>NZ_SZUU01000039.1 GCF_019583405.1 Bacteroides fragilis | reverse complement strand
TGTCTATATTATCCGCATTATTAGTAATTATATTTCCTACTGTCAGCTTGTCGAAGTGTACTGTTATTGTCCGGGCACTTGCGAAGGGAACCATGCGTATAGTGGTAGTCAGGTTGGTGTTTGGATTGAATGAAGCTGTGTTGCTGGTATTAACAGCCACTGCCGAACTTCCAATCACCCACGAGGTTAAATTACCTCCCTTCTTTACGCATACTCCTGTACACCCGCTGATGGTATTACTTGTGAAGCCTGTTACACTAATGCTTATTGTAAGTTTGCATAGTTTCTGTTTGAATGTTACCGGAAGATTATAATTAAGACTATTCACATTGGCTATGTCTCCTGAATCATAAGTCATAAAGTCATTATTCATGTCTGGAATGTCTATCTTGGTGCTATTATAGGTATATGATGCAGGGATACTTCCCAATGCCGCAGTTGTATTGAAGGAGTAGCCGATTACCCGGATCGTTCCTGACCGTGTGAGTAGTTTACCCTGCTTCAGTACAGGCGAGGAAGTACCATTTGATGTATAGTCTGCGGCTGATTGGAACACGTAATTGCTCCCTGATTTCCGGAAAACGATCAGACGAAAGTAAACACCTGTAGATAGATTGTTTGCACGGGTAGTTAGGGTGGAAAGGGTATCTTCCGTCAGTTCCATGGATGCGATTCTGGGACCACTATATTCCGGAGATTCTTTTGTACGGGTATGGCTTAGAGTTTTTACTCCTGCCCATTCGGCAATCAGAGGAGCATTATGACGGGGGGACATAGTATTGTCCGGAGAGTAAGCATTGTACTCACCATTTTCAGCCATACTGATGTTAATAGGTATTACAATGTCGGAATCGTTATCTTTTTCCGGAAGAAATGGATACTTTTCTTCTTGGGTGCATCCACTGACCCAGAGGCTGGATGCTGTCATTACCGCGATCCATAAGAGGGGAGTTCGCATAATAAAGAGTTTGTTCATTCTAAATTTGTTTAGTGAATAATCAGATCAAAAATCTCTCACCCGGCTTATACATGTGTGTATAAGC
>NZ_SZUU01000038.1 GCF_019583405.1 Bacteroides fragilis | reverse complement strand
GCCGGGGTAAATCCCCAAAAGATATCTCCTGCCAGATGGATATCCCTGATCCGGGGACAACCTACCGGATTACCGGGATGTGAAAAGCCGTTTATACTGGTCAGGACCCCGTCCGGATATACAGCCAGATGTCTGGAAACAGCCGGTAAAAAGGATCGGTCCTTCCAGGCGGAAATATAGTGTTATACATATAACACTTAAAAAATAAATCATGAATTAGCATGATTAAAGTAAAACAGCTTATTAAGTAAAACAAAAAATATAACTGTGATGGAGAATTACATTCCTTATATCAAACTTATTATTTTATCCCTGGCCTGTCTGGTGACGGGAGTTTCCACTCTGAGCCGGAAGTGGTATGTGAATTTGCCGGTTTTCCTTGTATGCCTGGTCGCCGAGACTTATCTGGCATACCTGTTTTTCCCGGCCTATGCGCTATGGCCGGCCGGCGGTTCGCTGGCCATAGCCGGCATTTCCTGTATCAGCCCTTCAGGCAAAAAGCAAAACAAGCGGCCGATCAGGTTGCCGGTCCTTTCCGGAGTTCCATATACCCATTTGGAATTCTATTACTATTACTCCAATTTCCTGGTCTACGGAGGAGCCGGATCGGGAAAGACGAAAAGTATCGGTAAATGGTTGCTGGAAGAGTATATCAAGTTGGGATTTGCGGGATTCATCTATGACTTCAAAGACACCGACTATACTCAGACAGCCTATAACCTGATAGAAAAACACGGCTATCCGCACAAATTCTATTATGTGAGCTTCGACAAGCCGGAACGTTCATACCGCTTCAATCCGCTCAAGGTGGTAAAGGATCGTACCGAGCTGATGCAGCTGATGGAGGATGTCCTGTTGGCCCTGCTGCCCAAAGGGGAGAAGCAGAACGAATGGATAGCCGGAGGGCTGGGTATCCTGCGTGGGGTCGCCTTCCGCTTCTGGGATGAATTTCCCGAATATTGCACGCTGCCCCATATCATGGCCTTCATCATGACGGCTTCCACCAGGCAGCTTTCCATGTTCCTGCAGCAGAACCTTATTTCCGAAA
>NZ_SZUU01000037.1 GCF_019583405.1 Bacteroides fragilis | reverse complement strand
TTTCGGAAATAAGGTTCTGCTGCAGGAACATGGAAAGCTGCCTGGTGGAAGCCGTCATGATGAAGGCCATGATATGGGGCAGCGTGCAATATTCGGGAAATTCATCCCAGAAGCGGAAGGCGACCCCGCGCAGGATACCCAGCCCTCCGGCTATCCATTCGTTCTGTTTCTCCCCTTTGGGCAGCAGGGCCAACAGGACATCCTCCATCAACTGCATCAGCTCGGTACGGTCCTTTACCACCTTGAGCGGATTGAAGCGGTACGAACGTTCCGGCTTGTCGAAGCTCACATAATAGAATTTGTGCGGATAGCCGTGTTTTTCTATCAGGTTATAGGCTGTCTGAGTATAGTCGGTGTCTTTGAAGTCATAGATGAATCCGGCAAACCCCAACTTGATATACTCTTCCAGCAACCATTTACCGATACTTTTCGTCTTTCCCGATCCGGCTCCCCCATAGACGAGGAAATTGGAGTAATAGTAATAGAATTCCAAATGGGTATATGGAACTCCGGAAAGGACCGGCAGCCTGATCGGCCGCTTGTTTTGCTTTCTGCCTGAAGGGCTGATACAGGAAATGCCGGCTATGGCCAGCGAACCGCCGGCCGGCCATAGCGCATAGGCCGGGAAAAACAGGTATGCCAGATAAGTCTCGGCCACCAGGCATACAAGGAAAACCGGCAAATTCACATACCACTTCCGACTCAGGGTGGAAACTCCCGTCACCAGGCAGGCCAGGGATAAAATAATAAGTTTGATATAAGGAATGTAATTCTCCATCACAGTTATATTTTTTTATTTTACTTAATAAGCTGTTTTACTTTAATCATGCTAATTCATGATTTATTTTTAAAGTGTTATATGTATAACACTATATTTCCGCTTGGAAGGACCGATCCTTTTTACCGGCCGTTTCCAGGCATTTGGCTGTATATCCGGACGGGGTCCTGACCAGTATAAACGGCTTTTCACATCCCGGTAATCCGGTAGGTTGTCCCCGGATCAGGGATATCCATCTGGCAGGAGATATCTTTTGGGGATTTACCCCGGC
>NZ_SZUU01000036.1 GCF_019583405.1 Bacteroides fragilis | reverse complement strand
TATAAGTCCGGAAAGGCTGTTTGATACCACTTTTATTATGCGTAAGTTTGTGTATTACAATCAGATATAACAGTCTTGAATACACGGTGGTGTTTCAAAAAACGTACGTCTTTTGAAACACCATTTTTACTCTTCGCACTGAATGCAAGGGAAATAGATAAATGATTGATAATTAAAACAATGTAGAAATATTTGCACAGATGAAAAAAGCGCCTTATCTTTGTTGCATCAGACGTACGTCTTTTGAAACATCATTCCCCAAAGTTAAATTTGCATCTTAGTCAACCTTCTTGGTCCATAAAAGGGTGGTTCATAAATTGATCTCCACTTCTTCTCAAAAATTGTCCAATAATCTAATTATGTGCGTGTTGTCCAAAAGTCTTTATTTAGTGGCTTTTATTATTCAAAATATCTAATCGATCCATAGCTTATATACCTTTGAAGATCTTGGTCATGAATAACAATTAATTATTTAACACAACGAACTGCCAGCCCGGATGCCAAATAATCAAGGCCTATTCCTGCCGAACCATTGGAAAAAACGAAGCGTTTAGCATCGTTTTTATTATATGTCGAAGTCCAATACTGTCCATCTGTGCCTCCACCACTAGTAGGATTACCGGTCGAACTGCCTCCACCCCAACCTATCCCTCCAGAAGCCAATAGAAAAATACCAATACTCTTATTCATAAACCACATGCCACCATTTGTCAACACCTTATCTGTACATCGGGATAATGGAAGGTAGTCACTTTCGGATGGGGTACGCCACCCTGTACCATAGTATGCAGTATTTAATCTTGAACATGGATCTATGTTATTTGTAGTTTTGTTCCCTGTATAAGTGCTATTCCAAGTATAATAATAACCTCTATCTGTTGCAGTAGTCCACACGTAATTCGTACTTCCGGTACTCTTCAAATTTCCCGTGGCCCATCTCAGCTTTGCCAAGTTATTCTTATCATTTGTGGTACATCCGTTTTGTGTCAGGTTAATGTTACTTGCCGCCAATTGTATCCCCAATTCAAACTTCAGTGTAATGGTATAACTCTTTCCCGGTAGCAACTGCACATTCTGGCTCGAGGTGATATTCCGGTTATTCGCATTGAAGTAATTACTAAGTTTC
>NZ_SZUU01000035.1 GCF_019583405.1 Bacteroides fragilis | reverse complement strand
ATAAGCAGTTGCAAAGTGTTAATGGGAACCCTGACATCATCACTGAGTTTTATCATAGGGAACTTCCCGGGATCGAGCTGGTATTTTACCAATTCGGCCAACCGCCTGAGCTTATCCTTGTATGCGGTGGCACCCTCCATCCGGAGATCTTCCGCCTGCATCCTTTCCTTCAGCTTCCGGTTCTCCTCTTTCAGGTCCCGGAGTTCATTCCTCAGCCGGGCATAGTCCTCTTCAATCTTCCCGTCTTTAGGTCCTTTTTCATTTATGGGTTTGAAATAATCCCTTTCATAACTCCTGAGTATCTTGACAACATCCTCCATCCTCTTCTGGAGCTGCACAATCGGTTGTTTGGTAATCTGCTGGGGAGTTACTCCCGACACTTCAAAATATTCCATCATCTGGCTGATGTACGCATTGTTAGACTGCGTACCACTGTTAATGTCAAGCCGGTATTTGACACTGGGAGACACTCTGAGAAAACAGCTTAGTTTTTCCGTTCCTTTTTGCTTCATTTTAACTTCTATTGTTTTGATACAAAAATACTTATAAAAAACAGGACATCAAAGGTAAACGCTTTCTTTTTTATAAAATCCTATAATATGTTATATATCAGCTATTTATAAACATTGGTAAACCATGTGTTCACACACATTAAAGGCTTATTAACAGTATATTAGTTGCCTTGTGTTTACATGACGTTTATCATCGGTTTACATAAGATTTAGTATTCTTTTAATTATCAGCGCTTTGCGTTGATTCAAGTTCCCGGGTGCGGGAACTCCTCTTGCTCTTCCTTAATCAGGAATTCACTAAGGGGCCTCCGGTCCCCTTAGCCCTGGACGGTCCGGAGGGCCACAAGCGTCCTCAGCCGGCAGTGCAATCCCGAAGATTCCCCTTGAAAAAACGTGACTGTCAGGAAGGCCGAAAACCGGTGAGAAAAAGGTGGTAGGAGTGTCCTGGAAATGCCCAAGAAAGGAAAAAACACCCCATTCTGATAGGGCGGACACAACTTTTAGCAGAAGCAAAAGTAAGCTAATATGCTGATAAAGAGCACACTTACATTTGGAGAAACGGAGAAAAATCATTACCTTTGGTATATAATAATAAAGGAGATAACAAGTTATGAATGAACAAATTAGAAACATTTTAGCCGAAAGTGGAACAAAAACCTCAAAGATTAGAAAACTTCTGCTGCTCGGACTTACCCACCGTGAAATTGCC
>NZ_SZUU01000034.1 GCF_019583405.1 Bacteroides fragilis | reverse complement strand
GGCAATTTCACGGTGGGTAAGTCCGAGCAGCAGAAGTTTTCTAATCTTTGAGGTTTTTGTTCCACTTTCGGCTAAAATGTTTCTAATTTGTTCATTCATAACTTGTTATCTCCTTTATTATTATATATCAAAGGTAATGATTTTTCTCCGTTTCTCCAAATATAAGTGTGCTCTTTATCAGCATATTAGCTTACTTTTGCTTCTGCTAAAAGTTGTGTCCGCCCTATCAGAATGGGGTGTTTTTTCCTTTCTTGGGCATTTCCCGGGCACTCCTACCACCTTTTTCCCACCGGTTTTCGGCCTTCCTGACAGTCACGTTTTTTCAAGGGAAGGCCCCGGGTTGTACTGCCGGGTGGAGATGCTTGTGGCCCTTCGGATGCCCGAGAGCTAAGGGGACCGGAGGCCCCTTAGTGAATTCCTGATTAAGGAAGAGCAAGAGGAGTTCCCGCACCCGGGAACTTGAATCGACGCATAGCGTTGATAAACAATAATTTAAATGTATGCAATGTTACACATGGCGCATACATTTGTATGCACATTTTCTCCTTTCTGTCTGAATGCCAACAATTTAAGTTGTAGGCAACCTTGTATGCGTGTCGGTTATTTTACTAATTTTCAACAAGTTATGCAAATTTCACCTCTCGCCGACAGGTGACGCTTGCAAGGAAAAACAAAAACAAATATCTTTGTGCCAGCTATTTACATATACAACTAAAATGCATACAATATGAAAGAACATTCAATAAAGGCAGTCAGGCTTACTCCCACGGTGAAAGCCCGTCTGGACACCTTTAAGGGAAGTGACACGGTCAGTGTCTGTGTGGACAGAATGATTACATTTTTTGAAATCACAGGGTTCAATCCCCGCTACGCATCCCGGAATCCGACGGCACTGGTGGAAAAGAGAATTGAGGACGTTGTCAGAATCATCAAGTCCCAGGAACGGGATATACTCAAGCCCGTACTTGAGAAACTCTCCGCCATAAACAACACCCCGCAGGAGTCACCCGACTATGCCCGGCTGATGAATGAGCTCCGGGAACTGAAAGAGGAGAACCGGAAGCTGAAGGAAAGGATGCAGGCGGAAGATCTCCGGATGGAGGGTGCCGCCGCATACAAGGATAAGCTCAGGCGGTTGGCCGAATTGGTAAAATACCAGCTCGATCCCGGGAAGTTCCCTATGATAAAACTCAGTGATGATGTCAGGGTTCCCATTAACACTTTGCAACTGCTTAT
>NZ_SZUU01000033.1 GCF_019583405.1 Bacteroides fragilis | reverse complement strand
CATTTTTCATCGTTTCAATTTTGTTCCACAAAATTGAGAAAGGCATTACGGATAAAAGACTCGTTAGTAAATACAAACTTAACGTTTATTTTGTTTAGTTTTGGTCAAATCAACATTCCGTCTGCTAAACTTTTAAATTTTCATTTGGTGATGCAAAAAATTGGTTCGTCTACCAATTTTTTGCAAAAGCGTTCCCTTCCCTTTGTTGTTCACAAAAACGGGACCAACACTGTTAATCCCAAAAAATGAAATTTTTTGGGAACGAGACAAAGATCAAGTTTATTTGAATTTCATTGCGTTCTAAAGGACGGGAATTTTTTAAAAATTTTCGTAACCCAAAAAAATTTATTAGGTTCACACATTTTTCCGGCTCTCTAATTTAGATTAACCTTTTTCTCTTCTCGTTTTTGTTTACAAAAACGAGAAGGGAAATGGACCAATTTTTTAGAGGAGTTTGAGTGCTTAATCTTCTCCAAGAAAAAATTCCTGAAGTTTTTGGAACATACCTTTTTGAGGGCTTGTTAGATCAATAAAATAATCTTGTTTACCTATTAACCTTCTAGCGGCGTTTTCAAAAGCAATACCAGAAAGCGTTAATTTTTTATTTAAAACAAGAGGTTCACCCCTATTTGTAGAAACAATAACATTAGTATCTTCTGGAATAGCGCCTAACAGTGGAATTCCTAACATTTCTTGAACATCTCCTACTGACATCATATCATTTTTTTGAATCATATCAGGTCGGACTCGATTCACTAAAAGTTTCACATTATAAATTCCATTTGCTTCTAACAGGCCCGCTACTCGATCCGCATCTCGAATAGCTGTAATTTCAGGGGTAGTTACGATAACAGCTTCTTGCGCTGGCGCTATAGCATTAATAAAACCAACATCAATTCCAGCTGGACAATCTATTAAAATAAAGTGAAATCCAAGTTCTTTGACAGAATCTATTAAATTCTGCATATTTTTTCGTGTTACATTATATTTTTGCCGATTTTTAGAAATAGCTAACAATGCTAAATTTTTCCACCGTTTATCTCGAATAAGGGCTTGATCCAGCCGACATTGACCTTCCACAATATCCATTGCAGTGTAAAGTACACGATTTTCTAATCCTAATAATAAATCTAAATTGCGTAATCCAATATCCGCATCTATCAAAGCAACACGGTAACCAAGTCGGGCAATCGACATACCTAAATTGGCAGTTGTTGTTGTTTTTCCAACCCCGCCTTTACCAGAAGTAATAACAATAAGCCTTACAGTATATTTCT
>NZ_SZUU01000032.1 GCF_019583405.1 Bacteroides fragilis | reverse complement strand
TTTGGCTCTGCACACTGAACACAAAAGGAAGAGATAAATGACTGATAATTAAATGGATGCAGAAATATTTGCACAGATGAAAAAAGCGTCTTATCTTTGTTGCATCAGACGAACGTCTTTTGAAACATCGTTCTCAAAAACTAAATCTGTATCTTAGTAAACCTTTTTGGTCTCTAAAAGAGTACCCTAAGAACTACGGGATAGCTATCTCCCTTTTTCTCAAAAATTGTTCGATAATCTGATTATGTGACTCTTGTACAAGAGTGTTTTTAGTGGTTTTTACTCAAAATACCTAATCGATCCGTAGCTTATAAAGGTCAAAATATAGCCTACAGTTCCTTGAAGTGTCAGATTTCTGACACTTCTTATAGGATACTGATCAAGACTTTATTCACAAGCCAACCTTAATCATAAATAACAATCAATTATTTTTAACACAACGGACTGGCACTCCAGTTGCTTGATAATCAGAAAACATAGTTGGTGCACCATTATTGCTAAATACGAAGCATTTCCCCCTATTTCCATCTTTTGTTGAAGTCCAATACTGTCCAATCGTGCCTCCACCAATAGTAGGACTACCAGTTGAACAGCCTCCACCATTACCTATTGATCCAGATGCCAATAGAAAAATACCAATACTCTTATTCATAAACCACATGCCACCATTTGTTATCACATTATCTGTACATCGGGTTAATGGAAGATACTCACTTTCGGATGGGGTACGCCACCCAGTTCCATAAGTTGAGGTGTTAAGTTTCGAACATGGATCTGTGTTATTTGTAGTTTTGTTCCCTGTATAAGTGCTATAAAAAGTATAATAATAACCTCTATCTGTCGAGGTAGTCCATACATAGTTAGAATTTCCTGTTGATTTCAGATTTCCGTCCGCCCATATTAATTTGGCCAGGCTTTTCTTATCCTGGGCTGTACATCCGTTTTGCGTAAGATTAATATCTTTCTCCAACACATTGATGCCGGGACCTTTTTTAAACTGTACTTTCATCGTATAGCTTCTTCCCTCTTTCAGTTGTACGCTTTGGCTGGAGGTGATTTCCGTATTGTTTTTCACAACCCGTCCGCTTATTGTCAGCGTATTGAAATGTACTGTAATGGTCCTGGCCCCTGCAAACGGAACCATGCGTATAGTTGTACTCAGGGTCGTGTTTGGATTGAATGCCGCCGTTTTATTCGTGTTGGGGGTTACCACATTGGTCGAAGGACCGATCTTCCACGATGTGGAGTTTCCCCCTTGCGTTACATATACACCCGTGCAATTGCTGATC
>NZ_SZUU01000031.1 GCF_019583405.1 Bacteroides fragilis | reverse complement strand
ACATTACTTCAACTCAAAGCGTACAATTGAAAGAGGGTATGAGCTATACAATGAAAATCCAGTTTAAGAGAAGCCCCGGAATAAATGTTCCGGCAGGTAGCATCAATCTGAGCAATCCGAAAAAAGCGTGTACCAATGATGATAAGCAAAAGTTATCAAAATTGGTATTTGCTGACGGCAATTTAAAAAGTACCGGTGCAAGCAACAATTATGTGTGGGCAACCAATAGAGAATTCGGCTACTATTATCAATGGAAAAAAGACTATAATGGAAACAACATCGATCCTTGTGCCAGACTAAATCCCACAACTTATGGTAGTGGTTGGCGGCTACCTACACGCAATGAATTAGAAAGATTGGGAAGATGCAATAATGTAAAAAAGGTCTCTAATGGAGTGAATGGTGTGTGGTTCCTAAATGCCACAACCGGTATTTTTTTACCGTTAGGTGGCTGGCGTAATAATAATCCGGGAACAACGGCAGAAGATTGGCCTGGAACGTATGGTCAATATTTTACGGATGAATCAATTAATACTAATGATTGTTATAGATTGGATATATCTCCCGGTGAAGGTAAAACCGATGTCAATAGCACACCAAAGAGAATGGCATACCAAACTCGTTGTGTCAAAGGACCTAAATTATAATATTTCCCCTTAAATATAAAAAAGAGTAAAAAAAACAAAGACAGAAACAGTGCTGATAACCCACTGCCTGTTTTTTCGGAGACATTCCGTAAATTATAAAATACAAGGCAACTAATTCATTCCGAATCAGTTGCCTTATTCATATTTTAATCATTCCTCCAACAAATTCCGAACGCCTCAATCGAGGGAAAAGTCTAAAACAAATCCCCTACTATTAGATAGTCAGCACAATTCGTCAGGAATCTATTATGAATCAACTTTGCAAACATTGCCATACCCTGAACACACCAGGTCTTTCGATATTAGCAACCCTACATACTCTGATAGTAACCGTCCAAAAAGCAAGTATAAAACTCAAACAAAAGAAAAGTTCACTTCTCTAATAATAAATATCCTATGTTATAAGAATCATGTTTCAAAGGACGTACGTCTGATGCAACAAAGATAAGACGCTTTTTTCATCTGTGCAAATCTTTTTGCATTGCTTTAATTATCAGAAGTTTATCTACTCCCCTTGCATCCAGTGTGGAGGGTAACAATAGTGTTTCAAAAAACGTACGTTTTTTGAAACACAAGAACCGTTCTATCTGTCTAATTTACACAAACTTACCGCAAAATAAAAGCTGTATTCACAGCCTGCCATAGCCGGCCTGTCCATTCTTAATGGGAAGGCCTTGCTGAGTATGATCTATTTTATTCATTTTTAAACATTTGAGTTATGAATACGAAGACAAAACTTCTGTATGTAGACTTTCGTGCGCTAAGCACATGCTGTCTGTACGCGGCTTTTTTAATGATAACATCGTGTGGCGACAATGTTGTGAACCCCGACAGCCCGGAACCGGACGGAGAGGATATGATTCCTGTTACGGTCAGCCGGGTTGAGGATGGCATCTATATGGAAAGCCATGTTGATACTCCCGACACAACCGGAGGAAGAACGCTTGTGGACGAATG
>NZ_SZUU01000030.1 GCF_019583405.1 Bacteroides fragilis | reverse complement strand
AGCTGCGCACACACAGCATGTGCTTAACGCACGAAAGCCTACATACAGAAGTTTTTTCTTCGTATTCATAACTCAAATGTTTAAAAATGAATAAAATAGATCATACTCAGCAAGGCCTTCCCATTAAGAATGGGCAGGCCGGCTATGGCGGGCTGTGAATACAGCTTTTATTTTGCGGTAAGTTTGTGTAAGTTAGATAGATAGAACGACTGTTGTGTTTCAAAAGACGTTCCTTTTTTGAAACATAGTTTTGGCTCTGCGCACTGAATGCAAAAGGAAGAGATAAATGCCTGATAATTAAATTGATGTAGAAATATTTGCACAGATAAAAAAAGCGACTTATCTTTGTTGCATCAGACGAACGTCTTTTGAAACACGGTTTCAAAATTAAGTTCGTGTCTTATAGGACTGATTTCCATTTGGATATAACAACTAAGAAGGTTTAATAAAAAGGCTATCCGTATAAACAGTAGCCTTTTTATTAAACCCTTTTAGTTATTTGCCTCGTACCCTTAAAAGGGTAATGTAGCGAATCTTATACCTTCACTACATTACAGAACTTGTGTAGAGCACGAAACAAACCGATGTTCACCGAATATCCGTCCAAAGTCAGATTCTTATATTGTGTGCTGAAAGAGGTCCACTACGTGTTTCGGCGTTTCCGGTCATAGACCGCTATCCTCTTTCTTCATTTCATGCAGTATTTCGGGGAGTGCTAAGCTGGCGGTGCTTTCTAATACCAGGATTTTGTCCTCTTTGTTGTCGGTGGTCACGGTATTGTCCGCAAGCCGGCTTTTGAGTGCGGTTTTCATAATTTATCTATGTTAAAAGTGAATACATTACTGTTTGGTACCTTTCACGCAACGGACAGTCAGTCCGGCGTTTTTGGCATGGTCCGCCACATCTGCAGTATTATAACGTTTACCAAAATACAGTCTTTTCCCTGTACTATTTCCACTACCTATATCGCTACTCCAGTAGTAGCCATCAGTTCCGGAATCTGTTGTTGGCGAAGTATTACTACCATTTCCGTCTTGCCGACAACCTGCAGCAGGTAAAAAAAGTCCTATACTGTTATTCATGAACCACATTCCACTATTAGTTAATATTTTGTTTGTACATCTTGCTAATTTCGTAAGTTCATTCTTTGAAGGTGTTCGCCAACCTGTACCGTAATATGCTGTATTCAATTTGGAACATGGATCTGTATTATTAATATTTGTGTTTCCTGTATAGGTACTGTACCATGTGTAATAATAACCTCTATCTGTTGAAGAAGCCCATACATAATTTGTACTTCCGGTACTTTTCAAATTTCCTGTGGCCCATCTCAGCTTTGCCAAATCATTCTTATCATTTGTGGTACATCCGTTTTGTGTCAGGTTAATGTTACTTGCCGCCAATTGTATCCCCAATTCAAACTTCAGTGTAATGGTATAACTCTTTCCCGGTTGCAACTGTACATTCTGGCTCGAGGTGATATTCCGGTTATCCGCATTGAAGTAATTACTAAGTTTCAACGTACCGATATGTACCGTGATTGCCCGGGAACCCGAGAAAGGAACTAACCGCACAGTGGCAGTCGAATTATTGGCTATACTGAATGTGGACGTATTTCCG
>NZ_SZUU01000029.1 GCF_019583405.1 Bacteroides fragilis | reverse complement strand
AAGTTCCATTAGAACTTTGGTTTTTGCCAGTTTAATTAATGTCAATTAGCTTTATTGGTTCTTTTAAGAGATAAATTGTCCATTATTAACAAAGGTTCAAAAACCCTTCCGAGTTTTATCATAAGCAAAGATATATATTATTTTAATATCAAGAACAAATATTTATTATATTTTAGATTTATATTTATATATTCACAGACAAACAGGTTTGGCTTCAAGAATTTCAGCTCATATTTACAAAGGAAAGCATGGTGTTTAAGAATTCAAAACTATTATTTAGATCCATTTGTATGTTTTTTAAGGTTCTTCAATGTTCATTGAATGAAATTCGATTAAGCCATTCATTGGAGTTTCTTCTATGACATCAATCTCCACTCCAAATTCCCTGGCTACTTTGCGCAGAGTATCTGAATATGAATAGGCAAGTGATCCTACAAAACGAATGGGGTAATTCATATAATCGTATTGGCACACATTACGGTTAAAGAAACTCCTTAGATTGTTGGCTAACAAATTATATACGTATTCATTATCCATATAATCTCCTAAAAAATATGCGATCGTACCTAAAAAGCGATTAGGGAAAGGTAAATTATATACAGATTCCATCACATCATTGGTAGATATGCGAAATTTTTCATGGAATTCACTCGCTAATTCTTTTGGGGCCAGCCCTTTAAGAAGATCAGCAAGAAATAGCTTCCCGAGAACAGCACCACTACCTTCATCACCGAGAATATATCCTGCCGCCTTAACATTCTTGACAACGATTTTACCATCATAAAAACATGAGTTTGATCCGGTACCTAAAATACAGGCAATTCCAGATTCACATTTGAATAGCCCCCGAGCTGCTGCCAACAAGTCACTTTCAACCTGAATAGAAGTTTTAAACTGTGCTACTAAGGAAGCACCTAAAATATTTTTCTTTTCATATGAGCTACATCCGGCACCATAATAATATACTTGGTCCAGTTTTTTTCTGAAGAAAGACTCAGGTAGTCCTAGTCTGACACTTCTGCTAATTTCTCTTCTGGTCTGAAAGAAAGGGTTTAACCCCTCGGTAAACACACATTGTACGAGATGATTGTCTTCAACCAATGCCCACTCTGTTCTTGTAGAACCACTTTCCGCAATAAGTTTCATTTCGCAGTTTTTTTTGATTTGGATACAAATATATAACATTTTTTGTAATTTAATTTATTTTGATCGGAAAGTTTTTTTATAACGCAATAACCACCCCAAAACTTTATTTATAGTTGGTAGAAAAATCCATGTGTTTTTTCTGCATATACCGAATATTTGAGATCGTCAAATACAATATTATTTAATATACTCTTTTATCCATAACTTAATATCCGAGAATCTTTTATATATAATAATGTGATGATTATCTATATGCAATAGAAGTTATCAGTTCATTAAAAGACACTTTGATTTAACATAACATTGATGTTATAACTTATTTTAAAACTATCAATATCAAAAAAACAAGTTACCAGATACTTACAGGACTTGTGTTGGATTGAACGCATATTATTAGTGCTAATTAGAAGATTCACTACTCAGAACAGATGCAGATATATAAGTACACTAATTTTCATATAAGTTCTAATGGAACTT
>NZ_SZUU01000028.1 GCF_019583405.1 Bacteroides fragilis | reverse complement strand
GACACATCTCACGCTCATTCAATTCAGCTTTTGAAGCTTCATTCAGTTTCAGTTTTCTTAATTTCATACTTTAATCATTTTAAAATCAATATTTAATGTTCTTCGTAAAAATCACATAGATTTCCAATGTTACAGGTATTTGTTAGAACAAAAAAGAAAGAAACTTAATAGTCCAATATATAACAAACAAGCCATATGCAACAATATATTTCAATCACCTTGTATTTCTTCTTTATTAACAGCTACAACTATTTTAAGAATCTTCTCTTTACGAATAACTTCATATAATAATGTATCTTGCTTTTCAAACAAACGATGATTTTTATAAAGATAATCTTCATAATTTTTTCCATTCACAGTTTTAATTTCATCGCCTTCTCTTAACCCAGCAGCTTTATAATAATTGTCCTTAGAATCAGCGACCCTAGTAATGATCCACCTCCCATATCTATTTTTTTCAACCAAAATATGAAATCGCTGATGCAAAGGATTAACAACACGAGTAAAATTAGGTATTGGCTGAAAACCAATTCTTTGATGTTTCATATCAAAGAAAACATTAAATCTTTTAAGAAAATTCTGCCCAATCAAATAATTAGATGGCGCTCTATTAATAAAATCAAAAGTATAAACTCGTAATGAATCCATTCTCAAAGTATCAGCTAAAATAGCATCTACAGGACAATAGCGATGATATCTATTTAGATATTTAGTCCAAACAACATCCTCCTGTTTATTAAAGAAAGAAAACTCATTAGCTTCTTGCATTAAGACGATATCCCAAGCCATTCCCGTATCTATCATGAACATACGATTTATCATTAATGTGTCACTACTAGCACATTCCATCTTAATAGGTAATCTGACATAGAGTAAATTAGGATATTCTTTTTTTCTAACTAATGGAAATATCAAACTATTATCAGGCATTCGATAATTCTGCGCCAAATGAATCTCCATATAATTATGCTCAAAGTTCAGCTCCCACACATGCATAGTATCGTTAGGAGGGATATTAAACATTCCTTCTGAAGAACTATTCATATACCATTTCCAATTCATAATTTGAGTAACATCATATTTCAAAGACGCCTTTCCAACCCTAACAATTGGGGCATTAGAATAAATAGAACAAGTGACAAGAAAGTTAGCCCAACCAGAGCCATTTCGTAATTGCGCATCTGAAAACAAACGATGTTTAATACTAGAATGTGTTGCACAAAACATCGAGTCTAACACAAATTGTCCTCCAGTATCAAATCCTAAGCGAGCCGTGATACTGTCATTCAATTGCACAGGTAAAACTATCTGCCTATCTTTTGGATTTATACAAAAATGTACCTTTCCCCCACCATTTATAATCTCTGTATATTGTTGAGGATAACCACAACTCACACAAATTATGAAAAATAAAAATACAGAACACAATCCTTTATTCATTGGAAACATATAATTATTAAGAACAGTACTATTAAATATTTCATATAACAGTACCGTTCTATTTTACCCTATTTAAAAATGTCCACAAAGAGCATCTTGGGGATTCCAAAATGGCGGTGGTGTTATTTCAGGAAATTCCGGTTTGGGGTCAGTAGTAGAACAACATGGATGAGAACCATCTGATGTATACCCATGAGCATTATTGGCACTATCATTAGCACTAGTACTAGAGCCACCGGGTTTACCTTCATAATTGC
>NZ_SZUU01000027.1 GCF_019583405.1 Bacteroides fragilis | reverse complement strand
GGAAGACATAGTCATTTCCGGACTTCCGGAAAACGATCAGCCGGAAATAAACTCCCGCAGGCACTGTCGCACGGGTACTTACGCGGGGCAGGGTGTCTTCCGTCAGTTCCATCGAGGCTATCCGGGGGCCGTCATAGTCGGGTTGCTCTCCCGTGCGTGTAGGGGAGAAAGCTTTTACTCCCACCCATTCGGCGATCAGGGGCGGGTTGTTACGGGTCGAAGCGTCGTTAAAAGAGGAAGAATGATAGTCGTTGTCACCCGTCAGACTGATATGGATGGGGATTAACTCGTCGGCAGTATCCCCGCTTTCAGGAGACAAAGGAGTCATTCTGTCATCTTCCGCGCATCCTGCCATCGAAAGGCACAAACACAGCCATAAGGCTTTACCGAAATACTCTCGCATAATAAAAGTTCTATTCATATACTATGATATTAAAGTGAATAATCGTATCAAAGACGCATTGCGGGCCTATACATCCTCGTATAAGTCCGAAAAGGCTGTTTGATACCACTTTTATTATGCGTAAGTTTGTGTATTACAATCAGATATAACGGTCCTGAATACACGGTGGTGTTTCAAAAAAGGTACGTCTTTTGAAACACCATTTTTACTCTTCGCACTGAATGCAAGGGAAATAGATAAATGATTGATAATTAAAACAATGTAGAAATATTTGCACAGATAAAAAAAGCGCCTTATCTTTGTTGCATCAGACGTACGTCTTTTGAAACACCATTTGAAAAACTAAATCTGTATTTTATAAGTCTAATTTCCAGTTTATCTCCACTACATTACAGAACTTATCTATAGCACGAAACAAACTGGCACCGGTCAAATATTCATTCAATGTCAGATTCTTTGCTATAGACAGAATGCTTTCTGTCCATAGCAAAGAATCTTGTTTCTCATTTCGTTCAACATGTATGGAAGTGCCAAGTTATCAGCACTTTTATAATCTTGTTATCATGTCTTTTATAATTGCATGTGACACAACATTGTCCTCATGCTAACCTTTGAATCAAGTTTGTTTAATAGGTTAGTTTAAAAGTGAATATTATTGTTTAATGCCTATCACAAAAAGACTAGTATTATTTAAAGAATATTCTGAAAAGTCATTAATCTCCTTTTACACAACGTACTGTTTTACCATCTTTCTTTTGGTAAGCCTGAATTTCGGCCGTTCCATTTCTTAAAAGCATAAAATACGAGACAGTTCCACCTGCATCGTCTCTACTTTGATAATACCCCTCAGTATCAGGACTTGTTGTGGCTTCAGTGCCACTACCCCCTCTATTATCATTACGAAAGCCCGCAGCAGGTAAAAAAAGACCTGTGCTACTATTCATAAACCACATGCCTTTATTAATCAATGCTTTGTTTGTACACCGAGATAGCATTGCTAAGGTATTTTTACTTGGAGTACGCCATCCTGTACCATAATATGCAGTATTCAATTTAGAGCAAGGATCTGTATTATTAGTATTTGTATTTCCGGTATAAGTACTATAAAACGTATAATAATAACCTCTATCTGTTGCAGTAGTCCACACGTAATTAGTATTTCCGGTACTCTTCAAATTTCCTGTTGCCCATCTCAACTTCGCCAAATTATTTTTATCATTCGTTGTACATCCGTTTTGTGTCAGGGTAATGTCGCTTGCCGCCAGTTGTATCCCCAATTCAAACTTCAGTGTAATGGTATAACTCCGTCCCGGCAGCAATTGCACATTCTGGCTCGAGGTGATATTCCGGTTATTCGCATTGAAGTAATTACTAAGTTTCAACGTACCGATATGTACCGTGATTGCCCGGGAACCCGAGAAAGGAACTAACCGCACAGTGGCAGTCGAATTATTGGCTATACTGAATGTGGACGTATTTCCG
>NZ_SZUU01000026.1 GCF_019583405.1 Bacteroides fragilis | reverse complement strand
TTTAAACATTTGAGTTATGAATACGAAGAAAAAACTTCTGTATGTAGGCTTTCGTGCGTTAAGCACATGCTGTGTGTGCGCAGCTTTTTTAATGATAACATCGTGTGGCGACAATGTTGTGAACCCCGACAGCCCGGAACCGGACGGAGAGGATATGATCCCTGTTACGGTCAGCCGGGTTGAGGATGGCAGCTATATGGAAAGCCATGTTGATACTCCCGACACAACCGGAGGAAGAACGCTTGTGGACGAATGGGTGCCGGTGAAAGAGCCACCCACCAGCAGGGCCATACCGGCTGCCGTGCCTTACGAGGGGCCTCCAGCGGTACGGATGACGCTCTGCGAAGAGCCACAAGCCACTACCCGTGCCTCTACATTGGGCAACGACATTTATTTCCGGTTGATCGCTTTCCGTAATGAGGGTGGCAATTATGTGTTCCAGTCAGCAGCGGATTTTACGACGAACGGGGCTTCCGCTCCCACACTCAGGCAAGGAAAGTTACTCACCAGAGCGGGAACCGTCCGTGTGATCGGATACTCGTTCAATAGTACGACAGCGATGGGAGCGATCCCTTCATCCTATGCTTATAACAGTACTTCCGTCCCTATCCCGAATATGGGTAATGACTTTATGGTGTATGACTCGGGAGACATAACGAATGTGAGCACAATCAGCCGCAATCTGTCAGTTAGTTTCACGCAAAAACTCTGCAAACTGACGGTTAAGCTCTCCTTGTCTCAGTTTGGGAGCAACACGTTTACCAACTGTACGGGCGTATATGTTTCTCAGGGCGGCAATGCGTCCGCCTGGACGATAGGTCCCTCTACAAATAATGTAAGTGCCAATACCGGAGATACGCCTACATTCAGTATAGCCAATAGTTCGACTGCTACTGTACGGTTAGTACCCTTTTCGGGTGCCCGGGCGATCACGGTACATATCGGTACGTTGAAACTTTGCAATTACTTCAATGTGAATAATCGGAATATGACCTCCAGCCAGAATGTCCAGTTACAAGCGGGACGAAGTTATACCATTACACTGAAGTTTGAATTGGGGATACAACTGGCAGCAAGCGACATTACCCTGACACAAAACGGATGTACAACGAATGATAAAAATAATTTGGCGAAGTTGAGATGGGCCACAGGAAATTTGAAGAGTACCGGAAGTACGAATTACGTATGGACTTCTTCAACTGACAATGGATATTATTACCCTTGGAATAAAGATTATAATTCAAACAATATAGATCCATGTTCAAGATTAAATACTGCATACTATGGTTCGGGGTGGCGACTGCCAACAAAAAGTGAAGGTCAGTCACTAGCAAGATGTACTGATAAGAAAAAAGTCAGCAATGGCATGTGGTTTATGAATAACTCTAAAGGTTTATTTTTACCTATCGCAGGTGCGAATTGGGGTCCAGGAAGCGGTGTTACTAATCCTTCAGAAACTGGGATCGGACGTTATTGGACCTCTACCCCCCAAAATACTCAGCTTGCACATTCACTTAACTTTGAAAATAATAAAGCAGAAGTTAATTTGAGCACTAAAACAGATAGATTTACTGTCCGTTGTGTAAAATAATAGATTTATAAATTATTAAAATCGTAATGATCATGAAAACCGAACTCAAAGGCTGGCTTGCGGACAATACCGTGACCACCGACAACAAAGAAGACAAAATCCTGGTATTGGAAAGCGCCGGAAACCTGACACTATCCGATGTACTGGATGAAATGAAAAAAGAAGATACCGGCTTGCGGGCAGAGACTTTAAAGCATGCCGTTGATCTCTTTCAGCGTACAGTATCAGAATTGGTACTGAACGGATACTCTGTCAATACGGGGCTTTTTCGTGCTGTCCCACAGTTTCGCGGGGTAATAGACGGCGGGATATGGAATCCCGAGAGAAATTCTATCTATGTTTCCTTCAATCAGG
>NZ_SZUU01000025.1 GCF_019583405.1 Bacteroides fragilis | reverse complement strand
ATCTATAAAGTCTGAACGTGGTGGAATAAGCATAAACAAAATATCATGGTCTAAAACAGACGATGGCTCTATGGTTATTGTGCCGACAAGTAATAATAAGATAGTAGTCAAATAGAGTAAAACAAATTAGATATGAATAAATCTATCGAGAAATATATAGGAGTTGGGGAACTTAGCTCCATGCCTATAAAGAAAGCTCTTATTTTTCAAAAGATATATGACACATATCACGGAGTAGGAAAAGATGATACCATGCTATTAACAGCGATAGAGGTATATAAAAGGCTATATCCGAAAATATATAGTTTGTCGCATGAACAGCAGCTTGATATTGTTCACGAATCTACTATGATTGCTTACGATGCTCGTACAAAGGCATTTGAACACATAATTAATTATAATCCAAATAACTAATAACCGAATAAGAATGAATATGATGGAATATGGATATGAAAAGAAAGATCACTGCGGTAATTTGGTTTATCCCATGCACCCGGTACAAGAGGAAGAGGCAGATAACGTAATTGCAGCCTTCATTGTTGGTAATGGCTATGTACCGGTGTCGCCTGTAACTTATGAATCAGAAGAAGAATGTCGAAAGGCTTGTGATGTACATAACAACTTTCACGGGTGGACTGAAGGAGAAGTTGAAGCCATTTTCTTTAAATCATTAACGGAGCAATACCCAGAGGAAACAATAGAGTAATACTGATTAAATATGAGCGAAGATTCTATTGTTATTCCTCGAAAGTTGGTTCATTCTGGCAAGAAAAGAGCATATCCATCAAGTTTCGTTTGGGATTGTCCTTCATGTGGTCATTGGAATATCTGGCAAACAAACAGGCTGATGGGAAAAACAAATGTAAAGTGTATGGAATGTTTAAAACCGTTTGTTTTAGACAAATCAAATCCTAAAGAAGAAATTATCAGGACGAAGAAACTGAGGGCAATAATTGATTAGAAGGAATATTAAGGATGATAGATTATATCCGGTCTGTGAACTAACAGCCGAGCAGAAAAAGGCTTTTAACAAGCTAAAGAAAGCATATAAGGAATGTGAAAAGGCAGGAATTTTCTTCGCTAACAACTATGGTCATCTGATGGCTTTTGATAAAAACTTAGTTTCTGGATATGGGGATGATTCCATGCCGCCAGATGGGGTCTATACGGTAAGGCTTACTTATGGCAGTCCGGCTGAATCAATAAAGGTAGCTAATGAATGGGCTGATGATATCCATGTGCTGGGACTAACTAAAAAGGGCATGAAGCTTTATCTACAGGAGGAGGAAGAATGAGACTAATTACAAAACAGGCTGCCAAGTTGGAAGAACTTGAAGCCAGACGAGAAAGGCTCGTTAATCGTATTGCTAAACTCGATCTAAAAATCAAGGAGCAAAAAGAGAAAATAGCCCAATATTACAGGAAGCAAGGGATTAACGTATAGCTATAAAAAAAGAGATAAACATGGAAATACGCTGTGCTGTACCCGAAGAGGGACTGAATTTAAACATGAACTGGGAAGAATCTATTTTTCCCAGTATTGGAGATGCTCTTTATCTCACTAATTTTCTTAATGAAGAAGATTTATTGTCTTTGAGAGAATGTAAACGACAAAGGGAAGAGACTTTATTCGATATACTGGATGATAATCTTCTGCATGTAAAAGATAGATCTTGGTTAAGAAATCAAGATGGAAAAACATGCTGCCTTTTAATACTTGAATATTAACTAACGAAACAACAAGTATCAAGACTTAATGAATTTGAAAAGTCAATTAACGAACTAAAGTATAAATATGAGCAAAATTGAAGAAGCCTTCAGAGTCTTAGGAAGAACAGAGAAAGTGAAGTTTATTTCGCAAAATATTGATTATGCAAATGCTGATGCAGTTGCTAAGTATGTAAGTGGCTATCTTTTCGATTTCCTTAATGATGTTGGGGATGATGAATATGTAGCACGGTATCTCAGAGAAAAGGGATATGAAGTAAAAGAACAAGAACACCCCTCAAATCTATAGACACATGGATATCCTAAAGACTGTATTTTTTGGCTGTCTGGGTGGTTTAGCTGTCGTTCTGCCCTACATTATATATATACGGATAAGAGCCCGAAGAAAGCCCGCGACAGCAATAGGCAGGCCAATCGGAGACAGGACAGGTCCGATCATGCCTGATAAAAAAGAGGAGCTTCCACCGGATGATCTTAAGGCCGACCTATATGCTGAATTAAATGAAGAAGCCGGAAAGGCCGACTACATTCCATATGCTCCCGACAAACTGATAATCGGGCA
>NZ_SZUU01000024.1 GCF_019583405.1 Bacteroides fragilis | reverse complement strand
AATTGCATACAATGGTGTATTTATCGCTGTTGGAGCTAAAAGGGAATCAGGCAATAAAAGTACTTCCGGGTGTCTTATATCTACTGATGGCGTGACCTGGAAAGAACTTGGTTTACTTCCTGGTGGGAAGTATTCTGATCTTATCATAATTTAAAGGAATGATATGACGATCACGGATATTTATGCCATGCCATAACCGTCTTAAACAATGAAGCCCCGGTGCATCACTGCAGCGGGGACTTCTCCACTTTAAATCCATTTATGCCAAATGAATTACATTTCCATGCCGGTATCCGTCGCCAGTTCCTTTATACGGGCCATCTGCCTGTCCAGGAAATAATCCGCATACAGATCATAGGTTTCATTTTCATAGAAACGGATCAACCCTTTACGGTAATTCAGGATATCAGCGTCTTTTGACGAGTAAACCGGGATCAGTCCGGCATTCATCATTACTATACTTTCCACAAGCCGTGCGGTTCGTTTGTTACAGTCGATAAACGGCTGTATCCTGGCGATATTGCAATGCAGGTATACCGCACGTTCAAGAGGATTCTCCAGTTCTGCCTGGCGGTAAAGGATCTCACTCAATTTGAAGCGGATCTCATACACATCACGCGGCGGCACATAGTCTGTTCCGCTGATCCGTACCGGCCGTGTCCGGAACTGCCCGGCTTCTTCATCGGAAACCAGTCCGGAAGATAATCCGGAATGCAGCCGTAGCAAAGTACGATCGTCTATCACTTCCGTATTCTTTCCCTTGTGGATATACTCCATTTCAGAGACGAAAACATTATGAAGGTTCTTCAGCATTTTGGCATCTTCATATCTCTTTTCAGAGGTAATACCGTCTTTCAGAAGTGCTTCCGTTTCAACGTAAGTATATGTGTTCCCTTCAATCTTACCGGAATAATAACTCCACACCACAGCCAAATTACGGATGTCTGAAGAGTTCAGATCTGATAGTTTAGCTAATGGGGACTGAAGAATAATTTTTGCTTGCCTCAGTTGATTATCTGTAAATATAGTCATATTTTTATCTCTATTTAATTATACCATTCTGCAAGAGAAACATTTATATAATTCAATGTTTCATCCCAAATGTCATTGCCTGTATAATTGTTATTAAACAGATAATCTGCATCTAATCTAAGAAGTGTCCATTCTGTCTCTCCTTCGGGCTGCCAGTAGAGATGAATTATAGGGCCGGCATATTCGACGCCCCCAACATGTGGCATGGGATAATATTGGGTGACTTTACATCCCATAATCCCCTTCCAAAAACGAGTTCCTGTTGGAATATCAACCGAAACAATACCAATTTCATCCTTCCATTCATTATCATTAATGGCTTCTTTTTTCTTGGTACTTGGTCGGTACGAGTTGGACTTCAGTTTGAATTCCCTCTCCCAAACCGCTTTTATTTTGCCTCTCAGGGCCTTTTCTCCTTTATTGGATAAAGTAAAAACAACATTGAATGACTGGTCAAAAGGAATACGATAAGACAAAAATGTTGTATTATCCTGTCCTTCCAATTCTATATCACGTAATGCCGGCAGGTTATCCGGTGCGGGAGCTTTCACTTCATAGAGCCACTCCCGGTCCGTACTGCCGTAATCATAACCCGCCGCCCTGCACCACATGGTTTCTCCTTTCTTGCGGAACAATGGAACGAGCTGGTATGTTCCCGGTGCGGAGGTGACATAGCACTGGATGCGTTTGCCATCCCATCCGCCATTGGTCTTGATGTCTATCGGCTGGAACTTCTCTACAATTTCATTCGTGCCCTCTTTCATGAACACGAAACGCATTTCACCTTCCGAAGTGCCGCACCAGGGATAATAGAAAGTGCCGAATGCCTTGCCTTCATTCTGGTAACAGTCATATCCGTATTTCGTATAATTCGTCCAGATCGTAAACTCGTAATCTTCCGAATTCGGGTTGAGTACGATCTCATCGGTCTTGCCATACTGTCCCCAGTAGTCGACATCGATATCCACCTGCTCCTTATTCACCGGCGCATTGTAATTCCCTGTCATTTTCAGGGTATAGGTATATTTCATGCCGGCTTTCCATTCATGCTGTACCGGGAAGGTATATGTGTGCTTTTGTCCGTCAATGACAAAGCTGACGGAGGCCTGTTCGTCATAAGATGCCCTTGGAATCATGATGGCATCGACAATGACGGGATTTTCATCATTGAGCATATAGTTCCCTCCGACTTTGACCGTACCACGACCCTGGTTATAGTTTATTTTCACGCTTCCGGTTGACGCATCCACCGTTCCTGATGTATATACATCCGCGAACGTCATATCCGAAACAAGCCCCGTACCCATATACTCGTTCTTTATCAGGCGTACGCGCACCAGTGTCATGGCGTGTTGCATCATCAGATTCACCGTCGGGACATCCTTGGTCACTTTGGCCGTTCCGTACAGGATGTCATTCTGGTCCGCCAGGTCAAAAGGTACGTCCTTGAAATCGGTCACACCTTTATCATAAGGCAGGTATGCCACCACGTCGGCATCCGCTTCCACCGGTACATCCTGCCCTGCATTCCATACCTTCCCGTCAAAGAGATAAGAGGCGTTCTTTGTACCCGCCGGTTCGCTCGTCTGGCTTACTCCGACAAAGACTCCCATTTCATGCCCGGGAGCAAAAGCCTCTATGATCCCCCTGGTCTGCTGCATGTTCTGTAGCGCCGCTGTGATGCCTAACTGTACCTTGGCCGGTTCTTCCGGTTCTTCCGGCTCTTCGCCCGGCTTGTCATTATCCCCGGGTTTCACCACCGGCGGTACCGGTTCCGGCAACAGCTCGTCCGGGCCGCAAGAGAAAAGCGTACATGCCAGGCAAGCCAGCAATACATATCCGAATGCCTTCATTTTATTACTTGTTTTCAATGTTTAGTATCTTACTTTGATTCAATAATTACTATTTCAGTAAATTAAATATTTTACTTTTCTACATATTCTTTCCAGAAACACTCCAACTTGTCACGGTCAAGCGTACCGTCTTCCTTTACGAAACATTCTATCATCGTTTCAAGCAGCGTCTTGACTCCCCTGTAGCGATGGTCCGAAGCGAACGTCCGTAACTCCCATTTCAGATCTTCCGTCAGCGCAACGGTCTGGTTCGTTTTTGAGGATGCGCCTTTTCCTTTCCCGGGAGTTTCTCCCACCATATTTTCCATGGATATCCCATTTGATTTAAACTCTTTCATAGGAACTTTTATTTATTGATTCATTCTTTTAATCCTGCCGAGAAACTCCTTCACCAGCTTTTTGTAGTCTTTGGCCCCGTTCGAGGAAGGGGCGTAATCGAAAATGCTCTGCGTCTTGTACTGGGCTTCTCCCAATGCCACATTGTTCCGGATGGTTGTTTCAAACACATTATCTCCCAAAGCCTCTATCAGGCTTTCCCTGATATCCACATCCAGCTTTCTCCTATCATTGTACTTGGTCATAAAGCAACCGAGTATCCGGACCTGGGCATTCAGTTTTCTTTTGAGCAGGCCAATGATGTAGTATATCTTTTCGATCCCTTTCATGGCGAAATAGTTCCCATCCATAGGTATGATTACAAAATCACTTGCCATCAGCGCATTCTGTGTGATGATCCCCAATGACGGGGGGCAGTCTATAAATATGTGGTCATACTTCTTTGCCAATACCTTAACGATTTCCCTGAAAAGGAATTCCCTGCCGGGGGTGGCATACATGGCCACTTCCGTAGCTGCCAGGTCCAGGGACGCCGGCAGTATGTCCACCCTTTCCAGCCACGGCAGTGGTTGGATTTCCAGAGGCCTGTCCTGCATGCTCTCCTGCAGCACGCTTTCCAGCAGTACCTCTGAGGGGATGTTTGCCACCTCCTGTCCGAAAGCCGCCATTGTCGTATTCGCCTGCGGGTCCGCGTCAATGATACAGACCCTTTTCTTTCCCGACCGCGCGATTCCGGCTGCCAGGTTCAGCAGTGAAGTTGTCTTTGCGACACCACCCTTGTGGTTTACACATGCTGTTGTGATTGTTTCTGTCATATTTGTATCTCCTTGATTATTACGATGTAAAGATAACCATTATCACTGAGACCGCCAAATTTTCGTGTACTTATTTACTTGAATAGTATTGTACTTAATCATATTTAACAATACTATATTTAATAAGTAATATATTATATAGAATAATATACTATTTAACACAATATACTTATTAAGTAAATTACTTCTGTTAAATAAACTATTTCTTTCATGGTGGAAAAGCCATATTGCAATGAAATTGCAACTTTCTGTCCTATCTTGCGGCCTCTAAAGATATAAAGTCATATACGGGCAGGAAATTTCAGGGATTTTAAAATTGAGGAGTTCACTGTGAGTTGTTCAAGAAAAAAGCCCCCGGCCTGTTAAAAAAGCAACGCCAATCACTCATTAACATACAGATGCGCATCACCGCACGACCGGGGGCAAAGACCCTCGTCGCG
>NZ_SZUU01000023.1 GCF_019583405.1 Bacteroides fragilis | reverse complement strand
ACTTCGGTCCGAGAGCCGAGTCAATCTCTACTGTATGGGATGTGGCTACGAAAGTAGTGAATAATTACGGTTCCGGTGAACTTCGTGACCTTTCTGATCCGCATGCGTTGCATGAAGCGAAGTTGTTGATGCTGGATATTTCGAAGGCAAAATTCCGTTTAGGTTGGGAACCGAAGATGAATATTGAGCAGACAGTTGAGTTGACGGTGGACTGGTATAAAAGATACCGGAAAGAAGAGGTATATGATGTTTGTGTTGACCAGATAGTTAATTTTATACAGAAATAAGATGGAAACAGTATTCCTGATTGGAGGGAGCGGCTTTATCGGCAAGAACCTGGCACAATATCTGTCTCAAAAATATCATGTGCATGTATTTGATAAGTATATTGATCAGCCCTTCTTTACATCTTGTCCCTCCATTGAAACAACGGAACTGGATTTGGTAAGTCAACGTATCCCACAGGATGTACCATCACCTGATTATATCATAAATCTTGCTTCGGTGGTGACAGCGGAGCGGAATATGTCCTTGTTTGATGAACTAATTTCGTCTAACTTAAAGATCCTTCTCAATCTGTATGAACGTTTCAAAGAAGAATCCTCGTTGAAACTTTTTGTTCAGTTCGGCAGTTCTGAAGAGTATGGTTCTGAACAATCTCCCTTTCGGGAGGAAGACCGTGAGTGTCCTAACTCTCCGTATGCCTTGGTCAAGCAATTGACAACCAATACATCCATGATGTTGTATCGGAATTATGGCTTTCCGATAATGGTTGTCCGACCCGGTAACTTGTTTGGTCCGCTTCAGAATAAGGATAAATTCATCCCCTATGTTGTCGGGCAACTGAGATCTGGGCTTCCTTTGAATGTTTCCCCCTGTGAACAGAAAAGAGATTTTATTTATGTGGATGACTTCGCTTGTGCAATAGAATCCCTTTTACAGAACCATTTCAAATGTCTTGGGGAGATTGTGAACGTGAGTAGTGGAGAAAGTATTTCTTTGAAACAGATTATCGAGCATTGTAAAGCATATCTTCACTCGTCATCGGATGTGAATTACGGTGCTTTACCCTATCGGGAGAATGAAGCTATGGATCTTAAATGCTCCATAGCTAAACTATCATCAATAACGGGATGCAATATCCATTTTGATAACGAAAAAAGACTAACTGATTATTTAAAACAATAACTATGAAGTATTTGATAACCGGCGGATGCGGTTTTATAGGGAGCAATCTTGCAGCGGAGGTGCTGAAGAGAGGTGAAGAACTCTTTGTCTTGGACAATTTATTTCGTTATGGTAGCAGCTCAAATCTTGAGTGGTTACGTACGAAAGGTGACTTTACATATTATCCTTATGACACCCGCAATACCAACGATGTCGAAACGGTAATAAAGGAGGTGCAGCCGGATTATATTTTTCATTTGGCGGGCCAGGTTGCGATGACAACCTCCATCTCCAATCCTCGGTTGGACTACGAAACAAATGCTTTGGGAACATTCAATTTACTGGATGCTGTCCGTAAGTATTCTCCGGATTCTGTAATCCTGTATTCTTCGACGAATAAGGTTTACGGTGATTTTGAGTATTTGCATTTCAGGGAAGAGTCTACCCGTTATGTTTGCGAAGAATACCCTAATGGCTTTCCTGAATCGATTTCTTTGGATTTTCACTCTCCTTACGGTTGTTCGAAGGGTTGTGCCGACCAATACCTGCTGGACTTCCATCGTATCTATGGCTTAAAGACGATTGTTTTCCGCCATTCTTCCATGTACGGCAGTAATCAGCACGCTACCTACGATCAGGGGTGGATTGGCTGGTTCTGTCAGAAAGCTCTGGAGATCAAGAACCATACTTTGCAAGAACCTTTTACAATCTCGGGTACCGGTAAACAGGTCCGTGATGTTCTTCATGGTGAGGATGTTGTGAATTTGTATTTTATAGCAAAGGACATTGACAAGGCCTATGGCGAGGTGTTTAATATTGGAGGTGGTATAGAAAATAGTCTTTCTTTGTTGGAACTGTTTGATTTGCTTGAGAATAAACTTGATATTGAGATGACCTATACTCAATTACCTTGGCGGGAGAGTGATCAGAAGGTTTTCGTGGCGGATATTGAAAAAGCTACAAGGATTTTGGGATGGGAACCGAAGATTTCAAAAAAAAGTGGGATTGATAGAATGCTTATTTGGTTAATGAAGTAATGAAGTTCTTTAAGAATGTAGATTCTTTGACCAAATTGACTGGCAAGAATATTGTTTATACTTTCGTGTTAAAGGGGCTATCATTTATTATATCTTTATTGTATGTACCAATTCTATTGAGTTGCCTTGATGAAAAAATATATGGTGTGTGGTTAGCTTTGACATCAGTGGTTTCGTGGTTAAGTTTGTTTGATATTGGAATCGGAAATGGATTGAAAAATAAATTGACAGAATCTTTGGCTGTAAATAATATTGAGTATTCAAGAAAATTGGTAAGTACATCATATGTATACTCTGCACTAATCTTTTCTGTTATATTAGTGATATCTTTGATTATCAATTGTTTTATTAAATGGAATCTACTTTTGAATGTTGAGCAAATATTTAATAATGATCTAACTATAACTGCTTTTCTGGTGATTATAGCATTCTGTATGCGGTTTATACTTCAAATAATAACTCCAGTATTGGCTGCCACGCAAAATATAAGATTTAATTCATTAATAGAATTTATTGGGCAAATTGGGGCTTTTATTGGGGTTATACTTCTTAATTATTTAGGAGTAAAATCTATTATTATTTTTACAATAGTAGTATTGTATGTTCCATTAATAATTTTGTTTGTTTTTTCTATTTATTTATATTCTAATAAATTGAGGGAATTAAGGCCTTGTATTAGATATTCTGATAAACAACATTTCTCTGAAATCTTTTCTCTTGGTATTAATTTTTTTATTATACAGATATCTGCTATTATAATATTCCAGACTAATAGTTTTCTTATAGCTAATAGTTTTGGCCCTGCTGATGTTACTAAATACAATATTGTTTTTAAATATTATAATATTCTAATCCTTTTGTGGGGTATTCTTATGACACCTTTATGGCCGTCTTATACGAACGCATATATTCTGGGAAACTATAAATGGATTAAGAAATCTGTAAAATACTGTTTGTTTATGTTTTTATTAACAATGATAGTGGCTGTTATTATGGCTTTTATAGGTCCAACACTCATTGAATATTGGCTAGGGCAGGACTTGAATATAAGCAGGTCTTTATTGTTGGCAATGCTCCTATTTGCATTGGTAAGCATTTGGAATAATATTTTTGGATGTATTGTTGGGGCCATTGGAAAGGTTAGATTAGGTGTTTATTCAACTAGTTTATCTGCTTTGATATTTTTTCCATTATTTTATCTTCTCAAATCTTTAGGATTAGCTATTGAAGGAGCTATTTGGAGTATGATAATTTGTATCTCATTAAGTGCTTTTCTATCTCCTATTCAAATATATTATTTTATTTATACGAAGAAAAAGTCTTCCTTCTTAACAAAATTATTGAGCTAATGAATAATTTGTTGTCCATTTTTATACCTACTTATAATAGGTGTGATGTTTTAGATACTGTTTTAGATCGTGTCATTAGTGCTGTAAAAGAATATGATGTTTGTGTACAAGTGTATGATAATTGTTCTCTTGATAAAACAGAAAATATTGTATGTGCAAAGCAAAAGTTGTATCCTTATATATTCTATTGTAAAAATGAAACTAATATAGGGCTAGATCGAAATATGCTTAATGTCCTTAATAAACAAGTCTCTAAATATACATTAATGTTGGGAGATGATGATTTTTTGGTAGATGATTTTTATAAGAAAATAGAATCTTATTTAAAACAATGTTTTGATTTTATTGTCCTTTCTGTTGATTCGACATTTAAAACAACTGTTTATGTAGAGAAATTGAGTGCTTTCTCTTTTTTATGGGATAAAATGCCATACGGTACTGTAATAATTAGAAATGGATTAATAAATCGTTGTGATGTTGAGAAATATATTGGTACTAGTCATGCATATTCTGCTATTCCTTGGGAATCAATGTTGAGTAGCAATGCAATTGGGAAATGTTTGTTTTATTCAGATTATATACTAATAGAGCTGGGAGAAATTGAGAAAACTTGGAAATCTAATGCTATAGATATTTTTATGTATCAAATACCTTTGTGGTTTTCAATACTACCTGAACAATATATCATGAAAAATAAGATATATAGGGGCTATATGAGAAACCTTTTTTCTTTAAGAAATATTTGGTCTTTATATAAGCGGTATAATTTTAAGAGTTTAAGTAGTATGCGTTTTTTATCAACTATCGATAAATTTAAGTTTATGTTAATTAGTAGACTGCAATAATATATGAATGCACTTGTTACTAATCCTTTGGTATCTATAGTAATTCCGGTATATAACAGAGAACTATACATTGTGGCGCGCAAATTTGCGCGGCACAATTTTAGGTAATTTAGTATATCCCACCCCAGCATCGAAGATGCTTCACTTTCCTTAACTCTTTTTACGTGCCCATATCCTGTTTTTGATCACTAAAAATT
>NZ_SZUU01000022.1 GCF_019583405.1 Bacteroides fragilis | reverse complement strand
TGGCCTTCTGCTACCAGAAGATACGGAAAGAGAACGGAGCCGTATATACCATTGTCCAGACCCCTGACCAGCTGCCCGATGACGAGAACACGAAAAACATCATCAGCAACACGGACATGCTGTTCGTGTTGCCGACCAAGGAGGTCATCTACCAGAGCATCATCGACAAGTTCAAGCTGACGCAGCCCGGCCAGATAGCCCTGATGAAATCCATGCGGAACAACTTCGCCGGTTCCCGTCCCTACTCGGAATGCTTCATGCGTATGGGTGAGAATTACGCGACGGTTACCCGCCTGGAGTTCTCCAGGGAGAAGTTCCTCGCTTTCCAGACGGAAGGTGAGATCTGGTCGGACCTCGAGGACAAAACCGGAAGCGGCAAGTCCATGCAGGAAGCTATCGAAGAATATATAAACGAACATTAAAACAAGAAACGCATGAAGAAATTATTTTTATCCTTAATCGTGCTGATGGCGGCAGCCACCGCATCGGCACAATGGGCCGTGACGGATGCCGGCAATTTAAGCCAGAACCTTAAAAACTTCAAGGAGCTACAAAAGCAGGTCAGTTACCTTCAGGAACAGAAGAAGTTGCTGGACGAGAGCCTGGACATGCTGCGCAAGGTCAACTCCGTAGTGTCGGACTGTGAGACGACCCGGTATATTATCGAACGCCAGGCAAGGCTCTCCAAAAAATGCGTCGATCTGCTCAGCGGGAAGCAACTGAACTCCTCGACGCTGCAGACACTCAGCGGCAGTATTGAACAGATCATGGCCGGAAACAGACGCCTGATCCAGTTATCAAGAACGATCCTCTCCACAAGCGTGAGGATGAATGACGCAGAGCGGCTGACCACCTTGCAGAACATAGAGAAACAGACTCTTGAAGAGGAAAGGAAAATAGCGAAGATCTCCCAAGTAATAAACCAGTACGAACGGCTCAAAAGAGCATTGAGATAACCGGCATGGAAGAAGCATACGGAAATCTGAACGCCGCGTACCTGCATATAAAGGGTATGGTAGTCATAGAAGGATTCTACGCGATTGTCGCCGGGTTTGTCATAACGACTTTCGTTTTCAAGCTCGTGGGAATTATCAAAGAGATGACAAATGAGGGAAAAGGATTCAACGCCAAGCACTTCTATGAGCTGGGCAGGGAGTACATCTTCTGCATAGGACTGATATGCATCATGCCCGTGCTGTTAGGAACGCTCGAAACGGTACTGGCCTATGGCGCCGACGAACTGATGAAGTCACTTGCCACCGGTGGGGTCTATAACCCGCACAACATCTGGAAAGATCCGATCAGCGCCATGCTGGACGAACTGATGAACGGGGACATCACCGACATAGCCGTCAACGGGCTCGATACCCTGAAATGGTCACTTATCTCAGGAACGATAGGCAGTCTCTTCGGCGTGGCCTATGATTACATCATGCTGCTGTTCCTCTGTACCCGCTACCTGATACTGCTCCTGCTCGAGATCATTTCTCCCATAGCGATAGCCTGCCTGTACAACAATGACACGCGCAGCTCCTTCTACACATGGGTCAAGCAGATGTTGGGATGCTACATGCTCTATCCGGGGTTTATCCTTGCCAGCGTTTTCTCGGACCTGATCGTCACGAACTATGTCCTGCAAAGATCCTGGTCGGTGCTGCTGATGGTCATTTTTTCTTTCCTGCTCAAGCTCACGATGCTCGGCACGGTAAAGGCCACAGTAAACAAATGGTTATAAATTACACAATGAAACTTCCATGAAAGCAACAATAAAAAGCATACTCCAAGTAAAAAGCATACTCAAGGATTTCTCCAGCCTGGCGGAAGCCAGAAAGAGCCATACGCTCCGCACCAAACTGGTATTTATTTTCTGCGGGATAACCATCGCGATGGTCCTGTTCTTCGCACACAGCGTGGTGAACAATGCGATGAACAAGATCCTGGTGGTCAACGAAGGCGGGGAGTTCGTCCATTTCAAGGCCATGCAGCAGGACCTGCTGTACGAAAGCCTCCTGAAAGGGCACTGCCGCCGGACGGCCTACTTCCTGAACAGCTTTGACAGGCTTTCCCTGCAGGAGAACCGTGCCCGTGCCCTGTTCCTGGTCAACAAGCCGGACGCGAATACCGTATTTGCCAAATACCAGGCGGACCGTGCCTATGGCGATGCGCTGGAACTCGGGGTTGTCTACAAGACGGAGTTTGAAAAGATCATCGACATACGTGCCGACGGTGAGGAGTACCATGTCAGGTTCTCCTCCATCCTGAGTATCATTAATGGCGATGACACCAGGAAAGTACGGATTGTGAGTGAGGGTACCGCCATCCATACCACTCCGCGCTTTCCGGAAAATACGTCCGGTTTCTTCTTCCGCACCTATAACCAGCAATACGAGCTCTTATGACACGGGACGGGAAAAGCAGAATAGCCATACTGGCGGGCTTGGGAATTGTAGTTGTCCTGCTGGTGTGGGCATTCATCGCCAGCCTGCCGGCCTCCGGAAGCAAGGAGCCGGAAACGGGTGAGGTAATCCTCAGAACACGGATCAAGGACAGCTTTACGCTGGATGACATGCTCCAAAAAGTCGAGAAGGAAAATACAAGCAAATCCGCTTCCCTTTCAGGTTTCGATCCGGTAACGGAGGAGCCTGCGGACACGGCCGGGAATGAAAGGGAGATCCGGCGCATACAGGAGCTGATCCGGAATAACGAGCGGGAACTCGGAGCGGGAATCACGGCACCAGTACAACAGCCGGCTTCTTCCGGGGGAAAGGAAAAACCTGCCATGCAGGAAAAGAAGGAAGGGGAAGTGCAGCCCAAGCACCGCAAAGCCGTGGATACTGTGCCCCGGGCACCGGTTCGCAGGGGATTCAACACGGTCCGGCTCGTGAGACAGGAAGAACGGAATGTTATCAAGGCATTCGTGCACTCCACGCAAACCGTCATGGTCGGTTCCACCCTCAAGATGCAGCTGGCCGAGAACTGCCTGACCGATGACGGGCAGCGCATCCGTAAAGGGACTCCCGTATTCGGAGAGGTGACGGGCATCGACGGGGAGCGTGTCCTGGTAAAGATCACCTCGGTAAACCTGGGTGGAAATATACTTCCCTTTGATAAGCAGGTTTATTCCGAGGACGCAATACAGGGAATCTATGTACCGGGCAATGTGAAGGCGGAGACAGCACAAGAGGCCGGAGCGGCGGGAATAAGCGGCGCGAACACCAATATCTCCGGAGGATTTGATATGGGAAGCCAACTCGTGGCAGGAGCGGCCAACAGCGTCATCAACGCAACCAAGTCGGCAGCAAGCAAGAATATCCGGAAGGTAAAGGTGACAATCAAAACCAACTACCGCATACTGCTCAGGCAACCGGGAGAGTGAGGAAGGAAAAGGAATGGAAGAAATCAAAAAACGATTAATACAAGAAGAAAATGGAATCGATAAAAGAATTTGTTGTTGAAGCAATAAAGCTTCCGGAAGTGTGGATATATATGATAGCACTTGTCATTGTGGGCTGGAATCTCCCGGCCATCAGAAAAGGGCTGAATAAAGATACAAATTCCTCAAATAAGCAAAAAAAGGATAGGTAATATGAATTTTTTCAATATTCGTGAAATTTTACAAAAGATTACCTCTGTACAGTTTTTAATTAAAAGGGTAAGTCCTAAAGTCGGGATACTGAGAATTAAAAAAAATAGAAAAAAATGAAGTTCATCATCCATATCCAATTTGAATCTAAACGTAAAATAAGTATAACCAAATATAGAAGCCAATAGGAAAATCGGAAGATTCATTCCTTTCTTTCCTAACAGAAGTACAGATAAAGGAAGGAAAAGGGCCGTATATATGGCAGATACTCCCATTACGAGTAAAACTTGTGTATATAAGGAATATGATTCAAAGGAAGACGTAAACAAGAATAATGTAGGATATAGCATAAAAGAACAGGCAATAAAGCATCTGATGAAATCCAAATAATGCTCAGGGAGACAAGCTAATATTTCAGCCGTTTTTTCGAAGTATGACATAAAATTGATTTTAACAATGAGTCGCAAAGATAGGTAAACAGCTTTTATGGACAAAGAAATTGAAACAAAATTTTAAAAAGATATGAGACTAAAACCAATTTACATCACCACCCTGCTTCTCCTGTTTTTCCTTTCAGGGAAAGCGCAGAAGATCGAGGAACTCTCCGCAGTTCCTCTGCAGATCGGGTATGAAAAGACCCTGCACCTGATCTTCCCTACCGAAGTGAAGTATTACAGCATCGGAGGGGATTACGTCATCGGTGAGAAAGTGGCGAATTGCCCAGGAATCATACGCCTGAAGGCGGCGGAAGAGAACTTCCCGGGGGAAACAACCCTGTCGGTGGTGACGGCCGACACAAAGTTCTATTCGTACTCTATCAGCTACAACGCACATCCGGCCCGGAGTTATGTGCGTATAGGCGGGGAAGCTCCCGCACCGCATACGCTGCCGGTAGGAAAAGAAAAGCAGCTGTTCCTGATCTTCCCTGCCGGTATCACCTATGTGGACTACGGAAGCACGAACGTGGAGGTGGACAAAGCCGAGGGAGTGGATAATATCCTGGCCGTAAAAGCCGTCCAGCCCTATAAAGAGGATACGAACATATCGGTCGTGCTTGAAGGGGGAAAGTTCTACACTTTCGACCTGCGTTATGTGCCCGCTCCGGAGCGTTTCAGCTTCGTCATCGACAAGGAGGATACGCAGAGGGTGGCCATACTCGACGAAAAGGAACGCTCTTACGGACAGAAGGAAAGGATCAGGGAGGCTATCGCGAAACGTCTTCCCCTGGATCTGGGGCTGAAGGACAAGAATTCCGGTGTGGAGTTCGAGGTCGGAAATATCTTCATCGACGGGGATATCCTGCTGTTGCGCATGACCCTGACAAACCGCACACAGATCGGTTATACGACGGATTTCATGCGGTTCTACATCCAGGATGCCAAGATCCGCAAAAAGACGGCGG
>NZ_SZUU01000021.1 GCF_019583405.1 Bacteroides fragilis | reverse complement strand
AAAACGGCGACTACCTACTCTCCCACTGTTACGCAGTACCATCGGCGTGATCAGGCTTAACTTCTCTGTTCGGAATGGGAAGAGGTGGAACCCTGATGCTATAGTCACCTGAATAAGGCAGACATAATGTACAAAAGTAAACTTAGATATCTATATACTAAATATACAAGCTAAACGGATATATAAACCATTAAGGCAAATAAAAGAAAGTCATCGGGCAATTAGTAACGCTCGGCTGTGATGTTACCACCTGTACACCTGCGTCCTATCAACGTTGTAGTCTACAACGACCCTGAAAAGAAATCTAATCTTGTGGCTGGCTTCGTACTTAGATGCTTTCAGCACTTATCCAATCCCGACTTAGATACCCGGCAATGCACCTGGCGGCACAACCGGTAAACCAGAGGTCAGTCCAACACGGTCCTCTCGTACTAGTGTCAGAGCCACGCAAATTTCATGCGCCCACGATAGATAGAGACCGAACTGTCTCACGACGTTCTGAACCCAGCTCGCGTGCCACTTTAATGGGCGAACAGCCCAACCCTTGGGACCTTCTCCAGCCCCAGGATGTGACGAGCCGACATCGAGGTGCCAAACCCCTCCGTCGATATGAGCTCTTGGGAGGGATCAGCCTGTTATCCCCGGAGTACCTTTTATCCTTTGAGCGATGTCCCTTCCATACGGAAACACCGGATCACTATGCTCTAGTTTCCTACCTGATCGACTTGTAAGTCTCCCAGTCAAGCGCCCTTATGCCATTACACTCTACCGCCGGTTACCAATCGGCGTGAGGGCACCTTTAGAAGCCTCCGTTACGCTTTTGGAGGCGACCACCCCAGTCAAACTACCCACCAAACAGTGTCCTCGCAACAGCGAGTTAGAACTCAAATAACCAAAGGGCCGTATTTCAACAGCGACTCCACAAACACTGGCGTGCCTGCTTCGAAGTCTCCGGCCTATCCTACACATCAATTACCCAAATTCAATGTTAAGCTATAGTAAAGGTTCACGGGGTCTTTTCGTCCCATCGCGGGTAATCGGCATCTTCACCGATACTACAATTTCACTGAGCTCACGGTTGAGACAGTGTCCAGATCATTACACCATTCGTGCAGGTCGGAACTTACCCGACAAGGAATTTCGCTACCTTAGGACCGTTATAGTTACGGCCGCCGTTTACTGGGGCTTCAATTCAATGCTTCTCTTGCGATGACATCTCCTCTTAACCTTCCAGCACCGGGCAGGTGTCAGGCTGTATACGTGATCTTTCAATTTTGCACAGCCCTGTGTTTTTGTTAAACAGTTGCCTGGACCTATTCTCTGCGCCCTCCCGTCACCGGGTAGGGACCCTTTATCCCGAAGTTACAGGGTCAATTTGCCTAGTTCCTTAACCGTGATTCACTCAAGCGCCTGAGTATATTCAACCCGACTACGTGTGTCCGTTTACGGTACGGGTACCTGTAAGATTAAGTTTAGCGGATTTTCTTGGGAGTATGTTTACACGCACTATTACCGTTTTCCGGGGAAATTGGTATACTGTCAGGTTCGACTCTTATCCCGGATTTGCCTGGGATAATCAACATCTACACCCTTTAACGGACTATTCCGTCAGTCCGCGGCGTTGTCACTCCTCCGTCTCCACGTCACTCTTACAGGTAGTACAGGAATATTAACCTGTTCTGCCATCGGCCTCACCGTTCGGCTGAGCCTTAGGACCCGACTAACCCTGATCCGATTAGCGTTGATCAGGAAACCTTAGTCTTGCGGCGAGGGGGTTTCTCACCCCCTTTATCGTTACTTATACCTACATTTGCTTTTCCACACGCTCCAGAAAAGCTCACGCTTCCCCTTCAACGCCGAGTGGAATGCTCCCCTACCGATGTTAGTGTTTAGTTAACATCCCATAGCTTCGGTAAAACACTTATGCCCGATTATTATCCACGCCAAACTCCTCGACTAGTGAGCTGTTACGCACTCTTTAAATGAATGGCTGCTTCCAAGCCAACATCCTAGCTGTCTTAGCAATCTGACTTCGTTAGTTCAACTTAGTGTTTATTTGGGGACCTTAGCTGATGGTCTGGATTCTTCTCCTTTAGGACATGGACCTTAGCACCCATGCCCTCACTCCTGAGATCGAACTAATGCGCATTCGGAGTTTATCAAGACTTGATAGGCGGTGAAGCCCTCGCATCTTATCAGTCGCTCTACCTCACATTAGTAATTCTCAAGGCTGCACCTAAATGCATTTCGGGGAGTACGAGCTATCTCCAAGTTTGATTAGCCTTTCACCCCCACCCTCAGGTCATCCGGAAGCTTTTCAACGCTTATCGGTTCGGTCCTCCAGTTAGTGTTACCTAACCTTCAACCTGCCCAAGGGTAGATCACTTGGTTTCGCGTCTACTCCTTCCGACTATCCGCCCTGTTCAGACTCGCTTTCGCTTCGGATCCGCATCTCAAGATGCTTAACCTTGCCGGAAAAAGTAACTCGTAGGTTCATTATGCAAAAGGCACGCCGTCACAACTTACGCTGCTCCGACCGCTTGTAGGCGCATGGTTTCAGGGACTATTTCACTCTTCTATTCGAAGTGCTTTTCACCTTTCCTTCACAGTACTGGTTCGCTATCGGTCTCTCGGGAGTATTTAGCCTTACCGGATGGTCCCGGCTGGTTCACGCAGAATTCCTCGTGCTCCGCGCTACTCAGGATACCACTACGCTTCAGTTACCTTGGAATACCGGGCTATCACCGTCTATGGCGCGACTTTCCAGCCGCTTCTTCTCAATAACTTTCTTGCGAGAGCGTGGTCCTACAACCCCACACATGCCGTAACACGGGTGGTTTGGGCTATTCCCCGTTCGCTCGCCACTACTAGGGGAATCATTATTTATTTTCTTTTCCTGCAGGTACTAAGATGTTTCAGTTCCCTGCGTTAGCCTCCAGCTTGGCTGGATGACATTCCTTCAGAATGCCGGGTTGTCCCATTCGGAAATCTTCGGATCAAAGGTTATTTGCACCTACCCGAAGCTTATCGCAGCTTATCACGTCCTTCATCGCCTCCGAGAGCCAAGGCATCCGCCATGCGCCCTTATTTACTTTCTTTTATCGCCAGGGTCATCTCCTTTTCTTAAAAAGGATCTGAACCAAATGGTTCGATATATACTTTTAGCTCTTACTAAATTTACTTTTTTTTGTACATCATGTCAAAGATCGTATGATAACATTCGGCAACTTCCGTTGCCGGAGTATCAATTGTGGAGAATAACGGATTCGAACCGTTGACCCTCTGCGTGCAAGGCAGATGCTCTAGCCAGCTGAGCTAATCCCCCAATCATACAAGATAAAATATCTATCTGTTGGTAGTCCCAGGCAGAGTTGAACTGCCGACCTCTACATTATCAGTGTAGCGCTCTAACCAACTGAGCTATAGGACTAGTTCAACCGTGTCCTGTTTTAGACTCGGCTTCTGTTTTTCTCTTGTTTATCTCTATCTATATTGCTATAGACGGTCGATCTATATTCTATAAATAAACAAGTACCAGTAGTACAATTTTAGAACCTCGAAATGAACGTCGTTTCCAACATCGCTCCAGAAAGGAGGTGTTCCAGCCGCACCTTCCGGTACGGCTACCTTGTTACGACTTAGCCCCAGTCACCAGTTTTACCCTAGGACGATCCTTGCGGTTACGTACTTCAGGTACCCCCGGCTCCCATGGCTTGACGGGCGGTGTGTACAAGGCCCGGGAACGTATTCACCGCGCCGTGGCTGATGCGCGATTACTAGCGAATCCAGCTTCACGAAGTCGGGTTGCAGACTTCGATCCGAACTGAGAGGGGCTTTTGGGATTAGCATCCTGTCACCAGGTAGCTGCCTTCTGTACCCCCCATTGTAACACGTGTGTAGCCCCGGACGTAAGGGCCGTGCTGATTTGACGTCATCCCCACCTTCCTCACATCTTACGACGGCAGTCTCTCCAGAGTCCTCAGCATGACCTGTTAGTAACTGAAGATAAGGGTTGCGCTCGTTATGGCACTTAAGCCGACACCTCACGGCACGAGCTGACGACAACCATGCAGCACCTTCACAGCGGTGATTGCTCACTGACATGTTTCCACATCATTCCACTGCAATTTAAGCCCGGGTAAGGTTCCTCGCGTATCATCGAATTAAACCACATGTTCCTCCGCTTGTGCGGGCCCCCGTCAATTCCTTTGAGTTTCACCGTTGCCGGCGTACTCCCCAGGTGGAATACTTAATGCTTTCGCTTGGCCGCTTACTGTATATCGCAAACAGCGAGTATTCATCGTTTACTGTGTGGACTACCAGGGTATCTAATCCTGTTTGATACCCACACTTTCGAGCATCAGTGTCAGTTGCAGTCCAGTGAGCTGCCTTCGCAATCGGAGTTCTTCGTGATATCTAAGCATTTCACCGCTACACCACGAATTCCGCCCACCTCTACTGTACTCAAGACTGACAGTATCAACTGCAATTTTACGGTTGAGCCGCAAACTTTCACAACTGACTTACCAGCCCACCTACGCTCCCTTTAAACCCAATAAATCCGGATAACGCTCGGATCCTCCGTATTACCGCGGCTGCTGGCACGGAGTTAGCCGATCCTTATTCATATTATACATACAAAACAGTATACATACTGCACTTTATTCTAATATAAAAGAAGTTTACAACCCATAGGGCAGTCATCCTTCACGCTACTTGGCTGGTTCAGGCTCGCGCCCATTGACCAATATTCCTCACTGCTGCCTCCCGTAGGAGTTTGGACCGTGTCTCAGTTCCAATGTGGGGGACCTTCCTCTCAGAACCCCTATCCATCGAAGGCTTGGTGAGCCGTTACCCCACCAACAACCTAATGGAACGCATCCCCATCCTTTACCGGAATCCTTTAATAATCAAACCATGCGGAATAATTATCCCATCGGGTATTAATCTTTCTTTCGAAAGGCTATCCCCGAGTAAAGGGCAGGTTGGATACGTGTTACTCACCCGTGCGCCGGTCGCCAGCAAAGAAAGCAAGCTTTCTTCCTGATGCCCCTCGACTTGCATGTGTTAAGCCTGTAGCTAGCGTTCATCCTGAGCCAGGATCAAACTCTTCATTGTAAAAGTATTTTATATATCCCGTAAGGGAAAATATTAGCTCTGTTCAGGATGTCGAAAATTTATTGACGGTCATTTCTAATATACCTATATAATAAGTATTGACGGTTCTAAATTTGACTTGTACTACTTGTATTGTTTATCAATGTTTCAAAGAACTCTTCTTTTTAAATTCTGCTTCGTTTCAAAAGCGGGTGCAAAGGTAAAAGGTTTATTTCAAACTACCAAATGTTTTGGGAAGTTTTTTT
>NZ_SZUU01000020.1 GCF_019583405.1 Bacteroides fragilis | reverse complement strand
CGCGACGAGGGTCTTTGCCCCCGGTCGTGCGGTGATGCGCATCTGTATGTTAATGAGTGATTGGCGTTGCTTTTTTAACAGGCCGGGGGCTTTTTTCTTGAACAACTCACAGTGAACTCCTCAATTTAAAAATCCCTGAAATTTCCTGCCCGTATATGACTTTATATCTTTAGAGGCCGCAAGATAGGACAGAAAGTTGCAATTTCATTGCAATATGGCTTTTCAACCATGAAAGAAATACGTTATTTAACTAAGTATTCTACTTAAAAGAGTATATTAGTAATATAGTATAATGCACCATATATATTATTACTATTAAAGTATTATACTGTTAAATGTATTTAAAGCTAAATACTATTAAAGTAAAACATGACAAAAAGTTTGGTCACCTCCACAAAAACAGCTATCTTTACAGCGTAATAATCAAGGAGATGCAAACGTATGAAAACAATTACAACAGCATGTGTGAACCATAAGGGAGGTGTCGCAAAGACAACCTCGCTGCTGAACCTGGCAGCCGGGATCGCACGGATGCATAAGAAAAGGGTCTGCATTATCGATGCGGATCCGCAGGCGAATACGACAATGGCAGCGTTCGGGGAGGAAATGGCAAGTCTTCCCCGGGAGGTTCTGCTCGAGAGCGCACTACAGGACTGTATGCAGGACACTCCGCCGGACTTAAAGCCGCAAAAGTGGCTGGAGAAGGTGGATATACTGCCGGCCTCCCTGGATCTGGCGGCTACGGAAGTGATCATGTACACCACACCCGGAAGGGAATTCCTTTTCAGGGAAATAGTAAAGGGGCTGGAAGAGAAGTATGACTACATACTTATCGACTGTCCGCCATCATTGGGGATCATCACGCAAAACGCACTGATGGCAAGCGATTACGTGATCATACCTACGGACGGGAATTACTTCGCCATGAAAGGAATTGAAAAAATACACTATATCATCGGCCTGCTCAAAAGGAAGCTGGGAGCCGATGTCTGGGTACTCGGGTACTTTATGACCAAGTACAATGCCAGGAGAAAGCTGGATGTGGATATCAGGGAGAGTCTGGTAAGAAGTTTGGGAGATGGTGTCTTCGAAACGGTAATACGCAGCAATGTTGCCCTGGGAGAGGCACAATACAAGGCACAGAGCATATTTGACTATGCGCCTTCGTCAAACGGGGCTGATGACTACAGGGAACTGGTCAAGGAGTTCCTGGGCAGAATAAAAAAAATGAATAAATAAAAGGCAGGATTATGAAAGACTTTACATCGAAAGGAATATCCCTGGAAAACATGGTGGGAGAAAACCCGGGGAAAGAAAAAGGTATGACAGGAAAAACATCACCCAAAACGAACCAGACCGTCGCGCTGACGGAAGAGCTGAAATGGGAGTTACGAACATTCGCATCGGATCACCGTTACAGGGGAGTCAAGACACTGCTTGAAACGATGATAGGATGTTTCGTAAAGGAAGATGGTACGCTCGACCGGGATAAGCTGGAGAGCTTCTGGCGGGAATACGTTAAGAAGTAAAATCTGAAAACGCATAAAGAAGTAACTTCAAATAAAAGTAAAACACTGGATTTTGTAAAAAGTAAAATAATGAAAATATTTAGATATATATTGCTCGCCTCGCTTACCTGTACGCTTTTCTCATGCGGTCCGGATGAACTAATACCGGAACCCGTACCGCCGGTGGTGAAACCCGGGGATAATGACAAGCCGGGTGAAGAGCCGGAAGAGCCGGAAGAACCGGCCAAGGTACAGTTAGGCATCACAGCGGCGCTACAGAACATGCAGCAGACCAGAGGGATCATAGAGGCCTTTGCTCCCGGCCATGAAATGGGGATCTTTATCAGCACCAACCAGGGGGATGAAGCTACGGGTACAAAGAACGCCTCTTATCTCTTTGATGGGAAGGTATGGAATGCCGGGCAGGATGTACCGGTGGAAGCGGAAGCCGATGTAGTGGCATACTTGCCTTATGATAAGGGAGTGACCGATTTCAAGGACGTACCTTTTGACCTGGCAGACCAGAATGACATCCTGTACGGAACGGCCAAAGTGACCAAGGATGTTCCGACGGCGAACCTGGTGATGCAACACGCCATGACACTGGTGCGGGTACGCCTGATGAAGAACGAGTATATGGGCACCGGACTTGTTTCGGACATGACGTTCTCCGGTGTATTTACATCAGGAACAGTCGATGCCCTGACCGGAACGGTTACAAAAGATTATAATCACGGCCGGGGTTCGGTAAAAGTCGGGGGGAACTATATGCTCAATGACGAGAATTCCGTCATTGTCGATGCCATCATGATTCCAAGATCCTCTTATGAAGAACAGGCGGCTTCTGTCAGTTTTGTCATCGACGGGCAAAAGCACACGTACACTTTTCCCATACAGCATGAATGGAAAGCCGGCATGAAATACACCTACACCCTGAAGATGACGGGAAACTACAATGCGCCGGTCAACAAGGAGCAGGTGGACATCGATGTCGAGTATTGGGGACAGTATGGCAAGACCGATGATATTGTACTCAATCCGAATCCGGAAGATTACGAATTTACGATCTGGACGAATTATACGGAGTACGGCTATGACTGTTACCAAAATGAAGGAAAAGTATTCGGAACGTTTTATTATCCCTGGTGCGGCACTTCGGAAGGTGAAATGCGTTTCGTGTTCATGAAACAGGGCACGAATGAAATTGTGGAGAAGTTCCAGCCGATCGACATCAAGACTAATGGTGGATGGGATGGCAAGCGCATCCAGTGCTATGTCACCTCCGCGCCGGGAACATACCAGCTCGTTCCGTTGTTCCGCAGGAAGGGAGAAACCATGTGGTGCAGGGCGGCGGGTTATGATTACGGCAGTACGGATCGGGAGTGGCTCTATGAAGTCAAAGCACCCGCACCGGATGATCTGCCGGCATTGCGCATGATGGAGGTGGAAGGACAGGGATATACCTCAATTCTTGTATATCCCGTCCCTGACGAGACTTCATGGAATCTGGTATATACTTTATCCAATAAAGGGGAAAAAGCCCTGAGAGGCGAAATAAAAGCGGTTTGGGAGAGGGAATTCAAGCTGAAGTCCAACTCGTATCGGCCAAGCGACAAAAAAGAAGGTGCTATTAATGATGACCAATGGAGAGATGAAGTAGGCCGTGTATCGGTTAATGTTCCGGTAGGAACCCGTTTTTGGAAGGGAATTATGAGTTGCCAGTTTCCGGAAAGGCGATTAGAACCTAAGCATGGAGGTATTGGATATGCAAGCCCTATTATACACTTGTACTGGAAAGCTGAAGGTTCTGGTGAATGGGTTTTACTTCGTTGTGATGCCGATTATTTATTCAATCGCAATTACGGTGAAGGATACATATGGGATGAAACAACGAATTTTATAAGAATAATGCCCCAAAGTTGGCAACAAAAATAGCTATGACTATATTTACAGAGAATCAACTGAAGTAAGCAAAGATATCATGTAATTCATTTGGCATAAAATGAATTTAAGGTGGAGAAGTCCCCGCTGCAGTGATGCACCGGGGCTTCATTGTTTATGAAGGTTTATGGCATGGCATAAATATCCGTGATCGTCATATTTACTGCATTTCCGCCATTATCCACCAATTGTCGGGGGGCAGCCCAGTTTACGGCATCATTGGATGTGGTCACATAATTGGATGATTCATCCCTGCCTACCGCTACATATACGTCCTTGCTGAAGGATATATTGCTCCATCCGCCGTTTGCCGACCAGATCTTACCGATAGCATTTGACGTAGCCCAGGAACCATTCGTGAAATTACGGGAGTAGTTTTCAGTTCCGACACAGACAAACATGTTATTACCGAAAGTGACATCACGATATCCGGAATAAGCTATCCTGTTCCAGTTTAAACCGTCTTCGGATGTAATTATTGCATTTTCGGATGTTCCAACGAAAAGGCCATTTCCACCGGCCACGCGCTGCACATTCGTGATAACACCAACACGATAAGATACTGTCCAGGTAATGCCGTCAGTGGACACCATACTATAAGCGTCTCGCTCCTGGTTTACTGTTCCTACTGCCACAAATTTTCCATTTGCATATGTGACACTGTTCCAGATATAACTGGATTGCAATTCGCGCCGTGTCCAACTTTCACCATCGGTGAATGTGAAAACATAGGTTACCTGATTCCCATAGCGATCCGTATAGGGTGCCGATATTGCAATGAATTTGCCATTACCGTATGCAATACAATTCAAGCGGGGTTCGCTTACCTCTTTGGGAGCGGTCCAGTTTATGCCGTCAGTGGAGGTCGTGATATACCCCAGGCTGTTCGCTCCGCCTCCGACAGCGATATATCTGCCATTACCGTATGCAATGGAACTCCAGTTATTTGTTCCTACCTGCTTCACTCCATCGGGAGTCAGGATATATCCAGACTTTCCTACAGCGATAAACCGGACATTCTGCTTAAAGTTTGCGGTAATCGTACTGTTGCTATTATGCAGGGTCGCGGTGGTAGCCGGGCTGCCCGGGTTCTCAATCGTTACATCACCCTCTGTGACCGTCCAACCGGCAAATTCGTACCCGCTCTCCGGGGTGGCCGTAATGCTGATCGGCTTCTCCACCCGGTAGCTGTTTGTACCTGATGGGGAAACCGAACCTCCGGTTCCGGCATTCACAATTAGATCACGCTTCTTTTCTTTAAAGCCACAGTGAAAAGTGTGATCCTGGCCTTCTAAGTAAACATTAAAAGCAGATGTTCCTGACTGTGTATAGTCATACTTTTTAGGTTGGTTTTCCGGACCGCCATAGAAATAATTAACTTCATAACCGGCATCAGGATGGGCTTCCACTGGAACGGCTTTTTTACCATCATACAGCCCCGCTCCGGTTGCATACCCTCCTTCAAACTCCACTTTCCCGTCCGAGGAGCGGGTTGCCGGGCCTATCATCCCTTCTCCCTCGATGATGATGCGCGTATCACCGATAGGGGTCGGTCTGTTGTCTCCCGCCCCTTGTTCCACCACTTCTTTCTGGCAGCTTGCGAACATTGCCACAAGTGTCGCCAAAAGTAAAAATCTCACTTTCTTCATAATGAATCGTTTTTTAAATGTTTATTATAGTGGCACATGTCATGCCCTTGTTTGTCGTCCAATACATCAGCATCGATACGGGCTTCAATCGTCGCGTGCAATACGAACTTATTGGCAAAGTAATACGTGTTACGCCTCCTGCTGAATTCTATCTCAGCCCCCATCAGCCGGAGCTCCTCCAGATAATAGTTGATCGTCCGTCTGCTTACCCGGAGCTTGGCGGCCAGCTCATCCCGGCTTCCGGTCCTTTCCATCCGGATCAGCCGGTACGCCCGGTTGATCCTCTCTATATAGCTGATCACTGAAAGAGTCGTCATAATCCATCCTCCTGTCCTGTCAGATCCAGGAACTTGATAAAATACCTCTCCTCCAGGTACAGGCATTCCATCAGCCCGGCTTTTCCTTCCCGCTCATACTTCCGGCGTAGCAGCGGGAAATTTGTCGAGTAGAGGTTCCACCGGATGATCCCCTTCGCCCGGTTGTCGAGAGCGGATGTATCCGTCCCTTCTATCGTGTATTCCACGGAAAAAAAGTATAGGTTCTTCAGTCCGTATTTCTCAAGGAAGACCAGGTCCTTGGGACAAGCCTTCAGACCGTCTGAGGCAATGCACATCAGTACAAGCTGTTCCACTTCCCACTCAATTGTCATATCCATACCAGTATGGTTTTATAGGTTTACCGTTTTTTCTTATTTCATAATGCAGGTGGTAGCCCGTACTT
>NZ_SZUU01000019.1:4806-6511 GCF_019583405.1 Bacteroides fragilis | reverse complement strand
AAATTGAGGAGTTCACTGTGAGTTGTTCAAGAAAAAAGCCCCCGGCCTGTTAAAAAAGCAACGCCAATCACTCATTAACATACAGATGCGCATCACCGCACGACCGGGGGCAAAGACCCTCGTCGCGGGATGCGCTTTTTATCTGTATATGAATGATTGGCTTTGCAAAGATAAAAAAATATTCGCTATGACACTGTTTGAGATTCTAAATTTTAATAGGGAAGTCCTGGAACGTCTGGCCGGCATGGGCTTCAAACCGGATGACTATAAGTACATCGACCTGTATAAGGAGTATGAAAGGATGCGCTGCCAGGGTGATAAAGTGACGTATTGTGTTGCGGTTCTTTCCAATCGGTACGGCGTTTCCGAACGCAAAATCTATGAGATCCTGGGAAGGTTCAAAAAAGAGTGTACGTTTCATGCAGTATAACTCCGGTCTTTTTTTTGCTTTCATGGGAAAAACTTAAGAATTTTGTTGCCGGAAATACAAACACATATATTACACGATAAAATGACTACAACAATGGAAAAGACTTACACCCAGGCTCCACTTCCTTTCGTGGGGCAGAAGCGCATGTTCGCTTCGGAATTCAAAAAGATCCTGAAACGTTTTGATGACAAAACGATATTTGTGGACCTGTTCGGTGGCTCCGGCCTGCTATCACACATTACCAAACGTGAAAGGCCGGATGCGGTGGTCATATACAATGACCATGACAACTACCGCGAGCGTTTGGAAAACATTGACCGGACCAATACCCTGCTGAGAGATCTCCGTAAAATAGTCGGGATATATCCCCGCCATCAGAAGATTACCGGAAAAATGCGCGAGGCTTTCCTTGAACGCATCAGGCTGGAGGAGACAACCGGTTTCGTGGACTATCTTACCCTCTCTACTTCCCTACTGTTTTCCGGAAAATACGCACAAAACATGGAGGAACTTGAAGGATTGTATTTTTATAACAAGATACGCCAGTCTGACTACCGGTGTGACGGCTATCTGGACGGGCTTGAGGTAGTCTGCTACGACTATAAGGAACTGGCAGACACATACGGGGTGTTTCCGGGAGTGGTATTCCTGGTTGATCCCCCCTATATGGGAACGGATATCAGTACATACAAGATGGACTGGAAGCTGGCGGATTACCTGGATGTCCTGCTGGTACTGAAAGGACACCCGTTTGTCTATTTCACCTCCGGGAAATCCCCCATACTGGATTTTTGCCGCTGGATGGAAGAGCATCCCGGGATCGGTAATCCTTTCAAGGGAGCCGGCCGGTCCACACTTACCGCACGGATGAATTACAACTCCTCCTATACCGATATCATGCTCTACAAAGACCTGCCAAGGGCGGCCTGAGAAAGCCCTATACTCCACCTTGAATTCTTCTCCAGCGGATACTCCGGATGTAAACCGGGATATCCGCTGTTTTTTGTGTGTCACCACATCAATAATTGAAGCGAAGTGCCGTATGCCGTTTCCGAAACCGGAATATCTTTAGAAAATAAATATCAAGGGAAAAAGTTATATTAGGCGGTAAGTTCAATACTTTACCGCTTTTTTTGTGTCCGGACGGATCGGTTCAGGCATTTTTTATTATCAGCCAATTACAGAAATCTGCTCTGACGATAAAAGACTGTTTCTTTCCTGAGAAAAAACGCATAGTGCAATACAATTGCACCGAACCACCGTATCTTGCCTCCC
>NZ_SZUU01000019.1:0-4706 GCF_019583405.1 Bacteroides fragilis | reverse complement strand
GAGAATCCTTCCGCACGTGTCCAGATGGCCGCCATCCGGAGAGACAAGAATGTGATCTGCTTCATAGACAAGCCGATGGAAAAAGTACAGCTCGCCGCAGTCAGGAATGCCCCGCACAATATCCATTTCATTGCTTCACCCAGTGAGAAGGTACAACTATCCGTCATCCGGCATAAGCCGGCCTACATCGGTTTTATTTCCAACCCTACGGAAAAGGCGCAACTGATGGCCGTTGAAAGGAGGCCTGAATGTATTTCCCTGATCAATAAGCCTGCGGAAAAGGTGCAGTTGATGACTGTACTGAAAGACCCGGTACACATTGCCTCCATCAAGGAACCGACCGAAAAGGTGCAGCTGGCAGCCGTACAAAAGAATCCGGAATACATCCGCCACATTGAATCACCTACGGTAAAAGTGCAGCATATGGCTGTCCAGGGCAATCCGGATACCCTGCGGCACATCAAGTCCCCTGCCGAAACCGTGCAGTTAGCGGCAGTCCATGCCGGTGGGGAAAACATCAGATATGTGTCTGAGCCGTCGGAAACCGTACAGTTAGCTGCCGTCAGAAGTAATCCGATGAATATCCGATATATTGAAAATCCTACGGAAAAAGTCCAGCTCTCTGTCCTGCATGCCGATAGAAATGCAGCCGCGCTTATCCATTCTCCTTCAAATGAAGTGAGGAAGCGGGCCGAAGAAATGTACGGCCTGAAATTAGACAAGCCTGCGGACCGGGAAACAGAGGCGGCACCTGACGCATCGGAACCTGCCGCGACACAGCGTGCTCCCAGAAAAAGGACCGAACGAAGCACGCAAACCACACAAAAACCTTCAGCAAAACAGGTAAAGGCGGCACTGGTAAAACTGGATAAGGAAATCCAGGAAATTCCAAAGGGTAAGGACAGGGATAAGAAACTTATCAAGGCTTTTGAAGAATTTAATTCATCCGCCGTTCCCGAAAAGAAGGGATGCGATGTGGAGAGCATCCTCAAGGATCTTCGCCGGAAGGGAGTCAAGGTGGAAGCCATGAAGGCCGAGGAATGGTATTCCCTGATGAAGGGAAAGGCCATACAACCCTCCCTTATATCCGGAGCGTCCAAATCCGCGGGAAAGGGAGCTTCCTTTATGCTTACCAAGACTCCGGTCGGGTATGCGGTCAAAGCGGTGAATATGGTAAATACCCTGAGTCGGCAGGCCAGTGCGGACATGTAACAAATAAAACATGTTTTTCTGAATTTACTTGTTTACTTAAGTCCTGCTTAAGTAAACAAGTATTTCTCTTTAATAATAAATCAAGTATCATACTTATTCTTTCATGGGATGGAACAAATATCCGAATATCTTTTTACAACCGAGGAGCAGGCAATCATAGCCCGCAGTAAGGCGGAAGGCAGTTACATGAAAGCTCCGAACGGACAGGCAACCAACCTGAATGAAAAGCAGTGGGCACAGGTACGTACCCGGGCATTCAGGGAGTGGTTCGGGGATTGGGAGAACAATCCGAATGAAGCATCCAAGGTCAGAGATGCCAATGGGGAGCCTCTGGTGGTGTATCATGGAAGCCGAGAAAACTTTTACGAATTCAAGCGGTGGACAGACGGTCTTATAAATAGTGGGCATTTTTTCAGCCCGGACAGGAAGAACGCCTCAGGATATGGCGGCAACATCTATGATGTGTACCTGAACTTGCGCAATCCTTTGGAAGTGGATGCCCAAGGGGCAAATTTCTCCTCCATAGAATACGGCGGCGAGAAAGTGGCGGCATCCGATTTGGGCAATTTGGCGGAAATGGAAGGGTATGACGGGGTGGTGATTTCAGATGTGGCGGACAGTGCCGACATGGGTTCCGAAAATGACCGCACGGTGGATTATATCTCGTTTGCCGCCAACCAAATAAAATCCGCCAGCCAGAATACGGGCAGCTTCCTTGAGAGTCAGGATGACATCCGGTTTAGGGAGATCAGCCAGGATGACGGTGGCAAGTCTTTAGTAGGCCTGCATAATATCAGTGAAGAGAAGTTACTCAAAGCATTGAAGCTTGGAGGGCTTGCCAATCCCAGTGCCGCCGTGATCGACATAGCCAGGCAGTCACACGAAGGATATGGCGAGATCTCCCTTGTGTTGCCCTCTTCCATGATTGCCAAACGCACCGGAAGGAATGCCGGAACATTCAGCGGAGATGCGTGGACACCCGTTTATCCGCAAATAGAAAGGCAATTTTCCGGTGACGGCAGCGGGCGTGTCCGGGATGCCATTTCCAGGCTGCCACAAGAGATGCAACCGAATGTACGCAGTGCCTGGAACAGCTACATGGACGGGCGCGACGAGGGGAGTGCGTTCGCTTATCAGTTTTTATATGAAAGGGGCGAGGCACCCGAATTCAGGAAGGTAGAACCGCTCTTTGGAGAACATCTCCGGAATCAGATATCCGCCATCGACGCGCTCGATGACTATGATGAACGTAACACGGCCCTGTTGGAGGCTTATGTAGAAGAAAACTTCGGTGGTGATCAAACAAAATTCAAAGATTATATCGAAACAAGGAAACGTGTATTACAGGATAAAATACAAGCGCTCCCGGAACAAAAACAAAAAGGTCTTGCTTACAGAAAAGCGGTCCAGAAGCTGAATGATATAGAAGAAAGGGGCTATGAATACAGTTCCGTACAAGACTTCTATGACAGGGTAAAGACGGATATCCGCCAGACCGGCAGTGTTGATACCTATCATACCCTGCAGGACGCTTTGGATAAGATCAACGGATCAGAAACGCTAAGTAAGCAGTATGCGGAGTGGAGAGAAAGTCTTACGGATAAATATGGCATCAAAGAGGTCCTTTTTAAAGGTTACACTCCGGATGGAACCAGGATCTACCTCCCCCATACCCTGGAGAATGTCTCCGGGTTAATGAAACGGCAGGGCCTGGCCGCCGCGACCGGCTGGGGAGGTTCCTTCTCTGAATTCGCGGCCGCTCTTATGAAGCCGACCGGCACATTGGACGGTATTCGCCGGCAAAAGAGGAAACTGACCACTGACCATAGTGACCTGGAGGCATTCAGGGACAAATGGCAAAAGGTCTACTTTGATTTGGGAATCAAACTCAATCCGGATGGCAACGCTTTTGATGATACCGGGCTTTACCGTGTGGGGGATATCGCCCTAAAACCTGATCCCGGGAGTTTTGCCAAACGTGAATACGGAGTGGAACTTACCGGGGAGGATATACGGCAACTTAAAAAGATGGTTGATGCCATACAAAACGAATATCCCGCCATGTATTTCGAAACCAAATTCGAGCGGCCGGTTTATCTGAACGAGTTTGTAGCGGCTGTAGTGCCGCAGAATGTAAATGAAGACGTTTCCAAAGCGATCCGTGAAAGCGGGCTGCAAGTGTTTGTCTATAAGCCTAAGGATGAATCCTCAAGAAACGAGGCCGTGAAATTAGCATCGGAAATTAAAGGTGTGCGGTTCCGTCTTATGGGTGAAAAGGGAGCCTCCATTCCTGCTCCGGCCGGAAGTGCGCAGGGTTTCCTTTCAAGGGATGAACGGATGGCCGAACTCTCCCGCCATGCTTCCTCCCTGGCCGGGAAGCAACACATCCCCGTAAGTATTATCCATTCCATCGGCGAGGTGGATTCTCCCAGGGTACGTGATCTTATTTCAAGCGGGAAGGATATAAGGGGATGGTATGACATCCCTTCGGACCGTATCTGCCTGTACTTGCCCAAAGCCCGCAGCAAGGAGGATATCGAGCGTACCCTGCTGCATGAGGGAGTGGGACATTACGGCCTGCGAAAGCTGGCCGGGCGGAAGCATATGGACGCGTTCCTGGATGACATCTTCGCCGGGTGCGGAGAAAAAATACGCGGTGAGATTGTCCGGCTGGCCGGTACGGGAAAAATGGATATACGTACCGCAACGGAGGAATACCTGGCATGTATGGCCGAAAGCGGGACGGATGCCCGTGTATGGGACAAGATCCGCCTTGCCTTCAGGAACCTTCTGCGGAAGTTAGGTTTCAGCATCGAGGTTGATGACATGGAACTGAAGGGTCTGCTCACGGCCAGCCGGGAAAACCTGAAGAAAACGGCGGTCACCCGCATACCGGGAAAGATACAGACCCTGAAAGGAGAACTTGAGTTTACCCCCGGATATGCCACCGCATCCCTCAAGGATAAGGACGGGGTCAGGGACGCTACACCGATTTTAGAAAGGATGAAAAAGGCGGGCATCGAACCGGCTTCTCTCAGCCGGAGTGAGTGGAAATCCCTTTTCAGCGGCAAAGGAATGGCGCTTCCTGATGGCAAAGTGCTTATGGCTGTAAAAGAACCGGCAGGATACGGACTAAAGATAACCGGAGGCGCCGTCCGGAATATAAAAGCGGCGGAAATGGAAATATAAAATGATGAATATGAATAAGAATGACATTTTTGACAGGACCCTGCAGGAAGACAGACAAACAAGCCTGCGTTCCTTTTCCTGGGGAAACAGGGAGCTTAGGATTTCCTCAGAAAAAATCAGCCTGTATGTGAACGGCATATCCTATGATACAGCACCGATGCTGGATATAATCCATAAAGCCGGGGTAAATCCCCAAAAGATATCTCCTGCCAGATGGATATCCCTGATCCGGGGACAACCTACCGGATTACCGGGATGTGAAAAGCCGTTTATACTGGTCAGGACCCCGTCCGGATATACAGCCA
>NZ_SZUU01000018.1 GCF_019583405.1 Bacteroides fragilis | reverse complement strand
TGCAAAGTCTTTGCAGAACTTGGTATACCAGATAACGTAAATTTACCATTTAGATCAGTAATAACACCTACAGTGGTGCCCTTAGCTAATACAGAGGCTCCAACAACTGGTTGCCCATCTTCTTCAGAAATAACAACACCTGTTACCTTCTGAGTTTGGGCGGTTACTAGACCTATACCTATAAAAAGGCAAGTCAATAACAGCATTAATTTTCTTTTCATAAATTCTCTCTTAAAGTTTAACTTTACATTAATTGTTTCTTTACTCTAACAAAATGCAAATATATTAAGAAATATGAAACGAACAATTATTTCTATAAAAAAACCTTGCAAATATAACAAATCGTTATCTAAATACGCGATTTTATGTCTAATAACATAGAAATACGCCTTAAAAAACGTAAACGGGGTTTGTATTGCTAACATGTTGCAGGTACTAATAATATGCATTTTTGTCTATTTTTGTATATTCAAGGCTTAATATGAGCAAAAATAGTGCTCGTTTTTCTGTCAAGGAAGTTTTTATAAATACAAATTAATCACTTTTAAAAAATACAAATTAGTTATTTCTATATAAAAATAGCAGGTTTTAGCAGATATTAAACCTTATTCAATTCTAATATTGAGTCTATGCACGTCTTATTTGTCCATAGTATTAATTAAAAATAAAGGAAATGGATAAAATTATTTACAGTTTAGTGTATAATAGAAAAAAGAGCCTGAACAAAAAAGGGATGGCGTTGGTACAGGTTGAGGCTTACTTAAACAGGAAGAAGAAATATTTTTCTACCAAGGTTTACTTGAGTCCTGACCAATGGGATTTCAAGAAAAGGATGGTTAAAAACCACCCTAATGCGGATGCTATCAATCACATGCTCTATGAGTTCATGGCAGAAATAGAGAAGAAAGAACTGGGATTGTGGCAACAGGGAAAACAAATTTCATTGGATTCACTAAAAAATTCAATGGAAAGTCAGGATGATGGAACTTCGTTTATTGCGTTCTTCCGCAACGAAATAGCCAAATCTTCATTGAAGGAGAGTACCAAACGTAACCATTTATCAACTTTGGAGTTATTGAGAGGCTATAAGAAAGATGTGTCATTCTCAGATCTGACATTTGAATTTATATCCTCATTTGATCATTACCTCCAACAAAAAGGGTACCACACCAATACCATTGCGAAGCACATGAAACATTTGAAAAGACATATCAATGTAGCCATAAATAAAGAATATATGGAGATACAGAAATATGCCTTTAGAAAATATAAAATTAAAAGTATCGAAAACAGTCATACTCACCTTTCTCCAGAAGAATTAGGAAAGATTGAAAGTTTGGAATTGGATGGCCGGTTTATGAAACTGGAAAAGACAAAAGATGCTTTCCTCTTTTGTTGTTATGCAGGATTACGATATTCTGACTTCACCAACTTATCCCCTGAAAACATAGTGAAAATGCATCAGGAAACCTGGCTTATTTATAAATCTGTGAAAACGAATACGGAAGTGCGCCTTCCGCTTTATCTTTTATTTGAGGGAAAAGGAATAGAAGTCTTGAATAAATATCAGGATAATCTTGCTGATTTTTTTAAGCTTAGAGATAATTCAAATGTGAATAAGGAATTATTGATCATAGCAAAATTATCAGGGTTGAATAAACGTATTTCGTTCCATACCGCTCGCCATACCAATGCTACATTATTAATATACAGTGGAGTCAATATTACTACTGTACAAAAGCTATTGGGACATAAAAGCGTGAAGACAACTCAAGTTTATACTAATATAATGGACATAACTATTGTACGAGACTTAGAAAAGTCTAAAAATAATCGCAAAGTATCTTATATGTAACAGAGATTTGTGCCTTACGTAGATGTATTGGCTATTAACATTGTTAACACGAATCACAGTTCTCAAGTACCGTTTCTATAAAGAACTTGTTTTCTGATTGAAAATCACTAATTCTTTGCATGTAGGAAGTTAGTTTTAACATTATGTTAAAACTAACTTCCTACATGCAAAAAGTGAACGGTTTAATTGGCTGTTTATTAAATATATAAGTTTATTAATCCTATTATGAGGAAATTTAGGTTGGCATTCTCTGTTTTTATATAAATATCAAATTAGTAATTATCCTTTTTTATTTCTAAGCCGTTTATGTAAAATAATAATAGGCTGCTTTATGACTTTTTTTTCGTTTGGAACTATTGAGTATAACATTCTTTTTTCAATCGCATACTTTTTAATCTATATTTCACTTGCAATAAGCGGATTACGCGTACAATAGTGGGAGATAGATATGGGAATCATTCGGATTTTATTGTTAGTACTGTTATCATATATATTTGATATTCAAACATATAACCATTGATATCGTAGTATAAGCACAAGTTCTCTGTATCTTTTATAAAATACTGATAATAAATAGTTTATAATATAATTGTAGTTCTGCAAAGACTTTGCAAATTTCGTATATCGGTATGCAAACTGTTGAAGTAGCAATTAAGCCTGTTATGAAGATTACGCTAAAACCTGATACGGAAGTGTTGGACGAAGTCGTTGTAACAGGATATGGTACATTTAAAAAATCATCTTTTACGGGAGCGGCATCAAGTATTACGACGGAAAAACTTCAGGATGTTCCTTCTTTGAGCGTACAAGATAAATTAGCCGGTTCTGTTGCCGGTGTACAGATTACGTCTACTTCCGGACAACCGGGTGCTGTTGAATCTGTACGTATTCGTGGAATGGGGTCAATTAATGCCGGTAATGATCCGTTATATGTCATTGATGGAGTACCTGTAATGACTGGTGACGCAAGTGAATTCACTTATTCTCAGTCAGGTAATAGCTTGTTGTCCACCATCAACAGCAATGATATCGAATCAATGACGGTAATTAAAGATGCAGCGGCTGCTTCACTTTACGGTTCACGCGCAGCAAACGGTGTTATTGTAATTACTACTAAAAAGGGAGCTTCAGGAAAATTGAAACTCAATGTGAGGGCAGACTGGGGATTCTCCAACAAAGCTATTGATTATCGTCCCATTCTGAATGGTGAAGATAGACGCGATATCCTATATATGGGTCTTAAAAACTATGCTTTAAATTCTGGAAAGGATGAAGCTTATGCCACGAACTATGCAGATAATAATATTGATAAATATGCTGCAAAACCTTGGAGCGGATATACTGATTGGGAAGATATTCTTTTCAGAAACGGTTCTCACCAAAATTATGAAGTAAATGCTCAAGGAGGAAATGAGCGGACTAAATTCTATACCTCTTTTGGATACACCAAACAGGAAGGCATTACACTACAGTCTGGATACGAGCGTATCACCGGACGTGCAAATATGAGTCATACGGCAGACCGCGTTACAATTGAGGCAAGTACGATGTTTACAAATTCAACTCAAAAAGTAAACTCGGAAGGGACTAGTTTCTCAAGCCCCATCATGTGTCTGGCTATGACAGCTTCTCCCTCTACATTCCCATATAATGAAGATGGTACATTTAGTACGAGTTTCCCTGCTTTGAATGGTGCCAATCCTCTTCAGACTGCAACATATAATTATGATCGTAGTACAATTGTGCGTACTTTGAATACATTGGCTGCAACATGGAATATCTGGGATAATTTGAATATAAAAGAAACTTTGGGTTATGATTTTAACCAGACAAACAATCGTGTATGGTGGGATCCTCGTTCCAATGATGGTCGTTCTTCAAAAGGGGTATTTCAACGCTATATGATGAACAGAAGCAAGTTGAATACTCAAACTCAGTTAACTTACAACAAGACATTTGCAGAACACCATAATATCGATGTACTGTTGGGATTTGAAACGGAGGATTACAAATACGATTATACCTATACTAATGGTAATACTTATCCATCCTACTTACCGGAGATTACAAATGCAGGTGTTTCAAGAGGTGCCAGTAACATTAATAGTTATCGAATGACTTCCTATTTAGGACGTTTGAATTATGATTATGCCGGAAGATATTATGTAAGTGGCAGTTTCCGTCGTGATGGAAGTTCGCGTTTATCAAGAGATAGTCGTTGGGGCAATTTCTGGTCTGTATCAGGTTCATGGAGACTTTCACAGGAAGCATTTATGGAATCATTATCCAATGTTATTACTGATGCTAAGATCCGTGCTTCTTACGGTGTAAATGGTACACAGCCCAAAGACTATTACGGATATATGGGGGTATATGAATTTGGATATAATTATAATGGAAATGGTGGTTCGTCAGAAGCTCGTTTCTATAATCCGAATCTGAAATGGGAAAAGAATTATGCCACAAATATCGGTATTGACCTTACACTACTCAATAGGTTGACTATTTCTGCTGAGTGGTATAACCGTGAGACAAAAGATCTCTTAATGGATAAACCGATTTCTGCTGCAGTCGGTGTAATCAATAGTGCGGGTACTGCTAATATGCTTGTGAATGTTGGCTCAATGAGAAATCGTGGTTTTGAATTGGAATTGAAGTCTACCAACATCCAGAACAAGGACCTTTTCTGGACTACTTCCTTGAACTTAGGACATAATAAGAATAAGCTGACCAAGTTGGATGGCGAACAACAGGAAATCATTGATGGGGTTTCTATCCACCGTGTGGGTGAACCATATTATTCTATCTATGCCTATGAATATGCAGGTGTTGATCCTCAAACAGGTAAAGAACTGTATTATATAAACGGTGAAGATGGTAGCCGTGAAACAACAACAAATTCTGCTGCTGCTAATAAAACGATTATCGGTTCTATCGAACCTAAAGTACAAGGTGGTTTGACCAATTATATCAGTTGGAAGTTTATTGATTTCAATTTAACCCTGACTTACTCTTTGGGCGGACATGCTTATGATTATGCTACCTGGCTACAATCTAATGGAGGTACTTATAATTATGTGGGTAATGTTCCTGCTTATTACAAGATGGAAGATACCTGGCAGAAAACAGGTGATAATGCCAAATTGCCACAATTTGCATACGGTAACACTAATAAAGCCTCTTCGCGTTGGCTGATGTCTACAGATCATTTACGTGTGAAGAATATGACTTTGGGATTCACTTTACCACAAAATTGGTCGTCTAAAGCAGGCATCAGTAAATTAAGAGCTTATGTTTCAGGAAACAACCTGCTAACTTGGAAGAAAAAGAGTTTGTATGTTGACCCGGAAGTTCCGGTTGACGGATTGTGTACATTCGAGACTCCGGCTCTTCGAACTGTTACATTTGGTATTGAAATCGGTTTTTAATCAAGTAGAAACAATTTATGAAAAAAGAATTTATGAAAAAGATATATAAATCAATAACACTGGTTGCTACTATCCTAAGTTTGTCTTCCTGCGGGAATGATTGGCTGGATAGAAAACCTGCTGACGGAATTCCATCAGAAGATGCAATTACAAACTATAATGATGCTCTGACTGCACGTACAGGTATGTATGATGGTATTCAGGGAAACTCTAATAGCACCAGCTATTACGGTGCCCGTATGTTTTATTATGGAGATGTCCGTGCTGAGGATATGCAAGCCAGAACTCAGGGTATGCGTTCGTCATCATGCTATGAGATGCGCTATACTGTGGATGATGCTCCTAATATGTGGAATATACCTTATAATGTAGTTCGCCGTGCCAATCGTCTGATTCAAGCAATTAACGAAAAAAAGGTGACTGACGCAACAGAAGCACAAATAGGTAAAATATATTCAGAAGCATTGGTTGTCAGGGCATTGGTTCATTTTGACTTAGTGAGAATCTATGGTATGCCTTATACAGCCGATAACGGAGCTTCTTTGGGTGTCCCGGTTATCTTGAAACCTTTGGAACGAAATGATTTGCCTTCCAGAAATACAGTAGCAGAAGTTTATACACAAGTCATCAGAGACTTGACTGACGCTATTAATTCTGGATATCTTGCTAAAGATAAGACTCAGGGATATATCAATGAATGGGCAGCAAAAGCCTTGCTTACCAGAGTCTATCTGACTAAAGGTGATAACGAGAATGCACTCAAAGTTGCTGAAGATATTATAACCAACTCTCCATATAAACTTTGGACTAATGAAGAATATGTAAATGCATGGTATAAAAGCAATGGAGCACATACGAACGAAATGATTTTCGAAGTTATAAATGCAAGTAATGATGACTGGACTGACCGTAATGGTATTGCTTATTTGCTGAACGAGAACGGATATGCGGATGCAATAGTTACAAAAAACTTTATGAATATGCTGAGTCAGGATCCTAAAGATGTTCGTATAGGTATGGTATTGCCGGCTCAGTATGATAAGGATCTTAAAGAAGAATATGGTGATGCAAAAATCTTCATTAATAAATTCCCGGCTGATAAGGACGACGTAGGTGAAATGCGTTTAAATAATCTGCCTTTACTTCGTCTTTCGGAAGTATATTTGAGCGCTGCAGAAGCGGCGGCTAAGCTTGGGGGACACCAGGATAAAGCTGCTAAATACCTGAATGAAATTGTTCTGAGAGCGAATCCGGAAGCTAAGGCTGTTTCGGAAGCAGATGCTACAGTAGAAAGAATCATTCTTGAAAGAAGAAAAGAAATGATTGGTGAAGGTCAACGTTACTTCGATGCATTACGCAATAATGAAACAATCGTTCGCTATAAAGATGAAGCAGATAAGGGGTATCATTATTCACTAATTAAAGAATCGCAAAGCTTTGACCGAACTTACTTTAGAGCTATACTTCCGATTCCTGTTGATGAAACAAATGTAAATCCAAACTTGAGAGCTCAACAAAATCCCGGATATTAATAGTGGATTAATCATGTAATTAAAAGGCTGCTTTCTTTAAAGGGAGTGGCTTTTTTATTTCACAATAATGGAACTTCCTATTGAGTTTCATTATGACATTTGTTGTATATTAGCCAAAAGTAACTCAAACTGTTTTTCAATAGAAAAATGTCGTTTATTTCAAGATACAAATGAAAGACACATCAAAAAATATTTATCTTATATGCGATCTGTGAATGTGACACTACTCTAAATTTCGACTATTGATAGGTGAATAAAATATCTATATAAAGCAAATAGTCAATTAGTACAAAGGAAAAATGTAGTAGAATAGGAAATAGAATGCAGAATCTTATTCATGCTGATAATCAATGTATTATCTGATTATTGTAAGATGTATGAAGTGTTTCATTTTGAGCTTCTCAATAAAATAGAAGATTTGTAGTATTTTGATAATAAGCGTTTTAATAAATCTTTTTTTCTTTTTACTAAGTTCAATATCATTGTGTAATACGCACATTATAAGCATTTTAGTGTATACTACAGTTCTGCAAAGACTTTGCA
>NZ_SZUU01000017.1 GCF_019583405.1 Bacteroides fragilis | reverse complement strand
CCGATAGAACTTAGTAAAAGCAATTATAATTATCTTTATTATTAACTAAAAAGCAATACTTATGAAGAAAACCATCTTCTTGATTTTGTGCTTATTATGCTCTATAGGGGCTATAGCTCAAACAAAATCCATCACAGGTGTGGTTACAGATGGTACCGGTGAATCTGTCATCGGTGCAAGTGTCGTTGAGGAGGGTACAACCAATGGTACAATTACCAACCTTGATGGCAAGTTCTCATTGACAATAGCTACTGGCGCTAAATTCACGGTAAGCTATATTGGTTACAAACCTCAAACAATTACTGTTGGTACTGCAAACATTTATAATGTAGTACTAAAAGAAGATACAGAGGTGTTAGATGAAGTAGTAATTACAGGATATGGTGGCTCGCAAAAACGTGCAACTCTGACTACTGCTATTTCAAAACTTGATAATTCTGTACTCAAAAACGCAGCTTTCAGTAATGCAGGACAGTCTTTGCAAGGTTCTGTTACAGGTCTTCGTGTTGTTAACAAAACGGGGCAACCTGGTAGTGAACCGGATATTACATTGCGTGGAGGTGCTACCATTACAGGCGATAATAGCAAGGCTCTTATTGTAGTTGATGGTATTGTTCGTAATAGTATGAGTGACATTAATCCTTCTGATATTGAATCTATTCAGGTTTTGAAAGATGCCGCTTCAACAGCAATCTATGGTGCACGTGCCAATGGTGGTGTTATTTTGGTTGAGACTAAAAGTGGAAAAGAAGGAAAAGCGTCTGTTAATTACAAATTTAAAATGGGCGTGAACTTCGCTCGTAAAGGCTATGATTTTTGCGATGCACACGATTATATTTATTATAACCGTATGGGTTACAAAAGAACCGGGCGTACTAATGTCGATACACAAATGGGATATGGAATTGGCAACGACTTATTCGATATCCGCTATTTGACAGACGAAAATGCTAATCTGAAAAATGAAGGTTGGTCTTCTATGGCAGACCCATTTTATGATGGAAAAACGATCTTGTATAAAGATTACTCTGGTGAATTGGACGATGTGGTGTTTAACAATAGTGCTTTAACTCAAGATCATTATGTGAACATTACAGGTGGTAATGATAAAGGGACTTTTTCTGCAAGTTTAGGCTACTATAAAGAAGATGGTCAGATTAGAGGTACTGGTTACGAGCGCTTCAATGGTGCATTGAACGGTTCTTATAAAGTATTTCCTTTTTTGACGGTAAAGGCAAATGCGACTTACTCTTGGTCAACTCAACCGGAACTCTGGATCGGTCAATATGAATTTTTCTACCGTACACGTTCTCAACGTCCTACATGGAATCCTTGGAATGAAGATGGAACTCCGGCCTCCGGTTTCGGTACAGGAGACGGTAATCCCGATTATTATAGAGATAAATTGACAAGCGAAAACAGTACTAACAAATCGACTTACAATATTGGATTTGCCCTTGACATTTTACCTAAAAAATTGGTCTTGAATGGTAATGCTTCTCTTTATCGTTATGACTGGCAAAGAGAAAAATTCAATAAATCATATCAGGCACAATCTTCTGCAACTCCGGACAATACACGTCAGGCAGAGGCATATGTGCAGAAGTACAATCAGATCCAGTTGAACGGAACACTGACATACACAGATACTTTTGCTGAAAAACACAATCTGGAAGCAATGGTAGGAACTGAATACTTCACCTATGATCAGTTCGATTTCGAGGCTAAAACCCAAAACTCTCCAACTGACGATATTCCGACCCTAAATGCCGGTTCTACAAGAACTTATACTTCTACAACCAAAACTGCATACCGTATTCTTTCAGGATTTGGTCGCATCAATTATAACTATGACATGAGATATTTAATCTCATTTGTTGCTCGTTATGATGGTATTTCAAAACTGAAAGATAACCGTTGGGGATTTTTCCCCGGTGTGTCTGTGGGTTGGAATATCATGGAAGAGAATTTCTGGAAGGATTCTAAAGTCTCAGAAGTTATTTCTACTTTGAAACCTCGTCTTAGTTATGGTGTAAATGGAAATGTGAATGGTATCGGAAATTTCGATGTATATGGTGCTTACTCTCAAGTAGGTGCAAAGACATACGGAGGTTCAACAGCATTCTACAACTCGGGCTTGGTAAATACCGGTTTGCGTTGGGAACAGAGTCAATCATTTGAAGCTGGTCTGGACATCGGATTCTTAAACAATCGGTTAAGTTTCATTCTTGACTACTACAACCGTACTACTAAAGACTTGTTAACTAAACAAGCACTTCCGGGATATACAGGCTTTACAGAGATCATGACTAATATGGGAACTCTGCGCAACTATGGTTTCGAAATGGAAGTAAGAGCCAACATTCTGAATAACCCGAAAGGATTGACATGGGATGTTACAGCCAATCTGTCTTCTGTAGCAAACAAAATTGTGAAATTACCTTATAACGGCAATGAAAATAACCGTGTAGGTGGCTATGAAGTGGCAACCGGACGCAAAAAAGCCGATGGAACTCCTGAAACAAAATGGATTGCCGGCCGTCAGGAAGGTGGTAAACTGGGAGAATTGGTTGCTTACAAACAAAATCATATATTCAAAGATTGGGATGACGTGAAAAAGTATGCCAATAACCGCATCGACGAGGTAGCCAACTTATATGGTCCCGGACTTGCAGCCCAATATGCCGGAAAAGAAGGATGGCAACCGATCGAACCGGGTGATGTTTGTTGGGAAGATATCAATGGCGATGGTGTAATCAATGGATATGACCGTCAAGTGGTAGGAAATATATTTCCCAAAATTACTGGTGGATTCTCTACTACATTGGGTTATAAAAACCTCTCTTTATATGCTCGTTTCGATTACGCTTTAGGACATACCATTTATAATGATCTCGCAGCACGTTCTTTGGGACAGTATCAAGGTTCATTCAATATTATTAAAGAAGTAAAAAAGACATGGAGTGAGACCAATACTGATACAGATTTACCTGCATTCTATTACGCAGACCAGTTAAGCAAGAAAAATATTACCCGTTCAAATAATGGTAATACAGCTATTGATAATAACAGTTCGCGCTTCTATGAAAAGGGTGATTATCTGGCTCTGCGTGAATTGACATTAAATTACAATCTGCCTAAAACATGGATCAGTAAAGTTGGCATGACAGACGCATCAGTCTATGTAACAGGCCAGAACTTATTCTATATCACCGGATACACGGGTGTTTCTCCTGAACCGGCTGTAGATACAACTTATGGTCGTGGAATAGATAACGGACGCTATCCAACTCCGAGAACAGTTTTATTCGGTTTGTCAGTGACATTCTAAATTATATATGATTAATACAAATAGCATTATGAAGAAAATATTTACATATATGTTAGCAGGGCTTTCTCTCCTGCTGTTTTCAAGATGTGATGCACTGGATATTGAACCTACCAGTTCTATTGCGGACAGTAACTACTGGAAAACTGAAGCTCAGTTTAGTACCTTTAATGTAGGTTTGCATGCATTACTTAGAGAATGTAGTTTTAATTTTTTCTTATTAGGTGAGCCTCGTGCGGACATTTATGGAGACGTTCCCTTTGGAGGAGAAGCCACTCAAGGTATGGAACGCTTGCCTTTCAATACGATAAATAAGGAGAACACAGGAATAACCAACTTTGCAGGAATGTACAAAGTGATTAATCAGATCAATTTGATGATCGCTAAAACCAAAGAAACGACTGTACTTCCCGAAGCTACTAAAGACTATTATTTAGGTGAAGCTTATGGTATGCGGGCATATCTTTACTTTCATTTATTGCGTTCTTGGGGAGATGTTATTCTCTATCTGGATTATACGAATGGAGCCTCTTTAGACTTAAGCAACCTCTCAAAAGCAGCCTCTCCTGCAGAAGATGTGATGAAACAAATCAAAGAAGATATCATTGCTTCTGAAAAGGCATTCGGCAGTGATTACTCTTTCAAATTCGGCAGATATTACTGGTCAATGGCCGCAACACAAATGCTGAAAGGTGAAGTTTATTTATGGAGTGGGCGTCAAATGGGTGGCGGCACAACAGATTATACTACAGCCAAAACAGCTTTACAATCAATTATCAGTGATGCCAATGTCAGCTTGCAGGATGATTTCTCAAAAGTATTTGCTTACAATAATAAAGATAATGCCGAAATTATTTTCTCTATACGTAATGCAAAAGATGAGTATAACATGTGGGACGATAGATTTAGACAAAACTTAGTACCACAGCAGGCATACATGACTGCAACTTACTGTAATAAAGAAGGAATTTCATTTAAAGATTTGCCTGAAGGACAACTTAACGGTTTGATTCGTCTGCAGATAAGATACGATTTGTATAATAAGGCATTCCGTGATGGAGATACCCGTAAGGACGCTTCCATGACAGCTGTTTACCAAAAGCAAGAAGATGGCACAATTAAATACATTGCTCCTTTCTGCAATAAGTATCAGGGAGTCCTGTTGGACGGAGCTTCACAGCGCAGTTTTTTGAATGATTACCCCATTTATCGATATGCAGACTGCCTGTTATTACTTGCTGAAGCAAAAGCGCTGTTGGGAGAAGATCCGGCAGCTGAGATCAATCAAGTTCGTGAACGTGCTTATGGAAAAGAGTTCTTTGAGTTAAACAAAGCTACGCTATCTTATCCGAATGATAAAGGAGACTTCTATACGGATAATAAATACATGTCTGGTGATGAAGATCCTTTGGAAGCCATTTTGAAAGAGCGCATGCGTGAATTTATGTTTGAAGGGAAACGCTGGTATGATTTAAGATTATTGGGTGCAGACTATGTGACAAAGCGCACTTCTGCCGTTGCCACCCGCCTATTATGGCCGATTAATGAAAGTGTATTGACAGACAATCCGGCGTTAAAACAGACTCCGGGATATGAAAATTGATTAGTTAATATAGCGGGGAATGTCCAGCCGGCCATTCCCCGCTTTTATTTTGTCCTCCTTCATCTGCATATATAAAAATCGGCTATATGATTGGCGAATAAGGAGTAATGTGTGTATGGCCATGAAAAAAGAGAAGCTGTCTCAATAATAACCGAGACAGCTTCTACATTCAATAAATAATCGTATTTGAAACCTATTGATTAAGTTTTATTTTTCATATCCAGGTGTCTGTTTCAGCAACGGGTTAACACTCATAATGTTAACATCAATAGGCCATAACAACTTATATTCCTCACTTGAGTCCAAAAGAGGTTTATCCGAAGGATAATTTGCAGTAGCAGAGAAAGCAAGAGATTTGCCATTAGCATCATGCATACGTACTACATCAAACCATCGCTTACCTTCCCAAACAAACTCTTTATCACGTTCCTGGAGGATGGCCAATTCATTCTCTGCATAGTTTCCTTCCGTATATTTATTAGCCTCATAATTGGAGCCATATGCACGTTCACGCACTTCATTAATATAATCTGCACAAGGATTTCCTAAACCATTTTCTATTTCAGCCATCATCAATAAAGCATCCGCATAACGGTAAACAATCACATCGGTATCATAAATACGATTGTTGTTCGAGTTGATAGAACCAATAGCCTTAAGCATAACACAACCAAAGCCTTCTTTATTCTTTTGGGTATAATATTCTAAGAATGTTGCATCACGACGAGTGTCTTTATCGCTATAGCTTTTCCAGAAATCTTCAGTATATTCATGGCGGAATACACCTCCGGTACCCTTCAAATTTAATGTATCCGTTTCAATCTTATTATCATCACGGTCATATACCTGTCCAATGAATACTGCCTCCTGATAGAGGAACATTCCTCCCCAGTTCGTGGCTTCCCCATCGGCAAAGTGTAAGGTGAAAATAACCTCTGAATTATTGCGGTTAGCCGTGCTGAATACGTCACTGAATTTATTCAATAGCTGGAACTTGCCTATCACTCCATTCAGAGCTGTTTTGGCTGTTTCTAAATCCGATCTTCCAGAAGCTGTATAGCCATTTATAGAAACTTTAGCAGCCCACATATAGATTTCTGCTTTCAACATCAGAGTGGCAGCTTTAGACCACATTGTCTTATCATACTTATTGGTCACTTCTTCTGTACCAAAATAGTTTTCAGATTTACCGATATCCTCTTTTATGAAAGCCATAGTGGCCTCGGGTGTAGCACGTTCAACATAAAATTTATCCGCAGTCACTTTGCCATCCAGTAACTCGACTGTTGTAACAATAGGTACCCCGCCATAAGTTTTATAAAGCATAAAATAATAAAGAGCTCTTAAACCGTATGCTTGTCCTAAATAGGCTTTTCTGTCTGCCTCACTTAAAAAATCACATTCATTCTCAACTTTTTGAATGAAATGATTAACTTGCATAATCGGGCTATATAATCCAAACCAGTTGCTGAATCCCGGATTGTCCTGACTTAAAGTATTAGTACGCAATATGGCATAATCCAAACTGGTGTTTTGTGAAGAACTACCAACGCGCTGTGTACCACCGCGCAATTCTCCCAAACAATAAAACATGTTATAGTTACCTCTCAATTGAGAGTGCATGCCATTCATAAACCCTTCCACCTGGGCTTTATTATTCCAGTAGTTGCCGCTTCCGAAATAGTCTTCCGGAGCGAGATCCAATGCATCGCATGAAGTGTAAAGCACAGACGATACAAATAAGGAAATAATATATATTATCTTTTTCATAATTTGTCTTTTTATATTTAGAAAGAAACATTAATACCAAAAATCACTGTACGAGGTAATGGATATCCTCCATTATTATCTGCTTTTTCCGGTGAGAATAGGTGTTTTGCTTCTGTCAAATAGCCTAAGTTCTGACCTGTAATAGAAAGTTCCACATTGCTCAATTTAGCCTTCTGCGCCCATACAGATGGTAATTTATAAGATAGTGAGAGTTCACGCAATGCCAAGTAGTTTCCATTATAGGCAAACATGGATGAGCTACGGCAATAATTACGTTTACCCAATTGATCGGCCCATACATAAGTTGGATATTTAGCGTTCGGATTTTCAGGGGTCCATGTATTTTGGGTTTCCTCAATGGTATTATAAGTACCCTGAGCACATGCCATGATCCACATTGTTTTCCAGTCCACTGCGGTGAATCCCAATGCATAGTCGAAACGTGCAGACAAGGTAAGGTCCTTCCAGCTTACAGTAGTATTGATACCTCCTGTCCATTTAGGAACAGTATTCCCAATTTTCACCATGTCATAATTATCAATAACTCCATCACCATTTACATCTTTCCACTTCACGTCACCCGGCTGAATCGGAAGGGCATTGGCTTTTTGAGAATCTGTCAATTTATTGTAACCTTCTGTTCCACCATAAAGAGGACGGCCACTTGAACCGTTATTACCTGTTGTCAAGTCAATCAAGTTAGTCGGGATTTCGTCTTGAGATTTATAAAGTCCTTCTGCCACAAACATGTATAGATCGCCCGGACGTTGACCTTCCTGATATCCACCAACCCACATTTTTTCATCTCCGTTTCCAGTATAAACCTGATAAGCACTTTGACGATTTCTTTCGAGTCCATTGTCCGGCAAAGAAACAACCTTGTTTTTGTTCAAAGCACCATTCCAGTTCAAGTTCCACTTCCAGTCTTTGGAATCAATGATCCGGAATCCTAATTCAAATTCAAATCCTTGATTCTGGAACTCACCATTGTTTGAAGTAACAGAACTTACACCTGAAGTAGACGGTACTGTGATATTAGCATATTTATCACTAGTCAAACGGTTGTAATATGTCAAGTTAGCATTGATGCGATTTTCCAGAAAACCCATATCCAAACCAATTTCAAAGGTTCTTGATTTTTCCCACATCAGATATGGGTTAGGAATGCTGCTTAACAAGAAACCGGTTGAACCATTATAGCGATTACTGCCATAAGCTCCCTGAACTGTATAGTTTCCAACAAAGTTCTTGTTTACATTACCATTTAAACCAAAGCTGGCACGTAATTTACCGAATGAAAGAATAGATGCTGTGTTTTCCATAAATTCTTCTTTACTGAACACCCAACCCGCTGATACACCCGGAAATACTCCCCAACGGTTTTCTTTGGCCAGTTTGGAATATCCATCACGCCTCAAAACCAGAGAAAGCAAGTACTTAGATTGGTAGTCATAATTAACACGTCCAAAGAATGACATAATACGTTGACGAGAGTGTGAAGAGTCTATAGAACGCTTACCTTCCTCTTTTGAGGTGTATTCCAAATCCATAAAATCATCAGTGGGAGCTCCGGAACCAGAAGCACTGAATCCTTTGCCGTATGAATCATAGTATTCAAAACCAACCATTGCATCCAAGAAGTTGTCCTTATTGATCTGATAATTATAGTTCAATACGGCATTATATGTTTGGTCTAAAGTACGGCTATATGAAGCTGAAGTAGCGTGAGATGTAATCAAGTTACCCGGAGAGCTCAAATAGTCTTTATTAAAAGCTTCTGTTTTTTCTTCGGAATAATACCAAATGGCTCCTAATTTTAATGAGAGACCTTTCATGAAATCAATTGTGAAAGATTGATTCATCGTAAACTTATCGGTATTATTATCACGAACGAATTGCTTAAAATTGTATTGTTGGTTACCATCACCGGAGTTCGGTCCTAATAGCATATCTCCATCTGCATTATAACCACGGAAAGTAGGGGGTAATGAAAGACAGCGTGAGAAATAGTTAGCCTCAGCTGTTTGCGATGCAGGAAGTCCGTTCCAGGTCGCATCTGCAAAATTGAAACTTGAATTAGAAGTTAACCATTCCTTAAGTTTATAATCAGCATTAAAAGTAAAAGTAATTCGTTGATACCAGTTACCTACTGCTGTACCCTCACTCTTATTGTAGCCCAAGCCGGCATAATAACTTCCTTTATCATTACCACCGCTTACGCTTAAGTTATAATCCTGAGAGAATGAAGGTGTGTTTATATTAAAATCAGCAATGTCTGTGTTTTTATAAATAATTTTATCTCCATATACCGGGTCAATCATAGTCTGCCATCCTTGATTGAGCAGAAAAGATAGATTGTCTGAATAGATCATCGGACTCCAAATAGCAGAACTTGTTTTATTTCCGTCTAATGGCGTTACACCATCCTTGTCAAAATATAAATTACCTGTTCCATAAGGAGTTGCAGTAGTCAATCCGCTTAGAGAAGACCATCCTTTCACATTAGCACCATCCGGGTGTTTCATGTCTCCAACGTACGCATTCATATAAGCAGTACGCATCCAGTAAAGGTAATCACCGGCATTCATAAAGTTATAAGAATCCTTGAAGTAGTTCAAGCCAAACTTTGCTTTTAGATTTACCTCTGCTCTACCCGCCTTACCACGTTTTGTTGTTACAAGTACTACACCATCATTAGCACGTGCACCGTAAATAGCAGTTGCACCGGCATCTTTCAACACCTCCATTGATTCAATATCATCCGGATTAATATCACTCAGCGAAGAGCGTACCTGACCGTCAATTAAGATCAGTGGAGAACCGGAACCATCAAAGTTCGTACCACCACGGAGTACTAAAGTTGGAGCACTACCCGGATTACCCGAAGTCTGACTTACTGACAAACCTGCTACAGCACCGGAAAGAGCTTGAGCTGGATTAGTAAACATACCTTGTTTTAAAGTTTCCTCTTTTACTTTGGCAATGGAGTTAGTCACTTTAGAACGCAATTGTTTACCGCCATAACCTGTTACGACCACTTCATCCAGCATTTCAGAATCTTCCTTCAACTTAATATTAAAAGAATTTCTGTCCTTTACATCGATCGTTTGAGGCTGATAACCAACATAAGAGACTTTGATCTTTCCATTGGGATCGACCATTAATGTAAACTTGCCGTCAATGTCGGTTATAACACCATTGGTGGTACCGACTTCGACAACACTTGCTCCGATGACTGATTCACCGGTAGCATCTGTAACCACACCTGTGATTGATTTCTTTTGTGCCATGGCTCCGATGGAACATAACAGGCACAAAATCAAGAAGATGGTTTTCTTCATAAGTATTGCTTTTTGAGTTAATAATAAAGATGTTTATATGTGTTTTTAAAACTGTTTACTAAGTTCTATCGGGACGGTAACCGAAATGTGGAGAAATGGAATAATAAGCACATTTAATAAATAGCTAACATACAGCAATTTAAACAATTCACATAATTATAAAAAAGAAAAAAACAGACCCATTATTTATAAATATTAGCGGTAGCATAAGGGTATAAATGACAAACAAATAAGGTTATATTATAAATATAATCTTCATAATTAACTTATATCATAATAGACATGACGTTAGTTTAAAATAGTTGACATATATAAATTGGCATATCGAAAAGAACACAATCAGCTATTAACATTATTATACAAAGCGTCAGAGGAATCTTATGAAACATTGTACTTGAAATAATAGAAATAGAGTTATCTTTGTAACCGCGGTTACAGTAACCCCCGTTACAAAGTAAGGACTAAATAAACAAAGAATATGAAGTTTTACAATAGAGAGAATGAATTAGCTGAATTACAAAGGATACAAGAATTATCTTTTGGAGAGAACTCTCGTCTAACAGTAGTTACCGGAAGAAGAAGGATAGGTAAGACAAGTCTTATTATGAGAGCCTTTGAAAAAACTCCTACTATCTATTTGTTTGTGGGGAGAAAAAATGAAGCATCTCTATGTCGGGAATTCATAACCTTAGTTTCCCAGGCACTTGATATTTATGTACCAGAAGAAATATCGACTTTCAAATCCCTCTTTCGGTATATAATGGAAGCTGCTACCAGACAATCATTCAATTTGGTTATAGATGAGTTCCAAGAATTCTATAATATCAATAAGTCAATTTATAGTGATATACAAGATATCTGGGATCAGTATAGACAAAAAACCCACATGAATTTCGTTGTGAGTGGCTCTATTTATTCTTTAATGGAAAAGATTTTTCATAATGAAAAGGAGCCGCTTTTTGGCCGTGCTGACAACATTATAAAACTTTCTGCTTTCAGTCTGAATGTATTAAAGAAGATCATGAAAGACTATCATCCCCAATATACAAATGATGATTTATTGGCATTATACTCATTTTCTGGTGGAGTTCCTAAATACGTCGAATTATTTTGTGATAACAGAGTGTTAACCGTTGATGAAATGATCGATTTCATGGTCAGAGACAACTCGCCCTTTACAGATGAAGGAAAAAATTTATTAATAGAGGAATTCGGTAAGAATTACGGTACTTACTTCTCAATCCTGAGTGCCATCTCTGGCGGGTATAATACTCAGACGGAAATAGAAGCACTACTTGGCGAAAAGAGTCTGGGCGGTTATCTAAAGCGATTAATTGAAGATTATAACATAGTAGTACGCCAACGTCCTGTCTTTTCTAAAGAGGGTTCTCAAACTGTCAGATATGAAATATGCGATAACTTTATTCATTTCTGGTTTAATTATTTCGATAGAAATCGTTCACTCATTGAAATAAAAAATTTCGTTGGCTTACGAAAATTAATAAAAGCTGACTATCCGACATATTCAGGAAAAATCCTGGAACAGTATTTTAAGCAAAAATATGCTGAAAGTTATGAATTCCGTCTTATTGGTTCGTGGTGGGAGCCCAAAGGCAATCAAAACGAAATTGACATTGTAGCTATTTATTTAGATAACAAAAGTGCAATTGTAGCAGAAGTCAAACGTCAAAAAAAGAATTTCAAGCCAGAACTTTTCCACAAGAAAGTGGAGCACTTAGAGAATAAAGTTTTGGCTAAATACCAAATAAATACAGTCTGTTTATCATTAGAGGATATGTAGTAGATTGAATCCCCCTTTTATCATGTGGCGCGCAAATTTGCGCGGCACAATTTTAGGTAATTTAGTATATCCCACCCCAGCATCGAAGATGCTTCACTTTCCTTAACTCTTTTTACGTGCCCATATCCTGTTTTTGATCACTAAAAATTGTTTTCCTATTCTCCATACGATAGCTTGTTCCTTCGAGCCTGATTATCTCGCAGCAGTAGAGCAGCCTGTCGAGCAGGGCCGCTGTGATTGCTTCATCCTCCAATGTCTCCAGCCAGCGGGTGAGCGCTTTGTTTGCCGTGATGATGAGCGATGTCCTTTCCTGGAAGTCATTGACGAGTTTAAACAGCAACAAGGCATCTTCTCTTTTCAGGGGGAACAGCGTGACATCGTCTATGGCCAGCAGGTGCGCTTTCATGATCCGCTTGTATGTTTTCATCGCATGGGCAGAGACATCTTTCGTTTTCAGGCAGGCGAGCAGATCCTCGAGTGTCATCAGGTATGCCTTGTATCCCGCTTTCACCGCTTCATACACGAGCCCGGCCGCTATGAAGGTCTTTCCTGTTCCGGAAGGTCCTATCAATAGCAGGTTGTATGCCTGGCTCACCCACACCAGCTCACGCAGTTCTCTCAGCCTTCTGGCATCCACAGCTTCCGTCCTGTGGGAATCATACGAGTCCAGATCGTATTTGGTGGGCAGTGCGGC
>NZ_SZUU01000016.1 GCF_019583405.1 Bacteroides fragilis | reverse complement strand
AATGATTCCCCGGTTCCACTGTTTTGTACTAAAACTTATAAAGAAGATTGGCACGCATTTTCAGAAGGGATACTTGATGAAATGCAGAAAGTGGCAATGAAATGGAAAACAATGAATAGCTAATAACTGATAAGAAATGAACGAAGAGGATAAAATGGTAGAATGTGCTGAGTGTGGATATATTCATGCTTGGTCGGAACGAGTTAAGAAGTATGATCCTGAATACTGTTGGACATCTCATTTCTGCCCTAAATGTGGGGAAGAAAGCTATTATCCCGTAAAACAGGATGAAGAATAATTCAAATCCAATAAGAAATGAGGTAAACCGAGCCTTATAAGTCGGTAAGCGATCATTGAATTATTGTTTTTACCGTTTAAATGTTAAATCTTTTATTTTCTTGAAAAATAATTGTGTTCTATTTGTTTATATTGTCAAATATGACTATATTTGTGATGCCAAATAAGAATAATAACAATTTAAAATACAAGATTATGAGACTATTAGGATTTACAGAAGAGATAACCCAATGTGGATGCTGTGGAAAATCAGAGCTTAAAGGAACTTATGCATTTGAAACATCATCGGGTATCCAATATTATGGTAGTACTTGCGCTAAAAAACATGGGTATTCCGGAACTTCTATTGTTGCAGATGCAACAAAGGCAAAGAGAGAAAGATACTTTCAGATTCAGGCAGAGTATGACGAAGCCGTTCAGGAGTTACAAGAGGAATATTATCATATAGATATATTCACCCAAAGAGCAGAAGAAATACGAACAGAAATGAGGCGCATAAAGTCAGAAATTGAAAACAAGTATAAAATAGCTTCCTAATGATCCGGGAAGCTATTATTAATCAACTAAAAGAGCGTAAAATCTCTCAGAGAAAATGCGCTCTTGATAATGAGATTGACTATATAAACTTTAATAAATTCTTAAAAGGGCAAAGACCTTTTCCACTACCAGACATAGAAAAAGTTCTCAAATACCTAAATTTAGAAATAACAGTTAAGCGGTGAATTCAAGTTCATCGCTTTTTTATTTTTAGTAATTAACGTAAAACAGTTTAGATATGAGCAGAATACAGGAATTAGAAGTTGAAATACAGCGTATAAAGAAAGAAGAAGCTGAGAAAAAAAAAGCAATGTATCAGCACTTTGTTGGCAAGTATGTGCATAGAGCGCACACTTCGTATGAAAAGATTATCGGCATAGATCGGATTGATACAGACGAATTTGGTGACGAAGTAGTATTTGATAGTATTCATGTATCTTACGATAATAGAGGAGACGAATACAATAATGATGCAAGTATCAATTTACAAGGCTGGGGACAAGCCTATGCCGAAGAACTCGAAAAACAATTGATATCTCCTGAAACTTTCAGTAAGGCACTGAATGATTGCATTGATTTAATAAAAAGGAGATTAGCGTAAAACTATAGACACATGGATATCCTAAAGACTGTATTTTTTGGCTGTCTGGGTGGTTTAGCTGTCATTCTGCCCTACATTATATATATACGGATAAGAGCCCGAAGAAAGCCCGCGACAGCAATAGGCAGACCAATCGGAGACAGGACAGGTCCGGTCATGCCTGATAAAAAAGAGGAGCTTCCACCGGATGATCTTAAGGCCGACCTATATGCTGAATTAAATGAAGAAGCCGGAAAGGCCGACTACATTCCATATGCTCCCGACAAACTGATAATCGGGCAATTCGGGAAGGTCATGTATGGTAAAGAGAATCTTATTGAATATGTATTATTATCCGACCGGTTCCTGGACAGGGAGGAGAGCTTCGAAACCTATTTCTACCCGCTAAGTATCCCGACAATTTCCTGCGGTTCTTTTCATAAAGAGAACGGAGAAAGGTCAGAGGGTTGCAAGGTTATAGAAATGGAGGTTATCGATGAAGCCAGGGCCCGGGAACGGTATAAGCGGTTTCTGAGCGTATGGAAAGAATAAGCATGGCCGGTTTAAAGGCCCGGTTCACTGATAACGATTCACCCATAGAAGTATGAATAAGAAGATTAACATATAACTAAAGATAAAACAGTTGTCTAAAAACCAGTAATATAGAATCAGGATATGCCCGTTTAATGTGACACATTCATTCTTTCATCTCAAATAAAACAGTCAGGGTGTATCCTTTCCTTTTCGCAGACCTCCGGTAAGCTGTGACAGCCTGCCGGAGGGACTGCGAAAATAAACAGATCAAATCCCCAATATTAATAAAAATGGAAATACGAGGTAAAATCATCGCCGTACTTCCCATCAAGGATGGGATCGGCAAGACTACCGGCAATGAATGGAAAAGCCGGGAATTCGTTCTGGAGACAGAAGAGAGTAAACCGCAGAGCGTATGCCTGCAGCTGATGAACGCCAACATCGAGCGGTACGCCGTCGAGGTAGGTATGACCGTACATGTACGGTTTGACATCTCTGCCCGCCAGTGGGAGAACCGTTGGTTCAATACGCTGACGGCATGGGAAGTGACCGTCATCAAGGAGAAGGAGGAACAACCGGCATGAAAAAGAGATCATTTCTTTTAGGAAGCCTGCTTGCCTTTACCTTAGGGGTATCGGCCCAGTCCTATTCGCTGCGTACCAATGTGCTCGGCCTGGCCACGACCAACCTGAACCTGGAAGCGTCCATGACGCTGGGCCGTAAATGGTCGCTTCACCTGCCCGTGCAGTATAACCCGTTCCGCTTCAGCAAGAACCGGCAGTTCCGTAATCTCTATGTCGCTCCGGGTGTACGTTACTGGCTGCTCGAGAGCTATATGGGCGGATTCATCGGTATGTATGGCACCGCCGGCACATACAGTGTGGGTAACCTGTTCGGCAGCAAGTACCGTTATGAAGGCGAAGGCTACGGTGTGGGCGTGAGTATCGGCAAAGCCTACCAGCTGAGTACGCACTGGAACTTTGAGTGGGAAGTCGGAGCCGGTGCGGTATGGCTGGGCTATGACAAGTACCTGTGTAAACGCTGCGGCGATCTTGTATCAAAGAAGTACGGCTGGCATTTCCTTCCCACCCGTGCCGCGGTCAATCTGGTATACCTGTTCTAAGGTTGAGAGAAGATGAAAGGAACAAGATGTATCATACCTTTTATACTGCTCTGCGCATTCCTGGTTTCATGCGCCACCCAGCCCCGTCTGGCACGTGTACGCATCTCCCAGCCACGGGCCAAAGAAGCGGTGCCGGGTACAGACGAGGGACTGCCGCGGCAGATTGCCTGGACGGATGACAAAGGTGAGGAACACGTGGTCAAACAGGTTTTCCATGACAGTGTCACGGGTGAGAATATGACCCTGATCGAGCTCTCTGAAGTCACCGTAATGGCGAAGAGCAAACAGGTGGCCGAGAGAAACGGCAAGATCAACCTTGACTTTCTGGTGACAGTTCCCGGTGAGCTGATCAGTAACAAATGGCAGCTCCAGCTGACTCCCGTGGCCTATAAGCCGACAGATACGCTCCAGTTAGAAAAGATTTTCCTTTCGGGGGCTGACTTTGCCAAAATGCAGGAGAAAGGGTACATGCGTTACCGGGCCTTTATGAACTCCATCATACCCGACAGCCTGTATATGCAGAAACTGCTCGACAGCAAAGGCTACAAGAAGGCACTGGCCGAGCTGGAGGAAGAATACTTCCAGGCCTGGAAGCATGAGGTACTTGCCAAGGAGCGCTGGATCGACTGGTCGGACAAGGCCAATGCCCGGTTCGCACTGTTCAACTACAAGATGGAACGTAACCGGCAAGCCATTGCCGGATACAATTCCATCCTGGAGTATCTTCCCGCCTATTGGATGCGCCGGGAAATGGAGGGCAAATACATTCCTTCCAAATGGAAGATGTTTGCCGAAGGTAATTATAAAATCCGTACGAGAAGCATCACCCCGGAAGATTCCGCGGCCATAACGGAACGCTTTACCGATTACAAAAAGATAGCCGAAAACCAAAAAAGAAAGGAGCAAGCCAGTGAGGTCTATGAAAAGTATGTGCGGTTTCCTTATGAACCCGCACGCCTGGATACGGTCATCAAACAAGGCAGCAACTTCGTGTATTACTACAAGCAGGAACTTCCCGCCACCGAAAACACGAAGAAGATAGAGCTGACGCTTGGCGGACAGATCCTCTCCAAGGACGAGGTACGGACCCCGCTTCCGCCATCGGACACGATCACTTACTATATCTCGAGCATGGTGCAGTTCCTTGACCGCACACCGCGTTACAGGAAGAAGATCATTACCCGGAAGGATGAAGTCAGCCTGCGGGCCTATGTGACCTATAAGACCGGCAGCACCGGGTTCGATGAAAAGATGGGAGGCAATAAGGCGGAGATTGACAAAGTGTTTGAGACCATCCGTGGAATCAATTATACGGGAGAGTTCCTCATAGACAGCATCCGCATGACGGCCACATCGTCCCCCGAAGGCAGTTCCGAAATGAACCTTTTCCTTTCAAGGGAACGTGCGCTGGAGCTGAAGAAATACCTTGCCGCACGCACGGAGGACCGGGAAGGGGTCGATACGCTTTTCCGCCCGCGCTGGATCGGTGAGGATTGGGGCAGACTGCGTGAACTGGTTCTTTCAGATGACAGCCTGGCAAACAGGCCAGGGATTTTACGCATCCTGGAAGAAACGAAGGACCCCGACAATCGGGAATATGCCCTGCACGGGTATGCTTCCGACTATAAACGTATCCGGGAAAGGTACTATCCGCTGCTGCGCTGTGTAGAATTCAATTTCCACCTTCACCGCCGGGATATGATCCAGGATACGATTGTGATGCCGGTCATCGACAGTACCTACATGCACGCAGTCAGCCTGATCGAAAACAGGCAATACAAGCAGGCGCTGTCCATGCTGGAGGAGTTCTACGGGGAGGACTACAATACAGCCGTCTGCCTGATGTCCTTAGGCTATGACAGCCGTGCCCTGGATGTCATGCTCAAACAACCGGATACCTCTGACAGGAACTACCTGTTAGCTATCCTCTACAGCCGTCTGGGACGGGAGAAAGAAGCCCTGAAGATGTATGTCAGGTCCTGTGACCAGGATGACTCTAAAATCTGGAGGGGCAAGCTCGATCCGGAGATCAACAAACTGATAGTAACTTATAATTTATATAAAGATGAACTATACTAACAGATTAATCTATTTTACAGCTCTTACAGCCGTCCTGAGCAGTTGTGAGTTTAATGAGGATTTCTGTATCAGGAACGGGGAGCTGGTCGCCTGGTGTGATTTCAGCGGAATCAAAGAGCCCCCTCCCATACCGGAGGAAAGGCACATCATAGCATTCCCTTCCGGTATGGATCTCCCTTCCGGGGAGCAGGCGGTATTTACGCAGGATACGCTGCGTTGGAGCATTCCACAAGGTGAATACCAATTCCTCTTCTATACCGGAAATTATGAAGTGAGTGACATCCGGGATTATCACGAGGCCCGCCTTATGGCACGGACAGATACCCTGGAGGGCGAGGTATACATTTCCGGCGTGCAGAAGTTCTGCTGTTCGGCCGGTTTCGGCCAGCGCCTGGAGTACCAGAGACCCAAGCGCACTCCCATAACACCGTCCGCATTCGTCCAGCGGCTGAATATCCAGATCAACGTCTCGGGTAATACCGCTCCCCTGGCCGGCCTGAAAGGAACACTCACCGGTATTTCCACCGGCCGGTACCTTGTCTCGCGGGAAAGGACGGGAAATGCGAGTGTCACAAGCCTGTTCGCGCGTAAACCGGAAACCGACCGGTGGAAGACAAGCCTGTACGCTTTCGGATTCAATCCCGCAGCGGAGAATATCCTTTCGGTAAAGGTTGAAATGGACGGGGAGGATTCGGTATTCAACGAAGAGCAGAAGGTGGACCTGACCCCGTACATCCGGGGATTTGACGATGATGAGCTCTCGCTGGAACTGAACCTGCACATCGGCAAGGAACTGACCATAGGCGAACCGGTTGTCATTCCGGACTGGGAGGATATCCCGGAAACAGAATTACCCAATAATAATTAATTATTTTTTAAAATGAAAACAAGATTTTTCCTTTCAGCGGTAATGGCCGCAGGCTTGCTGGCCTCATGCAGCAACAGTGAAGAAGTTTTTAACGAAAAAGTGACGGACGGTGAGCATTCGGGGGCACAGCTGAATATCGTACCTACCGTAAGTGCCGAAAGCGCCGAAACAAGAGCCGGTTTCGATCCCAAAACGGATTGGGCGGTAGGCGATGCGATGGGACTGTTCATGTACAAGGCAAGCGGCTGGGGAGATGCCTACCCGCGTTATGATGCCCAGAACAACAAGTCGACCAGGCAGGCAAACAGTTGGTCACAAGCCAGCCCGGTGTATCTGCTGGTGGACAAGGCCACGATATGGGCTTATTATCCGTATAATCAGGCAGTGGCGGACGGTACCAAAATACCGGTTCCTATCAATGTCGGCACGTCCGTTGATTACATGTGGGGTAAAAGTACTAACCAGGTATCCGTAATCGAGACAGATGCCAGAATACCGATGAAGCATGCGCTTTCACAGTTTGTCGTGCGGCTGAAAGTTTCACCCGAGTACCATAATGATGGAAACCTGACCTCGGCCAAACTCAAGGCAACAGCCTCCAAGTTCGCCACTACCGGAACCATGAACCTGAACGATGGGGGAAAGATCACGTTCCAGCCTGTCACCACGGAACTGGCCTGGAGTCCGAACACGACCGTTCCGGCACAGGGACAGCAGGCGGTGGATTATGCCGCAGCCATTTATCCGATGACGCTGGCCGCAGGTGAGGTGTCGCTTGAAGTGGTAATCGACGGTGCAACCTATACCTATGCCATCCCACAAATAACCTGGGAGGCGGGAAAGAGATACATCTACTCGATCACTATGCGTTCCAACGATGCGGAGATCGGAGGAGAAAACGGACAGTCGGTAACCATAGAAGGCTGGACTTCCACTGAAGAAGACATCACCCTTGTTCCGGTCAAATAATAAAAAGAGAATAATGGTAAGAGCAATAACAACGATTGTCTGCAGTTTCCTGCTGCTGTTGTCCTTTTCCTGTAGCCGGGAAGATACCGGACCGCAGGAAACCATACCGGATAGCGGGATCGTGACATTTACCGCCATGACCGGGCAAGGAGAAACGCGAAGCAGCCAGGAAGGCAGTTTCGAGACAGGCGATGCCATAGGCGTATTCGCCATCGAACCGAAGACCGGCGTGTACTGGGCAGTGAACAACAAGTATACATATGACGGCCAGAAGTTCAAGCCGGAAACGGAAGCGGACAATATCATAGTAACGGTAGGAACCGACTTTGATTTTTATGTGTATTACCCTTTCAAGACAGGGCAGACCGATATAACCGGGATCTCCCATACCGCCGGCAACCAGAACGAAAAGGCGGGCTGGATTTCTGCGGACTTCATGACAGCTACCTATACCGATCCTATCCGGGACTACACGGTTCCACTGCATTTCAAACACAGGATGTCGACCGTAGAGGTTAGGATCGAGAGAAATGACGGTGTGAGGGAAGCCACGATGGAGAATGTGAAACGTACAAGCCGTTTCAATCTTCTTACAGGGGGAGTCAGCACGGACGAAAGCAAGGGAAACTGTACGATGTACAAGTACTCGGAGGCGGGAGGAACTACAGTGTTCCGGGTAACCATCCCCGCACAAAGGCTTACGACCTCCTCCAACTATGTGTCCCTTACCGGAACCACCGGCATAAAGCTTCGCGGAACTTCCGACATGGTCATCCAGGAGGGTAAAATACACAATTACCGGATTGACTACAAGAAGCAGATCACCATCCTGGATTATACATCCGGAGGAACCACCACAGGTGCGGGACTGTACAATACGGGAAGCAACTGTACGGTGTCGGCAAGCGTGAAGCCGGGCTATGAGTTTGCCGGCTGGTATGAAGGGGGAAGGATCGTATCCGGTACCGCACAATACAGCTTTGAGGTGCTTGCGGACCGTACCCTCGAGCCTAAATACCGGAATTACGGACCCTGGACAGTTACCCTGACGGCCAATCCTTCCGTCATTTCCTGGAAAGGAGGGACTTCGACGCTCAGTGCGGGCACCTCACGTGACGTGTTCGTCAATGGGGTTAAAGAGACTCTCCAAGGAGGCTCACCCTCTATCAGTGGAGGTACGGAAGGATTTTTCCTTTCAGGGAACACGGTGAGCGTATCGGAGAACAATACGGCATCCGCGCGCAGCTGCGTATTTACGGCAAGTCATGGCGGTAGTTCCGCTACGGCCACCATCAGCCAGGAAGCCCCCCCGGTCAGCTATGTTTTCGAGTATTCGGACGGAACGGTGGCCCACAGTGAGCGTACGGAAGCGGGATCAGGTTCATTCCTGCTAAGTATAACGAGCCGCAAGACTATAGGAAACAGCATCAAAGAGCTCTCCTGGAGTGCGTCGGGTGACAGTTGGATTCATGTGTCGGGAAGCTCGGTCAGCTATGACGAGAATCCGACCAAAGAGATCCGCAGCGGAACCGTGACCCTAACACAGGCAGAAAGCGGAAAGACACTGACACTGACCGTCAGACAGAAGGGTAAAACTTCAATTGATATCAATCCTTAATTAAACGAATAGTAAATATAACAATGAAAATAAAAGTGTATAAACACATAGTCATGTTTCTTTTGCCGGCGGCCCTTACGGGCTGTTCCGGCAAGGAAGATTCCCTCCCCGGGACAGGAGAGGCGGGACTTGAGATAGAAAACTGTTTCAGCCGCAGTTCCGCTGCGGATACAGGCAATGTTCCGGTAAAGGACTTCGGCATGGTGCTGCTCGATGAAACGGGTGGATCATATACCGGTGTCAGCAATCCGTTGCATGTGACCTATGGGGAGAACTGGAATTTTCCGCAGGTGACACTTACCCAGAAAACCTGCCGGCTGTTCGCTTTCTCCCCATTCCGGAGTATCCCTGGAAAGGAAGTGGCTGTCAGCCTGAGTCCCCAGACGGATTACTTGGCATCGGACGAACTCAGGCTCGACTGGCAGAACCGCCTGGCGAGTATCGAAATGAAGCACCTGCTCTCCCTGCTGGCCTTTACCGTGGACGGAAGCCAGGCGTGCAGCCTGAATGTGGAAGCCGTACCTACAGAGGCCACATACGACCTTACAGGTGGTACATTGTCCGTAAAACAGGGAAACGGAACTATTTCTTCCGGCACAAACATGCTGCTGCTCCTGCCCGGCAGGCTTGAAGAGAGGAAAGCGCAGATCCGCTACCTGGATCATGCCTATGACTGGTATCTTCCGGCAAATACCTTTGAAGCCGGAAAAAGGTACGATTACGCGTTGACCCTGAGCAAAGAAGGGGTGCTCATGCTCTCCGGTGTGAGTGCCCGCCCCTGGGAAACAGGAGGAGACTATACCGGAACCATCCAACCCTAAAATAAGTAACCATCATGAAAAGAAAATTTCTACTGTTCGCCTTTCTGCTTGTTTCAACCCTGCGCGGATATGCACAGGATGCCCGCAGCGCGATGAACCAGATACTCGACGGCTTTGCCTTACCGATTTTTTTGGCTTGTATGTTTGTAGGGATCGTTTTAGGGATATCCCAGCAGTGGGACAATATTGTCGACAAGGAGAACCGGGGCACACGCAGGGACGGCCTGTTCGCCATGGCCTGGTATGTGGGTTTCTCCCTGCTTGCGGGAGTTGTGGTAACAGCGGTCAAAGCCGCTCTATCCGGGATTAAACTGACCGTATGAAGTACACCGTCAGGAAAGGACTGGAAAGCCCCTGCATGATACGGGGCTTCCTTTCATCGGACTACTGGATTTTTGTGGGATGTTGTGCCGCCGCGCTTGTCCTGCTTTTCCTGAGTGTCCGTACAGGCATCATGACCGGTGACTGGACCCTGACACTCCTGGTCCTTTTGGTTTCGCTGCCGGTGCTGCCGGTACTGAGGCACAAACTCAGGAAAAAGGCACAGCCTACGAAATTCAGGGAATCGAAGTACGGCATGACCGTGAGTAACTTAACCATAAACAGACAACTTCTGAAGAAGAAACAAGATGAAAGAAGCAGAAGCATACAGCATACTTGACATTATCAGCGAGTCTGAGGGACAAAGCGTGATCCTGACCCGGAGCGGCACCATATGCGTCCCGTTCGAGCTCCGGCAGCCGGAGTGCTATTCCCTTTCCCCGGAAGAGATCGACGAAAGGGACAGGATGTACCGGGAAGCCTTCAGGCATATGCCCGACGGTACCTACGTACACAAACAGGACGTATTCCTTAAAAAGGACTACCACCGCGGCAAAGGTACCGGTTCTTTCCTGGACCGTGCCGACGCGCGCCACTTTGAAGGGCGCCTGTACATCGACCATACCTGTATCCTGCATTTTGTACTTGCGGGACTGAAAAGCCTGGAGAAGGCGTATGTATCCTCCCCCCTGGCCTATAAGGAACATCTGCACAGGGAGGATTACCAGAGGCTGGAAACGTTTCTCGAAGGGATCGACAATGCGGTGAGTATCCTGCAGAACATGCGCGGAACTTCGGTGCTGCCCATGTCCCATGAACGGATATCCGCATTCACCCACGCATACTCCGGCCTGTTCGGTGATACGGACGCTGTGGTGGATATACATATCGACGGGAGCCTGCATGTGGGAAAAAACCACGCACGCTGCTATGCGGTATGCGACGAGACCTTCCTTCCGGAAGGAAGCATCGAATCCTATGTCAGGGACGAGTCATTGCCACCGGCCGCTTCACAACTGTACCATCCCCTGATGGAGCAGTTAGGCATGTACCTTCCCTACAACCACATCGTCAACCAGGTCATCTATTTCGAGGGAAACGGGAAACTGCGCTCCCGGATCGCACGCAACATAGACATTTACGGGAGCAACTCTTCCATGAACAAGAGTATCGAGAGGGAGTTTAAAAAGCTGGATGAACTCCAGAAAGAGATCCTCGATGAAGACCAGATGCTGGTGCGCTCCTTCTTTTCGGTCTGTGTTTTCGATGGGTCGGATACCGAACTGGAGAAAGCGGACAAAAGGGTCAGGGAGGTATTGAACCTGAACCGGTTTAAATATTATATACCGGGCTACGAGAACCTGGCAAAGATGCACTTCGCCTGTGTTCCCGGACAGATCAGCCTGATGCCGGTAGAGTATCTCTTCCTCACCACCCTGCCCATAGCACTCTGTTTCTTTCTCCAGTGCAGCAAGTTCAGCAATGATGCCGAAGGGATCTACGTGCACGACAGGATGTACCAGGTTCCCCTTCGCAAGGATATCTGGGACGCGGCAAAAAAAAGGGTAAATGCCCGCAACGGGATGGTTATTGCCGGCACGGGCGGGGGAAAGTCAGCCTTCACCCTGAATTTCACGCAGCAGCTGATCGAACAGGATTATACGACCATTGTCGTGGAGTTCGGAAAATCATTCAGCCAGCTGTGCAAGCTCTATCCGGATATCTCGCTGCATGTGGACTATGACGGCAAGACCCCCTTAGGGATCAACCCGTTTGACCTGCAGGGAGAGGAACTGGACAATAATGACCTGGAAATGCTCTCCGGCATCGTACAGCGATACTGGAAGCACATGTTCACCAAGGACGAGTCGGAGAAGGAAGTCGCCCTGACCCGGTTTATCCAGGACTATTACGAACATGTCCGGCAAGGGCATAACTTTGAGAGTTTCTATAATTATGTTATAGACAATTACAATGAGATCCTCGAGAGAAAACATATTCCCGGTACCTATTTCACCCTCGAATCCTTCAAGTTGAACTGCGGTGAATTCATGCCCGGACAACGGTATGAGAATGTCTGCAAGGATATGAAAATCGATTTCTCCGGAAAGAAGTTTATCGTGTTCGAGCTTACACAGATCAAGCAGGACAGGTTCCTTTCAAACCTGGTCATGAGCATGATATTCACCATTATCCAGAAAAAGCTGCTCAGTGACAGGAGAAAGCGCGGCATACTGATTTTCGACGAGTATGCCGAAACCGCACAGATGGTGGATACGGCCACGGGCAGCGGCATACACAGTTCCGTGGCCTTCTGCTACCAGAAGATACGGAAAGAGAACGGAGCCGTATATACCATTGTCCAGACCCCTGACCAGCTGCCCGATGACGAGAACACGAAAAACATCATCAGCAACACGGACATGCTGTTCGTATTGCCGACCAAGGAGGTCATCTACCAGAGCATCATCGACAAGTTCAAGCTGACGCAGCCCGGCCAGATAGCCCTGATGAAATCCATGCGGAACAACTTCGCCGCCTCCCGTCCCTACTCGGAATGCTTCATGCGCATGGGTGAGAATTACGCGACGGTTACCCGCCTGGAGTTTTCCAGGGAGAAGTTTCTTGCTTTCCAGACGGAAGGCGAGATCTGGTCCGACCTCGAGGACAAAACCGGAAGCGGCAAGTCCATGCAGGAAGCTATTGAAGAATATATAAACGAACATTAAAACAAGAACCGTATGAAGAAATTATTTTTATCCTTAATCGTGCTGATGGCGGCAGCCACCGCATCAGCACAATGGGCCGTGACGGATGCCGGCAATTTAAGCCAGAACCTTAAAAACTTCAAGGAGCTGCAAAAACAGGTAGGCTACCTCAAGGAACAGAAGAACAAGCTGGACGAAAGCCTGGACCTGATGCGCAAGGTCAACTCCGTAGTGTCGGACTGTGAGACGACCCGGTATATTATCGAGCGCCAGGCAAGGCTCTCCCAAAAATGCGTTGACCTGGTCAGCGGGAAGCAACTGAATTCCTCGACGCTGAAGACACTCACCGGCAGCGTTGAACAGATCATGGCCGGTAACAGGCGACTGATCCAGTTGTCCAGGACGATCCTCTCCACAAGCGTGAAGATGAATGATGCCGAGCGGCTGTCTACCTTGCAGAACATAGAGAAACAGACTCTCGAGGAGGAAAGGAAAATAGCGAAGATCTCCCAGATCATAAGTCAGTACGAACGGCTCAAAAGGGCATTCAGATAACGGGGATGGAAGAAGCATACGGAAATCTGAACGCTGCGTACCTGCATATAAAGGGTATGGTAGTCATAGAAGGGTTCTACGCGCTTGTCGCCGGATTTGTCATAACGACTTTCATCTTCAAGCTCATGGGAATCCTCAAGGAGATGACAAGCGAGGGAAAAGGATTCAATGCCAAGCACTTCTACGAGCTGGGCAGGGAGTACATCTTCTGCATAGGCCTGGTATGTATCATGCCCGTGTTGTTAGGAACGCTCGAGACGGTACTGGCCTATGGTGCCGACGAGCTGATGAAGTCACTCGCCAACGGAGGAGTCTACAACCCGCACAATATCTGGAAAGATCCGATCAGTGCCATGCTGGACGAACTAATGAACGGGGACATCACCGACATAGCCGTCAACGGGCTCGATACCCTGAAATGGTCACTTATCTCAGGAACGATAGGCAGTCTCTTCGGAGTGGCCTATGATTACATCATGCTGCTGTTCCTCTGTACCCGCTACCTGCTACTGCTACTGCTCGAGATCATTTCTCCCATAGCGATAGCCTGCCTGTACAACAATGACACGCGCAGCTCCTTCTACACATGGGTCAAACAGATGTTAGGATGCTACATGCTCTATCCGGGGTTTATCCTTGCCAGCGTTTTCTCGGACCTGATCGTCACGAACTATGTCCTGCAAAGATCCTGGTCGGTGCTGCTGATGGTTATTTTTTCTTTCCTGCTCAAGCTCACGATGCTTGGCACGGTTAAGGCCACAGTAAACAAATGGTTATAAATTATACAATGAAACTTCCATGAAAGCAACAAAAAGCATACTCAAAGTAAAAAGCATACTCAAGGATTTCTCCAGCCTGGCGGAAGCTAGAAAGAACCATACGTTCCGCACCAAACTGGTATTTATTTTCTGCGGGATAACCATCGCGATGGTCCTGTTCTTCGCACACAGCGTGGTGAACAATGCGATGAACAAGATCCTGGTGGTCAATGAAGGAGGGGAATTCGTCCATTTCAAGTCCATGCAGCAGGACCTGCTGTACGAAAGCCTCCTGAAAGGGCACTGCCGCCGGACGGCCTATTTCCTGAACAGCTTTGACAGGCTTTCCCTGCAGGAGAACCGTGCCCGTGCCCTGTTCCTGGTCAACAAGCCGGACGCGAATACCGTATTTGCCAAATACCAGGCGGACCGCGCCTATGGAGATGCGCTGGAACTCGGGGTTGTCTACAAGACGGAGTTTGAAAAGATCATCGACATACGTGCCGACGGTGAGGAGTACCATGTCAGGTTCTCCTCCATCCTGAGCATTATTAATGGCGATGACATCAGGAAAGTACGGATTGTGAGTGAGGGTACCGCCATCCATGCCACTCCGCGCTTTCCGGAAAATACGTCCGGTTTCTTCTTCCGTACCTATAACCAGCAATACGAACTCTTATGACACGGGACGGGAAAAGCAGAATAGCCATACTGGCGGGCTTGGGGATTGTAGTTGTCCTGCTGGTGTGGGCATTCATCGCCAGCCTGCCCGGTTCCGGGAGCAAGGAGCCGGAAACGGGTGAGGTAATCCTCAGAACCCGGATCAAGGACAGCTTTACGCTGGATGACATGCTCCAAAAAGTCGAGAAGGAAAATACAAGCAAATCCGCTTCCCTTTCAGGTTTCGATCCGGTAACGGAGGAGCCTGCGGACACGGCCGGAAATGAAAGGGAGATCCGGCGTATCCGGGAGCTGATCCGGGATAACGAGCGTGAGCTCGGAGCGGGAATTACGGTCCCGGTACAACAACCGGTTGCTTCCGGGGGAAAGGAAAACACCGGCCTGCAGGAAAAGAAGGAAGAGGAAGTGCAGCCCAAGCACCGCAAAGCCGTGGATAGTGTACCCCAGGTACCGGCCCGCAGGGGATTCAACACGGTCCGGCTCGTGAGACAGGAAGAGCGGAATGTCATCAAAGCATTCGTACACTCCACACAGACCGTCATGGTCGGTTCCACGCTCAAGATGCAGCTGGCCGAGAACTGCCTGACCGATGACGGGCAGCGCATCCGTAAAGGGACTCCCGTATTCGGGGAGGTGACGGGCATCGACGGGGAGCGCGTCCTGGTAAAAATCGTCTCGGTGAACTTAAGCGGGAACATACTCCCCTTTGAAAAGCAGGTCTATTCCGAGGACGCGATCCAGGGAATCTATGTGCCGGGCAATGTGAAGGCGGAAACCGCACAGGAAGCCCAGGCGGCAGGAATAAGCGGCGCGAATACCAATATCTCCGGAGGATTCGATATGGGAAGCCAGCTCGTGGCGGGAGCGGCCAACAGCGTCATCAACGCCACCAAGTCGGCGGCAAGCAAGAATATCCGGAAGGTAAAGGTGACAATCAAAACCAACTACCGCATACTGCTCAGGCAACCGAAAGAGTGAGGAAGGAAAAAGTCATGAAACAATAAGGAAAAGGAGGAAAACGATGGCAAAAATATATGTGGCAAGCAGCTGGAATAACCCGTACCAGCCGTACATAGTAAATTTCCTGCGCTACAGGGGACACGAAGTGTATGATTTTCGTCACCCGGCAGGAAAAACGGACTTCCACTGGTCGCAGGTCAACGAGAATTGGGAAAATATGAATCCGGAGGACTATCTGGATGCGATGGAGCATCCCCTGGCACAGGCGGGATTCCGCTCGGATTTCGATGCCATGCAGTGGGCGGATGTATGTGTACTTGTACTTCCCTGCGGAGCTTCGGCACATTCCGAGGCGGGATGGATGAAGGGGGCCGGAAAGAAAGTGATAGTATATCAGAACCGGCCGCAGAGACCGGAACTGATGTATAAGCTATTTGACGGAATCTGCCCGATGGAAGAAGATATAGCCCGGTTCCTGAAGGAGTGTGATCAAATAAAGAACTTAAGACCGGTGTGATATGGAAACAATACAGGAATTTATAAATGAAATAAAAGAGTTATCGGGAAGCGACATACTCTTTCTAAGCTTCTATTGTGGATTTATTCTAATACTGTCTATACACAGAAGTGATGAAAAGGCATCTGTGGATGGAGAAGAAAAAGTCCCGGATAATGGTCCGGAACCTGAAAAGTAAACAATAACTAAAAACAAAAATTATACAATGGAAACTATTTGGGAAAAAGTGGATTACCTGATCCGGATATTATTCTGCATTGTATTAGGAATTGCATATATACTTATAGTGATAGCCCCTCTTTATGCTTCACGCCACGAACAGTCAGGGCAAGAGAGTAAAGACACAGGAGAAAAACAAAAATTACAATAGAATGGAAGCATTTATAAGTAGAATCATTGACTTCATGAAGAGTAAATATGGAGATTTCCTGATGATTGTAATGTACCTTGTGTTTGTGGTGTTTATAGTAATGATATTTAATAAGAAAATTCCAGAATGAAAAAATCAGAGCCTGTTTGACGGAATCTGCCCGATGGCGGCGGATGTAGCCCGGTACCTGAAGGAGTTTGATCAAATGAATGATTAAAAACTGTATGAACAGAAAACTAATTTAAAAAACTATGTGAATATGAAAAAATTGATGGAAAATCCCGAGTGCTTGTTCTTTTGTTTTCTTATCGGTCTGAATATTGTTTTCCATTTTTTTGTTTTTTGGAAAGCTTATTATCAATCTTTAGAGCAAAAAAAAGACACAAGGAATCACCGCAGTTCCCCTGCAGGTCGGGTATGAAAAGACCCTGCACCTGATCTTCCCTACCGAAGTGAAGTATTACAGCATCGGAGGGGATTACGTCATCGGCGAGAAAGTGGCCAATTGCCCAGAGATCATACGCCTGGAGGAATTTGATCAAATAAAGAATTTAAGACCGGTGTGATATGGAAACAATACAGGAAATTATAGATACAATAAAACAATGGCCATCCACAATATTAAAAACTCAAATATGACTGATAAAAAAGAACTTAGAGGCAACCTGATGAAAGAAGGTGTCATCATGTGGGCTGTATTTACCAAAGAGGGGAAAGCAACCCTGCGCATGGATTACGAAGTACATCCCGAGAATGGAAAAGTCGACTATGGAAGGTTGTTGTCCCCTGATGTATCCGTACTGCATGAAATCCTCACACCGGATGATGCTGACAGGTTTCTTTCCCTTCCTGAATACGGGATTTCGATACGGATCAGGATGCGCCTCCGATATCCGGGAACTGAGGACAGTGCAGTAAAGCAATCGGAGTATGAGCCGGAAATGTGCTTTCCCGTGTGGATAGTGCCACAGGAGAACGGACAGGTTAGCCTATATCTTAAGGAACCATCCACAAGCCAATGCTCTATTCCGGATATAACCGGATTACCAGGAGTGCCTGATTTGCAGCCGGACAGTGTACCCGTAAGGGTCGAAATGCTGATACGACAGGTAAGTCCTCTTTGGGACTCTCCCCGAATATTCGAGTGTCTGGAAAAGAGAACAAACAGAAAAAGCGACCTGATGAAAGAAGGGGTGCTTGTGTGGATTATGTTCACCGCAGAGGAGAAAGCCGTCCTGTATGCGAATGACCGGATACATTGTGCCGGGGATGGGAAATATGTTCCGGGACAGTTACTGTCCCCCGATATCTCCGCCTTTCATCAGGTTTATGACTGGGATGAACAGTATCTGCAGATTCGTTCAAGACCCGAAGTATCAGTACGGTATCGGATACGGCTCCGGCATCCGGAAGCAGACGATTCCGGCATAGAACAATCGGAATATGAACCGGAAGCATGCTTCCCCGCATGGATCGTAAGAGAGAAGGCCGGTCAAACCAGCCTGTATTTGCAAGAGCCTTCTACCGGACAATGCTTCATTCCGGATATGGGCGGATTACCGGGACTGCCGGAACTACAACCGGATGGCATACCCGTCAGAGTCGAAATGCTGATACGCCAGGCCCACTGTATTTTCGACACGGTAGATCCGGCCTTCCTGAAAGCCGGAAGGAACAGCCCTAAGGAAAGAGAAAAATACGCGGATCTTCCGACTTCTTATGCCGAAATCCTCAGAAAGATAGATGCCAAAAGGGAAAAAGAGGGACACCGGCCACACATAAATCCAATAGTGTCCACTCCGCCTGTTTATATCGAATTACCTATGGGTAATCTGAAAGGATGGATAGGGCTGGAGGAAATACCCGTTTTGATGGCTTGCATTCAAAAAGTACACTCCCTCAATACATGGCTCTACCGCCATATTTATAGAAGAATAGCAAAAGTAAAATTTTAAATAAATGATTAATATGACTGATAAAAAAGAACTTAGAGGCAACCTGATGAAAGAAGGTGTCATCATGTGGGCCGTATTTACCAAAGAGGGAAAAGCAGCCCTGCGTATGGATAACGAAGTACATCCTGAGAATGGGAAGATCGGCCACGGGAGGTTATTGTCCCCTGATGTACCCATATTGCATGAAATCCCCACACCTGATGATGCTGACAGGTTTCTTTCCCTTTCTGAATACGGGATTTCGATACGGATTAGGATGCGTCTCCGATATCCGGGAACTGAGGACAGCGCAGTAAAGCAATCGGAGTATGAGCCGGAAATGTGCTTTCCCGCATGGATCGTAAGAGAGAAAACCGGACGGATCAGTCTGTTCCTGCAGGAGCCATCCACAGGCCAATGCTCTATTCCGGATATAACCGGATTACCGGGACTGCCTGATCTGCAACCGGACAGTGTGCCCGTAAAAGTTGAAATGCTGATACGGAAGGCAAGTCCTCTTCTTGAACATCCCGAATATTCGGAGGATATCAAAAAGAGGGCAGACAGAAAAAACGACCTGATGAAAGAAGGCGTGCTTGTGTGGATTATGTTTACCGCAGGGGAGAAAGCCGCCCTGTATGCAAATGACCGGATACATTTTACTGAAGATGGGAAATATGTTCCGGGAAAACTGCTTTCCTCCGATATCTCCCCCTTTCATCAGATTTATGACTGGGATGTACAGTATCCGTGGATTCGTTCAAAGCCTGAGATATTAGTACGGTATCGGATACGACTCCGGTATCCGGAATCAGATGATACCGGTATAGTACAGTCGGAATATGAACCGGAAGCGTGCTTTCCCGCATGGATAGTTCCACAGGAGAGCGGACAGGCCGGCTTATATCTTGAGGAACCATCCACAGGTCAATACTTTATTCCGGACATGACCGGATTACCGGGACTTCCTGAGCTGCAGCCGGACGGCGTACCCGTAAGAGTCGAACTTCTGATACGCCAGTCGCATTGGATTTTCGATATGCTCAATCCGGCACTGCTGGGAAGCAGCAGTTACTCCGAACGTTTGGAGGCTTTGTCTACAAAGGCATCCGACGATCAAGAAGTGAAGTACCTGTAAGTTGGGGAATATATTCAAGAGTACCGTTATCAAACTCAAATAATCCGGCTGTATGTTTAAAAAAAATCATTCTGTTGTCATAAGAATCCCGCATAGGATAAGCTTCGGGATTGAGGACACGATGGGTCGTTATATAGGTCGGATCTATTATATAATCTCCAAGGGTCAACCATGCATGATATTTCAATTTCATAGGATGCTGAATCCCTTTAAGTTGTCTGAACAGTTCTTCCCGGTCGGTATAATATTCTTTTTCGCAATGATTAAGTAATATGTAACCGGTTGTCAAAATTGGCTGGAAATGTTTTTCAAGAAGTAACTTATTGGCACCTAAGCAAATAAAATGACACTTGTTTACAATAAAAAGAGGATGTACCGATGAAAGCATGTCCTGTACGAATTTACATGCTTCCCGGATACTTGCGTCATCATACTTTTTGAGATGCAAATCAGTGTCGCAGGAGGCTGTTTTTCCATACAAATTACGGACAGTAAAATCATGGGCCTCAGTTAAGAGAGTAAGATAATCAGTTTGGGACATATAAGAACAATTTTAAAGTTTCCATGCAAAGATAGTTATTTAATTTAAAAAGATATGAAACTAAACAGAATTTACATCACCACCCTGCTTCTCCTGTTTTTCCTTTCAGGGAAAGCGCAGAAGATCGAGGAACTCTCCGCAGTTCCTCTGCAGATCGGGTATGAAAAGACCCTGCACCTGATCTTCCCTACTGAAGTGAAGTATTACAGCATCGGAGGGGATTACGTCATCGGTGAGAAAGTGGTCAATTGCCCGGGAATCATACGCCTGAAGGCGCCGGAAGAGAACTTCCCGGGGGAAACAACCCTGTCGGTGGTGACGGCCGACACAAAGTTCTATTCGTACTCCATCAGCTACAACGCGCATCCGGCTCAGAGTTATGTGCGTATAGGCGGGGAAGCTCCCGCACCGCATACACTGCCGGTAGGAAAAGAAAAGCAGCTGTTCCTGATCTTCCCTGCCGGTATCACCTACGTCGATTACGGAAGCACGAACGTGGAGGTAGACAAGGCCGAGGGAGTGGATAATATCCTGGCCGTAAAAGCCGTCCAGCCCTATAAGGAGGATACGAACATATCGGTCGTACTTGAAGGAGGAAAGTTTTACACTTTCGACCTGCGCTATGTACCCGCTCCGGAGCGTTTCAGCTTCGTCATTGACAAGGAGGATACGCAGAGGGTGGCCATACTCGACGAAAAGGAACGCTCTTATGGGCAGAAGGAAAGGATCAGGGAGGCTATCGCGAAACGCTCCCCCCTGGATCTGGGACTGAAGGACAAGAATTCCGGTGTGGAGTTCGAGGTCGGGAATATCTTCATCGACGGGGATATCCTGCTGTTGCGCATGACCCTGACAAACCGCACACAGATCGGTTATACGACGGATTTCATGCGGTTCTACATCCAGGATGCCAAGATCCGCAAAAAGACGGCGGTACAGCAGCTCGAGCAGAACATCCTGTTCACTTTCGATTATCCGGAAGAAGTACCGGCACATGAAAGCCGGACATTCACCGTGGCCATGAACAAGTTCACCATCCCCGATAAGAAACGGCTTATCATCGAGATCCAAGAGAAGAACGGCGGCCGGCACTTCCTGTATAAGCTGAAGAACAAGTCGCTCCTGACGGCGGAGGAAGTATTCAGAAGCAGAAAACAACAGGAAACGGAGGATGAAGCCGACAAAATATTAAGGAGGATAGCCCGATGAAACTACTACTGACCGTATTGCTTTCCTGCCTCCCCTTCAATGGCCCGAATGACGGCAGGGAACTGCTCGACAAGGCACTGGACAGGTGCGAACGCCTGGAGACACTGGAAAGCTACCGGGATATACTCTCCCGGTACGGAGTATCCGACAAGATCCCGCTCGCCTGTCCCCTGAAAGACAGGTTCAGGAAGAGCAGCGGCTTTGGCATCCGGATTCATCCCATAACCGGCAAACGAAGTTTCCATTCAGGTATTGACATGGCCGTGGAGCTGGCAGCCCCGGTTTATGCCACCGCCTCGGGTACGGTTTCTTTCGCGGGAAGGAAAGCAGGCTACGGAAGATGCGTCGTGATACGCCACTCTTACGGCTTTGAAACGCTCTACGCCCACCTGGCCGCTTATTATACCACCAAGGGGCAAAAGGTCGGCAAAGGGGCTGTAATCGCGTTTGCGGGAAGCACGGGTAAAAGTACGGGCTACCACCTGCATTATGAAATAAGAAAAAACGGTAAACCTATAAAACCATACTGGTATGGATATGACAATTGAGTGGGAAGTGGAACAGCTTGTACTGATGTGCATTGCCTCAGACGGCCTGAAGGCTTGTCCCAAGGACCTGGTCTTCCTTGAGAAATACGGACTGAAGAATCTGTATTTCCTTTCCGTGGAATACACGATAGAAGGGACGGATACATCCGCTCTTGACAACCGGGCGAAGGGAATCATCCGGTGGAACCTCTACTCAACAAATTTTCCGCTACTACGCCGGAAGTATGAGCGGGAAGGAAAAGCAGCGCTGATGGAATGCCTGTACCTGGAGGAAAGGTATTTCCGCAAGTTCCTGGATCTGACGGGGAAGGAGGATGAATTATGACGACCCTTTCAGTGATCGGCTATATAGAGAGGATCAACCGGGTGTACCGGCTGATCCGGATGGAGAAAACCGGCAGCCGGGGTGAGTTGGCCGCCAGGCTGAAGCTGAGTATACGGACGATCCACAATTACCTGGAGGAGCTCCGGCTGATGGGTGCCGAGATAAAATTCAGCAAGAGGCGCAACACGTATTACTTTGCCAATAAGTTCGTATTGCACGCGACGGTTGAAGCCCGTATCGATGCGGATGTATTGGACGACAAACAAGGGCATGACATGTGCCATTATAATAAACAATTAAAAAACGATTCATTATGAAGAAAGTGAGATTTTTACTTTTGGCGACACTTGTGGCAATGTTCGCAAGCTGCCAGAAAGAAGTGGTGGAACAAGGGGCGGGAGACAACAGACCGACCCCTACCGGTGATACGCGCATCACCATTGAGGGAGAAGGGATGACAGGCCCGGCAACCCGCTCCTCGGACGGGAAAGTGGAGTTTGAAGGAGGGTATGCAACCGGAGCAGGGCTGTATAGTGGAGATGCTAAACCTACAGTTGCTGCTTATCCTGATCCCGGATATGAAGTTAACTATTTTTATGGTGGTCCGGAAAACGAACCCCAAAAATATGATTATGCACAAAATTCAACATCTGAATTTGAAGTTGATTTAGGTGGTCAGGATCACAAGTTCCGTTGTGGATTTAAAGAAAAGAAACGTGAATTGACCGTTAATGCCGGAACCGGAGGCTCGGTGTCCCCATCGGGTACAAACAGCTATCGAGTGGAGAAGGCAATCAGCATTACGGCCACTCCGAACGGCGGGTACGAATTTGCCGGCTGGACAGTCACAAGCGGTGATGCAACGATTGAGAACCCGAACAGTTCGAGCACCACCGTTACCCTGCATAAATCCAACAGTACAATTACAGCAAACTTCAAGAAAAACGTACAGTTTATCGCTGTAGGAACCGGTGGCTGGATCCTGACTCCAAGCGGAGAAGCCAAACAGGTATACATACTTGACTGGAACAGTCTTGCATACGGCAATGGTAAATATGTGGCTATTGGTAACGACCAGGTGACAACATCCTCAGATGGAGAAAACTGGACCACTCCGGTACGTCCTGTCCCATGGGGAGCAAATTATTCATGGAATTGGAAAAAAGTAACATATGTAAATGGCAAATTTGTAGTAATAGGTAATTGTTCTTCGCACTCCGCTCAAAAACCAGCCGTAATGACATCCATTGATGGCGTTAACTGGTCAACGCCATTAACATTTGGAGAGTATAGTTCTGAAATTGATAAGTTTGAAGATATTGTTTACGGAAATGGCAAATTTGTGATAGCAGGGAGATTCGGTTTTACCACTACATCTGTAGATGGTATCAATTGGACAGAGATAAAGTCAGTAGGAAACAGCTATT
>NZ_SZUU01000015.1 GCF_019583405.1 Bacteroides fragilis | reverse complement strand
GGTATTTTTTTGAAGAAATTTTGATTCGGAACGTAAAGGGCTGAGGGAGAGGAGGATTGTAAAAAAGGATTATGGGGGACGCGAAGGAAAAGAGGGAAAGGGACACATTATTATATTATATAAGGGGGAGTTTGCAGGGGAGGAAGGAAAGGATATGTGCTGCGAAAGGGAGGGAAAGGGACGTTTCGGGGAGGAAATTGAGGAGAAAATAGGGGGTTAACGGGAGCTTGACGGGAGTTAAACAGAAAATACGACGGGGGTTAAACAAAAAACCTGGTGGGAACTTTGGCGGGAGTTGAACGGAAATCAAACAGGAATCAAACAAAAATTGAACGGAAGCACGCGTTAACATTGTTAATGCGGTTGGGGAGAGGTTTATTTCAGGGGCGGAAAGAACAAAGCTTTTACTTCGAAAAGGCTTGTTATTTGAAAACAAAAGGCTTGATTTAACTCTGTGTTAAATCAAGTAATAGGAAGAGGAAAAACAAAAGGGGGAAAAAAATTGAGAATGAAGGAAATAAAGAGATAAGAGGGGGTTTCCTGGAAAAAGGAATAAGGGGTGGACGGAAAGGGATAGTTGCGATTAGGACAAGTATGGAGGTAATCCGAGAGAGTGTGTTTGTGATCCGAGAAGCTCTGTTGCGCAAGATTTTCAAAAGCAAAGTTCGGGGCGGAAACGGGAGAAGGCTACCTTTTAAACCAAAGGAATGTTGGTTTAAAAGGTATTGATTAGAGAAAACAAGAAAAGAGAAATGGCACAAAACAAGTCCCCTATATTTGAAAACAGGATTCAAGTATAATGCCTGAATCCTGAAGTTTTCTATTTACACAAAATTGTGGATAGTGCCTCCCAAAAATTAGGAAAGAGAAAGTCAACTCCACCTTTATCCCCATTCTTTATCCCTCCGTAGGTATGAAAGAAGAAATCAAAAACATAAAACAATAATGTCCGGATAATACAAACAAAGTCAATTACGCCATCTCCTCTTATTCTATACCAGCACTATTAAAAGGTACTTTCCATAATTTTGTGTTAATAGAAAATTACGTGATTCAGGTTTTATACTTGAATCCTGTTTTCAAATTCAATTTCAGACTCTCAACCAGTTATCCACATAGAATTTACCGAAGACATGCATTAACCTTAGCCTGCCTTTATAAACCACCCCCACTCCTTATCCCTATGCCTAACCGCTTTGCATCAATCATCTCCCATCATAGCATTAATAACATACAGAAAGTTCTTTCCACCCCAATAATGTATAGCTTCATACGGACAATGATGTTTGAATCATCTTGAAGTCGAAACTTATTTCTCCATTCCTTCCATTACAACTCAAGCAGAAATAACTATCGCTTGTATGTGAGCATAATACAAATCAGATAAATATCTCCAAACAAGTTACAATAAATATCTTTTTATAAAAGTTGTGCCTTCTATTCATTAAAAGTTCAGGTTAACAACAAAAAAAGAATCATAACTGGGAACAAAGACAATCTTTTCAGGTTCTACAACGATTTCGTTTCATCTTTTTTTCGTATTTTTGTCCCAATATGCATGCTTTTGCAAGGATAGCAAAGACGAATAAAAAAATAATGAGAGTAATTGATTTAATACATAGCAACGAAAAAACAGCTTTCTCTTTCGAAATACTTCCTCCTTTAAAGGGTACGGGTATCGAGAAGTTGTACCAAACCATAGATACCTTACGTGAGTTCGACCCAAAGTATATCAACATCACCACTCATCGCAGTGAGTATGTATATCAGGATTTAGGCAACGGACTTTTTCAGCGCAACCGCCTGAGAAGACGTCCGGGAACCGTAGCTGTAGCTGCTGCCATCCAGAATAAATACAACATCACAGTAGTACCACACATTTTGTGCAGCGGGTTTACACAGGAAGAGACAGAATATGTACTGCTCGACCTTCAGTTCCTGGGTATTACAGATCTATTAGTGCTTCGTGGCGATAAAGCCAAACATGAAACAGTATTTACTCCTGAGGGAGACGGACACCATCATGCTTTGGATCTGCAGCAACAAATCAATAACTTCAACAAAGGTATTTTTGTAGACGGATCGGAGATGAAAGTGACTAATACTCCTTTCTCATACGGTGTGGCTTGCTATCCGGAAAAGCATGAAGAAGCTCCTAATATCGATATGGATATCTATTGGTTGAAGAAGAAAGTGGAAGCCGGCGCAGAATATGCCGTTACCCAACTGTTCTATGATAACAAAAAGTACTTTGAATTCGTAGAAAAGGTACATCAGGCAGGCATCGACATCCCTATCATCCCGGGTATTAAGCCCTTTAAAAAGATATCACAACTGAACATGGTGCCTAAAACCTTCAAGGTAGACCTTCCGGAAGAGTTGACCAAGGAAGCACTGAAGTGCCAAACCGATGAGGAAGCCCGTCAGGTAGGCATCAAGTGGTGCATCAGCCAATGCAAAGAGCTGATGGCAGCCGGTGTGCCCAGTATCCATTTCTACTCCATCGGAGCAGTGGACAGTATTAAAGAAGTAGCCAAAGCAATCTATTAAGCCATGTTTTTCAGAGACGTCATCGGACAAGAAGCGGCCAAGCATCGACTGATACAAGAAGTCAGCGAAGGACGCATCCCTCATGCCCAGCTTTTTTGTGGGCCTGAAGGGGTAGGCAAGTTTCCGCTGGCACTGGCCTATGCACGCTATCTGAGTTGCACCAATCGTAGTGACTCTGATGCTTGCGGAATCTGTCCGTCATGTGTGAAATTCAATAAGCTGGTTCACCCGGATGTTCATTTCGTTTTTCCGGTAGTAAAAAACGGGAGAAGTGATGACTACATTGTAGAATGGAGAAAATTGGTGTTAAACAATCCCTATTTTACCATCAATCATTGGCTGAACGAAATAAATGCAGAAAATGCACAGGCCGTAATCTATACCAAAGAGAGTGATGAGATCATGAAAAAGCTCAGCCTTAAATCCAGCGAGGGCGGATTTAAGATTACACTCCTCTGGCTACCGGAAAAGATGCAACAGGCTTGTGCCAACAAGTTATTGAAACTACTGGAAGAACCACCCGAAAAGACAATCTTCCTTTTGGTTTCGGAGACTCCCGATTTAATTCTCCAAACGATACTGAGCCGCACGCAACGCTTCAATCTACGTAAAATTGAGGAAGAATGTATTGCCGAGGCTTTACAAAGCAAATACGGAGTCCAGCAGGTAACAAGTATTTCGATCGCCCACCTGGCCAACGGAAACTTTATCAAAGCCCTCGAGACGATTCACCTGAATGAAGAGAATCAGTTGTTTTTCGAACTGTTTGTCAGTCTGATGCGTCTCTCTTACCAACGGAAAATCCGGGAAATGAAATTATGGAGTGAACAAGTGGCAGGCATGGGACGCGAACGCCAGAAAAACTTTCTGGAATACTGCCAACGAATGATCCGGGAGAATTTTATCTACAACCTACACCGGAAAGAGTTGACTTATATGACATTAGAAGAACAGAACTTCGCTACACGGTTTGCCCCTTTTGTCAACGAACGAAATGTAATGGGCATCATGGATGAACTGAGTGAAGCTCAAAAACATATTGAACAGAACGTAAATGCTAAAATGGTATTTTTCGACTTCTCGCTGAAGATGATCGTACTGTTAAAGCAATAACTTTAAAATAAAGTATATGGAATTTAAACTGCATAATGGGAGCGGAGGTCTTTGTTGTAAAAGCTGTTCCCGACAAGATAAAAAACTAAATACCTATGATTGGCTGGCCGACATACCAGGCAATGCAGAGGAGAGTGATATGGTAGAAGTTCAATTTAAGAACACCCGCAAAGGCTACTACCGTAACAGTAACAAAATCAAATTGGAGAAAGGCGATATCGTAGCTGTAGAAGCTACTCCGGGACACGATATTGGTACTGTCACCCTGACAGGACGATTAGTCCCCCTCCAGATGAAAAAGGCAAACTTTAAACAGGATGCCGAAATCAAGCGTATCTACCGCAAAGCAAAAGCTGTGGATATGGAGAAATATGAAGAAGCAAAAGCCAAAGAACATACCACAATGATTCGTGCACGGCAGATAGCAGCCAGTCTGAATCTGGATATGAAAATTGGTGATGTAGAATATCAAGGAGACGGCAATAAAGCTATCTTTTATTATATCGCCGACGAACGCGTAGACTTCCGCCAATTGATTAAAGTACTGGCCGAAGCTTTCAGAGTACGCATCGAAATGAAACAAATCGGTGCACGACAGGAAGCCGGACGCATCGGAGGTATCGGCCCTTGCGGACGTGAGTTATGTTGTGCCACCTGGATGACCAGTTTTGTATCCGTATCAACCAGTGCAGCAAGGTATCAGGACATTTCACTGAATCCTCAAAAGTTGGCCGGACAGTGTGCCAAGTTAAAATGTTGCCTGAACTATGAAGTGGACTGCTATGTAGAAGCACAAAAACGTCTGCCCTCAAGAGAAATCGAACTGGAAACCAAAGACGGAACCTATTACTTCTTCAAAGCAGATATCCTCAGTAATCAGATTTCGTATTCAACCGACAAAAACTTTGCAGCAAACTTAGTGACCATTAGCGGAAAACGTGCATTCGAAGTGATAGGGCTGAACAAAAGAGGAATTAAACCAGACAGTCTGCTGGAAGCCGAACGCAAGCCGGAACCTAAAAAGCCTGTTGACTTGCTGGAGCAGGAAAGCTTGACGCGTTTCGACCGTGACCGCCGCCGCAACGCCAAAGACGGAAATGGAAAGGACGAAGGCGGAAACGGAAACCGGAAAAAGAAAAAGAAGAATAATAACCGCCCGCAACAAGCTGCCAATAGCGAAACACAGGGTTCACAACCTACTCCGGTAAATGCACAGGAGAACAACGGTTCTCAGCCTGTACAAAACCAACAGCGTACACGTGGTGAACGTCCGAAAAACAATAATCGAAACAACAACCAACCACGTAAAAATAATGAGTCTCGTGAAACGCGTAACAACGAGAACCGGGAAACGCGTAAAAACGACCCCCGTGAACAGCGCCCTCCTCGCGAACCACGCGGACCGCGCAACAATGAACAACCTAAACGTATCGAGAAAGCTCAGGAAAATGAAAAGCCTGCTCAAGAATAGCATTTGCATGCTCCTTACCACATGGGCTCTGACTGCATGTGACGAAAATACTGTGTATCACTCTTACCAATCCACTCCCCCGGATGGATGGAAGAAGAGTGATACACTCTTTTTCAACGTGCCTCTAAAAGATTCCCTAATCAACCTGCGACTGTCCGTTGGTGTACGCAACAGCAGCAACTACCCTTATCAGAATCTGAATATCCTCATCCATTATAATCTGGAAGATTCAACTGTATGGAAGACAGATACCCTGAAGTTCATACTGACTGACCGGGAAGGCAAATGGACAGGAACCGGCTGGGGAAGTCTCTACCAATCGGCACTCCCTTTGAAGGACTGCTTTGTCAAACATCCGGGCAACTACACTTTCAAGATAGTACACGAAATGAAGAATGAACAACTAAGCGGGATCAGCGATGTGGGATTGAAAATAGAACATTTATAGTCGTCTGCTACGTCCCGCATCGATACGCAGAAAAATAAAAAGCAGAATCGTAAATCCCCATAAAGATGACCCGCCATAACTAAAGAAAGGCAATGGAATACCGATTACAGGAGTCAGACCAAGTACCATTCCGATGTTAATAAACAAATGGAACAGGAAAATGCTCACAACCGAATAGCCATAAACCCGTCCGAAAGTAGAAGTCTGCCGCTCTGACGTTGCTATAAGACGAAGTATCAATGCCAAGAAAAGCAAAAGAACGGCTGCCGAACCAACAAACCCCTGCTCTTCACCCACAGTACAGAAAATGAAGTCGGTATCTTGTTCGGGCACATATTTCAACTTGGTTTGTGTACCATTCAGAAAACCTTTACCCGTCAACCCTCCGGAACCAATCGCAATTTTCGACTGGTTAACGTTGTAACCGGCTCCGGCCAAGTCCTCTTCCATCCCCAGCACCACTTTTATACGAATCTGCTGATGAGGTTCAAGAATGTTGTCGAACACATAATCACTTGAATAAAGAAAACCGATAGAACCCAAAGCAAACAATCCGATTAAAAGATAGGCACGTTGCCGTTCGCTCAACGATAAGTAAAGTAGATAACCTATGGTCAACACACAAAGCCCCCATTCTACCCAAACCAGATTGAATGGAGAAAGATACTCAGAAACAAGATAAGCGATCAGCAACACAAGCAAACTACCGCCTATAATATTCCGTACAGGCCCCCACTTTTTCCTATACACCCAAACCATGGAACCAGCGAATAAAAGTATCATCAACAGCACGGCAAACTCCCCGATAGGCGTAGGCGTATCGGCTATAAATACCTGATCGAAACGAATACCCACCACAAAATAGACTACGGCACACACTCCCGAAAATAAAACGACTCCGGGCATACCCTCGCGATATAGTACCAAAAAGAAAGCAAGATAGACCAATGCCGAACCGGTTTCTTTCTGCAAAATAATCAGTAACATCGGAAGTAAGATAAAAGCGACCAGGGGTAAAAAGCACTTCCACTTCTTGATATTAAATGAATAGGTATTCATAAACTTCGCCAGAGCCAAAGCTGTGGCAAATTTTGCAAACTCCGCCGGCTGCAGACTGACCGGACCTAATATTAACCACGAACGGGAACCTTTCGTATCGGGCGCAATAAAAATGGTTACGATCAACAGAAGAATCATACCTATATATATCAGGTATGCAAACATATCGTACATTCGCTCTTCAAGCATCAGGAGTATAAAACCAAGCCCGAAAGAACAGATAATCCACACAAACTGCCTACCGGCACGTGTTGAAAAGTCCAGAAAGTCACGATCACCATAATCATAACTGGCACCGCACACACTAAACCATCCACCGATTATAAGGAGCAGGTAAATGACGATCGTTACCCAATCCAATGTTTTCCATAAACTAACGCTCCTCGTTTCCATACATAATCACTCTATTACTATATTCTTCTGCACGTATCTCATTCTCCGGAGAGAGTTTCCCTTTTAAATATTGTTCCATCATCAATGCTCCGATCGGTACTCCGTAGACTGCGCCAAAACCACCATTCTCAACATATACGGCGATGGCTATCTTTGGGTTATTCATGGGAGCAAATCCCATAAAAACGGAGTGGTCGTGTCCTCGGTTCTGCGCCGTACCGGTTTTGCCACATACTTCAACGTCCGGCAAAATGGCTCCTGCTACCCGGCAAGTACCTCCGGTGACCGCAGCACGCATGCCTGTAACCACATCTTCATAGTGTTTCCGGTCGATAGAGGTTTTTCTGGGAACCCGATAGAGGCTGTCGAGCTGTTCATCTTGAATTTCCTTCACAATATGTGGAGTAATAAAATGTCCCCGATTGGCTATTGTTGCGCCCAAATTGGCTATCTGCAAAGGAGTTGCCAGAATCTCTCCCTGACCAATTGCGATACTGATCACTGTCAACCCATTCCAACGTCCACGATAGGCCTTGTCATAAAACTGGGCATTAGGAATCAATCCCCGCTTTTCACCCGGTAAATCCACCCCGAGTTTATAGCCAAAACCCTGTGACACCATGTGGTCTTTCCATACAGTAATGGCATTTTGTGAGGAACCATACTTGCGGTCGCCAAACATCCGGAACAAGCCCCAACAAAAATAAGAGTTACACGAAGTCGCAATGGCCGGTATTAACGGCAACGGCGAACCATGGGCATGACATCCCACATGCAAACTCCCGTAATTGAACCCATGAGCACAGGGGAAAGCCGGCGTATTGGTCTGAATAATCCCTTCTTGTAAGAAAGTCAGCGCTTGTGCCGTTTTAAACGTCGATCCCGGAGGATATACTCCCATAATCGAACGGTTTAACAAAGGTTTCATCGGATCTCTCTGGAGCATCAAGTGGTTCTTTCCGCGCTGACGGCCAATCATCAGTCTCGGATCAAAATCGGGTGAAGAAACCATGCAAAGTATTTCTCCCGTCTCCGGTTCGATAGCAACAATACTCCCGATTTTATTTTTCAACAAGCGTTCTCCCAACATCTGGAGATCGATATCGATTCCGAGCTTCAGGTTTTTTCCGGGTATCGGACGCTTATCATACTTTCCATCCATATAATGTCCCTGTATACGTCCGTGCGCATCCCTCAACAATACTTCAACGCCCTTTTCGCCCCGTAAATAAGATTCATATGATTTTTCAATACCCTGTTTCCCGATATAGTCTCCCCGGATGTAGTAATCATCATTTTCGATGTCTTTCATTGATACTTCACCAATATCACCCAGCACATGGGCAGCGGAGTTATAGCTATATTGACGAATGGTGCGTCGCTGGATATAGAATCCGTGAAACTTAAATAGCTTCTCCTGAAATACGCCACATTCTTCTGCCGAAAGTTGAGACATGAATACCTGATTGGTGTAACGTGAATAACCGGGATTCCTGCGACGATCTTTCATATCGCTCATTATTTTCAGAAACTGTGCACGAGTGATATTCAGCGTCTGGCACAAGTCGAGTGTATCGAGGTTCTCAACTTCCTTCGGCACCATTGTTATATCATACGCCGGCTGATTAAACACTAACAGTTTATCATTCCGGTCGTACATTGCCCCACGTGACGGGTACTGAATCTTATTCAGGAAAGCATTACTGTCGGCATTTTTTTTATAGTCATCAGTAGCTATCTGGAGAGAAAACAGACGCAGCAAGTAAATCAGGACAATAGCCAATGCTACTCCACCGATCACATATTTCCGTTTCTCTAAAACATAATCTTTTGCCATACCTATCTCCTCACTCCTTCAACAGCCATTATACAGGTTATAGTCAAAATGGTGCTCGACACCACCCTTAACAGCAATAACGGTATGCTGGTAAATGAGAAGAACTCAAGAGTCAGTAACATAAAATGGTGAACAAAGACACTTACCACCAAATATTTAAGGAAAGAAGCAATTCCCATACTTTTCAGCGAAGGTACGATACTATCCAAAGTATCTCGAGGCGTAAACAGACGAAGAAACAACGGACGTAGAAAAGCCAGCAGTACTGTCGCCGCCGCATTCATACCCGGGGTATTAGAAAAGATATCGATGGCAAGCCCCATACAGAAACCCCATACCATCAATTCGTTGCGGGAAGTACCGGAGTTAAATTTTAATATAAAGTAAACGTATAGAAAAGGAGTAGCCACACCGGCTATGTGCACATTATTCAAGATCAGCACCTGAAGCAATATCAGACCGACAAACCATCCTACTCTATGTATATAGTTGATAATCATTGCGCCAAACTCTTTTGTTCCAACTCTTTTTGCTCTCTCTGACCAGTTCTTGCAATCACACGCACCTCACTCACCTTACCAAAATCCGTTGCCAGTTTCACCTTCAACAGATAAGAAAGGCCATCATTCGAATCGGCCATATCGTCTACCGTACCAATCATAATACCTTCAGGAAAAACCGTGGAATAACCACTGGTCACAACTGTATCTCCCAGATTGAATTCGGCATGACGGGGCAAATCTTTCAAATAAGCATATCGGGAATCTCCATATTCCCACTTCAGGTAACCGAAATACTCACTACCCACAATTTTACAACTAATGCTGGATTTGCTGTTCAACACCGAAATCACCCGGGAATAGTGAGAAGAAGTTTCATATACGATGCCGACCACCCCATTACCGTCGACCACGCCCATTTCAGGACGGATGCCATCCTTAGATCCCCGATTAAGAGTGATATAGTTATCTACCAGATTGAGACTGTTATTGATAACCCGGGCTTTGAAGATTTCATAGTCTGTATTCGACAAGTTTCGGATACTATTCAGCTCGGTTGAGTCTGAGAGATGTTTTACTAATGCATTCTCCAGATTGCTGTTCTGCTGCTCCAACTCCATGATGCGATCCAGTAAATCCTCATTGACCGATTTCAGATGGAAATAAGAAGTTATTCCACCGGATACTTCGTATACTTTGCCGGCAACTACATTGGCCGAACTGAAATAAACACTGTGTTGGTAGTGGTTAAAGCGAAATAACAAAACAAAACTGATCACCTCCAACAGAATGAAGAGGAACCAGTGATTATATTTCAAAAGAAAGTTCAGTAAATTCCGCATAAAGACATATAAGTTACAAACTACGATCTACGAGCCACAAGTTCGTGCAGCAACTTACGCAACTGCCTCTCACTTATAGCTCGTAAACCGTAGTCAATTATTTATCTCATCAAGAATGAGAAACGGTCTACATTCTTCAATGCAACCCCTGTACCTTTAGCTACTGCATGCAACGGGTCTTCTGCAATGTGAAAAGGAATGTTTATCTTATCAGTCAGACGTTTGTCCAAGCCACGAAGCAGCGCTCCACCACCGGCCAAATAAATTCCATTATGCACAATATCCGCATACAGTTCAGGAGGTGTATTCTCTAACGCACTCAGAATAGCTGTTTCTATCTTCGAGATTGATTTCTCAAGACAGTGCGCCACTTCCTGGTAGCATACCGGAACTTCCATCGGAAGTGCAGTGATACGATTCGGCCCGTGAACGATATAATCTTCAGGAGCATCCTCACCCAGTTCGGTCAAAGCAGCACCCACATTAATCTTAATACGTTCGGCCATACGCTCACTGACTTTCACGTTATGCTGACGGCTCATGTATTCCTGAATATCGGCAGTCAGATCATCTCCCGCTATACGAATAGAGTTGTTCGAAACAATACCTCCCAATGAAATTACAGCAATCTCGGTAGAACCACCACCTATATCAACAATCATGTTTCCTTCCGGTGCTTCTACATCGATACCGATACCGATAGCCGCAGCCATAGGTTCGAATACCAGATAGACATCACGTCCGCCGGCATGTTCGGCAGAGTCACGGACAGCACGAAGTTCAACTTCCGTACTACCCGAAGGCACTCCGATCACCATACGAAGCGATGGAGAGAAAAGGCGATTACGAGTATTTACCTGTTTGATCAGTCCGCGCATCATCTGCTCGCAAGCATAGAAGTCGGCAATCACTCCGTCGCGCAACGGACGGATGGTACGAATATTCTCGTGCGTCTTTTCGTGCATCAGCTTGGCCTTTTCACCTACAGCAATCATCTTGTCTGTCCGACGGTCAAGGGCCACCACCGAAGGCTCATCTACTACAATCTTACCACCGGTAATAATGATAGTATTGGCCGTACCGAGGTCCATTGCTATTTCTTGTGTAAAAGAGAATAATCCCATAATGAATAAATTTCTAATGCGTCAATATGCCAGTGTGCCCATAACGGGTTGTCCGGCATACAACAAGTTTTTAATTAGTGCTTAAAGTGGCGGATACCCGTTGTAACCATTGCCATGCCATGTTCGTTGCAATAGTCAAATGTTAACTGGTCTTTCACCGAACCGCCCGGCTGGATCACAGCTGTCACACCTTCCTTATCCGCAATTTCCACACAATCGGGGAAAGGGAAGAAAGCATCCGATGCCATCACCGCACCCTGCAAATCGAAACCAAACGACTTAGCTTTTTCGATAGCTTGTTTCAGTGCATCCACTCGTGAAGTCTGTCCCACACCGCTTGCCAGCAATTGTTTTCCTTTGGCCAATACAATGGCATTCGACTTACTGTTTTTCACTATCTTATTAGCAAACAGCATATCTTCTACCTCTTCCGGTGTCGGAGCTTTATCAGTTACCGTTTTCAGGTCTGCAGTTGTTTCAATATTCAAGTCTCTGTCCTGAACCAATACACCATTCAATAAAGAACGGAATTGCTTTCTCGGCAATTTAGCCTCTTTACGAACCAAAATGATACGATTCTTTTTCTGTCCCAGAATTTCGAGTGCATCTACATCGTAATCAGGAGCAATCACAACTTCAAAGAAGATTTTATTGATCTCTTCCGCTGTCTCTTTATCAATAACCGCATTCGTGATCAGCACCCCCCCAAAGGCAGATACCGGATCACCGGCCAACGCATCTTTCCATGCTTCGAGCACAGTAGGACGAGAAGCCAGCCCGCAAGCATTATTATGCTTCAGAATAGCAAATGTGACATCGTCAAACTCATCGATCAAATCGACAGCGGCATTGATGTCAAGCAGGTTGTTATAAGAGATTTCTTTTCCATGAATCTGATCGAACATCTCATCCAGATTTCCATAGAAATATCCCTTCTGATGTGGATTTTCGCCATAACGCAACGTCTTCTGGCTATTGGCAGAGCAACGGAAAGCAGAACCCTCTTCAGCATCAAAATAGTTGAAGATAGCCGAATCATAGTGTGAAGATACGGCAAATGCCTCTTTAGCCATCCAACGACGTTCTTCAAGAGAAGAAGTGGCCCCGTGCTCCATCAACATATCGAGCAAAGGTTTATATTGAGCTTGTGAAGCAACAATAATTACGTCATTGAAGTTTTTGGCAGCGGCACGAATCAAAGAGATTCCGCCTATATCAATTTTTTCGATAATAGCAGCCTCATCAGCACCCGAAGCAACAGTCGCTTCAAACGGATAGAGATCTACAATAACCAGGTCGATTTCAGGGATTTCATATTTCTCAATCTGCTGGATGTCTTGTTCCAGTCCACGGCGGCAAAGAATTCCTCCGAATATTTTCGGATGCAACGTCTTCACTCTACCACCCAAAATAGAAGGATACGAAGTCAAATCTTCGACAGCCTTACAGGGATAGCCCAGCGATTCAATAAACTGACGAGTTCCGCCTGTTGACAGGAACTCCACTCCTTCTTCGTGCAGTTTGGTAATGATTTCATCCAAACCTTCTTTGTGATAAACCGATACCAAAGCGGTTTTTATTCTTTTAGACTCAGACATTGATTTGCTTATTAAGTATTTGGTGCGCAAAGTTACGAAATATTGTTTATCGTACGTAATAAATAAGGTGTGAATTATTAATAAAAAAGCGCTGACTCACAATTGAATGAGTCAGCGCCATTTTTACTTTTATTTTATTTGCAACAATCTATTACCAAATTGACACCCGCTTATCTACCGGCAAGTACATCGGATCTTTTTCAGTAATATTGAAAGCTTCATACCATGCACCGATTTGAGGCAGTGCTCCATCTACACGCCATTTGCCCAACGAATGCGGATCGGTCTTCGTACGCTTCAGGATTTCTTCAGGACGGATGTTTCCGGCCCACACATTGGCATAAGACAAGAAGAAGCGCTGTTCGGGTGTAAATCCGTTTTCAATTTTCAGCGGAGCCGCAGCCGTCGCTTTTTTGAATGCCTGATATGATACCTGAAGTCCACCGTGATCGGCTATATTTTCGCCTAAAGTAAACTCTCCATTGGCATGAACACCGGGAGCTACTTCAATACTGTCGAAGAAGTTAGCCATCACCGCCGCACGAGCCTCAAAGTTCTTGGCATCTTCTGCCGTCCACCAATCTTTCAAGTTACCATCCTTATCATACTGACGACCCTGATCATCAAATCCATGGGTCATTTCATGTCCGATAACTACACCAATCGCTCCATAATTGAAGGCATCATCCGCATTCATATCAAAGAAAGGATATTGAAGTATACCGGCCGGGAAACAGATCTCATTCGTCGTTGGATTGTAATATGCATTTACTGTCTGCGGAGTCATATACCACTCGTCCTTATCGACCGGTTTACCATATTTGCCGATCATCTCGTTGTAACTCCAGTGGTTGGCACGCTCAATATTGGCCCAATATGAATCATCCTTTATTTCCAGAGAAGAGTAGTCTTTCCACTTATCCGGATACCCGATCTTGACATGGAAAGTCGCCAGTTTTTCAAGTGCTTTTTCTTTGGTCTCTTCACCCATCCAGCTCAGCCCCTTGATGCGCTCTCCCAAAGATTCCTGCAAATTCTTGACCAGCGCTACCATACGCTCCTTAGCCGCAGCAGGGAAATACTTCTCTACATACATCTGTCCGACAGCCTCGCCCAATGAACCATCAACAGTGCTGACAGCACGCTTCCAACGAGGTTGCATCTCTTTCTTACCCGACATGGTACGGCCATAGAAATCAAAATCCTGGGCTATAAAGTCGTCACTCAGATAGTTGGCAGCCGAATTGATCAGATTCCACTGCAAGTACAAAATCTGGTCCTCGAGTGATACTGTATCGATGATGGCATTCACCTCCTTCAATGCATCAGGCTGACCAATATTAACCTCTTTCAGATTATTCAGTCCGGCAGTTGAGAAAAATACATCCCATGCAAAAGAAGGATACTCTTTTTGCAATTCTTCCAAAGTCTTCTTATTATAGTTGGCATGCGGATCACGCAATTCTACTTGCGAACGTGCCGACCGGGCCAGGCGAGTCTCGATATTCATCACTGCTTTCACAGCTTTCCGGGCAGTAGCTTCATCATATCCGGCCAGTTGGAACATCTTACTTACATGCTGCTGGTATTTATCACGAATTTCTTTCGTCTGCGCATCATCCTCCAAATAATAATCCCGTTCGCCCATGCCCAGGCCACCTTGCATGGTATGCACCATATTTTCATTGCTATTCATGTCATCAGCACTGACATACAGAATGAAGTACGGATACATCCCTCTCTTCTGCATTTCTACAATCAACGGATAGATTTCAGCTTTATCTTTGATGGCACCTATTTTCTCCAGTTCGGGTTTAATGGGAGCAGCGCCTTCCTTATTCAGTTTTACGCTGTCCATAGCTATATTATAAAGTTCACCGACTTTCTGTGCAATGCTGCCGGCTTCATGTTTTTCGGCAGCCAGCCCTTCAATCAGTCCACGCAACTGCTGACGGTTGTTTTCGGCGAGCATATCGAATGAACCGAAACGTGAATACTCATCTGTCAGAGGATGGTTTTTCATCCATCCGCCACAAGCATACTGATAAAAACTGGTGCCCGGCAGGGCAGTTGTGTCAAGGTTGGCAAGGTCAATGCCGGACGTAAGTACGGCCTCTTTCTTACTGTTGCATCCTGTTGCCATACAACAGATTGCAAGAATTGGTAAATACTTAATTACTTTCATACACTTAATAAACTATTATTTTTCATTCATCTCTTCCAACTCCATCGAAACGCGCTCCCACTCTTCCACCGTATGGTCAAGTTGCTGTTTCAGTTTTTGGTGTTGTTCATATAGCGACATGTCCGAAGCACCATCGGGTGTAGCCATCTTTTCTTCAAGAATAGCAATAGCCGACTCTGTCTGTTCGATAGCAGCTTCACAGTCTGCTACCAGGCGCTCCAGTTTCTTTATTTTTTTATTGAGTTCTTTTTGAGCCTCGTATGATAACTTATTCTCGGATATTCCTTCTTCGGCTCCTTCCTCTTTCTTACCGTTTGCGGGCGAGGCGGATGACGGATTCGCCTTCTGAAGTTCATTCAGGTTCTCTATTTTCTTCTTTTGAAGAAAATCATAGATACCTCCCAAATGCTCTTTCACCATGCCACCACCAAACTCATATACTTTAGTCGCAAGTCCATCCAAAAAATCACGGTCATGACTAACTATAATCACCGTTCCGTCAAACTCTCGGATAGCCTCTTTCAGCACATCCTTCGAACGCATATCCAAATGATTGGTAGGCTCGTCGAGAATCAGGAAGTTGACAGGTTCCAAAAGCAACTTTATCATTGCCAGACGTGTACGCTCACCTCCCGAAAGCACTTTCACCTTCTTATCCGATGCCTCTCCACCAAACATAAAGGCTCCCAGAATATCACGTATTTTCAGACGGATATCTCCCACTGCCACCCGGTCGATAGTATCGAAAACCGTTAGATTCTCATCCAACATCTGTGCCTGATTCTGGGCAAAATATCCAATCTGCACATTATGCCCCAGTGTAAGTTTACCCTCATAATCAATCTCACTCATGATACACTTCACAAGGGTAGACTTACCTTCACCGTTCTTTCCTACAAAGGCCACTTTTTCACCACGATTAATGGTCAGGTTGACATCATGGAAGACAACGTGTGCCCCATAGGCCTTTTTCACGTCTTCACAGATCACCGGGTAGTTTCCGCTACGGCTGGAACAGACAAACTTTAATCTCAATGCGGAGTTATCTACTTCGTCAACCTCAATCCGTTCTATCTTTTCCAGTTGCTTCATGCGGCTCTGCACCTGCACGGCCTTCGTTGCTTTGTAACGGAAGCGCTCGATAAACGCCTCTGTATCCTCAATCTGTTTCTGCTGATTCTCATAAGCACGCAACTGCTGCTCACGACGCTCCTGACGCAAAACGATATACTCATCATATTTCACTTTATAATCGTATATCTGCCCACAAGTAATTTCGATGGTACGAGTGGTTACATTGTTTAAAAAGGCCCGGTCATGGCTGACCAGCACCACTGCATTGGCACGGGTAGAGAGGAAAGTCTCCAGCCATTGGATACTCTCGATGTCCAAATGGTTGGTCGGCTCGTCAAGAAGCAGCACATCCGGTTTCCTGAGCAGAAGTTTGGCCAGTTCGATTCTCATACGCCATCCTCCGGAAAACTCACTGGTCGGACGATTAAAATCTTCCCGGCTGAATCCCAATCCTATCAGCGTACGCTCTATCTCCGCATGAAAGTTAGTGCCTCCCATCATCAGGAAGCGGTCATTCTCATGCGTAAAACGGTCTATTAGTTTATGATACTCTTCCGAATCATAATCGGTTCGGTCAGCCAATTCCTGATTCATGCGTTCCAGGTCGGCCTGTAATTCAAAAATATGTTCAAATGCCAATTCCGCCTCTTCCATCACGGTATGGTTATCGGCAAGAATCATCACCTGTGGCAAATAGCCGATCGTTACATCACGCGGAATAGCTATAACACCTCGTGTAGGACTTTGCAATCCGGCCAAGATCTTCAACATAGTTGATTTCCCGGCACCGTTTTTACCCACCAGGGCTATTCGATCTTTTTTATTAATGACATAACTAACGTCCTCAAACAATGGTGTGGCGTTAAATTCTACTGTTAATCCTTCTACTGAAATCACTTCTTTCTATAAATAAGGGAATTGAGGCAGCAAAGATACTCATTTATACAGACTGCGAAAAAAGAAACGGAATAAATATACATATTCTGAAATAAGCAACGAAAAGAATATAAATATCCGACACATACCGGACATTCGTCCTTTTCTCATCTGCCCCGAAGCCCTGCACACTTTATTTCCTCATAAAGAATTGACAGTCATTTGCAGACATAGACATCAAAAAGACACTGAATCGCAGAATTCGCTTACAAGCCCTTTTCATATTCGGGTGAAAGCAGAAGAAACAGAGCACAGTCAAAAGCTTTTTCTACAGGAAATCCGGACTTTTGAACCGGTTGCACCTTTGTTTTTTCGGAAAGAAGGAAGCATTTGCCCCAAAAGAAGTAAGTATTCGGGTGAAAAGAAGTAAGCATTTTCGGGAAATGCTTACTTCTTTTCTGAATATCTCTATATGTTTTGGCAGATTACATCTATTGTAATGCAAATCGGGCGACAAGAGTGACTGATTTTCTCCTGGTTGCCTCCCCCCGCCCGACCGCTACAAAATATCAGAAAAGCAGGAAAAGCTCCTCAAAGAAAAGATTAGGAAACAAAAACATCATACTTCCTTTCCTTTTATTTCCATTAGGGATGAAACAAGATCAAAACCGTGAATGGATATTTGCCTGTAGGCCGTTTTTATAGACCTTACCGGATTGTGGTCCGAAAAAACGAGAAACAGAGGGTTACGATTATCAATTTGACACATTGACAAACCGACCATCTCCTCCCTCGCGACTCCCGGAGGGTGATTTAAAGTTCACCGGCAAGGAGTGTACCAAAGAGGTGTGATCCGGCCTGATATTAAAAAAGGGACATCTTCGCAAAGACATCCCTTTCAAAATCTACATTATAGAAATAAGCAAATTAGCTTTAGAACAGTTTATCAGGATATTCGCCTGCATCTACCAATGCCTGAATCTTATCTACTACACCCTGACGGTCGGCAGCATAAGTCACGCCGAACCATTTGCTTGTAGTATCCAGAACCTTTACGCGGGCAGTGCCTTCGTTCACCAGTTTGTTTACCATCAGCGGAATGAAGTATTCTGATTTCAGGTTTCCTTCGTTTTCTTTCAGGAACTCTTTGAAATACTCTTCCGAATAAGCGAAATAGTCGGGAGTGAATCCCCACATATTCATTGAAACGGGAGTGTTATCGCCGATTGTCTGCATTTCGCCGTTCTCATCCTTGAACGACACTTTACCATCGATACGCTCGATTGCAGTGCGTTCTACCACTGTAGTCAGATAGCCTTCCGCATTTGTCTCACAAACGCCACGAGCCACAGATCCGCTTTCTGAAAGCGTATTGCCTACACGGTAACCTACCATACAATAGTCGTTCTTTTTACCGTCCATCTGAGACAGTTCGGCACCCAATACAGCAAAGCTGTCACGTCCGTAGAAGTCGTCAGCATTGATAACGGCAAACGGTTCTTTGATAACGTCTTTACCCATCAGGACAGCATGGTTGGTTCCCCAGGGTTTCACACGGTCGGCAGGGCAAGTGAAGCCTTCGGGCAGGTTGTCCAATGCCTGGAATACGAGTTCCACCGGAATATGATTTTCGTATTTACTCAGAATCTTTTCACGGAAATCCTGCTCAAAATCTTTACGGATAACGAATACTACTTTACCAAATCCACCACGAATGGCGTCGTAAATAGAATAGTCCATGATAGTTTCGCCGTTGGGACCCAGTCCGTCCAATTGTTTCAAGCCTCCGTAACGACTGCCCATGCCGGCAGCAAGCACAAATAATGTTGGTTTCATAACTGTGAATATTAAAAGGTTAGTGATGTGTCTCATCAGATATCGTTGCAAAAGTACAAAATAGAATGAAGAATGAAGAACGAAGTATGAAGAATTTTCTTACGCCGCCCATCGTCATCGACTATTTTAGAACGGATAGCCTACGGCAAAGTGTAGTCCCAGCCCCTTCCAGAAAGAACCGGTCACATTGTAATATCCCTTCTTGCCGGTATCGTACGGATCATGCAAAGGCACTCCACAATCCAGACGCAGAATCAGGAAGTCGAGGTCGTAACGTATACCGGCACCTGTTCCCAACGCAATCTGTTTGCCGAAAGTCTTCCAACGCAGTTGCTTTTCCGGTGCCTCTTCATCTTTACGCAACATCCAGACGTTACCGGCATCCAGAAAGACAGCTCCGTGCAGGTCACCGTAAATGCGGAAACGATATTCCACGTTGGCTTCCATCCGGATATCCCCCGTCTGGTCCAGATAGAGCCCTTTCGAAGTCTTGGTCGGCCGGAATCCACCCGGTCCGATACTGCGCGCAGTGAACGCACGCACACTATTGGCACCTCCGATATAGAACTGCTCGCTGTAAGGTGCCGTATTCGTATTGCCATACGCCCAGATAATCCCTCCTGCCACACGGCTGGCTATCGACTGGTTCTTATCGATCTTCCAGGTATAACGGAAGTCACTGTTCACCTTCAGAAACTGCGCGAAAGGAACACCGAACAGCTTCTTATCTCTTTGGCTGAACTTTTTTCCGAAAATACGATAAATACCGGAGGTTATGTTACCGACGGAAGTAAACGTAGTCTGCCACCAGATAGGATTACGCACTCCACGCAAAGCCGCGTTATCAAAAGTATAAGTATATTCCATTGCCGGAATAAACTGATTCTGCAGACTACGGTACAGGGCTTTATTCTGATCAGCAATTTCATCAAAAGCCTTCGTTGTGTGCTGCAATACATTGAAAGTCACCCGGAGAGGTGTCAGGCTGTGACGACTGATACGGGTCGGCTGAAAATCATAAGTGGCATTTCCCCCGAACGCCAATAGTTTATAGTATTTGGCACGGTTAAGCTGATCAATATACAAACGGAAAGTAGTGGTTGCCGGGAAGTCATACTCACGTCCTCCGAAAGAAGGGAACACGACCCGGGGGAAAGTCAAGGCAGTAGATACTCCCATCTCCCAACTATTCATCAATGAGCTTCCTTTATTCTGTCCGGTCTGCCATTCGTAAGAGCCCTTTAACTTGACATTCCACGTCTCTCCTCCCCCAAATACATTGTAACGGGTCAGGCCGAAAGATGCACCGGGACCGGTCTGGTTATTGCTCTTGGTGGTCAGGTTGAATTCCAGTTCCGCGTCATACGGTTTATCGAACGTAGCCTGCAAGCGTACGTTCAGCGTGTCGCAAGTTGCCGTAGAGTCCTGAGGGATATATTGCAGATCGAGATAGCGGAAAATACTCAGTTGCGAAAGACGTTCCTGGATACGCATTTGTCTATACTGGCTGTATAAACGACTATGGGCAGAGTTGCGCAAAGAATCATTGCGGACATAAGCCTGATAATTCAACCAACGGTAAAGCATATTCGGACGCACCTGCATCTTCTTATAATAATGAATATCGAGTCCCCGGTATTCGAGTGTACTGTTCGGCGCTTCTCCACCCTTTCCATACAAAAAGACCGATGTCTTGCCGACATAATACGGGCGCTGGGCTGCATCCGGAAGTCCCGGTACAGGTATCAACCGGAGACTGACATGCCCGGGATTCAACAGTGTATCCGCCTGATACTTCATATAATCCGGACGAAAGTAAAAATACCCGCGATTACGCAATAAAGTACTGATACGACTGCGTTCTTCATCCAGATCACTCACGTTGAACTGTTCACCGGAGGTCAACAACGATCCTCTGCGTCCTCTCTCCATGATTCTCAACGTACGCGGATTGAAACGAGTGTAGTAAACCGTATCGATGTAATAAGGATCTTTCATATCAACCGTATAGCGTATGCTTGCCTTCAGGCTGTCTTTCTTGTCGGGCACGGTCTGGAATCGAACCGTCCCATTAAAGTAGCCATAGTCGTGCAACAGGTTGGTGCCTACTTTGGCACGTATTTCCGGATTGACCGTAGAAATGAACACGGGAGGATTGGCAGCAAACCGATTGAAGAGCCAGTGTCCGAAACCTTTCTTATACCGAACCAGACTGTTATAAGCCCACATCTTGAAAGGGATGGGGACAAAGCCTAAAATCTTTGTACTCGGAGCTTTATCGAGTGCGGCATCAAGTTCGGTCAAAGCATCCTCTGTCAAAGGCGCTTGTGGCTCGTTTTCAACAATAGTCTTCGATCCGGTGTAGAGTATTTCCCCTTCGGGCAGGTGCTTGGTTGTGGAACATGCTCCCAACAGCAACATTACAAAACCGGCTTGTATGGTACCCCATACTATATGAACTGTTTCTTTACGTATCATCCTGTTTAAATCTCTGTTGTTAATCAATTACTGATGTGCTTCGCCGTCAGACGGAGCTTTTTGCGTATCAGGAAGCGTCTTCTTCTTTTTACGGAAAATAAATAACTCACCCAATCTGTCGATACGTTTACGCAGTACCAGACCGATACCAGTTTCCGTTATCTCCCCTTCAAGCACACTTTCATAATTCTTATTGTGGAAAAGGCGAATGTAACGGGTACCGGATGTGTCGAGACGATATTCGAGAGAGATATTGTCAATAAACGACTCGACATCATTCGTAGCCTGCGCTCCGGTAGACACCTTACCACCCAGTACGATCTGGAAACGGTCATTGAAGAAACGCTGCGAATAACGGAAACTGTAATCGGTACGTTTTCCTCCCGCATCAGCCGCATCGTGGTCTTCTACTCCCATCGAGAAGCTGGCATTCTTCAGGTTTCCGGCCAATGCATTGATCTGGCTGGAAAGTATACTGTTCAATGCCGATCCCATGTTCAGCCCCCCACCTCCGGAACTTCCCGAATTAGCCAGATAGAGGCCGGTAGCCAACATTGCAATAGCCTGTTTACCCCGTTCATCAGCACTCATAGAAGCCAGCTGATTCTGCACTTCCGCATCATCGGGAGCATCGATCTCAAAGGCCAGTGAAAGGTTATCCAAACGGTTCTTAACTACAATCGACACATCAAAGTTGACCATACGCGATTGCCCGTTCTCACTGCCTACGGAAGCACGAAGACGCTCGGTAGCTTTGAGATTGAGCATCGGGTCCATCGGATTACCGGTCCATTCCACGTAACTGCCATTGTTTATATTGAATTCTTTCAGGGGTATCACGGGAAGTGCATACTTCATCATACCACCCGTAAGGGTATACCGGCCTGATAAGGACAAATCACCTTGCGGTGTATATTGCATACTCAGATTGCCTCCTCCCTGCAACTCTACCCGGCTGCTACGGTCAGCACTCAGATCGGCCTTCAACCGGACTCCGGGATCGATTTGTACAGTCATAATCATGTCGAGTCCGCCAAGTGACACAACAGGGGCTTCTTCTTTCTGTACGGTCGTCGTATCACTGAAAGAAGTAAAAGTAACCAAGTCTCCCAACCGGTCCTGCACGGTAAGCGGCGAGTCCATCAATACATAAGTGACATCCGTATTGCCCAGCAAATTCATATTGCCGCGCATCACCAACGCATCCACTGGACCACGCAAAGTTGCGTTAAAGTCTACAAACACCTTCCCATATACCAGGCTCTCTTTAGTACGGGGAGCGTTGAGCAGCATGTAGTTTTCCGCCAACATCGACAGATTCACTTTAGGGCTGCCCAAATCACGAAAATCGACTGTACCATCAATCGTGAAAGGATTTTTGCTGGTGGTAAAAATAGCAAATTTGTTGAACATCAAACGACTGTTCTTAATCTGTACGGGACGGTTATCGAACGTAAACCTCGCTCCCGCCTGACGGGCGAAGATCGATACGCTGTCCAGAATCAGATCGCCATTGACCAATGGCTGATCCGTATCTCCGGTTATGTGCAATCCACCATCCATATCACCCGAAAGGCTAACAACCTGATCCGGCACAAAGGCATTAGCTATCTTTAATGGGAAATGCTCCATAATGGCATTCACCTCAATACTATCTTTACCGGTCACCGAGGGATGAAGCGAACCGTCGGCCATCAGAATTTCCTCACCCTCGTGAGTCAAATAAGTACTGATATAATGTTTTCCCCTTTCACCTGGAAGCCATGTCACACCAAGCGCAACGTCTCCGATACGTTGATGTTCATAAGTCAGTTCATCAATATTAGCCTCAGCCGATACCTGCAAAGAAGTAGCTGTCTGCACGTAATTAGCTTCAGCCGAGAAGAGCCCCGACAAGTCGGGCAGGTAAGGGAGTACCTTACTGATTTCAGCCAGACGTATACGTTGTAACTCCACATCAATATTCTGCAACGATACAGTATCGCTCTGGTTTGATTTTATCCGGAATCCCATATCTTCATCATCTACCATATCGACATTAGCATACAAACGCATGTTCTTATGGAGATATACCCAATTGTGACGATCGATGAAGTGGAACTTTCGGAAAGCAATAATGGGATTTTCCGGTATCAGTGTAAAGGCAAGCCCGTCGCCTTTACCGTTTCCCTCGACCAATGGACGGACATTCACACCAAAAAGTACACCGGTTTCTCCTTTATCATTTTCATAGCGTAGCGTGAGTTCGGCATCATCATTGCGTATTTCTCCGGCAATGCTTGATTTAAAAACAATCTGCGGATTCTTAGGACCGTTGATGACTCCCCCGTGCAAACTCATGCGAGCCGTGTCTTGCTTGACAGTAAAATAGATCGTATCCAGTTGCAGGGTATCCATCTTCAATGCATGAATGGAGGCTTTTCCATTGATCCCCCAGTCGGGAGCAGTGCCAAACTTCACACCCACATCGTGAAAAGCGATATCTTTCGTTGCCAGATAATAGGCCAACGGATTTTCTTTACCGGCCGACATCGAAAAAATAGCGGTCGGCAACGCCTCTCGCAATTCCCCGTGATCAAGTTCTTTCTTATCTATTTGCTTAACCAGCACATCAGCAAAATGTACAGACTGTTTAATCAGCTCGTCCAAGCTGGAACGTGCCGAAAGGTTAAGCTTCATATCACCGGCTGTAAGATGGGTGAAAATACGGTCGCGCCGGGCTTCTGCCGTAAAATTAAAAGCTAAAGGATATTTCAGGGGTTTAGGGGCAATCCCCAGTTCATACAAATCAAGTTGCGTAACATCCATATCAAGCTTTCCATCCATATAAGGTTTGGCAAGGTGATATTCGGCATTGGCGTTCATCTTTAACAAGCGGTTGTCACTCACTAAATGGGCTGTGGCAAGTGCGTTCTTTACATCGCCGGTCACCTCAATTCCCGAAATCTGATAACGCCCATAATGCAACGATTGCAGTGAGGCCTTCAAAGAGGCAGTCGTACGATAAGAAGTGAAATCGATTCCTCTTCCCACAGCAGCAACCGATGTAGTCAGTTCGTAGATCGAATCTTTGGGCAAGAAATGATGAAGTTGCAAAGCGTCCACCTTCAGGTCAGCCCGATAAGCCTCAGTGCTCCCATTATAGGCAGCATCTAAATTCAGCATTCCCTCTCCTTCTTTCAACAGGAGTTGTGCCATATATTGAGGCCCTTTCATCCGGGCTTTCGCAACCAACGACATCTGGTTGGGAATAACAAGTAAGCTATCCGGCCTCGTTCCGCCCAAAGCGGTAAGGAAGTTAAGGTTCTGTGTCTGCATCCTCAGGTCAATAATGGCAGACCTCTCCAAGCTATCGGTCAGATTCAATAATTCTCCACCACCCGAAAGCGAAAAAGCTCCGGGCAACTCGGCACTGAATCGGGTTATCTGCATCTCTTTCAGGTTTCCTTCCGTACCGGCACGTATCACCAACGGACGGAAGGGATAGGCCTCTTTGAAGCTGTCCGGCAATCCACCGGCCAGCAACAACACGTCTTGTTTCCCGATCATCGCATTAAAACGGGCAGTCAGGCGTCCGGTAGTAGGAATATTCACCAACTCCCAATAGGTCTGTGCAGTAAGATCCATTTCGGAATGGGGAGTCAGCAGTTTCAAACTCGGCACTTGGATAATGGTATCATTAGCAAACACACGTCCGGTAAGCGAAGTGACACTTAATCCGGATCGATCGTTCATCGAAAATTCACGGATAACAGCATTCATATTGCGTCCACGATAATACATCGAATCGAGTCCGATACGAATATCGCGCAAAGCGATGTGTGAAGGATCAAAACCTTCCGCCGGCTCCGTGGTACCCACATCATAATTGACCGAAGTGCCCGATAACAGAAAACTACGAAGCCCATAATGCAAATTCTTCAAATCGGCTTCCGCATCATTTACTTGTGCTTCTCCCACGTGGGCCGCCAAACGCATACTATCTGTCGGTAACTGCATGCTGAAAGAGACATTCTTCAATTTCAAATGACGCAGGTCTACTTTCCAGCGGACCTCACTTTGAGTGGTATCTTTAGGCGTAGCAGTGGTATCATTCAAAAGTAACTGTACATGAGTATCAGATAGTTCGGCCCGGTTTATAATAGCTATTTCATTGGGTAAATCCACTCCATGACTTTCCAACCTAAAACTACCCAGAACACCTTTCAGCCGCATACCGTCTATCAGGTTAGCAGAATTAACAGCTACCTGTTGAAGGCTGATGTCATCTACCTCAACCTTACCACGGAAAAGCGGAAGTGCCTGCACATGTACATTGAGGCTTTCAAGTGAAAGCAATGTATCGGGAGCCTGGATGACTTCAACTCCCCGTACCAACAGATTTAAAGGAAACCGTAAATCGATGCGACGTACATTGATCTGCATGCCGGTTGCTTCGGAAGCATAAGCAGCAGCCTCCTTTCTCAGAAAATTCTGTACGGGAGGGATATAGAGTAATACCATCAGTATCACAAAGAGTATGAGGGGGGTAAGCAAAATCCAGCTTACCCATTTGATCCATTTTCGTTTCATGAAGCTTGTCTCTCAATGTAAAAAGTGATACAAAGGAAACAAAATTTTCCGGAAAAAGATTAAAGTGACGACGATTTTGTATACGAATAGAGTTACAGCAATCATCAATTGTTAATCTCCCGCCGCATATCGTCGCGCCTCAGCCATCACGATATCTACCTGTCGAAGAGCTTCATTCGCCTTTTGTATCATTTCGTCCGATACGGCTTCGCCACGACGCTGCTCCAGCCATAATAGCAGAGGAAGTGCCTCGGAAGCCCCAAGCAACGTAAACAGAGGCAATAATTTGTGAGCCATGCCGGCTATCCCATCCACATCAGTGGCTCGGATAGCGCTTTCCATCCGGTTTCGGTTCTTCTCCGTTTCTTCAATAAAGGTTTGAATAATGGTAGAGGCAGCTTCCGGATCATCTTCGGAAAAAGCAGTCAGCGCCCGAAAGTTAAGGGAGTCCGGTGTCAATTCAGCTGACGAACCGGTCATTTCTTCACCACTGATAATCGTCAAGAGTTCCTTTACCGTAAAAGGCTTATGCAAACATCCTGCAAAGCCGTGTTCCTGAAAGTCTTGTTCATTCATCTCACTCCGGGCGGTAACAGCAATTACCGGAATAGTACGCGCCTGAGGTATATTGGATGCACGCAATAGTTTCAGTAAATCGAAACCGTTGATGGCAGGCATTTGAACGTCAGTCAGCAACACATCGAATGTAGCCGTACGAAGTTGCTCAATCAACTCATCCGGCTGTTGGCAGCAAACAGCCTGAATGCCTTGTTGTTCAAGCATAGCGGCAGTCAGAGCCAATTGAATCCGGTCGTCATCAATCAATAAAACACGGTTTAATTTTGGAGATGCCATTGTCCCGTCCTCACCGGCTTGATCTGTCGTTGAAACCAAAGACACATTTCCTTCCCGCTTCTCTCCTGTCACAGGCCCCACAGGATAGAGTGGCAGAATGACAATAAAACGACTCCCTTCACCCAATGTACTTTGAACGCTAATCGATCCTTCGAGCAAGGTCACAAGTTTGTGTACAATGGAAAGCCCCAGTCCAAAGCCTTCCTCCCCTTGTGCTCCCGGCAACCGGGTAAATTCCTGAAATATCTTTTCGCGATCACCGGGTGCCATACCTTTACCGGTGTCTACTACCTCAATGCGGACACTGGACGAATGATAGGTAATATTCAACGCAATGCTACCCTTAGCTGTGAACTTCACGGCATTGGAAAGCAGATTATTTACAATTTGCCGGATACGGAGCGGATCACTAATGAAACGTCCGTCCAGTTCAGCGTCTATACTGCAACTTAAAGTCAGATGTTTGGCATCGGTCAGTGGTTTGAAGCTAATACGTATCTCTTCAAACAGTTGTGCCGGATTAAAAGTAACCCGGTTGACTTCTGCTTTATTCAGATCCAACCGGTGGAAGTCGAGCAGATCACTTACCAGTTTAAGCAGATGTTGCGAGGAACTTTTCATATTGTCCAGATAGAAGCGCTGTCTTTCATCCGTAGTCAACCCGGTCAATAAATCCGTATATCCGATGATAGACCCCAAAGGAGCCTTAAAATCATGAGTAATGGCAAGCATTAACTTTTCACGAGCCTCCAACAGTGCTTCCGCGCGCTTATTGGCCTCCTCCAGTTCTTTCCGGTAACGATTACTCCGGGTGATATCCCGCCAAATCATAATCAGAAAACAGGCGGACAACAACACGGCAGCAATGGCAATCCCGCCAATCGTACGAGTCGAACGGTTCCGAAGTTCTTGCTGTTCGGATGCGTTGTCCATAGCACGTTGGGTGACTACTTGCTCATAGGTCGTAATCATGCTGTCAATACGAGTGGTTAATTCCTTATTCATCCGGCGAAGACGGGCATTGTAGTTGGGCCGTACCACAGGTTTAGACTTCCGTTGGGTCACCGTTCGTATGCGCTGATGTAGTGAATCAATCGGATTGTAAGGTTCAAGAATGGTGTCGGTCGCAAATTCGACGGCTGTATTTACCAGCACAGCCGTATCTTCTTTCGAAGGAGCGAACACCTCGCCCAACCTTCTGAAAAAGCCTTTTTTCTTTCGTTTCGTAATCACAGAGTCACGCTTGGTGATGATACGATGTTGCACACGCTGTTGAGTGATTACTGTATCCTGTTCGGCAATGATAGAATCCAATTCAACCGGAGTAATCATACTCTCGTTCGCTTCATTAATGATCTGAAGCATCCGGATGGTATTTTCATCTTTTTCTTTCAGTAAAAGCAGCAAACTATCCGTCTGCAAACTCTGTACATCGTCCGTATCAGACAATTTCTCCATCTCCCTGTGCACAAACAACAGAGAGAGCAAGAGCACAACCAGCAACAAAGTATACCCCGCCGCGATCTTTACTTTTGTGAAACGAGAAGGAATAGCCATAACTTATCTTGTTTTATATCTGAAACGTAACCATAACATAATGGCCGCACTACTCAGTCCGAAAGGAAAAGCCATCCAGACCCCGAGTAATCCCCAGCCCATAACAAACCCAAAGAAATATCCGGCTGGGAGAGAAATGATAAAATAGGCGATAAAAGCAATCAGCATCATAGGCTTTACATCCGAAATGCCACGCAGGGCATTAGCGAAATTGATTTGCATCCCATCGCCAAACTGATAAGCCAGAAAAGGCACCATCAGGACAACTACCATCGCAGAGACTTCGGTATTGTCGGTAAACCATCCTCCTACCTGATAGCGGAACAAGAAAACAATAGACAGCAGAACAACTCCCATAGCCGATATGATATGTGCTCCGGCATACGCAGTACGGCGTACATTAACAATATCGTTTTGGCCCTTGAAATTGCTGACACGCACAGCTACTGCCGCCCCCATCCCATAAAACATCATAAATGTGAATTGTGAGATAGTAAGCATTACCTGATGTGAGGCAAGGGCGATAGTCCCCAACCATCCTACCATCACTGTGCTCAAGCTAAATGAAGCGGTTTCCATCCCCATTTGAAAAGCCACAGGCCATCCTAAGGCATTTAGTTGACGGAACAATGTACGCGACCATCCCAAACGGATGAATCCCAGTTTATAACGTAAGAAACGGCGACTACTAAAAAACACGAATGCAAACACAAGCACCATGACAATACGTGAGAACAACGTGCTGATTCCGGCACCCAATAATCCAAGTTCGGGAAATCCAAGTTTACCGTTAATCAAGATATAGTTCCCCACGATATTCAGCACATTTCCACCCAAAAGTATCCACATAGCTGTCTTAGTATCGGTTATTCCATCAGTAAACTGTTTGAATCCGTTAAATAGCAACACAAAGATCAGCGAGGCAAGCAATATCAGATAATAGGGCTTGATCAAAGGTAATAACTCTTCCGGTTGCCCCAATCTTTCAACATTCAGATAGAGAATGCCCATAATTACGGTTAATAAAATACCGACCAAAAGATTGGCAAGCAAGCTGCAACGTAATGCCTGCCCGGCAGACGCAAATCTGCGAGTCCCATAAAAGCCCCCTACAACAGGAGTTAATCCATATGAAAATCCGGTACTGAAAATAATAGCAAGCGTAAACATGTTATTGACAAAGGAGGCTGCTCCCAGTTCGTTGGTGCTGTGATGACCAATCATTAAGGTATCGGCAAAGCCAAGCACAATAACCCCTACTTGCCCGATGACAATAGGAAGGCCGAGAAGAAATAATGCTTTATAATGATTCTTATATATAAGTCTCATTCTTCTCTCCTCTACTACTCTTATAATAAAGTACTACTCCATTTTCTTTTCGGAATGCAGTTTGTGCCACCGCATTCAAACGGTCGGCAGTCACAGTGCGATAGCGTTCAACCTCGTTTTCCATATCTTCAGCCCGCCCGTTCAATTCGAACCAGGCAAGATTGGTGGCAACATTCAGATAATTGATATTTCCGAATATCTGGGTAGATTCAAACTTATTCTTTACTTTCTCAAGTTCTTGTTCTTGGATTAAAGCAGATTGCAGTTCATTCAACTCTTCGCGCACCGCAGCCTCGGCCTCTTCCAATGACACACCGGCTGCCGGTTTCCCACTGATATGGAACAAGCCAGCATCAAGTGTTCCCGATATATAAGCATCGATACTCGAAAACAATTGCTTTTCTTGCACAAGATGCTGATTCAAACGGCTGGAACGCCCGTTACTTAAGATATCCGACAAGATATCAAAAGCATAATAATCGCTATCTGCACGGTCACACATATGGTATGCCATAAAAAGCGAATCAAGCGGTACATTCCTCTCCACTACCAAACGGCGTTCTTCCGTTTGTACCGGCTCCGGAGGCAATTGCCTCAAAGGAACTTCCCGGCGGGGGATGGAAGCAAACCACTTTTCCGTGAGATGTAAAGCCTCTTCAAACGAAATATTGCCGGTAACAGCCAGAACAGCATTATTAGGTGCATAAAAACGAAAAAAGAAATCTTTGACCTCTTCCAATGTAGCATTGGCTATGTGAGACAGCTCCTTACCGATGGTAGGCCATTGATAAGGATGAACCCGATAAGCCAGCGGACGCAACAAATGCCCAACATCACCATAGGGCTGATTAAGGCAACGCTGCTTAAACTCTTCCATTACCACTCCCCGCTGAACCTCCAGACTGCGTTCACTGAAATCGAGGCTCAACATTCTATCAGATTCAAGCCAAAATCCGGTTTCCACATTCTGTCTGGGTACAGTGAGATAATAGTTGGTAATGTCATTATTGGTCCAAGCATTGTTTTCCCCTCCTGCCAATTGTAGCGGAGCATCATAATCGGGTATATTCACAGAACCGCCAAACATCAGATGCTCAAAAAGATGAGCAAACCCGGTATGCTCCGGGTTTTCATCTCTGGCTCCCACATTATAGAGAACATTGAGCGCAACCATCTGCGTACTGGTGTCCTGCGCATGAACCAATCTCAGACCATTATCCAGAATATGCCTGTTGATTTGCAGCATATTTACTCAATAACAGAAACATTAATAATCTTCACATCCTCTTCCGGGCGATCGCTGCGGTCTGTTTTTACCTGCTGGATTTTGTCAACAATGTCCATGCCCTCGACAACTTCGCCAAAAACGGTATATTCGCCATCCAGATGCGGAGTACCTCCGACAGTTGTATAAGCTTTTATTTGCTCAGGAGTAAAGTGGAAATCGGGTTGTTTGGCAGCTTCTGCTTCAGCCTGTATAAACAGAGTATCTTGTAAAGCATACAATCCGTCCTGATCATTAGCCTTGCGCATTTTATAGATTTCTTTCATGTGTTTTTGCGCCAAAGCATTAAAAGCTTCAGTCACCTTATTCTGATTCTTCTGCTGCTCCATATTCAGAAGTGTCGAATCATTGAACACTTTTCCGGTAACAATATAGAATTGACAACCGGATGATTCTTTCTTCGGATTCACTTCATCTCCCTGCCGGGCAGCAGACAAAGCACCTTTTTTATGAAAATACTTCGGATATACAAACTCAGCCGGAACTATATAACCTACATCACCGGAACCCAACATCTTACCTTTCGGAGCATTTTTCGATTCCGGATCACCCGCTTGCACCATAAAGTCTTTTATGACACGATGAAACAACGTTCCGTTATACGTTCCGTCTTTAGCCAGTTTAATGAAATTATCTCTATGCTTCGGAGTCTCATTATACAACTTTACTTTGATATCTCCCATAGAGGTCTCAATCTTCAATACAGTTTCTTTTTCCATGTTTCCATCTTTCTTTTGTCCCGACTTACAAGCTACTGCGCTGCAAGCCAGTATAATTAATAATATCCAAAAATTCTGTTTCATAACGCTTTTATTTAATTTAAGTCTGCAAATATACGACTTTACCTTAAAACCTCTTACCTTTGTAGCTCACAAAAAGAGGCAAAAGCTAACATCATGAGATCCATACTGATAGTTGAAGATGATATAACGTTCGGAATGATGCTAAAAACCTGGTTAGGAAAAAAAGGGTTTAACGTATCATCAGTGAGTAACATTGCACGTGCGCAAAAACACATCGATGCACAACCGGTAGACCTGATTCTTTCCGACTTGCGACTTCCCGACCACGATGGTATTCACCTATTGAAATGGATGGGTGGGAAAGGACTCCATATCCCATTGATCATCATGACGGGATATGCAGATATCCAATCAGCGGTGCAAGCAATGAAACTGGGTGCGCAAGACTATATTGCCAAACCCGTTAATCCTGAAGAACTGCTTAAGAAGATAAACGAAGCACTTCAAAAGAAAGAAGTTTCTCTTCCTCCAATCCCTCTCACGGAGAAAAGCCCTAAAGCCAAACAAGAATCTCATTCCTATCTAGAGGGAGAAAGTGATGCCGCCAAACAACTCTATAACTATGTCAGCCTGGTAGCTCCTACCAACATGTCAGTTCTTATCAACGGTGCCAGTGGAACCGGAAAAGAGTATGTAGCCCATCGCATTCACCAATTAAGCAAACGTTGCGACAAACCATTTATTGCAATCGATTGCGGCTCCATCCCCAAAGAGTTGGCCGCTTCTGAGTTCTTTGGTCACATCAAAGGCTCGTTCACCGGTGCTCTCTCTGATAAAACCGGTGCTTTTGTAGCAGCGAACGGAGGTACCATCTTTCTTGATGAAATCGGTAACCTAAGTTACGAAATACAAATTCAACTTCTTCGTGCCCTACAGGAACGTAAAATACGCCCTGTTGGTTCAAACTCAGAAATAACGGTCGATATCCGTTTGGTGTCCGCGACCAACGAGAACCTGGAACAAGCCATTGAAAAAGGTACATTCCGCGAAGATTTGTATCATCGGATCAACGAGTTTACTTTGCGCATGCCTACTCTGAAAGAACGTGGCGGAGACATCCTTCTTTTTGCCAACTTCTTTCTTGATCAAGCTAATAAAGAGCTCGACAAACAGTTGATTGGTTTCGATGCCAATGCTTCAAAAGCATTACTCGAATACCACTGGCCCGGTAACCTAAGGCAGATGAAAAACATTATCAAACGCGCCACATTGCTTGCTCAAGGCAGCTTCATAGGTCTTGCAGAACTGGGTAGTGAAATTCTGGAGGCGCAACTACCAACTCCCAAAATGACATTACGGGATGAAGATGCTGAAAAGGAACATATATTGGAAGCACTCCGACAAACAGGGAACAACAAGAGCCGCGCTGCACAACTGCTCGATATTGACCGCAAAACATTATACAATAAACTGAAACTATACGGAATCGACCTCTAAAGAACACCAAGGTGTGGAATATCTCCACACCCTTTTCCACACTTTCCACAACATTCCACACTATATTTCATTTCCATTCATTTTTTAGCCACCTACAAATCAACAGATTAGCCCACAAATATTCTTTCTGGCACAAGATTTGGAAAATACTTAATACAAGTGTTTAACCAAATGAAAGATAAAACTAAAGAGTTAGTTTTATAGTAGTAGCAATGTTTATGTTTGTTTGTGATGGTTTTTAACCTAGACCTTAACATGAAATTAAAAACAGACAATCAGAACTTTAATAAGAAAATAATTATGAAAAAGTTAGTTTTAGTAGTAGCTATGTTTATGTTTGCTTGTGGATCGTTCTTTACAATGGCACAGGACCCGGTGAAAAAAGACCCTAAAAAGGAGGTCAAAGACACTGCAAAAACTGAGCCTAAGAAAGAAGTAGCCGATACAACGACTACAACGGTCGCAGTTCCAGAAGCATTTGCACAGTTTGCCGAATAATAGTAAGCACACTACAACAAAAAAGCCATTCCTACTTCGTCTATTCAAGGAATGGCTTTTTTGCGTTTATACGGGAGAACAAGTAATTAAAGGCGTACCCCGATTCATTTAAGTGAAACTATCACTCTTTTTTATTGAAATCCATGCCACAAGTTACTATCCGGTACAGGCGCATCGAGTTCAATCAATTCTTTAGACACCGGATGAACAAAACGCACATGCCGGGCATGCAAACAAATACTTCCATCTGGATTGGAGCGTGCAGAACCATATTTCAAATCACCTTTGATGGGACATCCCATCTTTGCCAACTGGCAACGAATCTGATGATGACGTCCGGTCTTCAGATCAACTTCAAGTAGAAAGTAATGATCCGAATGTCCGATAAGTTTATAGTTCAGGATCGCCTTTTTACTGTTGGGAACCTCCTTATCATAAGCGTAGCTTTTATTCTGCTTCTCGTTACGCACCAGATAGTGAACCAATTCTCCTTCGGGTTGCTTCGGACAATTCTTTACGATGGCCCAATAGGTCTTTTTCACTTCACTGTTCTTAAACATCGCATTCAAGCGGGAAAGAGCCTTACTGGTTTTCGCAAAAATAACAAGACCGCTCACGGGGCGGTCCAGACGATGGGTTACACCGATAAAGACATTTCCAGGCTTCTGATATTTATCTTTCAGATATTTCTTAACTGTTTCTGAAAGAGGAGTATCACCCGTTTTGTCTCCCTGAACGATTTCGGAAGCGGTCTTGTTAACTACTATAATATGATTGTCTTCGTATATGACGGTCATACCGAATATTACATATTCATACCACCATCAACCTGAATCACCTGTCCTGATACATAAGAAGACATATCAGAAGCAAGGAAAGTAGCCACATTGGCCACATCTTCAGGAGTACCGCCACGGCGCAATGGAATTTTTTTAGCCCATTCAGTTTTCACTTCTTCCGAAAGACCGGCTGTCATATCAGTGATTATAAATCCGGGAGCAATGGCATTGGCACGAATACCACGAGAGCCAAGCTCCTGTGCGATAGATTTAGCCAAACCAATCATACCGGCTTTTGAAGCTGAATAGTTAGACTGTCCCGCATTGCCATGAACTCCTACTACCGAAGCCATATTAATAATACTTCCTGCTTTCTGGCGCATCATAATCGGTGTACAAGCATGAACAAAGTTGAAAGCGGATTTCAGATTTACATTGATAACCATATCCCACTGCTGTTCACTCATACGCATCATCAATCCGTCACGAGTAATGCCTGCATTGTTAACCAGAATATCAATACGTCCAAAATCTTTATGAATCTCTTCTACCACCTTCGCAGTATCTTCAAAATTGGCAGCATTCGAAGCATATCCTTTAGCTTTTACACCCATTGCTTCGATTTCTCTCGCTGTGTTCTGTGCATTTTCGTCGATAACAAGATCTGTAAATGCGATATTTGCTCCTTCAGAAGCGAACTTCAAAGCAATAGCTTTACCAATACCACGAGCCGCACCGGTCACAATGGCTGTTTTTCCATCTAATAATCCCATACTAAATTTAAATTATTGATTAATTTTTGTTCTATGTAGTGCACCAAACACGATGTTGGCAACATATCTTTTTCGGGTTTCCATATCCAGGTTCGCCCCGATATGTCCTCGAATATATGGCACCTCGATGCCTTTTACGCAGTAATGTACCAACGCAGCGGTCATTTCCACATCGTCTATATGGAACACCCCTTTGTCTTGTCCTTCCTTCAGCACACTTTTGAAAAGTTGCATTTCTTTTGCATCAAACCTTTTGCGAACCTTCTCTACCCGCCAGATATCTCTGAAGAAATTGGCACGGAGTGTTCCGTTGCGATAAACCACCTCTTTCACTGCATCCAGTCGCGTATAGATCATCTCTATAATTTTTTTATCAGGAGAGATATCTTTATCTGCCACACGCTTCATCATATCCGACAGAATATCCAGTTCAGACTCTACAACAGCCAAATAAATTTCATCCTTACTTTTAAAATAGGTATAGAGCGTACGCCTACCCTTTTTAGAAGCAAGAGCGATATCATTCATTGTAGTATTCTCCACTCCCATCTTGGCGAAAAGCTGACGGGCAACGTCTACTAACTTGGCTTTTGTTTTTGATACGGTCATAGGTTAATTGCACATTGCTGAATTATTTGTGCAAAAGTAATTCTTTTCTTTCGTCCACACAAGAAAATAAATAAATTATTAACAATTGTACCTGAAAGCAGATGAAAAAAAATCAATATATCTCAGCACTGATCCTCAAGCATATAGTGTAAAAGAAGCTCTTTTATAAAAAAATAAATGCCGAAATATTTGGTAGTTCAAATAAAAGCCGTACCTTTGCACTCACAAAACAGAAACATCGCGGAGTGGAGCAGTTGGTAGCTCGTTGGGCTCATAACCCAAAGGTCGTCTGTTCGAGTCAGGCCTCCGCAACTAAATAGAAGAGAAAGGCTGATAATTAATAAATTATCAGCCTTTCTTGATTTTATATCAGAACCGAAGAGATCATGGAGGATCATGGATTCATACCTAAATTTTTAGGGGTTGCCGTTTTATCATTAAGTACCAACTTTAAGACAGTTACCAATAGCTACATTATTCTTAGTACCATCCCCGGATCAGAACAATCTCCCTCAGAAGCATTCATGAGTCCTATTTGTCGGATTACATCCCCCGGTATTGTCAAACGATTCCCCTTAATTACAATTTTGGAAGTAATATCCACCGGAGTTTCTCCTGCCAAATCCTGTGCATATACCGTACGATTCTCCTTTTCTATTGAGGAAGGAAATACCATCGTCACCTCTTTGAAATACCCCAGTAAACCGACAGGCACATCCCAACGATCAACAGATACGGTCACTGCAACTTCTTCTGTTACATATTCATGCCCCAAATTACGCCCTATTGTAACAACAGCTACAGCACCATTGGGATAACGGGACACCAGCACAAATGGACGAACTTCCAGAGGAGCCCCGGAAACTTCCGGCAACCCCATTCCCCGGGCGACCCGTGCCGGTGCTTCAGCTATCACGTCCGTACCAACCTTACGTCCTTTATTCCAGGTTTCGTTCTCCCATAGCGTCCAATGATCAGTAAGCTTGACGCTATCAATAGCATAAGCTGTATTTCCTACTGAGAAAGGTACTGCTATCCGATGCCATCTGACTCCACGTACTACTTCATCCAAACGTCGCTTTATATCACGCCCGGTCGGTGGAAATACAAAATCCTGTGTCCCATCCGGCAAAGTTCCTGCAAACGAATGACGCATCACACCAATAGCACAACCCAGCCCCACTGCAATATAAGGTTCATCTTCACAGTTGATAATTCCTTTTGCCCCATTAACGGTCTTATAAGGTAATAGATCACAAATACGCTGAATAGTAATCGGCTGCGCCGTAATGTTTTCTACATCATACGTCCGAAAGACATCACTGAATTCAATAAACTCATTTCGCAAAGCATGTTCTATATATAAACGAGGAGCATACCGTTTGCCCATAGAAGTTAATCTTTTTCTCCATTCTCCATTCCTATCCTCTTTCCCCCAATCCACTTTCCAATAATCAAAACCTGCTTCATTAGCTACCTTTATCCGCCGTTTCCAATATTCTTCCTCAGGAATATCGGCAGACTTTTCTGCCTTCTGGGCACAAATCCATCCACCAACACCTTTCCAGCCTTTGCCTTTGATTTTCAAGGATAGCTGCCTTAAACGTTCCACGTCATCCCCACAAAAAGACGGGAAGCGATCCGGACTAAGTTCTACAGTTCCTAAATAAGGATTTGGTGAATCATTAACGCCTTTCGGTATATCCCATGAATCGTCCATTACAAAATAAAGATCTTTCCGGATAACAGGATAACAATCTACCCAATTCTGATAGGGTCCATCTCCAAATAAATAGTCTTCAGTCATGGCGACTCTGGTTAGTTCAGTACTTTTATAGCTGACCACATAGCCTTGCAAATTCCACGTACAAAAGTAATCCGGGGCTTTAGATGGAGTATCGGGCACAAGGCTTTTTACTGCACATGGCTGACCTGCGACAGAAACACACATACTACAAAAGAATAATGACAATAAGTTTCTATATCGTGTCATATAGGATCTTTTTTAGATTAACAAAAACAAATATTGCAAATATAAGCATTCTTCCTATCTATCGGACAAGATCATTTCATTCGTTTCATTAAATCTCTCCAAAACTACAAAATACTCCAATGCCTTACCACCCCAAAAACACGCCATTACTATCGCACTTAGCCCCATAATAGTTTACTGCATAAATGGTAAGTATGTAACAGAAAGTATAGCTTTCCACTTCTGATAACAAGAAAAGATGCAACAATAAACTAAACAGTTCTTTTGCTACATCCTTTTCTTCCTGATATACAATCTATCCACTCAAACCGCTCAAAGCCCGAGAAGCAATGCCTTTTTTATTCGTCTTGAAGTACTAAACACCCTTTTTCCTTCATCGTCACATGCAGCACGGCATCCTCCTTCTTAGGAGTCCAAATCATCTTCTTGCATTCCCCTTTCTGGAGCTCATTACGATGATAAGTCTCACTACCTGTCAAGTGTTCAGTACCAATTGTACATTCATGGACACCCCAGTTTCTGACGCCATCCAGATCCAAATAAAGATAGGGAATTATCGATTGATGAGCATTAAATGTCACGCCATCACCATCAACATAGAGAGCGCGAATCTCACAAGAATCTAAACGTACTTCCCCACTTTGGATATACGTAGCCAAAGAGTCTGTTTTTATCCCGTTCATATTCGTACGCAAGCCACGAATGGTATTGGTCAGAAAAGCCAGATTAGCATCCGCTTCTATAGTAAGCTGTAATCCTTTAGCCTGTAACCCCGGAATAAGATATTTCTTTTTCTGTTCAGGAAGATCATAATTAGTCAAATCCAGGCAAATCACCAAAGTATCCGCATCCTGACTGATTTTCAGATATTCAGATTCCGGACTAAATAATCTTGTTTTCCCATCAGTAGATGGCACTACATTCACGCAAGCCTGTTCCAGCCACGCATGACGTGTATCACTTGCATAAACTTTTACGGCACGAACACCGGAAAACTCTGTTTGAAGCAACTTATCCGAAAAAGTAAGTATGTATGAGTCTCTATCAGACTTTTGGAAAGAAATATAAACGACACCTGCCATTAGTATCACGAGTACCGAAGCAAGTATGCCAATAAATATATATGTAGTACGTTTCATAAGATTCTATTTTTTTATTTTTGTTTCATCATAAAGTTACGATACATAACCAGCAGCTCTTCATCCGAAACTCCCAGTGTGTAGAGTTGGCGAAATACGTGCTCAAGTTCATCCTTCAAGAAGGTCTCCCGGCGAAGTGAAAGAATCAGATCTTTGGCACCGGCAGAAACAAAATAACCGATACCTCGTTTATTGTAAATGATATTCTGCGACTGAAGATAGTCGAACGAGCGCATGGCCGTATTGGCATTTACCTCTACTATAGCTGCATACTCCCTTACGGAAGGAATACGTTCCTCCTCCTGATACTGCCCGAGAAGTATCTCATCACAGATTCGATCTGCTATTTGCAGATAAATGGCTTTACTCTCTTTAAAATTCATAAACGTAAGAGTTTGTTACATTCGATTAATAATCTCAGATTCCTTGAAACGGAAATACGAAAGTGTCCAATTGACCAGTGTAAAGAGTGTTGCTATTGCTGAAAGACAACCAAAAGCTGCTTCCTCACTAATGTCCGGATTGAAGTTTATGTGATCCGACCATATCAATTTAGCAAATCCGCCAACAATTAACACATAGGCAATAAAAATAATCATTCCTGCAGAAAATGTTTTAACAAAAGAATTCTTAGGCCAGACAGTACTTCCTAATACAAAACAAGACTGAAAGAAAAAATAGCCTGCTATCATCAATACAAACGTATAGGTATGCCTGAACACCGTATAATAACCTGTATTATCACCAAACAAATGAGACAGCGGAGTAACCGCAATCGCATCATTCTCCGGATAAGCTAACAAATACACCAACACCTTTGTATAATCCGCCAGTTTATAGGTAATCAGAAAAACGATTAAGAAAACAACCGTAAATACCAGCCAGCGGGAAAAGAATTTTTCAAACGAAGTGGCAGGAGTCATAAGTACAGAGAGCCGCCCTGTTTTCGATTTCATCCTTTCCATCGTGAACGAAGCACTCAGGCAACCAAACACCCAAAGCCCCCATATAAAAATCATCAGATTAAAACTCCAGGTTATATCGCTATCCTGACTGGCCCGATAACTCAAATATCCATTCCATATCATTATCACCGCCATGGCACCATACATCAACGCGACACGGAGCAGGTTTGACTTCCAGTTCTCGATCATCTCTTTACGGCAGAGATTCATAAAACGTGTTTGACTGAAAAAAGTATCTCTTATCATAATTCTGGTTGTTTAGTGTGAAACAATGCAGATATCCTTTCGGGAACTGCCAAGGTAGCGTTAAAAAGTAATTCAAGATTGATCTCCGAATCCTCGCCCGATTCATTAGGCAGAAGCAAGAAATTACCTTGAATAGACGGAGCGGAATATAAAGAAGATTGAAGCAATGTCCGGTCGTCACTCTCAGTAAAAAGCAGTTTATCACAAATGCCCATTACAGATTCGTTCAATAGCACCCGGCTATTGTCCATAATCAGCACATGGTCCAACACCTTATCAATGTCACGCACCTGATGTGTAGAAATCAAGATCGTTTTATCATCTGTCATACCCGAAGCTATAAACTTCCGGAACTGGCTCTTACCCGGAATGTCCAGTCCATTGGTCGGCTCATCCATCAATAGTAAAGACGTATTTGTAGCAAGCGCAAAGCTCATGAACACTTTCTTCTTCTGCCCCATAGAAAGCGCCCCCAGATCAATATTGATATCCATCTCAAAATAGTGTAGATATTTCACCATATCCTCTTTACTGAAACGAGGGTAAAACGGACTGTTTAACTCTACATAGCTAATTAGCGAAACAGGGGGAAGGTCAAACTCTTCAGGAACCAGGAACATATCCTGCAATGTAACCGGCAGGCGACGGCGCACATCAGTACCGTGATAAAGCACACGGCCACTTTTGGGTGTGAGTAGGCCACTCATGAGATAGAGTAGTGTAGATTTACCTGCACCATTTTTGCCGAGCAATCCGTAAACTCTACCCTTCTCAAGTGATAGAGAGAAGTCATGCAATACGGCACGCTTCGATTTACGATAGAAAAAAGAAAGATTTTCTGCTGTAATCATCTTCATTTATTTATGAGTTTATGTGTATTAGTATAATAGTACACTGCAAAAGTAGACAAATATATGGATACTACAACAAATTCAGCAATATTTTTCAAACTTTCTTATACAATTCTTATAATCAACACTATAAAGAAACACATTTTATATATACAAAGAAGAGAATAAGATCAACGCAAAAACTGAGAAGCATATGTCTCACTAAATATAATAAGGTGAAAAACAAGCAGACTTATAATTAAGCAAAGGTAGCGGAAAGCACTATAAAAAAGGAGGAGCTAAGAATCACTCTCCACTCCTCCCACACGACAAACAACTAAAATTATTACTATTTGATGCCATCCAATGCACGTTTAGCAGTAGCATTAGCGGGGTCTATAGCCAGAATTTTATTCCAATACTCCTTAGATTCAGGAAGTTTGTTAGCCACCAGATAATAATATCCCAGATAACTGTAACACTCAATCAGTGCAGAGTTATATCTCGGATCGTTTTTGTCAACCAGGAATGTGGCTACCTCTTCATAATAAGGTTTAGCCAATCCCTGAGTGGTTTCCGGGTCTAACGCAGAATTGGTGCGTGCCCTCCAGAAGTTACCCAAATAACTATCCGGAGCCACTGTAGCAATTTCAGTAAAAATAGAATCGGCAGAGAGAAGAGCAGCCCTCCGCTCATCTAAAGGAACCGTCAATGTATCCGATTGCGTACCCTTTTCGTAATAAAGCTTTCCAATCTGGAACTGTACGTCAGGGGTACGTTTATTGGCACTCAACGATTCGCTATATTTTTTATAGGCTTCTATCGCCTTTGTAAATTCATTGTTCAATTCATAAGAAGAAGAGACTTCACGCCACAAATCTGTTTTACTCGGATCGAGTGTGATTGCCTGCATATAAGCATCCACCGCTTGATCATACTTTTTCACAGCATTAAGCAAATGACCGAAATACATATAGTCAAGATAAGAAAAATCGGCCTTATCAGACTCTTTAAAGAAAGCATCTGCTGCTTTCATAGCTTCATCATAGCGTTTCAAGTCGGTATAGTTATACATAGCCAAACGGTTGAACGCGGCATCACGCGGATTCTTCTGCAATCCCATCAGAGCTATCTGTAGCGACTTCTCAAAATCATGGTTCAAAAAGAGTGCAAAAGAGTACTTCGTCAAATCATCTTCCGTTGCTTCCGGAGTATTAATGAATCGGGCATAAGCTTCAGCCGCTTTATCAAACTTATTATTCAAATAATAAATTTCAGCCAGTTTCTTGTCGGCAGCAACACTCGAAGGATCAATGCCCTTCAGCTGTTCCAGTTTCTCTATGGCAAGTTGTGGACTGGCAGCCTTATACACATCAGCGAATTTCAAATAGGCCTCTTTATAATTAGGATCGAAATAGATAGCCTGTTCGTAAAGCTGACAAGCTTTTCCGGCATCTTTCTTAGCTACGGCTATATCGCCTTGCAGCACCGATACCGCAGCCGATTTGCTGTCAGCCTTTTGTCCAAGAGCGGCATAAGTTTCCGCTTCACTAATTTTACCAGCTTCCAGATATGCCTGGCCAATAGCAGTCAGGAGATCGGTATTTTTTTTATTTTTCCCTTTCAGCAACTGCGTGGCTTCTTCGGAAGCCTGCGCCGGGTTGGTCTGAATCAATTCTTTTACTTTGGCAACCTCGCTGTGCCAATCAGCATCCGCCGATTGCGCAAAAAGCGGACCGGCTGCTACAAATGCTCCTACTAAAAACAGTTGAAATCGTTTCATTGTAATTCAATTTTAGTTATTATTCGTCTTTCACGTCCACAATACGAACCGGCTGGGTAGCCGGAACGAGTCCGGACTTTAATATAATCCGCTGCCCTCTATCAGAAGTGAGAAAAGAAGCGAATCCCCAGGGCAGTGCATTACGGGGATCGTTCAGTAATACATAAATAGGGCGTGCTAACGGATAGTTTCCGTAATACAGATAAGCTTGATAGGGCTTGTAACTGTTCTGCGGAGTAGCTATATCGTCTGCACTTACTGACATCACTCTAATCTCATCACGGAAAGACAAGTTTGTGGTATCACTCCGGTTTCCAAGCCAATTGACGCCAATCACTCCAATAGCATCGGGTGTACGTGCTACGTAATCAATCACTTGCTGATTTGTCCTCAGAGCCTTTACATCTTTATCGGATAAAGGAGCTCCTTTGCAGATGGAGTCAACTGCAAAACGTACCGTGCTTGAGTTCTTATTATCAAATACGAGTTGGATATCACCCAGCTTTGAGGTAGGATAAAGCTCTTTCCATGCATGTACCCTTCCTGTCAGAATACGCCGGATATCACGCACTGAAATCAGGGTATCTGTATTTTGCCTGTTGACAATCAGGGCTAATCCGTCAGTAGCCAGCTTTATTTCCCGAGGGAAGAATTTCCGGCTATGAAAAGAGTTCATCTCCTCCAAAGTCAGTGTACGCGTGGTGATAGCCAAACGTACACTGTCCTTCAGAAGCTGATTGATAGCGTCTACCTCAGTAGTATAACGGGGAACAATTCCAGCCAAAGGAAACAATCCCTCGAATACGTCGATTTCCTCTTGAACAATGGGTTGAAAACTTTCGTCAGCGGTAATAGCTATTACTCCCGACGTATAAGTATCCGTCAGTCCGTCCTTGGGTTTTGAATTACAAGCAGATAATACAATCAAAGACCAGGCACTGATTAGCCAGAATTGTTTCTTAGTCATAATTACTGTAGTTTAAAGACAATAGGAACTGTGAAATTTACTGCCACGGCCTTACCGTTCTGTTTTCCCGGAATCCATTTAGGCATTGATTTGATAACACGGATGGCTTCCTTGTCACAATATGGGTCCAGTGAACGCGCGATTGTTACATCCCGCACTTGTCCATCCTTGCCAACCACAAAACGGCAGATCACCTTTCCTTGTGTACCGTTTTCAGCCGCAATGGGAGGGTATTTCAGATGCTCTCCGATGTACTTCATCAATTCTGTAGTCCCACCGGGGAATGTAGGCATCTGTTCTACCATATCGAAAACTTTTTCTTCGGCCGGCTCTGCCTGAGTAACCACTTGTTTCAAATCGGCAATATCCTTACCGTTTGCTTCATCATTACCCTTCACGTCGGCAATGGATATAGCGACTTTGGTTTGTGTGAGTTCTTCCTGACTTTTGATCTCGTCATCCTCATGCACCTCTTCGTCTTTTTTGATAACCGGAGCGGTAAACTTGATAGAGCTTTTCAAAGCAGGCGGTGGTGGTGCCACCGGCTCCACTCTTTTCATCTCTTCCTGCTTTATTTCAGGCTCCTCCAATTGCGACAAGGTGGTAACTTCCGTCATTACCTCTTTTTGCTTCGGAGTAGCCATCTTGATTAAGGTCGGAAGACTAAAGCCCACTAAGGCGATTATCAACACAATAACCATTGCCACATTGTGACGTTTGGGTGAATCAGCACGCATTTTATACGCACCATAAGCTTTATTTTTGCCTTTAAAAATCAGCTCACACCATTCAAAAGAAGTTAAATCTATTTTTGCCATTTTAATTTTCTATTTTTTGGTGTTACATTTTATTCGGCAATATTCTGTGAAAGCTCACCCTTGCTTTCAAAATTCTTCACCAGAAATTCGTCAGCCTCGGCAATGTCCGTTATCACATACTTACCAATATTACATATCTGCATTTCATCGAGAGCGTCAATCAGATTTGCATACGATGCATTATCCATCGCCTTGATGATGACTGTAGGCGTATCCTTTCCACTCTTTATTTCGGAAAGTTGCTTCGTAAATTCATCGTCTGATATCTTAAGTTCCAGCTTCTTCTGTTTCAGATCATTTACCTGTCTGACAGCAGCAGCATTCTTCTTCAGAAGTATTGCCCGTAATCCATCCGGTTTATACGACGTCTCTTTCAAAGAAGTATAATCCTTGTAGTTAGGTTCTCCTTCATAATAATATAGTTTGTCATCGGGTCCCAACAAGAGCGTGATTGCCTGTGAAGCTTTCACCTTGCTTTGCTGTTCTTCGGTGATGTTTTTATCATTGCTCGGCATGCTTATCTCCATCGTCTGAGGTTTGCTCAACGAGGTACAAAGCATAAAGAAAGTGATCAACAACATATTCATGTCCACCATAGGCGTAAAATCTACGCGAACCGTCATCTTCTTCTGTTTGCTATTCCCCTTCTTTTTACCGCTTTCTTGTACTTCAGCACTCATAGTTGTTCGTTTTTAGTTTTCAGAAGTCGTTTTCAGAGAAGTAATCAGGTTATACCGATTCTCCCTGAGGTCCTGAAGTGAATTCATAACATTTTTAATCACAGAATAAGGAGTATCCGCATCAGCCTTGATTGCAATACGCAAATCAGAATTCGCAGCGCGTGCATTACGCACCCATGATTTGAATTGGTTATCAAGACTATCACAAGGAATACCTTCGTTCTTCAGTACTGCGTCCTGTTTGTCGGTCGGCAGGTCGAGATAGGTTTTCATGTTTTTCATCGGCACTCCGAAAGTAGAGGCCAACATGAATTTCTTTTCCTGTTCCGGAGTGAATGTGACGCCATATTCCTGTCCCATGCTCTCCAATACCGCTTTCAAGTCGGACTGCTTGTCCATACTCATAAATATCTTTCCGTTCGGATCGACCAATATCTGGAGGATATTCTTTTCCGGAATCTTAATTTCCGAAACTGAGGCGGGTGTAGTCACTTGTACCGGCTCTTTCTTCACAAATGTAGAAGTTAACATAAAGAAGGTAAGCAACAGTACCGTAACGTCACTCATCGCCGTCATGTCGATGAACGTACTTTTCTTTTTAATTTTCGCTCTGCCCATTATTGTCAGAATTTAGTGGATTCCAGATTATTTATGAGTAGTTGCAAAAGTCTGCACAATAGAGAAGCCTACCTCGTCAAGGCTGTAAGTCAACTTATCAATTTTGTTTGTATAGTAGTTATAAGAGATAACTGCCAACGCACCGGTAAGGATACCGAAAGCTGTATTAATCAAAGCTTCAGAGATACCTTGTGAAAGAGCCATTGAGTCGGCAGAACCACCGGCAGCCAGAGCGGCAAACGAACGGATCATACCAATAACCGTACCAAGCAATCCCATCAAAGTACCCAATGTGGTGATCGTACCGATAATCGGAAGATTCTGTTCCATCATCGGAAGTTCAAGCGCAGTAGCTTCCTCCAGTTCTTTTTGGATAGCAAGCAGTTTCTGATCTTTCGAAAGAGAAGAATCATTTTCCATTTCTTCGTACTTCCGCAATGTAGAAGTAACAACGTTTGCTACGGAACCACGCTGTTTATCACAAACTGCCTGCGCCTTACGAAGATCTCCTGCCGATAGGGCATCCTTGATGTTAGAAACGAATTTAACCAAAGAACCTCTACCGAAAGCAGAGCGAAGAGCAAAATAACGTTCAATGCTCAATGCCAATACAGTCAGCAATAAAGTTTGAATAACAGGCACAATCACTCCACCTTTGTAAATAGTCCCCATAAAGTTTCCCGGAAGTGGGTGATTGTTAGGATCGTTGTTCATAAAGTTCGTGGGATTTCCCAAAATGAAATGATAGATACACACTGCTATAATGAAACAGCAGATAATAACCAATCCGGCATTCTTGATACCTACAATCTTAGTCGACTTTTTTTGAGTAGTTTCCATAATAAAGTTTTTTTTGTTAAAGAATTTGTTATTAAGAATTAAAGTAAATACGATTAGACACACCGCAGTCCGCCCCCTACAGCCTCATGCTAAAAATGAGGCTGCATTGTCAAACACAGCGAGTATATAAGATTGGGAATTAAATAAGGATACGTCTTAAAGCAAAGATGTAGTATTGACAGCTTATGGACACATAATGTGGATCCTTATCCGAATAATAAGATTTACTTTGGTCTAATACCAACAAATTCTCTCTCAACAGACACAATTTACGCATCGTATCATTAAATAGGTTGGAATCTTCAAGAATTCGACGAAGACGGAGATTATTAGTATAAGAATATGTTTCAGAAACAGGTTTGAAACCTAATTCAACATCGGAGACAGACAGAGATTGCGATTTATCAAAACCGGCAAAATCGCTACTACATCGATAAGAATAGTTAGCATCCAAAGAAGAGGATGAAACCTGGCAAGAAGTAACCGGGTTATGTGAGCATTCCATAATATTCAATGCATTTCCACTTATGCTAAAAGATAGCATCAGCAGAGCAAACATTAATATGAACTTTACAGAAGTTTTCATCGCTGTACTTTTATGGATATAAACTCTCTTTTCGATTTTCGTGGCAAAAATAGTAACTTATTATATAGTGTTACCATATTTCACATCTTTTAATTGCAAAAAATCGAACTCTATAATTAAAACACTCACGACCGATTTTTGTTTTAACTAAAAGATTCTTTCTTTTATATAAAAGATTAATCAAAGTAAAAAAGGTATAATGCAAATAAGTGATCCCCGCTTCTCCAAGCGCATGTCCCTCTTAGCTTATACCCAAAAACAAGTCATCCCCTCGTGTCTTCTGACCCAAGGGGATGAACTCTCTGAAAAAAACGGCGACTACCTACTCTCCCACTGTTACGCAGTACCATCGGCGTGATCAGGCTTAACTTCTCTGTTCGGAA
>NZ_SZUU01000014.1 GCF_019583405.1 Bacteroides fragilis | reverse complement strand
AATTGCATACAATGGTGTATTTATCGCTGTTGGAGCTAAAAGGGAATCAGGCAATAAAAGTACTTCCGGGTGTCTTATATCTACTGATGGCGTGACCTGGAAAGAACTTGGTTTACTTCCTGGTGGGTACTATTCTGATCTTATAATAATTTAAACGTAAATACAATGAATAATATAATGATGATTGTATTCTTGGCCGGTGAAGCCAGAAGCACAATAAACGAAGTACTTTCTGATTGGGGAGTAACTATTATTGGGGCTACTGTTTTGCTTGGATTGGCAAATGGATTAGTCAAAAATTGGGATAATATCAATGATACAAGCGGAACAGGCCGTAAAAAGGAAGGAATACAGAATGTGATATATTCCATATTGTATGCCCTCCTTATTCTGGTTGTTCTGGGAGTAGCTGTAGCAGCCGTTCAAAAACTTAAACTTAGTGTTTAATGGCTTATGGCTAAATTTCCGATAAGGAAAGGATTAGATACCCCTCTATTGATATTTGGAGTAACTGCTCAGAACTTTTATCTCCTTTTATTAATAGCAGGGGGACTACTCCTCCTGCTGACTTTGTTAGGATTTGCAATGATAGAGTCTAATAAAATAGAGTTTGTTGGGGTATTGATGATATCCTTAATGGGATATTACTTTTTATGGAAAATTCTATGTAAAAAATCAAAGACACCTCGACGCAAATTCAACTCGCAAAAAACAACGATAACTAATAGAGATACCTTAAAATATTTGTAAGTATGGAAATTACATCACGGCAGGCATATTCTATCCTTGGATTCATTGGGGGAGATAATGGAGTTATTATCTCCAAAACAGGGGTAATGACTGTAGCATATTCTTTAAAACTCCCTGAAGCGTACTCACTCTATTTCTCTGATATGGAGGTCAGGCATTCCTTGTTTTACCAGGCTTTCAAGAACCTCCCGGATGGAACATTTGTGCATAAACAAGATGTATTCCTGAAAGAAAGTTATGTGCCTAAAGAAGAACCTATATCCTTTTTAGGGAAAGCACAGGATCAGTATTTTAGAGGAAGAGAGTTTTTGCGGCATCAATGTATTCTGGCTTTCTCTATTGGAAATATGGAGGAGCTGGAGAAGAAATATGTAGAGAATCCTTTGGCATACAATGAACATATTTCCCATAAGACAAGACAAAAGATAACTTCGTTTCTTGAAAGCGTGGAAACTGCCGTTAATATTTTGAAGAATATTTCCAATATGGCAGTTAAACAGTTATCTGTTAGTGATATAAAAGAGTATATATATCGCTTCAGCAATGGATTCATGGAGGATAATGGATTACGGGATATCCATTTTGCCGAGAAGATGACGATAGGGGAAAATAAGTATAAGTTTTTTGCTGTGTGTGACGAAGAATTTCTACCGGATAGTGTCGCCAATTATGTGGAAGATACAACTTTGCCAATGGCTGCATCTAAACTGTATATGTCCAACTTTGAACGTTTGGGAGTACACCTGAACTGTAATCATGTTTATAATCAGGTGATTTGGTTTGAAGGATCGGAAAAGTTACGAAACGATTTGAACAATAAGGTACTTATATATGGGCAAAATCAACGTTGGGGAACTAAGATAGAGCAACATCATAAGAAATTGGTAGAAATGGAGAAGGAGATAGTTGAGAATGGCTCAGTTCTCTGCCGGGCTCATTTTAATGTGATGATATGGGATGAAAAAGAGGAAAACTTGCGGGATGCAGAAAAGAAAATAAAATCAATCCTGGATATAGCTGATTATAAATGTTATATACCTTCTTATGAAGGTATATATAACTTGTTTGTAGGCAATATAATCGGAAGAGAGAATAAGTTGGATCCAGGTTACTTCTTTTTAACTGATTTGGATGTGGCTTTGTCCTTGGGAATTTGCTATACGACCTTTAGTGATGATAAAGATGGAATATTCTTCAATGATCGAATATTTCAGGTACCATTGAAAAAAGATATTTGGGATGCTGAGAAGAAAAGGATACCGGCACGTAATGGGATTGTTTTTGCAAATACTGGAGGAGGTAAATCTTTTCTGACTTTGAGTATATGCCAGCAATACATAGAACAAAATGTGACTACTATAGTATGTGAGTTTGGAAAAAGTTTTGAGCAATTATGTTACTTGTATCCGGAAAAGTCACTCCATATTGATTATGATGGAAAAACACCATTGGGCATAAATCCTTTTGATTTGGAAGGAGAAGAGCTCAATGATGAAAAATTGGAAACTCTTATTGGGATTGTATTGAAGTTCTGGAGAGTGAGAAATATTGTTGAGGATACTAACCAAACCGTATCACTTTCTAAACTTATCTTGGCTTATTATCAAGATTGTGAGGCACCGCACTCTTTTCCTGGTTTCTATACTTATGTGAAAGATCATTTTGATGATATATGTGAACGATATAATATAGATAAAGATTATTTCGAAATAAAATCATTCCTGCATATCTGTTCGGAGTTCATACCTGGTGGAAGATATGAAAATGTATGTAAAGCGGGGGACACATTAAGAGGGCTGAGTGAGAAATCATTTATCGTATTTGAATTGACACAGATTAAGAGTAATCCTTTTCTCACATCTTTAGTCATGACGATCCTTTTTGATGTGATTAAGCATAAAATACTTGCTGACCGTTCAAAAAAGGGAATACTTATTTTCGATGAATATGCTGAGACTGCGCAAATGAAAGATAAGCAGATGGATGCAGATATACATTCTGTGGTGGCATTTTGCTATCAAAAATTCAGGAAGGAAAACGGGGCAGTCATGACTATTGTACAAACACCAGCGCAGTTACCTAACAATGAATTTACAGATGGCATTATCGCTAATACGCAGCTTTTATTTGTCTTGCCTACGACAGAAGTTATTTATGATGAGATAATAGCCAAGTTCAAAATAAAGAATGAGGCCCATATCAATCAAATGAAGTCCATTAGGAATGATTTTGTCTCAAAACGACCGTATTCGGAATGTTGGATACGGTTCGGAGAAAGATATGCTCTGGCTGTGCGCTTGGAAACTTCTAAAGAAAAATATTATGCCTTTCAAACTGAAGGTGAGGATTATGTTGGAATACATACCCTTTATCGGGAGAATGGAGGTGATATGGAAAAAGCTATTACTGATTATATAACAATAAAAAAGAATAAGCAATGAAACAGATTTTTATTTTTTTACTCTTAGTTGTCGGATGTGTAAACCTGAAAGCACAGTGGACTGTATCAGATCCTGCTGGATTGGCAGTACAATCGAAGCAATTGGCCGAAGCTGGTAAACAAACGATGGAAATTAGTAAACAGGGGGTAGAACAGGCCAGACAGACTACTCAATTAATCCAATCGGTGAATCTTTTGAAAAAAAGCATTGAATTTGTAGAAAGTGTAAACTCTCAATTAAGAGGTATTATTTTGGCAAAGGATGTCATTTCCGCACAGGTAAATTTGGTCTCTGACTGCTCCAGTTTAATGAGTAACATAAACAAAAAAAATGCACTCCGGAACACAAAACAGATATCGCAATCGGTGGGTGTTATCATTCAAAAGAATCGGGTTCTTACGGAACTGCTGTCGAAAACTCTTTCTACCAGTTTTAAGATGAACGACTCTGAAAGAGTGGGGATCTTAATGAAAATAATGGATGATACAAATGAATTATCCAAGTTGTTGGACCGTATAGAAACAACAAACTCGATATCCAATGATATGTATAAATTGATAAAGAGATAACTATGGGTTTGAGTGGAGTACATCTTGAAGAGTTTACGGTTGAAAACGTTGATAAGGTTTATCAGACAGTAAAGGCAAGCATTCAAATGCAGGGGCTGACTTGGCTTGTATCTGGGTTGGCAATAATATTGATAATAACTAAAATCATCCAGATTTATAAAAAGGCATGCGATACAGAGACGGGAAGACCAGATACCAAACATTTTTTTGAAATGATATCTCAGTATATTTTTATTATTTGCCTGATTATTGGATTACCATATATCATATTATTGGTAGAGACGTTGTTAAGCTCTCTACAGGATGATTTGCTAAAAGGAACCGGTGATGATGTCGGATGGTTACTTCAGTTCCTTGAATTATATGATGATAAGAATAATCAATATATTGAAAGCCCTGGATTGTTAGATGGGATTGGGGCTGTTATAGACTATCTGTTTTCTGTCATTATTGCACCGATCTTGTATTATTTAACGGCATATCTTTATGCTATGTTCTTGTGTGGAAGATATCTGTATCTTCTTATGCTGGAGGTAGTGGCTCCTGTTGCCATCATCTTATTGTTAAATGAGAAAACTCAACAATATTTCTTTACTTGGGTAAAACATATGATGATTTGTTATCTGATGCTGCCATTCTTTATGCTCGCTAATTTATTTGCCGAGACAATAACATCTACATGGGTAACTGGAGGAATTGTAATATGGATGACTTTACTGACCCGGTTTATACTTAAATTATATCTGTTTAAAACTGTCACTTCAAAACTTAATAATCTATTGTAATGGATAAAAAAGATATTATACAGGGGGTAGATGATCTGGCTGTTGCAAAGAAAAACAATAGTCTGATTATGAAACTTATTATTGGATTTTCCGCTATGGTTATAGTGGGAGTACTGGTATGGGCATTTTCTGTCGTAAATACAGCCATGGGAAAGATTATTGTGATTGATAAAGGAGGAGAATATATGAAGACAAAAGTAGAGAACAACAAGAGTCTCTTTATTTCTCTATTAACCCATCATTGCGCTATGACTGCATATTATACAAATTCTTTTGATCGGAACTCCATAAAAGAGAATCAGGCTAAAGCGGCTTTCTTGGCCAGCAATGATAATCTAAAAAGAATCTTTGCCATGTATGTACAACAGAAAGCTTATGGGGATGCTTTGGATAGAGGGGTAACTTATAAATGTGAGTTTAAAGAACTGCTCTCCGTAAAAGGAGAACAGGAACCGTATAAAGTAACTTTCTCTTCTGTCTTAACTATTTATGATGTCTATAATACGAAAAGGATTCTTATAACCTCCTCCGGAGAAGTTATAAGACAGAAGGTTAAATATCCGGAGAATGTCACCGGATTCTATTTTAAGAACTATACGCAGGAGTATCAAGCATTAGAGATGGAGGAATAGAGATGAATAAAACAAAAGTTATAATATTTAGCGTGATAGCACTGTTGGTCATTGTGATGATTTTAGGAGTAATTAAGGCCACAAGCGGGGAAAAGAAAGAAAGCTCTGATATGATTGATCTGGGGGCTGATGTTCCTAAAGAATTTAGTTACGAAGATATGATGGCATCCAATGATAAAAAGGGAAGGGATGTATTTTCATCTGGAACTGAAGAAAAAGTAACATCTGTCAGTACAGACTTGGAAGACGTACCGGTTACTGATAGCTATTACCAACGGGAATCAGCTGATGTTCGCAGGATCCAACAACAGATATTAGAGAATAATGCAGAACAGGAAGCTCTTCAGGAAGAGAAAAAGAAGAAACTGAAAAAAATAGATGTGCCGGATATAGAACCCGTAGTAATAGATACATTGAAGGAGAATACGGTAAAAGCGGTTGAAGTGAAAGACACCCTTCAGCAAATACCGGAAAAAGTAAATGGCAAGAAGAAACGCTTTTTTTCTGTGAATATGAACAAACAAAATACGCATAATGCTATTCGGGCAGTTGTCCATGGAGATCAGGAGGTAACAAGTGGATCTACATTAAAGATGAGACTTTTAGAGGATTGTGTTGCTGACGACGGGACACGGATACCTAAAAACTCGGAAGTGTTTGGTATTGTGAATCTGTCAGGAGAACGGGCACAGGTGGAGATTCAGTCTGTGAAAATAGGAGGAACTATCGCTCCTTTTTCCAAAAGTGTTTTTGGGTCGGATGCAATAGCCGGTATATACATTCCCGGAAGTGTAAAAGCCGATATTGCGAAGGAAGCTGCAAGTGATGGAATTAGTGGTGTCTCAACAGGGAGTGTGATAAGCAGTACCGGTATAATCGGTGATGTAGTGGGAAGTGTTTTGGATGCTGGAAAAAGTGTCATATCCAGGAATATTCGTAAGAACTCTGTAACTATCAAAACGAATTATGAAATATATCTTAGATAAAGTATTGTTGGTACTATTTTGTCTCTTTTGGAGCACTCAACTAACAGCACAGAACTCAATGGAGGCGATGAAAGCCGCTTCTCTTTTGATTAACTACGAGAAAACTTTGCATATTATATTCCCTTCTGATATTAAGTATTTTAATATTGGAAATGATAATGTTGTAGGGGATCGTCCGGAAGAAGCAGCCAATGTACTTAGATTAAAAGCTAATTTAGAACATTTTGAGGGAGAAACCAATGTTTCTGTTGTGACATCGGATGGCAAATATTATCCATATTTGGTCTCCTACTCAGACTCCTTGCCATATACTTATCTGGATTTGAAGGATGCTTATAAAGAACCATTTGCCATTACTGTATCACGGGATAAGTATGTGCACCTTATTTTCCCCTATCGTGTGAAATATATAGATTTTGGGAATACGACTATATCTGTTCAACGTGCTGATAATGTGGATAATATTATAAAAATAAAGGCTGAGGAAACTGACTTCCCGGAAACTAATCTTTCTGTAATAACCGATGGAGGAAGGTTTTATACCTTTGATATCAATTATTCAGAGCACCCTTCTGCTCTCAGTTTTGTCGTGGATAATACAGAGAAAACAAGAGAGGTGGCTATGTTGGATGATAATGAAGTGAATAATAGAGATCGTGAGAAAATTCAGAAAGCAATGGATTCTTATAATCTGAATATGCGTCTGAATGCCAGGAAGAACGGAGTCATTTTCTCTATACAGAATATTTTTATCCGGAAGAATATACTTTTCCTGAAGTTGGAGCTGAATAATCGCTCTACTATTGATTATGATATTGACCTTATGAGGTTCTATATACAGGATAAGAAGATTGCCAAGAAGACAGCTGGCCAACAGATCATTCAAGAGCCGCTTTTTATGATGGGATATAAAAAACAGATACCGGCTAAGGAATCACATTCATTTATCGTGGCTTTTGAGAAGTTCACTATCCCGGATAAAAAGAAATTTATTATTGAGATCCAGGAAGTGAATGGAGGAAGGCATTTCTTTTTTAAAATAGATAATAGGCAGATATTAAATGCAGAAATTTTACGTATTAAATAGATGCTGGGTATGGATGCTTTGTATATTGTATAGTGTTCCAGTGCATTCTTCTGATCCGGAAAAAGAGCTGCTTATACAATTAATACAGGGGGCAAAAAGCTATGATGACATATTGCCCGTGATTGATATCATTGAGAGAAAGCCTGGCTTTATTACGAAAATACCTCTGATTTCTCCCGTTGATATGAAGAAGGCAAGAGTAACCAGTCCTTATGGGTATAGAAAAGATCCGATGAATGGGAATATTAAATTCCATTCCGGAGTAGATCTCGCACTGCCTTTGGCTACGACTGTACATGTTACGGCCGATGGTGAGGTCAGTTTTTCAGGACGTAAAGCGGGATATGGAAATGTGATAATAGTAAAACATAAATGGGGCTTTGAATCGAAATACGCGCACCTGAGTGTGAGATATGTAGGAAAAGGAGCTATTGTAAAACGTGGAGATGTGATTGGCTTTGTGGGAAATACTGGGAAAAGTACAGGAAATCACCTTCATTATGAGATTATTAAAAATAAGAAACAGATAAAACCATGTTTTTAAAACCTATGATAGAATATTCGATATTAAAACAGGCAAAGGAGATGCGTATTCTTTATTGCATAGCCCAAAATGGGGGAGAAGTGGTACCTTATGATATAGCCTTTTTGGATAAGTATGAATTAAAGCAGCTTTTCTTCGCTTTCTTGGATTCTAAAACATCTCAGAAAAGTAACCCTACATTGACGCTGTTAAACAGGCACCTTCAGGAGTGTGCACAAAAATATTTGCCTAATCATATAATTGATACGGACAAACATATATTGTTCTTATTGATAGAGAAAGGGATTCGTTTTATTGATGCTGTTTTTAATATCGAAAGAGTAAAATGGGACTTCCTGAGAGACTATGGACTGGAAACGAGTTATAAGTTGTGCTCTAACCTGGAGTGTCAATTAGAAAATGCTATATCCATGGAAGCTAGAGATGAATCAGCCTTCAAAATTTTGGAGGTGGATGAATATGTTAAACAAAGAATAAATGAAATCCTCTCTTGATGGAGAAGATAATTAATAACTTAAAAAAATACTTATGGCAACAATCACAGAACGAATCAGTCAGTTTTTTTATGATGTGTTGGAAAACAGACAATTAGTAAAAGTACAAAAAGATGCAAGTGCAATTCAAGGCATGCGAAATCCTTCAGAAGCTGTGCAAAGGATAGCGGTACGGGCTGACGCTGACAATATTCGGTATATTTCTAATCCAACTGAACGAATTCAGCAAATGGCAGTTGAAGCAGATTCGTTTAGCATTCGTTATATCCCTAATGCATCTGAGGAGTTGAAAATGAAAGCGGTTACAGCTCTCCCGGATACGATACAATATATTGCTAACCCATCTGAAAATTTAAAGTGGGCAGCTGTACAGGATAAAGGATCTGCTATTCAGTATATATCCAATCCGTCGGATTCTTTGAAGTGGGCAGCCGTACAAGATGACTGGTCGTCTATCCGCTATATTCCTGACGCATCTGAAAAGTTAAAGATGGCAGCTGTACAAAGAAACGGATTGGCTGTCCAATACATTTCTAATCCGTCTGAAGCAGTGAAGATGGCCGCTGTAAATAACTTGGGATCTGCCATCCGCTATATTTCCGATCCTTCTGAAGAGCTAAAACTGGCCGCTGTAAAAAATGACGGATTGGCTATTCAATACATTCCTGATCCAACTGAAGAAATGAAACTGGTCGCTGTACAAAAAGAAGGATTGGCTATTCAATACATTTCTGATCCAACTGAAGAAATGAAACTGGCCGCTGTAAAAGAACGTGGGTTCGCTATTGACCATATTACCAATCCAACTGAAGAAATGAAGATAGAGGCGGTGAAAAACAATGTTTACTCTATTATAGAGATGGAGGAACCGACTCCTTCTGTATGTAAAATAGTACTTGAAAAGACATATGGACAACCTATTAATGTTGCTATGGTAGAACCAACAGAACTTGCGAAAAAAACACAGATGCTTCTTGATAATTTAGTCGGTTTAAAATTTGAATATCAGACAGTGTACCAAACTTATGGTAAGGCAGCAGAAGAGGATCCTCTACAAATGTCGATACAGGAAGAAAAGGATAATTTTAGAGTAGAGATGGAAGAGAAATATCCAGGTATGTTCTCCGAAAATTCTTCTGAAAGGATCTCACAGATTGAGAATGGAACTTCGCAAGTTCAGGAAGTCTTAAAGAATATGGAAGAGGTTATTTACGAAGGGGATAATATGTTTTTAAGAGCAGCTTATACCCCGGAAAATAAATTGCAAGACTTACTTTGGATAGATAAAAAAACACTGGAAGTAATGGATTATACAACCGTTTACCAGGAACTACTAAAACATGACATTGACCTGATGAAGTTTACTCCGGAGCAATGGGGAAAGTTTCTGCCGGAAACAGATTCAACTATTATCTCTGTAGATGAAGCTTTAGAGAGAGTCCAGGCTATATTAGATAAGGATCCTAAAGAGGTATTCGTAGCGCTTCGCAGTAACTCTACGAATGAGTTGTTAGCATTATATAGAATGGAAAATATAACGATAGATACTCTTCTCGATAAAGAATTAGAAAAATGGATGTCTTCGGGGGTGATTGGAGATAATCGTGTGGTGGAATATAAAGTTCCTGCCGGAACAGAAATTCCAACCCCTATAGGAGATAAAATACAGGAGTTTGTTGATAACCCTCAAAATGGATGGACTATAAAAAGAGAGGTTAACTTATACGATTATTGCAAAATTCAAGGAAAGGATTTACCTGTTATTTCCATTGACGATATATACAAGATATCCCCTAATGTACCGGTTGTTAATCCAGATAAAATAATAGCCTCCTTGAATGAAAGAGGTTACAAGGAGCTGGCTGAACGTCTGGGCATGTATAAAGAAACATTGCAGGAGGTTCCACTCACTTTTAAAGCGATTACTTTATTGGATGATAATAAAAATATTGTCACTTGTGATGTTCGTGTTGATTGTATGAACCCGGAGAAGCCACTACAAATAACCAAGGCTACCTGTACTGATCTTTCCGGTACTGAAGTGCGGAATATAGCACCTATTCTGGACTCTTTCTCTCAAAATAGTGTCGATGTCTTCAGGATGAAGGCTGATCAGCTTAATAGTGTTCTTTATGGATTAAATAAGGACGGGATACTAATAAAAGATTACCGGCTGTTCGATGCAGAACAACTATCTGCATCTTCGAACTTACAGATTATACCTGATTACAATGGCAATTTGAGGGAAGTACGGTTGGAAACTATATCTCTGAAGGACAAACCAACAGGTAAAATATTGGATTGTTCGGCTGCTGCGAAATCTTTTTCAGCAAATAATATTGATTTGCTGAAATTTAATCAGCAACAATTGGAAACCCTTTTTAGTACTAATAATGTGAAAATCCCTCAGATTAGTGACGTTGCCATGGATAAAGGGATTATTAAAGGAGGTAGCGAAGTCTCATGTTCACTTTTTAAAATGTCCCCAATGAAGATCGGGGGATTTGTATCGAAAATGAAATCATTAACAAATCAACTTGAAATTAATATTTAATAAATAATTATATGAAAGCAACTAATGAATTACAGTTTATTGGCCGTGTAGGAAAAGGGGGAGCCAGAGTGATAACAGAATCCAAAACTCCCTTTATTTCTTTTTCTCTGTGTGAATTGAATAATAGAAATCAAGAAAAGAATGTGTGGCTTGAAGTTACCCAGAGTTTCAAAGAGGATCCTCCTGCTGTGGTGGAAAGGATTAAGCAGGGAGCAATCGTTTTAGTTAAAGGTACTCCTTATGCAAAAACTAAGAACTCTGAGAATGGAGCTTATGCTCAACTGGCAATGTTCGCTGACTATATTGAAATACTATTCGATGCTATGAAAGATTAAAAAAGATGGAATGCATAATATTATAAATAATAAATATTAAAATATTACTTTATTATAAATAATATTTATACCTTTGTACAGTTGCTAATTTAATGTGCGGATGGATCCATTTTTACAGAAAAGAAAAGAGGTGATTCTTACAGAGCGGGAGATAGTGGCTTTAGAAGAAGTGAAACGATTGACTCAATCGGCTACTGACAGTAAAGCCATTAAAACCGTTCTTAGGAATTATCCGGTATTATTGCAGCAGCTTAGTGTAATGAGAAAAGAAAGAGATGAATTAAAGAAAGAACTAGAGAAGCAAACTGAAGGAGTAAATCAATTCATGGAGGCTTTTCATCTTTTAAGCAAATATTGGGAAAAGAAGGAATAGATGGATGGTATTGTATTTGGATTGAAGTTTATGGTAATGCTTGTACCAGGAGTATTCCTTTGGTGGCTTTACCGCTATTTAAAAAAAGAAATGGGACAGAAGAGAAATACCGGACAGAAAGCTATCTGGAGACGGTTTATTCTGCCTACCTGTGCTTTTGTGGGGATGTTATTACTGCATTCGAATCCCTCACATGAAGGGGCTTTTTCTGTATTTCTTTTAATAATCTTATACTCTTTAGCACTTCACAAAATTATTTATGGGTGTATAGGAAATAGGTTACATGAGATGATATCGAATAGAGAAGGATCGCAATATTACATATTTTGGTGCTTATATGCCATGCTGCTGTCTTTGTGTGGTGGAGTGATTCTTAAAGTATTACCAAATTGGTGTGGTTATCTTCTCTGTTTATTTGTGGCGTGGGATATTTTGGTCTATTTTTGGAGAAAAATTACAAACATTATAAAAATATGAAAAGACATCATTTGTGTGCTATTTTATGTGTGTTATGCTGTGTCGCTTGTAGTGATGATAATCCTATCATTCCTCCAACGCCAGAACCTCCCGGACCAACACCGGAACCTGAGGCTGTGTACATGAAAATCTTTCCTGTGTTGGAACAAATAAAGCAAACAAGAGGGATAATAGAACAGTTTATACAGGATGATAAATTAGGCTTGTATATAACGAATGGAGAACTTGATAATGCTTATGACGGGAAAACGGAGTTTCTAAATATGCAGGCAGTCTTTTCAAAAGATGCTTGGACACATAAGGCTGTGGAAATGAAAGATGCTCAGGCAACTGTTTATAGCTATTATCCATACACGGCAGATGCGGGAAACGGAAAAGCAATACCTGTGGAATCGACTTCTCAGACAGACTACTTGTATGGAACCGCTTCGACAGCGACTCTTGATGCCAGTACCGCCAACATTTCAATGAAACATGCTATGTCACTTGTTTCATTCAAGATTAAAAAGAATGATTATCAGTATGCCGGTAAAATTACTAAAATAGAAATAGAAGGAGTAAAAACTAAAGGTACAATGGATATCTCTACCGGAAATATTTCTCAGTCCGGAGAGCAGACCACTTTAGCCCAGGAATGTAATTATCTTCTGGATGATGCCAATATAAAGAAAACCAGCATTATTTCTCTCCCTACTGTTATAGGAGAAACTTCAGGAGTGGTTTTTCATGTAACTGTTGATGGCGAAGTGTGCGATTATGTGGTTCCTACAGGACATAATTGGTTGCCGGGATACGAGTATATTTATACTCTGAACTTAAGAAAGATGAGCGAACCGCCTACACCCGATGATGTAGAATTGGATATTCAGTATTGGGAGAAGTATGGGAAAGAGGATGAAATCGTCGTAGGTAGTAATTCCGGATCCATGCTAAGACTGTCTGCTAACTATGGTGATTATGGACGGACTGTTATTCGTGGTGAGAGCCGTTATTTCTCTGCTTTTGTCTACAATTATGGGGATGCTTGGGAAGGTAAAATACGCATGGCATTGTATGATGGAGATCAGCTTGTTGAACAATACCAGGCTTATAACGTGAAGATCGATAAAAAAGGTATCGGAGGGTGGACGATTCCTTGCTATGTGAATTGTGCTCCGGGGACGTATTCACTTAAACCATTGTTCCAGAACAAAGGTTCTGAGGAGTGGTTTATGCCTCGCTATTCCGGAGATGTGGAAGATGCTGACTGGATATATACGGTTCAGGCTTCTACTGATATACCGGCTTGTAGAACATTAGAAGTTGAAGGGAAAGGCCCCTCAAATGTATTTATTACTACGGTTAAGTTAAATACTCCTTTCAACATGTTATTTTGCATGACAAATCGTGCAGGAGTTGATTTACATGGGGAAGTAAGGGCTGTATGGGAACGTACTTTTACGGGTGAATTTAACGAGCAATGGAAAGATGATGGAATATCCTGGTCAGATGAAATAGGCCGAGTTAGAGTAGATCTCTCAAAGTCTGATAAATATTATAATGGATTAATAACCTGTAATATATCAATTGCTAGAACTTATCCGAATATTTATGCTCCGGCAGTGCATTTGTATTACAAGGCTGATGGTACTGATACATGGGTTTTGATGCGTTGTGATTCGGACAATACATTGCAAATGCTGAAGGATGTTACAGAGGGTTTGATTATGGATGAAAATAATGAATATGCTAATGGGGGATTAGAGTATATCGTAAATACAAATCCTTCTGTGAATTATTCTCACATTAAATTGTAGCAAATTTGATGGAGAAGCTGAACGGTGAGTAGAAATAGCATAAAACAGTATAAAAGATTAATTTGATGGTTATGGCGATACTTGATATCAATAACTTGCAGTTTGTTTTGTTGGTTCTGGCTTCATGCCTGGCAAACTTTATTGTTTTCAGCTTCTCCTTCTTTAAAAAGAAGATCTATAATTTTATTGTGAATTTGTCATTTTCAGCTTCGATTACTTTGATAGCACTGGATCTGGCCAGAGAATCACCTAAAGAAGTATCATGGGCTGAAGTTACTCCTTTTGTCAGTTCGATGCTGATGGGAATAACTTATTTCAGTATGACGAAAAATAATAATGTTAATAAAAAAGAGAAGTATTGTTTTACATTGAATGCAGGAACACAACAGATTACTTTTGCTGACCCATTTGATAATTTTCTGGTTTATGGTGGAGCTAATGCCGGTAAGACAAAATCAATTGGGAAACCATTATTGGAACAATACATTATAAATAAGTTTGCGGGATTCATATACGATTATAAGGACTTTGATTATACAAAAACTGCCTATAATCTTTGCAAAAAGCATAACTATCCCTTTGATTTTTATTATGTCAGCTTTACCGATCTGACACGCTCGTACCGATTTAATCCTATTAAACCGGAAGTACTTGGAGATGAAAATCTGCTAATGCAGCTTATGGATGACTTTTTATCTTCCTGTCAGGAAGAAAAAGCAAAACGTGATGAATGGTTCGGATTCGGATTAGGTGTCTTGAAAGGAACTGCATACCGTTTCTACAAAGATTATCCCCAATACTGCACCTTGCCTCATATTGCCAATTTTGTAATCCATGCCGGGAAGGAAAGACTGACTAAATTTTTATTGGGATCTCCCGAATCCAAAGCATTGGCATCTGGGTTTATAGATTCTCAGGATTCTGAACGAACCCAGGCAAGTATTATGGGAACTTTAACCAATACGCTCAGTAAGGTGGCCTTTAACAAGAACATTATGTATGTCTTGTCTGGAGATGACTTTGACTTTGACCTGATTGATCCGAAACGGCCCAAATTATTATCCGTCTGTAACTCTTTCGCTATCGAGGGAAGCATTTCTCCGATCATAGCAATGTTAATGAGTATATCAACCAGAAAATTCACTATGGAGAATAAAGTTCCATTTGTCTATTTTCTGGATGAAGCAACCACTTTTAAAATACGGGACTTTGAAAAACTTCCTTCTGTACTGCGTGAATATCTTTGTAGCTTTGTTCTACTCACTCAGTCAGGAGCGAAATTAGAAAAAATATATAGCAAACTGGATCGTAGCAGTGTGGAGAGTAACTTTAGTAATATGTTCCTGGGAAGAACTAAGGATCCCGAAGCACTTAAATCTTATCCGAATTTCTTTGGGAAACACGAAATTGATAAGAAATCCAGAACAACCGGATCTTCTTCTAATTCATCCAGCCATAGCGTTACCGTTAGCACGGTGAAGGAAGAAAGATATGAAGGACACTTTTTTACTAGACTCCTGGCCGGTGAATTTGTTGGTAGTGCTGCACATTCTAATTTTGGAGACTTTCATCTACGATTTAATCAATATAATCCCGGTTATGAAGAGGAGATACCGGTTGTCAACCCGGTACTTCCCTCTGATGTTCAAGCCAATTATGAAAAAATATTAGAAGATATCTTTTCTATAGAATAACTGGAATGCGATCTTTTAGGTATTAGTTTTTGATTATTCCCTTTCGCTTTGCTTCAGGAGAGCGGACTTTGTGCTATTCGTATTTTTATCTCTGTTCCTGATGTCGGACTCCTCAAAGCGGTACTTATACCCTTATTGAATCGGCCTGGATCTTGTCAGCAAAGGTATTTCCGGAGATGTACGCATCTGCAAGGCCGAGCCCAAGGGTGAAGAGAAAAATCTCCAGCCCTGCGGGTAGTATTTTTCACTTCAGTCTTGCAGATCCTATCTCCTACTTGATATGGCTGAAAAGATCAGGTCGATAAACTCAATAAGGGCATAAGTGGATTTTAAAAAAAAAGTCGTCCGACGAACAGAGACAAAAATACGATCTAAAAAAGATTGGTCTCAAAATCTAAACGAGCATTAAGTTTGAAATAACTAACAAAAAGTAATCGTAATGAAAAGACAGAAAGATTATCAATATTTGAGATGGTTGCATAGAAGAATTATCAATTTGTATAACTATCACGTGAAAGCCTCTTTTACATACAGGACTTATGATGGTAGTTTTGCATCTCAAAAATTAGAATTTTTACGTAACCAGTATACAAAAAAATTAGAGGAATGTTTAACGAAAATACAAAGAAACAATGAAAGATCAGCGTAAGTTACTTAACTCCTGCTTGAATAACGAAATTCCGGCGGTAGTATTTCAGGGAACAGATATCTGTGCTGTGGAAATATTAAAGGCAGCACAAGATATTTATCGAAAACACGGGTGTAGTGAAGAATTTCTTTTTGATTGGCAGATGCTTATTGAAGATGTTATTGCTTTTCAGAAAGAATGTGTTGATATGGTTAAATTGCCAAAATTATCTTCTATCGAAGCTGAACTTATCAGAAAAGATATGATAGGTAATGATCACTAAATCAACTTAAAACCTATGTGATATGGAAGATTATTTAGAAAAAGCAGATTACCTGATCCGGCTATTATCCTGCATTGTATTAGGAATTGCATGTATGCTTATAGTGATAGCCCCTCTTTATGCTTCACGCCACAAACAATTAGGACAGAAAGATAAAGACGTAGGAGAGAAACATTAATGGGATATTTCCGATGGTGACAGCTGTAGCCCGGTTCCTGAAAGAATTTGATAAATAGAAAATAAGGTATGATATGGAAACAATACAAGGAATTATAGATACAATAAAACAATGGCCATCCACAATATGGTGGAGTATGGGAGTTATTTTTATTATCTCTTGGTTTTGGGATACTCCACTGAGAAAAAATAAAGATAAAATGACAGATGATAAGAATAACAAATCAGAAGGGAACTAAAGAATGAGACTAATTACAAAACAGGCTGCCAAGCTGGAAGAACTTGAAGCCAAGCGGGAAAGGCTCGTTAATCGTATTGTTAAACTCGATCTAAAAATCGAAGAGCAAAAAGAGAAAAGATGCAGAATATTACAGGAAACAAGGTATTAACGTATAACTATAAAAAGAATGAACCAACAAGATTTTGACAAAAAAAAGAGCATACCTCAAGGAAAGGAAAACAGCCTCTTTTATAAAATAATCAATAGGATGATTATGAGCCGTAAAGCATTGGGAATAACTCATTTGGTATATGGAGCGATAGTCCTTTGTGTCTTTGCCGAAAGAGCAGAGATCCTGTCCTCCCCCCCTTCCGTGGGGAGCCGGATATTCCTTTTACTGAGTATATGTTTTCCTTTCGTTTATGGTACATACCTGCTTTGTACCAGAGATAGAAACTGAATAGAATATGACTAAAAAGCAAACAGCTCAGGCAGACATAATGTTTCCAGATATGTCTCATACCTTTGCGGATTTTTTCTGTGGCTGTGGTGGTTTATCGTTGGGGTTCATTCAAGCCGGACTTAAATGTATCTCTGCTATGGACATTTCCCATGAAGCTATATCCACATATTGGTATAATCTCTGCTATAAAGGTTGGAGCCATTTATATGTTCCAGAAACATCTACTCCAAAGCAAATGAAAAAGTTCACGAAATATATGGGAAATGGTACTACCGGGAATTGGCTTTTCAAAAATGGAGTTCCGGATAATTGGTTGTCCGTATCTGAACCAATGCCATGCTTGAATCTCTTCTTATGGAGTATCTTGGATTTAGAACCTGAAGAATGGATGGATATAATTGGTATTCGTCCTGGAGACATCCGGATATTTGCTGGCGGTCCACCATGTCAAGGCTTTAGTACTGCTAACACTTCCAGAAGCGAATATGACAAAAGAAACCAATTACCCTTGCGTTATATTCACTATGCCAAGGTGTGTAAGCCGGAAGTCGTTTTTATGGAGAATGTGCCGGGTTTGTTATCACTTGGAAAGAAAAAAGGAGAGCAAGAGGGCCCTTTCGTACGTTGGATTCGCGAGGCTTTTGATGAAGCAGGTTATGAGATGAATTATCAAGTACATGATGCTGCTGATTATGGAGTTCCGCAAAGGCGTAAAAGGGTAATATTTCTGGCCCATAGAAAAGAAATGAAGCATTGGCAAAACTTCAGTATTGATAAAGAATATGGGAAAGACGGTTTGCCTTGGATTCAAACGATAGAAGCTATAGGAGAATTGCCGCCAATACAAGCCGGAGAGCAATGGGGAATAAAAGGGAAAAACGCTGTCATACATCCATACGGATATAATAGAAAAGATGGTTATGTTATTTGCCCCTCATGTCTGAAATACAACTTGCAAGAACGGAAAACTTGTCACCACTGTAATTACAGTCTAACTAATCCTATAAGAGGAGGAATAGTTCATCTGCCAGGATTAGGTACTCTTATTGATACACAAGTAGATGTTGATAATGCTATGTTGAGAAATTTATTTTTAGGAAAATGATCCAAAACTGATAAGAAATGAAGCAATTCGATAAAGGATGGTGGAACTGCTTTTTATCCTATACGGATGAATTAGCGCAAATACAACGTGACTTTGACGTGACAGCAAATGCGCAACTCAAAGCTGCTGGCGTTGAAAAGAAAGAGATTGAGGGTATTCTTAAAACAGAAATAATGTCTGATAAAACGAGAGAATTACTCACAGAGTACAAGGATAATTTAAAGTAAATAGTACAGTAATGAGGTAAACCGCCTTGAATTATTGGATTTACTGTTTAAATGTTAAATCTTTCATTTTCTTGAAAAATAATTGTGGTTTTATTTGTTTTTATAGTCATATATGACTATATTTGTGATACTGAAATAAGAATAATAACAATTTAGAATACAAGATTATGAGACTATTAGGATTTACAGAAGAGATAACCCAATGCGGATGTTGTGGAAAATCAGAACTTAAAGGAACTTATGCATTTGAAACATCATCGGGCATACAATATTATGGAAGTACTTGCGCTAAAAAACATGGGTATTACGGAAGTTCTATTGTTGCAGATGCAACAAAGGCAAAGAGAGAAAGATACTTTCAGATTCAGGCAGAGTATAATGAAGCCGTTAAGGAGTTACAAGAGGAATATTATAATATAGATATATTCACTCAAAGAGCAGAAGAAATACGAACAGAAATGAGGCGCATAAAGTCAGAAATTGAAAACAAGTATAAAATAGCTTCTTGATGATTCGGGAAGCTATTATTAATCAACTAAAAGAGCGTAAAATTTCTCAGAGAAAGTGCTCTCTTGACAATGAGGTTGACTATATAAACTTTAATAAGTTCTTAAAAGGACAAAGATCTTTCCCACTACCAGACATAGAAAGGGTTCTTAAATACCTAAATTTAGAGATAACAGTTAAGCGGTGAATTCAAGTTCATCTTTAGTAATTAACGTAAAACAGTACAGAAATGAATAAATACACTATAAGATATTATTACGGTTCATACTCCGGAATACGGGAAGTATATGCCGATGATGAGGAAACCGCTATTACCTATATGTGGCGGATGTTACGGAAAGATATGACATTGCCAGTGGCTTATCAGTCCGAAGAAATAATTGATGTAGAATATGATGCAGATTGATTAATAACAATTAAGATATGAATATAAATACAAAGTTTAATGTAGGTGATAAAGTAAAGTTCTTCAAAGAGGATGTAGGCTATTATCATGGAAGTATTAAGAGTTTTCAAATTTGGGGCAATAATAATGAAACTGTTATTACGTATATTATTGAAACGGGTGATAAATCTATAAGGGCGTACGAGGATTGTATAAGAAACGACAATGAATAAAAGGAAAGAACTACTAATAGAAGCTTTGGATAAGGACAAAAAATCTTATCTATCAGGAGAACTTCGTCCTATACTTAGATATAGAAGAAGCAATTATGATAGCGTAAAGGGGTATTCATGGATTGATTTTTATTTGAATGATTCCCCGGTTCCACTGTTTTGTACTAAAACTTATAAAGAAGATTGGCACGCATTTTCAGAAGGGATACTTGATGAAATGCAGAAAGTGGCAATGAAATGGAAAACAATGAATAGCTAATAACAAGTACAGAAAGGAACAATATTATGGCATTAGACAAAGACTCTGTAAAGTTAGGTATTAGCATTCTTAAAAAGATAAATAAGGGTGCAAATGTAGTGAAGTATGAGAATTATGACCGTAAAACCTCATACGTAGATACAGATAAAATATTTTGTGTCGATGAAAAGTATGACAACGGGTATGAGAACGTCATCACTAACATTGAGAACATGACCGATGAACAAATGGAGTTATGGGAGGAATTGAAAGGCAAAGTTCCCAATAGCTCATTCATGGATAAACTGGAGGAAAAACATTATCCTTCTTATAAGCAGTGGATGAATGAGAAGGATAGAAATATCACTCGTATCGGGTGGTTTTGATTCTATTCAAATATGAGTGAAAATTCTATTGTTATACTTCGGAAGTTAGTTCGCTCAGGTAAGAAGAGAGCATATCCATCAAGTATTGATTTATCTATTTTAGATTATGTATAAATATAAGTTTGAAGATTATAAGAACCACATAAGTATTATTGATGTGGCTACAGATATAGGCTATACAATAGAGGCTAGATGTGGGCTTCGGACTCCACAATATCGTTTATATCGTGGAGAGCAAAAAATAGATGAAATTATCATACGTAATCCCAAGTATTCCGCTATCCAAACTTATATTTCAAGAAGGGGAGATGGTGGCGGGCTAATCCAGTTTGTTTTGAACCGGCTTGATATGTTTACTTACCCTTCTCATTTAAGAGACTATGCGGCTGTAAACGAAATCCTTTCTCGTTATATGAGTGGTACCCCTGTTGTTGGTAATAGAAACTCAATGGATAATCAAGTTGTTTTTAAAGATTACGTTCCTTTTAATTTGAGCGATTATGAATTAATTCCAGGATCTATAGAAAATCTTTCTTTTCTAACTAAGAAAAGAAAGATTAGTAGTGAAACTTTGAGTCTATTTCTCCCATTCATCTATCTTGCTAAATATAAAAATCATAGTTATTATAATGTGGCATTTCCTTTTGTAATTCCCGGTCAGAGTGAATTTGTAAACCTAGAATTGCGTAATTATAATTACAAGGGATTTCCAGCGGGAGGTAATAAAAGAGAAGCAGTTTTTATCGCATGTTGGCAAGAAGATCCTGCAAAGGTTACTAAAGTTTTCTTTTTTGAAAGTTCTATTGACTTAATGAGTTTTATTCAGCTATTTCAAAAAAAATTAGATCTGTCCACATCTGCCTTTGTTGCTTGTGGGGGATATGTGTCACAAATGCAGATTGTGGGATCTATGAATTTATATTCAAATGGAGTACCCTATTTTTGCTTCGATAATGATGATCCCGGTAATGTATATGATGTTATAGCAGCTGCTTCGCTTTTAAAACAAGATTGGAAAGCATATCATTTGAAGCCTAATGTAACGATTGAAATTAATAAAGTTAAGACTGTGTATGCTCAGGGTGAATTTTCTTCCAAATCTTTTTTTAAAGAACATAAGGTTCCTTATTATATCGTAAAACCGCAACTACCCTACAAAGATTGGAACGACGTTTTGTGTAACTAAGTGAAATACCCACGCCTAAAGGAAAGAGCATCGGATGAAATCATCCTCTTTTTCTGATTCACGGAAAAACTGTTTCTTAGGGTGCAAGCACCGTTCGTCCACAGTTGGTTTCTCCATATGCCTAACTTTTCCTCACTCCAGGGATAGGGCTTGTTTCAAGCCAAATTCCTTTATAGGGAATCACATTTGGAAACCCCTAAATCTTCAGTTTAGCGGTAGTTCACCGGTCAGGCTATTTAGCTTTGTAGTTGGCCATTCCGTTTCCCACCCATTTATCGGTAGGCTATTTTGAGATTCATATTATCCTGTGGCTAAAACGAATCTCAAAAGGAGTGTAAGAATAGAAAACCCGTTAGGAGGTTACCGATGCTTTTCATCGGCAATCTCCTAACGGATTACTACCATTCTTTTATACACTCCTATAGCCCATTTCTCACCCGCCCTGTTTTGAAGATCTTTGAGCGGGACTTTACCCACCACCCTTTCATCGGTCGTCCTTTCTCCCCTTTTGTTTGATTGTCTTATGGTTTAGAAAGGACACATTTCTTACCCTTCTGACCCTTCCTCTTCGTTCCAGGAGAGCGGACTTTGTGCTATTCGTATTTTTATCTCTGTTCCTGATGTCGGACTCCTCAAAGCGGTACTTATACCCTTATTGAATCGGCCTGGATCTTGTCAGCAAAGGAATTTCCGGAGATGTACGCATCTGCAAGGCCGAGCCCAAGGGTGAAGAGAAAAATCTCCAGCCCTGCGGGTAGTATTTTTCACTTCAGTCTTGCAGATCCTATCTCCTACTTGATATGGCTGAAAAGATCAGGTCGATAAACTCAATAAGGGCATAAGTGGATTTTAAAAAAAAAGTCGTCCGACGAACAGAGACAAAAATACGATCTAAAAAAGATTGGTCTCAAAATCTAAACGAGCATTAAGTTTAAAAAGAGTATGAATGGTAATAAAAAAAAGAGCATTATGAAAGATTATGAACAAAGAGTGTATGAATTGCGTAGGGAGATTGTGAATGGTATTATTAATCTTTTAAAAGAACATGATTTGAAAGAACTGGAGCTGTTGAATGCTCCGGAAGATTTGTGCTATGTTATCTGGTTTGACAACGCAGGTAATATATATGATTCTCCCGTTAAGAAGGTTTCTTTTGATGAGAATGGCGTCTGTTTGTATGTGGAGGATGAAGAAACAGGCTTCACGGCCGTCTTGTATGGTTATGATTTCGCTTGCCAGAATCTTGATTGGTTGTCTATAGTATATGAGAATATGCTTGATACGCTTAAATTGTCAACATTCTAATAACATCAATAGAAAGGGATTAATTATGAAAACGGTAAATAGCCTGTCTGGAGGGAAAACATCTTCATATATTGCTGTTCATTATCCGGCTGATATTGAGGTTTTTGCTCTTTGTTGTATAGACTGCCATAATGCAGGGAGAGATATTGATAGAAAGTTAATGCAAATGGCAAATGATCGATTGCAAAAATATTGTAGCCATATGCCTGAGTTTGTGGCTACCTCTGAAGATCCTAAAATATTGAAGGTGATGTTTGATCTTGAACAAATTATCGGTAGGGAAATTATTTGGTTGAGGGGAATGGGTTGGGAGGAAATGATAAGTGGATACCATTGTATTCCCAACAGAACCAAGCGTATCTGTACGACAGTCCTTAAGATGCAACCGATATTTGAGTTCCTTTTCAAGTATCATGATCTTCCTGTCAGTATGAGAATTGGATATCGATATGATGAATTAGAAAGAGCGAAACGATTAAATAATCTTTTTAAGTTTGCGTACAAATGCGAATGGCGGGATAAATCGTTACGGTGGGTGCAACGGTGGAAAGAGATTGAGTGGAGAGTTGGTGAATTTCCCTTAATTGAGGATAGGATAACTCACTTTCACATTAAGAAATATTGGGAAGGTAGGAATCTTGATTTCCCTGAAGATTCGAACTGTTTGAACTGCTTTTGGAAACCGGAAGCCCAGTTGCGAAAAAACTTTGAAACTTCAAAGCCGATAATGTGGTGGGCAACAATTATGGAAGATATGATGGGTAACACTTTTAAGGATAGATATTCTTTGAGAGAAATAGAACGGTTACCTATTCAAACCGATTTCTTTTTTGGAACAGGTTCGGGATGTCAAGCTGGATTCTGTACAGATTAAGTTAGATTTTAAATTACTCCATGGAAAGATGGAAGGAGGTAGATATGAGATTACTTATTTTTATGTTACAGGTATTGTTCTGTATTATTAAGGGATTATTTCGGATCGTATGTTTTCTTGTGAGGGTTCTGGTTACAGTATTGATTGCTGTGACATTAGGAGTCCTTTTTTCTAAGAATTTTTAGTAGGAATCTCTTGGGTAGTTTCCGTCTTGTTACTATGTTCAGGTATGTGCTTGGTATTGTCTCAAGTATTTATCCTGTACTTTGTGGACCATTTATTGCCAGAACCATGATTCAGGAGACACACTGGTTAACTCTCTTTTTCATACTCAGGTGAGTTATAGGTAACTTTCCTTCCTTTTATCGGTAGGCTATTTTGAGATTCATATTATCCTATGGCTAAAACGAACCTCAAAAGGAGTGTAAGAATAGAAAACCGTTAAGAGGTTACCGATGCTTTTCATCGGCAATCTCTTAGCGGATTATCACCATTCTTTTATACACTCCTCTAACCCATTTCTCACCTGCATTGTTTTGAAGATCTTTGAACGGGACTTTACCCACCACCCTTTCATCGGTTGTCCTTTCTCCCCTTTTGTTTGATTGTCTTATGGTTTAGAAAGGACACATTTCTCACCCTTTTTGACCCTTCCTCTTCGTTCCAGGAGAGCGGAGTTTGTGCTATTCGTATTTTTATCTCTGTTCCTGATGTCGGACTCCTCAAAGCGGTACTTATACCCTTATTGAATCGGCCTGGATCTTGTCAGCAAAGGTATTTCCGGAGATGTACGATGCAGATCTCAACTTTATATTGTTCATGTATTTGCTATTAATTCTTGTACTACTTTACGTACCCCATCTCTCAAAGAATGGACTTGTAGTTCACTTGGGTATAAGGCATCTATTTTTTACGTTTCTTCTTTTTCTTTGCTATGTTACTTTGGGCAGGTCGTTTTTCTATACTTTGTGTTTTTTCCATATCATTATTAGAATCAATAGTGGATTTTTTTGTGCAAAGCACTTGCAAAACCAGGAATATTACCGGTATGGCAGAAGTCATAACTTTGAAAACAGCTTCTCCACAATAATAGAAATAAATAAACCCTATGATAATTATCATACTACATAACTCCAAGGTTGCTATAAATAAAATATTATTTTTCATATATTTAGCTCTTAAAATCACAACTGTAAGCGGGTAACGACGAAAGAAACTTTCGTTGTTACATATATTTTTTAGATAATGGCACAAATCGTTTCGACATCGTTGTTTATAAATAGCATTTAAAATCCGATACTATTTAGAACTTTAATTATAAATAAACCGTAAGGTAAAACTATTAAGAAAAACCATAGGGGAAATAGAACTTTTTATTTTCGATTTATTATCTTTGCAGGAAAATAATAATATCGTAATTATGGAGGAACAAGGAGAGATAATATTATATCAGCCGGATGAACTTGTAAAGTTGGAAGTACGGTTAGAAGATGAGACGGTATGGCTGTCACAAGGACAGATGGCAGAGCTCTTTGATGTAAAAGAGAATACTATAACATACCATATAAAAGAGATATATAATATAGGAGAATTGGAAGTAAATTCAACTACTCGAAAAATTCGAGTAGTTCGAAAAGAAGGAAATAGAAATGTTAATAGAAATATTGATTTCTATAATTTGGATATGATTATATCTGTTGGATATAGAGTGTCAAGTAAACGAGGCGTTAGGTTTCGTCAATGGGCTACTGGTATCTTGAAAGATTATATGCTTAAAGGCTATTCCATAAGTCAACGTATAGAGCACCTGGAAAACAAAATGGATTCTAAGTTTATCGCCCATGACCGGGAACTGAAAGAGTTGGCAAGCAAGGTTGACTTTTTCGTCCGAACTTCATTGCCTCCGGTGGAAGGTGTCTTTTTTAATGGGCAGATCTTTGATGCTTATGTATTTGCGAACAATCTGATTCGTTCCGCTAATAAATCTCTTCTGCTGATAGATAATTATATTGATGAAAGTGTATTGCTGATGTTGGCCAAGAGAAATTCCAGTGCTTCAGCTACCATTTTCACAGGGAGAATTACCTCACAATTACAACTTGATCTGGATAAATATAATGATCAATATCCTCCTATTAACATCAGGACTTATGCTAATGCACATGACCGTTTCATTATTATAGACGAAACCGAAGTGTATCATATCGGAGCCTCTTTGAAGGATCTGGGGAAAAAGCTTTTTGCTTTCACCAAGATGAATATGCCTGCCAGCGTTATCATAAACTCACTAGAAATTTGATCTATGGGAACTATACATATACAGAAAATAAATCAACCGGTGGAAGAGCTACGGGAGAGAATATGTATTGGCATGGAAGAGTGGTGCTGTATAAGCAAATATGAGAGCAATACTGTAAGAGTTGATAAAGAACCAACTTTTGAAGTGGGAGCTATTATCGAAATTGCCGGTGGAAAGCAAGGGGAACTTGCATCTGTGCTCAGGATAGTGAAGGATATCGAGAAAAAGGATAACCGAACATGGATAATTACTTTAAGTGATAAAGGTGAACTTAGCAAAAAAGTTTCGGTAATTACCTTACGACTTAATGCGGAAGAGTCGCAAGCTCTAAATCGTTTAAAAAAAAGTATTGGTAAGAAAACAGCCAGTGAAACATTAAAATATTTAATTAGAGAGTTTCCCCGGTGGAATCAAATCACCAAGGAAATTATTGAATCGGCTAAGACCAAGGAAGCCAAATATGAACATTTGAAGAAGCTGAATAGAGAATTTATGTTAGCTTTTCAAGATATTGTCCAGGCTGTTAATGAAGATGATTGATAGCATCTATATAGGTAAATTCTGTAAAATGCCTCTTTAGTGCTATCAAATTTGAGAAATTTTAGTTGATTTATAACATTGACTCATAGCAATTATGAAGATAGGATATGCTCGTGTTTCCACACGAGAACAGAATTTGGATTTACAAATCCAAGCTTTGGAACAAAGTGGGTGTGAATTGATCTTTAAAGAAAAGATTTCCGGTGTGGCAGATAAACGTCCGGAACTGGAGAAGTGTTTGGATCACCTTCGCAAAGGTGATGTCTTTGTCGTATATAAATTGGATCGACTCGGCCGATCATTACGGAGTATACTATGGACTATTGATCGTTTAAAGAAAAACGATATTGCTTTTGTTTCATTGAAAGACAATATCAGCACTGTGGGTCCGGCCGGTGAGTTGATGGCTAATATAATCGGAGCATGTGCCCAATTTGAAAGGGATATCATCGTTGAGCGTTGTAAGGATGGCCGACGGATAGCAAAGGAGAAAGGAATAAAATTTGGTCGTCCTCCTAAGAAGGTTAATAATAAAAATACCGAGAAAGTGGATAGCTGCGCTAAATTGTATTTAGCCGGCAGTTCTGTTAGCTCCATTAAGAAAGCATTAGGAATTGGCAGTTATGAAACTATCTATCGTTTCTTAGCTCTAAAAGGGATATCACCTTCTCGATCAAAATCAAAAAGGAAGTGAACTTTGAGTGAGGAGTCTATTGTGAGAATATCCAGATCACAATGTACCTTCCCTTTTTGTTCTGTTATGTATTTTAACTGTTAAAAATCAGGAGATCTTTTTCAAACTTGGGTATCTACTAATCTTAATTGTAACGTATCTGCATTCCAAAAGGAGTTCAATATTTTAAATGTGTATTTTTTATATTAAACAGGGATTCCTTCTTTTTCTATTATTTTGAGTAGTGAACTACGTAAGCCTTGTCTTAATCGAACCAAATCGACTTTACAGCCAAATAAAGATTGTAGTGCTTCACGAATATCAAACATGACAAAAGGATCTGCCTCTTCCAAATCAACAAATACATCCACATCACTATCCTGTCGATTCTCTCCACGAGCTACCGAACCAAAAATTCCGATAGAACGGATGCCGTATCTGGAAGCATGCTCCTCTTTGAACTTCTTAAGCATAACAATATATTCTTCTTTTGTTTTCATCTCTTTTTAGCTTAAACGTTAGATACACATCTAATGTATGTTTATTACTTTGCTCTTTCGCCTAAAACTATCTTAAAGGATTTGGGAGGAAATGAATCTCATTTCTTCTATGTTGTATTCCTAATAATTGAATACTTTTTATTTGTTATTAACTCTATAAATCAATGATTTATCTATCTTCTTCTGTTTTTAAAGAAACAATATCCCTCTATCCGAAGCGTTTAGCTCGGTTATCAATGGCATAAAGCGACATTTTCCCTTGTGCATTTATCCCTTGCTAATAAAAGGCCTTTATAGACAAACTTCTATGAGTTGACTTGAACTTAAGTCAAGCAACAATTTACTTCTTCAGACTAAAAGGTTAGACGCAACAAACTATTCTAAGATGCAGCCCTAAAGCTCATCAGAAATGAAAAAGGAGTCGTCTAATTGAAATTTGTCCATAAGGCTTTTAAATGTCACGCTAACAGCATTTATCATATTGGTATTCTTTACCTGATTTTAGAACGCTCAAGACCCTGTTTGATAATCTACGTGCGACACGTATAATAGCTTCCTGTGGTTTCATCCGTTTACAATACTCCCCATAGGCAGCGGACATTACACGGTCATATCGTATAATTACCCAAGCGCTTTCTACCAACATGGGACCGATTTTTTTATTTCCCCTAAATGTTTTCTCCCCATTGCAGGATTTCTCCCCACTGCTATGACTCGTTGGAATAAGCCCCAGGTAAGAGGCAAATTCCCGTTGGTTATTGAAACGGGAGATATCATCTATTTCCGTGAGCAGGCACATCGCCGTATTCACACCTATACCGGGAATAGATATAAGAAGGGAATAACGTTCTGCATAAATAGGATCCTTTGCTAATTGACGAAGCAGGCGATTGGCTTTAAGAAGGCTCTTCCGGAAGAGCTCAACCTGATCCAATAGCAGATCAAGACCTAACCGACCGGAAGATAGTAAAACCACATCTTCACGAAGCCAGGACATAAAACGTTTAGACCAATGGGTATTAGAACTATCAAAACACGCCGGAAGCTGAACGCCATGGTTATAAAGCAAATGCTTCACCCGGGATTTGTATCCTGCAAGTTGCTGTTTTAGGGTTTTGCGTATGCGTACAACACTGCGATTGTCCAAGTTCTCCTTTTGGCGAACGTAAATTCCTGTAAGCGTACCGGCTTTCAATGCCTTGGCAAGTTTCTCAGAATCCACAGGATCGGATTTCATCACATTCTCGTACTGGGTGGTAGGAACGTCAGCCGCATGAATAACCATACACTCAATCCCATAATCCTCTAATGCGTAATAAGTGGAAAAACCGCTGAATCCCGATTCATAGACCGCTTGGTAAATGCCGTTAGGATAATGTTTCTTCAAATGTTCAAAGAGCTCTTTGGCGGAAGACTTTTGGGAATGTTTCTTTTTATAACCCGATTGGGTGATAATCGTCACGTTCCAAGTCTTCAGATGCACGTCAATTCCGATATAGATGTTTTGTCCATCGAAATTTATTCCTTTACTTTGTACCATAGGTGTAATAGGTTTGATTACGAATAATTTGTTAAACTCTCAATTATACAAATTTAGTAATTCAATTATTACGCCTATTCTTTTTAAAACCTAATCATCAGTCGGAGAGCGCCCAACGGCAAGGGGACGAACCATCCGTCCCGACGAGCAATGATTCTCAACGTTTACAAACATAGTAACTATACTCTGTCAAAGATAACAAAAAGAGGATTATACTTATATCCTCCTCCATCTTTTTTTGAAACTATTGTATTGCGGTTTAAGTTTTAGGAGTAATTCCAATTAGCTAATATCGATCAGCTCTCAACTTTGCTGTATATAGAAGTATAGCATGTTGAACGGGACTTTACCCACCACCCTCTTATCGGTCGTCCTTTCTCCCCTTTTGTTTGATTGTCTTATGGTTTAGAAAGGACACATTTCTCACCCTTTTTGACCCTTCCTCTTCGTTCCAGGAGAGCGGACTTTGTGCTATTCGTATTTTTATCTCTGTTCCTGATGTCGGACTCCTCAAAGCGGTACTTATACCCTTATTGAATCGGCCTGGATCTTGTCAGCAAAGGAATTTCCGGAGATGTACGCATCTGCAAGGCCGAGCCCAAGGGTGAAGAGAAAAATCTCCAGCCCTGCGGGTAGTATTTTTCACTTCAGTCTTGCAGATCCTATCTCCTACTTGATATGGCTGAAAAGATCAGGTCGATAAACTCAATAAGGGCATAAGTGAATTTTAAAAAAAAGTCGTCCGACGAACAGAGACAAAAATACGATCTAAAAAAAGATTGGTCTCAAAATCTAAACGAGCATTAAGTTTGAAACAAATTAAAACAATAGAAAATGAGTATAATATGTACAAAATGTGGTGGAACAAATGTTTACTGTAAAGCCATGGTCAATCCTAATACCAAAGTGTTTCAAGATTACATTGAAGAGTCTTTTTATTCTGGTTGGTGTGAAGATTGTAAAATAAGAGTTTGTCTAACTGATACAGATGAAGTAAAGGCAGAAATTGATCAAGAATTTGTGAAGTTTGTGGCTCATCATAGTAAAGAACCGCTATATGCTATTTGTGGTATTGTGTGGAAAGATACGAATGAGCGGGAAAATGTTAAGATACAATTATCTTCTGATACTAATCCTGACGAAGATGATGATATTTTCTTCTATTGTAACAGTGTCATTGACTTGAAATCTTTGTGTGAATTTGGTGGTGAAGACTTTGTTGTAATAGAAATATATTGGTTTGAAAATAAGTGATATGATTTTGGATCAAGTATTTGCTTGTTTCAAAAAAATGTACTATCTTAGTAGTATAGAAAAGCAGATAAGAACTTTTAGAACTGGTTCACCCACCAGGATAAAGAAAGGGGGACGTAGTTATGAAAACTGATTATTTTGATAAGGCTGCACAACAGTTTGCAAATTTGATGATTGAGAAGATTCAGCAGGTAGAGAATAACTGGCAAAAGCCCTGGATCACCATTGCAGCGAATACACGCAATTTTTTTCCGCAGAATCTTACAGGAAGAAGGTACGCTGGAGGAAATGCCTTTTTGCTCCTTTTCCTTTGTGAGAAATTCCAATACCAGACACCCGTATTTCTGACATTCAATCAGGTGAAAGAGGCTGGGATCTCTGTTCTGAAAGGATCGAAATCCTTTCCGGTCTATTACTTCCTTTTTTATGTGTACCACAAGGAAACACACAAGAAAATAACTTTTGAGGAATACAAGGTGTTAAGCCGAGAGCAGCAACAGGAATACAACGTTATTCCGACGTACAAATATTACTCGGTCTTTAACCTGGATCAGACCAATTTTTCGGACGTGAGGCCGGAAGAATGGGAAGTGTTAAGGGAGAAGTTCAGAGGGAGACAGGTAGAGCAGATCGGCGGGACAACGGGAGAGGCTAACCCCGTAATAGATGCCATGTTGGAAGCGAAAAGCTGGTTTTGTCCGATACGGGAGCAGGAGGGCAATCAGGCTTTCTATTCTCCTTTGGCTGATTATATTGTACTACCTTTGCGCTCTCAGTTCGTAAATTCGGAGAGCTTTTATGAAACCCTTTTGCATGAAATGGCACATTCAACCGGGCACCCTACCCGACTGAACCGAGATCTTGCGAATCCGTTCGGTTCGGAGAAGTACGGCAAGGAAGAACTAACGGCCGAGTTTTCCGCAGCATTGGCAGGTATGTTTTTGGGGGTTGCCGAACATATACGTCCCGAAAATGCAGCATATCTGAAAAATTGGATTATTGCCATTAAAGAAGAACCCAAGTTTATTTTAAATGTACTGGCCGACGCAATGAAAATAGTTAAGATGATAGCCGGGAAACTGAATATTCTTATAGAAAGCGAAGAACCGGCCGAAAGTGAAGCGGAAAACGTGGCATAAGGGCAGCGGAAAAAGAAAGATCCCCCGAAAGGGGGATAGTCTTTTGGGGGTGAGTTCTTTTTGGCACTCGCCCCAAAAAGAACCAAAAAACGCTTTGTCGCTATATTTTGTTTTGCTTTCATTGTCTTGAATAGGCGTTTTTTGATCGGATAGATATATATTGTGAAACTTAAACAGATAATTGTATGGATAAGGAAAGATTTATAAGGATCGTCGATCTCGTTTCAGCGATGGTCGTGGAAGACCGGATCAGTGAGCAGTTTGTCGAGAACTGCATTTACGGGAAAGTCAAGATGGAAATGTACCAGCATATTTTAGGCAAGTATAGGAGTTATGGCGGTGATTTCTTTCAGTTCTATTTAGGGACGGACAGCGATGTAAATAGGTGGCTGCTTGAGGGTCTGGGAATAGAGGTCGAACCGGATAAATATCCGGATTACGATAGCCGGCTGATCGCCCAGATCGTCCAGGGCAAAAGGAGATTTGATATATACCCGTTTGAAACGGAGGCGTTTAGGAGGTATGCCCTTTTCGGAAATAATAATTCGCTTACGGAGGTTCGACAGATCAGCGACAAGGGGCAGCAAGCGATCAGAAAGAAAGGGATCGATGGGTACGGGAACGCCTTACACTGGTCGCAGTTCTGGATGATAGCGAACCGGGAGGACAAGGAAAGTTTGGCAAATTACGCTCTGAACACGCCTGAAAGATGATAGTAGAATATTTCATTTACCGTAGAAATGGAGTTAAAGAGCCATTTATTTCCTTAGAGGAAATGCCGCAGTACAGGCTAAGACCAAAGAGGAAATTTACTGGGAAAAGGCTTAAAATAGAAGTAATCCGCAGGCTTTCCGGTATGGAAATGGAGGCGACGGTCACCACTCCACAGATAAACGCCTATATCGAGGAGAATATTTATAATACTGACCGTTGGCCGGAATATAGGAAATTATACAGTCAAGTAGCTGTAGAAGTAGATACGGAGGTTGATGTCTTCGTACTCCAGTATATTTTAGTGGCCGAACTGGAGGAACAAATCAAGATGGGGAAGGATAACAGACCACAGCCGACAGATCCGGCCGATGAGAGGCTGATACATCTGATCCGGTGTGAACTTATGGGTGAATCCTTGGAAATGTACAAGACGATGATAAATCCTATTATCGCTTTAAAAAAACGTTTCGTTTGATATGGAATAAAGTACTTGAATGGCCTGAAGAAGTGTGTCGGTCTTTTATAAGTCTATTTAGTTTTGTATCTGTCCATTCCATTTCCCACCCATTTATCGGTAGGCTATTTTGAGATTCATATTATCCTGTGGCTAAAACGAATCTCAAAAGGAGTGTAAGAATAGAAAACCCGTTAGGAGGTTACCGATGCTTTTCATCGGCAATCTCCTAACGGATTACTACCATTCTTTTATACACTCCTATAGCCCATTTCTCACCCGCCCTGTTTTGAAGATCTTTGAGCGGGACTTTACCCACCACCCTTTCATCGGTCGTCCTTTCTCCCCTTTTGTTTGATTGTCTTATGGTTTAGAAAGGACACATTTCTTACCCTTCTGACCCTTCCTCTTCGTTCCAGGAGAGCGGACTTTGTGCTATTCGTATTTTTATCTCTGTTCCTGATGTCGGACTCCTCAAAGCGGTACTTATACCCTTATTGAATCGGCCTGGATCTTGTCAGCAAAGGAATTTCCGGAGATGTACGCATCTGCAAGGCCGAGCCCAAGGGTGAAGAGAAAAATCTCCAGCCCTGCGGGTAGTATTTTTCACTTCAGTCTTGCAGATCCTATCTCCTACTTGATATGGCTGAAAAGATCAGGTCGATAAACTCAATAAGGGCATAAGTGGATTTTAAAAAAAAAGTCGTCCGACGAACAGAGACAAAAATACGATCTAAAAAAGATTGGTCTCAAAATCTAAACGAGCATTAAGTTTGAAATAAATTAAAATAATACGATTATGAAAGTATATGATGTAAACGGCAATGTAGTAGTAGAGGCGTATTTTGTAAACGACCCAGACAAACCTTTTATTCCTAAAGGTGAATACAGAGAAACAGAACTGGATAAGTACAAACGTTCTGTAGATTTCCTGATAACAAACTGTGGTGACAGATATGAAATTGTTTTCAATAAGCCTGTTGTTCTCAAGGAAACACGCTCCATCAAACGTATTGGTAGCAACGAACGATATGCGTACCTGGTCACGGAAAAAGCCTTGGAGGGACTTAAAAACCAATACACACATGCTTGTGATTTTTAATAATAAGTTTAATCAGCAGGGAGAAATCCCTGCACAAATATATAAGAATAACGAACACATATTACAAGTTTGCACCGAACGTATTTTTGGCAAAGTGCGAAGAGAAGCACGAAAGAGGTGAAGAAATCTTAGTTACCACCAAGTATGGTAAGGAGAACGAATGCATAGAATGAATATGATGATATCATCTGTAATTTTAGTGGTCAGATCATAAATTATACAGCATGATCTTTACTCCAGTGCGGTGATCTAAAAGCCGCACTGGTATACTCTGCCTTTCATATAGGATTTTCTTTTACTTCTTCTTTCGCTTTCATTTCATTATATAATTTCAATGCGTTTTTTGTCGTGATACACACCATGTATTTCCCATTATTTAATTGGAGATCTTCAAAACCAAATGATTTGTATACCATTTGAGCATCTGCAAAGGTATATCCACGTGCCATGAACTCCTCTATGTCAGAATTGGGAATTTCTTGCCATATCAACTGATTATCCTTGTTTTTTATTTCTTCTTCTAATTTTCTTAATATAATTACTCCCTCTCGATTTATTTTACCTTTTGGATATTCCATTTGAATATTGCTTATAAGCTGATTTTTTTCTGTTTTTTTACGTCTTTTATTCTGCATCTTTTCTCTTTTTTATTGTGTCTAGAATGACGTATGATAATTGCGTAGAATTGCCAAAGGCTGTATGGATAGCGGTCTTTAGAACTTCCAAATATCTACTTTCAAGCGTTTCATGATAAAATAATGATGGTATTATTATTATCAGGGATTTTCCATCAAAATCTTTAAATTGAAAATTATCAGGATGGAACCAGATACTATACTCTTCTTCGCTGATTTTTTCTTTTAGAAGAGATAGCATAGTCTTCCATTGTTCAGGAATAAAGAGGTCTCCTCCATCTGGAATCGCTTTTTCCTGTTGTTTTTTAGGTCGTCCTCTTTGAGATCTTTTAGGTACTAAGTTTGGATTGATACCGAACTCTTCTTTTAAGAATATGAAAACATAGGATCTATGATCCCGAATTGTATTTGCCGGAACTTCTTTATTAACGAAATAATCTATTCGTTCTTTTAAGTCAAGCAATCTATCTGTCGAAAACTTCTCTATTTGAGAAGAGATACTTTGTATATTAGCAGGCAAGTAATTTTGCAGTTGACTTAAAATGTCTTTCTGATAAGTTAAACGATCCATGATTTCGATTGTATTATCAGTAGAACTGCAAGTACGTACTCTGAATATCCACTTTTTAACTTCACCACCTTGACCACGCCCCTCTTTGATTTCTTCACAATCAAAATGGACATCAATGATTCCAGCATTATATAAACTTTCTAATTCTTCTTTTGCAGGAGCTATTATTCGCTGCTTCAAACGTGAATTGGGATAAGATAAATTCAAATCCTCACGCAATTTATCTGGAATATATTCAAATTTTCTTCTGGATCTCCACATGCAGCATTTATCATAAAAAAAGGCAGCTGCTTTACTCTTTATCACCATTGAAGCTTTGAAGTCCAATAAAGTAAATTCTTCAGAGCGAACGTGATATAATTGAAGTGCACCAGGATTTATATAAACTGTCATCCCTACTTTTTTATCAAAATGCGCTTCACCTATCAAATGGGTAAATACCCAGCCGTTAGGAGTATTGTAGTGAACGTTTGTGGCATTTAGCCATTGAGCAGCATCTTTCAGATCCCGTTCATACTGGTTAGTCGGATATTCTTTTTTTATCTCAGTTATGGGAATAATAAGTTTTAAGGTTTCTTGGCGTTCAATATAGGGGGTCAAATCTAACCCCTCAGATGTAATCCTGTTTACGATAAACTTTATGCTGCGATATACGTTTGGCGATAGATACTGACGTGCTTCGGTTAAGAAGTTCGTCTGTTTCAAAGGACTTTTCAAACGTATAGTCGTGACTTTCTTTTCTTTGTTCCTAGTAGAAGCTTTTTCCATGTCCATTTATCAAATCTTTGCCACAAAGATAAAAATTATAATTGAAAAAATGCAATTTAATGCCATTTTTTTTGATTTATCAATGGCTTTTATTAATGACACAGGTGGCATATAATAGAAATATTATGCGCTATAAAGCTTGTAAGAGTATTTTTTTTATGCTTTAATTTCTATTAGTGATAGTTAAAAACCAGTTAAAAATAATACTCGTATTTTACCTTTTTTATTTTTTGATACTTTCAATTTTAAAATTAAATTCTTCACAAATTGGTATTTAATATTCCTCCCCCCGTCTAAAGCTGTTTCACAAATTGGTATTTAATATTGCTCCTTACAATCTGAAAGTTTATTTTTCACAAATTGGTATTTAATCCTTCACAAATTGGTATTTAATCCTTTTTGTTTTTCACAAATTGGTATTTAATCCTTCACAAATTGGTATTTAATCAGCATTTATTTTCGACAAATTGGTATTTAATACCCTTAAATCTTTCACAAATTGGTATTTAATACCCTCCAAAATCACTGTAAATCAATATATTACAAGCTCGGAAAATAGAAGCATACAAATATTCTTCAGCTAGAAAAAAAGCTAGAAAAGACAAAAATCAAATAATAAATCAATTAAAAATCATAAGCAATAAAAAAATAAATGTCCTGCTGATGCTTTCAACAAATGTACCGACTATCGCCATCAATAAATGTACCGACTATCGCCATCAATAAATGTACCGACTAACAAAATCAACTATAAAACAAACAAAAGGGAGAAAAAAAGTCTCAAAAAATGGGAATATCCGGAAAAATAGGACGGCCTCTAAGCCGCTTTTTCTTCGTTTTTAAGCCTTATCGGGGTCTCCTCTACATCTCCGGTCGCTTTCTAAAGAAAGGCTTAAATTAGGCCGGTTTCTGATCAGATAGTAAATAACTGGTTGTTCTTTCACAACTTTGACTGACTCAGATTTCATAAAAAACAATTTTTATTTTGATAGAGCAATTCTACTATATTTATAATAATAAAAGATTTTTATTTACTTATTATATAAGATGGAGGAAACGGTTGGGGCGAAATTACTTTTTCTTCAATTTGAAGAATACGACTATATTAATCATTGCATTATTTTTTATATTATAATTAATGGATCCTTCTTATACGAGAGCAGGCCATTAGGAAGTAATTATAAAATAAACTGGAATTGTTTCTATTATTTTTCAGACTTTATTTTATATATATTTTTCGATATTTTTTTGTATAGGTACATTGAAGTAATAATGTATAATAATAGAAAAATAATATTTCTATAAGATATTATTCTGAATTTATTATTTTATACCGTTTTTTTACTGTATATATTTGATGTGTCAGAATTGAAATATTGAGTTCACTCAATATTTAGGTTGAAAAAAATCGCTAACTGAAAATATAATGATTCTGATGGTGATCTTTAACAAGGAACTTGCTATCAAAACATACGTAAAGTTTTAAAACACTCATCCCATGAACTTGATTGATAGGATATATGCTTAGAATGTATAAACAACACATTCAACTTCTTTTGATAATTTTTACAATTACTTTCTACGATAAAATAGATGCAATACCATAATTAATATTTTAGCATATTTTATTGAAGAAATATGTTTTCCAAGATTTCTGTCAGCTTGAGACTTTTGCGTTCTTGTATTATAATCGTGATAAGAAAAGTGGCTGTACAATGTTGTTGATGGAAGAAGAACATCATATTTGAACTTACAGCCTAATATTTTTATATGATTATTTTTACAATATTCATAATATGTATTTTGCTTGCTGGTGCAGTAGCCTATTCCTAGTCTCGTTCCTTGTAATTGGCTCCTCCTCCCCCACTCTCCCCTATCGTCGGACATTTCTATCCCATCTTCGTTGGGTTAGAAATGCTTTTGGCCTTTGATAGCTCTTGAAGAGCTCTCAAAGAGAGTGGAAGGAGCAAGCAGGGATTACGCAAAGCGGAATCTTTATTACGCAAAAGCGTAATAGTCAGTTATTTATATTTTTATATTATAATACATGTTATAAAGTATACCTATTAATTATAAATAAACTATCTTTGTATCAAAGATTTATATGATATAAAAATGAATATATTATGCCGAAATATACCACTATAGCTGTTACCCCTGCATTAAAAGACAGGATTAACCAATTGAGAGGAAATATGACTGTACAGGATTATGTATCCTCACTTATTTCATACTTCGATGCTACTGGAATTGACCCGACATCTATACAAATTTGTCCTTGGAATAAAATCTTTGATCGTATTGATGCCTCAATACAGATAATAAAAAATATAGAAAGAGAAAAGATTAATCCTATATTAAAAGGAGTCAGATCACTAGGTGCCGGTGCTATTGATGACAAGAGTAATGCTGTTGTAGAAGGTGTAACCATACAGGAACTACAAGCTGTAATAGACCAAAATGAGAGTTTTAAAAAGCAGTTGATTGAAGCCAGGAATACTATTACTCGACTAGAAAAAGCGGCTTTATCTCCTTCGTTAAAAGTTGATAAATCCAAATTATATGAAGAACTCTTGGATGCCTTACTTTCTAAAAATAATTATCAGTCTAAATCAGGATCTGGTGATTTATATATATCTTCATTTACCATTGATGCGTATAAGAAACGCTATATTGATATAAAAAATAAGTGATATGTTTGCGCAAGTTCATCGACCGAAAGATACTCCGGGACGTAATAATAAGGGTAGCTGTAGCCGTCTAATTGATTACTTGGATAAAGAAAACGAAGAGCTTAAAGAAGCCGACAGACACTCTTTCTTTTCACATAAATCTAATATAGTATCGGCTTCAGAAGTGATGCAAACAATAGATAACAATATCAAGAAACTTAAAAAATCTGATGATAAATTTTATATGTTATCTTTGAATCCATCACAATTAGAATGTAAAACTATTATAGAAAAATGTACTGGTAGAAATGATGTGTCTGAATTTTCTCAATTGTCTAAAGAAGATCAAGAAAAAGTTTTTGAGGAATTGCGTATTTATACCAGGAGAGCAATGGATTTGTATGCTCAAAATTTCCATAGAAACAAAATCCGATCAGGGGAGGATCTTGTCTATTTTGCTATGATTGAAACCAAAAGAGAATATAAGTATACAGATGAATTAGTACAGCAGGGAGTAGCGCATACTGGTGATGAAAAGCCAGGTTTAAATCTACATGTGCATGTTGTTGTTTCAAGAAATGATTTAACACAAACTGTTTCTTTATCTCCACTTGCTCAAAGCCGTGGAAATTCATGGGAACTTAACGGACAGCAAGTAACCCGTGGCTTTAATCATGAGGATTGGAAATCCAATTGTGGGCTATTATTTAGGGAGATGTATCAAAATCATAGATCACAAAGGCAAGAAGTATATAAAAGGAGTTATGCGCAGACCCAAGCTATTAAGAATAAGCTTACTGCTAAGTTGAAGAACGAAATACTTCAGGGACAATTTCGTGATGAAAGGAATATGATTAATAAGGCTGAGAGAGTTACTACTCTTGTTTCTTCTCCTAAAAGCTTTCTTGTGAGCTCTCTAAAAGCAAAGGTGAAAGATCTTATTTCTACGAATGATGCTGTTATATAGCTACTAATTGCTGAGTAACAGACTCTAAAGCCCGTTCATGGGTGGGAGTATGTCAATTAGTGAAATTATCCTAATTTATTTTATGTATATAGTGTATATTGTATATATATTATATATCTTTGTGGAAAATACTAAAGATTATGGCAACAATAGAACTACAGAAGAAAAGAAAAAACATTGATCTGCCAGTTGATACATTGCAAAAACTATCAATTATGGCAGCATCACAGGGCAAAAGTTTAAAGGCTTTTATTGAAAACCTTTTAGTTTCAAAAGCCGATACTTTGAAAATTGAAGTTTCTACCAATCCGAGCCCAAGTGGAGACAAGTGGTTTGATGATCCTGATAATATGGCATCTGTTATGCGTGGCATCGAGGATGCAAAACAGGGAAGGGTTAAAGCATATACAATAGACGAGATGAGAAAACTATTGAATGTATGATTTATAAACTTGTCTTGACCGAAGAAGCCGAAAAACAATTGCTCCAATGGAGGAAATCAGGGCAGAAGAAAGATCTTCAAAAGATTCTCTCTCTATTTCGGGAGTTGGAGGAACATCCTACTATGGGAACCGGCCAGGTAGAAGCTCTCAAAGGAAATCTTTCAGGTTATTGGAGCCGGAGAATTAATAAACACTTTCGGATAATTTATGCAATACATGAAGAGATTGTAACGGTAGAAGTCATTTCTGTGAAGAGCCATTATGGGGATAAATAATATGGGGAGGTATCCAACACTACCTCCCCATATTATTTTAGAGATCGAATTTTTTTAAATATTCTATTACAGCATCGTAAACTATGAGTTTAACTGGTCTTTTCTGGATGCGTTTGAGTTTGGTTAGCTTTGTAGCTGTATCAATATCAACGTAGAAGGTATTAGATATAGCTTCTTCTCCGTCGATTTTTTGGGCTTTTCTTGTTTTGGTGTTTTCTCCCCTCTCCTTTTGGATTTTTGGCTCTTCTGTGGGCTGGAAATTCTCTGTTTCCTCTTCCTTGATATTGGATATGACTTCAGGAGAAGCAGTTTGGGTAGGAACCGATTTGTCACTGTTGCTCGGAGTATTTCGGTTTGTTTGGGCCTGTTTTATCTCTTCTTGCTTATCCACTATGTCATCTGTAACGCTGCTTATGAGGCTGGATACATCGAATTTAGTCTTGTTTCCCATAATACTTATCTTTTTTGGTTGATAATTTCTTTTGCGAACTCCATGTAGTCTTTTGCACCGGTAGAAGATGGTTTATATTCGTATATAGTTTGTCTTTTTCCCTGTGCTTCTGACAGTGATACATTATGATTGATCTTGGATTTGAAAATCAGTTCTTTGAATGTTTCCCTTAATCCTGTTTCAAATTGTGCAGTCATAACTAATCTGTTATGTACCATTGTTAGTAGATATCCTTTTATTTTCAAATCACTATTTACATTATTTCGTACTTCAAGATACGTAGAGGTGATTTCTGAAATCCCTTCAATGGCATATGGCTCACATTGTACTGGTATAATGAGTCCTGTAGAAGCGGTCATCGAGTTAATGGTTGTAATGCCAAGCGAAGGAGGACAATCAAATATGATATAATCATATTGATCTTTTATAGGTTCTAAAAGTCTTTTCAAAATATACTCTTTGCTTATTCTTTTAAAAAGTTCTATTTCGACATTTACTAAATCAGGGCTTGCAGGAATGTAATCAAACCTTTTTTTAGATTTTGTTTCAGAACCTCTTTTGCGAATAATTAGTCCGGATCTCCCGCATAATGCTTCATAAATTGTAGGCTGTTTATCTGCTTTAGAATAACCGAGGTTTTTGCTTAGGTTCATTTGCGGATCCGTATCAATGAGCAGTACATTATATCCTAACTCGTAGAAGGCAGCTCCTAAATTCAAAGCGGTTGTAGTCTTGCCTACTCCCCCTTTGTTGTTTACGATAGTAAAAATTTCCTTTGCCATTTTGGATTATATTAGTTTTATTATTTTCTGTGACGAAGATACAATTAAAATATTATTTAGAGGTTTTATTACTTATAATATTTTTGGTTCTTAAAGTTATTTCACAATTTCGGGTGAAACTGTGAAACTGTGTTCGGGTGAAACTGTGAAACTGTGTTCGGGTGAAACTGTGAAACTGTGTTCGGGTGAAACTGTGAAACTGTGTTCGGGTGAAACTGTGAAACTGCGTTCGGGTGAAACTGTGAAACTGTGTTCGGGCGAAACTGTGAAACTGCGTTCGGGTGAAGCTGTGAAACTGTGTTCGGGTGAAACTGTGAAACTGTGTTCGGGTGAAACTGTGAAACTGCGTTCGGGTGAAACTGTGAAACTGCGTTCGGGTGAAACTGTGAAACTGTGTTCGGGTGAAACTGTGAAACTGTGTTCGGGTGAAGCTGTGAAACTGTGTTCGGGTGAAGCTGTGAAACTGTGTTCGGGTGAAACTGTGAAACTGTGTTCGGGTGAAACTGTGAAACTGTGTTCGGGTGAAACTGCGAAACTGTGTTCGGGTGAAACTGCGAAACTGTGTTCGGGTGAAACTGCGAAACTGTGTTCGGGTGAAACTGCGAAAAGCAATTATATTACTTCTAAGTTATTAATAAAAGAATATTAGAATAAAATAATAAATATTATTTCAAATATTTGCTATTTTTGTAGCAGATCTCGCTTTCGTTATAAAAAGTAATTAATTTAATAAAGAATATTATGGATAAAAATGTAGAGTATACTAAAACAACTTTTGATATTGCTGTGACTACTAGGGCTAAGTTATTGACTTTTATCGGGGCAGCAAAAGGGAAAGGAGAAAAAATTAATCAACGAAAATTTGTTAGTGAAGCACTGGAGGAACATCTCAAAAAAGAATCTGAAAGATTAGGTATAAAAATAGACCTATAAGGTTTATTTAAACGACCGTTTTATTATACGTAATTAATATTATAAGATATGATATATGAATCTATATGGAATCATATACCATATCTTTCTTATATTCTGTCTTTATTGAGGGTGCAAAATAACAGTTTTAAACTAAAATAAAAAAATGTTTAGTGTTAAAAAAACTATTTTCTAAAATGAGTTCCTTTAGTACGAAGGTATTTATACATAGTTGCTTTACATATTCCTGCCTTTTCACAGATAATACTTATTTTCTCTCCTTTATTATATAAAGAATAAGCCAGTTCTGCTTTTTCCATGGCTTTTTGAGAGAGTCCTTTTCTCCGTCCAAGTTTTACTCCTCGTGCTTTGGCTGCTTGCAATCCTGCGATAGTTCGTGCTCTGTTATTATCAACTTCAATTTCAGCATATATCGCACACTGCCACATATATACTTTCCCTGTAACCTTACTGGAGTCTATACCTTCATTAAGTGAGATTACTGTTATTTTCTTTTCTTTTAAGGCTTCGAATGTATTAATGATCCCTAACATATTTCTTCCTAATCTATCGATTTTCCAGACAACTAGTGTGTCATTAGCTTTGAGCTTTTTCAATAGTCCATTTAGTATTGGCCTTGTTTTTCTACCAGATTCTTTTTCTGTGTAAATTTCTGTACATCCATTTTCTTTTAGTGCATTAATTTGTAAGTCTAAATTTTGTTCGTTTTTGCTAACACGAGCATATCCAATTTTCTTCATTCTATACAATTTTATGCAAAGATAAATGTTTTATCGCACACCGGAAAAATGACCATTTTATAAGGTATAATAAAACGGTCGTTTAAATGAACAAGAAATTTTTGTTTTTAATTGTGTTTCTCGCTCTAACAATGGGAGTTAAGGCACAATTCTACTCCGTTCGAACAAATTTAATAGGTCTAGCTACTACGAATCTAAATGTAGAGTTATCAATGGCTTTAAATCGCAAATGGTCTGTTCATTTGCCTGTTCAGTATAACCCTTTTGTTTTAGGGAACGAAAGAACGAACAGACAATTCAGAAACCTGACAGTTCAACCTGGAGTACGATATTGGTTAGTAGATAGTTATGCTGGTATGTTTGTTGGCATTAATGGAGTTGCTTCAAGGTTTCACATAGGAAATTTATTTGATAAGAAGCGATATGATGGTTCCGCATTTGGTGGGGGAGTGTCTTTCGGAAATGCTTGGGTGATAAACACACGCTGGAACTTTGAATTGGAAGCTGGTTTAGGACTTGTATGGGCAGACTACGATAAATATAAATGTAAGAAGTGTGGGTTGAAGCTTGGTTCATTTGATGAATGGAGAGTCATACCTACAAAGATCGCAGTCAATATAGTGTATCTCTTTTAAATAATGAGTTATGAGAAAAAGATATATTAAAGTAGTAGCATTGTTTGGGCTTATTGCTGTAGTGATTGGGTGTGGTAGTATCACAGATGCCCTCAAAAAAGAAAAATCCCAGGATACTAAAATTACTGTTAGAGCAGCACAAGCAAAACAAGAGGGCAAAAAAAAGAAGCAGGAAAGTTTATATCATTATCAGGAAATAAATGATACGATCAATAACCGTAAAGGATATTTAGTAGAAGGAGAAATAGATAAAGAGTCAGGGGAAACTATTATGACCATGGATATGGAAGCAATTACGGTGGTTGCTAAGTCTCGTAATATACCAGAGCGAGCGGGTAAGGTTTCTTTGGACTTTATCGTCACTGTCCCGGAACGTTTAATATCAAATAAGTGGCAACTTAGGTTAACGCCAGTATTGTTTAAAGCAAGTGGTGAAAAAACTGAGTTTGAAAGATTGTTGCTTTCTGGAGCCGATTTTCTAAAGGTGCAAAAAGAAGGGTATAATAGATATCAGGAGTTTGTAAATTCTATTATTCCCGATTCACTATTTCTTCAGGAAATGATTGATAAGAAAGGATATAAGAGAGCTATTGCAGACCTGGAAGATTCAATTTACCAAGCGTGGAAGAAAGATCGTAATTCACAATTACGAATAGAAAAAAGAAATGTTAGAAGTGAGTTTTTCAATGGTAAATTAAAGAAAAATCAGATGCGGTTAAAAGGAGAGGGGATTGCCTCTATTTTACCGCAGTTCTGGCTATACCGTAATGTGGATTCTATACAGATTGCCGAAGAGTATAAACGTTTCAAAGGAAAGAAAAATATAGTCAGGAGACGTATAACCTCAGAAGATTCATTAGCGATCCTGAAGAAATATTATCGTTATAAAAAGATAGAGGAGAATAACTGGAAAAAAAGTATGCTGCAAAAAAAATTCCAGGAATATGTTAGGTTCCCTTATGAGAAAGCAAGGTTAGATACCGTTATCAAAGTGGGTAATACTTTTCAGTATTATTATATACAGGATGTATTTGCTGACGAAAATACAAGTAAGATGAAACTAACCATCGATGGAATGGTGTTAGCCAAGGATGAAAGTAAGTATCATGTCCCGGAATCAGATACAATCACATACTATGTGTCATCAATGATACAATTTCTTGATAGAGATCCTAGATATGTATTTGAGGTGGTGGAAAGAAGGGCAGAGGCTAATCTCACATCATTCATTAATTATAAAAGTGGCAAAACAACCATTGATGAAACCCTTGGAAATAATGCTGCTGAATTAGAGAAAATCAGACATACTATCAAGAGTCTGACAGATACAGGTGAGTTCCTTATTGACAGTATCAATATGGTAGCGAGTTCTTCACCAGAAGGTCCGGCTGAAATGAATAAGCACCTTGCTATGCTCAGAGCTAAAGAACTGAAGAGATATTTGGCTAAAACATTAGATGATAAGGAAGGAGTGGATACTTTATTGTCTGCTAAATGGATAGGAGAAGACTGGAAACGCTTAAAAGAATTGGTTTCAGTTAGCAGTTCTTTAGCAAATAAGGAAGGGATACTTTCAATTATAAATGGAAGTCAAAGAATTGATGCAAAAGAAGGCATGATCCGAGCTAAATATCCTCAGGATTATAGTATTCTGCGAGAAGAATTTTATCCAAAATTGCGAGCTGTCAACTTTACTTTTAATCTCCATCGAAGAGGTATGATAAAAGATACCATACATACTCAGGTAATTGATACCATATATGAAAAAGGTAGAAACTTATTGGAGAAAAGAAAGTATAAAGAAGCTCTCGCTATTCTTTCTGATTATAATGATTATAACACGGCTGTATGCCTTATGTCTTTGGGATACGATAAACGGGCTTTGGCTGTGTTGGAAAGACAGAAAGATACCGCCAACAGAAATTACCTGATGGCTATATTGTATTCACGGTTGAAGAATGATAAAAAAGCTGTTGAGTATTACCAAAGATCCTGTGAACAAGACGAAAGCAAAGAATATCGAGGTTCGCTTGATCCGGAAATTAATCGACTAATCAAAGAATATAATCTTAATCAAAGCCTATATTAAAATGAGGAAAATAAAACTACTGGCGGGGGCAGCTTTGTTTATGCTGGCCAGCTGTAACTTCTCGGAGGAATGTATCTATTACGGTACATGCAAGATCTCATTGGATTGGAGTGAGATCAACGGTGAATCGGCAATACCAAGTGTAAATGAAATGAATCTGATTCTTTATCCTTTGACCGGGGAAGGACTATCAAAAATGCCTGTTGCTCCAGAACCTTTCAATTCATTGTCATTCCAAAAAGAATTATTGGTTGGAGATTATGATGTATTCGTGTATAATCCTGCGACCTATATCATGCAGAATCCCACCAGTTCAAAAGAAGCAATGCTGACTATTAGTACAATAGCTGATGGTGCAAAAAAATATATCAACCAGGAACTACTACCGGTATATGTTGCTGCTTCGGAGAGTATGACTATTGCACATGAAGATACAACAAATCTCGTTCTCAAACCTATGTTCTTCTTGCAAATACTAGAGTTTCATATCAATGTAAAGAATATGATTAAGGTTGATGTGAAGCAGATTGATGCGGAACTGGAAGGGGTAGCGACACAAAAATATATGTTGAGTGCTGGCATAGGAGAGGACTTTGCGATTCAGCAGTTTACCGCTTTAAAAAATGAGGAAGAAAAAAACAGGTATGATAAAAGTATTAGAGTGTTGGGTATCAATAATACGGTGAGTAACCAATTAGACCTATCACTTCTATTTGAAGATGGCCATGAAGTTCGGACTTCTGTTGACCTGTCTGAAAAACTCAAAAACTTCACAGCGGCTAAAGCGGTGATAGAGTTGGAGGTCTTAACTGGAGAATACAACACTGAAGCATCCATACAAGATTGGCATGAAGTCGATTGGGGAGAATTACAATATACTAATTTTTAATCAATAAATTTATGAACAAGAAAATTTTGATGTTACCGGTAGCAGCATGTCTGACTGCTGCTATTATGGTGGGTTGCGAACAATCTGAAAATGTAGGGGAAAACTTGGAAATTACTACATCCTGGGCAAAAAGTAATGTGGCAACTCGTGCTTTAAAATCTGATTTTGCTATTGGAGATGAAATTGGGGTCTATGTGACTTCTGGTACATTAGATGCAATGTACAATAATAAAGCAGAGTATGCGAATGTACAATCTATTTGGGGAGGAGTTACTTGGGCACAGAGTACTAATGTATACTTGGATAATAAAGAAGCAACAATTTATGCTTATTATCCATATACAACGAGTGCTGGGAACGGAAAAGCGATACCGGTAGAATCAACCTCTCAAACGGATTATCTATATGGGGTAGGGGATCGTCCGGCTAATATTGCTAATTCTACTTGCAATATTGAATTAAAGCACGCTTTAACTCAAATAGCGTTTAAGATCAAGACTAAAAATTATTCTGGTAATGGTGTATTACAAGAACTGAAGGTATCTAATAACTCTGGGTCAAATACAATTTATACCAAAGGAACAATGAACTGTCAGACAGGAGATATTACAGGGACAGAACTTGGAACATTGGTATTGGCAGCTAATCACCATTTGACTGAAACTGAATCTGTTTTCTCAGCTATGACCCTTCCGGTGAAAGATCCAACTGCGGATAAAGCTATAATGTTGACTTTTAAGATAGATGACGTTGATTATACGTATGCTTTAAGTAGTGGAACTATTTGGGCACCTGGAACGAAGAATGTTTATTCTATCACTTTGGAAGGCAAGGACGTAACAATCGGAGGTGGTGATGGAACTGGACCCGGTGCGGATGGAGTAACTATCAAGGAATGGAATGAAACTATTCTGGGAGAAATAAAGCTGACTCCTATAGCTTAACATAATCAAATTATTCAATATGCTCAAAAAGAATTTTATCAGGTTCATGTATTTACTGTTGTCCGTGTTGGCAATGGTAAATGTGGCATGTTCTGATGAAGATGATAAGCAGTCTGAACAGCTCACTGAAGTAAGATTCAAAATCGCTGTTGAAGATTCTATAAGCACACGAAGTACTCAGAATAATACTTTTGAAAGAGGAGATGCTATAGGGGTCTTTGCTTTTGTGCGGGATGATAACTCAACACCGGCAAAGCTTCAGGGAGATTATGCGAATAATCGTAAATGGGTATGGAATGGAATTGAGTTTCTTCCGGAAACGGAAGCAGATAAGATTTTCTTTTCTGGATCCAGAAAAATGGACTTTTATGTTTATTATCCCTATTCGCAATCTAACAGTTCTTATAGCGATATTGCCTTTCAGGTTTCTCCAGATCAAACTTCTGCCAGTGGATACAATGCCTCTGACTTTATGACTGCGGTAAATACAACTGGTATTTTTAACCAGGCAGTAGAATTAAACTTCAAGCATAAGTTATCGACATTACGCTTGATAGTAGAAGATCTGGGAAATATTACCGGTGCAACAGCTTCCGGATTAATGGCTGCGTCTTCATTGGATTTCTCAAATAATAGTGCTGTGGCCAGTGGAAGCCCGACTAGCCTGAAAATGTATAATAGAGGATCTATTTCTGGTTTGTATACTTTTGATATATGCGTACCGGTACAGACTCTTCCTATAGAGAAGGTTTTGTTTACCGTTCATCGAACAGGTACAGATGATGTGAATATCAAAGCAACAGCCGGCATGCTTCAGGAGGGGAAGATCACGACATTGAACGTACCGTTGATGAAAACCATTACAATCAATCAGACTACTGGAGGAGTGGCTTCAGGAGCAGGTACTTATCCTTATGGTTACGATTTGACTGTGATAGCTAAGCCACAAGCTGGATACTCGTTTGTAGGTTGGTATGAAGGAGGAACACAAGTTTCAACATTGGAAAACTATTCGTTTAAGGTTACAAAAGATCGTGTACTGGAACCTCGTTATGAAAGAATTGTATATCATATATCAGTAACCAAAAATATGGATGCTGGTGGTAGTGTGACCGGAGGAGGAGATTATTATTATGATGATAAATGTACTCTCAATCAAACGACAAATACCGGATATACATTTAACGGATGGTTTGAGGGGGGATCACCTGTCTCAACTAATAGTACTTATTCTTTCAATGTAACCTCTTCACGGAGTTTTGAGGCCAGATACACTATAAACCGTTACACTCTTACCGTTGTGAACGGTAGTGGATCCGGAACGTATGATTATGGCACTAACGTTACAATAAAGGCCAATACAATTGCCGGGCATACATTCTCTCGGTGGAGTGATGGAAATACGAATGCTACCCGTACTATTACTGTTACTGGAAATGCTACCTATACTGCTGAGTTTACGACAAACAAGTATAATCTTACTGTAGTCAATGGTAGTGGGTCTGGAACGTATGAATATGGAACCAACGTTACAATAAAAGCCAATACGATTGCGGGCAAGACTTTTTCTCGTTGGAGTGATGGTAATACAAGTGCTACCCGTACCGTGACCGTGACTGGAGATGCTACCTATACTGCTGAGTTTACGACAAACAAGTATACATTGACCGTCATCAATGGTAGTGGGTCTGGAACGTATGAATATGGAACCAACGTTACGATCCAGGCCAATACAATTGCCGGGCATACATTCTCTCGGTGGAGTGATGGTAATACAAGTGCTACCCGCACCGTGACCGTGACTGGAAATGCTACCTATACTGCTGAATATACAGCAGATCGTTATACTCTGACAGTAAACTCAAATAATACGAGTTATGGTACGACATTTGGATCCGGAACATATGATTATGGTACCAATGTGACGATACAAGCTATACCTAAAGCGGCATCTGGTAATATCAGTTATTCCTTTGTGACTTGGAATGATGGTAATACCAATTCATCCCGTACCATTACTGTAACGACTAATGCTACCTATACTGCGACTTTCAGAAAAGAGGAATGGGTATATTCTATTTCGGTTTCTCCGACGAGCTTGAACTTCTCTTCAAAAGGGGGAACGAAATCGTTTACTGTCACTTCTACCAGGACTAAATATGTTGATGGAGCATCATCTACCACTGAAAACGTAAGTTGGACTGCACAACTTACTGGCGGTGGGGCAGGGGCTTTCTCTGTGGAAGGAAGTAATGTGAAAGCTGCTGAGAACTCTACGTCCTCTTTGAGGTCTGCTACTTTATTGATATCTCAGTCTGGCGGTGGTTCAGCATCTATCTCTCTGGAGCAAGATGGAAAATTTGACGTGGATGTCGATATCGAATAATCTTTCAATGAAAAATTATAATGGATAAATTTATAAATTATTTCTTTACTTTACTTTTCATCTCATCTCTGCTCTCTTCCTGTTCTCAGGAAGAGACAGCAGAGAACTATGATAAGGCAGAACTCCGGATAGATGCTTCTGTCGAAGGTAGTACTACGAGAGCTGTAAAAAATACATTTGTGGTTGGAGATGAAATTGGGGTCTATACTACTTATGGATCATTGGAATTACCTTACTTCGGAGTACCGGCCAATGCAAAAAGTGTGTATAATGGAACTGTTTGGGTTTCAGATCCTGTTTATCTGACAGGAAGACTTGCTTCGATATTTGCCTATAGTCCATATACGGCAAGTGCAGGAGATGGAAAAGCAATACCCATAGAATCAACTTCTCAGACAGACTATCTGTATGGGACAGGAGACAGACAGGTAAACTCTGAAAATGCTTCTGTCAATATTGAAATGAAGCATGCTTTGGCCAAAGTCGTTTTTAAAATAAGAAAACAGGATTATGCTCAAAATGCAACCCTTACAGGAATCACGATAACAGGGACAGTTTCATATCCTGTTTATACGCAAGGAACATTTAACTGTCAGACAGGAGAGATAACAACTTCTGGAGGTAATGGTACTATTTCCCTTACTTGTACGGATCTGTTGCAAAACGATTTTAGAGAACTTCATGAGCTATTGGTCTTCCCATTATCGGGCATAACAACCAAGACCGGAGATATAGTTGTATCATTTTCTATTCAAACAGATATTAATACCGAAAACTATAAGATAGAGATACCGGCTCCTACTTTGTGGGAAAGAGGAAATTCATATGTCTATCCCTTGACTCTGAACGGTTATGGATTACACCTGAATAGTACTGATATATCAATTACTCCATGGGATAATACACTTTCTGGAAGTGGAAGCACTATGTAAAACTTATAAAATAACAATTATGAAACAAAAAATCATGCTATGTGCCAGCTTTTGTATGGCGCTGTTGGGAATGAATCTTTCATCTTGTACACAAGAAGAAAATACGGGAAATACCGCTAAGTTACGGATCTTTCCAACATTGGAAAATCCGACACGTGCGGTTATGAACAACTTTGTTAATGGTAATCAAATTGGGTTGTTTGTGATGGCAGCAGATGGTGGCAATTATAACGATTGCGATTGTGGTTTTAATGCTATGGCATCTCTAAATGCAAGTGTGTGGACAGTAAACCAGAATATTGAATTAACTTCTGCTAAAGCGGATATCTATGCATACTATCCATATAAAGCCGGACTTAATTCTACGACAATCCCGGTAGAGGTTGCTTCACAAACAGATTATCTGTTTGCTACTAAAACGACCGCAGATGTTAATAATCCTACTGCTACAATTCCTATGAAGCATGCCTTGGCACTTAATAGCTTCGTTCTTAAGAAAGGAAGTTACTCTGGAATTGGTAAGGTTACTAAAATTGAGCTGAAGAATACTAAAACGGAAGGAACTCTTGATGTAAAAACCGGGGAAGTCATCGTTGGAAACACTAAAGCCTCTATGAGTGCGGAGTGTAATGTTGTACTAAGTGATAATGTACAGAAGATAAGTGCAATAATGATGCCGGTAACTATTACCGAAAGCGATAATATCACAGCTCGATTTACTATTGACGGGGAGGTTTATTCTTATGAAATTTCACCTACTACCTGGGCTCCGGGAAATGAAAACATATACACTTTAGGCATTAAGGAAGATACCAAAAAATTATTTGAGATTGGTAGTGTAGAGATTAATCCGTGGGGGGTGGGAGCTCAATATGATGGTAATCTTACCAATGATAAGTTTGATGTGGATGTAGATATCGAATAAATAGAGAGAACTATGAAAAGAAAAATCTATTATAACTTATTGCTTTTAGCAACAATGTTTGGAATAACTTCTTGCTCCCAAGATGCTGAAAGAGAAGAATTTTTAGAAGGAGAAATCCTGATAAGTACAGAAATATATGTAGATGGGCAGCTCCAGACTCGTGCATCTACTGAAGCAGGGTACACAACGGGAGCCGGATCTTATCATTCTGGTGAAGACTGTACTGTAGCGGCATATGCTAATCAAGGATACGAACTTGAAAGTTTTAAATGTGTTAGTGGAGGAACGCAATCAGGGAGTAGTTCATATACTTTCCGTGTAAAAAATCCAATGCGTTTTGTCGCCAAATTTAAGAAGCAGAGTAACCGCTTTATCGCTGTAGGAACCGGTGGCTGGATCCTGACTCCAAGCGGAGAAGCCAAACAGGTATACATACTTGACTGGAACAGTCTTGCATACGGCAATGGTAAATATGTGGCTATTAGTAACGACCAGGTGACAACATCCTCAGATGGAGAAAACTGGACCACTCCGGCACGTCCTGCCCCATGGGGAGCAGATTATTCCTGGAATTGGAAAAAAGCAACATATGTAAATGGCAAATTTGTAGTAATAGGTAGCTGTAATAAGGGCTCTTATGAGAAGCCAGCTGTAATGACATCCATTGATGGCGTTAACTGGTCAACGCCATTAACATTTGGAGAGTATAGTTCTGATATTGATAAGTTTGAAGATATTGTTTACGGAAATGGCAAATTTGTGATAGCAGGGAGATTCGGTTTTACCACTACATCTGTAGATGGTATCAATTGGACAGAGATAAAGTCAGTAGGAAACAGCTATTGGTGGCGTAGTATCACATACGGAAATGGTAAATATGTAATAGCAGATGCAAGCGGATATACTTCTACATCAACAGATGGTATCAACTGGACAGCACCTCAAAGAGTCAAAGATGTTGGAATTACCGATGTTGCCTACGGAGATGGCAAATTCGTTATGGCAGATCAGGAGGGTTCTGTGTATACATCTACAGATGGTATAAGTTGGATATCTGCGTCAACTCCTTCAAATTGGGTAATTAACCAAATTGCATACAATGGTGTATTTATCGCTGTTGGAGCTAAAAGGGAATCAGGCAATAAAAGTACTTCCGGGTGTCTTATATCTACTGATGGCGTGACCTGGAAAGAACTTGGTTTACTTCCTGGTGGG
>NZ_SZUU01000013.1 GCF_019583405.1 Bacteroides fragilis | reverse complement strand
ATTTTTAGTGATCAAAAACAGGATATGGGCACGTAAAAAGAGTTAAGGAAAGTGAAGCATCTTCGATGCTGGGGTGGGATATACTAAATTACCTAAAATTGTGCCGCGCAAATTTGCGCGCCACAACGAATGAACTGAATTCATCGAACATGATGTCGATGGAGAGTGCATCTTTTTGCGGAACAATCATTAAGTTCTGGCCATCCATTATCTTCCGGCGTTCCTTTAATTCCTGTTTCATTTGCATTACCTCTTCACAAAGTATCCCTACTTTCTGCTTTATTTCCAGTAGATCCGTTTCCGGCATATAGAGTGATTGGGTACTGTTATCTATACTCTTCCGATATTTATCTCTGAAAGTATATGCAAGTCCGATTGTCAGGTTGCTTTGCATATAAATTTTGTTGTTCAGTTCCTTGTTGTAGTATTTGGGTAAAATCTTCAATCCCGGTTCTATAAATACACTGAACTTTCTGTTTACATTATACGAAGCCTGAATTGAGAAGTTCCCCGAAATAGTGTTTACTCTTGTGTATTTCGGGTCATTGTCTCCAAAGTCATAATAGTTGAAACCGGCACCTAAAATAGCCGTCAGGTTGAATCTTTTGAATCCATTATTTCCTATCAGAGTCAGCATATAATCCAGGTTTGCGCTGAGTTGTGTGGCCTCTGCATTATTTTCTATCCGGTTCTTACCAATCTCCGCAGTGGCTCTGAAGCCCGAGAAAGGTGTCAGATATACTCCTCCGGAGACTTTGCCGCCTGCATACACGTTACCGATAGTCTTGGTCATCCATTCTCCATTCAGAGCACCCGATACAAACCAATTACCTTTTTCAAACTTTTCCTTGACGTTTGGCTGTTCCTGTGCCTGTAAGTTACAAGTTGTCAGTAGCAGTGCTGCCCCAACGATCCATTTATTTTGTTTCAATCCCAATATACCTGTCATGGTTGTTGTTATATTAATACGACATTTATTGATGCAATCTGTTTCTTTTTGTTTCCCGGACCGGTCACGACAATTGAAGTGATATAGAGTTTATCTCCTTTTTCCAACTGTCTGATCAATTCCATTTGCCTGGCCGAGAACTTGTTTCCGGTGTTGGTTATTGAAGTTACCGCTTTACTGTTTCCTTTAATCAATACCATTTCAAAACTGTTAATCTCGTAGTTGGCTTTCGGACCATCACTGATTGAAGCCCCCAATTGTGTCATGTTGGATACCAGCCGTTTGTTAATGGGTACATTTCCCCGGTATTGCACTGTATTTCCATTGTCATCCGTACAGAGGATATAGGGTGTCGGATCGGGCAATGCCTTTACGGTATATCGATACTCGGCCAGTTGTCTTGCCACTCCGTTTTTTATCTGTGTGGCGGTTATGGTTGCTGTCTGTGCTTTTTCATTGGGAACGGCGATGCATTGATTTCCTCTTTTAAGTATCTTTCCATTAGTCATATTGAATGTCACCTCGTTGAATGGGATTCCCGCAGTCAGTATATTTAACGGGTTTTCATAGTCGGTATACAAGATACTTGTTAAGGTGGGTGTAATCTGTACTACAGGCAGATCTACCGTTCCGTCTCTATTTACTATCATCTGGTCTTCATTGATGAACACAAAGGCTCCGCCTTTTCCGTCTTCCGCTTCTTCATACAGCAATGACCGGTATGCTTCGTTTACACACAGCAGCACCTCTTCCTGTATTTTGTTGATGAATGTCACTCCACCGATGGCAGGGAGATAGGAGAACGTCTCTTTTTCCCAGGAAATGCCCTTGCCCGGTCCTTCCGTATCCAGATAAGTGCCGACCAGTTTCCGGTGTGATTCATTTTTAATCAGTGACAGCGTCTCCGCTTTGAATGCTTCCAGTGAGAGCCTGAGCATTTTGCCTTTACTTCCGGTCACCGACAGGAATACTTCCGGCACAGCATTCAGGTCGTCTTTAGCCTTCAGTTTTCCCGTTTCATATTTTTCTTTGTCCGCTTTCCGGGCAATATCTTCTTTCAGTTCTTCCAGTGTGCCCATCAGCTTCTCTGCTGTTGCGTCTATGCTCTGTGCTGATAAGGTTGCCTGGTCATTCCGGCTGTTGTTGATTCGTTCCAGTAAAGTCCGGTTATATTCTTCCAACTGCTCTATTTGTGGAAGATAATCATTATTCATCAGTCCATATCCTTCCAAGACATCCGATGATATATTGATAGCCAGCATGGCAATCAGCACCACATACAGCAGGTTTATCATTTTTTGTCTTGGCGGTAATGTATATTTAGCCATGTGTTTCTGTTATTTCCCTGTTTTCACGTTCATGGCATTCAGCATCTGACTGTATTGTTTGTTAAGCAATTCAATGTATGCTGCCATTTTTTCCATCTCTTTTTTCAACTCTTCCGAATTCATATCGTTCAACGACCTGGCATGTTCGGTCATGCCTTTAATCTGTGCTTCGTATGTTTCATTGAGTTTTCCGATGTTGCTTTCCAATCTTTTCAGTTGCTGCAGGTACTTTTCCGTCACCAGCGTGTCTGCTACTCCCGTGTTCGGATTTATGTTTGCGTTTTTGTCATTCAATAACGGAAACACTCTTTCCCATTTGTACTCTCTTGCCGGTTCATCAAATCCGGAAATGAAGAAAATGAATACTTCCGTAAATAATCCGATCATCAATAACAGATTATCATAAGGCATGTGAGCTATTTTGAATACAGCTCCCAGAATTACAAGACAGGCTCCCCAACAATAACAGAGGTTATAGAAACGTTTTCCTGTTCTGCTCGATAAGAATTTACTTAATTTCATTAGTCAATCCGTTTTTGAATTCTCCACAGAGTGTACCGATTTTTACCTGGTTGATCATTTCTTTTATCGGTATAAAAATGACCGCTGCCAATCAGTGTATTCTGTGGAGAATCTCTGAGTTATTAGAATTTGTATATTACGCCTACGGTCATCATGCCGGCGGCAAACACATCATCCTTATTTTCCACATCATAGAACTTGGTGCTGATTTTAATTCCCGGTTCTGCAAAGACACTTAGTTTCGAGTTCAGTTTGAAGGCAGCCTGCAGAGAGAAATTACCGCTTATCGTATTCGTTTTCGATAAATTCGGAAAGTCGTTATCAAATGAATAGTAGTTGTATCCCAGTCCGAAAATCGCATTCAGCCGGAACTTGCTGTCTTCATTTGTATAGTTCTTCATCAAGCTCACCATGATGTCTGCTCCGGCACCTGCCGTTACAGCGTTGTATCCGCCTTTCAGCCACACATTACCGGCCTCTGCGTTGACACGCAGACCGATAATCTTGTTTAACCACACTCCACCGGATACTTTACCTCCCAGCATGTTGCTTGCCGAACCGTTTAAAGCCGATAGTCCATTTATACCTCCCGACACAAACCACTCCGGTTTGAACGGATTGTCCTGTGCTTTCATATTTCCGAATGCCATCAGCAATCCTACCAAGAGCAATACTGTTTTTATATTATTCAGCTTCATAATTTAGTTATTTATTAAAAGAATGGTGTTTACAGGATAGATTTTAAACTTTACCTCCCGAGTGCTGGCTTGCTTCCACATTCGTGTAAGTTATCTTCATTCCCGTATAAAATTTCAGAGTAATCGTTACAGTTCTTCCGCCACTGATTTTGAACGTGTATTTCTTTTCGCAATATTTGGCCTGGTTCAGGTAATACAGAATATGGTTACCGCTGATACCGGCCACCAGTTCATGGTTCACTTTATAAGTGCCTGTTGTGCCTTCTTGCGCTTCGATGGCACTGTTGATCATAGATGCCATTCCTTTTGCATCCGTGGCGTTTACACCGGCATTGGCTAATGCTGTTTCCGGAGTCACCGTGTATTCCCATCCGGCTGTTGCCTCAAAGTTGATTTTATATTCAGGGATGGCTGTCATATTCCCTTCGTTACTCTTTTTCTCCTCTTTGTTTGTCTCGCCTATCTGTTCAGAACCGGTAGTCTTGCTACTTTTGATACGCATTGAATACTTGCCGGACAATGATGCTCCAGCGGGTAATGTAAATGTATAGCTATTCGTAGCCCGGTCATAAGCAGCATCAGCCACTTTGTCCCAGCTTTCTCCAGCTCTTGTTGTCACCTTCTGGTTGTACACTTCCACGTCCTCAAATGTGGCATTCTCCGAGGCTTTGTTCACCACTGCCAGCGTGACCGGTTTGGCAAGTGTCACGGCCTCCGTTGTTGCCACTTCGATATTGGCAATAGCCACCGGAGTTTCCACTGTTCCTGTTGTCACGGTAGTTGTGGCGGCTGCAGGCTCTTCATAAGGAGTGATGCTCACGTTGGTTGTTGTTTCAATCGCTCCAGGAGGGACAATTACGGCTGCTTCCGCCTTTGTCATGTCACTGTGCCCTTTGTCTGTTACAATTATTTCTTCTGTTGCTTCGGCATCTATTTCCTTGGCGGGACTCTGCTTGCTTAGTTTTACGCTTAAGTTCACCATGCTGCGGTTCTCCGCATTGTCTGCAATGGTTGCCTGTGCATTATCTATACTCAGGTATCCCTCCTTTGTAAAAGTAACGGTATATGCTTTCTTACTGTCTACCGTCAGTTTGTATGCTCCTTCTGCATCTGTGGTAGCTGTAGCCTCGCCTGCTTTTACTTCCACACCGGGCAGAGCAGTACTTCCTTCGGTAACCTTGCCTGCGATGTAGTACTCTATCGTTTTCTCGGCAGGATCCACTACTATTTCCGGCTTCTTCTCGTCTTCACCGAAAGAGCATCCGGATGTTCCCAAGGTGGTTGCCAGCAGCAACACACCTATCTTAAATAAGTCACTCTTTTTCATAATCATTTTTGTCATTAAGAAAATATTAAAACTATTTTTTGTTTTTTTCTTTTTCGATACTTCTGATCAGGAAGTAACGTATATATTCCGGTTGGAAGTATCCGCTGCCCCGGTTCTCTGCCGGGCGTGTCTGATAGGTATATCCCATTTTCCTGTCGGCATACTCACCCCATGACACCATGCTGTATTCGGCTGCAAAGAATTCGGCCGGCTTGATTCTTATGGTATGGTTCCGGTTCCATTTCTTTCCGGGCAACGGGATGGCAAAATGAAAGCCCCCGTTGATCTCTCCTTCTACGTACATGGCGTATACTCCCACGGCATATTCTCCGAAGTGGCGTGTGCAGTCACCTCTTACCCCGTAGTCGCCGTATAGATACCTTCCGGCCTGTAAATCCAACTGGACATTGAATTGCGGAACATAGAGCGAGCCTTTCACTGCCGCATTGATGCGTTGCCTTGTCCCGATATACCATCCCTCGTCTGTGATGGCCGAATATCCGGTTGTTCCTATCTGTGCGCCCAGTTCCACCCGTCCGTTCCCGGTGCGGTATTTCACTTCCGCCTGTGCGCCGATCCGGTGATTGGTAAAGTTACCTATCACGATACGTCCCAGAAAGTTGTTACGGAACCTTATCTCCTGTGAGAGTGTCATCACCCCCGGCCGTATCTTCCGGTATTCCCCTTTCATATTGGTTACGATGGGGAAAACCACCTGTGCTGTTGCTTCTGCTCCTTTCCATAAAGCCATTTCCACGGCAGGAGACAGATTCACCGTATATGAATATAATTTCTCAAAAGTCGAGTTCTCTAAAGACACTTCCGGATATAGGACGATGTCCGCTTTCCATGCCGAGCGGTTGATCACTTCTGTGCTTTCCTTCAATAACCGCATGGGACGGTCGGTGCTGTAACTCAGCTCCATTCGTTCGTATACCTCTTTCAGTGTTATCTTACCGGCCTTGTAACCGGTTATCAATGTATCCGGCAGACAGATACTCAGTTGGGGAATGCCGTTTCCGTCCAGCGCCACCAGTTCCAGGTTTCCGTTACTTATGCCTTCCATTCCGGTGACAATCGCTTTTCCTATTCCGCGATAAGTTCCCCTATATACATTGTCCTCAAAAGCAGCGATGGTTGTTCCCCCGGCTTCGGCTGTCCGGATATTCTCCAGACCCAGCTCCCTGAGTTTACGGGCCACTTGCGCATGAATCATGACAGGGCAGGAGAGGAGCAGGCCGATTATAATTATCAATTTCTTCTTCATACGGATTAATGGATTAAAACGCATTCATATCGTATTCCGGCAGAAATACATTTAAACTCCCGGGTAAATACATTCAGCGAGAGATGTTTCCACAATTTGGCTGCTGCTCCTACGTTGAATCCGTCGGAGTCATACTCGGCCATGACGGACAGTGGTTTGCAAAAGGAGGGAGTATAACTGAGGCCGCCGAATATGCCGTCCTGTAAGATATACTTGTCTTTACTCAATGGGTGATAGTAACCTACGGTTGCTGCCAGTCGATGTTCGCCTATCATAAAGTTCTTTGTAACCACTCCGTATACGGACGCGAAATAATTATAACCCTTGTCTTTGAACGGATCGTTACTTCCAATGACAACTGCCGGCCAATATTTACCTTCTTTCAACGGACGTATCCTGACCGATAAAGACCTGTCCTGCTGATTAAATTTGGGCTTTTTAGCCATATAGTCACTTTTCAGCAAGATGCAACGGTAATTCAATTCTAAGAATGAAAAGAAAGTGATGTTCACGAAATAGTTTCCGGAATTATATTGAAACGGATTCAGTTCTTTGGGCAAGTAGTTGCCACCGATCATAAACGTTCCCGTCTGCTGCATCTCGGCGGTCGGAATGTTCATCATTCCCGTTGTCCCCATGGTGTACTGTGCCTTGATTCCCGATGCCATCACCATTACACAGACTGTTAATACTGCTCTTTTTAACCTCATTGATTTATGTTATATGGAGAATTTTTCTTTGGTGATGTTCCACAGGAACAGGGCATTTCCGATGATATACCGGCGCCACATCCGTTTAGGCTCTTTGATCAGGCGATACAGCCATTCCAGTCCGTGCTCCTGCCACCAGACCGGAGCACGTTCCACCGTACCCGCAAAGAAGTCGAATACCGCTCCGATGGTTCCTATGTGTCCGTTCACCTCCAGTTCATCCAGATGCGCATATGCCCATTTCTCTTGTTTGGGAGCCGTCATGCCTATCCATAATAGGTCCGGCTTTACCGCATTTACGGCATCTATCATCATTCGGTTTTCTTCTTGTGTAAACTCCGGTTTGTAGGGAGGGGAGTAAGCCTTGACTTGAATATTCGGATATATGGTTTTAGCTTTTTCTTTGATCAGCTTAAGTGTATTTCCGTTGCTTCCCAGAAAGTAGCAAATACCTCCTTTCCGGTTCAATCGCCCCATTTCATATTCAAAAAGATCCCATCCGGCGGTACGTTCTATGCTCTCTTTCCGGAGCCATCTGAAAGCCAGCACTATGCTTGCTCCGTCCGGAATCAGTGCTCCGCCTTTGAGCAAGGCTTCTGCAAATTCATCATCTTTCAGCACCGTATTATATGAATGGGCATTAATCGTGTTTATCAATAATTTACCTTCAGGCAATACCGATAAGTCGCTCCTGTGCTTCAGGAGTGAAACTGTTTTAAGCTTCAACATGTTTTGTGAAAAAGGAATGGGTGGTTATAAGTACGCTACGCTGTTACCTGTCACGAAGAACAGGCTTTCGAATGATGTGGTAAGAATTTCTTTGCAAAGGTATGCTTTTTCGGATAAAGAGAAAAATTTTATTGAAAAAAGATATCTGTGCACTGCGTCTTATTATTTGGTATAGATAGCTTCTTCTAAAATAGCTTTCATTCTCTCTTCAAATTTTTCTAATGTGAACTCTTTTTGAAACTTATTTTTTCCGGCTTGCCCCATTTGTTTTCGCAATTCCGGATGATCTAATAAATATTCTATTTGTTGAGCCAAAATTAGGGGATTTTGTTTCTCAACAATATAGCCGGTTTTACTATCTTCTATGATGTCAGTGATTCCTCCTTCGTTGGTACTGATACATGGTAAACTATATTCCATTGCTTCAAGCAGGACAAGAGGAAAACATTCATTATTGTAGTAAGTCGGGAAAACAAATAAATCTGCTTCTCGTAGATACTTCTCTTTTTCAGTTCCATATTGGGGACCGTGGGTTGTTACATAATCTTCCAATCCATATTTTTGGATTCTTTTATGAAATGTTGGGGAATCTATATCACTCCATTTGCCTACGAAGTCACAATGAAATTCCTTTTCTTTTTCTTTAAGTATTCTGCAAGCCTCCAGTAAATCCCATATTCCTTTTTCTACCATCATGTTCGATAAGAAGAGTATCTTGCAAGACTCTTGTTTCTTAGAGAGTGGTTTCGGTAGAGAATAACTTTCTGGGATTCCATTCGGACATATATACACATCTTTTGGGGCTACATATTTCTCTATATCTTTGTACAAAGCTTTTGCCAGCAATATAACTTTTTGATTCTTAAAAAAATGTTTGTATAAAAAGTTATCCAATACCCTGTCTTGCCGTGTCGCTACTCCTTTATTATGATAATGCGCAATTACGTTTTGTCCCATAGCTTTGAGTAACATCACCACTACAAAATCTTTGTAGAAAGCACCTCCTTTGGCATTGGGGGTTACATAGCATAATTGGGGTTTTTCTTTGTGGACAGTAGATGCGATATGTTTCATCTGCCTTAGAAAATTCCATAATTTAGAGAAACCTCCTTTCCCAATATCCGATAAATCTTTTGCCAATGTCAGATTGATATATCGGCAGTCAAATGTTTGGTTGATCAGTTTGCTGTCATGGATATATTTTCCCATCATTGATGCGCCATGGACCGGGGGAGGCATGTGCATGATGAAAAGTATTTTATTTCTTTTGCCGGTTTCTGTAGAGTTCTTCATATTTCTTTTGCATCATATTTAAAGAAAAACGTTCGATAGCAAATCTATGGGCATTTTTTGCCAGTTCCTCGTAATTGTGTTTATCCAGTTTCTTTGAGATAAGTTCAATAAATCCAGGAATGGAATTATTGTTTACACTTAATGGCCAATCTTCCGGTAGTGTATCTTTTAGTCCGGGGCAGTTATTTATGATTGTGGGGGTATATGCTAAGCTGGCTTCTATAGGCATAAGAGCCAGACCTTCGTGGTTAGAAGGCATAAATAAGTAATCAAATGAACCGATGTACTGAGCCAGTCCGAATACTTTTTGATATACTGTTACATTGGTTAATCCTTTAAAAGCTGTTATTACTTTAGGTTCCATAGCTCCACTCCCTACCACATGAAAGTAAAATCTTGAATCATCCTTGAGTGCACTGACTACTGCAATCATTTGGTCTACTCCCTTTTGGTATTCTAATCTTCCGGCAAATAGAATATTAATCTGTGTTGGTTTGATTACTTGAAACTTTTTTTGAGGTATTTCATCTATACCATTATAAATGATTGGTGGCTGTTCTCCCCCGTAACAGCGAGTATAGCAGTCTCTGGTGGACGTGGAGATTGCAATATTACTTTGGTGCTTTATATAATATTTTTCTACTATATTCCCTATTTTTTCCCATTCATTCCATAGCTTTGTATTGTGTATTGTTCTTATGTAGTTAGGGTTAATCCAAAAGCAAAGCCATGCTATTTTCCTAAATATCCAAAGTGATAGATCTGGTGTTTCCGTGTGTGCGTGTATGATGTTTGGAGAGTATTTTATATAGTACCAGATGAACCATATCCAAAAGAAACAGATTGCTATTTTTCTGTTTTTGAAAGGAGAGCAATGATATGGTATACCATTTTCTTTAAACTCTTTTTTAAGAGATATAGAGAAATCGGAGTGTCCTTTTACAACTTCAAACAAGTGGTATTTAAAGTTTGGATTTGGGGATTTTGTAATATTGATTGCTACTCTTTCGGCACCTCCGAGATCAAAAGATGAAATAATCTGAAATACAATCATGCTGTCGAAAAGTTAGAATTATAGTTGCTCTAAAATTGTTGAGGCAGTCTTTTTCCAAGTAAAGTTAGTCATGACTCTTTGCCGTGCATTTTCTACCTTCTGTCTATTGATAATGATATTACTCATTTCTTCTACAGAATTAACAATGAATCCTGAAACCTTATTTTCTATAATACATTCCGGTCCAGGAGCTTTTATGGCTATAACATTGCAATTATGATACATTGCCTCCAAAATGGCCATTCCGAATATTTCATTAGGATTGAAGTTTACTACATAATCTGCTATTCTATAGTACGAATGAATTAGTGCATTGGGAATAGCCCCCACATATTTTATTTTATTATAGCTTTCTTTCTCTGATAACTTATTTATAAAGTTCTCTCTCAAAGGTCCGTTTCCTCCTATATAAATAATGCAAAATTTTTCATCCAGCAACTCTGCCAGTTTAAATATATCGAATGGATGTTTGTCATGTCTTAATGCGCACACACACAGAATGTATGTTTTGTTTTGGGATATCTTTAAATCACTTATTAAATCGTTTTTACTCTTTTCTTCCTTGGGAATTACTGTTTGATCCAGACCTACAGGAGCAACTATTGTATTTTTAACTCCAAGTGCTATTAATTCTTTTGCCATAGCCGGAGTTTTTGCGAAGACACAACTTCTTTTTAATGCTTTGATATTTCTAAGGGTGATTCTATCTAATATTTTTCTTATAATAGGATTAGGGTTGCTACTTTTGATTGTACCAATATAACAATAATACTTTATATTTTTTTTGATGCAATAATATATTGCTTCAGGCACATATAGTAGATTGTCTGTTTGCAGATGTAAAATGTCTAATTTATAAGACCTGAGTAAATCAAGGTCAACTATGGCGTGATGGGCTATCCTAAAACGATAGGGTAGGTATATTTTTTTAATGTTAGAGGTGAGATTTACCTCTGAGAAACACTTAGAATCATGTTTGTTTAGCCAATAAAAGATGTATACTTTGTGACCTAAACTTTCAAATGCTTGGGCCAATCCTATTTCTTGTGCATTGTATGTGCCGTTAGTCCATTCTCCATAATCTAAATGAATATAACCTATTCTCATATACTTGTTAAAGTTGTTGAAGATTAAATATTGATTATTATTCGGGTGATTACTTCCCAGTCTAATTCATGTAAATACGATGCCATCTTTTTTCGTTCTTCTTTAAGTTTTCCCGGATTGTGTATGCACCATGCCATTTTTTCTTTTAGTGAGTTGATATCGTTCACTTTGCAGAATATCCCTATCTCTCCATTATTTAATTGTTCTTTTAATCCTCCCGTTTCACTTGCTATGATTGGCGTGTTATATTCCAAAGCTATCGGAATTACTCCTGATTGGCTTGCGTCAATATATGGAAGTACGACGATCGTGTTGGGTATGCTGAAATATTGACCGATTTCGTTATCCGGTATATACCTGTTGATGATCGTTACATTTGGGATATTTCTGAATTCTTCTCTATATTCTGCAAAGTTTCCACTACCTGCTATGGTTAGGGTTATATCAAGGTGAGGTGTCTGCACGAGTTCTTTATAAGCTTTTGCTAAAAGCTGTATTCCTTTGTATTTTTCAATGCGTCCAAAGAATAAAAAGTTAATGGTCTTCTTATCCATATAGCTGTGGTCAGACGGAAGAAACGTTTCTTTTTTCCGATATTCACTCATGCGGCCATGTGGCATATAGTGGATATGCTTTTCTGAGAATCCAAAGTTTTTCTTTACCAATGGAATAAAACTGCGAGTTAGAACAATGATTTCATCGGAAGATTTTATATAGTGAGATGTCAATATCTTTTCTGATATCTTTACTCCGGAATGGTGTATGGGGTCGTGGCAAATTGTTATTCTTTTGGCTTTTACACACTTTAAAATACTACTGGCCCATGGATGATAAAAAGTGCTTATGGCGTAATCAAATTGGAGACTTTTATATCTCGATTTGATTTTAAGCTTTTCTTTCAAAAAAAATTTAAAGCTTGCTTGTATGGCTGTTTTTCGTGTACCTGTATCAATAAAGTATACTTCTTTAAAGAGTTTTTCTGTTTCCCAATCTATTCTGTTTGATATTTTATGAGATAAAACGACATATATATTACATCCGTTCAATGCCAGCCCTCGTGCCATTTCCAGTGTGAATACCGGGCCGGCTCCTTCTTTGAAAAGAAATGTTATCAGGATATTTTTCATTCAAATTTTAGTGATCAGTAGGGTAACTAATTTTTGTTTAGATAATATTTTTGTTTTTCAAGTATAGTCTTATTCTTTTAAATAATGGATTGTTTTTACTTCGGTCCCATATATATTTTGTTAGCTTAAAAATAAATGTTTTGCGCCGTTTTAATTTCTTCTGTTCCTGTTCCGGTAACCAAGAACCCATGTATAGGTGAACGCATACCGTTTCAGGAGATTTATCCCAATTTCCGAAATAGTCCATTGGATTGAAGAAAGTCTTAGGGTAAATATTTATATTTTCTATTATTTGCTTGGCATTATTTCGCCTTAGGCCATATTTCTCTGATAGAAATTGAGTTGTTATATTGGCGTTAGACTCCAACTTGTTCACAATATTAAGGTCAAACTCTTGGTCATAATAGTCTAAAAGCTCTTTAATGATTTTATTATTCTTTTTGAATCCCATGACCCCCATAGATAATATTTCATCTCTTTCGAATCCCATAAAAGCTTCATTAGATATAAAGGGATTCAAACTTTTGTATAATTGAATATCTGTGTCTAAATAAATGCCACCTTGCTCATATAAAACTTTGAGGCGTACATAGTCAGCTACAAATGCATACTTTTTCTGTTTGTACGCTTCTTGACACCATTTATTTGAAGTAATATCAAAAGATTGTTCGTCCCATAATTTAAACTCATAATCGGGGAGATGCTTGTGCCATGATTTTATACATTTCTTTACTAAGGGAGGAAGATCATTTTTGCCAAACCAGCAATAGTGTATCGTTTTAGGAATTGTAAGAGTATTCATTTTATTGGTATCTTATTGATTATAAGTCGTATCCCCATTTGTTGAGGAGAAGTCCTGCCTGTTCTTCTTTGTCTTTAGATGATTTTTGAGAGAATAAAATATTGGAAACTGGACTGTTTTGCAATAAAGTCTTATTCTTTTTTATGTATTCATCATAGGTACAGATGATGCGTATGGGATTTCCACATGCCACTGAATTTTCTGGAATATTTTTGCATACAACACTTCCTGCTCCTATAATAACTTTATTCCCTATGGAGGTATTTCCTAAAATTATAGAGCCATGGCCGATAAATACGTCATCTCCTATCGTTATTTTTCCAACTTTACTGTATCCTAATGGTCTTTTTGTACTAGCGTCATGGGCTATAAGTGTAGAGTGGGTTATAGTTACATTATTACCTATGGTGATAAGATGGCTAAAACATCTATCGATAAAAACACTATAAAAGTTACAGTTACTTCCAATTTTGACTCCTAGGTTTCTATATTTCTTAATTTCAGATTGCTGTGTGAATAGTTTCCTTATAATCTTATTGATGATATTCATTTTTATATAGTATATTTTAGTTGACAAAGTATTGTATATGATCTTTTCCATTGTATGAAATAACCTTTCCCGGATTTCCTACAACGACTGCATTATCGGGGATATCCTTTACAACGATGGCTCCACTACCTATCATTACATTATTTCCGATTCTAACCTTTCCTATGATTTTTGCTCCAGAAGATATTACTACATTATCTCCAATGATGGGAGCGCCTCCTTTAGGACCTCTAACTCCGCCGATTGTAACTCCATGATATATAGTACAGTTCTTTCCTATAGGAGCAGTACTGTTGATAACAATACATGAAAAGTGTGCAAAACACAAACCTTCTCCTATTTGAGTTCCGATAGGTAATTGGATCCCTGTCAAATATTGATTGTGTTTATGTATCAAAAACACTATTCCATATAATAGTTTAAAGAATATCCCTTTTTGGCGGGCTAAATAGCTGCCTATTCTGAACCAAAAGGTGATGCGGAAAGAAGCGTTGAAAAATAGGTATTTCACCCCCCCCCCATTTAACTTTTGTTAATCTATTTAAATCTGATTTTATCAGATATTTACATTCTTTGAAAGTCATCTTCCGATACAGCTGTATTCAAATCCTAGATTCTTCATTTCTTGCGCATCATATATGTTACGTCCGTCAATGATTAGTGTTTTGTTCATTGATTTCTGCAATACACCCCAGCTTGGCAGACGGAACTGTTTCCATTCTGTTATTAGCAGCAATGCGTCTGCGTTTAGAATCGCATCATACATATCTGCGGCATACTCTACTGCCTCTCCTATACGGCGATGGCATTCATCCATTGCTATAGGATCGTATACACGTACCTTGCATCCTGCTTTGAGTAATTCGTCAATTGTGACCAAAGCCGTAGCTTCACGCATATCATCTGTTTCCGGTTTAAAAGCCAATCCCCAGATGGCAATGGTTTTTCCTTTTAAAGCTCCTCCATAATAGGCTGAAAGTTTTTTAAATAGAATGCTTTTCTGACTTTCGTTTACTTCTTCCACAGCTTTCAACACTTTCATTTCGTAGCCATTTTTTTCGGCCGTTTTTATCAATGCTTTTACATCCTTGGGGAAACAACTACCTCCATATCCACATCCCGGATAGAGAAATTTACTTCCGATACGGCTGTCTGCTCCGATGCCTTTACGCACCATGTTCACATCCGCACCCATCACTTCGCATAGGTTTGCGATATCATTCATGAAACTGATACGTGTGGCCAGCATTGAGTTTGCCGCGTATTTTATCATTTCTGCCGAAGGAATATCAGTAAAGATAATCCGATAATTGTTCATCATAAATGGCTTGTAGAGTTTACTCATAAGCTCTTTGGCTCTTTTTGATTCTACGCCCACCACTACCCGGTCGGGGCTCATAAAGTCTTTGATGGCGGCACCTTCTTTCAGGAATTCCGGATTCGAAGCCACATCAAATTCTATTTCTACTCCTCTCTTATCCAGTTCCTCCTGAATGGCTGCCTTGACTTTCTTTGCAGTACCAACGGGTACGGTCGATTTGGTAACAAGTATCAGGTACTTCTTCATATTCCGGCCCACTGTACGGGCAACTTCAAGTACATAGGTCAGGTCAGCACTGCCATCTTCGTCCGGGGGAGTACCTACCGCACTAAAAACAACATCCACATTGTCCAGGCATGTTGCGATATCTGTGGTGAAATTCAATCTGCCCTCCCGATGATTACGGAGTACCATCTCCTCCAACCCCGGTTCATAAATAGGGATTTGTCCTTGTAATAATCTTGTTATTTTTTCTTCGTTCACGTCTACACAAGTCACGTTGACTCCCATTTCCGCAAAGCAAGTGCCGGATACTAATCCGACATAGCCTGTACCTACTACTGCTATATTCATACTATTTTCTTTTTTCCCAAATTTGTGGAATGAATAATCTTAAATGTATAGTGAAATAATGAAGACACGCCGGAAAGACTCCATAATGTTTTCTCTCAAAATAAAAGTTTTCTTTAGGATGGCCTCCTAAGGGGGAGTGAAAGACCCTTATCCTTTCTTTTAACGGATAACTTGAATTACACCATTTGGCCAAACTGTTATGTTGTTCGCAAGTACCGATATACTCTTTTGATTGATAGGATTTTATTCCTAGCTTCCCAGCTCTCAGCCCGTAATCAAAATCTCCCAAAGCATGACTATAAGTATAGTCCAGATTCCCGATTCTTTGGTAAACATATCGGGGAATTAGAACGACATTGCCATTAAAATGTTGGCATATTTGTAAACTTCCATTTGGAGGGATAATGCCGTTATTGTTTCTACCTCCATAAGTGGGTTTACCATCTTTTTCAGAGCATGTAGCTCCACAAATGATTGCTTCATCTTTAACTGAAATGCTATCGTTTAACAGTCTCGAAATACTATTTGGATAGATGAATGTATCGTCGTTTAGCCATAGGTAATAGTCGTATTTTTTTCTTCCGGCTGCTTCTTCCCAAGCCCTATGCATTCCCCGGTTCCAAAACAAATTTCCTTTCGAATGGATTATGTTTACTTCAGGGAATTCTTGTGCGACAGCTTCCGGTGTACCGTCTGTGCATCCGTCATTGGTTAGATAGATGTCAACGCTATATCCTTGGATAGGGAGTTGTTTGTAAAGATTGCCAAGGCATTGGAGTGTTTTCTCTTTCCGGTTAAAAACGGTGAGTAGAACCGCTATTGATTTCATTTTCTTTTTGTGTAGAGTTTGAATATTTTTGTAGCGTTGGTTTGCATATCATATTTTCGGTGCACTAATTTCAGTCCGTTATCCGTTACCCTTTGCTGCTTCGCTGGATCGTTAAACAGAGACAATACTGTTTGCGCCAATAAATGATAATCTTCTTTTATTAATATGGAACATTCTTCTTCTTGGTTGAAGTCATGTAATCCTGGTACATCATAGAGGATAGTCGGTATACCACATGCCAAACACTCAATAGTTGTAATAGGAATACCTTCGTGCATACTGGGCATTAAATAGATATCAGATGCTATTAAGTATTTTCTAACATTAGTCTGGTTACCACAAAAGCGAATGTAGGATGATACATGTAATTGCTGTGCCAACTTTATTTCTTCTTCTAATGATTTGCCATTTCCTAAATGTAAATAAACCGCATCAGGATACTTTTGGGTTATTTCGGGTAATGCCTTAATGATATCCGTATGTCGTTTTATGGTACTGCATCCACCTACGGATATCAAGACCAGAGCATTTGGGGCAATATCCAATTGTTTTCTGACTTCTTCTTTTTCTCTTTCTTTGGCTGGAAAAAAACGGTTACTGCCATACCAATTATAAATAAGAGTTGTTAGGTTGTGGTAGTGATTGAGTTCATTAGTGAATACAGAATCACTGATGGTTTGAAAAGTACATCCCAGCAAATGTTTTGCTGACCAACGATTCCACCAATGGAGTGGGTATGAATACCAATTTGATTTAAAAACGTTGTGGAATGTATATATAGGCTTGCATCCTGCTATCCAGGCACAATACGATATGCTCCACCGAATATTAGCCCGATGGATATGTACTATGTCAAATTGGTTTTGTTTTAGGAATTTTATAAAGTGATGTCGATATATCCATTTCTGAATGATTCCGGAGTCAGGATATGGCTTATGATAAACAGTATATCCTTTTCTTTCAAAGTAAGGTGAATATTCTCCTTGTTCATTTCCTGTTGCAACAACAGATAATTCTCCTCCAAGTGCTTGGAAAATAGATGCTGCGTCTACATACATGATTTCAGCTCCTGAAAATTTTAATTCATTTAATACATGGAGAATTTTCATTTTTGAAAAGTTTATGTGTTAATTATTTGAAAGATATATTTCATTTGTTTCCTTAATTTCAGATTCCTGAATTGTTTGTTTTTTTAAGGGAACAGAATTGCTTTTGAGACATAGGTAGCTATAGAATACCATAAAAAAGAGTGCTGGATTCATAATATTAGGCTGTCCTAATCCCATATTAATTATAAGCAGTATTCTGATAAGGATATCCCACTTGCTTTGGCTTTTATGGTATATACACCAAAAACTGAAACCAAATAGAATACTAAATGGAAAGATACCTATGGCTATAAGGAGGCTTAAAATGCCTGCACATCCTTCTAAATTTAGGCTTTTCATTCTATCATATCCCAGTCCAGCCAGGGAAAAAGGCTCTTTTTCTATTAGTTCGATGACTTCTGTAATGCTTTTGGTTCTGGCTCCTCCTGTTCCTTGTGTGAAGTCAATGTTATGCTTTTCTGTATTAAATATCTTATCATAAACAGCTTTCTCTATAAAATTGTGTCCTAATGGAGTGACTGTCAAAAATAAAATGACACCGCAAAGGCCTGTTAGGAAATATCGTTTTATCTTTTTATTTTTATAATTTTGGGGATGTAGCAGATAACAACCTATAATGAAGATGAACGCGATGTATCCGCTGGTTGAAAGTGTTGTCAATAGAGCAATGGTAAGAATCGCTATATATTTTTTTTGTCTGTTTTTCGCTATCAATCTGGAATGAAATAAAGAAAAATATAGAGCGACAGTTAACATACATTGGAATTGGCCGGGTTCACCGAATGGGCCACAATTTCTATCTGAGTGGAGAAATACAAAATTATACACTGGGCTGGTATAGCTATAAAGCATGCCGCCTACCGAGTATGAAGGTAACAAATAGGGAAAAAGAGGGCTGACAACATTGAATCCCCATATATATGTAAGAAAAAATAGGATGATGCTGATGGCTGCTAATAGATAGGCTACTTGTAAGAAACGCTGTAATACATGTCTTTTATCAATGTGGATAGTTGTATAGATAAGTAATAGTATACAAATGATTCTGAGTGAAGTTCCTAAACTAAGGTCAGAGAAAAGTATTGGTAGTAATAAGGAGATCGAAAGTACTCCTATGAAGTATGAAAAAGTTGTTCCTATGAATTCTTCTTTTTTGATAAAAAACAAATAGATAGAGCAACTAATCAGCATGGATACCAAAAATAGGTCTGCTCCTATATATATGGGTAACGCCATTCCACCCAAAGAGAGCGTACAGTATATCAAGATATATTGTACTGTGGCAAGGAGTGTGGAACTTTCTGATTGTTTAGATTGTACGCGTGTCAAAATCATAAACTATTTAACTGTTTTGTATCGAAAGAACCGTCATTCTCTACTAAAATCCAATCTGGGGATAAGGGATATCCGTGCCAAAAGATGCGTGGACAAATCTTAATCCCATTGTTTAATAAGGCCGGCTTATACGAAAAAGAACTTTTGCTGGTTATTAATAAGTCTGCGTATACCATATGTAGAAAAGATTCTTGAGCTCCCATGTACAAACACCAATGTAAATTGGGATATTTGAGAAATTCTGTATAGCTTTCGGGTTTTCCTTGAGAGAAAAAATAAATGTGGACAGGACGATTCGTGTGTAAGTTATCCACTGTTTGTTTTAAAACTTTGTCAAAGTAATCATTACTCAAGAATCTCATACTTAAATTGGGATTGTTTACGTCTGATAGGATATCTCCTCGACGTACATGAATGGCAATGTTGAAATTCTCTCTCTGATAAATAAGTTGGTCTTTCTTACGGGCCGGGGCCGAATAAAATTTTTTCTTCAGTGCCGGCATGATCCCATATTGTTCCATGTAGAATTGATCTTGTTCGGCAATGAATACTATTTTCTTATTTTGATAAGATTGTATTATTTTCTTGTTTAAATTGACCTCTGTGGCCTTTTCACTGTTGAACAGAGGAAGCTTACGGATTTGATATCCTTTACGTTTTAAATCTTGTATAGAAGGTTCTCCTTCACCAAATCCCAAAAACTCTTCCCAAATAGGATTGCTGAAGGGCAGATGTGCGAAATTTAGGTTGAATTGCTGAGCGTACCAATAACCCGCTATCCAGTTAGCCATTTGATGACCGATTCCTGCATCTGGGTTAGGTCTTGCCGTGTAATATGATTTATCATTGGGAAGATACCCCGTCTCTTGTATTGGATGAAATAGATAATGCCAATAGGATCGGTAAATATAAGGATAAATATTGTGGCTTTTAGCTTGCCGCATGATTTGATTCCAGATATGTTTCTTGGATTTTCGTATGAACTCTTTGGTTGTCATTTTTTATATAGTTATAAATCTTCGATCCCAATTCACTCCTTCTCGGATTTGTTTCGTTGGTAATCCTGCATTTAGAGTGTTCGACTTTATATTTTTGGTTACTAATGAGTTGAAGCCTATGATCGCGTTATTTCCTATGTTGACTCCTTTAGCAACTTTACTATCTTTCCCTATCCATACGTGGTTACCTATAATGATAGGACAAGATGGATTTATGATTTCGCCTTGCTCGTTATAAATGGGGTGTGAATCAGTATTCCAGAGTTCAACATGATCGGCGAACATACAATCTTCACCGATTGATATGGAGTTTGATTTTCCCATGCATATTAGTTTCAAATAACTACCAAATCTACTGTATTTTTCTATTGAGATATTACAACTCTCTCCTCGGATAATAATCTCTGATAGAGTCATTCCATTGATTTTCTGTATGTTAATTTGATTGTTGTTGCCGATGACTTTAATTTTTGTCGCTGAAAATGGACCTTGGAGATTTATTTTGTTGTTGTTACCGTTGACTTCTATACTTGTCCTTTTTAGGATGGAGTGTCGTATATCAATTTGATTACTTGCTGAGCTATTGGAGAAATGTCCGAAGATTATTACGCTGTCATGGGTATGAATACCTTTTAATTTGGACCAGTATTTGACTGTTATAAAAGACAGTACTTGAATAAGTGTTTTTTTCATAATGATTTATTTTACCAATAGCATGCGTCTTCCACTTGGTTCGCATTTAGCGGAATGTCATTTTTCTTAGGACGTATCCAGTGTTCATTCATTAAAGATAAGTAACTTCCGTATGGGATATTCCAGGCTTTTACTCCATAGTCTGGATTTTCCCAACGCTTTCCCCGGATACCGAAAAGCAGTTGAAGCGCGCCGCCTAAATGAACGGCTTTTTTCCCTTTCGACTTCACATAAGCGGCAAGTGGAAAACCGTATGCTCCACATCCTAATAAACAAATATCGAAGTTGGTGTGGTCTATCTGTTTTTGCATGTGAGCCAATGCTTCGAACCAGCTGTTGAATCCTGGGGCTTTTCCTCCTATGCTTTGGACCGCCTCGATAGTCGATAATTCAAATAAAGGTAGTATATCCGGATTGTCAAAAAGAAGCTTGCGCCGTTCGTTATATTGTTTTTCAATGGAGCGTGCAAAGGGGTGTATTACCAGTACTTTTTTCCCTTCCAAGGCCTTAGTCCAGGGAGATGCGTCCCAAAAGGGCTCTAACAGCATCAATTTGACTCTTTTCATATCGGGAGCGAAGTTGATAAATTGTTCATTATCTTGCCAACTTCCGAGTATATCTACTTGCGCTGCGCTTTTTAGCATAAGTTCGCAAAATCTTTCAATTTCAGTCAAGGTCAACGGGAAGAATCCGGCATTATTGTTCAGGTACTGCCATGTCTTCGTATTCCACCATAGATCAGGTGTTTTTCCTCTAATGTATGAAACAATGTCCTTTCGTTTGCTCTTAACTCCTATATAATTTGCTGTTACACTTAACTCGAATCCACCGAATCGCGCAATCATGCAAGGGCGATCATCCGATAAAAGATTATATATCATTTGAGAAGATCTTTTAGGGGATGTCTCTATATAACTGGTATTTATTGGAACGGCTGGATATAACATGGTATATGTTTTGCGCAAAGCCTTTAATAAGTATTCAAAAGGGATATGCATCTTTTTTTAATTGTTGTGTGTGATTCTGTTCTTTATTATTGATATTAATTCTTGGGTTGTTTTTTTTTCTTCGTTGTTGAGAACAAGACACCATAAAGTGACCAAACTGAATAAGATCGTTGTAATTAGGGTGATTCCCAATTTAACGATTCCTTCCGTCAGGAAATAACTGGGCAATATTCCTGAACCCACAATGATAACTGTGAATAATAGGCAGGGCAATAGTACTTCGCGTGTGTAAGTCGCGTAGTTGGCATTACATTTCTTATGGAAAAAATAAATAGAAAAAAGACCTCCTATGATGCCGTTGCAAAGTATCCAGGCTATATACATATAATAAGGTGGATAATGGAAATGAAATAATAGGGCAGAGAGTATGATCGGCAGTAACCCTAATATGCTTTTTACCAGTGAATAGCCTTTAATTTCTCCTTGTGCCGCAATGCTGCTTCCCAACGTTATGGTTAGTTGTTCTATCAAGCTTCTTAACAGTTGAAGGCGACAGAATACAATTGTCCATTCAGGTGTTGATTTCAGCCAAATTTTTAGAATATAAGGAGTTTCTATGATGAAAGGAATAGCGAATACTGCTAAAATAATGTAAGCAAACTTGCTGCCTGTCATGCTTGCTTTGAGCATCAGGGCTCTGTTTCCACTTCCTTCACTTTTAGCGATAACTGGGTTCAAGGCTTTTAGCATTGTATTAGAGAAGACCATTAATTGTCCGGAGATTTGGTTGGCGATGCCTTGGGCTGTGTTTAAAAGTGCCCCCCAAAAATTGTTTAGTACTATACCTAATCCATATTGAGAAATCATGCTGCTGGTTACCCCTATCAAGTTCCATCCGGCGAAAGAAGTCATACTTTTCATTAGAGAAGGGCTAAAGTACTTTCGAGGAGTGAATGTACATTCCGTGTATTTATGATGACAATAGGTCTGCATGATGATTAACATAAAAATGGAAACCCCTGTGGTCAGCAGGGCGTAGACAATTAGTTTATCTTGTAGTGTGTAGACGATGATGATCGCGATGAGAAGTTTTAGTAATGAGCCGATGATACTGATTATTGCATAGTATTTCATATTTTCGTGTGCATTTATCACCGCATCATAAGGTACGGTGATTATAGTAAAAAACGTGCTGGCTATTAGACTACCGTATACAACTTGAGCGGCTGAAATGCGGTCGGTCGGAATGTTTAAAATACCATTAAAAAAAAAGTACCCCCCAATTATCAATAGAACGGATGCTATAGTGGCTATTATTAAATGTAAAATTAAGCTGGTATTGAAGATTTTCTTTTTAATTTTTGTATCTCCACTACCTTCTGAATAAGACATGAAGCGTTGTGTGGCGCTGGCCATAGCTGCATTCAGAAAACCAAGCATACTTATTGCGCCTCCGATTATGTTGAATATTCCAAAATCAATGGCTCCCAATGTGTTGAGTATTACGCGAGTGGTATATAACGAGATAAACATGGTAATACCCATCTGAGCATAAAGAAATCCTGTGTTTTTTACGACACGGTTGGCGGTAGAACTCATAAATCGTTTTATGGTGCGGCTTATTGTATTTTATTCTGTCTTTTGAATATCTCTAATTCTTTTTCCGAATAGTAAGAAGCTTAAAATATGGTTTGAGTAAATGGCTTTAGCAACTATACAACAGGTATAAGAAATAGGGATGGCTATTATTAGGGAAATCAAAAATAAGATGAATGGATTTATACTTTGAATATAGACGTTTATCATCCCGTCTCCCAGTTTGCACAGATAAAACTGGACTATATATATTGCCAATGATTGTGTGCCGAATAATTGCAATATGCTTTTGACTCTTTCATTGAATTTGAATTTCCGGCAAAAGTTTAATAAGAAAATAAAGCAAAAAGTGGATATTGTGATTTTATAAATATCATCTATTCTATTGCCTGCGAAATTCCAGTGAGTGGCTAATATGAAGAATAATAGAAATGAAAAAGTATAAACCGATTGTTTCGAAATGAAGCGTTCTATAGAGGGAAATTTTGCGATGAAACATCCTAAATAGAAAGCGTAGGTAAACATGATTAAGTTTATTCCTTCGATATTTATATAGACGGAAATTAATGTCAGGAGAATAACCGGAATTAAAGCTAAAATAGTATTGAAGAAATTAGTTCGGCTAAATTTGTTATATATTAGATTAAATATTCCATAGTATACCAAGATAATGAATAACATTTTTAGAAACCATAATCCTGGATTTTGCAATGTCATTAGTACTTCTTCCCACGATAATATTTTCCATTCTTCTTTTAGTAAATAAGGATTGACCAATAGTGACCACGTTATTAATGGAAGTGCAATGGTTATAAACTTCTTTTTTAGATATATAAAGTATTGATGGAGCGTTTCAATCCTTGTGACTTTTTGAGTGATATACCCACTAATTGCGAAAAAAAGAGGCATATGAAAACTATAGATGAATTCAAATACAGGATTCGAAGTGGGAAAGCCATTAAATTGTATTAAGTGTCCCATAACTACGAGAATGATAGCTATTCCACGCATGTAATCAACATATTCGATTCTTTGTCTTTGTTGCATATGTTTTTATGTTATGTCCGTTTGTCTGACGTTTTTTTATCTATTAATATCCTTCATCTCACCGCCTCCATCTTTCCCACTCTCTCCACGAACCCCACCGGCATATCCACATGGGCGCAGCCCAGCATATCCAGCCTTACCGCCACCTTGCTTTTGCCGTTGATGGTCACCAGCTCGCCTTCCAGTCCGGCGAGGGGGCCTTTGATGACCCGCACCTGTTCGCCGGGGGCGAGGGGGGAGGAGCACACTTCGATGGCTTCTTCGGAGTAGTCGAGCATGAAGCGGAAGCGCTCCATCTGCTCGTCGGGGATGACAGCGGGGGTGCTTTGTCCGCGCAACACCATGTAGCGGCTGACGGACGAGAGAGTCAGCACTTCGGCCCGTTCTGCCGGGTCGACGTGTACGAAGATCATCATCGGGATGACTACGCGCTCTATCTTTTTGCGGCGGTCGCTCCATTGATGGATTTCTTCCTGCACGGGCAGGAAACTTTCGATGCCCATTGCCGTCAGGCGGTCACGGGTTTTCTTTTCGTGATAGAGACGGACGTAGGCGGCAAGCCAGGATTTCATGTCGGTTGGGGAGTATGGTTTGAGAAAGGGGAGGGAGGGTCGCTCCCGGATACGCTACGCGGTTACCTGTTACAGTTGTCTGCTTGGGTAAACCGAATCTTACGTTTGATTTCGCTGCAAAGATAGATATAAATTTACTAAATACAATAAATTGTTCATTAAAATAGAAAAAATAATAAATTTTTAATCTTTGGATCGTACTTTTGTGAGTTTTAATAATTAACATATATTTCAAATTTAATGATTATGGAAAAAAAACTACAAGTTAAAGAACTCGAATGAATTGCTTAGAGAGTTGTCCGGACAGGTGTTTGCCCTGGTGCGTGAGCTTCCCAAACCACTCTCGAGGGAGGAGATGCGGGAGATGAAACGGTTGTGCCGCTTCCTGAGTAACACGGTGAAGGATCAGGAGCGGAAGCGGGAGGTGAGAAAATAAATTCGGGTGTTAAAAAAAGCCGGGAGGCGGACGGTGAAAGTGGCGTGCGGGTGGGTGTGGAGGCTTTCCGGAGGGGCTTTTACGGCGGTTTTAACATTCGGAAGTGTAAAAAGTTTGTTGTTCTTTTGCATCATGGTTCATCGCGGAGGATGCGGAGTGGAAAGGGTTTTGCTTTGTGCGCTTGCGGCGGATCGGGATTAAAAACATTAAAATTTAATACTCAATGAAAAAGAGAGAGTTTAAAATTTCCTTTTTCCTCCATGTGTGGGAAAAGAAAGCGGAAGAGATTTCGTTGGAAGAGTTTCATAATGACCTCAGGGGAGCACGCTGGAAGGTGCTTGTCGAGTCGTACCGGCGGTGGATGCGAACGGGCATGATCGAGGAGGCCAAGAGGTTGAAGGGTGCCCTGAATGCAGTGGTGGTAGCCGGCAAGTGCCGGGGCGGACATGCGGCGAACCAGGTGGGTGAGCTCAGCGGACTGGCGTTGTTCGACTTTGACCACTGTCCGGAGAAACTGTCCGGAATGAAGGAGAAGGCCAAGGCGCTGTCATACGTGGTGGGGGCTTTTGTCAGCATCTCGGGTGAGGGGTTGAAGCTGATTGTGCGCATCGATGCGGAGAATGCCGGGCAATACGTGGCGGCTTATCCTGTCGTCGCCCGTGAGTTGGAGCGCGTGTTGGGTCATCCTTGCGATATGTCGTGCCGTGATTTAGGGCGGGCGTGTTACGCTTCGTATGATCCGGAGGCGTATTATAATCCCGCTGCCGGGGTGTTTCCGTGGCGGGAGCAGGCGGACGGACTGTCGCAGGCGGAAGGGGAGTATCCTGTGCAGGCGGTGGACGGAGCTCGTCCGGCAGGCGTTAATCCCGAAGCCGGGAACGGTTTTATACAGGCTTTCCTGAGCGATTTCGATACCCGCAATCCGTTTGCGACGGGAGGGCGGCATGCGTTTATGTTGAAGTTGGGACGCTATGCCCGGTATAAAGGTTTTTCGCCGGAGGAAATGCGGCTGTTGCAAAAAACAGTGGTTGAGAAATACGCGCAGGCTGATTTCGGAAGCGGAGAGATTGAGAAAACGTTATTCTCTGGTTATCAGTATGCTTCTGTCAGAAAGGCGGACGCTGTGACGACCGATTTGGGTCCAAAGGTCCAAGGTCCATTCTATGGGATGCCCGAGGAGGAGGAAGAAGAGGATTTGGAGGATGTCTTGTTCGGAAAAAGTGAAGGATTCCGGCGGGATGCGCCTTATTTTCCCGACGAGGTATTTGATCATCTGCCTGCCTTGCTGGCCGAAGGGGTAAAGGTGGCGGGAAGTCCTCGTGAGCGGGATATGTTGCTGGCGGCCATGATTGTCAATATCAGTGCGTGCCTGCCCGAGGTGCGTCTTTTGTACGATCAAATGTATTATTCTCCGCATCTGTACTATATGGTGATAGCCCATGCCGGGGGCGGAAAGGGAGTGGTGGGGCTTGCCGGAATGCTGCCTGCCGAGATTCATAAGTTTTACGAGAAACAGAATGATGAGGTGCGTCTGGTGTATGATAAAGCATTTTTCGAGTGGGAGCTGGAGCTGAAAAAGGCGCAGGCGGAGAAGCGTTCGCCGGACTTTTCGCTGCGTCCCAAAGATCCTGTCCGTAAATTGCTGACACTTTCGCCCAATGTGTCGAAGAGTCTGATCATTAGCGCTTTGGAAGAGAGCGGCAAGTTGGGGTGCTGCATCAATGCTACGGAGCTGGACATGGTGTCGGGCGCTATCCGGAATGAGTGCGGAAAGCACGATGATGTATTCCGGGCTGCTTTTCAGCACGAAGTGGTATCGGCCGATTTTAAGGTGAACGGGCGTCAGGTGGTGGCTCGCCATCCGCGTCTGGCTTTGTGTCTGGCCGGCACTCCCAATCAGTTGGTGCGTTTTATTCCTTCATTGGAAAATGGGTTGTACAGTCGTTTTCTGATCTATACGGGCCAGAGTGCCTGGGAGTGGCGTTCGGCGGCTCCGCGGGCGGGGTGCGAGGATCATCGCGCGGTGTTTGTCCGTCTGAGTGCCCGTCTGCTCGAGTTACATCAGTTCCTGCTTCAGTCTCCCACGGAGGTTACGTTTACTCCGGAGCAATGGGCGGAGCATACATTGCGGTTTTCTTCTCACTTGTCTGAGGTGGTGAACGAGCGGGATGACTCGCCGGGTGCGATCGTGCTCCGACACGGGTTGATGGCGAGCCGGATAGCCTGTGTGCTTACGGCGTTGCGGAAGGGGGAGTGTGCTTGGGCGATGCCCGAATATGCATGTTCTGACGAAGATTTCCATACCGCCATGTTGATGACGGATGTGTTGCTGGAGCATAGCTTGCTGCTGTCTACCTGTATGCAGAAAAGCGAGAGTAAGCCGAAGCCTTTAAAGCCTTATTTCAGATTGCGTCCGGTATTGCAGTCGATTTCAGGAACTTTTACTTTCACCCAAGTGGTGGATAAGGCTGTGGGGATGGGGATTCCTAAAACCACTGCTAAACGGCTTTTCATGAAGACGGTCGAGCTTAAACTCGTTGTAAAAGAGGGTGATGTGTATCGAAGGACGACTCGGAGCTGGGGAGCGGGCATCCCATAGAATGGACCTTGGACCTTTGGACCCAGAAAGAGGATGGAAAGGTGTTTGTATTTGTATGAAAAAACTCTTAAGCCTTTTCTGAAAAGACTTAAGAGTTTCTACTAAAAGACTTGGATGTTTCGAGGGAAACGTCTAAGTCTTTTTCACGGTTTTCACCACAGATTACACAGATTAACACGGATTTAAATTAAAAGATCAATTCCGGGAAAAATAAATTCTTGATCTGTGATAATCTGTGTAATCTGTGGTGGACTCTTCTCTGTGGTGAAATCAAGGTTCTCCCAAGTAATGCACTATCAGCCCGACTTCGCGCTTGAGGAAGCTGTGGCGGTATTTGTTGTAATTGACTTCGGACAGTGCCTGTGTCAGGGCGGTGTTTTTACGCATCCAGCGGTAGAGTTTCTGCAGGGCGAGCACCGGGTCGAGTCCCGGGCAGTAAAGTTGTGCAAGTTCGGCTTTGGTGTACGAGCGGATAATGAAATCGGCTTCGGTTGTGTCTTCTTCTTTTCTTTGGTTCATAGTTTTGATTATCTGATTGTTATCTACTGTAAATATACGAAAAAATACCCGGAATGCAGCGTGTTTTTATACTCTTTTTTCGTCAAACTTCGTCATCGGTCCTCTTTCCTTGTCATTGGCGCACCGGGGGTGTCGTATCTTTGGAATGTGATTGAAAAACAGATGTTTAACTCTAAAAAGAAAGTACGATTATGAGTAAAGAAGTTACGTATTCGGTAGTGGCGCGCAAGAACATGCTGAAGAAGGATGATCCCGCCAAGTATTATGCCCAGGCGCAGGCCAGCGGCGATGTGGGGCTGGACGAGATCTCGACCCGGGTGGAAAAGGCCTGTACGGTGCACTCGGCGGATGTGGTGGCGGTGCTGAAGGCGCTGGAGGATGAAATGGTAGACGGGCTGTCGAGGGGAGAGATTGTCAGGTTAGGGAATATCGGGACCTTTCAGGTGGGCCTGCGAAGCAGGGGAGCGGAGAAGGCGGAGGATTTCAAAGCGGCGAATATCAGCAAGGCGAGAGTGAACTTCCGTCCGGGGCCTGTGCTGGCGGATGCGATGAAGACGCTCAGCTTCAGCAAGGTGAGCACGCGGGCGGCGCAAAAGGGCGACGGCGGAGGAGGCGACGGGGGGATTGTGGATGACCCGACGGCATGATTTTCACCACGGAGGACACAGAGGACACGGAGGAGGAATTAAAACTCTGTGTTACTCTGTGGTGAAACAGAGTGGTGAAAATTAAAAAACTCTGTGTCCTCTGTGTACTCTGTGGTGAAATCTGTGGTGTAAACGTAAAACAACTTAATATAGCAAAACAACGATGAAGAAGTTACAAAAAATCTTGGAATGGGTGATTGCATTCCTGATGTTTCTCGGTGGGAGGAATGTCGAAAAATGAAGGAGGGGGTATGAGGAAAATCGACTTAATCGTGATTCATTGCTCGGCGACGAGAGAAGACCGGTGTTTTACGGAGTTCGATCTGGATGTCTGCCATCGCAGGCGCGGATTCAACGGGCCGGGATATCACTTCTATATCCGCAAGGACGGGAGGATTGTGTCTACTCGTCCGGTAGAGAAAATAGGGGCGCATGCCAAGGGGCACAATGCGACGAGTATCGGTGTCTGTTATGAAGGAGGGCTGGATGCAAGGGGGCGTCCCAAGGATACCCGGACGGAGTGGCAGGTGCATTCGATGCGGGTGTTGGTGAAAACGCTGTTGAAACAGTATCCCGGCAGCCGTGTGTGTGGCCACCGGGATCTGAGTCCGGACTTGAACGCCAATGGGGAGATCGAGCCCGAGGAATGGATAAAGCAGTGTCCGTGTTTTAATGTGATTGATGATAAAAAATTACATTGATGTTTTAAAATTGAATTTTAACCGCCATAATTGTTAATTGAATTAACTTTTATGGCGGTTTGGTTTTCATGGCATAAGTGTAACAAATAATTAATTAAATATATTTTATAAAATCATAGAGATGTTTTTTAATTCTGTTTTTGTCCGTAGCCGTAGCCATAGCCGTACTTCTTTCCATATCCGTAATAGCGGCCGTACTTGCCGTATCCATAATAATAGCCGTATTTCCGCTTTTTCATGTCGAGTCCGTTGATTACGGTACACAGGTTGGGGAGCTTGTTGCCCAGGCGAAGATCTTCGAGCAAGGTATAGTCGGCTTTATGCGTATAATCGGCACGGCATACATAAACGGAGAGATCGGCTACCCGTGCGATGATTTGGGTGTCGGTCACCATTCCGATGGGAGCGGTGTCGAGCACGATGTAATCAAAGTACTTTTTCAGGGTGTCGATGGCTTGCACCAACGCCTGACGTGCCAGCAGCTCGGTGGGGTTGGGCGGAACTGTTCCACCGGGGAGGATACTCAGGTTGGGTGATACCTCTGATGGTTGCACCATAGACATCAGGTCGGTGGTCTGCGGATTGGCCAGGTATTGAGTGATTCCTTTCTCCTTGTGCGAGAGATTGAAGACCTTGTTCAGTCTCGGCTTGCGGATGTCGAGTCCTACGATGACTACTCTTTTGCCCAGCAGCGAGAGGCTGATGGCGAGGTTGGAGGCCACGAATGTTTTTCCTTCACCACTGATGGTAGAGGTGACCAGGATGACTTTATTTTCTTCGCCCAACATGAATTGCAGGTTGGTGCGGATGCCCCGGAAGGTTTCCGCCATCAGGTCGTTTTCGTTTTCGCGGACGGCGATGCTTCCGTGTTTCCCGTCTCCTTCTTCAGCCAGGGGGATGTCTCCGATGATGGGAGCGGAGGTCAGCTTTTCTACATCGGCACGCCCTTCTATCCGGAATTGGAGTAGTCCCATGACATAAATGACAACCACGGGGATGCCTATCCCCATCAGGAGCGCGATCATGTAGACCGTCCTTGTCTTGGGGGAGACGGGACCGTTGTCGGCCATGGCTTCGTCTACGATCTTGGCATTGTTGGCAGTGGCGGCCAGCGCGATGGAGTTTTCTTCCCGTTTCTGGAGCAGCATCAGGTAGAGTCCGGCTTTGATTTCCTGCTGCCGGGAGATGCTGACGAATTGGCGTTCCTGCGCGGGCGCATTGCTGATGCGGCGGTTGAACTTGTTGGCCTGCCGGTCGAGGTCGGCTTTGGTGATCAGCAAACCTTTCTGAACGCTGTGGATGGTGGTCAGGATGTTTTCGCGCATGGCACGGATGCTGGTATCCAGATTAACGATCACCGGGTTGCTTTCCGAAGAATTGAGCAGCAGGCGGTTGCGCTGGAGCACCATTTCGTTGTACTGGCTGATAAGGGTGGACAGGGACTGGTCGGTCAGCCCCACGTTGACGGGCAACACGGTGTTGAGCTTGTCCGGAGCGGAGATATATTCGCCTAAGTAGCGTACCAGGTTGAGCTGGGTGCCGTTCTCCACCCGTTGTTTCTCGTAGGCGGAGTTTTCGCTGACGGCCAGTTGGGCATCGCTTGCCAGGTCGGTCAGTCCGGCATCCCGTTTGAAGTTTTCCAATTCCTTTTCGGTACTGAACAACTCGTCGTTGATGATGCGGATACGTCCGGCGATGAACTCTTCCGTTTTCTCCGCCACCTCGTTCTTGTCGTTGTTGGTGTTCCGGTTGTAGACTTCGATCAGCCGGTTGATGAAGTCCTCGCCACGGCGCTTGTTGGTGTTCTTTAAAGAGACGATGACGATAGAGGTGGTTTTGGACGTCGGTTCTACACTGAGTGCTCCCGCATAGCCTTTGGCTGTCCACAGGGGATTGCTGACAACGGCGGTGAGCGTCTGCGGTTCTTTGACGGTGACGGAGTCGTGGGCAAGGGTGAAAGTGAACGTTCCGGCCGGAGTGGCGAGCAGCCCCGGCAGTTTGGAGAACTTTTTACTGTAGGAGCTCTCTCCGATGGTGGCTTTCACGTCGAGCCGGTTGCCGGGCGACAGGGTGAGTTCGAACACGGCCGGCGCTGCTAACTTGTCCGCTTCTTGCGGAGTGAGTCCCACCAGTACCGGCGAATTTTTATAAAGTTCCGTTTCGTTGAAACTGCCTTTGGCTGTATAGGTGGTGTATAGGTTCAGTTCGCTGACCACATGCTTGACCAGCGTTTTGGAACGTAGTATTTCAATCTCGTTGTCGATGTTCGATACCGAGCTGACCAGACCCAGGCCTTCGAGCGCGGTGAGGTTTCCTCCGCTGTTGCCTCCTTTCTTATCGTCCTTGATGACTACGGAAGCCGAGATGTTGTAGACCGGAGTGGTCTGCCGGAGGTATAACCATGCTCCCGCCAGGCAGAGGATGATCGAAGCCACGAACCAGGGCCACCGGATGATGTAGCGGAACAGCATGGCGCGGAAGTCTGTTTTCTCTTCTTTTTCTTCGTATAGATCGTCGTATAAGTCTTCTTTCATTTTCGGGGTTTCTTTATTTGGCGATTGTAATGATTAAACTGGCAAGCGACACGAGCGTGCCTACCACGGAGAACCAGATGGTGGTGCTGGTGCTGATGTCGGCTGTTTTTGCCTTGGTCTTATTGGGGGTGACATACAGGATGTCGTTCTGTTGCAGGTAGTAGTAGGGCGATTGGATGATGTCTGCCCGGTTCATGTCCAGCGTGATGATGTGCTGGTGTCCGTCGGCGTCCTCGCGGATCAGGCGGACGTTGTCGCGCAATCCGTACACGGTCATGTCGCCTGCCATGGCAAGGGCTTCGAAGAGGTTGACCTTTTCGTTGCTGATGGTAAACGTGCCCGGACTGTTTACTTCGCCGATGACGGAGATTTTATAATTGGCCATACGGACGGTGACAATGGTGTTTTCTTTGATGTATCCTTTCAGCTTTTCTTTGATCAGACTTTCCGCTTCGCCTTTGGTCAGTCCGCCGATATGGAGAGTGCCCAGCACGGGGAAGTCGATGTTGCCCCGGTTGTCCACCAGATATTGCTGAAGGGCCGGCTGGCTGGTCAGGCTGTTCTGTGAGGCGCTGACGGGGGTTGCTACGGTGAGGTTGAACGGTATCGCCAGTTCGGGATCGCTGCACGATACGACGATGGTGAGCAGGTCCTTCGGCATGATGCGGGCATCATAAAGCCCGGCTTCCGCAACGGCACGCTGCACCTCTCCCGAGTCTTGCAGATAAGGCACTTTCTTGTAGGACTGGCAGGAAGCCAGCAGGATACAGGTTAACGTAAAAAAAAGTAGTCTTTTGGTCATTTATCTTAATTTTAGAATATTACTATATGGGGTGGCTTACCACAGAGGACACAGAGGACACGGAGTTTTTATTTTCCAGGTTTATAGAAAGATCTTAAATTCTTCCTCTGTGGACTCTGTGTCCTCTGTGGTGAACCCTTTGTTTTAATAAGCTTCTTTTTCTCCTTCTAACGCATTTCTTACGGTTTTATATATAATATATAGATCGAGCATGAAGGTCCAGTGCTCGATGTACCAGATGTCCCGTTGCACACGGCCTTCCATTTGCCACAGTTCGTGAGTTTCGCCGCGGAAACCGGTGACTTGCGCCCAGCCGGTGACGCCCGGTTTCACGAAGTGGCGGACCATGTATTGGTTGATCAGTTGTGAGTATTGTTCCGTATGTTTCAGCATGTGTGGGCGGGGGCCTACTACCGACATGTCACCCAACAGTACGTTGATGAATTGCGGAAGTTCGTCGATGCTGCTTTTACGCAAAAAGTTGCCGAAGCGGGTTTTACGCGGATCGTGCAAAGTGGCTTGCAGGGTGTCGCTCTGCGTGTTTACTTTCATGGAGCGGAACTTGTAGCACCAGAATTCCCGTCCGTCTTCTCCGCTTCGCCTCTGCTTGAAGAGGATGGGGCCCGGTGAGGTGATTTTGATGGTCAGCCCGACGATGATATAGATAACGGGGAAGAGTGTGCAAAGAAACAAGAGCGAGAAAGCGATGTCGAACACACGCTTCCTGAATCGATTCTCGGCGAAACTGAGCGGTTCCTGACGGATACAGAGTACGGGTACGTTGCCCAGGAGTTCGAAGTACATGCGGCGCTTGAGATAACTGCGCACGTTGGGGACGCTGAAAAAGCGTATCAGGTGATTTTCGCAATAATCGATGATGGGGAGAATCTCTTCGCTGCGAGCCGAGGGCAGGCAGCAATATACCTGTTCGATTCCTCCCTGTTTCAGGCGGTCTACCACCTTGTCGGGGTGTCCCAGGTAGCTCACCTTTTTGGGAAAGCGGTTGCCGGGCTGGTCGTCGAAGTAGCCGATGACACGAAATCCGGAAGTGACGTCGTCCGTCATTTGATGGTAGAGTTCGATGATGTTACTGTTGCTGCCCACGAGAATGATGCTGCGGGAGTTTCCTTCATGCTTGCGGTAGCATTTCAAGAGCCTGCGGAACAATAACCGGTAACAAACCAGCAGGAGAGTGAACGCAATGTAGAACAGTAAGAAAAAACGGGCGGAAAGGGTGCCGAAGTTTCCAAAGGTGAGTGCACAGGAAAAAAACAAGGCATGTCCCGCACTGTTGCGTAAGGCACGCCATACGATTTGTTCGGGACGCACTACACGGCGATGCAGTATGATGCCGGAAGATATATTGATAACCAGATAGCATAAATTGAGTAATACCAATACTTGGGGAAGTGAATGAGTAAATGGATCTGCAAAAAATCTGCTTCCCAATAGAGCGTACAAGGACAGAAAGGTGCCATTCAAGAGAATTAAGTCTCCGGTGAATACAATCCTTTTTATAACTTTATTGAATCGCAATACCTGTTTCATACTATACTTTTAGAAATGTTTGCGATAGTTGTTGTTAATGCTTGGATAACTATCATCTTGCTGTGTGCATTGCAATTTGTTCTCTTACTTATTAGGTAATAGAACAAAGCGATCCCTTACTTATTAGGTAATAGAATGTAGAATGACGAAAAGATATAAAATATGGCTTGGAGAGGTTAACTAAATATAAAACGGAGGGAAACTTATATAACTACAATGTAAAATTATTGCAAATTGTTAACTCCTGTTTGAGTAATTACATCAAACAGGAATTATGACTAATCTTTCTATTATATGAATAAATTATTTCAAACTGATATTTCAATTGATAATTATCCAATTTATTAGAAAAGAAATTATCATTTTGTTTATGACATTTCAATTTTTATCTCTACTTTTGCAGCGATAAAACAAACAAATCTGTTCTATTACCTAATAAGTAAGAGAACGATTTCTATCACTCTTCTTCTTCCTTCTTTAGTCTCACGGCAGCAATTACTTTTTTATTCGCATTACTCAGTGTTTTATTATCAAAAGAAGCCAGATAAATATATGTCACCTTTTCCGAAGCATGTCCCATGCCGGCACTGATCACTGAAACCGGAACCCCTTTCTGCAAAGCTGTGGTGGCCCAGCTATGGCGGGCTACATAAGAAGTGAGCGGGGTTTTTAGTTTAAGTATTTCAGATATCCTGTTGAGCCGTTTGTTATATACTCTCAGTGCGCTCCGGTATTGTTTATGCCCCTCTTCACCGGATGCATTGATGACCGGTAGCAGATAGATGGAGTCTGCACAGAGTGGTGCATATTTCCGGAAGATGGCTTTAGCACAGCTTTCTATGATGACTGTTAGTTGCTGTCCTGTTTTCTGACGGAAGTAGACCAGTGTTTTTTCTTTTAGGTCTGTTTTGCGCAGGTGTACCAGGTCGACGAATGGAATTCCACGCAGATAGAAACTCAGCAAGAAGAGGTCGCGGGCAAAATCGAGCTTACTGTTCTTCCCCAGATCGGCTTCCAGCAGGCGGGAGATGATGGAAGGCGAAATAGCCCGCTTGGCTGTGGGTTCGTTGCCGATGAAAACGTTCTCGAACAACTCCCGTGTATTGAGTGAAGCCAGGTTTTGCTCGATGGCCTGATTGCAAATGGAGCGTAACATGCGCATATAGAGTGAGATCGTATTATGTCTTTTCCCACTCAGAAACAAATACTGCTCGTACTCCTTGATGCTCTCGGGAGTGATCTCTTCAAAAGTAAGTGAATCTTTTCCTGCAAACTTCTGATAACTGTGCAGGGTGTAAATGTAAGTGTTGGCTGTACTGTAACGGCCACTTAACTTTGCCTTCTTGGCTAAAGATTTAATGAACTTTTCAATTTCCATTTTCTTGTTTTTTTTAGTGTGTTCAACAACAATGATTCTAATAAAAAAGATTTTGAGCGGTAAGGCAGAAAATTTGCAGGAAATTAGTAAAAAATCAATAGCCATAAAGTATAGACGAATGAAAGTGTCATAAATACCCAAATGGTCCGATGAAAAAGGAGAGTGAAAAAGTGTCCCGAATTTGGATGAATAGCCGTTCTTTCGTGGTGTATTAATCAATTAAAAACATGAAATTATGGTAATAGCTTATTTGAGAGTAAGTACGGAAAAACAGTTTTTAGCTAATCAGAAAGAAGAGATTTTGCGATTTGCAGAGAAAAATGGATTGTCGATCGACAAGTGGTACACAGAGACTATCAGTGGAAGCGTAAGCACAAAAGACAGGAAATTATCAGAATTACTGAAAAGGATGCACCCGGGGGATACACTGATTGTAACGGAGATTTCGAGGCTGAGCCGTACATTGCTCGAAATTATGACTATCCTGAATTTCTGTATCAAAAGGCAGGTGGTGCTTTACAGCACCAAAGAAGGCTATGTGTTTCAGGACGACATCAACAGTAAGGTGCTGGGATTTGCATTCGGGCTGATGGCGGAAATCGAAAGGAACCTGATTTCGATGCGTACCAAAGAAGCACTTGCACGTAGAAAACAGGAAGGAATGACTTTAGGCAGAAGAAAGGGGGATACGCCTAAAATTAAATTGCTGAGTGCCAACAAGCGGGTACTAACCAGAGAACTTGACAAAGGAACTACTTACTCGGAACTGGCGGAAAAAATGGGGGTGTCCAGAACAACATTGTTCCGGTTCATGAAAACGATGTATTAGTGAACAGGGATTCACCACAGAGTACACGGAGTACACAGAGGTTTTAATAGGGGGAAGAGAGAGTAAGAGAACGCATTGTCATTCGTTGTGAATGGATGAAGTTCTCTCTCTGTACTCTGTGTACTCTGTGGTGAAACTGTGGTGAATATGAGTTCATTCACTGTTTATTATTTACCGTTCATCGTCGATGATCGTTTATGAAGGCTTTTCAGTTCGAAGGAGAGCATGACCCGGAAGAAACCGATGATCAGGAAGGTGAATGCCAGCATATATACAACGTAGAGTGCGCCTACGGCCGGTTGCCAGAGGATGATCAGCGAACAAATGATGGCAAGGATGCCGAAGCCCATGTACCATCCCCACTCACGGGTTCCATAACGTTTCAGGTCCATGGAATAGCCTGTGGCGGAGAAACCGCGGAACATCATCCAGAAAGCGACAATGAACGGTATGACTTCCATGCTGAGCAATGGATAAGCTACCAGGTAAATACCTAAGATCAGGTCGATAATACCTCCTGCGAGATACCATCCCCAGGACGAGATGCTTCGCCGGTTGCTGATGGAAAAGATGATTTCGATAATACCACTGATCAGCATGGAGATGCTGAAGATAACGCTGAGGGCAATGTAACTGCTTCCCGGTGCAAACAGCAGGCAGAGAGCCACGATGATGTACAGAATACCTAAGATAAGAGATAACCACCAGTTTTTTACTGCGTGTTCCATCTCGTCGAATAAAGTTTTCATATCAATTCTATTTTTAGATTATTGTCCCACGTGAACAAAGTAAGCGTACCGATTGTTTAGAATATAGTAAATAAAACTTAGAGATAACAATTATGGCAACAACAAATTTCAAAGGACAACCGGTAAAGCTGATTGGCGAATTTATACAGGTTGGAAAGGTGGCTCCCGATTTTGAGCTGGTGAAAAGTGATTTATCTTCTTTCTCACTAAAAGATTTGAAAGGTAAAAATATAGTTCTGAATATTTTCCCGAGTATGGATACCGGTGTCTGTGCTACTTCGGTGCGTAAATTCAATAAGATGGCAGCGGGATTAAAGGACACGGTGGTATTGGCCATTTCGAAAGACTTGCCGTTCGCTCAGGGACGCTTCTGCACGACGGAAGGCATTGAAAACGTGATTCCATTGTCCGATTTCCGTTTCTCGGACTTTGACGAAAGCTATGGAGTGAGAATGGCCGACGGACCGCTTGCCGGATTGCTGGCACGTGCGGTGGTAGTGATAGGAAAAGACGGGAAAGTGGCTTATACGGAACTTGTTCCGGAGATTACTCAGGAACCTGATTATGAAAAGGCACTGGCTGCCGTGAAATAATCTGTGTAGGAGAAGATTTAGGAAAAAACAAAGTCCGTGTTCACTCCAAGGAGGTGGGAACACGGACTTTTTCATGTGGGATTGTTACTTCTTTTTAGTCATATCGAAGTCGAACTGTACTTTAGAAGTCGGTATAACCACATCTGCCAGTTTAATCTCGTCGGCAACGAGCTTCATCTTCAACTGATTGTTTTTGTAAGCGAAGCTGCCTTTTTCCGGAGAAGAAATGGTTACGGTTACGGTTACGGTTTGGTCTTTTCCACCTTCTACGGCAGAGGGCAACTGGATAGTCAGCGGTTTCGGGTCAAACGCAAGGTAGATACTGTCTTTCTCTGTATTGAGAGCCGGTTTGTAACCTACTTTGTACTTCACGTCACCAATGGCTTTGATAATGGCTTCTGCTTTGTCTTTACCCACAATAGAGATGATAAGGTCGTCAACCGGCAATTTGTCGAAGAAAACGGTATCATTCTTTACTGTCGCATTGACATCCTGTCCCTTGGGAGTTTCACCTTCGCCGGCATTCTCTCTGCCTGCAAGAGGAGTAATTTGGGTGATCAGTACTTTTCCGTTATAGGTGCCTGCCACGTCATTGGTCGACGGAGGAGGGAGCGGAGAGTTGTCATCGTTGTCACAAGAAGACAAGGTTACCACTGAAAAAGCAATCGCAAAAGCATAAAAAAGCTTGGATAGATTAAATTCTTTTTTCATTTTCTTAAACATTAAATTTGTTACATAAATCAGTCGTTCATCAACCAACTGTAAGGCCTAGGATTTGTTTTTTGATGAATTGTTGATTAACTGGTTTGGTGTACGTACAATAAGTAAATGCAGGGAATATAAAGATACTGCATGGAAGAGGAAAAAAAGAAAGTTTTTTTTTGAGGGAGGGATGAAGGCGGAGTTTTACCACAGAGTAACATGGAGTCTCACGGAGTAATATCGGGTGATAGAGAGTAGAGAGTGATAGAGAGTAATACAGAGTAATACAGAGTTCTTAGAGTTCACTGCCATTCGTTATCGATAGATTAAGTTCACTCTGTGTTGCTCTGTGTTACTCTGTGGTGAATGCTGATTCTTGCTGTGGAGGCACTATTTCTTTTTCTTCATTCCTTTGTAGATAAGGAAGCCGACGATGAAGACTCCGATGGCAATGAAGCAATAGCCCAGTTCGTGGCTGTATTCTGTTACTTTGGCAAGCAGTTGCTCTTCGCTTTCGATGCCGGGGACGGTAGACAGATAATATCCGATGGCGGCAAGGATGGTGTTCCATAGTCCTGCACCTAAGGTGGTGTAGATAAGGAAGGTGTGCAACTTCATGCGGGCGAGTCCGGCCGGGATGGAAATCAGTTGGCGGACTGCAGGGATCAGACGGCCGATGAAAGTGGACAGCGCTCCGTGCTTGTCAAAATATTCTTCGGCATGTTGCACTTTGGCTTCATCGATCAGGCACATGTGTCCGAAACGGCTGTTGGCGAATTTGTAGACGATGGGACGTCCCAGCCAGCGGGCCAGATAGTAATTGATGATAGCGCCGATATTGGCTCCTAAAGTGGCAAAGAGCACTACCAGGTAGATATTCAACTCTTCGTTGACTGCTGCTTTATAAGCTGCCGGAGGAACTACTACTTCGGATGGAAAAGGAATAAAAGAACTTTCAATGGCCATTAAGAGTGTAATGGTCCAGTAATTGAGGTGGTCTAAACACCACTGAATGAAGGCTACAGATTCCATTTGTTTAATTTAGATTGAATTTAATATAGTTTTGGTTTTTGATTTACCACAGAGTAACACAGAGGGCACAGAGTTTTTATTATCTTAGAAACTGTTTTGAATTTCTACAAATATCTTTTTTGATTGACTTTCGTCTATGCTTTGAGCGATTTTTCGGTCTATTTCGATTCTTTTAATCGTCAGATAGCTCGCTATCTTCCTCATAAAACAACCGAAATAGCCGCGAAAACTCATCTCAAATCATTAGACGATAAATTCAAACAGTTTCTTAGTTTATTAAGAAAAAGATTTCTCTGTGTCCTCTGCGTCCTCTGTGGTGAACTTGATTATTTTTCGTCTTTTAAGAAATCATCCAGTTCGCGGAGCATCTGCTCTCCATCCGCTCCCATTTCCAGGATCATGTTCCGAAGTGACTCGAGATTGATGGAGTTGCCACACATCTCGTTGTATTTCCTGAATCCTTCGTGGTCCTGGAGTACAAGACATACAGAAGCCAGTTGCTCGCAGACTTTGGGATATTCGGGATCTTCCTCCAATACTTGCTCGAAGCAAAAACGGGCATTTTCGAGCATACGGAACTCAAGGCTGTAGTTACCGATTTCCATCCACGTATCGGCTTCGGGGGCATAACGAAGGGCCAACGCCCATTCTGCACGGGCCTGATCGAAGTTGTTTTCTTCCATATAAATGCGTCCTTCGAGCAAGTAGGGCTCCGCATCCTGTGGAGCCAGTTCCTTGGCCAGCCGGCAAAGGCGGTGGGCTTCTGCCGAGTCGCCCAGATGGGAGGCGCAGGTAGCTTTGTTTGAATAAATATCGGACAGTAACGGAGAAGAGCCGTTACCGCTCTCTTCGATTGCCTGAAGGGCCAGGCGATAGCTCTCGGAAGCTTCTGCCCAGTTCTCCTGATGGGCATAAGCCAATCCGATAAACATGTAGGTGAATTCGGGAGAGAGCGTTTTATATTCCAGTGCTTTCTGATACTCTGCGATGGCTCCTTCGATATTTTCAAGGTGAAACAGACTGTGTGCTTTGATGATATGGGCTTCACCGAATTCTCCGTCAGCTGCGATAGCGAAGTCGCAGGATTCTACGGCCTTATCGAAATCTTTGGTGGCGAACTGACATTTGGCCAGGCCTACCCAGTAAGCCGGGTTGTACGGGTTCTTGTCGATCAGCTTGTTGTAGAAGAAGGTGGCTTTTTCTATATGTGCCGCTCCGGCTGCTCCGTAACAATCGGCGGTGGCTGCCAGAAAATCTTCGTCGTCCTTATATAGTTCTATCCCCCGCATAAGCCACTGTATACCTTTTTCCGGATAGCCTAAATCGGTATACAGGTAGACCACATCGACCAGGATGCCGAGTTCGTTTTTCTCTTCCTCTTCTATGCTGTCGAGCATTTGGTCGGCAGCGTCCAGCTTGCCTTCGTTCAGCAACAGTTCGGCTAAAAGCAATTTTACGTTGGCGGAGTAGGTGTCGGTGATAAGATCGGCCACTTCCCGGGCTTTCCGGGGGTGGTTGAGATCCAGAAACAGGTAAGCTTGTTCGACCATGAGGTCGGTATGTCCCGGATGGAGTCCGAGTCCGTATGTAATGACCTCCTGAGCTTCCTTGAACTTACGCTCGGAGGCGTATAGATCGGCAATATCGGCCAATTGGTCACCATCCAGGTATATCGATTCGTTTTTGGCTTTTACCGCTTCGTATTGTGCGATAAGGTTGTGTAATTCCCGCTCTCTTTCGGACGGGGAGTTTTTTCTGCCCAATTTAATTAGCAATTATACAGTTAATAATCATTTGATTCGGCGGGAGAAGGTATGTCATAACTCTTTTTACCACGGAGGACACAGAGTTCACAGAGGAAAAATTTATTTTCCCCGGAACCGGTTTTTAAATTAAAACTCTGTGTCCTCTGTGGTGAGTTTCGGCATACACTCCCTCCTTGCTCCAAAAAGTTATTTATTGATTTTTCCCCAGGTATCTTTCAGCCCTACGGTGCGGTTGAATACCAGATGTCCGGGGGCGGAATCTTTGTCGATATTGAAATAACCGATACGCTGGAATTGCAGGTAAGAGAGCGCGGGCATGTCGGCCACGTACTTCTCTATATAGCAATGGGGCAGTACGGTCAGTGAATCCGGATTGATCATTTCCTTCATGGCTTCGAGGGCATCGCAACCTTTGGCTTCGCGGATGGCTGCCATTTCGTCGCGCGGGTTTTCCACTTTCCAGAGACGGTCGTACAGACGCACCTCTGCCGGCAGGCAATGGTTGCAGCTGAGCCAATGAAGGGTACCTTTCACTTTGCGGTTGGCATCCGGCATACCGCTTCTGGTGTTGGGATCGTATTCGCAGTATACCTCGGTCACGGTGCCGTTCTCGTCTTTCTTGCAGCCTGTACATTTTACGATGTAGGCGTTCTTCAGACGCACTTCCTGTCCCGGAGTCATGCGGAAATATTTTTTCGGGGCATCTTCCATGAAGTCATCGCGTTCCATCCACAGTTCGCGGCTGAACTCGATGGTATGGCTTCCGGCTGTCGGATCTTCGGGGTTGTTGATGGCTTCCAGTTCTTCAACTTGTCCTTCGGGATAGTTGGTGATGATCAGTTTCACGGGGTTCAGTACGGCGGATACACGGGTGGCACGGGCATTCAGGTCTTCGCGTACGGCGCTTTCGAGCAGGGCGAAGTCGTTGAGTGCATCGTAAGTGGTGTAACCTATTTTATCGATGAACTTACGGATGGATTCGGGAGAATAGCCGCGACGGCGGAATCCGCAGAGGGTCGGCATACGGGGATCGTCCCAGTCGTTGACCAGGCCTTCTTTGACGAGGATAAGCAGGTTACGCTTACTCATCAGGGTATAATTGAGATTCAGTTTGTTGAACTCTGTCTGGCGGGGGCGGTTGTCGTCCAGATCCTTACCTTCTTTCAACCAGTCGATGAACAGATCGTAAAGAGGGCGGTGAGGTACGAACTCGAGCGTACAGAGTGAGTGGGTGACTCCTTCGAAATAGTCGCTCTGACCGTGTGCGAAGTCGTACATCGGATAGGCTTTCCATTGGGTTCCGGTGCGGTGGTGTGCCACATGCAGGATGCGGTACATGATCGGGTCGCGGAAGTGCATATTGGGGCTGGCCATGTCGATCTTGGCACGAAGCACCATGGAACCTTCCTTGGCTTCGTCGCTATTCATCTTTTCGAACAAGGCAAGGCTCTCCTCGATGGGACGGTTGCGGTACGGACTCTCGACACCGGGTTGGGTGGGAGTACCTTTCTGTTGTGCTATCTGTTCTGAGGTCTGTTCGTCTACGTAAGCTTTGCCTTCTTTAATCAGAGTGACGGCAAAGTCCCATAACTGCTGGAAATAATCCGAGGCATAATATACGTTGCCCCACTGGAATCCTAACCATTGGATGTCTTCCTGTATGGCTTCTACATATTCCATATCCTCTTTCGTCGGGTTAGTGTCGTCGAAACGAAGGTTGCACACACCGCCATGTGCGGCAGCGATGCCGAAGTCGAGACAAATAGCTTTGGCGTGCCCGATGTGCAGGTAACCGTTGGGTTCCGGCGGGAAACGTGTTTGTACTCTGCCTCCGTTCTTTCCTGCTTTCAAATCATTTTCTACTGCCTGTTCAATGAAATTAAGGCTTTTCTTTTCGCCTGCCTCTTCGTTTTTTATATCTGTCATATCTGTCATTATTATAAAAGCTCGTAGCTAATAAGTTGCTGCAAAAGTAGGATATTTTTTTTGTATAACCTTATTTCACGGGTATATATCCACTCTTTTTTATAATATCCTGTCCCTCGGGAGAGAGAATAAACTCGAGCAGGGGAGCGATTTGTGCTTTGTTCTTTACATCGTAATAATAATAGAGGGGGCGGACAATGGGATAGGTCTTGTTGGTGGCGTTCTCTACGGTGGGACCGGCATAGTGCTCGCCGTCATACGAAACGGACAGGGTTTTGATGCGTGGAGACACATAGGCGAGTCCTACGTAACCAATGGCACCTTTGGTCTGGCTGACCGACTGGATAATGGCTCCGGTGGCAGGCATGGAAAGGCTGCTACTCATATAATTCTTGTTCTTGAGGACGCTCTCCTTAAAGAATTCGTAGGTACCGGAAGAGGTCTCTCGGGAGTAAACCACGATCTTGCGGTCATCGCCTCCCACCTGTTTCCAGTTGGTTATCTTGCCGCGGAAGATGTCTTCGAGTTGCCGGCGGGTGAGTTGCTTCACCGGATTGGACGGGTGGACAACAACGGCAAGCGCGTCATAGGCAATGATCACTTCGTCTATGTCCCGTTTGGCAGCTTTGGCTTTCATCTTTTCGCTGAACTTAATGGGGCGTGAGGCCATGGCGATGTCAGTGGTATTATCCAACAGGGCGGAGATACCCACTCCTGTACCACCTCCGGTGACGGTGACACGGGCATCGGGTTCCCGGTTCATGAAGCGTTCGGCTGTTTGCTGGGCTACGGGCAATACGGTGTCACTGCCTTTAATGCGTTGGGCATTGGCATGCAGTGCTGCGAGGGAGAGGGCGGCGAATAAGATAGTTCTAACTTTCATATAATTGAGTTTTGAATTTGACTCACCACAGAGTACACAGAGTACACAGAGTACACAGAGTCTCACAGGTCTTTAATCTCTTGTTACAGTATTTTAGAGAAAACGAATTTCTCCGTGTACTCCGTGTACTCTGTGGTGAATCCTGTGGTGGATTCTATATTTATGTGCAAATAAAGCAATAGTGTATTACATTCTTGTTTCAAAACGTTCGATATTCCGCCTTGTAACACAAATGTAACACCTTTGAAACACTTCCTTCAAACGGTATTCACACATCCTTAATACTTACTCTGTTTCTTTGCATCATGAAAATCAGATGGTATGAAAAAGGTTTTTGAAAGGATTATAGAAGGAATTTTGACCTGTAGCGGATTTGTAACGAGTATTACGATTGTGCTGATTGTGCTTTTCCTTTTTACAGAGGCATTCGGGCTGTTCAGCAGTAAGGTTATCGAAGAAGGGTATGTGCTGGCACTGAACAAAGATAACAAGGTCAGTGAACTGACACCGATGCAGATTAAAGATGTTTTTGACGAAGAGATCACCAACTGGAAAGAACTGGGTGGTGAAGATCTGCCGATCCGGGTGTTCCGCCTGGAAGACATCACGCATTACTACTCGGAAGAAGAACTGGGAGAGGCATACGAAAATGCCGGGGCAAAGATTATGGAGTTGATTCAGAAGACGCCCGGGATCGTAGCTTTTATTCCTCAGAAGTTTGTAACTCAGCCGGATGCGGTGCATTTTATAAAGGATAATACCATTTCCGTGAAAGATGTGTTTGCCGGAGCGGAATGGTTTCCCACGGCAACACCGGCACCCCTGTTCGGCTTTCTGCCGCTGATTACCGGTACGCTTTGGGTGAGCCTGTTTGCCATATTGATTGCTTTGCCGTTCGGGCTGTCGGTGTCGATCTATATGTCCGAGGTCGCCAACCCGAAAGTGCGCGGTTGGCTGAAGCCGGTGATCGAGTTGTTGAGTGGCATTCCTTCGGTTGTATATGGTTTTTTCGGGTTGATCGTGATTGTGCCTCTGATTCAGAAGGTATTCGATTTGCCGGTAGGTGAGAGTGGACTCGCCGGAAGTATAGTGCTTGCCATCATGGCATTGCCCACGATTATAACGGTGACTGAAGACGCGATGCGTAATTGTCCCCGTGCGATGCGTGAAGCGAGTCTGGCACTCGGGGCTTCACAGTGGCAGACCATTTATAAAGTGGTGATCCCTTATTCTATTTCAGGCATTACTTCGGGGGTGGTGCTCGGCATCGGACGTGCCATCGGCGAGACGATGGCTGTTCTGATGGTAACCGGAAATGCGGCCGTGATTCCGACTACGATTCTCGAACCTTTGCGTACGATCCCTGCCACCATTGCGGCCGAACTTGGAGAGGCACCGGCAGGGGGACCACACTATCAGGCTCTTTTCCTTTTAGGAGTCGTGCTGTTCTTCATTACATTAATCATCAACTTTAGCGTGGAGTATATTTCATCTAAGGGCGTAAAACGTAGTAAGTAATATGGAAATACTGAATAATACAAGAGCTAAAAGGCGTTCGCAGGGCATCGCTTTCGGCATATTCCGGTTGCTGAGTTTATGCATTGTGCTGATTCTGTTTGCGATTTTAGGGTTCATCATTTACAAGGGTATCGGTGTCATCAGTTGGGATTTTCTCACATCGGCACCTACCGACGGGATGACGGGAGGAGGTATCTGGCCGGCTATCGTGGGCACATTCTATCTGATGACAGGCAGTGCGCTCTTTGCATTTCCGGTGGGAGTGATGAGTGGAATTTACATGAACGAGTATGCGCCGAAAGGAAAACTGGTGAGGTTTATCCGTGTGATGACCAATAACCTGAGCGGCATTCCGTCGATTGTTTTCGGTCTCTTTGGTATGGCTTTGTTCGTTAATTATATGGACTTCGGAGATAGCATTCTGGCCGGTTCATTGACATTAGGATTGCTTTGTGTACCTTTGGTGATCCGTACCACGGAAGAGGCGCTGAAGGCGATACCGGACAGCATGCGTGAGGGAAGCCGTGCACTGGGAGCTACCAAGTTGCAGACCATCTGGCACGTGATTCTGCCTATGGGGATGCCGAATATCATAACCGGACTGATCCTTGCCTTGGGACGTGTGTCGGGAGAAACGGCTCCGATCCTGTTCACGTGTGCGGCATATTTTCTTCCGCAGTTGCCGACAAGCATTTTAGACCAGTGTATGGCGCTGCCTTATCATTTGTATGTGATATCGACCAGTGGCACGGATATGGAGGCACAGTTGCCTTTGGCTTACGGGACGGCTTTGGTATTGATTGCGATCATACTCCTGGTGAACCTGCTGGCCAATGCTTTACGGAAGTATTTTGAGAAAAAAGTAAAAATGAATTAGTGACGGAGTACAACAAAAAAATATGGATACAACAGTGAAAATTGATGCGCGTGACGTGAATTTCTGGTATGGTGACTTCCATGCACTGAAGGGAATCAGTATGCAGATTGAAGAAAAATCTGTAGTCGCGTTTATAGGTCCTTCCGGATGTGGAAAATCTACTTTTCTGCGTCTTTTCAATCGTATGAACGATTTGATCCCTGCCATTCGCTTGACGGGGGAAATCCGTATAGATGGTGAAAATATCTATGACAAAGGAGTGCAGGTAGACGAACTTCGTAAAAACGTAGGCATGGTGTTCCAGCGTCCCAATCCTTTTCCGAAAAGCATTTTTGAGAATGTTGCTTACGGATTGAGGGTGAACGGAGTGAAAGATAATGCTTTTATCCGGCAGCGGGTGGAGGAGACCCTGAAGGGTGCCGCCCTTTGGGATGAAGTGAAGGACAAACTGAAGGAATCGGCTTTTGCTCTATCCGGCGGACAACAGCAACGCCTTTGTATCGCCCGTGCGATGGCTGTATCTCCTTCGGTGCTGCTGATGGACGAGCCGGCTTCGGCACTTGACCCTATTTCGACGGCAAAGGTGGAAGAATTGATTCATGAACTGAAAGAACGGTATACCATTGTGATTGTGACGCACAACATGCAGCAGGCGGCCCGTGTCAGTGATAAGACGGCATTTTTCTATATGGGACAGATGGTGGAGTTTGGCGATACAAAGAAGATCTTTACGAATCCGGAGAAAGAAGCCACCCAGAATTATATTACCGGACGATTCGGGTAACCTTTGATTTTTCGACGCAGATCGTCGAAACATGGTTTTATATTGTATATTTGCTTAATAATTAATTTAATACATAGAGTATGGTGAAGTTTATAGAATCAGAACTTGTTCTGCTGAAAAAGGAAATAGACGAGATGTGGACATTGGTTTACAATCAGCTGGATAGAGCAGGAGAGGCTGTACTGACACTGGATAAGGAACTGGCCCAGCAGGTGATTGTCCGTGAGCGCAGAGTGAATGCTTTCGAGTTGAAGATAGACAGTGACGTGGAGGATGTGATTGCCTTGTATAATCCGGTAGCCATCGATCTTCGCTTTGTGTTGGCCATGTTGAAAATCAATACGAATCTGGAGCGTTTAGGCGACTTTGCCGAGGGAATCGCACGCTTTGTCGTGAAGAGTGAAGAGCCGATTCTGGATGAGGAATTATTGAAACGACTCCGTCTGGAAGAGATGCAGAAACAGGTACTTTCTATGCTCGAGGTGGCCAAACGTGCGCTGAACGAAGAAAGTCTCGAACTGGCAACCTCGGTATTCGCTAAAGATAATTTATTGGACGAGATCAATGCGGAGGCTACGGCTGTTTTGGCAGAGTATATCAAAGAGCATCCCGAAAGCACTATGTCTTGCCTCAATCTGGTGGGAGTATTCCGTAAATTGGAACGTTCTGGCGACCATATAACGAATATTGCAGAAGAAATAGTCTTTTTCATCGATGCTAAGGTCTTGAAGCATAGTGGCAAGGTTGAAGAGCATTATCCCTCTAAATAATAAATCGCAAATTTTTAAACAAAAATTAGTGCTACTTAAAAAAATGTCATATATTTGTCTCCTGTAACGGTTCGGTTACAGGAGTTTTTTTTGAAATGATAATAAATCCAAAGAAAAATCAAAAAGATGTTATATGACATGTTTTTATATTTGGTTCATAACGAGAAAAGCACCTATATTTGCACCGTTATCCTGAAAACAATCTTTTTACCTTAAAAAAAAACTAATACCTATTGAAAACTGAAAAGCGGAGCTTTGTGAAAAGCCCCGCTTTTTTATGTTTATTCATTCACTCTCTCCCATTTTCTTTGTATCTTTGACCCCTGTTGATGCGCGTATGCATCTTTTGAATGGTAAATCCTAATATTAAAAATAGAACTATGTTTTCCGGAATCGTAGAAGAGTACGCTACCGTTGTAGCACTGGTGAAAGACCAGGAGAATATACATTTCACACTGAAGTGTTCGTTTGTAAACGAGTTGAAGATAGATCAGAGTATCTCGCACAATGGAGTCTGTCTGACTGTGGTCAGCATGGCGGAAGATACCTATACAGTGACTGCCATGAAAGAGACACTGGACCGCTCGAACCTCCGGTTGCTGAAGGTGGGGGACAAGGTGAACGTGGAACGCAGTATGATGATGAACGGACGTCTGGACGGACACATTGTGCAGGGACATGTGGATCAGACTGCCGAATGTATCGGTATAAAAGATGCGGACGGAAGTTGGTATTTCACGTTTAAATATGCTTTCGACAAGGAAATGGCTAAACGTGGCTATATCACCGTAGATAAGGGATCGGTAACGGTGAACGGTGTCAGTCTGACGGTATGCAATCCGACGGACGATACTTTCCAGGTAGCGATTATTCCATATACTTACGAGCATACCAATTTCCATACTTTTGAGGTAGGCAGTATTGTGAACCTTGAATTTGACATCATCGGCAAGTACATCAGCCGGATGATTCAATATAAATAGCAGGACCAGGTATGAACGACTTTCTGCAATTGGTAAATGCCCGGCAAAGTGACAGGGCCTATGATAAATCACGTCCTGTGGAACCGGATAAACTGGAACGTATCCTTGAGGCAGGACGTTTGGCACCTTCCGCATGCAATGCGCAGCCCTGGAAGTTTGTGGTAGTAACCGATCCGTTATTGGCGGAGAAGGTTGGCAAAGCTGCTGCGGGGTTGGGAATGAATAAATTTGCTAAAGATGCTCCCGTGCACATACTGATTGTAGAAGAGTCGGCTAACATAACGTCCAGGCTGGGCGGCAAACTGAAAGGGAAGCATTTTCCGCAGATCGATATAGGCATTGCGGTTGCGCACATTGTGCTGGCTGCCGAAAGCGAAGGGTTGGGATCGTGCATACTCGGTTGGTTTGACGAGAAAGAGGTGAAGAGCCTGACCGGTATTCCGTCTTCGAAACGTGTGTTGCTGGATGTGCTGATTGGCTATCCGGTGAAGGAGAAACGGAAAAAGATCCGAAAAGAAAGCGGGAAAATTATTTCTTATAACAGCTATTCATAATCTGAGTGATACAAAATGGGCTCTGCGGGTAGGAGACATAAAGAAAACCCATTTCAGACAAAAGAACAAACGAACACATAAAGAATCATCTGTCCTTTTGTTCTTTTGTTCTTATGTCTAAAAAAACTCTGTGAGACTCCGTGTTACTCTGTGGTGAAAAGAGTTTTGATACTGTCTCCTGTAGTGAACTACAGGTCTTTCAGCAGCACTTTGCTTGCCTTTTTATAATATTCCTCCCTTGAGTCGAGTAATACTTTCCACTGTTCGCTGAATTCCTCGTCTTTATCTACTTTGAAGTCTTCTGAGCCGTAAGTATCCAGCCGGTCGAGCAGTAAAGCAACGTTCAGTTGATTGATGTCGATGGAAGGCTGATATGCGATGTCTTCACTTTTCTGATCGGTCACAACTTCGTGGATCAGATGAATCTCTTGCAGTTGATAGAGTATCTGGTTGGTCAGCCGGATAGGGATGCGATGCTCTTCGGATATCTCTTCGGCGGTGTAAGGCGTTTCATTGTTTTCAAAACGTTTGGCTATAAGAGACATTATCAGGATAGAGATGAAGTCCCGGTAACGGCGACTGATATTCTGCGTGTCTCTGTCGAAACTGAAGTTACGGATATTCTGTCCGGCGTATGTCAGTTCGGCACCGAACAGGCAGATGGTCCATGATATTTGCAGCCATAACAGGAACATCGGCAGGGCGGCGAAACTACCGTAAATGGCATTGTACTTGGACACCCACAACTGGCTGCTGATGTACAGGAACTGAAATGCCTGGTAAGCGGAACCGGCAAGGATACCGGAAATCAGTGCATGCTTGAATTTTACCTTCGTATTGGGCATGAAGATGTAGAGTCCCGTAAACATCAGCCAGGTCAGCACGAACGGAATCAGGCGGATCAGGAATTTCAGGATAGGAGCAAGCAAAACAAAATCCGCCATACTCTTCAGCATAGTGCCCACAAAGATGGAAAGACCTCCCGATACCACGATCAGGATCGGCATCAGCAGGAACATTGAAAAATAATCGGTGATTTTGCGGTACATGCTGCGTCCTTTTTTCACTTGCCAGATGCGGTTGAAGGTGATTTCAATGTTACTGACCAGGTTGAGCACGGTCCACAACAACATGACCAGGCCGACTCCGATAAAAATACCGTTTTTGGTTTGTGACAGATACGAGTCTACGAATTGCAGGATAACATCCGTCGCTTCGGTGGAACCTCCGAAACCATCACGAAACTGGCTTTCCATCAAAGTGGAAACACCGAATCCGCGTGCAATGGCAAAGACGATGGCTAGGATGGGCACAATGGCGAGCAGTGTGCTGTAGGTCAGTGCTGAGGCTTTGTTTACGATGCGGTCTTTGTTGAAGCGGTTGACGCAGAGATAGATCGTTTTGATGATATTGTATATCGAGAACTTGGTGCGGGTGACTTCGCTTTCCGTAATCCGCCAGATATCATAGGTAATGAATTTCCATATATCGGAGAGACGCTGATTCATAGGTCTGTTATTTGAAATTAAAAAAAAGAAAAGCAGTCAGCCTGTAAGCCGAGTTCTGTACCCTGAATAAATCAAGGTGCCTGTCATTTATCTGAGTGGGGTGTCACCACACCACTTTAGCGGTCTACCCTCCGACATGGAGCGAGCAACTCTCATAACGCCGGTTTACATGACCTTACAACTCCTAAGACGTACAGCCCGATATGTCACCATACGGCTGGTGGGCTCTTACTCCACCTTCTCACCCTTACCTCTCCCCGGAGGGAGGGGCGGTTCTTTTCTTCTACGTTACTCTACCCTCACGGACAGCTTTCTGTTAGGAAGTAGGATGCTCTGTGTTGCCCGGACTTTCCTCCTGTACCGAAATACACGCGACAGACCGGCCAACTGCTTTGGTCAGCAAAAGTACAAGAATTATTTTGTTTGAGCAAACGGAAGGGAGGATTAGTTCGGTTCACCACAGAGGACACAGAGGGCACAGAGTTCTTTTTCACCACAGGATTACACAGGATTAACACAGATATTTTAATATAACTCTCAGTAGAATAAATTATTAATCTGTGATAATCTGCGTAATCTGTGGTGAATTTATGTCATTCGTGAAACTCTGTGGAACTCTGTGTTACTCCGTGGTGAACATCGTGTGAATCAATTTCAGCTCTTATTCTTAATATTTTTGAAAAAATATATCTAAAACGGAAATAGTTTCTATCTTTGCTAAAAATGTAACCCCCAAATCTTTCTTTCATGAAGAATATGACGCCCTTTGTATTGCTGCTTCTGGCAGTGTCCGCCTGTACAGGTATTCCTGAGAACAAGAAAAACGCACTTCCCCAAGATGTAGAACTGTTGTCCGGTGAAGTTCGCAACCGGTTCATTCCCGATAAGCGTGTCATCCTTTGGGATGTGGATTACGATGTATCCGGAAAGACGATTACCGTAAAGGGGGCGACTACCTCAGCGGAAGCTAAGTCGGCTTTGTTATCGGGACTGGAAGAGAAGGCTTATGAAGTGAGGGACAGCCTGCAACTGGTTCCGGACAGCGTGGCCCTGGAAGGAAAGATGTACGGCATTGTCAATCTCTCCGTATGCAATATGCGTGTAGAGGATGATTTCTCTTCGGAGATGACTACCCAGGCATTGATGGGAATGCCCGTTAAAGTGTTGCAACATCGCAACTGGTATCGCATCCAGACACCTGATAATTATATCGCATGGGTACACCGGGTAGGAATCCATCCGGTCACCAAAGCCGGGCTGGATGCCTGGAACAAGGCAGATAAAATTGTAGTGACGTCGCATTATGGGTTCACTTATCAGCAGCCGGATGAAAAGTCTCAATCCGTGTCGGACGTGGTAGCCGGAAACCGCCTGAAGTACGAAGGTACGCAAGGCGGATTTTATAAAGTCTCTTATCCGGACGGTCGGCAGGCTTATATCTCACGATCGATATCGATGCCCGAAAAGGAGTGGCGTGCTTCTTTGAAGCAAGACGCTTCAAGCATTATCCGCACCGCTTATACAATGATGGGGATTCCTTATCTATGGGCGGGCACTTCTTCGAAGGGAGTCGATTGCAGCGGCTTTGTACGTACCGCCTTATTTATGCACGATATCATCATTCCCCGTGATGCCTCTCAACAGGCTTATGTGGGCGAGCATATCGACATTGCTCCTGACTTCGGTAATGTTCAGCCGGGAGATTTGATTTTCTTCGGGCGGAAGGCCACTGCCGGGAAGAAAGAGCGTGTGGTTCATGTGGCCATTTATCTGGGTGATAAAAAGTTCATTCACTCACAAGGCGATGTCCATGTCAGCAGTTTCGATCCGTCGGATGCCGATTTTGATGAGTATAACCTGAATCGCCTGCTGTATGCAGTCCGTGTGTTGCCATCTATAAATAAGGAGGCAGCCTTAAACACCACCGTTACGAATCCGTATTATAACTAAACTCAAAATAGATATGCAAAACCGAAGAGATTTCCTCAAGACCGCTGCTTTTGCCGCCATAGGTTCGGGGCTGTCATTGCAAGGTGTTTTTGCCGGCGAGAAGAGCCCCGCTTCATTTGCGATCAACAAACTCGGCCTGGGAGCAAAGCTGAAATTGCGCTTTTTTCCTTACGAGCTGAAACTGAAACATGTGTTTACGGTGGCTACTTATTCGCGAACCACCACTCCCGATGTGCAGGTAGAGATAGAATATGACGGAGTCATCGGTTATGGCGAGGCTTCGATGCCTCCTTATCTGGGACAGACGGTAGACTCGGTGATGGCTTTTTTGAAGAAGGTCGATCTGGAGCAGTTCGACGATCCGTTCCGGCTGGAAGATATACTGGCTTATGTAGACGGTATCACTCCGGGAGATACGGCTGCCAAAGCTGCCATAGACATCGCGTTGCACGACTTGGTGGGTAAACTTCTGGGAGCACCCTGGTACAGGATCTGGGGACTGGATAAGGCTAAAGCACCTTCGACCACTTTCACGATAGGCATCGATACCCCCGAGGTGGTACGTGAAAAGACCCTTGAGGTGGCCGGGCAGTTCAATATCCTCAAAGTGAAGTTAGGGCGTGAGAATGACAAACAGATGATTGAAACGATCCGTTCGGTGAGCGATCTGCCTATTGCGGTCGATGCCAATCAGGGGTGGACGGATAAGAAATATGCATTGGACATGATTCAGTGGCTGAAAGAAAAAGGAATTGTAATGATTGAACAGCCTATGCCCAAAGCACAGTTGGACGATATTGCATGGGTGACCCAGCATAGTCCGTTACCTGTTTTTGCCGACGAATCTTTGCAACGGCTGACTGATGTGGCAGGATTGAAGGGAGCCTTTACGGGGATAAACATCAAGCTGATGAAGTGTACCGGTATGCGGGAAGCCTGGAAGATGGTGACGTTGGCACGGGCGTTAGACATGAAAGTGATGGTAGGCTGTATGACGGAAACTTCATGCGCAGTCTCTGCCGCCGCACAATTCTCTCCGGCCGTCGATTTTGCCGATCTGGACGGAAACCTGCTGATAGCGAACGACCGCTTCAAAGGGATGGAGGTTGTAAAAGGCAAGATCACCCTCAACGACCTTCCGGGAATTGGTGTGGTTAAATTATGAACGCGGGTAACCCTTTGAAACTGTTTTGATAATGAAAAAACTACTTTATATAATTGCCGTATTTATCAGCCTTTCAGCCTGTACTTCGCGGCAGGCTCCCAAGCCTTACAACTGGGACGATGACTTGCACCAACGGTTGCTGGCGGACTTCTGTCTGACCGAATCTCAGGTGAAAGACTATATCCGCAAATACATTCCCGACGTGACGGACGAACAGATGCGCCAATGGGAAGAGAGCAAAGCGCTTGAATGCCGGATGATCGACGGGGAGAAACGTTATTTCCGCAATGCCGGTCCCAACCTGTTCCGGATAGACTCTGCCTGCTGTGCCGTCAAAATGGAGAAAGAAGGCACTTCACTGAGCACGAGCGAACAAGTCAATAAAGAACATCTGCCCGAAGTGATGGCCGCTGTCAGGAAAGAAAGAACGCCTGTCGTGCAGCCCAAGCGGATGCGGGTCACCTACACGCTGACGGTGGACAGCAACGCGGTTCCTGCCGGAAAAACGATCCGCTGCTGGTTACCCTATCCCCGGACAGATCAGGCCCGTCAGCAAAACGTGAAACTGATACATACCAGCGAGCTCCGCTATACATTGGCTCCGCCTTCATGCCGGCACAGCACCCTCTATATGGAGAAGCAGGCCATTCCCGGTGAGCCGACGGTCTTTTCGGAAACCTTTGAGTATACCTCGTATGCCGAATGGCATCCGTTGAAGCCCGAAAATATACTGCCTTATGATACTGTCGGTGATCTTTATAAAGAATATACTGCCGAACGGGAAACCCATATCCGCTTCACACCCCGTATCAAAGAGCTGGCTGCCAATCTGACAGCCGGTGAAACCAATCCTTTGTTGAAGGCGCAGCGCATTTTCCGTTGGATAAACGATCATTTCCCCTGGGCCTCGGCCCGCGAATATTCCACTATTGAGAATATTCCGGAATATGTGCTCGACAATCGTCACGGCGATTGTGGGCAGGTGAGCCTGTTGTTTATCACCCTCTGCCGTTGCAGTGGCATTCCCGCCCGTTTCCAGAGCGGCTTTATGATGCATCCCCGTGCATGGAACCTGCACGATTGGGCGGAAGTCTATTTCGAAGGCGCGGGCTGGGTGCCGGTAGATCAATCATTCGGCATTCCCGCATTTGCCGGCAATCCCGAAGAAAAGATGTTCTTTCTGGGAGGTATCGATTCCTGGCGTATGATAGTCAACAGTGACTATTCCATGCCGTTGGTTCCCGAGAAGAAATATCCGCGTAGTGAAACGGTTGATTTCCAGCGTGGGGAGGTAGAGTGGGAAGGGGGAAACCTGTACTTCCCGCAATGGAGTTATCATATGGATATAGACTACCTGAATTATTAAGTTCATTCTCCATAAAAGGCTTAAGCGTTTTCCGAAAAGACTTAAGTGTTTCTCAAAAAGACTTTGGTCTTTCGAGGGAAACGCTTAAGTCTTTTTTCTGCCTTCTAAATACTTGTGTGTCATGCAACGAATGCTAATTTGTCAGTCTCTGCCGTTAACCGCTGTTAAGCTCTGCAGATTCACTGTTAAAAGAGAACAAAAAAGAGTGACAAGGAGAATAACAGAATGATTTTTGTCGTTATTTTAACGTCGTAAATGTTAAATGAAAGTAGAATATTAACAATTAAATGAATAAAAAGAATAGTATGAAACAGACAACAAAAAACATTCTTGGGGTAGGAGCGGTTGTTCTTCTCAGCGCAGGAGTTGCCGGAGTGACAACGTATACGATGTTGAAACCGGAAAACAGAGACAGCCTGTCGTTCAGCGAACAGTTCCGCCAGAATCCCAATGCCCGCTTGGCTGCTTATGACGCCATTAATGCACAGCCTGTGGATCTGACGCAGGCAGCAGAAAATTCGCTTCATGCTGTGGTACATATAAAATCGACTCAACAAGCTAAAGAACAAACAGTCACCGTGCGAGATCCGTTTGCCGAGATCTTCGGAGATATTTTCGGTAATGGAGGCAGACAGCAGCGCCGTGTACAGACCCAGCCGCGTGTCGGTTTCGGTTCGGGAGTCATCATTTCGAAGGATGGCTATATCGTAACCAACAACCATGTGATTGACGGAGCGGACGAGATTGTTGTGAAGTTGAATGACAACCGTGAGTTTAAAGGCCGTGTGATCGGTACCGACCCGAATTCGGATCTGGCTTTGGTCAAAATCGAAGGAAATGATTTTCCGACCATTCCTGTCGGCGATTCGGATGCCCTGAAAGTGGGAGAGTGGGTCTTGGCGGTAGGTAACCCCTTCAACCTGACTTCGACTGTAACCGCAGGTATTGTCAGCGCCAAGGCACGTACTTTGGGCGTATACGGTATTGGCGGTGTGGAATCGTTTATCCAGACAGACGCCGCTATCAATCAGGGAAACAGTGGTGGAGCTTTGGTCAATGCAAAAGGTGAACTGGTTGGTATCAATGCCGTTCTTTCTTCACCGACAGGCGCTTATGCCGGATATGGTTTTGCCATTCCGACGAGCGTGATGACCAAAGTGGTCAGCGACCTGAAACAATACGGAACCGTACAGCGTGCATTGCTGGGAATCAAGGGTACTTCTCTTGCGGGTGACGGCGACATGATGTCCGATCAGCCGATTGACAAGTCGGGAGCTACTTTGGCCGATAAACGCAAAGAGTTTGGCGTTGTAGACGGCGTGTGGGTTCGTGAGATTGTGGATGGCGGTTCTGCTGCCGGTTCCGATATCAAGGTGAACGACATCATCATCGGCATCGATGGCAAGAAAGTACAGAACTTCGCCGATTTGCAGGAAGCCATTGCACAGCATCGTCCGGGTGATAAAGTTACCGTGAAGGTGATGCGTGACAAGAAAGAAAAGAATATCGACGTAACGTTGAAGAATGAACAAGGTACAACAAAGATTGTGAAGGATGCAGGTATGGAGATTTTGGGTGCTGCCTTTAAGGAGTTGCCGGACGACTTGAAGAGACAACTCAATCTCGGATACGGTTTGCAGGTGACCGGAGTGACTTCGGGCAAGATGGCGGATGCCGGTGTACGAAAGGGCTTCATCATCCTGAAAGCCAACGATCAGCCGATGCGTAAAGTCAGCGATCTTGAAGAAGTGATGAAAGCTGCTGTGAAATCACCGAACCAGGTGCTCTTCCTCACAGGAGTATTCCCTTCAGGAAAACGCGGATATTACGCTGTAGACTTGACTCAGGAGTAAATTAGCTGAAAGCTGCTGTGTGGTGAGTATGGTCACACCAGCGAATCGTCTGCCGAAAAAAGTATTTGGTAGCTTAATAATAGCTAAGGAAATCGAAAAGAGAGTGCCGGCAATCAACCAGTCGACACTCTTTTTGTTTGTAGTAGTAGATAATTAATGGTGAAAAAGTTGTGGAAATTTATACGTTAACAAATAAATTGTCGTAACTTTGCACTCCAAATCTGTTTTATAAGAATGAGACAACTAAAGATTACCAAAAGTATCACTAACAGAGAGAGCGCTTCTCTTGACAAGTATTTGCAGGAAATCGGTCGCGAGGACCTTATTACTGTGGAAGAAGAGGTAGAACTCGCTCAACGCATTCGTAAGGGTGACCGTGTGGCATTAGAGAAACTGACACGTGCCAATCTTCGTTTCGTCGTATCCGTAGCCAAGCAGTACCAGAACCAAGGTTTGAGTTTGCCCGACTTGATTAATGAAGGCAATTTAGGACTGATCAAAGCTGCCGAGAAGTTTGATGAAACACGTGGTTTTAAGTTTATCAGTTATGCTGTATGGTGGATTCGCCAGTCTATTTTGCAGGCATTGGCAGAGCAATCCCGTATCGTTCGTCTTCCGTTGAACCAGGTTGGTTCGCTGAACAAAATCAGCAAGGCCTTCTCTAAGTTCGAACAGGAGAACGAGCGTCGTCCGTCTCCCGAAGAGCTGGCAGGTGAACTGGACATTCCGGTTGACAAGATCTCCGATACGCTGAAAGTATCCGGCCGTCATATTTCGGTGGATGCTCCTTTTGTTGAAGGAGAAGACAATAGCCTGCTCGATGTGTTGGTGAACGATGATTCGCCCATGGCAGACCGTTCTCTGGTTAATGAGTCTCTTGCGAGGGAAATTGATAGAGCTCTTTCTACGTTAACCGATAGGGAAAAAGAAATCATTCAGATGTTTTTCGGTATCGGACAACAGGAAATGACATTAGAGGAAATCGGCGACAAATTTGGTCTCACACGTGAGCGTGTTCGTCAGATTAAAGAAAAAGCAATCAGAAGATTAAGACAAAGTAATCGTAGTAAATTGCTCAAATCTTACTTGGGATAAGCAAGATATATCAGTTTCCGAAAAAGTATTTAAAAAACGCTTCATCTTTTGGTGGGCGTTTTTTTTTGTTATCTTTGCGAAGTTAAAATAATAACAGAATATGAAATACGTAAAAATACTGTTTGCTGTGGCATTGGCGTTTACATTGTGCTCGGCGTTTTCGTTGAAAAAAGGGGAACATAAACCTGTTTATGCCTTTGGAGTATCGGCTTCATTTACCGATACAGTGGTATACTATACCGGGATTCAGATGCTTGATAGCGTGGCGCTGGATAAAAATGGATTCTTGCCGCATAGAGAGTTATACAGTTATCAATTGAAGAATTATCTGGAATTCGACAAAGGACTTCCTAACCGTACTTGTATGATCTATTTCTCGGAAAATAAGAAGAAATTAGAGAAAGAGGCCACCAAAGTCTTGAGTAAATACAAGAAGAGTAAAACGGTGGCTGTCGAGAAAATCGATCCTCAGAGTTTCCGGTTTAGTAAACCAGAAGAGTAACTTATACGTTATATAAAATATAGCAAAGAGATGCCGTTTGTTTGCATCTCTTTTTTTCTTTACAATAATATCTTTGTATAATATTAATTCATGAAATTGAAAATAACCTTGTATTCCGTATGTCTGCTTATGCTGCTCGTTGCTTGCCAGCAGGATGGGCCGACACCTGAACCGAGTGTAGGTTCGCGCACCGTGTTAGTGTATATGATAGCCCAAAACTCTTTGGCACCGTTGGCTTCGGCCGATATTGAAGAGATGAAAGAAGGAATGCGGCAGGTTGATGCCACATCCGATAATCTGCTGGTATATATAGACGATTATTCGGCTCCCCGGCTGATTCGTCTGGGAAAAGACAAAAAAGGAAAAGTGGTGGAAGAAACCATTGAAAATTATCCGGAGCAAAACTCAACTGATGTCGATGTGATGAAAAAGGTTATATCTACTGCTTTCAATCAATATAAAGCGGAGACGTATGGCATGGTCTTCTGGTCGCACGGTGAGGGGTGGATACCTTCTCCGGCAAAGACACGTTGGTTTGGTCAGGACGGCAATGATTATATGGATATACCTGATTTGCACGCAGCTTTACAGGTGGCGCCGGATCTCGATTTTCTGTTTTTCGATGCATGTTTTATGGAAGCTGTAGAAGTAGCGTATGCGTTGCGCGACTGCGGAAGTTACCTGATCAGTTCGCCTACCGAGATTCCGGGACCGGGAGCTCCTTATCAGATGGTGGTTCCCGCAATGTTTTCTACACAAAATGCAGCGCTGAAGATAGCTTCTAACTATTATGATTACTATGAAAGTAGATATAATGACGGAGTCGGTATATCCAATATAAATTGGACCGGTGGCGTCTCTGTCGGGGTTGCCAAGATGAGTGAACTTGAGAATCTGGCTGCTGCAACGTCCAAAGTGCTGCCCAAGTATATCACCGGGAAACAGAACTTTGATCTTTCCGGAGTGATGTGTTATGATCGTCGCAGTGATAGGCAATATCAATATTATTATGATTTAGACCGGTTTATCTATCAGATAACTGCAGGAAACAGCGATTATGATGCTTGGCGGGCGACATTTGATAAGGTAATGGTTTACTGGAAATCCACTCCCCGCAACTATTCCGCCTACGCCGGCATGTTCACGATGAATCAGGATGCGAAAGGGCTTTCTACCTATATTCCCCGTATGTCCGCTCCGTCGTTGAATGCTTCTTATCAGCAGACTGAATGGTATAAGGTATCCGGTTGGGCGGATACCGGTTGGTATAAGAATTAGAAAAAGCAAAGAGGTGTGTCATGACTCTTTTCACCACGGAGTAACACAGAGTATCACAGAGTCTTTTTATTAATAATCAACAACTTAAATCACCTCTGTGTTACTCTGTGTCCTCTGTGGTGGGTTTTGACAATCCCTCTTTGTTTTAAGGCTTTTGTTTTATCAGATAAACTCTCCTTTGGCGTTCACCTTTACTTTCACTTCCAGTTCTCCTTTTTCCAGTTCAACCAGATAATATTCTCCTCCGGGTGTTTCAACAAAGTCTGCGTCATCGATTCGATATCCCGCATATTTCTCTGAAGAACCGATTGCATGGGTCACTGCTTCCGGTAGTTCGTTGCGGTGTATGTCCCAAGAAGTAGATATCCACTCGTTAGAACTGTTGAATACAATTTCTTTGCTGATATTACCGTCGATAATGTCGACCTCAGTCATCCCGTGCTCCACTTCGATCTCGATCAGGCGTGCGTTTGGATATTGCTTTTTGATAAAGGTCTCAATGGCTGCCGGAATCTCGGCTGGCAGATAGTTCTCTGAATCGTTGTCCGTATCCGCAACGCTTTTCACCAGGATGCCCTCTCCCGAGTAATACAAGTCGAATTCTTGCTTTCCGGACTCTACCTCGATGACGTATACCGTCTCCATGTCCGGACGTTCCAACATGTCCACATCGTCTACTTTCCACTTGGCGTATTCACTGCTTTCGAATGCGCTCTTCACAGCTGCCGGCAGAGCCTGATAAGGGAGGTCGGTCTCTGTCATTTGCCATACTCCGTTCGGAGTAAACCAGGCTGAGGTTTCGTAGTTCTGTTGACGGAATTCCGCTATGTAATAGTTGCCTTTTGTTTCCCACTTTTCGTTGCTGACAGACGGATACTTTTCGGTAAATGCGTTTTTCAGTTCCGTGGGCACGGAAGATAGATGATCGTCATCGTCATTACAGCTTTGTAATCCCAGGGCACCCAGTGCTAAAAGAAGAAAATACATTTTCAATTTCATATCTACTATACTTTTTTAGTTATCAATATCGATTAAATTAAATTTTGAGTCAAATTTTAGTTCCCAACCATTGGATAGTTTCACTTCATAATCCGCTTTATCGCGTTCTATTTTCAAAATTTTAGCGTCCGGATAATTAGTGGCTGTATATTTTTGGATAGGAGAGGGGATGATGCCCTGAGGTACCACGCCGAATTTGCAGTTCACTTCGGTCCAGTTTCCTTTCTTGTCGAACTCTACTTTGTTGCCGTCGGTGAAGATGACATCGTAGCTTTTCTGTAAGAAATCGCTTTCAACTTTGGCCATGGCGATGTTGCTGCCGGCAAAGTGCTGTTTGATGAACTGTTGTGCCCGTTGCGGCATCTGGCTTACTTGAATCGGTTTATCATCGTCCGCTCTTGCGATGGTTTGCAGAGTGAACAGGCATACGAATAAAAGAAGTAACTTTTTCATAATCGTCTTTTTTATTGGTTTTTATTTTTAGCAATTAATTTATAATGCAAAGATGAAGGTCGATTCTGAAAAGAATTGGGAATTCTCTCCATTTTGATACTTTTTTCTAAATAAAAGTTTGATTACTCTTGTTCATCCGGTTGGACTTATACTGTATATTTACACAATATTTAACACTGAGCGGGAAGTCCTTCTCGCAATAGGTATGAAAATGATTTGTACAGGCAGGTGTGCCGGGGAGTCGTATCCACCACAGATTACACGTGTTTGCGCAGATGAACGTCGCCGGTTCTCAGTGGATTAAATTCGTTCTGTGTTAATCTGCGTAATCTGTGGTGAGATTGTTCTTCCGCAATTCGAAACAGTGTTCATCTTTCTCAAAATAATACCTGAGTGTGAGATGTTGTAATTTGCAGATGGAGTCGGCTATGGCAAGTCCCAGTCCGGTCGAACCTTCCTTTTTGCTTCCCTGATAGAATCGTTCAAAGATATGGGTAGCATCCAGGGGGCGGCCTGTGCCGCTATTCCTGAAGGTCATGCTATGACCGGTTATTTCAATCCGGATATGTCCACCGTCTACGTTGTGTACAAACGCATTTTTGAGCAGGTTCGTTATCAGGGCTACTGCTAATGATTCATTCATCTCCACCCGGAATATTCCCTGTTCATCTAACGTCAGCTCAATTTCCCGATAGCCGTATACTTCTTTATAATCTTCTATATATCGCTTGAGCATACTGTTGAGCTCCACCGTTTGGGTCTCGGAGAATTGTCCGTTATCTATTTTGGACAGTAACAGCAGCGATTTATTGAGCTTGGTGATATGCTCCAGGGTCTGGTGCGTTTTTATCAGCTCTTCCAACTGTGCTTCAGACAAGGAGTCGTCTTCCATCAGCATTTCCAGGCGATTCCGGCAGATGGCCAACGGTGTTTGCATTTCGTGTGAAGCATTGCCGATGAATTGCTTTTGCTGTTCAAAGATGTGCTCGCTTCGTTCCGCGTTGCGGATGGCTGCCTCGTTCAGCTTCCTGAACTCCGTAATTTGCGTTTCATTCTTCAAAGGGCGATTGGGACGGCCTATCCTGTAGGCATCCAGCCAGCGCAGCAGGTTGTAAAGTGGCTTCATGCTGCGGTGAAATATCCAGATGCAGACAATCAGGATGGTGAGCAGCAGGACGATGTACAGAAAAATAATCCATCCCAGCATGGCGTCTTTCAGGTCGTCCTTCTCGATCGTCGGTGTCGATACGGTAAGCTCGTAATATTGCCCTTCGTCATCTTTGAATAAGGTGGTCAGTATGCGTGCAGGTTCAGTCTCTTCCTTCTCCACAATATAGACCATGGAGTCTTTGTAGCAGATATCTTCGCGTTCGTCGGCATACTCTTTGCTTACTTTTCTAAGATAGTATTGATTGTTCGACCCATTGTTTTTCGAGGGCAGTTCTTCTCCGGCCAGGGCACGGATAATGATGGTTTCCGAGTAATCCTCCAGAGAGTCGTCTACTTCGTCGTTCACTTCATCTATTACGGCTATATAGAAAAATACAGCCCATGCCCCGAGAACAACTGTCAGCATGAGTGCGATGCGGATGATAATGCGGTATATCAACTTCATGGAGGTAGAGTCTTTTTTTATTCAACAGTCATTTTGTATCCGAATCCATATACAGCCTTCAGTTCTGCCAAGGCACCGGCATCTTTGAGTTTCTTTCTCAGGTTCTTGATTTGCGCATAGATGAAATCAAAATTGTCTACCTGGTCGATATGATCTCCCCACACCGATTCGGCAAGTGTGTTTTTGTTTACCAGTCGTCCGGGACGGTTGGCAAAGTAGAGAAGAATATCATACTCTTTGCGGTTTAATTCTATTTCCTTGTCATCTACGAATACCTGGAATGTATCGGGGACAATACGTATGTTGGCCAGGCGTATGTCCATTTCTCCGTCGCGGCGCTGGCGTCGGATCACACTTTTGATGCGGGCATTTAATTCGGCCAGGTGAAAGGGTTTGGGCAGATAGTCGTCGGCACCCAGTTCCAGTCCCAGTACTTTATCGTCCAGGGAGTCTTTGGCCGAGATGATAATTACGTTTTCCCGTTTACGCATCTTCTTCAGTTGCTCCAGCAGGTTCAGCCCATTGCCGTCAGGCAACATAATGTCCAGCAAGACACAGTCGTAATCGTAGTCCTCTATCTTGCGTAATCCCGACTGGAAGTCTGCGGCAGCTTCCACTACGTAGCGTTCTTTTTCGAGCGAACGCTGGATCAGTTCCCTCAGTGAGGGTTCGTCTTCGATTATTAATATTTTCATAGGGCTTTTTATTTCTACCTGCAAAGAAAAGGCTTATTTCTGAAATAAAACTGAAAAGAAAAGCTATTTTATTTTTCTATCTCAACAGAAGTGTCTAATTTTGTTTCTAATAAACAAAAATAACACGAGTATGAATCTCTAATACTATAATTTATCATGTTGACTCAAATTATCAATGGACGCATATTTACTCCGCAAGGCTGGTTGAACGAAGGTTCTGTGTTGATGAGAGATGGAAAAATTCTGGAAGTAACTAATTGCGATCTGGCGCTGATCGGTGCCAATCTGGTGGATGCCAGAGGAATGTATATTGTTCCCGGCTTTGTTTGTATGCATGCCCATGGTGGGGGAGGACACGATTTTACAGAATGTACCGAAGAGGCTTTCCGTACGGCGATAGCTGCACATATGAAGCACGGTGCCACCAGCTTTTTCCCGACACTTTCTTCTTCTCCATTCTCCGAAATACGCAAAGCTGTAGATATATGCGAAAAACTGATGGCCGAACCCGATAGCCCGATACTCGGCTTACATGTGGAAGGCCCTTACTTGAACCGTAAGATGGCGGGAGAACAGTTTGCAAACCAAGTGAAAGAAGTCGATGTGGCAGAATACACCTCTTTGCTTGAAAGCACCGATTGCATCAAGCGTTGGGATGCCTCTCCCGAACTGCCCGGAGCACTTGACTTTGCACGTTGTCTGAGGTCGAAGGGTATTGTAGGAGCTGTTTCGCATACGGAAGCCGAATATGATGGCATAAAGGAAGCATATGAGGCAGGATTTACACATGCTGCGCACTTCTACAATGCAATGCCGGGCTTTCATAAGCGTCGCGAATATAAATACGAGGGAACGGTTGAGAGCGTCTACCTGACCGATGGCATGACTATCGAGCTGATTGCTGACGGCATTCATTTGCCTTCCACTATTTTGAAACTGGCTTATAAGCTGAAGGGAGTGGAGCATACCTGTCTGGTGACCGACGCACTTTCATATGCGGCTGCTGAAGGTAAGGCGATTGACGATCCCCGGATTATTATAGAAGACGGTGTGTGCAAGCTTGCCGACCGTTCGGCCTTGGCAGGTAGTATTGCTACCATGGATCAGTTGGTGCGTACGATGGTGAAGGCTGATATTCCCTTGGCAGATGCCATACGCATGGCTTCTGAGACTCCTGCCCGTATTATGGGAGTTTATGACCGTAAAGGATCTCTCCAGAAGGATAAAGATGCGGATATTCTGATCCTGGATCGTGATCTGAACGTCAAGGCGGTATGGGCTATGGGGCAGTTGGTGAAGGAGTCGTAAATAGTTCACTACGGATTATATTAATTTACTGTAGTCCTCTTATGCCGGTTCTTTGTAAGAAGGGCTTTCAATAGAAATTGTTAATGTCGTTACTATTCTTATTCTATTCTTATAAATGGAAGGGAAGGAGGGTAAGAATAGTGACGACTCACTTTAATCAGATGGATAGTCCCTATTTAACCAGTTTATTACTATATTTGAAAACAGGATTCAAGTATAAAACCTGAATCCTGTAGTTTTCTATTTACACAAAATGATGGACAGTGCCATGGTTCAATTACCGTCAATTTTCAACTTTGTCTCTTTTAAAATCGGTATATCTCCTTATTCTCCCTTTTCTCTGATCGCCTCTCTATTTCCTGAAAAGCGCCCCTACAGCCTCCTTACACGGCCATCCTTTTACTTTTAAAACCAAGACCCTTTACCTTTAAAATCAACGCTTCCTTGGTTTTAAACCAACGAGCCTTTGGCTTAAAAGGTAGGCTTTTCCCGTTTCTGTCCCAAATTTTGCTTGTGAAAATATTGTATAATTAGGCTTTCCGGATCGCAAATGTATTCTTCCGGATTGCATTGTCACTTGCTTTAATTGCACCTATATCTGCTCTGATCACAACTATACTTACTTCATTTTACACTACCCAATGTCCTGTGGGTTTTAATAGTAAGCTCCTCCCGGTTCCATTCCCAACCTTGCTTTTAAAATCCCCTGCCCCCATACTTGCCCTAATCGCAACTATCCCTTTCGGTCCGGCACTTATCCCTTTTCCCAGTAAACACTCCCTTGTCTCTCTATTGTATTCATCTTCAATTCTTTTCTTCCTTTCTTTTCTTCTCTTCCTATTACTTGATTTAACACCCTGTTAAATCAAGTCTTTTGTCTCCAAACAACAAGGCTTTTAGAAGTAGAAGCCTTGTTATTTCCATCCTGGAAATAAATGTTTCCCCAACCGCATTAACAATGTTAACGCAGGATTCTGTTCAATTCTCGTTCAATTCCCGTCTGATTCTTGTTTGATCCTTGTCTGATTTTTGTTTGACTTCTGCTCAATTTCCATTCACTCCCCGTCTGATTTCCGTTTAATTTCCGTTTGCTCTCCATTTGATTCCGGTCCAATCCTCGCCTGATTCCCACCGACTTTTCAGTTTAACCCTGTTTGACTACCATCTGACTCTTATCTGACTTCCGTTTGATTCCCGTTCACTCTCCATTCGGTTCCTGTTCAATTCCCGTTTCGCCCCCTCCAATTTTCCTCCAATTTCCTATTTTCTCCTCAATTTCCTCCCCGAAACGTCCCTTTCCCTCCCTTTCGCAGCACACATCCTTTCCTTCCTCCCCTGCAAATTCCCCTTATATAATATAATAATGTGTCCCTTTCCCTCTTTTCCTTCGCGTCCCCCATAATCCTTTTTTACAATCCTCCTCTCCCTCAGCCCTTTACGTTCCGAATCAAAATTTCTTCAAAAAAATACCCTTTTATATTTGGCTTATATCTCCCAATGCCGTACTTTTGCACCCGCTTTCCAAGAGACGGAAAGCGTTTATATTTTGACATGTTGCAACGGCGTAGGACCTGCCTTAACGGATAACAAAAATAATTTCCTTTTTATTTGGATCATTATTGTAAAAGTCGTTATCTTTGCAGTCCGATTCGCAGAGTGAGGGTCTTTGTCCGACACTTCTTTCCCTTTCGCACAGAGAGGCTTGGAAATAAAAGGCGGGCATTGAAAAAAACTTCCCAAAACATTTGG
>NZ_SZUU01000012.1 GCF_019583405.1 Bacteroides fragilis | reverse complement strand
TATAAGTCCGGAAAGGCTGTTTGATACCACTTTTATTATGCGTAAGTTTGTGTATTACAATCAGATATAACAGTCTTGAATACACGGTGGTGTTTCAAAAAACGTACGTCTTTTGAAACACCATTTTCACTCTCCGCACCGAATGCAAGGAAAATAGATAAACGACTGATAACTAAAACAATGTAGAAATATTTGCACAGATGAAAAAAGCGCCTTATCTTTGTTGCATCAGACGTACGTTCTTTGAAACATGATTCTTATAACATAAGATATTCAAGTTTCAGAAGTGTAAGTCCTCGTTTATAGTTGACAAAAAAGCAAGTATCACAACTTTCGCCCGAAAAGATCACTTGGGAGGCAGAGAAGCAAACCCAAAGATTAACTATCTGAAAAACAATATTTTAAAAGCATAATATTTCTATCCTCAAAAGCTTTGTTTTAACACAATGTTAAAGCTTGTTTTGTAGATGTGAATAACAAATGTTTTAAATGCAAAAGACTTGTTATTTGCACACAAGAACCAAACAATCTGAAAAAGGCGTTAACAATGTTAATGGAGCATACCGGTTCAGACAGCGTAAACCTACTTCCGAAACTTAAGTAAGATATTTATTATTAGAGAAGTGAACTTTTCTTTTGTTTGAGTTTTATACTTGCTTTTTGGACGGTTACTATCAGAGTATGTAGGGTTGCTAATATCGAAATACTTGGTGTATCCAGGGTATGGCAATGTTTGCAAAGTTGGTTCATAATAGATTCCTGACGAATTGTGCTGACTATCTATAGTAGGGGATTTGTTTTAGACTTTTCCTTCGATCGAGGCGTTCGGAATTTTTGGGAGGAATAATTAAAATATGAACAAGTCAACTGATTCGGAATGAATCAGTTGACTTGTTCATATTTTAATTTACGGAATATCTCCGAAAAAAACAGGCAGTGGGTTATCAGCACTGTTTCTGTCTTTGTTTTTTTTACTCTTCTTCTATTTAAGGGGAAATATTATAGTTTAGGTCCTTTGACACAACGAGTTTGGTATGCCATTCTCTTTTGTGTACTATTGACATCGGCTTTACCTTCACCGGGAGATATATCTATTCTATAACAATCATTAGTATTAATTGATTCATCCGTAAAATAGTTACCGTATGTTCCAGGCCATTCTTCTGCTGCCGTTCCTGAACTATTATTACGCCAACCACCTAACGGTAGGAAAATACCGGTTGTAGCATTAAGGAACCATATCCCATTCACTCCATTAGAGACCTTTTTCACATTTGTACATCTCGCTAACCTTTCCATTTCATTGCGTGTAGGTAGCCGCCAACCACTACCATAAGTTGTGGGATTTAGTCTGGCACAAGGATCGATGTTGTTTCCATTATAGTCTTTTTTCCATTGATAATAGTAGCCAAATTCTTTGTTGGTTGCCCATACATAATTGTTGTTTGCACCGGTACTTTTTAAATTGCCGTCAGCAAATACCAATTTTGATAACTTTTGCTTATCATCATTGGTACATGCTTTTTTCGGATTGCTCAGATTGATGCTACCTGCCGGAACATTTATTCCGGGGCTTCTCTTAAACTGGATTTTCATTGTATAGCTCATACCCTCTTTCAATTGTACGCTTTGAGTTGAAGTAATGTCTATATTATCCGCATTATTAGTAATTATATTTCCTACTGTCAGCTTGTCGAAGTGTACTGTTATTGTCCGGGCACTTGCGAAGGGAACCATGCGTATAGTGGTAGTCAGGTTGGTGTTTGGATTAAATGAAGCTGTGTTGTTGGTATTAATAGCCACTGCCGAACTTCCAATCACCCACGAGGTTGAATTACCTCCCTTCTTTACGTATACTCCTGTACACCCGCTGATGGTATTACTTGTGAAGCCTGTTACACTAATGCTTATTGTAAGTTTGCACAGTTTCTGTTTGAATGTTACCGGAAGATTATAATCAAGACTATTCACATTGGCTATGTCTCCTGAATCATAAGTCATAAAGTCATTATTCATGTTTGAAATGTCTATCTTGGTGCTATTATAGGTATATGATGCAGGGATACCTCCCAATGCCGCAGTTGTATTGAAGGAGTAGCCGATTACCCGTATCGTTCCTGACCGTGTGAGTAGTTTACCTTGCTTCAGTACAGGCGAGGAAGTACCATTTGAGGTATAGTCTGCGGCTGATTGGAATACGTAGTTGCTTCCTGATTTTCGGAAAACGATCAGACGAAAGTAAATACCTGTAGATAGAGTGTTTGCACGGGTAGTTAGGGTGGAAAGGGTATCTTCCGTCAGTTCCATGGATGCGATTCCGGGACCACTATATTCCGAGGATTCTTTTGTGCGGGTATGGCTTAGAGTTTTTACCCCTGCCCATTCGGCAATCAGAGGAGCATTATGACGGGGGGACATAGTATTGTCCGGAGAGTAAGCATTGTACTCACCATTTTCAGCCATACTGATGTTAATAGGTATTACAATGCCGGAATCCTTATCTTTTTCCGGAAGAAATGGATACTTTTCTTCTTGGGTGCATCCACTGACCCAGAGGCAGGATGCTGTCATTACCGCGATCCATAAGAGGGGAGTTCGCATAATAAAGAGTTTGTTCATTCTAAATTTGTTTAGTGAATAATCAGATCAAAAATCTCTCACCCGGCTTATACATGTGTGTATAAGCCGGTAAAGACTGTTTGATACAACTTTTATTATGCGTAAGTTTGTGTATTACAATTAGATATGACATCCTGAAAAACACAATCGTGTTTCAAAAGACGTTCCTTTTTTGAAACACAGTTTTGGCTCTGCACACTGAACACAAAAGGAAGAGATAAATGACTGATAATTAAATGGATGCAGAAATATTTGCACAGATGAAAAAAGCGTCTTATCTTTGTTGCATCAGACGAACGTCTTTTGAAACACGGTCTTTGCTCTCCCATACAATAATTCTTCTTCAACTATTCTTATTATTAATTTAAGACCAACCGTTACCGTTTCTTAATTCTCCCCTCCAAACTCCTAAAACTCTACACTTTCTACGGCTATCTTCACGTAAATCATTATCTTTGTGCCCGTCTATCATGTTAACAAATAACTAACTATAGTCTGAATGAAACAGTACAAAACCGTAAACAACCTCGTGGGTTGGATCACCTTCCTGATCGCCGCTACCGTCTATTGCATGACGATAGAGCCCACAGCCAGTTTCTGGGACTGCCCGGAATTTATCACTACCGCCTATAAACTGGAAGTAGGACATCCCCCCGGAGCACCCTTCTTCATGCTCACGGCCAACCTTTTCACGCAATTCGTCAACGACCCGGCACTGGTAGCCCGGATGGTCAACTACATGAGTGCACTGATGAGCGGCGCCTGCATCCTGTTCCTCTTCTGGAGCATCACGCACCTGGTCCGCAAACTCGTCATCACGGACGAAAACGCCATCACCCGCGGACAACTGATCACCGTCATGGGTTCCGGACTGGTAGGCGCACTGGCCTATACATTCAGCGACACATTCTGGTTCTCGGCCGTCGAAGGAGAAGTATATGCTTACTCCTCGATGTTTACCGCCATCGTATTCTGGCTGATACTGAAGTGGGAAGACGTTGCCGACCAACCGCATAGCGACCGCTGGATCATCCTCATCGCTTATCTCACAGGTCTCAGCATCGGTGTGCACCTGCTCAACCTGCTCTGCCTGCCGGCCATCGTACTGGTATACTACTACAAGAAAGTGCCTAACGCCAACGGTAAAGGCTCCCTGCTGGCACTCGCCGGATCGATGGTACTGGTGGCAGCGGTGCTCTACGGCATCGTACCCGGTGTCGTAAAAGTGGGCGGCTGGTTCGAACTGCTGTTCGTCAACTCCCTCGGCATGCCGTTCAACACCGGCGTGATCGTCTACATCGCCCTGCTGGCAGCCGCCATCATCTGGGGCATCTACGAAAGCTACAACGAGAAGAGCCGCACCCGCATGAACCTCTCCTTCCTGCTGACCATCGCCATGCTCGGCATCCCGTTCTACGGACACGGAGCAGGCGCCGTCATCGTCGGCATCCTCGTATTGGGTGCACTGGCCCTCTACCTCTTCTACGCATCGAAGCTCAACGCCAAGATACGCATGTCTGCCCGGACCGTGAACACGGCGCTGCTCTGCACCATGATGATTATGGTGGGATACTCCTCGTATGCCCTCATCGTGATCCGCTCGGTAGCCAACACGCCGATGGACCAGAACTCACCGGAAGACATCTTCACGCTGGGCGAATACTTAGGACGAGAGCAATACGGCACACGCCCGTTGTTCTACGGTCCGGCCTACTCCTCGAAAGTGGCGCTCGACGTAGAAGACGGCTATTGCGTTCCCCGCCAGAAAAGTGCAGACACCAAATACGTCCGCAAAGAGAAAACCTCACCGGACGAAAAAGATTCGTACGTCGAACTTCCGGGACGCGTGGAATATGAGTACGCGCAGAACATGCTCTTCCCCCGCATGTACAGTTCGGCACACGCCCCTTATTACAAGTCCTGGCAGGACATCACCGGATATGACGTCCCCTACGACCAATGCGGAGAGATGCTGATGGTGAACATGCCCACACAGTGGGACAACATCAAGTTCTTCTTCTCCTACCAGCTCAACTTCATGTACTGGCGCTACTTCATGTGGAACTTCGCCGGACGGCAAAACGACATCCAGAGCAGCGGCGAAATAGAGCACGGCAACTGGATCACCGGCATCCCGTTCATCGACAACCTCATGTACGGCGACCAAAGCCTCCTGCCACAAGAACTGAAGGACAACAAGGGACACAACGTCTTCTACTGCCTCCCGCTTCTGCTGGGAATCATCGGACTCTTCTGGCAGGCATGGCGCGGACAGAAAGGCATCCAGCAATTCTGGGTGGTATTCTTCCTGTTCTTCATGACCGGTATAGCCATCGTGCTCTACCTCAACCAGACACCGGGACAGCCCCGCGAACGTGACTACGCTTACGCAGGCTCCTTCTACGCCTTCGCCATCTGGATCGGCATGGGTGTAGCGGGCATCGTCCACCTCTTGCGCAGATACATGAAAGAAGTTCCCGCAGCAACCCTTACGTCGGCAGTCTGCCTGCTCGTACCCATACAGATGGCCAGCCAGACATGGGACGACCACGACCGCAGCGGACGCTACGTGGCACGCGACTTCGGACAGAACTATCTGATGTCACTCCAGGAAAGCGGCAACCCCATCATCTATACCAACGGTGACAACGACACCTTCCCGCTGTGGTACAACCAAGAGACAGAAGGTTTCCGCACCGACGCACGCACCTGTAACCTGAGCTATCTGCAGACAGACTGGTACATCGACCAGATGAAACGCCCGGCATACGACTCTCCCGCACTGCCCATCACCTGGGACAGAACCGAATACATGGAGGGACAGAACGAATACGTACCCATACGCCCGGACTTCAAAAAGCAGATAGACAAAGCCTATAAAGCCGCCGAAGAAGAAGTCCTGAACGGCAAGAACCCGGAAGCCCTGAACAACATCCGGGCACAATTCGGAGACAATCCTTACGAACTGAAGAATATCCTGAAATACTGGGTACGCACCAAAGACGGACAAGCGGTAATACCGACCGACAGCATCGTTGTCAAGATCGACAAAGAAGCCGTACGCCGCTCGGGTATGATGATCCCGGCAGCGTTGGGCGACTCCATCCCCGACTATATGCACATCTCGCTCAAAGACGAAAAGGGCAACCCCAAACGCGCCCTCTACAAAAGCGAGCTGATGATGCTTGAGATGCTGGCCAACGCCAACTGGGAACGCCCCATCTACATGGCCATCACCGTAGGCACGGACAACCAACTGAATATGCGTGGGCATTTCATCCAGGAAGGTCTGACGTACCGCTTCACTCCGTTCGATACGGAAGCGCTCGAAGCAACCATCGACAGCGAGAAGATGTACGACAACCTGATGAACAAATTCAAGTTCGGAGGCATCGACAAGCCGGGCATCTACATCGACGAGAACACCATGCGCATGTGCTACACCCATCGCCGCATCTTCGCCCAACTCATCACACAGCTGATGAAAGAAGGCAAGAAAGACAAGGCGCTGGCCGCATTGGAATATGCCGAAAAGATGATTCCCGCTTTCAACGTACCCTACGACTTCCAGAACGGGGCACTCGAGATGGCAGAAGCTTACTACCAGTTGGGAGATACCGCGAAAGCCGACCGGATCATCGACGAACTGGCAAACAAGTCTGTGGAATATCTCACCTGGTATCTCAGTCTGGACGACAATCATCTGATGATGTCGCAGCGTGAATTTATCATGCACCTCAGCGCACTGGATATGGAAGCCAAAGTGATGGAGAAATACAAGTCAAAACATGCCGGCAACTATACTCCGAAGGTGAACGAACTATATAACATTTACGTAGGACGTATGAAAGTCCATCAGTAATCTGTAGCCGAAGAAGATGTTTATAGAGCAACCGCCTTGGTTTTTCCGTGCAATCTATCCCGACGCTATCTTCCGGATGGACCCTAACGAGAAGGCAGTTTACCTGACCTTCGACGACGGCCCCATTCCGGAAGTGACGCCCTGGGTACTGGAGTTGCTGGACAAACACAACATCAGGGCTACTTTTTTCATGGTAGGCGACAACATCCGCAAGCATCCGGATGTGTTCCGTATGGTAGTGGAACGCGGACACCGCATCGGCAACCATACGTTCAACCACATCCGCGGCTTCGAATATCTGTCGGTAAATTATCTGGCCAATACAGACAAGGCCAACGAACTGATGAAAACGGACCTGTTCCGTCCGCCTCACGGACACATGCGCTGGATGCAGTATATGACGCTGAAGCGCCACTATAAGATCATCATGTGGGACCTCGTTACACGAGACTACAGTAAGAAGCTCCGCCCTCCGCAAGTGCTGGCCAATGTGATGAGATATGCCCGCAACGGGTCTATCATTACCTTCCACGATTCGCTGAAGTCCTGGAACAACGGAAACCTACAATACGCACTTCCTCGTGCCATCGACTTCCTGAAGGAGGAAGGATACGAGTTTAAGTTATTATAATGGAAACGAAGATAAACAGTAAAGCCCTGAAAGCCGAAGCCTTGCGCCTCGGCTTTTCTGCTTGCGGCATAGCACCGGCCGGTCCGGTCGATCCCGTACACCGGGACTTTCTGAAGGAATGGCTGGGCTCGGGCAGGCACGCCGAAATGGCTTATATGGGCAACCATTTCGACAAGCGCTGCGATCCGGCTCTGCTGGTCGAAGGCACCCGTTGCGTAGTCTCCGTAGCCCTGAACTACTACCCCGCTACCCGTATACCTGAGGAGGAATATCAATTCGCATGGTACGCTTACGGGAAGGACTATCACGATCTCATGCGTGAAAAACTGACCACCCTGTTCCGCTTCATACAGGAATCAGACGTACCGGAACTGGACGGACGTGTGTTCTGTGACACCGCCCCCGTACTCGAACGCTATTGGGCCTGGCGTGCCGGCCTCGGATGGATCGGGAAGAATACCCAGCTGATCATTCCCCGTGCCGGATCTACCTTCTTCTTGGGAGAACTCTTCCTGAACACGGAAGCCGACACATACGACCGCCCCCGGCCGAATCGCTGCGGGACGTGTAACCGGTGCCTGCAAGCCTGCCCCACGCAAGCTTTAGAAGCCCCGTACGGTCTGGATGCACGCCGTTGCCTTTCATACCTCACGATTGAGAATAAAGGCGAAATTCCGGCTTCTATTTCCCCTCTGATGGGAAACCGTGTTTATGGATGTGACGAATGCCAGAAAGCTTGTCCCTGGAACCGGTTTGCCACTCCTTGCCGGACACCGGAGCTGCAACCCTCGCCGGAGTTCATGAATATGAAGAAAGAAGACTGGCAACAACTAAGCGAAGAAAAATACAGAACCCTCTTCAAAGGCAGTGCTGTGAAGAGGGCTAAGTATAGCGGACTAATAAGGAATATAAAACAGATGGAAGACTAAGAGTCGGGCTATGACCGGACGGATTAGTGCAGAATCGCTCCCGTCAATGCCACGTTCATATCCTCCCCTGACAGTTGTTTCTCAATCTCCTGTAGAAAAGCCATATTGCTGACACCAGTAAAAAGCTCAGGCAGCTCTCTTATTTCACCGTTACCGTCAGCGGATTACGTATCTTCCGGGCAAAATCGGCCATATAGGCATTCCAGGCAGCAGCGTCTTTTATATCGGCTTTATCCCAGGCAGCTCCCCAGTAATAAGTAAAGTCAGCTCCCGGTTCATACTCGCTGATAGCCAGCACATGCCCGTCGGCACCTCCGCGCAACTCTTTTTTCTCTTTCTCCGGGAACAGAACAGGTTTCGCCTCCTTCACCAAAGTAGGAAACGCAGCACCCACAAAGATTTTACCGTTGTCATTACCGGCATTATCCGTCGGGTCCACATAAGTAATGTATCCCTCTGCCGCATTCGCCACCACAGCTCCATCGGGTTCATGCAATACGATGCCGACGGCCAGAGGCATTGTCTCTTTCAGATTGGTATAAGAAACAATCGTTTTGTTCAGATGCGAACCCGCGTCCAACGTAATCACACGTGTTTCGATCACGCCGGAGTCTCCCCTTACCACCAACGGATGATACACCAGTCTCACTGTGAAACGTAGCGGACCATTATCCAGTATCTCCTGGGTAGCGTAACAATACGGATAAATAATTGTATCACCTGCCATTAACGCAGCCGTGCCCCCTCCCAAAGTAGGACCGACTTTATAACAGTCCAGTCCGTTACCATGGTCCACATGATAAGAAACCGACCGGTAAAGTTCCTGCGCAGCTTCAGGGTCCGTCTTCCCGAGTTCTGCTATTTTAGCTTTTGTATCCGGGTTCAGTTCACCTTCATAGCGAGCTTCCACCACCGGATCATCGGTGTTGTACTTCGTCCAGATATCATATCCGAAAGCACGCTCTCCGGTTTCCTGTAAAGCAGGTCCGTAGGTACGGAAAGCCACCAAATCGTTCTCCCAGGCCACGTCATCCACCCGTTCGGGATAATATCTTCCGCAAGCCTTCACCGGACACTCCTGGGGAATGCCCGCCTTTATCGTGTAAACAGTCGAACCATTCGCCTGTACACTGACCGGAAATATCACTTTCTCATCAGAAGTTATCTGATAGGGTACTTGCTGCCCTTCGGCATCCACTACGACTATCTGCGCGGTATCGGGTAACTGCAATTTAGAGGAAACCTCGCTCATGGATACTTCTACCATCTCACCGTCACGTTCCAGCGAAGTGGCATTAGATACCGTAACAGAGACCGACTTACCCGCTTCATTACAAGCCAGACACAGCAAAGCGAGTGCGGCAAAAAGAAAAACTTTCTTCATTGATTCAATTGTATTGATCAGATTCATTTAGGTTGTTTACCGATATAAGCCAAAATACCGCCATCTACATAAAGCACATGACCGTTCACGAAATTCGAAGCATCCGAAGCCAGGAATACGGCCGGTCCCATCAGATCTTCCGGTGTTCCCCAACGGGCAGCGGGAGTCTTGGCTATAATGAATGAATCGAACGGGTGGCGCGAACCGTCCGGCTGCACTTCACGCAAAGGCGCCGTCTGAGGTGTGGCGATATACCCCGGGCCAATACCGTTACACTGGATATTGAACTCACCATACTCGGACGCAATGTTACGGGTGAGCATCTTCAGCCCGCCCTTGGCAGCGGCATAAGCAGATACTGTTTCACGCCCCAGCTCACTCATCATCGAACAGATATTGATGATTTTTCCATGCCCCTTCTTAATCATTGAAGGAATCACAGCTTTCGACACAATAAACGGGGCATTCAGGTCCACGTCAATCACCTGCCGGAACTGCTCCGCTGTCATCTCACACATCGGGATGCGCTTAATGATACCGGCATTATTTACCAGAATATCAACCACTCCGACCTCTTTCTCGATCCGTGCAACCAAAGCATTTACCTGCTCCTCACTCGTGACATCGCACACATATCCACTGGCCTCAATCCCCAGTTCCTTATATGCAGCCATCCCTTTGTCGACCAGCTCCTGACTGATGTCATTAAAAACGATCTTTGCGCCTGCCTCTGAAAAGGCAGTAGCCAACGCAAAACCGATACCGTAAGATGCACCCGTGACCCATGCCACTTTGCCCTCTAATGAAAAGTTTACCATACTCATAATGTTTTAAAAAAACTCATATCACTTCCATTCCCTAAAAAGAAATATCCATATCAAACACTTTATTTCAAGTCCGTGATTAACGAAAAATCCTGATCGCCATAATCAAGATTCTCACCCCCCATGCCCCAGATAAAAGTGTAACTGTGAGTTGCCGCTGCCGAATGAATGGACCATTCCGGTGACAATACTGCCTGATCGCCCTTCATCCATACATGCCGGGTTTCGTCAACCTCACCCATGAAATGGCATACGGCATGCTCCTCCGGTACCTCAAAATAGAAATAAGCCTCCATACGGCGGCTGTGAACATGCGCAGGCATCGTATTCCACACACTTCCCGGAGCCAGTTCGGTCATTCCCATCTGCAACTGGCAGGTAGGTAGCACTTGGTTTACAAGCATCTTATTAATATTGCGGTGATTCGAGCCTTCCAACGTACCCATTTCAGCAACCACCGCATCGGCTTTCATTACTTTCTTATCAGGATAATTTCGGTGAGCGGTCAGCGAATTAAAATAAAATTTAGCAGGATGTGCGGCATCCGCACTCTCAAAGGTTACTTCCCGATCGCCCGAACCCAAATAAAGCGCTTCTTTATAAGCCAACTGAAATATCGCATTCCCCGCTCTCACAACACCGGGACCTCCGACATTGAAAATACCCATTTCACGACGGGTCAGGAAATAAGGAGCTTTCAAAGGATCGATAGCCTCCAACTTCAATACTTCATTTACCGGCATGGCTCCACCCACTACCATACGATCGTACATGGAGTATACCATATTCACTTCATCGGCCGAAAAAACCTTCTCTATCAGGAAATCTCTCCGGATTCTCTTGGTGTCATAGCTTCTTGCATCTTCCGGATGGGCAGCATAGCGAATCTCATAGTTTGTTTTCATATTTCTTATTTATAAGTTTACATTAGGTGCCGCTCAGACAAACATCGTTTGCGTACACGACACAAAAATAAGAAAAGAAAACGGGATTTGAGAATAAATTGCGCCCAATTATCCTGCACAGATAAATAACATCAATTTTTTGGATAATTAGGGCTATAAAGTAAGGTCTGATCTCTTACTACCAGCTTTCCATCTTTTACAAAATCTGTTCCTCTCTCTTGTAAGTGACAAACCATTGCTTTACGCATCTCAGCCAACCGGTCTGCATAACGACTGTCCCCAAAAAGATTTCTCCGTTCTCCGGGATCTGCACTTAAATCGAACAACTGCTCTTCGCCCGTATGAATGAACCAGATATATTTCATTTTACCGTCAGTAAGCGCACACCAATAATTATCGGCACTATAGCAGGTGGCATGTTCCAGATCAATATATTTCCGCCAGCCATCATTATTTCCTGAAACCAGTGCAACCAAAGACTTACCGTCCATATCATCCGGTACCGTTCCCCCTGCAAGTTCGATGAAGGTAGGCAAAAAATCACGTAACTCTACCGGCTGTTCTATTCGTTTTCCTTTAATAGCCTGTGTAGTCATGACAGAAGGCCATTTTATAATATAAGGAATCTTCGCCGAACCTTCGTAGGCATAGGTTTTCCGCCAATGATAATGGTCACCCAACATATCACCATGGTCGGCCGTATAACAAATGATTGAGTTTTCGTACATTCCTTTCTCTTTCAGGGCCTGAATAATCTGCCCAATCTGATCATCAATAAACGTCACATTCGCATAATAATGGCGTCTGGAATTGACTGCGTATTCTTCTCCAAAATTCGCGAAAGCTGCGTCTTTCGCAACCTTTTCCGGATCTTTGCGTTCAGCATACTTTCCACACCAATCCCCAACAAACGGTACGGGGATATCTGCCGTTTCATACATATCCAAATATCGTTTCGGAGGATCATACGGACTATGAGGGCGGGCAAAAGAGACTTTCAGGAACAGAGGCTGATCACTTTCATAATTCCGTATTAATTCACAGGCTGTTTGCCCCGTCCAGGCCGTAGGATGTAATCTTTCCTCAAGTTTATAAGTTCCGGCATTATGATTGTTCCACCCGATTCCCGTTAAATCCGGGTTCTTCCCGGGTGCCTGCAACTGAAACCATTCTCGATAGTCACTAATAAAATCACGGGTTTCACTACGCCCGCTCTCGTCTACCAATGTAGCATGAAAGCCATGCAAGGCTTTCTGTGGGAACCAGTGCATCTTCCCTATTCCAAAAGTATAGTAGCCCAAATCGCGCAACATCCGGGGCATTTCATATTTATATTTGGAAGCGACCTTTCCATACCCCAACATCCCATGGTGCCATGGAGACATCCCCGTAAGCAAGCCGGCACGCGCAGGCGTACTACTGGGGGCAGAACTATAACCACATACAAACAAGCTGCCTTCCTGAGCCAACTTATCTATGTTAGGAGAAATGACGGCTTTGTTCCCCATGCAATGTAAAGCATCTCCACGATGCTGGTCACTCATAATAAAAATGATATGTGGTTTCCCTCCTTTTGTGGCAGGAGCCTTAGAGGGTCCGGACGAATCATTGTTTGACTCTTGGTTTTCACCATTAAATGCATAAGTCAACGGAGAGGTTGCCAAGCTTGCTCCTACAGCAAGTGAACACTTCAGAAAATCGCGACGTTTCATTGATTATTAGATTTTAGTATTAACGAATAGGCAAAAATAGGCAAAAAGAAAGAAATAGAAGAAAATTTCAAGATAATAAAAGTCTGTCTGAATACCCTTCGCTTGTACTCCAAGTAGCGCAAAAACCATAGAAAGAAGCACAAGAAGCTAAAGAACAAATCGAAAAATAAGATTTCATTCGATCCAAAGTACCGAAACATCAAAAGAAAACTTGCTTAAGAGAGGAATCCAAATTCATCTTGGCTGCCAAGATGAAAGAAAGTTGCATGAAAGGACTGTTTCCCTAAAAATTCGAAGTAAGCTTATCCGGAAGCTTTCGGGATTTGGAATCTAACTTTGTGGTGAGTTTATTTCAAGATGCCTGAGGAACCTCTCAGAGCTACTTATTGATCCATAAAAAGGGTGAGGATGAAAAGAAAAATCCCGCTAAATATGGCTATTTAGCGGGATTTAATGTTTTTCCTTATAAAAGTTGTTGTCCTACCAAGATTCGAACTTAGACAAACAGAACCAAAAACTGTTGTGCTACCATTACACCATAGGACAAGCTCTTGCGCTTTCTGTTAAAAAGCGATGCAAAGATAATGCCATGCAAGTTATTTTCCAAATCTTTTTAGACTTTTTTGTATAATAAGTCTCATTAGCCGCAGCTAATTGCTACCTTTGTACTTACAGAAATCAATAAAGTAAACGAATAAATTCAGTAAGTATGAGAAAACTTTTTGTATGCATTGCATTGGGTCTCACCACGCTTACCGGCAATGCCGCATCACCACTATGGATGCGCGACGTACAGATTTCGCCGGACGGAACAGAAATAGCATTCTGTTACAAAGGAGATATTTACAAAGTACCTGCCGGAGGAGGGGTAGCCACCCAGCTTACAACACAACCATCGTATGAATGCACACCGATTTGGTCGCCGGACAGTAAGCAAATCGCTTTTGCCAGCGACCGTAATGGCAATTTTGACATTTTTATATTGCCGGCGACAGGAGGTACGGCACAAAGACTGACTACCCATTCTGCATCCGAACTCCCTTCAACTTTTACACCGGACGGAAAATATATTCTATTTTCAGCATCCATCCAAGATCCCGCACAAAGCGCCATGTTCCCGACAACAGCCATGACAGAGCTATACAAGGTCCCTGCAAATGGAGGACGTACGGAACAGGTGCTGGGCACCCCGGCCGAAGCAGTTTGTTATGCAACATCGGGGGAATTCTTCCTTTATCAGGACCGTAAAGGTTTTGAAGATGAATGGCGGAAACATCACACTTCGTCCATCACCCGTGACATCTGGATGTACAACACCAAAACAAGAAAACATACCAACCTGACCAATCACGCCGGAGAAGACCGCAACCCCATCCTTTCACCGGACGGAAAAAGTGTATATATATTAAGTGAACGCGAAGGCTCGTTCAATGTCTACAACTTCCCATTGGACAACACACAGTCTCTTAAAACGGTGACATCTTTCAAAACACATCCTGTGCGTTTCTTGTCAATGAGTCATGACGGAACGTTATGCTATGCGTATGACGGGGAAATATATACTCAAAAAGGTAATGCCACGCCACAAAAAACGGACATAGACATTGTCCGCGATGATCAGGATAAAATAGCAGACCTGACTTTTACAAACGGAGCGACATCGGGAACCGTATCGCCGGATGGAAAACAGATTGCGTTTATCGTACGGGGAGAAGTATTTGTGACCTCGACAGATTATACAACCACAAAACAAATCACCCAAACACCTGCACGCGAAGCCGGACTCACATTCGCTCCGGACAACCGTACCTTGGCCTACGCAAGCGAACGTAACGGCAACTGGCAACTTTTCCTGGCTAAAATAGCCCGTAAAGAGGAAGCCAACTTCCCGAATGCCACTATCATCGAAGAAGAAGTGTTACTGCCCTCCACAACCGTGGAACGGGCTTATCCGCAATTCTCACCGGACGGTAAAGAACTGGCGTTTATAGAGGACCGCAACCGCTTGATGGTAGTTAATTTAGACACGAAAAAGGTTCGCCAGATCACCGATGGATCCACTTGGTTCAGCACCGACGGAAATTTCGACTACCAATGGTCACCTGACGGAAAATGGTTCACACTCGAGTTTATCGGTAACCGGCATGATCCATATTCAGACATAGGATTAGTGAGTGCACAGGGTGGCAGCCCGATCATCAACCTGACTAACAGTGGTTACATGAGCGGATCTCCCCGTTGGGCACTGGACGGCAATGCCATCTTGTTCACGACCGAACGATATGGGATGCGTGCACATGCTTCCTGGGGTTCACAAAACGATGCCATGCTGGTATTCCTCAATCAGGATGCTTTCGATAAGTTCCGTCTGAGTAAAGAGGATTATGAATTGCAGAAAGAACTGGAAAAGGAGCAACAGAAGGATAAAGAAAAAGCTTCTACTAACCTGAAAAAAGACAAAAAGAAAGATCCCAAAGCAGAGACTGAAAAGAAAGACGAGGTAAAAAACATCGTAGTGGAGCTGAATGGGCTCGAAGACCGTATCATCCGCCTCACTCCCAATTCTTCGAATCTGGGCAGTACCATCATCTCAAAAGACGGTGAAACCCTCTACTATCTGTCAGCATTCGAAGGTGGATTTGACCTATGGAAAATGGATCTCCGCAAAAAAGAAACCAAGCTGCTTCATAAAATGAATGCCGGATGGGCTTCTATGAATATGGACAAAGAAGGAAAAACCCTGTTTGTCCTGGGAGGCAACACCATGCAGAAAATGGACCTCAGCGGAGAGACTCTGAAACCGATCAGCTATAAAGCAGAGATGAAAATGGATTTAGCTGCAGAACGAGAATATATGTTCGACCATGTATATAAGCAGCAGCAGAAACGTTTCTACAACTCCAACATGCACGGAGTAGACTGGGATGCCATGTCTGCTGCTTACCGCAAATTCCTGCCGCACATCAATAACAACTACGACTTTGCCGAATTGCTGAGCGAATGGCTGGGTGAACTGAATGTATCGCATACCGGCGGCCGCTTCTCTCCATCCATTCCGGGAGATGCCACAGCCAGTTTGGGAGTGCTTACAGACTGGAATCACAAAGGAAAAGGTGCATTGATCATGGAAGTGATTGAAAAAGGGCCGTTTGATCACGCCCGCTCGAAGGTGAAAGCCGGAACTGTCATTGAAAAGATCAACGGGCAGGCAATAACTCCCAAAACAGATTATCTGACGTTACTGAATGACAAAGCCAATAAGAAGACGCTTGTTTCGCTATACAATCCGCAAAACGGTGAACGGTGGGAAGAAGTAGTAATCCCGGTCGGCAACGGAACCCTCAACAATCTGCTTTACAAACGCTGGGTGAAACAACGGGCGGCCGATGTAGACAAATGGTCCAACGGACGTCTGGGATATGTACACATACAGTCGATGGGTGATGGCAGTTTCCGTTCCGTCTACTCGGATATTTTAGGAAAATACAATAACCGCGAAGGTATCGTTATAGACACCCGTTTCAATGGTGGTGGCCGCCTTCACGAAGATATCGAAGTGTTGTTCAGCGGCAAGAAGTATTTCACTCAGGTTATTCGCGGACGCGAAGCATGCGATATGCCCAGCCGCCGATGGAACAAACCATCTATCATGCTGACATGTGAAGCCAATTACTCGAATGCGCACGGTACACCATGGGTATACAGCCACCAGAAATTGGGTAAATTGGTAGGTATGCCCGTACCGGGAACTATGACCAGTGTTTCGTGGGAACGCCTGCAAGACCCATCTCTGGTATTCGGTATTCCTGTCATAGGCTATCGACTCCCGGATGGAAGCTATCTGGAAAACACACAGCTGGAACCGGACATTAAAGTTGCCAACTCACCGGAAACAATCGTCAAAGGTGAAGATACGCAATTGAAGACGGCAGTAGAAGAATTACTAAAAGAACTCCCGGCAGATAAAGCAGAAAAGCACTAATCTGCCACTCCACAAAGAAAAAGGATGTCTCACAGGGTCAATTTGCCTATTACATGGCACCCCCTTTTGAGACATCCTCTTTTTTATATTAAAGTTTCACTTATTCCGCCCCTTTGAATGAAAGGCGGAAAAGAAAACTTCTTATTTTGCGATAATCAAATAATAGTTTTTCTTACCACGCTGAACCAACAGATATTTTTCATCAAGCAGATCAGCAGTAGTAATCACCTGATCAAAAGCAGCCAACTTCTCTTTATTCAAAGAAACACCGCCACCCTGAACCAGTTTACGCATTTCACCTTTTGAAGCAAATACAGCAGCATTGTCAACGAACAGATCAACTGCTTTCACTCCCTCTGTCAATGCATCACGTGAAATCTCGAATTGAGGAACACCTTCGAACACAGCCAGAAGCGTGTCTTCGTCCAACTTTCTCAACGCATCGGATGTAGCATTGCCAAACAAGATATTAGATGCGTCTACCGCAGCATTGTAATCCTCTTCGGAATGAACCATCACAGTTACTTCCTTTGCCAAACGTTTCTGAAGTGCTCTCAAATGCGGAGCTTCATTATGTTCAGCAACCAACCCGTCGATTTCTGCCTTATCAAGCGAAGTAAATATCTTGATATAACGTTCTGCGTCAGAGTCACTCACATTGAGCCAGAACTGATAGAATTTATAAGGAGACGTATAACGAGGATCCAACCAGATATTACCGGATTCTGTCTTACCAAACTTTCCACCGTCAGCTTTGGTAATCAACGGACATGTCAGTGCATAAGCCTCACCACCATTGGTACGGCGAATCAACTCAGTACCGGTAGTGATATTTCCCCACTGATCGGAACCACCCATCTGCAATTTACATCCTTTGGTTTCATAGAGGTGAAGGAAGTCATAACCCTGCAACAACTGATAAGTAAACTCTGTAAACGACAATCCGTCACGGGCTTCACCGTTCAGGCGCTTCTTTACTGATTCCTTAGCCATCATGTAGTTTACAGTGATGTGTTTGCCCACTTCACGAACAAAATCCAAGAAACTGAACTCCTTCATCCAATCATAGTTGTTCACTAATTCGGCTCTATTAGGAACATCAGATTCGAAGTCCAAAAACTTAGCCAGCTGCTTCTTGATACAAGCCTGATTGTGGCGTAAAGTCTCTTCATCGAGCAGATTACGTTCTGCCGACTTACCCGAAGGATCGCCAATCATACCTGTTGCACCACCAATCAAGGCCAATGGTTTATGGCCGCAACGCTGGAAGTGTCGCAAGATCATCACACCGCATAAGTGTCCGATATGCAACGAATCGGCTGTCGGATCAATACCCAAATAAGCAGTAACCTGTTCTTTCGCCAATAACTCTTCTGTGCCGGGCATCATGTCATGCACCATTCCACGCCATCTTAGTTCTTCTACAAAATTCATCGAATGATAATAAGTTTTAAAGTTTAATTAGGGCAAAAGTACGACTCTTTATCGGAACAAGCAACTCTTATTGCCTAAAAAAGACGTTATTAATGTTTTGCTGTACTTGTTGCATGAGTTTGCAAACAGGCACCTCCAGAAGTAAAGCAGCTCGCTCATAAAGGCTATGGATATCTATCAGACTTTCATCTGTCTCCAGAAACAAGTATTCCGAAGGTATCTGTCGAAGCGCTTCCTCCTGATACTTCTCTCCCAGTGAAAGATAAATTCCCTCCCGGATATATTGCAGAACCAATTCTTTTTTCCCGCGGAAACCATGTATAATCCAGGGGTTAGAAGGCTGCATTTTCCTTTTAAAGCGAATAATTTCATCTGCTGATCGCACCGCATGAATTACTAACGGATATTCCATTTCGTGTGCAAGTATAGCCTGCCTCTCAAACGCTTCCTGCTGCAACACATAGTCCGTCTGTGCCAACTTGTCGAGACCTGCTTCGCCAATTGCAAGAACCTGAGGAGAATGGATAGCTGACAACAACAGTTCCCACTGGTGGATGAAATTCTCACGGGTCAGGTACCAGGGATGAATCCCCACAGAATAGTAAGCACCGCCCAACGGAGCAAATTCTGCCGGCTGACAATTTTGTATTGCCTGCCCCGGTTTTGCAGGCAGCCGGTGCGTATGTATATCCAGAATATTCATAAATCACTAAGGCACGGGATCATACCCAGATCCACCCCACGGATGACAACGAAGTATCCGCCTGACGGCAAGATAAAGCCCCTTAAAAGGACCATGTTTCTTAATCGCTTCAATAGCGTACTGCGAACAAGTAGGCGTAAAACGACATGAAGGAGGGGTCATGGGCGAAATACAAGCCCTGTAAAAGTATATGGGAAGCAATAATATGTATGAAAGCAGACGTTTCATACCAATCTCTCGCTGATACGAGCCAGCAGAATCTTCATTTTCTCCTCTATTTCGGCCGAGGACGTTAATTCGTCCGAAAGATAAATGAAAGCAATAGCCAACTGTTGTTGTCTATCGGTTAAAGTCTGCAATAGTAGATGCTTATGCAACCGATACGCTTCACGCAATTGGCGTTTCACTCTATTCCGCTTTACCGCGCGTTTAAATCGTTTCTTCGAAACGCTCAATAAAACAGATGCCTGAGCATCCTGATTTTCTACAGGCATATACACCACACGCAACGGAAAGATGGAAAACGACTTAGAGCCGCCTGCAAACATCTTCTCAATCAGAATCTTACTATTCAGCCTTTCGGCCTTGCACAAGGTATTTGCCATAATAATTATAAACGGCAAACAACAAACAGTAAACAATGCTACAGATAAATATGCCTGTTCATTGTTTACCGTTTGCTGTTCACCGTTTCATTTATTTTCCTTTATTGTTTTCCTTAATAAACAAATCGAGAGCAGCCGTCATTGAAGGAGCCTTTACATTAGGTGCTTCCAGGTCCAGACGGAGTCCTGCATCACGAACAGCCTGTGCTGTTGTCGATCCAAATGTTCCGATCTTGATATCCTTCTGATCGAAATCAGGGAAGTTCTTTTTTAATGAAGAAACTCCGGCAGGGCTAAAGAATACCAGCATGTCATAATCAAACTCCTCTCCTTCCATAAAGTCGTTACTAACAGTACGATACATTACGCATTCCGTATGCTGAATATTACTCTTATCCAGCAGATTCTTCACGTCATCGTTATGTACATCCGACATCGGAACGAGATATTTCTCTGTTTTATGCTTCACAATCGAAGGAATCAAATCTTCAATCTTACCCGTAGCTCCGAAGAAAATCTTACGCTTACGATACTGAACATATTTCTGAATATAAAGAGCAACAGCTTCTGTTACACAGAAATACTTCATCGTCTCAGGGATCGTCACACGCAACTCCGTACATAAATGGAAGAAATGATCAATCGCATGGCGTGAGGTAAATATAACAGCCGTATGATCAAGAATCGATACTTTCTGTTGTCTGAATTCTTTCGCAGAGACGCTCTCAACCTTGATGAAGGGGCGGAAATCTATTTTTACACCATACTTTTCAGCAATGTCGTAATAAGGAGATTTCTCTGAAGCAGGCTTAGGCTGCGACACTAATACTTTCTTAATTTTCAACGTCCTAAAAATTTATTATCAAAACATTATTTAGCTGAATCAGACCCTGATAGACTATTAAACAAGGTATGATTTCAAGGGCACAAAAGTATAAAATTAAAAGGAAAACCCCATAAATATTACAGGAAAAAAGCTTTAGCCACTTGTAAAACATCAATATTTTAGTAAAAATTACCAAAATGCAACTAATTGAAACTAAAAAGGTAACATTCAGATCAAAATAGACCAGAAACAAAACAAACGGAAATAAAGCAAATCCAAGGTAGTAAATCAGTGTAGAATAAGACTCCAACCATATATCTGTTTTACTTTTGTCAAAAAACACCCACCCCAAAAACGAATATATAATCCACTTGAACAGAAAATAGAGTATGCATACAGCAACATAAACTCCTAAAAGTAAATGAGGCGAAACGCGCTCCATCAGTGAAGGCCGGACATCATTAAAATAGTTAAAGATACATACACCTCCAAGAACACAAGTCTGCACAATCAACAATAACAGATAACGCATATCAGCTGCTGTAGAGGAAGCAAAAATACTTGTTCTCTCACGATGCAACATAAAATCTTTGACTTGTTGCAACAGAAATTTCTTACTGCGCGCCAACACATACGAAGAAATAAAGAAACATCCCAGCAGTACCATTGCCAACCCGTCATCCGTCCTTGGAGAGTAAGGGATCGATATGCCTTCCACCCCTGTAACCGTCTCGCTCACTGCCTGTAAATCAACCGCCGCCAATGTATCTTTTGGCACACAAGCTTCATGGAAGGTCTGCGGCAAAGTATCTGCCACCTGCACGCCGACAGAGTCCTGAGGAGAAATCATATAGCAGCAAACTTACGGATGGAACTGTCCCATACGGGTATTGAATGAACCAAATGCACAGCCTCTTCCGGAGTATGGGCTACATGCCAGATATCTCCATGTTGTTTCCTCATAAAATTACCGTCTATGGCTTTGTCAAGCATTGCCAACAATGGATCGAAGAAGCCATTGGTATTCAATATCACGATCGGTTTAAGATAAAGCCCCAACTGTTTCCAGGTGATAATTTCAAGTAGCTCTTCCAAAGTCCCGCATCCTCCGGGCAATGCAATCACAGCATCACTCTTTTCAGCCATCAGTCGTTTACGTTCGTGCATACTGTCCACCTCAATAAGCTCCGTCAGACCGTTATGATGCCACCCTTGCTCTACCATAAAGTGAGGGATCACTCCGGTCACTTCGCCTCCGTTCTGTAATACGGCATCAGCCACCGACCGCATCAATCCTATATTCCCTGCTCCATTTATCAAACGGATATGCCGGGTTGCTAACAGCTGCCCTAATCGTACAGCCGCATCAAAATAAATCTGATCTATTTTCGTACTTGAAGCACAATATACACATACGGAAGTTATTTGGTTCATTTCTTACATGGGTTTGGTTAAACACGGTGCAAAAGTACCAAATTTCAAGGAGAAAAGAAGAAGACCGCCTTGTTTTCTCCCTATATGGGATAAAAACAAGTGCGGCCCTCCTATAATAAATAGCTGTAAAGCTACGCTGATTACAAACCGAAAGCTTCTTTCACTTTGTCCACATAGTCAAGTTTTTCCCATGTAAACAACTCTACCTCCATAGTCCGGTCACCTTCATAACGAGACTGAAAATGCTTAGTCACTACCTGGGGTTCACGCCCCATGTGTCCGTAAGCGGCCGTTTCACTGTAAATCGGATAACGGAGTTTCAAGCGATCTTCAATAGCCTTTGGCCGGAGGTCAAACAGCTCATCAATCTTTCCGGCGATTTCACCATCACTCATTTTCACATTACTGCGGCCGTATGTATTTACATAAATATTAATCGGACGCGCCACCCCGATAGCATAAGAAACCTGTACCAACATTTCGTCGGCAACACCGGCAGCTACAAGGTTTTTAGCAATATGACGAGCAGCATAAGCAGCACTGCGGTCTACTTTACTGGGATCTTTACCGGAAAAAGCGCCACCACCGTGAGCCCCTTTACCACCGTAGGTATCAACAATAATCTTACGTCCGGTTAATCCTGTATCTCCGTGCGGACCGCCAATAACGAATTTACCGGTCGGATTTACGTGATAAACAATATTATCATTGAACAAAGCAAGAACCTTCGGGTGGTTGATAGACGCAATGACACGAGGCATCAATACCTCAATCACATCTTTCCGGATTACCGCCAGCATCTCTTCATCCGCCTTCAGTTGGGCAGCAGCAGAACCATCAGCCGGCAATATAAATTCATCATGCTGTGTTGAAACAACAATTGTATCAATACGCACGGGAGTACCGTTATCGTCATATTCAATAGTTACCTGGCTCTTTGCATCCGGACGGAGATAAGTCATTTCTTTACCTTCCCGGCGGATATCGGCCAATACAAGAAGTATTCTATGTGCCAGGTCAAGCGACAACGGCATATAGTTCTCAGTTTCGTTGGTTGCATAACCAAACATCATTCCCTGGTCACCTGCCCCCTGATTCATAGGGTCCTCACGCTCTACACCACGGTTGATGTCGGCACTCTGTTCATGAATGGCAGAAAATACACCGCACGAATTACTTTCGAACATGTATTCGCCTTTCGTGTAACCAATCTTTTGGATCACTTCACGTGCTATCAGTTGTAAATCAACATAAGCACCTGTTTTCACTTCTCCCGCAAGTACCACCTGTCCGGTAGTCACTAAGGTTTCGCAAGCTACTTTCGAACTGGGATCGTAAGCCAACAGTTTGTCAAGCACAGCGTCCGATATTTGATCGGCCACTTTATCGGGGTGTCCTTCAGACACCGATTCGGATGTGAATAAATATCCCATAATAAAATTATGAATTATGAATTATAAATTATGAATGCGGACAGAGATTAAAAAAGAGTAGAAAGCGCATACAGAAGGGAATGTTGTTTTAGCATTTTTTTCTGTGGTTGCAAGCTACTCAAATCTTTCCACACTTCATTTCACAGGCAAAGGTAGATAATATTTTGGATTTATTGCTACTTTTGCTTCGTATTAACAGACTGCCTTATGAAAAATAAACTAAAAACCGCCATTACACTACTGGTGTATATTGCTGTCACAGTGGGCATTTATGCCTTTATTTGTTATCTGAACCACCAGCCTTTCGACGATTTGCGCATATTGTATGCCGTGCTGATCGGCTGCGTAGCCTACCTGCCCCGACATCTGATGGTTCGTAAATTACGAAAGAACCAGAAATAACTCTCTGATTGTTTTATGAAGTACCGGATGGACAACGTCCGGTGCGATTTCGGCAAGCGGCTCCAAAACAAATTTTCGTTCGGCCATCAATGGATGAGGCAATGAAAGCCTTTCGTCCTGTAATATCTTATCACCATAAAGCAAGAGGTCAATATCAATCAGACGGTCGCTATATACTCCATCATGTGATTTATGTAAACGCCCTATTTCCTGCTCTATCCGCTGGGTCCTTTCAAGTATATCGAAAGGAGACAGAGATGTCTCCACTCCCGCCGCAGCATTCAGAAAGTTATTATCAGATTGAAATCCCCAGGGGGCAGTAGCATAAAAAGCGGACAGGGAAATCACTTTCCCTATCCGCTCTTCTATTTTCTGTACAGCGACACGAAGATTCAACTCCTTATCACCCAAATTAGTACCTAATCCCAGATATATTCTCATCACTTATCCAAAATCAGCATCGCATCTCCATAAGTACCGAAACGGTAGCCTTCTTTCAATGCTATCTGATATGCATCCATTACCTGCTCGTAACCACCAAAGGCAGCCACAATCATCAACAGAGTAGAAAGTGGCATGTGGAAGTTGGACACCATAGCATTAGCCACTGTAAAGTCATACGGCGGGAAAATAAACTTATTCGTCCATCCTTCATACTCTTTCAAATGCCCGTCTGTGCTCACCGTGCTTTCAATGGCGCGCATCACAGTCGTTCCCACAGCACATACATTCCTACCAAGATCCTTGGCACGGTTCACAATCTTAACAGCTTCTCCGGTTACGAACATCTGCTCAGAGTCCATCTTATGCTTTGTCAGGTCTTCCACATCGATATCACGGAAGTTACCGAGTCCTGCGTGCAATGTGATATACGCAAAGTCTATGCCCTTTATCTCCATGCGCTTCATCAATTCACGGCTGAAGTGCAGACTCGCAGTAGGTGCTGTCACGGCTCCCTCGTTTTTAGCGAAAATAGACTGGAAACGTTCTGCATCTTCTTCTTCCACCGGACGGTTAAGAATCGTATGCGGCAGCGGAGTTTCACCTAACGCATACAATGCTTTTTTAAATTCGTCATGAGGACCGTCATATAGAAAACGGAGCGTACGTCCGCGCGAAGTAGTATTATCAATTACCTCAGCCACCATTGAATCGTCATCACCGAAGTAAAGCTTATTACCTATACGGATTTTACGTGCCGGATCTACCAATACGTCCCACAAACGCAGCTCTTCATTCAGCTCACGCAGTAAGAACACTTCGATACGCGCACCGGTTTTTTCCTTATTTCCGTACAAACGGGCAGGGAATACCTTGGTATCGTTGAATACAAACACGTCTTTATCATCAAAATAGTTCAGGATGTCCTTAAACATCTTGTGCTCAATCTCTCCCGTACGCTTGTGGAGTACCATCAAGCGCGATTCATCCCTATACTTTGTAGGGTGCAAAGCAATCTTTTCTTCGGGTAACTTAAATTTAAATTGCGACAGTTTCATGATAATAATGTGCGTTTATTAATTATTTTATTTCTTACTTTTCTATTTCACTCAGATATCTCCACTTCCTGCTGATCTATCCATTCTGCAAACTTTGCAGGATCCAGGCATTGCTCCAGCTTTATCTCCCCCACACGGGTACGTATCAATCCGGTCAGATGTGCACCGCTTTGCAAGGCTTCTCCGATGTCGCGTGCCAATGCACGGATGTAAGTTCCCTTGCTGCATACCACCCGTATTTTAATTTCCGGTAAATTACACTCCAACAACTCTATCTCATCAATCACCAGCAATTTCGGCTTCAACTCCACTTCCTGGCCTTTACGGGCCAAATCGTAAGCGCGTGCACCATCTACCTTACAAGCCGAGAAAGCGGGAGGTATCTGCTGTATCTCGCCAACAAACGTTTTCAACGTCTCTTCCACCAACTCCCGGGTAATATGCTCCGTAGGGTATGTAGCATCAATTTCATGTTCCAGATCGTAAGACGGAGTAGTAGCGCCCAACCGTATGGTAGCCACATACTCCTTCGTATGATACTGAAACTCCTCTATTCTCTTGGTAGCCTTGCCTGTACAAACAATCATCACCCCTGTTGCCAAGGGATCGAGTGTACCTGCATGTCCAACCTTCAGTTTCTTCACTTTTATCCGTCGGCAAATATGGTATCGGGCGTGCCCCACGACTTTAAAAGACGTCCATCCCAACGGTTTATTAAAATAAAGTACTTCTCCTTCTTTAAAATTCATCCGCAATTTATTGCAATTGTGAAACGACAATGGTGACCACTCCAACTATTGCACAATAAATAGCAAAGTAAATCAACTTACCTTTCTTCACGATATTAATCATCCACTTACAAGCCAGGCAACCTGAAACAAAAGCCGCAATGAAACCTACTATCAATGACAAAGTAGGAATATCGCCCGCAATAGCCTCACCTTTTATCATCTTCATAGCATCCAGCAGCGCCTCTCCCAATATAGGAGGTATCACCATCAGGAAAGAAAATTGTGCCAGTTTAGCTTTATTATCGCCCAATAACAAACCGGTTGCAATCGTACTGCCCGAACGAGATAATCCCGGTAATACCGCACACGCCTGAGCTAAACCAATGATAAATGCATCCTTCATCGAGATGTTCTCTTTCTGGCGTGGCTTTGCATAATACGAAAACGACAGTAACGCAGCCGTCAGCAACAGCATGCAGCCAACAATCAGCAAACCCGAGCCAAAAATGGCCTCCACTTCATCTTTAAAAAACACCCCGACGATACCAATAGGAATCATCGAAATCAAGATATTGATTACATAGCGTGTTTCACTGTTCATCTCAAACTTAAATAAACCACGGAAAATCCAGTCAATCTCTTTCCACAGAATCACCAATGTACTGAACACAGTGGCTACATGCACCACAATGGTAAATGCCAGATTTTCTTCTCCTTCTATACCAAATAAAGCCGAACCAATGGCTAAATGCCCGCTACTGCTTACCGGTAAATACTCAGTCAGTCCCTGGATCAATCCAAGGATCAGTGCTTCAAACCATTCCATCCTGTTTTATTCTTTTGTTTTGGGTTTGCGCATCACGCCATATATCATAAAAATAAAGCCCAAGAAACAGACCACCGGAGCCACCTTAATTCTTCTCACACTGAAAATGTCCGCCTGAAACACCGTTTCCGACGATGAAGGCCCTGTCATCAGGATAAAGCCCAGAATAACCACTGCCATGCCGATAGCAAGCAGAATGAAGTTCGTTTTATCGAAGGCAAATTTTTGTTTATCACCCATTGTTATTTACATTAATTTATTTACATCTATAAATCCGGAATTACACATAATATAGCGTACTTGCTTTCATTCTCAGATATTTATTAATAGAAAGATAAGCACACAAGAAAGTGATGACCACTCCGAACACCAATACTGCGCCCGATACCAGTAACATGACTTCAGGCGTAATTACCCGAATCAATTCAGGCTCATAAGATACCAGCCAGTAAGCGGCCCCCATCAGGATCGTATCTGCAATAAAAGCAGCTAATACCCCACTCCATATATTCCTTTTCAAAAACGGGCGACGGATAAATCCCCAACTCGCCCCTACCAGCTTCATCGTATGTATCAAGAAACGTTTCGAATAGATAGCCAGCCGGATCGTATTATTAATCAGCGCAAAAGAGATAAATGTCAACATCACGGCCAATGCCAGCAGAACAAGGCTGATATTACGGATATTTTCATTTACCGCGTCAATCAAGTCTTTCTGATAAAGCACATCCTGTATATTGGTATTTCTTTTAATCAGTTTCTCTATTTTCGCAATACTGTCAGAGTTCGCATAGTCCGAATGCAATTTAATTTCTATTGAAGCCGTAAACGGGTTATACCCCAAAAACTCTTGCGGATCGGTTCCCATGGCTTCCGTCTGCTCTTTCAATGCCTGTTTTTTCGAGATATATTCTGTCTCTTTCACAAAAGGTTCATTATTCAGCCGTTTCTGCAACTTCAGAATATCTGTCTCCTTCATATCATCACTGATAAGCACGGAAAAATTAATATTTTCCCGCACATAGACAGACAAATTATTGGCCGCCAATACAAAGAACACCACAAGTCCCAATAACAAAAGTACCAACGTGGTACTGATGCTGGAAGTGATGAACTGCATATCAAAATATGACACAGCGTTATTTCTGCTTTTACTCTTCATCAGCGTTTCTTTCTGAATACATAAATCATCGAACTACTCCGTTCCTTTTTAGCCTGGGCACTCAACCACGCCGCCGTTCCGGTCCACATACCTTTCACAAAAGAGTAAGCACTCCCCTTGTGTTTCTCCGTCAGCATCGATACATAGAAAGCATCGAACGGCATCGGATGACGGGCTGCCAGAATAAATCCGTGCTTCGACCCGAACTGCTGAATCGTGGCAGGCGTAAAATGCCATAAATGACGGGGTACATCATAAGCAGCCCAGTACTTCCCGTATTTCATCGCATCATACGACGAACAATTGGGCACAGCCACTATCAATACCCCTTTCTCGGTCAACAGTTCACGTAACAATTCCCACGTTTCGTCCAAATGTTCCAAGTGCTCCATGACGTGCCACAACGTGATTACATCGAACGTTCCCGGCACTAATTCTTTCAATGCGGCCTCCGGCCTCACATTCAGCCCGAAATGTTCGCGCGCAAAATTACGGGCCTGCCCGCTCTTTTCCACAGCCTCCACTTCCCATCCCCTATTCTGCATCGTATGGGCAAAATAACCGGTACCTGTACCGATATCCAGTATCCTCCCGTTTTTTCGATGGGACTCTTTCATCACCAAACGCGCTTTTCTTCCAAGCATATACTGACGTACATGATGGTAAATGGCATTCATGGCACCTTTCTTCGTGTCCGAATGGGAAATATAATCAGGTGTTTCGTAATATCTGCCTATCTCCGCCTCTACCGGGACTCCTTGTGTAAAAGTAAATCCGCAATCTTCGCAGGTGTACAAATCAAACTGTTCACCGGAAGCATAAAAATCCGTACAGGTCATAGCACATTTCAAATGTGTGCTCCCACATAGCGGACAGGCATTTATAGTGAGTTTATTCATTGGTTTTATCTGCATATTTAAGCGTACCCCGAAACGTCAGGACACACTCCACCCGAATTTGGTGCAAAATAACAAATAAAAAGTGACGGATAGGCATTTCCTTAAGGAGGTTTAACAATAATGGCAGTAGAAAGCTACTATTTCAAAATGTTTATTCCCACCGCACCACTCCTTCTTCGTAAGTAAATATGCGTTCAGCGGTTTTTCCTTTCCAACGACAGTTTTTTAACATAAATAATACTCCTTGTGGTACTTCTTCAAATTTCATAAAACCACTATCATTCGCTTGTTTACATCCCAGTGGCTTCCAACCGTTTTTCCAATAAAGCAACTCAAACTCATCCGGATAAAACAACTGTGTCTTCAAATAAGGTGACATTCCTATTTTTTCAATCTTATATTTTCTACCCAAGTCTACATCCACTATTTTATCCCGAATCCTACCCCTATAAACGGTTGCATCTATACCATCCGTCAGCATTTCCAAAGTTTCTTTTCTGCCTGTTACCTGGACAGGAGTTAACACCTTCACATCATTTATACGGCCTTGTCCTGTATAAAAGACAAGTTCGCCCAATGCTAAACTATCCGAAGGCAATTGTAAGCGGACATATCTATAAAGACGTTGGGATTTTACTTCCTGATAAGTACGTTCTATACACAAAGAATTCGGCCATCTACACAACTCCTCTTCTTCTGTATTTTCTCCTATTCCCACTATCCGAAGTCCTCGCATACAAGCCAAATAGTCTTTATTCCAATCATAAGCGGCAACCCCCGTAGCACCACGCACCACCATTTCCATTGTTTTACCATTTTCTTTCAGAATCTCCACCCGCCCGTCGCTTTTAAGCCGGAATGGTGCAGCAGCCGAAAGCAATACTCCTCGCTTATAATATACTGGTAAATACACCACATCCTTCCCCATTTTCCTAAAAACAGCTTTCCCTGCATCTATTTTTCCCCACTGTACCGGGTGCCACTCTTGATAACCCCAGACGGCCAAATAAGCATATTTTGTACCTTCCGGTACCTTCTGAGTTAGCTCAACAACCACATCCTCAGCCTCAAAGTACTCAGTGGAAACATCTACCTTTTTCATGTTACAAAATAGTTCTGGAATATCGGCCCTATCCACTTCTCTATCTGCCAAAGGCCCTTCAAGGTGATTTGAATACGTATTTCTGTATACTTTAGGAAGTCGAAATTCTCCCCACACAGGATCACTCGTTTTATTATTATATAAATAATTATACTGCCAACGATCATTATCCCAAAATGACTCAAAAGCATGTGATTGCCCGTCCAGTATTACCACATTCCAAGTATGCGAATTATTACGGTTTCCCCATGCTGGTACAAAATCGATAGCAACAGGTATCCCTAATGATGATAACAATAGAGAATTATACCAACAGCGCTGTGCACATAACCCATGACGCATCTTCTCAAAAGTCGCCGCATTCCATATCGGAATCTTTGTTCCCCAAAAACCGGAATGTGTCAGATACTTATATTCATATAACAACGAATCAATCTCTTGTTGCCAATCCTTTCCACCTTTTACAAAATACTTCCCATGATGTCGTCTGTAAAGCTCCCGACGGGCACCATCAATCAATAATCCATTTTGCCGCCGATAAGGCAATATATACTCGCAAAAATCCTTAAACGAACAGTTTCTCGAATAAACATTTTCCTTCCATACTTGAAATGCCAGATCAATTTCCCGGATTAAATCTCTCGCCTTCATCTGAGTAATATCATAGCTAAGTTCCTGCCTCACCCGATGTCGACTACTAAAATCTTTCCAAAGGCTATCTACCTGTTTCCCCCATTCTGTACCTACCCGATAGTCATACTTTTGTCCCAATGAATCATAAGCCTCATAAAAAGCAGAACAATCCTTCTTCACTATCGGATTAACTCCATAACTTCCGGGCATATTGCCAATCAAAAAGCGTGCTGCTTCCAGCTTCCGGTCATCTCCTTCATAATGCTTCAGCACCGCTTCAAGTTCATTACGATTATTGCCCGAAAGGGATAAGGCCTCCTCCACTTGTCTGCCCTGCCCCCCGCATGACGAAGCAAGCCAAAGTAAACCTATCTCTATCAATACATATAGCTTTTGAAACTGTAAATCCATTCTATTACCGTAACATTCATATTAATCCAACCAACTACTTATCTCTCTTTGACTCCTCTAAAACTATTTTGCATTGCCTGCTATTTTCAATTGCAAAGGAGAATCAGAAGCATTGCAATATACTGTAATCGTTTTATCAAAATGTTCAGGATGATCCGCTTTATAAGTTACAATAATATCCAAAATACCTCCGGGCTGTATTGGCTCTTGAGAATAACTAATCGAAACGCATCCACATGACGTGTCCACATTATTAACAATCAGCAAATTTTCACCTATATTTCGTATCGTGAAGTTACATTTTTTAGTTTTGTCTGAAGAAAATTCACCGAAATTCATAAATGATTTAGATACAGCAATATCTGTTAGTAAAGGCTGTTTCTCTACATTATTTTTTCCAGAAATAATATTCATATACAATTCTCTAATTTTTTGATTATTTATAGGATTACCTATAGCTACCACCCTATTATATCTATTTAACAATACTGTTTGAAATTCCACTTTATTAGGAAAATTATTCAAAATATTAAATGAATCTAATAGATCAACACATACAGGATAATCAAAACTTTCTTGCCGTAAAATCAAACGCATTTCATCACGTTTATTAGAATGAATAAAAAATAAAACTTTTGTATTATTCAATGAATCTATTTCTTGTATGAACTTCTTCCAGTATGAAAGTTTCATTTTGCATTTTGTGCAACCTATAGAATCTATATAGGTCACTATCTTATAATCAGAATCCAATTGCACCTGAACAGTGTCATTGCACTTAGAAGTAAATATGGCATTCCTGGGGAATAAAACTTCTTTATCCTTCAAGCTATTAACGATGTCTACAATTTCAATCTTTCGTCTGCTACACCCTCCAAGCAACAACGTAGCTATCGCCAATAGCATCATCATTATCTTTTTCATGATTCCAGTTCGAAAGATAATATCTTATAATATTCATCTTCAGTTCCTTGATTTATTTCTTGAGAAATGCAATAAAGTATATTATTATCTACACAAAATCCACCAAGTAACTTCTCTTCAATCGCGTAAACGGCTTTAATGTTACCATTCCAATCCATTTTTACGAACTGAGATTTCTTCACATTTCTTGTTTCGCCATCGATAAAATCTCTCCTTAAATAACAAAATTCATTTGTTGAATAAATTGCAGGATAACCAATGTAGTCGTTGCGATTAAACAAATTTGCAAGAGCTTTTTCTTGATCATACCCCTGAGTCATAGAAACCTCTTTTATTAATTTCCCATTAAAATCATAAATTTGAATTAAATCAAAGAAAAACATACCTGCCAAAATTCTATTCTTTTCAGTATTAGATACTATGTTCAATCCATACATATAATTCTTATCAAATAATTTATCCATGTCCTTTACCTTTGGATAATAGTCAACCTGAACTAATTTTCCAGTTATAGAATTATATATTTGGAACATAGTTGGATAATTTTTTGCCATACGCTGCCCTACCCAAAAGTTATTCGAAATACTAATTGATCGTGACGGGTAAATCTCATCAACAAAATCTAAATATGGAGATATATGATAATAATTATCTATTTCAAATATTTTTCTTGAATTTAAATCATAAAAACTGAGGTCTCTACTTTCATTTTTTAGTTCATAGTTATTTCTCAGAAATTCAGGAGATATTATATCTTCCGGACCATATCCAACCTGCCCTAATTTTGTTTTAAGGATCCCGCTATTTTTATCATAGATATATATAATGGTATCAGATTTCGCCATTATAACATACAACAATGAATCACTGACATCAAGATCAATTGGATATTTATCAACAAACTTAACTACGGCTTGCTTGGGAAGCAACTGAAAACAAGCTACCCCTTTAGGCAAAGTTGTTAATCCGTCAACGTACATTTTGCTAGAGGTATTATTTTTACACCCTAAAACCAAAGAAGATAAAGCAATAAGAAATATTATTTTTTTCATTTTAATTGAACTAAATCATATTGCTGAAATAATGGTATATTCCAACAATATGATATTAATATTTATTTCAATCACTGACACCAAGAGGTAGATGGCCATAATGGCAAATTAAGTGGTTCATAGACACAAGGATTAGCACATTTTACAGCCTTAGGTTTATCTGCATCATATTTCCCATCAGAATAACATGCATCTCCAGATTTTATTTCATTATCGTCTGCCAACGCTTCTACATTTGCCATTGCTAAATCTGACATCTCCATTTCTGCTCTCTGTGACTGATATATATTGTAACCTGCAAAAGTTGCGACTACAGCGACTATCAGGGCCGCAAAAATCTTCTTACTCATAACTTACATATTTTTTATGAGGTTAGTAATTCTGTTGTTTGTCGTGTCTCTCTTTCGGGAAGCCACCTCCTCCGTAGAAAAAGTGAATACTACATTTACTCTTTCTAATTAATTTTTCGCTATCTTCGTACCAGGCAAACTTCTTTTTTGAAGATTATCCGGGAGTGGACGATTCTAAGACTTTTCTCGGACGTAGATCGTTTCACTCCCTTCCTAACCAAGTTAATATTTTTAATAATCCAAACTAAATCCTTGGCTCACATACTTCACTTTATCATGTTGAATTGGGCAGTCCACAGAACCTGTACCAATGCAAGAAGTATAAATAGGAGTTTCTCCGTTAGCCAAAGCTTCTACATTCTGAAGTGATAAAGAATTTAAATCACGAACTTGTTTCACAGGCATCCAGTGCCCCATAGAAATAATAGCAATAAGAAGAATAGCTACTTTTAAAGTTTTTTTCATGTCTATATGCGTTTAAAATGTATACAAACATAAGCTATATTTTTCTTATCATCATCATTTGCCGCGTTACAAAGCGTTACAAGGCCTCAATTTCCGGCAGTTGCAGCTGAAAAAGATCTCTGTTGTGCTGAACAATAGAAATAGAAGGATCGATTTGAAGTACCTTAGATAAACGATGCTTAGCCGTCCGGAGGCACTCCCGGCTCCTTCCAGATAAACACTTCTCAATTTCTTCACGTGTCAATTGACAATCAGTAGCGTTTAAGAAAGCCAGCAAGAGAGTAGAGGACTGAAGATTAAGTGGAATTATTTCCCCGTTACACACCAATATCTTTTTATATGCATCAAAGGTCAGTATAGGACTCAATTTATAGATCAAGGATTTTGTTCCCAACAGTTCTTTTGCCTTGTTTAATTCCGCTATTTGCCCTTCGTACACCTTTGACTTTTGCTCCAGATCCTTCAACAGCATGTCCTTTTCCCGAGCATCAGATCGCTGCATTTCAATCTGGTGCGCATATTGATCCCGTATACTCGCTAACTCTACTAATTTTTCTTTTGACTTATTTAAATCGGCTATCTGATCTTCGCACTCTTTCAACTTTTGCTCCAGATCCTTCAACAACATGTCCTTCTCCCGAGCGTCAGATCGCTGCACTTCAACCTGGTGCGCATATTGATCCCGTATACTCGCTAACTCTACTAATTTTTCTTCCCTTCTTTTTAGCTTCTCCGCTAACAGCCAACACTCAGATTGTGTTTTAAACAAACGGTTTTTCACCCTAAACAAATAGATCAAAAAAACAATCAAACACAAAGCTATACCAACAATTATTCCGAATGGAAAGAAATGGTATCTACAAATCGACCACCAAGTATAATATAAAAAACCGGAAACCTCTATTTCACATCTTTCCCCCAAATAAGCAACTAATTTCAATTCGGGAGGAAAAGTGACGGTCTGGCTCTTTTTATATAAGGTCCGATTTTCCAAATCTGTAGTTACTATTTGCATCGCAACTCTTGCCAGAATATGTCGTGTTTGCAGGCTATCCGCCCAGGTCTGACTCAAAGTCATGGGAGATAGCTGCTTCTCGGAGCAAATAACGGAGTGTAATGAACGTTCTCTCGAAATCTGAGAAAGATTTTTCCGGCTCTTCCCGGCATCCACTTTATACTGTCTGGATCCTGTTTCGGTCATAACCGAAACAGTTAAAGGTATTGTGTCACTTGATATCCCTGAAAAAGAATAAAATAAATCCAATTCCTCCCCCTTCTTTTTCAGTTCATCCTTCAATACTTGTGTAAACAGGCTTTCCACCTTTATGTGCATCAACTTTCTGTTTCTTTGAAAGAAATACAAACTAACCAGAAATGCTAATAACACTATCCCCCCAATGCATAGCAATAACCGAATATACTTCATACCAATATATTTAAGTAAAAAACCGTTCTTACCATTTCGATTTATTTTACTGACAAAAATAATATTATTTCCTAGCAAAAAGCTAAAATATAGAAACAATTAAATAAGTAAAATCAACAAAAAAGATCACACCACTTTTCATACAGCTGTCTACTTCCTGATCCGAACAAACAATAATATAGGATTATCCTCTTCACTCGATATCGCCAGCAATTCAGACAACTTGTCATCACACGCATATCCGTTTCTTACCAGATCTTTTAAGGATAACACATCCAATGGAGCTACATGATAACCATCAACAGAACCTGTACTAAAATAATTGAGTTCACCCACCTTTAACTGATCCTGAAATGTTTTAATTGTATAATTATACGTCTTATTAGTATTCTTATCATACAATCCTATATACTTTTCTTTATTTTTCATATAGCATACAAACAAATCACGTTCAGTTTCTTCTACACTATAATAAGAAATATAATCAGATTGAATCAAATCATACAAGTAATTAGAGCTTCCATTATTACTAATTTTATTCAAGAAATCCAAAGGAGGGACAGTAAGACCCTCAAATAAAAAAGAATAAGCCGGAACGACCTCTGAAGCAGCCACTCTATAAATCGTCAAATCGAATGGAGTATACGCAAATGCATTGGCACCAACCTTATAGATTGTTTGAGAAGGCCCTATTGTATAACCAGATTTAAACTCTTTATTCATTTTATAATCTATCACATGAAACAAAGAATCCGTAACCACAAAATGGAAGTCGGATAATTTAGAGTCTGTGTATTCTTTGCTATTCCAAAGCAAATTACCATCCTCTAACTGTAGACAGCAAGATGTACTAAAAGGCAATCTCCTTTCGTACAAAAAACTAAAATCAGTCGCACTATAATACAATACTTTATCCTGGGCAACATCAATTGCGATAATATAATTCTTATTATTGTCTACAAAAAACGAAGATAACAATATATATTCACCGGGGCCACTTCCCTTCTGTCCAATCTGATTTACAAAAGCACCCAATTTGTTAAAAACATACAAATTAGAGTTGGCAGAATCCAATATTAATAAATAATTATTTAATTCTTTAATAAGCCCAACATTCTTTACCAAACATGAATCTTTTGTTTGAAGCTTTAAGAAAGATAACTCTAATATACTATCCGCATTTACATCAGTATGTTCTTTAAAAGAAATAATTGTACTGCTTTCATGCAATTCTTTCACTTGGCTACAACCACAAAATAATATAAGTAGTAGCCCAACTGTAATTTTCCACTTTGTCACCATAATAATATTGACTTAATAAAGAGTGGGAGGCTGACAAACAACCTCCAAACTCTATAATAAAGAATAAAGCTCCTATCCTGCTACTGGCTTTTTACAACAAAGTGTACCATTACCGCTGCAATGCAAAGTATTGGAATACTGATCATAACTTACATTCCCAAACGTACAATCAGCCGACGATTCGCGAGAATCTGCCAATACCTCCACATTTGCCATTGCCAAATCCGACATTGTCACCTCTGCTCTCTGTGACTGATATATATTGTAGCCTGCAAAAGTTACGACTACAGCGACTATCAGGGCCGCAAAAATCTTCTTACTCATAACTTACATATTTTTTACGAGGTTAGTAATTCTTTTATTTGTCGTGTCTCTCTTTCGGGGAGCCACCTCCTCCGTAGAAAAAGTGAATACTACATTTACTCATTCCAATGAGCTATCTTCGTGCCGGACAATCTCCTTTTTTAAAGGTTATCCGAAAGTGGACAATTCTAAGACTTTTCTGGAACCTACTGACAAAAATAAGGTTATTTCCTGATAAGAAGCTTAAATATCGAAAAAATTAAGTTACAAATTTAGAGATATACAAAACAGTTTATAAACATTCTGCCCATTTCACACTCAAAAAAGGCTCTAACTATGCGATTATCAATCATTCCAAAAGAACATTTTAAATCTAAAGCACCCACCAGTGATGCTATATCTGCATTAACTGCGCATCAAAACTCAGATTACATGTTAAAACGATAAATGATAATTTTATCTTCAAAGTTCCGAACTCCATAGATATGAGTTTCATCAATACAGAAATTACCTATAGGAAAAGGTAACACATATTTTTTCACTTTATTCCCATCCCAATCAAAACAGAACAGCTCATTAGACGCAAAGTCTGTTTTTGCAGCCTCATTGTAATTTTGTAAAAAGAGTGAAAAACAAATCAAGTCATCCGAGACTGCTATATTTTTTATTCCTCCAATACTTTGGTTATAATCAATTGCATAACCGCCTCCCTTCTTCCAGGTTTTCGGAATATGCTTAAAAGGACTCACATAGACACGATTTATTCCATCGTCAGAAACACGATAAATTTCGAAAACATCAGAAGCACGTATTGAAAGCACAAATTTGGATTGTTTGCTACTTGCCTTCAATATACCTCCGAAAACGGTACCCTTCTCTAAACCGGACACCTCACCCGCATCAAAAGGAAGCTCTGCCACATGAGGTATAATATGATTCTGTGAGTCAAGAGCTCCCCAATAACCTTCCTTAAACCCGCCGGTCACTATCTTTTTATTGCCAACAGTATTAATCTCCAAAGCCCTGAAATCCACACTATAAGGATAAGTCTCCCTTATTATATCCGGATGTTCTTTTTTGCTTAAGATATCGGATATTGATACCGAAATCCTTGCTTTCTTCATTCGCTCCAGAAAAACAATTCTCGAGTCAACAATTTCAAAACCAGACCCGAAATCTATAAACTCTTCTGGTCCTTCGCCTGTACGCCCCCATTGAGATAATAGCTCCCCATTATTTACATTAATAAATGAAAAAGCATATTCATCCATTGCATGCTGAAGAACCAAAATGCTGTCTACTATTTCCATATTCATTATAGCTCCCCAAGGAGCATCTTCATCTGAACAAATAAGATTATAGTCTACAATTTCGCATGCTGTGTCAAATGAATAAACCGAATCAACATCGTTCTTCCTACATGAGAAAAATACAAAACACAATGAAAGAAATAAGATATATTTTTGTTTCATCTTCGTTACTTTTAAACAACTAACGTATATTTCATTTTTAAAGTATATCAAGCAAACCCATAACACCCTAACCAAAAAGTCAGTTTAACCGATAACAATAATAATGATAACGCTCTTCTCCACCATCCGTTTCCTTTGTCATCAGGCAGAGTCGTTCATCATTACTATCCACCGAGATGCATACACCCCATCTATCTAATATCACTTTCTTTACAGCACGTCCTTCCCAATCAAATACATAAACTTCATTTGCTATTGCCTTATTTTTCCCAATTTGCCCACTGTAAAGTGCATAAATATAGTTTTCAGTGGCTACCCCACGAAGAAATCCTTTAGGAGAATCGGCAGAGACATCAACAGAAGACACTTCGTTAGTAGATTGATTCTCAAATACCGGCGTATACGTATTCAAATGTACTACACTTTCCAGGCACGTGTCATTTACCACTTTCTGAATAGATAATAAATCGCACTCATACGACAAGTAAGCAAAACGTTTTTTATCCGGCTTCATAATAAGATCCCCCTGGAACAACAAATAGTTTACATCCCGTTTACCGCTTGCTCTGTTTGTGGAAAAGGGAGATATTGATTTAAAATCTCTTTCTGATTGCATTTCGCTATCAGGCCACTTTCAAAAGTCCCACTCCCGTAAAATATGGAATCCGAATATGCATATACCCTATTCATTCCTAACTTAGGAGCTGAAATAAAATCTATCTTTGAGAGACTTCCTTGAGCTAAACTGTCCATTTGAAAAAAACTTATAGTTTGCAAAGACTGATCATACAGTACCAAAGAACGCTTATCCATATCTACATACATTTGGGATATAGATAGAAAATCATCCGGCCCCATGCCTTTATTCCCAAAAGCAACCATCTCTTTCCCTGTATTCATGTTATAAACATGCACCATCGGATTGGCAGTCCAATCTATTAGACACAGAGTGGAATCATAAGAACACATCAGATAGGGAGCTAATAGTTCCTTGTTTAAACTAACTTCCCTATCACTCTTAAGCGATTGTTCTAAAGGAAAATCATACACAGTTTTTTCTTCCCTGCCACAAGAAGAGAAAAAAAGTAAAATTACAAATAAAACGACTAAATTAAATCTCATATGATTCATATTTATTCTATAAAGTCACTATCCCACTTCAATCAGGCAAATATTTTTCTACTTTCCTAACCTACTATCTAATCAGCCAGATGCTTCCACAACCCTCCAAATCAACGAGTTCTATACTACAATCCACGTCCAGCAGATACATTTTACATTTAATAATTATAAAGGACCTATAAGTTATTGCCAGCAATCCTATTTAAAGTTCAACAAATATATTCAATTAACTCTTCATTTCAAACTATTTAGCATTCCCCATTATCTTTAACCGCAATGGAGACGCGGAAGAGTTACAGTATACCGTAATAGTTTTATTAAAGTGCTCCGGATGATCCGCTTTATAAGTTACAATGATATCCAAAGACTTCCCTGGCGAAACCGGTTCTTTTGAATACTCCACTGAAGTACACCCACAAGAGGTAACCACATCATTAATGACAAGCATATTTTCACCCGTATTATATAAAGTAAAAATACAAGATTGAGATTGCTCGGAAGAGAACTCCCCCAAATTAATAGTGGTAGCACTAACAGCAATCTCTCTATTACTATATCGCTTAAATGGAACACTCTCCTCATCATTCAACGTTTTCTTATATAACTCCCATATTGCATCATTTCGTATCGGATCCCCTATAAGCAATATATTATTTTCTCTATCCAATAAAAAGACTTGAAATCGATGATCTTTTTTTAAAGAATTCAACTTATAAAAAGAATTATTGTGATCAATAAACACCGGATAATCAAATCGATTCTTATTCAATAAACTTCTAATAACAAGTTCACTTGAGTTATTTACAATAAATACAAAAGATAGATTTTTATTTATTACTTTCATTTCTCGGATCTTCACTGACCACTCTCCTAATGATAAATGACACTCTGTACATCCGACAGAATCGGTATAAACGACCAATTTATAATCCATCTTCAACAATGAATCAATAGCCCTATCATTATACATCACCTTAGGAAATACAATATGTTTCCCCATCAATTCATTGACTATTTCTGATAATTCTTGTTGATTCTTTGAAGGTAAAGAACTATTGCCACAAGAAATAAATAGAACACAACTTAATATTAGAATGTAAATTTTGTCATTCATGAGTTTTATCATTTCTTAAATGATAAACAAGTAATAAAGTCCCACCTTCTTTTAACATTTCTATATATGCAGGGTCTATCATCTCTTTCTCTTCTATCTTCTCATAAATCATTTGATTCATGGCACACACTATCTGGTTATTATCTGCATACACAGGAAAATTAAAATCACGAATCGATAACTTCTTAAATAATTCCATTATTCCTTCATAACTCTTTATAATATACTTTTGATTCACAATATCCAAACAAAACAACGCTTTGGAAGAACCATAAAACATAGTAGCCAGAAATAAGTTACCATTATAATAAACAGATTCATGAAAATAATTAAACCCACCTAATTTCCTTTCTGATACTACTTTATTATAGTCACTTCTAATCTCATCTGGTATAGGTTGAGCATTTAAAGAAATAGAATATTTTTTACCCAACTCACCCGATTTTTCAAATAAATAAATATCATCAGAAACAGGGTAGTAAAAAACAATATTATCGCCACATCTTCTAAAACTCCCAATCTTCAATTGCCCTTGAGTATCTTTCTCATTAAAAGGAAGTATATGTTGGATAATTTCAAATTCCTGATTTACTAATAGAACTTTGGCATCATCATATATTTCCTTATCCATTCCAAGTACGAAATTAGATTGATTAGTTACGAAAAAGCTATTGATTCCAGACAGTTTACCATCATAACGATATTCTTCTCTAAAGGAATTATCTAAAGCATATTCTATGATTTTTCTATTTCGGACATCTAAAAGGTAAATCCCATTATCATTGACATCAAAATCGAAAGTACGAAAAAACTCTCCAGGACCTCCGCCCTTGGCTCCTACCATAAAAAGAAACTTTCCAGACAAATCAAATACTTTAACAGACTCTGTTCCAAAAAAATCCAAAATATAGATACGATCATTTTTTATTATACACTTATTTATATCTTTTATAAATGAGTTCGCATCTGAATCATCTAATGAAATAAAAGAAAGAGAATCTACATAAGAATTCATATCAAGAGTATTAGAAAGAGAACTGACCAAACAGGAGTCTTTCATATCATTCGTCACAAACACACTTACTTTTTCTTTATGTCCACAACCCAATAAGGTCATAGCAAAGGCACAAATTGCTAATATTCTATAAAACATACAAATCATTTCAACTTACTAAAATTAATAATAAGGCTGCAGCATCTTAGCTACAGCCTATATGTATGTTAATCACAAAGGACCGCTGTACATGGAGCCATATTTTCACATTTACAATGTGTTCCGTCACCAGTGAATAACCATGGACAATCGTACAATTCACTTGGACCCGTATTGCCATTACTGTTAGCCTCATCTCTAGCCAACGCTTCTACATTAGCCATTGCCAAATCCGATATCGACATTTCTGCTCTCTGTGACTGATATATATTGTAGCCTGCAAAAGTTGCAACTACAGCGACTATCAGGGCCGCAAAAATCTTCTTACTCATAACTTACATATTTTTTACGAGGTTAGTAATTCTTTTGTTTGTCGTGTCTCTCTTTCGGGGAGCCACCTCCTCCGTAGAAAAAGTATATGCTACATTTACTCATTCCAATGAATTTTTCGCTATCTTCGTGCCGGGCAACCTCCTTTTTTAAGGGTTATCCGGGAGTGGACGATTCTAAGACTTTTCTCGAACGTAGATCGTTCCACTCCCTTTCTAACCCAAGTTAATAATGCAATGAATGATTCTAGTGTGATAAGATTTATATAAAAGAGCACTCACTCCCCAAGACTAAATCCTTGAACCACATATTCTACTTTGATATGGTTAATAGGACAATCTACAGATCCGTCATCTAAGCAACCTAAATTGGTAACGTGTTCACTACCGGCAAGCGCCTCTACATTTTGCAAGAATAAGGAATTTACTCTCTTAGGAGTTTTCGCGGCAGGCCAATACCCGACCAAGGCTATTAAACCAAGCCCAAAGATCAATTTCATATAGTTTTTCATGGTTTCAAAGTATAAGTGTTAATAACTGGCAGCAAAGGTAAAAAGAGATTTTGGATAAACTGCTATCAATTTTATTGCCATTTATTGCCATTCATGTCAAATCATTGTCAACAAGGTCATCTATGAACAACATACGATAACGATCGCTTCCAAAACGCCTGAAACAAACACCACAACCAGTTTGCTCTAATCTCTTCCCTAATTTGTTTCCGGCAGAACAAAACATATTTATCTGAACGTTCGATTGACCTTTCCAAATAAACTTAATGATATCCTCATCAGTCACCGTATAATCGGGAGCATCTAAAAAAAGCTTTAGAATCTGACATTGCTGGGGGGACAAAGACATTTTCTTGCCATTACAATTAAGAACTCTATTCCGGGCATCAAAAACAACTCCATGACGTAAACTATATAGTTGTCCTTCTACTTTACAAATCTGCTTTATTAGAGGTGCCTTTTCTTCCGGAGATGTTTCTTTTTCAACTATTATCTCACGAATCACCTCTTTCTCAACAACGACTTCCTTTTCAACGACAACCTCATAAGGAACCTCCTTTAATTCCGGAGGCCGATTTACCATTTTATAATAAAAGCAGATAAATAAAAGCGTCAATAACAAACAAATTACAATCCATCCAAAAGGTTGCCAATGATACCATAATATTGTTTTCCAACTAAAAGCTAAAAGACCGATGACCTCTATCTCACAACGATTGCCTATATATGAAGTTACAACCCCCAAAGAAGTATCCCACACACAATCGTCACTTGATGAACTAACAATCTTTCCCTGAAGATTTTCCATCTGCACACGCACCGCAGACTCTGTATCAATGTGATCTTTCTTAAGCATACTCCGCCAATGTTCATTTAAAGAATCCGGCAATAAATGGGATTTCTCACATAGGATAGAGTGTATTGACCGGTTTCTCAGATTCCGAGAAATGTTCTTTTTACTTTTCAAAGAATCAACCTCGTACGCTTTTTTCCCTTCTGCTGTTGTAATGTAAATTTTCAAAGGTAGAGTATCAGATGAACTCTCAGCAAACAAGTGAAATAGATTTAAATCTCTTTCTTTTCTTTCCATCTCTTCTTGAAGCATCTGTACGAATAGATTCTCCGCCTGTTTATGTATGCCCATCTTATTTCGTTGATAGAAATAGGCTCCAACCAATAGTGATAGGATTATCACTCCAATAACACACGAAAGCAATTCATTTTTTGTCATTTCGATTTATTTTACTGACAAAAATAATATTATTTCCTAACAAGAAGCTAAAAGACAGAAAAAAATTAAATAACAAATTTAGAGATATACAAAACAGTTTGTAAGCATTCTGTTCATTTCACACGCAAACAAGAACTCTTGTACGAGTCAACTAATTCCAATATTCCTCCAAAATAGATTGTATTCAGTACCGTTTCAAATTCATCACGGTTATTGCCCGAAAATAACAAAGTCTCCTCCCGCTTGTCTGTTCCACCCCTGCATAAAGAAAGATTTGAAAAACAAAAAATATACATATCAAGCAAACTCGTAACATCCTAACAAAAAAGTCAGTTTAACTGATAACAATAATAATGATAACGTTCTTCTCCACCATCCGTTTCCTTTGTCATCAGGCAGAGTCGCTCATCATTACTATCCACCGAGATGCATATACCCCATCTATCCAGTATCACTTTCTTTACAATAGTACCTCCTTCCCATACCAATTTTTAACAAGTTCTTCAAGTTTTTCCTTCTCGGTCTGCTGACATGAGATTAGAAAGAAAAAACAACCTAACACCAGTATAAGATTTTTCATTTAAAATAAAATTTGATTAAACAGGGGTTATCATCTTCTAAACGCTCTTCCAGCTTCTGATATTCCTCCGGAGGAAGCACTTTTTCATAGTTTGGAAAGTCTTCATTGAAAACAATACAAGTCAGGAAATCTTCATTAAAGGCTAAAGGATGGAGCAAAACACCTTCCGCTGTTTTCTCAAAAAAGAAACTCTTGCCGTCATCCTTTCGATAAAACAGATTTATCCGATGCCGAAAGCCAAACGTCAACATGGTATAATAATATTTTTTATTCTGAAATTGATGCCTTAATAAATAAGGCACAGTAGAATCACGTAAATACTGCAACATTAATTTGTATTCCTCAACCTTTTGATCCTCTAATAAAGTGAATCCATACTCCTTCAAATCAAGATTATCTTTTCCAAAATCCCAACGGTATGCAACCCGTAAGCTATCTGTCCTTACTTCATATACTTCATTTTGATAAGGATTGGAGAAATATACTTTATGTTCATAATTATAAAAAGGTTTAGAATTCAGAGTAGTGAGAACGGGAGGAACATGCCAAAATTCTTTCACATTCTTGAAAGACTCTTTAGAAATAACGCTGATACAATTTTCATTCTCAGAGGCAGGAAGTGTCCATGTAACGAAATACTTACTCTCCAGCTCCTCTATCAATTGATAATTTGCCCTCGTTGGCAGTTCTATTTCTTTTATGAATTTTCCATCCAGAGAATACACATAAAGAGAGCCAAATGGAGATAGCATATACACTGCATTTTCTTTCTCTTTAATAACGGCATCGTATATTTCACGATACTCTCCGGGACCTTGTCCCTTTTTACCTATTTTATGCAAAAGATGCCCTTCTTCATCAAAAGAAAACACAGCCGGAACCCCTTCATCGACAATATAATATCTGTTATCTTTTATAATAACTTTTACAGGCCTTACAAGAAAGGAACTATCATTGGTTTCCAATGGAATGACAGATATTTTAGAAAATAATTCTTCTGTTGCAACAGGGCGTTCAACCAAATCGACATGTAATACTTCACAGTCGGTTTTATCTCCAGTGCTTTTACATGAAAAAAGTATAAACAAGAGAAGTGTTAACAAGATATTCTTCATAACTTTATTAGATTAGATTAACAATACAGCAAAGGTAAAAAGATTTTGGATAAACTGCTATCAATTTTATTGCCATTTATTGCCATTCATGTCAAATGACATGTGAAAGACCTCAAACACAAGATATAAATCAATTTAAAGACAAACAAGAAAGCTCATAAGCATTCTGTTCGTTCTCGGCAATTACATAGATTGTGTTATCCTTCCCATCGACGGCAATATTAGAGAGGGAGCGCCCTGTTTTAATTTTAGTTATTGGAATTCCCTCCCAATTAAATACAGTAATTTCCGAAGGTAAGGTTTCATTCCCTATACTGTGCAATAATGTATATATACTATTATTGGTTACATATACGTCCTCAAAACCAATCCGAGTCGTTTCATTGAAAACAGCATATTTGGGTATTGCCCCTTCGGCAATACCATATTTAGGTTCGTAAATATAAAGAATCTTTGCCAATGATAAGGAACAATTATCATTCAAATCGAACAATTCCAATACCCCTCCAAGATAGGTTGCATTCAACATCTTCGTCCTGTCAGGTCTTAATTTGGTTTTGGCATTGCTACAGAAGACTGACCAGACCTCTTCATCATCATTCGTATTTACACAATCTGAGAAAGAATTGTATAATTGAGTAACCTTTCCATCTTTTAATAGCCCAAACCGAAGGCCCTTATGATTTGCTTTCACAAGAAAGTTTGAATCTTTAAGAGAAAGCATATCATAGATTATTGTAGGCACTTCGGCTTGAGGCAAGCTATCATAATTCACCTGTATAACCTCCCATTTCAATGAATCTTTTAAAAAAGAAGAAACATCATATTTCACTATTTTACGTAATGACGTATCGTAGACATACATGGTTTCCCTATCTTCAGATAAATTGAACGATTCCACATTTATAAAATCAGCAGGACCTTGCCCTTTTTCTCCAAATGATTTTATGGGTACACCCTTTAGAGTGAACAGATGGAAGAAGTTATTATTAACATTATCCAATACCAGTAATACTGAATCTATACATTCTATTTGCAAAGGATACGAAAATAAAAACGTATCATTTAAAACAACCAGTTCTCGCGATATGCTATCGCTACAAATCAGTCTGTTTGAGAACTCAATCTTCTCTTTTTCCGGATGACATCCTAAAAGAATAGTCCCTATTAAAATCAGTATACTGATATTCTTTCCCATGATCTTTTTAATTTATAGCTGATTAGAAAAGTTTTATCTTTGCTATAGCCCTATATTTTAAGTATTTGAAATTACACCTCCCTTCCTCTAAATCGATTCCTCTTTTAAGAGTATAGCTTTATTCTCCTACACTGAATCCCTCATATACTATTTCCACCTTGTCGTGATTAATAGGACAATCTACAGATCCTGGTCCATAACAACGAGCATGTGAAGGTCCTTCTCCACTTGCCAGCGCCTCTATATTTTGCAATAAAAGAGGATCCACATTCTGAGATTTTTCTGTAGGTTTTAAAAGCCAAACCGAAACGATAGCAGCCAAAAGAAATGTTGCTTTTAAATAGTTCTTCATTTTCATAAGATATATATTTTAATTATTCACTGCAAAGTTAAAGGCTACTAACCAATAAAACATCATATAATACATTACATTTTATTACATAGTACGAAAGTCTCCCTAAATTAACCTATTTCAGACAGTACTAATTGGTATTTATTAATACCTCTCTGAAAAATAGAAATCTCAGGATCTACACTCAACGCAACACGTAAACGAGAAATAGCGACTCGCAAACGAGTCATATCCCCAGTACCATCTTTCCATAAACATTCCAATAGCTCCTCGTATGTTAAAATATATTCAGGAGCATTCAGGAAAGTATCCAATAGTTGACATGCCTGCGAAGTAAGAGGTATCGTTTGATCGCCACAAATTAATACCTTTGCATAAGAATCAAAAGTAACCTTTGGACTCAACCTGTAAAGTAACGGTTCTTTCCCTGATTCTTTTAATTCTTTCAGTTTTTGAATTTGTATCTCATACCCTTTCAATATTCCCTCCATATTTTTACGTTTTTCTTCATATTCTTCGCCTTTTGCTGAAAAGTCTTTTATACGCTTTTCATATTCTTTTTGTTTTGCCTCTAATCTTTTCTGGTCTTTCTCCAATTGCATACGCACCTTTCTTTCACGATCCCGATCATTAGCTAAATGCTTTCTATCATTTCGAACTTTAGATAAGTACAGATACCAACTACAGAAAATAATGATAAGAACAACTGTCACACCCACTATTATTTTAAATGGAGAGCTATGATACCGATATATCGCCCGCCATGGATAAGACCAAAAAGCAATGATCTCAACTTCACATCTATTACCTACATAAAAAGTAATTTTATGTGTTCCGGAACAAAAACGATTACAGTTTTTACATTTAAAATAAGAAATAGAATTATCTAAATGGTTTATTGATAAATGTACATCGGTTTTAGCAAGAATTTTTCGCTCTTTGAGCTTATTGTTCCAAAGTAAATTCAAAGTATCTGTAGATAAGCCACTTTTCATACAGGCAACTGAGTGCCAAGACCGCTCTGCCATACTTGGTGAAATATTCTTTTTACTTTTCTTAGCATCAACAGTAAAAGTCTTGACTCCCTCACTCGTCGTTACACGAATGGTCAAAGGAATAGTATCGATTATCACTTTGGAAATATAAAACAACTTCAATTCTTGCTGCTTCCTGTGCAATTCCTCATTCAATACTTCCTTCAAAAGAGACTCGGTTTCGATATACATTGCTTCCACGTTCCTCTGATAGAAGTGCATACCGACTAAAATTGCTTGCACCAATATCCCCAAAATCCATAAAAATAGCTTAGAGCGTTTCATCATGGCTTCTTTTTGCAAACAAATGTAATACTTTACAATATTATCTCAAAGTCCCATTCTATAGATTTCGCTGATTAATAGAGAACAAACACACAATTACCCCATTATCGATGCAGATAGACAAGTCCTCAAATATCTACCTCAAACAAGCATAGAAAGGCAAATCTGGGCCGCTGGTCTATTTTTCATATCAAAATTAGAATATTTTAATATTTCTATTTACGAATAAACATTTACATCATACATATATTTCGGTGTATTACAATTTATTACACAACATTACAATACTGATATTTACCCCATATACAGGTAATAATAAGTAATATCTTATATTTAACTTCAATTAGCTCATTAAATTAACACTTAGAACAGCCGTGTCAGGCTCTTATTCCACTACTATTTTTACTAAATCCAGCTGATAAGAATATCTCCATGAATCAAAAAAACACATTATATTTGAGAATAAAATTCCGGAACTTACACCTATATACCAATATATTACAAATAAAATCAGTTATACAAAGTATTTGTGACAGACAAAGAAGAAGCATCCGAAAGCTAAATTCATTTCAATTCTGGAATATATTTCATTGAAAGTTTTCTTCCACCCAACAAACTTAATATGACACCTTTTAATATAACTAATCAACATCTAAACAGGAATAAAAAACATGTAAAATAGAACCATCCGGACAGGAACAGTAGAAACGGACTTGATAATTCAAAATAATAAATGCCCTCCCATAAAGAGAAAAATTATATGATGAAAAAGATACACACAGCATTTCTGTACCAAATATTACCCATTTCTTTTGAAAGATTATACCCAATCAGGATGTACAAAAAGTCATATACTTGCAGCACCAACAACAGTTGGGATATTCGTAAAAATAAAAAATGTATAAAAATTCACGAATTGAATAAGAACATAAAATTAATATTTATCTAATTACAATTATGAAATTAATTCTAACTCTTTTACTAATCATCTCGATGGACATTCAATTTAATTACGCATGTCCCTGCATCCAAGCCAACACATTAATTGAAATGAATGAAAGTTTTGCGAATCAGTCTCAAGGAGCCACTGTTTTCCCAATGTCCTTATGGCTGCTGTTATGGTCTTATCCTATTGAAGGTCTGGCAATAGGATTACTGATCTCCCTTATCGTATATTATCGAATGGTATACAGCACAAAGCTATTTCCTCACGAAAAATTGGGGCTGATCTTAAATATAACCCATAAAACTCAGACACCACTGACTTTGATCCATCACCTACTGGAAGAGGTCGTTTCGGACAACCTCTCCGAATCTACGTCCCAAAAGATAAAGCGGATACTCAGATACACTAACCATATCATGAGCTGCTACCAGAACATTGCCGTATTCGACGACAAAGAGAATGAACTGCATCCGGGCTCTTCTCCCATTGAATTCGAACTTTACACTTTTATCACCTCAATCGTTAATCAATGCCGGATATATGCCGACACTCGCCAAATAAAATTAAATATCAGCAAAGATTTCAGTTATATCAGTTGCCGGGTAGACGAAATGACTATGACTGCTGCCCTGCAATGCCTGCTGAATAAAATGATCGAAGCCACGCCTTGCAAAGGTTGCATAAACATGAATGTATCACACAGCGTCAACCACTGGAACCTCCGGATAACGAATGGCCCGGAATACAAGCAAAGTCATAAAAAGACACTTTCGTTTATCTCCACATTCATGTTAATGCACTACTGCGGAAGTCTCCAAATTATAAAAAAGATAATCCGTTTGCATGGAGGAAAGTTGAGCGGCGACTATCATGGGCGGTCAATAACCATCCGGGTTACTGTACCCATAAACGGATATTGTAATACCGTACAATGCCCGGAAGTAGTGCCTCCTGTAATGAAAGATGATAAAATCATCCATTCTGACAAGAACAAGCAACATATCCTGTTGGTCATGGCAGATAAAGAGTTAAGCGGTTATTTACATGAAGCATTCTCTACGCTTTTCAAAATAACAGTCGTTGAAAACCCTGAACAGATAGTACGTTTCTCGGGGCAGCGGATACCGGATATTATCATTATTGATGAAACAGTAGGAGGCATACATGGAAAAGAAATCTGCTCCAAAGTAAAATCGAATACAAGCATGGTCCATATTCCTGTTATTCTTCTGATCAGCGCCAATGATAACAGAAGCTATCTTGATCATATAGACTGTGGAGTTGATAAATTGGAATCGCGGGCAATCAATATTTGCAGACTCAAAGTGGACATACAAATGCTTATCAATAAACATGAACGCATCATGAAACTCCTGGAGAAAAATCTGTCGGACAATCTGCCTTCACCAACTGCAAAAAGTGAAGAGGACGCACTGTTCATAAACAAAGTGGACAAGCTTCTGGAAAAGAATCTTTCAACAGAAAGCTATACAGTTGACATGCTAAGTGCCGATATGGGAATGTGCCGTACCAAATTCTACACTAAAATAAAAGAAATTACGGATAAAACACCCACAGAATACATGCATTATTTCAAAATGAATAAAGCTAAAGTTTTATTGGTTACGCAACAATACACTGTCACGGAAATAGCCACTTTTTTAGGCTTTTGCAATGCCAAATATTTCGGAAAACAATTTAAGAAATTCTATAAAGTTCCACCCACGCAATATATTAAAGAAGTTTTCTAAAACTACAAGGCTTTATACTCTATTCAAGAAGAAAATTCAAAAGAAAACATGTCATTTATCTTCATTTCATAACATACTTATAATAAGAGTATTACATCTTTATACAGCATCATTATCCCGTCCCGCATACCCGGGCCCATCGGCCCAGGTATGCGGGCTCATCAGCCCGGGTATGCGGGACGGGATAAAGAAAAGACCATTTTCACTAAAGGTAGCAAGAAAAACAAAATACAATAAAGGACACAAACAGATAGAATACCGACTCTATGTATTTGTATATTAAATATCTACAGTCTATTTACTCCTTAAATACGGAGGTGGAAGATGGAAGATAAAGGTGGAAGATAAACGGCTTAAAAACGCGATCTTCCACCGCGATATAGACATGATAGACAGCCGTTTATCTCTATAAGGGTGGAAGATGGAAGATGAAAATGCATTTTTCGTAGGAAAGGATGATTTTTGAAATCTACTATCAGAAACCCGAATGTTCATCCTTATTTTCGTATGAATCGATCTCCCGGTTTTTCTCACCGGAATAGTTCCATTCAATCTCGTCAACATATTCCTTCCCTCTGACTGAAACTACGGCTTTGAGCATATTCTTCCCGTCGGCAAGCGACACATTGTCAAACACATAGTGCACATCGGTATATCCATTGCGGATGCCGCTCAGCTCTTGCCCATTCAGATATACTTTAGGAGTTCCTATGTTGGAATAGACGGTAACGGCAGTTGTCCGCTTCTCACGGTCGGCATTACGGCGTTGCGTGAGATAGAGAACAGGCTCTTCGCTCCAGTTGGCTTTGTACCAGAAATAAGAATCTTTCTTTATTTTACGGTCAAAGGTAATCAGCCCTTTCATATTACGTGCCGGAACACCACCACGTGTCCACATCGGTACGGCAAAATCGAACATATTCCAAAGATAAGAAGCGATGATATAGGGATGGTCTTTGATGACACTCCACTGATATTCGTGTGTCTTAGTCTGGAACGTTTCCGGATAGAATGGCTTGCCCCAATTCAGAGCATCACCCAGATATTCGGTCTGATGAGCCAGGTTGGCATCGGCACCATATTCGGTCAACATCAGCTTCTGATAAGGGTACTCCTTTTCGAGTTGCTCCACCCAAGGCTTGATGTCCTGTATCTTTTTCTCGTACCAGCCGAAATAACGGTTCATACCCTGTATATCCGCATTCAGGTTGACCGGATGATTCATGTGTCCATATCCGTTGACCGAAACAGTGTAACGGTCCGGATCTTCTGTCTTGGCAAGATCATGGAGAGACCGGGTCAATGCAGCCGTATATTCATGTGGCTGATACACTTCGTTGTGAAGCCCCCACACATAGATGGAAGGGTGATTAAAACTCTGGCGGATCAACTCGCGAAGCTGGCTTTGCGCATTCTCGGTTTCGTATCCGGTCACCCGGTTTACACAAGGTATTTCGGCCCAGAGAATCAGTCCCAATGTATCACAGCGCGAATAAAGGTAGTCTGATTGCTGGTAGTGGGCAAAACGGACGGTAGTGGCTCCTACATCCATAATGGCGGCCAAATCGAAATCGTGATGTTCGTTTTTAAGGGCGCTCCCCAATCCCCACCAATCCTGATGACGGGTTACACCATACATCGGATACTTCTCACCGTTCAGGAAAAAACCTTTTCCGGCTACTATCTCGTACTTACGCACACCGAGAGGCTGCACCACTTCATCAATCACTTTCCCACCTGCCATCAGCCTGCAGACAACTTTATAAAGATACGGATCTTTACGTCCCTGCCAGAGATGTGGGTTCTTCAGTTTAAAAGTGGACAAATAAGTTTGTGTCCCTTGCGGACTCAAATCAAACGACCGGCTGTGTGTGCCGACTTTCCGGCCCTCCTGCGTATAAATGGTATTTTCGAGTGTCACAGCAGCAGGTTGAAGTCCGGCATTATCCAATTTCACTTTTACGGTGATATCGGCCGATTTCCTTGATACATCCTTTTGGGTGATGTAGACACCCGGCGAGGCACAATCGGTAACCGTTATATTATTCTGTTCGGTTACAATCAGCCATACGGGACGGTAAATACCGCCGTAGACACCGAAAAGATTCTGATTGACCGGAATTACATCGGGGCGGGCTTTATTGTCAGCTTTAACAACGATTTCATTCTCGGCACCGAGTTTGAGCGCTGTACCTATTTCGCATGCAAAGGCAGAATAACCACCTTTGTGCGTACCTGTCAGTTTCCCGTTGACGTACACTTCGGCACAGGCTCCTACCCCTTCGAAACGCAAAAAAACACGCTTACCCTCCAGGTCGTGGGGAAAGAACTGTGTTTTGCGGTAGTAGCCTGCCCCTTCGTAGAAAGAGCCCGACTGTACCTGCATATCCATGGCATTCCAGGTATGTGGAATTTCGACCGTTTCCCACTTTCCATCCCATTGGGAGGCGGCCCGCATCGGATCTGTAGCAAAAGGACCTTTCTTAAATTGCCAACCGGTATTGAAAGCCGTGACCTGACGTGCCATCAGAGGAATGACACCACTGCACAAGTATAAGCACACGATGATTAAATAAGATAGTTTTCTCATGATATTTTGTTTTAATGGTTCGTTAAAGCAAGTGCATAGCGTGACGGGATGCCGTTACGTCAATGCGTCCCGATATCCGTCTGCTGCTCCGGAGGCCTCCTTAACCTGTAGTTTGATTATAAACGGTTCGTCCGGATCTTGCAAAGGCATGGCCACATTATATTCGTTCCGGGCAGTCTCAGTTACCTTTACTGCCTGTCCGTCCGGCAAAACGGCTCTTTCTATTTCGGTACCTTTGGGAACCTTTACTTTAAGAAGTCCCGAATAGGGACGATTAAATACAACCATGTATACCTCTTGCCCCTTACGGGTATAGTATCCCCAGTCCTGCTTATCCCATCCGGCATAGTCGCATCCATATATACATTCACCATACTTCTTCATCCAGCATCCCAATGCCATCGCCAACTCTTTCTCTTCCGAACGGAAGTCTCCATCGGGCTGAGGACCGAAATTCACTACCATATTTCCTCCCATCGACACCGCATGCACAATGCGGTCGATCACCTCTATCGGGGTTTTAACATAGCTCAACGACCAATCCTTGTGATATCCCCACTGATTTTCGGGAACAGTCATACAAGCTTCCCAGTCCCATTTAGTCACCCGCAGGTCTTTCACCGGATCGGGAAGACGGCGTTCATACCCCGACTCATAATCTCCCATAAGACGACCATTGCTGTCAAAGTGCCTCTTACCGTAATCATCGGCACGAAGCCGGCTGTTAATGGTAACTCCCGGAACAAGCTCTTTCAGCATTTGTTCGGCATGAGCCGTCCACCAACCGTTCTTTTTAATACTTGTATCCCAGGTTCCGTCAAACCAAAAGTCCTTAACCGTCGGATAGCGGATAGCTAATTCTTTTAACTGATTATCGGTAAAAGTCAGAAAACGGCTGAAAGCAACACTGTCTTCTTTCGATGAAATCTCATAACGATAATCGGGATGACTCCAATCCATCACCGAGAAGTAGAAATGTACGTCGATACCTTCATCATTGTAAGCTTTCACCAATTCACCTAAGATATCTTTTCTATAAGGCGTCTGCGCTACGGTATACTGACTGTATTGACTGGGCCAGAGACAGAAACCTTCATGATGTTTTGTCGTAATCTTAACGTATTTCACTCCCATCTCTTTGGCCATCCGGGCCCATTGTCTGGCATCGAACTTAACAGGATTCCATTGTTTCATCAGTTCCAGCCAATCGGCAGCAGGGACTTTGGCCCATGATTTCAGCCATTCGGCAGCCCCATGATATACTTTACCTTTCCATTCGCCACCGGGAATGGCATACAGTCCCCAATGAATAAATTCTCCGAGACGATTGTCGCGAAACCGCTTCATAGCATCATCCTGACGTTTGCCAATGTTGGTAGCTCCATATTTTAAAGGTATCTCCCTGGAAGACTGTTGAGCATAAACATGAACTGAAATACAAAATGCAAATAAAATAAATAATTTGTTCTTCATAGTGTTCTATTTTCTAAGGTACGCACAAAGATAAAACAATGTAACCATATAACAAACAAGGTGCAGTCATACCTTCCGGATGACTACACCTTTTTTATCTTATATACAAAAACCCGGATTAGCCGAAGACTTCTTCACCTTTCAATGTGGCAGAACTGGCTTCTGTGATTCTCACATTCACGAAATCACCTATCCGGTGAGTTCCGCGGTCGAATACCACTACCCTATTCTGTTCGGTCCGGCCGAACAGCTGCTCGCGTGAACGCTTCGAAACACCTTCAACCAACACTTCGTACGTTTTACCGATGCAACGATTATTGGATTCGGCCGACAAGCGATTCTGCAAAGCAATGATTTCATTCAGCCGACGGACTTTTATCTCTTCGGGAACATTGTCCTCCAGATGCTTGGAAGCATAAGTGCCGGGACGCTCCGAATATTTAAACATAAATGCTGCATCATAACCGCAAACTTCCATCAGCGAAAGTGATTCCTGATGGTCTTCTTCTGTTTCGGAATGGAAACCGGAAAATATATCGGTAGTAAGTCCGCAATCGGGTACAATACGTTTGATAGCCGCCACCCGGTCCAGATACCATTCCCGCGTATATTTGCGATTCATCAATTTCAGGATACGCGAACTTCCGCTTTGTACGGGAAGGTGAATGTGTTTGCATACGTTAGGAACCTGTGCAATCACCTCCAAGGTTTCATCACTCATATCTTTGGGGTGCGAAGTGGTGAAACGGACACGTATTCCCGGTGCAGCCTCAGCCACCAGGCGAAGTAACATTGGGAAAGTAACTACTTCTCCCCCCTCCTTCTCGAAACGATAAGAGTTTACATTCTGCCCCAGCAGAGTGATCTCTTTGTAACCTTTTGATACCAAATCGGCCACTTCATTCAATATACTCTCCACATCCCGGCTACGTTCACGTCCACGGGTATAAGGCACAATACAATAGGTACAAAAGTTATTGCATCCGCGCATGATTGATACAAATCCGGAGATATGGTTACCACAGATACGCGAAGGAATCACATCCCGGTAGGTTTCAGTAGTCGAAAGTTCTACATTCATTGCCTTCTCACCCGCCTCGACCGAAGCGATCAGTTCCGGAAGAGTCAGATAAGCATCCGGTCCTACTACAAGATCCACATGATGATGTTCTATCAGATCATCTTTTACCCGCTCGGCCATACAGCCCAATACGCCTACAATCAGATGCTTCTTCTTTTTCTTCATTGAATGGAAGAACTCCAGGCGATTCAGAATCTTCTGTTCGGCATTGTCACGGATAGAGCAGGTATTCATAAACACCGCATCAGCCTCTTCCAGCGTTTCGGCAACCGAATAACCCGCCATTTGCATCACAGAGGCGATTACTTCACTATCTGCCACATTCATTTGGCAGCCATAAGTCTCGATAAACAACTTCTTGTTGTCATCAGCAGTTGCGGATTTAAAGTCCGCTCCCGTCAATTCGTTCATAAATTCAGAATTTAAATTTGTGCCCGCAAAGATACTGCTTCATCCTCAAAAAGTTGTAAAATGAAACTAAAATAACACCTTAGCTTATCAATTTAGAGTCAAAAGAATAATTTATGTTAATAGAACAAACATTTTTGGCGTAAGGATTTGGCACTATTAATTTTATTTCACACATTTGTGCAATGAAAGAAACATTAGATTTTTTCATAGTTAAGGTTTAGGTTAAAAAAATTAAGGGGAGCTGTGAAGCTGCCCTTTTTTCATGCCAAAATATTGGTATCAATCAGATTAAATGTATAACTTTGGCGGACTGTAGAAAATAAAAGTACTATGGATGATATTGTAAAAGTCCTCGTCATTATGGCTGCTTTCGCATTACCTCTTATCAGACAGATCAAAAAGAACAAAACAGAAAGATCTGCCCAAAAGCCTTTCATACCCATTCCGGATACTGAAGAACCGGAAGTTCTGAAAGTCACGCGAAAATACCAACCATTACATCCCCAACCCACTTCTCAGAAAGTGGAAGTAAAAAACAATAGAAAAGTTTCTCAAAAGACAGAAACGACTCCGACCAACGACCCGGAATTTACCATTCATTCGGCCGAAGACACCCGAAAAGCCATTATCTGGTCCGAGATCTTAAATAGAAAATATTGAAATAATTATTCCTAACACGAAAATAATACTATAATTATGGCATTCAAATCCATTTCTGCAGCAGAAGCTGCCAGCCTTGTCAAACATGGCTACAACATCGGCCTCAGCGGTTTCACACCCGCAGGAACGGCCAAAGCGGTTACTTCCGAAATAGCAAAAATAGCGGAAGCGGAACACGCAAAAGGGAATCCTTTCCAAATCGGCATCTTTACCGGAGCCTCTACCGGCGATTCATGTGACGGTATATTATCACGTGTAAAAGCCATCCGCTATCGTGCCCCTTACACCACCAACCCCGATTTCCGCAAAGCTGTGAACAACGGTGAGATTGCCTATAATGACATTCACCTTTCACAAATGGCACAAGAGGTACGCTATGGATTCATGGGAAAAGTGAATGTAGCCATTATCGAAGCCTGCGAAGTAACTCCGGATGGAAAAATTTACCTGACGGCTGCCGGCGGAATTGCTCCGACTGTCTGTCGTCTGGCCGATCAGATCATTGTCGAGCTGAACAGTGCACACAGCAAAAACATGATGGGAATGCATGACGTATACGAACCGCTCGATCCGCCTTATCGCCGTGAAATTCCGATCTATAAACCGAGTGACCGCATCGGACAACCCTATATACAGGTCGACCCGAAAAAGATCGTAGGTATAGTAGAAACAAACTGGCCCGATGAAGCTCGCTCGTTTGCAGATGCCGATCCTATTACCGATAAAATCGGTCAGAACGTAGCCGACTTCCTGGCTGCCGATATGAAGCGCGGCATTATTCCTTCTACCTTCCTTCCGTTACAATCGGGAGTAGGCAACATTGCAAATGCTGTTTTGGGTGCATTGGGACGTGACAAAACAATCCCTGCTTTCGAAATGTATACAGAAGTTATCCAAAACTCTGTGATCGGTTTGATTCGCGAAGGACGTGTAAAGTTCGGTAGTGCCTGTTCATTGACCGTAACCAACGATTGCCTGCAGGGCATTTATGACGATATGGACTTTTTCCGTGACAAGCTGATTCTCCGCCCGTCAGAGATCTCTAACAGCCCCGAAGTAGTTCGACGTTTAGGCATCATCTCTATCAATACAGCCATCGAAGCGGATATCTATGGCAATGTAAACTCTACCCACATCGGCGGAACCAAGATGATGAACGGTATCGGCGGTTCGGGAGACTTTACACGCAATGCTTATATCTCCATCTTTACCTGTCCGTCAGTGGCCAAGGAAGGTAAGATCAGCTCTATCGTTCCGATGGTTTCTCATATGGATCATAGCGAGCACTCCGTCAACATTATTATTACCGAACAAGGAGTAGCCGATTTACGCGGTAAGAGCCCGAAAGAAAGAGCGCAAGCAATCATTGAGAATTGCGCACACCCGGATTACAAACAGATTCTATGGGATTACCTGAAGCTGGCAGGTAATAGGTCACAGACTCCTCATGCCATTCAAGCCGCTTTGGGAATGCACGCCGAACTGGCTAAAAGCGGAAACATGAAAAATGTGAACTGGGCAGAATATGAACGATAAACGGGGAACGATGAACCGACTGCGGAAATCACAGTCGGTTCATCGTTCGTCATTTATGGTTTGCCAGTATCTCGCATACCTTATTTTGAAAATGCCTTGCTTTGGCGGCTGAAAGTACATTCTGGTTCATTATGGCAAATGCCACCAGGTGTCCATTGGCCATCTTAAGATAGCCGGCTAATGTATTAATAGCAGTATAAGAACCGGTCTTGGCATGTACATTCTTAAACGCCGCCCCTTGTTTCATACGATTTTTTAGTGTTCCATCGATGCCTGCAACCGGAAGAGCCTTATATAATTTCCGGAAAATATCTGTCCGCGAGTAAGCAAACTTCAAAAAATCAACCAGCAGGGCGGGAGAGAGGTAGTCGTAATTGGACAATCCACAACCATCAGCTATCTTATAGTTATCCGGATCATGTCCCAAATCCTGAATCAATCGATGAATTTCCTCAATTCCGTCTTTAGCCGAAACCTGCTTCTTACCTGTGGCCTGAGCACCTAAACGACAAAGTAGTGCTTCCGCATTCAAATTATCACTCTCTTTCATAATCTGGGCTATCACATCCTGAACCGGACACTCCCAACGTGCCATACAAGTAGAAAGACTGTCGGAACGAAAGCTGTCGAAAGCATAATGATCTGAAATCTCAATACCTTTATTACGTAAACGTTCGACAAAAGTATGCATGAAAAAATCCTGCGAAGAATACACATTTATATCACCTGTTTTTCTATTCTCAACATTTCCACTGACAATAAGATTATTTTTATTTTCCAGCCAACCTCTTGACACAGAGAATTTACCGGCAGAAGATGTACGTGTTTTAGTTTCATTGGTCACAGTATAATAAGACGATGACGGCTCAAAGCTTAAACGTGCCGAATCACCTTGTATTGTCCCCGGAACAGCTGTCACTTTTACGATGCCTTTATGATACATTAATGGTGATAAATAGGGCTGAAAAGAATAGGGGGTATCATCCCATGCCCAACCGCTTCCCCAATAGAGAGAATCCTTCATCGATATATCTCCGTAAATATTTCCTTTCAGCACTGAGAAAGGGAAAGTAATCACTTCCTCTACCAATGCATTCATTCCTTCATCATCAAACTCCGGATCGAACCCGCCAATCACATAGATATCTCCGCAAAGTGTATCATGCTCTATTGTACCTTTATACCACACCTCAGTACAAAAAGGTTCATCTGCATCCGGCCGGGCAAGTGCAGTAATGGTAGTTAAAAGTTTCATGGTAGATGCCGGACGCGAAAGTTTGGTATCGCGATAGGTGTAGAGTGTCTTCCGGGCAGTCAGATCATACACGGAAATACCAACCTCGGAACCTTGAGGCAACTCCTTTTTAACAAGTGAATCAATCGCTGCAAAGTTGGCCTGCCCCCAGGTGATAATCGAAAAATAAAAAGAGAATAAAATAAATAAGTTCAGTTTCTTCATAATGCTTATAAGCTACGAGTGACAAAATGCAAGTTACGGATTACGGGCAACTGCTTGCTTATCTGCATGACACTTATAACCCGTAACCTGCAATTTGCGACTCTTACAATGCTTCACGGAAAATTTCGGCAACCGTAGGATGTGGAAAAACAATCTTCTTCCACTCGGCTGCCTTCAGCTTCATTTCTACAGCCATCCCTGCCAACGTGATAATTTCAGAAGCAGGATTACCCAAAACATGTGCTCCCAGAATGGTATCGTCCTCGCCAAGCAACACCTTACATACTCCATTCACTCCTTCATTCTCGGCAACAAAACGTCCGGAATATGCCATCGGAAGCTTTACGGCACGGTAAGCAATGCCTTTTGCTGTCAGAGATTCTTCCGTTTGGCCGACACCGGCTATTTCCGGATTAGTATAAACTACTCCGGGGATAGCGGCATAACTCATCTTATCTTCTTTTCCAAGAATTGCATGTACGGCTACTTCCGCTTCACGAACAGCGGTATGTGCCAATAGGGAGAACCCGGTTAAATCACCGCAGACATACACTCCGGGTAATGAACTTTCCATTTGCCCGTTTACTACAATATTTCCGCGTTCTGTCCGTTGCAGGTTAAGGTTCTCGAGTCCAAAGCCTTTTGTCACCGGACGACGCCCTACACTCATCAATAGCTTTTCGGCAATTACACTTCCTGTCTCCCCAGCATTTTCATAAGAAACCACAGAACCTTCTTCCGTCTGTGCCAATGAAACGACTTTGGTACTTAACAGGAACTGAATGCCCCGCTTTGCATAGTCAGCACGCAACAAGGCAGAAAGCTCTTTATCCATGCCTCCCAGAATTTCATCCATCATCTCAATAACGGTCACCTTCACACCCAGACTATTGAAAAAGGACGCAAACTCCATACCGATCACTCCACCGCCCACAATGGCAAGTGAAGCCGGCAATTCCTTATTGTCTAACGCTTCACGATGTGTCCAATAGTTTACATTATCGATTCCGGAAATAGGAGGAACAAAAGTTTCGGAACCTGTACAGAGAATTAAGTTATCACATTCATAAGTTTCTTCACCACAACGGACTGTATTCTTGTCCAAAATGATTGCCTCTCCACTTATAATAGTAACATTATTGGACGTTAACTTCGATTTTACCCCTAAAACCAGTTTACGCACCACCTTCGATTTACGAGCAATAGTCTTAGGAAGATCAAAAGAGACTTCCGGAACCGTCACAGCATATTTTGACGCATGTTTAGCACCATCATAGGTTTTTGCCGAATAAAGTAATGTTTTTGTGGGTATACACCCTTCGTTCAGGCAAACGCCTCCTAAGTTTTGTTTCTCAAAAACCAACACACTCAGTCCTGATTTTCCGGCAGCCTCGGCAGCCGTATAGCCGGCAGGACCTCCACCGATAATAATAACCTGGTATCTCATAGTTCACTAAATTAAGTTTCTTGTTTTTTCAATCAGTTCTACAAATTCCTTTTCTTTCACCGGAAGCACAGAAGCATATTTTCCCTTTCCATATTCTATCAATAAGTAATTCGTTACTGCGAAACTTCCGAATTTCATGGAATGGATCTTACGGATAGAAGTAATTTCTGCAATAGGAATGGTTTTCTTACGGATAAAGCGACCATAATTGAGTATCAGAACACCGTCTGTAGTAACGGTATAGACAGTATGTATGATCTGTTCGATAATAACAATCAGGAACAACATCATCAGAGTAGCCAATATAATATTCTTACACCATAAGAAACCAAAAGCATTAACGCCCAATACAACCAGCAGGAAATATTGATACCAGACAATGCGAGCATGAAAGATACGGTTCATTTTGTCAGATTTTTGGCGGAAAGTTAGTAAATTTATGAATTAATGGCAACGAAAAGTACAACGAAAAAACTTATTTCGTAGCTTTGCGGTGATAAACACTGAAACTTATGGTTAAAAAGTTCGATTTCCTCGTAATCGGTTCTGGTATCGCCGGAATGAGTTTTGCCCTAAAAGTGGCACATAAAGGAAAAGTAGCCCTTGTTTGCAAAAGCGGGCTGGAAGAAGCAAACACTTATTTTGCCCAAGGAGGAGTGGCCTCAGTGACCAATCTGCTGGTCGACAATTTTGAGAAACATATTGAAGATACAATGATTGCCGGTGACTGGATCAGCGATCGTATCGCCGTAGAAAAAGTCGTACGTGAAGCTCCTGCGCAAATACAAGAGTTGATCAGTTGGGGGGTAAACTTCGACAAAAATGAAAAAGGGGAGTTCGATCTTCACCGGGAAGGAGGCCATTCGGAGTTTCGTATCCTGCATCATAAAGATAATACCGGCGCTGAAATTCAGGACAGCCTGATTCAAGCGGTACAACAACATCCGAATATAACGGTAATCGAAAATCATTTTGCCATCGAAATCCTGACCCAACACCATTTAGGAGTAACCGTCACTCGACAAACACCGGATATCCAGTGTTATGGAGCCTACATCCTCGATCCTAAAACAGGTAAAGTGGATACTTATCTGGCCAAAGTGACATTAATGGCAACAGGCGGGGTAGGAGCTGTTTACCAGACTACAACCAACCCGCTTGTAGCAACCGGAGATGGCATTGCCATGGTATACCGGGCAAAGGGAACCGTAAAAGATATGGAATTCGTACAATTCCACCCGACAGCGCTTTATCATCCGGGCGATCGTCCTTCTTTCCTTATCACCGAGGCAATGAGGGGATATGGCGGTGTACTTCGTACCATGGACGGGAAAGAGTTCATGCAGAAATATGATCCCCGTTTGTCTTTGGCACCGCGTGATATCGTAGCACGTGCTATCGATAATGAAATGAAAAATCGTGGAGACGACCATGTCTACCTCGACGTAACTCATAAAGATCCGGAAGAGACTAAAAAACACTTCCCCAATATATACGAGAAGTGCCTTAGCCTGGGAATCGACATTACCAAAGAATATATCCCTGTAGCACCATCGGCTCATTACCTTTGCGGAGGTATTAAAGTAGATCTGAATGGTCAATCCTCTATTGAACGGCTATATGCCGCCGGAGAATGTTCGTGTACAGGTTTACATGGTGGCAACCGGTTGGCTTCAAACTCATTGATAGAAGCAGTGGTTTATGCGGATGCCGCTGCCAGACATTGCTTATCGGTAATTGACGAATATTCTTATAACGAAGAAATTCCGGAGTGGAATGATGAAGGTACCCGCTCACCCGAAGAAATGGTACTTATTACCCAAAGCATGAAAGAAGTGAATCAAATCATGAGTACGTATGTAGGTATCGTCCGTAGCGATCTCCGGTTGAAACGTGCTTGGGATCGTCTGGATATCTTATACGAAGAGACTGAAAGCCTGTTCAAACGAAGCGTGGCATCTAAAGAAATATGTGAACTGCGTAATATGATTAATGTGGGTTACCTGATAATGCGCATGGCTATGGAGCGTAAAGAGAGCCGTGGTCTTCACTATACAATTGATTATCCACATGCCGGTAAATAGAAAAAATAATCCAGCAAGGAGATAAAAGAAAAGGTGGAGCTATTTGAGAATATAGCTCCACCTTTCTGCAAAATACAGTCTGATTCTATTAATAATTTTCTTTCTTGATTTCGAAATATGCTTGTGGATGCAGACATGCAGGACATACCTCAGGAGCTTCTTTACCCACTTCAATATAACCACAGTTACGACACTGCCATACGACTTCGCCTTCTTTAGCAAACACAGATGCAACTTCTATATTTTTTACGAAAGCAAGGTATCTTTCTTCATGCCCTTTTTCTGCAATAGAGATATTACGATACATGGCAGCAATCATTGGGAAACCTTCCTGTTCTGCAACATCTGCAAAATGCGGATAATCCAAAGACCATTCTTCGTGTTCGCCTGCTGCTGCAGCCTGCAAATTCTGAAGAGTATTACCGATAACACCTGCAGGGTAGCTTGCAGTGATTTCAACCATACCTCCTTCAAGGAACTTAAACATACGTTTTGCATGCTCTTTTTCCTGATCGGCAGTCTCTGTAAAGATAGCTGCAATCTGTTCGTAACCTTCTTTTTTAGCCACACTTGCGAAATAAGTGTAACGCATTCTTGCCTGTGATTCACCTGCAAATGATGTCAGCAAATTCTTTTCTGTCTGAGTGCCTTTAATACTTTTAGTCATAATCTGATATATTTTAGATTGGTAATTACGTTTGTCGGTTACTTGCTTTTATTAATAACGCAAATATAAGGAATTAGTTCACAAAAGCCGGAATTATATTCATTAATAATATCTATAAAAGCATAGATAAAACTGATCAAAAATAAATAAGGTGTTCAAAAACATCATATTGCCATTTATTTTATGTAATTTTGCAACCTCGACTTTGCAAAACGAAAATTATAGCGACATTTATCACATTATATATAAGTAAAAGAAGGAAATGAAAGTGTTGGATTTCAAACCAAGGTTATTCTCGACCTTGAAAAACTACTCTAAGGAAACGTTTATGTCAGATCTGATGGCAGGTATTATTGTAGGCATTGTAGCCCTGCCTCTGGCTATCGCATTCGGTATCGCATCAGGTGTATCGCCCGAAAAAGGAATTATTACAGCCATCATTGCAGGATTCATCATCTCTTTGCTCGGAGGAAGCAAAGTACAGATCGGAGGACCTACCGGAGCATTCATTGTTATCATTTATGGTATCATCCAGCAATACGGAGAAGCAGGATTGATTGTAGCTACACTAATGGCCGGCATACTCCTGATTTTATTGGGAGTTTTTAAACTGGGAGCAATCATTAAATTTATTCCTTATCCGATCATTGTAGGTTTTACCAGCGGTATAGCCGTTACTATTTTTACGACCCAGATTGCCGACATATTCGGACTGAACTTCGGTGGAGAGAAAGTACCGGGAGATTTTATCGGGAAATGGATGATTTATTTCCGCCATTTCGATACAATCAATTGGTGGAACACTATTGTGAGTATTGCCAGTATCATAATTATTGCCATTACCCCCCGGTTCTCAAAGAAAATTCCGGGTTCCCTTATTGCCATCATTGTAGTAACAATAGTAGTATATTTATTGAAAACATACGCCGGTATTGACACCATCGATACCATTGGCGACCGTTTTACAATCAAATCCGAATTACCTGACGCAACCATGCCTGCACTCAATTGGGAGGCCATCAAGGACTTGTTCCCGGTAGCTATTACCATTGCCGTTTTGGGAGCAATCGAATCGTTATTGTCAGCAACCGTAGCCGATGGTGTAACGGGCGATAAGCACGATTCGAACACCGAACTGATTGCCCAGGGAACAGCCAACCTTATTACACCGTTATTTGGCGGTATTCCTGCTACCGGAGCCATCGCCCGTACAATGACAAACATCAATAATGGCGGTAAAACACCGGTGGCCGGTATAATCCATGCTGTAGTTTTATTGCTGATCCTCCTTTTCCTGATGCCTTTGGCACAGTACATCCCAATGGCATGTCTGGCAGGAGTATTGGTTATCGTATCTTATAACATGAGCGAATGGCGCACTTTCAAGGCATTACTGAAAAATCCCAAATCGGATGTAACAGTACTGCTTATCACTTTTTTCCTCACCATCATCTTCGACCTGACTATCGCCATCGAAGTAGGCCTGGTGATTGCCTGCATCCTGTTCATGCGCCGTGTAATGGAAACGACCGAAATTTCTGTTATTAAAGATGAAATTGACCCGAATGACGAACTGGACATCGCCGTGCGCGAAGAACACCTGATAATACCTACCGGAGTGGAGGTATATGAAATTAATGGTCCGTACTTTTTCGGCATTGCAACCAAATTTGAAGAAACAATGGCACAGTTGGGCGACCGCCCCAAAGTACGTATCATACGTATGCGTAAAGTTCCATTTATCGATTCAACCGGTATTCATAACCTGACCAGCCTTTGTAAAATGTCCCAAAAAGAAAAGATCACTATCGTACTTTCGGGAGTAAACGAGAAAGTACACAATACACTTGAGAAATCCAGTTTCTATGAATTACTGGGAAAACAAAATATCTGTCCGAACATAAATGTAGCGTTGGACAGAGCCAAAGAAATTATGAATTAATAATCTGATACTATCTGCACACAACAGGCGGATGGAAGTGACTAAATGATCACTTTCATCCGCTTTCTTTATTTTTAAATCACCAATTCTATGGATTCTGCATTGTATTATACCTTTTTATAGGTATTGTACACACTTTTATGTACACGTACCTTTGCGGCTCACTAAATTTTAATATTAATTTAATGCTGTTGAATGTATGAAGCAAATTTATAGTACCCTGATTTTATTAGTTTTACTAATATTCCCATCGTTACTTTTTGCCACAGAACCAGAGTCAGTCGATAGAGTCCCTACCATCCGTGGAGTAGTCTATGACGAAACTGATACGCCATTGGCTTCGGCCACTGTCCAAATAGAAGGAACTACCATCGGAACAACAACCAATAGTGAAGGGCGCTTTATTCTGCGTAATCTGGCACGCAAAATTTACAAGATAAATATCAGCTTTGTGGGGTATGCCACTCAAACCCGTACAGTCGATCTCACCTCAAAAAGTGCAGCACAGCTCTCTTTTACACTTTTACCGGATGAGAATTTGCTATCGACTGTAGAAGTATTCGGAGAACGATATAAACAACCGAAAAAACTGGATGCCATCACCCGCATGCCATTACGCCCCAGTGAACAGATACAGAGTATTTCTGTAATCTCAGAAAAATCGATTGCCGAACAGGGAGCACTCACCGTAATCGATGTTACAAAAAATGTACCTGGAGTTACTCTTTTCGGATCGTATGGCGGAGTAAGAGAAAGTATGTCCATCCGCGGATACCGGGGAGTACCTATTCTAAAGAATGGAGTCCGGATAGATTCCGATTTCCGTACCGGCTCTGCTTTATCCGAAATGCAGGGAGTAGAAAGCATACAGGTCATCAAAGGTTCCGCAGCCGTCACACAAGGTATCGGAAACGACCTCGGAAGTGCAGGCGGAGTAATCAACGTAGTAACCAAAACACCCAAGTTCACCAATGAAGGAGAAGTATCTTTACGGGCAGGCAGCTGGGGATTGTTCCGCCCCACATTCGACGTACAGTCCGTTCTGGATAAAAATCAGACGATTGCTTTCCGTATGAACGGTGCCTTCGAACGTTCGGATAATTATCGCCCGGTCATCCATTCCAATCGAGTATACATCAACCCTTCATTAGAATGGCGTCCGGATGACAAAACAAGCGTTACCGTAGAAATGGATTACCTGAATGATAACCGTACTCCTTATACCAGTTCAGTCAATTTATCGAAAGATACGGAAGAGAATCTCTACGACATGCCACACAACAAATTCCTGGGATTCAAAAACGATAATGTAAACAACAAGACGCTGACTTATGCCGCACGCATCACCCGCCAGTTGACAGATAATATCAGTGTGCGGGCAGCATACTTCGGCTCTTCATATAAAGTGGATAATACAAGTACTTCCGTAAAAACCGTGGTCAATAAAGAATATAACATGCGTAGAAGAACAATTTCACGTTCATTACGCGATGACCGCAACTCAACTTTCCAGCTTGACTTTATCGGCAGAGACATTTTCACCGGTCCTGTTAAACATACATTCCAACTGGGATTCGACTACAAAAACACCGATCTGTCGATCACCAATTATACCCCTGTCAATATAGACACTATCAATGTACTGGCCCCGAGCATCTCGAATGTGCTACCTGTCGCGGTTAAATTTGTTCCCGAGACCCCGGTAAAATCCAATTCTTCAAGTTATGGAATAATGGCACAGGAGGTAATGACTTTTAATAAGTATATAAAGGCTATCCTGGGACTGAGGTACAGTTATATCAGCAGTCAGGACGATACAAGTGCAGGTCCCACTACCGGAGATGCCTGGAATCCGATGTTGGGCATCATGCTGACTCCTATAAAGAACATTAATCTGTTCGGTTCATATACAACCACTACCAGCCTCCTCCATGCAGCCAGACGAATGGAGAACGGAGACGAAATAGGTCCGTCGAATACCCGCCAATTTGAGGTAGGCATCAAGTCCGATTGGCTGAATAACCGCCTGCGCTTTAATCTGACATATTTCGATATCCTTACTAAAAACCTCTCTTATAGTACTTATCATCCGGGAACTACTCAACCTACCGGTTATTTTGATAAAGCGGGAAGTCTGAAAAGAAAAGGTATCGAGACCGAATTAAGCGGAAGTATACTCGAAAACCTCCAAGTAATGATGGGTTACGCTTATCTGGATGCAAAATACGAAAACAGCCCGGCCTTTAAAAATGGTTCAGCCCCGATGAATACCCCTAAACATACTGCTAACGGATGGATTCAATACCGATTCGACAAAGGAGTATTAAAAAGACTATCAGCCGGTATAGGAGTCTATTTCGTAGGTAAACGTCCTGTGAATGATTTTGCAATCAAACCGGACGGACACGGTTCCATGACCAACGAAAAGCCTTTTGACATGCCCGGTTATACTACAATAAACGCCCAGTTGGCCTATAGTATCCACAAGTTTACTGCCCGTGTATACCTGAACAATTTGTTCGACGCATTAGGATATAATTCTTACTATCGTGGAGGATACATCAACCAGATCGATCCACGTAATTTCTCAGCAATAATCTCTTACCGTTTTTAAATGAAGATAAAAAGATATTGCCGTTATATTCATCTTTGGCTCTCCCTTCCGGCAGGGATTCTGATCAGTATTATTTGCTTTACAGGTGCCATCCTCGTATTCAAAGAGGAACTCCTGGCAATGATGGGATATGAATCTATCCGCGAAAGTCCGTTAATGATAGTGATGAAGCTGCATCGGTGGCTTATGGATGATACCCGAACGACAGGCAAAATGATAGTAGGCATCTCCACTCTTTTTTTCATCTTTATATTGATCAGCGGGCTTACAGTTTACTGGCCACGCAAATGGGAAAAAAGCCGGCTGACAATAGAACACCAAAGAGGAAAACGGAGATTCATGTTCGATCTACACTCCGTACTGGGATTCTATGGAGCACTTATCTTGCTGGTATGTGCACTGACCGGATTAATGTGGTCCTTTCAATGGTACAGAGATGTAGTAAGTTTTATCTTTGATGTGGAAGTAAAACGGGGGGCTCCCGTCTGGAAAGTAGTACGTGCCTTACATTTCGGAACCTATGCAGGAATGTTTTCAAAAATCATCACCTTTATTGCTGCTTTGATAGGAACTTCATTACCTATCACAGGATATTGGATGTATTTGAAAAGAAAAAATCTGGTTTAACTTCCTTCCTTCAATAAAGGAAAGGTACTTTTCCGGATAAGAAAATATAAGAGGATGTATCGAAACTCACCACAGAGGACACAGAGTAACTTTAGAGTAAATCTAAAGTAATATTCTTAGTCTATGATAATCTGTGTAATCTATGGTGAAAGAGTTTTGATACAACTCCTCTTACTTACTTTACTCAAGTATTTAATCTTTCCCGGACTGATCGGGATACAGCGATTTATAATAATTGATACGTTCTGTCCATGGCCTGTATTCAAATGGAAATACGTGTTGCTTCTCTGCCCATTCATCCCATTTTTTCTCCAGTGTTTTTACTTTTTCCGGATAATTGGCAGACAAATCGTTTTGCTCAAACGGATCCTGCAATAAATGGAACAACTCCCAGGGTTGCTTACCATTGGCCCTGACTAACTTCCAGTCCCCGGATATGATTCCACAAGATGTCTGATGTTCGAAAAACAAATCTCTTTTCGGTAGCTTCTTTCCTTTTAATGCCGGAAAAATGGTTCTACCTTCCGGAGCATTAATCGAATGATTCCTAAACTCCCGGGGATATTTCACAGAAGCTATATCCAGACAAGTGGGAAAAAGATCGATAATGTGAGTGAATTCATGACAAACCACTCCTTTCTTCCCATCAGGTTGCCCGCCTCCATACATTACAATCAAAGGTGAACTGGTACCTCCCTGAAAACACCATTGTTTGTAACTGCGGAAAGGAGTATTGCTCAAATCAGCCCGCAGCTGTGTGATCAGATCACCTTCATTGGTGGCTCCATTATCACTTAAGAATAAAAATACGGTATTATCAAATATACCTTTTTCTTTAGTGGTCTTTATTACTTCTCCAATACCATCATCCATAATTTCAATCATAGCGGCATAAGTAGCCATCTCCGTAATCCAACGTTCCTGTTGCTGCGGAGTAAGACTATCCCAGGCCGGCCGTTTTCCTCTGAATTCCCTCTCAAATACCGGCAGCTGTTTTTCGGAATCCGTTAAACCATTTTTCCGGATGCGCTCGAAACGCTGTTTACGCAACACATCATATCCCACTTTATATCTTTCACGGCAAGCGTCCACTCTTTCTTTAGGAGCCTGCAAAGGTAAATGAGGGGCATAGTGGGCCAAATACATAAACATAGGCTCATCAACCGGATGCTGACGGATAAAACTAACGGCAGAGTCGGTAATGGCTGTGGTATAATAATAGTCTTCTGGAAACTCTGCAATATGCTGTAACCCGGAATATACGGGTTTCGGAGTATAATAACTTCCACCTCCAGAAAGACAACCATAGTATTTTTCGAATCCCCGCTCAACCGGATAGCTTCCATTCGGCTTGGAGAATGCACCGTCAACGGTAACATGCCATTTACCACTCATATAAGTATGATATCCGTTTTCCCGAAACACTTCTGCGATAGTAGGATATTGCTCTGATATTTGACCTCTATATCCGGGACGATGTTCATCTACAGCAGTCATCCAACCCATACCTACTTCATGTTGGTATCTGCCTGTCAACAAAGCAGCTCTGCTGGGACAACTGCGCCCTGTGTTCTTAAACTGGCTGAAACGTATTCCGTTTTCCACCAAGAAATCAATATTGGGCGTATGCACTTCTCCCCCATAACACGATAAATCAGAAAATCCCATATCATCACACAAAATCAGAATAATATTGGGTTTCGTTTTATCCGGATTTGTTTTATGGTTTGTCGCTTGGGCTCCCCAAGCATTCTGCATACCCGTGGTAAACAGCAGGGAACATATCAGATAATTGTTTTTCATAGGTTCAAATGATTTAAAATTTACTCTTTTATCCACACTCCTGTAATCTCTGCCACATAGACATGATGCAGACCTCCATGGGTAGTATACCACTGTTCATAGACAGACGGATCCAGAAAATTTTCTTTCTTCAGCACATCTGTGTACATTTTCCGACATTCCATATTAAGTCTTCCCTGTTCAAACAGAATATTACCTTTATCCGTAATAATTGGCTTTAATCCGGTTTCTTTTATCTTATCTACTTCACGTCCCGACTTAGAACCGCATATTTTATGTATGGCCTTATTCTCCTGTCCTAAAAAAGAAAGAGTAAAATAATCGTTATTTTGTATAAAATCGAACGTATATCTTTCCGGACGAATAAAAACATAAACCACTGGTTTATTCCACAAAAAACCAATACCTCCCCAATTGGCGGTCATGGTATTAAACGCATCTTTATTACCGGCAGTTACCAGCATCCATTCTTTACTGATGGACTCAAAGAAATTATCAGTAAGTTCGTTGATATCAATTGATTTCATCCTATTAAAATCTGTTTATAAATGACATATTAAGAATAATTCTCAATAAGAAGCAGATGCCGAAAGCCCCTCTTTCGTGAGAAGGGTCACAATACGATCCAACTCTTCATGAGTAGCTTTTTGCAAGTCCTGATCGGGAGTTTCCCGATCGATCGTATAAATCATCACCTGTCTCGGGGCGATATCCTTCACGACTTTCAGCCAGGGAAGTACATACTTGTCAGAAGTATTATCCACATCTTTCCCCTTATATTTTCCTTTCATAAACATAGTCTGCACGATACAATTGCCTTTAAAAGCTTTTAAAAGTCCGACTGTTCCATTCAGATCGTATCGTCCGTTCGGACGATCTACAGTCCGGATATACTCTTCATCCACCGTGTCCAACTTCAAAATATTATTATCCACCCTATTCAATGCATCGAATACAGCCGGACGGTTGATAAAAGTAGCATTACTGAGCACACTCACCTTTGCATCCGGAAAGTAAGCATCACGCAAAGCAAGTGTATCCTTGATAATCTCCGGAAAGTGAGGATGAGCAGTCGGCTCACCGTTTCCGGCGAAAGTCAGTACATCGGGAGCAGGTCCGTTACTTTTCATCTCTTTCAATTTATCTTCCAGAGCCATACGGACTTCTTCGCGGGTCGGTAATGAAGATTTAGGACGATGTTCGCCATTGTAACCACATTCACAATAAATGCAATCGAAAGAACATACTTTTCCGTCGGAAGGAAGTAAATTTATTCCAAGTGAGACCCCTAACCGGCGTGAATGAACCGGTCCGAATATGGGAGAAGGAAAAATAATAGTCATACTTAATTCTGTTTAATCGTTCAATCTTAGAAACTGTTTTGAATTTCTACAAAATTACTAAAACTTTAGACGCAGCTGCATTTGTATATCCGTTTTTTTATTTCCCCTGATCAGGTCGTTGCCGGAACCTATTTCATCACGATCAAAATACGTAGTTTGTCCGAGCTTGGCAATTGCTGTCCAATGCTTGTTCATATCATAGCGAAAATGAATAGCCAGTCGAATACCTTCTCCCTGAAAAGATGGAGTATAAAAAGAATACAGCAACCCTTTCTCGTAGATATAAATACGTGAATCATAATCGTCTGTATGGAAATAACTACCTTGCAATTCTGTTGTCAGAGGCAACCGGGAAAGTTTCCATCCGGCCTTTTGCGTCAGTTGATAACCTTTCCCCGCCGTTTTCCCGGATGAATGAAAATGGTTATAATCTACAGTTGTCCGGAAAGATAACGAAGAACAGGGTAAATAGTTCAAACGATAACGCAACCGGTGATGATAGGTAGGCAGAATCACTTTTCCCTTCGTACCGGTCACATCACGCTCTTTCTGTTTATAACGGTAATTCACATACATATCAACCGTTTTTGACGGAACGTAATCTGCCTGAAAGAACAGATCCACTCCTTTCGAAGCCTTACTTATCCGGTACCTCCACCAAGGAAAAGAAAACAGATCGGCGGAAATGAAAAACGTCCAGCGATTGAAAGGATTTACAGAAGCAGCTAAATACCATCCGTTTTCATTCTGAACACTACTTCCTTCACTAAATGAATGAGCAAACATAGCCCAATAATCATGGGAATAATAACGATGAACCAACATCAACCGTATATCTTGTAAAGGAGAATAAAGTACCTGATTCATAAAAGCCATGCCACTGATCCCCAAAGCTGCTTCTCCTTGTATAGAAAAACGATGAAAACGATATTTATAATCCATACCCAGATTATAAAAAGAACGACCATGCAGATTGTATTTTGAATAGTCTTTAAGTTCCGGTTCATAAGACCTGTTAAAACAGTAGTAAACACCGGTTATACCCAGTTGATAACTATTCCCGGTATAGCTGATATTTCCTCCGCCCATCTGCATAACCAATTGATTCATTTTATCAGCTTCCTTTTTGCTTCGGTGTAAACCTGTTTTATAAATCGAGGTAATTTCACCGTCTTTTATCACTCCATCCAACGAACGATGTGAATAAAATACGGAAAGTGTCCATTGTTTCCATTTTAAAGCTATGGCACTCCCACGGAAATAATTATATTCATCGGTAGAAGCATGTCTGCGTATCCCTGTATTTCTGAAAGTGAAAGACGAAGAATAAGCTGTTTTTCCAAACATAGAACCTTGTCCGAGTACCAGTCCCTGACCGAAATTCAACCGATAGTTTCCTACAATTCCCGTTTTCAGTATTCCTATATCATGAAGGAGTAGATAGAAAGAGTAATAATCGTATCCCTGCTTATTATGTAAAGCTCCGAAAGGTTCGCCGCTATCTTTCTCGGCAACTATGCCTGCATAAACTTTTTCCCGATAATGAAATCCGTATTTCACCGAGTTATAAACAGCAGGACCCAGGTAATTTTTCTCGTATCCCTTACGCCTATACAAAGGCACATCCATACGAGTCACCACTTCATGTTTTCCATATTTTAAAATCTGCTTTAACGTAACAGACTCTTTCTTATCAACAGGCTCTACACAGACAAAAGGAAGCAGATATTGAATAGTCTGCCGATCCAACTCCTCCACTAACTGAAGTTCATAGACAGTCTGCATCGATCCGTGAATATAAATGTACGCAAGTAAATTCTCAATCTGAACATCATTAAGAAAAGGAAACCGCTGTAGCTGCTCTTTGGTGGCAGAGTTTATATTAACAGGGTTGTTAACAAGATCGGTTAATTCCTCCAATTCATTCTCCCAATTACGTGTATCTCCTTCTTCATCGGATATAGACAAGTTTTCCATCACCTCTTCCCAAGGATAATCCGAACGATTCTGAGCATGGCAAGTAGAAGTTATCAACATTATATTAACAAGTAGGAATATACCCAATATAGATATGCTTTCGTTCATATCGAGTGTGATTATTGTGTTTTAAATAGCAAACGAATTGTCGAAGATAATTTAAATAGGTTAATGCTGCAAGGAAAATCATTAATATAAATTTAATCCTTTATTTTTGCAAAATGAATATGAGGCTTACCATAGGACTTTTGGTGTTATCTATCGTCGTATTGTTTTCTTCCGAATCACTGGCACAGGAAAAAACAAATCTCGGTGGATACCTGGTACCTATGTGTGTGTATAATGGTGATACAATCCCGGCTTTCCAGATTCCGACCATTCATATATTCAAGCCTTTAAAATTCAGAAACAGAAAAGAGCAGATGGAATATTATAAATTGGTGAGAAACGTGAAGAAAGTGTATCCCATTGCCAGAGAAATTAACCGCACCATCATTGAAACTTACGAATACTTACAGACCCTGCCCAACGAAAAAGCCCGCCAACGTCATATCAAACGGGTAGAAAAAGGACTGAAGGAGCAATATACTCCACGAATGAAAAAGCTCTCTTTTGCACAAGGCAAACTGTTGATAAAGCTGATAGACCGGCAAAGCCATCAAAGTTCTTATGAACTGGTAAAAGCATTTATGGGACCTTTTAAAGCAGGATTCTATCAGACATTTGCCGCTCTTTTCGGAGCCAGTTTGAAAAAACAATATGACCCCGAAGGAGAAGATAAGTTAACCGAACGAGTGATACTGTTGGTAGAAAGCGGACAATTGTAAACAGTGTAGATTCTTACAACTCAAAAGAATATATCCTAATTCACCACAGAACATAGACTGAACTTAATTGATTGTTAACTAATGATAGTTATCCATGATACTCTGCGGTGAATACAAGTTTCGACACACCTTTCTTATTAACAGGTCATCAATAGTCTACTTCAACTTTTTAAATAAATCCCAAATCACAATTCCTGCTGTTACCGATACATTCAATGAATGTTTTGTGCCATATTGGGGAATCTCAATACAGCCATCCGAATGGTCAATAACCTCCTGCTGCACTCCTTTTACTTCATTTCCCATAACTACAGCATATTTCTTCGAACGGTCCAGTGTTAACTCATCCAACATGATACTCCCTTCCGCCTGTTCGACAGAGTATACCACATATCCTTCACTCCGGAGGTTATCAACCGTTTCAACTGCGTTATTAACATACTTCCAATCCACTGTAAACTCGGCGCCCAAAGCTGTCTTATGCATCTCGGGATGGGGAGGAGTAGCCGTAATTCCACACAGATAAATACATTCAATCCGGAAAGCATCTGCCGTACGAAACACAGAACCGATATTATGCAAACTCCGTATATCGTCCAACACTACAACTAAAGGCAATTTATCAGCTTCTTTAAACTCTTCTATACTTATCCGGTTCAGCTCGGTTATTTTCAATTTTCGCATGATGATGTCGTTTCTGTTAGTATGTTGCAAAAGTAATTCTTTTCTTGTTAACATAGGTGTTGATAACGGTTTAAAACCTGTCAAAAGAATCAGCATATATTTTGAAAACTAATTCTTGCATTATTCAAATGAAGGTATAAGAGCAACAGGATATGAACAATACAAAAAAGTTAGCTTCAACTTTCCAAGCATACTTCAACAGATTTTTCAGTACTAATTAGCCTGTTTATATCCATAAAGTTTTTAACTTTGCACTTTATCAACAAGGTGTTAATGAAGTTAGCAATATAGCTTATTATCAATAAATAGACACGTTCATAAACTGATTATAAACTTAGATAAGTAACTAATAACTTATCCGGCAAGAAAAAGCCGGTTTATTTGCTAACACTATTAACAGGCTATAATCACTAACAAAGGATTTCTTTTTAAAAGAAGAGAAAAAATAAGAATATAATGAATCGAGAAGAATGGGTGAATAAGGGATTCGTTGACGAACCCGTAGACAAAAGCATTGATCTGAAAGCAGCCATCAATGAACTGAAAAAAGAAAAGAATGCGGTAATCTTGGGACACTATTACCAGAAAGGCGAAATACAAGATATTGCCGACTATATTGGAGACAGTTTGGCTTTGGCTCAAATTGCAGCCAAAACCGATGCGGATATTCTTGTGATGTGTGGCGTTCATTTCATGGGAGAAACCGCAAAGGTGCTTTGTCCGGACAAGAAGGTACTGGTGCCCGACTTGAATGCAGGATGTTCGTTGGCAGACAGCTGTCCGGCGGACAAGTTTGCTGAGTTTGTGAAAGCACATCCGGGATATACGGTGATTTCGTATGTGAATACAACGGCAGCTGTGAAAGCGGTGACAGATGTAGTAGTGACTTCGACCAATGCAAAACAGATCGTTGAAAGTTTCCCGAGGGATGAAAAGATTATTTTCGGCCCGGATCGTAACTTGGGGAATTATATCAATTCGATTACAGGACGTGAAATGCTGTTGTGGGACGGAGCTTGCCATGTGCATGAACAGTTTTCGGTGGAGAAGATTGTAGAACTGAAAGCACAATATCCCGATGCGGTAGTATTGGCGCATCCCGAATGTAAGAGTGTGGTATTAAAGTTGGCCGATATGGTGGGTTCTACGGCGGCTTTATTAAAATATGCAGTAAACAGTGACAAGCAACGGTTCATTGTGGCCACGGAGGCAGGTATCTTACACGAGATGCAGAAAAAGTGCCCTCAAAAAACATTCATTCCGGCTCCTCCTAACGATAGTACCTGTGGATGCAATGAATGTAACTTCATGCGGCTGAACACGCTGGAAAAGCTCTATAATTGCCTTAAATACGAATTCCCAGAAGTGACTGTTGACCCGGAAGTTGCCAGAGAGGCGGTAAAGCCGATTAAACGGATGCTGGAGATTTCAGCTAAGTTAAGCTTATAAACAGGTTGTGAATAATAAGTTAACTTTCCGGTTAATATTGAATGTATTTATCATATAAAAGAATCGTACTATACTTATATATAAAGGTATAATACGATTTTTTGTTATTAACAAGATCGGTTGAAATACCTGTTAATAATAAGTGTATAGTGTTTAAACAGGAAAGATCCATTGAATAGCGGTTACTCTTTAGGAAAAAGAGGTATAAATTGGATAAAGGACCAGAGAAAAAGGATAGAGTCCGGAAGAATAAAGTAAAGAGTATAGAGTAACAACATGGGGATGTTTTGCTAAATAAGATCCCCATGTTATGATATAAAACATCCGGATGTTCTAATGCAGAACATCCGGATGTTTTTGTAATGTAAGCTTAGTGTTTCAGGATGAATGAAGTATTGAAATGAATTTTATTCAGCTTCGTTATGTATTTTGCATGTACCCATTTATCTCCTGATGTTTGATGTCATACTTGGTCACATTAGTAGCGGGTGGGGAAGTGCCGTCTGCCGACATCGGTAAGTATAAAAAAATCCTTCGGTTTGAAATTATATTCAGCCGAAGGATTCATTTTATTTATTTCGTTTTATCAATCAGATCGAACGAAGAAATTCACATAGTTTGTTCACAGCCAAAGCACGATGACTGATTTGATTTTTAATTTCATTACCTAATTCGGCAAAGGTCCGGTCGTATCCTTCAGGAACGAATATCGGATCGTATCCGAATCCGGAATCACCTCTTTTTTCTTTGATTATTTCGCCTTTTATGATTCCTTCGAAGAGATACTCCTTTTCATCCAGAATGAGCGAAATAGCCGTACGGAATTGTGCTCTACGGTTGTCTTTTCCTTCCAGTTCGTGGAGGAGTTTCAACATGTTGGCTTCCGCATTGTGTCCTTCTCCACCGGCATAACGGGCCGAATAGACACCCGGAGCACCTCCCAGTGATTCAACTTCCAGTCCCGTGTCATCGGCAAAGCAGTTTAATCCGTAGTTGCGGTAAATAAAAGATGATTTGAGGTATGCATTGCCTTCAAGAGTCTCTGCTGTCTCCGGAATATCTGTATGACAATTGATGTCATTCAGGCTGAGTAGTTCGACTTTATCTCCTAAGATAGCAGATACTTCTTCCAGCTTATGTGCATTATTGGTTGCGAAAACAAGTTTACGTTTCATTGTATGCAGTTTATTTTATTTTCAGGCGGTCGAATCCTTCACCATATACACCGATTACCGAACTCTGCGAAATAAAAGCATTCGGATCGATATCTTTCACTAAACGGAAAATATCGAGTGACTGACGTTTGTAGGCAAGTACAACTAATACTTTTACATTATTCTGGCTGTACCAGCCCAATCCGTCAAGTACGGTCACTCCCCGATGGGTTTCTTTCGTAATGCGGTCGGCAATCTTGGCATAATCTTTCGAAAAGATAAAGAATTGTACCGATTGACGGGCGCTGTTGACTACATAGTCCAGAACGAAGCCGATGATAAACAAGGTAACGAAACCGAATATCACTCTGCGCCAGTCGTTAAAAATGAAATAGCATGAACTGATGATGATGATATCACAAAACATGATCATTCGTCCGAGAGTAACATCCTTGTATTTATTAACAATGGCTGCAATGATATCGGTACCACCCGTGCTGCCGTTATTATTAAATACCACCCCTAATCCGAGACCACACATGATGGCTCCGATGATGCAAGCCATAAAGTCCTGCCCTTCTCCTACCAACTGAAGCGGAGCTCCTTTATCGTCCACAATGATCAGTTGGAAGAACCATAGGAAGAAAGTAAGCATAAAGATGGCATATGTCGTCTTTATACTGAATTTCGGACCAAGTATCTTAATGGCAAATGTCATCAGCACAGCATTGATAATGAAATAAGACCATTGGATAGGAAAGCCTGTTGCATAATAGATGATGGCACCGATACCGGTTGTTCCACCTGTAGTAATCTGATAAGGAATAAGAAAGGCTGTCCAGCCTAACGCATAACTTATCAGTCCGAGAGTGATGAAAATATAATCTCTCAACTCTCGCATTACATCGGATTTTGTGGGTTTACTAATCATTTTGTGTGTAGGTATTAAATAACAACGTTAACAATCTTCTTCGGGACTACGATAACTTTCTTCGGTGTTTTACCTTCTGTCCATTTCAACGAACGTTCGTCAGCAAGTACGGTGGCTTGAATTACATCGCTGGCGGCATCTGCAGGAAACTCCATATTGAAGCGGGCTTTGCCATTGAAAGAAATCGTGTAATTAACCGTATCTTCTACCAGGTATTGTTCATTAAATGCCGGCCATTGTGCATCACATACGGAAGTGGTGTTTCCTAATGTATCCCATAATTCTTCGCAAACATGGGGAGCGAAGGGAGCGAGGACCACAACGAGCTGCTCCAATATTTCTTTTTTGCTGCATTTCAAACTTGAGAGTTCGTTGACACAGATCATGAAAGCACTTACCGAAGTATTGTAGGAGAACTGTTCGATATCACCGGTTACTTTCTTAATGAGCTTATGGAGTGCCTTTAGTTCGTCTTTGGTAGCCGGTTCGTCTTTTACCAGATATTCGCCGTTTCTGTCATAGAACAAAGACCAGAATTTTTTGATGAAACGATGTACGCCATCTATTCCGTTCGTATCCCAAGGTTTTGACTGTTCAACCGGTCCGAGGAACATTTCGTACATGCGGAGTGTATCGGCACCGTATTTTTCAACAATCATATCCGGATTTACCACATTGAACATAGATTTACTCATCTTTTCAACAGCCCATCCACAGATATACTTGCCGTCTTCTAGAATAAATTCGGCAATTTCGTATTCGGGTCTCCAAGCCTTGAAAGCTTCCAGATCGAGGATATCGTTGGATACGATGTTGACATCGACGTGGATAGGAGTAACTTCATATTGATCTTTCAGATTGAGAGATACGAAAGTATTAGTATCCTTGATACGGTAAACAAAGTTACTTCGTCCTTGTATCATTCCCTGATTGACCAGTTTCTGGAAAGGCTCTTCGGCTACGGAGATACCCCAATCGTGCAGGAACTTATTCCAGAAACGTGAATAAATCAAGTGTCCGGTAGCATGTTCCGTACCTCCTACATATAAGTCTACATTTTTCCAGTACTGATCCACGGCGGGAGAAACGAGGGCTTCGTGATTGCGCGGATCCATATAGCGCAGATAATAGGCGGATGAACCGGCAAATCCCGGCATCGTATTCAGTTCCAGTGGGAAAATGGTTACATTGTCGATTTTGTCATTGTCTGTTACACATTTGTTGACAGTATCCCATGCCCATTTGGTAGCATGTCCCAATGGGGGCTCACCTGTTTCTGTAGGAAGGAATTTAGCTACTTCCGGCAACTCTAACGGGAGACAACTTTCATCGATCATGTAAGGCATTCCGTCTTTATAGTAAACCGGGAATGGTTCGCCCCAATAGCGCTGACGTGAGAAAATTGCATCACGCAGACGGAAATTGACTTTCACACGGCCTAATCCGGTTGCCTTGATATATTCTTTAGTTTTGGCGATTGCTTCTTTTACGGTCAATCCGTTCAATACGAGTCCGCCTTCGGGAGCTCCCGGACGGGGAGAATTCATCATGATGCCTTCTTTGGCGTCGAAGCTTTCTTCACTGACATCGCAACCTTCGATCAGCGGACGAATTTCCAGATTGAAATGTTTCGCAAAAGCATAGTCACGGCTGTCGTGTGCAGGTACAGCCATGATGGCACCAGTACCGTAACCTGCTAATACATAATCGCTAATCCATACCGGTATGGGTTCGTTGGTCAATGGGTTAATGGCATAGCTTCCGGAGAATACGCCGCTTACGCTGCGGTCGGCAATACGTTCGCGTTCGGTACGTTTTTTGGTACGGTCCAGATAAGCGTCTACTTCGGCTTTTTGTTCCGGAGTGGTCAACTTGGCTACCAATTCACTTTCCGGGGCAAGCACCATGAAAGTAACTCCAAATACCGTGTCGGCACGGGTTGTAAAGATAGTAAATTCAATATCCGAATCTTTCACTTTAAAGTTCATTTCAGCACCTTCGCTGCGTCCTATCCAGTTGCGTTGAGTTTCTTTCAGCGAGTCGGTCCATTCTACGGTTTCAAGTCCGTCGAGCAAACGTTGTGCATAAGCGGATACGCGCAGGCACCACTGACGCATCACTTTTTGAATAACGGGATAGCCGCCTCTTTCGGAAACACCGTCAACTACTTCATCATTGGCAAGTACGGTACCCAAAGCCGGACACCAGTTTACCATTGTATTGCCCAAATAGGCTATACGGTAGTTCATGAGGATTTCCTGTTGTTCTTTTTCGCTTTTAGCATTCCATTCGTCAGCAGTAAAGTCCATTTCTTCGCCACAGGCTACGTTCATACCTTGTGTTCCATTGGTACCAAAAGCTTCTATTAACTCTTCGATGGGACGTGCCTGTTTTTCATCATTGCAATAATAGCTGTTGAACATTTTGATAAATGCCCATTGAGTCCAATGATAATATTCCGGATCGCAAGTGCGAATTTCACGATTCCAGTCGAAAGAGAAACCAATCTTATCTAATTGTTCACGATAGCGATTGATGTTATTAACAGTGGTAATTGCAGGGTGCTGTCCGGTTTGAATAGCATATTGTTCGGCCGGCAGTCCGTAAGCATCATATCCCATCGGGTTCAATACGTTAAATCCTTGCAGGCGTTTATAGCGCGCATAAATGTCTGAGGCAATATATCCCAGAGGATGACCTACGTGCAGTCCGGCACCCGAAGGATAGGGGAACATATTGAGTACATAGAATTTTTGTTTGGATGCATCTTCATTTACCTGGTAGGTATGGTTGTCTACCCAAATTTTCTGCCATTTCTTTTCGATCTCCCTGAAATTATATTCCATAGCGATAACCTTTTGTTTATAGTGATTTATAATATATGCTTTATATGAGGGAGCAAATTTACATGATTATTTTCAGATAACCACGAAGATAGCTAAAAAACAAAATAGGTATGGAAAGGAAGAATCAGAAAATAAAAATCTTATATTTGTTGATAATTTGAATTTTAGTATTTATATTTGTAATCATCGATTAGGTATATGATTACTCAAAAGATAAAAATGATGACATTCATTCAATAGGTTTGAGCACGAAGATGTGCTGAAAGGATAACGAATCGGGATATAGTCTTTGTAAACTATATCCCGATTTCTTTATTATTTTTCTGCTAATATAATCACTGTTACCAGTATTTTTGTCTTTATGTACGTTTATTGCTCCATTTGTTTCATGATAGAAATTATTAACAGGCTAAAAGTTAAGGTTTTTATAAGCTTTTTTAGAGAAGCCTTATGGAGTGGGATAGATAAGTACGGGCATAAAAAAAGGAGCAACGCCTTGCTCCAACCTTTGTTAACCTTAAATCTAATACTATGAAAAACACATTGCAAATGTACGGCTTTCTGCGAAAATAGCAAATAAACCAAGTAATTTAGTATGTTTTATAACACGTTTTAAGAAAATAATGTGATTTGTTAAGTATTGAAGGCTCTGATATTCTATTTTGGGGTGGATCGGAGGGCGTTTTGATATTTCTTTCAGTTGAGAGAATGTTGGGGTATAGGCATAAAAAAAGGAGCAACGCCTTGCTCCAACCTTTGTTAACCTTAAATCTAATACTATGAAAAACACATTGCAAAGGTACGACTTCCTGCGGAAATAGCAAGTAATTCGGATAAAAATAGGTATTTTATAATATATTTTAAAGGATATAATAAAGTTATTAATAAAACAGACTCTTTTTGAAAGGTTTATTTAGAAATGATGATAGCCAAACTTATTATCGGAATAAGGGGCAGACCGATCAATATACATTATTTTAGGTATGGTAAAACTGTCTGTTAGGATAGGTAGATTTGAGGGAAACCGCTATCTTTGCCTTGTTATTTATGAACTTAAAAAGAAGACTATCCGTGAGCAATGATATTGAATTAACCCCGATGATGAAACAGTTTCTTGACCTGAAGGCTAAGCATCCGGATGCAGTGATGCTGTTCCGGTGCGGAGACTTCTATGAAACTTATTCTACCGATGCGATTATTGCAGCTGAAATATTAGGAATTACTCTCACAAAACGTGCCAATGGAAAAGGTAAAACCGTTGAGATGGCGGGATTTCCGCATCATGCGTTAGATACATATTTGCCGAAATTGATCCGTGCAGGTAAGCGGGTGGCCATATGTGACCAGCTTGAAGATCCTAAGACAACGAAGAAATTGGTGAAGCGCGGCATTACGGAGTTAGTTACTCCCGGTGTTTCTATCAATGATAACGTTTTAAATTATAAAGAAAATAACTTTCTGGCAGCTGTTCATTTTGGAAAATCGGCTTGTGGAATAGCATTTCTGGATATTTCTACCGGAGAGTTCCTGACGGCTGAAGGACCTTTTGACTATGTAGATAAGCTGCTGAATAATTTTGCTCCGAAAGAGATTCTTTTCGAACGTGGGAAACGCGGAATGTTTGAAGGAAACTTCGGAAGTAAATTCTTTACTTTTGAACTGGATGATTGGGTGTTTACCGAATCCAGTTCCCGGGAGAAGTTGCTGAAGCATTTTGAAACAAAAAATCTGAAAGGATTCGGGGTTGAGCATCTCAAGAATGGTATTATAGCTTCCGGAGCTATCCTGCAATATCTGGATATGACGGAACATACGCAGGTAGGACATATCACTTCATTAGCCCGTATCGAAGAAGACAAATATGTGCGTCTTGATAAATTTACAGTGCGCAGTCTGGAGTTGATCGGTAGCATGAACGATGGCGGCAGCAGTTTGCTTCATGTTATTGACAAGACTATCAGTCCTATGGGAGCCCGTCTGTTGAAGCGTTGGATGGTATTTCCTTTAAAAGATGAGAAACCCATTAACGACCGGCTGAATGTAGTAGAGTACTTCTTTCGTAAACCGGATTTCAGGGAGTTGATTGAAGACGAACTGCATCGGATCGGAGATTTGGAACGTATCATTTCAAAAGTAGCCGTCGGGCGTGTTTCTCCTCGTGAGGTAGTACAGTTAAAAGTTGCTTTACAAGCAATTGAACCTATTAAAGAGGCTTGTCAACAGGCCGATAATCCCAGTTTGAATCGTATTGGAGAGCAGTTGAATCTTTGTATTTCTATTCGCGACCGCATTGAGAAGGAAATTAATAATGATCCTCCTTTGTTGATAAATAAGGGAGGAGTCATTAAAGACGGAGTGAATCCGGAACTGGATGAATTACGTCAGATAGCTTATTCTGGCAAAGATTATCTGCTTAAGATACAGCAACGTGAAAGTGAACTGACAGGAATACCAAGTTTGAAGATTGCTTATAACAGTGTTTTCGGATACTATATTGAAGTGCGGAATGTGCATAAAGATAAAGTGCCGCAAGAGTGGATACGTAAGCAGACGTTAGTAAATGCGGAGCGTTATATCACTCAGGAACTGAAAGAATATGAAGAGAAAATTCTGGGTGCCGAAGACAAGATCCTGGTATTGGAGACTCGCCTGTATACAGAACTTGTACAGGCATTAAGTGAATTTATACCTGCCATCCAGATCAATGCCAACCAGATAGCCCGCATTGACTGCCTGCTTTCATTTGCCAATGTAGCCAAAGAGAACAATTATATCCGCCCGGTGATTGAAGATAATGATGTATTGGATATTCGTCAGGGACGGCATCCGGTAATTGAAAAGCAACTGCCTATCGGAGAAAAATATATAGCTAACGATGTGTTGTTGGATAACGCTACCCAGCAGATTATCATTATTACCGGTCCGAATATGGCCGGTAAGTCGGCTCTGTTAAGGCAGACTGCATTGATCACCCTGCTTGCCCAGATTGGTTCGTTCGTTCCGGCCGAAAGCGCCCATATCGGATTGGTAGATAAGATTTTTACTCGGGTCGGTGCCAGTGACAATATCTCTGTAGGAGAATCTACTTTTATGGTCGAGATGAATGAAGCATCTGATATTCTGAATAATATTTCTTCCCGAAGCCTTGTCCTATTCGATGAATTGGGACGCGGAACTTCTACTTACGACGGAATATCCATAGCTTGGGCTATTGTAGAGTATATCCACGAGCATCCGAAGGCAAAGGCACGTACACTTTTTGCTACCCACTACCATGAACTAAACGAAATGGAGAAATCCTTTAAGCGCATTAAGAATTATAACGTATCGGTTAAGGAGGTGGATAACAAAGTTATTTTCCTCCGGAAACTTGAAAGGGGCGGAAGTGAGCACTCGTTCGGTATCCATGTGGCCAAGATGGCCGGTATGCCTAAAAGTATTGTGAGACGTGCCAATGAAATTCTGAAGCAACTCGAATCTGACAACCGCCAGCAGGGAATTTCCGGTAAGCCGCTGGCAGAAGTCAGTGAGAATCGTGGAGGTATGCAGTTGAGTTTCTTTCAGCTTGATGACCCGGTCTTATGTCAGATCCGGGATGAGATACTTAATCTGGATGTGAATAATCTGACTCCGATTGAAGCATTAAACAAACTGAACGATATCAAAAAGATAGTCAGGGGAAAATAATTATTTAAGAAATTCTTCCACCTTTTTATAAAACAGAGATAAGTGGTGTCCGTCAATAAACCCATGATGAATGGTCATAGCGATGGGCATCACTAATACACCACCTCTTATGACGGCTTTACCTGCATTCATCAACGGGTAATTACTACCGTGACGATGTTCCTGTGTACAGGTCAGTGAGGTGAAATATAAATCGGGAGTGGCGCTGAGGAGCACTACATCCAGTAAATCATTACCTCCTGTCTTTTCTGCTTCATAAGGGTCTTTATCCGGATCTATTCCGCTAATGATGGCTTTGGCTTCTGTGTAGAAAGTCTTAAAATCAGGATGCCAGGGAAGTCGTACAGTAAAAAAACGTCCGTTATCTGCCACTTTAATGGGAGTCAGCATATCCACTGTATCGAAATAGGCTACCTGTCCTTCAGAATCAATGCGGAATCGAAACTCTTTAATTTCATTGACAGCACGCAACACGGCATAAAGGTAGTGCAGAAAGAAGGATTCTCCGGCGGCTTTGGCACGTGTTTTGGCACCCGAACATTCTACTTCTGAAGTAATGGAGATAGTAGGATTCTGGAAACCAAGGAAAAATTCATAATTTTCTTTTCTCTCCCAAGTTTTAATATCAATAATATGTTTCATTTTACACTCTTTTTCTTTCCGTAGAAAAACATAAAGTAAACACCGATGATTACGAACGGGATGCTTAACCATTGACCCATGTTCAGTGCCATGCTATTTTCGAAGTCCACCTGATTTTCTTTCAGGAATTCTACAAAGAAGCGGAAGGTGAAGATAGCTGTCAGGCAAAGTCCGAAGAAGAACCCCCGATGTAGTTTTTTGCTATAGTTTTTATAGAGGAACATCATTACCAGGAAGAGCATAAAATAGGCGATTGCTTCATAAAGCTGTGCCGGATGTCGGGGTTGCATGTCTACCCGTTCGAAAACGAATGCCCAGGATACATCGGTTACCTTACCTATGATTTCGGAATTCATCAGATTGGCAAGGCGAATGAAACATGCCGTAATAGGAGTGGCTACGGCAATCATATCTACCACATCCATATAGTTCATTTTCGTTTTGCGGCAATAGAGCCAGAGAGAAATGATCAGCCCGAGGGTACCTCCATGACTGGCCAGTCCTTCATAACCCGTGAATTTCCATCCACCTCCCGGAAGAAATTTAACCGGAAGTATCATTTCCCAAAAATGATTCAGGTAATATCCCGGATCATAGAACAGGCAATGTCCCAGTCGTGCCCCGATCAGGATGCCGAAGAAACAGTAAAAGAAAAGCGGTTCGAACTTCTTTTCGTCTATCTTCTTATCACGATATTGATAGTGCACCACTATGTAAGCAAAGAATATTCCGATAGCCCACAATAGTCCGTAATAACGGATTGAGATGCCGAAAAGATTAAATAATTCCGGATTTGGGTTCCAGTTGATAGATAAAAGAAGGTTGTTCATATTGATATCTTTATTGTTTGATGAATTTTTTAGCAACTTCCCGATAAGTAGGCACATCGATGCCTTGCTCTTCGGCTGTTGTTATCATGTCAAAGAGCAGACCTTGTACCTCTGATTCGTGTCCGCGTGCTATATCTTTTTGCATGGATGCTGTGCTTTCGGGAGCCAGCTTATCAATAACTTTCAGATTGTATGTGACTATGTCTTCTTTAAATTCAATTCCGAGTTTCTTTCCCAGAGCAGCACTTTCGGTAGAGAGTCCGATAAAAGTATCGCGCACTTTGCCGGGTTTCTGAACTTCTCCCATCGAGACATCGAAATAAGCTCCGGTGACTGCCATGGCTGAAATAAAAGACCATTTAATGAAGGTATCCCGATTGATGTCGGGAGAAATTTCTACTTTGATGCCGCTTTCCTGTAAGTCCCTCTGTACGGCCTCCATCATCCCTGCCGGAACAATGGTTCCCCGGTGTGCACCATATACCAGACGAAAGATGGTTCCCATCTGAGTGATTTCGCCCGGTCCGGAAACAAAGCCTACAATGTAGATACATCCGTCCAGTACGGTGACTCCCGGTACGAGACGTTGGATGCGTGGCCCTGTGCCGTATACATTCAATATGGGAATTACAATCGTTCGGTCGTGGGCTGCCCGCTTGATAAGTTCTGTGATAGAGTTTACGGAATACCCTTTGACACATACAAATATCACATCAGCTTTTCCGTTATATTCTTCTGCCGTGCAGGCATTTATCCGTAGAGCATGTTCACCTTTCAAATCTGATTTCAATTTGAGTCCGTCTTGTTGTATTGCTTGCAGATGTGCTCCACGGGCAATGCAAGTGACGTCTTTTCCGGCAAGTGACAGAAAGCCGGCTATACTTCCGCCTACGCCTCCGGTTCCTGCGATAAGATAACGAAGTCTGTTGGTACTTTCCATATTTATTGATATTTTATGTGTTGCTTGTTAGGCATGATATCCGGTCGCAAAGATAATGATTTGCTTGAAGATAGTAGTAGAAAACCGGGAGTTTTCGTTGGAAGAGAGGAGGGATAAAACAGGAGGAGGTGTCGAGACTCACCACAGAGGACACTGAGTAACACGGAGGAGATTTAAAGTTGTTGATTATTAGTTTTTAAAAAAACTCTGTGATACTCCGTGTTACTCAGTGGTGAAATGGGTTATGACCCTTCCTCTTCGGTTTATGAATGAAAATAGATGATTCCGGATGAGTTATACATTGAAACGGAAATGCATGATATCTCCATCCTGTACTACGTATTCTTTTCCTTCAACGCCCAACTTTCCGGCTTCTTTGACAGCAGCCTCCGAGCCATATTGCAGGAAGTCTTCGTATTTGATAACTTCGGCACGGATAAAACCTTTTTCAAAGTCGGTATGGATCACTCCGGCACATTGTGGAGCTTTCCATCCTTTTTCGTAAGTCCAGGCACGTACTTCCTGTACACCGGCAGTGAAGTAAGTCTCCAGGTTCAACAGTTTGTAGGCCGATTTAATGAGACGTGCCACACCCGATTCTTCCAGGCCGATTTCGGCAAGAAACATCTGACGGTCTTCGTAGGTTTCCAGTTCGGCTATGTCAGCTTCTGTTTTTCCGGCTACTACCAGGATTTCGGCGTCTTCGTCCTTTACTGCCTCACGTACCATGTCTACGTATTTGTTTCCATTTACCGCACTTGCTTCGTCCACATTGCAAACATACATTACGGGTTTACTGGTGAGTAAGAACAATTCTTTCGCTATTTTCTGTTCGTCTTTTGTTTCGAACGTTACCGTACGCGCCGATTTGCCCTGTTCCAATGCATCCTTGAATTGCACAAGTACGTCATAAGCTTGTTTAGCGGCTTTATCTCCTCCGGTCTGAGCTTGTTTTTGTACTTTTTGGATACGGCTCTCGATGGTTTCCAGGTCTTTTAACTGTAATTCGTAATCGATGATTTCCTTGTCGCGAACCGGATTTACACTTCCGTCCACATGGGTTACATTGTCGTCGTCGAAGCAACGGAGTACGTGAATGATGGCATCGGTTTCCCGAATATTGGCCAGGAACTTGTTTCCCAGTCCTTCACCTTTGCTGGCACCTTTCACAAGTCCGGCGATATCTACGATTTCTACTGTTGTGGGGACGATGCGGTTGGGGTGTACCAGTTCGGCCAGTTTATTTAAACGTTCGTCGGGCACGGTAATTACGCCCACGTTCGGTTCGATTGTACAGAAAGGGAAGTTTGCCGCCTGTGCTTTCGCATTGGACAGACAATTAAAAAGTGTTGACTTACCTACGTTGGGTAGTCCGACAATACCACATTGCAATGCCATAATATTATAGTCTTTTTTATATTATCAATCAGTTGTGTATTTCTATCAAATGGAAGAGTAATCCTGTAAAGTTGAAAAAGAGCAATTACTCTGATAATATTCCGTTTTGGGGTGCAAAGATAATCAATTTTAGGCTAATGCAGTTATTTGCTTTCTCTTTTTGTCTAAAACGGGGTTGCCTTTTACTACCTGGATCACAGACAGTGAGAGAGAATTTGTGTCACTCTGCCGTCTTGAAAGAAATTTCGTAGGGTTTTATGGCATCTCCTTCCGGAGTGCGGAAAGAGAGTCCTAAAAGAGTGATTCCATACTCTTTCCCGGGTAACAATTCTACTCCGATAATCACGGTACGGTTGTCATTGGCGTAGTTGACATTTAAAATTTTAGGCATTGCCTCCATTCCGAGGTGACCATAATTGAAAGAGTGTCCGCGGCCCACCAAAGGACGGTCGAAGTGGACAGTAATAGTTTTGATGTCGCTCCGAACGGTTGTATCGCCGTTGGTAAATTCGTCGATCGAAACTACTTTGGGACGGATAGAATCATAGTTTGCGGTATATTGGGCAAAGCCTGTATAAGCTTCTGCCAGCCGCGGCATATAGCTGTTGAGGGTCGGGTATGTCGTGCGGCCAGAGGAATACTTCTCGAGTTCATCGACCAGCTTGCTTATCCAGACAAAGCCACGTGTTTTTTGTATGACGGTTTCTTTGGTGATTTCGACAGCCGGGAAGTTATGGTCTTTCATGTATTTTATGACTGCCGCACGTACCATTGCTTCGGTGAGGACAATAGACCATTGTCCATAGGCTTGGCGCGCCATCTGTTCGCCAACCGCAGCATAAATCTGTTCTCCGCTTGTGCGGAACATTTCCGGATCGAAGCTTACGAATGAATGGTTGAATTCGTGGATTAAAATTGGTAAGATTAATTCAGGCGGATAAACAACCATTCCTACGGAATCAGTAACCCATGCTCCCATGACTGAAAAGACATTATGTACGTTTTCCTTGTCGGTGACACTCGGTCCGTAATTTCCCGGGCCATTGGACATTGAAAGTATAATGTGAAACCGGTCGTTAGACTTCTGCCCGTAGAAATCATTATACCATTGGGTATCTATGCTTTTGTAAATAGGCATAAAACGACTTACAGCCTCTTTATATAAGTTCTCGTTCGAGTGATAAAAGGCATCGAAACGACTGTCTTTGACAAACTTCTTTAGCAGTTTGATGAATGACCCTACTTGACTCCTATTCCAACGAGAGTCCAGTGAACCATAATCTTCGGGCAGATTGAACTGGTTATCGAGATTGATGGCCATACTCATCACTGCATCGTATGAAACACCGTCAGTCTTGACCAACGAGCGTGCGAATGATATAAGTTCGTGGTTTTTATAGGGAGAAAAATGCGATTCGATGCGGTCTGTGTAGAGTTTGAAATCGTTTCTGTTATACTCCGGATTACCCGTTAAACGGAAAATAATGCTAAGTAGTTCGACTCTCTTATCTACTGTCGGTCGGATGAGCATACTGTCAGTTTGTGCCTTTACTTGTTGCACTGCACAGATTAGCAGCGTAAACATAATGAGGGTGATCTTTCTCATATTGAAATAAGTGTTTGGAGGTTATGATATTGACAAAGGTAATTAAATAGGAATTAATACAACCACTTATCTATGCTTTTTTGATATTGAGTGTATAAAGGAAGCTATTATTTTTTCAAACAGTGTCGTTATTGTATTATATTTGCCCAAGTAATTCACAAACACTTAATAGCATGAAAAAGTATTTATCATTTATTCTCCTGTTCGTTGCCTTCACCTTACAGGCACAGGAGACGTACAAAACAGTAAAAGACATTTCGTATATTCCTGCGGGGGAAACGGACGGTTACCGTAAAGAACGTTGCAAGCTCGATGTTTACTATCCGGTCGGAAAGAAAGACTTTCCGACGATTGTCTGGTTTCACGGCGGAGGATTGGAGGGAGGCGGAAAGCATGTTCCAGAGATGTTTATGAATCAGGGATTTGCAGTCGTCGCTGTCAATTACCGCCTGAGTCCTAAAGCTCAGAATCCGGCTTATACCGATGATGCTGCCGCTGCCGTGGCCTGGGCTTATAAACATATAGAAGAGTATGGAGGCTCACCGAGACGTGTTTTCGTTACCGGTCATTCGGCAGGAGGCTATTTGACTTTAATGGTGGGACTGGATAAGTCTTATCTTCAGGAATACGGGGTAGATGCCGATAGCATAGCTGCTTATCTTCCTATCAGCGGACAGACTGTGACACACTTCACGATACGTAAGGAACGCTCGTTGCCCGAGGGTATTCCGGTGATCGACCAATATGCTCCTTGCAACAAGGTCCGTAAAGATACGCCGCCTTTTGTACTGATTACCGGCGACCGGAATCTTGAGATGGCCGACCGCTATGAAGAGAATGCCTTATTGGCTTCGGTACTGAAGAATATCGGTAATAAGAAGGTATTGCTATACGAATTGCAGGGGTTCGATCATGGGCAGGTATACGTCCCCGGCTGTTGCCTGGTAGCGAATTATATTCGTAATTTTATTGCGGACGGAAGGTAACCTGACGGTCCGGTTGATGTTTTTAAGGGGGAGGTTTCTCCCTCATTCGTAGTATGAATTTACCATACTTATGGTATTGAGAATGAACTAAATCTGCACTACCTTTGTCATATTATTAATAAACAGATATATACTAAATAGACAGATATGGGAAAGATAGCAAAGAAACTGACAGATTTAGTGGGTAACACCCCGTTACTGGAACTGAGTAATTACAATGCAAGTAATGGGCTGAAGGCTCGTGTAGTGGCAAAACTGGAGTATTTCAACCCGGCAGGGAGCGTGAAAGACCGTATCTCTCTGGCTATGGTTGAAGATGCCGAAGTGAAGGGGACGTTGAGGCCAGGATCTGTTATTATAGAGCCAACCAGTGGAAATACCGGAGTCGGTTTGGCATTTGTGGCTGCTGCCAAAGGCTATAAGCTGATATTGACCATGCCCGATACAATGAGTATGGAACGCAGGAATCTGCTGAAAGCACTGGGAGCGGAGCTTGTGCTTACTCCGGGAGCGAACGGAATGAAAGGAGCCATCGCCAAAGCCGAGGAACTGAGGGCTGCCACTCCCGGATCTGTTATCCTGCAACAGTTTGAAAATCCGGCTAACCCTGCAGTCCATGTCCGTACTACGGGTCAGGAGATCTGGAGAGATACCGATGGAAAGGTGGATCTCTTTGTAGCCGGAGTGGGAACGGGAGGTACTGTAAGCGGGGTAGGAGCTGCTTTGAAGGAGCATAATCCTGCCGTACGAATCGTTGCCGTAGAGCCTGTCGATTCGCCGGTGTTGTCCGGTGGAGCTCCCGGTCCGCACAAGATACAAGGGATTGGTGCCGGGTTTATTCCTAAAACTTATCATGCAGCCGTAGTAGACGAGATCAGGCAGGTGGGAAATGACGATGCCATCCGCACCAGTCGTGAGTTGGCTGCCAAAGAAGGACTTTTGGTCGGCATTTCTTCGGGAGCGGCAGTATATGCGGCTACAGAGCTGGCAAAACTGCCGGAAAATGAAGGAAAGCTGATCGTTGTATTGCTGCCGGATACGGGAGAACGCTATTTATCGACTATCTTGTATGCGTTTGAAGAGTATCCGCTTTGATTTATTCTCATTACAGATTACGCTGATTGACACAGACTGATGATTCGCCTGCTTATCTGCTGGCTGAAAATTCTGTGTAAATCGGTGTAATCTGTGGTGAATTTATTTTGTATGCGGCACTGCGTATTCCTTTGCCGTAACACTGTCAATCGGAATCTCCCAGATTTTTACGTTCTTGACTGCCGGATCGGAATACACAAACTCCCGGCTGCTATAATGGCGCATCAATATATTGAGTGCTTCACGTTTTTCTTCCAGGTCTTCGATAAAGTTTACGCGTCCTCTGCAAATCACACTTTTGGCCCGCATCCGATAACTGCATGCCACCTTGGGGTGCTGGAATACCAATTCGTGGTCTATACTGAAAGTGATGCAGACACGGTTATTTTTTGCCAGCATATCGATGCTGCTGCCTGTGGGGCCGGAATGCAGATAGATCACTCCATCCTGATAGCCGAAGTTCATGGGGATCACATATGGGTTACCTTCCAGGTCGGTGATACCGACAAAGCAAATATCGCAACGGGATATAATTTCTTCTACCTGCTCTTTGTTTTCAATGATTACTGTCTTCATAACTATATTCTCTTGATAGGAATACAAAGATGGAAATTTATTTTAATAACTTTGCCTTCCGGGAATATAGAAATACAGTTTTTGAAATGAATTAACCCTGATAGTTATGAAGAAACACATTTTTACCACTCTTTTTTGTTTACTGGAAGCCTGCCTGTTGTTCGGCGGAAATAATCTTTCGCTTTGGTACCGGCAGCCTGCTGCCAACTGGAATGAAGCTCTTCCTTTGGGAAATGGATATTTGGGTGCGATGGTATTCGGAGATGCCGGGAGAGAACATTTGCAACTGAATGAAAGCACACTGTATAGCGGTGAACCTTTTTCCGGTGTTGGCGTACCTTCTATCGGAAGTGTATACAATGAAGTGCTTGCCTTGTTGAACCATGGCGATTATGCGGGTGCCCACCGATTGATAACCCGGAACTGGCAAGGTAGGCTTTCGCAGAGCTATCAACCTTTGGCCGACCTTTTTCTAAGCTTTGATGTTCAGGGAAAGGTGGAAAACTATGTGCGTGAACTGAATCTGCAAGATGCCGTACATACTATTCGCTATCAGGCAGGAGGCATCCGCTATACCCGTGAATACTTTATATCCAATCCGGACCGGGTAATGGTGATTCGTATCTCTGCTTCACGTCGGTCACCTGTAAATGTAGCGGTGAGCTATACATCGGAGCATCCGACAGCGAAAGTGGATGGTACGGGTGAAGAGTTGATTCTTTCGGGACAGGCTCCGGGTTGTGTAGAGCGGCGGACGCTGGACTTCCTCGAAAAGAACAGATTGACAGATCGCCATCCGGAACTTTTCGATAGTCACGGATGCCGAAAGACCGACAAACAAGTGCTGTATGCCGATGAGGTTGGCGGCAAAGGGATGTTTTTCCAAAGCCGGGTGAAGGTACTGAAAGGAAATGCCACCTTGCAAGACAATCAGTTGAAAGTGAGCGGAGAGGGTGAAATAATTCTTTTGGTTGCTGCTGCCACCAGCTATAATGGCTTTGATAGAAGTCCTTCACAGGACGGCAGTGATTATCAGGCCAAGTTGGATACGATTCTTTCCGTTGCCGGGCAACTGCCTTATGAAGATCTGAAGAAACGTCACTTGGCAGACTATCAACGGCTGTTCGGTCGTGTGGCGTTGACCTTGAAATCGGAGAAAGACTATTCTGGTCTGCCTACCGACCACCGTATTATCGGATTCAGGGACAATCCGGACAATGCTCTGGCAGCACTTTTGTTTCAGTATGGGCGTTACCTGCTGATAGCGTCTTCACGTGAAGGCGGACAACCCGCCAATCTGCAAGGTATATGGAATAAGGATGTGGTTCCGGCATGGAGCAGCAGTTATACCATTAATATCAATACTGAGATGAATTACTGGCTGGCCGAAACCACCGGACTGCCTGAGTGCAGTGAACCGCTTTTCCGACTGATTCGGGAACTTGCGGTCAATGGTTCCGCTACAGCTGCAAAGATGTATAACCTTCCCGGCTGGACTTCCCATCATATCACCTCTATCTGGCGTGAGTCGGGACCGGCAGACGGTGAACCTACCTGGTTTATGTGGAATATGAGTGCCGGCTGGCTTTGCCGGCATTTGTGGGATCATTACCTATTTTCGGGGGATAAGAAGTTTCTCCGTGAGACAGCCTATCCGCTGATGCGCGATGCCGCACGGTTTTATAACGCCTGGCTGGTGGAAAAAAACGGGATGTGGCAAACTCCGTTGGGAGTTTCACCCGAGAATCAGTTTCAGACTCCGGAAAAGAAAACTTCGGCCGTAGCTCCGGCTCCGGCGATGGATATGGCCATTATTCGTGAACTCTTCAGCAATACGGCCGAAGCAGCCGCGATTTTAGCTGCCGATTCTATTCTTCCTCCTGCCGATACTCTCTTGCTGCACGTGATGGGAGCAAAGCAACTGGTGCCTTACCGTATCGGAAAGTGGGGGCAGATTATGGAGTGGAGTGAAGACTTTGATGAAGTAGAACCGCACCACCGCCATTTGTCACACTTGTATGGATTCCATCCGGGATGTGAAATAACACCGGGCAAGACACCCGAACTTGTCAGTGCTGTCCGCCGTACGCTCGAATTGCGTGGAGATGAAGCTACGGGCTGGAGTATGGGATGGAAGATCAACATGTGGGCCCGTATGCACGATGGAAATCACGCTTACCGCATTATACGGAATTTATTCACCCCCACCGACTTCGGGCCGGAAGTAAATCGGCATGGGGGATTATATAAGAATTTGTTCGATGCACATCCCCCTTTCCAGATCGACGGTAACTTTGGGTATACTGCCGGTGTGGCGGAAATGTTGTTGCAGAGCCATGACGGTGTGATAGATATTCTGCCGGCATTACCCGATGTATGGGCAGAAGGAAAGGTTACGGGGCTGCGTGCCCGCGGTGGTTTCATTATAGATATTGCCTGGAGTAAATTAGGTAAAACTGTGGTAAAGGTATTTTCCGAACAGGGAAATGCCTGCCGTTTGAAGATCGGGCGGAAGGTGAAGGAAGTTGTAATTCCGGCAGGTCAGAGTGAGACTTTTACAGGCAAACGATAAAGATACGTATACTATCACATACATTTCGGAAGTGTTGGGACTGATTGAGCTGTTGATGAGGTGTGTGTCAAAACGCAATTTGATGAAAGGACAACTTTTAATCTGAAACTTGACTCCCTAAATCAATGATGAAAAGAGCCATATCATTACTCAAAAACAGAGTTTGATATGGCTCTTTTATAATTGTTAGTTACAATCTGTAACTTTTTAGAGTGGTCATTTTAGTTTTGACACATTTCTTAATGATGTTTACAAAGTAGATATCTCGTAGTAGAGTAAGATTTCTGCTAATTAATATATAATATCTGGCTACATTTAGATATTCCATTATCTACAATTACAATATATTTTCCTTGTGCTAATGCCGAAATATCAATAGATATATTCTTTTGATTACTATATGATTGGCACATTAATTTATTGTTTTTATAAATGGAAATAGTATATCTCTCAATACTTCTGAACTTGTGGTTAGATGTAACATTTAAATTAATCTTCTCTCCGGCAGTGACAGGGTTGGGAAATATGCTAAATGACCAATTGTCTTTCTTGTCTTCCGCAAATACACTTTGGCTATAGGAAGAGGAACTATAACTATTTGTTGCAAACAAAGTTATATTATGAGTTCCTGTGGTGTAGAAGTCAATTGCTTTGAATAGGTTTGGGTGTTCCAGAAAGCTGGCATCGTCCGGATAAAGAATTTCATAAAATCGAGTATCCTGATCACTTTCCCAAGTACATGTAGCGGAAGGATCTGTAACTAATGCTTGAAGAGTATATTCTCCTGCTCCCTGTCCATACTTAAACATTTTAATACCTTTAATAATAGGTGCTTTGGAAGCAATGATATTAAAGTCAGGAACAGTTCTCACATAGCCAGATTTAAAACGTATAGTAGCTTTTAGGGACGTGACTGTATTTGAATTAATAGAAAGACAGACATTTTGTGTTCCTTACCCAGAAATAATAGTAGCTGAATTTGCTGGAGAAATACTCCAAGTTACTGTTGCATCGGAAGGCACAAACATTATATGATACCATGCATTGTCAGTTGGTATTAACAAGGCATCATCTCCGTCTATTTGAAACTTCTCAATGGAATATAGATAGGTATTGACTGAGAGAACATCTTCTTTTGATAGTTGTGAAGGTTGATAAAATCCTTTGCCATCCGACTTTTTAACCATTGTCGGTTTTTGAGGATCTATAGCAAAGCTTGTCCATGACCCGTATAACATGAGCGATTGAAAGTCAAAAGGAGTTGTTATGTTTGATACGCCGACTCCAGAAGTTAGCTTGTCATAATTATGCCATTTGTCTTTTATTATATTATCATAGAGTATCGTAATATAATCATCTCTATCCGGTCTGCATTGTTCGTGTACTAATCCGATTGCATGGCCGATTTCATGGGCTATATCTCCCATCTCTGCCCAATCTGCAATGCGAATTCTTTGTTTACCTCCAATCATGCCAATATAAGAATCACAAATATTAGGATCACTCGCAAATTCGATATAATTTTTCTGGTTTGTACGGGTATAAAACTTTAAATTAGTCCGTTCACTCCAATGTTCGATGGCTCGTTCCAGTTTTGGCCGTTTTCTGAAGTCATTCGCAATCGAATAGTATACAATATTTCCTGTCCATCTTTTTCTCCAATCTGTAGAATATCCGCTTCTGGTAATCATGGGTTGATCCAACATTCCCACTTGTTCAGGTGTCAACAATATATCACCTTGAAAAACATAATCGGATCCTTGTCTGCTTAATCGAATTCCACTATTCAATGTCACTACCTCTTCTTGTGATTCCGCTATTCTGTTTTCTAGTATTTTCGTTTCCTCACCAGTAAAAAGTTCTTGTCTTTCGCAAGCTGTCAATAAAAGAAAACCAACGAATAATGTGATATATTTTATCTTCATATTTTATCTGTCTTAGGTTCTGAATTTTCTGGTAAGTTCTCGGAATCTTTCTTCTCTTTAGATATAATTTTGTGTAATGAATATGAGCGTAGTTCCTGATCTGCCATTGTGGGGTCAAGATCATCTTCATGTATCTTGATTTCTATAACATATTCGTATCCTGTTTCATAATTGAATCCTTCGATATAGGAGCAATAGAATCTCCATTCGTCATCCTCCGTATTTTTGGCTATATAGTAGGGGAATGTGTTTCCTCCGCCGGGCGAAAGTCCCAATCGTTGTTCTGAGGCAATAATAAGAGTTTCAATCTTATCTTCATCTTTGCTACATCCGGCAAGAGACAAAATACAGAAGATAGATAAAAAATAGATAAAGGATAGATTTTTCATATACATTGATATTTAAAGTTATTGATTAGCATCAAACCCTACAGGAGATTAAGTGTTTGATGTTTTAGCTTGATACATCAAAGATATAGAATACAAACTAATTAAACAAATAACATGCTATAAATTATTATGGTGAGGACACGGCTCTTTCATTTAAAAAAGTGGCGAAATCTCAAAGTTTCTGACAGATAGACTCTTCGCAATCGTATGCCTACTTATTAGATATTGCATTGACAATAACTTAATGCAATGGGAAAAATACAAATAAAAGAGGAACAAAGATTTAGGCATTTAACCAGAGTTTAAATGAAAGAGCCGTGATGGTGAGGATCAACATTTATCAAAATATAAGCTAAAAGGTTTATTCTATTTGTAGAAGTATTCATCAAACTCAAAGCTTATGTGTTTACAGTGTAATAAATTAAATTTTGAAAGTTAAAATATCCAGTGGGTATTGACATACGTTTAAAAAGTTGGGTAGCAGTTATTTTGGCTGGAAATCTACTTCATAAGGTATTCAATATTAAGTGATACGAAATCACTGGTTCCTTATTAGCATGCTCATCTTCCGCCTGGCCGTTTTTCTGATTTCCGGTCGGATGGGATGTACCGGCGCTTACAGTAAGTGCCTGCGTCTGCCCGATGATGATTCGTTTCCTTGATATAGTTGTTTTCAATCCTCCACTTCAAACTGTTTATATAAATCTTTCAGTTCACGGAGGGTTTTCCGGTAATTCCGCCCTAAAGAACGGTCTATAATCAGCAGGTAAATGGCTATGCCGAGTGGAACAACGATGACGTTCAGTATGCCGGGAGTTATATTCATTACTATCAGATAGAACACATAGAAACCTATCGCCAAGAGAAAGGAACACGTATATACGATCCAACCATATTTGGTATTGAACTTTACGCCTTTCTCAATTTCTTTTATCCGGTATTCCAACCATTCCTTTACAGCCATGCCGTTGGTGTATTTCCGCATTCTGTAAGCGGAACGTTCCCAAAGGAAATAGGAAACGGACAATACGGCCAAAGCGGCTATATCCACATACGCTCTTTCCATGCTTTGCTCTCTTATAAACAGCATTACAATAAGGTAAACAACCACGGCGACCACAACGAGTCGGAAGACGGTTCCGGGATACACTGTCTTGATTGATTTTCTCGCGGATTTGATTACCATCTCGTTCAGTTTCTCTTCGGGATACGGTTTGATATTCTTTTCCACTCCCGCTTTCCAGGTTTCTTTAATGTCATGTGCTTCCATGATGCTTTACTTTTTAAATTGTTTTTGTAATCGGCTTTTCAGCCTGTGAATCTTTACGCCGACGGCGGAGCTGCTTATCCCCACTATTTCTGCTATTTCTTCATAACTATAGTCTTCCATATAAAGCAGCATGATAGACTTGTCTATTTCATTCAGCTTTTGAAGGGCATTGACAAGTCTTTGCCAGTTTTCGTCCTGTTCCTGCTGTTCCCAAGGGTCAACGGTCTCTCCCTCCGGCGGCGAGTCATGAAACTCGATGCGACTATCCTTTCTTATTTTCGAAATAGAGGTATTGATTGCTACCCTATAGATCCACGATGCGGGTTTCTCCTTGTTTTGCAATGCCGGGAAAGATCGCCAGAGCTGATAGACGGTTTCCTGAAAGTTGTCCTCTCTGTCCGCTTCCGATCTGAAATATACCCGGTTTACCTTGTGGATAATCCCCTGATAGGCAGTCAACATCTTCAGAAATGCATTTTTGTTCGACTTCATTTGTTTTAATCTTTACTTTATAGTCGGGCGAACGATGTTATTATTACAAGATTGCTTTATTATAAAAGAATAAGAGGGAAAAGAGTATAAAAAGAATTAGGTAAGAAAAGCAATAGACAATAAAACAAGAGGCTGAACTCAAAAATAAAATTTTGAGACAGCCTCTTTATCGGTCATTTACCAAAAATGAATCATTGTACCTGATCCAAAGGTATCTTATAGTAATAAGTTTGATCTGCGCCATTTTCCTCCCGGAGGGCTTTCACATAAAGAGTGGTGTTATCCTTCCAGCAAACGGTTTGCGGGAATATCTTGTCCGACCATAAGCCGAACATGAATTTGAATTCGCCGCCTGAGACCTGAAATACCTTTATAATTCCGGCTCTTTCGCCTTCAAGCTCGGTGCATGCATCCACACAATAACAATTCTGATTCAGAGAGAACAAAGCTTGGGTGCGGAGACCGTATTCTTCCCCGTTCGCTTTAGAGACGTATGAAATTCCTTCCCACTCAAGGCCTTCGTATTCAAATACATAACAATTCATTTCTGCAAGATATCCTTTGTATAGGTATTTACGATACGCATCGGATTGTTCATAGCAATCGGATAACACTTTTGTGTGCCCATTTTCCAGTGAAACAGAATAGCTCCCTTGGTCAGTGGGTAACTGAACCGTGCTGTCCGGCTGTATGTTCTTATAGTTAGCCGATGCCGCTAAAAATTCAGCTTCGTCAATGGGAATGACCCAACGGTCTAAATGATCTTCTTCAGTGCCATATTCAAAGTCCTCGTGCCAATAGGTTATTTCCGGGATCGAGTCATGATCCGATTCCTCTGATGTATTAACCGGCTCCTTCTCCAGCAATATCTTTTGATTGTAAACCCATCCGGTAACCGGAATGACCGGGCTTTGCACATAATATTTTCCCTGTTCGCAGGTAATCAGGGCAACCGTATCGCCCTCGTTTCTAAAAGGTACGGTAGTAGTCTCTTCAATCTTTCTTTTGTAGAGTAACAACAACCGATCTTTGCCTTCCCGGACCGAGCATTCACACACGAAAAACGTCTGAAAGCCCTCTGCTGTAAAAGAAACCATCGAATCCTGAATTTCAAAATCATAACCGACTCCGATGTTGCTGGCATCTTCTTGAATGGTTTCTCCTGAGAGGATATATAAAGAATAGCTCCCAATCCAATGCTGACTGATGGCGTGTTCTGATTGTTCGGTTTCGTTGCCGGGTGATTGAGTCTTCGGAGTGGACGAACGTTTCCCAAAATTTATACAACCGGATAGTAGTATAATGCACAGTGTTATTAAGATCCACTTTCTATTCATAAAAACAAATGTGTTTATTCATATTCCTATCTATAAATGTAAAACCGCCTTCCATACCGGTTCCGGCAGAATTACTCTTTCCGTATATCGTTCTCGTAACGGCCTGCTTCGCGCACGGTTCCGTCTTCGTTCAGATATTTAAAAGGACCATGCTGTTTGTTGGCCTTATAGGTGAATTCCGACTTTAGCTGGCCGTTGCTATAATAATATTCGCGGCTGATGCCTTCCAATTTGCCATTCAGGTAATTTTTGGAGCTTTCGGGCTTTCCATCAGTGAAATAGCGAATCTCTTCTCCTGTCTTTTCCCCTGCCCGGTAGGTAGTCGAACGTTCGGGGATGCCCGTGTCACGGCGATATTCGATCCAGATTCCGTCTTTTTTGCCTTCCTTGTAAGTACCTTTTTTACGGAGATTTCCATTCTTTAGCGTTTCAGAATATTCGCCCGTCAGCAATCCGTTTTTATAGCTGCTGCGACGAGTGAAATCAATACTACCGGACAGATGCTCTACCCAATTTCCATCGGGCTTGCCGTCCTTATAATAAGTATTGCGCACGAGGCTTCCTTCCTCATTGTATCTGCGATCGTATCCGTCCTGGTCTCCCATTTTATAGCAGACCTCCGTTTCGACTTTTCCATTTTGATAGTATGACTTACAGACACCGTGCAACTTTCCTTCCGTGAACGTTCCTTCGCCCTGCAGGGTTTTGCCGTCGCCATAATATGTTTTACGATAGCCTTCTCTCCATCCATCCTTGTATGTGCTTTCCTCCGCAAGGACATTCCTCTTAAAATGGCGATACAGCCCGTCGTACATGCCATTCTTGAAAGAAGCCAGGATATATTCCGAATGATAGCCGTCGATGATGCGGTATTCGCCCTGTAATGGTGTTTTTTCCTCGTTCAGTTCCCGGAACAGCAACCGTCCGTCACCATAGTTAATGACGGACACTTCGTTTACTTGAAATACCTTTTCCTGAGCAACACTTGTGAATACCCATGCTCCGAGTAAGAGTAAAAGAATAACTTTTTTCATTGATTTCTTGGTTTATTTTGTGATAATAAATAATTGGAATATCTGCATTCTGCCTTTATCCGCCGTAGCGGATGAAAGTACGTTCGATACAGGGTTGCCCGATCGGTCTTTGTACTGTCAATCTTTACAAAGATTTTTTATTGGGAATAAATGCGCTTAGTATCTCTATATCTTTGGGACGGACCAGTACGTCTAATTTTAATATTTCTGCGGATTCCTTGTTCCTGAACTCAAGTTCCATAAATCTTTTCTCTAATCTTTTCATTGAAGTATCCATTCTTCTTGAAAGATAAACATGTCCATTACCGCTATCGGCAATATAGCTCTTATTGATAAAAGCTGTGTAGTCAGATGTAAATGCTATCCATAGTAAGAAACCCTTGTCGTTGGAGGAGTCAGTTGAGTCGCTGGCGTTTAACGTCATTGTATGTATAATTTCTTGCCCGGTGGACTCTTGAACTTTCTTTATAAGTTCAGGTTCTATTATTTTCCAGTTCTTATTATTCTTGATTGCTCTGATAATTATAAAGAAGATGCTGAGTAATGCGATGATTACAAATAGTATTGCTATGATCAGTTTTATTCCAAGCATGTTTGTGATGTTCTTTTTATTGAGTTGTTTTACTCCGTATTCCAACTTTGTTTAGTTGGCGGCAAATATACTGTTTTAATTCCGATGACCGAATGAAAATTGGTTTTATTGTTAAAATGCTAAATGATGAAGCGGCAATGAGCAGAGTTGATAAGCGGGTACGAATGTATATGGTAAAAAGAAGAACTGTCGCATTTACACTTCATCAAAGAATTGCACGGCACCTTGGATACATTACCGGAATGAGTTTTATATATTAGGACTCTTCGGATAATCCGGTTGCTACGTTTTGTCTGTGTTTCATTTCAAAAAGTAAGTAAATGGCTGTTTCCGCTTACATGTACTTTCTCTTTTATCGGACTGATAGGGAGCACAGGAACACAAAAACAGATTTTTGGACTCCAACAGCCGGACTTTGGGGATCGGAAACCCGGGCTTTTCGGGTTGAAGCCCCTTGCTTTTCTGAAAAAGAAGTAAGCATTTTCCGAAAACGCTTACTTCTTTCGGGTGAAATGCTTACTTCTTTTTGGAAAAAACAAAGGTCTTTTGTTTCACATCTTCTTTTACCGGTGTTTCGGAGCAGTGTGAATCCATATATTTCTCTGGCTGCTTCCGAATGGCGAGCGCTTAGGAAAAGATAAAATGATTTCTTATATCCTCTATTCCTTTTTCTTTGTCCGGCTTCTGCGTACTTATGCTTTCACTTTTGTATCAACTTCTCCAATCCGGATAATAAAAAGAAAATCGCTAACCCGTAGGGAAAGCGATTTTTCTTTGTGCCCATACTTTTGGCCGTAAATAAGCCAATCTGAGCAAATACGATTATCATTTTGATAAAATGTTATTCTATCAATGCGAAGTCCAGTTGTTTTTTCTCCAGATTGGCCCGTGCCACTTTGATAGTGATCGCGTCTCCCAGGCTGTAGATACGGTTCTTGCGACGACCACGCAGGCAGTAGTTCTTTTCGTCGAACTCGTAATAATCATCGTCCAGATCGCGGATAGGTATCATGCCCTCACATTTGTTTTCGTTCAGTTCTACGTAAAGTCCCCATTCCGTTACGCCGGAGATCACTCCGTCATAAGTCTGTCCCAGATGTTCGCTCATAAACTCCACCTGTTTGTATTTGATGGAAGCACGTTCGGCGTTGGCTGCAATCTGTTCCATGTTCGAACTGTGGTCGCACAGATCCTCGTACTTCGTTTCCGATACGCTGCGTCCGCCATCCATATATTTGGTTACCAACCGATGCACCATCATGTCCGGAAAACGCCGGATAGGAGAGGTGAAGTGGGTGTAATAGTCGAAAGCCAGTCCGTAGTGTCCGATGTTGTGCGTAGAGTAGCGCGCTTTCTGCATGGCACGGATAGATACGGTTTCAATCAGGTTCTCTTCCTTTTTTCCTTGTATGTCGTCCAGCAGGTGATTGATCGATTTAGAGACATCTGTCTTGGTTCCGCTTGTGCGAAGTCTGTAACCGAAACGGGCGATGAACTGTGCGAGGTTGTCCAGCTTTTCCGGATCAGGAAGATCGTGGATACGGTAAGGCAGCACTTTGGCCTTCTTTCCTTTGGGTGCCTTGCCTATTTTTTCTGCTACGGTGCGGTTGGCAAGCAGCATAAACTCTTCTACCAGTTTATTGGCATCTTTTGACTCCTTAAAGTAAACGCTGATGGGTTTTCCTTTTTCATCGATTTCGAATTTCACTTCGTAACGGTCGAAGTTGATGGCTCCTGCCGCAAAACGCTTTTCACGCAGAGCCTTGGCTATGGTGTCGAGCATCAGTACCTCGTCCTTGAAGTCACCCTCTTTGGTTTCGATGATCTGTTGCGCCTCTTCGTAAGTGAAGCGGCGGTCCGATTTGATGACCGTGTGTACAATGCGCGAATCTCTCACTTCTCCTTTTTCCGTAATGTCGAATATGGCAGAGAAAGCAAGTTTCTCTTCGTTGGGGCGAAGCGAGCAGATGAAGTTGCAGAGACGTTCGGGCAACATCGGTATGGTGCGGTCTACCAGATAAACGGAAGTTGCACGCTTTTCGGCTTCTTTGTCGATGATGCTTCCCTCTTTGACATAATGCGTCACATCGGCAATGTGTACGCCGACTTCCCAAAGTCCGTCCTTCAACGGGCGGATGGAAAGGGCATCGTCAAAGTCTTTGGCATCTTTCGGGTCGATGGTGAAGGTGGTTACTTTCCGGAAGTCTTCGCGGCGGGCTATTTCTTCTGCGGAAATCTCTGCGGGAATCTTATCCGCGGCTTTTTCTACCGACTGCGGATAGACGTATGGCAATCCGAATTCGGCCAGGATAGCGTGCATCTCAGTCGTATTGTCACCGGCTTTGCCAAGAATGTCGAGCACTTGTCCGATCGGGTTTTTAGCTTTGTCCGGCCACTCTGTGACCTTTACCACTGCCTTGTCGCCGGTCTTTCCGCCCTTCAGTTTATCTTTAGGGATAAAGATGTCGTTGGCAAGCGTACGGTTTTCCGTGACGAGGAAAGCATACGATTTCTCCACTTCCAGTGTGCCGACGAATGTATCGTTGGCGCGTTCCAGTATCTCGATCACTTCTCCCTCGGCCTCGCGTCCGCGACGTTTGGCATAAAAGGCGATGCGCACTTTATCGTTATTCATCGCATGAGCGGAGTTACGCTCGGCGACAAAAATCGGGTCTCCGCCTCCTTCGGGGATAAACGAGTTCTTTCCGTTGCTTTTACGCTGGAAAGTTCCGGTCATCTCAACACCGTGATTGTTTAGCTTATATTTGTTTTTATCTACTTCGGTAATGTAGTCATCGGTCAGGAGATCGGCCAGGATATCCATGCAGAGCATTTTTAGCGGATGAGTGGTTAGCTTCAGTTCCGAGAAAATATATTTCAGGCTGATAACCTCGTCTTGTTTGGCATGGAAGAAATCGAGAACCGCCTGTGACAGTTCTTTCTTCTTCATTCTTTTGCCGGCTTTTTTTTCTTTCTTTTTAGCCATAATTGGTTCGTTTTATATCAATCAGTACAAAGTAAGCGATTAAATATTAATAATTCAAGATTTTCATGTACATTTGCCCCTCACATTATGAATAATCTAACAAATGGAAAGTGAAAAGTCTTCCAGGGAGAAGGGAATTTATAAAGTAACGATCGTGGGAAGTATCGTGAACTTCCTTTTGCTCGTTTTTAAATTCTTTGCCGGAATTGCCGGGCATAGTGCGGCTATGCTGGCCGATGCTGTCCATTCACTATCCGATTTCATCACCGATATTGTTGTCATTGTCTTTGTCCGCATTGCCGGGAAACCGGAGGATAAAGGTCACGATTACGGTCATGGCAAATACGAAACCTTGGCTACGGCCATCATCGGGTTGTTACTTCTGTGTGTCGGTTTCGGTATCTTTTGGAATGGTGCTTCGTCCATTTATACTTTTTTGCGGGGCGGACAGTTGGAGTCTCCCGGTGTAGTGGCATTGGTGGCGGCATTGGTGTCGATTGTGTCAAAAGAGATACTGTATCAGTATACCGTGATTCAGGGCAAGAAGTTGAACTCCCAGGCCGTGGTAGCCAATGCCTGGCATCACCGGAGTGATGCGTTGTCATCCATCGGAACGGCTATCGGTATTGGAGGGGCCATTTTGCTGGGAGATCATTGGCGGGTACTCGATCCGATTGCCGCAGTGGTAGTCAGCTTCTTTATAATGAAGGTATCTGTGCAGTTGCTGATTCCTTGTGTGGACGAACTGCTTGAAAAGTCCTTGCCGGACGATGTCGAGAAAGAGATCGAACAGACTGTACTCTCTTTTCCGGGAGTGAGTCAGCCCCACCATTTGCGCACTCGCAGGATCGGCAATTATTATGCCATCGAATTGCATGTTCGTATGGATGGGAAGATAACTCTGGAAGAGGCACATAGTACGGCAACTGCCATTGAAAATAAGCTGAAAGAGATGTTTGGGAAAGGAACCCATGTAGGTATTCATGTGGAACCAACGAAATAATTATCATTTGATCTGAATTTTATGGAGAGTATTCTAATTACCGGAGCAAGCGGATTTATCGGCAGTTTCATTGTTCAGGAAGCATTGAAGCGCAGATTCGGTGTCTGGGCAGGGATTCGTGCATCCAGCAGTAAGAAATACCTGAAAGAACGTAAGATCCACTTTCTTGAATTGGACTTTGCACACCCCAATGAATTGCGGGCGCAACTGTCCGGGCATAAAGGTACGTACAATAAATTCGATTATATCGTCCATTGTGCCGGCGTGACCAAGTGTGCGGACAAGAACGACTTCGACCGTGTCAACTATCTGCAGACCAAATACTTTGTCGATACGTTGCGCGAGCTCAATATGATTCCCAAGCAGTTCATCTACATCAGCACCCTGAGCGTATTCGGTCCGATACGCGAAAAGGACTATTCACCCATCCGTGAAGAAGATATTCCGGCTCCGAATACGGCTTACGGATTAAGCAAGCTGAAAGCAGAGCTCTACATTCAGAGCATACCCGGTTTTCCGTATGTCATTTACCGTCCGACGGGAGTGTACGGACCTCGTGAGGCAGACTATTTCCTGATGGCGAAGTCCATCCGGCAGCATACGGACTTCTCTGTGGGATATAAACGGCAGGATCTGACATTTGTGTATGTGAAAGATATTGTACAGGCTATTTTTCTGGGAATTGAGAAGGAGGTTTCCCGGCGCGCTTACTTCCTGTCTGACGGGAAGGTGTATAAAAGCCGTGCTTTCTCCGATCTGATTCAAAAAGAATTGGGGAGTCCGTTTGTTATTCACATCAAATGTCCGTTAATTGTGCTAAAAGTCGTATCTTTGCTCGCCGAATTTATAGCGACCCGTTCGGGAAAGAGCAGCACGCTGAATTCGGACAAATATAAAATAATGAAACAAAGGAATTGGCAATGCGACATAACTCCGGCTGTGAAAGAACTGGGATATGCTCCTGAGTACGACTTGGAAAAAGGAGTGAAAGAAACAATTGCCTGGTATAAGAATGAAGGATGGCTTTAGATTTATTTAAACGTGTAGAAAGCCGTAAAGGCTTGTTTGCTGTTGAGAAGATAACATTGATATACAATCTGTTAACTTCTATCTTGATTTTATTCATGTTTCAACGGATGGACCATCCGCTCCACATGTTGTGGGACAGGGCGGTGATTGCGGCAATGACTTTTTTACTGATGTATCTCTATCGGCTGGCTCCGTGTAAGTTTTCTGCTTTTGTGCGTATCGCCATTCAGATGAGCCTTTTATCCTACTGGTATCCGGATACTTTCGAGTTCAACCGCGTCTTCCCCAATCTGGATCATCTGTTTGCTACGGCCGAGCAGTGGATGTTCGGAGGGCAGCCTGCCGTATGGTTCTGTCATGCGTTTCCGCAGATGTGGGTGAGCGAGCCGTTCAACATGGGCTATTTCGCTTATTATCCTATGATTCTGGTTGTGACGTTGTTCTATTTCATCTATCGGTTCGATCTGTTTGAGAAGATGTCTTTTGTACTGGTCACCTGCTTTTTCATCTACTACCTTATTTATATATTCGTTCCGGTTGCCGGCCCTCAGTTCTATTTCCCTGCCATCGGCATGGATTCGGTTTCGCAGGGTGTCTTTCCTTCCATTGGCGATTATTTCAATCACAATCAGGAGTTGCTTCCGGGTCCCGGCTATCAGCATGGATTCTTTTATAGCCTGGTAGAGGGTTCGCAACAAGTGGGAGAGCGCCCTACGGCGGCTTTTCCCAGTTCGCATGTAGGTGTTTCGACTATTCTGATGATTATGGCTTGGCGTGGCAGCAAGAAACTTTTTGCCTGCCTGTTGCCGCTCTATCTGTTGCTTTGCGGAGCTACTGTCTATATTCAGGCACATTATCTGATTGATGCGATTGCGGGCTTTATCTCTGCTTTCGTGCTGTATGTGCTGGTGACGAAGATGTTCAAGAAATGGTTCGCAGTGCCGATGTTTAAGTGATGGGGTGGATTTACCACAGAGTAACACAGAGTCTCACAGAGAATAAATAAACTTTATTAAAATAAAGTTCGTACACGTGTGTGTGCACATATACTAAAATAAATCTACATTAACTCTAATATTAACTATCAATTTGTCCACTTTACTTTGTGGAACTCTGTGTTACTCTGTGGTGAGTCCGTCGAATATCCGGAAGAGTTCTTCTACCGACTCTGTTCGCAGCATGGCGATGCGTGTTTCCCGGAAATTGGGGATTCCTTTAAATAGGGGAGTTGCTGCCAGATGACGGCGGATATGGATGATCCCCCTGCGTTCGTCCAGTCGGGCTACACTGTTCAGCACCTCTTCGCGCAACACATCGAGGTACCACTCGAATGATTCCCGCGGAAGTTCTTCTCCGGTTTCCAGATAATGCTTCACTTCGCGGAATATCCAGGGACGGCCGATACTGCCGCGTCCTATCATAATCGCATCTACACCATATCGCTCAAAGCACTCTTTGGCACCCGCAGCCGTAGTCACATCGCCGTTTCCTATAATAGGTATGTGCATACGTGGGTTATTCTTGACTTCTCCTATCAGGGTCCAGTCTGCCTCGCCCGTATACATCTGCGCACGGGTACGTCCGTGAATGGCCAGTGCCGCAATGCCGCAATCCTGCAGTTGCTCTGCCAGGTCTACTATTATTTTATGATCGGCATCCCATCCCAGGCGGGTCTTTACAGTAACGGGTATTTTGACCGCCTCTACTACGGTACGGGTTATTTCCAGCATCTTCGGGATATTCTGCAACATACCGGCGCCTGCGCCTTTTCCGGCAACTTTCTTTACCGGACAGCCGAAGTTGATGTCTAATATATCCGGTTGTGCTTCTTCTACAATCCGGGCGGCGCCAACCATGGCTTCCGTATCTTTACCGTATATTTGAATGGCGACGGGACGCTCTTCGTCGCAGATGGTCAGTTTTTGAGTTGTTTTGTTGACGGAACGTATCAAAGCATCACTCGAGACGAATTCTGTGTATACCATATCGGCTCCGAACTTTTTGCACATCAGGCGGAAAGCGGGATCGGTGACATCCTCCATCGGAGCCAAAAATACAGGGCGTTCACCCAGGTCTATGTGGCCTATTTTCATCTTTTTACGATTTTCTATTCATTATTTGGCTGCAAAAGTACGGAAAAAACCCCTACCTTTGCACCTCATTCATTTATTTAACTGGATAGAAATTATGAAGAAAAGACTATTTTCCATTGCTCTGTGCCTGACTTTTATCTTGTCTGCCACTTCCGTTTCGGCTCAGGATGCTGCTTATAAAGAGGCGTTAAGCAAGATGCTCGAGGCCTCGGGCGCTATGACTACTGTGAAATCGATGGTTCCGCAGATGATCGGGATGATGAAACATACTTATTCGAACGTTCCGGATGAATTCTGGAAGAGCTTCGAGGAGCAATTATCGGAGAAAGCAAACACCCAGTTTCTGGATATATACGTGTCTATCTATCACAGATACCTGACGATAAGCGACCTGAAGAAGATCACTGCATTTTATGAATCGCCGGTAGGCAAGAAGCTGGCCGAGTCCACTCCGGTGATGACTGCCGAGGCTATGGAAGCTGGCCAGCAGATCGGAATGGGGATTGCCCAGGAGATAGTGGCAAACCTGAAAGAAAAAGGATATATTCAGTAGTTACGGACTCGTAACTTATAATTGGTAACTATGTATAAGATAAGTGACTTTGAAATAATGGCTCCGGTTGGCTCACGCGAATCGCTCGCGGCAGCCATCCAGGCGGGAGCCGATTCTATTTATTTTGGTATTGAGAATCTGAACATGCGTGCACGTTCGGCCAATACATTCACCATTGAGGATTTGCGCGAGATAGCCCGGACCTGTGACGAACATGGAATGAAGAGTTATCTGACGGTGAATACCATCATATATGACAAGGATGTTGAACTGATGCGTACCATTGTCGACGCGGCCAAGGAAGCGGGTATTTCGGCTGTGATTGCCGCCGATGTGGCGGTGATGAGTTATGCCAACAAGATTGGTCAGGAAGTGCATCTGTCTACACAATTGAATATCTCGAATGCAGAAGCCTTGAAGTTTTACGCGCAATTTGCCGATGTAGTGGTGTTGGCGCGCGAACTGAATCTGGAACAGGTAGCGGAAATCTATCGTCAGATTCAGGAAGAACATATCTGTGGACCGGGTGGAGAACTGATCCGTATCGAGATGTTCTGCCACGGTGCACTTTGCATGGCTGTTTCGGGCAAGTGTTATTTATCATTGCACGAAATGAATCATTCCGCCAACCGGGGAGCTTGCATGCAAATTTGTCGCCGCGCTTACACAGTCCGCGACAAAGATACCGATGTAGAGCTTGAGGTTGATAATCAGTATATCATGTCGCCGAAAGACTTGAAGACCATTCACTTCATGAACAAAATGATAGATGCCGGGGTGCGTGTGTTCAAGATTGAGGGCCGCGCCCGCGGTCCCGAATATGTACGTACTGTCGTCGAATGTTATAAGCAGGCCATCCGGGCATATCTGGATGATTCGTTTACCGACGAGAAGATTGCGGCATGGGATGAACGCCTGAAGACTGTATTCAACCGGGGATTCTGGGATGGCTATTACCTGGGACAGCGTCTGGGAGAATGGACTAAGAACTACGGGTCGGCAGCCACTGAGCGTAAGATATATGTGGGTAAAGGCATCAAATACTTCTCTAACATTGGTGTAGCCGAATTCTTGGTTGAAGCGGCAGAAGTAAGTGTGGGTGATAAACTGTTGATTACCGGACCTACTACCGGAGCTGTGTTTGCTACGCTCGATGAGGCCCGTGTGGACCTGAAACCGGTAGAAACCGTGAAGAAGGGAGAGCACTTCTCTATGAAGCTGGATAAGATACGTCCGAGTGACAAACTGTATAAATTGGTTTCGACCGAAGAACTGAAAAAATTTAAAGGACTGGAATAAAGATGGAAAAGTATATCTATGAACTTACTTTAAAGGTACGTGACTACGAGTGCGACCTGCAAGGCATTGTGAATAACGCTAATTATCAACATTATCTGGAACATACCCGTCATGAGTTTCTTTCATCGGTAGGCGTAAGTTTTGCAAAACTGCACGAAGAGGGCGTGGATCCGGTGGTAGCCCGCATTAATATGGCCTTCAAAACCCCGTTGAAGAGTGGCGATGAATTCGTTTCCAAATTGTATATGAAGAAAGAAGGCATCAAATATGTATTCTATCAGGATATCTTTCGGAAAAGCGATAATAAAGTAGTCGTTAAGTCGACGGTAGAGACCGTATGTGTCGTTAATGGCCGCCTGAGCGACAGTGAGTTATTCGACCAGATCTTCGCACCCTATCTGCAATGAGTACAGACGAAGAGCGGATATACAGCATTGCTCTGACACAAATACCGGGTGTGGGGCACATAGGTGCCAAGCGGCTGGTAGACGGTATGGGAAGTGCTGCCGATGTATTTCGCTACCGGACCGAACTGCCCGACCGTTTACCCGGAGTGAACCGGGCAGTGGTCGCAGCATTAGACTCTCCGCAAGCCTTGAAGCGTGCCGAGCAAGAATATGAGTTTGCTCGGAATAACCGTATTTCTTGTCTGACACTGGCAGATGACGATTATCCTTCCCGGATGCGGGAGTGCGATGATGCTCCTGTCGTACTATTCTTTAAAGGGAAGGCCAATCTCAATGCCTTACACATTATTAATATGGTGGGAACCCGTAATGCGACAGACTACGGGAAGCACATTTGTGTCAGCTTCCTGCAAGAGTTGCAGATGCTGTGTCCGGATGTACTTGTAGTCAGTGGATTGGCTTATGGAATCGATATCAATGCCCACCGTGCAGCACTGTCTGTTGAGCTTCCTACTGTAGGAGTGTTGGCTCACGGACTGGATCGCATCTATCCGTCCCTTCATCGTAAGACGGCTGTCGACATGCTTCGGCAAGGCGGGTTGCTGACGGAATTTCTTTCCGGAACGAATCCGGACAAGCACAACTTCATAAGCCGGAATCGCATTGTTGCCGGTATAAGTGATGCTACTATTGTGGTGGAGTCTGCCGCCAAAGGTGGTTCTTTGATTACGGCGGATATTGCCGGGAGCTATCATCGTGATTGTTTTGCTTTTCCCGGGCGGGTTACGGATGAATATTCAAAAGGATGCAACCAGTTGATACAAGATAACAAAGCTGTTTTATTGGAGTCTGCATCGGATTTTGTGAAGGCAATGGGCTGGGATAGCGATTTAAAAAGTGTCAAGCCGGAAACCGTACAGCGAAACCTCTTTCCGGATCTGTCTGCCGAGGAACTGAGAATTGTCGATATTCTCGGAAAGCTGGGCGATCTGCAAATAAACGCATTGATGGTTCAAGCCGATATTCCCATTAATAAGATCAGTGTTATTCTGTTTGAGCTCGAAATGAAAGGCGTGATTCGGGTTCTGGCAGGAGGAGTTTACCAGTTACTCAGATAAAAAAGGCAAAAAAAAGGAGTCACGCCTGACTCCAACCTTTTGTTAACCTTAAATCTAATACTATGAAAAAAATCACTGTACAAATGTAGTTTTCTCTTATCTATTCTCCAAATATTCTTCTTAATATTGGCTCTCTTTGAGTTTCTTTTACTGTTCTCTTTTACAAGTGGGCTAAACATCGGCAATAATTCTTTTGCTTTTAACCTCTCTTCACTTTCCTTGAAGAGCTTTCTTCATTAGGTTCCCACTCTTCATAGTCTGACATGGGGATGTCGGGAGGTTTAACATGGGGGTGTCGGACGGTCTGACACCCCCATGTCGAACAACGTATGTCGTAGAGACAGATCTATTTTCTTGCCGGGATAAGTGAGTCAGGTGGTAAGTAAGAAGATTTAAGTAACGGCAGTACCCACTTTTAGAGGCAGGCATTGACCGGAAAGCTACCCAAGTGTGGGGTTACTTCACCGCCAAACTTGCAAATTCCTTTCAATCGTTTCACAGAAGCATTCAGGGCTTGTATTTAGCTTTGATTTAATAATTATATATTATTCTGAACTGCTATATTTGTATCGCACAAACAGACAAATTATGGAAAACCGCATCTGTATATTGACCCTTTTTGCTTTTCTCCTTCTATTTTCAGGAGAAAGTCGAGCTATGGTATTGATGCCGGATGCCTGGACCAGAATGATGATTGGTGTAAACCAAAAGGACTGGTTGCTGTTGCGCGAAAGGGTACAGGCTGACCTTCACGTTCCGGATCGTGAAGATGTGTTGATGCTGATCGATTATCACCGCGATGATCGGGTGAAATGCGAGAACCTATTATGCAGACTGAATGGTGGGGAAGCGTACCGCTATATTATTAATAGAATCTTACCGCTTTTGTATGTATACAGAGAACATTCACTCGGACCTATGCCGGATGATAAGGCTACCGGTGTGTTTCTGAATACGGCGAACGTGGTACCTCAAGTGAAATGGGTGTGTTCTCATCCGGTGATGCCGCAAGAGAGAAAAATAGAAAAACCAGTAATAATAGAACAGAGAACAGTGCTTGCACTGAAAAACAACTTGCTATATGACCTGGCATTGGCACCGAATGTAGAAGTGGAAATACCACTGAACAGACGTTGGTCGGTCAATGCCGAGTATAAATGTCCGTGGTGGCTCAATAGTAGCCGGGAGTTTTGCTATCAATTGCTTTCGGGAGGCGTTGAAGGTCGTTGCTGGTTGGGCAACCGGAAGCGGAGAAATCGTTTGACGGGACATTTTGTTGGAGCCTACGCCGAAGGGGGAATTTACGATTTCCAGTTTAAAAGCGACGGCTATCAAGGAAAATATTATGCGGCTTCAGGGCTGACTTACGGATATGCGAAGCAGATTGCACGGCATCTCTCATTTGAATTCAGCTTGGGCATAGGTTATCTGACTACGGAGTACAAGAAGTACACTCCTTATGAAGGAGACTTGATTTGGAAAAGTAGTGCGCGCTATAATTTCATGGGTCCTACCAAGGCAAAAATATCTTTGGTGTGGCTTATAACAGCAAGGAGATGATAATGAATGAAAGATATAACAAGGTTGCTTTGTATGGTTCTCCTCTCGTTTCTGATGGTGACGGGATGCAGCCGGCGGGATATTCTGGACGATTATCCGGTGAGTGGTGTGAAAGTGGAATTGGATTGGAGCGGAGTGACGGAGAAGTTACCGGAAGGAGTTCGGATTATTTTCTATCCGAAAGATGAAAAAGGCAGAAAGATAGATACGTATTTGTCGGTAACAGGTGGAGAGGTAAAAGTTCCTTCGGGACACTATGCTGTTGTTATTTATAATTACGATACAGAAACGGTCTTGATTCGTGGCGAAGAATCTTATGAAACCATTCAGGCATATACCAATCTTTGCGGGTTGGGGATTGCCGGAACAGAAAAGATGGTTTGGGGACCGGATCCGCTTTATGTGGTGAATGTAGATGATCTGGATATACAGAATATTGATGAGACATTGACTCTGAAGTTGAAACCGAGATTGGTGGTAAGGACATATTCCTTTAGCATCAAAGCGCAGGGATTGAGTAATGTTTCTACTGTGATAGGGAGTATTGGTGGGATGGCAGACCATTATTTTTTAGGAAAGGGCTATGCTATGTGTGATGCCTGTCCGATTAATATTGATCTGAATGTGAAAGCCGGAAAGATAGAAGGGGTATTTACCACTTTTGGGCTACCGGAAGTTATTATTAGTCGTGCGGAAACCGAACTTCCGGTGATGATGAACCTGATGATTATTAAGGTGGACAAGTCGGTGCAGGAAGTGAAGATTAATATAACGGAAGCCGTACAAGAACCTACCGGCGGTGGTGAAGGAGGAGATGAAACGAAACCGCCAACATTGGTCGAGGTTGAAATTGAAGACGAAATAAAAGTAGACGATGTGGAGGTGCCTCCAAGTGGAGGTGGCGGCATTGGCGGTGATGTAGGAGACTGGGACGACGAAACGAATGTGGAGTTGCCTGTTGGGTAAGAAAAAATACATATAAATAAAAACATTAATAACTTAAAAAACATACTATTATGAAGAAGATTTTATTCGCAGCAGTTGCTGCAATGGCAATTACGGGTTGCTCACAGAATGAAGAGATTGAAAAGGCTGCACAGCCGGTGGAAATTGGGTTTAATGCAGTTGTAAAAACTACAACAAGAGCTACTCCATTGGTGACTGATGACTTTAAGGCATTTCATGTGTATGGATACAATATTGGAGAGGCAGATGCTTCTAATACTTCAGCTTTTACAACTCCATTAATTGCTAATGGAAGTAGCTATACTAGAGCTGATAAAAATGCAGCTTGGGTTGGGGATACTTATTATTGGCCTGCATCTGCTACTGATAAGTTATGTTTCTTTGCTTACTCTCCTGAACTATCATCACCAGATGTATATACTGTCCCTGATAATAGCTACCCAACACTTTCATATACCATTAAAACGGTTGATTCTCAAGAGGATTTGGTTATAGCAAAGGCAACGAATCTGCTAAAAGCAAGTAATACCGATGGAGTGTCTTTGGCATTTGAACATGCACTTACTCAAATTAATTTTTCAGTAAACTTAGAAGAAGATTTCACTTATAAAATAACTGAAATAAAGATAGAGAATGTCGCTGATAAAGGAACATTTGGTTATGAAACTATGGGATGGACATCACAGACAGGTACCGTAAGCTATGTTTATGGTGTTACTTATGAATCTGAAGGATATACTCAAGGTGATGCTAAAACAGCAGTTGATTTTTCAACAACTAATAATGCACTCATGTTATTACCTCAGTCATTTGATACTTCATCTACAGCTGCAATTGCAGTTACATATACTGCTATAGCTTCTAATGGACAAACGACTTTTACAGGAACTAAAAAAGTTGAACTTAAAAATTCTGCAGCTTGGGACAAAGGAAAGAAGATTCGGTATACTTTAACTCTTCCAACAGGTGCAGATAAAATATCTTTCAATCCTACAGTGGGCAATTGGACTGATGATAACAGAGAAGGATCTGCAAATTAGTATAATATAAAGTCTAATTAAAAGTCAGTAGTATGTCCATTTTAAAGGATATAGTGGAGGTACTACTGACTTTCGTCCTATTTTTATGCCATTTTCTCCTTTCCTAATTGTTTTTTCAAAAAAATCTCCTACATTTGTCGGCAACATAAACAAAACACAACGCGCTATGTCCGACTCCTTCTGTGGAGATAAGATGAACTGTCAGATATGTCCTAAGGCTGTTGATAATGCCATTATGCACGCTTTTCATCCGAGAGGCTTTCATCGTCCTGCCCAGAAGTGTGAAGAGAACCTGATGATTTTCCTCTTAAAAGGGGAAATATTGGTCAATAGCCGGGAATATGCCGGAACGATGTTGCATGCCGGAGAGTTTATTCTTCAGGCCATCGGATCAAAGCTGGAAGTATTGGCCATGACAGATGTGGAGTGTGTGTGCTACAGTTTTAATCAGCCGGAACTTTTTTGTGAGCAACGCTACAACTACATTATGAATGAAATTCCGGCACCATTAATTTACTCACCTCTGAAAATTATCCCGGAGTTGCAATATTTTCTTGAAGGATCGAAAAACTATTTGAGTGAAAATAAGATTTGTCGAGAGCTATTATCACTCAAACGGAAGGAACTCGCTTTTATTTTGGGATATTATTATTCGGACTATGACCTGTCTTCATTGATTCATCCGCTCTCACAATATACCAATAGCTTTCAGTATTTTGTTCTGCAAAACTATATGAGGGTGAAAACCGTAGAGGAACTGGCTCACATAGGGGGATATAGTGTGACCACATTTCGTCGTATTTTTAATACTATCTTCCACGAGCCGGTCTACGAATGGATGCTGAAACGTCGCAAGGAGGGAATTATGTATGATCTCAAGAACACCGATGCCACCATTTCGGAAATCTGTTATAAATATGGTTTTGAGTCTTTACCCCATTTCTCCAATTTTTGTAAGAAGTCATTCGGTGTTTCGCCCCGGGCAATCCGGAAATCCAGCGGTAAGGAGTAGCTTTTAATGTTCGGGTGCTTCATTTCCTGTGACCGACTTCATTATTTGGTATCGTAGACACCGTAAAAAATAATACTTTTCCGTAATAAAAAATTCCCCACCGATACCGGTGGGGAATTTTCCTACTTATTAATCAAATGCTAAGTTGTGCTTAGTCTTTCAGTTTTGCGATGATGAAATCGCGGTTCAAACGAGCGATGTTGCTGATAGAGATGTTCTTCGGGCATTCTGCTTCACAAGCACGTGTGTTTGTACAGTTACCGAATCCCAGTTCATCCATTTTAGAAAGCATTGCTTTTGCACGGCGGGCAGCTTCTACTTTACCTTGTGGGAGCAGGTTCAGCTGGCTGACCTTAGCTGATACGAACAACATGGCAGAACCATTTTTACAAGCAGCTACACAAGCACCACAACCGATACATGCGGCAGCATCCATAGCCTCGTCGGCGATATCCTTAGAGATAAGGATAGCGTTGGCATCCTGGGGAGCGCCTGTGTTTACGCTTACGTAACCACCGGCCTGCATGATCTTGTCATAGGCCGTACGGTCAACCATCAAGTCGCGGATTACCGGGAAACCGGCAGAACGCCACGGCTCAACAGTGATAGTATCTCCGTCTTTGAAACGACGCATATACATCTGGCAGGTAGTAGCACCTGTTGCAGGTCCGTGTGGGTGTCCGTTGATGTAAAGAGAACACATACCGCAGATGCCTTCGCGGCAGTCGTGGTCAAATACGATAGGTTCGCCACCATCATTGATGATCTGTTCGTTCAGAATATCCAGCATCTCGAGGAATGAAGTGTCGCCCGGGATATCTTTCATTTGGTATGTTTCAAAAGCACCTTTCGCTTTAGGGCTTTTCTGACGCCATACTTTCAGCGTGAATGATATATTTTTATCCATTTTTGTTTTCCTTTAATTGATTAACCGAATTATGACTTGTAGTTACGAGTCTGAACTTTCACGAATTGATAGTTCAAGTCTTCTTTGATCAATTCCGGTTCTGAATCTTCACCGGTGTATTTCCAGCATGCTACGTAAGAGAAGTTCTTATCGTCGCGCAATGCTTCGCCTTCCGGAGTCTGATATTCTGTACGGAAGTGTCCACCGCAGGATTCTTCACGGTTCAGACCGTCACGAGCCATCAACATACCTACTTCAATGAAGTCGATCAGGCGGAGGGCTTTTTCAAGTTCTACGTTCAGTTCGTTTACTTCACCCGGGATGCGAACGTTGGTCCAGAAGTCTTTTTTCACTTCCTGAATACCTGTCAGAGCTTTCTGCAGAGATTCTTTAGTACGAGCCATACCTACGAAGTCCCACATAATGTGACCCAGTTTCTTGTGGATTGAGTCAACAGAATGTTTTCCGTTTACAGCTTTAATCTTCTGGATTTTATCTTTCACTTCTTTCTCTGCTGCCGCAAATTCGGGCAGGTCTGTAGAGAAACGTGGTACCTGAATCTGGTCGGCCAGATAGTTCTGGATAGTATAAGGCAATACGAAATATCCGTCAGCCAGACCCTGCATCAATGCAGATGCACCCAGACGGTTGGCACCGTGGTCAGAGAAGTTAGCTTCGCCGATAGCGAACAGACCCGGGATAGAGGTCATCAATTCATAGTCAACCCAGATACCACCCATGGTGTAGTGGATAGCGGGGAATATCATCATCGGAGTTTTATACGGGTTTTCGTCCGTGATTTCTTCGTACATGTCGAAGAGGTTACCGTAACGGGCGCGAACTACATCTTCACCCAGACGATCGATGGCATATTTGAAATCGAGGAATACGGCCAAACCGGTGTTGTTGACACCAAAACCTGCGTCACAACGTTCTTTGGCAGCACGTGAAGCTACGTCACGGGGAACAAGGTTACCAAATGCGGGGTAACGGCGTTCCAGATAGAAGTCACGGTCTTCATCAGGAATTTCAGTCGGCTTTTTAGTTCCTGCCTGCAATGCTTTGGCATCTTCAATCTTCTTTGGAACCCAGATACGACCGTCGTTACGAAGTGACTCTGACATCAATGTCAGCTTAGACTGCTTGTCACCGTGTACCGGGATACAAGTCGGGTGAATTTGGGCAAAACAAGGATTAGCAAAGTAAGCACCTTTTTTGTAGCATTGGATGGCAACAGAACCGTTGGAACCCATAGCGTTTGTAGAAAGGAAGAAAGCGTTTCCGTAACCACCTGTGCCGATTACTACAGCATGAGCGGCGAAACGTTCGATTTCACCGGTTACGAGGTTGCGGGCAATGATACCGCGTGCACGTCCTTCGATAACGACGAGATCGAGCATTTCGTAACGAGTGTAAAGTTTAACAGTACCTTTTTGTACCTGACGGCTCAATGCTGAATAAGCGCCCAGCAATAGCTGCTGTCCGGTCTGGCCACGGGCATAGAACGTACGGGATACCTGTGCACCACCGAATGAACGGTTATCGAGTGTGCCACCGTAATCGCGTGCGAAAGGTACACCTTGAGCTACACATTGGTCGATGATAGCGTTTGATACCTCGGCCAAACGGTAAACGTTGGCTTCACGTGCACGGTAGTCACCACCTTTGATTGTATCGTAGAAAAGACGGTAAACCGAGTCACCATCATTTTGATAGTTTTTAGCTGCGTTGATACCACCCTGTGCTGCGATAGAGTGAGCACGGCGGGGTGAATCCTGAATACAGAAATTGAATACTCTGAAACCCATTTCGCCCAGAGAAGCGGCAGCAGATGCTCCGGCAAGTCCGGTACCTACAACGATGATGTCAAGACGACGTTTGTTGGCAGGGTTAACAAGTTTTTGATGAGCTTTATAGTTACTCCATTTTTCGGCGAGCTGGCCTTCAGGAATTTTTGAATCTATCTTAGTCATAATGCTATTTACAATTTAATCATTTACAATTTACAATTTAGCAAGCACCGCATGCCAACGATTTAACGAAGAATACGACTACTACCAGAGCAAAGCATACAACAACGATGGTTGAATAGATGTTGGAGATGCATTTCCAGCGGTTGATCCAAATCTTGTTGTTCCAGCCCAGAGATTGCATAGAGCTCCAGAAGCCATGAGTCAGGTGGAACCACAGGGCACCCAGCCAAACAAGGTACAGCACTACGTATACGGGGTTAGAGAAAGTGTTCATGATGTGATAAACACCATCAGCAGCATAAGTTGTGTCTGCTACTCCTCCCATGTTGTGCACCAATTCAGGCAACTGCATTTTAGCCCAGAAGTTAAAGAGGTGAAGGCCTAAACCTAAGATAACGATGATACCCAGCACCAGCATATTCTGTGATGCCCATTCCACGGTTTTAGGTTTGTCAACTACGGCGTAACGTTCGCTACCACGTGCTGCGCGATTCTGCATTGTCAGCCAGAAAGCGTAGATAATGTGAATCACGAAGAGGGCAGCCAGGCCCAGCGTAGCTACCAACGCATACCAGTTTGCTCCCAGGAACTCACAAACCAGGTTGTAACCCTCAGCCGAGATGATCGCAACAAGGTTCATCGCCATGTGAAACGTTAGAAACAGGACAAGGGCGATACCGGTAACGCTCATCACCACTTTCCTTCCTACAGATGAATTACTTAACCACATAAATGATTGATTTTAAATTATTTAATTGTTAGAACTATAATTTCTGTTTTACAAGCCTTCTTTCTCATTGTGCAAAAGTACACGAAATACATTGATTAACCAAAGGATTAAAGAAATAATTCTTTAATACTGAATGTCCGGAGAGGATGGGCTAAACGGGGCGATCGGTTGGGGTTATAAAGGATTTGTTGTGAATCTGTTAGAATAGTAAAATCTTTGTCTTTAGGAAGTTAGCTTTGGGGGTGTTGTGCATGAATTAAGAAGAAAACAAGTCAAAAGAACATCGTTTATAATGCTTTGTAAATAAGATTATTACTACCTTTTATGGGATGTTTATGTCAGCCCCGCTACCTGGGCCCATCGTCCCGCGTACCCGGGCTCATGAGCCCGCATACCTGTGCCCATGAGCCCGGGTATGCGGGACGAGATAAAGAAAAGACCATTTTCACTAAAGATAGCAGGAAAAACAAAATACTATAAGTGATATAAATAGATAAAAGTGTAATTGTATATATTTGAACATCAGTATTATATATTGTACTATGCCTCCTGTTTGGAGGGTGGAAGATGGAAGATAGGGGTGGAAGATAAATGGGTTTATAAACGCTATCTTCCACCAATTATATTTCTGATAATCAGAGTGTAAACTTTTAAAAGGTGGAAGATGGAAGATCGAAATTCATTTTGTGTGGGAGAAGTGTCCTGCTGATCCGAAGAATGAGGCGGGAGGATTAGGGTGAAACCTTTTCTGTTATCGGGTAAAGATATCGGTTTCTATTCTATCTTTAAAGTAGTAATTTTTTCACCCCTGGCTGCACGTGTACGAAGGGCACGTGGAGAGTCTCCGAAAGAGGATTTGCAGAAATGTGCAAAATGTGATAAAGAATCGAAGCCGTAACGGTTACTGATTTCGGTGATACGTTGTTTGGTATGTTGGAGGTCTTCCAGGATACCTTCTCTCTTCTTGCTTAGTATCCATTCGTATACGGGCACGCCATACATGTTCTTAAATAAACGGCGAAAAGTGGTAGTGGTATAGCCTCCCAAGTGTGCAAACTCCTCTACGTTTTTCACCCTTTCGTAATTCTGCATGACGAAATATTGGAAGCTTTCCGTATAGCTGCTGATGGGGTAGAAGAACTTGCTCAGTTGGGGTAATGGATAATAGCAAATTATCAGATACATAAGCTCCTGACATTTGAGATTGATGAATGCGCCGCAAGGCATCTGTTCATCAAGGTAATCACAAATATCTTTCATGAAGTTGGCTATGCGTTGTGTCATAACCAATGGTGTATAAGTTAGTGGGGGATCTGATTGTTGCAGAATCTCATGATAACGTTGTTCGCAGATCAAGGGTGGTTCGTTGAACCAGTACACTACATAATTTACATCTGTCAGTGCCAGTAATTCTAATTTGGAGCCGATGGACTGGAGGATGAATTGTCCTTCGCGTAATGCTGTGCCGGGATACTCTTCACTATTGACCAGTAACTCTCCTTGTAGTATAAACAGGATACAATTTTGTATGCATTTGTCGGCCGGAAAATGTTGCCCTTTTGGAAACGTCCGGTGAACAAGTATGCCTTCTGTAGCTTTGGGACATTGCGCACAATCTGTCTGTCTATTACATTGAGTTTCTCTGGTCATGAATTAAAGTTAGGTGTCAGGGTAAATAATACTTGGGGAACAAAGATAGGTTTTTTTTGTGAAAACTCTGTCTTTTTAATCTATCTTTGCTGCAAAATAGTAAATCGGTAGAAAAATGAAGAAATTTGTGCTTATTTGTTTTTGTGTGTTTTCTTCGATAGGGGGATATGCTCAGAACTGGGATATCAATACGTTGCATAAAATAAACAGTCTTGATAGTAAGTTTGCGAGGAATTATAGCAAGGTCTTTTCTAAATCGGCACCTTATATTGCAGTAGGCGTTCCGGTGGCAATGGCTGTATATGCAGGTATCGATAAAGATAAAGAGTTGCTGAAAGACGCCATTTATATAGGTACGAGTGTAGCTGAGGCAGTCGTGATCACGTATGGTATGAAATACGCTTTTGACCGTGAGCGTCCGTACGACCGTTATCCGGATCGGGTACATGCACGTAGTCACGAATCGAGCCCTTCGTTTCCTTCCGGTCATGCGGCGGCGGCCTTTTCATTGGCTACTTCTTTGAGCATCCGCTATCCTAAATGGTACGTGATAGCTCCATCCGCTTTTTGGGCATGTTCTGTAGGGTTCTCAAGAATGAACGAAGGAGTACATTACCCGTCGGATGTAGCGGCAGGAGCTGTGATAGGAGCTGGTTGTGCAGTGGCCAATATTTATGTCAATAGATGGCTTAACAAGTGGTTGTTCGGTGAGAAGAAGAAGGCTACAATAAATTATTGACAATAAGCAGTGTGTGTCGAAACTCATATTCACCACAGAGTACCACAGATTAATATCATTAGTTGTCATTATCAGTAGATTAAGTTTACTCTATGTTACTCTGTGGTGAATGATAATACACCCTTATATCGTTTTCCGTTATAGAAACGTTATTTCAATATTTGTTCGTACTCCTTGTCGTTTAAGATTTCCAATGCCCGTTCTACACTCTTATTGGTAGCATTCATTACCTGGAAATATTCATTCATATCCCATAAGTCACGGGCTATCAAAGCTTTCAGTTGAGCCTTAATCAGTGGCAGAGCTTTGTTGTACTGCTCTTCGTTGAATTCAATTTTTTCTTTGTCGGCAGCTTCTCTCAGGTAGCTCAATATTGGGTCGTCGATTTCAAACTTCTCATTGAATTTCTCGAATGTCTTGTATTTATCCAATAAAGCCTTTCGGTTCTTTTCAATGAAGTTCATTGTGGTTTTAATGACTACCCCTTTGGCTACCAGGTTACGGTGATAGTCGGTATATAGCGTTGTGTCTACCGGAACGAAGTAGTCCGGCATGATACCTCCTCCACCATAAACCGTACGTCCCAGTTTTTTAGTCTGGCATTTCAGTGAGTCCGGGAAGTGGATGCTGTCTGCACTGACCATTTCGCCATGATTATACCGGTCGATCAGATCCTGGTTGTATTTTTCAATGCTGTTTTCACTGCTTTTTCCTTTTCCCGATTTTTCGTTGATACTGCTGTCATAAGGCTTTTGTATGCAACGTCCTGCAGGTGTATAGTAGCGGGCGATGGTCAGGCGGATCATAGAACCGTCCGGAAGGTCGATCGGGCGTTGAACCAGTCCTTTACCGAACGAACGGCGGCCTACCACTACTCCTCTGTCCCAATCCTGAATGGCACCTGTCACAATCTCACTTGCCGAAGCCGAATATTCGTCTACCAATACCACCAGACGTCCGTTACGGAAGTTTCCATTGCCTTTGGCAAAAAACTCACTGCGTTGTGCAGAACGTCCTTCTGTGTAGACAATCAGTTCTTTTTGTCCCAGGAACTCGTTTGCCAGATCGATGGCGGCATTCAGATAACCTCCTCCGTTGCCTTGCAGATCCAGAATCAGGTCTTTCATCCCTTTCTTCTGCAACTCTTTCAGGGCTTTTAGAAACTCTTCGGCGGTAGTTGCTCCAAAACGGTTGATACGGATGTATCCTATTTTAGGCTGAATCATATAAGCGGCATCCAGGCTGAGGATTGGAATTTTATCTCGTTTTACATTAAATAAAAGCGGTTCTTTCACACCTCTCCGGATAATGGTCAGGTTTACTTTCGAATCTTTGGGGCCCCGCAGGCGTCCCATGATTTCTTCTGTTCCCATTTTTACGCCTGCTATGGCTGTGTCATTTACTGCGATGATACGGTCGCCTGCCAGGATACCTACTTTTTCGGACGGGCCATTACTCACCGGTTGTACGATGAGCAGCGTATCTTCGATCATTTGGAACTGTACACCTATCCCTTCGAAATTGCCTTGGAGCGGTTCATTCATTTTCTTCACCTCTTCGGCATCCGAATAGGTGGAATGGGGATCGAGCTGTGCCAGCATTTCAATAATTGCCGATTCAACGAGTTTGTTTTCATTGACCGTATCTACATATAAATTAGAGATAGCGAACTCTGCCAATTGCAATTTCCGCATGGCAGGCGAGCCGAAGTTTTGTGCCTGTAATCCTAAGACAGAGCACAAACCGATAAACAGGTATATTATTTTTTTCATGATCACATGGGTTTATTACATTTCCATCCCTTTGGGAATGAACATACTGATATCTTTATTATAGCCCAGCAGTTCGCGAACGATAGTAGAGCTGACGCAGGTCAATTCCGGTTCGGTAAACAGCAGAATGGTTTCGATTCCTGCCAGTTTCCGGTTTATATCGGCTATGGTTTCTTCGTATTCGAAATCTTTTACGGTACGGATGCCCCGGACGATAAATCGGGCATCCACCTGACGGGCAAAGTCAATGGTCAGGCAATCGTAAGACTCAACCCTGATCCGGGGTTCGTCTTTATAAAACTTACGAATCATTTCCACACGTTTCTCTATCGGGAAGTACGTATTTTTATTTTCGTTGATACCGATACCGATGACAACTTCATCCATAAATGTCAGGGTTCGTTGTACAACAGAATAGTGTCCGATAGTAAACGGGTCGAACGTTCCCGGAAAGATGGCTCTTCTCATGTCTATGCGATATCTTCTTCTATAACCAGATTGCCAATAATAAAGTTTTGCCGTTCCATTGTATTCTTACCCATATAGAATTCAAGCAGTTCTTTGACTGAGTCTGTTTTGCGCAGTGACACTTGTTCAAGACGCATATCTTTACCGATAAAGTGTCTGAATTCGTCGGGTGAGATTTCTCCCAGACCCTTAAACCGGGTGATTTCCGGATTCGGGCTAAGTTCTTTGATGGCATTCACCCGCTCTTCTTCGGTATAGCAATAGAGTGTTTTCTTTTTGTTACGTACGCGGAAAAGAGGTGTTTGGAGTATATATACATGTCCTTTCTTGATCAGATCGGGGAAGAACTGGAGGAAGAAAGTGATCAGCAGCAAGCGGATGTGCATACCGTCCACATCGGCATCGGTAGCCACAATCACTTTATTATAACGCAGTCCCTCTATGCCGTCTTCTATGTTCAATGCGGCCTGCAGCAGATTGAATTCTTCGTTTTCGTAAACCACTTTCTTGGTTAGGCCGAAAGAATTGAGTGGTTTACCACGGAGGCTGAATACAGCTTGTGTGTTTACATCCCGGCTTTTGGTGATAGAGCCGCTTGCCGAGTCACCCTCGGTGATGAAGATGCACGATTCCTCTTCCAGCCCTTTGCCTTTCACATCGTTCAGGTGGATACGGCAATCACGCAGTTTCCGGTTGTGCAGATTGGCTTTCTTTGCACGTTCACGTGCCAGTTTCGTAACTCCGGCAATGGCCTTGCGTTCTTTTTCCGAATCCTGTATCTTCTGTAACATGATTTCGGCTACATCCGCATGCTTGTGGAGGAAATTGTCTACCTCTTGTTTTACAAAGTCTCCAACGAACTTGTTCACAGTAACGCCACCCGGCGACATGTTGGTAGAGCCGAGTTTAATTTTAGTCTGGCTCTCGAACATGGGTTCTTCCACATTGACAGCAATGGCGGCTACCAATCCGTTACGGATGTCGGTATAGTCCTGGTTCTTATTATAGAATTCCTTGATAGTGCGGGCAATGTGTTCTTTGAACGCACTTTGATGGGTACCTCCCTGAGTGGTGTGCTGTCCATTGACGAATGAATAGTACTCTTCGCCATATTGTCCTGTATGGGTAAAAGCGATTTCGATATCCTCTCCCTTGAGGTGGACGATGGGGTAGAGTCCGGTAGCTGTCATATTATCATTCAGCAAATCGACCAGACCGTTACGCGAAAGAATCCGCTGCCCGTTATAGATAATGGCCAACCCGGTGTTCAGGTAGGTATAATTGCGCAGCATCGTCTCGATAAATTCGGGACGGAAAGTATAATTCAGAAATAAAGTATTATCGGGTTCGAAGAAGATGTAAGTACCGTTTTCTTCCTCGGTATCCTCGGTGTGATCTGTTATCAACTCACCTTTGGTAAAGGTGGCGCAGCGCACTTTACCATCCCGGTAACTACGTACTTCGAAGTTTGAGCTCAAGGCATTGACAGCTTTCACGCCGACACCGTTCAGTCCGACACTCTTCTTGAATGCTTTGCTGTCATACTTACCACCGGTGTTCAGCACACTGACTGCTTCTACCAGTTTTCCCTGTGGGATACCACGGCCGTAGTCGCGTACGCTGACACGAAGATTCTCTTCAATTCTGATTTCAATCTTCTTGCCGGATTGCATTTTGAACTCGTCGATACTGTTGTCAATAACTTCTTTCAGAAGGACATAAATTCCGTCTTCGGGATGCGAACCGTCGCCCAGCTTACCGATGTACATACCCGGACGGGTGCGCACATGTTCCATGTCGCTCAGGTGGCGGATGTTGTCGTCTGTATATTCTACAGGGTTGTTGTCTACAGGTATCAGTTCGTTCTCTTCCATTGTTTTCAGTCTATCTTCTTAGTAAACGCACGACGTCGTTTATGTTGTTCGGTTTTAAAGTATTCCCATTGTGCCTGAACTTTTCCGTTCATTTCCAGTTCGGGGTTGCTTTCTGCAAAGATAAAACCTAATTTTTGATAAACCGGAATTAAATCGGAAAATAACAAAGCGTTAACACCTTTGTTCTGGTACTCCGGTTTTACGGCTACAAGCAGCAAGTCAAGCATTTTGGCACGTCGTTTCATAAATAATGCCTTCAGCAGATAATACCATCCGAGGGGGAGTAATCGTCCGTGTGATTTTTGCAATGCTTCTGAAAGTGAAGGCATTGAAATTCCTACGGCGATCAGTTTGTCTTCCGCATCGGTAATCAGGGTCACCATCCGCAGGTCGACAATCGGGAGATACATTTTTACGTATTGGTCAATCTGGCGTTGGGAGAGGGGAGAGTAGCCATACAGCGGGCTGTAAGCTTCGTTCATCAACTCGAAGATGGCTTGTCCGTAATCGGCTGCGATTTTTCTGGATGAAGTGTATTTCTTTACCTTGAGGTTATATTTACGTTGGATAAGATCGGATATGCGCTGATGTTTTTCGGGAATGGCATCGGGAATGAAGATTTTATATTCCACCCAATCGGCGTCTTTGTCGAATCCCAGTTTCTCCATATGTTGCGGATAGTAGGGATAGTTATAGATCGTGGCCATGGTGCTGAGTTGGTCGAACCCTTCGATCAGCATGCCTTCTGCGTCGAAATCGGTAAATCCGAGTGGACCCTGAATGTTTTCCATTCCTTTGGATTTGCCCCATTCTTCTACGGTTTGCAGAAGTTTGGAAGATACTTCAAGGTCGTCGATGAAGTCGATCCAACCGAAACGGACATCTTTTTTGTTCCAGGTGGCATTGGCACGGTGATTGATAATACCTGCGATGCGCCCTACGATTTTCCCGTCTTTATAAGCCAGAAAGTACTCGGCCTCACAGAATTCGAATGCCGCGTTTTTCTTCTTATTGAATGTATTCAGCATGTCGTCGTAGAGGTCAGGTACGGAATAAGGATTCTCTTTGTATAATTCGTAATTAAAACGAATGAATTTTTTAAGTTCTCTTTTTGTCGATACCTTCTTAATTGTAATGGCCATAGCTTGTATTTATGATGAGGGGGCAAAGATACGTGATAATCTTTAAATTACCACGTACGAAAACTAAAAACTATGTGTCTTGATGTTATCAAATCTGATAGATAAGATAGGTGGTGTAGGCTATATAGCATAACACCAGAATGCTTCCTTCGATTCGTGTGATGGTGCGTTTGGCAAAGAATAATCCGAAAAACCAAAGCAAAATGCCCGAACCGACCAGTGTGAGAAGGTCGAAGTTATTGATACCTGTCAGCCGCAAGGGGGTGATGGAAGCGCTGCATCCCAACACAAAGAAGATATTGAACAGATTGCTGCCTATGACGTTGCCGATGGCTATTTCGGGATTCTTTTTCAAGGCAGCCACAATGGAGGTAGCCAGTTCGGGCAGGGAGGTGCCTCCGGCTACGAGTGTGAGTCCGATAACGGATTCGCTGACACCCAGATTACGGGCGATGTTACTTGCTCCTTCTACAAACCACTGTCCTCCGAAGATAAGTCCGCCTAATCCGCCCAGAATAAAAAGTACGGATTTCCACATCGGGAGACTTTTGATTTCTTCTTCCGGTGGCTGGGCGTCGTTCGTATTACGAGAAGCTATGGCAAATGTGTAGCCCAGAAAGATAGTGAAGAAGCAGAGCAGAATCAATCCGTCTGAAATACTTAATGTATTACGGGGAGCTTTGTCCAGAAAGACATCGTTGGCACATATCAGCAGAACAATGGAAGAAAGAATACACAAGGGAATTTCTTTTCTCAAGGTGTTCCGGGTGATTACAATGGGAGCGAAGAGGGCTGTGCAACCCACGATCATCAGGGTATTGAAAATGTTGCTTCCCACAACGTTGCCGACAGCGATGTCCGCACTGCCTTTCAAGGCGGATGATACACTTACCGTCAGTTCCGGTGCCGATGTCCCGAAAGCTACAATGGTCAGTCCGATCACAATGGAAGGAATATGGAAACGTTTGGCTACGGACGCAGCTCCATCCGTCAGGCAGTTGGCGCCCACTAAAATAAGGAGTAATCCTCCGATAAGTAGTAATATATCCATGTTGATACCTTAAATTACTGATTCGGGTGCAAATATAGTGATTTCACTCTATGCTATGTCAAAAACAATCTGTATGTTTGGCACGTTTATCCATTTTAGTGACAATGACTATATGAGTTTTTGATATGAAGAAGAACAGATTATTCAGCCTTTTGTTGTTTCTGTTAGTGGCCAACAGTATGTTTGCCCAGTTAGGGAAAGCGGTCCGGGAGATACTGACCGGCGACAGTGCCGTTACCCATACCACGGTCCGGAATGATTCGGATTCCATACGGATGGCAAATATGAAAAGGGAGTTGGAAGAGGCACGTCTGAATGAAGCCAATATGCGTATGGAAATGGAGCAGTTGAGGTTGAAGGCCTTTGCTGCCGATTCTGTGAAGCTGGCACAGCAGAAAGCACGCATCGACTCGCTCCGTCAGTTCACTCCGGGCGTACCGGTGGTGGTTGAGGGTGATACGTTGTTTTATCTCTACACCAAGCGTGGAGGATACACTCCGTTGCAGAGGGCTGAAATGATTGACGCGGCCATTACCCAATTGGGTAAACGGTTTACGCTGCATCCCGATTCGGTATATATAGAGAGCAGTGATATAGTGTCCGATTTGATGTATGGCAATAAGGTCATTGCTTCGTTTACCGACCAGGACGGGTTGTGGGAAGGACGTTCCCGTGAGCAACTGGCGGCAGATAAGCGTATCGTGGTGGTAAAGAAGCTGAAGGAACTGAAAGAGGAACACAGCTTCTGGCAATTGGGTAAACGGATTCTCTATTTCGTTTTAGTATTGGTGGGGCAATATCTCTTGTTCCGGCTTACTACCTGGCTTTTCCGTAAGCTGAAAGTACGTATCCAGAAGCTGAAGGACACAAAGTTGAAACCCATTTCCATTCAGGACTATGAACTGCTGGACACACAACGGCAGGTTAATTTGCTGATCTTCCTTTCCAACCTGTTGCGTTACGTGCTGGTGTTTCTCCAGTTGTTGATTACTGTTCCGCTTCTATTTGTTATTTTTCCGCAGACCAAGGGGTTGGCCGACACGATCTTTTCGTATATCTGGAATCCGGTGAAGGATATTTTGGTAGGCATCGTCGATTATATTCCCAATCTGTTCACCATCTTTATTATCTGGTATGCTATTAAATATCTGGTGCGTTTTGTCCACTATCTGTCCCGTGAGATTGAAGCCGGGCGGCTTAAGTTCGGCGGTTTTTATCCCGACTGGGCAATGCCTACTTTCCATATTATCCGCTTTTTGCTTTATGCATTTATGATTGCGATGATCTATCCTTATTTGCCGGGATCCAGAAGCGGGGTGTTTCAGGGAATATCGGTCTTCGTCGGATTGATCGTTTCGTTGGGGTCCAGTACGGTGATCGGTAATATCATTGCGGGACTCGTCATTACCTATATGCGTCCTTTCAAGTTAGGGGACCGCATCCAGCTGAATGATACTACCGGAAACGTGATAGAGAAAACACCTTTGGTGACCAGGATCAGGACACCGAAGAATGAAGTGGTGACAATCCCCAACTCGTTTATCATGTCGTCCCATACGGTGAACTATAGCTCTTCGGCGCGCGAATACGGATTGATTATTCACTCTGAGGTGACCATTGGTTACGATGCTCCCTGGCGTCAGGTGCACCAGTTGCTGATAGAAGCCGCCTTGAATACTCCCGGAGTGATTGATGATCCTCGTCCGTTTGTACTTGAAACGTCATTAAGCGACTGGTATCCGGTTTATCAGATCAATGCTTATATTCGCGAGGCGGATAAGCTGGCGCAAATTTATTCGGATCTGCATCAGAACATTCAGGATCGTTTTAATGAAGCGGGCGTCGAAATCATGTCACCTCACTATATGGCTATGCGTGACGGCAACGAGTCTACCATTCCGAAAGATGATCTGAGACCTAAAACCGATAAACAGTAGTAAGCGGATGAGTCAAAAACTCACACCACGGAGAATCTTAAACGGTTAAGTTTCCGGTTAATTAAGAATAAATACTTTATGGCACACTCTATGTCTTTTATCGTAAGAAATAAGTTTTCGCCCTGTTTTTTTGCTTTCTCAAACGATTGTTCCTATCTTTACGGAGATTAAAAAGAAGAATCCCGCCTGCTTGGTCAGTATCTGGATAGATCCTCTAAAAAAAGGCAGAAATCAAGATAAGTAAAAATCAAGACATAATACCATTAGAAACCGCTACCCGTAGCGGTTTTCTTTTTATACAAAATCAGGAAAATTGAAAATCGTCGTCCAGAGGGCGATATACCGTCGTCACGATCTCAACAAAACATCGTCTCGATGACAAAAAATCGTCGTCGTGATCTCAATTTTTCGGAGGGTAAACGCCCTTAAATCGATTTTGGTAATTATAGAATACATTTTATAGGTTGCTGGTTTGTTTTTGAATATTGACAAATAGAGCCTCTCAGAGAGTCGGTTCTCCGATTCATTGCAGAGTGAAGAAGCAGGAGTACTATAGAGCTTTCAGGTTCTGATTTACTATAGAGGATATAGAGACTGATTCTATCTTATATATTCCTAAAGATTAAAACTCAGTGTCAGTTTGCGTAATTGGCTCCTGTATCCCATAAAACAGAGCCGGCTCTTTCGTCGCGAAGAAGCCGGCTCTTTGAAAGTTGTGTATTTTTCAAGAGAGAGTGATTTATTTCTTTCGGGTCACTGTATAGAGTATATTCCCTTTTTTATCGATCATACGTAAATTCAATTCCTTTTTATCGGCAGAACATACAGAAAATCCCGGTTCGGGACTACAGAATTGAGTACCTTCAACCGGTTTCACCTTACGCGCCAGCGATCCGGCAGAGTTTACGATATAGTCGGTATCACTGCCCGGTACACGGATATGCTGGAAGTTGTGAATGTGTCCGCAGATGTACATATCTACCTTATGCTTCCTCAGGATAGGGTCGAGCCGTTTTTGCAAATCACCGCGTTCACTCTGGTCTTTCGGTGTTTCGGCATAGATAGGATGATGGCCGGCAACGATTACCCAGTCCTCTTTGGCAGCAGTCAGCACAGAATCCAGCCAAGCCAGTTGTCCGTTCATATCCTGCCGGCAGGCATCGGGATAAGTTTCGGTTTCGTTACGGTATTTATTGATCAGAGGAGCAGTATCTATCCAGGCGATGCGGACGGTGGCTCCTTTTTCTTCGAATGTCTTGGTGTAGTAACGGGCAGGCATGGTCCAGCGGCGGCTCACTCCGCTGTAGTCCAGTACAGCTTGTGTGTTGCCCCGGTATTCGTGGTTTCCCAGTACGGGATACCAGTCGATCATAAGTTCCGGGTGACTGTAAATCAGTTCAAAGTTGGTCATCCAGAGCGGGTCGTTCACACTGCGTACTCCTTCGAAGTGATGGACATCTCCGGCAGCCAGCACAAATTCCGGTCCTATTTCCTCACCCATAGTTCCCATTAATTCGGCAATCGGCTTTTGATCATAGTAGCCGTTACGCCCCAGGTCGTTAGCTATGTAGAAGTTAAACTTCTTGTCAAACATAGAGTAGTCCCTGAGCTGGGCCGAAGCGGTTGCGGCAATGGAGATAAACAGCAGTATCAGTAAGTTTTTTAATTTCATGAATATGAGTTTTTATATTGATTATTAATGAATTGAATACGTTTTTTCGTCAGTGGCGCGAGAAGACGGTTTTAATCTCAGACCTACGGTGCACTGTTCCTTTAGAAACGGTGCACCGTTTTTTAATCAGCGGTGCACCGTAGGTTAAACCTCCTCTGACAGGCGGTTAGAAGTTGATCTTAAACCCGGCATTAATCTTTACGCCATAATATTCCGCCTGCATCGTACGGTCTTTTGTCCCCTGATAATAGCGGAGCGGCTGATTCAGCAGGTTGTTTGCTTCGGCATAGAGGGTGTAGTGTTTTGCAAAAGTGTAACCGGCGTTTACGTCCAGATAGCTCACACGGTCATAATAGCGGTCGTGAAAGGCGTCTTCACCCATCTCGTCAATAAAGGCGGAGGCAAAGTTATAACTCAGGCGGAGATTCAGCCCGCTTTTCTCAAAATAAAGTGATGCGTTGGCGGTATGCTTCGGAGAGCCCGGCAGGCTCAGGTCCTTTTCGTTCTCGCGTCCTTCGAAGTTGAAGTCTTCTACACGGGAGTGGGTGAAAGTATACGTGCCATAGAAGCCGACACATTTCAGGGCAGGAGCGATAAATCCGAAATCACGCTGGTAAGAGAGTTCCATACCTATCAGATTGGCATTGCCTGCATTCTTGGGTTGGATAAAGCGGTTGTATAGGTTGCCGTTGTATTCGTAGTTCGTAGCCACCTGGTTGACAATGAAATCGTCTATCTTTTTGTAGAATACTCCTGCGCTGACCAGGCCGATACTCTTGAAGTAATAATCCGCGCTCAGGTCGAAGTTATAAGAAAGAGTCGGTTTCAAGCCGGGATTACCCACTGTCACTTCGTTATCCGAACGTTTAATGTTGACGCTGGGCACCAGGGCGGAATATTTCGGGCGCGACAGCGTCTGGGTAAACGAACCGCGTACCTTGAAATCTTCATTTATGCTCCACTTCATAAGGAGTGACGGAAGGAAGTTGATGTAACTGTTTGTTTCTCGGGCAGTCTTTGAGGTTTGGTCTGTTTCATCGTCATACGTCCGTCCGGTATAGCTGAGGCTGGTATTCTCAATGCGTAGTCCTGTCATCAGCTCCACGTTGTCGGTGAGTTTCTGGTCGAAGCGGATGTATCCCGAGCTTACAGTCTCGCGTGCTTCGAAGTTGCCCGCCAGTTCTTCCTGTACCTGTTCTTTGTCAAATAAGGAAGGATTGTTCAGATCCAGTGAGCCTGCATATTCTTTGCTGGCATAAACACCTGCCTTGTATTTGTTACTCGGCATGAAGTTTTTGTTAGTTTGATCTACCGTATTTTGCAGGCTGTGGGTCATAAATGCATCTTCATCTTTCGGGGTATATTCATAGAAATCCACCTCCTTGTCTTTGGTTTTGCGCACTACTTTGGCTCCAAACTTCAGTTTGTTTCCGTTTTGGAACGGAAGCTTGAAGTTCATAGAGAATTTCAGATCTTCTTCTTTGATGTCTTGTTGTTGTTCGGTAAGTTCTTTCAGGCCGAAATCCTTGTTCAGCGTCATTGTAGAGCCGGGCTTCGGAGTAGCCAATGGTTCGCGTTCGTTACTCAGATCCATATCGAATTGCTGTTTCTTGAGCTGAAAGTCGATGTAACGCTCGTTCGGACGCTCCTCGGTTGCTTGGGCATAACTGGCGTTCCAGTCCATAGATAGCGGTCCGAACAGATGCTCCCCGCCCAATGTGAAGTCCATTGTGCGCTGGCGTTCCAGACGGGCATTCCGATTGTCGGGTGTGCCGGCTTTAGTCTGTACGCGTACGGTTGCTTTGCCTTCTTCGTCCAGATCTTTAAGAGTAGTGCGGTACCGGTTTTCCCAGTCGTTCCGGTTATTGAAAATACCTTTGAACATCAGTTTATGGTTTTCGTTGATGTCCCAATCCAGGGCTGCCGAATAGCTCTGGCGTTCGCGGGTCACATAATACTGGCGTATCTGATAGTCGTTGATGTATACATTGCCTTTATCGTCTTTCTCCCAGAGGAATTCCGTATCGTACGAACCCGAAGGGGCATTTTGATACGAAGCCGATAGCATGACTCCCAGTTTATCATTAAAGAAACGGTCGCCGTAAGTCAATCCCAGGTTCAGTTGTGCCTTTTCGCTGATCCAGTTGTAGCCGGAACCGGCTGTGGCTGTCAGCGTACGTTTATAAGGAGAGTTCTTGGTGACCAGATTGATCGATCCTCCGATGGCGTCGCCGTCCATGTCCGAGGTTACGACTTTGCTGACTTCGATGGTCTGAATCATATCTGCCGGAATCAGGTCAAGCTGCACGTTACGTGTATCACCTTCTGCCGATGGGATGCGGTTACCGTTGATCGTGACAGAACTGAGGTCTGCCGATGTACCGCGCACCTGTCCGAAACGGGCTTCACCCTGGTCATATTGAACGTTGATACCCGAGATGCGTTTCAGCGCATCTCCGATGTTTGAGTCCGGAAACTTGCCTACCTGATCGGCAGAAACCACATTCTTGATGCCCAGACTGTTCTTTTGTGAGTTGATGGCGCGGCGCTGGCCTTGAAAAGCACCGCCTATTACAATTTCCTGCAATTCGACCCCTTCATTCAGTATGACATCTCTTTCGAGCGTCTTGCCTTCGGGAATCGTTATTTTCATTTCTACGGGAGCATATCCCACATAGCTTACTTTTACGGTGTAAGTGCCCGGATTGAGATTGGCGAAGGTATAAAAACCGTTTACGTCGCTCGTTACTCCTGTTTTCAGGTTCTCGATGTAGATCGAGGCCCCCGGTAATGTCTGTTTGGATGTGTCGATGATACGTCCCCGGATCGTACCTTGTTTTACTACGTTTGCTTTTTCATCGGCGTAGAGATGACCGCCCATGTTCGATAATAAAAGAACGAATGATACCAGTTTCAGAATTCGTTTCATATTTGTTAGTATGCGTTAATAATTTGTTGCAAAAGTAGAGGGAGGAAGTTTCGTCACTTTTACAGTTGTTTGAACGCTGGGTGACAAAGATGTTACATCTGTATGACCGTAAAGCTTCTTTCGGGTAACTTGAGTGATACGTTTTGTACGCTGAGTGATAGCTTATCCCTGAAAAAATGCGTAAAATTGCACTCAGGTTTTCCATTATTAACTAACAAAATAAAACTATGCATTTGACTACAAAATTATTTCTTGCCGCAACGCTGCTTGCCGGTAACCTGTTTGCTTCATTTGCCGGCGATGTTACGCTGAAGATTACGAAGAAGTATATCAACCTTCCCGTGTCCCACCAAATGGACCGGAAGAAAATGACATTCGAGGTGAAAGGGGCTCCGGAACGTAACTTCGTGATTCGCCTGGCCGACGGGAAACCCGATTATTGGGTATTTTGCGATGTTTCTTCCTGGAAAGGCAAGACACTCCGAATCAGCTATGAAGGAGAGTCTGCCGGATTGGAGAAGATCTATCAGGACGATGTGATTGCGGGGCAAGACAGCCTGTATAAAGAGAAGAACCGTCCGCAATTTCACTTCACTACCCGTCGCGGATGGATTAACGATCCTAACGGATTGGTTTACTATGAAGGTGAATACCATCTTTTCTATCAGCATAATCCTTACGAACGGGAATGGGAGAACATGACCTGGGGACATGCCGTGAGCCGTGACCTGGTACATTGGGAGGAACTGCCGGATGCTTTGCACCCCGATGAACTGGGAACCATCTTCTCCGGTTCGGCCGTGATCGATTATGATAATACCGCCGGATTTAATAAAAAGGGAGAGCCGGCACTGGTAGCCGCCTATACAGTGGATAATCCAGAGAAACAGCGACAGTGCATTGCCTACAGTCTCGACCGGGGACGTACGTTTACCAAATACGAAGGCAATCCGGTGATAGACTCAAAGGCAAAATGGAATAGTAAAGACACACGTGATCCGAAAGTTTTCTGGTACGCACCCGGCAAACATTGGGTGATGGTGCTCAACGAGCGGGACGGACACTCCATCTACAACTCTTCCGACCTGAAGAACTGGGAGTACAAGAGCCATGTTACCGGTTTCTGGGAATGTCCCGAACTGTTTGAACTGCCGGTTGACGGAGATAAGAATCACACGAAATGGGTGATGTACGGAGCCTCGGGTACTTATATGCTGGGATCGTTCGATGGTCAGACATTTACTCCGGAGGCGGGTAAGTACTACTATTATACAGGAAGTATGTATGCTGCCCAAACCTATAGCAACCTGCCTGCCAGTGACGGACGTCGCATCCAGATAGGCTGGGGACGAATTTCACACGATGGCATGCCGTTCAACGGAATGATGCTGCTGCCCAATGAACTGACTCTTCGTACTACTTCAAAGGGAGTCCGTTTGTTTAGTGTTCCTGTCAGGGAGGCAGAGCAACTGTTCCGGCCGGTAGGAAACTGGACATCACTTACTTCTGATGCAGCCAACGGGCGGTTGCAATCATTTTCCGATAAAGACTGTTTGCGGATACGGACTACCATCAAGTTATCACATGCCACCAGTGCCGGACTGAATCTTTACGGACAGCCTCTGGTGGATTATGACATGAACTCCAATCTGATAAACGGTGTGTTCTATTCACCCGACGACCGCACCAGTATGGAACTGACAGCCGACATATACATCGACCGTACCTCCATCGAAGTCTTCATCGACGGAGGAGCTTATTCGTATTCGATGAAACGGAGCCCGCGTGAAGGAAATCGCGAAGGACTTCACTTCTGGGGTAACAACATAGAAGTCAAGAATTTGGAAGTGTTCTCGGTAAAATCCATCTGGTAACGAACATTTTCTTTTGATAAGGCGTCCTGTTTCTTTGCTTCAGGATGTCTTATATACGTATTACTAAGGAGAACACAGCATGAAAAACACAAATCTATTTCGGTTCGGCATTTTGCTTTTTGCAGGCCTGTTCGTATTCCTGTCTTCTTGCCAACGGAAGGAAGAGGCGGACAGAAAATATGTTATAGGTTTTTCTCAGTGCACTTCCGATTCCTGGCGCGAAGCCGTATTGCTCGAAATGCAGATTGAGGCCTCCAATTACCGCAACGTGGAGTTGGTAGTATATAATGCAATGGATAACAGCAGCCGGCAAGTAGCCCAGATCCGCAAACTGATTTCCCAGAATGTGGATGTGCTTATCATTTCACCCAACGAAGCTGTTCCCATTACCGACGTGGCAGTGGAAGCCTACCGGAAAGGCATTCCTACCATTATCCACGACCGTAAGATACAGTCGGATGAATATACGGTTTCTATCGGCGCCAATAATTACAACATCGGTTCCGCCATCGGCGAATATATCAACGGACAACTTTCTCCCAATTCCCAAATACTTGAAATATGGGGACTGGAAGGCTCTTCGCCCGCCATGGAACGCCATGACGGGTTTATTGACCATCTCCGCAGCGACAAAAACTTCCGGGTGACCCAGGTTTTTGGTAAGTGGCACTATAACAGTGCTTACGATGCCGTCAGCAAGCTGCCTGCTTTTACAGATATCGACTTGGTGTATGCCCATAATGATGTGATGGCTCTTGCTGCACGTGATGTCATTATGAAGCGTGACTCCGTGTCCGGCAGACGTATCCGGTTTATAGGTATCGACGGAGTATATGGTGATGGAGCCGGATTGCAGGCTGTAGCCGACGAGAAATTGGAAGCCTCTTTTCAGTATCCTACCGGAGGAGCTATCTCCATTCAGGTGGCTATGGCCATTATCAATGGCGAGAAGGTGAAGAAAAACTACGTATTGAATACCGCTATCATTAACCGGGGAAACGCAAAAACCATTCTGGCACAGTCCGAACAACTGAATCATTACCAGAAGCGGATCAACCGCCAGAAGCAGGAAGAAGACAATCTGCTGTCTCGTTTCAAGTTCCTGCGCAACTCCACCATACTGATCCTGGCATTGATGTTACTCATTATCCCTTTGTTGGGATATGTCATGTACATGAATCTCCGTATCAAGAACAAAAACAAAGAACTGTATGATAAAAACCAGCTTGTAGAGGCGCAGAAGGAGGAACTGGCGGTCAAGAATAACCAGATAGAAAACATCTCGAACCAGAAATTGCAGTTCTTTACCAATATCTCCCACGAAATCCGTACTCCCCTTACGTTAATACTGGGGCCGGTAAACAAACTGATTAAAAACTCCAGGCTCGATCCTTCTATTCAGGAAGATGTGGCTTTGATGAAGCGGAACGTAGACCGGCTCTACCGGATTGTCAACCAGATACTCGATTTTCGCAGGATTGACAACGACAAGATGAAACTGATTCTGCGTCAGGTAGATCTGATAGGAATGGTCAGAGAAGTCTTCGACTACTTTACCGGTATTGCTCAGGAGAAGCAGATTCATTATCAGTTCCGCACCAACATCGACGAGCTGAATATCCATATCGATGTCAATAAGATAGAGCAGGTATTGGTGAATATCATTTCGAATGCTTTTAAATATTCGGATGGAGGCGGGGATATTTCCGTCAGGATTACCGATGAGGCGGAAACTGTTCTGGTGGAAGTGGAGGACCACGGGCGGGGAATTTCAAAAGAGAGCATGGAGCATCTCTTCGAGCGGTTTTATACCGGTAATAAAACATTCGGTACGGCAGGTTTCGGCATCGGACTTAATCTTTCGAAAGAATACGTCGATTTGCATGACGGTGAAATTCGTGTAGAGAGCCAGCCCGGAGAATATACCTTGTTCAGCGTCAGGCTTTATAAGGCCATATCCCATTATACCCACGAATATATACTGGAAGAGACCGACCGTTTCAATCTGAGTTATCATGACATGGAAGTGGATACGACGATAGTGAATGAAATGCTGTCCACGACCTACGATTATCATATTCTGGTGGTGGAAGACGACCCCGATGTGCGATACAGCCTGCGGAAGGAGCTGTCCGACAATTTCCGGGTCGAAGTGGCGGGTAATGGCAATGAAGCGTTGGATCTGTTGGGGAAGGATGTCGCTTTCCACCTGATTCTGAGTGACGTGCTGATGCCTGGTATGAATGGTTTCCAGTTGGTTAACCGGGTGAAGAACGATCTTGCTTTCAGCCATATTCCTATCATACTTCTGACTGCTTTGTCCGAAGACAGCCAGCGCATTTACGGCATTGCCGAAGGGGCGGACGAGTATATTCCCAAACCTTTCAACATCGACTTCCTGAAAATACGTATCATCAACATGATTTCGGAACGGCAAAAGATGAAGGAAGCTTATATGAAGAATCTCCGGGCCGGTACGATGGACAATGTGGAGGTATGCAAACTGATGAAGGTAGACGAGTTGTTCAGGGACAAGCTGCTGAGCATTGTCGACACGCAATATGAAAACTCCGATTTCAGCATCGAAGACTTGAGTGAACATTTGGGATTGTCGAGGGTGCACCTTTACCGGAAGATGAAAACACTGTTCGGGGTTTCACCCACTGATTACCTGAGGAATTACCGGCTCAATAAAGCAATGCTTTTGCTTAAAGCCCGGCAGTACAATATCAGTGAGATAGCTTATATGACCGGTTTTACTTCGCCCGCCTATTTCACTAAATGTTTCCGTACACTTTATGGGGTCACTCCGACAGAGGCAATGGTGGCTAACTGAATATGGGAAACAGATCGTTCTGTCTACGCACCGTATGCAACTCTGTATACAGTACGTATATAGAGTAGTATACGAGCTGTAGATAATGCTGTATACGCATTATACAAAATTGTCCCGCATTGAATTTTCTCAATGCGGGACGATATGAAATGTGCCGGTATGTTTACTATTAGGCCGTTGGATCATCTACAATATCACCATCGCCATCTCCTTGAGATGCGCCGATGTTGATAAATCGACTGACAGTTCTCGGCGTTTTTAGCATTGTCTGCGAACTGTGGCAGTATTGTGTAGTCAGTCGCAGCTCATAGGTTCCGTCTTTCATGTCGGCAGGAAGTAGCACCAATACTTCCGAGGGGTTGTTTATGGCAATCATATCCATCGGTAACTTCGTTTCGATGCCTTTTTCGTCAATCAATACAATACCTACAGCAGAGTCTGTGCCTGCTACTTTGATATTCTTGCCCTGTAGGCGATAGTTACGTCCGGCAGTTGCACTACCATCCGTGGCACGGGTGGCAGCGTCTTCACCGCCGATGAAGTAGGCCGGGTCACCTTTGGCTCCCAGAATTTTCACGCCGGTCCGTGCGATAGCTTCACGTAAATCCTTATCCTGATTGAAGGAAACATAGATAGAATTTCTCTCGGGATTCCATATCCCGCCGTCTATTACCCCGCGAAACTGTGGGACAGCACGAAAAAGCCCCGTATTGACAGAGTATCCGTTCAGTACCAATTCCGATACTGTGCGCTGAAAAAGATCGACGGCATGCTTTAAAGTCTCTGCCCGCAAGCCGGTATCCTCTTTCTTCATTTCATCCAGTACATCGGATAGCGTCAGGTTTCCGGCACTCTCCAATACCAGGATTTTGTCTTCTTTGTTGTCGGTGGTCACGGTATTGTCCGCAAGCCAGCCTTTGAGTTCGGTTTTCATGATTTATCTTTTTAAAAGTGAATACATTACTGTTTGGTACCTTTTACGCAACGGACAGAGTTTCCAGAAGAAGTGCTGGCTCCATCATGCACGCGAATATACCCCGGGTCAATATCTAACACCCAGCCTGCTGTTTCACATAGATAATCGCCAAAAGTACCGGGCCAGGTTGTTGCGGATGTTCCTGCACCAGAGTCACGCCAACCAGCCAATTGCATAAATACTCCCTTTGTTGAGTTCAAGAACCACACCCCATTTGCACCTCCAATAGTTACTTTGGAGTTTACATTACAGCATTTTGCAAATTTTATCCATTCGTTTTTTGTTGGCAGTCGCCACCCCGAACCATATGTCGTAGGGTTAAGTCTCGTACATGGATCTATATTGTTTCCATTATAATCTTTATGCCATTGATAAAAATATCCGTATTCTGAATTGGTTCCCCACACATAATTATTACTCGCTCCTGTACTTTTCAGATTGCCGTCCGCCCATATTAATTTGGCCAGGTCTTTTTTATCCTGAGCCATACACCCGTTACCTGTAAGATTTATATCACTCTCCAACACATTGATGCCGGGACCTTTCTTAAACTGTATTTTTAGTGTATAGCTCCTTCCCTCTTTCAGTTGTACGCTTTGGGTGGAGGTAATTTCAGTGTTGTTGTTCACAATCCGTCCGCCTACCGTCAGCGTATTGAAATGCACTGTAATCGTTCTGGCCCCTGCAAATGGAACCATGCGTATGGTTGTACTCAAGGTCGTGTTTGGATTGAATGCCGCCGTTTTATTCGTGTTGGGGGTTACCACATTGGTCGAAGGACCGATCTTCCACGATGTGGAGTTTCCCCCTTGCGTTACATATACACCCGTGCAATTGCTGATCGTATTGCTCGGGTATCCGGTGGGACTAATGGAAATTGTCAGTTTACACAGCTTCTGGCTGAAGCTCACCGGAAGGTTGTGGCTGAGGCTGTTTACATTCGTTATATCTCCGGAATCGAAGGTCATGAAGTCCTTGCTCATGTTAGGGATAGACACTGTGCTACTGTTGTAGGTATATGATGCGGGCATAGTTCCCAAGTCGGCAGCTGTAGCGGTATTAAAGGAGTAACCCACCACGCGTATCGTTCCCGAGCGTGTCAGCAATTTCCCTTGTTTGAGTACAGGAGTGCCCGTACCATTTGAGGTGTAATCGGCGGCCGACTGGAAGACATAGTTATTTCCGGACTTCCAGAAAACAATTAGCCGGAAATAGACTCCTGAAGATACTGTTGCACGGGTATTTGCACAGGGTAGAGTATCTTCCGTCAGTTCCATCGAGGCTATCCGGGGACCTTCATAGTCCGGTTGCTCTCCCGTGCGTGTAGGTGAGAAAGCTTTTACCCCCACCCATTCGGCGATCAGGGGAGAGTGGTTACGGGTCGAAGCGTCATTAAAAGAGGAAGAATGATAGTCGTTGTCACCCGTCAGACTGATTTGGATGGGGATTAACTCGTCGGCAGTATCCCCGCTATCAGGAGATAAGGGAGTCATTCTGTCATCTTCCGCACATCCTGCCATCGAAAGGCAAAAACACAGCCATAAGGCTTTACCAAGACACTCTCGCATAATAAAAGTTCTATTCATATACTAAGATATTAAAGTGAATAATCGTATCAAAGACGCATTGCGGACCTACACATCCTCGTATAAGTCCGGAAAGGCTGTTTGATACCACTTTTATTATGCGTAAGTTTGTGTATTACAATCAGATATAACGGTCTTGAATACACAATAATGTTTCAAAAGACGTACGTTTTTTGAAACATTATTTTTACTCTTCACATTAAATATAAGAGGAACAGATAAATGACTGATAATTAAAACAATGTGGAAATATTTGCACAGATGAAAAAAGCGCCTTATCTTTGTTGCATCAGACGTACGTCTTTTGAAACACCGTTCCAAAAGTAAACTTTGCATCTTAGTAGATCTTCTTGGTCTTTGAAAGAGTGTCCTGAAAATTACGGGATAACTATCTCTCTTCTTCTCAAAAATTACTTGATAATCTGATTATGTGGCTCTTGTATAAAAGTCTTTTTAGTAGCTTTTTACTCAAAATGCCTAATCAATCCGTAACTTATACACCTTTAAAGAACTAAATATAGTCTACAGTTTCTTGGAGTGTCAGGTTTCCGACACTTCTCAACTATAGGATACTGATCAAGGCTTTATTTACAAGCTAATCTTAATCATAAATGACAGTTAATTATTTAACACAACGAACTGGCATTCCAGTTGCTTTATAATCAGAAAACATGAATATCGAACTTGGGTTAAATGCGAAGCTTATTCCATTATTTGTTCCATCTTTTTTTGTAGTCCAATACTGTCCAGTCTTACTAGGATTAGAATTAGGATTAGTCGTACCACTGCCTCCACCATTACCTATTGTTCCAGCGGCCAATAGAAAAACACCAATACTTTTATTCATAAACCACATGCCATTATTTGTATGCACTCTATCCGTACATCGGGATAATGAAATATAGTCATTTTCGGATGGTGTACGCCATCCTGTACCATAGTATGCAGTATTTAATCTTGAACATGGATCTATGTTATTTGTAGTTTTGTTCCCTGTATAAGTGCTATACCATGTGTAATAATATCCGGTTTCTGTCTGCGAAGGTGCCCATACATAATTTGTGCTTCCCGTACTCTTCAAATTTCCCGTAGCCCATCTTAACTTCGCTAAATTATTTTTATCACTTGCTGTACATCCGTTTTGTGTCAGGTTAATGTCACTTGCCGCCAATTGTATCCCCAATTCAAACTTCAGTGTAATGGTATAACTCTTTCCCGGTAGCAACTGCACATTCTGGCTCGAGGTGATATTCCGGTTATTCGCATTGAAGTAATTACTAAGTTTCAACGTACCGATATGCACCGTGATCGCCCGGGCACCCGAAAAAGGAACTAACCGCACAGTGGCAGTCGAATTATTGGCTATATTGAATGTAGGCGCAGTTCCGGTATTGGCACTTACATTATTTGTAGAGGGACCTATCGTCCAGGCGGACGCATTACCGCCCTGAGAAACATATACGCCCGTACAGTTGGTAAACGTGTTGCTTCCAAACTGCGACAAGGAGAGCTTAACCGTCAGCTTGCAGAGTTTTTGCGTGAAACTAACCGACAGGTTGTGGTTGATTGTACTCACATTTGCCATATCCCCCGAATCATAAACCATAAAGTCATTACTCATATTCGGGATAGTGACGGGAGTACCGTTATAAGCATAGGCTGAAAGAATCGTTCCCATCGCTGCCGTACTATTGAACGAGTATCCGATCACACGGACAGTTCCCGCTCTGGTGAGTAACTTTCCTTGCCTGAGTGTGGGAGCGGAAGCCCCGTTCGTCGTAAAATCCGCTGCCGACTGGAACACGTAATTGCTGCCCACCTTACGGAAAGCGATCAACCGGAAATAAATGCCGTTGCCCAATGTAGCGGCACGGGTAGTGGCTTGCGGCTCTTCGCGGAGCGTCATCCGTACCGCTGAAGGCCCTTCGTAAGGCACGGCAGCGGGTATGGCCCTGCTGGTGGGTGACTCTTTCACGGGTACCCATTCGTCCACAAGCGTTCTTCCTCCGGTTGTGTCGGGAGTATCAACATGGCTTTCCATATAAATGCCATCCTCAACCCGGCCGACCGTAACAGGGATCATGTCCCCTCCGTCCGGTTCCGGGCTGTCGGGGTTCACAACATTGTCGCCACACGATGTTATCATTAAAAAAGCCGCGCACACACAGCATGTGCTTAACGCACGAAAGCCTACATACAGAAGTTTTTTCTTCGTATTCATAACTCAAATGTTTAAAAATGAATAAAATAGATCATACTCAGCAAGGCCTTCCCATTAATGAATGGGAAGACCGGCTATGGCAGGCTGTGAATACAGCTTTTATTTTGCGGTAAGTTTGTGTAAATTAGACAGATAGAACGAATCTTGTGTTTCAAAAGACGTTCCTTTTTTGAAACACAGTTTTGGCTCTGCGCACTGAAGGCCAAAGGAAGAGATAAATAACTGATAATTAAATTGATGTAGAAATATTTGCACAGATAAAAAAAGCGCCTTATCTTTGTTGCATCAGACGAACGTCTTTTGAAACATTACCTTCCTTTTAATAAAAGACAATCCACTTATTACAAGAATCATTTTTTTCAAATGCTTCATTATTAGCTTTATCCTTTCGTTACATCAGTGGGTAACCGGATTGATAGTCTGCCGGTATTTTTGCCGGATGTTACCATTCTTATATTATTTGTTTCCTGCGTTATATCGCTTCTGTACTATTCTGGCTAACCTTGCATCAACAATCACACATCGTATAACTACTATAAATTTAAAATCAAAATGAACAGAGAGAACAAACCTTTATTCCTATATACCTTTATCACCGTCTTTGGTGGATTGATTGTGGGATTAAATATGGCAGGTATTTCCGGAGCCGTTCCTTTCTTACAGGAACAATTCATGTTGGATGATATGGCTTTGGGATTGGTGGTAAGTATTCTGACCGTAGGTTGCCTTTGCGGTGCTTTGCTGGGAGGAGGTTTTAGTGACCGTTATGGCAGGCAGAAAGTGATGTTCTCGTCAGCTATCTTTTTTATTGTTTCTTCTTTAGGTTGCGCATTGGCTGTCAATCTGGTTTCACTGCTGGTTTTTCGTCTGATATGCGGGCTGGGTATCGGAGTGATCTCTGCTGTAGCACCTATTTATATATCCGAGATTTCTCCTGCCCGCCTGAGGGGAACACTGGTCTCTTACAACCAGCTGGCCGTTGTGATAGGAATCCTGATTGCTTATATTGTAGATTATATATTGCTGGACTACGAGCGGAACTGGCGCCTGATGCTGGGATTCCCGTTCTTCTTTAGTGTAGCCTACCTGCTACTGCTGGTTATATTGCCCGAGAGTCCGCGATGGCTTTCGGCCCGCGGAAAAGCAGACAGAGCCAGACAGGTGGCCAGTAAACTGAACCTGGAAGCCGGTGAGATGACCGTGTCCGACACAAACACACAAGAAGGTAGAGATAGGATAAAGGTAACAGAATTGTTTAAGGGTAACTTGGCTAAAGTGGTTTTCATAGGTTCTATACTGGCCGCCTTACAGCAAATTACGGGTATTAACGTCATTATTAATTACGCCCCTTCTATTTTTGAGATGACAGGTGTTGCCGGGGATATTGCCCTTGTGCAATCCATCCTGGTAGGCGTGGTGAATCTGTTGTTTACCCTGATTGCTGTGTGGCTGGTTGATAAAGTCGGGCGTAAGATTCTGCTCCTTTGCGGAAGTCTGGGGATGGGGGGCTCCTTGCTTTACCTGGTTTACACCTTCGTGGTTCCGGCAGCCAATGGTATAGGTGCATTGATAGCTGTGCTATGCTATATCGGATTCTTTGCCGCTTCACTGGCACCTTTGATGTGGGTGGTGACTTCCGAGATCTATCCTTCCCGCATCCGCGGAACAGCCATGTCGCTCTCCACTGGAATCAGTTGGCTATGTACTTTCCTCACCGTTCAGTTTTTTCCTTGGATACTGAATAACCTGGGCGGATCGGTCGCATTCGGAATCTTTGCTGTTTTCAGCATTGCTGCATTCGCATTCATTTTATTTTGTGTGCCCGAGACTAAAGGAAAGTCACTGGAGGCAATAGAAAAAGAATTGGGAGTGGATAAAGAAGCTGAAAGGACCGCGAAAGAAGAACATGCTTTCTCGAAAATATAATAAACACAAAATTGGATATAAATATGAAACAAAGTAAAAGAAATGTATGGTTGTCCGTTTGCGCAGGACTCTTGTTCTGTTCGTGGGGATGCGGCTCTCAAGTGTCGAATAAGCCGGTAACACTGGAAACGTTGTTGGACGAAATGGTATCGGTGGAGGAGCAGGCGCTATATCCGGTTCCCTCTTATACTTGTCGTCAGGAAAGTAGTTATGACCGTGCATCGGTATCACCCGATTCTGCCGGTTGGTTTGCCAATAGCGATGGGTTTGGAATCAAGCGGGTAGATACGATAGCAGGCCGTATCGAGAAAGTAATGTTCGACGAAGTCGGACCGGGGGCTATCACCCGCATCTGGATTACTACTATTGACAAACGCGGTACATGGAGGTTTTATTTCGATGGTTCCGACCAGCCGGGCTGGATCATTCCCGCCTATGACCTGATGCGGATCAATGTGCCCGGACTGGGAAAGGGAATGTTGCAGGCACACACCAGCTATACGCCCGAAGGTAAGGGAGGAAATACCCTGTTCCTGCCTATCCCGTATGCCCGTGGATGTAAAGTGACGTTCGAAGACGAGCCGGGAGTGAATCCTACTCCAAAATATTACCACATCAACTTCCGTAAATATCCGGAGGGTACACAGGTGGAGACTTTATCTAAAGAAGTGGTAGAGAGAGCAGCACAGAAAATAGCTGAAGTAGACAATCGTCTTCTTCATCCGACGGCCGGACGTAAAGGTGAAATGATCCGGGAGAATAAGAACCTTCTTTCTTCCGATTCACTAACCATTCCGCTGCCGACAGGTGAAAATGCGGTGTATGAAGTGAAGTTCAATATCCGTGTTGATAATCCGGAGCAATATGCGCAATTGATGCGGGAATTGGTGTTCAGTGCCACATTCGATGGGAAACAGACCGTATGGGTGCCCTTGAGTGATTTCTCCGGAGGTGGTATGGGTGCTCCCAAAGTAGATAGTTGGTATCTGACGTCCGACGGGAAAGGGAACATCTCCAGTCGCTGGTTGATGCCTTACCGCAAAGCGGGAGTCTTGAAAGTACTGAACCTTTCTTCCCAGCCGGTTGATGCTGAACTGGAGGTAAACGTGGCTCCGTTGAAGTGGGATAAAGACCGGTCATTGTATTTCTATGCTTCATGGAGGCAGGAGAACGGTATCTACATCCATGATAAACCCGAAGAGGTCGATCAGTGTGTAGAATGGAACTTCGCTACACTGAAAGGAAAGGGTGTCTATAAAGGCGATTTACTTTCACTTTATAATCATGCTCCGTTGTGGTATGGCGAAGGTGATGAAAAGATTTGGGTGGACGACGATACTTTCCCATCACATTCCGGCACAGGTACGGAAGACTACTATAATAGCTCTTGGGCACCGGTAGTGCCTTTCTATACTCCATTTGGAGGAGCCCCGAGAGCTGATTTGGAAAGCTCTCACGGTTATAATGCTTTCTATCGCACCCGCCATCTGGATGGCATCCCTTTCAATAAGAGCTTTAAGTTCGATATTGAAATGCTGGGATGGAAACGGGGTGAGGCTGATTATGCCACTACCATTTACTGGTATGGTGATCCGGAGGCACAGGTATTTGGAACTTCAGGTATTGAAGAAGCTCGCCGGCAGCTGCTGCCTGCTGTCGAAGCTTCGGCAAACTGAAAAACATATGATAGTATTATTTAAATTTTTAATTAAATCTAATTGGTGAATATGAAACATGAAAGACCTTGCCTTGTGGCCTCCGGAAGTGACTGGCTGCAAGAAGTGTTGAGAAGGCTTTTGGTCTGGGTGGTTGTCTTGTTCTCGGGGACAATGATGGCATACGCAGGCAATCTGGATATCAGCCAGGTGAAAGTCATTACGGGTACGGTGACCGAAAAGGAAACAGGTGACCCGCTGATCGGAGTAAACGTGTCGGTAAAGGGCACTTCGAAAGGTACGATTACGAATCTGAATGGTGAGTATTCGGTTGATGTGAATTCGGATAAAGATATTCTGGTATTCTCATTTATTGGAAAGGCTACACAGGAGAAAGCTGTGAAGGGATTAAGCAAGATCGACGTGGTGATGGCCGATGATGCCACGATGTTGGGTGAGGTGGTTATCCAGACCGGATATATGACGCAGCGCAAAGCCGATCTGACCGGTTCGGTTGCCATTGCTAATACCTCCGATTTGGCTCAGAATCCTTCGACTAACGCGCTGAAGTCTTTGCAGGGAAAATTGCCGGGTGTATTTATTACTGCGGATGGTAGCCCCAGTGGAAATGCTTCGATACAGATTCGCGGTCTTACGTCACTGAATGCGCAACCCAACCCGCTGATTGTACTCGACGGATTGGCAGGCGACTATAACTTGAGGGACATCAACCCGGCAAATATTGAATCTATTCAGGTGTTGAAGGATGCTGCTTCGGCCAGTATTTACGGTTCGAGAGCTGCCGGTGGTGTGATCATTATCGAAACAAAGAAGGGTAAAAAGGGTGAATCGAAAATTAGCTACGAAGGTCGCGTACAGTTCTCTAAATGGGTTAACAAACCCGACTTGTTGAATACCGATGAGTATGGACGTGCTATCTGGCAGGCGTATGCCAACGATGACAAACTGGGTGAGATCAAACAGAGTGTCCGTTTCTTCGATTACGACTGGAGTTATGATGGTAACGGTTATCCGGTACTTAACTCCGTGAAACCGGTGGAATGGCTGAATACAGCCAAGACTATGCGCTCGGCCGATACTAACTGGATCGACGAAATATCCCGTACCGGAGTGTCGCAGAATCATCAGATTTCAGTATCGAGTGGTACTGAAAAATCACGCACTTTCTTCAACCTGGGTTATGAAAACACGGAAGGTATCCAGATTGAAACCTTCTGGAAGAAATATTCGGCCCGCTTGAACTCGGAATACGATTTATTGAATGGTCGTCTGAAAGTAGGTGAGAATCTGGAGTTGAACTACATGAACTATCGCGAAGCCAATCATACTCAGCTTGCAGCGAATGAACCCCCTATCATTCCTGTATATACCGAAACCGGTGGCTGGGGTGGTGCCTCTCTCGATGTGGGTATGGACGATTATCGTAATCCGGTGAAAGACCTTATTCTGGGAAAAGACAATGTCAATAAGTTCCTGAAGGTAATTGGTAATACGTATGCCGATTTGATGATTATCAAAGGGTTGAACCTGAGAACATCGTTCGGTGTAGACTATCGCGGTTCATACTATCGCGCAGTCGATAAAAAATGGGGTGAAGCAGACGGTTCGGGCCGTGATGAAAAGTTCAACTATGTCCGCAACGATCAGACTCATTTCCTGGAATACCAGTGGACCAACCAGATCAACTATAACGGGCAATTCGGAAAACACTCGATAGGAGCTGTGGTCGGAATGGAATTCACGAAAGCTGAAAGCGAAGCATTCTATGCACGTAAAGACGGTTTGACCCTGGAAGACAGAGACTATGCTTTTTTGAGTTCGGCTACCGGCGACAAGATTACAGAGGCTACCGGTTCGGGTGATGCTTATGCTCTGTTGTCATACTTCGGTAAGTTTAACTATTCGTATGCTTCCAAATATCTGGCATCGGCAACGTTACGTTATGACGGTTCTTCCAAGTTCGGTGCTGATAACCGTTGGGCAGTCTTCCCGGCATTTTCTTTGGGATGGAGAATAAAGAATGAACCCTTCCTTGAGAATGTAGATTTTCTTTCGGACCTGAAACTGAGATTCAGTTGGGGACGTAATGGTAACTCGGCTATCCCGAGCGGATACCTGCAAAGTAGCTATGTAGCCGATTATAATGGAACTTCTTATGCTATGAACGGACAGGAAAGCGGTTCTCTACAGTCTGGTTTCCGTAAATATCTCACCGGTAATTCGACATTGAAATGGGAAACTGTAACACAGACCAACTACGGTATTGATTTTGGTTTCTTCAACCAGAGCCTGGTCGGAACAATCGATTACTTTTATAAGAAGACAACCGATATGCTTTATTTGCCCCCTTATATCGGTGCATTCGGTGAAGGTGGAGATACTTATGTGAACGGTCCGAGCATGGAAAACCGAGGAGTTGAAATCTTGCTGACATACCGGAATAATCTTCCGTCCGGATTTAGTTACAGTATTACGGGAAACCTTGCCACTTTCAAGAATAAGATTACCGAATTGCCGGACAACGTGAGAAGTGTATATGGTGGAAACGGTATGTTGGATGATATCATCGGACGCCCCCGTAACTCTGTATACGGCTACGTGGCAGACGGAATCTTCAAGACACAGGAAGAGGTGGACAACTCACCGCAGCAGGCAGGAAAAGGTTTGGGGCGCATTCGCTATAAAGACCTTGACGGAGACGGACGTATCACTCAGGACTACGACCGCACATGGATTGGTGTCAGTGACCCAGACTTTACTTATGGTTTGAATCTTCAGGCTTCATATAAGAATGTAGACTTGGCTCTCTTCTTCCAGGGTGTGCATGGCGGAGATGTTTGGGATTCATGGATTGAATACAGTGACTTCTGGAACATTCAGAATGTGAATAATACCAATCACCTGAAAGGCGTATTTAATGCCTGGTCTCCCCAGAATCCGGATTCTAACATTCCGGCTCTGTCTACCCGTAACACCAATGATGAAAAGCGTACATCTACGTATTTCCTCAAAGATGGTTCGTACCTGAAACTGAGAACAGTGGAATTGGGATACACTTTCCCGGAAAGCCTGGTGAAGAAAGCCATGATCAGCCGTTTGCGTGCTTATGTTTCGGCTAACAATGTATTCACTATCAAGAAATGGTGGGATAGCAACCGCTTCTCGGGTCCCGATCCTGAAATCCGTGACTTTGGCTATGTCATTCCATTTACCGCTACAGTCGGAGTTAATATAACCTTTTAAATAGAAATAGTATGAAAACCTTTTATAGTTTATTTCTGTCATCTGCCCTTTTGCTTTCCTTATTGGTGACGAGCTGTGCCGACCAATTGAATATTAACCCTAAAGGGGTGCTGGCTGATGATTTATTATTAGGAAAGCCCGAACATATTGATGATTTTGTGACTCCGTGCTATTCGCTGATCCCTTATCTGCCCTGGTCGGAAGCTCATGCATGGTGGATGCATGGTTCTATCCGATCGGACGATGCTTACAAAGGCGGATCGGGTGTAAGTGACCAGTCTGCCTGGCATGATATGGAAGTTTTCTCTTCTGTAACTGCCAATGTAGGCAACAATGACGGACCTTGGTTCAAAGGATATGTAGCGATATCCAGATACAACCTGGCACTCTATGCCCTGTCTAAAGTTACCGATGAAAACTATCCGTTGAAAGGTGTACGTACCGGTGAGGTGAAATTCCTGCGCGGAGCTACCTATTTCTTTATGAAGACTCTGTGGAGATACATTCCTTGGGTAGATGAAGAGAACGGAAGAACGGTGGAAGATGTGACTAATATCTCGAACCGGCCCAATGGTACTGATGATACATATTTGTGGGAACACATTGTTGCCGATTTGGAAGAGGCTGTCAGACTGTTGCCTGAAAAGCAGGAAGAGATAGGCCGTATCAACAAGAATGCCGCACGGGCAATGGCCGCCAAAGCCTTATTATTCATGGCGTATAAACAGGATGCAAGACATCAGGTAGTCGAGGTGGATAAGAAGATTCTGGAACGTGCTTTGGTTTATATCAACGAGATCACTGATCAGGAAGGTGGAAATGTAGGTTTATGTGAAGACTTTGCCGAAAACTTCTTGCCGGAATATGATAATGCTACCAAAGAAGCAATTTGGGAAATCCAGTATTCTATCAACGACGGAACATCAAGTGGTGGAAATACAAACAACGGTGCAGAGTTGAATGCTCCTTCCTGGGAACCTTATTTCCCATGTTGTGATTTCCATAAGATGAGCTTTAATATGGCAAATGCTTTCAGAACCGGTACGGACGGATTGCCTTTGTTCGATACGTTTAACGATGCGGAAATGAAAGGAAGATATAAAGAGTATTTCAATGAAAATAGCTTTGACCCTCGTTTGAGTCATACGGCGGCTATCCCGGGATATCCTTATAAATATAATCCGGATTTGCTGTACGAGGAAAAGGCTTCCAGAAGCCCCGGTGATTATGGTTATTTGAAATCTGTTAAAGAGTTGGTTCCTGCCGGTTGCGATTGTATCATTGTGAACCGTAATTCGATGAATGTGAAGCAAATTCGTTATGCTGAAGTCTTGTTGTGGAAAGCTGAGATCTTGATTCAGTTGGATCGTCACAAAGAAGCTCGTCCTATCATTAATAAGCTGCGCGAACGTGCTAATAACAGTAGAATTCGCTTGTTGATGGCAGATGGTACTCCTTACATGAATTATAAGGTCAGCTTGTATACCGATGAGGCTGCTTGGACCAAAGACTATGCATGGAAAGCATTGATGTTTGAGAATCGTCTTGAAACAGCATGTGAAGGAAGACGTTTCTTCGATCTGCAAAGATGGGGAATCCTGGAGCCTACGATGAATGCTTACTTCAAAAAAGAGAAAACCCGTTTCTCTTGGATGAATAATGCTGTCTTTGTTGCGGGAAGAGATGAGTATAAACCTATTCCTCAGCAACAGATGAACTGGGCGAAAGGAAATTATATACAGAATCCGGGTTACTAATAAAAAAACAGACGATTATGAAAAGAATATTATACTTTTTCTCTGTGATGCTTTGTATACTTGCCGTCACAGGTTGCCAGGATCGCGATATCATTGATTTTAAAGATGGGGTTTCCTTACCTCCGGTGACCGATTTAAAATCGTCACTGACACCTGATAATGATGCAGTGTTGGAATGGAAACTACCTTCAGCGATTCCGGAAGAGATACAACGTCCTTTATCCGTTTATGTTCAGGTTTACAAGGGGGCGGTGCTGGAGCATCAGATTTCTTTGGAAGGTGAACCTACTTCGTGGGAATATACACTGAAAGAGCCTGAATCGAAATATAGGATTGTGGTTAAAGTCCAGGGGATGTTGAAAGAAAAAAACTATGGACAATCAGATGAAATATATTCGTTGGGACAAACAGTTTCTATAAATTGATTGAGAGAAAGAGGCAGCGTCGGGACGACGTTGCCTCTCCTCATTTTATGCTTTCTCACACCGGATGATGATTTTTCTTTCATCGTTCAAGGTAGTAGCAAACAGATAGGTATCACCTCCGTCAGTTAGTTTCAGCCGTTTCCGTAATTCGGCTACGGACTGTGGAAAATTGCGGGTGGTGATATTTGCTTTATCTAATCCGTTTAAAATATTTTTTAATTCTTTCTTGTTGAGGCCCGAGTAACCGGTTATCCGGAAGATGCGTCCCGGAAACTTTTCTATTCGTTCGTTTGAGGTGTAGAGATGGCTGTTGGCGTGAAGTTTACTCAGATGAAACGAAGAAGCGATGCTTCGGAAAGCACCGGCTTTGAGAATAGAGGCATTGGGCTCATACAGATAAGTTCCTATTTCGTGGGTGTATGAACACTCGGTGGCTTGTTCTGATTCGCGGGTGAAGACAAAACGTTGTACTTCCCGGTTTGCAAAGTTGATGCAGACGATGGGCTGAGACATTGCAGATGGAATCTTCGGAGAATCATCACCGGGCCGGAGTAGTAACAAAAGCTCCTTGCACTCGTTGTTGACTGAGACGATATGGGCTTCGGATACGTGCTGCATATCTCGTATAGCCAAGGAAAGATCGAGCATGGGTGAAAGTTTAATCATTACCTGCTTACCCTTTTCGAGTAGTAACTTTTCCAATGTGGTCACGTCGGGTTCACAGTCGGATATGGCTACTGTTTTTCCACCATGTTCATTGCGGCGTGCCGGGTCCAGGAAAATACAGTCTACAGCCGGCATCTGTTGTAGATATTCCACTCCGTCGCCATTTTGTACCCGAATATGTTTCAGTCCTAATAAAGGGAAATTGTGTATGGCAAGTTCACAAAGTTCCTCCTGGCGTTCTATGTAGGTGACTGTTTTGAACTGAGTAGCGAGAAAGGCACAATCAATGCCGAATCCGCCGGTCAGATCGACTAACCCTTCTCCATGTACCAATGAAGCTTTGTAGAGTGCGGTAACTTCCGATGAACATTGCTCTAATGATAGATGTCGCGGATATAAAAGTCCTTCTGTTGCATGCCAACTTGGTATTTTAGAAACGGTAGCTTGCCATCCGGCTATCTGAACGATAGCCAAAGGCATGTCCACTTGAGGATATCTCTTTGCTTGTAATGCCAGGGAGTGTACATCGTCATTGCGATGCTCCCGGATAAACAAGATGGTTTCCGGAGAAAGATACATATCTTACTTTAGTTTATGAGTTTGTACTTCTGTTTGGCTTCGTCTCGGCTGCATAGGTTAAAGTGCCACCATTCACTGGGAAGTGCACGGAATCCTGCACCTTTCATAACTTGTCTTAGTAGAATCCGGTTTTCCCGCTCTTGTTGGGTTATTCTTCCTTCTTTTACTAATTGTGCTTCATTTGTTATGTGTGATGCTGCACCCATATAGTCCACTTCTGTTCCCATGGGTAACGGATGCCCTAATGAATCGGCTATGCTGATATCTACTGCCAATCCATAATTATGCAGACCTCCTCCCCGTGAGGGGTTAGATACATACATATACTTGGAGGTCCCTTTTACCACATCCCACATTTTTTTCTGTACGGACATCGGACGTGCCGCATCATAAATTATCAGGCGGTAGCTGGGATATTGGGCTTTAAGTAACAGATGTGCTTCTAAAAGAGCTTTAGCTGCGTCCGGGTGAAGATATGCTTCTTTCAATTCATTATAAAGAAGTTGACCGGTAAAATTGTCCGGAGTGGCGTACATTAGCCGGATAATGAATGTAGAATCGAGTTCGGCGATATTCATCAGACCGATGGAATCCAGATAAAAGGCTGTTGGGCTTTTACTTGCAGTCGGTTGCAGTTCCATTGGAGTTACGAGGACAATGGAATCTTTAAATGCAGGGTTGGGCTGTGCTTCCTTATATTGACAGGAAGTAGTAAAGGGCAGTAGTAGGATGAAAGCGGTTAAAAGTCCGAGTCGCATATAGTTTCTTTTCTGAATATGAATGCAAAAGTATAAAAACATAAGCGCATATTTTATAAGTTATGGGAGATTTTCATTTTGAGGCTTCTGTTTAAGACATGTCCGATCCACTTTTGAATGGTGTGTAGCTTGAATATGACTTTGGGTAGAACTGAATATTGCCGTATAAAACCTGAATCCTGAAGTTTTCTATTTACATAAAATAGTGGACAGTGCCGCTTTCAAAAAAGGATCGGAACTCTCCATGATAGTTACACAAAATGGCGGACTGTGCCAGTGTTTGTAGTTTGCTTTCTTTGACTTCAAACCAACCTCCTTTTGGCTTTAAAAGTAAGCTCCTCCCGTTTCTACTCCCAACCTTTCCTTTAAAAATCCGCTGCCCCCATACTTGTTCTAATCGCAACTATCCCTTTCCGTCCGCCCCTTATCCCTTTTTCCAGGAAACCCCCTCTTATCTCTCTATTTCCTTCATTCTCAATTCTTTTCCCCCTTTTGTTTTTCCTCTTCCCATTACTTGATTTAACCCTCTGTTAAATCAAGCCTTTTGTTTTCAAATAACAAGTCTTTTCGAAGTAAAAGCTTTGTTCTTTCCGCCCTCGAAATAAATCTCTCCCCAACCGCATTAACAATGTTAAC
>NZ_SZUU01000011.1 GCF_019583405.1 Bacteroides fragilis | reverse complement strand
AGGGGGTTTCCTGGAAAAAGGGATAAGGGGCGGACGGAAAGGGATAGTTGCGATTAGAGCAAGTACAGAGGCAGCGGATTTTCAAAGATGCCGCAGGGAGTGGGAACCAGGGGAAGGTACCTTTAAAGCCCAAAGAACATTGGGTAGTGTAAAATAAACTATGTCATGCATTGTTTTTAGGGAAAAACTCTTTGGCCTGGGAATGGCCAGCGGCAAGGGGCTGGACCACCCGTCCCGACGAGTGTAAAATTACAATAATTTAAACCGTTCTCCAAATTTTATGGCTAATTGTTGTGATATTGTAGCCAATTGGCCAGTGGCATGGTCCATTTCTTCCGTATATTGCGATATGCAAGATAAACCAGTTTTTCAAGGGCTGTATCCGATGGGAACACGCCCTTGTTTTTTGTTACTTTGCGGATTTGGCGGTGATACCCCTCAACAGTATTTGTGATATATATAAGCTTACGGATTGCCGGAATATACTGAAAGCATTCGGACAGCTTATCCCAGTTGTCTTGCCAGAACCGTAGCACCTTTTGGCAAATCCTCGCTCTTGGTGCAGTGCGGACGCTTCCGCTTCATTTGCTGCACATACTGCGCCAGGCGGTTATACACCCTGTTCAGATCCCCCCGTTCGGGATAGATATGCAATATCCGGCACAAGTACAGCAACTCCCTGTTACACCGGTAGTTGATATACGAACTTGATAGCCGGAACACATACCGCAGTGCCGCATCTTCTCGTGACAAGGCAACCAGCATCACATACGCCTCGAATCCTTTGTCGCTGTACGTCACCACTTCCGGCAGCTTGTTCGGTGCATCTGCCACGAACCGCATCACCCATCCGTCCTCGGAAAGCTGTTCCATCCCAGCAAATTCCCCAGCATCCTGATTTCTTCGTATCATTCCTTCCATTGTTTTTACCAGAGCTTGCACCTTCTCCGCAATCTCCGGCTCTGCCGTCACCGCTGCCCGCAGCAGTCTTGGCTTAATGTTGATGTTGTTTCCATATCAATAAACGCTTTATACTATTTATATTCTTGTGCGAGCAGATCCCATAGCTCGGGATTAGTCTGTTTATCAACAAGTAGCAATAATAATTCTCCACTTCTGGACTTTGCTCCGGCATCAAGCAACATTTTGACAATCTCCGTATTATTCTCTTTCACAGCTATATACAATAGAGATTCATCATGATAATCTTCATTCGGATTTGCTCCCTGCTCTATAAGCATCTGCACACGTTTGACATCATGCTCCAAAATAGCCACCCATAAACAAGAATATCTACTGCTGTTCACATTAGCTCCCCGCTCAATAAGTAAATTAGCCGTGTAAGGATCTCGGTTTAAAATAGCCAGATATAGTGCTGTACGCCTAATGCTACCACCTCCCCTGCCATTATGCTCCTTTGTTCCGGTAGCATTTATATCCCACCCATTGTCTAATAGAAATGCCGTAATAACAGCAGCTTGCATAGATAATGAATCGTTATAATTGCTCTTATTATCACGAACCTTATTCGTATAATAATACTGGCTCATAATATCTGGTAGATTCTCATAGTCCGCTTTGGGATTTTCACACATATAGCGCTTTGCATAATCAATCCTATTTTGGCTAAGCATATAAGTGAGCGAATAATTATCTTGATACCCTGCACGTGATAATGCAGCAATCATACCCTCGTAAGAGATATTGTCATCACGAAGTTTCTCCCGTGCTTCATCTATCACGTGCCAATGATACAGCCTTTTAACCTCGCTTATTGCCACATACACGGGAAGAATAATATAAAGAATAATCATTACCCCCCAGATCATATTGCGGGTTGCGGGTTCACTGCATTTATAAACAGCCAATATCAGGGTGGTTGGAAATGCTATACAAATCACTGCTGGTATGATAAACAATAAAATAATACCACCACCGACAGGACCTCCTATACAAAACGTTTTTGACAGTGCCCATATTAAACTGCTACAAACAGGTACAGATATAGCAATTGCAAGTATTATCAATTTTAGTTTTTCCATATTCTTATTTTTTATTTTTCTTCCTCTTAATCAGAGGCATTTAAATCTTAATAATTTTACACCTCAACTTGTAGGGTCAATTTCCAAATCTATTCCACCACCTTTCAATTGCCCTGGGTGGAGTAGGCAAACACCAATCGCCCACACATATATCCATAAAATCTTCCGCATGGCATCGTTCCAGATATCCCCAAAAGTGTAGTACAGCCTTCCTCTGTCCCTCACTGAACAGCACCAGTCTTTCCCGTACAAACTCATATCGTTCCGTTCTGGCATCCGGTAATGTCAGCGAATGAACAATGCTTTCGGGTATCATGTCGCCCCCATTATCTTCCAATGCAAACAACATATACGCCAGAAAGTAGAACCTAAACCCTTGAGAAGTACCGACATATATATTACCATATATTATTCGAGTTCTTTCCGATTTGATATTACCATTCCCGTAGTATTTATTTTCATAGCACAAATAAGAGTCTTTAGGATAATCTATCACATAACAAAATGCCATATCATAATAAATGTATTTGCCTATTTCTCTTAGAGTACCATTGGGTAATCTTGTAAAAGAAGAGCCATCAACAGAATCATTACAACACCGGTCAAAGGCTTCAATATCAATCCTTCGATTATATACTCCAATAGTGTCATTACCCTTGTCGGAACAGCCAGCATCAACAGGCAGCATATCAGTGTCAGAACAAGAACTGTCTTTCTTCATCTTGACTTCCTTTAGGGTTGATTTTTTCTTCTCTGTCAAACTTTCCTTTCTACTTGTACAGGAAGAAAATATCCCCAATATTCCCATGACGCTAATCAGTATTTTCATGGTTCATATATTTTATTCAAGTTTCGCAAGTTAATTCAAAAAGTTGGTATCATGGTATAAAAAAGGCATAGGGATTTCTGTATATCACAGAAAATGAGTATATTTATAGTACCAAATAAAAATATTACTCACCCTATGCAAATACACAAAGTTACAGACTTTCTTTCAGAAATCAGTGCATTCCTTAGAAAAGATGATGTGCGCACTGCAATGTATTCCATTATGGACGTGACTAAATAGTTAAAAATGACAGAGCCCTCCAGGAACTGAGCATAGCAATAGCTGACCTTTTCGGATTGACAGATGAGGATATCTATGATGCGATGATTAACAGGTCGGATGAGATGAACCATATTTGTGATATTTACAAATTGAAACTGGCAAGTTGAACTTGCGAAAGTTGAATAATCCTGAAAGATGTGTTTCGCCTAGTTTTCATAATCCTCTATGTGTTAAGTGCTATAAACTATAGAACTTATAACGAACTTCAAAAAGATGCTTCACAATAAGCAAAATAAAAACTAAAACTACTCTCCCACATTGCAAACTATTTGGTTATATTTGCAATCTAAACATATCTTATACTATAGATTAAAGAAATAAGTCCGCTAAAAAAAATGCAGCCTAATCATCTACTGGAAACACAAAAAAGTTTTTCAGACATATATTCTATATATTATGTAAGAATGCTCCGCTTCTCACAAACCTATGTCATTGCAGAAGAGGATGCAGAAAACATAGTGCAGGATACCTTTCTTTATCTGTGGGAACATCTGGACCTACTGAAAAACATAGAACATCTGGATGCCTTTCTTTTCACACTGATCAAAAACAGATGTTTAAACTTTCTGAAACACCAGTCGTATATTCAGGCTAAAACCTGTTCGCTGAAAGCAGACGAAGAATTGGAATATCAACTGAACCTATATGCTTTGGAACAGTTCGACGAAGCTGTCTCCTCCATTCCGGAAGTAGAAAATCTATTAAGCCAGACAATGCAAAAGTTGCCTGAACGTTGCAGAGAAATTTTTCTCCTCAGCCGGATAGAAGGATTAAAATATAAAGAGATAGCCGAGCGCCTGAACATATCCGTCAATACTGTTGAAAATCAAATATCTATCGCATTGCGTAAACTCAGATCAGAACTTAAAGACTATCTTCCCTTACTTGTTTTTATTATTTAGAAATTTTTTTTATATTTCCTTTGGTGGTAAATGCATCCCCGATTGTCTTTACTGTAAAACCACTCAAGGAACCATGAATGATGAACTAAAAAAATATTTCACAGGTGCCATGTCAGCCACCGAAAAAGCGGATTTTTTGAATAAACTCCGGAATAATCCGGAAGCTAAAAAAGAATTTGCACGCATGAAAGCTGTATGGGCCATCTCCGGACTCACATCACAGGAAGGAGACCGGGAAAAGACCGCAACAGGTATAGCTGAATTCGACAAACGACTGAAACGACGTTCTATACACCGCTTCCGTATCGGGCTTCTAAAGTATGCAGCCGCAATCTGTCTGCTGGTCACCACTACCTGGTTTATTAGCAACAGATATGCACAGATCGGACAAAAAGACTTATATACAGAAATCAATGTCCCTAAAGGGCAACGAGTCAACATGACTCTTCCGGACGGTACTTCCGTATGGCTAAGCCCTCAGAGTAAAATCAAAATCCCCAATGCATTCAACCGGAAGAGCCGTACGGTAGAGCTAAATGGCGAAGGGTATTTTGAGGTGACCAAAAATGCCAAAAAACCTTTTATCGTAAAAACGCAACGGTTCAACATACAAGTATTGGGTACCCGATTCAACGTATTCGCCTATGCCGGAAAAGAGAATAAGTTTGAGACCTGCCTCGTAGAAGGCCGTGTGTTGGTCTATAACAAAAACAACAGGAACGAGAAGGTATACCTCAATCCTCACGAGAAAGTATCGTTGGTAAACAACCGCATGGTAGTGTCGACCTCTAACTTCGATAATGAAGAATACCTGAAAAGCGGCATCTTTAGTTTCCGTTCAAAACCCTTCGGAGAGATTCTGAATTACCTGACCCTGTGGTACAACGTACAGTTCAAATTCACCGGAGATGTGAAGCTGGATGAACGAATCTCCGGCAAAATCCGACAAAGCGAGGATGTGGACAATATCCTGATAGCCCTGCAAGGAGTATACCACTTCAAATTCAAAAAAACAGATGACGAGCATTATGAGATTTATTAAATACCCATGTCTAACCTTTAAAAACAAATCAGCACTATGACTTAAATATTTTTCACCCCAACAATGGATAGTGTGACAAAAAAGGGTGAGCGCTACCAACACTCACCCCCGAAAGAGTCAATACCATCTTTTATCCATCTCGAAATAGACCTATAGTATTAATCTTTAAACGTACGACAAAGTTATGAAAAAAAACTTGTTGCAGAAATGGTATGTCCATCAACAACTTGAATTAACACATATTATACGAATTATGAAACTGTCCGTGTTCTTTATATTCGTTTTTCTCTTTCAGCTCCAGGCTGGTAATGTAAAATCGCAGGAGGCTCGTGTAACTCTCTCCAAGAGTAGTCTGACTTTCGGTGAGTTAATGCGTGAAATCGAGAAACAGACTAATTATCTGTTCATGTATCGTGATGCCGAAATTGACCTTTCACAGGAGGTCGAGGTAAAAAACACCCATGCCACTGTGACGGAAATCCTGAAAACGGCACTCAGAAACAAAAAACTGACGTATAAGTTCTCCAATAACTACATTTCTCTGTATATAGACAAAGATAAAGCGTCCGAAACGACAATCACTCAGCAAGAGCGCAAAATCAAAATCAAAGGTGTGGTGATCGATCAGATCGGTGACCCGATTATCGGAGCTAACATTTCGCTGAAAGGGCAACCAGGAACAGGAGATATCACAGACATAGAAGGAAACTTCACACTGGAAGTACCGGAAAAATCAGTATTAGTGATTTCATACATCGGCTACCTGACTCAGGAAATACCGGTGAATGGCAAATCGTCTTTCAATATCCAAATGCAAGAAGACACTAAAACCTTAGACGAAGTGGTGGTAGTAGGCTATGGCTCACAGAAAAAACAGACTGTGACCGCTTCGGCCTCTACGCTAAAGGTATCTTCACTCAAGAATGTACCTACTGCCAATCTGGCCTCTTCACTCGGAGGACGTATCAGCGGGGTGTTGATCCAGCAAACCGGCGGTGAAGCCGGATACGATGACCCGACCATCATCATCCGTGGTTCCAGCTCACCAACCTCCTCTTCTCCCTTGATTGTAGTGGACGGCATCATCGGACGTAGCATGTCGCAACTCGACCCCAGCGAAATAGAAAGTATGACTGTACTGAAGGATGCTTCTGCAGTAGCTCCTTATGGTGCACGAGGAGCCAATGGCGTAATCCTGATCACCACTAAACGTGGTAAAAGCGGTAAAGCACAGGTAGACTATAACTTCAAAATAGGATTTGGTACCCCTACCCGTATGCCCGAAATAGCCAGTTCTTATGACCATGCCCGCTTTATGAACGATGCATGGCGCAACAAAGAAATGGACTTGGGCGAAGATCCGGGTATGTATGGCATTTATACTGAAGAAGAGTTGCAGAAGTTCAGAGACGGTTCCGACCCTTACGGTTATCCCAATACGGACTGGAACAAAGAAGTATTGCTTCCGCGTGCCTGGCAGCAAATGCACAGTCTGACAGCAAGCGGCGGTTCAGATAAGGTGAAATATTTTGCAGGATTCGGCTACGTGAAGCAGGATGCTCTCTATGGCGACACACGCACCAATAAATCAACATCCGGCTTCAACCGATACAATGCACGTGTTAATATAGACGCCAACATTGTAGACAAATATCTGAATTTATCGGCAGACATGGCTTATCGTCAGGAAGACCGGAACAGCATTGCAGGCAGTACTTCGGATGTATTCAACAATATGCACCGTAACCCGCAGACCGACCCGGGACGCTTTCCGGACGGCAACTTAGGTAAAGTGTCACTGGGTGTGAATCCTATCGGACTGGCTACCGAAGGTGGTTGGGTGAAAGACCGTAAAAGTGTATTGAACACACGCTTCATGCTGGACTTCAATGTTCCGGGACTCGAGGGCTTGAACCTGAAAGGTATTTTCTCCTACGATAAAATATTCAATAGCATCAAAAGATGGACTACTCCGGTAGACTTCTATGTATGGAACAAAATTACAGGAGAATATGACGGACATTCACCTAACCGTGAAGGTGCCGAACTAAAACAGACATACTCAACCAGTCAAGCCATGACATTCGAGTTCCAGGCAGCTTACAACAAGACCATTGCACAAGATCACCAATTGGGAGCATTATTCGTATTCTCACGTTCGGAAGGGGCAGACGAGAATTTCTGGGCTTCACGCACAAAATATCGTATCTATTCCATCCAGCAATTGTTTGCCGGGCCGGACAAAGACAAAGACAACAGCGGCAGTGCCTCCGAAACCGGTAAAGTAGGTTCGGTCTTCCGTCTGACTTACAACTACAAAGAGAAATATATGCTGGAGGCTAACGGTCGTCTCGATGGTTCGGAAAAATTCCCGAAAAGCAAGCGCTATGGTTTCTTCCCATCTGTATCGGCAGCTTGGCGCATATCGGCAGAACCTTTCATGGAACCTTTCTCCGGAGTACTCAGCAACCTGAAGTTAAGAACTTCATGGGGACGCGCCGGAACAGACAACATCGGTCAATTCCAGTATATGTCCGCTTATGGTACCGGCGGTGATGCCGTATTTGGCGGCCAGAATCCGGAAATAGCCCCGGGATATACTGAGACCCGTTTCCCGAATCCTAACATTACATGGGAAACTTCTGAAATGTTCAATATCGGTATAGATGCCTCGTTCTTCAACGGAAAACTCAATCTGGAAGCGGATTGGTTCTATAAAAAGACAAACGACATCCTGCGTGAACGTACAGATATGCCGGCTATCCTGGGATATAAATTACCGGCTGCCAATGTAGGTAAAGTAGACAACAGAGGTATCGACCTGAACATTACGCATCGCAATCATCTGCGCGATTTCAATTATTCCGTTGCAGGTAACCTGACCTGGGCCAGAAACAAAGTGATTGACCTGCTGGAACCTGCCGGAGAGAAAAACAACCCGAGACAGCGCAGTACCGGACACTCCATGAGTCAGTACTTCGGTTACGAAGCACTGGGACTGTTCCAATCTGACGAGGAAGCCAATAACTGGCCTCAACCGCAATTCGGCAAAGCCAAAGCAGGCGACATTAAATACAAAGACCAAAACGGAGATGGCATCATCGACGCAGAAGATAAAATAGCTATCGGACGCAGCAATTATCCGGAATTGGTATACGGACTAAACCTGAATGCCGAATGGAAAGGTTTTGATGTAACCTTCTTCTTCCAGGGGGCAGCGTTGGCAGACTTTTACTACAATGGTTACCTGGCCTTCCCATACATAGAGGGACGCGGAGGAGCTTTGCTTGAACATCACATCGGTAACACCTGGACACCAGAGAATCCGAAAGCGGAATTTCCACGCCTGTATTACGGAGGCAACGCCAATAACCAGTTGTTTTCTTCCTTCTGGATGCGTAATGGTTCATACCTCCGCCTCAAGAATGTAGAAATAGGTTACGACTTCAAGAAACTGCTACTGTCCAAGGTATCCGAAATTCAAGGATTGCGTCTTTACTTCAGCGGTTCTAACCTGCTGACCTGGTCGCAAATAAAATATTTCGATCCTGAGTTGCGCTCTACTGACGGAAGTGCTTATCCTCAAATGAAAACCTTTGTGTTTGGTGCTAACATTACATTCTAAATTTAAAAATTGAAACGTGATTATGAAAAAGATAAATACAGCCCTGTTCTGCATATTTGTATTGCTCTTCTGTTCGTGCGATGTATTGAACAAAGCTCCACTGGACGAAATCGCCGACGATTCTTTCTGGTCGGACGAAACACTGGTGAAATATTACGTAAACGATCTATATAGTGAAATTTCCGTAGACGGACTGCAATTACAGGAAAACCGAAGTGACAATTCTGTCTCAGCACAACGGGATAAATATCGTGCAAGCTGGTTCAAATTCAACTATGATATGGTCAGCGCTTCCGACCCTCAGGATGACGATGTATGGGAAGATTATTACGTAAAGGTACGTAAATGCAACCGTTTTTTCGAACGAATCGGTACGTCTACCATCGAAGAAAGCGAGAAGTCAAGACTTACGGGAGAAGTTCACTTCTTGCGTGCCATGTTCTATTTCGAAATGGTAAAGCGATATGGCGGTGTCATTCTACTGGATAAGGTACTCACCATGGAGGATAACTGGGAAATTCCCCGTTCGTCCGAGAAAGAATGTTATGACTTCATTCTGGACGACCTCAAAAAGGCAACCGAAATGTTGCCGGCGTCTTATGGTTCAAGAGAAAAGGGACGTGCCACCAAAGGTGCTGCTTATGCACTGAAATCAAGAGTGGAACTGTATGACAAACGCTACGAAGACGTGATCAAGAGTTGTGCCGAAGTATACAAACTGGGATATGAACTGGTAGATGGCACTACTCCGGAAAAATACCGTTCTATCTGGTGGACTACCAACAAAGATAACAAAGAAATCATCTTCGACATCCAATACAAAAGCCCGGACGTCTACAACAACATGATGGTGTGCAACATGGTGACATATATCAACGATAAATATGGTGATCGCGGATGGGGTGGCCTCGGCCCGACCCAAGAACTGGTTGACGCATTTGAAATGGCAGATGGCTCACCTGCCACGCAATACTCACAGGCTCCCGCCGATCAGGTATTCGACATCAACACTTGTGGCATCTATGAAGGACGTGAACCAAGATTCTATGCCAACATCGTTTTCCATGGTTCCCAGATTTTCTTCAATGCAGATAAAGGTGCTGTAACTGTAGACCGCTATCTGATGGATACTCCTGATAAAGGCGATGGTTCACTTACCGGATACAATGTTTGGAAATGGATCGATTATGATAACTATAACTATCCGTACGCAGGCGCCAGCAGTCCGGACTTCAGTACCAACTGGATCATCCTCCGTTACGCAGAGATTTATCTGAATGATGCAGAAGCGCGCCTTGAAACCGGTGATGTAGAAGGTGCCCGGAAAGCCGTCAATGTGATTCGTCAACGAGTAGGCTTACCTGCGCTTACCGAATCCGATCCGGCAAAATTGCGTGAACTGATTCGGAAAGAGCGCCGCATCGAGTTTGCTTTCGAGGAACAACGTTTCTACGACGTACGCCGCTGGAAAGTCGGTCCCGAAACCCAAACGACCCTGCATGGAGTGCGCTTTGTCTCACCGACGGAATTTAAGATAACCAAAACAGACATCCGTACCTGGAATGACCGTTTGTACCTGACACCGATTCCTCACGACGAGATTGTCCGCTCCAGCGTACTGACACAAAACCCGGGATATTAACGATTGATTTTATCACATTTTAAATATAGCATGATTATGAATAAAATAATTTCTATACTGATTTGCTGCTTTGTTGCCGGCTGCCTCTTTGTCTCGTGTGAACAACCCGACATACCGGACGTACCGAATTATGACAAAACGGAAATATTGACTTTTAAAGTGTATAACCAGGATAAAGAAGAGATCGGTACCCCTGTTATTCTTTCGGATGAAGGTATCGTCTCCATTACCGTAGAAAACGGCACTGACCTGTCCAACGTCTTTGCCACCTGCACACTCTCTTCCGGAGCCACCCTGTCCCCTTCACTCGGAGGCTATCAGGACTGGAGTGGACTGAGCAAAGAGTTTACTGTAATTTCGGCCAGTGGTAAACGTTCAAAACCATGGACCGTGACTTTCAAAACCAAATAAATTCATAATGAAATATGTAATAATATTCATCCTCTGCATCTGCTGCTCCCTGCAGATGCAGGGTAAACTTCCTGCCTCAAAAGGCGGGAAGTCTAATCTCGCCCTCTGCCTCGACGGGAAAGACAATAACGTACGGACAGGTATGGGAATTCTGGAACCTTCGTGGACCTTGGAGTCCTGGATTAAAGGTAACGACTGTAAATGGGACAGTCTTGAAGTTATCATCGGAGGAGGTGAATACAGTGAATTGAACTGGGTGGACTATCTGCCTTTGGTCGTAAAAGAAGGCAAACTTCACTCTACCCGTGCCAATCTTTCGGCACCGGAAGCATTGGATGACCAATGGCACCATGTGGCACTGACTTGTGACGGAAAGCAGACCATACTTTATCTTGATGGAAAACAAGTGGCCAAAGCCGATACGGCAATTTCCATCCTTCCCGGTGCTATCGGAGTTCACGATGTATATTATACTTTCGGCGGATTGATTGATGAAGTACGCATTTGGCGCAAAGCTTTACCGGAACAAACGATCCGTCAATGGATGAATCGCCCCGTAGAAGCCAGTCATCCCGCTTTTCAATCCTTGTGGGGATATTATAACTTCAACGACCTGAAAGAAGAAACATCCATCAATTGGGTAGGCAAAGGACATCAGGCTTACCATATCCGCAATGGGCGCAACAAATACAATGGAAAAGCTCCGCTGGCTTATGCAGTCCCTAACGATAATACCGCATTTAAAGAGTACGACGGAAAACAACAGTTATTCAATGCCGTAGTCATCCAAAGTGAATGGGATGTTGATCAAGGAAGCAAAGACGACCAGGCACTAAAACTGAGAATAGCCGTACAAGGTTCCCGGAAACCACTGAAACTGACAGAGCTGAAACTCGATTTCACCGGCACGACCACTCTTGCGGATATTGAGCAAATCCATATTTATTCTACCGGGAGTGAGGCACGATCCGTGCAACGCAAAGAACTGTTTGGCAACGGGCATATCCCCGAACAGTCAATGACTCTCTGCCCGGAGCAGGGAGAAGAGATCCTGTTACAACCGGGGATCAACTATTTCCTTCTTACATTCGACGTCAGAAAAGAGGCAACTCCCGGACATACATTATATGCCTCCGTACCTTCTTTCCGCTTAAACGGAAAACAGTATATTCCCGAAACAGCTACCGAAGAGGTCCGTAAACAAGTGACTTGCAACAACCAAACACATTCCAATATAGTAAAAGTGCTTCAATGGAACATCTGGCATGGAGGTATTCATCTGGGTAACGAGGGGCAGCAGCGAGTATTCGACCTGATCCGAAGCACCCATGCAGACGTGGTCATGATGCAAGAAGCATATGGCATCCAACAAATGCTGGCAGATTCATTAGGGTATCATCTCAAAACCCATTCTCTTAAAGACAACCTGGCTATGTACAGCCGCTTTCCGTTGGAACCCATAGCATGGCGGGAACCCTTCAAATCGAACCCAGCCAAAATAACCTTACCAAACGGTAAGCGGATAATGCTTGTAGACTGTTGGCTTCGTTATGCCTACCGTCCGGAATATACAAGTGGTTACGCTGAGAAAGGACTGGATCCTTCTGTCTGGGTCGCTGAAGATTCCATATTGGCACTGTCCGATGTCCGCAATATCTATACAAAGGATATTGTACCGAACCAGGAAACAGACATGCCGGTCATCATCACCGGTGATTTCAACTCGTGTAGCCATCTTGACTGGACAGAACGAGCCAAACCATTGCATCACGGATACGGTCCGGTGGCTTTCCCCGCTTCCCGCTATATGTTGGAAAATGGTTTCAAAGATAGTTTCCGTGAGAAGAATCCGGACGAAGTTGCATATCAGGGAGGCACTGTTGCCGCCATCTACGGGCAAATGCAAATGTCCCGTATCGATTTCATCTATTATAAAGGAGGACTGAAAGTATTATCATCCAAAATAGTACGTACGGCTCCCGAGATAGATTATGTGTGGGCATCAGACCATGCAGCGGTACTTACCGTCTTTGAGGTTGAATAAAATGATAGGCACGGATCGTGCAGATTCCACAGAATCAAGAGTATCTGTTTATCTGTCACATCCGTGCCTAAAATAGATCAATGCTGTAGAGCAGGCTACAATATAATGCGTTTATAGGGTTCCTTCTGATAATCTCTAATCTTTACTTTCCGCCAATCCCAGCTGCTTCCATTGCTTGGTGAAATAACTCCGGCATCCGGATATTTATTATAAAGATCGATTGTTTTTACTTTCTTTGGCAGCTTCGGGAAAACGAGTGTCAACAACACAGAACGTCCTTCACAGCCTTCTACCCATAGCAACTTATTCATTTCAATGCCATGCGCCTCTTCCAGAATCGGATATTCATCACCTGTTCTGGAATCAACAAGACACAATCCCTTACCTATGACCAACCAATGACGGTCAAAATGAATAGGTATATTCAAGACAACCAACGTCTTCTCCGGTAAAGTTTCAATTTTCTGAATTCGAGACCTTCCGTCACCCCGGCGTGAAGAAACGGCTAATTGACTTGCATTAAGAGTTACTTCTTCCAATTTATCAGAACGCAGCGGACGCCCCTCTCTATCATACTCAGCTATTCGGGCGGCAGTCGGAAGGAAATCGTCAACTTTCAGATTCTCCAACCTCCATGAACTGCCATTGGGAGGTGTCAATCCCCTTTCTTCCGGGAAACAATCGCGGATACTAATCTTTTTTACCTTTCGGTCAAGAGGAGGAAAGACCAGTGTAAACTCCAGCATTTGCTTTTCTTGTCCCACAACCCAATAAGTCTGATTTAGTTCAATTCCGCGGGTAAGTGAACGAATCTTATAAACATCTTTCGTATCTTCGTCTACTATGGACAATCCCTTTTCGAACTGTAACCAGTGCCGGTCATAATATATCGGTATGGCCAAAGTAACGCGTGTATCTTCTTTCGTCCGTTCAATAAAGCGTACATATATACTTCGTTTATACGGTGCACGCGACAATACAACCTGATCTGCAGGTAAATCGACGCCAACAGTATAATCAGCCTCTTTTCCGTGCAGAGAAGTCTGATTCGGTTTCTCTTCCGAGAGCGTATCCAGCATTTTCGATACAGGAGTTGTAACCTTAGCAAGTAGTTGACTGAATCCGGATTTAACTAAATGCGCCTCTCCCGACTGTATATAATGAACTATCTTTGGGGAGTCCAAAAGCAGAAAACACTTTTCATCACCTACGCTATCCATCTTTTTTTCGTTAGATACGACTTCGAGAGTTTCTGCTTTCATCGAAACAGATACCATCGGCAATACAGGTTCAATCAGAACCGGCTTTTCCGTAAAAGAAAATAAAGCCAATACACCCGCACACAAAGGAAGCAACGCTATTTTGCGCACTCCGGCGAAACGTTCTTTATATTGATGTTTCATCATGATAAATCGTTTTTTAATTAATGAATTATGAAAACCATTTGCAACCTTCGGGCTGTATCCCATCAACTCTTCGAATAAGATGCTTTGATATTCAAATAATTCAATCTCACCGGAAAGCAAACAACGGTCCACTTGAAATTCATGGAGAGCCCGCAGTTCACGCTTTACCAGCCAGACAAACGGATTAAACCAACATAAGATGGATAAACCTTCAATAAATAAAGTGTCCCGATAATGATGATTACGAATATGTGCCTTTTCATGGAGCAGAACTATACGCAACACTTCTCCTTCTAACTTCCGATTGATAAAAATCATCCGGTAAAACGAGAATGGTGAAACGACTTCATTGTTACGCACGATACAAATCCCATCAGCCTCCATCGTACAACTTCCCCAACGCTTCAAACGCCAGATACGTGCCATTTCGACCAATAAATGTATCAAAAGGACAAATACTCCCAATCCATATACGATCCAGACTATTTGCCAGTAATCCCACGAAGCATAAAAAGGTTCTTCCGCTATTTCTTCTTCCACTCGGGGTACAATTGCTTCACTAACCTCCGCCTGCACTGCTGCGAGCGTATCCGGTTGTATCCCATCATTTTCTACTTGTACCAATGAAGTCTTATCCATTTGTGTTTCTTGCTTTACAACCACCCGTTCCATCTTTATCGGCCGCACCACCTCCACCGGATAAACCGGGATGCGTACCACCGATACAACTCCGGCCAGCAGTACCGAAAAAAGCAAATAATTCCGGCACTGGTTAAACGGGGCTTTTCGATCGAACAACAAGTAATAGCACAGCCATAACACAAATGAAGCTCCTATGAAACGAAGAATAGCCCATTCGCTACAATCAATATCGATCATACCTTATTCCTTTTTGTTTTCCTTCAACATTTCAATCAGTTCGTCGATCTCCTGTACCGACATCTTTTCTTTTTTGGTAAAGAACGAAACCATCGCCTTCACCGAACCACTGAAAAAGTTATCTACGACCCGGTTCATAAAACGATTCGTATAGCTCTCTTTTGAAACCAACGGATAATACTGATAATTCTTTCCGAAACTACGATAAGCTACAAAGCCTTTGTTTTGCAATACACGCAGTACGGTAGACACTGTATTATACGCCGGACGCGGCTTTTCCAAATCCTGTAAGATTTCATTCACAAAAGCATTTTCTTTCCGCCAAAGCACCTGCATGATCTGGAGTTCTGCTTTTGTCAATTCTTTCTGTTCACTCATACCAAGTAATTTTAGATTATACTTCTATTCATCAAGTATTTGGGATACAACCTGAATGGAATGGCACAAATATATAACTATAAATATAGACACAAAACTATATTTATAGTATTTCACATTAAAAAGCAAGAATTTAACAATAAATAGATTATTTTATCCACATAATAAGAAAAGGCCACCTTTAAACAAAGGTGACCTCTCCATTTTAATCGAGCATAAAACGCAATTACCCCATCATTTCTTCGGCAACTCCTTCAACAAGCAATCTACCGCAGCTTTCAATTGTGCATCTTCTCCCTTCAACGAAGCAGAAGGTTCATTATAAATCAGCACATCCGGTTCGAGTGTCTGATTTTCCAGATAGTTACCCTGCATATCCATGCAGCCTACCTGCGGAATACCAAATACAAGACTCGGATCAATCTGGCGTTCCCACCATACAGCTGTCATAGTTCCGGCTACAGGAGTACCTACCAGTTTACCGATACCCAATGTCTTATATACATAAGGAGTACCATGCGCATTACTGTAATTGTCTTCACAAACAAGCATACATGAGGGCTTCAGCCACTTATTGAACGGATCGCTACCTATATATTGTCCGCGAGGAACAAAACGCTGATATTCTTTGCCACTAAGGAGAGTCACCACATCGTCGTGCAACCAACCACCACCATTGTGGCGAACGTCTACAACTACGGCTTCTTTGTTACGGTAACGCCCCAACAGTTCGGAGTACATCTTACGGAAACTCTGACTATCCATGCCCTTGATATGTACATATCCCAAACGACCGCCTGATAACTCTTCTACTTTCTTGCGGTTGCGCTCTACCCATCGTTTATATAGCAATTCGCGCTGCGCACCGTAACTGATCGCCTTCACTGTCTCTTCAAAATGCTTCTTTGTAGCAGGATCGTAAACAGAAAGCAGCACTTTACGCCCTACTTTCCCTTCAAATAACGGGAAATAATCTTCTCCTTTTTTGATTGGATTACCATCTACTTTTTCAATGATACAACCCGGCTTTACATCTGTTTTCTTCAAAGTGAAAGGACTCTGCTCTATGATCTCCTTTATTTTCAACCCGTCACCGATATAAGTATCGTCATAAAATACCCCCAATGAAGCTGTAGGTAGCGCCCCTCCTACACCAGAGTACCGAGCTCCGGTATGTGAAGCATTCAACTCTCCGAGCATCTCGCTCAGCAGTTCGGCAAAGTCATAATTATTGTTGATATGTGGCAGGAACTTTTCATAAGTCTTCTTATACAAAGGCCAGTCTACTCCCTGCAAATCCTTCACATAGAACTTATCGTCTACCTGCTGCCAAACATGATCAAAAATGTAAGCACGTTCACCCCCCGGCTGATAGTCGAAGAAAGATTCAAATGCAATAGGCGTTGTCTTACTACCGGCTATTTCAATTTTCTTCATACCTCCACCGGTACACATAAAGATATTCTCACCTTTCTTATCGGGCAACAGCGAACCGCCTCCGACACCTTTCAACAGAATCTTTGTTGAATTCTCTTTCAAATCGTGTTCCCACAAATCATAACCGCTTTCAAACGCTGCCAGATAATAGAGCTTATCACCTTTCGGAGTCAAAACAGCATCACCCATGAAAGAAGAGTTGACAGTCAGACGCACAATACGATCGAATCGATTATCAAGATCGAATTTCAGTGGCTTCACTTCCTCCTTCTTTTCTTCCTCTCCATCTTTCTTATCTTTGGCGTCTTTTTTCTTATCACCTTTTTTATCTTCTTTCTTTTTCTTCTCGGCTTTTTCTTTCTCAGCCTTTTCCGCTTTCTCGGCTTCTTCAAGCAAAGCAAGGTCTTCCTTATTCATGCGGAAACGATCGTAAGCATCTACATCAAAAAACATGATGTAAGCGTCATACTGAGCACCCCAGCTGCCATGACTACGGTATCCGGCACGGTCACTGAACCAGACCATTGCTTTGCCACCCAGAACCCATTTCGCATTTCCGTCTGAGTAACCGCTTTCGGTCAGATTATGCATTTCTCCCTTACCGTCGGCGTTCAGCAGCACAATATCTTTATTGTTCCAGCCACCGATACCAATAAATTCGGAAAGAATCCATTTACTATCCGGACTCCACTCAAACCACTGATCACCATCACTGTACGAATACTGATACTGGGCATCCATTACCGTACGTACCTTCTTAGTTTTGAGATTGATGACGCGAATTGCCGTACGGTTTTCAAGGAAAGCAACTTCTTTTCCGTCCGGGCTATACTTCGGATTGAACGAAGCTATATCCGAATTGGTCAGACGTTCTTCTTTTAACTCTGTAGCATACGTGAACTGTTTCTCATCTTTCCGCACGATACTTGAAGTATAGAGCTGCCAGAGTCCGCCACGTTCCGAAGCATACACCAAGCTACGCCCGTCGGGTGCAAAATCGATTCCACGTTCCTGACAAGGAGTATTCGTTATCTGTTTTGTCGTTTTATATTCTACCGAAGTCACATACACATCTCCTCTCAAAATGAAAGCAACCTCTTTACCATCAGGAGATACAGCCATTTCAGTAGCCCCACTGGTCTTTATCTGGCGAATCAAATCTTTATCATTTCTGTCTGACAGAATTTTCACAGATACTTTCTGCGACTTACCACCGGGAGTCAACGTATAAATCTCACCATCAAAACCATAACAAAGATTACCATTGGAAGCCATACTGAGGAAACGTACCGGATGCTGCGTGTGATGCGTCACCTGCTTGGATGCATTCGATCCCGGAATACGCTGGTAGATATTGAACGAACCATTCTCTTCACTCAAATAGTAGAATGACTTTCCGTCCGGTGCCCATACCGGTTCACGGTCCTCACCGATGAAAGTGGTTTGTTTTTCATAGCGTGGAGTCTGTCCAGGCTGAAGCATCCATATATCACGGGCAATCGGTGACTTCTGGTGCTTACGCCAATAATCCTCATATCCTTTTTTATCTTGATAAAGAATAGCGCCTTCCTTATTAATGGAGATGCATTCCATCGGCATAGATGAAAACATCACAGGACGTCCTCCCGTAACCGGAATCTGATATATCTGCTGGAATTGTCCATTCGAAGGAAAACCGGCATCTTCGGCAGAAGGCATGATGTCGGCAGTAAATAAGAGCTGTCCCGCATCACTGAAAGCTACCGGAGTTTCACTGCCCGAGAAAGTGGTCAGGCGGCGAGGCTCGCCTCCTTCTTTCGACACAATGAATACATCCAGGCTTCCCATACGGTCGGACGCAAATGCAATCTGTTTACTATCGGGACTCCAAATTGGGGTTGTATCAAAAGCCGGATTGGTAGTGATCTGTGTAGCTTTGCCACCGGACACCGGTACTGTGAAGATATCACCTTTATAGGTGAAAGCAATGGTAGTTCCATCGGGAGAGATAGCACAATGACGCATCCACAACGGACCCTCTTGTGCCCAAAGTGCTCCGGCAAACAAAAGAGCCGCAGCACTCATGAAGAGTTTTCTCATAATGTATTATTTAAGTATATTAAAAAGCAAACCTCACAGCCCTTTTGAAAAGAGTTGTGAGGTCCGCATATTCTATTTTCAGATTAAGAATCCGGCATTCAAATTAGAGAGCACCAACTTCTTTCAGAGCTGCGTTAGTTCCGTGAACAGCCTTTGCGCTTGCCGCAAATTTTGCTTTTTCGTCAGCAGTCAGTTCCAGTTCAACGATTTTCTCGATACCGTTCTTACCCAGGATTACAGGAACACCGATACAAAGATCAGATTCACCGTATTCACCTTCAAGCATTACTGAGCAAGGAATCATCTTCTTCTGGTTGTGGATGATAGATTCTACGACATAAGCTCCTGCCGCACCCGGTGCATACCATGCAGAAGTGCCCAGCAACTTAGTCAGAGTAGCACCACCTACCATAGTAGAAGCAACTACTTCGTTCAGCTTTTCTTCGCTCAGCAATGTGCTAACCGGCTGTCCTTTGTAAGTGGCCAGACGAGCCAACGGAATCATAGTAGTGTCACCATGACCACCGATCACCATACCTTCTACTTCGTTTGCGTTGCAACCCAAAGCCTGAGACAAGAAATATTTAAAACGTGAGCTATCCAAAGCACCGCCCATACCGATAACACGGTTTTTCGGCAATCCGAGTGATTTCAATGCCAGATAAGTCATTGTATCCATCGGGTTAGAGATAACTACGATAATAGCATTCGGAGAGTATTTCAAAAGATTTTCTGCTACTGATTTCACGATACCGGCATTTACCCCGATCAGTTCTTCACGAGTCATGCCCGGTTTACGAGGAATACCAGAAGTGATCACAACCACGTCAGAGTTAGCAGTCTGAGCATAATCATTTGTGCAACCAACGATTGTTGTATCGAAACCCAACAACTGAGCAGTCTGCATCATATCCATTGCTTTACCTTCTGAAACGCCTTCTTTTACGTCCAGCATTACTACTTCGTCTGCCACTTCATTGAAGGCCAGTACATTTGCACATGTAGCACCTACGTTACCTGCGCCTACTACGGTTACTTTTGACATAATACTTATATTTTAATAAAGTTGATAATTAGTTCGTATCGTTTTCGTGACGGCAAAAGTACAACGATAATCGAAATTAAAGAAATTTTTCCATAATAATTTTAGTTAAAGAAAAGTGAATAGACTGTGTTACTCTGTATTGAAATGATTACTTTTGCAGCGTTTTATCATTCAACCTTATAGAATATGAATAAAAAGAATCTGCTGATCATTGCCGTATCTGTTCTGGTGCTCGCGCTCATCGGTCTTACTTATCTGTTATTCTCCGAAAAACAGACTAACCGTGAACTGGTTCAGGAATTCCAATTGGACAAAGAAGATCTTGAAAATGAGTACACTCGCTTTGCACAGCAATATGACGAACTGAAACTGACTGTATCGAACGACTCTTTGGCAGACTTGCTGGCTCAGGAGCAGGTCAAGACACAACGCCTGCTTGAAGAACTCCGTACGGTAAAGAGCAGTAACGCCACAGAGATAAGACACCTGAAAAAAGAATTGGCAACACTGAGAAAAGTAATGATCGGTTACATCAATCAGATTGACTCGCTGAATAAACTGACCGCCCAGCAAAAACAAGTGATAGCAGAAGTAACGCAGAAATACAATGCGGCTTCACGCCAGATCAATAATTTGTCTGAAGAAAAGAAGAACCTTAATCAAAAAGTTACATTAGCTGCTCAGTTGGATGCAACCAATATCTGGATTGAACCTCGCAACAAACGTGGCAAAAAGGCTAAAAAAGTAAAGGATATCGTGAAACTGGCCATCGGCTTCACCATCGTAAAGAATATCACAGCCGAAACCGGAGAGCGTACACTTTATATCCGAATCACCAAGCCGGATAATGATGCGCTTACCAAGAGCCCGGCAAACACATTCCCTTACGAAAACCGTACGCTGACCTACTCTATCAAAAAATATATCGAATACAACGGAGAAGAACAGACCATCAACGTATTCTGGGATGTAGAAGAGTTCTTGTATGCCGGTGCTTACCGGGTAGATATTTTTGCTGACGGAACGATGATTGGGTCGCAGAAGTTCACATTGGACTAAAACTTTAAAAACATATACTTTAAAGAGGATGTGCCAGAAGCCGGTTACTAAGTGACCGACTTCTGGCACATCCTCTTTTTTATTACTTCAATTCTATCTTATTAATGGAGTTACTCCCCAAGTCTTCTAAATTGGATACACCTATTTATGCACTTTCCGGCACTGGGTTAATGAAAAAGAATTTATCCAAGGTACATTTGTCATTTGATAGAGAACGAAGTCATTTGTTTAAATGATATTGCTTTGGCTCAACAGGGAGTTTACGTAAAAAAACTGTCTTTATAATAAATCAATATTAAACATGCTTCATATATATTGAAAGAATGACAAAATATTAACTTCTTTTTCATGTTTCGAGTTGAGTACGGTTTTAGTATGAATTGTATTATATATAACATGAACTATTAGTTTTTGATAGGTTCTAATTAAAAACAGACTAGTGATTGTGATAAAAAATATTATAAACAAAAAACAGACATAAAAAAAGTGAATATCAATTTATTTTTATTTCTTTTTTCTCTACAATCTTAGAAGTATGAATAGTTTCTTCACATTTAAAAGATTTAAAAGATGAAAAAACAAGTATCTTTCTTTATCTACACAATTATTTTATTGACTTTGCCGTCTTGTCATAAAGAAGCAGATAATTCTTTAAATAATTCAATCTGGATACATCAATTTCAAGCTGAAGAACAGGTAGAGGGTGGTGTAAAAGCAGTAGGACTTTTCTTCGGAGCAAAAACAATTGAAAAGTATAGCCTTGATAAAGACTACAAAGCATTAAAACTTTTAAACACATTTAGCTACGTAAAGGAAGGTAATGAAATTATAATCAATGGTGCATTCAGACAAACAGTGGGAGATAATTATCTTACTTTTGGTGATGGAATGTACTATCGTTCAGAAAAAAGCAAGGGCTCTTTTTTCCCATAGTAATAAGGAGGGAGCAATTAAATATTCGTGCTACTGCCACTTTTGATCCGAACCATATCAGTAAATCGGGTAAATGCCCCCTATTGGGGTTGCTCCTGAACCAGTTATGCGAAGATGATCAAAACGCAATCTGGAAATCTCCAGATATAAGAATAAAAAGGTTATTGTCTACTATTGCCACGAAACTTTCCTTTCTGCTTCTCTGTTCGTGTTATTGAAAAACAAAAACCTTAAATAAGGCTTTTGAACCAGTAAGCTAAATACCAATTCGCAATAGTTGTTGATTACACTACAACCAAAGTATGCAATCGGGTACGCAATATCACGAAAAAAATGATTCGAAAAGACAGGATCAATCCATAGTTGATAAATAAGCAAGTATACAGGTTTTCAGCCTGCTAAGTCTTATTGGATAGAAACAGGAAAGATGATACTTAAACAGGTGAAAGACAAGAAATTCAAGGCACTAAACTCTTGCTGGGAAAAGACTTGCTTTAACACAGTGTTAAAGCTTGCTCTTTAGATTCAAATAACAAGTCATTCAAATGCGAAAGACTTGTTATTTGAATTTGGAAAAGAAGAAGCCCCCAGGATGCGATTAACAATGTTAATTGAAAAAGCGAGAATACACCGCCCGATATTCAAACATCGAGCCTAAATAACAAAAAATCAAGCCCCTGTTTAAATTTTATTCAACAGCATCCTAACAATAGTTCGTTAATAATTAGCCCAGGCTAAGCGGCTTTGGCAGTAAATAAAATGAGTTCTTTGAAAAGTTTGTCAATAACTTGTGGGTCTGGGTTTATACCGGACACGCAAATAAATCGTTCAAGCATATAAGCATTGTGTATGATTGACTTGCATGAGGAAATGGAATATGTCATTCCTTGCCTCTTGAATGCCGCTTTGGCCAAGTTGACAGCCGTGAGTGATGCATTGAAATGAAACGCCAACTTTCTGAAATCCGTTGACTGACAGTTGGTGATTCCTACATATTACATGCTGTCTCTAAAACAGAATTTCAGCTGAAACATGGTTCTGCAGTAATCCAGAACTTCGCGTGCATCCAGTGAATCGTCCGTAGAGAAATACAGCTGCCACTTGTCTGTCCTTCCATCAATCAGATATCGGATGAATAAGAAAGGTTACGGTATGTCTGTTCCGAAAAACGTCCATACCTGCCCAATTGAAGGAAATTGATGCGATCTAATATAGCCATAAATAATTTCATGACATCCATGAAGGTTTTCTCAAAAAGGTTTGCATATATTCACGACTGATTTGAGAGCCGACCGGTACTCAGATTGGTATTGCATAAGGAGTATTTTTTTAGTCATAATCAGAAGAGTTTAGAAACTTATAATTTACCAAACATCAATGAATTATAAAACTCCCCTCTTTATTATCAGCGATTCAGCTTCTTTTTTCAAGCGCAATTCTTAATTCTTAACCATTCGTTTTTGACAACATTTCAATGATTTCTTTAGTATTATTGAACCGGGCTTAGCCGATTTCAGTGTTTAATTTGAAAGTTTCGGTAAAAATTCTCCGATCATTAAATAAATATAAATAAAAGACAAAACACCAAACAATTAACTCATCAGACATTATTTTTTCGTATATTTAGCACATAGACAATATCACTAAGACATGAAACCTTTTTCTATAGCAAATACAAATACTTTAACTTCCACCCTTTCTTTATTAGGTGTAAAGTATACAAGTAAGTATACAAACACGTACTTTAACGAACATCCATATAAATACAGTTTATTTGGAATATCAAAAATGTTCACTCATTACGGTATAAAAAATAAAGGTATAAAAATTACAAATAAAGAGGATATTCACTCTTTGGAACCTCCTTTTATCGCCCACATAGGAAATGATTTTGTCACAGTTGAGAATATTTCAAAAGAAAATATTACCTATTATTGGTATAACAAGAAGCTATCTATCCCCATAAAAGAATTTATTGACATATGGTCTGGAGCCCTACTTATAGTGGAAGCAGACGATGCGTCAACTGAACCTGATTATAAACAACACAGAAAGGAAGGACTAATAGCCTCAGCTCAAAATATGTTACTTCTGTCAAGTGGGCTAATTTTAGCAGGAATTGGTATATATCAAAATCTGTCCTTTCAAAATTTTGGACTTATATTATTGCTTATACTAAACATAATAGGAATGTATATCGGCTATCTTCTTGTACAAAAACAAATAAACATTCATAGTCGCATTGCGGACAAAATTTGCTCGCTATTTGCAAAGGGAGATTGTAATGATGTGCTCAACTCTTCTGCCGCCAAGTTTTTAGGAATTGTTGGATGGAGTGAATTAGGACTAAGCTTTTTTTTGTCCAATGTATTTCTTATCCTTTTTATACCCAAATTACTATTCTATCTATCACTTATCAACATCTTAACTTTACCTTATAGTTTCTGGAGTATATGGTATCAGAAGTTCCGGGCTCAAACATGGTGTTCGCTATGCCTGATTGTACAGCTATTGTTTTGGTTGCTGTTCATTACAGATTTCACCTTTGGGCTGATTCAATTTCCTAATTTTTCTATTTTAAATATTTTATCAATAGCCTTAATCTATGGAATGCCACTTCTGTTAATTAATCTATTGCTACCCTATAAAATAGCAGAAAAAAAACTAATAGGAATAACTCAGCAATTCAATAGTTTAAAGATGAATGATAAAGTCTTTTTAGGACAGCTAAAAGATCAAACTTTTTATAAAATAGATTCAAACCTTTCCACGATTATATTCGGTAATCCCAAAGCAAAAAATACAATAACCATCTTTTCAAACCCACATTGTGGCCCATGCGCAAGGATGCATAAAAAGATTGAAAAACTACTAAAAGAAACAGATGGTAAATTCTGCGTGCAATATATATTATCTTCATTCGATAAAACATTAAACTCTAGCTGTGAATTTTTTCTATATGTGAATAGAGTATTTCCAATAGAGAAACGGGATCAAATATATAATGAATGGTTTGATAAAGGAAAATACGATAAAGAAAATTTCTTTAAGAAGTACGCTTATATTGTTGACAATAATATTGTAAGTGAAGAATTTCAGAAACATTTAGAATGGAAAAAAGAAACCAAATTACAAGCAACGCCAACCGTCATTTTTGACGGGTATAAGTTACCTGAAATGTACTCCCAACAAATAGAAAAACTTATTTTTTTTACTGATATAGAGATCCACTCTAAATAAAAGTTGCCAAGTTGCAGAGCAGCGACAAAGAATGATCCTGCAACATCATTTAAAATTTTATCTATATGAAGAAATTAAACAGACTAAAGCTTTATCAGTTTCGTGAGATGAGTGATTCTGAGATGAAAAATGTGGAGGGAGGCTATGTTCTTCCAGAAGTTACTGTTTATGGTTGCTATGATCCAATCTTAAATAGTTTACCTACTCATTGCACGGAGGCAGACGCTCGGATGAGTCAAACGTGTAGAACGGCAGACTGTAAACATGTAGGGACTTGCATATTTGCTCCTTTTGCTTATACACCAATATGCGCCTACTAACTGACGCAATGAACAATTGCCATGTGGCAATCATTAAAAGGGCTGATTAAAATATGTTTCTATTTTGTTACAAACACCTCAAAATAGAAATCATGAAAATCAGCCCTTCATTTAATAAGATTAATTAAATCATAGCGTCATGAAAACCATTTTATCAATTCCAAAACTCAAGAGCCTTTTTTACTTACTTACTTTGGGAGTTCTCATCATCTCATGCAAATTTTCCAATGAGAACTTTACCAATCCTCGTATAAACTTGGGAAAGGTTCGAATAACAGGAAAAATAACTGACGAAACAAAAGCGAAGTTCCGACATCCTATAGTGATGACTTTTAATATTATTCATCCTATTACTTTGGAAATTGTTAGAAAAGAAATAGAAACGGATAGCCTCGGCAATTATTCAATAGATATCGAAACGGAAACCAACCCGACAATAGGTGGCCTTTATACCGAAATATCCCCCCAAAAAACGATCTATATTGAACTGACCCAAGATGAAGACATGCGATTAGATCTATGTTATACGAAAGATAACAAGATAGAAATCACAAAAAAACAAAAAAATGAGTTTACAGAGAATGATATGCTGACGGGGCAGGATATCATATCTAATGTACTAATAGCCGGTTGGCAATCTGGGACTCCACAACTTTACGACCAATCACCTGACGTATATTTGCAATATAGAGAGAAGAATATCAAGCAAAGAATGGCAATGGTGGAGGAAGATACATTGATTAGCGAAAGGTTCAAAAAATTCATTGAAAATGAAGCTCGCTTAATCTGTTACAGAGCATTTGTTTTTGACCCTGAAAAAATGATGGAAATGAATTATTTCGACATTCATCCGGAATCTTCTTCACTCGCTGACACTTTAAACATTATCCCACCCTCTCAAGGATACTATAAATTCATGAGGAACTTAAATTTAAATTCCAACTTGCAACTATGCAGTTCTGAATTCATTGAATTTCAAAACTTTTTACTTCTCAATAACACATTGAATCTCCCTCCGATAAAAGACACTCCCATCCCGGCATGGCAGACCATAGTCAAAGAACGTATTGCCGATCTTATCGGATTTGAAGAGGGACAATACTATGACATACTGGCTGCAAATGCGTATGCCCATCAATTCAATATGGAAAATATTCCATTATCGCCTGCACAAAAAGAGAATATACATACTTATTTCAAAGGTGACGCGATAGAAAAAATATTGCTTCATCAAAATAAAAAAATAGAGAAAAGAGCGCCGGGCATGGAATCGTTAAAAATACAAGATGCCACAGGACTTGACGTAGACCGTTTATTGGCAAACATCGTTGACAAAAATAAAGGGAAAATAATCGTTGTAGACTTTTGGGCTACTTGGTGCGGACCGTGTATAATGGCATTAAAAGAAATGAAAAACTTAAAACTTCCTATCAAGAAAGAAGATATCGTACATGTTTATCTGTCCAATGAGTCTTCACCCAAAAATTCTTGGAGCAAGAGAATAAAAGAGATAGGAGGACAACATTATTATCTAAATGATGAAGTGTGGAAGCAACTGATGAATAAATATTCTTTTAATAGTATTCCTTCATATGTGATATTTAATAAGAATGGTAAGGTAAAGTATCACTTTACCGGCTATCCGGGAAGTATTAAGATGGCAAGAATTTTAACTAATATAGAAGCTGAAGTTCAATAAAGGCTACTACAAAATTCAAACGTTGGAAATATTGCAACTAAAGAAGGCAGTACATCTCTCATTTGCTTTGTCTTTGCAACAGAAAGTATAGCACCTCCGGGCACTTTCCGTTAGTATGGTTTAGAGACTGTTTAAATTTTGTTCGAGACTGTTTTGAGATTTGTTTTCGAGGACATCTTCTCGTTTTCGTGAAGAGCATAGCAGGCTATGTAACGAACAAAAACGGGGAAATAGACTGAAAAGAAACTCAAAACAGGTCGATAAAAATTTATTCAAGGAAAGTTTAAACAGGCGCTTAACCAATACAAAAAATCAAACAACATATAAAATCTGAAATAGGTTGAAAATTTAAGATTATATACTAAAATCATCACCTTATGAACGAAAAAAAAATACTCAGAAATATCATAGGAGCTATTCTATCACAAAATTATTCAAATGTATCGTTGGATATATCGAATGGCAAGATGGGTGCTTGTCTTTCTCTTTTTGTAGCATCTCGTTTCTTGGAAGATAAATTCATATTAGAGAAAGCGGAGTGGCTAATAGACGAGATATATCGGGATTGTGAAAAAAAATCCATTTCAACCCAGATTGATTTTGAGACAGGCCTGGCAGGCATAGCATTCGCAATTACATATTTGATCAAGCATGGATATATAGATGCTGATCCCAATGATGTATTAAAAGAGTTGGACGATTGTATTTTTCGTTGGATATCTTCAAAAGCCATAGGAGAACTCCAAAATTACACATCTTTATTATATGGTATACTATTTTACTTATTGTATAACATTCATTTTTACAAAAACATCGAGAGTGAGCCTGTACAATTGAAAAAAGAACTTGTAATATTAATTATAAATTCAATCGAATTATCAAATGATCAAAATGGCTATACTCAAATAAATAGTGAGCCTTTTATTTTCAACATGAACTTATACAAATTACCTGTTTACATATATCTTATTGCTGAAACTTATAAATTAAATTTTTATAATTACAAATTAGATAGAATTATAGATAATCTCACTACATTTATACTAAGTTCATTTCCGCGATTGACATCTAACCGTATTTATTTGATTTCCTCTGTCAAATATCTCATGAATATTAAGCCCGTGCCATTGTGGGAAAAGCACATCAGCATTTTAGAGAAAAGTATAGATATTGACACCATGTTAAAATATGAATTCAAAGATAAAAGCATTGCGTTAAACAATGGTGTAAGCGGGCTTCTGATGCTATTGACATCTATACAAGAAACAGAAAATCTCAAATACAAAGAAGAACTCTGTTTTAAAATACTAAAAAAAATAGAACACTCTTCTTATTTTAAGAGTTTAAAAGAGGAAAATAATTTTTTGAGTATGCGATCCGGCTCATGTGGTATTGTGTTATCGCTATCCCTTTATGGAATGTGGAAAGAAAAATATTGCAAATTATGAAAGAAGAGATAATGGATATGACATTTCTGATACCAGTTAGGATTGACTCAATGATCCGGTTAGAGAATCTACAGTTAACAATTGACTTTTTAAAGTCTAATTTTTATTGCCATATTTTTCTGCTGGAATCTGACCGCTACAACAGGCATCTACTGGATCGTTTGTGCACCGATATAAAATATGAGTTTGTAGAAGATAAGGATGTTATATTCTATAGGACAAAATACCTCAATCAGATGACATTGCAATCCAATACAGACTATTTAGCCATATGGGATGCAGATATCATTATTCCGACTGGTCAGATAGTAGATTCCATTCAGCAATTACGAGGTGACAAATATCAAATTGCATACCCATACAATGGTTGCTTTATGGAGACTTCTGATATTTTGCGTGCTCAATATTTTGAAAATAGAGACATTGGCTTTTTGTCGCGAAATGTTGAAAAAATGAGATTATTGAATGACTATCATGAGAATGTAGGAGGTGCCGTATTAGTAAATCGTAAAGCTTATATCATGTCTGGAATGGAAAATGAACATTTTTATGGATGGGGAGCAGAGGACAATGAGCGTTTTTTTCGTTGGAAAAGTTTGGATTATTCCATATATCGAAGCGAAGGAGTCTTGTTTCATTTAACACATCCTCGAGGAGAAAACAGTGGCTATACATCTAAATTTCATCAAGAGAAAGCATACGCTGAATTGAGTAAAACCGTAGCAGAAACAGACGAAGAAATTTTACATAACATAAATAATAACTATTATAGAATATCATGATGGTAAAACAAGATCTCTTTGATGTGACTTTTCTCATTCCTATAAAGTTAGACTCCATATACAGATTGGAAAATCTATTGTTATCGGTTAGATTTTTGCAGCGTTATTTTAATACAAATATAAAAATATTGGAAGCTGGCAGGTACAACAATCATATATTAGAAAATTTGCTAAATAATACAGACTACAGATTCATAAAAGATTCCGACAACACATACCATCGTACTAAATACCAAAATATTTTAGTAGAAGGCGTGGATACACCCTATATCGCTATTTGGGAAGCAGATATCATTGCATATCCAGAACTGATGATTTATGCAGTAGAACAATTGAGAGAAAATAGAACAGAAATTGCTTATCCGTATAATGGTGAGGTCCTCAATGTCCCGATGTTGCTTCGTGAGTATTATGCCAAGAATGAAAACCTGTTGTTTTTACATAGAAATGCAGCTTTAATGAAGGTATTGTATGATATAAAATTGGTGGGAGGAGCTATATTTTATAATAAGGATGCCTATCTGAATGGCGGAAAAGATAATGAAAGGTTTTATGGATGGGGAAATGAAGATTTTGAGAGACAAGCTCGTTGGGAAGCATTAGGATACAGATTTTTACGTGCTGACGGGCCCATGTATCATTTGAGCCATATTCGAGGAGAGAATAGTAAATATAAATCTGTCTACAACAGCTTATATAGTACAAACTTAGTACTTTCTACAACCTTATCTTCTGAAAAAGACATATTAAATGATCACATATATGATCAAGAGGGGAGTGTGCTTATTCTTTGAATATAAACAACAAGTCATTTAAATGCAAAAGATTTGTTATTTGCATTCGAAAAGGGAAAGACATCAAGATGACGTTAACAATGTTAATTGAAAAAGCGAAAATACATCGCCCGGTATTCAAACATCAGGCCTAAATAACAAAAAAAATTAAATCGTTTTGCTTTTTAAGATTAACCCTTTATATTTGCATCGTTGTTTATGCAATTATTGTTTCTTGTCCTAACAAGGATAACAAGAACAAAACCGGATAAACAAACAGCCCGCAAGCATTGTTCTTTAAAATGAAGTATTACCTTTATAATGTATAAGATGCGATGAAAAAAATCCTGTTTCTGTTTTTTCTCCTGACAACTACTTTCTCTCTGAAATCACAGGGAATCCTATCCTTAGATAGTTGCCGTGCATTGGCCATTGCCAACAACAAAGAGTTGTTGATAAGCGGAGAGAAAATAAATGCTGCACACTATCAAAACAAAGCAGCTTTTACGAACTACTTACCCAACTTCTCTGCTACAGGGGCCTATATGCGTAACCAAAAAGAATTCTCGCTGCTCAACAGTGATCAGAAAGCTACCCTATCGGGCTTAGGAAACAGCATAAGCGGACCACTGCAGCAGGCTGCACAAGTCATCGGACAGCTCCATCCTGAACCGGCCCCGGCTTTGTCGCAACTGGGAGGGGCTATCGTACCGGCCTTGAACGAAGCCGGAAGTTCTATTGTAGACGCATTCCGTACCGATACCCGCAATGTATATGCAGGAGCCATCACCCTGACACAGCCATTATACATGGGCGGCAAAATCCGGGCATACAACAAAATCACTAAATACGCTGAAGAGTTGGCTCGCCAACAGCACAATTCGGGTATGCAAGAGGTGATTCTCAGCACGGATCAGGCCTATTGGCAGGTTATCTCGTTGGTCAACAAGAAAAAACTCGCGGAAAGCTACCTGAAGCTATTGCAGAAACTGGACAGTGATGTAGAAAAGATGATTGCCGAAGGGGTAGCCACTAAAGCGGACGGACTCTCGGTTCGGGTGAAGGTAAACGAAGCCGAAATGACACTGACAAAGGTTGAAGACGGGCTCAGCCTTTCTCGGATGCTACTGTGCCAACTGTGCGGCATCGACCTGAGTACCCCCGTCGTATTGGCCGACGAAGACATCGACGACATTCCGTTAATGCCTGTTACTACCGACTTTGAGGTTGAAACAGCCTATGCCAACCGGCCTGAAATACGGAGCCTGGAACTGGCAACCAAAATTTATCAACAAAAAATAAACGTAACCCGCTCCGAGCATCTTCCGTCTTTAGCACTGATGGGAAACTATATGGTTACTAACCCTTCCGTATTCAACAGCTTTGAAAATAAATTCAAAGGAATGTGGAATGTAGGCATCATGCTTCAATTACCCATCTGGCACTGGGGAGAAGGCCTCTATAAAGTAAAGGCAGCCAAAGCAGAAGCACGCATCGCCCAGTATCAACTGGAAGATGCCAAAGAAAAAATAGAGTTGCAGGTCAACCAATCGGCCTTCAAAGTGAACGAGGCAGCAAAGAAACTGGCCATGGCGAAAAAGAACCTTGAGAAAGCTGACGAAAACCTGCGCTACGCCACCCTTGGATTCGAAGAAGGAGTAATTGCTCCAAGCAACGTACTTGAAGCCCATACTGCCTGGTTGTCGGCCCAATCGGAAAAGATCGATGCACAGATTGATGTGAAGTTAACAGAGATCTACCTGCAGAAGTCATTGGGAACACTGAAATAAAATGAATAAGTAAATTTAGAGAAAGCCAATCTCAATCGTAAATCGTAAAATCGTAAATAAGATGACATCACAAAAATCACAGAACAGCAATATGCTGCTTGCATTCCTCACTCTGCTGGGAGTTATTGTACTGGTTGCAGTTGTCGGTTTCTTCATGCTCCGCAAAGGTCCGGAAATTATTCAGGGACAGGCCGAGGTGACCGAATACCGCGTTTCGAGCAAAGTTCCCGGACGCATTCTGGAATTCCGTGTGAAAGAGGGACAAACAGTACAAGCGGGAGACACTCTCGCCATACTGGAAGCTCCGGACGTAATGGCAAAAATGGAACAGGCACGTGCAGCTGAAGCCGCTGCTCAGGCACAAAACGAAAAAGCAATCAAAGGGGCACGTCAGGAACAGATCCAGGCAGCTTATGAAATGTGGCAAAAGGCGATAGCCGGTGTCGACATAGCAGAGAAATCATACAAGCGTGTTAAAAATCTGTTCGACCAGGGAGTCATGCCTGCGCAAAAACTGGACGAAGTCACTGCGCAACGTAATGCAGCCATCGCCACAGAAAAAGCAGCAAAGGCCCAATATACCATGGCTAAAAACGGTGCCGAACGTGAGGACAAAATGGCTGCCGCCGCTTTGGTAGACCGTGCCAAAGGAGCTGTTGCCGAAGTGGAATCGTACATCAAAGAGACTTATTTGATTGCTCAGACAGCCGGAGAGGTTTCTGAGATATTTCCCAAAGTGGGCGAGCTGGTAGGCACAGGTGCACCGATTATGAACATTGCAGTGATGGATGACATGTGGGTGACATTCAATGTGCGCGAGGATTTATTGAAGAACCTGACAATGGGATCTGAATTTGACGCTATCGTGCCCGCACTGGACAACAAAACGATTCGCCTGAAAGTATACTACATGAAGGATCTGGGTACTTACGCTGCCTGGAAAGCAACTAAAACTACAGGACAGTTCGATCTGAAAACTTTCGAAGTAAAAGCTACTCCGGTTGAAAAAGTAGACAATCTGCGTCCGGGAATGTCAGTCATCCTTAAAAAATGAAAGAAAGAGAAAAGAAATATATAGCCCTCTGGCTGGTCATGAAGCGCGAATGTCGCCGTCTTGTGTCCCGTCCGCTCTATCTCTTCTGCATGGTGATAGCCCCGTTATTCTGCTATATTTTCTTCACCACGCTGATGGACTCGGGACTGCCCACCGACATGCCTGTCGGCGCTGTCGATCTGGACAACTCAACCAGTTCGAGAAATATCCTCCGCAATTTGGATGCCTTCGGGCAAACGGCTATCGTGGCCCGTTATGGAAGTGTGAATGAAGCCCGCACTGCAATGCAGGAAGGCAAAATTTATGGGTTCTTCTATATTCCCAAAGGGTTGTCGGCCGATGCTCAAAGCCAACGACAACCCAAGGTATCTTTCTATACCAACAACTCGTACCTGATTGCCGGCTCACTGCTTTTCAAAGACATGAAGATGATGTCCGAACTTGCATCAGGGGCAGTCAGCCGTTCGGTACTGTACGCTAAAGGTGCAACAGAGGGCCAAGCCATGGGATACCTCCAACCGATAGTCATCGATACACACCCGATACAGAATCCATGGTTGAACTACTCGGTCTACTTGTGCAACACCCTTGTACCGGGAGTACTTATGCTGATGATATTCATGGTAACGGTATTCTCCATCGGCGTGGAAATCAAAGACCGTACCGCACGTGAGTGGTTGCGGCTGAGCAATAACTCCATTTATATCGCATTGGCAGGTAAACTTCTTCCACAAACGGTAGTGTTCTTCATCATGGGTATATTTTATAATGTATACCTGTACGGATTCCTGCATTTCCCATGCAACAGTGGCATCCTCCCTATGCTGCTGGCCACTTTGTGCCTTGTACTGGCTTCACAATGTTGTGGCATCGTGATGATAGGCACTTTGCCTACACTCCGCCTCGGATTGAGTTTTGCATCATTATGGGGAGTCATCTCTTTCTCCATATCGGGGTTCTCTTTCCCGGTAATGGCTATGAATCCGGTATTGCAGGCATTGAGCAACCTGTTCCCACTACGGCATTACTTTCTCATTTACGTAGACCAGGCACTCAACGGATACAGTATGGCTTATTCCTGGTCCAATTATATGGCGTTATTGATTTTTATGTTACTTCCTTTCTTCGTGGTTCACCGGTTGAAGGAAGCTTTGATATACTATAAATACATGCCCTAATGAAAGATATAAAATTAAAAGATAAAATAGCACAAGGAGTCAACGACCTGTTTTATATCTGGAAACGGGAGTTTGGAACCACCTTCCGTGACCAGGGAGTATTGATTTTCTTCGTACTCGTGCCATTGGTATATCCGTTGATTTATAGCTTCATCTATACCAACGAAGTGGTGCGCGAAGTGCCCGCAGTGGTAGTAGACGATTCACGCTCCTCACTCAGCCGCAAATATCTCCGCAAAGTGGATGCCACTCCCGATATAGAAATCGTAGCGTATTGTGCCGATATGGAAGAAGCCAAACAAATGCTGAAAGACCGTCTGGCTTATGGCATCATTTATATTCCGAAAGAATTTAGTGATAACATAGCACAAGGTAAACAGACTCAGGTAAGTATTTATTGTGATATGAGCGGACTGCTATATTACAAAAGTATGCTTCTGGCTAACACAGCCGTATCTTTAGACATGAACGAAGATATCAAAATAACCCGTTCGGACAATACCACCGACCGCCAGGATGAGATCACAGCCTACCCCATCGAATATGAAGACGTGGCAATGTTCAATCCGACTAACGGTTTTGCTGCTTTCCTGATACCGGCAGTACTGATCCTGATTATTCAGCAGACTTTACTGTTGGGTATCGGACTTTCTGCCGGCACCGCCCGCGAAAACAACCGCTTTAAGGATCTGGTGCCCATCAACCGGCATTACAACGGCACGCTGCGTATTGTAATGGGTAAAGGACTAAGCTATTTCATGGTCTATTCGCTCGTATCTGTTTACGTACTTTGTGCGGTTCCCCGCATGTTCAGCCTCAACCAGATCGGACAACCGGGTACATTAGCGTTATTTATCCTTCCCTATCTGATGGCTTGCATCTTCTTTGCCATGACTGCGTCCATTGCCATCCGTAACCGGGAAACGTGCATGCTGATATTCGTCTTCACGTCTGTTCCGTTACTGTTTATTTCAGGAATCTCCTGGCCGGGAGCAGCCATACCGCCGTTCTGGAAATATTTCTCTTATATATTCCCGTCTACTTTCGGCATTAACGGATTTGTGCGGATCAATAACATGGGGGCGACACTGAGTGAGATCCCATTTGAATATAAAGCGTTATGGATACAAACGGGATTCTACTTCCTGACTACCTGCTGGGTATATCGCTGGCAGATCATCAAGAGCCGTAAGCATGTCATTGATAAATACAAAGAAATGAAAGGCAAAGGAAAACCGATTCTTTCATAATGAGGATGTATCAAAACCCACCACAGAGGACACAGAGTAACACAGAGGTGATTTTAAATTGCTGATTATTGATAAAAAGATTCTGTGATACTCTGTGTCACTCCGTGGTAAAAAGAGTTATGACACATCCCCATTTAAAATGTACGCTCTTTACCCAACATAGCCTCTCCGTATTTCTTGGGAAACATATTGCGTGTGGCATGATATGTTTCAGGTATATGGAGTACATTGACATCTTTCTTCTTTATTATATAAGATTCACCAACTGTAGTTTTGAAAGAAATCACGTGATCCTTATTGACTTTAACGTTCACATTAAGATTGCTTTGTGACATAACTTGAACAAGATGATCGCCCCAAGGATTCTGTATACGGCATTCTTTTCCCGCTAAACTTTCTATCTCAACAAATGGGATAGTCATTAAACTATCTACAACAGAAGAAACGATGAAGGCCCCTTCAGCACGCAGTGTAAAAGCAGCCGAAAAATTTGACGGCATAGCCGGAAATACTCTAATCTTACCTTCATGGCTTTGAAGTAGCATCTCATTGATAGCAGTTCCCACAATGCCCATCGTTTCCATACCGCATTGAACAAAAGGTTTAGTTCGATAACCCGATTTTCCGGCTTCTGAACGATTGTAAGTCAATCTTGAATCATATATATAATCCCGTTGAGTGTATAGTTCGGCATTGGGGACCTGCTCAACATAGCGAGAGAAATAATGCCAATGATCCAAGTTGTAAAATAGCCCTTGATTAAAATGTTGCAGATAATTAACACTACATCGCAAACGCTCCAATACTTTATCACCCAATCCTAACCGTGCGGAAACAATTGCCCCCGGAGTGATAGCATTCCGGTTTTGGGGATGCTGTAAAGCAATATTCCGGGCTATTTCAAAATAATCGCTCCCTTTATGGTCCAATCCGAGCACACCTGCCGGAAAAACAGCTGTTGTATGCGCATCAAAATGATAGCCTTGTATATTCAATTTTACATCCGGATAAACTTCATTGTTTTCTGCAAAAGCCAATCCGAACACCTTTCCTTTTTCAGGTATATCCAAAATCGGAGGAGCCCATAAATGCGATAAGACGTGTTTCCATTGTTTTATTTTTAACTTGTCTACATGTAGATCTTGAGCGGCTTTAATACAATTTTTAAATAATGATTCAATCATGTATCTATCTGTAATTGTATTCTTCAATTTACTACTCCACTCATGTTCGTAAGGTTGTGCGGGATAAATATAAAATTCTTTTTGGGTATCATCCCATTGCAGAAAATCCAAGTAAAACTCCGCCGCCTCTTTCATAAATGGATAAATTTTTGTCTTGAGATATTCAATATCTTGTGTATAAGCATAATACTCCCACATTATTTTGCTTATTTGGCTGGCCGGCGTATAATTCGTTGTCATATTTCCCCAATTGGCACTAACCATATCACCGGAGAAATCATGCGCTTCGGTTATTAATAATCCGCCTTTCGTACCTTTCTTTTTAGCCAATTGCTCCCCTTGAGGAATCATATTGTCATAAGTTTCAATATAGGGTCGCAATAATTCACAATCGTTTTGGACGGCAAGTCCCCAATAAGACTCCTGAGTATTCCAATGATGAGGAGTAGTCCACTGACGATGATCATAATTGGTGGTCCAGAGCCCACCATTAAATGGCACCGGATATTTCCCTCGTGAAGAACTACCCATGAGATAACGACGGATATAATAAATATTCTCCAGATAATTGTCTGACAGATGAACGAACGACTTTGACCAGAACTTACTCCACCATCTGGCATGTTCTTTTTGGAGTACCGTTATTGTTTTTGCTTCCGCTTTGTCCAGTAACGAAATCGCTTCTTGAGTCGGATGATCAGAATCGTTAGAACTCGCAACTGATATCAAAATCTTATATTTCTGTTTAGAAGATAAAGGTATGATCATCGAATTTTCCCGATCACTGACACGCTGGATTTCTGTTGGAGCCTCAAGTACCCGACATGCGACAGTGAAACACAAACCGCCTTCAAACTTTTCTTCTAAAATGATGTCATTTCCTTTTCTGTTCACCTTTGCAGTACCTATCCCGCTGGCCACATCCCGGTCGCGCGCACCATACCAACCACCAAAGTCACGACTACCCCAACGTTCCAAAGATATTCTGTTAATAGCTCCGCAAGGTAACGAGTTCTTATAGTCTGCCTGACAATCTATCACCCAAACATTTGAATTCGCGTCTATCCAGGATGCAATTTCTGTATCCGCAAACGCTGTTGAGCTTTTAATCTTTAAATCGGCGTTCTGCAGAGATAAGCAGGCTTTAAAATCAGCAAGATGCATATAGCTATAGCATGGGACACCTAAATTGACTTTTACCCGTCCTGCTGAACGTAATGTCATCCTGCCATTGACCGGCTTATCGTACAAATCTACCTTATTAAGTTGCAAGGTAATGCCTTCGTCGGTAAACCATAACATGCCTCCTAAGTCACCATTACCTAAAGGAAAACCATTGAAACCGTCGAATTCCGGTTCCAAATAGACAATTTCATGCTGACTCAGATAATTATCAGCGACTTTTAAAAGCGACGAGGCTTGTACAGCACATATATTATAAAACAACTAAAACAGAAACAATATTCTTCATTTTACAAATTTTTCTTTGATAGTCATTGACTCTTTTACTTCTGTACACAAATTACATCCTGTATCTTTCCTTTGAATCCATTCAACGGATTACCAATTTGGCGTAACGGGAAGATCAGCGTTTCCTGATAAGGCATACGATCCATGCGCTTGTATTTTTCGTAGTATACTTTCATCTCACGTCCTTCTAAACGTTCCTGCAACTTGCCGTTGGCGTATAATGAGGTACCTTTGTCATCTCCTTCAATACTGATATCCGTCCATACTTCTGTAGGGAGCCGATAAGAGCCGAAAACAAAGGTATAACCGTCGCGGCTGAAAGCAATTCGTCCGGTATTTTCCCAATTAATATATACCTTGGAATGAGGACCCTCAAATAGAACGCCGCTAATATTGGTATCCTTGTCCGGATAAATTTTGAACGATACCGCATAAGGGTAGCCCGCTTCATATAAAGTAGTAGAAATAGTGTCCGTTCCACTCAATACACACACCTTTCCGGAAGGAGTCAAACACGTCCTTTCAGGAATCCGCGCCAGTAAGTTTATTCCCGGAGCTTCCGGCATAATGCGGCATAGAGCTTCAAAGGTTTCGTAGGGAACAGCTTTATTGTCTCCTTTCCAAAGTTTTTCTGCCAATACCTGAACGGCAGGGAAAGAACGTAAATGTACATCTTGCTGGGAAATACCGTTTCCGCACATATCATTCCATACAGCAAACATTCCACCCAATACTCCCGGAGTTCCTTCGGGAAGCGTCTGTTTTCTATTCATCAACCACGGATTCCATGATTCATAAATCCATTTATGATCCAAAAAATCACGATAGTAACCAGCTCCCGGCACAATATAGAGATAAGTGTCGCACGTATTTATCAGTCGATATCCCTCTTTTAAGGAAACTTCGGGATCTATCCAATCATATGACCATGCATTGACGACCACCCCCTCCGCCTTTACGGGAGTCTTACCAGGAAGCCACTTCAAGCCTCCCCACATACGGGGATTCTTGCCATATTTTTCGATATATTTCAGATAGCGGTCTGTGAAATAGCGGTATTGTTCTGCCTCTTTCTTATTATACTCATCCGTGCCGATATGTACATCAGGACCGATGAATACAGGGTGCTCACCGGAAAGATATTCATCGAACAGCGTGTCAAGAAAATGATAGGTTTCATCTTTATAAAGATCCAGATGATCCATTCCGTATTCTTTGCTACCGATTTCCGGCTTGTAGTGGGTAAAGGCGAGGGAATGTGCAGGAACATCTATTTCAGGAATAACGTTCACTCCATAATCCACCCCCATCTGTTGCAAGTCGGAAAATTCCTGTTTGGTATATGAACCATCCTTAGCTGTCAGTCCGGGGAAACGTTTACTTTCCAAGCGGAAAGCGGCATAAGTCGCATTCCAATCATTGTTGAAAAATTGTGGGAAACCATTGTCATTCAAATGAATCTGAAACTCGTTCATTTTGTAGAATGAAAGTATCCTGATATATTGCTTTAAATAATCCAAAGTGAAGAATTTACGAGCTACATCCAACATAAACCCGCGATTGGGAAATTCAGGGAAATCGTATGCTCTTCCTTTTGGTAATTTACCTTGCTGATTATACAAAATTTGCAGAAGGCTACGTGTTCCCCAAAAAACTCCTTTTGCAGCAGGCGCTTCAATAGCTGCATAGTGACTTGCAGTCAACACATACCCTTCATCGCCTAACTGTTTGTCGGGTTTCATCAACGAGAGATAAATGTCGTTCTTTTGGGGTTTTCCCATTTTTACGACGTAGTTCCAGTTCATTAAATCTTTCAAATCACCAGCCAATATCCGAGCTGTGGATAAGAGTTGCGCTTCGTTGACCGGATTTACAACAATGTTTCCTCGGGCAGGCAGAAAGAGTTTTCCGTTTCCTCCCTCCCATTGTTGCAAGGCAGGGATAACACTGGGACAGGGTTCTTGCGCAAAGACAAGAAAACATGCCACCAATAGAAAATATAAAGTAAGTGATAGTCTTTTCATAATTTTAAATTTATCAACATAAATTCCATTTATATCTTATGCTCTTTTATTCCTATTATTCAATTAGATACATTGTTAAGCCTATGCATATACTTTTGATAGAACATCTCCCTGTTTCCACTTTGGTCGTTACGATTATCCACTTCACTGAACATCCAGATGTCGTTTTCTTCAGCCAATTGTATCAATTGAGTAAGCAATTGTTTGCGTTCCTCCATCGTACCGTATTCCAAACGAATTTGAGCATACATTACAGCCATTCGCTCTTTCCGAACCCGTTTTAAGATTTCCGGTTGGTCTGCCACGCAATTTTCTGCTAAGTCAAACCAATGTTTGTAACGCTCTACGCATTCTTTTGACAGGTATCCATTGCGATGAGCTTCGGGGTCACCATCCATTGAAAGTATAGCTTTCGATTTTCTTAAGGCTTGTTCCATGTCGGCAATGTACCGCTTGATGTAAATTCCCGCCTTACCATAATATCCTGTTAGAAAATCATCCATTTCCCGGTTCATATCGCATTTCGGATTCCACAACAGTTTAGCGAGCAAATAGCCACGCAACTCTGCAAACTCTCCACCCTTTTCCCTGTTTCCTTGACAGAAGACGGCTGATACGTTGTGAGCCGTATAGAAATTTATATTGTCTTGCATAGTACTGAAGTTGGGAAATGGGGAAACTGAATTTTGGAATTGGATGACATAATCCCATACTAATATTTCATTGCAGATTTTTCCCCAGTCTACTAAATCTTTTCTAAATGCCGCATGAATATCTGAAGTACCAATAGGGAAATTAATACCTTTTCGGGCAGTTTCTATAGCACACATCTGAATGACGACATTAGATGCGGGCTTGGTATGCAATGGAGCTTTTCGAGTATAAGTGTAAGCTAAAGTAGCTATTTTCTTTTGCGGAAAGCGCTCAGCTATCCGATTAACGAATTTCAACATCGTCCCGCTGGGGCTTCCATCATATAAATCTGAAGTTTGACATTTCTGACAAGTACAATTCCCCTTTCCGTCCATTTGGCTTACGCTCCAATAATGCACTAATGAATCAGCCCACACAGGCACCTCTGTCCGTGGCTTCTGAATCAGCCGATTTAAAGAATTTATAGCATAAAGAGGGAGTTCGGAATTAGTCAAGCATAACTGCGTTCCTTCTGGACGCGGACGAACTCTTTTTCCTTCAATTTCCGAAAAATATTCGGGATGAACATCATAAAGGCTGGGAGAAACTACATCATAGAGTGAATGACACCATAGCCCCCAGTCAGCATGACAACCACCTTTAATAGCCCGTCGATTAGGGGCTGTCACTCCTTTACGAAGCGTGTTTCCATTCAATTTCAGTTGTGCGGCGATATCAGGGTCGCACAAGTCATAATAAAAAACTTCCCGCCATTTCACTATCGGTGTATAGCTTTCTTCTATAAGAGGCAATTGTTTTTTATTCAGTGAAGGAATAAAGGAAACTTCAGAACTGTACCAACGGCATCCTATGTATTTTTCTAAAAAAGAATACACTCCATATAGAACCCCTCTACCATTTTGTCCACCGATGACAATGGCATCTTTTTGTACGCTTAAACAATAGCCGTCTTCGCCAAGTTTTGTATTTGCCGGAAGCAGGTATCTTGCGTTACTTTTATCTTTGGTAAGTACCAACATTTCAGACCGGTCCAATGATACGGACTTTCGAACGCATGATACTTTAAATACTTGAGTGATGTACTTGCTCAATTCTTCGGCCGCATGAACAACGACTTTAGGTGCGTCAGAACAAGTATGAATATAATAAGTTCTTCCGCTTTCCAAAGTCATCTTTCCATTTTGGGCTTGCAAAGACATTGCTGTCAATAGAATAAGTGTGATAAATATATATTTCACGGAAATTTCATCAATTATAGAATTTTGTATGAAAAGAGGGGACAGGACATCCGAATAATATTTTGCCCCCTCTATCAATTATATATACCGATTGTCTGTTGAAGCTATTTAACCAACCTGCACTGTATAATCCATTCTTCGGTTGTTTTACCATCGGCAGCAATCACCTTGTATTTGCAAGATTTAGAGAAATCTCCCCATTTGCCTAAGACGGGCGCCCCATCCATCGGATGAATAGTAGATGCTGTAGAAATAGTAGCAATGCCTACAATCTTTTCCAGCTTTACGCCATCACGCACTTCTTCAGTGAAAAAGCTTGGATTTCCAGCTTCGGGCACTGTGATTGTGCAAGAAATAGTATTTCCTTCTATCTTTACATCGGTAGGTAATGAGACTACTCCCAGTTGAGTATTGTTTCCACCACTCATTGTTTGCTCCCAGCGATGTTCAAATTTAAATGCTCTGATTTCCGCATCATCATAAGATTCCAGATCGTCCAGTCCTGTTTCCAAACAAGAGGACAAAATCAATGACATACAGATCATAAAGGCACTTAGCCAAGATTTATTCATAACTTTTTTCATATTCATTACCAGTATTTATTTTGATGTAAATTAGGGTTAGACATGGTTTCCGATTCAGGCAACGGGAAATACATACGTCTGGGCCAAGAGAACACTCGGTCGCTTCCAGTAGAACTTCCATGGCTGGTGTCTATTAATGTGAATGTATCATCGTCGCCATTGATGATAATACAGTGCGTGCGATTATTGAATTCGGGTACAGAATTCGCATTTTCTGTTTTTGCCCAACGAATGACTGAGAAATAACGGTCTCCCTCTAAAGCCAGTTCTACTCGGCGTTCTATTTTATAATATTTCCAGAAATCCGCTTCCGAAGAGTTTTCCGGCAGAGCGGGCAACCCACCGTGTTGAGTACGAGTCATATTCATCACTCTGATAGCTTTGGCTGTTTCACCTTTACGCCCAAGCGCCTCGGCATAGTTGAGAGCAGCTTCTCCTAATCTTAACAGGATGTAACGGAAGTTATAAAGGATTTGATAGCCTGGAAGTGCATCGGTGCCATCCAGTTCATAAACGTATTTACGCCACATATATCCGCTTTGGCACATAAATCCGTGATTTTGCGTATTCTCCCAATAACAATTGCCTTTGGTATCCATTTCAATGGGAGAAGTGAAATAAGTAGTACCATCATAGCAGATAGTGGCATCAAAACGTTTGTCTCTGTTGCTATACATAATAGCGGAAGTCTTTACAAGAGCATTTTCCCATTTTGCGGTTTCCGTATAAGGTTTTGCAGTCTGGTCGCCATCCACGTCAATCGCCAAATAGGCTTCTGTCAGTTCATGGGAAGGCCAATTGGCACACCATGCGTCCACTTTGTCATTGAAAGCCGGCCCCATAATATTTCGTCCGGGCGCCAATGTACCTGCAACATACATGGGAAGTAAATTTTCACAATACTGTTTTTTATCGGCTTGTGTAAAATACAGCTGGATTTCCTTGCTTTCTTCCGGATAAGAGAAACTGCCGAACATTTTACGATACTCAGGATCTATGCTCCAATTAGCGGATTCCTCTCCATCGAACAGTTGTTCTCCGGCAGCGATAGTTTCGTCATAAAGCCCTCCTTCCAGAGATACACGTGTTAGCAACGTAAGTGCGGCTCCTTTGGTGAAACGTTCTTTATAGGCAGTTGAGGGCAGATCGGAAATGGCCAGTTTTAATTCGTCTACCATAAATTGATACATTTCCTTTTCTGAGCTGCGCGGCAACAGCATCTCATCCTCAGGGGTCATCAGCTTATCTATGAGCATAACTCCTCCCCAACGACGTACCATCCAGTCATACACCATTACGCGCAAGCAACGAGCTTCGGCAATAAACTGTTTGCAACTTTGTTCGTCAATGTCGGGGTTATTGGTCAATTTTTCTATAATAAGGCTCGTTCTGCGGATATAGGAATATCTATTAAAACCGCCTACGTTGCCTTCAATATTTGTAGGAGAAATGGCTTCGGCCGCTACAGAGTTATTGTCTTTATTCCAAACATTATCTGTCCACGAATCCGTACGCAAACATTCTGTGCTATTGTCTCCCGAACAATACAAACCTTTAAGAATGGTCCAATAAGCCTCTCTCAACACATTTTGAGCCAAGTCTTTGTTACGCCATACGAGAGGTTCATTGTATGAATCCATTGGTTCTGTATCAAGTACATCGCAGGATGTCAGCCCACAGACCATCATCAGCATTATATATAAATATTTTTTCATATATATTCCTTTCATTTAAAATGTTAAGTTAACTCCAAACTGGATTATCTTCTGCACCGGATAACCTACCTGCCCCATAGCTTCGTCATCTCTTCCGTCTTCCGGGTCAATGTGATACTTTGTAACCGGAGAGAAGGTCAGCAAGTTGTTTCCGCTCACATAGAGTTCAAATAGAGAGATGAAATTCATTTTTTTCAATAGTTTGTATTTCAGATCATAGCTTAATTTAACATTCTTCAGTCGAATGTAGGAAGCATCCAATAACCAATAAGTTGAAGCCATATCGTTATTGCTTCCGTTTTCTTGCGCATTATTGGTTAAGCGAGGATAGAGTATATCTCCGGTATTTCCCGGATAATAGAACTTCTCACTACCGGCTAAACCAACCTGATTTGTATTGAATTTCCGATTGAATGATTCCAACAACATGTTTCGGGCACCTGTGCCTTGCAGCAGCGCATCAAATGTAAACCCTTTATAGGATAATCCCAAAGTGATGCCATAAGTCAAATGCGGGAACCGTGGAGCACCTTGGCGTATCCGGTCATTGGTATCTATCACACCATCACCATTGATATCCTGATAAGCGATATCACCCGGTCGTAACAGGGTAGAGGCCTGGGGACGTGGGTTATCCAAGATTTCTTCCATGTTTTGATAAAGCCCGTTTGATACGTACAACAAGTCAAAATATGACTTTTGGTGTGTAAGACGACGCAACGGATTTTTCAAATCAGATTCCTGTTCATCGTATTTTCTTTCCCAAAGCTCATTGTAATAAGATAAGTTAAGTCCTACATTGTACTTAAAGTCACGGACAATCTTGTCTCTCCATGTCAGGTTAAATTCATAACCGGCTCTGCGATGAGCCGAATTTGTCTTAATCATCGGCATGGCAGTACCCAACGGTGTAGTATAGGAATCTTTGGGGTTCGCCAAATAATTGGTTGTACGATAGTAGAAGTACTCAAAGTTGGCAGACAAACGTTGCTGGAAGAACTCCGCATCGACAGCAAGGTTGATAGTATTTCGGCTGTACCATGTCAAATATTGGCTAACCAAATTACCTTCACGCAAGGTAGAATTCCATTTGCCTCCTTCGTAAAAGTCATTTCCTTTGTTATACACCGACAAATATTGGAAATTACCTACATCATCCAGACCGATCTTACCCCATGAGAAACGGAATTTCAAGGCACTGAACCACTTGTTATTCAACAGAGGTTTCATGAAAGATTCTTTATCCACATTCCAGCCTACAGAAACTGATGGAAAGAAGCCCCAACGTTGCCCTTTGGGAAACTTGTCCGAACCGTCATAACGGAAGTTGGCTTCTACAATATAACGCATTTTATAGTCATATTTTAAACGACCGACCAATCCCATGCGTCCATTTTCTCTTGCCGTACCGTTGTTTTCTGCTGTAGAACTTGGCCCTCCGTTTAATTGCTCAATTACACTGGTCTCATATTGTCTTCTCAGTGCTCCCAGTTCGTTATAGTTGTACTTCCACGAGTTGAAAACGGCTGTCGCTCCGATCGTATGAGCGTCGTTGAATGTTCTGTTATAATCCGCCCGCGCTTCAAAGGTTATTTCATTGGAACGGTACATTTGTTCATCCAGACGAGCCTTTCCAAGATTGGTCGGTTCGTCATTCCATTCCCACACAGGACCTACACCTGCCTCGTTGGCACGCCAATTTTTATTATAACTATCGTATAGATTGTAGTTCATAAGCGCTCCAAGACTCAGTCCGGAAACTTTAGGCACATCCCACTGCATCGACAAACTCATATTCGTATAGTGAGTGTCGTTTTTTCTATATCCGGCTGACGGGTCGATTTCGACGTATGGATTTTCCTGACCTCCTGTCGGGTGACCCGCACTATTAAAGCATCTTGCCAGTGAATTTAGGCGTGCTACGTGCGTCCAGATAGTATATAAACCGTTAGGAGGGTATTGTGTCTTGTTCTGGATGAAAGAAACGTCTCCATTTATTCTCAATCCGATCTTATCGAAATAGTGATCCACGTGCATTCTCATATTTAAACGATCATTCTTAGAAATGTCCGTTTTATAAATACCTCCTAAAGTGTAATAACGCGCAGACATGAAGTAATGGGTATTATTGCTTCCTCCATTCAATGAAAGGTTATGTGACTGCATAGGAGCGAATTTATGGAACAACAGGCTGTTCCAGTCCGTATTTCCGGTTACATCGTTAAAAGTTCCATTCTTCACGGCTTCCAGCACACCTTCCGGCCAATATAAATTGCCATTCGCATCCACTTTCATATAGGTAGGTATTCCGTTGTTATAGAGCGCAGCTCTGTCTGATAATTCGGCAACCACATAGTTGTCAAGAAATTCAATGGGCTGTGTAGGTGAACTCAAAGAGTAAGAACCATTGTAGTTGATTGTCATCTTTTCGTTTGTACCCTTTTTGGTTGTGACCATCACGATGCCGTTACCGGCTCGTGCGCCGTATACTGCCGCTGCGGCAGCATCCTTCAAAATAGAAAAAGACTCAATGTCACTAGGTGAAAGAACGGAAAATTCTTGTTTTGTACCAGGAATACCGTCAATTACATACAAGGGTTCGCCACCTCCACGAATGGAAATGCTGGGCAATGCCCCTGGCTCGCCACCTGCCGATTGAATGAAAACTCCGGTTGCTCTACCTTCCAAAGAACTGATAATATTGGTATTAGGCATATTTATCAATTCATCTCCTTTGACACTGGATATAGAACTGGTTAGTCTTTTTACAGAGCTCTTTCCGTATCCCACTACAACAACCTCGTCCATAAGCTCACTGTCTTCTTGAAGCTTAATCGTTAGCGAGGTGCGATTTCCTACTTTGACAGTCCGTGCTAAGTATCCTACATAGGATATCTCAATCATCGGAGAATTACCGGACAGATTGATTGAAAAATGTCCGTTCATATCAGTAATTGTCGCATTTGAAGTATTCTTCTGTTGGATAGTAGCTCCGACCAGAGGCTCTCCGTTGTCATCTGTTACCACACCGCTCAGTTTGCGATTCTGCTGTTGTTCCTGTACACTAAAATTATTTTCGTCTGTCGTCATAGCGGCCGATATTCCCAAAGCAGGCAAGGACATAAGTAACATTAACAGTCCTCTCTTTAATAATTGAACCAGGAAATAATGGTAATAATAATTACTTTGTATCATTAGTCTTAAATTTTAAATCATGAATACTTTTTATACTACTTGAGTTAAAGCCGAACGGCTTAAGGGCCGGATCTGTTTTTCATAAACAAATTTTTTAAATTATTAGAATTAAGTTCTTGGGTACAAAATTAATTAATGCGCTTGTTGTCGACCACATGTATTTTTATCAATCTCCCCCCTTTTTTCTATCAATAATGCCTTTATACCCCTATTTCTCTAAAAAGAACGCCTTCTTTCTGAAAGAACTAAAACTCAACGTAACAGGACTTTCCTACTGCTGAATCAGGAAACATACTCCCCAAATCTCAATTTAGCAGGTCACTCGTGAAAAGTCCCTCCGGAAAAAGAGCATCGATACGTTTTTTATCATTTGGACCACGAGTGGCTTGTGACCTTATTTATCTATGTACACACAAACATTTTCCTATCACAACACATTTTTTTGAAAAAACATCATTTATATAATAAATTTATATATTTTAGCTTCGAAAAGTATAATAAGACATATTATATATTACGAAGCAACACGATTTATCAGTATTTTCATCTTTTAGAAAAGCTAACGTTAAATTTAAGTCAACAATGAAAACCATAAAATTATATTTCTTAATCATTTCGGGATTACTATCAGGAGCATTAAATTGTAAAGCGATATCACCGTTTTATACAAATCATATAAATTTTAAGCAATTGACCATTCAAGATGGCCTTAAAGACAACACAGTTTTATCTATTCATAAAGATGCTAAAGGGATAATGTGGTTAGGCACAAGCACCGGATTAAGCAAATATGACGGCAATCGTTTTACTAACTACGCACTAAGCCAACGCTTCAGCATGAATGTGATAAAAATAGAAGAGGATCATCGACATATACTATATTTACAGACTAATGATTGGATCACATACATGGATTGCAAAAGTGAAAGTACAGGAAAACTTCAGACTCTCGTAAAAAACAAGGATTATCAAGTGGCCGATTTTCTTCTTCTTAATGATTCCACGCTTTTGGCTTGTGATAATCAAACGTTTAGCAGTTTCAATATCTCATTAACCCCAAACGGTCAACCTTCATCAAAATTAAAAAAGATTTATTCGTTCAAAATGGCGGAAAAAGAGCGATTCATGAAATTTTGCCTAACCAATAATCATAAAGAGGTTTATTTAGTGACCAATAATGCACGCGTACTTTTATTAGACATCAGTACGGGACGTATTTTAAAGGAGAAACGTTTATTAACCACAAAGCAAGAGTTTGGAGCTTCTTCGATTATATATCATAATGAAAAACTATTCATTTCTTCCATGCTACATGGCATTTTCATTATGGATACTTCATTGGAGAACCTTAGCCATATTGTCAATCAACAAAATAGGATTCCCACCCATTTGTCTCATAACGATGTTTATAACATTACTCCCATTTCAAATTCTTCTATTCTCGCTACAACATGGAACGGATATACCACGCTTTCGGCGGACAATAATGTTCCGGGCGGATGGACTACGAAAATAAGCACCGGTGAACCTACCTGGCAGTCATTAAACTTTGAGCCACGTATGATATCTTCTTATTACGATCCCCATGGATTCTTATGGATTGGAACACATGGAGGAGGAGTATTGGTTGCCGACTGGAAATGGAACTTTATCAAACAATACAATTTCAATGAAGACAATGAAGTAGAAAGCATTATTATTGATAACGATGAAAGGAGCTATTGGTCCACTTATGAACAAGGTGTTTTCTATAGTAATCCATTACACGACCCGGAAAATTTTACTTTACGCGAATTACCTCAAACAGATAGAAAGACAGTGTTATGCAGCATGAAAGATGAGAATGGAAATATCTGGTTCGGTTATCAGAATGGAATGATAGTTTGTTATTCTCCACTAAAAAAGGAAGTGCAAAAGTATCATGTAACCGATACGCCTGTCAATGTACTGTTTACAGACTCCAAAAAGAATTTCTGGATTGGAACAAGTAAGGGACTGTTTCTATACGATTGTGATAAAAAGGAGAAAAAGGAAGTAGCGTTGAAACAAGCTGTGAACTGTGTATTTGATATAGATGAAGATAATGAAGGTTATTTGTGGATAGCTACCAGTTTAGGACTGCTGAAACTGAGCTATACTAATAACAAACAACACATACAACATTTTACGACAGACAAACATACCTATACGGCCCAAACAGTATTAACAGCTAAAGACGGAACTGTATACGTAGGCTATCAAAATGGTTTAGGCATCGTTTATCATAGAGATAAAACAATTAAACAAGTATTTACAACTACGGATGGTTTGGCCAGCAATTGGATAAATTGCTTATTAGAAGACAAACAAGGGTATATCTGGATCGGAACAAATTCGGGATTTAGCTGCTATGACAAATCCATAAACCAATTTTATAATTATTATGCTTCCGGAAGTAGCCATTCTGTGACTTTTTGGGGCGATATGCTGTGCTGGGGAGGCAATAGACATCTGATTTTTTTCTCACCTCAACAAGCTATCAACGCTTTCCAGGCAAATACCGAGAACCCAATAATCATTACTGGTATTGAAATTAATAATAAGCCTCTCATTCCGGGGAAACTCATTAATGGACAAATGATATTGACAAAAACCGCTGAATATACAGATTACATCTCTCTGCCATACAAAAGCAGGGACTTTTCATTATCATTCAGCAACAGTCCTTATCCTACCACGCAAAAATACGTATACAGGCTGATACCCTATCAGAATGAATGGATAGAATGTAATGGTAAAGACAAAATTTCTTACGCCAACTTGTTGCCGGGAAACTATACATTTCAAATAAAAAACCAAAAAGCAGTCAAAGAAGATGTAACCTCTTTAGAAATCAACATACAACCACACTGGAGTCAAACTTGGACTTTCCGTATTTTTGTATTCCTGGTAATCATTGGAGCTATTTATTACTCAATATTCACATTTAAAAGGAAACATCAGCGTGATCAACTGATTACTGAATTAGAGCACGGCATTGCCATCTATAAACTACAACATGAACAAGAAATAAAGTTGAAAGAAGAGCAAGAAACCTTTTTCACCAAAGCAACCCATGAGCTACGTCCTCTATTGGCCTTAATACTGTCACCACTCGAAGAACTTTTATACTCAATGAAGCCGTGTGATGATTCCTACAGCAAACTGACATTAATAAAGAGAAATGTCCATTCACTATGTCAGCAAGTAGACCAATTGTCGCATGTACAAGAAACCAAAATCAACTGTAGCAAAGAAGAAAAAACAGACAACAGCTCACCGGAAGAAAAGGAGGACCGACCTCTTTCTGATCATCCGGAACCATCTGTTTTACAACAATCTAACATCAATAACGAGTTTAAGCAGTCTGATCAATACATATTCATGCAAAAAGTGCTTGTCGTTATAGAAGATAATATAGCGAATGAACAATTCAATGTGAAAATATTGGCCGATATGCTTTGCATGAGTCAACCCACATTATATAGAAAAGTAAAAGAGCATTTCCACCTAACTGTTACAGAGTTAATTCGAAAGATACGCATGAACAAAGCGATTTCTTTATTGGCAATGCACAAATATTCAATTTTAGAGATCGCCGAAATGGTAGGATATAATGATTATGAAACTTTTAGGAAACATTTCAAGAGTCAATTTGGTATTTCAGCTTCAAAATATGTAAATGGTAAGTAAAAGCAACTTTTCACTATACGCAACCTATTCATTTACATCATTTAACATACTTTGCTTTGTTTAGTTACGACCGTTTCGTAGCTTTGTGATATAAACGTAATTAAACATACTCCATGGAAAAGTTGACAATGCAAGAAGAAGAAGTGATGATTTACATCTGGGAACTGGAAAGTTGCTATGTAAAAGACATCGTTGCTAAATTTGAGCAACCTACTCCTCCCTACACCACGGTGGCCTCCATCGTAAAGAATCTCGAACGGAAAAAATATGTAAAGGCACAACGCGTAGGAAATACGTACCTGTACACTCCAGCTATTAAAGAAAGCGAATATAAACGAAGTTTCATGAGTGGAGTCGTAAGGAACTACTTTGAGAACTCTTACAAAGAAATGGTTTCTTTCTTCGCCAAAGATCAGAAGATATCGACCAACGACCTGAAAGAAATCATCGACATGATCGAGAAAGGAAAAGAAAACTAATCGCTAATACCCTGAAAAACATGACTCCCGAACTGGCATACTTCCTGAAGATAAACATAGCAATTGCTTTATTCTACGCCTTCTATCGGTTGTTTTTCTACAGAGACACCTTTTTTCAGTGGCGAAGGATTGTTTTGCTTTGCTTCTTTATCATTTCTCCACTCTACCCGGTGCTGAATATTCAGGAGTGGATCAGATCGCACGAACCTATGGTAGCAATGGCCGATTTATACGCAACCATTGTATTGCCCGAAATTGAAATAACTCCTGAAGTTGCGACTACGGATTGGCAAAACATCATTTTATCTACAGTGAATATCATCTATTGGGCAGGAGTCGTATTACTTTTAATACGCTTCGTTGCCCAGTTTGCCAGTATTTTGCGGTTGCGTTTTCATTGTCAGAAAGATCAGATAGAAGGAATTCCTGTCTATTTGCTTGACAAAGAAAGTGGTCCGTTCTCTTTTTTTCATTGGATCTTCATTCATCCGCAAGCACATCCGCACAATGAGTTAAGCGAGATCCTTACTCACGAAGGAACGCATGCCCGACAAAAGCACTCCATAGATGTTATCATCAGCGAACTGATGTGTATCGCCTGTTGGTTCAACCCGTTTGCATGGTTGATGAAACGGGAAGTACGGAACAACCTGGAGTATATGGCCGACAACCGTGTACTGGAAGCCGGACATGATTCAAAATCTTATCAGTATCACTTATTGGGATTGGCTCATCAGAAAAGTACTATCACTCTCTCCAACAGTTTCAATGTGCTGCCATTGAAGAATCGCATCACCATGATGAACAAAAAAAGAACCAAAGAGATAGGACGGACCAAATATCTGTTATTTCTCCCGCTGGCTCTCGCCCTAATGATAGTCAGCAACATCGAAGCCGTGGCACGTACTACTAAAAGTATCGCGCAGGAAGTGATACAAACAGTAGAAGAACAGATTGAACCGAAATCTCCGATTGAAGAAAACGCCCCATCCCATACGGCAGATGCTCCGCAATCTCAAGCGGACAACGCAGCCCGACAAACAACCCAAAGAAATCCGGAAGAACAAACTGTTTTTGAAGTAGTTGAGAAGATGCCGGAGTTTCCAGGAGGATTGACAGAAATGAATAGGTTCATCAACAGTCACCTCCGCTACCCCCCTATCGCTCAGGAAAACGGAATACACGGACAAGTCGTTGTTCAGTTTATAATCCGGGCAAACGGAACGATTACCGACTGCACAGTAGTGAAAAGTGCACATCCAACGCTGGACGCCGAAGCATTACGTGTAATAAAAGAGATGCCTAAGTGGCATCCCGGAAGACAAAGAGGAATAGCCGTAGCAACCAGAATGACCGTCCCGGTACGGTTTCGACTGATAGGTGAAGCGTCCGAAACGACAAGTAGTTCCGATAAGAATCTTGAAAATAAAGTTTTTGATGTAGTTGAACAAGCTGCCGAATTCCCCGGTGGAATGAAAGCTTGCTTAGCATATATGTACAAAAATATAAAATATCCTACAGTCGCAATGGAAGCGGGAATACAAGGACAGGTTGTCATACAAATGGTTATTGATAAGAACGGAAAAATAAGCAATCCCAAAATAGTTCGGGGGGTATCACCGGAACTGAATGCCGAGGCACTCCGTATAGTAAACAGTATGCCCCAATGGATACCCGGGAAACAAAAAGGCAAGAACGTAGCGACCCGATTCACACTCCCCATCCGGTTCCGTCTGGCCTAACCGTACTCCCAACCTGAAAATCACTTTAATAAAAATAGTATGAGAAAAATCACATTTATTGCCATTCTCTTGTTGTGCATCTGCAACCTTGCCAAAACCAAAGAAAAAGTCATAGAACAGCCGCCATTCATAGCTTGGAGCAGTACCTCGATTCAAGTAGATAAAGTCGTCCTCAGCGACACGGCTACAGTACTTTATATCAAAGCATTCTATCAACCCAAACAATGGATCCGGATTTCCGGACAAAGTTTCCTGAAAGACAATAACGGGGAAACCTACGTTTTACGTTCGGGGATCGGTATTAAACCCGACACGGAATTCTGGATGCCCGAATCCGGTGAAGCAGAATTCCGTTTAGTTTTTCCGCCAGTACCGGCCTCAGCCACTTCTATCGATTTCTCCGAAGGGGACAATGTTCAAGGGGCATTCAAGATATGGGGCATTCAACTTAAAGGAAAAGCTCTCCCCGAACTTTTGTTACCCCAAGAAGCCATTGTGCAGAAAGTAGACATAAACAATACATTGCCCGAACCGAAATTCGAATACAAAGAAGCCACTTTCAAAGGAAAGATTCTGGATTATCGCCCGGGGCTCATCTCCAAAATAGCACCGATTGTATTTGACCCGGTAAAAGGTGCCTACGAAGGAGCGGAAGTAAAAATAAACAATGACGGCACATTTGCCACTCAAATAAAAGTACCTGCCACTACTTCGGTCGCCCTCCGTATTTTCGGTAAAATGATTTCTTCCTACGTGGTACCGGGCGAAGAGAGCAGTATCATTATCAATACCCGCGAACTATGCCGGCAACAATCCAGGTTCCATAAGGATGACAAACCTTATGGCGAAGCTGTTTACTTTGGCGGCGCATTAGCCGGGCTGTCACAGGAATCTTTTAAATGTAACCTAAATCCTTCCGTTATGGATAATTACCGTCAACTATTCCGTGACATAGCAGGAATGGACGCCCAAGCCTATAAAGACTTTATTTATGGCAAACGGGCTACTATTCTTGAATCCATACAGAAAGCCTCAATCAGTCAAGCGCTCAAAACGGTATTAATCAATCAGGTAGACGCCGGTACTGCCCAGGCTATCTCTTTAACGGAAATGGCCATCAAGCAGGCTTATGCCATGGAGCATAAAATGAAAAACGAAGAAGTTAGGGAATACTTTAAAACGACTCAAATAAAACTGCCTGAAAACTATTACGCGGATGCTTTCAGACCACTTGGCTCCCTCAACACCATGGCATTACTTTACAATCCCCGGTTGACCGAACTGGTTCCGTATTACCTGCGTCATTGGAGAGATGAACTGGTTAAAGCATGGGGAACCGACAAAGGGGTTTATTTCGATATTAATAAAGCAAACGAACTCTATTCATCTATCAAAGACTTTACACCCCTGACCGCCGAACAGGAAGTCCTGCTTGCCACTCTTCCACCCGCTTGCCAAAATGAACTGCGGGAGGGCAATGAACAACTTCTGAAAACCATTGAAGCCAATAAAAAGAAAACCGGATATACTATTCATGAAGTAGGAGAAGTCAGTGATGAAAACCTGTTTACATCCATTATCTCTAAATTCCGGGGTAAAGTAATCCTGGCCGATTTCTGGGCAACCTGGTGTGGCCCGTGTCGCATGGCCAATAAAGCAATGCTGCCGCTAAAGGAAGAGTTGAAAGGAAAGGATATCGTTTACCTTTACATTACCGGCGAAACTTCACCCCTGAAAACATGGGAGAACATGATTCCGGATATCCACGGTGAGCATTTCCGTTTAACGGATGCCCAATGGAGTTTCTTAGGTGATAAATTCGACATAAGGGGCGTACCCACCTATCTCATCATCGATCGGGAAGGAAATGTCAAACACCAAAAGACAGGATTCCCGGGTGTAGCCCAAATAAAAGAGGAATTGATGAAAGTATATGATTAACCCTCCGGACAACAAACAATAAACAAAGAACGATCGGCTCCTGCCTATGGGACAAGGAACCGATCGTTCATCATTTAAAAGCGCTTATCGTTACTTATGTAACTCTACAATCTTTGTGGGAGCCATTTCCACATTCCGTTTGTCCACCTGTCGTACTACACTGGCAGCCAACGAAAGAAATGCACGGCCGGTAACCGTATTTTCATCCAAAGCAACAGGGGTACCGTTATCGCCGCCCTCGCAGATACTCTGTACAATCGGAATCTGTCCCAACAACGGAACATTCATCTCTTCAGCCAGCTTCTTGGCACCTTCTTTCCCGAAAAGATAATACTTGTTCTCCGGAAGTTCTGCCGGAGTGAACCAAGCCATATTTTCCACCAGACCAAGAATAGGAACATTCACCTTATCATTAGTGAACATGTTGATCCCTTTACGTGCATCGGCCAAAGCCACAGCCTGCGGAGTACTAACCACAACGGCACCGGTCAAGGCCAATGTCTGAACTACGGTCAGGTGAATGTCACTTGTTCCCGGTGGCAGATCGATCAGGAAATAGTCCAGATCTCCCCAGGCAGCATCTCCGATCAACTGCTTCAGCGCATTGCTCGCCATCCCCCCACGCCATAAAGTAGCTTGGTCAGGATCGACAAAGAAACCGATAGAAAGTAATTTTACACCATACTTTTCAACAGGAATAATCATATCGCGTCCGTCTATTTTTTCAGCGTACGGACGGGCATCTTCTACCTGAAACATTTTCGGCATGGAAGGACCGAAAACGTCGGCATCCAGTAAACCGACTTTATAACCCAACTTAGCCAACGCTACAGCCAGATTGGCCGACACGGTAGATTTGCCCACCCCTCCTTTACCGGAAGAGATACCTATGATATTCTTTACCCGGGGTAACAATTTACCGACTTCGGGACGTGCAGCCTGTACTGTTTTCACACTGATATTTCCTGCTATCTCCACGTCTTTGCTCACATGGGTAAGAATAGCTGTTTCAGCAGCCTTTATCACCGACTTCATAAACGGATCGGTCGGTTTTTCAAAAATCAGGGAGAATGAAACCTTCATTCCCTCTATACGAATGTTATCCTCCACCATACCGGCCTCCACAAGATTCTTTCCGGTTCCGGGATAACGCACTGTAGCCAGTGCATCGAGTATCAATTTAGGATAGATTGTCATAGTTTGTATTATTTAGATGTCTGCAATCCGCTCCGCTTGCTACGGTTATAGCTCCGGTACGAATCGAGTTCAATTTCAATATCCGGTTCTCTCAATTCTCCTTCCTGCGGTAACAGGAATTTGATGTATTTAATGCTTAAACCACGATCGAGCCATTGTTGTTCATAATAGGTCTTGATGCCCAGAATGTCATCAACGAGATCGGAGTGATAAAGATCTTCGGTGATAAACTCCACCGGCAGTTTGTTCTCCTCAATCATATATTTGGTATAGGTGAACATAAAGTTACTGTCTGTCTTCAGATGGATAATACCGTTGGACACCAAAAACTTACGATAACGTTCCATAAAATAGGTAGAAGTCAGGCGTTTGGTCGCTTTCTTCATTTGCGGATCAGAGAAAGTCAGCCAGATCTCACTCACTTCGCCTTCCGCAAAAAAACGGTCGATGATCTCAATGTTGGTACGCAGAAAAGCAACATTCTTCATGCCTGCCTGAAGAGATTCGGTGGCTCCCGTCCACATGCGGGCTCCCTTAATGTCTACCGCAATAAAATTCTTATCAGGGAACATCCGTCCCAGTCCGACGGTATATTCGCCGCGCCCGCAACCCAACTCAAGTACAATCGGGTTATCGTTCTTAAAAAACTCTTTGTGCCATTTTCCCTTCATGTCAAAAGGCACATTGTCCACTGCCGAGTAAGGATACTCAAAAACATGCGGATAACTTGCCATATCGGCAAACTTCTCTAATTTATTTTTTCCCATTCAAAAAAGTTAAATCGTTTCTACCCAACCGGTATAGTTATAAAACACCCGGTCGTTAAATTGCTGGCGGAACAACGCATATTTGTCAATGCCCGTACAATGGCAGACTCCCAGACGTTTGGGAAGCTTCATGCCCAGAAAAGCGGAAATCACATTGAACTTTTCTATGCCTGCGTTATGGATATGAAAGCCTCCCATCACCAGTTTCAGTCCCAATCCCGGAAATGCAGTCTGCACGGCACGAATAATATTTGTAATCCCCCGGTGCGAACAGGCACTCAGCACTGAAAGGGATTTTTCACTCTTCAATATCAATGCCAGTTCATCTTCAAAGGTATCGGGACGCATCTCGCCTCCTATCTCCACGAAGAAATGCTCAAAGTGCGTGTCGTTCCTGTCTACTATCCTGACATCCGCAAACGCAAATACACCCGGTACAATCTCCGTAGTTTCGTCGATCAGCCAAAAGCGGGACTTATCCAATGCTTCGGGATGCAACATTCCGTTTTCACGTTCATTCTTGAACTTCCTGCGGAACACTTCTTGTTTACATACCACCTTTGCCCTGCTGTTCATTTTCAGGAAAGTATGCAATCCACCTGTATGGTCACGATGTCCGTGGGACAGTATTACAAATTCCACATCGGTCAGATCGACTCCCATCAAACGGGCATTCCGGATAAACAAATCCGAAGCACCGGTATCAAACAGCACCTTGTGTTCCCCCGCTTCAACAAGCAGGGAAAGCCCATGCTCTCCCTGTAATCCCTTACCGTAAACACTGTTTTCTGCGAGGGTTGTTATTTTGTAGTTCATTTATCGAACGTTTATTCTACAATGGTCACCCATCCGTGAGTGTCGGGCTCGTCACCGTACTGGATACCACGCAGCTTGTTGTAGAGTTTCTCACAAACAGGACCCGGCTTTCCGTCTTTCGAAATTACGTATGATTTACCATTCTCAAGGTCATCGATACGTTCGATCGGACTGATGACAGCAGCAGTACCGCAAGCTCCTGCTTCTTCGAAAGTGCTCAGTTCTTCTTCGGGTACCGGACGGCGCTCTACTTTCATGCCCATATCTTCTGCCAACTGCATCAGGCTCTTATTGGTGATGGAAGGAAGGATAGAAGTAGACTTCGGTGTGATGTATGTATTGTCTTTGATACCAAAGAAGTTGGCTGCTCCGCATTCATCAATGTATTTCTTTTCTTTGGCATCCAGGTAGAACTCACAGGAGTAGCCCAGATCGTGCGCTTTCTTGTTGGCACGCAGGCTGGCTGCATAGTTACCACCAACTTTGTAGATACCGGTTCCGTGAGGAGCGGCACGGTCGTACTCGCGGATAATGACATAAGGATTGGTAGAAAAACCACCTTTGAAATAAGGGCCTACCGGTGTGACAAACACGACAAACATGTATTCATCTGCCGGATGAACCCCTACCTGGGCACTGGTTCCGATAAGCAACGGGCGAATGTACAAGGACGCCCCACTCTCATAAGGCGGGATGAAGCGTTCGTTTAATTTCACTACTTTCAGAATAGCTTCCTTAAAACGTTCGGTCGGCAATTCTGCCATCATGATGCCCTGACAGGTGGATTGCAGACGTGCGGCATTCTCTTCCAGACGGAAAATACGTACCTTACCGTCTTTACCACGGAAAGCTTTCAAGCCCTCGAAAGCCTCCTGGCCATAGTGAAGACAAGTGGCAGCCATATGCAGATTCAGCACTTCGCTACTGCTTATCTCAAGTTCGCCCCATTTGCCGTTACGGAAATTGATTCTCACATTGTAATCTGTCTTCATATAGCCGAATGACAGATTGGCCCAGTCTATTTCTTTCATATCGTTAGTTATTAGTTATTTTCGATTGAGCAACAAAAATAACCTTTATTCTTCAGATAGCCTCCTTTCTTGCAGTAATTTTTCAATTTCCCGATCCGCCTTTGTCAGCTTTCCGGCGCAGAAAGCTATTATTTCATTGGCTTCTTTTATTTTTTCACTCAGTTCGTCAATCTCCAGTTCGTTACTGTCAATCTGGCGAACGATCTTTTCCAGACGTTCCATGGCCTGTGAATAGGTTTCTTTTTTCTTTGCTGGCATATTTATCATTATAAAGGAATACTTTCTACTTTCGATTTCACTTCACCTCCGTAAAGACGGGTAATCAACTCGTCTCCCGGTCGCAGACAGGCAGCATTCTTCACCGCCTTCCCCTCTTTCAGCGTTATGCTGTATCCCCGTTTCAGTAGTTTTTGTGGTGAAGCATCCGCAATGCGGTTTTGTAAAAGTTCCAACCGATGATGCTGACGGGCCAATAAGGTCTCAGCAGCATGAGAGAGGTTGCTCTTTGCCATTTGCAACTTTATCCGCGATTCCGAAAGCTTGCGCATCACTTGTGAAGGAATGCGCGACTGTAACAGTGAAAGTCTCTTTCGCTCTTGCTCCAGACGGTAATAGATGCGGGCATGCAATTCTCCGGCCAACTCTTCAAGCCGATCCGCGGCCTCTTCCATCCGGTTGATTAACAATTCGGCCGCAGCTGTCGGAGTTTTCACCCGGGTATGTGCTACGGAATCGAGCACGGTATCGTCCCGTTCGTGCCCGATTCCGGTTATAACAGGCAGTGGAAACTGGGCACAGGCAGCGGCCAGCAGGTAGGTGTCGAATCCGGAAAGGTCGGAAGTTGCCCCTCCTCCACGAATAATGACAACTACGTCGAACTCTTCCATCCGGGCATTTACTGCATCGAGAGCGGCCAATACGGACTCTTCCACCTGATTGCCCTGCATCAGAGCGGGGAAAAGTTCCGTATTGAAGTAAAATCCACGGGAGTTGTGCTGCAATTGATGGCAGAAGTCACCATACCCCGCAGCCGTAGCCGAAGAGATAACCGCAATGCGTTGCGGCAGCAAAGGCATTTCCAGTTCTTTGTTCAGCGTCAACACTCCTTCTTCTGCAAGTTGCCTGAGTATTTCCCGGCGCCGGCGTGCCATATCCCCCAATGTATAGGTAGGATCGATGTCCTGCACAGCCAGGCTGTAACCGTACAATTCATGGAAAGCAACGGTCACTTTAACCAACACCTTAATGCCGGAAGTAAACGACTGCCCGGTGGCTTCTTCGAAATAGGGCTTCAGCAGCCGGTAGATATTGGCCCAGATCGTTCCCCTCGCTTTGGCTATCAGATTATTGCTGCGGGGATCTTTCTGGACAAACTCCAGATAGCAATGTCCCGTACTATTTGTACGGACATCGCTCAACTCCGCCTGTACCCAGTATTCATCGGGCAGGCACTGTTCCAGGCTCCGCCGGACCAAAGCATTCAGTTCGTGAAGAGAAAGGGTGTCTTGCATACTTTATTTTTTCTTAGAAGCAGATTGATAGGCCTTCCACAGATCGGGCACTCCGTATCCATAGATGTTATCGGGGAAATCCACCCGGTCGCCGGATTGACGCACCAGTTCGATGATTTCCTTAGCAGTCAGTTGCGGACAAGCTTGCCACAGGCAAGCCACCATGCCGCACAGGATCGGTGAAGCAAACGAAGTTCCGCTTGCTTTGCGCAAATTACCGTTTGTCCCCATCACATCCGAGTTCAGTCCCACGGCAACCACATCGGGTTTCACGCGATTATCGGCTGTGTTGCCGATAGAAGAAAACGAAGCCAACGCACCTCTACGGTCAATAGCACCTACCGTCAGCACATTCTCCGCATCACCCGGTGCCGTGATCTTCTTCCAGGAGGAGGCGCCCGAGTTACCGGCACTGCATACCAGTACGATTCCTTTATCTGCCATTTTCGACGCCTGGCGGGACATCAGTGCATGGTGTCCGTCCAGGTCACGATATTTATAGTTCTTGGTAGAATCATCGAAAGTGAAATATCCCAGCGAAGTATTCACCACATCCACTCCCACACTATCGGCAAACTCTACGGCCGCCGCCCAATAGTCTTGCTCTACCAGATGTTCGGACGCTTCATCTTCACTGCGAAGCAGCCAGTAGGAAGCTTCGGGAGCCGTACCCACCATCACGTAAGGTTCGTTCATTGCCATGCAAGACAAAACGGCCATCCCATGCGAGCCTTTGGCATAGATATCGCTTCCCGGTTCGACAAAGTCCTTTGTACCCAGGATACGGATATTCTTCATCGGATCAATCTTGTCTACGTTATGGTATCCGGCATCGATCACGGCGATGGTCATGCCTTGCCCCTTGAATCCGGCTTCATGCAGTTTGTCGCCATTGCTGGTCTCTATTTGCCGGAAAGCGGGGCCATAATAAGCTTCGCTCCTGGCCGGACTGTTCACCAGAGAGTCCCGTTTATCTTCCGCAGCAGGTTTCGACGGGGCAACCCACACCTTCTCCGTAGCGCGCACAAAAGGCAGCGCAGCTATTTCGCTTATCACAGTACTGTCGTTGCAAGATACGGTGACGAAATTATCCCATTTTCCGGTGACTACGATTTTCACTCCCTTGTCGCGGATGGCATCCACATACTGGCGGCATACCGGCAAATCAGTCGAATCGATGGGCAACTGTTGACGTTGGCGGCGGGCAATCGCCTTTTCTGACAGAAACTTCTCGGGGTGCTTCAGTGAGTAGGTTGTGGCAGCCTTATCTTTCAGGCTGATGCGATACTTCAACGTATCCTGTTGTGCCGATGCCTCCAAGGCTACGAAGGCTAAGGCAATAAGTGCTAATTTTTTCATTTCGTATTTTTATTTTTCCGTTTTTATTCCCAGTTTTTGTTTTGTTCTATCACCAATCCGATGCCGCGTTGCGAAGCGATAAATGCTCCACCTATCACTCGCCGTCCGTCATAGAACACGGCCGACTGTCCCGGAGCAATCGCCGAGGCTTCTGCAAGAAAACGAACCAAAAGGCGTCCGTCTTCAAGCCTTTTCACCCGGCAAGGAATCGGACGGCTGCGGTAACGGATACGTACTGCGAGTTCCGGGCACGAAAACAGTTCGTCCTCATCCACAATATTATCTTGTTCCGCCACCATATATCCGGCTTTCAACTGTTCGGCATCCCCCAGCATGACAGTGTTCTTCTGCGGATTAATTTTCAAGACATAAGCCGGTTTGCCCAGTGCGATCTCGAGTCCTTTACGCTGACCGATGGTATAATAAGGGAAACCCCTATGTTGCCCCAGCTTCACGCCTTCGGAACTGACAAACCATCCCGGACCGATCTCCGCATCAAGTTCCGGGCACTGTTCACGAAGAAAGTCCCGATAATCACCTTTAATGAAGCAGACTTCCATGCTTTCCCCCTCTTTCGACTTGGCTTCGTAACCTTTCTCACGCAGATAGTCGCGCACAGTCTGCTTGGTGTAGTTGCCCAAAGGAAAAATACAGCGTCGCAGGACGTCCTGCCCCAATCGCCAGAGGAAATAGGACTGGTCTTTCTTTTCATCATCACCGGCAACAATATAGATGTACCCGTTCCGTTCTTCCAACCGGGAGTAATGTCCGGTGGCTATCCAATCGCAGCCCAGTTTGTCAGCCCATTCTATCAACATGCGGAACTTAAATAACGGATTGCACATCACGCAAGGGTTCGGCGTACGTCCCTGTCGGTACTCGTCTATAAAGTTTTTGACAATAGTATCTTTAAAAGGAACACGTTCGTCGGCCACATAATGTTCTATCCCCATACGTACCGCCAACTCTCTGGCGTCCTGCGGCTCATCGCCCCAGACACGCATGGTGACACCTACTATCTCGTATCCCTGCTCTTGCAGCATCAGGCAAGTGGCGGTACTGTCTATTCCCCCGCTCATGCCGACAAGAACACGTTTATTGGATTCTTTCATATTCATTCTCTTTTTACGAAGAATGCAAATGTACGAGATTCCCGGCAGAATACAATCAATTGGACAAGTTAGTATACAAACTTTAAAACTAAAGGATGTATGATCGATGCGATACCATGAGGGTGTGTCGAAACTTCTTTCACCACGGAGTAACACAGAGTATCACAGAGTCTTTTTATTGATAATCAACAACCTAAAATCGTCTCTGTGTTACTCTGTGTACTCTGTGGTGAGTTTTGACACAGTCCCCTTTTGTCTGTTTGTCAAATTGATAACAGAACCTCTCTACGTTTCAGTTTTTCGAAGCTCCGGCAAGGTTCATGGAGAAAAACGGCTTATTTCCGGTTAGGAGATTATCCTTTTGGCAGGGAATCAGGAAAGAGATAAGCCGTGAGACAGAAAAAGAAACAAAACCGGAACATAGAGACAGTGCAACAAGAGAGAGAGGTTCTTTTTATTACTTCAGCAAGCTCTCTTTTCCACTGACAACCAGAGGAAATTCAAACACTTCGGAGATCAGATTCCGGCACAATAGGAGTTATTAGGAAAAACATATAGAGATATTTGGAAAACATATAAGCATTTTCGGAAAATGTAACCGTCTTTTGGAAGAAATGCTTCCTTCTTTTTCGGAAAACCAACCGTCTTTTACCCCCAAACCCCGGCTCTAATCTTTCAAAACCCCGGCTTTCCGTCATCAAAAGCACCGTTCTTCTGCCGCATCCCCTCCAGTTTGCAGTTCCGGAAGGAAAGGGCTGTTAGCGAAAACAGTATTATCATTACTTTTTGCACACAAAACAGGCTGAGATATATCAAAATCACAATTTCATTTAATCAGCGCAGACAATGGTTCTCTTCTCCGTCATTTCCATCTGTCATTGCCGGGAAGCTCCAAAATGTTATTACATTATCTTCACTCTTTCCGCAATAATAAAAGAGATACAAGAAATACGAAGAATAAAAAAAACAGCTAAAACCATTTGCTTTCTTCAAAAAGAATCTGTATATTTGAGTAATAAGAAACTCAGATATGGCAAACCCAAAACTACCGGGAATACCCGAAGCTGAACAAGCTCTGTTGTATGCCAAACTGAATGAATACAACCGGGGCCGCATGTCCTACAAAGAGGCAGGAGCCTACTTTGTGGTTCTGCCGAGACCGGGACATCCCACCTATTCGGTTTGGGTTTACTCTCCCTCACTTGAAAAGAACAGACTTCTGTTTATCCACGAGCTTTCTGCCGACATCAACGAATCATTACGGATGGCAAGTACGCTGTTTTTCTTCTCCAGACGCTGTCTGCTGATTGTGGAATACAATGAAAAGAGAATGCAAAACAATGGAGACGACATTATATCGTTCGGCAAATATCACGGACATTATTTACACGAAATCCTGAAAATCGATCCGGCTTACCTGAGTTGGATAGCCTACAAATACACTCCTAAAATCCCGAAACAGGAGCGTTTTGTTGCAATCGCACAAGTATACCACTCGGTGCATCTGGACATCATGCAACGAAAAGCACGCCAAAAGTGCGAAACCAGCCGCTTCCTGGGTAACGAAGGGGAAAAGTTAGAGAGTCTGAATCTCAAAGTAGTGAAAGTACGGCTTGAAGACGATCCATATAAAACAAGAGTCGTGGAAAGCGCCGTTCAGTTCTTTGTACGGCAGATAGTGACACTGACCGACCCATCGGGAAATCTGGTGATCATGAAAATTTCCTCAAAGATGCCCAGTCCTGTATCTTGTCAGCTCCCGGCCCTGGAACATGAATTCCGTCCGGGTGAAATAGTCCACATCGCCTCGGCAAGGGTAGCGCGCACTTACGAAAGTTATGGCTCAAAGTATACACGTTTGAGCCATGTGAAGTTTCGTCAGGTAAGTTAACGCTTTGTCCAGTCGTCTTTTACATAACTGGACGGATAGGAAGTAGAGTCTACTATCCCGCCTTTCTGGCGAATCCAGGTATCAAACGTACGGCTACCTTCGTTCAACACAATAATGCGCGCGCCATTAGGCAAATGATTGTACTCTGTATTACCACCGGTAAAACGACCGTAAGCCAAAAGGATGTTCTTCCACATCACAGCATAATCGTTATCGTGATCGTGTCCTACGAAAACACCCATCACATCACCCGCCTCTTTCATGGCAGCAAACATACCGGTATTCAATTTCGGTGCGCAGGCTTTCTCCATACGGGTACCACGAAGAATGGCATTTTCATTGGCAGCAGCTTCATTATACTCCGGAAGGGGAATATGGAAAAAGGCCAGTGCCGGATAAGGTTTGCCACCGTTCTGCGCTGTATAAGCGGCGCTTTGATCACGATACCACGAGATCTGACCGAAAGTCAGGCATGCATATCCGTCTACATCCTTGAGTGAAGAGTAAGAATGTGAGTCCATACAATAGAGCAATGCGGCATCCTTTACGGCATCGGCAGAGGACTTCACTGTCAGTACATAGTCGGGCGAAGGAGAAGCGCCACGATCGGGCAACAAATTGCCGGGTACACCACGAATCAGGTCATAGAGTTCGGCACGGGTCTTTCCCTGTTCATTATCATGGTTGCCAAAAGTAACAACGAACGGAAGCTTACGGCGTTCCACTTGTTCAAGTACCTGAAGCATACCTTTATCGGCAGGAGAAGAATAAACAACATCACCGGTGAAAATTACGAGATCGGGATGTTCGGCATCCAACACTTCCCCTATACGCTCAAGGGCTATATCTGAGGCCGGGTTGCCATACTTAAAATGTACATCGGTAAACTGGACGATTTTAAATTTACCGTCTTTATTGAATCGTAAGACGGAACTCTGGGCAACACCATCATTTATTGCCATGAAAGAAAACAAAACGGCCAATAAGGTCCCAAGAATCTTTTTCATACTATATACGTTTAGGAGTTGAATTTAATCACACGCGATTGATCAGCACGGTTGCATAAGCGGAAATACCTTCTTCCCGCCCGGTAAAACCGAGCTTCTCGGTAGTAGTGGCTTTAATCGAGATATCATCCGCATCAATGCCCATCACTTCGGCAAGCACCTGCTGCATAGAAGGGATATGGGCTTTTAGTTTAGGACGCTCCGCACAGATCGTTGCGTCGATATTACCTATTCGGTACCCCTTGGTGGCGATCAGTTCCACCGTTTTTTTCAATAAAATCTTGCTGTCTATATTCTTATACTCACCGGCATTGTCGGGGAAGTGATAACCGATATCGCGCATATTGGCAGCACCCAGCAAGGCATCGCAAATAGCATGTACCAGTACATCGGCATCCGAGTGTCCTAACAACCCTTTTTCATGTTCCAAAAGAATGCCCCCCAACCAAAGTTCACGCCCTTCTACCAGTTGGTGGACATCGAAACCAAAACCTACTTTTATTTTCATAAGAGTTATTTTTATAGATGAATAAAGGAATTCCCGGATTTACCGGATATAGAAATCGAGCAACTTCTCTGCTTCAAGATACCCCTCCAAGTGCTGGCCGATACTGACCGGACCCACTCCCACAGGAGTCCCGGTAAAGAGCAAATCGCCGATTTTCAGGGTCACAAAACGACTGACATAAGCAATAATATCATCTATCTTAAACAGCATATCAGCCGTATCTCCTTGCTGCACGGTGTTTCCGTCTATATCCAGATGAAAACGGAGATTCTGCACATCGGCAAAGCGTTCTACCGGTACAAATGTACCAATCGCAGCGGAACTATCAAAACCTTTGCACAACTCCCAAGGATTGCCGGCTGCACGGAACTGACGCTGCAAATCCCTCGCAGTGAAGTCGATACCGACCGTTAGTGCATCGTAGTAACGATGAGCGAAGCGCGGAGCAACATTCTTCCCCAAGCGGTTGATACGTACCACCAGCTCGGTTTCATAATGCACTTCATTTGAGAAATCGGGAATAAAGAAAGGCTTTCCGTCTTTGAGGATAGCCGAATCGGGTTTCATGAAGATTACCGGCTCTTTATTCTCCAACGTATGTCCCAGCTCTTCGTTGTGCCGGGCATAATTCATTCCAACAGCTATAATCTTCATGATCTATTCTGTTTCATTAAAGTTCAAACGGTTAAACATGACAGCAAGGTGGGCATAAAGTGACGTATTCTGCACCACAATATCTTCCGGGACGCGAATACGGAAGGGAGTAAAATTCCAGACGGCTTTAATACCACCGGCTACCATCGTATCCGTAATGCATTGGGCAATCTCGATGGGCACAGTCAGCACACCGATGTGTACACCATACTCTTTCATCTTCTCCTGAAAATCATCGGAATGGAAAATCGGAATACCATTAAGCGTAGTACCTACCAATGTCGGGTTCACATCAAAAGCTGCCACAATCTCCAGACCGAAATGGCTAAGACCGGAGTCACGTAGCAACGCTCCTCCCAGACTACCCACACCGAAAAGAAAAGCCTTGTGCATATTCGTAAAGCCAAGAAAATCTTCCAGAACAGCAATCAGCGCATCTACCTCATAACCCACACGAGTACGGCCGGAAATATTAACATACGACAAATCTTTCGCAATCTGTGAAGCATCGATGTTTATTTCTTTAGATATCTGAGTGGAAGAGACATAGCGTTCGCCTTTCTGCTTCAGCAACTTTACATTCGAAAGATACCAAGGCAACCTACGTAAAGTAGGCTCCGGAACCTTTGTACTGTCTTTATGCTGTATCTGATTATTCATAGTCACTTCATTCTGCTTTTACATTAGCGATTGACAAAATTACACTATTTTTTCCGAAATGCCATAAGGATGTCATAGAAGCTTAACATAATTTCTACATACAAAAACGCCCGGGGACACTTAAGAGTTTGCAAGGTTCGGAACAATATATTATTTTTGAGCTTAATTAATAGACTGGAAAAATGAAGAACAGCGATTGGAAAGACCGGCTGAACGTGGTTTACTCCACTAACCCGGATTATAATTACGAAATGGATGATGACGAAGAGCAAGTAACCCTGGAACCGCCACAACAGAACTTACGGGTACAGTTGGACCGGAAGAACCGGGGCGGTAAAGTCGTAACCCTGATTACCGGCTTTGTCGGCACCGAGAACGACCTGAAAGATTTAGGAAAACTCCTCAAGACGAAATGCGGAGTAGGCGGATCGGCCAAAGATGGAGAGATGATCATACAGGGAGACTTCAAACAAAAAATAGTAGAACTGCTGAAGAAAGAAGGGTATACGAAAACAAAAGCAGTAGGAGGATAAATCCATTCACTTTATGCACAAAAGCACTGTCCCGGATTCTGTATAAACAGAGAACCGCAACATTATGGACAGCCACAAAAAACGGCCGCTACAGAGTTTCTGTGCGGCCGTTTCTATATACTTGATTCCTTAAGATTATTCAGCTCTCAAAGTGAAACGTTTGAAGTCAACGACCTTCAATTCAGGATCAGCTTCTTTCAACACTTCTCTCACTGTCTTCTTGGCATCCATGATGTCTTCCTGATTCAGCAAGCAAACTTCCTTTAAGAACTTGCCCAAACGTCCTTTAGCAATATTCTGAATCATTTGTTCAGGCATATTTGCAGCCTTTTCAGCAGAAACAGTAGCAATGATTTCTTTTGCCTTCGCAACATCTTCGGCTGTAATCCAGCCTTTAGCCATATTGCTTTCCATGTGGTCTTCGCTGTCCACATGAGCCGGATTGATATTGGCTTTCTTCAGAGCAGCTTCTACAGCCTTCTGTACCTGTTCAACTTTTGTCTTCTCAATGGCAACTTCGATTTCCTTCTGCTTCACTTCTTCAGAAACACCATCCTCGTCAACTGCAATCGGATTCATAGCAGCAACCTGCATAGCCACTTGCTTAGCCAGCTGTTCGTCAACATTCTTATTGAAAGCAACCATAGTGCAAAGGCCGTTTCTGTTCATATGGTTGTAAGCAGAAATTGTAGCACCTTCCAGAACCATGTAGCCATCCAATTCCATCTTTTCACCGGTAATACCGCTTCTGTCTGTTACAGCCTGAGCAACAGTAGCGTCACCCATCGGAAGAGCCAAAACTTCTTCCAGAGTTTTGCACTTGTTAGCTACAGCAGCGTCCAGAATATCCTGAGTGAGTTTCACGAAATCAGCATTCTGAGCAACGAAGTCGGTTTCGCACTTCAAAGCGATGATAGCACCAAAGCCATTTTCAACTTTTACCAGAACACAACCTTCAGAAGCTTCACGGTCAGAACGTTTTGCAGCAACTGCCTGTCCTTTTTCGCGAATAATCTTCATTGCTTTGTCGAAATCGCCTTCAGCTTCAGTCAATGCGTTCTTGCAGTCCATCATACCAGCACCGGTCATTTTACGGAGCTTGGTTATATCAGCCATTGTTACAGCCATAATATCTTTTATATTTTAAAATGAATAATCGTTTGAATAAACAAAATGTGCCAATCTGCCAATCAAAATGCCAACACCCTTACAGGCGCACCGGCACATTAGCAAATTGGCACATTATTATATTAAGCCTCTTCGTCTTCCTTCAGGAAAGCAGCAGCTTTAGCTGCATTGATTGCTTCTTCGTCAGATTTATCGAGTCTTGCCTTAGCTGATTTCTTCTTGCCTTTGTTAGCAGGAGCTTCACCGGCAGCTTCCATATCGATCTTCTCAGCTTTTCTTTCTTCCAGACCTTCGATCATTGCAGCGCAGCAAGCATCGAGAATAACTTCTACTGATTTAGTAGCGTCATCATTTGCCGGAATAACGAAGTCGATATTTGTAGGATCTGAGTTAGTATCAACGATACCAAATACAGGGATACCCAAACGGTTAGCTTCGCGAACAGCGATATTTTCTTTCATTACGTCGATAACGAACAGTGCAGACGGCAGACGAGTCAGGTCAGCGATAGAGCCCAAAGTCTTGTCCAATTTAGCACGCTGACGAGAAATCTGAAGAACTTCTCTCTTAGACAAGTTTGAGTAAGTACCATCAGCTGTCAGCTTGTCGATTGTAGTCATCTTCTTCACTGCCTTACGGATAGTAGGGAAGTTAGTCAACATACCACCCGGCCAACGTTCGATAACATAAGGCATGTTTACAGATGCAGCTTTTTCAGCAACCACCTGTTTAGCTTGTTTTTTAGTAGCAACAAAAAGGACTTTCTTGCCTGATTTTGCAATCTGTTTCAAAGCTTCTGCAGCTTCGTCAACTTTTGCAACAGTTTTGTGGAGGTCAATGATATGAATACCATTGCGTTCCATGAAAATATAAGGAGCCATTGCAGGGTTCCACTTTCTTTTAAGGTGTCCGAAGTGGCAACCGGCTTCCAGTAATGTATCAAAATTTGTTCTTGACATCTTGTTTTTTCTTTAAATCGTTTACTTTCTTTTTTGTTTTTTCTAAACCAACCGCCGGGTAGCCTGTTTAAGAGTCCCGGTAGTTTAGATACTAAACATATTCCGCCAGGCAGCCCATTAACGCTTGCTGAACTGGAATCTTCTACGAGCTTTCGGCTGACCCGGTTTCTTACGTTCAACAGAACGCGGATCACGTGTCATGAAGCCTTCAGAACGAAGAGCCGGCTTATCTTCAGCGTTGATCTTAACCAGTGCACGGGCAATAGCTAAACGCAAAGCCTGAGACTGACCTGTAAAACCACCACCACACAAATTTACTTTGATGTCATACTTCTCAGCAACACCAAGTTTGTTCAATGGTTGTTTAACAACATACTGAAGAATAGTTGATGGAAAGTACTCTGCAAGGTCTCTCTTGTTAATAGTAATCTTTCCTGTACCTTCGCTTACGAATACGCGTGCAATCGCACGTTTACGTCTGCCTAATGCATTTACTACTTCCATTATATCTTATTTAAGTGAGTTTATATCAATTGCTTTCGGGTTCTGGGCATCGTGTTTGTGTTCGCTACCTGCGTAAACATACATATTGCTCAGCAACTTAGCTCCCAGTCTGTTCTTCGGAAGCATGCCCTTCACTACTTTTCTCAGTAATCTGTCTTCACCGTTAGGTTTGGCAATCAAACGAGCAGGAGTCATTTCTCTCTGACCACCCGGGTAGCCAGTATAAGACAAATAAACTCTGTCATTCCATTTATTACCACTTAATTTAACTTTGTCTGCATTGATGACAATAACGTTATCACCGCAGTCTACATGAGGAGTAAAGTTTGGTTTATACTTTCCTCTCAACAGTTTCGCAACTTTTGCTCCCAGACGACCTAATGTTTGGTCTGTAGCATCAACGATAACCCATTCTTTGGTTACAGTTGCCTTGTTTGCAGAAATGGTCTTGTAACTTAAAGTATCCACTCTTAATTTGTTTTTTAAATGTTACTACTAAAAATTTTCTTCACCACTTATCAACCTTCCCCGGACAAAGGAAGATTAACTTGCTATGAATTAATCTCTTATCCTTTTGAGATAATAATCGGCTTGCAAAAGTACGGCTTTTCTTTGAAATGGCAAACTATTTCTGCCTTTTTTTGGATTTATCCGATTGATAACGAGCACCAAGCTATCGACTATGAACAGCAGCCGGCAGACAAAAAAAGAGACTGCAAGTAACAATTCACCACTCAATCAACGCCACAAGGCATAATCGGCAGCTTGCTACCTGCAGTCCGTAAATCCGTTGTTATAATCAGAATTATCTTACAATATCATCCGGGAATTTATCAGGCATCTCAATGCGTTTCCAGGTTTCATTATACCAGCAGTTCAATTCATTACCATTCAGGTCCTTCTCTATAAAATATTTAAGATGCAAGATCTTATCATCGATAAGTTCAAAAGTAAGAACGTTATCCTGATTATCGAGCATCGGCAAATGAATATTCTTTTCAATACTTTCAGCATAAGTATGATCCGACAACTGTTCATAGCTGCCATAGCCGGTTATAATAGCATCCGATCCCGGACGAATCGTAAAGTTCACAATTCTTCCATCATCACTCAGCACTTTGAAAGTGTTACTCGGTTTAAGCACTCCCGGAGCATCCGGACTCTCTGAAACATAATGGCACAATTGCCAGATTCCTTTCAGATTAGCAGGCTTAAAGTTACCCTTTTGTGCCATCACATTCGTTACCGCAAACAGCATTGCCGCCAGCATGGTAAAAAAATAAAGTTTTTTCATATCTGTACGATTTTAGTTAACACTTTAATTCGTCTGTCTGTCACAAATATAAAGATTTCTTTTATAAAATAAGCAATCTTAAGACATAAAAAAGAGGTTGTGTCAAAACGTTGGCACAACCTTTTTTCTGCACAAAGCCCAGACTTTCTCAAGCCCGGGCTTTGTTATTACCCAAAGTTTTTGTAACTTTAGGCATAAAGTTTTCGTTATGGCAAAGTTACATTTTCGTCCTTACATTCCCAACCAAACCGTTCTTTTTCCACAAAGAATTGATGAAAACATAGCTGCGAACGCCCCGGTGCGCATTGTCAATGCTATTGTAGATAATCTCAATCTTGATAATTTCAAGAAGCTTTATAAGGCAACCGGTCGTTGTCCTTATCATCCTAAAATGATGCTTAAGGTGATTATCTACGCCTATATGAACAATATCTATTCGTGCCGTAAAATAGAGAGTCTTCTTTTGCGTGATATTCATTATATCTGGCTTTCCGGCAACGAGCATCCGGATTTTATTACCATCAACCGTTTCCGTAATCGTGTAAAAGAGGAAATAAATACCGTATTCACGCAATTGGTTCTTGTCCTTGCCGATAAAGGTTTCATCAGTCTTAACGTGGAGTATATCGATGGCACCAAGATTGAGTCCAAAGCCAACAAATATACTTTTGTCTGGCGCAAGACTGTCGAAAGGAACCGTCCAAAGCTGATGGATAAGATTCGCATCCTTCTGGAGCAGGTGAATGAGGCCATTGCACAGGAGAACTCCGTACAAGACACGCCCGTTCAATTCACTCCCTCCATGCTCTCAGACATAGTGGATGAACTTAAAGAAGCCCTGGAACACCACCCGATAACAAAGGATAAGGAACAAAAGAAAGCCCTGCGCGAAAAGAAGAAACAGATCAGGGAACTCGAGGGGTACCGTGATAAGCTGCTAGAATACGATAATCACCTTGATACCCTGGGGGAACGTAATTCCTATTCTAAAACCGATCCTGATGCCACATTCATGCGCATGAAAGAAGACGCCATGAGGAACGGGCAGACCAAGCCCGGATATAATCTGCAAACAGGTACCCAGAACCAATTCATCATAGACTTCCGGCTGTTTCCCAACCCTACCGATACACTGACCCTCATACCTTTTTTCCACTCCTTCCGGCACCGCTATAACCGCTTACCCAGTATCGGTGTGGCAGACTCCGGTTACGGCTCGGAAGAAAATTACCGGTTCATGCAGGAGAATGGGATAGAAGCCTTTGTCAAGTACAACTACTTTCATAAAGAACAGCGTCCCCATTATACTCCCAATCCATTCCAGGCGGAAAGTCTCCATTACAATGCGGAAGAGGATTATTACGTTTGCCCTATGGGACAGCACATGAACCGTATAGGAACCAAATGTGACAAAACAGCGGGCGGATACATCACCGAAAGTGCCCGGTATAAAGCAAAAAGATGCGAAGGTTGCCCTTTGCGTGGCAGTTGTTTTAAAGCCCGGGGGAACCGTATTATAGAAGTCAACCACCGGTTAAATCAATACAAACGGCAGGCGCGGGAAAGGCTGCTCTCAGAAGAAGGTATCAAGCATAGAGGCAGGAGGTGTGTAGAACCGGAGGCTGTGTTTGGACAAATGAAATACAACATGGCATACCGACGCTTCCGGCATGTTGGAGAAGACAAGGTTACAATGGACTTTGCTTTCTTTGCTATAGCCTTTAATATCAAAAAAATGTGTGCTAAACTGCTAAAAGCAGGGAAGGGGCTCATTACAGTTGTCAAATATATGTTTATCGGACTATTTATAACCCGGTATAATTGGAATATAGCAACTTGTTGCCAAATGGATGAAAAAAAGCAGCATAGGCAAAAGAAAATATAGCAGAACTGTAAACTATAAAAAAAGGTTGTGCCAACGTTTTGACACAACCCCTTCTTATCATTTGTATAAATATTCAGGTATGATTCATCAAAAATCGGCATTACGCGGAGTGCGCGGGAATGGAATTACATCACGGATATTAGACATCCCGGTTACAAAGAGCAATAAGCGCTCAAATCCCAGTCCGAATCCGGAGTGCGGACAAGTACCGAACTTACGGGTATCCAGATACCACCACATATCCTTCATCGGAATATGCATCTCTTCGATACGTGTCATCAACTTATTGTAATCCGACTCACGTTCCGAACCACCGATAATCTCTCCTATCTTCGGGAAAAGCACATCCATGGCGCGTACAGTTTTGCCGTCTTCATTCTGTTTCATATAGAATGCCTTTATTTCCTTTGGATAATCGGTCAAGATCACCGGACGTTTAAAGTGGTCTTCCACCAGATAACGTTCATGTTCAGAAGCCAAGTCAACTCCCCAATAAACCGGGAACTCGAACTTATGTCCTTTGGCAACAGCTTCTTCCAGGATCTTGATACCTTCCGTATATGGCAAACGCACAAAGTCTTCTTTCAGTACACCTTCCAGACGTTCTATCAGCCCCTTGTCGAACATGTCGTTCAGGAACTTCACATCGTCGGCACAGTTATCCAAAGCCCACTTCACACAATATTTAATGAACTCTTCAGCCAAATCCATATTCTCCTGAATTTCGTTGAAAGCCACTTCCGGTTCGATCATCCAGAACTCAGCCAAATGGCGCGGAGTGTTAGAATTTTCTGCACGGAAAGTAGGACCGAACGTATAGATAGCTCCGAGAGCAGTGGCAGCCAATTCGCCTTCAAGCTGACCGGAAACAGTCAAGCTGGCCTGTTTGCCAAAGAAGTCGTCATCGTATATGATAGAGCCATTTTCATCTTTTTTCAGGTCATACAAGTTCATGGTAGTCACTTGGAACATCTGTCCTGCACCTTCACAGTCAGATCCCGTAATGATGGGGGTATGAAAATAGAAGAATCCCTTTTCATGAAAGAATTTATGGATGGCAATAGCCATATTATGACGAATACGGAATACTGCTCCAAAAGTATTCGTACGTGGACGCAAATGAGCAATCTCACGCAAGAACTCCATTGAGTGGCCTTTCTTCTGTAGCGGATATGTATTGTCACAAGCACCCAGCACTTCAATCTCACGAGCTTGCACTTCAGCCTTCTGACCGGAACCTACCGACTCCGTCAATACACCGTTCACGCTCAGACAAGCGCCGGTAGTGATTTGCTTCAGCATCTCTTCATTAAAGTTTGCCAGATCGACTACGACCTGCACATTATTTATTGTAGAACCGTCATTCAGTGCGATAAAGTTAACTTGTTTGCTACCTCTGCGGGTGCGAACCCATCCTTTCACATTGACCATAGCGCCAAAATCTTCACGCTTTATCAGGTCGACAATTTTTGTTCTACTAATCTTTTCCATAAAACTATTTTATATACATTATTATATATAGTAGTCAGAAGCCAGTAGCTGGAGAACAACAAACACCAGGCTATCGGCTTCCGACTACCATCTTTTAAATTCCTTTATTATTCAAAAGATCCCATCCGGAGGAAGTTTACTTCCTGTTCCGTAAGGTAACGCCATTCACCGCGACGCAATCCTTTCTTAGTCAGTCCGGCAAAGAATACACGATCGAGTTTCACCACCTTGTAGCCTAATGATTCAAATATACGGCGTACAATACGGTTCTTTCCCGAGTGGATCTCGATACCCACCTGATCGCGTTTCACTTCATCGGAATAGCTGATAGCATCTGCATGAATCTCGCCGTCTTCCAACTGGATACCGGCTGCAATCTGATCCATATCCGCCTTTGTCAGGTTCTTGTCCAGATATACATGATAAATCTTCTTCTTCAGGTATTTCGGATGTGTCAACTTCGATGCCAAATCACCGTCATTGGTCAGCAGCAATACACCTGTTGTGTTACGGTCCAAACGTCCTACCGGATAAATACGTTCAGCACAAGCTCCTTTCACCAGATCCATAACGGTCAGACGAGCCTGAGGATCATCCGAAGTAGTCACACAATCTTTCGGTTTGTTCAGCAACACATACACTTTGCGTTCAATGCTGACTGTTTCGTCATGGAACTTCACCACATCGGCACGCTTGATCTTTGTACCCAATTCTGTAACAACCTCACCATTAACAGAAACCACACCTGCTGTGATAAACTCATCTGCTTCACGACGAGAACAAACTCCCGCATTGGCCAGAAACTTATTCAGACGGATCGGCTCATTCGGATCAACAAATTGCTCTTTGTATTCAATCTGTTTCTTCTTACTGTATTTAGCATTCGGATCGTAATCTCCTGTACGACGTATCGGACGTGAGAACCCTTGCGATCTGTTATCGTTATTGAATCTCGGACGATAAGGACGGTCGCCACCTTCACGATTGTATGAAGGACGTTGCGGACGGTCTCCATAAGAACGCTGAGGACGGTCACCACCTTCGCTGTTAAAACGCGGACGATAGGGACGGTCGCCACCTTCACGATTGTATGAAGGACGTTGAGGGCGGTCACCATAAGAACGCTGAGGACGGTCACCACCTTCGCTGTTAAAACGCGGACGGTAGGGACGGTCGCCACCTTCACGATTGTATGAAGGACGTTGCGGACGGTCGCCATAAGAACGCTGAGGACGGTCACCACCTTCGCTGTTAAAGCGCGGACGGTAGGGACGGTCACCACCTTCACGGTTGTATGAAGGACGTTGAGGGCGGTCGCCATAAGAACGCTGAGGACGATCTTCACTATTACTATTAAATCTCGGACGATAAGGACGGTCGCCACCTTCACGATTGTATGAAGGACGATTGTATCCACCTTCTCTGTTATAACTTCTGTTACCATCACGGCCGGCGTCTGTATTCTCGCTCTTGGAGTCTTCGCGCCATTCTTCGTTTTCTGTGCTCATTTTCTTATTCGAATAAAAATTAAACTTTTGGCCTCACGGCCTGATTTCAAACACTTATATTATATATAACAATAATCACCCTTAAATTCCCGTATACGAATGGGGAGTAATTACTCTTAATTCTTTTTTTATTTCTTCACTGACATCCAGTCCTTCGATAAACTCCTTGATCGAAGCTTCTGTGATAGCCTGATTGGTACGAGTCAATGCCTTCAGGGCTTCGTACGGATGCGGATAAGCCTCACGACGAAGAATAGTCTGAATAGCCTCAGCCACTACACTCCAACAGTTATCGAGGTCACGGCAGATTGCAGTCTCGTTCAGCAACAGCTTGCGCAATCCCTTCAACGAACTCTGGATAGCGATCACAATATGTCCGAACGGAGTGCCTACATTACGCAACACGGTAGAATCCGTCAAGTCACGCTGCAAACGTGATACGGGAAGTTTCACTGCGAGGTGTTCCAGAATAGCATTAGCCATACCCAAGTTACCCTCCGCATTTTCAAAGTCAATCGGATTCACTTTATGCGGCATTGCGCTCGATCCTACCTCTCCGGCTTTGATTTTCTGCTTGAAATATTCCATTGAGATATATTGCCAGAAGTCACGGTTCATATCAATCATCACCGTATTAATACGTTTCATGGCATCGAAGATAGCCGACAGGTTATCATAATTTGAAATCTGTGTTGTATATTCTTCGCGTTCCAATCCCAGTTTCTCTGCAACAAAGCGATTTCCGAATGCTTTCCAATCATATTCGGGATAAGCTACATGGTGTGCATTATAATTTCCGGTTGCACCACCGAACTTAGCTGTTACAGGACATGCTTTCAGAGTTGCCAACTGGCGTTCCAGCCGGTAAACAAAGACCATGACTTCTTTACCCAAGCGTGTCGGAGATGCCGGCTGACCGTGAGTTTTGGCAAGCATCGGAATAGTTTCCCATTCGGCAGCATATGTCTTCAACTGAGCAATCAGTTCCTCAAGCAGCGGATAATAGACCTGCTCCAACGCCTCTTTGATAGAGAGAGGAATTGAAGTGTTGTTAATATCCTGCGAGGTCAGTCCGAAATGGATAAATTCCTTGTATTCGTCCAACCCGCCTAACTTATCAAACTCTTCTTTCAGGAAATACTCTACGGCCTTCACATCATGATTGGTCACGCTTTCAATATCTTTAATGCGCTGTGCATCGGCTTCCGTAAAATTACGATAGATATTACGTAATGACTCGAACACACTCTTATCAATTCCTTTCAGTTGCGGCAACGGAAGTTCACACAAAGTAATAAAATACTCTACTTCTACCTGCACGCGGTATTTAATCAACGCATATTCGGAAAAATATGCCGCTAAAGCTTCAGCCTTGCCTCTATATCGGCCGTCAATCGGAGATATGGCCGTAAGTAAATCAAGTTTCATATTGTCGTTTAGATAATTATCAGGTTGCAAAATTAACTCTTTTTCCTGAGTTATAAGGCATAAGGAGTGAGAAAGTTTGTATAAAAGAGACTAAAATAACGGTAAGTGATCTATGACAAACGGTGAACAGCCCGCATTATAATATTGCCGCAAGCAGTTCACCGTTCCTCATTTATCGCAGATCACTTATTATTTCGTGTCGATCACAGTCCGTCAATCATTCATCATCAATTATTCAGTTTCATCAGCACCGGTGTCTTCACCGTCTTCACCTCGGCCTGAGGAACTTCATTCAATTGTTCAAAAATAACAATCTTATTTGTTCCTTTCTTCAACCATACTCCCGGGATATAAAGGGTTTGCTGCGGTCCCACCTTCCAATAGCGCCCGATGTTGACACCATTTACAAAGATGATACCTTTTCCCCAATTTTCCATATCGATAAATGTATCTCCGACGTTATCCAACGTAAAGGTCCCTTCATAAAGCACCGGACAACCTTTCAGTTTTGCGGCCTCAGCAGGCACATTCGCATGTGCATCAGCTTTCAGTTTTGCCAGGTCGGGCATTTCGCTCATCGGCAACTGATACATATCCCACTCACCTGTAATTTCCTTACCCGCTATCTTGACCGGACTAATGATACCCTTGGTATTATGCACAATTTCACTACCATAATTAATACGTCCCATATTTTCAACCAGTATCTGCAAAGTAGCGTTAAACGGCACCTCAATCTCCATTGAATAAGTCTTGGTATTCCGGTTCAACACACCTACCTGCTCTCCATCCACATACACAACCGCATAGTCACGCAGTCCCGGTATCTCAAGCGTTCCACTGATAGGTTGATTAAAATGACGGGTATATAACACATATCCATACCCTTGATTCAACTGCTCAAAAGTCAAAGGAGTATCGGCCGACACCGGCTTTTGTTTTTCGGCGAATGCCAATACATCAGCAACTTTGGTCAATTTGATAGAGGGGATCTCAATAACCGGATTTGGAGCCGGAGCCTCGGGGACCGTGTATTTAACATATTTTCTGATCACGTTACGGATTGAATCATACTTCGGAGTCACCCAACCAGCTTCGCTGATAGGAGCATCATAATCATAACTGGTCAGATCCGGCTGAATATCACGTTTCTTATCATAATTGGCACCACTTGTAAAACCGAAATTAGTTCCCCCATGCACCATATAGAAGTTGAAAGATACGTCATTCTGCAGATATTTCTCGGTCTGACGAGCAATTCCGGAAGCACCCACCTGTGGAAACGGTTCTGCCCAATGCGACAACCAACCCGGATAGAACTCAGCAACCATATACGGTCCCTTACCATCATGGTATTGATTAACCACCTTTTTCAGGTTCTCAATATCACTTTCGCCATTCGCTGTAGGCAAAGCACCCGGTGTAGCTCCGCCTTCGAAAAGCCAGCTGCCATCAGAGGTAAACAAGGGTACATTAAATCCTGCGTCAGCCAATTGCTGTTTAATTTTGGCATTATAAGCACGATGCTCTTCCAAAGGTATATCTTTTCGTTGGGCAACGTACGAACCAAACTCGTTCTCACACTGCACCATCACGATCGGACCACCTTTTGTGCACTGTAAATCGCCCACTTCCTTATAAAGCCGGTCAATATATGCCTTTGTATATTTCAGAAACTCCGGATTATCTCTCCTGATTTCCATTCCTTTCACATTCTGCAACCACCAGGGATAGCCGCCAAACTCCCACTCGGCACAAACATAAGGGCCGGGGCGTAAAATAACCATCATTCCCTCTTCACCGGCTGTTTTTATAAACTCGGCCAAATTTTTGTCACCGGTAAAATCCCACTTCCCCGGCTCCGGTTCATGAAGATTCCAGAAAACATAAGTAGCAACCGTATTCAACCCCATACCTTTCATCATCTGTAAACGATGACGCCAATATTGATGAGGAATCCGGGCATAGTGCATTTCACCGGAAAGAACAGGTGTCACTTTTCCGTTACGATAGAAATGCCCGTCTTTAATTTCAAATGTCGACTTTGACTGCGAGAATACGCATAATGGCATGATAGCCAATAGTAAAAGTAAATAAATTGATTTTGTTCGCATGGTAACATTAATAGGTTTATTGATAAAGCAAAGTAAAGAAATAAATCACTTTTCTACCAACTTTCCCGTCGTTTTCTTATAAAAAATAACTTGAATTAATACACTGTATACCAGACCAGCCATAAAAAAAGAAAGTCCTCACAGAAATATTCTGCAAGGACTTCATATTGTGGGCGTTGACGGATTCGAACCGCCGACCCTCTGCTTGTAAGGCAGATGCTCTGAACCAGCTGAGCTAAACGCCCGATGTCTCTTTCTCAAAGAATATATAGCAAAATTGAATCTCTTTTCAATGTGGGCGTTGACGGATTCGAACCGCCGACCCTCTGCTTGTAAGGCAGATGCTCTGAACCAGCTGAGCTAAACGCCCATATATTCTTCTTCGAAAGTGTTCGGCTGTGGGCGTTGACGGATTCGAACCGCCGACCCTCTGCTTGTAAGGCAGATGCTCTGAACCAGCTGAGCTAAACGCCCGTACACTTTCCTTTTAAAAGCGATGCAAAGGTATCGCTTTTCTCGAAATCTACAAATTATTTACGATCTTTTTTTTCAAAAAGTTTCCAACAGCACCAGTAAGACCCTGTTTTTCAAACAATAGAAGCTATTTTGTTTTACTTCGTTTGTTTTCTCAGCAACTTAGGTTATCCGTCCGATGCCTACCGCCGAATAACACGTGCGGGATTGCCTACCGCCACACAATCATCCGGTATATCTTTTGTAACCACGCTACCGGCTCCAATCACACAACGGTCACCTATCGTCACCCCAGGGCAAATGACTGCTCCGCCCCCAATCCAGCAATCTTCACCAATAGTAACCGGATAAGCATATTCCTTGGGATTACGGCGCTCCAGATAGTCCATCGGATGATGTGGAGTATAGATTTGCACACACGGACCTATCAGTGTATGACTTCCGATAGTGATGAATGCTCCGTCAAGGAAGGTACAATTGGCATTAACAAATACATGTTCGCCCAGACGGATGCCGTCACCATGGTCACAATGAAAAGGCGGGCAAATAACAGAGGTAGCCGGAAGGTCGGGCACCAGCTCCTCAAGTAACTCCCTGTAAGTATCGTCATACGTACTCAGTCCCCGCATCCGTGCCAATAACTTTTTGGCATGCTCAAACCGTACCTGCAACTCGGGTGCTGACATATCAGCCAGTTCGCCACTACGCATTTTTTCTATTTCAGTCATTTGGATTATTCTGTTTTTCCGTTCGTAAATACATATTTCTTTTCATCCGAAAGCTGTTCGTTGAACTCAAATCCTTCCCAGGCAAATGTTTTCAACTGGTCAACGGATTCTATCCGGTTTTTCAGGATGTAACGGGTCATCTCTCCCCTCGACATTTTAGTGTAGACCACTACTGTAACCAGTTTCCCGTTTTTCCAGACGTGAAACTCAGGAGTCACCACACGGACCTCTCTCTCCACCCGTTTCCAATCAAAAAGTCCCCGCATCTCGTCACTCGCCAGATTACAAAGTATCCCACCGGCTTTTTTAATATCTTCTATAAACAAGTCGGTAAGAACCGGCTTCCAATACTCAAACATGGTTCGGGTACCGGGTTCGGGCAATCGGACATCTCCTTCGAGCCTGTAAGGTCGAATCACGTCGAGAGGACGCAGCAGCCCATAGCAAAACGAAGTCAACCTCAAATGGTCCTGAGCATATCGGAAATCTTCATCCGAAAAATCTTTGGGAGAAAGTCTTTTAAAAACAATCCCGGTATAAGCCAACAGCGCAGGCAGCTCCCGAGTCGCTTCGGAGTGAAAATCCTGGTAGCGCTTATAATTCTCAACAGCAATCTTAGGATTTACCCGCAACAGGCGCTCCAACTCTCCGACAGAGAATTGAGACATTTGCAAAGCTACCTCCGCTGCCTCCTTCCGGAAGCGGGGAAATGTGGTGAGAGGCGTTTTCACTTTCGAAACGTCACTCATGGTTTTGGCGCAAGATAAAAGTATCAGCATAGGCTTCTTTCCTTATTTCAATGTTTCAAAGGAACAAAATTAATAGAAAAACGGGAGTATACACTTTTTTTCTTACTTTTGTACTGTCACTAAAACCTGAAAAACTAACATTTTACCTAAAATGAAGATTAAACGACTCTACTTACTGGGAGCCTGGCTCCTTTTGGGCGTCAGTGCTTCGGCCCAGAACACAAGTATTCAACCACAACCACAACAGATTCTTTCGGAAACGCAGGCTCTGAGTCTGCCGGATACCTATCTGATTGTCGGAGAAACAGAAGCAAATCCGCATGCCGTCAGTGCACTGAAAGCCTTACTTGCCGGAAAAAAGACAGATAAGGACGGAATTCGCATCTATATCGGTGAAAAAGGGGACAAAGCTATCCGTAAATTCGCCCGGCAAATTCCCAATCAGAAAGAAGGGTATTATTTGGCTGTCAACGACAAAGAAATCGTATTGGCCGGACAAGACGAACGGGGAACCTTCTATGCTTTGCAAACCCTCTCACAACTGCTGAACAATAACCAATTGCCTGTAGTTGAAATCAAGGACTATCCTTCCATCCGCTTCCGCGGTGTAGTCGAAGGATTCTATGGAACTCCATGGAGCCACGAAGCCCGTCTCCGTCAGTTGAAATTCTACGGAGAAAATAAGATGAATACCTATATCTATGGTCCTAAAGACGACCCGTATCACAGTTCCCCCAACTGGCGTTTGCCTTATCCAGAAAAAGAGGCGCTTCAGTTACAGGAGTTGGTAAAAGTGGCCAATGAAAACGAAGTGGACTTTGTATGGGCCATTCACCCAGGACAAGATATCAAATGGAATCAGGAAGACCGTGATCTGCTGCTGGCTAAATTCGAGAAGATGTATGATCTGGGAGTACGTTCGTTCGCAGTATTCTTCGATGATATTTCGGGGGAAGGAACCAACCCGAACAAACAGGCTGAACTACTGAACTACATTGACGAGAAATTTGTAAAGGCCAAACCGGACGTTACCCCGCTGGTCATGTGCCCTACCGAATATAACAAAAGCTGGTCGAACCCGAAAGGTAATTACCTGACTACTTTGGGTGAGAAACTGAACCCTTCTATCCAGATTATGTGGACGGGCGACCGTGTGATTTCCGATATAACCAAAGATGGTATTGCCTGGATCAACAAGCGCATCAAGCGCCCGGCGTATATCTGGTGGAATTTTCCGGTATCCGATTACGTACGCGACCATTTGCTGCTCGGACCGGTTTACGGCAACGACACCCAGATTGCCGATCAGATGTCAGGCTTCGTCACCAACCCGATGGAACATGCCGAAGCATCTAAAATAGCAATTTACAGTGTAGCCAGTTATGCATGGAATCCGGAAAAATATGACAGCGAACAGACATGGAAAGATGCCATACGCACCATTTTGCCGAGTGCTGCGGAGGAACTGGAATTCTTCGCAGCACACAACTCTGACCTGGGTCCGAACGGACATAAATACCGCCGGGACGAATCGGTTGAATTACAGCCTGTAGCTAAGCATTTTCTCGACAGCTATCTGAAAAACGGCTCGTATACCGAAGCAGATCTCAACTCTTTGAAAGCAACCTTCGGCAAGATGACAGAGTCCGGTGATATTCTGATGACCAACACCGAAAACCAACCTTTGATTGCAGAAATGATGCCTTGGCTCCGTCAATTCAAATTATTGGGTGAAACCGGACAAGAAGTATTGTCTATGGTCAAAGCTTATAAAGAAGGCGACAACTCACTTTTTATCCGGAAGTACCGCCATGTGAAAGCACTGCAACAACAGATGTTCCAGGTGGACCAGATTTATAACCAAAACCCTTACCAGCCGGGTGTAAAAACAGCAACTAAAGTGATCAAGCCACTGATCGACCAAACGTTCACTACGGTGACCGAACGCTATAACAAGCAAAACGGTACACAGCTGGATGCCGCAACGGACTACATGCCTCACAAACTGACGAGTGACGTAGAGCAACTACGCAATCAGCCGTTACAGATCAAAACAAACCGTATATTGGTATCGCCTGCCAACGAAGTAATCAAATGGGGAGCGGGAGGTACGTTGACCATCGAACTGGATCAAGCTTATCCGGGACAGAGCCTGGATATAGATTTCGGCAAACCGGATGTAGCCGCCTGGGGACGACTTGAAGTTTCAGCCGATGGCAAAGAATGGCAAAAAACTGACTTCAAACAGGAAAAGAACCGGATCACGCTTAACCTGAAACAAGCTCCGGTGAAAGCTGTCCGTTTCAGCAATACCGGCAATACGGAACAAGAAGTTTATCTTCGCCGTTTTATCATTACTCTGGACAAATAAAAACTTATTCAATCTGTGTAAAAAGCCCCTTCCGGTATTTTCGCTAAAATACGGAAGGGGCGCACACAAACAAAACAAACAATAATTCATCAACAGCCTTCACAGGCTATACCGATGAATATCACTAAAGATAGCATACAAAGAGTATGCTCGTGAAAAAGCTGCCTTTTCAAGGCTACAGAGGATAAGATTAATCATTCAGCATGTTCATTTACCTTCGTACAAGAGCTTTCTCTTTCCTGTAATACACGAAATTTCATTTGCTGCTGTTCCCGCCAGTAGTAAAAACCTCCACACGAAATTTTGCATAAAACAACATATTCAGTTTTACGCTTCCGCATCAGACGCAATAGAGGTGTACATAAAAACTTATCCGGTTCGGAAACACGCACCCTGATTGTTTTTCGTCCGGAAGTAGTTCCGTCCGGACAGGGCAACCAGTCTATATCAAGTATGCCCAGAAGAGAATAACAATAAAAGGCAGAATGTTCATAGGCATACCATGCTCCTTCTTCCTGATACAGGAAAATACAATCAACATTCTGTGCTTCTATTTGCAATATCTCTTCCAGGGTCATACTACCGCAACGTTCTATTGAATAACTACTATCTTACGGGCTACAGTTTCCCCGCCGGAGGCGGAAGTCATCAGTACAGTCCCTCTCCTGTTCGCTCCGAAAGCTACGTGCAAATAAGCATGCGAACTATATTTGCTATTGAGTTCCGACACCATACCGTCTCCCGGAAATGCTTCGGGAGATGCGGCGGATGGGTGCAGAAAGAGCCAGCCGGCAGACGTCGGATTCAATACCCGGACCGTCCAGTTACGGTCGGTTGAACCAACCAAATCGAAAACAAACGAATCGGTATCTTTCTGGTCCGATATAATGGGATTCCAACTGACACGAACCGGCTGAGACAGATTATCACACGTCATAGTCAAGGTTGTAGATACGGCACTATTGGCCGGTGAGGTAAAATCCCCTGTTATTTTATACTTATTACTTCCTAAAGCTTGTACAGACAGATTGGTCAGCCAATTACAATCGGCAGGTAGGGTCAGAACCGGCTGAACACCACGGCTGGAATATACGGTACAAATATCTACGCCCGTCGCCGATGTAGTCACACCTGTTTTTCCATATAGGCTGAATACATTATTAGACGATGCCATACGGTATTCACCGTCGGCCACAATACAGGGCAGATCCGTGTCTTCATCCGTCAACTCCACTTTCAGAGCATTCGAAGGTGCAGAAGCCACAGCAATATCCGGATTTTCATATCCCGGACCATTGACGCCCACCACCGTAACAATATAACGGTGGTTACGTACAATGTTCAGGGGAGCTCCGTTGTTACCCGTCATTACTACCTTATAATAGCCTTTTTTGCCTTTATACCGGGCTGCAATCACTACTCCCATATAGTCGGAAGCCGAACAATTGCGCTCGTATATGTATAAAGAAGGTTCAGCACTATTAACCCACCCCTTACGATAATCCAGATAGGTTCCACCGGTAACCGGATTTGCGGTAACGGGAGTGTTAACTTCTCCTGTGCAATCGGTCGGAGCCAGGAAGCCATGACAGGCTCCCTGATGTACGGTAATTCCTTCGATGACAAAATCATCCAGTCCGGTATTTACACCCCCACTACCCTTCTTCACTTGTATACAGGCAGTGGAACGCAACAGTTTCACACCCTCTGCTTTCGTCACGATATTGATTCCGTTGAGAGCAAAACGTCCCCACATAACCAAAGGCATCACATGGTTTAACAATGTGCTCTCTCCTTCATTCACATGTTCGAGCGAGGCTGTCTGCAAAGAAGAGATAGCCGCATTTTCTGCCATACCCGGAGTTATATCACCAAAGTTCAAGCGATCCGAAGTGCCATCAGCACTCCGCCCGTTTGCAACCAGATGAATGATACGCCGTTCCGAAGTGGCATCCAAACGGACTGTGAAATTAATCCCCGTTCCGGTAACAACCAACCTGTCATTCTCTACTTTGACACGCTCCATAAACTTTGCGTCTTTGTCGAATATCAGCAAGTCTACGTTCTTAATATCGGTATCCGTATACGGGCCACCGGCACGAGTAAGCGTATTCACTGACTCCGGTTGCGGCAAGGTTACCGAAACAGCAACATCTATCTTCCCATAAGCGGGTTTCTGTTCCTCTTCCTCATGACTGCACGAGACAAACAGAAAGGCAACCAGTATACCTATTATATATTGTATTTTCATACTATAGCGCATTTTCATTGTTTACACTAAAATCTATTTCCTCTCTCCCCGATAATCATCGGAATAGGTATTCACTACTACGGGAGTCCAGAGAGGCTTCTCTTCCGGTCGGAACGGCACCTTAACCGAACGAGATGAGCGAGTATTGGCAGGGGCAGCAGCAAGTACTGTTACAGATGCCGAATGTTTAATACGGTCATATACAATTGTTGCAACTTTTGTATAACCTCCTTGATCATACGTTCCATTACCTCCAGTAGTAGTAATAAGTACCCGATAAGTATCATTATACAACCTTTCACCACCTTCATTATAATAATTATATTTATTATAATCCCCGGTTTCAGCAGTTCCTTTAGACATTGTTCCTCCTTTATAGGCAGTCATTTCAAAAGTCATAGGAGCAGGTGCTATCCCTGAACTATACCATGTTGCATAAACATCCAATTTTATTTTTCGGGGAGAGTTTACATCGCCTTCCAATACAGGGGCATTAAAAAATGCAGTTTCTCCCTGTCCTTGACGTGCATCACCACCCCACTGTAGCAGCAGTTTGCCATTATAATTAACAGTCTGATTCTTGCTCCATCCAACAGGCTTTTTATCATAAGAAGAATTATTACTTCCATCACCAGATACATTATTACCTTGGAATTCAACCGCAATATCCACATCAGCCCTATCCCACATAAATTTAACAACAAAATAGTCAAAAGGAGGAATTGTTACAATAATATCCTGGTGTACTTTAACCGTAACCTGATAATCCGGGCAATCGGCATGATGGAAAGTTAACGATCCGTCACGGGCCTCATCGGAAGGTTCACGGTCTGTTGTCATAGTCAGCACTTGCGTTAACGGATTCCATCTCAAATCACTATGAATCCAAGACTCCCATGAATCGAAAATAATATTTCTACTACCACCCAACACAGTCACATCTTGTGAATTAGTGACTGCAGTCTGCGCTGAACCTGTTGGAGCAAGTGCATTTATTACCCCATCATCCACATGGATGTAGCAGTTCACTAACGAAATCGTATCCGTATCAAGCGTTGTTTTATTCTTCACAACAATCTGACCATCTCCATAATAAGTATCAAAATCATCCGGCTTAATCGTCGAAGTACGTGTAAAGTTGACTGTGGTGTTTCCTTTCACCCCATTCTGTATGTCCGAAGTCGCTTTGGGACTACTACCTAAGAATATCCAGTCACCTCCAATACTCTTAACCTCCACCGAGCGATTTTCATGTGCTTTAGGACAAAATATAAGTTTATGTTCACTAACTTTGATAGTACCTCTATCCGGTCTTTGTGTAACCGGTATTTTCTTGGTCACATTATTTGCTTTAATGGTAATATAAGAGGTACGCGGATGATTATCCACATAGCTATCCAGATCAGCAGTAATTTCCACCGCATTCCCATCCAACTTTTTCACCGAAGTAATCCACGTGGCCTCAGGTGCCTTCTCCACTGTATATTCCCGGACATTTGTATTTACATGTATCGTGTCTTTGAATGCCAGCCCAACGGAAGCTTTATCCGTATAGAGTTGGGTCTGTGACAAATCGGCTTCCAACTGTGTATCTTGCCAGTTTAATATCTCAGTAGAGACATCGAGCTTTCCACCAAGGAAAATGCGTACCAACAAAATTCCGTTAACTCGTGGAACCCGAGGAATTACCACATCCGTCTTCTCGAAACGTGTACCTCCTTCACTGGCCAGATCGACACTCAGTTTAAGATGGCTGGTAGTCGTGTCGGTCGGAAGCGCATTCAGATAATCAGTTCCTTTATGGGCCGGCACAATAAACCGAAGCGTATCACTATACTGATGACCCGCCATTGCAGTATTATTATGTATAGTAAAGGTACCGGTCATAGGTTCCGCACTCACAGTAGGGTTGTTTTTATTGGGGTATAACCCTCCTTCCCAATTAAGAGTCGTAGGCACATTACTCAATTTCATCGTGTGGGTGCCATTAATATCCAGTCCTCCGGCATCAGCTATCACGACTTTGACCAATGCAACGTTCCGTGAAAGCAATGCTGTTTCGGAAGCGACATTATCCTGACCGGCAATAACCTGCTGTCCGGTAATATAAGCCGTACGCAACTCAGGCATAGACGGCAAACTCCCACCGGCAGAACGTGTTTCCCACATTTTCAGTGATGAACGCCCCTGTCCACGGACAGGCTGAACCAATTCACTGTTTATATCCCTGTCGGCACTGACCAACGTAATATCCCACGTACCTGCCGCAACCGGCATGGTAAGGCGGTCTGCAGCGTAAGCCACATCCGGCACTTTCTGCCTGAACTGTCCGGCAGCAGCCCCATCTCCATCAAACAGATAGACTTGCGTATTATTGATAATATCAGCAGAAGCTCTCGTCATCCTGAAAACCAATGAAGGATTACCATTGGTTCCCCCTGGCGATTCCCTGTCATCCGTACAAGCAAACGCCAGAAAAAGCAGCAAGCCCATCAATCCTGTATATATTCTTTTTCCTGTCATAGTTCTTTTTTCATCCATTTTCTTCTGAGCAGACAAGAAGACCTTGCATTTGAAATGCAAGGCACTCTTATCCCTAAGAATCATTTTATTTCCGGATCGTAAACTCTGCCATACGTTCTGCGTCAGACACACTGATCGGCTGTGCACCTGTAGGCTGGTTTACAGATTTGATCTTCAGTTTCACCTGTTTTTCCAAAGCATCCGTACTGAACAATACCACTCCATTCACATTAGCCGAACTATGGTTGCCGTCTCCACTGATGCGTAGGTCATGCAGGTTGGTAAAGACAAAGTCTTTTCCTTCTTTTGCCGTAGCATCGGGCAATGTCACACAGTTAACAATGATATCACTACCTGTGGCATTAGTCAGTAAGGCTCCGTCTGAAGCACGCAACAGCGAAACGGTGAAGAAGCCCGACACCACATTATTATTTACTCTGTGGTCGCCAAGTGAAGTTATGGCCAGGCGTGCCGGCTGATCAACAACAATTCCGCTGCAACTCAACAATTCGCCATCAAAAGCGACATTGGAACCACTCAGGCTATGTACTTTATTGAAATTCACCACCACGGTTTTAGGAAGTTCATAGCGGGTATCCTCCAATGTTCTGACATTAAAAGATGACTTTTGCGAACCATTGGCAAATATCACTCTCGGTGTCAATCCCATATCGAAATCAAGCGCATCGGCTGTGCCTTCTCCATAAATGCCATCTACTATAATATTGGCTCCCGTTGCATTAGTCAAAGGAGTTCCGTCAGTTTTGAACAACCCAAGTTCATATAAGATATCTTTTGAGCCTTCTTCGCCGCGCTCCGTACGTACCAACTTTACAACCGCCTGCTGATCTTCGATAACCGCTTTTCCTACAGGCTTCACCAGATAGCTCTGCTGAACATCCGACAATAGCAATTCAAAGTCCTTCACACCTTCGATCAGATCATTCGCCTTTACCGGAACCTCAATATCCTGTTTCACCAGATAGCGGTCAGCCGTTCCGCGTGAGGGAGTGAAAGAGAGCTTTCCCTTCACCGGAGTAAAGTTATTGGCCGTTGTAGCCGATGCTTCGCGAGTGGCATAACCTACACTCACAGGAACAGGCGCTCCCTCTTTCGTGGTGGCATATCCGGTCAGTGTCACAGTAAACACAGCGGTAGCTGTTCCGTTTACCGGCTTGGTTATTTTCACGTCCGAGACATAGAGTCCATGTCCGAGCTTGACAAGACGGCTACCACTACCCAGAAAAAGTAACTCCCCGGATGATGCAGTCAAGGCCTGACGGTAAATGGTAGGTTTATTATCCGTCACATAACGGTCAAACTCTTTCTCACCCGTAGCAGAATACATACAAACCCGGCCCTCATCCGAAGACAGCAGCAACACTTCACCGTTGTTAGTCACCTTAATCTTATCAAAGTTACCATCAATCGTTCGGTCAAACTCAGCTTTTCCTGTCGGCAATATACGGACAAATGTTCCTCTGCGTGCGTTGACGTCATAAGTGGTTACCACTGATTCGCCGGTAGTCCGGTTCATACCCACACCTCTCACACTTCCGTTCGAGGTACCCGAGTACAAAGCTGTTCCGTCATTTCGCAATAAAGCGTAATATCCTTTATTACCACTGCCTCCTACTAATATATTACCATTGCGGGCCACCCGTAGATGGTTGAGCGTTGCCAATCCCTGGTTGGCAGGTATCAGTGTTTTAGCAAAAACAATATCACCTTCCGGACGAATCTTATAAATAATACCTCCATCTGTCGATGAATTACCGGTAACAATCACCGAACCGTCATTGATATTGGCGTTCAGGCCTGTCACTATAAATCGTTTAGCCGGAATGGCAGTCACATAATAAGGTTTCCCTTTATCATCTAACCGGACCACCACCGTCTGTTCTTTTTCTCTGTCTCCGGAGAAAGCCGCACAGATATATTCAGTCGTGTTGCCCAACACCTCAAACTGGTCACAATAGCCACTTCCGGTGTTCTTATACTGATAAATCACTCTACCCGATTTATCTACTTTCAAGAGAATACCTTGCCGACCGCTTCCTCCTTTCGGCTCCATACCGGAAAGTATCAATGATCCGCTTCGTAGCAAGGCACCTTTCAGAAGCTCGCTTCCTTGTCCTCCCGCATAAATATTGGTAACAATATGACCACTACGGTCTAATATGACCGCCCGTCCGCTCAGCGTCACATTATCCTTTCTGCCTTTTGTATTCATCACAGCAGATTGTCCGACAAGCAGGATATGATTGTCCTCCAACTCTGTCAGCTCATTAACAGCAGTAAACCCGGCCAACGGTAACGAAAAGAGTACCTCACCTTCTCTTCCTATCCAGGTCAGATTGTACTTCTGTCCCTCTTTGCCTACCATAGCCACTTCGTCACCGGCCAACGGGCATACCAGTTGTATCTGGTTCTTATCGCCATATTTCTTATCGAAAACCACCGGCATATATTGGGCTCTCACCTGCAGACAGGCTATGACGCTCAGCAGGAACAGTATCCACACTCTATGAATTCTTGTCTTCTTCATATATCGTTTACTTTTTTATATTTCTACCTCTTATTATATATTTCGACACGCCTTGCCCGACGGTTCACTTGTATCCAGTCGATACCTTCCTCCGGCCAGCGATGATACTCAATTTCCTCTTTCACCTCTTCCGGAGAAAGTTTTATCCTACCATGGGCCTGTATACCGAAACGTACATTTAAACCATGATTGCGCAGGAACTCTGCAACACTCTCTGCCCTTCGTTCTGACAATGAATAGTTATAACTGTCACTTCCTATCTCATCGGCAAAACCATCGAACCTCAGTTCCGAAAACTGGTAGGTACCCATTTCATTGATAAACTGCTCAAGCCTCCGTACAGATTCATCGGTCAGTTCATCCGAATCGAAATCAAAATAAAGAGTCATCAGCAAACCTTCAGGTGCATATTGCTTCAATGCAACAGACTCCGGAGAAACTGTTTCCGTAGCTCCGTTCAACAACAAAGCGCCACCCAAAATCGCATTCTCCTCACTCATCCCGTAAAAGGGCATCCCCTGCTGAGTACCTAAATCTTCTACCGTACGGAGGTAATAAATATCATCTCTTGAAGCCATCTCACGATCGGATACGAAATAAGCTGTTCGCAAATCGAGCGGACACATATAATAATCGTTGAAGACGGAATTTACCGGATGGGGAAAATGACTGATACTGCCCGGCACTACCCCATCCTTATCATAATAAGCACTGAACAGGTCATAACCACCGAATCCCGGCAGCCCGTTAGACGAAAAGATGAGACGTCCTTTATAGATTACAGGAAAGATCTCATCACCTTCCGTGTTGACATCCGGTCCCAGATTTACAGGGGTTCCCCATGTCCGGGCCTCGTCATCCCAATGAACAACATACAAGTCGAACCCTCCGTATCCTCCCGGCATGTCGGAAGTGAACAACAATGATTTACCTTCATTGAATAAGTAAGGATGGGCATATGAAGACATCTCCTCCTGCGGAAAAGCCGGAACATACTTCGTAAATCGTTTCTTCTTATTCTTTAGCACAGAGTAAAACAACTTTGTACGGAAAGGACGTAGCTTCCGGTTTGCCATCTCTACGGTTGTCTTCTCTTTATCATACTCGATAACCGTAGCTACCATCGACTTCATATCCGGCGAAAAGGTCACCGGACCATTCTGCAAGTCAGCAGGTATCTTCCGGAAATATCCATAATATCTCGGAGGTTTCTGAACCTCGGTACCGGGTTCACCGGATTCATCAAGTGCATAATAGTGGGTACGATGAAAGAACAACTTTCCCGGATCATTGAATTTACTGTAGCTAATGGCATAAAACGGCTGCTCACCATAATTTCCAACCCAAAATTCAGCATTCGATGTATTCAGTGATAAGCGTTTTGCCGAAAATCCGGGGTCTTCCAGAACCGAATGGCGCATGGCAAGTGCCTCCAATGTATTCTGATAGCGCTGATAGCGGCTATATATATCTTTATAGGCATTATCCAGGCAAATGGCTTCTGCTTTGCGGGCTTGTCCCTGAAAACGCAAAGCATCCACATAATCACAGACATCATCTACCCCGAGCAAATCCGGATGCAAGCCCATTGCTTTATCATAATGCTCCGAGGCACGACCATATTCCCTTACCATGAAATACAAACGCGCTGTTTTGAGATGAAGCGCAGCCTGACCGGCCTCATCTTTTTCACGCCTGATAGCCGTTTCGTACTGGGCCATCGCTTTATCAAATTTTTGCCTGATAAAATTACGGTCTGCCCGCCGTTCTATCCGCCCTATCTTCCGCTCCTGCGCAACGGAAGGCATAGTTCCTCCCATTAAAAAAAGGAATGCGGCAGCCGACAGGAGAATCTGTATCTTCTTCTTTCTCATTTCAGCAACTTTTTATCAGTAACATTAGCGGAATATATTATAAGTAAGATTTATACCGAACTTAGTCGGACCGATCCATCTCTTGGTTTTCTTACGTTCCAAAGGGAAATTTACATACTCTCCGCCCAAATAATATTTATTATATTGGAGGTGCGCATATCCCAGCCCAATATTCAGATCCAGCCCCCAACGAGAGTTGAAAGCAAATTTATATCCGGTTGAGATACCACCTGACACTCCCCAGCCTTTACGACGATAACTCTGTAACGGATCATTATGCTTCAACAAACCAATATTAAAGTTACCGTACATGGCATAAGGACCTATGTAAAATCCATCCCACGAATCGTTAGTATAGAAGTTACGCGGATTCACATAATAGCGCAATTCAACACTGCTCTGGAGTGCCCGAAACACTTCTTCATGTTTCTTGAATAAATACGGCATCCATAGCACTTCACCGTTCACCGTGAGTTGCCTCGTCAATGTATACTCAAAGCCGACATTAGGCGAACCGGTCAGCCAAAAAGGAATATTCACTTTGACACTTTGTGCCTGTACTCCGCTGATTAAGCAAAATAAAACGGCGACACTCAAAATATGTCGTATAACTGATTTCATTCTAATTCTCTTTTATATGTATATATGTATCATTCCATGTCCGTATCTCCACTCTCGATATCTTCGTTCCATCCTACAACCGATATCTTAATAACGGTATAAGATTCGATCTCAATAATTATACGTTTACCATGCAATAGCCGTAACGGCAACCCTGTCTCCCTTTCCGTAACTTCCACGGGCAGATGGTTGACAACTGCTCCATTTTCATCGAGAAATGTATAATTCAACCTCATCGGTTCATTCTCCACAGAAGGAATAAAACGATGATCTACCTCTAATACATCGGCTTTCTCCTGTACGGGTAATGTTCCGAAATGAAACATTTTATCCTCAGGAGTCAATCGGCCGGTCAGAGTATCATTTTTGAGGTATTGCATCACAGGTGCTCCTTCCGCAAGCAATTGTACCTTCTTTATATGCGATACATCACCGGGAAATTTCTTAAACCGAACCGTTATACGTCCGGTATAGCGTTCCAGTGCTGCGGTATCGGTCTGTAAAATGCCTGGATGTACAATTGCGGGTAAGAACTTCTGGAATAATATAGCCGAAGGCTGTACATATCTGTTCGGTCCGGTAGAACTGCTTTTCAGAATAAAAGCAGAAGCATCCAGATGTTGCCCGTCCACAAACGTAAGACTGTCCGTATTGGTATAACAGTATACTTTATATTCGCCGGGAGTTAACCTAAAACTAAACAAGCCCGCCTCCATGCGCGGATCTTTATCCCATGGAGAGGTTGCATAACGTGCGCCGACCAATGTTCCGGCATCGTTATAGACCAGCACTCGACAATCACTGACAGTCTTGTTCAGAACCTCGGGTACAAAAACCTGATAATTCGTTTCATCTTCAAAATAATCATATGTACACGACGCAAGCGAAAGTAAGACTGCTACACCAGTAAATAATACTATGAGAAGTCTGTTTTTTCTCATGTTCTATAGTTTATTTCATTAATCACCCCCGAGGCCCTCGGGAGCAGCAAGCGTTTCTGCTTATTCTCTGCTCCCGGACCATGATTCCGAGGGGAGTAAAAAGAAAGTTTTTACATTATAATATCTGAACTTACAATATTGCTATCCCAAGGTGTAGGAGCACTCACAGTGATTTCTAAACCACCATATTCCGTAGGAGTTACAGGTACAATCGTGCTTCCGCCGGTACGTAAAGTCAGATTTACTTCACGAATCACATTCGGTACAAAATTCTCTTTAACCACTCCGGACCAATAAACGGTAGCATCACCGGGAAGTGCAGTACCATCTCCCAAAATATGTCCGGCTTTGCCACGTCCTGATACCACTATAAAATACTGACGCTGTCTGTCAGCCGTACCGGTAGTTGCAGAATCATTAACGCGTCCACCATTATTGGGGAATACAACCACATCTCTCCACATCGTGAAGTTTCCGTTTAAAATCGTTCCTCCAGGGTTATAACCGGATCCGGGCTCAGCCGTTTTAAAGACTTCACCATCCGAAATAGACAATATATTAGTAGCAGTCGAGGTAGCACTTACTCCTCCGTCATTCCCTGCCATCACTTTCAGATAATCCGGCAAGCGATAAATCATAATAGAAGCGTCTTGTGTAAAGTCAACCCCTTTGGCGGTATTCTCATTATTCGTATTTCCTTCTTTATCCTTTACGTTCAGACGGACACGCATCAAAGAGACTTCACGTTTCAAAGCAATCGGAGATGGAGTTGCAGTAGCATCCGAAGAAATGACTACACCCGAAACAGCTCCCATAAAGATCTCGGCCGGTTCCGTATAGGCTGTATTGCCAGCCAAGGCAGTAGCACAAAAAGCAGGGAATGTACCCGTTTTATACTTCATCACCATGTTCTGTACCTGTTTCTGACGTACGTTCCACATCCCCCACTCTACAGGAGTTGTGCCTCCATCCAAATAGGTATTGATAGCATCCGCCGAACTCTTCGCATTTGCTATAGCAACCATCGTATATGTACCAGCAGGCACATCTGTATAAGTAAAAGTAGTATTCCCGTCTGTTGGATTAACTACATCTGAAAACCGCACGATATTGCTTGCGTCATACAGCAAAATCTGCACCTGACGGATTTTACTCCACGAAGTTTCCGGTACTGCAGTAGATTGTGCGGCTCTCGTTTTACCGCCCTGTTCCATACTTGTTCCTTCAAAGTTCAACTTAACTATAAAGTTAGCCTTCGAGTTCCCCCCGGGAACTTCTCCTGAAGGCAGTTCATTGTGCTCCGAACAAGCACTCATAGTCATTGCAGCAAGCAAAGACCATAAAAACATAGATTTTTTTCTCATAAACAATTCACTTTAGTTTCTACTTAATTGTTGATTCAGACAGAATGTTAATTTCTGATCCATTTGGCCTGCCCGTTACTTCGTAGGTAACGGGACTACACAAATTCCAAGATAAAGAAGTGTCTTTAAAGGAGTTGTTTTTACTAAAATGAATCTTTACGGTCTTAAAAACGACAATAAAGTCCTTTCCCATCTTTCAACCTGAAAAATGGAATTATTTTTTGTTGCCCTTTCCGAAAGGCAACCCGCTAAAAATGTTCAGTTATTTAATATCTATTGCAAAAATAATTGTTTTATTATGCGTAATTCAAAAAATATATTTAAATTTGCCGCCGATATCATCTCCCGTTACCTACGAAGTAACGGATATTTTTTCAATTAGTAATCAAGCTATTAGCTTCTCAAATTTTTATCTACTCCCTTTTTCTTCTTCGATAAAATATATGTAATAAGAGAGCTATTCATCCGATTTACCTCATCGTCTCTGTAGGGTTGAAAATAGGTTTCGGTTACTTTAACCGAAGAATGCCCCATAGCGTCACAAATCAAGCTTGAATTATAATTCTGTCGGAGGGCCGTTGTCGCCCAGGTATGGCGTGCGGTATAAGTACTTAATCGGTCTCTGATTCCCAATATGTGTGCCACTTGTGTCAACCGATAGTTCTGAAGGCGTAACATTCGGGCATATTGTCCATATTCATCTTTACCAGGATTCTGTATAATAGGGAAAAGATAAGGTGAGTCCGGATTTGCATACATATATTTCTGTATAATTTCCATGGCTTCCTTACCCACCACCACAGTCAGTTTACGACTGGTCTTGCGCCGATGATACGTGATCACATTTCCTTGTAAATCACACCTGCGCAAGAAAGCAAGATCCACAAACGGCATCCCTCGAAGCAGGAACAAAAGCACAAACAGATCACGGCTGAAAGCCAATTTTCCAGGCAACGGTTTTCGGTCCGTCATCAGTCTGCATATAACTTCCGGCGAAACAGCTCTTTTCACCGGGCAATCAATACCGGTATGTACTTTATTGAAAAGACGTGGCACGTAAGTTGCCACACCCCGCTCCAATGCTTGATTATATACAGATCTCAACATACGCATGTAAGTAGAAATGGTATTCCACTTAAGCTGGTCAGCCAATAGTTTCTGTTCAAACAAAGCCAACCATTCCGGAGTCAACTGGCTAAAGGTGATTTCACGTCCATTCATAAAATTTTTCAGTCGATTCAAAGTACTCTGATATACATGGGCAGTACCATTGCGTTGTTCTTTTTTCAGTTCGACTATTCGCTTCTCCATAAATCGAGTCAAAAGTTCTTTTTTCATTTTAAGTCTGTTTAGATTACAAATTAAATTATCGCATGCTTTTGCTTATCATTTCATATATCGGACTGATATTTCAACAAATCGCAAAAAGCGTAGTGCCATAACAAACCAACTGCATAATTATCTCTTTTTTTTAGATAACTTTGCAGCCTTCGAAAAACTTTTAACCACAATTGGAATAGACCGAGCCGGCTCTTCTCAAAACACCGCTTCAATCATTTCTCAGTATCCACAGTCTCAGGCTTCACAACCTGACTTGTCACAAGTGTATCTTTCTCAGTAGTATTACAAGTACCATTAAACCTGGCTTTCGATTCTATTTCAAGTTTACATGTATAAACATCACCATTCATTGTACATCCCGATTTCATTATCAAATCTTCTGCCACCTGAATATCTCCCTGCAACATCCCGTGTAACACAGCACCGGTACACGTCACATTCCCTTTGATCCTTCCTTGAGGACCAATCACCACTTTCCCTCTACAAGAAACATTTCCCTCTATTATTCCATCTAAACGTAAATCCCCTTCCACCGTGATCGTTCCTTTCACGATTGTTCCCAATGCTATTGTAGTCAGTTTATCAACACCGACTTTCACAGTCTTTACAGAATAATCTTCATTCTTCTTTTTTCCAAACATATTAAAATCTGAATTATGTAAATTAAAAAAAGGACGAACATTCTTCTGATACCAAATATTAAGTAGATTACAAATATAAGTTAATTATAAGACAGGCGGAAAAAAAGGCGGGAAAATGATCGTATATAATCATAAAAAAGGGGAAAAACCGTTTATCGGTTTCTCCCCTCTCTCTCCTATTATTAAATTGTTGCAAACAGAATTATTTATATTCCTGCCAGCTCTTTATCTGAATATCTTCCAGTTTCAGATCGCAGAATGCCTCGATAAACGCACTTGCCAGACGAGCATTGGTGATCAATGGAATATTGTGATCGATCGCTCCACGACGGATGCGATAACCATTTGTTAACTCACGTTTCGAATGATTCTTCGGAATATTCACAATCAAGTCGAACTTATGGTCGGCAATCATCTTCATCACATTATTCTCAGCTCCCGGTTTTTCATCCGGCCAGTAAACCGGAGTAGTATCTACCCCATGTGCATTCAGGAAAGCAGCAGTACCGGCTGTTGCATAAATCTTATACCCTTGGTTGAACAACATGCGACTTGCCTCCAACAAATCGACTTTCGACTTCATTGCACCTGAAGAGAACATCACTCCCTTCTCAGGAATTTTAAAACCGGTAGCAATCATCGCATTCAGCAATGCTTCAGAAAAGTCGTCACCAATGCAGCCCACCTCACCGGTAGACGACATATCTACACCTAAAACCGGATCGGCTTTGTGCAAACGTGAGAAAGAGAATTGAGAAGCTTTCACTCCAATCCAGTCGATATCAAATGCCGACTTATCGGGACGACTGTATGGAGCGTCGAGCATAATGCGGGTAGCTGTTTCGATAAAGTTACGTTTCAACACCTTCGAGACAAACGGGAAACTGCGTGAAGCACGCAAGTTACATTCGATTACTTTGACTTCGTTGTTGCGAGCCAGGAATTGAATATTGAACGGTCCCGAAATATTAAGCTCTCTCGCAATCTGGCGGCTGATTTTCTTAATGCGGCGCGCTGTTGCAAAATAGATTTTCTGTGCCGGGAATACCAGCGTAGCGTCACCCGAGTGCACTCCGGCAAACTCGATATGTTCTGAGATAGCATATTCTACCACTTCTCCATTCTGTGCCACCGCGTCGAATTCAATTTCCTTGGTATTCTCAAGGAACTGAGAAACAACTACCGGATACTCTTTCGATACCTCAGCAGCCATCTTCAGGAAGTTCTCCAACTCCTCGTCATCATAGCAAACATTCATTGCAGCACCCGACAATACATAAGACGGACGAACCAGCACCGGATAACCTACTTTCTCCACAAACCCTTTCACATCTTCCAAGCTGGTCAGCTCCTGCCATGCCGGCTGGTCGATACCCAACTGATCAAGCATTGCAGAGAACTTATTACGGTTTTCTGCCCGGTCGATAGAAACAGGAGAAGTACCCAATACCGGAACAGACTGACGATACAGTTTCATGGCAAGATTATTCGGAATCTGTCCACCTACGGATACGATCACACCGCGAGGTTGTTCCAGATCGATCACATCGAGCACACGTTCGAACGAAAGTTCATCAAAGTACAGACGGTCACACATATCATAGTCAGTAGACACCGTTTCGGGATTATAATTAATCATAATCGATTTATATCCCAGCTTGCGGGCAGTCTGCACAGCATTTACCGAGCACCAGTCAAACTCAACCGAGCTACCAATGCGATAAGCGCCCGATCCTAACACAACTACTGACTTTTCATTTTTATAATAGTTCACATCATATCCCTGAACCGCATAAGTCATATAAAGGTAGTTTGTCAGTTCCGGATGTTCGGAAGCAATGGTATTGATGCGTTTCACGGCCGGAAGGATACCCAGTTCTTTACGACGGGCACGTACCATCAGGTTCTCTTTCTCCATATTTCCTGCCGGATTCAACACAAAGCGCGCAATCTGGAAGTCAGAGAAGCCCAGCACTTTGGCTTCCCTCAATACGTCTGCAGGAATATCCTCTACCTTATCATAAGCAGACAACTTCGCTTTATAGTCAACGATATTTTTCAGTTTGCCCAAGAACCACGGGTCAATCTTTGTCAGTTCATGGATACGCTCTATCGTATAGCCATCTTCCATGGCCTGAGCCAGAGCGAAAACACGTAAATCCGTCGGGTGAGAAAGCTCCTTATCCAGATCCTCAAAATGCACATCGTCGTTACCGACAAACCCATGCATACCTTGACCGATCATGCGGAGACCTTTCTGGATAATCTCTTCAAACGAACGGCCTATCGACATAATCTCACCAACCGATTTCATGCTCGATCCGATCTCACGGGATACACCGGCAAATTTAGTCAAGTCCCAACGAGGAATTTTACAAATATAGTAATCGAGTTGCGGAGCCACATAAGCGGAATTCGGAGTTCCCATCTCACCAATCTGGTCGAGTGTGTAGCCCAATGCCACTTTCGCAGCCACAAATGCCAACGGATAGCCGGTTGCCTTCGAAGCCAAGGCCGACGAACGGCTCAAACGTGCATTCACCTCAATCACACGATAATCATCCGTATCCGAATTGAATGCATACTGAATGTTACATTCACCTACAATACCCAGATGGCGGATACATTTAGTTGAAAGTTCCTGCAACATTTTCAATTCTTTGTCGTCCAATGAGCAAGTCGGAGCTACCACGATCGATTCGCCGGTATGAATGCCCAGCGGATCAAAGTTTTCCATGCTTGCTACCGTAAAACAGTGGTCATTCGCATCACGGATCACCTCAAACTCAATTTCTTTCCATCCTTTCAACGACTCTTCCACCAGAATCTGTTTAGAGAAAGCAAATGAACTCTCAGCCAATTTGAGAAATTCCTCTTCATTGGCACAAATACCACTTCCGAGTCCTCCCAGCGCGTAAGCCGAACGAACCATCACCGGATAACCAATGCGACGTGCAGCAGCAATAGCATCTTCCATGCTTTCTACAGCCTGGCTGACCGGAGTTTTCATATTAATCTCGTTGAGTTTCTTCACAAACAGATCACGGTCTTCCGTATACATGATGGCCTCAACCGAAGTACCCAATACTTTCACGCCATATTTATCCAGAACACCTTGTGTATAAAGTTCTGCACCGCAGTTCAGGGCAGTCTGTCCGCCGAACGCAAGCAAAATGCCGTCGGGGCGTTCTTTCTTGATAATTTCCTCTACAAAATAAGTAGTCACGGGAAGGAAATACACCTTATCAGCAATTCCCTCGGAAGTCTGAATGGTTGCGATGTTCGGGTTAACCAATACCGAATTGATACCTTCTTCTTTCAAGGCCTTCAATGCCTGTGAACCGGAATAATCAAACTCTCCGGCTTGTCCGATTTTGAGTGCGCCTGAACCCAAAACAAGGACCTTTTTCATTTCCTTTTCCATTTCTTTTATTGTCATTATAAGTTGTTATTTCTAAGTGTCCGCATAAAAAAAATGCGTTGCCCTCAAAAAAGGACTAACGCATTACCAAAGAACTAAATATCGTTTTTGGAGAAAAGAGAAGAAGTAGACCGATTCCGGGTGAAATACACTCGAATGGAGATAATACTTACTTCTGATTTCCTGTTGATTCATTGTTGTTTCAAAGTTTGTGCAAAGTAACGACTTATTTCTATAATTACAAAGGAATCTGGTAAGAATATTCGTTTTATTTGTTACTTCAGCTGATTCTGACTATCTTTGTCCTTCGATTAAAAATAAAAATAATGGGAAAAGAAAAAATCATATTGACAGGTGACCGTCCTACCGGGAAACTCCATATCGGACACTACGTAGGCTCACTGAAACGAAGAGTCGAACTACAGAACTCCGGCTTGTTTGACAAAACTTTCATCTTCATCGCTGATGCACAGGCATTGACCGATAACATTGACAATCCCGAAAAAGTACGCCAAAACGTAATTGAAGTAGCCCTCGATTATCTGGCTTGCGGACTCGATCCGGAAAAGTCGACCATCTTCATCCAGTCCCAGATTCCGGAACTGTGTGAACTGACATTCTATTATATGGACCTCGTCACTGTATCACGCCTGCAACGTAACCCTACCGTGAAGACGGAAATACAGATGCGCAACTTCGAAACCAGCATTCCCGTAGGCTTCTTTACCTATCCCATCAGCCAAGCTGCCGATATCACTGCCTTCCGTGCCACAACCGTACCGGTAGGTGAAGATCAGGAGCCCATGATCGAGCAGGCCAGAGAAATTGTCCGCCGTTTCAATTATATCTATGGAGAAACATTAGTCGAGCCGGAAATCCTTCTACCGGACAACGCAGCCTGCCTGCGCCTACCGGGTACCGATGGAAAAGCCAAAATGAGTAAATCGTTAGGCAACTGCATTTACCTTTCCGAAGAAGCGGACGAGGTACAGAAGAAAGTAATGAGCATGTTCACCGACCCCGATCACTTACGGGTGCAAGACCCGGGCAAAATCGAAGGTAATACCGTATTTACATATTTGGATGCCTTCTGCCGTCCCGAACATTTCGAACGTTATCTGCCCGACTATCCGAGCCTCGATGAACTGAAAGCTCATTATCAACGCGGCGGCCTGGGAGATGTAAAGGTGAAACGCTTCCTCAACGCTATTATGCAAGAAGAACTGGAACCTATCCGTAATCGCCGGAAAGAATTTGAGAAAGACATTCCTGCCATCTACGAAATGTTGAGAAAAGGCTGTGAAGTGGCAAGAACTGCCGCTGCCGATACGTTATCCGATGTTCGTAAAGCCATGAAAATAAACTATTTCGATGATGCCGAGCTGATCAACGAACAAATTAAGCGATTCAATAAATAGAAATTAGATACATTAGTAAAATAAGAGATGCCCTGCTACCAGTCCGGTAACAGGGCGATTTCTTTTAAAGTAGTTTGAGTCTGAATTTATTTAGCAGACTCTACTAATACAACGCGGTTTAGGTAAATAGGTTTACCGAATTTATCCACACCACCTCCTGCATCAACTTTCAAGCGGCTGGAGTCTACTCCGTATTTCTTAATCAATGCATTGACAACAGCCTGAGCACGTTTCTGGCTCAACTCCTTATTGAATGCAGGAGTACCGGTTGCCGAGTCAGCATATCCGTATACGGTATATTGTGTATCCGGGAATTCTTTCATCTTAGCAGCCAGATAAGACAAGTTCATCTCTTCACGCGGAGACAGTTCAGAAGAACCTATTGTGAAGAATACAGTACGTGGAGCAATATTAGCGTCCGTAACGACTACCTGTTCGGCAACTTCTGCCACCGGCTGATTCTGTGCATCAACCAACTGCTGTTGCAGTGACTGGTTGGCAGCAGCCATTTCATTCATCTGGCGACGCATATTGGCCAATTCTATTTCAGAGATAATCTGTGGCATCGGACGGGCAAATCCACGGGCCGGGAAGCGGTAAGTCAGACCTGCAGTCAGGCTGGCAACGCCATCATACCCATGTTTTCCACCAATTTCTCCGTCAAACTTATCTTCAGCCAGCATACCACCGATTTCGATATTGATATCTACCGCACTCGATACGCGGAAACGGTTAATAATACCTGCGTTCATAGCAAATGCCTCACGATGAGGTTTAGAGTATGAATGAGTAAAACCGGCTCCCAAGTAAGGGATAATTTCATATATACGGTGAGAGTTGTATCCGCCAAACAGAGCATTCAAATTGAACATCACGTCACCGTGAAGATTCATATAGTTGAATTTCTGTTTATAATACCCATTGGCCAGTTTACCACTCTTCACGAAATCGGCTGTTTCCGAATGGGCAAAGCCACGTCCTTGCAAGCCGCTGTACTGCAATCGCAATCCCAACCCGGGAGTAAACCATTTACCGACAGCCACATTCAATGTCGGACTGATACGATCCCTGAACTTTCCGGCATGGTCATTGTCACCAAACATGGCTTCGGCACCACCACCGATAGAAAAGAACCAATTATCCCAAAAAGGGTTAGTGATCACTTGATATTTGTCTTGTACCTGGATAACTTCGTATCCCGTAATCGTAGTTTGTTGCGCTGAAGCAACAGATGTAACGCCGGCTAAAGCCAGCAGCATTAGAATCTTTTTCATATACCTTAATAGTTAAAGTGGTTATTACAAATCTTCCTATTTATTATTGAAACTATTTAAATAACACCAACGAAACTAAAAGGTTTTGGATAAATGAAAATTTCCGAAGCATTTTCTACAAAGATTCAAAGATACACCTTATTATATATAGCTCCAAAGCCACTTTAACCTATTTTTGTTCCATGAAAATTTTTCGTAACGGCATAATCAATCTTTCCAGCAGACGAAGATCGTCCGTGATAATTTCCGCACTTCCCTTCATCTCACGAGTCAAGGGCAGTATCTTTCCATAATTGGTTGTCAGCCCATCCGGCAAAGCAATATCGACCACATACATGCCTTCCGCCGTCGGCAGAGGCGAAACACTTCTCACCTCCCCCCTTACATAACCAAACTCCTGGTCCGGATAATTATTCAGACGCAAATTCACACGCTGTCCGGCCTTTACTTTACCCGATCCCTGTAAGGGCAGCAATGCCGTCCCTACAGGCAAGGATTCCTCTTTCGGGGCAACCACAAAAACGGTAGCCCCCGACTCCACATACTGATTCACGCTCCACACATTCAGGAAAGTAACTTTTCCTCCGACCGGACTTCGAAGCAGATAATGTTGTTCCCACGCCGCAAGCTGCCCCAACAACTGATCCGTAGCATTTCTCAGATTTACCTCCTGTGTCTGCTGTTCTTCAAACGCCTGTTTTTCCAGATCAAGCAATGTCTCTTCCGATTGCTCTATCTGCATATCTACCTGAGTCAACTGCATACGGGCCGATTCCTTTGACTGAAGGCTTTGCAAGTAGCGACTGCCGGACTGTTCAAACTCCGTAATAATCATCGCCTTACGATGATAAAGAATCGAATCTCTTGCATATGAGGCATGAGCTAAAGCATATTCTTTCTCTATCAGAAAATATTGCCTCCGAACCTGATCATAATATTTCTTCTGTGTAGCCAGCAATTCTTTCTGTGATTGCAACTTCTTTGCATAATATCCCAACTCCTTCATACGAACCACCTCGGAGAGGGTACTCACAAATCCTGCATAAGCCGACTGTATCTCACCCAGCCGCCAGCGGTCGGTCTCCGAAAGCAGAAAAAGGTTTTTCCCCGATTCCGGGGTATATCCTTCCAGCTTCCACTTCTGCATCTTCTCCTTCAAAGAAAACACATCCACCGCACGAGCCGTATTCTCTATTACACCCAGATTCATATCCGGCTTCACCTCCTGGCCGTTCTGTACATACAGGTCCGCCAATCTACCGGCCGAACGTGCCATTACATAAGATGGAGGCTCCTGTGTACTCACCGTCACCTCCGCAGTTATCACATCCGGATATTTAAACCAATAGCTGCCTGCCACCAACACCACTACGATGATAAACAATACCGTAATGCCACTACGCAGAATCCACGCCGGAACACGGTTCATCACCTCCTGTACCTCTTCACTGCGAAGCTCGATTTCTTTATGTGTGTGCTCCTTTTCCATACCTAACTTCCTAACTCCAGCTGATTCTTCACCAACTGATAATACAATCCTTTCTTCTCCGTCAGTTCACGGTGAGTGCCCTCTTCAGCCACAGCACCTTTATCCAGCACTACGATCTTATCCGCATCACGAACCGTACTCAAACGATGCGCCACCACTACGACCGTCTTACCCCGATAGAATGTATGGAGGTGCTCCATAATCTCACGCTCGTTATTGGCATCCAGTGCATTCGTCGCCTCATCGAAAAACAGGAACTCCGGATTCTTATAAACCGCACGGGCTATCAGCAGACGTTGACGTTGTCCCTGACTGATGCCGTTCCCTTCCATTCCGATCTTCGTATTATAGCCCAAAGGAAGAGAATCGATAAAATCACGGATATTGGCAACCGTCACAGCATGGCGCAAACGTTCCACATCCACCTGCTCCTCACCAACAGCAATGTTGTTCGCAATCGTATCAGAGAAAATAAAGCCATCCTGCATCACCGAACCACTCTTCGCACGCCAGAGATGCGGATTCACCACATCCAGAGGAGTCTCACCTATTTTGATATCCCCCTTATTCGGAGTATAAAAACCGAGCATCAACTTAATCAGTGTAGTCTTACCACTACCACTCGCCCCTACGATCGCTGTCACTTTATGTTCGGGTATATCCAGATTCACATCTTTCAGCACATAGTCACGGTCCGCCCCGTCATAGCTAAACGACAGATTTTCAATACGAATATCACGCCGATCCGGAAGAACCGTCAGTTTTGAAGTGATATCCTGTTCTTCATCTTTCTGACCGTGAATCTCGTTCAAGCGTTCCAGACTGATCTTTGCATCCTGAAGTTGTTGGGCAAAGCCGATAAAAGAGCCGATGGGGCCACTCAGCTGACCGATGATATACGTCAAAGACATCATCATACCCAGAGTCATATCCCCTTCCACAACCGATTTGGCAGCAATAAAGGAAATTACGATATTCGTTGTCTGATTAAAAAAGACAGAACCCACTTGCTGAACCTGTCCCAATGCCAGTCCCTTCACGCTGATCTTGAAAAGCTTCACCTGAATGCGTTCCCACTGCCAGCGCTTTTGCTTCTCGCAGTTATTCAGCTTGATTTCCTGCATGGCAGTCACCAGCTGAATCAAACTGCTCTGTTCGCCCGCCGCCTGGGCAAAACGCCGGATATCCAGTTCACGCCGGTACTTCATGAACACAAGAATCCAGCAGATATAGAGTGAATTGCCTACCAGAAAGATGGCAAGAATACCCAGATTATAATAAGCCAATACAAAAGCAAAAATAAAGAAGTTTACGAAAGAGAAAAGCGTACTGATGGACGAGCCTGTCAGAAAGCTCTCGATGCGTCCGTGGTCACCGATACGCTGCATAATGTCACCGATCATCTTCGTATCGAAATAATGGAGCGGTAGTTTCATCAACTTTGCCAGGAAGTCAGAGATCAGCGAGATGTTGATACGTGTGTTCATGTGAAGCATGATCCAGCTACGGATAAACTCAACCGAAAGTTGCGAAACGGAGATTACCAGCTGTGCGATCAGGATCAGAGTGATAAAGTTCAGGTTACCGTCACGGATACCCACATCCACCAACGACTGTGTCAGAAATGGGAAGATAAGTTGCAGCAAGCTCGCTGTCAGCATTCCCAGAACGAGCTGTATCAACTGTTTACGGTAAGGCGACAAATACTTAAGAAAAAAACGAAGGCTGCGACTGCCGGATTCTTCTTCGTCCCCCTGCCCTTGGAATTCCGGACCCGGTTCAAGCGCAAGTGCAGCCCCTTTCTCCTCTCCGTTCACCTTGGTAGACAACCAGCACTTTTTAAATTCCTCTTCACTGTACGAAATCAACTGACGGGCGGGGTCGGCGATATAGAAACGGTAGCCACTGCGCTTCTTCTTTATATCATAACAGACCACAAAGTGATTCTGGTTCCAATGCAGAATGCAAGGTAACGGTACATCCTTCTTCAGTTGCTCCAAAGAGATGCGCACCCCCGAAGTACGGAAACCGATGGATTCCGCCGCGTCACTGATGCCCAGCATGGAAACTCCTTCACGGGTAATAAAAGAACGTGCACGGAGGGTTTGCAGAGAATAACTCTTACCATAGTACTTCGCAATCATGCGAAGGCAGGAAGGGCCGCAATCCATAGCGTCCAACTGGAGATAGTGAGGAAAAGAGCTTAACTTCATTTATTCATAATATTAGTCTACGTCACAAAAATACATCACATATCCGGAATATAATGCGCTTCCCCCGGAATTTGTGAAAAAAATTCCCTGAAAGGATAATTTATCTGTTTCCCGTTCAGAAAATCCAGCAGCAAAAGCATGCCCTTATACTGCCTTTTCTTTAAAACTCTTTCGCAAGCATTGCTCAAATCAAACAAATAGGTTTCTTCTCTGATCCGTACACTTTTATCCCCCGAAGACAATCGAAGCAGGACATACCATGCAATGCCCTCCAGTCCCGTAACTAAAGAGTAGTCATCCAAACGCCTGACATCATATTCCATCACTTTCTTATCAATCTTATTCCGTTCTTCATTGCCGACATCTTCCACAAATCCCCTCCGGACAAGATATTCTACCCCCCAACCTATGCCAGCCCATCCGAAAGACAAACCGACCGGCATCCCTAAGCGGACACTCTCCACCACTTCATCCAGCAATTCTCCGGCCATTTCCTCAAACGCCCTCAATTCAGTGACACGTGAATAATCAAAAAAGAAAAGGCAACGTCCCATCTTTCCATAAAACAACCCCATGTCAGTTTGTCTGTGAGAGAAATAAAGCGATTTTGCGATCTGTTCTATATGTGCATCCATAACATTTCTTTTTTAATAACCGGCAGGTATTTCATAATCGAGGCGATAAAGTTCTTTTATCCTTGCTATCTGTTTTTCATCCTTCAGTTCAAACCGGACAGATGTTGCATTTGCCTTTTCCTCGGGCATATCTACCCCCCTTTCGGCTAAAAAACGGTTCAATTTACTGAGTGGTACGATACAGTCCACATCAGCAGAAGTATAAAAATCAGATTGCCTGCGTATATGTTCATCCTGCCACAACGGATTTGTCTTCCCCAATTCAAACTCAACAAACGAAAGAAAGCGTTCAAAAGAATGATCCTGATAAAGATTACACATATACATATAACGGTTAAAAGTGCGTTCAAGTATAAAATATTTATAAGCAGAAACCAATCTTTCCACCGGATCCCTCCAAACCGCTACCTTCAAATACGATTTATGCTCCCTTTCATAACCGGACATCTCAGAAACCGGTACCAAAAAACGTTCGGGTTTTACCCGGGCGATATAAAAATGAGTCTGATCTTCCGTATCAGGAATCATACCTATAGACGCATAGATAGCTATATTCTCCAAAAAAGTGAGTCCACATTTCGAGATAAGGACAAAAGCCATACGCTGCTTCTCTACAAGACAAAAATTACATCCGAAGAAGTCTAATGGTGGTTTGTTTAGCATTGCAATATCTTTCATGATATACTACGATTTTCGATGTCCAACATACATACAATAAAGTGATTCAGTTCCCTGCCATAGCCCCTTATCCTTCCATCGTCTGGAGCCGGTCATAGTACAGTTTCATCCTGTTCAGTATCTCCTCACTATACCATCTTCCAAGAGACTCTTGCCGACTGAGTTCCTCACAAACACGCAGCATTTCTCCCGCCCTATCGTACAAAGTAGTATAAGTTCCGTCCGGATGCAATGTACAGGCGGTAGAATATATTTGCAGCAACCTTACATAGAGCGCTTCTTTTGCCTCTCTATGTTTTTTCTCAAACAAATGTTTACGGCTATACTCCAGTAATTTTTCAATAATCAATTGAATGGAAGCAATCCGCCTACCCGCTGCTGTCGCTGTCATAATCGATCCTTCCCGTTGCCGGTAATAATAAAAATCAATATCGGCAACCGTCATTTTCTGAGCGGTTGTCAGCACCTGCGGAGTCCATAATTCATCCTCATGAATCAGCCCCGGCTCAAAGCGAAAACCGTTTTGCTCAATAAAATCTCTCCGATATAAATAGTTGTACACCATAGGGACATAACATCTGCAATCCATCACTCTTGAGAAATACGTACTTCCGGACACCACGGTTCCTGCTGCAAATAACTCCCTGCTCCTTCTTTCCCAACTTCGCACCTGCCCATCCGGATGTACCGCCAATGTATTTCCTGAGACAATGTCCGTCCGGGTCTTCATCGCTATAGCACAAAGCACCTGCAAAGCATCTTCCGCCAACCAGTCGTCACTATCCAGAAATGCCAGATAATGCCCGGATGCATGTTCTATTCCGGTATTCCGTGCAGCAGAAAGTCCTTGATTCGCCTGTTCCACATAAACGCAACGAGCATCCTTACCCGCATACTCCCGCAGCAACTCTCCGGAATTATCCGTCGATCCGTCGTTCACCAGAATGATCTCAATATCCGTCAAAGTCTGCTTCTCCAAAGAGTACAGACATTCCTCCAGAAAAAGTTCCGTATTATAGACCGGAACCACCACCGAAACTACCGGTCTTTTTACCTCCTTCATATCCCTCTCAATTTTAGTTCGTGTATTTTTGGGGAATCAATAAATCCACCATCTATCTTTTATCAAGCTGCGAAACACATTTATCTGCCACTATTCATTCTATCTCTTTCAACTTTTTCCACGGAATCCTTCCTTTACCCGCCATAAAGAAATAAGCGAATACCGGTTCCGCCCAACGTACGGCAACAAAAGGTTTATATCTCTGTTGTAAACTCCTGTACGACAGCTTCACAAAGGTCCCCAAAGGTATAAACCGCTCCGGATGTTTCCGGTAAGACTGCCGATAGCCCTCTTCATGCTCCTTCATCAGGGCACGCAAATGAAACCAACAAAAGCCGGCATCCAATATTTCATTCGGACAGCGCATCACTTCCAGTCCCCGATGACGGCCATCCGGCTTCGTTTCCGTCATATACCTGAATATCCGGTCCGCAGACACCTCAAAAAAGAAAGTATCACGCACGCCATTAAACGGAGGGAGTATCTCTTTGCAGTCAGGCTCCGGATGTTCCTGCCCCAACCCTACCATCCACTCCCGGTCTTTCCGGAACAAGTTAATGCCCGACATCGAGACAGGCACTTTATACCGGATGATCATCTTCTCCAGATAAGAAGCATACAACGCATGCGTCCACAACGCAATTCGTTCCAGCCACCTGAACGGTCGCATCTCTATACGGTTGAAAGAGTCCAGATAAGCCCGATACAGGTTGTAAGAGATACATTCCGCCACGTTGAACCGCACTTTTTTATCAGAACGGTAAGCATCACAGATATGTTTCAGCCGATCCGTAAAATAAACCTGATCGGCATCGATCTTCACTGCGTACCGATAGCTTGCTTTCGACAATGCATAGTTGCAATAGCCTGCCAGCGTATGGATAGAGTCGGGCGGCAACAGCTTTGCCTTCTCAAACTCCTCCTCATCCAGATCGATCGGATATACAGACGGCTGATACTCAAAGACCCTGATTTTATCCGGATATTGTGCCGCCTTCTGCCTGAGAATCTCCGGCGTACGATCCGTACAATCATGATAGACAGCTATCAACTCATCCAATCCGTCGATACACGAATCAATGCACATCTCCAAAAAATCCTCACAATTCTTACAGCGCAATAACCCCGATACCCCGACGGGCCGTTCGCGTGTCAACGTATCCGTATCAACCACATAAATCTCCTTCAACGTAACAGGAGGCATTTTTTCTTTAATAAACCCTACCATATTCCGGAGAGTTTCTTCTCCTGTTGCCTGAAACCACAGAGGTTGTTCCTTCTCTATCCTCTGTTTAAAATCTTCATAATTCCCCAATATCCGGGACAAACCGCCGGTCAACTCCTCTTTCGTTTTCGCTATCATCCCCAGTTCCTCGGCTTCCACATCCGGAGAATACCGCGATCCCTCGGTCGGATCGTACACCAACGGGACAGCACCGTGCGCCACTCCCTCCATCAAAGAAGAAGAATAGTGTGCCACCCCTACCCGTGTGCGGGCAAATACCTCTGCCAGCTTTTCATCCGTTACCATTTCTATATTGGGAATCTGCTCCCATTCCATGCGTACCTCCTCACCTATCCTGAACTCAGGATGTTCACGCACCAGAAACCGCCGGACGGGAAATTCCGCGGCTACCGTCCCTATCAGGCGGATCATCTCTTGAAGATACCTTTTGTCACTCAGAAAAAAAGGTCCCTGCAAGAAAAAAGTAACACACTCCTTTTTCGTCTCATTACGCGGTTCCACCTGATACATATAGCCCGTCGGGACAAAGTCCGGCAGAGGATTATGCTTCTCCCACAAAGTCCGGAAACCTTCCCCCCACATCAGATAGTACCGGTAAGGCATCCTCCTGAAAGCAGTGTGCATCAATGACGGCCATCCCTGCTGGATACACAAGGTCGGTATTCCATAATCACGCCCTATGGTGGCAAGCAATAACTGCTGGTAATGGCAGCCTTCCAGAAAAATCAATCCTTTAGGTTGCAAGATCCTCATCAATATATCAAATGTATTCGCATATTGAAAAATCAAGGGAAACCACTCTTTCAGGAATGGATTAACCAATGGAACTGTTTTGGTAAATTCAAGAGTAATGGCTGTTACAAAGTCCGGCAACTCCGTTTCATCCGGAATCTCATATTCCGACAAGAGCAACACCGGTTCTTCCAGACGTTCAATTAACGGAGTCAGATAAGCCAATTGACGGGCATTATAAATATAAATCACCAACTGCCCGCCATAAGGTGCCAGTGCTTCATACCATTCATGGTCGTAGATTTTGTATTCCTCTTCCTGTCGCTCCCATTCTTCCACCTGCTTATCGGCCAGTATCTCCTTTACGCTACCCAATGCTTCCCCACAGCTCTTTCCTTCTTTACGTAACCGGTCGTACTCCTCTCTATGCCATGTGAACTGCCAGAATAGTAAATTGATCAAAGGCACGCCCACATCATGCCTCCCCATTTTCAGCCAATACTCTTTCTCTTCCCTCAAATGGTTCACGTAGTCAGACAGCCCCCTATCCAGTACTTCATAATACTCCACATAATAATCCCGTCTATCCATATCTTTTTTTATTAAAGCCCAGTTTCAATATAATGTTCAGCCTGTCTCCAGTCCGCTTCTTCATCGATATCTATCATCCCTGCGGGACCGATCTCCACCACCTTCACAACTCCCGAAAGAAGCTGCCCGGAGTCCAGTATTCTCCCCACCGTAGAAGCATAGAAAGCTCCCGACTCTATCAGAAAACCTTTGTACTCCTGCCGGCGAGGTTTGGTTTCGAATGAATAGTCCAAAGGTCTCCCCTCATCACTCCAACGAAACTTCTTCAAACGGCAACAGGCAACATAGGAATCCGCCTCACCCCTTCCCATCTCTTCTGCAAGCCCCCTTAGTTCTTGTGCAGTCGTAAAAGGAGAAGTAGCCTGTAACAAAATAAAATCATCATTCCGGTCCGGCTTACAAAAATGGAAAAATTCCTGTACAACTTCCAGACTGGGAGCCTCATCCCTTGCACTCCACTCACTGCGCCTGAATATCCGTACAACTTCTTTGTAACGGCCTCGTATCAGACTCTCCATTTCATCACAATTTGTCGCTACACATACCTCGTCCGCTATGCCGGAAGCAAGGATGGTATCGATAATCCAACATACCAGAGGTTTGTCTCCCAGCATACGCAGGTTCTTACCGGGAATACCTCTACTCCCTTTGCGAACCGGAACAAAACAGAAAGTACGATTCATAAGCTATCATCATTTATGGTTTCACATGACAGAGGTTCGGTTTTCCAATAGCCAATTCATAATTAGAGGGCGAAGGACACAGCCATTGGTAAATGCAGTCACAGCAAGGATAATCATTTCGTATTTTCCGCCATGCTGTATTATCAAGCATTTCTTTGTTAACAATATCAATCAAACTATCTTTATAGATATTTCCCAAAACTAAACTATTCAAATTAGCATATACGTCTCCATTAACAGAGATTGATAACGAACCGAAAAAATGTGAATTCATTTTTTGATGAGCAAAAATTTGGCTCATTGAGTATTGAGATTGCAGGATATCCCCTTTATCCATATAAACATATTTTTCAAAATAATCCAAATTACATCCTACATAGGTAGAATGTATTGAATAGTCATTAATAGCATATTTATGTACAATCTCCTCCGCCTTAGCATATTCATCTATTTGCGTAACATAAAAATGAATCTTTATTTGTAAATCTCCTAATAAAAAGATACAATTTCGCAGTAATTCTTCTTCCATGGGAAAAGGAACAATTACATCATAAAAAAAATCTGAATCTAAGATTTTATTACCCACAAAATCAGCATAATGACTCCAAATATGAATTTGACCTTTAAAACCTGATAATAAAAAAGGAATATCATTATAATTAGGATACTTCCAAATATTTCCACCAAATAAATTCAACCGACCTACCACTCCATATCGAATTTGTGCTATAATAGACTTCAAAGCAGAGATATCAAGAACTTGAGACGTCTCTGTTTCTGCTACGCGACAGCACAAATTTTGCTGTGAATATTTACTGCAATATAAACAATGATGATCACAAACATTATAAAGAAAAACATTTATTTCTAACAAATTAAACAAAATATCTTCTCCTATACCCCTATCTTCTATTTGCTGTAATTTATCCACATCACATTGTAAATTAAGAATAGGCATCATTTGTATCGGTTTATCGGGAAAAGATACCACATCTATAACACCTCCCATTTCCTTTGACACAAAATCAGATATAAAATTTGAGTAACATGGCTCTGTCAACATTTTCCCTTCACAAAACACCGCACCAAGATTATCTCTTTTATGTAACTGTCGTAATAGCCCTATTACATTCTCATTTTCCACCTCTAAATACTCCCAATTCTTAGTATTATATAATAGAGCCTTCTTACCCTTTATACAACAATATACATAAGGCGCAATTACCAGCCAATAATTCTTATCTACTTGAAACATATTATACCCTTATTTTATTCAACCATCACATTTTCCATAATTCGATAATATTCTTCCGGATGCTTTCTTAGAAAATCTATTTGTTTTGTTTTATAGATTTCAAAAGCTTGTTTACTAGTAAATCCATAGCAAACAGGACAAGTATCCAAGTTATTAAGATTGAAAATACATTGTATACAAGATTCTGCTTTGTAACATTTACTACATTGATTTTCCATTTTAGCATAATAAGTATTATACTTATCTGCAATTGCTTCTAAATCAAGTTCAACACCGCTATCTGCCGTTACCTTTCCCAATGCAAATTGTTGTCCTATGCGTTCGCAAGGTAAAATCTTACCAGTAACAGTGACAAACATTCTTTTACCAAAAGGGATACAAGTACCGGTAGGAATTGTTTTTTTAGGTTTACCATATTGCAAATCAACATAACTTCGAAAAACAAACCCACTATACTGATGGAGAAAATTGGTAAGAGTCTGATAAGTAGCTGATTTTAGAAACATATCCTGCTCTATTTTTTCATAATTCTCTGCTTGGTGTAAACTTTCTTGTGAATTACGATACGTTTTTTGGAAAAGTTCTACCTTATCCGGTCGAATCCCCATATTATTCAACTCTCCAATACTGGGTACTTTATTGTAACGAGTTTTAAAGAAGTGATAAATAGAAGTAACCGAATTACGATTATGCAATACAGCATTAAAATTCACTTTTCTTTCAAAGAACTCAGGGTATTTATTTCGTAAAACATCTATATTTCTGATAATATTGGGATATGCAGGATCACCCACCTTATTCACTCTATAGGAAGTGCCATATTCATCACCATCCAAACTGATAAGCAAATTGAAATCATGTGCCACCAAAAAATCCATATGACGTTCAAGCAACAAAGCATTCGTTGTCATTGAAAAAGTAAAATTGCGATATTGGCAATGCAGTTTTTCAATATACGTCACCACCGATTCAATAAATGGCATATTTAATAAAGGTTCTCCCCCATAGAAACTGATATATACGTTACGTTTAGCTGACGTATTATATTCTGAACCCCATAAATCAACTAAATAATCAATTAATTTCAAAGAAGCGGGCAAACTAATTGTGCTATTTTCACGCTTATCATAATCATTATAAAATTCACCATACGCACAATACTTACAACACAGATTACAAGCATCTGTCACTTCAAAAGTCAGCTGACGCAGGTTAGCTAATTGATACTTAATATCATCAACTGTAATATATTTTTTTTTCATCGATTATATTAAATTTCTTTGTTTTGCCATTTCTATTACAAAAGAAGACAAACTGTATTCAACGTTATCATATACACAAGTAAGCTGTTTACAATTTATAAGTGCATCGTAATTTTTTTGTATACATGGTCCCATACACAAAGGTAAAACTCGACAATTTTCACAACGTTCATTCTCAAATGTAGCCTTTACAAACATCTTACTCAATATTCCATCGTTCCAATCAATTTCTCCAGATTTTAACAAATGGCCAAGAGTTAGTTCTTCCCCATAATCACGTGCTGTACATTTAAAAATTCTACCATCGTAATTGACAACATAATGATTGATACTATCCGCATAACAACACTTATATCTAAATGGCCTATATGCCCAAAAACGCGAACGAAAACCAGCCTTCTCAAATTCAACTTTTGCCTTCTCTAATAACTTTCGCATTTCTTCTGTACATGAAATCTGCCACACTCTCTGAAAATCTACAGTAATGCACTTTATACTTTTTTCCGTAAAATCATTTATTATATCTTTTATATTCTTCAAAGTTTGTTTATCATAATTAACACGCAAACAAATTGAAACATCTGGAATCACCTCAGAAAGCAAATTAATATTGTCAACCACATCTCTATAAGTACCATGTTTATCAGAATAACGTTTAATCAGGTTCTGGCGGCACTCATTACCATCAATAGATATCTGAAAGAAATCAAAGTTCATGTCCTTCATATATCGAATTCTATCTTCACTCAATAAAGTAGCATTAGTAGTAATTTGTTGCCTAAATTTCACATTATTCTGTAATAAAATTGGGAATACTGAATCTGATATCTTTTTGATTACTTCATCAAAATACATTAGGGGCTCTCCACCAAACCAATCCAATAAAATTGAATTTGCTTTTTTTTGTGTCACTAATAAATTAATGTGCTTAATCAAATTATCAACTATTTCATCGCTCATTCGTTCTCTATCATATTTTGCCCCAGCATAGGCAACAGAACAATACCAGCACTTTAAATTACAATCTAAAGTCGGATTTATTGTAAGATGATAATCCCGATTCATAAATATACATCGCTTATTTTGTAATTTCAAATACGCCAACTCATCAAAATCTGGACTTATAATAAATCCTGACCTCTGAAAAGCAGAATACAATTCAGGAAATTTCTGTCGAAATGTAGGCAAATGTTCCATCAAAGTCTCAATTATAGAATAATCCTTAAGACTAATTGGTAGTATCCTGTTAGTAAGCGAATTATAGAGCAGGATTCCATTATAGTATTCTATTTCAATATTGTATCTACTAGCTTTATCATTCATATCATTACCTATCTAATATTATTATTTCATTCAATCACCTTGAACCTCTTTTTTATCAATAACCACCGGTATCTTATAAGATTTACCTTGACGGACAATATCGTATATCAATGTGTCTTGCCGGCTTAGCTCCGCATCCTCTTCCAAAGAGATCATTTTAATAGGAATTTCATTTATAGCAATAATTTCATCACCTTCTAACAAACCAGATTCTTTAACATAATTCCCCTCATAATCGGCAATTTTAGTAATAATAATTTTTCCATGGCTATTCATACGGGATGACATGTGAAATCGTTTCTTCCGAGGGTTGACCACTCGTTCGTAGTTCTTTATTGGCTGCAAACCTAATCTTTGTGATTTCATGTCGAAAAAAACATTAAATCTTTTAAGTAAATTCAGACCAATAAGATAATCACAAGGTACTTGATTAGGTTGATCAAATATATAAATCCGCAAGGAATCGAGTTGTATGCCACCAAACAAAGTAGCATTTACATTATGATGACTATAATATCCAGATGGTGCCTGCGTCCAAACGGCATTCTTTTTCTTAGAAAAAAAGGACAATTCAGAAGCTTGAGCCATCAGAGCTATGTCTTGTGGCATACCTGTATCTACAAGATAAGTATGAGTAAGCATCAGTGTGTCTCCATCAGCACATCTAATATTTAAAGGCAGATTAACATAAAAAAGTGAGCTTTTATCATTTCCTCTTACAAAAGGAATCAGAATACAATTCTTAGGCATAATAAAATCTTGAAATGAATGGATAGCCATATAATTATGTTCAAAGTTAAACTCCCATATATTAACAGTATCATTTTGTGGAATATTAAACAAACCATCTGATTGAGTACCTCCCATGTAATCTCTCCAATTATAAACTAACATTTTATCATATATCAAATTGGAATTCCCTACTTTTATAGTCGGAACAATTGTATACATAGATGCGGGCATACGTAATACAGACCATGCACACCCATATGGAGCAATAGTGTCAGGAGACAAATTCGATAAGATAGAAGGGTGAGCTGAACAAAAAGTAGAGTCAACAATAAAAGCTCCCAAAGAAGCCCCACTATCAAATGCCAAATTTGAAACAATGCTATCATTAAATAACACGGGAAGCACTATCTTTCTATCTAAAGAATCAATTGTAAAGTAAGTTCTTGCATCTCTTTTATTCCCTTTGGATATTTTCGTACAACTACCTAAAACAGTAGCTTGCAAAAAAAGAAAAACAATACACTTTATCAGCCCATTGCCTATAATTAACTTCATATTCTTTAATTTAGCTTTCCACAAGAGTAATACTGCTGAAAGTTAATTTCAGCAGTATTACAAAATAAAGGACTACGCTCAATTGTTCATACAAACAAATATAAACGCCCAATCAATTATTTTCATATACCACACGAGTGTCCTTGAGTCGCCCCACAAAGAGCATCTTGAGGCATAACAGGAAAATCCGGAAATTTCGGAAATTCCGGTTTGGGGTCAGTAGTAGAACAACATGGATGAGAACCATCTGATGTATACCCATGAGCATTATTGGCACTATCATTAGCACTAGTACTAGAGCCACCGGGTTTACCTTCATAATTGCAACCACATTGGCAGCACCCAGGAGTACCACCTCCCAAAACACGACACATCTCACGCTCATTCAATTCAGCTTTTGAAGCTTCATTCAGTTTCAGTTTTCTTAATTTCATACTTTAATCATTTTAAAATCAATATTTAATGTTCTTCGTAAAAATCACATAGATTTCCAACGTTACAGGTATTTGTTAGAACGAAGAAAAAGAGCCAAACAAATACCTTAGTAACTCAAATTATTTTTCCCCAACATCCAGATTGTGATGGGAAAAATAAAGCGTAAAACATAAGTCAACTCTCTCATATACATTCTTTTTTAATTTCTATTTTGAATCTTCACAAGATCACCACATAATAGTATTCAAAAAACTAAATCAAAGACATCAATTTATTCTTAACTATAAAAAGACTCAAATGCCATCCTCATTTTTTCTAATGAAAAAGCATCTTTATATCGACACCTATTTAACTTACCAACCTCTCTCGCCCAACAATCATCCGTTACCATTTTCAATAAACATTTCGAAAGTTCTTCAACTGATAACCTTAATTCATTTTGATCTTCCTTTAATATCAATCTGCACTCTACATTTTGATGATGAATCATTTCACTCAATCCTGTGGTATTAGTGATAATTAATGGTAATCCATGCATCATCATTTCTATGGCTACATAACTGCATTGCTCATGAAAAGACGGCATCACTCCAACATCTGCAATTTGATAAAATTCATATAATTTCTGTTTACTAATTTTCCCTATAAAAGTAATCCTACTCCAAATGTCTGCAGACATCTGTAAATACCTACTATAATTCCCGTCTCCCACTATTAACAAACGAGTGTTCGAACTCTTTTTTATCACCTTTGCGAAGGCTTCTATCAAATAGTCAATCCCTTTTATATCATCCAAACGCCCTACAAATAGAATTAATTTCTCCCCTTCTCCAAAAAATAAATCTCTTTTTCTTTGCATTCTCTCCACTTCACCCAAGAAGATAGCCTGATCAATTAAACCGTTGTATATCAACGTTAGTTTACATTCTTCAATTCCATAAAATTCATTCAGCAACATTTTAGTATATTGAGCCAAGCATATTATTCTATCTACTTTTCTGTAAAGAGATACTTCTTGCTTATATTCGTCATATATGTATTTTTCTTCCTCAGTTCTATCGTTCTCAGCTTTATCCAAAACGGTTTGTAACCTCTTTATATTCCCTTTCAAAGTGAAGCACCAGTTCAAATAATGTAAAGTCAACACAAATTGGCTGGTAGGATATATTTTCTTCAACAAGTCAACCAATGGTTCATGATGTAAATAATTAAAATGAAATACATTATCTTCACTTGAATCAACATACAATGCCAACAAGAAAGCAACACTTCTATAATATCGTTGAATTTCTTTCTCACTCCTCCAATCATACACTTTAGGAAAAGTTAGATAACGAACATTATTATCTTTTTTTTCAGTCAGTATCCCATCCTCTGAGTTCATACTAACTACAGTCAAACGCAAAGAATCAATACTGCTAAGACAGTTTATAACTTGAATTATATATGTCCCAATACCATATTGTGCCGCACGGCTATCACTATTTATCAAATATATATGCCTCATCGCAATAAGTATTTTAATCCTTCAACCCACAACAAGGCTTCTTTCTTCTCTCCGTCAGTTCTCTGTGACGTTATCTTTCCCAGAACAACGAGATACCAATCATCTATTTGTTTACCCACTAAATAGTCTAACAATAAAGAAATTCCAGGATGGCAGACTTTATTCGGAACATTCTCACAAACACCTCTTAAATCATCCAAATACATCTTATCGAATGGTTTCTGCAAATATCTCTCAGATGACAATAAGCGTATTAACACGTACCACGCCAACCCTTCTATCCCCGTATCAAATGAATAGTCTTTTACACGTCGTAAGTCACGTTCAATTATTTTATTATCAAGTTCTGTTAAGATATCATTAGAATCGCATTCAACAAATCCTTTCTGCATAAAATACTCTAATCCCCATCCAATTCCTAATAAGCCATTTTGAATTCCCCATGGAGTATCTATTCTAATATCATCATACACATCCCCAATCAGTTCATTTGCATAGTCACTATAAAGCGAATCTCCACAAAAATGAGCATAATGAAAAAAGAAAAGTGAAATGCCTATTTTGCCACGCAATAGCCCTAAATCCTTACAACAGGCACTATGTAGTATCTGATAATTAGCTATTTGTCTCAATAATTGTCCATTCATCTCAACTATATTTTTACCAAGATTTAACATATGCACGTAATTCATTCTGACCCATGCTACAGACTTTTATAAATTCCATTCGATTAATAAAAGCTAACTTTTCTATAGAATATCTGGAGTTCTCTCCCCTAGGATGCCATAAGTGGTATAATGGTCCTCCATTTGTCCAATGTACAGATTCTCCCAATATTTCCATCCTTCGAATACGCTCAGCATCTTCAGGTCCCCAACTGATAAAACGTTCATTATCTCCCCCAGATCTCAAATACTTTTCACGATCTACAACAAAAACTCCCCCACAGGAAGGACGCCACATCAAACGAGCATACATATCATCATGCGAAACTAAATGATCATACCTTTGTCCAGAAAGTATATATGCTTCACTTTGTTTTTTTGAAAGCATTTTTACCACTCCATTATATGGTATACTCATCACATATTTTCGTTCTATAATTGCTTGTATTGAGACCTCCAACTGCGACAAAGAAAATATAATATCAGCATCCCAAATAGCAACTATAGGAGTAGAAATTTCTCTTAATAATAAGTTAACATACCTCGTTTTGTGATAAACTAAATTTTCATCACGTTCATAAGTATAAGTAATTTTACTACAGATATCATCAGGGAACTGACACTCTTCACTTCCTGCATCCCAAACATGTACCCTCATCCCAGACGAGGATATATAGTGTAATAAGGCTAAAAGATTTCTCTTCCTCTCCCAACTGTCTATCCTCACAGGAATTCCAATAGTAATTTGCTCCAAATAACTCATAGATTGTACCTATTCATACATTTTTCGATTAGAACTGATACTTTTGTCCGATAAAAACCTGTAGGGTATAAGTCAAACAAAAAATCAAGTAAATCATCAATAGATTCGTTTGTATATTCCAATCTTTCCTCCAACCAATCAATCAAATAAATAAGATACTCTTTCAGGAAAGCACTTGAAACCGTATCACCTTTCAAAAATGTTGGAATAATCCTAATTAGAATATATCGTCCTAAACCTACAATTCCGTTATTTAATGAAAGTCCCGACATACCATAGGCATGTATACAGCGTGCAGCACATTGATCTATATCCTTTAAGACTTCATCAGCATCACCTTCCATATAACCATTTTGAATCAGATATTCAATCCCCCAACCAATCCCCCATAAACCACTACCAAAAGAAATAGGTATAGACGAATCAAGATGTTCATAAATCTCATCAAGGAGTTCACAACCAACATCTCCACATGTCAACTCGCCGGAAAGGCGTGCATAGCGAAAAAGAGCAATGGCGATCCCCATTTTTCCGTTAATAAGTCCGAGGCAGGACGTTCTACGTCCTACCTGAATAAGATCCTCTATAGGTAAATACCCTTGACCAGATATAAATATCTGATTTTGCATATTTATATAGAGTTACTTAGGAGAATCTATGGGATCTTCTTCAGAAGCTTTTATACTAGCAATCCAAATCCATTCACCATTTATTTCAACCCATACTCCTCCACCTTTAATAACCTGCATTTCATCTGTTGTTAATTTATCCATAATATTTGTTTTTAAGATTTTTTCAAAGGTCACAAAAAGCAGACATATTTACATCACGTATCTCACGAAAAACAAACCATTATGTTAATAAATATAAATTTAAAAACAATTACTTAAAGTTTACAATAATTCTTTCCATAAAAATCAAATGCAAAAACTATCTTTACAATATGAGAAAAGCAAATATAAGATGAAGCAAAAAATAGTAATCTGCGTCGTAACCATTGGCACCTTGGCTATCCTAATATTACAAGGATTTTGGCTTATGAATATGTACACACAATATCGCAAAGATGTAAGCGAACAAATGCTATCAAAATACCAATTAGCTATAGAATTGGAACTAGGAATGCGTTCCTCTGCCAAAGCCAAAGAACAAATGTATGAATTTACTCCTAAAAAAGTAATTCCTACAAAAAAGCTACATGAATATACAGGGGATACCATTAAGCTAACAGATGCAATTCAGCAAAACGTCGGTAATAACTTTGCCGAAATATTCAGCCAAATTTATCAAACCGTATTAATAACAAAAGGAAAATTCATCAATATCAACGATTTAGATTCAATTTACGAACAAGAACTTAAAAAACAGAAGTTACAAACGCAACATGTATTCATACTTTACAATAACGAAGGACGCTGCATCTCCTTTTCAGGAGACACTTTACAATTTGCAGAAAATACCCATATCCTAAGCGCAATACAACCTATTGGAGCAAAATCACTACAGAGCCTAAAACTATTGGTAAACTTACCCCCCAACTTAATATTAGACCGAATGGCCAGTGCACTCATTATTTCTTTTCTATTGGCTATCCTTATTATAGCATGTCTACTATACCAATTAATTATCATTAGAAGAAGAGACAATTTATTATATAAACGCGCTGCCGCCATTAATGGGGTTATTCACGATTTAAAGTCACCTTTAAATGCCACTTACGCTATATTGCTTTACTTTGCACAAGTTGAAGAAAATAAAGATAAACTAGAATTATTAAAAAGCGGAAAAGCACGCATTAAGCGATTAGGAAATATTATTGAATCATTACTATTAGTGGCCAAAAGCCAGAAACAAGAGATAGTTATAAATAGAAAGGAAATAAATATAATCCAAATTATTTATAAGGTTATCGAAGATATCAAATTGTGCTTTATCAACAAACAATTCAATATCAAAGTCAACAATCACCTAAAAGAAACTAATATTTATGTCGATGAAATTGGAATTAGTAGTGTGTTTACCAATTTGATCGAAAATGCATTAAAATACTCCGATAATAATACTCAAATAGATATAACTCTATCAGCATCACTCAGCGAATTATACATTGACATTAGTGATGACGGATATGGAATACCCGCAAAAGAGCATAAAAAAATATTCAATCAATTCTATCAAACTCCGAATTCGCGGAAAAATGATGGTTATGGAATTGGCTTAGCATACGTAAAAAAGATAATTGAAGCACACCATGGAAGCATCAGTTTAAAGAATAATCCTCAGAAAGGAACTACTTTTCTAATCAAATTACCAATCAATTAATAATTAATATATGAAAAAGAAAATTCTATTAGTAGATGACGATGGACTTATAACCCAAACATATACTTATATACTGAAACAAAATGGATATGAGGCAGAATCTTTGAACTCTTTAAAAGAAATAAAGAGTTTAATAAATGAATGGACACCTGATATTATAATATTAGATGTGAAAATTGGCAATAAGAATAGCATCGACTTTTTGCCTGAACTTAAAAAGATACTTCCACAAGTCCCGGTGATATTCATTTCATCACATACACAAGGATCTGAAATAAAAAGAGCCATAGAAGCAGGAGGAGAATATTATATCAAGAAACCTCTCGATATTGATGAATTAGAAGCCTATATAAACAAACTACTACCAAATCCACAAGAATGGTTTCTGACCAAAGAAGGGTATAGACTAAATTTAATCACACGAGACTTTTTTTTCAAAACAGCAAAAATCGCCAGGTTCTCAAACAAAGAAGTTATCCTATTTAAGCTATTATACTTAAATAAAGGAAGAGTGCTAAGCCGTAATCAAATAATGGACGAACTATGGCCCAATGGTAACGGTGGTATAGACGGTAGCCTCAATAATCTAATCTCAAGTATTCGTAAGTATTTAACAACATACGGGTATCTTACAATAGAAACAATACCCAACGAAGGGTATTATATAAAATAATTCTAATATTATTATTTCATTCAATCACCTTGAAGCTCATTTCTATCAATCACCACCGGTATTTTATAAGATTTACCTTGACGGACAATATCGTATATCAATGTGTCTTGCCGGCTTAGCTCCGCATCCTCTTCCAAAGAGATCATTTTAATAGGAATTTCATTTATAGCAATAATTTCATCACCTTCTAACAAACCAGATTCTTTAACATAATTCCCCTCATAATCGGCAATTTTAGTAATAATAATTTTTCCATGGCTATTTATACGGGATGACATGTGGAATCGTTTCTTCCGAGGGTTGACCACTCGTTCGTAGTTCTTTATTGGCTGCAAACCTAATCTTTGTGATTTCATGTCGAAAAAGACATTAAATCTTTTAAGAAAAAGCATTAGTTTTTCAGTGGTTCTGCCAAAGGGCTATACTATAAATATTATTCCTTAAACTTAGCGATAAGCAACACCGGATTATCTTCGTCATTCAATTTTGAAGCAATCTCTTTCAACTCTCCTTTCAACTTTCCTTGCCCGTTAAGTTCGATGAGCTCCTCAGCCGGATAACATTGTATGGCATAGTTTTCAGGCACTACATGATAATTGGCGGACAATCGCATTTGGAATGCCGGAATATTGGTAGCGGACACTACATCCCTGTTTACCAGATCGACCCGGCAATATTCATTAGTAAACCTGTCATACAAATAAGTTACCGGATCAGACACATGATTATTTTTCACATCTATATCCTTTACTATCGTGTACCAAAGCAGATAACGGCCGGTCATCACATCAACCGTCGCTAAAATCGGAATATTGTTTTCGCTTGTATGGTTCCGCCGGACAGTCAATGGAATCAAATGGTCATCACGATATACATATGCCGTATCCAAAGAATAATCGGCAATCAGAATATCCGAACCCAAACGGGCTACGGGAGACATGAATAAACCTACATAGCCGCCAGACTCACCGTCCCCTACCGTATAAAGTCCATCCCTTATTCTCTCCTTGACCGTGATGGAAACCGACGTTAATTTCCCGTCTTTCTTGGAAATCTTGTAATAAGGCGTTTTATTGACAGGATACCTCTCATCCTGAGAGTCGACAAAGCGATAATCTTCGCCAAACAGGAAATTTTCATCATACTCAAATATCGAAAAAACAAACATGCGGTTTTTCGGCAGTTTAAGCGTGCGCCTGTATGCGCCGCCATAACCATACACCTGAATCCTGCTTTGTAACCCGTCATAGATGAATATCTCCCGGGCTTTTTCATCGATGCAATAACCGCTGACAATATCCCCATATTCTTCCCCGCTCATGCCTGTATGGTTAAAAGAATGAAGGTATTTTCCTGACTTGTCAAAGAAGATAACATCACTTTTCTTGTTTACGGTAACAAGAAAGCTGTCCGTCATAAGGATGGGACGGGTACCGACCAATGAGCTGTCGCCGGTTTCCAGCACGGCATATCTTACATCGGCGAGATCCTGAAGAATGATTTCTTTCTTGGGGTATTGCCCCTGCAAATCAAAAACAGGCAATCCGGTGAACGGCTCGACAGGAGTATTTACACATGCCGGCTTCTCTTTTTGAGAACTACCGGTACAGGCCACCAACGCACTAAGCACTAAAATCAAATATAGGTTTTTCATTATAAATCTATTAAAAAATGTATAAAGTATTTCTCAGATAGAATCTGCATGAACAGCTTTTTCCTCCTTCTCCACCTTCACTCCGACCTGCGGCAGATTTGTGCATGAATCCAAAAATATCCCAACAAACAGATAACTTGATTTCATTTATACTAATTTATAAGAATTAAATAGTATCACATGTCAGACCCCCGTAAATTAGAAGCAGGCAATCTAACAAATGGTTTAACACTATCAACACCATGAACCCATCCTCAAAAATACAATTATATTTTTAAAAATCAACAATAAGTCGAATAATTCCTGTTGGTGAAATTCAAAAAATATATCAAAATCTTTATTCAAATCAAGTTTTAATTGCAAAAGTCTAGTTAGTTCCACCTTTTGCGATAATAACAGCCCTTTCATACGCAACATCAATTCTATCTTTAATACTTTGAATACTAGGTTCTGCAATGCAATCAATACGTACTCCAACTCGTTGAGTTGGAGAAAAATCCGGATAATAAATCCCTATCCCAGAATAAGCAGTTAGCACCTTTCCAGGAAATGTAAAAAGTGAAACATTGCCATCAGACCCCGAAGTTGAATTGCCAACCGTTATTGAACGCGGATTAACTTGTAAAGCCATCGTTAAATATTCAGAGAAACTTCGTGTCCATTCATTGACTAAAATTATAATTCGACCTTTATAATAGTTCTCACTACCTATTTTGCTGGAAGAAGATCGGTGATACCTCAACATACCTGGAAAACGAGTATCCGAATATGTTGAATAAGCAAAAAATGAGTTGGGAGGAACAAACATTTTAGTTAATGACGAAATTATATCGGTATAAGGATAAGATCTCAAATCTAGAATAATGGCAGATGCAGTTTTAATGGCATCATAATTATCATAAATATTATCAACAGAAGCGGAACGTAAATTCAAATATGCAATACTATCATTTACCCAATGATACAATGGAAGCTTTTCATTATTCCTATCAATTAGTCTTTCTTTTTGAAATAAATCGTATGCAGAATAGTTGTCTGATTTAGTTCTTAAAGTCTCCCCATCTCTAAGCAACGTGAATACAGTAGCAGAATCATATTGAGACAAAATAGCATTACAAATAAACATTTGGTCAGGCCAATAGTTTCCTCCACAAACAAATTCCTTTAGGCTATCAGCTAACTGATGAATATCCCGTCCGTCAACTTTCAAAACAATATCACCGATTTCAAAAGCACCTTTATCGTAAGCCGGAATCCGGATTTGATTGATTACAAATGTATCATTAATCAAACTCATTCTGAAATTAGGTCGATATGGGCCAAATACAAGTCCATCAATTGTTGCCGGGTAAGAAGCATGGGTGTCACGTAGCCGATTGGTTAATCGATATATTTCCAAATGATATTTCTTGGGCAAATCCGCTTTTTCGAAAAGTGGTATAGACTCATATAAGATTCGGTCCCAGTCACCCTCAATACTATTTTTATAAACATAAAAATAGTTTATCAAATTCCAATATTGAAAGAGTCCAACCAAACGCATATCTCTTTTAGGGAAAGAGGCATATTCCAATTCATCAATTAGGGCAATGTTACCGATAGATTTATTAAAAACAAAGCGATTTCTACGTCCGGAGTGAGAATAAAACATGGCTTCAAGTTTTTTCTTAATTCTATAATCGAGACATATAGTATCATCCATCCATTCGTTATTTATTAAGACATAATCATTTAAATCAGGATATGGATTTTTATTTTTCGATTGAGAAATCGCTGGGTATTCAATCAGACTATCCAATATTGCACAATATTTATCCTTAGAATCCGCCCTTTTCACCCTGGAAATATTAGCAAGTAACAGGCTATCCATTTGACTAACAGAAAGACGGGCATCTTCACGGTAATACTTTATAAATCCCCAAACTTTACACAAATAAAACAAGCGGGCATTAGCATCAAAGACTGTTGGCACAAAGCTATCTATTCTTTTTTTTTCTTTAAATATAGAATCAGTATATAAATTTATTTCCGAGCTAAACCTATAATAAAAATTTAACCATCGAACATATTTATAAATAGGAATAGCAAGTAAACCTACCAATATCAGAATAAATACATATCTTTTCTTTATGTTTTTCATAAGTAAACAATACAAAATTACTCTTACTCTTTTAGCTTTTCAGATTCCGCTTCTATATCGTTTCATATCATAATAGACCCTTTCAATACTCGTAAAGATAATATTTAATTCTATGTTTTAACACAAAATAGTATAGTTATTCAAAAATCTAATGTATATATTTTCGTTCTCAAAGATATATTACAATTATCGACCAAATAAAAGTCATTAATATCATACATATCATTAAAAGCAAAGCCAAAAGTTAAAATAGCACAATAAGGCATATTTAAACGCTTTCCAGAAAAGAATAGAAAACAGCCATCAGTAATAATCAAATAAACAGATTTCATATAGTCCCAGACTGTCATCCCAATTAACATTGTTAATGCTATTTTTTAGAGCATTCTATTCTTGGATGCAAAGAACAAGTCTTTTGCATTTAAAAGAGCTGTTCCTTATCATCAAAAGACTTGCTTTAACAGTGTGTTAAAACAGCCCTTCTAATCGCCCAAAACAAATAGAGAAAACTAACTGATTCTTAATACAATAGAATTTTAAAAAACTCTATATTCTAATAAATTCGCAAACAGGACATAAAAGAGATACTCGCCAATTTAACAACTAAGAAAGGTGCTTAATCTGATGTATCTATTCGCAATACATGCCTATTTACTGCTATCTCATAATTAAGTAGTCTTTTGCCAGACCAGCCCATCATAGCTCCCCTTCAATTTTTTAACTTGTAAATGGCAATAATCGGATTGTCATCTTCTCCCATTTCATCAAGAAGACGCATTAATTCGGCTTTCTTCTTCGGGAGTTTAACTTTGGCATCTTTTATCGTTGTCTTCAATTTATCTGCCTGAACTGCATCAATAATCGAATAAACATGTCGATTATCAATATAGCGGAATCCGCCTATATTAACACCACCGTCTATGTCATTTGTTATCCCGGGAGTACCTAATGCAAACCAACCACCTATCTTATCAGAAGATTGACTCCAACTCTTCACACCTCCCGTTTGCTTATTGAAGAAACTATACCACCACCTTTTTCCATAAACATAAGTAAGCAACAAAAAGTCTTTGGTCTCTGCGATAGACATCATTAAGATATAGTTTTCTCGCCTGCTTTGCCGACTTATTTGATACTCGGAAACAGGCAACTTATACCGTCCCAGATTTAAATGATAACGGGGAAAGATAGAGTCCAGACTTACTCCATAGATTGTATCGTTAATTACAGAATAAGCATTATAGGAATTATCATAAAACCAATGCCGTGGTCTATCAATCATCACAAACTGAGGACAATTCGCATAAAAACTGGATCCGAGATAAGGGCTTTGATTTGTCACAACAGTACCGTCAGCTCCTACAATACAAACAGTAGAAACATATTGAGGAAAGAGTTGACCTTCCGGTATAAAACCAGGATAACAAACAATGTTATTATTCAAAAGATCAAAATCAGCAGATGCACTCATCAATGCTTCAAAATCTTTGGACGGAACTATCTTTTGAATAAATTGATTATCATGTACCCGATATACAAAAAAACCACTACGATAAGCAGCTTTTACATATACAAGACTATCCGTAGCTGAAAAACCAAGTATTGTATTGGTTTCTCCCGGCCCTTGTCCCAACTTTCCGAGTGAACGAATATAAGCTCCATCTCTACTAAACATTTTTATTAAAGAATTCTCTCCATCACTCTTTACAAAAAGGAAGTGAGGAGTTAATTGTATCTTAGAAATATAGCCTATCAACGACTGATCGGTTGTTTCAGGTTTAATATATTCCACATCCTCTATAAACAGACTCATCAACAGCTCTTCACCACAGTCGGAAAGATGATCAGCTAAATTGATTTCACGAAAGGCCTCTACGTGGAACTGCGTATCACTGGCAACAGATGATTGATCATTGTTCTTCCTGCTCTGGCAAGCAATAAAGATACAAAACAGACCTAATATACAACTCAAAGACTTATACATATCATTAATTCATATCGTTTATGAAAAATCACTAATTAACATCGTAATCTAATCCTTCAAAACATGAACGCCCCAAACAGTACATTCTGCATCTTTATAAAAGAAATTTCTTCCAAGGTGTAAAATCCTTATCTCTCAAGAATCGATTTTAGCCTTTCTTTATCATAACGGCCAAACCATATTCTCTAACTTTGCATTGATTTCACTTATTTATATTTACATATCATTAATATATCATTGTCATCTATACTCAATCGGGATGCAATATCCTTCAGCTCCCCCTTCAACCCGCCCGCTTGATATTGTTCAATAAGCCTTTCCGCCCCAAACATACTTATACCATAATTTTCTCTATCAGCAGACTGAAGTATCATAGTCGGCACAGGCCTTTCTATATCGGAGGAATAATTATAATCATACATTTTCCATTCCGCAATCTTGCCTGTATGCCTGTTTAACACAAGCTCAGGAACATCCGCCATAGGAGACATGGGAGCAGAAGGATTATAATACATCGGAATTATTCTAAAATACAAGTATGAATCGGTGTATAATTCACAAGCGACAATGACCGGTGGATCTGACGCATATACCGAAGGAGTCTGCACGGCGATAGGAACCAGCTTGTGATGACGATAGCTGTAAATAGTATCCAAAGCATAGTCGGCAATCAAGAAAGCATCGCCATTTTTTATCAGCGCGGTTATGAGAAAGAGGACCTGATCTTTATAAGCCCCTCCGGGAAACTTGACGATCTCTGTATGCACCTTCTCACTGATAGGTTTATCCACAGCAATCCCGATGGAAGACATCTCTCCGCTCTGTTTATCGATCAGATAGTAAGGATGCGTATCCACCTTTTTCTTTTTGCGAAAGTCATAAAACCGATTATAACCTATCAGATAATCCTTATCATAATTATACAGATCGATAAATGTGCAATCCTTCATAGGCAAAGCATGGCTACGTTTATACCGTCCATCAAAAAAATAAATATATATCTTTTTCCTGAACGAATCATAGATGTATATTTCTTGCATGCCAAAATCGGCATCCCATGCGGTTATAGAACTGTACTCTTCAGCAGATCCTCCTCGCCGGTTAAAAGTCCACAAGTACCTCCCTTTTCTATTAAAGAAAAAGATATTGCCATTATCAACACCACTTGCGACAGTTATATAATCATCTGAAATCCGAAAAGCGGAACAATCCGACGCAAGCAGTGAATTTCGTGTCGTTTCTAAAGGAACATACTCTACATCGGCAACATCATGTATATTCACTTTCTCAACAGGATATTCACAAGTAACATCTATGACACACAAAGAGGAATCCATGTCATTAGAAACCTTTTCTTTAGTATGAGAGCAACTCCATGAAATGAGAAGCAGAAGCCATAAATAGATTTTATCCATAAACCTAAATTTTACAAGTATTATTATACTTACTGATTACGTTCAAAGAATCTCAGGTTACATACCGTTATACCAGGTCTTTCGTCTAAAATATATTCCGTTTCAGTCTTTCAATTTATAGAAAGCAATAATCGGATTGTCATCCTCGCCCATTTCATCAAGAAGCTCCAGCAGTTCGGCCTGTTTCTCAGGAAACTTGACCTTAGCTTCAGCGACGTTGCGCTTTATCTGATCCAAATTATCCGGAGTGATTGCGAAGTGAAAACAGTTTTCACCTACATTATAGAAGTCTTTGAACGATTGAGAGCCGTCAATATCATTCGTTATACCCGGTGCATCGAGTATCACCCAATGATGAGCTTTAAAAGGAGTTTGCTCCCAAGAGTCGATCCTCTCCGTTTTTTTATCATATCGGCTGAACCACAACTTTTTATCAAACCAAAATTTAAAAAAAAGAAACTCTTTAGTTTCATAAACACTTTGCATCAGAACAAAATCTCCCCAACCATAATCATGAGTAGGATCATATCTTCCGGAAGGCAATTTATATTTTCCAAGAAAAAGATGGTAACGGGGAAAAATAGAATCACAAGTAATGCCGTAGATCGTATCATTAATAAACGAATAAACGTTACTTCTTCCACGATAGAGCCAAGAAGGATCAGAAGACAATTGTAATATTTTCTTATCACCAGAAGATAAGTAAGGGATTTGCTCCATCAATGTCTCTCCTTCTCCATTCGCAACACAAGCGCTTATGAATGTCTTGCTATTATCAGGCGAATAAACAGTACCGGGATAATAAATCAAACAATCTCCCATCACATCGATGGCCCTACTAAAAAAAATAGGCCATTTTAAAGGAATTTCCTTGACGAAGCTGTTATCCCGCATATCATAGACTGTCAGGCTGCCATTACGGCTGAACGGATAAATAAATACCAAATTGTCACTGACTGTGAAAAAGTCAATATTAGCTATCTCTCCAGGACCCTGACCTACACGACCGATTTTACGGATAAACTTCCCGGTAATATCAAACATCATGACATGGTTCTGATTTCTTGAATAAATAAAGACAAACTTCTCCGTCCGCTTTAGCTGCTTTATATCACCGACTAATATATTATCCTGCGTTTCCAGCTTCACATACTCCACATCTTTTACGATGTCACTCAACAGTAAAGGCTTGCCACAATCTTTCAGATTGTTAGCAAGATCAATGTCTTTAAAGGTTTCCTCAGCCGATAAAGCGTTATCATCCACCATATCCGGAGAAGAAGGCTTGCTGCCACAAGCAGCAAGAAAAAACAATACCAAAAACAATGCGATATAATCTAACTTCATAGGACGATAATTTATAGGTTATTACTAATAGTTGGATTTAAGTTTCCCAATCATAAGAATGTCATTATCATTTTCATGCAGACTATTTCGTAAATCGGTGGCCCGCTTACATATTTCAGGCTTTAAATCAGTTTGGGCAAGGACTTTATCTAAAGCATCCATCAGTCCAAGAGGTTCGAAAGTAATACAAACATAACCATTCTGCATTACCAAATAAGGATAAGATAAACCTAAAAGAGGATCAGTAAAGCGATCAATGCGACTTACACTGCCATCCTTTTTCGAAACACAAACATTAAATGTAGTCAGACGGACAGGAGAAGCACTTGAAGAAGTATTATTAGGATATAATGTAACACGTGCCCAATAGCTTTGGGATGTTTCATATAAAATAGTCGCAACTCTTCGATTTGCAGCAACAACATAATCTAATGTAAAACAAGGTATTATTATATTCCTTTTAGTATCATAATGATACAAGGTATCAGGACGAGTACGTAACCCCGGATCTTCAAATATGGAGAAAGAAAACGCATCCACATTTCGAACCACAACCAAATCATTACTATAATCTCCACTTAAACCATAATTTTTCGCTGAAACCTTATGTACGATATCACCTTTCAAATTTTGAACCCAACACAAATTGCTGCTAATTTCAAAGTTCGAATTCTCATTCTCAGAAAATGGCAAACCAACTACAGCTATGTTCTTTTTATTATCATCAACCCAAATCCAAGGTTTATGTACTATTTCCTCAAAATGAATAACCTCTTCAGGTAAATAATTACCCTTCAAATCATAAATAAGCACTTTATTCGAATTCCCCGAACCTAAATAAATACGACTTAGCTTTTCGTCCAGCATCCATGAATACATTGTTTTATATTCTCCAGGTCCCTGCCCTATGCCTCCAATGTCTGCTACATATTCTCCCTTACGCGTAAATAATTTAACAGGGGATATAGCATCAGGCTTTAACAAAATATAATTGTCCGTCACAAAGATACCAAATGAATAGGTTTTAATAAGTGCCTCATCCTTATTCTCCAACTTAATAATATCGTATGTCTCCACTAAATCACCCAAAGACATTACTATCCCTTCTGCTTTCTCCACCATGTGCAAATCAACAGAACGAAAAGTGGAATCTTCTATTATATCCCCCTCTTTAGATACAGATGAAGAGCAGGAAGCAAACATTGCAACCGAAAAAAGAAAGAGAAACGGATAAAAAGAACGTCTTGTTTCCATATAAAATAGATCTTAGTTTAAAGCAAAATGCATACTGTTCAAGAAGCATACTGCAATATACGAATTATTCGTAGAATGTCATTCTTTCAGGGATATGTTTATTAGCACTATTAACAAGATTACCAAAAAGCAAATGGTTCTTCAGAAGTATTAGTAATCAATTATAACGCTTACATTCAGGAATCTTTCCAATCAGCATTATCAAGAATATCTTATTTCCATATATAAGAGATTCTATCTATCACCTATATTTATAGAAGATACAAACACAATACTAAACTATTTCTCACTTTCACAAGAATCACTCAAAAGTAATAAATATGTTCACGTTATAAATGTACCAATCATCAATACAACGAAATCTACTTTTCTTGTTTCGCAATGATAATTGCCTCCTCATATGTGGTATCTATTTTTTTCTTTATATCATTAATTTTAGGTTCCATGGTATAATCTACACGCACCCCTACTCGTTGGGTAGGAGTAAAACCAGGATAATAGATTCCTATTCCCAAATAGATTGTCCTGACTTCTCCAGGAAATGTAAAAAGTGAAATATTCCCATCTGCTCCTGAAGTGGAGCTATCTACAGTCATCGTTCGTGGATTCATCTGTAGGACCATAGTTGCATATTCAGAAAAACTTCGCGTCCATTCATTGACCCAAACTATGATTCTACCTTTAAAATGTTTTTTTCATCACCAATCTTATTTCCTCAATTTAAGTAATACTAATATGGGATTATCTTCTTCATCAGCATTTGTTACAATTGCTCTCAGCTCATCTTGCTTTTTTTTGTTCAGAATATCAGGGTGGGCAGCAAAATATTCTTCTGTCAGAATCTCTTTCATATCGGAAGGATTCACGTATGCAAGCCAATAAGTTCCGCTACTACTCACAGATTGTGGATAGAAAGGAAGTCCCCCATCAATATCATTCTCAAAACCTTGGGCTAACGGAGTCCCTCTTTCATTCAAACAGATAGTCATTGGTATTGAAAACCCCTTACCTATATACTTGTCATAGCAAATAATGTAACACTTCCCCTGGAAACGAATTTCAATAAAAAAGAAACGTTCTGTCTCAAAAGCCTGGTTCATAGAAATATATGAATGATTAAAACTACTTCCACCACCTTGCGACCAAATTTTACTTATATCAGGACGATGAGAGCCATAATTCAAGAAATAACGTGGAACGAATTGCTTATTCCGGATAGTATAAACTGTATCCGAGGGGGCACCTCCACTGTGAGTTAATAAAACTACATCCTTATAGATACTTATACCGGGTTGTGAAATACCGGATTCAAGTCCTTCCAAATCTCCATACGGTTCTATCGGGTTAGCTGTTTGCAAGGAAGTACGCCGACAAAGGCTGTCTAAAAGTACATATCCATAGAATAAACGCTTTTCCTTTCTCACTCGCAATGCACGGGATGTATATGGTATCCCTATCCCCCAAAGAGCATGATCATAATAAAAAACAGTCTCGGTAAACAAATCGATACCCATAGGAGAAGATTCACGAATCACATGTCCATTGTAATCATACGTAATTACATTGTGTTTATAAACTGTCTTAATATAAATCAGCTTATCCTCGCTGTTTACACTAATATTGGCAATCTGTTTGTACTCTCCGGGACCCTGCCCTATTCGTCCGATCTGATTCACAAAATGGCCTAACGTATCTACTGTAAACGCATAAAAGGGATCATTCAGAATAAATAAGCAACTTTGTTCATCGTACTCCAAGCCACTTAAATAGCGTATATAGATATCTTCGCTTTGATTTTTTATAGGAATATAGAAAACATCTTCCACAAAGGAACTCAATTTTATGCTTAATGACTGGTTACGCATACAGGCCTCCAGATCAATAGTAAGCGGATAGTCTACTTCTTCAGAGGAAGTTATTTCTTCATTAAAAACAATTTCTTGTCTTTTAGGAGAAGAACAGGAAAGTAGAAGAAAAAAATAGAAAATAAAACTATATCTTATCTTCATATAAAATAGATTTTAGTTTAAAGCAAAATGCATACTGTTCAAGAAGTATATCGCAATATACGAATCATCCGTAGAATGTCATTCTTTTAGGGATATGTTTATCAGCACTATTAACAAGATTTTCAGGTGATGAATGGGGTACGAGGTTATTAATTTCTTATATGTACGTGTAGTTAATATCCTTCCTGCACGAGTTAACTTTATTTGCTCGTACAGGGAGGATACTAATAGAGTATTCTACTGGTTATTAACCTATTAGGAAAGAGATGTAATAAACAGATAAAATCTGTCGATCGTGTGAGACAGAGTGGAGTCGACGTAATACTTACTCTGATAAGTACAGAAGAATGATGATCACCGGAAAAGTTTATCGATCTCTTCTTCTTTTATGGTAGTCAACACCACACGACCATCCGGCGTATAGTTAGGCGAAGGACAGGCAAACAGATTATCGACCAAACTGACCATCTCTTCATTACTCAGCACCTGCCCATAGACAATGGCAGCCGCGCGGGCAAGGGTCAACGCAAGGATATCCTGAATTTCTTCTTTGACATCGTTGCCTTTCTCCATAGCGGTATGCAACATGCTGCGCACCAAATCGACCGGATTCAGTCCGTCGATGCCTGAAGGTACTCCGTTAATGGCATAACTGCCTCCACCAAGATCGCTGAGATCGAAACCTACCGCAGATAAATCGTCCATAATGTCTTGCAATACGGCTGCCTCAGAAGCCGGAAGTTGCAGAATTTCGGGGAAGAGAACGCCTTGTGAGAATCCCTGCTTCTGCTGAATCTGGGCACGATAACGGTCAAAGAGCACCCGAACATGGGCCCGGTGCTGATCGATCAGCATCAATCCGGACTTTACAGAAGTAAGAATGAAACGTCCCTTGAACTGCAAGTGCTGGGTCCCCTTCTCCATTATGGCCGGCTCACCGGCATAAAGAGTTGCAGGAGCGGCTGTAACAATACTTTCCTCTTCAATTACCGCAAATTCTTCCGGTTCGGGATCGGGTTCGGCGAAAGGCTGATTCATCTTACTGGCTTTCTCAAGACCACCGTACAAATCTTCCCAGTCCACTTTCGGACGGGAGTAATTGCCTCCACCGGAAGAAGAGGAGGACTTAAACGGATTGAAATCGGAATTGAAATGTACCTTAGGCGGCGCAGGAGGCAAGTTCTGTTCAAATGCAGGGATATCAGGCATGTCTTCCGTATCGAAATCGATAGAAGGGACGGCATTGAACTTGCCCAACGACTCTTTTACTGAAGCAGAAAGAATCTGCCAGATAGCCTGTTCGTTCTCAAATTTGATCTCTGTTTTGGTAGGATGGATATTGACATCGATGTTGGCAGGATCGACTTCAAAATAGATGAAATAAGAAATCTGTTCGCCTGCAGGGATCAACTGTTCGTAAGCATCCATCACCGCTTTATGAAAGTAAGGATGGCGCATGTAACGGCCATTCACAAAGAAATACTGATGGGCACCTTTCTTACGAGCTGTTTCGGGCTTGGCCACATAGCCTGAAACCTTCACCATCGTAGTGTTCACTTCCACACTGAGCAATTGCTGATTGAGCTTCTTGCCAAAAATAGAAAGAATACGTTGCCGCAAATGGCAGGCGGGAAGATTGAACAGTTCGGAGTCATTGCTATACAATGAGAAAGCAACCTCAGGATGTACCAGGGCAATACGTTCAAATTCGGCCAGAATATTACTCAACTCGGTGGAGTTGGCCTTCAGGAACTTACGCCGGGCAGGAATATTGAAAAAAAGGTTCTTAATGGAAAAGTTGCTTCCTTTGGGACAAGACACTGCTTCCTGACTCTCCACTTTGGAGCCCGCAATGATAATCCTGGTCCCTAACTCTTCGGATTCGGGACGTGTCTTCAGCTCAACCTGAGCAACGGCGGCAATGGAAGCCAGCGCTTCACCACGAAAACCCATCGTGCGAAGGGCAAACAGATCGGATGCCTCGCGGATCTTTGAGGTGGCATGCCGCTCGAAGGAGAGGCGTGCATCGGTTTCGGACATTCCCTTACCGTCATCAATCACCTGTATACAGGTCTTACCCGCATCGGTAACCAATACATGAATATTTTGTGCCTCAGCATCGATGGCATTCTCGACTAACTCTTTGATGACAGATGCCGGACGTTGTATCACCTCTCCGGCAGCTATCTGATTGGCAACCGAATCGGGTAATAAATGAATGATATCGCTCATAATAGATTTAGCTTTGACTGATTAATTTATAGGACTTAGAAAGACCAGCTACCGGTCTGCAAATAATGCCATAGAAAAATAAGCAGGGCAATGATAGCCAGAATGACACCCAAATGAGCAGGCTTACGCCCACTCTCCTTACGACGCTTCAGATGTGTGGTGCCTTCGATGAACTTTCCTCGAATATCTTCCGGAGAAAATTCTTTTTCGGGTAACATTCCCAAATCACGCTTGGCATCTTCTTCCATTTTCGTCAATTTTTCTTTCCGCTCGTCCACATAGATATATTGATGATTGAATCCACGCGGCTTTCGTACATTGAACATTCTCATAGCTATTTCATATTAATTATTTCACGTTTAGGACCACTGATGACCTTGCGCTCTGTTTTACGTAAAGCCTCACCTGCCTTTTTCCCTCTCCAGTTGAAAATGTCTTCCTTATTCAAAGGACGGACGTAATCAAACCAACTGAAGGTGGGCAATTTCATTTTGTCGGGCGGAATCTGATCCATTGGATAAAGCACGCAATTAGACTGAGGACTCATAATCATTTTTTTCATTTTCCTATCTCTAAGAAACAAATTAAGCAAACTTGTTTCAGAGGTATTCATACCAATCATCGTACTGTCCTTTTCCTCGGGATAATAAATTAATAGTACATTCCCTATCACATCTATTTTGCGTGCCTCACCCTCGGCAAAGTAGGCTTTGATCTCTTTTCCTGAGATCTGATTAAAATGAATGGAGTCTTTCTGTTCCACCGTGAGCGCCTGATTGATGATATGAGCCCAATCAATCGTACTGTCGTTCATATATATCTTAACCTCTTCTCCCAGCAGTTGTTGCCCTTCGTTCCAAATAATAGGATCGCGATACATGGTGAGGCAAGAGTCTTTCGTATTAAAGACCAATGAATCGCAAACGCCTTGCAGATCAATGCTGTACATACGTACCTTATGAAAAGCGCGCATCTCACGGAAAAGGGAGTCGGTGTCGAGATTATAACTATTCATCAGTAACGTATCGGCATGCATAAAGAGGCTGTCACCCCGTGAATAATCCACGGCAACAGCTCGCTTGGTGGCAAGAGCATTCTGCTTCAACTCGTCATAATAACAATAATCACCGGTAAGCATGTTCTTATTGACAGTGTCGTTCATCTGGACATTATCGAACGCCTCACCATAACCCGCTTTACGGTCATAGAAAAGGCTGTCACCGGTCAACTTCTTACCTTCATTGGTCAAAACCGAGCGATCCAGCAGTTCGGCTTGTCCGGAAACGGTATTGTAAATGCCTCGCTCGGAATAGATGTGATTTTGCTCACTTACAATATTGGAAGGGCCCAGAATGGTGGCAATCTTCGTATCCGTGCTATACTTCAGGGTATCGGAAGTAAGCACGAAACGGGGGTTCACGAGCTTGACATCATGGTTGAAAACAGAAAGTTTAGTGGCAGGGCTGTACTCGCCCCAGTCGGAAGTCAACACATTTTCTTCATCCATCAATGTACCCCCATCAAAATAGTAACCCAAATTGTACAAACGGTCATAATTCAGGCTATCTGTCAACAAGGTAGTATTCCGGTTGATCATTTTCACATTCTCGCGCAGTTGCGCTATCTGAGTCATGCCGTCATAAAACAAATAGTCACCATAGATGAAAAGAGTATCTCCCTGCTCCATACGCACATTGCTGAATGCTTCGAATGAATTCGTTTTTTCGTAAATCAAGGCACTGTCACAATACATGTACATGCTGTCGTGACGCAACTTGACCGAGCCAATCAACACCTGTACATCAGGGCGGGCCAGTTTATCAGCTTGTCCCTGATCGGCATGGAGCAAGTCGACACGGGTCTTTTTATTTCCCGTTGGCTTTTCCGGTTCAGCCTTCTTCTCCTGTTGTGGCTTCCTGTCGTGCTGCGGTTTCTTGTCCTGGGCCACCAGAAAACATACGGCAAGCAGGCATAGAATACCCGCTAAGAGAAATCTATGCCTGCTGTGGAATTTATGTTCTTTGTCTAATCTAAACATATCAAATCAGGATCAGTCTTTTTTAATCCAGCCCGGATATTTAAAGTCGCAACGCTGCCATGCCGGATTAATACGCACGTAGGTATGCTTTTGCTTTTCAACAATCCATTTTTGCAGCGCTTCTTCACGACGTTTGTCGAGCACAATTTCTTTCAGGTTCTGGTAGTCATCGGTGATCGTGGCCTTGTGTCCATTGATACGTGCCTTCAGCTTAACGATGACACAAACTTCCTTACCATCTTTGGGGTTGACCATAGTAAAGGCTTTGGAGATCTCACCGATATTCATCTTATCTACCACCTTGGCTATCTCCTGCGGCAAATCCTGCATCTCGAATTTTGCAGTCTGATTCACCGGATTCTGCATCAGACCGTGATTGTTGCGTGTGTCTTTATCCTGAGACAAAGCAGCGGCTGCCTGATCGAATGTAAACTTATCGCTACGAATATCGTTGGCTATGGAGTCAAGGCGCGCATTGGCTTCATCCAATTCCTTATCCGATACTTTGGGCTTCAACAGGATATGACGGGTATTGATACGATCGCCACGTTTCTCGATCAACTGGATGATATGGAAACCATACTCGGACTCTACGATCTTAGATATCTTCTTGGTGTCCTGCAAGTTGAAAGCGACATTAGCGTATTCGGGCACCATCTGGCCTTTACCCATAAAACCGGTTTCACCACCTTTGATGGCAGAACCGCGGTCCTCGGAATACAACAAGGCAAGCGTAGAAAAATCACTTTCGCCCTTATTGATACGGTCGGTATATTCACGCAAGCGCCTTTTCACATCCTCTATTTCAGAAATGGGCACTTTAGGTTGCTGCGTGATGATCTGTACTTCTACCTGAGTAGGTACATAAGGAATACTGTCCTGAGGAAGATCTTTAAAATAGCGGCGTACTTCCGCCGGAGTCACTTTGATATCACCTACCAGCTTCTGCTGCATCCTCTGTACAATCAATCCGTCACGGGCATTCTCGCGCAAGGCTTCGCGGATCTGCGTAGAAGTCTTATTAAACTCCGCTTCCATTCTTTCTCTGCTACCCAAAGCCTGAATATAATTACTGATCTGGTAGTCGACACGCTGTATCACTTCCGATTCAGGTACTTCGATACTATCGAGCACAGCCTGGTGCATATAAAGTTTCTGTACGGCCAACTCTTCGGGAATCACACAATAAGGATCACCATCAAACTTACGCCCCTCATACAAAGCGGCCAGTCGTGCTTCTTCCACATCGGACTTCAGGATAGCTTCGTCACCAACGACCCAAACCACTTCGTCAATCACATTGTCCTGCGCATAGGATGCCACGTTAGCAACCAGTGCCAGGGCAAACATAACAACAAATTTAAAGTTCACAAACTTCTTCATTCTGTGTATTTAATAATTTATAATCTTCTTTCTTTTTACTGCACGTTCGTACAAGTCGTCCTTTACTTGTTTCATAAAATCAACCCGCTTGATATTGACAAGCATATCTTTAACTTTCGGTTGGGCAAATTCGTAAGGCTCCTGTTCGCCTGCCACACGAAAATCGCTGATATTCAGAAAATAGTAGAATGCCGTATCTTTCAGTTCGATATGGCGGTTCTTATCCATATAGGCTTCCGGGGATTCCGCTTTCAACGGGATCATATCCAGCACATCGGCCACCCGCACCCATTTATCATAAAAATACTCATACTTCACAGCATTCTGCAAACTGTACTTCTCCAAATGCTCAACGGCATCCTGAGTTTCCGTCTTATACCACTTACGGACATTTCCCAGTTGGGGAGCGGTAAGGGGAACCTTGATAAACAGACCTTTCATCAACGGACGGTCCAGTTTAAACAGTTCTTTGTTCTTTTCGTAATAGTCTGCTATTTCCTGTTCGGGGATCTCGCCCGACAATTTCTGGCTGATTAGTTCTTGTTGATAAGTATGCATGATCAATGCTTTCCGGTAATTCTCGACCAACTTATCGATCTCACCGTTGTCGGGAATATTGCTTTGCGCCTGGTTAAACAACAAAACATCTTCAACCCAGCTACGAATGTAGTGCTCGGCGAAAAGAAGACTGTCATCTTTCGACAAACCGGCGGGGAACACGGCCTGAAGGTCCTCTTTGTACAAAAAGTTTCCATCGACCTCTACCAAAGGAGTCTGTCCTTTGTGGTCATGCTTGTCGGCACACGACACACAGAAAAGGAGAGAGATTAGCAGAAGGCCCGTTTTTCGCATTGTCAACTGAATTATACTTAATTTAAGGTACGAAGATAATACAATAATTCGTTGCTTCAGTGATTATTAACCGTTTTTAAAACCTCTTGGTTAATTTCAACCTTAGCGGAAGCTCTGAGACGTTCTGTCCAAAGTGCATCCAGATGATTCTGATAATCTTCGATCAAACGGGAAACAATCTCTTTGTAGGACTCCGGACCTTTCTTTTTCTCACCCAAAACAACGGTAAAAGGATAGGACTTTAATGGTTCGAAATTTCCTTTTTTAAACACTAACTTATCAACAAAAACATTGTCACCTTCGGCAAAAGTTCCTTGCTCTATCCGGATAATGGCAGGCGAAGCAGGAGTATTAAACGTCAGGCGGATGGCATCTTTCCACTCTTCCTCGGGAAGTTTCTTCAAGAATTTACGTGCACTTTTCAGAGTCTTTTTATGTGTTCCATGCAACACAGCCCCTCTGTAACGGGGCGAATCCCAGTCGTAATCGGTCCGGTGCTCCTTGAAGAAGTTCTTCAGCGCAACAGAATCTGCCAGGCTGACCTGATGGGTTTCCCGGCGGGTAATAGCGGCCAACAGCAAATGATCACGATGTTCTTGCAGTGTCCTGCGGAACTCAGGATGTTTCTGCTCAAGGTGACTGTTCTCATAATCGAGAATTGATTTTACCACAAAAGCATCCAACTGCCTCTTTATCCCCATGGGATGGGCAGCGGCAAACCGTTCAAAGTCCTTCCCTGTAAAGTTTTTACCGTCCAGTGTAAAAAGAGTACGGGAGGTCTTGCCTTGAAAAAGCAACTCTTCCATCGCCACTTTGTCCGGAGTATACCGATAGCTCTCCTTCAGTTTGTTTACCAGGATTTCGGTCCCTTTATCCGCACCCGGACGATGGGACAGTTTACGGATTAACCTGTCCCGTATCTGTTCAAATGGAGGGAGTTCGCGTCTGCCCGTCACTTTAACGATATGAAGTCCTTTAGGAGTAAAAAACGGCTGGGAATATTCGCCATCCTTCAAAGAGAAAGCGACCTCCTCAAATTCCTGTGGTGTCTGCAACCAACTGATCCAGGATTCTGCTTTATCATCAGAATATTGGTTTACCAAAGTTTTGAAATCGGTATCGGGATTTGTCCTCAATACATTGTAAAGAGAATCCATTAAAGCCTGCGCCTCCCGCAAATGATGGGGCAGGGCCGTCTGGGGAAGATAACGGAAAATATGCATAACCCGAACCTCGCCGGCTATGGAGCGGCTCTTCATCTGATCGTAAAGTTTTCTGGCACAGGCTTCCTCTGCGGACGAATCTGTAAGATAGGATTTAGATAATGAACGATGGTAGTTGTCCATCTCCGCACGAAAGGCAGAGAGAGTATCCAACCCGGCTCTCTGTGCCGCATGCAGTTTCAACTTCTTATCGACAAAGAGATCAACACAAACCTTCAAGGCTTCTTTCCCGGATACTCCCGAAGGCTTATTCCGATGATAGAAAGACTCAAACTCCGAGCGGGAAATGTCTTGCCCATCGATCCGCATCAACACAGGATCTTGCCGGGCATAGCCGGCAATAAACCCAAACAAACAGGTCAGTGCACCAACCAGAATCTTCTTCATACCATTCTACGTTGAGATATTCATATCGGAATAAAATAAATCGAGTTCACTACAAAGGACACGGATTAACACAGATTGATAATTTATCTCTTTGATATTGAAGATTAAAAGTTCTGTGTTAATCCGTGTAATCTGTGGTGGAAAACAGCGACCAGACGGCAACGGCCAAACGCCCGATAAACAGGCTGTTATTCCGGACGGCTGTAATTAGGCGATTCGCTTGTAATCGTCACATCGTGTGGATGGCTTTCCATTACTCCGGCATTGGTGATGCGAGTAAACTTGGCATCATGTAATCTCTCGATGTCAGGAGCACCACAATATCCCATCCCGGCACGCAGACCACCGGTCAATTGATAAATCACTTCATATAAAGTTCCTTTATAAGGCACGCGAGCGGCAATGCCTTCCGGAACCAATTTCTTCACGTCCATCTCGCCACTCTGGAAATAGCGGTCTTTCGAACCATTCTCCATCGCTTCGAGCGAACCCATACCACGGTATGACTTAAACTTACGTCCATTAAATATAATCGTCTCGCCCGGACTTTCTTCTGTACCGGCAACCAATGAACCGATCATCACACAGTATCCTCCGGCAGCCAGAGCTTTCACCACATCACCCGAATAGCGAAGTCCGCCATCGGCAATCAAAGGAATACCTGTACCTTTCAGAGCTTTGGCAACATCATAAACAGCCGAAAGTTGGGGCACGCCTACACCGGCAACCACACGTGTCGTACAAATGGAACCCGGACCGATACCTACTTTTACACCGTCAGCTCCGGCTTCCACCAAGGCCTTGGCTGCATCGCCCGTAGCAATGTTACCAACCACAATATCAATATTGGGATAACGTTTTTTCGCTTCGCGCAAAGTATCGATCACTCCCTTTGAATGTCCGTGGGCCGTATCGATCACGATGGCATCCGCACCGGCATCCACCAACGCCTGCATGCGGTCGAAAGTATCGGCAGTCACACCTACACCGGCAGCTACACGCAGACGGCCTTTCGAATCTTTGCAAGCCATAGGTTTATCTTTGGCTTTTGTAATATCTTTGTAAGTAACCAGCCCTATCAGTTTTCCTTCTTTATCGACTACCGGCAGTTTCTCAATCTTATGGTACTGCAAAATTTGCGCAGCTGCTTCCAGGTCGGTAGACTGATTGGTAGTAACCAGATTGTCTTTTGTCATCACCTCATCGATACGTTTATCCATATTACGCTCGAAACGAAGGTCACGATTCGTTACAATACCAACTAAATATCTATTGTCATCCACTACCGGGATACCACCGATTTTATATTCGGCCATCAATGCAAGAGCATCGCGTACGGTAGATCCTTGCTTAATAGTGACAGGATCGTAGATCATACCGTTCTCGGCACGCTTCACTGTAGCCACTTGCTTAGCCTGCTCCTTAATGGACATATTCTTATGGATCACACCAATTCCTCCTTCGCGCGCAATGGCAATCGCCATTTTGGCTTCGGTAACCGTGTCCATAGCGGCAGTTACAAACGGAATCTTTAACTCAATGTTTTTTGAAAACTTTGTCGAGAGATCGACAGTGCGTGGTAAAACTTCAGAATAAGCGGGGATCAACAATACGTCGTCATAAGTTAATCCATCCATTACAATCTTATCGGCAATAAATGACATAGGGCTATGCGTTTAAAAATTATTGCGTGCAAATATACAGTTTTTATTCAAGACTGCATAAGTGCACGCAATTTTTTTCGCTTTTTTTAATTAGCCATTTCAGAGATAAACTTGATACGAACCAAACGAACTTCTTCTTCGGTAAATTCGTCGCCGAGCTCCTCAAGCGCATCGTCAATCTTATCTGTTGTCGACTCCTTGAAATAATCATAGATGTCGAGCATGTGGTCTTCGTCCATAATCTCATCCAGGAAGTAGTCGATATTCAGCTTAGTACCCGAATAAACGATCGCTTCTACTTCATCCAGTAATTCACTGAACTCAATGCCTTTGGAAAGCGCAATATCATCCAGGGCTACTTTACGGTCGATGGCCTGAATAATGGCCACTTTCATCTTCGACTTATTGGCAACAGTGCGTACCCGTAAGTCCTCCGGACGTTCAATCTCATTCTCTTCGCAGTGTCTCTTAATCAGCTTGCAGAATTCTTCGCCGTAACGTTTGGCTTTTCCGGCACCTACGCCCGGGATATTCTGAAGTTCTTCGAGCGTCACAGGATAGATAGTAGCCATCGCTTCAAGAGAGGGATCCTGGAAAATCACGTAAGGAGGCACTTCCAGTTTCTTCGATAACTTTTTCCGGAGATCTTTCAGCATAGAATAAAGAACCGGATCGACTGCACACGAACCTCCACCTCTTGCCGGTGTTTCTTCTTCCACTTCTTCAAAGTCATTGTCCTCGGTAATCTTGAATGACTTGGGATGTTTAAGGAATTTCTTTCCTGCATCGGTCACTTTCAGCAAACCGTAGTTTTCTACATCCTTACTCAGATAACCGGCTATCAACGCCTGACGAATCACGGCATTCCAGGTTTTGTCTTCTTCTCCCATTCCTGATCCGAACACTTCCAGATCTTCATGTAAGTGTGCCTGAACTTCAGACGTTTCGCGTCCCTGCAGGACATCAATAATATAATCTGCCTTAAAATTTTCTTTTACCGCTATGATTGTTTCGATCACAGCACACAATAATTCTTGAGCCTCCACTTGTTTTTTAGGGTTTAAACAGTTGTCACAATTTCCACAATTTTCTTCCGTGTACTCTTCGCCGAAATAATGTAGTAATGTCTTACGGCGGCAAACGGAAGATTCAGCATACGCAGCAGTTTCCAACAGAAGCTGCTTGCCAATTTCTTGTTCTGCCACAGGTTTGCCTTGCATGAACTTCTCGAGTTTCTGCAAGTCTTTGTTTGTATAAAAGGTAATGCACTGGCCTTCTCCGCCGTCTCTTCCGGCGCGGCCTGTTTCCTGGTAATACCCCTCCAGGCTCTTTGGTATATCATAGTGGATGACGTATCGCACATCAGGCTTATCAATTCCCATTCCAAATGCGATAGTAGCTACAATTACGTCGATCTTTTCCATCAGGAAATTGTCCTGATTCTGCGTTCGCGTTGCCGAATCCATACCTGCATGATAAGCACGGGCATTGATCCCGTTGGCTTGAAGTATCTCAGCAAGCTCTTCTACCTTCTTCCGGCTCAGGCAATAAATGATGCCCGACTTTTCCGGATTGTTCTTGATGAACTTTATGATGTCCTTATCTACATTCTGAGTTTTAGGACGTACCTCGTAATACAGATTCGGACGGTTGAACGAAGACTTGAAGACGTGTGCATCCACCATTCCCAAGTTCTTCTGAATATCGTGCTGCACCTTCGGCGTGGCCGTTGCGGTCAGCGCAATAAGAGGTGCTTTTCCTATTTCATTAATAATCGGACGTATCCTGCGATATTCCGGGCGGAAGTCGTGTCCCCATTCGGAAATACAATGCGCTTCGTCGACAGCATAGAACGAAATCTTTACTGACCGCAGAAACTCTACGTTCTCTTCCTTCGTCAATGATTCGGGAGCAACGTATAGCAATTTTGTTTTTCCGGCAAGAATGTCAGACCTCACCTGATCAATCGCACCCTTGTTCAAAGAAGAGTTAATGAAATGAGCCACACCGTCTTCTTCACTGAAGTTGCGCATCGCATCTACCTGATTCTTCATCAGCGCGATCAGCGGAGAAATCACAATGGCCGTACCTTCCATTAATAAAGAAGGCAACTGATAGCACAGAGATTTTCCACCGCCGGTAGGCATCAGCACAAAGGTATCATTACCATCAAGCAAATTCTGGATGATCGGCTCCTGGTTCCCCTTGAAATTATCAAATCCGAAATACTTTTTCAGTTGGTCTGTCAAATTAATCTTCCCTGCCATCTTAATATAGGTTGTTTTATTCAGTTCATGGTTTAACTTAAAAACACTCGCTTTGCTTGGAAAGCGCTCTAACAAAGTTATAAACAACTTCTTAAATATCAAGCATAATCAGACTAATATTTTTCAAGAAAAAACGGAACTCACCTCCATTATTGCCCTTACCTTTTGATTTTAAGCAGTTTGCAATCTCGCAAGATTTGCTTTTTCGAGCTGATGCTTCGCATAATCCAGTGTCACTTCATATTCTTTCTGGTTTTCAGAAGGAATCTCGAACATGACATCCATCATAATTGTCTCCACGATAGAGCGCAATCCGCGGGCACCCAGTTTATACTCCACTGCCTTGTCGACGATATATTCGAAGACTTCGGGCTGGAAGGTCAACTGTACACCATCCATCTCGAACAATTTAATGTATTGTTTGATAATGGAATTCTTGGGTTCGGTCAAAATGGCACGAAGCGCGTTCCGGTCGAGCGGATTCAGATAGGTCAGAACCGGCAAACGGCCAATAATCTCCGGAATCAGTCCGAATGACTTCAAATCCTGCGGTGCGATATATTGCATCATGTTGTTTTTGTCGATAGTAGCCGTCTTACGGGAAGCGTTGTATCCTACGACATGGGTATTGAGACGCTGGGCAATCTTTTTCTCGATGCCGTCAAACGCTCCTCCACAGATAAAAAGGATGTTTTTCGTGTTTACGGGAATCATCTTCTGGTCGGGATGCTTACGTCCTCCCTGAGGCGGAACGTTGACCACAGAACCTTCGAGCAGTTTAAGCAATCCCTGCTGTACGCCTTCACCGCTGACATCACGCGTGATGGAGGGGTTGTCTCCCTTACGGGCAATCTTGTCTATCTCGTCGATGAAGACAATGCCTTGTTCTGCCTCGGGCACATTGTAATCGGCTACCTGAAGCAGACGGGTGAGGATACTCTCGATATCTTCGCCTACATAACCGGCTTCGGTCAACACGGTCGCATCCACTATCGTAAAGGGTACATGCAACAGTTTGGCTATGGTACGCGCCAAAAGGGTTTTACCGGTTCCGGTGCTGCCCACCATAATGATGTTCGATTTTTCAATCTCCACATCATCACCGCTATCTTTCTGCAACAGACGTTTGTAGTGGTTATATACCGATACGGCAAGAAAACGTTTGGCATCGTCCTGGCCAATCACGTACTGGTCGAGGAAATTCTTTATTTCTACCGGTTTGGGTAGTTCCTTTAAGTTGAGTCGGGTAGCTCCCGCGCTCTGTTTGCCGGCTCCCATGGCTTCCTGAGTAATCTCATAAGCCTGGGTCGCACAGCTGTCGCAAATGTAGCCGTTCATCCCTGTAATCAGGAATCCGACTTCATTCTCCGAACGGCCGCAAAAGCTACACCTTTTTTTATTATTCTTTGATTCAGCCATGTTTATTTCTTAATCAACACTTCGTCAATCATACCATATTCTTTTGCTTCCTGGGCAGTCATCCAGTAATCACGGTCCGAATCGGCCCATACCTTGTCAAAAGAAGTACCCGAATGATCGGCAATAATGGTATAAAGTTCTTTCTTCAATTTTTGTATCTCGCGGGCAGTGATTTCAATATCCGAGGCTTGTCCCTGCGCGCCACCCATCGGCTGATGAATCATCACACGTGAGTGAGGCAGCGCCGAACGTTTGCCTTTGGCACCGGCCACCAACAGTACGGAAGCCATAGAAGCTGCCATACCGGTACAGATTGTAGCCACATCACTCGAAATGAACTGCATCGTATCATAAATACCCAGTCCGGCATAAACCGATCCGCCCGGAGAGTTGATATAGATTGAGATATCTTTACCCGGATCTACCGAATCAAGATACAGCAACTGTGCTTGCAGCGTATTGGCTGTATAGTCGTCAATCTGTGTACCGAGGAAGATAATACGGTCCATCATCAGGCGTGAGAACACGTCGAGCTGAGTGACATTCAGTTGTCTTTCTTCCAAAATATAGGGATTCAAATACCCGGCTTGCGATTTAATCACATCGTCCAGCACCATTGCATTCATACCTAAATGCTTGGTTGCGTATTTTCTAAAATCATCCATTGTTTTACGTTCCTTTCTATTATTAATAATGTAACTGCAAAGAAACAAAAAAGAACACAGAGACACAAAAAAACACAGAGTTATAATTCTATAAAAACTCTGTGTTTCTGTGACTTTATGTCCTGTTCAAAAGAAGAGCTTATTCAAACATCTTATTGAATTCTTCCATTGAAACGGTTTTGTTCTCCAATGTAACCTTGCCTTTCAGTGCAGCGGCCAATTTGGTTTCTACTACGCGGTTCACCAAACCGTCGATGCTTTCTTTCTTTTTCAGCATCTCTTTTGCGTAGTTTTCGAGGATATCATCGGGTATAGTCAGCATACCGTACTGGGCAAACTGAGCTTTGGTAGCTTCTTTCGCCATGTTGATCACGTCGTCCTGCTCTACCTTGATATCGTTTTCTTTCACCAACTGTTCCTTGATCAAGTGCCATGTCAGCTCTTCGATGCTCTTATCGTAGTTTTCGTTTACGAATTCTTCGCCTTTATCTTTGTTGTTCATCAACATGACACGCTTCAGCAGCGCATCGGGGAATTCCAGTTTGCCTACTTTATCGGTCAATACCTTGCGAACGTCGATCAGGAATTTATAGTCGCTGTCGGCAACAAACTGAGCTGCGATGCTTTCTTTTACTTTAGCACGGAATTCTTCTTCTGTCTTCACTGCGTCTTTGCCGAATACCTGATCGAAGAGTTCCTGATTCAGTTCACCGTTTACGAAACGGGTAACTTCTTCTACCTGGAAGCTGAAGTTGGATTTTACTTCGGCAGCAGCTTCTTTGTCAATCTTCAGCAGTGATGCGATTTCAACAGCATTGCCTTCGTAAGCAGCATCCGGATTGAATACCAATACGTCGTTTACTTTAGCGTTTGCGAAGATAGCCTTCTGCTCGTCGTTCTTCATGTACGAAGGCATCATTACAGCACCTTCTACCTGAATACCGCCTTCTTTCGTGTTGCCTTCTTCATCAAGTTCGGCCAACAGACCTTTCAGCATATCGTTTTCTTCGTATGCCTCTACCTGTTCGTATTTTCCGTTACGTTGAGTATAAGCTTTAATCTGGTTTTCTACCATTTCGTCAGTTACCTCGATTGTATAGTAGTCTACCTTGTCCTGGCTGCTAACCTCAGCTTTGAACTCCGGAGCTAAAGCGATATCGAATACAAATTCAAATTCTTCCATTGTATCGAAATCGATATCCGGCTGCTTTTCTTCGTTAGGCATCGGTTCGCCAAGGATGTTTACGTTATTCTCCTTAATGTATTCGTATACTTTCTCAGAAAGCAATTTGTTCACCTCGTCGGCAATGACTGACTTACCATACATCTTCTTCACCAAGCTCATAGGAACCATGCCCGGACGGAATCCCGGAACCTGAGCTTTCTGACGGATGTTCTTCAACGATTTGTCTACCTGAGGCTGGTAGTCAGCTTTTTCAAGCTTCACGGTAAGCAATGCGCTTACTTTGTCAATGTTTTGTAATGAAACGTTCATTCTGACAATTATTTATTTGATTTATACTTTATTCTATACTCAAACGAGGGTGCAAAATTAGTGCTAATCTTTCAAATTTCAAAAAACATTGCAGAATTATTTCATTTGCAGAGAATCACTATCCCGAGCGAAAGCAGCCGGACATACGGCAGAAAAGACATTAATACGTTTCCCCAAGAACCCGTTTTACTTTTTATTAACCAAAAAAGAAGAAAACAAACAGACAGATTCAGACGGAAAGGCCCGGAATAAAGATCGGCAAAACAGTGAAGTTCAACACGACCGGACGCGGATAAGGAGGTCAGAGACCGGATCATTGTTTATGGAGCGCTGCCGTAAATATCAATTATAGCAACAATCGGAGATTATACTGACAAAAGGAGCAAAAATCCCTCTTTTCGCTGACTCAGCTTTTCGTTTTTCTGCTCCATCCGGAGGAAATAGAACTCAGGAAAGTCACTTTTTGCCTTCCAAAGCCTAACTTTTCGATGAACAAAACCTGCGTTTCACTGAAAAGCAAGCTTCTTTTAGAGAAAAAGACGGGTACATTTGCCCCGAAAGACGTTAGCATTTTCAGGAAACGCTTACTTCTTTTCCGGATTTCTTTAAATGTTTTCCCCGATTACATATATTGTTCCGGCAAACGAAGCCTCCGGTCTCTTTTTCCACTCTGGTTGCTCTCCGCAAAATGACAAGACCGGACTATCGTAAGAGCAAGCATTTGACACCAAAAAGTACATAATGGATCAAGAAGACATGTTTCTCTTTCAGTCTGCCCCGAAACCGACCATCCGGCAAGCAAAAAGATAATAGCGAAACCATCAGGAAGACGTTTTTTCTGACTTTGACGAATTGTCCTCCGAAATAAACAAATATGAGAGAATACGATTGTCATTTTGACAAAATGCTATCAAACTTCCGACACCTTCACCCTAACGCCGGAAAGTCTGTATCTTCTTTACAACTTATGTTTTCCGATTTCATCCCCCAATAGCTCCAATCCGTTAAAATTCATAGGTTTCGTATACAAAAAAAGAGAAAAAGTTATTGCAATTCCGGATTTTATGCGTTTCTTTGCTGCGGAAAGATGATCGATTAGTTTCTCGATTTCAATTACAAGGTTTTTACTCCCGGCGCAACGACGCTTTTGTAAACTCTCTGTTTCTTTAATCCTTTTATTATTAAATCATCTTCCGGAGAGTTTTATTTCATTTATTTCATTTTTTATCATTTTCACTATGAACATTTATGTTGGAAACCTTAGCTACCGTGTTAAGGAAGCAGATCTGCAACAAGTTATGGAAGACTACGGAACAGTAACTTCTTGTAAAGTAATCATGGATCGCGAAACAGGCAAATCAAAAGGTTTCGGTTTCGTAGAAATCGCTGACGATGCAGCCGGCGCAAAGGCTATCGCCGAATTGAACGGAGCTGAATACGAAGGTCGTACCATGGTGGTTAAAGAAGCCAGACCAAGAGAGTAACGACAGAAAAACGAAATTAAAAAGAAACCTTTTACCCAAAGAGCCGGTAAAAGGTTTTTTTATGTATCCTATGTCCGGTGACTATTCTCCGGCAGAACGGAAAACGGAAACGCTTGATTAATCTTTCAGTTGGAAGTCTTTGCGACGCAACACGAAACTGTTACTCAGGTATTTCTCACGCACAATTTTATTTTCTGCCAACTCCTCGGGAGTGCCTTGGAACAGAATCTTTCCTTCGAACAGCAGATAGGCGCGATCGGTAATACTCAACGTTTCCTGCACATTATGGTCCGTTATCAGGATACCTATATTCTTATCCTTCAATTTCCAGACAATCTGCTGAATATCTTCTACGGCAATCGGGTCTACACCGGCAAACGGTTCATCGAGCATGATGAATTTGGGGTCGATAGCCAGGCAACGTGCTATCTCCGTACGGCGACGCTCGCCACCGGACAACTGGGTACCCTTGTTCTTACGCACTTTCTGTAAACGGAACTCGGCTATCAGACTCTCAAGCTTATCTTTCTGATAATCGAGAGGCTTATTAGTCATTTCAAGCACGGAAGCAATGTTGTCCTCCACTGTCATCTGCCGGAAAACCGAAGCTTCCTGGGCCAAATATCCGATACCGGTCTGGGCACGTTTATAAACAGGATATTTTGTTATTTCAAGATCATCCAGGAAAATACGGCCTTCATTCGGGGTAATCAATCCTACGGTCATATAGAACGAAGTAGTTTTCCCGGCACCGTTCGGCCCGAGCAAACCAACAATCTCGCCCTGCTTCACATTGATGGAAACATGGCTCACCACCGTACGCTTACCGTACTTTTTCACCAAGTCTTCAGTACGAAGCACCATCTTGCTTTCTTCCATATCCTTTGTTATTTTGCGGCAAATGTAGCAAAAATAAGCCGAAAAAACGTACATTTGCAAACAAATATACGAGTTATGATTAAAGCATTAAGAACCGTCGGCAGATACATCATGCTTATGGGGCGGACTTTTTCACGTCCCGAGCGTATGCGTATGTTCTTCCGGCAATATATCAAAGAGATAGAGCAACTGGGAGTAAACTCTATCGGCATCGTGCTGTTGATTTCATTCTTCATCGGAGCGGTGATCACCATCCAGATAAAATTAAACATCGAAAGCCCATGGATGCCCCGCTGGACGGTGGGATATGTCACCCGGGAGATTCTTCTGCTTGAATTCTCCTCCTCCATCATGTGTCTGATCCTGGCCGGTAAAGTAGGATCGAACATAGCTTCCGAACTGGGCACCATGCGCGTGACACAGCAGATTGATGCACTCGAAATCATGGGAGTCAACTCCGCCAACTATCTGATATTACCCAAAATTACGGCAATGGTCACCATGATTCCTATTTTAGTGACTTTCAGTATCTTTGCAGGTATCATCGGAGCATTCGCCACCTGCTGGTTCGGTGGCATCATGACGGCTACCGACCTTGAGTACGGACTTCAGTACATGTTTGTGGAATGGTTTGTGTGGTGCGGCATCATCAAATCCCTGTTTTTTGCCTTTATCATTGCCAGCGTCTCCTCTTTCTTCGGCTATACCGTAGAAGGCGGTTCGATAGAAGTGGGAAAGGCATCTACCGATTCGGTGGTTTCCAGCAGCGTACTGATTTTGTTTGCCGACCTGGTATTAACTAAACTTTTAATGGGATGATCGAAGTAAAAGGACTCTATAAATCATTCGAAGGCAAAACGGTATTGCATAATATCGATGCCACTTTCGAAAATGGAAAAACCAGCCTGATTATTGGACAGAGCGGTTCGGGAAAGACTGTACTGATGAAATGTATCGTCGGATTGCTGACACCGGAAAAAGGAGAAGTGCTCTATGACGGACGCAATTTCCTGGCTATGGGGAAAAAAGAAAAGAAACACCTGCGACGCGAGATGGGAATGATTTTTCAAAGCGCGGCGTTGTTCGACTCCATGTCTGTTTTGGATAATGTTATGTTTCCGCTCAACATGTTCGGCACCGACACCCTGCGCGAACAAACCAAACGGGCTATGTTCTGCCTCGACCGCGTCAACCTCACGGAAGCTAAAGATAAATTTCCCGGCGAAATCAGTGGAGGTATGCAGAAGCGTGTAGCCATTGCACGGGCCATTGCACTGAACCCGCAGTATCTCTTTTGCGATGAACCGAACTCCGGACTCGACCCTAAAACTTCTTTAGTGATAGACGACCTGATTCATGACATCACACAGGAATACAACATGACTACCATCATCAACACCCACGACATGAACTCGGTAATGGGAATCGGTGAAAAGATTATCTATATTTATCAGGGCACTAAAGAATGGGAAGGTACAAAAAATGACATTTTCACATCCACTAATGAACAGTTGAACAACTTCATTTTCGCCTCCGACCTGCTGCGTAAAGTAAAGGATGTGGAAATCCAAAATCTCGAAGGCTGATCTTCTCAACCTATTAAAATAGAAGGGCTCATGAATCATCGCAATTCATGAGCCCACTTTTTGTTATAAAAAAACCAGTTAATAGAATCGACATATATCATCACGACATATTGACTGTCCTAAAGTTCTCAATAAAACTTAAAAAGAGAATAATTCCAATTACACTTCAAAGATAGCAAAAAAAATGCAGCAAAACATCACCGAAAACCGTGACAAATCAAAATAAATAGAATTATTCGAGTTCTATCCATCCTTTTGCCATAGCTTTCACTACCATATCAATGGCATTCTTTGCACAAAATTTCTGAATCAGTCTCTTACGAAAAGTTTCGACAGTATTTTCCGAGATCTTTAATTCTGTAGCTACTTCATGCGTATTACACCCCCTTGCGACAGCTTTCAGTACATCGAGCTCTCGCTTTGTAGGTATATCTTTCGAGTGAATTTGTGCAGGACTCAGACTTAGCTTTTGGCGAATGGATTGAAACCGCGGACAAGTATAGGAGTTTCCTTCAAGCACGCTTTTCACGGCATTTTCAAACTCTACGGCTTCGGATGATTTAAGGATCACAGCATTCACTTTCTGGCGAATCAAACGATTGATAATCCAGATTTCCTCATGCATTGTACTAATAATAATACGTGCACTTTCGTTAATTTCACGAATCATAGCAACCAAATCGAATCCTGATATATCAGGAAGATTCACATCCAATACATAGATGTCATAATCTCGCTCTCCAATCAGTTCGGCAGCTTTTGTCCCCGAAGTCACCGCATCGGCAACTCTCACATCAGGAACCGACTCTAACATACGCCGCATTCCTTCAAGAACCAGGGCATGATCGTCAACCAATAGTATTTCTGCCTTTACTTCCATGTAGCTTTCGTCTGTATTTATTGTTTGTTTCTTTTTGATCTGTACAAATATAAATAAAAAGCATTAGATAAGAAACAAAAAGAATCAATTATTTCAGTAGTTATAGGCAAAAAGAAAGCCGGAAGCATGATTATCCGGCTTTTATATTCATATATCAATAAGATTCGACGCGAAAATCACTTTTGTCTGATATAAATATTGATGGGGGTTCCGCTCAGATCCCACTTCTCACGCATCTTGTTCTCCAGAAATCTTCTATAAGGTTCCTTTACATACTGTGGAAGATTGGCAAAGAAAACGAACGAGGGCACTTGTGTGTTAGGCAACTGAGTGACATATTTAATTTTAATATATTTTCCCTTAGTCGCAGGTGGCGGATAAGCTTCGATCAACGGAAGCATCTCCTCATTCAAGCGGGCTGTAGGGATTTTAATCATACGATTCTCATAAACCTTACGTGCTTCTTCAAGCACCTTGAGGATTCTCTGCTTTGTCAATGCCGACGCAAATACTATAGGAAAATCAACAAAAGGAGCAAAACGCGAACGAATAGCTTCTTCAAAAGTCTTCATTACTTTATCAGTCTTATTTTCTACAAGATCCCATTTGTTGACGACTACCACCAATCCTTTCGAGTTTTTCTGAATCAACGAAAAGATATTCAAGTCTTGACTTTCTATACCACGGGTCGCATCCACCATCAAAATACATACATCAGCTCCCTCGATAGCACGAATGGAACGGACCACAGAGTAATATTCCAGGTCCTCGTTCACTTTATTCTTTTTACGAATACCGGCTGTATCTACCAGGTAGAAATCGAAACCGAATTTATTGTAACGAGTATAAATTGAGTCACGGGTTGTTCCGGCTATTTCCGTAACAATATTACGCTCTTCACCGATAAAAGCATTCACGATAGATGACTTTCCGGCATTGGGACGTCCTACCACTGCAAAACGTGGGATATCTTCATCCAGAATTTCATCAGATTCTTTCTTGAATTTACTAACAATCAAATCCATCAGATCACCCGTACCACTACCACTAATTGCAGAAATACAATACGGATCGCCCAGTCCTAACCGATAAAACTCAGGAGCATTGTATCGTAGCTCATGGTTATCAGTCTTATTGGCTACCATAATAACCGGACTCTTGGCCCGGCGCAATATAGCGGCTACCTGCATATCCAAATCTGTCACTCCGTTTGTCACATCCACTACAAACAGAATTACGTCCGCCTCGTCCACTGCCATCAACACCTGTTTGCGTATTTCCTCTTCGAATATATCGTCAGAGTTCACTACCCATCCACCGGTATCAACAACAGAAAACTCCCGTCCTAACCATTCGGATTTACCATACTGCCTATCACGGGTAGTACCCGCTTCATCGTTCACAATTGCCTGACGGGTCTTCGTCAAACGATTAAATAAGGTAGACTTGCCCACATTGGGTCGTCCTACGATTGCAACTAAATTTCCCATAGTTTACACACTTTATTTTTGCGACTATCACAGTCGTATGAATTTTCTTTTTTTAATCTAACTGATAGCCAAAATTCCGCAACTCCTTATCTGAACTGCGCCAATCTTTGTCTACTTTCACATACGTTTCCAGGAAAACAGTTTTTCCGAAAAAACGTTCCAGATCGCGTCGCGCCTCAGTAGCCACCTTCTTCAGGGCCTTACCCTGTTTTCCGATAATAATGCCTTTCTGAGAATCACGTTCTACATAAATCACAGCATGAATATGTATCTTCTTTGCATCTTCCTTAAATTCCTCCACTACTACTTCTACCGAATAGGGAATCTCCTTATCATAATACAACAAGATCTTTTCACGGATTATCTCGTTGACAAAAAAACGGGCCGGCTTATCAGTCCATTGATCCTTATCAAAATAAGGGGGGGAGTCAGGCAAGAGGTCTTTAATCCGCTTCATCACATAGTCTACATTAAACTTCGTAGCTGCCGAAATCGGAATAATTTCAGCTTGCGGAAGCAACTCTTTCCACTCTTCTACCAGTTTCACAAGCTTTTCCTGGTCAGTCAGGTCTATTTTATTAATCAACAACAAAATAGGTGCTGACTGCTGACGTACTTTCTGAATAAATTCGTTATTCTTATCAAGAGTTTCAATCACGTCTGTCACATAAAGCAAGACATCTGCATCAGCCAATGCTGAAGTAGAGAAGTTCAGCATAGATTCCTGTAACTTATAATTAGGTTTCAATACTCCCGGAGTATCCGAAAAAACAATCTGCATATCATCCGTATTATAGATACCCATAATCCGGTGACGAGTAGTCTGCGCCTTAAACGTAGCAATCGAGATACGTTCGCCTACCAACACATTCATCAGTGTCGATTTACCCACATTGGGATTTCCTACTATATTTACAAAACCAGCTTTATGCATCGTCTTCCATTTATTGATTGAGACAAAAAAACGCATCGAATCGAAATAAGATGCGTTTTATGTGATTTATATTAGCAACTGTCGTCACTATTCTTTTTTCCCGTCGTAACCCCATTTCACATACACGGCTCCCCAGGTAAATCCTGCACCAAACGCAGTGAAAATGATGTTATCGCCTTTCTTAAGTTTCTCTTCAAAATCCCAGATACACAAAGGCAGAGTACCTGCACTCGTGTTGCCGTAATGCTGAATATCTACCAGAACCTTCTCCATCGGAACTTCCATGCGATGAGCTACCGCTTCGATGATGCGCATATTGGCTTGATGGGGAACAATCCAGTCGATGTTATCTTTCGTCAGACCATTTTTTTCTGCTATAGCTGCACTCACATCAGACATGTTTGAAACAGCATATTTAAATACTGTTCTACCTTCTTGGTGAATGTAATGCATCTTATTGTCAACAGTGAAATAGGAAGGAGGACAAACCGAACCGCCCGCTTTCATGTGGAGGAAAGGCAATCCCTTACCATCAGTTCTCAATATAGCATCCATGATTCCCAGATCTTCTGTAGTCGGTTCAACCATAAAAGCTGCCGCTCCATCGCCAAAGATGGGACATGTTGCGCGCTCTGTGTAATCTACCATTGATGACATCTTATCTGCACCAACAATGATTATCTTTTTATATCGTCCCGAACGGATAAAGTTAGCGGCTGTTTCCATCAAAAACAAAAATCCGCTACAAGCGGCTTGCAGATCGAAAGCGAAAGCATTTTTCAGTCCGAGTTTATCACAAAGAATAGAAGCTGTTGAGGGGAAATGATAGTCAGGAGTAGTAGTTGCAACGATAACTAAATCAATATCATCAGGATTCGAACCCGTTTTTTTCATCAACTGTTTAGCCGCCTTGCGGGCCATGTACGAAGTACCTAATCCTTCTTCGTTTAGTATTCGTCTTTCTTTTACTCCAATACGAGTCATAATCCACTCGTCATTGGTATCCACCATCTTAGATATCTCGTCATTTGTCAAGACATAATCAGGTACATATCCTCCGACTCCTGTGATTACTGCATTTATTTTTTCCATCAATTCTGTTTTAATTTAGCAATACATCTAATACTTAAAGCAGCCGGAGAGCAATGCCCTCTGGCTGTTTGATAAGTATAAGCTTATTCAGACTGCATTATACAGCAGCTTCTTTTTCAATTGCCAGCTTACCTCTATAGTATCCGCAAGCGCCGCATACTGTGTGGTAAACATGCCATTCACCGCAGTTCGGGCAAATAGCCAATGTAGGAGCTACTGCTTTATCATGAGTTCTTCTCTTTGCAGTTCTTGTTTTTGATTGTCTTCTCTTAGGATGTGCCATTTTCTTTTAAACTTTAATTATTATCTAATATTTTTTTTAATTCATTCCAGCGCGGATCAATCTGTTCCTCCGCTTCATCTTCCACAACGATATCCTCACCAGCGCCAAAAGATTCTTCAGCATCGTCACCACCACTTGTTCTCAGGTGTTTATTCAACTTACTGGTCACAGCTTTATTACACTTGCCCGGGGCATGTACATGCTTCATCGGGATAGCCAAAGCTATAAACTCATACATAAACCAAGCTACATTGATCTCCCCTTCTTCTTCAGGAATCACAATCAGGTTATCTCCCTCTTCAGCATATTCATGGCCAAATTTTACCATCAACTTATCAGAAGAAGTAACCGGTTGTTCCATTTCATCCAGACAACGGTCACATGGTACCCATACGATACCTTCAGTCTGAAAACTCAACTCAAAAGCACGAGAGGTCTTTTTAACGGTCAACTCTACATTGACTTTACCTTTCTGAACTTCAGGACCATCAATATGAGCGAAAAAAAGATTGTCAAGTAGAAACTCATATTTGCATGAGTCTGCTTGCATTCCTTTCAAATCAATTTTGTATTTATCAAACTTTCCCAAAGCTTCTCTTTTTTAATCGTTGCAAAGGTACAAAAAAAGCCCAAACGTTATGTACTACTTAACTAATTTTCATCTGAATCTTAAGTAAGTAGACATAATTCGGGCGACAAAGATACGAATAATAATCCTCATAACATACAAATTATCAGTAAATATTCATATTTTAAATAGTATTTTATTTATAATCCGCTTTCTCCTCTTCCAGAACCAGTCAAGAAACAAAAGAGGTTACCAAAACCTCTTTCATACGTTCTTCCACTCCTTCTTTTCCTACGTCTAAAACAAGTCATCCCCTCGTGTCTTTCGACCCAAGGGGATGAACTCTCTAAAAACGGCGACTACCTACTCTCCCACTGTTACGCAGTACCATCGGCGTGATCAGGCTTAACTTCTCTGTTCGGAATGGGAAGAGGTGGAACCCTGATGCTATAGTCACCTGAATAAGGCAGACATA
>NZ_SZUU01000010.1 GCF_019583405.1 Bacteroides fragilis | reverse complement strand
GGGAGTTGAACGGAAATCAAACAGGAATCAAACAAAAATTGAACGGAAGCACGCGTTAACATTGTTAATGCGGTTGGGGAGAGATTTATTTCGAGGGCGGAAAGAACAAAGCTTTTACTTCGAAAAGGCTTGTTATTTGAAAACAAAAGGCTTGATTTAACTCTGCGTTAAATCAAGTAATAGGAAGAGGAAAAACAAAAGGGGGAAAAGAATTGAGAATGAAGGAAATAGAGAGATAAGAGGGGGTTTCCTGGAAAAAGGGATAAGGGGCGGACGGAAAGGGATAGTTGCGATTAGAGCAAGTACAGAGGCAGCGGATTTTCAAAGATGCCGCAGGGAGTGGGAACCAGGGGAAGGTACCTTTAAAACGACGATAGTTCCCGGATAATATCGCCACATATCCCCTACTCCATTTTCTTCATCCGACAAAAATTCCTATCTTGTTCCAAAGAAAAACTAGGAACCAAGCAACACTTACGTATGAAAGAGAAGAACTTTACCCGATTCATGGATACCATGATCGAAAACCTAAAAACGGGCAATGCACTGGGAACAGCCCACATTTATCAAGCGAGTAAAAATGCATTTATTACTTTTCTGGGAAAAGAAGAAATCTATTTCCGACAGATAAAACCGGAACTACTGAAGTGCTTTGAGTACTTCTTGAGAAGCCGAGGGAATAGTTGGAATACAGTATCGACCTATATGCGAGTCCTGAGGGCAGTTTATAATCGGGCTGTAGACCGAAAGTTGGCACCATACATGCCCAGACTCTTCAAAAAGGTATACACCGGCACTCGAACAGACATCAAACGAGCACTGAAGCCAGAAGACATGGGACGATTGCTCAATACACAGTCTACCCGGAAACAGACTGAAACCTTGCGACGTACCCATCAATTGTTCGTATTGATGTTCTTATTGCGAGGTCTTCCGTTTGTAGATCTGGCTTATCTGCAAAAGACTGACTTAGATGGAAATACGCTCACATATCACCGCCACAAAACAGGCAGTCCACTCACCGTCACTGTGCCGAAAGAAGCCATGGATATCATCGACGAATGGAAGAATACAAATCCGGACGCTACTTATCTATTTCCGATATTGGAAGAAAACGAGAAAAGTCAAGATAATTATAGAGTATATCAGCAAGCATTACGGACATTCAATTATCAATTGGCAAAGTTGGCGAATCTACTTGGATTCAACAGCAATATCAGTTCGTACACCGCACGCCATACATGGGCAACACTTGCCTATTACTTGGAAGTGCATCCGGGGATTATCAGTGAAGCAATGGGACACTCCTCCATTAAAGTGACGGAGACCTATTTGAAGCCTTTCAATATTAAGAAATTAGATGAAACAAATATGAGCATAATTAAATATGCGAGAGAGGCATATACCAAAGTAAATTACTGATTAACAGTTCTGTTACTTTATAGGTAACTCTTTTGTAAGTGTTTTGCAAACATATACCTTTTTTCACAAAAAAACAAATTAAGAAGCATTTTTTTCAAGGCAAAGATAAAATAATTCCTTCATAGATAGAACATGATTTCCACAAACTCCGGTTTATTGTGAAATTATCTCGGAGAATTGCATACTTCTTCCCCTCCTTGCTTATTGTGGGAGCAAAGAGTCACTCTTTTATTATACCTTATTATATATAAGATTCACTTTTCCAATCCTAAATTCCCCTACAAGACGCTTCTTACGTTCCAAACGGTTCATTTACTGTTACCTATAAAGTAACAGTAACGGTAGATAGAGGTATTATACAGATAGAGGCAAACCGGAATTAGCAAAAGAAAAACATTGATTTACTTACATAACATTTTTTATTAACACTTAAAAACAGAGGTATGAGAAAATGGACTTATCTCGTAGCTGCGCTCTTAGTGGGAGGGGCAACTACAACATTCACCGGATGTATCGATAACGATGAACCGGCAGGAATCGAACAACTTCGCGGAGCGAAAGCGGAATTCATTAAGGCAAAGGCCGCCTATGAAAATGCATTGACCGAAATCCAACTGGTCAAAGTAGAGCGGGAAAAGGTTAAGCTTGGAAAAGATCAGGTTGACTTGGAACTGAAAAAATGCAGTTTAGAAGCAGAACAAGCTAAAACAGCAGAACAAAAAGCTTATTGGGAAGCTGAAGCTCAAAAAAGAACTGAGGAGTTCAAAGCAAAGATGTTCAATCTACAGACACTTACCGCACAAGCTGAGTATAACAACAAAAAAGCCTTGATGGAAATCGAAGTGGCTTTGCTGACAATGAAGGATGATGTGTATACCAAAGAAATCCGGAAGTATCGGAACTTATTAGTTGGATTTACATATAAATCCGAGTCTACCACCAATGGAGAAACAACTACTACAACAAATTCCAGCTATGGTGCATTAGCTGATTTAGCGAATGCAAAATCAGAGTTGATGAAAGCAGAAGTTGCCGAGATTAACTACTTATCTCAAAACAAATATTATCTGGAAGAATTGCAGTTGGATAAAACGCACGCCACTAAAACACTGGAAATCCAGCAAAATTTATTGGAAGAATACAAAGCGCTGGACGCAACAGGTACAGACAGCAAAGTTCTCGCAGATAAGCTGAAAGGCTATAAAACCGATTTGCAGGCTCTTGACGCTAAAGAAGACGAAGCCTATACCAAAATCGAAGAAATGAGAAAACCGATCTTCCCTATTAATCAACAAATTATTGAAGAAAAGATAAAGCTGGACGCCCAATCCTCTGCTTATACTTTGGCTAAGGCAGATGTAGATCCTGCTTTGGTGAGCGGATTATACAGCGCATTGTCAGTCGAAAAGGGTGAAGACGCACTCGTTGAAGATCTTGATAAAATCTTTGTTGAGGATGCTTGGGACGCAGAACTACTGAAATACCAATACACCATGAAGAAAGATGTAGTGGTTAAAGATCTTAGCCTCAATGAAAAAGCAACTAAAATAGGAGCCATCGCCAATGCTATAAAGGCATATTATCAAGAAGAGAATAGCGAAGCGTTCGATGCCAGCGGAAAATTACTGGATGCATACAAAACTAAATTTGAAAATGAACTTAAGCGTTTAGAAATTGATAAGAAACCGGCTTACGCCCAGTTCAAAGCTGATTCTATCACATGGATCGACGCATACGTTGCTTATGTAGGAGCACTGAAGGCTTATAATAACTATAAAGGAGCCAACACTTATCAAGCGATTAAGAAAGAGATCACAACTTATAACAGCTTAAAAGCTGAAGACAAGAAGTTGGAAACAGCCAACACACTGCGTACCTCCATATTGGGATACCTTGGAAAGAGAAAAGCGGTAGACGGTTTTAACGTAGAATTCGCTACTACTTATAAAGACGCTTTAACGGACGCTAATCTGGCTACTTTCAATGAAGCAATTGCAACTGCAGTAAGTGACGATATAAGTTCATTAATCGGCAATGAAACTCTTGCAACATCATTCAATGCTAAAGCTGAAGGTAGCACACTCTCTGCCTTCTTGGAGGCTAATCAAGCACTGTTCGGTGGTTCAACGCTTAATCTTGAAAAGAGCATCGAACCTAAAGAAGTATCAGCAAATAAATATGATATGCCCAAAAATGTTTCTCAGTTGATTGAAGATCCCGACGAAAATTCAGGTTCATTCATTAAATACTCCAATTTAGCCCAGGAATCTAACTATCTGGCTAACCTCGACAAATGGCAGGCTTTGTATGCCAAGATCAAGGCAGAAGCAGATCCTGTACTTGCAGAAGTGGAAGCTATCAACGAAAACATAGAAAAACTGGAAGCACAGATCAAAGATGAAAACGCCGCATTGTGGCAGGCAGAATTGGCTTGCTACCTGATTAAAGGCGATAAGTCGGAACGTAAAAACAATATTTTCTCTGAAGGTAACCCTTACAAAGACTACTATACTTCTAACGAACAAAAACCACTTTTGGGTAATGTCGTAACTGAGTATTCCAAGATTGAAGCCGAAATTGCCCTTGTTGGAAGAGCTATGGAAGATGGATACTTCTACTATACGTATTATGATGCCGACAGCCATACCTATAAGGTAAGCGAAGAGACTAAGACTTTGACAGATTTACTTGAATATCAAGAAGAAATTATTACCAAAGCCAAGAGCGCTGTAGAAACTATTGACAACAAAATTGCTTTGTTTGAGAAATTCGGATATACCAGTAACGAAGGCAATGAACAGTATCTTGACCTGCTTAAACAAGATATCGAAAAGGCTCAAAGAACAGTAGACGAAAAGCAAGCAGCAGTTGACGGCTTGAACGCAACCCTGAAGAAACTCTTGGACGCTTACGCAGCTGAATAATAAAAAATTAAAGAAGAATATATATGATAAAGAAACTATGCATAATCCTTCTGTCTGTATGTACTGTTGCGCCTGTGATGGCGCAGCAATACAGCAGCAGCGATGATGCGTCGTTTGCTCCTAAAAAAGGCCAGTGGCAAGTATCCATGATACTGGGTAGTTCGCAGATGTTCAACAACAATACGGAGAACTATCTGTTGCCTACCTACTGGAACGGACAAAACTATAGCTTTCCGAATGTAGGATTAGGCAATACATCCGGACACCAGTCATCCGATCCGGCTACTTACCTTCAACTGGGAGATTTGAATTCTAATAATTTGGTCAATATCATCGGTATACAGGGAAAATACTTCCTGACAGACCGTTGGGATGTTAATCTGATGTTCAGCATGAACATCGGTGTAACCCCCAAAAAGGATTATATCGAGGGAGACAAGACGGTTACCGATATGCAGATTCCGGCTCTTCAATATATGGAAGGCAGAATCAAAAACAACTGGTCGGTTAATATTGGCTCAAACTATTACTTCAACACAAAAAACGAACGCATCAATCTGTATGTAGGTGGCCTGCTGGGCTGGCAAATGGGAAGAATAGAAACCACACTTCCGTATACCGGAGTCATGGTAAATGATAAAGATATGGACACAGATGGAGATGATACCAATTTACAACCGAGTCAAGATCCGAGCGGACAGGACAATAGTCCGGTCGTAGACGATGGAGACGTCACAGGTACTCCCCTGGAGGTTTATATCCCCAACAGCAAAGCCGGACAGATATTCGGTTTACGCGCAGCAGCCGTTGCGGGTATCGAATACAGCCTCAGCAAAGGACTGATCCTGGGATTTGAAGTTCAACCGGTAGCTTATCGCTACGACATGATTCAGATTATCCCGAAAGGAACACCCCTCTATAAGGTAGGACATCACAACATCAACTTGTTTGCTCTGCCCAACCTGAAAATAGGATTTAGATTTTAAATAAGTCCAGAATACTACGAAAGATCACCCCGTTCTACCTTCGGGTATGTATGGGGTGATTTTTTCTAAACCATAGGATAGATAAGAAGAAGATGAAAAGAGAACTCACAGGAATTTTGTTGATAGTCCTCATAATGGGAGCCTGCAACCATGCACCCCAAGAAGGGACTTACCACCTCAGAGGAATAGTGACCAACGAGAAACTGGAAGGCAGAACCATCTATCTGCAAGATGCTGTCAAAGGCACAGTGAGATATGACAGCACTACGGTGAGTGAAGGACGCTTTGTGTTCAGTGGAAAAATAAATGCTCCTGAAGTGAGGGAACTCTTTATTCAGGAAACTGACAGCGACCGGTTCCCCATCACTCTACCCATAGTTCTGGAACCGGGAGAGATCAACACAAAAGTAGGAGACATCGTACTGGTGGAAGGCACCGGACTGAACGAGGAGATGATGCAGACCTTGGTAGCCATCGACCGGTTCAAAGACCGGGATTTCACCGGGAAAGAGATAAAAGAAATTAAAGAAGCTTTTGCGGGATTTGTGTTGGAACAGATTGTGAAACACGCCAGCAGCCCTGTAGGAAAGTATTTATATAAAGCCTATCAAAACAAACTAAACGAAAAGCAACAGGCCGAAGCACGAAAAACACTCGGCATCGGTTAGGGAAAATATACCGGAACACACAGGCAGGAGTTTTACCTAGTTCTCTGCCTGCCCGGTACTTTTAGTGTTGCACCGGAAAGCTCCGTGAGGAGGTTTCCGGTTTCTTTTTCTCTCCCTTGCCCCAACCGGTACAGAATGTATCAGAACTGGAAGTAGATGAACGGCTGAATTTCACTACTCTTCATTTGGATAACCAGATAGATCATAGCCACCATCACAAGGGCCTTGCCAAGGAAAGGGAGTTTGATAACTCCACGACAAACAGCATTTTCCCAACTATCCGGAGCAAAATGAAGCAGAAACCCGACTACCATCAGTGCAAATACCCGCCAATATCCCTCAATCAGTTGCGGAAAAAGCTGGGGACGAAAAGCCGTAAAAATCTGGTTCAACATATCCATTGAATTATGAAAATCGGCGTTACGGAAGAAAATCCAGCAGAAACAAACAAAGTGGAAGGTAATAATGACACCCAATACCCGCCGAATGCCGTGACTGGTCTCCCCTTTTTTCCTTCCGGCGATAGACATCCACGCTTTGTGTAGAGCAAGTGCCACACCATGAAAAGTGCCCCACAATACAAAATTCCAGGAAGCCCCGTGCCACAATCCACCGAGAAACATGGTAATAATCAGATTGAGATACTGACGGAACTTTCCATGTCGGTTACCCCCCAAGGAGATATAAAGATAATCGCGCAACCAACTCGACAACGAAATGTGCCAACGCCTCCAGAACTCGGTGATCGAGGCTGACTTATACGGAGAATTAAAATTCAGATTGAAATGAAAACCAAGCAAAAGGGCGATACCGATTGCCATATCACTGTATCCTGAAAAATCACAATAAATCTGCAAGGCATAACCATAAAGTCCCATCAGATTCTCAACTCCCGAATAAAGCGTAGGATTGTCAAAAATACGCTCCACAAAGTTGACACTGATATAATCGGAAATAACCGCTTTTTTGAACAATCCGGCGACAATCAGGAAAATGCCTCTACCGAACATCTCTTGTGACACATACAATGGTTTACGAATTTGCGGAATAAAATCGCGTGCCCGCACGATAGGGCCTGCCACCAACTGAGGAAAGAAAGAAACATAAAAGGCATAGTCCAGTAAACTGGTAAGGGGCTTGATCTCTCTCCGGTAAACATCGATAGTATAACTTAACGACTGGAAGGTGAAGAAAGAGATGCCGACAGGCAAAAAGATATCGAGTGCGGTGAACTCTCCCCCCATCAGCGAAGCAATGACACCACCAAGAAAATTAGTGTATTTGAAGTAGCAGAGCAATCCTAAATTGACCGATACACTAAGTATTACCCATAGTTTACGCTTCCAGCGGACATCGGTCCGATCCATCAGCCAGGCTATCACAAAATCGGTAACGGTGACAATGGCGAGCAGGAAGAAATAAGTACCACTACTCTTATAATAAAAATAATAAGAGAAAAGAGCGACAAATAAAATACGCGCTGTGTTGCGGTGCTGCAACAGTGTATAGATTACCATGAACGCAGCGAAGAGCCAAAGGAAAATTCCACTGCTGAATATCATCGGAGCATCCGGATTGTATTTAAAGGCCTCCAACAGGCGGCTAAAATCGATATCAATGGGAAACATACTCATTATAGGCTTTAATAATGGCTTCATATAATAATTCTCCCTGAAGTGTATAGCCTTCGGGAAGATAGTGCACATGATCCGGACGCATCAGTCCCGCATCTATCCAGTTTTTGCAGGCACGCAGGCTTCCGCCTACGATATTGTACATATCCCACACCACCAACTTGTGGCGGCGGGCAAAATCATGGATTGTGTTCACTGCTGTTACCGTACGGGGATTGACAGCATAAGTACGACACCGGCGACGTTGACGGAAACTCTCGTAAGATCCCGGAGGAGTAGTCAGCAAGATAGGTACATTTGGCAAACTGTCGCGCAACAATCCGAGCAGTTCCTCCATCTGCCGGTAATGCACATTCGAATTGTACTTCCGGTTATGACTTTCATTCGTTCCAAACGAAAGAACCAACAGCTCGGGTTTCAAGGCTGCAATAGCCGCAATACGGTCAGGATGAGTAAACGTCAGGCAAGTAGCTCCATTGACTCCCATATCCGTATAGGACACCGCTCCAAATGTTTCTGTCAGCCGGGCACCGGTAGTACGGGGAAAGATGTGTCCGCGTATGTGGCTGTCACCAATATGAACAATACGTACGGTATCCTCCGAACTTCCGTTTTGCACCAGCCGTAAACGCTCAAGTATGGGAGTCAACACTCCCAGGCTGTCTATGATTTCATTTCTCCCCACTCCTCTGAAGGCTATGGGAAAAGTAACTTTCACAGAAACAGTATCTCCCAGCGCCCCCGGTTCACGCATCGGCTTGCAGGCTTTCGTACCCTTGTCCATCCGCGGGCAGGCAGGCAAAAGATCTTGTGCCTGAACCGAAAAAATTCCGGAAAACAAAAGGAGTAACACCCCCAACCGTTTATTCAGCCTCATAGGCCTTTCTCCTTTCATACTGTTCTTTTCCATAAATCAATGTTTCGTATAGTAGTCCTGCCAGGTGACGTCCACCCCGGAAGTTGATGTGTGTATAATCATAATTAGCCAAAGAAGGCTTGGCATGTACCAACCCTGCCATACTTCCGTCACCTCCCATAGCCTCAAACATGTTCCAGAAAGCAATTCCGCTTTCCGCTGCTATGCTTTGCTGATAGCGAATCAGGTTTTTCACACCGGGCATCGTGCGTAATTCGCCGGTATCGGTCTTATAATCGCGGTCACCCACACTCAGCAACAAAAAACCGGATTGTGGAAAACACTCTTTCAAGTGGTTTATGGCCGTAAGAAGGCCTTTCTTATAAGGATCGTAGTTCCGTCCCCGCTCGGTCGCAACATTCAGACCATATTCCAGAATAATCAAGTCGTAGGGACGCTGGGCATTAAACTCTTGCAACATCTTTGACGGAATGCTGCGAAGCGAAAGTCCCGAACTGCCGCGCAACGAGAAATTGTCGACAATAATCCCTTGTGTACCATCCATTGCCAATCCATAAAATAAAGTAGAATCTGCCTGATTGATATCCCAGCGCACCGAGCCGATGCGACCGTTTACCTTCATCTGCTGCAAACTTCCGGTAGAAGGGAATTCCCGTGTATCAGTCTCACCACGGTTGACACGAACGGAAAGGCTGACTTCGCCTTTGTTATAGAAAAAGATGGAAGCTGTCTGGCAAGTATCGAGCAGAGAAGCATATTTATTCTGTCCCCGGAGTTCGACATAAGCCCCTTCACGAGGAACGAAGTAGTGTCCGGAAACTCCTTGCTTCTTTTTGTCGAAATAAACGCTATCGGTCACCGCATGACTGGACCATCCGCCAAAAGAATGACGTACCGTCGGACGGTATCCACTGGTCATCGAAGTAATGGTAACAAAACCGACACCACACCCACCGAAACGTTTCTGCAACATCTCACGAAGATCGGCAGTGAAAATATCTGCCTCAATAAAAGAATCGCCAAATACCGCTATCCGCACCAACCGGCCTTTCGATTGAATCTCGTCCAAGGCACGATAAAAAGGAGTCATTCCCCGCATCGTAGAGTCACTATAATCTTCGATACAGGTCATCCCACTGCGACACGTATCTACAAATGCAGGTTTCACTACCGGGACCGGAGGCAGGCTGTCTGCTTCCGCTTCATCTTTATCAGGTTCAGGCATACGGACATCACTCAGCAAATCTACCCGTCTCATTGTATGTCCGTCGATCGTTATAGCCGGCAGCCAGTGCATTCCGATCAATGCAAACAAGACAATCAATGTCAGCCACAACGAATATTTCAAATAATTTTTCATGCACGCTCTTAATTTAATAAGAAGTTGCAAAGATAGATAAAACCCATAAAAAGAGAGGAGAATCTACATTAAATTAATGAGATTCTCCTCTGATGTTATCTGTCGGCAGGCGTTAAATGCTCCGCTCCACGTTGGTGACAAAAGCTCTCAGGCCAAGCTGCTCTGTCTGCATGTCCATCTTATGCAATGCATCCAGCAACGGGTCAACCTTCTTGTCGTCCACCACCGTGATGATGGCCGAACACATACTGGGCCAGGCATGGCTGCCGAAGTGGGGATCGCCTGTCTTCGAGCCACGTCCCTGCACCCGTTCCAAATAGGTGAAACCACGGCAACTCAAACGGTCCAGCAAAGCAATGATACGTTCGAAATAAGCCTGATCGAATGTGATTAATACTGATTTCATATCTTGATTTCTTCTTTATTATTTCTTAATCATTTCATCTTTATGCTCTTCAAAGTAAGCTTCCAGCTCACGTTTGCGTCTCAACACTTTACGCTGATGCTTGATACCTGTACCGGCAAACACACAGTATAAAGTAGGGATGAGAATCAAGGTCAGAATGGTAGAAACCGTCAAACCGCCAATTACGGCAATCGCCATCGGACTCCACATCTCCGAACCCTGTCCACCACCGATTGCCATCGGAATCATACCGAGGACAGTAGTAGCAGTGGTCATCAATACCGGGCGAAGACGGCTCTTGCCGGCTGTTACAACGGAGTTAAGCACTGCCAATCCACGCTCACGGCAAAGGGTGATGTAGTCGATAAGCACAATACCATTCTTTACAACGATACCGATCAACATGATGGCCCCCAACAAACTCATCACACTCAGTGTGCTCTTTGTGAAGAAAAGGGCCATCAATACCCCACTGAAAGCAAACGGCAATGAGAACATAATGATAAACGGATAAGTCAATGATTCGAACTGCGCTGCCATTACAATAAATACCAGTACGACAATAAGGATAGCAAGTGTACCCAAGTCACGGAACGAATCTTGCTGGTCTTCGTATGAACCGGCTACCTGAATTGTTACATCCGACGGAATATCCATCTTATCGATAATGGCGTTACCCGCATTCACCACGTTACCCAATGCTTCGCCGGAGATAACCGCCGATACGGTCACAATACGTTCACGGTCTTTACGCTCGATGGTAGGTGGCGCAAAACGTTCGACAACCTTTCCAAGCTCTTTTACGCGTACGGCTTCTCCACGACTGTTATAAATAAGGATATTCTCGATGCTTTCAATACTTGTACGGTGTTCCGGCGCATAACGCACTTTAATGTCATATTCGTCTCCATCCTCACGGTATTTAGAGGCAATGGCACCATTGATACGGTTACGCAAATAATTACCGGCGGTTGCCAGATTCAATCCGTGCAAAGCCAGTTTCTCACGATCGAAATCTACCTGATATTCGGGCTGATAGTCACTACGGCTGATGTTGACTTCCGACACACCTTTCACATTGAGCAACTCACGTTTCAGACGTGCAGCTACGCTATCGGTTTCCTCCATACTATAACCATATACCTCAAAGTCGGCACTTGCCTGAGCAGACATACCTGTGTTACTACCACCCAGGATGACCTGCGCTTTGCTGAACTCCGGATATTTCTTCAGATCTTCACGCATTTCGTCACAGACTTGTTCAAGGCTGATATCACGATCACCCGGATCGACCAGACTGATGTTGAACGATATAATGTGCGAACCGTTATCCTGCATAGAGGCCCAGGTATTGTCTGAGTCGGCCTGTCCTACCGTATAGTTACATACAGTCATTACACCTTTATATTTGTTCAGCCATTGGTTAGTCAGTTTCTCCGAAATCTCTTGTGCCAGCTCTTTGCGTGTTCCGATAGGTAACTCCAGCTGAACTGCGATACGGGCATTATCCTGCGCCGGGAAGAATTCAGTACCGATGCTCTTGGCACAGAACAGGCTGACGACAAAGAACACGATACAACCGAAGATAACAATCGGACGATGCCGAACTGCCCAGTTCAACATATGGGCATAACCTGTATCCAAAGCATCCAGTCCTTTCTCGATAGGGCCGAAAAGAAGCTTGAAGGTCTTCGATTGCTTCTTCTGTAAACGCAACAACTGCGAACAGAGCATCGGGGTCAATGACAAAGCAGCCACAGTAGAGATAAACATGATGGCACACATCATCCATCCCAACTGCTTAAACATCACTCCGGACATACCACTTACCATCGTCAACGGGAAGAACACCGCAATCATGGTCAGTGTGGAAGCAATAACGGAGATAGCCACCTCATTGGTTCCGTGCACCGCAGCCTGTTTCGGATCGGAACCACGTTCGATGTGGGTCGTCACATTTTCAAGTACCACAATCGCATCGTCCACCACCATACCGATGGCAATAGAAAGGGACGAAAGTGAGATGATGTTAATCGTATTTCCGGTGACGGCCAGGTAAATAAACGAGGCAATCAGCGAAAGCGGAATAGTGATACATATAATCAATGTCGCACGCCAACGTCCCAGGAAAAGGAACACTACGATGACAACGAATAAAAGGGCATACAATACGGTCTCGGCCAAACTGTCGATGGTGTTGAGGATGTTGTCCGATGTATCGACAATCACTCCCAGCTTCACATCACTCGGCAAATTCTTCTGCAACTTAGGCAGGGCCTCGGCCACTTTCTTGGAGATATCTACGGAATTGGCTCCCGATTGCTTCTGTACGACAATCATGGCACCTTTCACTCCATTATTATATGTTTCCTGAGCGCGCTCTTCTACCGTATCGACTACCCGGGCCACATCACGCAAATAAATATTTGCCCCATTGTAACTACCTACTACAACATCTTCCAGTTGGCGCGAATCGTCAAACTCTCCTTCAACACGCAGCGAATAAGTCTCGTTACCGATATCGAAGTTACCACCGGGGATATTTTTGTTCTCGGCACCAATAATCGAACTGATTGTTTCAATGGTCAGATTATAGGCTTCCAGTTTGTTAGGGTCACAATAGACCTGGATCTCACGTTGGGGCGCACCACTGATGGATACCGTACCCACACCGGGGATACGTGCCAACGGGTTAACAACACGGTCGTCCAGAATCTTATATAATGCCGACTGGCTTTCATTAGCCTGTACCGACAGCAGTACAATCGGAATCATGTCGGTACTGAACTTGAAGATGATGGGGTTCTCCACATCATCCGGCAGCTGAGAGCTGACCATATCCAGTTTGTCGCGTACATCATTTGTCAGTACATCGATATCGTTACCATATTCAAACTCTAATGTAATCAGAGACATATTTTCGGACGAACGGGAAGTGATATGCTTCAGGTTGCTGACAGCATTCAGCGTATTCTCCAACGGACGAGTCACGTTGTTTTCTATATCCGAAGCACTTGCTCCGGGATAGGCGGTCATTACCATGATCGTATTCGTATCGATATCCGGATACAAGTCGATAGGCAATTTGGACAAAGAGAAGAGACCAAAAATCACCACTGCAAGAAAGCAGAGGGAGGTCATAATCGGTTTTTTTACCGCTCCTTCGTATAAACTCATTTTTCCTAATTATTAAAAGTGGATAATGTGCCGGTATGCCGTAAATGGTGCCCCATACGTTATAAGGAAACACACGGCATACGGTTACATTGATTCATTATTTTTCTACTTCTACCTCAGTGCCGTTGATCAATCGGGTTTGACCGGCAATGACTACCTGAGAATTATTGGGTACACCGGACTTCAACTCATACTCAGCACCCATGCGGCGTCCCAGTTCAACCTTATTGTATGTCACCTTTCCATCTTTGTATACATACACATAGCGGTCACCGGCACCTGCTTGTTTCACAATCGCCAGATCGGGAACCACCACGTTCTCTTCCGTACCGAAGTTCAGACTGGCACGGGCAAACATTCCCGGACGTACTTTTTGATTCTGATTAGGCAATTGAATCTCTACCTGGAATGTACGGGTAGTCGGATCTATTGTCGGATAAATCAGGCTGATTTTACCTTCGAAAGCCTCATCGCCATAAACATCCAGTTTCACATCGACAGGAGCACCTTTTTTCACCTTGGTAAAATAAATTTCTGATACGTTGATCAAAAGTTTGACCGGAGTAATCTTCTCGACAGTCAGCACCGGATTGCCTCCGCTGTACATATCACCGCTATCGTAATTGCGGGCAGTCACCACACCGCTGATAGGACTCAGCAAAGAAGTATTCTCCAGCAAATTCTGGTAAGCCGTTTTCTTTACGTCATAGGCCATCTTCGCAGCATCCCATTCCGATTTGGAAGCACCACCCACTTTATAAAGTTCGTCAATACGCTTGAACTCCACTTCCTGGTTGTCCAGTTGCAGTTTAGTCTGTTTCAGGTTGGCAGCATCCATCTGTACCAGTCTCTGTCCTTTGGATACATGATCGCCTACCTCTACAAAGATTTTATCAATACGCACCGGTGATGAAGGCGCAATGTTATTCTTCACTTCAGCTTCTACAGTTGCCGTGTATTCCTGTATCTGTTCTACCGGGCGCGCTGTTACATCAGCCAATTTTACTTTTGGCTTTTCTTCTGTTTTTTCAGCGGCACCTTTGTCTTTTCCTCCAGTGCACGAGCCCAATAGCACAACGGCGAGCAGGGCTACTAATTGGAAACATCTTTTCATATTCAAATTTTAATTGTTGTGTGTTTAGTTACTCTGTTACCTCTTCTCTTCCCAATACCTGATCAAGATCAGCCTTTGCAACCAGATAGTCGTAAATAGACTGATTGTAGGTCAACTGGGCCTGTGTGAGCGCCACTTCCGAATCGTTCAGTTCAAGGATAGTCCCTTTTCCCACTTCATAACGTTTCTGGGCAATGAGACGTCCCTTTTCTGCTTGTACGATTCCTTCTTTATTGCTGACCACCTGTTCAGTGCTTGCGGCCATATTGTCCAGATAGCTGGTGGCCTGCATAGTCAACTGACGCTGTACGTTGGTACGGTTCTCGGTCAATTGCTGCATCTGAATCTTGGTCTGCTTCACCTTCGTAAAGTTACTTGCCTTAAACAAAGGAATACTCAGACTCAAACCGACAGTAGAATATGGAAACCACTTATAGTGTGACATCTTAAAGTCATTATTCAGTGATGTATACGAATAGTTGAAAGATGCAGCCAGCGTCGGCATAAAGTTAGTCCGCTGAACAGCCAGCGTCTTCTTCAACAAATCGGCATTTAAATCCAATTGCTTCAAATCGCTGTTATTGTTCAGGTTCAGCTGGTTGCTTTCCATCTGGCGACGGAACATCACCATTTCATAATCCTTCAGGTTACCGTCAGCGGCAATAGCTACATCGGTATCCATCCCCATCAGCACCTGCAACTGCAAACGGGCAAGATTCACCCCGTTACGGGCGGAAACAACCGAAGGTTTCAGGCTGCGCACCTGTACATCGGCACGAATCTTATCGTACTCGCTAACCGTACCTTGCTCGTATTTGGCTTTCACCACTTCATAGTTAGCTTCTGCCTGTGCATAGCTCTGCAGAAGCACCTCGTAGCTGTCTTGTGCCAATAGCAGTTGATAATACGCCTTGGTCACTTGATTCACCAGATCGAGTTTTGACGAGCGTGCCTTCTCAACAGCCAGTTCTACATCCGATTTAGTCAGATTAATACTCTTGTAAAGTGCCGGAGCAAAAACGGGCAGACTCACATTCAGTCCTCCGTTATACGAGTTGTCCGAACCTACCTGGATGGTCTGCGACTCTCCGCCAAAGTCCATCACCATTGTCTGTTTTTTCAGTGTCCGCGAATAAGAACCTGTCAACGAAATCTCCGGAAATAATCCTCCGTATGCCTCCTTCTTAGCCTCTTTTTTCAGCTGAATCTCTTGGCCGGCCACTTTCATTGTGGGGTTTTCACTCAACGCAATTTCCAGTGCTTTGTCAAGCGTCAGTTGCAAGGTGTCTTTAACCTCCTGTGCCTGTACATAACCCACCGAGAGCAGTACAGCCACCGCTAAAAGCATCTTTTTGCTTAAGAAACATTTCATTTTGTTCATACAATAATTTTAGTTGTTTATCCTGGGAACTTCTTTGTGCTTCCCTATCTTAGTGTATTCTTTGTTTTCTATATTCCGTTATGAAATCTTCCAATACCCGTGCTCCTTTCTCCGTGGAAATGCCACGGATGTAGGTAAACATAATCGCCTCGTAAACCTCGAGGAAAGAATATTTATTGCAAATATCTGTGTTCATCAACAGGTCGAGCTGCTCGTGAACCAACAAGTTGACAATAGCAAAGTTTACATCATCTCTGAATATCCCCTGTTTAATGCCCATCTTAAAAAACTCGATCGTACTGTCCGAGTCCCTTTCCCGGTAATTCTTCAGCAAGCTGTGAACTTTCGGATATTTCTTTATGTCCTCAAAAAAACGTTTGTTCGTTCGATGGAATGTCTCAATGCTCCGCTGATAGCATACAAGTATAACTTCAAGAACATTTTTTGAGTTAGCCAAAGTTTCCGCCAAGAAGGTATTCATCTCCTCCTGACGCTTTAAAATACACTCGGTCAGCAAGCTCTCTTTATCTTGAAAGACCTCATAAAGTGTACGTTTCGATATACTTAAGGACGCAGCAATGTCGTCCATCGTAATACTTTTGATACCATGTGCAGTAAAAGCTTCCGAAGCTGTCTCAATAATTCTGTCTCTTAGTTCCCCTCTTTGTGAGTTCTCTTTCACATTCTCAATCATTAACCCGTTCTTTTGTTGTTAGACTATCGATTATCAGCGTTTTCGCCTAATAGAAACGAAAAACTGAACAAAGATAAGCAGAAAACTCGACGGGATAAATCAGTTTCCTAATTATGCATACATATTTGATAAATATTATAACTTTCCAAACGAAAATCGAAACAAGTGTTAACAGAAAACAATGATGCAAAGATAAGGCTAAGAGATACTTTCAGAAAGGTATTCCCGCCCACCGAAAGAGAAAAATCGATAAACGACAGATATATTCCGATGAATAGGGAAGAAGAAAACCCCTCTCCCGCCCCTCTTCCGTGCAGGGAGAAGGGCAGACATTCAGAGGGGTGCTCTATCTATATCGCCTGCGGGATATAGACAGCTTGTAGAAAACGGACTTAATACTCAGACCTTGTCCGGTTGAGGAAAGCGACCGTTTTATGAATTTCTTTGTACATCACGATATCGTCTTTCACAAACGGGACTTCTTTACGATATGCAGCCAGATATCGCTCAAGTATAGGTGAGGTTTTTGCCGGACGTCGAAACTCTATTCCTTGTGCGGCATTCATCAACTCGATGGCGAGAATGTGTTCCAGATTATCCATCACCCGAAAAAGTTTAGTGGCGGCATTAGCTCCCATACTGACATGATCTTCCTGACCGTTGGAAGAAACGATAGAATCGCTCGAAGCCGCATAGCAGTACATCTTGTTCTGGCTGACCATGGATGCGGCGGCATATTGGGGAATCATAAAGCCGGAATTAAGTCCGGGATTGGCAACCAAAAATTCCGGTAGCCCACGCAGCCCCATGATTAATTGTGCCACACGCCGCTCAGAGATGTTGCCCAATTCGGCCATCGCAATGGCAAGGAAATCGAAAGAGATGGCCAATGGCTGTCCGTGGAAATTTCCACCGGATATAATCTGATCTTCGTCCGGAAAAATAGTGGGGTTGTCCGTCACCGAATTAATTTCGGTCAGCAACACAGAGGAGACATACCGGATGGCATCTTTCGTTGCCCCGTGTACCTGGGGGATACAACGAAAAGAGTACGGATCCTGCACATGCTTTTTGGGATGGGCTATCAGCTCGCTTCCCTGCAACAAACGGCGGAATATTTCTCCTGTCTCAATCTGTCCCGGATGGGGCCGGATCTGCTGAATACATTCCATAAAGGGATCAATACGCCCATCGAAAGCTTCAAGCGAAAGGGCGGCAATCATATCCGCTTTCTTTGAAAGCCGCTGTGCTTTGAGCAAGGCAAAAACTCCGTTGGCACTCATAAACTGAGTACCATTCAGCAAGGCAAGCCCCTCTTTGCTCATCAGCCTTACAGGCTCCCAGCCAAACTCGTCGAGCACACTGATGGCTTCACGCTTCTTACCTTTATAATATACATCACCCACCCCGATCAAAGGCAAGAAAAGATTGGCCAGCGGTGCCAAATCGCCCGAAGCTCCTAAGGAGCCACGGTCATAGACAATGGGCATCACGTCATTATTGAAGAAATCGAGAATGCGCTGCACAGTGATGACTTGCACTCCGCTATGCCCCAAAGACAGGGCATGTGCCTTGAGCAACAGCATCAACTTGACTATAACCGGACGAATCTCCTCGCCTACACTGCAAGCATGGCTTTTCACAAGGTTCTCCTGCAAGGTGCTGAGTTCATCGGGTGATATGCTTTTACTGCACAACGAACCGAATCCGGTAGTGATACCATACAACGGTTCAGTGGAAGCAGCTATTTTCCGGTCGAGATAGTCACGGCATTTCCGAATGCGCTTTTGGGCTTCCGGAGCCAGTTCCAGTTTCAGATTTTCGTTAATAATGCGTTCGATGATTCCGAAAGTCAGTTCACCGGAGCCTACGTAATAGACATTATTCATTGATTCAGTTCTTGGTTGACAACTTCAAGTAATTCTTTCTCCCGCGTACAGGCCAATTGCTCCAGACGGCAGGCTTCCCGCTTCAATTCGTCGACAAAGGCTGTGTCTTTGAGCGAAGCCAGATTGATGCGGACATTCAGCAAAGCCCCCAATACCGCCGAACGGGCAGCCATCATGGCTACACAGGCATCGGTAATGGCATTCCGGTTACCCAGACGGGCTACATCGGCTATAATCTCCATCAACTCGCAGGCATTGCGTGCCACCTGCATCGGGATGAGTGCCGCAAAACGTGTGGCTTCCTGAATAGCGGCGCTCCGGGCAGCTTTCTCTTCATCCGTGGTCTTAGGCAATTTAAAACAACCGAAAACACGATCATACGCCTCGGAATCACGATCGATGTATTCTACAAAAAGCTCCTGCTGTCCAATGCTCAGGCGGGATATATGCTTCATCATCTCCTCATGTTCCTCATACCCTTTCTTTCCAACGGTCAGTCCGGCTACCATGGCAGTCAGCGCCGAAGCCACAGCACCATTAAGAGCCGCTATACTACCACCTCCGGGTACAGGATCGCTACCGGCTACTTTATCTAAAAACTCTTTTACGGTTAATTCTGCTAACATAGTTCTTCTGGTATTATAGGATTTATATTTCAGACAGACGGATAAAGCACTCCGCCTTTGATAGTCGTATTTACGCAATTCATCCCTACATAATAAGGTAGAATATTATAATCGTCGGAATCGAGCACTACGAAATCGCCCTTTTTACCTACTTCGATGCTGCCAATGGAATCGGCACGGTTAAGGGCAGCCGCACCATTCAGAGTAAGAGCCGTAATGGCCTCTTCTACAGTGAACCGCATATGGATGCAAGCCAAAGCAAACGTCAGAGGTATGGAGCCGGAGAAACAACTTCCCGGATTCAGATCTGTAGCCAATGCCACGGCACATCCGGCATCGATCATATCCCGTCCGCGGGCATAGGGTTCCTTCAATGCGAAGGCAGTGAGCGGAAGGAGCGTGGCAACCACTCCCTTACGGGCCATAGCTTCGATACCTGCATCGGAAGCATGCAACAAATGGTCGGCAGAGACGGCACCTAACTCAGCAGCCAGTTCGGCCCCTCCCAAAGAAACGATTTCGTCGGCATGAAGTTTCGGTAAAAGCCCGTAATCTCTGGCGGCTGTCAGCAAACGACGTGACTGTTCAACGGAAAAGACACCCTCTTCACAAAACACATCGCAAAACTCGGCCAATGAATCCCGCTGAATAACGGGAAGCAGTTCACGGATCAGGAAGTCGATATAGTCATCGGGACGATCTTTGTATTCGGAAGGCAGCGCATGTGCTCCCAGGAAGGTAGGCACAATATCCACGCGCGTACATTCATCATTATTCAGGCTACGCATCACTTTGAGTTGCAGCAATTCCGTTTCACGGTTCAGTCCGTACCCGCTTTTACCTTCAACGGTGGTGATCCCCATGGAGGTCATCTTCCTCAAAAGTCCCTCTGCCCTGGAACGCAGGTAGATGAAAGAGAGTTTCCGGGTAGCTTCCACTGTACTGGCAATGCCACCGCCCCGCTGCATGATAGACATATAGCTCTCTCCTTTAAGACGCCAAGAAAACTCTTCGGCACGCTCACCCCCAAAGACAAAATGGGTATGTGAATCGACAAAACCGGGCAGCAGACATTTTCCGCGGGCATTGTAGTGCCAGAAGTGATGATAATACCCGTCACGTATTTCTCCCCGGTTGGGACCGACGTAAGTGATGGTGCCATCCACAACTTCGACTGTCGCATTCTCCAAGATTTGGAGTTCCGCCATCTCCTTTCCTTTCCGGGCTGAAAAGCCGAGAGGAGTTACTACTTTGGCATTAAATATGATTAAGTTTTCGCTCATGGTCCTTTATTCCATTATACGTGATTCGAGCACCTGCTGCATAGAAAAATTCTCCAAACCGAGATAATAAGAGGCGGTATCGATCAGTGCTTCCATCGGGACAAGCCCCACAATCTCGCTTCCAATAATAGTCACCCCATAACGGCGAGCCTCGATACGCACCAGCTCAAAGGCACGATAGAGGGCCGTACGGGTGTAATCGGTCATATTGATGGACACTTGGGTAATGTTCCGCTCTTTCAGTTCCACTCCCATCGCCTTGACATAACGCAGACCACCGTTGATGTGACGGATGTTCCTGGCAATCTTGGTCGCTATCTCAAGATTATCGGTACTCAGGTTGATATTATAGGCTACCAGAGGCATACGGGCACCAATAGCAACTGTACCGGCCGTAGGATGCCGGTCTGCCGGACCAAAATCCGGCTGCCACTCGGGAAGTTTGATTTTCTCGGCCATTCCTTCGAACTCACCTTTACGCACGGCAGCGAGATTTTCACGGTGGGGAGCGGTCGCCGACTTTTCATATAGAAAAACGGGAAGATGATAGAGTCCGGCTACTTTCTCCCCCACCTCGCGGGAAAGAGAGACGGCTTCATCCATCGTCACGTTTTTAATAGGGATGAAAGGCACTACATCGACTGCTCCCATACGGGGGTGCTGTCCCTGATGATGATTGAGATCTATCAGTTCCACCGCAACACCGATAGCTTCGATAACGGCATCCCGCAAGGCTTCCGGGTCACCGACAAGAGTCACCACCAGCCGGTTATGATCTTCATCATTGCTATAGTCGAGCAACTTTACTCCTGCACAGGCACGAAACGGAGCAACAATACGATCTATTTTTTTAAGATCACGCCCTTCACTGAAGTTGGGAACGCATTCCACGATTTTATTCCAATTCATAACTATACGGTTTTGGGTTCACCACAGATTACACGGATTAACACAGATATTTCAATTTAACTCTCAGTAAAATAAATTATTAATCTGTGAGAATCCGTGTAATCTGTGGTGAGTTATATTCATTTCTAAATAATTATTCTCTTTATCAGCTCTTCATCCACCAGATAGGGCATCGTAATGTGATAAGTATCTCCATGCGACAGGTTGAAGGCCTCACTGGTTTCCATCGCATGTTCATTGCGTGCCCACGAACGGCGGGCTACTCCTCCCATCACATCCCAAAGCATAGAAGAACGGAGAATCTCGTCTACCCTCGAACTTCCGTCACATACCATGCCGAAACCGCCGTTGACAGCTTTGCCGATACCCACACCTCCACCATTATGCAGTGCCACCAGACTCATGCCCCGGGCACAATTTCCGGCAAAGCATTGCACAGCCATATCGGCCATCACGTTGCTGCCGTCTTTTATATTGGAAGTTTCACGGAAGGGTGAGTCTGTCCCGCTCACGTCATGATGGTCGCGTCCCAGCATGATGGGACCGACTTCACCGTTACGCACCATTTCGTTAAACCGGAGGGCGATCTTTAAACGTCCGGCAGCATCCTGATACAGAATACGGGCTTGTGTGCCCACCACCAGTTGATTCTTACCGGCATCCTTTATCCAGTTATAATTATCGAGATCTTGTCCGCGACGCTTCACATCAATGCACTCCATTGCAGCACGGTCAGTCTTGGCAAGATCTTCGGGCTTACCACTCAGGCATACCCAACGAAACGGACCATATCCATAGTCAAAAAGTTCCGGCCCCATAATGTCTTCCACATAGCTCGGCCAGATGAAGCCGTCTTTTTCATCCACTCCATTCCGTGAAATCTCTTTGACCCCGGCATCATAGATGGCTTTCATAAAAGAGTTACCGTAATCGAAAAAGTAAGTACCACGGGAAACAAGTTTCTTTATCACCGCAAAATGACGGTGCAGGGATTCGTTGACCAATCGGCGGAACGTTTCAGGAGATTCGTGCAACAACCGGGTACGGTCTTCAAATGTGACTCCGGCGGGGCAATACCCTCCTTCGTAGACGGCATGACAAGAAGTCTGATCGGACAAAAGATCGATCGGAATATCTTCCTGAGCGGCATATTCAAGCAGGTCAACTACATTACCATGATAGGCCACAGAACAAGGTTCGTGCCGTTCGGCAGCACTCAATGCCATCCGGAAAGCTGCATGAAGATCAGTAGTGATATACCCCACCCATCCTTGATTGTAGCGGGTCTCGATGCGGGAACGATCCACTTCGGCTATAATTGAAACAGCACCGGCTATTTCGGCTGCCTTGGGTTGTGCACCGCTCATACCTCCCAAACCGGAAGAAACAAACAAATGTCCGCTCAGATCCTTATCTTGAGGAATACCCAACTTGAGCCGACCGGCATTCAGCAATGTATTGAATGTACCATGCACGATGCCCTGCGGACCGATATACATCCATCCACCGGCCGTCATCTGCCCATAATTGGCAACTCCCATCTGGGCTGCTTCGTGCCAATCATGCTGATTGTCGAACATGCCTACCATCATCGAGTTGGTAATGATAATACGGGGTGCATCCGGACGGGAATGGAAAAGCCCCAACGGATGTCCGGACTCAATGACAAGGGTCTGTTCACGGGTCATCACTTCAAGGTATTGCTTTATCAGCCGATATTGCATCCAGTTCTGACACACCTGCCCGGTCTCACCATAAGTAACAAGTTCGTAGGGATAAAGAGCAATATCAAAACAGAGATTATTGTCAATCATCACCTGAAAAGCTTTGCCCTCGATACAGTTCCCCCGGTATTCGTCAATGGGTTTAGCCTTGAGATCACCGGCCGGACGAAAACGGTATCCATAAATACGTCCGCGTGTTCGTAACTCCTCCAGAAACTCAGGAGCCAGTTTTTCGTGCAAGTCTACAGGGATATAACGTAATGCATTCTTCAAGGCCGTGGCGGTCTGCGCCGGAGAAAGGGTATATCCACGGTCGGGTGCCCGGCGAATACCTTCTACGAATGCCGGATATTCGGGCAACTGATTGCTGAGAGTCATTTTCATAATAAATGGAATTAAGGATTGCAAACTGTCAGCGTTACAATTTGATAACTCTTCGCAATATAGAAAAAAGGAAGGAATCTACAAAGATTTCGGTAGGTTTATTAACAAAAGGTTAGAAGAATAAAAGAAACCGGATAGCTAACGGCCGCTATTTCTCTTCTGCCTTCAACAGACGCAGATATCTATCGGTGACTTTGGCCGATTCGCTATTTTCATTCAGATAGGCAGTCTTCCAGTCCGGATGGCCCTCGAGCAACTCCTCCATGCGCTCTTTCCCGACAAATCCCACCTTATTGGTTTCAGGATCTATCTCATAATATACCCGTTTGGATATTAAAGCGGAAGCGGCAATGGCATCACCAAATTTACCACCGAGCATTACATCCATTGTAGCATCGCTACCTGCGGCCACAGAGCCAAGGGGTATGGCACTAAAATAGATATGATCTCCTATACGCAGGGCGGGAGCATACCAACCTCCGAAACGAAACTTTTTATAACGCAACCGTTTACAATTGATGTAAAGGGAGGTATCTGCCTGTACGGCATAACAACGGGACTTCAGATATTTGCACATGGAGTCGTCTGACCCGACACTGATCTTATAGTCAGCGCCACCGGTCATCAGAATATGATTCTTTGTACGTTTTTCCACTTTCAGCGAAGTAACCGTATCTCCTTCACAAGCGAGCAGCCCTTTCAGATTGGAATATACGACATTCTGCGCAGTAACTTCCATCACCAGCCAACTCATCAACAGCAGGAAACACAATTTCTTCATAAACGCATCCTATTAAAGATTTTCACGGCGGAAAGGTACACCTTTTAACGAACCGGAGCAAGTTTTCAGAAGAAAAGTTTAAGAAAAAGGAGAGAAACACTTGACTTTTGCTTAGCAATGTCGTATCTTTACTGACAGAATCATAAAGTACGTTCAATTTATATTAGGGATGAAAAAGGGAGGCCGTTGCTTCCCTTTTTTTATGAGTCGCCTTGCAAAACCCGACTTGAAAAACTTATATGAAACATGGACAGAGGCTCTATCTACCTTGAAGCAAGGCTCTTCAGAAGTGAAACACCAGCTCTGTTCCATTCAAAGCAAGGCTCTCCGCCCTTTCTTCCCGGTAGCAACGGACCGCAATGCCGGTAGCATCCGGAGAGAACATGGGTAGATAAGTGAACTTCTCCGGAAGGAACAGGAAAAACACTGAAGATTAGACCGGAAACCGACTCTTACGTTAATAATCAGTAAATCTGCTCTTGACAAAAACAAGCTCCGGGCAAGAGAATGGCGTACTCACACTAAATATATTATTTTTGCATTCAAACAACAGGAGAACATGGAACAATTGAATCTCATCATAGACACTTATCAACGAATCATCCTTGAATCGGAATCGCAACTGGCAAAAGTTAAACGACGCATCTATCGTATCGGTACACTACGGTTGATACTTTTTGCAGCCGGAGTTGCGGGTATTATCTACTTCTGGAGTGAAGGCAGGCTGGTGATCAGCGGCATCGCGGCAATTACCTTCATCCCTTTCCTGCTGCTGGTGAAACTGCATAACCGTTTGTTCCGCCAGAAAGATTATCTTGAAAAGAAGATAGAAATCAACCGCCAAGAACTGCAGGCCATTGCATACGATACGTCTGCTTTCGACAACGGAAAGGAGTTTATCGATCCGGCACATCTTTATACCTATGATCTGGATGTTTTTGGTGAGCATTCACTCTTTCAGTATATAAACCGTACCGCTACGCAACCGGGCAAAAAAAGACTGGCCGAATGGATGAACACACACTTGAAAAATAAAGCAGAAATAGAGAAACGACAGGAGGCTGTAAAGGAACTGGCTCCGGAATTGGAAATGCGTCAGCACTTCCGCATACTCGGGTTGCTGCATAAAGGCAAAACGGCCGATGAAGAAGAGATCAGGAACTGGGCAACAAGCCCGGAATATTACCGAAAAAAATGGTATTTCCGGACCTTAGCCATCCTTGTTCCGTTGGCCAATGCCGTCTGCCTCGGACTGGCTATAGCCGGTGTCATCTCGTTCACCACGTGGGGAATTGTCTTCGCAGGTATAGGTCTGCTCAGCTCCTCTTTCTCAAAAGGTGTCAGCCAGATGCAGTCCGTATACGGCAAAAAGATGCAGATACTGACAACTTATGCACACCTGATTCATATAATCGAGGAAAAAGAGATGGAAAGCAGCGCACTGAAACGGGTGAAAGGACTGGTGGGAGGTGAAAAGCAAACAGCTTCGCAAGCGGTGAAACGTCTCACTGCCCTGATGAACGCCCTGGACCAACGGAATAATATGCTAATGCAATTTGTCCTGAACGGACTCTTCTTCTGGGAATTGCGTCAGGTAATGAAGATAGAAACCTGGAAAGAAAGTTTCGCAGCCAACCTCCCGCATTGGCTTGAAGCAATCGGAGAAATGGACGCCTATTGCTCATTGGCCACTTTCGCCTACAATCACCCCGGATATGTATTTCCAGAAATCGCGTCCAAACCATTCTGTATGGAGGCCGAAGCACTGGGACATCCGTTGATGGATCGAGATAAATGTGTACGCAATGATATTCAGATTGCAAAACGACCTTTCTTTGTTATTATCACAGGAGCAAATATGGCAGGAAAAAGCACCTATCTGAGAACCATAGGGGTAAGCTATCTGCTGGCATGTATAGGGGCCCCTGTCTGGGCGGAAAAGATGAAGCTATATCCGGCACAGCTTATCACAAGTCTACGCACAACCGACTCTTTGACAGAAAATGAATCATACTTCTTTGCAGAGTTGAAACGACTGAAACTTATTATTGATAAACTAAACTCGGGAGAAGAACTTTTCATTATACTCGACGAGATTCTGAAGGGAACGAATTCCATGGACAAACAAAAAGGATCTTTCGCATTGATCAAACAGTTTATGGCTCTGCAAGCAAATGGAATCATAGCCACTCACGACCTCTTGCTCGGTTCCCTTATCGATTTATTTCCTAAAGACATCCACAACTATTGTTTTGAAGCGGACATCACTAACAACGAACTTACTTTCTCATACAAACTCAGAGACGGCGTAGCACAGAATATGAATGCTTGTTTCCTGATGAAGAAAATGGGGATAGCCGTCATCGACGACTAATCCCCATGATATATTGAAACTTGAATTAAAGGATCAATGCCCTTTGATCTTAGTCAAAAAAGCTGCGATGGAAGCTGCTTCACCATTAGTGAAATAACGCACGGAAGTTATCGGGTTATAAGTATAGGGCACAAACTGGAACAGTTGTACAGCAGCAAACTTCTTGTCTTCAGAAAGCATTACGTCTAAACGCAAATTTCCACTGGTACCTCCTTTAGCTGTGGACTGCAAAGAGAAATCACCCGACTTCACCATATCTGTCAATTCATCCAGATGCTTCAGATCAAAAAAGATGCTCTGCTCTTTGGCGACACTACCTGTCGGTAAATAAACAATCTCTTTGGATTTCCAAAACAGCCGGAAGACTCCAACCAGGAATAAGGCAGTGCCGAGCACCATAAGCCCCATACTGACAGTAGACGAACGGTCTTCCATTTCAAAGGTAGACACAAACGCGATCACTCCCGCCAATAACATGACACAAGAGAAGATAAGTCCTGAAATACTGGTACGTTTTGCAATATCTGGGTGTGAAGATGCAAAAATAGTTGCATCAATAGCTTGGGTTGTCATAATATCTAAGTTTAAATTATTAGTGGATAATAGCTGAAAATACTACCGTACCTATTGGAGCAGGTACAGTAAATAAAATAATAATAGAACTAATAAATTAAACTCCTATACGATAATGCGCCTTAGAGCGAAAACATAGTATTCGCTTACTGGATGACAACAATAAGAAGTAGTGGTATCATAGAGTTTTCCCCAATGCTGAGACAAGGCAGCATCACGGTCTGCCAGCCTTTGGACAAGACCTTTTAAAGAGAAAATATATTCGGCTGCTTGAATGCGTTGTATACGCGACATCGCAATTTGATGAACCTGAATACCTGCTCCGGCCAATTCGGCATCAGGAAAGTAAAGAGTCTGAGGAGTGCTAACAGTTTCGTGCGTATCTCCTTTAAGCATTGACATAGCCATATAAGTATCTTGTTCCGCCTGTTCTCCTGCGAAATAGTTGTTGGCTACACAATGAAGCGCTACAGCGAACAACATGAACAATATAATCTTAATGAACTTTGCCATATTTACCTGCAAATATAACAGATTATTCAGTCAAACTGTTCATCTTCAAATCATTTTAAAGTATCTTTAGTAAAATCAACAAAAAAGGCCACTCTTTGCAGAGCAGCCTTTTTTATATCTATAAGAATAATTGTTGAATTATTCTGCTGATTCAGCTTTCGGTTCTTCAGTAGCGGTAGCTTCAGCAGCAGGAGCGGCTTCAGTAGCTTTCTTTGAACGACGAGTACGAGTAGCTTTCTTAGCAACTTTTTCTTTAGCCATGTTTTCGTTGTAGTCAACGAGTTCGATGAAGCACATTTCAGCGTTGTCACCCAGGCGGTTTCCAATCTTGATGATGCGAGTGTAACCACCCGGACGGTCAGCAATCTTCACAGAGATTTCCTTGAACAATTCTGTTACAGCGAGTTTATCCTGCAAGTTGCTAAATACAACACGACGAGAGTTCGTAGTGTCTTCTTTAGACTTTGTGATCAAAGGCTCAACGAATTTCTTCAAAGCTTTTGCCTTTGCTACAGTCGTAGTGATTCTTTTGTGCTTGATCAAAGAACAAGCCATGTTAGATAACATAGCACTTCTGTGAGAAGCAGTACGACCTAAATGATTGAATTTCTTATTATGTCTCATTTTTTATTCTTTATCTAATTTATATTTAGAAATATCGGTTCCAAACGACAGATTCAGACTTTCCAGCAAATCATCAAGCTCGGTAAGCGATTTCTTTCCGAAATTTCTGAATTTCAGCAAGTCAGTTTTGTTGAACTGTACCAAGTCGCCCAATGTTTCAACATCAGCTGCCTTCAAACAATTGAGGGCACGTACTGACAGATCCATATCGACAAGCTTAGTCTTCAACAGCTGACGCATATGCAATACTTCTTCATCAAACTCTTCGTTACCATCAACGTCATTACTTTCAAGAGTAATCTTTTCGTCAGAGAATAACATGAAGTGATAAATCAGAATTTTAGCAGCTTCTTTCAGAGCTTCTTTCGGGTGAATGGAACCGTCGGTAGTAATTTCAAGTACCAATTTCTCGTAGTCAGTCTTCTGCTCAACGCGGAAGTTTTCTACAGCGTACTTAACGTTACGTATCGGCGTATAGATTGAATCGATTGGAATTACATTAACATCGGTACAATATTCGCGGTTTTCATCTGCGGGGACGTATCCACGACCTTTGTTAATTGTAATGTCAATCTGCATAGTTGCTTTAGAATCTAAATGACAAATAACTAATTCCGGATTTAACACTTCAAATCCAGTCAAATACTTACCTATGTCACCTGCTTTAAATTCACTAGAATTCTCAATAGTGATGCTCACCTTTTCGCTCTCGAATTCTTCAACTACTTGCTTGAATCTCACTTGTTTCAGATTCAAGATAATGTTGGTAACATCCTCTTTTACTCCAGGAACACTAGAAAATTCGTGCTCAACACCTTCTATACGGATAGTGGTGATAGCAAAACCTTCTAATGAAGAAAGGAGGATACGGCGCAAAGCATTACCAACGGTAATACCGAAACCGGGTTCCAAGGGACGAAATTCGAATTTACCGAATTTGGCATCCGCTTCCAACATTAATACTTTATCAGGTTTTTGAAATGCTAATATCGCCATGAAATTAATTATTATTTAGAATACAATTCAACAATCAAATGCTCTTTAATGTTTTCAGGAATGTCTGCTCTTTCAGGAATGTGCAACAATTTGCCCACCTTTGAAGCTTCATCCCATTCCAACCAAGCATATTTGCTGTGATTGAAACCAGCGAGAGAATTAGCAATTACTTCTAAAGATTTAGATCTTTCACGAACGCCAATCAACTGACCCGGTTTAACTGCGTATGAAGGAATGTTTACTACCTGTCCGTCAACTGTAATATGTCTGTGGCTTACCAACTGACGAGCAGCTGCACGTGTAGGAGCAATACCCAAACGGAATACGATGTTATCAAGACGGCCTTCAAGCATCTGGAGAAGTACCTCACCGGTAATACCTTTAGCTGTAGCTGCCTTTTCGAACAAGTTGCGGAATTGTTTTTCTAATACTCCATAAGTATATTTAGCTTTCTGTTTCTCACGAAGCTGAATACCATATTCAGAAGTTTTTCTTTTTCTTGAATTTCCGTGCTGTCCGGGAGGATAGTTTTTCTTCGACAAAACTTTATCAGCTCCAAAGATACCTTCACCGAATTTACGGGCTATTCTTGATTTTGGTCCAGTATATCTAGCCATTTCTTTTTAAATATTTAATTGTTTATTCATGAACTCAATTTGTTGCAGCCGCGATTACAGAGAAGAAATTAATGCAATCCAAAAACAAAATCAAGTATCATTTTTATTAAAGGTAAATCTTAAACTCTACGTCTTTTCGGAGGACGACAACCGTTATGCGGAAGCGGAGTTACGTCAATGATTTCTGTAACTTCAATACCAGCACCATGAATCGTTCTGATAGCAGACTCACGACCGTTACCCGGACCTTTAACATATGCTTTTACCTTTCTCAGGCCAAGATCGAATGCAATTTTAGCACAATCCTGGGCAGCCATCTGAGCTGCATAAGGAGTATTCTTTTTAGAACCTCTAAATCCCATCTTTCCTGCAGACGACCAAGAGATAATCTGCCCTTCACTATTTGCAAGAGAAACAATAATATTGTTGAAAGATGAATGAACATGCAATTGTCCATTAGCATCTACCTTAACATTTCTCTTCTTAGCTGCGACTGTTTTTTTTGCCATATCAACAATTATTATTTAGTAGCTTTTTTCTTATTAGCAACGGTTTTCTTTCTACCCTTACGAGTACGTGCATTGTTCTTAGTGCTCTGACCTCTTACAGGCAGACCAATACGGTGACGCACACCACGGTAGCAACCAATATCCATTAATCGCTTAATGTTCAATTGTACTTCAGAACGAAGATCACCTTCAACCTTATACTCTGCACCGATGATCTCACGAATCTTTGCAGCCTGATCATCTGTCCAGTCTTTCACCTTCAGATCTTTGTCTACACCAGCTTTATCTAAAATTTTTGCTGAACTACTACGACCTATTCCATATACATAGGTCAACGCAATCTCACCTCTCTTGTTTTGAGGCAAATCTACACCAACTATTCTTATAGCCATATACTAAATTATTTTTTTTGCAAAAATAATAAATTATCCTTGACGTTGTTTATACTTAGGATTTTTCTTGTTAATAACATACAAACGGCCATTACGTCTAACGATCTTACATTCTGGCGTACGTTTCTTTAATGATGCTCTTACTTTCATATCTTATTTTATTTATATCTAAATACAATTCTTCCTTTCGATAAGTCGTAAGGAGACATTTCGACTCTGACCTTATCACCCGGTAAAATTTTAATGTAATGCATTCTCATCTTACCAGAAATATGAGCAGTAATCTCATGTCCATTTTCTAATTCAACACGAAACATTGCATTAGACAATGCTTCAACTATAACTCCATCTTGTTCTATTGCAGATTGCTTTGCCATATATTATATCGCTTTATCTCCTAAAACTTCTTCTATGAATTTAAATGATGACAGAATATCAGCTTCGCCTACACCTACCGCAATGGTATGTTCAAAGTGTGCGGCACATTTCCGATCTCTCGTTCTCACTGTCCATCCGTCACGTTCCATAATCACTTGTCGGTCACCTTGCGTGATCATCGGTTCAATCGCAATGCAAAGACCTTTCTTTAAAAGTGTTCCGTATCCTCTTTTACCATAATTCGGCACCTGAGGGTCTTCGTGCATGTCTTTACCAATACCATGACCGACAAATTCACGCACAACACCATAAGAATGGAATTCACAATATTGCTGAATAGCATATCCGATATCACCGATTCTTTTTCCCTGCACGGCATTTTGAATGCCAACATACAACGCCTCTTTAGTTACCTTCAACAACTGACGAACTTCTTCGTCCACTTCACCAACACAAAAAGTATATGCTGAATCACCACAGAAACCATTCATGTAGGTACCACAGTCAACCGATACAATATCACCGTCTTTCAACACGATATCTCTCGGAATTCCATGCACGACCTCTTCATTAACCGATGTGCATAATGAAGCTGGAAACGGATCCCCATATTGATTAGGAAAACCTTTAAAGGTAGGAACAGCACCATGATCTCTGATAAACTCTTCCGCTACCTTATCCAGCTCTTTAGTGGTAACTCCCGGTTTCACAAGTTTGGCAACTTCAGCCAATGTTCTACCAACAAGTAAGTTACTCTGACGGAGCAGCTCTATTTCATCTTCAGTTTTAAGAAATATCATTTCTACTCAAAGAATTAATATGCAGCTACACTACTACCGGTGCGTCCTTTGATACGACCAGACTTCAACAAACCATCATAATGTCTCATCAACAAATGACTTTCGACTTGTTGCAGTGTATCCAAAACAACACCTACAAGAATTAACAGAGACGTACCACCGAAGAATTGAGCAAACTCAGCCTTCACACCAAAGATACCGGCAAATGCAGGCATAATAGCAATGAAAGCCAAAAAGAAAGAACCCGGCAAAGTAATGCGCGACATGATGTCATCAATATACTCAGCTGTTTTCTTACCCGGCTTAATTCCCGGAATGAAACCATTATTTCTCTTCATATCCTCGGCCATTTGAGTCGGGTTAATGGTAATCGCAGTATAGAAGTACGTAAATAAGATAATCATTACTGCAAAAACAAAATTATACCAGAAACTCGTATGGTCAGTAAATGCATGAACGAAACCACTTACATTGTTAGTGTTAGAAAAACCAATGAAAGTGATCGGAATAAACATAATTGCCTGAGCAAAAATGATAGGCATTACACCGGCAGCATTCACTTTCAAAGGAATGTACTGTCTTGCACCGCCATACTGTTTATTACCAACGATTCTCTTTGCATACTGTACAGGAATTTTTCTTGTACCTTGTACCAAAAGAATAGCTCCGGCAATTACGATCAGCAGGAATACTATTTCAAATAAAAACATGATCAAACCACCAGTCTTGTCGGTCATACGGGAAATCAACTCCTGAAATAATGACTGCGGAAGACGAGCGATAATACCAATCAAGATAATAAATGAAATACCATTACCAATACCTTTATCTGTGATTCTTTCACCAAGCCACAGGATAAACATACTTCCAGCTGCCAAAATAATGGTAGAAGTAACCATGAACAGAGTCCAATCTAATGAAGCATTTAAGGAAGGTCCAGCCTGCATTTTAAGATTGAGCAAATAAGAAGGGGCCTGAACCAACAAAATAGCAATCGTCAGATAACGAGTATATTGATTCATCTTTCTTCTGCCACTTTCTCCCTCTCGCTGAAGTTTCTGAAAATACGGCACAGCGATTCCCAGCAACTGGATAACGATTGATGCAGAGATATAAGGCATAATTCCTAATGCGAAAATAGATGCATTAGAAAATGCTCCTCCTGAGAACATGTTTAACAAGGCTAAAAGGCCCTCGCTTGTTTGTTGATGCAATTGCGTCAGCATACCCGGGTTGATTCCAGGCAGCACGACATACGAACCGAAACGGTAAATCGCCACAAACAATATGGTAATGAGGATCCGTTGTCTCAGATCCTCAATTTTCCATATATTCTTTAATGTTTCAATAGCTTTTCTCATTGAATCAGAGTTTTACTACATTTCCACCAGCAGCCTCGATAGCAGCAACAGCACTCTTAGAGAATGCATGAGCTTCTATACTCAGCTTAGCAGTCAAAGTTCCGTTACCTAATACTTTAACCAACTGGCTTGAAGAAATGAATCCAGCCTCAATAAAGTCATTAACACCTACTTTTTCCAACTTCTTAGCTTCAGCCAATTTCTGGATTGTTTCTAAGTTAATAGCTTTATATTCAACTCTATTGATGTTCTTAAAACCAAATTTAGGTACTCGACGTTGAAGAGGCATCTGACCACCTTCAAAACCGATTTTCTTAGAGTATCCAGATCTTGATTTAGCACCTTTATGACCTCTTGTAGAAGTACCTCCTAAACCAGAACCCGGACCGCGTCCAATTCTTTTTCTTGTTTTAGTAGAGCCTTCTGCAGGTTTTAAATTACTTAAGTTCATATTGTAATTCGTTTTATATTCAACAAATAATTACTTAACAATGGCAACCAAGTGTTTAACCTTATCTACCATTCCAAGAATTGAAGGAGTGCTTTCGTGTTCAACCACACGGTTCAATTTGCGAAGTCCCAGTGCATCAAGAGTTCTTTTCTGATCAGCCGGAGCACCAATTCTACTTTTAACTTGTTTGATCTTTATAGTTGACATATCTCCCTCCTTATCCTCTAAATACTTTTTCAACACTAATTCCTCTGTTCTGAGCAATCATTCTTGCATCACGCATCTCGCCTAAAGCCATGATAGTAGCTTTTACAAGATTATGCGGATTCGAAGAACCTTTTGATTTAGCCAAAACGTCAGTTACACCAACACTTTCCAATACGGCACGCATAGCACCACCGGCTACGACACCAGTACCGTGAGAAGCAGGTTTGATAAATACTTCAGCACCACCAAACTTAGCTGACTGTTCGTGAGGAACAGTACCTTTCAGAACAGGTACTCTTGTCAGATTTTTCTTTGCCGATTCAACACCTTTAGCGATAGCTGCTGTTACTTCACCAGCTTTACCAAGTCCCCAACCAATAATACCTTCTTCGTTACCTACAACTACAATTGCAGAGAAACTAAAAGTTCTACCACCTTTGGTTACTTTAGTAACACGATTAATAGCAACTAATCTGTCTTTCAGTTCTATATCGTTAGTAATCTTAACTCTATTATTAACTCCTGCCATAATGATTAAAATTTAAGTCCACCGTTACGAGCAGCATCAGCTACTTCTTTTACTCTCCCATGATACAAGTAACCATTACGGTCGAAAACAACAGTCGTAATACCTGCTTCCTGAGCTTTTTTCGCTATCATCTCACCCACTTTAGCAGCAACTTCTTTCTTAGGCAACTTCTCAGTCATACCCAATGAAGAGGCAGCAGCCAATGTCTTACCCGACAAATCGTCGATAATCTGGACATAGATTTGCTTGTTACTTCTAAATACACTCATACGCGGACGTGCAGCAGTACCTGACACTTTATTGCGTACTCTATATTTGATCTTAATTCGTCTTTCTATTTTTGTTGTCATAATAATACAAATTTACGTAAATTACTTAGCACCGGCTGATTTACCAGACTTTCTGCGAATTTCCTCGCCAACAAACTTAATACCTTTACCTTTATACGGTTCGGGCTTACGGAAAGAACGTATCTTAGAGCAAACTTGACCAAGCAATTGTTTGTCACAAGACTCTAAAAGAATAAGAGGATTCTTATTTCTTTCTGATTTTGTCTCTACTTTGACTTCAGGAGGCAACTGTATAAAGATATTGTGTGTGTATCCTAATGCTAATTCAATGATATTTCCTTGATTAGAAGCACGGTAACCAACACCAACAAGCTCCAATTCTTTCTTATATCCTTCAGAAACACCAATAACCATGTTATGTACTAATGAACGATACAAACCGTGAAATGCATGTTTCTGCTTGGGATTATCCAGCATTGCATTTTCGTTTTCAGTTAAAGTGATGTGTCCATCTTCAATAGCAACATTGATAGCCGGGTTCACATACTGGCTAAGTTCACCTTTGGGTCCTTTTACAGTAACCACATCATCTTTCAGAGTAACTGTTACTCCAGCGGGAATACTAATGGGTAATTTTCCTATTCTTGACATTGCTTTTTCCTCCTATTAATATACATAACACAATACTTCACCACCGATTTTCAGTTCTGCAGCTTCTTTGTTTGTCATTACACCTTTGGAAGTAGATATTATAGCAATACCCAAACCATTAATAACACGCGGCATATCTTTGTAACCAGTATACTGACGCATACCCGGAGAAGATATTCTTTCAAGTTTTTTGATTGCGTTAACTTTGTTAACAGAATCATACTTCAAGGCAACTTTAATAGTTCCTTGAGGACCATCTTCTACAAACTTGTAATTAAGAATGTAGCCTTTTTCAAAAAGAATCTTAGTGATTTCTTTTTTCAAATTTGAAGCAGGAACTTCTACAACTCTGTGCTTTGCATTAATTGCGTTCCTTAACCTCGTCAAATAATCTGCTATTGGATCAGTCATATAAAAAATAATTAAATTAATCAGGACTACCCTGACAATATTTAAACAATATATTTACCAGCTTGCTTTTTTTACACCTGGGATCAGCCCATTAGATGCCATCTCACGGAACTGGATTCTTGAAACACCGAACTGACGGATATATCCTTTAGGACGACCAGTCAATTTGCAGCGATTGTGCATACGAATCGGATTAGAATTCTTAGGAAGCTCCTGTAATTTCTGTGCAGCTTCAAAAGCTTCAGCAGGATCTCCGGTTCTCACAATCTGCTTCAAGGCAGCTCTCTTTTCGGCATATTTGGCTACTAATTTAGCACGCTTTACTTCGCGTGCTTTCATTGATTCCTTTGCCATAATTTATCAGTCTTTTTTAGCGTTTTTAAACGGTAAACCGAATTCTTTCAATAAGGCATAACCTTCTTCATCTGTTTGCGCAGAGGTTACAAAGGTAATATTCATTCCGAGAATTCTGGTAATACTATCGATATTAATTTCAGGGAAAATGATTTGTTCCTGAATACCAAGGGTATAGTTACCCTTACCATCGAACTTAGTTTCAATACCTTTGAAGTCACGGATACGCGGCAAAGCCACGCGAACCAATTTTTCCAGGAATTCGTACATTCTTTCACGACGCAGAGTTACCATAACTCCGATCGGCATTTTCTTACGCAACTTAAAGTTAGCGATATCTTTACGCGAAATAGTAGCTACGGCTTTCTGACCGGTGATAGCTGTCATTTCGTTGATTGCCACTTCGATAATCTTCTTATCAGCAACAGCCATACCTAAACCTTGATTGATAACAATCTTCTTAAGTACGGGTATCTGCATTGTAGAAGAATACTGGAATTGTGACTTCAATGCAGGAGCAATGCGCTCTGCATATTCTTTCTTAAGGCTTGCAGTATTACTCATTACTTAATCTCCTCTCCTGATTTTTTAGAATAACGCACTAAAGTTCCCTCAGAACTTACTTTTCTACCAACACGCGTTGCTTTACCAGTTTTTGGATCAACCGGATTCAAGTTTGAAATGTGGATAGGAGCTTCCTGCTTAACTATACCACCCTGCGGGTTCTTTGCATTTGGTTTTGTGCTTTTAGATACCATATTGATACCTTCAACTATTGCACGTCCTTCTTTAACAAGAACCTTCAATACACGACCAGTTTTACCTTTGTCTTCACCAGCATTTACGTAAACTGTATCGCCTTTTTTAATATGTAATTTACTCATTACTTAAATCTTTTACAAAATTAAAGTACCTCAGGCGCAAGTGACACAACTTTCATGTTTGTAGCACGAAGTTCTCTTGCTACAGGACCGAAAATACGACTACCTCTAATTTCACCTGCATTATTCAACAACACGCAAGCATTATCATCAAAACGTATATAAGAACCATCGGGACGACGGATTTCTTTCTTAGTACGTACGATCAAAGCTTTTGACACTGCACCCTTTTTAACATCACTTGAAGGGATAACGCTCTTTACAGAAACGACAATAACATCCCCCACTGAAGCATAACGACGACCTGTACCACCCAAAACACGGATACACAGGGCTTCTTTAGCTCCACTGTTGTCACATACTGTAAGTCTGGATTCTACTTGTATCATAATTACTTAGCTCTTTCAATTATTTCTACTAATCTCCATCTTTTAGTCTTGCTCAAAGGACGAGTTTCCATGATGCGTACAGTATCACCTACATTGCATTCATTCTTTTCATCGTGAGCATGGTACTTCTTCGTTTTGCTAACGAACTTACCATATATAGGGTGTTTTTCCTTGAACTTAGCAGCAACTGTAACGGTTTTATCCATTTTATTGCTCAGCACAACCCCTGTTCTTTCTTTTCTTAAATTTCTTGCTTCCATCAAGCTGATCATTTATTGTTAAGTTCTCTTTGGCGTAACTCTGTTCTCATACGCGCAATCGTCCTGCGTAATTGTTTGATCTGCGCAGGATTTTCCAAAGGAGAAATAGAATGATTGATAACCATTTGGTTGTAGTTAACCACTTCTGCTTCTACTCTTTCTACCAAATCATTGGTAGACATTTCTTTAATTTCTGCAATTTTCATAAACCTTACGCATTTTGATTTTGAATATCATAATCACGTCTCACGACAAACTTCGTAGTAATCGGAAGTTTCTGAGCTGCTAAACGCAATGCTTCTTTCGCGATCTCGTAAGATACTCCTTCAGCTTCAATAATAATTCTACCTGGTGTAACCGGAGCCACGAATCCTTCGGGGCTACCCTTACCTTTACCCATACGTACATCAGCAGGTTTTCTAGTAATCGGTTTATCCGGGAAAATACGAATCCAAATCTGTCCCTGACGTTGCATATATCTTGTCACTGCAATACGAGCAGCTTCAATCTGTCGGCCTGTGATCCATTTAGTTTCTAAAGCCTTAATACCAAAAGAACCAAAAGCGAGCTGGTTGCCTCTTTGTGCATTACCTTTAGCCCGGCCCTTTTGTTGTCTTCTGAATTTTGTCTTTTTCGGTTGTAACATAGTTTCCTAAAATTCAAATTCGTTTAGCGATTATTTTTCTTTCTTTTGAAGTTCTTTCCGCCGCCGTTGTTTCCACCATTGTTTCCACGACCACTTTCTTTGCTTTGTGTAAAGTTCGGAGCCAATTCTCTCTTACCAAAAACTTCACCTCTACAAATCCAAACTTTAATACCGAGAAGACCTACTTTTGTCAATGCTTCAGCATGGCAATAGTCGATATCTGCTCTGAAAGTGTGTAACGGAGTTCTTCCTTCCTTATACATTTCAGAACGGGCCATTTCAGCTCCATTCAAACGTCCTGAAATCTGAATTTTGATACCTTCCGCACCCATACGCATTGTATTTGCGATAGCCATTTTAATGGCACGGCGATAGGCAATTTTACCTTCTACCTGACGAGCGATGTTGTTAGCAACAATCACAGCATCCAGTTCCGGTCTTTTCACTTCAAAGATATTGATCTGAATATCTTTGTCGGTAACCTTTTTCAACTCTTCCTTCAACTTATCAACTTCCTGGCCACCTTTACCGATAATAATACCCGGACGAGCAGTGCAAACAGTAATAGTAACGAGCTTCAGCGTACGTTCAATTACGATTCTTGATACACTTGCTTTCGCAAGTCTTGCATTAAGATATTTACGGATCTTGCTATCTTCCAGCAAAGAGTCACCGTAATCATTTCCACCATACCAGTTAGAATCCCATCCTCTGATAATTCCTAAACGGTTGCTTATTGGATTAACTTTTTGTCCCATCTACCTTAATTTTGATCTTCGTTATTACTTTTAGAACCAACGAACAATGTTACGTGATTTGAACGTTTGCGAATTCTGTATCCTCTTCCCTGCGGAGCCGGTCTCATTCTTTTGAGTGTAGCACCACCATCAACAAAAATCTTCGTTACGAATAATTCGCCACTTTCAGCTTTACGTTCGTTTTTCTGCTCCCAGTTAGCAATTGCAGAGCGCAACAATTTTTCCACTCTTGCAGCTGCTTCTTTTGAAGAAAACTTCAAAACGCCAAGTGCTCTGTTCACTTCCATCCCACGAATCATGTCAGCCACGAGACGCATTTTGCGAGGAGAAGTAGGAACATTTTGCAATTTAGCAAAATACATGGTTTTAAGGGCTTCTTTTCTCTTTTCAGCCGATATTTTTTTTCTTGCTCCCATTATATTTATTACTTTATTATTTCAGATAAATCCTGTTATTTTTTCTTGTTACCAGCGTGTCCTCTGAATGTACGAGTTGGAGCGAATTCACCCAACTTGTGACCTACCATATTTTCGGTAACATATACAGGAATAAATTTATTTCCGTTGTGAACTGCAACTGTATGGCCTACAAAATCAGGCGAAATCATTGAAGCTCTGGACCAAGTCTTAACGACAACTTTCTTGCCTGATTCATTCATGGCAAGCACTTTCTTTTCGAGTTTTACGTTAATATATGGACCTTTTTTTAATGAACGACTCATAGTTTACTCAATTAATCAGATTACTTTTTTCTTCTCTCAATAATGTACTTAGACGATTGTTTCTTCGGAGCTCTAGTCTTAAGTCCCTTAGCGTACAATCCCTTACGAGATCTCGGGTGACCTCCGGAAGCACGTCCTTCACCACCACCCATCGGGTGATCAACCGGGTTCATAACAACACCACGGTTGCGAGGACGACGGCCCTGCCAACGAGAGCGACCTGCCTTACCTGAGCTTTCCAATCCATGATCTGAGTTACCAACGCTACCGATAGTAGCTTTACAAGTGCTAAGTATTTGTCTTACTTCACCTGAAGGCAATTTGATTACACAATACTTACCTTCTCTTGAAGTCAGCTGAGCGAAGTTACCTGCTGATCTAACCAAAGCAGCACCCTGACCCGGACGCAATTCAATGTTGTGAATTACTGTACCGACCGGGATATTCTGAAGCGGAAGCGCATTACCAATCTCAGGCGCAGCGTTCTCTCCCGACATCAAAGTCGCACCAACTTGCAATCCATTGGGAGCAATAATATATCTTTTTTCACCATCAGCATAAAACAACAATGCGATACGAGCCGAACGGTTCGGATCATATTCGATCGTTTTTACAACTGCCGGAACACCGTCTTTATTTCTCTTGAAATCGACAATTCTGATCACTTTTCTATGACCGCCACCTAAGTAGCGCATTGTCATCTTACCTTCGTTGTTACGACCACCAGATGATTTTTTACCATATACAAGCGACTTTTCTGGTACTGATGCAGTAATTTCCTCGAAAGTACCAATAATCTTATGTCTTTGCCCCGGTGTTGTGGGCTTAAATTTACGTACTGCCATTTTTATTAAATATTGCTATAAAAATCAATAGTATCTCCTTCTTTCAATGTCACGATGGCTTTCTTAAAAGCGTTCGTACGACCATTGATGATACCTGCTTTTGTATAACGGCTCTTATTTTTGCCAGCATACTTCACAGTATTCACATCAACTACCGTAACATTATAAAGGGCTTCAACTTCACTCTTAATTTCCAGTTTATTAGCTTCAGGACGTACAATAAAGCCGAAACGATTCAGCTTATCAGTTATTGCAGTCATTTTCTCTGTCACCAACGGTTTAATAATAATTCCCATTATTTAAGCCTCCTTTTTAGATTAAGATATTGTCAATAGCCTTCAAAGAGCTTTCAGTAAGCACAACAACCCCAGCATTCAATACTCTGTAAGTATTTAATCCTGAGATAGTCTGAACGTTAGCACCTTTGATGTTACGAGCTGACAAATATACATTTTTATTTGCTTCTGGTAAAACTACAAGCAGCTTTTTGTCAGAAACTTTAAGATTTTTTGTCATTTCAACGAAAACCTTAGTCTTCGGAGCCTCAAAGTTGAAGTCTTCCACCACTACGATTGCGTTGTCCTGAGCTTTATACGACAAAGCTGACTTACGAGCCAATGTCTTAACTTTTTTATTCAGCTTGAAGTAGTAGTCTCTTGGTTTAGGACCAAATACACGTCCACCACCTACGAGTACCGGTGAATTCATGTCACCACGACGAGCACCGCCGCCACCTTTCTGACGACCGATTTTACGAGTAGATCCGCTGATTTCGCTTCTCTCTTTTGACTTGTGAGTACCCTGACGCTGGTTAGCCATAAATTGCTTTACGTCCAGATAGATAGCGTGGTCATTGGGCTCAATTCCGAAGATAGATTCGTTTAACGTAACCTTTCTTCCAGTGTCTTCACCTTTAATGTTATATACGTTAACTTCCATTATTTTTCAATTAATACGATTGAACCTTTGCAACCCGGTACAGAACCCTTGATCAAAAGAAGATTGTGTTCCGCGATTACTTTTAATACCTGTAAGTTTTGAACAGTAACTCTGTCGCCACCCATTTGTCCGCCCATGCGCATTCCTTTGAACACTTTTGCAGGATACGAACAAGCACCGATAGAACCCGGTTTACGGGCACGGTTGTGCTGACCGTGAGTAGATTGACCTACACCACCAAAGCCATGTCTTTTAACTACACCCTGGAAGCCTTTACCTTTAGAAGTACCAACAACGTCTACATAGTCTGCGCCGTCGAACAGTTCTACTGTAACAGTATCACCCAGATTTAACTCGTTTTCAAATTCCTTGAACTCGGCCAAGTGTCTCTTCGGTGTTACTCCAGCCTTTTTGAAGTGACCCATCAACGGTTTAGTTGTATGTTTTTCCTTTTTGTCCTGGAAACCCAACTGAACGGCTGCATAGCCATCTTTCTCTACGGTCTTTACCTGAGTAACAACACAAGGACCTGCTTCGATAACAGTGCATGGTACATTCTTACCATCGGCACTGAAAACGGATGTCATTCCGATTTTTTTTCCTAATAATCCTGGCATTTCACTAATTTTTAAATACTACACTTTAATTTCTACTTCTACACCACTCGGCAACTCTAACTTCATCAGAGCATCTACAGTCTTAGCTGTTGAGCTATAGATATCGATCAGTCTCTTGAATGAAGAAAGTTCAAACTGCTCTCTTGATTTCTTGTTAACGAAAGTAGAGCGGTTCACTGTAAAGATACGCTTGTGCGTCGGAAGGGGAATCGGTCCGCTAACAATAGCACCGGTAGCCTTCACTGTTCTAACGATCTTCTCAGCTGATTTGTCAACCAAGTTGTGGTCGTAAGATTTCAGTTTAATTCTAATTTTCTGACTCATTAGTTCTTTTAATTAATAAATTTATAAATAAGATAAAGCGGCAGGCTAAGAGTCATTCGCTAGCCTGCTGCTTAAGATATTTTTTAGAGTAAATCAGCACGTCCCTTCACTTCTTCCAATACTGCCTTAGCAATAGAGTTAGAAACCTGAGCGTGATGAGAGTATACCATTGATGAAGTGGCACGACCAGAAGTGATAGTACGCAACGCGGTTACGTAACCGAACATTTCTGCCAACGGAACCATTGCTTTTACGATACGGGCTCCTGAACGGCTTGACTCCATACCTTCAACCTGGCCACGGCGTTTGTTCAAGTCACCGATAACGTCACCCATGTTTTCTTCCGGAGTAACGACTTCCAGTTTCATGATAGGTTCCATCAATACAGGACCTGCCTTAGCACAAGCGTTCTTATATGCCTGAATAGCACAGATTTCGAAAGACAACTGGTCTGAGTCAACCGGGTGGAATGAACCATCGACCAAAGTCACTTTCAATGAATCCAGCGGATAGCCAGCCAACACACCATTCTTCATTGCACTCTGGAAACCTTTCTGAACTGAAGGAATGAATTCCTTAGGAATGTTACCACCCTTCACTTCATCAACGAATTGCAGGCCACCTTGAGTAAAGTCTTCATCAACCGGGCCGATATTCACAATAATATCAGCAAACTTACCACGACCACCGGATTGTTTCTTATAGACCTCACGCAAGTTAACTGTCTTAGTGATAGCTTCTTTGTAGTTAACCTGAGGTTTACCCTGGTTACATTCTACTTTGAATTCACGTTTCAGACGGTCGATAATGATATCCAAGTGAAGCTCACCCATACCGGAAATAACTGTCTGACCTGTTTGTTCGTCAGTTTTCACTGTGAATGTCGGATCTTCTTCAGCCAGTTTAGCCAAACCGTTAGACAGTTTGTCCATATCCTTCTGAGTTTTCGGTTCCACAGCAATACCGATTACCGGTTCCGGGAAGTCCATTGACTCAAGAACGATCGGAGCTGTTTCGTCACACAGTGTATCACCAGTGTGAATATCCTTAAAACCTACACCGGCACCAATGTCACCGGCACCAATCACTTCTACCGGGTTCTGTTTGTTTGAGTGCATCTGGAACAGACGAGAAACACGCTCTTTCTTACCTGAACGAGAGTTGTAGATATAAGAACCTGCCTCAATCTTACCAGAGTATACACGGAAGAAAGTCAAACGTCCTACATACGGGTCAGTAGCGATCTTGAATGCCAAAGCTGAAGTTTTATCGTCTTCACTTGGTTTACGATCTTCCTCGGCACCAGTATCAGGGTTTGTACCAATTACGTTTTCAGTATCCAACGGAGAAGGCAAGAAAGCACAAACATAGTCAAGCAAAGTCTGTACGCCCTTATTCTTGAATGAAGAACCGCACAACATCGGAACTACAGCCATCTGAACAGTTGCATTGCGAAGTGCTCTCAATACTTCTTCTTCTGTAATAGTAGAAGGATCATCAAAGTATTTTTCCATCAATGCATCATCAAATTCAGCTACTTTTTCAAGCATTTTATCTCTCCATTCGTTGGCTTCATCAACGAGGTTAGCAGGAATTTCTTCTACAGTATAGTCAGCACCCATTGTTTCGTCGTGCCAGTAGATAGCTTTCATTTTGATCAGATCAACCAATCCTTTGAAGTTTTCTTCTGCACCGATAGGAATAACAACCGGACACGGATTTGCACCCAAAACAGCCTTCATCTGGCGAACAACTTCAAAAAAGTCAGCACCCGAACGGTCCATTTTGTTAACGTAAGCGATACGCGGTACGTTATATTTGTCAGCCTGACGCCATACAGTTTCCGACTGAGGCTCTACACCACCTACAGCACAGTAAGCAGCGACAGCACCATCAAGGATACGCAGTGAACGTTCTACCTCAGCAGTAAAGTCCACGTGTCCCGGAGTGTCAATCAGGTTGATTTTATAAGTATCACCAGCATACTTCCAACGAGTAGTTGTAGCGGCAGAAGTGATAGTAATACCACGTTCCTGCTCTTGCTCCATCCAGTCCATTGTTGCAGCACCATCGTGTACCTCACCGATTTTGTGAGTCAATCCGGTGTAGAACAGGATACGTTCAGAAGTTGTTGTCTTTCCGGCATCGATGTGAGCCATGATACCGATATTACGAGTCAAATGTAAATCATTCTTTGCCATTTTCTTTTTCCTTTACTTTAAGTTTTTAATCAAATAGGTATTTCTTATAGTAATTAGAATCTGAAATGAGCAAATGCACGGTTAGCTTCAGCCATTCTGTGCATATCTTCTTTACGTTTGAAAGCACCGCCTTGTTCATTGAATGCATCCATGATTTCAGCAGCCAATTTATCAGCCATAGATTTACCGCCTCTCTTGCGAGCGAACAGAATCAGGTTCTTCATTGAGATTGATTCTTTACGATCCGGACGAATTTCGGTAGGAACCTGGAAAGTTGCACCACCCACACGGCGTGATTTTACTTCAACTTGAGGAGTTACGTTATCTAACGCTTTCTTCCAGATTTCAAGAGCTGTTTTTTCTTCGTTAGGAAGTTTTGCTTTTACTGTTTCCAGTGCAGCGTAAAAGATTTCATAAGAAGTGTTCTTCTTTCCATCATACATCAGATGGTTTACAAATTTAGAAACCTTCTGGTCATTGAACACGGGATCCGGAAGGATAACGCGTTTTTTTGGTTTTGCTTTTCTCATTTGTTCGAAAAATAATGTTTTTGTTCTTGGTTGTCTATTTCTTGACATCTTCAACTCCCCCTCCAGGGAATTTACTCAACCTTTATAGCTTATTCCAACAAACTAAAACGAAAGTTATTACTTTTAATTAAAATAAATCGAATTCGGAATCACTCCGGATTATTTCTTCTTAGCCGGTGCTGCTTGTCCCGGTTTCGGACGCTTAGCTCCGTATTTTGAACGTCTCTGAGTACGTCCGGCTACACCTGCTGTATCAAGAGTACCGCGAACGATGTGGTAACGTACACCCGGAAGGTCTTTCACACGACCACCGCGAACCAGTACGATTGAGTGCTCCTGCAAGTTGTGTCCTTCTCCCGGAATATAAGAGTTCACCTCTTTCTGGTTAGTCAAACGCACACGAGCTACTTTACGCATTGCAGAGTTCGGCTTTTTCGGAGTAGTAGTATATACTCTCACGCAAACGCCACGTCTTTGAGGACAAGAATCCAAGGCCGGAGATTTACTTTTCTCGACCAGCACTTCGCGTCCTTTTCTTACTAATTGCTGAATTGTAGGCATTTTAAATTGTTTTTTAATTTATATTATTGTTATATTAATTTCGTAACTATACATTTTGGGCTGCAAAAATACGAATAATATTTGAATAATCAATGCACTACATCTTTTTTTTAATTTTTAAGAGCTTATTTCCGGAAAATCATTTCATCAGAAAGATTTTTAGGTGTAGCCATCCGTACATTATGGCTACACCCTCCCTCTCGAATGGCTACACCCATCGCACCGGATGGCTACACCCTTTTTATTTTCAGGCTTCTCCTTTTATATCTAATATGGGAGGGGTATCCACTCCGTCTTCCTGCAATCGGATAGGACCGAATGCACGTTCATATTTAGCTATATTTTCTTCAAGCGCTCTTTGCAAACGTTTGGCATGTTCGGGAGCAAGAATCACGCGCGACTGCACTCCTGCTTTTGGCAACCCGGGCAATACGCGCACAAAGTCGAGTACAAATTCCGAACTTGAATGTGTAATGATAGCCAGATTCGCATAGGTTCCTTGAGCCACTTCCTCTTTTAATTCTATTTGTAATTGATTATCGGGATTTTGATTTTCCATATCTTTTATTATTGATTGATTCTAATTCTTCTGCTACAAAGATACAGATTATGTTTTATAGTAAAGACAAATGCCTTGCACTCTTTTCCACAGAATGCAAGGCATACGAAAACACTTTTTTATCTGAATCCAAAACCTTTTTTAATCAATATCTGGAAAAAACAGATATTTGAAGAAAAAAACAAGAATGGATTTTAAATTATCTCAGGTTATATTAAAATAGATTCCGCAAAGCGGAAATCAACAAAAAGCAGTGAACGATAAACTCAATGCATTAATTACTGCATTCCAATTTACCGTTCACCGTTCATTATCTACCGTTCACTATCAAGAGTTAGGTGTCAATTTTTCTTTCACCTCAGTCGCTTTATCAGCTACTTTTCCGGCTACTTTGGCACCAGTCTTCACAGCTTTGTCTTTTGCTTCGACTACTGCCAGTTCGGCATCAGCCTCTATTTCATGAAGAGCATTGAACACATCATTTTTCAGTTTTTTAGCTTTCGCCGTGCGCGAAAAATGATAAACCAGCGCACCGATGGCAGAACCGATTCCAAGTCCTACCAGGAATTTTGCATTTCCACTTCCCATAAACTATTAATTTTTATATAACCACAATAAACAATACTGTCTCATTGCGAAAAATACTCCCCTCACCGGGAGCGGCTGAAGAAGGAGGCTATCCAGAGAAATAAGATCGCGCCAACAACCGAAGTAATCAGACTACCGATAATTCCGGTTGCTGCCAGTCCTAAAAGGGCAAACACCCAACCACCCAGCACACCGCCTATAATCCCTAATAAGAGATTGACCAAAAGGCCGAATCCTCCTCCACGCATTATCTTACCGGCAAAATAACCGGCAAGGATACCTATCAAAATGTACCAGATAAAATTCATAATGCTTGATTTATATTGTTTTGATATAGGAACGCTGCAGGTACAGGAATGTTCGGAAAATAAAGAAGGAATTAACGACTATTGATAAACCGGACGCTGAAAACAGTAAAATCTGATCTGTTTTTCGAATAGACGCATTGTAATACTTGGTAAAAGAGATTATCTTTGTCCAAAAGAAAATCTTAAGGGCTATGAAAAATATTAATTACAGTATAAAAAAGCAATTTAAAATATCGGACGAAGGAATCTGCTTGTTACCCATACTCCTTAGAACACTCTATCGGCTCACTAAAAAACAGCTGTTACTACTGGAAGAAATCTATTCCAATTACTCCTCGTCCACAGAAGGGGCAATCATCACACAATCTCACCAGACGGTGAATGCAAAAAGGATCCCGACTTCTTTTTCGTATGAAGGAGACATCACACTCAACACGGAAAAACTACACTATAGCAGCCCAAGTGAGAAGCTTGCAACAACTTGGAAAAATATATTATTTCATACCATTTCTATCAGAATAATTATCGGATTCCATAAAAGTAATATGGAACCGTCCGAGTGGAGAGGAATCATTCACCAGAACATATATCAGAAATTTCATCGCAGACATAAAAGGCGATTGCCATTATCATTCCGTGAGCGGTATACACAATACAAAAACAAGGTTTCCGACGCATTCAACCAAGACGCTCCAAAGTAAACCGGCTTCTATCGGGGGGAACACATTACCCACCCTGAACAAAGTAAAGGTAATAGAATGAATTTAATAATAATAATAACAGCATCACAGATTGTACATTTTTCACATTAACACATTTAAATCAATTATATCATGGAATTAAAAAAGAAAGAGAATATAGGTTGGATTGACCTGTTAAGGGTACTCGCTTGTTTCTTTGTTATTTTTTCGCATAGTTGCGATGCATTTATCGGCCAATTTGATGCCAATCGGGAATCGTTCTTAACAGGAGTGTTTTTAGGAAGCCTGATGCGCCCGTGTGTTCCCATTTTTGTTATGATGACCGGGGTATTGCTATTACCCGTACAAACCAACATGGCAGCGTTCTATAAGAAAAGGATAGGACGCCTGATTCCTCCAATGATTTTCTGGTCACTGGTCTTGCCTGTTTTGTATTTCATATATCTGAATTATATCAATCCCGATACTCAAAATCCACTGATCTCGATGCCAGACCACAGTCTTGAAGCTTTATGGTTCAAACTATATACATTTATATTCAATTTCAATTTTGACACAGTCCCGTTGTGGTATCTTTATATGTTGATTGGGTTATATTTGATAATGCCTATTATCAGCGGTTGGCTGGAAAAAGTTTCAAAGAAAGAACTAAAATTATTCTTAGGCATTTGGGGAATCAGCCTGATTGCTCCGTATGTAAAAATGTTCGCTCCAGCACTAGGCTATCAGGGCAATTACGGGAACATAGGTTTATGGGGAGTCTGTGACTGGAATGACTATGGTACCTTTTATTATTTCTCCGGTTTTATCGGATATCTTCTGCTGGCTTATTATCTCACAAAATATCCACTGAAATGGAGTTGGAAGAAACTATTGAGTATTACCATCCCAATGTTTCTGACAGGATACCTGATCACATCTTATGGGTATGTCATCACACAAAATTACTTTCCGGGAAATTATGCTTATCTGGAAATTGTGTGGTACTTTGCAGGTATCAACGTATTCATGATGACCTTCCCGGTTTTTGTAATCGTACAGAAGATAAAGGTACCTTCAAACCACAGGTTATCACACATGGCATCACTCGCATTCGGCATTTATCTGAGCCATTATGTATTTGTATTCGTTGCTTACGATTTACTGGATACAGAGTTGCTGCCGTATACTGTACGAATTATCTGTATGGCCTGTATTGTATTCCTGACATGCTATGTCATCGTTTGGCTAATGTCAAAAAGCAAATTGACCAATCGCTTCATCCGGTAACGTAACATAAACTAAAAAAAGAGCAATCACCTTTACGGCAATTGCTCTTTTTCAGCTATAGTCAATTGAATTGTATTATTCTACTTCGTTATAGTCAAGCACTGTCTTCTTATTAGCCAGGATACGATCATATTCTTCTTTAGAGCCTACAATGATCTTATCAAACTCGCGAAGACCTGTACCGGCCGGAATCAGATGACCGCAAATTACATTCTCCTTCATACCTTCCAACTTATCTATCTTGCCATTGATAGCAGCCTCATTCAGTACCTTAGTTGTCTCCTGGAAAGAAGCGGCAGACATGAAGCTTGAAGTTTGCAATGCGGCACGAGTAATACCCTGAAGAATCTGGGTAGAAGTTGCAGCAACAGCATCACGCACTTCAACCGGTTTAAGGTCACGGCGTTTCAGCATACTGTTTTCGTCACGCAACTTGCGGGCTGTGACAATCTGACCGGCTTTCAGGTTTTCAGAATCTCCGGCATCTACAACCACTTTCTTACCCCAAATGCGGTCATTCTCTTCCATAAACTCGAGTTTGTCCACTACCTGCTGTTCAAGGAAGCGTGTATCGCCCGGTTCGTCGATAGTCACTTTACGCATCATCTGGCGAACAATGATCTCAAAATGCTTATCATTGATCTTCACACCCTGTAAACGATATACGTCCTGAACTTCATTCACGATGTATTCCTGTACAGCCGTAGGACCTTTAATAGCCAAAATATCAGCCGGAGTCGTAGCACCATCGGACAATGGAGTACCTGCACGAACGTAGTCATTCTCCTGTACCAGAATCTGCTTAGACAGCGGAACAAGGTATTTCTTCACTTCACCAGTCTTAGATGTAACGATGATTTCGCGATTACCACGTTTCACTTTACCCATAGTAACCTCTCCATCAATTTCGGATACGACAGCGGGATTCGACGGGTTACGTGCTTCAAACAACTCAGTAACACGGGGAAGACCACCGGTAATATCACCGGCCTTACCCACAGCACGCGGAATCTTAACGATTACCTCACCAGCTTTCACCTTTTGGCCGTTTTCGATCACTACGTGTCCACCTACAGGTAAATTATATGTACGGATAAGATCACCGTCTTCGGTCAGGATGTGAGCCGAAGGAACTTTAGTCTTATCTTTAGACTCAATAATAATAATTTCTCTAAGTCCGGTCGCTTCATCCGATTCAATCTTATAAGTAACATTTTCAATGACACCCTCAAACTCAATCTTACCAGTAGCTTCGGTTATGATAACAGCGTTGAATGGATCCCATTTCGCAATCAGTTTACCTTTTTCTACCACTTCACCATCGGCTACATAAAGTGTAGAACCGTAAGGAACGTTATGGGTAGAAAGTACAATGCCTGTATTGACATCAATAAAACGAACCTCAGCCAAACGACCTACTACCACTTTGGCAGCCTCACCAGTTTCGTCCACAATATCAACCGTACGGAGCTCTTCAAATTCCAAACGGGCATTATTTTTAGCTACAATACTTGCGTTCGCTGCGATGTTGGCAGCCGTACCACCGGCATGGAATGTACGCAGCGTCAACTGTGTACCGGGCTCACCGATAGACTGGGCAGCAATTACACCGACAGCTTCACCTTTCTGAACCATATGGTTCGTAGCCAGATTACGACCGTAGCACTTCGCACAAACCCCCTTCTTCGATTCGCAAGTCAATACCGAACGAATCTCGACACTTTCAATCGGAGATTCCTGAATCTTCTTGGCGATATCTTCTGTAATTTCTTCACCACCAGCAACCAGTAATTCACCGGTCTGAGGATGAATAATATCGTGTACGGATACACGACCGAGGATACGTTCGTACAGAGTAGCAATAACTTCGTCATTGTTCTTGAGGTCAGTACAAACCAGTCCGCGAAGCGTACCGCAGTCTTCTTCATTAATAATCACATCATGCGAAACGTCTACCAGACGACGAGTCAAGTATCCCGCATCGGCAGTCTTCAAAGCGGTATCAGCCAAACCTTTACGGGCACCGTGAGTAGAGATAAAGTACTCCAACACAGAAAGTCCCTCTTTAAAGTTAGACAAGATAGGGTTCTCGATGATCTGACCACCTTCAGCACCAGCCTTCTGCGGTTTTGCCATCAAACCACGCATACCGGAGAGCTGACGGATCTGCTCTTTAGAACCACGGGCACCGGAATCAAGCATCATGTACACAGAGTTGAAACCCTGATCATCTGAAGAAATAGTTTTCATCAAAATGTTAGACAATTCAGAGTTAACATGTGTCCAGATATCAATTACCTGGTTGTAACGTTCATTATTGGTGATGAAACCCATATTATAGTTACTGATCACCTGCTCTACCTCTTCATAACCTCTCTGAACGAGTGTCTCTTTCTCTTTCGGGATAATGATATCACCCAAGTTGAATGACAGACCACCCTGAAAGGCCATCTTGTAGCCTAAATTTTTAATTCCATCAAGGAAGTCAGCAGTCCGAGCAACACCACAAGCTTTGATTACAGCACTAATAATGTCACGCAATGATTTCTTTGAAATAATAGTATTGATGTATCCGACTTCAGGCGGAACAATCTCGTTCACAATCACACGACCTACTGAAGTCTCACGCATTACATCAACGATATTTCCATTTTCGTCAAGGTCTTTTACGATAACCTTCACCGGAGCGTGAATATCTACTTTGCCTTCATTGTAAGCTATCAACGCTTCTTCGGGTCCATAGAATGTGAGTCCCTCACCTTTTGCACCTTTACGGAGTTTGGTGATATAGTACAAACCAAGCACCATATCCTGTGAAGGAACGGTAATAGGAGCACCATTTGCAGGATTCAGAATATTGTGAGAAGCCAGCATCAACATTTGTGCTTCAAGTACTGCCTCGTTGCTCAAAGGCAAGTGAACAGCCATCTGGTCACCATCAAAGTCGGCATTGAACGCTGTACATGCCAACGGGTGCAATTGGATAGCTTTACCTTCGATCATCTTAGGCTGGAAAGCCTGAATACCGAGACGGTGAAGCGTCGGAGCACGGTTCAACAATACCGGATGACCCTTCATTACATGTTCAAGAATATCCCAGATCACTGGTTCCTTACGATCCACAATTTTCTTAGCAGACTTCACGGTCTTTACGATACCACGCTCAATCAACTTACGGATAATGAATGGCTTGTATAACTCAGCAGCCATCAATTTAGGGATACCGCATTCGTGCATTCTCAACTCCGGACCAACAACAATTACCGAACGGGCCGAATAGTCAACACGCTTACCCAGCAAGTTTTGACGGAAACGTCCTTGCTTACCTTTCAGGCTGTCGGACAAAGATTTCAACGGACGGTTGGCATCAGTCTTAACAGCACTGGATTTACGTGAGTTATCAAACAGTGAATCGACAGATTCCTGAAGCATACGTTTCTCATTACGGAGAATCACTTCGGGAGCCTTAATTTCAATCAATCGTTTCAAACGATTGTTACGGATAATCACACGACGATAAAGGTCGTTCAAATCGGATGTAGCGAAACGCCCCCCATCCAACGGAACCAACGGACGAAGTTCGGGCGGAATTACTGGTACAATACGTACGATCATCCATTCCGGCTTATTACGTCCACGTGATGCACGGAATGATTCTACCACCTGAAGACGCTTCAAAGCCTCATTCTTACGCTGTTGCGAAGCATCATTTCCGGCACGGTGACGCAACTCATAGGATAATGCATCAAGATCGAGACGGGCAAGCAGATCATAGATCGCTTCGGCTCCCATTTTAGCAATAAACTTGTTGGGGTCTGTATCTTCCAGATACTGATTATCTTTAGGAAGAGTATCAAGAATATCCAAGTATTCTTCTTCTGACAACAGATCAAATTCGGCGATACCGTCTTCAGCTTTCACACCCGGCTGAATGACAACATAACGTTCGTAGTAAATGATAGAATCGAGTTTCTTGGTGGGTAGTCCCAACAAATAACCGATCTTATTAGGCAGCGAACGGAAATACCAGATGTGAGCTACAGGCACGACAAGCTGGATATGTCCCATACGTTCGCGACGTACTTTCTTTTCAGTAACTTCTACACCACAACGGTCGCAGACAATACCTTTATAACGGATGCGTTTATATTTACCGCAATGGCATTCGTAGTCTTTGATCGGGCCGAAGATACGCTCGCAGAACAAACCGTCACGCTCAGGTTTGTATGTACGATAGTTGATGGTTTCAGGCTTTAATACTTCACCACTCGAATTCTCAAGGATTTCTTCCGGAGAAGCCAAACCGATAGAGATTTTCGAGAAATTGCTCTTGATCTTATTTTCTTTTCTAAAAGCCATACTTTTATAATTATATAATATGCTAATTAACTAAATAATGTGCCGATTGGCTGATGCCAATGTGCCAATAAGAAAATATGCTAATTATGAAATGCCACAGCCAATGTACCTTGATCGATACATTGGCATATTGGCACATTAGTTCATTATTCCAAATTGATGCTCAGGCCCAATCCTCTTAATTCGTGCAACAACACGTTCAGAGATTCCGGAATACCCGGCTGTGGCATGGGTTCGCCCTTTACAATGGCCTCGTAAGCCTTAGAACGTCCAACAACGTCGTCCGACTTGATTGTCAGAATCTCCTGGAGAATATGCGATGCACCGAAACCTTCGAGTGCCCAAACCTCCATCTCTCCGAAACGCTGACCACCAAACTGAGCTTTACCACCAAGAGGTTGCTGAGTAATCAATGAGTATGGTCCGATAGAACGTGCGTGCATCTTGTCTTCAACCATGTGACCGAGTTTCAACATATAGGTAACACCTACGGTTGCTGGTTGGTCAAAGCGTTCGCCTGTACCACCATCACAAAGATAAGTTTTGCAATAGCGTGGTAGACCGGCTTTGTCTGTCCACTCGTTCAAGTCATCCAAAGTTGCACCGTCAAAAATCGGCGTAGCGAACTTCACACCCAAATTCTTTCCGGCACGTCCGAGAACAGCCTCAAAAATCTGACCGATATTCATACGAGAAGGCACACCCAACGGGTTCAATACAATGTCTACCGGAGTTCCATCTTCAAGGAACGGCATGTCTTCTTGACGAACAACACGTGACACAATACCTTTATTACCGTGACGTCCGGCCATCTTATCACCTACACCAATCTTACGTTTTTTAGCAATATATACTTTCGCCATCTGAATGATACCTGCAGGCAGTTCATCACCGATTGTAATAGCGAACTTTTTACGCTTCAGTTCAGCATCAAGTTCTTTGTACTTCTTGATAAAGTTCAGGATCAAGTCACGAATCATACCATTCGCATGATCATCATTGGTCCAGTCGCTCAGCTGAATCGCTGTGAAATCAAGTGAATCGAAGTCAGAAGCATTAAACTTAGAGCCTTTAGCTATGACTTCAGCTCCCAAGTAATCTTTCACGCCCTGAGATACCTTTCCTTCTGTCAATACCATCAATTTCTTTACCAAGATACGTTTCAAGTCAGCTACTTTAGACTCAAATTCATCGTCTATCTTCGGAAGCAATGCCTTATCAGCCAACTTAGAGCTACGGTTCTTGATGACACGTGAGAACAATTTCTTATCAATAATTACCCCCTTCAGAGAAGGAGATGCTTTCAAAGAAGCATCTTTCACATCACCGGCTTTATCACCAAAGATGGCACGAAGCAATTTTTCTTCCGGAGAAGGATCAGATTCACCTTTCGGTGTGATCTTACCGATCAATATATCCCCCGGCTGAATACGTGCACCGACACGTACGATACCATTCTCGTCCAAATCCTTAGTGGCTTCCTCACTTACGTTAGGAATATCAGAAGTCAACTCTTCCATTCCTCGCTTGGTTTCACGAACTTCGAGTGAATACTCTTCTACGTGCACTGAAGTCAGCAAGTCTTCACGAACCACACGTTCGTTCAGCACGATAGCATCCTCGTAATTATAACCTTTCCAAGGCATGTAAGCAACCAACAGGTTCTTACCCAAAGCGAGTTCTCCATTTTCGGTAGAATAACCTTCTGTCAGAATCTGACCTTTCGTCACACGATCACCTTTATTGCAAGTTGGGCAAAGGTCGATTGTCATATTCTGGTTCGTTTTACGGAACTTCGGTATTCTATATTCTTTTAATGCCGGCTCAAAACTTACAAATTCTTCATCTTCTGTACGATCGTATAGAATACGAATAGTAGTAGCATCTACAAAATCAATCACTCCATCACCTTCGGCAGCAATCTGAGTACGTGAATCACGCACCAGCTGGCGTTCAATACCTGTACCTACAATTGGAGCTTCGCTTCTTAACAAAGGGACTGCCTGGCGCATCATGTTCGATCCCATCAACGCACGGTTAGCGTCATCATGTTCAAGGAACGGAATCAAAGATGCAGCGATAGATGCAATCTGCTGAGGAGCAACATCCATCAACTCTACTTCTGAAGGTTCTACAACCGGATAATCGGCATCCTGACGAGACTTAACCTTATTACGGATAAATGTTCCGTCATCATTCAGCGGAGCATTACCTTGTGCGATGATCTTAGCTTCTTCTTCTTCAGCTGTCAAGTAAACAAGTCCGTTCTCTGAAAGATCCACTTTACCATTATCTACTTTACGGTAAGGAGTCTCAATGAAACCAAGGTCATTGATCTTGGCAAACACACAAAGTGACGAAATCAAACCGATATTCGGGCCTTCTGGTGTCTCAATCGGGCAAAGGCGTCCGTAGTGTGTATAGTGAACGTCACGAACCTCAAATCCGGCACGTTCACGAGACAAACCACCAGGACCAAGAGCAGACATACGACGTTTGTGAGTGATTTCAGCCAACGGGTTTGTCTGGTCCATGAACTGCGACAATGCGTTAGTTCCGAAGAATGAATTGATCACAGAAGAAATAGTCTTCGCATTGATCAGATCAATCGGAGTAAACACCTCGTTGTCACGAACGTTCATTCGCTCGCGGATCGTGCGTGACATACGTGCCAGACCAACAGCGAACTGATTGGACAATTGTTCGCCTACAGTACGTACGCGACGGTTGCTCAAGTGGTCGATATCATCCACATCTGCCTTTGAGTTAATCAGCTCAATCAGATATTTAATGATCTCGATAATATCTTCTTTAGTGAGGACACGTACGTCCATGTCTGTCGTCAGGTTCAACTTCTTGTTGATTCTGTAACGACCTACATCACCAAGGTCATACCGTTTTTCAGAGAAGAACAGATTATTGATAACCTCACGGGCACTGGCATCATCAGCAGGATCTGCATTACGCAACTGACGGTAGATATAAAGCACAGCTTCCTTTTCCGAGTTACTCGGGTCTTTCTGAAGGGTATTGTATATAATAGAGTAGTCGGACTGGTTCGGCTCTTCCTTGTGAATAAGGATGTTCTGAACGCCCGAGTCAATTATTTCATCTACATGCTCTGGTTCTATTACTGTTTCACGATCGATAATAACTTCATTGCGTTCGATAGAAACAACTTCACCAGTATCTTCATCAACGAAATCTTCAATCCAGGTTTTCAAGACACGCGCAGCCAATTTACGACCTACTACCTTCTTGAGATTAGTCTTATTAACCTTCACATCTTCAGCCAAGTTGAAGATCTCAAGAATGTCCTTGTCATTCTCAAAGCCGATAGCTCTTAACAGCGTAGTAACAGGCAATTTCTTCTTACGATCAATATAAGCATACATCACGTTGTTGATGTCGGTAGCAAACTCAATCCATGACCCCTTAAACGGGATGATACGGGCCGAATACAATTTTGTACCATTGGCATGTACACTCTGACCGAAGAATACGCCTGGAGAACGGTGAAGCTGCGACACAACGACACGCTCAGCACCATTGATGACAAAAGTTGCCTTGTCAGTCATGTAAGGTATAGGACCAAGGAACACATCTTGAATCACTGTATCGAAATCCTCATGATCGGGGTCTGTACAGTAAAGCTTGAGTTTCGCTTTCAATGGAACACTATATGTGAGCCCACGCTCTATACAATCATCAATGGTATAGCGCGGCGGATCAATATAATAGTCCAGAAACTCAAGAACAAAATTGTTTCTTGTGTCGGCAATTGGGAAGTTTTCGGCAAATACTTTATACAATCCCTCTTTTTTACGCTTCTCAGGTGGGGTATCTAGTTGTAGAAAGTCTTGGAATGACTTCAATTGTACTTCCAGGAAATCCGGATATTCAAGCGGATTCTTAGTCGAAGCAAAATTAACTCTTTGATTTACAGTATTTGAAGACATCTGTCAATGAATTTGGAGAACTTAATTTTAAATATATACACAAAAAGGTTAAGAATCCTCTTGTGAAGGATTCTTAACCGAATTACCTGATAACCAGGCTAATGTTATTTAAGTTCAACTTCAGCTCCAGCTTCTTCCAATGTTTTCTTCAATGATTCTGCTTCGTCTTTAGCCAAACCTTCTTTTACTACACTAGGAGCACCGTCTACCATGTCCTTAGCTTCTTTCAAGCCAAGACCACAAGCTTCTTTAACGGCCTTAACAACCTGAAGTTTAGCTGCACCAGCGCTCTTCAATACTACGTCGAAAGAAGATTTTTCTTCTGCGGCAGCAGCACCAGCTGCAGGACCAGCAGCAACAGCTACAGCTGCAGCAGCAGGTTCAATACCATATTCTTCTTTAAGGATAGTTGCAAGTTCATTAACTTCTTTTACTGTCAAGTTAACTAATTGTTCTGCAAAAGCTTTCAAATCTGCCATTTTTTGTATGATTTTAATGTTTAATTTACTAAATAAAATGTGTTATAATTATCTTTCACCAAGAGTTTTGAGAACTCCGTGAAGGGTGTTGCCACCTGATTGAAGAGCAGAAATAACATTCTTAGCCGGTGATTGCAACAGAGCAACGATATCGGCAATAACTTCATTTTTACTCTTAATAGCTACGAGAGCATCCAACTGGTCAGCACCAACATAGAAGCTTTCTTCTGCGTATGCAGCTTTCAGTCCCGGAATACCGTCTTTAGATTTATCCTTAATCAGTTTAGCAGGTGCGTTTGCAACGTTGCAAAACATTACAGCTGTTGTACCTTTCAAAGAATCATAAAGAGGAGAAAAATCACCTTCAATGCTTTCAAGTGCTTTGTGAAGCAGTGTATTCTTAACTACCATCAATTTGATGTCAGCCTTGAAACAAGCTCTTCTCAATTCACTTGTTGCAGCAGCGTTCATAGCTGTTGTATCTACCAAATAGAAGTGACCATATTCCTGTACTGTAGCAGCAATCTGCTCAATAATCGTATTTTTATCTTCCTTTCTCATTGTTACTCTGTTTTATTAGATTTCCTCTACTGATTTCGGGTCAATTTTGATACCCGCACTCATTGTACTAGAAAGATAAATACTCTTAATATATGTACCCTTGGCTGCAGTCGGTTTCAACTTATTCAATGTAGAGATGAATTCTTTTGCATTGTCGCGAATCTGCTCTACAGTGAATGAAACTTTACCAATTGAAGTATGAACAATACCGCTCTTATCAACTTTGAAGTCGATCTTGCCTTGTTTTACTTCTCTTACAGCTTTAGCAACATCCATAGTTACGGTACCACTCTTCGGATTTGGCATCAATCCGCGAGGACCGAGCACACGACCGAGTGCACCAATTTTACCCATGATAGATGGCATAGTGATAATCACATCAATATCAGTCCATCCACCTTTGATCTTTTCAATATATTCGTCAAGACCAACATAGTCAGCACCAGCTTCTTTTGCAGCAGCTTCAGCATCCGGTGTACAAAGCACCAACACACGTACTTGCTTTCCAGTACCGTGAGGAAGTGAAACGACACCTCTCACCATTTGGTTTGCTTTACGTGGATCAACACCTAAACGTACATCAATATCTAATGAAGCATCAAACTTAGTAAAAGTGATTTCCTTTACCAAAGATGCAGCTTCTTTCAGTGAGTATGCTTTCCCTGCTTCAATTTTTCCTGCAGCTAACTTTTGATTTTTTGTCAGTTTACCCATTACAATTGAAGTTTATTAATTATTAACCGGGAACTCCCCTTTTACAGCGATACCCATACTTCTAGCTGTACCTGCAACCATTCTCATGGCAGCTTCCACAGTAAAACAGTTCAAGTCAACCATTTTGTCCTGAGCAATCGTACGGACCTGTTCCCAAGTAATCTCGGCAACTTTCTTACGGTTAGGCTCAGCAGAACCACTCTTTACCTTAGCCACTTCAAGCAACTGAATGGCAACGGGAGGAGTCTTGATTACAAAATCGAAAGACTTATCTGCGTAGTAAGTAATGATAACAGGTAAAATCTTACCTGCTTTGTCTTGGGTTCTGGCGTTGAATTGCTTGCAAAACTCCATGATATTGATTCCCTTAGAACCTAATGCAGGTCCAACGGGAGGTGATGGGTTTGCCGCGCCTCCTTTAATCTGTAATTTGATTAGTCCAGCAACTTCTTTAGCCATTTTTTTATTAATTTATATATAACATTAAACGAAGGACAACTACAGCGTAACAATTCTGCGTTATTCCTTTTCCACTTGCATAAAGCCTAATTCAAGCGGTGTCTTGCGCCCGAATATCTTTACCATGACCTTCAGTTTCTTCTTTTCACTATTGACTTCTTCAATGATACCACTGAATCCGCTAAAAGGACCAAAAGTAACCTTTACAGTTTCGCCTACAATATACGGAACATTTAAGTCTTCACCCGTTTCTTGCAGTTCATCCACTGTACCAAGTATACGATTCACTTCCGACTGTCTGAGGGGAACCGGTTTATCCGAACCTCCCAAGAAACCTATCACATTAGGAGTATTTCTCAGATGGTGAGAAACCTCACCAACCAAAGCAGCCTCCACCAAAACGTAACCAGGAAGATAACTTCTTTCTTTCACAATTTTTTTACCATTGCGAACCTGATATACCTTTTCGGTAGGAATCAATACCTGAGACACATATTCACCAAGGTCGCTGTTTTTAATATCAGCTTCAAGATACTCTTTCACCTTAGCTTCTTTTCCGCTAATAGCACGCAAAACGTACCATTTCTTTTCAATCTCAGACATCGTAATTCCTCTCTCTTTAATGTGGATAAATTATTTTTTCCATAAAATTCTGGAAACAGAAGTCCATCGCGAACACTACCAATGCGATAAGCAGGGAAGCATATAAAACAACTACCGCACTGTTAGTTAGTTCTGAATACGTAGGCCACGACACTTTATGAACAAGTTCGTCGTAAGATTCTTTAATATAAGCTACTACTTTTTTCATTTCATAAATATTAGCACGGGAGGAGAGGCTCGAACTCCCGACACCCGGTTTTGGAGACCGGTGCTCTACCAACTGAGCTACTCCCGTTTGTACATAATCAGTTCCCGATATTACTACCGGGAACTGATCAATATTTGGTTTTAGTCGATAATTTCAGTAATCTGACCAGCACCTACTGTACGTCCACCTTCGCGGATAGCGAAACGAAGACCGATGTTCAGTGCAACCGGATAGATCAACTCTACAGTGATAGTTACATTATCACCCGGCATTACCATTTCAGTTCCTTCCGGAAGAGTGATTTCACCTGTACAGTCCATAGTACGCAGATAGAACTGAGGACGATATTTGTTATGGAATGGAGTGTGACGTCCACCTTCTTCTTTCTTCAGGATATAAACCTCTGCTTTGAATTTAGAGTGAGGTTTAATCTGACCCGGTTTACAAAGAACCATACCACGTTTGATTTCGTTCTTGTCAACACCACGAAGCAACAGACCTACGTTGTCACCAGCTTCACCCTGATCCAGAAGTTTGCGGAACATTTCAACACCTGTTACAACTGATTTCTTATCTTCACCCAAACCGAGGATTTCGATTTCATCACCTACATGGATAACACCAGTTTCGATACGACCTGTAGCCACAGTACCACGACCTGTGATAGAGAACACGTCCTCTACCGGCATCAAGAAAGGTTTATCAACATCGCGCGGAGGCAGTGGAATCCAAGTATCAACAGCTTCCATCAGTTCCATTACTTTGTCTTCCCATTTTTCTACGCCATTCAATGCACCAAGAGCAGAACCCTGAATGATCGGAGTATTGTCACCGTCGAAATCATAGAATGAAAGCAATTCTCTCATTTCCATTTCAACAAGTTCCAACATCTCAGCATCTTCAACCATATCGCACTTGTTCATGAATACAACCAACTTCGGAACGTTTACCTGACGAGCCAAAAGGATGTGCTCACGAGTCTGAGGCATCGGACCATCAGTAGCAGCAACTACAATGATAGCACCGTCCATCTGAGCAGCACCAGTAACCATGTTCTTTACGTAGTCAGCGTGACCCGGACAGTCAACGTGTGCGTAGTGACGGTTAGCAGTTTCATACTCAACGTGTGAAGTATTGATAGTAATACCTCTTTCTTTTTCTTCAGGAGCATTATCGATAGAATCGAAAGAACGAAGTTCAGAAAGACCTTTCTTTGCCAACACAGTAGTGATAGCAGCAGTCAAAGTGGTTTTACCGTGGTCAACGTGACCGATTGTACCAATGTTTACGTGCGGTTTGGTACGTTCAAATTTCTCTTTAGCCATAGCTTTACTTGTTATTTATTTGATTAATAATCAGCATTTACATCTTACAGAGCTGTTACCGGGATTTGAACCCGGGACCTCTTCCTTACCAAGGAAGTGCTCTACCACTGAGCTATAACAGCGAAAAAGAGAGCGGAAGACGGGGCTCAAACCCGCGACCCTCAGCTTGGAAGGCTAATGCTCTATCAACTGAGCTACTTCCGCATTTGCCAAAGTTTTCACTCTGTCTTCTTTGTGGGCAAAGATGGATTCGAACCACCGAAGGCGTAAGCCAGCAGATTTACAGTCTGCCCCATTTGGCCACTCTGGTATTTGCCCTTTATACGAAACCCAAACACTGAAATAGATAATAAAACTCCCGATTCCACTTATTTAGGTTTTTCTTTTTCCTTGAGCCTCTTGTCGGATTCGAACCAACGACCCCGAGATTACAAATCACGTGCTCTGGCCAACTGAGCTAAAGAGGCGTTTTTACTTAAAAAATGCAACCGTCACGTCCTAATGCGAGCGAAACGGCTGCAAATTTAGTTATTTATTTCTTTCCCGCAAAACATTTGCGATATTTTTATTTATTTCGTTGCTTTTCCTTGTATTTAACCAGCTGTTTTTCCAATGCTTCCACACACAAATCGACTGCTTCCTCAAAAGTATCGCATATTTTACTTGCATGAAAATCATTATTCGGAACCAACACCGTAATGCCGGCTTCTTTATTCTCCGCAGTTTCTGGTTTAACTACCTTTAATGACACCTCTACTTTCTTTATATCTTCGTAATATTTTTCCAACTTAGACACTTTCTTCTGAATGAAAGCCTGCAATTGTTCTGTTGCATCAAAGTGAATCGATTGAATTCTAATTTCCATACTTACCTCCTTTTTTAGGCTCGTGGATGAGCTTGTTTATACACTTTTTTAAGTTCTTCAAAAGTGGTATGCGTATAAATCTCCGTAGTCGCCAGACTACTGTGACCCAAAAGCTCTTTCACCGCACCCAACTCCGCATCATTATTCAGCATCGTTGTGGCAAAAGTATGTCTCAACACGTGAGGACTACGCTTTTTAAGCGTTACCACCTTCGAAAGGTTCCGTTTCACTAAATTATAGACCAGATTCTTATAAAGCCGCTCACCATTCTCTCTTACAAAAAAGGCATCCGACCTTCCGGAAATCATTTCGTTTCTTATATCAACATACTCAAGCATTGCCTCTTTCAACTCATCGCCAAAAGGTATCAAACGTTGCTTATTTCTCTTTCCTGTTACTTTCAGAAGAGAACCAGAGAAATCCACATCCTTATCATCCAGACCAATCAACTCAGAGAGACGCATGCCCGTAGCATAAAACATCTCAATAATCAGGCGATCCCGACAACCTTTAAATCCCTCACCAAAATCTGTATCATCCAGCAATTTATTCATTTCACTCTCTTTCAAGAAAGAAGGAAGTGGCTTTTTATTTTTCGGCCCCGTTATTTTACGCAACGGGTCGACACTCACCTCTCCCTGCCTGAGAAGATATTTATAAAATGACCGGAGAGAACTTAGCTTACGGTTTACCGAAGTTGAAGTATATCCCTGATCCATCAGTGAAACAATCCACTCACGAATCAGTTCTGGCTTCACCTCCGCCGGATCAAACTCCTCCATCCCTTCCTGAGCAAACTCCCGCAACTGCGAAATATCCTCGCCGTAAGCCAGTACGGTTTTCCCAGAATAATTCCGCTCGTACCGGAGATAATCAAGAAAAGAATCTGTTAACATAATATCGCTACATCTATAATTCTGCAACGAATGTATGAAAAGAATTCAATAATTCAAAGGAAATTACGAATTATTAATCTTCTACTTGCTGAAGTTTTTGCACGTAAACTGCACGTTCTTTCTTAAGTCTTTTAGTTACAGACGGTTTATCAAACTGTTGTCTGCTTCTCAACTCTTTAACGATGCCAGTTTTTTCAAATTTTCTCTTAAACTTCTTCAGCGCTTTTTCAATGTTTTCGCCTTCTTTTACAGGTACTACAATCATTTTGTTATTATTAAATATGTTATGGTTTAAAATTTCCGCAGTCAAATTGCGCCGCAAAATTACACATACTTTCTTTATTCACAAAACTTTCGGCAATTATTTCTCAAAATCAATGCAAAAGGTACAGAAAGTAGTTATCTTTGGAGAGTATAACGATATAATATATATAATGTATGAAACAGTCAATCAGTGAACGGATACATGCATTACGCATGTGGTTTAAACCCAACATTCAAGCATTCATCATTCCCAGCACAGACCCTCACCTCAGCGAATACGTAGCACCGCACTGGAAATCAAGAGAGTGGATATCAGGATTTACCGGCTCGGCAGGTACGGTAGTGATTACTGAAAAAAAGGCCGGACTTTGGACTGACTCAAGATATTTTCTACAGGCAGCAGAGCAATTGCAGGGAAGCGGCATCGATCTATACAAAGAGATGCTACCGGAAACTCCAAGTATCACAAAATTCCTTTCCGACGAGCTACAGCCAGGCGAATCCGTAGGTATCGATGGAAAAATGTTCTCTGCTGAACAAGTAGAAAGTATGCAAGCGGAACTTTCAGCAAATAACATTCAGATTGTGTTCTGCCCCGACCCCATGGACGAGCTTTGGGAAAACCGACCGCCCATGCCGGAGTCTCCCGCTTTTGTATACGATATCAAATACGCCGGCAAAAGTTGCTCTGAAAAGATTGCAGCTATTCGTACAGAGTTGAAAAAGAAAAGCGCAGAAAGCGTGATGCTGTCAGCTTTAGACGAAATAGCCTGGACCTTGAATCTGCGTGGCAATGATGTACATTGCAATCCGGTAGTAGTGAGCTATCTGCTTATAACAGAAAATAATGCAGTATTATTCATTGCACCGGAGAAAGTGACAGAAGGGGTACGGAATTATTTAGAAGAGCAGCAGATAGAAATACAAAACTATTCAAATACAGAGATTTACTTATCTGAGCTCAATAGTTCAAGTATCTTAATGAATCCTGCAAAAACCAACTATTCTGTTTTCTCTTCGGTAAATCCCAAATGCCGGATTATACGGGGAGAAGCGCCGGTAGCTCTATTAAAAGCCATACGCAACGAACAAGAAATCACAGGCATTCATGCAGCCATGCAACGTGATGGCGTAGCATTAGTCAAGTTTCTGAGATGGCTGGAGTCAGCTGTTCCTTCCGGAACAGAAACAGAATTAAGCATCGACCGTAAATTGCACGCATTTCGTGCGACACAAGATTTATATGTAGGCGAAAGCTTCGACACCATCGCAGGCTACAAAGAACATGGAGCTATTGTACACTATTCGGCAACCGAAGAAAGCAACTCAACATTGCACCCGAAAGGTTTTCTTCTCCTCGACTCAGGAGCCCAATACCTGGATGGTACTACGGACATTACACGCACCATTGCGTTAGGTGAACTGACTACAGAAGAAAAAACAGATTATACATTGGTTCTGAAAGGGCATATCGCACTGGCGATGGCCGTATTCCCTTCAGGAACCAGAGGGGCACAGCTGGATGTCCTCGCACGCATGCCGTTATGGAGTCATAAAATGAACTTCCTACATGGTACAGGTCATGGTGTAGGTCATTTCTTAAGTGTACACGAAGGACCGCAAAGCATTCGCATGAACGAAAACCCCATTGTATTGCAACCCGGAATGGTCACCTCAAATGAACCGGGAGTGTACAAAGGCGGCAGTCATGGAATCCGTACGGAAAACCTGACACTGGTATGCAGCGCCGGTGAAGGCCTGTTCGGTGAATACCTGAAGTTCGAAACAATTACGCTCTGCCCTATCTGCAAGAAGGGAATCATCAAAAAGTTATTAACTGCCGATGAGGTCGACTGGTTGAATAATTACCACCAGCAGGTATACGAAAAGCTGTCTCCCAAGCTGAACGAAGAAGAAAAAGCATGGCTGAAAGAAGCTACAGCAGCAATCTGACGAATCGGGAAATAGCTCAGTCCTTACTGGCTGTAAAATAGTTATTTATGCAAGTCAGCGGCTGAATTTGAAATAAATATAAAACAACAATCTATGGCTTTAATAAAATCAGTAAGAGGTTTTACTCCCGAATTTGGAGAGAACTGTTTTCTGGCCGATAACGCCACCATCATCGGCGATGTAAAGATGGGACAAAATTGTAGTATTTGGTTCAGCACCGTGTTGAGAGGAGATGTAAACTCAATCCGCATGGGTGATGGAGTGAACATACAGGACGGAAGCGTCTTACACACTCTTTATGAAAAATCAACCATCGAAATAGGTAACTATGTATCGGTAGGGCACAATGTGACAATCCATGGTGCAACAGTAAAGGACTATGCATTGATCGGCATGGGATCGACCTTGCTCGATCATGCAGTCATTGGCGAAGGCGCAATCGTTGCTGCAGGCTCACTTGTACTGAGCAATACCATCATCGAACCGGGAAGTATTTGGGGAGGTGTACCGGCCAAGTTCATAAAAAAGGTAGATCCGGAACAAGCTAAAGAACTGAACCAGAAAATAGCTCACAATTACCTGATGTACTCTGACTGGTATAAATAATTCCATCTCTACATGATACACAAAACAGGGGATGTTCAAAACTCGTATTCACCACAGGCTACACGAATTAACACAGATAAATATCATTGTTTATCAGTAGATTAAAAATCATTCTTGTAAATTTGTGTAATCTGTGGTGAGTTATGAAACACCCCCTATTTTATTTATCTCCTTTCGAACTGGAAACTTAAAAGTTTATCATATGCAGCACTTTCCCCGTTGCTCCGGAATTACCAATGACATAATTACCGGCATTCGTACCGCTCTCCTTCAAGAATGTTTCATCGGTTAAAAGTCTGTCGAGCAATGTTTTCAGTTCATTGTAATCCTTAATGGAATAGGCTCCCCCGGCTTCGATCAGTTGCATAGCTTCCATAAATTTCTGGTATTTGGGTCCGAAAATTACCGGAATGCCATATACAGCCGCTTCAAGCGTATTGTGAATCCCGACTCCAAAACCACCACCGATATAAGCAATTTCCCCATAACGATAGATCGAAGAGAGCAAACCGAAACAATCGATTATCAAGCAGTCCGCCTTCCGGACATTCTTTTCATCTGCACGGGTATAGCGTACAGAAGGACGTTTCAATTTACCTATAATCTCTACCAGATGATTTTCATCGATTACGTGAGGAGCTATAATCAACTTCATCTCAGGGTGACTATTAAAATATTCGATGAAAAGATCTTCGTCCGGCCCCCATGAACTTCCTGCCACAAAAGTAAATGCACCGTTTTTAAACTGCTCCACCAACGGCAACTCTTTTGCCTGCTCCCGAATCTGCAGGACGCGGTCGAAGCGGGTATCTCCCACTACTGTTACCCTTGTGATCCCGATCTTGGCAAGAAAACGCTTTGAAGCCTCGTTCTGCACAAACAGATGATCAAAATCTTTCAGTACATTTCGATAAGTCCCTCCGTACCATTTGAAAAAAATCTGATCTTTGCGGAAAATAGACGAAACACTGTAGACGGGAATACGACGTTTGTGCAATTCGTCCAGATAGTTCTTCCAAAATTCATATTTAATGAAGAAAGCCATACAAGGATTCACAATATCCAAAAATTTCTTCACATTACGAGGTTTATCAAACGGCAAATAGCAAACAATGTCTGCTCCTCTATAGTTCTTCCGGACTTCATATCCCGAAGGAGAAAAAAACGTTTGCAGTATTTTATAATCGGGATATCGCTCCCGTATACTCTCAATTAAAGGACGTCCCTGCTCAAACTCCCCCAGAGAAGCGGCATGAAACCAAATGTAGCGCTCGTCTTTCTCTACCTGTTGGCGAAGAAGATCGTACACCACCCAGTGCCCCTTCATCATCTTCCGGGGTTTGCGACTGAATGGTGCAGCCAGATGCACCAAAAGATCGTAAATTCCTATTGCCAGATCGTAAAACATACCTCCGGATCCTTATTTCAAAACCTCTACGGCGCGTTTCATGCGAGCCAATGTTTCTTCTTTTCCCAACACCCAGGAAATATCGAACATATGAGGACCTTTGCCCTCACCTACCAGTGTCAGGCGGAAAGCATTCATAATATTACCTGTATGATAACCCTTCTCGGCAATCCAGTCCATTACTATTTTTTCTTGACCTTCAATGCTGAAATCTTCAATTCCGGCCAATACCTCTGCCAGTTCGGTCATACATTTAGCCGAATCCTCTTTCCAGCGTTTCTTAACCGTCTTTTCGTCATATTCCGTCGGAGCCACAAAGAAGAAGCTGCATACATCCCATAGTTCTTTGACAAAGCTGACACGGTCTTTCATCATGCCAACCACCGTCACTACCTTTTCGAAAGGAGCTTCTACTCCATGCTCTTTCAGCACCGGTACAAACAGCTCGGCTATCTCTTCGTCAGATTTCTGCTGAATGTAAGTATGATTGAACCAGATACCTTTTTTATAGTCAAATTTTGCACCCGACTTGCTACAGCGATGCAGGTCGAACAGACGGATCAGCTCGTCCATAGACATCACCTCCTGGTCGTTACCCGGATTCCATCCCAGCAGAGCAAGGAAATTGATAACAGCCTCGGGCAGATAGCCTGATTCACGATAACCGGAAGAAATCTCACCGCTCTTCGGGTCATGCCACTCAAGAGGGAATACAGGGAATCCCAAACGATCACCGTCACGTTTACTCAGTTTTCCGTTGCCTTCCGGTTTCAGCAGCAAAGGCAAGTGGGCAAAAGCCGGCATAGTGTCTTCCCAGCCGAATGCACGATACAGCAGCACGTGCAACGGAGCAGAAGGCAGCCACTCCTCACCACGAATCACGTGTGATACCTCCATCAAATGGTCATCTACGATATTGGCCAGGTGATAAGTAGGCAGTTCGTCGGCCGATTTATATAAAACTTTATCATCAAGGATAGACGAATTGATAACCACTTCGCCACGAATCAAGTCATTCACATGGATATCCTCGTTCGGTTCTATCTTGAAACGTACCACATATTGTTTTCCGTCAGCGATCAGCGCTTCCACTTCTTCTTTCGGAAGCGTCAACGAATTGCGCATTCCCACACGGGTAGACGCATCATACTGGAAATTAGCTATTTCAGCACGTTTGGCATCCAGTTCTTCCGGAGTATCGAAAGCGATGTAGGCCTTTCCGTTATCAAGTAACACTTGTACATACTTCTTGTATATTTCACGACGTTCCGACTGGCGGTACGGTCCGTATTCTCCTCCGAAGCTTACACCTTCATCAAACTGTATTCCTAACCATTTGAAAGACTCCAGGATATATTCTTCCGCACCCGGAACGAAACGGTTGGAATCCGTATCCTCGATACGGAAAATCAAATCTCCCCCATGCTGGCGGGCAAACAGATAATTATACAAAGCGGTACGCACACCACCTATATGCAATGCTCCTGTTGGGCTCGGAGCAAAACGAACTCTTACTTTTCTTTCTGCCATAATTTGCGTTAGTATAGGTAAATCGTGGCAAAATTAAACCTTTTTTTCCACACTATTGTTTTTTTTTGTACTTTTCGCAAAAAATTCAAGGGTTATGGAACACTGGAAGAAGAAAAATAGTTTCTCATACAAAGATTTGTTATATAAAGCGCTGATTTTCGTCGGTACCGTGGCGTTCATTGTTTACTTCCTGCCCCGTGACGGGAAGTTTAACTATCAGTTTGACATGAACAAACCATGGAAGTATGGCCAGTTAATGGCAACTTTCGATTTTCCGATCTACAAAGACGAAGCGGTAGTAAAACGGGAACAAGACAGTCTTCTGGCTTCTTTCCAGCCTTACTTTGAACTGGACAAAGAAGTGGAGAAGAGTGCCCTTGCCAAACTGAAAGAGAATTATCACGCCCATCTGAAAGGTATATTGCCTTCGACGGACTACATCCGGTATATCGAGAGAGGCCTGAAAGCCATCTACCAATCGGGAGTCGTATCGACAGAAGAGATGCGGACCCTCCTCCACGACAGTATCTCTTCTGTCATGGTGATTGAAGATAAGTTGGCCAACCAACGGACAACTGACGGCATCTATACCGTAAAGAGAGCCTACGAGAATCTTATATCGGGTGATACCGCCCATTATAACAGAGACATCCTGCGGCAATGTGCACTCAACGAATACATCACCCCCAATCTCATTTACGATTCTGTGCGTACGGAGACAGCCCGGAAAGAATTGCTCGACAACTACTCCTGGGCAAACGGAGTAGTACAAAGCGGCCAGAAAATCATTGACCGTGGAGAGATAGTCAACAAACAGACCTATAACATCCTGGAATCTTTGCGCAAGGAATCTATCAAGCGAAGCGAATCCATCGGACAGAAGCGACTGATCCTGGGCGGACAGATCTTGTTTGTCGGCATATTGATACTCTGCTTTATGCTTTACCTGGAACTGTTCCGCAAAGATTATTATGAACGCAAAGGCAGCTTATCGTTACTCTTCGCCCTGATCGTGTTCTATTGTGTCATCACGGCGCTTATGGTGACAAACAATATATTCAATGTGTACATCTTGCCCTATGCCATGCTTCCGATTATTATCCGGGTCTTCCTCGATTCGCGTACGGCATTCCTGACACATGTCATCACCATACTGATCTGCTCCATCACCCTGAGGTATCCCCACGAGTTTATCCTGACACAAATAGCCGCCGGCCTGGTAGCTATCTTCAGTTTGAGAGAACTGTCACAACGTTCGCAGTTGTTCCGCACGGCCCTTCTGGTCATACTGACGTATGCAGCTATCTATTTCGCTTTTGAACTGATCAGTGAAAACGATCTTTCGAAGCTGAACGTAAGTATGTATATTTACTTCATTATTAACGGCGTACTATTACTGTTCGCTTATCCTCTGCTATTCCTGCTTGAGAAGACTTTTGGCTTCACGTCGAATGTTACGCTTGTAGAATTATCGAACATCAACAATGATCTGTTGAGAAGAATGTCCGAAACTGTTCCGGGTACCTTCCAACACTCCATGCAAGTGGCCAATCTGGCTGCTGAAGCTGCGATACGTATCGGAGCCAAAAGCCAGTTGGTACGTACCGGAGCATTGTATCATGACATCGGCAAAATGGAAAATCCGGCTTTCTTTACCGAAAACCAGTCCGGAGTGAACCCCCATAAGAATTTAAGTTATGAACAGAGTGCGCAGGTGGTTATCAGCCATGTGACGGACGGATTAAAACTGGCCGACAAGCATAATCTGCCCAAAGTGATCAAGGACTTTATCAGTACTCACCACGGGCGCGGAAAGACCAAGTTCTTCTACATATCCTGGAAAAACGAACATCCGGGTGAAGAGCCGAACGAAGAAATTTTCACGTATCCGGGCCCGAACCCGTTCTCGAAAGAGACAGCCATACTGATGATGGCAGACTCCGTAGAAGCCGCCTCACGCAGCTTGCCGGAGTATACCGAAGAGAGCATCAGTAATCTGGTAGATAAAATTATCGATTCGCAAGTACAAGAGGGGTATTTCAAAGAATGCCCGATCACATTCAAAGACATCGCGACGATAAAAGCTGTATTCAAAGAAAAGCTGAAAACGATTTATCACACACGCATCAGCTATCCTGAGTTAAAGAAGTAAGGAGTCCGGCACAAGCATCCTCAAGTATATCGAGTACGTACTCAAAGCCCTCCGCACCTCCATAATAAGGGTCGGGCACGTGATCGGCGGGGATGCGGGTGCAGTATTCCGTCATCCGGTGGATCTTTTTCCACTCTGCCGGAGAGGGCGCTTTCTCCTTCAGATCGTCCATGTTCCGATCATCCATACCGATTATAAGATCGAAGTTATAAAAATCTTCCGTACGGACAGGACGCGAACGATGTACCAGTTCATATCCTCTGCGGGCGGCATGGGCACGCATACGGCTATCGGGCAGTTCCCCCTGGTGATAAGCCAATATACCGGCTGAATCAATCACAAACTCTTTTTCCAGGCCGGCTTCTTTAATCAGATGAAGCATCACGCCTTCTGCCGTAGAAGAGCGGCAAATGTTGCCGAGGCAAACAAAAAGTATTTTCTTTTTCATGCTTTCTTACTTTTGAAATATAAAGATATAAAAATCCGCATGCAACAACGTGCCGCATGGATCTCCCAGCTACGCGTTTCTGCATGCGGTATCATATAAGTACAGTCAATAATTCTACAACGAATTCAGTATTTTGTTCGCCTTATTCACTGTTTCGGCAGCTGGAACTTCAGGGAAGTCTCTCAAGTTAAATGTAGAGAGCATTTTTTCCAGCTTCTTAAATCCGGTCTTGTTTTTCTTATCCGTAAATTCCTTGCGAAGGATCGTTATCTTTTCGTGAGCCTGAACACCCTCGATCAATTTCTCGAAACGAATGGAAGAGCGTGCTCCCGGATAAACCAGATAAGTGTCTCCACCGGCCCAAGCCTCAAAACGTGAATCGAGCAGCGGCTCTTTCGGCCAGCTGTTATAAGCCCAACGCAGATAGCCGTCAAGATGATCTTTGGCAGAATAATAACTCATCCAGGCAGCCTCGGCAGGATCGGAGAAGGTAAAGGTATTCGGGAAAGCTTCCGTACAACACGTATAATAGGTAGTAGGAAGATTGTTTTGTGCACGGCGTGCCAATACCTCCACAGGATAAGAAGCTCCGATAGGAATACAATAGTCGTAGATATCCGCTTCCAGTTCTTTGTGGAAATTGCCCGCCAGCGATACTTTAAACTCAGGATCAGCCTTGCGGATCACCTGCAATGTTTTCTGCATAACCTCCATCGGGCGTTCGTCCATGGCAATGGTACAAATATCGAACCAACCTTTCTCACGTAAATGTTTAGAGAATGACTTCAACATAGCCACCCACATCTCTTCATAAGCTTTTTCGCCCGGAGCGGTTTTCACATACTGCATACTGTTCGTAGCCTGATCGAAATATTGGAAAGACAACTTCCACGGAACCATCGAGTAGCAATTGATCTGCTTGTCGATACCCACGCTCATCATCATCTCTACCCACTTGTCGAACACATCATAATCGAAAGCCCAAGTGCCGTCCACTTTCTTTGTCCAGGTGACCATCGATTCAAAGTAGTCATAAGTCTGTCCGTTCCAGGGTTTATGCATGATGGAAGCCGTAATAATCTTCTGTCCGGCATCCGCCAGCATCTTCATCACAGGACGCATGGCATCTATGTGTGCCTGACTCCAGAGCGGAACCTGATAATAACGTGCCACGGCAAACGGACTCTGCCACAAATCGAGGTGGAAAGCCCACTGAGACGGGGCAGGCAACACGCGTGAAGAGACTTTGATGTCCATCTTCAAGGTAGACAGGCGGTTATCTCCGTCTTTCACCTCGACCGTACCACGATAGACTCCCGGTGACACAGTCTGGGGAACCTGGCAATTGATCCAGATGGCCTGAGTGCTTTTAGCTTCCATAGGCATCGAAGTCAGCAAGTGGTCAATCGGATCGGCAACCAACAGAGAGTCGTAAATGGAGTGATCGGGACGATAACCACAGCCGCCACGTCCGTCTTTATTCAATTCGTCGGTCATCACATAGCGGACAAAACCTCCGCTGAATGCATCGGCCGGAAGTACATCTCCCTTGGAGTTTTTAAATTCGGAGAGAGAATAGTTCAATCCTTTCAGGTCGGTACCGGTCCAGACAACAGCCTGCGCATGGAGTTTCTCACCGCGCCATCCCTCCAGCGTAATGCTTTTCTGCGGCTGGATCACAGGTACGGCATGTTTCGCATACCGGGTATCGGTATTTCCCCATTGCACCCGAGGGGCTTTGACTGCCGCCCATTCTTTTTCGGAAGGAGCAACCGGATCGGGCAATTCTTTATAAGACTGGATGGGGAACGGGGCCTGTCCGGTCGGTGTTCCACATTGTGTCACTCCTTGCTGGGCAAGAAGCGGGCCTGTACTAACCAGGCAAGAAAGCAAAAGTGTCGTGATTCGCTTCATGGTTTCATTTTTTAAGGGTAATATATTAAGATTGGTTTTCATTACATAGGATCTACATCATAGTAAACAATCAGCGATTTAAACCGTTCGTCTTCTATCATTTCACGTTGTACCCGCAAAAGTAATTCACGGGCACGACTCATCGGCGCATTTTGTTCTATTTTAACAACTATTTTTCGTATGAACAAAGTTTGAATACGGGCAACGGGCGGTTTATCCGGTCCCAGTATCCGGTTTCCGAACAATGCGCGCAGTTTCTCGGCCATGGTGTGTGCCATCACATCAAGCAACGTCTCGTTCCGGTTTTTCAGATAGACATACACCATCCGGTAATACGGAGGATAATGAAACATCTGCCGCTCAGCCAGTTGTCCCGCCACCATATCTTCATAATCGTTCGTCATCACCTGACGGATGATGGGATGGTCTATACTTTTGGTTTGCAACACTACCCTGCCCCGTTTATTTTTTCGTCCGGCACGTCCGGCAACCTGCGCCATCAACTGGAAGGCACGTTCGTACGAACGGAAATCGGGATAATTCAGCATCGTGTCCGCATTAAGTATCCCCACCACGCTGACGTGGTCAAAGTCGAGTCCTTTGGATACCATCTGGGTACCGATCAGTATATCGGTCTTTCCCTGTTCAAAGTCTGCAATAATTTTTTCGTATGCCGACCGCGTACGTGTAGTATCGAGATCCATACGCGCTACGGAAGCTTCCGGAAAAATCAGCTTCACATCATCTTCTATCTTTTCCGTACCAAACCCTCTGTGCATCAGTTCGACCCCTTCGCAAGCCGGACACGAACGGGGCAACTGGTAGGTATACCCGCAATAGTGGCAAGTCAGCTGGTTGATACCTTTATGATAGGTCAGGCTGACATCACAGTTCTTGCACTTTGGTACCCATCCGCACGTGCGGCACTCTATCATCGGAGCAAATCCCCGACGATTCTGAAATAGAATCACCTGCTGTTTATTATCGAGTGCCTCGCGGACATATTGCAGCAGCAACGGAGAGAACTGCCCCGTCATCCGCTTCTTGCGGTGCAACTCCTTTATATCTACCGGAATAATCTCCGGCAATTGAATTTCCTTATAGCGTTCTTTCAGTTCCACCCACCCGAATTTGCCGGTAGTGGCATTCTGCCAAGTCTCCACCGAAGGAGTGGCAGTACCCAGCAACGTCTTTGCCCCATACATCGAAGCCAGCACGATGGCAGCATTCCGGGCATGATAGCGCGGTGCGGGATCTTGTTGCTTATACGTATTTTCGTGTTCCTCGTCCACAATGACCAGTCCGAGATTCCGGAACGGGAGGAACACCGAAGAGCGTACCCCCAGAATGATGTCGTAACCCTCCTCCGTCAACTGCTTTTGCCAGATCTCTACTCTCTCGGCATCGGGGAACTTGGAGTGATAGATTCCCAACCGGGAACCGAACACTCGTTTCAGCCGTTCGGTGATCTGGGTAGTCAATGCTATTTCGGGCAACAGATAAAGCACCTGCCTGCCTTGCCTCAACGTCTCTTCTATCAGGTGGATGTATACTTCGGTCTTTCCGCTGGAAGTCACTCCGTGGAGCAGACAGACATTCTTCTCCTGAAAGCTCTGCATGATTTCATGATAAGCCCGTTGCTGGTGTTCGTTCAGCACGTTCAGTTCTACCGTCTTTCCGACCAAACGGTTCAACCGCCCGATTTCCTGATAATAGACCTCGAATATCTGTTTTTCTACCAATCCGTTGAAAATAGCGGGAGAAGCAGAGGCACGTTGCAGAAGTTCTTTCTTGGACACTTCTTTGGATGCACCGTCCCCCAACGCGCCGGAAAGCTCCACATACTTCATCAACAACGCCAACTGTTTCGGAGCGCGCTCCAGCTCGTCAAAGATACGCCGGAGATTCTCTTCACCGGAAGCGTCTGCCGCCAGCCGGACCCGGGCTTCCGTTTTGGGTTTATAGGTGCGGCGGAGCTCTTCTTTTACAAACAGAGCTTCCTTGTCGAGCAGCGACTTGATAACGATGAGAATGTTTTTCAATCCGCTCTCTTTCTCAAGTTTGGTGACACATTGCTCGGGTTCTTTGGCAAGCAGGTCGAGCAGCAGTTGCTCGCGTTCAGAAAGAGGAGCATCCGCCTCGAAGTCGGGATTATACTCCACAATCGTCTCGCTCTCCAACTTCAGGCCGGAAGGCAATGCGGCTTTGTAAACATCACCCTGCGTACAAAGATAATAATCGGCCAGCCATTCCCAGAACCGGAACTGACCGGGCAGCAGTATCGGAGAGGTGTCAAGTACGGTAGAGATCTCTTTGACTTCATATTCGGTCGGTGCATAGTGATGCACATTGCGAACAATGGCTGTATAGTACTTCTTCCGCCCGAAAGGTACAACTACCCGGCAACCTATTTGCACCTCTTCAGCCCCTTCGTCCGGAAGGGAATAGGTAAAGCAACGGGGCAGAGGCAAAGGTAATATGACATCTACATACTTTTTCATTGTGAGGACAAAGATACAAAAAATCCCCGACGCAAGCGCCGGGGATTCGTTTATCATAAAATGATTCTGTCTTCTTAGAAAATGTAAGCTGCGGAAATCTGCCACATTTTAGTCTTATAAGAGAAATCAGCTTCTTTCCATTCTGCCGTTTTATTCAACGGAATGTTATAATTGGCACCTACTTGTAAGTGTCTCAACAGCTTCACACCAGCACCTACATTGATTCCTACCTGAGCATTTTTTTTATTCAACCGTCCAAGCTCTCCATAGTTTTTATCACCGGAGAAGTTAAAATAGAAATCCGGACCGGCTGCTACATAGATACCCAATGCGCTACCCAAACCGATAGTATACTTTAAGTTGATTGGAATATCAAGCCCATTCTGTCTGATAGACTCATCACCGACTTTTACACCTCTCTGAGCAAATAAAAGGGCACCGTCAACACCCAGACCTACCAATGGAATAGTAACCTCAGCCATCGGACCGATAAAGAATCCGGTGAAGTTGTCTGTTTTTAAATCAGACTTATTAAAATCAGCTTTTGCCAGGTTTACACCACCTTTCACACCAAACTTGATAAGTTGTGCCTGAGCAGGCATAGCCATACCGATACATACAGCTATCATTAAAGCACTAATAATCTTTTTCATAACTAAGTTGTGTTTAAAATTCGGGACAAAGATATAGTTTTAAATTAAAAAAACATTAAATCTGTTTGCATATTTTCAGCAAAGCTTTCTATTGTATAACATTACGCTACCCTGTTTTGTTTTTTAGTAACGTTCACATAAAGGCACATGCCATCTATCGGAAAGCCCGTGTGAACATCTTCCTAAGGCAGCATATACCAGTTGCCCATCCGGTAAATCCTCTCCTTAAAAAATACCCTTACCGTCTCAGGATGGAAACATTCAGATGCAGACAAGAAGAAAAAAACACCTTTACCGGAACAACGGACCGAAAATCCATGTACCTTTGTGCTACTTCAAGGAAAGATGCCAGAGTGATCGAATGGGCCGGACTCGAAATCCGGTGGACGGCTTGTCCGTTCCGTGGGTTTGAATCCCACTCTTTCCGCAATAATTTTGTTGTTTGTCCGTCTCCCCACAAGTGGGGCCACTCAAAAAGAAGAGATGCACCGAGAAATAAGAATCTACGGCACATCTCTTTTTTTATGTCAAATGCAAGCGGAAGCTTTCTATGCCGGACGAGAGCATACGACGCGACTTTCTTCTTGCGTCCTCGGTGAGGAAGGCTTCCTTACTTTTTGAAGTGAATCAACATCAATACCGGGTTGTCGTCGGCTTTCAGTCCGGCGGCTATCTCCTTCAATTCACCGCTCAGTTGACCGGCTTCATAAGCATCCATCAGGTCTTCGGACTTCAGAACCGCCAAACCGCAGTCTTCGGGATAGCTATAGAACATAATACCTTCCACATGCTTCGAAGTATCATCTTTATTTTTCAATAAGTAATGGCAGACTTCCTGTGTACGACAATCATACAACCATTCTTCACTCTTCAAATCCAATGCCTCGATACTGTTCATCGGCACTTCCATAGGTTGCTTAGTCAGAAAGAAATAGGATCCTGCTACTCCGCGTAAAAACAAACCATACTTGTTTCCTTCTTCCGAATGCGAAGGAATGCGGGCGAACAATGGTTCCAAGGTGCGGTCCGGATTCATTGCAAACAAGGTATCCGAGTCGGGATTGCCGATATAAAAGTGGGAGCCATTACGAATCAAAGAGGGTTCCAGAAGATAAGCGTATGAATGGTTTTCCGCATTGACAATAAGCTTGACGAGAATATTTCTTTTCTGCACATAGTCCAGTGAATCCAGATGCCCGTCCCGGGTAGAGACCAAAAGATAAGGATAGAAGTTGGCATCCTGATCGTCCGACACCTTTGACTCCTGTTCCGCTATCAAATAGTCGGGAGAGAACAGGCACATGCGACTCATCCGTTTCCCTTCAGGGAAAGTAAAAGAGTGCTTAAACTTTCCGTCCAGAGAATAGACGTGAATCTGCTGACGGTTCATCTCCTTCAGGTAAAGTTCGCCGTTCGCCGGGTTTACATCTATCGAACCGATATCCTTGTATTCACCCGGACCGTTACCGACCCTGTGGATGCGGTTGAGTGCTTTTCCCTGCCGGCTGAAGAAGCAGACGTCGTTTCCCCGATGTCCTTTGGTTATCACATATTGATCGGTGACCACTTCAACCGAACCGTCGAACAGAAATTCATCGTTAGTCTCCAAAGGAATATAGCTTATGTCAGCAATATCCTGCAACACGATCTCCTTTTCGGGATAATCTTCGGTCATATCAATTACAGGCAGAGCCTGCTTCAATGCTTCCTTGCCCCCCTGACACGAAGCCAACGCAAGGGATACCCAAAAATAAAACGGGAGTCTTTTCATAGTACAAATTATTAACCGACGGGAAAGATACATATTATTGCCGAAATTTGTACGCTACCACACCCTAAAAATAAAAAAGGAGGAAATGCCCGTTCGGGCATTTCCTCCCCTACTTACTGAAAATTAGGCTTCTATGCTTGGTATCAATGATTGGGCTTAATATCAAGTTTCACCGGATGAATCATGTTTTCCGGCTTCAAGATCGTATCGAGATCTTCTTTTGAAAGAATGTTATGTTCCAACACCAATTCGTAAACTCCCTTACCGGTCTCCTGTGCCTCTTTGGCAATCTTAGTAGAATTCTTGTATCCGATGACAGGGTTGAGGGCTGTCACCACACCGATGCTGTTGTGAACATCTTTCCGGCATTTCTCCTCATTGGCCGTAATGCCGTCTACACACAAGGTACGCAGTGTATCGAACCCATTCATCAGCAAATCGGCAGATTCAAAGCAACATTGTGCCATAACCGGCTCCATCGCATTCAGCTCCATTTGAGCCGCTTCACCGCTCATAGCCACGCAAAGGTCGTTGCCTATCACTTTATAGTCGATCTGGTTCATCACTTCGGGGATAACCGGATTTACCTTACCGGGCATGATAGACGAACCGGGTTGCATAGCGGGCAGATTAATCTCACCCAACCCGCAACGCGGGCCGGATGCCAGAAGACGCAAGTCATTACAAATCTTATTCATTTTTACAGCTATACGACGCATGGCTGAAGAATATCCCACCAGACAGGAAGTATCGGAAGTAGCTCCTATCAGATCGTCGGCCAAACGGATATCCAGCCCGGTAATCTTCCGGAGGGCCGCGATGCATTTGGCAGCATATTCCGGTTCGGCGGTAATTCCGGTTCCGATGGCAGTAGCTCCCATATTGACTGTCAGGAAGTCCTGTGCAGCAAAGTCCAGATTCTTAATTTCATCTTGAAGGATGCTGGCAAAACCATTGAATGTCTGCCCAAGCGTCATCGGCACCGCATCTTCCAACTGTGTACGCCCCATCTTGATCACATGTGCAAACTCTTCTGCTTTTCTCCGGAAAGCACCGATCACTTCTTTGAAATGCTTCACCAGTTTGAGGTGCGTATAATACATACCGATATGGATAGCGGTCGGATAAGCGTCATTGGTAGACTGCGAACGGTTAACATGATCATTGGGCGAACAATATTGATATTCCCCACGTTTATGTCCCATTAACTCGAGTGCGCGGTTGGCTATCACCTCGTTGGCATTCATATTGGTGGTAGTTCCGGCTCCACCCTGAATCATGTCTACCGGGAATTGGTCGTGATGTTTGCCTTCCAGAATTTCTTTACATGCATGGAGAATGGCATTTGCCTGTTCTTCGGTCAGCAATCCAAGTTCAAAGTTAGCCATAGCGGCTCCCATCTTGGTAATGGCCAGTGCATTGATAAATAAGGGATACTCACAAAGATGATATTTACTAATGCGGAAGTTCTCTATTCCCCGAAGGGTTTGTACGCCATATAAGGCGGTTTCGGGTACTTCACGTTCACCTATTAAATCACTCTCTGTACGAGTTGCTTTCGATAATTCTTCTTTCATAATATATCTTTATTAACAATTATAATCTTAACTGTGTTTATAATAACCAAACTTAAGCAATATTGTTTTGAAAGCAATCATATTCACTATTTAGTTAACATACTTTAAACAAGGAGTAATTTACGTATAATAAAGCAAATACATGTATCATATTGTAAATAGCATCCGATTGAGAGATATTTTATAAAATCTCCTTCACAATGAAAAAATATGCAAACCAGCAAAAACCAATTAACTTCTTTTTTGTTGATTACCATATCATTTACCAATTCAGAGACAATTTATTAAATTATCTTTGCCCAAAAATTAAAAAAGAAAGATATGATTTTACAATTGGCTTTTGTACTGACAGCTATTATTATCGGTGCCCGTTTAGGAGGTATCGGACTCGGAGTAATGGGCGGCGTAGGTTTAGGAATACTGACTTTTGTCTTCGGACTGCAACCCACAGCCCCTCCAATCGATGTAATGTTGATGATTGCCGCAGTTATTTCGGCTGCATCGTGCATGCAGGCAGCCGGCGGACTGGACTATATGGTGAAGCTGGCAGAAAAGTTATTGCGTAAAAACCCGTCGCACGTCACTCTTTTGAGCCCTATTGTGACTTATCTGTTCACCTTCGTTGCCGGTACGGGACATGTTGCCTATTCCGTACTGCCGGTGATTGCCGAAGTGGCCACCGAAACAAAAATCCGTCCGGAACGCCCTCTCGGCATCGCCGTTATCGCTTCCCAGCAAGCCATCACGGCCAGTCCCATTTCGGCAGCCACAGTTGCCTTGCTCGGACTTCTGGCAGGTTTTGACATTACTTTATTTGACATTTTAAAAATAACAATCCCCGCTACTATTATCGGTGTGCTGGTAGGTGCACTGTTCTCAATGAAAGTGGGTAAAGAACTGGTAGACGACCCGGAATATCAGAAGCGATTGGCAGAAGGGTATTTCGACTCTAAGAAAGTGGAAATTAAGGACGTACACAACAAGCGCAATGCAATGATCTCGGTTCTGATTTTCATTTTAGCAACGGCCTTCATCGTACTCTTCGGGTCTTTCGACGGTATGCGCCCCACCTTCCTGATAGACGGAGAAACCATTACATTAGGGATGTCTGCCATTATTGAAATCGTAATGCTTTCGGCAGCTGCGCTTATCCTGATAATTACCAAGACGGATGGAATCAAAGCAACACAAGGTTCTGTTTTCCCGGCAGGAATGCAGGCGGTAATCGCCATCTTCGGTATAGCCTGGATGGGTGACACATTCCTGCAAGGCAACATGGGGCAACTGACAGAATCTATCGAAGGATTGGTTCGGCAGATGCCGTGGTTATTCGGAATAGCTTTGTTCGTAATGTCTATCCTGCTTTACAGTCAGGCGGCCACAGTACGTGCACTGATGCCACTGGGCATCGCCCTCGGCATTTCGCCGTATATGCTGATCGCCATGTTCCCGGCCGTAAACGGATACTTCTTCATTCCGAATTATCCGACGGTGGTTGCTGCCATCAATTTCGACCGTACAGGAACAACCAAAATCGGTAAATATGTGTTGAATCATTCGTTTATGATGCCCGGATTGGTATCAACCGTTGTAGCTATCGTACTCGGATTGCTCTTCATCCAGGTATTTTAAAAATACGAACTATCTATTTTTTAACCTAAATAACAGTTGAGTCATGAAAGAACTAAAAAGACTAAGCCTTGTAGTGGTTACACTACTGCTTTCCACAATGATGGCCTTCGCACAGAAGCCAAACATTCACATCCTTGCTACCGGAGGAACGATTGCCGGGACAGGCGGCTCGGCAACCTCTACCAATTACACAGCCGGACAAGTAGCAATCGGTACACTGCTGGATGCAGTACCCGAACTAAAAAACATTGCCAATGTGACCGGTGAACAAATTGTGCGCATCGGTTCGCAGGACATGAACGACGAAGTATGGCTGATACTTGCCAAAAAGATCAACCAGTTGTTGAAACGTCCGGATATCGACGGCATCGTTATCACTCACGGAACAGATACAATGGAAGAAACGGCTTACTTCCTGAACCTGACCGTCAAAAGCGACAAGCCGGTGGTGCTGGTAGGAGCCATGCGTCCTTCCACCGCACTTAGTGCCGATGGTCCGCTGAACCTTTATAACGCCGTAGTCACCGCAGGAGCCAAAGAATCTGTAGGCAAAGGCGTACTGGTAGCCATGAACGGATTGATTCTTGGGGCAGAAAGCGTATTAAAGATGAATACAATCGATGTACAAACCTTCCAGGCCCCCAACTCCGGAGCGTTGGGCTATATCTTCAACGGAAAGGTATTTTACAACCAAGCCCCACTGAAAAAGCATACCACTCAGTCTGTGTTCGACGTAACCAACCTGAACACTCTGCCTAAAGTAGGTATCGTTTATAGTTACTCAAACATTGAGGCAGATATGGTAACCCCACTTCTACACCACGATTATAAGGGTATTATCCATGCCGGCGTAGGTAACGGAAACATTCACAAGAACATTTTCCCGGTACTGACGGAAGCCCGTAAGAAAGGAATACTCGTTGTCCGTTCATCCCGTGTACCGACCGGACCTACGACACTGGATGCCGAGGTGGATGATGCTCAATATCAATTTATCGCTTCGCAGGAATTGAACCCGCAAAAGTCACGTGTACTGCTGATGCTTGCACTGACCAAAACCAACGACTGGAAGCAGATCCAGCAATATTTTAATGAGTATTAACCGGGCATTAGACCGATAAAACCTGAACACTTATGAAGAAATTAATGGCAATGCTGCTCCTTGCGGGCAGCATTCAAGGAGTGTATGCACAAAAGACAGAAAAGAAAGAAATGTTTCTGGAAAACAAATCGTTGTACGAAGAGTTGGCCAACGTGCAAAAAAAGACGGATAAGTTCAATCTGTACCTCAATATGCAAGGTAGTTTTGACGCTAACTTCCGCGATGGTTTCGACGAAGGAGTATTCAAAATGCGTCAACTCCGCATCGAAGCAAAAGGTAATCTCAACAACTGGCTCTCTTACCGCTATCGTCAACGCCTGAACCGTTCGAACGAAGGAGGAGGAATGATCGATAACATCCCTACCTCGATAGACTATGCCGGAATCGGTGTGAAACTGAACGATCAGTTCTCTTTCTTTGCCGGTAAGCAATGTGCCGCTTACGGAGGATTTGAGTTCGACCTGAATCCAATCGACATTTACGAATACAGTGACATGATTGAGAATATGAGTAATTTTATGACCGGACTGAACGTGGGTTATAATATTACCCCCACCCAGCAACTCAACCTGCAGATTCTGAATAGCCGTAACAGTTCGTTTGACAAGACATACGGAATCACCGAAGATTCGGAAGGCAAATTGCCGGATCTCAGATCGGGGAAGATGCCACTGGTCTATACCCTGAACTGGAACGGCAACTTCAATGAGGTATTCAAAACCCGCTGGTCGGCCTCCGTCATGAGTGAAGCTAAGGGCAAGAACCTTTACTATTATGCAGTGGGCAACGAACTGAATCTGGATAAGTTCAATATGTTTGTCGACTTCATGTATTCACAGGAAGGTATCGACCGCAACGGTACTATCACAGGAATCGTGGGTAATGCCAGCGGACACAATGCTTTCAACGCCGATTACTTATCTGTGGTGACCAAGCTCAACTACCGTTTCCTCCCGAAATGGAATGCTTTTGTAAAAGGTATGTACGAAACAGCTTCGGTTACTAAAGCGGCTGATGGCATTGAAAAAGGTAACTATCGTACTTCTTGGGGATACCTGGCCGGAGTAGAATTTTACCCGATGAAGACCAACCTGCATTTCTTCCTGACCTACGTGGGGCGTTCATACGATTTCACACATCGTGCCAAAGTTTTGGGACAGGAGAACTACAGTACCAATCGTTTGTCTTTAGGTTTCATCTATCAGCTACCAATGTTCTAATCCCAATAAAATAGTCCCGATAAACGATCTGGTTTATCGGGACTATTCATTATTTTCAATTCATTCGTCCGTATCAATACTCCTCTTCATTGAAGAAGAAATCTTCTTTACTGGGGTAATCCGGCCAAATATCTTCTATACTTTCATAGATTTCGCCTTCATCTTCCATTTCCTGAAGGTTTTCAATCACTTCAAGAGGAGCACCCGACCGCATGGCATAATCAATCAGTTCATCCTTAGTTGCCGGCCAAGGAGCATCTTCCAGTTTAGATGCTAATTCCAACGTCCAATACATAAGCTTTCGTATTTAAAATGTGAATATTATTACCTACTCTCTATTTTTCGGCAAAAGTATAATAAAATATTTCACTTGCAACTATTATTCCAAAATATTTCATCTTTTCCCTCATTAAAATTCATTTTACGAGACAAGACAAATAAATAATCAGACAGCCGGTTGACATAAGCCAGCAAATCGGCAGAGATTGTATAGCTTTCGGATAATGCAAGAATACGCCGCTCCGCCCTCCGGCAAACGGTACGGCAAACGTGGCAAAGTGCCGAGCCACGACTTCCTCCCGGAATGATGAAGGAATGTAAAGGCGGAAGAATTTCGTCGGCAGCATCAATTTCACGTTCAATAGCTTCTACATCGGCAGGGGTAATAATACTGACATCGTGCAGTTGGATCTTCTCCTGGTCAGTGGCCAGATGCGAACCAATGGCAAACAGTTTATCCTGCACCGACTGTACGAAATCCAAATCATGCTCGTCCATTAGGTAAGTTGCCAGTAATCCCAGATTCGAGTTCAGTTCATCGACCGTTCCATACGCTTCAAGGCGGATGTGGGTTTTCGGCACACGGGTTCCTCCTATCAGACCCGTTGTTCCTTTATCACCCGTTTTTGTATATACAAGACTCTTTTTCATAATGATAGTAAGTTTATTATTTCTGTAAAGGTTAACACACAAAAGGATTCAGAAGTTGACGATATAGTGCTGTTTTATCTTCGTACGGTCGAAAAAGACGATTCCAAGATCATATAAGTCGAATGTAACACCCGTCCGGTCATCCTGCTGTATCTTTTTCCAGAGTGCTTTCATCTTTTTCGTATAGCAGATACCGGCAATCACAAAAACTCCTTGTTCCGTTGTTCTCGATGCACAGATATCGAATACCTTCTCTACAAATTCCGGATTACGGTAATGATGCAAATAAAGAAAATCGACAGGTGTATCTTTCTCTAAAAAGAGTTCCGACAAATCAGAAGCGCCCAGATAACCGGCTTTGGCATGTCCGGCCTGCAGATACAAGGACGATGTCGATAACGTTCCGGCATCCACAATCGTAGCAGGCTGCATCCGGTTGACCAACCGGAACAATAACCGGTTCACCTTTTTTGATTCATGCCGCCACTTCCTGCCGGGACTTGCCGACATCTTCTTTTGCTCGGCTTCCAGCGAATTATAAGCATAGTAAGGCGTACGCTCATAGATGACGTTGGTTATCAGGTCGAAAGCAAACGGTGAATGAACCCCATATCCACAACGGTGGCGAAAGCGGGCCAACCAGATAAAAGGACGTTTCAACAGTAGAAATCCGTTCATAATAAATTGAAATATATCGCGTTCAATGCGCAAAGATATATAAAACCATTTGAGAAGTAAAGTGTTATATGCAAGTAATTAAAAACCTAAACCAGAAGATTTATGAAGAAATTAATATTCCTGACCCTTCTGACCGCTGCAATATTTTACAGCTGCTCGGATGATGATTCATGCGTAACCTGTAAAGACGATAATGGGAATTTGGTCACTCCCGATTTAAGTGTTACCCTATCCGATACACAGAGTCCGATGACGGGTGTATTGGAAGCCTACCCTTGCCAGGCAGGAGGTGCCATTTATTATGGCAATTATATCGGAGGCAAGCTAACACCCTTCCCGGGAATGTATTACCTCCAGAACGGAGAGATCTACGGAGATAATAACAGGGAAATATCTCTCCCGGTAGGCACTTACAACATGATATACTGGGGTACCCCGAAATATGAAGAACCGATTTACAGCAATCCGGTCGTCGTCGATCCCCAGATCAGTATCGGAGGTGACCTTTCACAACAGTATTTCGGGCTCCGGAAGGTCTCGGCGGATACGACCTACTATCCGGTATTCGACTTGGTGTATACAGTGAAACCGGCACATATCGGCACGGAGGAACTGAGTGCAGCCATGCAGCGTGTTGTTGCCGGACTGAAAGTAATCGTCAAGAACAAGAACAACGGTATTCTCAGTTCCAGTATTGCCAGCATGGAAGTACACGTAGGAGGCATTGCCGAGAAGTTGAACATGTATACAGCCGCTCCGGTCAATCAAACCAAAACAGTATCTTTCCCACTTGTATTGTCGACAGATGGCACTCAGATGAGTAATGCCACGGTCATGCTTTTCCCATCGTCCGCCAAGCCGATGTTCAAACTGATCATCAAACTTAAAAACGGAAACACCAAGGTCTATCAGCAACCACTGAATGCCCCGCTAAAAGCCAACAACAAACTGACCCTTACACTAACTTTGGGTGATATCTTCTCGGAAGAAACTTCCGGGGGATTCACCATTGATAACTGGCAAGAAGAGAACGAAACGATAGATGTACCGGTACTGGAATAATCATCAGGCTACCTTCAGCGAAATCCGGACTCCATCCGACGACTGCCGGGCAGAGTGATCACTCTTACAGATCCCGACAGCAAGAACACAAAACCGGAAACCTCCTCGCGGAGCCTTCCGGTGCAACACTAAAAGTACCGGACAGGCAGAAGAACCAGGTAAAACTCCTGTCTGTGTATTCCGGTATGTTTTCACTAACCGATGCCGAGTGTTTTTCGCGCTTCGGCCTGTTGTTTTTCAGTTAGCTTGTCCTGATAGGCTTCATATAGTATGTAACCACAGTACTATGATTTAGTACGTTTTATTATAGTCTAAGTCGATATACTTTCCTAATATTGCCATCACGAATCATTAATCAAATTATGGTATGAACACAAAATCAAAACAACTCTTACTATCGTACTCGAAACCCAAGTTTACAACAGGAATGATAAGGTTGAGCATCACCTTGCTCTTCTCCATTCTATGCATGGGTTCATTTGCACAGAAAAAGTCCCCGATCACCGTAGAAACCCTCTTGGAAGAGATGACTTCACGCGACGAGATGACTCGTTATCCGGCCCTGCCCTATCATAGCATGCAGCAAAGCAGTTACGATCGCAGATCCGTTTCTCCCGACCAGCCGGGCTGGTTTGCCAACGACGACGGCGAAGGATTTATCCGCCTTGAAGAACGCGACGGACGAAAAGAAAAGGTTCTTTTTGAGGACAAAGGTCCCGGTGCCATTACCCGTATATGGCTCACAACCTTTGGCAGCATAAATACAATCTTACGTTTCTATTTTGACGGAAAAGACGAACCGGGCTGGGAGGTGCCCTCTTATGATCTCCAGAAGTTCGGTGTGCGAGGATTGAAGAAAGGGTTAATCGAACCGGACAATAGATGGAACAGAGGCAGCCTGATTTATCTACCTGTCCCCTATAACAACGGCTGCAAAGTAACCATGGAGGAACTTACCCCCGAACGGACTAACCGACACTTTTTGTTCAATTACCGCAAATACCCCACAGGTACTCCGGTAGAAACTTTCTCACAGGAAGTGGCAGACCGCATACCCGCTTTAGCAGAAAAAACATCCGACACACTCTATAAAAATATGGATAAGGGATTTGATCCCCAGTCTGATTATGGCAAAGGTTCACTTAACCATCAACAGAGTTTTTCATTAAATAAAGGTGAAAAACAAAAGCTGAACCTTCACACAGGAAAAAGAGCGATCAGCCTTCTTCAGTTCAATGTGAAAACAGATAAAAACCTGAAACCCGGAACAGACAATTTTGCCCTATTGATGCGTAGCCTGATCGTAACCATAAGCTTTGACGGAAAACAAACCGTATGGGCTCCACTATCCGATTTTGCAGGCTCCGGCATGGGATCTTTTGCGTCCAGGAGTTTTTTCTTCTATTCCGACGGCAAAGGGATTGTCTGCAGCAAATGGTTGATGCCCTATAAGCAAGATTGTGAAATCACGATCTTGAACCTCTCTCCATACAAAGCCGATATACAAACAGATATTGTTTCACAGCCCTATGAGTGGGACAACCGGTCTCTCTATTTCCATACAGCCTGGAAGCAGGAACGTGGTCTGCCCGTCGTCACCTGGATGGAACATGAAAAATGTATGGATTGGAATTTCGCCACTATATCCGGCAGAGGAGTTTATCGGGGAGACCTGCTATCACTTTTCAACCATACGACAGAGTGGTATGGGGAAGGAGATGAAAAAATAACCGTAGATCACGAACCATTTCCCTCCCATTTCGGAACAGGCACTGAAGACTACTACAGTTTCGATGGTTATTTTAAAAGTCAGACACCATTTGCCGGGCAACCCCGCCAGGATATGCGAGATTTTTATGGCTACAACAGCTTCTTCAGAGTCAGATGCTTAGATGCCATTCCCTTCAACCGGCAATTGAAGTTCGATTTCGAATTGTTAGGTTGGGAAAACGGGACGGTAGATTACTCTTCGACTGTATTCTGGTACGGAGACTTAGGTTCCGAAGCCACAGGCTCTTCCGGCATAGAAGAAATAGAAGCAGGATTATTGCCTACCCCCACTCAATCTCCTGTCTGCAGCATACCAAATGCCATTGATTTTTGCCAAATCCGACCAACTTCCAAATCAGAAAGGCTGCGTTATGACAGACAAAGACTCAGCGGGCATCCGGGCAAATGGAACTTAAAAGACCACCTGGTATGCCATGGCGGTAAGGAAGGCGATTACATTGAGTTCGAATTCTCCGGTTTTGAGGATCGTGAATACAGCTTGAGTCTATATTGTACCAAAGCAACCGACTACGGCAATATAAGGTTGTATGTAAATCACCCCAAAAACGGAAGACAGTTGGACTGTTACAGCGAGAAAGTCGAAGCCACAAATGCCATTGATTTAGGCACATATAAACCTGTAAACGGCAAATTTATCCTGCGGATAGAATTAATCGGCCGAAATCCGCTATCGACAGGAACATTGTTCGGACTGGATTGTATACAGATCGAGCCACTTTAACCATAAAGCAACGGATGCCCCAATGTCTATTTCGTAAAATAATCCATGCTTTTATAACTTTCATCCATTTTATGATATAATTTTCAACCTTACTTTTGTATCTAAATATCCAACAAAATAAATTATGATATTTCTGCAAATCCATTTTACTATGAATAGATTTTTGGCATTCGTGATCGTGAGTTGCTTTTTTGCCTCCGCTACATCTCAAGTTATGGAACGCGAACGTCCTACAGAATGGCAACATCTGGCAAAAGGAGCACGCTTCATGGATCGCTTTTTGCCTATGCCCAATGGGACTCAAGCAGAAAATATATGGGGGACGGATGAGGTACGTAACAGATATGTTGATAATGGGATAGAAGATGCCGATTTATCTTTCTGGGGTGGAAACATCTTGCGGGATGCCGAAGGAAAATATCATTTATATGTGTGCGGATGGCCGGAGTCTTCTCCTAAGGGGCATATGTTTTGGCCTAATTCCACCGTATTCCGTGCTGTAAGCGACAGGCCAACCGGTCCTTTCAAAATACAAGATTCAATCGGTAAAGGACATAACCCCGAAGCTTTCCGCCTAAAAGATGGACGAATAGTGGTTTATACAATAGACGGTTATTACATCGCAGATAGAGAAGATGCATCGAAATGGATATTCGGTCATTTCAATTTTGATTCTCGTGATAGGAAAATTATAGAGGGGCTTTCCAATTTGACTTTTGCCCGCAGATCGGATGGCTCATACCTGATGGTGTGCCGCGGTGGAGGTGTATGGATCAGCAAAGACGGCCTTTCAACCTATCATCAATTGACGGACAAACGAATATACCCGGCTGTCGAAGGAAGATTCGAAGATCCCGTGGTGTGGAAAGATGAACTTCAGTATCATCTGATTGTAAACGACTGGTTGGGGAGGATTGCATTCTACCAACGCTCAAAAGATGGCGTGAATTGGGTGACAGAACAGGGCGAAGCCTATATGCCGGGAATCTCCTTTCATAAGGACGGAAAAGTAGAGAGGTGGTTCAAGTATGAACGCCCCAAAGTGCTTCAAGACCAATATGGCCGAGCCACTCAAATGAATTTTGCAGTGATCGACACTATCAAATGGAATGATTTACCGAACGACAAGCACAGTTCTAAAAATATCTGCATCCCATTAAATAAAGGAATGAGGCTTTCCATTCTCAACAAAAAGAAAATAACTCCATCAACCCGCAACATTGAAGTGAGAATTTTAGCAGAAGAGGGATTTGCTCCTCAAACAGATGTAGATGTAAAATCACTACGATTCGGTTCATATACCGAAGTGAATTTCGGGCGTGGAGCCAGACCAGTTAAAACAAAACATGTAGGAAATGACCTGATTGTTGTATTCAAAATGAAAGACACCGGCATAAACTCAGAGGAATTTGCACCCAAAATAATAGGAACGGACAAAAATGGAAATATGATTTACGGTTACGCCCGGATGCCATTTGTAAATTACGAACCGGCTTTGCTCTCCACACGACGTCCAATATATGACAAAGAGACAGAAACACTTCAGATAGAAATACAGAATTTTGGCTTATCATCCTCCGAACCTGCAATATTAGAAATATCAAGCGATAACATCTGCTTAAAAAATATCAAGGTAAAAGCTCTTCATCCTTACGAGAAAACAACCTTATCAATTAAAAATGTTACTCAAACTTTGAAAAATAATACGCAGTATAAAGTTCTCATTTATGTTAATGGAATAGAAGTGAGTTGTAGCAGCTTTAAATAGAAAACAGCAGAATAGCAACACACGAATTACTATACAATCAAACGAATACATATCTTTATAGTAAACAAAGGCTAAATGACATAAACTAAATTATACATTTAGCCTTTATTTATCCGCGAACAACCGACAATTATTTAGCTATACGTATATTCATGCCGACAGGCTTCTTCACATATGCCCTTTTCATGTTATCAATATAAATCTCTTTGTTTGAGACACCTTCTTTGCAAATCACATTCCGGATAGTAACGTCTTTACATCCATTTAAATAAAACATAATATCATTTTTAGCAGAAAACCTCAATTGCATGGTACGTTCGACCGTATTATTCGCAAATAAAATACCTTCCGTACTTTTTGCAAACAACAAAGGAGTATTAAAACTCTTAAAAAGATTATTTTCTATCCGGATATTCTTATGGACAGGCCGGTTGGCATTGATGACAGAATTAGACGGATTAATCGCAATCACGGCATTTCCCGGTCCTCCATTATAAGCACAGTCTACAAATGTATTCTCTCTGATCAGCACATCATTGACGGGCCCCGACTCAAACCACCCTTCTGCATCACCTTCTATCAGAATAGCACTCATACCGACCTTATAATAAGTATTTTTTTCAATCACGACTTTGCGTGGCGTTGTGACCAACGTTCCTCTTGTACTGGTTCGAGTAAAGTAATTATTCCGGATTTCCACAGAAGGAGTATAAGTCAGGTTCTCTACACAATCATGATTTATTTCCAACCATTCAGGAACCTCCCGGTCGAACTTAACCTGCCAAATACGGTCCGACAAGCGCTTAACCGAATGTACAGATGCTGTTGAAAGCCGTTCCATGGTAGTCGCCTTCACAAAAGCAACCGTATCTCCCGTGAAATATGCTTGAAACCCATAACTTTGTCCATGCGAGAACCGCATATTCAATGTATTGGAACTAACTTTCTCAACTACTTTCAGGTTGGTTCCATGTATATTGATCGCGTCATCCTGAGCGCCTGCAAAGTAACAGCTGTCAATTAGAAGCCTCCCTCTGCACCCGGAAAAGTGCATCATATCCGCTGAAGCAGCCAACAATCTTCCTGATTTGGGTTCGGGCATACACTTTACCCTACACATTGTTATGTTATCAGAATACTGGCTTATTATCCCCAGACCATGCATATAATGCATTCGCATATCCTTCAGAACCACATTCTTACTTCGATGGATAAACATACCGACCTGATCACGGATCACATCACGAATCGTCAATGTATTGCCTTGCTTCGGTTGGAAACCGGGCAAAGTAGTAAACCTAACTCGCCCTGCAACTATCTCTTGCGCATGTAAGTTGGATAAAACCTTCCACCCCTGGCTATAATGGCAGGTTTCTGTTTGCCCGTCATATTCGATACAATGATTTTTGTTAGATTTCCACCCCTCACCATAAAGGTTCAATTTCCCATTAACTATTTCATACTTAGTATCACGATGTACAGAAACGTCCACATAATTTTCACTCACATACTCATAATGTAATTCAGAGCCTGCCGGACGTTCAAAGTCAACGGACAATCCTTCTAAGGTAACATCCTGACAGCTATCCAGTACGATTGTAGTCATTTTCCCATGAAACATCAATAAAGCTCCGTTACCTTCTACCTTCAGGTTTCGCATCTTATTAAACAATAGTCCGATCGTTTTAATTTTAGAAGGACACTCTTTTTCTGTAGATGTATTCGAGATATAAAATTCTTTTCGGACAGCTCCTTCCGGCCATATATCATATCTCCCTTTTGAAAAGGACAGCACCTTCGCCCCTTTCTGCTTACAAGCCTCAATCGCAGCCTGAAGTTGGGCAACACTATTCTCGTATGAATATGGTTTTAGCCCGAAATCGGATATGTAAATTGTATCTGTGCATTGTGCTTTGGATAAATGGACAAGAAAGGCAAAAATAAGGCAAAGCAGTATTCTCTCTATGCTCATAATCAGTTATTGCGATTTATTGGTAATATTTTCATTCCTTTCGAATACTTTGCATACTCACATCATTATCTAAAACAGCGAATAAGCAACCTGTGGTTTCAGAGAGATCTTTAGAACTTTTCGCAGAAGACAGACACTCAATCTACAAAGTCCTAAAGATCTATGAACCTCCAAGGATGGCGGTTAATCCATCTCCAATTCGAATCTATATTCCTGATTCACCCGGATATCTGACAGAACAGGAATTACACATTCAGCAGGATCTACGTTTTTCTCAAAATAAATTTGCTCATCCGCCGATTTCAACCCGTCTATACGAATCACTAATGGGTTCACATCAACACCCTCTTTCAGACGGTTCAAACTGATAATCCAATCGGTTCCGTCATAATAAGAATCAGCGACGAGTTTTCCGTTCAAATACGCATTGGCCACATCTCCTTTATAAGAAAGATACATCCGTGTTTCCTCGTCACCACATAGAGGTACCGGTGCTTTGACTTCATAAACGGCCAAATGTTCTTCGGGTGCAAAAGCCAAAGGTTTCTCTTGTCCGAAAAGAATTCGCACGGGCTTATTATCGGCCGCAGACAACCAGGTAGCATCCGTATTCCAAATAATCCGCTCACCGTTTTGCAGCAGAATTTCAATCTCACCCACTACTCCTTTACCAGAGGTAGAAAACTCTATTGTATTCTTTCCTTTCTGGATGAGTGCAGTAACATCAGCCCGTTTATATCCGCCCATTGTATTGGCTTCTATTTTCTTCCCGTTTAAGATGCAGTGGGCGGGGGCAAACGAAACATAACGTAAATAAGCCTTTTGAACTGTTGAGAATGTATGGACTGTGAACTCGCGTTTCACCTTATCGCCGCTTGACGGGCAAATCCATTTTCCCCTTGCCATAGGAGCGACAGAGCTGTATGCCGCACGTAGGTGACGGGGCTTCGACTGGAAGGTTTGTTGTTTGAAACAACCTTTTTTAAACATCCATATATCTGCTTGGGACGAGTCTCCAATTAAGGTAATTTTACTTTTATCATAAACTAATGAAGCATGAGTTATCGCTACAAACTCTTTCCCCGCCACAGTTCCTTTCCAGATATAGTCTGATTCTTCTTCTGTCAACGTAACAAAACGAACCATAGAACCATTTGTCTTGGTGATATTTATAATACATTCTTTTCCTGGAACAATTCGATCAATAAAATATCCCTCTTTCTCTTCCTTCAAAACAGCATTCTTCACTTCTATATTCTTGACATTCTTATCTGCAATCAAATACTCCGCCGGAATCTGGTCATCCTCGAAAAAGAAGAAAGTACAGTCCTCTCCATCTTTCAAAGAACAGATAGGTTGCGTCGTCGCATACTTCAGCCAAACCTCATTCAGATACTGATTGAAAGGCCAGAGAAAATAAGTGCCATTTTTAACTGTCACTTTTTTACGTGGTATGCGTACTGTTTCATCTTTCAACTTTATAGTGAACCGGACATCCTTATAATCCTTCCTACTGTTTTTATATAAATAATTAGAGCAAAACAAATAGCCGGCATTCCCATTTGAACGAACGGCCCATTGCAGATTCTCTCTATTTTGATTACTGGTAGGTAAATAAGCTATGGCCGGAGCAAGCGATGTACCAAAATCATTCATAAAATAGTTATATTTTTTAGTCTCTTGCATCACCGTCCCCAATGTCCCGAATTCGCGTATGGGAGCCTGATAGTCATAACTCACCCGGGGACCGGAAGATTGATACGTGCTTATTTTCCCCACTGGGTTAGTCCCACCGACATACATGTAATACCCCATCATATTGGCTCCACACCCTAAGCGTAAATTTATATTCTCTCCCGCCATTTCTTCGGGTACAACCGCACGACGATGATAGAAAGCAGTCGTTCCCACTCCTACTTCACACGTAAAGAAAGGAGAATCATTATTCTTTCCACTCAAGGATTCCACCTCCCCTTCTATTTTTATGATGTCTGTGCCTATGTTATCCGAAAGCCGGTTATAAGTGAAATATTCAAAATTGGATGTGGGGATCTCATTTTTTCCGGAAGCCGTCCAGGGAGCCTCAATATAAAAACCGGCATAAGGTACTATTTCCCCCTTCGGGTATTCGCTATCCATCCAGTGAGTCATCGAATAAATCGGTACATCAAACCCTATTTCCACTGCCATTTTCTTTAAATTAAGCAGATGAGAAATGATCATCCCCTTTCTCACGTATTCATTTTCTAACTGGAGAGCCATGATAGGGCCTCCGTCTTTATACAAAAGTCCCTTCACCTGATCATACACAGCCTGATACCATCGACGTGAATATTCCAGATATAAAGGATCGTTTGAACGTGCCTTGAGATTTTTATTATTTATAATCCAGTCAGGTAAGGCACCGTTTCTGATCTCTGCATTACAATAAGGTCCGAAACGCAAATGTACTTTCATATCCAGTTCTTTACAAAGCTCTATAAAATGGCGAAGGTTTAGATTGCCTTCCCATGATAACTCCCCTTCAAATTCCTCGTGCAATGACCAAAGGCAATAAGTAGCTACAATATCAACTCCAGATGCCTTCATTTTCAGCAATGCATCTCGCCAATACCTTGAATCCATGCGGCTATAATGAATTTCTCCCATTACCGGCAACTGTGGGATGCCCCCTTCTTCCATATATAAATTATTGACGCGGATTTCTTTTCCGACAGGACCGGCATTCCCCATTTGCAGATAATTAATAGGGGGAGAAACCACCTTACTTAAATCAATATTGTATTGTGCAGATGCAGTTCCAATAATCAGAGAGTATAGAACGAATAGTATTTCTTTTTTCATTAATCAATATTTTTATAAGTTACCATTATCATAATGTTCTCCATACAATGATTATTCCGAACAGATAAAAAGTCATTCATACTTTTTCTGTTCGAAACAATCAATTTAAAATAGCTTGAAAGTCTTATTTACTGAAATCTTCAATTTTAATCGTCCAATTTGCTTTGTCACCATTTCCAGCCGTTACGCTATAAATAAATTCTTTAGCGGAAAAGTCTGCCGGAAAGGTCCCCATTGCAGGAGCATCTCCTACCGGACTAATACGTGCGGCTGTAGACACATCCACATTAATGGATAAAGTACTCAAAGAAACCTGATTCCTGATGCCAGCTGTAAAAGCACTCGTCACTTCGGGAACTTTGATAGAACATTCTATTTTTTTTGCTTTCGTATCAATCGTCTTTGTCACTCCCATCTCTATCACACGAAGTCTTTGAGTAGCTTCATCCCACCATCTGTATTCAAATCGGATGTTGGTAATATCATTTTGATCATAGGTTTCAAGTTCATCCAAACCTGACTTAAGACAAGAAGTATTTAATACGATCAGTAATGCCAATGCTAAATAGCGATACAATGTTTTCATAACTTTACTTTTTTTGTTGTATTTGAAATTACCATCCCTCATTCTGGTCTAATGACGGATTATTTACTCTTTCACCTTCCGGAACAGGATATAAGTATCTTTTCTTTGTAAAGACACGTTCATTAAATACAGTCTGATAAGGCAATGGGATAATCTTAAATGTTTTTCCATCCTCTGATATACTGATCGAATGATGGGTTTTATTTAGTTCGGATATTGTTTCTTTACCATCCGCTTTTCCCCATCTCAGCAGGCTCCAGTAACGGTCACCCTCATGAACCAATTCTACCCTGCGTTCGCGTTTATACGCCTCCCAAGCTTCACTCAAGGACAAATCTTTGGAAAGAGCCGGCAAGCCGCCATGAATTGTACGGGTCTTATTGACATATTCAATGGCCGTTTCTATATCATTCAGTCGTAACATCACTTCAGCGTAGTTCAAGTAAGAACGTCCCAGACGCATAACAATCTGATGATAGTAAGTCGGATCTGAATTCCATAAATTCCTACCAGTGTATACCCCTTTACGATAGATATATCCCGTCAATGCAGTTCCCCAGTCACTGCCTGTCTTACTGTCCCAATGCAAGTTACCCTTTTCACGCATCGTCACCAGACTATTGAAGTACTTGGAAGAGTCCTGTACAACAGTGGCATAAAAACGGTTATCTCTATTCCGGTATATCGCCTTTGATACATATCCTCCATTCTGTTGATACTCTTTATAGTAGCTACTTTCATCCCAGTTCTTTGCGTTTCCATCCGTATCTACCACTTCGTATTCATTGACTAAATCTACAGAAGGAAACATTCCGATCCAGCCTTCAAAGCTATCGACAAGTTTAGGATTGGCAAACTCCTTTAATTTATCATTGCTGATGTTAGGAACTAGATATTGCATCCACGTCCCGGCAAAAGTCGTATTATTTTCATGTCTCCACTGAGCCAGGATAACTTCATTCGAATTTAGCGCATAATCAAACTCATTAAAAAGCTTTTCATAATTCTTATCCAATTCATATATGCCCAAGGCAAAAAGATCTTCACTGGCTTTCTTTGCTGTAGCATAATATTCATTTTGTCCCGATTCAATGTAGGCAGCCCCATGCAACGCAACTTCCGCAATCAACGCATAAGCCGCTCCCCTGCTTAGCATACCTTGTTGGCTGGACAATGACACAGGCAAGTCAGGTGCTGCCTCCCTCAAATCTTTAAGGATAAAATCATAAGTCTCTTTAATCGTATTTGTTCTTGGCAGTTCCATGTTCTCCTCCGCATCAAGAACCCGATCCACAATCATTAATTTACCGAACAAGCGCGCACGAGTGAAATAGATCATAGCACGCAACATTTTTGCCTGTGCTGTCAGATATTTCCTGTCTTGTTCTATAAATGTTTCATTTTCTTCCATCTTCTGAATGGTCAGGTTACATTTACGGATTTGCCCATACACATTCCATCCGGCATCATGATAACGATCTATCTGTTCCTTATTCACGTTCGAAGCGTTGCCATCGTCCTGTATCACATCATTATCCGTCCATTTATCATCCCAGATCAGCTTTCCAGTCGCATCGTTCAGCGTTGGATACAAAAAAGCCTGTGCCAGTTGCGGACTGCTCCATACATCGTTCTCCGAGAACTTATCCAACGGACCTTTGTCTAAAATATCACTGCAAGCAGAACATCCCAAAATAAGGGATAACGCTATTATTACATTTATCTTTTTCATAATCATTAAAATCCAATTGTTACACCTAAAGAATAAACACGCTGCACCGGATAGCCTCCACTTGTTGAGGCTGTTTCCGGATCGAAATAATCCATGACATCCGATATCGTAAACAAGTTTGTACCCGTAATATTGGCTCTACAAGTATTCAACCATTTTACCCTCCTCAACAATTTATATTTAAAATCATATTCTAACGTCAAATTTTTCAAGCGTAGGAATGAAGCGTTCTTGACCCAAAAAGTAGAAGCAGCCTGATTGTTCGAACCATTGGCCGATGCCTCCAAAGAGATTCTGGGAAAAGTGGCATCTCTATTGTCTTCACGCCAATAATCCAGTTGATAATCATTCAGCACCCATATAGCTTCATTTTTCTTAGTCGTGACCCCAAATTCCATATTACGTTTTCCTGTTCCATATAGCAATCCTGACAAAGTGAATCCTTTGTAACCCAAAATAAAATCGAAACCGTAAGTGAAATGAGGAGCTGTCGGCATTCCCCAACGCACCTGGTCCTCTCCATCTATTTTACCATCGCCATTAATATCTTCGTAGGCAATATCACCTAATTTAGTAGCAGAAGACTGCAATCTCCGTGGTAATCCGAGTACTTGTTCCGGAGTTTGATACAGTCCGTTATTCATATACATAATGCCATAGTAATCTGTCTGATGCGTATTACGTTTGTATGGATTTTTCAGATCAGACAATGATTCACCTTGGTTTTTAACGTACAGATTATTATAATAGGTCATATTCGTACCAACTTCGTAATAGAAATCAGATCCTATCTTATCATCCCATCTCAAGGAGACTTCAAAACCTTCCCGACGATGTTCATTCTCCGACTTTATTTGAGGAAGAGACGTTCCTAAGGGAACTACATACCGGTCTGCCGGACTAACCAGTCCCCCTTTGGTGACATAAAAGAAATAATCGACAGAACCTTTCAGGTGGTGATTAAAGAAAGCGGCATCAACGCCATAATTCAAAGAATTACGGGTATACCAACTTAACAGTTCCGGTGAAACCAAAGCCCCTTCATTGAAACCGGATTGCAAATTGCCGCCAATGCAAATCGCGTTTTCAGCCAAGCTGTAAGTTGACAAATAGCCAAATCGGTTTACACCCGCTTCTGTTCCGGTTTGGCCATAAGAGCCGCGCAGTTTCAAAAGGTTTATATTCTTCAGGTTGAGACTTTTAAAGAACGGCTCTTCCGTGATATCCCAAGCCAATGCAACAGAAGGGAAGAAGCCCCAACGATGCCCAGGTGCAAAATTGTCGGACCCGTCATAACGGAAACTTCCTTCAATATAATACCGGCTGTCAAAGTCGTACTTCAAACGTCCGACGAGTCCCATACGTCCTCCTTCATCCGAATTACCGGAATTTTGCATGCCAACACTTGAACCGGCAAATAACTGATCTACAGTGGCAGACAGATAGTCTTTGCGTGAAGCCCAGAAGTAGCTTCCATTACTCTCGGATACAGTAAATACAGCCTTCGCATCTATAGTATGCTTCTCTGCAAAAGTCTGTGTATAAGCTGCGTTCAGCTCAAGACTGTACGAATCTCCGAAGTAAGCTTCTTCTTTCAATGACGGCTTGGTCACAACAACCAATGTTCCATCCTGATTATATTGGGGAGCACGGGCTGAAAGTCCCTTGACATGGCTGGAGTTCAAACGATAGTTCAACATGGTTCCGAGTGACAGACCTTTCACCCAAGGCAACGTCCAGTCGGCAACAAACTGAGTATTGACATATAACCCGTCATTCTTATCATATCCCGAACGTTCGTCCATCTCCATCAAAGGATGATCGGATATAGAGCTTAAGGTTCCATCCTGATTATACGCCAACTCCAGCGGCTGTTTATTATTTAAATGATCCCAGATGGTATTGGCACTAAACGAAGGGTACTTCTTTTTTTCGTATGCAGCATTAATATTTACCGCCACTTTAAGACCAATTTCTTCAAAAGTAGTATTTACGTTACTTCGCAAATTATATCTTGAATAGTTCAGTGCATCAGACTTGTACAAACTACCTTGCTCAAAAGTACCCAATGAAATGTAATAATTAATATCTTTACGGTTGCCTGTCATCGACAAAGAATGCCTGTACTCGGGCGCAAAGTTCTTCAACCCTAAATCAAACCAGTCTGTATTGGGATATTTCAAAGGATCGGACTGATTACGGATAATATCCATCTCTTCTTTGCTATATGTGTGATATTCTCCATGTCCATCGGACATTGCCGCCTGATTTTGCGCATTAGCGTAGGTGTAAGAATCTATTTTATCAGCCAGAACCGTCGGTTGGCTAAACTGCGCATTAAATGTATATACGATAGAAGTTTTTCCTTTTCTTCCTTCCTTGGTTTTAACCATGATGATACCATCGGCCGCCCGAGAACCATAAACCGCCAATGAAGCCGCATCTTTCAAAACCGACAGACTCTCTATATCATTGGGATTCAAAGTCTGAAACTCCCAATCATCCGTACTGATTACCCCATCAATGACATATAATGGCTTTCCACCACCACGGATAGACAGGGAAGGAACGCTTCCGGGTTCGCCGCCCGAATTCTGAACGATAACGCCTGTCGCACGTCCTTGCAAAACGGAAGTTACATTGGCAAACGGGAGATCTTGTAACTTTTCTCCCTTTACGGCAGTAACGGCGGCCACCATCTTTTTAGCCGAGGTCTCACCGTAACCGATCACGATGACTTCATCCAATACCTTTGTATCTTCCATCAATTTTATGATCACATGATTTTTACCATTCACAGGCACGGTCTGGCTTACATAGCCGATATAAGAGACAGTCAACAAAGCTTTATCCGCTACTTCCAAGCTAAATTTACCTTCAATATCAGTAATGACTCCATTGGTTGTTCCTTTTTCTTGTACACTGGCACCAATAACCGCTTCTCCATTATTGTCCACCACCGTTCCGGTTACTTTTCTTCCGGTCTGCCGCGATACATCAGCTTCGCTGACCTTTTTGGAAAATACGATGTAATTATTAGTATGCTCGTACTTCAGATTCGTATTCCGCAAAAGTTCGTTCAGCATTTCGCTTACTTTGGCCTTCTTCTTTGAAAACAGGATTTTGGTTTTCACATCCAGTTCACGACTACTATAAACCACTAAATAATCCGTCTGTTTCTCTATCTCCGCAAACAGTGTCTCTACCGTCACAGAATTAGAGGATAGTTCTATTACTGCATTTTGCGCTTTGCCATTAGAGGCAAACAACTGGAAAACGCAGAAAAACATCATAAACACAGCTACTTTCATAATATTTAACGTCCTACTATGTATTTTTAGGCACAAAAGATGTGCTAACAAAGGTTCTATTTTCATATCTTTGTTTCCGATTAAGTTAATAATTTCTGAATTTTTGAAAGGGTTTGGAATACGTATTACTTAATAACCCGGGTTGGCAGGTGTTGACGCATCTGCCGACCTTTCTTTATTAAGATCATACATAATTAAGAAAAATCTTTTATGTTTTCATATCTTCTTTGATTTTATAGGTTCGACAATAAGGTTAACGATATAAAATGATTTCATTCGTATCTTCTTTCTGTTCTATCTTGAACGGATGAATTTTCTGGATGATGCGCAAGACTTCCATCACACCATCACGTTGACGAAATTTTCCGGTGTATTCATATTCAAGGATGGAAGGATTCTTGACAAGTATTCTCACATCATAATAGAGTTCCAGCTTTTTCAGTATATCTTTCAGTTTTTGTTTATCAAAAGCATAGAGCCCTTCTTTCCAGATAATAGGATTCTTATCAATGGAACTTATAAGAAAACGTCCATTATCCTCTGTCAATTGCTGATTGGGCTTCAATATAACCCCTTGTCGCTCACATTCGGGACGGTATATGCGTACAGAGCCTTCAAGTAGAGCTACCGCTAACTCCTCTTTAGGATAATTAAATACATTAAACTGGGTTCCAAGTGCTTTTACATCTACCTTTCCTGTCGATACAATGAAAGGCTTATTCCCCTTCGCTACCTCAAAAAACGCTTCTCCAGTCAGTTTGACACGCCGTTCGTCACCAAACACTGACGGATAACTAAGAGTTGAGCCTGCATTGACCCATACCTTACTCCCATCCGGCAGCAGGATATGCGCACGCTGTCCAGCCGGAACCGATAATTCCTGGGCAACAACAGGCTGAAGTATATCCGTACCGACGAACGAGAAAGTAATCCACCAAGTGGAAACGATGCACACAAAGACAATTGCCGCATAACGTAAAAAATAAAAAAACAATCTTTTCCTTTTTTCCGCCTGCCGTGCTTCCATAAAGCACTTTAGGCTCTCCCTACCTAATAATTCGTTTTTCTCCTGCGGATGAAGATTCATCAGCGATTGCAAATGTTGATACTTCATCATCTCGCTTTTCAATTCCTGATCGGAAAAGGCTTTCTGCAATAAGGCTTTTCGTTCTTCCTTACTGAGTTCTCCTGCATAATATTTAATAATTTGACTATTCATATTGCATCTGTTCTATATGGTAAACGAAGCAAAAGAAAAAATCCGCCAAAAGGAAATAAAAAAAATCAGGAAATAGCAAACAAAAATATGAATAGAGGCAGGCAGTCTTTCAATTCTTCACGCAATTTCTTGTAAGCAATGCCCATCTGCGACTCTACGGTATTGATAGACAAATTCAATTCTTCTGCAATTTCTTTTTGCTTTTTCCCTTCCAGCTTATTCATTATAAAAATGTCACGACATCGTTCCGGAAGTTTCTGAAGTGCACTGTTCAATAGTTCCCCTATATCGGTTTCATCAGAAAACTGCGTATTGAATATCTCCAGAGAATCATATTTCATCCGAAGTTCCATATCAAATTCATCTTGCATTTCCTGTGCGGTTTCTTGTTCAAGAACCCATTTGCGCAAATAGTCCAAACATCTGTTTTTGATGGAAGTAAAAAGATAAGCAGTCAGATTGGTATATGCATCCATTAAATCGCGCCTCTCGTACAGATGCAAAAAAACGTCTTGAACAATATTTTCAGCATCACTTTCAGAAGTAACGTATTCGCGTGCAAAATATTTCGCACGCGAATACCATGTTATGTAAAATTGTTCGAAGTCCATCATAGTAATTAATATATCAGAGAGTTGAATGCAAATATAGCTGTTTATTTGTTAATAATGCACATCGGCATCCAATTCCATCCAATGCGTTAAGCCAACAAGCATATAAATGCCGGAATTTAAGGCTCAATCCCTTTACAACTCCACCACACAATAGAAATTCCCGTTTTTCATTTTCCTGCAAGGCACTCCTAACTTACGAAGTATTCTGCCAAAATGCACTATCTTCGTAGCCGACAGTTTAAAGCCGCTTTTCTTTTGTATGCGCCCCAAAATATCGACAGCGAGCAGCGTTTCGCACATTTCTCCTTCGCCGGCAGAGCGGAAATACTGTTGAAAGAGCTGTTCAACCGGAGTTTGCAGTTCAAATTCCTGATTGCTCTCCATCAAAATGGCCTCTTCCTCGGGAGAGAAATAAAAGCGCTCACCGTCACGGAGCTCCCGCACTGCCTGCGCATAGAGTTGCGGATAGTTGATGACAGCATCATTACGGATTCTGCCGGTGATATTGATACAGATAAAACGGCGGCTTCCCGAAGGATCGGAAAGCAGATCGCTATGATTGCTGGTCGCTATGAACGAAGCATAACGCTTCAACTCGCGGACAGCCGCCTCGTTGGGCTTACGCACATTAAGCACCGGTTTCTGGAGTATATGTTTCAAGAAGCCTTGATGATTGACACTTACCTGATCGAACTCGTCAATATTGATCAGCATGAAGCGGTTGAGATAAAGCTCGGCATCGCGTTTCCGGCTGAAGTCAATGCTGTCGGTATAATAGGCTCTCAAGTCAGGCGGCAGGATATTGCGGCAATAAGTGGACTTGCCGCATCCCTGCGAACCGATCAACAGGGGTGAAACGGAGTTGGCGTACTGCTTGTCATTTCCTTTCCAGTGGGCCACCATGGCGAGAAACCAGCGATGGAAGAAGTCGGGCCAACGCGAATTGTCGCAAGGTACGTAGCGGGCCAGCGCCCGGATGCGGTCTTTTCCATCCCAACGGGGCAAGCCATACAAAAAGTCGGTAACAGGTGAATAGACCGGTACACGTTCGGAATTAATCCAGCGTTTCACATCCCTGTCCCAAAGTTCAAGCCCTTCGCTGATGGCGTTCACCGCAATTGTATTGAGCACCCGGTCCGTCACGGGACGAAAATCGAAGCAGAATGTCTTCCGTTCACGATATTCCACCACTCCGGCCAGTATGTTATAGCGAAACTCATAACGTCTGCCCATAAACTCGTCGGTACGTATGGCCATGGTCTGCTTGGAGGAAATGCAAGGATTACTTCCGAATCGCTTCTCGACGGCATACACATTGTGAACCGTCTCACGTATCAGTATTTCGGACACTTTACCCCGGAAATGCATCAGCGTCCAGCCCACTACCTCTTCTTCGGGGATTCCCGAACGAAAACAGTTCCGGGTCAGTTCCACGATCAAAGATTTAGAATCCTCCTCCCGGTCGCAGTCTACCGTATTAAGAGCTTCATACAGTGAAGTTTCAAACAATGTCGAGATAATTTCGCTCCGTTCGTAACCGGGCATCATACGCTGCAAAGGATCAGTTTCCGCCTCCACTGTTTCGCGGTAGGTAACTTCGCCGGGCATCGATAAAGGTTGTTCCAGACGGATGGGGTAGGCATCCGGATTGAAATAGAGTCCCGGATCGAATGAATAGCGGCAACTCTGTTCCGGCACCGGATTCTCAAGCGTAACATCCCGGTGTTCCGCCAAAAGCTGCCCTCTGTAAAAGTTCACCGCCCATTGGTAGGCATGGGCATGAAAAAGTCCGGCTTCCTCTACGGTTACGGGCAATGAACCGTCGGGACGGAGGAAAGGCACAAGTATCTTTACACTCCGGCCGCTCGAACCGACAAAAGCAATCATCGTCTGGGGCAGTCCGGCCAGCTTGTCACGCAAGCGGACAGCCTCTTCTACTCCGGTGAGTCCCTTCACGCTCAGAAGCACCAATCCATGATAAGCCTTCATCACCGATACTTCTTTGCTTTTGCCCAGTTCCACCGAAAAAAGGATACGGGGCAGTTTGTCCACTGCCATGACATGTCCACTTCCACCCGAAAGCTTCAGTGTCCGGCGCAAAGCGCTCACAGGGCAGGTTTTGGTTTCGGTTTTCATATTCTCCAACACAGTTTCGAGTTTCACCGCCCGTTGCACTACTACGGTTTCTTTCTTTCGGATCAGGGTTATTTTCATGGTTTTCCGGTTTTTTATAATGTGGTAAAGGTACTCTTTCTTACCGGATAAAGCAAGCGGATCGTCACATATAAATCAATTATATTTAATAACAAACAAAAGGAGTATTACTTGTTTTCACGATAAATATTATGTATCTTTATAGGAACATTATCCGGGCCCGGGTATGCGGGCTCATCAGCCCGGGCACGCGGGCTCATCGGCCCAGGTATGCGGGCTCATGGGCCCGGGTATGCGGGCCGGAATAAAGAACAAAGGAAAAAGACTAAAACAAAGAAAGAAAAGTCAATAAACAAATAACTATCAACAATTAAAAACCAAACGAATTATGGCAGCACGTTATGATTTCAGAGAAGCCCCTTCTAAGAAAGGGAGCGAAGAAGAACCTAAACTTTATCCCCACATCATTTCGGGTGGAACCATCCGGACACGCACCATTCTTGAAGAAATTTCGGAAGCCTCCACCTTCACAGTAGGCGACCTGGAAGGAGTGCTCTGTGCCCTGACAGAGAAAATCTCCAAATATCTGGTGGACGGATACCATGTGGAGTTGGGCAAGATCGGCTATTTCTCGGCGAGCCTGAAGGCAACGCATCCGGTGAAAGATAAAAAAGAGATCCGCGCACAATCCATTTACTTCGACAACATTAATTTCAGGGCTTCGATGTGGTTTCGCAAGCATACCAAGGGCTATGTGGAACGTGCCGGTAAATACGGTTCACGAAGCTCGTCACAGCTCAGCGAAGAAGAAAAGCTTTTTCGACTGGAAAGGTATCTAAATGAAAATGCTTTTATCACCCGTTCGGACTACACCCGGCTGACCGGACGACTGAAAAATAAAGCGTTAGAAGATCTACACCGATTTGTAGATCAGGGAATTATCGAACCCAAAGGGCGAGGAAGCCTACTGGTATTTATCAAAAAATCGCCTTCCAAAGAGGAAATTTAGCGGGTGGAAGATGGAAGATGAGGGTGGAAGATAAACGGCTAAAAAACCGCATCTTCCACCCTATTATTTTACTGCGAATCAGATAGTTATCTTTCAAAAGGTGGAAGATGGAAGATCGAAACGCATTTTTTGTATGAGAGGAGGAAGAATTGCTATTCACAAGAATCATTTACCACAAATTGCCTAATCTGGCAAGACGTTCCCTTACTTTGCGGATGATGATCTTTTGACATCCTGAGCGTCAGGCGATGTTTTCCTTTCGGTAACTCCGTATCGAACATATACACCCAGGGAATATACAGTCCGCCGCTCCAAGCCGTAAACGTATCTAACTTTTTAAACGGAGCACCGTCGACACTATATTCCAGAATCCCGGCAGCCGGACCACTTACACAGAAGATACCGACAGCCGTCCCTTCAAAGTCGAGTGTCAGTTTCGCTCCGGGACGATCGGTTTCAAGCATGGGCACATCGACAAAGCCCGGACGCGTTTCGGCAGTAAGCCGGGGAGTCCACGAAGAAACCAGCTGCCAACCTTTACTTATATGAGCTTGCCGGATGTCGACCAACTTGCCATTTGTATAACTATATCCATCCAACGGCACGGCAGGAAGCACATGAGGCTTGACAGCAGCATCGGCAACAGCACAAGGGGCATACATTTCATCGAGCACCTTATTTATGGTAGCTGCATAATAGCTATGTCCCAAAGGTTTGGGATGCGTACCGCCGAACTGTTCCCATGTAAATTCACCACCGCGCATCCGTGCAGCAATTTCAGAAGCAAGATTGACAGACGGAATCAGGTAATGGTTCGCCACCCGTTCGTGATTCAGAATGACATCGGGCATCTGACCTCCGTCCAGTTTCGGGATGAAAGGATCGTAGATAAAATGCAACATCATGATATCCATAGACGGATTGGAAAGCAAAGCATGGCGTACGATACCTTCCATTCCTCTTACCTGCTCAATGGCATTAAAGCCGTTGGTATCATCGTTCACCGCCGCTTCCACAAAAAGCAGATCGACTTTGGCCTTGGACAACACATCGTCCGCCAAGCGGAATGCTCCAGGCGTACTGCCCGTAGAAGGAATCCCAGCATCGATAAAGGTAAACTTTGTATAAGGGAAACGCTGCTTCAAATCTTCACAAATCATATCCCTCCATCCCTTCATCTCGGTGATAGAGCCCCCCAGAAAAGCAACCGTACCAACACGTTCTTTCTCAAACATCTGATACGAGTTACGATAGTCCCCTCTTAATGTATAGCATTGTTTGGCTTCATAACCCGGCTGATGGCGGATAATAAAGTCGACCACCGGAGCAGGATCTGACAAACTATGCGGATGATGATCCACTCCTGATTTCAAGATAAGTTCGAATGGAGCCCCCATGGCTGTATATCGTTGGCGGACAATAGCCGAGTTCTCTGAAAACGGCACTACCTTGTCACTGTCTCCACATACACAGATCACCGGAATCCTCGCATCCGCCAAAGGTTTCAGCCGGTCAATCGGATTACCGGAAAATGAATTCATCTGATCATCCGTCAGCCCCCATTCCTCTAACAGACCTTTCCATAGTCCGGCATTCTCAGGCGAACGTCCCGGCCAACTGAATACGTTACAAACCGGAGCGTCCACATAGATACAGGCCACTTTATCCGGATGATCGGCCGCCCAATTATAAGCAAACAGACCTCCACGACTGAAACCCTCAAGCGTTACTTTGGGAGATAGTCCATACATACGTACCATATTCCAATAAAAATCAGTACCGGACTTCCGGGCACGGGGACTTCCATAAAGATGAGTCAGATCATAATATACCACATGAAAACCACGCCTCAACAATTCTTCATCAACTGAAGCAAAAGCACCGAAAAAAGCAGGACGCCAGATCCAGGGATTGCCGGTTGCCACATGTTTCGGGCAGACAACAATAGCCTCCCGATCCTGATAAGCAAAAGTATATTGATCAAACCCTTTCCATTTACCTTTAAGTCCCGGGAAGGGTTGAGAAACATGTGCCGGTGGTTCCTCGCCGGTCAGTTGCCGGTAAATGACCTGCGCAATGCGGGCAGCGGCTTTTTCGTTGGGATGTACGTTGTCGGCAAAACACTCTTTCATCCCCGTCAGCGGAGCATGCAGATCGATTATCTTCAATCGGTATTTGGTAGCCAGTTGATCGATAACCGGCATCACCCCATGAACAATGATACTATCATTGATGCCCCACTGGACAGCGTATGCGGGAATAGGATAACATAAATAAATTTCCGGTTTCGATGGCAATGCCCGAAGGGTACGGATCATTGTCTCCATATCTTTCTTAAAATCAGATTTATACCGCCAGTTCTGAGGTTTCGTATCATTGGTTCCCAATTTTATGGTCACAATATCGGGATGATAGTCCAATGCTTGCCGATAGCGCTCTTCCTTCATATAGGGATTGTCCCCTTTCATCAGCATGGTGCGGGCACTGACTCCAAAGTTCCGGACCTCATAACCGTCGCCCAACATCTGCCCCAACACAGCGGGATAGCTGTCTTTGGCAGGATTACGTGTACCTACGCCATACGTGATACTATTACCGATACAGGCTATTTTAATAACCTTTTTTTGTGCTGCTACATATTGCACGGCAATAAAAAGCAGGAATAAAGAGATGATTGCGTTTTTCATTATTCTGTTAGTTTATCCGCCCCAAAGATACACAACGGTTTTCAAACCAAAGAAGATACGTATGAAAACAATTGTTCCTGACAATTATTCTAATTACCTTTGCCAGCAACCGCTATCAATAAAACAATGGAAACAAAAGACGAAGCCTGGCAAGTAGTCAGCAGCAAATATCTATTTCGCCGCCCGTGGTTGACCGTACGGTGCGACGACATGCTTTTGCCTAACGGCAATCATATCCCGGAGTACTACATCCTTGAGTATCCCGACTGGGTGAATACCATCGCCATCACCAGAGCAGGAAAATTTGTATTTGTCCGCCAGTTCCGACCGGGAATCGGCAAACAGCTATATGAACTTTGTGCAGGTGTATGCGAAAAAGAGGATGCATCACCACTTGTTTCGGCACAACGTGAACTGCTGGAAGAAACCGGATACGGCAATGGTAACTGGCAGGAATATATGGTGATTTCGGCCAATCCAAGCACACATACCAATCTGACTCACTGCTTTCTGGCAACGGATGTAGAACGAGTAGACATACAACATCTGGAAGATACGGAGTCACTTACAGTACATTTACTCAGTTTCGAAGAGGTGCAAGAACTCCTGAAAAGCAACCAAATCATACAGGCATTACATGCGGCACCGCTCTGGAAATATATAGCAGAACAAAAACAGATCAAATAAAATAGTTATCCGGGTAGGGAATCTTTCATTGGGTGTTGTCTTTATAGAAAAGAACCTATAAAACCAACAAACATTATGAAAGAATTTATGCTGATCGCTTCTCTGGTTTTGTCATTCTGCATTCTTATTTTGTGTAGAGACTACATTGTATTTATGCTGAAAAAATGAAAAAGTTTCGCTTTTATGCCTCTTTTTTCGTTTTGACATGACATAACAAATAAGGAATCATTATTTTGCTTTTCTTTGCAGTGAAAAAGAAAAGCATCATGGATTCCTTTGATAAATATATATCCCGAAACCTTCCGCTGGTCAGCCTGATCAGTGCGGTTTTTATCATATACCCCAATATAGCCTGCACTCCGTGGGAGCTAAACTCTTTGAAGCCATCGGACTACCTTGGTTTCTTTTCTTATTTTATATATCGCTTCCTTTTCTTTTGGGGGATGATCGGTTTCCTGATAAACTACAATCTGCGGCAGATCCCGACAGCGCTATTCCGGAAACGCCTGACTCACAACTTCCTGTTTGCACTGACCGGTTATCTGTTCTTCGCATCCGTTTCGTACACCATCTCTTCGCATGGTTTCCGTACGGATTTTCTGGGAAGCACTTTAATCTCCCAGTTCTTCACGCTCTGCTTTTTATGCACATTGGTAGGATACATCTCCATACTTTATACCCGGCAAAGAGAAAAAGAGCAGGAAATAGAACGTCTTCGTTTTGAGAACTTACAAAGTCGTTGTGACGCACTGGCCAATCAGGTAAACCCGCATTTCTTCTTTAACTCACTGAACGGAATATCTTCATTAATACGAAAAAAGAATGATGAAAACACGCTGATGTACGTCAATCAGCTATCTGATATCTTCCGGTACATCTTGCAAAGCGACCGGAAAGGGCTCGTCACGCTGAGAGAAGAACTGGAGTTCATCCAATCTTTCCAATACGTAATGGAGGTACGTTTTGCCAATAAACTGGTTTTTGCCATCGACGTAGCCGAAAGGCAAAAAGATTTGCTGACACTGCCTGTACTCTCACTACTTCCGTTAGTCGATAACGTCACCGTACACAACCGGATAGACAGCGAACACAAGATGGAGATCTCCATCCGGCTGAACGAGCAATCTGAACTGGTGGTGTCCAATCCCATTTACCCTAAACTATCCCCGCCCGACACAAACGGAACCGGACTAAGTAACTTGGAAAATCGATTCAATCTGTTAATGAATAAGCAAATCCGGGTGGAATCCGACGAAGAGACATTCCGGGTATATCTACCTCTAATATAGTAGTTGTTATGAAAGTACTGATTGTAGAAGACGAAACCGCTGCCTATGAAAACCTGAAGGATATCCTCGCGGAGGTAGCCCCCGATATCCGGGTCATGGCCAATACAGAAAGTGTCACGCAGACTGTCGGATGGTTGCAGTCAAATCCGGCTCCGGATCTGATATTCATGGATATTCATTTATCAGACGGATCGGCCTTTGCCATTTTCGACAGAATAAAGCTGGAGACTCCTATTATATTTACAACGGCTTATGACCGATATGCCATCGAAGCTTTTAAAGTGAACAGCATAGACTATTTACTGAAGCCTGTCAAGGTGGAGGATGTAGAACACGCACTGGAAAAATACAGCAAACTGACCCGACAGGACCTTTTGCAATATTTGGCACAACTGACGCAGCTGAAACCCGCACCCAAGTACAAAGACAAACTATTGATTGCACATAAAGACAAACTGCTCCCGGTGAGCATAAAAGAGATTTCTTATTTCTACGCAACCGGTAAAAACACATATATATGCCTGAAGGACGGCAACTGTTATCCTTATTCCAAGACCTTGGAACAGATCGTCTCCTCACTGAACCCGGAAGACTTCATCCGGGCTAACAAACAGTTTGTCATAGCCAGAGACAGCGTAACGGATATAACTATCTGGTTTGACAGCCGACTGCTTATCACACTCGATACCGAAGTGCCGGAACGTGTTTATGTCAGCAAAAACAAAGCATCGGAGTTTAAGACGTGGCTTGTAAACGATAAATAACAAACTCAATAAAAACAAACGCAATGATACGAAAAATCAGACTAACATGTGGCATCATCTGCCTGACACTGATCACCCTGCTGTTCCTTGATTTCACCGGAACACTGCACGGTTGGTTCGGCTGGCTGGCAAAAATCCAGTTCCTACCTGCGATACTGGCATTGAACATAGGGGTAGTAGCCTTTTTAATAATTCTGACAGCCCTATTCGGACGAATCTACTGTTCGGTGATTTGTCCGCTCGGAGTATTCCAGGATGTGGCAGCCTGGGTTGGGAAAAGACGGAAAAAGTTGCCTTACTCCTATTCTCCGGCACTCTCTTCACTACGCTACGGGGCATTGGCTATATTCATCATTACCCTGATAGCAGGAGTTAGCTTCATCGCAACTTTATTTGCTCCGTATAGTGCTTACGGACGTATTGCAAACAACCTGTTCCAACCCATTTGGCTATGGGGAAATAACCTGTTTGCCCATTTAGCCGAACAGGCCGGCAGCTATGCATTTTATGAAGTAGACATCTGGATAAAAAGTCTGCCCACTTTCATTATAGCCGCAGCTACTTTTGTCATCCTGATATTACTGGCATGGCGGAACGGACGTACTTACTGCAATACAATCTGCCCGGTAGGGACGGTACTGGGATTTCTTTCACGCTACTCCTTGTTCCGTATCACGATAGATACGGAAAAATGCAATAAGTGCGGAATTTGCGCACGCCATTGTAAAGCGGCCTGCATCAATGCCAAAGAACATACGATAGATTACAGCCGATGCGTGGTTTGCATGGATTGCCTCGGTAAATGCAAGCAGAAAGCGCTCAGTTACCAATTGCGGACAATCAAAACAAGATCACCGCAAGTGAAGCAGAATGCCCCTCTGGCTTCATCCGCCCAAGTAAATGAAGCACGCCGCAACTTCATGACCGCAACGGCAATGGTAGCCGCAACATCGGTCCTCAAAGCACAGGAGAAAAAAGTAGATGGCGGACTCGCCACCATAGAAGATAAAAAAATACCCAATCGGCAGACACCCATCACACCTCCCGGCTCGCTGAGTGCGCGTAATATGTCTGCACACTGCACGGCCTGCCAACTGTGTGTATCAGCCTGCCCCAATCAGGTATTGCGTCCTTCCACGAAACTGATGAACCTGATGCAGCCCGAAATGTCGTACGAACGCGGCTATTGTCGTCCGGAGTGTAACGATTGTTCCCAGGTATGTCCGGCAGGAGCAATCCGCCCTATCACGGTAGCCGATAAGTCTTCGACTCAAATCGGGCATGCGGTCTGGATAAAAGCGAACTGCGTACCACTGACTGACGGGGTGGAATGTGGCAATTGCGCGCGTCATTGTCCGACTGGAGCCATTCAGATGATTCTATCCATACCGGACCAAACAGACTCCCCCAAAATACCGGCAATCAATACCGAACGTTGCATCGGTTGCGGAGCATGTGAAAATCTTTGCCCGGCACGCCCGTTCAGTGCCATCTATGTAGAAGGTCACGAAAGACACCGTATCATATAACACATCCCAAAAGTAGAAACATATGGAAAAACAGAATAAGCATATAGACCGAAGAGGATTCCTCAAAATTGTGGGTATCAGCGCCGCTACAACAACTGCCGCTCTTTATGGTTGCGGCTCCGGAGATAAAGCCGGTCAGGGACGGAGTGCCTCTTCTCCTGTCCCCACAGATAAAATGACCTATCGCTCAGTAGGCGGAATCAAAGATAAAGTATCCCTCCTGGGATATGGCTGTATGCGTTGGCCTACCGTTCCTTCACCGGAAGGGAAAGGAGACCTTATCAATCAGGAAGCTGTCAACGAATTGGTAGATTATGCCATTGCTCATGGGGTGAATTATTTCGACACATCGCCCGTATACGTACAGGGCTGGTCGGAAAAAGCAACAGGAATTGCCCTCAAAAGGCATCCGCGTGAAAAACTGTACATAGCGACCAAACTATCGAATTTTTCAAACTTCTCACGTGAAAACTCACTGGCTATGTATCACCAGTCGTTTGAGGATATGCAGGTAGAGTACTTTGATTATTATCTGCTGCACGCCATCGGTGGCGGCGGAATGAAAGTGTTCAACGAACGATATATCGATAACGGCATGCTTGACTTCCTTCTCAAAGAACGTGAAGCCGGGCGTATCCGGCACCTCGGCTGGTCATTTCATGGTGATGTCGAGGTTTTCGACCAGGTACTCGCCATGCATGATACGGTGAAATGGGATTTTGTACAAATTCAACTCAACTATATGGACTGGCGCCACGCTACAGGAAACAATGTCAATGCGGAATATCTCTACGGAGAACTGGCCAAACGAAACATTGCCGCTGTCATCATGGAACCACTGTTGGGCGGGCGCCTGTCAAATGTCCCTGAACACATCGTGGGACGACTGAAACAGCGACGTCCTGAAGACAGCATAGCATCGTGGGCTTTCCGCTTTGCCGGTTCACCGGAACTGGTACTGACTGTATTGAGTGGTATGACCTACATGGAGCACTTGCAAGATAACATCCGTACTTATTCACCACTGGTTCCTCTGACCGATGACGACAAGGAATATCTGGAAGAGACTGCGCAACTTATGATGCAATATCCTACCATCCCATGCAATGACTGCAAATATTGCATGCCCTGCCCATACGGCATCGATATTCCTGCCATCCTCGTTCATTACAACAAGTGCGTAAACGAAGGGAATATTCCGCAAAGCCGAACAAGCGAAAACTATAAAGAAGCACGGCGCGCTTTCCTGATAGGCTATGACCGCAGTGTACCCAAACTACGGCAAGCCAGCCATTGTATTGGCTGCAACCAATGCACCTCACATTGTCCGCAGTCTATCCGGATTCCGGACGAACTGCACCGTATCGATCATTTTGTAGAACAACTCAAACAGGAAACGCTATAATGGAAAAGATAATCGATCTACTCCACTCCGGAGGCTATTCCTGTGTGATCGGGAACGGAGCGGAAATACGCACCTTCACTCAACGGGGCGTAGCCGATTTATACGATCTGTTCCGGCAAGAACCCTCTTTCATGAAAGGAGCCTGCATTGCCGACAAGGTGATTGGGAAAGCTGCCGCAGGACTAATGGTTCTGGGAGGAATCCGGCGGGTATATGCAGATGTCATCAGCCAACCCGCACTTACACTCCTGCATGATGCCAATGTTGAGGTTACTTATATCCGATTGGTGCCTTTCATTGAGAATCGTGACAAAAGCGGATGGTGTCCGCTGGAAACAGCTTGCCATGAAATCAGTTCTTTAGAAGAAATATTCCGGATCATTGAAAATTTCCTCTCCAAAATGAGGATGAAGAAAAATCTGCTTGGCATCCTGTTTGCCTGTACTTTTCTAAGTACCTCTTTAGAGGCACAAGTCCGGAGAGACACGACCCACACGACACAGAATTACGAGATAGATGGGGTAGTAGTCACCGGCACACGAAATGAAACTGACATCCGCCATCTGCCTATGACTGTTTCGGTCCTGAACCGCGAAACCATAGAGAAACGTTTAGAGCCTTCTTTACTCCCCATGTTGACAGAACAGATCCCGGGGTTATTCACAACCAGCCGTGGCATCATGGGGTATGGCGTGTCGAGCGGTGCGGCAGGTGGTATCAGCCTGCGTGGCATCGGAGGCAGCCCCACTACAGGATTATTAGTATTGATTGACGGACATCCACAGTACATGGGGCTAATGGGGCATCCTATTGCCGACGCTTATCAATCGATGCTGGCTGAAAAAGTGGAAGTAGTACGTGGCCCTGCATCCGTACTTTATGGTTCGAATGCAATGGGCGGAGTAATCAACATCGTGACCCGTCAGCAGCGGGAAAACGGAGTGAAAACGGGAGCCCGGCTGGGATATGGCTCATATAATACATGGACGACCGAAGTTACCAACCAAGTAAAAAAAGGACGTTTCAGCAGTGTTATCACCGGTTCTTACAACCGGACAGACGGACATCGCCCCGATATGGAGTTTGAGCAATACGGCGGATATACAAGGCTGGGCTATGAATTGAACCGCACATGGAACATATCCGCAGATCTGAACCTGACGCATTTCAATGCCTCTAATCCGGGAACAGTCAGCACTCCGGTTTTCGATAACGATTCACGCATTACACGTGGCATGACTTCATTTGCTTTGGAGAATAAGTATGAACATACATCGGGGGCACTCAAGTTTTTTTATAATTGGGGTAAACATCACATTAATGACGGATACGGTACAGGCGAAGAACCACTGAACTACCGTTTCAACTCTAAAGACCGGATGACGGGAATTTCCTGGTACCAGAGTACTTCTTTATTTACGGGTAACCGGCTGACTGTAGGATTAGACTATATGCGGTTTGGCGGTGAAGCATGGAATCGCTTCATTACAGACCGCCATAAAGAAAATATCTCGGATAAATCGGAAAATGAAATTGCTGGATACGTTGATTTCCGTCAGGCAATCGGTAGTCATCTGACAATAGACGCGGGTATCCGTGCAGATCATCACACTGTCTCCGGAACAGAATGGATACCACAAGTCGGCTTGTCGGTACAGTTGCCACACAACGCAAGCTTGAAAGCTATGGCCAGTAAAGGATTCCGCAACCCTACAATCCGCGAACTATATATGTTCCGCCCTGCCAATCCCGATTTATTGCCGGAACGGTTATGGAATTACGAATTGTCTTATTCTCAACGACTGTTCGATCAAACATTTTATTATGGGGTTAACCTCTTTTATATCAATGGTGACAATATGATCCAGACTATCCGCACAGACGAACGTCCGCTGAACGTAAACACCGGTAAAGTAGAGAACTGGGGAGCAGAAGCCAGTATAGCGTACCACATCCATCCTACGTGGAACCTGACTGCCAACTACAGCTGGCTTCATATGGAACACCCTCTGGTTGCCGCACCGGAACATAAATTATATGCAGGAATTGATTTCACAAAAGGCAAATGGAATTTCTCCACCGGAATACAATATGTGGCAGGACTTTATACTGTAGTGAGCCCTGAAGAAAAGAAAGAAAACTTTCTTCTATGGAATCTTCGGGGTAATTATCGTATCTGCTCCATCGCCAGTCTGTTTGTAAAAGGAGAGAATCTGCTGGCGCAACATTATGAAATAAATGCCGGTTACCCTATGCCGAAAGCTACATTTATGGGAGGAATCAACATTAACTTTTAATTATCATATCATAATATGGAAACAACATCTATCAAGCTTTATTCATTAAATTACAACGATGCCAAAACATATCTGGCAGCGATGCTGTTTGTCATAGGAAATATGGCATTGCCCCAACTTTTTCATCTCATCCCCCAAGGGGGTATCACCTGGTTACCGATCTATTTCTTTACTCTGATCGGAGCCTATAAATATGGGTGGAAAGTCGGATTGTTGACAGCACTCTTTTCACCTGTCCTGAATTCATTGTTATTCGGTATGCCCCATCCGGCAGTTTTACCTGCTATCCTTTTAAAATCAGTGCTTCTGGCTGTAGCGGCCGGTTATGCCGCCCATCATTATAAGCGTATCTCCATTCCCATTCTGCTGGTTGTGGTGTTGGCCTACCAGATGGCCGGTACTCTGGGTGAGTGGATCCTTGTCAACGATTTCTCCAGTGCCGCACAGGATTTCCGTATCGGCCTGCCGGGAATGGCTCTGCAAATATTCGGAGGATACCTGTTTATAAGCCGTTTGATTTATAAATAAAAAGAAAGGTTTCCGCTACGTTACCATTATCCGGCTCAGGATATCCGGTAAATATCTTCCAATCACATTTAAATAAAGAGTAAAGCATCTGTTCAAATGAGCTTTACTCTTTATTTTTTCTATCGTACAGACAACAGTATATAATACAGCACCTCTACCATATTCCTAATTATACACTTCTTTGATGCATATAGTCCGTTTTGTATCTATTTTCCAAATAGAGTTATCGCCATAAACAGTAACAGACAGATTAACTTTGCGACAATTATTGTTATCCATCCTATTAAAACTATTAAGAACATGAAACAACAAATCTGTACTATTACAAAGTATATCCTATTTGCTTTGTTAACATTCAACTTCACTGCTTGCAAACAACAAGAAGAGAAAACTCTTACTTTTGCCATTGCGTCAGACTTCCATGCGCAAGATGTACCCGACGGAAAAGAGCGGATAGAAGCTTTTATCAAAGCCGCAAAAGATAATAATGTGGATTTTATTATTGAATTAGGCGATTTCATCCGTTTGGATAGTGCTTCAATACCTTATTTAAATGTTTGGAACAGCTTTACCGGTGACAAATATCATGTGATAGGGAATCACGACATGGATCGGTATTCTCCTGAAGAATACGTAAAAGGCAGAAATATGCCGGGACGATACTATTCATTCGACAAAGGAGATTTCCATTTCATCGTCCTGGATGGAAATAACCTCTATGACGGCAAGAAATATACCCATTATTCTAAGGCCAACTATTATGTCGATGCCAAAAAACGCGCATTTGTAGATCCGGAACAATTGGAGTGGTTAAAAAAGGATTTGGAAGCCACAGACAAGAAATGTATCTTATTCTCTCATCAAAGCATCGAAAAAGCGATGAACAATAAAGAAGTCGTACGCCGGATTCTGGAGGACGAAAACAAACGCGCGGGCTTTAAGAAAGTAGTACTGGCATTCAGCGGACATAATCATAGCAACTATACTGAAGAAATAAACGGAATCACTTACATGCAGATGAACAGTGCATCGTATGTATGGATAGGCGAACCGACACAGACAGAGAAACGTTATCCGGAAGAGATAAATAAAAAATACGGTATCTTACAATATTCAATGACTTACACCCAACCTTTATATGCTATTGTAAGTTTGAATAGTAAGGGAGCAAAGGTAAAAGGAACAAAAGCTGATTTCACCCCTCCTACACCCAAAGACTTGAATATGAAAGACTCAATTGACATTTTCCCTTTGGTGTCAGTCATAGAAGACGCAGACATAAGATTCTAAAATATACCTTTAACCCCCTTTTATTTTCAAAAAAAATAGAACAAGAATGAAAAAAGTCATTTTATTAGGTGCCTTATTATTATCTGCCATCACACTGAATGCCCAGAAAAAAGAGACATATAGGGAATTGGCAAATCCGGTTGCCACCAACCCTGCACAATGGGCAAAAGTCAAGACTACGCAGGTGAGTTGGGGAAGCACGGACTCACGATATAAAAAAGAGGAACCGGCTCCGATCTCCCGTATACAAAAAAGCATGAAACTGACTGCCTGGAAAGGAGAGAAAGTTTCCGCACAGTTCGTTGTATGGAGCACACAGGATGTGGACCGTCTGTCATTCATAGTCAGTGATTTACGTTCAAGTAAGGGCAAGATCACCACAACCGGAAACATACAGACCGGATTTGTACGTTATGTGGTGACTGACGAACTAAACAAAGACGGCAAAGGGGGTTGCGGTTATCGGAATAAAGCTGATTTTGATTCGACTTTAGTTGCCGACCCTATCGATCATCATACCCACATACTTTCCATTCCGGCACGCTCTACACAGGCAGGATGGATTAGCATCCGCATACCACAACAAACTAAAGAGGGAAAGTATACAGGAACCGTTACCGTGAAAAACGGTGATAAAACATTATCTAAACTGCACCTGACCATCCATGTAAAAAACCGTACACTTCCCGCATCGTCCGACTGGAAGTTCCATTTGGATTTATGGCAAAACCCTTATGCGGTTGCCCGCTATTATGATGTGGACTTATTCAGTAAGGAGCATTTTGATCTGATGCGCCCCATCATGCAGCGATATGCCGATGCCGGAGGAAAAGTAATTACCGCTTCTATCATTCACAAGCCTTGGAACGGACAGACGTATGATGCCTTTGAAAGCATGGTGACCTGGCTCAAGAAGGCGGATGGAACCTGGTATTTCGATTATACCGTATTCGACAAATGGGTAGAGTTTATGATGTCACTCGGCATCAAGAAGCAGATAGACTGTTATTCGATGGTTCCATGGAAACTTTCATTCCAATACTTTGACCAAGCAAGCAATTCATTCAAATATCAGAATTGTAAACCGGGAGAAAAAGAGTACGAAGTTTTCTGGGAAACCATGCTGAAATCGTTCGCGCAACACCTGAAAGAAAAAGGATGGTTCGAGATCACACATATCGCAATGGACGAACGCCCCATGGACGTGATGCAGGCAACATTGAAAGTCATTGCCAAAGCCGACAAAAATTTCAAAGTATCATTTGCCGGAACTTATCATGACGAACTGGTACAAGGACTGAACGATTACTGCATTGCCATCGGCGAAAAATTCCCCCCCGAAGTTATTGAATCGCGCAGAAAAGCAGGCAAAGTCACCACTTATTATACTTGCTGTACAGAACCCCGCCCTAACACATTTACTTTCAGCCCGCCCGCCGAAGCCGAATGGTTGGGATGGTTTGCCGCCAAAGAGAATCTGGACGGATATGTCCGCTGGGCATTAAATAGCTGGGTAAAGAATCCGTTGCAAGACAGCCGTTTCACGGCATGGGCTGCCGGAGACACTTACCTCATCTACCCGGGAGGACGTAGCTCCATTCGCTTTGAGAGATTGATAGAAGGTATACAGGCATTTGAAAAAATTCATCTGCTAAAAGAAGAGTTCAAGAAGAAAAATAATCGTCAGGGGCTGAATCAGATCCATAAAATTCTAAAGACATTCGATGAGTTCGGCCTGGAGACCCACCCGGCAGCAGAAGTCGTGAAAAAGGCGAAAGAAACAATAAACCACTATTAACCGACAGAGATGAAAAGAAACATTATACTGGTATGCCTGATGCTCATTGCATCAGGAGTGTACGCACAATGGGAGTGGCACAACCCGCTGGATAACGGAACCAACCAGGGTTCCGTTATCCAGAATCAAGGATGGAACGAAGACGGGGGCAATTATTGCCGCCTGCCATTACGAGCCAAAGCTAAAGTCAGAAAAAAAGTATGGAGCCTTGCCGGTGAATCGGCCGGACTTGCCATTCGTTTTAAAACGGATGCGAAAGAGGTCAAAGTAAAGTATAAAACAACAGGAAACTACAGCATGCCACACATGCCTGCTACCGGAGTTTCGGGAGTCGACCTTTACCGTAACGCAGACCGTGGGTTCTGCTTCGGCAGTTATTCTTTCGGAGATTCCGTCCGTTATAATTATCAGATAGACCGTGGCAACCTTTCAAGCGGCGAACAGGAATATACGCTGTATCTGCCGCTGTACAATGGAGTGAAAGCGATGGAAATAGGAATCCCCGAAGGTAGTAAGTTCTCTTTCATACCCCGGATAACCAAAAAACCGATCGTTCTTTACGGAACCTCCATTGCGCAGGGAGCTTGCGCATCACGCCCGGGAATGGCATGGGGAAACATCGTGAACCGGTCATTGGAGATCCCTCTTATTAATCTGGGATTCTCCGGAAATGGAAAACTGGAGAAAGAAGTGCTCGACCTCATCAACGAACAGGAAGCATGTGCTTATATAATTGACTGCATGGCCAATTTAGGCGACTATGACGTGGAACAAATAAAAAAGCTGGTAAAGCAGGCTGTTCTTCAAATACGTGAAAAGCACGATACACCTATATTACTGGTAGAACATGCAGGATACAGCAATGGAACCACAAACCAAAAGCAATATGAAACCTACAGCCACACCAACAAAGGACAAGCGGAAGCGTATAAAGAACTGAAAAAAGCGGGAATAAAGGAGATCTATTACCTGTCAAGAGAAGAACTGGCATACGATCCGGACGCATGGGTCGACTATGTGCATCCTTCTGATGTAGGCATGATGCGGCAAGCGGCTGCCGTAGAAAAGAAACTCAGAAAAATGATTAAATGAAACATACTTCATCAGATCAGTAAAGATTCAATAAACAAAAAGATTACTTCTTTAAAACGACTGTCATGAAAACATTTTTATTAGTACTTGTATGCTTTTGCTCACTCACAGGATTTTCCGCTCCCAAAGCCAAAAGAGTAGTATTAATTGCCTTGGATGGAATATCTGTAGAAGGCTTTCAGAAAGCAAACACTCCGAATCTGGACGCACTGCTAAAAGAAGGCGTGCTCTCGATTCAAACCAGAGTAGTGATGCCTTCGGTAACCTTGCCCAACTGGACAAGTCATTTAACAGGCAGCGGACCGGAACAACATGGGATCGTAGACAATGGCTGGGAAATCAATAAAAAGAAGTTCCCGTCTGTCGAAACCGATGCCGATGGTTATTATCCGTCAGTATTCAAAGTACTGAAAGATAAGGTTAGCGGAATGAAAACCGCTTTCTACTACAATTGGATTAACCTGTTTTATCCCTATAACAAAGCCTATTTTGATGAAGTCAGCTATCTGGAGAACGATGCTTACCTTCCCAATTACGACAAGGCTTTCGAGTTCATCGTAGAAAACCGGAAACAACCCACCCTCGTATTTCTGTATTCCGTACATACAGACCATGCGGGGCACAATCATAAATGGATGTCTCCGGAATATATCAAATCCATCGAAGAAGCAGATGTCGAGATAGGCAAATTCATCGAAAAGATGAAAAAGGAGAATTTGTATGAAAGCACACATTTCATGTTTTTAAGCGATCACGGAGGTATTAACTATGGCCATGGAGGAATGAGTGTGAATGAAATGATCGTACCATGGGGCATTACAGGACCCGGTATAAGAAAAGATTTCAAGATGGAAGAACCTAACAATACAGTGAACACCGCGTCGGTTATATTGCGCTTATTTAAGGTGAACCAGCCACTTTCCTGGACAGGAGAAGTACCTAAATCAATCTTCAAATAAATAACAAATGCCCTATGAAGAAGTTATTATTATCCATGGTTAGCTTCATGGCTCTAACAAGTATTCAGGCACAAAATGAAAACATACATTTTGCGAATACCATTGAGATTGCTCCGGGCGACAGCAAAGGAACCATCATCAGCAAGGCGGCCCACATAGTGCCTACCCCCAATCAATTAAAGGCATTGCAGAATGAATTTATCGCCTTCATCCATTTCGGACCAAACACGTTCACCCGCATGGAGTGGGGAAACGGTATGGAAGATCCGAAGATATTCGACCTTAAGAAACTAAATACCGACCAATGGTGCGAGACCATGAAAGCAGCCGGCATAAAAATGGTGATCCTGACGGTGAAACATCATGACGGGTTTGTTCTTTGGCAAAGCCGATATACCCGACACGGCATCATGTCCACCGCATTCCGAAACGGGAAAGGAGATGTGTTGAAAGAGCTGTCTGCATCTTGCCGTAAATACGATCTGAAATTGGGCGTTTATCTCTCTCCGGCAGACTTGTATCAGATAGAAAACCCGGAAGGGTTGTATGGCAACCTGAGCAAATATACGCTGAGAACCATTCCGCGCGAAGTTGCGGGAAGACCTTTTAAGAACAAAACCCAATTCAAGTTTGAGGTGGATGATTACAATGAATATTTCCTCAATCAGCTGTTCGAACTCCTGACAGAATACGGTCCCATCCATGAAGTATGGTTCGACGGAGCGCATCCCAAACGGAAAGGAGGCCAGACCTACAATTATCCTGCCTGGAAGAAACTCATCAAGACATTGGCACCCCAAGCGGTTATTTTCGGACGAGAAGACATCCGATGGTGCGGAAATGAAGCCGGAGGTACCCGATCAACCGAATGGAACGTTATCCCATATATGCAGAATCCGGATACAGCGTCCTATTTTCCAGACATGGAAGCCCAAGACTTAGGAAGCCGGGAACAATTATACAAAGGTAAGTTCCTGCATTATCAGCAGGCGGAAACCAACACTTCCATTCGCGAAGGCTGGTTCTATAGAGATGATACGCGACAGAAAGTGAGAAGTACGGATGATGTATTCGATATTTACGAACGTGCCGTGGGGGGGAATTCAACCTTTTTGCTGAATATTCCTCCCAACCGTGAGGGACGCTTCTCTCCCGCCGATGTCAAGGTATTGAAGGAAACCGGAAAAAGGATCAGGGAAACGTACGGCACAGACTTACTGAAAAATGCCAATGGTCCCAAAGAGGTGCTGGACGGAGATGCCGAAACTTACATAAAATCAGCTGACGATATTGTGATTTCCATGAATGCCCCCATTACATTCAACCGTCTACTCATCCAAGAGGCTATCCGCACGAATGGGGAAAGAGTGGAAAAACATACGGTAGAGGCATGGATAGACGGAGCATGGAAAGAGATTGCCCACGCCACCAACATCGGCTACAAGCGTATTCTGCGATTCCCGGAAGTGACTACCGATAAAATCAGGATTCGCATCAATGAAGCGCGCCTCACTCCCGCCATCAGTAACATCTCGGCACATCATTACCAATCCCGCCCCCCTCAACTGAGTTTTAAAAGAGCCTTGAATGGCATAATGACCATCGAGCCATTGCAACAGGAGTTCAACTGGAAAGCACATGGCGAAGACATCGCTGGAAATCTGAACGCAGGATTTAAGATCTATTATACAACCGACGGAACAGAACCCGATGCGAACTCTTCACTCTACACCGCTCCTTTCAAAATGGAAAAGGGGGAGCTGAAGGCCGTAGCCGTGCTCAACCGTCAGAAAGGGGCTGTACATAGCGAACTGTTCGGATTGATAAAGCAAGGATGGAAGCCCTTGGAGAGCAGCAGCGGAATAGGCAAAAAGGAGATGCACAAAGCCTTTGACGCTGACCCGCGCACCTATTGGACCAGTGAAGAGGGGGGTCCTCCCACCCTCACCATTGATCTGGGAAAAGAAGAATCTTTGAGTGGCTTCGCTTATACTCCACAGAAAGAACACTCGAAAGGCATGATGGCAAAAGGCGATATCCTGATCAGCAAGGATGGCAGGAAATGGCAAAAAGCGGAAACATTCGTGTTCGGCAATTTAATCAATGATCCCAGTAAGCGGTTTCATTACTTCAAACAAGCGGTGAAGGCACGCTACGTACGCATTGAAACAACCGAGATCGCTGCCGGCGGAAAGACGGTGACCATCACTGAAATTGATTTATTCTAAAATATATAATGATTCATGAAGAAAAACATTTTATTCTTATTGTTACTGACCGCTGCCACAAGCGCAACTGCCGCATACAGCGGCCGCGTGTTTGTTGACAAGAACAGCAACGGGCAGTTTGAGCGTGGAGAGAAGACACTGGGAGGCATCAAAGTGTCTGACGGACTAAATGTAACGGAAACCGCGAAAGACGGAACGTACACACTGCCCGGACACGCCCGTCAACGATTTATCTTTATCACCACCCCATCGGGATACAAGACGCTCAACAAACACTATCATAAGATAGACTCCCGGACGAATGGGTACGATTTCGGTCTTTTGACTTATCACCCGGGTATTGGCAAAGACGGATCGCATCAATACGTCCATGTTTCGGATACCGAAATATTCAACACCGAAGGCAACGAAGCCTGGGTGAGAAATATCCGGGAATATGCCGCCAATGAAAACGCAGCGTTCATTATACATACCGGAGATATCTGTTACGAGAACGGCATGAAGAAACACATCAAGCTGATGAACACCGAAAACATGAACGTTCCCGTATTCTATTGCATCGGCAACCACGACTTGGTGAAAGGGAAGTATGGCGAAGAGGTGTTCGAAAACAATTATGGCCCTGTGTACTACTCGTTCGACGTGGCCAATGTGCACTACATCGTCACACCGATGCCGGGTGGAGACCACAAGCCGGGATATACTCGCCTGGATGTGTGCAGATGGCTGAAAAATGATCTGGCACACATCAAACCGGGGACACCGATTGTTGTTTTCAATCACGACATCCTGACGTATGGCGACGAGTTTATATATAAAGGTAGCGAAACGGAAAGTATCGACCTGAACAAACACAACCTGAAAGCATGGGTATATGGCCATTGGCACATCAACCACATGAAGAAACAGGGAAATGTATACACGGTGTGCACCAGCTCACTGGACAAAGGCGGCATTGATCACTCGACCAGCGCTTTCCGAATCATGCATGTGGACGGGAAAGGAGATTTCAGCTCTGAACTGCGCTACTCGTATCTGAACAATAGCATCTGCATCGCTTCGCCTGCAGGTCATACAGCCTCACCGGAAGTGACCGTCAATGTGTATTCATCGGCATCGCCGGCGCGCCGGGTCACTTACACCTGTCTGGATCGGGATAAACCTGTATTGAGAAATAAACGCCTCAGCCAAAGCTCTGACTGGTGCTGGACGGCAACATTGCCTTTGAAGGAAACGCATGCCGGCAAAGAACTCACCATACAAGTAGAAGCGGAATTCAAGAACGGAGAGACAGCCCGTTCCGAAAAAAACTTTGTCTATCTGCCTCAACAAGCCGACATCAGACTGACCGAGAACTGGGACAACCTGTTGGGAAATGCCACCCACACGGCCAAGGCCGCTGCCGCGTTGGACAGCATGCCCGGATTGGCGTGGGTGAAGAACGTAGGAGCCAATATATACATGACTTCTCCGCTGATACATAATGGCAACATATATACCGCTTCGGTAGACGAAGACCTGAAAGGGAGAGCGCATATCTATGCACTGGACGGAAAAAGCGGTGAGATAAAATGGAAATATCCGGTGAAAAGTTCCGTTAAAAACACCATCGCGATAGATAATGGTCTTGTTTTCGCACAAGATGTACTGGGAAATCTCTACGCAGTGGACTGTGAAAGCGGAAAGCTATGCTGGGAAAGCAAACTGCCCGTAAACGGATTGCCTGCACTGATAGACGGATTGGTGGCCTGCGATGGAGTGGTATATGCGGGTACAGGAAAAGCCCTGTCGGCCTTCGAAGCCCGGACAGGAAGAAGAATCTGGAAGAACGAAGGATGGTCACAAAGAGAAGGGACCACTTCGACACTGACACAAGGAAACGGCATCCTGATAGGTTCGGTACAATGGAGCGCACTTTATGGCAACGACTCGAAAACAGGCAAGATGTTATGGAGCGTCAGCAACCATGGACTGCGGAACAGAGGCGCATCTGCCGCCATGCACGGATCGCTGTTATACCTGATATCCGAAAAATCGTTCTTCATCTTAGAAGCCGCTACGGGAAGAACAATTGTACGAAAGCCCTTGCCTTATAACCTGGACGCAACTTCCACTCCACTACTCACCGACAAAGAAATTATCTTCGGCACGGCAAACAAAGGACTTGTGGCGCTGGATAACGAAACGTTGGAAGAGAAATGGAATTGCCCGATAGGCGATGCCTTGATCTACACCGCACCATACAGCCGCCCGACTTCGGGAACCATAGAAACCAGCCCAGCATTGGCAGGAAAAACCGTATATGTAGGCGCATCGGACGGAGGCATATACGGCATTGACAAAAGAACCGGAAAAATCGTCTGGAAATACACCACCGGAGCACCTGTATTCAGTTCGGTGGCCATATCGGGCAATACATTGATAGCAACCGACTTTGGAGGAAATGTATACGCTTTCAGTACGATAAAGAAATGATAAAGAACGCGAATCAACCTCACATATCCCTGATTCGCACATAGAGAGGTAAAAAGAAAAGTCTGAGGAAAGAGAGGCTGTCTTCCGCAAGGGAGCAGCCTCTCAACGTTTTGTAAGACAACAGCCGAAATCTCAAGACAAAAAGATATCAAACGCCCCATTTCAGTAACAGTAGCCTTGTTAAAAACGGATGAGTCAGGAAATAAAAAGATAGAAACAGGAGCTTTCCGAAGAGGAAAGCCGGGCTCCAGGGGATGAAGAGCCTTGCTTTTCGCGGAAAGAAGGAAGCATTTACCTCTAAAGACGGTTACATTTCCCCAATAAGTCCTTATGTTTTCAAAATACATCCTTGTATTTTCGGAATTTTCTCCTGTTATTTCCCAAATGATGGTTTACGAGAGCTTTTTCATCTCTGGTTGGTGAAAAGAAACCGTGCTTGGCAGCAGGACAGAAAGACACCTATTTCTATCAAGAGAGACACCATAAAACGCCCAAGAGCATAACTTGGTTTCTTTTCAATCGCAAACAAAAAAGATAAGAAGCAATAAGATATTAAAGTAATCAAGCAGGAGGCGTTTTTTGCCACAACAAGTATTCCGGGACGAAAAGAAACGATTCTGAAGGCGACTGATTATCAAAGTGACAAAAAGAAAGACTTGCATACCGGCGGTTTAAACCGATACACAAGTCTTCATCTATCTATCAACGTAACCAAACAAAGTCCTTATCAATAATAACGATTCATCGTTATTATTGATAAGGACGCTCTTCTTATTGTGCCCAGAACTTATTTTGAACCAGATTTTTATTCAATGTAATATCATCCACCGCTATCGGAGAATAATAATATTTAGGCTCTTCGAACTTAAACTTACCTACCTGAGATTTCAAACGGATATATCCCTTATCTCCCTCGGTCAGCTCGATGGTATGCCCTTCCAATGTATAAACGGTGACTTTTTTTCTGTCCTCTTCCGGGATATTGTCAGCCTCTGCCTTATTTCTCACGAAAGCAATATCCGGTTGGCCATCACCTGTCAGATCGTACAATCCCATTCCCGGGATATACGATCCCTCGGGTGTCTTTTCCATCAGTTTACCACAACTCCAACGCATCAGGTCGTTATAGCGGAAACCCTCGCAAGCCAATTCAATACGGCGTTCACGGCGCACCTCCAGAACCGCTCCTTTCTGAGTAGAGGAAACGTTGGAATAACGTGCCTCCTGCACCGGATCGATATTCGCCAGCCAATCTGCCAACGAAGCTTCCGGCATTCCGATGCGTTTGCGAATCAAGTTGATAGAGCGATCCACATCCGGCTGAGTCAGCGTGCCTAACTCCGCTTTTGCTTCGGCATAAATCAATAAGATCTCGGCGTAACGAAATATCGGCAAATCCGTATAACTTTTATTCCACCCAATCTGGTCGTACGTACGAGGGTCGAACTTAATCTGAGGATAGCCACCCGCATCCACATTTATACGATGGGGATCACTCTCGCTGGCCTTTTGATATCCGGGCCACATGATGGTCTGCCGCAAGCGCGGATCGCGGTTCTCAAAGATCTCCTGATACGTTTTTGTCGCATATCCCGGCACCGATTGGAAGGTCTTCGTCCGACTCCCGTCAATGACCAGGTAATCCTCCATCAGATCACGGGAGAGACCATGGTAAAAGTCACAAACCTGCTGTGAGTTATGAAAACGTCCCAACGCCTTGTCGTAATCACTCACCAGAATCATTTCCGGATTGTTTGTCAGGTTCAGACTGCAAAACAGGGATTCGTAAGCCTCCAGTCCGTCGTTCTTCACTTCCGACAGGCTATATGTGCCATCCATCAGTTGTTCTGACGCCGAAACCGCAACATTCAGAAAGCGGTCCGCGTCATTCAGCTCAAGTTCGGGATGATACTTCCTGAATGTACCTTCGTTCAAGGCGATCCGGGCCTGAAGCGCCAAAGCCACATTCCTGAAAATGCGTGTCTTGCTTGCTCCCGTCTTCATGTTCTTTACGGCAAAATCCAGATCGGCCATGATCGAATCTACAACCAAAGCTCTGGAGTCTTGTGGTTTATACAGTTCCTCGGTATCGGTAGTCTGCAAATCGGTGCTATACCAGGGCACGTCCGAGTATGATTTTACTTTGTCGTAATACAGCTTAGCACGGAACATCCGGGCAAGCCCTATATAGTGATTGATTTCGGCTTTGTCACCGGTCACCTTCCCGGTACGCGCGAGCATAAAGTTCACCTTACGGATATCCCCCCACGACCAAGTGCCCCAGGTTTCCGGAGAAAGCAAACCGTTCAATAGTTCATAAGTAGAGCTTTCCTCTTTGTAAACCATGTTGTCCGAGACAGCGTCCCAATAAGAACCGCTCAGATATCCAGACATGCCATTGGTGTACGACTCCAAGTCTCCCACATTCTGAAAAAAGACTTTCTCGGTAATTGATGTTTCCGGAAAACGATCCATGAAAGAATCATTGCAACTGCTCAGCATGCTCAACAGACCAAAGCCTAAGGCGGTGGTATATAATTGTTTTTTTATTGATTTCATATTATTCTGCTTATTTAAAATGTTACATTAAGACCAAAAGAGTAAGAACGCTGCAACGGATATTGCTGTCCCCCCAATCCTTCCGGATCTACCTTATAATGTTTATACAACCCCGAAATCGTAAGCAGGTTATCACCGGAGAAATAAACTCTCACACGGTTGATCCCGACCTTGTTCATCAATTGCGCAGGCAACGTATAACCGAAAGTCAGGTTTTTCAAACGTATGTAAGAAGCATCCTGCAAATAGCGGGTTTGCGCCAATCCGGCTTCTTTGGATGATGATTCGGCCACATATCCTTTCAGGCGGGGGAAATAACCGTCGGGATTCTCTTCTGTCCAACGATCGTAATAGTTTCCTTTGGTGATATTGGTCCAAGGTTGTGCATAGATTCCCCAGAAATACAAGTCTCCCGATGGATTGTAGTCTTTCTTGCCTACACCTTGCAAGAAGAGGCTGAGGTCAAATCCGTTCCAATTTCCACCCGCGGTAAAGCCGTAAGTGAAACGCGATCTTGAGTTACCAATCACTCTCAAGTCACCATGGTCATCCAACGTATTGGCACCTCTATACACTTCACCGTCACCATTCAAGTCCGCGAATTTCAAATCACCCGGAGCTATCGGACGCGAGCTCGCATAAGATGCCAGCTTCGACTGGTCTGCATGGTTATCGATGTCTTCCTGCGAAGTGAAGAATCCCAAGGTAGTGTATCCCCATATTTCTCCAATTTCCTTGCCCTCGTAATTACTGCTTAACGTACCGGTCGTATTTCTGAATTTAGTGATGTAAGCACGGCTGTCAGCCAAGTTAAATCCTAACTGGTAATCAAACGACTTACCCCCCAATTTAAACCGGTCTTTCCATCCCAATGTGATTTCCCAACCTTCGGTCTTTAAATCGGCTGCATTTTCCGTAGGCACGGGGGTTCCCAACACGTTGGGCAAAGGTTCTCCCGTAGTCAGCATGTCTTTTGTGCGTCGTACATAATAATCTCCGTTGAAAGTCAATCGGTTATTAAGAAAGTTCATTTCCACGCCTAGATTGGAAGTGGATACTTTCTCCCAAGTCAAACCTCCGGATACCAGTCCCGGCGCATTGACGTATACCGGTTGTTCTCCGTCAATAATCTGGGACGTTTTGCCCGATCCCATCGTTGCGATATATGCATAAGCACCTACATCCTGGTTTCCCAATACGCCGTAAGAATAGCGTAACTTAAAGAAGCTGAATATATTTTCAAGAGGTTTAAAGAATTTTTCTCTCGAAACTACCCATGCGACCGAACCGGACGGGTTGAAGACAAAGCGCGAATCCTTGGGGAAACGTGAAGTTCCATCGTATCGTCCGTTGAACTCGGCGATGTACTTATCGTCGAACGTATAATTGAAACGCGCATATCCTCCCCGAAGCGCCCAAGTAGTAATCGATTCGCTGACAGACATATCGCCCGTTGCCAACCCCAAAGTAGGAAGAGAGGTGGAAATCAAATCCTTACGACCTAACTGGGTATTCTCATAACGATATTCCTCTTGGTTGAATCCGGCAATTACAGTGATCGCATGCTTTTCATTAAATGTCTTGTTGAATGTAGCGTAAGCATCGAACGTCAGACGCGTTGTCTCATTCGACTGGCTATAGGCGCTTGTCGTTTCATTGAAATATTTGGGCTCCATCTCAGGACCTTCATAGTAAGCAACCGGCAGATAATGCCACCTATTCCTGTTCTTATCGAAGTTATAGGAAAAATTTCCGTTCACAAACAACACATCCTTTATAATATCCAGACGTGTCGCAAACTGAGTCTTTATACTTGAACCCTGTTCAGATGCACGTCCGCCCTCCTGCATCACTCCAAGAACCTGTGCTCCCTTTTTGGTCCACGAGCCATCGGGATTTGTCAACAATTCCAGAGGGCTGATACGATTGATTTCCCAAAAATAGCTCGAGCCCAATGACGTAGGTCGTTCATAGTCTTTTATGGTGAAGCTTGTGTTGTTAGAGATACTCCAGAAGTCGGTAATCTTGAAGTTCAGTTTAGAACGCAGGTTATATCGGTGAAACTTATCGGGATTGTATTTAATCATACCATCCGTGAAGTTATATCCGGCAGAGAAGAAGTAATTTACCCTATCCGTCTTGCCTGAGATATCTACGTTATGGTTCATCGAGAATCCGTTCTTCTTGTAAGCCTCGTTCACCCAGTCCGTATTCCCAAAATAGCTGTAGGTACCATTCGGATTCAAGAAATAGGGTGAAACCGATGGATCTTCCGATACTCTCTTGGCATACGCCAACTGCTCTTCATTAAACATATTATACAAAGGGCGTCCCATGATGTTTTTTGTTTGAGCCACAAGATACGGATCGGTGATAACCTCTGGTGTCTTAGTATTTTGCCGCAAAGAGAAGTTATTATTATAATTAATGGTCAGCTTATCCGACTTACCAACCTTGGTAGTGACCAAAATTACGCCATATGCTGCACGCGAACCATAAATAGCTGAAGAAGAAGCATCTTTCAATACCGAAATGCTGGCAATATCATTACCGTTCATGTGATTCAACGCCCAACTGCTTGAAATAACGCCATCAACTACAACCAACGGTTCGCCACCATTCAAAGAAGTGGTACCACGAATATTAAAAGAAGGAGCATCGTCTGCCTTACCACTACCTATAGTTACGTTCAGGTTGGCTACCGTTCCTTGCAGCGCTTGTCCCACACTGGTTACCGGACGGTCTTCTAATTGTTCAGTGGAAACAGTAGCAACGGATCCGGATAAATTTACCTTTTTTTGTACAGCGTAACCCACTACCACCACTTCATCCAAAGCGCGGCTATCTTCTTGCATGATAATATTAAGGGGCTTACCCTCCCATTTTATCTCTTGAGTAACATAGCCCACATAAGAAATCCGAATAATATCACCCTTCTTTGCGTTTGCAAAAGAAAAACGACCATCCAATCCGGTAATTGTTCCAGTGGAAGTTCCCTTAACAGCTACAGATACTCCAATTATAGGCTCCCCTGCTACATCTTTTACTATACCGGTACAAGCACCGGCCTGCTGTGTGCTTTTCACATCGGTAACACCCGGATGGGCAACCGAATAAGTTGCCGGACCAAAGATTCCCATAAGGAACAACAGCATACTTACTGATCTTAGTTTTCTAAACATTGTTTCATTTTTTAAAGGTTATAACTTTTTTTAAAGGTTGCTGCAAAGTTAAATAGTAATAATCTGTAGAACACTAAAAACCGGCAACATGGGTTTGTATTATTAGGACAGGAAAAGAGCAAAAAGTGCACAAAAAGGAAGAGTTGTTATTAAATCCACAAAAAAAGTATCAATATCTATTTTTCCACTATGATTTTATATGAATTTGCCAGCCTTTTACATTTTACACATAGTATAGATACAGAACTATGAAGGACCTTTCTACACAACAGCGCTCTGTTTGGGATTTATTAGCAAATTAAGGACACACTCATGGATGAGGACGAAGCGTATATATCTTGTACGAACTCTGTCTCCGATAATCAATACCTGTTTCGGGTTGTTTAGCCCAGCGTTTCAACTACTGTGTGGCCTTGCCACGCAACCCCAGCGAAGGAGTAAAGATACCCGATGAAGAGTGGGCTTGTCGGAAGTAAAACTTGGCAAGTATACCGGACAAAGTTGCTCCAGATACTTCGTTAAGTGTTTTTCCCTAAACGATAAGTTTCATCTTGCGTCGCAAGATACGCATCTTAGCGGCTAAGATTTGCATCTTGGCCGCTAAGATATACACCTTGACTGCTGAGACACACTCAATTTACCCTATAAACAAACTTTAGGTACTACTCTGATACATTTATCAGTTATACATTATCCTTTATTCCTTTTTTTGTAACTGCTTGGCGTCTCTCCAATCTGTTTATAGAATACTTTAGAGAAATGGTATTGATCATAAAAACCAAGCTGCTCTGCTATTTCTTTTATTTTCAGGTCGGAGAAGTCAAGTAACTGACAGGCCCTTTGGATTTTCAATTGATTGAAGTAATTTAAAGGAGTGTATCCGGACTTCTTTAAAAACACTTGCCCGAAATGCGAAGGTGAATAGTGGACACTGCCGGCTATATCATCCAGCGAGAGTTTCTTTTCGATATTCTTTCTCATATAACTGATCGCTTCCTGAGTGACATCTCCTTGTTTGACCCGGTTAATTTCCCTAAACTGTGAAACAAACTTGAAAGAAGCTATAAAATGCCACAGGCACAGTGTAGTGTATTCCAGGTTTTCAATACTATATCCCATTTCCAGATTCTGGTAAATTTCTTCGAACAACTGCATCCGATCTTTAATACGTGCGTTGGGGGATTCATCTATTTTATGCAGTTTGTTGTAGAATGAATTAAACAAATGACTTTTTTCTCCGGTGAAATGCAACCAATATATACTCCATGGACTGTTTTCTGAAGCGGCGTAAATGTGTGGTAAACCCGCTTCGATAATGAAGAACTGATCTTTGCATACTTTCTGCCTTTGACCGTGAATGCTATACCAGCCCTCTCCCTCAGTGCAATATATAAGAATGTGCTGTTGCGAACCATATCTTCTGGCTCGGTAGTGTCCGGTGGCATGTGGATAATACCCGATATCCGTTACATACAACAAATTAGTCAGCTCGTTGCCGACCAATATTTTTTTTATAGCTTCAGGAAGAACAATCGCTCTTTGATTGGTAAATCCTTCTTTTTTGCGTTCCATAGTTACACTCTTTTTGCAAATATACATTTTTATTATAAAACGAGATATTTTTCGACTCTTTTTATTGAATTAATCTAAAGACACTGGTTATTAAGGAATTTCTAAAGACAACCAATGATACAAGTACTTAAAATCAGAGATTTTATACATCATAACAGTCCTTTCTTACATTTTCAAAGTTATATTTTCTTAGCTATTTTGCAATGTTGAAAGATCAGCTATTTGTTATATTTTAAATGTAATAATATGAAAAAACTACTATTTTCTTTATTGATCATTATTCTGTTGACATCATGCTCCTCTGAAAAGAAACAGTTGGATATTTCCGGAGAGTGGACTGTCAGGCTGGACAGTACAGATGTTGGAATAAAAGAATCATGGCAAGGCAACCTGTTTGAAACGTCCATGCAGTTACCGGGTACAACTGACGATGCCGGACTTGGAACCCCCAATGCCTTGGAACCTGCACTGTCCAAACCCCAGTTATTATATCTCACACGTTTGCACAGTTACGTAGGAGTTGCATGGTACTCAAGAGAGATCTCAGTCCCTGCCCAATGGAACGATAAAGAGCTGTTTCTGGATTTGGAACGGGCCTTGTGGGATACTCAGGTTTGGGTAGATAATAAGAAAGTCGAAGGACATGAAGAAAGCTTAAGCACGCCGCACCGTTACAATCTGACTCCCTATATGACGTGCGGTAAAAAGCATATTCTGACCATACGCGTAGATAATCGCAAACGCTATGATATCTCCAATGGTATGGCACATGCATATACGGATCATACACAAATTAAATGGAATGGCATTTTAGGAGATATGACTGTCCGGGCCATGGAAAAAATACGTTTAGAAAGTGTACAACTATACCCCGATGTAAAAAACAAACAGGTAAAAGCCGTTATTTCTTTTTCAAACGATACGCCTGCCGCAGAACATGCATTGCTTTCGATGAAAGTATCTGCCAAAAACGACTCCCAGCAACTCGAGAGACAGATAAAAAAGATGGATGTAAAAGCCGGAGCCTCATCGGTTGAGTTGCTTTATAACATGGGAGATGAGCCGATGTTATGGAATGAATTTACTCCTGAAATGTATCAGGCTACGATCACATTGGAGGCCAATGGAAAAGTATCCGAAATAAAAGAAGATTTCGGTATGCGCCAATTGGAAACAAACGGTAATAAAATGCTGATGAACAATAAACCTTTGTTCTTAAGAGGTACATTGGAGTGTTGCATATTCCCATTGACCGGAACTCCTCCGATGAATAAAGAAGGTTGGCAAAAAGTATATGCCGCAGCCAAAGAATATGGGCTGAATCACCTCCGTTTCCATTCATGGTGCCCTCCCGAAGCAGCTTTTGAAGCAGCGGATGAAATGGGATTTTATTTACAGGTTGAACTTCCCGCATGGGTACTTACAATTGGGCAGGATTCAAGTGCCGTACGCTTTTTAAGAGAAGAAGCAGACCGGATCATCAAAAATTACGGCAATCACCCCTCTTTTTGCCTTTGGAGTCTGGGAAACGAACTGCAGGGAGATTTTACCATTCTGTCTGCTATGTTAGACGAATTGAAAGCAAAAGATAACAGACACTTATATGTAACAACTTCGTTCACGTTCGAAGGCGGACATGGCGGATGGCCGGAATCAAACGATGATTTTTTTGTCACGCAGTGGACCAATAAAGGTTGGGTACGCGGGCAGGGAGTTTTTAATCAACTGCCCCCTGCATTCGATAAGGATTACAGTGAATCGGTTGCAAGTATACAGGTTCCTCTGATTACGCACGAAATAGGCCAATATTCGGTTTATCCCGATTTAACCGAGATTCCCAAATATACCGGAGTTCTGAAGCCCTTGAATTTTATGGCTGTAAAGAATGACCTTGAAAGAAAGAAGTTACTTGATAAAGCGCCCGATTATCTAATGGCTTCCGGAAAGTTAGCCGCAATCTTATATAAAGAAGAAATTGAGCGTGCATTGAAGACTGACGGAATCAGTGGTTTCCAATTACTTGATTTACATGACTTTCCGGGACAAGGGACAGCACTTGTCGGACTATTGAACGCCTTTTGGGAAAGTAAAGGAATTATCAGTGGAAAAGATTTCCGGGAATTCTGCTCACCGGTGGTACCGTTACTGCGCTTTCCGAAAGCTATCTATAAAAACGATGAAACGTTTCAAGCTGAAATCGAGTTGTGCAATTACGGCAACCAGGTCTTAACAGACCAAACGTTGTGCTGGGACATCCTCTCAGAGGGACATTCCATAAAGCATGGAAAAACACCAGCGAAGGAATTGAAGTTTGGCTATAATGGGAAATTAGGCGAAATATCTGTTCCCTTAACAGACGTACACAGTGCTTCTAAACTTCAAATATGCGTACGGGTGGACGGAACAGATTATGCAAACAGATGGAATATTTGGGTTTATCCAAAGGGAGAAAAAGTAGAATGGGGCAGCGTGAAATATACCCGCAGCTATGATCAAGCCCTAACATGGTTAGGTGAAGGTCAAAAAGTCCTTTTCAATCCGGATTGGAAAAAGATGAAAGGTATTGAAGGCAAATTCGTACCTGTATTCTGGAGCCCGGTACATTTTCCGAATCAGGCCGGAACAATGGGAGTATTATGCAACCCGACACATAAAGCATTGGCTGATTTCCCGACAGACATGCACACCGACTGGCAATGGTGGGATTTAAACAAAAATTCGAAAACAATGATAGTAGATAGCATCCGGGGAGGAACTCCTATTGTAGAAATGGTTGATAACTTTACGAACAACCGCTGCTTGGCTTCTTTGTATGAAGGTAAAGTGCATGAAGGTAAGTTAATGTTGGCTACATTTGATTTACAGTCGGATCTGGAAAACAGACCGGTGGCCAAACAGATGCTCATTTCGTTATTGAGATATATGAATAGCACAGATTTTGACCCCGCAGTCATTGAAAATTTCAAGGATATAAAAAAGACTTTTGATATAACTTCAAAATAATTTAGGAACAGAACTATGGAAAACCATTCTACACAACAACACTCTATTTGGAGTTTATTAGATAATATTGTAGAGAATCTCAAAAACAAGCGCCTGGCGGACGTTTTTCGTTTTATATCATTCCACCCTTCAGAGACGTATGGGGCTCATAAACATCAACGCATTGAGATTAACTACGTTAAGAAAGGAAGTTGTATTCTCCATCTGGACAATGAAAGCGTAACTTTCCGTGAAGGAGAAACTATGATTATCACTTCAAATGTCAACCATCTATTCGAGGCAGGTCCAAAAGGAACGATCCTAATGCAACTGGAGTTTCTGCCGGATATATTTTCACTTTTCAACTTGAATGCCAGCATGGAAACGAATGATTTCGCCCATACTTCTGTTTCTTTGTTTTCGGAGAAAAACAAATTAATTAAAATAGCAAACAACATCCGCATCGTACGTACGGTACAACGCATTATTAACGAACTGGAAGTAAAGAGTCCGCATTACCAGTATCTGGTAGTAATGTATTATGCCGAATTACTGATTCTTATTCATCGCTATATGGATGAAGCTTACCTGCCAGTCTGCACAAACGATTCTTTGAGAAAAGCCATTGCATATATCCGTCTGAATTACTATTCGAACATCAATGTTAAAAATGTTGCCGAGCATATCGGTATCAGTGAAAGGCAACTTAGACGCATGTTCTCCCAGAATTTAGATCTGGCTCCATTAGACTACCTGAACCAGACACGGGTCAATAAAGCCATTGAGTTGTTACGAAATACAGATATGTCAATAAAAGAAGTATGTTTCCAGTGTGGATTTCAGTCACCACAATACTTTTCACGTGTGTTTAAACAAAAAACGAAAATCTCTCCTTGCGAGATGACAAAATAAGATTTTTTCTATTATACTCAATGAAAAAGGCTACAAACTCCAGATATCATTGGTTATAGCAAACCTTTATACTTGAGATTGTAGCCCTTACATTAAATATATAAAAAAATCAGATCATATTCCAAGCTTACTCCATACTCTTCTTCAGCCATTCCACTCTGCGCTGGTCCGGCAGATGCTTTACCTGGAAGTATTCAAACTTAGCGTTGAATCCACTACCATCGGGACAAGCTGCCATCAGTCCAACCTTCACAGGAATATGATCCTGCAACCAGGCATTACGCATCAGCGTGTAAGTTTTATCATCAAATGAATAGAAAATCTCTACTGCATCCAGCCGCCTGACAGCCTTTATCCAGATATAAGGTACCGTTTTATCTAACGTTATCACACTCCAGTCACTCGTTTTATGAGTGACAACGGTACTCAAATTAAATTTTCCATCAACAAACTCAATACCCGCTTTAATGTAATTTTCATGATCGATACGGAGCATCAGGCCGGCCTGATCGAAACGTTCTTTATACTCTCCGACAACCTTGACTTTCGCTTCAAATTCACCGCCATAAGTAGCATAATAGAAAGGTGCGTCATCTACTGTAAAACCGTAGTGAGAAATACGCCAGTAATCACTTTGCGGAGTAACGGACATAGACAATACGTTATTTTTTATCTCCCATTGTTCCGGTTCGTTGAACCATTGCATTTTTTCCAGTGTCTGCCCAAACATCATTTGTGCCATCAGGCCCATAAGCAGGCTTAAACATACTTTTTTCATTGCTACCTTTTGATTATGTTTATTCTATAATAAATATTTTGTTTTATCTTCTTCCGTAATTTCCCGAATCACGCGACAAGGATTACCCGCAGCAATCACATTGGCAGGAATATCTCTATTTACTACACTTCCCGCACCTATCACTGTATTGTCACCAATCGTCACGCCCGGTAATACGCACACTTGTGCCCCAATCCACACATTATTTCCGACACGAATGGGACGGGCATATTCCAACCCTCGATTTCTCTGCTCCACATCCAAAGGATGACCTGCAGTATAGAAGCCACAGGATGGAGCGATAAAGACATTATCACCGAACGTTACTTTAGCCTCATCCAGAATGACACAGTTCATATTGGCATAGAAATTTTCACCAATCTCAATGTTATAGCCATAGTCACAATAAAAAGGCTGTTCCAACAGAAAACGTTCTTTCGTCTTGCAAAACAACCGACGGATAATGGCCTCCCGTTCAGCTATCTGCGAGGGAGGTAAATGATTTAAGGTATAACACAGCTCTTTGCAAGACTGACGTTCGGCTATCAATTCTGTATCATAATTAGCATCGTAAAGCCTGCCTGTACCCATTTTTTCTTTTTCACTTTCCATAAATAACTATGTTTTATGATTACCTTTGCAAAGGTAAAAGCTTGTATCTAAGTACACAATGCTTATTAATAACCATTTCTTTTCCCGATATGGACATTGTTGACAAACTGAACAAAGAGTTCCTGACTCAGCCCTTCTGCAAAGATGAACAGCTGCCGGAAGAACTGAATGAATACAAACGAATCGCATACAACTATGCACGAATAGAAAATTCAATTGCCGTTCTAAGTGATATGCATACCAATATCAGCTATATCTATTATGGAGGAACAGCTGAGACATTGGGCATAGCCCGAAAAGGAGACAATCAAAATCTTGAATCAATCTGGGAAAAAGAAGTCTTTAAATATATCCATCCGGATGACTTGGCGGAAAAGTATGTACAGGAACTCCGTTTCTACCATTTCCTGAAACAGATTCCACACAAAAAACGTGCAGATTACTTTCTTATGAGCAAACTCCGTATGCGTGATCCTTCCGGGAAATATGTCCCTATCCTACACAGGATGTTCTATGTAGCCACTCACTCAAACGACAGTATGTGGCTGGCTCTGTGTCTTTACAATTTGTCGGTCGATCCTACAATGAGTTGCAGAGTGATCAACTCGACAAACGGACAGGTCATAGAACTGGAAAAGCAAGATTGTAGCAGATTGCTATCCGATAGGGAAAAGACAATATTACAGTTGATCGATATGGGAAAAACAAGTCATGAGATCGCCCGGGAACTGTTTATAAGCAAAAATACCGTCAGCCGACACCGACAAAATATATTGGAAAAGCTTCAGGTAAAGAACTCCATTGAAGCTTGCAGAATTGCCAAAGAGCTTAAGTTACTCTTCTAATCAATTTTTCGACTACCTTTCATTAATAATACGGTCAGTCGTTTATAAGCCTGAACAGTTAGAATAACCTGTCGGAGGACTCCAGGTCAAGCAAGATCTTCTTAGCAGGCAGCCCACCGCCATACCCTACTAATTTACGGTCACTGCCGATCACACGATGACAAGGAACAAGTATCGAAATAGGGTTCGCTCCGTTGGCGGAAGCTATGGCACGGATAGCTTTAGGATTCCCCAGCTTTTGAGACAACCCTGCATAAGACATTGTTTTTCCATAAGAAATATTCAGCAGTTCGTTCCAAACAGTTTTCTGAAAATCAGTACCTACAAGAAGCAAAGGAATATCAAATGTAGTTCTTTGTCCGGCAAAATATTCATCCAGTTGACCGATCGTTCGTGTGATTACCTCAGATATGCCCTCCTTATAAGAAGCTTGCAACTCTTTTTGTATTCTTCTGTCGATGATGATCCTGCGTTCTTCTATCTTCCAATCACATAAGCAAAGTTTTTCCCGGTATGCCCCCAGTATCAGTTCTCCGCATGGCGATTGATAATATTGTATCTGAATAACATTTTCCATATTTTTCCTTTCTGTTTAATGAGAAATTAATGATCACCTATACATACCATATACTCGCAATCTATACCCTACACAGCAAATGTACAGAATTTCCGGATGAAACCAGCCGGAGAGTTACTAAATTTCTTGTTTTTACCTAAAGATTTTATCACAGCTAAAAACGTTAATATCCGAATTTTCTCTACTGCCATAGACTTCCATTATATCCAATCCCTACAGTTGCTCACGTTTCGGAGCTATATCCCGTAAAAATATCTAAAAAGGCTGAAGTGCACCCCAAAAGTTTTTTGTCCAACTTTTAGGGTGCACTTCAGCCTTTTACCGGTTTTATCAACTATTCTTTTTATTGTACGACTCCATCAGTCATGGTATAACCCTCCAAGGAGCCTGCTTTCACCTGAATACAAATAAAACCGATAGGACTGTCAGATGCAGCAGAAATCTGACGTTTTCCATCCGGAGCAATACGGAGCCAATCCCCAGCCTGCAATTCTATCTTTTCGCCATCAATGGTGATAAAGCCCTTCCCCGAAAGGATGCCGTAAATTTCTTCATTCTGTTTATGTGAATGAACAAAAGGGACTCCGGCACCGGCCGGAAGATGATTGATAGATACTTCGGCACCCGTCAGGGCAAGACTGTCATGCAACTCTACACGTGCATCTTGTGCTACGCTCATTTTTTGATAATTCTTCATAACTCCTTTATTTATTAATCAATAATAGTATTAAAAAGATCTCCTTTTCTGTGTTTGAGATGATACAAAGGTAAGTAGTTTATAATCATCTAACAATAAGGAACTTCTATGTCAGTCACTTACCTCTGTGTTACTAATATTGTTTATTAAGTTGTTCAGAAAAGCAGATTTAACCCTCATTAACAGAAAAGACTCCAAAAGCAATCTATCGTAACATTCCACTTTTATCCCAATGATAGCAAATTGTGGCAAGACATACCTCTTCTTACACAAATTACAGATATCATAACCTTGATTACGGATATAAGTGACAAGGAAGAACAATATTGGCCGGAACATCCTATCTTCGCAAGAAATAAGTGACTCCTATGAAAGAAAGAATATTAAATATAGAAACCGTCCATCAATGCAACTGCTGCCTGGGCTGCAAAACACTCCATCCGCTGGTAAGTGTAATCAACCTGTCAAAGACCAATCTGGAGCAGCAAATTATTAAATTTGATTTTTATACCATCCTGATGATGGAAGGGGAGATCGATGATGTTTTATATGGCCGCAAGTACTATGATTATTCCAATGCATCATTGGTATTCCTCACACCGGGAGAATCTATCAAAATAAACAAAAGTAAAGCGCTTCCCTCAAAAGGGTGGCTGCTGGCATTTCATCCGGACTTGATTTCTCAAACCTCTTTGGGAGAACATATAAAAGATTACTCCTTCTTTTTTTACAATCCGGAGGAGGCACTCCACCTTTCTCAACGGGAAAAGGCCAAGGCTGTAGAATGCATATGCAACATCGAAGAGGAACTTTGTCATGCGATAGACTGCCACAGCAAAACACTGATTTCACGGTACATAGAATTGTTATTAGATCATTGCAACCGTTTCTACGAGCGTCAGTTTATCACACGTTGCGAAGCTAACAAAAAGATTATAAAGAAAACAGATGTATTGTTGAAAGATTATATTCTATCCGGAAAATCAAAATGCAATACATCGCCTTCATTGGGATACTGTGCAAAAAGACTTCAACTGTCATCTCATTATTTCAACGACCTGCTACAATTTGAAAGTGGAAAAAATATCGATGAATATTTCGAGTCAAAACGTTTGGAAATGGCTAAAAGCATGCTGCTCGACTCTAATAATACGGTAAGTGTAGTTACGGAAAAACTTGGATACCCCAATATACGATACTTTAGCCGTTTATTTAAGAGAATTACCGGAGTAGTTCCGAATAATTACAGACTCTCACAGAATTAGAAACTTTTTCTGATAATAATGGAGGAACTACATCACGTAACTCCTCCATTGTTTCTACGACAACAGCCTATGCTGGATATAAAGCCAGCGTCGCACCCAAATTCTTTTTCATAATATCTCTTTTATTCTGAGTTTTCCTCCTTTTTACTTATTCCACAGATTGTGAGTGTTCTCACATAACGTTCTCTCTGCATACGGATTCTATATCCCCTATTATTTGCTCTACAGATATTCCATTCTCTCTCATCAGTTCTTCAGGCCGAAAATCTGTGGGGAATGATTTCTTTATTCCATAATTTTTAACCTTCATATCCGATAAGCCATAGAAACTTGCAATTGTTTGCCCGAATCCTCCTTCCACTATGCCGTCTTCAAGAGTAAGCACAAGTTTATGATCCGCTTTTAAGCATTCCAGCAGCTCTTCATCAATACCTGTGATAAATTTAGGATTTATCAGTGTTACATCATTACCTGTCAGGATTTTATATTTATCGGCAATTTGTACGCCCAGTTCAAAGAAATCTCCAAGTGCAATAATCGCAACACCTGAACCTTTTCGTACAACCTGATATTTATTTAGTAAAGAGTAATCCGTGGTATCCTCAATTCCCGTCTCAGGCATCATCATTGGAATTCTGATAGCAATGGGATGCGCCTTCTGTGTAGTGGCATACTTAAACATGGCAAGATACTCCTCCTTGCTCGTCGGAGCAAGATATACCAGATTGGGTATATGTGAAATCATCGGAATATCATAGATCCCCAAATGAGTATTACTATTCATCCCATATACTGAAGCCATAAACACCATGATTACAGCCGGATTATTATTTAAACACAAGTCTGACGAAAGTTGGTCATACGTTCTCTGCAAGAACGGACTGAAAACTCCAAAAATCGGTGTTCCTCCATTCCTGGCAATACCACTTGCCATTGCAACAGCATGTTCTTCCGCAATACCTACATCTACAAACTGTTTGCCGGCACGCTTCCGATACTCTTCCGTAAATCCTATTACAGACGGTGTTCCCGCAGTAATTGCAACTACATCCGACCTCTTTTCAATCAAGTCTAAAACAGACTCCCTGACAGTTTCATTCACCGGCCATCCGGGTCCTTTGGGAGAACCATCTTCGATGTGAAAAGGACCTCCTGCATGCCAGTATTCTTTATTTTCTTCTGCATATTTCAATCCCTTACCTTTGATCGTATGGATATGCAATACTACTGCACAGTCTATATCTTTGACTGACGTAAATAATTTTATGAGTGCTGACACGTCATGCCCATCTCCAAGGTAATAATACTCCAGCCCCATAGCCTTAAAAATATTATCAGGACTCTCCCCATTCGTGTCTCTAAGCTCTTTCAATCCTTTATAAAGTCCTCCATGATTTTCAGCAATGGATTGATCATTGTCATTGACTATAATAATCATGTTAGACCGAAGCATTGCCGCATTGCTGAGTCCTTCCAAAGCCTCTCCCCCACTCAACGAACCGTCACCGATTACAGCGATAATATTTTCTTTACCACCTGTGAGATCACGTCCTTTTGCAAGTCCCATTGCCAGTGAAACAGATGTTGAGGTGTGTCCTATCGTAAAGAAATCATGCTCGCTTTCATCCGGATTAGTATATCCGGTGACATCATCATATTTAGCCGGGTCAAGAAATGCAGTCATTCTTCCGGTAAGCATTTTATGAACATAACTCTGATGAGATACGTCAAAAACGATTTTATCAATGGGAGAGTTAAAAACATAATGCAGTGCAATTGTAGTTTCCACCATACCAAGATTCGGGCCGATATGACCACCGTGTTCACTTAATTTCCTGATTAACGCAGTTCTTACTTCCTCAGCCAGCACACTTAGTTGTTCAACTGACAATTCTTTTATATCTTTCGGTGAACTAATATTTTCTATATACATTTTTTATACCTCCATTTAATTTACAATCTAATCTTTTCAAACCATTCCGTAACCAAATCACTCGTTATCCGTCCATTTAAAAGTTTTCCATCTTTCCACACGATATCCGGATATGCTTTATGAAGATTCTTTTCACAATTTCCTATGCCGCTGCCTCCCGATGTAGCGAACGGAACAACTATTTTACCGGCAAAGTCATAACTTTCCAAAAATGTATTAATTATAGTAGGGGCAATATACCACCAGACCGGAAAGCCTACAAACAGAACTTCGTACTCTTCCGGATGAAACAACGTACCGGAAATGGCAGGACGCGAGAGAGCATCTCTCATCTCCACCGAACTACGGCTTTTCTTATCATTCCAGTCCAAGTCAGCCTCCGTATAAGGAATCTCCGGCTTAATTTCATACAGATCTGCTCCAGTAATTGCAGCCAATTTCTCTGCCGCAGCTTTAGTTACACCGCTACATGAAAAGTACGCCACTAAAATCTTTCTGTCATTCATAACTCTTTTTCCTTGATCTAATTCTAATAACATTTATTACTCTACATTCACTATGCAAAAGTATGCCGTTACAACAAAATCTACCGTATACAAATTACGGATAAGTGTAACACGATTACGGATTTTGCAAGATATCCGGACGGAGCTTGAACAACAGACCTTTCGACAAATTCCCGATAGAAGAATGTACATACGGTACACCTCATTACATAACACTTGAAGAAAAGGACAGAATTATCAATGCCGACCTATCAGCCACTCCGCAACTGGCAATACAGAGGAATATATTTATATTCCAAACACTGATAGGCTGTCGAGTGAGCGACCTATACCGCATGACCAAACTAAATGTGGTTAATGAAGCCATAGAATACATTCCCAAGAAAACAAAAGAAGGGAATCCGGTTACAGTACGTGTCCCCCTTAATGACAAGGCAAAAGAAATCCTTGAACGTTACAAAGAACATAGGCTTGTTTCCTGCATGGTCAAGTTCATTATAAGAAAAAGCATTGCCAATGGAATGAGAACCAAAGAGGACTGGCAAATTTTCAGGAAGACACAGAAAGCCATAGAGGAAAATACTCTTGTGGAATGGGCTATAGAAGAAGATGAAGATACGGATGAGGAAGAAACAGATACATTATCAGAAGAACAGCCAAAGATCGCAGGGCGCAGAGCCGACCCACGCACGCTACCCGAACTTCTGATAGAAAGGCATGACATTCTAATTGAAAAAATTGGCACACGGTTGAAAACCCATGCCACAGAAACAGATATAGCACGGTTGTTTATCGCATTAGTGGAATACCGTTTTATGCGGAAGTGTCCCATCAAGACTTTCAGAAATGCCTGTACAACCAGTTTAATAAACAAGAAATCGTTCATGAAAGAGGTATTCAGAAAGCATACAAAAATCTCATTTCGCCACTTGGAAACGGCAAAAAGTTGATAAAAGACGTTGACGAAGACCATGATGCCATCGAAGAATTGAAAGCCTATTTATCCGATTAAAATTCGTTTAATTCGCTTTTGGATTTCACAAATTTAGCTAACTGAATATCATTATTTTACGATTGATTTTCATTATATATTTGCGCCACTATCCTAATCGGGGTAGTGGCTTTTCGTTTATAATACTGCCAGAACGAGAAGCCTTACAACCGGCAGTTTTAAGAAGCCTATGACAGACTTATTGGCAATTATCCAAAACGGAAACGGCAACATCAATCTGTAAATCAATGACGAGGATATGGCAGCAATGCAGACTTTGGCTTACGACAGTCTGCGGAAGAACCTAGAAAAAGTAGAGGATTCAAGTTATAATTCCGTTCTATATAATACAAAATATCAATTAAATAGCTAATTTTGTATTCGGATAAAGGTAACTCTTTCCAAGACATTAGAGAAAAGAAGAAACGTTATGTTTATCTTGTAGGTGAAAATGTAAGAAATTTTCAGACTGATGTAAGAGATAGCATAGTGGTTCTCACGCATATAGCGTGGACCGTTATTGTTACATCTGCATCAAAGGTTTCCTACAACCTTCACTTAGACGTGGCATAGGTGGCTCACGTTCTTTCATTATAAATTTAATAACCCAATAGAGCCATAGGGATTATTACGAATATGAATAAATTGCTTATGCCATTTATGACGCTTGTTTGCTTGCTTTTTACGGCTTGCAACAAGGATGATATTTTACCCGGTGGACCGATGCTCTGGACGTATAAGATTCTGACACCGGAAAGTGTAGAGTATGAAGGTGGCACCGTAGGTTGGATACCTAAAGAATGTTTCAAGGCAAACGGTAATGAGGGATATATCGTGATGACTTGCGAGAATTTCGATGTGCTCAATCCTATTTCGGGCGGTTCTTACACATACGATTGTGGATGGGCAACGCTCAAGGTGGAAGCCAATCAGTTGAAGATTCATTTTCCCCGTCAGGTTGCGGAAGCCCCGGATGCATACGAGGAGATTACAATCTCGACAAATGATGGAAAGAGAACAGCAAGTACAATTATCTGTTTGTCTAGAACCTTTAAGGACGAAGGGCAACCCGATCCAGAGCCGGAACCTCTGCCCGAAGAAGCCAAATTCAAGATGAAAAAGGCATACTTCACTCCGTTTATGCACCTTGACACCCAATTCCCGGCACCGCTCGATCTGGTGACGTTCAGAATCACGGATATAAACGACAATTACACCCCGCTGGGCTTTCCTGAGTTTACACAATATTACGACTCTATTGTTTGGAGTGCCGAGGGTTTCCCTCATACGTTCAGAGTCTATGAAAGCAATACAACGGAGGGAGGGACGGAAACACATCTTGCTACGGAATGGAGTTCGCACTTCTTCAAAAGCGGTACCATCAAAAATTACCTGAAAGGCTATCGCAAAGGAAAGGTTGAATATGAGACCTCGCTCGCTGTGAGACTGTACGAACGTGATTTCTTGGGGATTGAATGGGGGACAATCGTGTTGCAGAGTCCACAGAACCTTACAACCTATTGCCTGCTGGACACAGATTATGAGTATCAGGTGTATGACATCGTGGCAAAGGATTATAACCCCTTTTCTAAAATAATCCCGGTGAACCATAAGCAACTCTCGGATTCAGACTTCCCGGCAGCAGCGCAAAAAGCCATCAAAACACTGATGGAGAATAACATTGGTGAAGGGCAAAATGCTGGTGGAAAAGAGAACCTGTTCAAATGCCTGCCCGAAGAGGATGTGAAAGCTGAATTGTATTGGGAAAACAAGACTACCCGTATACTGATGTTGCATCAACTCTCCACTGACCCCGATGACCTGACACAAGAGAAGTATTATCTACACGTTGAACCTAAACAATAAAAAAATGAATAAAGTAATAGTCACATTCCTCCTTTTAATTGGTATAGTAGCATCATCTTGTACAACCTCTAAAAGTGTAATATCACAAAAGGCGGACTTGTCGAGGTATGAATATGCCTCAATTATCAACAACAACACTTATCATATTCCGGCTCAACTGATGGAATATGAAATACAACTATTTGATGCCATAGAGAGTTCCCGTCTTAAACTTGTCAATGATATACGTATTGGCGAACTTTCTCCGAATCAACAATCAAAGTTGCTTATGGTAAAATATGGAGTAGATATTTTAGAAGAAGAATCTGTCGTAACTGTAAATTTCATAGATTATCTCACTGGTCGCCCGATAGCTTCATGCCGTGGCGCATATACAACCTTAGGATTCAGCGCATCAGCAGACATTAGAGGTGCTATAAAACGTGTTGCTAAACAAATAGCAGAAACATTTCCTAAGTAATTTATTTCATACAGCGAATTTATAATGGTAAATGAATTGAATAAAGAAATGGATGTGGATAAATACAAAATAAGAAGTTGGTCTAAAGACGATTTTTCCACTTTAGCTAAATATCTTAATAATAAAAAGATATGGGATAATTGCCGTGATAGCCTACCATATCCTTATTCTGAAAACGATGCGCAACAATTCATCCTGTCCGTTTCAATTCAAAACGAACAAAATAATTATTGTATCGAAGTAAATCAGGAAGCGGCTGGTAATATAAGTTTTGCTCGTGGTATAGATGTAGAGCGCTACAATGCAGAATTAGGTTATTGGCTTGCTGAACCATATTGGGGTAAAGGGATTATGACCCAAATGTTAGCACTGGCTATTAGCTGCTATTTTCATCATACAGATGTGATGCGCATTTGTGCAAATGTTTATGCTGGCAACATAGCATCGATGAGAGTATTAGAAAAAATAGGTTTTCGTAAATGTGGCATACATCGTAATGCCTGTTTCAAGAATGGAGTATTTACAGATTGCCATTATTTTGAATTGCTAAAAGAGGAATTTAGGAATTTGGTTAAATAGTACAAAAACACCCGGCTTTACATTATTGGGTATAAAACTGGGTGCTTATTTGCAAATTATTAATTTTCAGCGTTTATTACGGAAAGATAGGCTCTCAGACCTCTAAAACATAACACTGAACCCTCTCTTTTGTGAAGCATTGAAACGTTCAATCTCCAAAGAGAGGGATTTCTTTAATTGCCTTGCCATAAAGTCCAAGAAAACCTGATTGGTTTCTTCATCCTGACATTGGCGTAGGGAAAGAATATATTCTTCTCTATCCTCTTTAAATATCTTCGTCGGGAAAAGGTGATAGCAAAATTGGATGTAGTTCATCAGCAACCGAGCCATTCTGCCATTACCATCCACCCACGGATGTATGGTTACTAAATTCAGGTGAGCATTGAAACTCAGTTCATATTGTTCCCGAAGTGTCCCCACTGTCTTCTGCTTCGCTTGCAGTATAGCGCAAAGTTCATCTACCTTAGCAGGAACTTTCAGATAGTTCATATAAGAATGTCCACCGACACCAGTCGTAACACCACATAGACGAAAATCCCCTTTCGAAGAATCGAAAGAACCGCCCATTACACTGTGTACACTGCCTGTAGTGCGCATCAGTGTTGCATTCAACCTTTGTAGCAAGGCAGGAGTTATCTGTACAAGGCTACTGGATTCGGTTTTGGCAAGTTCATACGCTTGCTTCAAATCCTCATTCATCAGATGATGCACAAGCGGTTTCCCTTTCGCTGTTACTCCCTCGTCGAAAAGAAGCTGCGTATCAAGTTCCGTAAGTGTTGAGCCTTCAATGGCTGTGGAATGGGTAATAAGAGAATACAGGTAGTACTTATCATAGTCCACCGCTTCATTGATACCAAGTTTCTGAAACTTTTGGTATAACTGTTCTATCTCTTGCCAAACGCCTTGTTCCATTGCTTTTTATTTAATAGGCTTTATTCTTTTCAAAGGTAGTGTATTTACTATGTTCAGCCAAAGAAAAACATTCATTTAATATCGTATTTTTTGCACGTGTGGGGAAAATGTGAGGAAAATTCAGATAAAAGAAAAAGCTAAGTAATTGACTATTCAATACTTAGCTTTTTTCTTCGTACCCAGACCCGGTACAAGCCATAGAAATCATAGGAAAATAAGAGAATTTATTTTCCTTATTATCAGCTATTTGTATATTTCCCATTTTCTCTATTTTTGCCATATTTTGCCCATTTTCCGTTATTCAGTACACTTTTAGTACACTTTGAAATATCATTTTCTTTTGTACCTTTGCAATATCAGAAAACAAAAGAAAATCAACTATTTAGCATAATCACCCGGTTATGGTACCTAAATCGGGATAAAACCTCTAAACAATGGCAAAGTTAGAAAATAAAACGAAAGAAAACCCCAAGTTAGAGCAAAATAAGCTCTCAGATGGTAGAATTAGCCTTTACTTAGAGTATTATTTAGGTAGAGAGGAAAAGCCCGTATTAGATGAAAACGGCAATCAAGTGTACTATGATAGTGGAAAGATGCAAGGTAAGCCCAAGTTTGCAGTAAAGCACAACAGGCGAAAAGAAAACCTTAGTCTGTATCTGATAGATAAGCCCCGTACCCCTGCGGAACGCCAGCAGAACAAAGAAACGTTGGAGCTTGCCACAAAGATACGTGCAGAGCGTGAGCAGGAATTTAAAGAAAGTATGTTGGGCTATCGGTTAAAAAAAGATAGAACGGTCAATTTCTTAGACTATTTCCAAGCCTATATCAACAGTTATACCAAGAAAGATATTCGCATGGTACAAATTGCGCTTAGCCGTTTTAAGGACTTCTTAAAAGAGCAATACCCCATGAATGAGTTTAGTATCAAACCGGAACTTATCACCAAAGAAATGATGGAGCAGTTTGTAGCCTATCTGCAATCCCGAAGTGTGGGTGAGGGTGCTAAAAGCATTTACCAGCGTTTCAAGAAAGTTATTCGATATGCGATTGACCACGATGTAATGTTGAAAGACCCATGCAAAAGTGTTACCTGCAAAGTGGATAGCCAAATGCTTCGGAAAGATGTTCTTTCTCCCGAAGAAATCCAAAAGCTGGCGGCTTGCCATTATGACAACGAGAACCCGAATGTCAGACGGGCTTTTATCTTCTGCTTATACAGTGGTTTGCGTTTCTGTGATGTAAAAGACCTTACCTATAAGAATGTGGATTACGCTAATCGGTTATTGAAGTTTGAGCAAAGCAAGACAAAGGGACATTCTACCAGTAGTGGTGTGGTTATTCCTCTGAATGACGGTCTATTGTCTATCATTGGTGAAGCCCCGGCAGATAAAAACTGTTTAATATTCGATTTGCCTACTTACGAAAGCTGCTGTAAGTCAGTAAAGCGTTGGGTAAAGAGAGCCGGGATAGACAAACATATAAGCTGGCATTGTGCCCGGCATTCGTTTGCCGTGAACATTCTGAACAATGGGGCTAATATCAAAACTGTAGCCAGCCTTTTAGGGCATAGCGGATTGAAGCATACGGAGAAGTACACCCGTGCAGTGGATAAATTGAAAGAGGAAGCAATAAACAGCTTGCCCGAACTAAAGTTTTAACCATAAAAGACTTATCTTTGTAACTATGAACTTTGAAGCATTAGTAAAACATATCAGCACGATACAGAACACGTTGCAGGCACAAGCCGCACACGCTGTAAACCTTGCCCTCACTTCCCGTAACTGGCTTATGGGTTACTATATCGTAGAATTTGAGCAGAACGGAGAAGACCGTGCCGCCTACGGTGAACAACTGTTGAAGAAGTTGGAACAACGACTGAAAACAAAAGGTCTGAATGAACGTAGATTCAGGGAATTTAGACGGTTGTATCTTGTTTATCCACAACTAAAAGAGCCTATCACACAACACATTGCTTCACAAATTCAAATTCGGCGGTCACCAACCGCCGAATCTGAAAATGGCGTTTGGAAACTATCAACAGAATACCCACAAACCGAAACATGGATGATTCCAGCTGATAGATTATTCAACAGATTATCTTCCACCCATTTAAACACTATATCGGGAATTGAGAACCCGGTAAAACGTGCTTTCTATGAAATGGAAACCATTCGTGGCTGCTGGTCTGTAAAGGAGTTGGAGCGACAAATCGCATCTTTATATTACGAACGTAGCGGACTATCCAAAAACAAAGAAGCCCTCTCCGCTTTAGTCCAGCAACAAGCAACCTTATTACAACCTAAAGATGTTATCAACACCCCTGTTACTTTGGAGTTCTTAGGATTGAATGAACGTGCATTGGTGACAGAAACTGATTTGGAACAAGCCATTCTTGACAACTTGCAACGCTTCCTATTGGAAATGGGACATGGCTTCTGCTTTGAAGCCCGGCAAAAACGCATCTTGATTGATGAAGATTATTTCTTTGCCGACCTTGTGTTCTATCACCGTATTTTGAAATGTCATGTTATTGTGGAATTGAAGATAGACAAGTTTCGCCATGAATATGCTTCACAGTTAAATATGTATCTTAACTATTTTAAAGCAGAAATGATGCAGCCGGATGATAATCCGCCTATCGGCATTTTGCTCTGCACCGAAAAGGGAGATACATTAGTTAAGTATGCCACTGCCGGATTAGACCCGAATATTTTTGTACAGAAATACATGATAGAACTTCCAAGTGAGGAAGAGTTAAAGAAATTCATTTCCTCCTCAAACTATTAAAGACTAAAAATGTTAAAAAACAAAACTAGCGAAAAGAGGAAATCGATCTCTCTTTTCGCTAGTAAATATGGAGATCTTTGAAAATAAGTTTAGTACATTTTGGCTATATAGACAAAAGCATAAACCAAACCAAATTCTACAATCTTTAATTTATATTCCTTTTTTAATTTACCAACTATCTACTGGTAACATATATCCAAAAGGAAAAACAGAATGTGTTCCCATTTTTGTTGTTACTTGATTATAGCCATTTATTTGATGAATATTCACATCTACTGTATTGTCTATGCTTACAGAACCTGAAACATCTGCTTTTATGGTATTTGCTACATTTGCATCCACTTCGTTCACAACCCGAACTTTTTGAATATTAGGTATTAACCCTAAATTTTGAAAAACAAGTGTCCAAACGCCTATAGCAATCGCACTTAAAATTAATTTTAATGTCTTCATCCTATATAATATTATATTAATTAACCATCACACTATTACCACAGAATATTATCTCCATCAAAACGACAAGTAGAATATTGTTTTATTATGATTGGATATTTTGTTATATCACTTTCATCAAAAACAACTTTATATTCCGACACTTCTTCCAACTGTAAACTATTATCTTCAAATAATTGTGGTGATAAAGCGTAATTAAATCCTTTGTATAAATAACGAATACTAGGATAAATAATACCTTTGATTTCTGTCTTATGAAGTATTTGATTAGAATATCGTGCTGTTATATAATAATCCATATCACTTGAAATTTCTTTAGCAAATTGCTCTGCTATAAATTTAGTTTTCAAGTACCATGTTCTGTACATTTTTTTAGGCAATATTGCTTTTCGTTTTGATCTACACCTTTCATAATACAAACTTAAATCAGTTCCTGCACTTTGAGCCAAAGAACTACTATTGATAATTTGAACTGAGATTTTTTTTTGAATTTTCCATTTAGATACAGTCAATTCAAAAGTCCGTTTATTTGTCGCTTTTAATTTATCATGACAAGCTTCTATTAATGCAATATCATAATCACAAGCATAATATGCAACAGCCTGCCCTTTAAGATTTGCCCTAGAAATATATTGAGGATTTGGATTGAATGCAATTCTACTTATTTTCTCATAATGAGAATCTGGATTATTTATTACAGCTCTATAAACATAATTAGTTGAAGTTGGTTCTAAATCAAATACCTCAAAAGGAATTCTATTAAGTATTTTTATTTGATTAAAATATCCTTTTTTATACTTAGAAAAGTCCAAAGTACTTAGCCGCTTCAAAACTTTAGCCAAATATTTATTACTCTTTTTCATACTATCTGATAATTGTTAATGTAGAATTATTATAATCTATTTGTATTTTTCCCAATTTACTTAATGCACTTTGTCCTAATAAAAGAGGTGCATTATCATTGTTTATAATTGAGGCATTAACATTACATAAGACTAAGCCACTAATTTCAATTTTCTTCAGTTTAACAATAGTTCCCACAGCTATATTTCCATCAGCTGTTTGAAATGATGCTTGCCCAATAATATCATCAGTAGATAAATATCCATTACTTAACATAAATGCAGCTTCCTTTTTAGATAATGTAACAGAAGAAGCCCCAGTATCAAAGATAAAATTAAGGGGCAAACCATTAACTTTACAAGCTATTAAATATGTCTCTCCTGCCATTTTCTTCATTTGAATAACTTTACGCCCTTTTTCATTATTAGTACCTCCTGAATTAATAGATAAGCTTGTAGTTTTTACGTAATTCTTATATATCAGCTCAACCTTAAAAGAATGCTTCTTGTTTTCTATATTAGAAGACGCTTTTATAGGAATATTTACATCTGTTTCTGTATAAGATGAAATTTTATCCACATTTACAACCTGATCATAATATAAATTATCAGATCTAGCACCTATTTCTGTTAAAAGTACTTTGATACCATACGCATCATTTGTAGAATTATTCTTTATACGTACTTTTATACAACCAGTTTCATTTTTATCAAGTTGATGATTTGAATTAGGTTCAGTGAAACTTACTGCAATTAAAGTAATTTCTGCATTATCTAATGGATGTACAGGTGTAGGAGCTATTTTTTGTTCTTTTATCGCTGCTTGAATAGCCAAAAAGCCATTGATTAAACGATCAGTTAAAGTTACATTGCCCGTTTCCAAAGACCAATATGATAACATTTCCTTTTTAGGAGTCCCATATACTCTTCCATCTTCCCAATATGAATTTTCTAGATAATCTATTCCTGTTTTCGAATAAATCGACAATTTACGTGCATCAGAAAAATATCGTTCAAATTGACATTTCTGAACATCAAAAGATACAGAACATTTCCTTAATACACTTCCCGGTTTTATCTCATAATAAATATTTAGCTTTGTACCATTTATTGCTACTTTCATATTCTTTACTGACGTAAAAGAGTTTCCATAATTGAGCGCTTTAAAACTAGAATATGAATTAAATAAAGAATTCATATCTGTAATATTTGTTTGTACTTGTGCGTTTGCAACTAGAGTAACCACAAAAAAAATTAAAAACAACACGTACTTCATAAGCATTCTCATATTTTCTATCAGTATATACCTCAAAAATAATAAAGCGTGGAACATTCCCTACGCTTCTGAGGCTTTGGCGAGCCTGTACTGCAAATAAGGAAAGCCCACGCTATAGCGCAGGCGTTCACTTAAATTCATTGCAGTACTTAAAATCGCCAAATTTCAGAAGCAAGAATAAAAGCTAACGCTTTAATATATAACATTTATAGACTTCAAAAACTCAAAGTCTATGCAAAAATAAGAATTTTTGGATTTAAATTCGTAATAAATGATTTTTTTCTTTTCGCCCTAAATATTTTTCTAAGTTAGACTAAATATAACCAGCCGAAGCAATGAATGTTATTCATCGCTCCGGTTTTGTACGCTTATGGTTTACTTAGCTTATCAACTTCCTTTCTCAACTGTTCAGCTTGTTCATTGAGTAGCCTTGCACGTTCCAGTGCTTCCGCCTGCTTTTGGCTGCGGTATTCAAAATCTATCACTGAATCGGTCAGACTTCGGATAAAACCGTTATCCCGTTGCCACTTGAACTTGTTTTCCAGCATATCAAAAGTTTCCCCGTCTGCCTGTCCTTGCATCAGCAAATAGCGGTATTTCATATCGTTGTCCTGCAACTGCTGCATACGTTCAGCCAAACGGACATTCAAGAATATGGAAACGGAACAGATAACCAGCACTGCCGAAAAAAGGAACAATCCCGGACGAATCCAAGAAGCGACTTTGTTGTAAATCCGTTGATAGAGCGGTAAGGGCGTAGCTTCCTCTTTATCCGTCTTGCAAGAGCCCAAAGCATCAATCATTACCTTGAAACAACGATAGGTTTCCAATACTATTTTCTTAGTGTCCTCGATATGTTTCTGCTGACTTTGCATCCTGTTCCTTATTTCGTCAAGCTGGCTTCGGATAGCCTGCAAATCCTTTTCGGGAATAGCCGGGTTACTGTGCAGTTCCGACAATGCCTGTTCGATTGCGTTCAGCCTTTCGAGAGTTTCCTCCCGACTGGCTGGCGTTACCTGTGCTTCCTGCTTCTCTTTCAGTTCAGTAACCATTGAGAGAAGCCCCTCTAAAATCAAATTTTCCTCCATACGCTTATAACTTTAGTTGTTTTTTCTTCTTCTTCTTTCTCAAAAAGGAATCATCGGGCATTTCATCAGCCGGGGCTGACAAACCGGAAAACAGACTACCTAAACCTGTTATAAAAGAATTATCCGCTTTGTCGGGTGCTGATACTGGTTTCTGAACAGGTGCGGTAACCGTCTGCTTATTGCTTCCGACTGTCGTTTGCCCTACATCCCCAAAACTTTTATCCAGTTTGGAGAAACTGAAATTGCGGTCTATCTCCGAACCCTTGAACGTGTATTCGCCTTTGGAAAAGGAAACGCCTTGTATCTCGTTTGCCTGTCCCTTGTACTTGAACCGGATAGTAATACCCTTTTCCGCTAACCGCTCCTGTAACTGCTGCCAGTTTCGGGATTTCCCGATTTCATTCTTTACAGCGTGGTAAATCTCGTATTTCGATTTGTCCGGCTCTTTCAAGCGGTGCTGCTTCACCTGTTCTTTTCCACCAGCAAAATAAAGCCCGTGTTTGGCTTTCAGCTTCTTGCATACCTGCTCGTTGCGATACATATCGTTCCTGTCCGAAATGGTCTTGCCGTTGTTGTCAATACGGTTGAATACGATATGCACATGTGGGTGTTCCCGGTCTTGATGGCGCACGATGATATACTGCGTATCGGTGATTTTCATTTCACGCATGTACTCTTGCGCAAGCTGTATCATTTTCTCGTCCGTCAATTTGGGTGCATCCACTGCCGAATAGCTTAGCGCAATATGTCCGACTGGCTTTTTTAAGTCGGGATTCATCCCGGTCTGCATACAGAAGCTGCGGATTATATCTCCCCGGCTTTCTGTCAGTACCCCCGTCCGCATGGAGCAAAGCCGCCTGCTCCTTGCCCAGCACATAGTTCACACAACCCTTAAACCCGCTTCCCTTTTTTATTTTTCCAATCATCCGACAACTGGTTTATAATTTCGACAATCCTGTTTTTGAGTTTCACCAGTTCCACCACCAGTGCGAAACCTCCGGCATTCGCCCGGTGCGCCAACTGGTTGATGTTGTTGGCTTCCCCTGCCAGTTTGCGAATGGTGTCCGCATCCTGCCTGTTCAGCCGGGGTATGACCTCTGCCGAAACAACCGCCTGCCGGACATACTCACTGACACGCAACCCGGCTTCCCCGGCTCGCTTCCTGATGGCGTAATACTGCAACTCGGTCAGTTTCGTGCTGACTACCCGTTGCTGCTTCTCTATCCGTTTCTTTGCCGGACGTCCCCCCGGCTTATCCTTTATATTCGTCATAGGTTTTTACATTTAAATGGTATCTTAAAAATTGCGACCAACGGGAGAAATTTTCTTTGCTGTCAAGCAAAGCAAGGTAGTTTCGGTTTACCGAAACATAACCTTGCTCTCCAATTTAAACCGCCTGCCGCTGGTAATCCTGCCGGACTAAATGCCCCTGCCCCTTTTCTGTCTTGGGGCGGCATGTTGTCCGGTTTCCTGCTTTATCTCCTGCGCTTGGCTGATGCTGTTCTTCTGTTCCTGCTTCCTGCCGCACAGATAATCGTTCAAGTCCGAATACCCCCTGTAATTGTCCGAGAAGTCACGCACACGGTAGGAGTATTCCAATTCGATAGCCCGTGTCGCTTCATATCCTGCCTTGTCATTGTCAAGCATACAGTGGATGCGTTCATACGGGTACAGCACGTCAATGGCTTTCGGCACATTGACAGTAGAGTTGAGTATGACATAATCCTGCCTGTCAAGGTCAGGCATGGTCGGGCAGTTCTTCATCCGGAGCGTGAGGAAAGAAAGATAGTCCATAAAACCCTCGAATACCAAACACTTCTCTCTCGGCTCTCCCTGCTGCCGTATATGGGTGATGTCTTTCGGGGCGATGCAGCCCTTAAAAAAGGAATTGCGAACCTCGTAACCTCCTGCCATGTTCGGGAAACCGATAGCAAAGAACGGTCTGCCGTTATTGGTAAAATGGAGTTCCTTACATTCTCTTTTTGCCAGTTCGACATTGATACCCCGTCCCTGCAAGTAACGGAGCAATGCCGGATGGGTAAGGTCACGGACTTCCAAATGTTGGAAACTCGGTTCTGCCCTACGCTGGGGAAAAGAAAAACTGACCGGGCGGACGTGCGGTGTCTGTTCCGCTATCCGGTTTAAAAGGTATGGCAGGCTGTCGGAGCAATAGAGTTCCTTTGCCAGTGCAATGATGCTGCCGCCCTTGCCTGCGCCAAAGTCATACCAAAGGTTGCGGTCAGTGTTCACCTTGAAAGACGGTTCGTGTTCCTCCCTTAACGGTGATTTATACCATAAGCCGTTGCCCTGCTGCTTGACAGGAGAATAGCCTAAACTGTGCAGATAGTCTGCGATGGGTATTTGTTTCACATCTTCGATATTCATAACATTTTCTTTTTTGGGGATTAAAAAATAGTTGAAAAGTGCGCCAGTCCTGTTTAGTCCGTTATATATATACCCGTACCATACTAAACCTGCCTGTTCCGATACAGAGAAATAGTAAGTCCATTCCTCTTGTATATACACCCGGACTAAACCAAACTGATTTTTAATAATGGAAATCGGGATTATAGCGGTAGCCCTTGCCCTCTTTCACAATCATGCGCTTGTTCACAAGAAACTTGTTAAGCGACACAAGAACATTGCGTCCACGCTCGTAACCGATACTCGCATAACCCTGTTTCAATGCCGCTATGACATTGGAATAGCCCTGTACCACCTGCTTGCCGAAACCGTTCTCCAACGCTTCCCGGTGTTGCTGTTCAGTCAGTTCCGTAAGCGGAAAATTCCTGTCCTGCTTAGGTTGTTGGAATACATAATCATCCACGATTTCGGGTAAAGCGTTGTCATTGATACGGAATGCGAACGGGTCAAATTCCCGGTCACGTATGTGCATCGCCTTTACCTCGCTTATGTTGCCGTCCTGCTGGCTTTTCGTGATTTGCAGGACGGTTTCAGCCTTGTTGTTCAGTTCCGTACCGATATGTCCCCTTGTGTTGTCATCCCCCTTGTTCAAATGCAGCACGGTATGGATATGCAGGTTATATCCGCTTGACCAGCGCATCAAGAGGTTGATTAGGTCGGTTGATTCGCTGGGGCTGTTGATGTCGTACATCAAGTCACGGATTCCGTCAATGATGAGCAACCCCACATCGGGCATATTTTCAAGCATATAGCCGATAATCTGTTTCCGCTTGTCGGGTGTCTGCTCCCTTAGCACGATAAAAACAAAATCGTCCCTGTCCTTGTCGGTAGGCAGTCCGGCAAGCCGCAAAATACGCTCCATGACCTTGTGGCAATGGTATTTGCTCTGCTCGGTATCTACATAGAGGATTTTCCGCTTGTTCGGTGGCAGGTATGCCGAATACTTCAGTACCTCGTCATTCTTCAACGCTGCCGCAACGATAGCGGAAATGTTGAATGTCTTTTTGCTCTTGGCTTTACCCGTGGATGCGCTGAAATTACCCAGCGTGCCAATGGTAGAGCCGTTCACCCAGAGCATTTCGGGCGGCACTTCGTAAGTGTCCGTTACCTTTAGATGAATGGTTTTCCAAAGGGCTGCGAAATCCTCTTTCTGCATGGTAACACCCTGCCCGGCTTCTGTCGCTTTTCTATTTTCCATAGCCGTTATTTCTTTAGAGGACGATTAAGGATATACTTCTGCGCTTCCTGCTCTATCTGCGCCTGCGTCTTGACCGGGTTCTGACGTAACCATGCTTCCAATTCCGCTTTCTCAAAATAAAGCATTTTGCCCTGCGGCTTGTAATGGGGTATCAAGTTACCCGAAGTCAACTTGTACAGGTAACTTTTTGAAAGGTTCAAGAACTTACTCGCTTCATCGAAGCTAAGCACGTTCTTTGAAAGGAACAACATCTTTTCGAGTTCGGAAACTCTTAACTCTAAATCTCTTTCCATATTGTTTAGGAATTTAGGTGAAACAATATGAAGGTGCGCACCCTCGTTTTTTTGTTAACGGGGGCAAAGTTAAGAGCTTGAAAATGAAGTCTAATTGACCTTTGTTTGAGCGTTCAATCTATGCTCAACCTTTTTTCAGTTGTTTGATGTACTTGTCTATGATTTCATATCCTTTCGGATAGATGTTTTTTGCTTGGTCTGTCGCACTGGATAAGTCAGTACGTGTAAGTGGTTCTCCTTTTATCTTTCCTAATATCAGCTTGTTATTTGCTATGACAGACTGCCATTCATAAACAATGTAATTATAGCAGCCAAGCTGCATCATAAGATAGGTAAACAAACGTGTATTATTAACTTTTAGAACCCCGTCAAGTTTACAGTTGAAAAAATCGGTAAGTATTCTTGCATTTATAGTGGTAGTAAAAACATGAGCTTCATTGATACAGTCGGTAAGCAGACTGATTTCCTTTTGGGTAAGTACGGATTTAAAAGGATTACTTTTACCTACAATCTTAACTGGTTTATTTTCCGTACTCGCTTCTTTCTCTTTTGGCAAGGCTTGTTCTTGGATGGCAACCGCATCTGTATAGTAATTGCTTTCCTGTTCTTGAAGATGACACAAATACTTGGAAAGCACGACAAGATTAACGATAATGGACAAATAAGGAAGCCGCCCATCATAACAGGACGGTTCATGCAAATATGCATCCATATCAAAATCAGAGCAGCGGAAACCGATATACTTTTTTCTTTCATCAGAATTCAAGTCCTCAAAATAACCACTTTCCCACAAAAAATCGGGAATATCCATATCCAATACAATGTTACGCACGACACGGTATTTTTGTTGGATGGCTACAATATTTTCAGTCACACGGAAAATTTCTTGTCGCAAATAATCCTTTAGCTGGGCTTGCGTCAAATATTCACGTTTTAAAAATAGTGCATCTACTTTAGTTTTATAGTCATGAGCTATACAACTATCTAATATCTTCTGTATTTCTCTGAAATTGTTTTCCATATGATTTTCCATAATCGTGCGCCTTTAAACGTTCTTACTACAAATATAAGGTAAGAATCTCACTTTTCCCGAAAACATCGGCAATAATAAGGTAGAAAAGATAGGATAAGCGTTAAGAAATTATAAAGATATGGGGAAGAAAACTATTAAAGTACACCTTTTCTTTGTATTCGTCATTCAGTACACATTTAGTACGCCCTATAAAAGCAGAAAACCCTGATAATCAGGTGATTATCAGGGTTTATTCGTACCCAGACCCGGGGTCGAACCGGGATGGAAGTGAATCCACTGGTGTTTGAGACCAGCGCGTCTACCGATTCCGCCATCTGGGCATTGGTTTCAAATGCGGTGCAAAGATACGGCTTTTTTTTGAACTTGCAAGAGTTTTATAAAAAAAAGGAGAAAAAAAGAATAAAAGATCGCATAAACGCTTCTATTTTCAGAGAATAAACCGTATTTTAGCAGAAACATTTAAAACAGTCAATATCATGACAAGCAAAGATAATTATTGTGTCATTATGGGCGGAGGTATCGGCAGTCGTTTCTGGCCGTTTAGCCGCAAGACAATGCCTAAACAGTTTCTGGATTTCTTTGGAACAGGTCGTTCACTGTTGCAACAGACTTTCGACCGATTCAACAAAATTATTCCTACGGAGAACATACTTATCGTAACCAATGCGATATACGCAGACTTGATAAAAGAACAACTTCCAGAATTAGACTCAAAACAGATCTTGCTGGAACCGGCAAGAAGAAATACGGCTCCGTGCATTGCATGGGCATCTTATCATATACGTGCCTTAAATCCAAATGCCAACATCGTAGTTGCCCCTTCCGATCATCTGATCTTAAAAGAGGGAGAATTTTTAGCCGCTATAGAGAAAGGACTGGACTTTGTATCAAAATCTGATAAACTTCTCACTTTAGGTATAAAGCCCAATCGTCCGGAAACCGGATACGGATATATCCAAATAGCAGAGCAGGAAGGAGACAACTTCTACAAAGTAAAGACATTTACAGAAAAACCGGAACTGGAACTTGCTAAGGTTTTTGTTGAAAGTGGAGAGTTCTATTGGAATTCAGGCCTCTTCATGTGGAATGTCAATACAATCATTAAAGCAGGAGAAACTCTTCTACCAGAATTAGCATCTAAACTGTCTCCCGGAAGAGAGATCTATGGTACACCTGAAGAAAAAGACTTTATCGAAGAAAACTTCCCGGCGTGCCCTAACGTTTCGATAGACTTCGGAATTATGGAAAAGGCTGATAATGTATATGTTTCTTTAGGAGACTTCGGATGGTCAGACCTTGGAACCTGGGGATCACTATATGATTTATCACCTAAAGATGAACAAAGAAATGTAACTCTAAAATGTGACTCATTGATTTACAACAGCAATGACAATATCGTTGTATTACCCAAAGGTAAACTTGCAGTGATAGAAGGTCTGGAAGGGTTCTTGGTAGCCGAATCAGATAATGTATTACTGATCTGCAAAAAGGACGAAGAACATGCCATACGCAAGTATGTGAATGATGCACAAATGAAATTAGGAGAAGATTATATTTAGTACTGTACGAAGTTAATTTCCTAAGTATACGAAGTTAACTTATTAGAGCTAAGAAGTTAACTTCGTATACTTAGGAAATTAACTTTATAAGTGCCACGAAGTTAATAAGAAAAAGGGGCTGAACGTTGCCGTTCAGCCCCTTTACTATTATTTAATGAAGGAAGAATTTTATTTGGCTGTTTCGTAAGCAGAACTAATAGCTTTGGCAATAGAAATAAACTCGTCGTCCGCCAGTTTCAATTTTGGATTAGAGAAAAGCATATCCGATTCTTTTTGAATAGGAATCAAATGAATATGAGCATGTGGAACCTCAAGTCCGATCACTGCTTCACCCACTTTTTTACAAGGAAAAGCTTTTTCAATAGCACGGGCTATTTTTTTTGCAAAAACGTGCATTGCAGCCAGATCTTCATCACTCAAATCAAAGATATAATCAACTTCCTGTTTAGGAACAACCAAAGTATGTCCCTTCACCAACGGATTGATATCAAGGAAAGCAAAAAACTTTTCGTTTTCAGCTACCTTATAGCATGGAATTTCACCCGCTATGATTCTACTGAATATTGTTGCCATAATCCTAATATATAAAATAGGGCAAGCCCGAATATGGACCTGCCCTCATGTTAAAACGAAATGTTTACTACTTCAAGACTGATTTTACCCTGTGGAACTTGGATCTCAGCAACATCACCTACCTTTTTGCCAAGTAATCCCTGAGCAATCGGTGTGCTAACGGAAATCTTTCCTTCTTTCAGATTTGCCTCGCTTTCTGAAACGATGGTATAAGTCATTTTCATACCATTCTTGGTATTCTTCAATTCTACTTTATTCAGAATCTGTACTGAATCTGTTTTCAGTTTCGATTCATCAATAATCTTAGCATCTGCTATAACAGCTTTGAGTTTGTTGATTTTCATTTCAAGCATACCCTGAGCTTCTTTCGCAGCATCGTATTCGGCGTTCTCCGATAAATCACCTTTATCGCGCGCCTCAGCTATAGCCGCAGAAATTTTGGGGCGTTCCACTGTTTCCAGTTCTTTAAGTTCCGCCATCAATTTCTTGTAACCTTCTTCTGACATATAAGCCATGATGTTTTCCTCCTTTTATTTTTAACGGTCATATAAAACAAAAAAGAATTCCAACATGAGTCATGCTGGAACCCTCTTTTCAATGATTTCTTCGCAAAGATAACCTTTTAAATGACATGTGTCAAGCAAAAAGCAATGCTATGTAACATATTTAAACGAAATCTTCTAATTTATAACAACTTAAAGCATAGACTTGATAGTACCTTCCAGATCTTTCACCGTCTCCCCACGGGCCCTCAGTTCATTGTTTCGGTTGATCAGGAAGAAAGCCGGCAGGTTCTGTACGCCATACAAAGCTGCATTGGTTGAGTAAATTCCATTCTCATCGCGCACGCATACCCAAGGCAGATTATCAGCTGATGTTTTCCAAAAATGCTCGTCGGCATCCAATGAAACCTGATAAATCTCCAAACCCTGACTTGCATACTTATTGTATAAATCACGCAGCATCAAGTTATGAGGAGCTGCCACCGCACTTTGATAAACAGTAAAATCAAGCAGAACCACTTTACCCTTCAAGTCAGTCAGCTTACGGATATTACCTTTCATATCTCTCAAAGCAATATCAATCACACCGGTTTCAGCAATTTTTTCTTCCGGTATCTCAATGGTCTTCTGTTGTGGAGTACGGGTATTCTTCATACCTTTTATCACTATATTATATAGATTCTTTGAACGCACCGCGTGTGGATAAGTATTGTTCAGACTGGTAGCCACTGCACCAAAACATTTAATATCATCCTTATTATTCAACGGATCAAAGATCATATAATTGTTTAATTTCTGAAATAGTGCAAAATAAGCAGAAGCAGTATTGGGTGCCGCAAAGATATAATTGATTTTCACATCATCTTTATAATTTTTCAGTAGTACGGCCAAGCTGTCTTCAAAAACATCGTTACCCAATTGATGAGCCTGTGCAGCCTTTACCAACGCATCTACATCTTTTTGCAGACGAACCTGTTTCAGAGTCAGCTCTTTAATTTTTGCAGAGTTCTCCGACCCTTCCACTGTATAAGCAGTAGAGAAATCTGTATAAGGTGCTTGAATGCTAACAGTTTCTGTTGAGTCAACCGAGAAATTAATTACTTTATCTTCAACCCGTAAACGATAAAACTCAGGAGATTCGGGACGCAATTGTTTAAAACTGAATGAACCGTCTCCTTTCAATTTTATAGAATCCAAAGGCACAATTCCTTCAAGTCCGGAAGCTTCCAGATAAAGCATTTTTCCATCTGCTCCCGAAACATCTCCCTTTACATTAAATTTAGGGTCAGAATTACAAGAACTTAAAGCAAGAGCCACAAGAGCTACTAACGTTACTTTTTTCATAATATGCGTGTTATTTTTCAAGCTGCAAATATACTTCTTTTCAAGATTAGTCAAAGCATTTTGCCGCGTTCTTCGTTCCAAAATTGAAAAAAATCAAATTCCTGCTAACTTTTTATCTCATTTTCACGATATTAGTGCAATAAATGTATATCTTTGCGGGAATTTTGAAAGAAAGATATTAGATAAAACAATTTTTATGATTAACCCAATTGTTAAGACGATCGAGTTGGGAGATGGCAGAACCATCACACTCGAAACGGGAAAGCTGGCAAAACAGGCAGATGGCTCTGTGATGCTTCGCATGGGTAACACCATGTTGTTAGCTACTGTTTGTGCCGCTAAAGATGCAGTTCCCGGAACAGATTTCATGCCGCTTCAGGTAGAGTACAAAGAAAAATTTGCAGCATTCGGCCGCTTCCCCGGTGGCTTTACAAAAAGAGAAGGAAGAGCATCTGATTATGAGATCCTTACCTGCCGCTTAGTAGACCGTGCTCTCCGTCCTTTATTCCCCGATAATTTCCACGCAGAAGTTTACGTAAACATTATCCTTTTCTCAGCAGACGGTGTTGATATGCCTGACGCATTGGCTGGACTTGCTGCTTCAGCAGCACTTGCTGTTTCAGATATTCCTTTCAACGGACCTATTTCAGAAGTACGTGTTGCACGTATTGATGGCAAGTTCGTTATCAACCCGACTTTCGACCAGCTTGAAAAAGCTGATATGGACATCATGGTTGCCGCTACTTATGAAAACATCATGATGGTAGAAGGTGAAATGAGTGAAGTATCGGAAGCCGAATTGCTGGAAGCAATGAAAGTAGCTCACGAAGCTATCAAAGTACATTGCAAAGCGCAGATGGAACTGACTGAAATGGTTGGTAAAACCGTAAAACGTGAATATTGTCACGAAGAAAACGACGAAGAACTCCGCAAAGCCGTTCACGATGCCTGCTACGATAAATCGTATGCCATCGCAGCTTCCGGAAACAGAAACAAACATGAACGTCAGGATGCTTTCGACGCTATCCGTGACGAATTCAAAGCTCAGTTCTCCGAAGAAGAGCTGGAAGAAAAAGGCGCACTGATTGATCGTTATTACCATGACGTAGAAAAAGAGGCCATGCGTCGTTGTATCCTCGATGAAGGAAAACGTTTGGATGGACGTAAGACTACTGAAATTCGCCCTATCTGGTGTGAAGTCGGCTACCTGCCCGGACCTCACGGATCAGCCATCTTTACCCGTGGTGAGACTCAGTCATTGACTTCAGTCACTTTGGGTACCAAGCTGGATGAAAAAATTATCGATGACGTTTTGGCCCACGGAAAAGAACGCTTTTTATTACACTATAACTTTCCTCCCTTCTCAACAGGTGAAGCAAAAGCTCAACGTGGCGTAGGCCGTCGTGAAATTGGGCACGGCAACTTGGCACATAGAGCACTGAAGAGAATGATTCCGGAAGATTACCCATATGTAGTACGCGTTGTTTCAGACATCCTTGAATCAAACGGTTCTTCATCCATGGCTACTGTATGCGCCGGAACTCTGGCCCTGATGGATGCCGGTGTGAAGATTAAGAAACCGGTATCGGGTATCGCTATGGGATTGATTAAGAATGCAGGCGAAGAAAAATATGCCGTATTATCTGATATCCTCGGTGATGAAGACCACTTGGGTGATATGGACTTCAAAGTGACAGGTACCAAAGACGGTATTACAGCTACCCAGATGGATATCAAAGTAGACGGTCTGTCTTACGAAATCCTGGAACGTGCCTTGAATCAGGCAAAAGAAGGACGTATGCACATACTTGGCAAAATAGAAGAAACTATTTCTGAACCGCGTACCGAACTGAAAGATCATGCTCCTCGTATCGAAACAATGACTATTCCTAAAGAATTTATCGGTGCTGTAATCGGCCCGGGTGGAAAAATCATTCAAGGCATGCAGGAAGAGACAGGTGCTACAATCACTATCGAAGAGATCGACAATGTGGGTCGCATCGAGATTTCCGGAACCAACAAGAAATCAATCGATGATGCAATCCGCCTGATCAAAGGCATTGTTGCCGTTCCCGAAATAGGTGAAGTATACAAAGGTAAGGTACGCTCAATCATGCCTTATGGTGCATTCGTTGAATTCCTTCCGGGAAAAGACGGTCTACTCCATATCTCAGAAATTGACTGGAAACGCCTTGAAACTGTAGAAGAAGCCGGCATCAAAGAAGGTGACGAGATCGAAGTGAAATTGATCGACATTGACCCGAAGACAGGTAAGTTCAAACTTTCAAGAAAAGTTTTGTTACCCCGTCCGGAAAAAAAATAAATAATTCCTGTCCTTACTGACAGATTGATAACCTGGCTATTATTTATAGCCAGGTTATTTTTTAACCGGCAATCAGTATAAAAGTCATTCTTTTATTTTGATATTCCAAAAAGTTTATGTTGCTTTGTCATAACAAAATCCAACGAACCTTTAAAATCTATTCATGTCAAGCAACAACAGTCTTCATACCATGGACCTATTCAGTCGGTTCTTCCAAGAAAACCAGGAGAGGTTTCTGTCGTTTGCTTACTCATATACCCGGAATAAAGCCGCAGCTGAAGACATCCTGATGGAAGCAATGATTAGCCTGTGGGAAAACCGTGAAAAATGGGAAAAGGATTCTAATCTCCACGCATTATTGCTCACTATCATCAAGAATAAATCTCTTAACTACCTTGAGCACGAACAGGTACGTATGCGGGCCGAAGAAGCCATCAACACACACAAACAGCGGGAACTCGACCTCCGCATTGCTACTTTGGAAGCTTGTGAACCCGAATCGATCTTCGACACCGAAATACAACGCATTGTATATAAAACACTTGAACAGCTACCGGAACAAAGCCGTCACATCTTTATATTAAGCCGTTATCACAATGCTCCCAATAAAAAGATAGCCGAACAACTTGGCATTTCCATCAAAAGTGTAGAGTTCCATATCACTAAAGCGCTAAAATTATTGCGGCTTGAGCTCAAAGATTATCTTATTTCCCTACTTTTCTAAAAAAAACTTCATTTTCCTTTAGGGTTGTCCGGGAGTATCCTGTTATATATACAGAAAGAGGAAATAAGGCCTCCGATAATATATAAACTAAAAACATTTTATGGAACAGGAACTACTATACAAGTATTTTAAAGGAACTGCCTCCGAAGAAGAAGAAAAACTAATTCTAAACTGGGTGGATGCATCTCCCGAAAACCGGAAAGCATTTCAAAAAGAACGGATGCTATACGACATAGCTCTGTTCACGGATGAAAAACAAATAAGCCGGAGAGACAAAAAAAACCGGATTCTCCCGATGTTGAAGTGGAGTGCACGTATTGCTGCCGTACTCATCGTAGCTGTCAGTTGTGGGTTCTTGTTTAAGAATTACCAATATGAAAAATCAGCCCACCGGCAAACCATAACTGTTCCTGCAGGACAACGTGCACAGATCACACTGGCAGATGGAACAAAAGTATGGTTGAACTCAAAGTCTACTTTGACTTATGCATCCAACTTCGGACGCCAAGAAAGAAACGTAGAGCTGGACGGAGAAGCTTATTTTGAAGTAGCCAAAAACAAAAAGATACCATTTTTTGTCAACACGGAAATAAACCGGGTAAAAGTGGTAGGAACCCATTTCAACGTTTGTGCCTACAAAGGCAGTAACGAATTTGAAACGACCTTGATTGAAGGTATTGTCGACATCTATCCGGTAGGAAGTGATCAAGTGATCACCCGACTGACCAAAGACGAGTTCTTCGGATCATACAACGGAAAGTACAAGAAGACTACTTTACCTTCGTACGATTATCTGAGATGGAAAGAAGGATTATACTGTTTTGATGACGCACCGCTTAACAGCCTGCTCAACAAACTGGAAAAATATTACAATGTGAACATAAGCGTAAGAAATCTGAAAATACTGAACTACCGCTGTACAGGTAAGTTTAAAGAGCAGGATGGCATAGAGCATATTCTGAAAGTCATTCAGAAGGATCATAAGTTCACATATCGCATCAATGAAGAAAAAGACAGTATCATCATTGAATAGAAATAAGGAAAGAGCTCAATATAAACCTTAAATTAGTACAAACCATTAAAAACCAGATACGCATGAAAAAGTAGAAAAGAAAGTCCATTATTCTCAAAAAAGAGAATCGGAAAGTACCCCCATACTTTCCGATTCGAAACAGTCAAAAATCGACCTTAATCAATTTATTAACTTAACACGTTACAAAGATATGAGAAAAATTTCTTTGCCAAGGCATTTATGCCCAAAAAATTTTGTTTCAAAACAAATATTGTTAACCATGAAGATCACATTATTCCTTCTCTTTTTCGTAGCACTCCAAGCTTACAGTGAGAATGGATACTCTCAAAATGCTAAAATAAGCATACCACGTTCAAGCCTGAAAGTAAGCGAATTACTATCGAAGATTGAATCTCAGACGGAATATCTGTTTGTCTATAATAAAAAGAATGTAGATACCAGACGTACAGTAAACGTACAGGCCGACAACAAAGCCGTATCCGAAGTTCTCGACGAGGCATTTAAAGGTACCAACATTAAATATGTAATGGAAGGGCACAACATTGTTCTGACCAAAAACAACGATAACGCCTCAACAGCCCAGCAGGACAGAGTAACCGTAAAAGGAGTAGTTACTGACCAGAATGGCGATCCCATCATCGGTGCCAATGTATTGGAGAAAGGTACCACAAACGGTTGCATCACCGACATGGAAGGCAACTTCAGCCTTAATGTACCCAGCAACTCTATCCTTGTAATTACCTATGTCGGTTATCAGCCACAAAACATACAGGTAAACGGACGGCAAAGCCTCAGCATAAAGCTACAGGAAGAAGCCATGGCACTGGAACAGGTAGTCGTAACCGCCATGGGTATCAAGAAAAAAGAAGCCTCCTTGACCTACTCAACACAACAAGTAGGTGGCGATGAACTGACCCGTGCCAAAGATCCGAATATGATTAATGCCCTTGCCGGTAAAACAGCGGGTGTACAAATCACCAAAAGTTCATCCGGACTGGGCGGCTCAGCCAAAGTGTCTATTCGTGGCAGCCGCTCTATCAGCGGAAACAACCAACCCCTTTATGTGATTGACGGTGTACCGATGCTGAATAGCAGCAACGAACAGGCTTCCACAGCCATCGGTGGTACTGCCGATGCAGGTAACCGTGATGGCGGTGACGGTATCTCCAACCTGAACCCGGATGATATCGAAAGCATGAGTATCCTGAAAGGAGCTTCCGCAGCAGCCCTCTACGGCTCACAAGCTGCCAATGGTGTCATCCTGATTACTACCAAGAAGGGTAAAGCCGGTATCCAGAAGATTACATTCTCTTCTAACTTGACTGTAGACCATGCCATCTGCCTGCCCGAATTCCAAAACAGTTATGCCATGGATCCCGAAGCAAAAAACGGTTGGGGGAAAAAGGCAACTCTAAAAGATTATGACAATGCAGATAATTTCTTCCAGAATGGTGTAACAGCTATCAATTCCGTATCCTTTATGAACGGCAGTGAAAAGATGCAAACTTACTTCTCTTATGCTAATACCACTGCCAAAGGTATAGTCGAGAAAAACAAAATGCAGAAGCACAATCTGAATTTCCGCGAAACAGCCAATTTCTTTAACGACTACCTAAAGCTGGATGCCAATGTCAACCTGATGACACAAACAATCAAAAATCGTCCGACTTCCGGTGGCTATTATATGAATCCGCTGGTGGGACTCTACGGTTTCCCGAGAGGTGAAGACTTATCCGAATATAAAAACAACTTCGAAGTGTTTGACCCGGCACGTAATATGAATGTACAGAACTGGTATACTTCTTATCAGGATATGGAACAGAATCCTTACTGGATCACCAACCGCATCAACAGCAACGATAAACGTACACGCGCCATCGCTTCACTGACCGCCAACGTGAAAATCACTGACTGGCTGAATATCCAGGCTCGTGGTACTGCCGATTACACACACGATCAGTATCAACAACGTATGTACGCTTCTACTGCTCCTGCCCTATCAGGACAAAACGGACGTTATATTGACTTGAACCATACTGAAACATTGTATTACGGTGATGTCATGGCTATGATAAACAAAAAATGGAATGACTTCTCATTGAATGGCGCGATCGGCGGCAGCATTAACAGTACGAATGTCAATTCTTTGAGACTGGACTCCAAAACAGCTTCACTGTACTACCCCAACGTCTTCACCGTAGCCAATATCAAAATGACACAGGCTGCTTATATCGACGAACAAATCAATCAAAAGAGAGTATTACAGTCTCTGTTCGGCACTGCCCAGTTAGGTTGGAAAGAAAGCCTGTATCTGGATGTCACCGCACGCAACGACTGGTCGTCTACATTGGCCTATACCAAACATAGCAGTTTCTTCTACCCCTCGGTAGGTCTGTCATGGGTGCTGAACAATACAGTGAAACTCCCCGAATGGATTTCTTTCGGAAAGATCAGAGGTTCATGGTCCAAAGTTGGTAACGATCTCCCGTTGTTCATCAGCAACACGATTCCGGGCAGTAATGATATCATCGGTGCAGGTGGTGCCATCGTTACTTACTCTAAAGCTCCTTTCAATGATCTGAAACCCGAGATGAGTACTTCCTATGAAATCGGTACCGAATGGAAATTCTTCAACTACCGACTGGATTTTGACTTCACCTATTATCGTACCAACACCAAGAATCAGTTATTTACATTGCCTTCATCGGCAGGTGCCGAGTATAAATACTACATGGTAAATGCCGGTAACATTCAGAACGAAGGTATAGAAATCACTTTAGGAGCTACTCCGGTAATGAATGACGCTTTCCGTTGGAAGACTCAATTTAACTTCTCTACCAACAAAAACAAGATTATCAAGCTTCATCCGGACCTGAAAACATTTGTTTATGGTGACGAAAGTTTCTCTTCCTCCTACTCCATGCGCCTGGTAGAAGGTGGTTCATTCGGTGATATTTATGGCAAGGCATTCGAGCGTGACAAGAATGGCAAAGTGGTGTTCACTACAGACGCAGACGGTGACAAGATTCCAAACGTTATCGGTGGCGGCAATACAGAAAAAGTAGGGAACTGTAATCCGGACTTTATGCTGGGATGGAGCAATACTTTCACTTACAAAGGTTTCTCACTCTACTTCCTGATTGACGGACGTTTCGGTGGCGATGTACTTTCACAGACTCAGGCCGAACTTGACCAAAGAGGTGTCAGCCTGAACAGTGGAAAAGCCCGTGATGCAGGTTATGTCAATGTCGATGGGACTCAAGTGAAACCGCAAAAGTTCTATACCGCAGTCAGCGGACGTGACGGATGTACGGAATACTATATGTACGATGCCACCAACATCCGCCTCCGTGAACTTTCATTAGGCTACTCACTTCCTCAAAGCTGGTTGGCCAAAGCCGGCGGTGCTTTCAAAGATGTCCAGTTGTCATTCGTAGCACGCAACCTGTTCTTTATCTCCAAGAAAGCTCCGTTCGACCCGGATGCTGTTCTTTCAACAGGTAACGATAATCAGGGTATTGACGTATTCGGCATGCCGACTACCCGCAGCTTAGGTTTCAATATTAAGTTCACATTCTAAAAGAGATTCATCATGAAAAACAATATCAAATATATAGCAAGTATACTCTTAGGAGGACTGATCGGATTTTCAGCCTGTACCGATTCTTTCGAATCATTCAATACCAACGAAGCGGGATTCGATAACGATAGCAAGAAACAGGATTTCAACTATTATGGTATTCCACTGGGCATTATCCAGCAAGGAATCTACTTTAATTACGACTGGGGAAGCGGTAAGAACTGGCCTTTCCAGACCATGCAAAATCTGGGAGCAGATTTATTCTCGGGATACGTACACGACTTTAACCCTTTCAACGAAGGGAAGAACAACAGCACCTATTATATGATGGACGGATGGAACGGCTCCACATGGGATAACACCTACGGATACATCATGCCGGAAGTCCAGAAGTCTGAGACAATCAACGAAAAAGACAATATAGGATTCTATGGCATCACCAAGATATTGAAGGTGGAACTGATGCACCGTTTGTCCGACTTGTATGGTCCGATCGTTTATACTCAGTTCGGATCGAAAACAGGTTCTACTCCCGATACGCAACCGGAAGCCTACAAAGCTTTCTTCAACGATCTGGACGAAGGTATCGCAAAGATACGTGAATATCAAAAAGCCAATCCGGAGATAGAGAGTTTTGCTAAATTCGATATCCTGATGCCTCAGGGGAAACGCACTTTCAGTGAGTGGATCCGGTTCGCGAACTCTCTCCGTTTGCGCCTGGCTGTCCGCATCGCTATGGCAGACTCTAAACTGGCTCTTGCAGAGGCGCAAAAATCCCTTACAGACAAAGAAGGATTGCTGGAAGGAAATGATGAGGTGGTAGCCGTATCGACAGCGTCGGGCTATACCAATCCTTTCGGAGAAATCAATATTGGATGGGGCGAGGTGTTTATGAACGCCAATATGGAGTCCTTGTTAGTAGGCTATGAAGATCCCCGTCTGGAAAAATACTTTAATAAAGCAGCCGGTTCCGACGCAACAAGCATTATCAATTACAAGGGCACTTACAAAGGTATCCGCCAAGGTACGGGCTTCAATCACAAAAACTATAACGGACATTCAAAAAGTACTATCACCCAGCAGAGTGATGCCATACTGATGACTTCTGCCGAAATATGGTTCCTGCGTGCCGAAGCAGCTTTGAGGGGATGGAGTAATGAGTCCGTCAAAGATTGTTATGAGAGAGGTGTAAAAGCATCATTTGCCCAATGGGGTGCTGCAGGAGCAGAAACTTACCTGGAAAGCGAGAAGAAACCCGCTGACTACATAGATGCTTTCAAAGCGGAGAACAATGTGAAAGCCGTCAATACGCTGACCCCTAAATGGGACGATGCTGCCAGCAACGAAGATAAACTGGGTCGTATCATTACACAAAAATGGCTGGCCATGTATCCGGAAGGAGGAGAAGCCTGGGCAGAACAACGCCGCACTGGTTATCCAAAATTATTCCCTGTTTTGGTCAATCAGAGTGAAGGTACAGTAGACACCGGCATCGGGCCACGCCGACTAAACTTCTTCGTAGGTATCAAAACAACCAACCCGGAACAATATACCCAACTGGTAAATGCTTTGGGTGGAGCCGATAATTGCGGTACTCGTCTATGGTGGGACACCGGAAGAAATTTCTGACACACAAAGGTATAAATTTTGATTAGTGGTGTTTTCTTCGTATTAGTTACGGGGAAAAAGATTGGAAGGGGCAAAGTCGGGGGGCTTTGTCCCTTTTCTATTAAAAATAAAATCAATAGAAAAAATCCCCGAAAGCCTAAACAATAAGTATATAATAGATTAATAACAAACATATTACCCATCATAGAGTGTTTCAAAAGACGTTC
>NZ_SZUU01000009.1 GCF_019583405.1 Bacteroides fragilis | reverse complement strand
TCAATAGCAGGTTGTATGCCTGGCTCACCCACACCAGCTCACGCAGTTCTCTCAGCCTTCTGGCATCCACAGCTTCCGTCCTGTGGGAATCATACGAGTCCAGATCGTATTTGGTGGGCAGTGCGGCAGCTTTTAGGCGGCAGGAATAGTTTTTGCTTTCCCTGCCCTGGATCTCCCTGGCAAGGCAGTCCAGCAGGAACTCCGAATAGGTCAGTTGTTTTTCCTGTGCCTGGTGGATTATCATGCCCATATGTTCGGCCAGGTTGGGCAGTTTCAGCCGTCGCGCATATTCCACCAGTTCCTTCTTACGTTTTATCATGGCCGTGAAGGATTTCATTGTAAGACTGCATCAGTCCGGTTTGCTGCGGCAGGCAACTGTCCGGCCTGCCTGTTTCTTTTTCCCGGCTCCTGTACACGAGTTCACACAGGCTTTTAACGGATTCACCGTTGTATATGCCTTTGTCAAGGCATATGTGAACTGCCTCTATCAAGGTATCCTTGTCATAGCCCGGCATCATGCGCAGGACCACTTCCAGATTGTCCCTGTAATATCGTTCCTTTTTTCTCTTGAGGTTCTCCATCCACAAGGCTACCTCCCGGTTTCCGGATACATAGACAAGGATGCGTTCGGCCAGCTTCCGTGCCCCGGTACTCTTCGGCCTTCTGTGTCTTTCATCATAAATCGTTTTCCCTTTCCGGGTGCAGACGGAATGCCTGGCCGCAAGTTTTCCGGTCTCCTTGCTGTAGAGTTCCACATATCCTCCGTCTTCCTGCAGCCAGACCGTCACCTGCCCGCTCCGGTAGGTCCCGCATGGCAGGCTGTAGTAATTCCCCCGGTACTGGACCGTGTTATCCTTGCGCACGTGATACTCCTTCATCTGTTCCTGCGGTGGCTGCGGCACGCCATAATAAGGTTTCAGGTATCCTTTCTCCAGGGTGAACTCATCAGAGGGGACCAGACGGGTGGTTCCGTGCACTTTTCCGTTACCGGTCCTTTCGAGCCACCGCAGGGCTTCCTCATTCAGACCGGAGATATCCCGCAAAACACGGGCCACCAGAAAATTCTCTTTCACGTACTTCACCACATTTTCCACTTTCCCTTTGGACTCGGGGTCTGACCTGCGGCAGAATACCGGCTGGAAATGCTGCTCTTTTATGAATGCCTGAAATTTTCCGGTCAGTATCAGATCCCCCAGGTTCTCGTGTGCTATAAGCACCCTGTCCTGGTCATAGATAATCTTTTCAGGCCTTCCCCCGAAATACTCGAAGGCCAGTTCATGGGCATAAATCGCAAGTTCCGTATCAAAAGGACGGCTGCTGAAGTGGATAAACTTATAACGGGAGCGCGTCAGTACGATAGCGAAGAAGTAAACTTTCGTGCTTCCGCCATTCTTCACAGGTATCCACTTCTCCCCGAAATCCGCCTGGGCGTATTCCCCATAGGGGGTCTCCGGCAACTTTTCGTAATCACGCCGTATCCGGGCCTCAGATTTTTTCCCGATACCGTACTTGCTGCGTATCCTGTCCACAAAATTGAATACGGTCTTGTCACATACCCGAGGAAAATCCGGATAGCATTCCTTGAGCCAGTCATGCATACGGGCGGCCGATATGTACGGGTATTCTTCCAACGTACCCCGTACATACTCTTCGTACTTTCCCAACCTGAGTTCATACTCGCGGTGGGAATTCTGCTTTCTGATAAACTCTTCCCGGCTTGTCCGCAGATATCTCCGCACAGTGCTCCGGTCCACGCCCAGATATTTTCCGATCTGTGTCTTGTTCAGTCCTTTCGACTGAAGTTCTCTTACCTTGTACCACATATACAGTTTGTCTTTTAAATTTTGGCTCTTTGTTTCCATTCCGGTGTCTGTCTCTTTGTTGAGCCGGCAAAGATAGACATTCTCGCAGGGCAGAAAAATCATGCCCTTGTAAAAGTGGGACATACGACTTTCCGGTTTTCCACTGGTAAAGTTACAATTTACAGGTACATAAAAAGCCCTGTTTCAGGAAACTGTCTTTTATATTAATTCATTTTATTTTTTCAAGAAAATGTTTCTCTATATAGAACTATTTACTTATATTTGCATCAAAATGAAAGTAATGGGAGCAAAAGCTAAATTTGATGTGGTATTGTCACCGGAAGCAAGTGATTTCCTGAATGGATTAGGTTCTAAAATCAGAGATAAGATTGTTTATAACATTCGTAAATCGACATATATCATAGATCCTAAACTTTTTAAAAAACTGGATGATACGGATATTTGGGAATTTAGAACAAGACACAGTAATACTCAATATCGCCTGCTGGCATTTTGGGACAAGACGAGCGATATGGATACTTTAGTAATCGCTACACATGGGTTTATCAAGAAAACCCAAAAAACTCCATCAAAAGAGATAGCAAAAGCCGAAGAAATAAGAAAAGCATATTTTAACTCTAAAAAAAAATGATATGAAAGATATGAAGTTTTACACCCTTGAAGAAATAGAGGATAAGTATATAGGGGAAAAAGGTACTCCTAAACGGGATAAATATGAAGCGGACCTGCATTCGTTTCTGATTGGTGAAGCAATCAAACAAGCCCGGCAATCAAAGAACCTGACCCAAGAGGAATTAGGCAACCTGATCGGGGTGCAAAGGGCGCAGATTTCCCGGATCGAGAACGGGAAGAACCTGACTTTTTCTACTATTTCCAGAGTTTTCAAGGCTATGGGAATAAGCGCAAAACTTGAAATTGGCAATTTAGGAAAAGTTGCTTTGTGGTAAGCCCGAATATAAAAAATAGTCTATCTTCCATGTATAGGCTATTTTTTTATAATCAGTTCCTTTTTGCTTTTGACATCCTTTTCCTGAGCTCTCTCCATCAAGCGGAAAACCGCCGGGTAAAATGATACCTGAAACTCCACCCGCCCCGAACAAGGTATGTTTCTAATTCACTTCTTATATTTCGAACATTCCGTTACCACCCTGATAACTTCATTTATCTGCATATAAGAAGCGGAAACATCCGGTAAAGAAACCCATCTGAAGATTAGTTTCCGTTTTGCCTGATAGCATATCCCCCGTTTCAGATACCATTTTGCAAAGTAAGCATTCGATAAACTCCCCCTTTTATTCTAAAAATGTGATGTTACTTTTGTAGCCAAAGTAAAAAACTCAATCATTATGTCACATCAATGGAGAATGGAAGATTTTGAATCTATTTATGCCCGTTTCAAGTCGAGCGGACTGTCAGTTATGGATTTTTGTTCGAATGAATGCATTCGTCCTAAACGTTTCTATGAGTGGCGTTCCAAGCTGTTGCGCAAAGGCGGCTTTATCCCGGTGAAGGTAAACAATAGGGGCCAGGTCAGTCTTCCCCATAAGGAGAAATCCCAGTTGTCTGCACCTCCGGTCAGCCCACCGATAAACGCCCAGCCGCTATGTGAGATCTCCTATCCCAATGGTGTCACAGTCCGCTTGAACGGGCCTTTGTCACCGGAGGTATTGCAAACCCTGATATTTTTAAATTCAAACCGCTAGCTTATGTTTTCTTTGAATGAATCCAACAGATATTATCTTTATCCGTATCCGGCAGACATGCGTAAGAGTTTTTATACGCTTAGCGGTATCGTGACCAACCAGATGGGAAAGAATGTACGTGACGGTGACGCTTTCATTTTTATCAATGCGAATTGTACCTGTATGAAAATCCTCCATATGGAATATGGTGGTCTGGTGATATACCACATGAAACTGGAACAGGGGCACTTCCATCTGCCGGTCATAGATACGGAGGAAGGTCGGATAAAAGCGATTGAAACCTTCTGGAACGACCTTGTGATGATGGTTCAAGGAATGGACGGCAGCAAGGTCAGGCGTTATAAAAGAAGTGGTTTCCATGGGTTGTAGTTGTAACAAATTATAACATATACAATGCCGTATTCCGGCTGTTTTTTTAGTATCTTAGCATCATAATTAAACGATTATGCCAACCGATAAGGAATTACTGATAAAGGATCTCATGCACAAATGCGACTGTCTGTATAGAGAAAACAGCCGGTTGAAGGAGATGGTGTCCACACAGCCCCCTGAAGCTGCGGACAAGGATGCGTATGAGGCTTTATTGTCCGACAAGGATGCCATAATCGCCCAAAAGGAAGCAAAAATCAACACTCTGGAACAACGTGTGTCCTATCTTGAGCGGCAGTTGTACGGGAAGAAGGCGGAAAAGTTCATAAAGCCTGACGCCCAGGACCGCTGGCTGGATTTTGAAGGCTTCGACATGCTCCCCCAGGAGGCCGAAGCCGCGGAGGAGGCGGAAAAGGAACTGAAGGCTACCAGGGAGGCGATCATCGCCCGCAAAAAAGCGGGGAGGCAACATCCTGCGAGAAAATCCCTTCCGGAGAATCTTGAGCGTGAAGAGGTTCATATATATCCCGAAGGGTATAATCCGGAGGAGTGGACGCTCCTTCCCGGAGAGGAAGTGGCCGAGATCCTTATGCACGAGCCCGAGAGGTTCTATATCCGCAGGATAGTGCGCCATACAGCCAAAAGGAAGGGTACGGACGAGTTCAAGACCGGCCCGCTTCCCGTCATGCCGATAGCAAAGAGCTATGCCTCCGCCTCATTGCTGGCAGACATGATGATAGGCAAATACGTGGACCACATACCGTTCCACAGGCAACTGGAACAGTTCAAGCGTGTGGGGGTACATCTCCCCGCGTCAACGGTCAACGACTGGTTCAAGGATGTGGCGGATCTGCTAAGGCCCCTGTACTTCCGATTATGGGAGCTGGTGATGCAGACTGACTACATACAGTCGGATGAGACGACAATCCCCGTGATGAATGACGAGAGACACAAGACGGTCAAAGGTTATATCTGGCTTGTGCGCAGCGTCATGACCGGGCGCCAGTTCTTTTACTATGACAAGGGCTCCCGGAGCGGAAAGGTGGTATTGAAACTCTTCGGCAAGTTCCGGGGAGCCATACAGACGGACGGGTACGAAAGGTACGAGATGCTGGACGCGAAGAAAGGCATTATCCTTCTTGGCTGTTGGGCCCATGCGCGCAGACATTTTTGGGAGGCAAGAAAGAATGACATGCAACGTGCCGACTATGCACTTGCACAGATACAGCTGCTTTATGACGTGGAGCGCAAGGCTGACGATGAATGCCTGACCTATGAGCAGAGGGCTGAACTTAGGGCACGTCTTGCATATCCCATACTTGTGCGCTTCGAGAAATGGCTGGTCAATGAATATCCCAAAGTAATGAAAGGCAGTCCGATCGGAAAAGCCATAAAATATACATACGGAAGGTTCGACAAACTCTCCAGGTACCATCTTGACGGTCGCTACAGACCGGATAATAACGAAATAGAAAATAAAGTGCGGCCTGTCGCGTGCGGCAGACGTAATTACCTGTTCTGTGGCAATAATGACGCCGCTGAAGATGCAGCGGTACTCTACTCGTTCTTCGGCTGCTGTAAGGCTGCCGGAGCGGACTTCCGGACGTGGCTGGTCTACTTCCTCGAACATATACATGATTATGACGATGACTACTCGATGGACCTGGCCGAATTGTTACCTGACAATCTGTTATCCGGGGGCAAGATATTATCCATTGCACGACCGGAATCCCCCAAGAAAGGCTCCTGATACTTCCGTAAATCCCGCCTAAACACGGGGAAACTATCGTTTTATACCAATCAAGACGGGAAAATAAAGAATAAAGCACCGTTTTTATCTTCATTATCCCCGATAAATAGGGAAAATAAGGGGAAGAATACCCTTTTATACCAATTATGGCGGGAAAGCAGGGATAAAAATACCGCTTTATCACAGGAAAATAAGGGACATTTTATCAATTTGCTATAATTGGTACAGATCTGACATTTTGTATTTCTTGATGTCTCTACATCGTGCTAATCGGAGGGATGACCGGAACCGGAATAGAAAAAACAAAATCTGAACTGTTTTATCAAATCAAAGGAAAAGTGAAATCACGATTCTACTATCAAAAAGAATATTTTTACCCACTTACGATTTACTCTTGCATAGAGATATTTCAAAAAAGGAACATAGCTACATATTTCTTCTTTCTTAATTTCATTGCCAAATAGAACATATAAAAGATTATTTTCACACTCTTAGCAGTGATTTAGAGCGTCTGTTGACAGAGAACTAACAACTTGTTTTCAAGAAATTAATTTCGTATCTGTACGAAGTTAACTTCTTGAAGACACAAAGTTAACATTCTGATTTTAGCCAGTTAATATCTTCCGGTAGCAGTAATGAATTTATATACATTACTTTTGCCAATACAGTATATTATTCCTCAATTTATTCATATTATCTTCTATTTGTAGGATAGGAGATAAAATTACAGGATTCTCAAACGAATAAAACACTATCTTTTTGCATCATATCTTATACTATCACTTACTATATGTCCAATTGTACATTTCAAAAATTAAAAGGAATATATCAAAAAATAAAACTATATTTGTAAAACCTATAAAATTTAAACCACATGAAAAATATTTTTTTAACAATTGGAATATCACTGTTTTTTAATGGCAGCCTATATGCTCAGTCCGATAACTGGTCTCCTAAGGATCATAATTTAATCACATCTGCACGTGAGGACGGGCGATTCTTAAGTTCTTATGGTGTAGTGCACGCTATGCTCAGAAATACTAAGCCACGTTATGCTTTTCATGATGACTTCTCTCCCAAAGAATTTCGAAAATGGCAAAAAGGACTTCGCCATGCGATGGAAGAAATAATGAGATTTCCTCAAATAAGAAATTCTCCTGCTCCTGTTTGTATAAAAAGAGAACAGCGGGAAGGTTATCAATTAGAAAAATGGGAATTTTATCCGTTTCCTGAATGCGTTTCTACTTTTCTTGTTTTAATACCTGATAATATAAATAAACCCATACCTGCCATTTTATGTATTCCCGGTTCTGGAGGAAATAAGGAGGGACTTGCAGGTGAACCGGGGATAGCTCCCAAATTGGACGACCGGTACAAAGATCCGAAACTGACCCAAGCCCTCAACTTTGTAAAAGAAGGGTATATAGCGGTAGCAGTAGATAACCCGGCTGCCGGAGAAGCCTCAGACCTGGAGAGATATACTTTGGGCTCTAATTATGATTACGATGTTGTATCTCGCCATCTCTTAGAATTGGGATGGAGCTATTTGGGATACGCTTCATATTTGGATATGCAGGTTTTAAACTGGATGAAGACCCAGGATCATATTCGTAAAGATCGCATTGTAGTAAGTGGATTTTCTTTGGGAACCGAACCTATGATGGTATTGGGTACGCTTGATACTTCAATTTATGCTTTTGTTTACAATGATTTTTTATGTCAAACTCAAGAACGGGCGGAAGTGATAACTATGCCTGATAAAAACGGACGCCGTCCATTCCCTAATTCCATACGTCATTTAATACCTGATTTTTGGAAAAATTTCAATTTTCCAGACATCGTAGCAGCTTTGGCACCCCGTCCTATCATACTGACTGAAGGGGGATTAGATAGAGACTTGAATCTTGTGAGAAAAGCGTATGCTATAGCAGGCGCTCCCGATAACGTGAAAGTATATCATTATAAGAAATTCGCAGATCCGAATACACGAAAAAATGTAAAATACTTACCTGAAGGACTGGATCGTAATGAATATTTTCGAATGGTAAATGTAGATGGTCCCAATCATTATTTTAAATCAGAACTGGTTGTACCATGGTTGAGAGAATTATTGGAAGAAAGATGAAATGTAGTAATTGAAACCTAAATAAACAATCAATTTAAAAGAAAAGCGGAATACACATTACGTGCATTCCGCCCTCTATCATAATCGCATATTGAGAAATACCTATCGGTTATTATTTGTATCCCGGTGTTTGCTTTAGTGCGGGGTCTTTATCCAACATTGTTTTTTCAATTGGCCACAAAAGTTTATGCGCTTCTGTAGATTTATTCAATATCGGGGCATCTCCCAAAAGACTTCCTTCTTTACAGAAAACCAAAGGTGTTCCTCCCTTAGTCAAAGTCATACGTCGTAAATCCCACCAACGTTGTCCTTCTTGGATAAATTCTTTATCCTTCTCGTGTAAAATAGCTAATTCATTAGCTGTAAAATCTGCCGTTTCCGGATATGCATACAGAGTTTCATCCCATGCATTGCCATAAGCACGTTTTCTTACCAGGTTGATGTATTTGGCAACAGCTGCATTATCTCCTTCCATGTTTGCTATTTCTGCAAGAGTAAGATAAACCCACGGCAGGCGATAGAAGATATAGTCACCACAGTAAACACGGGCTCCCTGTGCATTTACATAACCTATATTTTTACGTACATGTGTTCCATAGAGAGATAACTCACCTGTTTTGCCATCTTTATTGTATGAGGCAATAAAGGTCGCTTCCTTACGGGTATCTGCATCATCAAAATTTTGATAAACAGCTTTGTTGTATTCATACGTCTGATTACCAGTATTCTGTATGTCTAAAGCATCACCAAATACTTCACCGTTGGCTTGATATCTGTTTTTGGTACTACCGCTACCTACATTATAAGTAAATGTACCATTACTATTGGTTGCTTCACCTTCTAAGAAACGAATGGCAAATATAATCTCGTCATTTGCCTTGTTTTTGGCATTGAATACTTGTGAAAAGTCATCCAACATTTTCAGATTATAATTATTCAATACACTTTCAAGGTGGGTTTTAGCTATAGTCAGATCAGCAGGATTTGCTACGTCATCACCTGTGGTTACTTTAGAAGTCCACAAATAAACTTCTCCCATTAAACATTCGGTTGCAGCTTTTGACCAATATACCTTTTTGCCACGTTTGTATGGATCAAAATCATTCATATTTCCAAAATACTCCATCGATTTGTTCAAATCGCTTTTTATTTGAGTCATTACTTCTTTGGGGGTCGAACGGGCCATATACAGTTTGTTTGGATCAATAACTCCTTCAACAACATCAGCCGTCAAGCGCAAAGGTACCCCGCCATAGATGCGGTATAGATCAAAATAGTAGAAAGCACGTAAACCGTACACTTCTCCCAAATAGAAGTTTTTCATTTCATCGGACAGATAGGTGGCATCTGTAACACGTGCTATGAAAAGATTCAAGTTAGTAATACGGCCGAATAAATCTCCGAACTTACTTACTCCGGTATGTGTCTCATCAAAATTTTGCAAAATAATATCACCATTACTAACCGCCATACCATCACTACTTCCACCAATTATGAAACGTCCACCACGAAGTTCTCCAAAAGTGATTGTATGTTGCCATGCGGCATCGCGTAAATGCTTGTGAATACCGTCTATATAGGCGGTAGCCTGAGCTTCTGTTTTCCAATATGACCCACTTCCGTAGTAATCAATCGGAGACAGATCCAATTTATCGGCACATGACGTTACTAACAGCCCCGAAGATGCCACCAGTAAACCATATAATATTGTAGATTTTATTCTTTTCATATATTTTTCTTTTTAAATCAGTTAACCATTAGAAAGTTACATTCAATCCAAACAGGAGGGTTCTTGGTAAAGCATATCCTGAACCTGCACTTGAAACCTCAGGAGAAGCTACATTAGCCGATGTGATATATCCCAGATTCTGTCCGGTGATTGACACATCTACCTTTTGACAATAAGCCTTGTTTGCCCATGCTTTAGGTAAAGAATAGCTTAAAGATATTTCACGGATAGCCAAATAATTACCTTTGTATGCAAATATCGTAGAATTACGATAATAGTTTGCATTCATAGCTTGGTCAGCGTATACAAATCGCGGATATTTGGCATTCGGATTCTCTTCAGACCAAGTATTGAATACATCTTTGGTCGTATTGTAAGTTCCTTGCATACAACCCAAGAACCAAGGGGTAGTATTGTCATAGATCCAGTAATCCAATGCGAAGTCAAAGCGGCCGTACAGTTGGAAGTTTTTCCAGCGCAATGTGGTGTTGAAACCACCAAACCAATGCGGATTTGTATTTCCTACAACAATCTGATCGTAATTATCAATCATGCCATCACCATTTATATCTCTCCATTTCGCATCTCCGGGTTGAATGGGCAATGCATTCTTTTGTTCTGCAGCACTCAACTTTTTCCAGGCTTCCGGTCCATACATCTTTTTACCGAAAATGTTACCGGATGTGACTACCAAATCTCCGGGGATTTCATCCCAACTGCGATAGAGACCATCGGCTTTATATGCGATCAAAACCCCCGGCTCATAACCTTCCTGATTACCACCGACCCAAATCTTTTCATATGTGCCATCAGATAATTGCTTTCCACTGTATATTTGAGATGCATTCTGTTGATTGCGAATTAAGCCATTATCCGGCAATGAAACTATTTTGTTTTTGTTGAATGATATGTTTCCGCCCAAATCCCAACTCCAATCTTTTGCCTGTATAATTTTACCTGACAGTTCTATTTCCACACCACTATTACGGAATTTTCCGTTATTGTTCTTAATTGACGAGAAACCTGTTGTAGATGGTAAACTTAAGTCGGCATACTTGTCTGAAGTTAAGCGATTATAATAGGTAAAGTTTGCGTTCAGGCGATTCTCAAAAAAGCTCATATCTATACCGACTTCTGCAGTACGGGTTTTTTCCCATCTCAAACCTGGATTAGGCAAGACACCGATTAAGAAACCAACGTTTCCATTGTATTTTTGAGAATTATAAGATCCCTGTAAATCATAAGCTCCAATTCCAGTCGCATTACCATTCACACCGTAGCTGGCACGTAATTTACCAAATGACAAGAAGGGTACAGCATCCTTCACAAAACTTTCCTGACCAAATATCCATCCAGCTGATACTCCAGGGAAAAATCCCCAACGGTTATCACCTAATAGAGAAGAATAACCATCCTGACGGAAAACAGCAGAAAGCAAATAGCGACCTTTATAATCATAATTCAAACGTCCAAAGTATGAAAGGATACGATAATCACTATGTCCCGAGTCGATAGAACGCTTTCCTTCTCCATTATCTGTCAGTGACAAATCAGAGAAGTCGTCTGTAGGAGCTCCGGAACCGGATGCACTAAAACTGCGGCTATATCTATCAAAATATTCCATACCCAACATAACAGCCACATTATGATCTTTAGCGAAAGTTTGATTATAGTTTAGTACTACGTTGTAGGTTTGAGAGAAATTTCTGGAGAAGCTGGCTGAAGAACTACGTGTTCTTGCAAACTGCCCTGGCGTATTTTCATAATCTTTTGTAAAACTTTCAGCTAAAGACTCAGAATAATACCAATTAGCAGTTCCTTTCACAGAAAGATTCTTCAAAATATCAATCTGGAAAGCCTGTACCATGGTAAATTTATCACTCTGATTAAAATTCCACCATCTGTCGGGCTGATAGTTCTGGTTTCCATCGCCATAATTAGGACCGAGGACAGGATTTCCGTCTTCGTCCTGGAAGCGAACAGTGGGAGGTGTAGACATAATACGCCCGAAGTAGTTGCTTTCATTGGTTTGTGATCCCGGCATGTTTTTCCAATTTGCACGATTATAATTGAAATTGGATGAACTGGTAAGCCAATTCGTAATTTTATAACTGGCATTCAGAACAAAGCTATAACGCTCATAGAATGTCTTGATAGGAAGTCCCTCCTGACGGTTATAGCCTAATCCTGCATAGTAAGTACCCTTATCATTACCCCCGGACATATTGATATTATAGTCCTGAGATATAGCCGGATTATTCAGGTTATAATCTGCCGGGTTTGTATCTTTATATAAAATGGTTTTGCTGGGATCCAGAGGATCCGGCATTTCTTGCCATCCTTTCTGTAACAGATAGGCATTATCTGCCGTTTTATTCATAATATTCCAAGTCATCTTATCATTCAACGTATTACCGGTACCAAATGGGGAAGCGGTTGTTAAGTTATCAAGTGGAGCTATAGATACATACGATCCATCTGAGGTTGTAAATCCGGATTTACTATAGCCGGTACGTAACACATTGATATAATCTTTTGCTCCTAAGAATTCATATGGATTATTCACATAACTCAACCCCATCTTGGCTTTGAAGTTGATTTCACGACGTCCTTCTTTACCTGTTTTTGTAGTAATCAAAATTACGCCATTACTTGCTCGCGCACCATAAATAGCGGTTGCTCCGGCATCCTTCAAGACTTCCATGGATTCAATATCCTCCGGATTGATATCCTGCATACCGTCACGCAATTGTCCGTCTACAATAACCAGAGGGTCACCTGAACCATCGAAGTTAGTACCGCCACGAAGCGTTACTTTAGGAGCTGCACCCGGGCTACCAGAGGCTTGGGTAACCTTCAAACCTGCAACTGCTCCGGAGAGTGCCTGAGCGGGGTTAGAGAATAAGCCGACTTTCAATGCTTCATCTTTTACCTTTGAAATAGAGTTAGTAACCTTCGTACGTAGCTGTTTACCGCCATAACCTGTTACGACCACTTCATCCAGCATTTCAGAATCTTCCTTCAACTTAATATTAAAAGAATTTCTGCCCTTTACATCAATCGTTTGAGGCTGATAACCAACATAAGAGACTTTGATCTTTCCATTGGGATCGACCATTAATGTAAACTTGCCGTCAATGTCGGTAATTACACCATTGGTAGTGCCGACCTCGACAACACTTGCTCCGATGACTGTTTCACCGCTAGCATCTGTAACCACACCTGTGATTGATTTCTTTTGCGCCATAGCCCCGATGGAACATAACAAGCACAAAATCAAGAAGATGGTTTTCTTCATAAGTATTGCTTTTTGAGTTAATAATAAAGATGTTTATATGTGTTTTTAAAACTATTTACTAAGTTCTATCGGAACCACATCAAATTATCACCCTCAAATTACTAAATAAGCAATAGCATTATATTCCTACAAATCAAATACTTAATCCCATACCAACACATTAATTATCAATGTATGATGTACGTATTTAATTCATTTAGAGCAGTATCATAATAGTCATCCCTCCACTTAAAACATAAGCATTATAAAAAAAAGTATAATACTGATTATAAGTCATATATAATATCAAAACAGTGTTTTGCAACACCACAATATCTACTTCTCTCCTACCCCTTATACAAATAACAGATTAAAAGTCCAGTAGTGATGATATAAGTTTACAACATGACTGACAATAAAAAGAGGTTGTGTCAAAACGTTGGCACAACCTTTTTTCTGCACAAAGCCCAGACTTTCTCAAGCCCGGGCTTTGTTATTACCCAAAGTTTTTGTAACTTTAGGCATAAAGTTTTCGTTATGGCAAAGTTACATTTTCGTCCTTACATTCCCAACCAAACCGTTCTTTTTCCACAAAGAATTGATGAAAACATAGCTGCGAACGCCCCGGTGCGCATTGTCAATGCTATTGTAGATAATCTCAATCTTGATAATTTCAAGAAGCTTTATAAGGCAACCGGTCGTTGTCCTTATCATCCTAAAATGATGCTTAAGGTGATTATCTACGCCTATATGAACAATATCTATTCGTGCCGTAAAATAGAGAGTCTTCTTTTGCGTGATATTCATTATATCTGGCTTTCCGGCAACGAGCATCCGGATTTTATTACCATCAACCGTTTCCGTAATCGTGTAAAAGAGGAAATAAATACCGTATTCACGCAATTGGTTCTTGTCCTTGCCGATAAAGGTTTCATCAGTCTTAACGTGGAGTATATCGATGGCACCAAGATTGAGTCCAAAGCCAACAAATATACTTTTGTCTGGCGCAAGACTGTCGAAAGGAACCGTCCAAAGCTGATGGATAAGATTCGCATCCTTCTGGAGCAGGTGAATGAGGCCATTGCACAGGAGAACTCCGTACAAGACACGCCCGTTCAATTCACTCCCTCCATGCTCTCAGACATAGTGGATGAACTTAAAGAAGCCCTGGAACACCACCCGATAACAAAGGATAAGGAACAAAAGAAAGCCCTGCGCGAAAAGAAGAAACAGATCAGGGAACTCGAGGGGTACCGTGATAAGCTGCTAGAATACGATAATCACCTTGATACCCTGGGGGAACGTAATTCCTATTCTAAAACCGATCCTGATGCCACATTCATGCGCATGAAAGAAGACGCCATGAGGAACGGGCAGACCAAGCCCGGATATAATCTGCAAACAGGTACCCAGAACCAATTCATCATAGACTTCCGGCTGTTTCCCAACCCTACCGATACACTGACCCTCATACCTTTTTTCCACTCCTTCCGGCACCGCTATAACCGCTTACCCAGTATCGGTGTGGCAGACTCCGGTTACGGCTCGGAAGAAAATTACCGGTTCATGCAGGAGAATGGGATAGAAGCCTTTGTCAAGTACAACTACTTTCATAAAGAACAGCGTCCCCATTATACTCCCAATCCATTCCAGGCGGAAAGTCTCCATTACAATGCGGAAGAGGATTATTACGTTTGCCCTATGGGACAGCACATGAACCGTATAGGAACCAAATGTGACAAAACAGCGGGCGGATACATCACCGAAAGTGCCCGGTATAAAGCAAAAAGATGCGAAGGTTGCCCTTTGCGTGGCAGTTGTTTTAAAGCCCGGGGGAACCGTATTATAGAAGTCAACCACCGGTTAAATCAATACAAACGGCAGGCGCGGGAAAGGCTGCTCTCAGAAGAAGGTATCAAGCATAGAGGCAGGAGGTGTGTAGAACCGGAGGCTGTGTTTGGACAAATGAAATACAACATGGCATACCGACGCTTCCGGCATGTTGGAGAAGACAAGGTTACAATGGACTTTGCTTTCTTTGCTATAGCCTTTAATATCAAAAAAATGTGTGCTAAACTGCTAAAAGCAGGGAAGGGGCTCATTACAGTTGTCAAATATATGTTTATCGGACTATTTATAACCCGGTATAATTGGAATATAGCAACTTGTTGCCAAATGGATGAAAAAAAGCAGCATAGGCAAAAGAAAATATAGCAGAACTGTAAACTATAAAAAAAGGTTGTGCCAACGTTTTGACACAACCCCAATTATATAACTCAACTATATGTTTTAACTAACTACAATTTAACTTTTGCTATCAATTTACGAATCTTACCTTGTCCTATAAGAGGAGCATGAGGATCCTCCGGATATACTATCATGAATTGCCCAGGAAGCAAATCAACAAAGGTGGTAGGTACGTCAGAGTAAAGAGCACAATCACCACTCGCTTCATAAGGTTTCACTTCATTTTTCAGATCTTCAATAGCCTTCCAACCAATGGTCTCAGTACCTTCCAATAAAATATGTACATCAATATAATCGCGATGTAGTTCCAAAACTTGCTTGTCACGTGCAACACACTCAGGATTCACGTTATTGATAAATAAGTTATCACCGTCTATCTCAATTCGTCCTAATTCGGCATGAAATAAATCATGTGTTTTTACGTAATCAAACAGAGTTTTAAACAGTGGGTGGAGTCCTTCCACCCGTTGACTGTTTTGCAAATTAGATACAATCATTTCCTTTTATTTTTTATTCCATATTATCTGTCTTCGGACGCAGGAAGTAGAGTTGCACTGCCAAAGCAATAAATACAATGATAGCTAACATGGCAAAACCTAAACCTAAATTTCCTCCATCGGTCCACTTACCCAACAAATCTGTGATAAACGCTCCTGCAAATACTCCGGTCATATTCATGATACCATATGCTGTCGCACGGTACTTTGAAGAGACAAACTGACAAAGAATAGGCATATTATTAGCATCAAAAATACCATAACCGATACCAAATAATAGTCCGGCTCCCACAACAGCAACAAAACTATGCCCGAATCCCAATAACAATAAAGAAGGAATAGTCAATCCCAAGCCTATTGCACCGGTATATACACGACCACGGATGTTCTTTTGTACCCATTTGTCAGAAAGGGTACCACCTAGAATCACACCAATAAATGAAGATAATGCAATCGTGATAGTCGACATAGGTCCGGCCTGTGACATTGGAATATCAAGATTTTCAGCGAACAGAGTAGGCAACCAATTCTTAGTAGCCCAACCCGGCAAACTAGGTGCTGCAAAATAAAGTAATATCACCCAGAAAGCTATGTTACTGAACAGCAACGACAAACCTTTAAACAAACCAGCTTTCTCACCATTTTGAGATGAAGGTTCCGGACGGTCTACTTTAACATGTTCTTTCTTATCTCTTAAAAATAATACCAGAACAAAGGCATATGCAATACCAATAATACCAAACCAATGGAAAGTGGTATGCCACGAGAAAGCGGCGGCGACAGTGGCTCCAAACCCACCAATAGCCTGTCCGGTATAAAGACCAGTCATGTGGATACCGACCGCTAAAGAACGCGACTTTTCAGTATGATAATCGGCAATAAGAGAAAGACCGGCCGGAATATAAAGAGCTTCGCTCACTCCCATTAATGCACGTAGCCAAAAAACCTGATTAAATGTTTCTGCGATACCCATCAAATAGGTTACAAAAGACCAGACAAAAAGACTGCCGACAATCAGCCATTTACGATTCAATCTATCGGCAATCATACCGGAAATCGGGCTCATAAGGCCATAGATCCAAAGGAAAACAGCCATTAAACGGCCAAAATTGGTTGCCGATTGAAGTTCCACAATATCTACCTGCATAGCATCTTTCATTGTGCTAAGCATTTGTCGGTCCATATAATTGAGTAGGGCTACCCCCCAAAGGAGGGCAACCACTATCCAAGGATAAATTTTTGAGTTTTTCATGATAAACATAAGAGGTTATTTTTCTGACAGTAATTCCTGACAAAGTGCATAGCCTTTCGTCATCATTCTAGGAATGTGGAATGGTCCCTTAAACAGATTTCCTTTCGCAGGCTGAGAAATCGTTCCGTCACGATGGAGATACCCATACCATTCACCAAACTCTGCGTCAGGAAAATGGGCATAAGTCCAGTCACTGATCTGTTTATGCATAGCCAGATATTTTTCATTTTTAGTAGCTTGATACGCATATAAAGTTGCGATAATCGCTTCGGTCTGTGGCCACCAGAACTTCATGTCATGGGCATAATCTTGTGAAGGCAGGTTTCGACAATCACGGAAATTTATAATACCCCCGTATTCTTTGTCCCAGCCCCACTCCCACGACCAATCTAGAATCGTTAGTGCTGTATCAACCATTTCCTTATCCCAATTGCGATTCTTGGCTTCTTCCAAAATAAACCATGAAGTCTCGATACAATGGCCGGGATTAATGGTACGAGTGGCGTTCGTATCTATAAACTCTCCATTGGGACCTACAGTCTCAAGCAGAGCTTTAAACTCCGGATGCATGAAGTCTTTGCGCAGAATCGCTATAGACTCCTCTATTTGCCGATCCAAAACCGGATCGTTAATAGCGGCGCGAATGCGGGAAGCTACATTGATAAGAATCATAATAATAGAATGTCCCTTCATCTGTACACGTTCACAATACTTGGGCTCCAAGATTCCCGGAGTCGAAAGGAAGTGACGGATATCATTGAACAATTTCAAAGCTTTTACAGCATAATTATGATCTCCTGATGCAATGGCATATTCGGACATTGCAATAGCAGCAAATGTTTCAGAAAAGACATAACGACGTTTACGAATAGGTAATCCGGTCTCGGTTACTTCAAAAAACATACGTCCATCCGTATCAAAACAATGTGCTTCTATGAAATCAAGAGTGCTTTTCGCAGCTGCCAACCATTCAGTATTACGCTCAATGTGATTATATGCATATGAACATGTAAAAGCAAATCTCCCTTGGAACCAAACAGATTTGGTGGTATCCATCAACTGACCATCACGGTCAACGCAGGTATAAACACCTCCGTTCTTGCGATCCCAACCATATTTCATCCAAAAGGGCATGATGTTGCTTATCATGTCATTTTTATAAGAGTCAGACCAAGTCTGTAAATATTCTGTAGTATTCATAACAATCGCAGTATTAGTTTATCTTAAAACTTATTGCAACGATCGAAGAAATGAATAGCTTCCAGTTCAGCCTTCATACGTACTTCTTCATCGTCCGTCATATTCTGGAAAGGAGTACGATTTTTACCCAAATCCAGTCCTATCAACTTCATGATTCGTTTTCCACCTACGATATTTCCACGGAAATGACAAATGACATTAATAACTTCCTGAGAGAAATTCTGTAATTCACGTGCTTTCTCAAGATCACCTGCTTTCCATGCTTCTATAATACCAACCAGATTTACACCATTGTAGTTGGTAGTTCCGCCAATACCTCCCTGGGCACCTCCCATAGCAAGGCATGGAAGAATCGTTTCATCTTGTCCGTGAAGCATATCAAACTTACCCCCTTTATACAGACGACACTGATTGTATTCATACATACTTTCAAAAGTATATTTTATTCCGGCAAAGTTAGGAATACGACCGTCTACTGCTTCCAAGAACGCAACCATTGACAAGAATGCTCCATTAAATGCAGGAATATGATAATAATAGAAAGGAAGATCGGGAGCACCGCAAGCGATTTCTTCACAATACTTCACCAGCTCTTCGACACGACCTACTTTAGGAAAGGGAGGAGCCATGGCGCCAATTCCCCATGCACCGATTTTTTGAGCGTGTTCGGCAAGCTTGCGACTTGATTTTACACAGCAACTACCTACATGTACAATCACCTTAAATCCTTTAGGTGAAACTTCTACCCAACGTTCAGCAAGCTTCATACGTTCTTCATCGGTCAACATATATCCTTCACCAGAAGATCCATTAATAAATACTCCTTGCAGTCCGTTCTTTACTAACATCTTAGCATACGCTTCAATCGGTTCATAATTAACCTCTCCATTTTCATAAAACGGAGTAAAAGGGGCATTGATCAATCCAATAATCTTTTCCATGATAATTTCGTTTTTATATTAATGATATAGATTTTTAATATAGATTGGGAACAGTTTTTCATAATACACTCTTGATATCCTTAGTATATCGCTACAAATATACGCATATTTATTAAACAATCATCATATAATAAAATATTTTATTAATAAAAAGAGATTCCAAAGATTCACTTAATAAAATTCATTCACTATTATTATCAATTAAAAACAATAGAGAAACATCTTTTCACCTTATAAACCCTGAATTAATAAACAAATTAACTATCTTTGTAGATATTACCCAAATTATTAATCTATATGAAACAACATCTTTTAAAAGAAATAGAACTAGGTACCAAAAGCGCTCTTCTCAAAAAGAAAATTATTACACATTATATATATAATGGCAGTTCAACAATTACCGACCTGTCTAAAGAATTGGATCTTAGCGTCCCTACAGTCACTAAGTTTATCAGTGAAATGTGCGAAGAAGGTTATATCAACGACTATGGTAAATTGGAAACAAGCGGAGGACGACACCCTAACCTATATGGCTTGAACCCCGAGTCCGGCTACTTTATAGGAGTCGATATCAAAAGATTTGCCATTAATATCGGCTTGATCAACTTCAAAGGTGATATGATGGAACTTAAAATGAATATTCCTTATAAATTTGAAAATTCAATAGAAGGATTGAATGAGTTATGCAAACTTATTTCAAATTTTATCAAGAAGTTGACAATAGCTAAAGACAAAATATTAAATATCAATGTAAATGTTTCCGGACGCGTTAATCCGGAATCGGGATATAGTTTTAGCCAATTCAATTTTGAAGAACGCCCATTATCTGAAGTTTTGGCAGAGAAATTAGGATATAAGGTAACAATAGACAATGATACGCGCGCAATGACCTATGGAGAATACCTAAAGGGATGTGTAAATGGCGAAAAAGATATTATCTTTGTAAATATCAGTTGGGGATTAGGTGTTGGAATCATCATTGATGGCAAAATTTATACAGGAAAATCCGGATTTTCCGGAGAGTTCGGCCATACCAGTACCTTTGACAATGAAATTATCTGCCACTGCGGAAAAAAAGGCTGTCTCGAGACAGAAGCTTCCGGATCTGCACTACACCGCATCTTGCTGGAACGTATACAAAATGGTGAAAACTCAATCTTATCCAATCGTATAGGAGACATTAACAACCCTATAACCCTGGATGAAATCATTGCTTCTGTAAACAAGGAAGACCTTTTATGTATTGAAATAGTGGAAGAAATCGGGCAGAAATTAGGCAAACAAATTGCCGGGCTTATCAATCTTTTTAATCCAGAACTTGTCATTATCGGTGGAACGATTTCGCTGACAGGAGACTACATTACTCAACCAATAAAAACAGCTGTCCGCAAGTACTCACTTAATCTGGTCAATAAAGACTCGGCAATCGTCACTTCAAAACTAAAAGACAGAGCCGGTATTGTCGGAGCTTGCATGCTTGCAAGGAGCAGAATGTTTGAGTGTTAAAGCTCAAGCATTCGCTGCATAAATACTCGGGTCGCCTCCTCATCAGTTGCAGGAGGTGCCCAAGATGCTAAATTTTCAGGAATAAGAGGAGCAAAAGGCCCTTGCTTTATTTCATAAATAACGGTTCCAGATTCTAAGACAACGATAGTATGCCATACACAGGGAGGAATCTCAATTCCATAATGTCCCTCAGCTGGATTCAAATGAACCTTTTCCGTTACATTACCCTCATCATCAAACAGGATAGCCAACAAGCTACCTCTCAATACAAGATAAACTTCTTCCTTATCCGGATTCTTATGACGATGTGGCGGTAAGTAAGTCCCAGGCTCCAAAGCATTCAACATTCTATGAATAGGAGCATCCATGGAGTCATGAAAATTGTAATTCATCCGCAGACGTGAATTCTTTTTTGCCTGATCAGTCACTTTATCAAGAAGCCCTTCGGTAATCAGTTTCATCACTCCTCTTTTGAAGCTACAGAGTCCGTTGAGACTGTAACCAAAGCGCATCCCAACCCTTCAACTCGCAGTAACAACTTATTATTTCCTTGGCACTCAACCAATTCAGCCTCCAATCCTTGTAACTGTCCACTTATTACTCGCACTATGGTTCCAGGAACAAACTCATTTGGAGCAAATTCGACCAGTTCGCAAGAGTGCTCTATCATAGTCTTGAAAGTCTCCATTTGAACTTCCGGTATAGAAACATATTGTCCCTTTTCCTTCAGTAAAAAAGCTACTCCATGAATATCGGCTACATGAACAATCTCTTCAGAGGAGATGTGCACAAATAGACATCCCGGAACAACAGGAATGAAAATCTTTTTCTTGCGATTGTTCCACAAACGAACTACCGGTTGAAGAGGCAAATAGTTTTCAACGCCTATCTTATCCAGCTGTTCCTTCACTTTCTTCTCTGCTCTCGGTGCTGTATATACAGCATACCAGCAAGAAGCATTTTCTTTTATTTTTCTGGCTGTTTCTTCCATCCGTTCAATAAATCTTTAACAAAGAGAATCCATCCTATACTACCTACACCCGCTAAGAACACAAAACCAATTAAAATCATGATTTTATTAGGTTTAGCCGGTCTCAAAGGAACTGTAGCAGGTTGTACTACAGTATAAACAGGAGTTATTTCCTGTACTTTAGCTTTCGCCATTTGCAGTTGTTGCGCTATCTGAGTGAATACGCCATAAGCCAAATTCACCTCATTTTGCAAACGTTCTTGCTCTGAACGAAAACTCTGCATAATGATATTCTGGTTACCATCCAGAAAGTGAGCATATTTCTGCTGAGCTTCATAATAATTTCCTTGAGCTTCATCAAATAGCTTCTCCGTAAAGGCCAAATCATGGCGTGCTTTGTTTGTGCGATAATCAGTTATATAATTTTGCAAACAACGCATTACTGTATCTGTTAAAGCCGCAGAAATTAATGGGTCCTGCATGGTCACAGAAAGGGTAGTTACTCCTGTTTTCTTGTCTACTGAAACAGATATACGATGACTCAAAGCATCTGCTATTCCAGCTTGATCTGCAGTCAAATAGAAAGGATCTATCTTTGCATCTCCCTGTTCCTCCGTTGTATCTTTAAACAAAGATACAACCCAACCTAATGCTTTGAAAGGAGCTGATGCAACCGCTCCCCACCAAGGAGCCCGTTGATATTTATCCAAGTACTCATACAGAGTTGTATTAATCTTGCCTTTCTGATCAGCAACCTTCACATCGAACATTTCCAATAGAAAAGGTGTGGAACTAACAATATCAGGATACAATTCGGGAGAAAGTGCATCTTCTCCGGTTGAACTGCCAAGATTAATACCGGCCATAGCAGCTAATGCCCCCATGCCTCCTGTAGAAGACTTGCTACCTGTTTCCGGTGCCAGTGTTACACTTGTAGAATACTCTTTAGGAATACTAAAAGCCACTACAAGTCCTACTAACACGGCAACACCACAAACCTTTAATACCAATTTACGACCGGCCCAAACTTTCTGAGCCAACTCTATCAGATCAATTTCTTGTTCCTCAGATTGCGGAGTCGTTTTATTTATATTCTTATCTTCAGTCATAGTTATTACTTAAAGAGGTTAACCATCGTTGCAATCATAGTTGCTAATGAAGCAGCAGAAGTACCCATTCCTATAATTTCGGCTGCCGACATTCTCTTCTTCGGATCTTTACTTGGCACGATAATTTCACATCCGGGTTCTATCGCTTTGGAATTTTTTGTACGTAAACGAGAAACTGTTCCATTCATATAAACCACAAAAGCTCTTTTTTTCTTTGCAAGACTTGCAAAACCACCGGCCTGATTAATATAATATTTCAAGCTTTCGCCTTTCTTATATAATACTGTATTGGGATACATCACAGCACCATTGATTTTGACGGTACTTACATATTCCGGCACAAACAAAATATCGCCTTCACGTAATACCATATCAAAGTCTGACCCCGGATTAGCCAAAGCCTTTTCCAACTCAATACCGACAGAATAAGTATCAGAGACATCAAGGGTCTTAACAGAAATAGAATCAGCTCCACCCTTATTAGCCATACGAAGCGCATCCTCCTTGCGGCGCAACTCTTCTTCTGTCATTTTACGAATCAGACGAGCACCTTTTACATAAGCATCTTGAGTAATGCCGCCCGCTTTAGAAATCAGATCACTAAGACGTTCGTTTTTCTTTGATAGCGCATAACGTCCACCAAATAAGACCTCGCCGCCAACTGTAACATTCTGTTGTTGATGATAAGCAGGGCTACGACGAATATATACTTCGTCAAAGGGTTCCAAATGGAAATCCTGATCACCTCCTACAAGAAAACCATCTTTCAATTCAAAAGAGAAAGTCTTACCAACTACATTACTCAATTCAGTACTTTTTGAATTTTTTATTCGTCGGGACACATCCACACGGGCTGTCGAAGCTGCCTCCAATAATCCTCCGGCTTGTAAAACAAGGTCTTCAACCGACATATTGGATGAATACAAATAAGTACCCGGATTGGCTACTTCACCATGAATCGTAAGGGTTGCTTCCTCCTTCAAATCTTCAATACTCGGAATATAAAGGATATCATTTTTCTGAAGAGGAATATCAGCTACAGTACCATTCAACAATCCCTTTAAATCAATTTGAATCATCTCATGAGTAAGATCATCATTCTCACGATCGATGATAGCACGGTTTAAGAAAGCATCACCTCTCACTCCTTCAGCTTTCTTTATTAATTGTTTTACTGTGTTTACAGTTCCATCGATTTGGTACATACCGGCACGATAAACAGCGCCACGGACTTCAACACGGTTTTCAAAACGTTCCAATACCGAATCCACAGCCAGCACATCTCCATCATCCAGTTTAAATACCGAATAATCCATTTCATCTACATTATAAACCTGATGCTCACGACCTGTTTTACGAATTAAGCGTATAGCTTTTTTATAAGCATCCCCGGTAAAACCACCTGAATATTTTAAAATAGTAGCCATTGTCTCAGAAGGCTTCATCTCATAAAACATCGGACGTTTTACCTTACCGGTAATCTGCACTAAAGATTCATATGGATCAACAATGACCACATCACCGTCTTGCAAACGGACATCGTCATTCAGTTTCCCCTTCATTATGAAATCGTAAACATCCAGATCTGCTATTTTTTTGCCGTTACGCACAACTTTAATACTACGTAAACTACCTATCTTATTAACACCACCGGCACGATAGAGAGCATGGAATACAGAAGAGAATGCCGAGAGCGCATAAGTACCCGGAACAGCAACTTCTCCCATAATACTAATTTGAATAGTACGGATATTGCCTAACGTCAGATCAACTGAAGTATTAGGATTCGGACCGGATATACCTGCGTAGATTTTCGCAAATTCACGACGTACCGCATTATTAGCCTCACGAACAGTCATTCCACTTAGGTAAATAGGACCAAGATTATCGACTAAAATACTACCCTCCGGAGAAATGGTTTGTCTGATTGTAGTCTGAGAAGCTCCCCACACATCTATAATCACCTCGTCTCCAGGTCCCAAACGATAGCTTACAGGAGTTGCTATATTTAGATTGGGTTCAAATGTAAGGTTCTCGTTCGTAAAAATATTATGTCCGAAAATTTGTTGAGTCGGATCCTCTTCCGGCTTCACGGTGTACTCGTCAGACCAGTCTTCGTCATTCATCATGTCTTCATCTGTCATTTCCTGGTTCTCATCCCCCATTCCACGCTTGTTTTTCTGATTGTTCGACTGACGAAGCCCTTTTATATTCTTCTGATTCTTTTGATTTTTCTGATCTTTCAGATTTTTTTGAGAGCGATTTGAGTAACCACTTTCATCATTTTGCTGAGTACGCGTACGCGACTTTGTTGAGTTCTGGTTGCTCTGTGTACCGGTACTGCCACTTCCATTTTCATATTTTTCCTGAATGCGTTCGACTTGTTCTTTCGTAACGCCCCTTCTCATCAACTCTGTTGTAATCTGCTTCTGAGTTTTACCCATCTTTTGAGCATCTTTTACATACTGCACGACCTGATCATCGGACATTTGCTGAGCTACAGCCACTCCGGACAAGGTGAAAATCAAGAAGAATAGTGTAATAAATCTACGCATAAGATATTCTGATTAATCTTTAGTGTTCCTCTAATAAATTATAAATCGGCCACAAAGGTAATATATTATTTTCATAATATACATTTATTTCATTCCTAAGTTTTCGAAAATAGATTAAAAAGAGGCTTTATCTAATATCTCAAACTCCGAATTCTTGCTTACAAATTCAGGAACTATCTTTTTCATAGAAGCGACAATTCCCATGGTGTCAGAAGTATAGCTCAAATCTATTAACTTTTGAATTTCTTGCTTAACCTCTTCATAATCATATTCACGAACTTTGGCTATCATTATTTTTTCATGATAAGTAGGACAAGTAGACTCTTTCACATTCAATAACTCTTCATATAGCTTCTCACCATGCCGCAATCCGGTAAACTCAATTTTTATATTTTTCTGCCCACTCAAATAAATCATTCTTTTAGCTAAATCAACAATCTTCACAGGATTGCCCATATCAAAAATATAGATTTCACCTCCATTTCCCATACTTCCAGCTTCCAATACCAATTGACAAGCTTCCGGAATAGTCATAAAATAACGTATAACCTGAGGATGTGTTACAGTAACAGGTCCTCCTTTCTCTATCTGTTGTTTAAATCTAGGTATCACAGATCCGTTCGAGCCAAGCACATTTCCAAAACGGGTTGTGATAAATTTCACTAATGCCCCATCATTGGCATATTTAGATAATTGATGTGCAAGGGACTGAACATAAATCTCAGCAAGTCTTTTACTACATCCCATAACGTTAGTCGGATTGACAGCCTTATCCGTAGAGACCATCACAAACTTTTCTACACCATATTTTACAGCTAAGTCAGCCATAATGCGAGTACCCAACACATTCACCTGTATGGCTTCAGATACATTATCTTCCATCATGGGCACATGTTTATAGGCAGCAGCATGGAAAACATACTGCGGACGATACTCTTTAAAGATTGATTCCATTCGCGTTTGGTTAGTCACATCGGCAACCAGCATTTTAGCATCAATATCCCGCCAATTATCCAACAGTTCCAATTGTACATTATGCAAAGGTGATTCTGCCTGATCAACCAAAATTAATTTATATGGATTCAATCCGGCTATCTGCCTCACCATTTCACGCCCAATTGAACCGGCAGCTCCCGTAATCATTATTCTCTTTCCTTCTATATGGGAAGATATTTTTCGAATATCTACATGGATAGGGTCTCTCTGTAACAAATCTTCTATCTGAATATCCTTTATTTGCATACCTTCCTTTCCTATATCATTGAATGGAGGAACAGTAAGGATACGAATATCCTCGGCTATCAATCGGTCAATCATACCGGAGGTTTCAAGTCGGTGCACTTTCTCAGAAGAAACAATAATAGCTTCAATTCTCTCTTCTTCTAAAATATCAAACAGAGATTCATTATTCGCATATACCCTACACCCCATCGTTTGTTTCCCTATAAAGCCTGTATCGTCTGAAATAAATCCTTTTAATCTAAAATGATTGCTTCTACTAACTCGTAATGATTTAGCGATATTAATACCAGATCCCTTCGAACCATATACAAACACCCGAATACTATGTCTACGATCGAAGGTCATCAACTCATGGATCATTTTCACCAAAATACGCAAACAGACCATTAAGGAAAAATTAACGATATAAGCTGTAAGAATAACACTAATCGGCAATACTTCTCGTGCACTCCACCCCATCCAAAGCAAATTGCCTACACAGGTAACCGAATATCCCAAAGTTAAGGAAATAAAAATACGAGAAATATCAATAAAGGAAGAATATCGAATGACCCCTACATAAGTACGATTCAGATGAAAGAAGCACACATTGAATATTACACAAAATAGTGTTGTCCACACCCACAACGAAAACTCAAAGACTAATGCTGACAGACCTATTTGCAAAAGGCTTGCCAGAAACATTGAAAAGATCACTAAAAGAACATCGACAGCAAGTATCAGCCATTTTGAAGCAACTCGCGATGAAAGATACTTATAATAAAATCGTATATTCATAGTAATATAAAAGTAGATTTATCAGTAAATATGCAAATATGAGTTTAAATATTTGAATCTACAACTATTTTCTAATTTAATCCCTAACCTTTTTATTTTATAAACATTTCAGAGAAATTATCACGAAAAAAGTATAGATTCATTTTGTTTTTAAAAATAAAGCTGTAATTTTGCACGCCGTAAACGGTAAAGTGTCACGCCGCTATAGCTCAGTCGGTAGAGCAACGCATTCGTAACGCGTAGGTCGCCAGTTCAAGTCTGGCTAGCGGCTCTTTCATAAAAGATATAAAAGAGTCATCATATAGGGCAGTTTACAAACTGCTATAAAAAAGTGAAACCGAACCACATCTAAATCATTGGAAGTGTCCGATGGGGTGTCACAAAAGTATAGCTTATGGTAATATTATCCTTTACTATTCTAAAGGCAAAACCAACAACAGGAAATAATTTCCTGTCTTGTTGTGTATCTCAACAAAAAAGCAAGAAGCATATATCAAAACGGAATATCAACTGAACAATGTCTCAGAATGGTATAACGGAAAAGTCGTTGCCCGTACGGACGCTGCAATGATGAATAAAAGACCAACCTTTAAATTGAACACACAAAAGGTTATTCTACATTGAGAATAACAACTATTACACAGCGTCTTAATAAAAGACAGCACTTATCCAACAAAAAAACGTCCACCCTATGTATTCATTTTTAATAACTTTATGTGCAATCGTATAGAGGAACTTCCAGTAGAAGAATGGAAAAGTTATGCCCAAATGAACAAAGATACATTAAAAGTATTCGAAACAGCCGAAAGCGATTTACCAATGATTATAATGAATCTTATCGCTATAGAGCATTTCGACAAATAGATGAAGGCAAACAACTATAGCGATACAGGGTATCGGATCCGTCTATGGCCTATTTAAGTGGAAATAAATGAAGTTATCAAAAACGGAGTACTTTGATGCGAGACGCAGCCATTTGCTTATACAAAACTTCCGACATCTGGCAGAAAGGAAATAGATATAAGTGTAGAAAGAGTTAGAAAAATAATCAATAACGACGTATTACACTGTAAAAGCCTATCGTCAGCAAAAAGTTCTCCAAAGATTTCCCAAAAGCGCCAATCGAAAAACTCACTGACAGCTAACAAATTAGTAATATTACTATTATATAGAAACATTTTGTGCCGAATAACATCAAGAACATTTCCCCTTTATTCTTGTTCCTTAGTTTAAGGATAATTATGTCCACATTAAAAATAGAAAAAGATGAAGCAAAAGCAGTTTTACCTTATTTATGTTTTCCTTATGTCAATAACTTTCTTGGGTGCATGTTCTAAAGACTCTCCAAACGAATTAATTCCCAATACAATAGTAAAAATCGAGATTGATAAACTACCTGGAAAAAGAATATATTTCGTAGGAGAAGAGTTGGATGTATCCGATATGACATTGAAAGTATTTTATTCAAACGAAACATCTGAAGTAGTTCCTGTAAAAAAAGACGAAGTCACTGGATTCGACAGTACGGTTCCCGAAAACGATCAGATTTTAGAGGTGCACAAAAGTAATTTTACCGTTACTTTTAAAATACAGATACTGGTTAATGATATTCAGGCGATTTCAATTAAAACTTTACCTTCAAAAACGGTATATACATTGGGAGAGCCTCTCTCCCTCAGTAATATGGTACTCGAAATAAACTATGCCGATGGTACGATAAAAGAGAATTCGGGTGCATCTGCTGATTGGGTACAAGGTTTCAATTCTTCCGTACCGGCACAACTTCAAATAGTGACACTTGAACTAGATGGTAAACAAGTATCTTTTGATGTGCAAATATTACCTGTAAAAGTAGACGGAGATAAAGTTGTAAGTGTCATTGATTCCGACTTTACATCAATAACCTTCCCGGATGGTATTCGCACAATAGGATCAAAGGCTTTTGATAATAAGAATATCAAAGCGAGTGAGCTTCTGTTCCCTGCCTCTTTGAGTGCGATTGAGCAGGCAGCATTTGCTTATTGCAGAAATCTGAAAATCGTCGATTTAAGTCACACATCGATTAAGGAATTGCCGGAAGAGGCCTTTTTATTTTCCGGAATAAAAGAAATAGCACTGCCTGCTTCTTTGGAAATTGTTGGAAAGGAAGCATTTTACGGGTGTACTGATCTGAATGTTATCGACATAAGTCATACTTCCGTTAAAGAACTACAGAACGGAGCTTTCGGGAAATCCGGTATATCTTCTATATCTTTGCCTTCCACTTTTAAGATTGTAGGTGCATCGGCTTTCATAGAGACAAAGAACTTGAAAGAATTGACTCTGCCCGAAGGAAGTGAAGTGATTGACCTGGAAGCTTTTTCCGGCAGCTCCATTCAGAAAGTAACCCTTCCGAATACTATTTACCACATTGACCGCTCTTTCTACAGCTGTCCCGAACTTACTACCATCGAAACTTACGGAACCCGGACAACACCTTCGCCTGTTGACAGGACGGCGGCAATAGTGAGCGAATGTTTTAACCATTCTCCTAAACTCACTGTTCTTAAAATTCCCGCAAGCATAGCTAAAATAGGAATAAGTGCTCTGAACAAGTGTCAAGTAAAAACTCTTATTTTACCCGTAAGTGTCAAGGCATTAGACTTCAATGCTTTCGGAAATACTACTTCGCTGGACGAGATTTCACTAATGTCGCCTACGATGGTTACTGCCGACTATTACCCCGTACCGCAAGGAATTCAAAAGATAAAAGTCCCCCAAAACCTTATCGAAACATACAAGCAGGACAAAGCCTGGAAGCCGTTCGCTGAAAAAATCGTTGCCCTTTAAAACCTATTTAAATTTTGCTCAAGACTGTTTTGAGATTTGTTTTCGAGGATATCTTCCCGTTTTTTTGTAAAAAGCACAGCGGATTATGTGACGAATAAAACGAGGGAATAAACCGAAAAGAAACTCAAAACAGACCGATAAAACCTATATAAAAATTTATTCAAAAAAAGTTCAAACAGAGTCTTAATATCCGATAATGTATAAACCGCCTGCGTAAGAGTTTTACAAAGGCGGTATCACTTGCAGACAGATGGCTATATTCTATTAGTTCCTCGTTTTATGCTATGCTTCCATATAATCAAATTCATTCATATATCTTCCCACTCTTTTCATGAGCTTGAATATTCTTATTTAAAATAACTGTCACTGCAATATAACAAAGTATACCATCGAATGTGTTAACCATGATTATGAGGGTTAATTCACTATTTACTTTTTTGTAATCAATGGTCGCTTTCATAATTCTATCTATTTAATTTGTTACTTCTTGATCGATTGATTAACTTTGATGCGACAAAGATTGTCCCAAATAGTTATTCTAAGAGTGTCAACAATAACTCGCTCAATATATTATTCGAAACGCCCGGCTTTAAATTTTCAATATCATGAAAAATAAGCGAAAAAGACCATCTAAAAAACAACACCACAATTCGTTTAAGAGCCTTTGGATAATAGCTCTATTTGCGATTTTACCATTAATCTACGGAATCTATCTCTGTACACCGGAAATTCAAACTGTATTCTTTCAGGCAACCAAAGTATCAAGACCAAACGTTGCACGTCCCAATTACTCTCACGATGAAAATCTAAAGATTCCGGTTTCCCAATTCCCATTAACAGAGCAGCTAATTCATCACAAAGGCTATACTGTGTCTTATAATAAAGATAAAAAAATCCCCAATTGGGTAGCTTACGAACTCACCAAGCAAAAGACACAAGGGAATATAAAAAGAAAAGAAAGATTTATCGCCGATCCTGTCGTGAAAGGAGGTATGGCAAACAATTCTGATTATTCCCGTTCCGGATTTGACAAAGGTCATATGGCACCTGCTGCCGACATGAAATGGAGTAATGAAGCCATGCAAGAATCCTTTTATTTCAGCAATGTATGTCCGCAACATCCCGAACTTAACCGTCAGAAATGGAAAACGCTGGAGGACAAGGTCCGCGAGTGGGCCGTAGCCGATAGTGCAATCCTTATTATTTGCGGTCCGGTCACCAATAAAAGATCTCCGGTAATCGGGAAAAGCCGGGTGACCGTTCCATCAAAGTTCTTTAAGGTCATTCTCTCTCTTCATGGTTCCACTCCCAAAGCTATCGGATTTATTTTTAAGAATGAACGTGCAATAGCACCTTTACGAGATTATGCTGTCTCTATTGACAGCATTGAACAACTCACCGGACTGGATTTCTTTTCTTCACTCCCCGATTCTTTAGAAGATGAGATAGAAAGCCAGATAGATAACGCCTTATGGAACATCTAAACCAAAACACATAAATTGAAAGATAAGAATTGAAAAAGCAAATGATCTCAAAAAGCAAATGATCTCAAAAAGCAAATAATAACTAAACAGATAGAAAACATTTATTATCCAAGAACAATCATCATTGAAATCTTCTTAACTTTGGCACGATTTTATAACCATTAGATATTCTATATGAATAAGAAAAGAAAGAAAATATTTCTCAGCATACTGGCTACTTTTTTCTTCATTTGTATCGCCGGTGCAGGAACAGTCTATTACTACCTATTCTACCCCCAGTTTCATCCAAGTAAGACAACTTATATCTATATAGACCGCGATGATACTACAGACTCCATTTTCAATAAAATAAGAAAGCAAGGAAACCTTCGTAACTTTAATGGCTTCAAATGGATGTCCCATTTCCGTGAATATAGTAAAAACATCCATACCGGACGTTACGCCATCAAACCCGAAGATAACACTTATCAATTATACAGTAGATTATCAAGAGGCTATCAAACTCCTGTCAACCTGACAATTGGAAGTGTACGAACACTTGACAGATTAGTCCGCAACGTAGGGAAACAGTTAATGATAGATTCCACTGAAATTGCCATGGCACTACACGACTCTATTTTTCTGGAAAAAATGGGATACACAGAAGCCACCATTCCCTGCTTATTTATCCCCGAAACATATCAGGTATATTGGGACATCAGTGCAGAAGACTTTTTAGCCCGAATGAAGAAAGAGCATGATAAATTTTGGAATAAAGACCGGCTCTCAAAAGCTCAAGCAATAGGAATGACTCCTGAAGAAGTTTCCACACTGGCCTCCATCGTAGAGGAAGAAACCAACAACAATGCAGAAAAGCCTATGGTTGCGGGATTGTACATCAACCGATTACATGCCGGCATGCCCCTGCAAGCTGACCCGACTATCAAATTCGCACTACAAGATTTCGGCTTACGCAGAATCACCAATCAACACTTAGACATACAGTCTCCCTATAACACTTACCTGAATACGGGACTGCCTCCAGGCCCTATCCGAATACCATCACCCAAGGGATTGGATAGTGTTTTGAATTATGTAAAGCATAACTATATTTATATGTGCGCAAAAGAAGATTTCTCCGGTACGCATAATTTTGCTTCCAACTATGCAGACCACATGGTCAATGCAAGAAAATACTGGAAAGCACTGAATGAAAGAAAGATTTTTAAGTAATCCCGTAATAAAATGATCTTAAAAACGTATCTTTGCCCGATATTATAACAAAATACGTGATTAACACCAAAAGAAAATAAGATATGAGCAAACAACTCTTACTTGGCGATGAAGCCATTGCACAAGCAGCACTGGATGCCGGACTTTCAGGCGTTTACGCTTATCCCGGTACTCCATCCACTGAAATTACCGAATACATCCAGATGGCTCCTATTACAAGAGAACGTAACATACACAACCGCTGGTGTGCCAACGAAAAAACGGCCATGGAAGCTGCCTTGGGTATGTCTTTTGTCGGCAAGCGTGCATTAGTCTGCATGAAACATGTGGGAATGAACGTAGCTGCTGACTGTTTTATCAATTCAGCCATCACAGGCGTAAAAGGGGGACTGATTGTAGTTGCGGCAGACGACCCCAGTATGCACTCTTCACAAAACGAACAAGATAGCCGTTTTTATGGCGACTTCTCATTAATACCCATGTACGAACCAAGCAACCAACAAGAAGCTTATGACATGGTATACAATGGTTTCGAATTTTCCGAAAAAACCGGTGAACCGATACTAATGCGCATGGTAACACGTTTGGCTCACTCTCGTTCAGGTGTAGAAAACAAAGCACAAAAATCACAAAACGAAATCTCATTCAGTGAAGATCCACGCCAGTTTATCCTGCTACCGGGCAACGCACGCAAGCGTTATAAAGCATTACTTACACGTCAGGATGAATTTATCAAAGCATCCGAAGAATCACCTTATAATAAATACGTAGATGGCCCCAATAAAAAAATGGGCATCGTAGCCTGTGGAATCGGCTATAATTACTTGATGGAAAATTATCCTGACGGTTGCGAATATCCCGTTTTGAAAATTGGGCAGTATCCACTTCCCAAAAAGCAATTAATGCAATTAATCAATGATTGTGACGAAATCCTCGTATTAGAGGATGGACAACCATTTGTTGAGAAGCAACTGAAGGGATATCTGGGCATCGGATTAAAAGTAAAAGGTCGTCTCGACGGTACATTATCACAAGACGGAGAATTAAATCCGGACACCGTGGCACACGCTGTCGGCAAAGAGAATCGTTCAGAATTCAGTGTTCCGAATCTTGTAGAGATGCGCCCTCCGGCTTTGTGCGAAGGCTGCGGGCATAGAGATATGTATATAACATTAACTCAAGTATTGAAAGAAGAATATCCTACTCACAAAGTATTCAGCGACATTGGTTGTTATACGCTGGGAGCAAACGCACCATTTAACGCAATCAATTCTTGTGTAGACATGGGGGCATCTATCACTATGGCTAAAGGTGCATCCGATGGCGGGCTCCATCCGGCTGTCGCTGTAATCGGAGACTCTACTTTTACTCACTCCGGAATGACCGGACTTTTGGACTGTGTCAACGAGAATGCCAATGTCACCATTGTCATATCCGATAATGAAACGACAGCAATGACCGGTGGACAAGATTCTGCCGGCACAGGCCGACTTGAAGCTATTTGCGCCGGATTAGGCGTAGATCCGGCTCACATCCGTATAGTTGTTCCTTTAAAGAAAAACTATGAAGAGATGAAACAGATCATCCGTGAGGAAATAGATTATAGAGGAGTATCCGTTATCATTCCACGCAGAGAGTGTATACAAACATTAGCACGTAAAAAAAGAAGTAAGTAAGCCATGAAAAAAGATATCATATTATCAGGTGTGGGTGGACAAGGTATCCTGTCCATCGCTACAGTAATCGGAAAGGCCGCCCTCAAAGACGGTCTGTACATGAAACAGGCAGAAGTACACGGCATGAGCCAGCGTGGCGGAGATGTACAGTCGAATCTCCGAATCAGTGACCAGCCCATTGCATCAGATCTGATTCCCTCAGGTAAATGTGATTTGATCATCTCCCTTGAACCCATGGAAGGGCTTAGATACCTCCCCTACCTCAGCCATGAAGGTTGGTTGGTAACAAACGAAACTCCATTTGTTAATATCCCCAATTATCCCGCTGAAGCAGATGTTATGGCAGAAATCAATAAACTGCCGCATAAGGTTGTTCTGAATGTAGATAAAGTAGCCAAAGAAATAGGCTCTACACGAGTTGCCAATATTGTTTTATTAGGTGCCACTATCCCATTCTTAGGCATCGATTACGAAAAGATACAGGATAGTATTCGTGAAATATTCCAGAAAAAAGGTGATGCAATAGTCGAACTCAATTTAAAAGCCCTGGCTGCCGGAAAAGCGATAGCAGAAAAAACAATGAAATGATCAGGAACAATTGAATATAGAAAAGGTGATAATGTGATCGGGACAACCATTTCATTATCACCTTGATACATTATCACCCCTACTTAAATAATTTATAAGCCATGAATACAAAATATTGGGAAGAAGAGATAGAAACCATGAGTCATAAAAAACTGCAGGAACTACAACTCGAGCGACTCAAGAAAACAATTAATATAGCAGCCAATGCCCCTTATTACAAGAAAGTATTTCAAGAGCATGGCATCACTTCAGAAAGTATCCAGTCACTGGACGACATCCGTAAACTGCCTTTTACCACAAAGGCAGATATGCGGGCCAATTACCCTTTCGGACTTGTTGCCGGAAATATGAAAGAAGACGGAGTACGTATTCACTCTTCAAGCGGAACAACAGGAACGCCAACGGTAATTGTTCATTCACAGCATGACTTAGATTCATGGGCCAATCTGGTTGCACGGTGCTTGTATTGTGTAGGCATACGTAATACAGATGTTTTTCAAAACAGTTCCGGTTACGGTATGTTCACAGGAGGACTCGGATTCCAATATGGAGCTGAACGACTGGGAGCTCTAACCGTACCTGCCGCTGCCGGTAACAGTAAACGCCAGATCAAGTTTATTACCGACTTTAAAACAACTGCCCTTCACGCCATTCCCAGTTATGCCATCCGCTTAGCTGAGGTCTTTCAGGAAGAAGGGATCGATCCATGCAGTACTACTCTCAGAACTCTCGTAATCGGTGCAGAACCACACACAGACGAACAGCGAAAAAAAATAGAACGCATGTTAGGTGTTAAAGCATACAATAGTTTTGGAATGACCGAAATGAATGGCCCAGGGGTAGCATTTGAATGTACCGAGCAGAATGGCATGCATTTTTGGGAAGATTGCTATTATGTAGAAATCATTAATCCAGAGACAGGTGAACCTGTGCCTGAAGGAGAAATCGGTGAACTTGTACTCACTACTCTTGATCGTGAAATGATGCCACTGATACGCTATCGCACACGTGACCTTACCCGCATTCTACCTGGAAACTGTCCTTGTGGGCGCACCCATATCCGGATAGACCGTATAAAAGGCCGTAGCGACGACATGTTCATTATCAAGGGAGTAAATATATTCCCCATGCAAGTAGAAAAGATATTGGTACAATTCCCCGAATTAGGAAGCAATTATCTTATTACACTCGAAACAGTGAACAATCAAGATGAGATGATTGTAGAAGTAGAGTTGAGTGATCTTTCTACCGACAATTACATCGAACTAGAAAAGATACGTAAAGATATTACCCGCCAGCTAAAAGACGAAATACTTGTCACGCCTAAACTCAAACTGGTAAAGAAAGGCTCTTTACCACAAAGTGAAGGCAAAGCTGTCAGAGTAAAAGACCTGAGAAACAATAAATAATCATCCAATGAACCCAATATGCCGATGTACCATCCGAATACATCGGCGCATTGGTATATTGGGCACATTAACTTATTATTATAATCATGCAATTACTTAAAAAAAGAATCCTGCAAGATGGAAAATGCTATGAAGGGGGAATTCTCAAAGTAGATAGTTTTATCAACCACCAGATGGACCCGGTACTAATGAAGTCAATTGGCGTAGAGTTTGTGCGCCTTTTTGCCGGAACAAACGTCAATAAGATCATGACCATTGAAGCCAGCGGAATTGCTCCGGCCATCATGACAGGCTATTTAATGGACTTACCGGTCGTTTTTGCCAAGAAGAAGTCACCAAGAACCATACAGAATGCTCTGAGTACTACAGTACATTCATTCACCAAAGACCGTGATTATGAAGTAGTCATCAGTTCCGACTTTCTTACTCCGAAAGACAATATATTATTTGTTGATGACTTTTTGGCCTATGGAAACGCTGCTTTAGGTGTTATCGACCTCATCAAACAGTCTGGTGCCAATCTGGTAGGAATGGGATTTATTATTGAAAAAGCATTTCAAAACGGACGTAAAACACTTGAAGAAAGAGGGGTAAGAGTAGAGTCTCTTGCCATTATTGAAGATTTATCCAATTGCCAGATTACAATAAAAGATTAACTCTGTAAAAAAGCCTTTGTATTATCCCGGACAGGTTATACAAAGGCTTTTCTTTATACTATTACTACTTAGCTGGTCCGTGTGAAATACTCACGTTAGGGTTTAAATACTGCCCTTTACCTCTGGTTCTTTTCCCATATTGTACTGCATGCTTCGGACAAACGTGGTAACAAGCCAAACAAGATGTACAGTCCATCCCCCACACCGGTCTCCACCCTATTACAACTACATTCCCAACCGGACATATTCTTTCACAACGCTTGCAACCGATACAATCATCAGTGACATAAAATGGTTTTGCAGAAGTCATAAAGCGATTAAAAAGCGGATTAAGCACCTTCGTTTTCAACCACGGAAAACTCCCCTCATTGCAATGAAAACCAGTCTCCCGCTCATTTATTGAGTAATTAACTTCTTCTACCCTACCGACAGCTTTTTCTAATTTCTCTTTCTCCAACTCTTTCTTATCCACATCAAATCCGGGAAGCAACACATAATTATTAGGCATTGTCACCGAAAATCCGGCATTACACTCTATTCCCTTAAGAGATAATGCCCGACGAAACACTTCCTCCGTCAATCCTGTATCATCTCCACAGGAACATACGAAATAGACATATTGAGAGTGATAATTAGTCAAAGTAGCCCAATCCAGAAACTGTAACACGGCCAACGGAGGCCCCCATGAATAAACAGGAAAAACAAAACCTACTTTTTCATTATCCGCCAACACAAACTCTTTTATTCCATCCCTAATGGCATTCGGCATAAAAACAAGTGTTTCGTTTTGTACCTTTGCAATCTGTTCCGCAATCCATTTAGAATTTCCAGTTCCTGAAAAATAGAATATCATAACTATATGTGTATTTAAAAGAAAACAGCATAAAAAAAAGAACGGTAGTCTTTAAATGATTACCGCCCTTTCCTTTATTAAAAAGCCGCACCGATGATGTGATGAAACTCCGAATGACATGATTTGAGCGCCCGTCCTCTTTGTAATCCACCGACTATAAAGTTATCCCGAAGGATGTGGCCCGCCATTGAGAAACGAAGCTTGTCTCGGTTTTCAGTTTAATTGATGAGTTTCCCGATCCAATCAATGCGGCTAATATTTTACTACAACAAATGTAGTTACTTTTGGTGAGATAAACAAGGAAAAATAGGATTTTGTTTCTCTCGTAGACTATTTTTTCCCAATAAAGCCAGCTTTAAAAATGAAAAATGCCGGTTACATTAAATTGTAACCGACATTTTTTTTAATCTTAAAACTGTTGAAACTTAAGCAACTTTAGCCTTAGCAACCACAGCCTTGAAAGCCTCCGGATGGTTAACAGCTAAGTCAGCCAAAACCTTACGGTTAATTTCAATACCGGCTTTGTGCAGACCACCCATCAGTTTAGAATATGACATTCCTTCCAGACGTGCAGCAGCGTTGATACGCTGTATCCAAAGAGCACGGAAGTTTCTCTTCTTGTTTCTACGGTCACGGAACGCATAAGTCAAACCCTTTTCCCAAGTGTTTTTAGCTACGGTCCATACATTCTTTCTTGCACCAAAGTAACCTCTGGTCAATTTCAAAATTTTCTTTCTTCTTGCTTTTGAAGCAACATGATTTACTGATCTTGGCATAGTTTTCTCTTTTTTGAATGTTAGCGCCGTTACTTCACGTAACGAACTTAAAGCTAAAGCATTCGGTTAATAACTTTAATAATACTTTGTACGCTTTTGATTACTTCATAGCTAAGAGTTCCTTAACCTGGCTTACATTTGTTGTATCAACAGTTGTAGAGTAGCACAGGTTTCTTTTTCTTTTCTTAGACTTTTTAGTCAAAATGTGACTGTGAAAAGCGTGCTTTCTTTTGATTTTACCTGTTCCGGTAAGGGCAAACCTTTTTTTAGAACCGGAGTTAGTCTTCATCTTTGGCATCTTAATTGTTTTTAAATTATTAAATGATATGGCAACGCACTATACCTGCGCGTTACGCATTTTTCTTACTCTTCATTATCTCCAGCCGGTTTTTCAGCTTTTACTGTAGCCGGAGTAGCAGGTTTTTTCGTTGCACTTTCTTTCTTTTTCGGAGAAAGTTGAATTGTCATACGTTTACCTTCCAGCACCGGCAACTGATCTACTTTTGCATAATCTTCCAGATCATTGGCAAAGCGTAACAAAAGCACCTCACCCTGTTCTTTAAAAAGAATGGAACGACCTTTAAAGAAAACATAAGCTTTCACCTTGTCACCATCTTCCAAAAATCCTTTGGCATGTTTCAACTTAAAGTTATAGTCATGGTCATCTGTTTGCGGACCAAAACGTATCTCTTTTACGTTTACTTTTACCTGCTTAGCCTTTTGTTCTTTTTGACGCTTCTTTAACTGATACAGAAACTTAGAGTAGTCAATAATACGACAAACAGGTGGTTGGGCATTGGGAGAAATCTCCACGAGATCCAGTTCTTTTTCTTCAGCCAATTTTAGAGCCTGAAAAATGGGATATACTTTAGGTTCTACATCATCACCTACAATGCGGACTTCTTTCGCACGGATCTGCTCATTGATCCGGTATTGCGATTTCATGCTGTCATTCTTCATTAAATAACGTTTACTTCCAGTTTGTTTTTTATTGTCTACCAAATTTAATTATGTATTAAAGTAAAAGCTGTCTTTAGAGCATTACTAAAATGCTGTGCTTTTACAATTGGGCGCAAAGTTACCATTTATTTATCATATTCTGAACTTCTTCGTTCAAAATTTCACCAAATTCTTCAAATTTCATGCTTCCCTTGTCGCCTTCGCCTTGTCGACGAACAGAAACTTCCCCATTTTCGGCTTCTTTCTCACCGACAATCAGCATATACGGAATGCGTTTCATCTCATTGTCACGTATTTTACGCCCGATTTTTTCATTGCGATCATCTACAATAGCACGAATTTCTTTCATCTTCAGATAAGTTTTCACTTTCTCTGCATATTCATTGAACTTCTCACTAATCGGAAGAATAACTACTTGTTCCGGAGTCAGCCATAGCGGGAATTTACCGGCAGTATGCTCAATCAATACAGCGACAAAGCGTTCCATAGATCCAAACGGAGCACGGTGAATCATTACCGGACGATGCTTCTGATTATCCGATCCCATATATTCCAGTTCGAAGCGTTCCGGCAGGTTATAGTCCACTTGAATAGTTCCCAACTGCCAACGGCGACCAATGGCATCTTTCACCATAAAGTCCAATTTAGGACCATAGAAAGCTGCTTCACCATATTCAATCTTCGCTTTCAGCCCCTTTTCTTCGCAGGCCTCAATGATAGCTTGTTCAGCCTTTTCCCAGTTATCATCACTACCAATGTATTTTTCACGGTTCACTTTATCGCGCAAAGAAATCTGTGCTTCGAAGTTAGTGAAATCCATAGAACGGAACACAATTGAAATAATGTCCATCACACGAAGGAACTCTCCCTTCACCTGATCCGGACGACAGAAAATATGTGCATCATCCTGCGTAAAACTACGTACTCGAGTTAATCCATGAAGTTCACCGCTCTGTTCATAACGGCAAACAGTACCAAATTCAGCAATACGCAAAGGCAAATCTTTATACGAACGCGGGAAATTCTTATAAATTTCACAATGATGAGGACAGTTCATCGGTTTCAGGAAGTACTCTTCACCCTCTTCCGGTGTATGAATGGGCTGGAATGCATCTTTACCATATTTTGCATAGTGCCCCGAAGTTACATACAATAACTTGTTGCCAATAGGCGGAGTAATCACTTCCTGATAATCGTAACGGGTCTGTATACGGCGCAAGAAGTCCTGTAAGCGCAAACGCAAAGCAGTACCTTTCGGCAACCACATAGGCAATCCCTTACCCACCGTATCAGAGAACATGAACAACTGCATCTCCTTACCAATTTTGCGATGGTCGCGTTTTTTAGCTTCTTCCATTAAAGCCAGATACTCATCCAGCATCTTCTTTTTCGGGAAAGTGATACCATATATACGTGTCAGCATCTTACGATCTTCATGGCCACGCCAGTAAGCGCCTGCCACAGAAGTCAGCTTTATCGCCTTAATAGGAGCAGTTGTCATCAAGTGAGGACCACGGCAAAGATCCGTAAAATCACCTTGTGTATATGTAGTTATATGTCCGTCTTCCAATTCGGAAATCAGCTCACATTTATATGTTTCTCCACGGTCGCCAAACATCTTTAAAGCATCGCCTTTTGCAATATCCCGACGCACGACAGCCTCTTTCTTTGCAGCCAACTCAGCCATCTTCGCTTCAATAGCAGGCAGATCAGCCTCTTTGATGACAGCCTCTCCCGGATCAACATCATAGTAGAAACCGTTTTCAATTGCCGGACCTATACCGAACTGAATGCCCGGATACAGTTCTTGCAAGGCTTCAGCCAGCAAGTGTGCACTTGTATGCCAGAAAGCATGTTTACCTTGCTCATCTTCCCACTTATAAAGTACTACCGAAGCATCTTCATTGATGGGACGTCCTAAATCATAAATCTCACCGTTCACTCCACACGCCAGTACATCTTGCGCCAGACGCGAACTGATACTTTCTGCAATTTGCAGTCCGTTTACCCCTTCGTTATACTCACGAACAGAGCCATCAGGAAATGTTATTTTTATCATAATGTTATGTTATATTTTTCGTTATTGCACGCAAAAATAAGGATTTCTTTTTGAGTTTACTATTTTTTATCTAAAAAATGTTATTCCGGCACTTCTGTAAATCGTTTCAGAATATTATAGGCCGAAACAATGCCCAACTCACCTGCTTTACTTAAGTCAGCTATTCCATTCTTATTGTTACCCAAGAAAATATGTGTCAATCCACGATTAAAATAAGCCTCTGCAAACTCTTTATTCAGTTCGATAGCTTTGTCATAGTCCGCAATTGCCGCACGATAATCTTTCAACATGGCCAATACATTGGCACGGTTATAATACGCATAAACAAAATCAGGGGCTAAAGAGATCACATGATCCAAGTCACTTTTCACGATATCATAGTCCAAGGCACTGATTTCTGACTTTGGTGGAGCGGATATGCCCGACAGCGTAGCAGGCGTTGCCGAAGCGGCATTAGCTTCTTCCGCCTTTTGATATTCCAGTTGTTTACAACGCACCAAAGAACGCATAAAATAAGCAGGGAAGAAATTATCATCCAGCAAAATGGCCTGAGTCAAGTCCTCAATGGAACTGGCAAAGTCCTGTACCAAATAGAAATCAAGCGCACGTGAGAATCGTATCCGCGCATCCTGAGGATTCTCAACAATAGCCGACGTATGTGTATCGATCAGCGCAAAATGGAACTTAACCTGTTCTTCGGTAAGTGGTGACTCCATATTAGTGATATACAGACGTTTTGGTAAGATACCGGCACGATTCAAATCATCAATGTATTTATAATAATGCACAGTCCGTTTCACATCACTCATCTTTTCGTAATAGGTAAGAGCGTACATCGGTTCCATCTTGATATTAACATTACGATCTTGTACTCTACCCCGAATATCACTCTTATATTTCTGCTCTACCTCAGAATTATCTGCGATGACGATTTTCCGATAATTATTCATATCCTTATCGGACTTCTTACGAGTTTTGCTCTCCTCTTTCTTATTGCCTTTTTTATTATCAGCCACCGTTTTATCGCTATTATTTACTCCATTTTGCTTGTCAAATTGCGCTTTCATTACTTTAAACTCGTCCATTTCAGCACCTTTACGGTCGCCGATCTTTCTCCTTGCCTCTGCACGCTGATAATATCCGGCCAAAAAGTTCGGATACATATCAATCACGGTGGTATAATCCTTAATAGCTCCCCGGTAATCCCCCGTTTGTGCACGAAGTAATCCCCGGTTAAACGTAGCCATCATGTTATCCGGCTCTATTTGCAACACAAAATCAAAATCTTCAATAGCCCGGTTGTCGTCTCCTACCTGTGCCCGAAGCAAGCCACGATTATAATGTCCGATAAAGTTATTCGGATCAATATCAAGCGCCAGATCATAATCACTCATGGCTCCCCGCAGGTTATTCTGATGGAAACGGGCTAAAGCACGATTAATATAATTCCCCGCATTTCTGGCATTCAAATGCGTTGCATGATTTAAGTCCGATTCAGCCTCGGCATACTTCCCTTGCTGCAACCTGACGATGGCCCGGGAAGCCCAGGCATCAGGATCATATTTATCCATCTCAATGGCTGTATTAAAGTCATTCAGGGCACGTAACGTATCCTGCTGCTTCAAAGCCACCTCTCCTCTCATCAGATAGGCTCTTGTATATTTGGGAGCAACTGCCAGTAATTTACCCAAATCATCTTCAGCAGCCTTATAGTCTTCTTTCTGTATATGGCATAAAGTCAGATTATGCCAAAGCGTAATATTTTCAGGGTCAAAATGAAGTGCTTTCTTATAATCTTCAATAGCCCCATCGTACTTGTTCTGTTTAATCCTTGCGAGCCCACGAATCTGATAAGCACCCACTACAAAAGGATTCCTGTCAATGGCCGCATCACAGTCATCTTCAGCTCCCTGATAATCATCCAGGTTGATCTTGGCAAGCCCTCTGAAAAAATAGGGTTCATACAGGTAGGGTTTTGCATTGATCACTTGATTAAAATACTGAATGGAAAGGACATAGTCCTCAAAGTATAACGCGTTTCGGGCAATCATCATTACCCTGTCTGTGTTTATCTGAGCATATATAAATGTAGGAAACAACAATAATGCTGCTAATATCTTTTTAATCATCGGCTTCTGAATACTTTTTAAGTAGAGCAAAAGTAATGCTTTTCATCTATTAAACAGGGATAACGGACAACTTTTTATATTTTTTGATTATTTTATAGGACCCCTCCATGCAGATATTCAGTAGTCTATACACCTTCTTAACACCTATTAACCTCACATTCATTATTAATTTACGATTATTTCGTAGATTTGTAATATGCCTATAAATCAATATATGAAACGGATTACCCGAAAATTAAAAATACAGAAAGAAAGACACCTGTACAATATTGCAAACAGGGACTCTTTTATACACAAAATAGTATCAACATGAAACAAAAATCACTTCTTTTACTACTACCTTTCCTACTGCTTTCTTGCGGCGGAAAGAAGAACAGTGACCAGTCGTCCGAGGCAACGGTCCAAATTACAGAGCCAGAATTCCCTCAAATCGTACCTTTCGAAACAGGTATCGAAACAGAACGGGAAATACTACTGAGTGAAATAGCCGATTCAATACGGTATATCCCGCTGGAGACAAACAATAAATGCCTGATAAGAGGGTTAAAGGGAACCAATATCATCCAGACAAAGGAGTATTTCTTCCTACCATGGCTCGATAAATTATTTCAGTACACAAAAGATGGTAAATTCATACGGACACTGGGCCGCAAAGGCGGTGGACCGGGTGAATTTAACTGGATCATGCAGATTGACGTGGATGAAGAAAAAGGATTGGTCTACATGCTAACAACTACAGGAAAAATCAATATCTACTCTATGGAAACAGGTAAATTCATCCGTGCAATGAAAGTTCCTAATATAGAAGTTAGTGAGTTTGCGATGTTACGTGTTCAGGATACAATTGCCGCAACATTCATGCGCAATAATAACGGAAGACGAAAAGAACGTATTTACCTTTCCAACCTGAAAGGTGATACGTTGCAAATCTTCAATCGTTGGGACCTATTTGAGCTAAACAGCCAATATCGCTGGATGATCAGTAGTGATATAGATCGTTATATGTTCCATTACGAAAACCATACCTGTTATAAAGAATATTATAACGACACTCTATTCACTGTCACTCCAGAAGCTTTAGAACCCCGATATATATTCCAGATGGGCAAATACTCATTACCGATGGAATGCAGGTTTGAATATCTGGATGGAAACGGAAAGCGTTTTCAGGAAATGGCCGCTCCCTACATACAGTACAATACCATAGAGACTGACTCCTACATATTCATGCCTTATTCTAATTGGGCAGGAGAGAAAGCGCGAGAAAGACAAATGGCTATTTACGACAAAAAAGCCAAAAACTGTTTCAAAGTAGCCACGGGCCATATAAAAAATGACTTAACTCCTGGTTTACCATTACGCCCGATAACGGCACTTGACAGCCATACATTGTTATATGTATGGGAAGCTCCTGAACTCTTAGAAAAAGCGGAAGAAACGCCTTCCATCCTTCAAATCGAACAGTTGAAAGGCTTAAAGGAAGACGATAATCCGGTAATGATGCTGGTATATTTAAAGCAACCATAACCGAGTTCTTTTAAGAAAAACATCAAATAGCCGTTACAGGATATTTGAGATACAGCCCTAAAAAAGTAATGGGTAAAATTGATTTATATGATCAACTTTACCCATTGCTTTTTATTCCAAAATCTCAGGTATATCACTTCACCTGCTTCATCTTATAGGAGCTACGTGCCTTCCCTTTCAGCATCGTGTTCAATTTTCCTTTTATCATTTGCTTACGCAAAGGAGAGATATGGTCTATGAACATTTTTCCATCCAAATGATCAAACTCATGTTGCATAACCCGCGCCAGAAATCCTTCCACCACTTCATTATGCTCTACAAAATTCTCATCCATATATCTTACGTGTATCTTGCTACCTCTTTTTACAGACTCGTGGATACCCGGCAAACTAAGACAACCTTCCTCCATAGATACTTCCTCACCCTCTACCACATCAATATGGGCATTTATATAAGCCTTGCGAAAATCTTTATATTCGGGATAATCCTCAGAAAGCACATCCAGATTAATAACAACGACACGAATAGGCAAGCCAATCTGAGGAGCGGCAAGTCCTACCCCGTCAGCATGATCCATCGTTTCAAACATATTTTCAATCAGTTCCTTCAGATTCGGATAGTCCACAGTTATATCTTCCGCTACCTGTCTGAGAACCGGTTGACCATATACATAAATAGGTAAAATCATATCTTAAAATTATTCTTTTTAATTATTCTCTCTTTTTACAAACGCTTAGTTTCCAAATAAGATTGCAAAATAATAGTTGCACTAATTTCATCAACCAATGCCTTGTTTTGCCTGTCTTTTTTCTTCAGCCCGGCTTCAAGCATCGTACGATGTGCGAGGACAGAAGTGAAACGTTCATCTACATATTCCACAGGCATATCGGGCAAACGTTTTTTTAACGAACGCACAAAAGGTTCTATATTCTTCATATTCTCAGAGACCTCATTATTCATCTGCTTGGGCAGACCTATAATAATACGTTCCACTGATTCCTGTTTGACATAATTAGTAATGAAATCCAGAAGCTCGTGTGTAGGCACGGTTGTCAAACCGTTAGCGATGATCTGCATCGTATCACTCACAGCTATCCCTGTACGTTTCCGTCCGTAATCTATTGCTACTATTCTACTCATATTTGGATTGCAAAAATACGATTAAAATTTGGATTATCGCCTATTTAAGCAACAAAAAGGGTATCCGAACAACGGGATACCCTTTCTAAAATTTATCGGACTATCGTCCTTATAAAGTTGTATTATTCCAGAATCACAACGCGGTTCAGGAAGTTCTTGCCAAACATATTGGCAGTACCACCGAAGCCGACGAGTTCAAGCTGATCCTTGCTTACACCTTCTTTGATAAGTGCATCGTAAACAGCCTGTGCACGAGCTTCAGACAGTTTCTGGTTCCACTTAGCGCTACCGGTAGCCTTATCTGCATAACCTGCCACCTTGTATTTCTTATCCGGATTAGCCTTCAAGATCTTGGCAGCTAACTGGATGTTAACCATACCATAGTCATCGATCTTAGATTTACCAATCTGGAAGAAGATAGCGCGAGGTCCGGCTACTTCGATTTCCTTCACCACTTCTTTGGTTACAGGTTTCACGTTAGCCAGTGCGTTCTTAGCATCAGCCAGGTCAGACTGAGCTTTAGCCAACTCACTTCTGTAACGGTTCAACTCTTCATTGATAGCGTTCTGATCTACCTGAGAGCCACAAGAAACAAATCTCTTGCCACCGAAAGTGTAAGTCACACCGGCAGTCAGAGAAACAGCACCGTCGGTATGAGCAGAGCTGATATTACCAAACGGAGACGGAGAAACTTCCCCTCTTGCTTCAATGTTGATGTCCAAGTATTTGTTGATATTGAACTGTCCGGCCAAACCAACAGAACCGTTAATCAATGCATTTACTTTATCCTGATCGCCATAAGCTTTGGCAAATGTCAAACCGGGACCTGCAAAAACAGAAACGGTGAACAAACGATCCGGATTGTAACCGCCAATAGCATTGGACAAGTTAAACATACCGTCTGCACGCATAGTGAAGTAATGTTTATTCTTGCTCTTAATATAAGTATCGGCAGGCTGTCCATAGTTAGAATACAAGGTAGTCCATGCACCGGCCACCTGACCACGGATACCCCAAACCGGATTGAACAGTTTACCAACTGACACATTGATCAGCGGAGTTATGGCTTTACCAAAGCCATAATCAAAGTTGTCCGGGTTTACACAACCCTGAGCGCCAACACCTACACTCACAAAGATATTGTCCTTGAAGCTTTCGCTGTAGAACGTCTCTTTAGTCTGAGCAGTAGCTGCAGTAGCACCGGCCAACAATAAAGATAATATTACTAATTTACTTTTCATTGTTTTTTGTTTTTAAATATTTTCAACTCTTTTAGTTTCTTATTTGCTCCGACCCACCCGCTTACTTCAAATAGATTTTATAAGTAAGTCCGCCGGTAAAATACTTCATTCTTTGCAATTCTACCTGCGCATGCAAATGGTTGAAAAGCAAATAGGTAGCACCAAACGCGAAGTCCTTTGCATCATATTCTGCGATTACTGTCAAATCAGGAGCAAAAGATGGAGCATAAGTGAGCCCTCCGGCTAATCCATTCAAGCGGTAATCCACTCTTCGGTTGTACAGATATGACAGATGTACACCTATCTTCTCCTTTCCAACCGGGATATGCTTGGTGGCTGCGACATAAAAACGGCAAAAATAGCCATTACCATCGGCAGAACCTACTTGCCCATCGCCTGACTCGGTATAAGGATCAGAAGTTCCCACTACAACAGCCGGCATGTACTTCCACAATTGTCCTTCTTTCAAAACTCGCAAACGGGCAGAAAAATACCTGTCCTGATTCGTAAACTTCTTCTTTCCGACCTTCCAATCAATCCCTATCGTCTGCGACTGAAACAACGTACATGTATAAGCTATTTCCAGCCAAGGAAAGATAGTTACGTTCAAAAAGTAATTATACGTATGGTAATCCCATGTAGGAGGAGTTATCTCCTTATTTAAAAAATTTCCACCGATCATTACCGTCTTATCCCGTTGCATCTCTGCTGACGGGGCATGAAGCAGACCGGTAGTTCCGTACGTCAACTGAGCCGAAAGTGCCAAATGACAGCAAAGGAACAAGCCCATAAGAAGTATCTTTTTCATCATTACCTGCAAATTCTATACTTTCGGTTCAACTCGTACTTTTTAATTCTCAACAATTACTTTTACCTCTGATTAGTCGTTAGATCCACCACCGGCATTCGGGTTGAAGCCGTGAGAATCATGAGAATCATGAGAATCGTGGCTGTAATAGTTAGGATAGATCATTACGCCCTTCTGATAAGAAACGATACCTTCATAATATTTGCCAGAGATCAGGAATGTCAGTTTCTTAGAAACCAATTGTCCTTTAATAGTATAACCCAAGATGCTATAACCATTCAATACACTAATCCGAGTATAACCGATCTTCTGAACAAACCCTGCATTCATGTTCAGAGCCTTAGCAGCGTTTGATAAGAATGCTTTCTGAATATCAGCAGAAACAGCACCATCAGCTCTTGTTACAGGAGCAGCAACTTCTTTTACATCACCTGTTAATTCACAACCTTCATTATAGAAATAAGGAACCATAGCCGGAGCATCCTGAATAGGATTCGTAAATTTCACCGGAGTAATAGCAAGAATAGAACCATCAGCAAGAACTTCAGGAGTAGTTTCACCAACTTTCATTTCGCCTGCCATTTCAAGAGTCTCATCCAATGCTTTTTTCTCTTCGGGTGTAGCTGTAGTACCAGCAAGCATATCGGTTACAGTTGATTCAGAAGGTTTAGCTACCTCTACCGCCTTATCCGCAACCTTAGTTGCTTCTCCTTCATTGATATCAGTCTCAGGATCTGTCGGAGGAACTACCGGAGGAATAACTGCGGCTTCAACTGAAACCAATGCAACATTAACAGTAGCAACACTTGTCTGACCATCACTTACCTGATTCAGATAAACTTGTCTTGTAACGGAATAGTATCCGTCTGCTGAAACGACTAAAGCATAACCTTCTGCCTTGTAATCAACTTGCTTGTTAAAAGAGCTAGTAACAGATTCGCCACCCAATGTAACCTTAGCAGTAGTCAAAACCTGACCTGTAGTTGCGTCAGTAATAGTACCGGCAATATAATACTTTGCAGGGGCTGGTTTTGTTGCTTCATCAACTTCTGCTTTCTCGTAGCAGCTTGTAAACAGTGTACCGCAAACTGCCAAAACGGCTAACGCTAACTTAGCGCCATTACCGAAAAATTTACTTTTCATTTTCATCTCAATAAAATTAAAAATTTAATAATTCTGATTTTACAAAATATGGATTAAAACTATTATCATTCATTACATTATCACTTGCCTGCGAGTTATACCCCTTACCATATATGCGCTCATTGCCTGCATTATATTGGAATCCGAAATTATTAGGCATTACTCTTGGGATATACCCCTTTCTCTTATATTTGTATGGAGGCAAAGCTATCTGAAACAAAAAACCTCCATTCAGTCCTTTATTACCTGCATGTTGCACTTTCATTCCATAAAAGCCAATAGAGGCGTAGCGAAAATGGCGAACCATATCAAAACGGACTCCATATTCTTCCTCCAAATATCGCTCTCCTTTTAAACTAAACTGTGTATTGTATTTCGGCCAATAGAAATTTGCTCCGATAGAACCGGTCAGAGTCCATTTGGTACCATGATAAAAGGCCCAATCTTCAAAATACCCTCTTCCGGTATACCCAATACGCGCATCCACCGAGAAGCGCTCGTCTTTAAAGAAGTGTTTTGCTTTTAAATCACCTCCCCAGCGAAACTTGTTAAAAAAACCGACTGAGGCAGTCAGAAATGTACGTTGAGGCAAACGTACTGTCTGTGACAAAGTTACAAATCCGGGACGGATCTGCTTATACCTTTGACCATAATCATTATAGATAGGGAAAATCACTTGTCCGGTCAGTTTCATTCCCTTCCACAAAGAAACCTCTATGGCAGGAGAGACATTAACCACAATTTCATAGACCTTAGACAAAATATAGTTTCTGAATAATAATTCCGGATATACCACTATATCTACCTTAAACAAAGAACTGTTTTGCTTCTTAATACGTCTTGCCTGCCTCCATCCTTCTCCTAAGTCATAACTCACATTCCAGTCAGCCCGACTGGCTTCAGCAATACTATCTCCCTTTATTGGTTGATAATAGAGAGATATCTGAGGTATATTATTGTCCAAAACTATTAACCTACATGGCTTATTTTCTGGTAAACCCATTTCTTGAATCAAATCAACAGCTTTACCTATTCCGACTCCTTCAAGACGATAGGCTGAATTCTGTATCACAAAAACCCGCTCTTCATTGTCTTCTGTCCACCCTACGTTCTCAAATCCCATTTTCACCAGTGCATCAACAGTAGCCTCTCCTGTTTGACATACACCTTTCAAGGGAAGTAAACAGAATGATATGAGTAAAATTCTGAGCAAAGTAGCGTCAATTGTTATGTTTTTCCTCATGTAAGGGCTTTTGTGATTCATTTGTTTGTTTTAAAACTTATGCACCCTAAAAAATATAGATGCAAAATATGGTGCAAAAATAGACACAATTTTAATAACACCAAAGAGTTTTACATGTTTTTTCGCAGATTTGTATCAGTTTTTTTTCATTCAGAATCTTACATACTTAAAAATAGACCCAAAAAACTATTTATAATCTTAAATAATATCCATCGCATATTTTAGAATCACTGATATAACAAGTTATATGGACGAAGAAATGATAAAATAAAATAGAAATATATATTAATGCCAAATTTCGAATAGAATACCGCTATATTACAAATTTACTAAATCCGAGTAAAATCAAGTAGTAGCTAATCTAACCAAATGTACAATTATTAATAACTAAGGCAGAAATGCATAAGAAAGATCACAATATATAATAATGTATTCATATATTAATATAAACCTAACTATATAAAGTGATTGAATTAACAATGTTAACTACAAAACAGCCAATTAGATTCTAAGATTCACAAAGTTAACTTTATGTATTTACGAAGTTAATATCTTGCGTTTACAAAGTTAACTTTAACACTGTGTTAAAGTTAACTTTGTAAACGCAAGATATTAGTATTTAATGTCACTGTTTGTCAATAGCTTATGTTTTATTAGTTGTTTATTGTTATTCCACGACATTCGGGCATAAGATTGAGATTCACTTTTTCGCAACTACATACCCAAACCATTTATCATCCTTTTAGGTAATATCCGGAATCAGATCAATAGCTTTCTCTTTGCTTTCATCCACTATCTTGGCATATATCTGAGTTGTTTGAATGTTGGTATGTCCCAAGAGTTTGGACACAGTATAAAGATCAGCACCAAGGGTAATCATCATTGTGGCATGAGTATGGCGTGCCGAATGAAATGTGATATGCTTTTGAATGCCGGCCCTAGCAGCCCATCTCGGCAATATTTCATTAGTCCTTCCTAAACTGATCAGTTCTTTGAATACTTTCTCTGTATCCAGAGCCTTTCCACGATCCGGGAGTTGTTTTAAAGCTTCATTACTCAAAGGAAGCGAAAGGATTTCTTGAGTTTTTTGTTGTATCATGTGTAGTTCTATTTTCCCCATCTTATTTTTTTTCAGGTTCCCCCATGTAAGTGCCACTATATCACTATGTCTCAACCCACAAAAACAACTAAACAGAAAAGCTTTCTTCAAGATCTTATTATGAAAATCCGTTTGCGATAATGTTTTAACTTCATTGATAGTCAAAAAAGCTCTTTCGGTCCTTTTACGTTTCGGTTTTTCTTCTTTTTTTATCTTATCCATCGGATTAGAAGTTATAATTTCGTCAATTACAGCGCTATTAAGGCAATAATGAAAAACTTTATAATAATATACTTGAGTATTGGCACTTATATACTTTATACTTTTACAATGTTCCTGAGTTGCAGTTTTTAAATACTCAGTAAAACCAAGTATATACTTTTTATCTATCTGCCTAAGCTTTATACCTAATTTATCATAACGCTGGAGATGATATATCAAAGTATACATAGATACTTTCCTTGAAGTCTTTTCTATATCCCTGTCTGCCAAACACTTTATATAATCTATCAGCGTTATATCTCTTTTCTCCTTTTGATGGTTAAAGCCATATATTCCATTCTGCAATTCCACAATTCTTTGGGCTTTCACCGCATTGGCAAGCTTCATGGTGCTCTGATTCAAATCTTTATCTTCCCGTGTATACTCGGGTATTATATATAATTTTAAAAACTCGTATCGTCTCTTTCCATCTATATAAATATCTAAATATATAGATTCACAACCATTCGACAGGCATTTGGTCCTAATTCTAACTGGTTCTTTAATCCTTACTTCTTTTTTCATATTATTTGCTTGCATGTAATTAGTTATAAATATAGACATTATTTCGTTATAAGTAACAAACAGGTAACAAAAGTCTCAGAAAAAAGATTTCTAAAGAAAAATGATTAGACAATATCCGCCTATGCAGCCCAATTAAAGTTCTGTTTTTTAATACATTACAAATTTCACAAAGATTCTTTATGAGTCTTAATTAAAGTAGCAGTTCGGTAACATATATACTTCAAGAAAATAAGGATCAATTAGAATCATAATAAACTATGCAAAACAAATTATTGCATATATCATTACATATCAATAATTTACAATCAAACAACAAGCAAAACCATATGGTACAAACCCATATATCGATTACCAGAAAATAAGCCATGTCGAATTATCGTTTTGAATAACAACGTTCCTCAGATTTCTCTTTATTATCAGCCATCTAAAAAAGACAGTATCATAGATATTAGCAAACAAGACTGGAAAATCAGCTACAACCTTGGGAATAGCTGGAACAAAGTAAAAAGGAATAAAAGAAAGAATAGCTCTTTGTATAAAGTAGATATCACAATATATCCGGAATTATCACTAAAAAATCTGGTAATAACGCAAATCTATCAGGTACTTTTCAATTTATCACCTGCGATAGAAGTCTCGTTATGGAAAGGGATGAAGTTCACCGCTCAAATGGTAATCCCAGTATACAATGACGGATATACCAGTAGATACAATAAAGTGCATCCGGGTTTCCTCGGACTATCACAGACGGTCCGTTTACCTTATAATTTATGGGCAACACTGAACGTAGGTAATTTTAATAATAGCCGATATGGCATTGATTTTAATCTGATTCATCATTTCAACGACGAGCGTTTCAGTGTAGAAGGACGTATCGGATATACCGGAACCGGATATTGGGAAGGTTTCACCATGCACTACGGTACAAAGATGCGTACAATATGGTCATTGGGAGGAAGTTTTTATTGGCCTCGCTATAATGTAGAACTAAATGCAAGAGTAGAGCAATATCTACTGCAAGAAAAGGCGGTCAGGATAGAAGCAATCCGACATTTTCGTTATGCCTCTATCGGCTTTTATGCCATGAAAGCCAAGAATGTGAAAGCCAATGGAGGCTTCCGCTTCCAGATAGCCTTGCCTCCTTACCGATATAAACGTAAAGGATATATTCCCCGGATGACCCCCTCCAACAATATGGGAATGTCCTATAATGCGGGAAATGAACAATATTACTATAAAACCTATCGGCCGACACCCGATGATAACATAATGAAGAACAATAGTTTTAATCCATATTTTGTAAAATCTGAGTTATTAAATTTTTAATTTTATTGAGATGAACATGAAAAGTAAACTTTTCGGTAGTAGCGCTAAGTTAGCGTTAACCCTGTTAGCAATGTGCGGTATGTTCGCAAGTTGCTACGAAAAAGATGAGATTGATGTACCTAAAGTGACCGAGCCTACAGCAACAACGTATCAAGTTGCAGGTATTGTTACAGATGCTGAAAGCAATGCTGTAATGGAAGGCGTCACAGTAACCAATGTCACAAACTCAAAGTCAATGACCACCGCCGCAGATGGTAAGTATGCTTTGGAAGCTAAAGTAGGAGAAACCAACGTAGTAACTTTTGCAAAAAGCGGCTACATGACAGTGACAAGCTCTGTATTTGTTACAAAGCAAGAGAATGGTTCTATCGTAGCTTACACAATCGACGCTAAGATGGAAAAAGGTAGTGAAACTAAACCGACAAAGGATGTAGAGTACCAGATCGAAGGTTCTGTATTCGATGCTGAAAGCGGTGATGCCGTTACTATCCAGACAGCAACGATCCCGGGTGTACTTACAGCTACTATTGATGGTAACAAGTTCACAATGTCAAACGTAAGCTTAGGCCAGCACACTGTATACATTACAGCTGACGGATACAAACCAACTTCTGCAAGTGTTGTTATCAGCGAAGTAGCAGGTCCAGAAGGTGAAGGCGTTTACACTGTAACAACTCCGGTAACTATTGCTATGCAGAAGAAAGAAGTAGAGGTTGCTCCGAAATACTATCTGTCTGGAAACGTTTACAACCAGGATGGTGGTATGGTAACTAAAGCCGAAGTGACACTGAGCATGACAGGTTATGAAACTGTAACTACTGCTTCTAATGGTTTCTACAGATTCGAAATTCCGGCAGACAAAGTGAAAGGCTTGACTAAAGCAAGTGTAACGATCCGTCACAACAGTTATAAGCTTTATGTTTATACTGCATTCATTGCACCGGTAGACAATGGCCAGGTTTCTAATACAACTGTTAATGTTACGCTGATTCTAAAACCGGATACTGAAAAACCGGCTGATGACGATAATGTATTCATCGGTGGAAATGTAGATATTGAACTTCCGACAGAAAATGCTGTTGAAGCTGTCCCTGAGAAAGAAGAAGGTCAGAAAGTACCATCCAAAACCGCTGTAGAAGAATCAATCAATAAGGTATTGGAAGCTGCCGGTTCTGAAATCAAAATCACTCCGGCTCAGGCAGAACAAGTGGTTAACACTATGGAGAAATACATCGCTAACGGAACTTTGACTGAAGTTGACAAGATTGCTGTTCTCCCGATTGAAAAAGAAACTACCTTCAAACTGGAATCTAAAGTGATTGATACGAACAAGGATACAGAAGAAACTGTTATCGACGAAATCGTTCTTCCTGCTAACACGGTAGTGATCTTCACCAGTGGTGTAGCAAGCACTCTGAACATCAGCCGTACTGACGAAGGTAAAGAAGGAGCTGCTATCCGCGAATACGAAGGTACTCCGACAGGAACAATCTTCGTGACTCCGATGGAAGTGAAATTTACACCTACTGTTGTCGTAGCACAGGGAGAAACTCCTGAAGTTGCACTGGCTACTCTTTACTTCAACGAAAAAACGAATGTTTGGGAAGCTGAAGAAAACTACGCCACCTTCCAGAATGGCGCATTCGTTGGTAACGTTCACCACTTCTCTAAGTTCAAATTCGGTTTTGAAGAAGCTACCAGCAAAGCTACAGCAGAAGCTGCATTGGATATAATGTCATTCGATAAAGCATGCTATACTGAAGGCGAAACTGCCAAAGTTCAGATTGAAATCAACTGGAAAGGTGGCATCAAGTGCGTAGGCGGTGCTTCTGTAGAAGAAATCGTTAAGAAAGCCCACTCTACTCTGACATCAACTACTATCAAGATGATTGCCAGCGCTCTGGAAGAAGCTATCAAAGACGACAACGCAAATGTTGTTCCGGGTGCAGAATTCACTGCTAAGAAATTCACTGAAACCATCGAAGTTCCTGCATATACTCAGTTGCTTGGATTTAAGGTAACAAGAAACGAAATCCAGACTACTTATTCACTACCGTTCGCTATCTATAACAAAGCAACTAAGGCTATCGAAAAGAAAACAGCTGAAGTAACAATCAGCAAGGTGTCTTCAGTAGTTGTGAATACTGTAGAAGCTATTGGACATGGTCACGGTCATGGTCACGGTAACGATTTGAATGCCGGTGGCGGTATTATCATTTCTGAATAACCGGAAAAATAAATGTAGTAATTGAAATTTGAATCGAAAGCATAGAGAATGTATACAATAAATTTAAAACGGATCTATATCGTGTCGCTATTTATAGCTATACCCTTTATGCTTTCGGCTCAATTGAGTTATGGTACAACAGGATTGCTGCATGCACCTTCGGCAGAAATGCAAAAAGACAAAACGGTAATGCTGGGTGCCAACTTTTTAAACAAGGAGATAACTCCTCCGACATGGTACTACCATACGTATAATTACTATCTGAATGTAACCATTCTGCCCTGGATGGAAGTGGCATATACTTGCACCTTGTTCAAGGCGGAGGCTCTTGGATTGAAACCTTATGGTTACTCAGGTTTTACGAATCAAGACCGGTATTTTTCTCTTAGGCTACGTGCACTGAAAGAAGGACAATTCTGGAAATACATGCCCGCTGTAGTGCTGGGAACTTCTGATCCTTTTACCTCTTCCGGTGACGGTGTCGTCGCTCCGACCGAAGGTAACGGATATTTCAGCCGTTTCTACATTGCAGTAACCAAACATATCCAACTGGGAACAGAGAATGTGGGAGTACACCTCTCCTATCTCTATAACAAAAGGATAGAATATAAACTGAATGGAATAGCGGCAGGTATCACTTATAATCCGTCTTTCCATCCGCAACTGAGACTGATTGCCGAATATGATTCGAAGGATTTTGCGTTAGGTGCTACCTATTTGCTTTTCAACCATCTGTACGCACAAGTAGAGTTACAAAGAATGAAATACTTCACGGGAGGATTAACATTCCAATTCCGCTTATCCGGCAAAGATGGAATAAAAAAGCAAAAACGAAACAAAGAGTTAAAACAAAAAATGAAATAACATGAAAAGTAGAATAGCAATATTGTCTTTACTGTTGACAGGCGCAGCCATCTCCGCCTCAGCCCAGACTAAAGAGCATTATTATAGCGAGAAAGCTAAAGATAATATCTTTATCAGTGTGGGTGTGGGAGCACAGGGATGTGTAAACCCTGACAACTTTGATTATGGCTTCGGACATGCCATAACTCCGCTGATCCATGCATCAGTCGGTAAACTGTTCAACCCTATCTGGGGTATCCGCGGTCAGGTAGCCGGATGCTGGAGCACATTATACTCCGAATACGGCATGCCGGAAGGAGAATATAACAAAATGAAGAATAAAAAGTACTTCACCTTGCGTGCCGACGGATTGTTCAATTTGTCAAATGCCATCGGAGGCTACAACCCCGACCGTTTGTTCACCGTATCAGTGTTTGCCGGTCCGGGACTTACGTTTGCCAAGGCTTATGGTAACCAGGATAAACTGGATGCACTGATTAATGGTTCTGTTGGTCTGATGGGACAATTCAACATCAACAAATATCTGGACATTAATGTAGAGGCAAGAGGAGAAGTTTCCCCTTCCGTATTCGGACGCTATAGCTCTGCCCATACGGATGGCGCTGTTTCTCTGACAGCAGGTGTTACTTACACATTCGGAGGTAAGAGATTCGTATCTTGTGGTGCCCAGGTAGACCAAAGTGCTATTAACGAAGAGTTGAATCGTTACAGAAGTGAATTGTCAAAAGCTCAGTCTGACTTGGCTGATGCTAAGAACGCACTGGCTAACGTGAAACCTGTAACAAAAGAAGTTGTGAAAGAAGTTGAAGTAGCCGGTCCTCGTGCTGTTTTCTTCCAGATTGGCAAATCTAAAATCGATGACTACGGCATGGTTAACATCCAATTGGCAGCTAAGATCCTGAAGGCTAATCCGGATAAGAAATACAAAGTGGCAGGCTATGCAGATGAAGCTACCGGTAGTGCCAAGTGGAACCAGAAACTATCTGAAGCACGTGCCCAAGCTGTATATGACGCTCTTATCAAAGAAGGCGTAAGCAAAGATCAACTGGAACTCATCGGTTTCGGCGGAACTGCCAACATGTTTGGCAAGAACTTCCTGAACCGTGTTGTAATTTTAGAATAATAGGGTTTCGATTTCCTAATAGAGCGGGAAACAAATTGCTCTATACTTTGAAAAGGTACGTCGCTGAGACGTACCTTTTTTCTTGCCTTGTCAAGTCATGACTCCCCGCTCCGGAATATTTTCTTCCAATGTAAACTAACAAAAAAAGATGTGTCCATTATTCATGAACACATCTTCGCTTATCCTTTTCGTCTGACAGAGTCCTAATATACTAACTTCACATTGTCAATATAGAGCGAGTTTCCGGGCGATCCGATATATGCACCACCATGACTGGACGTAAACTGAAGTACCATATGTGTCGGTACATCGTCAGCTTCTCCCCATGCCACTTCATGGATTGGAACACTCTCCCCCTTACTGTTCACCGTAAAATACTCAGAAGCCTGAAGACGCATCATATGAGCCTTATACGCCGGATTATTGGTGATATCACCATACATAATATTATAGGTAGCACCATTTTTCCAATCAGTCGAATGATAATAATAGTTCACCATTGTCCCGATACGTTTGGCATATACATTCCCTTTGGCATCTTCCCAACGTTTCTGCAACAACAAAATAACAGCAGGGAAATCCTTGCCCGGTACGTCTGTTATCTTACTGAATCCCGTCGCCCGTATGCGGTTTTCACGATCGGACATTTTCACTTTATAGTCAAACTGGATAGCTGACGGACGTTCGGTAAACGGCACTCCCATCTGTAACATTTTATTGGGATTCTTAGTGCTTTTAATCGGTTCATGTACTGTCCCGAGAAACATAGATCCTGCCGCCAGAACTGTAATATCTACAATTCCGAGCACTTTCACACTCTCCATACGGGTATCCAGACGTGCACAAAAACCATCTCCTCTTGCTTCAGGAAACACCGAAGTATTGGTCTTCGTAATCCCTGACACACGTGCCATAACGTTAGAAGTAGCCCATGGAGACCCTCCTTTATTCGTATAAGGTTTCGCACCTACGATGGTTTCGGTAGGTCCAATGGCATATACTTTCTTGGTATTTCCGCCAATAATACCCGATTCTTTTATCTCACGTGTCACCCACTGATCCATATTCCCAAAAGGAAATATCTCCACCTTCTGCTGCGCCACAGCAGAAGCAGAACACAAAGTTACCAGACCTGCCACCCATAAGCGATATGTCTTCTGAATCATTTTTCCTCCTTTCTTTTATAAACTATAATCCCATTGCTTCAGTGCAAAATCCCAATGATCCTGCACCAGCTGAACAGTACGGTCATCATACTTATATTTGTTTTTCTTATATCCTTTTTTACCTCCCACATACTTTTCTATTGCACCACGTGCTTCGGAGAATCCGGGAATATCCAAAGCATGGTAAATATTCTCAGTCATTCCCATAGCGTCTGCCTCAAAATCCTCAAATTTCACTTCCATCAGGTTTCCCTTGGGAATGAACTGCTTATCAGCTTCATATTTATGGTACAATTTAGCATAAATGGAAAGAATATTGTCCTCCAACTCGGCTGGAGTAATATCCTGTAATTTCAATGGCTGAATCGTATTGGTAAAGAAACTCCGTGTAGATTCAAAGACTGTATACGGATTGCGCATCAGATAAACAAACTTCGCATTGGGGAACATTTTTACCAGCTCCTTCACCCGTCCTGTATGAGGGGGATTCTTACTGAGAAACTGGGTACCTTGCGTATTCCATAAAGAAATCTTGATCAACTTGGTAAATGTCTCCTCAAAAACCTTCAGTTCAGCTTCGCTGATATCATCAAAAAGCAAATATTTATCAGCATATTCTTGCTGGTATTTGGGTAGGAACCAGAAATTATAGTAGGTATAAGGCATCATATTGGCAAGTGCGAACTCTTCTTCCTGCGGTAAATCGACGGCCAGTTCCATATTATCCGTCGGACGCTTATCCGGCATGAGCCAACTCATATTTTTCTTGAAGAACGGCTGGCCCCACATCATTAAATGTGGAAATACGGTTTGATAAGTCGTGTTATAGCCGAAATGTGTATCACATGAAAAAACATTGTGTACAAAAGTAGTTCCACTACGCCAGTGACCAAGAATAAAAACCGGATCATGCTCTAATGGTTTATCTGCCAGTATCTTCTCATAACGTTTATCCTGAAGAGGAGCCAATGTAGACAGTAAACGGCAAACAGCCTTTGTCAGACGATATTTACCTTTATAGGGCGCGTCGACCTCCCTTCCTCCCGTAATAGCATTAAATGTTTGCCAGTCTGCACCTACCAGAGTATTTATCGGAAGTTTATTAAATTCAAGTAATCCCATAATAATGTGTTAGTTGTTAATGTGTCAACAGACCGTAACCAGCCTGTCGGCACATCGAATCATTATTTACTTTTCTATTCTGACTTCGAACCCTTGTTCACTCAGCGATTTCACAGCCTTTTCAATCGCTTCATAATGCTCAGTCGTTATGCCCAGTTTTGGCAGGTTCAGAACCGGAAGATCGTCAGAAGCATTCATGTCTTTCCTTTCAACCCGATCAATAATCATCCCCACAGCACTGGTATTATTGGTAATCGGATCAATCAGGATGAACGAGCCACACGATTTATTCTTCTGATACGGATCAAAGAACAACTCTTTGGCAGTAGTAAACACCACACGTGCTATTTCGTTCAAAGAAAGGAAAGGAACAGATGAATGTTCCATCGTATTGACATCCACTTTATACTTAATGCTATCAATACGGGTACGGCTAACGTTCGTTGTCTGTTTGATAAAGAACGATTTATTGACATCCATCGGTTCTTCATCCATCCACACCAACATCGCTTCAAAATTACGGTCTACAATAGGCAGGTTGTCCGGATGAACCAACATTTCTCCTCTCGATACATCTATTTCATCTTCAAGTGTCAGTGTAACCGACTGTGGAGGAAAAGCATACTCCTGTTCACCATCAAAAGTAACGATACTCTTCACATGAGATACCTTACCAGAAGGCAAAGCCATTACTTTGTCTCCCTTGCGTATGATGCCAGATGCCACCTTACCACAGAATCCCCTGAAGTCAAGGTTCGGACGAAGTACATACTGTATCGGAAAGCGGAAATCACTAAAGTTATTATCGCTGTCGATATGGACTGTTTCCAGAAAATCGAGCAATGAAAGTCCTTCATACCACGGAGTTCTTTCCGACTTATCCACCACATTGTCCCCATCGAGTGCGGACAGTGGGATACAAGTCACGTCGGGAATCCCCAAGGGAGCTACAAATTTCTTATACTCTGCTACAATCTCATTAAAGCGCTCTTCCGAAAAATCTACCAGGTCCATCTTGTTGACAGCCAACACTACATGCTTGATTCCCAACAGAGATACCAGAAATGTATGACGTCTTGTCTGAGTGATCACTCCCATGCGGGCATCTACCAGAATAATAGCCAGATTGGCCGTAGAACCACCAGTTATCATATTACGGGTATACTGTTCGTGCCCCGGAGTATCAGCAATGATAAATTTACGGTTATTGGTAGAAAAGTAGCGATAAGCTACATCAATCGTAATGCCCTGTTCACGCTCTGCTTTCAAACCATCCAGCAACAGAGCGTAATCAATGTGCTCTCCTGCATTACCCAACCGTTTACTATCGCGTTCCAGCGCATCGAGCTGATCTTCATACAATTTCTTGCTATCGAACAGCAAACGCCCGATCAATGTAGACTTTCCGTCGTCTACCGAACCTGCCGTCAACAGACGCAGCAAATCTTTCTGTTCGTCTTTATCCAGAAATGCTTTTATATCTAATTTATCTGCCATAGTTGTAATATTTAAAAATATCCTTCGCGTTTCTTCTGTTCCATGCTACCTTCCTGGTCGAAGTCGATAACGCGGGTCGTACGTTCGCTCTTGGTAGTAGTCATCATCTCTTCCACAATCTTCTCAATGGTGTCGGCTTCGCTCTCGACAGCACCTGTCAACGGCCAGCACCCCAACGTACGGAAACGTACCATTTTCATCTCGATCTGATCACGATATTTCTCTGGTAGACGCTCATCATCAGCCATAATCAGATTTCCGTCCATCTGCACCACAGGACGCTCCTTGGCATAATACAATGGTACAATCGGAATATTCTCCAAGCGAATGTATTGCCAGATATCCAGCTCAGTCCAGTTACTCAACGGGAACACGCGTATACTTTCACCCTTATGTACACGGGCATTGTAGATATCCCACAATTCGGGACGCTGGTTTTTGGGATCCCATTGATGAAACTTATCACGAAAAGAGAATATGCGCTCTTTGGCACGTGATTTTTCTTCATCACGACGGGCACCGCCAAATGCGGCATCAAATTTATATTTATCGAATGCACGCAACAAAGCTTGTGTTTTCATCAGGTCGGTATGTACCTTACTTCCATGTGTAAACGGTCCTACTCCCGCATGAAAAGCTTCCATATTACTTTCCACAATCAGATTCCAACCATACTTTTTAGCATATTCATCACGGAACTGAATCATTTCCTTAAATTTCCATTTAGAATCGATGTGCATTAAAGGAAACGGCACCTTGCCCGGATAGAAAGCTTTTTCGGCAAGGCGTACCATAACCGAAGAATCCTTCCCGATGCTATACAGCATGACCGGATTCTCAAACTCCGCCGCCACTTCGCGGATGATATGGATGGACTCGGCTTCGAGTTCTTTCAAGTGGCTTAACTTATATTCTTCTTTCATTGTTATGATTATTTCTTCATCTATATTTTATTCATGTCTGCTTACCCGAGGCAACACAATTTCCAGCAATCGATTGACAGATTCCTCAAGTGACAGTACGGAAGTGTCAAGTGACAAAGCCGGATGTTCGGGAGCTTCGAAAGGGGCAGATATCCCGGTAAAGTTTTTTATTTCTCCCCGACGCGCTTTGGCATACAATCCCTTTACGTCCCGCTTTTCACATTCGGCGAGCGGAGTGCTGACAAATATTTCCAGAAAGTCATCCGGTCCGACAATGCAGGCAGCCATCTCACGGATATCGTTGTTGGGGCTGATGAAAGCAGCAATTGTAATAATGCCTGTATCAATAAAAAGTTTCGAAACCTCGGCGATACGGCGTATGTTTTCTACCCGGTCAGTTTCGGAAAAACCCAGATTATTGTTGATACCTGTACGGATGTTATCTCCATCCAGGATACGGCACAACAATCCACGTTTATGCAATTCGCGTTCCAAAGCAATTGCAATCGTACTTTTGCCCGATCCGCTCAGACCGGTAAACCAAATCATCACGCCATGCTGCCTCAGGAGTCCTTCTTTATCCTGCCGGGTCAGCATCCGGTCGAATATTGGATATATGTTATTATTTTCTTCCATTATAATATGTTAGATGTTGTTTCAGTCATTAAAACGGCCAGATTAAAGGAATCAGGAAAATAGAAATCAGGAATGTTATAAGATTTAAAGGTAATCCGATACGGACAAAATCCATAAACTTATAGTTACCGATACCTTGTACGATCAGGTTAGTCTGATAACCAATCGGTGTAGAGAAACTGGCCGATGCAGCCATACAAATGACCACAAAAAACGGCATCGGATCGACTCCCAACTGGGTTGAAAGCGACAAAGCCAACGGAAAAGCCAATGCAGCAGCCGCATTGTTTGTAATCAGTTCCGTAAACAGATTGGTAATAATAAATAAAACTGCCAGCAATACATGGGGACCGTAATCATCGCTCATGCCAATTATAAACTCTGCCACCTTATCAGCCACTCCCGAGTTCACCATTGCTTTACTGATGGCAAAAGCACAAGCGATCGTAATCAAAATATCCCACGAAATATATTTAGTGTACTTACGTGCCGGGAAGATTTTAGTCCAGGCCATGATAATAGTAGTAACGGAAACAAAGAAAAACATATCCAGTTTCATGTCCGGAAACATTTCCTTCACTATTGGAAGTTCTCCGACAGTAGCACCTGCTATCATCAGAATCAACAGAATCAATGCAAACCAGCGTTTCCCTTTTCCCGGTACAGGTTCGTTATCATTGCCGTTGGCCAATAGCACAAACACGGAAGATTCTCCCCAAGTAGGAATAAATGTATCATCTGCCATTACTACCAATGTATCACCTTCACGCAAAACAACCTCTTCCAGGTTATTGACGAACCGCTGTCCGTTGCGTTTCTTAATTTCTTTGACCTCAGCACCATAATGACGCTTGAAATTAAACTCACCCAACGTTTTATTAATACCCGGAAAACGGGCTCCAAGCACCGCTTCTACTCGGTGGAGTTTATCCCCTTCTTCTATCTCTTCATCAGGTACGGCCGTATCGGGACGTGCATCAGGAAGCAACTTTTTAGAAAAAGCAAACAGATAAATGATGCCGGCAATTGCAATAAAGATCCCCACTTTACCCAATTCGAACATCGTAAATCCTTCATGTCCGGATTCCAGTATCATTCCGTGCACAACCAAGTTGGTAGACGTACCGATCAAAGTACAAATACCTCCCAATATAGTCACATACGAAAGAGGAATTAAGAATTTGGTAGCAGGTAAGTGGACCGTACGAGCCCATCGTTTAATGATTGGAGCAAAAATAACGACAACCGGGGTATTATTCAAAAAAGCCGAAATAAAGGCAACGGAAGGTAATAAACGCAATTGTGCCCTGAATACCGTCGTTCGCTTCTGAGGAAGCAACTTTTTAATGACCTGCCCCAATGCTCCCGACTGACGAATACCCTCGCTTACCAAAAAAAGCAGGGCTACGGTTATCATCCCCTTATTACTGAATCCCTCGAGCATCTCCTTCGGAGTCAGAATCCCCACACAGAGAAACAGCACCACTACTGAAAAAAGTATCATGCCGGGACGCATCTTGTCCAGAATCAAAGCAATAACCATCCCCAATAAGGATAATAACACAAACGCAATTTCAAATGTCATAAACGCAAACAATTAGTGGTTTATCTTCTCTTCTCAACAATAAACCAGGGATTCAGCAAATCTTCTTTATTATACTGCAAGGGAACATCTTTATCCGCCTGATAAACCTCCATTCCCGCAGCACGTGCTATGGCATGCCCGGCAGCGGTATCCCACTCCATAGTAGGAGCAAAACGAGGATAAACATCCGCTTTACCTTCGGCAACCAAACATATTTTAATAGAACTGCCACTGGATATCAACTCCACATCGCCGTGCTTCTGCTTCAATACTTCAATGTATGCGTCTGTCTCCGGAGTGAGATGTGAACGGGAAGCGACAACCACAAATCGATTTTGCCGACCGGCCTGTGGTAACCGTTCGGAAGCAGCAATCAATTTATCAAGTGTAGCATTATCCTCTAAAGCCGTAATATCGGATAATTTATAAGCACCGGTCTCTTCACCCGCAAAATAGAGTTCTTTTTTCACCGGCAGATAAATAACTCCGATAATAGGAACTCCTGCTTTCACCAAAGCTATGTTCACCGTAAATTCACCGTTTCGCTTGATAAACTCTTTCGTACCATCCAAAGGATCGACAATCCACAACATTTCCCACTTACGACGGGTATCGTAATCCAGGTGTCTCCCCTCTTCGCTCAAAACAGGAAAAGGTGTTTCATTCAAAATAGTGGAAATTATTATATGTGCTTTCCGGTCAGCAATGGTCAAAGGAGAATTATCAGCTTTCCGCTCTATTTCGAAGTCCGAAGCCGGATCAGTATAAATAGACAATATCTCCTCACCAGCTTTCAGGGCTGCATCAACAGCGATAAATAAGTATTTATGTTCCATTTTATTACGCAATTAAAACCTTGTTTCCGACAAGGCGTAGAATCCCCAAGTAAATAGAGATACAAAAGTAAAAACTTTATCTCTTTAAAAAGTTTTTAAATAGCTAATTATAACTTCTTTTAGTAGAAACCGGCAAAACTCTAAAAAACCTTTCATTTCAAAAATATATTCAGGTATATCTTTAAATTTTCATATGGCACAGACAACGCAAACAAAGAAGAGGTGTACCGAAACTCACCACAGAGGACACTGAGCGACACAAAGAAAAGACCAAGCCATTGATTATCAATATTGATAATCTATAAAAATTGATATAATCTGTGGTAAAAAGACTTTTGACACACACAAACAGTTCCTCTGAGGAAGGGCACAAATTAACATTGTTAATTCCTCTTTTGTATCATTGGCTTTCCACTCCTAAACAACAAGACTTTTGCATTTAAAAGATTTGTTGTTTATCCACAAAAGACTTGACTTAACACTATGTTAAACCGAACCCTTTACAAGCTTAAAACAAACAGCTTTAAAACATTGGTTATAAACAAAATAACATAGCACAAGCCTCTTCATATAAAACATCTTCTTACTATAGTCCCGGAGAAGATAATTACTATTTAAACAAATAGAAACTCTTCCATCTAAATATACAAAAATAATCAACACTAATTATACAGTCTAAAAAGATGATTTACATAAAGAGTTCGTAAGCTTCTTGTGAGTATTATACTTTTTTAATAACTTCACGCCGTATCATGCGAAGATTATCAAAACCAGCCTATTTTAAGATTGAAAATCAAAAAGGAAACACCAATAATTGATTATAAAAAACTACCACAATGAAGAGAAGTATTATTTTGCTATTTATTAGCCTGTTCCTATCCTCGTTATGCATGAAAGCACATCAGCCAGAATTCTCCACCGCAGGATTTTTCCGATTGGCAGATTCAGGTCGGAATGTCTATTCCATGAATCCTGCATGGCGTTTTTACAAAGGAAATTGCACAGGTGCCGAAGCCGTTAATTTCGATGACCGATCATGGACGGTAGTTTCCTTGCCCCATGGTATCGAATACCTGCCCACTGAAGCCAGCGGCTGTATTAATTATCAAGGTGAAGTCTGGTATCGCAAACACTTCACACCGGATGAAACTTTGAAAGGCAAAAAATTATTCCTGCACTTTGAAGCCATCATGGGTAAAAGTAAAATATATGTCAACGGCAAACTACTCTCCGAACACTTTGGAGGTTATCTGCCGGCAGTTGTCGATGTGACGGATGCCCTGGAATTGGGCCAGGACAACCTGATTGCCGTATGGTCCGACAATAGTAATGACCCTAATTATCCTCCCGGAAAGCAACAGGAAGTGCTGGACTTCACTTATTTCGGAGGAATATACCGGGACTGTTGGCTGGTAGCACATAATCAGGTATTCATTACCGATCCGAATTATGAAAACGAAGAAGCAGGCGGAGGATTATTTGTCGCTTATGACAATGTATCGGACCTCTCGGCCGAAGTATTGCTCAAAATACAGATTCGCAACTCCGGGAAAAAAGCCTTTAAAGGAGTCGTCGAATACGAGCTTCAACAACCGGACGGACAACAAATAGCTTTTCTGAATTCCGTCATTCGTGTCAAATCCGGTAAGGCAGTCAGTTCATCTGATAAGTTGACAGTAAAAAATCCAATGTTATGGAGCCCAGAGACACCTACGTTATATAATCTGATTGTGCGTATTCGTGACGGACAAGGTAACGTAATAGACGGATACCGACGTCGAATTGGAATTCGAAGTATCGAATTCAAGGGAGAAGCCGGGTTCTGGCTGAACGGAAAGCCTTATGAAGCACCGCTGATAGGAGCTAACCGCCACCAGGACTTTGCAATAGTGGGTAATGCAGTCCCAAACAGCATTCACTGGCGGGATGCCAAAAAACTGAGAGATGCCGGAATGAAAGTAATTCGTAATGCACATTGCCCACAAGACCCGGCTTTCATGGATGCTTGTGATGAACTTGGGCTGTTTGTAATTGTCAACACACCGGGCTGGCAATTCTGGAACGATGCTCCCGTCTTTGCGCAACGGGTATACAGCGACATACGGAATATGGTTCGACGAGACCGTAACCATCCCTGCGTATGGATGTGGGAACCAATCCTGAACGAAACCTGGTATCCGGCCGACTTTGCCCAAAATGCGCATGACATAGTAAAAGCAGAATATCCGTATCGATATTGCTACAGCGGATGTGATAGTGAAGCCAAAGGAAAAGAACATTTCCAAATACTTTTCACCCACCCGCTGAATGGAGGTGGAGGAGCTTACTCAACCAACAATATCAAGAAACAGATCACTTACTTCACACGTGAATGGGGCGATAATGTGGATGACTGGAATTCTCACAACTCTCCCAGCCGGGTGGCCCGCAACTGGGGTGAACAAGCCATGCTTATACAAGCGCAACATTATGCTTGCCCACCTTACAAATACACCAGTTATGATGCTTTATACCGTACCCCCCGGCAACATATAGGAGGCTGTTTATGGCATTCGTTCGACCATCAACGCGGTTATCACCCCGATCCGTTCTACGGAGGTATAATGGATGTATTCCGGCAGCCCAAGTATTCTTACTATATGTTTATGTCCCAACGTTCTCCCCGGAAAGATGAGCGTCTTTTCAAAACAGGTCCGATAGTTTACATCGCCCATGAAATGACCCCGTTCTCTGGCAAAGACGTCACGGTTTATTCTAATTGTGACGAAGTGAGACTCACCTATCTCAAAGACGGAAAAACACAAACCTATGTCCGCAATCCGAAAAAAGAAGGAATGCCTTATCCCGTCATTACATTCGAAAATGCATATGACTTCATGAAAGATAAAGCACTTTCACGTCAAGGCAAACAAGCAGACGTTTATTTATTGGCAGAAGGATTGATTGATGGCAAAATAGTTGCTACACATAAAGTATTTCCGGCACGACGTCCCGAAAAACTACTTCTTTGGGTAGATAATGAAGGAGTAGATCTGAAAGCTGACGGTTCTGACTTCGTCACAGTCATAGCTGCCGTTGCCGACAAAAATGGAAACATCAAACGCTTAAACAACTACACCATCAAATTTCAGATAGAAGGTGAAGGACGCATCTTAGGCGGAGCGGACAATTTAGCTAACCCGGCACCGGTCCGCTGGGGAACAGCCCCGATATTAGTCCAGTCAACTTTAAAACCCGGAAAAATAAAAATAACGGCCAGTGTTTTGTTTGAAGGTTCGCAGATGCCAAGCAGTGCCATATTAGAATTGGAGAGTAAACCGGGAGACTTCCCACAGATATACAACCGGGAAGAATCAGCACTTATTCCAAACTTTACAGGACAAAAGGCAGTAAACGCCCCAATCCCAAAATCAGAAGCAGCATTGGAAAAAGAAAGACTGCAGAAAGCTGAAAATGCTGCCAAACTAAAAGAAGTGGAACAACAGCAAGAAGAGTTCGGCGAGAAAAAGTAATCATATCCTTAATTTACTAAAGGAGCTGTTCCTGCTTTTTGGAACAGCTCCTTTTTTCATCATCTGCACCAACAGATATACTTGATGCTCTATACAAAATAGAGAGGGCGGTATTTATGAAGGTCCATCTGCCCTACTTAAACATATCGTTTACATAAAACGAATCATAGTCCTATCTTTTTTGCAATAAAAAATGTATAGCCGTAAAATTCTTTATACTTATGGTATAGCTCTTCTTCAATGGATTGAAGCATACTGAATTCCTCAGCAATTTTATTTCCGGCATATTTATTTAGAAAAATCTTCTGAGCTGCAATTTTGGGAGCAAAATAATGCTCTGTCCAACAATTTTCAGGCAGAATAAATGTAGCAACAGGAAGATAGCCTGCTTTGTGAATTTTGGTTACTTGATTCGGAATCGTATCTATTTCAGGATACGCATCCACCCAAAAGTCATTGATTTCCGCCGGACGTTCGTCTGTAAACCATGAACATTCAGAAACTGCAATATATCCTCCTTTCTTCAAATACTTACGCCACTCATTCAGCCCCCGTTCAAAGCCGATATTATAAATAGCCCCTTCCGACCAAATCAGATCTAACTCTTCATTTCGGAAAGGAAGATCATCCATTGAACCGACAATACCTGTCACCCTGTTTTGCAAGCCCGACTGCCTCGCATTACGATTGAAGATATCAATAAAACCGGAAAGAAAATCAAGCCCTGTAACCTGCCCTGTCACATGACCGGCCAATACCATGGTCTGACCGCCGGTTCCACAGCCGATATCGGCTATAAGGGATTTTTCAGTGAGATTATCTATAAAACTCAATGCCTTTAATGTTACCTCAGGACTTCCGGGGCCCTGTCGTTCCATATTGGAAAAAAAATCGCAGATTAAATTAAGTTCGAAATCGTGAATTGTTTTATTTTCGTTACTCATTATCTTAATGTATTTCGCATACACGAAAAGCATAGTAATACTTTCAGTATTGTATGCAGATAAAACTTGAATTATAATAATAAAGAATTGCTCCCGAAAAGAGTTATTCGAGAGAAGACGAAAGGACAATCTGTTGCAAAAAACAGATTGTTTACAAAACCAAATCCGATCTAAGAGTATTTGTCATGCCGCAAAGATACATAATATTTTGATCGATAGAAATTTTGTTGCTAATAAAAAGTGTATTTACCAAAAGGTCAAAACAAAAAAGAAGGCATCCTTCACAGGATACCTTCTTTACCGGGAGAAAACATCCGTCACTCCCGAAATTACCAAAAAGATTTCTTATTAATAGATTCTATATAACAACCAGGCACCCTGGAAGTCTTTTCTATTAGGATATTTAGCCTTGAAAGCATCACGTGCCTGCGCAGCAGAAGCTCTATCGGCGAATGTATTTACAATCACACGATACATGGCTGTCTCAGCATTGAAAGCAATGGTTGCGTTATAACCTTCTTTGTCCAAGAAATCTTTTAGCCCCTCTGCATTTGCTTTCAAACCGAAGCTACCGCATACTACGCTATAGTCTTTCAATCCATCGGCACCTGAAACGACTGTTACCTTTTCCTGACGAACGCCTGCAGCATTATCAACAGCTTTTTTAGTCTCTACCGGAGCAGCAACTACCGGAGTAACTTCGACAGGAGCTTCTACCTGAGGCTCAGCCAATTCCTGTTGTTTAGCTTTCTCGTATGCCTTTTTATAAGCGCTTTCGCTGGATTTACATGAAGCAAATGCCAAGGCAACGCATACGCCCATCCCTAATACTACTAATTTTTTCATAATCTATACACATTTAGTTAATAATCTTGTATCCACTCTTTTGAAGGGGACAAAATAATAGAATTTTTATCACCCCACAAAACAATCTTCCTAAAAAACATTTTTTAGATTTCTCAACAGTCTTTTTTCTTATAAGAAATCGTACCGGTTGCCTGATAAGTGGGCATCACCAATACTTCCGCTATCTGTATATGCTCGGGAGCAGAAGCAGCATAGTAAACAGTTTCAGCTATGTCATCTCCAGTCAACGGACGAATACCTTTATAAAAAGCATCGGCAGCATCCCTATCTCCACGATAACGAACAACCGTAAAATTAGTTTCTACCATTCCCGGTTTTATGTTTGTCACACGAAGCGGAGTATCTACCAAATCAATACGCAAACCGTCCGAAAGTGCTTTGACGGCAGCCTTAGTGGCGCAATACACGCTTCCACCCGGATAAGCCGCATCACCAGCTATCGAACCGATATTGATGATATGACCGTGTCCACGTTCCACCATTCCGGGAACCACCATACGCGTCATAGCCAACAAAGCTTTTATATTAGTATCAATCACGATATCCCATTCATCCAGATTTCCCTCAAATTCTTTATCCACACCAATCACAAGCCCGGCATTATTCACCAGTACATCAATACATTTCCACTCCTGCGGTAAAGAAGCTAACGCCACGGTTGCTGCATTCCGATCGCGTACGTCAAACGGCAATAAGTAAATACGTACTCTATATTTAGCCTCCAGTTCAATTTTTAACTCTTCGAGTTTTGCCACGTTCCGGGCATTCAGAATCAAATCCGAACCCTGCGAAGCAAACTTACGCGCACATCCTTCACCAATGCCGCTGCTTGCTCCCGTTATAAAAACGATTTTACCTTTCATTTCTTCTTATACAAATTTAGATTACTTATATAATGAAAGACAAAAGTACGCTTAAACCTCCGATGATATGCCCTTCACCTTAGTTAAATAAGATTAAAGCATTACAGAAAAAAGGATTTACGTCTCACGATTGCCCTATCTTTGTGCTATATAACATAACAGAGCCGAGAGGCTCATTCAATTATTGTACATGACATTTGAAAATTTGAATTTAATAGAGCCTATTTTAAAGGCTTTAAGACAAGAGGGTTACACCTCTCCCACCCCAATACAAGAGCAGTCAATCCCCATTTTACTTCAAGGAAAAGATTTATTAGGTTGTGCCCAAACAGGTACTGGTAAAACAGCAGCTTTTTCTATCCCCATTTTGCAAAAATTGTATAAAACAGATCATCGCAAAGGGATCAAAGCACTAGTGCTGACACCTACTCGGGAACTTGCGATACAAATTGGTGAAAGCTTTGAAGCATATGGCCGGTACACAGGTTTGAAACATGCCGTTATTTTCGGCGGAGTAGGACAGAAGCCACAAACCGACGCTTTACGGGGCGGTATACAGATATTAATTGCAACCCCGGGGAGATTATTGGATTTGATATCACAAGGATTCGTTTCCTTGAATTCGCTTGACTTTTTTGTATTGGACGAAGCAGACCGAATGCTCGACATGGGATTTATCCATGACATCAAACGTATCCTAAAACTGCTTCCAGCCAAAAGACAGACTCTGTTTTTCTCGGCTACCATGCCACCGGAAATAGAGACGCTGGCAAACTCAATGTTGACAAAGCCGGAAAAAGTGGAGGTAACCCCGGCTTCTTCGACCGTAGACATCATCTCTCAACAAGTTTATTTTGTCGAGAAAAAAGAGAAAAAAGATCTGCTGATTCACTTGCTGAAAGACTCCTCAATTGAGTCGGTACTCATTTTTACACGCACTAAATACGGAGCTGATAAATTGGCACGTATATTGACCAAAGCAGGCATTGGCGCAGAAGCTATTCACGGCAACAAAACCCAGAATGCTCGCCAACGAGCCTTGACCAACTTCAAGAATCACACCCTCCGTGCTCTGATAGCAACCGACATCGCTGCACGAGGCATCGACGTAGATCAACTATCGCATGTAATCAATTACGAGCTACCCAATGTACCGGAAACTTATGTACATCGCATCGGACGAACAGGACGTGCCGGACATGAAGGTGTAGCCATCTCTTTCTGCGAATCAGAAGAGCTTCCCTATCTGAAAGACATTCAAAAACTGATAGGAAAAAACATTCCTGTGGTAAAAGAACACCCATTCGTCACTACCGAAGGCATCAAAGCTCAGGAAGAAAAACAAGAAGAGATTAAGGTTAAAGCGAAAGCTAACAAAGTATACCGTGGAAGTCGGGCGAACGGTGACTTCTGGAGACGAAAAAAACAAAAGCCCAATCAGCCTTCTTCTAATAAGCAAGAAAGAAGGAAATAATCCGTTGCAGGCAGGGTAGATGTGATTTCATTTCAGATCATTGAAGATATATAAGTCAAGTTAATGATAAAAATAGTCAGAAAGCATCATATATACAGAAACATGGTATAAGAAAAAATCTCGAAAACTTATAGATCCATATAAAGGTATGAAGCAACTGTTCCCATTCCGGAACAGTTGCTTTATTGATTAAATATATCACCGATATGAATATTCCCAGATAGAGTTGAGTAAAGAGAGAACAATTGACCTAATAAAATGAATATTTAACAAAGTATGTACCAAAACAGTTTCATGCAAACATAAAGAGGAGAAATTTTCGCGTTTTAGAAGCCTCAGATTTAAACAGAGTATTATTTTCTAAAAAAATCAAGGCAAACAGAACAAGTTTTCAATAAAAATGTTAGCTTTGTAATATGATCATTTAAAAACAAAAGATTATGAAAGGACTTAATGTATTAGCAGCTTTTCTGGGCGGTGCAGCCGTTGGTGCAGCCCTGGGTATTTTATTCGCTCCTGAAAAAGGAGAAGATACTCGTCACAAAATCGCAGAGATTCTTCGCAAGAAAGGTATTAAGCTGAATCGTAACGAAATGGAAAACCTCGTTGATGAAATTGCAGCTGAAATCAAGGGCGAGGTAATTGACTAAATGAACAAGACCAAAACAGAGCTATCATGTTTACAGACGATAAAAGCATTGAAAATATCCAGCAACTGTTTGCTGAGTTCAAGAAGTTTCTTGTACTCCAGAAAGAATATACCAAACTGGAATTAACGGAAAAGTTAACTATACTCTTATCCACGTTAATAATGATTTTAGTGCTCACTATCTTAGGTATGGTAGCCCTGTTTTATCTGCTTTTTGCGTTGGCTTATATTCTTGAACCGTTAGTAGGCGGTTTGATGGTAAGCTTCGGCATCATAGCAGGCATCAATGTTTTATTGATTGCCATCATTTATTTTTTCCGCAGGCAACTTATCATTTCTCCGATGGTAAATTTCCTTGCAAATCTATTTCTCAACGACTCCAATAAAAAATGAAGCAATGAACAACAGCACACCTACTCCGAAGAAAATTACGCTGGAAGACATTGCTCAGCGTAAACAAGAAGTGTTGCAGGAAATCTGTGACCAGAAACAAGCCATGGCGGATACCACCCGCCGAATTTTTGCCCCCCTTGCACCTGCCGCCTCCGGCGGTAATGCGTTAATGCGCTCTTTCAATACCGGTATGGCCATTTTTGACGGTGTCATGCTGGGTATGAAAATGATCCATAAAGTTCGCGGACTCTTCCGAAAAAGATATTAAAAAACACCCGGACATACATCATTGCATATCCGGGCATCTAATATAAATACGTTGAAGAATGTCCTTACACGTACGTTTCCAGTAACTTCACGTTCCCTTCTTGAGGCACAATGGTCAACTCTTGAGTAGTAGCAGGAAGCAAAACAGTTTCTCCTGCACCCAGTCGCACTTCGTTGCCTTCATTATCTGTCATCAGGCAAGAGCCTTCTATACAAATAAAAATTACGAATGAATCCAGTTCCGAATAATCACAGCTGATCTGTTCACTCATATCATAAACCGAAGTTGTGAAATAAGGACATGCCACCAACTCAACCGGTTCATCTTTCAAAGGTTCGTATTTGGTACGATAATCATCAAGCACTTCGTAGTTGATCGCATCGAGCGCCTGGCTGGTATGCAATTCACGTGTTTTTCCATTAGCGTCCTTACGATTAAAATCATAAATACGATAAGTGATATCCGACGTCTGCTGAATTTCAGCAATAAATGCACCGGCACCAATACTGTGAATACGCCCTGCAGGCAGGAAGAAAACATCTCCCGGATGAATTTCATATTCCTGAAGAACATCTGTAATTGTATTATTGTGCACGCGTTCTTTATATTCTTTCGGTGTAATCTGTTCAGAAAATCCCGAACGCAACTTAGCTCCTTTGTCAGCGCCCACTACATACCACATTTCTGTTTTACCTTTTGAGTTGTGGCGTTTTTTAGCCAGTTCATCGGTAGGATGCACCTGTATAGACAAGTCTTGCTTCGCATCAATGAACTTTATCAGCAAAGGAAACTCATTGCCAAAACGGGCATAGTTTGCTTCGCCTACCAGTTCCTCACGGTATTTTCTCACCATGTCGGTCAGTGTAAGGCCTTTATCGGGGCCGTTAGCTACGACAGATTCGTTGTTCTCAACGCCGGATATTTCCCAGCTTTCCCCAACTCCCTTCAAATCATCATTCAAATGCTTGAACGGGATAATTTTGTCGCCCCCCCAAAGCGTCTGCTTCAGAATGGGTTCGAATTTTAACGGATACATTTTTGTTTTTCTTGTTATAAACTTAGATTAAAAACTCATGATTTTAACAATCAAGGGACAAACATACGAAAAATATCAAATAATACACAGAATCCGAGCTTTTAATTAAAACTAACATGAAAATTTTATCTTCGCATTACAACTTAGGATGCATTCTCTGAAAACGCTAAACTTTCCTAAATCGCCGAACAGATTTACAAAGAATAATTTGGGAGAACGAAAGAATTTCCCTTTATTTGCAAGAAATTTTAATAATACCAGACATGATTAACACATTCCCAACTGAAGGAAATCTGTCAGGGCTCAGCCGGAAAGATTTTCAAAAGGATATAAACGATAAAAAAACCGATTTGTTTATCCTCAAAAACAAGAAAGGAATGGAAGTTGCCGTAACAAACTACGGATGCGCCATTCTATCTATCATGGTTCCGGATAAAGACGGAAAATATGCTAATGTAGTACTCAGCTATGGTACACTGGATGCACTGATGCACGGACCGGAACCTTTCTTAAGCACCACTATCGGACGTTATGGTAATCGCATCGCCAAGGGCAAATTTACCCTGTATGGTGAAGAACATAATCTCACGATCAACAACGGCCCCAATTCACTTCATGGAGGCCCCACCGGATTTCACGCCAGAGTATGGGATGCCGAACAACTTGAAGAGGGAGTGATCCAATTTAACTATACTTCGGCTGACGGAGAAGAGGGTTTCCCCGGTAATCTGGAAGTTGAAATGACTTATCGCCTTGAAGAAGAAGAGAATGCGATTGTCATTGAATACCGTGCCACTACAGACAAAGCAACAGTCGTAAACCTGACCAATCATGGTTTCTTCAATCTGGCAGGTACTGCCAACCCTACCCCGACAGTAGAAAACAACATCGTCACAATCAACGCAGATTTTTATACTCCGATAGATGAAGTATCCATCCCGACAGGAGAAATAGCCAAAGTAGAAGGTACTCCAATGGATTTCCGTACCCCGCACACCGTCGGTGAACGAATTAATGATAAATTCCAGCAATTGATACATGGTGCAGGTTATGACCATTGCTATGTACTAAACAAGATAGAAGCGGGTTCTCTGGACCTGGCAGCTACCTGCAAAGAGCCTAACAGCGGACGTACTATGGAAGTATACACCACAGAAGCAGGCGTACAACTATACACAGGTAACTGGCTGGGAGGTTTCGAAGGGACAAACGGAGCAACCTTCCCAGCACGAAGCGCAATCTGTTTCGAAGCGCAATGCTTCCCCGATACACCGAACAAAGCACACTTCCCGTCGGCTACTTTACTGCCGGGCGATGAATACCAGCAGGTAACCATCTATAAATTCGGAGTTGAAAAATAAATAAGGAAATAACTAACCTCATTTTTATAACTAACAACTTTTTAAAAACCATGACACAACAAAAAAAGAATTATGTGTTGCCTATTGCAATGATGTTTGCGCTTTTTGCAATGATTTCATTCGTAACAGGACTTACTAACCCGCTCGGACTTATTGTAAAAGAGCAATTCCAGGCTGCCAACTGGATGACGCAGCTGGGTAATGCGGCCAACTTCATAGCTTATGCCTTTATGGGACTCCCGGCAGGTATGATGCTCAAAAGAATCGGTTACAAAAAGACAGCCCTCACTGCCGTAGCAGTAGGATTTATCGGAGTCGGCATTCAAGTGCTTTCGGGACAGATGAACTATCAGCCCGGAGAATTGACTGTATTTTGGGTTTATCTGACTGGTGCCTTTGTTTCAGGTTTCTCAATGTGTATGTTGAATGCAGTGGTGAACCCGCTGTTAAACACACTTGCAGGCGGTGGTAAAAAAGGTAATCAATTGATCCAGTTCGGTGGTTCTTTGAATTCTATTTCTGCTACGATCGTTCCGGTATTAGGTGGCTACCTGATCGGTACTATCAGTCAGGATACACGCATCAGTGACGCTAACCCGGCATTGTTCATTGCTATGGGTATCTTTGCTGTCGTATTCATTGTATTGGCTATCATGGACATCCCTGAACCTCACAAAGAAAGTGCAAGCGATCATAAAGTAAAAGACACTCACAGCCCGCTTTCATTCCGTCACTTCGTTTTGGGAACAGTTGCTATCTTTGTATATGTAGGTGTGGAAGTAGGTATTCCTAACTTTATCAACCTGTTCCTGACCACTTCACCGGATGCAGCCGGTGCCAAAGGTTTCGGTATGGATACGGCTATGGCAGGTTCAATCGTAGGTACTTACTGGTTCCTGATGATGATCGGTCGTCTGTGCGGTGGTGCTTTGGGAGCTAAATTCTCAAGTAAAACTCAGTTGACAGTAGTTTCTTCACTGGCTTTGATTTTCTTGCTGATCGGTATGTTTGCCCCTAGTGCAACAACAGTAGCCATGCCTGTATTTAAAGGAGGAGCCAGCATTGGTTTCGGTATGGAAACAGTACCTGTAGGAATCATGTTCTTCGCACTTTGCGGACTCTGTACATCTATCATGTGGGGTGGTATCTTCAATCTTGCAGTAGAAGGACTGGGTAAATACACAGCAATGGCCTCCGGCATCTTCATGGTAATGGTTTGCGGTGGTGGTATCCTGCCGTTGATTCAGGGTGCAGTAGCCGACGTGACCAGCAGCTACATTGCAAGTTATTGGGTAATCTTCGCTGCCGTAGCATACATGCTGTACTATGCACTTGTAGGTTGCAAGAATGTAAATAAGGATATTCCTGTTGAATAAAACTTAAATAATAACTTTTTAATACCAAAAACGATCATGGATATAGAACACGTAAGAAGTCGCTTCATCAAACATTTTGATGGAACTACAGGATTTGTATATGCCTCTCCGGGCCGTATCAACTTAATTGGTGAACACACCGACTACAATGGAGGATTTGTATTCCCGGGAGCTATCGACAAAGGTATGATTGCTGAAATCAAACCCAATGGTACAGACAAAGTAAATGCTTATTCTATCGACCTGAAAGATTATGTTACTTTCGGATTGAATGAAGAAGATGCTCCGCGCGCCAGCTGGGCAAGATATATATTCGGTGTGTGCCGCGAAATGATCAAACGTGGCGTTGATGTGAAAGGATTCAATACCGCTTTCTCGGGAGATGTGCCTCTGGGTGCAGGTATGTCCTCTTCAGCTGCTTTGGAAAGTACTTATGCTTTCGCACTGAATGATCTGTTCGGTGAAAATAAAATAGACAAATTCGAATTAGCTAAAATCGGTCAGGCTACAGAACACAACTATTGCGGTGTAAACTGTGGTATCATGGACCAGTTTGCATCTGTATTCGGAAAAGAAGGCAGCCTGATCCGTCTGGATTGCCGTTCTCTGGAATACCAGTATTTCCCGTTCAAACCGGAAGGTTATCGTCTGGTATTGCTTGATTCGGTTGTTAAACATGAATTGGCTTCATCGGCATACAACAAACGTCGTCAGAGCTGTGAAGCTGCCGTAGCTGCTATCCAGAAAAAACACCCACATGTAGAGTTTCTGCGTGACTGTACAATGGATATGCTCGTAGAAGCGAAAGCTGATATCAGCGCAGAAGATTATATGCGTGCCGAATATGTAATCGAAGAAATCCAACGTGTACTCGATGTATGCGATGCCCTGGAAAGAGGAGATTACGAAACTGTAGGCCAGAAAATGTACGAAACTCATCATGGCATGAGCAAACTTTACGAGGTAAGTTGCGAGGAACTCGACTTTCTGAATGACTGTGCTAAAGAATGCGGCGTAACCGGCTCACGTGTAATGGGTGGTGGTTTCGGTGGTTGCACCATCAATCTGGTAAAAGACGAATTGTATGACAACTTCATCGAAAAAGCCAAAGAATCATTCAAAGCTAAATTCGGCAGAAGCCCGAAAGTATATGATGTAGTTATCAGTGACGGTTCAAGAAGACTGGTATAAAGATTCAAAAACTAATATTCAGAAGGCAAGGCACATCCTAAACAGATGTGCCTTTCTTTTTGTTATGTAAAAAAGCTATCTTTTTATGGTAGATAAGTCCCACTAAAAGGTTATCTTTGCGAAAAATCTGAAAAAACTAAATTAATCAATAGATATGAACGATAGTAAACTTATGAATCGTGCGGCTGATAATATCCGCATATTAGCTGCGTCGATGGTGGAAAAAGCCAATTCGGGACACCCCGGGGGCGCCATGGGCGGTGCTGATTTTGTGAACGTACTCTTCTCTGAGTTTTTGGTATACGATCCGCAAAACCCACGCTGGGAAGGTCGCGACCGCTTTTTCCTCGACCCGGGACACATGTCACCGATGCTTTATTCCGTATTGGCTTTCACAGGGAAATATACACTGGATGAATTAAAGCAATTCCGTCAGTGGGGCAGCCCTACTCCTGGACATCCCGAAGTAAATGTGGATCGTGGTGTTGAAAATACTTCCGGTCCGCTGGGACAGGGACATACATACGCAGTAGGCGCAGCCATTGCGGCAAAATTCCTGAAAGCTCGCTTCGGTGCAGTTATGAACCAGACTATCTATGCTTACATATCTGACGGAGGTATCCAGGAAGAAATTTCCCAAGGTGCAGGCCGTATAGCCGGTACACTTGGACTGGATAACCTTATCATGTTCTACGATTCAAACGATGTACAGCTTTCTACCAACACAGAAGATGTGACAACCGAAAACGTAGCCATGAAATACGAAGCATGGGACTGGAAAGTAATCACAATCAACGGCAATGATCCGGACGAAATACGTAAAGCTTTGATTGAGGCCAAAGCTGAGAAGAACCGTCCGACCCTGATCATCGGTAAAACCACCATGGGTAAAGGAGCACGGCGGGCAGATGGAACAAGCTATGAAGCCGATTGTGCAACACACGGTGCACCGTTAGGCGGTGATGCATATGTAAATACAATCAAGAATCTGGGTGGAAATCCGGAGGCTCCATTCACTATATTCCCTGAAGTGGCCGAATTGTACGCAAAACGTGCAGAAGAGCTGAAAAAAATTGTTGCTGAGAAATATGTTGCCAAAGCTGAATGGGCAAAAGCAAATCCCGAACTGGCTGCAAAATTGACAGAATTCTTCTCAGGAAAAGCCCCGAAAGTAAATTGGGATGCCATAGAACAGAAAGCAGGCGGCGCAACCCGTGCCGGATCTGCAACCGTATTAGGAGCATTGGCCACTCAGGTAGAAAATATGATCGTGTCTTCGGCTGACTTGTCTAATTCAGACAAAACAGACGGATTCTTGAAAAAGACGCACGCATTCAAAAAAGGAGATTTCAGCGGTGCTTTCCTTCAAGCAGGAGTTTCAGAGTTGAGTATGGCTTGCATCTGCATCGGTATGTCTCTGCACGGAGGTATTATTGCTGCATGCGGCACATTCTTTGTATTCTCAGACTATATGAAACCAGCCCTGCGTATGGCTGCCCTGATGGAGCAACCGGTGAAGTTTATCTGGACTCACGATGCATTCCGTGTCGGAGAAGACGGGCCTACCCACGAACCTGTAGAACAAGAAGCACAAGTACGCCTGCTTGAAAAACTGAAAAACCACAAAGGACACAATTCTATGTTGGTACTTCGCCCGGCGGATGTAGAAGAGACAACCATTGCATGGAAGCTTGCAATGGAAAACATGTCGACTCCTACAGCACTGATCCTTTCACGCCAGAACATCGTTAACCTGCCCGCAGGAACCGATTATTCACAAGCCGAAAAAGGTGCTTATATCATTGCCGATGCCGATGAAAACCCGGATGTGATCCTGGTAGCTTCGGGTTCGGAAGTTTCAACACTGGTTGCCGGTGCCGAACTTCTGCGCAAAGAAGGTGTGAAAGTACGTATTGTTTCCGCTCCATCCGAAGGATTATTCCGTAATCAAAGCAAAGAATATCAGGAATCCATACTTCCTGCAGGAGCCAAAATCTTTGGTCTGACAGCCGGACTACCGGTAAATCTTGGAGGTCTGGTAGGTTCCAATGGTAAAGTATTCGGTCTTGAATCTTTTGGTTTCTCCGCACCTTACAAAGTACTGGATGAAAAGCTTGGATTCACAGCAGAAAACGTATACAATCAGGTAAAAGCAATGCTCTGATCAATCATTCAATGTGCTAATGTGTCAGCCCTCCGGGACTGGGGCATTAGCACATTCACTATATTAGCACATTAAAGAAAATGAAGAAAATTGGAATTTGTTGCGACCATGCCGGTTTTGAATTAAAAGAATATGTAAGAGGCTGGCTGGAAGCAAAAGGCTGGGAATACAAAGACTTTGGAACATACTCGACAGACAGCTGTGACTATCCCGACTTTGCCCACCCGCTGGCACTGGCTGTAGAAGCCGGTGAATATTATCCGGGAATTGCCATTTGTGGCAGTGGAAACGGTATCAGTATGACACTTAACAAACATCAAGGTATACGTGCGGCACTTTGCTGGTCAGCAGAAATTGCACACATGGCACGCCTGCACAACGATGCAAATGTATTGGTCATGCCCGGCCGTTATATCAGCACCGAAGAGGCGGACATGATTATGACAGAGTTCTTCTCGACTCAATTTGAGGGCGGACGTCATCAAAAACGTATTGATAAGATCCCGGTAAAGTAAAACCATACGGTTTCATATCAGTAGAACACTAATTCTTATAATAATACAGCCGCCCCCTGAAGGGAGCGGCTTTTCTGTATGTAAAAAATCTCTCCGAACCGACAAGCCTCGCTATAACACAGACTCGTGTCCTAAAAAACATCCGGAAAAGATTCCGTCTTTTTCTATTTAGAGACAATCCGGCATACTTCTCTATCAGTGCTTTTCCTTACGTTCAAACTCACCTTCTTCACTATAATACTTCCACGTACCTTTAGGTTGATTATTTGCATACTTCCCACGAAATTTCAGTTTACCGTTTTCGTAATATTCACGGTAACGACCATGACGTTTTCCTTCTTTTATCTCCGCTTCGCTTTTCAAAGCACCTTCCGGATAAAACTCCCGTAACACATTTCCCTGAAACTTTTCAACATAGAAACGCTCCAGTTCACTCATCAGTTCTTTCTCTGTATCCGCCTCTTCATCCATCTCTTCATCTTCTTCATCCGTATCAACCGCAACAAGCTCTTCGGGTTGATACGGGCTGTAATCCATTACATACTGTAGCGAAGCAGAACGGGTGTCCCCTACAACCTGCATGGTCCAGTAAGGAAACGAATACAGAATGTCTTTATTAGATTGTATTTCTTTCCAAGTAGTAGCATTCATCATAGGTTTCAACTGGGAATAGAATTTACGTACGTCTGTATAAAGGAAAATTGTAGAACTCGAACTTAAATAAGACAATGCGTTTTCAAATCCCGGATTATCCTTCAACAGATTCTTCTGTTTGTAATCTTCCACAAAAGAAAGCAAAGACGAAGCTTTATTACTGAAAACCACATAATCATCTACATACGTATAGTACGGCTTCTCAAACTTATCGAACAAACCTCCGAAAAACAGGCGAAAGAAGCCCTTCATTTCAATATAGTTAATCTCAAAATCTTTATAATTAACAGTTTTAACCCTAACCGGTGTACGCCTCTTGATCTTTTTTTCGATAAACTCCATATTCTTATGGGCATGTTCAATATCTTTAGCTCCAATAGCCAGAATAAGTTCGGGTTCACGTCCCAGCAACCCCGGTTCGGACTGTGTGATGGCAAACTCTCCCGACATCCAGCTCAGGAAATTTTCTTCCAAAGAGATGCCGAATACACTTTCAATCTTTTTTCGGGAACTCTTATAAGAATCATACAACAGTTTATCATGAACAGAAAGCGCATTCTCCAACTCGTTTACAAAAGTTATGGGATTGCTAAAACCGATATTGGTATAAAGAGCGGTTCGTCCGGACAAAATCCGATGGGCTTTCATCTTATGCTTACCTGAATTCAATAAAGCAGTCACATAAGGATCTGCCGTATCTTTCCGTAAAGTATACCCTTTTACCTCCATCCGCTCTTTATCCGTATTAAAATATAATCCGGCAAAATCCATGGAGTTGCTGAACATATCAACATATTCGTTTTTAGTCCCCAGATAAATAGTCATGAATTGAGGCAGTCGGGCGTAATTAATAAAAACCCGAAGAAGCCCTTTACCGGAAACAAGTTTCTCCGCTTCAATAAAAGCATGATCGAGCCCTATCCTGGGCTTATTACGTGAGTCAATGGCTAACTCGACAAGCCCGGACGTAAAGGAGCCTACAAAATGATTGTCCACAAAAGCACAATAAAAAATATCATGTGTATCCGGATTATGCATTTCAAGAATATTGATACCGTCATGCTTCCGGTTCGTCACCGAATTGCCAGCCATAGTCAGCACCGTTTCAATCTGATCCTTCAACAAGTCCATTTTAGACGCCTTCTGCATATCCAAAATGATCAAAAAATCCCAATCGGCCGTACGTATCTTATGAAGAGAAATAAGCATATCCCGCTTGCCAACAAGCGACAGCAACATCTTATTACTTTTAACAACCGAATCAAGCATCTCTACACTCTTTGTAATCTCCTCAAAAGATTTCGCTTTCTTCAGGCATTGCCATGTTTCACTGCTACTGAATTTCTCCCAATCGTCAATCGGAGCAGAAGACTGAATAATGAAAGCTGCATCTTCAGGAACCAGATATATCTGCTGAATATTACGGTCAGGTGAAACAAATAAATGGATTATGGAATATGCAAAATATATAACCAACACCAATCCGGTAACAGATAAAGCTCTTTTGACGATTTTATACGTGCGTGTTTTCTTTCTGGGCTCAGTATTCAATTCTTGTTGCCCGCTACTTGATTCATTCATCTTCATTTTATTTTTAACTGGGACAAAAGTACTAAAAAAAGCCGGAAAATGAAGTTCACTGATTACCAAGTGATAAGAGTACATTAAGATAAGTACATTAAAATATAAAAAACATAATTCCTCAAAAGTCTGATATAATCAAAGATTTGTAAACCATAAGACCCCGCTAATGCTTATGAACGCAGAAAAAGAGTATCAGATTAACAAAAAAGGATTCTATACCCGGATCCCTATTTTTTTCAGTTTTCCTATTTTTCACAATAGAGATGAACAGGTTAAAGGATAAAAAGCTATCTTTGTGACTCAATAATCCGGAAAATCAAAAGATATGGATCAACTGAAAACCATCAAAGAGCTTATCAACCAAGGAGATATAGAAAAGGCGCTTCAGGCACTTGACGAATTTCTCCGGACTGAACCAGCCGGAAAAGATGAAGCTTACTATCTGATGGGAAATGCTTACCGCAAATTGGGAGACTGGCAAAAAGCTCTCAACAATTACCAGTCCGCCATCGAACTCAATCCCGACAGCCCGGCTCTCCAGGCACGCAAGATGGTGATGGATATTTTAAATTTCTACAATAAAGATATGTATAATCAATAAACGTAATAAAGACAGATTATGGCAAAAATCAAAGGAGCAATCGTAGTCGACACGGAGCGTTGCAAGGGGTGCAACCTGTGTGTGGTAGCTTGTCCGCTCAACGTAATATCCCTCGCCAAAGAGGTGAATGTAAAAGGGTATAATTATGCCCAGCAGATTCTTGAAGATACCTGTAACGGATGCAGTTCATGCGCAACTGTATGCCCGGACGGATGTATCTCTGTTTATAAAATTAAAGTAGAATAAAAGAAAAGAATATGGCAGAAGAAGTTGTATTAATGAAAGGAAACGAAGCCATCGCCCATGCGGCCATCCGCTGTGGTGCCGACGGATACTTCGGATATCCTATTACTCCGCAATCGGAGGTGTTGGAAACTCTTGCCGAACTGAGACCTTGGGAAACTACCGGTATGGTAGTCCTTCAGGCGGAAAGTGAAGTGGCAGCTATCAATATGGTTTATGGCGGTGCCGGAAGCGGCAAAATGGTGATGACCTCATCATCAAGTCCCGGTGTCAGCCTGAAACAAGAAGGTATTTCTTATCTGGCAGGTGCCGAACTTCCATGTCTGATCGTAAACGTAATGCGCGGCGGCCCCGGTTTGGGTACCATCCAGCCCAGCCAGGCAGACTATTTCCAAACTGTAAAAGGTGGAGGACACGGTGACTATAAACTCATCGCATTGGCTCCGGCTTCTGTTCAGGAAATGGCAGACTTTGTCGGACTCGCTTTCGAACTTGCGTTCAAATACCGTAATCCGGCCATCATCCTTGCAGACGGTGTTATCGGACAAATGATGGAGAAAGTGGTTCTTCCTCCCGCAAAAGCCCGCCGTACGGATGCGGAAGTCATAGCACAATGTCCATGGGCTTCTACCGGAAAAACAAAAGACCGTAAGCCCAACATCATCACTTCGTTGGAACTGCGTCCGGAAGAGATGGAGAAAAACAACCTCCGCTTCCAGGCAAAGTACAGAGTAATTGAAGAAAACGAAGTACGTTTTGAAGAAATTGACTGCGAAGACGCAGAATATCTGATTGTAGCTTTTGGCTCAATGGCACGTATCGGTCAGAAAGCCATGGAGTTGGCACGTGAAGAAGGCATTAAAGTCGGTATGCTTCGTCCCATCACTTTATGGCCGTTCCCGACGAAAGCAATTGCCGAGTATGCCAATAAAGTAAAAGGTATGCTGGTAACCGAGCTGAATGCCGGACAGATGGTAGAAGACGTCCGCTTAGCGGTAAACGGAAAAGTAAAAGTAGAACATTTCGGCCGCCTGGGAGGCATTGTTCCCGACCCGGACGAAATAGTAACTGCATTGAAAGAACAATTAATCAAATAACTACAGTACGATGAATCCCGATAAAATAAGAAACGTATTGAACATACTGTTTATGATATTGGCTCTGGCAGCTATCATCACCTACTTCGTAGCGAAGGATGACTTTAAGGTGTTTATCTACGTATGCGGCGCGGCAATCTTTGTCAAGCTGATGGAGTTTTTTATACGGTTCACCAACAGATAAGTTTCTGAGTTTTTGTGTTTTCAAGTCCGTGAGACTTCAAACCTCCGAACTTAAAACCATAAGTTCAGTGATTTAAAGATTAAAAAAAGAAGTTATGACGAAAGAAGAAATAATCAAGCCCGAGAATCTGGTTTATAAAAAACCGACTCTGATGAATGACAATGGTATGCACTATTGCCCGGGTTGCAGCCACGGCGTGGTACATAAACTGATTGCCGAAGTAATTGAAGAGATGGGATTGGAAGACAAAGCTGTCGGTATCTCACCTGTAGGTTGCGCTGTATTCATATATAATTACCTTGACATCGACTGGCAAGAGGCTGCCCATGGACGTGCACCCGCACTTGCTACAGCCATTAAGCGCCTCTGGCCCGACCGCTTGGTATTTACTTACCAGGGAGACGGCGACCTTGCCTGCATCGGTACGGCAGAAACCATCCATGCACTGAATCGTGGTGAAAATATTACGATTGTCTTCATCAACAACGCCATCTACGGTATGACCGGAGGACAAATGGCTCCTACAACCCTGATGGGAATGAAGACGGCTACCTGCCCTTATGGACGTGATCCGGAACTCCACGGCTATCCGCTGAAGATTACTGAAATCGCTGCTCAACTGGAAGGTACAGCTTACGTAACCCGCCAATCGGTACAAACAGTTCCCGCCATCCGAAAAGCTAAAAAAGCGATTCGTAAAGCATTCGAGAACTCAATGAACGGAAAAGGTTCCAACTTGGTAGAAATCGTTTCAACCTGTAGCTCCGGATGGAAAATGACTCCGGAGAAAGCCAACAAATGGATGGAAGAACACATGTTTCCATTCTATCCTTTGGGCGACCTGAAAGATAAATAATAATTTAATATTATTAAGATGAAAGAAGAAATAATTATAGCAGGATTCGGTGGACAGGGTGTGCTGTCTATGGGAAAGATTTTAGCTTACTCCGGACTGATGGAAGGCAAAGAAGTGACCTGGATGCCGGCTTATGGTCCTGAACAACGTGGCGGTACAGCCAACGTTACAGTCATTGTAAGCGACGACAAAATATCCTCACCGATTTTGAGTAAATATGACACAGCCATCATTCTGAATCAGCCTTCACTTGAAAAGTTCGAAAGCCGTGTAAAGCCAGGAGGTATCCTGATTTATGACGGATACGGAATCATTAACCCTCCTACCCGCAAAGACATCAAAGTATACCGCATCGACGCAATGGATGCGGCCAACGAGATGAACAATGCCAAAGCATTCAACATGATTGTACTGGGAGGATTACTGAAGCTTCGCCCCATCGTTACATTAGAGAATGTAGTGAAAGGTCTGAAGAAAACATTACCCGAACGTCACCATCACTTGATTCCGATGAATGAAGAAGCCATCAAAAAAGGTATGGAACTGATCAGAGAGGTTTAAGCCGACTGAGAATTGAGAATCGAAATTTAAAAATTATTAGCTATGCTACAGCCTGGGAAACCGGATAATTTTTAAAATTCAATTCTCAATTCTCATTTTAATAAGTATCTTTGCGGCTAATTATGAGACGAATCCTACTTACATATATACTCCTTGTCGTAGGTTTACTGACCGCACAGGCACAGTTCAATCCTACACAACAAGTCGATCCCCGTACCGGTAGAGATGCCAACGGTAACCAGATAGACCCGGCCATGCAGGTGCATGAAGACAGTACAGACGTTGAAATACAAGGACTTCCCCCAAAACTCTACATGTGGCATGTCAGCGAAAACCTGGGAACAATCCAGAAAATACCCGCTGATACGGCAACCCACATGTTTCAAAACACTAATTTAGTGGAAGGCTTGAGAGGGCATTATAATTATCTGGGTAACTTAGGTTCTCCCCGCCTGTCACGTCTCTTTTTCGAACGACGTGACGCAGAACCGACTATCTTTATGGAGCCATTCTCCAGTTTTTTTGTTCGTCCTGACGAATTCAACTTTACTAACAGTAACGTACCTTTCACCAATCTTACCTACTATAAAGCCGGCAATAAGGTAAACGGAGAGGAGCGTTTTAAGTCCTATTTCTCAGTTAATGTAAATAAACAACTGGCATTTGGTTTCAATTTCGATTATCTGTACGGAAGGGGATATTACAACAATCAAAACACTTCCTTCTTTAATGCTGCACTCTTCGGAAGTTATATAGGCGACCGCTACGAAGCAACATTGCTTTATAGCAACAACTATCTAAAGATGAATGAAAACGGCGGTATCACCGATGACCGTTACATCACCCGCCCGGAAGAAATGGCAGAGGGAAAAAAAGAATATGAATCACAGAACATCCCCACCTTGTTAAGCAAAAGTGCCAACCGTAACAAAGACTTTTATATATTCCTCACCCAACGTTACAAACTGGGATTCACTCGTGAAGTGGCCAAAGCCAAAGACGATACCACCAGTACGGAAAAGACGGAATTTGTTCCAGTTACCAGCTTCATCCATACAATGAAAGTGGAACGTACCCGCCACCAGTTCACTTCGGAGGACGAATTGTACAAAATCTACCCGGAAGCTTATATCCAGCCGGGCAATAAGCTGGTGAATGACTCTACCAGCTATATCGGAGTAAAAAACACGTTAGGAATCGCCCTGCTCGAAGGTTTTAATAAATATGCCAAAGCCGGGTTGACTGCTTTTATCTCACATAAGCTAAGTAATTACCGGCTAATGGACAGAGACTCCGTGAGCGTAGATAAATACAGTGAACACGAAGTTTTTGTCGGAGGTGAGTTGGCCAAACGACAGGGAAAAACGCTCCATTACCGTGCCATGGGCGAAGTTGGTATTCTGGATAAAGCGATTGGTCAGTTCCGTGTCAATGCCGATCTTGACCTGAACTTCCGCTTATGGAAAGATACGGTCAGCTTTATTGCCCGCGGATCGATCAGCAATACCCTTCCGGCATTCTATATGCGTCATTATCATTCTAAATATTTTTACTGGGATAATGACAATATGAACAAAGAGTTCCGCACACGCCTGGAAGGCGAGCTGAACATCGAGCATTGGCAGACCCACCTGAAAGCCGGAGTAGAAAATATTAAGAACTATACGTACTTCAATCAAAAGGCACTCCCTCAGCAGAATGACGGTAATATTCAGGTACTTTCCGCCACTCTGTCGCAAAATTTCCGATTGGGTATTTTCCATCTGGACAATGAAGTGACCTGGCAAAAGTCGAGCAACACTACCGTATTGCCCTTACCGGAGCTTTCACTTTACCATAATTTCTATATTCAGACGACCTTGGCAAAAAAAGTGCTTCATGTGCAGTTGGGAGCCGATGTACGCTATTTTACCAAGTATTATGCCCCGGCGTATACTCCGGCCATCCAGCAGTTCCATCTGCAACCGGAAGACGATCAGGTAAAGATTGGCGGTTACCCCATCATCAATGTATATGCCAACCTGCAACTGAAGCGTACACGTCTTTTCGCAATGATGTATCATGTCAATCAGGGAATGGGTAACTCGAATTACTTCCTGTCGCCCCATTATCCCATCAATCCGCGCCTGTTTAAGATCGGTGTTTCCTGGAACTTCTACGATTAATCGCTACCATGAATCTATTGAAGCCTAAATATCTGAAATATGTAGTATTAGGACTGATATCAGCCCTCGTTGTCACATTCTGGCCTCGTAAAGAGAAGCCGCAAGGACATCCGCGCGACTACGCAGAGATCGAAGAAAGCGGCATCCTCCATGCCGCCACGGAATATAACTCCATCAGTTTTTATGTGGATGGAGATACCGTTTCGGGATTTCATTATGAATTGATAGAGGCATTTGCACGTGACAAGGGCTTGCAAGTACAGGTCTCTCCGGTGATGAGCTTCAACCAACGGCTGGAAGGATTAGCCAATGGCACCTATGACGTAGTAGCTTATGGTATACCGACAACAAGTGAACTGAAAGACTCTCTGCTCCTCACCTCACCCATTATCTTGAGCAAACAAGTCCTGGTGCAACGCAAAGCCGAAGAGAACGACTCGCTTGCTATCAGAAGCCAACTCGACCTGGCCGGCAAAACACTGAACGTAGTAAAAGGTTCTCCATCCATTCTTAGAATACGCAACCTCAGCAATGAAATAGGTGATACAATCTATGTAAACGAAGTAGAAAAATATGGTTCCGAACAACTGATTGCGCTGGTTGCGCATGGGGATATCGATTTTGCCGTATGTGACGAGAGCATCGCCCGGATAGCCGTAGATTCATTGCCTCAACTCGATATTAATACCGCTATCAGTTTCACCCAATTTTACTCGTGGGGAGTCAGCAAGCATTCCCCTGCTCTGCTCGATAGCCTGAATACATGGCTGTCCGACTTCCGAAAGAAAGGTGAATATCAGGCTATCTATCGTAAATATTACGGGAAATAATAACCGGCTTTCTTCCCCCTCCCGTTTCCTTTAAAGATAATAGTTACCAGTTGTACAACTGATACTGTACGAATTGAGCAACTGGTAATATACGAGTTGCACAACCGGAGAATGTAAATTAAGAAACGGGCACAGACAATCTCTATTATGATAACTGTTAATCATTCGTCGCTTTCAGCAGAATTGAGTATATTTGCGGATGGATAAATAAAAAAATATGAGCGATAAGATTATAAAATGGGGATTCATTGGTTGCGGAGAAGTAACCAAATACAAAAGTGGACCTGCCTTTCAGAAAGTAGAAGGTTCCAAAGTCATAGCAGTCATGAGTCGTGACGGCAATAAGGCCAAAGCTTATGCCAAAGAACGGAACATTCCGAAGTGGTATGACGATGCACAGGAACTGATTGACGACCCGGATGTAAATGCCGTATACATAGCCACTCCTCCCTCTTCACACGCCACTTATGCCATCATGTCCATGAAAGCCGGAAAACCGGTATATATCGAAAAGCCAATGGCGCAAACTTACGAAGAATGCGCCCGTATCAACCGTATTTCTCAAGAGACAGGAGTGCCTTGCTTTGTAGCTTACTACCGGCGCTATCTGCCTTATTTTATGAAAGTCAAGGAACTGGTAGACAAAGGAATTATCGGAAATGTGATTAACGTGCAGATCCGTTTCGCTCAACCCCCACGCGACCTGGATTACAACAGAGAGAACCTGCCTTGGCGTGTACAGGCAGACATTGCCGGAGGAGGATATTTTTATGACCTTGCCCCCCACCAGATCGATCTTCTACAGGAAATGTTCGGTTGTATTCTTGAAGCCAGCGGATATAAGAGTAACCGTGGGGGACTTTATCCAGCAGAAGATACATTGAGTGCTTGTTTCCAGTTCGACAATGGTTTGGTAGGAAGTGGTTCATGGTGCTTCGTTGCCCATGATTCGGCTCGCGAAGACCGCATTGAGATTATCGGTGATAATGGCATGATCTGTTTCTCCGTATTCACCTATGACCCGATTGCCCTTCACACCGAAAGAGGACGTGAAGAAATAGTTGTAGAAAACCCCGAACATGTGCAGCAACCTTTGATTCAAGCTGTGGTAGACCATCTTCTTGGAAAATCGACTTGTTCCTGTGACGGCGAAAGTGCCACAACGACCAATTGGGTCATGGATAAAATACTTGGAAAGATCTAAACGATAAACGTTTTAGACTATGAATGAATCATGCAACGCTAAACGATCAACGATCAACGGTGAACAATGACTGATGAACAATAGAGATTGTTTTTTCCTTATGCCTTCGGCTTATTAAAGCACCATTCATCATTGATCGTTCAGTGTTGATAATTACTTCATCGTTTTTTTTTCTTTTCCATGTCACGTTTTCCTTCCTCTTCCGTCTTGCTTATGTAAATGGAACTAAAACAATTCAAAATAGCCGTTCTTCCACTCCGCGACAAATTGCTAAGTTATGCGCGGAAGTTGACCGATGACCATTCGGATGCCGAAGATGCCGTGCAAGAAGTAATGCTGAAACTATGGAACCTCCGTCTAAAACTGGACGAGTACCACAGCATTGAAGCACTTGCCATGACAATGACGCACCATACCTGTATGGACATCTGGCGGGGAAAACATCCCGACAACCTATCGCTCGACAGCGTACAGGCTGCCAGCCCGGTTGCCACCCCCGAACGCTTACTGGAAGAAAAAGACGAATTCCGCCTGATGCGCGAAATAATCGGCACGCTACCGCCTCTGCAACAAACCATCCTAAGGATGAAAGATGTAGAAGAGTATGAAACCGAAGAAATCGCCGAAATAACAGGATGCAGCTCCGAAGCCATCCGCAGCAATTTATCCAGGGCACGAAAAAAAGTGAGAGACATTTACCTGCAAACCATACAGCAAAGAAAAAGGAGAAACGAAGCATGAATATAGAAGAATTATTGAACAAGTATTTTGAAGGAGAAACCACCTGTGAGGAAGAACGTGAGCTCCGCCGTTTTTTCACCCGGGGCATCGTACCGGAGCATCTGCAGATATACCGCCCGATGTTTGGTTTCCTCAACGAAGAGAACCGGCAGAGCAAGACTGCCGTCCCTGAAGTTCCGAGAACTTCTGTCCCTCTGCGCCGCCGTCTACTTTACATATTCAGCGGAATGGTTGCCGGAATATTGCTTATATTGGGCATTGCCGGTCTCAACCGACATATCAATACCTCGACCGCTAATTATGTAATCATCGACGGGAAATGCTATACCGATGCCAAGCTGGTACACGAACAAGCCATGATCGCGTTTCGTGATGTCAGTATCAGCGAGGAGGAAGTATTCGCTACGCTGTTCTCCGAATAAAAAAAGAAAATAATAAAAGAAACGAAGTATGAATAAAGTCATTCGCACCACATGGATTGTCCTGTTACTTACTGTCGCCTCCGGCATGGCAAGAGCACAACAGGGACTACAAATAGCTTCCGTATTCCAGAAATACGGTAAACAAAAAGGAGTGACTATGGTAGAGCTGTCCAACGAAATGCTGGAAACCTACCAGATGACTCTCTATAAAAGCCTTGTCTTCAAAGATGTCGAGGAAGCACTGCCCACCATTCTCAACTGTCTGGATGCCGACAAAAAGAAAGCTAAGAAAGTGAAGGAAGTGGTGGCAGGCGGCCAAATCCAGTCCGGCTATTATCAATTGCCCCAGCTAAAAGAAGACGTCAACCGGTTCATCCTGTTCAAAACCGGCAAAAAAGGATCGGCTACCCTGATTTACATCGAGGGCGAGTTGGATGCAGACGATTTGGTAACCATGTTATTTATGAAAAAAAACTAAACATTATAAGAATATGAAACACATTTATTTATTACTGTTTATGCTGATCCCGATGACGGGAATGGCTCAAGAAGGCATTTCTCAAGACACGACTCTTTACGTCAACGGACGCAAAATCCTGATTAAAGAAAACGAGGGGAAAATAAAGGTAAAACTTTACGAACAGTCTTCGCACGGCGATACGATAGAGAACGATCAGATTTTTGAGGGAATCTATACGGATGGACAAAGCACCGAACGCCGTACGGCATTCACCGTCCCCTTCGTCAAAAGAAAGAACCATTATCGGTTCGACCCGCATATTGCCGGATTCTATATGGGATACACACGGCTCTCTGACGGCATCAATTTCAATACTCCAGACGGACTGAATATAAACGCCAACAAGTCCTGGGAAATCGGTTTCAATCTGTTTCAAGGCTCCCTGACACTCTCACGTGATCGCCAATGGGGTATAACGACCGGTTTAGGCTGGGGATACCGCTCTTTCCGCCTGGGCAACAACTATGCCTTCAGACAAATAGAGGGAGTCACCGGCATTGTTCCGGGCGTTCCCGACGAGGAAGTGTATACCAAAAGCCGGTTACGTTATTTCTACTTCCGCATTCCGGTAGCCCTGGAATGGCAAAAAAGATTCAGCCACAGCAACGGCCCACTATTCTTTTCAGCCGGACTTGAAGCGGAAATCCGTCACGGGGCCAAGTCGAAAGCAAAAGTCAACGGACATAAAAAGAACCTGGACAGCAACCTGAATATCCACCCGGTAGGCATTAACCTCCTGGCACAAGCAGGTTACGGTGACATCGGAGTGTATTTGCGCTACTCTACCTACAGCCTCTTCGAGCACAAAAAAGGTCCCGAACTTTATCCCTACTCTTTCGGCCTCTGCTGGTATTGGTAACAGGAAGCCTGACGGATGGCAACTATATCCCCGTCCAATGGCATCAACAGTCTGACTATTCAAAAAGAATAAGCTGATTTCTCTGCCGGAAGGAACAATCTATCGTTCATATTGTTTATATTTGCAAAAAGCGTATAACAATATTAACGATAGATTTTTATATCACATGACCAAAGAAGAACTAATGAGGAAAGCCATCGAACTTTCCAGAGAAAATGTAGCAAACGGAGGAGGTCCCTTCGGAGCTGTCATAGCAAAAGATGGAGAAATAGTGGTCACAGGCGTCAATCGTGTAACAGCCTCATGCGACCCTACCGCCCACGCAGAAGTAACCGCCATCCGTGCTGCCGCCTCAAAACTGGGAACTTTTAACCTGAGCGGTTACGAAATTTATACTTCCTGCGAGCCCTGCCCCATGTGCCTGGGTGCTATCTATTGGGCACGATTAGACAAGATGTACTATGGCAATAACAAGACAGATGCCAAAAACATCGGGTTCGACGACTCGTTTATCTACGATGAACTGGAACTGAAACCGGAGAACCGCAAACTACCATCCGAAGTATTACTCCACGACGAAGCAATCAAAGCTTTTGAGGAGTGGATGGAAAAAGAAGATAAGATAGAATACTGATAAAACAAGAATCCCCGTAGAACACTGCATCGTCCTTCGGGGATTTCTATACACACAAAAGTTATAATTTAATTGCTTGGGAATCTAATTAGAAACGGAGACCTAAAGTAAACAGTACTTGGCTACGGGTATTAGTTACTTTGGTTGTTTCCGGTGTCAGCACCGTAGTTGCGTTGTTCTCCTCATACTTATTTACGAACGGATAGAAATCTTCTTTATATGCAGAGAATTTATAAGCCAAATCTGCATAGAACATAGATCCACGATATCCAATACCCAAAGTATAATTGCTCAAAGCTTTCGTATTTGCCCAGTCAGTATCTGTCTGAATAGAATAATAAGGCATATCTTTGAAAGCATCTCCATGGAAAATTGCCGAAGAGTAATTATAACCGGCACGCAAAGCAAACTGGGGAATCACTTTATATTCAAGGCCAAGACGGAGGGTATTTACACCTTTCATCATAGGTCTCGTACTATTTTCAAACGTAAACTCTGAACTTGAACCGGTCGGTCCTCGGAACTTCATCGTTGAATAATCCTGATATTCATATTCAGCACCTAATGCCAGACTGGTACCCACGGTGTATCCTAAACTTACATTGTAAGTCCACGGAGTCTGAAGCCGGAATTCACGTACCATATCTCCATTTCCGGGTAACTTATCCCTCGTATCTATAGACCACTGATCTATCTTCCCTGTCTCAACATTCAGCACATCCGATTCCAAATAAGCACTGGTCTTATAATCCAGATTATAGAATGTAGGAGTATGGATAGCAAGACCGATACGGAACGGAGAATCTTCGAACGGACGAAGAATCGTACCTAATTTTACATCAAAGCCGGAACCTCTTACTTTATTCCAACTTCTTAAGTTGTAATTCTGTGGTGCATGCGCTCCTGTATATGCTTCGGAATAATAAGTGTACTTACTATAATCAACAGCATATGCTCCAATAGTCAATCCCAAATAAAACCGATCATTAAAATTGAAAGCAATATTAAAATCATACTGATCGATTCCTCCACGTTCCTGTGAGCTAAAGTTGGCAACACCATCATCATACATACCATAATAATTGCCCGGTGTTGTATACAATGGTTTACCATTGATGTCATATCTTTGATTCCCATCTTTATCCACATACGGAGAATTAGGCTTGCCGGCTGCATTCATTTTATCAGTTGTAATATCACTAATCAACCAACCGTCATATCCCAATATGGAAAGCCATCCTATCTCCGGATCATCGTAAGGATGATCTCCCCATTTTGATATACCGCTTGCCTGTTCGGCCATCTGATAGGTCTGCGAACTGTTACCAAGTCCTCCTGCCATCTTCATATTCTTATAAAAAGACTTAGCCTTGTGATAGTTAAATCCAAAATTCACATAACGCAAAGAAGTTTCATTGCCAATCTTAGATGCAAATACAAAACCCAGATTATCAAAAGAACCTTGCATTTTATCCGACTTAAATTTATCTCCCAAATATTTGCTTTCCGTCCCGTATGAAGAAAAGCCGAAAGAAGTCATAAAATCATTACTGCGATAGATACCGATACCGGCAGGATTCGTTCCGATTGTAGAGATATCCCCCCCTAAAGCTCCCATGGCGCCACCCATGCCGACAAAACGGGCGGTTCCGTTCAAGTCCTTTCCTGTTATCTTGGCAGCATCGTACACAGTCTGTGCACTTATCGGGGCTGCTGCTACCAACAGCCCCAAAGTTGCTAAAGTAATTATTTTTTTCATCGTCAAATGCTTTTTTAAGTTAATACCTCCATTATCATCTTCTGCCCCTTGAAGAGCCACCGCCACCACCGGAAGAACGGGAAGAACCACCACCGCCACCGGTAGAATAACTACGTGAACTACTACCTGAAGGTGAAGAATAACTACGCGTAGACGAACTGCTGCTGCGAGAAGGAGTACTGTTGTACGAACGACGAGTGGTACTCTCATTGTAACTACGCGAAGGAGCCGTAGAACTGCCACGAGTATAAGTAGAACTGCTTCTTGTACTTGCCCTTCTGCCTCCTTCCGAGTAAGACGGAGAACCTGTAGTAGTGCTTCCGCCGCGGGTTCCTTCATAAGAAGAACTGCTGCGTGTGCTACTTGGACGAGTATAGGTACTTCGACGTGAAGAAGAAGCATCTGTACGGGTAGTAGATCCCGGACGCTCACCGACTACACGCGTTCCTATCACACGTCTGGCAGAGCTCTCTCCTCTATTGTAAGAAGATGTTCCTGACGAACGAACGGAAGAACCGCTATTGGAACGAACCGCACCTGAACCATACCGGCGAACAGTTGAAGAGTTTCCATAACTGCTTCTCACAGCAGACGAACCACGGCGGGTATAAGTATCGTATCTTCCTGCCCAGCTACCTCCGCCACCCCATCCGGGATGATAGTGATGATGGTGTCCCCAGTAGCCGCCATACCAGCCGCCCCAGTAACCACCCCAATAACCGGGATAATAGCCTCCCCAGGCGTAATAAGGTGAAGACCATCCCCAGCCCCAGCCCCATCCGGGACCATAAGAGTTATAACGCCAATCCCACCACAAGCGGTTGGTAAACGTCGGGAATGCATAAGCATAGAAACCGTCTGTATAAACATTCCAATCCCAAGAATTAGCTCCATAAACAATATCCCAGTAAAGCGGGCTGCTAATGCTTACCGCAAAACGGGGATTACGGAAACGAATGATGCGTTCAGCGTACTCGTAGTCATCCTGTGAGCCATTGAACCCGTTCACCCATTCACCATCCGGATCGGAGACAGCTTTTTCTTTTACATATAATGTATCGTCCTCCATTGCGAACTCATTATCTTTAGCATCGTAACGGCGGTTATACTCATCCACATCACGCATATCACGTTTGTTTCCTTTACGGTCCTGAACCACTACCGTAGTACCCGGAGCCGTATAAATATTCGTAGTGACTGTCCTTTTTTCCGGCACCTTCTTTACAGGAATCTTTTCTGCTTCCTGCTTTTTTTCCTTAGAAGGCACGAAATAAAGGTCGTCATTATTGCTTTGTGCCATCACAGCCAGTGGAAGGCACAGGGCAAACAGCGATAATAAAACAATCTTTTTCATATTTCCGTGGTTTATTGGTTACTTTATCTTTTTATTCACGTTACAAAGATAAGCAAGGTATTCACGCTGTCGGATAGATTTTCCCCAAACAATAATAGGGATTTCCCTATTTTGCCGTTCTTTAACTTAACAAACCTCAACCCGATAAAAACAATGTTTACTTTGTTTCTATCCCTTTAAATCGTACTTTTGCAAATAAAAACACCTATGAAGTACTTTGAGTTCACTTTTGATACACATCCTTGCACCGAAACGGTGAATGATGTGCTTGCTGCCGTGTTGGGTGAAGCCGGATTTGAGAGTTTTGTCGGACGGGAAGGCGGACTGACCGCTTATATTCAGCAATCACTTTACAATGAAGAGACATTGAAAACAGAGCTGGCAAATTTTCCTGTGCCGGATACGGAAATTTCTTATACGTTTGCCGAAGCCGAAGACAAGGACTGGAACGAAGAATGGGAAAAAAATTTCTTCCAACCGATTGTAATCGGAGACCGTTGTGTGATTCATAGCACATTTCATCAGGACGTGCCTAAGGCAGAATATGATATCCTGATCAATCCGCAGATGGCATTCGGAACAGGGCACCATGAAACAACAAGCCTGATTATCGGAGAATTGTTGGATAGCGAACTGACCGGCAAGTCGCTGCTGGATATGGGTTGCGGAACTTCAATACTGGCTATTCTCGCACGAATGCGGGGAGCTAAGCCTTGCACAGCCATCGATATCGACGAATGGTGTGTACGCAACTCGATAGAGAACATCGAACTGAATGGAGTGACAGATATTGCCGTCTCGCAGGGGGATGCTTCGGCATTACAAGGGAAAGGGCCATTCGATGTAGTAATAGCCAATATCAACCGCAATATCTTACTGAACGACATGAAGCAGTATGTAGCATGCATGCATCCGGGATCGGAGTTATTTATGAGCGGATTCTATATAGATGATATTCCGGCTATCCGCCGGGAAGCAGAAAAGCACGGACTCACCTTCGTACACCATCAGGAGAAAAACCGATGGGCAGCAGTAAAGTTCGTACTTTAACACACACGGGTCTGCCACAGAGTAGCACACGAACGACATAACAGTCAGCCCTGTGCTAATCTGCGGTATGACCGGATCAGACTTCAAATTCCTTTTTCACCTGCCTGCACCAGTCTTTTATTCGCTTATCAGTCATTTCCGACTGATTTTCGATGTCAATGACCAATCCACACCATTTATCACCTTTCAGAGCCAGGGAACGCTCGAAACTATATCCGTCTATAGAAGTAAAACCGACAAGCGTAGCTCCATCATTCTCAAAAACTTCGGCAAGCAGTCCGACACCATCGGCAAAGTTCTCGGGATACTTCACCTGATCGCCAAGCCCGAAGATAGCCACTTTCTTCCCTTTCAACTGCAAGGTGCGGAGTTCGGGCAGAAGCTCGTCCCAATAAGTAGGCAGTTCGCCATCGAACCAGGTGGAAGCACCGACTATGAAATTATCATAGGCTTCAAAATCATTCTGCCAGGCATTTTCGATAGCTACAGACTCGGCAGAAGCACCAAATTCTTTTTGAATCTTTTCAGCCACCCAAGAGGTTTTATCGGCTTTGGCAGCATAGAATATTCCTATCTTTTTCATGATTGATCGTTTTTTTAATTAGAACTCCATCAACTCTTTGGCTGCTTTATATATCTTTTCATCATTCGGCAGGATAGCCCGTTCCAATATCGGATTGAAACCTACCGGAGTAAAGGTGGAACCCACACGTTGTACCGGGGCATCCAGGTAACGGAACATTTCTCCGGCAATCTGCGCTGCAATTTCGGCACCGAATCCGGAGAAGACTTTGTCTTCATGAACCACCATCACTTTACCGGTTTTCCGTACGGAAGCAAAAATTGCCTCTTTATCCAACGGAATCAGCGAACGGAGATCGATGACTTCGACACTCCCCACCCCTTCCCGGGCAAGACGTTCGGCAACATCCAGACAAAAATGGGTAGTATTGCCATAAGTAATTATAGTCAGATCGGTTCCTTCGCGACGGATACGGGCCTTACCAAAGGGAACTTCAAACTCTTCGGGCACAACGGCAGCAGCCTCTACTGAGTTGTAAAGCGCTTTGGGCTCCAGATAAAGAGTGAATCCCTTGGAACGCATACTGGTGCGGAGCAGCCCGGCAGCATCGTCGGCAAACGACGGACAAACAATGCGGGCACCGGGTAAAGTCGTAAGAGCCCCTTCAAGGTTCTGCGAATGATACAATCCACCGCCAATGTATCCACCCGAAGCAAGGCGAAGTGTAATATTGGGAGTAAACTTACCGTTGCTACGCCAATACTCGTGTGTACACTCAACGTACTGCTCGACAGCAGGCCAGAAGTAATCGGCAAACTCAGCGCCTTCAATAACCACATGTATTTTAGGATCGAAACGGCACATTCCGTTGGCCGTTCCCACAATGTAATCTTCGGCTATCGGAGCACTGAACACACGGGCATCACCGAACTCCTGTTGCATCCCCTTGGTGACATTGAATACGCCTCCTTTATCTTTATTGGCCACGTCTTGTCCCCAGATAAAGGTATCAGGATTGCGGCGAAACTCCTCTTTGAGCGTTTCATTAATGGCGTTCACCATGAAACTCTTCTCACCTTCGACAGGGCCCGGAAGTCCGTCTTTATACTTTTGAGGAATATACGGTTCGGGAAGGACAAAGTCATAAATGCTCTCCGGAGTCGGATCGGGTGCAGCCAACGCTTTACGATTGGCGGCAGCCAGTTCTTTCTTGGCGGCAGCTTCTATCTGTTGAAGGTCCTCTTCCGTCAGGCGCTTGTAGCGCAACAGCATCCGGCGGAACTTCATCAGCGGATCGGCTTCCTTCACGTATGCCAACTCATTCTCGTCGCGATAGAGAGTATGCTTATCAGAGTTGGAGTGCGAACCGATACGTACGCAATTGGCATGTACTATAACCGGAGTACGGTTGGCTATAGCAAATTCACGGGCTTCGGTCATGGCATTCATCGAGTCAAATACATCCTTTCCATTGCAATGAATGATGCGGAGGTTCTTAAAACCGGAGAAGTTATCGGCCACTTTACGATTGGCAGTCTGATCCTTTTTAGGGACGGAAATGCCATAACCGTTGTCCTGGAATACAAAAATAACCGGAAGACGTTCGTTGCTGGCCCCGTTGATAGCTTCGTAGACAAATCCCTCGGATGTGGCAGACTCACCATGTGAAGTAATGGCAACCCCCTTATGACCATAATAAACCATGGCACGCCCTACGCCTGCCGCATGAAGATCGTGCGTACCGGTAGCAGAAGAGATATTCTCAATGTGCCATTCCGGTTTGGCAAAGTGATTGGACATGTGACGTCCGGCACTACCCGGATCTGTAGCTTTTGAGATACCGTTCAGAATGAGTTCCTCCGGAGTCATTCCGGCAGAAAGCACAGTGAGCATATCCCGGTAATAAGGAAAAAGATAGTCCTCACCAAGAGTAAAAACCTGCCCGATAGCAAGCTGAATACCGTCATGCCCGGCATAAGGAGCATGATAGGACCAGCCAAGAGATTGCAGCAAATAGGCGGGTGCCTTCTCGTCGAGCGCACGCCCCAAAGTCATTAAATGATACCACTTGCGGAGCGTCTGTTCGTCAGTGGTTTTTATATCGTATTTCTTCATATTTAAAGTGGGTTTAGGATTTTCACCACAAATCACACAGATGATCACAGTTTAAGGATAAAGCTCCCCGAATAAGTTCAGCAACAATCCGGGAGATCTGTGGTGAGACTGATTTATTATTCTGTAAATCTCCGATATGACGACTATTCTTTCCAGTTCTCCAGATAGTCGGCAATGAAGTGCAGGAAGTTACCTCCCAGCGAACCATCCACCACACGGTGATCATAAGAGAGTGACAAGTACATCTTATGGCGAATGGCTATCACATCTCCTTCGGGAGTCTCCACCACAGCCGGCTTTTTCTCAATGACGCCCACTCCGAGAATAGCCACCTGCGGCTGGTTGATGATCGGAGTGCCGAACAACATCTTAAACGTACCGAAATTGGTGATCGTGAATGTTCCGCCATCAATATCGTCAGGCATCAACTTATTAACCCGTGCCTTTTTCGCCAACGAATCGATAGCGACGGCAAGTCCGTTAAGATTCAAACGATCGGCATCATGCACTACGGGAACAATCAAGTTTCCATCATCTTGCGAAACAGCAATGCCCACATTGACATGTTTCTTATACAGAATGTTGTATCCGTCTACCGAGACATTTACCTGTGGATAGGCAGCCAACGCCTGGGCAGTGGCCTCAGCAATGGCAGGCATATAAGTCAGCTTCACACCTTCACGACGGAAGAAAGCGTCTTTGGTCTTTTCGCGCCAGCGCACCAGCCGGGTGACATCTACTTCGACCACATTAGTCACATGCGGAGAAACCTTTTTCGACATCACCATGTGGTCGGCGATGATGCGACGTACTCGATCCATTTCTTTGACCTCTACCGATGCGTCTGAAGAAACGGCAGAAGCAGATTGTCCATGCTGAGCCTGAGGAGCCATAGTGGCAGCCTTCTTTTGTACTTCTGCAGAAGGGACAGACGAAGAACCCGAATTATTCCCTGCAACCGCTGAAACCACCGTAGTAGAAACGTCAGCTGCCGGAGCACCTTTCTTCATCTCGATGTAACTGCGGATATCTTTTTTACTCAGCCGACCTTCATAACCTGTTCCGGGAATCGAATCCAGTTCTTCCTGAGAAATCTTCGCCTCTCGTGCTAATTGAAGTACTGCCGGCGAATACCAACGTTCTACTTTGGGAGCGGTAACTTCCGCCTGAACTTTCGGAGCAGACGCAGTGCCCGATACCTCGGCAGCCTTTGGAGCAGATGCCGTTTCTACAGAGTCTGCGGTTTCCGATGCTTCTCCGGAACCTTCTCCATCCATATCTACAATGGCAACTACCGTACCTACAGGTACCGTATCGCCTTCCTTAAACAATATTTCCACCACTTTCCCGGCAACGGGAGAAGGAATCTCCGCACTGACCTTAGCAGTGTTCACTTCGAAAAGTACGTCGTCCTCATTGACCACGTCACCTACTTGCACCGACCATGATAAAATGGTTCCTTCGGTAATACTTTCGCCCAACTTGGGCATTTTTATTTCGAATCTTGCCATATACACAATTATTTATTCTTTCACTTGTACAAGTAGAACAAGATTGTGAAAAAGAAAGTTTTAAGTTAATGTTTTTTTAAGTAATCGCCTGGATAAGAAAGCCGTTTAGTGGCTAAAAACATAAGAAAGCAAGCCGATTTCATAGCAAACATAACGCATTATCAATAAACACTTTACAATCCATTAAGGTATCTTTATCTCAGCCCGGGTATGCGGGCTCATGAGCCCGGGTACGCGGGCCCACCAGCCCAGGTATGCGGGCTCATGGGCCCGGGTATGCGGGACGAGATAAGAACCTGACCATTTTCACTAAAGGTACTAAGGAAAACAAACTGCTTTAAAGGGCATAAACGGATAGGATAACAGATACATCTATCTGTATATCAAATACACACAATGAATCGAGCTTGCCAAATCGAGGGTGGAAGATGGAAGATGAAGGTGGAAGATAAATGGCATAAAAACAGCATCTTCCACCGGGACAGATATCTTATAATCAACGACATGCGTCCTAAAAGGTGGAAGATGGAAGATCGAAATGCATTTTTCGTATGAGAAGGCTGAATTTTGAAGGGAAAATAGTTCTCCTTCACCGGATACTGAATAATCAGACTGCTTGGTAATATTCACGTCAGTTACAGATGATGTTGTATTTATTTTCCCGTACCCCCTCGATAATTGCCAGTTCCTCCTTACTGAACGCTTCGGAAACCGAAGGACCTGCAAAATAACGAAAAATCCACTCCCGGAATTTATCTGTAGATAGAGCCGGATGCATGTACTCTTTCAGATTCGTCACTTCGCTACGAACCGAACGGACAGTAGGATGTACAGCAACCTTTTCCTCAAGTCCTTCTACCTCAAGCAACTTATTCAATAATACCAGATTTGTATCATACAGCAGTGTGCAATGATACATTGCACGATTGCGATGTACGCATTGCGCACTGCCCGAGACTTTTCGCCCGTCGACATAAATACCCAATCGTTCGTCGCCTCTCACTGCAACTCCGGCGGCAGTCAACATTTCAACCGTTCGCTCCAGATAAGTTTCGAAACGCGCCAGACGGGTAGTTTCAATGAACGTAAGATTGATGTTGCCCAAATCGTGATATACGGCACCGCCACCGGAAAACCGCCGGAATACAGGAATCTTGTTTTGTTCCGCCATCGTCCGGTTCACTTCCGTTTCCACCCGCTGATGCTTGCCTATAATTACGGACGGAGCACTTTGCCAAAGCATGAATACATCTTCTGTACCCTGCTTCAACAAATACTCTTCAGCCGCCAGATTGAAACCGGCATCCGTAGAAGAGCTATTTATAAACCGCATCAGGCAAACAGTGTCTCGTGGTAAATTTCACCGACTGTCGGGTGCGGGAAAACACTCTTTCGGAATTCATCGACCGTATATCCTCTCTGGACAGCAATGCCTGCCACAACAATAATTTCCGAAGCCGGATTGCCCAACATGTGACAACCGATAATCCGATCGTTATGATCGATAATCAGTTTACACAGTCCGTTCCCCAACTCGTTTTCGGCAACAAAACGCCCCGAATAAACCATCGGTAATTTTTGTATCCGATAATAAATACCCTTAGCTATCAGTTCCTCCTCCGTTTTACCCACACCGGCCAGTTCGGGATTGGTATAGACTACGCCCGGAACACAATCATAATCCATCCGGTCATCTATTCCCAAAATATGATTAATGGCAACTTCTGCTTCACGAATAGCCGTATGTGCCAATAAAGAAAAGCCGGTAATGTCACCGCAAGCATATACGCGAGGATGAGAAGTCAACATGTGTTCATCTACGACGACCCCATTTCGGTGCAACTCAATATTCAGTTTATCCAATCCTACTTGGGTGATATTCGCTTTACGGCCTACGCTCACTAAAATCCGGTCGGCATCGATAAACGAACTTTTTCCATCCTTTTCCACAGTTACTCCTTTATCACTCACCTCGGTTACTTTCGTGTTCAGATAGAAATTAACCCCTTTCTTTGTATAGTCAGCACGCAACATCGCACTGGTTTCTTTATCCATTGCTCCAAGAATTTCCGGCATCATCTCGATCACTTTCACCCTAACGCCCATGCTGTTAAAAAACGAAGCAAACTCCATTCCGATCACTCCACCTCCAATAATGGCGAGTGATGATGGAAGAACAGTGCTATCCAGTGCCTCTCGTGAGGTCCAGTAATCTACGTCCGAAAGCCCCTTTATCGGAGGGATCACGGTCTCCGATCCGGTACAAACCAGCAGATAGGTCGCCTCGTATACCTCTCCATCACAGCGGATATGGAATCCTTCTTCACCTTCGCCCTCTATCACCACTTCCTTATCTACAATAGTCACTCCGTAAGAGTTTACCGTCATTCTCACTCCGCCCGTCAACTTCTGTACCGTTTTGTTTTTCCGACCGATGATTTTTTCCATATCAAATGCAGGAGCACCATCTACCGAGACACCGTATTTCGGCGCACTCTTGATACCGTCCAGCACCTTAGCGGAATAAAGCAGGGCTTTGGTAGGAATACATCCTTCATTAAGACACACACCGCCCATTGCTTTTTTCTCGAACAAAACAGCACGCAAACCGTTAGCTCCTGCTCTCTCGGCAGCAGTATACCCGGCAGGTCCACCACCGATAATAGCTATATCATATCTCATAATCGTATGTTTTTTTTAGTTATTCATATCATTAACAACAAAAAAAGATAGGCCTTAGTTTTAAAAGGTCGTTTTTTTACAATGGCCCCAATAGGGTAAACAGTTACTTCTGCTGCACAAAGTATAAATCATTATAAAATTGTTCACTAATAAAAAACACCTACCGGCACAGGAAAAAAGCAAAGGTCCGGTTACGGAGATCGATGACATTCCAAACAAAAAGATTATCTACAGGCAAATTCTATTATAGAATGAATAAGCAGTCACACCTCATTCATCTTTATCAATATGATCGTTTCCTTTTACTCTGTCCCCCTTTACCCGTATAGAAAGCAGGACTTATTAATCAATTTTAGATAAGGGAAGATATTTTTCTGATAAATTATTTGTCTATTAAGCGACAAGCCTGCATATTTGCACACTTTTGAAACCTACTATCTGTATTTACGGAAAGTCGGGATACAAAAAGCTTTCAGGATATCATCCGTCTGATATGAACGGATAATATCAAGATAGAACTAACTATAAAAATAAAACAGTATAAAGAATCCATTATAGTAATATGAAGAAATTGCTTTGTCCCCAGTGTAAAATAGCCGGTATGTATGTAAAAAACGATCAGGGTGAACGCCTGTTAGTATATATTGCCCAAGATGGAACAGTCGTATCCAAATATCCGGAAATCCCAATCGAAGGATTCGATTTTACGGAAGTATATTGTCTGGGCTGTTCCTGGCATGGATCGCCCAAACAACTGACAAGATTCTAAGCGATACGCCACCATCCTGTGCTAATAAGCCAAAACTTCACCACAGATTAACAGATTACACAGAGAAACACTATTATCACTTATCTCTTGCTATATAGTTGTGTAATCTCTCAATCTGTAATGAAGCAGGCTTTAGACATGGATAAAAATCTCATATAGCCGTATAGTCAAGAGTGCAGGTCAATTGTCCCACTGCCTGAAATCAATCCAAACCATCTTCGACATTTTGAGATCCGTCCTAGCCGAATCGTGCCCATAACGAATGCCACAGTTATAGTGTACATACGTCTTTTGTAAATCGATGGCATCTGTGATAGCGACAGAAACGACTCCGGGCTGTGCATCCGACTCTAAAGAGTAAATGCACTGCTGTTGATGCAACTTCATACTGTTGTTGATGTGATTTAAATAATTCTGGCGAAGAGTCCAGCCTCCCCATGTTACATAGTTGGGTGTCATCGCCTGTGCAGCGTCTATCCAACGCAACCCCTGACTTGTTTCGTAAACAAAGGCTTCCGCCCTGTCGTAGAACTCTCCGGGAATAAACTGCCAAAGCTTACTGTACAACCCGTTACCAAACTGCCCTTTACAGGAATAGTCCATCGATTTAGTATTGTAAGACACTTCGGTAGACGATTCTTTGCCAAACGACACTTTGAATGCCTCCCAAGGTTTGTCTTCCAGTTTGGTGGGTGATACGGAGACAGACACTTTCCAGAAAGAGTTCTCCGTATAACTGGCACCATGATTCACTGTTTGCGGCTGATAACTGATCTCCCGAAAAATTCCCCCGTCCGAATGAATGGTTATCTCACTGGAAGCTTCCCGCATCAAATTCCAGATGTAAGCATAGACATTAATACCTTTGGGAGTGGTATAATCTTTGATATTGGCAGTGAAGCCATTTCCTGCGTTATTCGTGATACTCAATATGCAGTTGTTGTTCTTACTATATATCTGGAAGTTATAGGCATCTATCGCCCAGAAATTATCTATAATCACATCAGGTGCGGCACCTTCTTTCATCTTATAAGGGACTGCCTGCATCGAATAATTCATGTCTCCCTGAGCATAACCATAAATACGGTTATAAATCTCAATCCTTTTCAAGGCCTCTTTATCCGCCATTTGCGCATTATATCCGGGATCCGGATCGTTACCTTCAGGTAAGGTATCAACAGAGCGGCTCAACAGTTTTTGATTAAAGGAAGCCACTCCCTTACCAATCATATTATCTTTGGCATACGGATCGGCAGAAGGAAAAATACGGTAATGCTGTACGTTATCATAATTGATCGCGTAATAGCCTGCTTCCATATAGACTCCTATCAGTGAAAGCATCTCCTGCTTCTGTTCCGGAGTGGACTGAGTGGCAATCACATAAAAATCCCTTTTATAGAACTTCAACATACGAAACAGAGATATCGGATATTTACCGGAGATAACATCATTGATATTCAAAATGACCGTCATATAAATCTTCGGATTCTTGATGTCGGCATTAAGTTCCGTCTCAGGATCTTTCATCTTGTCATAGTCTACAATGGTCTTCTTACCTATTTCCCAGGAAGAAGGAATGTTGTTGAACAAGCGGGATGTAATATCTTTCACTTCCGCATCGTTAGTTCCCATGCGTATCAGGACCACGTCCTTCTTGTCTACCGCATAGTCCTCATCCGTCCCCGGAACATCATCAATGACGTCCCTAACGCACCCCCCGAAAAGAATACTTGAGAACAGAAGTATCATATATATCATTTTAGTTTTCATCATAATCTTTTTTTATGGTTCGTTTTACCAGTTATTATAATCTATCCACACTGTAGTGGTTTTATGCACATCCACAGTAGCATTGTAAGCCGTTCCGGCACTGCTCGGCAAAGAATGAATCACCGCCGCTCCCCAACTCGTAAACCAAGCTCCTCCACGCTGCAGCACCATTCCATCAGTTATTTCGATGGCTACAACACCAGCCGACGCACCGGTTGTCCGGGCGGTAATGGCACATTGCTGCTCGTAATTGAGCAGATTCTGGTTAAACTGCAAGTCGTTGTCATAGTCACAGAAAGGATTATCCGTACCCGGAGTTCCCGCCACATGATCATAAAGAATATCATACCATGCAGGCGAAATCATAGTGACGGCATCGATCATCCCCTCTGCATTCATAGCCTTGCTACCTCGGAAAAGAGTTTCAGGATACCACTTCCAGCAATAACTCATCTCGGCATCGGTAATGGTACGAGTCACCTCACGGGTCATTTCCGCCAACTGATAAGTAATGGACTTACCCCAACGATACTCACCCTTTAAAACCGGAGTTGCTCCCAAATCAAATCCCACGCTCTTTTCGTATGCATGCTCAATGGTACTCTCTGTCTCCGGCAAGCCTGGTGCAAAGTCAATAAGTTTGAGATTCAACTGTGAACTTTGGTCGTCACGGATATTAATCTTTGTATAAGCATTGTTTCGCAATCCCCATATCAATGCCCAAAGTTCATACATCGGTGGATTATCCAGGGATACCAATGAATGGTCGAGCCTGTTGGAAAAACCATTTCCACCCGAACTATAAACAGCAAGCATATTATCTCCATTGGTCGGTGCGTAAATACGCAGATTATAAGCATCAATGGTCCATTCGCGATCAACCATCCCATCATACCTTTTATCATCCCGCGGGAGATACTCCCTGATATCAGCCGTATAGGGTAATAGCGTCTCATATCCGGTCATGTGATATTTATAATCACTGGTATATACATAATACCGATTGCTGATATAGATCTTCTTCATAGCATGCAATGCCCGTTCGGTAACTTCCGGAGCCGAAGGATCATCCGTCGGTCCGGGAGAGCCCAACATGCTACGAGTATGAGGATTGAGGCCGCCCGTTCCGCAAAGCTTCTTCAAAGCATCCGGATCGTTTGCGTCATAATAGGCATAGCGCTGTTCGCGCGGAAAGCTGACTTTATAATATCCTTTATCTACATAAAGCCCGAAAAGTTTAAGCATTTGCGCCTTCAAATCTTCTCCCTTACCGTCTTTGGCAATTAAGATGACTCCCTGACGATTGTGACGGATGTCCTGTATCATTTCAGGACTGTAAGTACCTGCTATGAAATCGGCAACACTACCTACAATCGTCAGATCGTTCAAAGAATCTTTTGCCATGGTTTCCAGGGTTTCCACCTTGTCTGTCCCCGGTAAATCATTAAAAGACACCATCTTGTCATAGTGGTTCACTGTTTGCAGTTGATCTGTAACTTTCTTTGTTTCCGCACTCATTCCATTAAGCCAGATCAGATAGCTGCCCGATCTGGAAGCTACATCGACCTCATCCGTATTAGTACCGGTTGCAGCCGATAAGTCTTCTGCGCTGATCGGTTCATCCGTATCGCAGGAGTAAAATGCAAGCAAAACAAATAGAAAAATGAATAAAGTTTTCATATTCATATATGTTTAAAAGTGAGACAATATGCCACATTTACCGGCTGAAATGTGACGGGGTTAATTACTTCGTCTATAAAAAGAGAACGTATAGCAAAAAGAATAGGTTCAACCCGATATCACTCAAGCATAAAATACAGTCTATCAAATGGAAGCAATCTATGTCCGGAATCCCTATAAACATTGCAATGTAGAAAGTTATTAGAACTTTCTAATTATTTCATTTTAATAATCCTGACCGGACGAAAGATTTTAATTGATTAGTGATACAGAATAAAACGCTCAATATATTGATAGAAATCATCAGACAGAAAGTCATCCCATATTGAGTAAAGTTTTTTAGAAAGGGAGCAAAAAAATCTCTCACTTAACGAAGTTTATCAGTCCTGCAGCTAAACTAATAATCCTCAGACGGGTTATACCAACAGTATTCACCCATTAATGATGTATCATGGACAATAGTATTTTAATCAATAACGTTCAAATTTTCGATGGAAGCAACGAACAGACCGGCCGGGGAAATGTGCTGGTGGTAAACAGCCGGATTAAAGCCGTTTCAGAAAGTCCGATCCCTACAGACGGAATTTCCAATCTTACCATTCTTGACGGAAAGGGAAAATTCCTGATGCCCGGACTGATCGACGCACACTGGCATGCTTATATGTCATGCAATACGATGATGGATCTGCTTACTGCAGACACCGCTTATACGCAGTTCAAAGCCGGACAAGAAGCTCAAGCTACCCTACTCCGCGGCTTCACAGCCATCCGGGATGCAGGCGGTCCGGTCTTCGGGCTTAAACGGGCCATCGACGAAGGAATCCTTTCCGGACCACGCATCTATCCCAGTGGTTCCCTTATCTCTCAGACAGGAGGGCATGGAGATTTCCGGGCAGTATATGACGAGCCCCGCCCCTTTGACTGTTGCGGACTGACGCATACCGAAGAGATAGGGGCTGCCCTTATCGCCGACGGAATAGACGCCGTGACCGTTGCCGCACGCAATAATCTCCGCTTAGGAGCCAGCCAGATTAAATTGATGACGGGCGGTGGAGTGGCTTCCTTGTATGATCGGCTGGAAGATACACAGTTTTTCGAGGAAGAAATTCATGCTGCCGTTAAAGCGGCGGAAGATGCAGGCACATACGTAATGGTACATGTTTACGTGCCGAGAGCCATCCAGAGAGCTATCCGAGCAGGAGTGAAAAGCATCGAGCACGGTCATCTGATTGACGAGCCTACCATGCAACTGATCGCAGAGAAAGAAATATGGCTCAGTATGCAGCCCTTCACTTTAGGAGATAATCAATTCCCGACAAAAGAACAACAGGAGAAGCATGCCCTGGTAGTTCAAGGTACGGACCAAACCTATCAACTGGCAAAGAAATACAACGTCAAGCTGGCATGGGGAACAGATTTACTGTTCAATCCTGCCAACACGAAGAATCAGAATCAGGGAATCCTTAAATTAAGGCAATGGTTCAGCAACTTTGAAATTCTCAAAATGGTAACGCATGATAATGCTGAATTGCTGGCTCTGTCCGGTGCACGAAATCCCTATCCCGGGAAATTGGGTGTTATAGAAGAAGATGCCTGGGCAGACTTAATTTTGGTAGATGGGGATGTACTGAAAGATATTACCCTATTGGGAAATCCGGAAAAGAATTTCATAATGATCATGAAAGGAGGAGAAATATACAAGAATAGAGTCTGACAACTCTGCTTTTCGCAAATGTCACTTCATAGAGACAGCTGATACAGCATACAACAAGGGCCCTGAAAGATCATACTTCCAGAGCCCTTGCAATTTCTACTCTTACTACTCAACCACCATGATACGGTCGTTCAGCCCCACTTTCGTATTCTCCTCCACAAAAATCTCTTTCACCACTCCATCGGCAACCGAACGAATTTCGTTTTCCATCTTCATGGCAACCAGTACGCACAGCGGATCACCCTTCTTCACTTCATCTCCCTTCCTGACGTAAGTTTTCAGGATAACGCCCGGCATGGGAGCTACAACTACCTGACGTCCTACGGCATCTGCTCCGCTACGGGCATTATGTATCTTCTCGAGTTCTCCTTTCAGCTCAATCTGATAAAGTTCCCCCTTATTCATAATGGTATAAGAGGAATGGGAAGTCGGAGATATCTGTACACCGTGCGAATGATGATTGATGATAATGGAGTAGATAGAGTCACCCCCTACGTTGTAGTCCACATCATACACTTTTCCGTTAACCGCCACTTTCTTCACAGGCCCGTCTTCCAGTATCTCCACTTTATACTCGCTGTCGGGCACATCCTGTATCTTGGCATAATAGGTTGCTAATATTGTTGTCATAATCATTCTGAGTTTAATAGTTATTGGCAGTCATCTGCAACTTGCCGTAATATTTCCAAAGCGAATCTCCTACTACCGGAAGCGTAGTGGCGCGTGAAGCAGCCTCTTTTTCTTCTTCATAGTGCTTCAGCGCAGCAGCAATCACCGCTACAGTCGGATCGGTATTCTGCCTGCGCTTCAGGTCTTCCTTATCGAAACGGGTGTCGATAAAGGTAGTATCGTATTCTCCTTTCAGGAAAGCCGCATTCTTCAACACACGCTGGTGGAAAGGAATCGTAGTCTTGATACCCAAGATCTTATATTCCCGCAACGCACGAGCCATATTCGAAATAGCCGAATCACGGTTACGCCCCCAACAACAAAGTTTGGCAATCATCGGATCATAATGCAACGAAACCTCAAATCCCGCATAAGCCGCACTATCCAAACGAACATTACGTCCTTCGGGAGCTTCACGAACGGTTATCACCCCGGGTGAAGGCATAAAGTTGTTTTCAGGATCTTCGGCATAGATGCGACATTCGATGGCAGCACCCCGAAATTCGACATCTTCCTGCCGGTAAGGGAGACGGTTGCCCGCAGCCACCAGAATCATGTCTCGCACTAAATCCACTCCCGTACACTCTTCCGTCACCGGATGTTCAACCTGCAGGCGGGTGTTCATCTCCAGAAAATAAAAATTCTGGTCTTTATCCATCATGAACTCCAGCGTACCGGCACTGTAATAATTAATCCGCTTACAGGCCTCCACTGCAACCTTCAGCATCTTGGCACGTGTTTCGGGCTTCACAAAAGGAGAAGGCGACTCTTCGATCACTTTCTGATTACGCCGTTGAATGGAACATTCACGTTCGTACAGATGAATCACATTGCCATACTTATCGCCCAGTATCTGCACCTCAATATGATGCGGATTCTCGATATATTTTTCAATATAAACGGCATCGTTGCCAAATGAAGTTCCGGCTTCGGATTGCGAAAGGCGAAGTGCGGTTTCCATCTCCTCTTCACTGCGTACCAGACGCATACCTTTTCCACCACCTCCGGCAAGTGCTTTCAGCATAATGGGATAGCCAACTTCGGCAGCTACCTTTTTGGCTTCGGCAATACCTTTCACCGGATCTTCCGTGCCCGGTACGATCGGTAAACCGGCTTCACGCATAATCCGACGGGCCTCAGTCTTAATACCCATTCGGGCAATAATATCGGCACTCGGACCAATAAAGATAACCCCCTCTTCCTCACAACGACGGGCGAAGTCTGCATTCTCAGACAGAAAGCCATATCCCGGATGAATGGCAGCTCCCGTCTTTTTAGCAATCTGCAGAATCTTCTCCGGCTTCAGATAAGAGGTATCTTCCGGCGAATCGGAGATACAATAAGCCTCTTCGGCATAACGTACATGCAAGGCACCACGGTCTACGCGGGTATAAATAGCCACCGTAGCAATGTTCATCACCCGACAGGTACGGAAAATACGCATGGCAATCTCGCCACGGTTCGCAACTAATATCTTTTTTATCATACGATGTTCTCCTCTGCTTTAAAGTGGAAGGTTTGAATGTTTCTTCGGCGGATTGGACTGCCGCTTATTAGCGAGCATCTCAAAACTGCGTATCAGGCGCATACGGGTTATGGCCGGGTCGATAACTTCGTCTACATAGCCCAATTCGGCAGCCCGGTACGGATTGGCAAATTTACTGCGATAATCATCCTGTAGCTCTTTTCTTTTCGCCTCGGCATCTGCAGCTTTGTCAATCTCTTTGCGGAACAGAATATTCACCGCACCGTCCGGCCCCATTACGGCAATCTCGGCAGTAGGGTATGCCAGATTCACATCTCCCCTGATATGCTTGGAACTCATTACATCATAAGCACCGCCATAAGCTTTACGGGTAATGACAGTTACTTTAGGTACAGTGGCTTCGCAATAAGCATAGAGCAGTTTAGCACCGTTACGGATAATGCCGCCATACTCCTGATCCACACCCGGAAGGAACCCCGGCACATCGACCAGCGTGAGCAACGGAATATTGAACGCATCGCAGAAACGCACAAAGCGTGCCGCTTTGATAGAAGCATTGATATCGAGTGTTCCGGCCAGTGCCAACGGCTGATTGGCCACCACTCCTATCGTTTTCCCGTTCAGGCGGATATAACCGATAACGATGTTACGGGCAAATTCTTCCTGCAATTCAAAGAAACTATTATCATCCGCCACGGCACGGATCATCTCTTTTATATCGTATGGCTGATTGGGGTTGGTAGGCACGAGTTCCGATAGTTCGGGCGTAAGCCGCGTCGGAGAATCGGTGGTAGCCACAAACGGAGGTTCCTCCATATTATTGCCGGGCAGATAAGAAATCAGTTCACGGATGTAATTGATACATTCAATATCATTTTCGGCAGAAAGATGCGCCACCCCCGACTTCATAGTATGGACATCCGCCCCTCCCAGATCTTCTTTGCTGACCTCTTCCTGCGTAACACTTTTTACCACATCGGGACCGGTAATAAACATATAACCGGAGTTTTTCACCATCAGGATAAAATCGGTCAATGCAGGCGAATAGACCGCCCCGCCCGCACACGGGCCCATGATGGCACTGATCTGCGGAATGACACCCGAGGCTAAAGAATTGCGTAAGAATATCTCCGCATAACCGGCCAGCGAACGGACTCCTTCCTGAATGCGGGCTCCTCCGGAATCGTTCAGCCCGATGATGGGTGCTCCCATCTGCATAGCCATATCCATTACTTTACAAATCTTCTTGGCATACGTTTCGGACAGTGCACCGCCAAAAACGGTAAAGTCCTGAGCAAAGACATAGACAAGCCGTTTGCCGATCATTCCGTATCCGGTCACAACCCCGTCACCGGAAATCTTCTGTTTCTCCATACCGAAATCGGTACAACGGTGGGTGACCAGTTTATCGAGTTCAATAAACGATCCTTTCTCCAGAAGCAGGTCGATACGTTCACGTGCTGTCAGTTTTCCGACAGAATGCTGTTTCTCGATACGGGCGTCTCCGCCACCTTTTTCAGCTTGCCTGTTCAACTCTTCCAGGCGATTGATAAGCTCTTTCATAGGCTATTATTTTAAAGTATATGTAAAGTTAGCATGTAAAAAAGAGAATAGATGTAATCCAAATTACAATTGCTCGTTTATTTTCACTCTCTTTCCCGAAGAAAATGAAAAGTTTGGAATCCCGACTTTATTAGGATAACAATTATTTGCTTAAAAATGTTAGCGTGCATGTCCTATAACATTATTTTGAGTATGAGTCAACAAACTTCCCCTCTCAGACGTTTAATCTCGCAAATAGTTTATGTAAAAACCTAGACCAAAATGAAAATGAGAACAATCAAACATTTTTTAGCAGCATGCTTCCTGCTTGTGTTTGCCACAGGCATACATGCACAAGAGCAGGGAACAAAAACTTATCTGCCCAAGTTTGCCATCAAAACCAATGCCCTCTACTGGGCCACCAGTACTCCGAACCTGGGATTTGAAGTGGCTTTGGCGAAAAAACTTACTCTTGACGTATCGGGCAACTACAACCCCTGGAAATTCTCCAAAGACAGACAAATCAAGCACTGGCTGGTACAACCCGAACTCCGTTACTGGCTTTGCGAACGTTTCAACGGTAGTTTTTTCGGGCTGCATGGCCATTACGCCGATGTAAACATGAGCAATCTCGACATATTCGGATTGGGCAACTACCGTTATGACGGCAAAATCTATGGTGCAGGTATCTCTTACGGTTACCACTGGATACTCAAGAATCGCTGGAGCATGGAAGCTACCATCGGTGCAGGATATGCCCGCCTGAATTATGATAAATATGCGTGTGGCAAGTGTGGTGAGAAGCTGGGACATAACAACAAGAATTATTTCGGCCCGACGAAAATAGGACTCAGCATTATTTATACTATCAAGTAAAGCCCCACACACATTCTCCGGAACCAATTATAAAAAATTAAATCAATAGTAACAATGAAAAGAAAAATCATATATTTCCTCTTGGCCCTCGCAGTTGTTATGCCGGCCAGTGCCCAGAAATTCTTTAAAGATGCCATCAGTCTATCCGATGTTTCGCTATGGCAACAAGGCAATTCGCTTTATGTAGACATGCAGATCGACATGAAGAATCTAACGGTCAGTCCCGAACGTATGCTCACACTTACTCCGCTCCTGACAGACGGACAGCACAACGTAGCGCTGGAAGAGATCATCATCAACGGCAAACGCCGTCAGAAGGCTTATTTGCGCGGATTAGCCATCAGCCGCGAACTACCTGCAGGAATCGTAATACCTTATAATAAAAGAGAAGTGCTCAACTATGCCCAGGTGATCCCTTATGAACCCTGGATGGCAAATGCCTCACTGAATCTGGTTGAAAACCTCTGCGGATGCGGCAATAACGAAGAGATGCTCGCACAGGAACTGATCACCAATGACGTCTCTACCGAAGCCAAACGCCTGAGCGCCATGGTACCGGTGGTTGCTTATATTCAGCCTACCGTAGAAGTTGTGAAAAACCGTAGCGAACAGTATGAAGCTCACCTCGACTTTCCTGTCAGCAAAGCTGTGATCCAGCCGGAATTCATGAATAACCACAAAGAGCTGATGAACATTCATGCTATGTTCGACAAGATTCAGAATGACAAGAACCTGACAGTAACAGGAATCAGTATCGAAGGATTCGCTTCACCGGAGGGTCCGTTGAAATTCAACGAACAACTGTCGCAGAAACGTGCCGAAGCTCTGAAGAATTATCTGACTACCAACGAAAAAGTTCCCGGCAAACTTTACAAAGTAACTTTTGGTGGTGAAAATTGGGACGGATTGGTACAAGCATTGGAAAAATCGTCTATGAAGGATAAAGATAAATTTATCGGTATCATCAAGAATACGACTGACGATGCGCGCCGCAAACAGGAAATCATGCGCGTGGACGGCGGTGCTCCTTATCGCACAATGCTGAAAGAGATTTATCCGGGACTCCGCAAAGTGAACTGCAAGATAGACTACACCGTAGCCAACTTCGATGTAGAACAAGGACGGGTGGTGATAAAAGTCAACCCGAAATATCTGAGTCTGAACGAGATGTATCAGGTGGCCAACAGTTATCCGAAAGGAAGCAACGATTTTGTGAATGTATTCGACATTGCCGTACGCATGTATCCGAACGATGAAGTAGCCAACCTGAATGCCGCAGCCGTATCACTGACCAAGAAAGATCTGGAAAACGCAATCAAATATATGGATAAAGCCAACCATCAAACAGCAGAATTCATCAACAACGTAGGTGTATACAACTTCCTCAATGGAGATGTACAACGCGCCATCGCTGCTTTCAACCAAGCTGCCCAGATGGGTAACGAGGCCGCTAAAGCCAACCTACAGCAACTGCAACAGATCTTGAATATGAAGAAAAAATAAATCCCCGGCATTGGGGTGTAGCCATCCGATAAAAAGGGTGTAGCTATCCGGACCAAAGGGTGTAGCCTTTCCATGCGGAGGGCTACACCTTTTTTTATTTAACGCTATACAGCAAAAAAATAATTATTTCATCCGTCAAAACAGGTTCCGGTTTTGTTATATCAATATCTTAACTTAAACATCAACTATTAAAAACAGACAATTATGACACTGATCCTTGCCATCGTTCCGGTATTGCTCTTGATTGTATTAATGGCATTTTTTAAAATGCCGGGTGACAAAAGTAGCGTCATCTCCCTGATAGTAACTATACTGATAGCTCTTTTCGGATTCCATTATGCGGTAGACAACTTGGTATTTTCATTCGTATACGGTGCACTGAAAGCGGTTTCTCCCATCCTGATTATCATCCTGATGGCTATCTTCAGCTACAATGTATTGCTGAAAACAGAGAAGATGGAGATTATCAAACAACAATTCTCTTCCATCTCTACCGATAAAAGTATCCAGGTACTGCTCCTTACCTGGGGTTTCGGAGGGTTACTTGAAGCCATGGCAGGTTTTGGTACAGCTGTTGCCATCCCCGCCGCTATCCTGATCAGCCTGGGATTCAAGCCCATCTTTTCAGCCACCGTCAGCTTGATAGCCAATAGTGTGGCTACGGCTTTCGGTGCCATAGGTACACCGGTCTTGGTACTTGCCAAAGAAACCAATCTGGATGTACAGGTGCTGAGTACGAACGTCGTACTGCAACTTTCCGTACTAATGTTCCTGATACCGTTGGTACTGCTCTTCCTGACCGACCCGAAAATAAAATCATTACCTAAAAACCTATTTCTGGCACTGCTGGTAGGCGCTGTATCTTTAGGTAGCCAGTACGTTGCGGCCCGATATATGGGGGCCGAATCACCGGCTATCATCGGCAGCATCTTGTCTATCGTCGTTATCGTCATTTATGGCAAACTGACTGCCCCCAAAAAAGAGAAAGCGCAGCAGAACGCACTGAAAGGGAAAGATATCCTGAATGCCTGGAGCATCTATCTGCTGATTTTGTTACTGATCATACTGACCAGTCCGCTTTTCCCAGGACTCCGAAGTACGCTCGAAAATAACTGGGTGACACGTATCAGCCTCCCCATCAATGACTCCAGCGTGAACTATACCATCGCCTGGCTGACACATGCCGGAGTTCTGCTTTTCGTAGGCACGTTTGTAGGCGGTCTGATACAGGGAGCCAAAGTGAAAGAACTGTTTGTCGTTTTATGGAACACGGTGAAACAATTAAAGAAAACGTTCGTCACCGTTATCTGCCTGGTGGGGTTATCTACCATTATGGATACGGCAGGCATGATTTCCGTGATTGCCACTGCACTCGCGACAGCCACCGGAAGCCTCTACCCTCTCTTTGCTCCGGTTATCGGCTGTCTGGGTACCTTCATCACCGGAAGTGATACATCCTCGAACATCCTCTTCGGAAAGCTGCAAGCCAGTGTGGCAGGACATATCAATGTCAGTCCGGACTGGTTATCAGCCGCCAATACGGTAGGTGCGACAGGAGGCAAAATCATCTCTCCTCAAAGTATCGCCATCGCTACATCGGCAGGAAACCAACAAGGGAAAGAAGGAGAAATCCTAAAAGCAGCCATTCCATATGCACTGGCTTATGTAGTCATTACGGGAATCATTGTGTATATATTCAGTTAACCATTAACGGTATTGATAAAAAAGGTGTGTCGCAACTCTTATTCACCGCAGAGTTATGACACACCTTTTGTCTATTGTATTAATCTATCTGATTTTTCAGAAACAGGTCATATAAAATCAGTTGACTATGATTTCTTATTTCAGATTCGTATTTGCATTCGTCTCTTTTTCAGGAATAGAATACAAATAATACTTACTATTGGGCACAAACTTCGTTCCATCGGGAAAGCTGGTGAACCAATGTCCTTCCGGATGATACTTCTTGAAAGTACCGTTCTGCTGCCAACAATCGTACTCCTTAGCAGCTTCCACATCAGTCAGTGCGACACGTACCACAGGACGTTGCGTACGGAGGACATCAGTGATACCAAACCCTTCACCCCAAAGTTCACGGCGACGTTCCATCAGAATTTCATCAATTACCTGCTCTTGCGTTTTTCCGGTAAGATCATAATCGGCCAGTCCACGGGCATTCCTTAAAGTATTGAGCGGTTTTACGGCTTCGCCCAATTGACCTTTACGCGCCAAAGCTTCGGCAGCTATCAAATACATTTCGGCAGAACGCATGATGACAATATCGCCCGTCTGGTCAGAACGGATGCGGAACTTGCGGTATCCCAGATAACCTTCACGCATCCACTGGAACAATTCCAGACGGATATCACCTTCGGTAAAAGTATCCTTGAAATGCGGATCGGCCATAAAACTATTATATGAATCGGGTTCCACCACATCCAGATAATAGAAGTTATAGCTGGCATCGGACTGGCTGACAGATTGCGGATGTCCCCAGATCCACTCGGTATTCGATATATCGTTGAAACCCATATAGTTTTTGGCGTCCGTCATCAAAGTATAGCCTTTGGCTGCTTCAAGCGCGGCTTTAGCAGCTTCGTCCCACTGTCCGGTGAGCAGATAAGTACGGGCCAGGAGTCCGTTTACCACATCAGTGTTAGGTTTATATTTCGACTTGTCGTTCGGACGTACATAGCCGTCAAGAAGCCCTTTGGCACGGTTAAGGTCATTAATGATCTGTGTATAAATCTCTTCAAGAGTCGCCTTCCCCTTGGGCTGGGTATTCGGATTGGTGGGTTCGGTATACAACGGCACACAAAGAGCATTCTTATCTTTCAGATAGGTGAACTGATAATGCTGTGCCAAATGAAGGTAACAGAAAGCACGTACGGTGAGTGCCTGTCCCTGGGCATGCCGGAACTCAGGTGTATCATCGTCTCCGGTGGCTTGAATAGAAATGGCCGTATTACAGTTGTCAATGGTCTTATACATCAGATACCAGGCGAAAGTGGTACGTCCGTCGGAAGGCATCACCACATCATTAAACTGATAAGAAGAATTAAACCCGTACATGGGGCGCGAAACCACGTCGTCAGCCATCATGTCGTCCAGGCACATCAAAGCACGATAGCCGATGTTGGCATAAGTGGTACCATATTCGAACAGATTGTACCACGCACCGTTAAAGATGCGTTCGGCATTCGAAGGCACGGGTACGAGACCGGAATCTACGGCATCTGTCGGCTTATTGTCTAAGAAGTCACTGCTGCAACTCCCCAGAAACAAAAGAAAGAAGAGAAGGAGAAAGGGAACCTTACCTTTAGGGATCTTATCTCCGGAGGCATTACTCACGGAAGTCTCTCTCCTACCCTCTTCCCGAAGAAAAAGAGAAAAGGAGATACGTCTGTTATTGTTAAATCGTATTGTTCTCATATCATCTATTATTTTATACTTTACTATATATGATTTATTCATGATTAAATCGAGCTGAAGCATACTATTGCAACAGTACCTTTTCTGGGGATTAAAACCTTAGAACGAAACATTGATTCCTCCGGAAATGGAACGCATGGCCGGATAACGGTAATACGTCAGTCCACTGATATCCTGTTCGGGGTCGAGTCCCTGATTCTTCGAAACGGTGAGCAGATTATCGGCCTGTACAAACAATTGCAGGCTGTTCAGGCTGATCTTCTTTATCATCGGTTGTGGGAAGTTATACGATAGTGTGATATTCTTCATCCGCAGGAACGAGTTATTAAACAGGTTACGCGTCGAATTTGCATTCCAACTGTTCGATACGGTTTTCAGTGCCGGTACATCAGTATATCGATTCTCCGGTGTCCAACGGTTCAGGATTTCTGTCGACCAGGCACGTCCGGTAGAACTTCCGTTATGCCATAGCATAGTCACGTCACGGTCCACGATATAATTTCCGATACTATAGGCAAAAATTGTCGATAGTTCAAAACCCTTATACGAGAAAGCGGTATTAAATCCCCCGTACACTTTGGGTAAAGATGATTTGCCGGTATAGTAATAATCCGCCTGGGCATAGTCATTGGTAGTCGTACGCCCGGTGATCTTGTTATTGGCATCTTTCACATTTTTGTACCACAACGGATCCCCGTTTTCCGGATCAACTCCCGCCCATTTTTTCATGTAAAAATCATAAACAGAACGTCCCACAGCCAGTTTATGAACTCCGCTCACAGGCATATCTTTCAATGGAAGGTCGGTCACGACATTCTTATAATGTGTCAGGTTAAGCCCTAATCGCCACATAAAGTCCCGGCTATGGATTAAAGTACCTTTCAGATCGATTTCCACACCGGTATTCTTTAGTTCGCCTACATTCTCGTCCACTGCATTATAACCGAGCGAGGGAGCCAACGGACGGGAATAGAGCAAATCTTTCGAACGCCGCTGGAAGAAATCGAACGAACCGGAGAATCGGTTGTTGAACAGCGAGAAGTCAATGCCGGCATTGAAGTTCAGGTTGGTTTCCCATTTCAGTTTTGGTGTAGCCAGACGATCGGATACCAATGCGTTCTCTCCGTTATTGCTCACCACCGAATAAAGTCCGCTGCTGGCATAATACGTTCCCAAATTATCGTTACCCTGCGCACCATAGCTGACCTTCAATGTGAGGGCAGAAAGCCAGTCGCTCGTAGCCACCATGAAGTCTTCACGATCGATACGCCAGGAAGCACCGACGGACCAGAAATTACCCCAACGGGTCTCTGGAGCAAAACGGGAAGATCCGTCCCGCCGATAAGAACCCGAAAAGAAATATTTGCTTTGATAGTCATATTGGGCATTTAAGAAGTATCCTACCAACGAGTAATTAATGCGGTATCCTGTCCCTCCGGTTACCAGCGAACCGACAGCCAGTTCGGGAAAATCGGGCAATGCCATATTCGAACGGGATGCTCGCAACACATCGTAACGGTAAGAATAAGCCTCTTGTCCGGCCAACAGGTTGAAATGATGCTCTCCGAGGGTTTTGTCATAAGTCAGGATATTATTCCAGGTCCACGAAAAAGTACGGTCATTTTCACGACTCGATGAACCTCCGGTATTAACAGCCGGCCCTATTTTAGGGTTGGTATAGTCGAGTGAATTATAGTTGATCAGGTCGAAGTTGAAGCTGGTTTTAAACTTCAATCCTTCGATAAAGGTAACTTCGAGGAAAGTACGTCCCGAAAATTCATCTTTCATACGCTCCGACTTATCATTGGGTAATGTAGCCGGAAGGTTCCAGTTAGCCATCGAACCGGACGGACGGTAAGAACCGAAATCGTATATCCGCTGTCCCTCGGAATCCAGTTTATAGGTTCCGTCTTCGTTCATCTGATAGATGGGATAGAACCCGTTCATCAGACGGCCGGCATTGATGACGTTACTTGTTTTCGTATCCGATGATACAGGATAATTCTGCAAAGAGTGGGCAAAGCTCATGTTCACTCCTCCCCGAAGCCATTTGGTCATCTGGCTTGTCACGTTCGAACGGAGATTAAAGCGTTCATAGCCGGACTCCAAGGCAATACCTTTATCATTCAGATATCCGGCAGAGAAGTAATATTGATTGGTTTTGCCCCCTCCTGAGACATTCAATCCCAATTCCGTACGAAGTGCCTGCTGCTCCATGGCATCCTGCCAGTCGAAGTTCCAGAGTGGAACGGCCCCGTCCACCAATTTTCCATCCGTGCCTACCGGCTGAGGGTATTTAGCCCCATAAGGATTGGGACCACTCCCCATCAGTTTTCCTACCAAGTCTTTAGAAGCTTTGATAGCCGCTGTCTGAGGAGTATAATTCTTTGTATCCAGTGCATATTGGTTACGTAAAGCCTCCCAATAAAGTTCGAAGTACTGATCGGTGCCGATCCGGTCGTAATCGCGTACCGCACGATTGGAACCACCGAAACTGGCTTTCACATTCACCGTAGTCTTCGAATCGCTTTGTCCCTGTTTAGTGGTGATAATGATTACACCATTGGCTCCACGCGAACCGTACAAAGCAGCCGAGGCCGCATCTTTGAGAACCGTCATCGATGCAATATCTTCGGGGTTGATAGAGTTCACACTGCCGTCATAAGGCACACCATCCACTACATAAAGAGGTGCACTGGACGCATTGATGGATCCGATACCGCGGATACGTATGGTTGCATCGGTACCCGGCTGACCGCTTGCGGCACTTGCCTGCAGACCGGCTACGGTTCCTTCAAGGGCACGTGAGACACTCGAGGTTTGTAACTTTGCTATCTCGTCACCTTTAACGGTAGAGGCGGCACCGGTGAAACTATATTTTTTGGCAGTGGCATAGGCTACTACCATCACTTCTTCCAATTGCTTGCTGTCGGGCACCAGTTCGACATTGATCACTGAGCGTCCACCCACTTTATGTTCCACAGATTTCAGTCCGATAAAACTGAATACCAGCGTACCATCGGACGGTACATTAATGGAATACTTACCGTCGATACCCGTAATGGTACCGACACTGGTTCCTTTCACTAATACCGATACACCGGGCAACGGGTCTCCTTCGGACACAACAGTGCCCGAAACACGTATGTCATTCATTGTCCCGGCATGTAATGCTGCAACCGAAACCACAAAGAGCAACGTAAATAATAGACGTAAATTGGTCTTCATACCTTAAGTTTAGTTATGTTTAAATTAGAATCTTTTGTTTAACACACAATCCGGCAGATTGTTGTTAAAAGCTTTGAAATTGTTGTTTTATTCTTGAAGGTGTGTCAAAAGCCACCTACATTTTTTAATTAATTTTCACGGATCATTTCCATGCTGCAAAAGTAGAGTATAGGGGTTGTTCCCGAAATCCCTTTTATAGGGGATTCTTGTACCGCATTTGTGGTAGAAGTGACACTTCTGTTTACAAACCGATGCTATTCCCTTGGTCATTCCGTAGATTCTTTGTAGCTTTGCCCCCGTCCGATAACAAGATATCCCCCATATAGCTTATGAAAAAAGAAAGGTATATATCGCATTCGTTCATCCGCTTCCGCCAGTGGAGCCGGAAAGCCTATGCTATATTCGCCACTTTGGGATTGTGTGTCACCATCGGACAATTGAGAAAGAATGTCACGGAATGTGCGTTGTGCAAGCAACAGACTCCACATACGGAAGGAATTGATCCGCAACGTGAAACAGAAGATTCTGTCCCGGAAGAAGATTGGGAGAGTACCGTACTGTCTCCCACACCCTTACTCTTTCTTTTCATTCCATTTCAATCTTTGAAATATTCTTATTCAGGTGCCGCGCAGTCAACTGTTGCGACATCCGTTTTATACATTTCATATAAAGAGGTTGCCTCCCATCCAAATGGGACCGGCAACCTCTTTTTTAATTCCCCATCCTATGACCATTGAAGAAATCAAAAACCAAGTATTACAGGGAACGACCATCAGCCGTGAGCAGGCCGAATGGCTGGCACAATTTCCCCGAAAAGAAGAGTTGTACGACGCAGCGCACGAAATCACCCGTTTCTGCGCTTCACAGGAGTTCGACATGTGTTCCATCATCAATGCCCGTTCGGGACGCTGCCCCGAAAACTGCAAATGGTGTGCACAGTCGTCCCACTACAAGACGAAGGCAGATGTATACGATCTGGTGAGTGCGGAAGAGTGTCTGCGTCAAGCCAAATACAACGAGGCGCAAGGAATCAATCGTTTTTCACTGGTGACCAGCGGTCGGAAACCTTCACCCGGAAACATGAAGGAACTTTGCGCGGCCGCACGACGGATGCGACGTCACTCGTCTATCCGGCTATGCGCCTCACTGGGACTATTGGACGAAGAAGAATTACAGGCACTGTACAATGCCGGAGTCACCCGGTATCACTGTAACCTTGAGACTGCTCCTTCACATTTCGACTCACTCTGCACCACACATACACAGGAGCAGAAACTGAAGACCCTGCATGCCGCACGACGGGTGGGAATGGACCTTTGTTGCGGAGGTATCATCGGTATGGGCGAAACCGTGGAACAACGAATCGAGTTTGCCTTCACGCTCCGCGAGCTCGACATTCAATCCATCCCGATCAACTTGCTGCAACCCATACCGGGCACTCCGCTCGAACATCAGTCACCGCTCAGCGAAGAAGAGGTACTGACAACAGTTGCCCTTTTCCGTTTCATAAATCCTACAGCCTACCTGCGCTTTGCCGGGGGACGTTCGCAGTTAACGCCCGAAGCTGTCCGGAAATCGCTCTATATCGGCATTAACTCCGCCATTGTGGGAGATTTGCTGACTACTCTTGGCTCTAAAGTATCGGATGACAAAGAGATGATTCTTTCGGAAGGCTACTATTTTGCCGACTCACAGTTCGACCGCGAACACTTATGGCACCCGTATACTTCGACTTCCAATCCACTTCCGGTCTATAAAGTGAAACGGGCTGACGGTGTCACCATCACATTAGCAAGCGGGCAGACACTGATCGAAGGTATGTCATCGTGGTGGTGTGCAGTCCACGGATACAATCATCCGGCATTGAACCGGGCAGCACAAGAGCAACTCAGCAAGATGTCTCACGTCATGTTCGGCGGCCTTACGCACGATCCGGCTATCGAACTGGGCAAACTGTTGCTGCCGCTGGTTCCGCCTTCCATGCAAAAGATATTCTATGCCGATTCAGGTTCGGTAGCAGTTGAAGTAGCAATGAAAATGGCCGTACAGTATTGGTATGCAGCCGGGCAACCGGAAAAAAGTAATTTCGTCACCATCCGCAACGGCTACCACGGAGATACCTGGAATGCCATGTCGGTATGCGATCCGGTAACGGGAATGCATAGCATCTTCGGTTCGGCACTCCCTATCCGCCATTTCCTCCCCGCCCCTACTTCACGGTTTGGAGACGAATGGGATCCGGAAGACATCCGTCCGCTGGAACAACTGCTGGAAAAGCAGTCCGGAAAACTGGCGGCTTTCATTCTCGAGCCAATTGTACAAGGTGCGGGAGGCATGCGATTCTATCATCCGGAATACCTGCGGCAAGCCGCACGCCTCTGCCGGCAGCATGGGGTATTGTTGATCTTTGACGAAATAGCGACCGGATTCGGGCGTACCGGAAAATTCTTCGCCTGGGAACATGCCGGAGTAGAGCCGGACATTATGTGCATCGGCAAAGCACTGACAGGCGGGTATATGACCCTGTCGGCAGTACTCACCACCAACGAAGTGGCAGACTGCATCTCCAACCACTTCCCGGGTGCCTTCATGCACGGGCCTACGTTTATGGGAAACCCGTTGGCATGTGCCGTGGCGTGTGCATCGGTACGGCTGCTTCTGGAATCCGGCTGGCAAGAAAACGTAAAACGGATCGAAGCGCAACTAAACCGTGAACTGGCTCCGGCACGTAATCTTCCTCAAGTGGCGGACGTACGGGTATTGGGTGCCATCGGAGTGATCGAAATGAAAGAACCGGTGAACATGGCACACCTCCAACGCCGTTTTGTAGAAGAAGGGATCTGGCTGCGTCCGTTCGGCAAACTGGTATATGTAATGCCCCCGTTTATCATTACATCCGAACAGTTGACGAAACTGACGGAAGGAATGATAGAATGTATAACCGACGGCTCCACCTGTCTCTAAACTGATCAGAAATGAATATAACTCACCACAGAGGACACAGAGAACACAGAGGATATATTTCTCTTAAATGTCCTAATAAACAAGAGATTAAAACTCTGTGTTCTCTGTGTCCTCTGTGGTGAATAATACTCAAAACCATTACAATCATGAACTATAATCAAGAAACGGAAGGCTATGAATCCGTCCGTTTCTTTGAGGAGTTGAAACTTCTCAAAGAACAGAATAATTTCCGTATCCTCCCTACCCTGATTCATCAAGGCAAAGAGGTCATCATTAACGGGCAACGGATGCTAAACCTATCGTCCAACGATTACTTGGGACTGGCCAATGATACTGTCTTACTAAATGCTTTCTGGCAGACAGTGAAACCGGAAGAAGTCAAATTCTCTTCCTCTTCCTCCCGTCTGCTTACGGGTAATTTTGCCGCATACGGTGAACTGGAAGATCTCTTGTCTTCACTTTTCGGAACAGAAGCAGCATTGGTATTCAACTGCGGATATCATGCCAATACAGGTATTCTGCCAGCCGTATGCAACACAAAGACACTGATCCTTGCGGACAAACTGGTACATGCCAGCCTGATAGACGGTATCCGGCTATCGGAGGCCAAATGTATCCGCTACCGGCACAATGAATACAGCCAATTGGAAAGGTTAGTGGAAACCCACCACAAACAATACGAACAGGTGATTATCGTTACCGAAAGCATCTTCAGTATGGATGGAGACGAAGCAGACCTGCCCCGGCTGATCAAGCTCAAACAAAAGTATCCGAACATACTGCTCTACGTGGACGAAGCCCATGCTGTTGGGGTTCGGGGGACCGGTGGACTGGGATGTGCCGAAGCTTACGGATGCATAGCGGATATCGACTTTCTGGTAGGTACTTTCGGGAAAGCGCTGGCTTCCTCTGGGGCATATATCGTGTGCAGGCAAGTAATACGGGATTATCTGATTAACAAAATGCGTCCTTTCATCTTCACCACCGGCCTTCCGCCTGTCACCCTGCAATGGACTTCATTCGTACTCCGCCATTTGGCCGGATATCAGGCAAAGAGGGAACACTTAGCAGCCATCGGCAACCGTTTGCGGGCTGCACTCCGGGAGAAAGGTTATTCTTCCACCTCAGTCAGTCAGATCGTGCCTATGGTAGCGGGTGAAAGCGCAACTGCCTTACAGATAGCGAAAGAGTTACAACGCAAAGGATTCTACGCATTACCTGTACGTCCGCCTACAGTACCGGAAGGTACTTCCCGCATCCGCTTTTCACTGACCGCAGACGTGACGGATGAGGAAGTCGAAAAACTCATATCAACAGTAAATGATAATCGATGAACTGTAAACGATGAATGATAAATTGTGAACGATAAACAATAAAGCTATGATACTTAAAAGACTATATCAATCAAAATATTCTCAGAACTCTCCTCTCCCCGGGAGAGAGACCGGGAGTGAAGTCATTCTCTTCTTTACCGGATGGGGAATGGACGAAACTCCCTTCATACATTATCTCCCGCAACATAGAGACTTGATTATCTGCTATGATTACCGTTCCCTTGACTTTGACAAGACGTTGCTCTCCACATATACCCAAATACAGGTTGTAGCCTGGTCAATGGGAGTATGGGCTGCTTCACAAGTGCTGCAAGGCAGTAACCTCCCCATAACGCAAAGCATTGCCATCAACGGTACCCCTTTCCCCATCGATGACGCAAGAGGAATCCCCCCCGTCATTTTTGAGGGCACACTCAACAACCTCAGCGAAGCAACGCTACAGAAGTTTCGCCGGCGGATGTGCGGTTCGGGAAGTGACTTTAAGGCTTTCTGCGAGATAGCTCCCCAAAGAACGGTTGAGGAACTGAAAGAGGAACTGGCCGCCATCCGCAAGCAATGCAACGAACTGCCCCCATCCGCCTTTGTCTGGAATAAAGCGATTATCGGAGAATCAGACCATATCTTTCCGTCCCGGAATCAGGAACAGGCGTGGGAAGGGCATTGCACTGAAATACAACGATATGAAGGAGCACATTATGACGATAAGATATTGAAAGAGAACCTCTCTCCCATTATTCCCTTTTCCAAACAACTGATCGCTCAACGCTTCTCGAAAGCAATCGATACCTATCCTCACGAAGCCCGCGTGCAACAGCAGATTGCCCGGAAAATGTGTACCCTGTTACAGCAGCACCTCCCCCGGCAATCTTTCCGCCGCATCGTAGAGTTCGGTTGTGGCACGGGTACTTACTCGCGTTTGTTGCTCCGTTCGTTTCGTCCGGAACGCTTACTACTGAATGATCTCTGTGAAGAGATGCGCCACAGTTGCGAAGATATCCTGAACGAACAGGTTTCTTTCCTGCCCGGAGATGCCGAAGCACTTGCTTTTCCCCACGGAACGGAACTAATCACCTCGTGTTCCGTCCTGCAATGGTTTGAGCATCCCGACGCTTTTTTCCGCAAATGCGAAAACATCTTGAATGCAAAGGGATACATCGCCTTCAGTACATTCGGGAAAGAAAACATGAAAGAGATCCGTCAACTGACCGGACAGGGACTCGCCTACCGTTCGAGAGAAGAACTGACTGCTTCGCTCTCGGCACTATACGACATCGTACATACGGAAGAAGAAATCATCTCACTGAATTTCAGCAATCCGATGGAAGTACTTTATCACCTGAAACAAACCGGAGTGACGGGTACCTGTAACAGCGCCTGGACCCGGAGCAAACTGAACCTCTTCTGTCAGGAATATGAGCGTCTGTTCAGCCCCGGTAAAGGCTCTGTTTCACTGACCTATCATCCCATTTATATCATTGCGAAAAAGAGATAATAACGACCTGCGGGTCTCAAACATAAGAAGTATGAAAAAGAATGTGTATTTTATCAGCGGCATCGACACAGATGCAGGCAAGAGTTATGCCACAGGTTATCTGGCACGGGAATTGAACCGGAAAGGCCAACGTACCATTACCCAAAAGTTTATCCAGACCGGAAATACCGGTCATTCGGAAGATATCGACCTGCACCGCCGCATCATGGACATTGCCCTTACCGATGACGACCGGGAAGGATTGACCATGCCTGAAATCTTTTCTTATCCTTGTTCCCCACATCTCGCCTCACGTATCGACGGACGGCCTATCGATTTCGACAAGATAGAACGTGCCACAGAAGAGTTGAGCCACCGTTACGACATCGTCCTGCTCGAAGGTGCCGGCGGACTGATGGTTCCACTCACCGAAGAGTTCCTTACCATCGACTATGTAGCGCAAAAGGGTTATCCGTTGCTTTTTGTCACTTCGGGCAAGTTAGGCAGCATCAACCATACTCTCCTCAGTCTGGAAGCTATCAAAAGCCGGGGCATCGAACTGGATACGGTGTTATACAACCTCTATCCCACAGTCGAAGACCGGACTATACAGGAGGATACACAGCTATTTATCCAACGGTATCTGAAGAAGCATTTCCCGGAAACTAAATTCAGGACAGTACCGGAATTATAAATGCCACGGTACACGATTGCAAAATCTCTTTCACCACAGATTAACGGATTACACAAACAGACAATTCACGGATAAGCAACCCCGGCTGTTATATCTTTGTGTAATCTCTTAATCTGTGTATTTTAATTGCTGTTTACGGAAACTTTATACCGATGATAAATGTTTATTCCATGACATTAGTTTTTAGACACATCAGGTTAAATAGAAGTTTTCAGTATGAGTTTCAACATTGTAAAAAACGACAAGAAGCGTGTCATCATCGTAGGTGGTGGCTTCGGTGGTCTCAAGTTGGCCAACAAGCTAAAGAAATCTGGCTTTCAGGTTGTTTTAGTAGACAAGAACAATTATCATCAGTTTCCTCCCCTGATTTATCAGGTCGCATCCGCCGGACTTGAACCCAGCTCTATCTCCTTCCCTTTCCGGAAGATTTTTCAGAAGCGAAAAGACTTTTACTTCCGCATGGCAGAGGTACGGGCCATTTTCCCCGAGAAAAAGATGATCCAGACTTCCATCGGTAAAGCAGAATATGATTACCTGGTACTGGCAGCCGGCACTACTTCGAACTTCTTCGGCAACGAACACATCGAAGAAGAAGCCATGCCTATGAAAACCGTTTCGGAAGCCATGGGATTGAGAAATGCTCTGCTGGCAAACTTTGAACGGTCAATCACCTGCGCCACAGAACGTGAGCGACAGGAGTTGCTTAATGTTGTCGTAGTGGGCGGGGGAGCCACGGGAGTGGAGATAGCCGGAGTACTTTCGGAAATGAAAAAGTTCGTACTCCCCAATGATTATCCGGATATGCCCAGCAGCCTGATGCACGTCTATCTGATTGAAGCGGGAGACAGACTGTTGGCCGGAATGTCCGAAGATTCATCGCGTCATGCCGAACAGTTCCTACGTGAGATGGGAGTCAATATCCTGCTGAACAAGCGGGTGACGGACTACAAAGATCATAAAGTGGTGTTGGAAGACGGTACAGAGATAGCGACACGCACCTTCATCTGGGTGAGTGGTGTGGCAGCCATCACCTTTGGCAATATCAGCGGAGAGTTACTGGGACGGGGAAGAAGAATCAAGGTAGACGAATTTAACCGTGTACAGGGAACTGAGCATATTTTCGCAATCGGCGACCAGTGTATCCAGACTACGGACAAGAACTATCCCAACGGACACCCGCAACTGGCACAAGTAGCCATCCAACAAGGAGAGCTGCTTGCCAAAAACCTGCAAAGACTGGAAAAAGGAAAACCGATGCAACCGTTCCATTACCGCAACCTGGGATCGATGGCAACCGTAGGACGCAACCGTGCCGTAGCAGAGTTCAGCAGTTTCAAAACCGCCGGATGGCTGGCTTGGGTGATGTGGCTGGTTGTTCACTTACGTTCCATCCTGGGAGTCCGAAACAAAGCAAACGTATTGCTTAACTGGGTATGGAATTACTTCACTTACGACCAGTCTCTGCGAATGATTGTTTATGCAAAAAAAGCAAAAGAGGTGCGTGACCGTGAAGAACTGGAAGCAAAAACTCATTGGGGTGAAGAGAACCATACACAGCAATAAAGGAATTATCGCTCCGCTCAGGAATCGGAGAAATAAAACCAACTGATTTTGCAATGACTTTTAATTCACTACAGAGTACACAGAGAGCACAGAGTTTTTAATCTCTGTGTACTCCGTGTACTCTGTGGTGAATTGTATTCGTATCTATTCCGTCAGGTTACTCATATCGTAATGACCGTGCCGGTTTCCCCACTATAATCTTCACTGTCTGGCAGGCTACTGTCACAAACGAAATCAGCAGCATCAACACTACCGGAATTATAAAGAACCATGCTTTCAGGTCCGTGCGGAAAGTATAATGACTCAACCAGGCATTCATGCTGAACCAGGCGACGGGCAGCGCAATGACTACTGCTACCAGGATTAATTGGAAGAAGCCTTTACCCAGTTGATAGAACAGATTCCAACGGGTAGCCCCCAATACTTTCCGGATTCCCATCTCCTTGGTACGCGTCGAGCACGAAAACATTACCAGTACCCACAATCCCAGACAAGAAATGAAAATAGCCAGACCTGTAAAACAGCCGATCATGACACCGAACACCTCATCCTGCCGATACTGATGATCGAAGAACTGGTCGAGGAAGAAGAAGTCGTAACTGGAATCTTCGAAATAGCGATGCCAGATCTCCTCAACCTGTGACACCAGCTCCTTCGGGTCGCCGGACTTCATCACAACAGAGATATACCGTTGCGGCAACCAGTCGATTTTATCTTTATGAATCAACATAATCGGCGTATAATTTTTATTGAGTGCCTGCTGGTGATAATCCTTCACCACGCCGATGATCTGCATCGGAGCATCGGTACACTCCACCTCTATCTCTTCGCCGAGAGCCTCTTCGTTAGAAGCAAATCCTAAGTTACGGACAGCAGACTCGTTGACCACCAACTTATTCACGTCGTCTCCATAATCCTCGGAGAACCCGCGTCCAGCCACAAGCTGAAGTCCGTAAGCATCGATGTAGTCCGGGTCACACACCAGCATTTCATAGAGCCGGTTTTGCTTCAAAGCGTCGCTTTTCCGGCGATTGGATAAGAAAGTAGCCACCTCCTCACCCGGAACCGCACCAGAAAAAGTGACCTTATCCACCAAAGGCAGACAGGCAATAGCTTTCTTCATGGCTTCGAGTTTGGTATTCATCCCTTCGGTCCGTCCGGGGAATTTCACCACCAGGGTCTGGTCCGTCTTCACTCCCAACGACTGACTGCGCATGAAGTTCAACTGCGCAAACACAATCAATGTACCGCACAGCAGAATCATGGAAGCTGTATACTGAACAACCACGAGCACTTTGCGAGTGCCTTCTCCCGACTTACTGTTGAGGAACTTTCCCTTCAGCAACGTAATCGGTTTACGATTCAGCAGTGCCAGCGCAGGATAGTAACCGGAAAGGAAAATGCCGCCAACTAACACGAACAACAGTAACAACCACCAATATCCGGTCAACCAGACAGAGAAGGTAACCGTACGGCTTACCAACTGATTGAAATACGGGAGAACCAGTTCAATCAGCCCCACAGCCAGCACAAAAGCAACCAGGTTCATCACCAAAGCCTCAAACAAGAACTGTGAAATAAGCTGTTTGCGGAAAGCTCCTATCACCCGGCGTACCCCTACTTCCTTGGCACGTTCCATCGAACGGGCTACGGTCAGGTTGATATAATTGATCCAGGCAATTGCCAGAATGGCTATGGCAGCAAAAATCAGGGCAATCATCGCCGTGCGGTTTCCCTTGATCTCGGCCTCGTATCCCACTTGGGGTTTGAGATGGATATCGGCCAATGGAGTCAGTGAAACGCCCCAGATTTTGTTCTTCAAAGCCTCGTCCGTCTTATATTTCTCCGCCATTGCCGGAAACGCTTCTTCTATTTCTGCCTTCCTTTCGGGAGAATCGAGTAATACGTAAGTATAGACCTCGTGCTTATACCAATAATCATGCAAATACTGTCCGAGCGATTTATAGGAAATCAGGAAATTGTAATGGACATGTGAATTGGAAGGCATCTCTTTCATAACACCGGTCACTTCGCAAACCACCTTGTCATAAGGTCCAGTAAAGATAAGTATCTTACCGATTGGATCTTCATCCTGAAAATATTTACGGGCAATCCGTTCGGTGATGACCACCTGCCGGGGCATGGAGAGGCAAGTGGCCTTATCTCCTTTCACCAACTCAAAGTCGAACAAACGGAAGAAGCCGGGATCGGCATAAGCAATCTGGTTTTCACGTAAAGTAAGTTCACCATACTTCACAATCTGTTCCGGCTGATACAAGGAGACCACCCGCGTATAGTCTTCAATTCCGGCCAGATTCTCTTTCATGGCCGAACCATAACCAAACGAACTGCTGGCCCAATAGTCGGTCTGTACTTCGCCTTCATAGAAAGTGCTTTCCACACGGAAAATGCGTTCGTACTTCTCGTGCATCTTGTCGAAACTGAACTCAAAAGTGACATAAGTCAATATCAGCAAGGCAGATGCCATGCCGACTGCCAATCCGAAAACATTGATGAAACTGAATCCTTTCCGTTTCATCAGGTTACGATAGGCACTATTCCAATAATTCCCTATCATACGCTCTCTGTATTAGTCCCGGAAGTTTCGGCCAACGGACGGTTGATATTCTCGGCTACGATCTTCCCATCGAGCAGGCGGATAATCCGGTGGGCATAAGTCGCATCACGCTGCGAGTGAGTAACGATGATGATGGTAGTCCCCTGACGGTTCAGTTCCCGTAGTAGCTCCATCACTTCCACACCGTTTACCGAGTCGAGGTTTCCGGTCGGTTCATCGGCAAGCAACAATTTACAGTCCGTCACCACGGCACGGGCTATGGCGACGCGCTGTTGTTGTCCACCGGAAAGCTGTTGCGGAAAATGATTGGCACGGTGCAACAAGTTTACCTTCTCAAGTACCTGTTTCACCTTTTCTTTTCGTACGGCAGGTTTCATGCCCAGATATACCAGAGGAAGCTCCACATTCTCGTATACGGTCAGTTCGTCAATCAGGTTGAAACTCTGGAAAATAAATCCCAGATTTCCCTTACGCAGGGCCGTCAGTTGATTCTCGTTCATCTTGTCCACCTGTTTGCCTTCGAAGAAGTAAGAGCCGGAAGTGGGTGAATCGAGTGTACCCAGGATATTCAGCAGAGTAGACTTGCCACACCCGGAAGGACCCATGATAGCTACAAATTCTCCCCGCTCCACTTGCATGGTCACTTCATTCAACGCTTTGGTCTGCACCTCCTCGGTGGTGAAGAGCATAGACAGTTTTTCTGTTTTAATCATAATCGTTATATATTATATTAGTTATTCATATTTTAAGATGCGCATAGGTTTCTGGCGGATGGTACGCCATACCTGTTGGAACACAGTGAGAAAAGCTATCAGTATCAGCAGTACAAAAGTGGCTGCATATATCCACCAGGACAGCGAAATGTGGAAAGCGTACGTTTCCAGCCAAACATTCATCAGCACTGCCGATACAGGAATACCGATTGCAGATGCCAATACGGTAAGCAACAACAGTTCTTTGGTCAGGACAAAGAACAGGCTGGTTTTATTTGCGCCGAGCACTTTGCGGATACCCACCTCCTTCAAACGTGACAAGGTGGAAAACAGTGTTACAATCCACAATCCAAGGCAAGCAACAAATACAGCAAGCAATGAGGCACTGGCAAATATCCAGCCAAAATTACGATCGGATTTGTATAGGAATTCATTAAAATCATTCAAAAAGAAATAAGAAAATAAAGAAGTCGGGAAGTATTCACGATACATCTGTTCAATTTCCGTCAAGACACCGGCATCCCCCTTTCCTTTCAGACAGACAGAAATATAAGGCGTTGCAATAAAAGGAACACGCTCTTTCAAAAAGAAAATGATAGGTTTGTAAGCCACGGCAAGCGATTGCTGGTGGTAGTTCTCCACCACTCCTATTATCTCAAGCGGGTCATTAACCACTTCCATTTTAAGTTGTTGCCCCAACGCCGCTTCTGCCGATTCGTAGCCCAACAGCCTGACAGCTTCTTCGTTAAGCACCACCCGGTTAAGATCGCCACCATAATCTTCGGAAAAACTTCGTCCGCAAACCATACGGGGCATATAAGCAGACAAATAGTCGTAATCGACAGAAAACATCTGTATCAATTTTACTTGTGAGGGATCGCTTCCATACGGCCGATTGGTAAAATAGTTGGCAACTTCCACACCGGGAACAGCTCCCGAAACTGTCACGTGACTTACATCCGCCCGTTGCTTCAAACGTTTGGTGAAGCTCTCCATGCGCAGCGACAGTCCCTCGGTGAACGAAGGATATTTAATGACCAGAATGCGGGTATTCAGATCCGATTCGGCCTCACGCTGCATGTAACGGACCTGTTGAAACACAGTAAACGTGCCTGCAATCAGAACAAAAGAAGCCAGGAACTGAACAACAATCAACGCCTTTCTGATCCGGTTGCCTCTCTTTCCGTGCAACAGTTTACCACGCATAATCTCCGACGGACGGATAGTGACCATCAGCCAGGAAGGATAAAGCCCTACAACCAACGTACCGATGATAACCACTCCGGCTACAATCCCCCAGAAAGCGGGTTGCATAAGTATGTCTGTCCCGAAGCTTTGCCCTGCCCAGCGATAGACAAGAGGCAAGAGGAGTTCCAACCAGCCGAAAGCTATCAACGTAGCCAGCAAGTTCATGAAACCGGACTCAAGAAGTCCCTGGATAATAATCTGACGGCGCGAAGCACCAAAAGCTTTACGGAGCCCGAACTCCCGTCCACGCTCCAAAAAGCGGGCTACGGTCAGGTTCAAGGCATTTGCCCAACCTATCAGCAGCAGAATGGCGGACATTACGAACAAAATAAGAACCGCCGTCCGGCTTCCTTTCACCTCTTTCTCGTATGCTTTTTGCGGAGTAAGGTGAATGTCTTTCAACGGGATCAGTTCTACAGCCCAGGTTTTATGTTTCAGTGCATCAGTCTTGTACTTGTCGGATATGTCACGGAAAGCCTGTTCAATTTCTCCCGGAGTCTTTCCGGGCATCAGGCGGACGTAAGTATATACACCGTGAATGTACCAGATGTCCTGCCGTTCCTTGGGAATCGTATTGTAGGAAAGCAGGAAATCGTAGCGCAGGTGCGAACGGACAGGCATATCGGCAATAACGCCCGTTACTTCAAAGTTTTGCTGTGATGAAGAGGTACTGAAGGTCAGTATCTTGCCTATCGGGTCTTCTTCACCAAAATAGCGGCTTGCAGCGCTTTCAGTCAGTACCACCGTATTAGGGCGTACCAGTTGCCCGGTCTTTTCTCCTTTAACTATGGGGAAGTTGAATATTTCGAAAAAGGCAGGCTCGGTATAGCAGTAATGTTCCTCGGCAAATCTCCTGTCGAAGTAATTCACCACCTGCTCGCGATCCTGAGCCGTAACACGGACGTACTTCTCAATTCCCGCTATTTCCCTGTTCATGGCAGGAGCATGCCCATAAGCCGTAGTCGCCCAGTTATCCGTCAGCATCTCGCCCTCATACAACCTGCTTTCAACACGATACACACGGTCGGTATCATGAAATGAATCATAACTTAACTCCGACCAGACATAAAGCATAATAAGAAGTGCCGCCGCAATGCAGACCGACAACCCTGTTATGTTTATCAGCGTCAGAGACTTTTTAACCCGCTGGCTTCGTATCACTTGCGAAATGTAGTTCATAGTATTCGGTTCTTATTTCAATATAAGTTTCTCGTTATCCCCAAACAATTCATATCCGGATACAATCACCCGGTCGCCCGGTTTCAATCCCTCAGTCACTTCATAATATTGCGGGTTCTGCCGTCCGATCCGGATGGGACGGCGCGTGGCAAATTTACCACTTTCGTCAACAACATACATCCAGCGGCCCCCGGTTATTTGAAAGAATCCGCCACGAGGAACAAGAATGGCCTGGGCAGGATCTCCCAACTGGAGATTGATGTGATAAGTCTGTCCGGCACGGATGTTCTCGGGACGTCCGGAAGTAAATTGAAGGTCGGTGCGGAACTGGCCCTCCTTTACCTCGGGATAGGGTTTGGTCACCTCAAGTTTATAGTTTCCTGCGTCACGGGTAAAATCAGCCGGAAGTCCGGGAATCACCCGTTCCACATAATGCTCATCAATCTGTGCCTGCACTTTCAGATCGGGCGTAATGATCTGTCCGATATGCTCGCCGGCAGCAATGGACTGGCCGATCTGAGCATCGAGGTTCCCCACCTGTCCGTCTATGGGAGCTTTTACTTTCAGATTTTCCACCCGTTCACGTACCAGGGCAAGACTGCGCTTCATATTACGAATGTTTTCATCGAGACTATGGATCTGGCTCTCCCTGAAAATATTGTCCTGGCGGATACGTTCGTCCACAACATCCAGTTGTGCCTGTGCCGCCTCATACTCTTCACGTGCCAGTCGGAAATCCTCCTGTGCTATCAATTGCTCTTTGATAAGGCGGCTGTACTGGTCGTAACGACGCTGCTTCACAGCCAGTTCCTTACTCAGCCCGATGCGCTCCTGCTTCAGCTGCAAGCGCTCCTGTTCCATACTGATGCGGGTGTTACGCAACTCGTTTTCCTGGTAGGCGAGATCGGCTTCGCTTTGCATGATCCCGATGTTCAGGAGCGGATTGCTGAGACGGAGAATGACATCACCTGCTTTGACGATGGCCCCCTCTTCTTTCAGGCGCTCCTCGACACGGCCTCCCTCTACCGCATCCATATAAATGATGCGGTTGGGCATCACTTGTCCGATGACCCGGATGTAATCACTGAACTCTCCGCGGGTAACAGTAGCGATGGTCAGCCGGTCTTTTTCTACACTCATAGAAGAGGAAGTGTCCCTGAAAATAAAATAAAAGATAAGTCCCACCAGTGCCACGGCTCCGGCAATAGCATAATAATGTTTTCGCTTCATTCCGGGCTTCCGTTCGATCATTGTATCCATAGATAGTTATTGTTTTATGTATGATTCACGTTTGTTTATAAGATTATCCCGTCAGGTCGTAAAGGAACGATGTACCGGTCACATACCCCGTATATCACTTCTCACCGGGCAACGTACAAAAGCTTCCCGTCCGATAATAAGTTTCCATCTTCCGGGTCATATCCACCTGTAAGCGCACCCGGGTCAACTCGGCCTTGGCAGAGATAAAGCGATTGCGGGCTTCCATCAGCTGGAATACGGAGATAAGCCCCTCTTCCCATTTTCGTTCGGATTCTTTCAGTACCAGTTCTTCGGCCCTAAACTGCTGCAATACCTGCCGGAATTCATCATATCCGGAACGGAGAGAAAGAACCGTTTCCTCCACCTCTGTATAGAGTTGTTGTTTTTGAAGTTCTTCCTCATTCCGGAGACGGAATATATTCAACTTGTGTTTGCGCAGGGTGGTCAGTCGTTCCAACCCGCTCAATAAAGGGATGGAAATGCCGACACCGATATACTTTCCTAAATTGTCGTTCAGCTGTTTGGTAGAAAAACCGTCGAGATAACGGGAGGCCATTGAGAAACGGGCAAAAACCGTCGGCGAGAACTTACCGCCCGCCATGGCATACTCTTTACGGGCGGCCCGCTGCCTGAGTTCCATCATCCGCATCGAAGGCATTGCTACCAGAGATTGCATATAGAGCTCATCTGTCTGGGGCAGCGAACAAGACGGAAGAGATTCGTAGTTGATTGTATCCTGAAGTACCAACGTATCCCCGGCATGCAGGTTCAACAATTGTTTCAGTTGGAGCAATGCCAGGCGACAACCGTTCTCACGCACCTGGTAACGGTAAATATCACCCTCGCGACGGGCTTTGACTTCCTGCAAGTCGGAAACCGACTTCAAACCCAGTTCTACAAAAGCTTCGGTTTGTTTGAGATAACGTTCGCTTAGCTGGCTCTGCTCAAAAGCCAGATCGAGCATCCGCTCTTCAAGCAGGAGTTTATAATAGGCATCCGTCACCCGGCAGGCAAGTTCGTTGCGCCGTTCCTTCAAAGCCCATTCACTCCGGCTGCGGTTCATCTTCTCAAAACGTACCCGGTTGATGCGGGTGAAACCTTCGAAAAGAGAAAGCGTCATGTCCAGCCCCACGGTTCCTTCATCGAACGTATTATTGGTGTATCCGTTGGTGCTCGGATCGATGGAATGTCCGAAGTTTCGTCCGGCTTCGGCCGATACACTGACGCGGGGAAGGAAACTCCCCACGGCAGAGATATAGTTCATCCGGTTTTCCTTGATATCTATCTCGCTATTCCGCAAAGACGGATTCTGTTTCCATGCGATACGAATACATTCGTCGAGCGATCTCTCTGTCTGTGCAGACAAAAGAGCGGAAAAAAGAAATAAGGTACAAAGTGATATAAGATGTTTCATATAAACCATCTGGGCAAAGAGTGTGCCAAAAAGAATAAACAACTAAAATTCAGCCACATAGATTTATCAATAAAAAGATACCGTCCAATATTTGGACGCTACTGCGTACAGATATTGGACGGTTGACGTCAACATTCCCCGGATTTGTCCCCACATCCCCTTCCCATATAAATTCTCAATTCGAAAACGTCTAATTATTGGACACTCTCTTGCAGGGAGTTACAAAAACAAATATCTTTACCACGAACTTAAAAACAGGAAGCGAATCAAAAGGAGATATCATGAACACGGGAACTATTCTGATTGTAGACGATAACAAAGGGGTGTTGGCTTCACTCGAACTTTTGCTTGAAAACTACTTCTGCAAGATACTGACGGCTTCGAACCCGAATCAGATCACTGCCCTGCTGACGACCCACCGCATCGACGTGGTCATCCTGGATATGAACTTCTCGGCAGGCATCAATAATGGCAACGAAGGGCTGTATTGGCTGGGACATATCCGGAAGATGGCTCCTACCCTGCCCGTAGTGATGCTGACTGCTTACGGAGACGTGGAACTTGCCGTAAAAGCACTCAAAAACGGAGCTGCCGACTTCCTCCTGAAGCCATGGGATAATCAGGCCCTGATCGATAAAGTGACGGAAGCCTACCGCAATAACAGGAAACCTTCGGAACGGCAGACAAAAGAAAACAAAAAAGAAGGGTTCGAAATGCTGGTTGGACATTCGCCTGCCATGCTGCAACTGATGAAAGTAGTATCTAAAGTGGCACGGACAGATGCCAACATCCTGATAACAGGAGAAAACGGAACCGGTAAAGAGATATTGGCACGGGAGATTCACCGCCTTTCACCTCGCGGTGCACGCCCGATGCTGAACGTAGACATGGGAGCGATCAGCGAATCACTGTTCGAGAGTGAACTGTTCGGGCACGAACGGGGGGCTTTCACCGATGCTTACGAAAGCCGCCGGGGAAAGTTTGAAGCCGCCGACGGAAGTTCACTGTTTATGGACGAAATAGGCAACCTGCCCCTGTCGCTCCAGGCCAAGTTGCTCACGGTACTCCAAAGCCGCAATGTGATGCGGTTGGGAAGCAACAAAGTGATCCCGGTAGATATCCGCCTGATTTCGGCAACAAACAAGGACATACCCGCAATGGTAAAAGAGGGGATGTTTCGTGAAGACTTGTTCTACCGCATCAACACCATCCATCTGGAACTGCCTCCCTTGCGTGAGCGGGGAGACGACATTTTGCTCTTTATCGACGGTTTCTTACGTAAATTCGCTTCCAAATATCAACGTCAGGAAATACGGATGCACGAACAGACTGTTGAAAAACTGCGCGGGTATCACTGGCCGGGCAATATCCGGGAGTTGCAGCATACCATCGAGAAAGCGGTCATCTTGTGTGAGGGCAGCGTGATCCGTCCCAAAGATATCTTGGTGAAACAGACCTGGCAGCCACAGGCAGCAGTCACCGTACCCAATCTGGAAGAGGTGGAACGGCAGGCCATCGAAACTGCCATCCTGCAAAACAACGGTAACCTGACTGCCGCTGCCGAGCAACTGGGCGTGAGCCGGCAAACGTTGTATAACAAGCTCAAACGATTCAAACTCTGACCCCGATGATATTCAGCCGACGCATCTATTTCATTATACTGCTCCACATCGTACTGATACTCGCTACGGCAGGTGCCGGACTATGGCTAATCTTATCCGGCACCGGATACATCATCGGCAGTATATTGTTGCTATGTTCTCTTTTTCAGATCGGTGCACTGACCCGGCGGCTAAATACATTCAACCGAAAAATCAAATTGTTCTTCGATGCAGTGCAGGATAAAGACAATATGCTCTACTTTCCGGAAGTGAATGTCAGCAAAGAACAGGAACAACTGAACCGTTCGCTCAACCGGCTCAACGACCTGCTTGCCCGTACCAAAGGCGAAAACCAGAAACAGGAGCACTTCTACCGATCGTTACTTGAAGAAGTGCCCAGCGGCGTGCTTGCCTGGGATGCTTCAGGCCGAATCATCACTGCCAACAGTGCTGCCTTCTCTCTGCTGAAGTGCAACCGTCTTTACACCGAAATGCAACTGGCACAACTGCTGAATGCAACCGGCATTCGCGACAGCCTCAGCATATCCCGAAAAGAGATGATCCTGGAAGGTGAAACCATAACCATCTTATCCATCAAAGATATCGGTGACGAGCTGAGTGATAAGGAGAGTGAATCGTGGAGCAAACTGACACATGTGCTGACCCATGAAATCATGAACACGATTGCACCGATCATTTCACTCTCACAAACTTTATCCGCATATCCGGATATCAACGAAAAGTCAGCCCGCGGACTACGGATTATCCAAACACAAAGCGAACGGCTGATGGAATTCACGGAATCATTCCGGCATCTGTCCTACCTCCCTCACCCGGAAAAGAAACGTTTCTCACTGACCGATATGTTGCATAACCTGGAAGAACTGTTGCAAAGTGATTTCCGCGAACGTGGCATTCACGTCGTGTTACAATCCACACCGGATTCGATAGAAACCAACGGCGACGCAAACCAGCTGTCACAAGTATTCCTCAACTTACTGAAGAATGCGATGCAGGCTCTCGAAGGACAGACGGAAGGCAGAATCATCCTCCGCCTGCAACAGGCAGACCGTCTGCTGATAGAAATAGAAGACAATGGTCCCGGCATCCCGGAAGAAATACGTGAGCAGATCTTCATTCCTTTCTTTACCACAAAAGCGGAGGGAAGCGGAATAGGACTCAGTCTCTGCAAGCAGATCATCCGACAACACAACGGACACTTATCGATCCGTAAAAGTCGTCCGGGACAAACAATTTTCAGTATCGACCTGCCTCAGGACTGAAACATTTTAGTAGGTGTAATGTTATAAATAGAGAGGAATCTCTACTCTCCTTTTTATTTATTATGAAAGAAAAATATTGGAAATATTCTTTGATTATCATCATCATCGGGCTGGGCATCATCTTGTTCCGGCAAATTACCCCTTTCCTCGGCGGATTATTGGGAGCACTCACCATCTATATCCTGGTCCGACGACAAATGATGTATCTCGGTGCACGAATGAAACGAAGTTTCGCAGCCCTGCTGATTACAGGTGAAGCCATCCTGTGCTTCCTGGTACCTATTTCTCTGATTGTATGGATGCTGGTCAACAAGTTGCAGGACATCAATCTGGACCCACAGGCCATTATTGCCCCTGTTGAAGAACTGGCAGGGATCATCAAAGCGAAAACAGGATATGATGTGCTGGGCAGTGACACACTTTCGTTCATCGTTTCTTTGCTCCCCAAAATAGGACAGGCAGTCATGGGAGGTATCAGCAGCTTTGCAATCAATCTGTTTGTTCTGGTCTTTGTACTTTATTTCATGCTGATAGGAGGAACCAAAATGGAGTCCTACATTGACGACATCCTACCTTTCAATGAGAAAAACACCCGGGAGGTAACACACAATATCAACATGATTGTCCGCTCCAATGCCATCGGTATTCCCTTACTTGCCGTTATTCAGGGAGGAGTCGCACTAATCGGCTACTTTATCTTCGGAGCACCGAATGCCTGGTTAGTGGGTGTTCTGACTTGTTTTGCTACAATCATCCCGATGGTGGGGACTGCTCTCGTCTGGTTTCCGGTGGCTGCCTACCTTGCACTGACCGGTGAATGGGCAAATGCCATCGGACTGGCAGCTTACGGAGGAATTGTCGTTTCGCAATGTGACAACCTGATACGCTTTATCTTACAGAAGAAAATGGCAGACACCCATCCGCTTATTACAATCTTCGGTGTAGTCATCGGATTACCGTTGTTCGGATTCATGGGAGTCATCTTCGGACCGCTTATATTATCGCTGTTCTTGTTATTTGTCGATATGTTCAAAAAGGAATATCTGGACAATAAGAAATAAGAAAGAAACAAATCACCTAATCTCTGAAAAATTATGTACTTTTGCGACTTAAACATCTTGTAAGATTCAATGGAAGCATTCACATTCAATACGGCCGAACTGATACTGCTATCAGCCGCAGGCGTTCTTTTGATCGTTCAACTTATCTACTATCTCGGACTGTATAACCGGATACACACCCACAACCTTGCTGTTGGAAAAGATGAAGTACACTTCGGACGGGAACTTCCCCCGCTGTCTGTAGTCATCTGTGCACGCAACGAATCGGAAAACCTGCGCCAAAACCTGCCCTCTATCCTGAAACAGGATTATCCGGACTTTGAAGTAATCGTCATCAACGATGGTTCTACAGACGAAAGCGAAGATCTCCTGTCGGAGCTGGAAGAAGAATACCCGAACCTGTATCACAGTTTCACACCAGACAGCGCGCGGTACATCAGCCGGAAGAAACTGGCACTGACGCTGGGCATTAAAGCCAGTAAATATGACTGGCTGGTATTCACCGAGGCCGACTGCACTCCGGTCAGTGACAAGTGGCTTCGACGGATAGCACGCAATTTCACGCCGAGTACAGACATCGTACTGGGATATAGCGGTTACGAACGGGGAAAAGGATGGCTGCACAAACGGGTGTCTTTCGACTCGCTTTTCACCTCGCTTCGTTATCTGGGTTTTGCCTTGGCGGGTAAACCGTACATGGGCATCGGGCGCAACCTGGCCTACCGCAAGGAATTGTTCTTCAAAGTCAAAGGATTTTCTACCCACTTGAACATGCAGCGGGGAGAAGATGACCTGTTTATCAACCAAATTGCCAATGAAAACAATACCCGGGTGGAAACCTCACCGGATTCAGTGATACGGATGCAACCTGTGGAACGCTATAAGGACTGGAAAGAAGAAAAGGTAAGCTACATGGCAACCGCACGCTTCTATAAAGGTTCACAACGCTGGTTACTGGGATTGGAAACCGCCACGAGGCTATTGTTTTATGTCGTCTGCCTGTCGGGAATCGTATTCGGTATCCTCTCTTTTCACTGGCTGGCTGCGGGACTGGCTTTATTGTTATGGATCGTACGTTATTCGGCGCAAGCCTACGTCATCAACAAAACAGCCAATGAGATGGGAGACAACCGCTCTTACTACTTTACACTACCGGTTTTCGACATCATCCGTCCGCTACAATCCCTGAAGTTCAGACTCTACCGTCTCTATCGCAGAAAGGGTGATTTTATGCGAAGATAACTTGACTACTCGTACCGCATAGAACTGGCCGGATTGATCTTGGTTATCAAATAAGAGGGACCGACCAACATTAATACAGAAGCCAATAAGGTGCCGACATTGATCAGAAGGAAAAGCCAGATGTTCATGGAAACCGGCACCATACTTACATAGTAAGTTTCGGGATCGAGTTTAAAAAGTCCCAACTGTGACTGCAAAACACAGAAAGTAATACCAATTGCATTTCCCCACAACATCCCTTTCCCAATCAGAAAGACAGAGAACCACAGAAATACTTTACGGATAGTGAAATCATTGGCTCCCAAAGCCTTCAGGATGCCAATCATCTGTGTGCGTTCAAGGATGATAATCAATAATCCGGAAATCATCGTGAAGCCGGCTACCCCAATCATCAGGATAAGAATGACCCATACATTCAGGTCGAGCAGATCGAGCCAGGCAAATATCTGAGGATTCATTTGTTCGATGCTCTGTACGTAATAAGTCCCCCCGTAAACATCTTGCTTATTGTCCGTATCAACGGCTATACCATAGGTTATATCTTCCAGTTTGTCATAGTCACGTACCTGCAACTCTGCTCCGCTCACTTGTCCGGGAGCCCAGTTATTCAAACGGTTCACCAAATACAAGTCAGTCAGCAGAAAGAGATTATCATATTCAGAAAAGTTCGTTTGGTAAATACCTTTCACCGTCAACCGGCGGGCACGCACATCTTTCTGGATAAAATAGGCATATATTTTATCTCCCAGTTTCAGTTTCAGCCGGTCAGCTATCGCTTTCGATATGACCACCTGATTGGTGGAAGCCGTATCACTGAAGACCGGTATCTCTCCTTCTACCAGATGGTCGCGGAAAAAGGCAGGATCAAACTCCGGACCGACACCTTTGAGCACCATGCCCTGAAAAGCGTCATCTGTCTTTATCATCCCCGGTTTGGTGGAATATCGCTGCACATGTTTCACTTCCGGACGGGCGGAAAGAGCGATCATCATACTATCATCCACCACAACCGGATGAGTTTCGTAGGACCCTACCGCATCAAAATTACTGATCTGGATATGGGAGCCGAAGCCGATCACTTTATTACGTACCTCACTCTTAAAACCAATCACTACAGATACGGCAATGATCATCACCGCCAGGCCGATAGCAATGCCAATCATGGCAATCAGGACAGCAGGACGAGAAACTTGTTTTCCCCCGTCCGTATCACGATAAATCCGACGGGCAAGAAAATAGGAAAGCCTCACCTTGCCCTTCTCTTTGGAAAAGGGAACGGAGTTGCTTTGACTATGTGAATGAATGGATGACATCAGGTCTTATTCTGTTCTTCCCGGATAAGCCTCCAATGCTTTTTGCAGAACAAAGAGCGCACGGGTTAAATCTTCCTTTTTCAATACGTAAGCAATACGGACTTCATTCTTTCCGGAGCCCGGAGTAGTATAGAAACCGGAAGCCGGAGCCATAAACACTGTCTGTCCTTCATACTCAAACTCAGAGAGACACCAGGCACAGAATTTATCCGAATCATCGACCGGTAGCTTGGCTACTGTATAGAAAGCTCCCATCGGAATGGGGGAATAAACACCCGGTATACGGTTCAGACCGTCAATCAAACATTTACGGCGCTCAACGTATTCGTCATAAGTTTCGCGTGAGTACTCTTCGGGAGCATCCAGTGAAGCTTCGGCAGCAATCTGTCCGATCAGCGGAGGACTCAAACGTGCCTGACAGAACTTCATCACTGCATCACGCACTTCTTTATTCTTGGTTATCAAGGCACCGATGCGGATACCACATTCTGAATAACGCTTGGAAACAGAGTCAATCAGCACTACGTTATTTTCAATTCCTTCCAGATGGCAAGCCGAAATATAAGGGGAACCGGTATAGATAAACTCACGATACACTTCATCGGAGAAAAGGAAAAGATCATACTTCTTCACCAGGTCACGGATCTGATTCATCTCACGTCGGGTATACAGATAGCCAGTCGGATTATTCGGATTGCAGATCAAGATACCCTTAGTACGTTCGTTGATCAACTCTTCAAATTTCTCTACTTTCGGAAGCGAGAAACCTTCTTCGATTGTCGTAGCAATGGTGCGTATTTTAGCTCCGGCCGAAATGGCAAAAGCCATATAGTTGGCGTAAGCTGGTTCGGGAACAATGATCTCGTCTCCCGGATTAAGACACGACATGAATGAGAAAAGCACGGCTTCGGAACCTCCGGTAGTAATAATTATATCATCTGCTGTCAGGTTGATATTGAATTTCTCGTAATATCCTACTAATTTCTCGCGATAGCTACGATAACCGGCACTGGGGCTATATTCAAGCACCTTGCGGTCGATGTTGCGTATCGCGTCAATCGCGGCCTGAGGAGTGGGCAGGTCTGGCTGTCCGATGTTCAGGTGAAATACATGGATTCCCCGCTGTTTGGCAGCATCTGCCAAGGGAGCCAGCTTTCTGATAGGAGATGCAGGCATCTCTGTTCCGCGAATCGATATGGTTGGCATAATCTTGAATTATAAATGGTCAATTAATAAATATGAGCGGCAAATGTACACAATAAATCGGACACAAAGACATAAAAACTTTAAAAACCTTATCAAGGGTAAAAACGTTGTGGTAATATCAACAGAAAACGATACATTTGTATAACTACAAACCTAAAACGATAACATAATGACCATAAACCTGATCACATTTGCATCGATTCTGCATAAGCAAGCCACTGTACGTAGTTCACACGAAGCGATTCTCAGTGAACTGGAAAAATATTTCACCGTGAAGTTCATGGATTACCGGGACATCGACCGATTGCCAAAAGATGAATTCAGTATCATTTTCATTGCTACCGGAGGGGTCGAAAGGCTGGTAATGCAATGCTTCGAATCGCTTCCCCGGCCTGCCATTATACTGGCAGACGGAATGCAAAACTCCCTGGCTGCGGCACTGGAAATCTCCTCTTGGTTACGTGGCCGAGGTATGAAGAGTGAAATCCTCCATGGGGACTTTATGAGTATCGTTCAACGAATTCAGGTACTTTATACCAATTTCAAAGCACAACGTTCATTAGCAGGCCTTCGCATCGGAGTGATCGGTGCTCCTTCCTCGTGGCTGATCGCAAGCAACGTGGATTATCTGCTCGCAAAGCGGCGTTGGGGAATTGAGTATCTGGACATCCCGTTGGAACGAATTTATGACGTATACGATCGTATTACAGACAATGAAGTCGGTGCCTCATGCGCCGCAGTTGCTTCTCAAGCCTTGGCATGCCGCGAAGGAACTCCCGAAGATATGATTAAAGCAATGCGCCTTTACCGGGCCGTCAAGCGAATTTGTAAAGAAGAAAAACTAAGTGCCGTAACCCTGAGTTGTTTCAAACTGATAGAGCGCACCGGTACTACCGGTTGCCTGGCTCTTGCCATGCTGAACGACGAAGGGATCATTGCCGGATGTGAAGGGGATTTGCAATCTGTATTTACATTACTCGCTGCTAAAGCACTGACCGGGAAAGTGGGCTTCATGGCAAACCCCTCGATGATTAACGCCCGGAACAACGAAATAATACTGGCACATTGCACGATCGGAATGAAACAAACCGAACGTTATATCATCCGTAGCCATTTTGAAACGGAAAGCGGTATTGGTATTCAGGGACTGCTGCCGACCGGAGATGTCACTATCGTGAAATGTGGTGGAGAATGTCTGGACGAATATTACCTTTCTACCGGAACTCTGACCGAAAACACCAATTACATCAATATGTGCCGTACACAAGTACGTATAAAAATGAATGCACCGGCTGATTATTTCCTGAAGAATCCACTCGGAAACCATCACATTTTGCTACAAGGCAATTATGAAGATGCATTGAACGAATTCTTACAGGCAAACTCCTGTAAACGCACGGAATAAATCCACTCACAGCTTAACAGAGGTAAAGTCAGAACTCACCACAGAGAATACAGAGTGACACGGAGAGAATTTCAGATCATTGGTTACCAACACAGACAATCTGTGTTATCCTGTGTTCTCCATAGTGGAAAGAATATTGACGCATTCCTCCCGTCAAGGCCTAATTTAACACATGCAATGAAAGACACACGATATATGAAAAGAATCTTCCTGTCAGTACTGTTTATCTGTACTTTCCTTTCTCATCTTACTGCACAAACAGGCAAAGAAAGCGAACTTATCAAGCAGAATTATATCCGGTCGGTTATCGGACTGGATGAGAGCAAACAACCTTTCTTACAACTATTATCTAAAATTCCTCCCGAAAAAGAGGTATCTGACCAGAACGTTATCGAACTTCAACAACTTTACCCTATCCACCGGGAAGAGATACACCGACTGATCAGTACGATACGGGGAGACGGTTCATGGCCGGACATCAACTATGTTGATACCAAACGTTCGGGATGGGAACCGAAACAACACGCAGAACGGATACTGAAACTAACCAAATATTATGCCCGCGAAAAAGAGAATGCTTCCGCACAGGAGATTTCAGCCGTGACCAGCATTATTCACCAAGCCATGAATTACTGGTTCACCAAAAAACTGGCCTGCAAAAACTGGTGGTATAATCAAATAGGTATTCCCCGCACCTTGGGACCGGCTTTCCTCCTTTTCGAAGCAGAAATGACGGAAAAAGAAAAGCAGGAAGCCGTGCGGGTGATGGAACAATCCCATTTTGGCATGACAGGACAGAACAAAGTATGGCTGGCAGGCAACGTACTGATCCGGGGCTTACTCTTGAATGACTCCCAACTGGTAAAAGAGGCACGGGAAAACATTGGCTCGGAAATCGTATTGGGACAGAAAGAGGGTATTCAGCCGGACTGGAGTTTCCATCAGCATGGTCCCCAACAACAGTTCGGCAATTACGGACTTTCTTTCCTCTGCAACATGAGTTTTTATTCCGAACTGTTTGCCGGCACCCCTCTTGCATTCAGCCAAGAGCAACAGGATATCCTTGTATCCCTTCTTCTGAAAGGGTATCAATGGATTGTATGGAAAGGTCATTGGGACGTAAACGGATTGAACCGGCAACTCTTCCACAGCGCCGATCTTCACAAATCATTCAACCTGCTCTTCGCAGCCTGCTCACTGATGAAGGGAAGCAATGAACAACAGACACAGGAAATAGAGGCATTTATAGCCCGTAACTTCCTACATCCGGATGCAGAAAACGATTTCACAGGAAATAAGTTCTTCAAAGATTCCGACTTGACCATTCACCGTACCTCTGACTGGATGGCATCTTTACGCATGGCATCCAGCCGGGTAATTGGTACGGAACTGGTAAATGAGGATAACCTGAAGGGATATTACATGGCAGACGGAGCTGTCTATACGTATATTCGAGGAGATGAATACCACAATATTTTCCCTTTCTGGAACTGGCGCCGGATACCCGGTATCACAACCTATGAAAGCAATGCTCCCATCCCGATAGACAACGGACCGAATTCACGCAACAAAACCAATTTCACAGGTGGAGCAACAAACGGAAAACAGGGAATCACCGCCATGCACTTGAACCGTAACGGGCTATCCGCAAACAAAGTATGGATATTCACCAATGAATTTATCCTGTGCTTGGGAAGTGATATCCATGCAGACAGCACTGCCACACTTATCACCTCCATCGATCAACGGTTCAAGAATGGTGAAATATGGACGGAAGAAAACCGCCGTTATTTCCACGACAACACCGGATATATCCTTCTGCAGGACGAACTTTGCCTGGCACTGGCAGAAAAGAAGAAAGGACAGTGGCACGACTTCATGGGAATGTACGCTCCCCGGATGTTGGAAGATGAAATTTTCTCTATTTACATCAAACATCCGTCAGGTATCCCTGCCACTTACCGGTATTTGGTGCTCCCGGCTTCCACTCAGGAGAAGACGGCTGCATTCGATATTTCAAAAGTACAGGTATTGCAAAATGACGAAAAGGCACAGGTGGCATTTATCGACGAAATGTACTACGTCGCTGTTTGGCAGCCAATGACTCTCAAACTGTATAACGGAAAAAGAATACCTATAAAAAAACCGGGAGCCTATCTTTATCGTGCAGACGGTGCCCCGGTTTCCCAAGCTGTTTTTCCCAAAGGAGAGATCTAAAAATCTACCTTCCGACTATTTCATATTTTCAGGCAATTCGTAATATCTCACCCAGTCAACCTCCATCTGTACGGGAAGCTCCGCGTCGTCTATCTCTCCGGCCCATCCTCCGAGTACCTGGTTGAGCAGTAAGAAGAAAGGAACATCGAATGGCCACTGCACAGCCCCCTCCTCTTTAATGCGGGGATAACTGAAAGTGAGTGAATCATTGATGAACATATCAATTTTATCCGGTGTCCATTCCATCCCAAACACATTAAATTCATGCGGATTGTAGGATGCAGTAGTATAATAGTCCGGATCTGTTTTATGTCCTAACACTTTGATATATTCGGTATGCATGGTATGATAGACAAACGTATCTTTGTTCAGTTGTTCCATTATATCGATCTCTCCACATTTAGGCCACGCACCATACGTTGTAGAGTCAGTAGGCTTAAGCCAGATAGCAGGCCAGGAACCTTTAGCACTACCCAGTTTGGCACACACTTCAAAGCGTCCGTACAAGAAGTCTTTTTTGCCCAAAGTCTCAACACAACCAGCCATGTAGCGGATCGTATCATTCGGATCGTTATTGGGCAAAGCACGCAGAATCAATTTACCGCCCTTTACTAACGTAACAAAGTTATTATCCCGGCAAAAAGGATGCCAGGGAGAGAACACCCATTTCTCGGGATCGGGTGCACCGTTTTTATCGAACTCGTCCTGCCAGGTAAGTTTCCAGTCTATATCACTTTTATAAAGTTTACGGACAGGAGTGTCTTTACAAGAGGACAATGATATGCCGGCAAATACAAAGAAAGCAAACGGCAAAGCTAACAATAAGTTTTTGTGTTTCATGATATATTGGTTTAAAGTGGCATCTCTATCCATTTCCCCCCGTGCCATTCGGTCACTGTTTCAAAGCCTGCTTTCTGCAAAGCAGCCAATGCCTCGGGACGTCCGCTATTGATCCGTTCGGGATAATGCGAATCACTGTTCACCTGCACACGAACTCCCAACTTCTTAAGCAACGGGAAATACCGTTCGTTCGGAAAGAAAGTATTCAAGTGATGCAAAGCTTTTGTATTGATCTCTACAATATATCCTTTAGCTGCAACAGCAGAGAAATAGTCGTGTATCAATGCATCGTACCAAGGCTCGTCCAACAGACCGGGACGGTAGAAGGCGGCATTGTGATGCATCTTATCGGCATGTCCTAAGATATCAAATCCTCCCAATTCCACCATTCGTAACAGACGGTCATAATACAGATGAATCACACGGTCGAGGTCACCGCCGAAATGCTGATCGACGATATCCCGGAACACCTCTGCACATACATCGATATCCACTACTTCATCCCGGTCATTGTAAAGCAGATGTACCGAACCGATACGGTAGTCGAGCGGCAACTCCTGGAAACGCCGGACGGAAGGATTACTGTCTTCGTTCAGGTAATCTATTTCCAGCCCGACAGCCAGTTCGATTTCCGAAGCATATTTCTCTTTCATCCGGGTAAATTCATCCAGATAGTCGTCCATACGATCCCACTCCATCGTCCAATGAGTCGGAAACGGCAGTGGGGCGTGTGAAGAAATACCATAGGACGTAAACCCTCGGCTGATGGCAAAACGGATAAAATCCTCCATGCCGGCACGGCCGTCACAATAGAGGGTATGACTATGATAATTGGTCAGGTTCATGATTCTATTTCGCTAAGTTCAAGCCAACGCATGGTTTTCTCGTCTATCAGATCGTTTACCTCGGGCAATCGCTTCGATTTCTCTGTCAGTTCGTCCACCGAAAGCGTACCACTGCAGAGCAGTTCTTCTATCTGCAGTTTCTCTGTTTCCAGCTCAGCTATTTCCTTTTCCAGTTGTTCGAATTCCCGTTTCTCCTTGAAACTCATCTTGCGCTTCTCGTTCAGGCGGACACGGGCTGTTTTTTCTTCCTGTGGTTTCTCCGCCTCCTTCTCCTTTTGGGATTTGGCTTCTTTCCAGTCACGATAATCGCTGTAATTACCGGGAAAGTCACGAATATCTCCCTGTCCGTTGAATACCAACAAGTGGTCGACCACTTTATCCATAAAGTAGCGGTCGTGCGAAACGACAATGACACATCCCTTGAAGTTCTGCAAATATTCCTCCAACACATTCAAGGTAATAATATCGAGGTCATTCGTGGGCTCGTCAAGTACCAGGAAGTTCGGGTTACGCATCAGCACGGTACAGAGATAAAGTCGACGGCGTTCTCCCCCACTCAATTTGTATACATAACTATGTTGAGTTTCGGGAGTAAATAAGAAGTGTTGCAGAAACTGGGAAGCCGTCAGCTTCTTGCCGTTACCCAACTCAATGACCTCAGCGATATCCTGCACAACGTCAATGACTTTCATCTGCTCGTCAAACTGTAATCCGTCCTGCGAGTAGTATCCGAAACGTACGGTCTCTCCAATATCCAGTGTACCACTGTCAGGCTGCACCTGTCCCATCAATATTTTTATAAAAGTAGACTTCCCCGTACCGTTATTCCCCACAATTCCCATCTTTTCATAACGGGCGAAGATGTAAGAGAAATCTTCCAATATCTTCAGGTCGCCAAAACTCTTATAGAGATGATCAGCCTCGAATATCTTGCTGCCAATATAAGAAGCTTTCACTTCCAGCTTCACATTGTCATTGTTAAATCGTTGTTTGGCAACTTTCTCCAGTTCATAAAAAGCATCTTCGCGATACCGGGCTTTGTGTCCGCGTGCCTGAGGCATACGACGCATCCAGTCCAACTCAGTACGATATAAATTGTTCGCACGCTCTATCTCAACCGATTTCGCTTCAATACGTTCCTGGCGTTTCTCCAGATAATAACTGTAATTTCCTTTGTATTGATAAACCTGACGGTTGTCTATCTCGATGATTTCGGAACAGACACGGTCGAGAAAGTAACGGTCATGCGTCACCATCAGCAGACTGAGGTTCGTACGGCGAAGATACTCTTCCAGCCATTCGGTCATGTCGAGATCCAGATGATTGGTAGGCTCGTCCAAAATCAGCAAATCCGGTTCGGTAATCAAAGCATTGGCCAAAGCTACCCGCTTAAGCTGTCCTCCGGAGAGATGCTTCACCTGTTGGTCAAAGTTCCGTATCTTGAGTTGCGAAAGTATCTGTTTAGCCTTCTGTTCATACTCCCAAGCCTTTTCATGGTCCATACGTACCAGCAGGTCATCCAGTCCCGGATGTCCTTCGGTTTCCATGCACCGTTCGTACTCCTTTATCAGCTCTACGGTACTGTTACCATGGTGAAAACAGGCTTCCAACACAGTCAATTCTTCGGGATATTGCGGATCTTGCTCCAAATAATCAACTCGAAGGTCACGGCGGAACACAATATTGCCGCTATCATATCCTTCCTTTCCGGAGAGTATATTTAATAAGGTGGTTTTACCCGTACCGTTTTTAGCGATCAAGCCGATACGCTGGCCTTCGGCAATACCGAAGGAAATATTTTCGAAAAGAACCAAATCGCCAAAAGATTTGGTAAGATTATCTACTTGTAAATAAGGGGTCATAATAATCGAATGTGATAATAGGTGGTTAGTGTATCAGTGCCTGCTTATATGCCTCTGCCACTTCGCAGGCTTCTCCGGCTTTCACCCGGCTCCACAGTAATTTCATCGGATCAATCAACTGTTCCGAACCTTCATACCGCAACACCGGCACTTCACGGTTACCGTCAACCAGCGTCATCCATTCCATACCCTCCACTTCATTAGCCAGAATCGTACAGATGGCGATACCGAACGCCAGCCAGGGTTCTTTTTTCTTAGGAGAGAGAACGCCACTGTCAATCACATCCTGTATCTTTTGCAGGTCTTCTTCCAGTCCCTGAAAGTCTTTTTTCAATTGCGTTTTCACCGTATCTGTCACCCACTCGTAGGCCTCGTTCACCTGATAGATCTCAGAAAGGCGAATAGGAATGATTTCCGCAGGATACTTTTGTCCGTCTTTACGGATCTCAAGGCTGGATATAATCTTTTCCGCCTCATCCACATGTTCTCCTTTCGGTACGGTAAACGAACATTCGAAGGCAACATTGTCAATGCCTGTCACCCAAAGATGGCTGGTGTAATAGGTACCCTCTTCCTCAAACATCTCCTTGCTGTAGGCACATTCCAGATGTCCCACCTTCACCAAGGAGGCCGAAGGGTTTTCTTTCAGTTCCTGACGGACGGAATCCTTTCCATAATTCATACCGCCCGGTGCGGCAGCATCTTCTTTATAGGCTGATATACGGAAATTACCCGTCCAATGTTCGGGATTATAAAAAAGGAAGGAGCCTTCGCCGTCTTCAAATTCGCTCCAGTCTGACGGATATATCATTGAGAACCATGTCCCCGGGGAGATAAATTTCTTACCTTGTATCATATTGCTTTCTGAATGTTGATAACCTTACAAAAGTAACAATCCCATCGCTGATATGCAAAAAATAGCATAAAAAAACAGCCGATTCTCACGAACCGGCTGTTCCAATCATCATCTATGAATGAAGACAGCTTTTTAGCGTCCTCAATATTTTCTGAATTCCAACCGGGCATAGTCCGACTGAAGAACCAATTTGTTACTATTCAGCTTCTCTACGGCAAAGTCCTGTACCCGGCCATCCATGCCGAAAACTTTCATCTGTTCCGCCGTAGCGTCGAGTACTTGTATGTGCATGGAGTCGTTCTCGTAGACATATTTTCCAAAGAACTCACTATTACCCAACTTCCTCAAGTGGATGATATCCATCTGAAAACTGAAATAAGTGTCCAGTGGAGTATCGATATTACCATCTTTATATTCTATACGTTGCATCTGCCACATTCCATCCAGATAGCGATGCCCGAATTTCTTTCCACACGACGTGAAACCGATCAGGACGACAAACAACAATAGGATTCCTTTTTTCATTTCTTCTTACCAATTAAACCTGTTTTACGAATGGTGAGCATACCGCCCCAACTTTCTCCTAACATATTGCCACGGTCTACCGCACCGGCCAGCGTGAAACTCCATCCCCGAATCTGTTCGGGTTTATAAGTCACCTCCAACAATCCGTTCTGGTTTCTTCTGATATTCCGGTACGGACTACCGTAAGTTCCCCAGTGCTTAGCAACACTTACCAGAATGCGGTAATCTATCTCTGAGGTAGGACTGCCATTCAAACCGATATGGAATCCTTTCACACGGTTACTCTCAAAAGCCAGGTTTCCATCCTTATTATATATAGGTGAGGTAACCAACGGATTACCAATACCCTGTCCCCAATGTTCCCAACCGGCATACTGCGAATTATTGTAATAATTATCGGCTCCGGTAAACGAATGATCAATGGCCGGAGTAGCAAAGTAATGGAAAGCTCCCGATTGGTGCTTCGTATACAAAAACTCTCCGACAATCGTTTTCACAAAAGGATTCTCCGGCAACGTCACCTCCAATCCGGTCAGGCAATCTCTCCACATGCCATAAGTCAGTGTCATTCCCGAGCGGTCCTCAAAAAAGTGCTCCCAGTAAGCCTTTATTTTCCAGGTCGGAAAATGATACCCCACAGCGGCACTGTAACTTCCGACGTGATTTCCCAGAATATTTATCTGGTCACTCTCCGAAGCCCCACTGTCTCCGTTGCTTGGAAAGAAAATACGGAAAAAGTCTTTCCAACTGTCCGGTGTACGCAACACCGTCCCGTCCGGATAATAGCAATCGCCTCCAAACTGAGCTGCCATCTCGATACCCAATTCCACCGAAACAGGTGACTTCTGCAGATTCTCTACCTTCAGGAAAGCTGCTTTCGAATGAAACAGAGTCTCTTTCGTGTATTTAGAACGCCCGGCAGTGAAACGCTCCTGGAATTTTTCATCCGTAAACATCCCATAAGCTACGTGTCCCTTGATATGCAACCAGTTTTTGGTCCACGGAAAAGGAATATACTCGGGTATAGAAACCCGAACTTGTGGAATGGGACGGGCATTGGTAGAAAAAGTCATACTACCGGAGCTCAACTGATCATTTTTCATTTCGTTGCCACGCTCCTTACTGCCGACACTTATTTCCATCCCCCGATAACGCAAATCCACATAAGCCTGTTGGATGAAGAATTTAGAAGTGAAGCGACTTGCACCCACCATTTCCAACCCAAAGGCATAAGAGAACTTTTTATCCTTCTCCAAATCCCGAAAGATACCCGCATCCAAATAAGCATTGTTTTTTCGAATAGACGAAAGCCCGTGCTTATTTGCCACGAGCCAAAAAGGCGTGTTGTGCCCACCACTTACAGTTGCACTGGTTTCAATCTTATAGTTTAGGCCTTTGTCAAATTGCGCCTGCACAGTCGCAGGAGCCATCAGCATCAAACAGCTGAATATGAAATAGTTTCTTCGTTTCATTCTAACGTGTGTTTGGAATACATCCAAATATTGAACGGCAAAAGTACAACAAAGACATGAAACGAATCTATATATTAGAGTTTTATTAGGATTATTTAGCTACGAGCTGTACGAATCGTTTTTTAAGTAAGTCCCCGCCTTCGTTTTACTTTGGCGTCTTCAGGTCACTTTCCTATCGGCTGTATCTTCCGGCGTACATCTTTCGAAATCTCCAGGAACATATAGTTCAGCTTGCCGGAATGAATACCTTTCTCGTTTTCCTTATACTTCTTATTGGCATACTGTTTCGACTTCTCAAAGGTGAGCAGGGACATTTGATTCTGTGACTTACCTACCATAGTGGAATCCAGTTGTTCATCGGGGAAAAAGTCGTCCAGATCGACATCACCTATCATCGTTGTTTCCAGAAAATTCATATCCTTATGTGAATTGTCGGTATAGTACCCCACAAACATGTGACCGGGAGTACGTACCAGAATCGGTTCGATATTGATGGCACGGAGCAAGGAAGCAAACAGGACACTACCGTCCACACAGTTAATCTGCGATGACTCCAATGCGTCATCAAACGTACGTACACGCTGAGAATAGACCACATTGCTGGACAGGCTGGTGTTGGACACCGAACTGTAACGGAATTTACGTTTCTGCAAAACATTCCATAATGCATATACCTGTTTATCTACAGCTCCGGGAGCCGGATTCTGATAGCCCAGAAAGCGATTGACTATCCGTGTGTTCAATGCTTCGCGAAGCAACTGGTCGATCATCGGATTCTCTTCGTTGACATATGCGGCAAAGAAAATCCCCGTATCGTGGAATTTTGTACCATTAGTCACATACCCCAACAGACACTCGTTGACACTCCGTACAGAAAAAGTGCGTACACGCTGTCCCAGATCTTCTCCGTTCATTTCTACCGTAACGGCCACACTGATGGGTTCCGCCTGGTTATTGTTTTTCAACGCTTCGTAGTTCCAAATGATATCGGGATAAATGGTATATTCCGTACGAGGCTTATTGAGCACGAACTCCGACACCGAACGTGAAAAGAATGGGGTTTCCGCAACATCGATCCGCACACGGCTATAAGCAGAACGTGACTTTATTTTTATGGCTATGCACGATTTAGGATTGCCCAGATATACGGAGTCAGCCGGTTGAATAACCTGGGCGTCGGTCGTAGCAACCGAGAGGATAGCAGAAGGAAAAATATTCCCTCCCAGCTCGTCAGTTATCTCAAAACCGGAAGTTGCGGAAGAGAACTTAAACACAGACACTCCTATAGCTATAAAGAACAAAGCGACAACCGTCCAAAGCACCTCACGTTTGCGTTGCTTGAAATCTATCTTAATCATTTTGATATTTCAATTTATTGACAGAACAAAGATACAACATTTTTGTTGATAAAGTGTCTCCCGAATCTCGGAAATGTAATCGAATCGTAATACGTGTTTCATCCCCTCGTAACAAAAAGCCTCCATCTTTGCAGAAGAAAAGAAATAAAGTTTAACTTTGTAGTATTACATTAACAAAGAATACAATGAACGATTACCGTATTTTAGTGGTCGACGATGAAGAAGACCTCTGTGAGATTCTGAAGTTCAATCTTGAGAACGAAGGGTACGAAGTAGATACTGCCAACTCTGCAGAAGAAGCCCTGAAAATGAATATCAGCAGCTATCACCTGCTGTTATTGGACGTCATGATGGGGGAAATTTCCGGATTCAAAATGGCCAATCTGCTGAAAAAAGATAAAAAGACAGCACAGGTTCCCATTATATTCATCACTGCCAAAGATACGGAAAATGACACCGTCACCGGATTCAACCTGGGAGCGGACGACTATATTTCAAAACCTTTCTCCCTGCGTGAGGTCATTGCCCGCGTGAAGGCTGTGCTCCGGCGCACTGCTACTTCGGATACGGAAAAAGCACCCGAACAACTCTGCTACCAGTCTCTGGTGATCGATATTACCAAAAAGAAAGTGAGCATCGATGGTGAAGAAGTGGCGCTAACCAAAAAGGAATTTGAAATCCTCTTCTTGTTGCTACAGAACAAAGGACGTGTTTTCTCGCGCGAAGATATTCTGAGCCGGATCTGGAGCGATGAGGTCTATGTACTTGACCGTACCATAGACGTCAACATCACCCGGTTACGGAAAAAAATCGGCATCTATGGCAAACGTATCGTCACTCGTCTGGGATACGGTTATTGCTTCGAAACGGAATAGAAACGAATACGATTCACCACAGAGGACACAGAGAATATCTTTCTCTTAAACATCCATATAAACAAGAGATTAAAACTCTGTGCCCTCTGTGTCCTCTGTGGTGAATAATACTCAAAAACATTACATATATGAACCTACCTGTCACCCAAAAGCACTTTCTCTCTTTTAGCCGGAAGTTATTCCTTTCGGTCATTTCCCTGTTTTTGGTATTTGCCGCTTGCTTCATGGCTTATCAGTATCAGCGGGAGAAAGAGTATAAAGTAGAGTTATTGAATATACAGTTACAGGATTGCAATAATCTGCTGTATGAAAAGTTGCACGATCACCCACAGGATATGACTGAAGTGATCTCCGATTACTTGCAACATAACGCATTGAAAGATTTGCGTATTACTGTAGTAAACCTCGATGGAAAAGTGCTTTTCGACAGTCAGGAACAGAATGTGGAGCAGTTGGGCAATCACCTCGACCGGGAAGAGGTACAAAAAGCCCTGCACAATGGGGTCGGCTTCGATGTACGTCGCACCTCCGAAACAACCGGAGTCCCCTATTTCTACTCCGCCACCTTATATAAGGACTACATCATCCGCTCGGCTCTGCCCTACAGTGTCAGCCTGATCAATAACCTGAAAGCAGACCCACATTACATCTGGTTCACCGTTATCGTCACCCTGTTGCTGATGATCATCTTCTATAAGTTTACCAACAAGCTGGGTACTTCCATCAGCCAGCTCCGCGAATTCGCCATGCGCGCCGACCGCAATGAACCCATCGAAATGGCAATGCAATCGGCCTTCCCACATAATGAACTGGGTGAGATTTCGCAACACATCATCCAGATATACAAACGTCTCCACGAAACGAAAGAGGCGCTTTATATCGAAAGAGAGAAATTGATCACACACCTGCAAATTTCTCACGAAGGACTGGGAGTATTCAATAAAGACAAAAAAGAGATTCTGGTAAACAACTTGTTTACCCAATACAGCAATCTGATATCGGACTCAAACCTGGAAACGGCAGAAGAAGTATTCAACATCAGCGAACTCAAAGAGATAACGGACTTCATTAACAAAGCTCCCAAACGACCTGTCGGCAAGGAAGAGAAACGAATGTCTATCACCATCAATAAAAACGGAAAAACTTTTATCGTAGAGTGCATCATCTTCCAGGATATGAGCTTTGAAATCAGCATTAACGATGTCACTCAGGAAGAAGAGCAGATCCGCTTGAAACGACAATTGACACAAAACATTGCGCATGAATTGAAAACCCCGGTCAGCAGCATCCAAGGTTATCTGGAAACTATTGTCAACAATGAAAACATCCCGAGGGAAAAAATGAATGTATTCCTTGAACGCTGTTACGCACAGAGCAACCGCCTGAGCCGGCTACTACGTGATATCTCCGTACTGACGCGTATGGACGAAGCCGCCAACATGATCGATATGGAAAAGATAGACATCAATGTTCTGGTAACTAATATTGTGAACGAAGTATCTCTGGAACTGGAAGAGAGACACATCACGGTAGTCAATTCACTGAAAAAGGAGATTCAGATACGGGGCAATTACTCGCTGCTCTATTCCATTTTCCGCAACTTGATGGACAACGCCATCGCTTATGCCGGAAACAATATCCAAATTCATATCAACTGTTTCCGTGAAGACGAGAAATTCTATTACTTCAGCTTTGCTGACACAGGCATAGGCGTATCGCCCGAACATTTGAACCGTCTTTTCGAACGCTTTTATCGGGTGGACAAAGGGCGCTCCCGCAAATTGGGAGGCACAGGGTTAGGTTTGGCCATTGTCAAGAATGCCGTTATCATCCACGGAGGAAGCATATCGGCCAAGAACAGCCAAGGGGGCGGCTTGGAATTTGTATTTACACTGGCCAAAGAAAAGTAGAGTCCTCACCAAACTCTCTCTTTAAACCACTTAGTATCCAGATTCTTCAGACCGGAATTTCCGGTAAGATTATCTATAGCCACCTGTACGGCCTCCTTTTCGGTAGAGTGGCGTCCGGACAGGCTATCACTGCTTATCCAGAAGGCCTTGAGGAAACGAAGTCGTGCATCTACTTCTTTCTTCCGCGCTTTTCCGGCAAATGGAGCAAGCGGATAGGCACGTACCCAATCTTTATTCCGGTTGTCCATCACCAAACTTTCCAATTGCGCTATCGTATACTTTCCGACAAGCGCATCTGTATACTTCCGGAATCGGCTATACACACCGGAGGACCCCGTAACTGCCTTGGATGCCGCAAAAACTTTTTCGTAACGTTCGCGCCCCAGTGTATTGTATGCCGTCCAAAACCAAGCCGTATCCACCACTCCCATAGAGATCTCCAGAGGCGACAGAATAGTATAAGGATTAATTCTTGTCTCATCTACATCATGGTAGCACTCCCTTGTGTAAGCATAGAACAAATTTGCCGCACAAGTCAGCCCCTTCCATCCGGTAGCTTCTTCTACCATCTCCAGCCAACGGGGAGAATATACAGCCATCTCCATCAGGCGTTTCGGAGTGATACCGGCACGTTCGACAAGCATCTTCAACCAGTCCGACGTATCTGTCGGCAAAGGAGCGCAATGCAACATCAAATAACAGAACATACCTATACGGGTTTCACTAGTGTCGTAATACCACTTATCGAGCCGTACGAACTTTTCCTTCCCCATAAGACTCAACAAGCGAATCATTACTTCGGCCCCGAACACGCCGTCCAGTTTCTGAGCCAACGAAGTGACCTCAGTACGGGCTTCTCCCCTTTCTAACTCTATCTCGAGGATACGCTCTGTCACTTTTTCCAACACTTTCTTAAAACCACTGAAATCATAATCCCGGCAATCGGTATATTGTCGTTTCTCCTTTTGATTTTTTTTATAAAAAAAGCCCACAGACTCTCCTATCAAAGCAGGCGAAATCGGACGATCCATCAGTTCAACAATCAACATATCTTCAGACAATATTCCTCTTTGATAGGCTCTTCCGAAGTCGACTGCACGAATAGGAAATTCAAGCGGATAAGGTTCTTCCTTATAAGATAAGAAGTTACACAAACGATACAGTTCGTAGCGTATCTTGAAATCGGCCGTAAATTCATCATCGGTCAGTAAACGCTTCGGGTGTTTCAGCCAGCAGTCTATCCAATAACAATGAACAAGCACGACACGATGATCATTGGTAGAGCCAAACCACTCACGCACACTGTACAGGAAGGTGATATTCCGGGGGGTAAGCAATGGAAGCAGGTGGAGCAGAATGTAATGTGAGTACTTCAGATACACCTCCTGGTCACGATAATCCCACTCCAAGGCCCAGAGAATTTCACTCAAGGCATAAGGGTGCGCAAGACGCCTCAATGCCTGTTCATACTCTACCAAAGGTATTTTTCCGTATAACTTATCGAGCAACGTACCGAAACCTTTACGCCAGACACAAGTCTGCGAATGGGATGCCACAAGACACATCTCTAACAGAAGTGAATAATCCTTCACTTCCGTCTCGTAGAATCGTATCCATACATCGGCAAACGGATAGCGCCCTATCGCTGTTGGTGAATCCGAGTCACGTTTCGTCCTTTCAATTTGATCCCTGAACAGATGTACTTCTCCCCAAGGATCACTATAGGTCAGTTCGCCATGAATTGCGATCTGATATTGTAGTTTGTCAAAAAGCTCTAATACTTTTCCCGACTGTATTCCTCTAAAGATTGCCTCTGTAGTTGATTGTCCTTTTTTATTCTTCATGTTCAATTTGCTTGTTGTGTGTCCAACGTTTTCATGATTAAGTACAAATATAGAATAAAAATACTATCTTTGTCCCATATCAAAACAAAAGATTATGATAAGCAATGTAAAATACCTTTCATTTGCCTTGTTATTGGCACTTAGTGCCTGTAAAAGCGGTTCTGTCTCCAGCCAAGAGCAGTCCGAGAAGCAAGATACGCTTAAAATTTTCAAATTACCCGAAATACCTGTAGTACTGAATACCGTAGAACAGCGTGCAGACTATATGGTGAAGCACTATTGGGATCGTTTCGACTTTTCAGATACCACCTACATCAGTCAGATCGAAGTTGCCGAACAGGCTTGGGTGGATTATTGCGACCTACTGGAACACATTTCCCTACCTGTCGCACAAACTGCTATGAAAGAGACTTTCAACCGGGCGGAGAAAAACAAAAGAATGCTGGACTTCTTTGCAGAATTGGCCGATAAATACCTCTACGACCCTAACTCACCCATGCGTAACGAAGAGCTTTACATCCCCGTGCTGGAAACCTTGATTGCCTCCCCTACCCTGAATGAAACGGAAAAGATACGCCCGCAGGCGCGGCTGGAACTGGCGCAAAAGAACCGGTTGGGCACAAAAGCCCTCAACTTCACCTATACACTGGATTCGGGCGCAAAGGGTACGCTTCATCAGTTCCCGGCGGAATACACACTGCTGTTTATCAACAACCCCGGATGCCACGCTTGCGCGGAGATGATAGAGGGATTAAAAAGCTCTCCGGTCATCAACGGGTTCATAGCCGGCAAGAAGTTGAGGGTGCTGTCTCTCTATCCGGATGAAGAACTGGATGAATGGAAAAAGCACCGGGGCGATTTCGCGAAAGAATGGACCAACGGATATGATAAGGAGCTGGTCATCAAAAACAAAAACCTGTATGACCTGAGGGCTATTCCCACCCTCTACTTACTGGATAAGAACAAAATCGTATTGTTGAAAGACGCCACCCTGCAAAAGGTAGAGCAATATCTGGCAGAGCGCGGTTAAGAAAAACATACCGGAGCGGAGCATTTGCCCCAAAGATGCGGAGAGGGTCGGATTATCATTTTGGCAGAATGATAATCCGACCTCTCTATTTTCCGTTCTTTCGGCCCGACGCACGATATGCCTCTCAAAAACGTCTCCAATTCGATTTGCCGGTTATCTCTTTGCCCGCAATTTCCCGCTTTTGTTTACCGAAAGAAAGAGACCGGAAAGTGTTCTGTCCATAAAGCAGGTTTTAACCTTGAAACCATCTCTTTCCGACACTTCCGGAACGATCATATCGGGTGAGCAACGGGAGCAAGATCCGGAGCTATAAGCCCCGGTTTTCATAACAATATATGTAATGGAGCATAACATATAGAGATATTTGAAAAAGAAGTAAGCATTTTCGGAAAATGCTTACTTCTTTCGGGGCAAATGTAACCGTCTTTTGGAGTGAATGCTTACTTCTTTTCCGCAAAACCCCGACTCTAATCCACCCAAAGCCCGGCTTTCGGAACAGAAAAGACCGGCTTTCCTCTTGTTTTCCCTCCGGTTCATCCGTTTTAAAGAAAGAGTGTGTCAGTCAAAAGGCTGATTAACCATCATTCTGCCATCATAACCCTCCGGAATCAAGATAAATGGCATCGCCTATCTAAGTCATTCCGATGTGCCGTCTGACGTTATCCGGATGACCTGTCCGATGTTGCTCCGTCCGTTCCGCAATGCATAACGAATAATCACAAATTATTATGCTATTTCTAATATTCTTTTTATCTTTGCAGTGCATTGGTTTGTATTCTCCGTATACCGGGGATGCAATTAAAAGGGAATCAGGTGCAAATCCTGAACAGTCCCGCTGCTGTAAGTTTCACATCAGATTGTTGTAAGCAACCACCACTTGCCACTGGGAAACGTTTTCCTGGGAAGGCGCTTATCAACAGAAACGAGTCAGAAGACCTGCCTGTGCATCTTTTTCATTGCTTTCGAGGAAAAAGCGTTGAGTCTAATGAGCCGGAATTATTCCATCCGTCATTTCATTCATCACTCTGATTCAGAGAAAGTAAGTTATGATAATAAACTCTGCCAAGTTTATTTAGTATGTCCGGCCGAAGTGAGTTCGTCCGGACATTTTAACAACAAAAAACAAAGATGAATATATTTAGATTGCCTAAGCTACTACACGCCTGTGTTGCTTTCTGTTGCTGCCAGGGTCTTACCGTTTCACTTTTCGCCCAACAGCAGAAAGTAGATACCGCCCGTACTTATTCAATCCCCGAAGTAACCGTTGCCGAAGCATACCACACCCGCGAAGTGAGAGCGATGGCTCCCACCCAAGTGTTCTCTAAAGAAGAACTCAAAAGCCTCAACGTATTGCAAGTATCGGATGCCGTGAAGCACTTTGCCGGAGTTACGGTGAAAGACTACGGCGGCATTGGCGGACTGAAAACCGTTTCATTGCGAAGCCTCGGAGCCGAGCATACCGCCGTGGGATATGACGGAATAACGATCAGCGACTGCCAGACGGGGCAAATAGACATCGGACGTTTCTCACTGGACAATGTAGACCGCCTCTCGCTCAGCAACGGACAGAGTGATAATATCTTTCAGCCCGCAAGGTTTTTCGCTTCCGCCGGGATACTGAACATACAGACGCTGACACCGCAATTCAAAGACAACCGGCGTACCAACCTGAGCGCCTCGTTCAAAACGGGTTCGTGGGGACTGGTCAATCCGTCTCTCCTGATCGAACAGAAACTGAGCCGCAAATGGGTGCTCTCCGCCAACGGCGAGTGGATGTCGGCCGATGGTCATTATCCTTTCACATTGCATTATGGCGAGGACAATGACCTGACCTCCCGTGAGAAACGGAAAAACACGGAAGTGAAAAACCTCCGTGCCGAAGCGGGATTGTTCGGTAACTTTTCGGATACGGAACAATGGCGACTAAAGGCCTATTACTATCAGTCGTCCCGCGGACTGCCCAATGCCACGACTTATTATTACGACTACTCCTCACAGCACCTCTGGGACAAGAATGTCTTCGTGCAAAGCCAATACAAAAAAGAATTCAGCCGCCAATGGGTCTTCCAGACTTCGGCCAAATGGAACTGGAGCTACCAACGTTACCTCGACCCCGACTATAAAGGTTCGGAAGGCAAAACGGAAAACAGTTATTACCAGCAAGAGTATTACCTCTCGGCTTCGGCGCTCTACCGGGTGCTCAGCAACCTCTCTTTTTCGCTTTCGACAGACGCGAGCATCAATCGGCTGAACGCGAACCTGAAAGATTTCGCATATCCTACCCGTTATTCGTGGTTGACGGCCTTTGCCGGAAAATACGTTAACGACTGGTTGACCGCATCCGCCTCGGTACTGGCAACGGTCATCAACGAAGAGGTGCGCCAAGGCAGCGCCGCAGCCAACCGGCGGAAACTCTCTCCGTACGTCAGCGCATCGTTCAAGCCCTTTGCCGGCGAAGAGTTCCGCATCCGCCTGTTCTATAAAGACATCTTCCGCTTGCCCAGCTTCAACGACCTGTACTACGGGCAGGTGGGCAACACGAACCTGAAACCGGAAAGCACCACACAATACAACCTGGGACTGACGTACAGCCGATCGATCAATGAACTGATCCCCTACGTATCCGTCACGGCAGATGCTTATTATAATAAGGTGAAAGACAAAATCATCGCCATCCCCACCAAGAACCTCTTTATATGGAGCATGGTGAACCTCGGCGAAGTGGACATCAAGGGAATAGACATTGCCGGAAACATCAGCCTGCAACCCTGGGAGAAACTACGGGTGAACCTTTCGGGGAACTACACTTATCAGCGTGCACTGGATATGACTGAACCGGGAGGAAAAACCTACAAGCAACAAATCGCCTATACTCCCCGTGTATCCGGATCGGGACAAGCCGGTATCGAGACTCCGTGGGTGAACCTCTCCTACTCGTTCCTCTTTTCGGGCAAGCGCTATATGCTGGGGCAGAACCTCCGCGAAAACCGGCTGGACAGTTACAGCGACCATAGTGTATCCGTCAGCCGCGATCAGCGCATCCGTAACGTAAACACATCCCTGACAGTGGAAGTGCTGAACTTACTGGACAAGAATTACGAGATAGTGAAGAACTTTCCCATGCCGGGACGGTCAGTGAGAGTGACGATGAAAGTAAGATACTAAAGATACTCCAGACATTGAATCAGTAATTATCAAAAGAAACAGCAATATGAAAACAACTTCATTCAATAACGGCAGAAGCAATTCCTCCTCCCTCTTTCGGAGAGGTATGGGAGGCGTGTCCTTCTTTTTCCTCCTCTTCCTACTTCTCTTCGCCTCATGCGATGACCTGGAAGACACCGATACCCCTTCGGGTGGCGACGACGGTATACCCACCGAAACCGGAACAGCCGAACTCTACATCCTCAGCGAAGGACTCTTCAACCTGAACAACAGCTCGCTGGCTTTGTATTCCTTCAAGAACAATCAGCTGAACACCGACTACTTCCGCAGCATCAACCGACGCGGCCTGGGAGATACAGCCAACGATATGGCCATCTATGGCAGCAAACTCTATATCGTAGTCAACGTATCGAGCCAGATAGAAGTAGTCGACTTGCAAAGCGGAAAGTCTGTCAAACAGATACCGATGTTATCGGAAAACGGAAGTTCCCGGCAACCCCGCAACATCGCTTTCGACGGAGGCAAGGCATACGTGTGTTCCTTCGACGGAACAGTGGCGCGAATAGATACTGCCTCTCTCTCCATCGACGCACTGACCCGGGCGGGCAGAAACCCTGACGGCATTTGCGTGCAGAACGGAAAGCTATATGTTTCCAATTCCGGAGGACTGGACTGGGAAGGCATCGGGGTAGACCGCACGGTCTCTGTGATCGACATCCCTTCTTTCACCGAAATCAAGAAGATAGAAGTAGGCCCCAATCCGGGAGAAATACAGGCCGGGCCGGATGGCAGCGTTTATGTAGCCACGCACGGCGAAAACATCGAAGCGGGTGACTATCACTTCGTACAAATAGACGGGCATACCGATCAAGTGGTACGGACTTTCGACGAAAAGGTGTTGAGCTTCACCATTCACGACAACATGGCCTATCTGTATAACTACGACTACCGCACCCAAGATTCTCAAATCAAAGTATTCAATCTGAAAGCCGGAAAGACAGAGCGGGAAAACTTCATCACAGACGGTACCACGATACGCACTCCTTACAGCATCAGTGTCAACCCTTACAGTGGAAACGTCTACATCACCGACGCTTACGACTATAAGGTGAAAGGAGATGTGTTATGCTTTAGTCCGCAGGGACAACTTATATTTAAGCTGCCCAATGTGGGAATCAACTCCAATACCGTCCTGTTCCGGAACAAAGCCTCGCAAGGCAATCCCGACGAAAATCCCGCAGACCCGGAAGCAGGCGCCTTCGCCAATAAAGTATTGGAGTATAATCCGGCGCCATCACAATATATGAATACCTCTTATACTGCTTACGAAGAGGGATTCACGGACGTTCAGGTATTGGCACGCGCCACCGAACTGCTGCAGGACCGCACCACCTGTCTCTTCACGCTCGGAGGATCCGGAGGTAACATTACCGTAGGATTCGACCATACCATCCCTAACGTCCCCGGTGAATATGACTTCAAGATATACGGCAACGCCTACTATGATATGTATGGCACTCTGCTGGATAAACCCGGAGGAAACTCCGAACCGGGAATCGTGCTTGTATCCAAAGACACGAATGGCAACGGATTGCCGGATGATGAGTGGTACGAATTGGCAGGAAGCGAATATAACTCGCCTGCCACCATCCGCAACTACGAAATCACTTACTACCGTCCCACTCCGGCAGACGGGGATGTGAAGTGGAAAGACAATCAAGGCAAAGAGGGATACATCTACCGGAACACGTATCACACCCAGGGTTCTTATTATCCGGCATGGATGCCGGCTGAAATCACATTCCGCGGAAGCCGCCTGGCGGACAACTCTATCAACGAGCCACGTCCGGGCATGCCCGAGCACTGGGTAGGCTACTGTTATGCCTGGGGATATGCCGACAACCACCCGAACAATACGGAGTATTCTCAATTCAAGATAGACTGGGCAGTAGATAAAGACGGAAAACCGGTTCATCTGGACGGCATCGACTTCGTGAAGATTTATACAGCGGTCAACCAGAACTGCGGCTGGCTGGGTGAAGCCTCTACGGAGATACAGGCGGTGGAAGATTTACACTACAAGAAATAAAACCAAGTGGAAAAGAGATAAGAAATGAACATTTACCAATTACTTAATTTAATGACTCAAAAAATGAAAATGAAAAAGTATCTATTGCTATTTGTGACAGCATTAGCGTTAGGATTTGCTTCTTGCTCGGATGACGAAACCATCCCTAACCTGACGGGTATCGCCATCGAAAGTGAAGGCGGAGTGACCGAAGTTATCCAAGGTGGAACACTCGCACTGACCGCCAACTATACAAGCAACGTGAACCCCGAAGTAAGATGGGAAGTCAACGGAGAGGTGAAGTCAACTGATAAGGAGTTCAGCTTTACTGAAGCCGAACCGGGAAAATACTATGTAACTCTGGTGGTATCTACGGAAGTAGGAGAGAAAAGAGTAAACCTTCCGGTCACCGTATACGGCAAATACAAATATGGAACCTTTGTTCTAAATGAAGGCAACTTCGGCAATCCTCCCAGCTCGCTCATCTTCATTTCTCCGGAAAATGAAATGACGGAAGAAGCATACTTCGAAGCAAACGGTACACACTTGGGAGTTGTATCACAAGACCTGTTCATTGCAAACAATAAGATGTATATCATTTCTCAGAATGGCGGCGAAGACGGTATGCTTGTAATTGCCAATGCCGAAACACTGAAAAAAGAGAAAGGATTCAGCAAGGATCAACTGGCCGACCTCAATTGGCCTACCCACGTAGCCGCTCTGGATGACTCACACGTATACATCCGCGACAACAACGGCGTGCACTTGTTCGATCCGACAACAACCTCCCTGAGTTTAATAGAGGGAACAGACGGAGCGATAAAAAACAGAATGGCGGTAACAGCCCAGAAAGTATTCGCAGGAGCCAACAACAGTCTGCTGGTGATTAAAGATAACAAAGTGATAAAAACCATCGCTTTGGAAGGCACACCGACAGGAGTTGTAAAAGCTTCGGACGGTAATGTATGGGTTTCTGTCAACAGCACTCCGGCAAAGATTATGAAGGTATCATCTAAGGACTACTCAATCTTGAAAACAAACGAATTAGGAAGTTTCCAGGTATCAGCCGGCTGGGGAGCCACTCCGGCAATCAGCGCCAAAGGTGACAGCATTTATTTTGGTAACAACAGCACTACTATCTATCTCCATGATTTCGCGAAGAATCAGACCAAAGAGCTGGCTAAAATCGGTGATTACATACAAAATGCCACAATGACTTACAATAACCTTGCGGTAAATCCGAAAAACAGTGATGTATACGTCACTACAATCAAAGGTTACGGTAACGATTACCTGACCAACAGCATCGGCGTATTTAACTTCACAAGCGGTACTACTAAACTGGTGCAAGACTACAAAAATGCGACTCGCTTCCCCGCAGGAGTATTCTTCACTTACGACTTTGAATAAAAGTAAAAGGTGTAGTCCCCGGTATACCAGGATATAACCATATTGAAAAGGGGATGTGTCATCATTCACCACAGAGTAACACAGAGTTCCATAGAGCGAACTTAATCTATTGATTTATCTGTGTAGTCTGTGGTGAATACGAATTTCGACACACCCCCCTTTTATTTTTTAATACTGCACCGGTGGTGTGCTCCAGCTACCGGACAGCGTCAGGTTATCGGTTCCAAGCAAAGGAAGATTCACCGGAACGGTAACCGTTATATTACCAATCAATAATTTAACGGTTACATTCAGCACAGGACCGAGCAAGGGGATTCCTCCCAATATACCATCCAGGTTAGCAATATTCTTCAACTGTACAGAGAGTGTCAGCGAATGGTTTCCGTCGTTCTGCTGTGCATACGATTTCAACCCCAGGCTGACAAACGAATAGTTCGAACGATACCTGTAATTCGTATTGACTGTTGCCTGTATCGGATCTGTGATATTCACAAATACTCCATTCAGCAACAACGGACCGTCAATCACATCGTCCACCAACAATCCGGAGATCAGTCCGGGTTTGGCAACATGAATCTCCCGCACATCATATAGGCCATGAAAACCTCTGATCAGAATATCTTTCTCACTATTCGTCGTACCGGGTGTAGGTGTGAATCCATACCGGAAACGATGATTACCCGTATAGAAATCCTTCACATTCAGGTCTAAGTCCACAGTCTTCGGGAAATTGTTTATGTTCACTAAAGCATAAGCAGCATCACTGCCCCTCCAGGGATTCAGTAAATCGCCCAACGCTCCCAATGCACCGTTCTGCGTAGCATTACCGGAGAGAGTCAGCCCTATCTGATTGACCAGCCCTTGCAAAAGTTGTGCATACAGTGCATCCACGACCGGTTCGACCAATGCTGCAACCACCAGATTGACTGCGGCATCGAGCCCGCCAACAACATTATAGACAACATTACCAACCACCCCTAAATCCATTGCCGCTTTCAGTAATCCTGGCAAAACTCCTTGTACCGTCGTCCGGATTATATTCCTATACCCTACTTGCGTCACAATATTATTGGTCAGAGAATTCAAAGCGGTTTGTGCATCCACAAACACTCTTCGCAAATTCAGCATACTGATAATGCGCTGCAACAGTACATAAGGTTGAGCAGAGGTATCCGAGAAAGATACATTGGCCAGATAAAATTCCGAAGTGTCGGTAAACTCCGCACCGGGTAACACGATCCGGGCATTCGCACGTGTTGTCTGGTAATTCGTCAACACATCTGCATAGTTGGTTCCTCCGCCCGAAACGGGAATCGGGAACTGTGTTTTCTCTACATTGGCCAGAAATACGGCTGTATATTGTCCTTTCGGAAGCGTATCTTTCAAGGCAGCCATCGGCCAGGAAGGAGCAGCATCCGTAGTCTTCAGCACCACCTTTTCTTTCACAAACTCACCTGTCGACTTATAAATGACGTAACGCAGGTGACGAACCCGTGAATCGGTCCCCGTGACGGGCGTACGGGTATCAACTCCTCCGTATCCGGCAGAGAAGGTTACTTCAAAATATCCGTCGGGCAAGTCCGAAGGCTTACCTTCCGGAGGAAGTTGCCCGGGGTCTTCACCGGGCACTTCGACCAGCTCTTTCTCACATCCCGTCAGGAAGAGAGAAAGAAAAAGGCTTATCATTATTATCACTTTCGTTTTCATCTCCGGTTCTTTTTGCTTTCAGTTTCTATTGAAGGCCATCCCAGGCATTGTCATCCAAGTTGATGTTTCCTGCCAAAGTGAAACCTATATTGATATTCGCATAACTTCCGGTCACTTTCACCCAATGATTAGGAGTAAAAATAATCCGGTTTCCCGAAACCACACCGGGAGTATCCGGCAGTTTCACCGTATAACGTTCAGTGAAGATTCCATAGGACACATCCAGATAAAATAAGGTCTTTCTACTGTCCGGAATAGCCAGCAGAAACTGGTTGAAACTGGCTTTCCCCGAGACCGGTGCTTGAGTAGCCAATGTTTTTATACCGCTGTCACCGGCTGTTTGCCATGCCAGTGCCGTCCCATCCGTTGCACGGGTAGCCGTCACAAGTTGCTCGGCTATCAATGTCATAGAGTTGACATATGCGGGAATATTGGTCACTTCGAGCGTTAAACCACTAACCAGCCTTTTCAGTGTACCTGTCACATAATTGATTTGCGAAGGTTTAAAAACAGGACCAACCAACGTTGTACCCTGGTAACCGTTTCCGAAACACGAAAAGAACTCCGGAACTACCGTCGGATTGACCGGTTGCAAATACAAATTAGCCAACGTAGCCGGATTACCAGTCGAACCGATATTAAACCGCTTCGTTGCACCTCCGCCACTGGCAAAATCATAATCACTCCGATTATATCCGATCACCAACAACTGATAGGTAGAGGCTGCTGAAAGATTAAGCATCGTGACTACTGCCGGAAACGAATTGACATCCAATTGTCGGGCTGCGCTATATTCCGGAACGAAATTAGCTGCATCGTTTGGCAATGCTTCATCCGTTTTCCGAAACGGCAGAATCAGTATCCTGTTGACAGAGAGAGCTGCATCTCCCGGCGCACGACTCATGACCCCGTCCCGCTTTATTTCAAAACGGACCGGAACCCCTTCTTCCAAGGGGAGTTCGGCAACATCATCTGTTGAGCAGCTGCCCAACAAGAGCGTTGCCAGAAATCCCGTCAGAAGGATAGTTATATAGCCTGCCTTTCTCATAGCCATACCATGATTCTGTTTTTGAGTTACTTTTACTGGATCACCAGGTTATGAATCAGTTCCCATGCCGGACTGATAGTGATTACAATGTTCTGGTCGGTCAATAAATCGACCGGAGCGTCATCGTCACCCGGATTCCCCGGTGTTCCACCATCCACACTACCCGTAGCACCTTTCACACCTAATGCATAAAAATGATTTGCCAGCAGATTAAACTGTGTTGCTCCCGAACTATTAGTGTCGCTCACGGTCCACTCTTTTATAGCGGTACCACTCGCATCATAAAGTCCTAAAGTCATGCTCACGCCACTAACCGGCATATAGAACGAACCTCCCAATTGTGAATTAGGCACTTTCACCACTCCCTGTCCGGACAAATCGTTGCCCACATACACGCCGTTGGAAACAGCCTGGCCGGAAAGATCCATATCTATTATATTATAAGGAGTAGCGGCAGTATTGATACCTACACCATTAGTCAGATTCACCTGCTGATTGGAGTTGCTGACTTTCAGACGCAAATACTTCACAGTGGTTCCGTTAAGCACTTGAGGAACATTCTTGAAGTATCCCAGTACACCGGCCACCTTACGGGTCATCTCAATGCTGACACGAGTTCCGCCCTGAGCCATTACTTCCGCATCGGCCGAACCTGCAAAGATTTCCGATTCATCGCCCGAATTCACGATAGTAGCAAGCATATCCGTATAATTGGTATTACCGGAAGTCGGCGTAGTCACAGAGAAGTGGTCACTTGCGTCACGGCCTACAGCCAAAAACTTATATACCCCTGCAGGAAGCTTGTCAGCATCGGGAACGGCAAAACGTTTGAAAGTAGTACCATCGGTCCAGCCGGTGATATCATAGGTCTTTTGATGCAGATAAGTCGAACCGTTCTGCATAAAAGCATAAACACTGACACGAGTGACATGCTGTGTAGCCTCCTGGCTATACACCGGCATTCGGGTTCCAATCCCATCTGTCAGACCATTAACCGCGGACAGTTCAAATGTAATCCCATTATTTTCAGGATTCACTTCAGACGAAGGATCATCTTCGCTGGAACAAGCAGCAAATACAAAGAGGCTTGCTGCCACCAGAAGCATTAATTTTTTCATAATAGCAAAGTTTAGTTTAAATAAATAGATAAGGAAAAAGAGATCAGTAGATATCCAGGCGATGTATCGTGAGCCATTCCCCACGGATAAACATCTTGATTTCCCAGATTCCTTCTGATGTATTATAGTCTATAGAAACAGCAGTTATTTCATTACGCCGCATATCCATCTCCATCACCGGCAATTTCAGATATGGAGTTTCTGATGCACGTGTACCACCGGTGTAGAAAGTCAAAGTCAATTTGGAATGTCCCTCTGCCGAAGTAGGAGCAAGCAATGTCTCCAGGACATTGGTGAACGGCACATTTTTGTCAACTTGAGTGCTTCCGGCATAATTGAGGCCCGCATCCGTCGACTGATAAACATGACTTACATTCTGTTCAATACGTGTTATCTCAGCCGGGAAATTGGAACAGAGCAGTAACAACTTTCCCTTCGTCCGTTCCAGTGTCAATTCTTCTGTCTGATAATCGGGAGAGAAATGCAAGACCCCGCTTGTCACATAAATATCAGTATGTTCCTTCCCATCCTGATGCAAGATACCGGTGGGATAGTCCGTGGTCAGATTTCCCCATACGGCCAATTTATAATCACCGTCGGGTATGCCCGGAAAAGCAAGGGTGTATTCCTTTTCTTCACCTTCTGTAGAGATGACCGCCGACTCTCTGATCAATGCCCCGGTAGATGCATCATACAGAGCGTAATAGAGAGTTCCTGTATAAGTCCGGAAAGGCAGATTTTCGTCTACCGGGCTCAACTGTGGAAACTGCGATATATTCAAATAGTTCTTGTCCTTAACAGATACCCGAACCGAGTAAGGTTGTTCTACCGGACATTCGTCTCCGCAAGAGGAAGCAAGTACCATGCCAACTACCATGCAGAAGATCTGTATTACTCTTCCATTCATAATCTCTAAAGTTTAAATATAAAACAATTCGTTCAATCACTCAGAAATCAGTATCCTAAAACCAAGATACTTCCCATATGGTAGTTTTGTAAGCGAGGCACCGTTGCTCCGCATAAGTCAAATATCAACAGAAAGATTATGCATTTGTTTTGCCATGAATCATTATTATCTGTTAAAGTTATATCGCGTCATCCTATTGTTTAAATGATTCATAAATAAACAAGCGGAGAAAACAAAGTTTATCCTCTAAATGTTGTAGAATAAAACAAGATTTAAAAGAAAGAAGATTATGACTGAAAATTATGAACTGATAGACAATGAAGAAAAACATCAATATGAATTTCATGTTGAAGGTTATGTTCCCCGGATAGAATACATAAAATCCTTAAATGGCGAGATTTATCTGACCCATACCGAAGTACCGGCCGCCTTGGGAGGACACGGAATAGGTTCACAACTTGCAGAGAAAGTTCTCACTGACATTGAACGGCAGGGCTTGCGCCTGGTTCCTCTCTGTCCATTCGTGGCGGGATACATACACAAACATCCGGAATGGAAGCGTATTGTACTTCGTGGTGTTCACATTCAATAATATAAAAACAGTTATGGGAAAACAAATAGAATACAGCAATGGCGAACTAACCATTGTATGGCAACCGGAACTCTGCCGGCATGCCGGAATCTGCGTAAAGACACTGCCTAACGTATATCACCCGAAAGAACGTCCGTGGATAAAGATGGAGAATGCTACCACGGAAGAACTGATTGCCCAAATCAAAATGTGTCCGTCGGGAGCGTTGAGTTATAAACTAAAGAAATAAGCAAAATCGCCGGAAATATCATTTGAAAGAATTTTCCAGCGACTTTTCTTATTTCCTCTCCGTCCACAAACTGCGGTTATAAGATTTAGAGTATTTCGCTTTGTTCCGACAGCGCAAACGATTTGGCATCCAATTGATAGGCTTTAAACCATAAATCTTCTCCAGTTTCATATATATCTTTGCCGGTCTGCAAGTTGGCATACCGCCCCCAATAACGATCGCCAATAATAGGATACGCTTTATCATTGTATTTTCTTCATGGGGTATCACATTCATTCACGGAATACGCAGATGTCACCTGCCACGTCATCACAAAGTCCGGATGCAGCAAATAGCGGATCATGAACTTCTTCTTATGTTCCGTACGGTATTCTTCCGCCGGAAACTCCCCGTGTTCACATACCTGGAACGGCATGATGCGAAGATGCTCCCTAAAATCGACCTCTGAAGCATCCATACACTTAAACATCACTTCTTTTGCTGACCAATGTAAAAGTAAAGACCAGGTATCTTCTCCCTGATATTCAGAAATCAACTCGTCCGGACGCATATATTTATGAGCGACCTTGTGCACCCGCTGCCCGTATTGCTCGATATCGATTCCCACTTCGGACATGGGACTCAGTATAACCGCGACATAACCGCGAGTGTGAGAAATGCTGATGAAATAAGAAGAGTCCGCCAAACGGGGTTTGCCACTGGGAGCATATTCAATTATCTTTTCCTCCCCCAGCAACTGATATAGCAATACACGTACGGAAAGCCATTCCAATTTACGATGAGGTGAAGAAAAACGCGTCAACTGTTGCTCATATCTTTCCGGATCGGGCAACAGTGCCAAAAGTTCTTCCGGAGACTCTTCTGTTTTCCAGATTCCCCACTGATAAGCAATTTCTTTATATTCCCGCAACAAAGCCATGGTAAAAGCAGATATCAGGAGGTTTCTTCCTCTGTGGAAGGCTCGTTAACGGTAAACTTCACTTTCAGGATTCTCCGGCTGTCCATAGCCAGCACTTCAAATTCGTATCGATGATAGAGAACCTTCTCGTGGAGTGCCGGAAATTCTCCCTTTATCTCGAGCAACAGTCCGGCCAGTGTATCGGCATCTCCATCTACTTTGTCAAAATCATCTTCGTCGACCTTCGTAATCTTATAAAAATCGGTCAACTGTGTTTTAGCCTCAAACACCCAGGTATGATCGTTAATCACCGTATAGGTACGCTCTTCATCATCATATTCATCATGAATCTCCCCAACGATCTCTTCAATGATATCCTCCATTGTCACAATTCCCGATGTACCACCGAATTCATCCACAACAATAGCAATATGAATTTTATTTGCCTGGAAGTCACGCAGAAGATCGTCAATCATTTTAGTCTCAGGCACAAAATAGGCGGGACGAATCAATGATTGCCAACGAAAATTATCCCCCTTATTTAGATGGGGCAGCAAGTCCTTAATATAAAGCACTCCTTTGATATTATCGCGTGTACCGGAATAAATAGGGATACGGGAATACGCATTGTCGATAATACATTGAATTACATCTTTAAAAGGAGTACGTATATCAAGATCGACCACGTCGAGGCGGGAAGTCATAACCTCCTTGGCTGTTTCGCCACCAAAACGAATGATGCCTTCCAGTATATTATTTTCTTCCGTAAGTTCGGCCTTGTCGGTCAGTTCAAGGGCATGAGAAAGTTCGTCAACCGATATATTGTGATTCTTTTTGGCAAAATGTTTATTCAAGAAAGCCGTAGAATGTACTAACACAGCAGAGATAGGAGCAAATACTTTACGCAACACATAGATGACCGGAGCGGAGAAACGGCAGAAAGCCAATGTCTTCTGGGCCGAATAGATCTTAGGCATAATCTCTCCGAAAAGCAACAAGAGGAAAGTCAGGATAACAGTCAGTATCAAAAACTCTGCAAGAGGCGAATGAAAGACAAAGACATTCATGAAGAAGAAGTTACAGAGCATGATAATGGTAACATTCACAAAGTTGTTTGTGATAAGAATGGTTGCCAACAAACGTTCGGAGTCTGCGAGCAGATTGCTGATTTTCCCATCAGAAGGATGATTGCCTTCTTCTATATCATTCAGATCGGAAGGCGAAAGTGAGAAGAAAGCGATTTCGGATGCCGAAGCAAAGCCCGAGGCGAGCAGGAGCAAACCTGCCAGAATAATGGCTATTATTGCCGATAATGAAGGTGTGTTTACGGATATTCCGTTAAAAATTTCTGCCAATTGGCATAAATAAGCGTCTGGGTCCAAAATATTGGTTTTAAGTTAATAATAAGTAGCTACATGCAAATCATGTGCCACAAGTTGTCAGCTAAAAGTTATCACTACAAGTTAAGGTTAGATGCCGGATGGCAATTCTAACTCTTAACTTGTAGCCATTAACCATTAAAACGGCAGGTCATCCGCCGAATTATCTTGCGAAGACACCGGTTGCTGCGGTTGTTGCGATTGAGGTCTCACGGGAGCAGCAGCCTGCTGCTGTGCCGGAGCATACGATCCCGAACCGGTACCTTTCGGAGTGAGCATTTCCATATTATCCACAAAAATCTCGGTAACATAGCGTTTAGCCCCATTCTGGTCATCATAAGAACGGGTTCTTATTTTCCCCTCCACATAGAGCTTATCACCTTTATGTACATACTTTTCGGCAGTTTCTGCCAGTCCGCGCCAAAGGACAAGATTGTGCCATTCGGTCCGTTCGGGCACTTGTGTACCATTCGACAAAGTATATGCGCGGTCGGTCGTAGCCAAAGGAAAACTGGCTACAGCAATACCTGTATCCAAATATCTCACTTCAGGGTCTTTTCCGACATTTCCTATCAATATCACTTTATTTACTGACATATTCTCAGAATTTTATGTTTCTAAATACCGAATTTCGTTGCCAAAATTAAATAGAATAACAATAGAATGCAAGAATTGTTACAACTTTTATAAAGCTCTATAAGTTTTATTGCGCACTTTTCTCAAAATGGTTTGCAATTCAAAAAGCTTGGCTGGATTCTTCTCTGCAAGATTCTCCTGTTCATAATCTTTAGTCATGTCATACAATTGCGGAATGCTCAGATTACCCGTTTCTATTTTAGGTCCCCAGGTTATCATGTGAGGACCGTCGTTAGGTTCAATGTATTTCCAGTCCTTGGTACGTACTGACAGTGTATGGTTAGAGGCTTGCTCAATCACCCAAGGACGGTCGGTAGAATCCGTTCCCAGCCAGTTGCCCAGACGGTCAAAACTATCGGGAGCCGCTCCTTTGGGAACCCTTGCATCAACCAAGGAAGCTAAAGAGGCCAGCCAGTCGATTTGTGAAACCAATACATCCGACACCTGCGGCTGAGTAATTTTCTTAGGCCAGCGCACAATGGCGGGAATACGGGTTCCACCTTCGAAAGCACTATATTTGTTGCCACGCAGCGGACCTGCCGGACTGTGCCCGTTGAGCAACTCCTCTGCACGATCCTGATAACCATCATCCACAACAGGACCGTTATCACTGGAAAGAATAATCAATGTGTTTTCAGAAAGCCCCAGCTTGTCAAGTGTTTCCAGGATTTGCCCTACACTCCAGTCGAACTGTACAATGGCATCTCCGCGCACCCCCATCGGATTCTTACCACGGAAACGCTCGTGTGGAAAGCGTGGAACGTGCACATCATTCGTTGCAAAATACATAAAGAACGGTTCATCCTTATGTTCGCGAATAAAGTTGATGGCATGTGTAGTGATCGAGTCGGCAATATTTTCATCTTTCCATAAAGCCTTGCCTCCCCCTTTCATATAACCGATGCGGCCGATTCCGTTTACGATAGCCATATCATGTCCATGACTGTGTTTCTGGTTATACAACAGCTCCGGATGATCTTTCCCTAAAGGTTCTCCTTCAAAAGGTTTGCGGTAGCTGACTTCGATAGGGGCACTCGGGTCATAGTTTGCCACTTTTCCGTTTTCAATAAATACACAGGGCACACGGTCGGCAGTAGCAGCCATAATGTATGAATAGTCAAATCCCAAATCCCCCAATGCAGCGGGAAGTGGAGCATTCCAGTCTTGCTCTCCGCTTTTATCTCCCAGTCCCAAATGCCATTTACCGAGAGCAGCAGTCACATAACCGGAATTTTTAAACATATCGGCCATCGTGTAATCTTCCGGACGGATAATCATTCCGGCATTTCCGGCTGCTACATCCGTTCCCGGACGACGCCAGGCATATTCTCCCGTAAGCATGGAGTAACGTGAAGGAGTACTGGTAGCCGCAGTAGCATGCGCATTAGTAAAGCGAATACCTTCGGATGCCAAACGGTTAACATTAGGAGTTTGTACATTTTTAGCTCCATAACATTCCAGATCGCCATATCCCAAATCATCTGCATAGATAAACACCACATTCGGCAGTTGTCGGTCATTCACCTTCTGTTTGTTTTTTCCTCCTTTTTGTCCACTTGCGGCCATCAGGCAAGCTACGGGAGAAAGACAGGCTAATAGTAAGTAAGGTCGTTTCATAATTTTAGATATTTATAATTCAACAAAATATATTCAGTTTCTATTTCAATCGATGTATTTCTCTATAAAGGCATGCACCAGTTTTGAGACGGCATATTGTTCCAGCTCTTCAGCCTTTATTTTTTGATAAGCAGCAAACGAATGACTATCTTCCGGAAGATCTACTATATAAAAATTGGCATAAATCACCCGGTGGGAAAGCACGTGTTTCACGTCCCGGCAAACCGAACGGACTACCGGAAGTTCCTTGGGGGCAAACAATGCCTTTAACTCGGGCAGTGCCAAAAATTCCTCCTCCGAAACAGCAACCGGAGTTTCAATCAACGGAAGCTCGAACAGATTTCTCCAAATATCATTTCCCGTCCTTTTATTTATGAAAGTATGCACGCCCATGCGTACATATATATAATTGAAATAACGATTGGTCGTTTTTATTTTGTGCTGCTTGACCGGAAGCTCCGCCACTGTCCCCTTTGCCAGCGCCGCACAACTGTCAGCCAACGGACAAAACATGCAGTTGGGAGTTTGAGGAGAACATTGGATCGCTCCGAAGTCCATAATAGCCTGATTGTATAATGCGGGGTTCTTTCTATCCAGCAATTCATCCGCCACGGCCGCAAACAACTTTTTCCCTTCTGTAGAATCAATCGGTGTATCGATACCCAGATAACGCGACAGCACTCGATATACATTCCCATCAACTACCGCGTAAGGCATGTTATAGGCAAAAGAACAGATGGCAGCGGCAGTATAGTCACCTACCCCTTTGAGGGCACGCACCTCTGGATAAGTTTTCGGAAACACCCCATTCATGCTCTTGGCGGCTGCATGCAAATTACGGGCACGCGAATAATAGCCCAGTCCCTGCCAATACTTCATCACTTCGTCTTCATCCGCCTCGGCCAAAGTGGCGACATCGGGAAAACGTTTCATAAAGCGAACGAAATAATCGTATCCCTGCACCACACGCGTTTGCTGAAGAATGATTTCCGATATCCATATTACATAAGGATCCGCCGAATCCCTCCAGGGAAGTTCACGTTTATATTCCTTGTACCAATTCTCTATTGCATTGCTGAAATTCCGGTTCATGCTTTTTGGACGGATTCTACTTTTTGTTAACTTTATCCTTGCACAAAAGTAGTCATTTTCGTTTAATTACGAACTAAGAAAGCTTAATGAAGCGACTTTTTTAGAAAATTGTTCGGGATATATTTTTTTGGGAGACTAAAAAGCTATATATTTGCAGTCCAAAAAATTAGAAAGAACATAGTAATAATATTTTTTTTAAGGAAAAATGACTAAAGCAGATATTGTAAACGAAATTGCAAAGAACACTGGTGTTGACAAAGTAACAGTACTTACAACAGTTGAGGCATTTATGGATGCAGTGAAAGATTCTTTGTCTAAGGACGAGAATGTTTACCTCCGTGGATTTGGTAGCTTCGTCGTAAAGAAAAGAGCTCAAAAAACCGCTCGTAATATTTCTAAGAATACGACTATCATCATTCCGGAACACAACATTCCGGCATTCAAACCAGCTAAGACATTCACCCTTTCGGTAAAGAAATAATAAACAAGAGTATTAACCCATAAAATTTTGAAGCTATGCCAAGCGGAAAGAAGAAAAAAAGACATAAAATGTCTACGCACAAGCGTAAAAAAAGACTAAGAAAGAACAGACATAAAAGCAAAAAGTAATTTTTAGTCTGAATCTGGACAGAAACAAAGAACAAACTTGTGAAGCAAATGTCTTTCGGGTTTGTTCTTTGTTTAAATACCCGACTGAATGAACAAACCCATTGAGTTATTCGTTCATTTTTTACAAAATTAAATAATTAGGAAACAAAGGTGACAAGCGAATTAGTAGTAGACGTACAGCCCAAAGAAGTCTCCATCGCCTTACTTGAGGACAAGAGTTTGGTGGAACTTCAAAGCGAAGGAAGAAATATCTCCTTTTCGGTGGGCAATATGTATTTGGGCCGCGTCAAGAAATTGATGCCCGGACTGAATGCTTGCTTCGTGGATGTCGGTTACGAGAAAGATGCTTTCCTTCATTATTTAGACCTGGGTCCTCAATTTAACTCACTCGAAAAGTACGTAAAGCAGACTTTAAGCGACAAAAAAAAGCTTAATCCCATTTCGAAAGCAACCCTGCTTCCCGACCTGGACAAGGATGGCACAGTAGCCAATACATTAAAGGTAGGACAAGAAGTAGTGGTGCAAATTGTAAAAGAGCCTATCTCAACCAAGGGGCCGCGCCTGACTTCCGAAATCTCATTTGCTGGAAGATATCTGGTGCTGATCCCTTTTAACGACAAGGTTTCTGTCTCACAAAAAATCAAATCGAGCGAAGAACGCGCACGCCTGAAGCAACTTATCATGAGCATTAAACCGAAAAATTTCGGAGTAATCGTTCGTACTGTAGCCGAAGGTAAACGCGTTGCCGAACTTGACGGAGAGCTTAAAGTATTATTAAAACATTGGGAAGAGAGTATTGTCAAGGTACAGAAAGCGACCAAGTATCCTACACTGATTTTTGAAGAAACCAGTCGTGCCGTTGGCATGATACGCGATTTGTTCAATCCATCGTATGAAAACATCCATGTGAACAACGAAGCGGTATTCAACGAAATCAAGGATTATGTGACGCTGATTGCCCCCGAACGGGCAGGCATCGTCAAGTTGTATAAAGGTCAACTTCCCATTTATGACAATTTTGGTATCACCAAACAGATTAAATCGTCTTTTGGTAAAACAGTATCCTACAAGAGTGGTGCCTACTTGATTATTGAGCACACTGAGGCGCTTCACGTAGTAGACGTGAACAGCGGAAACCGCACCAAGAATGCCAACGGGCAGGAAGGTAACGCACTCGAAGTAAACCTGGGGGCTGCCGACGAACTGGCACGCCAACTGAGGCTAAGGGATATGGGTGGTATCATTGTGGTAGATTTCATTGACATGAATGAAGCCGAAAACCGTCAGAAGCTTTACGAACGTATGTGTGCCAACATGCAAAAAGACAGGGCGCGTCACAACATTCTGCCCTTAAGCAAATTCGGACTGATGCAGATCACGCGTCAACGGGTTCGCCCGGCTATGGATGTAAACACGATGGAAACTTGTCCAACTTGCTTTGGCAAAGGCACCATCAAATCGTCCATCCTCTTTACGGACACACTGGAGAGTAAAATTGATTATCTGGTCAATAAACTGAAGATTAAGAAATTCTCACTACACATCCACCCGTATGTGGCTGCCTATTTGAATCAGGGACTTATGTCGCTGAAACGCAAATGGCAGATGAAATACGGATTTGGTATTAAAATTATTCCGAGTCAGAAACTCGCTTTTCTTGAATACGTATTCTACGATTCACATGGAGAAGAGATCGATATGAAGGAAGAATTTGAGATTAAATAAAAAGAAAGGCGGCTTGCAATCAAGTCGCCTTTCTTTTTATTTCCCACCACCGACTAACTCAAAACTGGTGCAGATGAAAGAATCTCTTCATGAACAACAGATATAATATACTCAACAGCAATATGCTTCCTGCCAAATATACATATCCGTACTCCCGTAATACCAGGTATCCCGCCACAACTACGCCCTGCACCACCATATAGGTCAATGACACCGCGACATGAGGTATCTTCAGTTCGTTAGCCATTATCTGATACAAATGTTTCCGGTGGGGCAGACCAATATTTTCATGTAGCAACAACCGGTGTACGATCGTCAACACACTATCCACTCCATATACTGCCAGAAGCACAATCCAACTAAAATCTTCCGTATCGATTATCAGCTTACCGATTAAAAACAGAATAATAAAAGCAATACTGACCGACCCCACATCACCGGCAAAGCATTTTGCCCTCTTACGGAAATTAAAGAAATTAAAGACCAGCATCGCACACAGCATGGTATAAATCAAACCCGGTTCAACGAACGAAACAACCCAATGATTGATAAACGCCAAAGCTCCAAGTACAACCAGCGAATATCCCCCCGTGATTCCATTAATTCCATCCATAAAATTATAGGCATTGATAATCCCTGTACATGCGATCAAAGCCACAACTACAGTCCACCAGGGGAGAGTAAACAACTCCCACTGATAGAACATCAAAGCCATCGCCGTAAAATGAAAAACAAGACGAAGTCCTTGTGATATGGAGCGGATATCATCTACAAAGCTGATCACCGTCACCAGAGTGAGAGCCAACATAAACCAAGGGTACTCAAATTGACTTGTCAGAAAATAAACCAATGCACCCAAGTAGAAGATAATTCCTCCACCCCGCAGCGTGATCCGGGTATGCGAACTCCGTTCGTTCGGTTTGTCGATAATATTATATTTATCAGCAATACGAAAATAAAAAAGTTCTGCCAGAAATAGCAGAACTAAGATTATCAGATAATACATAAGTTATTCAGTTTCTTCAAATGAACGAATAGTCTTTATCAGCCCTTCTTTAGCGGTGACCGGCATTTTATCAATCCCCAAAGCGACCTTTATCTTGGCGTTACTTACTACATAGTTCTCCGTCAGTTTACGAAGTCTTTCGGTATTCAAAGGCAAGTGGAGTAAAGTGCCCAATCTGGCACATCCTTCCATAAAACGCTTGTTCATTTTCCAGATGTGAGGCTGTTTTCCCATTGCCTCGCACATGATGGCAATCAGTTCATTCGTTGACAGAGCTTCATCATCACCCATGTGATAAATACCCGAAGGGACATCTTTTGCCAATAATCCCTCAATCACATAACATAGATTATCGATTGAAGTAAATGAACGACGATTTTCAAAATCACCCAATGGCCAGGGAATTCCTTTCTTCACCACATTATACAATAGATTCAAGTTTCCTTTATTACCCGGACCATGAATCATACAGGGACGAAGAATATACACCTGCTTATCCGTATTTGAGAATGCAAAACGCTTCTTTATATACTCCTCAGCCTGTATCTTGCTTTCGCCATAGGGCCCTACCGGAGTCGGAATCACGTCTTCAGTAAGTACATCCCCTACTACACTATCAGCAGCAGCTTTCACCGAACTAAAGAAAATGAATTTCTTGACAGATGATTCCAGAAAGAAATCAAAGATCTTTTGGGTAAGACCGGTATTGATATCAAAATAGGACTGAGCGGCCGATTGGTTTTTAGTATCATGGGCCTTTCCGGCAAGATGAATAATGACATCAAACTTAGGAAGAGTTTGAAGAGGAAAAGAAGAAGGTTCAAATTCTGCCCAAGAGAATCTTTTTATGTCCATCTGCTTTTCAACATCTATAATATCCAATCCATAAAGAGTATGCACCCTTTTTAAGACTTTAATCAAGTTAGTCCCCACAAACCCACAAATACCAGTAATAAGAATGTTCATTTAATGTTTATTTATTACTAACTAATCAGAAAAATCCTATAATGCTTCCCGAGTATCCCATATACAAATCAAAAACATCCAATAAAGACAAGCGTATATATATTCACATAATAACAGCAAGCGCATATTCTAAATTTCAAATATTATAACACAAAGATTATAGCAATAGCTACAATAAAAGAACATCCCCAATAATATATAAAATATTTCATAACACAATTATTAAACAATCACTTGTCATTGTTCAAATACAGAAGTCAATCTCTTAAATCCAAACTTACTCCAATAGTGTAGTAATGAATTCAAAAATATACAAGCATATTTCAATGATTTCCTTGCAGAACGAGTCCCTTCATATACCACAACAGCATCAGGATAATATATTACTTTATAGCCTTTATCATGTATCTTCTTACAAAGATCCATATCCTCACAATACAAAAAATATTTTTCATCCATGCCACAAACTGCTTCATAAGCTTCCTTAGAGATCATCATAAAAGCTCCAATTACCCAATCTACATTTTCTAATTCGGTTATCGTAATCACTTCATTCCGTCTATAAAAAATTCGTCTTAACTGTCTCAGAATAAAATTAGACGGCGTTAGAAATTTACGAAAACTATCCTGCACCTCACCTAAAGAGTTTACTATTTTAGGTGACACTATACCTATCTGTTCATTAAAGTACAAATAATCAAACATACGTTCTATACCATATTTTATTCTCACATCTGGATTCATTATAACCAAAAAATCACCAACTGCCTTCTCTACTCCCCTATTCATAGCATAAGCAAAGCCCCCATTCTTAGAATTAAAAACCCATTTGACGTGTTCTATTTTCTTTAACATTCTTTCCTGTACTTCTAATAAATAACATGAATTAGAAGAAACAATTACTTCATATGATAAAGAAGTAGAAGAACGGATAGTAGTAATACACTTAACAATATCATCAAACGAATGATACTCAATAATTATAAATGAAAGAATCGGATTCATAGCAATAAAAGAGAATACATGATTTTACACCTTTTCCCACTTATTAGTCGTTTTGTTAAATTTTTTAATTACAGTAGCAGGATTACCAACAGCTATCGAATAAGAAGGAATTGATTTACATACTACTGAATTTGCCCCTATTATAGAAAAATCACCTATTTTTACTCCAGCTAAAATTGAAACAGATTCTCCAATCCAAACATTATCTCCAACAAATACACTTTCCGCAAATAGAGAGCGTTCTTTGGGCGGGATGTCGGGATAACAATCGTTGGATATCTTATTAGAATTGTAAGAACCATGTTGAATATCAGATATAAACACCTTACTAGCAATTAATACATTATTCCCTATCTGAACAGATAATCTTGCAGCAATATGCACAAAATCATTAATTTCTACATTATCCCCAATTTTTAAGATTCCTTTTTTATGTTCTATAGGATAAACTTCCAACCTACAATATCGGCCTGTTGTGAGATTGCTACCAAAATCAATAAATGATTTCCCTCTTATATCAATTGGAAAACGTATTAATCTAGACTTTCTAAAAGCAATCTTTGTGCCAATAAAATCTAAGGCCAAACGCATTACACCTAATACCCCATAGTTCATCAATAAATATCTCATACTTTCCGAATTATTGATTTACAAATTTCCAAATAAGATTTTGCTCTTTCTTGAGATGTTTTAAAACCTTTCAACACCAAGTCTCCCTCAAGACACAAATTTTGATATAATTGCTTATTTCGTACCAAAAGAGAAATCTTCTCAACAATATCATGCGCATTCATTGGGTCAAAATATAATGCTGCATTTTTACATACATTAGTAGCAAAAGGAAGATTAGAAGTAACAATAGGCTTCCTCATCTTCATTGCTTCTACATAATTAGCACTAAAACATTCAAGCAATGTTGGTAAAAACAATGCGTCACATTCATTATAAAGTTGAGGACATTTAGAAACATCAATAACTCCCAAATTAACAATTGACTTTTTGGCCTCTTCAGACAAATAATACTCAAAACTTTTATTATCTACAGTTAAAACGAAAATAATTTTTATGTTTTTTAAGGTATCATTTAATAGTGGGATTACCTGATTCAATATTTGCAAGTTTTTATGAACAGCAAAAGAGCATAAGCTTAGAAACTTAAACTCTGTAACATCTTTCTCCACAAATGAATTCAAAGGGAGCTTAAATTGGTCAAAATAATGATTATATGTATTAGAAACAGTATATACTCTATCAGAGGATATTCCCAAATATTTCTTTAATCGATTAGACACATCTTCTGTTTCACAAACATAATAAAACCCATTTTTTTTCAAAAAGTATTTATGTATTTTTTTATATAAGCAAAAACGTATCTTATCTTTAATAGTCATTATATCAAAAACAGGAGACTCTGGATATACATAATGTGGATAGGCGTACCCCATTAAATGGGGTGCTTTGGGAGTCCAATAAGAAGGGCCAAAAATACTAAAAACACAGTCTGGCTTTATTATAGCTTCCATGGTTCTTAAATATCGCCTTGTAGAATAACCTTCTATAAAATATCTAGGATGTTTATCTATAACATAAAATTTAAAATTAGAAGGGAATTTCTCTATTTCAACTTGACTATAAACATGATTACTTAGAAAAACGAAATAATAATTTTCCTCAAATCGTTTACATTCTTCAATAAATGAAACCGCAACTTGAGTAACTCCCGTTCCACTTAAAGTAGAAGCATTAATTATTAATTTCATAGGGTAAAACTTTGTAAATTATTCTTTTCAGAAAAGAAAAACGAGGATATAAAAAGCAAAAAAGATGTTTCTTCAGTTTAGTAAAAAAACTTGCGCCGACTGTATTTAGTTCAAATGAAACAAAATAATATCCATGCAGCTTCTCAATATCTTCTATTTTAGGAAACAAAGAACCAAGCACTTTAGAACCTTCTCTAAGCCATTTAAAATCTAAGAAACAGACTTTTTCTGGATAATGATTCTTTATATAATTCCCATAGGTTTCATATTCACTAAATAAACTCGCATCATCACCTAAAAGATTATTAATAATTATCCAATTCCAATGATTCTCAAAATTAAAATTAGACTCTATCTTATTCAACATTTCAGTCACTATATTTTTGTTAAATAACATATATTGAGAAATGAAAGAGAATTCTCGGGATGGACTTTCTTTCAGAAGATTTATATAATTTTCAAAGTAAGGTTTATGATATTCTTGAGCTTTAGTAAAAACAAAACGTCCATTATCAAATAATGGAATTCTTTGCAAAAATATAGTATCAGCATCCAGTACTAAATAATTCTCTGACAAATTATCTAGTTTAGAGATTCCAAGTTTCAAAAATTGCTGAAAATACCAACCTGATCTTTTTGGAAAAAATGGCAAAGACAATTTGCTTAACTGATTCAATGTCATATCTGGTAAAACAGAATCTTCATCAATCAGATTAATCTTTATATCCTTCCTTACTGGAAAGTATTTAAAATATTTTTTATTAGTAATAATAAAAACAGATCTAATATCATTTAGCATCACCATCTTCTTCAATGCCAAATTTAACACATATAAATGATCTATCTTTGTAACAAATACTAAGTCTATTTCCATCTTTTTAATTCATTTAAGCAATTATATAAATACAATACTATTTTATCATAAAAGAACGAACATAATATTTTAATACAGCTACGCAATAATCCCATAAAGAGAAATAAAGATTCTTGGTTTTATGAGATACTTTTATTTTCAACGTTTCACCACAAACTTTTAATATATTTCGATTACTAATTCCACCATCTTGAACTATTGCAGTTATTTCAGGTAAATAATATGGAATTATTACATCTTTTACACGCAAAAGGAAATCATAATCTCCAGCTATTTTGTAATCACTATTAAAAGATCCATAATTATCAAACAAACATCTTTTATGCATACAACCCACATGTGCTATGCAACAATAAGAATTCATCAACTTTCCCCATGGTTTGCCATAAATCATTAATGCTTTTAATTCACTATTTACTAATTTACACTTAGATGATATAAAGTTTACACATTTTTTTGAAATCAAAACATTCATATATTTATGTATAGAGTCGGGTAAATAAATATCATCGCTTCCAAGAAAAGCAATCCATTCACCTGTTGCAATTTCCAACCCCTTATTCCAAGCGTCGTAAATCCCTTTATCGGGTTCTGATATCCATTTCAATCGCCCTGAAAACAAAGGTTCAAACTTTTGTATTATTGATACTGTTTTATCACTTGACCCACCATCAATTATAATATATTCAATATCTTGATAAGTCTGATTGTATACGGACTCTATAGTAGCCTCTAATGTTGCTTCCGAATTATATGAAGCCGTTATTATCGAAACTTTAGAATATAACATTATTATCAATACTTACAATTTAAATATTTCTTACTTTTTATATAATCAATAAGCATATAAAAGACTAAAAGTACCATAACAGAAGAAAGTTCTGGTCTATAAAAAAAAGTCAAAAGTATCACAATATATATTTTAAAAAATAATTTTCGATTTTCCAATGGAACATTGACAATTAATAACAATAAATAAATTAGAAACGCATAAAAGAAAAACGAACCAATAACACCATATCGTGCGAAGACAGCAAAAACATTAGAACCCTCCACTTCTTCACTCCCAAGTCCTACTCCAAGCAAGAAATTATTAAAAAATATTCGTCTATCATTTTCCATTGGGCCAGCTCTATTATTATTACCTCTAGCATCTTCAGAAAAATCCAACCTTTCAAATGTCAGTTTGTATATTGTACCAAGAGATCCACCATTACTATTCTGCAAAGAAAGATAACAAATAAAAACTACAGATATTATTAATGGTACATATTTCATATCTTTTTTAGTCACATAAAAGAATAAAAAATAAAAAAATATTGTTACATAAAATGCTATTGAGAAAGTGAATATAGTTACCAATATAAGTAAGAGTTCCTTATTTTTATCATTAAAATATACCTTATTCAATATTAAGGCAAAAATTGAGAACAAAGAGAAAGTACCTGGTTCGTCAAAGAAACCAGCATAACGAATTACCCTAATACCTTCACTATCAAAAAAAACATTTGTTGTTGTCAAACCTAAAAAATAAGATATATCAGATCCATATTCAACTCTGAATATAGGAGTTATCAAACCCAATAAATGCAAAAAAAAGGTCAAGGTTCCACCGGCACCCATAATTAACATTATCCAGATAAATGACTTCACAAAAACATCAAATCCGACATAGATCTTAATATAGGATATAATAATGCACAACGAAATAAGTTGTACACAAAGATTAACATTTTTAAAATCAGAATGATAGAAAGAGATTAATATATAATAACATATTTGCAACAAGACAATAGCGAAAATGGAACTATCTACCCGCTTAACACCTCGTCCAACATTTAAATGAAAAACCATAGTGAATAAGCATAAAAAAGACAATGCTTTATATGGATGCCCAGGCCATCTAAAAAAGACAAAAGGAGCTGTACTTGTCAAAAATATCCAGACTAATATCAATGAAAAAATAGAATTACGTTTACTCAAATCGACATGAATCATAATTATTAAAGTAATTTTGATTTATCTAAAAACAATTTGATCATATTCTTAAAATTCAAAGACATTAAACTTTTTTTCCCACCATTTATTTTTTTCATTATACGAGGCACATAAGATTCACTTAGATACATTCGTTTAAAAACCTTACTATGAACATGAATATTCTTAAGGAGATAGATAGCTTGATCATAAAACATCAAAATTCCTTTATCATCATCTTGAATAAATTTCAATTGAGATAAATCAATTATACAATTCTCATTCTGAAATCCATTAAAGATAGGACGACTTGCATTCCTGAAATCTATCCCTAATAAATATTGTCCAATTGAAGCTGCATCATAGATGCATTGTACTTCATTAGATACAGGCATCTTACATAAGGAATTTTCAGATGGTAACGGGAACACATTTACCGATACAGATGCATATTCTGCCAGTAATTGCATGTCATCTTTAAAAGTTTTTTGCTCATTAAAATAACCTATTAAAGCATCTAATTCTGAAAACGAATTTATGTACATAAAAGACGCTGCTGCTTTTTTATTATTCAATATAGGATAAAATAGTCCATTGCCAATTTTATCTAGAGATATAGATACACCTTCCAAGTTATAAACGATATTATCCAATTCTGCATGAAAGATGGCATGAACATTATAATGATCCATATAAGATCTTAATACATAAAATCTTTCAGTCGTTTTGTACCAAAAACCGTCACGAAAATTTTTCAAAGGACTTTCCGCTATCAAATTAACAAACTGTCTTCTATCATAAAAATCATCGATATTTATATATTCAACATTTGCAACATGATTTTGAATTTCACAATCATGCAATAGAGTGATTCTATTATATTTCGAATTTATCTTCAATGAATATATAACATATTCAGGCAAACGCCCCAAATACACAAAAACTAAACGACACGTATCATGTAAAATATTCATATTTTTAATTTATTAAGAAATTGTCTAAATTTATAATTTATACGAATAAAATAGATTTCAACAGTATTGAAATTTCTATTAACTAACAATTTCTCTTCATTTTTAAATAATTTCAAATTATTTCCAGAAAACCCCAAAGACTCCCATAAGGAAACAACCACATCAACATATAAAAATTTTTTTTCATTGATAATTGATTTAAGTAAAAGGTCTCTATCAGCTATAATTTTATAATCTAAACTATAAGTACCTAAATCCATAAATATAGATCGATTAAAAAAAATACTCTGATGACAGATAGTATCAAGTAAAAAATACTTTTTTCTAATTTTCAAAGGAGGTACAATAACTCTTCCTGTTTCCTTTACTACTGTTTTACCATACAAAATATGAAAATTTTTAAAATCACAATATCTATAGATATCAACCAATACATGATCATTATAAAATAGATCCCCGCTATTCATAAAATTAATCCATTCACCTTTACAAATAGCCAATCCTTTATTCATTGCATCATAAATACCATTATCTGGCTCACTTATCCAATATGAAATTTTATCCTCATATTTTCGTATTATATCTAATGTTCCATCTGTACTACCTCCATCAACAATAATATATTCAAAATTTGAATACGTTTGATTAATAATACTGTTAATCGTATCCTCAATACTTTCTTTAGCATTATATGATACTGTAATAATTGAAAACAAAGGATTAGTCCCACTCTTATCCATAAATAATATATTATTTTCTATTTCTCAAAGAATTTAAAACTCCACTCAACATAATGATACAAAATGAGAGTGGCATCCAATAATTATATTTCAGACACACATATAAATTATGATAAATCTTATTACCTTTATTTATTTGTTGCCAAAACATTATTTTTTTTATATTAGAATAATAAGTTTTATTCATTTTTTTTTGAATAAAATAGACTTTAGCCCACTCATAATACAATTCTAACTGATTTTGAATAGAGAAGGACTCTTTATGTGCTCTGAAAAAGCTAGCATCATATTGTAAAATTGAAATATGAGCATAATTTAGCACGATATTTAAAAAAATCAATAGATCATTACCTGCACCATTTTTTTTTGAATCCAGTCCATCAGTATTAGGAATATCTATAACAAAGTTATCATTCAGATCTTTCGTTCTAAAAAGAGCACACCCAGGAGATAATGGGAATTTCTCAATATTTTGAAATAATATATTATACAGATACTCTTTTCTTGTATATTTTTGTTTCTTATACTTTACATTATCTACAATACCATTTTCTGATACGATCTTATGATTTGATATAACAAACGCTGACTTCTCATCAATTAGATTCACTGCTCTTTCAATAAAATCTAATGCCATCCAATCATCAGACCAAAGAATCTTTATATACTCACCTGAAGCATGCTTAAAGCATTCGTTCCAATTTAAAACAGGTCCTATATTAGTTTTATTCTGATATATTTTAATTCTATGATCTTTTCTTGCCCATGTTTTCAAAATACTCCAAGTTAAATCTGTACTACAGTTATCAACTATAATAATCTCAATATTTTGATACGTTTGACTAATAGCAGATCTTATAGCATCTTCTATGTATATGTGAGTAGTACCTTAGCCGTATCAAACATTCGTAATCGGACATACACCAATTGCGAAGTCTATTTAATAGATTATGGATACGGAGATTTTAAGGAAAAAATACACTTTATGGAGTAATATCATTG
>NZ_SZUU01000008.1 GCF_019583405.1 Bacteroides fragilis | reverse complement strand
GGACCGGCGTGAAAATTCTGGGAGCCAAAGGTGACCCGGCCTACTTCATCGGCGGTGAAGACGCTGCCACCCGTGCCACGGATGGTAGTGCAACTGCCGGACGTAACTATCGCCTACAGGGCAAGAACATCAAAGTAGCAGGTACAGATCCTGCTGTAGGTATCGTCTTAATTGATGAAAAAGGCACAGAAACAAAGCTACCGATGGATATGATAGCAGTAAACAACCCTTCGGAAGTACTGGTACTCCTACCGCCAGACCTGACAGACGGAATATACGAACTGCGACTGACCACGCAATATACAAGTGGCAACCGGCAACTGAAGACCCCACATGTCATCAGCCAAACCATCGTAATAGGCAATGCAACCGAGGGCGACGGAGATATTGTGGACGACCCGACAGCATAAATCATACCGCATCGCTTCCCTTATGCAGGGCTGCATTGATATCTTGTGCAGTTCTGCACAAGGTGCCGGTGCACCCCTGCACAATGCGGCAATGCAACCAAGCTCTAAAATTACTGATAAACCTGTACCGGAAGTTCTCCCCTTAAAGCACCCAAAGCATTCAATGCCAAAGCCTCCATCTCATCTTCTCCCGGATACACGAAGACGGGAGCAAGGAAAGAAATACGTTCCCTTAAACGGGAAATTACGTAATCGGAATAGGCAATGCCTCCGGTCAGCAGGATGGCGTCTACCTTTCCGCATAAAACAGTAGAGGCGGCACCGATGCTTTTGGCCACATTGTAGATCATGGCATCGAGCACCAACCGGGCATGATCATCACCTGCCTCAATGGACTGAATAACGGCAGGAATATCAGTGGTTCCCAAATGGGCGGTAAGCCCGGCACGGCCCGAAATTCGTTTCTTCAATTCATCTTTGGTGAATTTCCCGCTGAAACAGAGGTCTATCAGTTGTCCGGCGGGAAGAGTTCCGGCTCTTTCGGGTGAGAAAGGACCTTCTCCATCCAGTGCATTATTGGCATCGACCGCACGCCCATGACGATGGACCGCAACGGAAATGCCTCCTCCCAAATGGCAGACAATCAAATCAAGATCTTCATAACGAGTGCCATGTTCGGCAGCATAACGACGGGCAATAGCTTTCTGATTCAGTGCATGCCAGATAGTGATACGCGGCATCAAGGGCGAACCGGTAATGCGGGCAACCTCTTCCAGTTCGTCCACCACACCCGGATCTGCAATAAACGCCCGACACCCGGGTAGAGCTGCGGCCAATTCATCGGCTATCAAACCTCCCAGATTGCAGGCATGCGTACGCATGGCATGGAGGGTATCCCGCTTCATGGCTTCGTTAACCTCATAAACTCCACCGGGAATAGGCTTCACCAAACCTCCGCGTCCAATGACAGCATCGAACCGGAAAGGAATATCATTTGCCTCCAACTCCCGGAGGACAAGTGATTTACGAAACTCAAACTGGTCGATCACCTGGGGGAAGGCAGACAACTCTTCTACTGTATGGCGGATATTGCGTACCAACAAAGGAACTTCGTCTTCATAAACGGCAATCTTTGTTGAAGTGGAACCGGGATTGATAACAAGGACCCTTTCACCCCGTCCATTCCTCGCAGAAGGGGAAGTGGGGATTGCATTCAGTTTATCCATATTCTTAGTTTAATTATGATCATCATTCGGAGCATCTTCCTCCCTCTGCCGACCGGGTAGAAGCCGTCAGGCATGCCATCGCAATGCTATAATACTTGGAAAGTCCGGAATCACTACGTGACGGTAACACCACCGGACAAATGGGGCCTTGCAGCAATCCTGCCATATCGGCCTTGGCAAATAATGAAACAGATTTATAAAAAGCATTGGCCGACTCGATATTAGGGAATATCAATACATCTGCCTGCCCATTGATGGGCGATACAATTCCTTTAATATCCCCGCTGGCCTGCTCGCAGGAAGTACGGACATCCAACGGACCATCAATAATAACATTGCCAAACTCTCCGGCTTCGGCCAACTCCACGATATTAACATAATCGAGCGAATGGGGGAACTTGGCACTTACCTTCTCCGTACAGTGAATCAAAGAGATACGCGGCTGTTCTATCCCAAACCTCCGGCAGGTACAAATGGCATACCAAACCATCTCAATACGTTGTTGTAAAGTGGGCCGGGGAATAACAGCCGCATCCGAAAAGAACAGTAATTTATCATACGTTGGAATCTGCATTACAGCCAGGTGAGTAAGGATCTTTCCTTTGGGTAGTAGCCCTTTCTCCTTGTCAAGAATAGCATGAAGCAGGTTGTCAGTACTGATAATCCCTTTCATCACAATGTCGGCTCCCCCTTCGCGGACAATGCGGACCGCTTCACGCGCTGCCTCGTCGGGATCTTCGATATGGATGGTCTTCACATAATCCGGATACTTTTGCAAGGTAGGATACTTTTGAAGGATGGCTGAGTCACCAATCATCAGAAATTCTGCAATACCCTCGTCAAGTGCACGGACAATGGCATATTCTGTATTCGGATCATTGGCACAGACAACGGCAATCCGTTTCCGTCGGTTTAAGGTTTTTAGGTGTTCTGTCAGTTGGTCGAAGTTTCTAATAGGTTCCATAACGTTAGATTTTTAGCAAATATCAGAAAAAGGATTGAGAAGTACATCATGGTATATTGAAAAAATGGGTAAACCGGATAACATTTTGATATTATACAACGCTTTCATTTCTACGGATGCAGGTAATTTCGTTTTTTAATGTAAATTTGTATCCTGTTAAACACCTATAATCAAACAGAACCATGAAAACAAAAACTTTTCTCGCTCTTTTCTGCCTGCTGTGTATCAGTTCAGGCTTTTCATCGTGCCAACGTCATTCATCCGACCAGTGGACATTAGTCTGGGAAGATAATTTCGACCAGAAAACAGGCTTTGACCCACAGGTATGGAGCAAAATACCACGTGGCAAATCGGACTGGAATAACTATATGACAGACTTCGACTCCTGTTTCGATATGCGTGACGGCAATATGGTGCTGCGGGGTATCATCAATTACAGCCAGCCCAATGACACAGCACCCTATCTGACCGGAGGGATTTATACCAAAGGGAAAAAGGCATTCAGCAACGGGCGTCTGGAGATACGCGCCAAGCTGAACGGTGCACGCGGCGAATGGCCGGCTATCTGGATGCTTCCGGTAGATGCTCCCTGGCCGATGGGTGGAGAAATCGATATTATGGAACGTCTGAATCACGACACAATCGCTTACCAGACTATACATACCAACTATACATACAATCTGGGTATTAAAGACAATCCGTTGTCACACTCCGTAGGTACGATCAATCCCGATGACTACAATGTATATTCGGTAGAAATGTATCCGGACAGCATTGCATTCTATATCAATGATACGCATACTTTCACCTATCCCCGCATCGAAACAGACAAAGAAGGGCAATTTCCCTTCGATCAGCCTTTCTATCTGCTGATCGACATGCAACTGGGTGGCTCGTGGGTAGGAGCTGTAGACCCGAAAGAGCTTCCAGTAGAAATGCATGTAGACTGGGTAAAATTCTACCAGAAGAAATAAACTAAAACAAATTCACTGAATGAAGATACAATTCCCTCCATTCCTGTACGAAGGCGATAAAGTTGCCATCGTATCGCCTTCGGGCAAGATAGACAATATGTTTCTGAGAGGTGCCAAGGCGCAACTGGCGTCTTGGGGACTGGTCCCTGAAATGGGAAAACACGTCCGTAGCTCCTGGGGATGTTATGCCGGCACCATCCGGCAGCGCGCTTCGGACTTTCAGACAGCAATGGACGACAAAGAAATTAAGGCGATTTTATGTAGCCGTGGCGGCTATGGAGCGGTTCATCTTATTGAACGGCTCGACTTCACCCGTTTCCGCGAACACCCGAAGTGGATGATCGGATTCAGTGATATCACAGCGCTCCATAATCTGTTTCAGTATAACGGATTTGCTTCGTTACATGCTCCTATGGCACGCCATCTCGCAGTAGAAGCGGCCGACGATCCGTGTTCACTGTACCTGAGGGATATACTTTTCGGTAAACTGCCTGCATATAAATGTAAGCGTCACAAGTTGAACCGACTCGGCACAGCCAAGGGTATTCTGCGTGGTGGCAATATGGCAGTATTCCACGGCCTTCGGGGAACTCCGTACGACATACCTCCCGAAGGGACAATCCTGTTTATCGAGGACGTGGGCGAACGTCCTTATGCCATCGAGCGCATGATGTATAACCTGAAATTAGGGGGCGTACTTGAGAAGTTGTCAGGCCTCATCATCGGACAGTTTACCGAATACGAAGAAGATCGTGCCATAAAGAAAGACCTTTATGGTGCACTCTTCGATCTGGTAGAAGAGTATAATTATCCGATCTGCTTTGATTTCCCCGTAGGGCATGTAACGGAAAATCTGCCACTGATCAATGGGGCGGAAGTAGAACTTATATCCGGAAAGAAAGGAGTAGAATTGTTAATAAACCCTCCTATCTGACCTACCCTACTGCGAAAATGACTAATTTTGAGGCCTTAACCCCAAAAGCATAATTATGAAAAGAAATTCTATGCTATTACTGACAGCTTTTATTTTGTTATCCGCCTTTTCTTGCGGAACGAACAACAACAAAACCAATTCAGTTCAGGAGCCTGAAAAGAATATAACCGTGAAAGCACCACAATTCGATGCAGACAGCGCCTATAAATACATACAGGCACAAGTGGACTTCGGCCCTCGCAATCCGAACAGTAAAGGACATGCAGCATGTGGAGAATATCTGGCTGCTAAGCTGGCAGAGCATGGGGCCAAAGTGACTAACCAGGATGTGGAACTGCCCGCCTATGACGGCACGCTGCTGAAAGCACGCAATATCATCGGTTCATTCAAGCCCGAAAGCAAAAAACGCATTGCCCTTTTTGCACACTGGGATACACGTCCGTGGGCAGACAATGATCCCAACGAGAAGAATCACCACACACCGATATTGGGTGCCAACGACGGGGCGAGCGGTGTGGGCGTGTTGCTTGAAATAGCCCGACTGATCAATCAGCAACAACCGGAACTGGGAATCGATATTATCTTTTTGGACGCAGAAGATTATGGCGCTCCCCAATTCTATAAAGGAGAGCATTTAGAGGAGCAATGGTGTCTCGGTGCACAATACTGGGCACGCAATCCGCATGTGGAAGGCTATAATGCCCGTTTCGGTATCTTGCTCGATATGGTAGGCGGCAAAGATGCCACTTTCTTCAAAGAAGTGTATTCGGAGAAGTTTGCCCGTGGAGTCAACAAAAAGGTATGGAAGAAGGCTAACGACGCCGGTTACGGACGTTACTTTATTAACGAAACAGGTGGCCAGATCACTGACGACCATCTGTTTATCAATCGGCTGGCCGGTATCCCGACTATCGACATCATTCCGAACGACGAAAATTGTGAACTGTCCAGCTTCGGACCGACTTGGCATACCGTAAACGACAACATGGATGTTATCGACAAATCGACACTCAAAGCCGTGGGACAGACCGTACTGGAAGTTATCTATAACGAGAAATAATTATTCAATATGACAATCAACGAATTACAAGACGAAGTCATTGCCGAGTTCAGTGACTTTGACGACTGGATGGACCGCTACCAGTTGCTTATCGATTTAGGAAACGAACAGGAACCGCTTGACGAGAAATATAAAACGGAACAGAATTTGATTGAAGGTTGCCAGAGCCGTGTGTGGCTTCAGGCAGACGAGGTAGGTGGAAAGGTGATCTTCAAAGCAGAAAGTGATGCACTGATCGTAAAAGGTATTATCGCCCTGCTGATAAAAGTTGTTTCGGGACATACACCGGACGAGATTCTGAATTCGGAACTTTACTTCATCGACCGCATCGGGCTGAAAGATCATTTATCGCCCACCCGCAGCAACGGTCTGCTATCCATGGTAAAACAAATGCGAATGTACGCATTGGCATTCAAAGCCAAAGGGACAAAAGGTTAATCTCCTCATTCTATATCGCCACAGTGGACACACAGAAGGTCCGCTGTGGCAAATCAAGGATCTTTTTCATCCACTTGATATTCCAGAATATCCCCCGGTTGGCAATCGAGTACTTTGCAGATTGCCTCAAGGGTAGAAAAACGAATCGCTTTGGCCTTTCCCGTTTTCAGGATAGAAAGGTTGGCAGGTGTAATGTCTATCTTCTCCGCCAACTCCCCCAAAGATATCTTTCTTCGGGCCATCATAATGTCAAGGTTTACTATTATAGCCATAATTCCATTAATTTTTCAGTGTCCGGATTCAGATGGTAAGGTCTTGCTCCTCTTTCATCTTTAACCCGATGGCGAATACTTCGCCTACAATCAGCGAAACCAGTCCTAAAATGACCAGCATCACAGAGTCAATACTTGTCTCCATAGAGTAGCCGGATAATGAAAAGACTGAGGACAGTTCATAATCATTCATCAAAGCCGGCACCGCTTCACTAATAAAACTCAGCAACAGGGTGACTCCCAACCAACGTAACCTACGAACATTCTTCCAATTAAAAATATCCGATTTATTGATAGAAACAATCAACTGCACAAACAGCACCGTAGATGCTATTACGGCCAAAATGGCAAGAAGCCCGGAGAGCACTTGCGCAACCATCAGCCAGGTGCTCCTATCCACTTTTACATTCGTGATCAACTGTGTGTAAGCAACAGGCACATAAGATTGGGTCCGTTCATTGTAAACAGAATCTTTAAACGACGAAAAATCTTCGGGCATCAACGTAGCAATGCGAAGGTTAATAGCCTGTTCCACACTTTCATTGCCGGAATGACTTATCTTCATGCCCTCGGAAAAGCCATGACCGAAATCACGCCCCATGTTGAATACCGAATAACAGAATACCAGAAATACCAGTAAACATAGTATGTTCAATCTTCTTTTCATATTATGACTTGTTTTTCAATCTTCATAGTTTAGTTTCACTCACTCTTTCTCCACACTCCCGGAATCGTAACCTGCTTTATCCGTAGGAAGCAGCCAACGAACAGCATAGCGGTCACAGCTATCAGTATGTAATAAGATGTAGTATCGGTCACATCGCTAATCGTATCCGCATCGGGATAGGTCAGGCTCAATATCACAGAAAGGCTGTTATTCACAATGTGTATCAGGATACAGGGGATCAGGCTCCGCGTCCGGTAATAAACCCACGCCAACAGAAGTCCTCCGAAGAAGGCGGCAACTACCTGAGCCGGATTCAAATGGAATATTCCGAAAAGAAGTGCGGAAAGAAAAATCGCTTTCCGGGGAGAATATCGTTCAAGCAACGCCTTAGTGACACCACCACGGAACAAAAGTTCCTCAAGAACCGGTCCCAACAACGTGATGGCCACAATTCCCAACCAACCGGACTGTAAAGCATTAAACTGTTGTTCCAGAACATCAGGCACCCAAGATAAAACAGCAGTTAACAAGTCCATCAGAACAGTCATCGACAAGCCTATCAGAAAAGTGACCGTAAGAAACGGTAACGAAACGAATGACCAGCTCATTTTATCCTTAGGTATGTACCGGGCTTTCCATAAATAAAAAAACATCACTGCCATGGAAAGTAACATCGAAGGAGCCAGTGTCAACTCCGAAATCCGGGTGGCATCCATATTCCCACCATTCATACGGGCAACAACAGTAAAAGGAATACCTATCAGCCCACCACAGACAAGCTGGATCCCCAGATAAATAAGAATTAATTTGATCGCTGTTTTCATTCGGTTCTCTGTTTTAAATATGTACAAAGATAACGGTTTTAATTGACTACCGTTTCAGTAGCAGGGTGATTTGTACCATGTCCGTGCAAAACAGAGCTACACACAAACAAAGCTAACATAGAGATGGATACTACCAACATCGTAATGCTCATCAATGACTTTCCCATAAGATTGACTTTGGAGATTCGTTATGTTATTCAATAATAATTTATCGTTTTTCGATATGCAAAGATTGATATTAATTTCCACTTAAACAAGAAATCCGACAATTATTTATCGATAAACAATAAATATAGCATGTTTTTCGATATTAAGAGGGGCGCATATAGCCGGCTCAAAGGCAAACAGGAAATACAAAATGTCAATTGACATTTTATTTATTCCCCAAAAGAGCTTCTACATCGGCCGCATCCCGATGAAGTTGAGCTATCAGCCCGTCAATCCCATCGAACTTCAGTTCCGGACGGAGATACTTCACAAAAGAAATACGGATAAACTTATCGTAAATATTTGAATGGAAATGAAGGATGTTCACCTCTATCGAACGCTCGGGACCATTTCCTATCGTGGGGCGGGTACCGATATTCAACATACCGTTATAGGTACGCCCATCGAATGTGACATGAACCGCATAAACGCCATCGGCAGGAATCAATTTATCAGGATCGTCCACACTGAGGTTGGCTGTAGGAAATCCTATCTTACGTCCCACTTGATAGCCACTCACCACCGTACCATCCAGAAAATAGTCGTAACCCAGACAACGGGACGCCATATCGACTTCACCCTGATGCAGCATCTTGCGAATGACGGAAGAGCTTACATGAAGATCATCACACACACAGGCACGGGCACGAACTACCTCTATGCCCATCTCGGAGCCGTAACAGCAATAGTCTTCGAAACCTTCACTACGGTTGTGCCCAAAGCGATGGTCATAACCGATGACGAGTGTCTGCACCCGATAACGGTCTCTCAAAAGATCAGACATAAACTCGCGGGCAGTCAGGCGCGATACTTCCTGCGTAAAGTCAAGCATGAAACAATAGTCCACCCCTGTTTCCTCGAGCAGTGTCCGCTTTTCTTCCGGAGTAGTCAGCAGTTCCGGACGATAATCCGCTTTCATCACCTTACGGGGATGAACAGGGAAGGTAATTAATGCAGAGCGCAATCCACGAGCGGCAGCCAGCTCTCTGACTTGCTTGATCAGGAAACGATGCCCTGTGTGTACTCCGTCGAAAAAGCCGATGGTAGCTACACAAGGTTCGGGTGTAAATGCCGGTATATTATGGATTATCTGCATGCTATGTCTTCTAAATTATTTATCTCCGGCAAAAAGTGGCCTCCAGTCTTCACCGGGTTTTACCGTATAAGTAGAGATGCCCAATGCCTGGGCTCCCTGGCAGTTGGCCTCGGAGTCATCGATGAAAAAAGTTTCGTGCGGATCAAGGTTTGCGTCTTCAAGTACCCCCCGGAAAATCTCTTCGGCAGGCTTCACCATTTTCATTTCATACGAAAGGTACATCTTCTCAAAATAGTCTTCCACACGGAAGCCCCGATACGGAAATGCGTGCTCGCATGCCCACTTCCAATGTATCTCGTTGGTATTGCTCAGCAGATAGACCACATATTTTTCGCGGAGCTTCAGCAACATGTCGAGTTTAAAGCGAGGGATATCTACCAGAAAACTATTCCAGGCAGCATCGATTTGCTCGTCAGTCACTTTTTTTGTGAGCAGTCCACGGATATTCTCACGAAATTCAGCCGACGAGATCAATCCTTTTTCATGCTGCATAAAGATCCCTTGCTGAGAATACATACCTAACAATTCGTCTACTTTCTCTAATCCCAACTTCCGGAAGTTCTCCACACAACGCTGACGGTCGAGATTGATCAATACACCACCAAAATCAAAAATAAGGTTTTTAATTCCTTTTCTTTTCATCTCTATATTGTTTTAAGGTCTCACTCCATCCCCTCTTCCTTTGAGAAAGGATGGGGTGAGACCCCTCTTATTTCATTTCTGAGTTAAACGTTTGACAAAGCGGATCAGTTCACCAATCCATAAGACGAGAGAGGAAGAACCGATGATGATAAGCCATGTTTGCCAGTCAAGCGGCTCTGTACGGAATACAGCCCCACCGAACTGTACAATGAGGAACTGTCCGCCCAGAATAGCCAGTACTATCAGCTCCATACCGTATGATTTCGCAAGGCCTTTGAATGCTGAGTCGGTAGTGCCAAACACACGGGCGTTGAACAAGTTCCAGAACTGGAGCATCACAAAGAAGGTGAAGAAAACGGTCAACCGCTGTACCGTCATTCCTCCATCGACATTTGTGAAGTAATATATCATTGCCATCAGCACCACCAGAAAGACTGTACCGACACCGAATATATTTTGCCGCATCGCTTTGCTGATAATAAAATCAGTACTACGGCGTGGTTTATCATTCATAACGCTTTCGCTTGGCGGAATAGAGGCCAGAGCTAATGCGGCAAACGTATCCATGATGAGGTTTACCCATAACATTTGAGTAACAGTCAGCGGCAACTCCGTTCCTACAATAGAACCGAGCAATACGATGAGAAGTGCCACAAAGTTAATGGTCAACTGGAATACAATGAAACGCTGGATGTTCTTGTACAGCGAACGCCCCCACATCACGGCGGTTCCGATACTGTTGAAAGAATCATCGAGTAAGGTGATATCACTGGCCTCTTTGGCTACGGAAGTTCCGGTACCCATTGAAAGTCCCACCTGTGCATGATTAAGTGCCGGGGCATCATTGGTTCCGTCACCGGTCACAGCTACTACGGCTCCTTTCTGCTGGAGCAACTGCACCAGGCGCTGCTTGTCGGTAGGACGGGCGCGGGACATGATTTTCAGATCCATCACTCTATTCAGGGCTTCTTCATCGCTCAGTTCGGCGAAAGCAACTCCCGTTATACGGTTACGCTCCGTATCTTCCGGTTTCCACAATCCGATCTGGCGTGCAATCTCAGTTGCTGTGCCCGGAGTATCTCCGGTAACAATCTTAATACCGATACCTGCCGACTGGCACTTAGCCACCGCTGCGGGTACATCGGGACGTATAGGATCGGAAATAGCAACCACACCAAGGAAGTTCAGGTTGTTTTCCGACACAAGGGCCACACAATCGTCCGGTTCGTTGTCCTCTACTATGCGGAATGCAAAACCAAGTGTACGCATAGCCATATTCTGATAACTCAGCAACTGCGCTTCGACAGTGGAACGGTATTCCACACTATCCACACGACGACCGTCAAGAATCACCTCTTTGCATTTGCCAAGCACAATCTCAGGCGCACCTTTTATATATAGCACTTTCTTGCCCATCAGCGGAGACTTCACCAAAGTAGCCATAAACTTACGCTCGGTAGAGAACGTCAATTGGTCGAGTACCTGCGCCCTTTCTCTGAGTTCAAGATAGTTACGGTTCTGACCGTTCAGCCACAGCAACAAAGCAACCTCAGTGGGATTGCCCACCCCTTTTGGTTTTTCTCCCTCTCCCGTCTCTTCAAGAAAAGCAGTCGAGTTAGCACTGATTCCCTCTGCTATCAATTTGCTGATATCGTCATCTGCCAGCTTCCCGCCATCCTTCAAACCATAGAAGTTAGGCTCGTGCACCTGCATCAGGTTCTGCGTCAACGTACCGGTCTTATCTGTACAAATCACGGTAATGGCTCCCATCGTTTCGCAAGCGTGCATCTTACGAACCAGATTATTGGTGGCAAGCATACGGCGCATATTCAGGGCCAGACTGAGCGTTACGCTCATAGGTAACCCTTCGGGGACGGCGACCACAATCAAGGTGACTGCCATCATGAAGTATTTCAGGGTACGCTCCAACACCGGTAACCAGTCATGCCAGCCATTCAAAGCTCCAAAATCAAAATAGAGTACTACATCTTTTATAAAGAAAATAAGGAAAGCAAGCCCCGCTACGGTAAAACCGATTTTACCTATCAGGTTAGCCAGCTTAGTCAACTGGATATTAAGGGGCGTAGGTTCCGTACTCTGCTCCGTACTCTGACGTGCCACTTTCCCAATCTCCGTGGCATCTCCCACACGAAGTACTTTCATCGATCCGTGACCGTCGACCACAGTCGTGCCACGCATCACCAGATTGGAGGCATACGTAGCTTCTTCATCAAAATCCGCCTCTACCGTTGTTTTATTAATTACCGGCTCTCCGGTCAGGTTCGATTCATTCACCTGTAAGGAGATGGCTTCTATCAGTTCTCCATCGGCAGGAATCTCCTCACCGGTTTCCAGTACCACAATATCACCGACTACCACATCCTTACGGGGAATCTCCTGAATGCGCCCATTACGAATCACCTTTACCAAAGTCTCTTCATTGACGGCGTTCAGCAAATCAAACTTCTTGTTCGCATCATATTCAAAATAGAAACCAATACCGGTTGCCAGCAGGATAGCAGCTATGATACCGATGGTTTCAGCATATTCATTCTCAATAATCGAGATGATAAGGGAGAACACAGCCGCAACGAGTAATACCCGTACAACAGGATCTTCAAATTTTTCCAGATAGAGTTTGAGGAGAGAAGGACGCTTGGGTGGCGTCAGCAGGTTAACACCATGTTTCTCCCGGCTTTGGAGGACTTCTTGATCAGTAAGGCCCAAATGAAAATAATCGTCGTTCTTTGCAGTCATGCAGATACATACATTAAATTAGAGGTTGCAAAAATACAACATAAATCCGGTATAGAATGTTTCTTAAATCTTTTTTAAGGATTCCAGTTTTCCCAACAAGATTCTCGATGAAATAGGCTTCGTCAGGAAATCGGTAAAGCCACTCTGCATAATCTTTTGGCGGTCTTCTTCGTAAGCAAAAGCTGTGAGAGCAATGATAGGCACAGTAGCCGACATTTGCCGGATAGCCTCCGTAGCTTCATAACCGTTCACCTCGGGCATACGAATATCCATCAAGATGATATCGGGCTGGTTTTTCAGGAAAAGGGAAATGGCTTCTTCACCATTATGTGCCCAATAGAGTTCGTAACGGGAAGCAAGGATAGCTTCACAAAGGCGATAATTATCTTCCATATCTTCTGCCACCAATACTGTCAGTTTCTTATCACCGTTTACCCCCGCGGCAGGAACCGACACAACAGAAGACGGTCTCTCCTGTTCTTTTTCAATAATTACCTTAGGTTTGATATCCGAATGTTCGGGCAAGGTAAACCAGAAAGTACTCCCCTGGCCTACCACCGATTCAGCTCCGATTTCCCCACCCAGTTTATTCACAATCGTCTTACAGATGGAAAGTCCCAGCCCGGTGCCGTTTTTATCACTCTGCAGACGTACGAAACGGTCGAATACACCTCCCAGCTTATCTGCTGAAATGCCCGAACCGGTATCGGTGACATAAAACCGAAGTCCATTCTCGCAAGGCTTATATCCGATACGAATGCTGCCTTCTGTGGTAAACTTGATTGCATTAGAAACAAAATTGGATACAACCTGGGCGATACGGTTCCGGTCGGAATGAACCATGCATGAGGGTAATCCGGCCTCGGTAATTATCTGTACAGGCGAATCATAACCGATCTTCATGTGGAACAACTGTTCCAGATCGGCCAGTAACAGATTGATATCAACATCAGAATAAACAAACTCTAATGTACCGGCTTCAATCTTCGATAAATCGAGAATGTCATTCACCAATTGCAATAGGAGTTCACTGTTTGTATGGAGGATTTCCAGATATTTCTGCTTTTCCTCGGTGGCAGCAGCCAGCAGTTCGGAGAAACCGATGATGGCATTCAATGGAGTACGGATCTCATGGCTCATGTTGGCAAGGAAGGCCGATTTAGAACGATCAGCGTTTTCGGCTTTCTCTTTAGCCTCGGCCAGCGCCTCTTCCGTATGTTTGATGGAAGTGATGTCATGCACCGTCAATACCATACGATCTTCACCATCCAGAGTCATAAAAACTCCCGAGATCATTACGTTGCATTTTATAAATTCATCTTCGCCTATGGCAATATTCAGTGAAGACTGCAGATCGGTAAACTCATTCTTCTGACGAAAAGCAGCCCCGATAGCCCCTCTTACAGGACATTCCTGACAAAAAGCATGGGTTCCGCATCCTCCCTTGGCAGACAATGCATTCTGACATTGCAATAAATCACCGACGCGCTTTTCTTTACCATCAGGATTGAGGTGAGTCAAATCATAATAATTTGTTTTCAGGACTTTAAAATCAGAATCGATAACAAGGACATAAGCATGAATATGCGTTAGGATAGCATCAAACAAGCGATTTACATTCTCCAGTTTCCGGTCTGATGCAGATTGCATAAACTTACGTTTTCTTCTTTCCCACAGAAATGCTCCCAGAAAAGAGACACATACCCCTATTAATACAATCTGCCACATCATAATTTATAACTGCTTGATTAATGCTTTGTTGTTATGGCAAAGGTAGTGTTTTATTAACCAAAAAGAAAAAATAAGTGAACAATATATCCGATCCTTTTGTTATATTTGCATAAACTTTAAAAAAAAGAGACGACATGAAGTACATTTGCACCGTTTGTGATTATATTTACGATCCGGAGACAGGTGATCCGGAAAGCGGAATCGAACCAGGAACACAGTTTGAAGATATCCCTGATGATTGGGTATGCCCCCTTTGTGGAGTTGGGAAAGAAGATTTCGAACCGTATAATGGATAACTTATAAACAACGGACGTTTTTGAACGATGAACAATAAACGATGAACCGTAAGTGTACCAATCACACTTTATTCATCATTTATCGTTCATCGTTCACGGTTCATCGACCTGTTAAGATGCTTTCTTTTCCTTTACGTCACTGCTTGCTTCCACTACATTTACCACATAGTCACCAAGCTTCTCGCATTCGGCAATAATATCCATATAATAAACACCCATCTGATAGTCATATTCTTTATTGTTCACATCCAGAATGTTCTGATTCTTCAGTTGATTACGATAGTTATTTATTTCATTTTCAATATTGAACGACTTATTGACATCGATACTCTGATGCTCGGGTTTCTCAACCACGACAATCATTTGTGACAGGGCATCGTTCGTCAGCTTCATCATGAAGTGAATGTGTTCATACTGCTTCTCTGTAAAATCCTGATTTGTCTGTCGCTTCCGGGTGATGGTACGTGCCAGGTTATAACAACTGTCGCCGATGCTTTCAATCTCGGTTACTTCACGGAGCATGGCACGTATCTGGAGCTTACTTTCCGAACTTAATCGTCCCTCGGACACTTGATTCAGGTAATTGGCTATCTCCAGCTCCATGTTATCACTGATATTCTCATACTTTTCAATCCGGCTGAATAATTTATTGAAGTCGTCATCTTTCTCCGTATGCAGCAGATCCTGCACCATGCCGAACATACGGTGAATACGTTCGGAGAACAAATGGATTTCCTTGCGGGCCTGAAGTATCGAAAGTTCGGCCGTGGAAAGCATGCCACCGGTAATGAAACGCAAACGTGGCTCTTCGTCTTCTTCTTTCGGACGAATAATGGCACACACGGTACGTTCAATCAGTTTCACTCCCCAAATCAGCAGGCAGACGTTACATATATTAAAGATAGAGTGGAAAGCAGACAACTTATAAGAAATGGCTACTTCGGCACTTCCCGGATGGAAGAAACTATCCACCACCCAATTGACAAATACCATAAAGGGATGAAAAATAATCAATACCCAGATCACACCGAAAACGTTGAAAACGAAATGGGCCAAAGCAGCTCGTTTCGCTTGCGAATTGGCTGTCAGGGCAGCCAGGTTTGCTGTAATCGTGGTTCCGATATTCTCGCCCAGCACCAATGCAGCACCAAGCTCCAGGCTAATCCATCCGTTGGCGCACATAATTAAAGTAATAGCCATCGTTGCGGCAGACGCCTGAACGATCATTGTGAGAATAGTACCGATAAATAGAAAGAGCAGAACGGAGAAGAATCCCATATCGGTATAGTTCTGCACGAAAGCAAGCATTTCCGGATTAGCATTCAGGTCGGGCGCGTTTGCTTTAAGATACGAAAGCCCCATAAAGAGGAAAGAAAAACCAAAAATGAATTCACCGACAGACTTACGGTTACTTTTACCGGAAAAGATAAGAGGAAGGGCAATGGCTAAAAGAGGGAGGGCAAAAGCAGCCATATCAACTTTAAACCCAAAAATGGAAATGATCCAGGCCGTAACTGTCGTACCGATATTGGCACCCATTATCACACTAATGGACTCGGCCAAAGTCAGCAAACCGGCATTTACAAAACTGACCACCATCACCGTCGTTGCCGAAGAAGACTGAATAAGGGCGGTGATCAACACTCCTGTTAAAACTCCCGTTACCCGGTTCGTGGTCATTGCTGTCAGGATTCCTCGCAATCTGTCACCTGCGACTTTCTGTAAGCCCTCGCTCATGATTTTCATTCCATAAAGAAAAAGTCCTAATGAGCCAATGAGCTTTAAAAAATCATAAAAAGAATATTCCATCTATAATTATTTTAGTGGTTGTTTGTCTTCTTAGCAATTATGTGATATATTTATCCGTACTATTCACCCCTAAACGATGTGAAATGAAACAGATGTTACAAATATATTGCAAAAATAATAATATTTCTAAAGAATTCCCTATTGGAAGCTCACTTTTGGATATTTATTACGGTTTCAATCTTAATTTTCCTTATCAGGTAGTCAGTGCCAAAGTAAATAATCGTTCTGAAGGACTCAACTTCCGTGTATATAACAATAAGGATGTAGAGTTTCTGGATGTAAGAGATTCTTCGGGGATGCGTACATATGTACGTTCTCTTTGTTTTGTACTCTACAAGGCAGTCAGCGAACTCTTTCCGAATGGCAAACTTTTTGTAGAGCACCCCGTATCCAAGGGATACTTCTGCAATTTGCGCATCGGCCGGGCCATCACTCTGGAGGATGTGTCGCAAATAAAGAAACGCATGCAGGAAATCATTACGGAGAATATCACTTACCACCGTATCGAATGCCACACCACTGAAGCCGTACGTGTATTCAGCGAGCGGGGCATGAATGACAAAGTGAAACTGCTTGAGTCTTCCGGCTCCATCTATACCTATTATTATACTTTGGGTGGCACTGCGGACTATTATTATGGTAATTTACTCCCAAGTACGGGATTTATTCATCTGTTCGACCTCGTTAAGTACTACGACGGGCTGTTACTGCGTATTCCCAACAAAGAAAACCCGACCGTATTGGAAGAGGTAGTGAAACAAGAGAAGATGCTCGATGTCTTCAAAGAGCATTTGCGCTGGAACTACATTATGGGGCTGAACAATGTGGGAGATTTCAACATAGCCTGTGAAGAAGGACATGCTACCGACCTGATAAATGTGGCAGAAGCACTGCAGGAAAAGAAAATAGCACAAATAGCCGACAGCATCTTCCACCGGGGAGAAAACGGGAACCGTGTAAAACTGGTATTGATCTCCGGACCGTCATCATCCGGCAAAACCACCTTCAGCAAGCGGCTCTCCATCCAGCTGATGACAAACGGGCTAAAGCCTTATCCCATCTCACTGGACAACTACTTTGTAGACCGGGAAGAAACTCCATTGGATGAAAACGGCAATTATGATTATGAATCGCTCTATGCCCTCGACCTGGAATTATTCAATGCGCAGCTGCAAGCTCTGCTGCGCGGTGAGGAAGTAGAACTGCCCCGCTACAACTTCATGCTGGGAAAGAAAGAATATAAAGGCGACAAACTGCGGATTGACGAACATACGGTATTGATTCTTGAAGGGATTCATGCCCTGAACCCGGAACTCACCCCGCAAATCCCGGCAGAGAATAAATATAAAATCTATGTATCTGCTCTGACAACCATCTCCCTGGACGACCATAACTGGATTCCGACCACGGACAACCGGCTTTTGCGCCGCATTATCCGTGACTTCAACTATCGTGGCTATTCTGCGCAGGAAACCATTTCGCGCTGGCCCAGCGTGCGTGCCGGAGAAGACAAGTGGATTTTCCCTTATCAGGAGAATGCCGACGTGATGTTCAACTCTGCCCTGTTATTTGAATTTGCCGTGCTCCGCTGCCATGCCGAACCCATCTTGACCAGCGTGCCACGTAACTGCCCGGAATATGCCGAAGCATACCGGCTACTGAAGTTTATCAAATATTTCACTCCGGTACAGGATAAGGAGATTCCTCCGACCTCACTTCTTAGAGAGTTCCTGGGAGGAAGCAGCTTCAAATATTAAAAAGACACATCCTTATGTTTTTCAGACATAGACTTTACAAATAAAACTCCGAAAGAGAGCATTATTTGTAAAATCTATGCTTGAATTATCAAATACTATCCACTACCCCATCAGCCGGCAATGCCTGTCATAACTCTCAAAGGAAGAATTGAGGAAGAAATGAAAAATAAAAGGGGTAAATGAGAGGTTCTTACAAAGATTTTTTAACTTTGTCACTGTTTAAAACCATATCGTATGAAAATATCGACTTTAATCCTGACCATCCTCGTTTGTTTTAGCACAATCGTCGATGCACAAGGCACACAAAACAGAGCAAATGAACTGATGAAACAAGCGCAAAGCAGTCTGGAACAAAAAGAATATACCAAAGCGCGTTATCTTTTCATCCAAGCCTATGGCGCCTTCGCGGCACAAGAAAACTATCCGAAAGCCGTGGAATGTGGAATTCAGGGAGCTGCTCTTTACCATCGTGAGAATTATTATAAAGAAGCATTCGACCTCTGCAGGGGAATGGAACAGTTAGTCTGGGCGGGCGAACAAAAGGAGCAGAAGCAATTCTATCCGTTGCGCTTTCAAATCACTAAAGAGAGATTACAAATGTATATCGGGCTGAAGAATGCCGCACAAGCCAAAGCACAGTTGGACAAACTGGCGGAAACCGCCGGCCAGGCAAAGAACGATTCGTTAAGTGAGAACCTCTTGTACACGCAGGCAAACTATCACTACACTTTCGGCCAAAACGCACAAGGAGATGCCTGCTTCCGGAAATTGATCAATCAATACAAAGCCCAGAAGAACTACGAAAAGGTAAACGAATGCTATAAGAACCTGATTGCCATCGGCCGTAAGTCAAACAATGCTTCATTGGTGGCCCGTACGTACGAGAACTTCATTGTCTGGACCGATTCGGTAAAGGCACTAACAGCACAAGATGAACTGAACGTATTGAAACGCAAATATGACGAAAGCCAGCAGATCATTCAGGAAAAAGACGATACGCTGTCCGGAAAACAGTATATGATTGTTGGATTATGTACGCTTGTCGTCATCCTGATAGCCGGTCTGATCTTCATCGTCATCGTACTGCTCCGCTTCATTGCCGGGAACCGCAAACTAAAGAAAAGCGTACAGATAGCCAATGAACACAACGAATTGAAGACACAGTTCATCCAGAATATATCAGCACAGATGGAACCTACGTTGGATACACTGGCCTCTTCAGCCGCCGAACTGTCCAACAAAGCTCCTCAGCAGGCACAACAGATGCAGGGACAGGTAGCAGCTCTGAAGAAGTTCAGTAACGACATACAGGAACTTTCCACACTGGAAAATTCTCTGACCGAGCCTTATGAGATGAAAGAGATCAACGTAAATACTTTCTGTGAAGCTACCATGGATAAGGTAAAAGAGTTTGTACAACCGGAAGTGTCGACCGTGGTAAACGCCGCCAAACTCCAGATCAAGACCAATCCGGAACAACTGGAACGGATACTGATTCACTTGTTGAAGAACGCTGCGGAATATACCGAAAGCGGAAAGATCTTCCTCGACTTCAAGAAGAGAGGCGCACATACGCATCAGTTTATCATCTCGGATACCGGTACGGGCATTCCCGCCGAAAAGCAAGAAAACCTGTTCAAACCTTTCACTGAGATTAAAGATCTGACGGAAGGAGACGGATTGGGACTACCTATCTGTGCCCTGATAGCTACCAAGATGAACGGTAGCCTGACACTGGACACCAGCTATACCAAAGGAAGCAGATTTGTACTTGAATTACATGCATAATTAACTTAAGTTTCGGAAGTAGATTTATGCCGTCTGAACCGGCATATTTATACCTTTCTTCAATTAACATTGTTAACGCCTTTTTCAGACGTTTGATTCTTGTGCGCAAACAACAAGCCTTTTGCATTTAAAACACTTGTTATTTGCATCTAAAGAATAAGCTTTAACACTGTGTTAAAACACAGCTTTTGAGAAGAGGAGTCTTATGCTTTGAAAATATTGTTTTTCAGGTGATTGATTTCAGTGTTTGCTTCTCCGCCTCACGAATGGAATTTCCAGTCAAAAGTCGGGATACTTGCTTTTTTGTCAACTATAAACGAGGACTTGCACTTCCGAAACTTGAATAATTAAATAAAAGAGGTGAATGTGTCGCAACTAAAGCGAGCACTCTAAAAAGTTACAAACTGTAATCCATAAATATAAAAGAGCCATATCATTACTCAAAATAGAGTTTGATATGGCTCTTTTCATTGTTGATAAGAGTGCACAAGTCTCAAATGAAAAGTTCTCCTTTTCTAAATCTGAGTTTGGATACCCTCCTGTCCGTTTATCGGGGTGTCCGTTGTCAGACCGTAAGTTCCAGCAGCACTTCTCCTTGGGTGTTGAGTACTTTCACTTTGAGTATATCCTTCTTCTTCTCAATCACCATTACCGTTGCACTTTTCATGCTATAACCGCCACCGATAATCACTGGGAAATTATTGCCAAGGCTGCCTTTGGGATGATAGGCATATTCATGTGTATGCGCGTTAAGGCTGATATTGAAGGGTGCTTTCTCCAGAAGTTTACCCCAAAGCCCGGAACACAGATTCTCGTAGTCGTTCCCATAAAGCGGAATGTGATGAATCAGAATCCGCTTAGCGGCTTTCTTAAATTCTTTGGAAGCGAGCTCACGCTTCAAAAATCCTACCTGGTCATTACGCAGCTTCGTAAAATCGTTGAGTCCGTAGTATACCCAATGATCATCCGGCTTATCTTCACCGCAATCGAGCATTACGATACGGGTATCTCCCCAGTTGAAGGAGCCGTAAGTCTTATCGCCTACATAATCGAACAGGCTGTGCAGGCCTACCGAATAGGCATTCCGGATCTCGTGATTGCCGCGCATAAAGAAGACAGGTACGCGGTCACCCTCCACGCCTTCGGTCAGTTCGCTGATAAAGGCTGTTGCCTGATCGTGATTGGCGGGGTCGTCCACACAATCGCCGTTGAACACTACAAAATCATAGTCAATCCCCTTTATCTGTTCGCACAATGCCTGAAACGTCTTCGATTGTTTATGCAGGTCGTTGAACACCACGGCCGTAAAACTGTCATCACCGGCTGCGGGCAACGTGAACTCCCTGAGTTCTGTACGGGCTGTATTGCCAAACACCTTTTTGTAGGCCTGGTAAAGCAGGATCTCCTGCGAACAGGTACGATAATAATATTTCTGTCCGGGCTGCAAACTATCGAGGCGAATCTTGTGAAGAGTATTGCCACAAACAACTTGACCGTCCAGAAGGGTACGTGCGCGCTTCAGGTTGGAAGGGTCCGTGCCGTACTCCACCCAGCAATAGGCCGGCACGTTGGTCTGCCACATCACCGTGATTCCACCTCCCACGGGATTCTGAAGATAGGGTTTGGTACGGCAAATCCGATTCTCGGGTACCGCCATCCGTACTTCTACCAACAAAGGACGATGATCGGATGGCAAAGGCTCATCGATCACCCGGGCCGAGTTGACAACAAAAGTAGGCGTTTCCTGTTTCAGAGCAATCAGGTAGTCGAGCGTCTCCTTCGGTTCGGAAGCCGGATAAGTGGGCTGCTTCGGGTTGGAAAGTATCTGGAATGTACTCTTCAAATCTTTGATAAAGCCGGAGTCGGCATCCGAGTTGAAGTCACCGGCAAGGAAGAAAGGTTTCCGGGTATTGGCTGCAACGGACTTCAGGATTTCGAGAGATTTCATCCGATCCTCTTCGGTCAGAGAGAGGTGCGTACACGCAAAGACATACTCCGGGAACTCGGCGACAAGCAGCGTGCGTGCCTCTTCACGTCCCGGAAGGGCAAAGGTTTGCACACGAAGCGGAGTTTCTTTCGAAAGCAGGCCGATGCCGTACTTTCCTCCGTCATAATCGATGGCAGGCGCAAAGCAGGGATGCAATTGAGTGCGTTCCGCCAGTTCCTTGAGAACATCGGTCCGGTTGCTCCGGGCAGTCATGCTGTCCAGTTCCTGGATGGCAACGATGTCCGGACGGGCGTTGTTGATCACATTGGCTACACGCTGATAATTGCATATACCGTCCATACCATTGGCGTTGCGGACGTTATAGGTCATCAGGCGCAGCACATCTTCAGCCTGAGCTGACAGCACAAAAAGTGCGGAGAATAAGAGCAATATAAGTTTTTTCATGGATCTGTTTGTTTATCAGGTTTTATTTGCTTCTGTACACTAATGTCAACCCGTCCACTGCCCCGTACTCTGTCATCAGTTGACGGAAAGCGGCATAATCCGCCGGACGAATCATCTGTTTCTTCAACTTCAGGCTCCGGGTTACTCGTGTTTTCGCTCCTTCGGGACGGATGGAAACGGTTAATGTACCTACGGCATTGTCCATCTTCTTCTCCATCGGCTGAGTGACAGGCTCCATACCTGCAGGAGTATCTATGGTATAGGTGAAAGATTCATCCGCCAGTCCGGGCAACAAAAGGTTTGAAGTGCGCTTGCTATTGAACCGGACGTACTGGGAACCGGCCAGGCTGCCACGCTCTACAGGGAGGGTGAAGACCAGATAGCCATCTTTGGCATTTGCCGCGTCGGGCTGCAATGCATAGTCTTTTCTCAGGGCAACCGGTGGAAGATTCAGTTCAAACGGCTGCGTCAATGAAGCTACATAGGCATAATCTTTCTGCCAGGAAACGGCTGAGGGAGTTTTGCCTTTCAGTGACAGAGCCTGTTGGCTGCCTCCGGCGTCGGTCCACACAAATAGTTCGCGGATGCTGCCTACTCCTAATGATGCCGTATTCTCGGACGGAGCGCAGACCGCCCCTATCCCGGCTTTCAGTCCGGCCGCTTTCAGCAATGCGGCCATCAGATTCGCCTTCTCGGCCTCCGTGCCGTATGCCGAACGGATCACCTCTGCGGCGGGACGGATGCGATAACCGCTTTCCGCCAACGGGAGGGACGAATAGTAAAGATTATCAATCACATAGTCACGTATCGCGGTTACTTTTTCTTTATCGTCCTTCGCTCCGGCAGTCAGTTTTCCGGCCAGCGCACGAATCCCAGCATCTCCTTCCGGTTGCCATTGTGACATCAGAAACGACAGGGGTTTCTCCTCAGTCGTGGCAGTCAGCAGAGGCAAATCACCGCCGATCACCGACACCTGCGGTTCACGGCTGAGGGCGGGCAGATTCTTCAGGGTCCAGCTGACTTGCTTCATCCCTTCGGATTCGGTTACGGAAGCTTTCGCCTTGTGGTTGTTAAGGGCATATTGCAGATGTTGCCCCCGGGGAACGGTGATGTTGATCTCGTACTCCTTCACCGGCGAAGAGTGCTCCAGCAACCGGCAGATCTGAATCCCCGGCAAATACCCCGGTTTGGTTGTAATGGAATAGTCCAGATAGATGGTAGCTCCGAGTTCCAGTCCGGTGTGTACGACTACCATCTCGCGCAAAGCATTGAATGCCGGCGCATTGGCTGCTGCCGAGGGGAGCACTTCGACCAGAGCATTGGCGGGGGTCTTGACGATATTTCCGTCTTTCTGGCGGGTATACGACTCGTGAATCTGCAAAGTCTGATAACGGGGATCGTACGTAATGAACGACTCCCCATACGTGCGGTTCATGGCCGTGTGAGTGTACAGCGTCAGGACTTTCGACTGACGATAAACCTGCGTACCATCAGCCTGCAGGGTCCAGCTTTCTTTGATTTTCTTAAATTCCGCTTCCCGGGCGGTGACCGGAAGAGTCAGCGCAAACAGGCAGAGGAGCAGAAGGGTATATATTTTAGTCATGTGTGACGATCATCTTTTTAGAGTTTAACAATCAAATAATCCGCAAAGCTTTTGTAGGCATTCACCGCAGCGCGGAATCCTTCCCAGTCGGCTGCCCGATAGATGCGCTTCTTCAAGGCGAGTTTCTGTTTCAGCACCAGTTTGTTGCCAACCTGCTGCAACGAGCCTTCGAAGTCGGCTGCCGGAGCGGCCTTTTGTTCGCTGCGCGGCTCTCCCACTAAGCGGTATCCCCGCGGCAGGGCAATCGTTTCGTCCAATTCGACCAGACGAGAGCAAGCATCACGGAAGCCGTATTGGCGGGTTTCCAAGCCGGTATCGATACGCAGGAACGAGAGAACACTCGTATAGAGGTTGTTCATCACCATCGGTTTCAACACTAATTCCCGGTCACCGACCAGCGCATAGTCCGGTATCTCATAACGGAACGTGATGCGAATGGGGCCTGCCTGATAATCCTTCGGTGCCTTTCCGTAGTCCACTCCGAGCATACGGGCTTTGGGAGATACGTTGAGCAACTGGCTTTCCATCGTGCTTTGCCATTCGGTCTGCCAGCCCTGCGTAAAGATGCGGCGGATGCTGCTGTCCGACTGACCTTCGGCGGTGATGGTAAACGAACCTTTCAGCGTGCCCTTTGCATCGATTTTGTTATCGGCAGTGATGCGGACATAATGATTCTCGGGAGCCGAAACCGGAGTCAGGCACAAGTCGGAACCTCCCGGAATGCCGGGCAGATAGTTCTGCTGCTGCTCGGCACTGCTCCACAACTCGCGACAGAAAGGAACCCAGGTAGGATCGAGGGGCATATACGTCCCATTCGCTAACTTCACCACTGCCACACAGTGGTTAAAGTGATCGGCAGGGATGCTTTCGATGCGGCTTCCCGCCATCGTCATGGCCGGATAGGCCTCAAATCCCGCCATACGCAGGAAAGAGATCAGCGTGCCGGCAATGTCCTTGCATACTCCGCAGCGGTCGGTGTAGTTCATCTTCGTATTATGGAGTGTAAAGCCCTCGCCTTCGCCCATGGTGATGCCCGCATAACGGATATTATCGGCTACCCAATGGGTCAATACGGCGATTTTTTCCATTTCGGTCTTTTTTCCCTTTATCAGTTCGTCCACTTTCTTCTGAGCCTCGGGCAGTGGGGCAAAGCTGCCGTACGCCTCGTTCAGGTCGTGAAACCAGAGCGACTTATCCTCCCATTTCGGGGTAGACGACATCATCAGCTTCGGGGCTTCATCAAAAAGATCCACCATATTGGGCTCTTTCCGGAAAGGAAGCACTTCGTTCACGGCAAACGCATATACCTTTCGCCCGTCCTCATAACGCATTGACGAGGCGCAGGCACCGTTATAGAACTGGAACTGAAGCTCTTTTTCCATCGGCATACTGACAACGTATACCTTGCGGCGGGTGGGCTCGTTCACCCAAAAAGGAACAATATCGTAGAATTGCCCGCGCATGGGCGGAATGAAACGCGCGTCATCCTCTTCAGCTCCCGCCAGCAGAGCGTATGTAAAGCCTTTCTTACTGATTTCGTAGGAAACGACATCTCCAGGCTCCAGGCGTCCGAGTTCGAGCATGATCTGACGGGCTCCCCAATAAATAGCCCTTGCCGGAGCGGCATAATCGCAGGTCTTGGTCACATCCACCTGCATGGTTTCGCCGTTGGCACGCTGCACGGTGACTTGCTTGAAACGGGCAAAGGCCGTCAGTGGATCATAATCATACTTGATCACATGGTTATTCACTGCCCCTTTGGGAGTCTGTACTTTAAACGATCGGTACACGGCAAAACTTCCGGAGCCGTTTGGCTGTACGGTTACCGAGATACTGTCCAGCAGGGTCACGCAGTCAGCTTCGCTCCATGCATTCTGCCCGGCAGTCGGGAGACACATTAAGATTGAAAAAGCACAGCATGAAGATGCCCGGAGGACATTTTTTAATTTACGCATAGTTTATAAATTGAATATTTGTGAATGGTTTTATCGTTTTTCTGTCTGTAACGGACAAAAGTAGTATATCGATGCATAAAAACAAAACGTATCAGGAGAAGTCTTTGAAAATAAAGTATCGGACAGCAGAAGAAAAGCGCAAGTTGATAGACTTTATTTGCGACGCTTTTGACTCATCAGCTGTTTTTACCCCCGCGCTATTTGCCGTTAGATTGAAGATTCCCCAATGCAGGATGTCCACGCCCTGCCCATCTTGCAGAAAATTGATAATCGCTGCTCCCAACTTAGAAAGCACAGCCAAACATAAGGCATCTTGCCCCCCGGAAATCTGACTTAGATAATTGATAAATGTTTCCTGATCCACCATCCCCCTGTTCTTCAAGACACAATAATACAACTTTTCAGAATCTTTATCTCTCACATCACTGTTCCGCAACGCTAAGTTATAATACAATCCGCTCATGTTTTTTAGGATTAGATAGGTTATTAATAGAAAATTATTTAATTCCTTCAAAGGAATACCCTTAAAATTTTAAAAACAACTCTTTCTTCTCTTTTTTCAAGAAACAACAAAAAAAGATTACCCGGATTCACATCCAAGCAATCTTTGTCAATTTGAAAAATTCATTAAATTAGTCTTATTATAAAATAGAGATATCTCCTGGATTCACATCTAAGTGATATCAGAATGCTATGAAAAAAAAAATTAAGTTGTCTGTGTATAATGGTTTATCAGATATCAGTATTATTTTTAATTTCATAAACGGCAAGCATACGTTTCAATAGCTAAATCCGTTTAAGATAGTAAATGATTCAAATCTTCAACAAAAGTATCTTATTAAAATCAGAAAAACAATTCTTTCTTCATTTTCTTTAAAAAATCGACAAAAAAAAGATTGCCCAGATTCACATCCAAGCAATCTTGTCTTAACAAAATTTACATAAACCGTCCGGATCGTTATCCGGACATACCAAAAATTAAATAAAAGTGTTACCTGGATTCACATCTTAATAACACTGTTCATGAAAAAAAATTATCTTAGCGCTTCCACCTCGTCCGGTGTCAGCGGAATCTTCTTTCCTAAACGGCGGGCCCCCGTTTCCGTAATCAGATAATCCTCTTCGTTACGAATGCCCCCGAAGTCCTTGTACGTCTCCACTTTATCGTAATTGATAAAGTCGGTAAACTTCTTCTGTCCCTTCCACAGGTCTATCAGCTCGGGGATGAAATAAATGCCCGGCTCAACGGTATGCACAAAGCCCGGTTCCAACGGTATGGCGAGACGCTGCGACTTACGGCCGAACTGCGTGCTCTTGGGCTGTCCGTTGTAGCCCACCCAGAGTTCGCCCAGGTTCTCCATATCGTGCACGTCGAGCCCCATCATGTGCCCTAATCCGTGAGGATAGAACAGGGCATGCGCGCCTTCACGTACGGCGTCTTCGGCATTTCCCTTCATCAGTCCGAGTCCTTTCAGGCCTTCGACCATCACGCGTGCCGACAAATCGTACACGTCCATATAAGGAATGCCCGGACGGAGTGCTTTCACCGACTCCAGATGCATGGCGTTCTGTATCTCGTAAACCTCGCGCTGCCGCTGCGTGAACTTCTTATCGGCAGGGATGGTGGACGACATGTCGCCGGCATATCCCATCTCCGTCTCGGCACCGGCATCGATCAGAAACAGATCGCCCGGCTTCACCGTGTTGCCGTGATAGTGGTTGTGAAGTGTCTGCCCGTTCACCGTAGCGATGGTAGCGAACGAAAGATCGCCTCCAGCGGCGTGTGCCACCGCTTCCATAGCTGCCGACACCTCCCATTCGCGCATGCCGGGACGCAATATCTTCATGGCCGTGATGTGCATATCCGCCGTGATGTCACAAGCCTTCTCAATTTCGACAACCTCCTCGGCTGACTTGTAATTGCGCTGCGCGATCACCGCGCGGATAAAGGGCACCGACCCTTCCTGGCGTGCGGGAGGTACTCCCAGCCAGTCCATCAGTTTCAGCTTATGCTCGGCACGGTAAGGAGGCAGGTAATGGATGGCCTGGCCCTTTTGCACCGCCTTATGCAGATAGCCGATGATGTCCGCCGAAGGCATGGTGATGCTGACTCCCACCCGCCGGCTCTTCTCCTTCAGCGTCGGCTGTGTACCCATCCACACGATGTGATCGATGGTAAGCTCGTCACCAAATATAATTTCCTTATCTTCATCAATGTCGATTATAGCAGAAAGTCCGGCAAACGAAAGGCCGAAGTAATAAAGAAAGGTGGAATCCTGACGATAGCGGAACGTATTGTCCTCGTAGTTCAACCCGCACTCGTCGTTACCCAAAAACAACAATACTCCGGAGCCTAATGTTTTTTTCAGCAGGGCTCTGCGCTGCATATATGTCTCTTTGCTGAACATAATGGTATGTATTTAAGTTATGAAGGCAAAGATATAAACAAAGGATGAATTGGCAAAGAAGATGGAAAGCTTTAATTCCGCCGCCTTCTCCGCCCGTTTCCTCCTTTAACTCCTTTTATCGGATAAATCATTTCGCTATATCGAACAATTCATTACTTTTGTAGCGAGAAACAAAAAAAAACGTAAAGCATTCAACGTATGGCACAAGGTTCCCGTCAGATACAATCGCAGGCGCAGCAGCAGATACAAACGCTCTCACCGCAGCAAATTCTGGTAGTGAAGCTACTGGAGCTACCGGCTGTGGAACTGGAAGACCGTGTACATGCCGAACTGCTGGAGAATCCCGCCCTTGAAGAAGGCAAAGAAGAAAACGCCTCCGACGAAACCACCCCTGCCGAAACCGCCGAAGGAGAAGCAGAAGGAGATACGGACTACGATTCTCTGAGCGACTATCTGACCGAAGATGACATCCCCGACTATAAACTCCAGGAAAACAACCGCTCCAAAGGCGAGCAGGCGGAAGAGATTCCATTCTCGGACGCCACGTCATTCTACGAAATCCTGAGAGAGCAACTGGGCGAACGCGACCTGACCGAACATCAGCGCGAACTGGCAGAATACCTGATCGGTTCGCTGGACGATGACGGCCTGCTCCGCAAGTCGCTCGAAAGCATCGGCGACGAACTGGCCATCTATGCCGGCATCAACGCGACGGAAGAAGAACTGGAACAAGCCCTGAAAATCGTACAGGACTTCGACCCTCCCGGCCTCGGCGCGCGCAGCCTACAAGAATGCCTGCTGATCCAGATACGCCGGAAAAAACAACCGCATACCGCGGACCCCCTGTTAGCAACGGAAGAGGAGATCATCAGCGAGTGCTACGAAGAATTCACCCGGAAACATTGGGAGAAGATCATCAGGAAGCTCGGACTGGACGAAGAGTACTTCTACAAGGCACTCGAAGAGATCACCAAGCTCAATCCGCGCCCAGGTGCGTCATTGGGTGAAGCCATCGGACGGAACCTGCAACAGATCGTCCCCGACTTCATCGTCGATACCTACGACGACGGAACCATCAACATCAGCCTCAACAACCGGAACCTGCCGGAACTGCGCATGAGCCGCGACTTCACCGAGATGGTGGAGGAACATACGAAGAACAAGGCCAACCAGTCCAAAGAATCGAAAGAGGCCATGATGTTCCTCAAACAGAAGATGGATGCTGCGCAAGGCTTCATCGACGCGGTGAAGCAACGCCAGAATACGCTGATGACCACCATGCAGGCCATCATCGACCTGCAACGCCCCTTCTTCCTCGAAGGCGACGAGTCGCTGCTCCGCCCGATGATCCTCAAAGACGTGGCCGAACGTACGGGACTCGACATATCGACCATCTCGCGCGTGAGCAACAGCAAATATGTACAGACCAACTACGGCATCTATCCCCTGAAGTTCTTCTTCAGCGACGGATATACCACCGGAGACGGCGAAGAGATGTCGGTACGTGAGATACGGAAAATCCTCAAAGAATGCATCGACGGCGAGGACAAAAAGAAACCGCTGACCGACGATGAACTGGCCGAAATACTGAAAGAAAAAGGATACCCCATCGCACGCCGGACGGTGGCCAAGTACCGCCAGCAACTCAACATCCCGGTGGCGAGACTGAGAAAATAAAAAAGCATAATCAAAAAGAACAAAACCCAATGGCTGAAGAAGAGAAGATAGAGCAACATATCATAGCTGACAGGACACTGATCCGTACGGCCAGAATCATTTCGGGAATACTGACTCCATTCTCTATCCCCTTTCTGGCCTTCCTCGTATTGTTCCTGTTCTCTTACCTGCGCATCATGCCGTTGCAGTACAAACTCATCGTATTGGGCATTGTCTACTGCTTCACCATCCTGATGCCCACCATGACCATCTTCCTGTTCCGCAAAGTGAACGGCTTTGCCCGCCAGGACCTGAGCGACCGCAAGAAACGCTATGTGCCGATCCTGCTCACCATCATCTCCTACGTCTTCTGCCTGATGATGATGCACAAACTGAATATCCCCTGGTATATGACAGGCATCATACTGGCCTCGCTGGTCGTGCTGGTCATCTGCATCTTCGTCAACCTGAAGTGGAAGCTGAGCGAACACATGGCAGGCATGGGCGGTATCGTAGGCGGACTGGTATCGTTCAGTGCGCTCTTCAGCTACAACCCGGTGTGGTGGCTTTGCCTCTTCATCCTCATAGCAGGGATATTAGGCTCGGCACGCATCATCCTGCAACATCACACGCTGGGCGAAGTCCTTGCCGGCTTTACCGTCGGTTTCGTCTGCTCGCTGCTGGTGCTCCACCCGCTCAGCAACGTATTGTTTCGTATATTTTTATTTTAAACATAGTATCAATCCTAAAAACTAATCATTATGAACTTCCCACAGAATGTAAAGTACACCAACGAACATGAATGGATCCGCCTTGAGGGCGACACAGCTTATGTAGGTATCACCGACTATGCACAGGAACAACTGGGCGACATCGTATTTGTCGACATTCCTACCGAAGGCGAAACCCTGGAAGCCAACGAAGTGTTCGGTACCATCGAAGTAGTAAAGACCATCTCCGACCTCTTCCTGCCCGTTGCAGGCGAAGTGCTGGAACAAAACCCCGCACTGGAAGAAAACCCCGAGCTGGTGAATAAAGCCCCATACGGCGAAGGCTGGCTCATCAAAATGAAACCTGCCAATGCTGCCGACCTTGACAACCTGCTGAATGCAGAAAGTTACAAGGCATTGGTGAACGAATAAAGAGATTTCACCACAGAGGACACAGAGTTTTAATCTCTTCCTTCATAAGCTATTAAAGAGAAAAATATTCTCTGTGTCCTCTGTGGTGAATCCGAAGCCATGCAAGTCTAAAGAAAGAAAACATTTAGCGTATAATTAAAACAATATGACCCCAATTGTAAGCATCATCATGGGTAGCACTTCCGACCTTCCAGTTATGGAGAAGGCCGCTCAGTTGCTCAATGACCTTCACGTGCCGTTCGAAATGAACGCGCTTTCGGCTCACCGCACTCCCGAAGCTGTGGAAGAGTTCGCCAAGAATGCCCGCTCACGCGGCATTAAAGTAATAATCGCCGCTGCCGGCATGGCCGCCCACCTGCCGGGCGTGATTGCCGCCTCCACCTCGCTGCCGGTAATCGGTGTACCTATCAAGTCGTCTCTCGACGGAATGGATGCGCTTCTGGCCATCGTACAGATGCCTCCGGGAATCCCCGTGGCAACCGTAGGCATCAACGGAGCATTGAACGCTGCCATCCTTGCCGTACAAATGCTTTCATTGGAAAATAAAGAACTCGAAACGAAATTCATTGCCTATAAGGAGGGACTGAAAAAGAAGATCGTAAAAGCTAATGAAGAGCTGAAAGAGATCAAATACGAGTTTAAAACAAACTGAGAAGATTTATGACGGACGATTTACCGGTTACGGGAGGAGGCGGAACTCTTTTCACCACAGATTACACAGATTTTCACAAATTATCAATATGGATAATCAATGGTTTAAATTCACTCAGTGTTACTCTGTGTCCTCTGTGGTGAGTTTCGGCACTCCTCTCGTAAGCAGTAAATCGTCCGGTCGTAAAGCGACTCCAATTACATACAACAAAATGGATTTATTCAACTACTCCCGGCGGGAAACTTCGGAAGTGAACATCGGGGCTGCTCCGTTGGGAGGCTCCAACCCTATCCGAATCCAGTCGATGACCAATACCGCCACGCAGGACACCGAAGCTTGTGTGGCTCAGGCAAAGCGCATCGTAGATGCCGGCGGAGAGTACGTCCGCCTCACCACACAAGGGGTGAAAGAAGCCGAAAACCTGATGAACATCAACATCGGACTGCGCAGTGACGGATACATGGTTCCGCTTGTGGCCGATGTACACTTCAGCCCGAAGGTAGCTGACGTGGCAGCCCGATATGCGGAGAAAGTACGCATCAATCCGGGCAACTACGTAGACCCGGGACGCACGTTCAAGCAACTGGAATACACCGACGAGGAGTATGCCGCCGAACTGCAGAAGATACGCGACCGCTTCGTTCCTTTCCTCAATATCTGCAAAGAAAATCATACGGCCATACGCATCGGCGTGAACCACGGTTCACTGTCCGACCGCATCATGTCCCGCTATGGCGACACGCCCGAAGGTATGGTAGAGTCGTGCATGGAATTCCTGCGCATCTGCGTGGACGAGAAGTTCACGGATGTCGTAATCTCGATCAAGGCCTCCAACACAGTGGTAATGGTGAAAACCGTACGCCTGCTGGTGGCCGTGATGGAACAGGAAGGCATGGCATTCCCGCTTCACCTGGGTGTGACGGAAGCTGGCGACGGAGAAGACGGACGCATCAAATCGGCCTTGGGCATCGGTGCTTTATTGTCCGACGGAATGGGCGACACCATCCGCGTCTCACTGAGTGAGGAGCCGGAAGCCGAAATTCCCGTGGCACGCAAACTGGTCGACTACATTGTCGGGAGACAGGATCACCCATACATCCCCGGCATGGAGGCACCGGACTTCAACTACCTCTCTCCGACGAGGCGCAAAACGCAACCGGTGCGGAACATTGGCGGCGACCATCTGCCAGTAGTGCTTGCCGACCGCATGGACGGACGGATGGAGACCAACCCGCAATTCACGCCGGATTATATCTACGCCGGACGTGAACTGCCCGAACAGCCGGAAAAAGGTATGCAATACATCCTCGACGCCGACGTGTGGAAAGGAGAACCGGACACGTGGCCTGCTTTCAATTATGCCCAACTGGAGCTGATGGAAACGTGCACCGCCGGACTGAAGTTCTTCTTCATTCCTTATATGGCACTTACGGACGAGGTAGTGGCCTGCCTGAAACGACATCCCGAAGTAGTGGTGATCTCGCAAAGCAACCACCCGAACCGGGTAGGCGAACATCGTGCGCTGGCCCATCAACTGGCGGTGGAAGGGTTGCAGAACCCGGTCATCTTCTTCCAGCACTACTCCGAAAATGCAGCCGAAGATCTGCAAATCAAGGCCGGTGCGGACATGGGAGCACTGATATTCGATGGTCTGTGTGACGGCATTTATCTCTTTAACCAAGGGGAACTGAGTCATGCGGTGATCGACGCTACCGCCTTCGGCATCCTGCAAGCGGGACGCATCCGCACCAGCAAGACGGAGTATATCTCTTGCCCGGGATGCGGACGGACACTGTTCAACCTGCAAAGTACGATTGCCCGCGTCAAAGCAGCCACTTCACACCTGAAGGGACTGAAAATAGGCATCATGGGATGTATCGTCAACGGACCCGGCGAGATGGCGGATGCCGACTATGGCTACGTGGGTGCCGGCCGTGGCAAGGTAAGCCTTTACAAACGGAAGGAGTGCATCGAGAAGAATATTCCCGAAGAAGAAGCCGTGGAAAAACTGATCGAACTGATTAAGGCAAACGGTGACTACGAAGAGAAGGCTTAATCCCGATCTTCTCCCAAAAAAGACAGTTAGTCCCGCCGACGAATAAGTAATCAACAAAAAGAAAGCACCACGGATTAAGAAAGGGTGCCGAGAGTTACTCCCGGCACCTTACTTCTTTCGGCTGGTAAAGAGCCACTCCATGAATCCGGGATAGTTGAAAGCCGGATTCCAGCTGCCGTGATTGCAACCGGGAAACTCGACGTATTCCACCTCTGCTCCAAGTTTCTTCAACGTTTTATAAGCCTCGCGAGAGCCTTCTACCGGCACTACGTTATCGGCATCCCCATGGAAAATGCGGAAACGGACACTCACGGCATCGGCCAGACGTCCGGGATTCACCGTGCCACAAATGGGGACGGCGGCGGCAAATGTATCCGGAAAGCGGATGGCAAGGTCGTACGTCGCCATGCCTCCCATAGAAAGACCCACTACGTAGACGCGGTCACGATCCACCGAAGGCAAATTGAGGTAAGTGTCCAGCAATTCCTTTACCGCACGCAAAACGGGAGTGATCTCCTGTCCCACCGGCATCTCCGAAGGAACGAACGAAGAAGGGCGGGAAACGTATGCCCAGTAATCCTTCTCCGGACATTGAGGCACGAGGACAAATGCCGGATACTTCTCACGGTTCACGGGGTTGAGAAACATCTGTCCACCGTGTGTCAATTGTTTCTCGTTGTCGCTCCCCCGCTCGCCGGCACCGTGCAGAAAGAGCACCAAAGGATATCGCTGCCCCGGCTTTTCCGACTCCGGACGAAGCAAACGGTAGTTCAGCGAATCTCCCCGGGAGGAGATAAATACTTTTTTCTGATACGCCTCTTGCGAACGGACACCCACGGTCAGCAGGAAGATACTGAGGAAGAAAAGAACAAACTGTTTCATGGCTATTCGGGATTATTCTACATATCGGGTTTCGGAGGGTAAAGATACACCATTTTCATTAAAGGCCTCCACGGCGAAATAATAATCCTGGTCGGTGGTCAGAGATTTCATCAGCAACTCGGTGCCGTCGTATACCATCCACGAACTGTACAACTTATCGGGAGCGATGCCCCAGAGCACATTGTACCCCTGCGCACCTTTCACTGGTTCCCAACGGATGGTGATGTCCCGCCGGTCGGCATGCCGGTCCAGGGTCAGTTTGCCGGGACGGCGGGGAGCTTTGCCGAAGCCGAGGCCGAATACGCGCAACTCGGAGATAGCAAGATTCGGAGTGGGTACGTCGATGTTCCTATACCGGACGTAACGCACCGTGGCCGGAGTTTCAAGCTCCACATAGTCATTCGGTGTGTCCTTATAACTGCTTTTGCGGTCAACCAGCGTATTCCAGGTCTCTCCGTCGGTAGAACCCTCGATGACGTAGCGATGGCGCAAGCCGGGAATCCGGCCGTACATATCGCTCCGATAGTCGTGATAGTTCACCTGCACGGCACAAACGCGGGCAGGGTTCTCCAGATCGATCATCACCCACTGACGTTCATCGTTCGCCTCAGCAAGCCAGAAGGTCTTGGTCAGCTCGTCCGTCAGCGCGGCAGGTCCAAATCCGCCTTTCACGGCAGACGCTGTCACCGGTTTGCGGTAAGACAGGAGCATCCATCCCCGGAACCGGCCCCTCTTGCCGGGCACAGCGGGGGCATAACGTGGATAATCTCCGAAACGGGTATCTACGTACATGATGCCGTCTTTATCGAATCCGGCAGGGAACATGCAGAGGCGGCGTTCCCAGTTGACATTGATGGAAAGGGCCATCGAAGCAAAATGCCAGTACGCTCCGCCGGGGCCCTGGACCGTGCTTCCGTGTCCGGCACCGTTCATGTATCCGCCCGGTTTATACGACACGGGGTTGTGTTTCTGATAGGTGTAAGGCCCCATCGGATGATCGGCTACATAAACGCCGTCGGCATAGACATTGAACTCAGTGCCGGGAGCACCATACTGCATATAATATCTCCCGTTGTGCTTGGTCAGCCACGGGCCTTCGATATAACCTCTCAGAACCGTGTCGCTGTGGTTCTCGCCGAAACGTTCCCAACCGTGGCGGAGCATGTCGAGGCTGAAAAGCTCTTTCACCTCTCCTTTGGGAAGAAAGCGGTGATTCTTGTCCAACTCCACTCCCCGGATGGGATAGACATTGGACGATCCCCAGAACATATAGGCCCGGCCGTCATCGTCGATAAACAGGTCCGGATCCTGCAGGTTATGCAAGATGGCGGGGGTGGCTTTCCATTCTCCCCGCTTCGGGTCGTCGGAGTAAAGGATACTCATCGAACCGGACGGATCGCCGGTGACGTAGAGCACAGAGTCTTTGTAGTTATGGGCGGCGGGGGCGTTGCTTCCCTGCGGATACCAGTTTTTGGGAGTGATAAAGTCCCAGTTCAGCAGATCCTTAGAATGCCAGTAACCATTGGAGCGGGTGACGAACATATAGTATTCGCCGCGGAACCTGACCACCGCTGGATCGGCACCGGAACGGTAAGAGATGTCCTTGTCGGAATTATAGATCATATATGTATAATCTATGTTCAGCGGGTTGCAGTAGGTATCCTGCCGCATGTCCTGTGCGGGAGCAAGAGCCGGGGACAGGAAGAGGAGTAAAAGGAGAAATAGCTGTTTCATGGTTGTAACGGTATGTTTTCACCACAGAGTAACACAGAGTCTCACAGAGAAGTTTTTTCTTTTTAGAAATCCCATTAATAAAAAATCAAAACTCTGTGAGACTCTGTGTCACTCTGTGGTGAACCTTTATCTTATTTATTTTGATTCTGAACTGAACCCCAGTCTCTTCAGCCCTCTCTGCACATCAGGATGGCTCATGAATAGTTTCCAGATCAGCCCCGTGCGGTAATTCTCAATCATCACCACAATAGGGCCCTGGTCGATGGCCAGATAAGAAGGTGCAAACCAGTTCTCGGTTAGGTTGAAGGAATCCTTGAAGCCGTATTCTCCCCAAAGGCGGTCGCCCAGCTCTTCGTAAAAGTAACGCATAGCTTCCAGAGAATGTTCCGGGGTATAAGGAATAGAAGAGATGGCCGCGGTCGGAGTGATCACTCCCAGATCGTTCTGCGGACAATGCGCCGAGTAGCCCAGATGGTTGTCACTTGCCGTCAGTCCCCAGCATTTGCGGCTGTACCCTTTGTACTTCTTCGGGTTGTCGATGCAATAGGCACGGTTGATCAGGGTATGCGCCTTCATCTGCTCGCCATAGTCGGCATAGCGGTCTTTAAGCCCGCGCGGGTCGAGTCCGAGGTAAGAGTAATGGGTGAAGAAGAGCGGTCCGCCAAAGTCGGTGCCCAGCGGCAGACGGATGCCGTAGAACTCCTTCCCGTTCTTAAAGGTGATCGAGTTGGCCCATCCTTTATGATAGACCGATTCGCGGATGGGATAAGTAGGTGAAGAGGCAGCCAGCACATAGGCTATGTGGCACTCGTTCTGCCCTTTCAGCTGATGATTCATTGCCCAGCCGTTATTGGGTGACCAGTGCCAATAGAGCACATCTTCACCTCCACGGGTGAACCAGTCCCACTCGGCCTGATGCCAGAGGGAGTTGATGAGTCCCCGCACCCGGTTTTCAGTGGGGGTATCCCGGTCGAAGTACTGATGGGCTGCCAGCAGTCCTTCGAACATGAAGGCGGATTCTACCAGGTCGGCACCATCATCCTTACGGCTGAAGGGGATTGTCTTTCCGGTTGCACCGTCCATCCAATGTGCCCAGATGCCGTGATAGCTGTCGGCTTTGTTGAGGAACTCCACCATCTTGAGCAGACGTTCCGCTCCTTGCTCACGGGTGATGAAACCACGCTCCACTCCGACTATAATTGCCATCACGCCAAAGCCGGAACCGCCGATCGTCGCAACTTCCAGACGGTCGTTGCTGCGCTCACGCGCCAAGCCGGATTCGGGATGGGCAAAATCCCAGAAATAACGGAAGGTTTGTTTCTGGACAAGGGTCATCAACTCGTCGTCGGTCAGTTTCGGACGATTGCCTGCAACGGTGGTCTGCAACGAGGAGGCACAGATCAGAAGAAGAAATAATAGGGTATGTTTCATAATGTTTCAAAATCTTATCCCCCGGCCCCTTCTCTTAACCTTTAAGAGAAGGGGAGGTGGCTGCGCGGTGGAGATACGGCGTTCCGCCGTCGAAAGGGGACTGTGTCCCCCTTGCCCTTGTGGGGATTCCGCAGTGCAGAGGGGATGGCGGCCTCCGCCCCCCCCCAAAGGACGGTGGGGAGGACACCGGGTGTAATCATGGAATTGATAGTATTGGAATGATTCTATTTAAATGAACTGGTTATATATATACTTTTTAATTGAATGTGAACATAAAGTCGGGGTGAACATAAAGTTGAAATGGACGCAAACCCAGGAGTGGACGCAAACCCAAACACAAGCACAAACTTAGAAGTAAGTACAAGGCCGAAAGAAAACCTACCTTTCCTCTCTCACCCAGCTCTGCCTGCTCCCCACTGCCCTTCGGGGCGGCGGAGGCCGCCATCTCTACTGCACTTCGGAATCCCCACAGGGGCAAGGGGGACGCAGTCCCCTTTCGACGGCGGAACGCCGTATTTCCATCGCGCAGCCTCCTCCCCTTCTCTTAAAGGTTAAGAGAAGGGGCCGGGGGATGAGATTTTGAGAACCCCTTGCGAAATATCCACCTGTTTCTGCGGAATGAAGAACGTAGCATGCTTTGCTATCGAGAAGTTTGTCTTCCCGTGTGCCTTCATCATCTTCTCCGCATAGCCCGGCACCACCTTATCCGCACGGATCAGGTCGAAGAAACGGTGTCCCTCCAAAGCCAGCTCGATGCGGCGCTCGTTCCAGATGATCTCGCGGAGCTTCTCTTTACCGGTTTCCGTAATCTCGGGCAATCCCACTGTCATATCCGCCGGATGTACTGTTCTGCGGGCACGTGCGCGCACCATCTCCAGTTTGTCGAGGGCTTCCCGGGTTTCACCCAATTCATTGCAGGCTTCGGCATACATCAGCAGCACATCGGCATAACGCAGAAAGATCAGGTGACAATTCTGTTTGGCAAACGAGTTCTCGTTCCAGTAACCGATAGGCCAGATGGTCTTTTTGTTGGCACGGGGCGGCACTTCTTTCTTGAAATGAATCTCGCCCTTTCCCTCCAATGTCTCTCCATCGTAGAAAATGGTTGCCGTGCGTCGGGGATCTCCCGCTTCATAGGCTTGGTCGAGAGCTTCGGAAGGAGAGAACATCCCCCAGCCCATCTCACCGCGAATGCCCTGCCATTTCACATACTCCGACTCGAGGTTGCGTTCGGTCGATTCGCCCCAGAGGTATTGGTCGGCGAGCATCACTTCGTCCGAATAGTAAGAGTTCGGATTGAACAGGTCGCGATAATCCGGGTGCAGGCCGTACTCGCCGCGGGCAATCACCTGACCGGTGTATTTCTTCACGTTGGCATAGTCCTGGCGGAAGAGATATACCTTGGCCAGTAATCCTTCGGCCGTTCCCTTGGTGGCGCGTCCCGACTCTTTCGCACCCCACTCCTGACGGGTAGGTAGATGCTCGGCTGCATAGGTAAGGTCTTCGATGATCTGTTGATAGACGGCATCTTCGGTTGCCCGGGGCTGGTTGTATTCGCCGGGCTGCAACACCTTCGTCACCAAAGGCACCCCGCCGAAAGCACGTACGAGATTGAAGTAGAAGAATCCCCGGAAAAAGCGGGCCTGAGCAACACACTTCACCCGGAGTTCTTCGTTCTTCACCGCGCCCAGATTGTCCAGAGCCACATTACACGAAGCGATAGCTTTATAATTGCCTTCCCACCAGCCGTTGATCTCGGCGGTAGAGGCATCGTAACTAAAATCGTTGAACAGGTTCAGCCGTGCCACACTGCCGTCGGCCAGCTCACTGCCCGTATCGGAGTTGTCGCCGGGCAGCTCGGTGATGGCAAACCATGAGAACCCGATGATGTCCCACGCCCGAAGTTGGGTATAGATGGCGTTAATACTCATCAACGCGCCTTCTTCTTCGCCGAAGAAGACATCTTCGGTCAGCTTTCCCTGCGAATCTACATCGAGGAAATCGGCACAGGAAGAAAGGGTCAGTGCCGAAGCCAGTAATATTGAATATATCTTTTTCATTGTAATGGTTTTGGGTTCACCACAGATTACACAGATTTTCACCGATTAATAATTATTTCATTGGTAATAAGATTAAAGTATCCGTGTTAATCGGTGTAATCTGTGGTGAATCGTATTCATGTCTATATCATTTAATATTAGAAAGTAACGTTCAGCCCGAAGCGGCAGGTAGCCGTCACCGGATAGATCTGGCGGTCGATTCCGCCCAGTACTTCGGGTGTGAAGCCGTTATAGCCGGTGAAGTAGGCCAGGTTGTTGCCGGAGAAGTATACTCTCAGGTTCTGCACGGATACCTTCTGCATCCATGACTTCGGGAAGGTATATCCCAACTCGACTGTTTGCAGCTTCACGTACGAACCGCTCTCTACGTAGCGGCTCGACACCTGATAGTTGTTGCCTTCCAAGGTCATTCGCGGTGTCATGGTATTCGGGTTTTCGGGTGTCCAGCGGTCGAGGAAGGAGCGGTCCCAGTTGTCCGAACCGGAGAAGCGTTCTACCTGCTTGGCATTGAATATCTTGTTTCCGAAGTTGCCTTGGAAGTCGATAGAGAGGTCGAATCCTTTCCAGGAAGCACTGATGCCCAGACCGCCGATGAACTTGGGAGTGGGGCTGCCCAGATCCTTACGGTCGTTGGCGGTGATGTATCCGTCACCGTCCACGTCTTCGTATATCAGGTCGCCGGGACCTACGTTGTTCTGATACTGTTGTCCGGAATTTCCGGTGGCAGCGGCGGCACGCTCGTTGTACTCCTTGATCTGCGCTTCGTTCTGGAAGATGCCGATCACGTTGTAACCATAGAAATATTTAATCGGCTTTCCTTCTTCGGTCATCTGTACGGATTTTCCGGCACCGATGTCACCACTGGCAATGCGTTTGCCGCCCAGGCTGATGACTTCGTTTTTGATGGTCGTTCCTGTCAGACGGATACCGTACCGGAAGTCTTTCAGCGAATCTTCCCATTTCACGGTAAAGTCCACACCGCTGTTGCGCACCGCCCCTACGTTTGTTTCTACCGGGGTGAGGCCTACGGAAGCCGGTACATCCACCGTCACCAGCATGTCTTTCGTATCGCGGCGATAGTAATCCAGTTCCAGTGAAAAGCGGTTGTTCAGCAGTCCGAGGTCGAAACCGAGGTCCATCTGCTCCGAACGTTCCCAATGGATGCTCCGGTTGGAGAGTGACGTGATGGTTCCGCCGGGATAGAACACGCCGCCAAACACGGCATCGTAAGACGGAGAGATATTGGCAAGCGCACGGTATTTGTCGTTACCTATTTTATCATTACCGATCTGTCCCCAGCTTCCTCTGAGCTTCAGGTTGCTCAGCCATTGCACGCGGTCTTTCAGGAATGCTTCTTCCGAGATCCTCCATCCGGCAGCCACTGAGGGGAAGTAGCCCCAACGGTTGTTGGGACCGAACTTAGACGAACCGTCGGCACGGACCGAAGCCGTCAGCAGATAGCGGTCCATTAGCGCATAGTTGGCCCGGAAGAGGTAAGACATCATTGTTTCGTGGTATCCGTTGTTGGCCACCGACTTGGAGCTGGCCGAAGCCTGGTCGAGATACCAGTAGTTTTCGTTATCGGAGAAGAAGTCGCGTCCGGTGCCTTCCAGCAATTCATAAACACGCTTCTGCGCCGTGATACCTCCCAAGAGGTTGAGCCGGTTCTTGTCATTGATCTTCCAGTCATAAGTCAACAGGTTCTCCCACAGCCAGGTGAAGTCGCGGTCCCAGGTTTTGGAGAGGCTGTTGGTTTCGTTCTTCTGTGTTTCCGAAACGTAGTATTTCGGCACGAAATTGCGGCGGCGTCCGTTGATGTAGTCGATGCCGAGGCTGGTTTTAAAGTCGAGCCCGTTCAGGATATTCCAGTTCAGGAAGGCGCTGCCCACGATGCGTTCTTTCCAGTCGTCATTGTTTGTATAATGGAGTGTAGCGACGGGATTGGCGGAAGAAGCGCTTTCGGAATCCATGAAACTTCCGTCCTCATTGTAGGGACGCTTCACGGGACTGATGGTGTAGGCGGCTTTCACCACCGCGCTGTTTTCGTTTTTCTTATGGCTGAAAGAGGCCGACAGGTTGTGCCCGATGGTCAGTCGTTTGCTGATCTTGTAGCTATTGTTGGCACGCAGGGTGAAGCGGTTGTAGGTGTTTCCGGTGATGATGCCGTCCTGCTGGTAATATCCAGCGCTGAGGTTGTAGCGCACCTTCTCCGATCCGCCGCTGACGCTGAGCTGATAGTCGCGTACGGAAGCCACACGGAAGATTTCGTCGAACCAGTTGGTTCCTTTGCCCAGTGAAGCAGGGTCGTCAAACTTGGGTTTTCCGCCCGTGTTGACCAGTGCTTCGTTCAGCAGCGTGGCATATTCGGTGGCATTGGCCATCTCGAAGCTGCTGTTGTTGAACTGGAATCCTTCGCTGGCCGTAAAGTTCACCACCACTTTTCCTTCCGTCCCCTGCTTGGTGGTAACGATGATTACACCGTTGGCACCGCGCGAACCGTACATGGCGGTTGCCGAAGCGTCTTTCAGCACCTCCATCGACTCGATGTCGTGTGTGCTCAGGAAAGAGATGTCGTCCATAAACATTCCGTCCACCACATAAAGGGGGTTGCTGTTATTCGTTGTACCGATACCGCGGATACGCACTTCGGGCGAGCTTCCGGGAGCACCGTTGGCTGAGATATAGACACCGGAGACACGTCCCTGAAGGGCATTCGCCACATTGGGAGTGGCTACTTTCGTAAGGTCTTTACTCTTCACCGTGCCTACCGAACCGGTCAGATCGGATTTGCGTTGCACGCCGTAACCGACTACAACTACTTCGTCCAACAGCTGATTGTCCTCTTCAAGAGAGATATTCAGCTTTGAAGAGGCGGTTACCTTGACCTCCTGTGCTTTCATGCCGATGTAACTGAAAACAAGAGTGGCGCCCGACGGGACACCTGAAATAGAATAGTTGCCGTCAAAGTCCGTGATAGTTCCGGACGATTGCCCTTTCAGTAGGATACTGGCGCCAATGATAGGCTCTCCTGTTTTCTTCTCGGTGACAACACCCGAGATGGTCAGGCTGCCTTGCGCAAAAGAAAGCGTAGAAAGCAGCAACATCATACATAGGGTAAACAGATTTTTTTTCATCGTTTTGGTACTGATTTAAAATTCTACTGCAAACTTAGAAGGTAAATTGATGTAAGTCAAAAAAAGGGGTACTACAAGAGTACCATGAAGAAAAAAACGGGATTTCCGGAGTACTGCATCCCTACTACAAAGTGATATAATTAATTAATATTCAATAAAATAAAAATAGGTTTCAGGAAAGGAAATGAAACGGTTGGGAGGGGTCGAGGCTATTCAGTTTAGAATTCACCACAGAGTACACAGAGGACGCAGAGTTTTAATTTAGACAGAAGAACCAGAGGGCATATTATTCTGATCTGTTCTTTATCTGTTCTTATATCTGAAAACAGATAGAGCGCAGCTGATTAATCTCTGTGTCCTCTATGTCCTCTGTGGTGAATCATATTTATTTCTATATCCGCTATGAAGTATTTACGCTATAGACTTTAATAGAAGAGAGAATCTTTCCGTTTACTATATTCTAAGATAAAAATAATAGACTTGTCTGGTTTAGGAACGGATTCTTTCCGGATGAAATAGACGGGTAGTGAAAGAGAGGAAAGCAGCTCTTCATTTTGCATCAATTTAAGAGCAAATTTTCTTTTTATAGAATGTTACAACTAATTACCAATAGTCATTTGGAGTCATTTTATCTCTTAAAAATTGAGATCACGATCTCAATTTTTCGTCGTCAAGACGATGTCTTCGTGAGATCACGACGACGATATATAGGCATCTAAATGACATTTTTGCAATTTTCCTGTTTTGTACAAAAAAGAAACCGCTACAAGTAGCGGTTTCCTAAATAATAATGTAAATATGAATGAGTTGATTTTAAGTTTTTTTAAGTCTGGATTTTATTGTGACGGAGATTAAAGTTAGGTTTATCTTATAATTCTACAAAGATAAAACAATAAATTGAAAATGCAATCTTATTTTCTATATTATTCATGCGAATCAGTAATTGATAGCCAATTAACGTACTGGGAATATCTATAGAAGGAAAGAGTTGAATAGTCGCTTGATTCACCACAGAGTTGCACAGAGCCTCACCGAATTTTTATCTTTGGTTTATAGGATATTTGAAAGAAAAAGCTTTTCTATGAGATTCTGTGCCCTCTGCGGTAAACTCTTATTCACAGTTTCATTTCCTCAGCAAGAATCTTGCCTTTTTCACATCCCGGCTATTTCCGCCGATCATTACATCGAAGTCGCCCGGTTCGCAAACAAATTGCAAATCATAATTATAGAACTTCAACAATTCCGGTGTGATGCTGAAACTGACTTTGCGGGACTCTCCGGCTTTAAGGAAAATCTTCTCGAAACCTTTCAGCTCCTTCACCGGACGGGTGACACTGCCCACCAAGTCACGGATGTAGAGCTGCACCACCTCTGCACCGTCGCGACTGCCGGTATTGGTGACGGTAACGGTTGCCGTCAGTTCTCCGTCGGCGCTCATCTCTGTGCTGCTCAGGTGGATATCGCTGTAAGCAAACGTTGTGTAAGACAATCCGTAACCGAACGGGTAGAGCGGCTCGTTGCTCACATCGAGGTAATTGCTGCGGAACTTCTCGAACCAACGTCCTTCCTGCAACGGGCGACCGGTATTCTTATGATTGTAGAACAATGGGATTTGACCCACATTTTGCGGGAAAGTAGCGGTCAACTTTCCACTGGGATTGACATCACCGAAAAGGACATCGCCAATGGCATAAGCGGCTTCACTCCCTCCGAACCACACGTTCAGGATGGCAGGCACGTGTTCCTCCTCCCAAGTAAGCACCAGTGGGCGGCCGGTGAAGAGTACGAGCACAACGGGTTTTCCTGTTTTGAGCAATTCCTGCAACAGCGCTCTCTGCACGTCCGGCATTTCCAGATTGGTGCGGGAGCTGCTCTCTCCACTCATCTCGGATGATTCGCCCAGCGCGGCGACAATGACATCGGCTTTGGCAGCCACTTTCAGTGCCTCGTCCAGGAGCTCGCGATCCGTACGGTTATCTCTGTGCAGTTCGCGTCCGAACATCGTGGCGCGCTTTTCATATTCGGCATCGCCTATCAGATTACTTCCTTTGGCGGTTACCACCTCCGCACGATTACCGACTACTTCTTTGAGCCCTTCGACCAGCGAAGGAGCATTATCCAGTACGGCAGCCACGCTCCAGGTGCCCGGCATGTTGGAACGGGTATCGGCAAGCGGACCGACTACGGCAATGGTGCCCTTCTTGCTGAGTGGCAACACACCTCCGTTTTTCAACAGTACAAAGCTCTCCGAAGCCGTCTTACGGGCAACGGCACGATGTTCCTTGGTGAAAATCTGTTTCTTGGGACGGCTTACGTCACAATACTTATAAGGATCGTCAAACAGTCCCAACTTATACTTTGCTTCCAGAATGCGGCGGCAGGCGGCGTCGATGGCAGTTGCCGATACTTTGCCTTCTTCCACCGATTTCTTCAGTGTACCGCTGAAGGCGTCGCTCACCATATCCATATCGACCCCGGCATTCAGAGCAAGGGCGGCAACTGTCTGCTGGTCACCCATACCGTGATCGATCATCTCGTTGATACCGGTATAGTCCGTCACCACGAATCCGCCGAAATCCCACTGCTTGCGCAGCACATCGGTCATCAGCCATTTGCTGCCGGTGGCGGGCACACCGTCCACTTCGTTGAACGAGGCCATCACGCTTCCGACACCTGCCTCGACCGCGGCTTGGTAGGGCAGCATGTATTCATTAAACATACGCTGGCGGCTCATGTCTACCGTATTATAATCACGTCCCGCCTCAGATGCGCCATAAAGGGCAAAGTGCTTCACACAAGCCATTATCTCGTCATTACGGCTCATGTCCTTTCCCTGATACCCGCGTATCATGGCACGGGCGATGGCAGCACCGAGGAACGGGTCTTCGCCGTTCCCCTCGGACACACGTCCCCAGCGCGGGTCACGGCTGACATCCACCATCGGACTGAATGTCCACGAGATACCGTCGGCACTGGCCTCGATGGCGGATATACGGGCGGACTCCTCAATGGCTTTCATATCCCAGGTGCACGACAAGCCGAGAGGAATAGGGAAAATGGTTTCGTATCCGTGGATCACGTCCATACCGAACAACAGGGGAATACCGAGACGGCTCTCCTCCACCGCCTGCCGCTGGACCTCACGGATGCGTTCTACCCCTTTCAGGTTGAACAGTCCCCCTACTTCTCCGTTACGGATGCGTTTGGCCACATCACTGCTTTTTGCCTGTCCGGTAGTGATCTCCCCGGTCACGGGCAGGTTGAGCTGGCCGATCTTCTCCTCCAGCGTCATCTTTTTCATTAACTGGTCGATAAAGCGGTCCATATCCCGGGGAGCCTTTTGCGCCTGTACCCCGGCGGCCACTATGACCAAAGAAGCGGCGAATGCCTGCATTCTTCGTACAAAATGTTTCATGGTCTTTACAGTTTTAGTATCTATTTATGAATTTCCGACTTTGCAGGTACAAATAAAGCGAATCTCCGGCAAATGCCTTCCATTTATCCATACGGCAAGAATACTACAAACCCGAAAAAACAAAAAAAGAAGTACTGCATTAGTACTTCTTTTCACATCAATCATTTAATTTCCAACTACTTGAAGGAGATCATAAAATCCGTCAGGCTGCTCTCCGGAGGAAGCCCCAACTTCTTGCGCAGACGATAGCGGGCAGCGTCGACACCCCTTACGGAAATGTTCATCAGCTTCGCAATCTCCTTCGTCGGCAGGTTGAGCCGGAGCAGCGCGCACAGGCGCAAATCGCCGGAAGTCAGGTCAGGGAACTTTTCTTTCAGGTTCCGGAAGAAATTCTCGTGTATCCGGTCGAAGTTGGACTGGAACATATTCCAGCTCTCTTCGTCGGAGACAATATTCTGATTGATCATCGAAAGCAGCTTATCCAGGTTCTTGCGGGTATATTGCCCGGAGAGTTTCTGCTGCTGCAATTCCTCTTTCAGCGAGCTCAGGAACTCCTGATGCGCGATGTTGGTCATCACCACGCCCGAAAGCTCTTTGCTCTTGAAGCGGAGATCGGCCTCGAGTTGCTCCTTCTCCAGTGCCATGATCTTCTTTTCCTGCTGCTCTATCTCTGCTTTATGGTGCGCACGCTGACGGTCGATGACGGCATCTTTCTTCTTCTTGGTATAGACGTAGACCCCATAAAGGAGTCCCAGCAGAAATGCCAGCCCGGAGAGAGCGTAAACGGCAATGGCTACGTACGAAAGATACCAGGGACGCAGGATACGGAAAGGCAGTTCGACAGCAGAAACCACCCCGCCGTCATCGTACACCTCGGCACGGAAGCGATAAGAACCGAATGGTAGCCGGGTAAAGTCTTTCCGCAAATCGGGAAGTCCCTCGATCCACTTGCCGGACAACCCCTCGAGGCGGTAACGCACATGAAACGCAAAATCATTGTAAACGGGATAGGCAAGAGAGATGCCTACATTGTTGAAAGCGGGGGCTATCTCATCATCTCCCGAAACCGGAAGTTGCAGCCGCTCGCCCGTCTGCTCGTTGAATGCCGAAAAGCCGGAGATCCATAAAGACGGTTGCTCACGAGACTTGTACAGCCCGGTGCTGTCGGCAGCGATACGGGCAAAGGAGTTATTGAGGCAGAGGTAAGAGCAATCATTCCGCTTGTCGTATACCATCCGGGCCAGCCCCTCGATGGGAAGGTTGCCAAACATGGAGAAGGGTATTCTCCGCTCCACCTTAAAGTCGTTCACGGTACATCTCACCAGACAGGCCTCGCGGTCGCTGAGAAACCAGTACAGATCGCCTTTCATGGCGGTGACGGTGTGGATATCCCGGAGTGCGGCCAACTGTTCGTTCATCGCTTTGTAGGGAATAATGGAATCCGCCATGTCGTCATAAGTGTAGAAGTTCCGCCCGTCTGAGAAGGCGACACGTCCGTTTACCTTGAAAAGGTAACAATGCCCGCCCGGATTCCCCGACAGAGAGTCGTACTGCTTTAGCTCCGTCACCTGCTTCAACGCTTCATCGAGACGCACCCGGTAAAGCCCCTTGCGCATGTGCTGCACCCAGATGTTGCCGTGAGGATCCACTTCGATGTTCTTTGCCATGTGGCTGAAGTTGCGCACCGAATTGGAGAAGTACCACTCACCGGCAGCATTCTTCTTATAAATATTCAGATAAGTGTAGGTACCTTGTATCAGGAGCTCTTCCCCACCGATCTGCGCCTGCCGCATACACATAGCTCCCCGTACGTCGGAAAGAAGCCGGGCCTGCATGCCTTTAATCTGGAAAGTACCTTTATTGTGTCCGCAAAGCACCTGGTCGCCCCATTCGCCGATGGTCCATGCCTGCTCTTCGAGTCCCGGAACCAGTTCCAGGAGGTTGTCTTCAAGCCGGTACAACCCTTGGTTGGAAGCGATATAGGCATCCTTTTCGCGTACCAGCACGTCATACACCATTCCAACCTTGCGACGCACCGGCTCGAAATGATAAATCAGAGAATTGTTGCGCACGTAGGCAATGCCGTTGTCGAGGGCTGTCCAGATATTATTGTCTATATCGCAATACAGTCCCAGGACGGTGTTATTCTCCAACTGATTGTCAGCGTTCTCTTTCCAGAGCAGGCGCCCTTCTTTACTGAAGGCATACAGCCCGTTGGAGATAGTTCCTATCACGTAACAAGAGTCTTTCGTCATCACTGCCCGATTGACAGTATGGCGTTTCAACTCCTCATCACAATCCGTATGCCAGGGACGAATGCCGGAGGAGATATAAAGATACCCACCACTGTTACGGGTCAGCAACAACATTCCACCGGAATAGGGCAAACCTGCCAGTACGTCGCTGTTGCCCAACTCCTGTCGGGAGATCAACGGAGTAAACCTATCACCCGTAAAGACACAAACACCTGCATTGATCAGTTGGGAATAAACCGTATCCCCTACCCGGAACAGATTCAGGGGCAGTTCATGGCAGCGGACTCCTTTCGTCGTCGTGCCATCGTATATGAAGTATGAACCGAATGACTGGAAGACGATATTCCCTCCCTGCTCCACGATAGTCCATATCTCGTCATTGTGAAAATCGAACCCTTTCACCTGATCTTTCAGGGAATGATATTCCAGCAAGTTCAGGTCATTCTCTTCAAAATAACCGAACTCCTCGAACGATCCGACGTAGATACGCCCGTCGGAAGCCACGTAAACGGCACGCACAATGCCCGACGCCGGCAAAGGAAACAGCTTCCACCGGCTTCCGTCATACCGGAGCAGTCCGCTATTGTTGCCAAAGTACATGACGCCCCGCCCGTCCTGCGCAACGGCCCAGTTTTCGTTACCGGCATTATAGTCGAGGACAGAATAATTACGGACAATAGGTGAAAAAGGGACAGGGTTGCCCCGGCAAGGGAGAGAAAGAGTACAAACAAAAACAAGGAACAATAACAGATTCTTCATCAGTCAGTCGTCTTTAGAAAAATTCTTTGTGCGGAAAAAGCAGAGCTATCTTATCGGACGTTGATAGTTTGTTTTCACCACAGAGGACACAGAGTAACACAGAATGAGTTTTAAGTCATTGATTATCGATGTTGATAATCCGTGAAAGTCAGTGTAATCTGTGGTGAAAAGACTTTTGACACAGCCCCATTTATTATTTCTTTACCGGAGCACTCAAAGTTTCTTTGTATTTGACCGGATCGGCCAATATCTTGAGAGCGGCTTGCAGCCCATCGTCATCCTTCAATTGCTGGATGATCCCTCCACGTGTATAGTAGTAACGCTTGATGATCTCATCGGCAATCATCGACTTGATGTCTTTTGAGAAGTAATCAAGATCGCGGTCCAGATTATGAGTCAGTTTCTTCTCCAGAGCCTTGATCTCCTCCGATGCTTCATCCAGATACCCTTCGAACTTGGCAGCTTCTTTCAGCGTCTTCATGATCTTCTCACTCTGCTGGTCATACTTGAAGTCGGCTTTCTTCACCATTGCCTTGAAAGCGTTATAGTCGGCATCGGTTACCTTGAACTCCTGCGGAGAAGGGATGGACGGATGCTTCAGGCAGTACTGCGTTGCATAATCGAAGATCAGGTTATCGCGCACCAGATAGAAGAGGATATTAGGCAACTTTTCCTGTTTCACTTCGATATCCGGCATCACACCTCCACCGTCGCGAACTTCACGTCCGGCTGCCGTATGGAATACGGTAGTCAGGCTGTCGGGGATGATGCCTACACTGCCGTCCTCATTGCGGTGTTTATAATCGATGGCTTGTACGCAACGTCCGCTGGGGATATAATACTTAGAGGTCGTGAGTTTCATCACACCTCCGTAAGGCAACGGACGGGTAGTCTGCACCAATCCCTTTCCAAACGTACGGCTCCCTACAATCACGGCTCGGTCGAAATCCTGAAAAGCTCCCGAAAGGATTTCGGATGCGGAAGCAGTACCTCCGTTTACCAATACGGTAATAGGAATATCGAGATCCAGCGGTTCACGCAATGTCTTATACGTATTGCTGGCCTGCTTGGTCTTTCCTTTAGTAGTCACGATCACCTTGCCGCGAGGCAAAAAGAAATTGGCAATCTCTACCGCTTCTTCCAGGCGTCCGCCACCGTTTCCGCGCAGGTCGATCACCAACGAGGTGATGCCCTCTTTCTTCAGTCTCAGGAATGTCTTCTTAAAATCTTTGGAAGGAGTACCGGAGAAGGTGCTCAGATTGATATAACCTACATTCTTATTAAAGATGGTATCGTAAGGAATCATCGGAGTCTGGATGGTTTGACGTACAATATTAAACTCCAACGGCCGGGTGCCACCCTTTTCGTCCGGACGTTCTACCTTCAACTTAAAGCTCGTGCCTACTGCACCCCGAAGCATCTGGCTCACCTCTTGGTTGTTTTTTCCCGCCAGATCTTTTCCGTCTATCTCCATCAGGATATCGCCTGCCTTCAGTCCGATTTTAGCAGCAGGGGTTCCTTCAAAAGGCTCGGCTATCATCGAACGTTTCAGTTTCTGGTTGTACGTGATTAAAGATCCGATACCTCCGAACGAGGCGTTCAACATCTGTTGCAGTTCAGCTTGGTCGTCCTCCGGATAATATTCCGTATACGGATCGAGTGACGAGAGCATATAGTCGATCCCCTCACGAACCGTCTTATTCGGATCGAGCGTATCTACGTAAAACATATCGAGTTCTTTGACGATAGAATTAAAGGTATCCAGATTCTTAGCAATCTGGAAATTGCGGTCGTCACCGCTCTTGAAACTAAAGAATGCTACGACAACCAACGCGGCTGCCAACAGGACACCATTTCGTCTATTCAGAAACTTTTTCATACACTTTTCGTTAAAATGAGACGTAAAAGTAACTCATTGCCTGCTTACTCTGACAGAACTTCGTTAATATTTAACTTTATTTCATCCCAACGCTCGCAAGGAATCGTAGTTCCAACTATCTGTATAACATTTCCGGAGAGAATTGAACCAATCTTTGCACATTTCTCTAAAGAATAGCCGCAAGTCAGCCCGTACAGAAATCCGGCAGCGAAATAATCACCTGCTCCCGTCGTATCAATCACTCTCTCTACAGGAATGGCCTCTACCTTGATCTCCTCCGTCCCCTTACGGATGTAAGAGCCATTTCCACCTACCTTTACAATAGCGATACTGCATTTCTTACTGATCAGTTCAAGGGCTTCCTTCGGGTCTTCTTTACCAGTAAACGCCCTTGCCTCTTCTTCATTGGCGAAAACAATATCTACATACTTATTTATTAATAAGGAGAAGAACTCAAGATCGCCCGCTACGATATTATAACTTGCCATATCGAGACAAACCTGCAAACCGGCTTCCTTTGCCAACTCAATGGCATGAAGAATCATATCGTGATCCTGCACCAGATATCCCTCTATAAGCAGATAAGCATAACCTTTGAACATATCCAGTGTCAGATCTTCGGCTCTCAGCGTAGAAGCAGCACCGAGATAAGTACCAAAAGTACGTTCTCCGTCCGGAGAAATAAAAGTAGAAGCAACTCCCGACGGCAGATCAGACGTTAATAATTTATCTTCGATGCCATTTCTTTGCAGATTCTCCCGAAAAAAGTTCCCATAAGCGTCATTTCCGATTTTTCCGATAAAACCGGTTCCGGCACCCAGACAGGCGAGTCCAAGTATGGAATTTGCCGCTGCTCCACCGGTCGCCAAGTGGGTTTTCATCTGACTGAATTGTTCGTTAATCTGCTGTAACTTAGCATCATCAATAAGTTGCATGCTTCCCTTGGGTAATCCCATTTCATCAAGGAGTGTATCATCTTTCAGGGTTGCAAGTACGTCTACCAGGGCGTTGCCCAATCCAATTATTTTATCCATTTCACTAATTTTTTTTGCAAAGATATTGCATATTTCAAAATATCCTATTACTTTTGCATCGCAATTGAGAAAAACAAAACATTCTTCCTTAGCTCAGTCGGTTAGAGCATCTGACTGTTAATCAGAGGGTCCTTGGTTCAAGTCCAAGAGGAAGAGCGAAAGTTCAAATTCTCAGTTGCTAAATTCTTCCTTAGCTCAGTCGGTTAGAGCATCTGACTGTTAATCAGAGGGTCCTTGGTTCAAGTCCAAGAGGAAGAGCTTAGAAATCAGCCACTTACAAGACTACGTAAGTGGCTGTTTCTTTTTGTTGCACACGGTTTGCACACGCTTTTGCCATATATAGTACATCAAATCACACCAGTAATATAATCTCTATTGAACATAGTTCGGGCATATCTCAAGGATGGTATGTTGGGGCTTTTTGGGGTAAATAGTACCGGTGTGTATCGTTTCCTGGTTACTTCAAAGAATCTGATATTGTATAAACTACTGGAATACAACACCTTAAACCTAAGCGTGTGCAAATCGTGTGCAATGGCGTGCAATTCTCTCATTGTGGTATGGGGGTCGCCTGCCATTTCACGCCAACTAAATAGACCTACACTCGAATATTTTTGGGGGTGTACTCAAGAATGGTAATTTATGGCGTTCTGGCAAGTGCTTTACCGGTACGAGTATAAAAACAATACGAGCGAAAACTAATATTTGCAAATGAAGAAGTGAATTAAGTGAGGCTGTTTAATAGAACTTTTTATATCCTATTAATAGGCTTATAATCTTAAAAAGGTTCTATAAAAGTAGTTCACTTAATTCACTTCTTCATTTTACACTTCTTAGCAAATGGCTTTATAGCCCGTATTTTGCTGCGATTTCATACAATCGGTCAACTTTTCTCTTGTATTGGTGAGTTAGAATATCATCATATTTCCTATCACATTCTTCTGGTGTATAATTGGGATAAAATTTACTTATTGAATGAAATAATTCTCGCCCATCTTCACGAAATGTTTGAGTAATGATAATACATATATCCAACCAGTCGTCATACAAGTCAGTTATATCGACTTTGTGACCAACAATATAAGCCACAAATTCTTTAACTTTTTGCGCAGCATTCTTAGCCATAACTTGAATCGGTTTATTGCTATTCACATCAACCATTGGCTTGAGAAAATAATCTTCAATAGACATTATACTTTCTTCTACATGCTGAATATCAGCATTATTAGGCACACGTGTAGTTGTCCTGTTTTGAACCTTTCGTGGCATTCGGGTAACACTTGAAGTATCTGCAAGCTTCTCATAAACAGTCGCATTGATATTTATTACAGGCTTCGGGTCATACGAACGATACCGGAGACGCGTTACATCTTTGCATGCAGAATCAACCTTAATACCCATTTCCTGAAAGTCCTTTTCAAGAGAGTAAAAATGCTCTCTATGCTTATTGGGGTCAGCAATTGGAATCAGGCAAAACACACCTCTTCCGCCTACAGACAATCCGCAATAAAGTACATGCGGCAGTTCTGACAATGTACGTTTCAAATCTTCCATATCAGTAATATGGAGATTATCTTTTCCGTCAATATCGATACAAATTAAGCCGGAATGCTGTACCAAATTACCGCTGTTTCTTTCCGAAAAAGTACCGCTCATTGTTATACAGGGCAATTTACTTTTCAATTGCCGAATCGTTTCTTTATCCGTAGTGGAACGGATTTGATTAATTACTTGCAAGCAATCCGGTTCTTGTAATAGCCAAACCAAAATATTAATGCTTCCACAGGGTTTGTTTTCATCATGTTTTCTAAACAGTGACACTGAGATTTTTTTATATTCTTTCATTTTAAAATTGCTTTATGAGACAGCCCGGTTAAAAGCTGTCTCGGTTAATATATTATTTCATACTATCAGGAATTACAGCATCTATTTCAGAATCTTCCAAATCTCCTTTTCTCTTGCAAAAGACCCAAGTTTGGTTGTTTGTATGTCCACCTTCAACCACATAACCCATTTCTTTTAGTCGTCTGGAAAATTCCCTATTCGATGAACTTTTATAACCATTATCAGCACAAAAAGCACGATATTCGCCATAAAGTTCTTTTAATTCTTCATGTTTGTCGAGTGATGTAGTATAACTGTCCTCCATAAATTCGCGGGCACTATCTGCATCTCTTTTGATTTCTTCCATAGCATCATTTATATGCTTCGATTCTGTGAAATTTCCATTTTTCATGAATCTATCCAGCCCGTCTAATACCCAGTTGAAAACTCCACTCATTTCTTCTTTGATAATCTCTTTTGCCAGATTGTCATTTTTCTCCTCTTTTGAAATAATTTGATCGAAAATAATAAATATGAATCGTCGAAAATAAGCGTTAGTTTTTTCGGTATCTTGTGGAATAAGATTAGTATTAAACATGAACTTACAGTAATTTCGAAGAATCAGTGGAGCTCCATAAGGTGACCTGCATGATACAGGTTCCCCACTGATTAACTGTTTCACCATATCAGGATTACAACCTTTTCCCCCAAGCTCCGAACAATAGTTCAATAAAACATTGCCTAACTGTGCCCTATAATATCCGCTGGGGTCACAAAGATTGTTCAGCGTATAAGAGGAGACATTTTCAATACCGAACATGGCATTGACAATATCATGTAAAACTGATTTCCCGGAATGTCCAGGCCCAACAAGTACAACACATTTTTCCATTTTTACGTTGGTGAAAATGTAGCCCAAGTATTCAGCCAAAACCATTTGGGCTTCTTTTTCTGGCAAAACTCGGTTAAGGTATTTAAAGAATTTGTCTGCTTTAGCTTCCGGGGTAAAGTCAAAACCTAATTGATACTTAAAAAAGTCTTTACTTGAAAATTTATTTTTTTCGAATTTAGGCTTTCCATTTTTTATAGTGAGCCGCCCATTCTTAAGATTGATTTTCACTATTCCCAATTCCTTATCGGGTTCTGGAATATAGCCGGAGGCACAAAATTGTCTATATAACTTTGTGATATTTTTAACCAGACGAACCTTATAATAGTTGAAGCCACAATTTTGAGCAATCAATGTTATTATTTCTTTTGCAAATTCTTCGATCGTTGCTTCCCAATAGGTGCCATTATAAAAGTATGGGAACGTGTTGTTTATTCCGAAACCAAGCCCTATGTCTTCTGCTGTTTTTAGCATGACATCTATAAGTATCGCATATTTTTCATCTAAATCAGGTTCAAATTTGCTTAAATCATCAGTGTACTTTTGTTTCTTTTCGTAATCAGAAGTTATCTCAATTAAATGCCTTAATTCTTTAATTCTCTTTAATACTTTTTCATTGTCACCATAGTAAATCATAGCATAATCAGGTTCTTCCGTACTTTCGATCAATTTTGTTAAAGCATCAATCTGACTTATAACCCTTGTCAATCTGGTGATGTAAGCCACACTCTGTGATTTCAGAATGCTATTATACATTTTATCATTCTGTGCGAGAATATCGAAATCAACATCGTCTATATTTACTTTCTCGTTTATAGCTTCGTTATCCATTATTTTGTTAGTTTCCATATTATTTTACTTTTTTATAAATTAAATTTTGTTCGCACCACGCTAATAACTCTTCTGTATCGAAGATTACCCGGTTACCGAAATGGTAGTGCGGTATTTCTCTCGCCGCAATCTTCTTGTAAAGCTTACTTTTGCTCATCTCGAAACTGTGAGCCGCCAAGAACTCTAAAGCTTTTTCGACTGTCAGCCGCTTCGGAATCTCTTCCGGCTTTTCGAGTTTCGATACTATGTTCTTGATTGCTTGGAGTTCATTTAGAATCCGGTCAATCTGAATCGGCATGTTATTAAAATCTGTAGCCATATTTCTTGTTTTAATGATTATTTGTTTTTTGATGTTGCAAATATAAGCCTTCTTCGTAAATCACTAAGAATCATCACATTCTCATGTTTTTATCATTTTGTTATCACGAAAAAAAGACCTACTTTTGTACTTGTTTTAAAAAGGTTATAATCATGGCAAAAATTTATATCACAGAATTTAAAAGATTGAAGCAAGAGATAGAAACAAAGTTACATCTGTCTGGTCAAACCGGAGGGTATATTGCTAAATTTATAGATGACTCATATCCAGATGGGATAAGTCTTCCACAGTTAAATCGAATATGGTCTAAAAACTATATACCAAAAGATAAAGATTATATAAAGATGACAGACAATGTAATCAATGACCTTGTTAAGATAGTTGGTTTTGAGAATTGGCAAGAATATAAAGACCATCTGAATAATGAAGGAATTAATCAAACTCCGACAAACATTTTCTACAATGTAGATATTGATGTTTCAAAATTAGAAAACGGTCAGATTTTTACTTTAGGCTGGAAAGACAAATATTGTGTTTTGAAATATAGAGGAGAACTTGAATTTGAGGTTCTTAAAAGTGTAAATATGAAAAGTGAAGTTGGGAGAATCTTTTTGACTCCCGGATTTGCCGTTGACACATCAGATGGGATGCAAGGGCCTACTATAAAATTAGATGATGGCGAGGGTAACGTCGGTGGTAATGGATATTTTCAGCATCATACTGAAGAATATAATGATAAGCCGTTCGATAAAGAATTTCATATTGTACGTTTCGATGACGATTACTTCTACCTCTAACCGTTACCCAAAAATAAGACGAGGCGACCCAAGCAGATAACCTCGTTTTTTGTATAGTAATATAGTGAAGCAGGTGAATGAAGTGAACTACTTTTATAGAACATTTTAGTCCTCTTATAAGGGCTATATATAGGATATAAAAAAGTCTTAAAAAACAACTTCACTTCATTCACTCACTTCACTTTCTACACCTTATCAAACTATAACACCCAGAAACAAGACAAGGAGGCCGTTTCGGTCTCCTTGTCCTCGTTATACCCCCGCTACCTAAGCAATATGCCTATTTCAAATTCCGAAGTCTTTAAATTGACCCGAAACCACCCGATTCGATTATCCTCAAAGTTGCATTATCTTTCATCTCGTTAAAGTACTTGGCGAGGACTTGATTATAAACGGGATTATCGGATATCAGAGAAAACAAGGTCATTGATGATTTTAATTTCATGGCATCGATATTACCCAAAATATCTTCGGCTGTTTTGTTCTCCAACCTTAAGAGTATTTGGCAACATTCAGTCAACCGATAACCCAATACAGGATGATTAAGATATTCCGTTGCTTCATCCAAAGAGCTTATCGCATAATACATTGCGGTTGAAGAATACCCCAGCTCTTTTATTTGCGGGAAGATATACCACATCCAATGCGAGGTTTTTCTTCCCTGCCTGAGTTCTTTTACTACTTGCTCATATACGTTGTTCTGAGCCTCAACAAAACGGTTTAAATTATATTCCATATCAATATTATAATGCGTTACACAACTGGTTACATTGACTTTAAACGAGAAACAAAGATACTCGATTCTATGTTTTTGACGCAGTGTATATCTTAATATGCGGTTTGCGTAAGCCATTAAGCAAAAATGGGCGTTCAGATTAAACCTGAACACCCATTACACATAATATTAAAATACCAAATTATTTTTCCCCAAAAACAAGAATTGTATCATCACTCATATCATCAGGTTCTTCTAATATGAACTCATTGCTTGTGAGTTTACTGATAGTCAAATCATCTGTAGTATATTCTACTGTAATTTCTGATTGACTGCCACCGTCGGGAATACTCATAGAATAACTTTGATATGTTACCGATACAACATTATTCGATTTCATACTCCAAGTACCATTCTCAACCTCACCATCAGGACTTGCAATTACATAAGTTCCAGCAGATGTAAAAGTCCATGTTCCTTCATCGGTAATTTTAGAATCATCTTCACTACCATATTTAGAAGAAATTTTCCAAGTACCAATAAGTTTTTTATCGCTATCCGACAAATCCATATCTTGGGATTTGACGGCTACATAAACAACACCGTCAATTGTGATACTTGCATGATTCTCAGTTATGCTGATTTTGATTGTTCCAAACTCTTTCAGATTCAGAGTAAAATCATTGCTTTCGTTTTTTCCAACCACATAATCACCGAAAATAACAAGCATATATTTATCGCCATTGGTTGCAACTGCCGGTTGAGTAATAATGTACTTGTTATCAGCAGTAAACTCAAATGAACCATACTTAGTATCTCCGGTTGCACGAGTGTTAGACTGAACATCCCACTTACCTACAATTGATGATTCTGTTGGAGGGGTTTCGGGTTCTCCATCATCAGAACTACAGGAATAAAATCCCATTGCGCATACAACGAGCATGCTCGCGAATGCAGTTTTCAAAAAATTAGTTCGTAACATAAATATAAAGTTGTTTTTTGTTCCTCTCCGGTTCCTGAAAGAAGAGTTTTATAATGTAGAAAGCGTGGAACCATTGACTTACTTTATCAAGTGAGGCTCTGGTAAGCCGTGGAAGTAAAATAAGCAACAGCCCACGCCTATAAGGCATGAGAGCAGTCAACTTATCCTCCTTCCATTAAAATTTACCAGATTTCACTTGAAAGAGACAAGCCAAACACTTTCAATGTTTGATTCTATATGTCTGCCGGTTATTACTAATCGACTCGGCAAATATAGCTATTATTCAGAACATTTCAAGCGTTTCTGCTCTAAATGGGCTGTTGCAGTTGCAAAATTAGTTTTCTATTGCATCATACATATAATTTCCATCTCATTAATGCAGTTATATATTAGCGAGAATATCCGACTTCAATTCTTCGGCCTTCAATTCTACAATAACCAACCATAATCGGGACGATTGTAATTCTGCGCCCGGAATGTATTTACTGAATTTAATAAGAAATTCTTCATTATACAAATTATCTGTGCCCCAATTATTAATCAGTTTCTTCCAATCCCATTTATCAGCAAAGCGGTCAATCAGTTTATGGGTAAATTCAATCGAGCGGTTTTCTGACAACTTCGACCAATTCCAATACTCCGCAAATTTCTCCAAATAAGGTTGAGTGAATAGATGCTTCACAGATGAATTGGATAGAACATCCCAATCAATCAACCTTTGGAACTTTTCAAGCATGGAAATACTCCAACACATATTACTATTATTCGAAATTTCTTTCCAATCAATTTTGTCTCTATACTTCTGCATCAAAGCTTCGTTCCAAGCAAATTCATTCGACAACGTTTTCCACACCGCATCTTCTAATGCTTTTCCCATAAAATCTTTTTCTAAATCATTTGTTACCATAAAGTCTTTATTTAAATTTATTATTTCGCCAGAAATTGGCAATTCTTTCAAAATAAGCATGAGATAGCGCCACACTGTGACGCTACACTGCATTTATAAAGCATCCAATATTTCTTCCAATGTCTTGAAACTGGTAAGCAATCCGGTTTCAGGCATTGGTACTGGAAAATCATATTTCATTATCAGCACCTTTTCGGGTACTGGTTTCTTATATCCGATTATCTTCAATAGGGCAGAATCAATTATTTTTGCCTGTTGCTCCAACACGGCCAGTGTATTGGATAAAACCAAAGATTCAATAGTGCAATAGCGTGGAATACTATTAATACTTTGCTGTATGCCCATCCGAGAATCGGTCAGGTTCTTAAATATTTCACGAACTAAGAAGCAAACATCTTTTTTCTGCTGTTGCTGTTGTATTGGTTTGATTATCTTGCTATCAACAAGTTCCTTCAATAAAATAGCAGCATCTTTTTTACTTCGATATTTGATGAAGTTCCCTCTAAGAAAATCGCTTATATTAAAAGCATATTCATCACATATTATACTATAATGTTTATCAAGAACCTGTTGTCTTTCTACTACATATAAATCAAAGGCTTTCAATAGAGCTACGATTTTTGCATGCTCATGTTCCAATGATTGGTTCTCTTTAATTCGCCACGATGTTTTAATCCCGGAACGGAATATACAATCTAATAGCATTTCTGTTGTCCATATTTTTTCTTTCATGCAATTTAATTAATTGGTTATACCGTATATATCCAGTTCTGCCACGATTTATAAGCAAACTCTTCAAATTAACTCTTTTTGAGAGCACATTTAACTAACCATCTGAATATAATACAATTATTCACAGTATTTCTTATCAAAAAAGAAAGGAGACATTAATGCCCCCTTTGCTCAATTGTTACAAATTATTCAATATTTCCGCCAAAGCTTTATCCGGCGATTCTTGCGAATCAGGTTCTTCTTCCAGTTCATCATTTGTTTCATCTTCCGGTTCTCCTTCCTCCGTAAAAGTTTCCTCGTCAAAAGATGCACAGATTTCATCCAGAACTTTCTCAAAAGCTTTGGTTTCTTCCGATTCTTCCGCTTCGTGTTCCGGTGTCTTTTCAACATCCGAAACATCTAAGGTATCAATCGTTTTTAAATCAGGGTTAAGCTGTTCAATTCCTAAATCCACTCGAATCTCATGATTCACTTCTTCAATAATCGCTTCAATACGGTTTCTTAATCCTCTCATAAACTATCAATTTTATGGGTTATATACTGGTATATATATCCCATAAATTGATAATTTATAAGTGTTTGGGATTAGAAATTAGCAAGAAGTTTTGAATTTTTCCGCCGTTCGTCCGGTTCAAAATCAGCCAGATAATGTTCGGTCGTTTTCAAGTCACTATGCCCCATGCTTTCAGAAATGTAATAGATGTTTGCACCGCTTCTTTTCAACACCGTTGCGTATGAATGGCGCGCGGTATAAGTTGAGATTCTCTTATCATCGATTCCCAAAGCCTGAGCAATCCGTTTTATTCGCTTGTTGATACGCTTTGTTACGTCTTGAGTAATTTTCTTCCGCTCCAAAGCCGTTTCATTTCCTTTCAAATATGGGAAAATGTAATTATCCGGGTGGTATGGATTTCCCCAGCGATTGATAATTTCTTTCATTTCAGGAATAAGCGTGGCACGAATTATCTTTGGGGTCTTACATGTCCGCTCTGTTTTTTGCCGGATGAAACTAATTTCTCCATCTTCAATGTTTGAGAATTTAAGTTTCAGTAAATCCGCAACATTAATCCCGTTACAGAAGTAGATGAACATCCATAAGTCCCGGTATTTCACCGTGCCCTCCAAACCATCATCAAAGCGGCTTATCTTTCCGATTTGTTCGAGAGTCAATGCTTTTTTACGAGATTCGCCGGTCTTGATTTCGTATTTACCTTTGCCGAAAGGGTATTGGCTTTCCTTGATGATGCCGTTTTTCTTTGCATCGTTCATTATCGCACGAATGTTACGCATATAAATTCCGATAGTTGTCAGATTCTGGGATTTGAGCCAATACGTTTCGCATTTAGTCAACCACTGGGGTGTCACCGCGTTAAAAGGTATTCTGTCACCTGCAAACTCACTCACAAAACGCAATGCGCTTATGTAAGTTGACATCGTGCCGATTTGGTCGTTTTCCGCCAGCACATCAATTTTAGCCTGAATGGCTGCGTTAAGCGTATCGCCTAAGTTCTTGCCCATGCGCGTTTTGAGAAGCTGAAAAGAAAAGTCTCCCCGTTCGGCAAGTGCCTCAACGTTCGTTTTCACGACTTCAAAGCTGCTTTGAACATCCTCCCGAATATCTTTGTAATAGCGGCTTCTCTGTTCCGGCAGGCTGTCCCATTCGTCTTTAGACAACTCTTTACCGGTGAGAAAATACTCTCTCACACGCTTATAATTGACCCGGATTTTAACCGGATACTTTCCTTGTGCATTAATCTTTCGGGTATCGAGCCATGCACTAACTGTAATACCATCTTTGGAATATGTAAACATAGTAATTGGGGTTTAATTATTACTATCCTATATATCCAAAAACGACCGGCAAAATAAGCATGCAAAGCTTGTAAGTAATCCTATTCTAAAGGAGTTTTGAATTATCTTTTATAAAACAGCTTAAAATCTTTATTTCATATCCATATTGAATGCCTTTATATTTGAGATTACCTCAAAAAATCTATTTAAGAAATAAATATGGTGATTTCTGCACCTTTATCTAAAAGATATTGCTATATTTGTACCAGAGTCGTACCGGATTGATACGCATTAAAATTTTAATAGTATGTTAGTAATAAGTAGTCGAGAATTTAGAGACAAGCAAGCCGAGTATATGGATAGAGCCGATAGAGGTGAGCAAATTATAGTTCAACGGGGTCGTGATAAGGCTTATTCAATCACCCCGATGAAGCCCACCGATATATACATTAATACTCAATTATTATCCGGAGAGTTTCTGACCGGACAAGAAATCAGGGAGCGAGTGCATCAACACATTGATAAATTGTTCTCAGAAAATAAATGAAGGTAGTTTATCACAAAAATGTAACCGAATACTTGAATGAACTGATTGACATTCTTTACGATAAAGAGTATTTTGGTTTTAAAGATGTTGCATACGATTATGTAGACTGGATATTTGAACAAATCGAGTCATCCATACACACCAAGCTTAAGAAGCCTGCACCGAAATATTTCGATAGATATGGGCAGGACTTATCTTATGTGGTATTTAAGAGGAATAACAATACATCTTGGTATGTATTCTTTAGAAAATTAGAAGACACCTACTTCATTTTCTACATTGGCAATAATCATAATTGCGCCCAGTATCTTTAGGCTATATATTCGTCCCAAAATGGGCGTTACACCCGTTTTGCACACACATTCTAAGAATGAAGGGTAACCGATGATATGGATGCCTAAACAGGCAGCTTATAAGAGCCTGTAAACCAGCCCTTTTAAGCCCACATGAAAACATATATAACCTACTGATAATAACCGATTTGCGCCTGTTAATCAGAGGGTCCTTGGTTCAAGTCCAAGAGGAAGAGCAAACAAAGGTTCGTCATTACGGCGAACCTTTGCTGTTTTTACATTGTGAGTAAGAGACAAGTGATTCCTACAAATTTATTCAAAATGAAAAGGAGAGTATCACCATTTATACGTAAATTTGCGGAACGAGAATCATCTTAATTATAGATTATCATTATGGAGAAGAAAACAATCGTAGCACGTGTGGAAGTGCTACCCGGCAAAGAACAAGCATTTCTACAGGCGGCTGATGCTTTAATCAAAGGTACAAGGGCAGAAGAGGGTAATATTAGTTATAACTTATATCAAAACCCGTCACAACCCGTAGCTTTCATTTTCTACGAAGAGTACAAAGACCAGCATGCCATGGATATACATGCGGCATCCCCCCATTTCCAGGCTTTTGGAAAGGCAATCAAGGAAATGCTGGCATCCGATTTGATAATTGAAACTTTTTAAATAGATACGAGGGTGCTTCAATGCACCCTCATATTTATCACTTCATCTATTCGGCCACGGCCAATGTCAACACACTGATCCGTACTCCTTCAACTTCAAAAAGCGTAGATGCACAGGCCACAGTTGTAGATCCGGTAGTCAGCACATCATCAATAATCAGTACATGTTTCCCTTGGAAACAGACTACATCACACAAATTGAAAATACCTTCCACATTTTCCGAACGTTCAAAAGTCGATTTGCGGGTTTGAGTCTCTGTATTCTTTTCCCGTATCACGCTCTCCGCATTCAGCGGAATCCCCGTCACAGAAGCTATACCACGTGCAATCCATTCACTCTGATTGTATCCTCTTAACTTCTGTTTTTCCTTATGCAAAGGTACAGGAACAATCACATCCACATGATCAAAGAAGCCACAAGAAACTAATTCTGCCGCCATATAGCGTCCCATCACTTCGCCCAGTTCTTTGTATCCACTATATTTCAGCAGATGCAAGATACGTCTGAAATCACTACCTTTACGATAAAAGAGAAAGGAAGAAGCTCTTTCAAGAACCGGAATACGTCCCCAGAAAAGACACTCAACCGGATTATCCTTTCGCAGATGAAATCCGGTACGGGGCAAGTTCATATTACAACGAATACACAAGCACTCCTCTTCTTTCGACAGCGGAGCTCCACAAACCACGCAACAACGTGGGAACAAAAGAGACCAAAAAGAGTCGAACCAAGTATTCATGATGTGTTTTCTATTTGATCAATGACCGAAACTACATATCCAACGGAGGAACTTCTTTCAGCAACTGCTGAAAGACAGGATGCAAAGGACCGTTAGTAGCGATTATATGATGCCCTTCTATGAAATGTCCATTTCCATAAAAGTCAGTTACTTTTCCACCCGCTTCCAATACAATCAACGCCGCAGCCGAATAATCCCATTTCCCAATAAATGCTTCTGCCCAAGCATCAAAACGTCCGGCAGCCACATAGCAAAGAGCCGACGCAGCCGAACCATTCATCCGAATTCCCCCTACCACTCCATACAATTGCTTCAGCAGATATTCTGCCGTCCGTTTGTATTGCCGATGGTTATAGGGAAGTTCAGTGATTACAAACGCCTCTTCAATGTTTTCTATTTTCGAGACATGCAGTTCATCTCCGTTCATCCAAGCCTTCCCACCTTTCCAGGCATAAAAACACTCATCCCTGCAAACTTCGTATACTACACCTAAAAGTAGCTCCGTACGACTCCGGAGGGCAATACTGACACAATATGGAGCATTGTCATGAATATAATTAGTTGTTCCGTCCAACGGATCAATTACCCAGCAATATGCCTCATCTTTATAAACACCAGAACCTTCCTCGGCAATAAACCCAGCCTCGGGCAACAGAGCAGACAGTTGCCCCACTAACAGCCTCTCAGATTCCTTATCGACATATGATACATAATCATGCGCATGCTTCTCTACTACACTCTCCCGGCTAAAGTTCTGCCGTTCTTTTCTCAGAAAATTCCCCGCTTCGGTTGCTATCCGGCGCACCTCAGTAGTAAGTTGTTGAAGTTCCAGTTCCATATTCGACTTTTAACGTATTTCGGCAAAGATAAATGATTCTTTTGAAAAAACATTGCAGCATTCGGCATATCTCTGCGTCTAAAAGACATAAAAGACTTAACTATGCAAAAATTCAGATTGACAATGCTATTTATCATTTGCGGCAACGGATTTGCTTATGCGCAAACATTCAACGAAACGCCCATACCTGCCTTTACACTGCACAAAGAAATGAAAACCCCTCAAATCTTCAAACTACCCGAAATAAAGAATACTTTGTCAGAAACCAACCCTGCTTTCAATAACAGTATGCCGTTAGTCAAACAATACGAACTGAGAAAAAAATTCTCCTATCTGGATCCCGTCTTCACCGGTTATTTTAATCAGCAGCAGTACCGACTGTTCAATTCCCGCTATTTCGGATACGAATTATACGGTTCCAGTTATTCACTCCGGGGAGTAGGTACTCAGAATATGGCAGGTGGCAGATTGGTATATCGTCTTAACAGACAACTGGCTATCCGGATAGGTGGCAATGCCTATCAATACCGCTCTAACGGACGGATGTTTAATGATTTCACCCTTAACGCGGACCTTACCTATCGTCTGAATAATTGGCTGACCGCTTATATTTACGGACAATACCGGCTGGACTGTAATCCCAACTCCGGTGTACAAGGTTTCCCGTTATCTCCACAATCCCATTACGGCGCTTCATTCCGGATAAACCTCCTGGAAAGGAAAGAATATGGTCTCGACCTGAATCTGGGTACCGACAGAAGTTACAATGCTGCTACCCGGCAATGGGAAAATACTTATAAGATAGGCCCAACCATACGATTAAAATAACCAACCCAATATAAACCTGACTATGAAGAAAGGGCTATCCGGTACCGCCAATTTTACCGGATAGCCCTATTTTACAATCAATCTTATTTACATATAAACACTTTACACTCACCGGGAGCAAGCTTTACGATCCATCCGGTAGAAGCCTCAGCCACAAGGCTGCCTTCTATAACATCATATACCCGATCCAATGACAATCCTTCTACCGTCTTTACATTCAACTCCACGTCTACGGGTCCGGATATCCGGTTCAGACAAGCTATTGCTTTGCTTCCGTCACTCAACGGCTTCACCCAGACATCATAATGATCGGCACGAATGGCACGCTCTGCCTGAATGCCCAGCGGGTCCTGATTGATAGCAATCAGATCCTTATTCAAAAGTATTTGTAACGTACTATCATTCATCTGCCGTACATCATTACCACAAAGTAATGGAGAAGCCATCATGCACCAGAGAGCAAAGTGAGACTGATATTGTTCATTCGTACAACCTTCCGATTCATAACCGATACTCTTACTTTTTCCGCCAATCCCCACAACAAGCATATCCGGATCATTCCATCCGCCGGGTCTTGCATATTCACTAAGCGGTGCATTTATTTCAAGAATGTTCAAAATGCCACGTAAGCCTCCCTTTTCGTCTGTCGAACGATTCCACAAATCGCCAATATCACCGGATACTCGCCATAAATGTCCGCCGACTTTCTTCGCCCATTTCCAAGGTTCACGCTGTCCCCACTCACAAATTGAAAAGACGATAGAACGGTCGGTCGCTCTCAATGCCCTCCCCATCTTCTCATATCTTTCCATGGCTTCTACTCTTCCGGCAGGTGCATTGCAATAGTCATACTTCAAAAGATCAACACCCCAGGATGCGAAATCCCGTGCATCAATTTCTTCATATCCATAACTGCCACAAACCCCACCACAAGTTTTATCAGCGGCATCCGAATAAATTCCAAGTTTGAATCCTCGCTCATGCAAGTAATCGGCCACATATTTGATGCCTCTCGGGAACTTTGTTTTATCAATTTGGATATGACCGTCGGCTCCCCTTTCAGGCAACTGCCAAAAGTCATCGATATTAATATAAGCATACCCCAAATCACGCATTCCGTTTTCTACCATTGCATCTGCAGTTTGTAACAGTAGCTCCTCTGTCAGATGACGTCCGAATGTATTCCAACTGTTCCACCCCATCGGAGGAGTCAGCAACAACTCATCTCCTATATTAATCAGTAGTTCCTGTGTATCAATTCCAAGGGCATTCTCAGCTTTCAGCATTACTTTGTACATTCCCTTTTCTATTACTTTTCCCTTGATTATCCCCGTTTCTTTATCCAGCTTCAATCCCTTGGGAAGATTTTCAGCATGCCACTTTATCGGTCGTTCTCCGGAGGTGGGAATATAAAACAAAAAAGGGGTAGCAGGATAGTTTCCCACCACATGAGGGGGATTAATACACGGTTTCCCCTCAAAAATAGCGGTTCGCACTTCGCTCGCCTGTACTGTCGGGCTCGCCAGCATCAGACATAAGCAATATAAAAAAGAAACATAACTTGTAATTTTCATACGTTCAAAAAGAATTTTATATAGATTTTATTTTAATGTTACAACAACCATTACCGGATTATCCTCTTCATCCAACCGGTTTATCAATTCATCCAGTTCTTTTTTTCTTTCCGGCAGTAAAGCTTTCGAATAGCGTTTACCTTTACTCAGATAACCTACCATCCGGGCATTTGCCAACTGATTTCCCAACCCTGTTCCGGGAGGAGTAAAATCAAATCCTGCCGCCAAATCATCTTTTATAATCACATTTGAAAAACTCTTCTTCTGTTTATCATACAATCCCACAAAACTTTCATTCTTCAGGACATAAAGCACAAAGAAATAACGGTCTGATTCAAAAACCTGTTGTACTGCAATTGATTGAAAACGTTTTCCGGGATCTATTTCATTGGCAGATACATCCACATCCTTCCCCGAACAATCAAATTTCCATGCCAATGTCTTTTTTCTGTTGGCATCAATTTTATAAATCAGATTCTCCAACGCAGGTTTAAAGTAAATATCACCCCCATAACGATACATTACATCGCGGGTAGATAGGTTAACACCATATTTCTTTCCAGGTTCCATATATCCTTTCCAGATCTTTAGTTTCTTCCCATTTTCATCGATAAGGAACAATTGTTGGGGATTATCCTTTCTCATAAAATAATTATTATCACAATAGAGAATAGATCCCTGACCGTCTACAGCTCCGGTACCCATATTCAGGTGAGGGGCCGGTATACGACGGAGAAATTTACCATTGAAGCCATAACAGATTATATCCTGGAAATCCTGAACATACAGTTTTTGGTTATTAGGGTCAGTAAAAAACAATAATCCTACCGCATATTCTTCAGGCCCCTGTCCTTGCCGGCCTATCTTATTCATAAACTTACCATTTTTATCGAACCGATAAAAACTTCTGGTCTGTGCGTCACCCGCAATAATCGAGTTTCCGGCATAAATAATACTACATTCATTCCCCAGCAGACAATTATCAGTAGTTTCTAAAGGGAAATAACGTACATCAGATGCCAGTTCACTCATTAATACCGTCTTAGGACTTTGTGTAACAGCCTTTGCCAAATTCAGCGTGACGGCAGCTACATTCTTCTGAGCAAATAGTGGAAATGCCAACACATGGGCTAATAAAATGCAAAATGTAAATGATTTCATAATACCTCCTATCTTTTAAATGTATAAAGAATCACTACCGGATTGGCTTCATCCCCGATATTCAATACATCAGGAGCCTGCTTTAGATATCCTTTTTCACGTAAAGCTAAAAGAATATCAGCATTCACCACTTGTACGCGTCCCCCATCCGCCATTACATACTCCGGCCAGAAAGGTATCCCTCCATCTATATCATTATCGATGCCAATTACATTGCCGCCTGGAATGGCAGCACTACATTCCAAATAATCATCCGGAATACGCTGCGATTTCAGTTCACCGGTCTTCTTATCGAATCTTTGTATAAAAATAGCATCTCCTTTGTACAGACGCAAGTAAAGATAGTGAGGAGATTCGAACAGATCATAGACTCCAATAATCTGATCCGTTTCAACTGTATTATCCCTGAATTTATTAATATTGGCAATATCCATATAATATTCAGTCGGGTTTTCCCGTTTCAGAACATAAGCCGGCTCTATTCCATTAGCGTAAATCCCGGCCACCGTATCATTGCATGCAGTAAACAGCAGCACCCCTTCTGTAGAAGGAGAAAAGCAGATTTCTTTCATGAAACAAACGTCCTGAGAGAGTCCTTGTGGAAAAAGAGACTTAGACTTTAACAGCAAACCATCAGCCTGTTGCAATGCGCCTGCCCATGGTGCTTGTTCAAAGGGCTTCATGACCAATCCTTTCAATGCTCTCTTCCCATCCGCAAAGACATACATTCCACCGGCCTGCTTCACCGTTGTATCATTCCGTAGAAAAGTTCCGTCATACGAATACACCAATGCATCCCCTCCATACTGGAATATAGATAATTCTTTATTGCTATCATCAACCGCAAGTTCACTTATCATACTATACTCTCCCGGCCCATTTCCCTGGCGGCCGACCCGACGTATAAACTTACCCTTTCGATCAAATTGCAACACTTCTTCAGTCTTTCCGTTATACATAAACATGTAATCCGTCGTCACCTGCAGATTCAGCAGATTACTTATCAGACATGAATCAGTCGTTTCCAAAGGAACGTATTCTATACTCTCCACATCTTCCTTCATGGAGATCGGAGCCTCTTCTTGCAAAGCAGAGCGGATATTGACAACCGGACATTCGGATAAAGAAGCGACAGGTTTCGGCTGGCAAGCTACCAGCCCGAACAGCCACAAGCTGTTCAACAATAATATTGTGTTTTTCATAATGATTGTCTCTTTAATATTGTTTTTAGGGAAGTGTATATACAAAGATACTTCTTCAATTTGAAAAATCACTTAAAATCAATCTATTTTTATTCCCCATTATAAATCCGACAATCAAATATCATATAAACTTAGTATAGTCAGTCCGGAAAGGTTGGTTGTCCAAGCCACCTTAGCATCTCCGCCTTACTCCTTCTGCAAGTAGCTAACAATGCTTCTAAATTTTGTTTATCCCGCTCCCCCATATCAAAACCCGAATTGATGCCCCTCGGATGATGAAGATGATATAACGGTCCTTTTACACGCGTAATGGGCAACTCTAATATTTCCAGGCGTTTTACTCTTTCGGCATCTTCGGGACCCCAACCATAAAACGCTTCATTCTCTCCGCCTGCCCGCAGATAGGCAACCCTGTTCACAAGAAAAGCTCCTCCCACCGAAGGTCTCATCCCTATTGAAGTAGCATCCACCTTTTCCAACACTGATACGTCCTTGCGGATTCTATCACTCATAGCTTCATTCAGAAAGATAAAACGCCCGTCATACGGGAAACACATCACACAGCCCGAACAAATCCTGCCGACCGCTTCTCTCAACTGAACCGGCGGAATAATCACATCCGTATCCCAGATACCTGCAATCGGGAACTTAGCCGATCGCAACAATATATTTAAATAACGTGTCCGGTAGAACACCGGATCATCATCTTTCACAAACCGATAGCGTAACCTCTCACACGTCTCAGACAAATAAAAACGTTGCTCCGTATCCGCCTCAAGAATATCCACAGACACCTCTGTCTGCTGTAGCAGCAAAGAAAGGATAAACCGAAGATTCTCCGCCCTCTCCGGATTATCTACCCGCAAGGGGATGACAATGCTAACCTCTCTTGTCAGATCCATACCGCCTCCCTTCCAGATGTAATCATGCCCTTCTCACAGTACTCCATCAGTTTCTCGACTTTTGCATTGAATACATCCAACCGATGCAACAGGCAAAGAATAAAAAACACCTCTTCGAAAAGTGAACTTTCCCTGACTCCGGGCAGTGAGTCTGCTATCCAGTCAATCAGGTAAATTAAATGCTCTTTCATTCGTAGCACCTTGATGTCTTCCTCACCTTTCCTCCGGGACAACCGGTAATACAGATAATAAGCGAGACCACAAATACCTTTCCCGATGCCTAAAGTTCCGATCGCCCTACTATTAATCGTGTTAAATACCCTGCAATCGATCTGCCATAGAATCTCGTCGGCATCCCCTTCCACAAAGCCCTCCTGCAACAGATACTCAATTCCGACACCTATTCCGCACAAACCGTCACCATAAGTCACCGGAAGTTCCAAAGAACAATTCTCCATCACCTCATCCAGCAACACTTCTGCTTTCTCTTCCCACTCTTCTTCAGCCGTCTGCCGATAAAGACGATAGAATCCGATGATTTTTCCCATTTCTCCCATCATCCCCGGATTTTCTATCCCTCTTACGCTTTCCATATTTTCTTTATTGACGTAATCAATCATTTTATTACACCGACCAGGCAACCACTTCCGGAATTTGCCTTTCCTCTTCCGGGGGAAACGTTCTATAATCTCCATAACAACGGGTCAGATAAGCATCGTATCCTGACGGAACCGGAAACTCCACTCCTTCAAATCGTGTAGTATCCAGATATTCCACCTCATCCAGCCGCAAATGAATACGGCTCTCACTCAAATTCCGTTCAAAACTGTTCGACAAAGCATTCTCATACTTACCATCCCAATCATAGATGAAAAGATCCAACTGTAATCCACCGAACTGCATCGGCTCGGCCGGAGTCTTTTTATCCGGAACATACCGACTGTGCCGATCTCTCAACCGCGCCTCAACCAACCAGCTCCATGGAGCCATGGCCGGTTCTGTTTCCGGAGTCTGAAAAAAAATATCCTGAGGCAGTTCCGGTACACCCTTCTCCAGAAAGAGTGCATAATCACTCCTTAACATCCCCACATCCGTATCTGTATCCCAAGGTATAAACCCCTGATGTCGGATAGCTCCCAGCAGTGTACCATAATCGAGCCAATAATCAATATCGTGCTTCTTGCAGACAGTATCGAAAGACTGCAATAAATAAAGCATCCTCCGATGTGCCTCCTTTATATCTATATTCATAATTTATATTTTAATATTCCGGCCAAATACCGGTTTTCCTCTTTACTCCTGATAGCAATACGAATATACTGCTTTCCATACATTCCCCTCTTCAAACTACAGTCTTTTACCAGAATATCATGCTCTCTCAGCAAAACTTCCGCAAGCTCTCGGGCGCTGTACTTATGGGTCACTTCACATAAAAAGAAGTTTGCTTGTGAAGGAAATACCGCTAAATAGCCTACCTCCTGAAGTTCTTCAAAAAAGAGCGTTCTTTCCTCTCTAAAGCGGGCACATGCCTGCCGGTAGTCGATGGTGTATTTGTCCTGAATCTGTAAATAGTACTCCGCCAAAGAGTTTATATTCCAGACCGGAAGTTTCTGCTGTAATTCATCCATTAATTTATGGTCACCGGAAACAGCAATTCCCAATCGTAATCCGGGAATTCCATGTGACTTAGACAGGCTCTTTATCACCACCAGATGATTATACTCCTTCAGTATCTTGTCATCAATCAGAGAAGTTTCTTCTCCTCCCTCCGAGAAGTCAATAAAAGACTCATCCACAATCAGCCGTATCGAACGCTCCTGAGTCCATCCCGCTAATGAAATCAAATCCTCGTAAGGGATACTATTTCCGGAGGGGTTATCCGGATTCAGCAACAGTAATGAAGTCACTCCCTTATCCTCAAAAAATGTTTTCAGGTCGCTTACGGTATAGCGATAACCTGGCCCCAACGGCAAGAAAGTCTCTATCCGGTCATCACGCACCAGATATTCTTCAAATGTAGGAAGAATCACCCCCATTCTACCGGAAAGCAACTCCATCAGCTTTCTTATCAACTCTGCCGCGCCATTCCCCACCGCGACAGCCTCCGCAGGAATGTTCCAGTGCTTCGCCACCAATCGCCTGTTTACATAACTCCCCGAAGGGTATTGCCTAAGCAGTTTATCAAAATTAGCCTTCAGTTCTTCCAGCATCCTTTCTGTCGGGAAATGTGGATTCACCAGATAAGCAAAATCAAACAAGAAAGGAAAACGCCAATACCCTCCATAACGTTTTTGGTAACCGGACAAAAGCCCTTCTTTCTTACCAAATAGCGTTTCGGCAATATCTAAATCCTGCATGTCATCTATCTCATACCACTTTTCACCCTCAAGCGGCAAAGCCTTCAGCCCGGCTTTATCCAACAAAGACAAAACGGCCAGTATTTGTTCGTAATATGCACTATTATCAAAACATTTGCAATAGGCTTCCAGAAAAGGTACGTACTTACCTACAGAAAACTCCTTACTAAAACGATAGATATTCACCGTCTTAAAATAAGTAGAAGTTTTTTCGTACGAAAAAGTATGTTTAGATACAAAGTCCACAATAAACTGCTTTTCATCCACAGTCACCATAGTCCCGTCCATCCAACTCTTATAACGGTCTACTACTGCTACATCCGGATACGGTTCTTCGAGCACTCTTTCAAGTATTCTCTTCTCAAAAACAATATCCGATTCTAACAATAAAGTATCATCAGACGCTAAGTGGTGCCGTGCCAGAAACAGAGAATAAATATTATTGGTATGTGCATAGTAAGGGTTTTCCAGATAATAAATAGGAATTCCGCAATATTCATTTCCCAGATACGCCCGTAGTTTGTCACCTTGAAAACCAATCACAAGCACAATCCTCGATAGTCTTGCGACTGCCAGGTTTGCCAGTAACCGATCTATGATCCGGATACCGTTCACCTCAATCATACATTTAGTGTCGTACCGGGTCAATTCTCCCAAACGCCTACCCATTCCTGCTGCCAATATAATAGCCTGCATATCTGGCCTCTTATTAAGTTCTTAACTCCGGCTAACTCTTCATACAACCGATAACACAATCCACTTCTTCGCTATCTCCCATTCCTAATAATAAACAGTATCACATATCTCTCTACCTATCAACGATCGAATAAAAAAACTATCACTTACATAGAAGTTTCTTCTTGAATAACAAAGAAACATCATCGCATGGAAAGTATGTTTAGGATAGCTCTTACCATGATGTTTCGAAATTATGCGAAAACCAGAAGGGGTGCACCCCATGACATCCAACTGAAGATAGTAAGAAAAAAACAATTTCATTTAACATCACACAAGTTATATGTATTAAGACAATATTCAACGTCTGTTATAGAGGAACAAAGAACAGAAAACAAACAATCAGAACACGGTTTAATATCTTTCCTTGTAACAAACCAATGTCTGTATTGAGAAAATTCTCTAATTAATAAATCATATACATTATCATAAGGAAGTCTACCGATACTTGGTTTATTTACATTTGAATAGACTTCACCATTAGATAAAATAACTAAATGCCCAAAGTGATTAGAATCAAGAGCTGAATTAGCCAAAAGCTGTTTTTCCTCATGCCTTCTATTGAAAAGATCATCTATTGAAAAAGAAAGATTTTCAACACAAAACTCTTTATTATTGCCAGTATAATAAAAGCATATAAAACAATTTTGAGAATCAGAGTAAGACTCTAATTCTTTCAATTCACGATCATCACATATTAAAAATTGGAAAAATAGCTGCTTAAACTTTGAATAATCTCCTAACTTGCATAAGTTATCATAAGAATTAGTCCAAACAACATAAGTTATATCAACAGATTTATCTTCAGAAAGAGCTATTTTCTTAAATTCATCAATCAGGATGTAGACAACCAAGTTTGTTTTCACCTTTAGCATCTTTATCAGATTATTTATATTTACAATGTTATTATCTCCAACATTCCCAATAATTAAATTAACCTGAGATAAATTAGGAAAATTACACTCAACAATCGTTTTTATCAGTTCAAAGCTTAATTCAGTATTCTTTCCTATTTCAGGAAACATGTATTGTCTATATGCCTCAGGATACCCCTCCCATTTATCATTACATGAAGCATTTATAAAAAAAGATATCTGAAAAACATTTTCATTATAATGCACGTAAGATTTTTGACGATCATTTTCTGTAAAGATTTTTTCTTGAACAACCTTTCTATTAATAGCTCCAGGTACTTGTTCATTTAAAACTTTTAAAGAAGGAACTATATGTATTGGCATATGTTCACTATCTAAAGACAGAATATTACCAGATATCGATTCTAAAACGAACTTAGTCAATTCCTGAAAATCGATCACTTCAGCAATATCAGCATCTATTCTGATACCATAAAACGATAGATCCGAACATTCTTCTAACAGACGAAGCTTTTCTACCAATAACAAATTAGAAACTGTCATGTGAGCTCCATTTATAGTGTTATAAAGCAATGCCGTATGTTGGCTTAAAGAAATATGCACAAAATTATAAAAACACAAATATTCAGCCATATCTACTATTTTAATTTTACTACAATTAACGCAGGATTTAATTCTTCTTTTAAAGGTTGAGTTCTAACAGAAATCAAATAATTGCCATCTTGGGAAATATACTCCGGGAAGAAAATATCACCCTCCAGATAAGGAGGAAGCTTACCTGTAGGTTCACCAAAATAGTCCATCTCTTTTTTTGACAATTTTAGTTCGTAAAGATCCGCCTGATGATTTGCCTTATCATAGAATGCAGTTAAGTAATATTGCTTCTTCTGATCTATGTCTACCGTAATAGCCCCTAAGACTAATCCATTAGCAGTCATACTGAATAAAGGAACGTATGGCATGTGCAAAAACAATTCTTCGTCCGGATTTTCCAAAGAGTAGCGCAATCTATCGTTAGATCTCAGCTTTCCCCAGTCGATTATATATTCGGGAGAAAGAGAATGCTTCACCGTATCCACAGAGAAAATAGTGTCATTAAGCAACTGCTTAAAGTACAACTTATCATATAAAGATGAAAATTGGGCTTCACGAGGGAAGAAACAAACTCTTTTTGCCTGATAGTTTTGTTGATATGGAATAGCCCATCTCTTTTCATCCCGTAGATAAAACACAAGACGTTCTTTTTCATCTCCTCCACTCTGAGCTTTAAAACCTATAAAGTTCTTGTCCGACATTGGATAAATGGCAGAAAACATGTCCGGAAGTGCCTGATAGGATTCAATAAACTTCCCATTTAAGGAGTAAACATTAACTTTATTATTTAAGTCTGTAATCAAAACACGATTGTTTATATAAAGCAAATTCATCAACATCGTATATTCCTCCGGACCACTTCCTTTCTGAGCTATATCACAAACAAATTTTCCGGAATGAGAAAAAAGAGAGCACTTCTTACCATATCCTATGATAAAATACTGATCGGTCATTATTAACTGGCTCACGTATGGAATCAGTAACGAATCATTCGTCTCTAATTGCACAACCTCTACACTTTCCGCAATATCATATACAGATTTCTCCACCGGATTCTCGATAGCATCGGCTAAGTCTATTACAGGATAAAGACTATTTTCTTTCTTACTACACGAGTAAAAGAGAAATGTACTTAAACAAAAAAATAAAAGTGATTTCATAATACCGGTAATTTTAAATGGTTTCTAAATTTATGACACACATTAACCATATCACATATATAAGAAGTCATATCTTTACGAGAAACTGGGGCGCAATTTATATCATGTTGTAAAAAGCATTTGGGACAAGACTGAATCCTATAACATAAAGTACATTTAGGACGTAAAATATCATAATACGAATTATATCTCTCAACAACCTCTTTCAGGTTCAGAATAAATTCATTCTTATCATTTACATAACCCAATGAATATTTATAACCAACTCTCTCACAAGGATGAACTTTACCATCTGCAGAAACAAAAAGTTTAGAAGTAAATGGAATACAGGCTCCCCCCGGAACATAATTCACATATTCGTAATCATTTACCAACTCCTTAAAAGTCTTATAAAAATAGCCACTATATGCTTCATAAAAACGACTCAATGTAATTAATGAAGGATTCAACTTTAAATAATCGTCAATAGGTATATTGTGCTGGCATAATGCTTCTGAATTTAATCTACGATACATGTGATTAAAAGTTCCAAAAGCATTCTTTTTTACAAAAGAAGTAGCTAACGTAGAGATCATTGGCACTTTGTTTAATTTGTGATGATAAAAATGCAATAATGACGATAATTCATTTTGATCATGTAAAACGGCATTAAAAGATACATTCTTAACATAAAAATCAAAGTGCCTTTTTTTTAGCTCTCTAATATTAGAGTATACTCTATCGTATGATTGTCTCCCACTTTTTAATGTTCTATAAGAAGAAGCTTTCTTATCACCATCAAGACTAATAAGAAGAGAAATATCCTGCTCAACAATATAATCCATATATTTATCTAGTAATACGGCATTAGTTGTCATATTATAAGTAAATGTAAGAAACTCAGATTCCCGACTTTTTGTATAAGATATTATTTGCTGTACCAAATCAAATCTCAACAAAGGCTCTCCACCATAAAAGCCTATTGTAATAGTTCTTTTTAAACCACTTAATTGGTTTCTCATCCCCTTATTCAAACAAAAATCAATGACAGATTTTGCTACATCAAAAGATAATTCATTCCCAACACAATCTTTTTCGGTCTCATATAGATCTCCATACACACAATATTTGCAACCAAGATTACATTTCTGAGTCAACTCAAATGTTATAACTGGTACACTTGCAATGGAATATTCTATATCCTCTACATCTATACCTGCACCAACTTTTATATTGTCAAAATCCAAAAAACCATATTTCTCAAAAAAAGAGCATGTTCGCGCAGCTATACTATCCCCTTCCCAACATTCCCCTTCAGCCCAATAAACATCAAGCATATTATAAACCTCAGGAGTTATCTGTAGAAGTTTTTTCTTACCAAAGCTATACAAATAGCAATAATTATATTGATCCTTAAATATAATAGATTTCATTTCATAATTTACATAAAAGAGGTGGTAGTAAACTACCACCTACATTAAACTAAGCTCCAGGGTTACCTTGCCAAGAATAAACGTCCTTGTTAGAAGACATCTGCGTTTCTTTACTTGCATCTGTTTCTGTCCATGCATGGTTACTTACTAACCAACCTGTACACGTACAGTTACTTTCGCGACAAGTACCAGGCCCGGTACAACTACCAGCCCCTCCCGTAATCTTAAACTGCTCACCTTTTGAGAGATTTAAAACTTTTAGCTTTTTCATATTTACCTCCTTGTTAAATAATTAATAATGATAATATATCAAAATGGGATTATCCCCAGATTTATTACTCCTTAATGTTTCATCACTATTTGAATTGATATACCCCGACTTTCGCAATTGCTCTATTTCGCCAGAACTAATACTCGATACATAAACCTTTTGAAGAGGAAACGAATACTGGAAACGGATTGGAATATCACCATTCAAATGGTTTACATAGCCTCCTAAAATACCATTAGGAGGATAATTAACTCCTTGAAGAACCTTATTTTTTTTATCATATCGCATAAAACATAAAGTCGGGCACGGATGTGGAGCCTTTGGATGATAACAACATAAATAGAGACCAGAGTCTGTTTCTATGGCCAAAGAGTTGCCGCTGACTCCAATTCCTTGAACATGATCTATTTTATCGCGTGTATTACCATTAAACAAACGATACACCGGAAAAATAGAATCGACAGTTACCTTATACAAAGTGGTATAAGGCTGAACAATTGGGCTGCCACTTCCCCCATTATTCCAAACCAACATGCTTCCATCTGATTGATAAGTGAAACTATAATAGCTAACCTTACACAAAGCCAAAGTGTCAGACGGAACAAAATAGTTCAACTGATGTATCATTTCCCCCTTTTCTGAAAATACGGCTCCGCCAAAATAATTCTTATCAGTCAATGGCATACACCATGGTGAAAAAGCAGCCAGGAATTTTTCATTCAGTCGATGTACATATTGAGAATGATATGGCATATTATACAATTCAGCAATATTTCCTTGATAGTTACCATCATAATCATAGACTTCTGTAGTGCCCTCTGAACCGCCTTCCTGATTCAGATAAAGCAATTCCTTGAATTCATCAGCTCCAATCCATAATTTTAAAGACGAATAATCGTTGGATATAATCTTCTTTATAAGCTTTCCTTTCCTATCGTATTTAAAAACTCCTGCATCACTACCGGCCAATACGAAAATATAATCTTTAGTCACTGCCATACTGAGTATACTGGCACGAACCGGCAATTTCACTAAATTATCCAACTGGACATACGAAATGCTATCTACCAATTCCTTCACTGAGATGGAGTCCTCTCTATCTAAAACACTGGTCATCTCAACAATCGGACAATCAGATGGCACCTGAGTTAACAAATCAATCTTCTCTGAACGGGAAGAAGAGCAACCGATCAGATGCGTCAATATACCACAATATAAAACTAATCTAATCTTGTTCATTTTGATTTTATATTTAAATAAAAGTCCAACATCTTATTTCTAAATAAGTCAAAACCATATAATTGTATATACCGATTAACCAAATAATCTTTAATACTTTTTTTTTCTAACAAATTCAGGCTCAAAGCAGTAATCATCTGCTGTGCTAATATCTCAACATTAATAGAACAAATCTCTTCCTGAGATATATTAACTCTAAAAGGATAAGATGGTCCAACCATTTCATTTACTCCTGCTACAGAAGTTGCTACCAAAGGAATTCCTCTCATCATCATTTCAATCATTACATAACTACATTGTTCTGTATATGAAGCAATAACCCCTAAGTCAACCATAGAATAAATACAATCCAATTTATCTTTCTCAACTCTACCAACAAACGAAACTTTATGCCATATTCTTTCACACAGTTTCAAATAAGTAGCGAATTCACCATCTCCAACAATGACTAAACGTACATTCTGTATTTTATCCTGTACCATGCGAAAGGCTCGCAATAGTTCTTCTATCCCTTTATTATGATCCAAGCGTCCTACAAATAATATCAAAATTTCTTTTTTACCTAGAACCGGCTCCTTTTCACATTCATTATCTTGAACAGATAGCTTATGTGGCAAGCCATTTGCTATATATTTGAGTTTAGCTATAGGGACTTGATAATCATTTATCAGGATCTCTTTAGTACTTTTTGAAAGACAAATAACATAGTCAACATAATTAAACATTTCTTTCTCAACCGTAAATGCATCAAACACATCTATTTCCTTCAAACTCCTTTTGGTCGCATCTTGAGATAAAATAAAATGGAAATAAGTCCTATTTCCCTTTAAAACAAAACACCAATTAAGATAATGCACGGTAAAACAAACCATACATCTTATCTGCCTGCTCCTCAATGATCTTACAATTGCCACATCTTGGTAAAAATTCAAATGAAATACATTAATATTAAATAAATCAATATACTCCTGAAGGATATATGATATATTTCGACAGTACCTTTCATACAAAAAAGAATTATCTTGAACATCAACACTAGGAATAAGAAATTGCCTTATACCATTATTGGTTCTCATTTCAATATTTTCAACATTTGCACAAATCTGGACTATTGTTAAATTTAAGTCCGCACGCTCTCTTACCACTTTTGTCAACTGTTCAACATATGTTCCTACACCATATTGTGAAGCTACACTTGAATTATTAATGATATAAATATTCCTCATATCGAAGATTGATCCCAAATTATTTTTAATCCTTTTTTCCAAGACAAATTATTATCGCCATCACTCCCTCTTATAATCTCTGCCTGTATCTGTTGTATAGAATAATTCACAGGACAAGCTACACATAATGCTTGAAGAAAAGCCGTATCAAAAAACGACTCTCTACCTATATCCAGTATTAAACGAATACGTATATATGAAGCTATACCAAGCAAGCCTGTTTCCAGAGAATGATTATTCATTTTTAAAAGATTGTATTCCAACAGCTTATTATCAAGAGATTTTAAAACGTCATCCACATTTCCATCTACAAATTTTTGCTGAAACAGATATACTATTCCCCACCCAATGCCACATAAGCCATCCGCAAAGTAAATCGGTATATCTTCATGAACATCTTCAAAAACCTCATCCAATAATTCACCAGCAAATTCCTCATATAAAGGGTTTTGTATATAACGGCTATAATGAAAGAAAAACAAGACAAGTCCCATCTTGCCATTAAAAAGTCCCAAACTTGGAAGGAAGCTTCCATGAAGCATATAGTATTGAGCTATTTGTTGTAGTTGTGAATCCATATCTTTATTAGATTTGTTTGCAAGGTATGCCCACCTTACTTCATATCCAAATATTATCAGAAAAAATGTACCGAACGTAGCCTTTTTTTATACCGAACGTCATATACCTATAGAAATAATCCTTATAAACAGAAATATATCTAAAAAACTGATACCTTTGCCTCTGACAAATAATCCTTTTTAACCACACAAGCATGAAAACCACAATACCAATCTTCTTTGCAATCAATGAAGAATACATTGACCATTGCTGTACCTCTATAGTATCTATTCTTGAGAATAATAGATCTTTGAATATAAGCATATACATTCTGACAGATTGTATTTCGTTAGAAAGCAAAGAGCTCCTTCAGGAAATAGAAAATGTATTTACCTGTGTAACTATCCAATGGGAGATAATAGATTCAGAATCATTCAAGCAACTCAAGAAAAAAGGAGGATACATCACCGAACACACTCTTTATCGTTATGCCATCGCAGATCTTTTTCCCAATCTGGATAAAGCCCTATACCTGGATGCAGATTTAGTAATTAATGGCAGCATAGAGCCATTGTGGGAACTGGATTTGGAAGGTTATTATTGTGCAGGAGTGGATGATATCTTTATAAGACGAATCAATTATAGAAAGATACTGGAACTAACAGAAAAGGATGTATACATCAATGCAGGCGTACTGCTGTTGAATCTGAAAGACCTTAGAAAAGATAAAATACAGGAAAAGCTATTGCAACACACATCAATCTATATAAACCGGGATCGATATCAGGATCAAGATGCGATTAACTGTATATGTAAAGGCAAAATAAAGCTAATTCCCAATATCTATAATTTCACTACCAGTGAAACTTTGCATACCCCTGAAATGTTATCCGGCATCATCATCATTCATTATACCGGAAGTATAAAGCCATGGCATCAAGAGTACACTTGGCAAGTATTAAAAGAGCTATATTGCAAATACAATAGCTCTATGGACAAAATCAAAGATCAACTTTTATCAAGGTGGATGGAACGAATGATTGAGCTTTTTCAATTAAGCCCAAAAACGAACGATACAGAATTAGAAGAGGAGGCAGATAAATTACTGAACAAGATAATAGACCACTGTTCTCCGGCTGTTCCTATCACTTATGAGAATGGGTTATGTGGCATTGGAACGGGAATTGAATATTTACTGCAAAAGAAACTGGTCGAAGGCAATAGTGATGAAATACTACATCAAATAGACTCCGCTGTATATTCAGTCATTGAACAAAAGTCTTTGACTGACCTCGGATTAAGAAAAGGAGTTTCGGGCTTAGCTTACTATTTCTATTCACGTCTATGTACAAGAGAAAACTTCAACACTCCCACAGCCTTAAAAATAAAAGAATATCTCTTCCACCTAATAAATTGGATAGCAGAGTTGCTTCCGGATACAACTAATCGACTTGTATTATGCGAAGTTTACCTAGTTCTTAGCCTGTTACACGAGCTAAACATCCCTCAAGCACCAATAGAGACATTAATGCGCAATAGCCTGTCCCAAATAACAGGCTATTAGTTCCACAGCTACTAATACTTATATAAAAATCAGAAATCTATCAGTATCTGACCACATTCATTATTTCAGCTTCACTACAATCAACGCAGGATTCAATTCTTCTTTTAAAGGTTGAGTTCTGACAGAAATCAAATAATTGCCATCTTGGGAAATATACTCCGGGAAAAAAGTATCACCCTCCAGATAAGGAGGAAGCTCACCTGTAGGTTCACCAAAATAATCCATCTCTTTTTTTGATAATTTTAGTTCGAAAAGATCCGCCTTATGATTTGCCTTATCATAGAATGCAGTTAAGTAATATTGCTTCTTCTGATCTATGTCTACTGTAATAGCCCCTAAGACTAATCCATTAGCAGTCATACTGAACAAAGGAACATATGGCATGTGCAAAAACAATTCTTCGTCCGGATTTTCCAAAGAGTAGCGCAATCTATCGTTAGATCTCAGCTTTCCCCAGTCGATTATATATTCAGGAGAAAGAGAGTGCTTTACCGTATCCACAGAGAAAATAGTGTCATTAAGCAACTGCTTAAAGTACAACTTATCATGTAAAGATGAAAATTGAGCTTCATGAGGGAAGAAACAAACTTTTTTTGCCTGATAGTTTTGTTGATATGGAATAGCCCCCCTCTTTTCATCCCGTCGATAAAACACAAGACGTTCTTTTTCATCTCCTCCACTCTGAGCTTTAAAACCTATAAAGTTCTTGTCCGACATTGGATAAATGGCAGAAAACATGTCCGGAAGTGCCTGATAGGATTCAATAAACTTCCCATTTAAGGAGTAAACATTAACTTTATTATTTAAGTCTGTAATCAAAACACGATTGTTTATATAAAGCAAATTCATCAACATCGTATATTCCTCCGGACCACTTCCTTTCTGAGCTATATCACAAACAAATTTTCCGGAATGAGAAAAAAGAGAGCACTTCTTACCATATCCTATGATAAAATACTGATCGGTCATTATTAACTGGCTCACGTATGGAATCAGTAACGAATCATTCGTCTCTAATTGTACAACCTCTACACTTTCCGCAATATCATATACAGATTTCTCCACCGGATTCTCAATAGCATCGGCTAAGTCTATTACAGGATAAAGACTATTTTCTTTCTTACTACACGAGTAAAAGAGAAATGTACTTAAACAAAAAAATAAAAGTGATTTCATAATATCGGTAACTTTAAATGATTAATGTGATATAGAACCGAACAATCGGACAATCAGATGGCACCTGAGCTAACAAATCAATCTTCTCTGAATGAGAAGAAGAGCAACCGATCAGATGCACCAATATACCCAAATACAAGGCCAATCGAACTTTATTCATACTTATTTATATTTAAAACAACAATCCAACATTCTATATTTCGATAGACAGACAAAGCTATTTTTTCAAATGAGCTATTATAAGAACCGGATTATCATCTTCTCGCACGCGCTGCATCAAGTTCAGTATTTGCGGAGCCACAGTCCGTCCGGCAGACTGTTCCTCTTCTATAAATTCTTTCAACTTATAAGGCCAGATGGTAGCTAAAAGCTTTTCATTATACGCCCCCCAAGAAGGAAAGAAGGTCTTCATACCACCCAGATCATCTACAACCTGTTTCACCGCAAATGTCTCACCCGTACGTTTATTGTAAATGGCTGTTAATAGAGGAGGCTTAGGCAGTTTACGCAGCTCCCAGTATGCCATATATTCATAGACAGATAAAAAAACAAAATGCTCTGTTTCAAAAACACCGGATACTATATATTTGTGATCCAGCATTTTAATCATTTTTGCATTTTCCAAGTTGCCCGATTCCCAACATTTAAAAGCATCAGAAAATAATCCATCTTCATATAGATACTGGGTAGGAAACCGTAATTCTTCATCCAACTCCACCACCCAGCGAGGTATCAGGGAAGTGGGGGTAACAGTAAAAACTGTATCCGTATAAAAATTATAAAATAAGGTCGTATCTTTATAGTAGCTCGTATACTTCACACTCCCCATGGACGGAGCGATCCCTTTCCTGTTCCACGGCATCATACTGCGTTTGGCTACAAACTCGTAATCCGTATTTATGAAATAAACCGTATCCGGAGAATTATAAAACATCAGGTTTTCTCCTGCCGGAGCAAAGCAGACCTGATTGACCAAATGTCCAACCGGTGCAGTGTCCATTGTTTTCTGGGTAAACCAGCTTAGCTCTTTCCCCGTACACTTCCCCCGGTCATCATATTCTATTATTTTAGAGGCATTCCCATAGAAATGATTATTCAAATATACTATTTCGGCCACATGCGCATAGATATCTTCACAAGCCCCTTGACCCTGGCTCCCAATACGGAACAAGAACTGCCCATTCCAATCAAAACAATAGTTTAAGTAAAATATGTATTGGGGAGAAAAGGTCAAACGCTGATAATTACCTAACATACAATTCGGATTCGTTTCCAAAGGAATATAACTGACACTATCCACCAGCTCCGAAAGCATCATTTCCTCTCGAACATTCTTTATCGCAGTTGACAAATGAATAATATTATCTCGAACAACGGGATTAGGATCCACTGTTTTTTTGTTACTACAAGCCGTGAAGCCCAATATCATAACACCCAGTATCAATTTCATGCGCATAAAAAATTCCATATCCACCTATTCTTTAAATTAGCAATTACAAGAACCGGATTTTGCTCCTCATCCAGTGAATCGCTAAGCATAACCAAACGCTCACTCACAATTCCTCCCTTTTCTTTCTTCTCTTGAATATATTCCTTCAACTCAAACGGCCAAACCGAAGAAAAAAAACTTTAGATTCAAAATAATAATTCTTCTATTTTAAAGTTGCAATCATCAAAATCGGATTGCTATCCTCAGTCACACTTTCCAGAACTCGGATTAGCTCCTTTTTCTTGGACTCATCTATTACAGTAGATGATTTTATTTGGTCGATATCAATCCAGTTTTCATCACCACCGGGTTCTAATATATCTATCCAGTATTTACCGGAAGAACGGCTGTCAACAGTAAAATCACCTCCACCTAAATCATTATCTAACACAAAATCACGTTTCATTTGGCGCAAAGGAAAGCTGAACCAGGGCACATCACGCTCGGTTATTGCACTTTGTCGCTTTTGCAATCTAACACTTCCATCTTTTTTATTATAGCAATAGGTATATACCTCCTCTCCTTTACTACCCACCAAATAAATGAAAGCTTTAGTCGGATAGTAGGACTTGATCGAAAAATAATCGAAAGCCTTTCTGTCTTTAAACCATAAATGAGTCGCTTCATAATCCCCTTTTTCTTCATCTGTAAAGATTGCATATTGAGGCAAAAGTTGGTTTGTCGCATCATCATAACAATAAATAGTATCGGTATCCGGATATTTGAGGGTCAATTGACCATTGTAAGTATCCACACTGGTTAGATACTCCATCCAATAATTAACCATCCGATCCATATTGGCACGGTTGGCTATAATCTGTTCTTCTTTACCTACATGTGCCGGATTTTTAAAATATTTCTTTTTTTGAAAGTCGTCGCCCAAAGAAACGAATGACCACAATGAATCTTTATCTATCGGCCTATACAATCCGAAATTTTGAGTAGCAAAGAATTTTTGATTATTCAAGATATATTGATCATACGGAGATGCAAACAACTGCAAAATCATTTGAATATCAACAATCTTTCTTTTAAAGTTTCCTTCAAAATCGTATGCTAAAACGCCGTTAGTATTGGCTATAATATACACTTCTTTTTTATCTTCATCGACAAGAAAAGTTGAATAATTGGTATATTCACCCGGACCCTGTCCGATGCTACCTATTTTATTCAGAAATTTTCCCGTACGGGAAAAACGATAAATGTAGAATTCGCGTCCATGATCTATCCATATATTATGATCAGTTACTTGCATTTCCGTAATGTCACTCAATACAGATTCATCTGTCATTTCCAAAGGAACAATTTCCAATTTCTCCGCCACCTCACTCAAAAGAAGTGAAGGTACAGTCGATACATCCTCAGAAAGATTAATGACAGGTACTCCTGACTTGGATATAGGCTCTTGCTTCTTATTGGAACTGCATCCCAATAATACAAATACGCCGATTAGCAATAAGGACATCTGTTTCATAGCCACAATTGAATTAAGATTTATTGTTTGTGCATAAGGTCCCCACTATCCAATATTAGAGACGAGAATCTCCCTGCAAATGTTTTCACGGCTACAATATACTACATTTTCGTAGTATATAATCTTTTTTTGCAGTTTTTTTCTCCCATACATCTTTTATGACCTAAACCTAAATAGTATCATTTTGTACCATAAAACATTTCTTAACTGTAGCCAGCTTACGAGTGCTAATCCTATAAATTTTATTATTATCCATCTTTATATGATATGCCCCATCCTGAAGTACACAATCTACAATACGCTCTTTATTTACTATAATTCCTCTATTTATCAGCAGAAAATCGGCAGGCAATTTTTCCAGAATCACACGTAGGCTTATTAAAAACAGAATACTGTTCCTACCTCCTATTTGTAATATACAGTAAGGCTTGCTATATTCCACAGCAATTAAATCCTGATACAAACATTCTCCATAAGATTTCTTATATGAAAACGTTATCTTATCTTCTCTAAACTCTATTTTATCCATGGCTAACAGATTTGAATTACATCACTCAAAAAGGGACCTCCCTCCTTGGTTCAAAGTTAAATCATGTTGAACCAATTCGCAAATTATCTACCCAGACAAATCATTGAAGAATAATGCAATATAAACCACTGTATATAAGCACAATAAACATGAAGCGCACGATTTTAACCCTAAATACCCGGACAGTTACAAGCTTGTAATACAAGTCAATTTTACCATTATACCTACTTTTGTCCTCTATATCCACCAATATAATGCCAACGGTTCTTCCAAAAACCTTCTTATGGTCCACTCCTATAAAAGACAATATTTAGTCTATACCTTCTTTTGAATTTTATAAAAATAGAAATAAAAACAGAGATAATAGAATTACATTAGTTAGTCCGAACAATCCCTCTAATCAACATTTTTAATGTTATATCAGGATCATACTTCTGTTGTTTGCAAGAAACAAATCTTTCATACGCAAAACATTTGTTCTTTTACTCCAATATTACCACTATAGGATTGTCTTCTTCTTTACTACCCGTTTTCTTTTTCACTTCATCACACAACTCATCAGGTTGCAGCAGAGCTATAAAACAGCCATCAGAACTTACTCCCCTAACTCTGAGAGATTGTCTATTAACTGTATCCAACAGTCTATCTCCGCACATCAACACAACTCTATGATCAGCTTTATAATATAGTCCACAAAAAGCCTGCCTATTTTTAGTATAGAACCCTGTATGAAAATGAAAATAAATACATCTCTCATTTTCCAAAGCATAATCAATCATGATTTTCTTTTCACATCCACCTTCTTCCAACCGATCTTGATATTGCCAAGTCCAATCCCCTAGTTCGAAAATTAAATAAGGTTTAATTTTACTATCTGACAGCGTATAGATCGTATCGTTGAATGTTTGTTTTAATCTAATATCATTCTCAAACCGCCATAAGGAAGGACTATTAATGGCTGTGTAAAACTTTCCACCATTGGCAAATGAAGCCATTGTCAAATCACCGCCATAAGATGCATAATCCCCTAAAAGTTCCGATACAGATTGCAAATCATCCATAGGAAGTAAATCTACTGGTAAACCTACTATATCTATAATGTGATTAGAGTTTTCGTCTATACAAAATAAGGGTGACGTCCGATTGGAAATATAAAGTTTATTATGTCCCCATAGTTTACCATAAGTAATATATAGATAGCTTTGCTGCAAATTATAGCGTACATTATCATCTATACAAATTCTATCTTTATAATTACCAGCTAAATCATACAATATTAAATCATTACCCCAACCTAAAACATATATTATGTTTTGGTCATAATCAACCCAATAGTTCACTTTTCCCCAAGCATCTTTAGCATATCCCTGCGGGTCTGTTCCGACATGACCTATATCCCGAATAAATTTACCGGTAGATCGATCAAAAAGTTTCAGGCATTGATTTACGGAAGATACAAGTATGGCATGCTCTAACACCCTCATATCCGGCATTTCTCCCACAAGGCTACTATCATTTGTTTCCAATGCTACATATCTCACATTAGAAGATATTGTCTGTGCCGATATCTTTCCCAAAGCATTCATTGCTGCACCCACATTTATCTTATTATCCAGCTCAACATTCTGCATACATGAATACAAAACACATATAAAAATTACACACAAAACTTTCATACAGAATTCATTTTAAGATGTCATTATTATAACACAACCTTGGATCTGTATTTTACAGATCAAATTCAGCAGCCCACATAAAGTACAATGACGAAATAAACAGTTTCATACCCTATGAAATTAAATTAATTAACGGGAACGCCTCTAAGCAGTCCTTTCCACAACTACTATTCTCTATATTGCAGTCCATAAAAGCACATATTGTTTTCACCGATTTTATCACCTCCCGTATACGGCAACAAGATCAAAGAATCTGTAAAAGCCAAATCGGGATAGATAGATGCACCGGCAGGAATCACATACTCTGCACTATTCAAAAAATCAGGTGATATACACATGACGGAAAAGGGCTTTCCTCCCACTCCATGACCATCTAATGGTCCCTGCTGAATACGCCAGAACACATTATGATAGGCATCGTAACACAATGGGAAATAATAACCGGTTTTCAGACATCCGAAGCCGGGTTCCCCTTCGTTCATATCCGGTAAATGGAAAAAAGGATCTGTAAAGGTAGAAGGAAAATCATATTCTTTACTCTTTTTTGCAGACAGATCGTAAACATAAACTTTGAAAGACGCAGGGAAATTATAAATCAACCGGTCACCGTAGGGAAGCACGTTGACACAACCCAGTAATTGCATATCTCCCTCTTTCCTTATCACATCAGGACAATGTATCTCCACTTCATCCCGTATATTCCAATCGTCACACGAAACAATCAGCACTTTCTTCGGATATTCTCCCGTAGTATCTTTCTTATAAGAGTAGAGGGGTAAAGCCACTCTTCCATTCGCAGCATCAAATCCGAAGAAGCTATACACGCTAAAGTAAACAGTAAGATCGGGAACGGCTATTCCATACCCTTCTTCCTTAATCTGCGGAAAATCGTTGAGAAGTTTCTTAGACACCACTTTTCCATCCTGACCAACCCGATACAAACCACCGGTATTCAGTATGATAAACGAATCTTTATAATAGCCGATCCCTTTGGGGGCAAGTATCTGATCCGGACCATCCTTAGCCAGAGCTATTTGTTTTAATGGCCGGCGATCAGTCAGATTCAGAATGTCAATGGAATGGAGTTTTCCATTATAAACAATCAGACACTCTTTACCATCGATCCGGGCTGAAGTAGAATAGCAAAAAGTACCGGCATAGCTTTGTAAATAATCATCATTAACATCAAATGCAAAAGCTTCTATTCTCTGAAGTTCTGTTTTCACCTGCGTTTTTTTCTCTCCACAAGCAATAAGACCCAGAATCAGCATCAAGGTCCATACATTAACAAAAAAGGTGTTCTGTTTCATATTAGTCGTTTTAGTCGTTTTGCAACAAAGCTTTGGGTTCATGAGCAACATATCAATCCCCTAAGGCATCAAGTAAAAACATATATTCCGCTTCATTCTTCTGCTTGTTTATCAAAAAATAAGGCTTAAAATTATTTCTCCAAAAATAAGGATTGCATTTAATAAAAGCAAACTTTTCAGCGAGAATAATACATATATTTATTTACGAATCAATAAAATACGAACACATCGTAATTTAGCATTAGTAATCAGGCGGGTATTAAACAAATCATAGAGACGGTCACACACTCAATCGACAAAGCTCGACCAAAGAAATAGAGAAACGTAAGGAAACAGAGTGTTTCTATGACAAATAGTTGCAATATACCGTTTCCCGCTAACCGAACATTGGTAGAATCGGCAAGAAATAGAAATGAAAATGAATAAAAAAAGCAATGATATACAACAAAAGCGAATAAATCCAGAGAAATGGCATAATCATGCATGCAGGATATGAATAAACAGAATATGGTAAGTTAACTTCATGAAAGGAGTAAGTTAACTTCCTGTCGGTAGAAAACTAATTCTTTGCCAACAGGATGTTAACTTGCTAAAAACGGAGGATAAATCAGTGGCCAAATTCGAGAAGAAAGATGCTGGTTGCATACTGAAAAGAAAAAATCACCGATAGAAGAAAGACAGCAAATAGCAAACACAGGAGACAAGTAGACAGACGGATCAAGGAATATCATATCCAAACAGCCGCCAATCAGCAAAACAGCTACAATATAGACAAACGCAGAAGCCAAATGCAGCACGTTTTTTGCGCTGCATGAATCTTCATCCGAATTTATCCGGTTACAGACAGAGCTTACCGGACAAATTGTAAATTTGACAAAATGAAATTAACTCGTCATTTAGGAGGGAAATCGACTACAATAACGAATTTACTTCTGACCGGTATTTTCTTATCTGTCATTCCGGGTAAAAGTTTAGCCTGCCGGATCAGCCTTAAGGCTTCTTCATCCAACTCTTTCAGCCCACAAGTTCCCTCGCTCTTATTTTTCATAGCCCCGCTCTGAGGATCGAGATCCCATCCATAACTGATGCCTACACCCGTAATTGTTCCGTCTTTTTCTGCGATGCCACGCACAAGGACGCGCTTGCCCTTTTTCGGATCCCAATCTTTATATTTATTATGAGTACGGAAATAATTAATGGCATCAGGAAGTATAGCTGAATAAGGAGATACACTCCACACTGTATCCGCCTCCGATGCTACTTCGGACTGAACGGCAGTCTTTACCGGTTCCTCTTTTGCCGGTTGTTGTTCCTGCTCCGTTATTTTCTGAACCGGATTAGCAGAAAGTATCAGACTTTCTCCTTTTGACTTAAGTTTACCGACCAGAATATAGTTATTATCGTCAACGGAAATCGAATTCTTTAATTTTGTAAGTCGATCTGATTCTTCTTTAGAAAAACGTTCGGGTTTAGCAAGGACTTTTTCCAATTCATCAATCAAATCTCCCGGATCGAGATTCATCAGAAAACGTCCGTCCTGAAAACAGTCGTACGGATACTCGACCGGAATACCCCCAAGTTCATCAATCACCAATGTACAATAGGTCCCTTTCAGGCTATGCTTATCTATCAAAACATTCATTGGAGGCATACCCTGCCCATTAACAACCTCTGTTATGATGTTGACCCAATAATGTCCGGGAAACTCCGTATACGTATGCTTAGGAATATCCTGAGTCCCGAAATTGGCGGTAAAAACAGGAACCAAACGATTCTCTTTCGCATCATAGTGATACAAGGAATCTTGTACGGCAGACCAATTAAAGATGAAAAAGTCAAAAGAACCGGCATTCCGGTTGCTGCTCACTTCATTGCTGTAATCATCATAAGTATAATAAGGAGTCGAACTGATGGATTGCAACACATTTCCTTTGAGATCTTGTTGCCAAAGCACAAACTTATTTCCTAAATCCTGGAAAGGCAAGATGCCCATAGTCAATAGATTCTTTTTCGTATCTACCCGGAACACTCCTTTAGGAACTCTGGCCGGCAAAGGTATCGGAGGAAGTAAATTTCCATCCAAGTCAAAAACCAATAGTTGATTTGAAGTCCACGGAAGCATATAAATCCGATTATTCACTTCATCAATCTGAGCATCATAAATATTGGTATACTCACCGGGACCTTGCCCAATCCCGCCAATCTGACGCAGGAAAGTCCCATTCTTATCAAATAACTTACAAGGCATTAAATAACTTCCCAAAAGCATGTACCGGTCAGAAACCGCCATATATCCGGACTTGACTAATGCCGTATCCCGGGTTTCAAGCTTGATAATCTCCAGGTCGTCTACCAACTGGCTGAGCCGTATCTGCATGGTATCTTTTATCAACCCGATGTCCAACACCACTATACTGTCAGTACCGGCTTGTTTCCAGATCGCTACCAAGGGACAATCATCCAAAGATTTCTCATCTGATGTTTTTATTCCCGAACAAGAAGCATGCAAAAGAAGTACTCCGCAAAATAAAAGAGAATGAAGTGATTTCATAGTTTGTATATTAATAAATAAATCAATGGCAAAGGTAGAGAAAGAAAAAGGAAAAGAAGAAAAAGGAAGCGGACATTACAGTAGTCATTTCCCATTCTTTATCAACACTTTATATTATCAAACCTACAATACTGGCGGACATATCACCTGAAACTGCTTCTTTTTCGTTATTTTTGCCTGCACAAAAACAAATAGAATGATGGAACATCCACTTAATCAATTTAAATACTGTCCGAAATGCGGTTCTGCCGCTTTTGAGATTCACAACGAGAAGTCTAAACAATGTACCGATTGCGGGTTCGTTTATTATTTCAACCCGTCATCGGCTACAGTGGCACTGATCTTAAACGAAAAAGACGAGTTACTGGTATGCCGCCGTGCCAAAGAGCCGGCGAAAGGGACGCTGGACCTTCCGGGTGGCTTCATCGACATGAACGAAACGGGTGAAGAAGGAGTAAGCCGGGAAGTAGAAGAGGAGACCGGATTAAAAGTGAAAAAGGCAACCTACCTGTTTTCACTTCCGAACATTTATATCTATTCCGGGTTTCCTGTACATACGCTCGACATGTTTTTCCTTTGCCAAGTGGAAGATACAAGTCACTTTGAAGCAATGGATGATGTGGCGGACTCGTTTTTCGTCCCATTGCGCCAAATTAATCCCGAAGAGTTCGGACTGGGCTCTATCAAAAAAGGGTTAAAAAGATTCTTGAAAGAGAGGTAAAATACATAAAAACAAGTACTTTTGTCAAAACTCTGAATTATGAAAAAAAAGATATCACGATTGATATGTGCCGTGGCATGTTGTGTGCCTGTCGCCCTGCAGGCACAAACCAGCGAGAAAATAACGTCTCCCGTAAATCTGTATAAAGAAGGGAAAGAGCTGTTTCTGCAAAAGAACTATGCGGCCGCAATGCCTCCCCTGCGCACATTTGTCCGCCAGAAAGCGGACGTGAACCTGAAAGAAGAGGCTGAATACATGTTGGTATGCTCGGCGTATGAATTGAAAGACCGTAATGCCATCGCGCAACTGCGCAGCTATCTGGATACCTATCCGGATACTCCTCACGCAAACCGTATTTATGCACTGATTGCCTCTGCTTATTTTTATCAGGGCAACTATGATGAAGCTCTCGCCTTGTTCAACTCTTCCCGCCTTGATTTGCTGGGCAACGAGGAACGGGATGACATGACCTATCAGTTGGCTACCTGCTACTTGAAAGTCGGCAATGTCAAAGAGGCCGCCATCTGGTTCGAAACCCTGAAAGCAAGCAGTCCCAAGTATGCGAATGACTGCTCATACTATATCTCATACATCCGATACACGCAGAAACGGTATGATGAAGCACTGAAAGGCTTTCTCCCATTACAGGATAACGCTAAATACAAAGCCCTGGTACCCTATTACATTGCTGAAATCTATGCCATCAAGAAGAACTATGACAAGGCTCAGATCGTGGCCCAGAATTACCTGTCTGCCTATCCGCAAAACGAACACGCCGGTGAAATGTACCGGATTCTGGGAGATGCATATTATCATTTCGGAGATTATCACAAGGCGGTCACCTCTTTCCGAAATTATCTGGAAAAAGAAAATGCACCCCGAAGAGATGCACTCTATATGCTGGGGCTGTCTTATTTCCAGACCGGTGTTTTCTCTAAAGCTGCCGAAACACTTGGAGAAGTCACTACCGAAAACGACGCGTTGACACAGAATGCTTACTTGCACATGGGACTTGCCTATCTGCATCTGGCTGAAAAGAACAAAGCACGCATGGCATTCGAACAGGCTGCCGCTTCGAACGCAAATCCGAAAATCAAAGAACAAGCTGCCTACAATTATGCGTTATGTATCCACGAAACATCTTATTCGGCTTTCGGAGAATCGGTGACTGTCTTTGAAAAATTCCTCAATGAATTCCCCACCTCCGAATATGCCGAGATGGTAAGCAGCTATCTGGTAGAGGTATATATGAATACGCGGAGCTATGAAGCGGCACTGAAGTCAATCGACCGTATCGCCCATCCCGGCAAACGTATTCTGGAAGCCAAACAGCGCATCTTATTCCAACTGGGTACACAAGCGTTTGCCAATACGCAATTCGAACAGTCCATCGGCTACTTCGACCGCTCACTCGGGCTCGGACAATACAACCGGCAGACCAAAGCAGACGCCCTCTACTGGAGGGGCGAAGCATACTATCGGCTGAACCGGATGGAAGAAGCCAAACGTAACTTCACCGATTATCTGCAACTGACTCAACAGACCAATAACGAAATGTATGCCCTGGCACATTATAACTTAGGCTATATCGCATTTCATCAAAAAGATTATGTACAAGCACAAAACTGGTTCCGAAAATACATCAGCCTGGAGAAAGGAGAAAATAAAACGGCACTGGCCGATGCCTACAACCGCATCGGTGACTGCTACCTGGATGTGCGTAACTTCGATGAAGCCAAACACTATTATTCACAGGCAGAAGCAATGAATACTCCCTCGGGAGATTATTCATTTTACCAACTCGCACTGGTATCGGGACTGCAAAAAGACTATTCAGGTAAAATCACCTGGCTGAACCGTCTGGCAGGTAAATATCCCGCTTCACCCTATGCCATCAGTGCTCTGTACGAAAAAGGACGTTCTTATGTCCTGATGGATAATAACCAACAGGCCATCACCTCTTTCAAGGAGTTATTGGCCAAATACCCCGAAAGCCCCGTCAGCCGCAAGGCAGCAGCGGAAATCGGTTTGCTCTACTACCAGAATGAAGATTATAACCAGGCCATCGACGCTTATAAACAGGTAGTACAGAAATATCCGGGAAGCGACGAAGCCCGTCTGGCCATGCGCGACCTGAAGTCGATCTATGTAGACATGAACCGCATCGACGAATTTGCCGCACTGGCTTCGGCCATGCCGGGCAACATCCGCTTCGATGCCAGCGAACAGGATTCACTGACCTACATGGCAGCTGAGAAGATTTACATGCGCGGACGGGTGGAGCAGGCTAAAGAAAGCTTCGGAAAGTATCTGCAGACTTTCCCGGACGGAGCATTCGGACTGAATGCCCACTATTATCTCTGCCTGATAGGTAAGGAACAGAAAAATTATGATATGATTCTGGAACACTCGGGCAAGTTGCTTGAATATCCGGACAATCCGTTCTCGGAAGAAGCACTGATTATGCGTGCGGAAGTTCAGTTCAACAAAGTGCAGTTTGCCGATGCATTGGCAAGTTACAAAATGCTGAAAGAGAAAGCAACCACTGCCGAACGAAGATTGCTGGCTGAAACGGGTATGCTCCGTGCAGCTTATTTGCTGAAAGACGATACGGAAACCATCCATGCGGCAACGGCCTTGCTATCCGAAGCCAAACTGAGTCCTGAACTCAAGAATGAAGCTTTGTATTATCGGGCAAAGGCTTACCTGAACCAGAAAGGAGATAAGGCAGCCATGGCAGATTTAAAAGAGTTGGCAAAAGATACACGCAACCTGTATGGCGCGGAAGCAAAATTCCTGGTTGCACAAGAATTGTACAACACGCAGAATTATGCAGCCGCAGAGAAAGAGTTACTGAACTTCATCGACCAAAGTACACCACATGCCTACTGGCTGGCACGCGGGTTCATCCTCCTGTCGGATGTATATGTAGCTATGGATAAAAAGCTGGATGCCCGTCAGTACTTGCTGAGCCTGCAACAGAATTACCATGCTGATGATGATATCGAGAATATGATTGAGAGCAGACTGAACAACCTTAATAAGTAACAGAGTATGAAATATAACAATTATATCCTTTTAGGAATTGCTTTTACCGCGCTGCCTGTTTCGATACTGGCTCAGACGCAACCCAAAGATACGACTGTAAACCGCACCGTAGTGGTAGAGCAGCAATATAACCCGGACATAATGGATGCTTCCAAAGTAAATGTCCTACCTAAAGTAGAAGAGCCTACTGTCAGCAAAAAAGAGGTGGAATATGCCACATTTACTACGCCTGCCACTTCAATTCCGATGGGGACAATAGGAGCTTACACCGGCAAGGAAATACAACCGGGCTTCATTCCGGGATACGTCCGTCTGGGATACGGTAACTATGGCAATCTGGATATTTTGGCCAACTATCTGTTCCGGCTCTCGGATCAGGACAAACTGAACGTAAACTTCAAGATGGACGGAATGGACGGAAAGTTAGATATGCCTTTCGGTGATACCCGAAAATGGAACGCCTTCTATTACCGCACACGGGCAAACGTAGATTATGTTCACCAATTTGCAAAACTGGATTTGAACGTAGCCGGTAATTTCGGCCTGAGCAATTTCAATTACGAACCTTACGGATTCAAGAAGCAGAAGTTTACTTCCGGTGATGTGCACTTCGGAGTGAAATCGACTGACGAAACCCTACCGCTGCAATACCGGGCGGAAACCAACCTGATGTTATACGGACGCCAACAATGTCAGCTCTTCGGAGGAGTAAACGAAACGCTGATACGCACCTTGGCAACCGTAAGCGGTTCAATCAGCGACGAGCAGACAGTAGCTATCGGATTTGCCATGAACAATCTGATCTACGGGAACGAACTGAAAGAAAATAAAGACCGGATAAAGAATATTTTCAAGAGCCGTACAACGCTTGATCTGAATCCCTACTACGAATTGAATGATGACAGTTGGAGAGTACATGTCGGAGCCAACGTAGACCTCTCTTTCGGAAATGGAAAAGCAGTACGTGTCTCTCCGGACGTAAAAGCTCAATATGTGTTTTCCGACAGTTACGTACTATACGCCAAAGCAACCGGAGGCAGACAGTTGAATGATTTCCGCCGATTGGAGACTTACAATCCATACCTCAATCCGGGACAGGAAGTCAGAGACACTTATGAGCAACTGAATGCCGGATTAGGATTCAAAGCCAGTCCGACACCGGGCCTCTGGTTCGACATCTTCGGCGGATACCAGAATCTGAAAGATGATCTGTATCAATCGATAGATGCCTGGGATGGAGAAAGGGGAGCAAACTACATTGGTTTGGGACAGACCAATACGGATAACTTTTACGCAGGCATCAAAGCCAGCTACGAATACAAAGACCTATTCGCCCTCTCGGCAGGAGGAACCTATTATCACTGGAATACGGACAACAAAGGAACCGATTCGAAAGCGCTCAGTTACAATGAGGTATTGTTGATGAAACCGGAATTTGATTTCGGTATTCATGCAGAAGTTCATCCGATACCCGCACTTTGGCTAAACACAGGCTACCAATATACCCGCAGAGCCGAACGCTATACTGGATTTTACGGAAAAAGTATTCCTGCCGTCAGCAATCTGAGCTTGGGAGCTACATATAAAATTTTCAAGGGAATCTCGGCATATGTAAAGGCTGACAATTTGCTGAATAAGAAATATCAGTACTACTTGTATTATCCGGTTGAGGGAATCAATTTTGTAGGAGGACTAAGCTTCCAGTTTTAAAAGATTCTTATAAAAAAGGTCTTTTTTTGCAAAAAATATCAGATTCTCTCTATATTATAAGGTAAAGAAAACGTTTTTTTCTACTTTTGCGGGCAATTTATATGTTTTAATATCACAGATATGCAGAAAAACCTTGTCATTGTCGAATCTCCAGCAAAAGCAAAAACGATTGAAAAGTTTCTTGGGAAAGATTTTAAAGTTCTCTCAAGTTACGGACATATTCGCGACCTGAAGAAAAAAGAATTTTCTATCGATATAGAAAAGAATTTCAAACCCAAATATGAAATACCGGAAGAGAAACAAGAGCTGGTCGATAAACTGAAAGAGGAAGCAAGCAAAGCGGAAACCGTATGGCTCGCATCCGATGAGGACCGTGAGGGAGAAGCTATTTCATGGCACCTTTACGAGGTACTGAAACTGAAACCTGAAAATACGAAGCGTATCGTTTTTCACGAAATCACCAAAACAGCCATACTGAAAGCTATCGAACAGCCGCGCGACATTGACATAAACCTCGTGAATGCTCAGCAGGCCCGCCGCATCTTAGATCGCATCGTAGGTTTCGAACTTTCACCTGTGCTGTGGAAGAAAGTGAAACCGGCGCTCTCTGCAGGCCGGGTACAATCGGTAGCAGTACGACTGATTGTAGAACGCGAACGCGAGATACAGGCTTTCAAAAGCGAAGCCTCATACCGTGTCACTGCCGTTTTCCTGGTACCGGATGCCGATGGCAAGTTGGTAGAAATGAAAGCGGAACTGGCACGCCGCCTGAAGACAAAGAAGGAAGCCCAAAAGTTCCTCGAGTCATGCAAGGCTGCCACATTCTCTATTGAAGATATCGTAACCCGTCCGGTAAAGAAAAGTCCGGCGGCTCCCTTCACGACTTCTACCCTGCAACAGGAAGCAGCCCGCAAACTCGGATTCACTGTAGCACAGACCATGATGGTTGCCCAGAAACTTTATGAATCGGGATTAATCACTTATATGCGTACCGACTCGGTGAATCTGTCTGAATATGCCACAGAAGGAAGCAAAGTTGCCATCGCACAGATGATGGGTGACCAATATGTGCATCCACGCCATTTCGCCACGAAGACTAAAGGAGCTCAGGAAGCGCACGAAGCTATCCGTCCGACTTACATGGAAAACCAGACCGTCGAAGGATCGGCTCAGGAAAGAAAACTATACGACCTGATCTGGAAGCGTACCATAGCCTCACAAATGGCAGACGCTGAATTGGAAAAAACAACGGCAACCATTGGTATCAGCAATGGTAACGATAAATTTACCGCTACCGGAGAAGTGATCAAATTCGATGGTTTTCTGCGCGTATACAAAGAATCGTATGATGACGATAACGAGCAAGAAGACGAAAGCCACCTGCTTCCACCGCTGAAGAAAGGGCAAATGCTGGAACATCAGGGAATCGTAGCTACCGAACGTTTCACACAACGCCCGTCACGCTATACCGAAGCCAGCCTGGTACGCAAGTTAGAGGAACTGGGAATCGGACGTCCGTCAACCTATGCACCGACCATCTCTACCATCCAGCAACGCGAATATGTGGAGAAGGGAGATAAACCGGGAGAAGAGCGCTCATTCGATATACTGACCTTAAAAGATAATCAGATTACAGATATCAAACATACGGAAATTGTCGGAGCAGAAAAATCAAAACTATTGCCAACGGACATCGGCACCGTAGTCAATGACTTCCTGACCGAATACTTCCCCAACATCCTGGATTATAACTTCACAGCTAACGTAGAAAAACAATTCGACGAAATAGCTGAAGGCGATAAGAAATGGACAAGTATTATGAAAGATTTCTATAAGGACTTTCATCCTTCAGTAGAAACGACACTGGCCACCAAGACCGAGCACAAAGTAGGCGAACGGATTTTGGGGGAGGAACCTAAAACCGGAAAGCCTGTATCGGTGAAAATCGGACGTTTCGGTCCGGTCGTACAGATCGGCACGGCCGATGACACAGACAAACCACGCTTTGCACAGATGAAGAAAGGACAGTCTATGGAAACTATCACGCTGGAAGAAGCATTGGATTTATTCAAACTGCCGCGCAAAGTCGGAGAATTCGAAGATAAAACCGTAACGATCGGTACCGGACGCTTCGGACCTTATGTATATCATAATTCTAAATACGTGTCTTTGCCCAAAACTTACGATCCGCTGGAAGTCACACTGGACGAAGCCGTCGAACTAATTCTGGCTAAACGTGAAGCGGAAGCGAAAAAGCATATCAAGAAGTTTGATGAAGATGCAGAAATGGAAATCCTTAATGGCAGATATGGACCCTATATCACTTATAAAGGAAGTAATTACAAAATTCCCAAAGACGTAGTACCGGTCGACCTGAATTATCAGACTTGTCTGGAAATCATAAAACTGCAAAGCGAAAAGGCAGAAAGCGCCCCGAAACGCGGACGTTATGCCAAGAAAAAATAGCCGTAATCAAGGCTTCCCGATTAAAAAGCACGGATGATACAGAATCTGCCAACTTCCCCGAGAAGTGTGCGGCATCTGTATCATTTGTGCTTTTTTTTTATTTTTCCGGCTATTATTCAGCAAGTTATCACTTTTATTGCATATCTTTGCCGGACAAACAAAACAAACAATCTATGAAGAAAGTCATTTTAGCAGTTGCCTCTATTGCATTGTGGGCTTCCTGCATCGAAGATGAGAAAGATTATTCTCAGATTATTGAAACACGCGTGGCAAACTGCGAAACCTCCCAAGATTTCAACGTGCCTATCAAAGAAGGGCATACGACCTTTGTGACTTACGGAGAAGACACTATAGCCGTAGCCAATGAACCCATCACCATCCGTATACCTAAAAATACGGCAGTTTCGACCCGTGCGGGAGATGGTATCAACATTAGTTATGATGTTCTAAAAGAAGGTGCCGAGACCACTTACGCCAAGACCTGGCAGGCAGTCATGTTTGAAGATACGCAAAACGGTGATTATGATTATAATGACTTGATTATCCATGTACAGAATATCGCCAGTAATCACGCTTATCAGCATCCTGAGGAAACCTGGCAAACAATAAAGATCCAGCCGATCGCATTAGGAAGTATCAAAACGATCAAACTGGGTTGTATCCTATCCGACGGCTCAACACACATTATCAGCAATGATGTCAGAGCCGATTTATTCGGAAGCAAACAGGGATTCATCAATACGGTCAATGACAATGACCCGATACGTTACAAACTGGCTTCAACCGATATAGTAAACTATGCCATGCCCAAAAAAGAAAAGGCCTCAGCATGGGTAGCCTGGTTTATCGAAGTAGACGGAAAACGGATGTACGCTGCCAGTTCAGATATCGACTACAAAGCTTATGACATGGTAAATAAAGAAAATATGCCTTACGGCCTTGCCGTAGCAAGTGGTAACGGTACGTTCAGTTATCCGCAGGAAAAGAACAGTCTTTTTGAGACTTACCCCGGCTTTAGTGACTGGATAAACGGAAAAGCAAGTTCCATCGGCAGCTTCCAAAAGGAACTCGTTTACAAATATTGTTCCGGTGGCATCATAAGCGAAGATGGCAAGTCACATAAAATCTGGGACTATCAGGATCTGCAATAATTTCTTCGGAACTTATGAGGCAAAAACGACTACGGGACTCCTTTAGCAATTGTTCTGACTAAAGAAATCCCGTAGTTTATATTTTTATTCAATTCAAAGAATATCTTACATTCTGTCCGGTACTTCAATGCCCAGCAATCCCATTCCCAAACGAACAACCTTGGCAATATTGGCAGACAGAGCGACACGGAACAGTTTCACGTCTTCATTCTCTTCACGCAGGATGCTGAAGTCATGATAGAACTGATTGTATTCTTTCACCAAATCGTAAACGTAGTTGGCGATACCTGACGGACTATAGTCTTCACCGGCCTGACGCACTACTGCGGCAAAGTCGGCAACCATCTGAATCAATCCCTCCTCTTTCTCACTCAGTTCGATATTGGCCGGAAGCACTTGCGGAATCACAATGCCTGCTTCGGCTGCTTTACGCAGAACGGACTGGATACGTGCATAAGTATACTGGATAAAAGGACCTGTATTACCGTTAAAGTCAATAGATTCCTTCGGGTTGAAGGTCATGTTCTTACGGGCATCCACTTTAAGGATAAAGTATTTCAGTGCTCCCAGTCCGACGATACGTGCAATGTCGTCTGCCTCTTCCTGTGTCAGCCCGTCCAACTTGCCCAATTCCTGAGAAGTTTCCTTGGCTGTCGCAATCATTTCCGCCATCAGGTCGTCAGCATCTACCACCGTACCCTCACGCGACTTCATCTTGCCTTCAGGCAGTTCCACCATACCATAAGAGAAATGTACCAGGCTCTTGCCCCACTCAAATCCGAGCTTATCAAGCAAGATGGACAATACCTGGAAGTGATAGTTCTGTTCGTTTCCTACCACATAAATCATCTTATTAATAGGATAGTCGGCAAAACGCAACTTGGCCGTACCAATGTCCTGAGTCATGTATACCGAGGTTCCGTCTCCACGAAGCAGCAGTTTATGATCCAATCCTTCCGCCGTCAGGTCAGCCCAGACCGAGCCATCTTCTTTCTTAAAAAAGAAACCCTTTTCAAGACCTTCCATCACTTTCTCTTTGCCTTCCAGGTATGTATTGGATTCATAATAGATTTTATCGAAGCCCACTCCCATTTTACGGTAGGTTTCATCAAAGCCTTCGTATACCCAGTTATTCATCATCTGCCAGAGTGCGCGCACTTCAGGATCACCCGCCTCCCATTTCACCAACATCTCACGCGCTTCATTCATCAGCGGAGAGGCTGCCTCGGCTTCTTCCTTGGTCATACCTTTCTCCATCAACTCCGCTACCTCAGCTTTATAGTGCTTGTCGAAAGCGACGTAATAATCGCCTACCAGATGGTCGCCTTTTTTACCCGACGACTCGGGTGTTTCACCATCGCCATACTTCTGCCATGCCAGCATCGACTTGCAGATATGGATACCACGGTCGTTGACGATATTGGTTTTGACTACCTTATTTCCGTTCGCCATGACGATATTGGCCAGTGCATTACCCAACAGGTTATTGCGCACATGGCCCAGATGAAGAGGTTTATTGGTATTGGGTGACGAATATTCAATCATTACCAGCGGAGCATTTTCATCCGCTGAGACAATGCCGTATTGTGCATCGGCATGAATCTCATTCAAGAGCTCGATCCAGGTAGCCGACGCGATGGTCAGATTCAGGAAGCCTTTGATCACATTGAAAGCTGCTACAGCCGGTTCATTGGCTTTCAGATACTCACCGATTTCCTGTGCGGTTTGCTCCGGGCCCTTCTTCGACATTCTCAGGAAAGGGAATACCACAAGGGTGAGGTGTCCTTCAAACTCTTTCTTTGTCTTTTGCAACTGCACTTGTGCGGCAGGCACATCCTGTCCGTAAAGCACTTTGAGTCCGCTGATTACGGACGCCACAAGTTTATCTTCTATCTTCATATCCAAGTTATTATTCTGCGCGCAAAGATACAAAAAAAGGAGACGCGTCAGTGTCTCCTCTCTTAATTTCTTTTCAACTATAAATGCTTATTTTATAGCTTCTGTCAGCTCAGCACCCGGTTTAAATTTAGCAACTTTCTTTGCGGGAATGGTGATCGCTTGCTTAGTAGAAGGGTTGATACCAGCTCTTTCGGCTCTTTCAGCTACAGAGAATGTACCGAAACCAACCAAAGAGATTTTGTCACCAGCTGACAAAGCTTTTGTTACCGAAGAAAAGAAAGCGTCGAGTGCTTTCTTAGAATCCACTTTACTTAAACCGGATTCTGCTGCCATTGCGTTAATAAGTTCAGCCTTATTCATAATACGTAAATGATTAATTAATATATGTTACACAAAAGATATCCTTAAAATCCTCACAAATATAGAGTAACAAAACAACATATCAAATAAAAACATCAAAAAAACACATCAATTTGTTGAAAAAGAACTAATAGTAGATTATTTTTCTGCTGTAGAACAGAATTTATTCGTATTTTTGCGTTCATTATCATGTGCCAAGGAGCTAATGCACACATTATCACATTAATTACATTAACAAATTAAAAGAATGCCAACTGTAACAAAAAACCTGATAATTATCAATGTCCTCCTATTCCTCGGTCAACTTGTAGCACAAAGCTACGGGATTGACTTATCCGATTATCTGGGTCTCCACTTTTTCCTCGCCGACAACTTCAATCCGGTACAGTTATTCACTTATATGTTTATGCACGGAGGATTCAGCCATATCTTTTTCAACATGTTCGCGGTATGGATGTTCGGTCGGATTCTTGAACAAGTATGGGGACCGAAGCGTTTTTTATTCTATTATATCCTCTGCGGCGTGGGCGCAGGTTTACTTCAGGAGGTGGTGCAATACATACAGTACGCGACCGAACTGTCACAATACACCAGTGTAAACATCGGTACGGGCATTATCCCCATGAGTGAATACCTGAACATGATGACTACAGTGGGAGCTTCGGGATCCGTATATGCCATCTTGCTGGCTTTCGGAATGTTGTTCCCCAACCAGCAGTTGTTCATCTTCCCGTTGCCCTTCCCCATCAAGGCAAAGTTCTTCGTTATCGGATATGCCCTGATAGAGTTGTACGCAGGCTTTGCCAACAATCCGGGTGATAACGTGGCACACTTTGCACACCTCGGAGGAATGATATTCGGATTTATCCTGATTATGTACTGGAGAAAAAAGAACAGAAACAATGGGACATATTATAACTGACCTGAAAGAAGCGTTTCGTAGGGGGAACGTCTATATTCAACTGATATTCATCAACGTCGGAGTGTTTGTTGTTACCACGCTGATCAGTATCCTGTTGCAGTTGTTCAACCGGAGTGCAACAGGAATCTTTGAATTATTAGCTTTGCCGGCATCCTTCACACGGTTTGTGTGGCAGCCATGGTCCATCTTTACTTATATGTTTATGCATGCAGGATTCCTGCACATCCTGTTCAACATGCTCTGGCTTTACTGGTTCGGTTCGCTGTTCCTCTATTTCTTTTCGGGCAAACACCTGAGAGGCCTTTATATTGTAGGTGGAATCTGCGGCGGGCTGCTTTATATGATCTCTTATAATGTTTTCCCGTATTTTCGTCCAATGACCGCCTACTCCACCATGGTAGGTGCATCGGCTTCGGTACTGGCCATCGTAGTGGCAACAGCCTATCGGGAGCCCAATTATCCCGTACGCCTTCTCTTTTTCGGCAATGTGCGTCTGAAGTATCTGGCCCTGATCGTTGTGCTGACCGATTTATTTTTTATCACCTCAAGCAATGCAGGCGGACACATCGCCCACTTAGGCGGAGCCCTGGCAGGACTCTGGTTTGCGGCCAGCTTGAAGAAAGGAAAGGACATCACTTCGTGGGTTAACAAAGCGCTCGACGGAATCGCCGCTCTGTTCAGTGCCAAGACCTGGAAACGGAAGCCCAAAATGAAGGTGCATTACGGAACCAAGACCCGTCAGGACGATTACGACTACAATGCCCGTAAAAAGGCACAGTCGGACGAAATAGACCGCATTCTCGACAAACTGAAGAAATCGGGTTACGAGAGCCTGACTACGGAAGAAAAAAAGAGCTTGTTCGACGCAAGCAAAAGATAACGTATGAAGCATATAGGCAGATTAGCCCTATTTCTGTTCCTGGCCGTCAACGCATTCTTTATCGGAATGTTGCTGCTGACAGCTTACAGTCCGTACATCAACCCTGAAGTACACCCGGTGCAGTCGTGTCTGGGACTGACATTCCCCATCTTTCTCGTCATCAACTTCTGCTTTCTGGTCTTTTGGCTTATCGTGCGCTACCGTCTCGCGTTGGTACCTCTTTTAGGATTCCTGCTTTGTTATCCGCAGATCAGGACGTATATGCCCATCAACATGGGGCCGTCCGGACAACCGGAGAACAGCATTAAACTCCTTTCGTACAACATCATGTCCTTCGGCAACATGAAGAAAGAGAATGGACAGAACCCTATTCTGAACTATATAAAAAACAGCAAAGCCGACATTGTCTGCATGCAGGAGTATGCGGGTTCCGAAACAGCCAAGATACACCTCAACAATAAGGAGATCAGGCAAGCCTTAAAAGACTACCCGCATCGTCACATCAAACAGGTGGGAAAGACGGGAGCCGGCAGCCAGATAGCCTGTTACTCCAAGTTCCCTATTCTTTCCGCCCGTATGCTCGACTATCAGAGCAACTACAACGGCAGCATGGTTTATGATATAAAAATAGGAAAAGACACCGTCTTGCTGATAAACAATCATCTTGAATCGAACAAGCTTACCCGCGAAGATAAAGTAGTATACGAAGACATGCTGAAAGACCCGAAAGCCGGAAAAGTGAAAAGCGGTATCCGGCAACTCGTCAATAAACTGGCTGAAGCTTCGGCTATCCGCTCGGCACAGGCACGCGCCATTGCTCAGGAAATAGCCCGTTCGCCCTACCCCTCGGTCATCGTTTGCGGCGACTTCAACGACTCTCCCATATCGTATGCCCACCGGGTTATTTCGCAAGATCTGGATGACGCATTCACCGAATCGGGACGGGGACTGGGTATCTCGTACAACCAGAATAAATTCTACTTCCGGATCGACAATATCCTGATCAGCAAGAATCTGAAAGCATCGGGATGTACGGTAGACAATTCGATCAAAGACTCGGACCATTATCCTATCTGGTGCTACATCACGCTCCCCGATTAATCGTAGGAAACAGCTCGTTCCGACAGCATCCACACAGCCCTGTACGCATCAGCACTGCCTCTGGGACACAACAAGCGGAATATGCGCTTTTGTTTCCCAGCAATCCGATTCAGTAACAAAAAGACAGAAAAAAGCGCCATTCGCTAACCATACCCGGTGAAAAAAGTCTCAAACCAGGAGCCGGACAGAAGAAAAAACGGTGAATTGGAACCGGAAAGCCGGGGTTTACGTCGACATGAGCCGGGATTTAGAGCAAAAAGACCCTTTCTTTTCGGGAAAAGAAGTAAGCATTTACCCCAAAAGAAGTAAGCATTTTCGGAAAATGCTTACTTCTTTTCCCCCACATCTCTATATGTTATTCAAATTACATCTATTGTCCCGAAAAATAACACTTATCCGGACCTTATAATCTTCTAACTGCCTTCTCTCAACAGTCCTTATCGGAGCATCAAAAAGACAGATTATCCTCCCCGGAAGACGTATCGGAAACATTTACGTCCACACAGCTTTCTTTCTGAAAGGAAATGAAAGGTAAAACCGGAAATACGATAAACTCCGGAACGAAATAGAGCCGTTTTTCCGGAGCAACCCGTGCCAAGAGCCGAAAAAATGAAATCTGAGAGCCTTCATTTGACATATTGCCAAAATGACAAACGATACTTCCGCCAATATCCGCCAAAGCATCTCAAAAATCCCCTTCACATTCAAATATTTGCCTCCTAATTACTTCTGAATGTGAAAAAAAAACTATATTTGCAGCCTTGTATGCGACAGAAATCAATTAAAATGTAATCATAATAAATTAAAAGTAAAATGCAAAACAAAGGATTTGTAAAGGTTTTTGCGGTATTACTCACGCTGGTATGCGTGTTCTACCTCTCTTTCTCCTTCGTGACTCGCCATTATACCAATAAGGCAAAAGAGTTTGCGAAAGGCGATGTGAAAGTAGAGCAGGACTACCTCGACTCTCTCTCCAACGAGAAAGTATGGTTGGGTAACTATACGCTGAAACAGTGTCGTGAAATGGAAATCAGTTTAGGTCTGGACCTTAAGGGAGGTATGAACGTTATCCTCGAAGTGTCTGTACCCGATGTTATCAAAGCATTGGCTGACAACAAGCCCGACGAAGCTTTCAACAAAGCACTGGCCGAAGCTGCCAAACAAGCTACTACCAGCCAGGACGACGTGATCACGCTTTTTATTAAAGAGTATCACAAGACTGCCCCGGGTGCCAAGCTTTCTGAACTCTTCGCAACACAACAGCTCAAAGACAAAGTAAACCAGAAATCATCTGACGCCGAAGTTGAGAAGGTGTTGAGAGAAGAAGTAAAAGCTGCCGTAACCAACTCCTACAACGTGCTTCGTACACGTATCGACCGCTTTGGTGTGGTTCAGCCCAACATCCAGAGCCTCGAGGACAAAATGGGACGTATCATGGTGGAACTTCCGGGTATCAAAGAACCCGAACGTGTAAGAAAGTTGCTCCAGGGATCGGCCAATCTCGAATTCTGGGAAACATACAACGCCAAGGAAGTGGCTCCTTACTTGCAGGCTGCCGACTCTAAGCTCCGCGCAGTCCTGGCACACGAAACTACCGCCAACGATACAGTTGCCGCTATAGATTCAACCGCCTTGGCTGCAACAGAAGCTACTCCCGATAAAACAATCAGCGCTGCCGACAGCCTTGCTGCCGCACTGAAAGGCGGAGAAAAGAAACAGCAGGCTTCTTCTGCCGATCTGGAACAACTGAAGAAAGAGCATCCGCTACTGGCTATCCTGAGTGTAAATCCGAACGGAGGCCCTGTGGTAGGTTATGCAAACTACAAAGATACAGCGACTGTCAATTCATACCTCGCTATGAAAGAAGTGGCTGCCGAGTTGCCGAAAGATCTTCGCCTGAAATGGGGCGTTTCTCCGTTTGAATACGATCCGAAAGGACAGACTTTTGAATTGTATGCTATCAAATCGACCGAACGTAATGGCAAAGCGCCGCTGGAAGGTGACGTTGTAACCGATGCCAAAGACGACTACGACCAATATGGCAAACCGTCTGTAAGCATGTCGATGAACTCTGACGGCGCACGCCGTTGGGCATTGCTGACCAAACAGAACATCAATAAGTCCATCGCCATCGTATTGGATAATTATGTATATTCTGCTCCGAACGTAAGTAACGAGATTACAGGTGGTAACTCACAGATCACCGGCCACTTTACTCCGGAACAGGCAAAGGACTTGGCTAACGTATTGAAGTCCGGTAAGATGCCGGCTCCTGCACACATCGTTCAGGAAGACATCGTCGGTCCGTCATTAGGTCAGGAATCCATTAACGCAGGTATCTTCTCATTCGTTGTCGCTCTGATCCTGCTGATGATCTATATGTGCTCTATGTACGGATTCATCCCGGGTATGATTGCCAACGGCGCTTTGGTACTGAACTTCTTCTTCACACTGGGTATCCTTTCATCTTTCCAGGCTGCGCTGACCATGTCAGGTATTGCCGGTATGGTGTTGTCACTCGGTATGGCGGTGGATGCGAACGTGTTGATCTACGAACGTACCAAAGAAGAGCTTCGTAGCGGTAAGGGCGTGAAGAAAGCATTGGCGGATGGTTATTCAAATGCCTTCTCTGCTATCTTCGACTCCAACTTGACTTCTATCATCACCGGTATCATCCTGTTCTACTTCGGTACAGGTCCGATCCGTGGTTTCGCCACAACTCTGATCATCGGTATCCTCTGTTCATTCTTCACAGCCGTGTTCATGACCCGTCTGGTTTACGAACACTTCATGAACAAAGACAAACTGCTGAATCTGACATTTACTTCACCTATCTCTAAGAAGATGCTGGTAAATACCCACTTCGACTTTATGGGTGGCAACAAGAAATGGCTGACTATCACAGGTGTGATCCTGCTGATCTGCATCGGTTCATTGGTAACCCGCGGTTTGAGCCAAAGTATCGACTTCACCGGTGGACGTAACTTCAAGGTTCAATTCGAAAATCCGATAGAACCGGAACAGGTACGTGAGCTGATCTCTAACAAGTTCGGTGATGCCAACGTAAGTGTTATCTCTATCGGTACCGACAAGAAGACTGTACGTATCAGTACCAACTACCGCATTCAGGACGAAGGTAACAATGTGGACTCGGAAATCGAATCTTACCTGTACGAAGCATTGAAGCCCATGCTGACTCAGAACATCACCCTGGCTACATTCATCGACCGTGACAACCACACAGGCGGCAGTATTATCAGTTCACAGAAAGTGGGCCCGAGTATCGCCGACGATATCAAGACAGCTGCTATCTGGTCGGTTGTATTTGCCCTGATCGCCATCGGTTTGTACATCCTGCTCCGTTTCCGCAACATCGCTTACAGTGTGGGTTCGGTAGCGGCTCTGACCAGCGATACGCTGATGATCATGGGTGCATACTCTCTGTGCTGGGGTTGGATGCCGTTCTCTCTGGAAATCGACCAGACTTTCATCGGCGCTATCCTGACTGCCATCGGTTACTCAATCAACGATAAGGTGGTGATCTTCGACCGTGTACGTGAGTTCTTCAGTCTGTATCCGAAACGCAATGTGAAACAGTTGTTCGATGACTCTCTGAACACAACTCTGGCACGTACCATCAATACATCATTGAGTACGTTGATCGTATTGCTGTGTATCTTCATCCTGGGTGGTGATTCTATCCGTAGCTTCGCCTTCGCAATGATTCTGGGTGTTGTTATCGGTACACTGTCATCACTGTTCGTAGCTTCTCCAATTGCTTATATGATGCTGAAAAACAAAAAAGGTTCGGCACCGGCAACTACTACAGAAGAATAAAGCCTAATATATTATAAGGTATAAAAAAGCCTCCTTCGCGATAACGCGAAGGAGGCTTTTTATTTTATGGTAGCCCCGAGGAGAATCGAACCCCTATCTAAAGTTTAGGAAACTTCTATTCTATCCGTTGAACTACAGGGCCATGATAGATATCGACTGCAAAGATAACGCATTCTCCCGATTTGGCAAACCCCGAAGAATAGATTTATACAAGAAGAATATGCAAATACCTCCTATATCAATAAAGAATAGACGAGCGATCATAAGAATGAACTCAAAACACAAAAAACGAAAGAAAATTCAATTAAAATACAATCATATATCTACCTATCAAGCCGATTGAAGAGCAATTCGTCAGAAGAAGGGTTAAGAAGCAATATCAATCTGTTTGTCAGAATGCCTATATTCAGACAAAATGCAGACATTTTGCTTACTCCGGAGAACAAAATAGCAGCAAAACGGGTATCTTTTAATAAAGCCCTACAGATAAATCAGAAAAGATTTTGTTAAGTCACTTAACTTTGCGAACTTTGCCTGCCACATATATAGGGAAGTGACAAACAAAAAAGACACGCTGGTGGTTAATATTCTAAGAACACACTAACACCGGTTAATGTTAATCCTAAATTTAAATATATAAATAGAATTATGGCAGACGAAATGATGGTTAAAGAATTAGAGGAAGTGGTTGTCCGCTTCTCCGGCGATTCCGGCGACGGTATGCAGTTGGCCGGCAACATCTTCTCGAACGTGTCGGCTACGGTTGGAAATGACATCTGTACATTTCCCGATTATCCGGCAGATATTCGTGCTCCGCAAGGGTCGCTGACAGGTGTGTCGGGTTTTCAGGTACACGTTGGCGCAAGTAAAATATTCACTCCCGGTGATCATTGCCACGTATTGGTAGCCATGAATCCCGCCGCACTGAAAACTCAAATTAAATTCTGTAAATCGCAGGGACTGGTTATCACCGACTCCGACTCCTTCGGAGAGAAAGATTTGGAAAAAGCACAGTTTAAAACAGGCAACCCTTTTGAAGAACTGGGAATTAAACAACAAATACTCGAAGTCCCCATCTCCTCAATGTGTAAGGAAAGCCTTAAGGACTCCGGACTGGACAACAAAGCCATGCTGCGTTGCAAAAATATGTTCGCCCTCGGATTAGTATGCTGGTTGTTTAACCGTAACCTGTCCGCCGCAGAAAAAATGCTGAACGAGAAGTTCGCCAAGAAACCGGAAATTGCCGCTGCCAACATCAAAGTGCTGAACGACGGTTACAATTATGGAGCCAATACGCACGCTTCTACTTCCACTTACAAAATTGAAAGTAAAATTCCAAAAGCTGCAGGACTCTACACCGATATCAATGGTAACAAAGCTACGGCTTACGGCTTAATCGCCGCTGCGGAAAAAGCCGGGCTGGAACTCTATTTAGGATCATATCCCATTACTCCGGCTACCGACATCCTGCACGAGCTTGCAAAACATAAATCATTAGGTGTGAAAACCGTTCAGTGTGAAGACGAGATTGCCGGATGTGCTTCAGCCGTTGGTGCGGCTTTTGCAGGCGATCTGGCTGTGACAACGACTTCGGGACCGGGTGTATGCCTGAAAAGCGAAGCCATGAATCTGGCTGTTATTGCCGAACTTCCATTGGTTGTAATCAATGTACAGCGTGGAGGACCTTCTACCGGTATGCCAACCAAATCGGAACAAACCGACCTGCTGCAAGCTCTCTACGGACGCAATGGCGAAAGCCCGATGCCCGTCATTGCAGCCACTTCGCCCACTAACTGCTTTGATGCCACCTATATGGCTGCCAAAATAGCTCTTGAGCACATGACTCCGGTAGTATTGCTGACCGACGCCTTCATTGCCAACGGTTCTGCAGCCTGGAAACTTCCTAACCTGGACGAATATCCGGCTATCAAACCGCCATATGTAACACCGGATATGGCCGGAACATGGACTCCGTTCCAACGTAACGAAAAGAGCGGCGCGCGCTATTGGGCCGTTCCCGGAACAGAAGGATTCATGCACCGCATCGGCGGGCTTGAAAAGAGTAATGAAACAGGTGTAATCTCTACAGAACCTGAGAACCACCAGAAAATGACGCTTCTACGCCAGGCTAAAGTAGAAAAGATAGCCGACAGCATCCCCGAACTTGAAGTACAGGGCGATACTGATGCCGACCTGTTGGTAGTTGGCTGGGGCGGTACTTATGGACATCTCTATTCAGCTGTGGAACATATGCGCAAAAACGGAAAAAAAGTGGGACTTGCCCATTTCCAATATATCAATCCGCTGCCTAAGAACACTGCTGAAGTACTGAAGAAATACAAAAAGATCGTGGTGGCCGAACAGAACCTGGGACAGTTTGCAGGATATCTGCGCATGAAAGTGCCCGGATTGAATATCAGCCAGTTCAACCAGGTAAAGGGCCAGCCGTTCGTAACGAGAGAACTTGTAGAAGCATTTACTAAATTATTGGAGGAATAAGAGATGAGCGAAACAGTATATACAGCAAAAGATTATAAATCAGGCCAGCCTCGTTGGTGCCCGGGATGTGGTGACCATGCTTTCCTGAACTCTCTGCACAAGGCCATGGCCGAACTGGGAGTAGCTCCACACAACATTGCCGTAATCTCCGGTATCGGTTGTTCTTCCCGTTTACCTTATTACGTCAACACTTACGGTTTCCATACCATCCATGGACGTGCAGCTGCTGTCGCAACAGGAGCCAAAGTAGCTAATCCGGATTTAACCATCTGGCAGATTTCCGGTGATGGTGACGGTCTGGCTATTGGCGGTAACCATTTCATTCATGCAATACGCCGCAATATTGACCTGAATATGATCCTGTTGAACAACCGCATCTACGGTCTGACTAAAGGCCAATATTCTCCGACTTCCGATCGTGGTTTCGTCAGCAAATCGTCTCCTTACGGAACCGTAGAAGATCCGTTTCATCCGGCAGAGCTTTGCTTCGGAGCACGCGGACGCTTCTTTGCGCGTTGTGTAGCAGTAGACGGACCGGCATCTGTCGAAGTCCTGAAAGCTGCCGCTAACCATAAAGGAGCATCAGTTGTAGAAGTTCTGCAAAATTGTGTTATCTTCAACGACGGCACACATGAATCGGTAGCTACCAAAGAGGGGCGTTCCAAAAATGCAATCTATCTGGAGCATGGCAAACCGATGCTCTTTGGTGAGAACAAAGAGTTCGGACTGATGCAGGAAGGTTTCGGACTGAAGGTAGTGAGATTAGGCGAAAACGGCATTACGGAGAAAGACATCTTGGTTCACGATGCTCACAGCCAAGACAACACTCTGCAACTGAAGTTAGCACTGATGGAAGGACCGGATTTCCCGATTGCGCTTGGTGTGATTCGCGACGTGGAAGCTCCGACCTATAACGATGCAATTGTCGAACAAATCGATGAAGTGAAAGGCAAAAAGAAGTATCACAACTTCAAGGAGTTACTGATGATCAATGAAACATGGGAAGTAAAATAAAACGCCTTTCCCGTTAATTCATGGAGATGTGTCATAACTCTTTTCACCACGGAGTAACACGGAGTATCACAGAGTCTTTTATTAATAATCAATAACTTAAAATCGCCTCTGTGTTACTCTGTGTCCTCTGTGGTGAGTTTTGACATATCTGTCCCGTCCCGGCATCGTTTCATTCCTTCCATGTATGCTCTGGTCTGTATTTCTTCACAAATAACTCCGGTCTGTCTGTAGCCAACACATCCACTCCAAGTTCTATAGCTTTCCGATCGGACTCTTCCACATTATCGGCGCCCAATGCCAATGCAAGCACTCTCAGTCCTTTTTTATGACAACGCTCCACCAGATGCTTATCCAGCGAATCAATCCGGATAACCGCAATATCAGGGTTTATTTCCGCTATAACCTTATCAAGTTCGGCACCACCTCCCACATACGCTTGCAAAGTCCGTACTTCAGGAGCTGCCTGACGAAATGCTTTTGCTTGTGTGTCCGACCAAAAAGTGAATGTACAATTTTCCAGCATTCCTTCTCTGCGCACCAGCCCGAGCAATTGTCCGAAGTCCCCCGAACGATAATCAAGGGTCAGCTTCAATCCATTCTGTTTGGCCTTCCGTAATAAAACCTCTAACCGGGGTACGCGCTGCTCCCTGAACTCTTCTCCAAACCACGAGCCTGCGTCCAGCGTATCGATATCGGCCGAAAGCCATTCAGCAATCGGCCCCGATCCATTCGTCGTACGGTCTAAAGTGGAGTCGTGCAGCAAATAGAACACACTGTCCTTGCTGATACAAACATCACACTCCATAAAGTCAATCTTATATTTTATACAAGAATCCGCCGAAGCCAACGTATTCTCCGGTGCAATGTAATCGGCTCCCCGATGCCCGCTCAGTTCCGGCAACCGGATGGGATCACTCTTACAAGCCCCGACGGATAAAGCAAGAGACGTATAAACAGCTATTGAGAATATTTTAGAAAATTTATTTTTCACTTTAATTATATCTTTCCACGTTTCATTATAGTGGTTACAAAGATACATAAATCTCTCCTTTCTTGTTTGCCATCAGAAACCATTTTATAAAAAAACAGCCTGCCTTCTTCTCCCGAATCCATATTCAGAGAGCAAGAAGGCAGGCTGTCCGCCCATCACCTTTTCTATCTTTTTTACTCTTTCTCCCCAAAAGCAAGATCACCCGCGTCACCCAATCCGGGAACAATGTAAGAATGCTCGTTTATCTCAGGATCGATAGCTGCACACCAGATTGTAGTTTTATCTTCCGGCAGAATACTGGCTATATGGTCAACAGCCCTTTGGCTGGCAATAATCGAAGCGACATGAATCTCAGAAGGATGTCCCTTGGTCAGCATAGCCTGATAACTCAGTTCCATACTGCCACCTGTGGCAAGCATCGGGTCTGTAATGATAAGAGTTTTTCCATCAATACGCGGTGAAGCGATGTATTCAATATGTATGTCGAATTTCAACGTATCTTTGTACTTGCGATAAGCTGAAACGAACGCATTCTCAGCATAATCGAAGTAACTCAGGAAACCCTGGTGGAAAGGCAGTCCGGCACGAAGTATCGTACTGATAACTAACTGATTGTCCGGCGTACTGACAGGTGCTATTCCCAACGGGGTCTGTATCTCCTTTACCGAATAAGCGAACGTCTTGCTCATTTCATAAGCCATTACCTCGCCGATACGTTCAATATTACGGCGAAAACGCAAGCGGTCGTTTTGAACCTCAACGTTCCTTATCTCTGATACATACTGATTCAATATTGAGTTTGTCTCACTTAAATTAATAATCTTCATCTTTTCAACTGCGTTTTAATATTCAGGTTTTATACGGTGCAAAGTAAGTGATAATCTTTCAATTTGCAACGTTCAGTTTGCAGATATTGTTACGTAAACATAAAACGGTTTCTATTAAAGAAAAATTTCTCTAATATATTCTTTGTTTCCAAAGAAAGCATTACTTTTGTAGTCGATTTACAAGGGGATGTTTAAAAACATTCCATTCCGAACGCCAGAAAAAAGAGATAATAAACAATATACCAATTTTAATTAATTCAAAAGAAAATGGCAAATTTAGATTTAAGCAAGTACGGTATTACAGGTGTAACTGAAATCCTGCACAACCCGTCTTACGATGTTTTGTTCGCTGAAGAAACAAAACCAGGTCTGGAAGGCTTTGAAAAAGGTCAAGTAACAGAATTGGGTGCTGTAAACGTAATGACTGGCGTTTACACAGGCCGTTCTCCTAAAGATAAATTCTTCGTTAAGAATGAAGCTTCTGAAAATTCAGTATGGTGGACTTCTGAAGAATACAAGAACGACAACAAACCTTGTTCAGAAGAAGCTTGGGCTGACCTGAAAGCTAAAGCCGTTAAAGAACTTTCTAACAAACGCCTGTTCGTTGTTGATACTTTCTGTGGCGCTAACGAAAGTACTCGCATGAAAGTACGTTTCATCATGGAAGTAGCTTGGCAGGCACACTTCGTAACTAACATGTTCATCCGCCCGACAGCTGAAGAACTTGCTAACTACGGAGAACCTGATTTCGTATGCTTCAACGCTTCTAAAGCAAAAGTTGACAACTACAAAGAACTGGGTCTGAACTCAGAAACTGCTACAGTTTTCAACCTGAAGACTAAAGAACAAGTTATCCTGAATACTTGGTACGGTGGTGAAATGAAGAAAGGTATGTTCTCAATCATGAACTACATGAACCCGCTTCGTGGTATCGCTTCTATGCACTGCTCTGCTAACACAGATATGGAAGGAACCAGCTCTGCTATCTTCTTCGGTTTGTCTGGTACAGGTAAAACTACTTTGTCTACTGACCCGAAACGTAAATTGATCGGTGACGACGAACACGGATGGGACAACGAAGGCGTATTCAACTACGAAGGTGGTTGCTACGCTAAGGTTATCAACCTGGATAAAGAAAGTGAACCGGATATCTTCAACGCTATCAAACGTGACGCTCTGTTGGAGAACGTAACAGTAGCTGCTGATGGCAAAATCAATTTCGCTGACAAATCAGTAACAGAAAACACTCGTGTTTCTTATCCTATCTACCACATCGAAAACATCGTTAAACCGGTGTCTAAAGGTCCTCACGCTAAACAAGTTATCTTCTTGTCAGCTGATGCCTTCGGTGTATTGCCTCCGGTATCTATCTTGAACCCGGAACAAGCTCAGTACTACTTCCTGTCTGGATTTACAGCTAAATTGGCCGGTACAGAACGTGGTATCACTGAACCGACTCCGACATTCTCTGCTTGCTTCGGTGCTGCATTTTTATCATTGCACCCAACTAAATATGCAGAAGAATTGGTTAAGAAGATGGAAATGACCGGTGCTAAAGCATACTTGGTTAACACAGGATGGAACGGAAGCGGTAAACGTATTTCTATCAAAGATACTCGTGGTATCATCGACGCTATCCTTGACGGTTCTATCGACAAAGCTCCTACTAAGGTTATTCCTTTCTTCGACTTTGTTGTTCCTACAGAACTTCCGGGTGTTGATCCGAAGATCCTTGATCCTCGCGATACTTATGCTGATCCTGCACAGTGGGATGAAAAAGCAAAAGACCTTGCCGGTCGTTTCATCAAGAACTTCGCTAAGTTCACTGGAAACGAAGCTGGTAAGAAGTTGGTTGCTGCTGGTCCGAAACTCTAATCAGACAAAGTTAACAACTTTAAATAAGCAAAAGGCGACTCTACAAAGAGCCGCCTTTCTTTTTATCCTGCACTACAAAACCCACCGATTAGCATCTTTTCTCAATTAACATTGTTAATACCGTTTTCATATTACTTTTTTCCTATATGCAAACAACAAGCCTTCTGCTTGTAAAAGACTTGTTATTTGTTATCAGAACCCTGCCTTTAACGCTCTGTTAAAACGAAGGTTGCAATATAAGAAATCCATACTATTCATTTTCCTGATTTTCAATACATCAGATAGAAAACAAATCTTATTCTTTAAGATTTCGTCCATTCATTCTTCAAAGACATAATTACCATCCTGACAAGTAACTACCGCTTCAAGATAGAAAAAATAAAAGTCAAACGAAACAATCCTCCAATACGGATACGGAATAAATCTTGCAAAAATGATACTTGCGGAAAGAACGGAATTATCTAATTTCTCAGAATACGATAAACCACATTGAAAGAATCGACAACCCTTATAAATGATATATAATAAAAATAATGATAAAAATCTCAGCAGAAAAATAGGCTAAGTTCTTTCAGTACTTAGAAATTATACGAAAAGACAACAGATAGCTCTTAGAACCAGTTAACCATTGTATTTGCAATTATTAGTATTTATTATGGGGTCAAAGATAACAATAAGTTAATATCCCTGCAACTTTTTACTATATTTTTTTATGCCAACATAATTTATATAATAAAGATTTAATATCATTAAGATTTTCATTTATTCGGTTAGCACTGAAATGGCAGAAGAAACATGCAGATAGCGTTCACAACTCTTCCCATAAACGATAATAAACTATATTCCAGGTGAATATATAAGTAAAAGGTAGAAAATAGGTATTATACCTCCCACTCAAAAGCATTAAAATATTCGGCCAAGCATCTTCACCGTTTTACACTCCACTTAATACACCATTAATAATCAATCTAATACAGATGGTAAAAGTACTGAAAGAACCTATCTCATTTAGCTCTATTTTTTCCAGATAACAATCAGCATAGTTCAGCAAGGTTATTGAACAGACTTAATATTATAAACCAAAAGCTAATGCCTATGAGAACCTGAAAGAATCCTCCCAAATCGATGTAGATTAGACAGTCTGATCTATATCCTCCAAATCACATTTTTATGTTTAACCGAATAATTTAATGTATGACAAAAAGAACTAACCTGTTTCCGAAGCTCACATGCCCTCGAGAAATGCACTTTTTGAAAATAGCAGGCATCAGTCTCCTGTTATTCTGCACGACATCACAAGTTGCCGTAGCAGACACTTATGAAACATATGCTGTCACAGCCACACAGCAGAGTAAAACGGAGAAACTCACAGGTAAAATAGTCGATGAAAACGGAGAAGCCATTATCGGTGCCTCGGTAAAAGTACAAGGAAGCACTATCGGTACCATCACCAATATGGAAGGAGAGTTTATGATACCGAATGTCCCTAACAAGGCCGTACTCGAAATCAGCTACATCGGATATAAGCCTTTAGAAGTCGTTGTCGGAAAATCCAAAGACTTACGCATCACCATGGAAGAAGACACCAAGACATTAGATGAAGTCATCGTGGTAGGTTATGGCACGACTTCCAAACGTAAAACCACTGCTGCCATTGCCAGTGTCAACACCGAAGACATCATCAAAGCACCAACGGCAAACATCACCCAAAGCCTGGCGGGACGTGCGCCGGGTCTATTGGTTACAACCAGCGGTGGAGGTCTGAACAATTTCTCCAGTATCTCTATCCGCGGTGGAGGTACTCCTCTATATGTAATCGACGATGTTATCTCGGAAGAACGCGATTTCCGCAACCTGAATGCTGAGGATATCGAACAGATCACAATTTTGAAAGACGCCGCTTCTACCGCCGTTTACGGAGCACGTGCCGCCAATGGTATTGTAATGATAGTCACCAAGCAAGGTAAAGCAGGAAAAATGAGCGTCAATTATAACTTTAACTATAACTGGAGTCAACCTGCCAATATGCCCAATAAACTGGATGCTCACGATGCAGCCTTCTACAAGAACATGAGTATGACCAATGATGGATTAGCACCGGCTTATACGGATGCCGAGCTGGAATTGTTCCGTAACGGGTCAGATCCACGAAAGTACCCCAATACAGACTGGCAGAAACTCTGTTTGAAGAACTTTGCACCGGAAATGCAGCATACCCTGACCGTTACCGGCGGTAGCGAAAAGATAAAAGCATACACTTCACTGGGATTCTACGATCAGAAGTCACTCTATAAGTTCGACGTAAACAGCTTCAAACGCTATAACTTCCGTACAAACATTGTAGCGGACTTCAAAGAAATAGGCTTGAAAGTTACTTCCAGCATCGAAGCTTATAAGACGGACTTAAGATCGCCCAATGCCAAATCAGGAGACAGCTATTATCACACCTGGGGACATATCCAGAATAAAGCTCCCTGGGAAATAGCTTATAATCCGAACGGACAGATATTCAACACGCCGGACAACCCATTGATGGAAATCTCCCCCGAAGCCGGATACACTAAGAACGAAAACCTCAGTGCCATAGCTAACCTCGCACTGGAATGGAGTGTACCTTATGTACCGGGCTTGCGATTAAAAGCACTGGGTAACTACCGCATCAACAACGACAAGTCAAAGAGCTGGAAAAAATCACCTTTAGCATATGACTGGGACGGCAATCCCAACGATCCGGGCAAACCTTCGCTGAGTAAGTCTTACTCAAACTGGTCATCGTACACCGTGCAAGGTTTTGCCAATTACGACCGCACTTTCAATCAGGTACACACGATCAGCGCCACAGCCGGTATCGAAGCTTACAAGCTCTTCACTGACGACTCATCATTATCCCGCGAAGAGTATTTGCTGGATGTAGACCAAATCGGTGCAGGTCCTGTATCTACAGCCAAAAACAGTTCTTCGGAAGGTGAACAAGCGCGTGCCGGTGTAGTAGCCCGACTGAAATACGACTATGCCAGCAAATATGTGGCCGAAGTTAGTCTCCGTTACGACGGTAGCGACAACTTCCCCCGAGGCAAACGCTGGGGAACATTCTATGCCGGATCTCTTGCATGGGTCATCTCGGAAGAAAGTTTCTGGAAGACATTAAAGGACCGTCATATCTTCGATCAGTTCAAAGTGAGAGCTTCTTATGGAGAGATCGGTTCAGATGCCATCGGACGCTATGCCTACCTCCAATCATACGGACTAAATGATCGTGGTTACCTGCTGAACGGAAGCTGGTATCCGGGATTTTCCGAAGGCGCTCTGGTAAGCAAAGATATTACGTGGTACACCACCCGTGACTTCAATATCGGCTTCGACTTCGGATCACTCAACAATCGTCTTTCTGGTTCTGTAGACTATTTCCGCAAAAGTACCAAAGGTTATCTGACCTCTCCGTCAGCAGTAGCTTATACTGACCCGTTGGGTATCGCATTACCCAAAGTAAAGTCAAACGGTGAATTCATCCGCCAGGGTGCTGAGTTTATTCTGCAATGGAAAGAGAAGAGAGGTGATTTCGAATACACTCTTTCGGGTAACTTTACTTACTTCGATCAATACTGGAATATCAACCCGAATGAAGCGGAGACAGATACCAAAAACCCATACAAACGCACGACTCAAGCCAAAGGATATTGGGGTATCGGATACGACTGTCTGGGCTATTACCAGAACCAGGAAGATATAATGAACTCACCTAAAAGACAGAGTTCCACCAACCTGGGTGCAGGCGACCTGAAATACAATGACTTCAACGGTGACGGTATCATTGATGGTTCCGATCAACACCGTATCGGTAAAAACAGTATGCCTCGCGGTCAATATGGTTTCAGTGCCGACTTGAACTATAAGGGTTGGTTTATGAACATGCTGTGGCAGGGAGCTACTCCGGCCGACCTTTATATGGGCGGTATGATTCAGGGAAGCCAAAGCGGCAGCGGTTATCCTCCTGTTATCTATGACTTCCAGACCGACGTATGGACTCCGAATAATACGGGAGCCCGCTATCCACGTTTGAGGAGTACGGCGAGCTACAACGGCAGTAACAACTACGGCAGCTCAGACTTCTGGCTGATCAACACAGGCTATCTTCGCCTGAAGACATTATCCATCGGCTACGACTTCAAACATAAACTACTCAAAAGAGTGGCATGGATGAATAAATGTAACGTTTCTCTGAATGGTTATAACTTATTGACTTTCAGTAAAGCGAATAAGTTCGACATCGACCCGGAAATCGGCGACGGCAACCTCTACACCTATCCGGTTTCAAGAGTATACTCCATCAGTGTCAATGTAGGATTCTAAATAGTATGAACTTAAAAAGAAGACAATATATGAAATTCATAAAATACATCACTCCTGCGCTCTTTTGCGTAGCACTGACACTCCAAAGCTGTGAACACTTCCTGGATACGAAGCCCATGGAATCTTATTCGGAAGACCTCGTCTGGAGCCTAAAATCGACAGCGGACGCTTTTGTATTGCAAACCTACAACAATGTCCTTCCGTTCTATCACGATATCCGCACGGAGGAGCAATGGACCTTGAATTCGGTCATGCGCCAGAACTGCCCGAATGAAGCCAGAGATCTTATGAACCGTGACTGGTCATGGGGATTCAACCAGTTCGGCACCATCCGCCGATGTAACCTGATCATCGAAAAATCGCAAGCGTCTACAGGCTTGTCCGATGCGGATAAGAAAGCATTGGCAGCCGAGGGAAAGATGCTGCGTGCAATGACCTATTATTATATTGCCAAGCATTGCGGACGTGTGATCTGGGTAGACCATGTATTGGCTGAAACGGATGAATTCAACTTACCGCTCACAGAATCTATCGACAAAACGTACGACCTGATCCTGAAAGATATAGATGATGCCATCGCAGGACTGCCCGAAACCTCCCTGCAAGGGCGTATCAATGCCAATGCAGCCCGTGAGCTGAAATCAGAAGTATGCCTGACAGCTGCTGCCTACAGCACAGACGACACCCGCAAGAAGTCACTCTTCGAGCAGGCAGTAGCGGCAGTAGACGGCATACAAGGATACACACTGGACAGCAATTACGGCAGTATGTTCAATCAGGATGGTGCCAGGACATCTCCCGAAATCATTCTGGCACAATATTACAGCAAGGATAACACCAACGGTGCAGGTACACTTATGCAGGAGATGCTTCCCAACCAGAGCAACAAACGCCTGGAGGACTACGGAGGACGTCCGTTCTTCAATCAGGACCTGGTGTTTGAATGCTGGCTGGAACACTCACCTTCCCAGAATCTGGTGGACGATTATTTAGTAATAGACCAGATTACCAACCAAGGCGTGAAATGGAATGAGTCGACCCAGTTCCTGAACAACACGACACCATTATCCAATGCCGACGTAGCGGACATGGCTGTAGATGCCAAAGAGCTGGATGACAACAGCCTGGCGTATCAGACAAACAGCAACGCTCCGGACGTGCAGATCAATGACTTTATGTACAAGAACCGTGACCAACGCTTCTATCACTCCATCCAGTATGATTCGTGTATGTTCTACAATGAGCTGATCACTCTTCATAAGGGCGGAAACCTGCATAGGACAGCCGTAGACGGTAAGACACCGGGCAACGGATACATCCCCATAACGAACTACATCTGGCGCAAATATATCTATGTCAACGCCGAACGCATCTTCTGGAACAATCCGACCGACTACCATTATGTCATCTTCCGCTACGGACGTGCATTGTTGAATAAGGCCGAAGCTTTGCTCGGACTGGCCAAATACGATGCCTCCAAAGTGAGCAGTGCGGTAGCCACATTCAACCGGACACGCACCACCCACGGCAATCTGCCTCCTTCCATCGCCGCTTCACTGGCCGACGCATGGAACGATTATAAGATTGAGCGTCACGTAGATCTGGCTCTGGAAGGCGATTACTACTGGAGTCTGTTACGCTGGGGCATGTACGGCGGCGAAGCCAATCACGGGAAACCCGCAGGAGACATCATTCCGGAATTGAGTTCACCGGCCACCTTTGTTGAGATCAGCCAAGACAGGCATCGCATGTTTGTAGGTACTGTAGGATATACCAATGCCGACCGTACATTCTCCAAGAAACGCTACCTGTTCCCGATCACACAAAGCATCATCAATGCCAACTCCGCCATCAATGACAGCGACCAGAACCCGGGATGGTAAACACAACAGTTCATTCATTAAATAAATTAAGAAGGAAATAATATGAAGAGAATCAAATTATCAGATACCAAATGGTTTATGTTACTGCTGCTGATCTGTGCTCCCATCATCAGTTCTTGCAGTAAAGAAGATCTGCCCGCCTACGAAGAGGCGGAAATAACCAAAGTAGGTGCTTATCACCGCTTCTACTCCGGCGATAAGGATGCCATCACGGGAGAAAACATTGTAGCCGAAAAAGAGTTGGACCGTACAAACAATATCGACTCGGAGCACGGTGTAGCCACTGCCGTATTTACAATTCCTGCCGCAGGGGGCAAATTCACAGAGGCCGAACGCGCTAAAGTGTCATTGAGTAACCTCGTGGTTTACGTCAATGTATCTACCGCCGCCCGCGTCACCCCATTGGACGGTTCACCCAAGTTCGGTGTTCCTGCCGATTGGACCCAGGAGCATAAATACAGCGTAATGGCTGCCAACGGTACAAAGAAAATCTGGACAGTGAAAGTTACTCTGAACAAATAGTCCCCCGGCTGATTATGACTTGTAGAAGTCACAGGTTCAATAGGTAAGTATTGCTTAATTATCAGATGTTCTCTGAAGCCGTCGGGTAAACATATTTATGGAAATAAATAGTAACCCGGCGGCTTCTATTTAGCTTCAAGCAATCCACTAATACAGAAAAATCATATACCTTTGGATACCCAATTCATCTTATCCAATAATACATTTAAAGCAAGAGGAGACTACATACCATGAAAAAGTATCTGCACATCCTATCCGCCTTCTTTTTATTTTGCGCTACCACCCACGCACAGCAGAAAGATACCATCTACGTCACCGATATAGACTGTACCTATAATGGAGGCCCCGGCCATGCTGTGATCGCCATACATCCCTCCAGCAAAGTCATCGATGCCGAACGCCCGGTACACCAGAACATCCGCATAGAGAATAACACCTTCAGAGCATTCGACTACCCGGTGCTCTACGCCAAGAGTACGGCAGGACTCCTGTTCAGGAACAACACCATCGTCCGCACGGAAACTTTTCCTACCACATCCGGTAATCCGTACGTTTTCTATCTGAACGGTTGCAAGAAGCCAGTGATAGAAGGCACCGTATTCGAAGGAGAGGTCCCCCGGCAGAGTATAAAAACAGAGAATATGAAAAGAAAAGATCTGAAAACAACGATCAAATAATCCCTTCCGCTTATGAAAAAGCCTTCATCACCCACCTCTCCCCGCCTGGCCTCACTGGACATCCTGCGCGGTTTCGACCTTTTCCTGCTGGTCTTCTTCCAGCCGGTATTGTGGACATTGGCACATCAACTCAACCTCCCATGGCTGAACAGCATCCTTTTCCAGTTCGATCATGAAGTGTGGGAGGGGTTCCGTTTCTGGGATCTGGTAATGCCTCTCTTCCTCTTCATGACAGGAGCCTCCATGCCGTTCTCGTTCTCCAAGTTTAAAGACAATCCGGACAAAGGACCCGTTTACCGCAAAATCATCAAACGCTTCATCCTTCTGTTCATCTTCGGAATGATTGTACAGGGCAATCTGCTGGGCCTCGACCCGAAACATCTGTACTTATACTCCAACACCCTTCAAGCCATTGCCACAGGCTATCTGATTGCCGCCATCATACAGTTGCATTGCAACTTCCGCTGGCAGCTGATCGTCACAGCCCTGCTATTACTGATCTACTGGATACCGATGACCTTCCTGGGCGACTTCACCCCGGAAGGAAACTTTGCCGAGAAGGTGGACAGGCTGGTACTGGGGCATTTCCGCGACGGAGTGTTCTGGAATGAAGACGGCAGTTGGAGCTTCTCTGCTCACTACAACTACACCTGGATCTGGAGCAGCCTCACTTTCGGGGCTACCGTGATGCTGGGAGCTTTTGCCGGAAAGATAATGAAAGCAGGCAAGGATAATCGCCGGAAAGTGGTACAGACCTTGCTGATAATCGGCATATCCCTGATAGCCTTCTCACTGATATGGAGTCTGCAAATGCCCATCATCAAACGGTTGTGGACAAGCAGCATGACGCTTTTTTCCGGCGGACTTTGCTTCCTGCTGATGGGTGCCTTCTACTACCGGATAGACTACAAAGGACACAGCCGCGGGCTGAACTGGTTGAAAATATACGGCATGAACTCCATTACGGCTTATATCTTGGGAGAGGTCATCAACTTCCGTTGCATAGCAGCATCCGTCAGTTACGGACTGGAACAATACTTGGGCGGTTATTATCAGGTGTGGTTAAGCTTAGCCAACTATCTGATTGTATTCCTTATCCTACGGATCATGTACAGGCAGAAGATATTCCTGAAGATCTGAGTGGGAAGATCGGAAGTGTCAGCCATCTGCAGAATCATAGCGCAAAAAGAAACCGAATAGCACTTTTCGCTGACAGAGCTTCTATCCGTTTCGGATGCTTCAGGAGAAAAAAAAAGCCGAACGGCAGCTTTCGTAGGTGAAAAGCCGGGTTCCGGGGGTAAAAGAGCCTTGCTTTTCGGAAAAAGAAGCAAGCATTTACTCCGAAAGGAGTAAGCATTTACCCGGAAAGAAGTAAGCATTTTCCTAAAATGTCCTTATGTTCCGGAAATATCTCCTATTGTTGTCCAGAATATCTCCTATTGCGATCCGAAACGGGTCTTGGCGAAAGAACTTTTTCTCCCGTTGACCATTGCAGACAAAGCATGGCACACTGACAGAAAAGCAGGAAGGAGACCGGAAAAGGAACTATTTACCGGCGGAACCGTCATTCCACCTTCAAAGTAAAAGCAAACAAGCCCAAAGACGGGAAATGTGATATCGGACATTACACGCAGGGCGCGTTTTTTTCGCCCGGGCTGCCAGTCGGTCCTAAAGAAACGATTCTGAAGAGGTCCGATAATCAAAGTGACACTTTGCTCACGGGTGATCTCGGTAAGGGGAACACGCATAATAAAATAGAACGTTTAACAGATAATTTTTATAAGTATGAGACTACATGTACTATCACTCACATGCCTGCTGCTTACAGTAGGAGGCGCAGGGCCGATCGCAGCCCAAAAGCCACAAAACTATCCGTACGGTGTTCCTTCCAGCCCGTGGGAGGAGTCTTTTGGCAATCACCGGGCTATACTGCAAATAGAGAAACCGGCAAAGGTGGTGGCGCTCGACTTTGAATGGCGACGTCCGGACAAGGATGTAGACGACAGGCGGTTCCTGGTTATCCATGCGGCCACCGGAGACACCATCCGCAACATCCGGCGGATAGAAGTGAACAATGAACACTGCCGCCTGCAATTCGGCCCGGTCAAGGAGAAAGGCACGTACTACTTCTACTACCTGCCCTATCGGGTACAAAATGGATACGGATTCTACAATGGCGGATACATTCCGAAAGAAAGCGCACCGGACGCAACCTGGCTGTCCGAGGCCGAAGCAACCCGCAAAAGCCCTCAGGCCAAAGTGGTCAAAGTAGAGTCGCGACAGGCTTTCGACAGTTTTTATCCGATGGAAGTTGCCGCAACGGCCCGGGAAAAAGAAAACTACGTCAACCGCAACAAAGCCGCCCTCTACCTCTTTGCCGAAGATCGCAGGTTCCCCATCCGGATGCGCAACAACCTCCCCACCAAATGGCTGGCAGACAAACAGGGAAAACTGTTTCGGGGAGAAGCAGCCCCCAATGAATACTATACCTTCCAGATCGGGCTTTGGGCAGCCGTGAACCAAGCAGACAAGATTGCTTACCGGGCTTCTTCCCTGAAGTGTGGCCGGGAAATAATATCGGCAACAGCCATTACCTGTTTTAATGTCGAAGGAACCGATCCTTACGGAAAAGCGTTCAAAAAAGAAGTAAACGTACCCAAAGGAGAGGTACAGGCTCTCTGGTTCGGAGTAGATATACCCGACGGGCAGAAAGAAGGAGTCTATACAGGCACCATCACCATCAGTGACGCTAACGGAGCGCAAGGCGTAGTCCCCGTAAGCATACGAATAGCGGGAGAGCCGCTGGCCGACAGAGGCGACAACGAGTTGTGGAGATATAGCCGCCTGAGATGGCTGAACTCGACACTGGGCATAGCCGATACACCTACCGGACCCTATACGGCGATGACGGTAGACGAGAACCGGATCGGATGTCTGGGACGCACCGTTACGGTGGACGAAACCACAGGGCTACCCGCACAGATTCGTTCATGGAACAACGACGTGCTGAGCAGCCCCATGCGGTTTGTGATACAAACCGCCGCCGGGGTGAAAGAGCTGAAAGCCATCCCCGAACTGACGGAACATACCGAAGGCCATGTGACCGGAAGCTGGAAGGCTGAGGACGAAGAGATGACCGTAAGCTGCAAAGCAATCATGGAGTTCGACGGATGGATGAACTACGTATACACCATCACACCTAAGAAGCGGATAGAGGTGAAAGATATCCGCTTGGTATTGCCGGTCACGAACAAAGTAGGAACTTACTTCCTGGGGATGGGCCTTCCGGGGCAAGCCACGCCTCAACAATACGACGGTAAATGGGACGCACCGGAGAAAACGGTGAACAACTTCGGAGTATCGATTCCTACATCGAAAGAGCAACAATGGCTGTGGCCGTTCGACAGCTTCTGGATCGGAAACGAACATGCGGGTATCCACTGCGAATTCAGGGGAAGCACCTACAGCGGTCCGCTATTGAATCTGTATCGTCCGGCCTATCCGGAAAGCTGGTTCAACGGGGGTAAGGGCGGATTCGCCATACGGAAAGAGGCAGACGGAGTGAAAGCTGTGGCATACAGCGGAGAACGCACACTCGAAGCGGGTAAGCCCATCACATTCGACTTTGCCACGATCATCACTCCGGTGAAGCCATTGAATATGAGAAGCCAGTTTACAGACCGTTATTACCACAACGGCCCTAAACCGACACCGACTCAGGCTGATATCGAAGCAGGCGTGCGCATCATCAACGTTCATCAGGGGAATAACTACAATCCGTTTATCAACTATCCGTTCCTCACAGTAGACAAGATGAAGGAGTTCACCAAAGAGTGGCATGCCAAAGGGTGTAAGGTGAAAATATACTACACACTACGTGAACTAAGCAACGCCACATCCGAAATCTGGGCCATCCGCAGCCTGGGACACGAGATACTGAGAGGCGGCAACGGCGGAGGCTTCCCATGGTGTCGCGAACACTTCGTGGCGGACTACACGCCACAGTGGTACGAACACTTTGACTATGCCAACGCACAGGGCATCACGGCCGATGCCTCCGTACTGACAGCGGAAGGAGACTCCCGGTGGTACAACTACTATATAGAAGGATTACGCTGGATGGTGCAGAACATGGACATCGACGGTATCTATCTGGATGACGTTTCCTTTGACCGCCGTATCCTGAAACGGATGCGCCGCGCCATGGAAAGCGTAAAGCCGGGATGCCTGATCGATCTGCATTCGAATACAGGATTCTCGAGGGGACCTGCCAATCAATATACGGAGTTCTTCCCGTATGTAGACAAACTATGGTTCGGTGAAAGCTTCCTTTACGATAAAATGACACCGGCCAACTGGTTGGTAGAATCGTCAGGTATTCCGTTCGGACTAACAGGCGATATGCTGTACAGAGGAGGCAATGCATGGTTAGGGATGCAATACGGAATGACTGTCCGCTATCCATGGTACACCGAAGGAGTCAACTGCGATCCGCGACAGGTATGGAAGGTATGGGATTCATTCGGCATTGCGGACGCCACCATGCTCGGGTTCTGGGAGGAACATCCGGCCGTCTCCACATCCGACGAGGCTGTCAAAGTCACTGCCTATCGCAAACCGGGAAAGACCCTGCTATCCATCGGCAACTATTCGGATGAAGTGAAGAGCGTGAAACTGAGCATAAACTGGGAACAGTTAGGACTCGACCCGCAACAAGTGAAGTTGGTAGCACCTGAGATTCAGGATATGCAGGAGGCTGACGAATGGAATATTGACGACCCGATAAGTACAGCACCCAGAAAAGGATGGCTAATCTACATCGCTCCGCAGTAAACCCGAAGCAGTCTGCGTGAAAATCAATAGTTTTTATTATTTTTGCGCAGACTATGACAAACCAATATAACTAACCCCTAAAATAACACCCAAAACATGAAGAAACTTTATTCATTTCTCCTCAGTGCCCTGTTCGCTCTTCCGGCAGCACACGCCGGCGGCACCGACTACACGCAAGGGCTCTCCATCTGGTTCGACACACCGAATACGCTACAGGGCAGAGCCATCTGGTATGGCAGCCGTCCCGACCTCTGGAAAGGAGAAAGTAAACCGGAAAGTGCAGGAGACACTGCCCGGAACCCGGATGCCAACTGGGAGTCGCAATCATTGCCCATTGGAAACGGAAGCATCGGAGCCAACATCATGGGCTCGATAGAGGCGGAACGCATCACCTTCAACGAGAAAACTCTCTGGAGAGGAGGACCTAACACTTCGAGAGGAGCCGATGCCTACTGGAATGTAAACAAACAATCGGCACACGTACTGAAAGAAATACGCCAGGCCTTTACCGACGGAGACCAGAAAAAAGCCGAAATGCTGACGCGCAAGAACTTCAATAGCGAAGTGCCTTATGAGTCGAGCCGCGAAAAGCCTTTCCGTTTTGGTAACTTCACCACAATGGGAGAGTTTTATATAGAAACCGGACTGAGCGCTGTGAATATGAGTGACTATAAACGTATTCTCTCTTTGGATTCGGCATTGGCCGTGGTGCAATTCAAGAAAGACGATGTAGCCTACGAACGCGACTACTTCATTTCCTATCCTGCCAATGTGATGGCAATCCGCTTCAAAGCCGACCGGCCGGGCAAGCAGAACCTTACTTTCAGTTACGCCCCCAATCCCGTATCGACAGGAAGTATGTCGGCAGACGGTGCCAACGGCCTTGCATACACTGCCCACCTCGACAACAACGGTATGCAGTACGTCGTACGCATCCATGCCACTGCCAAAGGCGGAACATTGTCAAACGCAGACGGAAAAATTACCATAAAGGATGCCGACGAAGTAGTATTCCTCGTCACTGCGGATACGGATTATAAAATAAACTTTGATCCGGACTTCAAGGATCCCAAAACATACGTAGGAGTAAACCCTGCCGAAACCACTCGTCAATGGATGGACAATGCGGTAACCATGGGATATGATGTGCTGTTCAAACAACACTATGACGACTACGCCGCCTTGTTCAACCGAGTGAAGTTACAGTTGAATCCCGATCAGCAAAGCGCCAGCCTGCCTACAGCCAAGCGTTTGCAAAACTATCGCAAAGGACAACCGGACTTTTATCTCGAAGAACTCTACTATCAGTTCGGACGCTACCTGCTTATCGCCAGCTCAAGACCGGGCAACATGCCTGCCAACCTGCAAGGCATCTGGCACAACAACGTAGACGGTCCGTGGAGAGTAGACTACCATAACAACATCAACATACAAATGAACTACTGGCCGGCTTGCTCGACCAACCTCAATGAATGTACACTCCCGTTGGTGGACTTTATCCGTACATTGGTAAAACCGGGACAGAAAACAGCACAAGCTTATTTCGGAACAAGGGGATGGACCGCATCCATTTCGGCCAATATTTTCGGATTTACCGCTCCACTCGAAAGCGAAGATATGTCGTGGAACTTCAATCCGATGGCCGGTCCCTGGCTGGCAACACACATCTGGGAATATTATGATTATACCCGTGACAAGAAATTCTTGAAAGAAACCGGATACGATTTGATTAAGAGCAGTGCTCAGTTTGCCACTGACTTTTTGTGGCGCAAACCGGATGGAACTTACACCGCAGCTCCTTCCACTTCGCCCGAACACGGACCGATTGACGAAGGAACCACCTTTGTGCATGCCGTAATCCGCGAAATCTTACTGGATGCTATCGAAGCAAGTAAAGTGCTCGGAGTGGACAGCAAGGAACGTAAACAATGGCAAGAAGTGCTGGCACATCTGGCTCCTTATAAAGTAGGTCGCTACGGTCAGTTGATGGAATGGTCGAAAGATATAGACGACCCGAAAGACGAACACCGTCACGTCAACCATCTTTTCGGACTACACCCGGGACATACTCTCTCACCCATCACCACGCCCGATCTCGCCAAAGCCGCCAGAGTGGTACTTGAGCATCGCGGCGACGGAGCAACCGGATGGAGTATGGGATGGAAACTTAACCAATGGGCACGTCTGCAAGACGGTAACCACGCATACAAACTTTTCGGCAATTTGCTGAAAAACGGTACATTGGACAATCTGTGGGATACTCACCCGCCTTTCCAGATCGACGGGAACTTTGGAGGTACCGCCGGTATCACAGAGATGCTGCTTCAGAGTCACATGGGCTTCATTCAACTATTACCCGCACTTCCGGATGCCTGGAAAAACGGAAGTATTAGTGGAATCTGCGCCAAAGGGAACTTTGAGGTAGACTTGTCATGGAAAGACGGACAGCTTGCAGAAGCAACCATCTTTTCGAAAGCAGGTGAGCCTTGTACGGTAAGATATGGAGATAAGGTTCTCTCTTTCAAAACAAGTAAAGGAATAGTTTATAAATTGGCTTTAGATGGAGACCGACTGGTCATCAAATAATACTTTAGTATAATCCTATTAAATAAAAACATCCCCGGAAGAAAAGTTTTTTTCCGGGGATGTTTTTGCTTTATTACACAGACACTGATTTACCCAGAGAAACAGATCCATCATATAGAGATGTCCAAACCTAATCTTACCACCATCCGCATCTTACTACTACTGTTCTACTATCCTTATTAAAGAACTCAAAAAGTATCATATTTAACACTTTAGTATTTCTTAATCCAACAGTCCTAAATATAAACACTATTAAACAAAATCGGATAGGAAACGGAAAGAAAAAGACAAAAATTAAATATAAAGTCTCAAAACAAAAAACAGAAAATTCCGCTGAAGAAAAAGATTTTCATGATTAATATTAAATAATGCTCACCTGTGCATTATGAACGGAGTATAAGAAGAATTTAGTTCTCACGGAACTTATCGCCATTAAAGTGTTTCTGTAAATGTACCTTAACCTTTGACCTGTTCTTGTATTAATATTTTTTTGTTAACTTAGGCTAACTTGTGTTTATAAAATCACAATATCTCTTGGCAAAGATGCGATAACTTTTAATAATATGCAAGAATTTATAATAATAATTTTCTTTATCTATGTTTTGCACATCATTATTTTATTAAAAAGTAGCAGACAATAAATAAAATATGCCGCCTCAGAGGAAGGTGGTAGAAAAAAGACGCTTCTTTCTATTTGCATAAGATCTATCGTCGGGACAGAGCAGTTCCTGTATCATTTAATATAATTAGCTTTTCGGGGCTATGCAATTACAATTGCAAGTAAAACAATAAAGAAAAGGAACGAATCAGACAATTTAGAATATACAAAAGCCGATTTATTATTTTTTTCCAAGTTCCGTGAGAACTTAATCACTTTTGAACGAACAATTTAATAAACAAGTCAGCATGGTTCAGAAAGGAGCAAGAAAAAAATGACATACATACATTAACCTCTAATAATTATGCTTATGAAGTAGAAAAAACGAACCCTTTACAAACCTTATTCCGGAAACAAAATAAAATCCGGAATCCTAAAACAAACTATCAAATTAATGTTTAACCGAACAATTTAGTGTATGACAGAAAAAACTAACCTGTTTCCGAACCTAATCCGGTTTCGAGAAACAAATCGCCTGAAAATGGCAATCGCTGCTTCTATCATGCTATGGTGTGCTACACCTCAGCAAGCGGCAGCCGATACTTACGAAAAACACGAAATCGCCACTGTACAGCAGCAAAAAGTAAAAGCTACCGGTACCGTGGTAGATCAAAATGGGGAAGCTATGATTGGTGTATCCGTCAAAGTGAAAGACAATGCCACCATGGGAACTATCACCGACCTGAATGGTAAATTCTCTTTTGACGTACCTAAAGGCGCTACACTTGAAATTTCTTACATTGGCTACAAAACCGTAACTGTCAAGGCAGAAGGTACAGTCCTCAACATTACAATGAAAGAAGATGCAGAGGTATTGGATGAAGTCGTTATTGTAGGCTATGGTTCACAAAAGAAAGTGAACGTGACCGGTGCCGTCGGCATGGTCAGCTCCGACGTACTTGAAGCCCGACCGGTACAAAACGTATCGCAGGCATTGCAGGGTGTAGTACCGGGTCTGAACCTCTCGGTGGGTAACTCCGGCGGTGCATTGGATAGCTCGATGAGTATCAATATCCGTGGTGCGGGTACCATTGGAGACGGGTCTGGATCTTCACCTCTTATTTTGATCGATGGTATCGAAGGTGACCTGAACTCAGTTAACCCGAACGACATCGAAAATGTATCTGTACTGAAAGATGCAGCTTCTGCCTCTATCTATGGTGCCCGTGCTGCATTCGGTGTAATCCTCGTTACAACCAAGAGTGGTAAAAGCGGAAAAGCAAGGGTCAGCTATAACGGTAACGTACGTTTCTCTGACGCACTCTGTGTACCGGAAATGATGGACTCTTATCAATTTGCACAATACTTCAACCGTGCAGCCGAAAATGCCGGTGACTCAGGTCCATTCAGCCAAGAAGCACTCGACCGTATCCTTGCCTACCAAGCCGGAACCCTGAAAGAGACAATGACCATGAACGAACAAACCCGTAAATGGCAGGCTTATGGCGGTGCTAATGCCAATACCGACTGGTTCAAGGAATTCTATAATGACTGGGTTCCGTCACAAGAACACAGCCTGAGTATCAGCGGAGGTACAGAAAAGACACAATATACCATCAGCGGAAGCTTCCTTGACCAAAACGGTCTGCTTCGTCATGGTAGCGATAATTTCCAACGCTATACGATGAACGGTAAAATCACAAGCCAGATTGCTGATTGGTTCACTGTCACTTACTCAACCAAATGGACACGCGAAGACTTTGACCGCCCGTCATATCTGACAGGCCTCTTCTTCCACAACATCGCCCGTCGTTGGCCGACCAACCCGGCTTACGACCCGAACGGACATCCGGTAGACGGCATGGAAATCGAGCAGTTGGAAAACGGTGGAAAACAGATCAACCAAAAAGACCTGAACACCCAACAGCTACAGTTCGTTTTCGAACCCATCAAAAACTGGAGAATCAACGTAGAAGGTAGTTTACGCACAACGAACACGAACGAACACTGGGATGTATTGCCGGTGTATGCATACAACGCAGATAACGAACCGTACCTGATTTCATGGAACGGCGGCGCACTCGGCCTCTCTCAGGTAAACGAGTATTCATATAAAGAAAACTACTACACGACCAACATCTATTCGGACTACTTTAAACAGTTTGACAGCGGACACTACTTCAAAGTCATGGCCGGTTTCAACAGTGAGCTTTATAAAACCCGTTATGTCCAGGCTCAAAAGAGTACACTGATTTCAAGTTCAGTGCCTACTATCAACACAGCCACTGAAGACCCGAAAGCATGGGGAGGATATGCCCACAATGCCGTGGCCGGTTTCTTCGGACGTATCAACTACAATTATAAAGACCGATACATGGTGGAAGCTAACGGACGTTACGACGGTTCGTCACGTTTTATAGGTGACAAACGCTGGGGATTCTTCCCCTCATTCTCTGCCGGATGGAACGTTGCACAAGAACCATTCTTTGAAAGAATCGCTGAAAAATGCAGCATCGGTACATTGAAACTCCGCGCTTCTTGGGGACAATTAGGTAATACAGATACCAAAGACGCATGGTATCCTTTCTATCAGACTATGCCGACAGGCTCCAACTATGGCTGGTTACTGAACGGAGCATTACCTAACTACGCCAACAATCCGGGCATTGTCAGCATGAAGAAAACGTGGGAAACCATCGAAACATGGGATGTCGGTTTGGACTGGGGATTGTTTAACAACCGCTTGACCGGTTCGTTCGACTACTTCGTTCGTTATACTTACGATATGATCGGTCCGGCTCCCGAATTGGCAGCATCTTTAGGTACAGGAGTGCCAAAGATCAATAATGCGGATATGAAGTCCTACGGTTTTGAACTTGAACTGGGTTGGAGAGACCGTATCCGGGACTTCTCTTATGGCGTGAAATTCGTTCTGTCTGATTCTCAGCAGAAAATCCTGAAATATCCGAATGAAGACTACAACATCGGTACTTATTACAAAGGCCAGAAACTCAATAATATCTGGGGATACAAGACAATCGGTATCGCACAAAGCCAGGAAGAAATGGATGCCCATCTGGCAAAAGTAGACCAATCGGCCTTGGGTAGTAAATGGGGAGCAGGCGACATCATGTATGCCGACCTCGACGGTGATGGCAAGATCAGCACAGGAAGTAATAAACTGGGAGATACAGGTGACCGCGTTATCTTGGGTAACAGTACTCCGCGCTTTAACTACGGTCTGACTATCGATGCAAGCTGGAAAGGAATCGACTTCCGCGCATTCTTCCAGGGCATCGGCAAACGTGACTATTGGCTGCAGGGCCCGTACTTCTGGGGATCAACCGGCCTTGGACAATGGCAGGCTGCCGGCTTCAAGGAACATTGGGATTTCTGGCGTCCGGAAGGTGACCCTCTGGGAGCAAACACCAACGCTTACTACCCACGTGTAGCAAGAAACGGCGGTAAGAATACGAATGTACAAAGCCGTTATTTGCAGAACGCAGCTTATTGCCGTCTGAAAAACATCCAGATAGGTTATACTTTGCCTAAAACATGGACAGAAAAAGCAGGTATGTCGTCTGTACGTGTCTATGTATCCGGAGACAACTTACTTACTTTCTCTGATATCACAGGCATCTTCGACCCGGAAGCAATCGGAAGTACATATGATGCGAACAACGGTAAACTATATCCGTTGCAGAGAGTCATTTCAGTCGGTTTAAATGTTAACTTCTAAAAAACACCAAGAATATGAAAATTAAAATGAAATATATCGTGGCGCAGGCTTGCCTCGTAGCGGGAGCATCCATGGCTCTGACTTCGTGCAACGACTTTCTGGACAGAGAGCCGCTGGATCAGGTCACTCCGCAAGAGTATTTCCAAACTGCAGACCACCTGGCAGCATATACCATTTCAAAATACAACTCTATGTTCTCAACACATAGCGGATGGAATGCCGGTACGGTAAACAATGATGGCGGTACAGACAACATGGTAGTGGGTGGTTATAACTCTACCTACTATGAAAAAGGGATCTGGAAAGTACCTTCAAACAATGACAACTGGTCCAACGGATTGTCACTGGCCCGCTATTGCAACTACTTTTTCGAACAAGTATTGCCTAAATACGAAGCCGGAAAGATCTCGGGATCAGAAGATGATCTCAAACACTACATCGGTGAAATGTATTTCATGCGCGCCTTGGTATATTACAACCAGCTACGCAAATACGGAGATTATCCTATCATCACTGAGGTGCTTCCGGATGATGAAGCGATACTGATTGAAAAGAGTGTACGTCAGCCACGCAATAAAGTGGCCCGCTTCATTCTCGAAGATCTCGACAAAGCCATCGGATTAATGAAAAACCAGGGCTTTATGAACAACAATCGCCTGAACAAACAATGTGCTTTGCTGATCAAATCACGTGTAGCATTATACGAAGCTACATTTGAGAAATATCATCAGGGAACGGGCCGCGTGCCGGGTGACGAAACATGGCCGGGAAAGAGCGTACATCCGAATTTCTCACTCGATGTATCAGCCGAAATCAACTTCTTCCTCGACCAGTGTATGGATGCAGCTTCACAAGTAGCGGACGCTATCACACTGACCGAAAATACAGGGATATTCAATCCGCTTAGCGACAGTGAATATTCCGGTTGGAATCCTTACTTTGAAATGTTCTCTGCTGAAGACATGAGTGGTTATTCCGAGGTTCTTTTCTGGAAAGATTATCTTCGTTCGGGAAGTATCAACATCAGCCACGGTGCTCCCAATTATATTTATTCAGGTGGAAACAATGGAATGTTGAGAAGCTATGTACAGACTTTCCTGATGGAGAACGGATTACCCTGGTATGCCGACAACAGCGGATTTAAAGGTGACAGCAGAATTCAGGAAGAAAAAGAAGGACGTGACCAGCGCCTACAACTCTTCTTGTTCGGTGAGAAAGACAAACAGGCCCCAAGAGCCGATGGTGACGGCACTATGCCCGAGTTCGGCGAACCTGCTCTCTTTGAATTGCAAGAAGTCAGAGATTTGACGGGATATCGTATCCGCAAGTGCCTAACTTATAAGAAAGACCAGATTATTTCCGGTTCCGACCAGTCGACCACAGGATGCATCATCTATCGTGGTGTGGAAGCTTACCTTAACTATCTGGAGGCATATTACCTGAGAAACGGTAAGGTCGACGGAAAAGCAGCCCAATACTGGACCGCTATCCGCAAACGTGGCGGAGTGGACACAGATTACGAAAAGACCATCCGCAATACGGACATGAGCAAGGAAGTAGACTGGGCAAAATACTCCGGTTCTACATTGATAGATGCAACTTTATTCAATATCCGCCGCGAACGTCGTTGCGAATTTATCGGTGAGGGTATGCGTTGGGACGACCTGATGCGTTGGAGGGCCATGGATCAGTTGCTCACAACCAAATATGTTCCGGAAGGATTCAACTTCTGGGATGAAGCTTATGATGACTATGTGGCAATGAAGAACGACAAAGGTGAGCCTAAATATAAGATTGTATCAGACGGTAGTTCAACAGCCAATATGTCAGCCAAAGAATTAGGTAAATATGTACGTCCATACTCAATCGTAAAAGCAAATAACGCTGTATTCGACGGTTACACATTCGCTAAGGCATACTACTTGTATCCGGTGCCGATACGGCAGATGGAGCTCCTGTCTCCAGACCGCTCAGTCAACAGTTCTGTACTTTACCAGAACCCATACTGGCCAAACAAAACAAGCGAACCGGCTATCGAATAATAGTTTTCCAATAGGAACTAAAATATAAAAAGTATTGATTTTTAGTATATAATAAAGTTGTTGTGGTAAGAGATTTATAGCAACTACACAAATTTAAAAAAGGAAAATTGGAAAAAGGGCGTCCGTGAGGATGTCCTTTTTTATAATTACATAATTAGAAGAACGGTATATATAAACAAAAAGGCCGCGCAAATTGCACAGCCTTTCATTATATGAATATCCGCAAATATCAGCTCTTGTTAGCGCGCTTACGTTCGTTTTCATCCAAAAGCACTTTACGCATACGCATAGCCTTCGGAGTAACCTCTACATATTCGTCTTCCTTGATGTATTCCAATGCCTCTTCAAGAGAGAACTGTACGGGAGGAATCAAGCGGGCTTTCTCGTCAGAACCGGAAGCACGCATATTAGTCAACTTCTTCGACTTAGTCACATTTACAACCAAATCTTTTTCATGGGCATGCTCACCCACTACCTGACCTGCATATACCTCTTCCTGAGGAAAAATAAAGAATTTACCACGATCCTGCAACTTGTCGATAGCATAAGCAAATGCAGTACCACCCTCCATCGCGATAATCGAACCATTGGTACGACGTTCAATATCCCCTTTGAACGGTTGATATTCTTTAAAACGGTGAGCCATAATGGCTTCACCTGCCGAAGCTGTCAGAACGTTCGTACGAAGACCGATGATACCACGTGAAGGCATGTCAAACTCAAGGTTAATACGCTCACCGGTATTCTCCATCATGGTCATCTCACCTTTACGGCGGGTTACCATATCGATGATCTTACTTGAATATTCTTCGGGCACGTTAATCGTAAGCTCCTCAATCGGTTCACATTTTACTCCATCTATTTCTTTATAGATTACTTGCGGCTGTCCGACCTGTAACTCGTAACCTTCGCGACGCATGGTTTCGATCAAGACAGAAAGGTGAAGCACACCACGGCCTGATACAACCCATTTACCGTCTTCTTCGCTCTTACGTACGCGCAAAGCCAAATTCTTATCCAATTCCTTGGTCAGGCGATCATGGATATGACGTGAAGTTACAAATTTACCATCTTTACCATAGAACGGAGAGTCGTTGATGGCAAACAGCATACTCATAGTCGGTTCATCAATAGCAATAGGTGGCAATGCTTCCGGATTTTCATAATCACAGATCGTATCTCCAATCTCGAATCCGTCAATGCCCACCAAAGCGCAAATATCTCCCGAAGAAACCTCGGTCGTCTTCACACGACCCAGCCCTTCGAATACATGAACCTCTTTAATCTTAGATTTTACAATGCTGCCGTCACGCTTAGCCAAAGACACGTTCATACCTTCTTTCAGTGTACCACGATGAACACGTCCTACAGCAATACGGCCTGTATATGAAGAATAGTCGAGCGAAGTGATCAGCATCTGTGGAGTACCCTCCAGTTGTTCCGGAGCAGGAATGTTCTCTACAATACAATCCAGCAAAGGCACAATGCTGTCCGTCTGCTCTTTCCAGTCCGTACTCATCCAGTTGTTCTTGGCCGAGCCATAGATTGTCGGAAAATCAAGTTGCTCTTCAGTAGCATCGAGGCTGAACATCAGGTCGAAGACCATCTCGTGTACTTCGTCCGGACGACAATTCGGTTTATCAACCTTATTAATAACAACAATCGGTTTCAATCCGATTTCCAAAGCTTTCTGCAGCACAAAGCGCGTTTGCGGCATCGGGCCTTCAAAAGCATCAACCAACAGAATGCATCCGTCGGCCATGTTGAGCACACGCTCTACTTCGCCACCGAAGTCGCTGTGTCCCGGAGTATCAATAATATTAATCTTAGTTCCGTTGTAATTGATAGAAACGTTTTTAGAGAGGATCGTTATCCCTCGTTCACGCTCCAAGTCATTGTTATCCAGAATTAATTCACCGCTTGTTTGGTTGCCGCGAAACAAGTTTCCGGCTAAAAGCATTTTATCGACGAGAGTCGTTTTCCCATGGTCAACATGGGCAATAATTGCAATGTTTCGAATATTTTGCATAGAATACCTATTATTTGGCGACAAAGGTACAAAAATTGGATTAGAAAAAAGGGATACTATAGAAAATATTTCCTGCAATTCATTGTGGGATAAAAGATAATGCCTATCTTTGCACGCTCAAAGAAACATTTTATAGATCAATAATTTTATTAATTATGTATTTAGACGCTGCTAAAAAGCAAGAAATCTTCAGTAAGTACGGAAAGTCTAACACTGATACTGGCTCAGCTGAGGCCCAGGTAGCTTTGTTTTCATACCGTATTACTCACCTGACTGAGCACATGAAGCTCAACAGAAAAGATTATAGTACAGAAAGAGCTTTGACTATGTTGGTAGGTAAACGTCGTGCTTTGCTCGACTACCTGAAAGCAAAAGATATCACCAGATATCGCGCTATCATCAAAGAGCTCGGCTTGCGTAAGTAATCACTTACTGCGAACAAAATTTAAAAGCCGTTTCTTCTCTATGGAGGAAACGGCTTTTATTTTTTATCTTTCTCCCTTGCTTGGATATAAAATTTCATTAATTTTGCAGCAAAACGAATTAAATTATAACCTTTTACCGGGAAAATACATTCAACATTATGGATACAAGCAAAATCGTAGGAGAAAAAATTAAATCACTCCGTGAGAACAAAGGAATCTCAATAGAAGAACTTGCCGAACGCTCAGGATTGGCTATTGAACAAATAGAGCGTATCGAAAACAATATTGACTTGCCTTCATTGGCTCCACTTATCAAAATAGCCCGTGTATTGGGCGTACGTCTGGGCACTTTCCTCGACGACCAGGACGAAACAGGTCCGGTAGTTTCACGCAAGATGGAAGCTACAGACACAATCAGCTTCTCAAACAATGCTATCCATTCGCGCAAGCACATGCAGTATCATTCATTGTCTAAGTCAAAAGCCGACCGCCATATGGAACCGTTCATCATTGATGTAGCCCCTACACAAGACAGTGATTTTGTACTTTCTTCCCACGAAGGAGAAGAATTTATCATGGTCATGGAAGGTGTCATGGAAATCAGTTACGGAAAAAGCACTTACCTGCTCGAAGAAGGTGACAGCATCTACTATGATTCCATCGTCCCCCATCACGTTCATGCTTATGAAGGACAAGCCGCCAAAATCCTGGCAGTAATCTATACACCTATTTAATGATCGGCAATTATCGCTCTACACATTACTAAAAACATGCAACTATACGAAAGAACACTCGGACAATGGCTTGAACATTGGGCCGAAACAACACCCGATAAAGAATATATTGTGTACTCCGACCGCAACTTGCGCTTCACCTGGCAGCAATTCAACAGACGGGTGGACGAGATGGCGAAAGGATTGATTGCTATCGGAGTGGAAAGAGGTACTCATGTAGGAATCTGGGCCGCAAACGTACCGGACTGGCTTACCTTATTATATGCCTGCGCAAAAATAGGTGCAGTCTATGTAACGGTAAACACCAACTATAAGCAAGCCGAACTGGAATACTTGTGCGAAAACTCGGATATGCATACGCTCTGCATCGTCAACGGCGAAAAAGACAGTGACTTTGTACAGATGACCTACAACATGCTTCCGGAACTGAAAACCTGTGAGCGCGGACACTTGAAGAGCGAACGCTTCCCCTATATGAAAAATGTGATCTACGTAGGACAAGAGAAGCACCGCGGGATGTACAATACACAGGAAATCCTGTTGTTGGGCGATAATATAGAAGACACCAGACTCAATGAACTCAAAGCCTGCGTCGACTGTCATGACGTGGTAAATATGCAATATACCTCCGGGACAACCGGTTTTCCCAAAGGGGTCATGCTGACACATTACAATATAAGCAATAATGGTTTCCTGACCGGCGAGCATATGAAATTCACAGCCGACGATAAACTATGTTGCTGCGTACCTCTGTTCCATTGCTTCGGCGTAGTGTTAGCCACCATGAACTGCCTGACCCACGGCTGTACCCAGGTGATGGTTGAACGCTTTGACCCACTGATCGTACTGGCATCCATCCATAAAGAAAGATGCACCGCACTCTACGGAGTACCTACCATGTTTATCGCCGAACTAAATCATCCGATGTTCGATATGTTCGACATGTCAAGCCTTCGTACAGGCATCATGGCCGGCTCACTCTGCCCGGTAGAGTTAATGAAACAAGTGGAAGAAAAAATGTATATGAAGGTTACCAGTGTATACGGACTGACAGAAGCGGCCCCCGGCATGACCGCTACACGTATTGACGATCCGTTTGACGTACGCTGCAACACCGTAGGACGTGACTTCGAATTTACAGAAGTGAAAGTACTTGACCCTGAAACTGGTGAAGAATGCCCGATCGGTGTACAAGGGGAAATGTGCAACCGGGGATACAACACCATGAAGGGATATTACAAGAATCCACAAGCTACGGCTGAAGTGATAGATAAGAACAATTTCCTACACTCAGGAGACCTGGGGATCAAAGATGAAGATGGAAATTATCGTATCACGGGACGCATCAAAGATATGATCATTCGTGGCGGAGAAAATATCTATCCTCGTGAGATAGAAGAATTCCTTTATAAGCTCGACGGAGTAAAAGACGTACAGGTATCGGGTATCCCATCTAAAAAATATGGAGAGGCAGTAGGCGCTTTCATTATTTTGCACGAAGGAGTAACCATGCAGGCTTCGGACGTACAGGACTTCTGCCGTAATAAAATCTCCCGCTACAAAATCCCTAAATACATTTTCTTTATTGACGAATTCCCCATGACAGGAAGCGGAAAGATACAAAAATTCAAATTGAAAGATTTAGGACTGAAACTTTGTGAAGAGCAGGGTATCCAGATCATATAAAATAGATACACATGATAAGTGATTAGCGTTTGGAGCTTTTCTCCCGCTAATCACTTACTATTCCACTATTTTTCCATAGGCAAAGTAAAATAGAAAACAGTTCCTTTTCCCTGTTTAGAACGCACCCAGATTCGCCCGCCCATCTTTTCGACAAGCATCCGGCAAATAGTCAATCCTAATCCTGTTCCCTGCACGAAATCATCTATTTTTCCGAAACGCTGAAAGATTGTAGCCACCCTTTCTGCCGGAATACCTTTCCCCGTATCAGATATGTAAAACTGGACTACATCCGCCTTCTTCTGAAATCCAAAATGAATTTCTCCGACAGAAGTAAATTTAATGGCATTAGTAATCAGGTTAACCAATACCTGAGAAATACGTTCCCAGTCTCCTTGTATACACAGTTGCGAATCTACGTCATCCAGTACAAGCCGGACTTCCGGTTTAACCGACTTCACATACAACCCATACAACTGTAAACAGATATCTTTCAACTTCACCGGATGATAAGAAAACTCCAGAGAGCCGGCTTCAAGTGCAGATAGATCAAGAATATCATTGAAGAGATTCAACAAAATAGTTGAGTTGTGTTCCACGATATCGGCGTACTGTCGCTTTTCATATTCATTTTCCGCTTCAATAATCAGTTTGGAAAAGCCCACAATTGCATTAAGAGGAGTACGAATTTCATGACTCATATTAGCTAAAAACGAAGATTTCATCCGGTCGGCCTCTTCTGCTTTAACCCGGGCAGCTATAAGTTCCTTCTCTGTCTTCTTTATTTCGGTCACATCCCATGATACTCCAATAATATACGGATGCTGACCTCCCGAAGGAATGACTGTCTTCATAGTGGTAACCGTGCGGACTTCACCACTCATCGTAGTATAATTCTCCAAATATTCAATACGTCCCAACTTCATTACTTTCAAATCGTCTTGCCGGAAACGTTCGGCATCTTTTTTGTCCGGAAATATATCTGCATCCGTACTACCGACAGCCTTCTGTACAGAAATTCCCGAATATTCGGCAAAAGCTTTATTCCAATAAAGATAACGGAAATCGTTTCCTGTATCTTTCACAAACAAATAGACAGGAATATTATTCAGAATATCATTCATCAACGAATTAAGACGTACGATTTCACTTCGCTGAGCCTCGTTGGTTCTTGCCATTTCAGTCTCTTGTGATACATCACGGCACATACACAACAAATATTGATCATCCAACGGAAAAATACGATTTTCATAATGGTGAAGAATACCGTCCAGCGTTAACGAATGTTCGGCTATCGAACTCTTTCCGGTACGAATCACCTTATCCATGTTCTGACGAACACTTTCATAAGCTTCCTCAGGAACAATATCTCTTACATTTGAATTTATAATACTCTCGGCGGTAGTACCTTCGACATGGTTCGTCGTAGGTGATGAAGCCAACTCTACTATATTGGCATTATGGTCAAAAACAGTAAGCATATCGGGCAAAGCATCCAAAATCCGAGTACTGTACCGTTCGCGAAACCGTCCTTTTTTAAGAGAGTCAAGTTCAGAAGAGAGCCCCTCTACTTTTTTCTCCAATTTCTCTACAATCTCCAGTAGTTCTTCTTTTGTTTTATACTCGTAGTATCCCATGGATTTCAGGTTGTTTAAGTCTATATTGTTGTATATAGCATTTGATTACTTGCAAATATAATACATAAATCTGAAAAATATCCTACAAATCGAAGTTATTATTGATTAAAAAATCCGATAGCTTTTGCCCTACTATTCAGAATGTTCTATCTTTGCACCACTTTATATTTTAAACAATTTACATTTATGTCCACAGAATTATTCTCTACCCTGCCCTACAAAGTGGCAGACATCACACTTGCCGACTTTGGTCGCAAGGAAATCGACTTGGCAGAAAAAGAAATGCCCGGCCTTATGGCTCTTCGCGAAAAATATGGAGAATCCAAACCATTGAAAGGTGCCCGCATCATGGGATCACTGCACATGACTATCCAGACTGCTGTCCTGATCGAAACACTGGTAGTCCTGGGAGCTGAAGTTCGTTGGTGCTCTTGCAACATATATTCGACACAAGATCATGCAGCAGCAGCCATTGCAGCTTCAGGTGTTGCCGTATTTGCTTGGAAAGGTGAAACTTTGGCAGACTATTGGTGGTGTACCTTGCAGGCTCTGAACTTCGAAGGAGGTAAAGGGCCGACAGTGATTGTCGACGATGGCGGGGATGCCACAATGATGATCCATGTGGGCTATGAAGCAGAAAATAATGCTGCCGTATTGGACAAAGAGGTACATGCCGAAGATGAAATAGAACTGAACGCCATACTGAAAAAAGTGCTGGCAGAAGACAAAGAGCGCTGGCACCGGGTAGCGGCTGAAGTACGCGGAGTTTCGGAAGAGACAACGACCGGCGTGCATCGCCTATACCAGATGCAGGAAGAAGGCAAGTTGTTGTTCCCTGCCTTCAACGTAAACGACTCGGTTACCAAATCTAAATTCGACAACCTGTATGGTTGCCGCGAATCACTGGCAGACGGCATTAAACGTGCCACAGACGTAATGATTGCCGGTAAAGTAGTTGTAGTATGCGGTTATGGAGATGTAGGTAAAGGCTGCTCACACTCCATGCGCTCTTATGGAGCCCGCGTTTTAGTAACAGAAGTCGATCCCATCTGTGCACTTCAGGCCGCTATGGAAGGTTTTGAGGTAGTGACCATGGAGGACGCCTGCAAAGAAGGTAACATCTTTGTTACCACAACCGGCAACATCGACATCATCCGTATCGATCACATGGAACAGATGAAAGATCAGGCCATTGTTTGTAACATCGGTCACTTTGACAATGAAATTCAGGTAGATGCCCTGAAACATTACCCGGGTATCAAACGTGTCAATATCAAACCACAGGTAGACCGTTATTATTTCCCTGACGGACACAGCATCATTCTATTGGCAGACGGCCGTTTGGTAAACCTGGGCTGCGCCACAGGACATCCCTCTTTCGTGATGAGCAACTCTTTCACTAACCAGACACTGGCACAGATCGAGCTGTTCAACAAGAAATACGACATCAACGTATATCGCTTGCCGAAACACCTGGATGAAGAAGTAGCCCGACTGCATCTTGAAAAGATCGGTGTAAAGCTGACCAAACTGACTCCTGAGCAGGCTGCCTATATCGGAGTTTCGGTTGACGGCCCATATAAAGCCGACCACTACAGATATTAAAAAGTTACGATTGGGCGATTTACGAATAACGGTTAAGCCGGATTGTAAATCGTCTAATCCTACAGTCAAACCTCAATCATAAATTGTAAATCGTCTAATCGTAAATGAAAAAGTTTCTTCCAGATCTCATTGCCATTCTGGCATTCATAGTCATCTCTTTCATCTATTTCTTCCCGGCGATCACTGAAGACCGGATTCTCTTCCAGCACGACACCGTAGCCGGAGCCGGAGCCGGACAGGAAGCTAAAGAGTACTATGAAAAAACAGGTGAACGCACACGTTGGACAAACGCCCTTTTCGGAGGAATGCCCACCTACCAGATGTCCCCAAGTTACGACTCCACCGAGCCGCTGACATTCGTACAAAAAGTATATCATCTTTTTCTCCCGAACTACGTATGGCTCACATTTATCATGATGCTCGGGTTCTATATCCTGCTAAGGGCATTCGGCATACCGGCATGGCTCTCGGGGTTGGGAGGAATTATCTGGGCCTTTTCGTCCTACTTCTTCATTTTGATTGCTGCCGGACATATCTGGAAATTCATCACCCTTGCCTATATACCACCTACAATAGCAGGGATTGTACTTGCTTACCGGAAAAAATATTTGTTAGGAGGGATTGTCACTGCTTTGTTCATGGCCATGCAGATTTTGTCCAACCATGTGCAAATGACCTACTATTTCCTGTTTGTCATTCTCTTCATGGTAGGTGCATTCTTCGAAGATGCCTGGCGCAAAAAAGAACTTCCCCAGTTCTTCAAAGCTACCGGTGTGCTGATTATCGCCGGATTAATCGGTGTATCCATCAATCTTTCGAGCCTATACCACACTTACGAGTATAGCAAAGAAACGATGCGTGGCAAAAGTGAGTTGAAATATGAAGGAGCTGCCGCAAAGCAAACAAGCAGCGGGCTCAATCGTGACTATATCACCCAATGGAGCTATGGCATCGGCGAAACATTTTCATTACTGGTCCCCAATGTCAAGGGAGGTGCCTCGGTGCCATTGTCACGAAGTGAAAAGGCAATGGAAAAAGCCAATCCGATGTATAGCAGCCTCTACTCACAACTGACCCAGTACTTCGGCGACCAACCCATGACAAGCGGTCCTGTCTACGTAGGTGCTTTTGTACTAATGCTTTTCATTCTGGGCTGTTTCATTGTAAAAGGTCCCATGAAATGGGCACTGTTAGGAGCCACCATTTTCTCTATCCTGCTTTCGTGGGGTAAAAATTTTATGGGGCTGACAGACTTCTTTATCGATTACATCCCGATGTATAATAAGTTCCGCGCCGTATCTTCCATTCTGGTAATAGCCGAGTTTACCATTCCCCTGCTCGCGATTCTCACTCTGAAAGAGATACTTACCAAGCCGGAGCTGCTGAAAGAAAAACTGAAATATATCTATATCAGTTTCGGACTGACCGGGGGACTTGCGCTACTTTTTGCCATTGCTCCCCGCCTATTCTTCCCGACTTATATTCCTGCTAACGAGATGGCAGCCCTGCAGAACGCTCTGCCCGCCGATCAGTTATCGCCTATAGTAGCTAATCTTGAAGAGATGCGTGTGCACCTTTTCACTTCTGACGCTTGGCGCAGTTTCTTTATCGTTACTATCGGCACCCTGCTCTTACTGGCTTACAATGCAAAAAAACTGAAAGCGACCTGGACTGTTGCCGCTATTGCCCTGCTATGCCTGGGAGACATGTGGAGCGTAAACAAACGCTATTTGTACGACGAACAGTTCGTCCCGAAATCCGAACAGACTGCAACGTTCCGAAAGAGTCAGACAGATGAACTGATCCTGCAAGATCAATCACCGGATTACCGTGTACTGAACTTCGCAGGCAATACATTCGAAGAAAACAATACTTCTTATTGGCACAAGAGCGTAGGTGGCTACCATGCTGCCAAACTCCGCCGTTATCAGGAAATGATAGACCATCATATTGCCAAAGAGATGCAGGCAGCCTATCAGGAAGTAGCAACAGCAGGCGGACAAATGGACAGTGTGAACGCAGCTAAATTCCCTGTACTGAATATGCTGAATACAAAGTACTTTATATTCCCTGCCGGGCAACAAGGCCAAACAGTCCCCATTGAAAATCCATATGCTTTCGGCAATGCGTGGTTCGTAGATAAAGTACAGTACGTGAACAATGCGAACGAAGAAATCGATGCCATCGGCCAAGTCGACCTCCAACAAACCGCTATAGTAGACTCTAAGTTTAAAGCAGCCCTGAAGGAAGTGAACGAAGGCTACAAAGACTCACTGTCTACCATCCGGTTGACGGGTTATGAACCCAACCAATTAGTATACGAGACCTCCTCACCCAAAGACGGTGTAGTTGTATTCTCGGAAATATATTATCCGGGATGGACAGCAACCATTGATGGCAAACCTGCCGATATTGCCCGTGCAGATTACATCTTACGTGCTATGAACGTACCGGCGGGTAAGCATACCATCGAAATGCGTTTTGATCCGCAAAGTCTGCACGTCACAGAAGGTATTGCATATGGAGCGATGGCATTATTGCTGATAGGAGTAATTATTCTGGTATGGATCAACCGGAAAAAATATGGAGAAAGCATAAAAAAATAACCGTCTACAGAGATCGGTTCATCATTTACAAACACGAACTCCTCAGACAGAAGTAGTCTGAGGAGTTTGTGTTTTATTCTATATATAACTTTTTTATTTCTACAAGAAATTCGATAAAACCCGATACCCGTCGGTCTGCGTCACTAAGTAATGCAAAGCATCCAAAAGAGTACAAGACTCTTCCAAATGAATCTTCCTGTGTACCACTTTCCCATTAGTAGATAATTTTTTCCGGGTTTCAATCAATATGTTCCTTGTAATTGTATCTTGTATCTGCAACAACCGAAATTGCCCTGTAAGAATATGGCACTGCAACCAATCATATATTGTGAGGGCTCCTCCCTCCCCCTTTTGCATCTCCTGATATAAACGCCCCATCACCAATACAATACACTCCTTTAATGCCAACTCTTCGTAGAAGCTCATCCCTTTTCGAGTGCCTTTTAAACGATAATACAGATAAAAATAGCATCCTATATATCCATTATCCAACGAAAAAGGAAGGTTGCGATGGAAGGTAACCTGTTTATAAATTACATTGTCGATTTCTTCCAATATATCGGTATAATTGTATTCTGTACCACGAACCTGAGTGATAAGTTCCAGTAACCACCCAATACCTAACAGCCCATTAGTAAAAGAAATATTTTGGACCTCGTATACATGTCGGGACAAATATAGAAGATGTTTTTCACCTAATGCCCAATAATAATCGTTATTCTCTTCACGACAAGCCATTAAAAAGCATAACAAAACAATACCGGCCCTACCTGATGACAGCCCCAATTGATCCGTATTGGCGTAGTGAGCAATAAACTTATCAACTACTGCCTTATTTATTGAATCATAATTCATATGCCCTCAACATTTTATCTACTAGATTTTGATTATTAATACTCTCACCACTATATAAGTGCAATTCAGCAAGCTGCTTCATAAGTATCGTTTTACCTATATTCTCCTCAAGATAACGAATATCCAATAAGGAAGAGAACACAAGAGCCCCCAGTGAGTCCACTTTAGCCACTTTCACCTTATAAATAAGGACCCCGTCCACTGGATATTGTTCTAATTCGCTTATCACACTTTCCAATTCAGTTATCGGAATAATGAGTCCCGATGGAATCACCCAACAATTGGAGTATTTTCGCTCTATCGCTACATCCCGTTCAGTCTTCCCCGCAACTATCTCAACAGGCACATCCCAATAACGCAAAAAATACTGTCGTGTAATAATTGCTTTTCTTTCCCACTGAATCTCTTTTTCATTAGCAAGTACCACAAATATAGTATTATCAATCCGCTTACGTTTGGCATCAAGCATTTTCCGATATTTCAAAATAACATCTATCACAAAAGTACTACACGATTCCATTCCTATTCCTGACAAGTCACAATAAAAAGGTGCGTGGGTTTGAAATTTAGTTTTATCAAATATCAACTCATTAGTCCTGCAACTTCCAGTATAATGCAATATAACCTTTCGTTTAAGTTCTTCTACAGGTGAATTTGCCCAGCAAAAGTCCATTAAAGGATGAATTTTGAAACAGCGCCCTCCCAATATAGCATTCCACCACATAGCCCACATGTCCGTACACCATATCTGAAAATCCGGACTAATGTGGGTCATAAATTTTTGACGATAATATAAATAAGAGAACAATTTTTCACAATCATGCTCTATCTTTTCCCAAAACGTCGCAGTACAATGTTTCAGAATATATTGTGATCCTCCCGCAGAATTATTATTCTCCTCTACCAATTTGGGATCTATAGAAAGGATTTCACACATTCTAAGAAACTCACCCCTACCCGCATTCGTTTTTATATAATTGCTGTCTAAGTAAGAACGTGTATCTGACGCATACCAGCAGTCATCCTCCAACAGTGTTTGCCAGTCAGGCTTTTTACAAAACAAGATATCCGAATCATGATAAAACAATGTTTCTTCTTCTAATTCCGGATGTGCCCGAAAATGCTTTGCTATAATATGTGGACGCAATGACGATAAATACTTTTTTCGCAAGCGCGTATCCGGATAAGCAAAAAAACAAGCATCATGACATTCACTAAAGAAACGTTTAAAATCAGGATTCAACCCTTTATTCGATTGATAGCTGACCAATACATGAATATGTTCGGGTGGAATCCCCCATGTTTGGAAATTAAAAATCTGCAACTCTAACTGCCACAGAAAATAGACCTCATCCGGTTGAGCCGAAATATAAATCATATCATTGATTTGAAGTAGTCAATAGTCGGTTATAAAGTGTATAGATAAGTTGAACCACATCCTGCGGCATTAATAACTGTAATGAAGATAATTTACCGACCTCCTCGATCAACGGTAAATACTGCCTTTCTCCTTTTACTATTTGTTGAATTGCAAACTTTAAATACACTTTTTGGGTTGCGATTGTTGCCTTCTGCATTTCTACAGAATGTTTTGAAGTAACAGCTTCTTTCGACACTCGATGTTTTACCAGAATTTCCCTAATATTAGCAAACCGATATCCTTCCATCATCAGACAAGTCCACAAATGATAATCCTCAGCAAATACAAAAGTTTTATCATAGAGAAATCCTCGTTTTGCAATATATTCATCTAAACTACTTTTTCTCATAATTACACTTGGATGTACCACCGTATTTTGTAACAACAACGAGGCAGCAATAGCACGATGCTCCACCAACGGATACAAACACCCCGTTGCATCACCAAACAATTCCATACCTCCTCCACAAATATCTACTTCCGGATGAACTTCCATAAAATCAAACTGCTTCTTTAATCGATCTTCCGTCATAAGATCATCCGCATCCATACGCACAATATATTTCCCTCTCACAGCAGCTATGCCCGCATTCATGGAGTCCATATATTCATGTTCCCTATAAATATATACAATACGCGAATCTGTAAATGATTTTATTATCTCTTCTGTCTGATCAGTAGAACCGTCATCTACAATAATCAACTCAAAATCCTCAAAACTCTGCCCCAATATACTAGGAACAGAATCAAATAAATAAGATCCCATATTATAAGTGGGCATCACTATACTAATAGCAGGGGTTATTGACATAATCTATTTAACTTAACAACAAAATCACCACAAAAAGAAACAAATAATCTCAGATACAACTATATTAGTAAATTTATCCATCTTTATCCAAATCCCAACCAATCCATTGTTTAATAATATTCCATACTTTTTCGTCCCCTTCCGTTTTTATTTTATTCTTAAGACGTAATTTATTTCGGCTCAGAGTTTCAGAAGTCTTACATAAAACCTCACAAACTTGTTTATGAGTTAAAGACGTACTAAATAAAAGACAAATTACAATTTCATAATCAGTGAGCATACACTTTCTCAATGCCTGTACAAACTGTGGAGCCATTTTCCTGTGATAGGCGATATAACTTTTAAACTGCGATACTTCAATCCTCAACAGCTTACTCTTCTCCTTAACACTTAACTTCAAGCGGGCTTCCAAATTTAATCCTTCCAGGACTTGCGAAACACGTTCATCTACATCTTTTTTGTCCCCTATATCTTTCAGTAATAGCCCAATCTGAACTTCTTTTTCCGCAATCAAACGTTCAAAATCTTTCGCTTGTTGTTCCTCTTTCTTTACTTGCTCAGCCAATGCCTCCCTTTCGATTTTCAAGTCACTGAGAGTTTCAATATTTCTTTCTGATTTTTCCTTTACCAATCCCAGTTCTGTCTCCAGAGACTCCAATTCATCCTGATGTCTGATAAGTAGCTCTTCCAGCTCTTGCTCTTTCTGCCTCTTATATTTTCGATGAATATATACGCCGCCATACCCCATGCCAACAGTTACTGCAATCAATCCTACATTAGTCAACACTAAATATACCAACTTTACCTTCTGTTCGGCATTTTCACGAAGCAATATCTCCTCATCATACATACTTTGTGCTTTGGAAATGGATTGCCTATAAACAGAATCAAGATGCTCAATATAGATATTATCAAGAGCAGGAATACCCTTTAGCAATGCCAACATACTATCAGAATTTTGCAATATAGACTTTTCCGTTTGCTTTAAATCCAGTCCCACACCTTTTTTCTGACTACAAGCACCCAACAAAAGAAGGCCAACAAAAATCACAACAATAAACACACGCATACATATTCACTTTTTAGAATAGCTACAAAGTTAAAAAAAATCTATACTTCATTGCCCCAATTCCAACTGATTTTTTACTAAATGATAATATTTACCCTTACGGGCAGTTAGATCTGTATGAGAGCCTTGCTCTACTACAAAACCATTATCGAGTACAATAATGTTATCGGCATCTTTCACCGTACTCAGACGATGCGCAATAATCACTACTGTTTTATTTTTATAAAACTCTTTCAGATTCCCCATAATTTCTTTTTCATTAGTGGCATCCAAAGAAGATGTAGCCTCATCAAAGAAGATAAACTCCGGATTCTTATACACTGCCCGAGCTATTAAAATACGTTGTTTTTGCCCACCGCTTAAATCAACACCTGCTTTCCCGATTTTTGTATAATATTGCATAGGAAGCCGCTCTATAAATTCATCAATACAAGCTATACGAGCAGCCTGTTTCAAGCGTACTTGATCAGGCTCTTCATCAGATAAGGCAATATTATCGGCAATAGTACCGCTAAAAATATATCCATCCTGCATTACAACACCACATTTCTCACGCCAAGCATTTACATCCAGTTCTTTCATAAGTACTCCACCTATTCTCAACTCCCCTTTTTGTGGGTAATAAAAGGCCAACAATAACTTCAACAGTGTAGATTTTCCGCTACCACTTGCTCCCACGATTGCTGTCACTTTAGAACGAGGTATTTCTATATCAACATCTTTTAGTACATACGGATTAAAAGAACCATCATATTTAAAAGAAACATTATTAAGTCGAAACGCTTCAGACATCAAAGGTATCTCTACTATAGTTCTGCCAACATTCTCCTCCGTTACACTTAAAATATTATCTAAACGGCTATAAGCCAAAGCAGCATCTTGTGAAGTGTTACTATAATTCATTATCTGACTTACACTATTTGACAATTGACCTAATATATAAGTAATAGTTAGCATGATGCCAATAGACATTTCCCCTTTTATCACAAAAAAAGCACACCCACCAGTAATCAAAACATCCCTAAATGTACCCGCAAAAGAAGCTCCAAAAGAAATGATAGATTCGTACAGCATAGTCTTTAAAGACTGAGAATTAATGCTCTTCTGAAGTCCTTCCCATCGTGCCAAGAATGGATGTTGCGCTGCATTCACTTTTATCTCCATCATTCCATATACCAATTCATATTCTAGATTTTTCTTCTTTCCGATTCCTGTAAAAAGTGCATAACTCAAACGTTTACGAACTCTCAATAGACAGCGAGCCATAACAACTGAAATAACGCTAAACAATAAAAAAACAAGAAACACATAAATATTATAATACAGTAAGATACAAGAATATATAAGAAGATTCAAAAACATAAAAAGAGACGAACTAACTGTAGTAGTCAGGAAATTTCTAATTTTCCCTTCGTCTTCCAAACGTTGTAACAAATCCGCACCCAATTTTGTATCAAATAGGCTGATAGGTAGTTTTACCAACTTCCAAATATACTGAGTAGAAATTGCCAAACCAACCTGTAAACCGGTTCGATATAATAAGCAACGATTCACAGCCGACGAAAACAAACTTCCCGCATATAATGACATTTGCCCTAAAAGTAAAAGTAATATCAAATTCAGATTTTTAAGTGCTATACCATCATCCATAATCTTCTGAAGTAGAAAAGGAATTAATAAGCTACAACCAAAAATAATCCCAGATAGCATTAATACACCTAGCAGATTTCTTTTCTGTTTGGAAAGATATCGAAAAGTTGATAAGAAAGCTATTACTTTCTGTTTTATTGTTTCTTGTTGGACAGCTTCGTCCCTAAAAGTTTCCACGGGCTCTACAACAACTGCAACCCCCTGTCCCCCATTTGGTGCCCACGCCTCTAAAAATGCAGACTCTTCCAATTTTATTTTTCCATAACCCGGATCAGCTATATAGTAAATATTTCGTCCTCTATTTTCCTTTATACAATAAAGTACCACATAGTGCTCTTGTTTCCAATATAAAATAGCAGGAAGAGGCATTCTTATCACTTTTTCCTTCGATAAATGAAGAGGTACAGCATGTATACCTATGCGTTTGCATCCATCTAAAATATCCTTCAATGAAACCCCTATACGAGTTACTTGACAATAATCTTTCAAAGTAGATATAGAAATTTGTTTCCCATAATAAGCAGCTATCATTTGTATACATGCCGGGCCACAGTCAGCACCTTCTAATTGGCTTCTAAAAGGGAATCTCATACCTGTTTAACCATATTATAATAGAATCGATCCAGAACAACCCTATCTTTCCCTGTTTCATCCAAACCACGGATACAATCAATACGATCACCACTATCTAATATACGCTGAGTACAAGTTCCTCCACATAACGGAGCAATTCGACAATCGCAGCACATCTCTTTTGATAAACGTTGATTCATTCGCCGGCCCATTTTATGCGCGTCCCATTCAATATCACCCGAAGCATTTAATACCCCCAATCTATTTTCGTGAGTAAAATCACGAGCAGTACATTTATATACATCACCGTTAAAATTAATCAATGCCTGATTTTTCCGATCTGCATAACAAGGTCTCCACACTTGATTTAAAATTCGAGAGCTAACTCGCAAGCCCAAATTTTCAAAGCCATCAATACATTCTTCTAAACAATCCTGTAATACTAAATCATTAGAATCTCCATCTTGCCAAACACGTTGAAAATCAACTGCAAGAAAAAGTTTATCACTTTCGGGGATATCTTTTAGATCTTCTATAATTGATCGTACGGAGAGCAAATTTGCTTGTGTATAATTAATTCGTAATACTACATAAATACCGACATGAATCAATTTTTTTATACTACTTAAAATTTGATTATATGAGTCACCTCCATTATATGGATAACGTACTTTATTATGAAATTCTCGCCCGCCATCTAAAGTTATTTGGAATGAGGAAACATTAAGTTCCTTCAATTCATTGACCATTTGTTCTTTAATCAAATATCCATTTGAAGTGATTCCAATAGAAGAATCAACGCCATATTCCATGCACAACAACTTTAAATGCTTCAAAATGGGTTGTACAACATCAGTATAATATAATAAGGGCTCTCCGCCAAAAAAGCCTAAATGAAACCTCTGTGTATGATTTAACTTCTTAATGACATTCTCAAGATGCTTTTTTACCCTTTCAAGAATATCAACCTCCATTTTAGATTTATACAAATGATTTTCATAACAATACCAACATTTAAAATTACAATTAAGGGTTGGATTAATAGTTAAATAATAATCACTATCTTCATTTTCAACTTGATGAATACGTTCTTTCAATAAGCCAACCTCATCAATATAATCCTCAACCAAACACCCTGATTCTATTAATTTCTCATAAAAAGAAGAGAATTTGATCTTGATTTCCTCAACCGATAACATAAAAAAAGCGTCACAGACATTCTTCTTCATAAGTATATACATATTTGCATAAGAATTATAAAGTAGAAAATATCCAGTTGACAAAGAAATGACATTATTATATATGCTCCGCTTCATAGTATTACAATTTTATAAAAAGGGAAACAAAGTAAGGGGAAAATCCAAAAGATTAATTTTCTTAAAACTATTCATATTACAATAATTACAAGATAATTAATATTTAGATCATCCCCCTATTTTCAATTCTAGTTAGCAACCAGCATTTACACAGCTAACATTTTTGCAGTCGACATCATCCCTTGTATCACTAGGATTCGTACAACCGGCATTAGTACAACCCAGATTGGTTGTTTTTCCTGTAGAATTACCTCCTACCAGCATAAGGAACTGTTCATCATCATTGATAACATTCTGAGTTTCCAAATCTTCGATAAACTCAGCAATTTGTGTAAATTTTCCGTTCATAATCATTCATTTAAAAATTAATAATTTTATTAATTATTGCGCATTCAAGCGCTCTTTTCCTCTTGAAGATGTTCCTTTATGATATTTGGCTCCCGATACTTTTTTACGCCCAAACGGAATACTGATCCCAACGTAATATTTACGAAAATTATAATCTGTATGATTATAGGTACGATAATCATCTGTGAAGAAGTTACGCTGACTTGCTTTATACAGAAGTTGACCAATCCCAAAGTTTAGAGATATATTATTCTTAAACACTTTACGCACTCTCAAACTTACTTGGTAGCTCTTTTTCCCTTCATACTCGGCTTGCTTTATAGCACTGGAACATCTAAAACTCCCTGTCACGTTCCAGTCATATTTCTTAGACAACAATATATTTGCATTCAATGTACCGTCACCCCAGAAATCAGTCACATTTATTTTATATTTATCAAAATGCCCATAAGCACGAGTATAACTCCCAATCAATGCAGCATTTAGAGTCAGGTAATTATTGAAGAATGAATTATTCCAGCTAAAAAGAGCAAGCACCGAATGATTACGCCCATAAGACTCTGTACGGATCTGTGTATATCCTCCTTCCATAGGAGTTTGAAAACCAGTGACTCCTTTCCCTGTCAGATATCTAACAGAAAAAATATAATGCCTTTTAAGCACATAAGTTAACGAAGTATTAATCTGATAAGGGGAAATCACATCCGGATTATTCACACGATATACCGTCGGACTCACCCAATAACGAAAAGGATTCAACAACACTAATGGAATACGCACAATGGATGTATTCAATGAATATGCCAACTGATGATCGGAATTAGGATTGAAACTCAATGACAATGACGGCAGAGGAGTCAAATCGTGATGATTCATACCTTCACCAGTAGCTACCTGGTTCCCATGACGATACACATATTCCCCACGAAATCCTAATGTACTTGTAAATTTAGAATTCCACGTATGATTATAAGTCGCATATACAGACAAATATTCTTCATTCATATTGAATCGATTACTCTTCTGTAAATCACTGACATAATCTCCATTTTGAAAATCACCATAAAAAAAATTGTTATATCCATTTAGATGATAAGCTTCAACTCCCACTTGAAGTCTACGTGTCGGAGTAAAAACATGTAGATACTCTACCTTCCCCGAATAAGTATTATACTGCTCATCTGTATTCTGGCTAAACCGTTCATAAGGCTCATCAATCATATCTCCATAGATACGAGAATAATCCAACAACTCTTCATTCTCCTTATTTGTATGCAGATAATCCGCATCAAAAGCAAACTGGCTACCATTATCACCTACTTGCAAACGATAATTCAAGTTGGCAGACAAAGAGAACTGCGTGACGTCTCCCAAATTCCGGGCATAAACAGCAGAATCAAGCCGAGTTGTCTGCAATTGTCCATATAAAGTTGTTCCATCAAGATTATTTCCGCGACGAGCATAAAACACATCAACAGACGCTCCTATTCTCTGCCTATCGGATAATTGATAATCCATTATCACATTTGTTCCCCCGTATCTATGATTCAGCCGAGTTGTCTGATCCACATAGTTACGTAATCCATCTTTCAAATAATCATATCGGACTTCTTGATCGTACCGTTCTCGATTCTTATTACCATAGCTACTGATAGACAAGGCAAACTTATTTTTCTGATAATCCAAATATAAATTGCCATCGTAGCTATTATACACACCCTGTTTATCATTCAATGAAACCGTTCCTTTCCACCCTTGATTTTCGTCTTTCTTCAGAATCAAATTCAAAACACCATCATTAGTACCAACGTGATACTCGCTGCCCGGATTAACAATCAACTCAATACGATCTATTTTTTCTGCGGGAAGGCTCCGCAAATAGCTCTGCATCGCTTCTCCTGACAAGATACTCTTTTTTCCATTTATATAAAGACACATCCCATTCTTACCCAACATACTGATCCGTTCATCTCGCATATCTATCAACGGAGTAAAACGTAAGAGTTGAGCAGTATTATTACCTCTCACAAGGTTAGAGTTAGCTATAGAAAAAATTAAACGGTCATTTTTTTGAGTAATAATGGATTTACCTTGTATTACCACTTCGCCCAACTCTACACTGGCAGGCTTCAATACAACGGTAGAAGGCAATTCTATAGCTGATCTATAGTCTACGTTCCCATAACCAAGATAAGAAATCCGTATCCACTCACTTTGCCAATCAACATTCAAATTAAAAGCTCCAACGCTATCGGTAGTAGTCCCACGCAGTAGACGATCGTCCCCTGACTGCAAACAAGCCACTACTGCCCCTACCAGAGGACGATTCTGCTCATCCAAGATTACTCCTTTAACCCTTACACTTTGTGCAACTATCTCTAAAGAAAAAAACAAGCATAGAAACCATACATAAAATTGTCTGTGATTCATTCGTTATTTGTATTAGAAAAAGGATTTAACTTCAAATTACGATGCAAATATAAACAAAATAAGCAACAGAAACGGAAATCCTTCATAGACAAATACAAAATAGCACATTATCAGATATATAGACATCCAGATTTCATCTATCAAGTCATTTTATTAGCAATAAATAGACAGCATAAAACATTCCTCACCGAAAATAACTATAAGCATTGTATCCTATTTTTCACATTAGCCGAAGCCCCCGAATGGCTTTTAGCACCCGACACTTTCTTTCGTCCGAAAGGAATAGATACATTTATATAATAAGATCTGAAATCAGCATCTTGAGACAGTAAATTATAACTATAGTTATCATATTCTTTGTATCTACGAGGCTTTGAATGAAGTAAAGAGTTCACGCCTGCTTTCAAAGATATTCCATTAGAAAATCCTTTCTTTAACTCTACACTCAATCGGAAAGATTTATTTGAATTCTCCTGCGCCATTTTCATCCCGCTTCTATATCGATATGTACCTGTTAAGTTCCAATCATAACGTTTAGATAATAGAACTCCGGCATCAACCGATCCACTATAAGACAAGCTACTCACATCAATCTTTGTGTCTTCCAAATTCCCGTATGAACGATAGTATTGACCATCCAAAGACAAGTTGAAATAAAGATAGTCATCAAAGAATGAATCATTCCAATTAAAAACACCATTCAACATATGTACTTTTCCAAAGTTTGCGACAGTTTGCTTGGTCATCCCCCCTTCGACCGGAATATTAAAGTGGTTTACACCGTCTTTTGAGTAGGCATAACTGAAACTAAAGATATAATGTCGCTTTAGTACGTATTTCAACGAATTAATATATGCAACCGGAGTTTTAAGTTCAGGATTATTCTCTTTATAAATTGTTGGGCTAACGTAATAACGAAAAGGATTGTAATAATTAAAGGGGATTCGCAACATTCGTGAAGCAAAAGTGTATGACAACTGATGCTCCGGATGAATATTGTACATCAGCACCAACATAGGTAACGGAGCGAACTCATGTCTGCTAATCTTCTCTCCTGTAGTTTTCTGCACGCCTTTATCATAAACATACTCGCCACGAGCGCCCAACACGGTGATGAACTTAGGACTCCAAACCCGATTGTATGTAATGAAACCAGCTACATAATCTTCATCAAAATCAAAAAGATTACTTTTCTGAGGGTCATTCACATAATTCTGGTCCCGATAGTTGGCATAATAAAAATCAGAAACAGAAGTCATACGATAATACTCAACACCGAAGTTCAGTTTGCTCATTGGAGTAAATACATGCGTATACTCAATCTTGGCAGAATAGGTATCGTATTTATCAATTGATTTTTGCTGAAATCGCATGAAAGGATCAGACACATTTCCCTGCTCCACGTAAGAATAATCCAAGAAAGATGGATTGCGTTTCTCACTACACAGATAATCAACATCCAGCGCTAACATACTACCCTTACCATCTGTTTTCAGACGATAATTCAGATTGGAAGAAAAGAAAAGAGAAGAATGGTCTCCTAAATTTCTTGAATAGATCGTTGAATCGGAGACAGAGCTATTCAATGGGCGATACAAGGTTGTAGTAAAAAGATCCTGATCTCTCTTTTGATAAGAAAAATCGACCATTGCGCCAATCGTCTGTCCTTCTGCCAATTGATAGTCGGCCGTAAAACTTGTCCCTATATTCTTTGTCGAAGTGGTTTCTCGATTGCTGATACCATTGTAACGATTATCACTGAAATAGGAGTACTGGGCATCTGTCCGATCATAAGATTTGTTATTCTCTCCGTAAACGCTCGCAGAAAAAGCAAACTTCTTTTTCTGATAATCCAGGTACAGATTACCATCATACGAGTTATAGTGCCGCTGGCTATCACCGATGGACAGAGTCCCTTTCAGACCTTGGCTTTCGTCCTTCTTGAATACAATATTAATAATGCCTTCATTCCCATCGGTTCGGAAACTACTGCCCGGATCTGTTATCACTTCTATTTTATCTATTTTATCTGCCGGAAGACTCTGCAAATACCCACTGACAGCATTGGGAGAGATATTACTTTTCTTTCCATTAACATAAAGGGTCACACCATCTTTGCCAATCATAGACAGATTATTATTCTCCACCCTCATTAAAGGAGTGAATCGAAGCACTCCCATCGCATTGTTACCTTTAGTTATATTAACGTTAGCAATAGAAAACACCAACCGATCGCTCTTCTGAGTCACTATTGACCTGGCTTTCACCACTACCTCACCAAGCTCAACGCTTAACGGTTTCAGCACTATAGATAGCGGATCACTGTCCCCATCTGTAATTTCAACATCCTCATAACCGAGAAAGGAGATACGAAGCAACTCTTTTTCCCAATCAATGGAAAGAGAGAACCGACCTTCCGCATTACTCGTTGTAGCATGAAGCATCTGATTATCGCTTTTCCGGAAACATGCTATAACAGCACCGGGCATCGCTTCGCTCCGTTCATCAACTATGGTTCCTCGTATAGTCGTGTTGTGTTGCGCTGCTACACTCAATGAAAAAGACAGGCAGACAAGCCATAGGTAAATCAATTTGTAATTCATAGTTTTATCAATTATAGTTTTGTTGTTTATCAAAATACAAAGCATTCGATGATTGTAAGGGCAAAAAATGAACCGGTTGTTTGCTCTACCGCCCGATCTTAGAGATTAGACGTAAACCTCTAAGAGAAGGTTGCAATAAAAAGAATATTCAAATAATAAAATCTATAATCCTCTTTTACCATTCTGTCAAAATGTATTTTGAAACTCCTTAGAATCAATTCTTTGCGCCTTGGAAACAAGGAGAGAGTAAAAAACGCAGGAATCGTATTTTCCGGAAAGTCAGAAAGTAAGAAAATACAGTAAAATGCCACCATAAGGACAAGACGAAAAGGACATTTGCTATTCAGGAAAGACCAAAAATCCTCGTAAACGTTCAGAATGACGTTTTAAAAAAAAATTCTTCAAACTATGTTATAGAAGAGAAACAGCTCTTTTCCCTGAATTAAGGGATGTTTCGAGAAGGAAAAAACATATTTGCGTCAGTAAACAAACTTCTTGTTTAATACGAAGTTAACTTCCTGTTCCCAAGAAGTTAATTCTTTGCCGACAGGAAGTTAGTTCTTTGCCGGTACGAAGTTAAGCACCTCTTCCATAATCTCCCGGTAGGAAATGATCCGAAAAAGAATTTTCGATAAAACCGTCTCTATTTCATCCTATTTTCCCAAAGCACGTGTCAGTAAAAAGATAGAATAGCAAACATTCTGACACTAAACAGCAATTTTAGCTATCAAACCAAAAAAGCGCTGCCCCTCCTCTCCAATGTGAATAGGGACAGCGCCAATCGTTTATTTGTATAAGAGATCTACATCACGGCAGGTAACGTAACCTTGAAATTCGGATTTTCCGTATGTTGCCGGTGGATAATTCCAACCATTTTCTTTACAATATCCGGATTCTCGGCAGCTACATTATGGTCTTCATGGATATCTGTTGCCAAATTATAAAGAAAAGGAATACCTTTCTTAACAACCATTTTCCAATCTCCCATGCGTACACCTATCTGGTTCGTTTCATTAAATTCCCAATAGAGAAAATCATGTTTCTTCTGGTTCTTCTTACCCAACAGAGTCCGGGCAAAAGAAATGCCATCAAAATAATCAGATTCTTTCTTCTTATTCACATATTTTTTCGGGAAATTCTTCACACCCGTCAAATCACACAAGGTAGGCATGATGTCGTAAAAAGCACATTGGTGATCATTCACTGTTCCGGCAGCAACCTGACCGGGCCAACGAACAATAAACGGAACACGGATACCACCCTCGTAACACTGGCGTTTCAAGCCACGCAACTTCCCGTCACGTCCGAAGAAAGTGGGATCGGCCCCGCCTTCCTCGTGGGGACCATTATCACTGGTAAAGATGACAATCGTATTTTTATCCAATCCTTTCTCTTCTAACTTCTTCAGGACCTCACCCACATAATGGTCCAAACGGGTGATCATACCTGCAAACTGTGCATGTACATGGGTGATAGCATTATATCGGGACCCCTTCTGACCACCAAAAGCTTTATCATCAGTAAACTGTGTCTTGTAATGGTTCAGAATAGAGTCTTCCGGCTGCACCAGTTCTGCGTGAGGCAAAGTATAGGTGAAAACACCGAAAAAAGGTTGATCTTCATTCTGTTTATCGATCCATTCCATCGCTTTCTGATGAATCAAATCGGCTGAGTATTGAGTACGTTTATGATAATCGGGACCGTACATCGGATATTTGATATTCTCTTCCATCACAACACGTACGACACCCGTATCGCCCAACGACGGGCTATAACGGTTCAGGAAATTGGGATAATAGAGGTGGGCCTGAAATTGACAGATATATCCATAATATTCATCGATCCCCCTTTTATCGGGAGTGGACACAGAACCTTCGTACCCCCCTGCCCATTTGCCAAACATGCCGGTAGTATATCCGTTATCTTTCATGATCTCAGGCAGAATGATATGTTCCGGATCATAAGGGTGTTGTCCGACAACCGAAAACTCTTTATTATCGCCATACATCACCGTAGATGCTTGAGTCCAATACTCTTTATTACCACGGACTTCGCAATGTCCGGTATGCTGTCCGGTCATCAACGAGGCACGCGAAGGTGCGCTCACCGGACTTCCGGCATAGGCTTGCGTAAAGCGCATACCTTCACGGGCCATGTTGTCGATGTTGGGCGTACTGATGTATGGCTGTCCGTAGCAACCCAAATCTCCGTACCCCATGTCATCGCACATGATAAAGATGATATTCGGTTTTTGAGGGTTATGTGCCTTCTCTTTATGGGCAAATGCTTGCGAGCCACCCAGCCCGACAAGCAATGCACTGCTATAAATGATTTTATGGTTCATTCGTTGGGTTTATTTCGAGTTTTATTCACCACAGATTACACGGATTTTCACAGATTAATAATTTATTTCACTGAGAGTTAAATTAAAGAATCTGTGTTAATCTGTGTAATCTATGGTGAGTTTGGTTCATTTATATTCCGCTTCAATTACTCCCATCCCGGGTTGTTAGGTGCAAGTGCAGGATTCAGAATAATCTCCTGGCTGGGAACTTCATAAAGATAATATCTCTCCTGCCAGCCTTCGCCTGCTTTGATAGGGTCGGGTTGCAGATAGATATATCCTTCTGTCATGGCTCCGTCGGCAGGATCCGGTCCGCCGGTCGTTTCATCCAGCAAGAACTGGGCACCATGTCTGAACTTATCTTTCGTCATCCACATTCCTTTGAGCTGACGATTGAGGAACCAGGGAGCCATTCTCCAACGACGGATGTCATAGAATCCGAAGCCTTCACCCATTAACTCGATAATACGTTCACGACGGACTTCCCACAAAACAGGATCTACTAGAACACCTTGTTCATTACCTTTCGGGTAATAGCGGCCACGATTCGGGTCAAAGCTATCGTTGATCTCGGCAACCTTCATATCTGCCACACCGGCACGTTTACGTAGTTTATTGATAGACTCGTCGGCCACTGCCTGAGTGAACTGTCCTGTCTCGCACATGGCCTCAGCATAATTCAGCAATACCTCTTCTATTTTGAAGATAGGTTTATCCGATGTGTTCAGAGTGATACCTCCATTTCGGTTCGTTTCCCAGTTGCTCCAGTTCTTCCAGAAGTAATATCCCGAACGGCTTCTCACGAAACCTGTAGCTCCGATACCTCCCATAAAGTTGGGTGAAGAAGGAACCAGTGAGGCTGCCCAATTCTGTCCGGGCAGACGTTTCATGCCGATACCGGGGTTATCACACGATTCGTTAGGTCCCATTATGTCAATGTATTCACGGTCGGCAGGGTCATCGGTATAATCCCATGTTCTGGGATCATCTTTCGTCTTAGCCTTTGCTTTTACTTTATACGGAGGCATCACCACGTGATATAAACGCGGATCACGGTCGCGGAAAGTAGCGTATGGCGTTTTGTCTCCATGATAGTTCTCAGAAGTAGCAATCGGCTTACCGTCCTTACACAGATAAAGATCAACTGTATGCTGGTTCATCTCCACATTATGGCTATCCATGTGTTCCAATGCACTGAAGTTGGCCATCTTGATGTCCTGAACAAACTCCATGTACAGAATGACTCCCGGCACTTTGCCCAAATCTTCTGTAGTCCACATCTCCCCATATCCGGCTGCAGGCTGACCGTCTGTTCCGTAGTAAAGAGTAGGATAATCATTCATCAACAGGCGAGACACCCGGATACATTCGTCAAAGAACTTCTGGGCACCCTCCATTCCGTGATATTTGCGCCAAGTGGCTTCACGCAACGTAAATCGTGAGATAGCTGCACGAATACAATCACGATTGATGGTATTCGCACCGTCTTGTTTCTCAAAATCCCCGATATTCGCTTCAGCCCATTTCAAACGATTCAATACGGAGTCTGCTACAATCTCGCGGTCAACACGGGGGCCGTAAGCTTCGGGAGAACTTTCGTTAAGAACTGTATTGACCCAAGGTACTGCCCCGAAACGGTTGATAAGCTCCATGTACCAATATGAGTGGAAGAAATATCCCACCGCACGCCAATGGTCTTTTTCAGCATCAGTCATTTCTGACTTATCGATATTGGCAAGCAAGATGTTAGCACGACGGAATGTGCCGGAAAATCCCCAACCATTGCCCGAAGCCACACTCTGCACCCTTCCGAAAGCATAGTCATTACCTGACTCATTGGCACGACTCTCCAAGTATCCGGCATTCATATCACCTGCATAACAAGATCCTTGCCCGGTTCCGTTGATAGTATTGGCTATATTATTGTCTTTGAATATCTCATAGCAGGGCCATGCAAACGACTTAAAGTTATCGTAAGATTTGAAAGCGTTATTCTCTGTCAGACTGGTGACAGGCGCATGCTCCAAAAAGCTGTCATTACATCCGACCAGTCCGATTCCGGCTAAAATAGCCAATGATAGATATATCTTTTTCATTTTTAATTCTTGGTTATGCGTTTATAATGTAAAGTTGATACCGAACGAAACGGTACGGAATGCCGGATAGTTCCAGCTCAAGGTTTCAGGATCGATACCTGAAGGCAATGAAGAGAAAGTTGCCAGATTCTCTACACTGACAAAACCCTTCAACTGATTCAAGCCGATTCGGGATATCCATGTTTTAGGAACAGTATACGACAAAGTAACGTTCTTGATGCGGAAGTAAGCGGCGTTAGATAAGTATCTGTCTGTCTTACGTCCATAGTTGGAGCCAACTGTCGGATTCTGTCCGTACATACGTGGATATTTTGCATTCGGATTTACAGCAGTATAATCTCCATTGGCAGCATCTACCGGTTTCCAGTAGTCGGTCAGACCGTCAAATAGCGGTTGGTACTTGATATCATTCACTGAGTAAATATACATCGGGAATACCAGGTTGTTGGCAATCCATGCATCACGTTGACCGGTACCCTGCATCATAATATTCAGGTCGAAACCTTTATAATTGGCACCGAGAGTAATACCATACAGGTATTTAGGCAGGCTATTACCTATTACTTTCTGGTCACCGGGATTATCCAATGTACCGTCTCCGCTGTCGATCTGGTTCGTACTCTTATCGTCATCACGGAGATTCTTGAATTTCAGGTCACCGGGACGCGGGCTGACACCTTTAATAGAGGCTACCCCGTCTTTAAGTTTCCAGCTGTTGGTATCTACAAAATCATCTACTGTATAGAATCCGTCTACTTCATATCCCCAGATCTCACCCAGTCTTTGTCCCGGATAGAAATTACTCAGCAATTTAGAAGCAGCATTATCATCGTACTTAGTGATTTCAGAGTAGCTGTCAGAAAGGTTGAATCCGACACGATAATTAAATGTACCGATACGATCTCTCCAGTTCACAGCCAGCTCCCAACCACGGGTACGCATATCAGCTGTATTCTGGAAAGGAGAACTTGCACCCACAACAGCAGGAAGTTGCATACCCGGTGCCAACATTCCTTTTGTGTCACGCTGATACCAATCGAACACGGCATTCAGACGATTGCCAAACATGTTCAGATCCAAACCGATATCAGTAGTCGCTACTTTCTCCCAGGTAAAGCTTGTACTTACCAGATTCGGCAAAGAGTTAATGGCAGTTACATAATCACCGCCTGACAACCAGCCGTTATACTTGTTACTAACACTCATAGTCGGGAAATATGCATAGTTCACTACATTCTGGTTGCCGATCACACCATAAGATGCACGAATCTTCAGACCATCAATATAATTGCGTGTAACCTCCATAAACTTTTCCTGAGCCACGTTCCATCCCAAAGATACAGACGGGAAGAAACCGAAACGGGAATCTTTCGGGAATTTGGATGATCCGTCATAACGCCCGTTCACCTCCAGCAAATATTTATCCATGTAGTTATAATTAACCCGGAAGAATCCGCCACGAACAGAATATTCATTATAGCTGTCTGTCGCTTTCAGGTCACCAGTACCCGAACCTAATGCCGGTACTTCGATAACAGCTTGATTGTAAGACAATACATTTACTCCTTCAGTATATTTAGACTCCTGGTTGAAACCGGCCATTACGCTAAAATGGTGGTCTTTCTTAATATCAAACTTATATGTACCATAAATATTGAAGGCATTATAGTCGGTGAACTGTTTTTCTTTCTGCAAATAATCTTTTGCTGCATTCCAGATGTTGTTACCTCCCTGTATGTCTGTATACTGAGTTTTTCCGGTATAGAAATTATAGTCATACATGTTTTTGTCAAACGTGTATTCAAATACCCCTTCAAAGCCTTTGAATGGCTTCAAAATAGATTTCACGAAAACACGCGGATTGTCATATGACTTTTTCCATTTATTCGCCAACAGCACCTGATTGCGCGGTGTATTGAAAGGCAAATCCTGAGAGATTGTAGAACAAACATCCGCAGGCATATTACCTTCCGGTTGATAAGAAACCTGATTACTACCGAACATGCTTCCCAGACCGGAACTCGGTTGTGACTGATTGGTACGCGCATAGCTCATTGTCAGTTCCTGAGTAAACCATTTGGTAATATCAGCAGAAATATAAGAATTGATATTCAGACGTTCATACGTATCTTTATCGGTAATCAAAACACCGTCCGTAGATACATATCCGGCTGACATACGGTAACGCAACTTATCTGTACCGCCGGATACAGAAAGATTATGATTCATCTGGAAACTGGTCTCCATAAAATTCTTATATGGATCATGTTCGTTCAGATAATACAAGGCTCCGTCCGTATCGGCAAAAATACCATCACCTACAGTTTTGATAGATGAAGGATCCTGCCTGTACTGTGTCAGGTATTCCTTCCATTTTGAAACACTGGGTGAACCATAAGACCAATAAGCATCAGAATATCCTCCATCCTGATAAGCCTGCAGGTAATCCATTAACGATGCTTGCTTCGGCAAATTCATTGCAGTAGCAAAACCGAAATTATTGTTATAGTTCAGGCGGAAAGCCGTAGCTTCTTTCGGACGCTTAGTAGTCACCAGAACCACACCACCGGCCGCACGAGCACCATAAATAGCTGCCGAAGCAGCATCTTTCAGTACCGTCACCGTTTCGATATCTTCCGGATTCAACATATCGAGGCTACCTTCCACGTTATCAATCAAGATAAGAGGCGCGACATTGGCACCATAGCTTCCGTCGCTATTCTTGATACCTACTGAATAGGCACCACGCAGTTGGAATGACTTTCCGCTACCCGGTGCATTCCCGCTATTAGATACCAGCAGTCCCGGAACCGTACCTTGCAATGCATCGGAAGCTGTCATAATAGGACGGTCCCCGATAATCTCATCCATTTTGATAGATGAAACAGCACCTGTCAGGTTTGCTTTCTTTTGTGAACCGAAACCGACTACCACTACTTCGTCTAAGGTACGAGAGTCATCTTTCAGCACTATCTTCAAGGGAACACCGGCTACAGCTTTCACTTCTTGTGTTACATAACCGATATAAGAGATAACGATAACAGCACCCGGATTTACCGACAAAGAGAAATTTCCCTCTACATTACTGATCGTACCATTCTGGGCATTGTTTTTTTCCATAATGGTAGCACCAATAATCGCCTCTCCCAGGTTATCCCTGATATTACCTTTTACAACGATCTTATTACTCTGCTGTGGTGTGGAAACGACCTCCGGAGCACTCTTCAGAATAACTTCATTGCCCTTGATGACATAGCTGATACCACTGTCTTTAAACAGCACATTCAGTACCTCCTCTATGGAGCCTTCACAATTGATGTCACGAATCTTTGCATTACCCAAATCGGCTGCCTTGTAAAAGAACGTATATTTACTGTTCTTTTCAATAACCTGGATAGCCTGTTTAATGCTCATTGCCTTTCCCTGCACGGCTATCTGTCCCTGCACGGCAAAAACGGACATAGGATACAGGAGCATAAACATAATTACGCCTGCCAGAAAACGCCTGTTACAGACGCTAAAACATTGTCTCATGTCTTTCATTTTTTTGATTATACGATTAATTAGTGATTGATAAAAAGCGATTATTTATAAATAATGATTTTCTGTGTTTCTTTTCTAAATTTCAAATTCATATTGATACAAATCTTTTCGATGACTTTAGATGCGGGGTCATCATAACGCATATAGCCTGTGAATAAGTCATTTCGGGATACTTTCTCGTCGAGCTCTACCGGAATGTGGTAAATATCATGAATGGCTTCTATCAAATCATCCATACGCATGTCGACAAATTTGTAACGTCCCTCATCCCAACTGATATTACCTATATTCTTTAATATCACTTCATCCTTTTCGGGATGAAAAATAATCTGTTGCAAAGGTTTCATTTCAATCTTCCTCTGCGAAACCTTAGCGTTGAAATCAACCTTTCCACTGAAAAGAGTCACTTCCGCACCATACTGCCGGGTGGACTGAACACGAAAAACCGTCCCTTTGACTTCTACAAATGCCTGATCAATATATACCTTAAAATTACGTCCCTTACGTTTGGTTACCTCAAAAGTAGACTCTCCCTCCAACCATACTTCCCGTTGATCCATAAAATCCTGTGAAAAACGGATTCGACTTCCGGCTTGCATCCAAACCCTTGAACTATCGGGAAGCACGTACAACCTGCTATTTGAAGAGACAACCTCAGTATACTCAATGGCATGTTGCGAAGTGACAGGCTCCTCATTAAAAAAGAAGATACTTCCCCCAACAACCAATAACACTGTAATACATGCAGCGAGAGCAATCTTCAAGTACCTGAGCTGGGGCCGTTGCTTACGTTCAAAAGGAGTCTGACATTTGGAATCAATCTTATTCCAAATCCTACTTTCAACAGCAGTATCATCCACTATATTCCTTGCAGCATCAAATTGTTTTTTCATCTTTGTCTCCACAACATTCCAGTGCGCCAGCTCTTCTACTTCTCCCGGAGAAGACTTACCGGCAATCAATTTGCGGACAAGCCGATCGTATTTATTAGAAATCTTCATATTCTTTATATTTCTTTCCAAAAGCCCAAGTTATATTTATAAATCTATCCATAAATACACAATTTATAAAATTCCCCCCTATATGTTTTCCGCTTTTTTTCTGTTTTATAAATTGAGTATGCTATATTTGTAATCCAAACGTAACTCTTAATGAACGAAAAAGAAGCAATTATTAAACTAAAAACCCGCAATGATAAAGCTGCCTTTGCATTCTTGTACCACTCTTATTGGGCTAAGGTTTACAACTTTACGCGACTTTATGTCACTTCTTTGGTTGATGTGGAAGAAATCGTTCAAGAGGTTTTCATTAAAATCTGGGAGAGCAGAGAGTCCCTGGATGAAGAACAAAACTTTGCAGGATATCTGTTCATCACCATGCGTAACCTTGTTTTTAACCGCTCCCGCAAGAATCTGAACGAAGCTTTCTACCAACTGTCAGTGATAGAAGCAGTAGAAGAATCATATGATATAGAAGAAGAACTGGATGCAGCCAATCTACGGACACATATCGAATCACTAATTTCAATGTTACCACCCCGGCAACAGGAAGTGTTCCGTCTGAGCAGGGACGAAGAACTTTCTTATCGTGAAATTGCAGAAAAACTTCAAATATCGGAAAGAACAGTGGAACACCACATATCCGATGCTTTGAAGTTTCTAAGAAAAAACATCAAGCTTTACACATTATTCCTTTCATTATAAATGAAGTAGCGCTGCTCTTCCCCGTTGGGACAGAACAGCGCCAATCATCAGTTTTTATGAAAAACGAAACTTTCTTTCATAGAGAGGTATTACACTTACATAACAATTCTCTCTTCACAGAGATACTATTAACACTATATATAAACATGATGATTTTCATTAATAAATCAAAAATAAACATTTCTATAAAAATAAAAAATGGAAATCGACTAATAGAACAATTTAATCGATCAAAATGTTCTCTACATTTTCAGTAAACGTTTACTCAAATACCTTACCGGATACCAGACAGATAAAAATCCGACAGTAAATACGGTAATAAATATCACGATGACATCCCCCAAATGAACACTGACCGGATAGGAATCAACTACAAAATTACCTGCAGCATTACCTCCACCCAATGAAACTATCCCGTAGGCCATCTGAACCCAACATAGAACTAAGCCGAGTATAATCCCGATTATAGCTCCATAAAAGGAAATCATGCATCCTTCGAAAAGAAAAATACGCGAAACAAGCCGATCGTCAGCTCCCAATTTACGAAGTGTATTCACATCTTCCTTTTTATCCAGAATAAGCATCGACAGCGAACCTATCACATTGAAACAGGCGATCACGAGAATAAAGGTAAGAAACAAATACGAAACCAATTTCTCTATCTCCATGATGCGAAACACATCCTCCTGCTGCTCGTAACGGTTACGAATAACAAAACCATCTCCTAACGCCTTCCCGATCTTTTCTTTCACTACAGAAATATTAGATCCCGGCTTTAGTTTCAGTTCTATTGCAGACACTTCGGTAGTATAATCAAGCAAACGCCGGGCAAAATCCAACGAAGTGAGAATATACTGTCCGTCATACTTCTGCTGATTGACTACAAACACTACACCGGGCGAATACAAATAATCCATATTAAAGGAAGCAGCCGGATTTGCAAGATTAACCTTTCCATTCCTTTTAGGAATATATACCTGCAAAGGATCGACAAACCTGATTCCGGTCCCCAATGTAGAGACAAGCTCAATCCCCATCACTCCATAATCCACAACAGAATCGTTCAACAAAAACTCGCCTGCTCCATAAAGGATACTATCTATCGCAGTCAACTGCTCAAAATTATCTTGTACTCCCTTTATAACAGCCATTGTTTGACGATCCTTATATTGCACCATCGCATTCTCTTCAAGTGTTTCAGTCAACACATCTACTTCCGGCATCTGCCGGATAGCCTGAATACGCGGGTCCTGTGCATCGAAAACTTTCCCTTCGGCAATCGTCACTTTCAGTTCCGGATCAAACACAGTAAACAGATCGGCTACTGTATCCTGAAAACCATTGAATACGGAAAGTGTACACACCATTGCCATCGTAGCCAATGCTACTCCACACACGGAAATAGCCGAAATGATATTAATGGCATTGTGTTTCTTCTTTGAGAAAAGATATCGCCGGGCTATGTAGAAGGGAAGATTCACTTCAACAAGGCATCTATCTTTTCAATGTAGTCCAGCGAATCGTCCACAAAAAATTTCAATTCGGGGATAATGCGCAACTGATGACGAACACGGGTACCGAGTTCGAAACGGATGGACTTCATATTATTATTGATATTCTTTACCATTTCTTCGCTTTTATCAGAAGGGAAGACGCTTAAATATACGCGGGCAATGCTCATATCAGGGCTGATACGTACAGCACTGACTGATACCAACACACCGGGCATGGCTTTGGTCTGCAACAGAAAAATCTCACTGAGTTCCTTCTGTAACAGACGGGCTATCTTATTCTGTCTCGTTGTCTCCATAAACTTACTACGTAATTATTTTATCAAACAAGCAATTAGTACTTGTTACAATAGAACACAAAATTAGAGAAATATATCGTTTGACAGATAAAATATGTACTATTTTTAATCTTCATTATTGAATTATTTTTCCAATGCTAAAGAATAATCAACTAATACACATCTCACTTCTTACGAATAATGGTCAGTCCATCACGCAAAGGGAGGATTACTTTCTCCACTCGTTCATCATGTGCCACCAATTCGTTGAAAGCCTTAATACCTATGGTCTGATAGTCGTTGCTATGGGGCTCTTCCAGCACATGACCATCCCATAAAGTGTTATCGGCTATGATATATCCTCCGGGAGAAAGATGTGCAAGAGTCATCTCATAATATTCAATATACTTACGTTTATCGCCATCCACAAAAGCAAGGTCAAACGTAACTCCCAATGCAGGTATCAATTGGAGAGCATCTCCAATGTAGAATTTAATTTTATCAGCATAAGCTGAATTTTCGAGCCAGGGACGGGTAAAGTCTTCCTGTTCGTCATTTATCTCAAATGTATGAAGCATTCCACCCTCCTCAAGTCCTTCGGCCAAGCAAAGGGCGGAATAACCACTATAAGTTCCTATTTCTAATATCTGGCGAGGCCGTATCATACGAACAAACATCTTCAACATACGCCCCTGCAGATGACCGGAAGCCATACGGGGACGCAGAAGCTTGACATGCGTATCCCGGTAAAGAGCTTTCAGGTATTCACCTTCTTCATCGATATGCTTTAGGATATATTCGTCTAAAAGATCGGTCTCTTTCATCTCATCCTACAGATAACGGTTGCTATTAGGCAATACACTGTCACCGGCATGCTTCAAAGCATCTTCCACAACATTGATCTCAAGGAAAGAGGTCTGTGTCCCGGCTTTACCGCTACTCAGATAACCCACCATATCAGTAGGATGTAAACGTCCTTCTTTCAATAAACGACGCAGAGCGGCAAAATAATACTCCTGTCCGTTGGCCAACTCAGGCATGTAGATTGCCTCCACTCCATAAGAGAGTGCCAGGTGACGCATCGTTTTCTCTTTATAGCAAATGGCAAGCACCGGATATTTACCACGGAAAGCAGCCAGATTACGTGCAGTGCGCCCTTGATAGCTATCAGTAATGATAGCGCGTATTTTTAGTTTAGTAGTTGCTTTTACAGCCTGTTTGGCAAGGAAAGCAGTCACGTCATTACTATTCTCATCCAGAGGAATACGGATATCATTTTCTTCCAATTTGTCTTTTTCAGCCTGCGCAGCAATCTTAGTCATGGTTTTCACAGCCTCCACCGGATATTTACCATACGCAGTTTCACCACTCAACATCAAAGCATCTGTACGATAATAGATAGCATTGGCAATATCGGTTACTTCAGCACGAGTCGGACGCGGATTATTTATCATCGTATGTAACATCTGTGTAGCTACGATTACCGGCTTCTTGGCAAGAATACATTTACGGATCAATGTACGCTGAATACCCGGGATACGTTCCTGTGGAACTTCAATACCCAAGTCACCGCGAGCTACCATCACTCCATCAGCAACTTCCAGAATCTCATCGATGTTATCTACACCTTCTTGATTCTCTATCTTAGCAATAATACGGATATCACTGTTGTGTGCATCCAGAATTTCACGAATATCAAGCACATCCTGACGGTTACGTACAAAAGAATGTGCTATGAAATCAATATCTTTTTCTATTGCATAAAGAATGTTATTACGATCTTTTTCAGTCAGAGAAGGCAAGTTGATACGAACTCCGGGAACATTTACACTCTTACGACTCCCCAAAGTTGCTTCATTCTGCACCTCACAAAGTAAATATTCGGACGTTTTATCAATAACCCGCAACTCAAGATCACCATCGTCAATCAAAATAGTCCCACCTATATTCAGATCGTGTACGAAGTTCGGATAAGAAACGGCAATACATTCACGGGTAGTCTCACGTTCGGGATCCCCCACAATTTTAACCTTCTCACCAATCTGATAAAGTATTGGTTCCGCATTGGCAGTGGTACGTACCTCCGGGCCTTTAGTATCCATAAGGATAGCGATGCGATTGGACACGGTACGAACATTGGCAATCAACGCTTCAAACCCTTCACGACTGGCGTGAGCTGTGTTCATACGAACCACATTCATCCCTGCATCAAACAACTCTTTTATAAAATCTACATCGCAACGTCTGTCTGAGATGGAAGCTACGATTTTAGTCTGTTTCAGCAACATAATCTATCTACCTAATTTATATTTATACCTATTTATCTAATAAAGCCTCAAGTGCCAGACGATATGAGTTCAATCCAAATCCACAAATCACACCTTTACAGGCACAAGCAATCATAGAAACATGACGGAACGATTCGCGGGCATGAACATTGGAAATATGAACCTCAATCACAGGAGAGGGAACGGAACGGATGGCATCCTGCAAAGCAATGGAAGTGTGCGTATAGGCTCCTGCATTCAAAACAATTCCATCCACATCGAAACCGGTCTGCTGAATTTTATCTATCATTTCTCCTTCAACGTTCGACTGGAAATAACCCAACTCCACATCGGGATATTTTTTACGAAGCTCACCCAAATACTCTTCAAATGTAACGCTTCCATATATAGAAGGTTCACGCTTGCCCAAAAGATTAATATTGGGACCATTAATAATTTGTATCCTCATAACACAATCCTGCTATTTTTAATACCTTTGTCTTCGAGAACAATATTTCAAGATGCAAAGGTAGAAAAAAGAAATGAAATTAGACGAAAAAACAAAAAAGAAGGATGAGCAAGGGTTGATTATCAAAAAGTACCAACAGTATTTGAAACTGGAAAAGTCATTATCCAAAAACACATTGGATGCTTATTTGACGGATTTGGATAAACTATTGAACTTTTTATCGGCCGAAGGTGTGGATATACTGGAAATCAGCCTGAAAGACCTTCAGCGTTTTGCAGCCGGACTGCATGATATCGGTATCCATGCCCGATCACAGGCACGCATCATTTCCGGCGTCAAGTCTTTCTTCCATTTTCTGATAATGGCCGATTATATAGAAGCTGATCCGAGTGAATTACTGGAAGGTCCCAAGATTGGTTTTAAACTACCGGAAGTATTGACTGTAGAGGAAATAGACCGTATTATCTCAACAGTAGATCTGAGCAAAAATGAAGGACAGCGAAATCGGGCAATATTGGAAACACTCTATAGCTGTGGCTTACGGGTTTCGGAATTAACCAACTTAAAACTATCAGATCTTTATTTTAATGAAGGATTCATTAAAGTAGAAGGAAAAGGTAGTAAACAACGATTGGTGCCCATCTCCCCCAGAGCCATTCAGGAAATAAAATACTATTTCATGGATCGAAACCGGATTAACATAAAAAAAGATTATGAGGATTATCTATTTTTAAGCAGACGGGGAACCCACCTATCACGTATCATGATCTTTCATCTTATCAAAGAACTGGCCGATATGGCAGGTATCACCAAAAACATCAGTCCACACACATTCCGGCATTCTTTCGCAACACACCTTCTTGAAGGAGGCGCCAACCTGAGAGCTATTCAATGCATGCTCGGACATGAATCAATTTCGACCACCGAGATTTACACACATATCGACCGTAATATGCTGCGAAGTGAAATCATAGAACACCATCCGCGCAACATCAAATATCGGCAAGAAAAAAGGCATTTCAATAAACAATAAAGTCTGATTTGACGTTATTTAAAGAGAGAAATAGTGTTGAACAGCTCGGGAATGCGACAGTTTTCATTAAATTATAATAAAATTAAGGGTGTATTTGCCTAAATGTATAAGAATTAATATCTTTGCGTGGCATTTATGGACAATCCACAGATGCATATTGAATAGACAAAATTTCAATTACAAACATTTAATTTATACCTAAAATGATCAAGAAGTTGTATTTGCCTTTACTTATGGCATTGGTTGTTGCATTGTCATCATGTAGCAACAAAATGGGTGCACTGTCATCTGATTACTTCACTACGACTCCTCAGGTACTGGAAGCTGTAGGTGGTAAAGTTCCTGTGACTATCAACGGAAAGTTCCCTGAAAAGTATTTCAAAAAGAACGCAGTTGTTGAAGTAACTCCGGTCCTGAAATGGGAAGGTGGACAAGTGAAAGGACAGCCTGCTGTATTCCAGGGTGAAAAGGTAGAAGGTAATGACCAGACTATCTCTTACAAGATGGGTGGTAATTACACGATGAAAACTACATTCGACTATGTTCCTGAAATGGCTAAGTCTGAACTGTACCTTGAATTCAACGCAAAAGTTGGAAAGAAAACAATCGCTATCCCTGCAGTGAAGATTGCAGACGGTGTGATCTCTACTTCTGAATTGATTAACAATACTTTGAGCAGCGCTAATCCGGCTTTGGGTGACGACGCTTTCCAACGTATCATCAAAGAAGCACACAACGCTAACATCATGTTCCTTATCCAACAGGCTAACATCCGTTCAAGCGAACTGAAAACCGCTAAAGAATTCAACAAGGAAGTTGCTAACGTAAACGACGCAGAAAACAAAAAGATCAGCAATATCGAAATTTCTGCTTATGCTTCTCCTGATGGTGGTGTGAAACTGAACACAGGTTTGGCTGAGAATCGTGAAGGTAACACTACTAAACTGATCAATAAAGACCTGAAGAAAGCTAAAATCGAAGTTCCGGTTGATGCTAAATATACTGCTCAGGACTGGGAAGGTTTCCAGGAACTGGTTTCTAAATCAAACATTCAGGATAAAGAACTGATTCTTCGTGTTCTGTCTATGTATCAGGATCCGGAACAAAGAGAGACAGAAATCAAAAACATCTCTTCTGTATACAAAACTTTGGCTGACGAAATCCTGCCGCAGTTGCGTCGTTCTCGTTTGACTTTGAACTATGAAATCATCGGTAAGTCTGATGAAGAAATCGCTAATCTGGCTGCAACAGATCCGAAACAGTTGAATCTGGAAGAAATCCTGTATGCTGCTACACTGACTAACGACCCGGCTAAGAAGGCTGACATCTATACAAAAGCTTCTCAGCAGTTCCCGAATGACTACCGTGCATTCAACAACTTGGGTAAACTGGCTTATCAAGCAGGTGATTTGGACAAGGCTCAATCATACGTGAAAAAGGCAGAAAGCATTAAAGCTGCTCCTGAAGTAAATATGAACTTAGGTTTGATCGCTCTGGCTAAGGGTGACAAAGCTGCTGCTGAGTCTTACTTAGGTAAAGCTGCCGGTGCTAAAGAACTGAACGAAACATTGGGTAACCTGTACGTAGCTCAGGGACAATACGAAAGAGCAGTAAACGCATTTGGAGACACTAAAACAAACAGTGCTGCTTTGGCACAGATCCTGGCTAAGGACTACAACAAAGCTAAAAACACTTTGGCTGGTATCTCAACTCCGGATGCTTACACAGACTATCTGATGGCTGTTCTGGGTGCAAGAACTAACAACACTTCTATGCTGACAAGCAGCTTGAAGAGCGCTGTAGCTAAGAACCCGGCTTTGGCTAAGAAAGCTGCTACAGACCTTGAGTTCGCTAAATATTATACGAATTCTGATTTCATGAACATCGTAAAATAAGCGAGACTTTATTGAGAAAAATATAAAAAAGGAGTTGTCCGCCACATAAATGGCGGGCAATTCTTTTTTTTTATCTACAAAACCCTTACTTTCGCAGAAAAGAAATAAGAATGAGAAAGATAGGGATTCTATTTATTACCGTGTTTGGCCTGTTTGCCTGTAAAAGCAACAGCACCCAAATCAGTCTGGAAGGTGAACTTAAGGGACTGACTAACGACACACTCTACTTATATGGAACAGACGCTCTATATGATCGCATAGATACCATTTATGCACAAGAAGGTAAGTTTAATTACAATCTCAACGTAGATTCGACAGTAATCGATACGCTCACAGCAACTGTACTCCTGATAAACGGGAATGTAGAGTATCCGCTCTTCCTGGATAAAGGAAACCAAATTAAGATAAAGGGAAATGCCAATGATCTCAGCCATTTGGATATAGATGGCAATGAACCGAACACAAGCTTGAGTCTTTTTATGAAAGAACAGAAAAGTTTGGGTCAGGCATCCAATAAAATGATGCAGGAAAAAGCCGAAACATTTATCCGCCAACACAACTCCTCACTGGCCAGTATTTATCTCCTCGACAAATATTTTGTGCAGATACCACAGCCGGATTATACGAAAATAAAAGAAATAACCGAAAGCATGACGGGAGCACTCCTTGACCGTCCTTATATTGAAAATATCAGCGACTATATTGATCAACTGGAAAAAGTGACTGTTGGTAAATCTGCTCCTTATTTTAGTTTACCAAATAAAAAGGGTGAGAAGTTATCACGCTCAGCCGAAAGATTCAGAAATAGATATCTTCTACTTAATTTTTGGGCTTCATGGTGTGATTCACAACCTGAAGCTAATGCAGAACTGAGAAAACTAAATAAGGAATATAAGAAAAACAAGAACTTTGCCATATTAGGAATATCACTTGACATAGATAGAAAGGCGTGGGAGACAGCCATTAAAAAAGATACTCTGGACTGGGATCAAGTATGTGATTTTACAGGGCTTAGTTCAGAAACAGCCAAACAATATGCCATACTGACGCTTCCTACGAATATCCTGCTCTCTCCAACCGGCAAAATTCTGGCAAGAGATATCCAAGGAGAGACACTTGCCAGTAAACTGAAAGAATTAGTAAAAACGGAAGAGAAAACACAAGGGAAGTCTATCCGCTAAACCGGGTTACTAACTTAAAATCATTGAAAATACGTGCTAATAAAAGTATTCGGAGCGGCTGTACAAGGCATTGAAGCAACCCTCATTACAATAGAAGTCAACAGTTCACGAGGGTGCATGTTCTACATGGTAGGTCTTCCTGATTCAGCTGTTAAAGAGAGCCATCAACGCATTCTGTCTGCCTTACAAGTGACTGGCTATAAAATACCGACCAGTAATATCGTTATTAATATGGCTCCGGCAGATATTCGCAAAGAGGGTTCATCCTATGATCTTCCACTGGCCATTGGCATGCTTGCTGCCAGCGAAACGATCTCATGCCAGAAGTTAGCACGCTACATGATGATGGGTGAGTTAAGTCTTGATGGGACTATTCAACCCATTAAAGGGGCCTTACCTATAGCCATCAAAGCACGCGAAGAAGGATTTGAAGGGCTAATCGTGCCTTCACAAAATGCAAGGGAAGCAGCAGTAGTCAATAATCTGTCGGTATATGGAGTAAATAATATACAAGAAGTTATTGAGTTCATCAATGATAAACGTGAACTGACACCAACCATAGTCCATACCCGTGAAGAGTTTTATGCATTTCAGAATGATTTTGAATACGATTTTGCAGATGTGAAAGGACAAGAGAATGTTAAGCGGGCACTCGAAGTAGCAGCAGCAGGAGGACACAATTTAATTATGGTAGGAGCTCCTGGCAGTGGTAAATCAATGATGGCGAAAAGATTGCCTTCCATCTTGCCTCCTCTATCTTTAGGTGAGAGCCTTGAAACAACCAAAATACATTCGGTAGCCGGCAAGTTGGGGCGCAACTCTTCTCTGATATCTCAACGTCCTTTTCGGAATCCGCACCACACCATCTCACAAGTAGCCATGGTAGGCGGAGGCAGTTTTCCGCAACCGGGAGAAATCAGCCTGGCACACAATGGAGTCCTCTTTCTGGACGAGCTACCGGAGTTTAACCGCAGTGTGCTCGAAGTATTGCGCCAACCTCTTGAAGACCGTTGCATCACCATCTCCCGGGTAAAAAGCACCATTGACTACCCTGCCAGTTTCATGCTGGTAGCGTCTATGAATCCGTGTCCGTGTGGCTATTACAATCATCCGTCCAAACCATGTGTCTGTAATCCGGGGCAAGTACAAAAATACCTGAATAAGATATCCGGCCCTCTGCTGGACCGGATTGATATTCAAATTGAAATAGTTCCTGTACCATTCGAAAAGATCTCAGAACAACGACAAGGAGAATCTAGTGCAGACATCAGGCAAAGAGTGATCAAGGCCCGACAGATACAGGAAGAAAGATTTGCTTGTTATCCGGGAACTTATTGCAATGCTCAAATGACAAGCAAGCAACTATCGGCTTTTGCACAGCCTGAAACAAAAGGTTTGTCACTGTTGAAAAATGCCATGGAACGCCTCAATCTTTCAGCCCGCGCTTATGATCGTATCTTGAAAGTATCTCGTACGATAGCCGATCTGGAAGGAAGCGAACAAATAAAACCAGAGCATTTGGCAGAAGCCATCAGCTACCGGAACTTAGATCGAGAGAATTGGGCTGGATAATGTTATGAAGAGCAAAGTTATAATGAAAGAAAACCTCCTTATCACACTCTGTCTTATCTTGTTATCATATGGAATGACCGGATGCAAAGACTCTACACGAACTTTGCTTAGTAAGTCTGTAGAAATGGAAAAAGTCTCTACAGACAGTATGCTGTTTTATCTTCAACAAATACAAGAACCAAACCATCTAACCAATAAACAGCGGGCTGAATACTGCTTCCAATTATACAAAGCCACATTGTGGAAAACTCAAAAGCCCAAAGATTCTCTACTTAAAGTATGCATCCCACTTTTTTTACAATATGGAGATACAGCCCAATGGTTACAGGCTCAACTGGAACAAGCTAACAGTTACTTTTACAAGCACCAGCCGGATTCTGTTTTACATGTCGCTTCATCCCTTCAAAACAAGAAAAAGTATATGACATACAGTCAACAGAGGTATTATTACAACATGCAAAAATTTGCCTACTTTAATCTAAAAAAATATTCGCAAGCTCTTGATCTGGCAAATAGCGTACTGACACTGAATAATCCATCTAATGATACTCTATCTTTATTTTACGACCATCGGAGCCGATTGGAAATATTAAAAAAAATGGGAAAGACAGACGAAGCAATAGAAGGATATTATAAGATGCTTGAATGGCTTGCCCCTTCAAAAGAATACCGTTATCTAAACTATTCCATAGCCGAAGATATTGTGAATTATCATCTACAGCAGCAAGATTTCAACAAAGCACTGGAATCCATGCTGGAGCTCCGCTCGTATCGTCGTAATCGTTATGACGTACCTTACTATCAATTGATCCGCGGACAAATATTCCAATCCTTGCACCAACTGGATTCGGCCCAATACTATTATAAACAAGCAGCTATCTCAAACTCACCATATATCGCGGCAGAAGCAACCTCCCGCCTGTTCCGGTTAATAAATGCGACGCAATATCCTGAGCAGGCATATTATTTGGCTAAAAATGAAGATATACTATATAACAATCTTACATTAAACGTTAAAACAGAAGAGGCTACCAGGAAATACAACGAAGCCAAGCTTCAGAACGAACTATATCAACTACGTCTCACTCAGCAAGAGAAAGAATTATGGATGATGGGAATCACATTTATTCTATTATTCATAGCCCTACTGATATCATTTTTCTATCATCAGGAAAAGAAGAAAAGATTGCTATCGGAGCGAAAACTGCAGGCAGAACAGGCAGAAGAAGAGGCTCGCCGATTGCAACACGAGAATGAATTATTGCATAAAGAAGCTGAACTAAGTGCGCTACGCGAAAAAGAGATTTTCATGCGTAATAAAGAAAGTGAAATGCGTGAAGCCCTATTCCGTCACATCTCTTTCTTCCAGAAGCTTCCTTCCCTCCATACAGAAAACTCTCCAGAGGATGGTCCAAACAGCCGGAAAATCACTGTAAATGATGCAGAATGGAGAGAAGTAAAACAAGCGGTAAATGATGCATTTAATAATTTCGTTGACCGGCTGCGAGAAAATTATCCGCAACTCAGTGAGAAAGATATTTGTTTTTGCTGCCTGGTAAAGATCAATGTGAACATACAAGACCTATCGGATATCTATTGTGTCAGTAAAGCAGCCATCACTAAACGCAAGTACCGAATTAAAACAGAAAAGATGCATGTTTCTGATGAAACTCTCAGTTTAGACGCCATTCTCCAAAGTTTCTGATAATAGTTGTCCGCCGGACAAGAAGGGGGACACACAACTAACACACTGAAAAACAACAAATTAAACAACATACAGATATCTATTTTTGTCCGCCTGTTTTTTTGTCCTCCCTCCCACTAATAGCTAATTTTGCTATTACAAAACGTGTTTGATTATTCATCTAATTATTTATGCTTATGAAAACCAGAATGATTTATCACAGTTTGGCAATCTGCTGTTTATTGCCAACTTTTGCTTTTGCAACAGGGGACAACGATCCACTCGCAAAATCACCCACAGTTGCCAAACTTACAAACACTCCCAATGGCCCGTTGATCAGTTGCGACTTAAAAGCACTGAAAGATACCGTAAATTTCCCATTGAGTCAGTTGACAGAAGAATTACAAATTGTAAAACTCGACAATCGGGATGAAGCGCTTATTGGTGGCTGGGTACGGACGACCGTCGGAGAGAAATATATTTTAGTAAGCAATAACAAACAGACCCCTTACAAACTATTCGATCGTTCGGGTAAGTTTATTGCCACTATCGGATCGTATGGACAGGGACCAAACGAATACCTCAATACATATGCCGAACAACTGGACGAAGCAAATAACCGCATCTACATTTTACCCTGGCAAAGCAACAAGATATTGGTATTTGACTTAAAAGGCAATGCATTAGACCCTATTCCCCTATGTTTGCGAGTTCCCAAAGGAAAATTCCGGGTAGATACTGCTAAATCGGAAGTCACAGTCACCGTTTTGCCATTCCCCAACTGGCCTGCGGTAGTATGGACTCAAGATTTAAAGGGCAAGCGTAAAAACTTTGTAGCACCGGGCAGTCTTTCTATGCCACAGGATTTCAGCAACGAAGTATTGATGGGGAATAATACCCCCGCTTATGATGTCATGCTACTTAAAATCATGCCCAAACCAAGTGTGGATACTCTGTACCACTATAATACCGCAAAAAACACACTGGAAGGACGTTTTACTGTAAAATATCCATCAAATGATAATTTGCCTTGGCACGGTTATTATGAGATACCCAATCATTTCATAGGCGATGTATCTTTCCCAGTACAAGTAGATGAGAACACATTTTCCGGTTCCAAACCGGCTTATTACATAGTTAACAAGAAAACTTTGCGTGGTAATTATGTACGTCTTTACAACGACTTCCTTACTACTCCCAGTTCTACAATCTACCCTTCATTCAGTAATGGGTATTATGTCACTAATATGGAACCACTGGCATTGAAAGAAATGCTTGAGAAAGAAGTCAATAAGAAAGGACTGGCAGCTGACAGAAAGAAAAAGGTACAAGACTTAATTAAGTCTCTCAATGAAAACGACAATAATATCGTATTATTCGCCAAATTGAGAAAGTAAAAGAGTGATTGTAAATAGTAGCCATTGATAACTTAAGGGAAGTGCCCGATGAATTAACCTTCGGTACCTTCCCTTATTGCCAAGTTATTGCGAATAGTTTTCTAAAATCCTATAATAAATTTTTGATACACAGAATCTTATTCTTCCCGAAGCAGTATCTTGTCAGGGATATTTCTAAAATACTATAATAACCTCTAAATAAAGCATGAATCAGTCCCTAACTATCCCAATCTATAAAAATAGTTCTAAATAATCTCCTAAAGTTTTACGATTCTCTTCTGATGGCAAAACAGGAGCTCCCCTTCGTCATTGTGCAAATGCATACCGTTACCTTCGCAATAACGGAAGAAACTACAATCCGCACATTCACCCTTACGCGCCCACTCACGATCACGGAACACCTGAAAGCGCTTCTCCCATACTTCCATAAAGTTATCTTTATAAATATTGCCTTGATGAAAATTACTGCGTATGCTGGGACAGGCTGAAATAGAGCCGTCGGCTAAGACAGAAGCCACACTGATACCCGCATTACACGAATAGAAATGATCACGTACTTCACTCTCATAATTACCAAGAAAGCCCTCACAACCATAGCTCAGATGGACACGCCCTTCCTTCCGTACCTGCTTGATAAATTCCAGAACTCCGGTAAATTCTTCATTTGTCAACTGAAATTCCGGATGACTGGCCGCACGCCCCACCGGAAAAATAGTAAAAATACGCCAGTTACGCACTCCTATAATATACAAATAGCTTTTTAACTCTCCCAAATGAGAGTAATTCTTCCGATTGACACAGGTAACAACATCCCAGGTCAGTTCGGGTTCGTGCACCAACATCTTAATGGCCTCCAACGCCTTTTCATAACTATCCGGATTACCACGCAACCAGTTATGTTCCTCTGCAAAGCCATCCAGACTAATTGTAACAGCATGCAGCCCGGCAGCCATCAGGCTATCGAGCCGTTCACGGGTTAAATATAGTCCATTGGATACAATTCCCCATGGATATCCCCTACGATAAAGAGCTAACCCCACTTCCTCAAGGTCATTCCGCATCAGCGGTTCACCTCCGGTTATAATAATGTTAACCTCATTAGGATTGACGTGCGGTGTAATCGAATCTATAACCCGAAGAAAATCCTCTGCGGGCATATCCTTCTGTTCCGACATTTTCCGACAATCACTTCCACAATGTTTACATGCCAAGTTACACCGCAATGTACATTCCCAGAAAAGTTGACGCAACGGATGCAATTCCCGGAGATTGTTTCTCATTTTAAGGGCTATCTCCAATCCCAGGCGTTTGCGAAGTGACAATCGTCCCGGATTATTTTTCATCGTCTTTTACCGTTTCCTTCTTGATTCGAATTGTTTTCTCTATAACTGTTTCTCCCCGATACCAATGGCTTCCGCCTGTAAACCCAGCAACGTCTACATCTACACTATCTTTAGAGTAACTGCCATTGGAATCACCATCCACATCACGGACGATAAAACGATATTTCTTAGACGGAAATCCGACCTTTTCAGTGGCAAAAGCCCCATCCTCATCAGTGATCAACGTATCCGGATAACTCAGCCATGCTCTGCCGTCACCTTGATGTACAGCTCCGGAGACTACCTCAATGCCCGGAACAGGTTCCTGTGTATCAGCATCGATAACTTTACCTTTCACCCGATACTTGGCAGAAGGCATACCATATTCAAGGGGCGTATCGCCTCCTCCATTGTCACAAGACATAAATCCAAGCAACACAAGTAGTCCAGAAAGTGCCCGATTACTATATCGCAGCCATTGTTCGTTTTTCTTTTTCATATATAGAATTCGCGTTTAAGTCCATCTCTTTTTAGTAAACGCAGGAATAAGTGTAATACTGCATCTGCTTTCCTTCTTTTTTATTCTGAAAACAGCATTTATTTTTCTATCCGGATACGGGCGTCTACGGCAATAACCTCCTTATCAGTGGCCAGCAGAGGGTTCATATCCATTTCTTTTATTTCTGTAGCAAAGCGAAGTAACGTGGACAGACGTACAATAATTTCCGCGAATTTATCTTCGTTCACCCCTTTCTGTCCGCGAGTTCCCTGGATAATCTTATAAGCCCGAAGCGAATGAATCATCGAATAGGCCTCCTCATAAGACAAAGGTGCCAAGCCGGAAGAGACATCTTTCAAGACTTCCACAAAGATACCACCCAAACCGCAAAGCACTACATGCCCGAACTTCTCCTCGTATTTAGCTCCGATAAACAACTCAGTCCCTTTCAGCATAGGTTGCACCATGATGGCCCGCGCCTCAGATATCTGCATCATACGGTCGAACTCAAGTGCCAAATGTTGCTCACTTTTTATATTAAGTACCACCCCTCCTACATCCGACTTGTGTACAGGTCCCACAACCTTAGCTACCACCGGAAAGCCACAACGTCGGGCAAAAGCAAGAACTTCATCTTTATTGCCGGACACAAACTCCTCAACTACCGGAATACCGGCAGAATGAAGCAAGGCCTGAACATAATGAGGTTCAATATAACCGTTCTGCGGAATAGAATCAATAATCCGGCGAATGCGAGGTACATCTACTCCAAACAATTCAATCTCCGGCACAGCAGGTTTAGGAGCATTGATGATACGCGACAAAGCCGTTCCCAACATCACCTCATCGGCAAAGTTTACATGTCCTTTCTCCAAAAAAAAGGCTACTTCCTCACCGGCAGTTCGTACTGAAGGAAGAACCGGAAAAAGAGGTTTCTTACAAGTCAGCATTTTCTGGTGCAGCACCTCATAGGTCTCAAACATTGTCACCAGTCCCGGCGTACCGAATATAGCAAGAATTGCATCTATATTCTCAAACTTTTCCTCACAATAATCAATGGCGATCCCCAAATGTTCAGGAGTTCCCGTTGCCAGAATATCAATTGGATTGCCTACGGAAGCACCGGGAAACAACTTACTCTTCAACTCATCAGCAAGGAGCCCCTCCAATTTCGGAACGTTCAGGCCTCCTTTCGACAGAGCATCAGTCAACATCACACCGGGGCCCCCGGCATGAGTAACAATAGCAAAATTCCGTCCCTTCAATTCAGGCAAGGTAAAAATACAACCAACCGTTGTCAACTCTCCGCGTGAATAACATCGCACAATGCCGGCTTTACGAAACAAAGCCTCAACTGCCGAATCGGAACTGGCAATAGCTCCGGTATGTGAAGATGCCGCACGACTACCGCTTTCCGAACTGCCTGCTTTAATAGCTGCGATTTTACATCCTTTCCGAATTAACGAAGAAGCATGGAATAACAGTCGGTCGGGATTCTTAATGCTTTCAATATAGATAAGTTTAATTTTTGAGTCTTTTTGTGGATCGAAAGTTTCATCCATGTATTGCAGGACATCCTCTACTCCAATTTGTTTGGCATTTCCTACTGACCAAACAGAATTGAACTGAAGACCTTTGGCTACTGCGGACTCCAAAATAAAAACAGCGGTAGCCCCGGAACTGGAGATCAGGTCTACTCCTTGGGGGTTTAGGTTCGGAATGGGCTGAGTAAACACACTGTGATGCCACGTATTGAGTAATCCGATACAATTCGGACCAATCAGTGAAGCACCGTATTTATTAACAGTCTCAAGAATGCGCTCTTCCAATAAAGCGCCTTCCTGCGTTTCTTCTCCAAATCCGGCCGAAAGAATTATGAAAGCCCGCGTTTGCTTCTCTCCGGCCAGTGTTTCCACCACCTCCGGACAAAGAGCCGCAGGAATAGCAAGAATAGCAAGATCTGTATCGGGTAATTCCTTTGCATCGGCAAAAGAAGGCACTCCCTGCACTTCTGTTTCTTTGGGGTTGACAGCCCGAAGTTCTCCCTGATAACCACCGCTTATCAGATTCTTCAAGATAGCACCGCCCGGCTTATGTGTATTGTTCGACGCCCCTACCACAACAATGCTTTGAGGATGAAGTAACTGGGTTGTAATCATAGATTGTATATTATACGATTATTCATTCACAAATATATCGCTTTAGAATTTATCGTCAAACGAATCTCACCTAAAATATACAAAACTAAAACGTCTCCAAACAGAATCATATTCTCAAAGAAATTAGTGCCCTGCATCAGGATACAGTCTATCGCCCAATATACAAATCCAACTTAAAAAATAAAACACTATCCCTCCTTTTTATCTTTCATTATTTATAAAACACAAAAAGGAGAAACAGAATGTTTTATATTATCCTCTATTTTTCACCAGCATAATCACCGGATTTGACTCTTCATCCAGTCCAGCAGCTATTTCTTTTAACTTTCCTTTCAATCCGTCATTTTTATACGCATCAACAATTTTGTTGGCTGCCAATGGTTGGATAGCTACTATTTCATCGCCATTCATAGGATCTGAAAGCATATCTACGTTTTGTTTTTCTACAAAATCACCATTGAGCACATTGGCTTCAAAAACTGCATTCTCCTGCTTGTCGTACATTAAATCAGTAATAAGAAATCCTCTTCCGGTAGTAAAATCAAAATCCTTCTTTACAGTATGCATAAAATAATAGCGGTCTGTAACAACTCCCATTGTGAGAAGTATCTCCAGATCCCTGGTAGGAGATTTTATAAGAAAAGGATTTAATTGATTTTTTTCCGGTACATAGTTATATACCGTATCGGAGGAAGTTTCAACAAGTAACCATTCTTTCCGATATGGAATTATAGAACGTATAGAAGTCATTGCAACCGCCCCACCCTTCTGTACAACCGGAGTTTTTATGACATCAAAAGGTATATAAATTTTTTGGGTAACACTTCCGTCTTGCTTCGATATAATCAGGTGATAGGACCTGTTTTCTTCTCTCGGTTGTCCCTCCTTATAATACAAAGACATATCATAACAAATCAGATTGTCCTTATCGTAATTAAATACTTCTAAATATTCACCACCTTCTACATGCTTAAAGTCCCGTTTAAAGTTTCCCGATAAATCATATACATATATTTTCTTTGTTGAAGCACAGTTGACAAACATTTCGTTGTTATCTTCATCTAAAATAATTCCGTTGATAAAACTATATTCTCCATCCCCCTGTCCTTTCCGGTTTATTTTTCTTATCCCTTTACCGGTTTTTCTGTCAAAAACAAAAATATTACCATCATGGCTCCAGTTTTTTACTAATATATATTTTTCACCTATAGCCATCACACTACCCTGAGTTATAAATTCATCGTTCGTTTCCAACGGAATATATTCTACGTCCATAAGATCTTGAAGAACCAATTCTTTCTTAGGATAAGTTGTAGTAACATCCACTGTGATTACATTTGTCTTTTCCTCTTTTTCCACGCATCCCAACAATCCGATCATCAGGAATAACGACATAATAATCTCTACTCTTCTCATAATATATGTTTTAAGTTTACTCTTGGTTTGAATCTAAAGCGAACCGGAAGCCTCCATATTCATCATTATAGTTTCCTATATCATAATCAATATATGACACTCGACATCCCAGGGAAGTACCTCCCCAACTACCTCCCCGCAAGACACGCCTAAAGAAAAGAGTAGCTCCTTTTAACGGCCATTCCGGACTGACTGATTTGCCATCGTGATAATATTCTTTAGTGTACGTATCCTCGCACCATTCCCACACATTTCCACTCATGTCATACAATCCCAACTCATTGGGCTTTTTGAGCCCTACCGGATGTGTGGTTTTCATTTCTCCAGTTCCACCCTCTTGATAATTCTTAACATACCACGCCACCTCATCTATATTATTACTTCCACTGTACTTATATCCTTCACTTCGCTTCCCGCCACGTGCTGCATACTCCCATTCTGTTTCTGTTGGAAGGCGGAAAGTTTTACCAGTAAGAACATTTAGCTTACTTAAAAACTCGTGGGCTTCATTCCAGCTTACATTTTCTACCGGACAATCATCACAGCCGGTATTTGCAGACGGATTAGAATCACTTCCCATCACGGCTTTCCACAATTTTTGTGTGACCTCATATTTACCCATGTAAAAAGTGGATACAGTTTCTTTATGCGCAGGCTTTTCATTGTCCTCACAATCACACCCTTGTTCATCTGTACATCCCATCATAAATGTACCGCCTTGTATTTGGATCATCTCAAAATCTTCTCCATTCACGGTAAACGTAACACTTTGTATAGGTTCTTGTACAGATTTGTTTTGCGTACAAGAAAAGGTGAGAAACAGTGCCCCCATAATTGTCAGGGTTCTAACTTTTGACATTCCGGTACAAGTACACAGATGTTTTATACTAAAAACAAAATCTCCCATTCTTTAATTCATTTAAAATTCTAAATAAGGCACCTCTGTATACTACAAGATAGGATATTTACCGATTTGCCGTTGTGTATTTACGTATATCTCTTCAAATACCTTTTGTCTGTGGTTTTTATAGATACAACGTATTATTTATTTCATGTGGTCGTAAATGTAGATAATTAATTCAAGCTTTTGAATGAAGTTGTTTTTTTATTTCCCAGAAGTGTTCAACAACATAATTTCACCTCCTAAAAAACACAACCTGACAAAAGGAAAAGATGACAAGGCGTGGTATTCTCACTTATTTTATCGTTGATTATCCGGTCTCATCTGTCAATAGTACACCGGCTTGCCATCCTCCAATAAGAAAGGACGCTGCATATGTCCCATATATGTATCGCCGTATACCAGAAACAGTGAGCGGACAGGCACCTCTCCAAAATCAAGTATACGAGAGTCTTTAGAGGTTACTTCTTTTAGCGGTTGCCAGCCATCTTTCCAATAAAACAGCGTATAAGGTTCGTCACCCAACTTCAAAACCCGCTTTACATCATAAGTAAGAATACCATCCAACAAAGTAGGCTGCCGAGTCGGAGTAATGAAGTGAATGCTATCCGGGGTCATCACAAACGGATCACCTATCGGAAACAACTTTCCCTCCTTATCCGCCACCTGAAAATAAAGTAATCCGTAAGGCAACACGCGGTGCAATACACTGTTATCTTTCACTCTTCCCTGCGACACTACCTTGAAAGTTCCACGATTAAAAGTAGCGATATAAGCCACCGTATCCGATGTATGCACAGGTAACCGGACACTGTCGGACAAATAATACTGGGCAGTCACCCCCTTCAGTAAGCGATTGACCAATTGCGCATTCCAACGGTTGCGCTCTATTTCCGGCTCTGGTTGGCGTTCATAACAAACACGCTGCACCAAAGGAGCAATCCATCGATTCCGCTCCGGTTCACGCTCATAAGGAGAAAAGTAGAAAAATTTTCCGTCTTCATCGGTAAAACTGTTGTAAGCATGTCCTCCGTTTACCTTACCGTGGTATGGAAGAATATCCAGATTCAAAGGAATCCCGACAGCGCGCATCAATTGAACCGCATTCAATGCCAGATGATCACAGGTACCTCCGCCCAGCTTCTCTATCAACTCGATAGAGAAGTCCCCCGGTATTTTGGCAGCATCATGAAGATATTTCTTTCCATGTTGTGAGTTAAAGAAGAAAACGACCTCCTGCATGGTAGCTCCTACCCGTGCCAGCGAGTCAGCCGTCGTCTTATAACGCATATAGTAGTAAGAACGCCACCGGTCCAAAGGCTCCTGTTTTAACCGATAAGGCAATATATTCCGGCAAAACTCTCCAAAAGACAATTGTTTGCACCAAGGATATTTTTGCCAGACCTCAAAAGCTAAATCAATGTTTTCTATCAAATAGTCGGCAGTAATACACGTTAAGTCCGGCTCAGGCTCTTGCCGTATATAACAGCTATCACTTTCTTGAAGTAAATAACGGATGGTCCCTTTACCAATCATATTTTCTATCAAAAAACAGGCAGCTTTATGTTTCAACGAATCGCCTTCGTAATGCCCTAATACTTGTTGAAGTTCCTTCCGATTGTCTCCCGCCAATGTGAGAGCCTGCTCCAATGGCGCATCATGTACTGCAGTGCAAGAGAAACAGAGAAAAAGTAAAAATAATATGCCGGTAAAATGCTTCATCAGGAGTCAGCTTTTAGTCTTTTAAGGTTAATAAAATGATCTCTTCCAAAGATATATCGTTTTTTGCAATTATCCGGAGAAAATACAGCCTTTTTTATCCTGGCAGAAAAATTGGCATCATCGTTTTTGTGCTCTCCTACAAAAAACGCATTTCGATCTTCCATCTTCCACCTTAGAAGACACAAACAACTGATTTACAGAAATATATCTGATGGAAGATGCTGTTTTTAGAGCCATTTATCTTCCACCCCTATCTTCCATCTTCCACCCTCCGTTTTAAGAGGAATATCGGGAATAGAAGTCTGAAAGGCAACAAGATAGGATTGTTTTCTTATCCATTTATGTCTTTGAAAGCATTTCATCTTCTTTGCTATCTTTAGCGGAAATGGCCTGTTCTCTATCTCGTCCCGCATACCCGGGCTCATGGGCCCGGATATGCGGGCTCACCGGCCCAGGTACGCGGGCTGATGGGCCCGGGTACGCGGGACGAGGTAAAGAACATATAATACCAACTACTATTCTTATACTAAACACATTACATAGCCAGGATTTTCCTTTAGAGTTATTGGGCTTTCCCCGATAATTTCACATGGACAGGAGATGACGGAACATTACAATAAATAGCAATATCTTTATTAAAATACCCCGGAGATTCAGCTTTATACTTTACTTTAATCACCAAGCTATCTTTCACAGAAACAGGCTTCCGGCTATATTCTACCGAAGTACAGCCACAAGAAGTAACGATATTTTCAACGGCTAAGGAGACCGCACCAATATTTCTTATAATCAACGTTGCTTCTTTTTCTTCACTCCAATCAAATGCCCCCATATCAATCGTTTCGGGCAGGCTTATTTTCGTCTGAATCAAGTTTCGACTTTCGCATATACCAGCAGATAAAATCAAGTTTAAATACAGGGTCCTCACATTAGGATTATGAATCGGGTTTCCGATAGCAATCACTTTATTTTTATTATCAAGTAGAAAAGTTTGAAAAGCCAAATTGGATGGGATTTTATTTATTTTATTAAAAGAGTCATTTGTATCAAGACACACCGGATACAAAAAATTATTATATTTTATAAGATGCGCCATCTCTTTTTCATCTCGAGGATGAAGAATAAATATAACTTTTACCGCATGATCCGACACAGAATCAAGGTAAGAAATAAAGTCTTTCCAAGCGGGCAACTTAAGTTTACACCCCATACAACCAATAGAATCAGCATAAGTCACTATCGTATACCGGCTATCTTTAAGAAACCATTTTGCCGTATCTTCTCCCATAGTAGTAAATACCAGATCATCAGGATAAATAATTTCCTTTCCATCCCACTCATCAATCATACGAGCAATCCGAGATTTATCAGAATTCTGGCAAGATACAAAAAGCAGGATATATACAAAAATAAATATAGCCCTCATAAGCAACAAACATTTTACACAAACCACGAAGTCTGAGGCTAAATATACAAAAAAACAGCGACACAAGTCCAAAACATATAAAATTTTTAATAAACACGCATATTAACACAGTTTTTTTAAAAAAAGAAGCAAATATAAACTATATTTGCAAATAATAACCTTTAATAAAAATAGTATGAAACAAACTTTATCCAAAGCTGTAGTAACTATAATTATAGCATGCACAGCATTGTACGCATGGAATCATAAGCAACCGGTTTTAACCAATGTGCAGTTACAAAACCTGGAAGCAATAGCTGCCGGTGAAGATGGCAATTGCGTAGAGTGGGCGAAACAACATTGCTATCCAGAGTCCGCATTCTCACATCAACTATCTGCAAGACCATATAACACCTGCGAAGAAAGCACAATGGGAGGAGTCAGAGAATGCGGAAATATCTCCAATTACGAGCCTTACATCGTAGCCGTTGAAGGAGAATGTTTAAGATGCATCAAACGCAATTAAAGTGATTCTTATGAAAACAAGCATTATATATTGGGGCATTATATGCTTCATCTTTTTATCTTGCAGTCAGTCATCCTCAAAAAAGGACGTGACAGAAATCGTCATCACCAATTCTGTCCCGGAATTATCTCTAACCCACGATTCACTAACGGCAATCAATGAAATAGGAATAGGAGATATAGCTGTTGCAGATACTTTTTTAATGATTCTTCAACCGGACAAAGAAGATATACTCAATGTATATAGCCTCTCTACACTCCGATTTGCAGGTGCATGCCAGAAAATGGGAGGAGGCCCCAACGAAATTGTATATCCTGCTCCTTTCACACAATCTTTTAAAAAGAAAGGTGAGATCTGCACAGTCATGCGTTCCTATCAAAAGTTTACAGCCCTACTGAACCTGACCCAATCACTGGCAGAGCGCCAAACTGTGTACGATGAAAAATATACTTACCAGAAACCGGTAGGACAGGAAAGTTTCCGGCGCTCATCTATCACCTATTTATTGGGAGACTCTATCTTGTTACTGAACGAAAATCCAGGCATGCGCTCCGCAGAAGAAGAAGCCAATGACCTGTTCGAAGTTTATGATTACCGACAAGATAAAATAGTGCGGAGTTTTTATGCCTCCGATTTTCCGGATATCGTAAAAAACATCAATGGTGGTTCCACATTCTGGAGTACAAGACAAGCCATCAGAAGCGATTGTCGGAAACTTGCCATAGCATATCGACTATTTAACATTATAAATATCGTTGACATCCCAACGGGAAAAGTGAAGATTTTGTACACAGGTGGTGAAAAGCCCAATTGGGAAAAAGCGATAGGAACTCCAAAAGAACACTATTCAAAGCTTCAATGCGACGAAAAATATATTTGGGCGATGACAACGGATCATACAGATCCATCACATCTTTATTCCAAGCTCGAAGTATATGATTGGGATGGAAACTATTTACACAAAATAAATCTGGATCAACCCATTCTGATGTTTGCGCTCGACAACAAGCACGGATACATGTATGCCGTAACGACAGATGATGAATTGATCCGATACAATACCCAAGAACTCTTAAGCCGATTACCACAATAAATTGATTCCATCCACACCATAAGCCACTTTTCACCACAGAATAACACGGAGTAGCACAGAGCTTTTTCGTTAATAATCAACAACATAAAATCTACTCTATATTACTCTGTGTCCTTTATCATTCCGATAATTGTGTGATTACCGGATGTGATGTAGATTCCTCCACACGTTTTTCTTCATCTTAGCGTTGAAGATACAAATCTTGGCACGCAAGATCTACATCTTAGCACGCAAGATGCACATCTCGGCAGCTAAGATGAACTCCGACTACCGACAAAAACAAGTTTACTTCCGATTCTTTAACGTTTTGAAAAGAACAGTGTGCTATTTATAATACAGCTCTTTATCCCAGCCCGCATGGCCGGGCTGAAATAAAGATCCGACCATTTGTGCTAAAGATAGTAAGGGAAATGAAATGCTTTTAGAGAGATAAACGGATAAGAGATTGGATATATCTGTTTGTTTTCCAAATTGTTACTTCTGAAACATTCCTTAAAACAGCAGGTGGAAGATGGAAGATCGAAACGCGTTTTTTGTATGAGAGGAAGGCGGAGTATGAAAGAGCATAGCCAATACAGTGAATTTCCAATGAACGATTGTGATATATTAACACTGCTTTCTTCAATAAGTAACAAATATAAACTATATTTGTAAACAATAACCTTTTAAAATCAACAAACATTATGAAAAAGAAAATCGTAGGAACTATCATTGTGATAGCTTTTATTGGACTATCCTATTATGGATGGAATCAAAGTAAACCAATTGATTCAGACATCAAATTACAGAATATCGAAGCTCTTGCTCAAGCAGAAATTCCTTGCAATGAATGGCTTGAAGTGGAGTGTTACCGCAAATTTACTTGGGAGTGGGATAACGTCCCACATCATGAATGCTTAGAGAGCCAAAGCGGAGGTATCAGAGAATGCGGCAAAATAGTGTATTACAAGCCGATCTTCGGATATATTAAAGGTAAATGCTTACAATGCCTACACTAATACTTAAAAGAAATGAAAATCAAACAATTATCCACCGGATGCATTAGTTTAGCCCTCTGTTTAGGAGCATGTCGATCGAATGTAGCGACAGAGCCTCCAATTACAAAACTTATTCCACAAAACACCCCTCCAACACTCACTTTAACCCACGAGCCCGCCATTATTGACCCAATGGGCATTGCGGATATTCTTGTGGCAGATACCTTCTTGATTCTGGGTAAAAATGGAGAAGAAAACATTATTCATGCATACAGCCTGCCCCAATTGCGATTTTTAGGATCATGCCAAAAAATAGGAGGAGGACCGAACGAAATAGCCGGCCCCAGTGGCATATCACAATGGAGAAAAAAAGACGGGCAGGTACAGATTACCATGCATTCTTACCAAACATTCACTGCCCGCCTGAATATCAACAAATCGTTGGCGGCGAATGAAACCATCTATGACGAGAAATTCAAGTACGACGCTCCGAAGGGCAGAAAGAGTTTTATCAAAGCAGGTACATCTTACCTGTTAGGAGATTCCGTCTTTCTGATTAACAGAAGCTTCATCATGCATCCGAAAGATACGGTCAATGACTTCTTCGAAGTATATGATTACCGGCAGGACAGCATATTACACAGTTTTTACACGACCAATTTCCCTGAAATCATGAAAGATCCTGCAATAGACCATATACTTTTTGATAAATATCCGGTTTTAAGGAACGACTGCCAAAAACTGGCAACGATCTACAGAGCTTTTGGTATGTTATCCATTGTCGATATTCCAACCGGAAAAACCAAACAAATATATACGGAAGGCGCAGAACCTAACTGGAAAAAAACAATAAACGAACCCTGGGAACATTATACAGACATTCAATGCGACAATCAAGATATATGGCTGCTTGCCAGAGATAACAACGACCCAGACAACCTGAAATCGAGGATCGATATATTTGATTGGGAAGGGAATTATTTATATAAAATAGAATTAGATCAACTTATCTCTATATTTTCCATCGACAAAAAGTTCGGATTCATCTATGCCAAAACGACAGAAGATAGATTAATACGATACAACATCAAAGAACTACTGGATCAGCTTCCCTAAGAGCTTTTCCTCTTCATATAACAGCCCCATACTCTGCATTGAATTCAACGAAGAGTGTGGGGGTATTATTCAAATCATCCACCTTATTTATAAAGAATTCATCAGAAAGTCGTTATCTTTGCACGTTCCCAAGTAGATAACAATAAATACACGCAATATATCAATGGAAAAGAATTTTAAAAGAACTACCGTCACATCGGCACTGCCGTATGCGAACGGTCCCGTCCATATCGGCCATTTGGCCGGTGTATATGTACCGGCAGACATCTATGTCCGCTATCTGCGACTGAAGAAAGAAGATGTACTTTTCATCGGAGGTTCCGACGAACATGGGGTACCCATCACCATCCGTGCCAAAAAGGAAGGTATCACTCCGCAGGATGTGGTAGACCGCTATCACTTCCTGATTAAGAAATCATTCGAAGAATTCGGTATCTCGTTTGACGTATACAGCCGTACATCGTCCAAAACACACCACGAACTGGCTTCCGACTTTTTCAAGACCTTGTATGAAAAGGGTGAGTTCATCGAAAAAACTTCAGAACAATATTATGACGAAGAGGCACACCAGTTCCTGGCCGACCGTTATATCACCGGAGAATGTCCGCATTGCCACTCGGAAGGTGCTTATGGCGACCAATGTGAAAAGTGTGGAACTTCACTTTCACCTACCGATCTGATTAACCCGAAAAGTGCCATCAGCGGAAGCAAGCCGGTCATGAAAGAAACCAAACACTGGTATCTGCCACTTGACAAACATGAAACATGGCTCCGCCAGTGGATATTGGAAGATCACAAAGAATGGCGTCCGAATGTATACGGACAATGCAAAAGCTGGCTCGACATGGGTTTGCAGCCACGTGCAGTCAGCCGTGATCTGGACTGGGGTATTCCTGTGCCGGTAGAGGGAGCCGAAGGTAAAGTCCTCTATGTATGGTTCGATGCCCCGATCGGTTACATCTCAAATACGAAAGAGCTGCTTCCCGATTCATGGGAGACCTGGTGGAAAGATCCTGAAACCCGCCTGGTTCATTTTATCGGAAAAGATAACATCGTATTCCACTGCATCGTATTCCCTGCCATGCTGAAGGCTGAAGGCAGCTATATTCTACCGGATAACGTACCGAGCAACGAATTCCTGAACCTGGAAGGAGACAAGATATCGACCTCGCGTAACTGGGCAGTGTGGCTGCACGAATACCTGGAAGACTTCCCCGGAAAACAGGATGTATTGCGTTATGTATTGACAGCCAATGCACCCGAAACCAAGGATAACGATTTCACCTGGAAAGACTTCCAGGCACGCAATAATAACGAATTGGTAGCCGTTTACGGGAACTTCGTGAACCGTGCGATGGTATTGACACAGAAATACTTCGAAGGTAAAGTACCTGCTGCGGGCGAACTTACTGATTATGATAAAGAGACGCTGAAAGAGTTCTCCGACGTTAAAGCTGAAGTTGAAAAACTACTCGATGTATTCAAATTCCGCGACGCGCAGAAAGAAGCCATGAATCTGGCTCGTATCGGAAACAAATACCTGGCTGACACAGAACCCTGGAAGCTGGCAAAAACTGACATGGAACGTGTAGGCACTATCCTGAATATCTCTCTGCAACTGGTAGCCAACCTGGCCATTGCTTTCGAACCGTTCCTTCCGTTCAGTTCGGAACGCTTACGCCGGATGCTGAATATGGATAGCTTCGACTGGGCAGAATTGGGACGGAACGACCTGCTTCCTGCCGGACATCAACTGAACAAGCCGGAACTGCTGTTCGAAAAGATAGAAGATGCCACTATTGAAGCACAAGTACAGAAGCTGCTCGATACGAAGAAGGCAAACGAAGAAGCAAACTACAAAGCCAAACCGATCCGCGCCAATATCGAGTTTGACGACTTCATGAAACTCGATATCCGTGTAGGCACCGTTCTCGAATGTCAGAAAGTGCCTAAGGCCGACAAACTGTTACAGTTCAAGATAGACGACGGACTGGAGACACGTACCATCGTCAGCGGTATCGCACAACACTACAAACCGGAAGAGCTGGTAGGCAAGCAGGTCTGCTTCATCGCCAATCTGGCTCCACGTAAACTGAAAGGCATCGTCAGCGAAGGTATGATCCTGAGTGCCGAAAACAATGACGGCAGCCTGGCTGTCGTAATGCCCGGACGGGAAGTGAAACCCGGAAGTGAAGTGAAATAAGTAATAAAATAAAGGGTGTACTCAGGGCTCTATTGAATGGGGCTCCGGGTGCACCCTCTGTTTTTTTATTCAACCGTACTAACGTTTTAAGAACGAAAAGGAGGAATCTGCTTTAATATGACAGAGCAATCGCTAAAAGAGAAAACAGCCAAAGGATTATTCTGGGGAGGATTCAGCAATGGCATCCAGCAATTACTGAACCTTCTGTTCGGAATCATCCTCCTTCGTATGCTGGATGCAACGGACTACGGCATGATAGGCATGCTGGCCATATTTACCGCTATAGCCAATTCCATACAGGAAAGTGGTTTTACTGCCGCTCTCGCCAATAAGCAAGTGTTCCGTCATGAAGATTACAATGCGGTGTTCTGGTTCAGTTTTCTGATGGGGGCATCGCTTTATCTGCTGCTCTTTTTCTGTGCCCCTCTTATAGCGGATTTTTATAAGACTCCGCAGCTCGTTCCCTTATCCCGTTTCCTCTTCTTAGGATTTCTGATCTCCAGTTGCGGGACCGCCCACAATGCGGTGTTGTTTAAAAAACTAATGGTAAAAGAGAAAGCGAAAGCTACGATTATCGCACTACTTTGTTCGGGGACCATAGGAATCGTAATGGCATACAACGGAATGGCTTTCTGGGGCCTGGCCGTACAGCAGATCACTTATATTTCCATCGCCAATGCGTTGCTGTGGCACTTCTCTCAATGGCGTCCCACTTTTTCATTTAATTTCAAACCCATCAGAGAGATGCTTCCGTTCAGTAGTAAGCTACTTATCACCAATGTATTCCATTACATCAATGATAATATATTCTCTGTTCTTCTGGGACGTTTTTATACCAGTCAGGATGTAGGATATTATACGCAAGCCAACAAATGGACCAATATGGGATTCTCACTGATCAGCAACATGATCAACGGGGTGTCTCAGCCTGTCCTGGTCGAAACCGCTTCCGACGCCATGCGACAGAAAAATATATTTCGGAAGATGCTGCGTTTTACAGCCTTCGTATCGTTTCCCTCCATGTTCGGACTGGCATTGATAGCCAACGAGTTCATCGTAATTGCCGTCACCGCCAAATGGCAGGCATGTGTACCCATCATGCAGATTCTTTGCATCTGGGGAGCATTTGTCCCCATTACTTATATGTACTCCAATCTGCTGATCAGTAAAGGAAAATCGAATCTGTTTATGTGGAATACCATTGCACAGAGCCTGGTTCAACTCACAATACTTCTTTGTACGATCTCACAAGGCATACTCGTCATGGTCGCGATTTATACGGTTATCAACATCGGCTGGCTGTTGATATGGCATTACTTCGTAAACAAGCAGATACACATTACCCTGTGGGAGGCCCTGAAAGATATCACCCCGTACCTACTGATTTCCATAGCAGTCATAGGCGCCAGCCATTTCTTAACACTCGGCTTCCACAACCTTTATGTGTTGCTGATACTCAAGATAACAATAGCCGTGAGCCTTTATGTATTCATCATGTGGATCGGCAAATCGGTGATTTTCTTTGAAAGTGTACAGTTTATCCGGAAAAAACTCCAGAAATAAGCTATGAATATCCTGATTCAACAAACCAAAGCATTTCCTCACCGTGCCAATAGTTTTTATTGGTTCTATGCGCAACTGACCGAATGGCTGACTGCACACGGGGTAGATAGCAAACTTTACTTTTCGTACCTGGAACTGGCTGACAGTAAATTTGAGAACGGGCTCTTGCTGCCCGATCATTATCCTCAGTTCTACACTCCCCGGAACATCGAGGCAATCTGTGAATTTATTGTCGATAAGAAAATAAATGTAATTCTTGACTACTCACATGTCATCACCGGAAACACACGCAGATATTACCTTGAAATCAGGAAAAGAAATCCCGGTATAAAAATATTCACGATGATTCACACCTGCCCCAGCCACACGACGCAGTTGAAACAATACGAATTGTCTACACTCCGTTTTAAGGATGTACGCGGGGCAAAACAATTCTTTCAATGGATGTTTCCACAGCTTTATATCAACTTGTTAAAAAGAGTGGTCAGCCACCAGAACCGTTCAGCCTACGACACGCTTGATGAAGTAGTGCTGCTTTCGCCTGCCTATATCCCCGAGTTCAGAAAACTTATCGGTAAAAAAGATGCCCGGAGGCTATCTGCCATTCCCAATGCCATACAACCTGTACATAGCGTCATCCCAATAGAACAGAAGGATAAAGAAATTATCTTTGTGGGCAGAATGGCAACCGAAAAGGCATTACCCAGATTATTGAAAATATGGGAAATGATTCAGGATAAACTGCCGGACTGGAAACTTACGCTCGTAGGAGACGGACCGCGATTCGACACATGCCGGCAGATCATCAGGGAAAAAGAATTGAAACGTGTCCGACTGACAGGTCATCAAATGTCTATTCCCTATATCGACCGTGCACGGATCATCTGTCTGACTTCTGTCATAGAAGGATTGCCCACCGTATTTACGGAAGCGATGTCATTAGGGGTAATTCCCATCGGATTCGACTCTTTCAATGCAATCTACGATATGATAGATGACGGAGTAGACGGATTTATTATCCCCGACAACAATTATGAGCAATATGCGGCAACTATTCTTCGTTTAGCCGGAGATGACACACTTCGCTGCCGGATAGCCCATAAAGCACAAACCCGTAAAAGCAGGTACGACATCGAGCATGTAGGCCCGCTATGGATGGACACTTTCCGCAGACACGGATTAATTTAACAGAAGAACACCATGAAAGTAACGATCTATCCTCATTCTACCAGTAAGGGCGATATACGGGTTAACCCGTATATCAGCGACTTTATCCAAACATTGGAACAAAACGGAATGATAATAGCCAATCCTCCGCATAAGAATCCACTGTTCAGCCTTATCCCGCAGAAAACGGACAGTGACGCTTATATTTTTCACTGGCTGGAGAATGTGCCGGATTATAAATATGGAGTATTACAAACCCTCGCTGCGATCTGGCTCCTTTTCAAAATCAAACTGCACAACAAAAAAGTGATATGGTTCCTGCACAACAAGCAGCCTCACATAATGAAGCACCGATGGTCGAAAAAGCTATTGATACACCTCCTTCTCCGCAAAGCGGATTTGATAGTGACCCACGCCACAGAAGGTATAAAAGTTGTTCAGGATCAATACCCGAAAGCCGTTCCCAGAACGATATTCTTACATCACCCCACAAAGAACCGGATAGAAGAATATATGCCTCAACCGGCAGAAACCGACCTGTTGATCTGGGGTAATATCTCCCGATACAAAGGAGTGCCGGAATTCGTGCGCTTTGCCACGCGACATTCACTAAAGCTCAAGACTAAAATTATCGGCAAATGCAGCTCTACGGAACTGCTGGAAGAGTTGCGGACAGAAGGTAACGACAGGATCAGTATTGAGGACCGGAGTATCCCTTTTGACGAATTAAAACAAGAGATACGCAAATCACGCTTCGTACTGATACCCTATGCTGCCGAATCAATCCTGAGTTCGGGAATACTGATGGATTCTCTTTCATTCGGAGCTCAAGTAATCGGGCCGGATGTAGGCTCTTTCAAGGACTATGCAGCCGATCCTTTACTGAACGTATATACTTTTCATACGTTTGAAGACATACCGAACCTTGTCAACAAAGCAAACAAGGCGGTAAACATAGCCGATTACAATCGCTTCCTCGACACACACAGTTGGAACGAATTCAGCAAAGAATTCCAAAATTTACTTCTGAAAATAATACAGTTATGAAGATACTCTATACATTCGGCGGAATGCCCCATTACCTGAACGCCATGCTCAACAAGCTCCACGAAAAGGGAGTGGAAGTCACAGTCGTTACCCCACAAAAAGGAAATGCCACCATCGGCAAAGGGGTAAAAATGGTAGAAGGAGGTACATACAAGCATCTCACCAGTACCGAAAAGAAAGCATTTTACGGAAAAAGCGCTTACCCTGCCTTACCGGAAATAGTGCGTGAAGAACGACCGGACATTTTAGTAATGGGATGGCCTTACTTCCTGCAAGTATTCTTCCAACCTGGATTGAGAAAAGCTATGAAGGAGTGCCGGACACGGTTGGTGATTCGCGAGATTCCTTTCCAAACCCCTCCCTATGGAAAAATTAAAGAGTATTTCCGGAAAAACCCGATGTACGACGAAAATATGAGGCTGGTGAGTGCCGGAACCGGCTTTTACCTTAAACAATGGCTCACGGCCAAAATACGCAAATATTGCTACGCACGTGCCACTGGAACACTGAATTACTCAACGGCCGCATACGATATCCTCCCTTCGTATGGTGTGAAGCGGGAACAGATACATGTTACTTACAACTCTACAGACACAGAATCGTTGCTGAAGGAAAAAGAAGCTGTTCTCGCCTCGGCTCCGCTTCTTCCCCACTCCGCCAAACGTGCCTTGCACATCGGCCGGTTGGTGAAATGGAAAAGAGTAGATCTGCTGATCGACGCATTTCCCAAGGTTATCGCTAATCATCCGGACGCAGAACTGGTCATAGTAGGTGACGGACCGGAACTGGATAACTTGAAGAAGCAAGCAGCCGAACAGAACCTGACGGATCGGATTCGTTTCATCGGTGCAGTATATAACCCCAAAGAATTGGGAGCTTATATGAACGAATCAACAATCTATGTACTGGCAGGCATGGGAGGCCTGTCCATCAATGACGCGATGACTTACGGATTACCTGTAGTCTGCTCGGTATGCGACAGCACTGAACGTGACCTGGTAACGGACGGAGTGAACGGACTCTTCTTCAGGGAAGGTGATGCCGACAGTCTGAGCGACAAACTTAACGAACTGTTCGCCTCTCCCGGACGTTGTGCCGAGATGGGACGTGAATCGGAACGAATCATCCGCGAGAAAATCAACATTGAAACGGTAAGCGAACGTTATTTGCAAGCTTTCCGAACTTTTATGCAGTAAAAATGGAGTACGATAAAAAAGAATGATTATCTTTAGGCAAACAATAATCATTTAATAGCTCTACTACTATGACCGATCTTACCATCCTTATCGCAGTCATCGCATTGGCTCTATGGCCGATTGTATTCCTTATATCGCGTATCCTGCACGAGAGGAACAAGCTTGCAAAACCCTCGGGGGACACAGCCTCTTCCGAAACAGAAGAGGAAACAGAGGAAATGACCACCTCCGCACTGGTTATGAGTATCCTTCAACAGCTTGGTTGCCAGCCGGAAGTGAACGAAGAAAACCACATCAGCTTCAAGTATCAGGGAGACGACTTTCTTGTTGCAGCCGAGGACGGACTCCGGCTGATCATTGTATGGAATCCCTGGTGGGCCTCTATCAGCATCGATAATCAAGCGTTGCCTTATCTCAAAGAGATTATCAATGCGGTCAATATGAATTCATTAGTGACCACTGTCTATGCACTGGACGAAGATGAGAAAACACTGGATATCCACAGCAAATGCCACATGCTTTTTGCACCGGAAGAAGAGGAACCGGAGAAAAGTTTCACCGATTTGCTGGACAGTTTCTTCACAACTCACAATACCATTAAGGAAAACCTGAAACAATTGGGCAACGGAATGCCCGATATGGAAAAGAAAGAACGGGTCAGAATCAAAGGGTTTGCCGCTTATAAGGATAACAGTACCGAACTGAAAGGGGAATAGCTCCCCATCTCACTCCGGCAAAAGAATCTAACGGATCAGTGCCGCTATGATACGTTCGCACGCATGCCCGTCACCATAAGGGTTATGTGTTTCGGACATACGCCTGTATAATTCTTTATTGTGAAGCAATTCGGTCACATTACCGACAATGGCCTCAGCATTCGTTCCCACCAGTTTCACCGTCCCGGCTTCTACTGCTTCCGGCCGTTCGGTAGTATTCCGCATTACCAACACCGGCTTGCCGAGCGAAGGAGCTTCTTCCTGTACCCCGCCACTGTCAGTCAGCAACAAAGTGGAATGTTGCATTGCGAAAATAAACGGCAGATAATCGAGCGGTGAAATAAGATACACATTATCCAACCCGGACAGAAGCTCGTATACAGGTTTTTGAACATTCGGATTCAGGTGTACCGGATATACAATATCCATATCGGGATGCAGTGCAGCCAGTTCTTTAATTGCTTTACAGATATGCAAGAATCCCTCTCCGAAGTTCTCGCGGCGGTGCCCGGTAACCAGAATATATTCGCGTCTACCTACTTCGTAACCTTTGTCGCGAAGTTCTTCATGCAGTCTTTCTTTGACTCCCGGTTTCTCCGAAATGATATCGACCGCCATCAGCAAAGCATCGATCACCGTATTGCCCGTAACAAAGATTTTTTTTTCATCAATATTTTCCTGCAACAAATTCTGTTTCGACTTCCCGGTAGGAGCGAAATAGTAAGTGCAAATACGATCCGTCACCTGACGGTTCATCTCCTCCGGCCAGGGAGAGAGCATATCGTAGGTACGCAAACCGGCTTCAACATGTCCCACGGCAATCTGTTGATAGAACGCAGCCAGCGAAGCAGCCATAGATGTTGTGGTATCTCCATGCACCAATACCGTGTCGGGACAGAAGTCTTTCAGTACATCACGCAACCCCAACAACACTTTAGTCGTAATATCATATAAATCCTGATTGGGTGCCATGATGTTCAAATCGTAATCAGGAATGATGTCGAATACCTCGAGCACCTGGTCTAACATTTGGCGATGTTGCGCCGTCACACACACTTTCGTATCAAAGTGTTCCGTATCTTTTTGCAAAGCCTTTACCAACGGAGCCATTTTAATGGCTTCGGGACGGGTACCGAAAACAAGTAATATCTTTTTCATTGAACGATTACGATTGAGATTAGACAATTTCTATTTTCTGACTCCGCAAAAATCCAGTTCCAGTTTTCCCTCTTCGCGGGGTAATTCTACAAACGGAGTGTGGCGCACGAGCCATACAACAATATCGGCTTTTTTGTAAGCCTCCCGATAATCTGTCAGATGAAAGCTGGCGTGTGAAGCGACATTAGGTTCAACAATCAATACTTCAGCACGCGACTCGGATACGATACGGGAAGCGATATATTTGGCAGGGGACTCACGCAAATCATCGATATTGGGTTTGAAGGCAAGCCCCATGCAGGCTACTACCGGTTCCCGGTCATTCTTCTCCACAAACTGCTGGCAGGCTTCCATTACTTTGTTGGCACACCAATCGGCCTTATAATCATTCGTTTCACGGGCGCGTTTGATGATCTGTGCCTGTTCGGGATAGTCCGAAACAATAAACCAGGGGTCAACCGCTATACAATGCCCGCCAACTCCGCAACCGGGTTGGAGGATATTTACACGCGGATGCTTATTCGCTAAATCAATCAGTTCCCATACGTTGATACCTGCCTTGTCGCAAATCATAGACAATTCGTTGGCAAAAGCAATCTGTGAGTCGCGCGAGGAATTCTCGGTGAGTTTACACATTTCTGCTGTCCGGGCATTGGTAGGATGCAGTTTACCCTGTACAAAGGCAGAATAAAACTCAATGGCCTTTGCTGTCGATTCGGGATTGATACCACCGATAACCCGGTCGTTATGAACCAGTTCATAAAGTGTATTGCCGGGCAACACACGTTCGGGACAATAAGCTATGTATATCTTATCTTTGAGTTCGGGACGCTCCTTATAAATGACTTCGGCCATGCGTTCGGTAGTAAATACCGGTGAGGTGGATTCTATCACGAACAAATTGCCTTCCCGCAGATAAGGAATTACGGAACGGGTAGCCGATTCCACATAGGTGATGTCTGCACGATGGTTTTGCTTGAAAGGAGTAGGCACTACCACAAAGAAGGCGTCTGCCTGCTCGGGCTTTGAAACCGCACGAAGGTTTCCTGTCCGCACTACCTTTTTGACAATTTGGTCCAGTTCCGGCTCCACAATATGTATCTTACCCTGATTGATGGTTTCTACAACCGAAGGATTAACGTCCACACCTACAACCTCATAACCATGACCGGCAGCCACGGCAGCCGTAGGAAGTCCAATATAGCCTAATCCTAAAAAAACAACCTTTTTCATACGTATATCTCCTTATCTATAAGTGCCGCAAAAGTACAAATAATATGTGACTTTGTACGGTTTCTCACCGAAAACCACTACTTTTGCCAAAACATTTCGATCGAATGAGAGTTTTAATTATCAATACTTCCGAACGTATGGGTGGAGCAGCCGTTGCGGCAAGCCGCCTGATGGAATCGTTGAAGAACAACGGTATCAAAGCCAAAATGCTGGTGCGCGACAAGCAAACCGACCAGATCAGTGTAGTAGGTCTGCAACGTAACTGGTGGCAAGTATGGAGGTTCGTTTGGGAACGTATCGTCATCTGGAAAGCCAACCGCTTCAAGAAAAATAATCTTTTCGCAGTCGATATAGCCAATACGGGTACGGATATTACAAGCTTGCCCGAGTTCCAGCAGGCAGACGTCATCCATCTGCATTGGGTGAATCAGGGAATGTTGTCATTAAACGATATCCGGAAGATACTGAAATCCGGTAAACCGGTCGTATGGACCATGCATGACATGTGGCCCTGCACGGGCATTTGCCATCACGCCCGCGAATGTATCAACTATCATCAGGAATGCCATCACTGCCCGTACCTATACGGAGGAGGAAGCAAGAAAGATTTGTCAAACCGTATCTTTCATAAGAAGCAACAACTCTATAAAGAAGCCCCGATCACTTTTATCACTTGCAGCCAATGGCTGAAAGGACAGGCCGAAAAGAGTGCCTTGCTGGCAGGAGAGACAGTAATCAGTATTCCTAACCCCATAAATACCAATCTTTTCAAACCCAGAGACAAAAAAGAAGCGCGCCGCAAATGTCATCTACCCCAAAATGGTAAACTGATCCTTTTCGGTTCGGCAAAAATTACCGATAAGCGGAAAGGCATCGATTATCTGATTGAGTCGTGCAAGCTACTGGCAGATAGGCACCCAGAATTAAAAGAATCGCTTGGTGTCGTTGTCTTTGGCAAACAATCGGAACAACTGAAATCACTTCTTCCCTTCAAAGTATACCCGCTTAACTATGTAAGCAACGAACACGAGCTGGTGGATGTCTACAATGCAGTCGACCTCTTTGTCACCCCCTCACTGGAAGAGAATCTGCCTAATACCATCATGGAAGCTATGGCATGCGGTGTACCTTGCATTGGCTTTAACGTAGGCGGCATCCCGGAAATGATAGATCATCTGCATAACGGATATGTAGCACAATACAAATCATCCGAAGATTTTGCCAACGGTATTTACTGGGCACTGACCGATCCGGACTATCCCTCCCTCTCGGAACAAGCTAACCGGAAAGCGATTGCCAACTATTCGGAAAGTATCATCGCCAAGAGATACATCGATGTCTACAACAAAATTACAGGAAGATATGCATAGTCATCTCAGCCCCAGGTTCTCAGTCATCACGGTGACTTACAATGCCGAAAAGGTATTGGAGGATACCATACAGAGCGTGATTTCACAGACCTATCATCATGTGGAATATATCATCATTGACGGTGCATCGAAAGACGGCACTATGGCGATTGTAAACCGATACCGGGGCCGGATCAGCCAAGTGGTGAGTGAACCGGACAAAGGACTTTATGACGCAATGAACAAAGGGATTGCCCTGGCAACGGGAGACTATCTTTGTTTTCTGAATGCCGGGGACAGTTTCCATGAAGACGATACACTGCAAAAGATGGTTCACTCCATCAATGCCAATGAGCTGCCCGACGTGTTGTATGGGCAAACCGCCTTGGTAGACACAGAAAGACACTTCCTCCGCATGCGCAGGTTATCGGCACCGGAGACCCTGTCCTGGAAAAGTTTCAAACAGGGAATGCTTGTATGCCATCAGGCTTTCTTTGCCCGCCACACACTCGTCGAACCATATGACTTACAGTATCACTTCTCGGCAGACTTTGACTGGTGCATACGTATCATGAAGAAGGCACGCACCTTACACAACACACATCTCACTCTGGTTGATTATCTGGAAGAGGGGATGACAACGCAGAACCGCAAGAAATCACTTCTCGAACGGTTCCGCATCATGACCCGATATTATGGTTTACTGAGTACCCTTGCATATCATGCCTGGTTTGTGGTAAGAAGTCTCTTCATCAAATCAGCCACTCCTTCCGACGCTCCTTTCTGAATGACATGTATCGGGCGGAAGCTATGCACATCCACCGGTTTGGGATCGATAAGGTATACTTCTGCATTCCGAGGTACGTAATTAAGCAACCCCGCTGCAGGATATACATTCATCGATGTACCGATAATCACAAAGATATCGGCTTTTTCTACCCAATTGATAGCTGTCTCTATCTCCGGGACCGACTCACCAAACCAAACTATAAACGGACGAAGCTGCGAACCGTCTCCGGCAAGATCACCCATCTTTACTTCAAACTCCTCCGGCCTCAGTTCTTTAATGTAGTGGGGGTTATTCGGATCCCGGCTTGAACATACCTTAGTCAGTTCACCATGCAAATGGATGATGTGGCTGCTGCCTGCCCGTTCGTGTAGGTTGTCTATGTTCTGCGTTACAATCGTTACACGGAAATCTTTCTCGAGTTCGGCCAGCAATTCGTGCCCCCGATTGGGTACTACTTCCAGCAACTGCTTACGTCGTTCATTATAGAAACGGACCACCAATTCGGGATTACGCGCATACCCCTCGGGGGTAGCTACCTGCTCCACCGGATAACGATCCCACAACCCTCCTGCGTCACGAAAGGTACTGATGCCACTTTCGGCGCTCATCCCGGCACCTGACAATACAACCAGATTCTTCATACTAACTATTATTTTAAAAAAGGCCTCCTCTACCTGTTTCAAAAAATCGGAGAGAAGTCTCACAAATTTAATCAAAATCCGCAAATAAACGAAGAAACCACCAAACATTCCATTCCCTCCCAATACCTTTCTCATCACTGCCTGCCCCAGATCATATTGGATAATACAAACAGTCTCTCCCAAAAACATCTTCCATCCCGGTTACGAAGTTAGCCGATAATAAGAAATTTTAAAACCAAAAAGTAAAATCATTCAAATAAAACACTTACTTTTGCCACTTATTAATTTGCAACTGACTGAAAGTGAAATAGAATATTCAGTCTCCAACAAAAAATATATGGATAAATTTAGTTATGCAATTGGCCTCGGGATTGGTCAGAATTTATTAGGAATGGGTGCTAAAGGCATCTCAGTAGATGACTTTGCTCAAGCTATAAAAGATGTGCTCGAAGGAAACCAGACAGCCATTAGCCATCAGGAAGCCCGCGAAATCGTGAATAAATATTTCGAAGAGCTGGAAACCAAAATGAATGCAACTAACATTGAACAGGGAAAAGCCTTTTTGGAAGAAAACAAAAAAAGACCGAATATTGTTACCCTGCCAAGTGGACTACAATACGAAGTAATCACTGAAGGTAAAGGGAAAAAAGCCCAGGCTACCGATCAGGTGAAATGCCATTATGAAGGTACACTGATTGACGGAACTTTGTTCGACAGCTCTATCAAACGCGGACAACCTGCCGTTTTTGGTGTAAACCAAGTAATCCCAGGATGGGTAGAGGCTTTGCAATTGATGCCGGAAGGTTCAAAATGGAAACTTTATATTCCTTCTGAATTAGCTTACGGCGCACAGGGAGCAGGAGAAATGATCCCTCCTCACAGCACACTCGTATTCGAAGTAGAATTAATCGAAGTATTATAAAAATAAAATCGTAAAGCAAAATGAAAAAAGTAAGTATTTTAGCAGCTGTAGCCATAGCTACAGGCTTAGCTTCATGTACGGCTCAGGCTCCTAAAGCCACTCTCAAAACAGATGTAGATTCACTGTCATACGCCATCGGTATCAGCCAAACCAACGGTCTGAAAGATTATCTGTCACAGCGCATGGAAATGGATACAGCATACATTGCAGACTTCCTGAAAGGCGTAAACGATGCTGCCAATAAGACAAGCAAAAAAGACCAGGCTTATCTGCTCGGTCTGCAGATTGGCTCACAGATGGCAGGCCCTCAGGCTATCAAAGGTATGAACCATCAGCTGTTCGCTGACGACTCGACTATGACTGTCAACAAGAGCGATATCCTTGCAGGTGTGTTCGCAGGTGTACTTAACAAAGATATGAAAATCACTCCGGAAGAGGCTCAGGTGCTGATTCAAAAGATGATGGAAAGCATCAAAGGAAAAGCTGCCGAGAAAAAATATGCCGATAACAAAGCTGCTGGTGAAAAGTTCCTTGCTGAAAACAAAACAAAAGAAGGAGTAAAAACCACTGCAAGCGGATTACAGTACAAAGTGATCACTGAAGGTAAGGGTGAAATTCCTAACGATACATGTAAAGTGAAAGTAAACTACAGAGGCAAACTGATTGACGGAACAGAGTTCGAAAGCACTTACACACGTAACGAACCGTTCGTGACTAACGTAGGCGGAGTTATCAAAGGTTGGACAGAAGCTCTGAAAATGATGCCTGTAGGTTCTAAATGGGAGCTTTACATCCCGCAAGAACTGGCTTACGGCTCAAGAGACATGGGACAGATTAAACCGTTCTCAGCATTGGTATTCGAAATCGAATTGCTGGGTATAGAAAAATAAGAAGCTGTCAGGCTTTGCTGAAAAACAAACAGGAGAGATGCCGGATAATTGTATCCGGCATCTCTTTTTTTGCATCCGGATAATTATAATAGAAAGTATACGATTTTTCTGTTTTTTCTGACTTTTATATAGAGAAATTAAAATAAATCTCTATATTTGCTTACTATTTGATAACAATTGGAATTTACATTTATTATTATGGAAAAAATAGACAACCTTGACAGGCAGATTCTGGAGATTATTTCTCAGAACGCCCGTATCCCTTTTAAAGATGTGGCAGCAGAATGCGGCGTTTCACGTGCGGCTATCCATCAACGCGTGCAGAGACTGATTGACCTGGGAGTCATTGTAGGCTCAGGTTATCATGTAAACCCGAAATCTCTGGGCTATCGTACCTGTACTTATGTTGGTATCAAACTGGAAAAAGGCTCTATGTATAAAGCTGTAGTAGCCGAGTTACAGAATATTCCGGAAATCGTAGAATGTCACTTCACGACCGGCCCATATACCATGCTGACCAAAGTATATGCACGCGACAACGAACACCTGATGGACTTGCTAAACAACAAAATGCAGGAGATACCGGGAGTGACTGCCACCGAAACCCTGATCTCGCTGGAGCAAAGCATCAAGAAAGAAATCCCTATCCACGCAGATAAATAACCGATGGAGTGGTTGAATGAATATCACCTGTCAGGGTTACTTATTGGGATCTGCACGTTTCTGATTATAGGCTTGTTTCACCCTGTTGTGGTAAAAGCGGAATATTATTGGGGAACGAAATGCTGGTGGATCTTCCTGATATTGGGTATCGCAGGGGTAGCTGCCTCGTTGAGCACCGACAACATACTTGTTTCGTCTCTTCTGGGTGTATTTGCTTTTTCTTCTTTCTGGACTATCAAAGAAGTCTTTGAACAAGAAGAACGAGTGAAAAAAGGTTGGTTCCCTAAGAATCCCAAACGGACATACAAGTTTTGAGACATACGTAAAAGAGTCAGTTTTTGGCTGAAATATTTGCATAATTCACCCAAAAGCATTAATTTTGTCCCCGCATCCGATACAAAGGATACATCGGGCTTATAGCTCAGTTGGTTAGAGCAACAGACTCATAATCTGGAGGTCCTAGGTTCAAGCCCTAGTTGGCCCACTGAAATCGACTATAGATTATATAATCTATGGTCGATTTCGTTTTATACATACCTTAACAATTATTTTCTCAATGATTCAGCCATAGTTTGAAAGCAGAAAGCTTCTCTTCGCTGATCGTAATTTTCGATTTATAAGGCGGACGGACGGTTACTACTATTTTTCCGTTAAAAAAAGGCTCGGCATGGTCGATTGCATCGATACTGACAAGGACCTGACGGTTGGCACGGAAAAAACGTTCCGGATCCAACTGTTCCATCAGTTTATTCAAAGACAGATCGATGATATGTTCCTGACCTTTCCGGGTAACAGCAAATGTCACTTTATTCTCGGAATAAAAGTAGACAATATCCGCAACTTGTAAAGACCAGAAACGGTCTACCCCGGAAATAAGGAAACGGGTACGGTAACGTTTCTCTTTGTGTTGAAGTGTTTCAAGCAGGACACCCAGATAATCTTCCGGCCGGGGAACTGCATTATTCAGTAAGCTTTCATATTTCACAATAGCTTCCGACAAGCGCTTCTCGTCTATCGGCTTAAGTATGTAGTCGATACTGTTGACCGTAAATGCACGGATGGCATACTGGTCATACGCTGTAGTAAAGATAATGACAGAGGAAGGATGTACCGCAGAAAGAAAATCAAAGGCATTCCCGTCTGCCAGATGTATGTCGAGGAAGATAAGATCAGGATGGGGATGCTCATGAAACCAAGCTACAGCTTCGTCTACATTGCCCGGAATCATAGTCAGAGTCCATTGTGGACGAAGTCCGGACACCATTGAATGCAGCAGACGTGCAGCCGGAATTTCATCTTCTATAATAACTACATTTAACTTATTCATACAGTAAAGGAACTTTTACGGTAAATACTTTCTCTTCCCTTTGGATGATTATCTCTTTGCCAAGCATTAACAGGCAACGGTTGGATAAATTTTTCAACCCTACGCCCGGAGATTCATGGCTCTTCTTCGGTTGTATGGGATTACTCACCACAAGATACTCTTCCTCTAAGCAGATCTCTATTTTCATGGGTTTACTCAATGTGATGGAATTGTGATTAATAACATTCTCTGCCAACAACTGCAAAGTCAGCGGGGGCAGCATGCAACCGGTATATCCGGAAGGAATACAACAGTTACAGCTAATACAGTCCCCTAAACGAACTTCGTGCAGGAACAAGTAAGATTGTAAAAACTCCAGTTCTTCTGCCAACGTAACCAATGTTTTATCCTGGCATTGTAATACATAACGGTATACACTGGACAAATGCTTGGTGAAACGTACCGCATTGCCCGGATTGTATTCTATCTCAGCAATCAATGTATTGAGACTGTTGAACAGGAAATGAGGATTCAACTGACTCTGCAAAGCCGTATAACGGGCAGTATCGTTCTCCGTTTGCAATTTTGCAGCTTCTTGCTGCAGTTTCAGGTTGTTCTGGATGGAACGATTTGCCAATAGTAAGCCTACAATCACAAGTTCTACCAACCAGACTACAATCAGGATACGCCAACCACCATTCGAGAAAGTGAACAGATTGGGCAGGCCTACCAATAATTTGGCAGTAATCAGCAGACCATAGTTCAGCAGAAGGAACAACAGGGTTACGACGAGATAAGTAGCTGTTATTTTCCAACGATGGCGGATATTGAGTGCATACTGATTGTTTATCCACGAACTGATCCGAAGTGTAGAATATCCCAGCACATTGAGAGCTGCAATAAAGAAAACGAATGCTCCCTTTGAATAGAGAACATCCGCTACTTTAGGAGTGAGCTCCGTATAGTTGACAAGCAGGAGATAGGAAAAGATACCTAATCCCGAGAATAGCAGACCATATAACAGGGTATTCCATTTCATGCGAACAAAGCTATCATATTTCGGGTAATTATCATAAACTATTTAATATTTATTCAAAGCTCTGATCAATTCGGAATAAGATCCTTGTGCCGAGACTTTCGCTTGTACATGGTTGATTTGGGAGGCTTGCCGATACGTTTGTGCCTCAATCACTTCTATGACAGAGGCCTTCCCTTCAGTATACCGTTCCAATGACATACGTTCGTTTCCAAGAGCCTTGCCCAGTGAGCTTTCGGTAAGCCGTACCTGCTCCAAGGCTTGGAAAAGCGAAACGCGGGCTGTTTCAACTTCCAGTTTTATCTGATCAGTTACCAGGTTCAAGTTGTCGGTTGCCATACCTATTTTCAAAGACGCAGCCCGCTTTTCATCACGTCTTTTCCCCCATTCGAATAATGGAACGGACAGCTTGGCGTAAACCGCATAATTAGGATCGAGATCAGAATGGAAATCATAACCGGGTGAAGAATAACTTCCATCCACACCTACATAAAATTGAGGCTTATATTTAGCATCTGTCAATTTCTTTGAGCTTTCTGCTATTTTAATCCGAGCATAAGCCATTTTCAACTCCGGACGGTCGGTCCCACCAGTCTCCCATAACTCCCCATCTAATACAACTGCAGAAATCGTATCTTCTATTTCAGTCGGGGCATGAAGTTCTACACCAATCAGAGAGTTTAGTGCCATACGTCCTGTTTCAAGATTTCTCTTAGCCTGCAACAGCTGATACTCCGCTTCATTCAGTTTCACTTCCGCCATGAGCAAATCCTGAGGATCGACCAATCCAGCTTCCACCCGTTCCCGAATGGTCTGAGAGAGAGTAGCGACCGAATTACGGTATTCGGTAGTTATGCGGACTATTTCCGAACGCGCAACAGTATTCCAGTATTGCATATCTGTCTGATAACACACAGCCGAACGGAAATAATCGGCTTGATATGTGGCCAGACTTTGCTGATGCTTAGCTAACCGGATATTCTCCAACAATCGTCCACCTGTATAAATAGGTTGCAATAAAGAGAGTGAAGCCCCGTACTTCATATTTCTCCCTTCAAAAGTCATCGGATTTTGCATCGAGGGTAAGTCAAGATTCAACTGAAGGGGATTACCGGTATACTGAAAATTCGCATCCCCCGACAATTTGGGTCTCAGGTCCTTCTGTGCCGCTTTCTCCAATTCGATACTTGCAGCGATATTCTTATCCGCAGCTTTCAGGTCGTGGTTATAATCTATAGCCATCGACCTGTACTTCTGCAGCAGATTATTTTGCTGAGCAAAAGAAGCCGTCGGAACACACAACAAAAGTATAAGCCATCTGTTTATTTTCTTCATCGTCATTTCTCTTTTATCTTATAAAACATAGCATAAAGTGCCGGAGTCACAAAAAGGGTCAGCAATGTGGCAAATGTCAGCCCGAAAATGATAGTAGCTGCCATTCCTCCAAATGCTATATCAAACAACAGGGGAACCATACCCAGAATTGTTGTCGTGGCGGCCATCAACACCGGACGAGTTCTCGAAACCGTAGATTCAATCACAGCCGTATAAGGAACAACCCCCTCCCGGCGCTGCACATCTATTTCATCAAGCAATACAATCACATTCTTGATAACCATGCCCAATAACCCCAGCCATCCGGCAATCGGAAAGAAACCGAAATCAAATCCAGTCAGAAGTATACCTATGGCTACTCCAATGATGGATAACGGAAGTACACACAGGATAATAACCGGATCACGGAAGTTACCGAACAAAGCGACCAGAATAACTACCAACACAAGAAAAGCCAACGGAAAGAATTTACCGATTGCCTGCATCGCTTCCCCCTGATCTTTGTACTGTGAGTCCCAAAAGAAAGTATAACCCTCGGGCAGCTCCATCGCTTCTATCTCTTCACGAATTTCTCCATGCACTTCGGCCATTGTATGACCAGGTTTCACTCCACACATAGCAGCCATAGACAGCTGCCGGTTGTAAGTACGGATCTGCGGCCATTCCCATACTGACTCGATGCGTTCCGTCACCTGCGACAGAGGCGCCGAATGTTCTCCGTTCCACACCGAGAAATTACCCAAAGAACGGACATCTGTAATGTCAACTCCCTCTGACTTCAATAACACAGGAACTTTCTTTTCACCGTCGCGATAAACTCCCACTCTGGTTCCGTCGCTAATCGATTTTACAGACTCCATCATCTGTGCTTTGGTTATGCCAAGGACACCGGCCTTCACCGGATCGTAAACCGGCCGTATCACCATCGTCATATTTCCCCATTCATTGCGTGCATCTGCCACTTTAAGATTACGACGCATAATTTCTATCGCTACGCCTGTCAACGAGTCCAAAACGGCAGGATCAGGCCCCAGAAAGCGAGCTTCTATCATAGCCTCCGTTAGTGGACTTAATTCAAACTTATTCACCTTGATCAGAGGTTCCGGGTATTTCAGCCGGATAGAATCCTGCAACAGAGCATTCAGCGTCCTTGATTCTTTGGAGCTCTTACACTTCACTAACAATTGGGCATAGTTGGATTGTGGACCAAAAGATATATTCGATAAATAATAACGAGGCGGAGTACGACCTATATAAGATGAAACCATCTCCGTTTCTTCATGCCTACGAATATAATCGGCTATATCGCCCGCCATACGGTCAGTCTCCTCAATCGCTGTCCCTTCAGGCAACCACATATCGACAGTGAAGTATTGCTTATCCAGAGCGGGTACAAAAACCTTGGGAATATACTTGAAACTCCAGGCCGAAAAGAACAACAAAACAATCAACGAAGCAACTGTCACCGTGCGATGCCGAAGTACCCAACGCAATGCTTTACGGAAAAGATTATAATACTTCCCGTCAAACAGGGATGCTTTCAACTCTTCGGGACGCGGACGTCGTACAAACTCCTGAATGAAAAATGGAGTCTGTGTCAAAGCAAATACCCAACTGAACATCAACGAAACGCCAATCACCACGACCAATGATGATAACAGCTCTCCGGTAATATGGGGTGAATAGTAAATCGGCAGGAAAGTAAGGATAGCAATAACTGTCGCTGCCAATAAAGGCATAGCGGTTGACGAACATGCACGCATGATAGCAACCCGCTTGCGCATTCCCCGTTCCATGTTAATCAGTGCAGAATCGGATACGACGATGGCATTATCAACCAGCATTCCCATAGCAATGATAATCGCGGCAAGCGACATTCGCTGAAGAGCAATATCACATGCCATCATAACAATAAGGGTGGCAAAGATAGAGAAAACCAATCCGCTACCTATCAGAACCCCATTCCTGAATCCGATAAAGAACAACAGAATAGCAACAACAGTAATAACCGAAATAATCAGATTCAAGATAAACCCTTGATTTGCTACCGCCGATTCATAGCCTTGATCGTAGATGGGGATCAACTCATAACCATCGGGCATGGTTTGAGACAACTCACCAATACGTGCTTTAACAGCTTCTGCCATATCCACGACATTTCCTGTCGGTACAGTAGAAATGGCAATTCCAATTGCCGGACTACCATTTATACGCATTTGGTTTGCAGGAGGAGTCTGATAACTCTCCTCGATCTTCGCAATATCAGCCAAACGAAAATGCTCACCGTTACGTGAAACAATAGTAAGATTCCGGATATCATTCAGCGAATAAAAGTTACCGGTAGACTCAATACGGATACGATTGGTACCGACATCCATACCACCGGCATCCACAACTTTATTCTGAGCCTCAAAAGCTCGTGCAATGTCGGAAGTCGTAACTCCACTTTGTGCCATCACAGCAGGACTGATTAGAATATCAATCGTCGGTGTTTGCACACCATAGATCTCAATCTTCGCCACATCCTTGACTTTTAGCAATTCATTCTTTATCAGTTTAGCCTGGTCTTCCAGTTCTCTATACGTATGGCTATCCCCCGTCAGTCCATAAAACACGCCGAGCACATCACCAAAGTCATCGTTCACGATAGAAGTTCCCGCACCGGCCGGCAATTTATCCTGCACATCATTCACTTTCCGGCGCAACTTATCCCATAGCTGCTGCATCTCGTCAGCACGGATTTCTTTCTTCACATAAACTGTAATCTTCGATAGTCCGGCACGATTTTCTGTTTTCAGATAATAAAGCTCACCCAAAGATTGTATGGCTTCTTCCAGAATGTCGGTAACCTGCGACTGTACTTCTGACGGTGAAGCTCCTGGATAAGAAGTCAGAACCAATGCTTGCTTAATAGTAAAAGGGGCATCCTCCAATTTTCCCATTTTAAAATAAGAAAACAGGCCTCCTGCCAATATCAGCACCAACAATAAGATTGTAACAGCCCTTTTCTGTAGAAAGTACTTTACCATTTTCATAATGAATTCGCCTTAGAAGAGATTGTTACTTTCATGCCATCTGATAAAAAGCGTAGTCCGCTTGTAGCCACAGTCTCGTTATCCTGTAATCCCTCGATTATGATAATATAACCGTTAGGAAGCAGATTTCCCTTTTTCACCTGTCTACGGTTCACCTGATGAGTGGCAATGTTTACAACCCACACATAATCACCTTCCGACGGACGATGGCATAGAGCTGTCTGCGGAATGGAAACACCAACCGGATTTGTTGCCCGGGAAACATCAAATATTGCCTTACCCGACATTCCAGCCAGTAATTCCCCTTTTTCATTTGGTAAAATGGCCGTTAGTAAATAAGAAAGGTTGTTGCGGGTTGTCCCCTTCGATATTTCCATAATCCCTGCCTTATAAATCTTATCCGGCCGGGTATCAAAACGTATCTGAACAGTATCTCCGGGACGTGAAGCAAATGCAATATCTTGAGTAACATAAATCTCCATTTTCAGCCGGTCTATATCAATAAATGAAATGACCGGCTGAGTAGCCTTCACATCCTGAAACTTCTCTATATACACTTCTCCCACATATCCATTAAATGGAGCTATCAAGCGAGTATCCTCCAATTCGTAAGAGGCGGTATCAAAAGCTGCTTTAGCAGTGGTATAATCAACCTTGGCCTTTTCGTATGTACTGGCCGAAACGTTATTCTTCTCATACAGCTTCTCTATCCGCTCAAATTCAACTTTAGCTTGGTGGTAGATGGCTTCAGCCCGTTCTTTGCGAATATGGAAATCACGCGGGTCTATTTCAGCAATAATACTCCCTTGTTTGTAATGGTTACCGGCATATACATCCAAACGATCAATAGGACCTCCGACACGAAACGATAGCTCAGAGGTACGAAAAGGTTGTGCGATAAACGGGAACTCCGTTGTCTTGATCCCAGAGGCCGAAACTGCTTGTGCTGTCTTGACAATTAAGTCCTGACTCTGTTTACTGTCTTTATCCATGCAAGAAAATAGTAACAGGAGAGCAGCTAATAATACACTTATCTTCATATCTTATCTTTTAAATTTTCAACAAAAATAGATAATCGGATAATTCAATAGGGGAGTAAAGATACTGAAGCCGGAAAACTGAAGGTTGAATCTGGAATATACCGGATGGACTAAGAAAGAGGTGGTCGGGAATCCTTGTTAAACAGGGTATGGTATAAAACAAGTCATCCCCTCGTGTCTTTCGACCCAAGGGGATGAACTCTCTGAAAACGGCGACTACCTACTCTCCCACTGTTACGCAGTACCATCGGCGTGATCAGGCTTAACTTCTCTGTTCGGAATG
>NZ_SZUU01000007.1 GCF_019583405.1 Bacteroides fragilis | reverse complement strand
AAGTTCTAATGGAACTTTAACTCAGTCAATAATAGAGATAATATAAAAAATTAAAACCTTTAAATGACAAGAAGCCTATGATGAATAAACAACCTCTTGTGGTGGGATGATTCCCACTTCCTAATTTTACCTTACCTGTGTTTTGAGAAATCAATCGATTAACAAACAATTTAATCATCTATCTTTTATGAATGAAGATCGCAAGAAACGAGGACTAGCAAACAGCAAGCTCCTTACGGCCGTGGCAATAACTGCTTTGTTTATAGGCAGTGGTAATGCAGTGGCTGCTTCAACTGCTTCCGGCAGTGCTTATGAAGTGACGGAACAATTACAGTCACAAGCTATTAGTGGTGTAGTGACTGATACAAATGGAGAGCCTGTTATTGGTGCCAGTGTTTCAGAGAAAGGAACAACAAATGGTACTATTACAGATATTAATGGTAAATTCAGTTTAAATGTTAAACCCGGGGCTATATTGAAAGTCACATTTGTGGGCTATAAACCACATGAAGTGAAAGCTACAAGGACAATGAAAATTATCTTGAAAGAGGACAGTGAGCTTTTGGATGAAGTTGTGGTGGTAGGTTATGGAACCCAAAAGAAAGAGAACCTAACAGGTGCAGTGGCTTCAGTAGATGTGAATAAAACACTAAGTAGCCGTCCGATTGCGGATGTTGGACGTGGCTTGCAAGGAACGACACCGGGGCTTTCTGTTGTAATTCCGAGTGGAGAAATTGGTTCGGATCCTACCATGAAGATTCGTGGACAGATTGGGTCTATTAATGGGGGATCCGCTCCGCTTATTTTGATGGATAATGTTGAGATTCCAAGTATTCAGATGGTAAATCCGGATGATATTGAATCAATTTCGGTATTGAAAGATGCTGCCGCTTCTTCTATTTATGGTGCAAAAGCTGCATTTGGTGTTGTATTGATTACTACTAAAAAAGGTGCTAAACAGGAAAGTATAAATGTGAGCTACTCCGGAAACTTTTCATGGCAGAATATTTCCAAAAAAATGGAGATGGGAGGAATTGATGCTTTGGAGTATTCGGTTGAAGCTTTCAAGCGTGTGGGAGGAACCGTAGCCGGTGCATTTGTTCAGATCACTGAAGAGGGGCTTGTTAAAGCCAAAGAGTGGGATCAGAAGTATGGTGGCAAATTAGGTCCTAATGATCCTTACGTGTATGGTCGTGACTGGTATGTAGACGCTAATAACCGCAAGATTGGTTTGAGAACTTTTGATCCATATGATTATATGATTAAAGAGTGGACTCCCTCAATGACTCATAATCTCTCAGTTAATGGTAAAAGCGGACGTACGACTTATAATATCGGCTTCGGCTATCTGGATCAAACAGGATTGATGAAACCGGCGAAAAATGATGATTTTAAACGCTATAATGGCTCTTTGAGAATCAGTACCGATATTAATAAATATGTCACAGTGAGAGCTGGAGCCATGTACTCTAAACGTGAAAAGAGATACGCCTATGCTACTTCCTCTACTACTGCTGATCCTTGGTTGTATTTATACCGTTGGGGACCGAACATGCCGATGGGGTATGATGATGAAGGGAATATTATTCGCAGCCCGCATTCGGAAATAACTCAAGCCAATAGGGCTTCACGTGCATACAACTATATAAACGTAAATGTAGGGGCTACGGTCAATATCATGAAAAACTGGAAGTTGGATATTGACTATACACATGCTACCAATGAATATGTGCTTAAAACTCCTGGTACTCGCTATACAGCTCTTAATTCATGGGGGGGAGCAGTTGCTAAAAATGATGCCAGTGGTAATCGTATTTATGTCAATGAAGCCGGTGAAACGGTTGCTGCTGGAGCTCCGGGAGCAATGCCTGCCTATAAATTGGGTATGACAGAGTATACGGCTCATGGAGCGAACCCTGACCATATGTATCGACGTTCTGAGACAACGAATCAGGACACCTGGAATATTTCTACTACATATGACTGGAAAGTGGATAAGAATAATGCGTTTAAGTTCTTGGTCGGTATGAACCGGGTGACTTATGATGAAGAATACAACTGGTCGCGGAAAGGTGACTTATCTGATATTACCAATCCACAGTTTGACCTTGCTGTAGGTTTACAAGAGGCAAGTGGAGGATACGATTGGGAGGGCCAACTTGGGTTCTTCGGACGTATCAATTATGCTTTAAAGGATAGATACTTATTGGAGGCTAATCTCCGTTACGATGCAACTTCCAAATTTCCGAATGACCTGCAATGGCGCTGGTTTCCATCTTTTTCTGCCGGATGGCGTGCAAGTGAAGAAGCTTTCATGCAGTGGATGAAACCTGCTGTAACATCATTGAAATTTAGAGGGTCATGGGGTATTATCGGTGACCAGACTGTATCCAATTCTTTATATATCCCTACCATGTCTACCGGACAACTGAATTGGCTGGACGAGAGTGGAAATAAGTTGGTTTATGTAAGTACACCCAGTGCAGTGGCAAGTAACATCACTTGGCAGGACATTCAGACTGTTGATGTTGGCTTGGATGCACGTTTTCTGGATGGTGAACTTGGTTTAACTGTTGACTGGTATCAACGTGATACAAAAAATATGATTGTGCCGGGTGCCGGTGTTACTTTGGCGTTTGGTACTGGAGCCCCCAAGGGAAATTTTGGATCTTTGAGAACAAGAGGATGGGAAATCGCACTTGATTACAATCACCGCTTTTCTAACGGATTAGGTATAAATGCGATGGCTACCCTGTCTGATGCTGAAACAGAGATTACTAAATATAGTGATACCCGGGTCGTTAGTGATTGGTATGTTGGTAAAAAGTATGGAGAGATCTGGGGATATCAGACGGAACGTCTATATCAGAAAGATGATTTCGTATATAATGGAGATCAGATTGTGACAACTTGGGCTTTGAATGGTAAAGAGGTTGCTCAGGGAACTAAAGGTGCTAAAAAAGTGAATAAACTGAAAGGGGATAATCCTGTTTATCAGGACTTTTTGCAGAGTGGCAACTTTGTTTTTGGGCCGGGTGACGTTAAATTTGCTGATTTGAATGGCGACGGATTGATTGATTCCGGAAGTGGAACAGTAGATGATCCGGGTGACCGTAAAGTAATCGGTAATTCCACTCCGCGCTATGAATATGGTTTCCGTTTGGGAGCCGATTATAAAGGGTTTGATTTTTCTGTATTCTTCCAAGGTGTTGGCAAACGCGAAGTTTGGGGTAATGGCTTCCTTGCTATTGCCGGATATAACTCTTCGGATGGTGCCATGCCTCAGGCTATTGCCGGAGATTATTGGAGGGAAGACCGTACTGATGCTTTTTATCCGCGTCCTTACAATTTAGCCGGTTCTAATAACTCTTTGAATATGGTAACTCAGTCGCGTTACCTTCTCGATATGTCTTATTTGAGAATGAAAAATATCACGATAGGTTACTCCATACCTGCCGATATCCTACGAAAAGTGCGGATGCAGAAAGCGCGTATCTATATGTCTTTAGAGAACTTTGTGACTTGGGATAATTTGAATGGTCTGCCTATCGATCCGGAAGAGGTACAAGGATTTTCGATGTTTAATACAGATAATTATAATTCGGGTCGTACCGGTGTCGGAACTCCTACCTTTAAGAGCTTGTCCGTTGGTATTCAGTTGAATTTCTAAAATAAAGAAGAATATGAAAAAATATATATTTACTTTACTTTCACTTGCCGCACTGAGTTTCACCAGTTGCGATGATGTGTTAGACCGTCCTCAGTTGACGAAACCGGTTGATACGAACTATTGGCGAAGCGAAACAGATTTCCGTCTGTATGCCAATGAATGTTATCCTAATTACTTTGTTGGCTATAACAATACATGGGGAGTGGATTATGCTCCGTTGCGTGGATATTATTTCTCGGATGATAACGCATGGGCAGGGAAGCAGTCTGTGATGGAAAATGCCGTTCCGTCCAGCAGGGGATCGAGCAGCTTGTCTACCGGTAGCGACCTTTGGTTGACTAAGTATGGAAGTGCAACTTGGAATTTTGCATGGGTACGTAAAATTAATACGATGATCGACAGACTTGATATGTATGGCAAAGTAAATCTGACAGAAGAAGCATACAATCACTGGATGGGGGTTGCCCGTTTCTTCCGGGCATTCGAATATCATCGTTTGGTCTGGTCCTTTGGAGATGTCCCTTATTTTGATAAGGTTTTTGTGGAGACAGACGCAGCTCAAATGTATAAAGACAGGACGCCGAGAGCTGAAGTCATGGAGAAGGTTTATGACGATTTGAAGTTTGCTTTTGAGAATCTTCGTTTGTCAGACGGTGCGATGTATTTGAATAAAGACATAGCAGCTGGCTTTATTACCCGTATTATGTTGTATGAAGGCACCTGGCAGAAATATCATAATTTAGATCAGGCATTGGCAAAAAAATATTTGGAATTTGCCAAGGAAGCGGGTGATTATGTAATTGGTACCGGGAAATATGCTATTTCCGGAGATTTCAGAAGCCTGTTCGGTTCTCAGGATTTGAAGGGACACAAAGAGATGTTGATGTACAGGCACTATGATGCTGCGAATGCGACACATCATATTGCTTCTTATTCGAATGGTTACGAGGGGCAGTCCCCGTCTCCTAATCTGGCATTGGCCAAGTCATTCTTATGTAATGATGGTAAACCGTATGAAGCATCAGCAGTGCCTGATGCCGAAAAACTGGATATCAAACACATGGTTAAAACCCGTGATCCACGTTTTGAAGCTACCTTCTGGGATGAACCGAGAGTACAGGCCAGTACGCTTTTATACGCTTGCAAATTTATCGACCGCACCGGACCAACATACTGGAATGCTGCAACTATACCACCCCAGTATGGGAGTATGACCAACACAAACGATGCTCCTGTTATGCGTTATTCCGAAGTGCTTTTGAACTGGATAGAAGCTAAAGCAGAGTTGGCAATCATGGGAGGAGCGGCAGTCACGCAAGGCGATATTGATATCTCAATCAATGCGATTCGTAACAGAGACCTGGATGCTGAAGCTATTGCTAAAGGGGTACAGAAAACAGCTCCGATGAAACTTGCCGATATCACTGAAGCTTTTGCACCCGATCGTGATGCCGATGTGCCTGCTTTGATTTGGGAGATCCGTCGTGAACGTCGTATGGAATTTGTATACGAGCATACTCGTTTGGCCGATATCAGACGTTGGAAGAAACTCGACTATATGGATAATAATAAATACCCGGATACAATGTTAGGATTGTGGATTAATCTGAAAGAAGAACTTCCTTCATATCTGGAACAAGGTAAAGACGGAAAGTATACCGCTTATCAGGTTCGTAAGATGGACGGTACCGTGGTTACTTATGATGGTAGTAATGCTGACGATATGGTTGGCTTCTTTGTTCCGCTGAAGGCGGTAGCCCGTGATGTGTTTGGCGATGAATGTTATTTGGCTCCTGTGGGCAAAGCACAAATCGATCAGTATGCCGATCAAGGCTATAAATTGAGTCAAACTCCCGGTTGGGAGAATAAGTAAATAAAAAGGGGAAGCAATTGCTTCCCCTTTTTTGATATGAATATTTTGGCTTATCCGATATTTCCTTCTTTAATCAGGTATTCGGCAATCTGAACAGCATTCAGTGCAGCGCCTTTCTTTATTTGGTCACCTACAATCCAGAAAGTCAGTCCACAGTCATTGGTCAAGTCTTTACGGATACGGCCAACGTAAACAGGATCTTTCCCTGCCAGGAACAGCGGCATCGGATAGTCTTTTTCTGCCGGATTGTCCTGAAGTACCAATCCTTCGCCTTTGGCAAAAGCTTCACGAGCCTCTTCTACGGAAATGGGGCGTTTTGTTTCTACCCAGATGCTTTCGGAATGTGCACGGAGTGCCGGAACGCGTACGCAAGTAGCACTAACTTTCACATCAGAGTGCATGATTTTGCGGGTTTCGTTAAACATCTTCATTTCTTCTTTCGTATATCCGTTTTCTGTAAATACGTCAATTTGAGGAATCAGATTGAAGGCCAGCTGGTATGCAAACTTTTCAACAGTGACAGGTTTATTGGCCAAAACCTGGCGATACTGTTCATAAAGTTCGTCCATAGCGGCTGCGCCGGCACCACTGGCTGCCTGATAAGTAGATACATGTACAGTTTTTATATGAGAAAGCTCTTCGATGGCTTTCAGTGCGACAACCATCTGGATGGTTGTGCAATTCGGGTTAGCGATAACGCCGCGCGGACGATCTTTAGCATCGGCTGCATTTACTTCGGGCACTACCAAAGGTACATCAGCGTCCATACGGAAAGCACTGGAGTTATCGATCATCACAGCACCATACTGGGTAATGGTTTTCTCAAACTCTTTAGATGTGCCTGCACCGGCCGAAGTGAAAGCAATGTCCACCCCTTTAAAGTCATCGTTGTGTTGCAGAAGTTTGACCTCGATCTGTTTACCGCGGAAAGTATATTTAGTTCCGGCACTACGTTTAGAACCAAATAAAACTAACTCATCCAACGGGAAATTTCTCTCATCGAGCACGCGCAGGAACTCTTGTCCTACGGCTCCGCTTACGCCAACAATAGCTACTTTCATCTTTTTCTTTTGTTTTATGTGAATACTCATCCTCTACAATTTAAATCAATCGTAAGGATTTGGCTGCAAAATTATAACATTTTGCAATATAATCAGCATTTTAGGGAGAAGATTTCTCTTTGCAAATCTCTTTCCTAATGAATTGGCGGTGTGATAACTTTTTTGTTATTTTGCAGTTAAATACAAAAATCCCGATATATGCACTGGTTTGATCTCAGTTTACAACTTCCGATAACAGACCCTACATGGGTGTTTTTCTTGGTTCTGATCATTATTCTATTTGCGCCGATGATACTGGGACGCTTGCATATCCCCCATATCATTGGTATGATTCTGGCCGGGGTAGTTATTGGTGAATATGGTTTCAATGTTCTCGAACGGGATAGTAGTTTTGAGCTGTTTGGGAAAGTGGGACTCTACTATATCATGTTTCTGGCCGGGCTGGAGATGGACATGGAAGATTTTAAGAAGAACCGGACCAAAGGGTTGGTCTTCGGGTGGTTTACATTTATTATTCCGATGGCATTGGGCGTATGGAGCAGTATGGAGTTGTTGGGATATGGATTTACGACAGCTGTGCTCTTGGCCAGCATGTATGCTTCCCATACATTGATTGCCTATCCCATTATCAGTCGTTATGGCCTATCTAAGCTAAGAAGTGTAAATATAACGATTGGGGGGACAGCCGTAACCGTTACTTTGGCTTTGATTATTCTGGCTGTCATTGGAGGTATGTATAAAGGGACTGTCGACGGCATGTTCTGGATTCTGCTGGTGGCAAAAGTTGCATTCCTAAGTTTTTTGATCGTATTCTTTTTTCCGCGTATCGGCCGTTGGTTTTTCCGTAAGTACGATGATAGCGTGATGCAATTTGTTTTTGTACTTGCAATGGTGTTTTTGGGTAGCGGCTTGATGGAGTTTGTTGGCATGGAAGGCATTTTGGGGGCTTTCCTTGCAGGGTTGGTACTGAATCGCCTCATTCCGCATGTCTCTCCTTTGATGAATCGTTTGGAATTTGTCGGAAACGCTTTGTTTATTCCCTATTTTCTGATTGGTGTGGGGATGATTATCGATGTCCGCACTTTGTTTGCCGGAGGCGAAGCTTTAAAGGTTGCGGTTGTGATGACCGTATTCGCTACTTTGAGTAAATGGCTCGCCGCCTGGATTACACAGAAGATTTATCGTATGCAGCCCAATGAGCGGAGCATGATGTTCGGTTTGAGCAATGCGCAAGCGGCTGCTACTCTGGCAGCAGTACTGATAGGGCATGGCATTATAATGGAGAATGGGGAACGTTTGCTGAATGACGATGTGCTGAACGGTACAGTGGTGATGATTCTCTTTACATGCGTAATCAGTTCACTTGTGACCGAACGCTCTGCACGACGTTTCGCTTTGCATGAAGAGATGCAGTTCGAAGATAACAAGGAGAAAACAGAACAGGAACAAATCCTGATTCCGGTAGCGAATCCGGATACTATTGAAGATCTGATTAACCTCGCATTGGTTATCAGGGATACCAAACAGAAGAAAGAACTGATTGCACTCAACGTAATTAATGATAATAACAACTCGGAAAATAAGGAGTTACAGGGTAAACGGAATCTGGAAAAAGCAGCAATGATTGCTGCCGCTGCCGATGTTTCGGTTAATATGGTGAGTCGTTACGACCTTAATATTGCTTCAGGCATTATCCATACCATTAAAGAGTATGATGCGACGGACGTAGTAATCGGTCTGCACCGTAAGGCAAATATTGTCGATTCATTCTTTGGTAATCTGGCTGAGAGTTTGCTGAAAGGTACTCACCGGGAAGTAATTATTGCCAAGTTCCTTATGCCGGTCAATACACTTCGGCGGATCATTATTGCCGTACCCCCAAAAGCTGAATACGAGACCGGGTTCTCTAAATGGGTGGAACATTTCTGCCGTATGGGAAGTCTGTTGGGTTGTCGGGTACATTTTTTTGCCAACGAGCAAACCCTGATGCGGTTGCAGCAGTTAGTGAAGAAGAAGTATGGAAGTACTCCCACCGAATTTTCCAGACTGGATGAATGGGACGACCTGCTTTTGCTGACCGGGCAAGTGAATTTTGATCATTTGTTAGTGATTATCAGTGCGCGGCGCGGATCTATTTCGTATGATCCTGCGTTTGAGCGGTTACCCAACCAGCTTAGCAAATATTTCTCTAACAACAGCTTGATCATCCTGTATCCCGATCAGTTTGGCGATCCTCAGGAGATAGTCTCTTTTTCTGATCCACGGGGGTACAACGAATCTCAGCATTACGATAAGGTAGGTAAATGGTTCTATAAATGGTTAAAAAAGAATTGATGGAAAATTGGCAACAGAGAACTAAACTTCTTTTAGGAGAAGAGAAAACGGAACGTTTAAGAAAATCACATGTGTTGGTTGTTGGGTTAGGTGGAGTAGGTGCTTATGCGGCCGAAATGATTTGCCGTGCAGGTGTAGGCCGAATGACGATAGTGGATGCCGATACTGTGCAACCTACTAATATCAACCGCCAGTTACCGGCTACGCATGCCACCTTGGGTATGGAGAAAGCAAAGGTGCTGGAAGTAAGATTCAGGGATATTAATCCGGAGATAGAGTTGAACGTATTGCCTGTTTATCTGAAAGACGAAAATATACCGGAGTTGCTGGATGCCTCAAAATACGATTTTATAGTTGATGCCATTGATACCATCAGTCCGAAGTGTTACTTGATTTATCACGCTCTTCAGCGCCGTATAAAGATAGTATCAAGTATGGGTGCCGGAGCGAAAAGTGATATCACTCAGGTGCGTTTTGCCGATCTTTGGGATACGTATCATTGCGGTCTTAGCAAAGCTGTCCGCAAACGTCTGCAAAAGATGGGAGTAAAACGTAAGTTGCCCGTCGTCTTTAGTACGGAACAAGCCGATCCGAAAGCAGTATTGCTGACGGAGGACGAGAGAAATAAGAAATCGACTTGTGGAACAGTGAGTTATATGCCGGCTGTGTTTGGCTGTTATCTGGCAGAGTACGTTATCAAAAGATTGTAAGATTATGATTCATTTAGAAGGTATAACCAAGAGTTTCGGTTCGTTGCAGGTGTTGAAGGGGATAGATCTGGAGATAGCCAAAGGAGAGATAGTAAGTATCGTAGGTCCCAGCGGAGCCGGAAAGACCACATTGCTCCAGATTATGGGGACTTTGGATAGTCCGGATACAGGTACGATAAATCTTGATGGTACGAACGTAAGCAAGATGAAGGAGAAGGAACTTTCCGCTTTCCGTAACAAACACATTGGCTTTGTGTTCCAGTTCCATCAATTACTGCCTGAGTTCACGGCATTGGAAAATGTGATGATCCCTGCATTTATTGCGGGTGTGTCTACCAAAGAAGCTTCTATACATGCCATGGAGATACTTGATTTTATGGGATTGACGGAGCGTGCATCACATAAGCCTAATGAACTTTCGGGCGGAGAAAAACAACGGGTGGCTGTAGCTCGTGCATTGATCAATCAGCCGGCGGTTATTCTGGCCGATGAACCTTCGGGAAGTCTGGACACCCATAACAAGGAAGAACTGCATCAACTCTTTTTTGACCTGAGAAACCGGTTTGGACAAACCTTTGTGATTGTGACACATGACGAAACATTAGCAAAAATCACCGACCGTACGATTCATATGGTAGATGGAAATATCATCTGATTACTCAAAACAGACGTAGTGGCTGATTCGTTCTAAATCCTGAGGAGTAAATTCTTCGTAAAGAGAAAGTTGCTTCAGGCTTTTTAATGTTCCTTTCTTTTTTCTGTACTCTACTATTATTTTGGCCTGATAGAAGTTAATATACGGATGGGCTTTGAGCCGTTCGATGCCGGTTTGGTTTATATTCAGCTGTCGGATATTGTCGGTTGCTACATTAAACCAGGGGCGAAGCTTTTCCACATTGAGGTGTATCTCTTTCAATTGTGCTATATCATAAAATCCTCCTAAACGGCTGCGATATCCTGTTATCATTCGGGCAATAGCACTACCGATACCGGGAATCTTTTTCAGTTCCGTTGTGTCTGCACCGTTCAGTTCGACTACTGTTCCGGCAGTGTATTTAAAGAATTTCAGTGTGTCTTTTTCCACTTTAGGAATATAGAGGCGAAGTGTATCTTGGTGGGGCTCTGTGACCGGAGCTATACAGATATAAGGTAGGAGAATCGTGTATTGTTCCTGCGTTAATCCGTATACTTTTCGAAAGTCTTCCGCCCGACGGAATTTTCCACCTTTATTCCGGTACTTTAAGATATTCTTTGCCATCCATGCCGGCAGGCCCAGATCAAGGAATCCGACAGAATCGGTCGTATTTGGGTCGAAAGTCGTCAAACTGACTGTTCGCCGGGGCTGGAAGTTCCTGTCATGTGTATATGCTTTTTGTTCATTTTCGCGGATGGAGGCAATAAATTCGGCATATTCCTTTTTCATCTTTTCCGTATCGTTTGTTGCCGTATTTGCTTTGTCGGGGATCATCCATCCGGCTACAAATACGAGAATACACAAAACGACAAGTATCAGGATGCCTTGCCGTTCTGTACGTGTGAAGTAAAAGAAGTCTTTCCACATTTTTATTTCAGTAACCCCAGTTCATTAATGAAGATCACTGAAATGGCAATTGGGGCTACGTATTTCAGAATAAAGATAATCAACTTATATGTAGGAACTTTCAGGTTACCGTTGTTCGTGATTTCCGACCAAACAAGTTTCTTGTCCAGATACCATCCGGTAAAGATGGAGATGAACAATCCGCCCAATGGCAACATCAGTTTGGCGGTTACGAAGTCGAACAGGTCAAACATGCCCAGTCCGAAGATGGTGAAGTCTTTGGTAATCCCCAGAGAGAGTGAACAAAGTATCCCCAACAAAATGCAACCGGTTGTTACCAACCGGGCAGCTTTGCCCCTTGTAAAGTTGAATTCTTCGTGTAGGTAGGCCGTAACCACTTCATGCAATGAGATGGTAGAAGTCAGCGCTGCCAGCGCCAACAATATGTAGAACATCACTGAAAAGATATATGCCAATATCGGTATCCCGCTGAAAGCCTGTTGGAATACGTTAGGCAGAGTTATAAAAATTAAACTTGGTCCGGCATCCGGTTGAATACCCACTGAGAACGCTGCGGGAAAGATGATAAAACCAGCCAGTATAGCGACAAATGTGTCGATAATTCCTACACTGAAGGCCGTTCGGGTGAGGTTGGTGTTTTTGCTGAAATAGGAGGCATAGGTACACAGGCATCCCATTCCAAGGCTGAGTGAGAAGAACGCTTGCCCCATAGCTCCCAGAAATACATTGCCATCTACTTTACTGAAATCCGGTTTAAGCAAAAACTCGATGCCTTTGCCCGCTCCCGGCAAAGTGACCGAACATCCCACCAAGATTAAGATAATGATGAAGAGGGTCGGCATCATAATTTTGGATGATTTTTCGATTCCCTTCTCCACTCCTTTCACGATGATGAAATGGGTAGCGAGTAAAAATAAGGTGAGCCATAAGGCCGGACGCCAGGGATTGCTGGAGAAACTTTGAAAAGAAGAGATAAACTCCGCCGGAGTTTTACCTGCGAAACTGTTACTGACTGCCTCGTATATATACTCTAATGTCCATCCGGCCACAACAGAGTAATAGCCGAGAATAAGGAATCCCGCCAAAACTCCCATTCGTCCTACCCAACGCCATTGAGTGCCGGGAGCCAGTATTTGGTAAGCACGGGCAGTGTTTGCCTGTGAGTGCCGTCCGATTAAAAATTCAGCTATCATAATCGGTAGTCCGAGTAGGAGGATGCATCCCAGATAAATAAGAATAAAAGCAGCTCCGCCATGATTTCCCGTTTCATAAGGGAATCTCCATATATTACCCAGTCCGACGGCTGATCCTGCAGAAGCTAATATCACACCCAGTTTACTACCAAAGTTTCCTCTTTCTTTTTTTGTCATAAAAAGTATATGTTATCTTACAATTCGATAGATTTTCTCGCTTTAAACGTGCAAATATAGAAAATGTTCCTTATATTTGCGATTCATCTGTAATTTATTTAGGTATGCTATCGTATATTAAGAAATATCCCGTATCGCTCTTTATCATTCTTGCGGTCATCTATCTGTCGTTCTTCAAACCTCCTTCAACGGAGATTAGTAAAATTCCTAATATCGATAAGGTCGTTCATATTTGTATGTACTTCGGCATGTCCGGTATGCTGTGGCTGGAGTTTTTACGGGCACACCGTAGAGACCACACTCCGGTGTGGCATGCTTGGGTAGGAGCATTCGTTTGTCCGGTGTTGTTCAGCGGATGTGTAGAATTGTTGCAGGAATATTGTACGACCTATCGTGGCGGAGACTGGATGGACTTTGCAGCCAATACCACAGGTGCGGTATTGGCCAGTCTGATAGGATATTTTATTGTCCGTCCACGTATGTTCAGTAAAAAGTAGTCTTTTATAAGAATTCAACAACTGTGCTCAGTTTGATACCATTCGATCCTTTGATCAGGATGGTGTAGTCTTTAGGTTTTTCCGTTTGCAGTTCTTTTATCACTTCTTGTGCATTGGCATAGGTGTGATAAGGAGGATGAGTTGCTGTAAATTGTTCTCCAACCAGCAGGACTTTCTCAAAAGAGCACTCTTGCAGGAAGTCCACGATTTTGCGGTGTTCAGCTGCACTTTCCGCCCCCAATTCACGCATATCGCCTAATATCAGCATTTTCTTTTCCACAGTCATATTACGGAAGTTTTGGAGGGCTGCCATCATGCTGGTCGGATTGGCATTGTAAGCGTCTATAATTAGTGTATTATCCGCGGTTTTTTTCAGTTGTGAACGGTTATTGCGGGGAGTATAACCGGCTAGTGCTTCATCTATTTTTCCGGCTTCCACTCCAAAGAACCGACCGATAGTAACGGCGGCCAATGCATTTGGGAAGTTATATTCGCCGATAAGCTGAGTTTGCACTTTGTGCAAGTCACCATCTTTGCCTGCTTTCCATTCGAAAGTCAGATAAGGGGAATTCCCGGTCACATGTCCATTCACATAAAGTGAGTCTTCACTTCCGTAGGGAATCAGATTCAGGTCATGAGCGATGTCCATCAGATAAGCATTATCATGGTGTATAAAGACGGTAGAATCTTCCTTTTCACGGAGATAGTCATATAATTCTCCTTTAGTGCGGATCACTCCTTCAAAGGAACCGAATCCTTCCAGATGCGCTTTTCCCACATTGGTGATAATTCCATAATCCGGCTCGGCAATGTGTACCAGAAATTTTATCTCTCCGGGATGATTAGCCCCCATTTCGATCACTGCCAGTTCATGTTCTGTTTTTAGGCGAAGCAGAGTCATGGGTACTCCAATGTGGTTGTTTAGGTTTCCTTCTGTGTAGAGTACATTGTGAGATTTTGACAAGACAGCAGAAATCAGCTCTTTAGTGGTTGTTTTCCCGTTGGTTCCGGTAATGCCGATCACTTTAGTACCCAGTTGGCGGCGGTGATAATTTGCCAGTTGCTGAAGAGTTTGCAGGCAATTGTCTACTAGAATGATATGTCTGTCGTTTTCCGGAGCATATTCGGCTTCATCTACGATGGCGTATGCACAGCCGTCTTTCAATGCTTGAGCTGCAAAAGCGTTTCCGTTGAATGATTCGCCTTTCAGGGCAATAAACAGTGAACCAGCAGGGCAGTTGCGGCTGTCGGTGGTCACTACGGCACAATCCAGGAATATCTGGTAGAGAGCAGAAAGTTTCATAATAATCGGTTTTTCTCTGTTGTGGGTGCAAAATTACATTTTCTATTCCAGATTATCATTAAACAAGAAAGAATTTCGCTTGGTATAGGAAATGACAAGCATTACGATGCTGATGCATAGATTGAACACAAAAGCAAACTGCTGAGATTTGATGTGGAATACAGTCGACTGGAAGAAGTCGATAATGAAGGGACATAGCAGAATGGCAAGGTAGTTCATCGCCATTACGAATGCCAGTGCCAGTGTCACTTTGCGTGAAATAGCCGTATGGGTTGTCTGATTGTAGACAACGGGTTGGATGACTCCGTAACCCAGTCCCACCAGGATACATCCGGGGGCTATCACCCACTCTTTGGGTGAGATCCAGATCAGTGCCAGTCCGATGCCGATGCTCAAAAAACTGTAGAACTTTGTTTTCTCTTTCAATGTGCCTACGATTCGGTTCAGAAAGAATCCGGGAGCCATGATAGCTAAGAAGAAGAGAGAAATCATAATGCCGGAGTTACCACTGGTGAAGTGATATTCTTCCATCAGAAATGGCAGGTTAAAGCTGACTACCAGTACCAGAAAAGTAGCCAGTCCGTAAACACCCATAATGCCTCCGAGATGGCGAACATGAATGCCGTATTTGCTGTTACCGGTATCTACATTTTCTTCTTTGTCTGCCGGGTCCTTGTCGTTGGAGAGTGAGGTGCTGCCTTCACTCGCCATGCTGCGTTGCAGATATACCGAGAGCACGAGTGAAATGATTGGAAGCAGATAGACGACAAATGGCAGATGCCAGTTGACTTCGGCCAGATATCCGGTTACTACCGTAGCTACTACCAGGGTTATGTTGGTGATGGCCGAACTCAATCCAAACTGTTTCACGCGATATGAACCGGTGAAGTATTTTGAGATCAGGCCGGTGGACAACGGAACGATCAGCCCCGATCCTACTCCCAATAAAGCACTTACAGCAATCAGTTGCCACATCTGTCCCGATAGCAGGTAGAGCACTCCGCTCAAAGCAAAGATGGCAAGTCCGGCTTGTAATAGATGTATGAAATTGACCCGTTCGGTCAGTTTGCCCGCCAGAAGGATAAATGGGATAATCAGTAGTGAGGGCAGAGACGAAAGCATCTGTATGTCCAGTTCGGTGGAGTGTGGAAAGATGACGGATAGCTTCCCCAAAATAGGAGAAACCGCCAGACCGGGTAGGGCATTCAGGGCCGAGATAGACCAGATGCCGATAAGGGTGATAAGGGGTATAGTCCCTTGGCCAGTTTGAATACGCATAGTTGTATAGGTATTATAAAGTTTAGGTGTGTGAAGAACAAACGATTCGTCAGAATGTTCGGCATCTAAGCAGCAGAAAGTGTGTTGGGATATCTTCCTGCAGGATTGAAGATAACTTATTAACTTTTCCGTCTCCCTCCCTTTTTAATAAACGCCAAATAATGTAAAACCGAAGAACTTTCATATCCTTACGATGTTGTTGTGGGAAATTCGACGGGGAAAATCCCCATCGCCTAAACCTAATTAAAAATAAGAGTAATTATGGAAGATTTAAATTTCAGAAAAGGTGATGCTAAAACCGATGTATTTGGTTCAAACAAAATGTTGCAACCCTCTCCGGTGGAGAAAATACCTGATGGACCTACGACTCCGGAAATCGCCTACCAGATGGTGAAGGACGAAACCTTTGCTCAAACTCAGCCCCGTCTGAATCTTGCTACATTCGTGACTACTTATATGGATGACTATGCAACGAAGCTGATGAACGAAGCCATCAATATCAACTACATTGACGAGACAGAATATCCTCGTATTGCTGTGATGAACGGTAAATGTATCAACATCGTTGCTAATTTGTGGAACTCTCCTGAAAAAGATACCTGGAAAACCGGTGCATTGGCTATCGGTTCTTCAGAAGCCTGTATGTTGGGTGGTGTAGCTGCTTGGTTGCGTTGGCGCAAAAAACGTCAGGCTCAGGGCAAACCGTTTGATAAACCTAACTTTGTCATTTCAACCGGCTTCCAGGTTGTTTGGGAAAAATTTGCTCAGTTGTGGCAGATTGAGATGCGTCAGGTGCCTTTGACACTGGATAAGACCACACTCGATCCGGAAGAAGCCTTGAAGATGTGTGATGAAAATACAATTTGTGTAGTTCCTATCCAGGGTGTTACATGGACAGGCCTGAATGACGACGTTGAAGCGCTTGACAAAGCCCTCGATGCTTATAACGCCAAGACCGGTTATGACATTCCTATCCACGTAGACGCCGCCAGTGGTGGTTTTATCCTTCCGTTCCTGTATCCGGAAACCAAGTGGGACTTCCGCCTGAAATGGGTACTCTCTATCAGTGTATCCGGTCATAAGTTCGGCCTTGTATATCCGGGTTTAGGTTGGGTTGTCTGGAAAGGTAAAGAATATCTGCCCGAAGAAATGGCTTTCAGCGTAAACTATTTAGGAGCTAACATTACTCAGGTAGGTTTAAACTTCTCACGTCCGGCTGCTCAGATTCTGGGACAGTATTATCAATTCATCCGTTTAGGATTCCAGGGTTACAAGGAAGTACAGTATAACTCTCTGCAAATAGCTAAATATATCCACAGCCAGATCGCTAAGATGGCTCCGTTTGTCAACTACTCTGAAGATGTAGTGAACCCGTTGTTTATCTGGTACATGAAACCGGAATATGCAAAGAACGCCAAATGGACTCTTTATGATTTGCAGGATAAACTGGCTCAGCACGGCTGGATGGTTCCGGCATATACACTGCCTTCTAAACTGGAGAATTATGTGGTTATGCGTGTGGTAGTTCGTCAGGGATTCAGCCGGGACATGGCCGATATGCTGTTGGGAGATATCAAGAATGCTATTACCGAACTTGAAAAACTGGAATACCCGACAACCACCCGTATCGCCCAGGAAAAGAATCTGCCGGTAGAAACCAAAGTGTTTAATCATACCGGTAAACCGCAAGTTGCTAAGAAATAAATAACATTATTGGTATGGACAAAAAAATATCTATTTCCCAAATAAAAGAGGTAGTACAACAGGCTTATGAGCAAGTCAAGGGTAATACCGGTGGTAAGAATGCCGATTATATTCCCTATCTTGCTAATATTGACAAGAACCTTTTTGGTATCAGTGTCTGTTTGCTGAATGGTCAAACTATTACCGTAGGGGATTTTGACTATCGTTTCGGTATCGAATCCGTATCTAAAGTACATACAGCCATTCTGATTCTCCGTCAATACGGGGCGCAGAAGGTGTTGGAAATGATTGGAGCGGATGCTACCGGACTGCCTTTCAACTCTATCATCGCCATCTTATTGGAAAATGATCATCCGTCTACTCCGTTGGTCAATGCCGGAGCCATCTCTGCTTGTTCCATGGTGACGCCGGTTGGTAATTCCGATAAGAAGTGGGATGCGATTGTACAGAATATTACCGATCTTTGCGGCTCTGCTCCACAGCTGATTGAAGAACTCTATAAGTCGGAAACAGCTACCAACTTCAACAACCGTTCTATTGCCTGGCTGCTGAAGAATTATAACCGCATCTATGATGATCCGAATATGTCGCTCGACCTCTATACCCGTCAGTGCTCTTTGGGAGTTACTGCACAGATGTTGTCGGTGGCTGCCGGTACGGTTGCCAATGGTGGTGTGAATCCTGTTACCAAGAAGCAGGTGTTCGATGCCGAACTGACTCCTAAGATCACTTCTATGATTGCCACCGTAGGTTTCTACGAACATTCGGGTGACTGGATGTATACTTCCGGTATTCCTGCCAAGACCGGTGTAGGTGGTGGTGTGATGGGGGTATTGCCGGGCGTATTCGGTATTTCTGCCTTTGCACCTCCTTTGGATGGTTCGGGCAACTCAGTGAAAGCACAGTTGGCCATTAAATACATCATGAACAAGTTGGGGTTGAATGTATTCAATGGTGCAAGAGTAACCATTGTTGAGTAGTAGCGGTAACGCTTTACCGTTTTTTTGTTTAGGTTGCTCCGAGGGCGGTTTCCGCCTGAGGGGCAACCTTTTTCGGTTTTATCAGTCTGCTTTTATCAGCGGCAATGTAAGTATGAAGCGGCACCCCTTGGTATAAGTCTTATCTATGATGAGGCTCCCCCCTAACTTTTCGGCAATAATCCGACAGATGGGAAGCCCTAACCCTGTTCCTTGCGAAAAATCGTTCAGCTTGGCAAAACGTTCGAATACATACTCTTGTTGCTCCACTGGGATACCTTTCCCTGTATCGGTTACGGTATATACAATCTGTTTTTCTGTGGGCGAGATGGTGTAAGCCAGCGTGATATTCCCCTTGTCAGTGAATTTAATTGCGTTGTGTAGCAAGTGGGTCAGTATCTGCGCTACCCTTTCCGGGTTGGTCAATATCATAAGTGGTCCGCATGACGGTTCGAAACGGAGTGATACCTCTTTCTTTACGCTGTTCCGGATCCGTTCGATGCTGAGTAGACAACAGGTATTGATGTTTTCCGGTTTATCGTAGGGCAATACTTCCGACTGGTCGAGGTAAGAGATGTCGAGTACGTCGTTGATCAGCCGCAGTAAATTGCTGCTGCTGGTTTCGATGATTGAGGCGAACTCCCTGATCTCATCATTATCCTCTTCCTTGAAATAGTTGCTCAGTACCTGAGAGAATCCGACGATTGAATTGAGAGGCGTACGAATTTCGTGCGACATACTCTGGATAAAAGTAGTTTTCATCCGGCTTGCGTTTTCCGCTTGTTCTTTGGCTTTGCGCAATTCTTCACCGTTTTCTACCAGTTCTTTGTTTTGCTGTATCACTTTGGCTTCCGATCTCTTCAACTTCTTGTTCAGTTTTGAGATGTGGAGGAGCAACATCGTTCCTGCTACCAGGATAATGACCAGTGAGACAAGTGCGATATTGATTTTCTGCAATTTTTCTTCCTGCATGTGTAGCAGCAATTCATTCTTTTCTTTGTGTAACTGTTCTACTTCCATGATGGCATAGAACTCGCTGGTTGAGTTTTGTATTTCCTGGCTTCGGATGGAGTCTGTTGCCAGGATATAATCCCGATAATATTGGGCAGCCCGGGCCTTCTGGTTCATTTCCCAATAGATGTTTCCTTTTTTCTGGATCAGCGTATAGTCCAGGTATTTATTAATGCTCGATGAATCATTTTTGATCTCTTCAATCACGTCAAGTGCTTTCCGGTACTGTCCGGTGTTCCGGTAATATTCTATTTGTATGTAGAATAATCCGCTTTTGTAGAGTGCGAGTGATTTGTCTTTCTCAAACAATCGCTCCAATTCCACAAGTACTTCCCGGGCTTTTTCGTATTCTTTTGTTTCCAGATAATATAGAATGTAGGCTTTCTGTACTGTGAATACCTGATATGAACTCTGGGTACATTTCGACCCTTTTTCCAGTGCTTTCAGCGCATCATCGGGACGGTGCATTTCGAGGGCACATTGGGCGAGTGAAGCATATTGAGTGGGCAGATTGATATCTTCTATTCCATTTTCTTCAATCAAGGCTATTTGTTTCCGGAAGTTTTCGTAAGCCAGTTTAGGATTCGATTGAGTCATGTAAATCGTTCCCAATGTACGGTAACATTGTACGATTCCGGGAATGAAATTATCAGCTTCCGCTGACTGAAGCATTTTCCGGGCTTCGTAAATGGCAGTGTTGGTTTGGTGTTGTTTGATATAATAGATAATCAACCGGCTTCCCCATGCAAAGTAGAAATATTTCAGTTCATTATTCCTTCGGCTGATTTTCTTCACGCGGTCTACCATGACAAGGATACTGTCCGGATTGTTTTGATAGTAGTAATAATCCAGTTTCAGGGCTACGGCAATCACCTGCATCCGTTTGTCATTTCTCTCTTGGGCCATGTGCGTAAGAGTGTCATTTATTTTTAGAAAGTCCGGACCCTTGATTTGTGCTTTGCATTTGATGAAATATTGTTGAAGAGTACTGTCCGTTTTAGCGAACAGGTCTTCGGCTTGGGCTTCGAGTCGAGGACAAAACAAAACCAGCAAGAATGCTATGAAGTGACGGCACAATCTGAAGAACATATTTTTTAGTAGTCTTGATAGCTGCAAAGATAACTTTATTTTTAGTGTGCTGATAGCATTAGGACATTTATTTTTCTTTATCTTTGCGTCAATCAACCGTAATAACAGAAAATGGATTCAATGATTTTCAAAAGCCTGAACGTAAACGGTCGCTTACTTGATCTTTCCACTCCGCAGGTTATGGGTATACTCAATGTTACACCCGATTCTTTTTATGCAGGTAGCCGAAGCCGGACAGAAGCCGATATTGCCGCACGTGCCCGTCAGATACTTGATGAAGGGGCCTCTATGATTGATATAGGAGCTTATTCGTCACGCCCGAACGCCGAACACATCTCGTCCGAAGAAGAAATGCGGCGTTTGCGTACCGGTCTGGAAATATTGAACCGGAATCATCCGGGCGCTATCATCTCAGTTGATACATTCCGTGCCGGAGTGGCTGAGGAATGTGTGAAGGAGTACGGAGTGGCCATTATCAATGACATTTCAGCCGGTGAGATGGACGAACAGATGTTCCCGACGGTGGCTCGCCTGAATGTACCTTACATTATGATGCACATGCAAGGTACCCCTCAAAACATGCAGAAGGAGCCCCATTATGAAAATTTGCTGAAAGAGGTCTTCATTTATTTTGCCCGGAAAGTACAACAATTGCGTGACTTGGGAGTGAAAGACATTATTCTCGATCCCGGTTTCGGCTTCGGCAAAACGTTGGAGCATAACTACGAACTGATGGCGCATCTGGAAGAGTTCGGCATTTTCGAACTTCCCTTGTTGGTGGGAGTTTCCCGCAAGTCGATGATTTATCGTTTGTTTGGAACCACACCGCAGGAAGCACTCAACGGAACAACAGTGCTCGATACGGTAGCTTTGATGAAAGGTGCCGATATTCTCCGTGTGCATGATGTGCGTGAAGCTGTTGAGTCGGTTCGGCTGATAGAGAAATTAAAAAGTGTATCGGCTTGTTCCTGATACCCGTATACTTAACCCTTAATACTTTAGTCCCGTGTTTTTTGAATTTGGCATAAAAGATTTTATTGATATCCTGTTAGTGGCTTTCCTGCTTTACTATACATACAAGCTGATGAAAGCCTCCGGATCTATCAATGTGTTTACCGGTATTCTGGTGTTTATCCTTATCTGGCTGGTTGTTTCGCAAGTGCTCGAGATGAAACTCCTCGGTTCTATTTTCGATAAGTTGGTAAGCGTGGGAGTATTGGCACTGATCGTTTTGTTTCAGGATGAGATCAGGCGTTTCCTTCTCACGCTCGGTTCGCATCAACATGCCAGTGCCTTGGTACGTTTCCTTACCGGAAATAAAAAAGAAAAACTTCAGCATGATGATATCATGCCCATCGTGATGGCCTGTATCAGTATGGGAAAGCAGAAGGTGGGGGCCTTGATCGTGATGGAACGTAATGTCCCTCTTGACGATGTCATTCGTACCGGTGAGATTATCGATGCCAATATCAACCAGCGCCTGATAGAGAACATTTTCTTTAAGAACAGTCCTTTGCATGACGGTGCAATGGTAATCAGTAAGAAGCGTATCAAAGCTGCCGGATGTATTCTTCCTGTGTCACATAATTTGGATATACCCAAAGAACTGGGACTCCGTCATCGGGCAGCAATGGGCATATCTCAAGTCTCGGATGCTTTAGCCATTATCGTTTCCGAAGAAACCGGAGCAATTTCTGTAGCATGGCGCGGACAGTTTTATCTTCGCCAGAGTGCTGAAGAACTTGAAAGTCTGCTGACAAAGGAAAGCTAAATATCACGCTCTCATACAAAAAATGCATTTCGATCTTCCATCTTCCACCTTTTAAGAATCTTGGTTCTGATAAACAGACTCTTAGCGGGTGGAAGATGCTATTTTTAAGGGCTTTTATCTTCCACCCCTATCTTCCATCTTCCACCCTTCATTTTAGTAAAGGAAATAAGCGTAATCTATTTATATATAGCATGATGGGTGGGCTGTTCTTTCTGCTTATACCTATAAAAGCATTTTGTTTTCCTTAGTATCTTTAGCGAAAATGGTCTGAATCTTATCCGGGCCCGCATGTCTGTGCCCATGAGCCCGGGTACGTGGGCCGATAAGCCCCGGTATGCGGGCCCATGAGCCCACGTATGCGGGCCGGAGTAAAGATCGTATGAAAAATGGTAATTATCTTGTTCATAAAGGTTTATGATATGGGGGAAATCAAGTTGGTCTCTTCCTTATTTGTGCAGGGGGAAAGGTCTTTGGGAAATTGTGTGAAGAGTAATGAATCAATAGTGTATTTGCATGTGGCTCAGTTGGATAATGTCAGACTGTTATTGATAAGATTTATAGATGAAACTGGCGGTAGAAAAATTATATTTTATTTGTAATCAACTCTTTTTTTGATTTTCTTTGCAAAAGAAAATGATGAACAATGAAATTTATCTATAGTATCTTATTTGCTTTACTTTGGATAGGGATTACAATTACTTTTGGATCCTATCTTTATCGTATGGGTCTGCCTATTGTAAATGCAAGTGCACAAAAACTCTTGTTGCGTACAATTGATGAAGACTTGGAATGTAGATTCCGAAAATTGAATCCCAATCAGGCGTACGTTACCGGGAAGAAACAAGTAAAGAATAAGAAAGTAACCCTTACAGATAAGAGCGGGACTCACGATGTACGTCGATTTGGCATTGATACTGTTTATGCGGATACATCTTTTGTGCAGAGAGTTAAACAATCTTACCTTATAGAGCGAAACTCTATCAATGTGGATTCTCTGAATCAGAAATGGCTGTTGAAGCTTCGTATGGATGGCATCTGTGCTAAGACCGGAATAAAATTAACAAGTTCTCTAAAGAACGGAGAGCGGATATCGGTGTCGTGTGGGCTAAATGAACTTGATTGTTTTTTATTAGCCTATAGTACAGGGATCGGTTATTGCATAAAAATGGATGCTTTTATAAGACCTTTTTGGGTGGACGTTATTTTAAAAGCACATTGGAATAATCTATGGACTTGGAGCTATGTTCTTTTTTCACTGATCTTTTGTTTGTTTTATGTTCCGGGTGTTCGTCTTTTTCTTGTTCAAGTTTTATCTAAGTTCAGAATAGTAGATAATCATGTTAAATCGTCGCAACCGCTTGTTCAACAAAAAAGTGAATTTGTTTGGGAGGTCAATGGACTTACATTTGATTATCTGCAGAGGAGTATCACTTATCATGATCAGACTTGTATACTCCGAAAACAAGTTGTTGAGGTATTGTTGGCATTTCTTAAAGTACCCGGCCATTTGCTGTTGAATGAAGATCTGAAAAAACTATTCTGGAAAGAATTGGATAATGTCGATTCTTTTATGGAACGCAGGAACCGACTGATTACTGATTTACGTACCGATTTAAGGAAAATAGGGGCTAATCTTGGTGTTACTTTGGTAAATGGAGGCTATCAACTTCACTTTCGTTCAGAAAATAGTAAAAAATCAGTCTTTCTCACTGGCGGTGGGCGAGAAAAGCCATACCTTTGCAAAAAACATAGAGTATGAAAAACGCAAAAATTACTATTGGACTTATCGGGCTACTGCTAATAGGTCTTGTTTCTGTGAGAAAAGAAGGAAAGGTACAAGAAGCCGGTTTGCTATTACAAAATGTGGAGGCTTTGGCTACAGGAGAGTCGTTCCCCGATGGAGAAATAGCCTGTTTCGGTGACGGATCTGTGGACTGTCCGTTCACATATCTGAAAGTTGAGGTAGTATACCGTGAAGAATAATGGGCCGTCCCATTAAACTTATCGGCTATTTATGCTTTCTGATGGCACTTTGCTCATGTAAAGAGACCAAAGAGCAGCAAATATCCCGTTTGATTCACGAATGGGAAGGTAGAACGATTGTCTATCCCGCTGATATGACATTCAGTGTTTTGGGAAAGGACAGTGCCGGTTATTCGTTTCCTCAAAATGAATATACCATAATGACTTGCATATTTCAAAGGGAAAAAAGGAAGCTTCAATACACATACACAGACTTGCAACCTTTGTTAATGAAGCTCTCACGCCCCATCATTATCAACCAATACGAAAGGAGGTGATGTGTGCAAAAGTAGCAAATTTTATCAAAACAGGAAAAGGTTTTTGATTCCACCTTAAAAGGAATGAGTGTCATGTTTTGGCACAAATGGCTATAATTTTTCCACACGTCGTTTAATAATATGTAAACCTATGCAGAAACAGTTTTTTTTTATAGTAATTTTTTCATGCTTATTGTCGAGCTGTAATTTGAGGGATAATACGAATATCTCAACATTCGATAAGGTAATAGAAGTAAAATGCGAACAATCAGATACAGAATTATTGATTAATGTGGGATGGATTGGTTGTGTTGATACTTTTTTAGTAATGACCCATATCGCCCAAAAGGACTTTTGCAGTGTATATTCGATACCTTCAGGAATGAAAAAAATATATGCTTATGGATCTTTAGGAAATGGTCCGGGCGAATTTCTTCAACCGATGATTACATACGCTCATGAAAACACATTTGGCTTGAACGATATCAATACGCAAACTTTGGCTGTAATGTCTTTGAATGATAGTAAAGATGGTATGGTTATTAAAGAGTTATCAAGAAATAGAGCACCTTATAAGCGTAAGAAAGGTGAACTAAATCCGGCGGATTATAAATTTGTGAAGTTGGATGACAAACATTTTGTTTCGCTATTATGCGGAAAAGACGGAAGTTTCTTTTCGCTGTTAGATAGTAATTTACAACCATTACAAAGATTTGGAAATTCTCCTATTGAGGGAGAATTGTCTATGCTGTCGTCACGAATGAATTTAAAGGGGCATTTATCTGCTTATGAGGGCAATATGGTATTTACTCCTAACAAATTGCCATACCTTGCAAAATACCATTTGGAAAACGATGTCATGATAAAAGATTGGAGCTTCTATTTTGATAAATCTTTTTATGAATGTAAAAACAGCGACCTTCTGTTTAGTAAAGAAAGAAGTTTTGGACAAGTATTAGATTTAGCAATGGATGACAAGTATATTTATGTATTATATTTAGACCAGCTATTAAGTGATTATGATTTTAAAGACCCACATAAATCAATGGCAAACAAAATATTAATTTTCGACTATAAAGGATTGCCTATTGCAAAATTATTATTAGATAAAAGAATATACCGGATAGCTTTATGCACGAAGTTGCATAAAATAATAGGATTGGGTAATATGCCTGAACCTACTTTAGTATCGTTCGATAACATTCCATAATTTCAGAAGAGAGTGGGGCATTTCGCTGCGACTAAGTCCCTATATTCGAATTTATCATTTGGTCCTGTTAAGCATCATTTGTATCATTGTTAGGTATATCATGGTTTGTGAAGTTTCTGGAAGTACTTCGTTGTCTTTACTGAGCCTTCTAAAACTTTCGAACCATGAAAAAGTTCTGTCCACAATCCATCTTTTGGATGGTACTGTGAACTGTTTGGCGGCATCAGGCCTGAGTATGTTTGCAGTGTGAATAACTACCACCGGAATTATGCCAAGCGTATCAATGTGATGAGAAGTTCTTACAGTTTTGGAATCTATGGGGCTGATAGCTTTGCCAAAAGCTTTTCGGACCGATTCTCGGAGATGGTGCATCAACTCCTCAAAGACTCTTTCCAACTTCCATTTACGGAAATAGAAGTAAATGGTTTACCAAGGGCCAAATTCCTTGAGAAGCATTCGCCACTGACAGGCGGTCTTAGTAAGGTACAGCATAGCATTTATCATCTTACGTAAAGGATGTTTTCGTTTCCTTTCTTTGGTTTCTACTATATTCTTTATAACTTACCACTGTTTATCAGTTAGGTTGGTTGGATAATTACTCATAACTTATGTTTTGGTAGCCATAAAGTTAAGAAATGATATTTAATTAACCTGCTGATAGATAATATATTATATTGATCTTTTATAATTCAAAACGGCTTCTAAATATCTTAAAAACAATAATTGTGACTAGAAATATTTGTCATGTTTTTTCTTTGTCTGCTGTCGCGATAGTCGTTTGTTATCTGTTTTTTTATTCAGATGCAGTTCGGGTGTTAATGACGGAAGTGGTGAGTAAAAGTCTTGCTGCTTCTAAAGAAATTTATTTTCGATCGGCTAAAATTGATTCGGTATATAGAAAGCATGAGGGGTATAAATACTTTCGGTTTGTGAAGAAGCTTGATGATGTGGAATTATCAAGTAACCTTGTTGAAGGCTCAGACTCGGTACTGGTTATAGTTGATGACAGATATAAATTACCTGATTGTGAACATTTGGTTAGTCTTTCTGCCGATGCATTTCCATTTATTCTCATAGATAGTGAAGAGGATGCCTCTTTTGTTGTGTCATGTGTGGTGAAAGATTCGTTATATCGTTATCGGTTGAAAAGAGAATAGAAGGAAGGAAAGAGCTGACTGTTGTGTGGTGATGGCATTTACTGGTTGTTTTGAATTTATTGAATCATCACAACTGCCAGCTCAACAAAAAGGTGAATTTGTTTGGGAAGTCAATGGACTTACATTTGATTATCTGGAGAGGAGTATCACTTATCGTAAACAGACTTGTATACTCCGAAAACGAGTTGCTGAGGTATTGCTGGCATTTCTTAAACCCGATCATTTGCTGTTGAATGAAGATTTGAAAAAACTATTCTGGAAAGAATTAGAGGATGTAGATTCTTGTATGGAACGCAGGAACCGACTGATTACTGATTTACGTACTGATTTAAGGAAAATAGGGGCTAATCTTGGTGTTACTTTGGTAAATGGAGGCTATCAACTCCACTTTCGTTCAGAAAATAGTAAGAAATCAGTGAAAAATCAGTGAGAAATCAGTCTTTCTCACTGGCGGTGGCCGAGATAAGCCATACCTTTGCAATAAAAACATAGAGTATGAAAAACGCAAAAATTACTATTGGACTTATCGGGCTATTGCTAATAGGTCTTGTTTCTGTGAGAAAAGAAGGAAAGGTACAAGAAGCCGGTGTGCTATTGCAAAATGTGGAGGCTTTGGCTACAGGAGAGTCGTTCCCCGATGGAGATATAGCCTGTATCGGTGACGGATCTGTGGACTGTCCGTTCACATATCTGAAAGTTGAGGTAGTATACCGTGAAGAATAATGGGACGGCCTATTAAACTTAATCGGCTATTTATGCTTTCTGATGGCACTTTGCTCATGTAAAGAGACCAAAGAGCAGCAAATATCCCGTTTGATCCATGAATGGGAGGGTAGAACGATTGTCTATCCCGCTGATATGACATTCAGTGTTTTGGGAAAGGACAGTGCCGGTTATTCGTTTCCCCAAAATGAATATACCATAATGACTTACGTGGATTCGGTGGGCTGCACCAGTTGCAAATTGCAACTTCCTACATGGAAATATTTCATTTCTATGGTCGACACAATGGCCAATGGAAAGGTATCTTTTCTCTTTGCTTTCCATCCGAAAAACAAAAAAGAAATCTCTTTTCTATTGAAGAGAGATCGATTCCTTTATCCGGTTTTTATCGATGAAAAGGGAGGTTTTGATGCTTTGAATCATTTCCCCTCGGATGTGAACTTTCAAACTTTCCTTTTGAACAGTCAGAACAAGGTGCTTGCGATTGGTAATCCTGTCCATAATAAAAAGGTGCGTGACCTTTATTTGCAAATTATTACCGGACAGCAAACCGGAGTCGCTACCTCCTCCCAAACAAAAGTGGTTTTGGATAAAAACCTCGATGAAATGGGCGATTTTGATTGGAAAATTCCTCAGATCGCTACTTTTAGTTTGCGGAATCTTGGCGATCATCTTCTGATTATCGAGGACGTAAATGCTTCGTGTGGCTGTACATCCGTCACTTACAGCAAGGAGCCTGTGCCTTCGGGGAAGTCTGCCGATATTCAGGTTACTTACCGTGCAGAACATCCCGAACATTTTGAGAAGACCATTACTGTATATTGTAATACTCCCACCTCTCCAATACGTTTGAAGATTCGGGGTAATGCGATTGATAAAGAAAACTAATAGTTAACCTTAAAAAAATATGGAGAATGTTAGCCTATGGAAAAAGTTTGATTTAGAAGGCAATTGGATTGCTTTTCCGTGGAAATGATAAGCGGAATAAATAAAATGATAATAAACTAAAGTAAGAAAATAAAATGAAGACGAAAGTTAAAGTAATGATTGCGTTCATCGCAGTGATAGCAGTATCTTTTATTGGATATAATGTGTATAAAGCACAGAATACAAAATTATTATCCGATATAGCAATGGCCAATGTAGAAGCATTAGCTAACACCGGCGAAGGCGGTAGTTCAACAACATATTGTTGTGGTAATTACGGTGATTGTATGAAGGTTATATTACCTAATGGTACCACGACTGTCATCAAGGGAATTAGATTAAATTCTCCATGTATTAATTAGAACAAATGGTTGCACAATATATCTGTCTTTAGTTTGTATCCACAAAATACTAACTATAAAATTAAAGAATAGATGTAAGCAATAGTTTAGAAAGAGAAAAGCTTCATATCGTAATGGGATATATCGAATTGATATATTCCATTATAAAAAACATTTAATAATATTGAACCATGATCAAACGACCGTATTTATGCGTCACTCTACTTCTATTATCATCTATGTGTATCTTGGGGGGATGCAAAAAAGAGAAATCCCATACAGTTCTGGAATTGTTTTCTGAATCCCAATCTCTGTCTCAAAAGAAGGACTTTTATGTTAATGAAGATTCTATAGCAATAATAGAGGGATTAAGTTGTGATGGAAAGAATCTCATAGCTAATGACTATCACTCGGGATGTTGCTATACGCTGTTTGACAAAAAATCAGGTGAATATATCGCTCGTTTTGGGACTATCGGACAGGGGCCGGCTGAGTTGCCTTCACCCTGTTATGGCTACTTAACGGAAAGCGGTTTCACTGTTTTTGATGACCAAGTACGCATTGTGATGAAATACAGTCTTGACTCTTTACGCAACAGTCGCAAGAAGGATGGTTCACCGGTACGTCTGGCGCAATATAAAATTCCGGAGGCACAGATTTCAAGGCTCATAGCGATAGACGATACGACTTTTTTGTGTGCCGGGACATATAAATCCCGTTACCAATATCTGTTATTCAACAAAAATGACAGTGTGCTGGATTACGGTGTGGATGTGTATAATGCTGCGGATAGCGCTTTTCAAACATACACCAGATATCTTTCTAATCAAGGAAATTTAGTTATGAACCCTGAGAAACATACATTTGCCGGTTCAATTAACTTCTCGTCCAACATAGACTTTTTTGAAATAGTAAACAATAAAATTGAGTTGATAAAATCGTTGAGGTTGGGAGATCCAATCAACAAACCCGTTAATGAAGAAGGAATTTATTATGTCGATCTAACAGAAAATACTCAGACGGGTTATATAGATCTTAGCGCTACCTCTAAGTATGTTTATGCTTTGTACTCTGATAAAAAAATGTACGAAAACAACCGAAAATCAGATACCGTATTGGTTTTTGACTGGGATGGTAATCCGATTAAGAAATATTCGTTAGATACTGATGCTTATTATATTGCAGTGGATAGTACCCAACAGAGTTTGTTTGCTGCTGTGAAAAATAGTTCAAGTGGATGGAAAATAATATGTTATGCGCTAGATTAATGATTCACACCATATATGGATTTAGTCTTCCTGCCGATATATTTCCATTTGTTTTCACAGATAGTGAAAAAAGTACTTCTTTTGTCGTTTTATGTGTGGTGAAAGATTCGTTATATCTCTATCGGTTAAAAAAAGAATAGGAGGAAAAAGAGAATTGTTTGTTTGGTTATGGCGGTATTTACTGGTTATAATTTTTATATTATGAAAAATTTCAGTTTAATTGTGGTGGGAATATTGTTTATATATTGTGTTTCATCTTGTCGGAAACAGGTTGATAAGGGATTTGAAATGACCGTTGATCTGTCTATTTCTAATCCATATCTGCCGATGTCTGTATTGGTGGACACCATTGAGTCTGTCAGGCTGCAATTACCTTCTCCTTATTTTTGGGGTATGGTCGATAATGTAATTTCAAAAGATTCTTGTTATTACATTTCGGATAGAAAGCAAGAAATGGCATTTCGATTTAGCAAGAATGGTACTTTTTTGAATGCGATTGGTCAGCGGGGTGAGGGACCGGGAGAGTATAGAGAGATGGACTCTTTTTTCGTGGGAAAGGATTGTGTTTATGTCTGTGATATGAGTAAACGGACTATTTATTCTTACGGTTTTGATGGAAAATTTCTTCATTCGTTGAGCTTCCCTTATTCTCTTGTTTTCAATGATGTTGTTGAGTTGCCGGATGGCCGTTTTCTCTGCCATCGTCCTTCTGAAGATGAAAACTGTAAGGGACTTTGGATTCTGGATCAGAAAGGGAGAAGAGTGAAGAACTTATTGGAATATGAAAAGGGGATTCCTTATGTGCATTCTGCATGGAATACACTGTGTGCTCAAGAGGATGGAACCATAAAAATCTATAATCCGGTGGATGGAAGCTATTATCAATATGATGCTGTGAATGATACAGTGATAAGAACCATGAGGCAGAAGTCTAATTTGCCTATGTTGGCGGATTTTCACTGCTCGGACCGGGAATTGTACGAGACGAAAGAGGAGTGTACATACAGTCTTTTCACGGTGGATGGGAAGAATCTTGTTTTCTCTCTTTGGTCTTTTAATTCACCCAATAAAGGGATGTGGTCTGTCTATTTTAAGAAGGATGGACGGATAGAGCAAGGAAATTTGACCAAGATGGATATTCCGGGATATTCGGAAATGGGACGTCCGGTTTCATCTAATATCCCTAATACATTTGTCACAGTTTATACGGATGAATTTCCGGATGATGCATTTCCGTCCGCTTATCAGCAACAGGAGATAAATGAGCAAACTGCGATACTTAGTCTTTTGAGATTAAGATGAGTATTAGGGGTATGAGAAGGTATGATTGTCTGTTAGTAAGTTAGCGAAATAGAACCAAGATGGGAATCAATGAAAAGGTTAAACTTAAAAATCAATAAAGAGATACCGGAAGAAGAATTCAAACGCTTTCTAAATAGAATGCTAAACTTGATTCTCTCCTCTGGATAGTGCAGTCTCATGTATTGATGTATGTGTATAGACATTGATTGACGAAGGGCTGATTCCTTTATCCGACTTTTATCGATGAAATGGGCGATTTTGATTGGAAAACTCCCCAGACCGCTACTTTTAGTTTGCGGAATCTTGGCAATCATCTTCTGATTATCGAGGACATAAATACTTCGTGTGGGTGTACATCTTGCTTATAGCAAGGAGCCTGTGTCTTCGGGGAAATCTGCCGATATTCAGGTTACTTACCGTGCAGAGCATCCCGAACATTTTGAGAAGACCATTACTGTATATTGTAATACTTCCACCTCTCCAATACGTTTGAAGATTCGGGGTAATGCAGTTGATAAAGAAAACTAATAGTTAATCTTAAAAATTATGGAGAACGTTAGCCTATGGAAAAAGTTTGCTTTAGAAGGCAATTGGGTTGCTTTTCCGTGGAAATGATAAGCGGAATAAATAAAAAGATAATCAACTAAAGTAAGAAAATAAAATGAAAACAAGAATGAAAATTACGATTGCGTTCGTCGCAGTGATGGTTCTGTCGTTTACTGGTTATAATGTGTATAAAACACAAAAAGCAATCCAGTTGTCAGATGTAGCTATGGCAAATGTAGAAGCATTGGCTGATGGCGAAGGAACTAATGCCGGCTATTGTTATTTGGAAGATACTTGGAGTACAAAAAGAGGTTATAAATATTTTTGCGATAGTAAAACTGATAAAAATACAATCTATCCATGTCCATCTTCAATGGAGTCTGGGTGGTATGATGATAATAAGCAGGATCGGTGTACTAAATAAAGTTGGTCTTTAGTTAGATAATTATCTCAAAAGTAGATATTGGTTTCTTGCTTCCCTATAAATTTCGTTCAAATAGAGGCACGAGAAAATCACATCTATTTTTGAGATAAAAAAACAGTTGGAAGAGCTACTGATTTATTTTGTTTCAAATAATAATCACAATATAAACTAAATTAAAAATATGCATATCATTAAAGTGATATTTAGTCTTGCACTAATATTGAATATTTGCGTTAGTTGTCATGAAAATGATGACACCGCATACTTCAATGGTAAAATTCAAACGATTGAAGATAGTATCAAAGACACGAAGAAAGCTACATTGAAAATACTTCCATTGGATGGAGCGAATTTTGGATGGCTATCCACATACGACTCACTGATGTTTTTTATGAATCCTAAATTGCCGGATCGCTTTTATAATATATTTAATATAGACACCGGAAAAGAAATAGGCACTTTTTGTTATAGAGGAAGTGGTCCTGGGGAAGTTGCCGCTTTGGGTCCGATTTTTCATTTCTTTAAAGAAAAAGGGGATCTGAAAACTCTACTGTTCGCTCCTAATGAAGAGAAGCTATTTATCTGGAATATAACTCAGTCGATCAAGCGGGACACCACTGTTATGGATAAGCAAATCTCCTATCCCTGGAGAGAGGAGAATGGAGGTGCTCCATACTATTTGATGTTTCTAAAGGATGAAAATACATTAATTACAGAGTTACAGTCGTTCCCGCTTAATGATAAAGAAGCTACTTTGCCCGCTTATCAAAAACGGACACTTGACACGAATAAGTTGCTGAAGAGCTTTTCAAGCTATAAGAAGTCGATAAGGAATGATGAAGCTTCCATTCTGCCGGAGTCTTTTTTCTACTCGAATGATGCCATTAAACCGGATGGAACTAAAGTGGTGCAAGCTATGGTTCATCTTGCGCAATTGAATATTCTGGATCTTGAAACAGGTCATGTGAGCGGCTATCGTTTGGAAGGTGAACCGGACTTTTCTGTTTTTAAAAGTGATGAAAAAATAAAGTCGTATTTTACAAGGGTTCAGGCAGATGACAATTACATATATGCAGTATATTGGGGAAAAGAGCGTTGGGAACGTTTTGAGACTCCACACATGAATATCATTCATGTATATGATTGGGATGGGAATCTGGTACAAAAAATAGAGACGGATTATAGCATTGGGCAGATGTGGATAGATCCTATCCGAAATAGATTATATGTGACAAATCCCCAAATAGATGACGTGCTTTATTTAGACCTGGATGATTTCTTGGTTCCTAACACAGGCTTATGAATTCATCAACTAAAATAATAGGATTGCCTCCGATGTCAAATTCAATCCTAAAACATGAATATTTTAGAAAGAATAAGTCTGAATAGAAAATAAGCATTTGTTTTAACTATGAAATATGTATTGTTTATCCTGTTAGTTTTAACTTTGGCAGCTTGTCAATCGGAGAAAGATAGGCGGTTGGAATATGCTTTGGAATTTGCCGGCGATAATCGCGTGGAGCTTGAAAAGGTATTAGAACATTATAGAACTGATCCGGAAAAATTGGAGGCAGCTCGTTTTTTAATTCGTAATATGCCGGGATGGTATTCTTATGAAGGAAATGAACTTGATTCTATTCACCATTTATTAGTTGGGGTTTGTGAAGGGCGTTCTATATCTAAAAGGGAGAAGAATAAATGGAACAGAATTTCCTTTGCCTCTCTCTCCAAGATATATGACGCCCAAGTGATAACAGCGGAATATTTGATAGATAATATAGACCTGGCTTTTGAAGTTTGGAGGAAATATCCTTGGAATAGAAATTTGCCGTTCGATGATTTTTGCGAACTGATATTACCTTACAGAATAGCCGATGAACCTTTATCGGATTGGCGTAAATTGTATTATGAAGATTATGGAGCTCTACTCGATTCTCTTTATAAGGGGGATGATGTTATTGAAGCTTCTAAGATCATTGACGGGAAACTGAGAAAGCTGTATTACATCTACAATACTGATTTTCGGGTACCTCACTTGAATGCTGTTTTTCTTTATCATAACCGGATTGGTTATTGTCGTGAAGCATGCGACCTGACAATATATGCTATGCGTGCTTGTGGAATTCCTGTTGCGACCGACTATTTTGTTTATTCACCCGATTATCAACATTATCATTGTTGGACGATGTTGCGTGACACAACGGGAACTTTTCTTCAATTCGGATTTAATGAGTTTGAAGCGTCACGTGATACCTTACGGCATGACGGAAGGAAAAAGGGGAAGGTGTATCGCTATTGTTTTGGCGTACAACCTGAGAAAATCTCCGGGATTTCGGGCAATAAACGGTTGTATCCTGTGTTTAGAAATAGATTTGTGAAAGATGTGACATCTGAATATTTTGGAAGTAATGATACGACAATACCGATACAAATGTCTGGAGAGCAATATATCTACTTAGGGATATTTAGTCCCGGCGGATGGATTCCTATAGATATGGCACTTGGTAATGCTGGTAAGGTTACTTTCCGGGATATAGAACCCGATGTGATTTATCAGACTCTTTATCAGGGAGATGGAGGAAAACTGTATCCGGCAGGATATCCGTTTATATCTAAAACGGGGGGTGGGTTTGTTTTGTTGAAACCCAATATCGATTTGATGGAGGAAGCTATATTAAAGCGGAAAATGCCTCAGCAAAAGACGATTGCGGAATGGGCTTATCGAGCTATCATAGGGGCAAAATTTGAAGCAGCTGATGATTTGTCATTTATGCAGGCGGATCTGTTATGGCAATTTGAGGATACGCTTACCACTAATTATTGTGTGTTGACTCCGCTTCTAAGAAAGAAGTATAGATATGTTCGTTATGTTGCTCCGATAGGGAAAAGAATGGAGTTGGCGGAACTGGCACTGTTTAAGGATTCATTATGTAAGGAGAAGGTTCGGTTGAGGAGGATAAACAGTATAGAACCGATTGCTAAATTAGAGTATGTTACAGATGGTAATATACTGACTTATTTTCAGGCACGTGATACATCTTGTTATCTGGCCTATGATTTGGGGGAAAGTACGCTGATCGAAAGAATTGTTTTTTCTCCGCGTAACGATGATAATTACATTTGGCCCGGGGATAATTATGAGTTATTCTATCAGGACGGAATAAATGGATGGAAGTCGTTAGGCAGCAAGGTGGCTACAGAAAGGGAAATTGATTTTCTGGTGCCACAAAATGCTCTGCTATGGTTGAGGAATCGCACAAAGGGACGCGAAGAGCAGGTCTTTATTTATAAAAATGGAAGACAATATTTTGCATTTGATTTATAACAACTTACCGGATTAAGACAATTGTTCTTCCGAAAAAGTATATATTTGTGTGTCAGTGTTTTGCGTAATCTATAATGAAAAGAACGGAGAACTTTAATTCATCATCAAGCTCATATACGGTTGCATTTCACCCAGTATCTTTTCCGATAATTCGGTAATGGTCATTCGGGTATGTACTCCGGGTAAGCGGACTTCACTGGTCATACATTTTCCTTTGCAGAGATAGTAATAGCCGTTATTGACCGAAAGCTGTTCGTCAGTCAGTTCGATATTCATTTCCACTTCGGGACAACCAGCTGCATAGAGCTGAAGAACTGCCCGGGCATCAATGATGCGTGCCATTCCTAATGGGACACTTGGCAGGGATTCTACAGGGGGAAGTTGAAGAATAATCCGTTCAGTGCCGTTTCTTAGTCCGGCCCGGTAGAGTAATTGTGCCCGGACAGCTTCATTGTCAGCAAACAACTCGTTGATATACGAACTATCATCGTGTTTATAGACAACAGCTATACCCGTTACTCGATTATCCTTCCGGGCAATGAGAACGGCATTTTGTGTCAAGGCAAGATCGGCAAGGACTACTTTAAAATCTGTAGACGTATGTTGCAAACAACAGGTACGTTCGGATAGCTTGCCGGTCAGATATTGATAATAATCTTCCTGATATTCCGTTGTTTCTTCAATCATGGTATCCGGTTCCGGATCAATGGTCAACTCTGAAAGTGAGAAGACTTTGTGGGAGATACGGAAAGCGGGAGTATAGCCTGTTTTGGCGTAATAACCAAATAGCCAGGGTTCGGCAGGAATCAATGTACTAAACAGAACACCGTTACGGAGCATGCGGGCAAAACTCTGTGATAATAACTCCCGCATCACTCCTTTCGCACGGTAATCGGGATGCGTACACGCACCGGAGATATACGAAGTAGGTACTATTTTATTGCAGAATGTCATGGGATAAGGGAGCATTTGGAGCGCAGCAATCACTTCTTCGCCACTTTGAATGGCTAAGTTGACTTCGTTATTGTAACGAAGCCGGAAATAAAGTTCGATGAATGCTTCGCTATCATCGAAACAAAGTTTCCATAATGATTTTACCTGCTCCTTTATCATTTGATTATGCTACCATTTTATCATTTCTACAGGCTGCTCTTTCAGGCAAGCCATATATTTCTCCAAAATAGTTTCCGGGTGGTACGAAAGTTTAGCTTTGCGTAACCCTTCTATTCCTAAATCTTCTTCTCTGTTGATGTAAATATATTGTTCAGGAATGTGATTGGCAAATTCGTAATTGATCATGGCATAAGCGCCATCGATGCTGGTATCTGCTTTTTCTACATGTACACCGAAAGTTTCTTTATTGATCGGCATGCCGAAAGTGAAGGCTACAATCTGTCCATTGACGTGCAGGATACCGCCCGTCAGTCCTAACTCTTCGAAATGATTGAGAGCATAGATCAAGGCACGCCGCTCATTTCCGGTCCCTTCCTGTTGGTCGCAGTCATTGGCTTTGCACCATTTGGCCTCTAACTCCAGGCATTCTTCTATCCGGTCTTTGGTGATCGGAGCATATTCATAGTTAGGATATGTATTGCGGAACTTGTTTATATGATTTCGTTTCGATTGATATTTTTTCCCCTTCAATGTTGCGAGATCAGTACGCAAATAGATGTAGTCGGCATAATCACGGTCGACTGTGAATGTAAACTGTCCGAGCATTGTAGCTTCGAGATCTTCACGCATACATGAACAGACTCCCAACATGCAGAAAGATTCACCCTCCTGTCGGGCATCTTCAATAAGTTCATTCAGTACTTCTTTGAGGTTGCCTTCGCCAATAGGCATCATATAGGCCAACTCACCGCCGGCCCAAAACTTGAAAACCAAGAAGTTATTGATAATGGCAAACTTGGTGTGATACAAGAATCGCCAACTGCATAAGTTGGAAAAAGAGAGGTCGCAGTTGCGACGGCAACTATTCATCGTGTAGGCTGTAATGGTATCCTTGTCCTGGATCGTTATATCTTTGAATGCGATCATAAAGTTGTTATTTCCTATTAACTGTTTATATATAACAAAGATAAGGTGATTTTGTTAGAGAATTCCTAGTAATCGTAGAATAGTTGGGGTCAACAGGGCGGTGAAGATGCCGTTGAGGGTTAGACCGAGACTTGCATAAGCACCATATTTGCTGCTGATGTCCATGGCCGTTGAGGTGCCAACGGCATGAGCAGCCGTACCCATAGAGAGCCCTTGTGCGATAGGGCTACCTACATGCATGATTTTCATCGTTTTGAAACCTAATACTGCACCGAGTAACCCTACACATACAACTACAGCTGCCGTCAAGGACGGAATCCCACCCAATGTTTTGGTTACCTCCATCGCAATCGGAGTAGTTACTGATTTAGGAGCAAGTGACAGAATGACTTCCTGTGAGGCTCCCATCAGCTTGGCTATCAGTACGACTGAAATAACACCTACGATGCAACCTGCTAATTGAGACAAGATGATGGGAAGCAGTTGCTTTTTTATTGTCTCGAGTTGCAGGTATAGAGGGACTCCGAGAGCCACGACTGCCGGTTTTAGCCAGAATTCAATCAGGTGTCCTCCCTGGTTGTAAGTCTCAAAGGAGATGTTGGCCAACTTAAGGAAAATGATAATGACTGCGATAGTCAACAAGATGGGATTGAGTAGGAGTATTCCTGTTTTTTTCTGTAAAAGCTTGGCAAAGAAGTAGATTCCGAAAGTGATTGCCAGCAAGAAGAATTCGTTTTCTAAATAATTCATTTGAGTTTACGTGTTAATTGATGAACCCATCCGGTGATGACAAGCACCAACAGGGTACTGACTAAAGTAGCTATCACAATCGGCCAGAACTGTGCCGCGATGATGTCGAAATATAACATCAGGGCTACTCCTGGAGGAATAAAGAAAAAACCAAGATTAGCAACCAGAAAGTCGGACATTCCCTGCACCCAATGCAATTTGATCCAACCTAATTTCAGAAAGAGGGTGAGCAGCAACATCCCGATGATGCTGGACGGGAGCTTAATCCCCGTGAGATAAACAATCAATTCACCCAAAGCCAAACAGCCAAATAAAATGGCACACTGACGTATCATACTATTACCTATTGATTTTTGAAAACGTTGCAAAGTTATGAAAAATAAGGTTAGGGTAGCAACTAATAGGACATGAAGATTCTTATTTAACAGTGGGGATTACAAAAAAATAAAGAAAAAGTAAACGAAATGGATTACTTTACCTATTTTTGCAAAGGAAAAACGAACATACATAACGAATATTAACCACTAAAAACAGAATTGGTATGAAAAAGAGTTTGTTAATCAGTGTTTTCGCAACACTCACGATGATGATTTCTTTAAATGCACTTGCACAAGAAAAAGCGACAGGAAAGGCTTATAAAGCTATTCAGAAAGACGAAAAAGTTATCAACAAAGATTTGCAGAAAAAAGCTATTAAAGAAGCACGCAAACAAGCCAAAGAACTGACAAAAGAAGGCTTCAAAACTCCGGTAGGAAAGTTACCGTTGGATAAACAACTGGAGAATTCATGGGAAAAACAGATGGAAATTGATATGAATGGCAATCCATACTGGTATATTGCCACATCAAGAGTGATTGGTGGAAATCAGTCGGCTGCAGCCATGCAGGCTACCAATACTGCTAAGATTGACATTGCCGGACAGGTTCAGACAAAGGTGACTCAACTGATTGAATCGAAGGTTGCCAATGACGATATGGGACAGGAAGAAGCGGCCAGCCTGTCGAGTGCTGTAGCTGCCGGAAAAAGTATTATCAGCGGAACATTGGGGCGCACTATTCCTTTGGTGGAAGTGTACAGGACATTACCAAATAAAAATGTTGAGGTAATGGTTACCATTGGTTACAGTCTGGAGGCGGCAAACAAAGTTGCTGTCAAAGCGCTTAGCGAAGAATTGGCTAAAAAATCACCGGAACTGGCTAAAGAACTGGATAAACTTGCTCAGTAAGTTTTAATATAAAAAGGCAAACTGAATGAACGTAAACAGGCTATTAGGAATTTTAGCTGTACTTTTATTGACCGCTGCCAGCGCTCTTTACGCCCAGAAACCCGTAAAAGTGAAAGGTGTACAAGGACGTTGGCAGGTCAGCGATGACATCACATTGAAGCAGGCGGAAGAGCGTGCTTTTATGGAAGCAAAGAAAGCTGCTTTGCAAAAGGCGGGCGTGATGGAGAATGTGTGGTCTGTTTTTGGGCAGATTACCCAGGAAGACGGACAGGAACTTCACGAAGCTTATTCGCAAATGAATGTGCTTGCTATCGGAGGAATGGTGAATATTACTAATAAAAAGGTAGAAGAGGTTTGGGACACAAATACACGCAGCTTGTATAAGGTAGTAACCATCGATGCCGAGGTGCAGAAAGAGGATAAACCGGACAGTTCGTATGCTCTCGAAGTGAAAGGAGTGGAGACACTCTATCGTGAGGGGGATGTGTTTCACTGTAAGTTGACTGTACATGGTACGGATTCATACTTGAAGTTTTTCTGGTTCGACAGTAATGGGGGAGCTTTGCTTTATCCTAATAGTTACGAACCCAATACGTTGTTGAAAGCCGGCAAAGAATATTCGATTCCTTTCAGTAATGCTGTGGACTATCGTATGGAGAAACAGCATAACAAGGAGAGCGAGAAGATAAATATGATGATGGTGGCAACTAAAGAGGATATTCCGTTTACTAAAGAGGTCACTTATCAGAATGTATTAGAGTGGGTGTACTCTATTCCCGCAGTTCAGCGTTGTGCTTTTTATGATATGGTACTTATAAAATAGTGGTTCCCGAACTACTGACCGTTAATCATTAATCACTTATTATGATGAAAACGAAATATTACTTTTCTTTCGTTTTTGCGTCACTCTTTCTGGTTCCATCCGTTGCTATGGCACAGGATGTGAACTATCAGAAGGAGTTTGATAATTTCCAAAAGAAACAGCAGAAAGAATATAAAGACTTTAAAAATAAAGCAGACGAAGAGTTTGCCACATTTCTGAAGGAAGCGTGGCAAAAGTATAATGCCTCTGTGGGGGATTCGATGCCCACTCGGCCGGAACCGGTGAAACCGACTCTTTTTGATAAAAAAAAGCCGATTCCTGCTCCGGTAGAGATCAAGCCGGCAGTGCCTAAGATACCCATAGCCGATAAACCGGGCGTAGGAGGCAAAGTGAATGTGGAAGTCAAGAAGCCGGATCTGCCGGCAGTGACTGATAAACCGACTCCGGGCGTTTATGTTCCGGGTAAACCTTATACACCTGTAAAGGTGGACATCCCTGCTCCGTTACCCGGAAGTTCAGTGCGTCGCAATGCGATTGAGTTTTATGGTACTCAGTTTGAGGTGGCTACGGATATTATTGAAGACTTTGTACTGGGGGGGACAAGCGAGAGTAAAGTTGCGGCTGCTTGGAGCCGGTTGTGTAAAGCCGATCATGAGCAATTGATTAACGATTGCGTCCGTTTGAAGAATGAGCACCGGATGAACGACTGGGCATTCTTGCTGTTCATTAAGCAGTTAGGGGTACAAATGTGTGGTGCTGCCCGGAAAGATGATGTTGCTTTTTTACAGATGTTTATTCTCAATAAATGTGGATATAAGGTGCGTCTGTCTAAAATAAACGATAAGCTGAAGTTGTTGGTGGCTCCGGCAGGAACTATATTCGGTGTTCCGTATATTACTTTCAAGGGCATCAAGTACTATGTGTTTGAAGCAGATAAGGGTGGTTCGATGGCTGTTTATACCTACAGTCAGGATTTTGCCAATGCCAAGAATCTGGTGTGTATGGATTTGAACGCTGTGCCACAGTTCGGTATGCAAGAGTTGGGTAAAACAGTGTCTCCTTCGGAAAAATCTCTTCTTCAAATCAATGCGGTTGTCAATAAGAACCTGATGGATTTTTATAAAGATTATCCGCAATGTGAAGTTGCTGTCTACTATAAAACACCTATGAGCAAAGAGTTGAAGAGTGCCCTTTACCCGTCTTTGCAGACAGCTATAAAGGGAAAATCAGAGAAGGATGCTGCGAACATTCTGATTGATTTTGTACAGAATTCATTTCAATATCAGACAGATGGTGAACAATTTGGCTATGAAAAGCCTTTCTTCATGGACGAGAACTTTTATTATCCGGCTTGTGACTGTGAGGACCGTGCCATCTTGTTCTCCAATCTGGTGAAAGACTTGATGGGATTGGACGCTGTGCTGCTCGACTATCCGAATCATATCGCTTCGGCTGTCCGGTTCAACGAAGAAATCTCGGGTGACTACATCTTGCTGGATGGTAAAAAATATCTTATTTGTGATCCTACTTATATCGGTGCACCGATAGGAATGTGTATGGATCGTTTCAAGAGTGTAGCTCCGGAAATAATCCGTTAGTGTTAAATATTATAATAATTGCAGGTTCGGGGTAAAAAATACCCCGAATTGCAATGTTGATATTGCAATATTGTGTACTTTTGCGGCGTGAAATAACACACCCTACTGAATTTATATACAATATTAAATATCTATGCTTAATTTAATTAACTCTATCGTTGCGCGTGCGCAAGCTAATCGCCAGCGCATTGTCCTTCCCGAAGGTACGGAAGAACGTACCTTGAAAGCTGCCAATCAGATTTTGACAGATGAAGTTGCAGATTTGATTCTTTTGGGTAATCCGGAAGAAATTAATGCTGCCGCTGCCAAATGGGGACTCGGAAATATCAACAGGGCCACTATTATTGATCCTGAGAATCATCCGAAGAAAGAAGAATATGCGCAATTGTTGTGCGAACTCCGTAAGAAAAAAGGTATGACTATCGAAGAAGCCCGTAAATTGGTACTCGATCCGTTGTATCTGGGCTGTCTGATCATTAAAAGCGGTGACGCTGACGGACAATTGGCGGGTGCCCGTAATACTACGGGAGATGTGCTTCGTCCGGCTCTCCAGATTATAAAGACATCTCCGGGAATTACATGTGTGTCGGGTGCTATGCTGCTGTTGACACATGCACCGGAATGCGGTCAGAATGGTCTGCTGGTGATGGGGGATGTTGCTGTCACTCCGGTTCCGGACGCTTCACAACTGGCACAGATTGCCGTTTGTACAGCGCGTACTGCTCAGGCGGTAGCAGGAATAGCTGACCCGAAAGTAGCAATGCTTAGTTTCTCTACTAAAGGTTCGGCAAAGCATGAAAATGTGGACAAGGTGGTAGAGGCATTGAAATTAGCTAAAGAGATGGCACCCGATTTGAATATCGATGGTGAAATGCAGGCGGATGCCGCTTTGGTTCCTTCGGTAGGTGCGAGCAAGGCTCCCGGTTCTCCGGTTGCCGGTGAGGCAAATGTGCTGATTGTGCCGAGTCTGGAAGTTGGTAATATTTCTTATAAACTGGTGCAGCGTTTGGGACATGCCGATGCGGTAGGCCCGATTCTTCAGGGTATTGCCCGCCCGGTAAACGATCTTTCACGCGGATGTTCTATTGAAGACGTATACAGAATGATTGCAATCACAGCCAATCAGGCGATTGCTGCAAAGAATGGTAAATAATTAAATCGAAAATCAGATATGAAAGTTTTAGTGTTGAACTGTGGTAGTTCATCTATCAAATACAAGCTGTTCGATATGGACAGCAAAGAAGTGATTGCTCAGGGGGGGATCGAAAAGATCGGTTTGAAAGATTCATTCCTGAAATTGACTTTGCCGAATGGTGAAAAGAAAATTTTGGAGAAGGATATTCCAGAACATACCGTAGGTGTGGAATTCATCTTGAATACACTGGTAAGTCCCGAATATGGCGCTATCAAATCACTCGAAGAAATCAATGCCGTAGGTCATCGTATGGTGCACGGAGGTGAACGCTTCAGTAAATCAGTATTACTGACTAAAGAAGTGCTTGAAGCTTTCGCTGCCTGCAATGATCTGGCACCTCTCCACAATCCTGCTAACCTGAAAGGAGTTGACGCCATTACAGCTATTCTGCCGAATGTTCCGCAAATTGGTGTATTCGATACTGCATTTCACCAGACTATGCCGGAGCATGCATATCTGTATGCTATCCCTTACGAATTGTACAAGAAGTATGGTGTGCGCCGTTATGGTTTCCACGGAACTTCTCACCGTTATGTTTCTCAGCGTGTATGCGAATACCTGGGAATTAAACCGGAAGGTTTGAAATTGATTACTTGCCATATCGGTAATGGTGGTTCGATTGCTGCTATTAAAGATGGTAAGTGTATCGATACTTCTATGGGACTGACACCGTTGGAAGGATTGATGATGGGTACCCGTTCTGGTGATATTGATGCCGGAGCCGTTACATTCATTATGGATAAAGAGGGTCTGACTACTACAGGTATCTCTAACCTGCTGAATAAGAAAAGTGGTGTAGCCGGTATGATGAACGGCTCAAGCGATATGCGTGACTTGGAAGCTGCCGTTGCCAAAGGTGATCCGCAGGCTATCCTGACTGAACGGATGTACTTCTATCGCATCAAGAAATATATTGGTGCGTATGCCGCTGCCTTGGGTGGTGTTGATGTTATCCTGTTCACAGGCGGTGTTGGTGAAAATCAGGCGACTTGCCGTGCCGGTGTTTGTGAAGGGCTGGAATTCCTGGGTGTGAAACTCGATCCGGAAAAGAATAAGGTTCGTGGTGAAGAGGCCATTATCTCAGCTGATGACTCAAGAGTGAAGGTAGTGGTGATCCCTACGGACGAAGAATTGCTGATTGCGTCTGATACAATGGCTATCTTGGATAAATAAAAGTTGATAAGTAATTATAGATAAAAAGCCGGAGGCGGAGGTTTACTCTCTGTTCTCCGGTTTTTTTATATGAGGTAGGTTAGAGATGGCAGTTCTTGTTTAAGGGTAATTGATACGCGATGATCTATTTAACAGAATATTCATGTCCCTTTCTCCTTTTCTTCTTTTTAAAATTTTTATCTTTGCTATCACTAACTCGAATAAACTTAAATAGTACCAGAATGAAACGACTTTTTTATTTCTTTCTTTTTGTTTGTGTGGCAGTTATAGCCAATGCTCAGGCAAAATATGTGTTTTATTTCATTGGTGATGGAATGGGTGTCAATCAAGTGAATGGTACGGAAATGTATCGTGCCGAAATCCAGAAAGGCCGCATTGGCGTAGAGCCTTTGCTTTTTACACAGTTCCCGGTCGGGACAATGGCTACTACTTTCTCTGCCACTAATTCTGTGACTGATTCTTCGGCTGCGGGAACTGCTCTTTCCACCGGAGAAAAGACTTATAATGGTTCCATTGGGATGGATGATCAGAAGAATCCTTTGCAGACAGTTGCCGAGAAAGCAAAGAAAGCCGGTAAAAGGGTGGGAGTTACCACCAGTGTCAGTGTTGACCATGCTACTCCTGCCGCTTTCTACGCACATCAGCCGGATCGGAATATGTATTATGAAATAGCTACCGATCTTCCTAAAGCCGGTTTTGATTTTTATGCCGGTGCCGGTTTCCTGAAGCCAACCACTACTTATGATAAGAAAGAGGCTCCAAGCATTTTCCCGATGTTTGAAGAGGCCGGTTACACCATTGCTCGCGGGTATAACGATTATAAAGCCAAAGCTGCTATGGCAGGCAAGATGATATTGATTCAAGAAGAAGGTGCCGATACGGGCTCTTTGCCTTATGCTATCGATAGTAAAGAAGGGGACCTGACTCTGGCACAGATTACAGAAAGTGCTATTGACTTTTTGACTAAAGGTAAAAACAAAGGTTTCTTTCTGATGGTAGAAGGGGGCAAGATAGACTGGGCTTGTCACGGGAATGATGCCGCTACGGTGTTCCACGAAGTGGCGGATATGGATAATGCCATCAAAGTTGCTTATGAGTTTTACAAGAAACACCCGAAAGAAACTCTGATTGTGGTAACTGCCGACCATGAAACAGGAGGTATCGCATTGGGAACCGGAAAGTATGCCTTGAATCTCAAAGCACTTGAGAACCAGAAAGCATCTGCCGAGGTACTCTCTAAAAAGATCAGTGATTTGCGCAAAGCTAAGAATAATCATGTAGCTTGGGAAGACATTAAGAATCTGCTGTCCGAAGAGATGGGCTTCTGGTCTGTACTTCCTATCACTTGGGAGCAAGAAAAGAAACTGCGTGACGAATATGAAAAGTCATTTGTAAGAAATAAAGTGGAATTTGCCGAAAGTATGTATGCCAAGACTGAGCCGATGGCTGCTAAAGCCAAAGAAGTGATGGATCAAATCGCTATGGTAGGCTGGACAAGCGGCGGACATTCTGCCGGATATGTGCCGGTATTTGCTATCGGTGCCGGTTCCGATCTGTTCATCGGTAAGATGGATAATACGGAGATACCGAAACGCATTGCAAAAGCCGGTGGGTATAAATAACCCGTTAATTTATCCTCAATATTCTCTATCTTTCAAAGAATTTCTTTAGCTTTGTCCTATGAACTTTCAAAGAAATACAGATATGACTAAGTTTGAAATAGAAGAAAAGATAGTAGATATGCTCAAAACCGTATTCGATCCCGAAATTCCGGTAAACGTATACGATCTGGGGCTGATTTACAAAATAGATGTTTCCGAGGATGGAGAAGTATCTATTGATATGACCTTGACTGCTCCTAACTGTCCTGCGGCAGATTTCATTATGGAAGATGTACGTCAGAAAGTAGAGTCGATTGACGGGGTAAATTCTGCCACAATCAATCTGGTTTTTGAGCCGGAGTGGGATAAAGATATGATGAGTGAAGAGGCTAAATTGGAACTGGGCTTTTTATGACCATTATCAGTTTACCTCTATTCTTAAACGATCCATTCTTACAGTATGAAAAACGTATATTTCCTTTCTGATGCCCACTTGGGGTCACGTGCCATAGAGCATGGACGTACGCAGGAGCGGCGCCTGGTCAATTTTCTCGACAGCATTAAGCACAAAGCTGCCGCAGTATATCTGCTGGGCGATATGTTCGACTTTTGGTATGAGTTCCGTTTGGTCGTTCCCAAAGGTTATACCCGTTTTTTAGGGAAACTCTCCGAACTGACCGATATGGGAGTAGAGGTGCATTTCTTTACGGGAAATCATGATATCTGGTGCGGCGACTATCTGACTAAGGAGTGTGGGGTGACGATTCATCGTGAACCGGTGACCACCGAGATTTATGGAAAAGAGTTTTACCTGGCACATGGTGACGGGCTGGGAGATCCGGATAAAAAGTTCAAGTTGCTGCGTACTATGTTCCATAGTCGTACATTGCAGACTTTGTTCTCTACGATTCATCCCCGGTGGAGCATTGATTTGGGACTGAATTGGGCCAAACACAGTCGGCTGAAACGTGAGGGTGGAAAAGAACCGGATTATATGGGAGAGAATAAAGAGTTTCTGGTGCTTTATACCAAGGAATACTTGAAAAGTCATCCTAATATTAACTTCTTTATCTACGGTCATCGCCATATTGAACTTGACTTGATGCTGAGCGCTACGGCGCGAATACTTATCTTGGGCGACTGGATCAACTTCTTCTCTTATGCTGTGTTCGATGGTGAGAACCTGTTTCTTGAAAACTATGTTGAAGGAGAAACACAACTTTAACTCGGATTTCAACATTGTACCGGGTCAGATAAGCCCTTCGTCAGCAAAACTATAAAAGCAACCGTCGCAGACAATGACATGATCCACCAAGGTGATGTTCATCGTTTGCGACGCTTTTTGTATGGCGCCCGTCAAGCGTTTGTCCTCTTGGCTAGGCTTCGCATTACCTGATGGGTGATTATGAATCAGGGCTATTTGTGTAGCGCGTCCTATCAGCGCTTCTCGTAGGATGGTGCGCACATCGGCATAAGTTCCGTCAATGCCTCCTGTACTGATACGTAATTTGCTGATTACTTTGCATGCCTGGTTCAGAAGCAGAATCCAGAACTCTTCCTGCGGCAGATCACACATCAGCGGATGGAACAGCTTGTAGATGTCCTCTGAACATCTGATCTGTTCCCGTTCTTTGCTTTCCTGCAGTTTACGCCGCTTGCCCAGTTCTAAAGCGGCCATGATGGTGAGGCTTTTGGCCGGTCCCATGCCTTTGAATGAAGAAAAGTTCCGTACTTCCCATTTCCCCAGTTCATTCAGGTTGTTGTCGCAAGTGGCAAGTATCCTTCTCATCAGTTCAACGGCACTCTCTTCCGTATTGCCCGAACCTATCAGGATGCCCAATAGTTCAGCGTCGCTCAATGCTTCGGAACCTTTTGCCATCATTTTTTCGCGTGGCCGATCGGCTTTGGACCACTGCTTGATGTTTAGTTTCTGTTTGTTCATGATTTAATGTGTTTTGCGGGATAAGGTTTTGTTGAAGCATCTTTATTTATAGAAGTTCTTGCGGAAAGCCTCAAATTCGTTTCTTCCCAGTACACAACGTTCCCACCAGGCACGCCAAAATCCTGTGCCGTATCCGATAAGTTGGATGAAAGAAGCAGCGATGGAATAGATGCCGATGCGTAAGCTTTTGTTTTGCAGCGCAGAATCCAGGCAGACCAGTAATGCATAAAGTAGAATCGGGACGAGGCTGAACGGGCAAAAGGGAGTACATAGTAGTAGAAGTGCAACTCCCAACGTGAATACAGCCGGCAGCAAATGGACGACTTTCAACGATTCGGGATATTTTTTGTAGAGATTGATACGCGCAATACCGGAGTTATGCACCTGCTTGAAGAATTTCTTAAAATCCGTACGTCGTTTGTGGTATACCCAGGCATCGGGAAAGAGACGGCATTGGTATCCTCCCTTGAATATGCGGATACTGAAATCGATGTCTTCGCCGAAACGCATGTTGGAGAAACCTCTTAATGCTTGATAAACCTCCCGGCGGACACCCATATTGAAACTTCTCGGATAGAACTTATCCATTTTCTTTTTGCCTCCGCGGATGCCCCCCGTGGTGAAGAAAGAAGTCATCGAATAATTGATCGCTTTCTGTATATCAGTGAAAGAACTATGTGCCCGGTCCGGTCCGCCAAAGGCATCGGCCGGGGTGGCAGAAAGTTCCTGTTCCACTGCATCGAAGTATCCTTCGGGAAGGATACAGTCCGAATCTAATATGATAAGGTAGTCCCCTCCGCTGCGTTCGGCCCCGTAATTACGGGTCTGTCCAGGGCCGGAGTTTGGTTTGGCGTAATAATGTATGTCCAGTTTCCCTTGATATTTATCTACTATCGCTTCGCAAGGGACAGATGATCCGTCTTCTACCACTATGACTTCGAAACCCTTGAAATGTTGGGTAGTGAGGCTTTGCAATAATTCGTCCACTTCGTCGGGACGATTGTAAACGGGGATAATAACGGAGTATCGCATAGGTTTAATGATAATCGGTTGTTGACTTGCAAATATATGACATTATTTTTTGATAACCGTCATGGATGGTAATAAAAAAATGCGGCCCCTATTCCCGTATGGGATAGAGGCCACATTTTTTTTCGGCAGTTAACCTGTTTATGCTTTTACACGACCTACGTAAGAACCGTCACGAGTATCAATCTCGATCGTTTCGCCTTCGCTGATAAACAGTGGAACACGAACGGTTGCACCTGATTCTACAGTAGCCGGTTTCAGGGTGTTGGTAGCAGTGTCGCCTTTCAGACCCGGTTCCGTATAAGTAACCTTCATTTGAACTTTGATAGGCATATCAGCATAAAGCACGGTTTCGGTAGATGCATCCGATACAACTTCTACTACTGCACCTTCCAGCAAGAAATCTACACCGTTGATCAAGTCGTGAGCGATCGGGTGTTGATCGAATGTTTCCTGATTCATGAAGATATAATCTTCACCTTCTTTGTACAGGTACTGATAGGGACGACGTTCAACGCGTACGTCTTCCAGCTTCTCACCGATATTGAAGCGACGTTCGAGAACGTAGCCGCTTACTACATCTTTCAGTTTTGTACGCATGAAGGTGTTACCTTTACCCGGTTTAACGTGGAGGAATTCGATACAGAAATACAGTTTGCCATCCATGCGGATACAAGTTCCGTTCTTGATGTCTTGAGCATTAATCATACTTGATATTCTTTATTTTATAGATTGTTATTGAGTTATCTTCGAACCTTTTCGGGTGCAAAAGTAATCTAAATCGGCAAAAAATACAAAATGTTTTGACTAAAAATGACTTAACTCTTGGTTTATTTAAAAAAAGTGCCTATTTTTGCAGCCCGAATCCGTAGAAGTAATAACATAAAAACAAGATACAGTAATGAAAAGAACATTTCAACCCTCTAACAGAAAGAGAAAAAACAAACACGGTTTCCGTGAGAGAATGGCTACAGCTAACGGCCGTAGAGTATTGGCTGCACGTCGCGCTAAAGGTCGTAAGAAACTGACTGTTTCTGACGAATACAACGGAGTGAAGGCATAAGTATTAGCCATTGCAAACGAATAAGAAGAAGTGAAGGAGGATTCCTTTGCTTCTTTTTGTTTTAAAACCGGTTCCAATTTGATTACGGTATCACGTTCAAGGTGGAAAACCAAAAGAGCGGGTTTTGATACGCTTTTTTAAAAACTCGGTGAAAGTCTGTGATACTGTGTAACGAAAATAGTATCTTTGTCCGCATTAACAGCTTATAATTATGACGATAAAAGAATTTTTTTCTTTCAAGGCCAATAGATTCTTCTGGATAAACATCATAGCCATGGTTGTAGTGGCTGTGCTCATAGTGGTTGGCACACTTAAAGGACTGGATATATACACACGCCATGGCGAAGCTGTAGTAGTGCCCGACGTAAAAGGAATGTCTGTAAGTGAAGCGGAAAAGATGTTCCGGAATCAGGGACTGACTTGTGTGGTGTCCGACTCCAGTTACGTAAAAAACAAACCTTCCGGCATTATCCTGGATCTTAACCCGTCGGTTGGGCAGAAAGTGAAAGAAGGACGAACAATCTATCTGACAATAAATACCCTCAGTACTCCTTTGAGTGTGGTGCCTGATGTGGCCGATAACAGTTCCGTGCGCCAGGCGCAGGCAAAGTTGATCGCCGCAGGCTTTAAACTGACCGAAAACCGGATGGTGAGCGGAGAGAAGGACTGGGTATATGGCGTGATCTATCAGGGACGCCAATTGCAGATTGGAGATAAAGCTCCCATCGGCGCTACGCTGACTCTGATGGTAGGTGACGGAGTGCAGTCTACCACAACCGATTCTGTCGATATGGTGGAAAATGCTGCTATGTCTGTCGAAGATTCCGGAACAGATGATGATTCCTGGTTTTAATATAAGAAAACGTATACGTAGAAAAAACGCATGATAGAAGAATTGCCTGACGATATTGAACAGGACGAATTGGATGATATAGAACCCGTAGGTGACGAAAACCAGCTCTATGAACATTTCCGCGTGGTAGTGGATAAAGGGCAGGCAATGGTCAGGGTCGATAAATATTTGTTTGAACGCATCGTCAATGCTTCGCGCAATCGCATACAGAAAGCGGCTGAAGACGGTTTTGTCATGGCTAATGGCAAACCGGTGAAGAGCAGCTATAAAGTGAAACCTCTGGATGTGATTACGGTGATGATGGATCGTCCCCGTTATGACAATGAGATTATTCCGGAGGATATTCCACTTAATATTGTCTATGAAGATAAATACCTGATGGTGGTGAATAAGCCGGCCGGACTGGTGGTGCATCCGGGACACGGAAACTATCATGGTACGTTGGTCAATGCTATCGCCTGGCATCTCAAGGATGACCCCGATTACGATGCCAACGACCCCCATGTGGGTTTGGTGCACCGCATTGATAAAGATACTTCCGGATTACTGGTTATCGCTAAGACACCGGATGCTAAAACCAATTTGGGTATCCAGTTCTTTAATAAAACTACTAAGCGCAGATACTGTGCACTGGTATGGGGCATTGTCGATCAGGACGAAGGTACCATTATAGGCAGTATCGCTCGTAATCCGAAAGACCGGATGCAAATGGCCGTTATGGCCGATCCTACTCAAGGGAAACATGCCGTCACCCACTACCGGGTGCTCGAACGTCTGGGATACGTCACTTTGGTGGAATGTATTCTTGAAACCGGGCGTACGCATCAGATACGTGTGCACATGAAGCATATCGGTCATGTACTTTTCAATGACGAGCGGTATGGCGGTCATGAAATCCTGAAAGGGACCCACTTTAGTAAATACAAACAATTTGTAAACAATTGCTTCGACACTTGTCCGCGGCAGGCTTTGCACGCCATGACGCTGGGGTTTGTGCATCCCGTCACTGGCGAAGAGATGCATTTTACTTCGGAGTTGCCGGACGACATGACCCGGTTGATAGAGAAGTGGAGAGGTTATATTAGTAACAGAGATTTAGAATGAAACGCAACATTGCCATTGTGGCAGGAGGCGATACCTCCGAAATCGTAGTTTCCCTGCGTAGTGCACAGGGCATTTACTCCTTTATCGACAAGGAAAAGTATAATTTGTACATCGTAGAAATGGAAGGTCGCCGTTGGGAAGTGCAATTGCCGGACGGAAGTAAAACACCGGTGGACAGAAACGACTTTAGTTTTATGAATGGGGCGGAGAAGGTCGTGTTCGACTTTGCCTATATCACCATTCACGGAACACCGGGGGAAGACGGACGTTTGCAGGGCTATTTCGATATGATGCGCATTCCGTATTCATGCTGTGGTGTACTGGCCGCTGCCATCACTTACGATAAGTTTGTCTGCAACCAGTATCTCAAAGCATTTGGTGTGCGTATCTCCGAATCGCTGTTGGTACGTCAGGGACAGGCTGTCTCCGATGAAGATGTGGTAGAGAAAATAGGTCTGCCTTGTTTTATCAAACCCAATCTGGGAGGATCCAGTTTTGGCGTGACTAAGGTGAAGACGCGCGAACAGATCCAACCTGCCATTGCCAAGGCTTTCAGTGAAGCTGAGGAAGTGATGATAGAAGCCTTTATGGGTGGAACAGAATTGACTTGCGGTTGTTATAAAACGAAAGAAAAATCGGTAGTCTTTCCGTTGACCGAGGTCGTGACACATAATGAATTTTTCGATTACGATGCAAAGTACAACGGACAGGTGGACGAGATCACTCCGGCACGTATATCGGAAGAACTGACTCGTCGTGTCCAGACTTTAACCTCGGCTATTTACGATATACTGGGATGTTCCGGCATTATTCGTGTGGACTATATCATTACGGAGGGTGAGAAGATCAATCTTCTGGAGGTGAATACTACACCAGGTATGACTGCTACCAGTTTTATCCCCCAGCAGGTGCGTGCCGCCGGACTGGATATAAAAGACGTGATGACTGATATTATAGAAAATAAATTTTAGCTGTAAGCTGCGAGTCACGAGCTACAGGCAGCATGCCATACAAATTCCATGTGGAATAAAGTGGTACAGTCCTTGTCGTTTATCGTTTATTTCCTGTAACTCGTTGCTCGTTACTTGTAGTTTATAAAAAAATAAAAGCTATGAATACAACAGAGTTTGATGAAATCCGTCCTTACAATGACGAAGAACTCTCCGGAGTTTTCGAAGAACTGATTGCCGATCCAGCTTTTCAGAAGGTGGTTGCCGGAGTGATACCGGATGTACCCTTTGAGATTCTGGCACAAAAGATGCGTGCCTGTAGAACGAAACTGGAATTTCAGAAGACCTTCTGCTATGGTTTGCTGTGGAAACTTGCAGGCGACTGTACGGATGGCATTTCATTGGATCATACGGCTACTCCGGACAAGAGCAAAGCATACACCTACATCTCGAATCACCGTGACATCATTCTTGATTCCGGCTTTTTGTCTGTATTGTTAGTCGATCAGGGGATGGATACGGTAGAGATTGCTATTGGCGATAATCTACTGATTTATCCGTGGATTAAGAAGTTTGTCCGGGTCAATAAATCATTTATCGTGCAACGTGCACTGACCATGCGGCAGATGCTTGAATCGTCTGCCCGCATGTCCCGTTATATGCACTATACAATCGGAGAGAAGAATCAGTCCATTTGGATTGCACAACGTGAAGGACGTGCCAAAGACTCTAATGACCGTACTCAGGACAGTGTACTCAAGATGCTGGCAATGGGTGGCGAAGGGGATGTGATCAGTCGTCTGATGGAGATGAATATTGCTCCTCTCGCTATTTCCTACGAATATGATCCCTGCGATTACCTGAAAGCACAGGAGTTCCAGCTGAAGCGTGATATAGAGGGCTATAAGAAAACGATGGCAGACGACCTGAAGAATATGCAGACCGGTTTGTTTGGCTATAAAGGCCGGGTGCATTTCCAGACGGGAGCTTGCCTCAATGACTTGCTTTCGGCAGTAGATCGCTCTTTACCGAAACCGGAGTTGTTTGCGCGTATCTCTACATGGATTGATCAGCGCATTCATAGTAATTACCGTCTTTATCCGGGCAATTATGTAGCTCACGATCTGTTGACTGGTAAGAATGATTTTGAATCCCACTATACGTTGGCCGAGAAGCAACGTTTCGAGGCTTATGTGGAGAAGCAGCTTGAAAAAATAGAGATTCCCAACAAAGATATTCCTTTTTTGCGTGAAAAGCTGTTGTTGATGTATGCCAATCCGTTGACCAACTATTTGGCTGCTCGTCAATGAGAATATGGACGTCACATATCGTCCTGTCTGTGTTGTTTTCCGCCTTCCTGCTTTCCTGTAGCGAAGACGATGGTGCTCCTTACCCTTCCGTGAGGTTGGAGTTTCTGACTGCAGAGTCGGGAGCAGACGGCCGGTTGAAAACGTTGGTTACGGATAAGGGAGAACGTCTGATCGTGGCGGAAGACCGTACTGGATCGGAACTGTTACCCAATTCCTCTAACCGTATCGTGAGCAATTACGAAGTGCTTTCGTCGGTAGGAGGGCGGCAAGAGATACGCATTTATGCATTAGCTAATACGGTTTCTCCGGTTCCGCTGCCTGCCGGAGAGTTCCGGAATGGCTTGAAATTCGATCCGGTTGATATGCTCAGTATCTGGATGGGGCGTGATTATCTGAATATGATCCTTTCTATCCGGGCACAGAATGCGCGGCATACGTTTCATTTCATTCGGGAGTCTGTGGCGCGGGATGCTGTAACCGGAAAGTTGAAGGTTCATTTAATGCTCTATCATGACGATGGGGGAGATGTGGAGGCTTATGCCAAGCGGGCTTATGTTTCGGTACCGTTGAGGCAGTATGCGTCCGATATCAAGGAATCAGCAATCATTTGTTTCAGTTTTCATACGTACGACGGGGAGGTGCAGACCTGTCAGTTTGAATACGTGCCCAGTCACTTAACCATTAATTACTAAATATATGTCGAAAATGAATTCAATGCTTATGGGAATATGGTTTCTTTTGTCTTCTCTCTTTTCTTGCCAGCAATCGAAAGGAGATTTTAAAACAGTGCCGGTGAAGGAGTTTGCTTCGTTGATAGAGGACGCGAGTGTGCAACGGCTGGATGTTCGTACCATAGCTGAGTATTCGGAGGGTCACATTCCTGGGACGATCAATATCAATGTGCTCGATGATTCGTTTGCGGTCATGGCAGACTCTACCCTTCAAAAAGATAAACCGGTAGCTTTGTATTGCCGTAGTGGTAAGCGCAGTAAGAAAGCTGCTGCTATTCTCAGTGAGAAAGGATATAAAGTGTACGAATTGGATAAAGGATTCAATGCCTGGCAGGAAGCAGGCGAGAAAATGGAGAAATAAGGATGAACGATTATTGAACAATGAATGATCAACGGTGAACAGGCTACGCATTATTATCGTTCATCGTTGATCATTTATCATTGATCGTTCAAAAATTGTTATTATAGATTATCCAGCAGTCTTTTCAGTACCACTGTCGCCGAGATTTCACGGTTTGCAGCTTCCGGGATGACAATAGATTGCGGGCTCTCGATAACGTCGTCCGTCACAATCATATTCCGTCTTACAGGGAGGCAGTGCATGAAGTAGGCATTGTTAGTGACGGCCATCTGACGGTCGCCTACGGTCCAGTTACGGTCTGTACTCAAAATCTGTCCGTAGTTATCGCCTGTATAAGCTGCCCAGTTCTTGGCATATATAAAGTCGGCTCCTTCGAAAGCTTTCATCTGATCATATTCTACCCGTGCGTTTCCTACAAACTCCGGATCGAGTTCGTAACCTTCGGGATGGGTGATGACAAACTCATAATCTGTGGCATTCATCCATTCGGCAAACGAGTTGGGCACTGCCTGTGGCAATGGCCGCGGATGGGGAGCCCAGGTCATCACTACTTTAGGGCGGGCTGTCTTTTTGTATTCTTCGATGGTGATCAGGTCGGCAAAGCTCTGCAACGGATGACGGGTAGCCGCCTCCATGGAGAATACCGGACATCCGGAATGTTGTATGAACTGATTGATGATAACTTCATTATAGTCGTACTCGCGGTTTTCGAAGCGGGCAAACGAACGTACACCGATGATGTCACAATAACATCCCATCACCGGAATGGCTTCCAGCAGATGTTCAGGTTTGTCACCGTCCATGATGACGCCACGCTCGGTTTCCAGTTTCCAGGCCCCTTGATTGATGTCCAGTACAATTACGTTCATACCCAGGTTGAGAGCAGCTTTCTGGGTGCTGAGACGGGTGCGGAGGCTGGAATTAAAGAAGATCATCAACAGAGTTTTATTACGTCCCAGTTCCACATATTTGAACCGGTCTTTCTTGATCTCGAATGATTCGGCAAGGGCTGATTTCAGGTCGCCGATGTCTTGTACGCAAGTAAATTTCTTCATAATTGTCTTTGTTTAGAATAATATACCTTTCCGCAAAGGTATGATAAAATTTTCAATTGGCAGGCTGTGCCCATGAAAGATACTCCGTTTGCCGTGGAGACAGGAAGGTGCTGTTGGCCAGATAGTCCTTGTTGTTGGCGTAGATAAAGAGCACACTACCTTTTTTGATTGTGTCGATAATGGGTTTGGCGAGTGCCTGCGGCAAGGCGGGGCATCCGAGGCTTCGTCCTAAGCGTCCGGCAGAAGCGGTGATGTTGGGATTGGCATATGCGGCACCATGCATCACGATGGCGCGTTGTTTGGCTTGGTCGTTAATTCCCTTTTCCAGCCCGTTCAGCACCAGAGAGTAACCGTTGCGTCCCTGATAAGTGTTTTCGGTCAGGTAAAAGCCAAGTGAACTTTTGTATGAACCGTTTTTGTTGGAGAATGAGGTTGCATAGTTTCCTCCGCTATTTCTGCCGTGTGATACGACGGAAGTATATAGCAACTTTTTGTTTTTCATATCAAGCACGTAAAGGCGCTTTTCGGTAGATGGCTTTGAAAAATCGATCAGGGTCATGATGGACTTGCTTTTTTGCTCGATCTTCTGATAGCCGGTCACTGCCTGTCGGAAAGCTGTATAGCTGACAATCCCGTCCAGTTGCATATCGTCGAACAGCTGATCTATCTCGTCTGTCTCTGGAGTGGAGGCAACAGAAACAGGCTCACTGTTCGGTGCATGGTTAGGTACTTCTGCCAGTGGGAGAAGAAACAATAGAAGGAATAGAAATACTTTTTGCATAGGAAACTGAGAAAAATAACGGCGCAAAGATACGGATTTCTATTCCAAAACAAAAATAATTGTCTCATTTACAGGTGCCCAGTCGAAAATAAACTTGGAATGTGACGTTGCATTCCGTACACACATGTGCGAGCGGGGTATGGTGCCCAGCGATGGGCTGTACTCTATAAGTGCTTTACGGGGCTCGTTTACCGGGACTCCGTGAATGTATCCTCCGTCTGAGAATCGGCTGGCATAAGGCGCAAAACCTCCGGTGGCGGTGGAACCGTCTTTGAGGAATATCATGCGTGTCTTTTTTTCCTGTAGGACGAAGATTCCTAATGGCGTCTCTTGTGCATACGGAGGGCGATGCCTTCCGGTAGTGGCGGGGTTCATACTCCGTACGGCCCATTGGGTTTCACCGGTTTGTTCCAGAGTCATTATGTTTTGGTCCCTTCGGTCTATCATGATTGCTTTGATGAAGTGCGTCGTATCTGGGAGCACTTTGACGTATCTCTTGGGTACATACCACTCTTCGCCAATATAGATGGGGGATATCTTGACGAAATTCTCTCCATCGGCCAGGAAGCGGACCAGAGAACCATCTTCTCCATAACGTTCGGGCACAAGCGTATCGGTGAGCAGATAGAGCGGGACGGACTGGTAGCGCTCTATGCCCAGTGTGTCGGCAATGCGCTTATAGGCATTTCGTTTGTAATGGCGTACTAATGGAGCCTCGCCATTTCGGTTCTTATAGTTCTGCAAGATGCCCCATTGCGAGGGCTCTTGCTGGATATTTTCGAGTAGGGCCAGACGTTCTTTGATCTTATCCCACTGGAAACTGCGGGTCGTATCTTTGTACGGATACGTGTCTTCAAGAGTATATTTATCATAGAGCAAATCTTTTTTGATCTCTATCTGTTCTGCAGAGATGATTTTGGGCTTCTCTTCCGAAGGCACCGTTTCCAGTGAATCTGCCACAGTAACCGTTTCGGACTGTAGTAGATTTGTTTTGTTTTCTCTGTTGCATGCGCAGAAAAGGAAGAGGAGGGAGAACAAGTATATATGGGCTGTTTGCTTCATAATGGGATGGGTTAGAGGTTCGTTTACAAATATAATATTTTTTATAAGGAATAGCAAAGCGTTTTGTTTTCGTATTATTAATAATTTGCATATTTGTCCTTTGTTTTGTCAAGAGCAAGTTTACACTTCTTTAACGTGAGCTCCTGTCGGATTAAACTATTTATACTTTCCGGATTTTGTGAGGGAGAGTTATGCCGGATGTAACCGCAGAAATGAAGTGAAGACGCTGCCTTTGTCTCCCGAAACAACCGTCTTTTGACCGGAACACCGGCTCTTCGGGCACGGAATACCGGCTCTGTTGAGGGGAAACACCGGCTCTGTCTTTCGGAAATGCAGCCTTTGAAAAAAAGAAAGGGGGAGGCAGCGGCCTCTCCCTTTTATCGCATTCTAAATAGAATGTAATGTATGATTGTATTTACAAAGATAGCATAATCCGGGGGCAAAGTCAAGTTTTGAACCGATTATTTTGCGGATTTCACTTGAATAAAGATCATCGGCGCGTTTGTCCGTCACCTTCGATGATCCATTTGTAGGAAGTGATCTCTTCCAGTCCCATCGGGCCACGGGCATGTAACTTCTGTGTGCTGATACCGATCTCTGCTCCCAGTCCAAATTGTGCTCCGTCGGTAAACGCTGTAGATACATTGGTATATACACATGCTGCATCTACCATCCGGGTAAAAAGGGTGGCGCGTCCCTGATTTTCAGTGACGATGCTCTCGCTGTGGCGGGAACTGTACTCTTGAATATGTCCGAGTGCGTCTTCAAAACTACAGACTGTCTTGATCGCCATTTTATAGTCCAGGAACTCTGTCCCGAAACTTTCGGGTGTAGCCGGTTTCAATCCTTTGGCAGGATAATGTCCTTCAAGTGCCTGATAAGCCAACGGATCAGCGTAGATAATCACATTGCTTGCTTTGAGCTTTTCGCATAGCGCAGGCAGGTCGGATAATCTGCTCTTATGAATGATCACACAATCGAGTGCGTTGCAGACGCTGACACGGCGTGTTTTGGCATTGTGAATGATGGCTGCTCCCTTAGCAGTGTCTCCGTATTCGTCAAAATATGTATGGCAGATGCCTGCACCTGTTTCTATCACCGGTATGGTGGCATTCTGCCGCACAAAGTTGATCAGGCTGCTGCTACCGCGGGGAATAAGCAGATCTACATATCCGGCGGCATGCAAAAGTGCGTTGGTCGCTTCGCGGTCAGCCGGCAGCAACTCGACGGTGTGGGTGTCTGCATCAAACAGCCGGAGCACATTATGTATCACTTCTATGATGGCGCGATTTGAAAAGTCGGCATCGCTACCACCTTTTAAAATACAGGCGTTACCACTTTTCAGGCAAAGTGAAAAGACATCGAAACTGACGTTAGGACGTGCTTCGTAGATGATACCGATAACGCCGAAGGGCACACTTACTTTTGTCAACTTTATTCCGTTGGGTCGAATGCTTTCTTTCAGAACCCTTCCCAACGGTGAGGGGAGTGTCGCTACGTTCCGTATGTCGGAGGAAATCCCTTTCAACCGTTCCTCGGTCAGTTTCAGCCGGTCGTATTTCGGATTGTCGGGTGACATCCGATCCAAGTCTTTCCGGTTTTCGGAAAGGATATACGGCGTTTGTGCCAAAGCAGCATCCGCTACGGCGTTCAATATCCGGTTTATTTGTTCGTCGGGTAATAGTGCCAGATGGCGGCTGGCTGCCTGTACGGCAGCAAAAGTATCATTCTGGTTCATAATGCAGTTCGTTTATTCAATGTAAAGGTAGTCATAATGGACTACTGCTTTTTCCCCATGTTTTCCGATGGCCTCCCGTGCCTGCATGGAGTCACAGTTGACTTTGCCTACACCTACCGGAGTGCCCCCGTAATCTATGATGCGCACGATGTCGTCTTTCTCAAATTCTCCTTCAATGCGGGTGATTCCGACGGGAAGAATGCTGACTGCCTTGTCGGAGTTCAACACTTCGGTAGCCTGTTCGTTGATATGTATCTCTCCCTTGGCGAAACCTTCGCTGTGCGCTATCCATTTCTTGATACTCGATACGGGTTGGGATGCGGGAATAAAACGGGTGCAAACCGTCTCTTCAGGATGCTCCATCAGGTCGATGAGGATGTTGTCGCGTTTGCCATTGGCAATAATTACTGTAATACCTTCATCTGCCACTTTGCGGGCTATGTTGGTTTTGGTCAGCATGCCTCCTCTTCCGAAACTCGATTTGCTGGTCTGAATATAGTTGCTCAGGTCTTTTCCCTGTCCGATCTCCCGTATCACTGAGGAGGTCGGATCGGAAGGGGAACCATTATAAATGCCGTCGATATTGCTCAGGATGATAAGGGCCTGGGCATTCATCATTGAGGCGATGAGGCCCGACAGTTCGTCATTGTCTGTGAACATCAGTTCGGTGACGGAGATGGTGTCGTTCTCGTTGACGATAGGAATGACACCGTTTTCAAGCATCACCGTCATGCAATTTTTCTGGTTGAGGTAATGGCGGCGTGTGCCGAAATTCTCTTTGGTGGTGAGTACCTGTCCCACAGCGATGCTGTGATCGCGGAACAGCTTGTAATATCGGTTAATGAGTTTGGCTTGCCCCACTGCCGAGAACAATTGGCGCTGATCTACGCTGTCGAGTTTTCTGAGGGTACGTATTTCGCTTCGCCCTGAGGCAACAGCGCCCGAAGAGATGAGAATCACCTCTACTCCGGCTTTATGCAAGGCGGCTATCTGATCGGTTAGGGCAGACATCCGGGTGACATCCAGTGTTCCGTCCTGTCGGGTCAGTACGTTACTTCCCACTTTTACGGCTATTCGTGTAAACTCCTTTTTCATTATGCTAACGATTTGAAAGCACAAATATATGGATTTTTGTCGATATGTAACTTCTCCCATACGGATATATTGCAGGAGCATGTCTGTTGGCAAGAGAGGGAATCGAGTTGTGAATTATTCGTTTGCCTTTTCCCGGTTTCTCACTATTTCCATTGCATTTTCATAATCGTCTTCATTGACGAGGACAGCTATTTCCTGTCCGATGTAGTAGGGTGACAAAGCTGCAAGAGCACCTCCGTCTTTCAATATAGATTCTATTCCATTGCTTTCAAGCAATCCTTTAATGAACTCTGCTTCCCAAGGCGAACCGGTGAAGACTTCTACTACGCGGGTGTCTTTATCTTCTTTCATAATGGTAGGGATATGATGTGGTTATCTTTTACAAATATAACAAAAAGAATTTAGATAAAGTTGTTTTACCGATAGATTATTCTAAAGTTATTCGTTGTACTGTGATGTTTTGGTTGAGGAACATGGAAGCTGATTCAATAAATTTGTCTTCGGCCTCTGTAGTGTAAAAGCGACATTTACCTTTGCGTGTGCACTTCATGTCCATTTCGGGATGACGGTGAAGGTAATCTTTCAGGCTGGCGGCCACATATTCTCCCTGTGCTACAATTTTCACTTCTTGGGGAATGAACTTTTGTATCTTGGGCAATAATATCGGATAATGGGTGCATCCCAGTATAATGGTGTCTATCTGTCGGTCTTTGGCAAGCAGTCTGTCGATGTATTTACGGATAAAAAAGTCAGCTCCTTCGCCATTGGCTTCGTTGTTTTCAACTAAGGGAACCCACATAGGGCAAGCTTCTCCGCTTACTTTGATATCCTTAAACAGCTTACGTACTTCCAGTGGATACGATTCTGATTTGATGGTACCGCCTGTAGCCAATATCCCTACATGTCGGGTTTGAGTCATACTGCCGATGCACTCTACAGTTGGACGTATGACTCCCAGCACCCTCCGGTTCGGGTCTATATTCGGGAGATCATTCATTTGTATAGTTCTGAGTGCCTTGGCGGAGGCTGTATTGCAAGCAAGTATCACTAGATGACAGCCCATCTCAAACAATTTGTTGACAGCCTGTAAGGTGAACTCGTATACGATTTCAAAAGAACGGGTTCCGTAAGGAGTCCGTGCATTGTCGCCCAGATAGATGTAATCGTATTCCGGCAGCGCTTCCCTGATTTTGCTCAGGATGGTCAGTCCACCGTATCCGGAGTCGAATACACCGATAGGACCAGGTTGGTATGGAAGAGATTGTTTCATAATGGGGATATGGTTAAAAAGTTACGAGCTACAAGTAACAAGCCATAGCGCATTTTCGCATGGTACTTGTAGCTTGTAGCTCGTAACTTATTGCTCTTAACTCTTATTTGATACCCAATTGGGTTTTTACTTTCGGAGTCAGGTTAATGCTTTGAGCTTCGTTAACGTAAGGTATCGGAGTACGTGCCATATCGAAAATGTAGATAACACCTTCTGCTGCACCTACTGCTTTGATAGCGTCGTCCAGCTTCTTGTATACCGGGGCCATCAAGTCATTGTTGGCTTTTTCCATATCCTGCTGAGCTTTCGCCTGGAATTGTTCCTGTCTCTGCATCATATCTTCCAGTTCTTTTTGTCTTCTTTCTGCAATTACGGTAGGAAGGGAGTCCTTCTGCTGCATGAACTCTTGATATTTTTTGTTAAATTCTTCCTGAGTTCTCTGAAGGTCCTGTCCGAGTTGTTTATTCAATGCCTGCAATTCCGATTGTGCTTTGGTGTATTCCGGCATAGCCGAAACAATTTCCATTGCATTGATATGACCAAATTTAAGATTTTGTGCAAATACGCCCATCGGGAGTATCAACATCATTAAAAGTGCAATTTTTTTAAGCATAGTTTTATTATTTATTTGAATGATTACTTTTAAGTTATCGGGTGCAAATGTATGAAATTAATTTGAATATCCTAATTTTGCCAGTACTTCATTGCTCACATCAATGCGGGGGGTAGCAAAAATAATGCTTGAAGCAGATGCTCTGTCTACCACTACTGCATAACCGTTTTCCTCTGCTACAGCTTTTACGGCATTGTATATTTCGTCCTGGATAGGTTTCATCAACTCTTCTCTTTTCTTGAAAAGTTCGCCTTTGGGACCGAAGTACTTACGTTTCAGTTCTGAGGCAGCCTTTTCTTTTTCTACGATGGCATCCTCTTTCTGAGTCTTTTGTGCGGCTGTTAGTTTAGCCGATGCAGCTTGATAGTCTTTAAACATCGTTTGTGCTTCTTTCGCTAATACTTCGACTTCACTCTGCCACTGCTTGGTTGCCTGACTCAATTGTTGGTTGGCACGTTCGTAAGCTGGGATGTTTTTCAGGATATACTCCATATCGATCAGAGCAAATTTCTGTGCTTGAGCTGCCATACCTACGGTAAACAGCAAGATGATAAATAGAACAGACTTTTTCATAACGCTTAGTTTTTAGTGAAACAATTAGAATTCCTGGCCCAATACGAAGTGGAATCTGCTTCCACCTGCGCTCTTGTCGCCAAGTACTTTGTCGAAACCGTATGCCCAGTCGATACCCATCATACCAATCATCGGAAGGAAGATGCGGACACCTACACCGGCCGAACGTTTCAGGTCGAACGGATTGAAGTTTTTCACATCATGCCAAGCATTACCGGCTTCTAAGAATGTTAACGCATAAATATTGGTACTTGTTTCCAGCATTAGCGGATATCTTAATTCAAATCCGATACGAGTATAAGCGTATCCTTCTTGTCCACGATACGGTGTCAACGAACTGTTTTCATAACCGCGAAGGGCAACACTTTCAGTTGCATAACTTGAATATCCAGTCATACCATCACCACCGACATCGAATGTACCGAACGGCGATTTTTTGTATTTGTTGTAGTGCCCCAATATACCGAATTCAACACGAGTCATCAATACCGGAGTCTTTTTCACTGTTGTCGGGTTCAGTAATGGAATGTATGTTTTTGCTTTGAACTTCCACTTGTGGTATTCTACCCATTTGTGCATCTTGTTCATATCATTCTGGTTGTACTGGTTGTACTTACTGTAGTCTACTCCATCAAACAATGAGTAAGGTGGAGTGAACTGTACAGACAATGAGAAATCAGAGCCACTACGGGGATAGATCGGATTGTCATAAGAGGCACGAGCCAGTGTCAAACCGATGCTCAGGTCGTTACATTTACCGTTGGTTACCGGGAAATATTGCCAATCCTTCAAGATATATCTCTGGTATGAGAGTTCGGCTGAAAGTTGGAAGTAGTCATCCGGCCAATTCAGGCGTTTACCCCATCCTGCTGATAACCCCCACATCTTGATTGACTTATCCGGGTCATAATAGTTCTCATAGTTGTTATAGTTACCATAATTGTACATACCATATCCACCCAAACCACTGTAATAGCTGTTGTAATAGTTGTTATAGTAACTTGAATTGTAGTAACGGCTACTGATATCGGTCTGTACAGAGAAGAACGCCGACAGAGAGAATGAATTCGGACGTTTACCTCCGAACCAGGGATCGAAGAATGAAATGCTATACTGTTGATAGTATTGTGCATTTGTCTGTCCGCTGATGGTCAGTGTCTGTCCGTCGCCTTGAGGCAGAATACCGCGATAATTTTCTCCCGGATGCAGCAAGTTTGCTAAAGAGAAGTTCGTAAACTTCAGACTTAGCTTACCGATAACACCTGTTTGTCCCCAGCCGGCAGAGAATTCCACCTGATCATTTGCTTTAGACACGAGATCGTAAGCGATATCTACCGTTCCGTTTACAGGGTCCGGCTGGATATCCGGTTTGATGTTTTCCGGGTCAAAGTGTCCCATCTGCTGGATTTCACGCATAGAACGCATCAGATCATCACGACTGAACAACTCACCCGGGCGGGTACGGAGTTCGCGGCGGACAACGTTTTCGTACAAGCGGTCGTTACCATTGATCTTGATCTTGTTGATACTGGCTTGTCGGCCTTCAAAAATTCTCATTTCCAAGTCAATGGAGTCATTATCTATGTTTACTTCCACCGGATCCAGCGTATAGAACAGATAACCATTATTATAATAAAGGTTACCGATAGCATCTTCATCGGTCGATAAGCGTTCATTTAGCAATTTCTGATTATATACATCGCCCTTCTTCATGCGGAGCATATAGTTCAGTTGTTCTGAGGGATAAAGCGTATTACCTACCCATGTAACGTTGCGGAGATAATATTTATCGCCTTCTTCCAGTTCGATAAATACGTCTACGGTCTTATCGTCAAACTTGGATACACTGTCTTTCACAATGCGTGCATCGCGGTAGCCTAATTCGTTGTACTTGTCAATAATTAGTTGTTTATCCTCTTCATATTTCTCATTAACAAACTTCTTGGTACGGAACAAGTTCAGTAATTTCCCTTTCTCGTTTGTTTTCTTCATCACGCGTTTCAACTTAGATGTTTTGATGGCGTGGTTGCCGGCAAAAGTGATAGCATGTACTTTTACCTTCTCTTTCTTATCAATATCGATATCGACCAATACTTGATTTTCATTAGCAGGGTCATCTCTTTGGGTGATAGTGATTTCAGCATTTTTGAATCCCTTATCATCGAAATAGCGTTTACTTAAAACTTTCGCACGGTCTACCAGGTTCGGAGTGATCTGGCTACCCTTTATCATACCCAGTTTGGTCTGTAGATCTTCACGTTCCGACTTTTTCACACCATGGTAGCGTATATCAGAGATACGTGGGCGTTGCGCCAAAGTGATCTTTAACCATATTTTGTTACCTTCTATTTTTTCTGCGGTAATTGATACGTTAGAGAACAGACCATGACGCCAATAGCGTTTGATTGCACCTGTGATTTCATCTCCCGGTACAGTAATGGTTTGTCCTACAGAGAGTCCGGACAGTCCGATAAGAACATAATCTTCGTAGTTCTTGACACCTTCGACTTTGATGTCGGCTATTTCATATTTTTTCGGTGTCCCGGAATACATGATAACGGGTTTTGATTCGTCAGTGTTAGCATCTTGTGCTACGCCCGGCAATGCAAAGCAAAACAGGCTGATAAACGTTACGAATATGAAGGAAATACGATAATGCATTTATGTTTATAATTAAGTTTTGAGTTAACTGATTTGTTCGCTGGTTTTTCCGAATCTGCGTTCGCGTTTCTGGTAGTCACAGATAGCCTTGCACAATTCTTCTTCCTTAAAGTCGGGCCAGAAAGTTTCACAGAAATAGAGCTCCGAATAAGCACATTGCCAAAGCAGATAATTGCTTAAACGAATCTCTCCGCCTGTCCGGATCAGCAAATCCGGGTCGGGCATAAAGTTGGTTGTCAGATGTGTCCGAATACTTTCTGAAGTAATTTCTTCAGGGTTCATTTCTCCATTTTGTACCAATGTGGCAATCTGCCGTGTAGCTTCGGTTATTTCCCATCTGGCAGAATAACTGAGGGCAAGTATCAGGCACATACCTGTATTCTTGGAAGTATGTTCTACACAAGCATTCAGGCGCTCCCGTACATTCTCAGGTAGTTTGTTGATGTCTCCGATGATACGGAAACTGATATTGTTTTTCATAAATGTTTCCTCTTCGATAGAGTCGAAAAGGAGGCTCATCAATGCAGCGACTTCATCCGAAGGTCGGTTCCAGTTCTCTGTAGAAAAGGTATATAAAGTAAGGAATTTGATTCCTAACCTGGCTGCCTCTTCAGTGATGATATGCACAGTCTCGGCTCCGGCCTGATGTCCAAAACTCCGTTCGTGTCCACGTAGTTTGGCCCACCGTCCGTTACCGTCCATGATAATTGCTACATGCTTAGGTATCCGGTTTAAATCTATTTGTTCTTTATAGGACATTTCGTTAGTTGTTGTTCTGTCTTTCAAAACCAAATTTATTGAGTCGTCCGCGCCATACTTCGTTGGCACTACCGTTACTCCATATTACCCAGATAAAGTTATTTTTGTCTACTACGGTTGAGTAATTGTTTCCTCTGTCTTTAAATTCGGCCGGCAGGAAGATTTTCTTGTTGGCTTTATACCAGGCAATACCTGCTTCCGACGTATAGATCGTTTCAAAATTTCCTCCAAATGCTAAGAAAGCATTGCCATAATAGAAGAAAGACGGATTATCCAGCTTCGGACAATAGGCCGTACTTGAGGACGTTTTTAAAGGTATCCAAAGCAAACCGTCTTGTGAGGTCCATGCGATGGAAGTTGTATCGCTTTCATTACGATTGTTACCCATTACGGCTATTGTCTGGATTCCTGTTGCTGTCAAGTAAGAAGTTGCAGACAAATTCTCCAAGGGGAAGTCTGCATCTACTTTTTCGGAACCGATATTACTCCACACTGTTGCCTCAGGATTAGTTATGGCAAATGCAGATTGGCTACCATTATTAATAATGCCGGCAATTCCGGAGATGTTCAGCAAATTGCCTTCGTTTTTCGGGAAAGGAGCGATCAGCATCTCTACTTTACCGTTTTTATTCAAATCGGTTGCAAGACTCCATGATGCCCCATTAGAAGAAACATATGCTTGCTCACCGTTTGTGGCATACAACTTTTCACCAAAGCTCATGATGGAGGAGAGTTTTATGTTTTCCGGAAGCCCGGTTACGGATACTTTTTCCCAATTTTTTCCTTTATCTGCTGGCTCTTTTAGTGTTGTTGATGACTTGTAAGCAGTAGTGTTTGATGTATACACAAGAATGGCTTCTTCCTTTTCCTTCGAATTACGCAAAATCACGGTCTTTTGATACCCGCTATAGTTGGCGAAGTTATCTGTCATTTTAGTCCAGTTCATGGAATCCGGGTCTTGACGATGTACGCGTACCGAAATGGCATATTCTTTTGCATACTTCATGTCGGGAGCCCATATCTTTATTCTCATGGGCTTTTCCATAGTGCCTCTGAAGTCAATAGAGTCGGCGTAATTAAATAAGGTGTCCTGACCTTCCGCATTTTTGGCGGTGATTATTCTGCCGGCAGGGGTCAGTGTCTTTATAAGAATACGGTCAATAATTGTATCGGAGCCTACAGGCAGTGAATCCTGGTTATAAATAAGCCCTACTCCATCGGGACCAAGTTGGTCAATTGTAAATTTATAGTTCACCCCATGTATGGTGTCAAGTGCAAATGCATGTATGGTAGCATCCGGGCTATATTCAATTTCTTCTGTGTCAAGGCACGAAGTAACGGCAAACGATACAAGGAAGAAACTTACAATTACTGATAAAAACTTTATTCTCATTTGAAAGATTGTGTTTATTTACAAGTTGCAAAAATAGGAACATTTTTCTCTATATTGAACATTGAAGGGAAGTTTTATATAAAATTATAGATAATCTGCTCGATTTTGTCGATATAAAACTCCTTGAATGCTGCGAATTTAGGTGTTTCTCTTCAAGTAATGCCTGAAGGTCGTACAGAAATGTTTTTCTTCCGAATAACTAATTTTATCGCTTATTTCAGGTGCTTTAACGCCGGAATAAAGCAGTTTATTGCTCTTTTCTATGATGACTTCATCCCATGTTCCGGAACGGATAAATGATTCCAGCAGAATCCTTCCTCCTTCGACCATCAGCGACTGTAGGTTGCGTTGATAGAGGGCAGACAATATTTGTGGCAGAATATCTGTTTGGTAATTGAGCGTGATGTATTCCAGGTTTTCTTTTCCGGAACGGGGGTGTTCCGTAAAAACGAGCGTAGACACGCTATTATCCGACAAGTGGTAGGTTTGAGGAAGTGAATGATTGCGGTCCGTCACTATTCGCACCGGATTGTGTCCGTACCAGTTGCGTACCGTGAGTGCCGGATTGTCCAGTAGTGCGGTTCGCGTACCGACCATGATGGCATCTGACTCTGCTCTTTTTTTGTGTACCAGCATGGAAGTGAGAGAAGTCGATAATATGACAGGTTGGCCTTCTGTACGTTCCAGGTCGATGAAACCATCGGCTGATTCTGCCCATTTCAAAACAATGTAAGGGCGCTGAAGGGTATGGAAGGTGATGAATTTTCGTATAAGTTCGCGACATTCCGTTTCCAGAACTCCGACAATGACTTCGCATCCGGCATCCCGTAACTTTTGGATTCCTCTGCCTGCTACCTTGGAAAAAGGGTCCTGGCATCCGATTACAATCCTGGGAATTTGTTTCTCTATGATTAAATCAGCGCATGGGGGAGTTTTCCCATGGTGGGAGCAAGGCTCAAGACTTACATATATAGTACTGTGTTTTAGTAAAGACGGATCCTTTATGGAGCGGATTGCATTGACTTCGGCATGTGCTTCTCCGCAGCGGACGTGATAGCCTTCACCGATTATTTGTCCCTCACATACGATGACAGCTCCTACCATTGGATTGGGAGATACGTTGCAAAGACCGTTTCTTGCCAGTTGGATGCAGCGCCTCATGTATTTTTCTTCTTTCATCTTTTAGGCTGATAGCTATATTATTTGTACTTTTGCACCCCAAAATAAGGAGAATGAACCGCGTCACCACTTATATCCGCCAGTCTTTACACGATATTTATCCGTCTGGAGAACTCAAGAGCCTCACAAAAATCATTTGTTGTGATTTGCTGGGGCAGGATGCTATTGATTATTATTTGGGCAAAGATATAACATTATCTGCAAACGAGCAGCGTGATTTAGAAAGCATTGTCGAACGATTGAAGAAAAACGAGCCAATCCAATATATTCAGGGCGAAACCTGTTTCTATGGGTCTATGTTTCAGGTAGCTTCGGGAGTTCTGATTCCTCGTCCTGAAACCGAGGAGTTGGTTGATCTGATAGTGAAAGAAGCCGCAACCGGTACCCGTTTGCTGGATATAGGAACCGGTAGCGGGTGTATTGCCATCAGCCTGGCTAAACATATTCCGCAGGCTGTGGTCGCCGCATGGGACGTATCGGAAGAGGCTCTTGCCATTGCCGAGCAGAATAATCAGGCACTGAAAGCCGGAGTTCATTTTGAAAAAATAGATGTTTTGTCGGTAGAATCGGTTGGTGATAATCAATATGATATTATTGTCAGTAACCCTCCTTATGTTACAGAGAGTGAAAAAAAAGAAATGGAACCCAATGTGTTGAATTGGGAACCTGAACTGGCCCTATTTGTGCCGGATAATGACCCGTTGCGCTTTTATCGGCGTATCGCATTTTTAGGAAGAAAAATGTTAAGCCTCCACGGCAGACTCTATTTTGAGATCAACCGGGTTTATGGTGAAGAGGTTCTCCAAATGCTTCACGAACAAGGATATGAAGAACTCCGTTTGATAAAAGATATATCGGGTAATGATCGAATTGTAACCGCTAAACGATGAATACAATAACAGAAGAAGAAGCGTTAAATCGCATGGCTGCCTATTGTTCCGCAGCCGAACATTGTAAAGCCGAAGTGAATGAAAAACTTCAGAAATGGGGCTTGCCTTATGAGGTGATTAACCGAATCATCGATCGTCTTGTTGCCGAGAAGTTTATTGATGAAGAACGTTATTGCAGGGCGTTTGTCAACGATAAGTTTCGTTTTGCCAAATGGGGTAAAATGAAGATTGCACAAGCTCTGTATATGAAAAAAGTTCCTCGTGAGGTGACTTACAGATATCTGAATGACATTGACCGGGAAGAATATCTTGCGATTTTGGGAGATTTAATGGCAGCAAAACGTAAAAGTATACATGCCAAAGATGAATTCGAACTGAATGGGAAATTGATTCGTTTTGCCATGAGTAGAGGATTTGAAATGGATGATATCCGTCGCTGTGTGCAGGTAGAAGAAGAGTAAGTGACAAATAACGAAAAAATAATAAGGCTTCTTCTTTTTAGTCTCGTTCCATTTCCGTATTTTTGCATCCTGTAATTATCATAGTTAGTTTAGTTATGAAAAATTTAGAGAGATTATTCGCCGAGAAGTTGTTGAAGATTAAAGCTATTAAGCTTCAACCGGCAAATCCGTTTACATGGGCTTCCGGATGGAAATCACCGTTTTACTGCGACAATCGTAAAACCCTTTCTTATCCTTCTCTTCGTAGTTTTGTTAAGTTCGAAATTACACGTCTGGTTCTGGAACGTTTCGGACAGGTAGATGCTATTGCCGGAGTTGCGACAGGTGCTATTCCTCAGGGTGCTTTAGTGGCCGATGCACTGAATCTTCCGTTCGTGTATGTTCGCTCTACCCCGAAAGACCATGGTTTGGAAAATCTTATCGAAGGCGAACTTCGTCCGGGTATGAAAGTCGTTGTTGTGGAAGATTTAATCTCTACCGGTGGAAGCAGCTTAAAAGCTGTAGAAGCTATTCGTCGGGATGGTTGCGAAGTCATTGGTATGGTAGCTGCTTATACTTATGGATTCCCTGTTGCCGAACAGGCCTTTAAAGATGCTAAAGTGCCTTTGGTTACATTGACTAATTATGAAGCTGTGTTAGATGTTGCACTTCGTACCGGTTATATTGAAGAAGAGGACATTGCAACGTTAAACGAATGGCGCAAGGATCCGGCTCATTGGGAAGCTGGAAAATAAAACTGATTTTTTTGATGATTAAAATATAGAAAGAAGAGCCATTCGGACAGAATCTGTTCGGATTGTTCTTCTTTTTTTTATAAGTAAAATAGATAAGATGACTAAATTTGAGAGTAGTGTCAAGGTAATACCTTATAGCCAGGAACGCGTGTACGAGAAACTTGCTGATCTTAGTAACCTGGAAGCTATTAAAGATCGTTTGCCCGAAGACAAAGTGAAAAATATGAGTTTCGATACCGATACACTTAGTTTCAATGTGGATCCTGTGGGACAACTGACCCTGAAAATTATTGAACGGGAACCCAGTAAATGTATTAAGTTTGAGACTACCAATTCACCTCTACCTTTAAATATGTGGATTCAGCTTGTGGCTGTATCTGAAGACGAGTGTAAACTGAAGGTGACTATTGGGCTGGAAATCAATCCGTTTATGAAAGCAATGGTGCAGAAGCCTTTGAATGAAGGATTGGAAAAGATGGCTGATATGTTATCTATGATACAATATTAATAGCTATGGCACAGAAACTTTGGGAAAAATCAGTTGAGGTAAATAAGGATATAGAGCGATTTACCGTTGGACGTGACCGTGAGATGGATCTTTATCTTGCAAAGCATGATGTACTTGGTTCGATGGCTCATATCACGATGCTCGAAAGTATTGGATTACTCACAAAGGAGGAATTGGCTCAGTTGCTGGCCGAACTGAAAGATATATATGCTTCTGCGGAGAGAGGCGAGTTTGTAATAGAAGAAGGAGTTGAAGACGTGCATTCGCAGGTGGAACTGATGCTTACGCGTCGTTTGGGTGATGTCGGTAAGAAGATTCATAGCGGGCGTTCTCGTAATGATCAGGTGTTGCTTGATCTGAAACTTTTCACTCGTACTCAGATCAGAGAAGTAGCAGAGGCTGTAGAGCAATTGTTTCATGTCCTGATTCGTCAAAGTGAGCGTTACAAGAATGTTCTGATGCCGGGTTATACCCATTTGCAAATTGCGATGCCTTCTTCGTTCGGGCTTTGGTTTGGAGCGTATGCTGAGAGTTTGGTGGATGATATGCTTTTCCTGCAGGCTGCTTTTAAGATGTGCAATAAGAATCCTTTGGGCTCCGCTGCCGGATATGGCTCTTCATTCCCGCTGAATCGCACGATGACTACGGAATTGCTGGGATTCGATTCTTTAAACTACAATGTAGTGTATGCCCAGATGGGACGCGGAAAAATGGAACGTAATGTTGCTTTTGCCTTGGCTACGCTTGCAGGAACGATTTCTAAATTGGCTTTTGATGCTTGTATGTTCAATAGCCAGAATTTTGGTTTTGTGAAGTTGCCGGATGAATGTACAACCGGATCAAGTATTATGCCCCATAAAAAGAATCCGGATGTGTTCGAACTGACACGCGCCAAATGTAATAAGCTACAATCGTTGCCGCAGCAGATTATGATGATTGCCAATAATCTGCCTTCCGGATATTTCCGTGATTTACAGATTATAAAGGAAGTCTTTTTGCCGGCTTTCCAGGAGTTGAAAGATTGTCTGCAGATGACTACCTATATCATGAATGAAATTAAGGTGAATGAGCATATCCTCGATGATGATAAATACCTTTTTATTTTTAGTGTAGAAGAGGTGAATCGTCTGGCACGTGAAGGTATGCCATTTCGGGATGCTTATAAGAAAGTGGGACTGGATATTGAAGCCGGTCACTTTTCGCATGACAAGCAAGTACATCACATCCATGAAGGAAGCATTGGCAATTTGTGTAATGATGAGATTTCCGCATTGATGCAACGTATCATCGAGGGTTTCAACTTTCAAGGTATGGAACAGGCGGAGAAGACCTTGTTGGGGCGTAAATGATCCATTTAGACCATGCGGAGAGTTGTCTCTTTTGCATGGTCTGTGATTATAAAATATGTTTTTCCACCTTTCTTGAAATATTTTCATCGGAAAAAGTTTGGCAGAAAGGTAGAAACTACTTATCTTTGCACCCGTTGAAAAAATGCGGAAATAGCTCAGTTGGTAGAGCATAACCTTGCCAAGGTTAGGGTCGCGAGTTCGAGTCTCGTTTTCCGCTCTCTCTTTGAAAGGATGCTCGAATGGTGGAATGGTAGACACGAAGGACTTAAAATCCTTTGGCCATTGCGGCTGTGCGGGTTCAAGTCCCGCTTCGAGTACGAGCGTCTAGCCAAAAGCCTTGTAAGCCAAATGCTTACGAGGCTTTTTAATTTATTACAGGCAATATATAGAAATAGTTCATGTCCTCTGTGCGTATATTAGCTTCTCCTACAAAAAGATACATTTCGATCTTCCATCTTCCACCTGAAGATTAGTGAAGTTTTTAATAGATAATGTACTGATTTACAACATTAAGTGGCGTGTCGATTAACTAAATACGTCATTTAAAGTATCTTGTTTCCTTTTATTGTTTAGTCGAAAATAGTCTGTTCTTTATCCTGTCCCTGTTACCTGTGCCCATAAGCCCACGTACCTGTGCCCATGGGCCCGCATACCGGGGACCATGAGCCCGTATACCAAGGCTGAGGTAAAGATATTGAGGTTCATTATAATAAATTTCGATACAAGGTCTTAAAAGTAGGGATGAATACAGTTGTTTGACTTGAAGCAATCATACGCTTTAAAGCCCCTATATGGGAAATGGGGGTGTGAAGGGAAGTGGCTTTTACACCGGACAACAGTCAGACATTAAAAATATCGAAAGTCGATTTTGCCAAGGATGACTGGGCGGAGTGGGAGAAGTAGTCCTGTTGTTTTGCCATTGTAGGGGTGAATACAACTGTAGATTTTCACGGTAGACTTGTAATGGTAAAAAACATTATTTTTGTGAGAACAAAAGTAGTACTAATGGAATATAAGTGCTGTCAATCAAAAAAGCCGGAATGCAACACGATACATTCCGGCTTTACTTTCCTAATCAAACCTAATCTAACAAACCATTTATGAAACTATCCGGTCGCCGATTACCCGCATTGCTGCTGTGTAATATTCACATGGGACGGAAAGCAATATGCTGTCTATACCTTTGTCTCTCATAGCCACTTCGATAGATGCGGCTTTCAGGAGGCTTCTGACACTTGCCACTTCCCACGGACTACCTGCGAACACTTCAATCTGAGAAATCTTTCTGCTTACTATCATTTGCTCTTAATTGTTTAATGGTTACGAGTGCAAATATAGCAGGTTGTTTGTTCATTTAAGAACAATTTCTGTTCAGATTATAGCACTTTTGTTGCAAACGTTTGTTCCATTTCGTATTTGATTGTTTTTTGTTGTTTTTGAGACATGATTATTTCTCGTCATTCTTCCGAATTTCCACTCGTCGGATTTTACCGCTAATGGTCTTAGGCAATTCGTCGACAAATTCGATGACGCGTGGATATTTATAAGGGGCTGTGACTTTCTTCACATGATTCTGGAGCTCTTTTACCAGATCTTCCCCTTTGCGTTCACGATACTCTTTGGCCAGAATGATGGTAGCTTTCACTACCTGTCCGCGTATTTCGTCGGGAACGCCGGTTATGGCACATTCTACTACGGCGGGATGTGTCATCAATGCACTTTCCACTTCGAACGGACCGATACGGTAACCGGAACTTTTGATTACGTCATCGGCGCGTCCCACGAACCATAGATAACCGTCTTCATCTTTCCAGGCTACGTCGCCAGTGTAGTATATTCCATCGTGCCATGCTTCGTGTGTACGCGAGGCGTCCCGATAATATTCTTTGAACAGTCCCAGTGGCTTTCCTTTGTCAGTCCGGATTACGATCTGCCCTTGCTCTCCGGCTTCTACCGACCGTCCTTCGTAATCGATCAGATCAACATCGTATTGCGGATTGGGTACACCCATACTTCCCGGTTTGGGTTCCATCCACGGGAAAGTGGCTACTGTTAGTGTGGTTTCGGTCTGTCCGAAGCCTTCCATCAGTTTGATGCCTGTTAACTTTTTGAATGTGTCGAAAACAGCCGGATTCAAGGCTTCACCTGCAATGGTGCAATATTCCAATGACGAAAGGTCATATTTCGTCAGGTCTTCGTGGATGAGGAAACGGAAAATGGTGGGAGGGGCACAGAGTGAAGTGACATGGTAATTTTGTATCTTTTCCAATATATCGGCAGGAGTGAACTTTTCATGATCATACACGAATACATTTGCTCCGGCAATCCATTGTCCGTATAGCTTTCCCCACACTGCTTTTCCCCAGCCGGTGTCGGCAATGGTGAGATGGAGGCTGTTTTCTTTCAGATTGTGCCAGAAACTACCGGTTACGATATGCCCCAATGGATAAGTGAAGTCGTGTGCAACCATCTTAGGCTCTCCGGTTGTTCCGCTGGTGAAGTACATCAGTGAGATGTCATCGTTGGTGTTCGGATGTTCCGGCTTTACGAAAGGCGCCGCATGCTCGATGCCCTGATGGAAGTCATCAAATCCTTCGGGTATTTCGGGGCCTACGCTAACTAAATGCTTTACAGTAGGAGAGTCCGGCATAGCATCTATAATGTGTTTGGTGACCACTTCTTCTCCGGCAGCCACAATCATTTTTATGTCGGCTGCATTGCAACGGTATACAATGTCTTTCTTGGTTAGCAGGTGCGTAGCCGGAATAACGACTGCCCCCAGTTTGTGCAGGGCAATGATGCTGAACCAGAATTCATAGCGCCGCTTCAATATCAGCATGACCATGTCACCATGTCCGATGCCCAGGCTCTGAAAATAAGAGGCTGTCCGGTCAGTATATTGTTTCATATCCGCAAAAGAGAACTGGCGGTGTTCACCTTTGTCATTAGTCCATAGTAAAGCCGGTTTGTCTGGTTGTTCGGCAGCCCAGGCATCCACTATGTCATATCCGAAGTTGAAGTTGTCCGGAACGTGTATCTTTAAGTTTTTCACAAAGTCTTCCTGTGAACTGAAGGAAGTTTGAGATAAAAATCTATCTATCATCTTGTTTGTTTAAATAATTACATGATTACTGCCAGGAAACGTACTGTTTTCCCGTCGAGTGCTTTCATTCCATGAGGTAGTTTTGAATTGAAGTACAGGCTGTCCCCTTCGTTTAATATCAAGTCTTTTCCGTCTATACTGATCATCATGCGGCCTTCAAGTACCAGGTTGAATTCCTGCCCGCTATGACTGTTATAGTGTATCGGTTCGGTGTCGGGTTTGGGTTCGACAGTTACAATGAACGGGTCGGCATTCCGATTCATAAAACCTGCTGCCAGTGACTGGTATTTATAAGCCTTTGTGCGTTCAATACTGGTTCCTTTTCCTGCGCGGGTCAGGAAGTAACTACTCATCTTGGGTTCTTCGCCAAACATCAGAGCGTCGAGAGCGATTCCGTATTTACGTGCGATTTTTTGCAGCATACTCACTGAAATGTCGTAATCTCCCGTTTCCGCGAGGCGGTATTCTTCCGCTGAAATCTCGCAATCACGGGCGATGTCTTCGGCCGTCAGTTCGAGTACGTCACGTAATCCGCGCAGACGTTCTGCTATTTGTTTAATTTGGTCGTCCATATTAATTTTAGTGTTTAGTGATTATTTGTTTTATATTTTGTGATTACAGCGTCCGGCCACTATCTTGATGCTTTCATTGCTTTAATGATGGCAGAGGTAAATCCATTATGCTCCAGTTCGTTGATGCCTTTAATGGTAATTCCGCCGGGTGTAGTCACTTTGTCGATCTCAACGCCCGGATGGGTGTCATTGTTCAGTATCAGTTCGGCGGCACCTTTTACAGATTGGGCAATCATATCCATGGCATCCGATGGCCGGATTCCCATTTCGATGCCCGCTTGCATGGCAGCCTGAATATATTTCAGTACATAAGCGATGCCGCAGGAAGTCAAGGCGGTAGCCGCTTCCAATTTGTCTTCCGGCAAAATCATTGCCATACCCATCTCGCTGAATAGATTGACCATCAGTGTTTCCAATTCTTGACCGGCATTTCGCGAAGCAATCAGTGTCATGCTTTGTAATTCACTGATAGCTGTATTGGGGACAATACGGAACATTGGCATCTCGGGTTCTACTACATCATGAGCCAATTGCTCGAAACTGATACCGGCGGCAACAGAGACCAGAATCTGTTTGCTTCTTAGTTTCATTTCGCGGAGTACACCTCTGATCAGCCAAGGTTTCACAGCCAGAATCACGATATCAGCACCAGTAGCAGCTTCAGCATTATTGCGAGTGATAGCAATAGAAGGAAACTCTTTCTTTAGTGCTTCCAGCTTTCCAATGCTGGGGTTGGATACTATTATATCGGAAGCCGGAATCAGCTTACCTTTTGCCAGTCCGCAGGCAATGGAGCCCCCCATATTTCCTGCACCAATGATAGCTACTTTCATATTATATAATTATTTAGTCTGTTTCTGACAAAGGTATAAGTAAAAAGTGAAAATACGAGCAAACGTGGCAGGTATTTTCACTTTTTCACTTTCCTTATAAGGATGCTGATTATTAACCGAGTGCTTTTTTTAGCCGGGCGAGGAATTCATCGGCTTCCTCTTTGCTGAGGCAGAGAGGAGGCAACAATCGGATTACGTTCGTACCGCTGGCACCGGTAAATACTTTTTGTTCGTGAATCAGGCGGCTTCGGATTTCCTTTACCGGTTGGTCAAATTCCATTCCGATCATTAATCCGCATCCGCGCACTTCTTTGATCTCCTTGAATTTTTTCAGCTCTTCCAGCAGATAGGAGCCGATTTTGGCTGCATTTTCTACTAAATTCTCCTGTTCGATGACATCCATTACTGCCAATGCAGCCGAGCAAGCCAGATGATTGCCCCCGAAAGTTGTTCCAAGCATGCCATATACGGGTGTAAACATAGGACTGATCAGCACTCCGGCCATCGGGAATCCGTTTCCGATTCCTTTGGCAACTGTAATAATATCCGGTTTGATTCCGGCATATTGGTGAGCGAAGAATTTGCCGCTACGTCCGTAACCGCTTTGTATTTCATCCAGAATCAGGATTGTTCCGTGTTCTGTACAGGCTTTACGGAGCTCTTGCAGGAATTCGGGAGTCGGTATTTTGATACCGCCAACTCCCTGTATGCCTTCAATGATGACAGCACAAACATCTCCTTTTGCCAATTCGGCTTTCACAGCCTCTGTGTTGTTTAGTGGAAGGTAGGTGATGTGTCCGTTGGCATTAATCGGAGCTATAATTTTAGGATTATCTGTGGCCTCGACCGCTAATGAAGTGCGTCCGTGAAAAGCTTTTCCAAAAGAGATCACTTTGGTACGTCCGTTATGGAACGAAGCCAGTTTCAATGCGTTCTCATTTGCTTCGGCACCACTGTTTATCAGGAATAGGGAATAATCTTCATATCCGGATATTTTTCCGAGACGTTCGGCTACCTGTTGTTGCAGCTTGTTGATTACGGAGTTTGAATAGAAGCCCAGGGTTGCCACCTGCTTGCTAATCATGTCAACATAGTGGGGGTGAGCATGTCCGATAGAGATAACGGCATGGCCTCCATAAAGATCCAGGTATTCGGTTCCATTCTCGTCCCAAACGCGACAACCCTTTCCTTTTACTATGTTTATATCGAAAAGTGGATATACATCAAATAAGTTCATTGTTTCTTCTTAGAATGCAGAGGGCTTGAGGCGCAGGCCTACCGTTTCCTCCAGATTAAACATCAGGTTCATGTTGTGGACAGCCTGCCCGGATGCACCTTTCAATAAATTGTCGATGCAAGAAATGATCAGTAATTTATCGCCGTGTTTTTCCAGGTGAATCAGACATTTATTGGTATTTACCACCTGTTTGAGGTCTATGTTTTTGTCAACGATGTGGACAAACGAATCTTTGGCATAATACTCCTCATACATGCGTACGATCTCTTCCAATGCTACTTTTGTTTTCACTACCAAAGTGGCAAAGATGCCGCGAGGGAAATCGCCGCGATAAGGGATAAAATCAATTTCCGCATCAAAACTGTTCTGGAGTTGTTTCAGCGATTGCTTGATTTCAGGAACGTGCTGGTGTTCGAAAGCTTTGTACACACTCATATTGTTGTTACGCCAGCTGAAATGACTGGTTGCACCGGGTTTTACTCCCGCTCCCGTGCTTCCTGTAATGGCGTTTACCATTACGTCTTCATTTAGCATCAGGTGTTTTGCCAGCGGGAGCAGTCCCAACTGGATGCAAGTTGCGAAACATCCCGGATTAGCTACATGCTTTGCTGTGCAGGTTGCACGACGATTTAGTTCCGGCAAGCCGTAAATAAAGTCATGATCCGGTGAAGCTATGCGATAATCCATTGAAAGGTCTATAATTTTCAGTTCCTCCGGAATATTATGGCTTTCCATAAATTTCTTCGTATCCCCATGAGCAGTACAGAAGAACAGTACATCGATGTCTTCCAACGGAAGCTCGTCTGTAAAAGTCAAGTCACACTCTCCGTAAAGTCCCTCGTGCACATCAGTAATTTTGTTTCCGGCGTTACTGGTACTGTTGATAAATACGATTTCAGTCTCGGGATGATTGATAAGCAGGCGGATAAGTTCGCCTGCTGTATATCCTGCTCCACCAATGATTCCTGCTTTTATCATACCTCTTCGTCCTTATGGTTAGCATAGTAAACACGTAGTGGGGTAGAAGTCACCTTGATGAAGCCTTTTGCATCTTCGGCTGTCCAACCCTTTTGCATTTCTCCATATTCACCAAACTTGGTTTTTACCAGGTCGTCTTGTGATTCTACACCGACAGTAGAGAATGACAACGGGCGGAGTTCAAGGATGGCTGTACCGTTCACATTACGTTGTGATTCCTGAAGCATTGCTTCGATATCACGCATCACCGGTTCCAGGTATTGGCTTTCATGAAGAAACATACCATACCAGTTAGCTACCTGATCTTTCCAATATTGTTGCCATTTGCTCAATGTGTATTTCTCAAGGAAACGGTGTGCGCCGATGATCAACATCGGGGCGGCGGCTTCGAATCCTACACGTCCTTTGATACCGATGATGGTATCACCTACATGCATATCACGGCCAATACCGTAAGCTGCACCTATCTCTTCCACTTTTTGGATGGCGGCAATTTTATCTTCGAACACTTCTCCATTCACGGCGTGAAGTTCACCATTCTTAAATTCAAGGCGCAGAAGTTCACTTCCCTCTTTCGTTACTTGCTTCAGGTAAGCCGTTTCGGGCAATCCTTGTGCACTGTCCAGAATTTCTCCGCCGCAGATAGAAGTACCCCATAGTCCGACATTATAAGAGTATTTTAGTTTTGTAAAGTCTGCTTCGAAGCCGTTTTGGTTCAAATAGTCGATTTCTTCCTGACGGCTGAGTGCCATATCACGGGTCAGTGTAATAATTTCTACGCCCGGAGTCATGACAAGGAATGTCATGTCGAAACGAATCTGGTCGTTGCCGGCTCCTGTCGAACCGTGTGCAATGGCTTCCGCACCGATCTCTTTCGCATAGCGTGCGATGGCCAATGCCTGGAAAATACGTTCGGAGCTGACAGAAATAGGATAGGTACCGTTACGCAGTACGTTACCGAATATCATATATTTCAAACTTTTTTCGTAATATTCCTGAGTGACGTCGAGTGTGACATATTTCACAGCACCCAGTTTGTAGGCATTCTCTTCATTCTGTTTCAGTTGTTCTTCGCTGAAGCCACCTGTGTTGGCACATGCTGCATACACTTCATATCCTTTTTCCTTGGCCAGGTACATTACAGTGAAAGAGGTATCGAGACCTCCGCTGAATGCAACCACTACTTTCTTTTTCTGTTCCATAGTGCTGTATATTTTAAATGTTATTTCTTTCTTGTTCTTTTTTTATGTTATGAGGATCTGTCGGATCATATAGCATGGCGGTGCAGATGCAGAATTTACGGTCCTTCGCCATCAGTATTTCATGGTTTATGCACCCTTCGCATCCTTTCCAAAAGGCTTCATCATCGGTCAGCTCGTTAAAAGTGACCGGTACATATCCCAATTCCGTATTCATTTTCATTACGGCTGCGCCGCTGGTCAGACTGAATATTTTAGCTCTGGGCCATCTCAAACGGGCCAATTGAAAAGAGGCTTGTTTAATACGTTTGGCCAGTCCTAATCCCCGGAAGTCAGGGTGTACGATCAATCCTGATGTAGCAACGTATTGCTTGTTTCCCCATGATTCAATGTAGGTAAATCCGGCAAATACATCTCCGCAAAGAGCTATGATTGCTTTTCCTTCTTTCATCTTGGTGGCTACGTACTCGTGTGTACGTTCTGCTATTCCGGTTCCGCGTACTTTTGCTGCGTTTCTGATTGTCTCCAAAATAGTGTCAACGTAAACCTCATGCGAGGCGTCGGCTACCATAACATCTATTTGTTGAGTGTCCATTGTTGATTTAGTGTAGAGTATAATTGTTGTTAGTTAGTTGATATTCGGAATAATGAGAGACAAGAAATGTCGTACGGCAGTGGGTGTTGCCCCTTCACGTAGCACCAACATAATGGTATCGTCTCCGGCAATTGTTCCCAAAATGGTGTCAGATTCACGGTTGTCGATGTCGTAAGCCATGCTGCTGGCATAGCCGGGGCGAGTTTTGATTACTGCGATATTTCCGGAAAACTGAAGGGAAATGAAGCCATTGTTCATCAACATTTCACTGGCACTCTGGTCGCCGACACGTTTGTACATGATGTCGTTGGGCAATACATATACATATTTTCCGTTCATGCTGGCAGCTTTGGCCACTTTCAGTTGTTTCAGGTCACGTGAAAGAGTAGCTTGTGTCAGTTCGAATCCTTCCTGACCTAATTCTTGCAAGAGTTCTTCCTGTGAACCTACTTCCTTACTGGAGATAATCATTTTGATGGCGTCTAACCGGTTTGCTTTCTTCTTCATCTTGTATAATTATTCTAAGAATGGCGCAAAAGTATGCAATATTTTGGAAATAGTATGCATAAAAAGCTGTTTTTTTACTCTTTTTATACATAAACATTGTGTTTAGTGCATAAAGTAGTTGAATGGAAGAGCCAGTTTGAGGGAAGGATTGCCGAAATGGCGGGGGAGGCGGATGTCGGTGAATGGTTATTGTCGCAGAGGAGAATTTCAAAGAGTGTTCTCCTCCCAAGGGGGCGTGGAAATAAGGAAGATCTTTGTCGGTCGATATCGTGACCAATCGGGGAACGCCATTTTTGCTAATTCTCCTGAGTGCTTTCTGGCTGATTTATTAGCTTCGGGCTATGTAAGTGTTAAATAACCAATTCTAAGGAAGATTTATCTGTAAGGACTCTGCTAATAAACAAAAGTTTATTATATTTGCATTACGTTTTTAAAGCGATGTTTGACAATCAGGAAGAGCTAAAGGCTCACATAGAATATGTAAAGCGATGCTTGCTGTTTTATGCTCTGAATGAGGAGGAATTGCTGAAGCAAGGATATCCACGAAGAGAGTTGGAGAGGTTGATCGATATTCAACTGGATAAGTTGATAGTTCTCCTCAAAAAACTGAAAGGTTAACATTAACCCCCTCATGTATTGAGGGGGTGCTTTAAAAAACTAAATTATACTGATTGTTATGGAAACAAATAGAGAGATTGATAATTTATTGAGCGAGTTTCTCCAGTTGGATACTGATGAGCAACGGGAGCAGTTCCGGAGTAAGATAGCCCAAACGCTGTCGGGAAAAACGGAAGAGGAAATGCGGGAGTATGCTGAATCCCTCCAGCACAAGGCTCAGGAAACAATTGACCAGTCACAAGCGTTAATTGATGAATATGATTTCAAGCAAGCGTTGAACGATATAGTTCCGGCTGTTACTTGGTCATATATAGCGGAAGAATACTTCCAGAAGTCACGTTCTTGGTTTAGCCAACGTATGAACGGATACCACGTCAACAACAAGGCTGCATCCTTTACTGACGAAGAAATTGAGTTATTATCAAATAGTTTGCTTGATTTGAGTGAACGAATAAAGAAAAGTGCTCTCCTTTTGAGGAAGCATCGCTTTTAAAAACGTGTCTTTAAAATGAAAAAGCCTTCACGCTGAGTGGGGGCTTTTTTTATGTACTTGCTACTCTTTTCTGTCTAAAATATACTGTAACTTTGATTGTGCTTATCTTTGACGTGTAATTCTGAAACTTAGCTGAACCGGAACAAGAAATGCAAATTCAGAAACTCAGAGGACACAGGTCAAAATATCTATCTTTGAACAAGGGAGAAGCAATTCAGTTGCCTAAATGCTGAAAAGGTATGTTTTCGGGTCTGCGTTTTCGGAATAAAACTTATCCAAAAGGTAATAACATTCTATTGGATAATGCAACGAAGGGAGTCTAAGTTAATAAAAGCTTATTTCTTTTTGTAAATTCAAGTTTATTTGCCATCTTTGCAGAAGTCAAACAATGATTATAATTAATCCCGCAGAGCTTCGGTTAATTGCTCAACGAAATCGGATGGGCTTTTTTTATGTCCATACCCTATCATTTCCGTGATGTCACGGGAGTGTTAAATATGAAATGGCGGTTGCCCTCTTTCCCAATTCTTAAGCCTTCGGGATTACGAATCATTGTTTGACGACACGGGAAAAGGCAACCGTTTTTTATGCCTAAAAGTCAAACAATGATTCGTATGAAAAAGAAATTCCAATCCGGGCAAATGCCGATGTCGAAGCTTCAAAGCTTCTTCAATGAACTTTCCACCACGCTTCAGGAAAGTGATCCATGTCTTACCCACCGTCCCAATGGCGGTACTCCTTCCATTCGCCTCGTTCGAGGTCAGTATTTAACTATTCCCATGCAGAAAGACAGAAGGGAGGTCAATTATGCTTTCAGCTAAAGAGTTAACGGTCGATAAAATCGAAACTTATCAGAGGTCGGGTGTCTCTGATCTGTTTGTAATTAGAATCGATGGAAGCGAAATTGTGGCATTCAATCGTGAAGAATCGGAGTTACTGGTAGATTTATTACAGCGTGCGCTCAAAGAGAAAAAGGAGTTGGCATGATAGAAATAAGGTAAAGAGTCTGGGAGCTACCATCCTTTAATTTTGCTACACACCAAGATAGGCCGGCTGGTAGTTCCCGTTTTTTTGTAATATTTAGATTATTAATCCAATGAATCTCTTCTCTGTGTAAACTGAGTAATCTGTGGTGAACTCTTTTCTTCGACAAGGAAAGTGGTCATTATCGAACAGAAACAGGAAATGAAGTTTTGAGGATTTTTCGCAGGTTTACAGCGGTTTGTGAAGGTGAAAAAGAAAAAGCGACAACCGATTTTGTTCGTTTGTCGCCTTGTCGGAATGAGGCGACTCGAACGCCCGACCCCTACGTCCCGAACGTAGTGCGCTACCAACTGCGCTACATTCCGCTGCTTACAAAGTGGTGCCACCAGGAATCGAACCGGGGACACAAGGATTTTCAGTCCTTTGCTCTACCAACTGAGCTATGGCACCTTTGTGATTGCGGGTGCAAAGATAGGTATTATTTTTAATACTGCAATAGTTTGGCAAAGAAAATCTAATCTTTTTGTTAAAACTGCTCTTAAGAAGCCATTCCGTTTCGGCGCATGATGATAGCTCAAAAGAGATTTTATGGTTAAAATGCTACGTATTTACGGTTTCTGCTAACATGCAAATACGAAAGAAGTATTCTTTATAGAAAATGGAAGTGAATAAAAATGTGTAATAAACGGCTGAATACACTTTTTATAAGGTATGAATATGCAAATAAGCTACCGGAAAGAGTGCCTTTCCCCGATACAAAACCTTTGTTTTCCTCACACAAAACCTTAATTCTTTGTGAACAAAAGTTTTGTTCTTTCCAAATGAAGCATGTTTTCTTTGGAAATGTCTCGTTTGATGGTCTGTTTTCAACTTAATAGCTTCCGTATTCCGCTTAGATGGAAAGTGACCGAAAGCTGCTGATCGTTCGAAATCGTTTCTGTAAGGACGCAACTTTCGGTTCTGCCGCATCGTTTCGCTCTAAAAAGGGGAGAGATTGCTTTCTGTCTGAAAAAGGCTGAACCCTCTGTAATCGTTTCTTTTGCAGGGATCTCTCTTGTGCTTGGATGCAGCGGGGTGGAAGAGGGGTTCAAAATACAAATTGTCAGAGTGACACATTGACTCCTCCCGGAGGAGGCTCTGGAAAAAAGGAGTCCGGCTTACGAAATAAACGTTTGTTGTTGCGATATGTATTACACTATTTTCCTTATCTTTACCCGCAGAATGGCGGGACGGTTTAAGCCGTTATCCGCATTCCGAAACAAAACAAACGATATAAGTCCGATTTACAGTTAGAAGTGTATGACAACTTACATTATTATTGCTATCCTTCTTTTCTTTATTAGTGCCGGATATGTGCATTTCCGGAAGAAGACCGATCAGCAGAACAGCGAGTGGCTGATTAAAAGAGGAGAGTCAGAGCGCATTTTGCGTAGTATGGGGGCTTGCTTCATGTTGATAGACCGTGACTTCACGGTACAGAGAACAAACTATTACGATTTAAACGGGATTCCGGCAAACGATGTTTCTGGCAAGGTTGGCGATTTGCTGAAGTGCAAAAATGCTGTTCGGGGCGAAGGATGCGGGCTACACGAGAATTGTAAGCTATGCGCGGTTCGTAATACTATTGAGAAGGCATTTAGCGATAAAAAGGACTTCCACAAGTTGGAGGCTTCGATGAGGTTGTTCAGCCCTGATCACCAACAGATTATTCCCTGTGACGTCTCCGTCTCCGGTATCTATCTCAACACGGAAGGCCGGGAGCAACTGATGCTTACCATTTATGATATCACCGATCTCAAGAATACCCAGCGCCTGCTGAGCATTGAAAAAGAAAATGCTATCTCTGCCGAGAAACTTAAAACCGCCTTTATAGCTAATATGAGCCATGAAATCCGTACACCGTTGAATGCGATTGTCGGTTTCTCCGGTCTTCTGGCCTCGACGACGGACGAGGCGGAGAAGAAGATGTATCTGGACATTGTGGCGGAGAACAATGACCGGCTGTTGCAGATTGTGACCAACATACTCGATCTCTCGAAGATGGAATCGGGAACACTGGACTTTGAGTACTCCGAATTTGACGTAAACGACCTGCTACGTGGTTTGCACGGTGTTTTTGATATCCGTTTGAAAGATAATCCCGAAGTGCGGTTGATTTGCGAAGTCGGGATAGAGGAGTTGATGATCTATTCTGAGCGGAACCGTATCGTGCAGGTGCTGACAAACTTGGTGTATAACGCGATGAAATTCATCCGGTGCGGTGAGATTCGTTTCGGTTGCCAATTCAGGGCAGAGAATGAAATCTACTTTTATGTTTCTGATACAGGTATTGGCATTCCGGCCGAGGAACAAGATAAAATATTCGACCGATTTACCAAGTTGGACCATGAAGTACCCGGAATAGGGCTGGGACTGACTCTTTCACAAGCTATCGTACAGAATCTGGGGGGAGAAATGGGAGTCGAATCGGAAGTGACAAAAGGATCTACCTTCTGGTTTACCCTTCCTTTGAAATCCTGAGCAGATTTATGAAAAATAAGAGGTTGTATCCGGTAGAATATAGAATAAACTTTCGGATACAACCTCTTTCATTCAGGTAGATAGTCTCTTTTAACTTTGTTTCTGTGGCGTGTCCTTATCAGATGAAACAGAGCCGGAACCTGCCGATGGGGCAGAAGTTGTACTGCCGGCAGTGGTAGTGCTGCTTGTTGCCGGACCGGCGGTAGTTGCTGTTGCCGGAGCAACTTGCGGTTTAGCTTGTGTTTCCCAGTGGAACGGTTCGAAAGTACTGTTCGGGTCAGCCCATGATGGCTTTTTGGCTGCATAAATGATAAACGGAGCAATCACAACGATCAAAGCGCCGATAATCAATACAGAGAACCATACAGTGTTGCTACCTGTAGAAATCTGGCTGGGTGGGATAAAGCTGAGGATGAACGCCAGCAATGAACCGAGGAAACCAAGGCCGCCGACAATCCACATCAAGCCGTTACCTTTTTTACCGATACGGAACGGACGGTTAGCTTTCTTCATGTTATAGCGCAGGTAAATGGCACCGGAGAACATAAGTAAGTACATCACCAGATAAAGAATAACTGTCAGCTGTGACAAGATCTGATAGAAGCTCTGTACGGAAGGCATAACCACAAACAGAAGGCTCAATACGGTAACAGCACCACCCTGAACGAACAGGATATTTTTCTGTACACCCAGTTTATTGGTCTTCTGGAAGAACGGAGGCATATAACCGGCCTTACCTACGGCAAAGATACCTTTTGACGGACCGGCAACCCATGTCAATACACCTGCCAACACACCGAATGCAAGGGCAATGGCGATGATCGGTGATAACCAGGATGCATGGATATATCTAAAATAGTTGTCGAAGCCAACAAGTAAACTCTGTGTCAGGCTGATATCTTTGGCCGGGATAATGATACCCAGTGAGAATGTACCCAATACGAAGATGATTACGGTAATAAGTGCACCGATAAATACAGCTTTTGGATAGTTTTTTGAAGGGTTTTGCATATCCTTTACGTGGATACCGCCCATTTCCATACCGGCATAAAAGAGGAAGATACTTGCCGCTAATACCACGTTATCGAAATTCGTAAGGTCGGGGAAGAAACTGCTATGGAAGTCAAGGTTGGAATGCCCTCCGGATGCCAGGTAAACAATACCCAGGATAATCAGCAGGGCAGCGGGGATAATGGTTCCCACCATACCACCTATTTTAGCTACTTTACCTACCCATCCCATACCTTTCAGTGAGATGAAGGTGGCCAGCCAATAGATGATAAGCACAACGGCCAGTGTATAGTATTTGTTGCTGGCCAGTGTCATGTCGTGTGCATCATTCATTCCGATGAAAGCGATAGATACAGCACCGAATGTCAATACAGTCGGATACCAGATCGTACTTTCAATCCATTGTACCCAGATGGCAAGGAATCCCAATTTTTTTCCGTACGCTTCGCCTACCCAACGGAATACACCACCTTGTTTGTCCTGGAACATGGCAGCCAATTCCGCCGCAACGAGTGATGTCGGAATAAGGAATACGATAGCTGCGAAAAGATAATAGAAGGCCGAACTCATTCCATATACGGCCTCGGCAGGAAGTCCGCGTAGGGATACGACTGCCGTTACGTTCATGATCGCCAGGGTGAATACCCCTAGTTTCACTGCTTGTTTAATATTTGCCATAAGTTAAGGTTTTAAGTGAAAAATATTTTTAAGTCAGTGTCTATAACAACGTTTAACGTGAGATGTTTCAGTTTACTAACGTCAAACTTGGTTAATTAACATCGGTGAAGAGTGAAATCACCGGTTCCTCCATTGAATTCGGGTGGGTATCAAACAAATCGTGTAGGACTCTTGTTCCTTCTGCATAATTAAATAACCTATAAAATATCAGCGCTTATGAAAATGGCTCTTTCTGATTTTGCTTTGCGGAAGAAAGGGATTTACGGCATTTTACATGTCATCATCCTGCTGCTTTCCCTATTTCTGGTCATCAGCATCTCGATAGATACGTTTAAGGGTATCCCTTTTTATACCCAATCGGTTTATATGAAAGTTCAGCTATGGATTTGTGTCTTATTTCTGTTCGATTTCATTCTCGAGTTGTTTCTTTCAAAAAATAAGTGGCACTATCTCAGTACGCATTTCATCTTTTTGTTGGTGGCGATACCTTACCAGAATATTATATCCTATATGGGATGGACTTTTTCACCCGAAGTGACTTATATGATTCGTTTTGTTCCTTTGGTTCGAGGTGGCTATGCGATGGCTATTGTGGTGGGGTGGCTTACTTATAATAAGGCTTCCGGACTATTTGTTTCCTATCTGACTATGTTGCTTGCTACTGTTTACTTTTCAAGCCTGGCTTTTTTTGTACTCGAACACAAGGTCAATCCTCTGGTAACCGGTTACGGAGATGCGCTTTGGTGGGCATTTATGGATGTGACTACGGTAGGTTCCAATATTATTGCTGTCACTGTGACGGGACGTGTACTTTCGGTGTTGCTGGCGGCACTGGGTATGATGATGTTCCCGATCTTTACGGTTTATGTCACCAGCCTGATTCAAAAAAAGAACAAAGAGAAAGAGGAATATTATAAACAATTGGAGGCAGCTGACGAAAGTAAGTCAAAATAACTGTTTAGGAATCAGTATACCTAAAAAATACTGCCCGTCTGCACGTAGCAGACAGGCAGTATCCCAACTAATTAAACTTTGTATGATGTCATCAGTTAATATGCCTGTTCAGTTCATGCCATTTATTGATTTCCGGAAGGATGCCCATAGCGATCACTTCATCACGCAGTTTGCATAAGTGAGCGTAGCTTTCTTCCATTTCTTTTTGTTCTTCGGGAGTTCCTTGTACTTCCTTATAGCTTACGCCTTCTTTCGTGATAGAAGTCTCCATTGCCATCAGGATATGATCGAACTTTTTGTCGGATACGTACGTTCCTGCCGGCCAGCGGAAAGGTTGTCCGCCCATGGCTGCTGCAATCATTTCGATAGACAGATAGGCCGGACTTTGGAATGAAGAGCGCCCGCGCAGGTCGATGATATGTTTTCCACCTTGGATGACACGTACTTTCAGGTCTTCCCAATCCTGCATAGGCATGCGTGGAGTATCTATAATTTTAGTAAGCGCTTCACCTTGTACTTTGGTGGTAGAAGCGAATACGGCCATCTGTTCTCCGTGGCCGCCATATGTACGGCAGTTTACAATTTCGGATGCGGGGATATGGAGGTACTTCACCAGTTCGTTTTGCAGGCGGGTACTGTCCAGAGCGGCCAGTGTGGATACCTGCGACGGTTTCAAGCCGGCATAGAGCAATACAATCAGTCCGGTGATATCGGCAGGATTGAACACTACGACCACATGTTTCACATCCGGGCAATACTGGCGGATATCTTTACCAAACTGGGCGGCGATTTCTGCATTACCTTTCAGTAAATCTTCACGGGTCATGCCTGCTTTACGGGCAGCACCACCGGATGACACAATGTATTTGGCTCCCGACAAAGCTTCTTTGATATCTGAAGTGTAGGTCAGGTTTACCCCCTCGAACGCGCAGTGATACAACTCTTCGGCCACACCTTCCAAAGCGGGTGCATAGGGGTCGTACAGGCAGATGTTCGGAGTCAGTTTCATCATTAAGGCAGTCTGTGCCATGTTAGAGCCAATCATTCCGGCAGCTCCTACAATCGTAAGTTTTTCGTTGGTTAAGAATTCCATAATTTATATCTTTTTTAATTCGACAATTGCTTTGTTTTTTTGTTTCCGATGCAAAGATAACTTGTTTATGTGCAGGTTGTTTATCGAAAAAAGTTTTGCGCTATAATGAAAAGTTATCATTTGCCAATGATAACAAGCAGATGCGGCAATATGTTTTTCGGCGGCTAATCATTCTTACGTCTGTTTTTTATTTATCTTTGCAGTAAACAGAATGAAGATTATGAGCATTGAATTAGGAAAATTCAACCAGCTTGAGGTAGTCAAGCAGGTCGATTTCGGTATGTACCTGGATGGCGGAGAAGAGGGAGAAATCCTGTTGCCCACCCGCTATGTACCCGAAGATTGTAAGGTGGGAGACTGGTTGAACGTCTTCCTTTATCTGGATAATGAAGAACGGTTAATAGCCACTACATTGACACCTTTGGTACAAGTAGGGGAGTTTGCCTGTCTGGAAGTATCGTGGGTCAACCAGTTCGGAGCTTTTCTTAACTGGGGGTTGATGAAAGATTTGTTTGTTCCTTTCAGCGAGCAGAAGATGAAGATGCAGGTAGGGAATAAATACGTCATTCATGCCTACATTGACGATGAAAGTTTCCGCATCGTAGCTTCAGCCAAGGTAGACCGCTATTTGTCCAAAGAGAAAGCTCCTTATCAGCCGGGCGAAGAGGTGAACATACTTATCTGGCAGAAGACGGACCTTGGGTTTAAGGCGATCATTGAGAATATGTACAGTGGTTTGCTGTATGACAGTGAGATCTTTCAGACCTTACATACGGGCGATACGCTGAAAGCATATATTAAGCAGGTACGCGAAGACGGCAAGATAGACCTGATTCTCCAGAAACCCGGTTTTGAGAAAGTTGATGATTTCTCAAAAACACTTTACCACTATATTGCAGACCACGGCGGACGGATTGGATTGAATGACAAGAGCCCTGCCGAAGAGATTTACGATGTTTTCGGTGTCAGTAAGAAGACATTCAAGAAAGCCGTTGGCGACTTATATAAGAAACGTCTGATCCTGCTCCACGAAGACGGAATCGAGTTGGTTCGTCCCTAAACTGAATAGGGAAAACCCTACGTATGAATAGACAGAATCATTAGGGTGGGGAGTTTCCTCACCCTATTTTTGTGATATTAAAAACAATAAAAACTAAACGATATGCGAAAAGTAATCATAACCCTTTGTTTCTTGCTGGCTGCATTTATGGCACAAGCCGGAAGAATCAGCGGAATAAATATCCAGAGTGCAGGTGAGGCGATTCTTGTCTTTATGGATGGCGAACAGATATGCACGCCGACAGAGACTTGCTTCATAGCCAACTATTCGGGCAGACACCGCATAGAGGTATATGCCGCGCGCTATATCCCGCGCACCGGACAGAGTGTGAAAGGAGATTTGTTGTTTCAGGAATGGGTGTCAAATCCCGGTATGAACATACGGGATATCCGGGTAGGTAGAGACAATCGTCCCGATTTCCGTCCGGACCGTCCTGATTACCCCGACCGTCCGTCACGTCCCGGATACGGATATGATGTGGTGATGAACCGTGCAGAGTTCGACCGCTTTCTGAGAACAGTGAAAGATAAGCCTTTCGATTCTGACCGCAATAAACTGATCGAGACTACGCTTGTCTCTACCGGCTTTACTTCCGATCAATGCCTCCAGTTGGTTAAGTTGTTCAGTTTCGACAGTGAAAAAATAAAGCTGATGCAGGCCATGTATCCGCGGATTGTTGATAAACCGAATTTTTATCTGGTTATTGAGAGTCTGACCTTTCAGTCCGATAAGAATAAGATGAACGAATTTGTGAGAAAATACCATAGTCAACGTAACTAAAACCAATATTAATTATGAAAAAGATACATGTTTCAGCAATGTTACTCTTGCTCGTTGTCATGAGTAGTTGTGCCAGCCTGTTGGCAGATTTCAGGAACAGCCAACTGATGGGTATTCAGAAAGGAATGACGCAACAAGAGGTGAAAACCATTCTTGGTGAACCGAACTACAGACGCTTTGATGGAGGCATGGAAGAGTGGGAATATCGTGGGTACCTTTCTAAAGCAGGGCCTTCGGTGATTTGCATTAACTTTATAGACAACCGTGTCGTAGGGCTGGATTCGTTCAAGGACGGTGCACCCACTGTTCCTCCCGCTCCGTCTTTCTCTTTAGGTATTGGCGGTACAGTTTCCGCTTCGGAAGTGGGGCCTTCCTATAGCTATAGGGCCATGAGAAATGATGAGTTTGCCCGCTTCCTGAATGATGCAAAGAGTAAAACATTCGACTCGGACAGGACGGACTTTATCGAAAAAGCAGCGAGTTCTACCGGGTTTACTTCAGAGCAATGCCGTAGACTGATAAAACTTTATAGCTTTGATGATGACCGCACTAAGGTGCTGAAGATACTTTACCCGAGTGTGGTGGATAAAGATAACTTCTCCGTAGCGGTAGATGAACTGGACTTCCTGTCGAATCAAAGTAATGTGAGGGACTTTGTGAAGAATTATAATAGAACTAAATAGACTTGAGATATGAAACGAATACTGATATTCTTTCTGGCCATCGGAATCACTGCTGTAAGTAGTGTGAGCATGGCTGCCATGAGCAATAGCCGCATTCGTAAGGAGACTCGTTTCCTTACAGACAAGATGGCCTATGAATTGAACCTGAGTACGGGACAATATAATGATGTATACGAAATCAATTATGATTTTGTTTACTCCATCCGTTACCTGATGGACGATGTGATGCGGGGAGAAGAGTGGGCGCTCGATAAATACTATCGCACGTTGGATATTCGTAACGATGACTTACGATGGGTGCTGACGGCTTCACAATATAGCCGTTTTATAGGGGTGGATTATTTCTATCGACCGATTTATGCCGGGGGCGGAGGCTGGAACTTCCGGGTCTATATCCGGTATACAAACCATAACCACTTCTATTTCGGAAAGCCTTACCACTATAGCAGTTATTGCGGCGGACACTATCGTACGCACTATCATAACAGCTATTATCGCGGACGTTACCGGCATGATTTCTATTCCGGTTCCCACAGCATAAGAGATCACCGGAATTATAACACGCACCGTCGTTCCGATTTCGGTACGGTAACTATACGTCCTAATTCGGCACGGAGAGATGATGTGCGGAGGAATGATGTGCGGAGGAATGATGTGCGGAGGGAAAGTTCTGCCTCACGAGATAAAAACAGGGTGACTCCGAGGAGTTCAGCAACTCCCAATAGGGTGACTCCTGAACGTACGGATAGCAGACGCAGTAGTAGCCGGAGCCAGGAGAGGGTGAAGAGTAATAATGGCACCCGAAGTTCAGTCTCTGAGCGTTCTTCTTCAAGCAGACGCAGCAGTGGAAATTCTTCTTCAGGCAGTAGCCGTAGTTCTTCTTCCCGCTCGTCGGAAAGAGGGAGCCGGGATAAATAACGTCAGTTCGACGAATTTTATTTGTCTGCATTTCGATCTTCCACCTTCCATCTTTTTGAGTTTATCACTCTAATAATCAAAGAAATATCCGGGTGGAAGATCGCATTTTTCAGCCCTTTATCTTCCACCCGTATCTTCCATCTTCCACCTACTGTTTTAAGGCGAAAATAAGGCGTAAAATGCTGGTCATCAGCCGAAAGATACGCGTTGCTTAAGCAAATACACCTCTTAAAGCATTTCGTTTTCCCTTGTTGTTTAACCGGAAATGGTGCAATCTGCATCCGGTTCCGGGCAGGCGTGCCCATGAGCCCGGGTATACGGGACGAGATAAAGATACCGACATGAATGATTAAATATTGATAATTAGATTATTAAACATGAAATGGAATAGGGAAACGATTCATGTGAACTGGTTAAATGAAAGAAAAAGAACCGCTGTCCTCCGGGGGGTAGAGTGGCAGCGGTTCGACGAGTTAACTGGTTTGGTGAGTCGGATTTAGATTTAAAGTCAATTATAAAAGAGAATTTATTATGAAAGATCAAAGTACTATAGCCCGTCTATAATGACAGGCGTTTTGTGATAATGATTCTTTTTGCATATTTGATTGATCCGGGATATATATTTGGAAGTGGCATACGCCTGGCTTGGTGTACGTTTCAGGCACGAATATTTCACTTTATGAATTTCTAAAAGAAGTTCGGCTACAAAGACAATCATGTCTGCACGTTCGATATGGGAAGGTGAACAGAAACACTCTGCATATTCGTAATCCCGGGTAGAGAGTGTATAATGCAGAATCTTTTTACCTCGCTGAAAAATAAAATCCAACCGATACCAACCGTTTGCGTTGGTTCTGCGCCGGTGGAAAGACAAGATTTTGATAGTAGATTGTTTGCCCATAGCTCAAACGTATATCGGGCAGGGAAGAATGAACGGCCCTGCTGACCCGCTGAACTACATCATTCCATTGCAGAGCAAGAAAAGCATATATGCTGACCCATTACGGTATCAGACACGGGGGCAGAGCCGTCTTTTATCCAGAAGCTGCGGACATAAATAAATTATGCCCGTAGCTAAAGTTAGACAAAGAATGCTTTCTATGTCTTGCTCTCCAAGCGAGAGAATGTTGTAGTTCACCACAAAGATGGTGATAATTTTTGAATTACCATAGCAAACGGCTAAAAAATGTACAATGAAACACTTTTTGCGGTGGAATTGTTTGCTGAATACCCTTCGTATAGGGGGACTTAACAAAGAAATAACGGTTCTGTGTCGGTAAATGCTCTCTTTGCAGATAAATCAGTTAGGATGGGGATGTGTCAAAAGCCTTTTCACCAAATAGATTATCACAGATTAACAACTTTACTAATCAATGACTTAAAATTCACTCTGTGTTACTCTGTGTCCTCTGTGGTGAGTTTCCCCCTATTCTGCTTTGGGTATCTGATAAATTACTGTATGCTGTCTCTCCTCAAGTCTTTCCTTGCTTCGCCGGTCACATTTATCTCCGGACGGATGCTGTCGGCCGCCGCTTCGCTGATAACTCCCTTTTTTGCCAGTCGTTCGGCTATCAATCGATAATAGCCTTCCAGGTTTTCTTTCAGTTTCATGTCACCGGTGAACGAATTTCGGAAATGCTTGGGCTTCGGAATGATGGATGCCAGGAAGATGGACTCCTCGGCTGTCAGTTGAGACGGGCGTTTTTTAAAGTAGTAGGCAGCAGCCTCCTGTGCTCCGTAGACAAGCGGCCCCCATTCCACTATGTTCAGATATACTTCGTACATCCTGTCTTTGGAAGTGAGACGTTCCGTTTCTATCAACCAGACGATCAGGGCTTCTTCCAGTTTCCGGGCGATGTTTTTGTTCCGGTTCAGGAATACGTTTTTTACCAGCTGCATGGTGATGGTACTTCCCCCACGGGCAAAACGTTTCACTTTCAGGTCTTGTATCAATGCTTCACGCATGGCATCGGGAAGAAAGCCCCGGTGATAGTAGAAAGCTCCGTCTTCACTTTGCATCACAGACATTTGCAATAGTGGAGAGATGCTGTCCAGTGGCGTGAAATGTTCCCAAGAGGGGCCTATGGGGAAAGTGCGTACCGGCTGTCCGTTTTCGTAAGCCGTATAGATAAACTCTTCCGACATTTTACCAAGGTCTATGGCTCCGTATTTCACGATGCGGAAGTTTCTCTCTTTTAGTTCCGATTCCAGCTTCAGGCTGTCCGGTAGGGCAAAGTCCACATCCAGCAAGAAATGATAGGACAGTTCGCCGTCCGTCTTTATCCCTTCCAGATTGCTGAATAGTCCTTTGGGGAGCGAGCCGAAGAGTTCGTTTGCCGGAAACCAGGACTTGTTTAAAGCTGCTGTGAAGTGCCATTGGTGTTCTCTCTTCTCAGCTTTCAGATAAGGATGAAGCTGCATCTGGTTGAATTGCACCAAGGTTGTGCTGTCCAGTTCGGCGAACTCTTTACCCACAAGCACCCGGTAGGATATTTGTCCGCGGTCCAGATTGACTGTTTGAGGGGAAAGAGCTTTGTGATACACTTCAAGTCCGTTGACTGCTGCTTGTCCTGTCAATATAATCTGACCGCTGTTTCCTTCCGATTCAGTCAGGCTATAGGTAAGGGTATCCAAGCGAATGTCCGCACCGAAACGGCGTTTGAGATAGGGGAGGGCGATTTTCTCTTTATGCTGTGCATAAAGTTCGGCTTTTAGCGTGTGGTGGCTTCGGTTTACCTCTCCACAGGTGGTCCAATGTTGGCTTACCGAATCTTCCTGTACTTCGATATCGGAGTTGAAATGGTTTTGCCGTATGCTTAATTGCGGGATGCGGATGGCTACGAAGTTACGGTCTTTCCGTTCGCTGACGTCGACTTGACGCAGTGTTCCGTTTTCGGGTAAGAAACCATAGAGCAGGTTCAGTATCCTGTTCACTCTGTGGGCATAGTCGGCTTGTGCCGAACCGGCCGGTACCTCCTGTTCCTTTTTCAGGAAGAGGAAGTCATAATTTGCTGTGCTGTCTGCTTTGATAAATGAAACTTTCAGCCGGTCGGCGGTTACGTTGCGTACTTCGATCTTTCCGCGTAGCAGTTTCCAGAAGCTGAGGCGCATGTTCAGGGCATGCAGGGTGAGGAGGGTGTCCCGCTTGTCAGGGACTACGGAAAGATTGCTCAGCTCGATTTCGTTCAGCCCTTTCATTCGCAAGGCATCGTAGCGGATGGATAATCCGTATTTTTGTTCGGTGCGCAGTATCCGCTTGCCAACCATTCGGCAGAGAATTCCGTTGCGTCCCCAATATAAACCTGTCAGAACAAGGATCAGGACACTTCCTGTAATGATGAGAGCGATGCTCCCTTTCGTACGATATTTTCCCATTATGATATGTAAACTACGGATTTATCGGCTGCAAAGTTATACAATTCCGGGAGGATGGATGATGCTCTTTCCGGAAAAATATTCTATCTTTGAGAAATTGATCATATGAGATACCGTGAAACAACTACGAACAGATAGACAGACTCTCAATGACTTAGGAGTGATGGAGAGTACGTATGGCGAGAAAACTCTTTTCTCGCTCTTTGACATGACGGAAAGTGACGGAGGAAAGAGGTGCCTGGAAGATTGGGTAACTCATCCCATATCCGATTGGCAGATGCTGCATGAAAGGCAGGAAGCCATCCGGTGTCCGGATTTCCCCGAAATACGTATTTGCAGGGAAGAGTTGGATTTTATAGAATTTTATCTTAGTCAGGGAGACCGTCCGACAAGGGTTACTTATCTGGAATCTGTTTTATCACGTGCTTTCAGGGTGTTCAGAAGTACTCCCGAACGCTATATCATTCAGAGAGGAACAAAGTTGCTTGAAAACGTCTTGCTGGAACTGAAGATTTTTGCGGATCATGTGACCGCACTTTCTCCCCGGTTAATCCGTAGTATGGTAGCTACTGTCCTGGAGACTTATCAGGCTACGGAGTTGGGCAAAATGGTAGAATCCTGCGGACAGGAGGACGGTTTTTACCGGACCGACCGACTGGATTATATTTTCCGCTATCGGCGCAACCATACCATTGCTGATCTTCTTTCGATTGTATATCAATTGGATGCCATCCGTACCATGCACCGCACGGCTGTTACGAAAGGGTGGTGTTTCCCTACGTTTACGACCGATGGCAAATTTGTGCTTCGTGACTTTTACCATCCTCAGGTGAAAGATGCGGTGAAAAACGACTGGAATATGGCGAATGGGAATATCTGTATCTTTACAGGATCAAATATGGCCGGTAAATCCACGACCTTGAAAGCGATAGCGTCCGCCGTATGGCTGGCTCATGCCGGATTTCCGGTGCCCGCTTCTTCTATGGTCTGTCCGGTATTTGATGGTATTTTTACTTCTATCAATCTTCCGGATTCGTTAAGGGATGGGCGCAGTCATTTTTATGCGGAAGTACTGCGGGTGAAAGAGGTGTTGCAACAGATTAATGAAGGTAACCATTGTTTTGTGCTGTTCGACGAATTGTTCAGGGGGACCAATGCACGGGATGCTTTTGAAGCATCGGTAGCCGTGACCGAAGTGCTCAGGGAGAAGGTTCACAGCCGTTTCCTGATATCCACACATATCATAGAACTGGCCCGGAGGCTGGATGGAGACGATTCTTGTTGCTTTTATTATCTGGAGTCTGCCATAACAGATGACGAACTGGTATGTAACCATAAAGTGAAGCCGGGTATTTCGGAGTCCAGGGTCGGATACTGGATTGTGAAGAGAGAACTTGCCGGTTCCTGAAGATAATGTAAGTAGTTACTGTAGGAGAAATTGTGAATAATACATATATTTGTAGACTCTATTAATCTAAAACAACGACGAGTATGAAAATTAAATTATTATTATTGATTAGTGTTCTGTTCTGTACAAGTAGTTATGCACAAGAGACGGTTACTGAACCTGATTTTATAGGTGAGGTGTTAGTCTTGAATTCGGACAACAGTACGACTCCGTTGGAAAAGGCTACCGTTAAGATCAAAACAAAAGCCAATGCCTCGGTATATTTGGTGGGCATGGGCAAAGTGAAGACAAAAATAAATGTAGATGGTCCCAGCGCTCAGGTACGATTGCATCGGGGAGATGATTTTAAGTTGATTGTGAGGGCTGTGGACAACAATACCGATCCGATGTCTATTATCAATATCTTTCAGTTTGAAACAGGTAAGAAAGTACGTAAGGCCGAACTATCTTCTTTGAGTACCTTTGGAGGGGCTTCTAACAATAATCTGGAATTACTTCCGTATACCGCTAAAAAGTATGGAGAAAGTTCTTATCTGATTACATTGAAAGAAAAACCGATAGGGGAATATGGGATAACGGTTCGTAATCCTAATTCTTTGGATGAAAAGAATATCATTGTAGCTTCATTTGCAATCGATGAATAATAAGCGTTTATAGCCGGATTACTATTACTTGAAATAACGCCCCTTCTTTCAGACAGAGAGAAGGGGCGTTGTCGGTTACTACTGTTCCGGTTTAATGACAGAGCTACTGTAATTACTGGATAAATCAATAGGCAAGCCTTGATTCATCTGGATAATTCTATACTTATATAAACAGACCCAACAATATATTAGATTTATATGCTTGGATAAGTATAAATATATGTATGGTGAATGGGTGATTTGGGATATTATCTCCAATAGATAACTGAATTATTTTCTTTGGGAGTTATTCTTTAATTGTTATTTTCTTTTCTAGTCGAATGTCAGATACTGAACGCCCTATGGAAAATAAAAAATCGCCAGGTTCAACAACAAATTTCATATATTCATTCCATAAACCCAAACTTGTCATAGGAATGTTGAAATTGATTGTTTGCTCTTCATCGGGAGCAAGTTCAATCTTTGTGAACTCTTTCAGTAATTTGAGAGGAGTGACTACACTTGATATGCAGTCTCTAACAAACAACATAGGAACTTCTTTTCCTTTCATTTGCCCTGTATTTTTTACCTTAAAAGAAACATGTATATTTTCTCTGTTCATTGAATGAATCGAATCAATTTTCAAATCACTGTATTCAAATGTGGTATAACTAAGTCCGTGCCCGAAACAATAAGCAGGTAAATTGTCAGAGCGACTGCTTCCTAAACTATAACCAGTCCAATATCTTGATGCAGTTTGATAATAATACATTGGTAATTGCCCTGCATGTTTGGGTACTGTAATAGGTAGTTTCCCAGATGGGTTTATTTTGCCAAATAAGATTTCGGCTAAAGCTTGACCACCATACATTCCCGGTTCCCATACATCTACTATGGCTGAGATGTTTTCTGAAAGCCATTCGTTATTTAAAGGTTTTCCGTTAACAATTACAGCAATTATAGGTTTCCCTGTTTTTTGCAATGCTTTGACTAGTTCAATTTGACGACCATAAAAATCAATCGATGGGCGATCTGCCGATTCACCATAAGTTCTTAGGCCCCAGTCTGATCGAATGCCATACCCTCCCATAACTACAACAACTAAATCACAATTTTCAGCTTTCTTTACTGCATCGGAAATGCTGTAGTCAGAGATTCCTCCTCCTTCTGAAAGTATTTTTTTTTGTAAGGCGGGATCTGTCGTATTGGTCTTTTCATGTGATAATTCAGATCTTATTCTGCCGCTATTGCTATAAATTATTTCAGAATTAGATGCGATCATTTGCATACCTTCTAGTGCAGTAACAACATTACTGTCTGGCTGAAAGAAACTCCAATCGCCTAGCATAGCCTGATTGTTAGCATTAGGCCCTGTGACCAAAATACGCTTGTATTTAGCTTCGTTAATAGGTAACAGGTTTTTACTGTTTTTTAAAAGTATGATACACTCACGTGCTGCGTTCAAAGCTATTTCTCTATTTATTTTGGTTGCGTAAACATCTTTAGTGGGATCTACATAACGATTTTCAAATAAACCTAACTCGAATTTTACTTTGAGAATACGTCTTACTGCGTCATCTATACGGCTAATAGGTATTTTTCCTTCTTTTATCAGTTGTTTCATAGGAACTAGAAACTCTGTACTGTCAGACGAATACATGTGCATATCCATACCTGCATTGACACTTTGTTCTATAGCTTCTGTTTGATTGTGTGCAGTATAATGTAAACTTGTCAGATTGTCCATGTCTTTCATGTCACTGATAAAGAAACCTTTGAAGTCGAATTCGTTTTTTATTACATCGGTCAGTAGCCATTTAGATGAATGACAAGGTATTCCTCCAATATCATTGTGACCAGGCATAATAGTCATACATCCAGCTTCAATAGCCGCTTTAAATGGGGGGAGTATGTAAGATCGTAATGAACGTTCGGAGATATCGGCAGAAGCATGGTTAATACCTCCTACAGATGTTCCACCGGCAGCTAAATGTTTTACTGAAACTGCTACTCTTTTTTGTGGATTTGCATTTTCTTGTAAACCAATAACTGATTGTCTGACGAGTTCACTTGCCAAGTATGGGTCTTCTCCATAAGTTTCACCTGTTCTTCCCCATCTTGCGTCATATACAATATCCACGCAAGGAGCAAAAGTCCAATGTGTTCCGGCGGAACGAATTTCTTCAGCGGCTTTTTGAGCTGAAAGTTTAACGAGAGTACGATTAAACGTTGCAGCCATACTGATAGAAGTGGGATAAATTGTTCTTCCTGCTAATGTACCATAGCCATGAGCGGCATCCATTCCTATTAAATATGGAATTTTTAGACGAGTTTTTTCGGAAAAAGATTGAAGTTTGTTCGTTTCTTCTGGCTCTTGACCTGCAATCCACGCTCCGAAGTCATGATAAGTGTTATTTAAAATACTATCTTCGTCCCATTCCGAGACCATATCCATCTGAGCGATTTTTTCATTAATAGTCATTTGTGCTAACAAAGCTTCTACGCGTTCGTTGACAGGACGTGAGGGATCTAAATATACTGACGTATCTATCTCTTCATAAGAAGTGCACGAAAATAGATAAAAACTGGATATAAATAACGCTGATAATAATTTGTATGCATTCATGATTTATTTTTTTAAGTGTCAAATAATATTTGATGTCGATTTTTACAATTTAATTTTTTGTTCTAATCTAATATCTTGTGAAGAAGCTCCAATTTTAATCAAGAAATCTCCTTTTTCAAAAACCCATTTCTTGCTCTTTTCATTGTAATATTGGAAAGCTTCTTTAGTAAGCCTAATGGTAACAGATTTTGTTTCACCGGATTTTAGCCATATTTTTTCAAATCCTTTCAATTCTTTTAGTGGTCTCTCCTCTTTTGACACCATGTCGGTTACATATACTTGTGCTATTTCCGCGCCATTTACATCGCCTATATTGGAAATTTCAAATTTAATTTCAACTATAGCATTCGTTTCATCTATAACTTTTATTGAAAGGTTGTCATACTTAAAAGAACTATAGGATAAGCCGAAACCAAACGGAAATAGAGGTGATATACCTTTTTTTTCATAGCCTCTGTATCCTGTAAATATACCTTCGTTATAGTAAACTTTTTTCTCTTTCCTTGTCTCATCGTAATTCCCTGCAGCAGGAGAGTCTTCCCATTTTTTTTCTAAAGTGAAAGGTAACTTGGCTGAAGGGTTTATTTGTCCAGATAAAATGCGTGCCAATGCATTTCCTCCTTCTTGTCCCGGATAGAAAGCATGCAGTACTGCAGATACATGATCAATCCATTTTGTCATATTTATACCGCCCCCTGCATGTACTACAACTATAGTATTGGGGTTTACTTTACTAATTTCATTGATAAGTAAATCTTGTCCATAAGGTAAGTCAAATGGACGATCTCTTCCTTCTAATTCGATACTTCCATCAAGACCGACACAAACCACTGCTACATCGGATTTGGAAGCAAGACGTTTAGCTTCTGAGAAGTCGATATCGCTGTCATAGCAATATCCCATTCTTATTTCTGCGGGCAAAGATCTCTGGTTCCAAAATCTTAATTTTATATGTTTAGATTCTCCTTTCTTAGAATAAATGGCATTTGAACTCACATGGAAAGACTGAGAGGGTGATGCATCTACTATTAATTTGCCGTCAATAAATAACTGATATCCTCCTTGTGCGTCGACAAAAAAACGAATACTATCACTTTTATGTATGTCGACATAGCCTTCCCATTCTATTTTATAATCAGAGCCAAAAGTTCTGTTATTGTCAGGATATCCCCACCATTCGAAATCCACTTGACGATCTATTCTGTTAACAATACAATTACCTGCGTTTTTTTGTGAAGAGATTATTTGAGTAGATTCTTCTTTTCTTCCAGCGGCTTTTGCTTGTTCTTTGAGTAGATTGGCAGAAATTGTTTGTATTGTATCCGACTTTAGCGCATAATATTTAGCGGTAAGTCCTCTTTTACCCTGTTGAGTCCTGAATTCACTATTCCTAAATAGATGTCTTTTGAACTGACTGGAGATACCTTCAGTGTAATAAATTTCAGCATTTTTAAATTCATTATCTATTCCTTTGAGGTCATTAACTATATACCAAGGGTGAACACGGGAACTACCGCCACCACCATACACATTTCCATTGACCGAAAAAACTCTATCATTAATGACGGCAGGATTGGCTGTCGGGCCGATAACTGCAATTTTTCGAGGGGATTTCAAAGGTAAGCAATCCTTATTTTTTAAGAGGATGATACCTTCTTCAGCTACCTTTAGTGCCATTTTATTCGCTTTCTGATTGTAAGTAGGATTATCCTCAATTAGTTGTGGTCTATCGAAAAAGCCCATTTCAATGCAGGTACCATAGATACGTCTTACTTTATCATTGATTACTTCTTCAGAGACTATTCCTTTTTTTATCAAAGGCAATAATTGCTCTCTGTTGAACCAGTTCTTACTCCCCATCTCAAGATCCAAACCATGGTTGGCGGCTTTATCAGCTGAGTATGTGCAAGCCCAGTCGGACATTAGTATTCCTTTGAAATGCCAATCTTTCTTTAATATATCGATTAGAAATTTGTTTTCGGTACAATATATGCCATTTACCGGATTATAGCCGGTCATTACTGCTTTTACATCCGCCTTTTCTACAGCGGCTTTGAATGGGGCGAGATAAATTTCATGTAAAGCTCTGTCTGAAACTTCTGTACTTACAGTGTATCTGTCATATTCTTGATCGTTTCCTACAAAGTGTTTAATTGTGGCAATTACACCACCTTCTTGTACTGATTTTATGAATGGAACGACCATCTCGGAAGTAAGATAGGGATCTTCTCCATAATATTCAAAATTTCGGGCACCTTTAGATGCTCTATAAATGTTGACTCCTGGAGCCAACATAAAGTGAATTCCTCTTGCCCTCCATTCTTCTGAGTAAATTTTTCCAACTTCGGAAGCCAAATTCTTATTCCACGAGGAAGCCACGGAGATAGAAGATGGGAATGCAGTAGCTCTCCCCCAAAGCCCCCAGGAGGAAAGTCCAAGAGGACCGTCTGCCATTTTAAATGCTGGTATTCCCAAGCGTTTACAGGGGTGGAGGTAAAAGTCGTTGTAACCTGCTAGCAAGTCAATTTTTTCTTCTAAGGTCATTCTATTTATTAAATCTTCTGTTCGCTCTTCGGTAGACAAAGATTTATCCTTAAAAGGAAAACTTGTTTTTGGGAGCTGCCCGTAAGACATTAAACATGTCATAACTGATAAAGTGTATAAAAAAATCTTTTTCATATATGTGTCTTTAATGTATGAACTTATCTTTTATAGTGCTGTTAGAGCAATTTTATTTAACATGATATTGGGCCCATTCAGACAATTTATGGCAACTTTTATTTTGCCATCCAAGCAGTTCTCGCGTGTAATAGGAATGGAAATCCAAGTTTCTTTGTGATGTTCTTTCAATTGTACTTCCGGTGCATCTTCGCAAGAAATGACACCTGTGCGATTTAGTTTATTAGAGTCTAAAAAACAGAGCTTTAATGTCATCAACTTGGGATGCTCAATTTTGATTTCTAAAATTATTTTATTTCCAACCCAATAACTTCCCATATCGTCCTGCCATACTCCTTGGCAATCTATGTGATAATCTAGATCTTCTTCATTAGTGATAACATTGTCTTTCTTTTTTGTCCATTTGCTCAGTTGAGAATAGCCGGAGGTATTGTCAGGAGTAATAAATAGAAGAGCTTTGAGTTCTTTTATTTCTTTTTCATGATTGTTGAGAGTGTTTTTTAGATTCTTATTTAACCAATCATATTCAACAAATTGAGTGGGTTTAAAATTTTCTGAGTTCATATAGGATAGAATCGTTTCTCTTAATTGACGCGCTGCAATACGTTTATCTAAAGCGTTTGTCAGATTGTATCCGCAAACTACAAGTTTACCACCTTCTCGTGTTTTAAGTTCAAAAATGGTACCAAGTTTATTTCCATGGTGAAAATCGTTTACGGGCTGGACGATAGGATAATAGTCTTTGGGAAAATCATTCAAAATAAAACCACGACTATCTTCACATATATCTTTCCATTGCCAATTCATGACATCTTCTGTGGGAAAAAGTGACAGCAGTGGGTGTTTGTTCCTAATATAAGCACCACTGACATCCGTGTTTTGTCCGGTAAACCAAGTTGCAGACCAAAAAACTGGATTGAATGCAGAATAAATTTGGTTTTGTTTGTTACCTAAATTATTGGCCAAAAGCAACACTTTCTTTCCCTCTTTCAGTTTGGCAATAGCTGTTTTCAAAGAAGTTGTTTCAATCACATTGTTAAGTCGTACTTCATTAGTCCTTTTGGGAAATACCCATATTGACCATTTATTGTTATAGGAAGTGTTTTCTATTTCAAGCTCAATGTCTAACTTACATCCATATGTACCAGAATGGAGTGTGTGATTGAAAAAACCTACTTTTGTCAATTCACCTTGTTCTATACAATTTGAATATAGATATCCTGAATCGATTACTTTATCCTCTTTTTTAATATTATAGAATATTTTTTTAGAATGTAAAGATTCTTTTCCGAAATTGCTGATTTCTACCCCTCCCGTAAATATTTCTCCATCTTCCCATACATGTTTCTTATAACGCAGTAAAGGAACGGTATGAGAACCAAACATGGAAAACTCCTCAGGAGTTATGAAATTCTTGTTTTCGTAAAAAGCGTTAACCCAACCAACTAAGGCTTCTCCCTGGCCGGGATAATCAACCATACTGAGTAAACTGTATCCCGCACTCTCTGGCGTTCTTAATGTTGCTTCTATTTCTGCTTTATACAAATTCTTGTTTATTTGACCGGAAGCTTTTTGGAGTTTTTCATCAAGAGTGTCAATCCCATTTCTTTGAGCTATTGATTTGTAATATTTCAGATTTAAAGGAGCTAATATTCCTGTATATTTTTTTATTTCATTCCATAAAGGATGGACTATGTATTGTCCGGTTTCGTGTGTAAATTCTGGAAGGTTCTTCCTTCTGAACTTCTCATCATAATTATGCGCAGATCGGTTGTTGTAACTGTCCGAATAGTTCCAGTCTGTACCTTTGTTATTTAATGCTTGATTTTTACCACCATATTCTACGTAATCATCATATACAGTTATATTATGAGCTATTCCGGCTGCATACCAATGACGTGTATCAATATTCTTCATTTCTTTTATGCGCTCACCCATCCAATCGAAATTTCCTCCTAACTCATTGCCAAATGACACTAGCATCATGGAAGGGTGATTCCCGTATGTTTTGAGGGCTTCAAGTACCTCACTAAAAACAAATTGATTTAGTCGTTTGTCGGCCTCTCCAATAAGATCTTTCCATCCCATCCATTCGTCTTTCCAGAAGAATTCTATTTGTAAGTATAAACCTACCTCATCCGCGGCAATAAAAGCGGCTTTGGGAGGGCAGCATGAATGAAAACGAACTGCATTGAATCCATGCTTCTTATATAGTAACCAAATATTTTTCCAGTAGTCAACACTCATGTTGGGATATCCCGTATTGCTAAAGAACATTCCTTCATGGCTATTTCTGTAAATAATTTTTTTATTATTGATTGTGAAATGCTTATCCTTTATCCCTAAATCTCTAAATCCGAAAGTGGAAGTTTTCCTGTCTGTAATTTTGCCTGAGTTTAGCAACACGTCAATTTTATACAGATTTGGAGTAAATTCATCCCATGGCTTAGGGAGTGGGAGTGGAATAGTAAATGAGTAATTGTTTATTGTATCGAATAGTTCTATTATCTGTTTGTTCGTGTATACTTTTTGTCCTGTTTGTTTGTCTGTGACAGTAAAGGTTAACTTAAAATTGCCCTTTTCTTTTTGTGAATTTAGAATATTTAATGAAACTCTTATTTCTTTCTTGCAATAGGAAGGATAAACATTCAGTTGATCAATATGTATGGCGGGTGTTTTTTGAAGTCCTATTTCTCCAACAACCCCATTCCATTGAGTTTGCATATGTGGGCAATAGGAATGTCCTAACGTGCCAATAGGATAAATTTCACTATTGTCTATCATTATGGTAACAGTGTGTTTCCCTTTGTCTAACTGTCCAAGAAAATGTTTGTGTGGTGATGATAAATAATCTACTATATTCTTAACAGGATTACCATCAATCCATACTTTGCTCCTCCACATTACACGTTCTAAAAATAGAGTAAACATCCCTGTTTGGTTGGCTTTTATAGTAAATTCTTTTTGATACCATACTTTGCCGATATATTTATGTTTTCTGGTCATCATCCCAAAATCGGCATTTTGAGGATAATCAGGAAAACGATTGCAGCCTAAAATTGATTTGAAAATGGGATAAGAATTGCCGATACCAGCCTCGTCAGTGGATCCAGGTAAAACAATAGGAGTGGAGAAAACGTCTCTTTCCCAATGCTCTTTTTCACCTATTGATAATGAGTCGAGACGACATTTCCATTCACCTGATAAAGAAATATCAACTTCTGCTTTAATGGATAAGAAGTTGAAAAATAGAATAAAGAAGAGTAAGATTCTACTGCTCATATATTATTTATTTTATTAATATAGGTTGGACTTGGGCTTTATTGCTAAAGATATGTGTCTTAATAGTCTTAATGTTGGAAACTTAAAAAAAGAGTTCCTTTCCTTCCTATACAGGGAAAGGAACTCTAATTATTAATGTCGATTTTTAATGTGAATTACCAACCAGGATTTTGGGTTAAATTAGAATTTAAGTCTCTATCGTTTTGTGGAATGGGAAATAGATAACCTTTCGATTTGTCAAAAGAACGCTTTTCTATATATCGTCTAGGAACTCCGTCTATTTTAACTGTTGTATCAGTTTTCCCTGCACCGTCCAATCTCATGTAGGCTCCGTATAGTTCTCCTACCAACCCGACACCAGTTTCAACTGTATTTTTTTCTGCATCTTTCCATCGAATTAAGTCGATATAGCGAGTGCCTTCATTAGCAAGTTCAATACGTCTTTCATTTTTAATTAATCTGAATAACATATCTTCTGTGTTGTAGTTTTCTCGATGCACTTTTCCACCTTTACAACGGTTGCGTAATTGATCGATGAGGTTACATATTTCATCTTTTGCGCTAAGTCCTTGGGTCTTAAATAGAGCTTCAGCTTTCATTAACATTGCATCAGCGTATCTAAAAAGAATAATATCGTTGGTACAGTCCCAGATTTCTAACATTCCATATGCTGAATAATCCACATATTTTTTCCAAACATAGCCTGTACGAGACGGTTCTGGAGCCCCGTATTGTTGTACACTTATGGTACTTTCATCTTCTGGGTCATATAATACTTCTTTTATTGTATTTGTAGCTCCATCCAGAACTTTTAGTTGACTAGTGGGATATGTTATTGATTGATATAATCGCGGATCTCTATTGGCGTAGGGGTTTTTAGGATCATAAGTTGAGCCCATTTCATGAATCAATCTACCATCTGCCATTGGATAGGAATCAACCAATGAGCCTGTTGGGAAGATTCCGCAATAGGGGTCGCCACCAGTCATTCCTTTCAGTAACATTGCTCCATTGCCTGAATGCCCTATTGATATATCACCTTGTCTAGGTTCACATATCTTAGTCAATATCACTTCTGAATTTCTTTCTGCTTTGCCTGAGAAAAGGTCCTCGTAAGGAGTGTCCCCCACATTATGTAATTGATACTTACCTTCTAATTTCTCAAGTGATTTCAAACAGGCTTTATAATCTTCATTGTAAAGTTGAATACGTGCCATAAGGAAGTGGCAAGCATCTGCTGTAATTCGTCCATATTCTGGAGCAGTATTTACTAACAGGGTTGCGGCTTCTTCTAACTTTTGTAGAGTAAATTCTACTACAACTTGTTTAGGGTCTCTTGATACTTCCTTACTGGTCGGAATGTCCAGTGTCTTTTTTATCAACGGAACATCTCCAAAATAGGTTGTCAAAAGATAATATTGATAGGCTAACATAAAATAGGCTTCTCCTGTGATTCTTTTTTTAACGGCATCAGAACTGAAGGTGACTTTCTCCATGCCTTCAAGCAAGAACCAACATTTTCTGATTGTGGAGTATGCTCCATTCCAAACACTACTTGCCGTTTCACCATATACAGTTTGTGAACCATTGGCTACTTGTTGCTGTCCACCCCACCAGTCATAAGCTAAATATGCATTGTCCGACATACATTCATCCCAAAATATACCACTCGGTAATGTCGCGCTGTATAAGTCTATAATCAATTTTTCTGCATCTTTCTCTGACTTCCAGAATTTATCATTTGAGATCTGATCCTGAGGAGCGGCATCCAATAAGTCGTTACAGGAGTTTAAAGAATACATTCCTGTTAAACAAAGTATATAAAAGATATATTTTCTCATATTATATAAAATATTTATTGATTAGAAAATTAGGTTTACACCAACCGAATAAATTGAAATGTGAGGATAAGAGGTGCTTGAACCAACAGGAGTTTCAGGATCCCAAGTCATAAATTTAGTGATAGTGAATAAATTCTCTCCAGATAAATAAACCCTGAATTTATTGAATCCTTTTACATTAAATGTATGTCCTATTTGAAGATTCTTCAAGCGAACATAAGATGCATTTTGTATCCAATGTGACATATTATCAAAGTTATATGTAGATTTCAGAGTACGTGGGAAATAAGCACCAGGCTGTGGGTTACTTGGATTGAATGTCTTTTCATAGTGCTCCTTTCTTGGACTGTTTACTCCGCCTCCGTTTAACCCTTGGATGGCTTCGTTGGTTATGTAGCCATCAGCTTTTCCTACACCTTGAAAGAAACATGAAAAATCCCAATTTTTATAGTCAAATCCTAAGTTGATTCCGAAGGTATAGCGTGGAATCGAATTTCCTATTACCGTTTTGTCGTTTGCATCTATCTTTCCATCTTCATAAAGATCTTCAATTATTATATCTCCGATCCCCCATTTAGGGTTGAATGTTTTCATTTGTTTCTGATATTTGTCATAATCTGCCTGATTTTCACAGATCCCTAACGTTTTGTAACCAAATATAGCATCTAAAGGCTGTCCTTCTATGCGTGCAGTTAAATCACTTGTTGGAGATTTATATCCTTTAAGGTCAATAACTTTATTTTTTACGTCTGAAAGTACCATTCCGATCTTATATTTGAAATCTTTCCCGATTCTCGACTGCCAGTTCAGTGTAAGATCCCATCCTTGGTTTTCGATGATACCGGCATTCTCTATAGGAGCGTCTATTCCCAATAGATCTGGCGTTTTTAATTGTAGTAAAATATCTGAGGTTCGTTTTTTATACCAGTCAAATGTTCCACTTAGTCTGTTGTCGAATAAGCCAAAATCTATTCCAATATTGAAATTCTTTGATGACTCCCACGTAATTAGTTCATTACCCATTTTGGATTCTGCATATCCCATTTGTATTTTATCATCATACATATAATTACCACCATTTCCAATTAAAGAATAATACTGGTAGTTTGAAATTTTTTGATTACCTAACAAACCATACGACATTCTAAATTTGAGGTTAGAAACATATGCAGTTAGAGGTTGAAAAAATGTTTCTTCCGAGATTCTCCATCCCAAGGATGCTGATGGGAAGAATCCCCATCTATTTCCTTTGGCAAATTTAGAAGAACCATCATATCTTGCCGTGAATTCAACTAGATATTTTTCTTTGAAGTTGTAACCGATACGGCCAAACGCTGATGCCAAAGCAGCATAAGTCGAATTTCCATTGGCGGAAGCTGTTGTCGGATCACCTGCATTAATTTCGGAAAAATCATTATTTGGGAAATCCATTCGAGAGGCTTCTGTAAAAGCATATTTAAAGGTTTCCAAAGAAGTCCCTACCATGGCACTGAGTGAATGTTTTCCTATTGTTTTTTCATAACTAATTAAAGCATTTGCTGTTATATTGCGATATTGACTCCATTTATCTATTTGTTTATTGCGGTTTTCTTCCGTCGTAGCGGCTTGACCTGCTTGTTCAAAACTATCATAAACCACTGTCTTTTCAAAAGATTTATCGCGATATGTATTTGACTCATAAGCAAAATTTCCTTTTACAATAAGTCCATCCAAAATCTTTATTTCGGGTGCAACTAATACGCTCACAGCATCATTATAGTTTTTAACTGATCCATAATCTCCACTTACTCTTCTTACAGGGTTGGTTGGATATGTGTTATACGACCATGTGCCATCTGAGAATTTTACCGGCAGATAGGGCAAAGCACGACCAGCGCGTCGATAAGCATCTGTTGCGCCACCTCGTGCGGCTTCTTTCCGTAAACTATTTAAGTATGTCATATTGAGGTCTAATTTTAACCAAGATGTCAATTGAGACGTAGTGTTAATTCGTAAATTGTATCGATTGAATGCAGTTGAAGGAATTACTCCTTTTTGATCAGAATAACCAGTAGCAATCATGTAAGTAAATCTTTCACCTCCTCCTTGAATTGATATTTGATGGTTGTGTTGGGGCGCAATACGTAAAAGTTCTTTGTACCAATCCGTATTGGCTTCTCCTAAGTCCGGATTACCTGTTCCGTTTTTCAGGCGTTTTATTTTTTCTTCTGAGAATATAGGACTTTGTCCTTCGTTGACCATCATCTGATTATACATTTCTGCATATTGCCATGAAGATGCCATCTCAGGAACTCTTGTAGCACGTTGCAGTGCGATATTACCTGAGTAAGAGAATGAAACCTTACCTGCTTTACCTTTTTTGGTAGTTATTAAAATAACGCCGTTAGCTGCACGGGAGCCATATATTGCTGCAGAAGAAGCATCTTTTAGTATTGAGACCGATTCAACTTCATTGGGGATAACATCATCCAAACTCATGGATATACCATCTACTAAAACGAGTGGAGAAGCATCTCCCCATGTGCCGATTCCACGGATACGGACGGATCCTTGATTGGCTCCTGGTTGCCCAGAACTTTGCTTAATCGTTACACCTGCTGCTTCGCCTGTTAGCGCTGAAACAATTGATGTAACAGGTTTGTCTGCTATCTGATCTGCTTTCACAGTTTCTACAGCTCCTATTACGTTTACTTTCTTTTGTACTCCGTATCCTACGACAACTACCTCATCCAATGTTTTGTTATCTTCTTTGAGAGAAATATTCACAGTTTTTTTATTGCCGATGTTTATCTCTTGAGGGATGTATCCAATGTATGTTACTTGCAATACGGCATTGACCGGTACATCAATAGTAAAACGTCCGTTCATATCTGTAATTGCACCTATTGTTTTTTGGTTTTTAACTGACACATTGGCTCCGATAATTGGTTCACCATTTTCATCTTTTACAATACCAGTTATTTTATGGATTCGTTGTAGTGATATTTCATTGTTTATGCCCTTCATTAACATGATATTCGTTCCTTTCATAGCATAATGAATATCGGTTCCTTTGAACATTATATTTAAAACGTCAGCTACCGATTTATTTTGTGCATTTAGTTTCACGTTCTGCTTCAAATTCACTTCATTTATGTCATATACAAACAGGTAATCTGTCTGTTTTTCGATCTCGTTAATTACTTTAGCCATTGGTATATTATCAGCCATAACGGTTACTTTCATTGCTTGAGAATAAGATTCCGTAGCAAAAGCAGTTCCGACAAATATAAATAAGGCTAATACTGTGATTTTCATAATATGGAATAAAGATTTAATTTCTACTATTATAGATTCGTGGTACAATATATTTTTCATATATTTGCATACTTAATTTAAGTTTTTAACTTAAGATTAATTGAAAGTTGGTCAATGCGTAATTGACTTTATGGAGTGGTGTGCCAGCACTGCTCCATTTTTTATTTGTGTGTTATTTCATAGGCATTTTATTTTAAAGGGTTAATAAATAGTTATTGTATTAGTTACATCGTCTTTTTTATAAGTGAAATTATTGTTAAGTTTCAAGACTTTTAAAACGTGCTCAACTCCATCTTTTGTTCGAAACTTACCAGTATAGCGCTTTCTGTAAATTTTGGTGTTATTTACTATAATATTTACTCCATAATAAAGTTTTAATTTCTCAATCAAATTTGGGACAGATATATTATTGAAGCAGAGAAGTCCTTCACGCCATAAAAAATAATCAGTTTCTTTAATGTGATCTTTCACTAGTTTATTATCGATTAATCTAACCATGGTGTTAGGTTCTAATTTTACTTTATCAACTGATTTGGGTACTAAAATTTCCACAGCTCCTTTCAGTAATGAGGTTTCCCAAATGCTATCTATAGAATAGGCTATGACATTGAATTCTGTGCCCAAAACTTTCACATTACCTTTGTTGGTCTCCACGACAAAAGGTTGTTTGGCATTTTTGGTAACAATAAAGTAACCCTCTCCATCTAACTTTACATTCCGAGTATCCGAATTAAAGTTTGTGGGAAAAATTAAAGAACTTCTTGAATTCAACCAAACTTTGGTGCCATCAGACAACATGAGTTCGGCTCTCTGTCCAGCTGGTACATAGATAGATTGGAACGGAATATCTCCTTGGGTTTGATGTTCTGGAGACCAATAGTATTTTCCCAAAAGTACAATTGCAAAAATTGCAGCTATTTTGATTACTTCTTTTCCAACCCTGTATAGTGAGAGTTTTTTTATCGATTTCTTTTCTTTTCCTGCCATGGATTCTTTATTCCATAATGCAATATCGTATAATTTACGTTGTATCATATACTCACGCATATTTTCTGAGTTCTTTTGTGCCCATTCAGTTATGCGCTTTTTTTCTTCTTCGGTTGCATTCCCTGATATATACTTATGTAGCAATTCAACTTTCATCCTTATTTTGTTTTTTTAAATAATAACGATTAAGTTGAAGTTTACCCTAAAGAAATAATAAAGAAAAAGAAGAAAAAAAAATAGTGGAATGATCTAGCTAAAAAACTAGTAATAAAAAAAGAAATAAAATAGAGGAAGGTAGTCTTTTAAAGCTATTCGTAATACTTTTAAAGCTTTGGATATATGGTATTCTACATTTTTTACAGTAATTCGCATTACTTCTGCAATTTCTTTATTGGACTTATGTTCAAACCGACTTAGCATAAAAATTTGATAGGTTTGTTTGGAAAGTGTAGACATTGTATGATGAATGATCTCTTGTATTTCTTCTAAAAAGATTTCATTAGGATTACATGCTTCCAAGGCAGACAGGCGCATTGATAGTTCTTGATGTTGCCAATCTTCCATTTGTTCAAAAGCTGTATGCTTTACATTTTCATGCTTTAAATAATCTAAAGCTTTATTTTTTAATATAGTAAGCAAAAGAGGAAGAATATATTTTTTTTCTATGGATTCTGTTTTTAGTTTTTCCCAAAGTTTTATTAATGACTCTGAAGCAATATCTTCTGCTACTAAATCATCATGTACATAAGATTTAGCAAAATAAAAAGACTTTTTATAATAGCAAGTATAGATCTCGTTAAAAAAATGTTCTTCCATTTTATTCATTTATAGATTAGACTTAGTATATGCTAAATTGAATTAATTATTTGATTATAAGTCTGATGTGTGTGCGGTTTTGACGTTCGTGTTTTTAAAAGAAGAAATTCTGGTATTTTATTGAATAATTGGTCGCAAATATAGCGATTAGTTTGAGATAATAAAAGTTCGTTTGATTTTTTTTCGATAATAATCGCCAATTTGATGTTAATTTCAGTTTTTCATAATAGTCTGATCGATTTCCATATATTTCTCTTGTTTTCTTCTAATAGTGTCCGCAAATGTAGGTGAGGTGTTCGTTGACGAACATCTTTTTACTCCTTAGATCTTTTATTATTAGGACGTTATGTTTTTGGCGCATTATTTGTATAATAATGGAAGAGTGAGTTATCCGGTCGTAGCATAGCTTATTTTTAGATTGTAATATTGATTGATAAGGGGTGGAATGTGAATTTCGCCCTTTATTTTGTGCGGGCAATAAAGTAAAAAATAGGGGTGAAACTTCACTCCATTTTTTTCCCACCCCTATCACTTACAATAATAATAACCTCTTTTCTTACTCAATGGGTTGTCCTTTGTAGAAGTCCAGAATCTTTGTACGGAACAGATAGTCATATTTGGCTTGAATCCGGTCGGACAATGCTTTGGTGAGATTCAGCTTAGATTCATTGTATTCAACCGAGGTGGCTTTTCCATTATCGAATTTCTCGCTCATCAGACGGAAGGATTCCTGATTGGCCTCTACGGCCGATTCACTTGACTTAAACTTGCTTTCGGCAGCTATGGCATTATACCATGCTTGTTGGATTTCTTTGTATAACACCTTCTTGGTATTGTCCAGTTGCAATGCCAGATTGGTTTGTTGCAGGCGTGCAGTGCGTACGCGGTTACGGGTGGCCAGACGATTGAATAAAGGTATGTTCAGACTGAATCCGGCATATTTATTCAGGTTGTTCTTCATTTGATTGCCAAAACTTGAACCGGCACTACCATTTACTGTATAGAAGTTTGTACCTAATCCCGCAGAGAAGGACAATTGCGGATAGTAACTGCTCTTTGCTATGCGAACATTCTTTTCGCTACCTTCAAGACGATATTCGGCTGCTTTGATGCCCGGTTTGTAGAGCATGGCCTGGTTATAGATTTCGTCGGGTGAAGTAAGGGGAGAGAATTCCAACTCCGTATCCGGTGTGGCAAGTGAGAAGTTCTCCGGAGTCGGAAGTTCGAGCAATTGGCTTAAGTCAAGTAAAGCTAACCGATAATTGTTATCTGCCTGCACGGCGCTCATCTCATCTTGTGCAACGCGCGCTTTGGCTTCGGCAACTTCGGCGGGAGAAGCTTTTCCTACTTCGTGCAAGCGTGTGATGCGGTTCAGCTGTTCTTTGCTGAGTCCCACCTGGCTTTGTGCCACTTTACTTAACTCTTGATTAAAAAGTACTTGCAGATAAGCGGAGGTGACGTTGATCGCCAAATCTTCTTTCGCTTTATTCAGGTCTTCGATTGCTGCTTTCAGGTTTAATTTGGTAAGCGCATACTGGTTCGGTAGTTCCAGACCGGTGAATAAAGGAATATTCGTACCCAAGCTAAAGCTACTACTACCGCTGTTGATGTCATTATAGGTGTTATCTACCGGTGATGCTGTACGTCCCCAACTCCAGTTTTGTGAAGCGCTACCGCTAAGGTTGGGCAGGCGTGCCCATTTGGCGGTATTTACATCCACCTTGCTTTGTTCGGCTGAATTTGCTGTTTGCTGCACACTGATGTTATGCTCAATGGCATAATCGATACACTGACGTAGGGTCCATCCTTCCTGTGCCTGTGCAGCGTAAGTGGACAGTCCGGTCAGTATCAGTAAATTAATTAATATTTTGTTTCCCATATTATGCGTTGTTGGTGATTCGTATTTTCTTTATACCTCTTTTATATATAAAGGCTTATTTACTTTTCTTTTCCGAAGCTCTCACTTTTTCTTTTCCGGTCAGACCCTCTTTGATTTCCAGTTTGATACCATCGCTCATACCGGTTTTGATTTGGCGACGTTCGAACTTCTGTTCAGGAATGCTATCGGTCATTACCCATACGAACGTGCTGTCACCGCTGAATTCGATTACGCCCTCGGGAACTGCCAAAACTTTCTGTGCGCGTTGCAGCACGATTTCTGCGTTGGCAGAATATCCGGAACGGATCTGTACTGAATCCGGTGCGTGAACGGCCGCTTTAATCTCAAACTGATTGGCTCCGTTTTCTTCCACACCTTTCGGAGAAATATATTCCAGTTCGGCATCAAATGTAAGATTCTGCAAAGCACCGATCGTCAGTTTCACCGGCATACCTTCATGGATACGTCCAACCTCTGTTTCGTCGATTTTACCTTTGAAAATCAGATCATTCATGTTAGCTACCGTGGCGATAGTCGTACCGTCATTGAACGTATTACTCATAATAACGGAGTTACCTACTTTGATAGGTACATCCAGAATCAGTCCGTCGATGGTCGAACGGATCAGTGTGCTACTGAACGATGCACTGTTTTTGGTGATACCCTCTTTGATGATTTCCAATGCATCTTTTGCTGTCTGCAATTCTTCGCGTGCCTTCTTTATATCCACTTCACTCTTCTCGAACTCCTCTTTGCTGATTAGTTTGTCATTATAAAGCTTCTTGATACGTCCGAAGTCGGTTTCTGCCTGAGCTGCACTGATTTCTGCTACGCGCACACGGCTTTCGGCTGAGTTTAACTGGCCCAGTTCCGGAATAACTTTCACTTTTGCGATCACTTCACCTTGTCTGATGGTTTGTCCGGCCTCCTTATATACCTCGGATATGATACCGGATATTTGTGGTTTAATAAGTACTTCATCTCGTGGTTCTACTTTACCGGTGGCCACTGTAGTCTTTTCCAGGTCGGCAACTTCCGGGGTGACAGTTTCATATACAGTTGTTTGGGGTTTCGACTTCTGGTACAGGAATATGAATGTCCCAATGAAGATGGCGGCTACCACTACCAGTAATGTGATTTTCAGATACTTTTTCATCTTGTTTTATATTTTGAATTGTTATTTTCTATACTTGACTGTGTCTCTTTTCTGCTTTTTGTGGGGGAGAGGCTGTACTTTATTCATCTCTGATAGCCTCTATCGGACGGATGGCCATTGCCCTGTAAGCCGGTGCCAGCCCGGCCAGTAATCCCAGTGTCACGAGTAACAGGCAGGTTCCGATAGCCATGCCAAAGGAGACCTGGAAGTGAGAATAATGGTCTTTACCGGAGTTAACGCCTATTTCCATCAATTGCAGGATCAATACTCCAAAAGAGATGCCGGCCATGCCTGCTATGGTAGTCAGTACCATACTTTCCGATAAGATCTGTTGCAAGATATCTTTCGGACGGGCACCGATGGCACGTCGTATACCTATTTCCGTGGTTCGTTCCTTTACCGTTACCATCATGATGTTCGATACACCGATGGCGCCGGCCAGCAAAGTACCCAGGCCCACCATCCAGATCAGTACATGGATACCGGTAAACAAATTATCCATCATCGAGAACATGGCTTCCGCATTCAGCTTCATGACTGCCTGCTTATCGTCCGGTGCTATATAGTGTGCTTCTTTCAGGATGCTTTCTATTTCCGGTTCCAGATCGCTTACTTTTTTCCCTAGTTTCACGGTATAGCATATCACATCGATACGTTTTCCCATATTGTAGGCTTGTTGCATGGTACTAAAAGGTAATACAACAGCTTCCGAAGCTCGTCCCTGAATATTTATGTTTCCTTCGGATACGCACATACCGATCACCTGGTAATAGATTCCGTCTACCCGTACATACTTTCCACAAGGATCTTCGCCCGGATTGAAAAGGCTTTCGTAAACGCGTTTGCCGATCACGCAGACTTTGCGTCCTTCGCGTACGTCCACATCATTGATGAATCTTCCGTAAGCCATATCCTGATTTTCAATCTTGGCGTAGTCCGGATAGAGCCCCTTTACGCTGCAATCATACTTTTTTTCTCCGAAAATGGCTGTCGAGCCCCAGCGGGCTATCGATGGGGTAATAACATCGATATCTTTTACTTTCTCACGGATTTGTTCTACATCCGAGTTCTCGATATCCCAGTAACGTCCTTTACGGAATCCTTTGTAAGCTTCCCCTGTTTTCTGGGAGCCCATGAATCCCGAGTTGGTGGCAAATCCTTCGAATTCGGCTTGCATCATGTCCTGCATCCCTTGTCCGCCCCCCATCAGGGCTATCAACATGAAGATACCCCAGAATACTCCGAAAGCCGTCAGCAGGCTTCGTGTTTTGTTTCTTGTTATCGTGACGAGGATTTCCTCACACGTGTCTATATCTACTCTCATAATCAATCTGCTCTAAGTGCTTCAATAGGTCTGATACTTACTGCTTTTTTGGCCGGGAAGAATCCTGCCAATGTGCCTGCGATTACTAGGGTTAATGTGGCCTGTATGGCAATACTGATATCTACCGTCGGATTCAGGAATACCGTTTCCGAGAACATTCCCACATCTACGGTTTGTTCTCCGGCCACCTTATTCATCCATTCGGTAGCTGCGATTCCCGCTACCATGCCGATATATCCAAAGAGGGTCGTAATGGTTACACTCTCTACGATAATCAGCCACAGGATGGAGAATGGCTTGGCACCCAATGCCTTGCGGATCCCAAATTCGCGTGTTCTCTCTTTCACTGTGATCAGCATGATATTTGATACACCCACAATGCCACTCAGCAGTGTAAAGACACCGATCACCCAGATGGCCGTGCGCAGGATACCCATGGCATTCTGAGATTGCAGATAGTTGGTAAAGCGGTTCCATATCCATAGTGCACTGTTGTCCGAAGGATCGAAACGATGTTTGGCACCCATCACTTTACGATAGGCTGCTTCAAATGCCTCATTCGATTCCATCGTGGTGAGCCCTTTGGTCGTGAAAGTCAGGTTGTTTAGTTTATCGCCTTTATTGTAAATCACCTGTAGGGTTGAGAAGGGAATATATGCTTCACTGCTTCCCTGGTCACCCGGATCGGTGTAAAGTCCTACTACCTGATAAGAAACTCCACCGGCATTTACGAATTTTCCGATAGGCTCTGTTCGGCTTTTTCCGAAAAGGATCTCAGCCGTTTTGGTATGTAGTACAATTACTTTTCGCCGTTCTTTGAGGTCGATATCATTAATGAACCGTCCCTCTGTCGATTTTACGGATTCCACTTCTGTAAAGTTCGGATATACCCCTTCCAATGAAAGGTTAACGTACTCCTGTCCGTAACTCAGATTCACATTGCTCTGCCATTGACTGGCACCTACGCTGATGATGTTGTCACTGAAATGTTCCATGGTAGCATTCAAGTCTTTGTTATCCAGTTGAATGCGGCGTCCCTCTTTCAGTCCGTCGTAGGGCTTTCCGGTCCATCCCGGATAGATTTTGATGGAGTTCAGTGCTCGTGCGGAGGATGACTTTTCAAAAGCATGGATCAGCCCGTTACCGGCTCCCAATAGCACTATCAGCATGAAAATTCCCCATGCTACGGCAAATCCGGTCAGGAACGTACGAAGTTTGTTCCGTTTGATGGTGCCATATATTTCTTGCCAAATGTCAATCATATTTGTATTTGTTTTTATTTCATATATCCATCCTTGCCGAATGGTGAGGCATCATGATTCTGGTTCTCTTCAATCCGTTCGATAATACCGTCTTTGATGTGAATAATCTTGTCCGTCTGGTTGGCAACTCCGCTTTCGTGGGTTACTACGACAATGGTCATTCCGGTCTTGTGCAGGTCTTTCAGGATTTGCATGACTTCTACTGAAGTTTTGCTGTCCAGTGCACCGGTAGGTTCGTCGGCCAGAATAATCTGAGGCTGTGTAATCAGGGCACGGGCGATGGCTACACGCTGTTTCTGACCGCCGCTCATTTCGTTGGGCATGTGATGTGCCCAGTCTTTGAGTCCCAGTTTGTCGAGGTATTCCATAGCCATTGCGTTCCGCTTTTTCCGGCTTACTCCTTGGTAAAATAGAGGTAGTGCAACGTTTTCTACTGCGTTTTTGAATGAAATCAGGTTAAACGACTGGAAGATGAAACCGATCATCCGGTTGCGGTACTCCGCGGATTTAGTTTCGCTCAGGTTTTTAATCAACACATTGTTGAGGTAATACTCTCCGTCATCGTAATTATCCAGTATACCTAATATATTAAGTAAAGTAGATTTGCCGGAACCTGATGCTCCCATAATGGAAACGAATTCACCCCGCTCGATATCGAGATTGATGCCTTTGAGTACGTGGAGGGGGGCCCCGTTGTTGTAGGTTTTGTTAATGTCTTTTAAGTGTATCACAGTTTCATCTATTTAGTTTCAATTTTCTTATGATTTGTTCTATTAGACGCACGGTTGATACGAAAAGTTGCAAACGAAGTGAACTTTTTTAAAAAAAGATTTTGTAGACTCAATCTTCTTTACGTAATTTGTGTGCAATAAACATTTAATATTAACTAACCCTTTAAATAAGAGTATCATGAATTCAAGCATGGAGAAACCCTACGTAGTGGGTATTGACATTGGCGGAACAAACACTGTCTTTGGAATTGTTGACGCGCGCGGAACTATTATAGCAAGCGGTGCAGTGAAAACTCAGGTATATCCTACAGTAGAAGAATATGCAGATGAAGTATGCAAAAATCTTCTGCCGTTGATCATTGCAAATGGCGGGGTGGATAAAATAAAGGGTATCGGCATTGGCGCTCCTAATGGAAACTATTATACCGGAACCATTGAGTTTGCTCCTAACCTGCCTTGGAAAGGTGTATTGCCGTTGGCTTCTATGTTCGAGGAACGTCTGGGCATTCCGACAGCCTTGACAAACGATGCTAATGCTGCCGCTGTGGGTGAAATGACTTACGGGGCTGCTCGCGGTATGAAAGATTTTATCATGATTACTCTGGGAACAGGTGTCGGTAGTGGTATTGTTATCAACGGACAGGTGGTTTACGGACATGACGGCTTTGCCGGAGAACTCGGTCACGTGATCGTTCGTCGTGACGGACGTATCTGTGGTTGCGGACGTAAAGGATGTCTGGAAACATACTGTTCGGCTACAGGTGTGGCACGCACTGCACGCGAATTCCTCGCTGCACGTACCGATGCCAGCTTGTTGCGCAATATCCCGGCAGAGAGCATTGTATCGAAAGATGTATACGATGCTGCCGTACAGGGAGATAAGCTGGCTCAGGAGATTTTCGAATTTACAGGTAATATTCTGGGTGAGGCATTGGCGGACGCTATTGCTTTCTCAAGTCCCGAAGCTATTATCTTGTTCGGTGGTTTGGCAAAATCGGGCGACTATATCATGAAGCCGATTACAAAAGCCATGGAAAATAATCTTCTGAACATTTACAAAGGCAAAACAAAATTGCTCGTTTCTGAGTTGAAAGACTCCGATGCTGCCGTACTGGGTGCCAGTGCATTGGCTTGGGAGTTGAAAGACCTGAGAGACTGAGAGCGAATGAAAGCGATTATTTAGCTGAAAGCTCCGGAAGCAATTCTGGAGCTTTTTTTGTCTGTGTGTGGGCAGGAACTTCGGGATGTACTCCAATATCGTTTTGTCAGAAATGTCATTTTGTATTTTCTATCGGTTCAGGGCGGGCATATTCCGATCTTTGTTGGGAACCGGTGGGAAAAATGAATTTTAGCAGACTCCCGGAAGGTCAAAAAGATGTCTTATTGAGCTTAACCCTCGCCGGAAGAAAGAAAAGTTCTTTTATTCTGTTTTGTATGATAGCGAATCTTGTAGTCTAACTTCGAAATGGTACTTGGGATACCTCACTCCAACCGGAGCTAATAAGTGAAAAATGACTTTGATTTTAGACTATTAATAACCTCTTTGGAAGAAGTTAATGATTTGTTTCGACTTTATTAATAAAAGACTCGGACGTTATTAACAAAAGACTTGGAAGAAATTAATAATCTCTTTCGTCTTTTTCCGTATATATACTCTCAAAGTGATCAAGTTCTGCATGAATACTCTTTTTTTATTCTTTTTTTATGCAAGAAAGATCTACAGAAGCTCTTTGTTTAAGAAAGGGGTGGTTAGCAAATCGATTGAAAAGAGAGTATAATGATTCCCTTTTATAAGATTTAGCATCTTTTTGCCGGATTCCTTTTTTATCATCTTCCAATGCTGTAAGGGGGGGGCTATTTGTTTCTTTTGGATTTCCACACATGAAGACTATCGGAAGCTTTTCGGTGATTATGCTGTATAAGTGCTTGTGCCGCGAAAGGTAGGAATGATAATTGTGTTACGAAATAAAAAAGAGGAAATCTTGCCAGAAGATTCCCTCTTTTTTATTTCGAATCGAAAAGTAAGGCTGATTAGCCGTTAACTCTTTTTTCTTTGATTCTTGCTTTCTTACCAGTAAGAGCACGCAGGTAGTACAGTTTAGCGCGACGTACTTTACCAACCTTGTTCACTTCGATGCTGTCGATAGCCGGTGATTCGATTGGGAAAATTCTTTCTACGCCTACAGTTCCTGACATTTTACGTACAGTAAAACGTTTCTTTTCTCCGTGACCTGCAATTTTGATAACAACACCACGGTACAACTGTACACGTTCTTTGTTACCTTCGATAATACGATATGCTACTGTTACAGTGTCGCCTGCTTTGAAGCTCGGGTGCTGTTTTCCGGTAGCGAATGCTTCTTCTGCAATTTTAATTAAATCCATTGTTGTTTATTATTAAATTGTTTTATCGTTACAACGCAACATACCAGGCAACTCTCTCCTGACAGCGATTGCGCGAAAGCGGTGCAAAGTAACGAATTATTTGCCGGATAGCCAAATGTTTTTGTATATTTGTAGCATTATTAAGTACTTAAGGATATGAAACAAAATTACGCAAAGATTATTTCAGGAGTAATTCTGGCGGGGTTGCTGACATTTACTTCTTGCCAGTCGACGCACGAAATGGCAAAAGCCGATTATCGGGTTGCCAAGGTAGAAGGAAGGATGATTGACATTGACGCTAAATGGGATGCTCATCCCGATGCAGATGCCGTGGCAATATTAAAGCCTTACAAAGAGAAGATAGACAACATGATGTATGAGGTAATCGGCACCAGCGAGCAGAAGATGGACAAAGGTCATCCCGAAAGTCTGCTTTCCAATCTTGTTGCGGAGGTATTGCGCCAGGCTGCGGTGAAAGTACAGGATAAGCCGGCTGACATGGGATTGGTGAATATGGGCGGATTGCGTAATATTTTGCCTGCCGGGGATATTACGGTGGGAACGGTATATGAGATATTGCCATTCGAAAATTCACTTTGCGTAATGACGATGAAGGGAACACACCTGAAAGCATTGCTCACAAGTATTGCTTCGCTGAAGGGAGAAGGAGTGAGTGGTATCCGGATGGAAATCACTAAGGATGGAAAATTACTGAACGCTACAGTGGGCGGCCAGCCGATTGATGACAACAAACTTTATACGGTGGCGACCATTGATTATCTGGCTGACGGTAACGGAAGCATGGAAGCTTTCTTGCAAGCGGAGAAACGTGTATGTCCGGAAGGAGCAACATTACGCGGACTCTTTCTTGACTATGTGAGACAACAAACAGCTGCCGGAAAGAAGATAACTTCGGCACTGGATGGTAGAATCACCGTGAAGTAAAGGTATAATAGAATGTAAAATGATAAAATTCAGTGAATTATGATATCCCCAACCAATAATAAATATATTCTTAGTTTTATGGAAAAGAATTTTCTGGCTTTCTTTTTCATTTTCTTTTTTTCTTTTTCAGCATTTGCCCAACAGGATAAAAAACTGATCCTGTTGCAGACCAGTGATGTGCATAGCCGTTTGGAACCTATCAATCAGGAAGGTGACCGGAATTATGATAAGGGAGGATTTGTACGTCGCGCTACATTTGTGAAAGAGTTCCGTAAGGAACATCCTGATATGTTATTGTTCGACTGCGGAGACATATCACAGGGGACCCCTTATTATAATATGTTTCAGGGTGAGGTAGAAGTGAAGATGATGAACGAAATGAAATATGATGCCATGACTATTGGCAACCATGAATTTGATTTCGATCTGGATAATATGGCACGTTTGTTCCGGATGGCCGACTTTCCGGTGGTATGTGCCAACTACGATGTGAGTGCCACAGTGCTTAAAGACTTGGTGAAACCATATGTAATCATCGAGAGAGACGGAGTTAAGATTGGTGTTTTGGGATTGGGCTGCCAACTTGAAGGCATGGTTCAGGCCAATAAATGTGTGGGAGTCGTTTATAATGATCCTGTAGCTACGGCAAATGAAGTGGCTGCTGTCTTGAAAGAAAAAGAGGGTTGTGATGTGGTTGTTTGTCTTTCTCACTTGGGTGTGCAATATGATGAAAACCGGTTGATTCCTAAAACCCGTAATATAGATGTTGTTCTCGGAGGGCACTCGCATACCTTTATGAAAGGACCGAAGACTCTTCTTAATATGGATGGCAAAAATGTATCATTGATGCATACCGGTAAGAGCGGGATCTATGTAGGACAGATGGACTTGACACTTGAAAATAAGAAATAAGAGGGATTTTCCCTCTTGAAATACCCCCAAACAAACTATGCTAAAACAACTGCTAACCGCTGCGTTGCTGCTGGGTGCGGGTGCTCTTTGGGCTCAGCAAACAGCAGGACTCTTGCCTGTACGGGAAGATGTACATTGCAATGAATGGGTAGAGCAAACGCTCTCCCGCATGAAACTGAAGGATAAGGTCGGACAATTATTTGTTTATACCCTGGCTCCACGGACAGATAAAGATACTGAAAAATTAGTGGATAAACTGACCCGTAAGTTGAAAGTGGGTGCTTTCCTGTATTCCGAAGGAACGGTAGAAGGTCAGGCGAAATTGACCAACCGGGCACAAAGCCGGTCGAAAATTCCGTTGATGATCACTTTTGATGGTGAGTGGGGACTATCCATGCGATTGGAGAATACGCCTGTGTTTCCGCGTAATGCGGCATTGGGTTGCATCAGTGATAATGCACTGATTGAGGCCTACGGTCAGGAAGTGGCACGTGAATTCCGGGAGATGGGTGTACATGTTAATTTTGCTCCGGATGCGGATGTCAATACCAATCCTGATAATCCGGTGATCCATGTGCGTTCGTTTGGTGAAAACCCGGAAGCGGTGGCTGAGAAAGTGATAGCTTATGGGCGTGGATTGGAGAGTGGTGGTATCTTGTCTGTTTCCAAACATTTTCCCGGACATGGTGATACGGACGTAGATTCTCACAAGGCGCTGCCTGCGGTCTATTACAATCGGGCACGTCTGGACAGTGTGGAACTATATCCTTTTAAAGAGGCCATTCGGGCTGGTTTAGGTGGTATCATGGTAGGGCATTTGCAGGTTCCGGCTCTGGAACCTGATCGTATAACTCCTTCTTCATTGTCGCGTAGCATTGTGACAGATGTGCTGCGAGGAGAGCTGGGATTCAATGGCTTGGTCTTTACTGATGCGCTTGCCATGAAAGGAGTAGCAAGCGAACCGGATGTGACGGTGAAGGCTCTGAAGGCGGGCAATGATATGGTATTGGTGCAACAAAATATAGAGAAAGCACAGCAGGATGTTCTGCAAGCCATTAAGGAAGGACGGCTCAGTATGGAAGAAGTAAATGCAAAATGCCGCAGGATCTTAACTTATAAGTACCGTTTGGGATTAAATAAGCGTCCTGTGATTTCAGTAGATGGGTTGAGTGATCGTATCAACACTCCTGAGGCACGGGCTTTACTGACAAAACTCCGCACGTCAGCAGTGACCGTACTGGGGAACTATTTCCGGATTCTACCTCTTGTTACTAAAGATGAAATAGCTGTATTGACGGTAGGTGGTGAAGGTAGTGATGCTTTGTTCATTGAAGAGTTACGCACCAGGCTGTCATTGAAAACATTCCGAATGGATAAAGATACGGGAGAGGAAGAACGCAAACGGATAGCAAAAGAACTTGGAAAACATCGGAGGGTCATTGTGAGTATGACGATAAAAGATAAAGAAGCGGAAGAATATCGTCCGTTCTTTACAGACCTCAATCTCCAGGCTCCTGTGGTTTATGCTTTCTTTACTTCGTACCGGACCCTGGTGACACTTGAAGAGGCTGTTGCCCGTTCGGCTGCTGTTGTACTGGCACATTCCGATGAAGCGGATTTGCAACGTTATGTAGCGGATGTGGTATTGGGTAAAGCTTCGGCGACAGGGCGTTTGTCTATGCGTATCGGAGAGACGTTTGCTGCCGGTTCAGGTGTAGATATAGTGCCCGGCATGACTGCCGGTACGGCTCCTGAAGATTATGGATTGAAATCGTACCGACTTCATCGTATAGACTCTGTAGTATCTGCCGGATTGGCTGCCAAAGCATTTCCCGGGTGTCAGGTACTGGTATTGCGACATGGACAGCCTGTTTATGATAAATGCTTCGGCATTCATTCCGATACGGATAGTACCCCGGTACGTCCGACCGATCTTTTTGACCTTGCCTCTTTGACCAAGACAAGCGCTACACTATTGGCTGTGATGAAACTTTATGATCAAGGACAGTTGAAATTGACTGATCCTGCTTCTAAATATTTGCCTGCTTTACGGAATACGAACAAAAAGAATATTACCATCCGGGAGTTATTGTTGCATGAATCCGGTTTGGTTCCCTATATCCGTTTTTATCGCAACGCAATCGATGAATATTCAGTAACCGGTCCTTTTACACAAGGGTTTGTGGATGAATGGCATCATACCCGTATGGGGGAATATACTTATGCCTGTTCGGATTTCAAGTTCAGGAGAGGGCTCGTCTCTGCAACAAAAACGCCGGAACATACGTTGAAAATAGCCGATGGAATGTGGCTGCACAGAAAGTTTAAAGCCGCAATGATGAAGAGTATTGTTCAGTCGGAACTGGATCGTAAACGTTTTGTGTATAGTGATATCGGCTTTATTCTGTTACAGCAGGTGGTAGAATCCATAACCGGTCAAACGCTCGATGCTTATTTGGCTGCTGAGTTTTATCGACCTATGGGGTTAGAACGTACGTTGTTCCAACCGTTAAACTGTTATAAGAAAACAGAAGTAATGCCGACTGCTACCAATGATTATTTGCGTCGGCAGAACCTTTGCGGATATGTGCATGATGAAGCGGCTGCCTTTATGGGAGGCGTGAGTGGCAATGCCGGATTATTTTCGACAGCCTGCGAACTTGGAAAGATCTATCAGATGATTCTCAATGAAGGCGAACTGGACGGGAAGCGTTATCTCAGATCGGAAACCTGCCGTGCATTTACTATGGGAAAATCTGCTGTCAGCCATCGTGGATTAGGATATGACAAGCCTAACTTGAATGATCCGAAAGCAAATGCCTGTGCACCTTCGGCACCGGCCTCTGTTTACGGACATACTGGATTTACCGGTACTTGTGCTTGGGTGGATCCGGAAAATGACTTGGTTTATATCTTTCTGAGTAACCGTCTCTGTCCCGATTCCTGGAATGGAAAGTTGAATAGCATGAAGATTAGGCAAGGGATACAGGAAGTGATTTATCAGTCATTATATACAACAGAATAGCTAATGGCTTTTTACAATATAGAATGAAAAGAAGATATTTATTTGCTGGTTTAGTCGTATCAGCGTTTTTTGTGGTAGGGGCGAAGACTCCTACTTTAAAAGATACTCCTATTGGTGAGAACTTTCATGCTCCTCCCGGTGTATCTGCTCCTATAGAACCTTTATTGCTTTATCAGGCCTCTCAGGACGAAAAATGCCGTCACTGGGTCGATTCTGTTTACAAGCGGATGAGTTTGAAAGAAAAGGTTGGCCAATTGTTCATTTATACCATTGCACCTGTGCAGACCAAACGGAATATGCAGTTGTTGCGCGATGCCGTTCATACCTATAAAGTCGGTGGATTACTCTTTTCCGGTGGAAAGATACAGAATCAAGCTACACTGACCAACGAAGCGCAACGGATGGCACGCTGTCCGTTGCTGATAACCTTCGATGGTGAGTGGGGACTTTCCATGCGTTTACGCGGTACTCCTGTTTTTCCGAGAAATATGGTATTAGGATGTATTCAGGATAATCGGCTGATCTATGAGTATGGACGGGAAATGGCTCGCCAGTGTCGTGAACTGGGAGTACAGGTGAATTTTGCTCCGGTGGCTGACGTAAATATCAATCCGGATAATCCGGTTATCAACACCCGTTCGTTCGGTGAAGATCCGATGCAGGTAGCCGACAAGGTGATTGCTTATGCTTCGGGGCTGGAGAGTGGAAAAGTCCTTTCGGTTTGCAAGCATTTCCCGGGACATGGTGATACGGACGTGGACTCACACAAAGCATTGCCCGTATTGCCTTTTACACGTGAACGTCTGGACAGTGTAGAACTATATCCGTTTAAAGAGGCTATCCGTGCCGGAGTCAGTGGTATGATGGTGGGGCACTTACAGGTTCCTGTAATCGAACCAATCGGTGGATTGCCCTCATCTTTATCGCGCAATGTGGTTTATGGTTTGCTGACCGAGGAATTGGCTTTTAAGGGACTTATTTTTACGGATGCGCTTGCTATGAAAGGGGTTTCCGGTAATCAGAGTGTCTGTCTGCAAGCCTTGAAAGCCGGAAATGATATGGTATTGGCTCCCCGCAGGCTAAAGGAAGAGATAGATGCTGTATTGGCAGCGGTGGAAAAAGGAGAACTTCCGGAAGAGGAAATTGATGCAAAATGTCGGAAAATACTCACTTATAAATACATTTTAGGTCTAAAGGATAAACCTTTTGTGAGACTATCGGGGTTGGGGTCTCGTATTAATACGCCTCAAACACGTGATTTGATTCGCAGGCTAAATCTGGCTGCAATTACAGTGTTGAATAATAAAGGAGGCGTATTGCCTCTGCATCCCGACCTGAAAGAGGTAGCTATATTGAATGTCGGTGATGGCGGGAAAACAGAACCTTTTGACCGCGAAATAAAGAAGTATATTCCATTTACGCGTTTTCAATTGCGTAAAGATTTGCCGGAGGTCGAACAGCAGAAACTGCGTGATTCTCTTGCTGCTTATCGCCGCGTTATTGTTACTGTTACCGAGCAACGCCTTGCTCCTTACCAATCATTTTTTGCCAGGTTTGCTCCGGAAGCTCCTGCAATTTATGTATTCTATACTCCGGCTAAATCCATGTTGCAGATCCAGCGGGCTGTATCGGCGGCTGAGGCTGTGGTACTGGCTCATGCTCCTCATGATGATGTTCAGGAACGTGTGGCTGATATACTTTTTGGCAAAGCGACAGCAGACGGAAGGCTGTCTGCCAGTGTGGGTGGATTGTTTTCTGCCGGTTCGGGAGTGACGATCACGCCGCATACGCCTTTCCATTTTGTACCCGAAGAATATGGTCTGAAATCGGAAGTGCTAAGTCGCATCGATTCAATTGCTTTGGAAGGTATTAAAGAAGGAGCTTATCCCGGTTGCCAGATACTGGTAATGAAGGATGGTAAGGCTTTATATGACCGATGTTTCGGGCACCATACAGATAAGCATAGTGAAAAAGTGAAACCGACAGATCTTTATGATCTGGCTTCACTGTCTAAAACAACAGGAACGTTGTTGGCCATAATGAAGCTTTACGATAAAGGTCGTTTCAATCTGACCGATAAAGTTTCAGATTATCTGCCTTTCCTGCGCAAGACGAATAAAGAGAACCTGACCATTCGTGAATTGCTCATGCATCAGTCTGGCTTACCTTCCGGTCTGCTTTTCTATCAGGAGGCCATTGACGGGAAAAGTTATAAAGGTTCGCTGTTCAAGCAGTCGAAAGATGCCTTACATACGGTACGGTTGGGTGTCCGTACCTGGGGAAATCCAAGATTCCGGTTTAATAAGGGGATGGCGTCTAAAGAGAAGAACGGTGATTATACTCTTCAGGTTTGTGACAGTTTATGGTTGAACCGGTCGTTCCGTGAAGAGATACGGAAGAAAATAGCTGAAGCACCGTTAAAAGACAAGAGTTATCGTTATAGTGATGTCGGGTTTATCTTGTTGCAGATGCTTGCAGAAGAGCTTAGCGGAAAACCGATGGATGAATATTTATGGCAAGAGTTCTATCAGCCGATGGGGTTGGAACATACTGCGTATCTGCCGTTGCGTTACTTCGATAAAAAAGAGGTAGTACCTTCTGCGGTAGACCGTTTCCTGCGTAAGACTACTTTGCAGGGATTTGTCCATGATGAGTCGGCTGCTTTCCAAGGGGGAATTTCGGGTAATGCCGGACTTTTCTCTAATGCTCGTGAAGTCGGACGTATTTATCAGATGTTGCTCAATGGCGGTGAGTTGGATGGAAGACGTTATCTCAGCAAGGAAACTTGTGCTCTATTCACTACTGAAAAGTCTAAAATCAGCCGTCGCGGTTTGGGTTTTGATAAGCCGGATGTGGTGAATGAAAACAAAAGCCCGTGTGCTGCTTCTGCTCCGGTTACTGTTTATGGGCATACCGGATTTACAGGAACTTGTGCCTGGGTAGATTCTGATAATGGCTTAATTTATGTATTTCTTAGTAATCGCACCTATCCCGATGCTTGGGTGAACAAACTATCTAAGCTTGAGATTAGGGAGAGAATTCAAGAAACGATTTATGAAGCGATGAAAGAAAAGTAATTATTACATATATAGGTCTATTATACAGAAATTCCTGATAGAGCAAGGCTCTATCAGGAATTTCTGTATAACGTCCTATGGGCCACGATGTTTGATATGCTAATATTTCTATTTAGTACTATTGATCCACCGGGATATTCAGGTTATAAATATGGTTTTCACTTTTTAAATGTAAAGAATTGAGTCTGAGAATGGCCAGGGATGGAGAAAAGTATTAAAATTAATAGTAAAATGAGTGCTCTACTCTAAGTACTATCAGAACTTTCCGAAAGGAATTAGGGGAAATTGGAGAGCATTTTCTCATAAGTATTAATATTTAAATGGTTTTTAGATAGTGAGATAGGACTAATTGAGAATGACTTCTATATATGTCTGTTTACTATCTTAATCCTATTTTTCTACCTGTATTAGATTTAACTTTCGAAGACGAAGTTAACTGTATTTTTTATAAATACAATAAACAATACTAAAAAATAATATAAAATAATTCTTTTATTGATTTATTTTTCTGCCTAATATAAATCATAAAGTAATATAAAAAGAAAAGTAATCCTTTCATGCTATTTTAAGTTCTGATAGGACTTGGCATTTCTGCCGGCCTGCTCTCTCCGAACCATGTGTTCGCTACGTCTTTAGAGACTTATGAGAACCAGTCTGTTGCTGCTGTTCAGCAAGCAAGGAAGATTACCGGTACACTGACCGATGCTGCCGGTGAACCTATTATTGGTGCTACTGTTTTAGAAAAAGGAAACCCTTCCAATGGTACGATTACCGATATCAATGGTAAATTCTCTCTTTCCGTCCATCCTAATGCTGTGATCAGTATTTCGTATATAGGATACATAACACAAAATATTAAGATAACTAATCAAACCTCACTGAAAGTGGTTATGATGGATGATACTCAGGCGCTGGAAGAAGTCGTGGTAGTAGGTTATGGTTCGCAGAAGAAAGCAAATCTGACCGGAGCCGTATCTTCTGTGAAAATGGATGAGGTACTGGGTGACCGCCCTATCTTGAATGCGTCTGATGCTCTTCAGGGAGCCGTACCGGGACTGTTTGTATCTAATGGGGGGAATGCTCCCGGAACCAGTAAGTCGTTCCAGATTCGTGGAGCCTATTCGGTGGGTGTCAAGAACTCGGACGGTTCATACGGAAACACCATTAAGCCACTCGTATTGATTGATAATGTGGAAGGTGACCTCGATATGGTAAACCCCGAAGATATCGAGTCAATCAGTGTACTGAAGGATGCAGCTTCCGCAGCTATCTATGGTGCACGTGCAGCCGGTGGTGTAATTGTCGTTACGACTAAACGCCCTAAAGGTGCTGCTAAGTTTTCATTGAATTACAACAATAACTTTGCTTTCGGAACAGCTGTCAATTTGCCTAAACAGGCTCCGTTGATGGATTATCTGCAAGCTTATCTGGATTGTGGATATTCAGATGCCTATTGGTCGCTCGGTTCGCCAAGTGTCAGCAAATGGATGGAATATCTGAGTGAATACCAGAAGAACCCTTCTGCTTTCAATACGGTGGGAGACGGTATTTATATGGATGAATCCGGTGTACCATACTACTTGAATGAAAAAGATCTCTATAAGAACTTTATGGAGACCAGTTTCCAGATGACTCATAATATTTCTGCTTCCGGAGGTACGGACAAACTGCGTTATCGTATTTCGGGTGGATATACTTCGAATGACGGTGTATTGGTATCCGATCGTGATAAGTTTGAACGTATGAATATCAATACCTTTATTTCGGCAGATGTAACCAACTGGTTCACTCAGGAAGTGACTATGAGCTATGCGCATAGTCTACAGACTTCACCCGGTGGAATGGGAGGTGTGTATAATACCCGTTTGGTTTCATATTATCCGGAAGGAGATCTGCCGGCATCAGTCAATACGTTGGCAAACGAGGATCTTCCTTTGTTTACTCCACGCAACCAGATCTTGTTGTCGAATCCGGTAAACAATAATAATGACAATCCGCGTATCTTCCTGAAATCCATATTGAAACCACTAAAGGGACTGGAAGCTGTATTTGAATATACATTTGATAAAAATATCTATGATTACCACTGGTATACAGGACAGTATGACTATACTACCATTCAGGGAGGAAGTTCAAAATCATTTGTAGACGATTATCTGAGAAAGTACAAACAGCATACGAATTATAACGCTATCAACGTTTACGCTACATATAGCAAGAAATTCGGTGACCATAATTTCAAAGTAATGGCAGGATTCAACCAGGAGTCGAGCTATCAGGAAACATTGGATGCTTATTCTTACAACCAGGCGGTGATAGACGTACCGGCCATGGGATCGGGAACCGGTACCATCAAGGCTACCGACTCATACAGTGAATATGCCGTACGTGGTGGATTCTTTAGAGTCAACTATAACTATCAGGACAAATATTTGCTGGAAGTGAACGGACGTTATGACGGTTCTTCTAAATTCCCGAAGAGCTCTCGTTTCGGTTTCTTCCCTTCTGTATCAGCCGGCTGGCAGATCGCTCAGGAGAAGTTTATGGAGTCTACCCGTAACTGGTTGGACGGATTGAAGATTCGCGCATCATATGGTGTGATCGGTAACCAGAATGTGAATCCGTATACTTTCACTCCGACAATGAGCGTCAGCAATAAATCTACTTCCTGGATTATCGACAATACGTATGTCACCTCTATCAGCTCGTTGCCGGCTTTGGTAAGCCAGAACTTTACATGGGAGAAAGTAGGTACGGTCAATGTCGGACTTGATATTAATTTATTCAACAATCGCCTGAATGGTGTATTTGAATGGTATCAGCGTAACACTAACGGCATGCTTGCTCCGGGTGTGCAGCTACCGGCTGTCGTAGGTGCAAGTGCTCCTTATCAGAATACTGCCGATATGCGTACACGAGGCTGGGAGTTGAGCCTGAACTGGCGTGACCAGATCGGTAAGGTGGGATATCGTTTGGGATTCAACCTGTCGGATTATAAATCGAAAATTACCAAATACGATGATAATGCAACCACCAAGTTGCTGAGCAGTTTCTATCCCGGACAGGTGATGGGAGAGATATGGGGCTATGTAGCCGATGGTTATTATTCTGTGGACGATTTCGAGGATACATCATCCTGGAAACTGAAAGAGGGAATAACCTCGATCAATGGTTATAACGTACGTCCGGGTGATGTGAAATTCAAAAATCTCCGTGATGATGAAAGTTCTACTAATGTAATTACCAGTGGTGACAATACATTCGACAATCCGGGTGACCGTAAAGTGATCGGTAATACGACTCCGCGTTACCAGTATGGTATCAATCTGGGAGCTAACTATGCCGGTTTCGACCTCAATGTTATCCTTCAGGGAACAGGAAAGCGTGATTACTGGATTTCGAATGTATTGACTTTCCCGATGAACGGTGATAACTTCATTCCGTTGTTTGACGGTTTGAGTGACTACTGGATGCCTAAAGATCCCGACAACGGTGACTGGACGGCAGTCAATCCGAATGCGAAGTATCCTCGTCTGTATGGTAACCGAGGTAACTCCGGTTCAAACCTCCGTCAGAGTGACAAATACTTGTCTGATGCTTCTTATCTCCGTATCAAGAACATCACTTTGTCTTACAATTTACCAAAGAAGTGGCTGTCTCAGATCTTCCTTTCACAAATGAAGGCGTTTGTCAGTGTTGAAAACGTAGCTACTTTCACCTCTTTGCCTTCGGGTATCGACCCGGAGAGAATAGAATGGAACTATCCGGCATTCCGTACAGTTTCGTTCGGTATAAATATCACATTATAAACTCTAATCTGATACATGAATATGAAAAAGATATTATTGTTTTTAACCCTCTTCACAGGGATGATACTGGCGGGATGCAACGATAGCTTCCTTGAGAAATATCCTGTAACCAGCCTGACGGAAGAAAATGCATTCAAGTCGTATGACAATTTTAAGGCCTTTATGTGGCCATGTTATGAAATGTTCTCTAATACGAACATCGCCACTTCTACAACGGCAATCGGGCGTAACTCTCACTATATGGGTGATGTGTATGCAGGATACCTGAATCAGCGTGGAGCCAGCAGTCAGAATAAATATGCGTTCCAGACAGTGACCAATGCTACGTCGGGTAATGGATGGAACTTCTCTACATTCATTCGCCGTATCAACCTGATGCTTTCGCATGTGGATGATTCTGATATGACAGAAGCTGAAAAGAATCACTGGAAAGCTGTTGGATATTTCTTCCACTCATTTTGGTATATGGAGTTGATAGACCGTTTCGGTGATGTGCCTTGGATCGATAAACCACTGGACGAAACCTCTGAAGAAGCTTACGGAACGCGGATGCCTCGTCTGGAGGTGGCTGACAAAGTCCTGGAGCGTTTGCAATGGGCCGAACAAAATATCGGTGATGCGTCCGTTTACGAGAAAAAGGACGGTTCGAATACGATCAATCGTGATTGCGTACGTGCGGCCCTTTCACGTTTCACACTTCGCGAAGCAACTTGGCGCAAATATCATGAATTGGGTAGTTATGACAAATACTTCGATGAATGTATCCGTGTATCGAAGCTGTTGATGGCGGATTATCCTACATTATATTATGGTACCGACGGACAGCCGGCAGCCGGATATGGTGAAATGTGGACAACAGAGGACCTGAGTAAGGTACAGGGCGTCATTCTGTATCAGCAGTGGTTGGAAACCATCAAACCCGGACATGCGTGCTATTATGAACACACCTCTTCACACGATATAGAAATGCATCAGGCAACGGTAGATTTGTATTTGTGTAAGGATGGTAAGACTATTTCCCATTCAGATCAATATCAGGGGGATAAGGATATTTATGCTACTTTCCGTAATCGTGACCCGCGCATGTATCACACCATCATGCCGCCTTATAAGGTAAAAGATGGTAAGGGGGATTATTCTACATGGTCTTATACAAGTAATCCTGCCGATCGTGAATATATCGACATCATGGGAGCTAACGAGTCTTGCAGCAATCCGGGTATTGGTATGAAACGCTTGCCGGGACAAAACTGGAGTGCTTCATTGGTACGTCGTGTTCCTAACCTGCAAGGGGGAGCACAGTATACAATTGAAGGAAAGAAATATGGACCGCATGCTTATGTGGCTTGCCGTTCGGGATATTATGTATGGAAGAACTGGGACAATTGGGAAGAAAACTATAACAATGCTCAGGTGAATACTGCTGACAAACCCGTCTTTAAAATTGAAGAGGTGCTGTTGAACTATGCTGAAGCTATGTTCGAAACCAACCAATTTACACAAACCATTGCCGACGAGACGATCAATAAGTTACGTAAACGTGCCGGTGTAGCCGATATGGTAGTAGCACAGATTGATGGTAATTTTGACCCGAACCGTGGAAAATATTATCCGAAAGGGAATGATAACGGCATCCTTGTTGATCCGGTATTGTGGGAAATCCGTCGTGAACGTATTATTGAATTGATGGGCGAAGGATTTGGTTTCTATGATGTACGTCGTTGGCGAATGGCTCCTTGGTTCGTCAATATGCAGCAGAAAGGTATGTGGATTGCAAAGACGGAACTCAGCTCACTGACACTACTCAACGAAATGACCGGAACTTCAGATGGGGCGAACGGATCGATGACCGAAGGTTATATTTATCTATTCAACGATCCGTTGAAGGAAGGAAAAGGCTGGCTGGAGAAATATTATCTCTATCAGGTTCCGTTAGAAGAAATAGCTCTTAATCCTAACTTGACACAAAACCCGGGATGGGAATAAAAGGATTTGTATCCGTTCTTTTTTAATTAAATTTTAAGAAGAAGGGAATGTGTCAAAGGCACCACAGATTGCACGGATGAAATACTAAAATATAGGTTATCCGCGTGGATAGTCTGTTATAATCTGAGTGATCTGTGGTAAGGAGGCTTTTGAAACATTCTCTTCTTTTTGTTTTGAAAACTTTAAATGAACATTATGAATCAGAAATTATTACTCGGAAGTGCACTGCTTGTAGGAATGGCTTCTACACAGCAGGCGTTGGCCCGGCAGAAGAAAGCAAAAGAACAAACCCGTCCGAATGTCGTTTTCATATTGGCCGACGATTTGGGATACGGAGACTTAAGCTGTTATGGGCAGGAAAAGTTTGAGACCCCTAATATCGACCGGTTGGCACAGAACGGAATGCGTTTTACCCAATGTTATTCGGGGACAACGGTTAGTGCTCCCTCACGTTCGTGTCTGATAACCGGAACCCATAGCGGGCATACGGCTATCCGTGGAAATAAAGAGCTTGCTCCGGAAGGACAATTCCCATTGCCGGAAAACTCACAGACAATTTTCAATGATTTCCGTAATGCCGGTTATCGCACAGGTGCCTTTGGTAAATGGGGACTTGGCTATATCGGTTCCGCGGGAGACCCTTACAAACAGGGAGTCGATCAATTTTACGGATATAATTGCCAGTTGCTGGCACACAGCTATTATCCCGATCATTTGTGGGACAATGATAAACGGGTAGATTTGCCGGACAATAATCTCAATGTGCAATATGGGAAGGGTACTTATTCGCAGGACCTAATTCACTCTAAAGCATTGGCTTTTCTGGATGAAGCCGCTAAGGAGAAAGATCAACCTTTCTTTATGTGGTATCCTACCATTATTCCGCATGCCGAACTGATAGTACCTGAAGATAGTATTATTAAGAAGTTTCGTGGGAAGTACCCCGAGAAGCCTTATCGTGGAGTGGAGCCCGGAAGTCCTGCTTTCCGTAAAGGAGGATATTGTACTCAGTTCTATCCGCACGCTACATTTGCTGCAATGGTCTATCGGTTGGATGTATATGTAGGGCAGATTGTGCAGAAGTTGAAAGATATGGGAGTATACGATAATACCATTATCATCTTTTCGAGTGATAATGGTCCTCATATGGAGGGTGGTGCCGATCCGGACTTTTTCAACAGTAATGGCATATGGCGCGGGTATAAACGTGACGTGTACGAAGGTGGTATCCGTGTACCCATGATCATATCGTGGCCCGGACACGTACAATCCGGTACGGAAACCGATTTCATGTGTTCATTCTGGGACTTAATGCCCACTTTCAGGGAAGTGCTGAATCCGAAAGCGGATACCCGGAATATGGATGGTGTCAGTATACTTCCTCTGTTACAAAACCGTAAAGGACAGAAAGAACATGAATATCTTTATTTCGAATTTCTTGAGATGAATGGGCGTCAGGCTGTCCGCAAAGGTGACTGGAAGCTTGTTCACATGAATATACGGGGAAATAAGCCCTATTACGAATTATACAACCTGGCTTCTGATCCGTCAGAGAAGTACAATGTGCTGATTCAATTCCCCGAGAAAGCGGATGAATGGAAAGCGATTATGAAAGAAGCCCATATAGAAGATCCCAATTGGCCTTTATTTAGATAAATAGTGATTGATAAAGTTGTCAAATGAAAGGCAAGCATACTATGTATTGCTTTTAAAAAGGAAGAGGCTGTCATGTGATATAACAGCCTCTTTTGTATATAGTCAGGTACCTCTGCTCTTTTTAGAAGGCAAGACCTACCCTGAAGCCGAAGTTGTTCAGCTTGTCTACATTGTAAGTCAGCACATTGGCCTTGTTGGTAGCATAGCTGTAGTAAACGGCGATATGCAGACCCGGACCGTAAGCCCAAGGGTATACGTTAAGACCGATTTCCGGTGATACGTAGAATCCCCAAGTATTATCGCGGGTTTCGAACATATTGTAGTTAGAACGTACTTTCGCATAATTGGCACCCAGCTTGACACCGAAATAAGGTTGCCATGCTCCGCCACGATTCATTTGATAACGTGCAGCGGCACCAAAAGGTAACTGGAAGATGGTATGTTGCTGGTCAGTATTCACGGTTCCTTCGCCAACAGGGAAAGTTGCGCGTGGGAAGTATTCGTGGTTACTGCTGTAGTTCATAAAGAGTCCGAGTCCGAGATTAGGAGTTACAAAGTAACCGCCTTCGAAGTTCATACCCCATCCGCTGGCTTTATCGGCAAAGTGATTCTTCAGTGGTGCGTTGAACTGCCAGTCCACGTTAGCGTATCCATTATCTGATAACTGTGCCTTGGCCGGCATGGCAAAGGCCAGAGCAAGGGCCGCTATGGCCAGTACTCTAAGAGAAATATATTTCATTGTTTTCATAACGGTTCTTGATTAAATTATTTGTTAGTGAGATAGGGTGACTGTGCAAACGACTGATTGATTGCGCGAACCACCAGAGTCTGGTTCACTTTACCGGAATAGCTTGCAGGTCCGCTCAGGAAGCTGCTCCACAAAACGGGGAGTTTTTGTTTTTCACCCTCAGGAGCTTTCAGGTTCATAATCTCAGTAAGGAATGAGTTGGTTGTAATGCTATAGTTTACAACATACGGATAATACCAGCCGCCCCAATTACCCCAGTAAGGTGCATCCCAGTATCCGGGATAGTTCCACCACCACTCAGGTTGTCCGTAATCGGTGAAGTAATAAGTACTTTGAACGTAACTTACCTGTATACCCAGGTCGGCAGCATCTTTATTGTCTGTATATGTAAAACCTTTGCTATTCAGGTTTTCTTTGTACGCATTGATGATAGCTTCTGCTGCTTCACCTTTCCAGTATTCCGGATCTTTTTTATCTCCGATGACGAGAACGCTGTCAGGGATGTAATACGTGCTGAATTGTTTGAAGTCAGCTTTCTTGTCGTAGTTGGTGTAAACCAAATAGTCATTGTCCAATTTGTCCATGTCAGGGTCTTTTTCGCAGGCTGCGAATGCAAAGACCGCCAATAAGATGGGAATTAATCTCTTCATATCTTTATAATGTTTAGGTTAATTAAAAAAATCTTGCCCTGGTACCTTAAGGCGTTTGCAGAAAATAACAAGACTCTTGTTAAAAGGTTCGCAAAGAATAATGTTAAAATGCAGTATGATTACTTGGAGGCTTTGGTGAAAGATCTATCTTTGTACAAAATTAAAACCAAAATAAATATGAAGAACCTACGCATCTGGCAGACACTTTCCCTTTTCATTCTTTTGCTGTCCATGACTCTTCCTTTATCAGCAAAGTCGGATTTGCTGACGAAGTTGAATACAATTACCCTTATCATCCGTACCCAATCGTTAGAGACCTCTCTCTTTGCGGAAAAGTATTTGTTACGTTTCAAACAGCCATTAGATCATAGTCATCCCGAAAAAGGATCTTTCAGCCAGCGGGTTATCGTTGCGCATGTGGGATATGACCGGCCGACACTGATGGTAACTGAAGGCTACGGAGCTGCTCGTTCCCTGAATCCCGGATATTACGAGGAACTGTCTAAGCTGTTCAATACCAATATCATTGCAGTAGAACATCGCTATTTCCTTGAATCGACCCCTAAACCGAAAGACTGGAAGTATCTGACAGCCTGGAATTCTGCCAGGGATCTGCATGCTATTCGTGAGGCTTTTCGTTCCATTTATCCGGGAAAATGGATTGCTACCGGAATCAGTAAAGGAGGACAGACAGCGATGCTTTATCGTACTTACTTTCCGGATGATATAGATATTACGGTTCCTTATGTGGCTCCACTTTGCCGTTCGGTCGAAGATGGGCGCCATGAGCCTTTTCTGCGAACAGTAGCTATGCCCGATGATCGTCAAAAGGTGGAAGATTTCCAGATGGAGGTATTGAAGCGTAAAGCTGCTTTACTGCCTCACTTTAAAAAATACTGCTCGGTGAGGAAGTTGCAGTTCCGTGCGCCTGTAGAGGACATTTATGATTATACGGTGCTTGAGTATTCTTTTTCACTTTGGCAGTGGGGTACTCCGGTCAGCCGGATTCCGTCAGTTTCTGCTTCAGACAAAGAGCTGTTCGATCATTTGGTTGCTATCAGTACACCGTCCTATTTTGTGAAAGAGGGATCTAATACTTCGTTCTTTGTCCAGGCGGCACGTGAATTGGGATATTATGGATATGATATTCGTCCGTTCCGGGAGTATCTTTCAATTGGAACAAGTAAAGACTATCTTCGCCGTTTGATGATCCCCGAAGAGCTTGCAGATATGGAATTTGACGAGACTCTGAGTTACAAGATAACCCGTTTTCTGAAAGAGAATGATCCGAAAATGATTTTTATTTATGGGCAGTATGATCCGTGGACAGCAGCCGGAGTCACCTGGCTGAAGGGAAAAAAGAATATTCATGTGTTTGTACAGCCGAAGGGTAGCCATATGGCTCGTATTCACACTTTGCCTCAAAAAGAGAAAGAAGAAGCCATCGGGTTGATAAAGAAGTGGTTGGAAGAGTGACCCCATTTTTGCCCCTTTGTAGATGAATAGAAAAGTTACGGAGGTGTTTTCACCACAGATTACACAAGCCTGTACAGATGAAGGTCAAATGGATGCCTGTCTGTATAGGTGATCTGTGATAATCTGTGTAATCTGTGGTGATCTCTGATGTTACAAACTTATATCAGAGGTTTTAACATTTCCGGTATCTCTACTTTGTCCAGATCCAGTTCGTTTAAACGCTTCTTGCCTGCCTCTGTGAGACTGAAGTACATCTGGCGTTTGTCTACTTCACCCAATGCCCGTCGGATGAGTCCTTTATCTTCTACCGCACGGATGACTTTCGACGTATGCGACGGAGCCATTTCCGTTCGTTCGGCTATAGCAGTCGAGGTAATTTCCTTTCCGGCTTCGCGCAACGCACATAGCACCATTGCTTCGTTCAGCGATATTCCATACACCTCTTCAAATGCCGTTTCGAAAATGGAGAGTGCTTTGTAGATATCGCGCATCTTACATATTGTATTCATACTTCTTTATTAAATAAACAGATTGATGTTAGCATTATCGGCACGTTCCATATAAGTGGCTACTCCGCCTACCGTAACTTCATCAAGCAACTCTTCACGTTTTACTCCCATCACATCCATCGACATTTGGCAAGCAATAAACTCCACTCCGTTCTCCAGAGCCTGCTGCCGCAGAGATTCCAGTGAGTCGATGCCTTTCCGGTGCATGATGTATCGCATCATTTTTCCACCCATACCTCCCATGCTCATTTTAGAAAGTTTCAGTTTCAGCGAACTGGATGGGAGCATTGTACCAAACATCTTGCCGAAAATGTCTTTCTCCACTTTTGGCTTATGCAATTTCTTAATCACATTCAGTCCCCAGAAAGTAAAGAAGATAGTTACTTTTTGTCCGGTGGCAGCTGCGCCGTTGGCCAGGACGAAAGTGGCAAGTGCCTTGTCCAAGTCGTCACTGAACATAATCAGAGTTTTACCTTTGCTGTCACATGTCGTGGTCAGGTTACAAGCCTGGGGTTCGCCTTTCTCAATGACTACTACCGATTTCCCTCCGGTACTATCCTTGGAGATAAATTTATTTCCGGTAGAGTTGCACCATGCGGCAGCATCCCGCGAGAATCCCGGGTCTGTAGCCACAATTTCCACTCTCTCGCCCGGAACAAGCGTATCCATTGTTTTCTTCATCTTTAGGACCGGGCCCGGACATTGTAATCCGCAGGCATCCACTCGGATTGTCTTAGGATTTGCAGCTGGTGTAGTTTGAGGTGCCTCAACTGCTACAGAAGGTTTCACCGGGCTGTCTTGCGCAGAAGGCGTGTCGTTTGTTTCTTCATTTTCGTGCAAGATGATAGGAGCGGTAGCGGCTCGATAGGTCTTCAATCCGCCGGAGAGGTTATATACTTCTTTGAAACCGTGCTGGATCAGGATGCGGTAAGCAAGATATCCTCTCAGCCCTACGGCGCAGAAGGTGTAGATTGGCTTGTTCGAAGGAAGTTCAGCAATACGGTCACGTATTTCATCCAATGGTATATTTACTGCCCCGGGTAGTGAACCCAATGCAAATTCGTCCGGTGTACGCACATCCAGCAGGAACACATCTTTCAGTTCGATATCTCTCAGGTCGCGCCAGTATACGGGTTTTACTCTGCCGAGGATGATGTTTTCGGCTACATAACCGGCGATGGCTACAGGGTCCTTTGCCGAGGAGAAAGGAGGTGCATACGCTTGCTCTACTTTCATCAGGTCATAGATCGTTCCCTCGTGTTTGATGACAAGAGAAAGTTCGTCAATTCGTTTGTCCACGCCGTCATACCCCACAATTTGACCGCCATACAACTTGCCTGTTTGGGGATCGAAGGTTATTTTGATACTCATCGGCATAGCGTCCGGATAGTATCCTGCATGCGAGGCCGGATGAGTGGTTGAAGATGCATATACAATGCCCGCTTGCTTTAACCGCTTTCCCGGAAGTCCGGTTGAGGCTACTGTCATGTCGAATACTTTTGCGATGGAGGTGCCGATGGCTCCTTCATAAGGAATCTGTGCACCCAGCAGGTTGTCGGCAACAATACGTCCCTGTCGGTTGGCGGGTCCGGCAAGATAGTTCAGCCAAGGTTTGCCCGTAATGGGATGGCGGAATTCAATGGCATCACCGATGGCATAGATCGACTCGTCGGAAGTCTGCAAATAATCATTTACTGCGATACCTCCCGCTTCACCGATCGCAAGTTCGGCAGCCCTTGCCAACGTTGTCTCCGGGCGCACTCCGATAGATAGAATCACGATATCCGCCAGGATGGATTGTCCGTTCTTGAAGACTACCTTCACTTCTTTGCCTGCTTGCTCAAATGATGCGACAGCTTGTTCCAGGTATAAGTTGACACCCTTCTCCATCAAATGTTGATGAACCAGTGCTGCCATTGAAAAGTCAATAGGTGCCATCACTTGGTTGCCCATCTCGACAATAGATACTTGCGCTCCCAGTGCATGCAGGTTTTCTGCCATTTCCAGTCCGATGAATCCGGCCCCGATCACGACAGCCCGGCGGGGAGGCCGACTGTTGACGTATGCTTTAATGCGGTCGGTGTCTGCTACATTCCGCAAAGTAAAGATACCGGTGGAGTCAATGCCCGGTAATGGTGGGCGTACAGGAGATGCTCCGGTGGATATTAACAGTTTGTCATAACTTTCTTCGTAAGTGTCTTCACTCTTAAGGCGGACGGTCACTGTCTTTTTCTTCCGGTCGATAAAAATAACTTCATTCTCGGTACGCACGTCCACCCTGAAACGTACTCCGAAGGCTTCGGGGGTCTGTACAAATAACTTCTCCCGCTCTTTGATGATGTCTCCTATATAATAAGGCAGTCCGCAGTTGGCATAAGATATGTACTTTCCTTTTTCCAACAAGATGATTTCCGCTGTTTCGTCCGAACGTCTGATACGGGCTGCAGTAGTAGCTCCTCCTGCTACGCCTCCAATAATAATGATCTTCATTTGAATATGTTTTCGTTTTAAAATAGTTTCCTTTGGAAATAAACGTTTATAGGCTTTAAAAGGTTCATGGGACGTACAGGAAATTATCCGGCATCCACTCTCTTATCTTACTGAGATACGGTTGATTTAAAAGACGGCTCTTTTATCTCGTTATTATCTGTGGACAGACATGAGGATATTCGTATTCTCAATATCCCTATATTAGTCAACTTTTCTTCAGAAGAAAAGATGGTTTGTCCGTGTTGTTCCACTTACTGCGGTTTAATGTCGGAGCACATGTATGAGAGACCATTGTAGCTGAAGGCTTAAACAGGGTGTCGTTCAGTAGTTGTAATGCCTCTTTCTTATCTTCTGCTTTGATAACAAGAGAAACGTCGTTATTATTACTACCATAAGAAATCATCCGAATCGGGATGGCTGTCAGAGCGTTTAGGATTCGGGCTTCCAATCCGGTATATTGCCATTGTATGTTTCCAATGACCGACAGGATGCACATACGGTCCTTTACTACCGTAGTTGCGTATCGCGAAAGCTCATGCAGGATATTTGGTAGATGTTCTTTATCATTGATGGCGACGGATACATCCGAGCTGGACGAAGTAAAAAGACACAGGGGAGTGTGGTATTTTGCAAAAACATCGAATATCTTGCTGATGAACAAGTAGGGGCGCAATGTCCGGTTCGACTGGAATCTGATGTAACAAATACCGTCTCTGGCAGTAATGGTTTTTATACTTTCTCCGCTCTGTATGTGTGAAATCAGAGTACCCTTTTCCGTGGGATCCATTGAATAGAACAGGCGTATCGGTATATTGCTTTCTCTTGCCGGGAAAATGCAGCAGGGATCGAATCCCGTTCCTCCGCAATGGGCGAATCGTTCGGCTTCGTCGAAACTGAGTTGTGTAACCATGGCCGGATGTTTCACGAAATGCGGATCACAACTGTGTATGCCATTACCACCTGTCCATAGCCGTATTTCTTCGGCCCGTAGGGCGGCTCCGATTAATGTGGCAGAAGCATCGTCTCCACCCGGCTTGAGAAAACAGGTTTCGCCATAAGCATTCCGGCAGAGGTGTCCTTGGGTAAGAAACACGTTGATGTGTTTGTTGTCTTCCATGGATGTGTGCAGTTTTTTACTGATGTATTCCAAGTCAGGTTCTCCTTCCGGAGTCAGTCGCATAAAGTCAAGACTGTTAAGCAATAGATTATTGATTCCCCGTTCTTTCAGATAAAGGCCGGACAGCATGCTGCTTATAAATTCTCCTTGCGACAATATGTCTTTTTCATCGACCGATGTAAAACGTTGCCGGGTAAAGTTCCATAGGGTACGGAAGCGGTCGATGATGGAGTCAACAGCTTGTTGTTTGATCGACTTGTCGTTGAATAGTTCGTTAGCGAAATCAATGAATCTGAATTCCAGTTTGCTTATTTCGTCATGCGCCCGTTCTGTATCTCTGCTGAAAAGATGTGCTGCTATTTTCGTTAGATGCTCCGTAGTTTCTGTAGGGGCAGATAGAACGATTATTTTGGGTGTACTGTCGTTGACCAGTTGGAGCATTTCCTGCATTCCCCGGATTGAACCAGTGGGAATATTACCGAATTTGTAGATCTTCATTTTTTTGTTTTTGAGTTATACGATATATTTTCTTTGTTCGTTACCCCTTTCCATTTTAGGTTGTTTTTATCAAAATGGGAGGGAATATAAGTACCTGTTCCGGCTGTATCTTACCCGTTGAAAGCGCTGCTGTACTATTTGTAAGGCAGATTAGACGAATTTTCAGGGACTATGTCATGAATGAAAGATCAAAGTATATGCCATTGAAGGTTGTTTTTTTCCACAGCCCGATCATTTGCATTGTAGTAGAAAACCATTATATTTGCACACCCTGTTTTTTACCGTTCACATTTTAACTTATCAGACATGAGTAAAATTCTGATTATAGATGACGAAGTTCAGATTCGTGGTCTGCTGGCCCGTATGATGGAACTTGAAGGTTATGAAGTGTGCCAGGCCGGCGATTGCAAGGCAGCGCTCAGACAATTGGAACTTCAAATGCCCGACGTGGCTTTGTGTGACGTATTTCTTCCGGATGGAAACGGGGTAGACCTGGTGACGGAAATAAAGAAAAAAGCACCCGGAGTAGAAATCATCCTGCTGACGGCTCATGGTAATATACCCGACGGTGTGCAGGCCATTAAGAACGGAGCTTTCGATTACATTACAAAAGGAGATGATAATAATAAGATCATTCCTCTCATTAGTCGTGCTGTAGAGAAAGCGCGAATGAATATCCGTTTGGATAAGCTTGAGAAAAAAGTCGGACTGATGTATTCGTTTGACACTATACTTGGCGAATCGAAGGCATTGAAAGAAGCGGTGTCACTGGCACGTAAAGTATCAGTGACTGATGTCCCTGTGTTGCTGACAGGTGAAACAGGGACCGGAAAGGAGGTCTTTGCCCAGTCGATACATTATAACAGCAAGCGGTCGCAGCAGAATTTTGTAGCGGTCAATTGCTCTTCATTCAGTAAAGAGTTGCTGGAGAGTGAAATGTTTGGGCATAAGGCGGGTTCGTTTACCGGTGCGTTGAAAGATAAGAAGGGGCTTTTTGAGGAAGCCAACAATGGAACAATCTTTTTGGATGAGATTGGTGAGATGGCTTTTGAATTGCAGGCCAAACTATTGCGCATCCTCGAAACCGGTGAATATATCAAGATAGGAGATACGAAGCCTACCCGCATCAATGTACGCATCATTGCTGCTACGAATCGGGATTTACCTGCTGAGATAGCAGCCGGACGCTTCCGTGAGGACTTGTTCTATCGCCTTTCTGTATTTCAGGTACATCTTCCGCCTTTGCGTGAACGTACGGGGGATATTAAGATTTTGGCTGAATCGTTTGTCCGTTCTTTCTCGGAGAAGCTTTCACATCCGGTGGGTACTATTACGTCTGCTTATCTTGAGGCTTTATGTCAACAACCGTGGAAAGGCAATATCCGCGAATTGCGTAATGCCATCGAACGAAGTCTGATTGTCTGTGAGGGTGATTGTCTGGATGTAGACGACCTTCCGCTTGAAATACAGAACAGCCATTATGAAAAGTCTGATGAAGGAATGCCGGGCAGCTTCGAACTTTCAGCCATGGAACGCAGGCATATTGCCAGGGTATTGGAGCATACCAAAGGGAATAAGACTGAAGCGGCACGTTTGCTGAAAATCGGATTAACTACCTTATATCGGAAAATAGAAGAATATAAACTTGGCAGTTGAGCGGACAGGAATATACTTGCTTGTCCGGGTTTATGCTTTTCTCCCTTTCAAAATAAAACATACCTTTTCAAAATGATAGGGTATCCTTGCACTGACGAGGATACCCTATTTGTTTTATCTGTCTGTATGTTAGTTGATTATACTAACTCTCTTCATTTTTGGCACACATTTGGCATTAATTGTTTCAGGTAAAACAGAAATATAAACATTCTAATTAAAAGGTAAAGAACATGGGAATAACAGTTTCATTTATTTTCTGCCTGTTGAGCGGCATCGTCTGCTTCTGGCTGTTTTGGAAATGTGTCGATTGGTTTGAAACAATTTAAAGAGAGAGGAGAATTAAGTTTATGTACACAACACTATTTGTAATAAGTATTACACTTTTCGGCTATTTGGCGTATGTGCTCATTCGGCCCGAGAAGTTTTAATTGGAAGTAAAGCAATGAATACAGAAATTTTAGGAGTGACGGTGCAAATCGTCCTAATGGTGGTATTAGCTTATCCGTTGGGACGTTACATAGCCCGGGTTTATATGGGAGAGAAGACTTGGTCGGACTTTATGGCTCCTGTAGAGCGAGTGATTTATAAGATATGCGGTATAAATCCGCAAGAGGAGATGAATTGGAAACAGTTTCTCAAAGCCTTGTTGATTTTGAATGCCTTCTGGTTTGTATGGGGAATGGTACTGCTGGTATCACAAGGTTGGCTGCCACTCAATCCCGATGGTAACGGACCTCAGACACCCGATCAAGCATTCAATACCTGCATCAGTTTCATGGTAAACTGCAATTTGCAACATTATAGTGGCGAGAGCGGATTGACTTATTTTACCCAGCTGTTCGTTATTATGCTGTTCCAATTTATCACTGCTGCTACGGGGATGGCCGCTATGGCCGGTATCATGAAAAGTATGGCTGCCAAATCCACCAGAACAATAGGTAACTTCTGGCATTTCCTGGTGATAAGCTGTACACGTATTTTATTACCCCTTTCGTTGATTGTCGGTTTCGTCCTGATTTTGCAGGGAACACCGATGGGATTTGATGGTAAGATGAAGGTGACTACCCTGGAAGGACAGGAACAGATGGTATCGCAAGGACCTGCGGCTGCAATTATTCCTATTAAACAACTGGGAACCAATGGTGGCGGTTATTTCGGGGTTAATTCTTCACATCCGCTGGAGAACCCTACTTATCTGACTAATATGGTTGAATGCTGGTCAATCTTGATCATTCCGATGGCAATGGCGTTGGCTTTGGGCTTCTATACCAATCGCAGAAAGTTAGGATATAGCATCTTTGGAGTGATGCTGTTTGCTTATCTGGCCGGAGTTTTCATTAATGTTCAGCAGGAAATGGGAGGTAATCCACGTATCGATGAGATGGGAGTTACTCAGGATCATGGTGCGATGGAAGGCAAGGAGGTAAGGCTTGGGGCCGGAGCCACAGCATTGTGGAGTGTTACTACAACGGTTACCTCTAACGGATCAGTCAATGGCATGCACGATTCGACTATGCCGCTTAGTGGAATGGTCGAAATGCTGAATATGCAGATTAACACTTGGTTTGGTGGTGTCGGTGTCGGATGGATGAATTATTATACCTTCATTATTATGGCCGTGTTTATCAGTGGCTTGATGGTGGGACGTACACCTGAGTTTCTGGGAAAGAAGGTAGAAGCTCGGGAGATGAAGATTGCAACTCTCGTTGCTTTGCTCCATCCGTTTGTTATCCTTGTGTTTACTGCCATTTCAAGTTACGTTTATACACATCATCCCGATTTTGTAGAGAGTGAAGGAGGCTGGTTGAATAACCTCGGTTTCCACGGGCTCAGCGAACAACTCTATGAATATACCTCTTCGGCAGCCAACAATGGTTCCGGTTTTGAGGGGTTGGGTGATAATACTTACTTTTGGAACTGGACATGTGGGATTGTGCTTATCCTGAGCCGTTTTATTCCAATTATCGGTCAGGTAGCCATTGCGGGACTTTTGGCACAGAAAAAGTTTATTCCCGAAAGTGCCGGTACATTGAAAACGGATACTGCGACTTTTGCCATGATGACTTTCGCTGTTATCTTTATCGTTGCAGCCTTGTCTTTCTTCCCTGTGCATGCATTAAGTACGATTGCCGAACATTTAAGTTTATAAGAATAGCAGGATAATATAGTTATGAAAAATAAAATGTCAGCTTCTATGTTTCAAAAGGAGCAAGTAATGGAAAGTATCAAGCAATCGTTTGTGAAGTTAAATCCGCGAATGATGGTAAAGAATCCGATCATGTTTACAGTAGAGATAGTTACCCTTATTATGTTGGTGGTGACGGTGTTCTCTCTGTTCACTCCGGAGTATGGTGCTTTCGGATATAATTTGTGTGTATTCCTGATTTTGTTTATCACTTTGTTGTTTGCCAACTTTGCCGAAGCGATAGCCGAAGCCCGTGGCAAAGCACAAGCGGATAGCCTGCGTAAGACACGTGAGGAAACTCCTGCCAGACTGGTGATGGGTGACAAGATTCAGACGGTGAGCAGTTCAATGCTGAAAAAGGGAGATATTTTTGTGTGTGAGGCAGGCGATACGATTCCTGCCGATGGAGAGATTATCGAAGGATTGGCTTCGATTGATGAAAGTGCCATTACCGGTGAATCTGCTCCTGTGATTCGTGAAGCAGGTGGAGATAAGAGTTCGGTGACCGGTGGAACTAAAGTGCTTTCGGATCACATCAAGGTATTGGTGACACAACAGCCCGGTGAAAGTTTTCTCGACAAAATGATTGCTTTGGTAGAAGGTGCCAGCCGACAAAAGACACCGAACGAGATAGCTTTGACCATTCTGTTGGCCGGTTTTACACTTGTGTTTGTCATCGTTTGCGTCACTCTGATTCCGTTTGCTGATTATACCAGTCTTGAGCATCCTGGAACGGCCATCTCGATCGCAGCTATTCTTTCTCTGTTTGTCTGTTTGATTCCGACTACTATCGGGGGACTGCTTTCTGCAATCGGTATTGCCGGTATGGATCGTGCACTGCGTGCCAATGTGATTACGAAATCGGGTAAGGCTGTTGAGACGGCAGGTGACATTGATACTCTGCTGTTAGATAAAACGGGTACCATTACGATTGGTAATCGTAGAGCGACAAAATTCCATTCGGCACCGGGAGTCGGTCCGCGTGAGTTTATTACGACCTGTCTGCTGGCTTCCCTCTCGGATGAAACGCCTGAAGGTAAGTCCATCGTAGAGTTAGGACGTGAATCGGGGGTACGCATGCGGAGTCTTAATACGACCGGTGCACGCATGATTCAGTTCACTGCCGAAACCAAATGTTCGGGGGTTGATTTGTCCGATGGTACACAAATCCGTAAAGGGGCTTTCGATGCAATCCGTAAAATAACGGAGGCTGCAGGAAATAAATTTCCGAAAGAAATAGAAGAAGTGATAGCTGAAATTTCGGGTAATGGCGGTACACCGCTGGTAGTGTGTGTCGACCAGAAGGTAACAGGGGTTATTGAGTTGCAGGATATCATCAAACCGGGAATTCAGGAGCGTTTTGAGCGCTTGAGAAAGATGGGAGTGAAAACGGTGATGGTGACCGGTGACAATCCCCTGACCGCTAAATACATTGCAGAGAAGGCAGGAGTAGATGATTTCATCGCTGAGGCAAAACCCGAAGATAAGATGGAATATATCCGTAAGGAACAACAGTCAGGTAAGTTGGTGGCTATGATGGGCGACGGAACGAATGATGCTCCTGCTCTGGCACAGGCTAATGTCGGTGTGGCAATGAACAGTGGTACCCAGGCGGCCAAGGAAGCCGGTAATATGGTCGACCTTGATAACGATCCGACGAAGTTGATAGAGATTGTGGAAATCGGAAAGCAACTGCTGATGACTCGCGGTACGTTAACAACTTTCTCTATTGCAAACGATGTGGCCAAATACTTTGCTATTGTACCTGCCCTGTTTATGGTGGCTATTCCAGAACTCGGTGCACTTAATGTCATGAATCTGCACAGTCCGGAAAGTGCGATCCTTTCGGCTGTTATCTTCAATGCTATTATTATTCCGATCTTAATTCCATTGGCTTTGAAAGGAGTACAGTATAAACCGATCGGAGCATCGGCGCTACTTCGTCGTAACCTGCTGATTTATGGGTTAGGAGGGGTGATAGTTCCTTTTGTCGGAATCAAGTTAATCGATTTGGTAGTCAGTTTATTCTTCTAAATATTCAAACAATGAAAACATTATTAAAATCTATCAAGATAACGCTTGTGTTTTGTGTATTCTTCTCAGTGTTCTATATTCTCGTGTTATGGTTGTTTGCTCGGGTAGCCGGTCCCAATCAGGGTAATGCGGAGGTGGTGACATTGAACGGTAAAGTGGTCGGTGCCGCCAATGTCGGACAAAAATTTACGGAGGATATTTACTTTTGGGGACGCCCTTCATGTGCAGGTGACGGTTATGATGCAACCAGTTCATCTGGTAGTAATAAAGGGCCTACCAATCCGGAATATCTGGCAGAAGTGAAATCACGTATCGACACTTTCCTGGTTCACCATCCATACTTGTCTCGTAAAGATGTGCCTGCCGAAATGGTGACGGCCAGTGGTTCGGGACTGGATCCCGACATCACTCTTCAAAGTGCTTATGTGCAGGTGAAAAGAGTTGCTCAGGCACGTGGTATGGATGTAGAGGAAGTCAGAAATATTGTAGATAAGGCAGCGGAGAAACCATTGTTAGGGATATTCGGAACCGAGAAAGTAAATGTATTAAAATTGAATATAGCTCTTGAAGAGACAAAGGTAAACAGGAAATGAATATGAGAAATATTATAAATAAAAACACGATTTTAACATCACTGGCACTTGTGACTATGTGTTGTTGGGGAGGCATAAATGCAAATGCTCAACAGTTCAATATTCAGGGCGATCTGGTAAGTTCTTACATCTGGCGTGGAATGTATCAGACAGGGGCCAGCATTCAGCCGACCCTGAGTTTCAGTACCGGAGGTTTTTCGCTGACAGCATGGGGATCTACAGATTTTGACGGGACTTCCGCTTCGGCCGGAGCTGCTGCCAAAGAGATAGATCTGACTGCTGCTTATACTTTAGGCAATTCCGGATTGACTTTTTCAGTTGCAGATTTATGGTGGGCAGGACAGGGAGCACGTAAATACTTTAATTTTAAAAGTCATGAAACCGCTCACCATTTTGAAGCAGGACTTACTTATGCCATCCAGTCTGAAAAGTTTCCTTTATCTATAGCATGGTATACCATGTTTGCCGGACAAGATAAGAATGCGGAAGGCAAACAGAATTACTCGTCTTATCTCGAGTTCAATTATCCTTTCTGTGTAAAGATGGTAGATCTGAACGCAACTTGCGGTATTGTCCCTTATGCGGCTCCTCAGTACAATTGTGATGGATTCGCTGTGACCAATGTTGCTTTGAAAGGAACTACCCGGATTAGATTCAATGATACGTTTGCTTTGCCTATATTTGCACAGGTTGTTTGGAATCCTCGTATGGAAGATGCACATTTGGTGTTTGGTATCACTTTAAAACCGTGAAATCAGATATAACTTAAAAACTCATGAAGTTGTTAGCCGGCCCGTAGCAGTAGTGATACTGTTACGGGTTATGCAGTATAAAAAATGAATAAATATGGATAGAGAAGAGAGTGTACAGCATTTCCTCGATTTGATCAAGAGATCACGTCGTGGTAAGTTCAAGGTTTACATCGGTATGATTGCCGGTGTAGGCAAGTCTTACCGGATGCTTCAGGAAGCACATGATTTGATTGATAGTGGAGTAGATGTCCGGATAGGATATATTGAAACACATGGGCGTGCCGGGACGGAAGCTGTATTGGAAGGCTTGCCGGTTATTCCGCGTAGGAAACTGTTTTATAAAGGGAAAGAGCTTGAGGAAATGGACTTGGAGGCAATTATCCGTATTCATCCCGAAATTGTGATAGTGGACGAACTGGCACATACCAATGTGGAGGGAAGTCTAAATGAGAAACGTTGGCAGGATGTGATGACATTGCTCGATGAAGGCATTAATGTGATTTCGGCAGTCAATATCCAGCACATTGAGAGTGTGAACGAAGAAGTGCAGGATATAGCAGGCATTGAAGTTCGGGAACGTATTCCCGATAGCGTACTGCAAGAGGCTGACGAGGTTGTGAATATTGATCTCACAGCCGAAGAACTGATTACCAGGCTTAAAGCGGGGAAGATATATAAACCGGAGAAGATTCAGACCGCACTCAATAACTTTTTTAAGACTGAAAACATTTTGCAACTCCGTGAATTAGCCTTGAAAGAGGTCGCATTGCGAGTAGAGAAGAAAGTGGAAAATGAAGTTGTGATGAGTATTGGTCTTGGGGTTCGTCATGAAAAATTTATGGCTTGCATCAGTAGTCAGGAAAAGGCTCCCCGACGTATTATACGGAAAGCAGCCCGTCTGGCTACCCGATACAACACCTCGTTTGTTGCACTCTATGTACAGACTCCCAGAGAGAGCATGGAGCGTATCGATCTGGCCAGTCAGCGTCATTTGTTGAATCATTTCAAACTGGTGACAGAGTTGGGGGGAGAAGTGGTGCAGGTGCAGTCGAGAGATGTATTGCAGAGCATTGTACAGGTTTGCAAAGAGAAACAAATATCCACTGTTTGTATGGGTTCCCCTTTCCTCCGATTGCCCGGCGCTGTGTGCGGAATATTGAAATATCGCAGATTTTTAAATAATCTGGCACAAGCGAACGTAGATTTGATTATACTTGCATAAAAAATGATTTAGTTTCATTATCGATTATGAATATAAAAACCAAATTACTTTTCGGCATCGGAATATTGGCCGGAATGATCATTTTACTGGTAACACTTTCAGTGGTTAATCTTCAGATTTTGACGGCTACGGAACCCGACAGTCCGGTTGCTATGCCTGCTCTGGAACGTGCTCTTTTATGGATTTCCATAACGGGTGGTATTTGTATCTTGACGGGGTTGGTTCTGCTTATTTGGCTACCCCGCTCCATTAATAGACCGGTAAAGGAACTGACTCGTGGAATTCTGGAAATAGCCAATCATAATTATGAAAAGAGATTGGATATGAAGGGGTATGAAGAATTCAGGGAGGTTTCCGATAGTTTTAATCGTATGGCAGAGAAACTGACAGAATATCGTGATAGTACGTTAGCTGATATTCTTTCTGCAAAAAAATTTCTTGAGGCTGTAGTCAATAGTATCCATGAACCGATTATCGGGCTGAATACCGAACGGGAAATTCTTTTTATTAATAATGAAGCACTGAATGTGCTCAATATGAAGCGTGAGAATGTGATTAGACACTCGGCTGAGGAACTTTCTTTGAAGAATGATCTGCTGCGCAGACTGATACGTGAACTGGTGACTCCCGGCGAAAAGAATGAACCCTTGAAAATCTATGCGGATAATAAAGAAAGTTATTTCCAGGCTTCTTATATCCCGATTGAGAATGCAGAGGCAGAAAAAGGAGAAGCCCGTAATTTGGGAGACGTCATTTTGCTGAAAAATATCACAGAATTTAAGGAACTCGATTCGGCAAAAACAACCTTCATTTCCACTATTTCTCACGAACTGAAGACCCCCATTTCTGCCATTATGATGAGCCTTCAGCTATTGGAGGACAAGAGGGTAGGAGTTCTGAATGGAGAACAAGAACAGCTGTCAAAGAATATAAAGGATAACAGCCAACGTTTGCTTGATATTACCGGAGAATTACTGAATATGACTCAGGTGGAAGCCGGTAAACTTCAGATGATGCCGAAAATTACAAAACCTATCGAACTGATTGAATATGCCATTAAGGCCAATCAGGTACAGGCCGATAAATTCAATATACAGATAGAAGTGGAGTACCCTGAAGAGAAGATACCTAAGTTATTTGTGGATAGTGAAAAGATAGCTTGGGTGCTTACTAATCTTTTGAGCAATGCAATCCGCTATTCTAAAGAGAATGGACGGGTGGTGATTGGTGCACGGCGTGAAGAAGAGTATATCGAACTCTATGTCCAGGACTTTGGGAAGGGTATTGATCCGCGATATCACCAAAGTATTTTTGATCGTTATTTCCGTGTGCCGGGCACCAAGGTGCAGGGGAGTGGTTTAGGATTGTCTATCTCAAAAGACTTTGTAGAAGCACATGGAGGTACGTTGACCGTGCAGAGCGAATTGGGTAAGGGGAGCTGCTTCGTGATGAGACTGAAGGCTTGATGATGATTGTAAATGACAGAGGTGAACTTGTGGCTCTGTAGGGCATTTTCCGGAAAAAACAACTTATAACATCTTTATATTAAGCTTTTTTTGTTATTTTTGTCAGCGTATTGATATATAATCTGATACTTGTCTAAGTTAATCTTTTAAGCGAGGTATAATAATGCATTCTGAAATCGCAGATGAAAAATTGCTGGTCGTCCAATTCTCACAAGGAAACCATATAGCGTTTAAGACATTGTTTGTGCGTTATTATCCAAAGGTGCGCTCTTTTATTATGGGATTGGTTAAATCAGAGAGTGAAACGGAAGATTTGGCACAAGAGGTTTTTCTTAAGCTGTGGACCCATCGGGAACGATTTCGTGAAGTGGAAGTCTTTGGTACTTATCTGTATGTTTTGACTAAAAATACAACTTTCAATTATTTGCGTTCCAGGCAGAATCGTCAGGATGATCAAAGGGCTGATTCAGTGGAAGAGTCTACGGATACTACACCTTACGAAGAGTTAGTTGCCAAAGATTTGCAATTATTGATTGATATGGTGGTAGAGAACATGCCTCCTCAACGGCAAACGATTTTCCGGTTAAACCGGGAGGCTGGGCTTACCAATGCAGAAATAGCGGAAAAGTTGCAGATAAGTAAAAAAACAGTTGAGAACCATCTTAACCTGGCATTGAAAGAACTGAAAAATGCTTTGTTACTCTTTATTTTTCTCTATTTATGTTAATACGGTTAGGGATAAACTCGGATTTATACGTCCTATTATAAATTACTAATAGAATGAGTTATTTAAAAAATATAATCACTTACTTTTTCCATCATCCGGCATCGGAAGAGGTGGCGGGGAGAGTGTATAAACGATTAACCGACACAAACAGCAAGCAAGAGAAAGAGGAGGCTTTGTCTGGTATTTGGGAACAGATCGGTTTCCCGGAAGGGGATGAACACGAAACATTAAGAGCGTTTGAGAAGCTGGAACAACAGATTGGAGGAAGCTCTGTGAAGTTGGAAGCGGACTCTCCGCGTTTCCGTATTCCCCGGTGGACTTGGGTTGCTGCATCTATCATCATCCCTCTATTGCTTTTATTCGGTTCTGCTTATTTATATACAGAAACTCTTACTATCAAGAATGAACTCAGTAATGTGACCTTCATCCAATACTATGTTAATAATGGGAAGAGGGAACAAATTATCTTACCCGATCAATCGAAAGTTTGGCTCAATTCCGGTTCTCTGTTGGTTTATCCATCTTCGTTCATTGGAGATGAACGTGAAGTTTATCTGGCCGGTGAAGGTTATTTCTCAGTAACGAAAAATAAAGAATGTCCTTTCATTGTGAAAACGAACTCTATTTCAATCAGTGTACTCGGTACGGAGTTCAATATAAATGCTTATCCTAATATCGATAAGGTCGTGACAACTTTGGAAGAAGGATCCATTCGTATGTTGCTGAATCGTTCCAATTCATCCTATTTACTGGAGCCTGATGATCAAATCGTTTATATCCCGTCTACTGGACATATAGAGCGAAAACGGGTAAAAGCTTCTGATTATTCTGACTGGAGAGATGGAGGTTTGTATTTTAGTAGTAGTCCGTTTAAAGAAGTGATGCAGACCTTAGAACGCGCCTATTCGGTTCAGGTACATTTACAGACTTCTATTTATCAATCCAATAATCTGACTATTCATTTTTATCCTAATGAGTCGATAGAAAATGTAATGATGCTGATCAAAGAAATGATTCCGGGACTTGAATATCAGATAGAGGGGAAAGATATTTATATCGAATAAGATTTTAAATATTAGCTTTTGTTAACATTTTATCGTTGGGTGTAGTTAAATAACAGACTGTCCTATTGTAAAAGTCGCCAAAGGACGGCTATTGTTTAACTAAAAAAAATAATATTATGAACAAAAATCGATCAATCCGAGTGGCAACCTTTTGCCTTGGTTTGATGTTGGCGGGTTCTCTGCAAGTACATGCCCAGAAAGTTACGTTTCGGGATGGAACAGTATCATTGAAACAAGCGTTTGAGAAGATCGAAGCATCTTCGAAGTATAAAATCGCTTATAATGATTCACACCTGAACGTCTCTCGTAAGGTTTCGTTAAACCAGAAAGAAACTGAAGTCCTGGAGATATTGGCAACCATCCTGAAAGATACGGGTTATACATACAAAAAGAACGGCAACTACATCGTTATTGTGCCGGTGGAGCAAAAGCCTGCTTCAAAGGTAAAGAAAGTGAAAGGAGTTGTAAAAGATGCCAGTGGCGAGGCGATTATCGGAGCAAATGTATTAGTAAAAGGTACGACAACAGGAGTAATTACCAATCTCAATGGAGATTTTGAGTTAGAAGTGCCGGATAACGCAGTATTACAGGTTACATATATTGGATATATACAGCAAGATATAACTGTAAAAGACCGGAATCAATTAACTATCTCGCTGAAGGAAGATACTAAAACTTTAGATGAAGTTGTTGTCGTAGGTTATGGTACTATGAAGAAAAAGGACCTGACCGGAGCTGTAGCATCAGTGAAGATGGATGATACTCCCTTAAGTACAATCTCTACGGTAAGTCATGCATTGGCAGGTAAAGCTGCTGGATTGCAAGTAAACACAGTTAGTGCCCAGCCGGGTGGAGGGTCAACTTTCCGTATTCGTGGAGCTGCATCTTCAACTGCTGCAGGAAATGATCCCCTGATTATTATAGACGGTTTTCCTGTGAGTGACCCGGGAAGTTTATCAACCGGACGTTATGAAGACGGAAATAAGGATAATATACTTGGCTCTATCAATCCGAATGACATTGAGTCGATAGAGGTCCTGAAAGATGCAAGCTCGACAGCCATTTATGGTGCACGTGCTGGAAATGGTGTAATTATTGTTACTACAAAACGAGGGAAAAGTGGTACGCCTAAAGTACAATATTCTGGTACGGCTTCTGTTCAGAGTATGGCTAAAACCTATGATATGTTGAGTGCATCTGACTTTATGATTCAGTCTAACCGTTATCAGAAAGAAGAATGGATGCGGATCAATAAAATTGGTATTTATGGAGGTAAATTAGAAAGTGAAGCAAGTACTCCTTACCAAGATCTTTATTCACCCAATCAGATTAGTAGTCCAGCAAATGATACTAATTGGTTTGATAAAATTACCCGTATGGGTTTTCAGACTTCTCATAATATATCGATAACCGGTGGTTCAGAAAAGACAAAATACTTGGTTTCAGGTAATTTCTTTAAGCAAAAGGGAGTTGTGAAAAAGAATGAGATGAATCGATATACATTCCGAATCAATCTGGATCAAGAGCTCAGTAAATTCATTAAGATGGGAGTGAATTTGACAATGTCCCGTAATGAGTATGATAATGTTCCGTTGGGGGCCGGACAGAATGAGAATGCTTCTATTATGGTTTCAGCTGCACAATTTAATCCTTTGTTACCAATTAAAGATGAAGATGGAGACTACGTACTTAATAGTGCAGCTTCTTTTCTTCCTAATCCAGTGTCGTTACTTGAAATTACGGATAAAAGTTTGAAAGACCGTTTGTTGGCGACTGCTTTTGTTGAGGCAGAGCCTATAAAAGCTTTAAAGTTGAAAGCAAATTTCGGTATGGATCTCAACTACATGGAACGTCAAACTTATTTGCCAAAAACTACTTTGTATGGACAAAAAGAGGGAGGAAGTGCGGCTGTGTCTCACTATGATAAGTTGGACCTTCTGATGGAATTGACAGCTTCATATAATAAAAAAATCGGTGATCATGATTTTGGGGCAATTGCCGGGTATTCTTTCCAGTCTTTTAGTGATGAATCTTTAGACGGTTCGAATAATCGTTTTCTGATTGATGGTTTCTTATATCATAATTTGGGTGCAGGTAATGCTCCTAAACCGGGTGTGGGGTCTTCTGCTTCACGTAATGAAATGGCTTCTTTCTTTGGACGTTTTAACTATTCTTTTAAAGACCGTTATCTGTTGACAGCTACATTACGTGCGGATGGTGCTTCAAATTTTACAAAGGAACATCGTTGGGGCTATTTTCCTTCAGTAGCTTTGGGTTGGCGTTTTGTTGAAGAATCTTTTATGACACCATTGAACAATGTACTATCAAATGGTAAATTTCGTGTTAGTTATGGTGAAACTGGTAATTCCAATATCGGTAACAGGGCAATCAGTTATTATCAGGTAGGTAATAACTATACGTTTGGAGATACAGAAACTGAATATAATGGAGTATATCTGAGTCAACTTGGTAATCCTGATATCAAGTGGGAGACTTCACGTGAATTGAATGTGGGTTTGGATTTAGGCTTTCTTAATGGAAAGATTAATGTAACGGCTGAGTATTTTTATAAAGTAATATCCGATTTGTTGAGTGAACGTACTTTACTTTCATATCAGGAAGTTGATAAAATAGCTGCTAATATTGGTAAAACACAAAGTTCTGGATTAGAGTTGACGATAAATACAAATAATATTAATACACGTGATTTTAGTTGGACAACGGATTTAACCTTCTCTTTCTATCGTGATAAGTGGAAAGAACGTGACTCAAGTTGGAAACCATCGGCTTATTCTATTTATCATGCGCCTTTGAGAGGTAGTTATGGATTTTTATCAGACGGATTAGTTCAGGTAGGGGAAAGTATTTCACATATGCCGGGTGCACTTCCGGGGCAGGTAAAGATTAAAGATATCGATGGCTTTATATATAATGAGGATGGCTCAATTAAAGTGGATAAGGATGGCAAACCACAGAAAAGCGGAAAGCCGGATGGTAAGCTGAATGACGCAGATAAGGTTTTCTATGGTTCGGACGATCCTGGCTATTTGTTCGGATTTAATAATACATTACGTTATAAACGATTTGACCTCAATATTTATATGTATGGTCAGTTTGATAAGGTAAATTATGGTTCGTATAAAGACTTATGGTTAACAGGTTCCAGTGGTATGACAGGAATTGTGAACATCTACCGGGGCTATAATATGCCTAAATCCGCATCGGAGGTATGGTCACATGATAATCAAGATGCTACTCGTCCCGGCTTTTTCCAGGATAGGAGTACTTGGGGGATTGGTGATTACTATAAGCAGAAAAGCTGGTTTATCCGCTGTCGCAACATAACGTTAGGATACAATCTACCAATTAAGAAGAATGTGTTGTCCAATTTGCGTGTATACGCAGATGTAAATAATCCGTTTGTTATCACTCCATATGGTGGTTTAGATCCTGAAACAGATAACTCAACTTGGGCTTATCCCAATGTGAGAAGTTATAGTATCGGTATTGATATTACATTTTAATCTATTGTGAAACATTATAATTCTGATAAAATGAGAAAATTAATATATAGCTTGGTAGCTTTTTGGATAATGGTTTCGTGTACGAATCTCGAATCAGAGATGTACAATGTAATTAATCCGAATATCTTTCCTAAAACAGAAGAAGATGCAGAAGCTTTGGTGACTTCGGCGGCATATACTCCTTTTAATTCTTATCATCTTTTTTATGTCGCATGGACCGGAGTACAGATTACCACTGACATGACAACAGATATCGGTGATTGCCAATGGAATGATTCTTATTGGCCGGATGTTCTAAATGTAAACTTTACGGCTAACTCTTCTGGGTTGAACCAATACTATAAGTATGTTCGTGATATTAGTAAAATGACATTGACGTTAGACCGTATTGCGGATATTTCAATGAATGATGAAAAGAAGGTGCAATTGAATGCTGAATTACATTGTGCTCGTGGTTGGTTGGCTTACTTGTTGTACGATTTGTATGGACCTATCCAAATTGCTTCTTTGAAAGAATTGGAAAATACTGGAACTGAAATTATTATTCCCAGGAAGACAAAAGAAGAAACGGTTTTATTTATTGAAACAGAGTTGAGAGCAGCTTTGGAGCTACCTGCGAGTTATGTGCCCAGTGACCCTAATTATGGACGTTTTACCCGAGGATTAGCATATACTGTTTTGATGAAGTTGTATATGCACGAGAAAGATTGGGATAAGGCGGAAGTTTGCGCACGTGAGTTAATGAAACCTGAATATGGCTATAAATTAGTACCACAATATAAAGACATTTTTACGTTAGAAAATGAAAAAAATGCAGAAACGATTTGGGCTTGCCAATGCGATCCTGCGGTGAATACGCAGATGTGGCTGGCACATGTTCTTTCAAGTGAGGTACCGACAACGAATCCCAATATTCAGAAATGGGGTGGCTTTCGTATGACTTGGTCATTTTATGATACATTCGAACTTATTGATAAACGTTTAGAAAAAGTGACTGCCGATTTCATCGGGCTAGATGGAGTACATTATAATAAAGAAAATAGAGGAACTGTTTTATTAAAAGGTGCTCTTCCCATTAAATATGGAGAAGATCCGATTGCTACTGGGGCTGAGAGTCAGATTGACTGGATCGTTTATCGTTATGCTGATGTTTTGACTTCGCTTTCTGAAATTATTGTTCGTAAAAATAATGCTGTTACACAAGAAGCTGTTGATTTATTGAATACCGTGCGTGAACGTGCCGGATTAAAATTATATGTATTGAGTGATTTTACAAATGTACAAGATTTCTTAGATAAGTGGCTGTTGGAACGGGGACATGAATTTTGGTTTGAAGGTCTTCGTCGTACAGACTTGATACGCCATGGTAAATACATTGAATTTGCGCGTAAGTATAAAGATTCACAAACTGCTGAAGATTATATGACTTTAATGCCATTGCCGCAATCAGTAATTAACGAGGGGAAAGGAAAGATTATTCAGAACCCCGGGTATTAATAATATAGATAATTATATACATTATGATTTATATGAAAAAACTTTTGCAGGCTCTTCTATTTGCCGGCTTTTTACCTTTATCAGCGCAAACCGTAGTGAAAAATTCCAATTGGGAATGGCATATCACTCAAGATGGTTATACAGATAAGCTAATTTTTAAAGAGAAAGGAGGTAACGATACGATTCCGTTCTTTAAAAACCAAAAAAATGATGGCCCATGTTTTTATATCAGAATGGATGGGCAAGATACACGCGGAAAGTGGATACCTGATGGTGAACAATATACTTTCCGTACGGCTATTGACGGTATAGAATGTCGTATATTGTATCATGCCTGGAACCACCAGCCAGCTATGACGGTAACTATGATCAATAACGGTAATGTCCCTTTTCAGCCTGATAGAGCTGGACTTAAACTGGGGATTGATACTTATATGGATAAATACCCCGATTGGTTTGGAAAATATTTTCCGACATTAATGCGTAACGAGAAAACACATTTTTATGGGTACTTGCAAACTCCAAAAGAGCATACATTGGCTTTGGTATCTCCTCAACCAATAGCTTCGTGGAGTGTAGATTATAATCTAGGGTATATGGATCCTAAACCATTTTGGTTTATGGGACATCGTATTGAATCACTCAATCTGGATTTAATTAATGCCCTGCCTTTACCCGAAAGGAATCCACAGAATCTGTGGCAGTTGAAACAAGGTGAATCTAAAACATGGACAATTGCTTTTGTTAATATTCGTACGTTGGATAATTTGGAAACTGCACTTAATAAAGTAGCTCGTATTCCATTGATTCAGATCGAACAAACAGCTTATAGGCCTGGAGAAGAGGCCCAGTTTGAAGTGATAGGAGAAAAACCAATAGTTAAGGTTACGGATGATAAAGGAAACCAGGTTCTTGTAACTTTGACAAAAAAGGCAGTTGGACGTTATTTGGCTAAAGTTGTACTACCTACTGTTGGCTTGTATCAGGCTACTGTGATTGATGGTGATAAGGAATCCGAGGCCGTTTTGACGGCTCATGCCACTTGGCGTTGGACCTTGGAACAAGCACGTAAAGCGACAATGAAATACCATCAGAAAGCAACCTCACATGCGGAAAGTTGGTATGGATTTTATTCAGCTTTTATTGCCAGCAAATATTTCCCTGATTCAAATATAGATGAGGCTGTGGCTAAACGGTTTGATTATCTGTACGATTTACTACATGATAAAAAGGAGGTGAAGCCATTGTATTATGATTTTCGTATTCAGAATACTTCTACTACGATTGGAATGTTAGTTGATAAGTATGAAGCTGAAGGAAAAATGGAAGATTTAGAGAAGGCTTCTTTGTTGGCTGATTGGCTGATTGACCATTGGCAGCGTGAAGATGGAGCTTATATTAACGGGCATACAGTGTACACAAGCGTTATTTATGTTGCTAAAAGTATTTTAGAGCTAACTTTAGCAGAGCAGAAACTTGCGGAGAAAGATAGTCGCTGGAAGTCGGCTGCTGAAAGACATTATAATTCAGCCAAATGTGCTATTGATCAGTTAGTTCATTCACGTGGTGACTTTCAGACTGAAGGTGAAATGACGTTTGAAGATGGTATGATTTCTTGCTCTGCTCTTCAAATCGGTATGTTAGCATTGATGCAGGAAGACGAAACACTACGAAAATATTATGCAGATGCTATGCTTGAGATTCTGAAAAGTCATTCATGTCTAACTCAACTTCGAGTTCCTGATGGGCGTCGTCGTGGGGGGACTATGCGTTATTGGGAAGCTCAATATGATGTGGAAATGCTACCTAATATGTTTAATTCTCCTCATGGTTGGAGTGGTTGGAGAGGTTATGCTACTTATTATGCTTATTTGTTGACCGGAGATGAAAAGTGGTTGAAACAGACATTCAATGCAATGGGTGCCTTTTCTAATTTGATAGACTATAAAAATGGTGATTTACGCTGGGCTTTTGTGGTAGATCCTTATGTACAAGCTGTTCAGGCGTGTAGCCATGATACGCGTTTTACAGCCGATTCGTTAAGTTTTGGTAATCCTCAGCCGCGTTTATATGATACCCGGGAATTAATTATTGGCGAACAATATGTTAATATGATTAGTGACTGGCAGACGATTAACTCTCAGGATAATGATGTGCACGAACTGTTTAAGTGTATTGGTGAGACGGTACTGACTAATGCTTTTGTGATAGAACGTCCAAATGGTGAGGTGGTTGGATATAATTGTCGTGTATCCGGAAAAGGTAATACACTGACAGTAAAGGCAGATGAAAAACAAATCGTGAATCTGCATTGTAACTTGAAACAACCGTTTTCTGTGACTTTTGGTGGCAAATCCCGCTCTTTACCCAAAGGATACTGTGATTGGGCCTTTGGGCAATCCGGTTATTAATTTTTCGATAACTTTCATTGATCCCCTATATTCATGAAACGAGATGTGTGATATGTTTCGTTTTATGAATATAGGGGATGTTTTTTGAAGAAACTGTTTTTATAAGAAACTTTGGCTTACCCGCAGGAATACGTATCTTTGCATAGAATGAAATAACACTAACAGAAACACAAAATGAGACATTTATTTTTATTGGCAGTGCTTTTGTATGCCTGCACTTCTTACGCACAGATTCGTGTGCAAGAGCGACTTTCGGAGGGGAAGACCAGCTTTGTTTTGACTACTCCTAAGTTACAAGCCAAAATTTATTATGATGTAAATGATGAACTGGTCATCAAAAAATCGGCAGAGTTATTTACTTTTGACGTTGAAAGAGTGACCGGCCGAAAGCCTGAGTTAATCCAAAAGCGTGAAAGAGCGAACTTCCTGGTTATTGTCGGAACTATTGAAAAGAATAAATGGATTCAGGAGTTGGCGCAAAAGGGGAAAATCGATATACGCCCGTTGCAAGGGGCTTGGGAACGATATCTGATTCAAACGGTCGACAAACCTTATCCGGGGGTGGATAAAGTCCTGGTCATAGCCGGGAGTGATCGGAGGGGAGCTGCTTATGGTCTGTTTTCCATCTCCGAGATGATAGGGGTGTCTCCTTGGTATTGGTGGGCCGATGTCCCGATAAAAAAGCATGAAGTACTGTATGTTGATGCTCCGGCCACTTACTCTAAAACTCCTTCGGTGAAATATAGAGGTATCTTTTTGAATGATGAAGACTGGGGGTTGAAACCTTGGGCAGCTAAAACCTTTGAGAAAGAACGTGGTAATATAGGTCCCCGTACCTACGCGAAGATTTGCGAGTTGTTGCTGCGTTTGAAAGCTAACCACCTGGCTCCGGCTATGCATCCTGTATCCACGGCATTTTACCGGATTCCTGAGAATAAACTGGTAGCCGATACATTTGCCATTGTCATGGGGTCCAGTCATTGTGAACCTCTATTGTTAAATACAGCCAGTGAGTGGCATAGTGAGACGATGGGGCCGTGGGATTATAACGCTAACAAAAATAAGATTAACGAAATATTAAGCAATCGTGTGAAGGAAATTTGCACTTACGAGAATGTATATACATTAGCTTTAAGAGGATTGCATGACGCCGCCATGGGAGGTGGCAATGTGCCGATGAAAGAGAAGGTAAAGATGCTGGAGAGTGCATTGAAGGATCAGCGGAATCTGATAGCCCAGCATATTAATAAGCCTGTCGAAACCATTCCCCAGGCATTTACTCCCTATAAAGAGGTATTGGATATTTATTCGAATGGTCTGGAGCTGCCGGAAGATGTCACTATTATTTGGGCAGATGATAACTTTGGTTACATGAAGCGGCTGAGTGGTCCGCAGGAACAAAAGCGTGCGGGACGTGCGGGGGTATATTATCACCTTTCCTACCTCGGGGTACCCCATAGCTATTTATGGTTTAGCACCACTCCTCCGGCATTGATGTATGAAGAACTTCGCAAAGCGTATGATACTACAGCCGATCGTATTTGGTTGGCGAATTGCGGAGACCTGAAAGGTTCCGAGGCACAAGTTTCGTTTTTTCTCGACATGGCTTATGATATTGAGCAGTTCAACGAAAAAAATGTGCATACCTATCCTGCCCGTTGGTTGGCAAAGATGTTTGGAGAACAATATTACAATACGTTGGAGGATATAACTTGCTCGCATATAAACCTGGCTTTTTCCAGAAAACCTGAATATATGGGTTGGGGATATTGGAATAATTATTGGGGAGGAGGAGAAAAACGTACTGATACAGAGTTTTCTTTTGCGAATTATGATGAGGCTGGGAAACGTCTGGCAGAGTACCGGCGTATCGGTAAAAAGGCAGAAGATATGCTGGCTACTTTAGAAGAGGCGGCCAGACCTGCTCTGTACCAGCTGTTGTATTATCCGGTAAAAGGCGCTGAATTGATGAATAGAATGAATATGACAGGGCAGCTTTACCGGCAGTATGTGCGCCAGAAACGTGCCGCTGCCAACAATCTGAAGAGCGAAGCAGAATGTTGCCACGATAGTTTAGAGATCATTACCGACAGGTATAACTCTCTCCTGAATGGTAAGTGGAAATACATGATGTCACTAAGACAAAATTATGATGGAAGTAGTTCTTATTTTATGCTTCCCTTGATGGAGGAGTGCTATATGCCGGCAGGCGATCCGAAATTAGCTGTTCAGGCCGAAAGCGAACAACTGAACCGGGGAGGTTTCAATTGTCATGCTTTACCTACGTTCAACACATATTCCCGCAAAAGTCACTGGATCGATATTTATAATCAAGGAGGTGGAAAATTGGCTTGGAATTCGGCAGCCTCTGACGAATGGATTGTTTTGTCCTGTCAATCGGGCACTACTTCTACGGAAGATCGGGTTCGGGTATCTATCGACTGGGATAAAGTCCCTGTAGGAGAGAAGGTCACAGGAGTTATAGAATTCTTTTCCGGAATGCAGAAAGAGCGTGTGTTTGTATCTGTATTCAATCCGATGGTTCCGGCACGGGAAGAGTTACAAGGGCTTTTTGTGGAAGAAAATGGTTATGTATCTCTGCCTGCTACTGACTTTCACCGTAAATTTGAGAGTAATGACATCAAGATGCGCATACTACCTGGATTGGGCTTCGAAGGCTCTGCCTTGCAAATAGGCAGTCCGACAGCTCCGTTACAGATGTACCGATCGGGTGAGACCCCCAGGGTAGAATATGATTTCTATACTTTCAATGTAGGGATAGTTGATGTGTACACCTATGTGCTGCCAACTTTTCCTTTGCATGCTGAGCGGGATTACAAACTACCAGAGCATACCAATTCGGATACGAAATACAGTCTTCGTATTGACGATGGCTCTATTTCCACTCCATCTACTTCGGCCATAGAGTACTCGCAGATCTGGTATGATAGTGTATTGAAGAATTGCAGGGTGAACAAATCGCCCCTTTATGTAAAATCCCCCGGCAAACATACCTTGCAGATTCGTTGTGGAGATCCCGGAACAGTGATTCAGAAAATCGTAATTGATATGGGTGGCCTCAAAAGATCATATTTGGGACCTGAAAGTACTCTTTGCCGTTGATATTATTTTTAATTAACATTCTTGGATGCAGGCTTTTCGGAATTGTTTTATTTCTATAAATAGAGAGAACCTATTTTGAATGTCTAATGAAAATGAAATCTATTATGAAAGTCTGTTCATTCTTGAATAAAGGAGTTATAATTGCGATGGCGGTTGTTTGTTCTGCCGGTTTACAGTCTTGTCTGGATGACAATGATAAGTACTATTATGTAGGAGGATTTCCTAATGCTCTTGTAACGGTGAAAAACGCGACTGATGGTTCATGCTTTTTACAGTTGAATAATAGCACGACATTGTTGCCTACTAATATGACCTCTTCTCCTTTTGGCGAGAAAGAAGTAAGGGCATTGGTGAATTATGATGAATTGGATGAATCAGGCGGAAAATATGATAAGGCCATACAGGTGAACTGGATAGATAGTATTCTGACCAAATCGATTGCACCTGATCTGGGGACGGAAAATGATGTTGTATATGGTACGGATCCAGTCGAAATTGTGAATGACTGGGTGACTATTGCAGAAGATGGTTATTTGACTCTACGTTTCAGAACAACGTGGGGAGACTATCATAAAGCCCATTTCGTAAATTTATTGTTAAGCCAGAATCCGGAAAGTCCTTATGAGGTAGAATTCCGTCATCATGCATACGGAGATACATATGGTACGATGGGAGATGGTCTGGTCGCTTTTAAACTGGATGGTCTGCCGGATACAAATGGTAAAACTGTCAAATTAAAGCTAAAATGGAAATCATTTACCGGCGACAAATCTGCAGAGTTTGATTATTGCACTCAAAAGTCCGTTACACCAGTTAATGCAGCAATCACATCGGTAAGAAGTAATTTGAACTTAAAATGATTTCTCAAGCCCAAAAGGTTACGTTTCTGTGAATCTCGATTGGATCATACGGCTTGCCGGGATCTGAAAATAGATAGGAGCGTAGCCTTTTTCTATTAACATTGTTAATGCCTTTTTCAGAACGTTTTTTTTCTATTTGCAAAGAAGAAGTCTTTTGTGCACAAAAGACTTCTTCTTTATTATCAAAAGGCTTGTTTTAACAGTACGTTAAAACAAGCCTTTTGCAGGAATGTAAGTAATACTTATAATTACTTGATTTTTAATCTTATGGAGTAATGTTAGAACTTTTACTCCCCAATTTTCTCCTATAAGGTTTAGCGGGGGATATTTGCTATTTTAATAAGTATATGTGCTTTGATAAAAAAGTAGATGGTTGAACCTTTCGATAAGATTGTTTGTTTTGACTCCCTGCATTTACCTTGTTTCAGTAAATAGACTTACATCGTTGAAACATTATTATTTTCCCTTGTTGATAGCCTGTTTGAAGTAATGGTTAATAGAATGAATGTAAACTTGTAATCAATTGAAGCTTATTTTGTTATCCTGTTGATAACTTTAGTGGATACCTGTTAATAACCTTGTTGATAACTGAGTGAAATGTATGAGGGAAGCAGTGTGTCGGGCAATAAAAAAGCGCCCAAGAGTGGAAGCCTCCTAAACGCTAATTTTCTTTTGGTAGCGGGACCCGGGATTGAACCGGGGACCTCATGATTATGAAACCGGGCTGTGTCGATGTCTTTCTATTTCTTTGCGTTTCACGCTCTTACTTAAGTGGCTCTTTTTCAAGGGAAAATATAATATTTCTTTTTCATCCGTAATCACGTTATTTCTTCTGTTTCCCGGTGATTTGTGCAATTTTCGTGCAAAGCCTCGCTATTTATCATTTGCATCATAAACTATACGATAATTAATGCTGATATATCGTATTAAATTAAAAATTTTCTAATTTCAAAAGATCGTTGTTTAAATTGACAATGACAATCTTTATCGTATTTTATACCTTTGTCTCTAATGCTCTTCTTGGGGATATTATATTCATGGACACTTATCAAACGAATTTCAGGTTTAATAGATATTTCATTGACTCTATTTACAGTGCTAATTATATAGTCGACAAAACATCTAGCGGCTTTTAATTGAGGTAGGGTTTGAGATTTACCTCTTTTCAATTCAATAATTAACACAAATAATGTCCCTTTGGCTTCGGCAAATATAATATAATCACATACACTACAAACCTTTTGCTCTTTTGCAAAAAAAGGGAATAATCCTCCTTTATATTCTTTTCTTAATTCTTTATCGTATTTATACAATAGAGATTTACATCCTGTAGAAATAATAGGAATCTTCATTTTTACAGTTTTCTCTTCTAATACAGTTGTTGTACATAAAAAATCACTATGTAGGATACTATTTATTTTCTCCAAATTACTCATCTTCACCGTATTTTATAGCATAAAACAAATCTTCTGAAGTTTCATTCAATTTATCTATAGTATCGTCTATAGATGGAATATCAAAACCTAATTCATTGATGGGTAGAGATTTTGTTGCAACAGTTGCCTTTGTTTTAAAATCAAAGTAATATACACTCACTTCATCTTTGTTTATAAATTCATGGCTTGAATAATGAAACTTGTCTCGTAGTTTTGCTACTTCTGGTTTATTATTTGAGAGCATAATCAAGTTATTCAGTTCTCTTATTATGTAATCGCTATGTGTACTTATTAAAAGGCGGAATCCTTTATTAATTAATCGTGCAAATAATCTAGTAAGAATAACTTGGTTATCTGGATGCAGATTTAGCTCAGGTTCATCTATTATTATCAAGTCATTTTTTCTAGCTAAGTATTTCAAGTAAAAAACCAAACTAGATAAAGTTTTCACAATAGATGCAGATAAGTGAATGGGTAATTTTTTAGATTTAGCTTTGTTGGATGTAAATTGCACCTCTCCGTCATTTGAAACAGAAACTCTGCCTTGTAATAACTCTTCTTCTATTTCGGTTGCAAATTCCTTGTAATCACCATCTTTTTTTTGTAAATTATTCATATCTTCGGCTATTTCAAGCCCATCTCGAATAGGAAGAGGATATCGAGTTGTTCTTTTGAATAGAAAATCAAAAGGATCTATTTTTTTTGTTGACAAATCTTGCATTTGGTCAACTAACATATTTCTTCTTATGGATAACTCTTTACTAAATGTATATATAGAATTACGTTCTACGGGAAATATAATAGACTTTGAAATTGGGTAAAATGATAAAGAAGAATATAAGCTTGTTAGTACCATGAACCTGATAAAACTAATAGAATTATCAGAAAGTTGTTCTGTATTTGCTATAGTAATCTGAACATCCCATGAACCCTTTTCTTTTTTTAGAAAAAGTGATAATTTATTTTCAATTAGTTTACCCTCTATTTTTTCATTAAGCATTCTGTTGAAAAAGTCTTCTTTTAAAGTCTCAAAACAAATTGAAAATGCAGGAAAATATTTTTGCGCTTGTTCTTTAGATATTCCAAATATTTCGTTTAGATTTTCTTCTATATATTTTATTGTTTTATTTCGGTAGTTCCAAACTTCTTCTTTATTTATAATCAGAGTTAAAGATCTTTTTTCTAATAAAGCGTTCAAATGCTCGTCAGGAAGAAAAATTGGTTCAAAATTCCTTCCAGCAGTAAGGGCATAAATAATGTATGAAACATAAGTTTTCCCTGTATTGTTATGTCCACAAAAGACAGTCAGACTTTTATTTAAATCTATTGTTGCCTCCTTTATTGCTCCTAACCCTTTAATATTAATTTTCATCTTTTCTTTCCTTTTATTGTACTTATCGAAAACAACTTCTTTGTAAAAGATGTTGTGAAACTGATTATATATGACACAAAAATAACAAAAAAAATGATCTTATCATTCATTAATTCCTTTTTTCATCTATAAAACACTTTTTCCGGTTGAGCATATACTTGCAAACGTTATTAAAAAATGCCTGTAAATGCCTTTTGAAAGCCCCGTTTAACTTATAATTCCAAAAATTTGGGGATATATTACCGGTAAACAATTCCGTTTACAAGTAATTCAAACATCATGATTAAAATCATTAAAAACGGCGTTGTTGTGTCGGTTGTACTCGACACTCGCACCATTAATAAAGAAGGTACTTATCCGGTAAAAATCAAAGTGTATTATCAGAGCAAACCAAAGTACTATTCAGTCGGTATCTGCTTGACTTCAAAAGAAGAACTTGAAGAAGCGCTTGAAGGCAAGTCCAAAGAGTGCAGAGATATCCAGGAAGAAATAGGGAAGGAACTCAGCCGTATTCTAAAGAATGTGGAATATCTGGCCGAACGCGGAACTTTCTCTTTTGACCGTCTGAATACAAGACTTGGAAAAAACATCGGCGGTACTATCAATGAAATGCTTGAAGCCAAGATAAAAGAACTGGATGAAAACAACAAGTTTGGTTCCAAGACTTTTTATCAAAGTACGCTATCACTGATTAAGCGGTATAAAAGGAATAATGTACCAATTAGGGATATTACAGTTGAGTGGCTGCGTGATTTTGAGAAATTCTGCCTGAAAACAGTAAGTCAGACAACCTTGGCTATCAACATGAGGAATATTCGTGCTATCATGAATATTGCCAAATCTGCCGGAGTGATTAGAGAAGCTGATTATCCTTTCGGGAGAGGCAAATACCAAATAAAGGAAGGTGTAGGCAAGAAAAAAGCACTCAACAAAAGACAGCTCAAAGCTATCGCCAATTATTCGGATGGTAACAAGTTCACTGAGTTTTATCGTGACTTATGGCTATTCATCTATTTCTGTAACGGTATCAACGTTGCCGATTTGATAAACCTTAAATTCTCTGACATTCAAAACGGGGAAATTTCGTTTATTCGTGAAAAGACAAAGGACCGTACTCGTGACACAAAACGGATTTATGCACCGATAACTCCTGAAATGCAGTCTATTATTGAAAAGTGGGGGAACAATCCGAGAAAGAGTATTTATATATTTCCTTTTATGAAAGCCGGTGATGATGCTTGGGAACATGAGAAGAAAAAGAAGAATCTCACCAAGCATATAAATGACAGAATGAAGGTTATCGGTGAGAAATTAAATATAGGCAAGATAACGACATACGTCGCCAGACATACTTATGCAACCGTATTGCGAAACGAGGGCGTTCCGGTGTCTATTATATCACCTATGTTGGGTCATACAAGCGTAACCACTACCGAGATATATCTTGCCGATTTGGAGTCTGAAAACAGAGCCAGAAATGCGAGTTTATTGAGCTTTTAAGGCTTGTATATAGGCTATATTGGGGCAGCTTCAATATTCTGCCCGATTCTCTTGCTTGGTGGGGAATCGGGCTTTCTTTATGCAAAATTACCGGTGCGAGAGCTTAATTCTGGTTAAGAATATAGTTAAAATACCTTTTTCTTTTATATTCCGACAAAAAAGAGGATATATGTAATGTCCGATGATTCATGTATTCGGAGTATTACTAAATTCAAAAATAAATAAAGTTATGGCACGAAAGAAAAAAGTAGAAGAAGAACAACCGGTGACTGCCGAAGTTGTAGAGACTAAAAAGAAATCTTCAAAGAAAGCACCAAAGACTAAAATGTCTGCTCAAAAAGAAAGCATACAGGAAACCAGTGTTCAAGAGCCGATTGTCAAAGAAGAAAATACGAAAGATTCTTTTAAAGACAAAGATTATACAATCGATGAGCTTATAGATATGTTAGGGCCGGATATTGATTGTGAGGATGATACAGAGTTTTCATTAACGGAAGATACTTCTTCACAAGAACAGGAATACACAATGGAGGATATGCTTGCTGTATTGGACGAGTCAATCGATAATGACGATGAAGAATGTGTTTCAGATGAAATACTTGATAAATTCGACAAGGCACTCGAAGAAAAAGGTTTGGGCGATGATTATTTTCGGAAGAAAGAAGAACGGCTTAAAGAAATGGAGCTGGAGCATGAACTTCACGAATTCGCCATTGATGAAATGCTGAATGAATAAGAATATCTAATTTTGTAACCTGCAACAGTCTCTTTATGAGATGTAACTTTGTGATGTGCCTTATTTTTTCTAATTTTGCATCGTCATGGCAACATGGCGGACATATTAGAAATTTAAGGTACACGAAAGTGTTTAACTGATTCTCCGGAATAAAGTCTGGTAAACTATTAACGAACGGGAATAAGTTAGCATCTCTCGCGTCATATCCATATATGGCGTGGGGAGACTGTTGCTTGTTTTAGTTCAAGGGTTTTACCAGAGCCTATTCCGTAAAATAAGTTAGCAGCCCTCACGCTTTCGCATTTTATAAACTTCTTCTGTGTGGGCGGGAAGAAACTAAAACAAAATTCAAAAATGAAAACATTAAGAATGTTTGCAACCACTTTGATGATGGTTGTATTGTGCTTGAACTTTTCTGCTTGTGGTGACGACGATGATGAAAATCCATCTCCTTATCCTACAGCGGAAGAACTTGTTGGAACTGTATGGACTGGAGTCAATGCTGACAAAGACGCTTATCAAATCAAGCTGACAAGCAAAACGGATTTAACTTTGAACATTACAAGTGAAGATGGAGACAAGTATGTTGATAACGCTGTATTGAAATACCAATACAATGCGAAAGATGGTAAATTCACTTCAAGCTATGAAGATATGTCCATTGCAGGGACTATTACCAAAACAGAAATGACCTTTACAATAGAAGGTGAGAAAATCATATTGAAGAAGAAATGATGAACAAATTATTTAACGTAAGCACCATGCCCTTACTCGGCATGGTGTTTCTATTCATGGCAGCCTGTTCCGATGATGCGGATAATTCAGACCCGAATAATGACATACAAAACATTGAAATGCCATCATCTGGTGCTGAATCTCCGATTGTCAGCGGTAAGTTAGTTGTTATACGTGGTAATGGTTTCTCCGAAAATAGTGAGATATGGTTTCAAGCATCTTCACGCTCAGGCGAGAAAAAGGCAGATGTTATTTCATATTCTGATGAAAGTATCTCATTCATCGCACCTAATATGACAGGTAATTGTGATGTCATTTTAAGACAAGAAGGAAAAGAAAAAACATTAGGCCAAATGTTCTTGGAAGAAAAAGATGTGGACAATATGAATGATTATACCTATGTCGCAGGTTACAACGTTGTGGATTTTGAAGACAACGAAAATGCTTTTCCTATATTATATGTATTCGATAGGAAAAGTGGAGACTTTGAAAAGAAGAACGAACTGCCCAATGGAGAAATCATAAAATTCATATTGGCTGAGAATAACGGAAATCAGAATATTTATTATTTCAAACGCTGTTTACCAATAAGTAAAGAAGTCAGTTTGTACAAATATAATCTTGCAAAACAGGAAGAAAAGAAGGTTTGTGCCAATTGGCTGAATAAATTTTACAATGCTTCGCCCGGAATGGCCATTGGTATGATTGAGAATACGTTATGCGGTTTGGAAGCATCTGTAGACAAAGGGTTTGAAATTGTCTCTTTTGACGATAATGGAAAAACAACTCTTTTGAAAAAGGCTTTCCCTTACGACCGAATTAACGGGAAATACGTTACTCAATTTTATTGTGAAGATGATAATCTACTGTTTAATTATGACTCAAAAAGCCGTTGTGTCTTAGTTACCGGAAGTATCAGATTTGAAGATGATAGAGAATCTTTTGACTGTCTTCTATCTTTAAACATGAAAACAGGCGACATCAAGCTCCTGCGTGATGAACATAATGACGCATATTATTATGAAGTGCTTAACACGAAACAGGGATTTGTTTTACTTGAAATAGGGAAAGATATTGATAAGACTATTGTAAAAACAATCAATCCCGAAACTTTAGAAACAACATCTATCTTGGCTGAAATTGACGAATACATTACATCTGCCATATATAATGAAAAAACAAATTCAATATATTGGGAAAGCAGTAATGGCACATCAGAAGACTATGTTATGGAATACAACTTTGATTCAAAAGAAGTAAGTGTTTCAAACAGCAGTTTGCCATATATTGAAGCTCTGTTCTCTATCAAGTATTGATTTTTTCCACAAATAATCTAATCCTCTTATTGCTTATGTAGTAAGAGGATTTTTTATACCCAAAAACTTTAAAACATGAACGAAAGAATTACTCCATCCAACATTACGGAGCTGAAAGAAAATGAAATATTTGTGTTCGGTTCAAACTCAAACGGTGTACATAATGGAAATGCCGCAGCAACAGCGATGAAATTCGGTGCTATTATGGGACAGGCTGCGGGAATACAGGGACAGACCTATGCGATGCCTTCCAAACACATTGAGAATCTTAAAAAACATATTGATGATTTTCTACTATATGCAGAACAACATTCGGAATATACTTTTTTAGTTACAGAGATAGGATGCGGAATATCCAAACATTCGCCATTTGAGATTGCACCGTTATTCAAAGAAGCGGTTCATATAAAGAACATCAATTTGCCTTTGTCCTTTTGGGATGTTCTGAATGGTGGCATACAAGCCAGAATCAAACAGGTTGCCGAAAAAGAATCTCCTTCTGTTCCTGATTTTTGTCAAAGAACGGGATTGTCTTTTACTATACTGATGAACATTTTATTCAGAAATGAACTCCCTACTATCTGGATTGTGCAAAAGATACTGATTGCCTTTCCGTCTATAAATGCAAGGTGGCTACTTTTGGGAGAAGGCGATATGAAGCTCACGAAACGCAACAGTTTTCTCACAAGAATAAACGATTTTCTGCATGTCCTTTTCGCTTCCAAATAGACGTGAAATTATTATTTCCCCATACCAAAAATGAGGATGTTTTCGTCTCCTGTATCGAACTTTGCTCTTGCCTCTAATACTCGGTATAAAGAAGCAAGAGCATATCTCAAATATGGGAGAATAAATTGAAGATAAAATAATTTTGCAATGAGTAAAGTGAACTCTTTTTTATAAAAAGTTTTTTATTAAAGAGTTATTTAAGAATATAAATAGAAATATAGTATGTTATAAAAATAGTTCATTTTGTTCACTATATTTCTTTTTATAAAAGAATCTCCTGAGGACAAGTTTCTTTATTGAAGTTCTCTATCGCATCCCATAATTCCTTCTGATATTCATATAGGGGCTCTATTATGACTTCAGGAAAAATGTAACGTTCCGATGTTGGAGCAAGACAGAAACCGGAAGTTTCAATTATTTGCCCGACTTTGCTTCTCATTCTGCAAGATTCTACGACCTCGAAAGAATATTCTCCCAAAAACTTCAGTTTGCAATATTTCTGTGGATACCAACCTATATAGAAAGTTTCACCTTCAAGCAATGAAGAAAACTTGAAATAGTCCATTCCATAAAATTCTTTTTCTACATCAAGTTTGTATTCAAGACAGAAATCTTCCCAGCTCTTATACTCTATGGATTTAGCTATTAAATCTAATTTATTTATTGTTTTTAAAGATGTAAAACTTGACCGTTTCTTTTTTTCATCTTCATTATGGTCTTTAGTTTTTGTCTTAACCAGTCTTGGCCAATAGTCTCTTAAAAAGCGGGCAGAAATTTCTTCAACTTCATTCTTCATATTGATATAATCTGCTGCTTTCTCTGAATTTTCCAAAGAAATGCCTGTCTTAAGTTTAAAAGCTTTATTCAATTCTTGAAGTAAAAATTCTATTTCTGCATTTTCCTTTCTATTTATCATGTTAAAAAATGTTTTTAAAATTTGCCGCCAAAAGCCGCCGTTTTTACTAAGTATCTTTGCCCCATAATCAAAAACATAAGAATATGAATGAAAAAATATCATTTGACACATTACCTGCCGCTGTTATGGAACTGGTGGAAAAAGTAGATTATATAATCAATTTACTTGGTGCAAAAGTAGAAAAGAGGGAAGAAATTCCCAAATATCTGAATACGGAAAATGCACTTGCATATTTGAAGAATATAGGTTTTTCAATGAGTAAGTCCAAATTGTACAAACTCACTGCTTTAAAAAGCATACCTGTTCACAAGAATGGAAACAACTTACTTTTTTTGCAGAAAGAGCTTGAACAATGGTTTGAAAGCCAAATACATACAGATAATGATAAAATCGAATCAATAACAAACTCCTGCCTTTATGGCGGAATTAAAAACAACCGAAAAAATGGAAGAAAATAGAATGTATTATGGTCAGGAAAAGGCCGAAAGCACTGATGCTGTTTTAACTAAATGTGGTGTTGAAAATCAAGTATATCATCTTACAAAGTATAAACGAGAAGTAGAAAAATATGGAATACTGAATGAAATATACAAAAGTATCTTTCCTATTGATTTTCTGTGTGTCTATTATCATGACAATTCTGATATGCTCGATTTTATTGCCAAATTGCGGGAAGATGTCGAGAACAAATCGGAAAATGCAAAAGATGCAAAAAAGACACTGAAAGAATTAGACCCTTCGACAGAAGTAAAGGCAGCTATTATTATTGAGAATCTGCTGAAAGTTTGCGAGAAGAAAAAATCTGGTATTGGAGTCATAAATGGTAATATATATTATTATAACAGCTATTATTGGGAACTTTTGGAAGAAAATCTGGTCAAGAACTATCTTTCAATGGTAGCCGAACAAAGCGGTCTCCCTCATTTTCAAGCATCAAAGGTAAGATTTATTGATTTACTTTATAAGCAACTACTTGCGACAGCGGCTCTTCCTATGTCAGCAAGCAGTACAAATGAAGTCAAAATCAATCTCAAAAATGGCACATTTAAATGCTATGACGGAAAGTTTGATTTTTGTGATTTTTCACCTGAGGACCGATTAACATACCAATTGCCTTTTGAGTTTAATCGGAACGCGAAAGCGGACAAGTTCATGCTTTTTCTAGAGGAAGTAATTCCTGAGAAAGAAGCGAGAATGTTAGTCGCAGAATACATCGCTTATATTTTTACCAAGCATTTGAGATGGGAAAAGTGTCTTGTTTTACTTGGAAGCGGTGGAAATGGAAAATCAGTCTTGATAGATATTGTTACGGCTTTGCTTGGAGAACAGAATGTATGCCACTTTTCTTTGAGCAGATTATGTGAGGCTAACGGTTATTATCGAGCAGAGATTGGAAACTATCTGTTGAATGCCTGTTCCGAAATGGGAAGTAAAAATACTGACCCGGAAATGGTCAAACAATTGTTTAGTAATGACCCTGTAAGTGCCCGTTCTCCCTATGGAAAACCTGTAACCGTATCCAATTATTGTCGTTTTCTGTTCAGTGCCAACTTCATATCAAATAAAGACATGGAACAGACAATCGGTTATTTCCGTAGATATTTGTTCCTTGAATTTAACGCTACAATTCCTGAATGGAAAAAGAATCCCAATCTGGCAAGGGAAATTATTGAAGAAGAGTTGAGCGGAGTTTTTAATTGGGTACTTGAGGGACTGAAAAGAATTTTGGAACCAAACAGAAAAGGCTTTACCTACTCCAAACATATTGACAATACAAATAAAAGAATTGAAAGAAATAGTAACAGTGTTGCTTTGTTTATGTGTGATGAAAACCTTCAACCTTCAAGTGAAAAACATGAGGAAGCAAAGACGTTGTATGATAGATACAAAAACTTCTGTGAAGATAATCATTACGGAGTTGCAAGCAAACATGAGTTTTTGAGAAGACTTGAAACCCAATTGAAATACTGTGTTAAGCGAAAAACGACAAACAATGCCACATGGGTGTATTGTGAAACAGCCAAAAAAACAGAAAAGGACAAGAACGAATTTGTTGAAAAGTTTAAAGCGGAAGGGATTATTAACTCTAATAAAAAAGAATATCTATGAAACCGAATTTTAAAGTATCATTATTTCGTTGCAAAAAGAATAAAGCTCCAGTCAAAACTGTTGATATTCGGGAATGGTTATTGCAAAGGAATGAATACACACCAATCGTTGAAAAATTAAGAGAAACCGACGATGAGGAGAAGCGTAAGTACCTGAAAAGTTCATTGCCAGCTATTACCGTTAGTGGAGTGTTCTCAAAACGAAGGGCTGATTCTCTGATAAGACCTTCAAATTTAATCTGCATCGATATTGACGGGAAAGACAACCCGTCAATATCAGATATGGAGAAATTTAAAAAGCGTTTGGCAGGACTTCCCTACGTTATGTATTGTGGACTTTCAGCAAGTGGCAAAGGTGCGTTCTGCATTATCCCATACGATGATTTTGGAAAGCACAAACTTTACTTCAATGCCTTGCAACGGGAGTTTAAGGAAATGGAAATTATCATTGATTCAAGTTGCAGCGATATTTGCAGGTTGCGTTTTTATTCTTATGACGAACACCCTTATGTGAATTGGGATGCAGAAGTATATACACATACTATGGAGAAAACCAATATTGCACATTTGAAATCAAAAGAAGTCTTTTCAAAGAGAAGTTCCGACATACAAATTTCAAATGAAAATCCAAGAGCCCTATCTATTGAAGAAGCCTTGTTGCAACCGTCCAACCTTGATTTTGCAAGCGCTACTCCATTGAGCAAAACCGAGGAAGCGGAAAGGTTGCTGAATCTGGTAATTGAAAGGCAGATTGACATAACTCCAATATTTAACGATTGGATTAAAATAGGTCTTGTAATCAAGAATCTGTTTGGAGACAAAGGACTTGACTTATTCTTGAAAGTAAGCAGTTTTCATCCAAAATACAGTCAAGAAGAAGCGGAAAGCAAATACTTTGAGTTAAACGAAAAGAAATATAAAACGAATACTCAAAGTCTGTTTGAAATTGCAGCAAAATACGGAATTTACCATTAGTCATTTAAAATAATATTATTATGAACAAGAAACCAAAAGATAAAAAGAAAAGTAAAATTTCATTCGTATAACACTGACCACTTATTTGAAATAGCTGCAAAATATGGATTTTAACAACAGGAAGAAGATACCTTTTTTCTTCATAATTAAATATTTAATAAATATGAATCACAATTTAAAAGTAAACAATGGTACAAACGAATTGGAAGTCAATGTTTCTTTAGAAAAGAATATTGCTTCCATAACTGAAAATGTTATTGTAGTGGGACAAGATTCAGGAATGAGCTTCTGTGCGGAACAGATTCTATTATTCATGAGGAACTTTAATCAGCAACAAATTACATCAATTTATAAATAATTGAATTCATAGGAAGAAGATACCTTTTTATCTTCATTAATTTTAATTTTTTAAATTATGAAAGAGTTCTTTCAAATTGGTAACAACAGAGCCAATACAAAAAACACTGTTGGAGTTAAGAATCGTACTTTGTCTAAGTCTACTTTGGATGGGAAGCAAAGTCTTGAGCGATTCATGCATGATTGCAATGTCTTTCAATCAGAAAGGGAATATGTATTACTTCGAGATTTATATCAGGAGTATATAGCATATTGTGAGAAATGGAATAATGGTGAGTGTTGCTTTGTTCCTATAAACATAAGGGGATTATTGCATTACATGGAGAAGCGTTGTTTAGTGAAACGTCATAGTACAAACTATCAGACACGTCTTTATCTGAAAAAGTCACCATGTTCTTGTGTGAGTGGACTGGCGGTAGATGAAATTCTGCAAAAGAATGATTTGGCGGCTATTAGTGAATCAGAACTTCTCAAACCTTTGGATGATAAAGGAACTGAGGAAATTTTGATTACTGATAAAGTTGATTGTTAAGAGTCCGCTGTAATGTAACGAAGTGAAATAATAAGGCTTTTGTCTTTTATTTGATTTTGTCGCGATTAAACGAGATAACTACCGGTGTGTAGCTTATCTCGTTTTTCGTATCTATTTGTGCAATTTCTTGTGCAAAAAGCCTCAACTCAGCCAGAAACTCCATGTATTACTAAATAAAACCAAGCAATGAAAAGAAAACAGAAGAAAGAGATTTTAAAGTAGAATTATCTTACGTTTTCATTGATTATCAGTGTTTTACATCGAAATTCGTGCAAAATCTGTGCAAATGCCTTTATAAACAAAAAAGACAACCAAGAGTGGAAGCCTCCTAATTGCCTAATTTACAAGCCTTTCGGCTTAGTAGCGGGACCCGGGATTGAACCGGGGACCTCATGATTATGAATCATGCGCTCTAACCAGCTGAGCTATCCCGCCATTGTTTCTCGATTGCGGGTGCAAAGATAGAGCCTTTTTTTTAATCTCCAAAACATTTTCTATCTTTTTTGTGTTTAACTTAAAAAAACATCTCTGAAAGTATGATGAACAGGCTATTTCTGACTCTGAAAGAAGAGATGTAATGAAGAAAGTGAATTAATTATGCCTTGTATTTAGAAAAAAGTATTTATCTTGGCACACACAATCAATAATAAAGCTATGAAAAAGGAGAAAATACATTTGGAATACCTTCTGAATGCGACTTCTAAAAATATTCTTTGGTCAGCAATAAGCACACCTACCGGTTTGGAGGACTGGTTTGCAGACAAAGTAGTATCAGATGATAAAACAGTGACTTTTTGTTGGGGTAAAACCGAACAGCGTCAGGCAGCTATTGTTGCCATTCGGGCCTATTCGTTTATTCGTTTCCATTGGCTTGATGACGAAAATGAAAGGGAGTATTTTGAAATAAAAATGAGTAATAATGAATTGACGGGCGATTACGTGCTTGAAATTAGTGACTTTTCTGATCCGGAAGAGGTTGATGATTTGAAGGAATTGTGGGATTCCCAAGTGAGTAAGTTACGTAGAACATGCGGTTTTTAGTTAACTTTCAACCAAAAATTTTTTGCACTCCTTTTTTTGTGCTAATTTTGTATCTTAATTGCATGAAACTATTAAGATGCTACGCATAAAAAGATTAGATATTTTTATAATAAAGAGTTTCTTATTACTCTTTGTCGGTACATTTTTCATCTGCCTCTTCATCTTCATGATGCAGTTTTTGTGGAAGTATGTAGACGAATTGGTGGGAAAAGGGTTAGAAATGAGTGTGCTGGCTCAATTCTTCTTTTATTCTGCGTTGAGTCTGGTACCGATGTCTCTGCCTTTGGCAGTGTTGTTGGCTTCTTTAATTACGTTTGGTAATTTTGGCGAGCGTTTTGAATTGCTCGCCATGAAGGCAGCAGGCATTTCGCTGCTTAAAATTATGCGTCCGCTCATTGTCCTTGTCTTCGCCATTTGTTGTGTATCTTTCTATTTCCAAAATGTCATAGGGCCGCGGGCACAAGCCAAGTTGGGTACTTTGCTCATTTCGATGAAGCAGAAATCTCCTGAGGTAGATATTCCCGAAGGAGTTTTTTATGATGAAATAGATGGTTATAACCTGAAAGTACAAAGAAAGGACCGTAAAACGGGTATGCTTTATGATGTGATCATTTATGACTTCTCCAATAACTTTGATAATGCTCGTATTATAGTTGCTGATTCAGGACGTTTGGAAATGACTGCTGATAAACAGCATCTCTACTTGCATCTGTACAGTGGAGAAATGTTTGAGAACCTGAAAGCACAGAGTATGAGTTCGAAGAATGTCCCTTACCGTCGTGAGTCTTTCCGTGAAAAGCATTCGATTATTCAGTTCGACTCAGACTTTAATATGGCTGATGCCAGTATTATGAGTAATCAGTCTACTACCAAAGATATGATAAAAATACAGGCTTCTATCGATTCTATGACAGTATTGGCCGATAGTATCGGAAGGCAATATTATGTTGAGGCAAGTAAGGGCCCCTATCGTACTGCAGTTGGGTTGACGAAAGAAGATACCTTGAAAATGCAAGAAGCACAGATTTGTGACTATAATGTAGATAGTCTGTTCAAGGCTGCTACGCTGATGAATAAACAGAAGATAATAGCATCGGCTGTTGGGCGTACAGAGAATCTGTCGAGTGATTGGGGATTTAAGAGTTTTGCGATGACCCAGAATGACTTTAGTATAAGGAGACATAAAATAGAATGGCACCGGAAAATCACGATTTCTCTCTCGTGTCTTTTATTCTTTTTTATTGGTGCGCCTTTGGGGGGAATTATTCGTAAAGGTGGATTGGGGATGCCTGTTATTGTTTCCGTACTTACCTTTATCATTTACTATATAATAGACAATACGGGTTATAAAATGGCTCGTGATGGGAAGTGGATTGTATGGATGGGGATGTGGATGAGTTCCGCTATTTTGGCACCGCTTGGATATTTCCTGACTTATAAATCAAATAAAGACTCTGTTGTATTGAATACAGATGTATATATATCTTGGTTCAAAAGAGTGTTTGGTGTGCGTAGTATCCGTCATCTGTCCAAGAAGGAAGTAATTATCCATGATCCGGATTATCACCGTCTTCCATTTGATCTGGCTGTCCTTTCAGAGGAGTGCAGGACTTATATGCAGAAGAATCGATTGGCTAAGGCTCCCAATTACTTTAACTTGTGGATGTCTGGTGAGCAGGATCGGGAGATTATTGCTATAAACAACCGTATGGAAGCATTGGTTGATGAGATGTCCAATACCCGTTCGTTGATACTACTTCAGAAATTGGAGAAATATCCGGTTATTCCCGTAAATGCGCATGTGCGCCCATTCCATAATTATTGGATTAATATGATAATAGGAATTGTGATTCCCATTGGGCTGTTTTTTTATTTTCGGATTTGGGCTTTTCGTATACGCTTGAATAAGGATATGGAGCGGATTATTGCATTGAACCGTGATGTGGAATTGACAATAAAAGATATTAATAACGAAAACAAGATATAAGAGTATGGAACCAATAAGACTGAATACCATTGAAGAGGCGATAGCTGACTTCAAAGAAGGTAATTTCGTAATTGTGGTAGATGATGAAGATCGCGAAAACGAAGGTGATTTCATTATTGCTGCCGAAAAGATTACTCCCGAGAAAGTAAATTTTATGTTGACTCATGGTCGTGGAGTACTTTGTGCTCCAATCACTGAAGAGCGCTGTGCGGAGTTAGAACTGGATATGCAGGTGTCGTCCAATACTTCGATTTACGAGACTCCATTTACAGTTACCGTTGATTTACTCGAGGGGTGTACGACGGGGGTCTCTATGCACGATCGTGCTATGACTATCCGTGCCTTGGCTGATCCGAAGACAAAGCCTTCTGATCTGGGACGTCCGGGACATGTGAATCCTTTACGTGCCCGTTCGCGTGGAGTCCTTCGTCGTGCAGGGCATACCGAGGCGAGTGTCGATTTGGCCAAACTTGCCGGATTATATCCTGCTGCTGCGTTGATTGAAATTATCAATGAAGATGGAACCATGGCTCGTCTGCCCCAATTGGTGGAAGTAGCTCGTCGTTTCGGATTAAAAATAATCTCCATCAAAGATCTGATCGCCTATCGTCTTCAGATGGAGTCGATTGTCGATAGAGGAGTGGAAGTAGATATGCCTACACAGTTCGGACATTTCCGTTTGATACCTTTCCGCCAGAAATCAAATGGAATGGAACACATTGCATTGATAAAAGGAACTTGGGATACAGACGAACCGATTCTGGTGCGTGTGCATTCCTCTTGCATGACGGGTGATATCTTTGGTTCATGTCGTTGTGAATGTGGTGAGCAGCTTCATAAAGCAATGGAAATGATTGAGGCTGCTGGTAAAGGAGTAATTGTCTATATGAATCAGGAAGGGCGTGGTATCGGTTTGATGAATAAGATTGCCGCTTATAAACTCCAGGAAGAAGGATATGATACGGTAGATGCCAATCTCCATTTAGGTTTTGATGCCGACGAACGTGATTATGGGGTCGGTGCGCAGATTCTGCGTGAGATCGGAGTGAAAAAGATGAAGTTGATGACGAATAATCCGGTGAAACGTATCGGTCTGGAAGCCTATGGGTTAGAGATTACCGAGAACGTGGGAATAGAGGTTAAGCCGAATCCTTATAATGTACGTTATCTGAAGACAAAGAAAGAGCGGATGGGGCATACGCTTCATTTCAATAAGTAAACTGTCTATTTGCTTTCATATATCAAATATTATAGTTTATTTTGCAATCAAATTCACTCAACAACAATAAAATAGATACGAAATGAACCAACTATCAGACCGTTTGAACAGCTTGTCGCCTTCGGCGACTCTTGCTATGTCGCAAAAAAGCGCTGAGCTGAAAGCTCAGGGTGTTGATGTAATTAACCTCAGTGTGGGAGAACCCGATTTCAATACTCCCGATCACATCAAAGAAGCTGCCAAGAAAGCGGTAGATGACAACTTCTCTCGCTACTCTCCGGTTCCGGGCTATCCGGCTTTGCGTAATGCTATCGTAGAGAAATTGAAGAAAGAAAACGGTCTGGAATATACGGCCGCTCAGATTTCTTGTGCAAATGGTGCAAAACAATCTGTATGTAACACTATTATGGTGTTGGTGAATCCGGGTGATGAGGTGATTGTACCTGCTCCTTACTGGGTAAGTTATCCGGAAATGGTGAAATTGGCCGAAGGTACTCCGGTGATTGTAACTGCCAGTATCGAACAGGATTTTAAAATAACTCCTGCCCAACTGGAAGCTGCCATCACTCCGAAGACCAAAGCTTTGATTCTTTGCTCACCGTCTAACCCGACCGGTTCGGTTTATAGCAAAGAAGAATTGGCCGGTTTGGCTGCCGTATTGGCTAAGTATCCGCAGGTTATCGTTATTGCCGACGAGATTTATGAGCATATCAATTATATTGGAAAACATCAGAGCATTGCTCAGTTCCCCGAGATGAAAGATCGTACCGTGATTGTTAATGGCGTGTCAAAAGCGTATGCGATGACCGGATGGAGAATTGGTTTCATTGCCGGTCCGGAATGGATTGTGAAAGCCTGCAATAAACTTCAGGGACAATATACTTCGGGGCCTTGCTCAGTTTCTCAGAAGGCTGCTGAGGCTGCTTATACAGGTTCTCAGGCTCCGGTTGAAGAAATGCGTCAAGCTTTCGAACGTCGTCGTAACCTGATTGTGAAGTTGGCGAAAGAAGTTCCGGGATTTGAGGTAAATGTACCGGAAGGTGCTTTCTACCTGTTCCCTAAATGTAGTTCTTTCTTTGGTAAATCTGTTGGGAATCGTAAGATTGAGAATTCGGATGATCTGGCGATGTATCTGCTTGAGGATGCCCATGTAGCGTGTGTAGGCGGTACTTCGTTCGGTGCTCCCGAATGCATCCGTATGAGCTATGCCACCAGCGATGAAAATATAGTTGAAGCGATCCGTCGTATCAAAGAAGCATTGGCTAAACTGAAATAAGCCTCTGCCAATCAGATAGAGAAGAAGGGTGTCATCAGTGAAAAGATGCATCCTTCTTTATTTTTAAGAGTATCCGGTTTCAATACCCGGGTAGGGGTAAAAATCAATAAAGGCCGCTTTTCCATCAGGAAAGCAGCCTTTATCTTGTTTTGGAGGATTGTATTATTCAGCTGGGTGAATTGCTTCAGAAGGACATACATCTGCGCAAGTACCACAGTCTGTACACTGTTCAGGATCAATTGAATAAATATCACCTTCAGAGATAGCGCCAACCGGACACTCGTCAATACAAGTTCCGCAAGCAATACAATCGTCACTAATTACGTAAGCCATTTTGTTTGATATTTTAATTATTAGTACTAATTTGTAGGTACAAAAATAGAGTTTTTAATCATTAGTTGGTATCGTTTTTGATTAAAATGTTTTAATTTGTATATCTTCTAAATAAGGAAAACACTATTTTTGCATTGATTATTAAATACGTATGCAATTATGCCTTTAAATTTACCTGATAAGCTTCCTGCGATAGAACTATTGAAAGAGGAGAATATCTTTGTGATAGACAACTCCCGCGCAACACGACAGGACATCCGCCCGCTACGCATTGTCATTCTCAACCTGATGCCGTTGAAGATTACGACAGAAACAGACTTGGTGCGTCTGCTCTCGAACACTCCGCTTCAGGTGGAGATATCTTTTATGAAGATAAAGAGCCACACTTCAAAGAACACTCCGATAGAGCACATGAAAACATTTTATACCGACTTCGACAAGATGAGAGGCGATAAGTATGACGGTATGATCATTACCGGTGCGCCGGTAGAGCAGATGGATTTCGAGGAGGTGAATTATTGGAACGAAATAACGGAGATATTCGACTGGGCACGTACCCATGTCACCTCTACGCTCTATATATGCTGGGCCGCACAGGCCGGTCTGTACCATCATTACGGTGTGCCCAAGTATGCACTGGATAAGAAGATGTTCGGCATTTTCAAACATCGCACGTTGCTTCCGTTGCATCCCATCTTCCGCGGGTTCGATGATGAATTTTATGTTCCCCATAGCCGGCATACGGAAGTGCGGAAAGAAGATATACTAAAGGTGCCTGAACTGACATTGCTTTCGGAGTCGGACGACTCGGGAGTGTATATGGTGGTGGCTCGCGGTGGGCGTGAGTTCTTTGTGACGGGGCACTCGGAATATTCGCCGTTGACACTGGATACGGAATACCGCCGGGATGTGTCGAAAGGTCTGCCTATCGAGGTTCCTCGCAATTATTATGTAGATGATGATCCGGACAAGGGGCCGCTGGTGCGTTGGCGCGGACATGCCAACCTGTTGTTCTCCAACTGGCTGAACTATTTCGTCTATCAGGAGACTCCTTATAATATTGAAGATATCAGATGATAAAACAACGTAAGATAGAATTGCTGGCTCCGGCCAAAAACCTGGAATGCGGCATGGCTGCCATCGATCATGGGGCGGATGCCGTATATATCGGTGCGCCGAAGTTCGGTGCCCGTGCCGCAGCGGTCAATTCATTGGAAGATATAGCCGCTTTGGTGGAGTATGCCCATTTGTATAACGTGCGGATTTATGTCACAGTCAATACGATCCTGAAAGATGAAGAACTGAAGGAGACCGAGGAGATGATCTGGACTCTGTATCGTGTCGGTGTAGATGCGTTGATCGTGCAGGATATGGGAATCACTGGTCTGAAGTTGCCACCCATTCCGTTGCACGCCAGCACGCAGATGGATAACCGTACGGTAGAGAAAGTGAGATTTCTGGCCGATGCCGGCTTCCGGCAAGTGGTGTTGGCGCGTGAACTTTCGTTACGGGAGATCGGCAAGATACATGAAGCCTGCCCCGACGTGCCTCTGGAAATCTTTGTGCACGGAGCGCTCTGTGTAAGTTATAGCGGGCAGTGCTACGTCAGCCAGGCTTGTTTCGGGCGTAGTGCCAACCGGGGTGAGTGTGCCCAGTTCTGTCGTTTGCCGTTCAGCCTGGTCGATTCGAACGACCGGGTGATTGCGAAGGACAAACATCTTCTTTCACTCAAGGATCTCAACCAAAGTGAGGAGCTGGAGGCTCTGCTCGATGCCGGTGCCTCTTCTTTCAAGATAGAAGGCCGGTTGAAGGACGTTTCGTATGTAAAGAACGTGACGGCCGCCTACCGCCAGAAGCTGGATGCCATCCTTGCCCGCCGCAAGGAGTATGTGCGTGCTTCTTCCGGCAGCTGCCGTTATGCTTTCAAGCCTCAGTTGGACAAGAGTTTCAGCCGGGGTTTTACGCATTATTTCCTGCACGGGCGCACCAGGGATGTTTTTTCGTTCGATACCCCTAAGTCGTTAGGAGAGGAGATGGGGACGATGAAAGAGGCCAGGGGGAATTATCTGACCGTGGCGGGATTGAAGTCGTTCAATAACGGTGACGGTGTTTGCTACATTGACGAGCAAGGCAAACTGCAAGGTTTCCGCATCAACCGTGTGGAGGGCAATAAGCTCTATCCGCAGGAGATGCCCCGCATCAAGCCCCGAACGGTGTTGTACCGTAACTTCGACCAGGAGTTTGAGAAGACGCTCGCCCGCCGGTCGTCCGAGCGTAAGATTGGTGTGTCTGTCCGGCTGGCGGACACTGCCTTCGGATTCGCCCTGATGCTGACGGATGAGGATGATAACAGTGTAACTTTGTCTCTGGCACGTGAGAAAGAGCCGGCACGTACACCACAGGAAGAGAACCTGAAGACGCAGCTGGCGAAGTTTGGCAACACTCCTTTTGAAGCGCTACGCGTCGACATCGACTTCACGGAGAACTGGTTTCTGCCTGCTTCGGTATTGGCCGATTTCCGCCGGCAGGCGATTGAGAAACTGATTGCCGCCCGCCGTATCAACTACCGGAGAGAGCTGGCGGTGCTTAGGCCTACGACTCATGCTTTTCCGCAGACGACGTTGACCTATCTGGGAAATGTGATGAATGCGCGGGCTGCCTCTTTTTATGCCGGGCATGGCGTGGCAAGCATTGCTCCTGCTTTTGAACAGACGCCTGTGGAGAAGGCGGTGCTGATGTTCTGCAAACATTGCCTGCGCTACAGCATGGGCTGGTGTCCGGTTCATCAACGGGAACGCTCTCCGTATCGTGAACCCTATTATCTGGTATCGACGGACGGCAAACGCTTCCGCCTGGAATTTGACTGCCGGAACTGCCAGATGAAAGTGAGTGCCTTATGAGAGAGAAGGTCCGGTTCTGCGTAGTTTTGTGTTGTTCGGTGGTTATGGTTCTGCTGGCTTCCTGCCGTTATTCCCTGCCTGATCTTCCGGTGGAGGGAGTAAGTCGGAAGACCAAAGACTCTCTGACTTACCTTTCCAAGTATCATTATACGTGGAACACGAACCTGGAGGTACTGGACGATTCGGTCCGGTTGGAATATCTTCCGTTGAAGGATGCTTATGTCAATCTGTACAAGGGTGACCGTGTGGTCGTAGCGGAGTTTTCTGTCCATCCTCAGGACAGTATAGACAGTATCTGGGTAAAAGTGGCCCGTTCTCAGGAAGTGCAGGGATGGGTACGTAATAAAGAGTTGGTGCGCTCGTTCGTGCCGACTGACAGTATTTCACAGTTCATCCATCTGTTCAGTGATACCCACGCTTCATATTTTGTTTTTATATTCGCCTTGTTTGTCGGGGTCTGGCTGCTCCGTGCTTTTATGAAAAAGCGGTTGCAGATGGTCTACTTCAATGATATCGACAGCGTCTATCCTCTTTTCCTCTGTCTGCTGATGGCGTTCAGCGCTACCGTCTACGAGACGATGCAAGTGTTTGTACCCGATACTTGGGAGCATTTTTACTTCAATCCCACCTTGTCGCCATTCAAGGTGCCTTTCATTCTTTCGGTATTCCTGACCGGCATTTGGCTGTTTATCATTGTCACCTTGGCCGTGCTCGACGATCTGTTCCGCCAGCTTACTCCGGCGGCCGCCGTCTTCTACTTGCTGGGGCTGATGTCTTGCTGCATTTTCTGTTATTTCTTCTTCATCCTGACCACTCACATTTATATCGGCTATCTCTTCCTGGCCGGTTTTATTTGGCTTTTTGTAAAGAAAGTGCGTAGGAACTCCGGCTATAAATACTGTTGCGGGAACTGCGGGCAGAAACTCCGAAGGAAGGGGCAATGTCCTCATTGCGGGGCTATTAACGAATAAACCGAGAATGCGGTATAGATGTTGAGAGGATACTCTTCGTTGGTTTAAAACCAAAAGGCGGTTGGTGTAAAAGGTAAGGGGCGTTGGTTTTAAACTAACGCCCCTTACTTTTTAAACTAAAAATTAGTCGATCTTATGTCTGGTTTTATTGTTTCAGAATCGGCATCTTATGTCTACTCCGAAGTGCACCGGACGACCTTTCTGCATGAATCCGTTGCCCATTGATTCGAAATAGAACGCGGCATACTTCTTATCCAGCGCATTGCGAACCCAGAAGTCGATTTGTCCGTTCCCCTTTGCCAGGCTGACACGCCCGTTCAGAGTTCCGTAGAACGACTGGCTGACGTTATTCTGCTCCGTCCAGTAGATCCGTCCGGCACCGTTGTAGTTCAAGTTCACCTGTACCCGGTCCAGCCAGTGGCGGGGAGAGATGCGGAAGATGTATTGCGCGCCCGCGTTGAGCGTATGTTTCGGGACGAAAGGGACGTAGTTGCCGTTATAGTTCTCTTTTTCTTGCAGGCTGCCGTCCTCCTTTTTTTGGCGGACGACGTAATCGGTGAACGTGGCATACGTATATCCGTAGCTGGCGTTCAGGCTGAGCGCGTCTGTCAGGCTGCTGCGCAGGGCGACTTCGGCACCATAACTTCGGCTCTTGCCGGCATTGATGGTGATGCGTCCCAGTCCGCTTTCGGCAAACTGCGCTATCTGTTGGTCGCGCGTATCCATATAATAGGCGGCGAGGTCGGCCCAGAGACGGCCTTCCCACAGGGTGAGGTGCGAGCCCACTTCGTAATTCCACGAGTATTCGGGCTTATACGTGGTTGATGCCTTTACGTCGATCTGCTCTTCCGGCATCATTTGGCCGATCATCCCGGCGTATTTCTTAAACACTTCGCTTTCCATCATGGCGGTTTTCATCGAATTCTTCAGTTCGCCCTGCACCAGGTCGGAGAACATCTGCACGTTGTATCCTCCCGAACGGTATCCGCGTGAAACCGTCGCGTAAACGTTGTTCCCTTTCTGCCATTCATATTGCAGGGCGAATTTTGGGAGCAATTGCAGGTAATCGTTTTTCAGCTTGCCTTTGAAGGATGCCGGGGCTTTCATGTGCTGGTCCTTCAGGTTTAGCATGGGCGGCATGCTGATGCTGAAGTCAAAGTCCATCGGGTCACTGGCGGAGTTGTACGTCATTGATATCTTTTCATAGTCCAGGCGCAGGCCGGCGGTAAAGGACAGCCCTTCGGTGAGGAGGTTGTTGAATGTAGACTGGTGGTAGATTGCTCCGCTCAATATCGGAGTGTCAAAGTTGCCGCTGACGCGGAGTGTCGGGTTGTTCACCGTCAGCGCCATCCGGGGGGCTTTGGGGCCTAAGTTGGCGAAAGCCTTGTTGGCGTTGCCCTCTATCACCTCTTTTACCCCGTCTTCTTTAAATATCACCGGTCCGTCCGTGTTCAGCCACTGATAGAAACCGAAGGCACCCGTAGTCCATTGCCAGTTGCTTCCCGGTTTCGATTTCAGCATCACCTCCTCCGAGATGGTGTTCAGTTTCTGCTTCTGGATCAGGTTGAATATGTTCTTCTCCGTGAAGTCCTGGTCGAGAAACATGCGGTCGTTCAGGTTCTGGAATCCGGTTACGGCGCTCAGGATGAACTTCTGCGCCTGGTACTCTATGTTGACTCCCGCATTCAGCAGTCCGCGGCGGTAGGTGCTCTCGTCGTTGTACGAGATCTTGCCGATTCGTTCTTTTCGAGGATCGTCCTCTCTTTCCGCCGGGTCCACTCTTCCTGTGTAGAAGTACGGATATCCCCCTTCGTGGCTGTACTCGTAGCTGATGTTCAGGTCCAGCTTCAGGTTCTCGCCGGGCAGGTAAATGCCGCGGAACCGTCCGCCTGCTGCCTGACTCTTGTCTATTCTTTTGTTAAGGTAGGTATTCTTGAAAAATCCCCCGCCGTATTCGTAGAATCCCCCGGTTGAAAAAGCGAATTGATCCGATACACGATGGTAGTGGGTTACGGAAGCGTTGTAATTGTTGTAGCTTCCGGCACTCAGACGGAGGTCGGTACCCTGATAGCTGAAAGGCGATTTGGTGTGCACCTTGATCAGTCCGCCCATGGTGTTGCGTCCGTAGAGGGTCCCTTGAGGACCGCGCAGCACGTCGATGCGTTCGATGTCGGCGTAGTTGAAGTCGAACGCCGATTTGTCTATATAAGGCACGTTGTCCACGTACAACCCGACGGAAGGCGTGTTGATGCGTGAACCGATTCCGCGGATATAGATGGCGGAAGTCAGTCTTGAACCATAGTCCGGTATGAAGATGTTCGGCACAAGGGCGGTCAGGCTTTTGATGGAATTTACCTGGTTGGCTTGCATATCCTGCTGCGAGAGCATGGTGACTGCGGTCGGCAGCTCCCGTAGTTTGCGGTTTTCTTTCGGAGCGGCGATGATTACGATCTCTTCTACGTCTATCACCTTCAGTGTGTCTTTCGGCAGCTCCTCGGCTCCTGTTCCGCTGGCGGAAAGGAGGGCAAGGGCAATAAGAATGCTGTTTTTCTTCATTTACTGTATCTTTTCATTGATTCGTTTGCAAAGATGCGGCAAAAAATGTTAAACGGCAATCCTCATTTATTAGGATTTGTGCTTTCCCACAGATTCACCACAGGGGACACGGAGTAAGGTATATAGTGAATATAGGGTAGTGTATATAGGGTACACAGAGCGGACAAGGCGGACAGCGCCCACAGCGCAATCGATAACTCAAAATATCCTCTGTGTCCTCTGTGGTGAAAAGCAGGCTTATATCCTGTCCGCCTCCACATATCCGTTCATCACCGCATAGATGGTCAGTCCGGAGACCGACTTGATGCCCAACTTCTCGGTGATGTTCTTCCGGTGTGTGATCACCGTAGTTAGGCTGATATTCAGCTTGTCGGCGATTTCTTTGTTGATCAGCCCTTTGGTGATCAGCACCAGTACCTCGATCTCGCGTGCCGAGAGCTCGTGTCCGGTGGCGGCAGGCGTGGCAGGAGGCATGTCCTTCACCGGATAACCGTCGTGGTGCGCGTGCTGGTGGAGTTTCAGGATGTCCTTCACCAACCCCTCTTCCGTCTGGTAGATGTTGAGTATCGGGACGCCCGAAAGCTGGAATTGGTGACTGTCTCCCGCCAGTACGATGGTTTTCCGTTTCCGGGGGAGGAAGAAAGCATTATGCTCCACATAGATCTGTGCGGAGATGAAGTAATGAGCGTACATGTCCGGTGTGTCGTCCATCAGTTCGCCGAAACCGGGAAACGTGCGGATGACTGCCATGGGGATCATCCTCTCCAGTATTGTTTTCAGTCCCAGGCTGGTGAGGGTGTTCGCCTCTACGATGGCTATTTCGGGTTGGTGATTCATCATAAGTCCTATTGATTCATAAATTGTGCTACTGCTTCTGCGCATCGTTCTCCATCGATTCCTGCCGAGACGATGCCCCCCGCATAACCGGCCCCCTCACCGCACGGGAAGAGTCCGCGCAGGGTGATGTGCTGCAATGTATCCTTGTCCCGCACGATGCGTACCGGCGATGAAGTCCGTGTCTCTACGCCTATCATCACCGCCTCGTTGGTGAGGAATCCGTGGCTGCTGCGTCCGAACTGCTGGAAGCCCTGTGACAGCCGGCCGGTGATGAACTCCGGCATCCAGAAATGCAGCGGAGAAGAGATAAGCCCCGGGCTGTACGACGATTCCGGCAAGTCGTAACTCAGCTTCCTGCGTGTGAAGTCTGCCATGCGCTGGGCGGGAGCCGTCTGCCGCCTGCCTCCTTGCAGCCAGCACTGGCGCTCCAGCTCTTCCTGAAAGCGCAGCACCGCCAGCTCGGGATGGCTCCCTTCTGCTTCATCGTTCATCGTTAACCGTTCGTCGTTCATGATGTCTTCCGGCTGTATCTCCACCACCATTCCCGAGTTGCTCCACCGGGAGCCACGGTTGGAGGGCGACATTCCATTGACCACCACCTGCTCCGGCCCGCTGGCGGCAGGTACGATAAATCCTCCCGGACACATGCAGAAACTGTATACTCCCCGGCCTTCCACCTGTGTGACGAAACTGTATTCGGCTGCCGGCAGGTATTTCCCTCTTCCGCTCCGGTTGTGGTATTGGATCTGGTCTATCAGTCCTGCCGGATGTTCCAGGCGTACCCCGACGGCAATGCCTTTCGCCTCGATGGGCACCTTGTTGGCCGCCAGCCATCGGTATACATCCCGTGCCGAGTGCCCTGTCGCCAGAATGACAGGTCCGAGGAATGTCTTGCCCGTCTGGGTTTCAATGCCTTTCACCTCCCCCCTCTCGATGATCAGTGCGTCCATCCGGGTTTCGAAGTGCACCTCACCGCCACATTCGATAATCGTCCGGCGCATGTTCTCTATCACCCGTGGCAGTTTATCCGTACCGATGTGCGGATGGGCGTCCACCAGGATGGCGGTGGAAGCCCCATGCTGGCAAAATACGTTCAGTATCTTGTCCACGTTTCCCCGCTTTTTGCTCCGGGTATATAGTTTCCCGTCCGAGTAAGCGCCTGCTCCCCCTTCACCGAAACTATAGTTCGACTCCGGATCTACCCGGTGCTCCCGGCTGATTTGTGCCAGGTCCTTCTTGCGTTCGCGTACATCTTTGCCACGCTCTACAACGACGGGACGCAGCCCCAGTTCTATCAGTCGCAGTGCGGCAAACAATCCGCCGGGGCCGGTGCCCACAACAATTACCTGTGGCTTGTCTTCCACCTTATTATATATAGTGCGTTCGTATTCATCATCCGTCGGCATTTCATTGAGGTATACCCGCACTTTCAGGTTGACGAAGATGGTGCGTTGCCGGGCGTCTATGCTCCGTTTCAGTATGCGGAGAGAGGTTACATCACGCAGGTTCAGCCCTTTCTCCTGAGAAAGGTATGTCTTGAGTCGCTGCTCGTTGGCGGCAATTTCAGGGAGGATTCGTAGTTGGTATTCTTGTATCATAGGTTCACCACAGATTACACGGATTAACACAGATTGTTATTTTAAATAACATACCGTTTAATTCCGTTTTGAAGGTTTGTTATATTGAAGTTGATTAATAGTCCTAAATGGTGTTTGGACAATTTTAAATAGGTCATTATTTGAGCCGTATGAATGGGGAGTAAGGCTTCTACGGACTTAAGCTCAAGAATAATCTGCCTCTCTACCAGTATATCCATGCGATACCCGTTGTCTAATTTCATTTCTTTGTAATAAACAGGTAGCTCTTTCTGTCTTTCATATTTTATACCTGCTTTATCGAACTCGTAACATAGACATGTTTCATAGGTACTTTCTAAAAGTCCCACTCCTAAAGTCCTGTGAACTTCATAGGCACATCCTATGATTTTATATGATAGTTCGTTTATATTCTCCATCTTGATAATCTGTGTTAATCCGTGTCCTCTGTGGTGAACTCATCCGAAGAGTCCCCGGAACGCCTCTTCCACCTTTCTCACCGGCACCAGTTCTATCTTCAGCTTCTTCATGTCGATTCCCTGCATATTATACTTAGGCAGGATAAACCGTTTGAATCCAAGCTTCTCGGCTTCACCGATACGTTGTTCGATCCGGTTCACCGGACGGATTTCACCGGATAACCCGATTTCACCTGCCATACAGACTTCCGGTTCGATGGCGGCATCCATATTGGATGAAAGGATGGCACTGATAACAGCCAGGTCGATGGCAGGGTCGTTCACCTTCAGCCCCCCGGCAATATTTAGAAAGACATCTTTCTGTGCTAACTTGAAGCCGACACGTTTCTCGAGCACAGCCAGCAGCATGTTCATGCGGCGGATATCGAATCCGGTTGCCGAACGTTGCGGATTGCCGTAAACGGCAGAACTGACAAGTGCCTGTGTTTCTATCAGGAACGGCCTGACTCCTTCAATGGCAGATGCGATGGCTACCCCGCTCATGCCTTCGTGGTCTTGCGACAGCAACAGCTCCGATGGGTTGCTGACTTGGCGAAGACCGTCTTGCCGCATCTCGTAAATACCCAGTTCGGCCGTACTGCCAAAGCGGTTCTTGATGCTGCGCAGGATACGGTACATATAATGCTGGTCCCCCTCGAACTGGAGCACGGTGTCTACGATGTGTTCCAGTACCTTCGGACCGGCAATGCTGCCTTCTTTGTTGATATGCCCGATCAGTAATACCGGAGTATGCGTCTCTTTGGCAAACCGGAGAATGGAGGCCGAGCACTCCCGCACTTGCGCGATACTTCCCGGCGAAGACTCGATGCTTTCGGTGGATATGGTCTGTATGGAGTCGATGATTACCAGGTCCGGACGTGTATTCTTAATGTGCACATAGATCTGCTCCAACGACGTTTCGCATACAATCAGGCAGTCGCTCGACGTTTGTGTCAGTCGGTCCGCACGGAGCTTCAGTTGCCTTGCACTCTCTTCTCCGGAGATGTAGAGTATCTTGCGTTCGGGCATGTGGAGCACGGTTTGAAGTACCAGAGTCGATTTTCCGATACCCGGTTCGCCACCGATCAGCACCAGTGATCCCGGCACCAGTCCGCCGCCCAGTACCCGGTTCAACTCCTCGTCGTGCATGTCGATGCGGGGTTCCTCGTCCGCTTCGATCTCGTTCAGGGTGACAGGTTTGGCTTTAGGCGATTCGATGCCCGATACCGGACGTTTATTCGGAACCTCCTTGCGTACGATTTCTTCTACATAAGTATTCCACTCGCCACACGAAGGACACTTGCCCACCCATTTGGGTGATTCCTGTCCGCAGTTACTGCATACATAAACGGTTTTCTCTTTTGCCATTGATCTCTTGATAAATAGGTCTCAAAGTTACGCATTTCGTCTTTTTCTGCCAAACAGAATATAGCTTTTGACTTTTGAATGCCGGAAAGCCGTTATTCTTTTGGATAAAGCTTATGTCCGATTGTCAGCGAAATGAATATAATACTGACTCAATGTCGCCTATTGGCCGGTTTTGCTGACAAGCTTTGTGCGATAAGATTGCATTCCGGAAATGGAACTTGAATAAATATTTCCAAATAACTGCATATTCCGCATTTCCGTCGTTAGTTTATTCGGTTTTAGGGCTTCAGGTTATTAACTTCGTTGCGGTAAGATGCTAACTTCATAGCGGTAGGATGTTAACTTTGTGGCGGCACAATGTTAACTTCTTGTAAGTAGAGTGTCAACTTCCTGTCGGCAGAGGCTTCGTTTCCTGAAAAAAGAGCCTCTGCCGGGGAGAGATTGTACTTCTTGTAGCGCTGGTTGGTTATGGATTTTGATCGGGCTGAAACTGTTGAAAAGATGGCATTTGGTAACTATATCCATCTGAATCAGGCAGAAAGTATTTCTTTACTTTCTTCTTGTTTGAGAAATATGTGTTTTAGTATCAATCTGATTGTGTCTTAAACGAAATGACAGCGCTTTTTGAACCATTCTTTATCCTTTGCCCGAAATAATGGATTCTGAGTTCTTAGGAATATCGTTTTGACAAATAGATAGTTGCTTTTTTTATTGCCGGCGGATCTGTTTGGATACTGTGTGCTGTTATTTTATTCTGTAGGTTTTGAGTAAATTCGATTGATAAATATTATCTTTGTTTGGATAATTATAAAAGCATGACACTATGACGATTGCAGTTGATTTTGACGGAACGATAGTGACGGACCGCTATCCCGGCATTGGTAATGAGATTCCTTTTGCGGTGGAAACCTTGAAGCTGTTGCAACAAGAGCACCACAGACTTATTTTATGGAGTGTGCGCGAAGGCAAACTACTGGACGAGGCCGTGGCATGGTGCAAAGAAAGAGGGGTGGAGTTTTATGCCGTTAACAAGGAGTACCCCGAACAAAAACTTCAGGATGACGGATTTTCTAGGAAACTGAAAGCCGATCTCTTTATTGACGACCGTAATGTGGGAGGACTGCTCGATTGGGGTATTGTATACCGGATGATAAAAGAACACAAAACGTACCGGGACATTTATGCTTCAGGAGATGATGTCCTGAAAAAGAAAAAGAGAGGGTGGTTTTAAGAGAATGCCGTTTGTGCAGAGTTTACGTCTGCCGTCGTAACAGCATTCTCTTTTGAAAAGATGAAATGAAAAGTGGGTATTATTGATGATACGTTTAATGGGTATGTCCATATCCGTAACCGTATCCGTATTTCTTCTCTGACAGATTACCACCGTTTACAATCAGTGAAATGTGGTTTAACCGTCCTGTACGTTCCGTATTCACAATCTCAGGCAATACATTCTTGTAGGTATAATTTATGCGACAAACGTATAGTGTGAAATCCGTCACTTTGCTTAAGCTCAGCGTATCACTGGCTAAGCCGGTAGGTGCTGAGTCGACAATGATATAGTCGAAGTGCTTCCGGAAGTAAGTAAAGGCATCTTTCAGTCTTTCCCTTTCCAACAGTTCTGCCGGATTAGGAGGGACAGGACCCGATGGAACCACGGATAACAGTTCGTGCACCCCCGATGGATAAATGATACTTTCCGGTTTTACCTCGTTTCCGGCAAGGAAATTCGTTATTCCTTGCCGGTTCTGAATATGAAAATGCTCTGCTAACCGGGGGCGTCTGATGTCTAAACCGACAATGAGTACCCGGCATCCGAGAAAAGCAAAGGAAAGGGCTAAGTTGATACTGATGAAGCTCTTGCCCTCTCCGCTGGTGGACGAGGTAATGAGTATGCACTTCTCGTCTCCTTTTTCCGTCAAGAAACGCAGGTTGCTTCGCAGTCGGCGGAAAGACTCTTCCATAAGCCCGTTCTTGCCTTCGGTCACACCGATTTGTTCTTTATCGAGGGGAATCGTCCCTACTATGGGAAGTTGTATGGTTTCTACCTCGGATATTGATGAAATCTTGGTACGGAACATGTCTTTGAACAGAATCAGTGCTATGGTCATGATGCAAGCTATAAACAAACTTCCTGCATAAATCATCGGACTCTTGGGGGCAATAGGAGCATCGGCGGTTAACGGTGCGTCGATCACCCTTGCTTTATTTATGGTTGCCGCCAAAGAGATGGTGGCTTGTTCGCGCCGTTCCAATAACATCAGATACAGGTTAGCCTTGATCTGCTGTTGGCGGTCTATGTTATTGAACTCTCTCTCCTGTTTGGGCATGTTGCCAATACGTGAATTGAAATAGTTCGTCTTGCGTATGATATCTTTGCGGGCAATCTCGAGTCCCTCTTTGACTCCTGTGACAGATGACAAGATGTTTTTTCGCAAAGCTGTGATGTTTATATTTTGGTTTACGATGGTAGGATTGTCCGGCTTCATGGTATTCAACAGGCGTTCACGTTCCAGTAGTTCCTTATTGTATTCGTTAATCAGACGCATCAGTTCCATGTCCGAAATCCCGGTATTTACCGGCAATAGAGAGAAGTGATACTGTTCATCTTTCAGATAATCGTAGATGTAGGTGGTCATGTTCAATTGGGTTTCCACTTCCAGCAGCTTCTTTTCGTATTCGTTGTTGGTGTTCAAGTCGAGATCCATGTTCGTTTTAAGATCGATCAGTCTTTCCTTTTCTTTATACTGTTCCAGATGTTTTTCTACAAATCCCAATTCACGGCTGATGCTGTCCAGCCTTTCCTCCAGAAAGATCAATGTATTTCCTGTTACCTTATTTTTGTCGTTCATGGCATCGCGGTTGTAGACTTCTATCAGTTTGATAAGAAATGCTTCTGCCCGCTTCTTATCTGTATCTTTGAAAGTGAGGCTGATGATGGATGTCTTTTTCGAGGTTGTGGCAACGGTCAGCTTTTGCAAGTAATGGTTTACTGCGTCTGTCGGCCGGCAGATATTTACCTTGACGGTCCGGTCGAAAGTTCTATTGGGAAGTAACTCCAAGGTACATAATCCTGCCAGAGTCTTTATGGTTGCGGGAAAGGTGGTGAAAGATTCTGTCAGGCAAATGTCATGCAGGGCACTCCGCGCTTCATAATGATCGCCCATTTTCTCTATTTGTATCAGCAGTGCCTCCTGTAAAGTATCCATTGCGGCTTTCTCCAACGTCACGCTGATGGGAGGGGTGGTGGTCTCCGTATATCCGAGTCCTTCCTTTATTCTATAGGACGTGTGCATATTCAGTTCGTTGATGACTTGCAATAATATGGATCTTGAACGCAATATTTCCAGCTCGTCTTCTATCTGAGTATTTGTTGCCGCCATATTGGACGGAGATACTTGATTAAACAGATCGTTGATTGCTTTGTCGCTTCCTTCAGAATCTTTGATCACTACCGAGGCTGAAGCCTGGTATACCGGTGTGGTGATGTGTACATAGATATATGCGCCTGTCAGTGCGACAGCGATTGCTATCAGGAACCACCTCCAGTGTACTATGATTTTATAGAATAGTTCGATTAAGTCTATTTCCTGTTCTTTTTGTTTCTGTTCGTTTTCCATGGGGCGTAATTTGTTTTGTTATCTTAATATGGTCACAATCAGTCCGGCCATTGATATTAATATAGATGTAATAGAAATCAGCAGATTGGTGGAAGAACCGATATTGGCTCCCTGTGTTTTGGCTTTATTGGGTTCCACATATACAATGTCGTTCTGATGCAGATAAAAATCGGAAGAGTGGATGACGTTTACATCATTGAGGTTGACGGTGATTAATCGTTGCCGGTTGTTTTCTTTGCGGATGATGCGTACGTTGTTCCGTTTGCCATAGATGGTAAGGTCACCTGCCATTGCTATTGCTTCAAGAAGATTCACCTGTTCATTGTTTACCGTATATATGCCGGGATGGTTTACTTCTCCGATTACGGAGATTTTATAATTCACCAGGCGCACCGTAACAATGGGCTGTTCTTTCAGATAACGTTTCAGCTTCTCGGCGATCATATCCGAAATCTCCTGGGTTGTCATTCTCTCTACTTTTAACTCTCCAAGTACGGGTAAGGTAATCCTTCCCTCACTGTTCACCAGATAGTTTTGCAGGATCGGTTGGCTCGTCGAGTTGGTGGTATTAAGCTCGTTTTGTGATGTGGGTACTATTAAATTGAAAGGGAGGGCCGCTTCCGGTTCGGAGCAGCTAATGGAAATCGTAAGCAAATCTTTCGGCATGATACGGGCATTGAACTCTACAAGAGCATTGTTCTGCTCCGTACCTAACTGCTGTAAATAAGCTACTCGTTTGCTTGAGGAACACGATGTGCAGAGAATGCACCAAAATAACGCTGTCCATACGGTTTCTTTCATCATTGTATATCGCTGCCCGTCATTCCCCGAACCGGCGTTTGAGTAAATAAAAAAAGCGTGGGAACTGTTGCTGTTATCTGTCAAAGAGGCATCGCCAAACGCCTGAGTATAGATAATAAAGACAACAGCCCACGCCCAATTATATACTATTGAAGGATATACATTGAGCATGAGCGTTTTGTTGCCTATTATTCTTATACTCCTCTGAAATTGGCGATTTCCTTTGACAAGAATAATATGGTAAACGCTTCTAACTACTTAAATATGTTTAGTTTAAAAGATACATTAACGCTCTCTAAACTGAGTGCAAAAATAATCAATAATTTATAAAAGGCAATAATATTGATTCTTTATTTCATCATAAGTCCGGTTTAACTTTTTTCTTTTATGGAATTTGCCATAAACAGGAGGCGATAGAAAGAAGGAAGCGGTTCCCGGTAAGATGGAAAGAGGACGGCATGGAGCTTGCTATTCTACATTTTTTATCCTCTTTCGGAGCTTATCTGTATTTTTATCGCAAAATAATCGCAAAAAGTGATAGATTGAATGAAATTATTCTTATTTTTGCAACATCTTATCAAAATCAAAAGTAGAAACAGAGACAATGATGCATTACTATCCACATACAGTCACATCGATGTGTATCCTGATGATCGGGACACAGGGGACAATGGGGATGACCCTTAGGGGTTAATATATAGTATGATGTGTATCTACGTGATTCACGCTTACAGGAAGTAAGCAAAACTCAATTTTATATTTTATTATTTGTATCAACAAAAGTGGTTTTGTATGCCTTAAGGAGCGTACAAAGCATTCCATTAAATAAGTATCTGCATGAAAGTAATGAAATTCGGCGGAACGTCCGTAGGTTCCGTGAACAGCATTTTAAGCGTAAAGAAAATCGTAGAGTCTGCCGGTGAGCCGGTAATCGTTGTAGTGTCCGCATTGGGCGGGATCACTGACCAGTTGATTAGTACTTCCCGAATGGCCGCCACCGGCGATGCAGCTTACGAAGGGGCATATCGGGAAATAGTACGCCGTCACGAAGAAATGGTAAAGGGAGTGATTCCTGCCGGAGAAACTCAAACTTTGTTGCACTATCAGGTGAATGAATTGCTTGATGAACTGAAAGATATTTTTCAGGGCATTTATCTGATTAAAGACCTTTCCCCGAAAACATCCGATACCATTGTCAGCTATGGTGAACGCTTGTCTTCACTAATTGCGTCACGGCTGATTCAGGGGGCTGTGTGGTTCGATTCACGCACTTTTATCAAGACAGAAAAAAAACACAATAAGCATACACTGGATACGGAACTGACCAATCGGCTGGTGCGGGAGGCTTTCAAAGAGATTCCACAGGTATCACTCGTACCGGGATTTATTTCTTCTGATAAGGTTTCGGGAGACGTGACCAATCTGGGACGCGGTGGCTCCGACTATACTGCCGCCGTTATTGCCGCAGCCCTCGGTGCCGATAGCCTGGAGATATGGACAGATGTGGATGGCTTTATGACTGCCGATCCGCGGGTGATCAGTACGGCCTACACCATCAGTGAGCTGACCTATGTTGAAGCGACGGAGCTCTGTAACTTCGGTGCAAAAGTGGTTTATCCGCCTACCATCTATCCGGTGTGTCACAAGAATATACCGATTCTGATTAAAAACACATTCAATCCGGATGGGCAGGGAACGGTGATCAAGCAGAATGTAGACCATACGAAGAGCAAGGCCATCAAAGGTATTTCGTCTATCAACGACACGAGCCTGATTACGGTGCAAGGTTTAGGTATGGTGGGGGTGATCGGTGTAAACTACCGCATCTTTAAGGCGTTGGCAAAGAACGGCATCAGTGTGTTCCTCGTTTCGCAGGCTTCCTCAGAGAACAGTACCTCTATCGGTGTGCGTAATGCCGATGCCGATCTGGCTTGTGAGGTGCTGAACGAAGAGTTTGCCAAAGAGATCGAGATGGGTGAGATCTCGCCTATCCAGGCAGAAAAGAACCTGGCTACCGTGGCTATCGTAGGTGAGAATATGAAACATACACCGGGTATTGCCGGAAAGCTGTTCGGCACGCTGGGACGGAATGGCATCAATGTGATTGCCTGTGCGCAGGGAGCGTCCGAAACCAATATATCGTTTGTGGTCGATTCAAAATCACTGCGTAAATCGCTGAACGTGATCCACGACTCTTTCTTCCTCTCGGAATACCAGGTGCTCAACCTCTTTATCTGCGGTGTGGGTACGGTGGGTGGAAGCCTTGTCGAACAGATACGCCAGCAACAGAAGAAACTGATGATGGAGAATGGGCTGAAACTGCATGTGGTGGGTATCATCGATGCGACGAAAGCGATGTTCAGCCGTGCTGGATTCGACTTGGGCAACTATCGTGAGGAGTTGAAAGAGAAAGGAACCGACAGTTCGCTGGACACTATCCGCGAAGAGATTATCGGCATGAACATATTCAACTCGGTATTTGTGGATTGTACGGCCAGTCCGGACATCGCCTCTTTGTATAAGGACTTCCTGCAACACAACATCTCTGTGGTGGCAGCCAATAAGATCGCTGCTTCGTCGGCTTACGAGAATTACCGCGAACTGAAACTGATAGCCCGTCAGCGTGGTGTGAAATATCTGTTTGAAACCAACGTAGGTGCCGGACTTCCGATTATCAATACTATCAATGACCTGATACATAGCGGTGACAAGATCCTGAAAATCGAAGCCGTCCTTTCGGGCACACTGAACTATATCTTCAATAAGATTAGTGCCGATGTGCCTTTCAGCCGTACCATCAAAATGGCGCAGGAGGAACGCTACTCCGAACCTGATCCGCGTATCGACCTTAGTGGCAAGGATGTGATCCGTAAACTGGTGATCCTGGCCCGCGAAGCCGGATATAAGCTGGAGCAGGAAGAGGTTGAAAAGAACCTGTTTGTGCCGAACGACTTTTTCGAAGGTTCGCTGGAAGACTTTTGGAAGAAGGTACCCAGTCTGGATGCTGACTTCGAAGCCCGCCGCAAGGTGCTCGAAAGCGAGAATAAACATTGGCGTTTCGTTGCCAAGCTGGAAAACGGTAAGGCATCCGTAGGCTTGCAGGAAGTGGACCGCAACCATCCTTTCTACGGACTGGAGGGCAGCAACAACATCATCTTGCTGACTACCGAGCGCTATAAGGAATACCCGATGATGATTCAGGGATACGGTGCGGGTGCCGGAGTGACAGCCGCCGGTGTGTTTGCCGACATCATGAGTATTGCAAACGTATAAAAAGAAGCTTATGAAACACATCATCATACTGGGCGATGGAATGGCCGACTGGCCTGTGAAATCGTTGGGAGGCAAGACGCTCCTGCAATATGCACAAACGCCTTATATGGATAAACTGGCCCGCATGGGACGGGTAGGACGGTTGGTGACCGTAGCCGACGGGTTCCATCCGGGAAGTGAAGTAGCCAACATGTCGGTTCTGGGATACAATCTTCCGCAGGTATACGAGGGGCGCGGGCCGCTCGAGGCCGCCAGTATCGGTGTAGATCTGCAGCCGGGCGAGATGGCGATGCGTTGCAACCTGATTTGTACGGAAGGGGATATCCTGAAGAACCATTCGGCCGGGCATATCACCACGGAAGAGGCGGATGTGTTGATTCAATATCTTCAGGAGAAGTTAGGTGACGACCGGGTGCGGTTTCATACCGGTGTGCAATACCGCCATTTGCTGGTGGTGAAAGGGGGGAACAAGCAGTTGGACTGCACTCCGCCGCACGATGTGCCTTTAAAGCCTTTCCGTCCGCTGATGGTGAAACCGCTGGTGCCGGAGGCCGAAGAGACAGCCGGCTTGCTCAACGAACTGATCCTGAAGTCGCAGGAACTGCTGAAGGATCATCCGCTGAACCTGAAGCGGATGGCCGAAGGCAAGGACCCTGCCAACAGTATCTGGCCGTGGAGCCCGGGTTATCGTCCGCAGATGGAACGTCTGTCCGATACATTTCCGCAAGTGAAGAGGGGAGCCGTAATCTCGGCTGTCGATCTGATCAACGGTATCGGATATTATGCCGGACTGCGCCGCATCGCGGTGGAAGGGGCGACGGGACTGTACGACACCAACTATGAGAATAAGGTGGTCGCCGCATTGGAAGCCTTGAGGACGGATGACTTTGTCTATCTGCACATCGAAGCCAGTGACGAAGCCGGGCACGAAGGTGACGTGGCACTGAAGTTGCGGACCATCGAGAACCTGGACAGCCGTGCCGTAGGCCCTGTCTACGAGGCGGTGAAGGATTGGGACGAACCTGTGGCCATCGCCGTATTGCCCGACCATCCCACTCCTTGCGAGCTGCGCACACATACCAATGAACCGGTACCGTTTTTCATCTGGTATCCGGGCATCGAACCGGACAGTGTGCAGACCTTCGATGAAATGGCAGCAGTGGAAGGGAGCTACGGGTTGATGAAAGAAGACGAATTTATCAAAGAGTTTATGAATCATTAGCGAATATGGTTCACCACAGATTACACGGATTAACACAGAACTTTTAATCTTAAATATCAACGATCTATATTATTAATCTGCGAAAATCTGTGTAATCTGTGGTGAAACGGAAATGAAACATTTAGCGCATAATCATTATAAAAGTATCTATGAAATATTATAGCACAAACAAGCAGGCACCGCTTGCTTCACTTGAAGAAGCAGTGGTAAAAGGGCTTGCTTCCGATAAGGGGTTATTTATGCCCATGACCATCCGGCGTTTGCCGCAGGAGTTTTACGACGAGATAGACGGCCTTTCTTTTCAGGAGATCGCATATCGGGTGGCGGATGCCTTTTTTGGCGAAGATGTCCCGGCGGAAATATTGAAAGAGATCGTTTATGACACATTGAATTTTGATGTTCCGCTGGTACAGGTTAAGGACAACATCTACTCACTGGAGCTTTTCCACGGTCCCACGCTTGCCTTTAAGGATGTGGGCGGACGGTTTATGGCCCGTTTGCTGAGCTACTTTATCCGTAAGGAAGGCCGGAAGCAGGTGAATGTGCTGGTGGCTACCTCCGGAGATACGGGCAGTGCCGTGGCCAATGGCTTTCTGGGAGTGGAAGGCATCCATGTGTATGTGCTCTATCCGAAGGGAAAGGTGAGCGAGATACAAGAAAAACAGTTCACTACGCTGGGGCAGAACATCACGGCACTCGAAGTGGACGGCACTTTCGACGACTGTCAGGCGCTGGTGAAAGCGGCCTTTATGGATAGTGAACTGAACGGGCGGTTGTTGCTGACTTCGGCCAACTCCATCAATGTGGCCCGTTTTCTGCCGCAGGCTTTCTATTACTTCTACGCTTACGCACAGCTGAAACGGGCGGGGCGGGCAGTGAATGCCGTCATCTGCGTGCCGAGCGGAAACTTCGGAAACATTACGGCAGGCTTGTTCGGCAAGAAGATGGGGTTGCCCATCCGGCGTTTTATCGCTGCCAATAACAGGAATGACATTTTCTATCAATACTTGCAGACGGGGCAGTACAATCCTCGTCCGTCGGTTGCTACCATTGCCAATGCGATGGATGTGGGCGACCCGAGTAACTTTGCCCGTGTACTCGATCTGTATGGTGACTCGCATGCGGCTGTCGCAGCCGAGATTTCCGGTGCGACGTATACCGACGGGCAGATCCGTGAGACTGTGAAAACCGTATGGCAGGAGACCGGCTATCTGCTCGATCCCCACGGCGCATGCGGCTTCCGTGCCTTGGAAGAGGGCTTGCAGCCGGGTGAGACAGGTGTCTTCCTGGAGACGGCCCATCCGGCAAAATTCTTGCAGACGGTTGAGGCCATCATCGGTACTGAGGTCGAGATACCTGCCAAGCTCCGGGCATTTATGAAAGGTGAGAAGCAAAGCTTGCCGATGACGAAGGAGTTTGCCGATTTCAAGAGCTACCTGCTGGGCAGGTAGAAACCCACCCCTGAGGGCACAGAGTGACACAGGCGATTTATGTCATGGATTATTGACGTACATGCTCTGTGCCTCCGGTGGTGAGAAGGGCTTTTCCCACAGCCGCCGGCCTTTTCCCCGGATGGAGATGCCGGTGGGAAATCGTCTGTGAAAACGGCCTCAGGAGTACTTCTGGAGGGGGCGAAAAAAGTCCCGGGACTTTTCGAAAAAACTCTTAGGACTTTTTGGAAAAAGTGACGGGACTTTTGGATGAAAGTCCCGCCTCTGGTTTTGCCTGCGGGTGTCTCCGGATCCGCTTCCGTGCGCCTGCGGGTTTTCTTCGTCCCGCACGTGGGTGAAAGCCGGGTCTTGTGTAAAACTAAATAACTGGAATCCGCTTCCCGCTCCGGGCTTTATCGCCCTCCTTTTCCCGAACTTTCCGCCGCCTCTTTTGTTGTACCCCAATAAAACCTAACCCCTCGTGTATGATGAAGAATAAAAAAGTGGAGGCCAATCTGAGCATGGTGGTGTCCAAAACCTTTAGCGGATTGAATATGAATGCGTTGAAATACCTGCTTCCCGTGTGGGTCAGCCCTCTTTCGGGAGTGACCCTCCGGTGCGTGTTTGCCGCCGTTGCTTTTTGGATCATCGGAATGTTTGTCAAGCCCGAGACTTCTACCCGCAAAGAAAAGATCTACCTTTTCCTCCTTGGTGCGTTGGGCATTTACGGTTTTATGTTTCTCTATCTGGTGGGGCTGAGTAAGACGACCCCCGTCTCCAGTTCCATTTTCACCAGTCTCCAGCCCATTTGGGTGTTTGTCATCGCCGTCGTCTTCTTCAAAGAGAAAATCAGCGTCCTGAAGGTTACCGGCATCTCCCTCGGACTTGGCGGGGCCATCCTCTGTATCCTGGCACAAAAGAGTGACGACTTGGCTTCGGACGCCCTGACGGGAAACGTGCTGTGCCTGTTGAGTTCGATTGCCTATGCCATCTATCTGGTGGCGAGCAACCGTATCCTGAAATCGGTCGGGATGTTTACGGTGCTGAAGTATACCTTTGCCGGAGCGGCCTTTTCGAGCATTCTGGTCTCTGCCATCACCGGTTTTCACGCACCGGTATTTTCCGGACCGGTGCATTGGTTTCCGTTGTCCGTTCTCCTGTTCGTCCTGATTTTCCCTACGGTCGTCAGTTATCTGCTGGTGCCCATAGGACTGAAATATCTGAAGACTACCGTAGTCGCCATTTATGGTTATCTGATTCTGATGGTGGCTACCATCGTTTCCCTGTTGGTCGGGCAGGACCGCTTCAGCTGGGCGCAGACCATTGCCATCGGCATGATATGCATCAGTGTCTATCTGGTCGAGGTGGCCGAAACGAAGGAGAAACCTCTCAGTAATTCAGATAAACCAGGTAGTCTCCCTCCGCATGGATCGTGAACTCGTCACCTGTCGCCTCGTTCAGTGTTCCTTGCCACCAGTTGTCGAAGTCGCTGAGTGGGTATACCAATCCCTTTCCTCTGAGTCCGGTGGCACCGAAGTTAAAGACAGAAACCTGTTGTCCGGGGCGTGATTTGAAAGTGTTCCGTCCCGATGCGGGGACGAACATGCCATGATCGGTCAGCATCGTCACCTGTGCTCCCACCTTCATATAATCCACCAGCAGGCTGATGTTTCCCAATGTATGGTCTTCCCGTTTGCCGGTTGCGCCTACAAGGATGATCACCTTCTTGCCTTGGTCCAGCAGGAAATGGACTGCTTTGGTCTGATCGTTCGTCTCCTGGTCGTCTATCTGATGGAATATTTCCCTGAAACGGTCTTTATTCTCCGCCGAGAGGGAGTCCCCGTCACCGATGATGGCATTTGGGATGAATCCCCGGCGGATGTGTTCATCGGCCGATCCGTCACAGCATACCACATAGGGAGCCATGATCAGCATGGTTTCGGGCATGGAGTGGGTTGGATATTCGCCGTTGCCCAGTATCACGGCATCCATATCGATATCATTTACTTTCATAGTGCATCATTTGTTTCCATTTAAAGTAGCCAAAGATAGCAATTATTGAGTAAAGTCCGTAAAGGGCGGATGTGAAATAAAGCTCTTTGTAAATGTAGAGTCCGCAGCATACCACGTCGACCAGTATCCATGCCCACCATTGTTCTACGTATTTGCGCGCCAGCATCCACATGCCGATGATGCTCAGTGCCGTGGTAAACGAATCGAGCCAGGGTACGTTGCTGTCCGTGAACCGGATCAGTATCCAGGCAATGCCGAGGAAGGCCGCTAAGAATACCGCGGTCAGCGGAAGATACCTTTTCAGCGGAGTATGTGTGATGGGGAGTTCGGCTTTCGACTCCCGGCCGGCACCCCGCATCCACACAATCCATCCGTAAACGGCCGCCAGCAGATAGTAGATGTTGATTCCGAAGTCGGCATACAGTCCCGCCCGGTAGTAGACGAAGATGTAGATGGCAGGCATGATGATGCCCGCTATCCAGAGGTAAATGCTGGCACGGTATTCCAGCCAGAGATAAATCAGCCCGATCAGGGTACCTGTGATTTCGAGGTAGTTCATGGCTTAAAAGCGGATGGAAATGTTACCCATTACATTCGTTCCGGCCTGTGCGGCGTAGCCGGCATAGTTGTAGCGTTCTACCTCTCCTTTTACTATCTTATAACCGCTGCCTGCATATCCGTTGTTTTCGTACTCGGCATTGAAGAGGTTGTAGATGGTGAATCCTGCCGTAACCGACTTTACGTGAGGGAGCTTGAAGGTGTAAGCCAGGTTGAGGTTGCTCACGAAATAGGCGTCCAGCGTCTGGTCAGCCTGTCTGGCATTGCTCATGTACTGCTTGCTGACGTATTGCGATTGCAAGGCGGCCTCGAATCCCCGATAGCTGAACGAGAAGCGGTTGTTCAGGATCAGGTCCGGTGAGAAGGCAATCGGTGTATTTCCGTGGCTGACCTCGATCGGATTCTTCCATTCGTCTTCATACAGCTTTTCGGTGAAGTTCTTCACCCGGTTTTTGCTCAGTGTACTGTTGATGTCCCACTGGAACCATTGGCAGGGCTTCACACCCAGCATCAGTTCCACTCCCATCCGGTAACTGTCGGGCACGTTGCGCGCCATAGCCTCGCCTATCTCGTTCAGCTCTCCGGTCAGTACCAACTGGTCTTTGTAGTCCATATAATAGAAGTTGGCCCCGGCGCTCAGCCAAGTGTTCCGGTAGGTATATCCCAACTCATAGTCGAGTAGTTTTTCCGCCTTTGGATACTCGTCCGCGTTGCCGTCGGTATAGTTGTTCCGTGTCGGTTCCTTCTGGGCGATGGAGAACGATGCGTAAACCCGGTTGTTGGCGTCTATGTCCCAGTTCAGCCCGGCTTTCGGGTTGAAAAAGTTGAAGTGATCGTTTACCGCCAGTTTTTGCAGGGCGTCCGCGTTGTAGTCAAACTTATCGTTGTCGCCGTTTATCTTATAGTTGATGTAGCGGTATTGCAGGTCGGCGTACGCATTGAGCCCCGCCACCAGGTTATAGTTGGCTTTCAGATAGAGGTTGCCGTCCGTCTTCTTCGCTTTATTCCGGTAATATTCGTGGTCGGGGAGCAGTTCGCCGATGTAGTTTTTCACCCAGATCACCCGTCCGAAGTGCCATCCGTCATAATGGTTCAGCGCACCTCCCAGTGAAGCGTTCAGCTTTCCGTTCTGGTAATTTACCGAGAACACGCCGCCACCGAAGTGGTTGTCCATTTTCTTCTGGCGGATCAGGTCGCTCTTGTCCACCTCTTTGCCGTCGTGCATGAAAGGTGGCAGGCGATACTCCTTCAGTGTCCGGTCCTCCTTATACTCCTGATAATATCCGTCTCCTTTCGTATAATGGAGTGCTGCGTTCAGGTTCCATTCCGGCGAGAAAGTGTGGTTCAGCAAGAGCTGGTAGTTCATTTGCAGATAGTTGTCCGTCTGGTCTTTGTAGAAACGGATGTTGCCGTCATCATCCGTGTACATGCCGCACGAGTTGAAACGTCGTCCGTACTTTTCCATTTCTTCCTTGCTGGCATAATTCCAGGCATGATATGTTTTCTCTTTTCCGCCGAAAGTGATGAACTTCACCGAAGTGTTGTCGGCGAAATATCCCCCCTGTGCATAAAAAGAATAAAGGTCTACCGAAGCCCGGTCGATGTATCCGTCCGTACCGATGTTGGACAGGCGGGCATCGAAGGCCCAATGGTCGTTCAACAGTCCGGTACCGAATTTTACCGTTTCTTTGTGCGCATTGAAGGTTCCGTACGAAGCATTCAGTTCGGCATACGGCTTCATCGAAATCCCCTCCGTTTGCATATTCACGCTGGCACCGAAAGCACCGGCACCGTTGGTCGAAGTTCCCGCACCGCGTTGTACCTGTATATCCTTCACCGATGAGGCAAAGTCGGGCATGTTCACCCAGAAAAGCGTATGGCTTTCGGCATCGTTCATCGGAATGCCGTTGGCGGTGATGTTGATACGTGTCCCGTCCGTTCCGCGCACACGCAGGGTGGTATAGCCGATGCCTGCCCCGGCATCACTGGTGGTCAGTGCCGAAGGTGTCATACTGAGCAGATACGGGATATCTTGCCCGAAGTTCTGCTTTTTGAGTTCCTCTTTCGACACGTTGGTAAATGCTACGGGAGTCTTCGAAGTGGCACGTGTGGATACTACCTGCACCTCTTGCAGGTTTACTACTTTCAAGCTGTCTGTCTCGCCCGCTTGCGCGAAGACGCTTGCTCCGGCTATCAGACAGCCGGCAAAAATCATCTTTTTCATGTTGCTAATTTATTTTTCTCTACGCCGGCATTACCCGGATCAGGTCAAAGGGTATGTTCTCAGCCCGTCATGTTAAGGCACCCCTACTCAGTGAATCGGTGGCAAATTTACGCTTTTTGGGTGTGTTAAGCAAGAAACACTTCGCTATTTGATAAAAACATTGTAGCTTTGTCTGCTGTTATTAAATGAAAAACTTCTAAAATTGTACTATTATGCTACTATTCTTTCAAGCCGCGCAACAAGTGGCAGACTCTCTGCAGGTGGCGGCCGATAAGCTTGATCAGGCCATTGCACAGGCCGATGGACTGGATAAACTGGCTCTGGTTACCCAGCAGTTGATCGATTCGGGTATACAGGCCGGAGGTCACATCCTGAAGGCTGTGATTGTCTTTCTAGTCGGACGTTTTCTGATCCGGATGCTGAACCGACTTGTAAGGCGTCTTATGGATAAGAGAAATGTCGATATCAGTATCAAAACTTTTGTAAGGAGCCTCGTTAATATCCTTCTCACCGTATTGCTGATTATTTCCGTGGTAGGTGCATTAGGAGTGGAAACCACTTCGTTCGCCGCTCTGCTGGCTTCTGCCGGTGTGGCTGTCGGTATGGCTCTTTCGGGTAATCTGCAGAACTTTGCCGGCGGACTGGTCATTCTGCTGTTTAAGCCTTATAAGGTGGGTGACTGGATAGATGCACAGAACGTCTCCGGTACTGTCAAGGAAATCCAGATCTTCCACACTATCCTGACCACTGCCGACAATAAATTGATTTATGTTCCGAACGGTGCACTGAGCAGTGGGGTCGTGACTAATTACAGCAATCAGACAACCCGGCGGGTAGAGTGGATTGTCGGTGTGGATTACGGTGAAGATTATAATAAGGTTGAGAAGGTGGTACGTGAGGTGCTGGCTGCCGATAAGCGTATCCTGGATGATCCTGCTCCCTTTATAGCTCTCCATGCTCTGGATGCGAGCAGTGTGAACGTGGTGGCCCGTGTCTGGGTGAACAGTGCCGATTATTGGGGAGTATATTTCGATATTAACAAGGCGATCTATGCTACATTCAACGAACAAGGCATTAACTTCCCCTTCCCTCAACTCACAGTTCATCAGGCACCCAACTGATAACTCATGCAAAAAGGGTGGCTACTTCGTCGGAGGTAACCACCCTTTTTCAAGATTTATATTTAACCGATTAACACACTCCAAAATCTTCTGTCGGATCATACGTGTTGTCTGTGATGCCTAACAGATGGTTTATCTCTCTCCGCTTATCCAAATCCTTGAAATAGGTTTCTACCACTTTGTAAAGATCGAAACTGAATGTAGATCCGGCTGCCATATCCAATGACTCTACCATCTGTTCTACTGCCTGGTGGATTCTTTCTTGATCGATCAGGTGCAGCTCATTACTGTGAATAAGATATTTTTCCATAACCGTTGTTGTTTTAAATTTCTACAGATAAAACATTCTGAAAGAGGATAAGGTTCAATCTGTTTTTTCTTATCTTTGCGGTCTCTGTATTTTGCCTTAAATCTTTAAGTGGGGAATATTCGATAATGAATCAGTTCTTAGACTTTGACCAGAAACTGTATGCAGAACTTCGTAAAGGTAGCGAGCATGCTTTCGTTACTGTTTTCCGGCAGTACAATCGCTTGTTGTATGCATTGGCCTATCGGTATTTCAAATCCGGTGAAGAAGCCGAAGATGCCGTACAATATACCTTTATGAAACTGTGGGAACAGCGGGAAAGGTTTGACTTTCAGTCCGGAATCCGGAGTTTATTATTTACTATTTTAAAGAACTACATACTGAATGAATTACGACATCGTAACCTTGTTTTCGAGAAGCACTATGAAATGGCCCAGAAAGACGAAGAAGCCGATGATGGTTTCCTGAAAGATTTCGAGGATAAAGACTTCAGGGAGCATCTCCGGGCTGCTATCGGCAAACTCCCCCCTCAAAAGCAAAGAATATGCCGTTTGAAAATAGAGAAAGGGCTTTCCAATCAGGAAATAGCGGACGAGATGCACATCACGGTTCCTACCGTAAAATCACATTATACCCAGGCCATTAAGATACTTCGTGCAGAAATAGAATCGTTGATTGTATTACTTCATGTATTGTGGATTCATTTTTTAGGGTGAGTGTCAACTCATACTTTTAAGTTGGTGAAGTGTTTTTATTAGTAGATAAAGAAAAGTAGAAATGAAAATAGATGATGCGATTATAGATAAGGTGCTCAATAATGAAGCTTCTGCAGAGGAGGCCGGAAAGGTGGCGGAATGGTTTGCTACAGAGGAAGGTAGCCGCTATCTGTCGGAACGGCTGGAAAATGAATCTTTGCGGTTGACGGAAGAGCAGGCCTTGGATTGGCTGGACCATCCGGTGCCGGAAGAACGGATGCGGCAACGCTTTATGGGAGAGATCAAACCACAGAAAAAAACAATATCTTATCGTCGCGGACTGATAGCGGCGGCTGTGTTGATCCCTTTCCTTTTTCTCAGTTTGTCGCTTTGGTTTCTGGCCGACAGAACCGGTGTATTCTCTGCTACGGAGTATGCTGAACTGAAGGTTCCTTGCGGTGAACAGATGCAGGTTGTTTTGCAGGATGGCACGGTCGTACAGTTGAACTCGGATACTCGTTTGCGATATCCCAAACAATTTGGGCTGTTCAATCGTAGTGTTGAGCTGTGGGGAGAAGGTTATTTTGTGGTAGCCAAAGAAAAGAACCGTCCATTTATTGTTGATCTGAAGGGAATCGAGGTGAAGGTGACCGGAACCAAATTTAATGTGAAGGCATATCCTGCAGAGCAGAATGTATGGGTGACACTGGAAGAGGGCGGAGTTCTGCTAAAGGATTCGAAGCATAAGGAGTATCCTCTTGTACCCGGTCAAAGTGCGGAATATAACAGAAAGTCCGGACGTTACCAGATATCCGAACCGGAAGATATGAACCAGATCTCTTCCTGGCGTTCCAATAGTCTGAACTTTTATCTCACTCCGTTGAAAGAGATCATAAAAGTGATGGAACGGCAGTATGATGTTCATTTCATTGTGCGTGATTCTACTTTATTGAATAACAGGTTTACTCTGTCTACCAGCAAAGTGAACGTTGATGATGTATTGCGTGATTTGGAGGCGGTTTCATGGATACGTTTCTCACAAACAGAAGACGGGGTGTTCGAAGTCCTGAAGAAAGAATAGATGGATTGAATCATCATTCCTATATAGATAGATGCAGACCAGACAAAAGGGACTGCATCTATTTTTTTAGATGTACTCTAAAACAGAAGACTCATACTTTCTTTCGGGTGAGGTGTTAGCTTATGTATACTAAAAAGGCCTTTCGGAATATTTATTTTGAGTATGAACCAGATGTCTGTACATAAAGATATCACAATGATTATGTGTTTATATGAAGTATTTGTTTACTTTGTTGATGGCCTGTCTCCCGTTTTCCTTTACTCATGGGATTAAGAGCCATCCATCTTTTCTAAATTCGTCCGGACGATGGGTAGTTTGGTCCGAAAAACCTGCTGCATCCTGGCAGGATGCATTCGTTACCGGTAATGGAAGTCATGGAACAATGGTGATGGGACAGCCGGGAGAAGAAAGGATTATCTGTGTCCACGAAGAATTATTTATAAGGGGATGGGACCGCAATAAAGTGGCAGTTCCTTGCACCGCTTCTTTGCTCCCGCAAGTACGAAGTCTGATGGAATCAGGAAAAAGTGATGCCGCGGATGCGTTGATGACGAGCGAAGCGGACCGTCAGTTGGTTGCCATGGGAGCCCGCCAACGTTGGCCTTTGATTCCTCATCCGGCTTTCGACCTGTGTATCCGGCATACGGGTATACCTTTACAAACCGAAAAACAGTATAGAAGGCAGCTCGACCTGGAGACTGGAGAAGTGCTCACTTCCTGGTACGAAAACGGGAAGGTGACGGAATCTGTGTTCTCGTCCAGGGAGCATAATGTGAATGTGGTCCGCTTGAAAGCCGATGAGGGTAATAAGATGAATCTGGTGCTGAGTCTGAAAGAGACTCCTGGGCGTGAAGGTATGCACTTTGAACATAACTTGGACAGTGCTTTTTCATCGGTGAAAGCAGAAGCCGTGTCGGGTTGGTTATCCTATCGTGCCGGCTATAAATATGATGTCGGTGGCTATGAAGGGTTAGCCCGTGTGACGGTTAAGGGAGGAAGTATGACGGCTGAAGGAGATTCTTTACGGATAACGGACGCTGAAGAGGTGTTGGTGCTCATTAGGATCACTCCTCTGAAGGAGGCCCGTTTATCCGTGCGTTCGTCCGTACAAAAAGAACTGTCGGGTTTGCCGCTTGATTATGGTAAGTTGCTGAAACCTCATAGCCGGATACATGGGGAAATGTTCCGTCGCATGCAGTTAGATCTGGGATGTTCGTCCGACTGGAAGACCGTTCCGACTGAGAAAATGCTTTCGACGATTCACGAATGTGGGGTTACTCCTTTGTTTTTGGAGCAGATTCACGCAATGGGCCGTTATCTCTTGATTTCTTCGTCCGGCAAATATCCGCCTCCCTTACAAGGAATTTGGGGAGGAGGCTGGAAACCCGGATGGATTGGCGGATTTGTCTGGGATTCAAATATTAATTTAGCTATTTCGGCAGCATCTATGGGCAACTTGCACGAATGTGCGGAGTCTTATATTGGATATGTCGAAAATCTATTGCCGGGTTGGAGACTGAATGCGAAAAACTACTTGGGATGCCGGGGCTTTCTTGTAGCCCATTACAATGATCCGGAAAACGGATATCTGACCCATTTCGGAAGATCTTTCCCCTGGATGTTCTGGGCAGGTGGGGCTGGTTGGAATATACGGCCATTCTACGAGTATGCTATGCTGACCGGTAACGAGACCTTCCTAAAAGAACACGTATTCCCCCTTTATCAGGAGATGGCCGGTTTTTATGAAGATTATCTTATTATGGGCTGTGACAGCCTTTATCATATCTGTCCAAGTGTTTCACCGGAAAACGCACCTCCCGGAACTGATACCTGGCTGAGCAAAGATGCTACGATGGATGTTGCCATTGCCAGAGAAGTGTTTGATCTGCTTCTGGAGATGGGGCATAAGTTCCATGTGGATAAGAAAGAACTGGAACGGTGGAGTCACTACCTGCAACACTTGCCGGCTTATCGGATAAATAACGATGGAGCATTGGCCGAATGGATTGATCCCTGTTATCCGGATGTGTATAACCACAGACATCTTTCACACTTATATCCGGTGTTTCCCGGTTCCCGGTTGGGTAAGTCAAAAGGAGATCCCCGTCTTATTAAAGCAGCAGGTATAGCTTTGGACAAACGTTTTGCCTTCGATACCGGTTCGGCTCATGGACTAATCCATGTAGCACTACAGGCTGTACGGCTGGGCGATATAGAGAAAGTGAAGACCAATCTGGATCGCTTTTGCCGCCGCCATTATTTATATGACGGACTGGTTACCTCGCATGATCCCGAACATCAGGTTTACAATCTGGATGCGGTTCTGAGTTTTCCGCGTCTTTTGATGGAAATGCTGGTTTATACGGAAGAGGGGAAAATAGAACTACTGCCGGCTTGGCCCCATGAATATGCCGATGGCTGCATAAAAGGGATACAGGTGTACGGTGGACACACATTGGATATTACGTGGAAATCCGGACAGCTGGTGGAAGCCGTCCTGCATGCACGGCAAAACGAGTCCTATGAAGTAGCTTATGGGGATCGGAGAACACGATTACAGCTACGTGAAGGCAAGGCTTATCATTTCTCTGCACAATTTTTTGCAGAAAAATGAAAATGACACTCATACCTTCTTTGGGATGGTGTGTTAGCCTATATAGAAAGGCCTTTTTATAAATCATAAAAATAACTAATTTAATACTGTATGAAATGAAAACAAGAACCAGAACGAAAATGCTGTTGCTCTTAGGAGTTCTTTTATTTGGCTTCACTGTTTCGGCATGGTCACAAAAAGTTTCTTTAAATTTTAATAATGAGAAGGTAGAGAAGGTACTGTCTTCTATAAAAAGCCAGACAGGGTTAGGGCTGGTGTTCAGCGATCAGTTGATCGACGTAAACCGTAAAGTATCCATTCAGTTGAAAGATGCCACTCTGGAGGATGTGTTGACAAAACTATTGGCAGGAACGAAAGTTACTTTTGAGGTAAGAAATAATAAGATTTATTTTATTGAAAAGAAAACGGACCAACAACCCCGTTCCCGGAAGAAGAAGGTATCCGGAGTGGTGAAGGACGCTATGGGGGAACCTGTCATCGGAGCCAATGTTGTTGAAAAAGGAGCAGGCACCAATGGGGTGATAACAAATCTGGATGGGGAGTTTACGCTGGAAGTTCCGGAGAATGCTTCTTTGACTGTCAGTTACATCGGCTATCTGCAACAAGATGTTTCGACAAAAGGGAAGGATGCGTTTAACATCATTCTGAAGGAGGATACCAAAACCCTGGAAGAGGTGGTAGTTGTGGGATACGGTGTTCAGAAGAAAGTGAATCTGACGGGAGCAGTTGCTGCTGTCGATTCCAAATCATTGCAAAACCGTCCGGTGACTAACGTATCGAATGCCATCCAAGGGTTATTGCCCGGTGTGACTGTCATTTCCGGAACCGGACAGCCGGGAAGTGACAATACAACCATTCGTGTGCGTGGTGTCGGGACTTTAAATAACTCTAATCCGATGTATGTTGTGGATGGTTTACCCGTATCCAGTATCAATGAGGTAGATCCCAGCGATATCGAGAATATCTCAGTACTGAAAGATGCTTCTTCAGCAGCTATTTACGGTTCACGTGCGGCAAATGGAGTTATCCTGATTACTACTAAAAAGGGAGGTGATAAAGCACCTACTCTACGTTATGACGGCTATGTGGGCTGGCAGAAACCTACAGCTCTTCCCGAATATCTTCATTCATGGGAATACGCAAAGCTGTACAATAAAGCCATGGTTAATGAAGGTAAGAAACCTATTTATACGGACCAAGAGATTGAAAAGTTCAGAAACGGTTCAGATCCTGACAACTATCCCGATACGGATTGGCAGGGGCTATTCTACAAAACCGGTTTGCAACACAGCCACCGTGCCGAGATTTCGGGAGGTACGGATAAGATGACTTATATGTTCTCTGCCGGTTATCTGGGACAGGACGGCATTATCGATATTGCTAAATACGATCGCTATTCGGTACGGGGTAATATGAATGCCAAGATGGGAAAGTTTACAGCAGGAATGAACCTTTCCTTCACGTATGGTGAGGCACAGGAACCTGTGAGTGGTTTTACCGGTGAGATGTCTAATATCTTTTCACAAATCAACCAGATCGCCCCTTTTATTCCTTATAAATATTCAAACGGATATTATGGATATGCCAATGACGGTAACCCGTTGGCTTTTATCGAGGAAGGCAATTTGCGTACTACCAAGCAACACATCACCAGAGCCATCGGAAATGTGAGTTATGAACCGGTCAAGGGATTGAAGATTCAGGAAATCGTGGGTTATGAATATAAATCGATCTCCGACGAGAAGTTTATTAAGGATATCCAGTATTATAACTGGAAAACAGGAGAGCCTACAAAATATCAGGGACCTAACAGTCAGACTGATGAACGTAAGAATGGGCTGAAATTGAATTTACAGACACTGGTCAGTTATAACAATACGTTTGGTAAACATACTGTAGGTGCACTGGCGGGATACGAACAGGAATATTATCGTGAGGACTGGACTAAGGGATACCGGAAAAACTTCTTGAACAATGATCTTTGGGAATTGAATGCCGGTTCACCTGATGGACAGACAGCCAATGGCTCAGCCAATGAATACGCATTGCGTTCATTCTTCGGGCGTCTGACCTACGACTATGACAATCGCTATTTGGTAGAGGCAAATATCCGTCGTGACGGAACTTCACGCATCTTTAAAGACTCCCGTTGGGGTGTGTTCCCCTCTTTCTCGGGAGCATGGCGAATCATCAATGAACCGTTTATGGAAGGAACCCGCAATGTACTGTCCGATCTGAAGTTGCGTGGAGGTTGGGGCATTCTGGGCAATCAGGCTATTTCTTACTATTCTTATCAATCTGTACTTGATCAAGCCAACTATTCCTTCGGCGGAACAGTTGTACAGGGAGTGGCTCCGGTAGATGGTGCTAACCGTAACCTTGTTTGGGAGACCACAGAAACATTGAACTTCGGACTTGATATGGGATTCTTGGGCAATCAGTACACTTTGTCTATTGAAGGATACCGTAAACTGACTTATGACATTCTGATGAAATTGCCGGTGAGCACCTTGTACGGTCTGAATGCTCCTTACCAGAATGCAGGTAAAGTAAAAAATACCGGTTTTGAAATGACTGCAGGCTATAAACTGAATACTCATGGCTGGAACTTCCAGGTGTCGGCTAATGCTGCATATAACAAGAATGAAGTACTTGACCTGAAGAATGGCGGAGCACGCATCTGGAGCGGTAAGTATTTTAATCAGGAAGGTTATGCCATCAATTCTATCGGAGGATATATTGCGGAAGGACTTTTCAAAACTGAAGAAGAGGTTGCCAATAGCGCTACGATACCCGGTACCGAAACTGCACCCGGTGACATCAAATACCGTGATATCAATAATGATGGAAAAATTGACGGAGAGGATCGTGTTTATATCGGTAATACAATGCCTAAGTGGACTTTCGGGCTGAATCTGTTTGCCGAATGGAAAGGGTTTGATGCTACTTTCCTGTTCCAGGGAGCTGCTGATGTACAAGGGTATCTTGCAGGCCCCGGTGTAGTGGGCGAAATGATCGGAGCAAAAGGTAAGCCGTCTTATATGTACCGTGACTGTTGGGATGCCGAAACCAATCCGAATGGAAAATTCCCGAGAGCATTCTCATCTTATCGGCAGAACAATAGTATCTATAATCCTTCCTCCTTCTGGATTGTCAATTCTTCTTATTTGCGCCTGAAGAACTTCCAATTGGGATATACACTGCCCAAAGAATGGTGTAATGTGATGGGGATTTCGAGAATCAGGGTCTATTATAGTGGGCAGAATCTGCTGACTTTTACCAAGTTTGATAAAGGCTTCGATCCGGAATCACCTGAAGGAGGAAGTTCCTATCCACAGGTCAAGACAAATACTTTTGGTTTAAACATAACTTTTTGATAGATAATACGTATGAAAAAGATAATATATAGTTTGTTATTTGCCGCTTTGTTCTCGGCATGTAGTACCGATTTTCTGGATCGGAATCCTTTGGACAAACCCTCAAACGAAGCCTTTTGGAGAACTGAAAAAGATGCCATGGCCGCAGCTACAGGGTGTTATAATGGTTGGTTTTCTATGGATGAAGTGATTTATGCCGACTGTGCGTCGGATAATGCTTATAATCCTTTTACTTGGGAAGGCTGGGCGGTACAGGCCGCAGGAACAGCGACCCCTACCGATCCGGGTTATAGCTATATGGGATATGGAAACATGGTTCGCTATAATAATTTCCTGGAGAATATCCACCGCCCCGAAATGAATGAAGATTTACGCAAACGCTTGACAGCCGAAGTACGTTTTCTGCGTGCGTGGGATTATTTTCAGAAAGTGATACATTATGGTGATGTGCCGTTGGTAACTTCCGTACTTGAAATTAAAAATGCCAATTTACCACGTACCGAGAAAGCGAAAGTGGTTGAGTTTATCTTGAATGAACTGAAAGAGATCGCTCCGCAACTTCCCGAATCTTACTCCGGAAGTGATGTCGGACGTATTACTCGTGGCGCAGTTTTGACATTGAAAGCCCGTCTGGAACTGTTCGAACATCAGTATGATGATTGTATGGCTACTTGTAGCGAAGTAATGGGATTGGGCTACGAACTGTTTCCCGATTATAAAGGTTTGTTTAAGATTGCGAATGAAAATAATTCGGAAGTTATTCTGGATGTACAATATGTAGAAAGCCTGTATGGTAACTGGGTTTTAGGAGTATTGCCTCCGGCCAGTGTGGGTGGATGGTGTTCTATCAATCCTACTCAATCACTGGTAGATGCTTTTGAGTGTGAAGATGGAAAAACGATCGAAGAGTCTGAGGTATATGATCCGAAAGAACCTTACTTGCACAGAGACCCTCGTTTGGCTGTTACCGTATTAGCTCCGGGAAATCTATACGAAGGAAAACGTTACGACCCAATCGATGTGAAAGATCCGAATGGAGATTATTATGCTCCCTACGGACGTTCTAAAACAGGATATCTGGTTCGTAAATATGTGGACGATTTATCTGATTATGCGGATATGTGGGATTGTGGCATGAATGCCATTGTCATGCGTTATGCGGAAGTGCTGTTGATGTATGCCGAATGTAAAATAGAGCTGAATCAGATTGATAATTCCGTTTACGATATTTTGGACGACATACGTACACGTGCTAAAATGCCGGTTGTAGACAGAATCCGATATACCGGTCAGGAGAAGTTGCGCGAATTACTCAGAAGAGAAAGACGTGTGGAACTTGCTATGGAAGGACTTCGGTGGTTCGATATTTGCCGTTGGAAAATCGGTGAACAAGTGTTGAACGGTAAGGTATACGGTTGTTTACTTGGAACGGTCGATCCTGTAACCGGTGCCCTTTCATTGACAAATGAACGAATTTTTGTTGAGAACCGGAAATTTGATCCGGAAAAGCATTATCTGTGGCCTATTCCGCAGACAGTGATCGATGCCACTCCGGCAATTGTACAGAATCCCAATTATTGATTTGGATGGGGAACTTTGAATACTTATATACAAAGAGTGTAATATTATTGTTTGCACTCTTTGTTACTACAGATGTTTACTCGAATTGTGTTGAATCATGCCCGTCGGGTAGGGAAATTCATGTGTCTTCTTCGCGTGGTAATGATTCTTATGGAGGAGAGGAAGCCCGGCCTTTAAAGACCATACAGGCTGCTGCCAATATTGCGCGGCCGGGAGATGTCATTACTGTTCATGAGGGGGTCTATCGGGAATGGGTGAATCCTCCCGTCGGAGGGGAAACAGCGGATAAACCTATTATTTATCAGGCTGCCGGAGGAGAGTATGTGGAAATCAAAGGTTCGGAGAGAATTAAAAACTGGAAAAGGCTGAGTAATACTATCTGGAGTGTAGCAATCTCGAATAATATATTCGCTGCGTTCAATCCCTATGCTGATACTTTGAAAGGAGACTGGCTTGAAAAAGGTAAATGGGCACATACCGGAGAAGTTTATTTGAATGATCGGGCGCTTACGGAAGCTCCACGATTGGAAAATGTATTATTAAACAAGACAGATAGTGCCCTGTGGTTTTGTAAAGTTACTAAAGACACAACTTATTTGTGGGCTAATTTCGGTCAGAAAGACCCGAATGAAGAATTGACCGAAATAAATGTTCGGCAAGCTGTGTTCTATCCGGAAAAGCCATTCGTCAATTATATTGTTGTGCGCGGATTTCGCATGAGTCATGCCGCTACTCCATGGGCACCGCCGACTGCTGAACAGATAGGATTGGTGGGTACACATTGGAGTAAGGGGTGGATAATAGAAAATAATACGATAAGCCATTCCAAGTGTGTCGGCATTACACTGGGAAAATATGGAGATAAATGGGATAATAAATCCGAATCTGTTGAAGGCTATATACAAACTACCCAACGGGCACTTGAAAATGGTTGGGATGAAAAGCGGATTGGTAACCATTTGGTGAGGAATAACCATATTTCCTATTGTGGTCAAGCTGGAATAGCCGGAAGTCTTGGAGCTGTTTTTAGTAGAATAGAAACGAATGTCATACATGATATCGGGTTACAGGAAACTTTTTGGGGATACGAATTAGCCGGAATAAAATTGCATGCTGCAGTGGATGTAATGATAAGCGGGAATCATATCTATCGGACAGAAGGAGGAATTTGGCTTGATTGGATGGCACAGGGAACCCGGATAAAAGGTAATCTGTTACATGATAACCAGACACAAGATCTTTCTTTGGAAGTGAATCATGGTCCCATACTGATAGATCATAACTTGTTTTTATCTCCGGAACTGGCGCAGATTAGACTTTCGCAGGGAGTTGCGTTCGTCAATAACTTGATTGCCTGGAAGATTTGGCCTACTGATAGCGTTGATAAGCGTGAGACCCCTTATTTAGAGCCGCATGGTACATCTATTATCGGATTTCATGATTGTCCTTGCGGCAACGTGTCCTATTTCAACAATATTTTCATGCGGACAGATTTGACTCCTTATGATCAGTGTCGTTTGCCAGTGCAAATGAAGGATAACGTGTTTTGGTCAGGGGCTATACCATCCATTCATGAGACTATGTGTGCAGTAGATACCACTCAACATCTGGTTGGGATAAGGAAATGTGAGGATGGCTGGTACTTGCAAATAGATGTTCCCGAAAGTTGGGAGAAAGAAAAAAAACGGGTTATTCCTACTGTTGGACAGTTGAGATATGCAATTATTCCAAATCAATCTTTTGACAAAATGGGCGGACTACCTGTGTCGTTAAAGGAGGACTACTGGGGTAAAAGACGCAAGAGTAAGATAACTTATTGTCCGGGTCCTATTGAGTTTGAAGCGAAAGGATTACAAATGATTAAAGTTTTTTGTGAAGATGAAAAGATTGTATTATAGGATTATTTTTTCTTATTTAGCTATTCTGTTTCCACTTTCTCTGCTTTATGCGGAGGAAGTGGGGGCAAGAATTTCGCTGAACATGAATCTTGGTTGGGCTTTTCACCGCGGGGATATTGTAAATGGTGAATATCCTGATTTGGATGATTCCGGCTGGATAGCCACTACCCTTCCTCACATTATGCAATTAGAAAAGAAACATTGTGGAGGAGACATTATCTATGATGGAATAGGCTGGTACAGACGCACTTTCAAGGTACCGTCACAATACAAAGATAAAAAGATCAGTATCTCATTCGAAGGAGTGATGAACGCCTGTGAGGTATTTCTGAACGGGCAAAAAGTATATACTCACCGAGGCGGATATATTGGTTTTGTGGCAGATCTCACTTCCTATCTTAATTGGAATCAAGATAATTTGTTAGCTGTCAGAGTTTCAGCAGAGTATGATCCACTTACACCTCCCGGTAAACCACAGGGAGGAATGGATTTTTATTATTACAGTGGTATTTATCGGGATGTGGAAATGATTATTGCCGATCCGCTTCACATCACTCATGCATTAGAAGAGGATGAAGTTGCCGGTGGCGGAGTTTTCGTCACATATCCGATAGTTGAAAAAGAGAGAGCTGTTGCTCATGTAAAAACACATATCAGAAATGAAGGTCAATATCTCCGGAAGGCGCAGCTTCGTACCCGGATGATTGATAAAAATGGTAAAGTGGTAGCCTGCCAACAAAATTCTTTTCGTTTGTTGGCCGGTGAGGCTCTTCATATTGAGCAAGATTTAAATATAGATAATCCTTTTCTGTGGCATCCATATACTCCTGATCTGTATCAATTAGAAAGTACGGTTATTGAAAATGATAAAGTGACAGATCATTGCGCTGAGGCAGTTGGTATACGTACGATTGCTTACACCCGTGACAGGGGATTTTTCATAAACGGTGAACCGCTTTATCTGCGTGGGGCAAATCGTCATCAGGCATTTGCCTATATTGGAGATGCCGCTTCCAACTCCATGCAAGAAAGAGATGTGATCGATTTGAAACGCGGGGGCTGTAATGCTGTCAGGGCAGCTCACTATCCACAAGATCCTGCTTTCTTGGCTGCTTGTGATAAATATGGGTTATTGGTTGTGGAATGTATTCCCGGTTGGCAGTATTTTAATAAAGATTCTGTATTTATTTCCCGTCTCTATGAAGTCGGGAAAAAGATGATTCGTCGGGATCGCAATCATCCTTCGGTAATTCTTTGGGAAACAGCTTTGAATGAGAGCCGTTATCCGGCGGAAGTGGCCCGGGAATTACATGCCATTGCACATACCGAATATCCCGGCGACCAAATGTATACTGCCGGTGACTACTTCGGACATACGGACCGGGTTGATTATTTTGATGTATTTTATAAACAGGTATCCCGTTTTCCGAAAGATGGGGATGTGATGAGTAATTATCCGGAAGACCAGATTGCGGTGAAACCACTGTTCTGTCGTGAGTGGGGTGACGGCGTAGGAGAAAAACCTCGTGTGAGCCTAATGGAGAATGAAGAGGAACAATTGAAGCAGTGCCGGGGACGTTTTCAGCAGCTTAACGGACATGGATACTTTGACTGGTGCATGCTTGACGCAAATCCACGGATGGGGGGACATTTTTTGTGGAGTTATAATGATTATGCACGTGGAGCAGAGCAGGAAACTATGTTTTGTGGAATGGTCGATATGAATAGATATCCCAAATTCAGTTATTATATGATGCAGAGTATGCGTGATAAGGATATATCCCAACCCGGATTATATGACGGACCGATGGTATTTATCGCGTCACAGAATACAGCTCCGCGTTATGTCTCATCCGTGAAAGAGATTACCGTATTTTCCAATTGTGATGAAGTCCGGTTGTTTCGTAATCATCAACTGATAGGTAAACAGACGCGCATAGAGCGTACACCGTTTTATCATCCTATTGTGGAGAAAGGGGGAAGTCCCTGTTATGTCTTCGATGCCGGAACCTATGAAGCCGGTGAATTAGTTGCTGAAGGACTGGTAGACGGAAAGGTGGTTGCAACTCACAGTGTGCGTACTCCCGGACAACCCCGGCAGATTGAAATCTGGTTGAAAGAAGATGGAATACAACCCATAGCGGATGGTTCGGATATGATTCCTGTCTATTTTAAGATCTGTGATTCGTATGGAACTCCCGTTAATACTTCAGATGTCAGGATATATATATCCGTATCCGGCGAAGGGAGTCTGATAGGGGATGGTATAGAGCGTATCGGGGTTAATCCTCAGCAAGTAGAGGGTGGAATCGGATACGCACTGATACGGACTACTTGTCGTCCGGGTAAAATTCATGTTTCGGTTTCGGCTGATGGGCTTAAGGGAGATAGCCGGGAGATTACGACCCGAAGATATAACGGAACGTATGTGCCTGAGGGACAATATGCTTCCTATACCGGAAATGAAGAGGAAGGAGTAGTTGTGAAGGCAACTGCTTGGGAAAATATAATTCGTACAAAAATTCCGTTGAAAATAGTGCGGGTTGAAGCCACTTCGGAACAGAAACGTTATACAGCCGCATGCATTACAGATGGAGACGATTTTTCGTGGTGGATTGCTGACAATGAAACTCAGCCTCAAGTAGTAACGCTTGAACTGGATAAATCCGAGAAAGTGTTTGCAAGCCGTATCCGGTTTCAGAAGGATAGTTCCACTTATACGCATAAAGTGGAAACCTCTATCGACGGAAAAAATTGGGAACTTCTGTATGAACGTGAGTGTACGGGATGGGATTTTAAGCCGGTGCAGATTGGTAAGGAACTAAAATATATGCGTATCACCATTGAGAAAAGTTCGGAAGGAGCAGCCGGATTGGCTGAAGTCACAATCTATAAGTAAATTGATAATTGGAATATAAAAAGAGACTACTACCATGAAAATTTTTTGTTTATATACTCTTTTAGGATGGTTTGCTTCGCTACAATGTTTGTGTGCTGAGAAAGAACCGGTAAAGGATGCGGATATACAAAAGGTGTACGTAATATTCAAGACCCATTTAGATGTAGGATTTACTGATTGGGGCTCTAAAGTGATTGACACCTATACCTATAATTTTATTCCGGCAGTTTTAAATCTGTCAGAAGAAATTATGAAAGATTCATTGTCACAGATTGATTATCCCTGGACTTGTGGGTCGTGGCTTATCTGGAATTATTTGGAAAGGGCTTCAAATGAAAATGGACAACGAATGAAGGAAGCTATTGACCGGGGAGACTTTACCTGGCACGCAATGCCTTTCACAATGCAGGTTGAATTGTGTGATAGTGCCATGCTGTCCGCAGCATTGAATATTTCGAAAAAACTGGATCTGCTTTTTGGCCGGAAAACGATTGCTGCAAAAATAACGGATGTACCCGGTGTCACGAGGGGGGCTATTTCTGTCTTAAAGCGGAATGGGATTCAGTTGTTGCATGTAGGGACAAATCCGGGTGCAGCTGTGGCACGATTTCCGGAGATATTTCGCTGGAAGAATGCTAAAGGCGATGCCATTAATGTAATCTATCAATCAGACTATGGCAAACCGGTGCATTTGCCCGGAACAAAAACTGCTGCGGTTTTTTGTTTCACTCATGACAATCATGGGCCACATTCCTTGAAAGAGATTAAGCGAATCTATGCCGGCTTAAAGCAAAAATATCCGTCAGCCCGGATCATACCGTCTTCGTTGAATGAAGTAGCTCTTGAATTGAGTAAAGTTGAGAACAGTCTGCCGGTCGTTACTCAAGAGTGGGGAGATACGTGGATATATGGTATTGGCAGTGATCCTATGAAAGTGGCTCAGTTCCGTCAGTTAATGCGTTTACGTAATCAATGGATACAGGATGGTAAGCTAAAGGTTAATAGTGAAATGGATACACAGTTTTGTATTCCTTTGCTGTTAATGGCTGAGCATACATGGGGAGTGGATGTAAAGTGGTATTTGAGGAATTTTGATAAATATCAGTTCGATCTTTACCCTTCCTTTCTGGACAGTGAAGAAGCCCGGTATTCCGAACGCTCCTGGAGTGAAAAGAGAGAATATATTTATCAGGCTATATCCAAACTCACTCCGGCCTTGCAATACGAAGCGATGCAAGCTCTCATGAAACTGGTTCCGGTGAAAAATCAAGATACCGATTTCCGTTCCTACCGTTCAAAAGCAAAGATAAATACCCCATTTTTTCGGTTTGCTTTCAATCAGGAGAATGGTACACTATGCTATCTGGAAGATAAACAAAAGGGCATTGTTTGGGTAGATGATACGCAGGGCTGGGGGGACTTTGTCTATCAACGTTATTCCGGATCCGATTTTGCACATTTTATTGATAGGTATTGTCCAAAGAATCCAGAAGGATGGATGTTGGCGGATTATGGAAAACCCGGGCTCGATAAACTGTCTGTTACCCATGGGATATGGAGTTATAAGGCATCGGATATCCGGATAAAAAAGGAGGTCGGACAGACCACTGTCCGGATTCGCCAGCAATTGAATGAACCTGTTTATGGTGCACCGGAGTATGTTGAAATAATATATGTATTCCCGTATGACTCACCTGATATCAAGGTGGAGATCAATTGGTTTGATAAACCGAAGAATCGTGTTCCGGAAGCTGTTTGGTTTTCGTTCTTTCCAAAAGCCTGTGATTCGAAAGTTTATGTTGATAAGATGGGAGAGCGTGTCGATGTGGAAGATGTTGTTTATAACGGAGCGAGGCAGATACACGGAGTGACGGGAGACGTTCTCTTTTCCAGTGGAAAGGGAAAATTGAGTCTTGAGTCTTTGGATGCTCCTTTGGTGGCGTTTAATAATCGTGATTTATTGTCATTCGACAATAAGGTTGCAGCCCCCGATGCCGGTATCCATTTCTGTTTATTGAATACTCTATGGGGGACGAATTATCCGCAATGGTTTGGAGATAATATGAAATATCGTTTTAAACTTAAATTTTATTGAAAATCAGATGAAACAACCGTCTAAGAATTGGTTATTATGTGTCCTATTGGGGATGATAGTGTGTTCCTCAGCAACGGCTCAGAAGTTGCCCGAGAAACAGTTTTTCCATCCCGACCGGGTGAGATACGACAAAGATTGCTTTACAATCGAAGGGAAAGATATTTTTATACTCAGTGCTGCATTCCACTATTTTCGTTGTCCGCAGGAGTTGTGGCGTGACCGTTTCAGGAAGATCAAAGAAGCAGGGTTTAATACAGTGGAAACTTATGTGCCCTGGAATTGGCACGAACGGAATATGCCTAAGAATGTAGATGATTATTCACAATTCGACTTTGATGATCTGAAAGCATGGCTGCGTATGGCACACGAGGAGTTCGGATTTTATACCATTGTCCGTCCTGGCCCTTTTATCTGTGCCGAATGGGCGGGAGGGGCATATCCCCGTTGGTTGGCTAAATATTGCCCGGACAGTTATGACACCAGTTTCTGGCTCCGGAGCAACCATCCCGAACATATGAAATGGTCTGAACACTGGTACAATGCTGTTTGCCGGGTATTTTGTGATGAACAGCTTACACATAAGAAACCCGGAGAGAAAGGAATCATTATGGTGCAGCTTGAAAATGAATATATCTATTTTGATATGGAATCTGAGAAGAAAGAAGAATTTCTGCGTGTACTGTCAGATGCTTGTATCCGGAATGGTATCGATGTTCCCCTTTTCACTTGCGTAACTCCCGAAGTTCGCGGCTCGCACGATCCGGTGATCAGTCAGTTATTCGATATGGATAATCAATATGTATGGTGGAATATGCATGAAGCCAAGTCACGTATTGAAAATCTGAAAGCAGAACAGCCCAATGCTCCTGCCTTTGTGTGTGAGTTGCAGGGAGGGTGGTTCTCTACGGTTGGCGGACGCTTGAGCGAAGATAGCTATCTGGACGGACGGCATGCCCGGGGAATGGCGTTGATGGCAATGGCAGGAGGTTCTACCGGGTTGAATTACTATATGTTTTTCGGTGGGACACATTTTGACGGTTGGGGAGCACGACGTATGACTACCACTTACGATTATGGAGCTCCGTTGAAAGAAACCGGAGGCGTTGGAGAGAAATATGCTGCAGTGAAAGGAATCGGTGAGGTGGTTGGTAAATTTGGAAGCCGGCTTGTCAGAAGCAAGTCTGTACCGTTTGAGATGAAAGGAAATGATAATCTGACGATGGGGGTACGCCGGGCTACGGACGGAACTTTATTTATTTTCTTATTGAACCGTGATAAAAAGCAAGAATTCCGTCAGATAGTCAACTTGATTATAGAAGGAAAGCCGATGCGGATAGATTGTCGGCTGGGGGCGCTTGACAGTAAGTTACTGGTACTTTCTCCCGGAAGCACTTCGACCGAATGGTATCCCCGTGAACAGGTATTGCCGGCACGTCCGGTTGCACTTCCTGCCGCCATATCAATAACGAAAGTATGGCGAAAAGATGAAGATTTTCGTGGCGACTGGAAGCCTTTGCGCAAAGGTGTATCGCTTCCCGAATTGGGTGTGAACGATTGCCGTTATTCTATGTATCGCAGCCGGGTGAACCTCACTCAAAAGGAAGTAGATCTTTACGGTTCGTTGGTGTTCGAGCTTTTCACTGGTGACCCGGTTTACGTGCAAGTGAACGGAAAGTTTGCCGAGCGGGTGTCGAGAGACGAATTGGATAACACCTTTATCGTTTCAGGATTGTTGCATAAAGGAATGAACGAAGTGGTTGCTATCTACGAAAACCGGGGACATGCTCATGGTTACCGTCCGATGGAAGAGTTGAGCGGACTCCGGCAAGCCGGTTTCGGTCGTAAACAGACGGGAATTTTGCCGGTAGAGGAATGGGAAGTAAGAACCATTGATAAAGAGGAACCGCTGTCTGCCTTGCTTGCCGAAGAAACGGGCTGGGAAAGAATACGGCTCGATCAACGGACTATTGACGATCTGGCCACTTTGCAGATAGCCGGACTTGAAAAACCGGAATGGCCTGCTGCCTGGATTTTGCAGGAGAAGGCCGGAAGTGCAGTTTATCGTACACACCTTAGGTGGACACCGGAGATGATTCGGGAAGGAATGACTGTTCTGGAATTTGGCTGTATCGATGATGCCGGAACTTTGTGGGTGAATGGTAAGGAAGTGGGTACGCACGAAGAATGGGATAAGCCTTATATAGTGAATGTTGCTCCATTCGTCAAACCTGGTGACAATGAGATAGCTATTGTGGTGAGTAACCTGAGTGGGGCAGGAGGCCTCCTTAAGGCTGTCCGCCTGAAACAGGAATTCGAAGTGATTAAAAAAATAAACTGGGAGGTCTCTGCCGATCTGGGAGGAATCTGTCAGGGCTGGAACAGAGAACCGGATAGTACGGAGGGCTGGTCGGTAGCAGAGCTTCCTGCAGATTATCCTTTAGTCCGTAAAGGAAGGATTGCAGAAACTCTTGAAGCCGGTGCCGGACGGGATGCATTGCTTACCTGGTATCGTCTTGAGTTTGATATGCCCCGGAATGATCCTTCTGTTCGGATACCTTGGAAGTTGATAGTAAATGCTACGGGTACCGGTTATATGTGGCTGAACGGACATAACATCGGACGCCATTGGGAAGAGGGTCCGCAACGGGAGTTCTATCTTCCGGAGTGCTGGCTACGTCCCGGTGAAAAGAATGTGATAGTGTTGGGATTGCGCCAATCTGAAAATAAAGGTGTCCGTTTGTTTGGGGCAGAAGTGGCTCCTTATGTTGAAGATGCTGAATGTATCCAATAAAAAAAGTACAAAAATGAAAAGAGTTTTTTATATTATGATCGCATTGGTGCTGCCTTTTTGCAGTGTCGGTGCACAAACTTCGGTGTGGAACCCGGATAATGGAAACGGGACATTTACAAATCCTATAATGTGGGGAGACTGGCCTGACCCCGATGTCATTCGAGTAGGGGATGATTTTTATTTTGTTTCTACCAGTATGCACTATGTTCCCGGTTGCCCTATTGCTACCTCAAAGGATCTTGTAAACTGGGAGATGGCCGGATATGCGGTAGAGCGTTATGATGAGCATCCCTGCTATGATTTAAAAGGGGGTGACCGTTATCTTCGGGGATCGTGGGCGGCTACCATTCGTCATCACAATGGTAAGTTTTATGTGGGCTTCTGCACTCCTTCATGGGAGGGGGAAGGTCCCGGACACTTCTCAATCTGTATTGCCGATGATGTGAAAGGTCCTTGGGAGCGTACAATCTTTCCTGAATATCTGTACGATCCCGGATTACTGTTTGATGATGACGGAAAAGTTTATGTCGTCCACGGACAAGGTACGCTTTATGTCACGGAGCTGAATGCGGATGCCAAATCTGTGAAAGGAGAAAAAGTGAAAATCTGGGAAAAGAGGTTCAAGAACGCTCACGAGTTTGGAGGAGGATATGGTATGGAAGGTGCACACGTCTATAAGATAAACGGGAAGTATTATATCACTTGCCCGGCAGGCGGAACCGAAGGCTGGCAGATTTGTTTGCGTTCCGACAATATCTATGGTCCTTACGAACATAAATTAATTATGAATGATTGTAGCTCTTATCTTCCCAACGGTTTGCATCAGGGAGGGATGGTACAGCTTAAGAATGGTGATTGGTGGTTTATCATTATGCAGGACAGGGGGCCCATCGGACGTGTTCCCCATCTGGTTCCTGTAGAGTGGGTAGATGGATGGCCCATGTTGGGGCGAAATGGTAAAGATGCCATTACGTATCCAAAACCGGAAGTAGGTAAAGCATATCCGTTTGCTTCTCCTGCTACAACGGACGAATTTAATACTCCCGTACTCGGGCTGCAATGGCAGTGGAATCATAATCCGGACAATACCCGATGGTCCTTGAAGGAACGGAAAGGCTACATGAGGCTGAAAGCTTCATATGCCGACTCATTGAAAACAGCTCGTAATACATTGACACAGCGTGTGCAGGGGCCTTCGTCCGAGGCAACGGTCGAAATCGACGTGTCCGGACTAAAGGATGGAAATGTGGCAGGATTTGGAATTTTCGAGTTTCCTTATGCCTATGTCGGTGTGGAACAGTCGGAGGGTATAAAAAGAATCGTGATGTGTAATGACGGTAAGAATATTGAGGTCATCGACAACTTTACGGGAAATAAATTGTGGGTACGTGCCCGTGTGATGGATGTGAACTTCCGTGCTACTTTCTATTATAGCCTCGATGGAAAAACATTCATTCCGATAGGTAATGATCTTAATATGGGGCTTGGGTTGGTCTGGACAGCCAATCGCTTTGCTTTATTTAATTTTACCAGAGATAAAGCCGGTGAAGACGGATATGCCGACTTTAACTGGTTCCGCTTTACCAATAAATAAGAATCAATTATTGGGTTGAGAATAGAGATATAAAAAGAGGTGTATCGAAACCCGTATTCACCACAGGTTACACAGGATTTACACAAATAAATATCATTAGCTATCGATAGACTAAGCTCGTTCTGTGGAACTCTGTGGTGAATTATGCTTTCCCCGCCTTGTATTCCGATCTACTATCCGAAGCATTTATTATCCACCGGATATAAGAATTACAGGGTTACGGGAATTAAAGCAGGGGGATGCCTGTTTTACCAAAATTTATTCTGTTCGGCATTGTATTCAAATCCGGCCGATTCCAGTTTGCCAATCAGTGTTTCTTTATTGACATTCATATCGTCACATAGTTCATCGAGCGATTTGTAACAATCGCGGAGTTTCATGTTGATGACGCTGAACAACATCATCGGATCTTCTGGAAGTTCCATAATCATTCTTTTTTAAACGGCTGCAAAGATACGGTAACTCTGTTTATTCTGCAAGAAGAGCCCTTGTTTATTAGAACCATGAAAGGCATCGGTCTTTATTTATCAAAATAGTGGCATAATATCGGATTACCTACTGTAGTCAATATGGGTTCTTTAGACACCTCACCTGTCTGTATGTCCAGAGAGTAGATACCTTTCGCTTTAGTCGAAGAGTTACCTATCAGCACAGTTCCTTTGTAGAGGGCAAGCATGACTCCGAAACCATTGGAAAGGTCGAGTCCCTTGATCTTTTTCATGGACCGGTCGTATAGGTTTATTTCTACAGCGAGATCGGCGATGGCGGTATGTCCTTGTTCTCCAGGCTTGTAGTAACCGGGCATATTGATATAAGCATATGCTTTTCCATTGTTTACATACCGGATGGCAGAGATAAATCCCGCAGTTTTTTCTTCTCCGCTGATGTCAGCTCCCGTAATGGTCCAGCGATACGTTGGGTCGAACTCAGTCTCTCCTGCCTTGATACGCAATATGCCGGCATTATGACCTTTGACCATGCCAAAGGCACCGACACACGAAATATAGATATCCTTTTTTTCATCCATGAAGATTGAATAGCGGTCAATCGGACGGGTAGGCATGGAGATACCACTGGTTTTGTCTGTAATCATTTTCAGTAGTTTATCCGTTTGAGTGTCTATAATGGCAATGTCGCTGTATGGACGGTCCTGTGGAGGAACCCATCCGCCCACCATCTGGCTGAGGCCTACGTATAAAAGTCCGTCGCGCAACAACATGGCAGAGGGGTCCGGATTATTGTCGGACACTCCGAGAGAAGACAGATCGATCTCTCCCTTCTGGACCATGGTGATAGGGTTGAAAATAGCGATCCTGCCCAGTCCTGCCATAGATAGGTAGGCTTTTTCAGCAGAAGCGAAAACAATATTGGTGGCCGAAGAGTTGGGAGGCAATTTCATTGTTCCTGTTTTTGATAACCGGCCGTTGACTCTTGTGTATTTCACCAGTTCGTTTTTACTGTCACCCATGTATCCCGGGAATACAAAGATGTCGTTTCCTTCAATAACCGGATATGCTCCTCCGTAGGGAATGGGAATTCCGTTGTTATTGTTGGTGTTCTGCGGAAATTCATCACGGATCAGCTGCAGGTAAGCGGCTCCCGTCATACCATCGGGGTTGGGCAGAATAGTTGCCAGGGCGATGTTAGCATTGTCGGCCGGGACTTTAGGGTCAGGATCCTTTTCGCATGCCGAAAATACAAGTGCAGCACCGGCAAGTGCCAGTGTCAGATTTCTAATCTTCATAGTTCTCTTGGTTTTTAAATAAATAATCTTGTTTCATTTCAATACATATCTCAGCCTTACTCCCCAATTGCGTCCGGGTAGAGGACGGTTGAATTCGGACATCATCCGGGCATTAGTCAGATTGTTTATCCGTGCTGTGATGATGAACCGTCCGTTCATGAAGCTATGCTCTATTCCGACATTGGCAGAGAAGGTGCGTGGTATTCTTCGCTCTTGGAACCGGCTTTGTTCAAAGTCGTAGAAATACTCTTCAACGAAAGAACCGTCCGCAAAGATGCGGGTATTCTGCATTTTGCCTCCGAATAGATTTTCTTTATGAAATTCCAGTCCGGCGTTTGCCAGAAGATAGGGGATGTTAGGCATCCGGCTACCTTTGGTCGGGTTGGGGACATGAGTGTTCGGTTCGAACTTTCGTACATCCCGCAAATCCTGATAGGTCATGTTGCAGTAGCCGTAAAGCCAGTGGGTAAGGTTCGCTTTCACCTCTACTTCTGCTCCCAAAGTGCGCATTTTTCCGAAATTCTGGTATTGCGATTGCAGATAACCTCCGGTAAACCGTATCATATTCTCGAGATACCCATAAAAAGTGTTCAATTCCAGTTGAAGATTACTGGCAGACTTTCCGGTACGGTCGAACAGGAACCCCAGATTGATGCTTGTGTTCCGTTCCGGGAGCAGATTTCCGGAAGGAGCGACTGCATATCCATCGCCCAAAAGTTCACTTTCGGCAGGCAGGCGTACGTCATATCCAACCGAAAACTTACCCATGAAGTCCGGAGTGAATCTGTAACGGAGGGCATTGCTGATACCGAAATCCCGTTTCAGCATGTCTACTTTTTCTGCTTCCGATGACATAATGCTGCTCATGTGAGTATTCATGCCGTATGTATAATACTTCACGTTAAGTGAATTCAGGAAAATATCATTGTTCGTGCGGAAATCGTATCCTATTCCGGCAATCCAACTCATCATCGTACTTTTGAAGTTGGTTTTATAACCGACAACTTTGTCCTTCAGGTCATCCTTAGGATGTCCGGATGCATAACTGAACAGCGAGTTGAAGTTAACAGAATGGTTGTTGTTGATAACGTAGTTCAGGTGTAACTTGTGGGTGATTGTATGTTTCTCGTTTCTGGCGTTTGAAGCCCATTTGCCTATTTCCCCTCCATATTCGGATACGGCGGGGTAAGTGGTACCGTCCCAATTGTACCGATATGCGGCGGTATCCACCATATGAAATACCGTATAAGCATAGGCCAGATTCGATTCCATATCGAGCCCCTCGACAAGAAAGTTTTCTTTCTCCAACTTGTTGGCAAAGAGGAAAGCGTCAGAGTAAGTGTGGGCTTTTTCAATATTATATTCGATTCCTTGGATTTCTTTGAAAGTGTGCATAAAGACAGGTTCAAACTCAATCAGGTCGAACCACCATTTACGTGCTTTCAGACTACCTGCAACAGCTAACTTTTTAAATTTATCGTGGTTGCGTTTAATGACAAGCCCCTCTTCGAAGGGAGATTCCATCTTATAGTTGTTGTCAGAATAGGTATAGAATCCCCCGCCTCCGAATTCCAGTCCTTTAGAAGCAATATTCCGTTTGGTTACCAGTGAAAGCTTGTGGGTATTGAAACTTTCGATGCTGTAGCTGGCATCGAGGTACTTGGGCGGATACTCCCTGATGACAATGTTTACAGCTCCGCCTACGGACGATCCGCCAAACCTTGCGGGTACCACTCCTTTGTAGATTTCAATTCGGTCGATCATCTCCACGGGTATGTCATTAATGTCGATGAAGTCCGAATTATCATTCATCGGGCTTCCGTCAATGAAGAAACCGATTCGTTTCCCCTCCAGACCGCGTACCGATACCCGGGACGCACTGCCTACACCTCCTGTGTTACGGATGGTTACACCTACGGTTTTCGACAGGACATCTTGCACATTACTGACCGTCCCCTGTAGTTGTTGCATGCTGATTACCGACATAGGCATGGCCTGCTCGCGCAGTTGGCGGGCTTCACTTTTGGCTGTGATGACAACTTCACCCAGTGACTGAGCTTCCGGTTCCAGGCGGATAACCAGCTTTTTACCTTTGGTATTCGGAATCGTTATTTCCTCTTTCCGGGTGTGATATCCCATAAATGAAAAAGTGACCGAATAACGTCCCGCAGGAGCTTCGATGAGGAACTCCCCGTTTTTATCCGCCGAGACGCCTTTCTTCAGTGCTTCTATATATATGTTGGCACCCGGGAGTATTTCCTCGTCATTGGTGTCGATGATGACTCCGCTCAGTTTGCCCGGTTGTGTTTGGGCCGGGAGGCCGCTGCACAGTGAGAGCAGAGTGATGATGAAAACACAGATTTTATTTCTCATATCCTGTTCTCCTTATTTAGATGATTGTTGTTGGAACTTCATATGTACTATCCGGGACGATTTCCGTAAAGATGGGAATAGTGGGAGCATTACTTTGAAGAACAGAGGCCATCGTTTTTTTAAGCGGTCCATATACAGGTATTCCTTAATCACGTGTAGTCCCGGATACCAGTCTTCCATCTCATATACGTTGTCTGTTCCCCATCGGAATGGTGCGTTATACTTCTTTACGTCCGGATGCCATTTGTAGTTCCGGGCTGTCCATGTATTAATTACGTCGAATGCCATTTCCGCATGGTGGAAGCGTTGCCCGATCCGGTAAATTAACTCTCTGATATCTTCTTCTTTGAAGTACATCATCACTCCTTCCGATATGATCAGCAGAGGAAGACCTCTGGGAACAGAGTTCATCCATGAATCATCGAACATCGACCGGGCGATCATTTTATAATTATCTGTTTCCTTGAAGAAAAGTTTTCGTAACCCGATGGATTCTTCTACGTCAATGTCTAACCAAAGGCAATTGTGCAATGGAAGTCTTTTGCAGCGTGCATCCAGTCCGCATCCCAGATTTACGACGGTAGCTCCCTTAGAGTGTTTCGACAGGAAGTCGAGGATGATTTCGTCCAATACGAGGGTACGGGCAATTGTGCCCACCTGCGAACCTTCCGAAACTTTGTCTTTCGAAGAACTTGCCAGTTCGATTCGGTGGAGTATATCTATGGCATAAGGGTCTTTGATAGCGCCGTTGGGTTTTACTGTTTCTATAGCCCTTATTCGCAAGGTTATAAACAGAGTTTCGGGAACTCCTGATAAATTTACTTTCATGTTTAGTTTCTGCTTTTATATTTCCGGTTGTTGTTTATTATTCGTGGAGAATTACCTATTAATGGGGATTGTGCCGATAGGTGGCTTATTGTAATTTTGTATCTACTCTCCAATTGGAGACAAAAGTAGAGCCTTACCGGCTCTTACTGCTTACGCGAAAAGGAACTTGACTTTAACTTAAAGGAATAATGATGGCAACTCGGTTAATGAAACATGATTTGCATGAAATGATGCTGGAATGGCCCGTACAGAATCTGGCGGGAGAAAGCCGGACAGAAAGAAATAGTTATCGGATTGACAATGGGTATCTGAAGGCGACATTCGAAGAAATATGTACTCCGTTTTTTTCGATTATGGAACATCATATATCATGTGAGGAGTCCATTGAGATGTATGCACAGGCCGATGAATACCATGCTGTTTGGTTTTGTGCTGCTTTAGCCGGGTACGTCACTTGCTTTTACGACCCTATTACCCGGAGTGAGGAGTGGAACAAAGGAGATGCCAATCTCCTGCAATGTGACGGGATAGACTCATGCGCCTGTTTCCCTAAGCATACGCCGTTTCACATGATGGAGATTATGCTTTCCAACGATTATATCCGTGAACTTGCCGGACAATATCCCGACCTGTTTGGTAATGAAGATATCGAAACCATTTTTTGTGATAGACTCTACAGGGCATATCGGACAAATCGCCCTTTTTGTACCGGTATTTATAAAGCGTTGAGTGATATCAAGCTTTCACAGCTGAATGGGAATATGGCACTTATGTATGTGGATGCCAAGATTAGGGAAATTCTTTCGCTTTTTCTCGCACGGCGGGGAGGAGAGGAGAGTCTTCATTGTTCGTGTTCTGTCGGGATAGAGTGTGATAAGATCCATTATGCCAAGGCCATTATTGAGCAGGAGTATCTCAATCCCCCTTCTCTTCATCAGTTGGCATTGCGGGTAGGTACTAACGAATGTACTTTAAAACGAGGTTTCAAAACGGTATTTGGTACCACCGTGTTCGGTCATATCTTTGATTATCGTATGGAGATAGCCTGTCGTTATCTGCTTGATAGCAGTAAGACGATACAAGAGATCGGGGCATGTGTCGGTTATGAATATCATGCCCATTTCTCTACGGCCTTCAAACGGAAGTTCGGACTGACCCCTCTGGAATACAGGTGCAGCCGTTTGGGCGCCTCCTGAGGTGACGACGGGATTGCCGTCCGACGGAATAAATGGTAAAAGCGTTTGAGAAAAACTTCCTTTATCAGCAGATTTACACGATAATATCATTGGGATAAATCCGTATATGAAGTCTGGTCTGTGAAAGTTTGCGCGGGTTTTGCTCCCTTTGCTTGTTCAGACTTTGACGGCAGAAACAGCCAGCATCATAGGCCGTCTCAATTCCTCTTCCATATCCTTGATCTGTTGCAGCATCTCTTTAGTTGGTTGAGGCTCTATCACATTGGTTATGGTAAATCCGGTCTGCAATAGTCCCTGCAATATGGAAGTTAAAGTATGATGGAATTTCACTACCGTTTCTCCCAAGAAAGAAGTTTCCCGGTATCCTTCAGTGAAATAATGATCTACCGGCCAGTGCTGTGCGGTTCCTGCTGTGTTGTAAAACCAATCTTCGTTTCCGTGTGCCGTAAATATCGGATGTTCCATTGTAAACACGAATGTTCCTCCTTGGGCTAATGTACGGTACACCTTTCGGAATATCTCTTCTAAATTTTCAATGTAGTGTAAAGCCAGTGAACTGACAACTATATCAAAGCGATTCGACGGATAATCATAGTCTTCTATCCCTATCCGGTGATATTCTATTCTGTCGGACTCCTTCTTTTTTCCAGCCTCTTGTAGCATTTTCTCAGACAAATCGATACCCACCACATGGCTTGCTCCTTTAGAGGCTGCATACATGCAGTGCCATCCATAGCCACATCCCAAATCAAGTGTCCGTTTCCCTTCAAAATCAGGTAATATCTTTTCCAGTGTCGGCCATTCTCCCGCACCTTTCAACCCTTCTTTTGAGCGTAGCATCTCGCCATATTTCTCAAAGAAGGATTGTTTATCGTAAACATTCTCCTTCATAAATTGTTAATTGTCTCTGTTTATACATCTTACCCTGCATTTCACCTATGTATTAACCTCTGAAAGGGCAAAAGTACGAAAGATAATCTGTTGATTATCGGAATAGATCGTATTTTGTGCCGATATCCACTTTACTTTTCTTTGATTCTGGGAATTTTCTATAAAGTTATTAACAGGGTAAATTGTTGATATGTAGGTGATAATCTCTTTTTGAATAGGCTTTATGAACAACTTCATAGAGAGTCGTTGTCTGCTTTGAGACATCTCTTTTGGATTCGTTGTTGGTGGAAACTTGTCTATGGCTTTAAATACGCTCATAGTGAAATTAGATACTAAACCCAAAAGCACTTCGACTAAAGTTCTTTTCATCCCTTTGAAAAGTAGCTTTCTTCACCTGGATTTAAGTTACTTTCTTTCTCTGTTTTTCATTTAATGCTTTAGTACTTTGGAAGAGGTAGTATCTTATTTAAGAATTTGCTTCTTAGCTTCCTTTTCACTGTAGAGTATACAGAGAGAATCTCTTTTATCTTTCTTATTCAACAGCTTCTGAACAAAGTTATTAACAAGATAATTGCCTGGTTGTCTGTGGCTTGTTTTGTAGTAAGCAGGTTTTATGAACAGGTCTGAATAAGGAACTTGTTGATAACTGGGAGAGGGGTATTAATAAAACAGCCTCAGAATTGTTTCTGAGGCTGTTTGAGTGATCCGCCTGGGATTCTCCTAAGAGAGTTACCGCGCTGATATTTAAAACTTTATATTTTTTGCTTCAAGCATATCCCATGATTTATCCCACTAATTTGCTACGTGCTTTTGCGGTAGTTTGCTCATGGAGAATACTGAGAACAAAGATAAACCTTTTCTTCTGATTTACAAAATAAAGATTTTTATTTTAATTACCACCAGCAAGAGAACTATTATCTTCTCTCTATTGAGTATCCATAAATAGAAAAAAGCTTTCTCTTTTTATCACCCCTATACATGAACTTGTCATTATTGTGATAAATTTTATTAATACAATTAGAAAAGTGACATCTCTGTTCACCGGACAAACCCCTTCCATTGGTCTTTAATATATAAGAATAATAATTGGGGATCACATCTCCATTCTTCATGATAATTATTTAAAGTTAGGGGCATTTGAAAGAAATATATTCAAATTTGCAAACATTTCATCAATGCTGTCGTAGACTTGCCAGATGGCATTTGCATAGTTATTCGAAATAGCGTTAGGCTGTACTCCCAAATCCGTTAATGCTCTATCAAGTCTTGTTTTTGAATCATTAGCTTTATGAGCATCTAACTGCCTAATACTATTTACAGCTGACAACTCTAATAGAGCATTAAGATTTTTATTTTCTAAAACTCTCTCTACAAGGGTTTCTTTGTTATGTACAGGATGTAAACCACTTTCTTCTGTTATTTTCAGATAAGCTATAATAAGTTCAAGTAATTTTATACTTTTGAATTTTTCGGTTTCTGAAACAGGGAAACCCATCATGTCTACGATTTTTCGTATAGGTTTTTCTTTCAAATTTTCTCCGAACAGAATGTATAGCTTTTTACATCGGGATATAAATTGCTCTCTAGAAAAAGATTTTAAATCGATGTGTTGGGCAATAGCATTAAATTCAGGAAATTCCGACCATCCAGTATATTCAATATGCTCTTCATCTAAACCAATTAAGTCTTTTGATGAATAAGTAAATTCAAATAGTTGATTAGATAAACTTGCTAATATTCTTCCGAATAGAAAATATTTCTTTACTAAACGTTCTGATTTCAAAGCTATATTTTCACCCTCCACAATTTCGGAAGGATGTATGGAAAATTGATTCCAATAATCAATTATTGTATATCTATTGCCTTCATATAGCTTTTTGATTTCAATTTTAATTGCATTTTTGCCTACACGTTCGCAATGAGTTACAGCCCATTGATTTTTATAATTGACACTTCCAGACAAGGGATGGACCTCATAATCTTCATCTGCTTCATATACTGCCAATACTTTGTCGGAAACATATACATATTCAAATGGTATTTCATGTCTTGCTCGCCACTCTGTTACTAATCCATCAATTCCTTTCCAATAATGTCCTACAACTGTTTTCTCTTCATTATTATGATCACTATTTTCTAGTAAAACTTTGAATCCATTTATTTCTAAGCGAGCCATATTCTCTTTGTGGCCCAATCTACTAATTTTTACTTCAAACTGTTTGAAATCCTCTAAAAAGTGTTTCTTATCTTTAAGCAGAATGTAGATTTCTTCATCTATTGGAATATCTCTTTTTATCGTAAATATCTGTATGGCAGTTTTCTTTCTGAAAGCCAAATAAGCTTCTAGATATTCTTTTTTGATCCTCACATAAGTTTTAGAATGAGTAGGATATTTATATTGGGATAAAAGCTTGTTTCTCACTACATCATATTCAGGTTTCTTTAAGTCATCCCATAAAATTTCGTCCTTCAGCAAACGTGGTGATAATTTGAATGCACTTAAAAAGCCTTGGTCAATCATTAATGTGGTATGATTTCCTGAACACCAAGAAACAACTAATGGTTCTGCTTTTTTTAACCCAGAAGATTTTGAAAGGTATAACCAAAAGGAAGGTTTGTATCTGTAATCTTTATCGTAATATGCACTTGAATTATTTACAACTGGATTTATCTGTGATGATTTAATTTTTCTTATCAATGTGTCGGAAATTAAAGCTGTATTTGTGTCTATTGTTTTAGTTAGTCCATCAGCAAGTGTTGTACTAAGTTCAGCAACAGTGATATAATCATCCGAGGATATATCTAGATCTTTAATGAATTTCGCAATTATTTTTTCAGCGTTTTTTGATTCCATTTTACATTAAGAGTATTGTGATATTTGATATTCGCATCCGCTATATTATGCTTAAGCACCTTAAATATTTCTTTATTTAAGTGAATTGCTTTATAGTCTAATAGAGTATGGCAATTGGGACATACACAAACCATATTATCTAAAGTGTCACTACCATTGTGAGGCTTGCCAAGAGGCCAAATATGATGAACTTCTGAATAATATTTATTTTCACCAATCTTTATTTGTGTACCACAAATTTGACATACGTTATTGTATCTTATTTTAAGTTCATCTACTAATTTTTGATTTCGAAGGATTGCCTCTATTTCTCGTCTTATTTGTCTTGCTTCTTCTGGAATTTTTTTTAAACTAACAATTTCTTCAATATACAATCTGTCCAGATTATTAAAGTGGATATATTCAACCAAAGAACTTAATCCATTTTTAATATGCAAGTCTTGCTTTATTTGCAAATTAGAATTGGCATGATATTCTTCTTTATTTGAGAAAATAACATAACCTCCCTTATCAAACAAAACACCCGGAAATTTGGTGAGATTATGATACCACTTCCCGTCTTCCCGATAGAGTGCTTGTTTAGCCTCTATGTCTAATATTTTAATTAAATCTTTTCCAGTCATATAAAATATATTTCTTCAAAGTATTTTCTAATTATATATTTTGCTAGCCCTGAGTATTCTTGATTTGTGTTCTTATATCTCTTGAGAATTTTTATCTCTTTTCTCATAATACCTTCAAACCAAATTTTCTCTTCATCAGATTGCTTTGCATACCTATTATAATTAATAATAGACTCTTCGGTTCGTTTTATTTGAGCTTTTATTTGAATAATTTTTTCTCTGCGAGCTTGAACAAGAGCTAACCTATTTAATGCATATACTTGAATGGATTTTTCTGCTCTAAGTATATTTCTCTGCTCTGTTAAATCACTATTGACAATAATAACACCGCTATCCTTATATTTAAAATAATTTTCTATATTTAGATCTTTACAAGGATTAAGTAACAATCTCTCTGTTTCTTCCAAGTCAAAAGCTTGTTGATAAGCATTCCTGTCAGAAAAATAAATTTGTCCATGAGTGTATTTTAATCGATATTGTTCAGAAACAAGTGGGAATTGATGCAATTTACCTAAGACAGTTTCTTTCAATATTCCATTAGCAACTATCGTATGGGTATTTGTTTGATTGCAAAAAGGGCAAGCAAACAATAAGTTTTCCCATTCTGCTGCCAGCCAATAATATCCAGGTTTTGTCGGAGTTGCCTCTTTTATTTCTCCTTTAGGTCTGAAATGTTCTATATCACCATTATATATACTGGTTATTTTACTTTCACAATATGCACATTTCCCATTAAACATATTAAGTAGAACCTTCCTCACACTATCGTCCGAATATATTTTATATCCGACCGTTGTAGTCCCAGTTTTCCTGTAAGTAGATGTATGATTATTTTGATCACTAAAGAATTTTAAAGCGTCTATCGTTTCAAGTTCACCTTTACTTTTAGGATTTTTACCTTGTTTAAGGATATCTGGACAATCTATTCTATTAATCGTTATCATAATAATCAAGGTTTAAATTCGTCCAGATATCTTTCACTCGATTTATAACTTCTCTCTTCAAATTTTCTCTATCTAAAGGATTTTTATTATATGCAATTTCTTTAGCTAGCAATTTATCAATAACGGAATACATCAACTCTTCCCGCAAAGATATCCCTAATTGCTGTTTATCTCTAAGTTTATCTCTTAAGCGAGTAATTTCTTCTTGATCTTCCACAGAGGCTTTTTCATCTTTAGCCAATAATTCGTAGTATCTATTAAAATAAGCTTCTGTCTCAGGATCAACCAAGCTGCTTAAGCCAAAAAACTCAGAAGCTAAAATTTGATCCACGCGTAAAGTCGATGGATCAGGTAATTGTCTTATTCCTATAACTTCACCTTCAATATTCTTAAGAAGAAGGATTTCATCCCTTTTAGCACCTCTCAAGCAAAGAGGATGATGAGTTGATATAATAAAATTAATATTGGGAAATACTGTACGTAATTGCTTGACTATGGACATTTGCCATCTAGGATGTAGTTGGTTTCCGAGTTCATCTATTAAAATAATACCTGTCATTTTATCCATATCAGACTGTGCATCAGATAATTTCATCATTATATCAACTGCAAGGATAATCGTGCTTTTAAAACCATCACTTAGTTCAGAAAACAGTTCTTCTGATTTTTTAAACATTATGTCATTATCTTTTATAGTCAATTCATTGCATGAAAAATCATGTGGTAGTAGTTGCTTTATTGAATATGCTACTCTTTCAAAAAACACTGGATCTTTCCGATAGATTGATTTTAACCATTTAGTAATATCATTAAGCGGTTTTATAGGCTGAAATAGATTTTCATAACTAACATTATTTGTATCTTGTATTTTTATAGATTCAGAATCGACCTCTTCAACAGAAAGCCTTAGTGAACCATATCCCATTAAATAAGAATTAAAAGAACCTTCTTGCTTAATTGTATTATCTTTTCTTGTAAGTATAGTGCGAATTATATTACTGCTATTTCTCTCTTTTATCTCAATCTCTGCTTTTTGTTTTCGTTTCTTTATAAGACTTTTAATAAGCGTGGAAGTTATGATTTTTGCATTTGCATTTAAGCCAACAGCTATTGCTTGTAATATAGAACTTTTTCCTACTCCATTTTCACCAAGCAGAATTAACCATGATTTATTATTTAATTCATCTTCCTTAAACTCAATTTTCAAATTTTCAATAGACTTGAAATTTTTGATATGAATGTATTCGATGGGGAAATAGTCATTCGCCAAATATCTCTTGTCTTCATTCTTTATTACTTTTTTATTATTTTGATCTCTATCGTTAAGCCATTCCCTATCATGATTTTTGATATTAAACTCTAAATCTAAAAGAAGATTATCTCCTAATTCATTCAATAGTACCCATTTTTTATATCCGAAAAAAGCAGTAGAATCATTGTCATACTCAAGTATCCGTTGTAGATAACTTATCTCATTTTTATCAATAGACCGTACTCCATTTTTATTTATTTTTTCTAAAATAGTTATTATCTCTTTTCTCGCTTTCTTTCTTCCTTCTATTAAGTCGGTTCTATCATTAAGTCTTAATAGATTTACGGTTTGTTCCCCTTCACGTGTTTTTATTTGGATATGGCCATCATGATTATAATAGAAATGCTCTTGAGGATCATCCACACACGGGTTTAAGAGAAGTCTCTTTTCTTGATCCAAATTATCTTTTACTTTTAATGCTCGGACACCCTGAATAGGGAAATAATTTGCTTTATATTGATTACACTCCTTGCAACTATAAATTAAATTGTCCCATTCAAAAGTAAGCCACCAATACAGATCTTGATTGTATCCATCTTTATCTCTTACTCCATTATGTGGTCTATATCTATCAATTACACCTTTTTCTGGAGATTCAATTATTGTTTCACAGTAACCGCATTTTCCATAAAATATTTTGTGTAAATCTTCTTTTAATTTTATATCTATTTCCTTATTAAAAGGAAATAGATATCTTTTTTGTTCCCGATTTGAGGCATAGAATGTTCTCATTCTTTCACGGGCAATTTCAACTTTCTCTGAGGATAAAAACTCCGGTGCTTTCCCTTTTTCTATTTTTATCATTCTGAAATATTCTGTTTGGTAAAGTGACGAATAATATTAGAGCCTGGATAATTTGAGAGTGATACTAGTTTATTAACAAGTGCTATAGGGATTATTGCATCTTGATAAATATCACATTTCAGCAAGTCAATATTTAATAATATCTCTTCTATATTTTTCAAATCGCCTAATTGTGGTCGCGAATAGTAATGATGAGTCTCTACTGGTAAAGTCAATACATAAAGCTTCTCTTCTTTTGATTTATATATAAACTTACCTCCATAATACGATGTTCTTGCATACTCCATATTTCCATCGGCTGGCATGATATATTTGTAAATGTGATCATTGTCCATCAGGAATATCTGTCCCGGTTTCATCTTATCTGCAATTTCCTTTGCATGATCCACAAAAGCACCACTTTTTTCAATTCCAATAATATTTACATTGTTGTTCTTTCGCAAAAAATTCAATAAATGTCTCATAGGTTTATACATGTTTGCTGTTTGTCCCACAAAACTTAGTGGTCCATCTTTTACTAAGAGAAATTCATTTAAAAAGCCATGCTTTATTTGAGTTAATATTCTTATCATATGAACCAATAAAAGGTTCTCTGTAGCTGATAAAATATATCCCAGAATTCCTTCTGCACCTAGCTCATTGTCAACAGTTTCAAACAATCTAAAAATATCAGTTAAGAATATATTTTCTCCACAATGAGGACATTTCCATACATAAGAGTTCTTGTCTAAAGCAGCTTCATCAAGGAGGATTTCTAGTTCTTCACAATTTGGACATCGAGAAAGTTGATATGCTTTATTATTACATGAAGTGCATTTGTATAGATAGTCTTCTGTGCCTACTTTATGAAAGGAACAGGCGCAATCATTGGGATTATTCACAAGCTCTGAAAATTCATATTTTCTAAAAAGGAACCAATATAAAGTATTCATCAAAGATTCATCATCTCGATCTTTATTCATAAAGAAATCATAAATGACCTTTCTTACAGCATATTTAAGACTTGTCTGTCCTTTTAAGAGCAGATTTTTGGTTGGTAATGCAAGCTTGTCAGGCATTAGCTTTTTTAGTTCAGCCATATCTTTCGGTGATATAAAGGGGGTTGCGTGCAAACCCTCTAAATACTTCCTTTCGATTAATAAGGTCCCAAACTGAAAATAAGAGATTAAAGATGATGGAAATTTCTTTTTTATAGCAATAGTAGTGTAACCTCCGTCTATGGCAATTATATTTTGAATTCTATTTTTAGTTGGATAAATAATATCATGGAGTAGACTCGGATTTAATTCCATATCCTTTCCTTCAAAGGGAATTACGCATTCATGTATATATTGCTGAATATCGTTATCTGCAATTATATGTCGATGCGAGATTTTACTCGCATATTCAAAAGGTTTTCCTGATGATTTACTATATGACATAAATAATCAATTTTATTCGAACAGATCTATCTGAACAGGTACAACAAATGGGTTTGAATAGGTTTTCATACGCACAAATCCCTTATCATTTTTTGCACTGAAACGAATAAGGGAGTCTGCAAAATCACTAAAATCATAGAACTTACGGAGCTCTCTGATTTCATCTTCATTATTTAAATGAGCAATAAACCAATTTTGGGTGTTTTTTAATATATTAGAGCTTATGGAACTAACTTCCTGAGTTGCATAAATAAGGCCTAAATTAAGTTTTGCTCCTTCTTTAGCAATACGATTATATATTTGGCTTAAGTCTTTATCTTCTTTTTTGGGGAACAAATTATGTGCCTCTTCAAAATAAAATTGTATAAAATTATTAGGCTCCGCCTTGGTGAAATGATTCATAGATCTCTTAAATATATAATCACAAATATCGTTAGAGAATATTCTTTGAATTTTGGGATTACCTTGAGACAAATCAACAATTACGATTCCTCCTGTTCTTAGATGTTCCCAAATATCATCCTGAAATGAAGATTTAAGAGAGCCATCGTGTAATTCCAAAGCTGATTTAAACTTAGAATAGCCACTTACAATTTGACCAGATTCTTTCTTCTGAAATAACATAATTAATAATGATCTAATTTCTTCTGTCAACCAATCTTTGCCACTATTATTTTTTTTGTTTTTTTTAAACTCCTCTCCATCTTTATTCTTCCACATCAATGACCAGAAATAATATGCTTCTTGGATATTCAATTTTTCAAGATTTGTTGCATTGCTAGTTTTGACCACTTTGCTTAATATTTCTTCAGCTTCTTCTTTTTTTAATATATCTTCAATTTCTTCATTTATAGATATTTTTAGTTCTATTTTTTGATTCGTTTTAAACCCTGCTTTATCTAAACAACAAAAATATATTGATTTGTGCTTATTATATTTTCGCCAACCACTATAGTCATCTTTTTCTGGACGTTCAAAACTGACAACTTTGAATCCAGTAAGATAATCTCCTTTTTCATCATCAAGATATTGTAATAAATACTCGAATCCTGTTGTTATATCTTGATAAAAATTCACTTTCATGGTTTTAAAGTCTGCTTCTTCTTTTCGCAGTATGCTATATCTTAGTGTTTTATCTTTGTATTTTTCAAAAATAGCAGTTCCATCTTGAAGATTCTTATTTGCATATTCACCATTTATATCAAATATAATTTGTCCAACAGGATATTTAGGTAAATCATCTTTTGTGAGAGGTTTTAGTTTTTCTTCAAAACTATCATTTGTTGATTTTAATTTTAGTGGAGCTTTTTGAGATAATTTTTCTGTCGCTTCTATGATTTTTTTTACTGTATTTGATTTTCCCGTACGAGTCATACCAAAGAGTGCGGTTCTTTTACCTAAAATATCATTTGTATGAACGTATACTTTTGCGTCACCATTAAATGCCATAGCCGATTGAAAACTTTTACTCGAACTATATCTCACTTTGCCAATAGGAAATGTTGCATCTGAATTTAGTGGTGTTGCATCATCGGGCTTATTTACAACAAATTCCAGATGTTCATCTGTTATTTTATAAACTTTATAATAATGAGAAGAAAAAAAGTTCTCCACATCTGCCCCAAATTCAATTTTACCACTTTCATTTTTGTAGAAAGTTCCTAAAACGGAACATTCTATGCCAGAAAAGCTAAATTCGAAGCGTGTAAAATCATCTAATGCATTCCCTTTTGATTTCGTAGTAGTGATATCAACATCTTCCTTGTAAAATTCAATTTTAGAAGTTATTAAGTCATTATCACTGGGGATTACACATGGATTTGTAGCTCTTAATAATATAGCTTCTTCACTTTGAACAGTGTTAAAGGGATTGTTGTAAAACGCAAGCATTAGACATCCTTGAGGAATACCTCCTGATTTATACTTCCAATCATCACAAGTAAGTAGATGGGCTTTTCTATAGTCTAGATAAAATGGATAGCCTACAAAATTGTCTGCTAAAGTTGCTACTTGAAAAATATCTATTTTCGCTATCTTCTCAAGTCTATTTTTTATGTTTTCTTCCATTGCTAACTTCTTTTAATGATGAGTTTAATTCTTGTTCACTAAACCTGAGAATGGCTTGTTCAATATAATCTTCTTTTATTTCAAAAGATATCCATTTTCTTTTCAGTTTCTCAGCGCAATATCCTGTTGTATTGCTTCCTGAAAACGGATCCAATACGAGATCATCCTCATCAGTGAGAAAATTAATGAAAAAATTAATTAACCCACCATTCATTCGAGCTGGATGAGGTGTTATACTTTTTTCTCTGCAAGTTTTCAAAAAGTAATCATTTGAGTTCGTATTTGAGAAACTCAGAACGCTATGAGGGAGTCTGACTTTTCTTTTTTCATCAATAGATTCCATTTCAAAAAAATTATGAGAAATGCTTCCTCCATGATCTTTCAAAAAACCTGATTCGCTAATATTATGTTCAGAAGGGCGCTTTCCTGCATTGTATTTCCCTTTCTTTAAAAGTTGTTCCATACTTTTGCTATATGGTCGTAATACTTTAGTATTATCCGCTTTGGGATAATCATTTTTCGCCAACCACCACACATGAGTATAGCTATCTACTGTTCTTATACGATTTACAGTTACCCATTGAGCTGGCGATGGTAGTTTAGATGGATTATAGCATATAAATTCTTGTATTAACCTTAAGTTTGCAGTGGGATGCTTTACTAATCCAAATAAACATTCTAAATGTAACAGAGACTGGACAGGTCTTTCAGGTTCCCACGCATTCCCTATTTCTATAACAAGAGAACCGTCATCAGCCAGCAAATCTGAAAAAATTGGAGCAAGGTCAGTAAACCACTTCAAGTATTCATCTCCCTTTTCATTGCCATATTGCTTCTTATTGTTAAGGGGGAAAGGGGGAGATGTGACAATTAAATTCACTTTTCCTTTTAGCTTGTTTAAATATTTCTTGCTCTTAAGTAATTCTATGGAATTACCTTGAATTAGGGAACCTAATTTTGATTCAAAAATTTTTATTATTTTCTTTTGTTCTTCCATCTTGTCACTATTTACTTTCAGAAAAATGAATTTATATAGATTAGCTGTATCTTTTCAACTAAATTCACTTTTATATTATCCCACGCTCTCTTATTATCATATTCAACGTCTTGTTTCAAAATAATAAAAATATTATCTAAAAACTCTTTGTCTATCATCTTTTCCTCCATATTAGAAAGAAACCTATTTTTGTATTTCCTACAACAAAATCTCGAATAGGCTGTTGCACAATAATTTGATATTCCATATGTTGGTATTTAGCAGCATATAAAGCAACTGTGGAATATAAGCCTATATAGTAGTCTTTTTTCAAATACCTCATCAGTTCATCGATATATAGATAGACAGGAAAGGTACCATTTTCTGCGTATTCAGGAGGAAGTACTATATAAAAGTTTTTTCGGATAGTCACTATTTTGCTATCTGCTTTTAAGCGAGATTTTTTTTTGCGAATAGCCTGTTCTGATGAGTCAAAAGCGTTTTTTAACTCATCAAAAGTAAATGAAAACCTGCCTTTAGATCGGATACTAAGCAGACAATCATCAATATACTCGTTTTTTTTTCTCTTTTCCAATTCATAAATAATTAGCACAAATGTACGAAATGTGTTCGTAATCGCAAATTATTTATTATGAAAGATATAGAATTTATCAAGAATACGTCCAAGTAAACGACTGAAAGACATAGGAAGATGAAGATCCCAATATCAACGCATATATTTTCATTTTTATTCTTGTTGAACACTTCTCCTATGGAAAGATTGCATAATGCAATGTTTTTAGAAAATTTACTCTTTTTGTAAGCGAAAAAGAAGAAATCTTCTAAAACCCAAAGGGCTTGGCATTTCCGTTTCAGACTTGGAATATACCTTGTTTCACAAGTATAAAAGGGATTATTACCACTTAAAGCCTTGTTTGGACTTCTTCTTTTTTCTTTTCACGGGTATTTGTTGTTCATCATTACTGTTAGGCTCAGGAGCAAGCAAACCTAATGCAGAAGATAATCCCAAATCTGGAAGATTGAAGCTTTGCTTATTTTCAGTATTGTTTAAAATGTTATTACCTTGTTTATATGCAACCTTGTTTTCAACTTGTTCGTTCTGCTTATCTGCATGCAAGCCTGTTTGTTTATTTTCTTTTTCACTGGCAATCTGTCGTTCCTGCATATTGAGTTGGTCGGAGATACTGCCATTCTTCATCGTGTTATAATATTCAAAAGATTCGGTTAGTTGTTTATCATAGTTGAATAACCTGCCGAATCCCAGTTCTGCCTGTTGAAATAAGCTCTTTCTATCAAAGCCGCCTTTAATAGGTCCTTTCTTAGTATTCTTATGGTTGGTAAGTGGGGATAGTTTTTTCTTATTAGATTGATCTTTTCGACTTACTATCAAATGGCAGTGCATATTCAGTTCGTTATCGGAGTGGCTACGGTTAAAATGTATCTTTCCGTAAAATTTTATATCTGCTTCGGATAGTCCTTTGTTGAAGTTCTTAGCATATTCAGGAATAAACACTTCCCGGATATACCGCTTCATGGATTCGGCTTGTTCATGTTCTGTATTACCCATTGCTTGAAGTTCCTTTTCCGATGGGCTGACATGAATAGCATAAAACTTAGCATCTGTTTTTAAGAGTTGTCCGATATTACTATCTATATCCTTTATTACTTTTGATTTGTAGATATTATTCTCTGTCAGATTGAAAAAGCTATCAGTATAAAGACCTTTCTCCATTCGTTCTAAATCTTCATGCTCTAAATAATTAGCTAGCTGTCGGCTACTTCCTGCATTGTTATATGTTCCGTTTGATGGTAGAGCAAAATCTATGTGCATAATCCTATGTATTTATTAGATTACAGATTTCAGTCTTCAAGTTCTCCTTCCTTTTGCTATCCATCACACCACAAGCGGACAACTCCGAATAGAGTTGTATAAGTTGAAGCAGCTTCTTATAATCCCGTTGATGTATCTGGTAGAGTGCATTTATCTGTTTGGATTGGTTGTTAATCACATCGGCATGATTGCAGAACTGTTCACTTAACTTTTTGAGTACGGCTGTGTGTTTCTCCTGACTGGCTTCCAGTTGAGAGAGAATAAGAGTTTCTAAAGTCTTACCGATAGCATCAAAACGTAAAGCGATAGAATTTGTTGCCCGTATCATGGGATTCAGTTGTTCTTCCTCATAGTGACGGATGAAGCGGATAATATCATCCTGTCTCTTATTTATTTTCGCCAGTTCCGATTTTACGGATTCAGGGGCTTCGGATGGGTTGATATGTGCCTTATCTATATACCCGAACGCCAATTTTACAACTTCACTCTTTTTCAGTGAATAACGTTTGCATATCTTCTCTACCAAAGCTGCCGTTTCCTTATCTATGGAAATGGTAGTGAATATCGTTTTTCGACTGCTGTTTGGCATGGTAATTACTTTTTTATAGAAATATGAATAGATAAATACCTGATAATAAGCATTACAAAGAAAATACTTATTACAGGTGTCATTACAGCGTGTTCTTGTAACACGCTAAAGCCGAAGGCTTTGCCCCGCAGGGCAAGAGGGAAGAACAGGACTTGTCCAGTTCCCTCTTGCTCGATTTAGCGAAACGGGCTGAATCGCTAGGTGAAGCAGTTTCTGTTAAATCGAGGTGACAACACAAAGAAATAGCCCGCACACAGGCTTCTTCCCTCTACTGCGTTTTGCTATCAGGGCTGATTTGTCAACTGATTGTCTTTTTCAAACCGTTTGTAGGTTTGAGAATCGGCACGTTCACGAACAAAAGCTCGAATATCTACAGCCCGATAATAGGTTTTCCTTCCGATAGTGAAATAAGGAAGTTGATTATTTACTCTGTAGCGTTGAAGAGTTCGGAAAGATACTTTCAGGAGAAACGCTAAATCCTGATTATCAAGAATCTTCTCATTATCATCTAGTACTGTATCAGTATTGATAAGAGATTTCAAATCTTGTCCGATTACGGTGAGTTTTTTGGATAGCTTTTCCATCCACTTCTCGAAGTTTTCATTGTCTATATACATTTTGCTTCATTTTTTAGTTCAACATTATTATTTTCAATCGATTGATGAAGCAAAGTACGGTAAATGGATGCAAATAAGTTAGGGGTGTAGTATATCTACTCCCCTAACAATTGTTGGTAAGTTCCTGATTTATAGATAGCCTTTCTTTTTACTTTCTTCGGCAATAGCTTTGCGAAGTGTATCTAAAAATTCAGTTGCTTTAGATGGCTTGCGCTTTATGACGCTTTCGTGTTTCTTGTGAACATCTCCTAATTTGATATTAAAGAGGTGTTCAAATGCTCTCCCAATTTCTGTTAATGGTGATTTTGTTCCGGCATGGGTTACTACTCTTTGTGATAGGAATAGTCCACTAATCAACTCCATGATTTCAACTAGGTTGGTATTGTCGGTCAAATAGAGTGGTGAAGGTGGAAGGCTGCTTATTCTATTTTGAAATTGGCTGGGGTACTGAATTTTTAGATTCAGCAGTTCCATTTCTGCGGTAATAGTAGCCTGTACCTTTTGTATGAACAGCTTTTTAAGCGCATTTTTCCCCCTGCCCGTAAAGAGGTATTGTTTCAAGTAAAGCTATCTCGATACGGGTAGCTGCAAGAATTCGATAAGTAGTTGAATAATCATTTCCATTACTTATAGTTCTAATCTGTTCAACAAATTCGCCATAGGCTTCTTGCATTTCATTATTAGTTACTTCTTGTGAGGTTTCAGAGAATAGTCCGAACATCCTCATGTTTAACAATACATTCATAAGCATAATTTTAATGGTAAGTATTATATAGAAAGACTTAACGTCTGATTTCATGCTTTTATATTACCAATAAATATCCATTATGCCAGAAAATACTAAAATCAATCTACGAATATGAATCTAAACTAAATGAGCTTCTTTCTTTAGAAAAGAATGAAGTGATTTGATAGAACTAAACACATATCCTTGATTTTCCTTTTCTAATTTCTTCATTTTTGAGAGCGAGGCTATCCATGCAGCAGATAAGCATTGTATTCCAACTTTACTACAAGCGGTAATATCGGAAAATTCATCTCCAACATATACCATTTCTGCTGGTTGGATATTATATTTTGACATTAGTTCCGTCATTGATTCCGCTTTTGTGTTTCTATCTGGCGATCCGATTGAAATACTATCAAAAAGAGCTTCCATTTCAAAATGGCGAAGCGTAATATCACAACTCCTTTGACCTTTACCTGTTATTAAAGATACAATAATTGAGTTCTCCTTCAACTCTGTTATCAATTCTCTTATCCCCACAAATGGTTGAATGTAGACTGTGTGCATTTCTTTGTATATCACATAAAAATCAATCAGAGCTTTTTCCCAATCTTCTGAAACGACCTCTTTAATCATTCCCTCTTCATTAAGTCTGAATGTTTTCACAATATCATCTTCTGACAATATTTTTGATGCATAGGGAGATACTGCCTGCTTAAAGGCTTCGATACACATTGGGATTGTATCGGCAATTGTACCATCCAAATCAAAAGCGACCAATTTTATCATAGTTTCTTAGTTTGATTGATTTGACGTATCACTTTACATGGATTTCCAACGGCTAAACTATTTGCCGGAATATCTTTTGTAACAACACTACCTGCTCCAATTACACTACCGTACCCAATTGTTATTCCGGGAAGGATTATTACACCTCCACCAATCCAGCATCCATCCTCAATTGTAATAGGCAAAGCGTAAGTGCGGCGAACTCGTTTTATTCCATCTTCTGTTTCAACAGGCGCTAGCCGTTCATCTAAATCAATAGGGTGAGTTGCTGTATAAAGCTGAACATTAGGGGCAATAAGAACATTACTTCCGATAGTGATTTTATTACAATCCACAAAGGTACAACCAGTATTTACAGTAACATTATCCCCTATATGTATATTGCAGCCATAATCACAAATAAATGGACTGGCAACCGAAACTTTCATTCCGATACTACCTAGTATCTTTTTTAGCAAGCTGTGTTTTTCTTCTTTATCCTCATAAGGTAATGAATTATATTTTATTAATAACTTATGTGTTCGGGTCTTTAAATCCAAGAAAACTTGGTTATGACAATCATACCATTCACCAGCCAGACATTTTTCCATTTCTGTTTTCATAATTGTTACATTTTTATAAGATTGAAACTATTTCGGTTATATCTTTTCTTTTAGATGATTTTTCAGGTGGTTGTTTTACATAACCTAATGAAATAATTGCCACAGGGTACATATTGGGAGATAAATGAAGATTATCCTTTAGCATATCAGGATCGAAATTACATACCCAGCAGCTACCTAATCCTTGTTCTGCTGCGGCTAAACAAATATGTTCAGTCGCTATTGCTGCATCAATATCTGCATGGTTCTTATTGTCTGATTTTCTCACCCAAGATATTGAATTGTCAGCACAAACTACAATATAGAGTGGAGCTTCGGTAAACCATTCACGTGGATAAGATTGTTGAATCAGTAGTTTGGGTTTATTACTTTTTACGACAAAAAAGTGCCAAGGTTGATAGTTTACAGCAGAAGGAGCAAAACGGGCACATTCTAAGATGTAGTCGAGTTTTTCTTGCTCAATCATATCAGAAGAATAGTTTCTTGCTGAATAACGTTGTTTTGATAGTTCTAAAAAGTTCATAAGTAATCTAATTTTGATTTATGGCAAAGTTATACCTATTTTATTCTAAATATAGGTATATATTTTCGCTATATTGGTATAATTCCGCTTTATGTGTTATATTTGAGGTATGAAAAAAGAAAATCTTCATCAACCATTTGAGATCAGCTTTAACGAGCATAGTGAATCGTTATTAACTGAGCATGAGCATACTTTTTTTGAACTAGTCTACATCTTAACAGGAACAGGTATTCAATGGATTAACAATAGTATGTTCCCATATCATGATGGACACTTGTTCTTGATAACTCCAAATGATTCTCATTCCTTTGAGATTCACACAACTACAAAATTCATTAACATCAAGTTTAATGACATCTATATACATTCAGCCATATTTGGTTCAGAGAACATCCAGAGATTAGAATTTATTTTACAACATGCAAATCATCAACCGGGTTGCATCCTTAGAAATAAGGTGGATAAGTTATTAGTGAAACCAATGATTGAAGCAATTATTCGGGAGTATGTAAATCGGAATCTGTATAGTAAAGAGATTATCACGCAGTTGATAAATACTATAATTATTGTTGTGGCAAGAAATATAGCTATGTTTTTACCTCAACAAGTCGATGAATGTTCAGATGATAAGTCTCTCGATATTCTTCAATATATCCAAGCAAATATCTATCAAACAGGTAAAATTAGAGCAAAAGAAATCAGTCAGCATTTTGGTATATCTGAAAGTTACTTGGGACGTTATATAAAAAAGCACACCAACGAAACAATGCAGCAATACATATTAAGCTATAAACTAAAATTGGTCGAAAGCAGATTGTTACATAGTCAAATGAGAATAAATGAGATTGCCGAAGAACTAGGATTTACCGATGAAAGCCATTTGAGTAAATTCTTTAGAAAAAACAAAGGCTGTAGTCCTTCAAGTTTCAGAAAAAATAATAAGGCAATATGATGCGTATCTATTCTTAATCTAATATATTTCAGCGATAACATATATACTATTTATCTGTTTTCTTATTTCAATAAGAAGCCAGCAATAGTCAAATCTCACCACTTCCAGACAGTTTTTAAAACGTCTCTTGATTCTTCTTTCATTTGCCGATGAAAATAGAATCAACACGTTTTATAAACCATTAAAAATTAAAAGTATGGAAGTAGTAACCATTGAAAAAAGAACTTTTTCGTATATCTGCGAACGGTTCACCGAGTTTGCCAAACGAATAGAAAGTTTGTGCAGTACTCATACCCAGAAAGTAGAAAACTGGCTGGATAGTCAAGAAGTGTGCCTGTTGTTAGGTTTTAGTAAACGAACACTGCAATATTACCGAAGTAGTGGACGGCTGGCTTATTCTCAAATCGGCAGCAAGATTTATTATAAGTCTTCCGATATTGAAAGAATTATTGCGGACAGTGAAATACAGAATCAATCACCCAAACAAACCACGTCTTATGAAAAGAATTAAAAAAGATTATCCGTCTTTTAACCTGTTTTCCATTGTCGGCACATGGGAAAGCGTTAATCTGAATCCTACGATAATCATTTATCGGAGCGATAAAGAGTACCTTCTTTCTATTATATATGTATCGGAAACCACTAAACAAGCTTCACCCGCTACTTATGAGATACAACAAGATGGTAGCCAGTATTTTATTGCCACAGCATCCAAACTGCTCTATATAGATTATGATCCGGTAAAAGATGTACTTAGCATTTCATCACTTGGTGACTATCTGCGTAACTAACCAGCCATATAGCAATCTTGAAATCAATATTTCAATAAAACAATCTTTCAATCATGGAACTAATAAATAAAGATACTCCGCAAGTCAAAGAATTTATTTCTTCGCTTGATTCGATGCTGAACGGTATTAAATCCATTGTAAAGCATTACAAGCCCCATCTGAATGGGGAGCGCTTTCTTTCCAACCATGAAGTTTCCAAGAAACTGAATGTCAGTTTGCGAACCCTGCAAGAATGGCGAGATACAGGTCTAATCCCCTTTATCCAGATAAAAGGTAAAATCATCTACCGTCAGAGTGATATTGATAAACTGCTCCAAAAGCACTACTTTGAAAGTTGGAAAGAGTAACCTGTCAAGCCAAAAACATTGTTTTTCGGAATTTAATTTGAATCATTGACTTTTCCAGTGAAGTATTTAGTCTGTGCAAGTCTTTGGATAAAAATACGCTCGGAATGAAATGGAGAGGAAGGTTTTTATTCAAACCGAAGGCTCGGACTTGAACAGGCTAAATGCGGAACTTACCTTTGTCAATGCTTCATATTGAAGTTTTGGAAAACTTACCTTAAAAGAAAAAGGTTGAGAAAATGAAATTCATTCTTCCCAATCCTTTTTCTATATTGCCTATTACCTTTATTATATAGTTAATTCTGATAAACAGCTATTTACTTTTTGCATATCCTTGAAAATATTCTGATCCAATACCCTTGCATAGTGTTTTGTTATGCTAGTATCTGCATGACCTAACATCTTAGCAACATTCTCCATACTCACGCCATTTGCAAGGCAAATGCTTGTGGCATAGCTATGACGGGCGGTATGAGTGCTAAGATTTTTATGAATTCCGCACACATCGGCAATTTCTTTCAAATAACTGTTCATGCGCTGATTGCTCAATACAGGCAATAGTTTTCCAGTGCATTCTGCCACATTTTTATACTTTTCAAGTATTGAAACTGCCACAGGTAGCACAGGAATGTTACACATGATTTTAGTCTTTTGGCGGTTCTTCCTTATCCAAAGTTCCCCTTTATTGTCTTTTACCAAGTGTTCAGGTGATAAGTCTTTCACATCGCTGAACGCCAAACCAGTAAAAACGCAAAAAATGAAAACGTCCCGTACCTGTTCTACTCGCTTAATGGTGAACTCTTTGGCGAGAATAATTTTAATCTCGTCCATTGTCAGAAATTCAGGATCAGTTTCTTCTAGTTTGAAACGATAGTAAGCGAATGGATCTTTCTTTATCCAATCGTTTTCCAAAGCAATGCGGATAATCTTCTTCAAGTTCTTTAGTCGGGTGATAGCCGAGTTCTGCGCACAACCTTTTTCGATTTTCAAGAAAGCATCAAACTTAGAAATAAAGTTAGCTTCCAAGTTGTTCAGAGCAATATCCGATAGCTGATATTCTTTCTTAATAAATTCCTCCAAATATCGGGTAGTGGTTTCATACCGTTGAACGGTCTTACTAACGAAGTCTTTGCCGATCAGCTTACGGCTTTGTTCGTTATGCTCTCTGAATACCTGCAAAAGAGTTTTGCTTTCCTCGTCCACACCATAATATAACTTTCTCACAAGATCAACAGTGATAACCTTACCGGAAGTTTCCAGTTCTCTATAAATTTGGTGTACGTGGGAACGTGTGATTTCTAAGTAGTGGTTCAGTTCCACCGACATACGGTCTTTACCTTTTGAATTCTCTTTTGCCTGATTCCATAAGTTTACAGGACAGCTTCTTTTGATAGAAATATCTGCCATACAGCCGTTTACAGTGATTCTCATGCACACAGGTGCTTCTCCGTTCTTTAATAACTTGGCTTTCTTGATAAAGAACAAAACAGAAAATGATTTTCTAGCCATTTTACATCGTTTTTAGAGTTACAAATCTATGTATTCTCTTCCAAAGTACGACCATGCAAAAAGCTATGAATCAGTGAGAAAGATGCAAATTCGTGGGACTTTCTTTGATTAGATTTTAGTCCCACGATTTATCCACCGAGAATATGCTTTAAAGTACCCCTTTTTGCTATTTGGGAGAAAAAAGAAATCCCTGATAATGTCTGATTATCAGGGATTTGCTTGATTTTTCTTTTGTTTTCAGTGATCCGCCTGGGGCTCGAACCCAGGACCCCAACATTAAAAGTGTTGTGCTCTACCTGCTGAGCTAGCGAATCAATCCTTATTTGCGTATCAGTTATTTCCTGATTGCGGGTGCAAAGGTAGTGACTTTTTTTATATCTGCAAGCTTTTGGGTGAAAAAAGTTTCATTTATTTTTCGTCATCTCTTTCTATCTTCTGATTATCAGATATTTCATGTGTGTCGTATTTTATTCTCTCTTTGTTGATGATGAAACGTTGATAATAGGAGAGCATTAGGGTGGTGAGCGGGAGTGCTATGATCATACCTAACATCCCGAGCAAGGATCCCCAGATGGAAAGAGATAAAAGAATGATGGCAGGGTTGAGCCCTGTGATCTTTCCCATGATTCTTGGGACAAGGAAACCATCTTGGATGGCTTGAACAACAATAAAAACAACGAGGGCACCTGCCAGGATTACCCAGAAATTCTCACCGGTATCAGCAGCTTTTAGGATTGCTAATATGACGGTGGGCAAGAAACCGATAATCTGCAGATATGGAACCATATTGAGGGCACCAATGAAAAGTCCCAAGGCAATAGCCATCGGAAAGTCGATGATCAGAAACCCAATGCTGAACAAGATGCCGACACAGAAGGCGACAAGTGCCTGACCGCGGAAATAGCGATTCATTCCATCCTGTATGTCATTGACCAGATTGGATGCAAAGGTACGGTATTTGCCTGGTAACAGGTGAAGCCATCCTTCTGCGATGGATTCATAGTCGAGCAAGATGAATACCACATATAATAAAATGATGAATGAAGCGAATACGCTAAACAGGATATTAATAGATTCCGCAACGAGTGCCCAAAGTTTAGGAACAGTCTCTTTAATGGTATTCATTATATTTTCTTCACTTAAGATTCGGTTCAGTGCCTGAAGGTCGATATGCCTGTGGATAAATTCCGAAAGAGTAGGAGGTACTGTTCCGGAACGATAAGCACCATTAGTCAGATAAGTAACCAACAGATCGTTCATTCGTCCTATTTCGGCAAGCATTGGGGGCACTAAAAGGTAAAAAATGGCAATTCCTACTATGGTAATGCTGAACAATGCGCAGAAAATAGAAATGATCCTGCTTTTAAAGCGTAATTTATACTGGAAAAATTTGACGAGCGGATAAATCATATAAGCGATAAGCCATGCCACAAAAAAAGGTAGCAGTACGCCGCTGAGCCTTTTAAAAAGTATCAGTAATCCCACAATGAGCGCACAGCAGATGGAACCACGTATGAAACTATCAAATGTAATTTTTTTCCTTTCCATAATAATCTGACGTTTGATGTGCGACCTCACCGGAAATGTCCGGGCTTTGCTACCGTGAGGTCATTATGATTTTTCTTTGTCCTCTTGCAGGGCTTTCTGGTAACATTCCCGACATAAAGGTTCGTATTCGGCTGTTTCACCCAATAGCACCTGTTTGTCGTTTTTCACCGTACGGTGTGAAAATGAGGCTAATTGTCCACATTTTACACAAATGGCATGTACCTTGGATACTTCGTCGGCAATGGCACACAAAGCCGGCATCGGACCAAACGGTATGCCTTTGAAGTCCATGTCCAATCCGGCTATGATGACACGTACCCCGTTGTTTGCCAACTGATTGCATACATCTATTAATCCACTGTCGAAGAACTGTGCCTCGTCAATGCCTACCACATCAATTTCGGATGTGAAAAGCAGTATGCTGGCTGAAGAGTCGATGGGAGTGGAGGAAATGGTATTACTGTCATGTGAAACAACGTCTCCCTCAGAATAGCGTGTGTCAATGGCAGGTTTGAATATCTCTACGCGTTGGCGAGCAAACTTGGCCCGCTTCATGCGACGGATCAGTTCTTCGGTTTTTCCTGAAAACATGGAACCGCAAATTACTTCAATTCTTCCTCTTCTTCTCGTCTCTTGTATATGATCTTCTGAAAATAATACCATGCTGATGTATGTTATAATTGGTTGCAAAAGTAATAGTTTTATTGGCTTCTCGGTGTTTTTTCATTATTTATTTCTACATTTGCGAAGTCATTCAAGAAGAAATTCAGATGTAGATATGCAAGCATTGTTGAACGATATAGAATTGGATATTCAGGAACTTAAATGCCTGATGGAGGCCGTTTCGCGTAAACCGGACTCTGCTTTGCGTGAAGTGGCAAAGAGAAATATTGTGCAAATGCGTGGCCGGTTGGACATCTTACTGGAACAGTTAGACCGGGGAGCACTACCGGAAAACGAACTTCCTGACCGGATTATAAATCCAATGCCGGAACCTGTGTCTGCAGCAGCAGCAGAAGAAGAAGAAGAAGAAGAAATAGTTGTGGGTAACCCGGAGAAAGATGAAGAGCCGGTAATAGTTCCGGAGGCTCCGGAGATGCCGGAACCTGAACAACTGGAATTGCCTGAAGTGACCGTAGAACCGGCACAATCGGCTGAAGTATCTATGAAGATTGAAACCAGTACGGCTTCTACACCTATTTTGGCCGAGCGGATTAAAACAGCCGGAGATTTACGCCGTTCAATCAGTCTGAATGATTCGTTTCGCTTTTCCCGTGAACTGTTTGGGGGAAACATGGAGCAAATGAATCATGTGTTGCAACAGATTGGTGAGATGCATTCACTGGATGCGGCTCTTGTTTTCTTATCTTCTAAAATAAAGGTAGAAGAGGAAAATGAAGCTAAAGCTGATTTAGTGGAACTTCTCAAAAAGTACTTTATATAAAAACGCGATTATTAGGATATGGGAAAACTATATGTGGTACCGACGCCGGTCGGGAATTTGGAGGACATGACATTCAGGGCTATTAAAGTCCTGAAGGAGGTTGACTTGATTCTGGCGGAGGATACCCGTACTTCCGGAATCTTGCTGAAACATTTTGAGATTAAAAACGCGATGCAATCCCACCATAAGTTTAATGAACATAAAACGGTGGAGAGTGTTGTTAATAGAATAAAGGCAGGAGAAACCATTGCTTTGATTTCGGATGCCGGAACACCGGGAATTTCTGATCCGGGTTTTCTGGTAGTTCGTGAATGTGTGCGCAATGGTATCGAAGTACAATGCCTGCCCGGAGCGACAGCTTTTGTTCCGGCGTTGGTAGCATCGGGATTGCCTAACGAAAAGTTTTGTTTCGAAGGTTTTCTCCCTCAGAAAAAGGGGCGTATGACAAAATTGAAATCGTTGGTGGATGAACACAGAACAATGGTGTTTTATGAATCTCCACATCGTTTGCTGAAAACATTGACACAGTTTGCCGAATATTTCGGTCCCGGACGTCAGGTATCTGTGTCCCGTGAAATTTCAAAGATTCATGAGGAAACGGTTCGCGGGACTTTGAGTGAATTGATAGAACACTTTACCGCTACCGAACCCCGGGGCGAGATTGTGATTGTAATTGCAGGAATAGACGATTGATAATAACTTCATTTAAAAACGTAAAACGTAATCGTATGAAAAAGTTAGTAGTTTTATTAGTATGCGCAGCTATGTTGGCTTCGTGTAACGGCTTGGGTGGTGGAAGTAAAGACCTGAAGGCAGAAAATGATTCTCTTTTGATGGAGTTGACCCAGCGCAATGCCGAATTGGACGAAATGATGGGTACTTTTAACGAAGTTCAGGAAGGATTTCGTAGAATAAACGCAGCTGAAAGCCGTGTTGACTTGACCCGTGGCACTATCTCAGAGAATTCTGCAACCGCAAAACAACAAATAGCATCTGATATTGAATTCATCACGAAACAGATGGAAGAAAACAAGGCACAGATCGCTAAGTTGCAGGCTATGCTGAAGAATAGTAAGAATAATTCGGCACAATTGAAAAAAGCCGTTGAATCTTTGACCCAGGAGTTGGTTGCTAAAACCCAGCGTATCGAAGAGCTTCAGGCTGAATTAGCTTCTAAGAATATCCGTATTCAGGAGTTGGATGCTGCGGTAACCGGACTGACTGCCGATAAAGAGTCATTGGCTGCTGAAAATGAAGCCAAGGCAAAGACCGTAGCAGAACAGGATAAGGCCATCAACAGTGCATGGTTTGTATTTGGTACTAAATCGGAGCTTAAATCTCAGAAGATTCTTGAAAAAGGGGATGTACTGAAGAGTGCGGATTTCAATAAGGATTATTTTACTCAGATAGATATCCGTACTACTAAAGAGATTAAATTATATTCTAAACGTGCTGATTTGCTTACTACTCATCCGGCTAAATCTTATGAGTTGGTTAAAGATGATAAAGGTCAGCTGACTTTGAAGATTACGAATCCGAAAGAATTCTGGAGTGTATCTAAATATCTGGTAATCCAGGTCAAATAAGTAGTATAAAACAGACGTAACTGATAAGGGCACGGACTACACAGTATGTAATCCGTGCTCTCTTTTTTGAAATGTATCTGATATATGAATATGAAATATAGAAACCTGTTTTTTGATTTAGATGATACTCTTTGGGCTTTTTCCCAGAATGCGTATGATACGTTTGAGGAAGTTTACGATAAATATGAATTGGGAAGGTATTTCGATTCGTTTCCCCATTTTTATTCTCTTTATCAAAAGAGGAATGCAGAATTGTGGGTAGAATATGGAAACGGTGAGGTGACTAAAGAAGAGTTGAATCGACAGCGTTTTTTATATCCTTTGAAAGCTGTTGGCGTTGACGATGAAATGCTTGCAAAACGTTATTCTGACGATTTCTTTTTGATAGTTCCTACTAAAAGGCGGCTAATGCCGTATGCGGAAGAGGTGCTTTCGTATTTGGCACCTAAATATAATTTGTATATTCTTTCAAATGGTTTCAGGGAATTGCAATCCTGTAAAATGCGTTCGGCAGGCATTGATACATATTTTGATAAAATAATTCTTTCGGAAGATCTGGGAGTGATGAAGCCTTGGCCGGAAATATTTCATTTTGCTTTGTCGGCTACACAATCCGAACTACGTGAATCATTAATGATTGGGGATAGTTGGGAAGCTGATATTGTTGGTGCCCATGGAGTGGGAATGCATCAGGCTTATTATAATGTATCCGGACGCACTGATTTTCCTTTCCGTCCTACTTATTCAATGACTGATTTGAAAGAGTTGGTGGAACTGTTGTAACATTTATAGATATATTGTATTTTTGCGTTCAATATAGAACGCATAAAAATACAACTATGGACACTCTCTTGCCTTTTGCTTTACTCTGTTTCACTTCTTTCTTTACATTAACTAATCCGTTGGGTACAATGCCCGTTTTTCTGACCATGACTCATGGTATGACTGATAAAGAGCGGCAAGCGGTTGTTCGCCGTGCTACTTTTGTCTCGTTTATCACTTTAATGGTATTTGTTTTTGCAGGGCAATTCCTTTTTAAATTCTTTGGTATTTCGACCAACGGATTTCGTATTGCAGGTGGAGTGATTATTTTCAAGATAGGCTTTGATATGTTGCAGGCACGGTACACTCCGATGAAATTGAAAGATGAAGAGATTAAAACCTATGCTGACGATATTTCGATCACTCCACTTGCCATACCTATGCTTTGTGGTCCGGGGGCGATAGCTAATGCCATTGTTTTGATGGAGGATGCCCATACCATTGAAATGAAAGGAACGTTAATTGGCATTATTGCTTTGATCTATTTTATTACCTTCTTGATTCTGCGTGCGTCTACCCGATTAGTAAAAGTGTTGGGGGAGACCGGAAATAACGTGATGATGCGTTTGATGGGACTTATTTTGATGGTGATTGCTGTTGAATGTTTTGTCAGTGGATTGCATCCGATATTGGTAGGTATCTTGAAAGAAGGGTTGCTATAAATCAGATACTGATTCGTTCAGAAAAAGAAGAATGCCCGGATACGTTTTATATGTAAATCCGGGCATTCTCTTTATTGTTTGATAAATACTTTAGAAAGCATTATGCTGATTAGCGGCTACCGCCGGCCCACCAAACCGGATCGGTATATACATACTGGCCGTTTCCGAATGCAGATTCTACGTTCGGGTTTGCACTTACATCATCTGCTCCGTAAGGTGCGCGAAGTGGGAACTTGTAAGGGTTGTCCAGTTTGATATATTCCTCACCCATTGCTTTGAGGCGGCGTACATCATTATAGCATTCTGTTGTCTCACCGAAGGCTCCAAGGAATGCAATATATTTCTGTACCATTACCTCTTTTACAGGATTGGCATCGAATAATGGTTTTACGTTGTTGGTGAAATACTCTTCTGCTTCAGCAGTTGTGATAGCTTTGGTAGTCTCTTTAACGCCTCCGTAACTTTTTACTGTAGGAGCGTTAAGTGCAGCTGTTACACCTGTTTCTGCATTTGCAATGGCTGCAACAATAGCATCTTTCAGAGCATCTGCCGCATCATTGGTCTTATTCAAGCGAGCCAATGCTTCAGCTTTCAGGAAAAGTAATTCATGATAGCTCATTAATAAGGTTGGACATGTTTGCGAATATACGAATATAGGAGTATTATATTCATATTTAACAGACTCTGCCGTACCGTTATCGGCCATAAGGAATCTTGGGTCATCTGCACCGGTTACTTGGATGGACACAGCTTTTTCTTCTCCAGTTACCTTACCTTGTCCAATGCAAAAGATACGGCGTAATCTCGGATCCTTACGTTCTATTAGTTTATCAGCGTAGCTTTTACTTGCAGCCAATCCGTCACGGCTCCACTGGAAGTCAAATAACGGGTTTAAGTTTGTTGCACTATAAATAGAGAAAGCAGCTTGATCCTGAATAGATGTATATGATTTCTCTATGTACTCTAAAATTTTTTGTAAATCAGCTTCTTTTGAAGAAGAACGAGCTAACAGACGCATTGTATAACGAGCTTTCAAGCCGTATGTTAGTTTTAACCATGCTTCTCCGTCACCTTTATATATGAAGTCATACTCACCAATTTCATCGCTTTTGTCACCTTTGGGAAGATCAGTGATTGCTGCATCCAAATATTCCATAATGGTAGTATAAATAGCTTCTTGCTTATCTAATTCCGGAGTCATAAACTGGGGTTGTCCATTGACTAATTCCGGAAGGGCAGCCTGGCTGAAAGGAGTGTCACCGAATGAGTCTGCGATCAGTCCTGCATTGATTGCGGCCAATACTTCGGCAATACCTTTGGTTGTATAATTGGCTGAAACCTCATTTGAGCTTATGTTAATTGCGATACGTGCATTCTTCAGTGTAGAGTATAAATTACCCCATACATTGTTAAAAGTAGAAGATGCCGAAGGCTCTCCGTTACGCTTTTCCGCATTTGCCAATTGATTGTCTACTCCAACCATATGCTCTACGTAGGTAGAATAATATGTATTAAAGTCGCCTCCGATATTGCTAAATGCAGTTGCAGTGATTACGTCAGCCAAGATGAATTTGGCAGGTACACTGGTTGTGTGGTCTTTGTCTTCATTAATACGATCCATTGTATCTTCCGAACAGGAAGCAAATGCAACGGAAATCAATGCCACAGACAATATGCCTTTTGATAAATTAAATATTGATTTCATTTTTGTCCTTTTTAGAATTTAACTGTAATACCAAAACCATAGCTTGATGTTCCCGGGAGCGAGAAGCGTTCGAAAGCACCAGCCATGTTGTTATTTCCCTGTGATGATTCAGGGTCAATACCATTATCCATTTCTGACCAAAGCAATAAGTTACGTGCAAAGACGTTTACTGTTACGCCTAAGTATGACTTATCCAGTACCGGATAACTTAAAGCGATTTCGCGTAGTTTCAAGAATGAAGAACCGTATACTCCGGCTTCAGAGATCGTACTCAATCTGTCGAAGTAATTATAAGCGTTCTCACCGCTGATCTTGATGTCATTAGGTGCGTAAGAACCATCTGCCAACTGTTTTACAGCCGGTTTATTGAAGTAGAAGTAATCAGCTTTACGATAGTCTGCTGATTTCTGGGTTACACCATAATAGTCGAGTGTTGACACAGTACCGGCATACATACATCCACCTTGCTTCCAGTCAAGTACTGCAGAGAGGCGGAACTTATAAAATTCAAAAGTAGTATTGAAGCCCAGTCTGAAGTCAGGAGATACACTTCCCAACACTCTGTTTTCACCTAATGTCGGCATACCGTTTTCATCTACAACAATCTGGCCTTCCTCGTTTCTTTGATAGCTTGTACCATAGATAACCGGGAATTTATCACCGGCACTCAGACGTACTTGCGGATCAACAAAACCTCCTAACATGATGCTTGATACACCCGGAGCTAATTTATCGACATAGTTGTCGATTTTAGAGAAATTGAATGCAAAATCCCAGTTGAAGTTCTTAGTTTGGATCGGATTTACACTCAAAGTGATTTCATGTGAGTTTGTATGTACCGATCCACCATTTGTGATCAATTCGCTATATCCGGTAGAAGTAGCCAAAGGCACCTCGAATATCTGATCCTTTACATTCTGGCGTGAGTATGTATAGTTCAATGAAACTAAACCGTTCCAGAAACTGAAGTCTGCACCGATTTCGTATGATTTGGTGTTCTGAGGTTTCAGGTTAGGATCATAAATTTTGTAATATGGAATATATGAGCTGATTGATCCAATAGGATACTGGATAGGAGTTCCTGAAGAGAATCCGCCACCATAGACCGGAGTTTTATAGTAAGAAGGATAGTAAGTACCTGCCTGCCCTACTTCTGCATAAGAAGCGCGAATTTTACCATAAGTCAGAACATCATTCTTCAGTGCTTCCAATTCGGTAAAGATGAAACCAAGAGAAACGGAAGGGTAAGTGAATGAACGGTTGTTGCGTGGCATGGATGAAACAATATCATTACGAACAGTAGCATTCAAATACAGCATGCTACGATATGCTAATGAAATGTTACCGAAGTTACCAACGGTACGCTCGCGATGGTAGGTTCCTGTAGACGAATAGATTGATGCGTTAGCTATATGGTTCCATCCTGGGAAATTGAAGTTATTTCCGAGGTTGTATTTGTATTTTGAAGAATTATCGACTAATTCATTACCATATAATACATTTAAGTCAAGTTCCGGAGTGATTTTCCAGTCATAAGTAACAGTTAACAATGAATTTATTTCATTGTTTGTAACGCTCTGCTCTTCAATGCTACCTGTTCCGTTGGAGTGTCCATATCCCCATGTATCGGTATAGTTAGTGGTATAAGCATCGGTACCTAACTGGTATTTTACATCCAGTTTATGATTTTCTGTACCGAAATCAGTAGAATATTTAGCAAATGCATTTCCAAAAAAACGTTGAGTACGTTCTTTAAAAGAGTTATTTTCAACGGCCCAATAAGCACCATCGAAACCGCCTGTCGAACGATACGTGTTTTGTGTATAAGGATCTCCATCAATGTGTGATGGGATACCGGCTAAATCGTAGCTGGACGGTGCACCATATACAGTTGCCAGGATACCATTGTTGGCACCGGTTTGCTTTTTGATTTTAGAATAAACGAAGTTTCCATTGAAACCGGTAGACCAATTCTTGTTCAATTGAGCTTGTGCAGTTAGTTTTGCATTATAACGATCCATACCTGTAGAAGGTACAATACCGTTTGCAGTAGTACTTCCTAAAGACAAAGAGTAACTTCCTTTATCGAGGCTTTGTGCCACGTTTGCACTGCTGTTCCACGTTACACCTGTATTAAAGAAATCTTTAGCATTGTCATATGCACGAGGAGTAGCCCATGGGTCCAGTCCTGCTTTGGCACGCTGGTCTACATAGTATTGCCCCTGATGTTTACCGTATTTCTGGGTATAGGTATTATCCGTATTGCCACCATATTTGGGATCGTTAGCCAGCTCTGAGATCAAAGGGCCCCAAGAACGAGAATCTGATGGGCTAAAAGCACCATTAAATCCTTGTGCGAATTCTTTTTGGAAATCCGGCATAGTAGAAACCTTATCGAATGATAAACCAGTGTTGATGGTAACTTCCGGTTTACCTTTACGTGCACCTTTACCGCTCTTGGTAGTGATTACTACCACACCATTTGATGCGCGCATACCATACAGAGCAGAAGCAGCTTGACCTTTCAGGATGTTGATGCTTTCAATGTCATTCGGGTCGATATCTACCGCACGGTTTGCATAGTCAGAGCCTGTAACAGAGTTGAAAGTATCCAAGTCTGTAGATGATGAGATAGGCATACCATCCACAACATACAGGGGAGTGTTATCTCCTGTAAACGAGCGTGATCCGCGAATAGTCATTTTGGAAGAGGCACCCGGCATACCTGATGACGGTGAGATCTCTACTCCTGAAACTTTACCTTGTAAAGCGCTGGAAAGGTTACTACTTGATGCTTGAGTCAGCTTATCTCCTTTCACATCCTGTACGGCATACCCTAACGCTTTTTTCTCTTTTGAGATACCCATTGCTGTTACTACGACTTCGTCAAGTGCCTTAGCATCAGTCTTTAATATCACTTTGATTATCGGTGCAATTGCTACCTCAGCAGTCTGCATACCGATATACGAAATCTGCAAAGTCTTTGCAGAACTTGGTATACCAGATAACGTAAATTTACCATTTAGATCAGTAATAACACCTACAGTGGTGCCCTTAGCTAATACAGAGGCTCCAACAACTGGTTGCCCATCTTCTTCAG
>NZ_SZUU01000006.1 GCF_019583405.1 Bacteroides fragilis | reverse complement strand
ATTTGTAGTATTTTGATAATAAGCGTTTTAATAAATCTTTTTTTCTTTTTACTAAGTTCAATATCATTGTGTAATACGCACATTATAAGCATTTTAGTGTATACTACAGTTCTGCAAAGACTTTGCAAATTTCGTATATCGGTATGCAGACTGCTGAGGTAGCAATTGCACCTAATATTAAAGTGATATTAAAGACTGACTCTAAGACGCTTGATGAAGTGATGATTGTAGCTTATGGTACTGCAAAGAAGTCATCCTTCACAGGATCAGCATCAACAATACAGGCTGATAAAATCGTTTCTGGATCGAGAGAATCATTTGATAAAGCTTTGTCGGGTAAGATGGCCGGTGTACGCACGGCCTCTGCTACAGGAGATCCGGGTTCCATGGGAGAAATCAATATTCGTGGTGTCGGTTCTATCAGTGGTTCTAAGACTCCTCTCTATGTGATTGATGGAGTAGTTACTAAATCGGATGATGATATGAACTATTATAGAAAAACGCAGAGTGTTTTAAGTACTTTAAATCCGGATGATATTGAAAGTATGACCGTATTGAAAGATGCCGCCGCTGCTTCACTCTATGGGTCTCGCGCCGCTAACGGTGTAGTAATCATCACGACAAAGAAAGGAAAAGAGGGTAAAAGTACGGTGACATACTCTGGAGAAGTTGGGTGGAATAAAATGGCCGTGAATCAGTTCAAAATGATGAAGAGTTCTGATTTAATTGATTACACTCGAGAAGGGCTGGCCAACTATTATATGGTTTATGAAGGTGTACCTACAAAAGAAGAAGCTTTGCAAGAGGTAACCGATGCTGACATGGCAGGCTTTCTTCACAATCCGGATGGAAGCATTGATACCAATTGGAAGAACGAAATTTATAGAACTGCCATTACACAAAACCATCAGGTATCGATTAATGGGGGTACGCAGAATACACAGTTCTATGCTGGTGTAGGTTATAATAAGAGTGAAGGTATTGTTTTAGGTAGTGATTTCGAACGTATTTCAGGGCGTTTGAATGTGAATCATAAAGTTAATAAATGGTTGGAAGTATCTCTCAAAGAGATGGTGACAGCAACAACTCAGAATGGTTTCCGTGATCAAGGAGATCAGGGTCAAGGTTTGGGCACGTCATCACCTCTTGGAGTCTTGTTTGCGATGGATCCCACTTCTCCGGTTAAAAATGCAGATGGAAGCTACAATGAGAATGCTGCTTGGGGACAAGCTTCGAATCCACATTTGATGTTAGGAGGGAAAGATAGTAAATATTCACTGGAGTGGATCCAGAGTAAGATGTTTCGTAGTTTGACAAATGCTGATGTTAATATCCGATTTTGTGATAAATTGAACTTCAAAACGATTTTTGGCTATGACTATATAGATAACAAACATTTTGAATATTGGGATCGTAATAGTGTGAATGGTGCATCTGTTGCAGGTATGGGATCACGTTATAGCTTTGAAAGCCGCGTTGCCACCAGTTCATCTACATTGCGCTATTCTGATACATTTAAAGATATGCATAATCTGGACTTGATGGCAGGTTTTGAAGTAGAGAACAGAGATCTGCTTCAGATTGTTACTGTGGCTAAAAATTACTCAAGCCATTATCCTGAGTTATCAAACGGACAACCCGATCAGGCATCAAGCGCTACATTCGGCGCAGGAATGATGTCATATTTTGCAAGCGGTAACTATAACTATGATAACAAATATTATCTATCAGCAAGTTTCCGTCGTGATGGCTCTTCGCGTTTGAGTGAAGATAATCGTTGGGCAAGCTTCTGGTCAGTATCCGGTGCATGGAGATTGAGTAAAGAAAGCTTTATGGAAGACATGCCGTTGTTCACAGACTTCAAGATCAAAGCGTCTTTTGGTACAAATGGTAACCTGCCAGGAAGTTATTATGGATACATGGATCTGTTTACGGGCTCAGGATATGGTAATAATCCGGCTATTTACTGGTCAAGCATTAGCAATGACAAACTGAGTTGGGAAAAATCGAAGAATTTTAATGTGGGATTCGAATGGAACATGTACGATCGTGTGAACCTGTCTATTGAATATTATAATAAGAAAACAACTGATTTGCTGTTTAAGGTTCCAACCTCTCTGGTCACTGGTTTTGAGAATCGTTGGGAAAACCTGGGTAGTTTGAAGAATGATGGTGTAGAGTTAGAAGTAAACTCTAAAAACATCATGAACAAGAACTTTACATGGACAACCAATTTCAACATGACTTATCAGCGTTCATTGGTAGATAAACTGCCTGAAAGCAAGGATATTGAATATGGTGACGGAGAGATGTATCTGCATCGTGAGGGCGAATCAATGTATACTTTCTATTTGCCGGAGTGGAAGGGTGTAAATGCAGAAACAGGACTTGGCGAGTTCTGGCTTGACCCGAACGATCATTCTAAAGGAGTAACGAACTATTATTCGGAAGCAGGCAAAGGCGTTGTAGGAAAAGCATTGCCTGATGTGTTAGGAGGTTTGACTAACACATTCACTTATAAGGATTTTGATTTGTCGTTCCTGATCACTTATCAGTTTGGTGGAGATATGTTTGATTATCCGGGATATTTCTCTCACCACGATGGCGTGAGACTTGGTAGCACCAATCTTGATGCTGATGTAGCAGGAAATTTCTGGAAAAATCCGGGTGACAAGGTAGATAATCCGATGCCTATTTATGGTAATCCTTACCGTTGGGATAGATTTTCAAGTCGTACAATCAAATCGACCGATAACATTCGTTTGAGAGAACTGACCTTTGGATATACACTGCCTGTCTGGAAGAACTATTTGAAAACTTGCAGAATCTATTTTAGAGCTAATAACCTGGCTATGCTTTGGTCAAAAACTAAAAACATAGATCCCGATGTAGCAATGAACGGATACAGACAAGCTGATACACCTCAGTTGAGAAGTTGTGTTTTCGGTATCAATATTCAATTCTAATTTAATAAATAGACGATAGAATGAAAAAGTTATATATTTTTACTCTAATTTTAGCCTTGTCTGTATCGGCATGCGATACATTTGACAAAACCCCTTCTGCTGAATGGCCTTCGGAAGGAGCTATTGCAACGGTGGAAGATTTGCAATATGCAGTGAATGGTGTTTATCAGTCACAAACTTCCTCTATCGATTTAGGAACAAATCCCAGAGGTAGTTATGCCGGTGATTTTGGATTATATGCCGATATGAGGGGTAGCGATTTTCAGTGTATTGGTAAAAATAACCAAGCGACTGATGTATCCAAATATCAAGCGACTAAAAACAGCACGGACGCATCTAATTTCTATAAGCGTTTTTATCTATCTTTAGCAAGAATCAACAAGATATTTGAAAGTGTTCAAAAAGCTGAATTAAAAGGGGATGACGTAGAAGCTATGGAAGGAGAACTGTATGCCCTTCGTGCATTATTCCATTTCGATCTGGCTCGTTTGTTTGCTAAGTTACCCTCTAATGCGCAAGACGATGATTTGGGGATTGTTCTTTCTACACAGGTATATGAATCAGGATATATAGGTGAAAGAGCCACTATCGCTAAAACTTATGAAACGATTCTTACAGATTTGCAGACAGCATTGAACAAATTGTCAGAGACAGGTCACAAAGAACTGGGGCATATCGACTATTGGGGAGCCCGTGCGCTTCGTGCCCGCGTCTATCTGTATATGAATAAAAATGCGGAAGCATTGGCAGATGCTAAGTATGTCATTGAACACTCTCCCTATCAGCTGTTGACCAGAGGTGAATATATCGGTTCATGGCTTAAAGAAGGTAGTAATGAAAGTATTTTTGAAATCATGGTAACATCTCTCTATAATCCTCAACGCAATTCTTTGGGATATTATACACATGCCGAAGGATATGCCGAAGCGGGAATTACAGAAAATTTCAAAACCTTCCTACAATCACGTCCAGACGATATCAGAAGCGAATTGATCGCTGAAGAAACTGATACGGACGGAAAGACTAACAAGGGTTGGTATATACAGAAGTATCCGGGAAGAGACGGACAGATTTATGTAAACAATCCGAAAGTGATTCGTCTGTCTGAAGTTTATTTGATTGCAGCAGAAGCAGCCCTGAAGACAGGTGGTGACGCAGCGTATTATATCAACGAATTGCGTAAAAATCGTATTCAGGGGTATACAGATGTGGCTACCGTTACTTTGGATGACATTCTGACAGAACGCCGTCTTGAACTTTATGGAGAAAACCATTCCGCTTGGGATTACTGGCGTAATAAACAGTCTATTAACAATCCGGCAGTAAAAGAGGTGAAGTATGATGACTATCGTACTGTAATGCCTATTCCTGTTGCTGAGATCAATGTTTCAAAAGGAAAACTAATTCAGAACGAAGGATATTAGCAGATAACTCTTAATATGTCATTAGAAGGACCTGCGTCGAAAGCATCTGCTTTAGGCACAGGTCTTTTTAGTAATCGAATCAATACTATTATTATTTCGCTATGCCGAAACTTTGCTCGACCTTGCCGAATGTTATGCCAACAAGGCCGGAGGTGAAGCTACTGCCAAAAGCCTGTTGAAACAAGTCAGAGGACGTTCGGTAGATGTAGCTACGGATCCGTTGAAGATCGATAACTTGACGGGTGATGCACTGAAAGAAGCTATTTACAACGAGAAACGCCTTGAGTTTATAGGCGAGGGCATCCGTGGTATTGATATTATGAGACGTGGGGAACGTTTCATTAAGGTAGGTGCGAATGAAACAATTAATGTGGGTCCGTCCGATGAAAAATATACTTGGCCGATACCTCAGGTTGAGTTGCTGCTGAATAAAGATATTAATAAATAAATAGTCAATAAATAATAAAGAATCGCTCAGGTAGAAACACTTGGGCGATTTTTTCTTTTAGTATGTTACGAAAATAGCTATATTTGTCGCCATATTATAATAAGGTATAAAGTAGAATGAAAGAATTTGTAATATCCGAAGCCAAAGTCGAAACTGCTGTTCTGGTAGGTCTCATCACTCAGACACAGGATGAACGCAAGACCAATGAATATCTCGACGAGCTGGCATTTCTGGCTGAGACAGCCGGGGCGGAAGTGGTGAAAAGGTTTACGCAGAAGTTGCCGACGGCTAACTCGGTGACTTATGTGGGAAAAGGAAAACTGGAAGAAATTAAAGAATATATAAGAACAGAGGCTGAAGAGGACCGGGAAGTGGGAATGGTCATCTTTGATGACGAACTCTCGGCCAAGCAGATACGTAACATCGAAGCTGAACTGCAAGTGAAGATACTGGACCGTACTTCACTGATTCTTGATATATTTGCCATGCGTGCCCAGACGGCTAATGCCAAGACTCAGGTAGAATTGGCGCAATATAAATACATGTTGCCCCGTCTGCAACGTCTTTGGACTCACCTTGAACGTCAGGGTGGTGGTTCCGGAAGTGGTAAAGGAGGTTCGGTAGGTCTCCGTGGTCCGGGTGAAACTCAGTTGGAGATGGACCGCCGTATCATCCTTAACCGTATGTCACTGCTTAAGGAGCGCCTCGCCGAAATAGATAAGCAGAAGTCTACCCAACGTAAGAACCGCGGACGCATGATCCGTGTAGCTTTGGTAGGTTACACCAATGTGGGTAAATCGACCATGATGAATCTGTTGGCGAAGAGTGAAGTCTTTGCTGAAAACAAGCTGTTTGCCACACTCGATACGACGGTACGCAAGGTGATTATCGATAATTTGCCTTTCTTGCTTTCCGATACGGTCGGGTTCATCCGTAAGCTACCTACTGACCTGGTGGATTCCTTTAAGTCTACCCTCGACGAAGTACGTGAGGCCGATCTGCTGGTTCATGTTGTGGACATTTCGCATCCCGGATTTGAAGAGCAGATAGAGGTGGTGAATAAAACACTGGCCGACATCGGTGGAGGTGGAAAACCAATGATTTTAATATTTAACAAGATAGATGCCTATGCCTATGTAGAAAAGGCACCAGACGACCTTACCCCCAAAACAAAGGAGAACTTGACACTTGAAGAACTGATGAAAACATGGATGGCTAAGATGGAAGATAACTGTCTGTTCATCTCCGCCCGTGAGAAAATCAATATAGACGAACTGAAGAGTGTGGTTTATCGGCGAGTAAAAGAATTGCACGTACAGAAGTATCCCTATAACGACTTTCTCTATCAGACCTACGACGACGAAGAGTAACTTGTAGTTTGTAATAAGAGGATTATGGGAAAGACTTACCGTAGACTGACTGAAGATGAAATTCTTCAGTTGAAGAGCCAGTCGTGTCTGGCTGATGACTGGAACCATGTTGCGGTCGCTGAAGAGTTCACAACCGAATTTGTGCATCACACCCGTTTCTCGGGAGAGGTGAAACTGGGCGTTTTCCATTCGGACTTTATCTTGCCGGGAGGAATCAGGAAACATTCCGGTCTGAGGCATGTCACCTTGCACAATGTAATTGTGGGCGACAACTGTTGCATTGAGAATATCCAGAATTATATTGCCAACTACGAAATAGGAAACGACACTTTCATTGAGAATGTAGATATTATTCTGGTGGACGGTCTGACTCAGTTCGGTAATGGAGTAGAGGCCGCCGTGCTGAACGAAACGGGAGGTCGCGAAGTGTTGATCAATGACAAACTGTCTGCTCATCAAGCTTATATACTGGCTCTTTACCGGCACCGTCCGGAACTGATCAGCCGGATGAAGGCGATCACTGACTATTACTCCAATAAGCATGCTTCTGCGATGGGGACCATCGGCAGCCATGTGATGATTCTCAATACCGGTTCTATCAAGAATGTGCGTATTGGCGATCATTGCCGGATTTGCGGAACCTGCCGTCTTTACAACGGAAGTATCAACAGCAATGAAGCCGCTCCGGTACATATCGGGCATGGTGTCATTTGCGATGACTTTATTATTTCCTCCGGTTCTCATGTGGACGATGGAGCTATGCTGACCCGTTGCTTCGTTGGGCAAGCCTGTCAGTTGGGACACAACTACTCTGCTTCCGATTCCCTGTTTTTCAGTAACTGCCAGGGAGAGAACGGTGAAGCATGTGCCATCTTTGCCGGTCCGTATACCGTAACCCATCATAAGTCTACCTTGCTGATAGCCGGTATGTTTTCGTTTATGAATGCCGGTTCGGGGTCGAACCAGAGTAATCATATGTATAAACTGGGACCGATTCATCAGGGGACGTTGGAAAGAGGAGCTAAGACTACTTCCGATTCATACATTTTGTGGCCGGCGCGTGTGGGGGCTTTTTCATTGGTGATGGGGCGTCATGTGAATCATGCCGATACCTCGAACCTGCCTTTCTCTTACCTCATTGAGCAGCAGAATACGACTTATCTGGTGCCGGGAGTCAATCTGCGCAGTGTCGGGACTATCCGCGATGCCCAGAAGTGGCCGAAGCGTGACAAACGTACGGACCCGAACCGCCTGGACTATATAAACTACAACCTACTGAGTCCATATACTATCCAGAAGATGTTCAAGGGGCGCTCTATACTGAAAGAGCTGAAGCGGGTGTCCGGCGAGACATCGGAGATCTATTCTTACCAAAGCGCAAAGATCAAGAACTCTTCGCTGAATAGCGGCATACGCTATTACGAAATAGCTATCCATAAGTTTCTTGGTAATTCCATCATTAAGCGTCTTGAGGGGATTAACTTCAAAGATAATGAAGAGATACGCCGGCGTCTGAAACCGGATACCGAAATCGGAGTAGGCGAGTGGGTGGATATTGCCGGTTTGATTGCTCCGAAAAGTGAAGTGGAAAAACTGATTACCGGTATCGAAAGTGGTGAGATCGACCGTTTGAAGAGTATGAATGCCCGTTTTGCCGAGATGCACGATAACTATTATACTTACGAATGGACGTGGGCTTACCATAAGATACAGGAATTTTATGGTTTGAACCCCGACACCATTACAGCAAAAGATGTTATCGCTATTGTCCGTGCCTGGCGTGAAGCAGTGGTCGGACTGGACCGTATGGTGTATGATGACGCACGCAAGGAATTCTCACTTTCGTCTATGACGGGCTTTGGTGCCGACGGCTCACGCGATGAAATGAAGTTGGATTTCGGTCAGGTACGTGGCGATTTTGAGAGTAATCCGTTTGTCACTGCCGTGCTGCAACATATTGATGATAAGACTGCTCTGGGTGAGGAGCTGATTAACCGTATCGGGCAACTGGCGTGACGGAATTACGAGCTACAATATATTTGCTATGAAAATACACATTTTATTTGGAATGATCGGGTTCTTCCTGCTGACCGGATGTTGCCGGACAGCAGAGAAGAACCCTCGTTTTTATGATGCCGGCGTTTCTAAAGAGCTTGCCGATCATCGTAAAGCCGAGATTAAGAATTTGAAGTATGAACTCAGTTTCAGCATTCCACGGCAGAAGGAGACACCTATTGACGGTGATATCACCTTGCGCTTCGACCTTGCTGTCGCTCAGGAAGTCCTGATTGATTTTCGTGAGGAGCGTGGAAAAATTAAAGAAGTCATTGCCAATGGAAAACCGGTAAGTGATGTGCGCTTTGAGAACGAACACATTATTCTGCCTGCTTCGCTGACAACGAAAGGGGCGAATGACATACAGATTCGTTTCATTGCCGGCAATCAGTCGCTGAACAGGAACGATGAATACCTCTATACGTTGCTCGTTCCCGACCGTGCCCGTACCGTCTTCCCTTGCTTTGAGCAGCCCAACCTAAAAGCCGAGTTTACTTTAAAGCTTGAGGTTCCGGCCGACTGGAAAGCTGTTTCCAACACATACGTCCGGAGTGAAACAGTAGCCGGTGACCGTAAAACCGTTTGTTTTGCACCGACCGAACCACTCAGTACTTATCTCTTTTCGTTTGTGGCCGGAAAATTGGAGCGACAGGAGTATACTCAGGACGGGCGTACCATCGCCGCCTATTATCGTGAGACCGACCCTAAGAAAATAGCACAGTTGGATATTGTTTTCAGACAAGTCATGGCATCACTTCACTGGCTTGAAGAGTATACAGGGATCGCATATCCGTTTGCCAAATATGATTTCATCGTTCTTCCCGGTTTCCAGTTTGGCGGAATGGAACATACAGGAGCTACCTTATATAATGATAACGGGATTTTCTTGAGCGAACATCCCACTCCGGACGAGGAGTTGAACCGGGCGGAATTGATTGCGCACGAGACCTCTCACATGTGGTTTGGCGATCTTGTAACGATGGATTGGTTTGACGATGTATGGACCAAGGAAGTTTTTGCCAATTATTTTGCTGCCCGGATTGTCGAGCCCTTGTTTCCGGAGATCAATCATACCTTGAATAAGCTCAAGACTTTTAATGCCGCTTCTCTTACCGAGGACCGTACTTTGGGGACGAATGCCATCCGGCAGCCACTCGATAATCTGCGTAATGCCGGGCTGATCTATGGGCAGATCATCTATAACAAGGCTCCCGTGATGATGGAGAAACTGGTTGACAGGATGGGTGAAGCCAACTTCCGGAGTGGTATACAGGAGTATCTGAAAACCTATTCGTACGCTAATGCCACTTGGGACGATCTGATTCGCATTTTAGACGGTAAGGCGTCCGAAGATTTGGCAACCTTCAGTGATGTGTGGGTGAACCGGAAAGGAATGCCTACGCTGAACTTCCGGATCGATGGACAAGAACTGGAGGTCCGTCAGAGTGATCCTTATAACCGTGGTTTGCTTTGGCCGCAGCGTTTTGCCGTCACTCTTTGCGGAGAGCGCGATTCGGTGTTGCGGGTGAATATGACGGATACTTTGGTTCGGATACAGCTTCCTTTTGTACCTTCGTTGGTGTTGCCCAATACCGATGGCAGAGGTTATGGCTTGTTCGTTCCCGACGAATCTGCTTTGAAGTGGCTGTTGGCACATTGGTGGGAGGTAAAAGACGATACGGCACGCCAATCACTCTTGATGACACTTTATGAGAATTACCTGGCTAAACATATTTCGGCGGACGACTGGACAAACAGCCTGTTGGCAGGGCTTCCTGCAGAAAAGAACGCTCTGGTAGCGTCTACAGTGAGTGGTTATTTGGCGGGTGCCATGCGGCGGGTAGCTCCGGCACAGATAGCAGAGGTTGAGGCGCGGGTCTACGCCATCAGCCGGAATCATCCGTTGCCTTCGTGCCGGGTGCAGTTGCTGCGTTATTTTATGCAGAATGCGACTTCCCAACCTATGGTGAAGCAACTTTATGCCTTGTGGCAGGAGCAATCGGACAAACGGTTGAACCAACAGGATTACACGACTTTAGCTTACGAACTTGCCATCCGCCTGCCTGCCGAAAGTGAACAGATATTACGTACACAACGGGCACGGATTGATGATCCGGACCGTCTGCGTCGGTTCGATTTTATTTCACGGTCGGTCGTATCCGATACCGCACGGCTCGATACTTTGTTCAACAGCCTGCTTGTAGCGGAAAACCGGCGGATAGAGCCTTGGACGGCTGCCGTGATACGTTATCTGAACCATCCGTTGCGCGAGGAGCAATCGGTGAAATACATCCGTCCGGGACTCGAGGTGCTGGAGGAAGTACAACGCACCGGAGATATTTTCTTTCCGAAAAACTGGGCCTCGGCCTTGTTGGGCAATCATCTCAGCCGCCCGGCTTATGAAGAAGTGGTGCGTTTCCTGGACGGTCATCCGGATTATTCACCGCTTTTGAAGAACAAGATATTGCAGGCTGCCTATTCCCTGTATCGCGAAAACGATTAAAATAATTCCCGGAATGCTTGACTTTGCCTGTCCGATGTTGTATCTTTGTCAACAGATTCATTACTTATATTCAAATTAGAATGCAGTAGAAGAGGAAGCCCGCAAAGCTTCCTCTTTTTTTGTACCCTTATCTCCCGGTGTCCCGGAGCCGGGGGCTTTTCTGCTCTTTCCCCGGCTCTCCATGCCCTCGAGACCGTTGCTCTGTGATGTGAAGAGCCTTGCTTCGGGCCAAACAGACGGTTGCATTTGTCCGGACAGACGGTTGCATTCCACAGAAATGAGCCTTTCTTCCGGAGCGGTCTCTTCTTCTTCGTAGAAACGCTCTCCGAACGTTAATAATAAGTAAATCCGCTCTTGACAAAATTCACCACTTTATTCATACTTTGGAAAACTATTCTTACCTTTGCCTCACTAACTAACATTACGTAATAAAATAAAGAGATATGGCAACACCTCCGTTTAAGTATCAACCTATGTTCGAACATGGGGAAGATAAAACCGAGTATTATCTGCTTACCAAAGACTATGTGTCAGTAAGCGAGTTCGAAGGAACACCTGTGCTGAAGGTACAGAAAGAAGGTCTGACAGCTATGGCCAATACCGCTTTCCGTGACGTATCTTTCATGCTTCGCCGCTCACACAACGAGCAGGTGGCAAAGATTCTGAGCGATCCGGAAGCAAGTGATAACGACAAGTACGTGGCATTGACTTTCCTGCGCAACGCTGAAGTGGCTGCCAAAGGCGTGCTTCCTTTCTGTCAGGATACCGGTACGGCCATCATTCATGGTGAAAAAGGACAGCAGGTCTGGACCGGCTATTGCGATGAAGAAGCTCTTTCACTGGGTGTTTACAAAACCTATACGGAAGAAAACCTGCGTTACTCACAGAACGCTCCGCTCAATATGTATGACGAAGTGAACACGAAATGTAACTTGCCTGCCCAGATCGATATCGAGGCTACAGAAGGCATGGAGTACAAATTCCTGTGTGTGACCAAAGGTGGTGGTTCTGCCAACAAAACATATCTGTATCAGGAGACAAAAGCGATCTTGAATCCGGGTACTCTGGTTCCGTTCCTGGTTGAAAAGATGAAGACACTGGGTACGGCGGCTTGTCCTCCTTATCATATTGCATTCGTAATCGGAGGTACTTCGGCAGAGAAGAACCTGTTGACCGTGAAGCTGGCTTCTACTCACTATTATGACGAGTTGCCTACTACCGGTAACGAATATGGTCGTGCATTCCGCGATGTAGAACTGGAAAAAGAAGTACTTGCAGAAGCTCAAAAAATCGGTTTGGGTGCACAGTTCGGCGGTAAGTATCTGGCACACGATGTACGCATCATCCGTCTGCCCCGTCACGGTGCATCTTGTCCGGTGGGCTTAGGAGTGTCTTGTTCTGCCGACCGTAACATCAAATGTAAGATCAATAAAGACGGTATCTGGATCGAGAAACTCGATTCTAATCCGGGTAGCCTGATTCCGGCAGAACTGCGTAACGCAGGCGAAGGTGATGTTGTAAAGATCAACCTGAACCAGCCGATGGCAGATATTCTGAAGGAGCTGACTAAATATCCGGTGGCTACACGCCTGTCGCTGAACGGTACGATTATTGTAGGTCGCGACATCGCTCATGCCAAACTGAAAGAACGTCTGGATCGTGGTGAAGATCTGCCTCAGTACATCAAAGATCATCCGATTTACTACGCGGGCCCGGCCAAAACTCCTGCCGGCATGGCTTGCGGTTCTATGGGGCCGACTACTGCCGGACGTATGGACTCTTATGTGAATCTGTTCCAGGAACATGGAGGCAGTATGGTGATGTTGGCGAAAGGTAACCGTAGCCAGCAGGTGACTGATGCTTGCCAGAAACATGGCGGCTTCTACCTCGGTTCAATCGGTGGCCCGGCTGCTATCCTCGCCCAGAACAATATCAAGAGCATCGAATGTGTGGAATATCCGGAATTGGGTATGGAGGCTATCTGGAAGATCGAAGTAGAAGACTTCCCCGCATTTATTCTTGTAGATGACAAGGGCAACGACTTCTTCAAGCAAATTAAACCCCGTTGCGGCTCTTGCAGCAACAAATAAGAATATGGTGAGTGGTCATTAATATTGGTTATTTATCATGTTAACTCGAGTGAGAGGCGTCTGTATGCTGTGTTATACAGATGCCTTTCTTATTATAAACACCTTAATCATTATCAGTAAAACAATTCCCCGATGGAACTACAGAAAAATCCTCAACACATTGTCTGGCTGGACGTTGTCCGTTTCGTTGCCATGTTTACCGTTGTCTGTTGCCACTGCACGGACCCTTTCAACTTTTATCCGGGCACTGCCCCTAATATTGACGAAATCAAACTTTGGGGTGCCATCTACGGGGCATTGCTTCGTCCTTGCGTACCGCTGTTCGTGATGATTACCGGAGCCCTGCTTCTGCCGGTGCGCGGCGAAGTCTCTGTCTTTTATAAGAAACGTATCCCCCGTGTTTTATGGCCATTCCTCATCTGGTCGGTCATCTACAACCTTTTTCCCTGGATTACCGGTCTGTTGGGCATCAAGCCCGAAATTATTCTCGACTTTTTCCCTTACTCGGGTGAGGAAGTGATGCGCCAGTCGCTGTCCATCTCTTTGGATTACATTGCTCAGATTCCTTTTAATTTCTCCATTGTAGATGTACACATGTGGTATATTTACCTGTTGATCGGCTTGTATCTTTATCTTCCCGTCTTCTCTGCCTGGGTGGAGAAAGCATCGGATAAGGCGAAGTTGTGGTTCCTCGGTGCATGGGCTGTCACTCTGTTATTGCCGTACTACAATCAGTTTGTAGCGCAATATCTTTGGGGAACCTGTTCATGGAATGCGTTCGGCATGTTTTATTACTTTGCCGGTTTCAATGGCTATCTGTTATTAGGACACTATCTGCGTAACCTTGACTGGTCGTTGGGTAAGATTCTGGCAATCGGTCTGCTAATGTTTGTGATAGGATATGCCGTTACCTTCTTTGGCTTCCGTTACATCACGGCTTTGCCGGAATACAGTGACGAGATGCTTGAGCTCTTCTTCACTTACTGTTCGCTGAATGTAGTGATGATGACCATCCCGGTGTTTATGCTTTGCAAAAAGGTTAACTTCCGTTCGGAGGGAATCAAGAAAGCGCTTGCCAATCTCACTTTGTGTGGTTTCGGTATCTATATGATACACTATTTCTTTACCGGTCCTTCCGTACTGTTGGTACGTACGTTGGGTGTGCCTCTGGGCATTCAGATACCGGTGGCGTCTGTCATGGCATTTGGTGTTTCGTGGCTGATTGTGTGGGCTGTCTATCGTGTGCTGGGCAAGAAGGCGAAATGGATTATGGGATAAAACAGTAATTAAAGCATATTATTTATGAATCGTAAATCAATACTATTAACAATCTTACTTTGTGTTACTTCTTTGACAATGGCTTCTCCGGTGACCGGCTTGTTGGAGCGCATAGACAAAGGAGCTTCGAAGAAGTTTATTATCGAGCAAGTGAAGTCCGGTACCGACTTTTTTGAACTCGATCAGAAGGGTGATAAAGTCGTTATCCGTGGAAACAATTACGTGAGCATCGCTACCGGGTTGAATTGGTATCTGAAGTATTATGCCGGTATCCACCTTTCCTGGAACGGAATGCAGGCGAAACTGCCGGCTGTGCTTCCTCCGGTGACAAAGAAAGAACGGAGAGAAACGACCCTGCCTTACCGTTATGATTTGAATTATTGTACTTTCTCTTACTCCATGGCTTTCTGGGATTGGGACCGATGGGAGAAAGAAATAGACTGGATGGCTCTGCACGGCATCAATATCCCTTTGGCTGTGACCGGGGCAGAGGCTGTGTGGTATAACGTGCTTGATAAGTTGGGATATACCAAAACCGAAATAAATGAATTCATATCCGGTCCGGGCTTTTTTGCCTGGTGGCTGATGAATAACCTTGAAGGCTGGGGCGGACCTAATCCGGATAGCTGGTATACCCGGCAGATTGCTTTACAGAAGAAAATCCTGAAGCGTATGCGTGAATACGGCATCGAACCGGTTCTTCCGGGTTATTGCGGCATGGTGCCCCATAATGCGAAAGAGAAACTCGGATTGAACGTATCCGATCCGGGAACATGGTGTGGCTATCGCCGTCCGGCATTCCTGCAACCAAGCGACCCGCGTTTTGAGGAAATCTCTTCTCTCTACTATAAAGAGCTTGAGAAACTATACGGGAAAGCTGACTTTTACTCCATGGACCCCTTCCATGAAGGAGGCAATACGGCAGGCGTGGATCTCGATGCGGCAGGTAAGGCTGTGATGAAAGCCATGAAGAAGGCTAATCCGAAAGCTGTCTGGGTGGCGCAGGCCTGGCAGGCAAATCCGCGTCCGAAGATGATTGAGAACCTGAAAGCTGGAGACTTGCTGATACTTGACCTGACCAGTGAGTGCCGTCCTCAGTGGGGAGATTCCACTTCCGAATGGTATCGCAAAAACGGATACGGACAGCACGACTGGGTATACTGTATGTTGCTGAATTACGGTGGTAATGTCGGACTGCACGGAAAGATGGATAATGTGATCGATAATTTTTATCTCGCTAAAGCCGATCCGCACGCAGGTTCTACACTTAAAGGTGTGGGGATGACCCCTGAGGGAATAGAGAATAATCCTGTGATGTACGAACTGGTGATGGAACTGCCTTGGCGTGCAGAGCGGTTTACGAAAGAGGAATGGTTGAAGGAGTATGTGAAAGCACGTTACGGTGCAGATGATCCGGTGGTACAGGCTGCCTGGACCAAACTGGCGAACTCCATTTATAATTCACCGAAGAACCTGACGCAGCAAGGTACACACGAATCCGTATTCTGTGCACGTCCGGCGGAAGATGTGTACCAGGTGTCCAGTTGGTCGGAAATGAAAGATTACTACCGTCCGCAAGATGTGATTGAGGCTGCACGCCTGATGGTATCTGTGGCCGATCGTTATAAAGGAAACAATAATTTTGAGTACGATCTGGTGGATATCGTTCGGCAGGCACTCGCAGAGAAGGGCAGGCTGATGCAGAAGGCGGTTACTGCTGCTTACCGGAGTGGTGATAAAGAACTCTTCGGAATGGCTTCTCAGAAGTTCCTGAACCTGATTCTGTTGCAGGATCAGTTGTTGGGTACCCGCCCGGAGTTTCGCGTAGGAAAGTGGATTGAAGAGGCGCGGACGTTGGGTGGTACATCCGAAGAAAAGGCTTTGTATGAGTGGAATGCCCGTGTGCAGATTACGACCTGGGGCAACCGGAATGCAGCCGATTATGGCGGACTTCGTGATTATGCTCACAAAGAGTGGAACGGATTACTGAAGGATTTCTATTATATGCGTTGGAAGCTTTATTTCGATTCTCTCTCTCAGAAACTGGAAGGTAAAACCCCGGAGAAAATTGATTTCTATGCAGTGGAAGAACCTTGGACCAAAGCCACTAATCCCTATTCGGCGGAGGCTGAAGGAGATTGCATTGAAACAGCGAAGCGGGTGATGCAAGCGGTGGAATAGTATATCGCAAAGTTCACCACAGATTACACAGATTATCTACGTAATAAATAATCTGTGTAATCTGTGGTGAACTCGTTTTTAGACTATTTTTGCTTCGCTGTCCCTTTCCAGATACGCATCATATAATATGCACAATGCGTGAATGCGAAAACGAATGAGATTATCAGCAATACTTTACTTTCGTCCCAACCCACCGTCTGCTGGTGCCATAGCCCGGTGATGACACAAAGCACAGACAGTGCGATACCGATCATGTTCAGTGCCGATTGTCCCCGGCGGTTTTTCACGCCTTGTTCCAGTTTGCTGTGCTTCATACCATAGCCAACGTAAATATCCAACCCGATGAGCATCCACAATACCAGACGTATCCAAGTATCGGCGGGAAGGAAAAGCATCATGCACAGGCAGGTGAGTATTCCTAAAATCGGGACGAGTGGCACAAACGGAGTTTTAAAAGAACGGGGGATATCCGGCATGGTCTTTCGTACTACCAATACGGCGGCACATACCAGTGTGAAAGCCATCAGTGTGCCGATGCTGGTCATCTCTCCTGCAAGGCGTGCCGGGACGAATGCAGCCAATAAACCTACTATCAGCATGAACAGGAGATTGCTGCGTGCCGGTGTGCGAAACTTTTCATTGATGTGCGAGAAGAATGGAGGGAGCAGACCGTCATGGCTCATACTCAGGAAGACGCGGCTTTGTCCCAATAGAGTGACCATAATTACAGAACAGTAACCGAACAGGATGGCAAGAACGATAGCACGGTTCAACCAGGGATAGTCCGGATGGATGATGCCTGCCGCATCGGTATGCCCCATATGTTCGATGGCAATAGCTACCGGTGCAATGCCCTGTTGTCCGCTAAACTCGGTGTAGTGGGCAACTCCCGTCATTACGTGGGCAAACAGCATATAGAGCACAGTACAAACAAGGAGTGATACCAGGATACCGATCGGCATATTTCGTTTCGGGTTCTTTGTTTCCTGGGCGGCCGTACTGACAGCATCGAATCCTAAAAAAGCAAAAAAGACAATAGCTGCCCCGCGTAAGACACCCGAAATCCCATACTCTCCAAGTGTGCCTGTATTGGCGGGAATGTATGGAGTATAGTTATCCGCATTGATATATTTCCAGCCCAATACGACAAAAATAGCGATCACCGATACTTTGAGGAATACTACGATACCGTTAAAGATGGAGCTGCCTTCCGTACCGCGAATCAGGAAGATACTCATCAGTACCACGATCAGGAATGCAGGGATATTGACGATTCCTCCATCCCACGGGCAGGCGGTTAGTGCTTGCGGAAGATGTATGTTGAGCCCTTCAAGGAAGACCACGAGGTATCTGCTCCAACTGATACTGACAGTGGTAGCCGCTACTGTATATTCAAGGACAAGGTCCCAACCGATGATCCAGGCAATCAGTTCGCCCATGGTGGCATATGAATAGGTATAGGCACTTCCGGCAACCGGAATCATGGAAGCAAATTCCGCATAGCAGAGTCCTGCAAAACAGCATCCCAGTGCGGCAATGGCAAATGAAAGTGTAATGGCCGGTCCTGTATAGCCTGCTGCTACGGTTCCGGTGATTGAGAAGAGTCCTGCTCCGATAATGACACCGACACCCAGTGCTACCAGACTCCAGGGACCTAATACTCGTTTCAATGATTTACTTCCTGACGCATTGGCCTCTGCCAACAGGGCTTCAAAGGGTTTCTTTATGAATAATCCCATCTTTCTGTTTCTTTTTTTACTTAGTTGTACGTGGTACACAAAGAGTCGTGGGAAATATCGCTTGGTTTGCCCGCCGTACTCTTGTGATTGGATTGGCTGCAAAGATAAGCAATCTGAACGGGCGATACAAGGCTTCTTTTGTATTAAAACAAACGGTTCCGTCGACTTAAAAGGTGGGGGCGTGTCAAAAGTCTTTCCCTCTGTGGTAAGTTTTGACACACCCCCGAATGTTGTAAGGAGAAGGGCAAAGTGTACGTTTAGTCCAGATATTTTGTTATTTTCCCACTGATCTGTAGCAGGGAGATTTCGCATAACTTAGTGTCATATTCGGCAGACAGAATTCGTTCTTCGGCATCCAGTAGACTTTTCTGCGCTTCCCGCATTTCGATGCCCGAAAGGTTCCCCAGCATGTAGCGTTCCATGGCTATCTCGTGATTCTCTTTGGCGGCTACGAGATTTTGTCGTTCCAGTTTCAGCATTTGCAGATTGTTCTGGTAGGCTTGCCACAGATTGCTAAGGTCCGCTTTCAGCCCTTGTTCCAGTTGTTCGCGTTGAAGGCGGGCATTTTTTATGGCAATGCGTGCATTGTTCTTTTCGCGTCGGCGATTTCCATCGAAGATGTTGAAGCCTACCGTTACTCCAAAATTGGCTCCCAGATTACCTCTTTGGCTATTAGCGGCAACGTCGTACTTATTGAAGGTATATCCGTATCCGGTATTCATCTTCAGGTAAGGGTAGTTGCGCGAGTTTACCTTCTTATAGTCCAGCATGGCGAGCGTGTTGTTTTGTTCAGCTTTCAACAGTGATGCGTTGGTCAGTAAGGTAGCATTCCACAACTCTTCGAATCGAAGTCCGGCATTCACTTTTATAATGCTGTCTTCTATCACGAGCGGTTGATCCACATCTTCGTTGGCCATCAGTTCGTTTAACTGGATGCGCGAGGTATGCAGCAATTCCTGTTGTTTCATGTATTTGGCACTATCGGCGTTGAAGTCTACTTTTGCCTGTTGATAGTCCAGGCGGGAGAAGTTCCCGATGTGGTAACGCTCTTCTACGATTCGCAGGCGCTCTTTCGACAAAGATACCGCATAACGGAAATTCTGCAAGCGGATTTTTTGCTGAACATAGTTGTAATATTCGGCTGCCAGATTGGCTATCAGGTCCTCGATGGCGATACGGGTATTGGTTTCTCCCTGTAGTTGCAGCTCTTTCAGTATCTGGTAATTGGCTGTGATGTTAAAGCCGTCGAAGATGGTCCAGTTCAAGTTCAGCCCCACATTCAAGGTTTGGTCGAAGACACCGTTTTCTTTTATCGATTCTCCGGTAGCCCGGACCTTGGTATTGGTGTTGTCCACTGTCCCCTTGTAGCCTGCCGTAAAATCGAGTGTCGGCAGGTAGCCCGCGTTGCCCGGGGTGGCGTTGTTCCTGCTCACTTGCTCTTCATTGCGGACTATTTGCAGGGAGTAGTTATTCTGAAGTCCATACTCCAGGCAGGACTTCAGGGTATATATTCGTGGCTGCTGTGCCTGCATGGCAAAAGGAGCACAGCACAATGCTATAATAAATAAGACGATCTGTTTCATTCTTGCTTTAATTTATTACTTCGGTTCGTCGAAATATAACTATAAATGGCAGGTACGATGTACATGGTCAGCAGGGTAGATACCAACATACCTCCCACTACAGCCGTACCCATTGCGATACGTTGGTTGCACCCTTCACCCGAGGCGAAAGCCAGCGGGATTAGTCCTAAGATAGTAGAAGCACTTGTCATCAGGATAGGACGTAGGCGTTGCAACGCCGCATCCTTGATGGCTGTCATCTTATCCTCACCTGTTTCCTGTTTCTGATTGGCGAACTCTACGATCAGGATGCCGTTCTTCGCTACCAGGCCGATCAGCATAATAATGCCGATCTGGCTGAAGATGTTCATTGTAATACCTCCAAAGTACATGAATACCAATGCACCAGCAATGGCCAGAGGCACGGTCAGCATGATAATCAGCGGGTCTTTGAAACTTTCGAACTGTGCTGCCAGGATCAGGTAAATCAGTACAATGGCCAGAATAAAGGCAAACATCAGGCTTGAAGAACTTTCACGGTACTCTTTCGAATCACCGGTTAATGCTGTGCGGAACGTGTCGTCCAGTGTCTCTTTGGCTATCTTATCCATTTCTTCCAATCCCTGTCCGATGGTTTTTCCCTCGGCCAGTCCGGCAGAAACAGTAGCCGAAACAAAACGATTGTAACGATACAGTTTCGGGGGGGCGATGCCACCGGTCAGTTCAATCAGGTTGTCCAATTGCACCATATCGCCTTTGTCACTACGGATGTAGATTGATTTCAGATTGGCGGGTGTGTTACGTTGCTGGCGGTTGATCTCTCCTAAGATCTCATATTGCTTGCCGTTCATATAGAAGTAGCCCATTCGCTGTCCGCTCAGACCGTATTGCAGGGTCTGTGCGATGTTACGTGTACTTACCCCCATGATGCTGGCTTTGTCGCGGTTGATATTAATGCGTGCCTCTGGCTTGCTGAACTTCAGGTCTACGTCTGCCATCTGGAATACCGGGTTCTCGTAAACCTTCGCCATGAACTTGGGCAGTACTTCCTGTAGCTTTTCGATATTAGTGGCCTGCAATACGTACTGGACGGGCATACCGCCACGCCGTCCGCCAAAAGAAGATGACTGCTGGACGAATGAACGCGCCATCGTCTTTTTCTGTACTGCTGCCGATAGTTTTTCGGCCACATCCATCTGGGTGTAGTCACGGTCTTTCATGTCTTTCAGCGTGATGCGCACATTACCGCTACCACTCGATACACGGGCGGTTACCGATTCGGCATCCGGTACGATCGAGTCTACCAGATCATTGATGTCTTCCGTATAGTCCCGGATGTATTCATACGTCACACCTTCGGCCCCACGGGTATTGATACTTATTTGCGAGCGGTCTTCCAGCGGAGCCATTTCTGCAGGAATGTGGTTCCATAAGAAAGCGATAATACCGATTGTGATGGCTACAAAAGGTAAGGAAATCCAGCGCTTGTTGAGGAAAGCAGCCAGTGAACGACTGTACAAACGGTTCATTCCTTCGAAGAAGGGTTCTGTTTTCATATAGAACCAGTTTTGTTTTTCCCGTTTTACCAACAGTTTGGTGGCAAGCATCGGAGTAAAGGTCAGGGCTGCGAATGAAGAGATAATCACCGATCCGGAAACTACAATACTGAATTCACGGAACAGACGTCCTGTCATACCCTCCATAAAGACGATGGGGAAGAACACGGCCACCAGTGTAATGGTGGTGGAGATGACGGCAAAGAAAATCTCTTTCGCACCTTCGATGCCAGCCTCTTTCGGAGGCATACCTTTCTCGATGCGTACATAGATGTTCTCCGTCATTACGATGGCGTCGTCTACCACCAAACCCACCGCCAGCACAACGGCCAGCATGGAGAGCACGTTGATGGAGAAGTCCGCCAGATACATGACGAAGAAAGCACCGATCAGCGATACCGGGATCACAATGCAGGGAACCAGTGTGACACGCCAGTCTCGCAGGAAGAGGAAAATAATAATGATAACCAGGATGAAAGCCACGTAAACGGTTTCTTTCACTTCATTGATAGATGCACGGATAAATTTGGTATTATCGAATCCGTAAGAATACTTCACGTCTTCCGGAAGGTCTTTCTGCATCTTCTCCATACGTTCGTATACCGCATCGGCTATTTTTATATGGTTGGCACCGGGCTGGGGGATCACAACGATGCCCACCATGGGTACGCCATTCATCTTCATGTAACTTTTGATGTCGGCAGGGCCCAGTTCAGCTCGCCCGATGTCACTGAAACGGATGATGCGGTCGTTCTCTTCTTTGATGATCAGGTTGTTGAATTCTTCTGCGGTGTGCATCAACCCCAAGGTACGGATGGTGAGCTCTGTCGTATTTCCTTCGATACTGCCGGAAGGGAGTTCCACGTTCTCTTTGTCTACCGCATTCTTCACGTCGATGGGAGTGATCCCGTAACCGGACATCTTGATGGGGTCGAGCCATAAACGCATGGAGTACCGTTTCTCTCCCCAAATGGAGACACTACTTACGTCAGAGATCGTTTGTAACTGTTCCTTTACAGTCAAGTCGGCAATTTCACTGAGTTCCAGCAAAGAACGTTTGTCGCTTTGCAAAGCCACCATAAGGATAGGCATGGCATCGGCGTCAGCTTTCGATACGGTGGGAGGGTCACAGTCGCGCGGCAGATAGCGCTGGGCCCGCGACACCTTGTCACGCACGTCATTGGCAGCTGTTTCCAGGTCGACGGAAAGCTCAAACTCTACCGTGATACGGCTTTGTCCCTGTTGACTGACACTGGAGAGCGAACGGATGCCCGGAATACCATTGATGTTCTGTTCCAGGGGTTCGGTGATCTGATTCTCGATTACATCGGCATTTGCACCCGGATAGGAGCAGGACACCGAAATAATAGGGTTATCTACAGATGGATACTCCCGGACACCCAGGTAGTTGTACCCGATCAGTCCAAAGAGTAAAATGATGATGGTCAGTACCGTTGAGAGTACCGGTCGTCGTATACTTAATTCGGATATATTCATAAGGCGGTCGGGAGTTAATCGATGTGATCCAATATGACAGGCAGACCCGTACGAAGTTGCAGGGTTCCCGAAGTGATGATGGTATCACCCATTTGCAGACCTTTTATTACCTGCACTTCAGCTTCGGTACGAATGCCTGCGGTTATTTCTACCGGTTCAGCCTTGCCCGATTTATAGAGGAATACTTTATCCTTACCCATTTCCGGTACAATCGCTTCGGATGGGATGGCAATGGCATTCGGGATTTCTTCTTTTTTCAGCTGAATGCTGGCGTAGCGTCCCGGGAGCAGTGCTCCGTTACTGTTGGCATATAGGGCACGAACGGTCAGCGTACGGGTAGACTGGTCGATTCTTGACTCGGTTGCGTACACTTTTGCCGGGAAAGAACTTAATTTACCTTCCAGTTCGAAGTTGAGGTTGGTGCCCTTCTTTACCTGGCTTGCATAACGTTCTGGTACGGAAAATTCTATTTTCAAAGGAATAATTTTCGTCAGTTTGGCTACGATAGTGGTTGGTGAGGCATATGAACCGACACTTACTTGCCGGAGCCCGATTACTCCGTCAAAAGGAGCACGAAGTTCGGTCATGGCAATATTAGCTTTGACCAGGTCGATGTCCGCATTGAGGGTAGCCAGTTCCGTTTTTACTTGTTCGTAGGCTTCTTTACTGACAGCGTCCCGTTCAAGCAGAGCGTTCTGACGGAATACACGATCTTCGGCAAGCTTTAACTGAGCTACGAGGCGTTGCAACTGAGCCTGCAACTGACGGTCGTTTACTTTCGCCAATAGCTGTCCTTTTTTTACGGCACTGCCTTCGTCAAAGTTGATTTCAACGATCTTTCCCGAAGTCTCGAAAGAAAGATCCACTTCTTCATCAGGCATCAAGCTGCCGCTAATTTGAATCTGATCTGTCAGCAATTGTGGCTTTATGATCTTGGCATTTACATTCAGAACTCTTTTGTTGATCTGTTTGCCAGCCATCACTTTGTCGGCTGCTGCCAACTCTTCATTTGCTTTAGGAAGTTGAGAGTAGATACCCCAGCCTATCAGTCCGGCACCAATCAATGTGATGATGCCCCATTTAACCTTTTTATCCATGTCTTAGTATTAGTATATGTCCGTTCTAAGGTTAGACTAAGAGGGTGGGAAAAGGTTTAATCGGGAAATTAAAATATAGATTTATTTTTTGTGTTAAGGTGTCTTATTGATTATGTTTTCAGTATATGAAAGCCCCAATATCCTTTCAGTAAAAGGGTGAGGACTTATTGTAACAGCCATCGAATCATCCTCCTGATAAAGTGCGACGGTTCTTTTCTTCTTCGCGGATTACGAACTAACCAACGGTATTTGTTTTTGGTCTTAAAGGCTTGTATCCAAAATTATTATGATGAATCTCCGCTTGTTTATTCCGGCCCCGGTATGCGGGCTCATGGGCCTTGGTATACGGGCTTATAAGCCCGAGTATACGGGCTCATGGGCCCGGGTAGCGGGGATGGGATGAAGAACGGATCATTTTCGACTAAACAGTAAAGGAAAGCACAATGCTTTAAACAATGTATTCAGTTAATAAATACGTTCCTTAGTGTTGCCTATCAGTGTCTTAACGATTGGATGGCGCTCAAGTTAACGGGTGGAAGATGCGGGTGGAAGATAAACAGGCTGAAAATGCGATCTTCCACCGTGTCATTGCATTGATTATTAATGGAGTAAGTGGAAAAAGGTGAAAGATGGAAGATCGAAACGTATTTTTTGTAGGAGAAGCAGTTGCTCTGCCAAGTGAAGCATAAAATAGAATAAAGAATATTCTCTGAAAAATAGCAGAGATTCAGTATGCCGCACGGTATTTTCCTTCCTCCTTATCCTCAAGCATACTCAGATAAGAAGTGTAGCGTGATTCGCTGATGTAGTGCTCTTCTACTGCCTTTCGAACAGCACAACCGGGTTCTTGGCGGTGTGTGCAGTTTCCATATTTGCAGTTTGCCGAAGTCTTGAATATTTCAGGGAAGTAATGACCTATCTCTTCCTCTTCCATATCGAAAGTGCCGAAACCTTTGATACCCGGAGTATCGATAATGTATCCGTCTCCCGGTACAGGGAACATTTCGGAGAAAGTGGTGGTGTGCATTCCTTTGTTGTGATAAGCTGATATCTTTGCGGTCTTGACTTCCAGCCCCGGGACAAGGGCATTGATGAGGGTTGACTTGCCCACTCCCGAATGTCCGGAGAAGAGGGTTACCCGGCCTTTCAATTCCTCGCGTATGGCATCGACTCCTTCGCCGCTCAGTGCGGATATTTTAAAACAAGGGTAACCTATTTGGGTATAGAGGGTGATGAGGCTGTCCAGATAATGCAGTTCGTCTTTATCATAAGCATCCACTTTGTTGAAAAGAATCTTCACCGGTACACGGTAGGCTTCTGCCGACGCCAAAAAACGGTCGATGAAGGTGGTTGAAGTTTCGGGATAGTTAACAGTCACCACCAGCATACATTGGTCGAGGTTGGCTGCAAGAATATGTGATTGTTTGGAGAGGTTCGATGAACGGCGGATGATGTAATTTTTCCGGTCTTCTATCTCATTGATAAAGGCCGTTCCTTCCTGGTTGAGTATGATTTGTACACGGTCACCTACGGCAACGGGATTTGTACTCCGTATGCCTTTCAGCCGAAAATTACCTTTTATCTTACATTCAACCAGCTGCCCGTCATCGGTTTTTACCTGATACCAGCTACCTGTATTCTTTATTACTAATCCCTTCATGTTTTATAAGCAGCGAGTTACAAGTTACGGGCAATTAAGAAAGCTTTGAGACGTTATACACGGATGTGTATGGTAGCCCGTAACTTGTATTTAAATTATACGGTCATAATTTCTTTGTCCTTTTCAGCCAGCATTTCTTCAATCTTGGCAATGTATTTATCATGAACCTTCTGCAGTTTAGCTTCTGCATTCTTTTGTTCATCTTCAGCCAAACCGTCTTTTACAGCTTTTTTCAGTGCATCTATACCGTCGCGGCGCGCGTTACGGATGCTTACTTTAGCCGTCTCGCCTTCAGCTTTACACTGTTTGGCAAGTTGTTTACGGCGTTCCTCGGTAAGAGGGGGGATGCCGATGCGGATAATTTCACCGTTATTCTCCGGCATAATGCCGAGATCGGAGTCGATAATGGCTTTTTCAATAACCCGGAACATGCTTTTATCCCAAGGTTTAATCGTGATGCTGCGTGCATCGGGAGTGGTTACGGCAGCTACGTTGCTGATGGGCACCATGCTTCCGTAAGAGTCTACGCGGATACCATCCAGCAAGCGTGTGCTTGCTTTTCCGGCGCGGATGTGTGCCAGTGCTTCTTCCAGATACATCACTGCCATATCCATCTTCTCTTGTGATTCTTCGATAATCGTTTTTACGTCTACCATCTTATTAAGTATTTATAAAATTGGCACTTTGATTCATTTTGAAAACAAAAGTAGATTATTTTTTGATTATCTGCAACTATCTATAGAGAGAAATGCGTTGCCTGACGTTTCTCTTTCTAAATAGTATTATTGGAAATTATCGCAATAGGTGGTAGACGGGCTGCTGATATAACGTCCGCTTAAGTTACAACTGGAGCCACTGAGGTGACTACAATTGGAGCATCTTTTACCGCCGGATGAAGAAGATGATTTTCCTAAAAGTGAAAGCAGAAAGAGAGCAATTAGTACAATTAGTAAAAGGATGAGGAAATGAGCTACAATTAAGACAGTGGCTGTTGAACCAATTAAATAAGTCAATGTACAGATACACGCATGTTTCCATCCACCTTTGGGAAGTACTTTATTGAAAATAATACCTGTTTGCACAGATTGTCCGACAAGAAATCCAATTCCTATCACAGGCAAAAAGCCTGCAAAGAAAAAGCCACAAATGATAGCGCCTATGATACAGATGCCCCAAGTATATATTCCCCATGTCCAATTGAAAGTTGCGTAGGAATTGTATTGCACATCATTCAAGGTATTGAAAAAACACATCCATTGATTAAATACAACTGCCCCGAATATAAAGAAATTAATAATGGTCCATAGCCATCCTATTTTATCGGGAGTGCAAAACCAAATACTATTTGCGCCCATTGAAAACACATAAAATAGTTCTAACAAACAGACGGTAATGAATAAACTGAGGTTTATCGTATGTTCGGTGTCTTCCAGCGGAGTACTTTCTCCACGACGCATTCTAAGGATGAATAGCACAATAGAAAGTCCTAATATGATATAAACTAAAGGGCGGCAATCATAATTTGTTTGTCGAAACCAGTCGCTGAATGTATTTGTTGGAGCTTTTGCGGGAGGTGTTGGAGTAACAGGTCGTATGTAGGCCGTACTTACGTATCCATATCCGCCATTGAAGGATATCTTTGCCCATTCGCCATCTATTGATTCTACATTTACGATTCCCCCATGATTTATTGTTCCGATGACAGGAGCATTTGTGCTTCCATGACTACGTATGTTTAGAAAAGTATTGGCGGTCACTTCATACTTTTCCAAAGCTTGGGTAGAGAGGACTATAATGAATAGTCCGATACAAATGAACAGGAATCGTTTGAATGTTTTCATCAGTTTGTTATTTACTGGGTTTTATGTCTTTTACAGAAGGCGTGATGATAACAGTTGTCGGCACTTGGATTAAAGATACTAATTGCTCTAATTCTGAATTTTTGATTCGAATGCATCCTTCGGTCGCTCGGGTCCCAATAGATAATGGGTCGTGGGTGCCATGAATCCCAATTCCTTTATGTCCGGGTGTTTCTAACCGGATGAAATGATTACCGTATGCACCCTCTATTTCACCTTTCCCATCTCCAAAATCGTGTTTCCATTTAGAAGCATCTTGGATATCGATTACTTTAAAAGTTCCTTCAGGAGTTTTTAAATCTCCTTGTTTTTCCTTATTGCCATAATTCTTTCCACAAGCTATGTCGGCAGTGAATAATTCTTGGCCCTTATAGTCTATTAAGCGTAATTTCATTTCATCTTTTGAGATGAGAAGAATGTTCGCATTCTTAATTTGTGCCATTTGGGCAGTATGGTAGTAGTAGAAAGCTACTGCCATACCGCCTATAGAAAGGATAAATGTTAGATGCGATATAATTAGATATCGTATAATTTTCTTTTTCATTGTATTATGCTTAGTGTACAATTACTTGGCAGGAGAAGATTTTACTTCCCTCGTACCATATCTCGTACTGATAAGTACCTGGAGAATACACGTCACACTCTGGACTTCCCCAGCTTGTTAAATAAGAAACATTGTTATCAGCTCCGACAGCAGGTGTATATATACTATGCTTGTAAGTGTATCCGTTCGGCGAGTTCTTGTTGGCAATGAGTACACCATTGGGACGATAGATTTTGGCATACAATGTAATGTTTCTGGCCCCGTTTAGACTTGAATAAATAATCTTTGGTTTCAGGTATTGTAATTTATTTCCGTAAAGCGGCTTCCCATAATCTTCTAAAATAGTCCCTTTATCGTTTGAGTTGGCAAATAACATTGTTCGGATCTTGATGGGACACTCAACTGGTTTTGAAGAAACGGTTACAGCCTTTTCTGAATTGCCCTGAATTTGCACTCCGGTTGAATACAATAATTGTCCTTCGGACCAGAATTCTATCCGGTAAGTTCCAGAAGTGTACGCATCTCCGGTCGTATTTCCCCAACCGGCTAAATTAATATATCCGGATCTGTTTAGAGTTACTTTTTGTTCATTAGTATATCCGGAGGGTGATCCTGTTCCAGTCATTAAGTTCCCCTGTGGAGTGATAATTTTATATTTGATGACCGCTGAACTCTTCCCCGCAGGATTTTCATAGAAAATACGTGGAGACAAGTACTGAGTGGTGGTGGGGAGCTGTGTCCCAAATTGAGTAAGAACATTGTAACTTTTATCAGTGTTTCCAAAAAGTGCCTTCGTTATTTTTAGTCCGTTCTCGCTTTTTGTTTTTGACGGCTGCTGGTTGGTTGGGAGTTGAGGCGAGCGACTAACCGTAGCATTTGGAGTAGCATAGATAACTTTATATTTATCTGTTTTCCATGGATAATATTTAATATCTTTTATTTGGGCATTTTCTGTTGTTTGCTCTTGATATATAAAAACGGGAGTTTCGTCATCTGCAAACGAATAAATAGCCAGTACGCCTTCGTGTGTGGAGGTGTTGGATAAGATAAACGCAAATTCTGTAAACTTCGTATATCCGTTAGCCAGTCGGGGGTAAAGTACTGCGTTAGGTTTGACTTCTATAGGCTGTGCAAACAACTGCCATTGTCCCGTACCTGTTTTATAGTTGTTTTTCTTTATAAAGTCTACGAGTGCCAGCCGACATTTTGCTGTCGGTGCTCCTTCCATAGCTTCTTTGCTTCCCCATAAGTTATTCAACAATTCAAAATCAGCCTTACTTAGGGTGTAATTGGTAGATACATATCCTTTTTTCTCATTGGCTTTAATGTATGACCATCCATCTCCTTCTTTTTGGTAAGTGATGAGCTCCGAACCATAGGGCAGAGATTGGATACGATTATATTCTACATTTGCATTTTTATCGGAACGTTGCAGCAAGCTGGATACGTATACATAGGTACGCTCTGCGTCCCGATCAATGGCCATAGGTTTATACCAATATTGATAGCCGCAAAAGCCTATGATAGCGGTGATAATCAGGAACGACCACAAACCTCCGTGCCCCTTTTTAGGCGGAACTGTAGATGTTCGTCGGTTAGATGGGGTTCTTGGAGGAGGTGGCGGCGTTACCCGTGACTGCGGGGGCGGGGTAGAGGCCCGGTATTGTTTGATTGTGAATGTGTAAGTTGCAATTTGCAGATCATTCTCAAAGAACTCAATAATCCATTGGCCAGCGGAGAATACATTTCCAGACATACTTCCGAAGCCATTCAAGGGATATGCGGATCGGGAACCTGTGAGAGGGACATTACCATACCACGTATAACCGGACTTGCTGTTGCTGGCCGTCATGAGTGTCCTGTCGGGAGCGTATAATTTGTACCATATATCTACACTGCTCCCTCCTCTTAATACTCGATAATCAATTCGAGGCTGTAAATAGCAGCTACGAGTATCGAGCTCGGCCTGATTCGAAGGAATGGGATCACCTTTTTCGTCAGTATTGGCAATTACCAATCCGGTTATTTCAATGGAAGGGGATGTTTGCCGGGGAGGAGTTTGTGGTATTCTTTCCTGAGGGGTCCTTTCTTGTATCGGGTTTTCGCGGGTATATTTCGTCATGAACTTTTTGAAGTCCTCAAAAGTTTTAGAATCTTTTGTATAATATGTTTTGGCTATTCCACGAAAATCTTTGCTCCAGGTAATGATGTTTTTGTTATTGCTATGCAATTTGTCTGATGCGATTAGAATGGAGATATACTGCTCACATTCTTTTCGGGACGTTTCGTTAAATGTACCGTTTTTCCAGAAATTGGCTAAGAAACGGACAGCATCCCATTCATCTCGGTCCAGTTCATTCTGATTCTCGTATAACTGCGAATAAGTGCTTGCCCATTTTTTTGCATTTTGTTTTAATATGATATTTTGAGATTCACTGTTGACAGGTGTCTGAAGAGGAGCCGAAGAGCGGAGCGCAGAACTCTGATATAATTCCTTTAACGCATTTTGGAATACTAAAAATGTAGTTTCGTTTTTAGTGTAATACTTCCTGGCGATGGTACGAAACTCCTTACTCCATACAATAATTTCTTTATTATTGCTGTGTAATTTATCCGATTGTTCAAGAGTGCTTATCAGGTCCATGCATTCGCTGGTAGCATCCGGATCAAATTTTTTTCGCCAATAGTCGGCCAGTGTCTCTATAGCAGTCCATTCTGCTGTAGAGAGTTCTGTTTGTTTGCTTTTAAGAAATCGACAAGCTTCGTTCCACTTGCCGATTTCCAGTTTTAATAAAGTCTTATCCATTTATAGGGTTCTGCTTTGTTCTGTTTTTTACTCTACTGATGCTTTGTCGATGATTGCTTTTGATTTTCTGAGTTCTTCTTCACATTTTACACCGGTGATTTTGAGATCGAATTCAAGTTTATCATTTTCTACATAAGCTAATCCGTGCAAGATACCTTCCTGGTCAATCTGATATGTAACTGAAATCTGGGTACCTTGAGGCCAGTCTTTGCTTAGTTTAAGCGTATGGTCATCAATTAATGTGCAGAATCTTTCTTCCACGATACTTTCTGTTTCCATATTTGTGAAATCACTTTCAAATACCTTTACAGATACACCTCGTTGGTTAGGAATAGAAGTAGTAAAGGTTTCAATTCGTTTTGTGGGTAACGAACTATTTGCAAAAATGAGGTTTTGCACCATGCTTTGCCCTTCAATGATTACGTCGGTACCATATGTTTTACTGGTGACATTGACCACTGTGGTACGATCTCCACGGAGAGGAGCCGGTTTATCATTACTTTCTCCTTCTTCATAGTCGCGAACTGCTTGTGAATAGGCGGCATTCATAGCATAAATTGCCGCTCCTTTGGCTACACATTCATCCGGGTCGGTTAGTTTGGCATCACAATTGAATTCTTTATCTACCCGTTCCTTTATTTGTGGCATGCGGCTGCTACCTCCCACTAACAGTATTTCATCAATATTATTGTAACCTTTTTCTTTGGCAATAGCAATGACCTTTTTGGTGGCATCAATCGTTTCGTCCAGTTTCCTTTCTGTCAGCGAATTGAATAACTCACGGCTAATCTCTATACGTGCGGAATTGCCTTCATATTGGTAAGTTGCTTTCGCTGTCTGCTTGGCTGTCAATACTTTTTTCTTGTCTTCTGCAAGTAATAACAACTCATATTTTAGGTCTAATCGGTCTTCGAACGAATAAGAAGTGTTATTTTGTTCGTTAAAAGCTGCCAGCATATATTCAGCTAATGCGGTATCCCAGTCTACTCCTCCTAAATGATGGTCTCCACCTGTGGCTATTACTTTAATAGCACCACCGTTCACATTAATCAGGGTAACGTCAAATGTTCCGCCTCCGAGGTCGTATACTAAAACCGTTTTTTTCTGATCTGTCTTTACACCGTAAGAGATCGCGGCAGCCGTAGGCTCATTGATGATAGAAAGTACATTTAAGCCGGCTATTTCTCCGGCCTGCTTGGTTTGCATACGTTCTTTGGTTCCAAAATAGGCCGGACAAGTGATAACGACATCTTTGATCGGTTCTGGATTGTCTCCCAAATCGTTGGCATCTTTAACCAGCTTTTTTAAGATGAAAGCCGAAATTTCTGTTGGGTCGTAATGATAGGGAAATTCGTTTGTGTTTTTATCGAAGCTGCCATCTACACCTATATGGCGTTTTATGAATACTGCCGTTTTGGTAGGTTCAGTGGCCAACATTCCTTTGGCTTCTTTTCCCACGACAACATGGTCCATATCCTCAAAATATACAGCGGATGGAGTAGTGGCATCTCCTTCGAAATTGCGGAGAACAATGGCTTGGTCGAATTTATCTACTTGTGCAATGCAACTGTAGGTGGTACCTAAATCGATACCATATACACTTCTGGTATTGTCCATAGTTATTTATCTTTTTAGAGTTTTTTAGATGAGTTGATTATTCTGATTTTTTATATACAGTGACCGTTGAGGGTTGAAATATTTTGTTTGTGGTAGTATTTCGGAAGCCTCCGTAATGAAATTCTTTAATAGTGCCGGCCTGTTCCGGAGTATCAGTGATCACTGTCCGGATGGCTGTTTGCTCTTTAGGTGAATATGCGCTGCCTATTGTCGGTTCAAAATACTCTAAGTCGTATTCGTCTTCCAGAATATCTTGAATATGCAGTTTACAATTTTCCACTTCTCTTAATAATCTCGTATAAGTTTCAGGGGAATTCTTAGCTTCCGTATTTTCATAAAACTTATAAGTTTTCGTGAGTCGTTCATGCATTTTTATCATGCTTTTCAGAAGAGGTTTTACGATTTCCGCATGAAGATCTCGGTTATGACTTTGTAGTTCTTCATGAAGATCCTTAATGATTTTATCTTTGTAAGAAGAATCTTCCAATAGTTTTTTTAATGCATTTATTTGATCTCCGATTTGAGAAGGGAACGAGTGATCGGGATGCGTCGCAGGCTCTATGGAGCGTTCATCGTTTGGATTCCTATTCTCCAGGTTCTGCTGCCGTTCTTCAAGTTCTTTTGCTAATTTATCCAACTTTTCAGCACGTAGATTCAACTCTTCTTCTTTTTGTTGAAGCTCCTGGATTTTTAATTTCATTTCTTCTTCTTGTTCGGGAGAAAGTTGTTCCTGTTCATTGGGGGAGGATGTCGCTTCATCGGTAGTTGGAGAGGGAGTGTGATTGGGCATTCCGGTTGAGATTAATTGAGCAAGATTAGCTTCAAACTGGCTCATTCTTTCCAATAGCTCTTCCATTTTGTTATTTTTACTTTTGGGCCATTCCATGTTGTGTATATTTATAGATTAATATATAGATTTTTATTTCTAGTTTTACATAAAGTATGAATACTTTTTATTAGATTAGATAATGAATAACTGTGTCTTTTTCAATCTTGTCTCGCAAATATATAGTTTGTAGTTGTGAAAATCAAACATATTGCTTTATAAAATTGTTGTAAAATGATTTTGTACCGGATAACCGGTACAAAATTGGAATTAGTAAAGAACCTCTTTGATTTATATTGATGATCAATCATGTTTTTAGTACATTAATTTAATATTCTATATTGAATATCTTTAATATGCTATTAAGGCAAAATAATGAGAAGTATATTTCACTTGGTATTCATAAAACAATAGGTTTTCTTTGATTTATTCAAGTGTCTTTCCGGACGTATATCCGGGTATATCCTGTATGTATGTGCGGAATATACCCGGATGCATGTCCGGAGATCTGTCTCTTTTAATGAAAGAAACGGGTTGAATACATGGAGTTTTAAGAATCATATGCTATCTTCAGACAGCACTCACCATAAAGGCTGTCAATATCCCGAGGAAGTGACACCGGAGAAAGTGAGTGTATCACGCATGTATTTCGTGGCAGACCGGAAGCTGAATAAGAGGCTAAAAAAAGAACACTGTCATAGGGGATACCTTTTCGTTACTATTTTCCGGAAGAGTTGCTGACTCGTGAACTGTTGGAGAAGGATGGGAAATTTTCTGATGAAATGGAAATTGGAGAATAAATGAAGAATAGGTTAATAAGTGAACGTATCCTGTCCACTTATTAACCCATTCATATATCTTCAGATTAGAGAATTGACTAATTGTGTACCAATGTACCAATCTCTTCTCCGGTAATCACTTTTTTCAGGTTACCTACTGTATCCATATCGAATACTACGATCGGCAGATTATTCTCCTTACACATACAAGTGGCTGTCAGATCCATCACTTTCAGTCCTCGTTTCAGCACTTCATCGTAAGTGATGTCGTGGAACTTTGTTGCCGTAGGATCTTTCTCCGGGTCGGCAGTATAGATACCGTCTACGCGAGTACCTTTCAACATGACGTCTGCTTCTATCTCGATACCACGAAGCGATGAGCCGGTGTCGGTAGTAAAGAACGGATTTCCGGTTCCTGCCGACATGATGACGATTTCACCATTTTCCATGCATTCAATAGCTTTCCATTTACTGTAGAATTCACCGATAGGTTCCATGCGTACGGCTGTGAGTACACGTGCTTTCACACCGGCCGCAACTAATGCCGAACTGAGTGCAAGGCTGTTAATTACTGTGGCCAGCATACCCATCTGGTCGCCTTTTACCCGATCGAAACCTTTATTGGCTCCGCTCAGTCCGCGGAAGATGTTGCCACCACCGATGACGATGCCTATTTGTACGCCTTGTTCGTGAATCTCTTTGATTTGTGCGGCATATTCGGCCAATCGTTTTTCATCGATGCCATATTGCTTTTCTCCCATCAGGCTCTCACCGCTGAGCTTCAACAGGATTCTTTTGTATTTTGCCATACGAGTTGGTTGTTAATGATTTCTTTTTTTGCAAAGATAAACGAATAGTTTTAAAGCGAGATTCTTTTGAGAGTTATTTTTGTTGCATTATTTTTCTGGCAAGCAGTGCTTGTATGAATCCCCGTGAAGAGAGATAGACGATAAATGCCATCCATAGAGCATGGTTACCCATTGAGTTATGAAATGTGTAATAGATAATGAAGAAACTGGCCGAAGCTATAAACATGGAATAGAGCATTTGGCGTGTTGCAGTCGCACCAATGAAGATGCCGTCCCAAAGGAATGCCGAGAATCCGGCAAGAGGAATAGCCAATACCCAATAGAAATAGGTTTCTGCTTCATTGATAACAGATGCTTCGTTGGTGAGTAAGCCGAGAAATGATTGTCCTCCTATGCCATAAAGTAGGGTGAAAGCGATTGAAAGACCGGTACCCCAGGCAAATAATCTGCGGACAGTGCGGTGAAGTTCCGTCCGGTTATCGGCGCCTATATAGCGTCCTGCCAATGCTTCGCCTGCGTAAGCAAAACCATCCATGATATATGAGAACAGAGTAAAAAGTTGCATAAGTAGTGTGTTTACGGCCAGAACAACTTCTCCTTGTGCTGCTCCGGCAGAGGTAAAATACATTGTTACCGCTACCAGGCATAAAGTACGGAGAAAGATATCACGATTTACCTGAAAGAAACGATACATGGCCTGTCTTTGCAGCAGGGCTTTCCACTGAATGCGTTTTCGTAGTTGTCCATAATATCGGTGCCATAACAGGAATGCCATGAAAAAGCCTGCATATTGAGCAATCAGAGTACCCAGCGCAACGCCTTCTACTTTCATGCCCAACAGATAGACAAAGCATAGACTGGCTGCGATGTTGACTATATTTTGAGTGATGGCGATGTACATCGGGAAACGGGAGTTTTGCATACCGATAAACCATCCGGCAAAGCCATAAAGCCCTAACATGGCGGGAGCACCCCAAATGCAGATATAGAAATAAAGTGTAGCAAGGCGTTTCACTTCATCGGAGGTTTGGATAAAAGTAAATGCTGTTTTTAGTATGGGATATTGCAGAAGCATCAAGCAGAGAGCAATGAACAGTCCTACACCGACCGACCGTAATAGGAGTCGGGTCACTTCGTCAAGATCGCGCTTGCCGTATGCCTGAGAAGTCATTCCGCTGGTGCCCATCCGCAGAAAACCGAATATCCAATAAATGATATTAAACAGCATACCTCCCACGGCAATGGCGCCAATGTAGGCTGCTGACCCGAGATGACCTACAATAGTAACATCGATCAGCCCCAATAACGGAACGGTTATATTGGAGATGATGGAAGGGACGGCTATTTGCAGAATCCGTCTGTTACCACTGCTGAGATGAAAGATTTTATCCATGGACGGGCAAAGTTACACGAAAAAAGGTGAATCTGAAAATGAAGAGAACAATAACGTTATTTAATTGGTTTTTAGCGACCGGTGAGTCGGAATAATTTCTATCTTTGTAGGGACCTAACTAAATAAATATGAATAAGATGAAGTCTTTTACTTTATTTCTTTCCTTGTTGCTTTCGCTTCCGTTTGCGCTTTCAGCACAATCGGCAGGAGAAATGCTGCAGAGGGTATCAGTCGCCATTGATAATAAACAGTGGGAACAAGCTATTAGTCTGTTCCGTCAGGCTGTAAATACGAATGTGGAAAAGGCTGAAATGTTTTACTGGACCGGGGTGGATAAGAATACAGATGTAGCCTCGAGGTTTGCTAATGAGCTGGCTTCATTCTATAAGAAGTCACGTAGCTATGATAAGGCATATCTGTTTTATAAAGAATTGCTGCAAAAATCACCGAACGATGTGAACTGTTTAGCTTCTTGTGGTGAAATGGAGGTTTACAGGGGTAAGGAAGCGGAAGCTTTGAAGACTTACGAGAAGATATTGACGCTGGATGCAGATAATCTGGCTGCTAATATCTTTGTCGGTAACTACTATTATCTGAAGGCCGAACAGGAAAAGCGGAAGATAGAAAATGATTATAAGAAAATAAACACTCCTACCCGGATGCAGTATGCCCGTTACCGGGAGGGACTCAGCCAGATACTTACTACCGGATATATAAAGGCAAAAGGATATTTAGAGAGGGTGGTCAGTCAGTTTCCTTCTACTGAAGCAAAGAAGACATTAGATAGAATAAAACTGATAGAAAAAGAGGTGAACAGATAGTAATGCTGTTCACCTCTTTTTTCTTATTTTCTTATAAGTATTGGCAAATCCAAAGGACCTTCGGCTGCTGTGCGGGTTTGTGTCTGTCCTTTTTTCGGTCCCGGAATTAATGGGCTGTAGGTCAGGACGTGGCGGATACGGTCGTGTTGGTCATTGCTGAATTGGTCAGAATAGCTAAATGCATAGTCCATGATGTTGTGGGACGTAAATGTCTGATTGGTCATGCAGTTCTCTCTTAATGCGAGGGTAGACAAGTCACGTACTCCTAAAGCTAATTGAGTGTTTGACCACTGATCGTAATATTCTTTATTGTATGTTGGAGTATCTTTGCAATAATCCGAATCAATACATCCGTTATACGTGCCGTTATCATCTTCCGAAAATACATGGTGCAGACCTAAATAATGACCTAATTCGTGAGCTATAGTTACGGTTACATCTGCTGAGTTATATGTATTTCCCGATGATTGTTCATTTATGTAAAGACTGTTAATCGATACACAATAGGGAAACTTTAAATTGTTTAGCGTCAAATAGGAACTTTCTACCGAATTGAGCCCTTCCAAAAAGGTGCTGCCTTTGGTAGAAAAAGGAAGGTGGGCAATACCTAATGTTGTAGAGCCGGAATTGTCATTGGTAAAGTTGTAAATCATCACATTGATATACTGGTTAGGATCCCAAAGGTAACTTACATATTTTCCCGTATTGTCGGACATAAATGCATCGCAGTCGATGGGATAACTTTCCGGCCAAAGAGTGTATTCCACTCCCGGAGTAGTTAAATCTTTTCCGTCAGGGCCCGTAGAAGCAAGTGTAAAAGTCAGGTTCATATCTACGCTTCCAATCTTATTTTTATATAGTTTGTTGACCGTTTTTAATATGTCAGTTAAACGGTTTGGGCTAATGTACTGTTTGGGGTCGGAACTATTCTTATATAGCACGTGGAAGATTATGGGAAGTTCATAGTGGTACGCTTCGGGATTGGTTGAATGTCCGGCTGCCAATTGTGTGACGGTTATGACCTTTTTTATTCCACTGGAAGTTACCGAAATCGTTGCACTTCTTTCAGTCGTTTCAAGGTTAGTCTCTACAATAATGCCGAGTGGCTGATTGCTTGCTCCCTTATTGGGTACGAGCTTGCACCAAGTTGAAGAACTTGCTGCTACCCACGAATCGCTGCTGGTGATATTTACGGTTAGAGTAACTCCCTCGCTGTCAATATCTTGAAAAGATGACTCCGACAATTCAAGTTTTGAATTATTTTCGGTATTGGAGTCTTCGCAACTGACAAACAGTAGTGTTAATATAGATATTAACAGTAGGCATCTGATTTTCATAAATTAAACGTTTTTATATTTAAAAACAATATTGCAAAGGTAATGTTTTAAACTAAAAAAGAAGAAGTATTATAAAATGTGCTGTACCTCTTTAAATAAATATCGGCGTATTTTTCCTGTATCGTCTTGCAAAACAAGATGACCGTCGGCTTCAACTTCTATGGTTCTGGCTATAAACTCTCCGTTCGTATCGGAATACTTATGCATACCTTCTTTTCGGAAAAGCGCCTTCTGATACTGGTGGGTTATGTAAGTGTGCTCCCCTTTTTGAAGCAGGCTGTAGTATTCTATAATTCGTTGCATAACTCCTGCCAATATTCCGGAGAGTTCATAAGTTTGGCCGGTGATTTGTTTAAGTGATACAGGATTGGGGGCGGGGCTGAAAAACTCTTCCTGGTTAATATTGACGCCAATCCCTGCAATGCTTTGGCTGATATGTACTCCCATCAAATCATTTTCAATCAATATTCCGCAGATTTTTCTTTCTTTCCAGTAGATATCGTTCGGCCATTTAATAGAGATGTCTTTAACGTATGTGTCGAGTTCTTCCTTAATGGATAAAGAGATGATTTGAGATAGAAGAAATTGTCTGCGGACTTCTAAAGAAGTGGGATAAAGTACGAAGCTAAACATCAGATTCTTACCTTTCTCCGATTCCCAACTGTTTCCTCGCTGTCCTCTGCCCAAGGTTTGAAAGTTAGCTACTACTGTGGTTAGTTCACTGACATCTTGCTTATTGCACAGATCGTTTAAATAATGATTGGTGGAGTCTGTCTCTTCGATATAAATCAAAGGTACAGGAAAAGATTCAGGGAAGGGCATCATATTCGGCACGTAGTTTTTTAGTGAATTTCTTCAATACTTCTTCGTAAGAATGGTCAATCAGCTGTTTTATCAATTTATCATCGGCATCCTGGTCAAAGAAAATCTGATTCCAGTATTTCTTGTTGAAATGATAAGCACCTTCGATGGCTGAATAATGTTCACGTAGTTCGATGGCATAATCAGGATTACATTTCAAAGCAATCATATTGGCTCCTTCCAAATCGATAAGTGCGAACATTTTATCCATCACTTTCAGTACAAGTGAGTATTCATCGAATGGGAGGCATTCGGTGACTGCTTTTTTCTGAAGACAGTATTCTCTGGCTGATTCTATATTCATACGATTTAAAATAATGGCGGGTAAAACGCCTCTTTTATATGTTCAATTCTGAAATTTCCTACTTTACCTACGACAGTAATAATATCAAATCTTACAGATGCGTCTATTTGGAAAAGCTTAATATATGTATCGGCTGCGATTACGGTTCGCCTGATTTTCTGTGGAGTAACAGCATCCTGAGGTAATGCAAAGTCCGTATCGGTACGTGTCTTTACTTCCACAATTATCAGTTCACCGTTTTTGGCTGCCACAATGTCCAGTTCCAGATGTCCTTTGCGCCAATTCCGATGACGAATGGTATATTCGTGCTGCTCCAGATATTGAACGGCAGCATCCTCTCCGGCCTTTCCTAACAGATTATGTTCTGCCATATACTTTTAGCATACTATTTTCTGCAAATTTACTCTTTTTATTCTTTGAAATTACAGAAGTAAAAGTAAATTTGCAAAGAATATGAGAAAGAGAGATAAAAAGTGTAATAAGGCAACTCCGGACGAACCTAAGCGGGAACGACGGATGAGCATATTGCTGAGCGAAGATGAGCAGCAGATTGTAGATCGTTATCTGGATAAGTATAAGATAACGAATAAATCACGCTGGCTTCGTGAGACGATTCTCATGTTTATACATAAAAATATGGAGGAGGATTATCCTACTCTTTTTGGTGAACACGATATGAGGCGTTAGACGTATGCTGGATGATTCTTATTTTATGAAGCAGGCCTTGATAGAGGCTGTTAAAGCAGGAGAAAGAGGGGAAGTCCCTGTTGGTGCCGTAGTGGTCTGTAAAGAGAGGATCATTGCTCGTGCACACAACCTGACTGAAACGTTGAATGACGTGACTGCCCATGCTGAAATGCAGGCCATTACTGCCGCCGCCAATGTTCTTGGTGGGAAATATCTGAATGAATGTACTTTATATGTCACAGTGGAACCTTGTGTAATGTGTGCCGGTGCTATTGCCTGGGCTCAAACGGGAAAACTGGTGTTTGGTGCCGAAGACGATAAAAGAGGCTATCAGCGATATGCTCCGCAAGCGCTCCATCCTAAAACAGTCGTTGTCAAAGGAATATTGGCAGAAGAGTGTGCCGGGCTGATGAAAGACTTTTTTGCTGCTAAGAGGAGGTGATAATTTATCGTTACCCTTATTCTTTTATTTCTTCGTAGTCTACGTATTCTCCTTCGTTATCATCAAACAGTTTTTTGTGCTTGGTTCCTGTCTCAGTGATGATTTCTTCTTTATCATTAGCCTGAGTTTGGTGGTAGTATCTTCTGCTTCCTGAATTATTATTGGGTCCGTTACGATCTGAACTTGACGAGGGCGAGCGTTTTCCAAGTCCGAAAATGGCTCTCAATACGCTACCTACAAGGGCCAATCCGATGATTATAACGGCTATGACAATAATGAATAAAAATCCTAAAATGTGGAACATGGGCTATTTGTTTTATGCATTGTTTAAAATTTGTAGTACAACAAACGTGCCAGAAGGATTGTTTATTTATTTTTTCTTGTTAAAAGTGAAAGAATGATATACCACACAATAACTGCTGAGAATCCGCTGATACCCAAAAACAGTAGTAATGGAATGCAGACAATCAGAAATATGAAGCTTACCTTATTATCTTTCCAAGAAAGATTTTTGAATTTCAGAGAGAACATGGGAATTTCAGCCACAAGTAACCATGAAAAGAGTATTACCATTATAATAAGGTATATAACGTTGCAATGTGCCAGCAGAAAATCTTTGCCACCTACGATTAACGCTCCCCAATAGAGTGCATTGGCCGGGACCGGAAGCCCAATGAAAGAACTGGTTTGCCGCTCGTCTACATTAAAATTAGCTAAACGTAAAGCAGAAAAAATAGAGATAAGGAATGCCAGATAAGGGATATAATCTCTTAATCCTGCCAGAAAGTCGGGGTATATTAATCCGGGTTCTTTTAAAAACGAAAAAACAAGTAAAGAAGGGGCCACGCCAAAACTGATGTCATCGGCCAGTGAGTCAAGTTCTTTCCCTATCGGAGAATATGCATGAAGCAGTCGTGCCAGCATGCCGTCGAAAAAGTCGAAGACAGCACTTAATATAATAAAGATAAAAGCTAGTTCATACTTAGCTTCAAAGGCCATCACACTGGCAATGCAACCTGAAAAAAGGTTCAGGCAGGTTACTGTATTGGGTATGTGGCGGATTATAGCATTTGCCATTATTGTTTCTTATTTTAATTTGGCGATAACTGTTTGGTTACCGGTAGTCAATTGTCCCATGCTGACACAGATTTCTGTGCCTAACGGGAGATATACATCTACACGTGAACCGAATTTTATGAATCCCAAATGCTCATCGATATAGCATTCTTCTCCCGGTTCGGCATATGTAACAATACGTCTTGCCATTGCACCGGCTATTTGGCGTGCCATTACCTCTACTCCCTCAGGAGTTTCGATGACGATCATTGAACGTTCATTCTCTGTACTGGCTTTCGGAAGCCATGCTTTCATGAATTTGCCATTATCGTGAGTGACTTTCTTGACAACTCCGTCTACCGGATACCAGTTGGCGTGTACATTTAGTATGCTCATGAAAATGGATACCATAATGCGGCGATCGTGGAAGTATTCATGTTCATCTACTTCTTCGATGACTACGATTTTTCCATCTGCCGGTGCAACTACAATCTTTTCTGTATCCTGTCCGAAAAGCCGGATGGGACAACGGAAAAAGTTAACCATCAACAGATAGACAACGATACTTACCAAAGCCACCAGATAGAATGGTATTTTACAATCAATTCCCCAGTAAAGAGCCAGATTTATGATCAGTAGCAGAAAAAAGCTACCCCATAAAATATGTGTTCCTTCACGGTGAATTCTTATCTTTTTTAATTTCTTAAGTCGACCCATTTGCGCTATTTAATGATAATTATCCGCAAAAGTATACTTATTTTAAAAATCCAGCAAGCATTTACAGATAGAAATGACTTATGTTGATAACTTTTTGAGGTTTATCTTTGTTAGTAGCTATAGAGATTGTAATTTTATGGCTTCAAATTATCAACCTATAACTATGCAGGATTTCGTTCATTTACACGTCCATACGCAATATTCTCTTCTGGATGGTCAGGCCAGTGTCAGTGCATTGGTCGATAAGGCTATGAAAGACGGGATGAAAGGTATTGCCGTTACGGACCATGGAAACATGTTCGCCATCAAAGAGTTTACGAACTATGTTAATAAGAAAAACGGGGGCCCGAAAGGAGAAATAAAGGACCTGAAGAAGCGGATTGCAGCTATTGAAGCCGGTGAAGTGGAGTGTGCGGATAAAGATGCCGAGATTGCTGACTGTAAAGCTAAAATAGCGGATGCGGAAGGGCGATTGTTCAAGCCTATCATAGGCTGTGAGATGTATGTGGCCCGTCGTACAATGGATAAAAAGGAGGGAAAGCCTGACCAGAGTGGGTATCACCTGATTGTGCTCGCCAAAAACGAGAAGGGGTATCATAACCTGATAAAATTGGTTTCGCGGGCATGGACCAAAGGTTACTATATGCGTCCCCGTACAGACCGGAACGAGTTGGAGAAGTATCACGAAGGTTTAATTATCTGTTCCGCGTGCTTGGGCGGTGAAGTGCCTAAAAAGATAACTCAGGGATTGTTGGCAGAAGCAGAAGAAGCTATCCAATGGTATAAGAACCTGTTTGGAGACGATTATTATCTGGAAATGCAGCGCCATAAAGCGACAGTGCCTAAAGCAAATCATGAAGCTTATCCGTTGCAGGTGAATGTAAATAAACATTTGATTGAATACTCCAAAAAGTATAATGTCAAGTTAATCTGTACGAATGATGTTCACTTTGTCAACGAAGAACATGCTGAGGCACACGATCGGCTGATCTGTTTGAGTACGGGAAAGGATCTCGACGATCCGAACCGGATGTATTATACGAAACAAGAGTGGATGAAGACGAAGGCAGAGATGAATGAGCTCTTTGCCGATGTGCCCGAAGCATTAAGTAATACGCTTGAGATTCTGGACAAAGTAGAGTATTATTCAATCGATCACGCGCCGATTATGCCTACTTTTGCAATTCCCGAGGACTTTGGAACAGAAGAAGGATATCGGCAAAAATATACGGAAAAGGACCTTTTTGATGAGTTCACCCAAGACGAAAACGGTAACGTGGTGTTGAGTGAGGAAGCTGCCAAAGATAAAATAAAACGTTTGGGAGGCTATGATAAACTGTACCGTATCAAACTGGAAGCCGACTATCTGAAAAAGCTGACTTTCGACGGAGCTAAAAAGTTTTATGGTGATCCGTTGTCACCGGAGGTCAAAGAACGGCTGGTCTTTGAATTACATATAATGAAGACCATGGGTTTCCCGGGATACTTTCTTATTGTACAAGATTTTATTGCCGCCGGGCGTAATATGGGAGTCTCCATTGGTCCGGGACGTGGTTCCGCTGCCGGTTCTGCTGTAGCCTATTGTTTGCAGATCACTAAAATAGACCCGATCAAATACGATTTGCTGTTTGAGCGTTTCTTGAATCCCGATCGTATTTCATTACCCGATATCGATATTGACTTCGATGATGATGGTCGTGGCGAAGTGCTACGTTGGGTGACGGAGAAATATGGACAGGAAAAGGTGGCGCATATCATTACCTATGGTACTATGGCTACGAAACTGGCTATCAAAGATGTTGCCCGTGTTCAGAAACTTCCGCTTGCCGAATCGGATCGCTTAGCCAAATTGGTTCCGGATAAAATTCCGGATAAAAAGCTGAATCTGAAGAATGCCATAGAATATGTGCCCGAATTGCAGGCGGCTGAAGCATCACCCGATCCTTTGGTGAGGGATACGATGAAATATGCCAAGATGCTTGAGGGGAATGTGCGTGGAACGGGTGTACATGCCTGTGGTACTATTATTTGTCGTGATGATATCACGGATTGGGTACCGGTCAGCACGGCTGATGATAAAGAGACCGGCGAAAAGATGCTGGTTACCCAATATGAGGGTTCGGTGATCGAAGATACCGGATTGATCAAGATGGACTTTCTGGGACTGAAAACATTGTCTATTATAAAGGAGGCTGTCGAAAACATTCGTTTGAGTAAAGGAATGGAACTGGATATCGATTCGATTTCAATCGAAGATCCGGCTACTTATAAGCTTTACAGTGACGGACGAACGATCGGTACTTTCCAGTTTGAATCTGCTGGTATGCAGAAATACCTGCGTGAGTTGCAGCCTTCTACGTTTGAGGATCTGATTGCGATGAATGCCCTTTACCGTCCGGGTCCGATGGATTATATTCCTGACTTCATTGACCGTAAACATGGACGTAAGCCTATTGAATATGACATTCCTGTCATGGAGAAATACCTGAAGGATACATACGGTATTACGGTTTATCAGGAGCAGGTCATGCTCTTGTCGCGTCTGCTGGCCGACTTTACGCGTGGTGAATCGGATGCCCTCCGTAAAGCGATGGGTAAGAAGCTGCGTGATAAGCTGGACCACATGAAACCTAAGTTTGTTGAAGGTGGAAGGAAAAACGGGCATGATCCCAAGGTATTAGAGAAAATCTGGGCGGACTGGGAGAAGTTTGCTTCGTATGCGTTCAATAAATCACATGCTACCTGTTATTCCTGGGTTGCATACCAGACAGCATACCTGAAGGCTAATTATCCGGCTGAATATATGGCAGCTGTCATGAGCCGAAGTTTGTCGAATATCACTGATATTACCAAACTGATGGACGAGTGTAAAATGATGGGAGTACAGACGTTAGGACCGGATGTGAATGAAAGTAACCTGAAGTTTACCGCAAACCGGAATGGAAATATCCGTTTCGGATTGGGCGCTGTAAAAGGTGTAGGTGAGGCTGCCGTACAAAGCATCATGGACGAGCGAAAAGAGAATGGTCCTTTTAAAGGTATCTTCGACTTTGTGCAGCGTGTCAACCTGAATGCTTGTAACAAGAAAAATATGGAATGCCTGGCGCTTGCCGGTGGATTCGATAGCTTTTCTGAACTGAAGCGTGAACAGTATTTTGCTGTGAACAGCAGAGGGGAGACCTTTCTTGAGACATTGATGCGTTATGGCAACCGTTACCAAGCCGATAAGGCTGCTGCTGTTAATTCTTTGTTCGGCGGAGATAACGTTATCGATATAGCGACTCCCGAAATTTTACCGGCGGAACGTTGGAACGATTTGGAAAGACTGAATAAGGAACGCGAACTGGTAGGTATTTATTTGTCGGCGCATCCGCTTGATGAGTATGCCATTGTGTTGGAACATGTTTGCAATACACATATGAGCGAACTTGATGATAAATCGGCTTTGGCAGGAAGAGAGATTACGATGGGAGGCATTGTTACCAGTGTTCGCCGGGGTATCAGTAAGAATGGAAATCCTTATGGTATAGCTAAAATAGAAGATTATTCCGGTTCGGCGGAGATTCCTTTCTTTGGGAATGACTGGGTTACTTTCCAAGGTTATTTAGGTGAAGGTACCTTCTTGTTTATCAAAGCCCGTTGCCAGCCTAAACAATGGCGTCCCGATGAACTTGATATTAAGATTACTTCGATGGAATTGCTGCCCGATGTCAAGGAACAACTGATAGAGAAGATTACGATTCTGATTCCGCTTGCCGAACTTAATTCGGCTTTGGTAACCGAGCTTGCTTCTTTAACGAAAGAACATCCGGGAAATACGGAACTTTATTTTAAAGTAACGGATACGGAGGGGAAGATGTATGTAGACTTGATTTCCCGCCCTGTGAAACTTTCGGTTGGCAGAGAATTAATTTCCTATTTAAAGGAACGTCCCGAACTTGCGTTTCATATAAATTGATTATCTTTGCCGCATAACAGTGATAGATACTTAATAACTAACAATTAATAATTATAGAAAATGGCTTTAGAGATTACTGACAACAACTTTAAGGAAATCCTTGCAGAAGGATCGCCGGTTGTTATTGACTTTTGGGCTCCTTGGTGTGGTCCTTGTAAGATGGTAGGTCCTATTATCGATGAACTGGCTAAAGAATATGAAGGAAAAGTGATCATGGGTAAGTGTGATGTAGACGAAAACAGTGATCTTCCTGCAGAATTTGGTATCCGGAATATTCCTACTGTTCTATTTTTTAAGAATGGAGAATTGGTAGACAAGCAAGTCGGTGCCGTAGGTAAACCTGCATTCGTAGAGAAAGTTGAGAAATTATTATAATATACTTTCATTAAAAATATTTGTTTATGGGACTGGAAGACGATTTTTTGTTAAATGATGCCGATGATGAAAAGACCATCGAGTTCATCCGGAACTATTTGCCTCAGGAATTGAAGGAAAAGTTTTCGGAAGATGAGTTGTACTATTTCCTCGATTTGATTGATGAGTACTACTCTGAAAGCGGAATCCTGGATGTTCAGCCCGATGCTGACGGTTATGTTGACATCGACTTGGAGCAGGTAGTAGAATTCATCGTGAAAGAAGCCAAAAAAGATGAAGTGGGTGAATATGACCCGGAAGATATCTTATTTGTGGTGCAGGGAGAAATGGAATACGGCAACTCTCTGGGACAGGTGGAATAAGCCAGTCTTCGTAAACCAAGAGATAAAAAGCGTGTAGAAACACTTCTGCACGCTTTTTTGTTGCATGTATGTGTGATAGTTTACTTCGTCTTGATTCTTCTCCTCCTACTAAAAATGCATTTTGTTTTTTCGGCTCTCGGAAGTACCGGATGTGTATAGGAGTCCGGATATCTGCCTGAAAATAGGATGAATAAAAGTTCGGTTTACTCTGTTTTTACGAAATAAGATCTACTAAATCTCTTCCAATGCATAGTATTGGTAGTCTCTTACAACGGTCTGAAGAAATTTTTCATCGTTGATATTTGTTTGGTCTACAGATAGCAGGGCACGAACTTTGGGTGCCAATTGTGCGATATGTCTTGTCCGATCCTTATGATGTAATTCTAATGCTTTACTGATTACGTTTATCTGTTCCAAAGACAGGTCGGCGGCTGATGGAAAACTGGGATGATATCCTTTAGTCAGATAATCGAACTCGTCAAGACTTACCTGTATTTTGCGATAGTTCTTTTCTTTAATTACCATTGTACCGGCAGCCAGATCTCCCAAACGTTGGCTGTTTTTGGTTAATAGTATGACCAGTACGCCCAATCCTCCGGTAATAGTTACGTCTATCCCATAGAGCAACCACCTTAGCAAATATGCGCTCAGGCTGGGTGTCGTACCGTCTGCTTTTACCACACGGATATTCATAAGCTTCTTTCCGGCACTCTGTCCTTGGTTAAAAACTTCGCAAAGTAACGAGTAACACAGTACAGGCAGATAGATGAACAGGAACAACAGGAAAAAAGTACTTCCGGAAAAAGCATGTATATTGAGTTTCCCCAATACATAAGAAGTGGCAAGAATGTAGATAAACAGCAGAAAATAGTCAATAATACGAGCCAGTATCCGTTCGCCAAGGCTGGCGGGTACCTGACTGATTCGTACGAATTGTCCTGTGATGATAGTCGATTCTGCCATTTCTGATTAAACACATTTGGGTTCCGGTTGCAAATATATCATAATTCTCTTACTTTTGCTTCTGGTTTCGGACAAAACTTATCCGGAACTTGAACCAAGCAGATGTGAAAGGATGCTGGTTGTTTTATTTCTGGTACGTTCAGAGAGAAGGAATCGCGCAAATAGATTTTTTTTCGCGTTTTTGCATGAAAAAGATATCTTTATCTCTCTTTTGGTGACAGTCGCTATTCTCAAAATCTTCCTGATAGAGAAGTAATGTACATAAATAGAGTATTTGTATACGAATTTTCTTGCCTTTTCGGGTAAATATTCCGGTTCTATCATTAAAACATTAACTTCTTTTCCCGAAAGAAGTTAATGTTTTAATGATAAGAAGTTAGTCTTTTGTCCGTAAGAAGTTAATGTTTTGTCCGTAAGGAGTTAATTTCGTAAAAGACAGAGAGGAAAGTTATGTTTTTCAATGCTAATTGGTACTTTGGCATGGATATTAGTAATCTGTCTTTGTGTATGTAAAATGAAAAGTATTAAAGCAAAGTGTTTGTGTCATATGGTGGTTCCCAGGTTCTGTGATCGAGCTAAGGTGAAATGACTGGCATTCCGGTTTTGCCTAATGGCAAAATAAGGGCTTCTTTTGGTACTACTCGCAACCTAGATCGGAAATAGATGCGTATAGTTCCATCAGAAATACAAAATGTCATTATGGATTACAACTATCAGAATGTAAGATTCTCCATCGGTGATGATGGTCATTCTATTTGTTTTTAAGCAGAGTTAATCCGATTTCTTCTAAAGTGTGACAATCATAGTCGATTCTGTCATTTCCGGCTAAACATTTTTTAGTTTCGGTTGCAAATATATCATAATTCTCTTACTTTTGCTTCCGGTTTCGGACAAAACTTATCCGGAGCCGAACCGGTTGGATGAAAGAGGTAACGTTTATACGTCGGAATATTGAAAAATGGAAAGAGACTGAGAAGGTGGTGGAGCAGGCAGATAAGCTGACTCCTGACCGTCTTGCCGACGCTTATACGGAACTTACGGCAGATCTGGCGTTTGCACAAACTCATTATCCGTCTTCCCGCATTACTATTTATCTGAATAATCTGGCTTCGGCTCTTCATAATGTGATTTATCGCAATAAGAAGGAGAAATGGACCCGTATCTTTACTTTCTGGACGCAAGAGGTTCCGCAAACGATGTACCACGCTCGTAAAGAGCTGTTGGTTTCGGTTCTGATTTTTTGGGCCAGTGTATTGGTGGGCATTGTTTCAGCAGCGAATGATGATAACTTCGTCCGTCTGATTCTGGGCAATGGCTATGTGGATATGACACTCGATAACATAGCACGTGGTGAGCCGATGGCTGTGTACAACGGTTCGGAAGAGGTACCTATGTTTCTGGGCATTACTTTAAACAATATCATGGTTTCTTTCAATGTCTTTGCAATGGGGTTGCTCACCAGCTTTGGAACAGGATGGTTACTGTTTAATAACGGAGTGATGCTCGGTGCTTTTCAGACCTTTTTCTTTAAACATGGTTTGTTGGGCGAATCCATGCTTGCGATCTGGTTGCATGGGACTTTGGAAATATGGGCCATTATCGTAGCCGGTGCTGCAGGGTTGGCTTTAGGAAACGGGTGGCTGTTCCCCGGAACTTATTCCCGTAAAGAGTCTTTTATGAGGGGAGCCAAGAAAGGGCTGAAAATTATAGTAGGTACAGTTCCTATCTTTATAATGGCCGGATTTATCGAAGGTTTTATCACGCGTCATACCGAATTACCCGATGTTTTGCGGTTGGGCATTATTCTATTGTCACTGTCATTTATTATCTATTACTATATTTATTTACCAAACAGAAAAACTCATGGAATCACAAAAACCTAAAATTGCTTTATATGTGAAGCGTCCTTTTGGTGATAAACTGAATGCGACCATGGACTTTATAAAAGAGAACTGGAAACCGATGTTGAAGTTCTGTACCTATTTGATTCTGCCGTTATGTCTGATTCAAGCCATCAGCATGAATGGAATTATGGGAGGAGCAATGGGAATTGCAGCTGCCAAAGAGGCCGGGACCAATTCTTTAGCGGCCATCGGAATGCAATTCTGGGTAAATTACGGACTGATGTTTCTTTGCTATCTGGTAGGTTCTATATTGCTGACTTCTATTATTTACGGACTGATGCAGATTTATAATCAGCGCGAAGAACGGTTGGCCGGTGTGACGTTTGCCGACTTGAAACCTTTTCTGTTCAAGAATATAAGACGGCTGCTGGTTATGGTACTGTTCTGTATAGGCCTTACTATAGTGGTGGGCATTGTTATGGGGATTCTGGTTGTAGCTTCTCCGTTCACGCTTTTGCTTACTATTCCGTTGCTGATAGCCTGTGCAGTACCGTTAGCCTTGTTTACTCCGATTTACTTGTTCGAGGAGATCGGCATTCTTGCAGCTTTCCGGAAAACTTTCCGTCTGGGATTTGCCACATGGGGCGGTGTCTTTTTAGTTTCTCTGGTCATGGGTTTGATATCCAGTGTATTGCAGGGGGTTACTACGACTCCGTGGTACATTGCCACTATCGTAAAATACTTCTTTATGCTGAGCGATACACAGAATGAACTGACCATCTCTGCCGGATATAGTTTCATGGTCTACCTGTTGGCTATCGTCCAGACTTTTGGTGCCTATCTTTCGATGATATTTTCTTTGATTGGTATGGTATATCAATACGGTCATGCCAGTGAGGTGGTAGATAGCATTTCGGTAGAAAGCGAGATAGATAAATTTGAGCAATTATGATCGATTTTAAATGACGTTGCAAGCTGATACATTGGTCTGCGATACCGCAAGGGTTGCTTTTTGGCAATCCAATCCGGACTATGACTATAACCGTGAACTGATGACTCCTGAGATTGATATCTACGGGTGGCTCAGTATGCAGCTCTCTAAATTACTTCGTGCCATTTTCGGAAGTCGTTTTGCCGAGGAGTATTCCGGCATTATCCTGATTATTATTGCTATTCTCATCCTGTTGCTGATCCTCTGGTTTCTTTATAAAAAGCGTCCCGAGCTTTTTATGCGCTCACGTAGAGGTCCTGTAAACTATAGTGTCCACGAAGATACCATTTACGGAGTCGATTTTGATGCAGAGATCAGGCGTGCCATAGGCCGCAAGGATTACCGGGAGGCCATCCGTCTGCTTTATTTGCAGACCCTTAAACTGTTGAGCGATGACGGCCGGATAGATTGGCAACTTTATAAGACTCCTACAGAATATATTTATGAGGTAAAGCAGGAGATGCTTCGTACTCCTTTCAGGAATCTGACCAACGGCTTTTTACGGGTACGTTATGGTAATTTTCCCGCTTCCGAGTCTCTTTTTGAAGAGTTGGCAACTCTGCAAGCTCAAATCAGGAAAGGAGGGGGTGTATGAGAAGCAGTCGTTGGTTTATTATCGGGATCGTTCTCTTTTTGTTGATTATGTTTGTGGTAGAATCTCATCTGCCGAAGAAATTCGTCTGGAATCCCACCTTTGCACAACACGATCACCAGCCACTGGGGTGTGCTGTGTTTGATGATGTCTTGAAGTCCTCTCTTCCGGATGGATATTCTCTTTCGCGCAAGACGTTCTATCAGTTTGCTGCTGACAGTGACTCCTGCCAGAGTATTCTTGTCATTACTCAACATGTAAATCTGGTGGAGGCGGATCTCAATGCTTTGCTCGATTTAGTCCAAAGGGGAAATAAGATATTGATAGCCGCTTCCTCTTTCAGTACTTCGCTGACTGATACGTTGGGATTCGACAATTCGTATGCTTATTTTAATCCGAGACGGATGAAAGAGTATGCGGGCAATTTATTGGAGCGTGACAGTGTCTGCTGGATTGGGGATTCAGCAGTGTATGATAAGCGTACTTTTCGTTTTTATCCTCATTTATGTGGCATTTACTTTACGAAATACGATTCGTTGTCTCTACCGTTAGCTACCAGCCGGATTGATTCGATGCAAATGTTCAATGACAGTTTGCCGGATTGTTTTCCGCCTGTGGCCCTTAGTCGTCCGGTAGGGAGCGGAGAGATTGTTTTGGTTACTACTCCGTTATTGTTTACCAACTATGGAATGCTTGATGGCGACAATGCAGCCTACCTTTTTCGTCTGCTTTCTCATCTGAAAGGCTTACCGGTAGTCCGTACCGAAGCCTATGGGGTGGGAGCACAGGTTGAGGTATCTCCTTTTCGTTACTTCCTTTCCCAGCGTCCTCTGAGGTGGGCGCTTTACCTGACGATGCTGGTATTGGTGCTCTTTATGGTATTTACCGCCCGTAGAAGGCAAAGGGCTATTCCGGTGATTCGTGAGCCTGCAAACCGTAATCTTGAGTTTACCGAGTTGATCGGTACTCTATATTATCAAAAGAAGAATCATGCTGATCTTGTGCGCAAAAAGTTTATTTACTTTGCCGAGAGCCTGCGGAGGAATATCCAGGTGGATGTAGAAGATGACAGTGATGACAATGCCTTGTCTAGGCGGATTTCCCGGAAAACAGGGATTGATGAAGAAAAAGTCCGGAATCTGTTCCGTAAGCTCCGTCCCGTGATTCGCGGGCAGCAAGAAGTCGGCGAGACGTTGATGAAAGATCTGATTGACGGGATGAACGAGATAGAAAAGCCTCTACCCTGACCTTTTTTCGGAAGAAGAAAGCTGCGGGAAGAATGAAATATGAATTTGATAAATAAAAAGAATATGGAAGAAAATATGAATGATATGCATGGGGAAGAAACTCCGCGTACCGATTTGACTCTTTTTTCAGAGAAGATGCAGGAACTGAAAAGCCGGATCGCTTCCGTTATTGTGGGGCAGGAACGTACTGTCGATTTGGTGTTGACAGCTATTTTGGCTAACGGCCACGTCTTGATAGAAGGAGTGCCGGGAGTAGCCAAGACTTTACTTGCCCGCCTGACAGCCCGTTTGATAGATGCCGACTTCAGCCGTGTACAGTTTACACCCGACCTGATGCCGAGTGACGTCCTGGGTACGACTGTTTTCAATATGAAAACCAATGAATTTGATTTCCACCGGGGACCTGTCTTTGCCAATATCATATTGGTAGACGAAATTAACCGTGCACCCGCCAAGACGCAGTCCGCTCTTTTCGAAGTCATGGAAGAACGTCAGGCCAGTATCGACGGAACAACTTACCGGATGGGAGAACTATATACCATTCTGGCAACCCAGAATCCGGTGGAGCAGGAGGGAACTTATAAGTTGCCTGAGGCCCAGCTCGACCGTTTCTTGATGAAGATTACCATGGACTATCCGTCACTTGATGAAGAAATCAATATCCTGGAACGCCATCACACCAATGCTGCCTTGGTAAAACTGGAAGAGATACAACCGGTGATTACCCGTGAAGAACTGCTTTCTCTTCGTCGATTGACGGAAAAGGTATTTGTTGACCGTACTCTGCTTCAGTACATTGCCTTGATTGCCCAACAAACCCGTACCAGCAAAGCTGTGTATCTGGGAGCTTCTCCCCGTGCTTCGGTGGCTATGTTGCAGGCATCCAAAGCCTATGCTCTCTTACAGGGACGTGACTTCGTAACGCCGGAAGATATTAAGTTTGTAGCACCTTATGTGTTGCAGCATCGCCTGATACTGACTGCGGAAGCAGAGATGGAAGGTTATTCGCCTGTCAAGGTGACTCAGCGGTTGATTGATAAAGTGGAAGTACCCAAATAATTATGTTCCTGACCAAACGTTTCTATATACTCGTCCTTGTCGTCATCCTCTTGTTAGGTGGCGGATACCTGTTCGGTTCTCTGTTTATCATCGGACAGTTAGGGCTGCTTGCTCTGCTGCTTGCTCTGGCTTTCGATGGATATCTGTTGTATCGCACCAAGGGTATCCAGGCTTTCCGTCAGTGTGCCGGACGTTTTTCTAACGGTGATGATAACGAAGTCAGCCTGCGTATAGAGAGCCGTTATTCCTATCCCGTCAGTTTGATCGTGATAGATGAAGTGCCGGTCATATTTCAGCAAAGGAATGTACACTTCGAGCTGTCGCTTTTACCTAATGAGGGAAAGACGCTTACCTATCGGTTGAGGCCGACTCGCAGGGGAGAATACGGCTTCGGATTCATCCGTGTTTTTACGACTACCCGAATCGGATTAATATCCCGCAGGGCTACCTGTGGCAAGCCTGAAACCGTTAAGGTATACCCTTCTTACCTGATGCTCCATCAGTACGAGCTGCTGGCCATGAGCGATAACCTGACCGAACTTGGTATCAAGCGTATTCGTCGGGCTGGACATCAGACAGAGTTTGAACAAATCAAAGAGTATGTAAAGGGAGACGATTATCGCACCATAAACTGGAAGGCCAGTGCACGCCGTCATCAGTTGATGGTCAATGTCTATCAGGACGAGCGCAGTCAACAGATATACAGCGTGATCGATAAAGGGCGTGTGATGCAGCAGGCTTTTCGTGGCATGACATTGCTGGACTATGCCATCAATGCCTCGTTGGTGCTTTCGTATGTAGCTATGCGGAAGGACGATAAAGCCGGGCTGGTTACGTTTAACGAGTATTTCGATACGTTTGTTCCTGCTTCCAAGCAAGTCGGTCAGATGCAGACTTTGCTTGAGAACCTCTATAAACAGGAAACAACATTTGGTGAAACGGACTTTTCTGCCTTATGTGGGCACTTGGGCAAGCATGTGAATAAACGTAGCTTTCTGGTGCTTTATACCAATTTTAGTAATATGACCAGCCTGAACCGGCAATTAGTTTACCTGCAACAATTGGCCCGGCAACACAGAGTATTGGTTGTATTCTTTGAGGATGCCGATCTGAAAGAGTATATAGCGGGCAAGGCGGTGACCACCGAAGGCTATTACCGTCATGTGATCGCAGAGAAGTTTGCGTTTGAGAAGAGGCTGATTGTGTCAACTTTGAAACAGCATGGCATTTACTCGCTGCTGACAACTCCTGATAAGCTGTCGATTGATGTGATCAATAAATATCTGGAAATGAAATCGCGCCAGTTACTCTGATACGGGTTGCGTATTGAGGAAGAAGAAGACAGCCATACCTATCATAATGACTCCCAGTAGTCCATAGAACAGCCGGGCACGCCCTCTGCCGACATTCCGTACGATCAGTTGTGCATTTTGAGCGGTGAAGAACCAGTTCCAGTTGAGTATAGATGCCAGCAGGGCTATGAGCCCTGCGGTGGCAAATATTCCCTGTACAAAATATTGAGGGGCCATTCTTCGGATGATTAGTCGTTGATCACTATTTTTCTTGTTCCGTCCTCCAGTTCCTCAATGGTTACTTTCACGGCGTCTCCCGGCAATAATTCTTCTACCAGCTCCGGCCATTCGATGAAACAAAGTGCACCGCTATAGAAGTAGTCTTCGTATCCCATATCGTATACTTCGCTCAGCTTCTTGATCCGGTAGAAGTCAAAATGATAGATCAGTTCTCCGTTCTCGTCCGAACGGTATTCGTTTACAATGGCAAAAGTCGGTGAAGTGATGACATCCGATACTCCGAGCTCTTCGCAAAGTGCCTTGACAAAAGTCGTTTTGCCTGCTCCCATCTTTCCGTAGAGTGCAAAGACCGTGTTATCGCCCATGGCTGAGATGAACTCGTGGGCAGCTTCGTGAATCTGTTCCAGTGATTGAATTTTGATTTCCATACTTATATGTTGTTTTATTGTTTCTTTCTGAAAAGGCTCTTTCCTATCTTACAGGCAATATAGATAAGAATAGAAAAGAAAATGATGGATGCTCCCGAAGGAACATTCAGGCGGTAAGAGATCAGCAGACCTCCCAGGCAACTCAGATAGCCGATGGCAATCGATAACCAGATGATGCGTTTAAATTTGTTCGTAAACAGGTTGGCTGTCATTTGCGGAATGGTCAGTAACGAGATTGCCAGTACAATCCCCACCATGCGCAGACAGGAAACGATGGTTAGGGCAATGAACATCATCAGGATATATTCCAGCACTACGACCGGAATGCCTTGCGAACGGGCAAATTCACGATCGAAAGCCACGTATATGATCGGGTGGATAAACAGGGTAAAGAACAGGATCAGCAGGATGGCAAGAATGCCCAGCATGAGTAAGTCCGTCTGTGTGATCGTGAGGATATTGCCAAACAGATAGGCTGAAAGATCGGGTGCGAATCCCGGTGACAAAAAGCTGAACATGATTCCCAGTGCCATACCCAGCGTCCAGAACATCGCTATGGCCGAATCTTCGCGCATGTCTTTCCGTTTACTGAGCCACTCTACCCCGAAAGCCGACAAAACAGAGAAGACAGCTGCCGATAGAATGGGAGATATGCCTGCATACAATCCCAGTCCGATGCCGCCGAAAGAGGCATGGGTGATACCGCCGCTGATGAACACCAACCGGCGAGTCACGATATACGTGCCGATAATGCCACAGGCAATGCTTGCCAGAAGACTCCCCAGGAGAGCGTGTTGAAAAAATGTATATTGTAGTAAATTCATACGGTTCAGCAGTTAGGAGTGTGGAGGGAACAGACGGATCAGGGATGGATTCTCCGTTCGCCGACTACCAGAAACACTTCGTCTTTTATTTCATCAGGAAGGCTGATCCCCCTCAGTTGCAGGCTACGTACCCATCCGGCTACATCGGTGTCCTGCATTGTATAAAAGACATCGCGGAATTTATCCGCCTCTTCCGGTGTATAATCTTCGGGTGCCCGGCCGATAAATGTATCCAGTTCTTCGTCGTCATAATACTCTATCCGTTTACTGACGGCAGCCAGCAGGCTGTCACGTTCGCAAACTTCGTGCTGTCCGCAGCACTCTACGTCGACTTCCTTTACCTCCGGAAAACTGTCCAGTTCTCCGTTATCTATTTTCTTCTGCAGTCTTTTGTTGCGGATATACCCGGCAATCATTGCCACGATGGCGAGCAACACCAGACCAACTATAAGTATCCACATAATTACGAATCAAATTTTCGCAAAGGTACTTATTAATTTGTATTATTCCGTATATTTGTCCTTGCAATGTGCTAAATGAACTAAAACAGAAACATCCCGATCATGAAAAGAAAACACCTGATTACTGTCCTTATGTGGTGTGTTGCCACTACCTTATGTGCCCAGACCCCGGTCGAAAAGGGGCTTAAAAGTATTAACCGCCAGGCTGCCGAGGCTTATATCGGATTTTTGGCCGATGATGAACTTCAAGGACGTGAAGCCGGATTTCACGGTTCACGTGTAGCTGCCCGGTATATCGCTTCGTTATTGAAGGAAATGGGCATCCGTCCGTTGGGTGAAAGCTATTATCAGCCGTTTGATGCTTACCGGAAAGAACGCCAGCAGAAAGGACGTTTGGAAGTGCACCCTGACTCCATTGCCAAACTGAAACAAGTGGTGCATCAGAAGTTGTCTATGAACAACGTATTGGGCATGATTCCCGGAAAGAAGACGAATGAATACGTGATAGTAGGTGCACATTTCGACCATCTGGGCATTGATCCCGCTTTGGATGGCGACCAGATTTATAATGGTGCCGATGATAATGCTTCCGGAGTATCGGCGGTGTTGCAAATAGCCAAGGCCTTTGTGGTAAGCGGACAGCAACCGGAGCGGAATGTAATTTTTGCTTTTTGGGACGGAGAAGAGAAAGGGCTTCTCGGATCGAAATACTTTGTGCAGGAGTGTCCGTTCATCAATCAGATCAAAGGATATTTGAACTTTGATATGATTGGCCGCAACAATCAGCCGCAAAATCCCAAGCATGTGGTTTATTTCTATACAGAAGCCAATCCGGCTTTCGGGCGTTGGTTGAAAGAAGACATTAAAAAGTACGGCTTGCAGTTAGAACCCAACTACCGCCCTTGGGACAAGCCGGTGGGCGGAAGTGATAACGGCTCATTTGCCAAAGCCGGTATTCCCATCATTTGGTATCATACCGACGGTCATCCCGATTACCATCAGCCTTCTGACCATGCTGACCGTTTGAATTGGGATAAAGTGGTTGAAATATCTAAGGCCTCTTTCCTTAACGTCTGGAACCTGGCTAACGAAAAGGATTATTAAGAACGAAATGAAAACTAAACTAACTAATTGTGTAAAAACCGTATTACTTTCTTTTATACTGGGAGTGTTGTTTGTTTGTTGTCAGGGGGCGGCCTCTTCCGGCAATGCAGGAAAAAGTGCTTCACGGGTGAGAATTGCGTCCAATGACTCTGCGAAGCTGATTCCTGATAAAGCCCTGAATGATGCGTCTTGCGTACTTGCCGGTTTGTCGGTTGATAAAGCAAGCGGAAAGCTTTACGCATTGACCCAGACCAAGGAATGGAAGAACCATGCCCGTTACATGGATCAGATATGGAATGTTTTCCGGCAGACAGCTCCCCGGCTGGTAGCTTTCTCACAGACGGAACTGGAAGACATCAATGCTCGTTGCCATACCCTGTTTTATCCTTTCGGCGGTCCTGACTTTCTGTTTGCCAATGCATTTTTCCCCGAGATGGACACCTATGTGCTGATCGGGTTGGAACCTGCCGGCACTGCTCCGAAAGTGAAGCATCCTTCTGCCGAAACTTACCGGTTGTATCAGAATGCTGTGTCCAACGTACTCAATCTGAGTTTCTTTAACGATATGGATAAGGAACTGGCCAATGATACCATCGACGGGGTTGTCCCCATCTATTCGTTATTGATGGCCCGGGGGAACCGTAAGATAGTCAGCATTAAGGAAGTGTGGCTATCGGAAACCGGGGATCTTTTCGAAAGAAAAGAGGGGGATAGCATCCGGAACACATGCAGTGCAGGGATGGAAGTCCGGTTTTTCCGTCCGGGCGCTTCCCGATTGCAGACCCTCTATTATTTTTGCACAGATATCAGTAACGAGGGGTTGCAAGCCAACCGACCGTTACAGGCGTTTATGGACCGTTTTGATGCGGAGACTACAGCGACATTTGTCAAGTCGGCTTCCTATCTGATGCACGAACCTGCTTTTTCGAGCATACGCGAGACGATTCTTCAGAAATCATCTGCTGTAGTACAAGATGACTCTTCCATTCCGCTGTCCTGTTTTGATCCGGAGGTGTGGTCGGTCACTTTGTATGGTACCTTTTACAAGCCGATCTCCACTTTCTCTCAGTATTTTCAGCCGGAATTGCGCGATGCCTATCAACTGGGTGATCCGAAACCCCTTAATTTCAGGATTGGCTATGCACGGCAATCCAATTTGCAGGTCGCAAGAAGAAAATAGTCCCGGTTAATGACTTTTCGCAAGAGGGTTAACCGGGAATTAACCCTCCTCCTAACCCTTCCACATTAGCTTTGCGTCCTAAATAAAATGCAAGGGGGATGTGTCGAAACTCTTTTCACCACAGCCTCTGTTAGAAAATAAAATTAAGCTATGAGGAAGAATTTTTCAACTATCCTAATTGTCGGTGCAGCTCTTTTACTGGCTTCGTGTGTACAACAAAAAGAGTCTTTCAGCCCTGTAGACTATGTGAATCCTCTGATGGGTACGGAGTCTACTTATGCTTTTTCACATGGGAATACTTATCCTGCGGTGGCGGTTCCCTGGGGAATGAATTTCTGGAGTCCGCAGACCGGAGAGAACGGTAGTGGCTGGATGTACACGTATACCGACAGCCTGATACGGGGCTTTCGCCAGACCCATCAGCCCAGTCCGTGGATCAACGATTACGGTACTTTCTCTATTATGCCGCTGTCCGGTGTACTGAAGATGAATCATAAAGAACGGGGAGTACTTTTCTCACATACTCAAGAGGAGGCAGCTCCCTACAGTTACAGCGTTACGTTTGCCGACGGACTCCGGACAGAACTTTCCGCCACTTCACGCGGAGCGGTATTCGAAGTCACCTTTCCGCAGGACTCTGCCCAGTATATCGTTGTGGATGCCTACAACGGTGGAAGTGCGTTGACGATTGACCGGGAGAATCAGTGCGTGACCGGTGTGGCGCGTAATCACAATGGCGGGGTACCGGATAACTTTGCCAACTATTTCCGAATAGAGTTCAGCCATCCCATTGCAGAAGAAGGCGTATATGACGGAGATACACTGATGCGCCATCGGCCGACGTTGGAGAGTGATTATACTTGTGCCTACCTCAGGTTTAATGTGCCGGCGGGAGAGAAATTAACCGTCCGTACCGCCTCCTCGTTTATAAGTCCTGCACAGGCGCTTGTCAATTTCAGTCGCGAAGTGGGAGGCAAGAGCCTTGCCCAGGTGAGAGAAGAAGCCCGGAAACAATGGAACAGTTATCTGGGACGAATTGAAGCGGAGGGGGGTAACGAGGAGCAGCTGCGTACTTTTTACTCTTGCCTCTACCGTACCCTGCTCTTTCCCCGCGAATTTTATGAGTTCGACGCTCAGGGGAAACCTGTTTATTACAGTCCTTACAATGGGAAGATACAGGATGGCTATATGTATACCGACAACGGATTCTGGGATACGTTCCGTGCCGTCCATCCCTTGTTTACCTTATTATATCCGGAAGTTTCCGAGCGGGTTACCCAATCCATCCTCAATGCTTACGATGAAAGTGGGTTTATGCCCGAGTGGGCGAGTCCCGGTCACCGGGAATGTATGATTGGTAATAATTCCATCTCCTTGTTGACAGACGCATGGATGAAAGGCATTCGTACCATCTGTCCGGAGAAAGCTCTTGAAGCAATGATTCATCAGACCGAGGCCCGGCATCCCGGAATCAGTTCGGTGGGACGTGACGGATTCGAGTACTATGATCGTTTAGGCTATGTTCCCTATCCCGAAGTGCACGAGGCTACGGCCAAGACCCTTGAATATGCTTACGCTGACTGGTGTGTCGCACGTTTTGCCGACTCCATTGGCCGGAAAGAGATTGCCGATACCTATTACCGGAAATCCCTCAACTACCGGAACCTTTACTATCCCGACTATGGGTTCATGTGGGCAAAAGATGCCAATGGGAAATGGAGAGACGCTTTTGACGCAACGGAATGGGGAGGTCCTTTCACGGAGGGCAGTTCCTGGCATTGGACGTGGAGTGTTCTTCATGATCCCGAAGGCTTGTCTCGATTGATGGGAGGACATACAGCGATGGAAGCCCGTCTTGACTCCATGTTTACAGCTCCCAATACCTATAATTACGGTACTTACGGTTTTGTTATCCACGAGATAGCCGAGATGGTGGCTCTTGACATGGGGCAATATGCACATGGCAACCAACCTGTGCAACATGCCATCTATTTATATGACTATATCGGCCGGCCCTGGAAGACCCAGAAGCACGTCCGCGAAGTGATGGATAAGCTTTATCACTCCGGTAGCAAAGGCTACTGTGGTGACGAAGATAATGGGCAGACTTCCGCCTGGTATGTCTTTTCCGCTATGGGATTCTATCCGGTTTGTCCCGGTGTTCCGGAGTATGCCATGGGATCTCCGCTCTTCCCGAAACTGACCTTGCACTTGCCCGGCGGAAAGAACTTCACTGTGAAGGCGGAAGGCAACAGCCCGGCGAACCGGTATATCGGGAAAGCCCTGCTCAATGAAAGTGAATTTACCCGTAACTACCTGACGCACCGTGAGCTTACTTCCGGAGGAGAGCTGGTGTTATGGATGGACAGCGTGCCCGATTCCCGGCGCGGCACTCAGGAGGAGGACTTACCTTACTCTTACTCCAACGGGCACTAATCGGCGCATACGTTTGCCAATTCTATAATTTTTCGTATTTTTGTTGCACTATGAAACGGATGACGCATTTATCGAAGAACAGTATATGAGAAGGTTGGGATGTTTGTTTGCTATCGGAATGATGTGGCTTTGCATAGTCGATTGTTTCTCGCAGGGACTTCTTTTCTATGGGAACGAAAAGCGGATTAGCGAGCGTGCCACCTATTCTGTTTTGCGTGAAGGGCATGAGCGCACTTTCACCAACACCTTCCGTATCTCCTTCGATTATCTGGTCCGGAATGTGGAGAGTCCCGGTTATATCCTTTATCTGGAAGACCGGGATGCCGGGAAAACTTATAGTTTTACGTATCTGCACAAGCCCGGCGACCGCTGTTCTTTCTCCTTCAACGAAGACGGCAAACGTATCTTTTGTACTTTCGAACTGGATAAGGAAGACTATGACCACCGGTGGTTGCCTGTTTCCATAGCTTTGGATATACCCGGAGATTGTGCCCGGATTACGATTGGCAAGCGGAGTAAGGAGATCTCCAACCTGGGACTGGATCCGACAGGATTCTCACCGCATATTTATTTTGGCAAATGCGAATACATCCTGGATGTGGCTTCGTATGCCATCCGTAACTTGTCTCTTACCGATGGTGAAGAGATCATGATATTTCCTTTGAACGAGAGCAGCGGAGAAGATGTGCACGACAGCCGGGGACATGTTGTGGGACAGGTCACCAATCCTGTGTGGCTGATTAATCAGTCATACTACTGGAAAGAACTCTTTACGGCCTATTCTTCCACACCTTCCGGTCTTAACTTTGACAAGACACACCAGAATATCCTCTTCTTTAATCAGGATTCTCTGTCCGCGTTCGACCTTTACACGCACGAATTATCGAAGATATCTTATAAGACTCCTCTTCCGGTTCAGCTTCGTCTGGGGATGAACTTTCTGGATGAGGCATCCCGCGAGCTGTATACTTATGAAGTGGCCGATTCGCATGGTGATGCCATGGTGGCGGCGCTGGATCTTACTACCAAAGAGTGGCGTCCGGCCAGTTCCGACTATCTTTGCCAGCAGCTCCATCATCATTGCGGATTCTTTCATCCGGGCGAAAGAAAGTTCTTCTTGTTTGGCGGTTACGGAAGCCGTAGGTACAGCAATACATTTCTGGCATACGATTTGAATACCTGTCGTTGGGATACACTGGTCTTCTCCGGTGACCGGGTGATTCCCCGTTACTTCTCGGGCATGGCTGTGAGCAATGATTACAAGCGGATATACCTCTACGGAGGCATGGGCAACGAGGCAGGTGATCAGAATGTAGGGCGCAATTATCTGTATGATTTATACCGGATAGATATGCAAACCCGTTCGGTACAGAAACTCTGGGAAACGAAAGCGCCGGCGGTCAACCGGGTGGTGTCCCGTAACATGATACTCTCTGCGGATGAAAAATATCTGTTTCTTCTGGGATATCCGGAATATCTGCCCAATTCCACTTTGCAATTATATAGGTTGTCTGTACGTGACGGAGAATGCGAAGCGGTAGGAGACAGCATCCCGATTGTTTCGGAAGAGATTGCTACCAACGCTAATCTTTATTTCAATGAAGAATTAGATGAATTCTATTGCTCTATCCAAGAGTTTGAGAAGCATGGTCAAGTGACTACCCGTTTGTATTCTCTGTCTGCTCCGCCGGTTACATTGGACGATGTGGAATATTACAGCCGGATGAGGAATGCCTTGAATACCAGGATTCTGGGAGGCGTAATGGGTGGGATATTACTGTTGGCGGCTTGTATATGGGGCATTATGCGCTATAGGCGGAAACGCGATAAGGCATCTGCAGAAACTACATTTGCCGAAGTACTTCCGGAGGGAGAATCTGCTATCCCGGAAGTTCCGGTTATGGAATCGCCTGAAGTGAAAGAAGAAGGAGGTGGAAAAGAAACTTCCGACTGGGAAGAATTGCCGGCCGTATTGCCACCCGACAAGAATGCTGTTTTCCTTTTCGGCATGTTTACCATACTCGATAATGCCGGACGTGATATTACCTATATGCTCAGCCCCAAGCTGCGTACTATCTTTTTGTATATTCTGCTGAACAGTGTAGGTAAGAGGGGAGTTCTTTCGTCTGATATGAATCAGATATTCTGGCCCGATAAATCCGGTAGCAATGTGAAGAACCTCAAAGGAGTTTCCATGAATCATGTGAGGAAGATATTGCAGGATGTAGATGGTATTGAACTCGTATTCCGCAACGGATACTTCTGTATGGTGTTTGGCGAAGAATTTTATTGTGATTACATCCGTCTGATGAATCTTACTTCTCCGGATAAAAAAAAGAAAGAGACTCCCGGTGCCATACGTGCAGAGTGGTTGGAGATACTTTTACGAGGAAAGTTTATACCTACTGCCGAATCCGGATTCTTCGACTATTATAAACAAAAAGTGGAAACGCTGATTTATTCTCTTTTGCCCGAGCAACTGGAACTTGCTTACCGGGATGCCCGGTTCAGTATCGTCATCCGTCTTTGTAATATCCTCTTTATAGCCGATCCTTTGTCGGATATGGCGCTTGCCTATACCATTTGTGCCTTTCGGAAGCAGAACAATCAGGAGGAAGCCATCAGGCGTTATGCTGCGTTTACAAAAGACTATAAGCGGGTGATGAATGAGGAGTATGGCATAGCTCTCGCAGATATCAAAGTTTAATCCGGTCCGGTTGTCAATTTGTCAAAATGCTAACGAAAGCCTCTTAGCTTTCGTTATTTCGACCACTGGATAAAGCAAAGGCGAAAAAACGCCGTCATTTTGTTTATCCGTTTATCTTTCCGACAGTAATTCTACCTGTTTTCAGTCAATGGGGAACCAGATGTGAAACCATTCCGTGTCGCCTGTCCGCTTAATGGCGGAATACCTGTCCTTTCGATACTTCGGGAAGCCTTCTCCCGGTCATCCAACCAGAAGTAAAATAGCGCCCGCAGGCTCTCTGTTTCCGTAACAATATATGCTATCGGCCAAAACATATAGAGATATTTGAAAAAGAAGTAAGCATTTTCCGGAAATGCTTACTTCTTTTCGATCAAATGCTTACTTCTTTTTCGGAAAAGCCCGGCTCTTTTCACCCCCGACCAAGGCTCTTGAGGAGAAAAAGTCCGGTTTTTCACCTCCATTTGCCCGGTTGGGGGTGCTCGTTTCTTCCGGTTGCTCCTTTTTTGTAAAGGGTGCAGTCAGCGAAAAAGGCTGTTTGCTGTCTTTCTGATAGCTTAGTATTTCTTTATACTATCTTTGTGCATATTTTAACTTACAGAATTCTGTGTTCGGTGGACTGTAGTGCCGGGTTAACAAGAAATATGGGAGGTTAATTACTCCGTTAACCCTTATTTAATCCCTCTCTTAAGACCATGAAGATACCTTTGCTTTCGTCTTTAGTTAAAAAGAGTCAGCAACGCCTTGCTTGATTCCTAATGTTAATTTTAATTCATTATTATTATGAGAGAACGAAAATTAGTAGAAAGAGCCGTAAGGATTTCAGGGATGTTTGTCCTTCTTTCGGGTATGGGACTTCAACCTTGCCTTGCTTCTCACGACTACAATGCAGCATCTGCCGGAGTGGTGCAGGTAGAACAGCAGAAACAGAAAATAACCGGTTGTGTTCTTGACGTCACGGGTTCTCCGCTTCCCGGGGCTTCTGTATTGGTAAAGGGTGCTCCCGGACGTGGAGCGATCACCGATATGGATGGTAACTTCTCGGTTGAAGCGGAACAGGGAGAGCAACTTGAAATCTCTTTTATTGGAATGGAAACACAAGTCGTGACCGTTTCCGCAAAGACCCGTCTGCAAATCACCTTGAAAGAAGACAATAAAACTTTGGACGAAGTCGTGGTGGTGGGTTATGGTACACAAAAGAAAGCCAACCTCACCGGAGCTGTAGCCAGTGTTTCGGCAGAGGCATTGGAGAGTCGCCCTATCACCAATCTTAGCCAGGGACTGCAGGGTATGATCGGTAACCTGAACATTTCCGCTGACAACGGTGCGCCGGGCAAAGGATACGGGTTCAACGTCCGTGGTACTACATCTATAAACTCTTCCGGACCCTTGGTACTGGTCGATGGCGTGCAGATGGATCCCAACATGATTAATCCGGCCGATGTGGAAAGCGTATCGGTATTGAAGGATGCGGCTTCGGCTTCTATTTACGGAACACAGGCAGCCTATGGTGTCGTGTTGATTACCACCAAGAAAGGTAAAGACGAAAAAGCCAAGATCTCGTTCTCGTCCAACTGGTCTGTCAATTCGCCTACACGCAAACCGGAGTACATGGATTCGTGGACATTTGCCAATTTCCATAATCTGACCAACCGCAACTCGGGCGGAGGCGATTACTACGATAAGAACTATATGGATCATATTTATGCCTATTATACCGATCCGAAGCACAATCTGCCGGTATTCATCGATCCGTCCAATCCCAATAAGTATCTGTATTGCGGCAACACCGACTGGATAGATGAAACCATCAAAGACAACACCCTGATGCAACAGTACACCCTGTCTCTCAACGGAGGTTCGGGTAAGACGGCCTATTACGGTTCGATAGGTTTCCTCGACCAAGGGGGAACACTGAAGCATTACGACGATAAGTACCGTCGTTTCAATGTCAACCTGAACCTGACTTCGGACGTTACCAGTTGGTTACAGGTTCGGTTAAAAACCGTCTATAACAATACTTTCCGGGATGCTCCTTACGGAAGTAACAACAGTGACGAGACAGCACAGATCAACAGCGCTTTCTACGGTGCCGATCTTCGCCCGATGATGCCGGTATACCATCCGGACGGAAACTTTTCCGGTCAGGGCAGTTGGACGAATATGGTGGCTACCCAGTCCATTTCAGGCGAGCGCAAGAATAAGGAGAACGACCTTTGGCTGACCGGCGGTTTAAAAATTACTCCGCTAAAAGACTGGAACATCAATGTGGACTATACCTATAATATGTATATCCTCTCGAAAAAGCAGCATGGTAAAGAGATATTGGAACATACGGCCAATCCGGACATCGTAACCGTATTCCCGCATACCACTCCAAGCCGCGTGAAGTTTACCACCGACGACAACTATTACCAGACGTTCAATGCCTATACCGACTATTCCAAGTCTTTGGGTAAACACAACATTAAGCTGTTGTTAGGATATAATTACGAAACCAAGAGCTATCGTTGGTTCAATGCCGAACGCGAGAACCTGATCAGTAACGACCTTGCCAGTCTGGGACAGGCTTATGGAGAAAAGTACAACGGGAGCGGTCAGCACTCTTGGGCCACTATGGGATATTTTGCCCGTATCAATTACAACTACGATGAACGCTATCTCCTGGAGTTGAACGGACGTTATGACGGTTCTTCCAAGTTTCCCAAGGACAAGCGGTTCGTATTCTTCCCCTCTGTATCGGCTGCCTGGAGAATCTCGAGCGAGGCTTTCTTCGAACCGGCCAAGAAGATTGTAGATGAACTCAAGCTCAGAGCCTCTTATGGTTCGTTGGGCAATCAGTCGGTTGGCGGCGACTATCCTTATATCGCTACCATGGGCACCAATGGCGAGATGGGATATCTGGTGGACGGAAAGAAAATAGCCAGCGTGAGTCCCGGCGGTATTGTCAGCCCTTACCTGACTTGGGAGACTGTACGCCAGATTGACCTGGGGCTCGACTGGGCGTTGCTGAATAGTCGCCTGTATGGAACCTTCGACTGGTATATGCGGAAGACACTCGATATGGTGACCAACGGTACCCCGCTTCCTGCCGTACTGGGTACAGGAGCTCCGCAGGCCAATACCGCCGACCTGAAAACAACCGGTTGGGAACTTTCAATGGGATGGAGAGACCGGGTGAACAAAGACTTTTCGTATGATGTAAGTTTCGTATTGTCCGACTATCAGGCAGAAATCACGAAGTTCAATAATCCGCAGAATTTGCTCTCTACCCATTATGTAGGCAAAAAGTGGGGTGAGATCTGGGGATTGGTAACCGAAGGACTTTTCCAGTCGGCAGAAGAGGTAAGTGCCCATGCCGATCAGTCGGAGATCTATGGCGGTGGCTGGTATCCGGGTGATGTGAAGTACAAAGACCTGAACGGTGACGGCAAGATAAACAAGGGAAAAAATACGCTTGACGATCCGGGTGACCAGAAGATCATCGGTAACAGCGAACCGCGTTACAGTTATGGTATTAAAGGCGGATTGCAGTGGCGCGACTTTGACTTCGATGTATTCTTCCAAGGCATCGGCAAGAAAGATGTAGTGTTGGGAGGCAACCAGTTCTGGGGCTTCGGCAACGAATGGCATGTACCTTTCAAACATGCACTCGACTCATGGACCGAAGATAACCGCAATGCTTACTTCCCCCGGTCTACCTACGACAACGTGACCGGTAACCGTGAAACGCAGACCCGTTATCTCCAGAATGCCGCTTATCTGCGCCTGAAGTCTATCACATTGGGATATTCTTTACCGAAAGCGCTCCTGGCTAAGTGGAAGATAGATCATGTGCGTTTCTACGTAAGCGGACAAAACCTGCTGACGTTCGATCACCTGTTTGACATATACGACCCCGAGACAGTGAGTCTCAGCACTTATCCGCTGACCAAGTCTGTTTCATTCGGATTAAACATTACCCTCTAATACGATAACCATTATGAAAAAGAATAAGATATTACTGATAGCGGCAGTGGCATGTACTTCCATGTTCTCTTCCTGCTCCGATTTACTGGACTTGTATCCCGAAGATTCTCTCTCGGATCCGAAATTCTGGACAAGTGTACAAGACCTTGAACTTTATGCCAACGGCTTTTACGGTATTTTACCGGGGGCACAGGGACCCGGTGCCGATGATGAATCGGACTGTTACGTCAACGAGAAACCGAAGACCTGGATCTTCAATCTTGAAACGATTCCTACTTCCGGCGGCGGATGGGGAAATGGAGACTGGGGAAACATCCGTTCCTGCAACTATTTTTTGGCTCGTTACAAACAGGTGAAAGGGGATGAAATCCAGATTAACCGTTCGGTGGCCGTGGTCCGCTTCTTCCGTGCCTGGGAGTATGTATACAAAGTGAAACGCTTTGGCGATGTGCCCTGGTATGAAACCGAGTTACAGATGGACTCCGAAGAACTGTACAAGGGACGTGACTCCAGAAAAGTTGTGTTCACACACATCCTGGAAGATCTCGATTTTGCCATCGAACACCTTCCGAAGCCTAATGAAACCAAAACCGGCAATATGCACAAGTATGCTGCGCTGGCTTTCAAGTCGAGAGCTTGCCTTTACGAAGCGTCTTTCCGTAAGTATCACGGACTGGGCGACTACGAAGAGTTGTATCGTGAAGCAGCTGATGCAGCCGCACAGGTGATCGAAGAGGGAGGTTACTCCATTTATAAGACCGATAAGCCCTTACAGGATTATTACAACCTGTTTGTACAGGAAGATTTGACCTCCAATAGCGAGTGTATCATGCCCAGGGTTTATATCACCAAGCTATTGATGCACAACAACACCCGCCAGATGGAAGAGTCGTATACAGGCTTGAGTCGTGCCATGTTCGAACAATACCTGTGTGCCGATGGTCTGCCCACCGCAGTCAGTCCGGGATACAAGGAGGCCGACATGCCGATGGAGGAGTTGATGCAGCGTGATCCGCGCCTGCGCCAGACGATCGATAATCCGGAACTTCCTTTTAAGGTGCTGAGCGACGGTACGGAGCAGTTCAATGCCCTTCCCATAATAGATACCAAATATTGTACTACCGGATATTACGTGATGAAGTATCACTCTACCGATCCCGAACAGTGGAACATCGGGCAGTCTACACTGGATGTGTTTATCTTCCGTTATGCCGAGGTGCTGTTGAACTATGCCGAAGCGAAAGCCGAACTGGGTGAATGCACGCAGGAGGTATTGGACCTGACTGTCAATGAGCTGAGAGACCGTGTGGAGATGCCGCATCTGAAAGTAAATGTCGGCTTCACCGATCCGAACTGGCCGGATTATGGTTATGAACTCTCTCCGTTGCTTTATGAAATCCGTCGCGAGCGTGCAGTCGAGTTGGTAGGCGAAGGTTTCCGCTGGGATGACATTGTACGCTGGAAAGCCGGCAAGCTGCTGGAAGCACCGAAGAGTATGCTTGGAATGAAAGTATCGGATAAGCTGAAAGAGCAGTATGACTCCTTCTCTCGTGAATTGACGCAGGACAATCTGCTGATTGTTTATCCGGACAGGACAACCCGCAAATGGGACGATAAACTTTATCTGCATCCGTTGCCTATCGACGAGACAACGATGAATCCGAATTTGTTACCCAATAATCCCGGATGGGAATAAACATTTAAAATGAGAAGAATCATGAAACAGAACATACTGAAGGCAGCCATTCTGGCTGCCGGATTCTGCTGCACAGTGGGATGCAGTGACAATGACAGCGACCTGACCATCTACATACCCGATGCGGGAACTGCCGTGAAAGCCAATTTCTACATTGAAGACGAGCCGTATGTGCAGATCTTTAATGTGGCCGTTACTCCCGAAACCTATCCGCAACTGACCGAATACGGGCTGCCTAATGATGCTGTGGTACATCTGCAAGCCGATCCGGGTAAGGTAGACGAGTATAACGCGAAGAACGGAACCGAATATGAACTGCTGCCGGAAGCCGCTTACGACCTGACTGAAGAAGTATTGGTAAAAGCCGGGACACCGAAGTCTGAGGACGCCGCAATCACGGTTCATGCAAAAGGTAACATCGAGGCGTTCAAGGAGTATCTGTTGCCCATAAGCATTACTTCGGTGGAGGGAGCGGCAGCCGATCATTGTTGCCAGACCATCTACTTCATCTTCAGAGGATCGATGGATGCCAGCAATATGGAGTTGCTCGACCGCACCGGATGGGAAGCATTGAGTGCTTCGTCCGAAGAACCGAAAGAGGGCGATTGGGGACACAGCGGACTGAAAGAAGCTTGTCTGGATGGCGATCTGAATACTTTCTGGGGTACCGACTGGAGCACTCAGCATCCGCAACCACCTCACTGGATTGTTATTGACCTGAAGAAAACAACCCATATCCAGGGATTTGCTTGCCAGGCACGTGAAGAGGGATATGACGGGCCGAAAGAGGTGACTGTGGAAGTGAGCGATGATAATGCCACCTGGACGGTAGCCGCTAAGTTTAAAGATATTCCGGCACAGGGTGAGTTCCGATCCTTCCTGCCCGCTGCTGTAGATGGACGCTACCTGAAAGTGACCATTACGGCCGTGAACGGCGGACCACATGTGACGGTCAGCGAACTTAATTTATTCTGATATACAAAACTGTAAAATAGACGAACACATGAATCTAAGAAATTTCTTTTTAGCGGCGGGAATCGCTGCTGTAGCGGGACCTGTATGGGGGCAAAAAGCTCCCGAACCCTACGGACTGACTCCCAGTGCGCGACAGGTAGAGTGGTATAACCGTGAGATGATCGCTTTCTTTCACTTCGGGATCAATACCTTTGAGGAGTATGTAAACGAGGGGGACGGACGTGCTCCGGCAGCTATATTCAATCCTACGGCCCTCGATTGCGGGCAGTGGATGCGTACCCTTCAGTCGGCCGGTATCCCCAGTGCCATCATTACAGCCAAACATGCCGATGGGTTTTGCCTCTGGCCCAGTAAATATACGGATTATGGGGTGAAGAACTCTGCCTGGAAGAATGGAAAGGGAGACGTTGTGCGCGAGTTTGTGGATGCTTGCGAGGAGTATGGCATCAAAGCGGGCATCTATCTGGGTCCGCACGACCGGCACGAACATCTTTCTCCTCTTTATACTACGGAGAAGTACAAGCAGTATTATGGTCACCAGTTGGAAGAGCTGATGGGTGACTATGGAAAAGTCTGGGAAACTTGGTGGGACGGTGCCGGAGCAGACGAACTGACTACTCCCGTCTATACTCATTGGTATAAGATTGTGCGAGAGAAGCAACCGGACTGTGTCATTTTCGGGACCAAGAACTCGTATCCTTTTGCAGATGTGCGCTGGATGGGGAACGAATCGGGCAAAGCCGGTGATCCTTGCTGGTCGACTACCGACTCTGTATGCATCAAAGATGAGTGGAAAAATTACGAAGGACTGAACGAGGGAGTAAAAGGCGGCGACGCTTATATCCCGGCCGAGACCGATGTATCCATTCGTCCCAGTTGGTTTTATCATGCAGAGGAAGACAGCCGCGTGAAAAGCGTAAAGGAACTTTGGGACATTTATTGCACTTCTGTCGGTCACAACAGCGTGTTGCTGCTCAACTTCCCACCTGATCGTCGCGGATTGATTCATCCTACCGATTCACTTCATGCTGCCTTGCTGAAGCAGGGATTGGACGAAACCTTCGGGAACAATCTGCTGGCTAAGGCCAAGGTGAAAGCAACGAACGGACGCGGAGGTAAATTCCGTCCGGAGTTCCTGACGGACAACAATAAGGAAACTTATTTTGCCGGCCGGGACGGAGCCAAGACCTCGGACATCGTTTTCACCCTTTCCCGGCAGACAGAGTTTGACTGCCTGATGATTCAGGAAGTGATCGAATTGGGACACCGCACGACGAAGTGGAGTGTGGAGTACTCTAATGATGGCCGTAACTGGACCCCGATACCGGAAGCAACCGATAAGCAGACGGTGGGGTATAAATGGATCGTACGTTTCGAACCGGTAAAAGCCAAACAGGTACGTCTTCGTATCCTCGACGGATTTGCCTGTCCTGCTATCCATACATTCGGAGTGTACAAACAATCGGCTTTATTTCAGTAAAAACAATAGGTAGTTGGGTTGAATATAGGTTTGGGCTGTATCACACAGGCAGACATACGTTTTGTTGGCGGATACAGCCCTTGGTTTTCTTCCCTGCCTTTTCTTAATATCAATAGTATGCTAAATTTTAAACATCTGTTTCTGGTAAGCGTTGCTCTGTGGTCGACAGTAGGAATGGTTCGTGCCCAGGAGTTCGATCCGAAGCAAAGCTACGAGATCCATACCCAGAACGGGCTTGTCCTGGACAATCAGGAGAGTCTGGATTTAGGTGGTAAGATATTTATTTCTAAAAAGGAACCCCATAAAGAGTCGCAGGTCTGGAATCTGATTCCTTGCGGTAATGGCTGCTATTCCATTGTCAGTCCGCTCACTGAACTGGGAATCGACAATAGCGGCAATGGGAGCAAGGAGTGTCCGGTCATCCAATGGGACCCAAATAAAGAAAATCCCAATCAGCAATGGCGTATCACGGCTTTACCCAATGGGAATTATTTGTTCACCAGTGTAGCGAGTGGTTATAATCTGGGCTTCCCGGATGCCGGCCTTGTGGCCGAGCCGGTTTACCAGCTCAAACCGGATGCGCAGAAAATAAGCCAGCAATGGAAAATCGTGAAATCGAATCTGAAAGTGGTGGCTGAGGCTTTTAAAACCCGAAGTGATAATGACTGGGAGAATGAACGGATATTTGCCGTTAACAAAGAAGAAGGGCGTTCCACGTTTGTCCCCTTTGCCGATACGGAAGAGATGAAGGGCGATCCTTCGTACACCCGTCCTTGGATACGCAATCACTCTTCCCGTTATCTGTTGCTCAATGGTGACTGGAAGTTTCATTGGGTAAAGCAACCTTCTGAACGTCCGGTGGATTTCTATAAACCGGGCTATGACGTGTCTGCCTGGAAAGAGATTCCGGTTCCTTCCAATTGGGAGATGCTGGGATACGGCACCCCCATCTATACCAATATCACCTATCCGATACGCAACAATCCACCCTTTATACAGGGACAGAGAGGATATACGGTAGAGAAAGAGCCTAATGCGGTAGGTTCCTATCGGAGGGAATTCTCTCTGCCGGCCGACTGGAAGAATAAAGAAGTGTTTATCCACTTCGATGGAGTGTACAGTGCTATGTATCTGTGGATCAATGGTAAGAAAGTCGGGTATAGTCAGGGTGCCAACAATGATGCCGAGTTCAACATCACACAGTATGTGAAGCCGGGTAAAAACATATTGGCGGTCGAAGTGTATCGCTGGAGTGACGGCAGCTATCTGGAAGACCAGGATATGTTCCGCCTGAGCGGTATCCACCGGGATGTCTATCTGGTGGCGACTCCGAAACTTCGCCTGCGCGACGTGCATCTTACTTCTGTCATTAGTGACCGTTTCGACAAGGCTGACTTATGTGTCAAAGCAGACGTGAAGAACTATGGCAAGTCTGCTGTGAATGCCTCCGTACGCATAGGGCTGCTGGATGCCGATGGCAAAACTTTGCGTACGTTTACAACTGCGGTCGGTAACCTGGCTGCCGGAAAAGAGATCTGTCTGCCTGCAAAAGCAAGTATTCGTGATCCCCAACTCTGGAGCGCCGAAACACCTTATCTGTATACTGTGAATCTGGAATTGCTGGATGCTTCCGGCAAGGTGCTCGAGGCAACTACCCAACAATATGGTTTCCGCAAAATTGAAATACGTGACAATAAAGTGTATATCAATGATGCATTGGTGTTGTTCAAGGGTGCCAATCGTCACGACATTCATCCCCGTTTCGGTAAAGCGGTGCCTGTAGAAAGCATGATAGAGGATATTCTTCTCTTTAAGCGTTTCAACTTGAACACCATTCGTACCAGTCATTATCCGAATGATCCGAAGATGTATGCTCTGTTTGACTACTATGGACTTTACGTGATGGACGAAGCCGATCTGGAATGTCATGGCAACATGATGCTGACCAAGCGGGAAAGTTGGAAAGAAGCCTTTGTAGACCGGGTGGTACGTATGGTGGAACGGGATAAGAATCATCCTTCCGTTATCTTCTGGTCGATGGGGAATGAATCGGGCGGAGGACCCAATTTCGAGGCCGCTTATCAGGCTGCCAGAGAGATTGACGCACGGTTCATCCATTATGAAGGAATGAATGACGTTGCCGATATGGACTCACGGATGTATCCATCCATCGAAAGTATGATAGCTCAGGACAACGAGCCGCGCAATAAACCTTTCTTTCTATGTGAGTATGCACATGCCATGGGAAATGCCGTCGGTAACCTGGAAGAATATTGGGACTACATTGCCAATCAGTCTAAACGCATGATCGGAGGTTGCATCTGGGACTGGGTGGACCAGGGCATCAACAAACCCGGAGAAGCGCCGGACCGTTATTATTTCGGGGGCAGCTTCGGTGATCGTCCCAACGACAATGACTTTTGTTGTAACGGACTGGTGACACCCGACCGTAGGGTTACTCCTAAGTTATGGGAAGTGAAAAAGGTATACCAATATATGACTTTTGAAGAAGTGGGAGAGAACAATGTGGGGTTGCGCAATCATTATTCATTCCTGAATATGCGTCATTTCAACCTGCGTTATGTCATCCTCAAAGACGGGGTGCCTGTTGCGGAAGAAGAGTTCGGGTTGCCTGACGGCAAGCCGGGCGAGCACCGCACGATTCATATTCCTTTCCTCCGCCACTTGACAGAAGATGCCGATTATCACATTAACCTGGAAGTGAAACTGAAAAGTGACTGCGTATGGGCTAAAGCCGGACATGTAGTGGCAACGGAACAGTTCTTGCTGAAGGAGAAGAAACGCAAATCCGAAATGCCGGAACCTTCAGAGCCTTTGCAGGTCATAGAAGAGCGGCAGTATATCCGTTTCCGTGCTCCGGGAACCGAAGTGTCGTTTGATTCGAAGACTGGCATGATGATTGCTCTCCGATATGACGGGCGGAACCTGATACATCGGCAGCAAGGACCGTCACTGAACTGGTATCGTTCTATTAACAATGATCCTCGTGAATGGATTCAGCCAGTGATTACGCTGCGTGGTTTTGACTGGAAGATGGCAGAGGACGGAAAGTCGGCATCCATCCTTTCGGAAATAGAAGTGAAAGTAGGGAAAGTAACCGTTCCTTATACCATCAGATATCAGGTTTACAGTAATGGTGTGGTCGATGTGGCAGCCGACTTTACAACAGGTAGTAACTTTGACCTTCCCCGTCTGGCTTTGCAGATGTTCCTCAATCCCTCGTTAGAACAAGTCGAGTGGTACGGTCGTGGCCCGATGGAGAATTACCGTGACCGGAAGAATGCCGCCTATATCGGGCGTTACCAAACGACTGTCACAGATATGGCGGAACATTATGCACGTGCGCAAACAATGGGTGGACGTACGGATACTCGTTGGTTGTCACTGACCGACGACCGGGGGAAAGGGCTTAGGATCACCGCAACGGATGCGGTTGACTTCAGTGCTCAGCACTATACGGACAAAGATCTGTGGCAAGTGAAGTATGGGCACGATTTGCCCGACATTCGCCGTGCGGAGGTTGTTCTCAATCTGGACTGCATTCAGAGGGGATTGGGCAACGCCAGTTGCGGACCCGGACCCCGTCCCCATTATGAGATACGGAAAGATACGGTTTACAGCTATTCCTTCCGGATGGAGCCGTTGAGATAATGAACATTGGTCCGGCTGCAAAAGAAACCGCTCTGCAGCTCCTGATGTTGATTATTCTTGAAGTTATTGCACCCTGCCTCCCGAAGTCGGAACTTTGTGGAGGCAGGGTTTACTTTTTACCGGAATCGGTCTTGGGAGGTGCTCTGTGATGGGGCTGGAGATGTTTCCGTATTCAGCTTTCTGTGACATGCGCCTCGATCATAAAACCGGCTTTGCGTAAATCGTCCCAATATCCGGGATATGACTTGGATACGACCTGCGGCTCATCGATCTGTATTGTCGGATAATGAATCGCTGCCGGGGCAAAAGCCATGGCCATGCGGTGATCTTCATACGTCTTTATAACGGGACATGCCTGCGGCTCTATGCGTTCGCCGTTCCAATACAGAATGCTGTTATCCTCGTCGTGTAACACATACCCCAGTTTCTTCATTTCCGCTTTGAGGGCCTCGATGCGGTCTGTCTCTTTGATTTTGAGGCTTTGTAGCCCGGTGAACCGGAAAGGGACATCGAGTAACGCACAAGTCACGACAAACGTCTGTGCCAAATCCGGAATGTCGACGAAATCTTCGTCCAGCCGTTTGACATAACTGCCGTTTTTTCTCAGCCGTATGCCTTCTTCCGTATATTCGGTTTCTATTCCCAGCCGGGCAAATACCTCCGCTCCCCGGCTGTCGCCCTGATAGCTGTGGCGGAACAGTCCGGTCAGTTCAATATCCGCTTCGGAAGATAAGGCAGCCATCTGATACCAGTAAGAGGCTGCGCTCCAGTCGCTCTCTACGGTAAACGGGACGCAGCGGTAAGGTTCCGGTTCGACCGAGATGCTCTGGTCCGACGTCCACCGGGCCGATGCACCGAAGTCCTTCATCAGTTGCAGGGTCAGGTTGATATACGGGCGCGAGACGACCTCACCTGTCAGCCGGAGCTGCAAACCGTTTTTCAGGATCGGCCCGATCATCAGCAAGGCCGAAATGTATTGTGAACTCACGTTGCCTTTCAATGTAATTTCGTTGCCGGCCAGCGGTGCCCCTTCGATCCGCAGGGGCGGGAAACCCTCGTTGCGGGTATATTCGATACTGGCTCCCAGTTCCCGCAAGGCGTTCACCAATATCTGTATGGGACGCTGCTGCATCCGTTCCGTCCCGGTGATGATGTGAGTGCCCGGCGTACTGCTCAGATAGGCTGTCAGGAAGCGCATAGCCGTTCCCGCGGCAAGGATGTCGATTACTTCCCCGCCCTCTGTCAGAGCCTTGACCATGACCCTTGTGTCGTCACAGTCGGACAAGTTCGAAAGCACGTCATTGCCCTTCGACAGTGCATGGATGATAAGCGCACGGTTGCTGATACTTTTTGACGCCGGAAGCTGGATGGTGGCCTTTATGTGCGAAGGCGCTGAGAGTAGATAACGCATGATCTTTGTTGCTATAGTTATATTTGGTTGCAAAAATAGGAAATCTATTCTTTTCCGTCCCTATCCCTTTCTTAAAATATTAAAGATATGAACGGAATCCAATATACATTAACAGGGCGAACAAACAGATGTGGAATAGGTTGTTTATAGGCTTATAGACATTTTGTTTATAAAAAAATGTCAAGAAGAGCCCCCATATTTCCGTATTGTGATACCAAAAGTCTTGTGCGGTAACGGGGTTAGCATAGTTATTTTACTTTTGTATCAACAATGAAAGAATTCTGATGCCAAACAGGGATAGTGAGAAATTGATAACAGATAGTTATGCCACGACTTTATTGGGGGATGAACTCATGGTTTGTGAGAATATGAAGCACATTCGTGTGACCTCTGCTCCTTCCTATACTGAAGCCGGAATGATTATTTTATGTTTGAGAGGGACCGCTAAGGTTTGTATCTTTGACAATATCCACATTCTTACGAAGAACGAACTGGCAGTTATTCTGCCTGGGCAATTGGTTTCGATAACCGAGTTGAGCAGTGATTTTCTTTGTGATATAGTTGTGCTGTCGCGTGCGCTCTTTGATGATACGTTAAGTGGATTCAATCGCTTTTCTCCTCTTTTCTTTGTTTACATGAGAAGCCATTATTGGCATGAATTAACAAAAGAAGAGATTGAACGGTTCAAGCTTTTTTACGAATCACTCTCACAACGGGCAAAGGATCCTACCCATTTTTTCAGGAGGGAGTCCGTGTTGTTATTGCTGAGAATCTTCTATCTGGATATCTATAACGAATATTACAGTAACTCTCATTTGATGAAAGGAGGTTCGGATATGGGTAAGAGTAAACTGGCGCACGATTTTTTCTGTTTGATTATGCAGCATTATCGGGAACACAAGGATGTCGCTTTCTATGCCGACAAGTTGTGTATCACTTCGAAGTATCTGTCAATGGTAATAAAAGAGGCGAGCGGAAAAACGGCAAAAGATTGGATTGTAGAGTATGCTATATTGGAGATCAAAGCCATGCTGAAGAATTCTACTATGAATATACAAGAAATATCTATTAAGACAAATTTTGCGAATCAGTCGTCATTGGGGCGTTTTTTTAGAAAACACACAGGGATGACGCTTACAGAATATCGTATGTATCAATAAATAATGTCTGAATGAAACAAGAAGAACAAATTGAGTTGTTGCGGACCCGGAGGATGCTGGATAAAGTGAACCGTAAGTTGTTGATGACTCTTGGAGTTGCGGAGGTTTTCCCATGGAAATGGGGACTGGCAGAGCATATGGTCTGGTTTGATGCTCGTCCCTCAGATGACCCTGTAGGGTGGGAAATATTTCACAATAATTCATTTCCGGTTTCTATAGCGCGCGTTTATCGAGGTATATACAAGAAGGATCGCCTTCGGGTTATTGAGGCCTGTCGGAGATTACTGAAGGGTAAAGTGGGTAAAGTGGTGGTAGAACTTCGTTTTTGGGCCCAAAAGAGAGGTGGATTGGCATTGGAATGGTTGGAGATGCATGCTATTCCCGGGAAGGTCGATGCGAATGGCAGAGTGCTGACAGTAGAGGGAACGCTGATGTCGATTACCAAGCGAAAAGTTCTGGAAGAAGAACTGACAGTAGCCAAGGAGAAGGCGGAAGAAGCCAATCGGCTCAAAGCGGCATTGATTGCTAATATGAATCATGAGATACGTACACCTTTGAATGCGATTGTCGGCTTTGCATCCTTGCTCTCTATCGTAGATAACGAAAAAGAACAGCAAGAGTATATTGGATTGATACAGAGTAATACTGGGCATCTTTTGCGATTGATGAATGACGTGATTGATCTCTCCAATATTGAGTCGGGTATCATGGATATAGTCAGTTCGGATGTTGCTCTTGATCCATTGATGAAAGAGATAGAACAGATATATGGCCTCAAAGCGGAAGCACGTGATCTGCTTTTGGCTTGGGATCGGGAGCAATCGAGTGCTCACATCTATACAGATCGGGACAGGCTGATACAGATATTGGAGCACTTATTGGATAATGCTATTAAATTTACAACAAAGGGGACCGTTCGTTGGGGTTATCAAGAGAAAGAGAATGGTCAAATTAGGTTTTATGTGACGGATACCGGATGCGGCATTCCTAACGATAAAAAGGAAGTGATATTTGAACGATTTGTGAAACTTGATAGCTTTACCCAAGGGCTTGGACTGGGATTGTCCCTATGTAAAATTATTATTGAGCGTATGCACGGGACGATTGGAGTGGAATCGGAAGTTGGAGAAGGATCGACTTTCTGGTTTACTATCCCCAATTTGTCCGATAATCATATTTAAAATCTACGGATGAGTGACCGTGAGGTTCCCTGAGAAGGACTTCTGTAGCAAGTTGGTGTTTGCCATCAGCTTGATGTTTGTTTTGTTTGTGATGAGGTCACTGTTTCAGCGGAAACAAAGACCCCGTGTTGGTACTTCAGCGGATATGTGATTTTGTCTGCCGGGGTGCCAACTTTCTTTTATTTTGAACAGAATGTTGTACAATCGATAGATTTGCATTACTTTTGGTTCCGCAATCGGATGTCCGGTTGAATTAACCCTTTTATAACGACACGATATGAAACTTGTTAACCGATTCTTTATGATTCTTGTGGCACTATGCCTGGTTTGTCCCGGCATCAGTGCAGTTGTTAATCCCAAACCTTTTGTGATTCCCGAACTGAAAGAGTGGAAAGGTGCCGAAGGAGTGTTTGTGCCTACCGAAGCTACAAAGATTGTCTGTCCCGCCAATCAGCCGGAACTGTTGCGCATAGCCCGTATGCTGGCCGATGATTGTGAAACAATGTTCGGCTATAAACCCGAAGTGGTACAGGGCAAAGGCGGAGCCGGCGATGTGATCCTTGCCATCCGCTCAGATAAAAAGTTGGGTAAAGAAGGTTATACGGTAAAAGTAACCGACCGTATCTTGCTGACTGCTCCCGAAAGCATAGGCGTATATTGGGGAACCCGTACTTTGCTCCAGATTGCGGAACAAAGTGAAAACCACCAGTTCCCGAAAGGAACTTTGCGCGATTTTCCTGACTATGCCGTGCGTGGCTTCATGATAGACTGCGGACGTAAGTTTATTCCTCTTGCTTTCCTTCAGGACTATGTGAAGATCATGGCTTATTACAAGATGAATACTTTGCAGATTCACTTGAATGATAATGGCTTTAAGCAGTATTTTGAACATGATTGGTCGAAGACTTATGCTGCGTTCCGTCTGGAGTCGGATACGTATCCCGGACTGGCTGCCGAAGATGGATATTACACCAAACGTGAATTTATCGACTTGCAAAAGCTGGCTGAGAATCTTTATGTAGAGATCATTCCCGAGATTGATGCTCCGGCACATACCCTTGCTTTTACACATTATAAACCGGAGATCGGCAGCAAAGAATATGGCATGGATCACCTCGACTTGTTCAATCCTGAAACCTATAAGTTTATGGATGGTCTCTTTAAAGAATATCTGGAAGGAGATGAACCGGTATTCCGTGGAAAGAAAGTGCATATCGGTACTGATGAATATTCTAATAAGAAGAAAGATGTGGTAGAGAAGTTCCGTGCTTTCACTGACCACTACATCCGCTATGTAGAGAGCTTTGGCAAACAGGCTTGTGTATGGGGAGCACTGACACATGCCAAAGGTGATACACCGGTGAAATCGGAGAATGTGATCATGAGTGCCTGGTACAATGGCTATGCCAATCCGAAAGACATGATCGAGCAGGGATATAAGCTGATCAGTATTCCTGATGGGCTGGTATACATCGTTCCGGCTGCCGGATACTATTATGACTACCTGAACACGAAGTATCTGTATGAGAACTGGACTCCTGTACACATCGGCAAAGCAGTTTTCCCGGAGAAAGACCCTTCTATCCTCGGTGGTATGTTTGCCGTATGGAACGATCATGTAGGCAACGGTATCTCGACAAAAGATATTCACCACCGTGTTTATCCGGCTTTGCAGACCTTGGCTGTGAAGATGTGGACAGGAAAAGATACGTCTGTTCCCTATGCCGACTTCGACAAACAACGCAATGTCCTCAGTGAGGCTCCGGGTGTGAACCAACTCGGGCGTATCGGTACAGCACCGGGATTGGTGTATGAACAGGCTTCCGTTGCTCCGGGTAGCAAGACACCCCATCGCGAAATCGGATACGACTATCTGGTAACATTCGACATTGACGGAGCCGACGAAGCAAAGGGTACGGAACTGTTCCGTTCGCCGGATGCCGTATTTTATCTTTCCGATCCGATCCGCGGTATGTTGGGTTTTGCCCGTGACGGTTATTTGAATACCTTTAGTCACCGTATTCACAAAGGTGAGAAAGCGACCATCGGTATCAGTGGTGACAATAAGTCGACCCGCTTGCTTATCAACGGTCAGGTGGTAGAGGAAATGAATACTCAGAAACTTTACTATAATGCCGGAAAGGATTCTATGAATTATGTCCGTACTTTGGTTTTCCCATTAGAGAAAGCCGGGAAGTTTGATAGTAAGATAACAAATTTGAAAGTTTATAAGAAATAAGACAGTAACCTGAATAAAGAGAGGGAGTTTAGCTGCGTGCTTGGCTCCCTTTCTTGGTTTTCGGAGAGGCTGTATGAAGAAAATAATCTCTTCCGTTCCCACCTGAATCTTGCTTTTGGTAACTTTGTCCCTCGGATGGAGCATAAAGTTCCACGAGACGAATGAAACAGAAATACAGAAAGCCCCGTTTTGAGCCCTTTCAGGGTATACTAACCAAACTTCCGCTCTTCCGCCAGCCACGAATATAAACGTTATCAGAACATGTTGGAACGGGATGCTATTACTCGTCAGCAATATGAGGCGATGAAAACGGAATCTGAAGTATCTATACTTTTTATCTTTATATATTCAGAGTTGAGCCCCTGTCAGGTGTATTCCGGACAGGGGCTCACTGTTATTTGTTTTTAGAATAAAAAAATGATCTGATTCAGAGAATTGTATATCTCTGATTATTAGTTATCTGATTTGTACCCTATGGTATTTGCAACATTCAATTTTGTAACAGTTCCCATAGCGGATATTTATCCTATTATCCATTTACTGCCTGGGATGAATGAGATAATCTTTGCAGTTACGAAGCAGCAGATGAATGTACTAACAGCGATACATGGTATGGCAACGACAGCAGGAAATGCCAGTGTATGTTTGAAGACTGTAGCCCATAATCCGAGCCAGAATATGTGCATCAGATACATACCGTAGCTGAGCTTTGACATTTCTGTTATGATTCGTGGAGCTTTTGAGTTATTGATGCACGTAAACATGAGGAACGTACCCGCTGTGAGCAGTACACAGTTGATTGTACAGAAGGCCCATCCTATTTCTATTACGGGTGTAGAAAGAATTTCACCAGGTATAGCCTGGCTATAGAATGAATAGATGGTTAATACAGCTCCTATAACCATTGAAATGGTTCCTATGATGAAACGTTTCGAACGACTCCACGTAAGGTGAGTATGTATATAATGTGCCAGCACGAGGTAACCTAAATAGCCTGAGAAGTACCATAGCATGTGATATTCGTTCCAGAAACATTGTCCCCATACTTCACCGCACCAACGGTTGAGATAGGGTATGCATGTTGATAACAGAAACAATCCGATGAAGAAACGTTCTTCTTTTGCCGAGGCTTTTCTCAGCCATGGAGATATTATAGGTATGAATAGATAAAGACTGATTAAAGGATACATGAACCACAGGTGTCCGGCCAGTGTCGGGAAGTTCAGGAATATCCGCGACAGATCTGTTAATGATGTCTCTCCGTTTATCTGTCCCCACAACATTGGCAAGGTGCTGTATAATACCATGAATATGAAAAATGGTGGTATGATACGAAGGAATCGCTGGCGATAAAATTGCCATGTAGTTTGTTCTTCTTTCATCGGAGCAAGAAGAAAGGCGGAGACAATCATGAATAATGGTACTGCCATGCGTGAAAAGCCATCGTATACAGCTACCCACAAGCGGTCTGCCTCACTGGCTAAATAAGATTGCGGTCCGGCCATATCTGTGGATCCGGCGGCACCGTAGAAATTTTCACTGGCGTGTACGATCATAACGAGGAAGCACGCGAATACGCGTACATAATCTAAAAAAACAATGCGTTTCATTTTTGTTTGAGTTTTCTTGTTAATAAGACGATTTTTATTTTGTGTTTTTATGCGAAGTATCCATTTATAATGGACATACCCCGTTTATTTTCCGGATGCTGTTTTATTTGGGGCAAAGATAGAAAAAAACTTGAGATACTGAGTAATATGTGGAAATAATCAGGGGAATTGCATTGAATATTCAACGTTCTGCTTTTTCTCTATTTGCAGTGTAGGTGTTGTAACGGTAAAAATGAGAATCAAACTATCAGATAAAAAGAAAAGGAGTTAAGTTTGATTCTTAACTCCTTATTTCATTCAATTCGTCGGGATGACAAGATTCGAACTTGCGACCACACGCCCCCCAGACGCGTACTCTACCGGGCTGAGCTACATCCCGAATTGCGAGTGCAAAAGTAGAATTTTATTTTTAATAAGCAAAATATTCGGATGATTTATTTCTCCTTTATAGCATTTTTCATGCTTAGAGAGTAGAGGTTTTGGGTGAAACGATCCATTAACATTGTTAATCTGAATATGAGATAATAAAACTCTTCTTTGCAAAAGATTTGTTTCTTGACGTTAGAGAACAAGTCTTTTATCGACCAAACCTTTGTTTTAACATTGTGTTAAAACAAAGGTTTGGAGAACAGATCACTATCCATTTAAATGATTAGTAAATAATGTATTATACTAATATGTCCTGATACCCCTTGGGATTGTTAAGGCGGGTGGTCATTCGTATTAGTTGTGATTTTCGCAATCTGCCGATTCGTCTTATGCTTCTTATGTGGTACTTCATTTATTCATGATCGGAAGTGGATACCTCTGTCACGATGCCTGCTTTACATACCCATGCACTCCCGATAGAAGTCGAACATTTCGAAAATAGTATCTTTGTCCGTTGTCTGGTTGATACTTATATCGCCGATTTCTTTCAGAAGTGTGAAGTTTATGACACCTGCATTGTTTTTCTTATCATGTTGCATGAATTTGTATAAACGATCGTATTGCTTACAGTCGAACGGGAAAGCTCCATAATTATCTTTTATGAATAGGATGGTCTGGCGCATTTTATCCTTCGGGAAGCCGGCTTTGAGATGTGACAGATAGAGTTCACAAACAATGCCCCAAGCTACGGCATATCCGTGAAGAACCGGACGATTTTCGGCAAGTGCCAGACTTTCAAAGGCGTGTCCTACGGTATGTCCCAGGTTTAATGCTTTACGGATGCCATGTTCGAATGGGTCTTGTTTCACTATATCTTCTTTCACTTGTACGGAGTGACCTACCAATTTTTTCAGATATCCGTAATCCATCTTCTCCGTATCGAATGCAAGTAGTTCAGCCCAATGGGAGGTGTTGCTGATCAGGCCGTGTTTTAGCATCTCGGCGTATCCTGAAAAGAAATTATGTGCATCGAGTGTACGGAGAAACTCTGTTTCGATTAATACACTTGCTGCCGGTGCAAAGGCACCTATCTCGTTTTTCAATCCGTTGAAATTAATGCCGGTTTTCCCGCCAACAGAAGCATCTACCATTGCCAGCAAGGTGGTGGGAATATTGATATAGGCAATGCCGCGTTTGAAGGTTGCGGCTGCAAATCCACCTAAATCAGTGACCATTCCGCCCCCGAGATTGATGAGGAGCGAGTGACGGGTGGCGCCTTTTTCACTTAATACCTGCCAGACAGAGGCCAGGGTTTCGAGTGTTTTATGTACGTCTTCGGCTCCGATAGTGATTTCTACAGCATCTTTCAGGACTGATAAGCCTGCCAGTTGAGAGAGGCAGAGATGGTGAGTATGATCGTCAGTGAGAATGAACAGGCGGTCGTGTGGGCAGTTGTCGATGGCACGTTTAAGACTGCTTTCCAGATCTTCACAAAGGATGACTTCTTGTTTACTCATAATGGTTCAATGTTTTTTTATGTACTGCAAAGATAGGAGTTCGGAGATAAATAGTGAAACTTAGCACTTAAAAATGTAAAACATGGGGTTCTGTTTATGAGAAAAAGCTATCTTTGTGACATTAAATTTAGATAAGATGAAAGCATTATTACCTGTATTCTGTCGTCCTTTAGGATATGTGATTCTTGTTATTTCTATGTTTATTCCATTCCTGTTATTGATGCAGGGAATGGTAACGGACAGTAACTTATTATTTTATAAAGAGTGTATTAAGCTGCTGATGATATTGGGAGCAATGATGATTATTTTTGCTTTATCACGTAATGAAGGTCGTGAGACAGAGATTATACGGAACAAAGCTACTCGTAATGCTATTTTTCTGACTGTACTTTTTTTGTTTGGCGGGATGCTTTATCGGGTAGCAACGGGAGATATCATGACCGTAGATACCTCTTCTTTTCTTATTTTTCTTATTATCAATGTGCTCTGCCTTGAATTTGGTATGCAAAAAGCGCGAATCGATAAAATCTTTAAAAGATAATTGTGTTTAAATTAAACCTTTTGCCTTGAAGGTTGTCAAACAAACGATTGTTATTATTCAACCTACAGGCAAATGAAGAAACTATTGATCTGGACGGTGTTGCTGCTGACAGCTACCCTATCCACTTATGCGCAAAACAAAATTGTAACCGTATCGGGCCGTGTAATAGAGGCCGGTACGAAGGAACCGGTCGAACTCGCTGCTGTGCAGTTATTATCTCTCCCTGACAGTGCTCAGGTAGCGGGTATGACCACTTCGACACAAGGCTACTTTTCTTTATCCAAGCAGAAACCGGGAAAATATCTGCTTAAAGTATCTTTCATCGGGTATGTCACCAAAATTATTCCTGTGCAGCTAACAGCTAATGTTCCTGCAAAAAAAATGGGGAATATTGAACTGGCAACTGATGCTGTCATGCTGCAAGAAGCGGTTGTGGTAGCAGAAGCTCCGCAAGTGACGGTTGTAGAAGATACGTTAATGTACAATTCCAGTGCTTACCGTACACCTGAGGGGGCTATGCTGGAAGAATTGGTCAAGAAACTTCCGGGCGCTGAAATTGATGATGACGGTAATGTAAAAATCAATGGTAAGGATCTGAAGAAAATTATGGTTGATGGTAAGGAGTTTTTCGGTGGAGACGTGAAAACCGGTTTGAAGAATCTTCCGGTAGACATGGTCGATAAGCTGAAAACTTATGATAAAAAGTCGGATCTGGCACGTGTGACGGGGATTGATGACGGTGAAGAAGAAACGGTACTCGACTTGACTGTAAAAAAAGGAATGAATCAGGGATGGTTCGGCAATGCAGATTTGGGAGCCGGTACTAAAGACCGCTATACTGGACGAATGATGCTGAACCGCTTTGTCGATAAAACCCAGTTCTCCATTATAGGCTCGGCGAATAATGTAAATGATCAGGGATTCTCCGGAGGGGGAGGCGGTCCGCGCTGGCGTAGTAACAATGGTTTGAATGCTACTAAAATGTTGGGTGCCAACTTTGCGACTCAGACCAACAAGCTCGAACTGGGAGGTAGTGTACGATATAACTTCCAGGATGCTGACATCTCAAGCATCAATTCTTCCGAGCGTTTTCTTCAGAATGGTAATTCATATTCTAATTCGAATAATAAGAACCGGAATAAGGGGACAAACGTGAATGCTGACTTTCGTATGGAGTGGAAACCGGATACGTTGACAAACATTATTTTTCGCCCGAATTTTTCTTATGGAAGAACCAATAATGCTTCTCTCTCGGAATCGGGAACCTTCAATGAAGATCCTTTCAATTTGGTGGCAAATCCGAATGATTATCTGAATTTTGACAATCTTTCCGATGATCCCTTGAAAGATATCCGTGTAAATGCTACTAACAGTGCTTCGCTGTCTAAAGGGAATAGCTTGTCGGGAAATGCCACTTTGCAGGTTAACCGGAAATTGAATAATAGAGGTCGTAACCTGACTTTCCGTGGGGTCTTCGGTTATGGAAATAATGATAACGACCAATACACACAGTCTGAAACACGCTATTATCAATTGTTGAATCATTTGGGAGGTGACTCTATCCTGTACCGTAATCAATATATTACAACTCCTACACGCAATTATAACTATACGGCCCAAGTTACTTATAGTGAACCGATTGCCAAGGCTACTTTCTTGCAGTTCAGTTATCAGTTTCAGTATAAATACAGCAAGAGTGACAAGACCACGTTCGATTTGCTCGATTATCCGGACTGGGCTATCGGGGGAGCTCTCCCCTCCGGGTATGAGTCTCATGCAGTGGACAGCTTGAGTAAGAATGCTGAATATCGTTATTATAACCATGATGCTTCAGTGGGGGTGCGTTTCATTCGTCCGAAGTATCAGTTGAATGTAGGCATGTCTTTCCAACCACAGAACTCTACCTTGTCTTATAAGAAAGGAGACTATATGATTGATACAACACGTACTGTATTCAACTTCGCACCGAATATGGACTTGCGTTTCCGTTTCTCAAAGGTGAGTCAGTTGCGTTTCACTTATCGGGGACGTAGCAATCAGCCGACTATGGAGAACTTGTTGCCTATAACCGATAACTCCAATCCGTTGAATATACGTATGGGTAATCCCGGATTGAAGCCTTCTTTTGCACATACGATGCGTTTGTTCTATAATACATATAATGCAGAGAAACAGCGTGGAATCATGACTCATTTTAGCTTTACAGCTACACAAAACAGCATCAGTAACAGTACTCGCTATAATGAAGAAACCGGTGGATTGATTACACGACCGGAGAATATCAATGGTAACTGGAATGCGTTCGGTATGTTCGGTTTCAATACAGCTTTAAAGAATAAGAAGTATACGATTAATACTTTCACTAATGTTAATTACCAGAATAATGTGGCGTTCCTTTATAATCAGGATACGAAAAACAATGATAGAAATACAAGTACAGGTCTGACATTAGGTGAGAGAGTAACAGGTTCCTATCGTAATGATTGGTTTGAATTTTCTTTGAACGGTTCGATCAATTACACAGCCGAACGCAATAAACTTCGTCCGGAGAATAATCAAGAACCTTATACGTATTCTTACGGAGCAAGTACCAATATTACGATGCCTTGGAAAATGACTTTGGCTACTAACATCGCCAATCAAAGTCGTCGCGGCTATCGTGACTCAAGCATGAACCGTGACGAACTTATCTGGAATGCACAACTTGCTCAGTCATTGCTGAAAGGTGCTGCTACTGTTAGTTTTGAGGTTTATGATATTTTGAGACAACAGAGCAACATCAGCCGTTCGTTGTCAGCCGATATGCGTTCGGTATCCGAATATAACGGTATTAATAGTTACTGTATGGTACACTTTATCTACCGTCTGAATATCTTCGGCAGTAAAGCTGCTCGAGAAAAGATGATGAATAGTGGTAGAAGAGGTTTTGGTGGACCCGGTAGAGGTCCCGGCGGTGGCTTTGGTGGCGGACATCCCCGCTTTTAATAAGATATCTTGTTAACACAGGCAAATCCCTCCGGACTGATGCAAAATCTCTTTAATTTTGTATCGGTCCGGAGGGATTATCGTTTTGAATCGGGACAGTTGTTGTTCGTATCCGATATTTTCCATACATTTGTTCTTTGTATAATCCGCGGAGGGCGAATATGATAGATTGGAACTACATAGCAAGTGTAATAGCTACCGTTGCCTTTGACATTATTTATTTCGGGGCCATTATCGGTACGATTGTCATCGTGATTCTCGACAATCGTAATCCGGTGAAGACAATGGCGTGGATTCTGATCCTGATGTTTCTTCCGGTTGTAGGGTTGGTCTTCTATTTCTTTTTTGGGCGTAGCCAAAGGCGTGAGAAGATTATCGGTAAGAAAAGTTATGACCGTTTGCTCAAAAAACCGATGGCAGAATATCTGGCGCAGAATTGCTGTGAAACACCGAAGGAATATGCACGGCTGATACAACTGTTTCAGAATACGAACCAGGCTTTTCCGTTCGAGGGAAACCGGGTCGATATTTACACTGGAGGGTATTCTAAATTACAAGCTCTGTTAAGAGAGTTGCAAAAGGCGAGGCTTCATATTCATATGGAATATTATATCTTTGAGGATGATCCGGTGGGGCGACTGGTGCGTGATGTACTGATAGAGAAGGCACGCACGGGAGTCGAGGTGCGTGTGATCTACGACGATGTAGGATGTTGGCATGTTCCTCATCGCTTTTTCGAAGAGATGAGAGATGCCGGAATTGAGGTACGCAGTTTTTTGAAGGTCCGTTTTCCCTTGTTCACGAGTAAAGTGAATTATCGTAATCACCGGAAGATTGTGGTGATTGATGGTCGTGTTGGATTTATTGGTGGAATGAATCTTGCCGAACGCTATATGCGTGGCTTTTCGTGGGGAATTTGGAGAGATACACATATATTGATTGAAGGAAAAGCGGTACATGGCCTTCAAACTACTTTTTTGCTTGATTGGTATTTCGTAGATCGCACTCTGATTACAGCTTCACGCTACTTTCCTAAGATAGAAGCCTTTGGTAATTCCTTAGTTCAGATTGTGACGAGTGAGCCGATTGGTCCTTGGAAAGAAATCATGCAGGGGATGACGGTAGCTATATCCGGTGCTAAGAAATATTTCTATATGCAGACACCTTACTTCTTACCTACCGAACAGATTTTAGGTGCAATGCAGACTGCCGCATTAGCTGGGGTCGATGTCCGGTTGATGTTGCCTGAACATGCGGATAATCGGGTAACACATTTAGGCTCCTGTTCTTATCTGGCAGATGTCTTGCGTGCAGGAGTTAAAGTCTATTTTTATAAAAAGGGATTCCTGCATTCTAAATTAATGGTTTCGGATGATATGCTTTCAACTGTGGGATCTACCAATCTCGATTTTCGTAGCTTTGAACATAATTTTGAAGTAAATGCCTTTATGTACGATATGGAGACGGCATTGCAGATGCGGGAGATTTTCTTGCAGGATCAGCGGGAGAGTACCCAGATTTTCTTGAAGAGCTGGGAAAAACGTTCCTCACGTCAGAAAGCAATGGAGTCTGTAGTCCGTTTGTTGGCTCCGTTGCTATAAAGAAAACCTCCTTCAGCCTATCTGAAGAAGGAAAAATTGACACTTCCGTATATTCTTCTTTCTAAAAAGTGGGGATGAGCTTCAAAGTTACTCTGTTTGCCATGCTCCAGTACGAACAAGCCATCCTCTTTCAGTAGGTTGTTCTTGAAAATTAAATCCGGAATTGTTTCCAATTCTTTTAACTCATAGGGAGGGTCCGCAAAAATGAAATCAAACTGTTCATGGCTACTGTTTATGAATTTAAATACATCTCCACGGATGGGCAGGCATTTGTCTGTTTGCACTTCTTTCATGATTTTACTGATGAAAGCATGGTGGGCACCCTCTTTTTCTACACTGATGACACGGTCACAGCCACGTGAGACCAGTTCTATACTGATACTGCCTGTACCGGCAAACAGATCGAGAGCAACAATGCTATCTTCGAAATCCATGTAATTGGATAATACATTGAACAGATTCTCTTTGGCAAAATCTGTTGTCGGACGTGCCTTGAAGGTTCTGGGCACATCAAATCTTCTTCTTTTATATATTCCGCTGATTACTCGCATGTTAATAAGGCTTGCATGTCAATATTGCTTGCAGGGTTCATTATAAATACTTGCTGTATGTATTTACGTAACTCCTGTATTAGTTTTTCTTTATCATTAAATACGCCTGTCAAGTGAAGTTCGTCGCGTTCTTGATCGAAATTCAACTGCTTCCAGAGATAGAGCAGGTAGTAGATTCGGTCACTTGTTTCGCGGCATTCAAATGAATTGGCAAGAAGCAAATGTCCACGCTCATAACAGAAAAAGTCGATGGTGTTAGGGCGAATAGAAACGTATATCTTTTTACTGTTTCCTAATCTACTTTTCACCGAAAAATATTCTGCTAATGGAGCCGCTTGTGAATAAAATCTCGCTTCAGGGTATTGGGCGGATAAGAACTGGCAAGTACTTTTGTCCATGCCAAAGATGACTACGGCGTTATTCTTTTTTAGAATATTATATTTTACCGTTTCATTTTCTTTGGGAGTATGATTGTGGTAGAATATCATTTCGGACTGGTCATCCTCAAACAGTTCAAGGGGGATTAGGGTAAAACGCTTGTCCGCCATCAGAATGTTTACCCGTTTGTAAGTATGATTCAGAAAGTCCAATTCACGAAAAGCCCGTTTGAGATTGGCTGTAAGAGATAATGAAGCTTCGACCTCCTTCTCAAAGAAAGAGAGCGAACTATCGTGAATCGGATTGTAGATAGAAAAAGAAAATCCATCCGTACTAAGACGGATGGACAATGTATATTGTTCCGATTTACTAAAGTCAATCGTTTCTGCAATTGCTCTATCGGGCATATTCGGATTATTCCCAGTTACCTGCGCCGTTGTTAGGAGTGTCGATAGAACCTACCATCAAACCTGCGTATTTACCCAGTTTGGTTTGAACATCTTTCAAGTTTGCGATTTCTTGCTTGTCAAGTCCGTTCAAGTATACATCATACGGAGTATTAGCCTGGAACAAGAAGATAGGAGCTCCTGATTTAGTTGTATCGTTTTTAGTGTACATTTCGAACTGTGCACCATTACCGAACGGAACATATCTCAAAGAGTCTGCATTGAATGACTTATCGTAGATAGTATCTGTTACGGCAACCCATATTGTATCACGTTTGAAGCCCATCAAGCCGGCAGCTTCAACTTCTTTCCAGTTGTTAGTCTTTTTAGCCTTGTTGATCATAGCCATGGCTTTCTTTTCAGTCATACCGTCTTCCAGCTGCTTATCGCTCAATACGCCTTCTTTAGATACGAAAGGAATCTTTTGTGTCTTAACGAAATCGATCAGTGTGTCAAAGCTTGCAGTATACTGCTTGTAAATGTTACGATATTCTGCCTGAGCTTTACGAATATCAATCAAGCGGGCAACAACTGCTTTGTCTCTGTGCTTTTTAGCTTTTTCGAAGTTGATAGGACCCATGATACTAGCATAGCAAATGTAAACCAAAGCAATGGCGCATACACCTAGTACGATATTAAATACTGTTTTCATGATAAATATGTTTTTTTTAGTTTATATTCGTAGCGCAAAAATAAAATAAATAAATCTAATTAACGATAGTTCTTGTAACTTTTTTCTCGTACAAAAATGATAAATAACTATTTAGAGCGGCAAATTAAGGAAAATTTTTCTTATCAGCCAACTTTTGAGCAAGAAATAGCTGTAAAATCTCTTTCGGAGTTTCTACTTTCTACGGCTAATGATACGGTTTTTGTGCTTCGTGGATATGCGGGAACAGGAAAGACTTCTCTTGTCGGGGCCTTAGTGAAAGCGATGGATAAGTTACAACAGAAATCGGTATTACTGGCTCCTACGGGGAGAGCGGCTAAAGTATTTTCTGCTTACGCAGGACACCCGGCCTTTACCATTCATAAAAAGATATACAGGCAGCAGTCTTTTTCGAATGAAGTAAGTAATTTTTCAATCAATGATAATCTTACCACCCATACATTATATATTGTAGATGAAGCTTCCATGATTTCGAATGAAGGTTTGTCGGGATCTATGTTTGGTACGGGGCGGCTTTTGGATGATCTGGTCAAGTTTGTTTATTCCGGTGCAGGATGCCGTTTGCTGTTGATGGGAGATACAGCCCAGCTGCCTCCGGTAGGGGAAGAGCAAAGTCCTGCACTTGTTACAGAGGCATTGAAAGGATACGGACTGAATGTGATAGAGGTCGATCTGACACAAGTGGTGCGTCAGGTACAGGCATCTGGTATATTATGGAATGCGACCCAAATACGCCGGTTAATTGCTGAAGAGGAGTGTTACTCGTTGCCTAAAATAAAAGTGAGTGGATTTCCGGATATAAAGGTAGTGCCCGGTGACGAGCTGATTGAGACCCTGACCGGATGTTACGAAAAAGATGGCATGGACGAGACGATTGTGGTATGTCGTTCCAATAAGCGGGCCAATATATATAATAAAGGTATACGTGCCCAGATTCTTTACCGGGAAGATGAACTGAATACGGGTGATTTGCTAATGATAGCGAAGAATAATTATTACTGGACTGAGAAGTATAAAGAAATGGATTTCATAGCGAACGGAGAGATTGCCGTGGTTCGCCGGGTGAGACGTACTCGTGAACTGTATGGTTTTCGGTTTGCCGAAGTGGTTCTTTCATTTCCGGATTATAATGATTTTGAAATTGAAGTAAACTTGTTGCTGGATACACTCCATTCGGATGCCCCTGCCTTGCCCAAAACAGAAAATGACCGGCTTTTTTATTCCGTACTTGAGGACTATGCGGACATTACTGTCAAGCGGGAGCGAATGAAAAAGATGAAAGCAGATCCGCATTACAATGCTTTGCAGGTAAAGTATGCTTATGCAGTGACTTGCCATAAGGCACAGGGCGGGCAGTGGCTGAATGTTTTTCTCGATCAGGGGTATATGTCGGATGAATATCTGACGCCGGATTATTTCCGCTGGTTATATACGGCTTTCACACGTGCATCGAAGACACTCTATTTGGTGAATTATCCGAAAGAACAAATAGAGTGACAGGAGTATACATAAAAACAGGGAACCCATCCCGGGCTCCCTGTTTCTCTTGTGTAACCTAATTTATTGTCAGTGCATGAATATTAATCTCGTTGTTTAGCGGAAGTTGTTTGGAGTAACGTAATTGCCTCCATCGTCATTGGTGTCGGCTACGTCCCACCATAAACGAGTTCCTTGTGTATCTACATCTTTCGGACGGTTCGGGTTAGACACTTCACTATCCGGGTATCTCAGGCGTTTGATGAACTTGCCGTTTGCGACTTCACCCCCTGAGTTGTTGCCTCCTTTAGGTGTTTTCATATAGCGGGGATAGTCTGTACGGCGGAACTCTGCCCATCCTTCGTTACCGTTAGGATATACGGCAATCCACTTCTGAGTGATGATTTGTTCCAGCTGTGCTTCTCTGTCACCACTCTTGAAGGCTTGTAATCCTTTTAATCCTTCCATGTATTTGCTGATCTTTTCTTGTCCTTCTTCGTCAGCACCAATTTGATAGTAGTTGAAGGAAGCTTCAATGCCTTCTTTATAGAGATCTTCAGCGGTACCTTTAGCACCGGTCCATCCGCGGAGAGCGGCTTCTGCTCGGAGGAACAAGCTTTCGGAGTAGCCCAGCCATACTATTTCGCGTGCATAACACCACCAATGTTTGCGGTCGAGTTTTTTCTGATCTTGCTTGATGAATACACGACTCGGAGAATAAGTCGTTGTGTAGCTTCCTCCCAATGAAGTCTCACCGTTTTCACAACCATTGAAGTCTTTTGTCATGTCTTCTTTAGGTTCGGTTTGGTTCAGGTCCTCAAGGGCGGTTGGCCTCCACCACAATATTTCGCAACGCGGGTCGAGAATGGTCGATTGTTCTTTATAAGCTCGTTCCATTTCTTTAGATAGCACTACGTTGGCACTCCAGTTATACAGAAGTGTGTAGATGTTTTCGTTACCACCCGTGATGTACGAGTATTTGGGAGTCTGCTTCATATTATCATCATCATTTTGCATCAATCCGGCAGGGTCGGCCATGGCTTTCTCCCCCTGTTCTTTGGCCAGTTGAGGATCTACATTCGATACACGCAGTGCCAATCGTAAGCGAAGGGTATTGGCAAAACGAAGCCATTTGTCTTTGTCGCCTCCAAAGCACTTGTCGTTTTCACCCAGGCTGTATTGTGCAGTAGAAGGAGTGTTGTGCAGTGCAGTGATGGCCTGATCGAGCATTTTAAAGATAACATCGTACACATCTTTCTGATCCATGTATTTCACTTTCTCATCTGTGGGCATTGCACCTTTTACGTAGTATTCCAATGGAATGGCTCCATAAGTGTCTGTTTGCATAGAGATCAGGAATGCGTAGTAGATGCGGGTTATATAGAACGCATTGTGATAGCGCTCTTTTCCACAGAACCAGAATGTCTTGATCAACTGGCTGTATTCTTCTACAGTACGGTTGTCGTAGAAGTGCTCCCAGCGTCTTTTGGACCATCCGTCGTTATAACCGTAGGTAGGTGAGTTGGTCACGAATCCGCTAACGTTGTTGGCAAAGTAAGCAGCGTAGATGTCATGGGTCAGGTTGGTCGTAACCTGATAATCATTATACAGTCCTTCGTAAGTGAGGTTGGCGAATACTGAACCGATGGCACTTTCCGTGCCCTGAAGACTTTTCAGTGCACTGGGTGTCAGTTCGTAGTCGATATCGATTCCGTCGGGCGTGGCACCGATTATTTCCGGATCGTATACCGGTGCGTAGGGATCGGTATTCATTTCTTCGAAATCATTACATGCAGCCAGTCCTAACAGGAGAGTGCACATGGCAAGCGATTTGTATATTTTGATTTTCATACTATATCTTTTATTTATAAAATTAGAAACCAAGGTTAACTGAGAATCCGAATGTACGGGTATATGGTACAGCCATAAAGTCGATGGCCTGGGAGAACATAGTTGTGTCGTAACCACCTTCAGGACTTGTTCCCGGAGTATGTTTCAACAGATAAGCCAGGTTACGTGCTACGAACGAAACATTCAGCGAGTTGATCGGCGTTTTCTTCAGCATGCTTTTGGGGAATGTATAACCGATGGCCAGTTCCTTCAGCTTGATGAAAGAAGCATCGTAGATAAAGTCTTCCGCGTTCTGTGCTCCGTAATAGTTGGATGCTGAGATCTTCTGAGTATTAGGTGTTCCGTCTTCGTATACACCCGGGAAGATCATCATAAAGTTATCGCTTTCTCCACGATTCATGGTACGTTTAGCCATACCCGAGCCTGTTGCGTTCATTTCGGAGATAGAGATGATATCGCCACCGAATTTCATATCGAACATGGCCGACAATGTAAAGCCTTTATAAGTGAACGACGGAGATACAGACATCAGCAAGTTAGGCTGGATGTTACCGATGGGTTTAGCCAGGCGCTCGTCAGCATCTGTGGTCGTCATAGGCAAGCCATTCTCTTTATTAATAATGATATTACCCTGTTCGTCACGCTTGTAGAGAGTCTTGGCATAGATTTCACCCAATTTGTGACCCGGGCGTGCACCTACATTGATCGGGAAGTTAGAGTCGCCATTGAAGTAGATGTAGTCTACACCGTCAGCCAGTTTCTCTACGTTCGATACGTTCTTGGCCAGATTGACATTTAGATCGAAAGAGAAGTCTTTTAATTGTACCGGTGTAGAGTAGATCATCATTTCGAAACCTTTGTTGGTGATCAGACCGGCATTGACCCATTTACCTCCACTCCAGGGGGCAGCGGCGGGCACTTTCATGATCTGGTTCTTCGTGCGGCTATAATAATAGGTAAAGTCAAATCCCAGACGGTTGTTGAGGAACTTCATGTCCAAACCTGCTTCGTAAGAAGAAGAGATTTCCGGTTTCAGTTGGTCGTTCATTTTCACGTTCGATTTGCTTGGAATCAGCTCACCTTTTTCAAATTTAAATCCGTACGTGTTGTATAACTGATACGGGTCCGTATCTTTACCTACTTGGGCGGCAGACAAACGTACCTTGGCGAAAGTGAGCCAGTTGGGCAGTGTTTTGTCCAGTGAGCGGACAAAATCAGAAACGACAAAACTTAAGTTGGCAGACGGGTAGAAGAAAGAGTTGTTCTTCTTCGGCAGTGTAGACGACCAGTCGTTACGAGCGGTCAAGTCCAGTGATAGATATTCTTTCCAAGAGAGTTGCAAAGATCCGAATACTGAATTTGTTGCGCGTTCATGTCCGGTTTCTCCGGCAGTGTTCAGCATATTGGCTGCATTGAAAATCCATTGTCCCTTATCCAGCATATTGCGTACGCCGGCATTCAGTGATTCATAATTCTGGTACATGAAGTTACCACCTACCGTGAAGCCCAGACGGAAATTGTCAGTCAGCTGTTTGTCACCCATCAATACGATTTCTGCGTTCGATTCGAAGAAGTTCTGCTCCTCGCGGTTCATTTCGTCATCGGTGATATCTTTGATACTGCTCTCACCGTTGATACCGTCACCTGCGTTCGTTTCTTCGATTCGGGTACGATAATAATCGAATGCATATTTGGCAGACAAGTGCAACCAGTCAGTAAAGTTGATTTTCATTCCATAATATCCGAAAGCTCTCCAACGTTCGTCAGAGTTGTGGCGCTGGTTCAGGACGTAATAAGGATTACGGATACCGGCAGTAGGACCTGTCCAGTTTACGTGTGCATTGCCATCTGTCGAATATTGTTTCAGGTCGTCCAGGCGGATATTGTTAGGAATACCCATCAATTGAGCGATTGCTCCGTAAGTACCGAAGTAAGGACGATCTTCTGCTTTGGTACGTGAAAGTGAAATCTTTCCGTCCATAGAGAGATATTTGTTCATTTCCATTCCGGCATTCAGGTCGAGGTTGATTCGGTTGAGCTTCTCGTTCGGGAATACGCCCTTATTATTCGAGCTGCCGAAAGAAGCACGAAAGTGCGATTTATCTGTTACGTTGCTTACCGATACATTGTGGTTTTGCGCGAAACCGGTATCGAAGTAATCTTTCAGTTTATTGCCGTATTTAGAGAATGCATAGGTATCGCCGTTCCAGGCTTTCTGCATGCTTCCGTCCAATACAGGTCCCCAACTTGAAGAGTCTGTCGGATCATATTTGGCATAATATTGAGACAGAGGATTCTTGTTTTCATCCTGAGTCACAATGTGGCCCTGTCCGTAACGATCTTGCATCTCGAGAGTTTCGGCTACCTGGCTCCAGGTGAAGTTGCCGCTATAGCGTACTCCGAACCCATCTTTCTTGCTACCTTTTTTGGTTGTGACCAAGATCACACCGTTACCGGCACGCGAACCGTAGAGAGCGGCGGCATTCGGACCTTTCAGTACAGAGATCGATTCAATATCTTCCGGGTTGATATCGACGGATGAACCACCACGGTCGACACCACCGTAATAGGTAGCATCCGAGTTATTATTGTCACTGAACGGTACACCGTCTACAATCCAGAGCGGCTGGTTGTTATCTGCGAGAGAAGAGTTACCGCGGATTGTAATCTTGGTAGAACCACCCAGGCCGGTTCCGGCTGTATTCATTTGCAGACCGGCTACTTTACCTTGCAATGCACTGGTCACTGAAGGGTCTCCTGTCTGGTTCAGTTGGTCACCTTTGATTTCCTGTACGGCATATCCCAACATTTTCTTCTCACGTTTGATACCCAAGGCGGTTACAACCACTTCACTGATCATCTGAGTATCTTCACTCATAGTTACATTCAGAATGCTTTCTTTAGCGGGCAACACTTGTTGTTTGTATCCGATATAGGAGAATACGATTTCAGCTTTCGGATCATTGACGGTCAGGGTGTATTTACCTTCCAGGTCCGTAATGGCTCCTGTGCTGGTACCTTTAACAGATACATTGACACCGATCAGTGCTTCGCCGTTAGCATCTACGACTGTACCGCTGATCTGACGTTTGGCCGATGCCTGAACCGGATCTTGTTGTTTGGCGGCCTGAGACAGATAAACAATGTTATCCTCGATTTTGTATGTCAGGTTTTTGCCTTTGAGAGCAGCATTCAACAGTTGTTCCAGACTTACATTCTTTACGTTCAGATTCTCAATCGGCATGTTTGACGATTGGTCATCATAAAAGAATTGATATTTAGACTGAGATTGCACCGTCTTGATGACTTGGCCCAATGTAGTGCGGGAAGTTGAAAATGTGAATTGTGCAAATGACCACTGGATAGGAGCGGCAGCTAAAAGAAGAACCAGCGACGCTTTAAGTAGCTTGGGTCTTTGAAATAGGATTTTGTTTTTCATTGATATAATTAAATTAATTAGTTAACTTTAAAAACATACAAGGTTTAAGCATTGTATTTATAATATAACTCAACGGCTTTTGTACCCTTGATGTTAATAAAACAAGTGTCCCGAAAGAAACACTTACTTCAGTTACTAACTTTTTTGAGAATTATTTTATATGTCCCTGAGGATGCGTACGTGTATCTGTATTGGATGATGGGTATGCACCCTCAGGGGATATATGAGTTGTCTAAAGAGAGAGGACTATTTCACCTTGGAGAATGAATAGGGGGCATCATCGTCGTTGATGCCTCTGTTGAGGTTGGGTTGTGAACTCATTTTGAATTCAATGGTTCCGCCTTGCAGCAGATCGGCATGCTTCAGATAGTTCCGAGTTGATTCTTGCCCGTTGACCCGGAGGGATTCGATATAAAGATTCTCCTTACTGTTATTCTGTGCATCGATCACAAGATTATTGCCATTTTCAAAGTGTAGCGTTGCCTTTTTGAACAGAGGGGCTCCAATGACATACTCATCTGTTCCTGGACATACCGGATAGAATCCGAGGGCTGAGAATACATACCAGGCAGAGGTCTGTCCGTTGTCCTCGTCGCCACAGTAACCGTCAGGGCCCGGAGTATACATGCGGTCCATTACTTGACGAAGCCAGTATTGCGCTTTCCAGGGCTGTCCGGCATAATTGTACAGGTAAATCATGTGCTGTATCGGTTGGTTGCCGTGTGCATAGTTGCCCATGTTCATCACGGTCATTTCGCGGATTTCGTGGATCACCTGTCCATAATAACTGTCATCGAATATGGGAGGAACTGCAAATACGGAGTCCAGCATCGTGATAAACATCTTTTTGCCTCCCATCAGATCGATTAATCCTTGCGGGTCGTGAAATACCGACCAAGAGTAATGCCAGCTGTTACCTTCTGTGAATGCATCTCCCCACTTCAACGGAGAGAATGGTGACTGGAACTGGCCGTTTTCATTACGGCCACGCATCAGTTTACTTTCTTTGTCGAATACATTCCGGTAGTTCATGGCACGTTTGGCAAACAGTTCAATTTCTTTTTTCGGTCGGTTCAGGGCTTTAGCCAGTTGGTAGATGCACCAGTCATCGTAAGCGTATTCTAAGGTGCGGGCTGTATTTTCATTGATTTTCACGTCATAGGGTACGTAGCCCAGCTTATTGTAATACTGATACCCCAAGCGTCCGGTAGAAGAGACTTCCGGATGTACATTCTCTGTACCGTGAATCAGCCCTTCATACAGAGTTTTCACATCGTCTACCTTTACTCCTTTCATATAGGCGTCTACCAATACTGAAGCAGAGTTATTGCCAATCATGCAACCTCTGTGTCCGGGACTCGCCCATTCCGGAAAGAAGCCGCTTTCCTTATAAGTATTGACAAGTCCTTCTTGTATTTCTTTGTTTATCGATGGGTACATCAGGTTCAGGAATGGAAACAGGCAACGGAATGTATCCCAAAATCCTGTATCGGTATACATATATCCGGGTAGTACCTGACCGTTGTAAGGACTATAATGAACCGGTTGCCCGTCTGCCGTAAACTCATAAAATTTGCGGGGGAACAGTAGAGAACGGTAGAGGCAAGAGTAGAATGTACGGTACTGATCCAGATTGCCGCCTTCTACTTCTATTTTACCTAATACATTGTTCCAGGCATCATTCCCTTTTTGTGCAAGTTGCTCAAAAGAGTCGTTACTCAATTCTTTAAGGTTCTGAGCCGCTTGTTCGAAGCTAATGAACGAAGAAGCTATACGAGCATGCACGATTTCACCTTTACGGGTACTGAAACCAACGACGGCTCCCGTATGGTCGGCTTTCTGTTCCAAGTTGCCTTCTTCCAGCTTGTTGTCTGCAAAAGTGCCTTTGTAAGTGAAAGGCTTGTCGAACTCGATAACGAAGTAGTTTTTGAAATTCTCGGGTACTCCGCCACTGTTACGGGTGGTGTAGCCGATTATCTTGTTCTCTTCCGGAATTACTTTTACGTAGGAACCCTTGTCGAATGCATCCACTACAATGTATGAGTGTTCGTTTTCGGGAAAGGTGAAACGGAACAGAACCGCACGTTCTGTCGGAGTCATTTCGGTCACTACATCGTGTTCGGCCAAATATACTTTATAGTAGGAAGGGGTTGCTATTTCGCCTTTATGACTGAACCAACTGGCACGTTTTTCTTCATCAAACTCAAGTTTACCTGTGACGGGCATGATGGAGAATTGTCCGTAATCATTGATCCATGGGCTGGGTTGGTGAGTTTGCTTGAATCCCCTGATTTTGTTGGCTGTATACGTGTATTGCCATCCGTCCCCCATCTTGCCCGTTTGTGGTGTCCAGAAGTTCATTCCCCACGGACGTGCAATAGCGGGATAGGTGTTCCCTGTTGATAATTCGAAAGAAGACTGTGTTCCCATCAGTGGGTTTACGTATTGGGCCCAGTCTTTGGCCTTAGCCATTAGTGAGCAAGCTATGAGGCAAGCGGTCAAAAGTATTTTTCTCATGGTGTGGATAAATGTATTGCTATATGGATATTATATATTTTCTATTACGTTCGCATAATCTGTGGTTAGGGTTGAGTCCGCTGATCCGTCATTTCAATTTCCAACGTACTGCCTGCTATGATATCGTCATGCGTAAAGAATGGTTTTTCCAATGGTTTTCCGTTCAATGTCATACTTTTGATATACTTATTCTTTTTCGAGTTATTCTTAGCTATCACTGTAAACTTCTTGCCATCAGGCAGGTTAACCACGGCTTTATCGAATGCGGGGCGTCCGATAGAATAAACCGGTTTACCCGGACATACCTGATAGAATCCCATAGAATTGAGTACATACCAAGCCGACATTTGTCCGCAATCTTCATTTCCCGACAGTCCGTCTACGGCATTAGCATATTGGCTACGGTATACGCTGTCTACCAATTCTTGTGTCCTCCACGGACGGTTCACATAGTTGTACATATGAATCACGTGGTGGCTGGGTTCGTTGCCGTGGGCATATTGTCCGATCAGTCCGCTGATGTCCGAGGAGGTTGTTTCGCCTTCCAGTGAAGAGTCGGCGGTAAACAGAGAATCCAGTTTACCGACAAAGGCATCTTCGCCGCCCATTAGTTTTACCAATCCTTCGATGTCGTGTGGAACGAACCAGGTCCATTGCCAGGCAGTCCCTTCACAATAATCATCGTTGCGGTGAGTTGAAGAGCGTGGATTGAAGGGAGTGCGCCATTCGCCCTTACTGTCCAATCCGCGCATAAAGCGGGTTTCCGGATCGAAGTAAAACTCGTAGGCTTTTGCGAAACGTGCGTATTTGTCCCGGGTGTCGTAGTCGTTCAATGCATCGGCAAATACTGAAATACACCAGTCGTCATAAGCGTACTCCAAGGCCTTGGCAACCGATTCGTTTTCGCGGTCACACGGTACATAGCCGATTGAGTTTTTATAATATTTGGCTTTCGGCATCAGGTGGGGTAACACCAGATCAGGGCATTTGATTCCTGTTGTATCATATTCTGCCGCACGCACGCAGGCTCGGTAAGCTTCTTGGATGTCGAAATTACGATCGCCTTTCATATATGCATCTACAATGACGGGAACGGCATGGTAACCAATCATTGTACCGGTATAGTTGGAAGCCATGTCCCACATTGGAAAGATGCCCCCCTCCTGATGTTTTTTGATCAGTGAACGGATGAAAGCATTGTTTAGATCCGGATCTATAATGGTCATTAGCGGATGCAGCGTACGGAAGGTATCCCATAAAGAAAAAATGGTATACATCGGATTCAGTGTATCTCCTTGATGTACTTGCAGGTCCATACCCAGATAACGTCCGTCTACGTCCGTAAACAGATTCGGACTAACGGCAGTGTGGTAGAGTGCGGTATAGAAGATGGTTTTGTCATCTTTATCATTTGTGGTAATATCGATCTTCGATAACGTTTCATTCCACGCTTTGCGTGCGTCTTTACGTACTCCGTCAAAGTCCCAGTCTGGTATTTCAGTTTCTACATTTTTGCGTGCACCCTCTATGTCCACAGCAGAGATTCCGACTTTGACAAACACTTGTTCGTCTTTGGTAGTGTCAAAGTGAAGTAATGCTTTACAGGTAGGCAGCAGTCTGCCTCCTTCATCAAGTGCCATCGAATCAGTCACCAACGTGTAGGTGAAAGGCTTCGAGAATTTTGCATAAAAGTTGATATATTGGTCGAAAGCCCAGTACATGGTCTTTTTACGGCCGCAGATTTCGGTGGGGCTGATGACCTCTATTTCCATCTCTTTGTTGGTCTGCCGTTGCAGACTGTAGTCTAAGTCGAGGATGAATCCTGCTTCTTTACTTTCAGGAAAAGTATATTTGTGGATGGCTGCCCGTTTGGTTGCGGTCAGTTCGGCTTTTACTTGATAAGTATCCAGGAAGACTGAGTAATAGCCCGGTTCGGCAGTCTCATTCTGATGTGAAAAGGCAGAAGCATAAGCCATCTGCTGGCTCTGTGAACCTGTGGGGAGGTACTTTTGTTCGCCCACCGTAGGCATCAGTAGTACATCTCCATAGTCGCAACAACCGGTTCCGCTCAAGTGGGTGTGTGAAAATCCGTTGATGGTAGAGTCTGCATAGTAATAGCCCGAACAAGCGTCCCACCCATCTATACGGGTGTCCGGGCTGGGAGAAATCATGCCATGGGGGACAATGGTGCCCGGAAAAGTATGACCGTGTCCGCCTGTACCGATAAATGGGTTGACATAAGCTGCGTAATCAGTCATGTCCGGCGAGTTTGTGCAGGAGTTCAGAGACAATAAGCCTCCTAAACATCCCGCCAGGAATGTTTTAAATTTCATGGTACTGTATGTTTATTTTAATTAGTTGCTCACTTGTTACGTGAAGAAATAAAGATATTGTCTCCCACAATCTTATAATTGATAGGTATAGAGTTGTCCAACGATTGGAGTACAGACTCTATATTATCTTTTTTCTTCAATACACCCGAGTAAGTTTTGTCGGACTTAATGTCGGGTGAAAGAATGATTTTTACATCATAAAAGCGTTCCAACGTCCGGGTGATGGCAAAGATGTCGGCCTGTTCGAATGGGATCAGGTCATTGTGCCATACGGCATCCAATTTGGCATCTACTTGCTTCACCACCAGTCTGCGGGTTGTTTTATTCAGTTCGGCCTTTTGTCCGGGCGAAAGAATAATCATTCCTTCATCGTGGTTTCCTCTCACTTCTATTTCTCCTTCGATCAAGGTTGCTTCTGCGAGTTTGTGACTCTTGTCGCACTTGAAGTTGAAGGTGGTTCCCAACACTTTGACACGCATAGCCTCACTTTCTACAACGAAAGGACACCGACGGTTCTTAGTGACTTCGAAATAAGCTTCTCCATCGAGAAATACATCTCTTTCGGTTTCTGAGAATTCCTTGGGATATCTCAAGGTGGCCGATTGATTGAGCCATACTTTCGTGCCATCGGGCAACATCACTTCTTTCACTTTGCCATCTGTGGACGAGGCCGTTATCATATTCCGGGTCGGGTCGGCCTGATAGTACAGGTATCCGCCTCCGGTGCCTATCATCAGTGCGAGCACGATGATAGCGGCATATCGCATCCATTGTTGTATTCTGATCACTTTGCGGCTATGTGCATCTTCCTGAGCCAGTTTCTTGTATAGTCGTGCTTCTGCCCGGGCAGCTCTTTTCTGATCAGGAAAGCTGTCGTGTCTGCCCAAATGATATACCTCTTCCATTCGGAAAAGTCGGCGGGCATTATCGTCTGATTCTTTGATCCAAGCGTTCACTCTGGCAAAATCTTCGTCAGAACATTCGCCTGTCAGATATCTCATCAATATTTCTTCGCTCAGATTATTCATCTTTTCTTTCTCATTATATAATAGAAACAATTAAATCTTTAAAAACACTTATCTATTTGATGAAAAATAATAGAAATAAAAGCCATAAATGGCCGAGACGGTTTCGTAAGAACTTCAGTGCCTTGTACATGTGGGCTTCTACCGTACGTAAAGAGACTCCCATCACGTCGGCTATTTCTTTATTCTTCATTTCATGCAGATAGCTCAACTTAAACACTTCCTTGCATTTGTCCGGTAGCTCGTTAATGGCTTGGTAGATTTCGTTTCGCAATTCGCGGTCTTCTATCCGCCGGATTACTTCGTTGTTGTCCGGCTGATAGAATTCCGCTCTTTTTTGGTTGATTTCTTCCACAGCAGCGCAATATCCGTCCTCTATGCTGCGATGTTTCAGCACATTCAGGGCCCGGGTATATACCGCGCGATAGAGGAAGGCCTGGATCTGGTCGCCTATTACCATGGAATCTCTCCGTTTCCACAGTTCCACGAATACATCCTGTACCACATCCTCTGCTTCTTCATCGCCCACCAGGCGGGTGGCGTAGAACATCAGGTTCGGATAGTACCTCCGGAACAGGGCTTTGTAGGTTATATCAAATGTATCGTCCATCTTTTTGGCTGCTGGTTTTGGGGTTTACGGGCTACAAGTTATTTATCGCTTGTAACTTTCTCCTTTCCCATTTCAAACTCAAGGGTTGCACCGCTCATAATCTGTTCATGGGTAATGTAACTTTTATCATAGGGTTTTCCATTCAGTTTGGTTGATCGGATATAGATGTTCTCTTTGCTGACAGCCGGAGCTTTGACAGTGAATGTTTTTCCGTTGTCAAGGTGCAGTTGCACTTCCGGGAAAAGGGGAGTACCTATTTCGTATTTACCACTTATCGGATCAACGGGATAGAACCCCATGGCACTGAATACATACCAAGCAGACATTTGTCCACAGTCTTCGTTTCCGCAGAGTCCGGCAGGGCTGTTCAGGTAGAGTTCGTTTATTACTTTTGCCACATACTCCTGAGTTTTCCAAGGCTGGTCCACCGCATTGTATAAGTAAATGACGTGGTGACTGGGTTCATTGCCATGTGCGTATTGCCCGATCATCCCGGTGCTGAACAAAGGAAGTTCGTCGTCGGCCGAAGGATGGAAGGTGAACATGCTGTCCAGCTTTTGGGTAAAGCGTTCTTTCCCTCCTACTAGGCTGATCAGTCCGTTTATGTCATGCTGTACCGACCAGAAATATTGCCAACCGTTGCTTTCGCAGATATGCGGTGTATAAGCATCTGCTTTAAAGTCTTTCTGAAAATCTCCCTTGTCGTCACGAGGTTGCATGAACGAGGTTGCCGGATTGTATACGTTACGATAGTTTTGCGACCGCTTATAGAATTCGTCCGCAATCTCTTTCTTTCCCAGTTTTTCTGCCATGCGGGCAATGCAGTAATCATCATAAGCGTATTCAAGTGTTTTGGATAACGACCAGTTTTCGGCATTATAACTATCTTTTTCATTGAAAGGAACATATCCCAGTTCTTTATAAGCGCCAATTCCGCGGTAATTGTCCAGGTTGGCGGTAGCTACACAAGCTTCCAATGCCTTTTCCGGATCAAAGTTGCCTATACCTTTCAGATAAGCATCCACAATCACGGGAACGGCATGATAACCGATCATCATGTCGGTTTCACTTCCATAAAAGTTCCAGACCGGCAGGCGACCGTTCTGTTCGTAGAATGCAAGGAATGATTTCACCATGTCGTTCACCCGTTCCGTTTCGGTATAGGTAAATAGAGGATGTGCGGCACGATATGTATCCCACAGTGAGAAAGTGCTGTAGTTCACCCATCCGTCTGCTTGATGTATCTTTTTATCCGGTCCGTAGTAAGCACCGTCCACATCGCTGTAGATGGTGGGGGCAAGCATACTGTGGTACATTGCAGTGTAGAAGTTTACCCGGTCGTCTTCGTTATCACCTTTGATTTCTATTTTAGAGAGCTGCTTATTCCAGTTGTTGCGGGCAGCCTCACGGTATTTTTCAAAATCATTTTCAGGCACTTCCGCTGTCAGGTTCTTGGCGGCTCCTTCCATGCTTACACCTGACAGCGCTGTATTGACGAGGATCTGTTCACCGTCTTCCGTGTCAAAGTCGAAACGGGCTACAGTAGCGGTACCTATTCGTTTACCATCTTTCAGGATGGCGGTAGTATCCATCTGTACGGCAGCAAAAGGCTTGGAGAAGCGGGTGCGGAAGTATACGTGTTGATTTCGTGCCCATCCGTCGGAAAAGCGATATCCCTGAATAGTCACCGAATCTATTACTTCTATGTGAGAGTCGTTGGTGAAGTCCCAGTTCATAGCCTTTTTCAGGTTGAGGAAGATAGCGGCTTTGGCTTCAGGAAAAGTGTAACGCTGAATGCCGCATCGTTCGGTTGCCGTCAATTCGACGTTGATACCGTAATCTTTCAGCAGTACCTGGTAATATCCTGCCGTGGCGCTTTCGTCCTGATGGGAAAATTTGGAGTAGACGCCCAACGGAGCTTCTGCTTCTTTGTAGGGCGAGGTGACAGGCATAAACGAAATGTCATATAAGTCTCCGGCTCCCGTGCCCGAAAGATGAGTATGGCTGAACCCGGCAATTGTGCTGTCGGGATAGAAATATCCTGAAATGCGGTCCCAGCCGGGCAGTCCGTTGTCCGGACTAAGCTGAACCATGCCGAAAGGTGCTTGCGCTCCGGGATATGTATTACCGGTGAAGTCTGTTCCGATAAATGGGTTTACATATTGTGTGTAATCAGTGCTTGTCTGCTTGGGGGCAGACGTACAGGCTGTGAATACGAATAAAAGAATAAATGATAAATGAAAAAATGCTTTCATGCGGCTTGGGTTAGAATTTTAGTAATTGATTGATTCAGTGTACAAAGGTAGAGAATATAAATGTAAAACGAAAGAACTTGTGTGTGGATTGATTCGTCTTTTTGTTTTTCGGTTCGTTATTACTGGGTAGGAGGACTGCCATTCTAAACTGCTGAGTGTAGACAATACATTTTCCGTTTCGGTTATCTCTTCTTTGTGTTTTGAAAATAGATATGTATAGATAAAGTATTGCTGCCACTGGGCGATCGAATGTATAAGTGTGATTTGTGCAGAGTTCCTATAGGTGGTTTAAAGGAAGGGAATCATTGGTTTAAAACCGAAGGGGCATTGGTTTTAAAGGAAGGACCTTTTGCTTTTAAACTAATATTTGGGCAGTTAAAGGTCTGTTTATAGGTGAATTGTAATTTATGCTACGCTTCGACTTTATCTTCTGTAAGTCGTATTGGATTTGGAACTTCCTTTTGACGTTTGTCAGGAAAAGATATTTGAATGTGAAAGTTTTCAATGATATAGCAGTCCGGAGGGCTGAGCGGATCGTGATAATACATATCGCGTGCACGCATAGGTACAAACAGAACCTGCTAAAAACAATATTCCGGTAGAGGTCATCATATCTCCTAAGCTTACAAGCGGCGATACGATACCTCCAAATGCAAACCCGGTGGCTCCCAAAAGTGCCGAAGCAATGCCTGCATTCCGTCGCTCACACTCCATGGCTAACGTGTTGGATGCCGTAAAAGTCATGCCAATCATGGAGAGTAGAGCGAAGATCAATAGCTCGTAGATCCAAAAATCACAACCCAGAGGTAAGAACACCATTAACAGTGCAGATACTGACAGCATGCCCCGGCTTCCTATATATAAAGCCCGTTCCATAGTAGGCAATTTTATCGATATTGCTGAAGAGATAACCATTGCTATCGCATTGATTCCAAAGCAGAGGCTGAACGATAGGGGAGAGAGTCCGTAGTGTTGCTGCATGATGAATGGTGCAGAAGAGATATTGGCAAACAATATTCCCATGGTAAAGCCGTATTGCAGGACGTAGCCTACATAACGGCGGTTGCGGAGGACTTCTCCAAAACGATGGTATAGGGCTTGCCAACTCACAGCCTGTCTGTGTTCTGTCGGAAGTGACTCATTCAGGTGCAGACTTCCGGATAGGAGAGCCACTCCCATAAGGAATAAGCAGATAAAGATGCCTTGCCAGCCTGTTATCTGGGCCAGAATACCTCCTCCGATGGGGGCAACGACTGTAGCAATTCCGTTTATTCCCCCGATAATGGCGAGCATACCGGCCAGTTGGTGTCCCGAATACTCGTCGGTAGCTATGGAGCGGGAAATCACGACACCACCTGCTCCGGCAATGCCTTGTAAGAATCGGGATACCACAAATAGTGAAATGGTGTGTGAAAAGATGCATCCTACCGTAGCGAGCAGGAACAGAATCATGGCCAAAAGTAAGGGAGAACGTCGTCCGTACTTGTCACTCAGGGGACCGAAGATTAATTGTCCGGCAGCCAAACCAATCATACTGGTTGTGAGTCCTAATTGTACCATGGAAGATGAAGTCTGGAAAAAATCTGCCATAGCCGGCAGGGTAGGCAAATACATATCCATTATAAAAGGGCCGAAGGCACTTAATACACCTAAAAATAATAATAAGAACCGTCTGGAATTCTGTCTGTCAGTCATTGCTATTCTCTTTGATCAATACAGTCGCAAAATTACTTCATTTGTTAGGAACCGGACGTAGGCTAATCTGTACAAAATATGTTGTTTTCAGAACAAAATAGTCCGAATACAAAAAATAAACCTACATTTGTTGCCTAAAACAGACTTTCATGAAAACAGACCAATTGCTTGCCGATACGAAAACGATCCGATATGAAGAGACAGATCTGACTTCTTTGATATCGACTCCATACCATTTCCGGTGTGGTATCTATCTGATTTGTACGCGGGGGGAAGCCATTGTCTCTACCGGTGTGCAGAAATATATATTTAATGAACAGACAGAACTGATCTTCCTGACCGGTAGCTTGCTGCAAGTGCTTGAAGCTTCCGAAGATTTGCAGGTGAAAATGTTGATGTTTCCTAAAGAAGCATTTCTAAATGCCATGTTACCTATTGATACACCCTACTTTAATTATACTCACGAACATCCCTGTTACCGTCATACTGCTGACGAACGAAGTCAGAAGACTTGGCGCCAGATCAATTTGTGGATGGATATGGCACAAATGTTGTTTACCGAACCGATGCCGCAGTTCAGAGGACAACAAGAGCACAATTTTTTGCAAAGTTTGCTCATGTGGCTGTTTAATACGATTCCGGAAAAGTTGGCTGTCAGCAAGCAATATAGCCGTACTCAATTACTCTGCCATCGGTTTATGCAATTGATCCGCGAATATAGTATGCATGAACATCAGGTAGCTTTTTATGCCGGAAAACTTTGTATATCGTCTCGTTACCTGCATAAAATTACAGTTCGGCATTTAGATGGAAAGAAGCCTAAACAGCTTATTGATGAACAGTTGGTGGCTGAAATAAAAGTGCTGTTGAATGAACCCCGTCTATCTGTAACAGAGATAGCTGAGCAACTGCATTTTCCGGATCAATCCTATTTGACACATTTCTTTAAGAAGAATACAGGTATCTCTCCAAAAGAATTTCGGGCGATAAAGAATCTCGGATGAGGCTGAGTCTGCCCACTCTTTTCCGTTATTGTAATAGTGGGAGTAGAATAAAAAAGATAATTCTTGCTTTTCCCGGGGGATAAAGTGAGTTTGTGATATGGACATTCGATGAAGGGGAATGAATAGAAAGAGTCCGGTGCAGTACCGGACTCTTTACTCGGAGAGTCTATGATGTTTGATCTGACTTCCAGCTTTATATGGAAACTTTCGGATAGCGTGGTTCCCTTTTTCGTGGAGAGTCGGGACTTTTAGATTCCTGCCAGTTCCAGTACCTTTTCAACAGCAGCGTTCAGTCCGTCCGGATTCTTACCGCCGGCTGTCGCGAAGTGAGGTTGACCGCCACCGCCACCTTGAATCAGTTTGGCAGCTTCTTTTACCAGATTACCTGCTTTCAATCCGCCTGCAACCAGATTATCGCTGATCATGACCGTCAGCATTGGCTTGTTGGCATCAACTGTTCCGGCTACAAAGAACAGGTTTTCTGTAATTTCACCACGAAGTTGGAAAGCGATGTTCTTCACTACTTCGGCGGGCATCGGCAAGCAGAACTTAATGACTTTAATGCCGTTAATCTCTTGTACATTCTTAAGCAGGCGTTCTTTGACAGCAGCTTCTTTTTCTTTCATGAAGTCTTCCACCTGTTTTTTCAGTCCTGCGTTTTCATCAATATACTTGCGAATGGCCACACCAAGGTCGGGAGCATTGTTGAAAAGAGCTTTCAAGTCGCTCAAAGTATCCTGGATCGTATCCAGCATTTCTTCTACGCGAGCTCCGGTATATGCTTCGATACGGCGTACACCGGCAGCTACCGAACTCTCTGAGATAATTTTTACCATACCGATGTTTCCGGTAGCGGCAACGTGAGTACCCCCACAGAATTCAATGGATGAGCCGAACTGGATAACACGTACGTGGTCACCATATTTCTCGCCGAACAGGGCGATTGCCCCCAGTTCTTTCGCTTCTTCAATAGGGATGTTGCGATGTTCCTGCAATGGAACATTGGCACGTATCTTTGCATTTACCAAATGCTCCACTTTGCGGATTTCTTCATCCGTTACTTTCTGGAAGTGAGAAAAGTCGAAGCGCAGAGAATCCGGCGTAACCAATGATCCTTTCTGCTCTACATGTTCGCCTAAAACTTCACGGAGCGCTTCGTCCAGCAAGTGGGTAGCCGAGTGATTGGCTGCACAAGCGGCACGTTTGTCTGTGTCTACACATGCCATCATCGGAGCTTCCGGATGTTCGGGCAGTTTCTTCGTAATATGTATCGGAAGATTATTTTCTTTCTTGGTGTCGATTACTTCGATAGTCTCGAATTCGTTTACCAATACACCGGTGTCGCCCACCTGACCACCGCTCTCTGCATAGAACGGAGTGTAGTCCAGTACGATCTGATACAGGGTCTGGTTTTTCTGTTTCACCTGGCGATAACGCAGGATGGAAGTTTCGTATTCCGTGTAATCGTAACCTACAAACTCAGTAGTTCCTTCTTTCAGTATGATCCAGTCACCTGTCTCTATGGCAGCTGCATTGCGGGCACGTTGTTTCTGCTGTTGCATTTCGGCATCGAACTCTTCGACATTGACTGTCATACCGTTTTCACGCAGAATCAACTCTGTCAGGTCGAGTGGGAAACCGAATGTATCGTATAATGTGAAAGCGTCTTTACCGCTGATTTCCGTCTTTCCGTTAGCTTTTGTGTCAGCCATTGTTTTATCGAGCAGGCGGATACCGGTTTCCAAAGTACGGAGGAATGATTCTTCTTCTTCTTTGATAACCTTTTCGATCAACTCTTTTTGAGCAATCAGTTCCGGATAGGCATCTCCCATGCTGTCAATCAGAACCGGAAGCAATTTGTACATAAATGCCTGTTTCTGTCCAAGGAATGTATATCCGTAACGAACGGCACGACGCAGGATACGACGAATCACATAACCGGCCTTGGCATTCGACGGCAATTGTCCGTCAGTGATTGAGAAAGCAATGGTACGGATGTGGTCGGCAATAACACGCATGGCAATGTCGTTCTGTTCATTTTTGCCATATTCCGTTCCGGCCATTTGGGCGATTGCTTTAATCAACGGCTGGAATACGTCCGTGTCGTAATTGGATGTTTTACCCTGCAAAGCCATGCACAGACGTTCGAATCCCATACCGGTATCAATCACTTTTGCCGGAAGCGGCTCAAGAGTGCTGTCGGCTTTGCGGTTGTATTGCATGAATACAAGATTCCAGATTTCGATAACCTGGGGATGATCGTGGTTCACCAGGTCGCGTCCTGAAATCTTGGCGCGCTCTTCTGCAGGACGAAGGTCGATGTGGATCTCCGAGCAAGGACCACATGGACCTGTATCACCCATTTCCCAAAAGTTGTCATGCTTGTTGCCGTTGATGATATGGTCTTTGGGAAGGAATTGTTCCCAGATGGAAGCTGCTTCGTTATCACGTTCCAACCCTTCTTCCGGGCTGCCTTCGAATACTGTTGCATACAGGTGTTCCGGATTCAGTTTCAGGACGTCTACCAGATATTCCCATGCCCAACTGATAGCTTCTTTCTTGAAGTAATCGCCGAACGACCAGTTACCCAGCATTTCGAACATGGTGTGATGGTAGGTATCGTGTCCTACTTCTTCAAGGTCATTGTGCTTGCCGCTTACACGAAGGCACTTTTGTGAGTCCGCGACTCTGTGGTATTTCGCCGGGTGGTTACCCAAAATAATATCTTTAAACTGGTTCATCCCTGCATTGGTAAACATCAGGGTGGGGTCATCTTTAATCACCATTGGAGCCGAAGGAACAATCTGATGTCCTTTTGACTCGAAGAAATTCTTAAACGAATCTCTGGTTTCTTTTGCAGTCAACATACTTCTATATATCTATTGTTGAGGTTAATATTCTAAAAAAAGCAGTGCAAAGATAGCTTGTTTTTATTATTTTTGCCGTATTAACAAGCGAAATATTTATAAGATGCGCAAAGTTTACTACATCTATAATCCGCAAACGCAGACTTATGACCGGATTTATCCGACTGTCCGACAACGGGCGCTGAGCATTCTCCGCCGTCTTTTTATAGGAATGGGACTGGGAGCCGGCAGTTTCATCATTCTGTTACTGATTTTCGGTTCTCCCTCGGAGAAGGAGTTGCGGAAAGAAAATAGCCAACTCTTGGCGCAATATAACGTACTCTCTCGTCGTCTTGACGAGGCGATGGGGGTGCTTCAGGATATCCAGCAGCGTGATGATAACCTCTATAGAGTGATTTTTATGGCCGATCCTGTTTCACAGGCTATTCGTCAGGCCGGTTATGGTGGTACGAACCGTTACGAACAACTGATGGATATGGCTAACTCAAAGTTGGTGATCAACACTACCCAAAAGATGGATGTACTGAGTAAACAGCTTTATATCCAGTCCAAGTCATTTGACGATGTAGTGGCAATGTGTAAAAATCATGATCAGATGCTGAAGTGTATTCCCGCCATCCAGCCTATATCCAATAAGGACCTTCGGAAGACAGCCTCCGGCTATGGGACACGGATTGATCCCATCTACGGAACAACGAAGTTTCATGCCGGCATGGACTTCTCGGCACATCCGGGTACGGACGTGTATGCCACGGGTGATGGTACGGTTGTGAAAATGGGATGGGAGACCGGTTATGGCAATACTGTTGAGATTGACCATGGCTTCGGATATCGTACCCGCTATGCCCATTTGCAGGAGTTTCGTACAAAACTGGGCAAAAAGGTTGTGCGTGGTGAAGTTATAGCCGGGGTAGGAAGTACGGGAAAGAGTACCGGTCCGCATTTGCATTACGAAGTGCACGTTAAAGGACAGGTGGTCAATCCGGTGAACTATTACTTTATGGATTTGAGTGCGGAAGATTATGAACGGATGATTCAGATTGCCGCCAACCACGGTAAAGTATTTGACTAAAAGAGAAGAAATCATGCAAAATACGGAGAGAGACCTGAAATTATATTACTCTATCAGTGAAGTTGCCCAAATGTTTGATGTCAACGAGTCGTTGCTTCGCTTCTGGGAAAAGGAGTTCCCGCAGATATCTCCAAAGAAAGGGAGTCGTGGCGTGCGCCAGTATAGGAAAGAGGATGTGGAAACCATTCGCCTGATCTATCATTTGGTGAAAGAAAGAGGAATGACTCTGCCCGGAGCTCGCCAGAAACTGAAAGATAACAGGGAAGCGACGATCCGGAATTTTGAAATTATCGACCGTTTGAAGCAGATTCGTCAAGAGTTGGTTGGAATGAGGGATGCTTTGGATGGGTTTTCAACAAGACGGGAAGAGGAGCAATGAGTGGCTGTTTAAGCACTCATTGCTCCTCTTCCCGTTATTTATTGTTTGTTAGTTTTCTACACGTGTCACCGACTTTATATTCGGAATCTTGCGCAGGTTGTTGCAAATAGCTTTTACATCTTCCACATCGTGCACATACAATTGGACCTTTCCTTCGAAAATGCCATCGTCGGTTTCCATATTCAACTTTCGGATATTTACACTCAACTGGCGTGAAATAACTTGTGTGATTTCATTCAATAGGCCTACATTATCTATCCCTTTAATATAAATATATACGAGGAACGAAAGTTTTTTGTGCGTATCCCATTCAGTGGCAATGATACGGTTGCCATAACTGCTTTTTAACTTAGCCGCTACCGGACATTGGCGTTTATGGATGATGATGCGGTCGTTTTCATCCATATATCCCAGTACGTCGTCACCGGGGATGGGATGACAACATTCGGCCATGATATATTTCTTTTGCAGGGCATCTTCCGTCAGTTTAAGAATCTGTTTGGTATTAATCTTCTCTTTTTCTTGCGGTTCTTTTTCTTCCTGCTGTTTGTCTTTATTGTTGTTGCCAAAAGAGAAAGTCAGATACTTCATCCAGTTACTGCTTTGCTTCTCCTTCAGTTCATTCTTGTCGGTGTCTCCCAATACGATGGTTTTGTTGCCGATGGCTACATGGAATTCTTCTTCATTCTTCATGTTATGCAGTTTGCATAACTTCTCGATGACAGCTGCTTCCGGACGGACCTCCTCTTTCTTAAAGAATTCGTTCAACAATTCTTCTCCTTCTTTCTGGAAGGTTTTCCGTTCTTTACGCAGAATAGCTGCAATCTTTGCCCTTGCCCTTGCAGTAGTGGCAAATACTTCCCATTGTGGCTGTACACGTTGCGACTTGGATGTCAGTATCTCCACCTGATCTCCACTTTGTAATTTATGGCTTAGGGGCACCAGTTTATGATTGACTTTGGCGCCGATGCAATGGCTTCCTATATCTGTGTGCAGGGAGAATGCAAAATCCAGCGCAGTAGAGTTCTGTGGCATGGTTTTAAGCTCTCCTTTCGGAGTGAAGACAAAAATCTCCGAAGCAAATAAATTCAATTTGATTGTATCGAGGAAGTCGATGGCATCCGGTTGCGGATCGTCGAGTATTTCTTTAATAGTACGCAGCCACTTTTCCAATTCACCTTCATCTTCGCTGCCTCCTCCTTCTTTATATTTCCAGTGGGCGGCAAATCCTTGTTCGGCCACATCGTTCATCCGTTCGCTACGTATCTGGACCTCGATCCATTGTCCGTTGTTTCCCATCAAGGTGACATGTAGTGCCTGGTATCCATTGGCTTTCGGGTGGCTCACCCAGTCGCGCAGGCGGTCGGGGTGGGGTTTATAGATTTTAGAGATTGAAACATAGATGTCAAAACAATCATTCAGTTCCTCCTCCATATTGCGTGGTTCGAAGATAATTCGTACAGCCAGCAGGTCATAAATTTCTTCAAAGGGAACATGCTTGGTTTGCATTTTGTTCCAGATGGAGTAGATTGATTTCACGCGTGCCAGGATACGGTATTTTAGCCCCATCTTATCCAGTTGCTCGCGTATCGGGGCGGTGAATTCATTAAATACCTTGTCACGTTCGGCCGCTGTTGCGTTCAGCTTTTCTTCAATTTCCTGATATTCTTCAGGATGTTCATATTTGAAACTGAGGTTTTCCAGCTCTGTTTTGATCTTATACAGTCCCAGGCGGTTGGCAAGAGGTGCATAAATATACAATGTTTCGCCTGCGATCTTATACTGTTTGTTGGGTAACATAGAGCCGAGGGTACGCATGTTGTGCAGACGGTCGGCTATTTTGATCAAGATCACCCGGATGTCATCGGACATGGTGAGCAGGAGCTTTTTAAAGTTCTCTGCCTGTGCCGAAGCGCGGTCACCAAAGATACCTCCGGAAATTTTAGTTAGCCCGTCGACAATTTGTGCGATTTTAGCTCCGAAAATGTTTTCGATATCTTCTACCGTATAGTCAGTGTCTTCTACGACATCGTGCAAAAGGGCAGCACAAATGGAAGTCGAACCAAGCCCGATTTCGTTACATACGATTTTTGCGACGGCAATGGGGTGCATGATATAAGGCTCCCCGGAGCGTCGTTTGATGCCTTTATGTGCCTGATTGGCAAAATTAAAGGCCTTGGTTATAATCTCAATACGTTTACGGTGCTTGGTAGCAAGATAATCGTTCAGCAATTCTTGAAAAGCTTGTTCAATCATTTGCTCTTCAGCTATTTCTTTCTGGTTCTCAGTGTCCATAATTTAGTCCTTTCGTTCCTTTTCTGCAAAAATAATCAAATTTAAACATCAGGCAAGCGAAAGGGGATTTATTTGTATATTTTCAAACGTTTTCCTGCGGAAATGTTAGTTCCCCGCAGTCCGTTCCAACTTTGAAGATCTTTTACGCGTACACCATATTTTGCTGCAATAGCTCCCAAGGTGTCTCCATTTTTGATTTTATAATATGTAGGTGTACCATTGCCTGCTTTGGCAGAGCTACCTTTCCTTCTGGAAGCAGGACTGTCATTTTTAATGGCTACTGTACGTCGGTTTTTGAATAATTCGTCGGCACGGTGGGCGTAAATAGTGTCCTGGCGATCGATGAACGAACTTACGGCGTTTTGTGGAAGGCGCAAAGTATAAGGTTTGCTTTCACCCGGAATTATCTCTTTTTTGTATTGTGGATTGAGACTTCTGATTTGATCCATCGGAACATTGCACAAGTCGGCAATCTGTTGGAAGTGAAGGTTTTTGTTTACCTGAATCGTATCGGTGCTTTCCGGAATATCGGTTTCCATCGGACAGATATTATGATCGCAGTAATAGGTCATTACATAGTTGGCTGCTATAAATGCCGGTACATATCCTCTTGTTTCTTTGGGCAAGTAGTTATAGATGCTCCAATAATCGGTTTCTCCTCCTGCACGGCGGATGGCTTTGTTGATGGTGCCCGGTCCGCAATTGTATGCTGCGATCACAAGATTCCAGTCATGATAAATATCATATAGATCTTTCAGGTAGCGTGCTGCTGCCCAAGTTGCCTTTATCGGGTCACGACGGTCGTCCACCAGGCTGTTCGATTCCAGCCCGTACATTTTGCCGGTTCCTATCATGAACTGCCACAAACCTCCTGCACCTGCGCGTGATACTGCCGACGGGTTCAGAGCCGATTCGATGATAGGTAAATACTTCAGTTCCAATGGCAGATTATACGCATCGAGAGCTTCTTCGAAGATAGGCATGTAGAAGTTGCAGGCACTCAGCATAAAAGATACCTGATTTCGCAGGCGGCCGGCATACATATCGATGAACTTACGTACGATTTCGTTGTATGGCATCTCCATTATGGTCGGCATGCGCGATAAGCGGTCGATATATACGGAGTCACTGAACAACGGATTGATTTCCGCCGTACTGCAATCTTTTCCTAAGTCAATGTAGTTTTTGGCTTTCCAGTCGTTGAGCAGACTATCGAGGGGATAAGTCATACTTTTCGGAAGCTCGATGCTTTCCTGGCGTTCTTTGCCGTTGTCGCGAATCACTACGTCTACACTCTGTGCGTTTACCTTTGGGGTGGCAAACAAAAACAATAAAATCAGGGGGCAATAGTTTGCTAATTTCTTCATTCTTATTTGTTCAATCTTCATGGGTTAAAATCTGAGGCTGCATTGCACGCCTACCGACTTACTGCCGGGTTGTAACGGGTTATTATTTATAATAGTAGGTTCCACCCTCATGCTTAGGTCGGGTGATATGTCGAAATTGGATAACTCCGCGTCTACATAGGCGTCGATAACGGAAATCAGATATACGCCGATGACAGCGAATATACTGAGGTCACGATAGCGGCGGTACGTATCTTTCCGTTTGCGGAGTATATCTTTCAGCTGGGTATCGGTGTAATTGTGATTCGGCGGAAGTAAATCCTGATAGCTGTTCGTATTTGGATTATTGTCCATAATATCCATATAAGCCTGAGCATAGTCCTTATACATTTTCCCGTTCCAGCTTAATGCATAGGCGCATCCGGCGAATCCACCATATATAATAGGTAGTTTCCAGTATTTGCGGTTATATATCTGTCCGCCACCCGGAAATACGATGGCATACCAGGTTGCTTTCGTCGGGTTAGGTACGAACATTTTTTTAGGCATGATGGGAGGCGGCAGGCTATCTGTCTTTACGACTGACGGAATGACAGGTGTTTCTATCTTTTCCAGGTTCTGCCGGTTGACTTCCTCGAGGCTGTCTGCCGTAACAATGGCGGGTTTCCGGTTTTCCAAACTGTCTATCGGCGGGAGGATAACCGCTTTATCCACTTTCACACTGTCGGCGACCGGCGAAGAAACCACCGGTTCACGATGGCGGCGTGCCCGTGCTTTAGGAGCCTCGCGGACCGGAGAGATGGAATCCTGGACTGTTTTTACAGGCTCCTGTGCATACACATCAATCCCTGCTACCTGAAAGAAACAGAGAAGCAGGGCAATGTATAGCTGATATGTTTTACTTTTTTTCGTCATTTATTTCTTCAGTGAGTCGAAGATTTCCATGATACGTTCCAGTTCCTCTTCATTACTAAAAGGAATACTGATCTTCCCTTTGCCCTTTTCAGAGCAAGTCAGTTGTACCTTGGTGTTAAAGAATCCCGATAGGTGTTGTTTCAGCATGTTGAATTCCTCGGGCAGTTTGGCCCGCTTCGGGGTAATCTTTTTGGTTCCGCTCTTCACGGCTTCTCCTTCGCTCAGTGATTTTACTATTTCTTCTACTTTGCGGACAGAGTATCCGTGTTCCAGAATTTCTTCGAAAATTTTAACTTGTAGTTTCGGGTCGCCCAGTGTGATCAATGCCCGGGCATGTCCCATGTCTATCTGTTTGTTCTGCAATGCCATTTGTATCGGTGCAGGCAATTTGAGCAGACGCAGATAGTTGGCAATGGTTGTGCGTTTCTTGCCGACACGTTCACTCAACCGTTCCTGTGTCAGGTCATATTGCTCTATCAAGTGTTGGTAAGCCAGTGCGATTTCTACCGAATTAAGATCCTCGCGCTGTATATTTTCTATCAGCGCCATCTCCATCACGTTTTCATCATCGGCTGTGCGGATGTATGCAGGAATCGTGTCCAGTCCGGCTTTCTGTGAAGCGCGGTAGCGACGTTCCCCGGCAATGATCTGGTACTCGTCGTCCGAGACTTTGCGCAGGGTGATGGGTTGGATAATTCCTATTTCCCTGATCGAATCGGCCAACTCTTCCAGTGCAGTTTCATCAAATTCGCGACGTGGCTGGTTGGGGTTGACGGAGATTTTCGACAGTTCTATTCCGTTAATAGACGAAGAACCTTCGGTTTTCACCTCCTCCATGGAGAGCAGGGCGTCGAGCCCGCGGCCTAATGCATTTCTTCTTTGTGTTGCCATATCTTCGTTTATTTACTATTTCTGCTTATTAGTTCCTTAGCCAGTGCCAGGTGATTTTTTGCTCCGGTAGATTCTGCATCATATAAGATGGTGGGCAGTCCGTAACTGGGTGCTTCACTGAGCTTCACGTTGCGCTGGATGACGGTTTTGAACACCAGTTCCTGAAAGTGGCGTTTCACTTCGTCATAGATTTGGTTGGCTTGGCGCAGGCGTGAGTCGTACATCGTCAGCAGGAAGCCTTCTATTTCGAGTGCCGGGTTCAGTTTTGATTTGATGATCTTGATGGTATTCAGCAGTTTGCTGATTCCCTCAAGGGCAAAATATTCCGCTTGTACGGGGATAATCACCGAGTCTGCTGCCGTCAGGGCGTTGATTGTGATCAATCCCAGTGAAGGAGAACAGTCTATCAAAATATAATCATACTCTTCCTTTAACGGGGTCAGCACTTCTTTCAGTATCTTTTCGCGGTTTTTGAGATTTAGCATTTCAATTTCGGCGCCTACCAGATTGATGTGCGATGAAATGACTTTCAGCGAATCAATTTCAGTGTCATGAATAGCGTCCTGTACGTTGGCTCTGTCGATAATGCATTCGTAGATAGTACATTCGGATTGCTTGATGTCGACTCCCAATCCGGAAGAGGCATTTGCCTGTGGGTCTGCATCAACAACCAGTACTTTCTTTTCAAGCGTAGCCAGCGAAGCTGCGAGGTTAATCGTAGTCGTTGTTTTTCCTACACCACCTTTTTGATTGGCCAAAGCAATTATTTTTCCCATATTATCTAAATTTATTGGCAGCGAAATAAGTGATAAATCCTCAGAGCGCCTACTAAAAAATAGAAACTTTGCTTAATCTGTTGATAAGTTACCTGTTTTGTTAATAACTGCCAGGCGAGATACGGGCATTTTTTCTCTTTTTAGCTCGCAAATATACGTATTAAAATTGAATATCAATTCCTTTTTTTACTCACTTGCAGAAGATTAAGATTTGTAAACGGGTAGTCTGCATGGCTAACCATCAGATGGTTTCAAGACTTCCATTAAGAGTTAGCTGATAAAACATCCCCATGTTTTTGATAACAAGATCCCCATGTTGTATCTAACAACATCCGGATGTTATTGTGAAGAACATCCGGATGTTTTCCACTCTTGCTTCTTATCTGTTGTGAGTACAATATTAATAGACCTTCGCTTTCCTATTTGGTTCTGTTGTCGATACAAGTTCTTTTTGCTACTTTTGTGCATTTCGAAAACATAAAATAATAGATAAGGTAAGATTGTATGGAAAATAAAAGGCCTTTGATCCTCGTTTCCAATGACGACGGTATTATGGCAAAAGGTATTAGCGAACTGATTAAATTTCTTCGTCCGCTGGGCGAAATCGTAGTGATGGCTCCTGACGCTCCCCGTTCCGGCAGTGGATGTGCATTGACGGTGACACAGCCGGTGCATTATCAGTTATTAAAGAAAGATGTGGGGTTGACTGTTTATAAGTGTTCCGGTACGCCGGCCGATTGTATAAAACTGGCACGAAATCAGATACTTGACCGTGAACCCGATCTGGTTGTCGGTGGGATTAATCATGGTGACAATTCTGCTACCAATGTACACTACTCCGGCACGATGGGGGTTGTAATCGAAGGTTGCCTTAACGGAATTCCTTCTATCGGGTTTTCTATTTGTGACCATGCCCCCGGAGCTGATTTTGATGCTGCAGGACCTTATGTGCGGAAAATAGCGGCAATGGTTCTTGAGAAGGGACTTCCGCCACTGACTTGCCTCAATGTGAATTTTCCCAATACTCCGGAACTGAAGGGAGTGAAAATCTGCGAACAGGCCAAAGGGCACTGGAGCGGAGAGTGGCAGGCCTGTCCACGGAGAGACGATACGAATTATTATTGGCTGACCGGAGAATTTATCGATCACGAACCGGAGAACGAGAAGAACGATCATTGGGCGTTGGCCAACGGATATGTAGCCATCACACCGACGGTAGTGGATATGACTGCTTATCATTTTATGGACGAATTGAAATCCTGGGAATTATGAAATACTATCTGATTGTTGGCGAAGCCTCGGGCGATTTGCATGCTTCTCACTTGATGGCTGCACTGAAAGAGGAGGATCCGCGGGCTGAATTCCGTTTCTTTGGCGGTGATATGATGGCTGCTGTAGGAGGAACGATGGTGAAGCATTATAAGGAGCTGGCTTACATGGGCTTTATTCCTGTATTGCTGCATCTGCGAACTATCTTTGCCAACATGAAGAGATGTAAGGAGGACATCGTGGCATGGTCGCCGGATGTTGTTATTTTGGTGGATTATCCGGGCTTTAATCTCGATATTGCCAAGTTTGTGCATGCGAAAACGAAGATTCCGGTTTACTACTATATTTCTCCCAAGATTTGGGCATGGAAAGAATATCGCATCAAAAATATAAGAAGAGATGTAGATGAGCTTTTCTCCATTCTCTCTTTTGAGGTTGAGTTCTTTGAGGGGCATCAATACCCGATTCATTACGTTGGTAATCCGACGGTGGATGAAGTTACCGCTTTCAAGGCTGCAAATCCGGAAACATTTGCCGATTTTATCAGTGATAATGAGTTAGCGGATAAGCCTATCATTGCTTTGCTTGCCGGAAGCCGGAAACAGGAGATTAAGGATAATCTCCCCGATATGATCCGGGCAGCCTCGGCTTTTCCAGATCATCAGCTTGTGCTGGCTGCCGCTCCCGGCATTTCTCCGGAATATTATGCTGAATTTGTAAAAGGGACAAATCTGCAAGTAATCTTTGGCCGGACTTACCGCTTGCTTCAACAGGCGGATGTCGCTTTGGTGACATCCGGAACTGCCACTCTTGAGACGGCACTTTTCCGCGTACCACAAGTGGTTTGCTATCATACTCCTGTAGGGAAGCTGGTGTCTTTCCTCCGGAAACATATCTTGAAGGTGAAGTTTATCTCGTTGGTCAACTTGATTGCCGGACGGGAAGTAGTCAGGGAATTGGTGGCTGATACGATGACGGTGGAGAATATGCGGAACGAGCTGAAACGTTTGTTGTTTCAGGAAGACTACCGACGGAAAATGTTGGATGGCTATGAAGAAATGGCACGATTGCTCGGACCGGCAGGGGCCCCGAGGCATGCTGCCCGCGAAATGGTGAAATTGCTTAAAAAATAGTTTTTTATTCAATAATAGGACAGAAGCCGGTGCAGTAAATGCCCGGTTTTTTTATTTATAAGGTAAAAGGAATAAACTAAAAATAGATATGAAAAGAGTTAAACTACTTTGGGTGGCAATGCTGATGCTGATACTGCCGGCATTGCAGTCGTGTGATGACGGTAGCGGTTATTCATTGGGCGATATAGCAAGAGACTGGGCTACAGTCCGGGTAGTCGGTGGCGATACTTATGCACTGAATGCCGACCACTGGGGAAGTCTTTGGCCTGCTGCGACCGCGATTCCGGGCTATAGGCCGATAGACGGACAGCGTGTGATTACTTATTTCAATCCTCTTTATGATAATTATGGAGGATACGATCATGGGGTAAAAGTAGAGTGTAACTATGACGTCCTGACCAAACAAATAGAGGACCTGACTGCCGACAATGAAGCGGAAATAGGCAATGACCCTGTTCTTGTATATAAAGATATGATGTGGATTGGAGGCGGATATCTGAACATCATTTTTCGCCAGTGCTTACCGGCCAAAGAAAAACATCGCTTCAGTCTGGTTCGCGATACGCGAAACATGGCTAAAGATGGTGATGACGGGTATATCCATTTGGAATATCGTTATAATACGTATGGTGATGTGACTAAGCGTTGTTTAAACGGTGCGGTATCTTTTAATTTGAATTCGTTGGATCTGACCGGGAAGAAAGGCATTAAAGTGAAACTGAATTCTGTTGAAAACGGAGACGTTGAGGTGGTCTTTGATGTAAAAGAACAGTCGATACCCGAGGGTGCAAAGAATATAGAGCTTTCAAACGAAGTTCAGGTAATGTAAAAAGGGTGAGTTGTAAATAACGGGCTACAAACGGAAGTTTCGCTATATTCTGCGGGATGCTTTACGTTTGTAGCCCGTTTTTATTTGCGGCTATTATTTTTTTCGATTTTAGAATAGGGTCAGTGCATATAAGTAGATAACTCCTGCCGGTATGGCCATAAGCGAACTGTCGAAGCGGTCGAGCATACCACCGTGTCCCGGCAAAATGCTTCCCGAATCTTTAATTTGCAATTGACGTTTCAGAAGTGACTCTGTTAAGTCTCCCCAAGTTCCGAAAATAACAACGACCAGTGCCAATCCGGCCCACTCAGTCCAAGTCATGACCGGAAAGAAATAGGCAAATGCAAACGAAGCGGCAATGGCTACGACACCGCCACCAATAGAACCTTCCCATGACTTTTTCGGAGAAATACGTTCGAATAAACGATGCTTGCCAAACAGAGAGCCAAAGCAGTAGGCGCCCGTATCATTCAGCCATAGAAATACAAATATGGAAAGCGGTAATATCGGATTATAAGAGACGCTGGTTGTTTCCGGATCATTTTGGAAAGCAAGTACATTCAGTAAAGCAAAAGGGAGAGCGATATACACTTGGCTCAACATGGAATAAGCCCAGTTCAGTACCGGATTCTTTTTCTTAAGGTATAGTTCGCTTACCATCAGGTAAATGAGCAATACCAGATAAGGAATGAATATTTTGGAATCGGCAGCATCGATACAGAATCCCATGAGAGCAAGAAACAGATAAGCCCCTCCCAGCATGGTGATGGTCCGGTTGATGGCTACTTCCCCCGATTGATTGACAAGATGGCCGAACTCACGTATGGTCAAAGCACTGACAATAACGAAAAGTGTCCCGAAAGCCAGTGGATCGTACAGTATACAACCCACTATGATGGCTACAAATAATATTCCTGTTATGGCGCGTTGTAAAAAGTTGTTCTTCAAGGTGCTGTTACGTTTTTAGTTTTGTGATGCCGCCGGTTCTTGTTGCGTATTATCTTCTTGCGACTCTGTTGCTTGTGGAGTATCGGTATCTTCTCCATCCGTAGAGTGGGCGGTATTTTCTTGTTTGCTATTGGCTGCCATGATCTCTTCCGAACGGGAAGCCCAAGGACGTTTACCGAAGATACGTTCTACGTCTTCGGCAAAGATCACTTCTTTATCGATCAGTAGCTGCGCCAATTCGTTGTGCTGCTCTTTGTGTTCCGAGAGGATTTGTTTGGCACGTTCATATTGTTCGTTAACCATTCTTTTCACCTCTTCGTCAATCAGTTCGGCAGTCTTTTCGCTATACGGACGTTGGAACGAATACTCATCATTATTATAATAGCATAAGTTCGGCAACTTTTCACTCATTCCCAGGTAGGCGATCATGCCATAAGCCTGTTTGGTCACACGTTCAAGGTCATTGGCAGCTCCACTGGATACGCGGCCAATGAAGATATCTTCTGCTGCGCGTCCTCCCAGAGTGGCACACATCTCATCGAGCATTTGCTCTTTGGTGGTAATTTGCCTTTCTTCCGGCAGATACCATGCAGCTCCCAATGCGCGTCCACGAGGAACGATGGTTACCTTAATCAATGGGTTGGCATATTCCAATAACCAAGAGATGCTTGCGTGTCCGGCTTCATGCAAAGCAATAGAGCGGCGTTCGGCTTCCGTGGTGATTTTGGTTTTCTTTTCAAGTCCACCGATGATACGGTCTACAGCATCCAGAAAATCCTGTTTGCCTACGAATTTCTTTCCATGTCGTGCAGCTATCAGGGCTGCTTCGTTGCATACGTTTGCAATGTCAGCTCCCGAAAATCCGGGGGTCTGGCGGGCAAGCAGATCTACATCTACTGTATCGTCTATCTTGATGGGTCGCAAATGCACACCAAATACTTCCTTACGTTCGTTGAGATCCGGTAAATCTACATGGATTTGCCGGTCGAATCGTCCGGCACGGAGTAATGCTTTATCGAGTACATCCACACGGTTAGTGGCTGCCAGAATAATAACACCGCTGTTTGAGCCGAAACCGTCCATTTCAGTTAGCAGCTGGTTCAACGTGTTCTCACGTTCGTCATTGCCGCCCATCGCAGGATTCTTGCCGCGGGCACGTCCTACGGCATCAATCTCATCGATGAAAACAATACAGGGAGCCTTTTCCTTAGCCTGTTTGAAAAGGTCGCGTACGCGGGATGCACCTACACCGACAAACATTTCAACGAAATCGGAACCTGCCAAAGAGAAGAAAGGTACATTGGCCTCACCGGCTACAGCCTTTGCAAGCAATGTTTTACCTGTTCCCGGAGGGCCTACCAGCAAGGCGCCTTTAGGAATCTTACCTCCCAAATCCGTATATTTCTGGGGCTCTTTCAGGAATTCGACAATCTCTTCTATTTCTTGTTTGGCTTCTGCCAGTCCGGCTACATCTTTAAATGTCACTTTGATGGATCCACCTTTCTCAAAAAGCTGTGCTTTCGATTTTCCTACGTTGAATACGCCACCTGCTCCACCACTGGCACCACTGCCCATGCGGCGCATGAAGAATATCCACAAGGCGATCAGAAAGACAATAGGCAGCACATTCCAAAGTATTGCGCTGAAATAGTCTTTCTTCTTATCATAGCTGACAGAGCCGTCAAAATGTGTTTCTTCTTTCTCCTTTTGCAGGAAGTTATCCAGATTTTCGCGTGAAGGAGCTTCGGTGGTAATCATCGGATTCCGGCCTACACGTGTAGAATCTTGTTTGAATACAGCTCCTACATACTGTGGTTTAATATAAATTTCAACTGAGTTATCATCATAGCCAATCACTTTACTGACATACCCGTCACGTACGTATTGCTGGAATTCATCGTAAGAGATGTTCTTGTTAACAGAACTGTTTCCGTTAGCGAAATACAGCCCTAAAAGCATCAGGGCGATAATCATATACATCCAGTTCAGGTTGAACTTGGGCATATTTACTTTATTGTTGGTTTTCTTGCTGTTATTGTCCATACTGATAGATTAATCAATGTCGGGAATAGTAATTAGCTTGGCATCTGCCCATAGGTGTTCCAAATTATAAAAGTTTCTGGCCTCCGGCAGGAATACGTGTACTAATACGTCAGAAAAGTCCATAGCGACCCACTCTGCATTTCGTTGTCCGTCGATGGCAGAGGGTTTAGTGCCGGCACCTTTTCGGGTAAATTCTTTTATGGAATCTACGATGGCAACGACCTGGCTGGGGGAGTTCCCCTGACAGATTACAAAGTATTTGCATATCGTGTCGTCAATGTTTGTCAGATCTGCTATGACAATGTTTTTACCTTTTTTTTCTTGTATACCTTCGGTTATCTTTTCTATTAATACTTTCGTTTCGTTCATTTATAGGTTGAAATTAAATAATCAATGTTTAGTTTCTGTTTATAACAAGGAAGGGGTATTCTTTGTTTTCCTGTCATAAACGTGATATTTTTTACAAATATACGCTGATTTATTGTATCAAGGAAAGTTATCTGCTAAATCTATTTCATTTTTTGTTTTTTTTTAGGGATGCATCTATTTGGAATCTGGTGTATTAGATATTTTTTTGCAAAAAAAGAGCGAAAAGTGTTTGTGATTAAAAAAAACTTTGTACCTTTGCAACCGCAAACGAGAAACAAAGGATGTAGATCGTTAAGCAGCATTGGGCTATGGTGTAATGGTAACACTACAGATTCTGGTCCTGTCATTTCTGGTTCGAGTCCAGATAGCCCAACATATTATCCTTATAAACAAGTGAAACCCCTCTAAAACCGTAGTTTTAGGGGGATTTTTTTTGTCCGGTTAGGCCTATCCGATGAAAGTTGACAGCTATTCGGTGACATTCTCGGTGACAGAGAAAAAAGCGAATCAAAGGGGCTTATGCTCTCAGATTCGCTTTACATAAAACTTAAAATTATTTTCTTTTATTCTTCTTTGATTGATTCATCAATTACCTTTATTTTCTGCAATACTAATTCCAGATCAGCTTTGAGTTTTTCTACCTTACGGTTGATTTCGGTCAAAAGGCTGTTTCCCTTTTTGGAAGAGGTAGTGAGGAAGCCCAAGTTGTTTTCATAGGTCTGGAGCTCATTTTTCATATTCTCGTACGTGCGAACCAATTTTTCACGTTCACGGTAAAGAGATTGCGAACCTCCACTTTGAATATTACCGATAGAAGATTTGAAATTACTCAGTTTCTTGTTCGATGCGCTGATATTGAATCGGTCGAAAAGCTGGTCAATCAAACCATGATATTGCTTATAAAGTCTATCTTTCTCTTTGAAAGGAACATGGCCGATGTTATTCCATTCTTTCATCAATTCACGAACTTCTTTGCTTGCTTCATCAGCGTCTGTTGTTTCGTCAATTGAGGTTAATTGGGCTATGATTGCTTTTTTCTTTTCCAGGTTTTCTTGTTCTACAGAACGTTGGGAAGAGGTGGCTTTGCCCTTTTGTTCAAAGAAGTAATCACATGCAGTGATGAAACGTTTCCAGACTGCATCCGAATATTTTTTGGAAACAGGACCGATTGTTTTCCATTCTTTTTGTAGTTTAGTCAGGATTTCGGCTGTTTCTTTCCAATCGGTACTATCTTTCAGTGTCTCTGCCTTTTCGCATAATGCTTTTTTCTTTTCCAGATTGGCATTCATGCCCTCTTTCAGAGATTTGAAAAATTCTCCTTTCTTCTTGAAGAACTCATCGCAAGCTTTACGGAAACGCTCAAAGATCTTCACGTTCATTTTTTGTGGAGCGAAACCGATTGTTTTCCATTTGTTTTGCAGGGCGATTACTTCTTGCGTCTTAGTTTCCCATGCAGCAAATGTTTTCAGTTGATCGAATTCGATTGCTTCTACTATTTCGCAAATAACTGTTTTCTGATCCAGATTATGTTGTTCGCTCTCTTTTAGCGCTTCAAAATGTTGCTGATGGCGACGATTAACAGCCGTAGAGGCTGCTTTGAAGCGGTTCCATATTTCGTCACGCAATTCTTTGGCAACCGGGCCGGTATCGCGGAACTCTTGATGTAGTTTCTGTAATTGATGGAAAGCGGAGACTACATCTTGTTCGTCAGCCAGTTTCTCTGCAGCCTCACAAAGGTGTGTCTTGATTTCCAAGTTCTTCTTGAAATCATATTCCCTGAATTCATTATTCAGTTTTAATATATCGTAGAACTTCTCGACATACAGTTGATAATTCTTCCACAACTCGTTTACTTTAGCCTGTGGTACCAGCTTTACTTCATTCCACTGTTGCTGTAGCTTTTTAAATTCATTGTAGGATTTATTGGCGTCATCGGGTGATTCCACCAGTTCTTTTAATTCTTCGATAATCGACAGCTTGACCTGAAGATTCTCTTCTTTCTGTTTTTCAATCTCAGCAGCCAAAGCACTTCTCTTCTCTTTGATAGCTGCCATTAAATTTTTGAATTCTTCTTCTACGCCGTTAGGCTGTGCAATAAATTCATCTTCGGCACCACCATTTTCTACGAATAACTTTTTCGCAGCCTCGAGTTCGGCATTATGAATTTTATAGAAAGTCTGCTTCAAACCATCCAGTTCCTGTTTACTTGCATTTTCAGCATCTTGGGCAACTTCTTTTAATCGGGACAACACTTCTTCTTTTGTGTTCAGTTTTGAACCTGATTCGGTTGATTTTTCAGCAATCGTTTCTTCAGCCGGAGTTTCTGTAATCTCTTCAGAAACCTCAACTGCTTTTTTTTCTTCTTCTAATTCCCCTTGTTTTAAAGGTTGGTTAGTGTCATGAGAGTCCATCATTGTATATTCGTTTTTAGGAAAACAGGATTTGTCTTTAAATCCATTAGGTCACAAATTAATGAAATAAAATGATTACTTCATACTATTTTCCTTTATTTTTTTTCATTATAGCCGTTTTTTACGATAATAACACCGTAATTCCCATGTACATCATCATACCAATGATGTCATTTGTTATGGCAATAAACGGTCCTGTAGCTATGGCAGGATCTATTTTCATCTTTTCCAGCGTCATTGGAACCAGAGTACCGAAGATGGAGGCAAACATCACTACTGAAAACAGGCTGATGGATACCGAATAAGTAACAGTGGCCGTCGCACCGAAACGAATGAAATTATAGGTATATACCAGTAAAGAGATGATTGTGGCATTAATCAAGGCAACTACAGCTTCTTTGCTGACTTGCTTGAACGTGTTTTTAGCATCGAGAGAACTATTTGCCAAGCCTTGTACGACGAGTGCCGATGATTGAGTTCCCACATTTCCACCCGTACCTCCAATTAACGGTATGTAAAGAGCCATCTCGGGATGTGCGGCGAAAGTAGAATCAAAATTACCCAATATCATAGAGTTACCTATGCCACCAATCATACCGATTAATAGCCAGGGCAAGCGGGCTGTAGTCTGACGAAGTACATTGTCGTCTGTTTCTACATCCTGCGAGAGACCGGATGCCAATTGATAGTCGCGCTCCGATTGTTCACGAACCTCGTCCATGACATCGTCGACGGTAATCTGTCCTACCAGCCGGCCGATGCTGTCGAGAACGGGGATAGCAACCAAGTCATACTTTTCGATAATTTGTGCCACTTCATCGATAGGTGTATCTGCGTGTACGGAGATTGGGTCTTTCTGCATCACATGTTTTACTTTGGATACAGAGGGTGACGTAATCATCTTTTTCAGTGGAAATATTCCGCGAAGACGTTCGTCATCGTCTATCACGTATACATAATAGATATCATCAAGTTCTTCTGCCTGTTGACGCATTTCTTTCAGACATTCGGGCATACTCCAGTTTTCGTTGACGGTCACCATTTCCGTACCCATCAAACCACCGGCGGTATTTTCGTCATATTTCAGCAGGTCGACAATGTCTCCTGCCTGTTCGATGTCTTCAATGTGCGAAAGTACCTCTTCCTGCTTGTCTTCATCCAGTTCGCGCATCAAATCTACGGCATCGTCCGTATCCATATAGTCAACGAAACGTTTGGCAATGGTTTCTGATGGCAGGATGTCAAGAAACTCTTTACGAACATCCTCGTCCATTTCTACAAGTACGTCCGCGGCAGTTTCATTATCAAGTAATCGATAGACGAAGCGGGCTTCTTCCGGATTCAATTCGTTACATAACTCTGCTATATCGGCAGGGTGTAGATCGATAAGAAGCTCTTTTACTTTATCGGCATCTTTTTCTCCGATAAGTTCTTTTACGTTGTCAATGTATTCTTCGTTCATAATTGCATCCTTACCTGCTTCCTGTAAATCGAGGAAGACACGTTTAGTATACTACGTTTCCTAACTATGTTTGTTCAGTCCGATAATCCGGCTTCCCGATTTTGGCTTTCTTTTGGAGAAGTTGTTTTTATCGGAGATTTCAGTGCTTGCTCCACCTGGTTTGTCAGGTCTATAAACTCCTGTACCGAGAGTTGCTCAGGACGTTTGTTGAATAGAACGTCTTCTGTCAACGGGCAATCTTTACCCAAGATCGGTTTGATGGAGTTTCGTAATGTCTTTCGACGCTGGTTGAAAGTTGTTTTCACTACCTGTTTGAATAGTTTCGGATCACAACCAAGATCTTGTACTTCGTTGCGTGTCATTCGTATGACTGCACTCTTCACTTTTGGAGGTGGATTGAACACATGTTCACTTACAGTGAAAAGATATTCTACATGATACCAGGCTTGTATCAGAACGCTGAGAATGCCATACGTTTTACTGCCCGGCCCGGCCGCAATGCGTTCGGCTACTTCTTTTTGGATCATTCCTGTACAGCAAGGAATCAAGTCTTTGTTATCCAACATTTTGAAAAATATCTGGCTGGATATGTTATATGGATAGTTTCCGGTTAATACGAACGGATGTCCGTCAAATAAACGTTGCAGGTTCATTTTCAGGAAGTCATCCTCAATGATGTTGTCTTCCAATGACGGATAGGCTTCTCGCAAATAGGCTACTGATTCGTAGTCTACCTCTACAACTTTTACCAACCGTTCTTTTTTAACAAGAAACTGAGTGAGCACACCCATTCCCGGTCCAACTTCCAAAATCGGTAAATCGGGGAATGTATCTACTGTATCGGCAATGTCCTGTGCCACTTTCAGGTCTTTCAGGAAGTGTTGTCCGAGAAACTTTTTAGGCTTTACTAATTTCATTTATCAACTAAATAACTACTTTTGCAGTTGACAAAGGTAATTCTTTTAAATGAAGAATAAAGAATTAGGGATGAAGAAACTAATAAAAAAGGCGCTGAAACTTATCTTACCATTGGTTTTGGGAGGCTTTATCTTATATTGGGTCTATCGTGACTTCGATTTTGTAAAAGCCGCGGAGGTTTTGCAACACGGCACAAACTGGTGGTGGATGGCTTTTTCACTTCTTTTCGGCATATCGGCACAAGTGTTTCGTGGTTGGCGTTGGCGTCAGACGCTGGAACCTTTGGGAGTATTTCCCCGAAGAAGGGATTGTGTTGACGCCATTTTTATTTCGTATGCAGCCAGTTTGGTGGTGCCGCGGGTAGGAGAAGTGAGCCGGTGTGGGATACTTGCAAAATACGATGATGTTTCCTTTGCTAAATCTTTAGGTACTGTGGTAACCGAACGTCTGGTAGATACACTGACTATTCTTTTGATTACCGGTGTCACGGTTTTGTTGCAAATGCCTGTATTTGTCACCTTTCTTGAACAAACCGGTACGAAGATTCCTTCATTGATGCATTTACTTACGTCTGTTTGGTTCTATATTATTCTGTTTTGTGGAATCGGGGTTGTTGTGCTATTTTATTATCTGGTTCGTACCCTTTCTTTTTTCGAAAAAGTGAAAGGAGTTGTACTGAATGTTTGTGAAGGCATTATGTCACTGCGGAATGTGAAAAATCTTCCGCTTTTTCTGCTTTATAGCTTTTTGATTTGGCTCAGCTATTTTCTCCATTTTTATTTTACTTTCTATTGTTTTGCTTTTACGGCACATTTGGGACTGCTTGCTGCATTGGTCATGTTTGTCGGAGGAACATTTGCCGTAATTGTTCCTACTCCGAATGGGGCCGGTCCGTGGCATTTTGCAGTGATCACCATGATGATGCTTTATGGGGTAAATGCGACAGATGCCGGAATATTTGCATTGATCGTCCACGGCATTCAAACCTTATTGGTCGTTTTATTAGGCATTTACGGGTTGGCGGCTATCTCCTTTCTCCGACGAAAATAATATTTGCTGATAACAATTGTGTTTCAGGAAATGCGCTTTGCTGACTTAAAACAATATGTGTGTTATTGCTATACATATTTAATCTGTAAATCCGGTTTTTGAACTTTTTTTATTTGAATTTCTTTCGGTAATTCTTTCTTTTCCATTCTTTTTAGTAGCTTTGACCTTTAGAAATTGATTTAAAACCTATAAATAATTCATTTATGAGCACAATTCTTGATTTAGCTCCACAAAATGTGTGGAAACACTTCTATTCTTTGACACAGATTCCGCGTCCGTCGGGACATATGGAAAAAATAACCGGGTTTCTGGTAAATTTTGGTAAAGGTCTCGGTCTGGAAACCTTTGTAGACGATGCCGGCAATGTGATTATCCGTAAACCTGCTACTCCGGGGATGGAAAATAGAAAAGGAGTAATCCTTCAGGCACATATGGATATGGTACCACAGAAAAACAATGATACTGTTCACGATTTTGAGAAAGATCCGATTGAAACTTATATAGATGGTGAATGGGTGAAAGCTAAAGGTACTACACTTGGAGCCGATAATGGTTTGGGAGTAGCTGCTATCATGGCTGTTCTTGAAGATCAGAATCTGAAACACGGACCGTTGGAAGCTTTGATTACAAAGGATGAAGAAACAGGCATGTTTGGTGCTTTTGGTCTGAAACCGGGTACTGTGAATGGAGAAATACTGCTAAATCTCGATTCTGAAGACGAAGGTGAACTTTACATCGGCTGTGCCGGTGGTATGGACGTTACCGCATCTCTTGAGTATAAGGAAGTGGCTCCGGAAGATGGTGATATTGCCATTAAGGTAAGCTTGAAAGGTCTTCGTGGCGGTCATTCCGGACTGGAAATCAATCAGGGACGTGCCAATGCCAACAAATTACTGGTACGTTTTGTGCGTGAAGCTGTAGCAAGTTATGAAGCTCGTCTGGCAACTTGGGAAGGTGGAAATATGCGTAATGCCATTCCTCGTGAAGCCCATGCAGTAGTAACTATCCCCGCTGAAAATGAAGAAGAACTATTGGGTTTAGTGAAGTATTGCGAAGATATTTTCAATGAAGAGTATAAAGCAATCGAAACTCCTATCAGCTTCACTGCCGAGCGGGTAGAACTGCCTGCAGGAGAAGTACCTGAAGAGATTCAGGATAATCTGATCGATGCTATTTTTGCTTGTCAGAATGGTGTGATGCGAATGATTCCTGCAATTCCCGATACAGTAGAAACCTCTTCAAATCTGGCAATCATTAATATTGGTGGTGGAAAAGCTTCTTTCAAGATTCTGGCACGTAGTTCCAGCGACAGCATGAAAGAATGTCTGACTACCAGCCTTGAATGTTGCTTTTCTATGGCGGGTATGAAAGTGGAGATGACGGGAGGATATTCCGGATGGCAACCCGACATCGATTCTCCGATTCTGCATGCAATGAAAGAATCTTATAAAAAGCAGTTTGGTACAGAGCCGGAAGTGAAAGTTATTCATGCCGGGTTGGAATGCGGTATCATTGGGGCTATTATTTCTGGACTGGATATGATTTCATTTGGTCCTACACTACGTTCACCGCACTCTCCTGATGAAAGAGCCTTGATTCCGACTGTGCAGAAATTCTATGATTTTCTGGTTGCTACATTAGAACAAACACCGATTAAATAAAGGTTCATCTGCGAATATACGAATGAGAGGCAAGCGTTACAAGCGTTTGCCTCTCTTCTTTTTTAAAGATCTCTTCTTGTTTTCCTGTTTCATGACGACTTGTCATCCGAATGCAGAATTGTCAATGGCAACCTGCCTTTCTGACTTTATTTATGTCCGGTTTTGTCATATGATTGCCAATAGAAACCGGTTTTCTTGATGTATATCAAGAAATATGTTTTAAAACACATTTTTCTTCCTTTTTTGAGTACAACGTACCTATTTAGGTCTTATTTTTGTGCTGTAAAACATAAGAATTAGGATAACATAGTTTTTAGGTAACAGTTTTTTTAGGTAAAAAGATTATGAAGATTGTAAGAAGTTTATTAAAGAATTTGGCAAATGCCAATCCTAACATCTGGGGATATGTAACGCTTTAAGCGTTTTCCCCTTTAGGTTTTCGATGTGTGTTTATTAATTAAGGTAATTATTATTAGTATTTGAAGCAATGAAAAAAGTAGTAATGCATCTGCTGGAAAGATGTTTAAGAGAAGCCGGCAGAAATGAAATGATGAAGTGGGGATACACTAAGTAAAAGTGTTCCCCACTTTTTTATTGGGGAGTTACTTCACCCATTGGCCCATGAGGTGCATTGCCCAAGACGAGAATTTGTTTCACCTCGGATTTTTTCCATTGAATAATCATGCGGCAATCGCCAGCATATACTTCAAGAAGGTTCCTACAAAAAATCATTTCGATCTTCCATCTTCCACCCGTATCTTCCATCGTCTTTCAATTGTTAAGATGCTGATATGCAATACTTAGAAGCATATTGATTAATCGGACAGGCTGTTTAGAGCATTTTGTTTTCCTTTGCTGTTTAGTCCGAAATGCTCTGTTCTTCGTCCCATCCCCGCCACCCGGGATCGGGTATGCGGACCGGGATAAATAGACGGAGATTCATTATAATAAACTTGGATACAAGGTTTTAAGAGTAGGGCGGATACAGCTGTTTAGTTCGTGATCCTTCAAGAGAAATCAGAATTTTAATGTTTTTATTGATTGTGGTAAAAATAGATCTGAGTAGTTACAAGTATTCGATTTTGTGTTAAAATGTATTAATTTTACTCTTGCTGATTATGGAAATATGCCCGATCTGTTCTCTTTTTTTATAAGAAAAAGAACAAATCTTTAAACTTTATTTTGTTACTTTGTTAATTATGTATTGATACTTAAACTTTTAAGATATGAAGATTAGACTGATTTGTATTATCGTGTTACTTTCTATGGGAATGTCCTCATGGACACATGCCCAATCATACGATAAGTTATGGAAGCAAGTGGAGCAGGCCCAACAGAAAAGCTTGCCCGAGACTATCGTCCGGTTGACCGGCGAAATTTATAAGAAAGCTGAAATTGAGAAGAACTCTCCTCAAATGCTGAAAGCCTATGTCTGGCAGATGAGATTCAGGGAAGAGATCACTCCGGATAGTTTCTATGTGTCGTTGAACGGATTAGAGCAGTGGGTGAAAACTACAGATAAGCCACTGGACCGTGCGGTTCTGCATTCGCTTATCGGCAGTATGTATGCCGATTATGCTTCTCAAAATCGTTGGAAACTAAACCGCCGTACAGATTTGGAGGAAGTGACTCCCTCGAATGATATCCGGGAGTGGAGTAAAAATCAGTTTGTAACGAAAGTGATGTCAGAAACAGCCGTAACGTTTCAGGATTCCTTGTTACTGCTCGATACTTCATCCCGAAGTTACATTCCTTTTGTCGAGCTGGGGGTAACAAGTGATTATTATCATCATGATATGTATCATCTCTTAGCTTCCCGTGCCATTGCTTCATTAGAGAGTTTATCCGGGTTGGGCAGTGATTCTCTGATAAATGCACGTATCGAAGGGATTTATCGACACATGATGGATTCATATCGCCGGACCGATAATCCGGACGCTCTGTTGCTTACTAACTTGGATTATTTGCAGTGGAAAAGGCGCACCGATCCCGGTTTTCGTCCTTATCATGCTCCCGAAGGTAGAATCGGGCTAACGCAAGATCCTTATCTGGCAGCATTGAATAAACTGATTGCCGAGAACCAGTCACGTGACATTTGTGCCGAGGTTTATTTACTTAAGGCCCAGGAGGCAGTGAACGCCGGCGTACCTGCTTCCGGATTGCAATTGTGTGATGAGGCCATTTCCCGCTATCCGGCTTATCACCGTATTAATGCCTTGAAAGAGCTGAAGCAGGATATCCTGAGCCCGGATTTTACAGTGCAGACCCCGTCAGCGGTTTATCCCGGTGAGGAATTCGACTTGAAAGTCAGTTTTAAGAATCTGAAGAGTTTTGCAGTTCAGTTGTATGCGATCAATTTGCCGGCTCGCCCCAATGCGGTGGAAGTACCTGATGAAACATTCTTGAAGAAATATGGGCGCTTGCTTTCGTCGGTGCATTATGTCCTTTTCCCGTCTGGTGACTATAAAATGCAAGACTCTATATTTCATATGAAAGCTCCTGAAACAGGCCTCTATGCCCTTCGTATTGTTCCGGATGCTGAGGTTCGTTCTAATTCTGCGAAGTTTCTGTCTTCCACCCGCTTCAAAGTGCTGACCCGCTCTTTGCCTTCCAAGCTAAGTGAGGTAGCTGTACTCGATGATATGAGTGGGAAGCCTGTAGAGGGGGTTCTGCTTTCAGTCTTCGACCGACAGAACAAACAGCTTCTGACCGCTACCACTAATGCTGACGGGAAAGCACAGTTTGCTTCATCAGGAGAGTACAGATACCTGACGGCTGCCAAAGGAGCCGATACGGCTATGCCTCAAATCTATTTATGGGGTGGGAATTATAACTTTACAGATGATACAAAGCCGGTTTCTGCCGTAACTTTGCTTACCGATCGTTCTCTTTACCGTCCGGGACAGACTGTCTATGTGAAAGGAATTGCCTATGAACAATACCCGGATTCTGCCCATGTGCTTGCCGGGCGAGAATATACACTGACACTTACAGATGCCAATGGGCAGGAAGTGGGTACAAAGAAGCTGCGTACCGGTGATTTCGGTTCTTTTACTGCTGAATTCGTATTACCATCCGTTTGTTTGAACGGCATTTTCAGCCTGAATACTCAAAACGGTTTCCGTACCATTAGGGTGGAAGATTATAAACGTCCTACATTTGACATTACATTTGAGCCGGTGACTGAAAGTTATCGTTTAGGAGACCGTGTCGAATTGAAAGGGAATGTCAAGACTTTCAGCGGTGTGCCTTTACAGGATATTCCGGTTACTTATACCATAACCCGCTCCCTTTGTTCCTGGCGGATGTGGGGAGTGAATCCTGTCATACTGGCTTCTGACACCGTGCGTCTGGGGGCAGATGGAAATTTTGAGCTTCCTGTTGACCTGAAACCCGATACTTCAGGCTCCGACCTTGACGGTGGTGATGACACTTCTTCCTATTATGACTATAAAGTACAGGTTTCGGTCACGAATGTTGCGGGCGAAACGCAGACTTCGGAAATCAGCCTGCGGGCCGGAAAGACTTCCTTGCTGCTATTTGCCGATATAAACGGACTTATCTGTAAAGACGATTCCATAAAAGCTACTTTTCAGGTAAATAATCTGGAACGTAAACCGGTTGCCGTCGAAGGCAGTTACCAATTGTTCTCTATTTCAGGTTATGAGGAATCCAAAGCTGTGAAAGATCAGAAGGTTTCTGCTCAGGCAATCCTTTCAGGTTCGTTCAGATCCAATGAAGAGACGTTATTGTCCGACTGGAAAACACTACCTTCCGGTGCTTATAAACTTGTAGCTTCTGTGACAGATGCCCAGGGACGTAAATCTGAAACGGAAAAGGTTGTGATCCTTTTCGCTTTGAATGATAAACGTCCACCGGTGTCCATGCCTTTATGGTATTATGAGGTAAATACCCGGTTTGATGCAGAACATCCTGCACTGTTCTACTTTGGAACTTCCGAAAAGGATGCTTATGTACTTATGGATGTATTCAGTGGTAACAAGCATCTGGAGAGCAAACTTCTTCATTTGTCCGATTCGCTTGTCCGTTTTGAGTATCCTTATCGGGAGGCTTATGGAAATGGTTTGGGCATTACTTTTGCATTTGTTCGTAAAGGAATGGTTTACGAACAAGAAGTAAGTCTGACAAAGCGTTTGCCCGATTATACTTTGAATATACGCTGGGATGTATTCCGTGACAAATTACGTCCCGGACAGGAAGAGGAATGGAAGCTGACGATCCGGAATCCACAAGAATCACCGGTTTTGGCCGAGATGTTGGCTACCATGTACGATGCTTCACTGGATAAAATCTGGAAAGCTGACCAGTCTCTGCAGCTATATTATCATCTTTCCGTTCCTGTTTCCCATTGGAGGAGGGACTATGCAGATTCGAACTATTTCTATTTTGGTTTCCGTCAGCGTAGTTTGAAAGTACCTTCTTTCAGTTACGATCATTTTGTATTACCTCCTGTCGGATATGCTGTTGCCGAGGTGTTGTCGATAACCAATGACGCCGCTCCGGTTACCCGCTATGCTCGTATGCGTGCAATGGGAGCTATGAAACAACAAATGAAAAGCGAGGCCGCAGACGATGTTCTTTTTGAATCCGAAATGATTTCTGTTTCACAAGATGCGGGGGCTGTAAATCAGGCAGATCATCCGGCTGTGAATGGGGCTGCAGATATAGAGTTACGTACCAACTTTGCTGAAACAGCTTTTTTCTATCCGCAACTTCATACCAATGCTCAGGGTGAGGTCAGCTTCTCTTTCCGTATGCCGCAAAGCCTTACGACCTGGAATTTCCGTGGTTATGCCCACACACAGAATATGATGACGGGTCAGATAAATGCTACTGCTGTTACCAGTAAAGAGTTTATGCTTACCCCAAATCTGCCGCGGTTTGTCCGGGTGGGAGACCATACTTCCATCGCTGCTTCTGTCAGCAATCTCACAGGTAAAAGCATGTCGGGTACAGTGAAACTTGTGCTTTTCAATCCTATGACGGATCAGGTGATATCTACCCAGCAAAAGAAATTTAATGCCGGGCCCGGACAGACTGTCGGGGTGGATTTCCTGTTTACGGTTACTGATAAATATGAAGTTCTGGGGTGCCGGATGATAGCCGAAGGAGGCAATTTCAGCGATGGTGAACAACACCTGCTTCCGGTTCTCAGCAATAAAGAGAATCTGACAGAGACCTTGCCTATGCCTGTCCGTGGTGAACAAACGCGTACTTTCTCTTTAGCAGACCTTTTCAATCATCATAGTAAGACTGCAACCAACCGGCGTTTAACCGTTGAATTTACTGCCAATCCGGCTTGGTATGCCGTACAAGCATTGCCAGCGCTGTCGCAACCCAGAAATGATGATGCCATTTCATGGGCTACTTCCTGGTATGCCAACACAATGGCCTCTTACATAATGAATGCCCAACCACGTATTCGAGCTATTTTTGACAGTTGGAAACTCGGGGGAGGCACCAAAGAAACTTTCCTGAGTAATTTGCAAAAGAATCAGGAAGTGAAGAATATCCTTCTTTCCGAATCTCCCTGGGTGATGGAAGCTACCTCGGAAAGCGAACAAAAAGAACGCATTGCCACTCTATTCGATTTGAATAATATCCGTAATAATAATGCAGCAGCCTTACTGAAACTACAGGAACTCCAATTACCTGATGGTTCGTGGAGTTGGTATAAAGGAATGGACGGTAGTCTTTTTGTTACCGATTTTATTGTGGAGCAGAATGCACGTATAGCCCTGCTTACAGGAAAACCATTGGAAGGCGCAGCCTTGAATATGCAACGGTCGGCTTTCAACTATCTTCATAAAGAGGCCTTACAGGAATATCGTTCTATTCGTGAAGCCGAAAAAAACGGCAGTAAATCACAAGGAATTTCACGAAGTGCATTAAAGTATCTCTATCTGATTGCTATTTCTGACGAAAAAGTGCCGGCATCCATGAAAGAAGCATACACCTATTTCCTTTCAAGAGTAGCTCCGTCATTGTCTCAGCAGTCTGTAACCGAAAAAGCTTGGTCGGCCATTATCTTGCAGAAAGTAGGCAAGGTGAAAGAGGCTCAGGAGTTTATGGCATCCCTTAAAGAATATCTCACTCGGACAGATGACCAGGGTATGTTTTTTGATACAGCCGAAAGTCCATATACTTGGAATAACCTGAAAGTACCTGCCCATGTGGATGTAATGGAAGCTTTTGAACGAGTGGGAGAGGATGCACAGGTTGTTGAAGAAATGAAAATGTGGCTTTTAAAGCAGAAACAGACCCAGCAATGGGATTCTCCGGTAGCTACTGCAGATGCTGTTTATGCCCTGCTTTACAATGGAACTAATTTACTGGATAATCAAGGAGATGTCCGTATTGTTCTTGGCAATGAAGTGTTAGAAACGGTAAGTCCTGCTAAGACGACTGTTCCGGGGTTAGGTTATATCAAAAAGACTTTTACGGACAGAAAGACCGTAGATGCCGCTGAGATTATTGTTGAAAAACGAGATCCGGGTATTGCCTGGGGAGCAGTATATGCACAGTTTGAAGAGAGTCTTGATAAAGTAGTTCGCCAAGGGAGCGGTCTGGATGTAGATAAGAAATTATATGTGGAAACGATTGCTCATAACAATCGTCAGTTGCAACCGATTATTGGTAAGACTCAGTTAAAGGTTGGTGATAAAGTGGTAGTCCGTCTGACCGTCCGTCTTGACCGTACGATGGATTTTATACAGTTGAAAGACCAGCGCGCTGCCTGTCTCGAACCGATTGAAGTCCTGTCCGGATATCGCAATGTTGGTGATGTCGGTTGTTATGTAGCAGTAAAAGATGCTTCAACTGATTTCTTTTTCGATACCTTGAATAAAGGAACTTATGTTTTAGAGTATAGTTACCGTGTCGATCGTGCAGGAAGTTACGAAACAGGAATTGCTACTATTCAGAGTGCCTATGCACCCGAATATGCAGCCCACTCAGCTTCGTTTCGCTGTAACATATCTCAATAAATAAAATTAAATATTTTCAGGAGGGTGTGTCGAAATTTTTTTCACCACGGAGTAACACAGAGTATCATAGAGTCTTTTTATTGATAATCAACAACCTAAAATCGTCTCTGTGTTACTCTGTGTCCTCTGTGGTGAGTTTTGATGCAGCCCCTGTTTTTTTGAGTAAAGCCACTATGTCCTGTGCTTAAAAATATGTAATCAGTGGCAGATTCTCGACGAAAACTCCTATTTTTGTACTTTAAACAACTAACAATAATAAAATAGGAACGAATGAAACGTAGTTTACTCTTCATATTTACTTTACTTACTATTACTTTATCGGCTGTAGCTCAACCTCGTATCTCTTCTAATAAGGAGACCCATCATTTCGGACAGATTGAATGGAAGCGTCCGGTTTCTGTAGAGTATACTATTACCAATACAGGTGATAAACCTTTGGTACTGACTAATGTTACTACCTCTTGTGCCTGTTCGGTTGCTAACTGGACGAAAACTCCGATTGCTCCCGGAGAAAAAGGAACGGTTAGTGCTACGTTTGATGCAAAAGCGTTGGGGCATTTCAATAAATCGATCGGCATTTACAGCAATGCGCAGCCTGGTTTGGTTTATTTGAACTTCGATGGAGAGGTGGTTCAGGAGATCAAGGATTTTACTAAAACCCATCCCTATGCAATCGGACAAATCCGGATTGACCGTACAGATATAGATTTTCCTGATGTACACAGCGGAGAGAAACCGGTCATTACGTTGGGGGTAGTCAATCTTTCCGATCGTCCATACGAACCTGTATTGATGCACCTTCCGCCTTATCTGAAAATGGAAACTAATCCTACCGTCCTTTTGAAAGGTAAGAAAGGAACCATTACCCTGACACTTGATACCAAACAACTGATGGATTTAGGTTTGACTCAGTCTTCTGTTTATCTGGCTCGCTTTGCCGGTGATAAAGTGAGTGAGGAAAATGAAATCCCCGTGTCAGCAATACTTCTTCCTGACTTTTCAGGAATGACCGAGCAAGATAAAGCTTTAGCTCCTGCTATTCGTCTGTCCGAATCCAAGATTGATTTAAGCCGGGTTTTGGTTAAGAAAAACAAAGCCCGACATGACATTGTTATCACTAACACAGGTAAGTCTCCTTTGCAGATCAGTAAACTGCAGGTATTCAATCCTGCGGTAGGTGTTGCTTTGAAGAAAACTATACTGCAGCCGGGCGAAAGTACCCGCCTGAGAGTGACTGTCTTGAAAAAGAACCTTGGAAAGAAGAAGAGACACTTGCGAATTCTGATGATCACCAATGATCCGGTACAGCCGAAAGTGGAGATCGATGTAAAAGCTACGAGTAACGAATCACATAATTAATATCTGCCATGGAACATCCTGAAAATAACGAAGCATATAAAGGTTTGGTTGTGAATGCAGGCATTGAACAACCGTCATCTGTAAATCCCTATCTGAAGCGAAAAGTAAAAAAACGCCAGTTGTCGGTTAATGAGTTTGTGGAGGGCATTGTCAAAGGGGATGTGACGATTCTGAGCCAGGCTGTAACTTTGGTGGAAAGTGTGCGTCCCGAACATCAGGCTACCGCACAGGAGGTCATTGAAAGATGTCTGCCTTATTCCGGTAATTCGATTCGTGTAGGTATCAGTGGTGTGCCGGGAGCCGGTAAAAGTACTTCGATTGATGTCTTTGGATTACACGTTCTTGAAAAAGGAGGTAAGTTAGCTGTTTTAGCTATTGATCCGAGTAGTGAACGCAGCAAAGGAAGTATTTTGGGTGATAAAACCCGTATGGAGCAGCTTTCTGTACATCCTAAATCATTTATACGCCCCAGCCCCTCTGCCGGTTCGTTGGGAGGAGTGGCCCGTAAGACTCGTGAAACGATTATTCTATGTGAAGCTGCAGGGTTCGATAAGATCTTTGTGGAGACGGTAGGAGTGGGACAAAGTGAGACGGCAGTTCATTCAATGGTCGATTTTTTCCTGTTGATTCAGTTGGCCGGTACGGGAGATGAACTACAGGGTATCAAAAGAGGGATTATGGAGATGGCTGACGGTATTGTGATAAATAAAGCTGATGGCAATAACATTGACAAAGCCAAGTTGGCGGCTGCGCAATTCCGTAACGCTTTACATCTTTTCCCGGCTCCGGATTCCGGATGGACACCGCGTGTACTTACTTATTCGGGATTCTATAATCTTGGAGTAAAGGAAATATGGGATATGGTGTACGAGTACATCGATTTTGTGAAAGGTAATGGCTATTTTGAATATCGTCGTAACGAACAAAGCAAATACTGGATGTATGAGAGCATCAATGAACAGTTACGTGACAGCTTTTATCACAATGCCAAGATTGAATCGATGTTACAAGAAAAGGAGCAACAGGTGCTCAAGGGAAATCTCACCTCTTTTGTTGCTGCCAAGAGCTTACTCGATACTTATTTCGAAGATCTGAAATAACGTCAGTTCGATTCTGTATTGTCGTGATGACATGAAAAGGCGACGTTCTATCTGCAATAATACTCGAAAAATGAGTATTTTCGCAGTTGGATTGCAATAATAGCCTTGACTTCATAATAATTAAAGCGAATGAATATACAGTTTGTGTCTGACCTTCACTTGGAAATACCAAGAAATGCCCAATATTTTCAAAAGGAAAAAATTATTCCTTTTGCTGATATACTGATACTTGCAGGTGATACGATGTGCTGGGATGAAGGCTATCTGCAAAATCCTTTTTGGGATGAAATATCTTCGACTTTTGCCCAAGTACTTGTCATTCCGGGAAATCATGAGTTCTATAAGGGATATGATTTAGCTTCGTTACGCAAAAGCGCATCAGGAATAATCAGAGATAATATACACTGGTACTATAATCAATCAGTCGTTATTGAAGGAGTGCAGATTATTCTTTCGACATTATGGTCACAGATTCCTACTGATATAAGTGAACGTATCAGAAATTGTTGCAATGATTTTACCTGCATACAGTATGAGGGAGTTCCTATAACAATTGACAAGTATAATGATGAAAATCGCTTCTGCCGGGATTATATTAGTAAGGAACTGGAAAAGAAGTACTCCAAAAGAATTATTGTTTCGCACCATGTTCCTATTCTCGAAGCTATCAGCGAACAACTTCAAAATAGCTGGTATCCGGCACTGTATGCCAATAATCTGGATGAGCTTATTAGAGATAACACTATCGATTACTGGATATACGGACATTCCCACCAGTGCAGAAAGTCGTACCGGCTCCATGATACAGAACTGGTTACCAATCCTTGCGGCTATATCAGCAAAAAAGAAAACAGCCAATTTGATTCAAACAGTATTATTTCTATTTGATTTGCAATTCGCGAATTGCAAATCCGTATTCTTTAAAAAATGCTTGATTCTGGAATATATTTGCATATTTGCTTGCATATCAAATAATAAAACCATTAATTTGCAATTCGCGAATTGCAAATTAATGGTTTTGTAAAATGAAAAAACATAGTGGAATGCGTCCACAGGACGTAGTGATATTATTAAAGAAAACGACCAAAGACGGAAAGAGGCTATTGAATAAAGATATAGCTGCTTCTCTTAAAATTAGTGCATCAGAGATTTCCGAAGCACTCGAAAGATGCCGTATCGCTAAATTGATTGACCGGAATAAACAGAAAGTCAATATTATAGCGTTGGAAGAATTTCTTGTACATGGTTTGAAATATGTATTTCCCGTTCAGCCGGAAAGCGTTGTCCGAGGAATACCTACTGCGTTTTCGGCTACTCCTATTAAGGAACAAATCAGCCAGGGAAAGGAGAAATATGTATGGGCATATAAGAACGGAACGGAAAGAGGGCAAAGGATAGAACCACTGTATAAGTCCGTACCGGAAGTTATAAATAGAGATACGGAACTATATGAATTATTAGTTATTGTAGATGCATTACGTATCGGTAAAACAAGAGAGATTGAAATAGCAAAAGTTGAACTTAAAAAATATTTCCAGGAATATGGCAGGGAGTAATTTAAACAGGTTACAGAAAGTAGCTTCCGGGTTAGGCGATTTGAATGAAAGTGTAGTCTATGTCGGTGGAGCTGTTGCCGAATTATATGTCAGTGACCCGGCAGCAACAGATATCCGTCCGACAATGGACGTGGATTGTGTAATAGAATTGGCATCTTATAAAGGATTCAACGAACTATGCGAGTTATTAAGGGGGAAAGGTTTTCAAAACGACCAAACTCCCGATGCTCCTATTTGCCGGTGGATATATCAGGGAGAAACTGTTGATATTATGCCGGACGATGAAGGTGTCATCGGTTTTTCCAATATGTGGTATCACCCGGCAATCATTAATAAAGAACCGAGAACTTTGCCCGATGGTACAACCATTTATGTATTTCCTGTTACTTATTATGTAGCCACTAAGTTTGAGGCATTGGCAGGCAGAGGGGGCGATGATTTGCGTACTTCACATGATTTTGAAGATATTATATACATTTTGAATAGTTGCCCGGATTTCATTGAACGCTTTCAGGAAGAAAAAGACGAAGCTCTTAAACAATATCTGAAAGAAAAAATGGTCATGTTGACTTCTCGTTCCAATATAATGGAAGAAATAGAATGTGCTTTGCCTATCGGGGAAGATGATCGGACAGACTATATTTTTGAGGTAATAGAAGAAATTACACAATCTTAGAGAAACAACTTATAAATAATGAGAACTTTTTTAAGAGCTTGTTTAAATTTTGCTCGGCATTCTTTAGAGAGTTATTTTTGAGGATATTTTCCGTTCAAACTTTTCTTCCCGCCTTTTCCAAATCTGCCTTCGATTTACTTTGAGTCACAAAGTAGACTCCAAGAAATACCAATGCAATCGCAACTCCTTTTTCCCAGCCGAAGCTTCCGATTCCCATTAAGATCGCCGCTACGGAAGCAACAATGGGTTGCACATAGTTATACATACTTACTACTGTAGGGCGCATCAGTTTTTGTGCAGTCATGATGCAGATGTAAGCAATGAAGCTTCCGCATAGTACCACATAAAGTACCTGATAAATGGCAGCGGTCGAAATACTGTTCCACTCGATGCCCGCTATATCCTGGTAAGAAAAAGGAATATAGCATATAGATGCATAAATAAACATCCACTTATTAATTGTGATGGCCGAATAGCGTTGGGATAATCCTTTGAATACGGTCAGGTAGATAGAGAAGCTGAGTTGGGCGATCATACAAAGTAAGTCTCCCCAGATGCTTCCTCCTCCTGCGCTTGTCGCCTGACTGCTTAAAATCAAGATCAATGCTCCCATTGCTCCAATGAAAATTCCCAATACCTTTTTGTTTGTAACCGGTTCTTTCAGATAGATAGCTGCCACAATCATGGTGATGATAGGTGAAGTCGTTGTTACGATAGATGCGTCTATCGGAGAAGTGAGAGACAAGCCGAATATAAATATTCCCTGATTGAAAACAAGGGCGAACAGAGAAGCGAAGAAAATTTTCAGCATGTCACGGTGTCCTACCTGCTCTTGTTTACAGAAAGCGGAAAGTATCCAGAAAGCTGCTGCCGCCCCTACCATGCGAAAGGTGGTTACCGAAAGTGCCGAAAACTCTGTCAATGCCGATTTGCCGATAGGGGACATTAATCCCCACATCACGTTGGCCGTAAATGCCAGTGCATGTCCTTTCAGATTCTTATCAATCTCCATACCGAATGTTACCTTTATTGAAAACTGATGCAAAAGTAACTAATTTATCGTTTGAATTTTCTATATTTGTTTAATTTAAATGCAACCATTTATGGAACTATCAGCCAATTATATCAAACGAATTGAAATAAACGGATTATGGGACCGGTTCAACATAGTCTGGGACCTTCGTCCGGATGTCAATATACTATCCGGTATCAATGGAGTAGGAAAAACTACTATCCTGAATCGATCGGTAGGTTATCTTGAACAGTTATCAGGTGAAGTAAAGAGTGATGAAAAAAACGGGGTACGTGTCTTTTTTGATAATCCGGAAGCTACTTACATTCCGTATGACGTGATCCGCAGTTACGATCGTCCGCTTATTATGGGAGACTTCACAGCCCGTATGGCAGATAAGAATGTAAAGTCCGAACTCGACTGGCAACTCTATCTGTTGCAGCGCCGCTACCTTGACTACCAGGTCAATATCGGCAATAAGATGATCGATCTGCTGAGTAGTAATAACGAAGAAGAGCGCGGCAAAGCAGCTACGCTTTCAGTAACCAAGCGCCGTTTTCAAGACTTGGTCGATGAACTGTTCAGCTATACCCGTAAAAAAATAGACCGTAAACGCAATGATATTGCTTTTTATCAGGATGGTGAACTTCTGTTTCCTAATAAGCTCTCTTCCGGTGAGAAACAGATGTTGGTGATCCTGCTTACTGTACTTGTACAGGATAATGCCCATTGCGTATTGTTCATGGACGAGCCCGAAGCTTCTTTGCATATCGAATGGCAGCAAAAGCTGATATCGATGATCCGTGAACTGAATCCGAATGTGCAGATTATACTAACGACACATTCTCCTGCAGTGATCATGGAAGGATGGCTCGATGCAGTAACCGAAGTCAGTGATATTGCAACCAGTTATAAATAGCATTTAACCCAAACACGACCTATGGCAATTAGTCTTAAAGATAATCTGACCTCTTCCTACTTCAGTGCAGCCCATAAGCTGTACTCTAAAAAGGCACGCCGCCGAATCGTTGCTTATGTTGAGAGTTATGATGATGTAGCTTTCTGGCGTACCCTGCTTGAAGAGTTTGAGGACGAAGAACATTATTTTCAAGTGATGCTTCCTTCCGCTACATCGTTGGCCAAAGGCAAGAAGATGGTGTTGATGAATACTCTCAATACCGCTGAGCTCGGGAAAAGCCTGATTGCTTGCGTAGATAGTGACTATGACTTTCTGTTGCAGGGAGCTACCTCCACCTCGCGTAAGATTAACCGTAACAAATATATTTTTCAGACCTATGCCTATGCCATTGAGAACTATCATTGTTACGCCGACAGCTTGCATGAGGTTTGTGTACAGGCAACTTTGAATGACCGTCACCTCATTGATTTCAACGAGTTTATGAAGCGATACTCCCGGATCGTTTATCCGCTTTTCCTATGGTCTGTCTGGTTTTATCGCCGCCATGATACTTATACGTTTTCCATGAGTGAGTTTAATGGCTGTGTTCGCTTGCACGATGTTAGCCTGAGACATCCGGAACGTTCTCTGGAAGTGGTGAGACGTTCGGTTACAGCTAAGTTGTCCGAATTGTCTACACGCTTTCCGCAGGGGCTCGAAGAGATCGACAGATTATCGGCCGAACTTGAAAGGCTCGGAGTACTTCCTGATACTACTTATTTGTTTGTTCAAGGGCATCATATTATGGATAATGTAGTGATGAAAGTGCTGACTCCCGTCTGTACGGCTTTAAGGCGCGAGCGTGAACAGGAAATCAAGAAGTTGGCAGAACACAATGAACAATTTCATAACGAACTGACTTGTTATCAGAACAGTCAGGTGAATGTGGAAGTAATGCTCCGCAAAAACAGTGCATACAAAGATTTATACCTCTATCAATGGTTGAAAGAAGATATTAAAGAGTTTTTATATGGAACAAATAACCGAAAAGATAAATAACTTATTCGTTTCCTGGGGATTTAACAGCAATGAAGTAGGTCCTATTATCACACTGATACTGATTATCGGTGTTGCCTTTTTAGCCGATCTTATTTGTCGTAACATTCTTTTAAGAGTGGTTGCTAAACTAGTGAAAAAGACCAAAGCAACCTGGGATGATATTGTATTCGACCGTAAAGTACTGATTTATCTCAGTCATCTTGTCCCCCCCATCATTATTTATGTGTTGATTCCTTTGGCAATTCCAAATGTAAGTGCCCTCGATTTTATTCGTCGTATTTGCATGATTTATATCATTGCGGTTTTTCTACGTTTTATCAGCGCATTTCTGTCGGCTGTTTATCATGTATACAGTGAGCGAGAGCAGTTTCGTGATCGACCATTGAAAGGTTTGTTGCAAACAGCGCAAGTGATACTATTTTTCATTGGAGGAATTGTTGTTATCAGTGTATTGATAGATAAATCTCCGATGGTATTGCTCACCGGGCTTGGTGCTTCGGCTGCCATCCTGATGTTGGTGTTTAAAGACAGTATCATGGGATTTGTGTCCGGCATTCAACTTTCTGCAAATAATATGCTGAAAGTAGGTGACTGGATTGCTATGCCCAAATACGGAGCCGACGGTACGGTGATTGAAGTGACGCTCAATACAGTGAAGGTGCGCAATTGGGACAATACCATCACTACCATTCCTCCCTATCTGCTGGTCAGCGATTCTTTTCAGAATTGGCGGGGTATGCAGGAGTCCGGTGGACGGCGTGTGAAACGTTCTATCAATATTGATATGAACAGTGTAAGATTCTGTACCCCCGAAATGCTGGCTAAATATAAGAAAGTCCAATTGTTGACCGATTATGTGGAGCAGACCGAGAAGGTGGTGAAAGAGTATAATAAAGAACATCACATAGACAACTCTATTTTGGTCAATGGGCGACGCCAGACCAATCTTGGTGTGTTTCGCGCCTATTTGACGAACTACCTGAGAAGTCTTCCCGACGTGAATAAAAATCTCACTTGCATGGTACGCTATCTTCAGCCCACCGAACAAGGTATTCCGGTCGAACTTTACTTTTTTTCTGCTGTGAAAGAGTGGGTACCTTACGAAGGAATCCAGGCCGATGTATTCGATCATCTGCTTGCTATTATTCCGGAATTCGGATTACGTGTATTCCAGAATCCTACGGGAGAAGATTTTAGGGAGTGGAGTAGAAGAAATTAAAAAAGTGTATTATATTTGTAGCTAATAATACTATATTAGCTATGAATGCACTACAAAGCAACATTATCCGGGAGATCACTCCGTTGTCTGACAAGGATTGTTTTTATATTGCCGAACGGTATAAAACGGAGTTTACCTATCCCATTCACAACCATGCCGAGTTTGAGCTGAACTTTACGGAGAAAGCCGCCGGAGTGCGTCGCATTGTCGGCGATTCGGCAGAAGTGATCAGTGATTATGATTTGGTTCTGATTACTGGAAAAGACCTGGAACATGTATGGGAGCAGCACGATTGCCATTCAAAAGAGATCCGTGAAATAACGATCCAGTTTTCCTCCGATCTCTTTTTTAAAAGCTTTATCAATAAGAATCAGTTCGATTCCATTCGTGATATGCTTGAGAAAGCTCAGAAAGGTCTTTGTTTTCCGATGTCGGCCATCCTGAAAATCTATCCTCTGCTCGATACCCTGGCATCCGAGAAACAGGGGTTTTATGCTGTTATCAAATTCCTGACTATCCTTTACGAACTGTCACTTTTCAACGAAGAGGCTCGTACGTTGTCAAGTTCTTCTTTTGCTAAAATCGGCATTCATTCGGATAGTCGTCGCGTACAGAAGGTGCAGGAATATATTAATGCCCATTATCAGGAAGAGATCCGCCTGAATCAGTTGGCCGATATGGTAGGAATGACTCCGGTATCTTTCAGTCGTTTCTTTAAATTGCGTACCAGCAAGAACCTCTCGGACTATATCATTGACATTCGTTTGGGGTTTGCTGCCCGCCTGCTGGTTGATTCTACTATGTCTATTGCTGAAATCTGTTATGAATGCGGGTTTAATAATCTTTCTAATTTCAATCGGATCTTCAAGAAAAAGAAAGAATGTTCACCCAAAGAGTTTCGTGAAAACTACAGGAAGAAAAAGAAACTGGTATAATTTTATGTGAGAATACTTACCCTCAATTAACATTGTTAACGCCATTTCTCCGTTATTTTATTCTTGTGTGCAAATAACAAGCCTTTTGCATTTAAAACACTTGCTATTTGCATTTAAAGAACAAGCTTTAACGTAGCGTTAAAACAAAGCTTTGGGCGAGAGAAATCTTGTGCTTTAAAAACACTGTGTTTTAGTTTGTTAGGTATACTCTTTACTTCTTTGTTTCACCGAATCCCTTTCTGGTAAAAAGCCTGTATACTTGCTTTTTTGTCAACTACAAATAGGGGACTGACACTCCCTGCTATCTTCTTTTCGCCTTGTTTAGCGCCGCTATCAGATATCTTCCTTTGGCCCCTATATCGCTCCAGCAAGTGTTTGCAATCAGTTTCCACACCGTCGTTCCCTTCCTCCCATAGTCCGACAGCCTGAGTATGGAGTTTACTTCCCCGGTGTCGGTAACGCTCAATCTCTTTAGCGTGTCCATCAGTCCCGAGTAATTGTGCGTCATTGTATTGAAGGCGTATCCCGGTATCTGTAGATAAGCAGAATCCTCCTTCCGCTCTTCCCCCTCCCCTTCAGGGGGAGCTGAGGGGGGGAATTCTTTACTTTCCTCTGCTTTCCTTTCCTTTACTTTACTTTGTCCGGAATCGCATGCATTTTTTGCGTCAACGGCTACATGATGTACTACGTTTTTCGGGTTAACAGGTGTTTTTTCCTCTTTGAACAGCTCCGGTTGCTGAGTTTCCTGTGGTGTAGAAGGAGTATCGGGTTTTCCGTTTTCCTTTTCCGGTTTTACTATCAGATAGGGGAGCTTCGACAGTTCTCTTTTCCTTCGCTTCGTAGCTTCCAGCCATACCTTTTGTATGCTTTCCGAAGTCAGTATTCCGTTTTCCCGATAACTGTTTTCGTCCAGTATTCCTTTGATGAACAGAATCTTGATGATTCCCTTCACCTCTTCTGTTTGCACTTCCCTCCCTGCTTTGTTTGCGAAAATCAGGCACTGTTCTTCATCCCAACGGATGAAGTATCCTTCCTTGTATATTTTACAAAGCAGCTTCAGCACGATTGCCGGGCCCTTTATTCCGTATTTTGCTTCTATCACTTCCATTGCGTTCTCTTCCATGAAATTTACGCCTATCGGGAAATAGTTGATCCCGTCGTATGTTGTCGCCATATTGTTTTTTAGATTAGTTGTTTGCTTTATTTGCAATACTTTTACTGCGGATTACACGAGATTCGCATAGAATATCAGAATCGATCCGTCGGTTAGGATGAATAATTATCTGTGGAAATCCGTGTAATCTGTGGTGTTCGCTTTTACACCACCGGCCTCCACTCCATAAAGTTCTCCACTTGAAACGTCGTCCACCGCTGTTCGTCCACATTCCAGTACACTACCGCCCCTTCTACTTCTGCGGGATCATATTTCCTATGGAACTCCGCTTCGTAATAAAGCAGTGTCGCTTTCGCCAGTTGGAAACTCCCGTTCTGTTTTCGGTAAGCCACTGCCGCATGTCCATATTGCATGTGATCCAATAACGCTTCCAGGCGTTCCGCCATCCATTCGGCGCACGACTCGGTGTATCCTTTTTCGAAGACGATACGTCTTTTCCATCTCAGTTTCATGGCTTCACTTTGTGATGCCGGCCTTTTTTTTCGTTTCATACATATACGATTTTAAAGTTTATAAATTGTTTACGGCTCGAAGGTAGAGTGTTTGCCGATTAAGTTGGAGTATAATAATTCATGGTGTGTTTTCTTGTCTATTTTATGCCAATGGATTTATCTTGTAAGGTTTCGTTCCAGATAGTGTTTATTTCCTTTAGAATGGTGCTGAGCTTCAATGGAATGAATATTCCGTTTCGAATATTCCCTAATAGTTTTTTGTCATTTATATATCGGGCTAACGCAATTTGTGATGTCTCCTTTTTTATACCCATTGCTCCATTTTGATAGAGTGTGATTAGTAGCTTTAAGCATTCGTAGTGTTTCAAAACAATCCCTTGTATGGGTTTCTCCTTTTTTCGTCCCCTGTTTGACTTAAGATTTTTATTGTCAGAGGTTTGCTTGTTGTCCGTTTTGTTTTTTTTGAGTTCCTTTTTTTTCTTCTTGTTGTTTGTTTTCGTAGTTCATACTCTTTTTTAATTTTAGTGATTTTTATTTGTGTAAAATATGGCAAAGGTATGGACGAAAAATTTAGTAAACTTGCAAATACAGGATAAAATGTGGTGTTTGATTTTTATTGGAGTAGTAAGTTGTTGGCTTATAATGCGATAGTTTGGTAAAATAGGGATGTTTCAAAAAACGTTCGTCTATTTGAACGCAAAGATAAGGGGTATTTTCATAATAGCAAAATGTTTAATAAAAAAAATGATTTGCACTCTTGGGACTCTATTTTAACATATTAATTGTTAGATAGATACCTATGAATAAAAATCTCTTTTTTATCTGTCTGCTTTTATGTTTTGATAATGAAAAAATGAATACAAAAATAGAGTTCAAATAAACGAACGTTTAAAAATACGTTTTTTTAGTGTAATTCGTTTATTTATAGCTTCTTACCAGACAGGTAATGAGTAACTACAAGAAACCGTGGCAAGAGAGTACAAAGCTTGCTGTATATTACATAAAGTACTCGCAAGTGATTGAATTTCAGGTGTGTGCAAGAAGTTCAAAGCCCCGGGAGAATGTCCTTTTCTGAAATAATCGAATAATGGAAGTGGAGAAAGAGACTGAAATATGGTTCGCTATGCGTGCCACCTACCGTCGGGAGACTGACGCTATGCGGTTGCTTGCGAAAGAGAACTTGGGCTGTTTTGTCCCCATGCAATACAAGATAAGTATGAAGAAAGGAAAAAAAGTCCGTGTCTTGGTTCCTGTTATTCACAATCTGATTTTTATTCACGCTTGTCCTTCCGAAGTGAAGCGTGTCAAGTCTATGGTTGCTTATTTACAGTATATCACCGATACCCGTAGCGGCAAGAAGATAATTATCCCCGACAATGAAATGCAGCGCTTCATCGCTGTAGCCGGCACCTACAGTGACCATCTCCTATACTTTCAACCCGATGAACTCAACCTGTCCAAAGGCACCAAAGTCCGTATTACGGGTGGTGACTTCGAGGGTCAGGAAGGTGTTTTCCTGAAAGTGAAAGGCGCCCGGGATCGTCGCGTGGTCATTGCTATACAAGGTGTCATAGCAGTTGCCATGGCCACCATTCATCCTGATCTTATAGAAGTAATCAAATAATTCATAATTCAAATTTATTATGACTCTTTCCGAAGAAGTAGCTTCCCTTCAGCGTGCCGCGCACGACCTGATGTATTTGGGCATGGACGGGAGTCCCATTTACAGCGATGACTTGTCCCGCCGTAACAATGAAGTTTACCGCTTGACCACAACATTGTATAATTCCGGTATCAAAGGTTCTACGGTTGAAGAGCAGGCCTCTGTCTGTCTCGCTCTCCTGATGGGTTACAACGCATCGTTCATCGACCATGGAGAAAAGCGCGAACATATCCAGGAAATATTAGATCGTTGCTGGGATATCCTCGATACCCTTCCCGCTTCGCTATTGAAGCTCCGCCTGCTTACTGCCTGCTATGGTGAGGTATTCGACGAGCCTTTGGCTGACGAAGCCCGTGCAATTATCGCTTCTTGGGATTCGGTGTCACTTACTACTGAACAGCAAGAGGCTATCAACGAGTTTCAGACTGTGGTGGATAATCCTTATCCGTGGGAGTATGTTGAAGAATAAATTGGGATGAACGAAAGATAGTGATTTTTTGAGTAATCTGTAAGCATTCAATTTAGGGCTCAAAAATGATATATATCTTTGCTGCCAATCAACAAACAACTGTTATGGCTGTATGCCAATAGTTACAAATCAATCGAATTCCCTTTAAGTTTTAATTATGAAAGGTATTGTTTTGGCCGGTGGTTCCGGCACTCGCTTATATCCGATCACTAAAGGGGTAAGCAAGCAGTTACTTCCGATATTTGATAAGCCGATGATCTATTATCCTATCTCTGTACTCATGTTGGCGGGGATTCGTGAAATATTGATTATTTCCACTCCTTATGACTTATCCGGCTTTCAACGTTTGCTGGGTGACGGTTCTGACTTCGGAGTGCGTTTTGAATATGCGGAACAGCCTTCTCCCGATGGTTTAGCACAAGCTTTTATTATTGGAGAGAAGTTTATTGGTGATGATTCAGTATGTTTAGTTTTGGGTGATAATATTTTTCATGGCAATGGCTTTTCGGTTATGTTAAAAGAGGCAGTCCGTGTTGCTGATGAAAAGCAAGAGGCAACGGTGTTTGGTTATTGGGTGAATGATCCGGAGCGTTATGGTGTTGCGGAGTTTGATAAAAGAGGTAATTGTCTTTCCATTGAAGAAAAGCCTAAAGTGCCTAAAAGCAATTATGCCGTTGTTGGACTTTATTTTTATCCTAATAAGGTTGTAGAAGTTGCTAAGAACATAAAACCTTCTGCTCGCGGTGAGTTAGAAATCACAACTGTGAATCAGTATTTCCTGAAAAAAGAACAATTGAAAGTACAGACTTTGGGGCGTGGCTTTGCTTGGTTGGACACAGGTACTCACGACTCTCTGAGTGAAGCAAGTACTTTTATCGAAGTGATTGAGAAACGTCAAGGGTTGAAAATAGCTTGTCTGGAAGGGATTGCACTTCGCCAAGGTTGGATTAATTCTGATAAAATGAAGAAATTGGCTCAGTCTATGTTGAAAAACCAATATGGGCAGTACCTTTTAAAAGTAATTGATGAATTAGCTGCAGACCAGTAATGAATATAATAGAAACCGCCATAAAGGGTGTTGTGATTATTGAACCTCGCTTTTATTGATTCTTAACTCGTTTTGAGTGTCAAGTAACTACTCATCTATACGAATACGTAAGTAAGGGTACGATTTATCGATTGGCCTATCGGACCAATGCTAAAACGGCATCCCAACGTGAATATTGATTCTTTTTTGCCGTATAGGTGACTGAATGTATCGCCATAAAGTCCTTGGTGTCTTTGTCGCTACGGAAGCCACCGCTTCTTTTTTGTTTTACCTTTAAGATTCTGATTCCACCTTCCACCAGATTATCAAAAAGTTTGGATAACGAAGTTGAACGAACCATTCGAAAGCTGACTACTCAACGAAACAGTTCGCTTCATTACGATAGTGACGCAGGAGCTGAAATGGCTGCAACTTATCACAGTGCGATTGGAATAGTGAAGCTTCATGGCAGTTCTATTTGGAACTTCATCGGAACTTTTTTCAAAAATATCTTTAACGGGTGCAGGGATTATGTTAACATGCTCCCTGACAAAATCACTTTGGCTACATGCCAATGTTAAATTCAAAACCAATTAATTAACGAAACTCAGTTTAGGGCACACTTGTGTGCCCTTTCAAAGGGGGTATGCCCTAAATTGAATGCTTACGGTTGTTGTAATGCCAACTAATTAATTGTGGATAAAAGTTAATACGATATGCAAGAATACAAAGATTTGAAAATCGCCGTTGCTGGTACAGGCTATGTAGGTCTCAGCATGGCAGTACTATTGTCACAACATCATAATGTGGTGGCTGTGGATGTGATACCCGAAAAGGTAGAGAAGATAAACCGTCGTGTGTCACCGATACAGGATGAGTATATTGAAAAATACTTTGCGGAAAAGGATTTGAAATTGGCCGCAACCCTTGACGGGAAAGCAGCCTATAAGGATGCGGACTTTGTTATCATAGCTGCTCCCACCAACTACGATCCTGTCAAGAATTTCTTCGATACTCATCATATTGAGGATGTAATAGACTTGGTGTTGGAGGTGAACCCTGATGCCGTTATGGTTATCAAGAGCACTATTCCTGTTGGTTATACACGGTCGCTTTATAAGAAATATGCCCAACTGTTTCAGCTGAAACCAGAATTGAAAGGTAAGCATTTCAACCTGCTCTTCTCGCCTGAGTTCCTTCGCGAAAGCAAGGCACTCTACGACAACCTCTATCCCAGTCGTATCATCGTAGGCTATCCAAAGATCATCGATGGAAAAGAGTTCGATGAGGAGAATACAGCCATTAAATCTATCGGCAATTCCGATGCAGAGGAATATGCGAAGATATTTGCAAAACTTTTGCAAGAGGGAGCGATAAAGGAAGAAATTGATACCTTGTTCATGGGTATGAAGGAGGCAGAAGCTGTGAAGCTATTTGCCAACACCTACCTTGCCCTGCGTGTCAGCTACTTCAACGAATTGGACACTTACGCTGAAATGAAGGGCTTGGATTCACAAGCCATTATCAGCGGTGTGGGGCTTGATCCACGTATTGGTACGCACTACAATAATCCCAGCTTCGGCTATGGCGGCTACTGCCTACCGAAAGACACAAAGCAGTTGTTGGCCAACTATGCAGATGTTCCCCAAAACATGATGTCTGCCATTGTGGAATCAAATAGAACCCGCAAAGACTTCATTGCCAACCAAGTGCTGAACAAGGCCGGCTATTACCATGAGAGTGCGAATTGGGAAGCTGAAAAGGAGAAGGAGGTGGTTATCGGCGTGTATCGCTTGACGATGAAGTCCAACTCCGATAACTTCCGTCAGTCGGCCATTCAGGGCATCATGAAGCGCATCAAAGCCAAAGGGGCCACGACCATTATCTACGAGCCCACCCTGGTGGACGGGGAATCTTTCTTCGGTAGTAAGGTAGTCAACGACCTCGATGCCTTCAAGCGGCAGTCGCAAGCCATCATTGCTAACCGCTACGATGCGTGCCTGGACGACGTGAGGGAGAAAGTATATACGCGTGACATTTTTAAAAGGGATTAGTTTCATGTTGGAATACAATATAGATTTGAAAGGCAAGACTATTCTTGTCACAGGTGCCGCAGGTTTCATCGGCAGCAATCTGGTGAAACGGTTACTAACAGACTTTGACAATATCAAAGTTATCGGCATCGACTCTATTACTGATTACTACGATGTCAATCTCAAATACGAACGTCTGACGGAAATAGACAGTCTGTCTAAGGATTGGACGTTCCTCAAAGGCAGCATCGCCGACAAAGCACTCATTGAGAACGTTTTCACCGAAAACAAGATAGATGTAGTAGTCAACCTCGCCGCACAGGCAGGTGTACGTTACAGCATTACTAACCCCGACAGCTATATCGAGAGCAACCTCATCGGTTTCTACAACATATTGGAAGTCTGCCGTCACCATGAGGTAGCACATTTGGTCTATGCCAGCAGTTCCTCTGTCTATGGTAGCAACAAGAAGATACCCTATTCCACCGATGATAAGGTGGACAATCCTGTTAGCCTCTATGCTGCCACCAAGAAAAGCAACGAACTGATGGCGCACGCTTACAGCAAACTATATAATATCCCATCTACAGGTCTTCGTTTTTTCACTGTCTATGGTCCTGCCGGTCGTCCAGACATGGCATACTTCGGTTTCACGAACAAACTCGTGAAAGGTGAGACCATTAAAATATTCAACTACGGCAACTGCAAGCGTGACTTCACCTACGTTGATGACATAGTAGAAGGAGTAGTCAGAGTGATGCGACACGCTCCCGAAAGACGAACAGGTGAGGACGGTCTGCCCGTTCCTCCCTATACCATATATAATATAGGCAATAACCAACCCGAGAACCTGTTGGATTTTGTCACCATCCTGCAAGAAGAACTCGTTCGCGCTGGTGTGCTTCCAGCTGAATACGACTTTGAGGCACACAAGGAACTCGTCCCCATGCAGCCTGGTGATGTTCCTGTCACTTACGCGGACACAACACCCTTGGTGCAAGATTTCGACTTCAAACCATCGACCCCTTTGCGTGAAGGACTGTGTAAGTTTGCGGAATGGTACAATGGGTATTATAATAAATGAACGTAAAATTAAAATATTTTTTTAAAGTTTTCAAAATTCTCAACAGTTCGTTTTATAATGGTTTAGAGAAATTTTGAGGAGAAATGGACGCTTAGTGTGTCACGAGGATTATAATATAAATCTATATATGGATATAATTTGTAACTTTAAAAGAGATGAAGGTAGATCTTCCGCATTCGGTGTGCAGGCATTGATTACAAACCACTTTGTGCTGCCTTTCAAGACTCATCAAAACCAAGATGTTAAGCAAATTTTGGGATAAGGACTGATAAATCAAGTGTCTATCTCTATGACCCATGATAAAAACAAAACACGATGAATCAATCCATCAAAATAACTCCAAGAGTAATCGCAAATTTTGCGAGAAGACCTTAAAAAAATGAAAGCATAGCATTTGTGCAGTTGATAAAGTACTCCCACTGAGGACAAGTGTCATCGTTCTTTTGAAGATGAAATATAATAATTGAAATATGAAAATAGTATTAAGACCAATCACATTGCAAGATGGAGTTCATCTTGTAAAGTGGCGTAATGACGAAAGAGTGATTAACCATTGTCTCAGTCGAGCAACAATTACTGAAGAATCAAATAAAGAGTTCTACGAGAATTTTGTGAAGACAGGCAAATATAAGCAGTTCATGGTGGAACGCTTGAATGAGGATTTCCCTATCGTAGCATACCCTATTGCAACTGTATATCTGAAGGATATGGACTACACCAACAAGCGTTGTGAGCTGTGTATTTTCACCAGTACAGATACAGAGTGGACACCAGATAGCCAGAGTATGGCTATTCGTATGCTTGTTGATAAAGCTTTCACGGAATATGGTATGCATAAGGTGTATTCGTACGTATTCTATAAGTATCCCGATGAAGTAGAATTACTTAAGAACGCAGGATTCTCTGCAGAAGCTATTCTTAAAGATGAGGCTCTCAATGCCGAAGGGAAGTATGAAGACATCGTTAGATTAAGCATTATTAATACTGAAAAGTAATGAACGTAATCAAAACTACCATTGAAGGCGTAGTTGTCATTGAACCCAAAGTGTTTAAGGATTCAAGAGGATATTTCGTCGAATCCTTCTCACAACGAGAGTTTGATGAGAAAGTTGCTATACCCCAATATGGTAAACCAATACTGTTCGTACAGGACAACGAAAGTATGTCCAGCTATGGGGTAATGAGAGGCCTTCATTTTCAGTTACCTCCGTTCACTCAATCCAAATTAGTCCGTTGTGTCAAAGGTAAAGTTCTTGACGTAGCCGTTGACATCCGCAAAGGCTCACCCACCTACGGACATCACGTTGCTGTGGAGTTGACGGAAGATAATCATCGCCAGTTCTTTGTTCCAAGAGGCTTTGCGCATGGCTTTGCTGTTCTCAGCGAAACCGCTGTCTTCCAGTATAAATGCGACAACTTCTATGCACCACAGGCAGATGGCGGCATCTCTATTAAGGACGGGAGCCTTGGTATTGATTGGTGTATACCGATGGACAAAGTAATTTTATCCGAGAAAGACACACAACACGAATGTTTAAAAGACTTTACCCCCCCTTTTGATATTGAGGTTTCTTTGTATTAATGATATATGGCAAAGGCTAATGGAATAATAGGTTCATTATTGTGGAAATCAGGTGAACGGATAATGGTGCAAGGAATAGGTTTGTTGGTTCAGATAATCCTCGCCCGTCTCCTTATGCCTGAAGATTTTGCGAGCCTTGCGATTATTACCGCTATAGTCAACTATCTTGGTATCTTTGTGCAATGTGGTCTGTCAGCCGCAGTCGTCCAGAAGAAAGACCTATCAGAGATAGATGTATCCACATTGACTACGCTTAGTCTTTTGGTGGCATTAATTCTCTATGTAGGATTGTTTCTTATGGCACCTGTGATTAATTCGTGGTACAATATGGAAGAACTTGTGTGGCCAATCAGAGTAATGGGTATAGCATTGTTCTTATACTCCTTCAATTCCATACAGAGCGGATTATTGCAGAGAAAAATGATGTTCCAAACTATGTTTGTCCGTAGTTTGCTTGCCACTCCTATATCAGCGGTCATAGGTATAACTATGGCCTATTTAGGGTGTGGAGTATGGGCACTTATTTGTTACGTCTTGTCGAATATTCTGGCAATAGTCATATTTATGAATATGCTTCCAGAAATACGTTTGAAGCTTGGATTCTCAAAACAAAGCGCAAAAGCATTGTACTCTTTCAGCCTTAAGATATTAGGAACTAACCTTGTAAGTGCAGGAGGCGACACTATCCGTACGATGACCATAGGAAAGGTTTACAAGCCTGCTACACTTGCGTATTATGACCGGGCATATACTTACTCTGGTCTTGTTACTCAAGTAGTAAATACTTCAATATCATCAGTCCTATTGCCTGTCTTTTCCAGATCACAAGACGATAAAAGTTACATAAAGGAGATGGCTCGCCGTTCCGTCAGTATGTCGGCATTTGTGATGATACCTGTTCTGCTTCTTGTGGCGCTTGTATCAAAGCCATTGATTTTAATTGTCCTAACAGATAAATGGCTACCGTGTGCCCCATTCTTAAGTCTGTTCTGTTTGCTTAGAATTCCAGGTATCATAACATCTGTAGATAAACAAGTGTATCTCTCTTTATGGAAAAGCCAGATAGGGTTGTATTATGAGATGATTCTTTTGGCAATCAACTTGCTATCCCTCGTCTTGATGATTCCATACGGAGTGTTCGCTATTGCAATAGGCTATGTTGTAGTCGAGTTTGCTGGCAATTTTATGCTATGTGTTATCAGTGATAAAGTCTATAACTACTCTTTGATTGAGAGAACTAAAGATTTGATTAAACCCGTTTTCTCTTCCATAATAATGTTAGCTTGTGGCTATCTTCTGTCTCTCATAGAACTCCCTCTGTGGATGACTTTGATATGTCAAGTATTGGTATGTTCAGTTATATATCTGTTCATGCAATACATCCTAAGAGATAGCAGTTTAGCATTTATTATAAACAAGTTCAAAAAGAAATAAAATGGGACAACAAAGACAATCTGGAATAGAGCTGTTGCGCTTGCTGGCAATGTTTGGAATAGTATTAAGTCACTGGGGCGGACATGGTTCGTGGGAACTAACACCAGACAATACGAACCTTATCAACAAAGTTTTCATTCAGCTTACGCAATATTTCGGAGAGGTAGGCAATTGCATATTTGTGATGATTACGGGGTTCTTTTTAGCCTCTCGTGATTCGATGAATACCAAAGGTCTCATGCGTGTAGTAAAAGATGTGAAGTTCTATGCATTTACAACTTGGCTTCTTGTAGTTGCTTTGGGATTTGTCAAATTTAGCATAACGGGTGGGGGACTTTCTTTACTGCCAATTATCTATAGCCAATACTGGTTTGTAGCACCATTTTTGCTCGTTTTGGTGTTGTCACCTTGTCTTAACAAATTGTTGTTAGCATTCACAGACAAGCAACGAAAATGGTACTTCGCATTGTTGCTTGCCATTGAACTTGTTTTACCGCTTATTTTTGCAAAAACAGTGTCTTCCAACCTTGGAGCATTTGTATTGTTCTACTCTATAGGCGCACAATTGCGTTATTTGCCAGAGTTGGAAAATAAATTGATGAGGTACAATAAAGGCTTGACCATAGCTGGATTTGGTTTGGCAATAGCTTCAATTCTGTTGCTCGATATTGTCACACCTGTTTTGGGCTTTAAAGCAAATTTAAGTATGCACTTCATTGGAAGGTTTTCAATCCTGCCGATTATAGGCGCATTAGGCTTGTTCTTACTCTTTAGCAAGATGAATATCACATCTACTATTATCAACTTACTTGCTCAAAGTGCGTTTGCGGTTTATTTGATTTCAGAAAATCCAAATGTCTATCCATGGTTTTGGAAACGAGTGTTCGACAATATCGATTATTTCAACACTCCTTATATGATTGGAGTGGCACTCCTGCAATGTGCCATTGTATTCGTTACCTGTATTACCATAGATATGTTGTACAAGAGATTACAGAAATTGATTGAATTTCGACATCGATAAAGATTTTAAGATGTTCAAAATCAATACATAGGTATATGTAAATATTAAATTTTATTTATCATGATTAATGTTTTTCAACCTACTTTAGGGGGAGAGGAATTAGCCCGCATCAAAGAGGTTTTCGATTCCAATTGGATTGGAAAAGGTAAACTCGTCAACGAGTTTGAGAAGAAATGGGCTGAACACGTCGGTTCGACTGCAAATAGAGTGCTGACAACAAACTGTTGTAGCGAAGGGTTATTCTCTTCTATGCACCTTTGCGACATCAAGCCAGGTGATGAGGTCATCCTTCCTACCATCAGTTTTGTCGGAGCTGGCAATGCAGTTTGTGCCAACGGCTCAAAGATGGTTCTTTGTGATGTTGACCCACGCACACTTAATGCTCGTGCTGAAGACATCGAAAAGTGCATTACATCCAAAACAAAAGCAATACTTCTTCTTCACTTCGGAGGAATTGCCTGCGGGATGGACGAGATTATGGCATTGGCTGATGCCCACAATCTGAAGGTTATAGAGGATTGTGCAGCAGGAGTATGTTCTTCCTACAAAGGAAAGGCATTAGGAACATTCGGGGACATCGGCATGTGGTCATTTGATGCCATGAAGATTCTTGTTTGTGGCGATGGTGCAGCTTTACATTTCAGAGACCCTGAATTACGAGAGCGAGCTGAGAAGTGGCTCTATTTCGGACTTGAAGCCAAAAGCGGATATGAGAACAGTGTAGCTCAGAAGTGGTGGGAGTTCGACATCAGTTCATTCGGTCATCGTGCCATCATGAATGATGTGACAGCAGCCATGGCTCTTGAGCAATTCAAGAGACTGCCGTCCTTTATGGAAGCACGTTCAAAAGTTCACGAGTTCTATAACGAAAACCTTAAAAATGTCAATTGGCTAGACCTTCCTCTGCCTATAGCAGAAGGTTGCACTACGTCATATTATTTCTATCACATTCAGGTTAAGAACGGCAAGCGAGATGAGCTGGCAAAATACCTGCGCGACTGCGGAATTTACACTACTTATCGCTACTTCCCGCTTCACAGAGTCCCAGGCTATGGTGTTCATGCATGTTGTCCTAATGCAGATTATGCGGTCGACAACACTCTTTGCATGCCGATGCATCAAAGCCTCTCGCTTGATGACTTAACCTTGATTGTCGATACAATCAAGGAGTTTGGCTCTAAGTATTGTTAATGCTCGATGATTTAAAACTTTTTAGATAGTATGAAAAAGTTTATCAACATAAAATTCTTATGCACATGTGGTTAACTGGTGAGGATGTACAAAAGATAGCTACTATATAAACGCCTTTGTAAAATAACCCAAATGGCAACTGGCAATATAGGTAGTTCCTTTGGAATGTGGCTCAATACTACCTGCCAGTTCAAAACGTAATTTTTAAAATATGGAATATAAATACAATTATGTCATCTTTAATTCACCTGATAACAAGTTAAGAGTAGACAATGACGGTTACTATACAATTTGTACAAAAGATTTGGAAAATTTAGAGCAGGCAAGAGTTGTTTCATATCCGTTGGATAAACACCTTTATTGGATACGGTTACTTTTTGCCCTACACACATCTGAAAAAATTTCAAAACATATAAAGTTGCCTTTTCAGAATCTTTGGTATCCGCTATATTTTAAAAATAACTTTTCTGTACAACTACCTATGTGTTTTATAATAATAAGTCGTAGCCTACCGTTAGGCTATTTACATTATCTCAAGAAGAAGTATCCTGATTGTAAAATCGTACACATACACAGGGACTTTCTTTCAGTCGGGCAAAGAATGAGACCAGATTTGCATTTTAATCCAATTTTTGATTTAGAAATGACTTATGATGAGGCTGAATCAAAAGAATATAATATCCCACATTTTGACGAATTTGAGTCTGCAATAGAAATAACAAGAGAGAAAGAGTTTGAGTCCGATGTTTTTTTTGCAGGAAAAGCAAAAGATCGACTTCCATTATTGTCAAGAGCATATAATCAGTTAACAAAAGCTGGTCTTAAAGTATTCTTTTACCTTACACAAGTGCCAAAAAATGAGAGAACAGAATTACCAGGAATAGTGTATTCTGATACTTTTATGTCATACAGGGAAATGCTTTATCATTCCGTAAACACAAGGTGTATGCTTGATATTACGCAGAATAATCAACAAGGTTATACATCTCGTTTTTTAGAAGCTGTTATTTATGGAAAGAAGTTAATAACGAGTTGTAATTATGTACAGAAATCTAAGTTTTATGATAGAAATAAAATTCAAGTCCTTGAAGATATGAATAATATAAACATTGATTTCATTACGGAAGGAACTGGTTTCGTTGATTATGGCTATCATGATGAATTTTCTCCTTTGAATATGGTAGAAAGAGTTGAAGAAGAGTTAAATAAATTATTTAGTTAATTGTGTTGAATTTGTTTGTAAGATTAGTTAACTTATACTGGCGTTTTCTTGTGTCTCCAGAAAAGTATGCTTTACATATTGGCGTAAAAATAGGTAAGAATTGTTTTATTGCTACAAGAGAGTGGAGTAGTGAACCTTATTTGATATCAATAGGTAATAATTGTCAAATAACAAGAAATGTTTATATACACACGCATGGTGGAGGTCAAGCAGTACGCAATATTTGTCCAGAGTTTGATGCATACGGAAAAGTAACAATTAACGATTGGGTTTATATAGGAGCAAATTCTCATATAATGCCAGGAGTAACAATAGGTGAAGGATGTTTGATAGCAGCGGGAAGTGTGGTTACAAAATCCGTCCCCAAAAATTGTGTAGTTGGCGGAAATCCTGCAAAAATCATTTGTTCTACTAACGATTTTCTAAACAGGAATCACTTTTACAACCTGAACACTAAAGGAAAATTTAAAAACTCAGAGGAGAAGAAGGCATATTTAATGAGTATCCCAGAAGAAAAATTTATCAAAAAAGAGTTGCTTAAGAAATAACTCTCAAATATAGTATTATGAACTTATCTAAGATTATACCAATACGATATAATTTAGGCAATTTAAGTCAGTATAGGACTCCATTGATGGGAATGTCCATCATTATGATTTTATTATGTCATGCGCGAATGGATGGTGCACAGTTGCCAGATGTAGTTTTAAGTATATTATCGTTAGGCAATTGGGGTGTTGACATTTTCCTTTTAGTTTCAGGTATAGGAATGTATTATTCCATTAGTAAAAAAGGTAATAATATTAATTGGGAGGGGTGGATTCTAAGTAGGCTTAAACGGGTTCTTATCCCATATCTCATTTTAGAGTCCCCCTTTTGGATTTGGTACTCTCTACATAATGGCACTGGGATTGAGGGGTTCTTTTATTATATTTCTTTTTGCTCATATTGGACAGAACATGTTGGTTTATGGTTTTTAGCATTGCTTATACCTTTATACATTATTACTCCTTTACTCTATAAACTTCTCAGTTCTTCGTATAAATATTTAAATTTAGGTGTTTTACTTGTTATTGTTATGGTAGTTTCTATTTACCCAATAGTAGATAATACTATAATAAATACGATACAAAGTTGCTTGTCTCGTACTCCATGTTATCTTATAGGCTTATGTATCGGTAGTGAGGTAAAAGAATCAAAAAGATCATGCCTTATTTATTTGATTTTGATAATTTTTTACATGGTGTTGCAAACCTTTGATAGCTTCTCGGCTGTATATAAAGGTTGGATTTGGGCTTTATTGATAGCAGTTCTTTTTGCTCAACTATTTTCTTATATATCTCGTAGCCGTCTTTATAATGTTATAACTTTACTTAATTATATTGGGAAGTACACATTGGAGTTATATATTGGACTAGATGTCTCCAAAAATATTCTCATTCAATTTATGGGTTTAAGCACATCTTATTGGCTCCTATCAATTTGTGGCAGTATAGTATTCGCGTTCTTATATAATGCAGTATTCTTAAAAATATTCAGCAAAGGTTTGAAATGGAGTTGACGATTATATACATCATAATAGTATTATTATTAGCTTTTACATCCAATAACAAAGGTGTCAACATTTTGTTAGTGTTAACCCTTTATCTTTTGCTGGCATTTGAGCATTCAGATCAAGATTATTTAGCTTATGTTAATTCTTATGATGCTGTAGGCTCTGGCAATATTTTTGAATTGTGGGGATACGAACCCTCTTTTTTCTTATTTTGCATGTTAGGTAATAAATATGGTTTATCATTTGATGCAGCAAGGGCAATTATTTGCTTATTTGAAGTTTTTGCTATATGGTCAACCATTAAAGTATTTACAAATAGAATTGCATGTGTTATAGCTCTCTTCTTGATTTTCCCAGCAACGGCTGATGCTGAACTATTTCGATGGCTGGCAGGAATGTGTGTGGTTATCTTTGCGTTGCCTTATTTGATTAGAGGAGAGTCAAAGTGGGATTATCTAATGTATTCTAGTTTGGTAGTAATAGCGACTACTCTTCATACATCATGCTTGTTTTTTTTACTTTATAATCTTCTTTGTATAAAAGATAGAAAGATTCTATCTACTGTTGTTTTAATTGCATTTATAGTGCTTTTTGTAACAGCTCAAACAAGGTTATTATACAAAATCATCGCTTTCCTCCCTATTCCAGATACTCTTAATGATAAGTTTCAACAGACAGGTGAGTCAAATATATTTGGTTTGATTGGTTTGACTATTAGATGCTTTTTTGTATTGAGCTTAGGGTACTTTATCTATATAAAATCTTATTTTATTGCAAAAAAGAGTATAAAGTCTTTTGAATACTTCTCTTTCAATAGATTTAAGTATCCACAATATGAAATGTCAGTTTTGTTGTTTAATAAGTTGTTTAGTATAAATGTTATTTCGCTTTTGCTTATAGTTATTGCTATATATACACCCCAAGTTCAACGTTTATTTCATGTATTGTTGTTTATAAATTATGTGGCAGCGGTAAGTTTGTATAAAGAGAGTAAAAACAAGTCGGTACTGACTGTCGCTTTCTTGTGTTGTATAATGACATTGCTGTTGCATCTAATTAATGGTGAGCAAAATGTAGCGATTTTGCTTAGCCATTTTAAGGAGGGTTTTTTAGTAAATTTGGTATCCTGTATCAACAATTGGTAATATAGGAAATGACAAGAGTAATAACATACGGCACATACGACCTTCTGCACGAGGGTCATATTAACATTCTTCGTCGAGCAAAAGAACTTGGCGACTACCTTATTGTTGGTGTCACCAGCGACAGCTTCGACAGAGGTAGAGGGAAGCTCAATGTGCGCAATAACGTTTTGGAGCGCGTTGAGGCAGTCAAGGCGACAGGCTATGCTGATGAGGTAATTATTGAAGATTGTCTTGGTCAGAAGATTGATGATATCCAGCGATATGATATTGATATATTCGCCATCGGATCCGATTGGAAAGGTAAATTCGACTATCTCAACGAATATTGCAAGGTTGTTTATCTTCCTCGTACCGAAGGCATCTCTTCTACTATGCTTCGAGAGCAGACAGAAGAGGTGTATCGCATTGGTATTGTTGGCTCAGGAAGAATAGCTAAACGTTTTGTTCCTGAAAGTAAGGTAGTCAATAGTGCAAATGTGACAGCTGTTTTCGACCCCAACAAGGAAAATGCTGTTGCTTTTGGAAAATTGTTTGGTGTAAAGCCATTTTCGGATAGTTTTGAGGATTTCCTCGAGGAAGTGGATGCTGTTTATGTGGCATCGCCTCATCTTACCCACTATGATTACACCAAAAAGTCTCTTTATGCTGGCAAACACGTGCTCTGTGAGATACCTTTTATGCTCAATTCTGAACAGGCCCGCGAGCTTTATGATTATGCCGAGGCTCACGACATTGTCCTCTTGGAGGCCAGCAAGACCGCCTTCAGTCCGTCGTTCAATCATCTTGTGACGCTGGTAAAGAGTGGAGTGATTGGTGATGTGGTAGATGTAAAGACATCACTCTCAAAGATGGTTGACGCTCCCACTCGTGAACTCGATGCCTCTCTGGCAGGTGGTGCGATGAACGAGCATGCCCCGCTTAACATGATGGCTATCGTGAAGCTGTTAGGAAAGAACTATACCAAGGTGGACTTCTACTCAAAAGTAGAGAATGGAGTTGATATATATACAAAGGCAAACATCTGCTATCCACACGCAACTGCTTCAATGACTTTGGGGATTGGAGTGAAGACTGAGGGTAATATGATTATCTCTGGCACGAAGGGTTATGTATATGTTCCTGCTCCATGGTGGCTAACTGACTTCTTTGAGATTCGATATGAAGACCAGACAAAGAACAAGAAGTATTTCTACAGCTATGATGGTGAAGGACTCCGCTATGAGATACAGGAGTTTATGTCAATGATTGTGAATCATCGCAAGAGTTCATACAAACTCCGTCGGAGAGAGAGTATTGCTATAGCTGAGGTAATAGAGAAATTCAATAAGAAAGATAATTTTAATGAAATATGAGAAAAGCATTAATTGTTGGAGGTGCAAATGGCATTGGCTTGTCAATTGCAACCCAATTGTCAAATCGTGAAGATTGCGAAAGGGTCTATATTGTTGATAAAGCCCTTATTGCAGAGCAATATTTGAATCAAAAATTTGAGAGCATACAGTTTGACCTTATTACTGAAGATTACTCAATATTTGATAGCTTTAAAGATGTAGATACCCTTATGATAACAGCTGGATTTGGAAAGCCGAGCCTCTTCAAGGATATTGCTGAGCAGCACATAACAAGTTCTTTTAGCGTGAATGCTGTGGCTCCAATAAGAATCATCCATCATTTCATGGACAAGCTCGCAGGAAAAGAGGATTTTCGTTGCGGCGTAATGGTAAGCATTGCTGGCTTTATGTCTTCACCTTTCTTTGCCGTTTATGGTGCGACAAAGGCTGCACTCAAGATTTTTATTGAGAGTCTGAATGTCGAGCTTGAGAAGGGCGGAAGCACTAATCGCATACTAAATGTTTCCCCTGGTTCTATCAAGGGCACGAGTTTCAATAATGGGAAGACAGACCTTTCTGTTACAGAAGCATTGGCAAACGAGATTATTGAACATCTCGAAGCAAAGGACGATTTATTCATTCCTCAGTATGAAGAAATCTTCAAGCAAGTGCTCGCACGCTATAAAGCTGACTTTAGAGAAGAGGGAAGACACAGTTATGAATATAAATTGAATCGTATGAAATCAGAACGATTACCCCTCCCACACCCAACTGCACAAGTGAAATAGAAATTTTTCACTTCTACCATATTGTCTTACAATTAAAGAGCGAATCGTTTGCAGAAAGGAGAGCCGCATGAAATACGCAGTTGTAACAGGAGGCACTTCTGGGATGGGTTTAGGTGTTGCCAAGATGTTAGTTAGCAAAGGGTATTATGTTTTTGCAACATACATTGGTCCAGATTTCACAGAACATGTTGCGAACTTCAAAGCTATCAAAACCGATCAGACGAATCGTGAGGAAGTGTATAGGTTCATCAATTATGTGAAAAGCAAGACAGATCATTTGGATTGTTTGCATTGCAATGCAGGTATGAGCATACGTAAGTCATTTACTGAATATACCGATAAGGATTGGGATATGATGATGGAAGTAACTGTCAATTTGCATTATATTATGTGTCGAGAGTTCTTCCCTATCATTCCTGATGGCAGTCGTATCCTTTTCACAGGTTCGCAGATGGGCGTACAGCCCCATGCAACGGTCTTGGCTTATGGTGTCACCAAATCGACAGTTCATGCCCTTTGTAAGAATCTTGTGAAGGAGTTTGAGGGAACAGGAACAACGGTAAATACCATTGTCCCTGGGTTTGTGGAGACACCATGGCAGAAAGAAAAACCGGAAGAGATTAAACAAAACATATATAAGAAGACAGCTATTCACCGTTTTGCTACTATTGATGAGATTGTTGATGCATTCAGATTTTGCATAGACAATCCTTTCATAAATGGCAGTTTGATAGAGGTGAATGGTGGCTACAACTTTAAATAGTAAAGAGATAAAATGATAAAGGTTATGAAGGAATTGACATTTGAAGAACTGCATCATCATTTGCTTGAAATAGCAAAAGCATTTGATGCAGTCTGTAGAAAAAACAATATTCCATATTATATGTTAGGAGGAACCATGTTGGGGGCTATTCGTCATAAAGGTTTCATACCTTGGGATGATGATATGGATTTTGGGGTGCCGAGAAAATATTTTGATAGTCTTGTTGAAATATTTGAACGTGATTTGCCTTCTAAATATAAATGCCGTACAATTTATAATTCAAGGAATATAACACTACCATTTTATAAAATAGAAGATACAACAACCAAGTGTCAAAATAATCAGTATTACGGCAAAATACAAGATTTCTTTGGATTAAATATCGATATATTTCCTCTCGACAGCTGTGATCCTCACAATCACGATGTTAAGAACCTGTTGTGGCTTGTTGATAAATATGCGAGAATATATACACGTGCAGCTAATGATAGTAAGAAAAAAGAGTTTGTTAAGAGAATAATTAGATTCTTTATACCTTTTTCTAAAAAAACGATATATAATTATATTGAGAGAAAAGCTCACGCACTTTCACCAGGTAATTATTTAGGGAATCTTTATGGACGTTGGAAAGAAAAAGAAATTATACCAACGGATTGGTATGGAAACAATTCATATTATTCATTTGAGGATTCATATTTCCAAGGTTTTGTAGAGTATGATAAATATTTAGCACAACTTTATGAGTCATATATGGAGTTACCACCAGAGAAAAAACGTACAACTCATTCAGGTAAAGTAGTAAAGATTGAAAGGCAAGAGAAATGAAAAGAATTACTTGTTTTACCTCGAACCTAACAGGAGGGGGGGCTGAGCACCAGTTAACAATTCTCTCAAACCTTTTGGCAGAAAAGGGTTATGATGTTACTATTGTAACATACAACAACATTCCAGACCATTATGTCTTAGATAAAAGAATAAAGAGAATTCTCCTCAATGTTGATGGGAAGAACAATATCATTAAGCAATTGATTATTTCAAAATTCTTTTTTACACATAAGACTGATTGCATTATCAGTTATAGGTCTGTGCCAAATTTCATTTTGTTGCTCCCCCTCTTTATAACAAGAAAGCCTAAGATTATTGTGAGTGAAAGAAATATGACGATAGTTCCTAGCTTTCGCGAGATAATCAATTACAACATACTATACAACAGGGCTGACCACGTTGTCCCAAATAGTCACACACAGGCAAAATATCTTAAAGGACTAAACAAAAAATGGAAAGACCGTATAACAACAATCACAAACTATACAGACGTAGAAGAGTATTCGGTAAAGCCTGTTCCTAAAAGCACTGAAGTTATCAAAATAGGTGTATTTGCACGACTTTTTCCTCAAAAGAACTACGAGAGATTCTGTTTTATGCTCTCAAAATTAAAGACTTTTTCAGATAGGCAATTTTGCGTATATTGGTATGGTGATAAGAAAGAGGGAGAATTCATAAAAGGCTCTATTCATATACATCAATTGATTGAAGAATATCATATTGCAGATGTGTTTAAAGTAAAGGAAGCTGTGAGTAACGTCGCTGATTATATGAATCAGTTCCATGCAATGTGCTTGCCATCTTTATACGAAGGATTTTCAAATTCCATTTCAGAATATATATGTTGTGGAAAGGCTGTTTTGTGTAGTGATGTGAGTGACAATCACATAATGGTACATGATGGGGTTAATGGTTTCCTGTTTGCCCCAACAGATGTAAATTCCATGTGTGACGCTTTTTGTAAATTCTTTCAGCTAACACAAAACCAAATTATTGAAATGGGTATAAATAGCAGACAAATTGCTGAAACATTATTTGATAAAGATAATTTTATTAACTCATATGTCAGACTTATAGAAGACTGATTATGAAGATACTACAGGTAATAACTTCCCTTCAAATAGGTGGAGCGGAGAAACTCATTTCTGAAATATCTCCATTGCTGCGAGACAAGGGGCATGAAGTGGATGTGCTTGCTTTCGATGGAGTGGAAACACATTTCAAGAAATCTCTCGAAGAGGCTGGCATTAAGGTCTATAGTTTCAGTAAAAACTGTAATGTCTATAATCCCCTTGTCATTCTCAAGTTGGTAAAGGTGATGAGAAATTATGATATAGTACATACACATAACACTGCTCCGCAGCTATTTGCTGCCATAGGTAGTGTGTTATGCTCGGTGCTGCTCGTCACCACCGAGCATACCACTTCCAATCGCAGACGCGATTGGAAGTGGTATGCTCCTATCGACAGATGGATGTATAAACGATATAGCAAAGTGATTTGCATATCCAATCAAGCGGAGGAAAACCTTAAGGCGTTTCATCCTTCGTTGAAAAACGTATGTACTATTTACAATGGCGTAGATGTACAAAAATTCCATGACGCAAAGCCTCTTGGATGCATACGAAGTGAGAAAACGACTGTTGTGATGGTGGCTGGATTTAGGTATCAAAAGGATCAAGATACGCTCATCAAATCATTCAGTCATCTTGACGAAAATAGATTTGAATTATGGCTTGTCGGAAATGGAGAACGCCGTCCAGAGTTAGAGTGTTTGATTAAAGAACTCAATCTTGAATCAACTGTTAAGCTTATGGGAATAAGAGCTGACATACCTGAAGTCTTACAGTCGGCAGATATAGTAGTGATGTCTTCACATTTTGAAGGTCTTTCTCTGTCAAACGTGGAAGGGATGTCTGTCGGCAAGCCATTTGTCGCAAGTGATGTTGACGGTTTAAGGGAGGTCGTAAGCGGATATGGACTACTTTTCCCACATGGAGATGACAAAGAACTCGCTTCTATTATCAAAAGGCTTGCAGAAGATAAGGATTTTTATAAACAGGTAGCAGATAAATGTTGGGAACGCGCTCAGATGTATGACATAAAGAAGATGGTTGATTCTTATAGCGACTTATTTGTCAGTCTGAAAAGGGATTTAACATGCTCTCTGCCCGCACAAGTGAAGCCTTGATGGCTAATGGAGCGATACCATCGGTGGCGAGACGGATTATGCGTCACTTTTACCTGTAAATATTACAAAATAACTTAAAGTTTAATCAATAAAATAGCTCAATGTGTGCTGTAATATCTCTTAGGGCATTATAGCCGTACAGTGAGTGCTTACATATAATGAAACGTAAACTGCTTCGGATCACAACTATCTCAGATAGTTTGTTTGGATTGTTAAAAGGGCAACTAAATTTTTTTAATCATTATTATGATGTTGTTGGAGTAGCGTCTGGTAATAAGTATTTGACTTCCGTAGCATTGAGAGAAGGTGTAAGAGTCATTGATGTACCAATGAGACGCGGAATTAATTTACTTTTCGATATTCAATCTTTAATAATATTAATTGCGCTATTTATTAAAGAACGTCCTTATATTGTTCACACTAATACGCCAAAGGCAAGTTTGCTATCAATGATAGCAGCCTGGATTACAAGGGTACCAAATCGTATTTATACCGTAACTGGTTTAAGGTTCGAAACAACCACTGGGACATTGCGTTATGTACTTATGATTATGGAAAGAATTACATGTTGGTGTGCAACGAAAGTGATACCTGAAGGTGAGGGAGTAAAGCGAACTTTGTTAGCAGAAAAAATTACTAATAAATCTTTGCATGTAATTCTCAATGGTAATATTAATGGTATTGATATAGAATATTTCCAGCGATCTCATGGTGTCAAATTGAGTGCTGATATTTTTATGAGTGATTCATTTACATATATTTTTGTCGGCCGTTTAGTGAAAGATAAAGGTATAAATGAATTAATTCATGCTTTTGTTAGATTATATCAACGATATTCTGGGATTCGTTTGTTACTTGTTGGTTCATTTGAATCTAAATTAGATCCACTAGAAGAAAATACTTATCAATTAATACATAATCATGAGGCTATTTCCTTTGTGGGTTTTCAAGAAGATGTACGCCCTTGTTTTGCAGCTGCAGATGTCCTTACTTTCCCGAGTTATCGAGAAGGGTTTCCTAATGTAGTTCTTCAAGCTGGGGCAATGGGACTTCCAGCTATAGTGACGGATATTAGTGGCTGTAATGAAATAATAGAAGATGGAGTTAATGGAAAAATAATAAAACCTAAAGATGAAACATTATTGTATGAAACAATGAAATGGTTTTATGAACATAAGGATGGGGAAGTGTTGAGTATGGCAAAGCAGGCTCGTCCCATGGTTGTAAGCCGATATGAACAAAATAAAGTTTGGGAAGCGTTATTAAAAGAATATCAATCATTAGAATGAATACATATTATAATTTTACAAAGAGGTTGGTGGATTTCTTTGTTGCTTTTTGTGTGCTAATTGTTCTCGCTCCTCTGTTGCTTATTATAGCCATTATTTTGTGTTTTGCTAATAATGGAAAATGTCTTTTTTTTCTTCAGGAGAGGCCCGGATGGCATGGTAAAATCTTTAAAGTCATCAAATTTAAAACCATGACAGATGAACGTGATGCAGAAGGAAACTTACTTCCAGATGATAAACGATTAACGAAGGTTGGTAAGTTTGTTCGTTCTACTTCGATTGACGAGCTTCCACAATTGATTAATGTTTTGAAGGGTGATATGTCCTTTATTGGTCCCCGTCCGTTGTTACCTCAATATCTTCCTTTATACAATAAAGAACAGGCTCGTCGGCATGAAGTCCGTCCCGGGATAACCGGTTGGGCCCAAGTGAATGGACGAAATGCCATTTCGTGGGTAAGGAAGTTTGAGTTGGATGTCTGGTATGTAGACCATTGTTCGTTTTTTCTGGATCTGAAGATCTTTTTTTTGACTATTAAAAAGGTTTTTGTACGTGAGGGTATCAGTTCTGATACTTCAGTAACAATGGAACCTTTTACAGGGAATAATTAATCAGTAACAATCATGTTTTTATATGGTGCCAGTGGTCATGCCAAAGTGATCATTGATATTTTACGAGCCGGTCATGAATCGATTGAAGCGTTGTTTGATGATAATGTGGAGGTTACTTCTCTTCTTGGTCATCCCGTATTACGTCCGTCGGAAGTGCGGGGACCACTGATCGTCAGTATTGGTAATAATCGGATACGGAAGAGGATTGTGGATACTTTGTCCGTGGAGTTTGGACGTGCGGTTCATCCTTTATCTATTGTATCTGAACTTGCAAACGTCGGAGAGGGGAGTGTCGTGATGCAAGGGAGCATTATACAGGTGTGTGCTCAGGTAGGCAGGCATTGTATTATTAATACCGGTGCCTCTGTGGATCATGAATGTGTCATTGAGGATTATGTGCATATTTCTCCGCATTCTACTCTTTGCGGGAATGTATCAGTCGGAGAGGGAACTTGGATTGGTGCCGGTACTACCGTTATTCCCGGTGTGAAGATAGGAAAGTGGAGTGTGATCGGTGCCGGTTCTGTGGTGACTAAGGATATTCCTGACCGTGTTTTGGCAGTGGGAAACAGATGTGAAATAATTAAGAGTATCTAAAATTATATTATTTATGAACAAACGAATCTGGCTTTCGCTTGCTCACATGGGTGGCCGTGAGCAAGACTTTATAAAAGAGGCCTTTGATACGAACTGGGTTGTGCCTTTGGGACCTAACGTGGATGCTTTTGAGCAATCTTTGGCTGAATATTTGCATGAAGACCGCCATGTGGTGGCCTTGAGTGCGGGAACGGCTGCACTTCACTTGGGCTTGATTCTTCTGGATGTAAAACCCGGTGATGAAGTGATCTGCCAAAGCTTTACTTTTGCGGCCTCTGCCAATCCGATTTCTTATCTGGAGGCCAAACCTGTTTTTGTTGACAGTGAGAAGGATACGTGGAATATGGATCCGGTATTGCTCGAGGAGGCCATAAAGGACCGTTTGCGCAAGACGGGTAAGCTTCCGAAAGCGATTATTCCGGTTCACCTTTATGGCATGCCTGCTAAGATGGACGAGATCATGGAGATTGCGGGGCGTTATGGTATCCCCGTATTGGAGGATGCTGCGGAGGCTTTGGGCTCGGAACTGAACGGACAGAAGTGCGGCACTTTTGGTGAACTGGCAGCGCTTTCTTTCAATGGGAATAAGATGATTACCACTTCCGGTGGAGGTGCTCTGATTTGTCGCACGGAAGAGGAGGCCCGGCAAACAAAGTTCTACGCTACGCAGGCTCGTGATGCCGCTCCACATTATCAGCATACCCACATCGGTTACAACTATCGGATGAGTAATATTTGTGCGGGTATCGGTCGTGGGCAGATGTTTGTCCTCAATGAACATGTTGCCCGAAGACGGGCTATACATACTCTTTATACGGAGCTGCTTAAGGATGTTTCCGGTATAACGGTTCTTCAAAACCCTGATGAGAGGTTTGATTCAAATTTCTGGTTAACTTGTATCTTGGTTGATCCGAGTGTTGCCGGTAAGACTCGTGAGGACATTCGTTTGAAACTGGATGCTGAGAATATAGAGACTCGTCCGTTATGGAAGCCTATGCATCTTCAGCCTGTATTTGTAGATGCTCCATTCTATGGAAACGGTACGGGTGAACACTTATTTGATATCGGGCTTTGTCTGCCTTCAGGACCGACATTGACGGATGAAGATATCAGGAGAGTAGTAGATACGATCAGACAAGATATGTAAAAGTATACCCGTTGGGGTATAAATAAATGCTGTGCTCCCACTTTTATACCATATCGGGTATAAAAGTGGGAGTCTTTTATTATACTTGTGCCCCAACGGGTATAATATGGAAAATCAAACGATAACAGAATACGTAAAACAAATGCGTAGGGAAACCGGACTAATACAGGTGGATCTGTCAGAGAAAGCCGGTGTAGGATTAGGTTTTGTACATGCGTTGAAACTGTTGATAATATGATACTTATAACTTTCCCTGAGGGATCGGTTCTGGATGCCCTGTTTTCCTTTGTCATCTTCCTGTAAATGTTCACCTTTGTGGCGTTGATCAACGAAATGTGAATAAAATCAGTAGTAATAACATTAAAAAAAAAAGGAGATATAGGAATATGACTTTATTTTATAAAGCAGTGCAATCGACCATGGCAACTAAGGCCGGTGACAAGAAGTGGCATTTGAATCTGGTGAAGATAGGTAAAACGGTGTCCACCCAGCAACTGGCAGAGATGATTGCGGAGAAGTCGTCATTGACCCCGGGTGATGTGCATAATGTGGTCCGGAACTTAATGACGGCAATGCGCAGCGAGTTATTGAACAGTAAGACGGTACGCCTGGAAGGGTTGGGTACTTTTACGATGAAGGCTCGTAGCCGGGGGAGGGGAGTAGACAAAGAGGAGGATGTCAATCCGAACCAGGTGGGAGCTCTTCTCTGTCACTTCACACCGGAATATACCCGGCCTGCCGCTATTGGCACTACCCGTGCTTTGCTTCAGGGTGTTGAGTTTCAGAAGATAGGCAGTATCGGCACTTCGGGCGGTAATGACTCCGGTAATGGTGACGGAGACATTGTGGATGATCCGACTGCATAATAAGTTTAATCAGATAAACAGATGAAGAAGAATAGCTGGAATATCCTTTTAAAGGTGATTATAGCTGTGGCAAGTGCCATTGCCGGAGTGATAGGAGGGCAGGGGCTGCTCTGATAGCTGACCGATCGTTTCGGTTGAAATAATAGGGGGAAAAACTCACCACAGATTACACGGATTAACACAGAGAAGAGATTAATTTGATTGATAATTTGAATATTACACATCTGTGTGATCTGTTAATCTGTGGTGAAAAAGAGTTCTGATTCTAGCTAAGGAGGGATATCCTCCCTCAGGATGATATAAGACGCATGGCCGTATTAAGGAAATTGCTTTTATGCTTTGTATACTGACGGAAATTGCTTATATTTGCTCTGTATAAAGAGCGATTTCATGGAAAAGAGAATCATTAAAACCATAATCAGTGAAAAGCAACAGGAGATTGCTACGACTGAATTAGTAGAAAGACCCATCTTTTTGGAGGAAGTCTGCAACTATGTTTTTGTAGGGCTTCGTCGTGCCGGAAAATCATATTTAATGTTCCAACATATTCAATCAATGATAAAATCCGGCAAAGCGACTATTGAAGATATCTTATACATCAATTTTGAGGACGAGCGAATATCCTCCATTCAAATGGAGGAGCTAAATCTACTTCTTGAGTCGTATCGTGAATTATACGAAAATAAACGGCCATTGATATACCTGGATGAAATACAAAATATTGAAGGATGGGAACATTTTGCCCGACGTTTAGCAGACTCCAAATATAGAGTATACATTACCGGAAGTAATGCTAAAATGTTGAGTCGGGATATTGCAACAACACTTGGAGGCAGATTTATCATCAAGGAGGTTTACCCATTTTCGTTTTCGGAATATCTGACCTACAAGGGAGTCAAGCTTTCTAAAAATTGGGAATATTCTGATGAGAGGATTACAGTTGCAAAGCTCTTTGATGATTACTTTCACTTTGGCGGATTTCCTGAAACATTTGATTTGAGAGATAAAAGAAGTTGGATAAACTCATTATACTTAAAGATTCTTCTAGGGGATATTATTAGCCGGAATGAGATCCGCAATGCGGATGCTATCCGTTTGCTTGCTAAAAAAATGGCCGAAAGTGTAATGCAGCCAATAGCTTTAAGTCGATTACAGCATATCGTAAGTTCTGCAGGAGCTAAAGTGAGCCGAAATACGATTGCGGATTACATTGGATATATGAAAGATGCCTATCTTGTTTTTGGTATCTCTAATTTTACGGACTCGTTGAGTGATCGTGAGATATCTCAAAAGCGATATTTTTGTGATAACGGGCTACTGAATGTTTTTTTGGCAGATCCGGAGACTAAGCTATTGGAAAATATCGTGGCGTTGGCACTGATGAAGCGGTACAGTAATGAAGAACTATCTTATTATAATAAGAACGTTGAGGTGGACTTCTATCTTCCGTCGCAGAAGATGGCTGTGCAAGCCTCGTTTAGTATTTCCGATAGCTCTACTTTTGAGCGAGAAACTAAGGCTTTGGTAAAAATCGCAAATAGCTTTGATGTGGAGAAATTCATTATAGTGACTTATGACAACGAAAGGACAGTAGAGATTGCTGGAATATTAATAGATGTTGTACCTGTGTGGAAGTGGTTGCTGAATATTGAAGGGTTTTAGGCAGAGATGATTGCAGAGAAGCCGTCATTGACAGGGGCTGTTTCAAAACTCACCACAGATTACACGGATTAACACAGAGAAGAGATTAATTTGATTGATAATCTGAATATTACACATCTGTGTGATCTGTTAATCTGTGGTGAAAAAGAGTTTATTGAAGAATGCTCCCGATACGTTGCAGCTCGTCCGGACTGAACTTACAGTTTTCCGTCGCTTTCAGGTTGTCTGCCAGTTGACTGACGGAACTGGCGCCGATAATGACGGAGGTTACCAGATCATCTTTCAATATCCAGGCTAATGCCATTTCGGCTAAGGTTTGTCCGCGACTGCCTGCCACTTCATTCAATGCTTTGATTTTATTTAATACTTGATCGGTCAGTTGTTCTTTTTTCAGGAAACCTCCGCGGGCTATCCTTGAATCTTCAGGAATTCCATTTAGATACCGGTTGGTGAGCAGACCTTGAGCCAGAGGAGAAAAGGCGATAAAGCCGGTACCGTTCTCTTGGGCTTGCCGGAGGATACCTTGTGCTTCCGGTTCACGGTTAAACAGGTTATATCGTCCCTGATAGAGGAGACAATGCACGTCTCGCTCTTCCAGATATCGGTAGGCAAACTCTGCTTTTTCTTTGGGGTATTTGGATATACCGATGTAGAGGGCCTTACCTTGCCGGACAATGTCGACGAGTGCCTGAAGAGTTTCTTCAAGTGGAGTTTCGGGATCGTAACGATGGGTATAGAAAATATCTACATATTCCAGATTCATGCGTTTTAAACTCTGGTTGAGACTGCTCATCAGATATTTTCGGGAGCCCCAGTTCCCGTAAGGACCTTCCCACATATCATGTCCGGCTTTGGTGGATATGAATAGCTCATCACGATAGGGCATAAAGGATTTCTTCATGATTAGCCCGAACGTCTCCTCGGCTGAGCCGTAAGAGGGACCGTAGTTATTAGCCAGGTCGAAATGTGTGATGCCTTTGTCGAATGCAAAGTGAGCCATTCGAAGGCTATTGGCTAATGTATCTACATCACCGAAGTTATGCCAGAGGCCCAGGGAAACTTCCGGTAACAGTATACCGCTTTTGCCACAACGGCGATACTTCATTCCACCGGAGTATCTCGCCTTATCTGCTGAATAAATAGGATTGATCATATTCTGGAGTATTTGAGGATTAACTATGTGCAAAGATAATCGATTTATAAAGCAATATAAGTTATCAAAATAATAATTGTATTATGAATGGATAAAATAATACTGGATGGTTTGATGGAATCCCGATAATTTTGCATTATTGAAAAGCGTATGAACTAAAAACAGTGGAGATAGAATATGAAAGACATGCAAACAAAAATAGTAATGATAGGGATTCTACTTTCTGCCGGTATAATGTTGAGAGCTCAAGACAATGGAGGGTGTGAGGATTGTCCGGCTTTTAATGCAGGAGGAAAAGTGGAAGTCCGCGGTGTGAAAGAGAGGATTATCGGAGATTTGTCGCAACCGATTGCCGTTCGCGTGAAAACACTCATCCAACAGATGACACTGGCAGAGAAGGTATCTCAACTCGTGAGCGAAAGTGATAGCATCCCCAGGCTGAACCTTCCTGCTTATAATTATTGGAATGAATGTCTCCATGGAGTGGCTCGTGCAGGTGAAGTGACTGTTTTTCCACAGGCTATTAATCTGGCTTCTACCTGGGATATGGTATTGGTAAAGCGGGTGGCTTCTGCTATTTCTACGGAGGCGCGACTGAAATATCTGGAAATAGGAAAGGGGCTCACTTACTGGTCGCCTACTATCAATATGGCTCGTGACCCGCGCTGGGGAAGAAATGAAGAGACTTATGGTGAAGATCCGTATCTGACTTCACGGCTTGGAGTAGCCTTTGTGAAGGGGCTACAGGGTGATCATCCGGCTTATCTGAAAACTGTCGCAACAATCAAACACTTTGTGGCTAACAACGAAGAGAACAATCGCTTTTCCAGCTCTTCGCAAATACCGACGAAACAGTTGTATGAATATTATTTTCCGGCTTACGAAGCTTGCGTGAAAGAGGCAGACGTGCAGTCGGTAATGACAGCTTATAATGCTTTTAACGGTGTGCCTCCCAGTGGCTCCCGTTGGCTGCTCGGTGAAGTGCTGAGAAAAGAGTGGGGATTTGACGGATTTGTAGTTTCTGATTGCGGGGCCATTGGGGTGATGAATTGGCAGCATAGGGTCGTGAATTCGTTGGAGGAAGCGGCAGCGCTGGGTGTCAACAGTGGGTGTGATTTGGAATGTGGCACTACATATAAAGAGAAATTGGTTCAGGCAGTGAAACAGGGCTTAATCTCGGAAGCTACTATTGATCAGGCTTTAACGCGGGTGCTGACCGCGAGGTTTAAGTTGGGAGAATTTGATCCGATGGAACTTGTGCCTTATAATCATTACGATAAGAAGCTATTGGCCGGCAAGAAGTTTGCGGAACTTGCTTATGAAGCGGCTGTCAAGTCGGTTGTGCTATTGAAAAATGAAAATCTGTTGCCTTTAAGTAAGGAGAAGACTAAATCGGTAGCTGTAGTAGGCCCGTTTGCCGATCATAATTATTTAGGTGGATATAGTGGACAGCCTCCTTATTCGATTACACTTTTGAAAGGGGTGAAAGATTTGATGGGTAAAAGAGGAAAAGTCAACTATTTGAACGGTATAGGAGCTTCCAGGGATTCTATTGTGGCTGCGGTAGAAGGAGTGGATGTGGTGCTTGTAGCTTTGGGAAGTGATGAAAAAATGGCAAGAGAGAATCATGATATGACTTCTATTTATTTACCGGAAGAACAGGAGAAACTGCTGAAAGCTATTTATCAAGTGAACCCGAGGATCGTATTGGTTTTCCATTCAGGAAATCCGCTAACTTCTGAATGGGCGGATGTGCATATACCGGCGATTATGCAGGCCTGGTACCCTGGGCAGGAAGCCGGTAGAGCCCTGGCCGATTTATTGTTTGGGAACGAAAATCCATCGGGGAAGTTGCCTATGACTATTTATCGGGCGGAAGATCAGTTGCCGGATATCCTGGATTTTGATATGTGGAAAGGGCGTACTTATCGTTATATGAAGGAAGATCCTTTATATGGTTTCGGTCATGGGTTGAGTTATACATCATTTGGGTTCGATGGTATACAAGGAAATGATACTTTGAAATCGGGCGCAACGTTGCAATGTTCGGTTGAATTATCCAATACCGGTAAATGGACCGGAGAAGAAGTCGTCCAGGTGTATGTTTCCAGAGAAAATACTCCTGTCTATACATATCCGTTGAAGAAATTGGTAGCGTTTAAAAAGGTGAAACTTGCTCCGGGTGAAAAGAAGAGAGTTGAATTTAATATACCTCCCCGGGAGTTGTCGGTCTGGGAAAATGGAAACTGGAGGATGCTTACCGGAAAGTATACGCTGTTTATAGGTTCCGGACAACCGGGACTGGCAAAGGGTATTACGAAAGGTTTTGAGGTTAAGATACAATAAGGTTGGTTTTTACAGGTTCTGAGGTAGTAGTGTTTTTTTAAGGAAAGATTGTTTGAAGGTAATTTCTTTATGTACTTGTTCTCTGATGTAAGGGTGTGCTGATTGTATCACTATCGGATAAAATAATACTGGATTGTTAATGATAACTGCACTAATTTTACATTTGAGAAAGTTCTCCGATATTGGGATAAAACAAGTCTCGATTTCGTCTTTTAGATAAACTATGGTAGAATAACGGATGCATTGAAGGCAGAAAAGAAATAAAGAGTGTTTGTCTGAATTGCATAAGTGAATGATAAAATCATACTTGTTTGTTCTCCCGGTTGACTCTATTTTTGCATTATCACAAAATTAATCATTTTAAATCAGTGTAATAGTATGAAGAACATGATGTTGTTTCTGATGGCGCTCTTGATGAGCAGCCATATGATGGCTCAGCAAACCATTGTTACAGGCGTAATCACCGATGCTAACGATGGATCTCCATTGATTGGAGCCAATGTACTGGTCAAAGGTGCTGGAACCGGTTCTATTGCCAATGTGGACGGTAAATACAGTGTAAACGTTCCGAGTGGCAAGAAGGTACTGGTCTTCTCGTGTGTGGGGTATAAAGAACAGGAGATTACTTTAAAACCCGGACAGAAAATACTCAATGTGACAATGAAGGAAGATACTGAACTGTTGGATGAGGTGGTAGTCATAGGCTATGGTACAATGAAGAAGAGTGACTTGACAGGATCGGTCACCAGTATCAAAAGCGAAGACTTGATGAAAACCAATCCGATCAGTATCAACCAGGGACTTCAGGGGCGTATTGCAGGTGTGCAGGTCAACCAGAATGATGGTGCTCCCGGAGCAGGCGTGAGTATTCAGATTCGTGGTGCGAACTCGTTTTCAACTTCTACAGAACCGCTTTACATTGTAGATGGTATTCCTTTTACCAGTAGTGGAATGCCCGGAACAGGTAAAGATGGTATGATGCAGACGGCCAATCCGCTGTCGACGATTAATCCGTCGGATATCGAGTCTATTGAGATTCTGAAAGATGCTTCAGCTACGGCTATTTACGGATCACGCGGTGCGAACGGAGTGGTATTGATTACCACCAAGCGTGGTGCGAAAGGAAAAGACAATATCAGTTTCAGTGCTAACTTCGGAATTTCAAAGGTAGTGAAGAAACTGGATATGCTGGATGGATATACATATGCATTGTATAGGAATGAAGCAGCACGGATGTTTAATGAATACGAGAATGCAAATGAAGCTATTCCTTATCCGGGCACTTCGAAAGTGGACCCGAATACCGGTGAATCGGTTTATTCTCCGGGACCGGAAGATTATCGGAATGGTACGTATCCCAGTGTAAACTGGCAGGATGAAGTATTTGAAACAGCTTTTTCCCAGGAATACAATCTGAGCGTGAACGGTTCGAATGATAAGGGGTATTATGCAATCTCCGGTAATATACTGGATCAGAGCGGTATCATTCATAACTCCGGATACAAACGTTATTCATTCCGTGCGAATCTCGCTCGTAAGGTACACGACTGGATTGAAATCGGTACGAATATGAGTTTCACCAACTCATTGAACAAGCTTGCCAAAACCAATTCTGTCAGTGATGGTATTATCCGGGGGGCCTTGTTCTATCCGGCTACCGCACCCTTGGACGATGAAACGAATAATGCCCAGTTGAACTGGTTCTCATCGAATCCTTATGTATATACCCGTGCAGCTAAAGATGAATTGACAACGAATAGTTTCTTCTCTTCTTCATTTGTGGAAATCACACCGTATAAGGATTTGAAAGTTCGTCAGAATGTGGGTTTCTCCTATAATATAAACGAACGTGATGTGTACTATAACAGAGAGACGGTGGAAGGTAAAGATCCGACAAACGGATACGCCTCAAAAGCTGATAACTGGGCGAAGAATCTGGTACTTGAAACGATGGCGACTTACAACAAAACTTTCAATAAGAATCATTCGTTGAATGTGGTTGCTGCTTTCTCTTATGAAAGAGGGGACTATGGTAATAAAGCAATGGTAGCTACCGGATTCCCCCAGGACCTGACGGAAGACTTTGATATGAGTGCCGCTGTGAATCCGCAGAAGCCGACCAGTGGACGCGGAATGACTTCTCTGGTGTCTTTCCTGGGACGTGCCAACTATAACCTGATGAATAAGTATCTGTTTACTGCCTCTTTCCGTCGGGATGGTTCCAGTAAGTTTGCACCGGGCAACAAATGGTCTAACTTTGCTTCAGGAGCTATTGCCTGGAGAGCATCGGAAGAGCAGTTTATTAAGGACCTGAATTTGTTTAGTAACCTGAAGTTCCGTGCAAGCTACGGGCAGACTGGTAATCAGGCGATAGGCGCCTATGCTACCCGTGACTATCTGACTGTGGCCAATTATCCGATTAACGGTGCACTTTCCAGTGGATTTGCCAATCTTACCTGGAGAGGACCTGCCAATCCGGATTTGAAGTGGGAGACCACCAGCCAGTATAATGTGGGTGTGGATATGGGATTCCTGCAGAACAGAATTAATTTGACTGTCGATCTGTATTACAAAAAGACATCTGACTTATTGCAGAATATACAGATACCACAAAGTACAGGTTTCTCGAATATGACGACTAACTTTGGAAATGTAACGAATAAGGGACTTGAAATTACCGGAAAGTTCTATGCGATCACCGGTAAGAACTTCAACTGGGATTTTGATGCTAATATTTCCTTTAACCGTAACAAGATCAGCGGACTTCCGGGAGATCAGTTTGCCCAGGGATGGAGTAAGGCTGATAATGTATTCCTGCAGCGCAACGGAATGCCGATCGGAACCATTTATGGATTTGTGGAAGATGGTTTTTATGATAATATTGCTGAAGTAAGAGCCGACCCGTTTTATGCAAAAGAGTCAGAAGCCGTATGTAAAGCAATGGTAGGTGAGGTGAAATATAAAGATTTGGATGGAGTAGCCGGTATTACAAATGCCGATCGCCAGGTAATTGGGGATACGAATCCGGATTTCACTTTCGGTATGACTCACAATTTTACTTATAAGAACTTTTCTTTAAGCTTTTTCCTGCAAGGATGTGTCGGAGGTGATATTTTCAATGCGAACTTACTCGAGGTGACTATGAGTGGTATTGGTAATATTCCGCTGAATATATATGAATCTCGCTGGACACCCGAAAACCGGGAGAATGCCAAATGGCCGAAAGCTTATGCCGGCTATGGAAGAACGATGAAACTGTCTGATCGTTATGTAGAAGACGGATCTTATCTGAGAATGAAGAATATTAATCTGGGGTATAAGTTTGTCTCTCCGTTCAAGGGAATTGAATCGATCAATCTGTTTGCTTCTGTCAGCAATGTATTCACCATTTCGGGATATAGCTGGTATGATCCGGATGTAAACTCTTTCGGTAGTGATGCTTCTCGCCGTGGCGTGGATTTATTCTCGTATCCAAGTAGTCGCACCTTCTCATTTGGTTTACAGTGTACGTTCTGATGTTTAACTCAAATCAAGAAAAGTCATGAAAAAAATAATATTCAAATCGTTTTTATTGCTATGGACAGTCCTGTTGGCATGTTCATGCAATGATTTGCTGGAAGAAAAGGCCTATGATTTTGTGTCACCCGAACAGTTGGGAGACAGTGAGAGTGCGGCTTCCCAGCTTGTGACAGGTACTTATAATACAGTGATTACCAGCTTTATTGCTCCGGGTTCTTATCTTTATCTGACCAATATGGATTGTGACTATGCGTCGGGTGCATCATGGGCATTTGGTAATGTCGGAGCAGGTAATCCACAAGGATTCTGGGGAATAGATCATATGTGGCAGGGCAGCTATACGTTGATTCACCGGGCAAATCTGGGTATATCCAAGATCTCGGCTATGAATAACCTGACTCCGGAGAGTAAACAGGACGCTTTGGCACAACTCTGCTTCCTTAAAGCATGGGCTTATTTTAACCTGGTGAGAAATTACGGTCCTGTGCCTATTTTCCGGAAATCAATATCGGAAGGGGAAGCTATGAGCCAGCCTCGTGCCTCGGTATCGGACGTATACACACATATCATTGAATTGCTGGAACAAGCTGAAGGGATGTATTCGAAAGATGATTCCGGGTTTGTAGCGGGACGTGCCTCGAGCGGAGCTGCCAAAGCGTTATTGGCGAAAGTATATGTTACTATGGCTTCCGGGGCGATGTCCGGTGTGCCTATCGTGGTTAAGGGAGGAGATCCGAATATATTTGAACCACAACCTATCACGCACATTGCAAAGACTGTTGCAGGTTATGAGTCTTTTGATCCGGCCAAGTATTATGCGTTGGCACGTGACAAAGCTTGGGAGGTGATAAACGAATATACCCTGTTTGATAATTATATGGACGTATGGGCCATAGGAAACCGTAATAAGGGAGAACACATCTGGATGGCACAGGCCATCAGCGGTGATAAGGACTTTGGAAACACGATCTGCCAGGATTATGTGGGCATTTTCAAAGAAGACGGTACGATGGAAGGTAACTGGTATGGTATGCGCGATCACTGGTATCTGCTTTTCGAAGAACAGGATACGCGTATTGTCGATGGAGTTATTCACCGATATGCGTCGGATGGAATATCCAATGGTAAGGTTATCTATAACTATTATCCCCGTTGGTATGCAGATAAAGTGGAGAATAAGGAGGTATATGACAGTCAGGGCAATGCTTTTGATGGTACGGAAGTCTATCATGAAGGTCAGGGGTGGACATTGGCGAAGTTGACGAAATTTACTTTTGTTACAGACCGGAAACAAAAAAACAGTGATTTTCACTTTCCGTTACTCCGTTTGCCGGATATAATGTTGATTTATGCTGAGGCTGTCAATGAATTGAATGGCGGACCGGACGCTGAGGCCTATAATCAGGTGAACCGTATTCGTACGCGTGCCCATGCCACTCCGTTCTCCGGAATGAATCAGGATGAATTCCGTTCGGCTGTATTGGAAGAGCGTGCCCGTGAATTGGCCTATGAAGCTGACCGCCGTTATGATCTTTTCCGTTGGGGTATCTATCTGGATGTGATGAATGCCATCGATATGGATGAGCATAATGTGACTAAACGTCGTTTGGAGCGTAATCTTCTATATCCGATACCTACCAGTGAGGTGAACTCTAATGATAAGATTGATTCTAACAATCCGGGATGGTAATGAATACATTCGTAACATTTAAAATTGAAGATACAATGAAAACATTTAGATATATTTTATTCGTATGGGTGATTCTGGGCTGTGGTCTGTTTGCATCGTGTAAAGATGATGAAGTGGAATATGCCCCTCTCGCTGTCACCCGGGTATCTACGGTACTCGATCGCGAACAGGGGATCGATCAGGCTAATCTTGCACAATATATCATTGTGCAAGGTACAGGATTGAATGCTGTTAATTCGATTCTGGTAAATGATGTACAGGTTGATTTGAGAGATGCGTATATCACTTCCGGAGAAATAACTTTTCCGATCCCCAGGGTAATTCCGGGAGAGGTAAATAATCTGATAACTTTAGGAAACGGAAATTCTACCGTAACTACTCCGATATCGGTGTTTATTCCTGAATTGGAGGTGAACGGTATGTTCAATGAATTTACGCCGGCAGGTGATACGATGCAGGTGGTTGGCGATTATTTTGATCTTTATGAGATAACGACCGAATCGGGGCAGCTGTTCTTTGGTGGAAAAGAAGCGGAGATAACAAAAGCAACCGGTAACAGTCTGAGTTTTGTGTTGCCGGAGGATGCCGTAATAGGTTCAAAAATTAAATTAGTCAGCCCGGTTTGTGGAGAAGTCATGGTTCCCGGTAAATATATGGAAAAGGGCAATATGCTGTGTGACTTTGACCCGTTCACCGGTTGGGGAGGTGGTAAATATGTGATAAATGGTCCCGTTCCTGCTCCGTACAGCGGACAATTCTCCCGTTTCAAGATTAATAAGGGAGATGCGAATGATTGGGACTGGAACGAGGTGACTACTATTGCACAGTGTGCTGTCGAATACTTTCCCGAGGTTATTGCCGATCAGGATAAATATTTGCTGAAGTTTGAAGTAAATACAATCAAGCCATTGACCAAAAGACAGATCCGATTTTACTTCTCGCAGATTAATTACGATTGGGAACCTTTTGCATCGGGACTCGCCTTGAATACGAACGGAGAGTGGAAAACGGTTTCTATTGACCTGGGAGAAATGTGGAAAGGGGACATTCCTAATGATGGAGTTTTACAGATTATGGGTAATAGTTGGGCGGAAGATACGGATATCTGCTTTGATAATTTCCGTATTGTTCCCAAAGATTAAGGTGTGTTTAGTGAAAGGTAGTTTATTGACTGCCTGATGTAGGGTAGAGTTGGTAAAAGAGGGGCAGTTTTCTTATAACTATCCCTCTTTTTAACTCACTCCGCAATATGAATAAAAAAAGAATGACAATGCGGAAAATTCAATATTTGTTTATCGGTTTGTTCTTCTGTCTGGGGATGCAGGCACAGGAGAAATTTAATATCAGGGGGGTACTTCCCTGGCATAATTTCTTGTCAGGACCTACTTCATGGAACTTGTCAGATTACCGGAATTATCTGGATGAATGTCAGAAAAATGGTATCAACTTCATTGGTTTCCACAATTATACGGGGGGTGGTGAGCGTTATGCCACTTATGTGGAACCTATGATAAAAATAGAATATAAGAATATTCTTCCTCAAGCCTGTTTTGATAATTCTCTGACTGCACGTTGGGGCTATCTGCCGATGGCTGTGAAAAACTTTGCTTATGATACGGGAAAAGCATTCCACTTACCTGCAGGGGCAGAAGCTTTCGGTAATGACGGTTCGGTTACCTCGCACTCTCCCCGGGAGCATTACGAAAGGGCCCAGGGGCTGATGCGTGATGTATTGAAAATGGCACATGAACGGGGAATTCGTATGGCTATGGGATTTGAATTCGGAGTGATTCCTCCCGAATACTTTTCTTTGAATGTAGCCGGAGACTGTTTCTATTGGCCGGGTGAATCGAATATGATTCCGAATCCGAAAAGTCAGATAGCAGCCGAGATACATTATGCTGCAATTGATGATATCCTGAAAGCTTATCCGGATATTGATTACATCTGGATGTGGCTGAATGAACATTCGTTTATGGGAGTCGATACTCAGAAAGCATTGCGGAATGCACCTTTTGCCCGTGCTTATCGGGAAAATGAAAGCTTCTTTGAGGAAGCGGCCGATTCATCGGCCCGTTTTGTCGGAGTGTGGGCGCTGGAATATATGAAACTGACTTATGATTATCTGAAATCAAAGGGTTCGCATGCCAAATTGATCCTTGGTGGCTGGGGAGGAGGACATCAGTTACCTTCATTGCTGAAAGGATTGGACAGAGCTTTGCCCAAAGATATTATTTTCAGTTGTCTCAATCCGGATCTGGGGAAAAGTCCACAACCGGAGTTTTTGGGAGAGATTGCCCGGAACCGTAATGTATGGGCAGTTCCCTGGTTGGAAGGCGATCACCAGTTGTGGCATTTTCAGCCAAGGGTCCATATGATGCGTGAACATGTGAAACTTGCCGCTAAACAGAATCTGGACGGAGTGGTTGCTATCCACTGGCGTACGGAGGAACCTCGTTTTAATTTCCGAACGTTTGCCCATTTTGCTTCGGATAAAGATGCCAAAGAAAGTGTGGAGCAGTTGTATGACAGATTTCTGACGGAGGAGTTCGGAAAAGATGCGGCTAAAAAAATGACCCCGTTGCTTGCCGGAATGGATCGGAAACAAATTCAGTGGAATGTGCCTTCGCCGGAGTTTTACGCCTATACTCCGGAATGGGGACTGCTGGACGAAAATAATGTGCGGATACGGAAAGAACTGGTGTCTTCCGGAGAATCATTATTGAAAAAGTTAAAAGGGGAGCAGCGGGATAATCTGGAACGTTTCATAGCAATGTTTCGTTTTGAACTTCTCTTGGGAGAGGTGGATCAGGCTATGATGCCTGCTTTTACCTTAAAGAAGAAAGAAGCGCAAGGTGAGAAAATAGATGCTTCACAGGAATATGCGGATGCATACCGGTTATTGCTTTCAGCACCAATCAAAGAGATGTTCGATACTTATGTGAAACGGGTTCATTCACGTGGAGAACTGGGAGTTCTTAGCTCTTTGAACCAGCGTGTGTGGCGTGAATACAATGAACTTAAAACTTATCTGGAAAATAAAATAAAATAGAAATGAAACGAATGGCATATCACCTGCTGGCTGTTTTGATTCTGGCAATGACAGCATCGACAATCAAAGCACAGATTTTATTGGCTACTTCGGGTACACCGGTCGAAGAATATGCGGCAGCAGAGCTTCAACGATATTACTATCAGTTGTCCGGGCGGCTATTATCTGTCGGACATGGAGAGGTGCCGGACAGGAAAACGGAATTTGTGCTTACAAGACTGGATCATCCGTTGATGACTTCCTGGAAAGACAATGGAGTGCTGTCTCTGGCATCAGTGCCCGGAGCACAGGGGTATGTCATTCGGACAGTGAAGGAAAAAGGCAGGCAACTGGTGGTTATTGCCGGTGCGGATGCCAGTGGACTGCTTTATGGCGTATATGGGTTATTGGAGGATCATTTAGGAATGCGTTTCTATATGAACGGGGATGTGTATCCCGATAAAAAAAAGCCGCAGACAAAGTTACCGTTTATCCGGGATGAACGTACGCCGACAATGACCGTTCGCGGATTTCTTCCCTGGACTAATTTTCCGCAATCGTCTACGATTTATTCATGGGATGATTGGCGTTACATCATAGATCAGGCTGCGCGGATGCGGATGAATTTTATTATGATTCATAACTATAACGGGTTTTGCGGGCATAATGAATTGTTTCATAATTTTGAGTATAAAGGTCATTTGTCACGTGGATGGATGCCTACCATAAAGACCGGACACGGATGGTGTTGCCCCGGATGGGATGTCAATGAATATCTTTTTGGAGCATCCGGGATTTATGATGACTATGATTTTGGAGCTGATTATGGGTTACATAATGAAACGCTGACGAATAGCCAGATCAAAGAGAAAGGAGCAACTATATTCCGCAAGGTGATCGCCTATGCACATTTGCGTGGTGTGAAAATAGGCTTAGGATTGGATATCGATGTCCTCTTGCCGGAATATCAGACTGAGCCGGATAATAGAGAAGTAATTAAGGCACAGGTTACAGAAATTGCCTGTGAATATCCGGAACTGGATTATCTGCTTTGTTTCCAGTCTGAGGGTCAGAAGAATGAAGCTTTTTATGCCCGCTGGCGGAGAGTTTTTGATGGATTCTATGAAGAGATGAAGCGGATGTCGCCTTCTACCCGTATAGCTGTATCGGGGTGGGGGCTGACCCCGGAATCAGTGAATAGTCTGCCCGAAGATGTTATTTGTGCTCCCATATCTTATTATTCGGCAGCGTTCGAACCGGGAAGTGTGTATGGCAGTCGTGAATACTGGGGATGTCCCTGGTTGGAACGGGATTTTAACAGTTCTGAATATTACTATCCTTATAATGTGGATCTTTCGGAAACCATCCGGGCCTTTGGAGATGCTTCTCCCAATATGAATGGTTTTTATGCACTGACGTGGAGACTGGCCGATGCTATTTCTCCTAAAATGTGGTATATCAGTAAGGCCCCCTGGTATAAGCGTGAAGTACTGGATTCTTCGGAGAAGGTATATCGGGATTTTGCATGTGCCAGTTACGGGAAAAATGCGGCCGATGCCATTACCGGTATTATCAATCAAAACGAGCCTTTTGCCACTGACTTTGGCGAGTGTCAGGAAACACCCGGATTTAATCAGGTGGTGCATACTTATCCGTTGATGAACCTTTGTTCGATGGCTTTTATCGGGAAAAATGGAGAAACCGTAAAGATAGAAGCTACCGGATACAAAGAGAAGAAAGGTACCCAAAATGCCCCTTGTGATGAAGGTGGTGAGTGTGTAGGGTATATTATGGCGGATGACTGGTTGGAGTATCCTGCGGTTGATTTTAGTAATAGTCCTGAGCGGATGTCCGTTCGGGTCGCTTCTGCATCTTCGGGTGGGGTTGCCACTGTTTGTCTGGACCGTCTGGAAGGCCCTGTTATCGCCCGGTTTGAGGTAAAGAATACGGAAGGGTGGCAATCTTGGAGAACGCTGACGGTTCCGGTGAGCGGATTGAAGGGTATTCATACATTGTATATTCGTTTTCAACCTTTTGATGTGATAGCCGGGGCGGAAAAATTAGCTGAAGCACAATTGAAAACCATTGATAGTTGTATGGCGGTTACTCCGGATGCACTTCAGAGGTTGCGTCTTTCCCGGTTGCGTGCGCGCATTCAGGGTGCTGCTTGCCACATTGCGTTGAATGCCGGTTTTGAAGCTTATCGGTGGGATGATTTACCCGGAAAGATGGATGAATGGGCGCGCAGCTTCCTGTATCGTATCGAGGATATTTCGTCCTACGGGAATATCATGAGTACTCAGAATAGATTTGTCAAACAGAATTATGTAGCGAAAATCAATCAACTTCGTAAGCAACAGCGGGTACAGGCACCTTCGCATATCACAGCCAAGGGAACCCGTGAGGGAGCATTGGTCAGTTGGCGTAATGAAGAACCGGCGGCAAAGGCTTTTGTTGTTTGTCGTAATGGAGAAGAAATTGATACATTGGCAGCCGGTGTGACATGCTATCGGGATATGTTTCATGGAGTTGCTGTCTATTCGGTGTACACGGTGGATGTTGAAGGGCATAAGAGTCCTTTGGGAATACCTGCCCGGTGTCCGGCTGGAAATGCAGATCGTGAAGCACCGGTTATTGTTATTAATTCTCCGGTGACTTCCGTAATGAAGGGAGCTCCGTTGCATATCCGGTTTTCTGTGGTTGAAGACCGCTTGCCCGAAGTTGTATCCGGAACACTTCACTATCGGAAACCGGGAGATAAAGTATGGAAAGAGTTGCCGTTTGAACGCCGGGTCAGAGCTGTCTTCACATTGACGTTGCCTGCTTCCGGGATTACCGAAGAAGGAATAGAATATTATATTTCTGTTTCCGATTCTCACAATACCTCCTTTTATCCGGCCTCTGCTCCGTTCCGGAATCATACGGTAGTGGTGACGGAAGTACAGGGGAATGATAAGCCGATACCTCCGGTGGTAAAACAAATCGATAATAACCGTATGTACTGGACTTGTACGGAAAATGCGGAAATGTATCGCATCTATCGTGCTAAGACTCCTGATTTTGCAGTCGGGGTAGGTACGTTTGTGACGTTTGTAGCTGGAAATACATGCACCTTTGCCGATAATGGATTCGATTTTGACGGAACTCCTTTAAAAGGGACTTATTATTATCGCCTGACTTCCGTATCACGGTGGGATTGTGAAAGTGAGACATCAGATATCATTCAAATAGATTATCAATGAAAAGAATTGGAATATACATTGCTACTGTGGTCTGCATCCTGTCCTGTGTTCCCCCGCAAAGGAATTTGCTGACAGAAACCAGACAGATGCTGGTTGATTCAGGCGCGACTGAACGGACGGCAGCTTTGTTTTATAACTTGCGCCAACTGACCGGGAAACAGGTTGTTTACGGACAACATAATTATGAAATGGATGGGTTTGACTCGGATACCACACGCTGGCGGGATGAAGCGAACCGATGTGACGCATACGATGTAACGGGAACTTATCCTGCTTTGGCCAGCTTTGATTTTCTTCATTTTACAAATCCCCGTAGTTGGGAAACAAAAGACCCGGATTACATCCGGCAGAAGTTTCATGCTGCATATAACCGAGGTAACGTGATTACATTCTGCTGGCATTATTACAATCCGGTGACCGGTGGAAACTTTTATGATACCACCCGGGTGGTCCGCCATATCTTACCGGGAGGTTCCCATCATGCTATATTTAAGGCTGACCTGAAAATCATTGCCGACTTTGCCCACAATGCAAAAGCCGACAACGGAGAATTGATTCCCATTATATTCCGTCCCTGGCATGAGTTTGATGGCAACTGGTTCTGGTGGGGCAGAAATCATTGCCGGGTTGAGGAGTTTAAAGAATTATATCGGTTTACGGTCACTTACCTCAGGGACTCTCTGCAGGTACATAACTTTCTGTATGCTTTCTCTCCTGATTGTGGCTTTACTACCGAAGCCGAATACCTGGAACGCTATCCGGGAGATGAATATGTAGATGTGGTAGGAATGGATAATTACTGGGATTTTCGTCCGGATGGAGGAGACACTTCTCTGGTTGTTTTGAAAGCACGTATACTGACTCAGTATGCCCGGCAGCATGCAAAACTTTCGGCCATTACCGAGACCGGTACACAGACCCGTGACTCGTTGTGGTATACGCAATTGTTGTCCATCCTGCGTTCGGAAGGAGTAGCTTTGAACTATGTGTGTAGCTGGTCCGGGTTTGCTCCTTATAAAGGACATCCGGCTGCAACCGATTTTTGCCGGTTTAAGGAAGATTCCCTGGTACTTTTTGCAGATGAGATTCCCGATTTCTATACTTGGCCTTAACCTGCTTATAATAATATCATGGAATGCTAAGATAGTATTAGGTATATATGCGGACGACGCTTATCTTTGCAATATCAGTTACAGAGTGAAAAGAATCTTATAAATAAAACATCTGATAATTATGAAAACCCTATCGAGTATACTACTGACCTTGCTGGTCGTGTTCGGGGCATGTACTTCTCCCCGGATTTCTTCCGATCCTTTTGTCCGTGTGTCAGACGGGCGTCTGACGGTGAATGGAAAACCTTACTATTATATTGGGACCAATTTCTGGTATGGAGCCATATTGGGGTCACAGGGGCAGGGGGGTAATCGTGAAAGGCTGCTTCGTGAACTCGATCACCTGAAAGCCCATGGAATCAATAACCTGCGTGTTCTTGTCGGGGCCGACGGAAAAGATGGTATCCCGACCAAAGCTGAACCTGCGCTTCAGATAGAAGCGGGCGTATATAACGATACTATTTTCGACGGACTCGATTATTTCTTATCGGAGTTGGGCAAACGGGATATGTATGCCGTGCTTTTCCTGAACAATAGTTGGGAGTGGTCGGGCGGATATTCCCAATACCTTTATTGGGCGGGACACGGTGAGGTACCGATGCCGAATATAGCCGGATGGGATGCTTTCTCCGGTTATGTGGCACAATACGCTAAGTCTGAAAAAGCACACCGTCTGTTCCGGAATCATGTTACCCACGTCGTGAATCGTGTCAACCGGTACACGGGAAAGAAATACAGTGAAGATCCTGCGATCATGTCCTGGCAGATAGGAAATGAGCCCCGTCCGTTCGGTGAGGAGAATAAGGAAAGCTTTGCGGCGTGGATTGCGGATTGTGCGGCACTTATTAAATCATTGGACCCTAATCATCTGGTCTCGGTCGGATCGGAGGGAATGGCCGGTTGTGAAGGAGATCTTTCACTTTGGACTTCCATTCATGCCGATGCCAATATCGATTATGCCACGATTCATATCTGGCCGAACAATTGGGGATGGATCGATAAGAAAGATATTCCGGGAACTCTCGGACAGGCCATAAAGAATACTTGCTCTTATATTGACATACATGCCCAAGAGGCCCATAAGATAAACAAGCCGTTGGTGCTTGAAGAGTTCGGTTTGCCGAGAGACAGCGTAAAGTTTGCCTCGGACAGTCCGACTGTCCAACGAGACCTTTATTATAGGAAAGTGTTTGATATCGTCAAAAAGCATGCTGCCGGGAAAGGCGTTTTTCAAGGATGTAATTTCTGGGCATGGGGTGGATTTGCACAACCCCGCCACCTCTTCTGGCAAAAAGGAGATGACTACATGGGAGATCCCGGGCAGGAAGAACAAGGGTTGAATTCGGTTTATGCAACGGATTCGACAGTGGATATGATTAGAGAGACGGTAAATGATATTAACCAGATAATTCAGAAACAATGAAAATGAAATTACTGTGTATTCTGTTACTGGGAGTGATTCCCATATGCCCGATCCATGGCAAGGATACGTTCGGGAAGAAAAAAGATAAAGCAACGCGGCTCCTTTTTTATGATCTGAATAAGAACGGGCAGATGGATACCTATGAAAACCCCTCTGCTCCGGTAGAAGAGCGTGTGGAGCACCTTCTGTCACAGATGACGCTGGAAGAAAAGGTAGGCCAGATGCTTACTTCATTGGGATGGCCGATGTACGAACGGGTGGGAGAGGAAATTCGCCTGACTGCACGGTTGGAAAAGGAAATCAGCGAATATCATATCGGGGCACTCTGGGGCTTTATGCGGGCCGATCCATGGACACAGCGCACGCTGCATACCGGCCTCAATCCTTCATTGGCTGCCCGCGCCTCCAACCGTCTTCAGGCTTTTGTCATGGAGCATAGCCGTTTGGGCATTCCGTTGTTCCTGGCAGAAGAATGCCCTCATGGACATATGGCGATTGGTACAACCGTTTTTCCCACTTCCATTGGTCAGGCCAGTACCTGGAATCCGGAGCTGATCCGGCAGATGGGGCGTGTTATTGCAACCGAAGCAAGTGCTCAGGGAGCGCATATCGGTTATGGACCGGTACTTGATTTAGCCCGCGATCCGCGTTGGTCACGTGTGGAAGAGACTTACGGAGAAGACCCTTATCTGAATGGAGTGATGGGAGCTGCTTTGGTACGCGGTTTTCAAGGGGACACACTAAGGGGGCGTAAAAGCGTAATTGCCACTCTCAAGCATTTTGCCTCGTATGGCTGGACCGAAGGGGGACATAACGGAGGTACTGCCCATCTGGGCGAACGTGAACTGGAAGAAGCTATTTTCCCTCCTTTTCGTGAAGCTGTAGGGGCAGGAGCATTGTCGGTGATGAGTTCGTATAATGAAATAGACGGTAATCCGTGTACCGGAAGCCGCTATTTGCTGACAGATATTTTGAAAGACCGTTGGCAATTCAAAGGTTTCGTCGTGTCCGATTTGTATGCTATTGGCGGATTACGGGAACACGGAGTTGCAGGCAGTGACTATGAAGCAGCCGTGAAAGCTGTGAATGCCGGGGTGGATAGTGACCTGGGGACGAATGTATATGCGGAACAACTGGTTGCCGCAGTTCGAAAAGGAGATGTCGCTATGGAGACAGTAGATAAGTCGGTACGCCGCATATTATCTCTCAAATTCCACATGGGATTGTTTGATGCTCCGTTTGTTGATGATAAGCGTCCGGCACAACTGGTTGCCTCTCCCGAGCATATCGGACTGGCTCGTGAAGTTGCCCGTCAGTCGATCGTTCTGCTTAAGAATGAAGACAAGCTGTTACCGTTGAAGAAGGATATTCGTACCCTTGCCGTCATAGGTCCCAATGCCGATAATGGTTATAATATGCTTGGTGACTATACAGCCCCTCAGGCAGACGGTTCTGTGGTGACTGTTCTGGGGGGCATCCGGCAAAAAGTTTCTAAAGACACCCGTGTGCTTTATGCCAAAGGTTGTGCCGTGCGGGATTCTTCCCGTACCGGATTTGCCGATGCCATAGAGGCTGCCCGTAGTGCCGATGTCGTGGTGATGGTAGTAGGAGGATCGAGTGCCCGGGATTTTTCTTCGGAATATGAAGAGACAGGAGCCGCCAAGGTCTCTGCAAACCGGGTCAGTGATATGGAAAGTGGAGAGGGATATGACCGTGCCACACTTCATCTTATGGGCAGACAATTGGAATTGCTGGAAGAGGTTCGCAAATTGGGCAAGCCGATGGTATTGGTCCTGATCAAAGGGCGCCCGTTATTGATGGAGGGAGTCATTCAGGAAGCAGATGCAATTCTTGATGCCTGGTATCCGGGTATGCAGGGAGGAAATGCTGTGGCAGATGTGCTATTTGGCGATTACAATCCGGCAGGTCGTCTCACACTTTCCGTTCCGCGTTCGGTTGGACAGCTTCCGGTGTACTATAATACGAAACGTAAGGGAAATCGCAGTCGCTATATAGAAGAGGCGGGTACTCCCCGTTATCCTTTTGGCTATGGCCTTAGCTATACGACGTTCTCCTATACCGGCATGAAGGTTCGGGTGAGTGAAGAAAGCAATCACTGCCGGGTAGATGTATCGGTAACTGTACGCAACCAGGGTACAGTGGATGGTGACGAAGTGGTGCAGCTTTATCTGCGGGATGAAGTCGGCAGCTTTACAACCCCTGACAGACAGCTGCGTGCTTTCAGCCGTGTACGCCTGAAAGCAGGTGAGGCCCGGGAAATAACTTTTACTCTCGACAAGAAGTCGTTGGCCCTGTATATGCGGGACGGTGAATGGGCCGTGGAACCGGGACGTTTTACAGTCATGGCAGGAGGCTCTTCCGAAGACATTGCCTGTCAGCAGGAATTTGAGATAAACCGAAAATATACTTTTAAAATGTAAATGCTATGAACGGATCAAGAGATAAAGTGCGCAGTGCACTCAATCACCGGAATACAGGTAGTGTACCGGTCGATTTCGGTGCAACAGCGGTTACAGGCATTCATTGCCGCATTGTAGAAGCATTGAGGAATTATTATGGGCTGGAACCCCGGCCGGTAAAGATTGTGGATGCCTTTCAAATGTTAGGGGAAGTAGATGCGGAACTGGCTGAAAAGATCGGGGTGGACTGTATCGGTATAGGAGGTCCTAAAGATATTTTCGATCTGGATGTAACCCGTATGCGTGAACAGACAACACCTTGGAGACAACTGGTGCTGGTGCCTGAAGCGATGGATCTTACTCCCGATGCTCAAGGAGATGTTTATGTGTATGCCGGAGGAGATAAAAGCTATCCCCCCAGTGCCGTGATGCCCAAAGGATGCTATTTTATTAATGCCATCGAGCGTCAGCACCCCATTGACGAAGAACAACTGAATCCGGAAGACAATGTGGAAGAGTTCGGATTGCTGACGGAGGGAGATCTGGCTTATTACCGTTCGGAGACAGATAAAGCATATCAGACCGGCCGGGCCGTCGTGGCCAGTTTCGGAGGCACAGCCTTGGGAGACGTTGCTTTTGTTCCCGGTATGGGGCTGAAGCAGCCGAAGGGGATCCGGAGTGTGGTGGAGTGGTATATGTCTACAGCCATGCGGCAGGATTATCTGCATCAGGTATTTGAGAAAGAGATTGATATTGCCATTGCTAATTATGAGAAACTTTGGGCTGCACTCGGAGATAAAATAGAGGTGGTGCTGACATGTGGTACAGATTTCGGTTCACAAGAGTCGCAGTTTTGTTCCATAGATACCTTCCGCGAACTTTGGTTGCCGCACTATCGGCGGATGAACGACTGGATACATCAGCATACCACCTGGAAAATATTCAAGCACTCTTGCGGAGCTATCATTCCCATTTTGCCCGGGCTGATCGAAGCCGGATTCGACATTATCAATCCGGTCCAGATTAATGCCAAAGACATGGATTCCCGGAGGTTGAAAGAGGAGTTCGGCAGCCGGCTGACTTTCTGGGGAGGAGGGGTCGACACGCAGAAGATACTGCCTTTCGGCACTCCGGACGAGATACGTCGCCATGTAAAGGAGCAGTGTGAGATATTGGGACGTGACGGAGGGTTTGTTTTTAATGCCGTCCATAACATTCAGGCCAATGTTCCCGTCGAGAATGTAGTTGCGATGTTCGATGCTTTAAAGGATTTCCGCTGAGGACCGTTTGCGGGGCTATAATTATTGACAATATGAAAATCGGCCGGCAACTGTTGCCGGATGAGGATACATCAATGCAATGAATCTATGTCAGAGGTTCGTTGGGAAAGAGTACGTATATATACATTATTAATCTTATAAATGATAAATGCCATGAATAACCTCAATGAATTATATGAAGCCATCTTGGCGGGTAAATTGGAACAGGCAGTCAGCGTTACCAGAGAAGCGGTTGCCGAAGGAGTCGCACCTCAGGAGATCATCAATGAATATATGATCAAGGGCATGGAAGCCATCGGTGCACGTTTTGAATCGGGACAGGTGTTTGTGCCGAATCTCCTGATGAGCGCACGTGCCATGCGTGGTGCGCTCGATATACTCAAACCACTGATGCAGGGAAAGGCCGATTCGTACATCGGCAGGATTGTGATTGGTACGGTCAAGGGAGATCTGCATGATATCGGTAAGAACTTGGTCGCCTCCATGTTTGAAGGCTGTGGATTTGAAGTCATCAACCTGGGAGTAGACGTATCGAGTGACAAATTCATCTCTGCGGCACTGGAGAACAAGGCAGACATCATTTGTATGTCCGCGTTGCTCACCACTACCATGAACTATATGAAGGAGGTAATCGATGCCCTTGAAACCTCCGGATTGAGGGGAAAAGTGAAGGTGATGGTGGGAGGTGCGCCTGTCAGCGATGCTTTTGCCAGGTCTATCGGTGCCGATGCCTATACCAGTAATGCCAATGCAGCCGTAATCATGGCTAAAAAGTTGATAAACGCCTGCTGAACATGCTTATGAATCCGCATATCGTTGAAGGATGCCTGCCTTTCACCTCGTTGAGGCTCGATCCGGAGGACATCAGTCTTTCGATGGGTGCCGGTTACGTGCCCGACGCAGAGATGCGGGCAATGTGCCGTGCACTCGAAGAAGAGATTGCCGGCATTTGTATTCCCCGGTTTCTGTATATTCTGTTCGATTCCGAACCGGCCGGTACTTGCGAAGTGGGAGTGAATGGGATTTGCCTGAAGACGGGAGCCGTTATTACTCCCTATCTGAAAGATGCTGCGGGCTATGCGCTCTTTGTGGCCACTGCGGGGCGTGAGTTTGAGGCTTTTCAGCATGAAACGTGCGCCCGGGGTGACATTCTGCGGGAGTTTCTTCTGGATGCCTATGGTTCAGCGATTGCCGAAGCTGTCGTCCGTGAGGTGTGCCGGAAGGTGGAAACACAGATGTTCGCTTTAGGCTATGGGGTGAGCCATCCTTACAGTCCCGGTTATTGCGGGTGGCATGTCACACAGCAACAGTTACTTTTCAGTTGCCTGCCCGAATCTCCTTGTGGGATTCGGTTGAGTGATTCTTCCCTGATGTCACCCATTAAGTCGGTCAGCGGTATTCTTGCTTATGGTCCCCGCATGGTCAAGCGGAAATATGGATGCGAACTGTGCGGCAAAGCCAATTGCTATAAAAACAGAAATAAACTAAAAAGATAGAATGCTATGGAACTGTCACAATATATAAAAGATAAATTAGTATCAGAGAAACGGGTGGCAATGCCCATCATGACCCATCCGGGCATCGAGTTACTGGGTAAACGGGTGCTGGATGCCGTAACGGACGGAGAAATCCATTATCACGCTATCCGTGCCTTGAATGAATGTTTTCCGCAATCGGTGGCTTGTACCACCATTATGGATCTTACAGTAGAGGCAGAAGCCTTTGGAGCACAACTCAGTATGTCTTCAAATGAAGTACCCAGCGTGTCCGGGCGCCTGCTTGCCGGATATGCAGATGTAGAGGCCTTGCAGGTTCCTTCACTTGAATCCGGGCGTGTGCCTCAATACTTGCAGGCCGACCGCCTGGCGTCAAAAGGGATAGATAAGCCCGTGCTGGCGGGATGTATCGGTCCTTACTCTTTGGCAGGACGTCTGTATGATATGACGGAAATCATGATGGCTATTTATACAGAACCCGAAACAGCCCGGCTATTGCTTGAAAAATGTACGGAGTTCATTCTCCGCTATTGTCTTGCTATTAAGGAGACCGGGGTAGCCGGGGTCATTATGGCGGAACCGGCTGCGGGGCTTCTTTCGAATGAAGATTGCCTGCAATATTCGTCTGTCTACGTGAAACGCATTATTGATGCCGTGCAGGACGATTCGTTTACGGTTATCCTGCATAATTGCGGTAATACGGGACATTGTACTCCGGCTATGCTGGCTACCGGTGCCCAAGGATATCATTTCGGTAATAAAGCGGATATGCTTGCCGCTCTCCGCGAGTGCCCTTCGGATGTATGGGTGATGGGGAATCTGGACCCTGTGGGCGTATTCAGGATGTTAACTCCCGAAGAAGTTTTCGCGCAGACAGAAGAACTTCTGAGCTGTACAGGCGGATACGCTAACTTTATTATCTCTACCGGTTGCGACACTCCGCCCGAAGTACCTTTTGATAACATTCAGGCTTTTTATCTGGCTGTAGAGAAATACAATAAGGGGAGATGAATGATAATACCAGTATTGGATAATATTGTACTTGTTTCCGGGGGGAATCCCTCCTACTTTTGTGAAGTATTCATTGCTAAATAAACGATTTATGATTAAGAGAATAAAGATATTGGCTACAGGTGCACTGCTGATGGCAGGATTGGGCGCCTGTTCTCCTTCGGGAAAGAAAACGGGGTCGGAAACAGTTGCTGATACCCTGCGTACAGCGGAAACGGTGAACTTATTGAATAATCTCCGGCAGATTCCCGGACAAGGATTCATGTTCGGTCACCATGACGATCCGCTTTACGGTGTGGGCTGGGAAGGTGACGAAGGGCGCAGTGATGTGAAAAGTGTGTGCGGTGACTATCCTGCGGTTATGTCGTTCGATCTGGGACATATAGAATTGGAAGGTGAGAAAAGTCTGGATCATGTGCAGTTCCGTAAAATACGGCAGGAAACGATTAACCAGTACAAGCGTGGAGGAATGGTTTCTTTCAGTTGGCACCTCGACAATCCGTCAACCGGCAAAGACGCATGGGATGTGAGTGACACGACGGTCGTTGCCTCCATACTTCCGGGTGGAACACATCACACCAAGTTCGTGGGTTGGCTCGATGCCGTTGCGGCCTTTATGAATACTCTGGAAACAGAAGACGGGACAAAGATACCGGTTCTTTTCCGTCCCTGGCACGAACATACCGGAAGCTGGTTCTGGTGGGGACAAAACCTTTGTACGGCTGAACAATACAAAGCCCTCTGGCGGATGACGTATGAACGTATGCATGCCAAAGGAGTAAAGAACTTGCTTTATGCTTATTCCCCGGGATCGGAACCAAAGGATTCGGCAGCTTATCTGGAACGTTATCCGGGAGATGACATCATCGACCTGGTGGGCTTTGACACCTATCAGTTCGACCGGACGCAGTATATGGAGCAACTGGATAAGTCACTTGCCATCCTGACAGAAGTGGGGCAGTCGCACAATAAGCCTATCGCCATCACTGAAACCGGTTTCGAAGCTATTCCCGATTCTACCTGGTGGACACAGACACTCTATCCGGTAATCAGCAAGTACCCTATCAGTTATGTGCTGGTATGGCGCAATGCACGTGAACGGGTGAATCACTATTATGCTCCTTATCCCGGGCAGGTGTCTGCCGATGACTTTGTGAAGTTCTACCGTGAGCCGAAAACTTTGTTTGTCTCGGACGTGAAAGACCTTTATAAATAGAAAATCAAATAAATAACGATAAAAACACTGTCCATTATGAGTCTGTTTAATGATAAAGTTGCTAAATTGCTCTCCGGGCATGAAGCACTGTTAACACGCAGGAACGAACCGATAGAAGAAGGAAACGGAGTGATAACGCGTTACCGTTATCCTGTGCTGACCGCTGCGCATACGCCTGTCTTTTGGCGATACGACCTGAATGAGGAGACGAACCCTTTCCTGATGGAGCGTATCGGCGTGAATGCAACGCTGAATGCCGGGGCCATTAAGTGGGAGGGGAAATATCTGATGCTGGTGAGGGTAGAGGGAGTCGACCGCAAATCATTCTTTGCTGTTGCCGAAAGCCCGAATGGCATTGATAATTTCCGTTTCTGGGAATATCCGGTGACTTTGCCCGAAGATGTGATTCCGGCAACCAATGTATACGATATGCGTCTCACCGCCCACGAAGACGGTTGGATTTACGGCATCTTCTGTGCCGAGCGGCATGATGATGATGCTCCTGCCGGTGACTTGTCGTCGGCTACTGCCACGGCCGGTATCGCCCGCACCAGAGACCTGAAAAATTGGGAACGCCTGCCGGATCTGAAAACAAAGAGCCAGCAACGCAATGTGGTGCTTCATCCCGAGTTTGTGGATGGAAAGTATGCACTCTATACCCGTCCGCAAGACGGATTCATAGATACCGGTAGCGGAGGAGGTATCGGGTGGGCACTGATTGACGACATGACTCATGCAGAGGTGAGTGAAGAGAAGATTATCGACAAACGCTATTACCACACCATCAAAGAGGTGAAGAACGGTGAAGGGCCGCATCCCATCAAGACCCCTCAGGGATGGCTTCACCTGGCTCATGGGGTACGCAATTGTGCCGCCGGACTGAGGTATGTGCTGTATATGTATATGACTTCGTTGGAAGACCCTACCCGGCTGATAGCCTCTCCGGCCGGCTACTTTATGGCTCCGGTAGGAGAAGAGCGCGTCGGTGATGTATCGAATGTACTCTTTTCGAATGGCTGGATAGCCGATGATGACGGGAAAGTGTTTATCTACTATGCCTCGTCGGATACCCGGATGCACGTGGCCACCTCGACTGTCGAACGGTTGGTGGACTATTGCCTGCATACCCCTCAGGACGGTTTTTGTTCCTCGGCTTCGGTGGAGGTACTGAAAAACCTGATTGAGCGGAACCTGAAACTGATGAAATAAGAAAACCAAGAATAGAATGACCACTATGATTACACTGAAAGAGAAGATCGGCTACGGATTGGGCGATATGGCTTCATCCATGTTCTGGAAACTGTTCGGTTCTTATCTGATGATTTTTTACACCGATGTGTTCGGGCTGCCGGCCGCTGTGGTAGGAACCATGTTTCTGATTACCCGGGTGTGGGATTCGGCTTTCGACCCTATTGTGGGAGTGATTGCCGACCGTACCCAGACCCGCTGGGGCAAGTTTCGTCCTTACCTGCTGTATCTTGCTGTCCCCTTTGCGCTGATAGGTATCTTTACCTTCACCACTCCGCAACTGAGCGATACGGGAAAACTTGTCTATGCCTACATCACCTATTCTTTGATGATGATGGTATATTCGGCTATCAATGTGCCTTATGCTTCTCTGCTGGGAGTGATGAGTCCCGATCCGAAAGAGCGGAACACGTTGTCCACCTATCGCATGACTTTTGCCTATATCGGCAGTTTCATCGCTTTGTTGCTGTTCATGCCGATGGTAAATCTGTTTGGAGGTGCGGAGGATGAACAGCGTGGCTGGATGTTGAGTGTAGTGGTGATCGCTGTGATGTGTGCGGTTCTGTTCTATCTCTGTTTTGCGTTGACGCGTGAACGGGTGAAACCGATCCGGGAAGTGCAGGGCTCTCTGAAAGATGACTTGAGGGATCTGCTTCACAACCGCCCGTGGTGGATCTTGCTGGGTGCCGGAGTGGCGGCTCTGGTCTTCAACTCCATCCGTGACGGAGCTACGGTTTATTATTTTAAGTACTTTGTGGTAGAAGAGGATTATTCAACAGTCTCCCTCTTCGGGGTCTCTTTTGTGCTGAGCGGGCTTTACCTGGCAGTGGGGCAGGCTGCCAATATCGTGGGGGTGATTCTTGCCGCGCCGGTCAGCAACCGCATTGGCAAAAAGAATACATATATGGGAGCCATGAGCCTGGCTACCATACTTTCCGTCATTTTTTACTGGTTCGGAAAAGGAGATATCGCTCTGATCTTTGTCTTTCAGGTACTCATCAGCATTTGTGCCGGAAGTATCTTCCCTTTGCTCTGGTCGATGTACGCCGATTGTGCCGACTACTCCGAACTGAAAACAGGCAACCGGGCTACGGGGCTGATCTTTTCCTCTTCGTCCATGAGCCAGAAGTTCGGATGGGCCATAGGAAGTGCATTGACCGGTTGGCTACTGGCTTACTTCGGATTTCGTGCCAACGAGGTGCAGAGTGTAGAAGCCATTCACGGAATTAAGATGTTTCTCAGTTGGTTGCCGGCCGTCGGGACGGTACTGTCTGTTATCTTTATCAGCATGTACCCACTGTCGGAGAAGAGAATGAAAGAGGTGACCTCGGAATTGGAGAAGAAAAGACAAACTGCTCAATCATGATTCAAAATACTATGGACAAGATTCTTAAACAGGAAATGCTGGAAGAACTCACCACCCACATCCTTCCCTACTGGATGGAACGGATGGTGGATCAAGAAAACGGTGGATTTTACGGACGTATCACCGGACAGGAAGAACGGATGCCTCAGGCAGAGAAAGGAGCCATTCTGCATGCACGTATTCTGTGGACCTACTCTGCCGCTTACCGCCTGTTGGGCAAAGAAGAATACAAAGAGATGGCAACCCGGGCCGAACGTTACCTTATCGACCGTTTTTATGATCCGGAGTTCGGAGGAGTTTATTGGTCTCTTGATTACAGGGGTGAGCCGTTGGATACCAAAAAACAGATTTACGCCATCGGTTTTGCCATTTATGGTCTGAGCGAATATCACCGGGCCACCGGAGATCCGGAAGCATTGGAGTATGCCGTCCGTTTGTTCTATGACATAGAGTCCCATAGCTTCGACCGAATAAAGAACGGCTACTGTGAAGCGCTTACCCGGGAGTGGAACGAGATAGCCGATATGCGCCTTAGCGAGAAAGATGCCAATGAACGCAAGACGATGAATACCCATCTGCATATCCTTGAGCCTTATACCAACTTATACCGGGTTTGGAAAGACGAGGGGCTGAAACGGCAGTTGCGTAACCTGATAGAACTTTTTATGCAGAAGATATTGGACAACGATACATTCCACCTGCGACTCTTTTTTGATGATGACTGGCAAAGTAAATATGCCGTTATTTCGTATGGGCATGATATTGAAGCCTCCTGGCTGTTGCACGAAGCTGCCCGCATACTGGGAGACGCCGAACTCCTTGCTGAAGTGGAACCTGTTGTGAAGAAGATCGCTGCGGCCGCATCCGAAGGTTTCACTCCCGACGGAGGAATGGTGTATGAAAAGAACCTCGCTACGGGACATGTGGATGGCGACCGTCATTGGTGGGTACAAGCCGAAACCGTAGTCGGATACTATAACCTGTTCCGCTATTTCGGTGATTGCGAAGCTTTACAGCGTTCCGTGGCCTGTTGGCGATTCATCAGGCAACATCTGATTGACGATGTCCACGGTGAATGGTTCTGGAGCCTTCGTGCCGACGGTACCGTCAACCGGGATGATGACAAAGCCGGATTCTGGAAATGCCCTTATCATAACGGGCGTATGTGCATTGAGCTGTTGGGCGGATAAACGCATTGTTTCCCCTTTCGTTAGATTGTTTTCCAAACTTTTTGTACTTTTGGGCACAATTTAGCGAATATGAAAAACAAGCACGTCAAGAGAGTGAACCTGCTTCTCTCCATCCTGTTGGGAGCAGGTGTCTTTATCTTCTTTGGAGTATATTATCCTTATCATCTGCACTATCAGGAACAGTTCCAGATGTTTCTTTTCACGTCCGGGTATTTTGTCGAACGGGTATCCCATCCCGGTGGAGTGGCGGATTATTTAGGTAATTTCCTCACTCAGTTTTATTATTATTCGTGGGCGGGAGCCGCTGTCTTAGCAGGTGTATTGTGGGGCATGCAACGTTTGGTTGCATTTATTGCCGGACGTATGGGAGAGTGCTCTTTGTGGTATCCGCTTACCTTGCTGCCCTCTTTGTGTTTCTTTATTCTTCTTTGTGACGAGAACTATCTCCTTTCGGGAGTCCTTTCCGCTTGCATGGTGTTGGGGGCAGTTGCGGGATATACCTGTATTTTCAATCCTGTCGTACGCCGTATCTCCCTTTGGGCAGGCATTCCGGTACTCTATATGTTGGCGGGAGGTTGTGCCTGGTTGTTCATCCCGCTGGCTTTGATGGTTGAGTTTTGGCGCTTCGGCACGAAGCACTCTTCCTTATGGCTTCCGGCAGGCGGAGCGATTCTTGTTGCCGGAGTCACAATCTGGGCCTCCCGGTGGTTGTTTCCTTATCCGATGGACCGCTTGTTGTGGGGAATCGGAAGTTATCGTTTCCCTTTATTCTTTCCGAAAGTACAAGTGATTGCCTGGATAGCTCTCGTGTTGGTTCCACCGTTAGTAGCCTGCCTGCCCGGGAAGATTACCCGGGGACGTTACGTTGTGGCCCTTACGGGGCAGTTCCTGTTGATGCTGTTGGCCATGAATCTCCTTGGCAAGCGCAGCATCGCGATGAATAAAGAGGCAGTAATGGCCTATGACTATCACGTACGTATGCAGGATTGGGACGGTATCATTGCCCTGGCCGGGAAGAAATTGCCCGATACTCCCATGGCGGTTTCCTGCCTCAACCTTGCCTTAGGGATGAAGGGGCAATTGGCCGACCGCATGTTTCACTATCGCCAGCGTGGAAAAGAGGGACTGTTCATGTCGTTTGTCAATGACTTTACAATCCCTCTGGTAGCTGCCGAACCCTATTATTACCTGGGAATGGTGAACACAGCCCAACAACTTGTTTTTGAAGCGATGGAGGCCATCCCCGATTATCAGAAGAGTGTCCGCTGTTTTAAGCGGCTTGCCGAAACAAATCTGATAAACGGAAGATATGAAGTGGCAGGCAAATATCTGCGTATCCTGCAACATACCCTTTTTTATAAAGACTGGGCCACGGAGATGCTGGCTTGTCTGGACGATGAGGCGCGGATCGATGCACATCCCGAGTACGGACGCCTGAGAAAACTCACCCCGCAAACCGACCTGTTTTTCAATCCGGCAGAACCGGAGATGACGTTGTCATTGTTGTTGCAGGCAAATCCGGAGAACCGGATGGCCTATGAATATCTGATGGGCATAATCCTGCTGAAGAAAGACATGGGACGATTCGTTCACTATTATCCTTTGGGAGAGAAACTGGGCTACCGCTCGATACCGAAGAGTTATCAGGAGGCACTGCTGTTTGGCTGGAGTATGCAGAAGCATACGCCGGGAGAGGAAATCCCCTGGAAGATTAACCGGGAGACAGGAGAGCGGTTGCGGGAGTATGCGCGCATTTACACTTCTACACGGTCTGAGGAGGCGTTGGCACCCCGGTTTGGAGATACTTACTGGTTCTATGTACATTTTAGATAAAAGATTATGAATAAGATAAAACAGTGTTTAGGTATCCTGCTGTTATCATTAACAGTGGTTTCCTGCCGGCAAAAGGTGGTATCGCCCGTTCCGGTAGATGCACTTCCTCCGATATGGCCCGACTATGCGGGGGTAACGATTCCCGCTACCATTGCGCCGCTCAACTTCCGTGTGACTGCCGACGGGGCGGAGGCGGTAGATGTCGTGATTTCCGGAAAGAAAGGAGATCCCATCCGGACAAGCGGAGAATCTGTGGAGATCCCTGCCGGAAAATGGAGCGAGTTGCTGGAGAACAATAAAGGGGACAGCCTTGAAGTGAAAGTATGTATCCGTCAAAACGGACAATGGAAAGCGTATCGGTCTTTCCCGTTCTATATCAGTCCGTTTCCCATTGATTACGGATTGGTGTACCGCCTGCTTGCACCGGGATACGAAATATACAGCAAGATGGGTATCTACGAGCGCGAACTTTCTACGTTCCGCCAGACTCCTTTGTTTGAGAATACTCAGGTGACGGCCGCCTGCGTCAATTGTCATGCTTTCAACCGGACGAACCCCGATCCGTCCAGCCTGCATGTCAGAGGCGGACACGGAGCCACGGTGATGACCATCGGTGGAGAGAGCGAGTTCCTCGATACCAAAGCTGACGGACAGCTTTCTGCCTGTGTTTATCCTTATTGGCATCCTTCGGGCGAATACATCGCTTATTCGGTGAACCGGACCAACCAGACTTTCCATCTGGGAGGGAAGAAGCCTATCGAGGTTTTTGACCAGGCTTCGGATGTGGTAGTCTACCATCCGCAGTCACATCGGATACTGACTACTCCTTTGCTGAGTACCGCCGCATTCGAAACATTTCCCGCCTTCTCGCCCGACGGCCGGACACTTTATTTCTGTTCGGCGGAGCAGAAAGAGATGCCTGCCCGGTATAAAGAGGTGAAATACAGCCTGTGCAGCATTGCTTTCCATCCGGAAGACGGAACGTTCGGCGACCGGATCGATACGTTGATCTCAGCCCGCACGCTGGACAAAAGTATCTCTTTCCCCAAACCTTCGTTCGACGGAAAGTATCTGATGTTCACGCTTTCCGATTATGGGAACTTCTCCATCTGGCACAAAGAGGCCGATCTCTGGTTGCTGGACTTGAAGACCGGAGCCTATCGCAACCTGGAGGAGGTGAACAGTGACGACACGGAAAGTTATCACAACTGGAGCAGCAATTCACATTGGTTTGTGTTCAGCAGCCGGAGAGGTGACGGGTTGTACACCCGCCTTTATATCGCCTCGGTGGACGGACAGGGGCGTATAGGGAAACCTTTCCTGCTGCCTCAGCAAGATCCGTATACGTTCTACGATCAGTTGATCTATTCGTATAATGTTCCCGAGTTTGTGTCTGCTCCGGTGCAATGGGACAAGCGGGAGATGGCTAAAGGGCTGATGTCGAAGGAGCGAGTTAAAGTGAAATAAAAAGAGAGTAAGAGTATGGAATACAGAAAATATAGATTTGAGTACTTAAAGGTTACTATTGAATATTCCCTTTTTGGGGGTGAGGGAGAAACGAAGGAGGCGCATCTGATGTTTCATGTCGATCCGGAAGCGGGGAGTTATGAAGAGCAGCTGACGGCTATTTGCAAAGCATATCATAAGACATTGGGCAGGAAGATAAAACTCAGGGGAATGGTGCCGGCGTTTTGCCGTTACTTCCTGAGTGATGCCGCCAATCAGTGGGAGGTTTTGCAAGCTGTTTTGCAGGAAGAGCCATCGTATGCTGTCTCGGTCGTGCAACAGCTTCCGTTGGATGGAAGTAAGATTGCTTTGTGGGTCTATCTGACCTCCGAACGGAACGCCGCTTATAAGCATTACTGGACAGCCGGTGCGGGTGTGCCTTGCGGTAATTCGGAGCAGCAGATGAAAACCTTGTTAAAATCTTACGAAGCCGATTTGACCGGAAAAGGCTGTACGCTGGCTTCCGATTGCATCCGTACCTGGATCTTTGTGCAGAACGTGGATGTGAATTATGCGGGCATTGTCAAGGCGCGCCGTGAAAACTTTGTCGGGCAGGGACTGACCGAATCGACCCATTATATAGCCAGTACCGGCATAGAGGGGCGGCATGCCGATCCGAAGATACATGTGCTGCTCGATGCCTATGCGGTAAAAGGATTGCAGCCGGGACAGGTGACTTACCTGCATGCGCTGTCTCACCTCAGCCCGACAGCCTTGTATGGAGTAACTTTCGAACGGGGAACTTCCGTGGAGTATGGCGACCGTCGCCATCTCTTTATCAGCGGTACGGCGAGTATCGATCATCGCGGTGAAGTGGTTCATGTAGGTGATGTCCGGGAACAGACCCGGCGGATGTGGGAAAATGTAGAGAAGTTGCTCGAAGAGGGCAAAGCCGGTTTTGAGGATGTGGCGCAGATGATTGTTTATCTACGGGACGCTTCGGATTATCCGGTTGTGCGCGCTCTGTTTGCCAAACGCTTTCCTGATACACCGATACAGTTTGTTGTTGCCGCTGTATGCCGGCCGGCCTGGCTGATCGAGATGGAGTGTATAGCGATCGTCGCTAACGGTAACTCCTCTTATGAATCATTCTGATAGAATATATTCGATTCTTGTGATAGAAAGATATGAAATGCGCTGTTTGCCAAACAGCGCATTTCTTTTTCCAGGTCCGTCCGGGAGAAGAAAAGCCTGACAAAGGGACTTTCTGCTCCGGAAAGCCAAGGTCTGAGGCTCCAAAAGCCGGCATTTGATGAGAATAGAGCCGGAGTTTTGGAGAAAAGAAGTAAGCATTCGCTCCGAAAGAAGTAAGCGTTTCCCGAAAATGCTTACTTCTTTTCGAAATATCTCCTAATGTTTTTCCGGATTACTCCTATTGTTTCCGATCGGAGGTTCAAAAGTGGACGGAATCTTTCCGGTTGCTACTCTGAGATGAACAAAGCGGAAGTGATAAAAAGTTGCGTTTAGAGGGATATCACTGTCTATCGGTTGCCTGTCCTCTGGAAAGCAGTGCGGTTTTGTTTGTCTTTGGCTCGTTTGGCCTACGAAAGCAATCATGCCGGATTGCCATAGGAGGCGTTTTTCGCAGAGCGCCTTTCCCTCGGGCCGAAAGAAAGCAATCTGAGAGGATTGAAATATCATTTTGGCAGAATGTCAAAACCGCTCTGTTAAGCGGCAATGAATAAGACTCCGTGGTGAATTCAATACTCTGTCTCTTGCGGGTTGAAGTTGCACCATCCTTGGGTCCACTCCGGATAACCGGTTTCTTCCTTTTCGCTGAATACTACGTTATCCGTTGAGGCCGGTGTGCCCTCCATGTCCGATGGATATCCGCTGATCCGGCAGTTCCGGAAAGTCACCGATGTATTGTTGCCCATATACAGTGCCGCGCCGAATAACCCGAGCATGCTTTCATTTTCCGGCCGGAGGCCGCCGCCATTGATAAAGTCGGGATGATTTACGAACGAGGCATCCCCTGAGGCAGGGCCATAGATCGTGACATCTTCAAAGGTGGCGGCTGTGGTAGGTGTCGCAGGAGTGTTCGTGCCATTATTGCTGCATTCGAAGGCATGAGAACCCGTGATGTCCGCTATTCGCGGATGGCGGATGCCCAGCAGATGCCGGCATGTGCCACTATAGCCGTTGTCTATGTCGAAATCGTCGTCCCAGCAGTGATAGGCCACCAGATATTCCGCATGAACCGTTCCGCCGAACCATTCGAAGGCATCGTCGTTGGCATACGATACTTGCAGGTGGTCTATTTGCGTGCCGTTTCCTACCGAACCGAAGGTGATGCCGTTGATCTCCTGGTTTTTCTTGAACGGATATCCCGCAAACTCTACACGGACGTAGCTCAGGACGCCCGAATTATCCGCGTTATTCGGACCGCCGTGCATGGTACGCGGGCCTCCCTCTATCTGCATGATGTCTTCATTGTTCCGGGCATAACCACATAAAATCAATCCTCCCCAGTCACCCGGTTTCCGTTTTCCGGCGGGCATTTCGGAGGTGAATACGATGGGAGCATCTACCGTTCCTCTGGCAATCAGTTTCCCGCCCGGTTCTACAATTAGGGCGGCGCGGGTTTCCTTGTCTCCTTTGATAACGGTGCCCGCTTCAATGGTCAGCGTCGAACCGTAAGTGACGTAACACCATCCCTTCATCAGGTAAGTGCCCCGTTTCAGGTATTGATGATCTTTTATCTCGAAGGTCTGTTCCCCGTTTCCGATGATGTTCTCACCATAAATAATGTTATTGCCCTGTCCGTTGTTCTCGTCGTCCGTACAGCTACTGCCGGCTAGGCAAACCAGTGCTGTCAATGCGATAATCTTTAGTCTGTATCTGTCCATAGTTTGAAAAACAGGTAAATGTGTCAAAATCCACCACAGAGGACACAGAGTAACACAGAGACAATTTTAAATTGTTGATTATTGGTGAAAAACTCTGTGATGCTCTGTGTTACTCTGTGGTGAAAAGAGTTTCGATACTACCTCTTCATTCTGTGAGTGTATACGTGATTTATAACTTGGTCCAACCTTTGGTCCATTCGTTGTCTGCTTTCACTGCGCCTTTATAAGCCGCTTTCTCAAAGAAGCTGTCTGCCGAGAGGTCGGCTCCTCCTTCTTGGATTCCGATGAAGGTATTGCTGAAGCTGAAAGTCTGGTTGATGGCATTGTGATTCTCTGCGGCTGTGAACAGGGCAGAAGAGTAACCGCCGTCACCGCTTGCCTTGATATCTCCCGCGATAGCGATGTAGTTCAATACCGAAGGACCATTCACCAAGTACTTCTCGGTCTGTTCTGTTTCGGTAGTCAGGTTATTGGCTTTGCCTGTAACCAGAGCATTGTAGATTTTGGCCTGAGTTCCGGCACGCAGGCGGATGCCTCTCTTACCTTCGTCATTGTTGGCGCCGATCAGTGTCAGGTTAGCCAGTGTGGGGCATGAAATCGGAGTGGCATCCATGTTCTTGTCATAATTGTCGGCTTCGATCAGGCAGTCGCATGTATATCCCAAAGTGGCGGGATCTTCTTGGTAGGCGACAAAGAATTGCCCTTTTCCGCTCCATCCCTCTGTCCAGTCGAATGAATCGTCGCTGTTGCTCACCGATACCAGATATTTGGCATTGACCGTACCTCCGAACCATTCGAAGCCGTCGTCGGTACCTTTGTATGCTTCGAGGTATTCGAGGGTCGTACCGTTTCCTACACCATAGAAGGTGAAGCCGTTACACTCCTTTTCCGTAGTGAACTTGTATCCGGCGTATTCCAGGCGAATGTACTTCAGGATACCCGAGTTGTCCGCCGGATCGGAACCACCGTAAGCGGCATCTCCGACTTCCGATTTACCGGTCGATCCGATGTTGATCGGGGCTTTGCCGCAAATGTGGATGCCGCCCCATGCTCCCGGTTCTTTGGTATCGGCAGTCATGACAATCGGTGCGGAGGCAGTACCTACCGCTTCGATCTTGGCTCCCTGCTCCACGAGGATGTAGTCGATGGTGGCATCATCGCTTTTGGCGCTGATTGTCACACCTTCGCCGATCTTCAGGGTAGAACCGGCTTTGACGATATATTCTCCGTCGAGGGAGAAGTTGTAGCCTTTGGTCAGGATGACGGTTTTCGACCCGTCTACGCTTCCTTTCAGTGTTCCGTTGTTGGCGATCACCTCTTCGCTGTCGCCGTTTCCGCCGTTTTCGCCGTTGTTGTCGTCACTACAAGCTGCAAGTGAACACATTCCCATCAGGGCTGCTACGGCCCAAGAGTTGAGTTTTAGATAATTCATTTTCATATTCATACTGTTTATGGTTTATACTATCTGTTTGATTATTCATATAAATACTCTGTGTGACTCTGTGGCGAGCCTTAGAATCTGTACGAGACTCCTATTTCCGCATTGGTTCCCGGACGGAATGATTCTACTTCCACCTTCTGTCCTGTTGTCGGCAGCTCCTGTTTGAAGCGGATGGTACTGTTCAGTAAGTCTTTCATCTGCAGGCGCAGGCTCAGGTGTTTGTTGATGGCATAGCTTGCTATGAAGTCCATCGTGTGCAGGGTCTGCTGCTTGATGTTACCCGTTCCGTAGATACCTACTGTCTCGATGCGCGGGCCTTGCACATTGTAAACCAGTGCCAGCGTCAGGTCGCTTTCTCCTCTCAGTCGAGGAGTATAGCTGAGGTCTGCATTGATCAGGAACGGAGAGGCTCCTTGCAGAGCGCGTTCCGAGTCGGTATATACCCCGCCTTCGGGCAATATGACGTTTGTATACATGTACGAACCGTTGGCTCCGATGCGGAAGTTCTTGAACAGTTCTTTGCGGAATTCTATTTCCACTCCTGTGGCTATTCCGTCTTCGGCGTTACGGAAAGAGCGGATCACTGTGCCGCCCGAAGATTCCTGAGTCTGTTCAATCGGCGATTTCAGTTTCTTAAAATAACCGGTGACAGAGAACATATCCCCGTTGTTGCGTTTCGGAAAGAAGTCATAGCGCAGGTCAATGTTATAGTTATAAGCGTTCTTCAGTTCGTTGTTACCGCGGATATAGGCACTTCCGTAAGATTCCTGATAGAGGAACGGAGCCATTTCGATAAATGAAGGGCGGGTGACGGTGCGTGATACGGAGAGACGCAGGCTGTTGGTTTCGTTTATGCTGTACTTCAGGTTCAGTGCCGGGAAGAAGTCGCCTTTGTCCAGGTTCGTTTTCTTCTCCTGTCCGCCGTCCGTCCAATAGCGTACCCATTGTTTGGCCTGCTCGTAGCGCAGTCCCACGTTGACCAGCAGAGATTCCATCGGGTAGTATTCTATTTCTGCAAACCCTGCCCATACATCCATTCCGGCGTAGTAGTTGTAACGGGGCTGTGCGTCGATGTTGGCTTTTATCGTCCCGTTGGCTATGTTTTCCTGATTCAGGTATCCGTTGGTATCATAAATGTTGGTGACGTCAGCGTTCAAGGCATTGATGTCGTAGTAGAAGTTCACGCTTTCAAAGTCGCGTTTTTTGCTTTTGTAAGTACCTCCCACACGAACCTGGTTCGCATCTCCCCATTTGTACGAAGTGCGCAGATCTCCTACAATCTCTTTCTCTTGCAGTTCTCCGAAGTAGCGGTTGGTAGTCTGGTTGAGTTTAAAGAGGTTCAGTTTATCGCTGCCTTCGTTACGGAAGAAGACCACCTGCCGGCGATCCGGTTCGTCACTGTTGGTCAGTCCGTACGAAGCGCTCCAGTTTACATCCCACTGAGAGGTCAGTTCGTGGTGTCCCAGCAACTGGTTGTTCAGTAGTGAGTAGGCATGGAAAACGCTGTTGCTCGATGTGATGTTGTTCTTTTCGGCATCGATCCCTTCGCGGGACATGTAGTCGTTGATGGCATTGCGTGCATAGAATACGGTGAAGTTGATGTGGTCCGCCTGCCGGAACGAGTAGCCGATGTTGCCCAATCCGGCTATTTTCAGTGCGCTGGAATAACTGTCATAATTGAACTTGTCGAGGTGTGTGCCCTGAGCGGTCATAGTGGTCACGTAGGCGTCTTTCAAGATTTGGTTTTCGTTGCTGACACCTACCGAGGCAAGCACGCTCAGGCGGTTGCCGTTGGGCAGAGTCCAGCTCTTGCCTCCTCCCAGGTTACCACCGAATTCGGGCAGTGAACGGTGCTTGCTGATGGCGAAGTTTGTGCCGAACGGGTCATTGTTGCGGGCGTAATCGCGGAACTCGCTTTTACCCATAGCCAGAATCCGGTCTTTATTCCTGAGGTTTCCTGTACTGAAGAGTCCGCCTTTCCGGTCGCTGTAATAGAAATCTTTTCCGACAGTGTTGAAGCGTCCCCCCACGTTGAAGCCGATGGAGAAAAAGTCACTTCCCGTGTTCTCTTTGGTGCTGATGTCGATATGTGCACCCGAATAGTCGGCAAAGGCTCCGGCGGCATATACCTTACTGACAGTGATGTTCTTTACGGTAGAGGCCGGGAAGAGGTCGAGCGGAATCAGCTTGTTGTCCGGGTTGGGCGAGGCGATGGGCAAACCGTTCAGGGTGGTCGTGCTGTATCGGTCGCCCAGTCCGCGTACTATCAGCTGTCCGGCGCTTGCAATGGAGATACCGGTTATTTTCTTGACTCCGTCCTGTACGTTCGATATACCTTTCAGGGTCATCTCCTTGGCTCCCATGTTCTCGATGGCAAGTGTTGCTTTCTGTCTCTCTTGCAGTAAAGCCTTTTCGCCTTCCAGGTTTTTCCGGGCCACTACGGTTACGGCATCCAGCGTTTGCGCGTCTACTTCCAGTTCAAAGTTCAGCGTCGCATCGGCTTTCACTTTCACTTCATTCATCCGGAGTGTTTTATATCCTATATATTTCACTTCAATGGTATAGGTACCGTTGCTTAGCGTCAGTGTGTAGTTACCGTCTACATCGGCTACGGTCCCGGTCGTGGTTCCGGCAATTTGTACGGTAGCTCCGGTCAGGGGTTCTTTGGTCTGTTTATCAATGATGGTTCCCTGGATGACCCCTGCTGTGATTCCTAAGGAAAATGTTGCGAGAAGAAGAGTGGAGAGAAGTCTCCCGATTTGTTGTTTCATGTCTTTTTATCTACGTTTTTCTGTCGGTGCAAAGTTGCGCGATTCAGATTACGGGGGTGATACATGCCCTATACGATTCATTGACATCTGTGTTACATTCCTGTGTATCTTTTCTCTCCCGTAATACTCTTAGAATACCGTTCCTGCAAATATTTAATGCATTCTCTTGATAAAAATGGATAATTTCTTAATTTTGCATGCTTACAGCAGACAAACATATATACCCCTTTAAACTACTTTTATGTATAATGATATCGAACGGTTCCGGCGAATGGCCTCCATGGCACAAATTGGGTGGTGGGAAGCTGATTTTACAGCCGGACACTATATATGCTCGGAATATCTTTGTGATTTATTAGAACTGGAAGGTAACATCATCTCTTTTAAAGACTTCAGGGAGCGAGTGCGTAAGGACTATCAGGAACAGATTGTCCGGGAATTTAACGCTTATATACATAAAGAGTTTTATGAGCAAACTTTCCCGATTCATACCAAAGAGGGAATTGTGTGGCTGCATACGCGCCTGGGAGACAGAGAGGAAATACCGGGAAGGGGAGTGGTTTCATTCGGTATTATACAACGGGTAGAAGCGCCTGATGATTCTTCGGAACCGATTCTGGCACGTATCAATGATTTGCTGTATCGTCAGAATTCTATTTCTCTTTCACTCCTGCGCTTTCTGAAAGATGATAGCGTAGATCTCTGTATTATGGAGATACTGCAGGATATACTCGATCTTTTTCATGGAGGACGAGTGTATATTTTCGAATATGATGAATATTACCGTTATCAGGACTGCACTTATGAAGTGGTGGCGGAGGGAGTGCCGGCGGAGATCGATAGCCTGCAACGCATCTCTACCGACAGTTTGCCCTGGTGGACGAGTCAGACTGTATCGGGTAAACCGGTGATACTGGATTCATTGGATCAGCTTCCGAAACATGCGAAAGCTGAATACGCCATCCTCAGCCGTCAGAACATCAAGTCGCTGATGGTCACTCCGCTGATAGCCGGCGAACATGTATGGGGGTATATGGGGATCGATCTGGTAGAGAATTATCGCAACTGGAATAATGAAGACTTCCAATGGTTATCGTCTCTTGCCAATATCATCAGCATTTGTATCGAGCTGCGTAAAGCGAAAGACGAAGCTGTGCGCGAACGTTCTTTTTTGCGTAATCTGTTCCGCTTCATGCCGATGGGTTATATACGTATGACTATGGTCCGGGATACTGCCGGACTGCCTTGTGATTACCGGATAGTCGATGCCAATGATTTGAGTTCGGAACTCATAGGAATACCTCTTTCCGATTACGTGGGATGCCTTGCCAGTGAGTTGCATGCAGACTTTAAATCCAAGGTGGACTATCTTCTCGATGTGATGGAGGGCAGTGTGCACAAAGAGACTGATGTCTACTTCCATCGCACCCATCGCAGTTCCCATTGCATCGTGTATTCTCCGGAAAAGGACGAGGTGGTTGCTCTGTTTCTGGACTCTACGGAGACGGTTCGTGCCCACAGAGCTTTGGATCGCAGTGAGAAGCTTTTCAAGAATATCTTTGCCAATATTCCCGCCGGAGTGGAGATTTACGATAAGGATGGCTATTTGCTCGACTTGAACAATTGGGACATGGAAACCTTTGGTATAAAAGATAAAGCCGATGCAATAGGAGTCAACTTCTTTGAGAATCCGAATGTACCTCTTGAAATCAGAGAACGGGTACAGAACGAAGACCTGGTCGATTTCAGACTGAATTACTCTTTTGATAGTATAAGTAATTATTTCCGTTCGGATAAGAACAATACAATTGAATTATATACAAAGGTTAGTAAATTATTTGATAGTCAGGGGGACTTTAACGGATATGTCTTAATTAATATCGATAATACGGAACGTATCGATGCTATTAACCGCATCCGTGACTTTGAAAATTTTTTCCTCTTGATCTCGGACTATGCAAAAGTGGGATATGCGAAATTGAACTTGCTCACCAAGCATGGATATGCCATTAAACAATGGTATAAGAATATGGGTGAACCCGAGGATATTTCTTTGTCGGCGGTTGTGGGAGTCTATGATAAGATGCATCCCGAAGATCGACAGAAGGTTCTTGGTTTTTACGAAAAGGTATTGAAAGGTGAAGAGAAAGATTTTCGTAGTGAAATGCGTGTGCTGAAGCCGGGAACCACCAATGAGTGGAATTGGGTTCGTATGAATGTAGTGGTCACTAAGTTTGAACCGGATAACGGGGAGATAGAGATCATCGGCATTAACTATGACATTACCGAACTGAAAGAGACGGAAGCCATGCTTATCGAGGCTAAAGAGAAAGCTGAAACGATGGACCGCCTGAAGAGTGCTTTTCTTGCGAATATGAGTCATGAGATACGTACACCGCTCAATGCGATTGTCGGCTTCTCGGGGTTGCTGGTGGATACGGAAGATCTGGAAGAACGTCGTGAATACATTAAGATTGTACAAGAGAATAACGACTTGCTGTTACAGCTGATCTCTGATATTTTAGACCTGTCGAAAATAGAGGCGGGGACATTTGAATTCACCTATGGCGAGACGGATGTGAATATGCTTTGTGAAGATATTGTCCGCAGTTCCCAGATCAAGGTACCACAAGGAGTTGAGTTGGTTTTTGATCCGCATCCGTCGGAATGCAGCGTGGTGAGTGACCGGAACCGCCTGCATCAGGTTATCTCTAATTTCGTGAACAATGCTTTGAAGTTTACTTCATCGGGCAGTATCCGCGTGGGATACGAAGAAAAAGAAGAGTGCGTGGAGTTTTATGTGCGGGATACGGGAATTGGAATTCCCGCAGGGCAACTGCCTCATATCTTTGAGCGTTTCGTCAAGTTGAACACCTTTATTCATGGAACCGGCCTCGGGCTTTCCATCTGCAAAAGCATCGTAGAGCAGTTAGGCGGAGTCATAGGAGTGGATTCGGAAGAGGGAAAGGGCTCCCGGTTCTGGTTCACCATTCCGAAATAGGGGCTTTCATAGCAAAAGACATTTCACCACAGAGGACACAGAGGACGCAGAGGGAAACCGAAGATATTATTATCCTAATGGATAACGTATCTTTATCTCCTTCTCTGTGTCCTCTGCGTCCTCTGTGGTGAAATATGGTTAAGCAAACTTATCGATTCCCTGATAGATGCAGCTTGCGATACCTAAGGCTATGATGCCCAATGTACAAAGTGCGAGACTTAACTTGGTATAACCGTCACTGCGGAAAGCGGGGATGGGTTCTTCGTTGGGATTGATATACATGGCTTTCACGATCAGCAGGTAGTAGTAGAGTGAAACTACTGTGTTGATCAGGGCAATGAATACCAGTAAATGGAACCCACTGTTGAATGCGGCCATGAAGATGAAGAACTTGGAGAAGAAACCCGCAAACGGAGGGATACCGGCCAGTGAGAACAGGGCAAGTGTCATGATGAATGCCAGTTTGGGATTTGTTCGGTACAGTCCGTTATAGTCGTTTATTTCTACCTTGTTGCTACGTTGCTCCACAATCGAGATAACTGCGAACACACCTAAGTTTGCTGCCAGGTAAACCAGTACATAATAAACCAGGGCGGTCATACCCATCGCACTGCCTCCTATGACACCCAGCATGATGTATCCTGCCTGAGAGATAGCCGAGAATGCCATGAAACGTTTCAGGTTCTGCTGGCGGATGGCAAAGAGATTGGCAATGGTGATTGAGGCAATAGTTACCCAGAACAGTACTTCCTGCCATTGTGCCGTCATCGGTGCAAATACTTTCGTCAGGATGGTCATCAGCACGAAAGCTGCCGATCCTTTGGAGATCACACTTAAATAGGAGGTCACGGCCGTAGGTGCACCTTCGTATACGTCGGCGGTCCAGAGATGGAAGGGGACCAGGGAAATTTTGAATCCCATTCCGGCAAAGAAGAATACGAAAGCCATGACCTGGAGCATATTGCTATTGATGTGTCCCGGCAGATCATTAAAATACAAAGTTCCGGCTGTACCATATATCATTGAGATACCATAAAGCAGCAATGCGCTTGAGAACAAAGCGGTCAGAATGTACTTGGCACCGGCTTCAGCCGAATGATGGCGGTATTTATCAAAAGCTACCAGAGCAGCCATGGGAATACTTGCCATCTCAAGTCCGATGAAAAACATCAGGAAATGTCCCGCGGAAATCATAAAATACATACCCAGCAAGGTAGATAGTGTCAGTACATAAAACTCTCCTTGTTTGATTTTGGTATCTTCACGTTTCAGCCATTCATGGGCCATTAATAATACGATGATTGTACCCACGTTGAGTACTGCCTTAATAATGGTATGCATCGGTGCATATTGATACATTCCTCCGAAAGCTTCGGCCGGTGTTCCCGGAAAAAGATTGATGACAGTGTGAATAGTCATTAAGATAACAGCCGGCAATGTAAGTGACCTGACAGAAGAAGACTTAAGTGTACTTCCTCGTTGGTCAGGGCAGATAATTAAGTCGACCACAAATAAAATAAGGATAACGGCTATCAGTGACAGCTCCTCTCCCATATGTAGAAATTGTGAATAATCCATCTTTGTTTAAGGTATTAAATTTGAAACAACGGGCAATACACTCTCTCCGATCATGTGGCTCACCCAGAAAGGAGCCATACCCAGTCCGGCAACACAAATAATGAGACAGATAACGGCGAAGCGTTCATCCCAAGTTGCGTCTGTCAGTGCCAGGTGATGCTTGTTGGTACAAGTCCCATACAGAATCTTGCCTACCAGCCGGAGGATATAGACCGCAGTAATGACAATGGATGAACAAGCGATAATGGTCAGTGTGCGGTGGAACACATCGAAGTTCTGGAATGAACCGACAAAGATGGTCATCTCGGCTACGAAGCCGCTGAGTCCCGGAAGTCCCAGGTTGGCAAGTCCGGCAATTACATAGCAGACACTGAGGAACGGCATCACTTTCATCAGTCCGTTCAACTCGCGTACGTCGCGGGTATGTGTACGTCCGTATATCATACCGATGAGGGCGAAGAACAATGCTGTCATTAACCCGTGGCTGAGCATCTGGAGCACTGCACCGGTGGCGGCTGTCTGGTTCATCATCAGGATAGCGAAGAGCACCAGACCACAGTGGCTCACTGACGAGTAGGCATTAATATACTTCAGGTCGGTTTGCACACAAGCGCTGAAGGCACCGTATACAACCGATATACCTGTCAGGATCAGGAAGATCCAGCCCAGTTCGTTGGCAGCTTCCGGCATCAGGTACATGGCGATGCGGAAACATCCGTAACCTCCCAGTTTCATCAGTACGCCGGCATGCAGCATGGAGACGGCAGTCGGTGCCGAGGCATGACCGTCGGGGCTCCATGTGTGGAAAGGAAAGAGTGCGCCCAGTACGCCGAATCCCAGGAAGGTGAGCGGGAACCAAATGCACTGTTGTGCAAATGGGATGTTGTGCAGCCGGGCTATTTCGAGAATGTTCATTGTCGTTCCGCCGGCACCGAAGAATATGCCCAGAATACCGATCAGCAAGAAAGCCGAACCACCCATCAACATCAGGGTCAGCTTCATGGCTGCGTATTCCTTGCGTCCCGAGCCCCATACACCGATCAGCAGATACATCGGGATCAACGCGATCTCGTAGAACATGAACATGGTGAACAGATCGATGGAGATGAAGAATCCGAATACTCCCATCGACAGGAGTGTGAACCACAGGAAGTATTCTTTGGTCAGCGGTTGCAGCTTCCAGGAAGCGAAGGTACCGGTGAAAACAATGACGGCACTAAGCAGCAGCATGGCTACCGATATTCCGTCGACTCCTACCGAATAGGATATGTGGAGGGGAGCATACCATACTGTGTCGGCACGGAACAGCATTTCGGCTGTGGCTCCTGCCTGGCGCTCGCCTAAATAAAGGAACGTCAGCACAATACTCAGGATAAGCAACGCTGTACTTCCCGCTACCATCACTCCACGGATGGCTTTAATGCCTTTGGCAAGGTATAACCCGCCAAGCATCAGCAGAGGAATGAGTACGAATAAGGATAAAAAGTTCATATCTTTTGTGCTTTATAAGATTAATATTAAGATCAGTATCAATGCTCCAAGCAAGAATACGTAAGCGTATTGCTGTACGCGTCCGCTTTGCAGTCCCCGTATCTCGTCGCTTGTGGCGTGGGTTCCCCAAGCTATGAAGTTGAAGAATCCGTCTACTACGTGGCGGTCGAACCAAGCGATCGGTGTAGAGATGCAACGGAAGATGATGCGGTGCGTGATGAATTGATATACTTCGTCGATATAGAAACGGTGATAGGCTGCCCGGTGCAGTCCGGCGAACCGTTTGGCAAGTTTATCTGCCAATGGCTGTTGCGGACGCAGGTACATGCAAGTGGCCAGGGCGATGGATGCTACGGCAATTACTACGCTGGTGACGGCCACTGAAGTTTCCAGATGGATGGTATACGATTCACCGTTGGCACTGATGAAATGTCCGAAAGGAATGAAACCGGCCACACAAGTGACGGCAGCCAGGAAGATTAACGGAACAGTCATGGTGAGGGGAGACTCGTGTGGAGTGTGTGCGTCACTTGCTCCATTGCTTGCCGACTTTTGTCCGGGCGTTACGCCGGCCCAGAAAATGCCGTAGTAGAGACGGAACATATAGAAGGCAGTCATAGCTGCGATGACGGTCATTACCCAACCCATCACAGGGCTGTACTGGAAGCAAGCTGCCAGAATTTCATCTTTAGAGAAGAAACCCGAGAACAGAGGGATACCCGCGATGGCAAGACAGGCTATCAGGAAGGTGATATGCGTAATCGGCATGTACTTGCGGAGTCCGCCCATGGCGGACATCTCGTTGGAATGTACGGCATGAATGATGCTGCCGGCACCCAGGAAGAGCAATGCCTTGAACATGGCATGTGTGAAAAGATGGAACATGGCAGCCATATAGCCCAGTCCTCCGTGATGCGGGTCGGAAGAGGTGCAGACACCTAATGCCACAATCATAAAGCCGATTTGTGAGATGGTGGAAAAAGCAAGTACACGCTTGATATCACTCTGTACGCAAGCCACGCTGGCTGCATAAAACGCAGTGAAAGCGCCCACCCATCCGATCAGGTGCAGTACGTCCGGGGCATATTCGATGAAGAGCGGGAACATGCGTGCCACCAGATAGACACCGGCTACCACCATGGTAGCGGCATGAATCAATGCACTGACAGGAGTCGGACCTTCCATGGCATCCGGTAACCAGATGTGCAGCGGGAACATGGCACTCTTGCCGGCACCGCCGACAAACATCAGTCCGAGGGCCAAAGGCAACATACCGGCACCACCGCTCAACATCGAAACTGTGTCGGGAGTGAAGCCGAATGTCCCTCCGTAATATCCGTATAGCAGGATACCGATCAGGAATCCCAGGTCGGCGAAGCGGGTTACGATGAACGCCTTTTTGCTGGCGGCAATGGCTGCCGGGCGGGTATAGTAGAAGCCTATCAGCAGGTAAGAAGATACGCCTACCAGTTCCCAGAACAAATACATCTGGAAGATATTGGTTGCCACTACCAGTCCGAGCATCGACATGGTGAACAAGGATAGGAATGCGTAGTATCGCTGGAATCCCCGTTCACCTTTCATATAACCGAAGGAGTAGATATGTACCATCAGGCTGACAGTGGAGATCACGATCAGCATCATTACCGAAATAGGGTCGAGCAGGATGCCCAGGTTGAATGTCAGTGTCTCCGTAAACGGAAGCCATTCGAAGTTATAAGGAATGAGCGTGGCGAACGTTCCGTCCGCCAGGCGGGGAGCCGAAAAGTATTGTATGGCCGTGATGTACGAAAGTACGGTCACCGCTGCCAATACCAGCGTGCCAATGGTGCCCGCTGTCCGGTGGCTCATCCACTTGCCTCCTATCCCTGTTGTCAGGAAGGAGAGGAAGGGGAGAAGAAGAATCAGAATTGTATATTCCATAATCTATCTGTTGTTGTATATTATACTATGTTTATACTGCAGGAGGTATGCTCTGCCTACCATTTTAATTCATCGAGATTCTTTACCTGTATACTGCGTATATTGCGGTAAATATTAATCATGATGGCAATGGCGATAGCCGTTTCCGCAGCCGAGATGGCGATGGAGAACAGGGCAAAGAAGTATCCTTCCAGTTCTCCGGGGAAAAGGAAACGGTTGAATACGGCAAAGTTGATATCGGTCGCATTCAGCATCAGTTCCACAGAGATCAGGATTGCAAGTGTGTTGCGCCGGGTGAAGAATCCGTATATTCCTGCAAACATCATGATGGTAGAAACCACCAGATAATATTCCATGTGTATCATCATATCTTTCTATCTTTTACGTGCAATTAATAATCCGCCTACGATACAAGCCAGCAACAATATGCTGACTGCTTCGAAAGGCAATACATATCCATATTTGCCGCTGCTTAGCAGTGCATGCCCGATGGTCTTGATACTGATTTCTACCGGTTCCGGATCGCTTGTCGGTACGAATTTGTGGGTCAGTGTGATAAAGAGCACCAGTGCCGCGCCTACTATGGTCGTGGCGAGTCCCGCCAGGAATTTACTCCGTTTCAGGTGAGCCGCCCGGTCACCTTCTCCACTCGTCAGCAGGATGGAGAATACGTAGAGCACCACAATACCTCCGGCATAGACCATGATCTGTACCGATCCGAGGAAAGTATACCCCAACAGAAAGTAGATGCCTGCTGTGCCGAAAAGCACAAACAGCAGATAGGTGGCCGAACGTACGATGCGTTGTGTAGTCACCGTCAGTATGGACATGGCAATGATGAACACTGCCAGAAAGTAGAATACTACTGTTTCAAGTGTAAGTCCCATATTCTTTTATTCTTTTTTCTTTTCGATTACTTTACTGCCTTCGTGATTGAGCTGCAGGATGAGCTTGCTCCGGTCGAATACGGCATGCTCAAATACCTGGTCGAAGGTGATTGCGTCGTGCGGGCAGGCATTGACACATAGCTGGCAGAAGATACACGAGCCGAGGTCGTACTCATACTTTGCCAGTATTTTCTTCTTTTTACCCTCTTCCGTTTCAACGGTCTCACTGGTCACTTTGATGGTATTGTTCGGACATGCCATCTGGCACAGTCCGCAGGCCACGCAGCGATGCTCATTGTTTTCGTTGTGAGGCATGGTCAATGTACCGCGGAAACGGTCGAACATCTTGAGTTCTGCACGGTTTTCCGGGTATTGTTCGGTTACTTTCTTCCGGAAATACACCTTGATGGTGGTTTTCATACCCGTCAGCAGGGAGCCGATGCCTTGCATCAGGCCACCTAAATATGTATATTCTTCATTCTTCATTTTTCAGTCCTCCGGGTTAGAAGTGCAGTCCGAAGACTACGATTAATACCATGATTACCAGATTGACCATCGAAATGGGCACCAGATATTTCCATTCCAGATTCAATATCTGATCAATGCGCAGACGTGGAAAAGTCCACTTGATCCACATCAGCAGGAATACCACGAAGAATGCCTTGCCAAAGAACCAGATGAAGCCCGGGATGTAATCCATTACGGCATTGAATCCGTCCAGACCGACGATATGCAACGGCATCCAGCCTCCGAGGAAGATGGTGGAAGCTACGGCGGCTACGATAAACATATTCAGGTATTCGGCCAGATAGAAGAATCCGAAGTGCATACCCGAATATTCGGTATGGTAGCCCGCTGTCAACTCACTTTCCGCTTCGGGAAGGTCGAACGGGCCGCGGTTACATTCTGCGTTTCCGGCTATCAGGTAGATAATGAAGGCGATCACCGCCGGGATGTGTCCCTTGAATATAAACCATCCGTTGGCCTGGCTCTCTACGATTTCAGAGAACTGCATGGTACCCATCAGTACCACCATCGTCAGGATACTGAGTCCCACGGACAGTTCGTAGCTGATGATCTGTGCACCGCTTCGCATGGCACCGATCAGTGAGAACTTGTTGTTCGAGCCCCATCCGGCCAGCAGGATACCTACCACACCGATGCTCGAAGCCGCCAATAGGAAGAATACACCCACGTTGAAGTCCAGCACTTCCAGCCCCTTGCTGATGGGCAGGCAGGAGAAGGTGAGAAACGAAGCGATAATCACCATGAACGGAGCCAGGTTATAGAGGAATTTATCCGAGTGTTTCAGCTCGATGATTTCTTTGGTCATCATCTTGAGCACGTCACAGAGTACCTGGATGCTTCCCCACTTTCCTACACGGTTCGGTCCCAGACGGCACTGGAAGAAACCGCACACCTTACGCTCCATATAAATAAGGAGAATGGCAAGTATGGCGTACAGGGCCACAATGCACACCCCGATTACGACACATTCAATGAATACAGCCAGCCCCTCCGGCATGACGGAGGTCAGCGTCTGGTGTATCCAGCTTGTTATTATACTAAAGTCAAACATATGCTATATTTACGATTAGACGATTTACTATTTACTTATCTGTCGATATCCGGCACCACATAGTCCAGCGTTCCGCCAATGGCGATCAGGTCGGCAATCTTGGCTCCCCGGCAGATGGTATCGACAGCCGAAACCAATGGCAGTCCCGTCGAACGGTAATGCAGGCGGTAGGGGGTCTTGTCTCCGTGGCTCTCGAGGAATACCCCGAATTCACCTCGGCTGCCTTCGACAGCAGTGTAGTAACTTCCCTCCGGCACCCGGATGATAGGTTTCATCTTCTCCTGTATCGGTCCTTCCGGAATGTTGTCTATCAACTGTTCGATGATGTTCAGACTTTCCATAATTTCATCCATACGTACCATGTAGCGGGCAAAAGAGTCACCTTCGGTGTAAACGATCTCTTTAAAATCCACTTTGTCATATACACCATAAGGCATACGTTTGCGCACATCGCATGCCCATCCGCTGGCACGGCCCGTACCACCGGTGCATCCGAAGGAGATAGCATCTTCGCGGCTCAGTACGCCTACACCTTTCAGGCGCTGCCGGGCAATGACGTTGCCGGTAAATACGTCGTGATATTCGTGAATGATGCCACGCATGTAGGGGATGAATTTTTTCACTCTCGGGATGAAGTTCGGGTGTAGATCCGCTTGTACCCCACCAATAGTATTATAGTTCATAATCAGACGTCCGCCACAGGTCTCTTCGAACATGTCCAGAATCATCTCACGGTCACGGAAACCGTAGAAGAAAGCGGTCAGTGCTCCCAAGTCCATCGCGAGGCACGAATAGAACAGCAGGTGGGAGTCGATACGCTGAAGTTCGTCCATAATGGTACGGATGTACTTCACACGTTCGCTGACTTCGATTCCCATTGCCTTTTCGATGCACATACAAAGGGCATGGCGGTTCTGGTGTGCTCCTAAATAATCGAGCCGGTCGGTCAGTGCAAGGGTTTGCGGGTAGGTGAGGCTTTCGTTCATCTTCTCAATTCCCCGGTGGATGTAGCCGCAGTTGGCATCGAGTTTCCTGATGGTTTCGCCTTCAAGCGATACGCGGAAACGCATTACTCCGTGGGTGGCCGGGTGTTGTGGTCCGATATTGACTACATATTCACGGTCATCAAAGATGACATTCTCCTGGGTTTGGTAAGTTCCGTCCGGGTTCAGTTCTATTTCCTGCGTGGTGTCATAGGTCTCTTCATTATCCATACGCAATGGGTTATCCTTTTCCGGATTATTATCTTTACGCATCGGATATCCTACCCAGTCGTTACGCAGATAAAGGCGTCGCATGTCGGGATGTCCGATGAATACAATGCCATAATAGTCGAATACTTCACGTTCGTTGAAGTCAGCCGCTTTCCAGATGTCACTGACGGAAGGGATTTCCGGAGTTTCGCGGTTATCTGTGGATGTTTTTACAGCGATGCGTTCGCCGGTTACGGTTGATTCCAGATGGTAGACTACTCCAAGTCCCCGGGTTACGTTCGGTGCGTCGCCTTCCTCTGCCACTCCCCAGTCCATGCCTGTCAGGCTTTCGAGAAAGTCCATCTGCTTTTCGTTACGCAGACGCAGCATCTCGTCGTGTAGTGCTGCGGGTTCTATGTATTTTATTTCTTCCATATTTTAATGATTAATGCGAATCTGTGATGCATCTGGGTTTATTCCTTCTCAGGTTTCTTCTCTTTCCGGTTTACTCCTCCGAAGAATTTTTCTATCTTCACTTTGCGTTGCAGTTGCATCATGCCGTAATAGAATGCTTCGGGACGGGGCGGACATCCGGGAATGTATACATCGACCGGAAGAATCTTGTCTACTCCGTTTACCACATGATAGGACTTGCGGAACGGACCGCCGCTCACTGCACATCCTCCTACGGCAATCACATATTTGGGATCTGCCATCTGATCATACAGACGCTTCAGTACCGGGGCCATTTTATTGGTGATGGTTCCGCATACCATAATCATGTCGGCCTGTCGCGGGCTGGCACGGGCTACTTCAAACCCGAAGCGGGCCATGTCATAACGCGCGGCACCCAGTGCCATGAATTCGATACCGCAACAGCTGGTTGCGAAAGTAAGCGGCCACAGCGAGTTGCTGCGTCCCCAGTTGATAAGATCGTCAAGCACTCCCACGAAGACGTTGGCTCCGCCTTCATTGAGTTCTTTGACCATCTTTTCCAACGATTCGTTATCGATGAAGTCTTCATAGGGGATAGACTTTATTTTGGGCTTTTTCATTATTTCCATTCCAGTGCTCCTTTCTTCCAGGCATAGGCAAGGCCCAGAACCAACACAACTAAAAAGAAGAGAATACTAATTAATCCTTGGGGTCCCAGATCGCGGGCAATCACTGCCCAGGGAAACAGGAATACCGTTTCGACATCGAACATCAGAAACAGGATAGCAAACAGGTAGTAACCTACGCGGAACTGCATCCATGATTTACCGCGTGTAGGGATACCACATTCATACGCTTCGAACTTTTGCGCATTATACGATCGTGGTGAGATAGCGTTTGAAAGGGCTATCACCACACCGACAAAGGCAATTGCGGTCAGCAGAACGACAACTAACAATGTAAAATTCATAATCCAATAGTATGTTTAGATTGAATAATCTGAAAGATGCAATAAATCGTCACACCTCTGAGTGACAACTGATTGAAAAAGGGTTGATAGCTACAGGGCACAAGTGAATCTGTTCACAAATGGCATCGCTGTTCATAGCTTGTAGCTTTCCTAAATAATGATTTTCCTTAATCCGTAGACATAGTAGGTCAGTGGATCCGACGGATTGTATGTATGTGAATAGATTGAATGATCTGATAAGGGATTATTTCTCATTCTGTATTTATGGAAGACCGTTTCGGGACGGATAAAGCTTTTATCCGTTGGTACATGAGAAATATCTGCATGCCCCATTTCGCAGGGCATGATGGTACAATAAAAATGGAATCGCTCCAGAATGTTCCGGTTTGCAGGAGTGGCTTGTGAAATAAAACATTCGTCCTGATCCGGATCTTCTATTATATAAGAGGTATTTGCCGCCTTCATCGTTACCGAATGAAGCAGCACGGCAAGCACTATCAGTATATAATATTTTAAGCTTTGTTTCATTTCTCTTCCTTAAACGGTTGCAAATATAGAATTTAATTTCATCTCTTTTGCAAACTCCATGTGACAAAAAAGGTTTTTTAATAAATCATATATTGTTCTATATTATACAACAAATGAGGTTATCCTCTTGTTTCTAATTCCTTTTCCAAAAATCTGAACTGAATAAAAGCAGTACGGTAAACAGCTCGAGACGTCCCAGCAACATGAGGAATGACAACAACCATTTCGCCAGATCGGGAAGTCCGTCCCATGAATAGGCCGGACCGCAACTTCCCAGTCCCGGTCCCATATTTCCGATACTTGAAATCACCGTACCGATAGATTCTGTAAAACCTACTCCCATTGCCAGCATCAACAATACGCTGAGAATGATGATGACGGCATAGATGAATGAAAATGCCAACACCGTTGACAGGATGGCAGGAGAAATGACCTGTTTGTTCACCCGTACCGGAAGCACGGCATTCGGATGTACGATGTGTTTAAATTCATTTCGTGATACTTTGGCCAGAATTACCATGCGGATGCATTTCATACCTCCCGTAGTACTTCCGGCACAGGCACCTATCAGCATGATGACAGTCAGGGTGCCCCAAAGTACCGGTACCCATTGCATATAGTCGGCCGTCACGAATCCGGTAGAAGTATGAAGCGAAGCTACCTGGAAGAAAGCTTTACGGAATGATTCTTCTGCGCCCATTGAAGTAGTACGGTAAAGTACCGCTGCGATGAATCCGGTAAAGATAATCACTGACATGACGTACCATTTCAGTTCGGCATTCTGGAATACCTTCTTCAGCTTGCCGGTAAATAATAATAGAAGCAGTGTAAAGTTGATTCCGGACAGGAACATAAAAATGCCTATTACATATTCTATATAAGGTGAGTTGTAGTAGGCTATACTGTCTTGTTTAGTGGAATAACCTCCTGTACCTGTGGTGGCGAACGAATGGCAGATACTGTCAAATAATCCCATGCCGCCGAATAACAATAGAATCACTTCAATGGCTGTCAGTCCGGCATAAATCGTCCATATCCATTTGGCCGTCACGCCGATGCGGGGGTGCACTTTGTCGTAAGTCGGTCCGCTGGCTTCGGCTGCGAAAAGCTGTACACCGCTTACACCGAAAATGGGCAGTACGGCAATGGTAAAAAAGACAATGCCCAATCCGCCTATCCACTGTGTCATGCTTCGCCAGAAGAGAAGTCCGTGGGGCAGCGCCTCAATGTCGTTGAGAATGGTGGCTCCGGTACTGCTGAATCCGGACATCGTTTCGAAAAAAGCATTGGTTATACTTGGTATATAATGGCTGAGATAGAACGGGAGCATTCCGAATAAGGAAAACACGACCCATGCTACACTGACAATGACATATCCGTCGCGGCGGTTGAGTTGTTTTTCGGCTCCTTTGCCAAAGGCCAGCAGAAGGATGGCAACTAAAGTAGTCAATCCTGCCGATAACAGGAAACTGCTCAGGTCATCCTCGCGGTATATCAGCGAAACACCTGCGCAGCAAAGTAACAGCCCGGTTTCTATCAGTAAGAGAAAACCTATAATGCGGTATATCATTTTAGAGTTTATCATACCATCAATTAAAGTACTTTTCTATCTTCTTGATCATCATACTAAGACAGAATACAACGACGTGGTCACCTGCCTGGATAAGAGTATCACCCGTAACCAATATACCTTCTCCGTTGCGGATCAGACCACCGATGGTAGTTCCTTTGGGTAGTCCCAGGTCTTTCACTTTGTTTTTGGTGATTTTTGCGTTTTCCGGTACGGTGAATTCCGCTACGTCTGCATTGGCAAAGGTCAGACATTTCACGTTCGACACGTCTGCATCCAGCATCATCTGGTAAATGTGGCTGGCAGCGATCATTTTTTTATTGATTACCGTACCGATATCCAGACTTTCGGCCATTCCGATATAATCGATATTTTCGACTTCGGCCACTGTCTTGCTTACTCCCATGCGTTTGGCAGCGAGGCAAGCCAGGATGTTAGTCTCCGAGTTGCCGGTCAGAGCCACGAAAGCTTCCGTGTTTTTTAAACCCTCTTCAATCAATAAATCCATGTCCCGTCCGTCTCCGTTTATGATCATGATCTTGTCATCGAGTAACTCTGTCAGGCGATTGCAACGGTTTATGTCGTTATCCACGATTTTCACTTGCATATAATCCGGTACATATTGCGCCGTACGGACTGCGATGCGGCTGCCACCCATAATCATCACATTGCGTACGTCGGCATATTCTTCTTTTCCGGCAATTTTTCGGATATAAGGTATGTACTTCCGGGTAGTGGTGAAGTATACAATATCGTGTAGTTTGATGGTATCGTCTCCACGAGGGATAATGGTTTCTGTACCCCGTTTGATGGCTACTACGTGATAGGGAATATCCGGCGCACCCAGTTCGGCCAGTGTGACATTCAGTATTTCGGCTTTTTCGCGCATCTTTGTACCGATCAGAATGAGTGATCCTCCGCAGAATTCCCACCATTGGCGCACCCAGCTCATACGCATGGACGATACGATCTCCTTGGCAGCCAGCATTTCCGGATAGATAAGTGAGTCGACACCCAGTTTCTGGAAGAATTCTTTGTTCTTTGGCAGCAGGTATTCGTAATTGTCGATGCGGGCTACTGTCTTTTCAGCTCCCAGATTGGTGGCAAGCATACATGCGGTCATATTCCGGCTTTCGTCGGGAGTGACAGCGATAAAGAGGTCCGCCTCTTTGATGCCTACCTCTTTCAGTCCTGATATGGACGAAGGAGAGGCCGTAACAGTCATCAGGTCGAAGTTGGAACTAAGCGTACTGAGTTTCTCTTCGTCATCGTCCATCAGGATGATGTCCTGTTTCTCGCGTGAGAGTAATTTAGCCAAATGGGTGCCTACAGCTCCGGCACCAGCAATAATTATCTTCATTGTGATTGCAAATTGCGGTTCTATTGCGTATTGGGGGATTAAGAATGGGTAGCCATGCAGCTTTCCACAGGAGCGTCCATTCGCAATTCATTTTTAGTGATTACCTTGTAAATTCCTTCTTCATCCATCCCGCACAAGTGGTAGAGTTGCTGCACCGATCCGTGTTCAATGAACTGATCCGGTACACCGATGCGCCTGATTTCGGGATAATATCCGTTATCGGCCATAAATTCGAGTATGGCGCATCCCATGCCTCCTTTAATGATTCCATCTTCTATCGTTACGATATGGCGGAACTTTTTGCCGACTTCGTGCAGTAGCTCTTCATCGAGCGGCTTGAGGAAACGAAGGTCATAATGCGCTACGGAAATGCCGGCATCTGCTTCAGCACGTTCGATGGCACGGGCAGCCAACTTGCCGATAGGGCCGATGGTAATTACTGCCAGATCGTTTCCATCCTTTAGTTTCCGTCCTTTTCCCACCGGAATCTCTTCCAACGGACATTCCCAGTCCACCAACGAACCCCGTCCGCGCGGATAACGGATGGCAAAAGGTCCTTTGTCGGGTAATTGGGCAGTATACATCAAACGCCGCAACTCGTGTTCGTCCATCGGTGACGAGATAGTCAGGTTGGGGATCGGGCGCAGGTAAGCCATGTCGAACACACCGTGATGTGTCGGTCCGTCTTCACCTACCAGTCCGGCGCGGTCGAGACAGAATACTACATTCAGCTTTTGTATCGCTACGTCATGAATAATGTTATCGTAAGCCCGCTGCATAAACGAGGAATAGATGTTGCAGAAGGGCAGTAATCCGTCTTTTGCCATACCTCCGGAGAAGGTCACGGCATGTCCTTCGGCAATGCCTACGTCAAAGGCGCGATCCGGCATACGATCCATCAGCATGTTCATGGAACAGCCGCTCGGCATGGCAGGAGTGACTCCCATAATCCGTTTGTTCTTTTCCGCCAGTTCTACCAGCGTATGCCCGAATACATCCTGGAATAGAGGAGGCATTCCGTCTGTATTGGCTACAATACGTTTTCCTGTTACCGGATCGAATTTACCCGGGGCATGCCATATAGTGGCCTGTTTTTCTGCCGGACCAAATCCTTTTCCTTTGATGGTGTGGAGGTGTAGAATCTTTGGCCCCTGCATATCTTTGATATCATGCAGGATACGGGCTATGTTTTTTACATCGTGTCCGTCGATGGGACCGAAGTATCGGATATTCATTCCTTCGAAGATATTCTGCTGTTGGGCTGCCAGAGATTTCAGGCTGTTTCCCAATCTTATCAAGGCCTTCCGACGTTCTTCATTGAGCAATCCCATTTTGAATAACAGGCGGGATGTCTTGAAACGCAGTTGATTGTATCGGTTCGAAGTAGTGAGATTGAACAGATATTGTTTCATGCCGCCTACGCTGCGGTCGATGGCCATGTCATTATCATTGAGTATGATAAGCAGGTTGTTCGCAGTCGATGAAGCATTGTTCAATCCTTCGAAAGCAAGTCCTCCGCTCATGGATCCGTCACCGATAACGGCTACTACATGGCGGTCTTTTTCTCCTTTTCTCTCGGCTGCCACTGCCATACCCAACGCTGCCGAGATGGAGTTGGAGGCATGACCGCAAGTGAATGTGTCATATTCACTCTCTTCCGGTGAGGGAAAAGGACGGATACCGCCCAGTTTACGGTTGGTAGAGAAAGCTTCACGCCGTCCGGTCAGTATCTTGTGTCCGTAGGCCTGATGTCCCACATCCCAGACAATACGATCATAAGGAGTGTCGTACACATAGTGCAGTGCTACAGTCAGTTCTACCACACCGAGGCTGGCAGCGAAGTGTCCCGGGTTGCACGATAGTTCCTTAATGATGTCCTGCCTTAATTCCTCGCATACCTCCGGCAATTGATCTACGCTCAGTTGGCGCAGGTCTTTGGGATAATTGATGGCGTTTAGCAAGCTATATGTTGGTTCATTCTTCATGATTCGGGCAAATTTAAATGCAAATTTAGTAAAAGAAAGCGGAAGGAGCATCTTTTTGATTGGAAATTTAATAAGTAAGAGCGGAAAGGGAGACGAACCGATAACCTTATGGACTTATAAGAAACTGTTTTGAATTTCTACAAATCTCTTTTTTGATTGACTTTCGTCTATGCTTTGAGCGATTTTTCGGTTTATTTCGATTCTTTTAATCGTCAGATAGCTCGCTATCTTCCTCATAAAACAACCGAAATAACCGCGAAAACTCATCTCAAATCATCAGACGATAAATTCAAAACAGTTTCTAAATGTGGTCTCCTCTTTCGTTAACATTGTTAATGCGGTTTTCCAGGTGTTTTCTTTTTGTTGGCAAAGAATAAGTGTTTTGTGTTTAAAAGACTTGTTCTTTGCAAATGAAACGCTTGATTTAACAGAGTGTTAAAACAAGCATTTTATATACTGAAAGTGAATTCGTTTAAGTTGTTGATACAGAGTGAATCGTTGCTGCTTTTAGTTTTTCTGCTATCCTGTTTGTCCGGGTGTAATGATAGATGATATTTATCAAAATCACAATGATACCGGGGTAATAAAGGCCAAGCTTGCGTTATGGTGGTGTAGATGGTGGGCTCTGTGGTGAGTTTTGACACAACCCCTACCTGGAGTGGTTGATGAAGGCTGCGATGTCATCTATCACATAGGCGGGAATAGGGGAGGGACGGTTGTATTCAAGGGGAGATGATTTCCCTTCTCCTTCCTGAAACAGATGGTTGAGTCGGGGATAAGATTTAAATATCGCATTAGGATGCTCTGCCAGGGCGGATTGCCATAACTCGAAGTCTTGCATGGTCACCTGGTAATCACGTTCGCCTTGAAGGACAAGTATGGGGAGAGTCAGTTTCCGGACCACTTCCAAAGGCTTATATTGATTGGCAAGCATCCAGTAAGCCTGTGACAGATTCATAGGCAAAGGAGTTGTCATGTCGAATGTATCTGTACCCAGCCTTTTTACGTTGTCCACTTGTTTCTGTAGTTGGGCTATTTCCTTTTCAATATCCTTAGTGGATGGGAGTGCAGAGGCGAGAAACTTTACCTGACTTATAAACAGATCTTCAAGCGGACGGGCGGCACCGGCAAGCAGAATAATCCCTGCCGGAACTTTATCGCTACGTTGGGCGATGCGGGGAGCCAAGGTTCCTCCCAGGCTATGTCCGAGAATGTAAATTCGTTCGGGATTTATAGCCGATATTGATTGGGCAAGCTTTACTGCTGAAAGGGCATCATCCACTGATTCTTCATCGAAAGTGATTTCCTTGCCTTCAGGTGCACTGTCTTCTCCATATACTTTGGTGCGCTTGTCGTAACGGATCACGGCTATTCCGCGCTCGGCCAGTCCGTACGCCAAGTCCCGGAAAGGCTTGTTGGCTCCTACCGTTTCGTCGCGGTCGTTGGGGCCTGAACCATGCACTAAAATGACTGCCGGCAGATTTTTTTCGTTTTTAGGAAGAGTCAGTGTTCCGGGAAGCTTGAAGCTTCCCGTACAAACCTGTATCTCCGTTTCTTTTATTTTATCTTGTGCAGAGGCTGTCGGCGGGGTGGCATTCGCAACCGGAACAGGTACGAAGCGAATGGTATTCACCTTTCCGTCCGGATTGAACGCTGTGAGAAAACGCAGTGGTAAGCGTTCGAATTTAACGTCGCAATAATAAATAATCATACCGCTTATTTGTTCGGTTTTCCACTCTCCGTGCGACTGATACTTGCCTACTTGTTGTTCCAATTGTTTGAACAGTCCGTTCAGCATCTCTACTGAAAGCATTTTCCGGATGTTATCGTCCAGATGTACATGCACACTGTCTCCTTTGCCTGCAATCAGCCGATCGAGAAGTTCGGATGCCTGTTGCATACGATCCTGTGCTTGCAATACAGGGGTTGCCGCCAGCAGTAACCATAACAGGCACATCCCTTTGAATAGATTGTTTTTTATCATAACTTGTTTATTAAGAAATCTCCGATAAAAAATAGGGTTCCGAAGAAAAAGATTCCGTAAATCAGCAAGGAGACAGAAGTCAGCCAACGGGGTTGTTTCCACTCTCCGACTGCGCGGATACGTGCAAACGTACTGAACAAGCATTCGGCGGCGGCAAACAGGACTATCAGATAGATGATCAGGTCGGTCCACGATTGTAGCCAAAGGTCCTTGAGATTACCTATCAGACATACCAGTATCACGATGGCTACAAAATATGAAATACGCATTAAGTCTGTTTTCTTTGATCCCATAAGCGTCTCCTTTCCATTTTTAAGTTCAAATTCTTCCCTTTTTATTGCTATTTCACAAACTTAAAATATTTTCTTTTAAAAAGAAGCTTTCCGGACTGATTCTGTCTCTCCGTTAACAAAGATTATGATAGCCGTATCTACTTGTCGGCGAATTCGTTGCCCGTGTTTCTCTATACTCTCAGGAAGATGGAACGCTGGTAGAGTAGCCATAAGATGACATATACAACGGATGCGCTGACTAAAGAAATTAATACAGGATAATAGGCTCCCATATAAGGTTCGAGCCCATAAAATAGCGAATGTCCGATACATCGGAAATCGAAAATACAATCCAGCAAATAGGCGAGGATAGAGTTCATACCGTATACTTTCAGCAACGTCAGGTGGGAGCGGTGTTGTTTATAGTCGATCCAGTAATAAAACAGTCCCATCAACAGGAAGCAGTAACCACTGCTGACCAATACCATTGAACTGGTCCATACGGTTTTGATAACGGGAAATACGAGTCCCCATGTCCAACCTGCGAGAACCATGCCTGCACCGATGCCAAAATACAACTGAAGTTTGCGCTTACCCTCTGTCGTGTCTTTAGCAATGTAGCCGGCAAACAATCCGGTCAGCACCGTGACAATAAAATTCAGGCTGCTCAGTATCCATGTATAATAGTAACCTTCAGCGAAAATCACCGTTCCGTTTTCTACGGAAGCCCCATCGCGGAAACGTCCTAATACGGTTCGGTCGATCCATTCTGCCAGATTACCTTCGGGGGTATAGTTGCCACCTCCGAAGCCGTCGATACTGATGAATTTCATGGCAGCCCAGTAGATAAGCAGCAATATAACGGAAAGAATTATTTGAGTTTTTCTGTCGGTATAGAGAAACAATAAGGCTGCTGCAATATATCCTGTGGCAATGGATTGCAAAGTGTTTGTATACAGATACAGGTGATCAGGATCAAGAGACAACAAGTTGCCTTGGCACATCATGCCGAAGATCCAGAGTAACACCACCCGTTTGCATAACCGGTAGATCAGTTTGCCCTTGTCTGCCTTTCCTTTGAAGCGGGATAAAGCGAAAGGAATAGAGATTCCGGACATGAAGAGGAACAGGGGCATAATTAAGTCCCACGGGGAAAAACCGATCCAGTCGACGTGTCGGAGGCACCAGCTTACTTCGTTTAAATGGGGAGAGTCTATGGCTCTGATTAGCGTTCTTAACAAGGGGCCTAATGCCACCAGAAAAAAGAGATCCAGTCCTCTTAAAGCATCCAATGATTCTAATCGTTGTTTTACCGGTTGTTTCATACAGGTGTGTTTTTAAAGTATCAGAATAGATAGTTACTAATAATAAATACGTGTATAAGAGCTTTATCCCTCAAAATTCAATCCTTTTTTTGTCACTGTCGTCCTCCCGTTAACAATTATTATAAAGCTTGTCGGTGGGGTGACAGTAAAGTTAGCGCTGAATTATCCGTATCTTTGTCGTAAACATAGAGGTATAGAAGATATGAAAAAACTGATAATATTCGATTTGGATGGTACTTTATTGAATACCATTGCCGATTTGGCACATAGTACAAATTATGCTTTGCAAACTTTGGGATATCCGATTCATGAAGTCTCTTCCTATAATTTTATGGTGGGTAACGGCATCAACAAGTTATTTGAGCGTGCATTGCCCGAAGGAGAGAAAACAGAAGAGAATGTTCTTCGGGTTCGTAAAGAATTTCTTTTGCATTATGACCGGCATAATGTCGATGAGAGTCGCCCTTATCCGGGAATTCCGGAATTGTTGGAAACATTGCAGGATAAAGATTACAAATTGGCCGTGGCTTCCAATAAATATCAGGCAGCCACCGAGAAGTTGATAGCACATTATTTCCCAGGAATCCGATTTGTTGCTGTATTTGGGCAGCGTGAGGGAGTGAAGGTGAAGCCGGATCCTGCTGTGGTGCATGATATTTTGCAGATTGCCGGTGCTTCGAAAGACGAAGTGCTGTATGTCGGCGATTCGGGAGTGGATATGCAGACGGCTATCAATAGCGGAGTTACTTCCTGTGGAGTCACGTGGGGATTCCGCCCCCGTACGGAGCTTGAATCATTCTGTCCGGATTATATAGTAGACAAGGCGGAAACTATTTTGTCTATTGTTTGATATAAGACAGAAAGGAGAACCGAAAGATGCGTAGTTCTTTGGGTTCTCCCATTGCGTGTACAATTTCTCTATTCGTCAAATCCGTCCTATATTTAAGGAGGAAGAATTGATAAAGGATTCAGTTTGGGCAATAGGCGAATAAGGTATTAAAGGAATATCTTCTTAAAGGCTATTCCATAAGTCAACGTATAGAGCACTTGGAAAACAAAATGGATTCTAAGTTTACTGCTCATCCTAGCTCTTTACTTATAATCTTAATTTAAAGTATCCTATAAGTTATAGATAATAGATTCAGAGTACCGCTGCTACTTTACGTACTTGTGCCAGTCGCTCCATGAATGTCTGGTCTTTGCGGGTGGTCTGCATATTGTATTTCAGCTGGAGACGCATTAACGATTCCGCTTCAACTCCCAAAGCGGCCTCAAAAAGTAAAGCGGTCTTCTCAGTCATCGGGCGGCGGGCGTTCAGTATCTCGTTCAAAACGGAATATCCCAATCCCATCTGTTTCGCTAATTTGCGCTGGGATATTCCCCTATACTCGATTTCATCCTTCAAAATCTCACCCGGATGGGTTGGATATGCAGGAGTAAGATTATTGGCAATCATTTTGGGGTCAATCCCTTGTGTAGCAGCATTCATATCCATTCCTCCTATTTATAATGGTTCGACAATTCTGTTATATTACATATCGTAGCGATAATTTCGCCATCCCTGATTCTCTCTTCAAACTCAATACGGTATTGATTGTTCACTCTTACAGAAGACAATCCCGCTTTATCACCTTTTAGTTTTTCATAATTCAGTGAGTTATATTGAGCCAAAGCCGTTATATCAGTCTTTTCAATCATCAAATCAATGATGTGGATATATTTACGGATAATCTCCGGTTGAAACCGATGTTTTTTATCGGCTTTTCCGGTAACATACAAATCCCGTAAATACTCCTTGTCGAAAATTATCTCCATATTGGTTGTTTTTACGGATGCAAATATAACACTATATTTTGATGTTCGCAAAATTTGCGAACTTTTTAATGTATTCAAGAGCGACTACACAGTACTATTCCTTCTTTTTCTGCTCTTGGGGAGCATTGATTGAATTAAATGAAAAACCAGCTTTCTCATCAGGTATGTACGAGGAGTTTTTGACTTTAAGGTGGATTTAAATTGTCCTTTAAAAGAAGTTCCTCAAATAGACGAAATTTTACTCCAATATCTTTCAGAAGTGAATGTTGGGGATGTAGAGCAGATAGAGGGAAGGCAAGTGAAAGTTGCAGATTATGATAGGGTGTGCAATTACGATTCTGAAAACCACATCAGTCATTTTCAGAATCGTTGTTACAATAAAGTATATAGTCGTTATTTGATTTCATCCGGCCAGGGACACGGCTTTCCGGTTGCCTTAAATGAAGGGCGTTGTCCACCTACCTTGCGTAAATAGTTGCCCAATTCTTTTGATAAATTTTTCACGATCTCCGGATGTAGGGCTGCCAAATTATTCTTTTCACCGATGTCCTCCGGAATATTGAACAACTCTTTTTTGCCGCTGTCATAGTAGTAAATCAACTTCCAATCACCTTTACGTACCGTACAGGTCGGACCGATGCCGGGACCGTCGTTTCCCCAATGATTAGGGAAGTTCCAATGTAGGCTGCGTCCTTTGGATGGATCGCCGGTCTGTGTCAGAAGAGGCATAAAACTAATTCCGTCGATCGGCTGCACTGTCTTATAGTGTTTGATTTGTGCCATCTCGAGTATAGTCGGATAGAAATCTTCGATAATCAGATATTTATCACACTTTGTATCCGGTTTTACAACACCCGGCCAGCGGACAATCATCGGTTCGCGTACACCGCCTTCGTAAGCCGATCCTTTCCCGCTGTTGAGGGGAGAGTTCTGCGTGTGCAGTTTTCCGTCACGCCATCCCGGTTCGCTGGATAGACCACCGTTGTCACTCATAAAGATAACGATGGTATTGTCTACTTCTCCGTTTTTATCCAGCCAGTCCATCAGGTCACCCAAACTTTTGTCCATACCTTCGATCAGAGCGGCGTAAGCAGCTTCTTTGGGAGTCAACCCTTTATCGATATATTTTTGATAGAAGCGTTTGTCCTTATCAATCGGAACATGGATTGCATAATGGGCCATGTAGAGGAAGAAGGGCTGATTGTACTCTTTGGCATGATCAAGTGCTTTGATAGCTTCGAGTGTCAGGGCTTCACTGACGAAAGTATCGGTTCCCCAGTATTTCTCTAATCCCGGAACGGCGAACCAGGGACTCGGTTTACCATCCGTCCGGTTTCCGTAATTATTTTCACCCAGGTAGCTTGCTAATCCGCCTCCTGCGTGTCCGGCTATGTTTACTTCAAAGCCCATGTGATAAGGACTCTCTCCAGGAGTGTTGACGGCACCGAAATGTGCTTTTCCACAATGAATCGTGTGGTAGCCATTATCTTTCAGAATTTCTGCCAGTGAGGTTGCCTGAAATGTGTGGTCGATGTTAGGAACCTGGCAAACCCCGTTAACGTTCCAATCCGCTACGTTGAATACATCGCTCGGACGATCCGTTTGTTGTCCTTTGGGATATGTCCAGTTGGTCACCCGGTGACGGGCGGCGTTAGTTCCCGTAATCAGACTACAGCGGGTGGGCGAACTGATGCTGCTGGCATAGGCTTGGGTGAACATCATACCTTGTTTGGCAAGGCGTTCCATGTTAGGAGTTTCGTAGACTTCGTTGTAGTGTGTCTTTTGGGTCCAGAAGGGCAGGGATGTATCTTGCCAGCCCATGTCGTCTACCATGAAGAGAATGATGTTGGGGCGTGTGTCCGTACGTCCGTTCGGTTGCTGGTGTTGGGCTTGCAGAGCCGGAGCAGCCAGTGGGGCCAGTGCGAGGGGGATAATTATTTTCTTATTCATCGTAATTATATATTAGAGGATTATTTTTTGATGGTCATTTTTCCGGTTTCTTTTACCTGAATACTTCTCAGTTCTTGTTTTCCGGAGTTCTCTGTCCATATTTTCAGAGTTCCCGGAGAAAGTACATTGATAACCAACTTGTCCGGGGTGGAAGATAGAATCCGGATGGTCGCAGGTGACAGATATTTTTCCTGTATCCCGATAACGGCCCATCCGTCACGAATCGGACAGAGATGAAATAGACGGTCGGTAAATCCATCCAAATCTACAGTTTGTTTACCGGTCAGTTCGGTGGCTGTCTGATTGTTCCAGTCGAATAGAATTACTCGTTTTTGTTGAGGTGTTGGTTTGCCGGTCAGTGTTTCGCGTAACAGATAATCCTTCGGGTCTATCCCGGCGGTTACTTTCCGGTGTTTGGGTGAGGTGTTGAGGTTGTAACAAATTAGGGATACAGCCTCGTCACCTGTAGGAGCGAATACCCGGTATGTCTTTCCGTCTTGCAGCGGATTGGTCAATATCGATTCAGGAGTCGGAATGGCAGGTGCTTCCGGGCGGAATATCTTGCCGTCTTTATCAATCAGTGGGAAAATATTCTCTTTTATAAATTCTTTCGGAGAATCGGACAGATAGACCGGCCCGCCTGAAATAGCCTTGGAACGAGCCATCAAACTGCCACAGATCGTATCGCTGGAATGAAACATATCGTGATCCGGCCATACGGTTTGCCCTTGCAGTAATGTGTTGGTGTATGATTGGAAGAGATGCGACTTGGCCATGTTCTCATTGTATTTAGTATAGTCAATGCTGACACGGGCGACTCCGCTATGTAGGGTGTGATCCGTGTTAAGTACGTTTTGAGCCATGCAGTTCATCAGCCCTATCTGCTGTTCGTGAGTCTGCTTTTCCAATGCCAGATTACACTCTTTCGCCTGACGTACAACTTCAGTGGAGCCCATGTAGAGTGGTAAAGTGAATGCCTGATTGTCTACTTTGAGAAAGTCGAATCCATAGGCTTTCAGGGAATGAACGTAATACTGGTAGAAAGTGTCGATGTTCGGGGCACTTTTACCGGGCAAGAGACTACCGTTGAAAGGATAGAGGCTGGTTTTCACATGGGCTGGAAAATCATTATCGGCGGAGATTCCCATCCAATATCCTGAGAGGGCATACCACAATCCCATCCAACGTATTTTATCTTTGTTTTTGTGTGCCATGATCGGAGCCCATCCGTTCGGGAAACGTTGGGGATCGGGGGTAAAACTTGTCAGTTGACGATTCTTGTTGGCCAGGTGACCATCGTCGATCAATACATAACGTACAGGAATCCCGGAGGTTTCGATGGCATCCAGGTCATTCAGGATTTTTGTTTCATCAATATCGAAATGGTAATGCTCCCAGGTACACCATCCCAGATAGTTCAGAGCTTCAAAATAGTTCTTTTTCGTGCGCTTTTGCAGGGCCGATACGTTCCGGTCGGATATCAAGGTTTCGTAAGCCTGCCGGAATACCTGATAAATGTTTCCGGCACTTTGAACCAGTGCTACCGGTACTTTGTGTTCGAGCGGGTCGGTTCCCAATGTCGATACATATAAATTGAGTGATCCGTCCGTATTTACCTGAAACCAACTGAGACTGTTATCACCCGCTACTGCTTTGGTGAACAGATAGCTTCCATCGGTCATTTGCAACAATAAAGCGTCTCCCAATGTAGAAGGACGTGCGTTGGAAGGAATCCCCGGATAGTCGTCTCGGGTAAGATCTGTCAAATGGTTGAACATCCAAGGCAAGAGGCGGTTGGTATTGTTGGGCCATTCGTAATCTCCGGGGCGGGAATCCCGGCTGAAGAATGTCCCCCGCACATAAGACGGCAGTTGGATGCGGTAGCATATAGTGGTTGCATTTTCAGGAATTGTATTCTCATAAATGACCGGTTCTGCCGTTCTGTCCAAGCGGATAGCCTGAGGCATCTGGTAGGCGCTTACTTCTTTGAACGATTTACCTTTTTTGTAGATAAAAGAACTTTGGGCAAGTACAGCCGTCAGAGGAGCGACCGTACTTGCCAAAGTAAGCAAACTTATGATGAAATATCTTTTCATGCGTATGAATTAGTTGACAGAAAAAGCACTGAAATTGATAATATCAGGTACTGCAATGGATTGTAGAACAGTCAGTCGTAGTACTGTGGTCTCTACCGGATCGAATTTTTCGATGCGTTTGTGTCCGACAGATTCTCCTGAACAAACTGTTTGCCACTTTCCATTTACCTTGGCTTCTACTTTATATTGGCGGATACGTTCTCCATTCTGTATGTTTTCTTGAATAATGCAGTAGTTCACCGGTTGCTTTTTGTCCAGTTTCAGGGTCATACTTTTTTTCTGTCCCGATGTCTGGGCTAATGGAGAAGAGAAGCGACGATTGATTTCCGTACCGAATTCTTTCAGGCGTTGTTCGTCTCCCGTCGGGATTAATCCGTTCGGATCGGGTGTCAGACCTAAAATCAGGGTAGCGTTCCGCCCTACAGATTTTTCATATTTATCCATTAGTTCGTTCAATGGATAGATGTTGTTTTCGTCGTCCGGTTCCCAGAACCATTCATGACGGCCGTTGGCTCCACGCAAAGGAGTATCTGCCATGGCTGGTACCCAGTATTTTCCATCTTTGTCGCCATGCTTCAACAGTTCGATTTGATCGACGTTGCTTTCTATCCGCTTGTGATGTGAGCAAGGTGCGGGGAAGGTAGACCAGCAAGGATAACCTACGGTACCCGTTTCGGAACCACCCCAACGAAAATCCGCACGATCTATATTATGATAGAACAGGCAATTAGGCTGATATTTATTCACAATAGGCTCTACGTCCGGTCCGTCTCCACGAGGATCATCGGCACCGCCGTCAAACCAAATCATGTATAGATCTCCATAACGGGTGCAAAGTTCGGTCACCATCTTTTCACACAGTCGTTTGTACCATGCTTGCCGGTTGTGAGCAAATTCTCCTTCTCCTTCTGCTTTAAAATTGTGTATGCCCAAAAGAGAATTCCACCGGATACCGATGTAGATACCTGGTTGTAATCCGTATTTGCGGCAAGAGTTGACAAAGTCACGGACGATGTCTCCTTTGCCGTCTCTCCATTTGACGGCTTTGAGGCAATAAGGATTTACGTCACTCTGCCAGAGACCGAAACCGGTTTCATGAGTGGCGGTCAGTACGGCAAACTTACATCCGGCTGCTTTGGCTGCCAGCACCCACTGGTCTGTGTTTAGTTCCGTCGGGTTGAATATGTTGTAATCTTCTATCGGATTGATGCGGTTGTTGCCTTGTCCGTAGCGTACTCCGTCGAATACATGCAGGTCATAGTGGAATACAGCTCCCATTTCTGCCTGATGCCATTTCAACTGAAAGGGCTTAGGGACGGGGATAGTAGCCTGTTGTGCCAGGCAATAGACTGAGCAAAAAAGCAAGAGTAGGATGGTGTTGATTTTGTTCATAATTATTTAAGTTTTATATATTGGGCAAATGGGTCATTGGTTTTTTCAAGCCATGCTTTCAATTGCCGGTTAAGTGTCTGGGTAAGCTTAAGTTCTTGGCTGGCAATGTTATTCATTTCATGGGGATCATTGGTGCGGTCGAAAAGAATGATATCATCGATCTTTCCGTCTGTTGCGTGTACGGCATATGTATATCGGTCGGTACGGAGTCCGCGATAACCTGTTGCATGGTTATCGAATTTTACGAAATAGTATGGTTGTACAAGATCTTTTTTGTTTTTTCCGGTCAGTACTTCATTGGACAGGTCGAATGTCTGTACTGTTTCCGGGATTTCTTTACTGAATCCCATCATTGACAGGAGTGTGGGGTATAGGTCGGCAAAAGCAATCATTAACGGGTCGCTTTTACGTGGTTTTATTTGGTCCGGCCAAGATAGGATCATGGGGATACGCATTGACTCTTCATAGAAGATATCTTTTCCGGCATTCTCGTGGGCACCCATACAGATTCCATGGTCAGAGGTAAAGACCACGATCGTATTATCAAATAAATTATTTTGTTTAAGGGCCTCGATGATTCGCCCTACATTTTCGTCTACACCGGTGATGCAGGCATAATAGTTCCGGATGTTATTTCGGAAGTAGTCTCCCATTTCCGTGCCTTTGGCCGGGATATCGGGTCGTCCTTTGCAGAGTGCCTCTACATCCAGATCCTTGTATATTTCTTTATACCGGTCCGGCACTAATTCATATCCCGTGTGTGGAGGATTCATCGATACCACCAGTGCAAACGGTTGTTTTTGGTCTTTCTGTTCGTTGATGTATTCGATAGCTTTGCTTGCTTCGTATTCCGGACCCCATTGATTGACATAATAGAAGCTGTCTCGCGGAGCAGTGGTATTCCAGTACATTGGTTTCAAATGGTAATCATATGTTCCATAAGCTATCCAATGCTCGAAACCGTGACGACGTTCGGGCGGACACCATTCGTTCCATGCTACTTTCCCACGATTATTATAAGTGTCTACATAGGGCTTGTAGGGTGCATCCAGATGCCACTTTCCGATGTATCCCATGTTGTATCCCTGATCTTTAAGCACATCGCTCCAACAGCGGGCGTTTTGGGAAAGTTCTACTCCATAAGGAGCGGTTTCGGAGTTGCAGTTTCCGGTTACTTTACTGCCAATAGGATACATACCGGTCATCAGCATGCCTCTTGCCGGTGATGATACCGGATAACTGCTGATAGCATTGGTGAAGTTGATTCCTTCTGAGGCAAGTTTGTCCAGATGGGGAGTCTTTACAGGTTCTTTACCGATGCAACCAATGGCATCTCCTCGATATTGATCGGCCATAATGAAGACCAGATTGGGGGGAGTTTGCTTTTCCTGTGCCTGTAGTCCTGTGGCCAAGATAGGCAAGGTAAGCAGTGTTTGCGGGATAATCTTTTTCATAATGCTGTAAAGTTACATCTTTTCTATAAAAATACAATTTTTGGTGAAAGAAACAAGACCTCCCCGCATTTTTTTGAGGAGGTCCTGTTGGTTATCGGATATCTAATCTACTGAAAACTAATCTCCATCGGGGAGACTGCTGGTTTCTATTTTCCATCCCGGATTTTGATAAATTGTGGAGGTGGTATAGTCTGTAGACCCTTCTTCTGCTGTTGTCAGACGGAAGTGATCGAAGGCTATCGGATTCAGGTATTTATTCTGGTTCCAGTTATAGCCGTTATAGGCTATGTTATTTGTATTAATCCGGTAGGGACGCAGGTACTGGCTTTCTGATTTTGCTGACACATTGGCATTGGCGTTCCCTGATTCTATCAGGTTAATAACAGAGAGAGTGACGTCCGCTGCCGGCATCGGATTGGGAGTTGTGTAGCGTTGATAGTTTTCACTCCACAAATCGAATCCTTCAACATGATAATTCTGCATCATATCCAGTGCGCGCCAGCGTTTCAGATCGTTCAGACGAAGTCCTTCGGCTGCAAACTCAATGCGGCGCTCCCTACGGATGTTATACAAAGTATTTGACACAAACTCTGAGCCGGAATAGCGGGCAAAGTCCAGTTCCTTACTCAAATCTGTTGCATTGATTGTTTTCTGATAATCGGTATCCATTCCTGCGCGGCTGCGGAGGGCTTTCCAGTATTTATCACTGTTGGCATCGAGTGAATTATTCAGTTCATAATCTGCTTCCATATAATTCAGGTATGCTTCTGCAGCCCGAAATACAACGCATGCTGTAGTTGAAGGCAGAGTCGGACCTTGTGCTGCATCTGTTGTCAGTCCTTTCTTTACAGAATAGCCGGTAGGACATTTGTTTTCATCCTGTCCAAGTACAATCGGCGCACGGTAATAATAGCCATATCCTTTAACCAGATATTCGATATTGCTACCCCCTTCTGATAGCAGATCACCAGGTAATAAAGTATTGTATGTCAGACGTGGGTCACGGTTGGCTGCAACAGCTTCATAAGATTTATCTCCTTGGTAACCGGAATTGCCTGCATAAATAGGTAATCCGTTTTCCATCAAGTAAGTTTGCATCATATTGCGTGTCCATCCGGTGTTACCTCCTCCATTACGTTGAATATAGCCTACTACGAAGTGATTCACAGAAGGAGTCAGGCTGGCATCATAAGCCCTCCATAATAACACTTCCGAGGCATTGCTTAACGATTGGCTGTTGAATAATGACGGATAATTGTTGAACAACGGATGCTTATCTGCAACAATCTGGGCAGCTTCTTTTGCTTCGGTCAGGAAGAACTTGATTTCAGAATCGATATTAATTGTGAAATCTTTCAGATAGTCCTTTTCTGCTCCTGGCCATCCTGGTCCTCCCGGAACACGAGCAGTTCCTTTATGATATTTTTCCCAAGTACCTTCGAACAGGGCTACACGACTTTTCAATAAAGCAGCACAATCTTTATTTAGACGGTTACTCATGGGAGCAGTTGTCTTCATGTAGTAGTAAGCAGAATCCAGATCTTGTAAAATGAAACGTGCCACTTCATTGCGCGGACGACGTTTGCTTGCTTCTCTGACCGTTTCATAGTCTTCCGAAATCCATTGTTTCAAGATAGGAAAATCTCCGAGAGCAACCAACTTGGTGTAATAAATATAGGCGCGGAAGAAATACATCTCCCCCAGATAATGCATGTTATTAGCTTCTGTTCCACTTAGTTCGCCAGCTTCCAGACGAGGGCGTACTTTGTTGATGAAGTAATTTACATTTCGAATTTTACCGAAATCCCAGGCACCGCCACTTTGCGCTACACGAGTTTCGCCTTTTACAAACGAGCTGTTGGGGTTACTTGCAGCTTGGTTATCACTGTTGTTATCGGTAGCAAATACTCCCATACTATATTGTCCCGGAGTGTGGGATGGAAGTTGGTCATACAAATTAGCCGAATAAGCCGCTAAGTCACTTTCTGCCAACAGATATTTGTCGGTCGGTACGGCATCCAATGGCTCTTTATCAAGAAAATCATTGCAAGAGCATAAAACACTTGCTAAACTAAAAATATATAATAGATTCTTTTTCATTGTACTTGCTTTTTAGAGAGTTATATTTAAACCAAATGAAATAGTCTTTGACAATGGGTAGGTCTTTCCGTTGCTGAATCCGTTACCGGCAGTTGCTTCAGGGTCGAACATATCGGCAATGCCACTGATTGTAAATAAGTTCTCACCGCTGACATAAACACGGAGTCTTTCAATTTTTGCTTTATTCATCCAGGCTTTCGGGAATGTATATCCGATTTGCAGATTTTTCATGCGCATATAAGCACCGTTCTGCAAGTAACGTGTTTGAGTCTGCTTGTTTTTGTTTCCTTTATCGCCTAAATATGCTCTAGGATAGTAAGAGTCAACATTTGCTCCAAATATAGAAGTTGTGTTTTCAGGACGGAAATAGTCGAGATGTTCGTCGAAACCAACAGATTGCCACTCGCCACCGTCTGCTCCCCAGAACATGGGACCGCTCAACCAAAGATCACGCTTCATGACACCTTGGAAGAACATTTGGACATCAAAGCCTTTCCAGTCAGCTCCTAAACTCAATCCGAAACGAAAACGAGGAGTACTGTTTCCGATTTTCTTTAAATCACCATGATCTGTTGCTGTACTATTTCCTTTGTCTACTATACCATCACCATTGAGGTCGCGATACATAATATCACCTGCTCCCCAGGCAGAACCTATTTTACTTTGGTCATTGTTAGCCAGCCATTCCGTCATTTGAGCGTCTGTATGGGCAATACCTTCGGTTTCGTATCCCCATATTTCTCCGATAGTCATCCCGTTGTAATAGAGGGCGTTGCCGTTTGCATCCCACAGAGCTTTTGAAGCGTTAGGATATGAAATGACTTTGGCACGGTTGTCAGAAAGATTGAATCCTACATTGTAGTTTACTTTTCCGATATTATCTCTCCAGTCAACCTGTAGTTCCCATCCCTTATTTTTCAATTCTGCATTGTTGGTATTGGGTAGTGAAGTTCCTAAAATAGCACCTACTTCGGCTGCCGGTCCTACCATATCTTTGGTTCTGCGGATGAAGTATTCAAAAGTCATGTTCAGACGATTGTTGAACATGCCGAGATCGATACCGAAATTGGTATTATAGATTTTCTCCCATGTAAGTGTACTACTGACCATTCCGGGAACTCCGGCTGTTGTTGGCCTGTTGCTATCCATTAACCAGTTGCCACCGTTAGCTGTTACACTTTGTGTCAGATAGAACGGATAGTAAGAATCTGTGTTCTGGTTACCTAACATACCCCATGAAACACGAGGTTTCAGCGTGCCAATAATATCGTTGATCGGTTCAAAGAATGATTCACGAGCTACATTCCATCCTAAAGAGAAGGAAGGGAATACATTCCAGCGTTGATCTCTCAAAAAGCGGGAAGAACCGTCATAACGAACATTTACTTCGGCCATATAACGATCTTTATAAGCATAGTTGAGGCGTCCGAAGAATCCGGCTGTGGACCAGTCATTGTATTTGGAACTATTAATTTTGTCTTCTCCTGTTGCTGCACTGATTTCCGGAACGAGACTGCTGATTACATCAGGACGCTGAGCAGCAAGTTCGCGATAAATGTATTCTTCGGTGTTCATTCCGATCAATGCCTTAAAATAATGGTCTTTTATTTGCAATGTGTAATCAGTGTATACACTTGTAGTATAAAAATTACTGTTTTGATAGGCTGAGCGTGCGAATGAGGATCCCGGAGAATAGCTACCGCTGAAAGCTAATGCCAGCGGGTTACCGTTTACATCGTGCTCGTAGATGGGATTCAGGTTGGTTTGTTTATTCTGGTTGATAACCCGCATTCCTGCTTCTGCATAGATATTCCAACCTTTCATAGGGTGAATTACCAATTGTCCCTGGAGGTAAATATTGTCATTGTGTGTTTTGGCACGTCCACCGTCAGTCAATTGGCTGAGTTTGCCATTTCTCATATAATAGCCGTTGGGGTCTTTAAAAGGCATCATAGGCCACATACGGGCAATATCATGATAGAGAAGTCCCCCTTCTTCAAGATAAATAGGATTGTCAAGATCAAAACGAACGAATTTGGTGTTGATGTTGAATTCTACGTATTTGTTAATCTGCGCATTTACTTTTGCTGTTGCGTTATAGCGTTTGTAATTATCGTTACCGTAACGGAGATTACCGTCCTGATTCAGATAACTGCCTGAAACATAGTATTGCAATCTTTCTGTACCTCCGTTCAGACTGATATTGTGTTCATTTGACCAAGCCCATTTAAAATGCGTTTTCCACCAGTTTACGTTATCATTGGCTTTTTCGTGGAAATGCCAATTGTTGCCGTTGGCTATGGTGGTTGTTGTAATTTCTCCTGCCATATACTTCTGGATACGGTCTATGGTCTCTTCATCAAATATTGCAGTTCCACCTTGGTTGATGGATGCTTCATTAAAGTAATTGGCAAAACGATAGGAATCAAGTTGGTTAGGGAGATTAGTTGGTCCAGAATAGCGGAAACTGTTGTTGTAGTTTACCTGCATTTTACCAGCTTTACCCTTTTTAGTAGTGATTAGGATGACACCGAATGCGGCACGTGATCCATAGACAGAAGAAGAAGCGGCATCTTTTAGCACAGAGATGTTTTCAATGTCTTCCGGATTCAAATTGTTCATGTTGCCTTCCATTCCGTCAATCAGGATAAGTGGTGAAGCACTCGATCCTTTACCAATAGTACCTGTTCCACGGATGTTTACGTTCATTGTTTGTCCCAACTGTCCTCCTAAATCAGGAGTGGACAGGTTTAATCCCGGAACTACACCTTGTAGGGCCTGCCCCACCTGTGATACCGGACGTGAAGCCAGTGCTTTGGTATCTACACTGGCAACGGCTCCGGTCAAGTTTACCTTCTTCTGGGTACCAAAGCCGACTACCACTACTTCATCAAGCGTTTTTGAATCTTCACTCAATTCAATCCTGAAAGATGTTTGGGCACCATTGAGGGAGATTGACTGAGTTACGTATCCTATATAGGACACGTTTAATACACTTCCTTTTGCGACATTTTTTAGGGCGAACTCACCATCCAAATTTGTGACGGTTCCGTTGTTTGTCCCTTTTACTTGGACAGTAGCACCGATGATTGGCTCATTGAGCTTTTTGTCAATCACAGTACCCGTAATGTTGAATTGCTGTGCATACAATGAAGTGATGCCGAGCAGCAACATGAATAAGATTGAAATTTTTTTCATTCGTTTCTTATTTAAAGTTATACATAAGGTTTGTTACAGGCAAAAGTAGCGGGAATGGATGATTGATAACGGACATACTCTTATCATTCAGCATGCACGTTTAATTCACAAGCATCTTTTTTCAATACTCTTTTGTATGTTTAGGCTTTATTTCGTTTATTTGCAACAAATTTATATTATGATGAAGCATCTGAATCTCTTGTTACTTATACTTTTTGCATGTGCTTGCCCAATAGTTCCTGTCTGTGCTTTCTTCGATAAGGATGTTCGTTTATTGACGATGCAAGATGGGTTGGCCGATAATACGATTTTATCTATCTATAAAGACAGGGATGGTTTCATGTGGTTTGGTACTAATAACGGATTGAGCCGTTATGATGGAAGAACGATAAAGAACTTCACCCCTTCATACTCCTATGTGCATGTTACTGAAATTGTAGAGCTGTCTGATTTGTATCTGGGAGTAATTGCCGGAAATGCGTTGTATTGCTTTGACCGGACCACAGAATCGTTCATACCGATCGTTTATGCAGCAGACAGCAGCCAGATGCGCATTCCCCATTTGTTGCCGGTGGATGATAAATCCTTTTGGGCTTTTTCGGGTCATAAGTTAAGTTTGTATGTATGCGAAGAGGTGAAAGATGAACAGGGTGATGTGACTTTAATAAAGCTCAGATGTAAAGAGGAGTATACGCAGTTGATCGATGCTTCTGAAGAGTTCTATGCTATGTGCTATGGGAGCGATCATCAGACTTTATGCCTGATAACGGGGGAAGGATCTTTGATTTTGTTTCATCCCGGCTCACCCCAACAGTCCCAAAAGATACAATTGTGGAAGGATGAAGTCTGGAGTGTGACTTCCGTGCTATATGATAAAGGTGTTATTTGGGTTTCTACCGTTGGAAGAGGCCTTTTACGCTATCAGGTTGCTTCCGGGGATATCGACAGAATCACCTATCGGGAGAATGGCGGAGAGAATCAGCTCTCGCATACCGACGTATTTCAGGTCATACCTCTTAATAATAACCGCTATCTGGCAGTCACCTGGAGTGGATATACACTATTAATGCCGGATCAAGGTCATCCGGAGAGAGTAACTACCGAGGTATACAATAATACGGCTTCACAGCTTCATCGGAGCCTCGAAACGAGAATGATATCTGCTTATTATGATCCCGATGGTGTTGTTTGGATAGGTACCAACGGTGGAGGCGTGATGTATTCTGATTTGAGGTCGCAGTTTTACAATCAATTCCATCAAGAGCGGCATAATGAAATCTGCGGAATCCTGACGGATAGCAAAAAGAACGTCTGGATGGCTACCTTTCATCAGGGTATCATGAGGAGTTCCCAATCGTTTGATCCGGTGAGGCGGATGAATTTTACTACCGTAGGCCCTCCGGAGATACGGGAAAGGCACACGGTGCTTTGTGCCACAAAAGATGCCCGTGGAACGCTTTGGTTTGGAAACAAAGATGGTACGCTGACCTCTTATGATGACCGGACGGAGCAGTTCCGGTTGTATACTCTTCAGGACGGTACTCATATCAATACACTTTCTGTATGGGCTTTGTACGTAGATGCGAAACAGAGGCTATGGGTCGGAACGAGTTCCGGGGTGTGGATGTTGAAGCCGGAGTCCGGATATTGTAAGAGGATTCCTGTTGGTAAATATATTGAGAATTGTCCTCAATTCTTTGTGCGTGCTATTGTCGGGAGCAAGGATGGCTCTATATGGTTGGGGACAACGTTATTGGGTGTGTGCAGAATGATGGTTGATGATAACGAAGGCATCTCAATAAAGACAGGTTATGAAGAGAAAGCACATATCGCGCAAAAATCTGTACGCTCTTTATTGGCCTCTTTGGATGGCAACGTATATATAGGTTATATGGACGGATTTGGTATTCTCTCACCGGATATGGATGCTATACGGGAGTTCTATACGACGCGCAATGGTTTATGCAGCAATTTTATAGGATGTCTAGTCGAAGACAGCCAGGGGCATATCTGGTTGGGAAGCAATTCGGGAGTTTCACGTTATAGCCGCCATCAGCATCTGTTTTATAACTACTACATCTCCGGCAGTAACCGTTCCGCCTTGTTTGCCGGCGAGACCCTGTTTTTCGGGAACAATAAGACACTCACCTATTTTAATCCTAACGATGTGGATGTTCCCTTGAACAGTGATAAAGTTTTCATTACCGGACTTGAGGTAGACAGCCGCCCCGTAGAGATTGGTGAAGAGATCAATGGGCAGGCTCTGCTCAGTGAAGGAATCTCCTACACCCATTCGGTGACATTGAATAATGCCAACCGAGACTTTGCCCTCATCTTTAATAACCTTTCTTACTCTGAAGAACAGCGGAAATACAATTATCGTTTATTACCTTATCAGGAGCATTGGCAGGTGTCGGACGAAGGTGAGAAAGCGTCGTACACCAATTTGCCAAAGGGTGACTATACGTTTGAAGTGAAAAGTATTTATCCTGATGGGAGTAGTGGAGAGATGACTTCGTTCCATATTCGTATCTTGCCGCACTGGAGTCGTACGCTGGCTTTCCGGTTGGTGGTCTTTCTGGCGTTTGTCGGGCTTGTCGGCTATCTGTTCCGTCTTGTTCGACTTCGCCAAAAGCGTTTGGAACAAGAAATGAAGATGAAGCATGAACTCCTGACCTTAAACTTGGAGCGTGAGAAAGAACGGCAAATCCGGATGGAGCGTGAGAACTTCTTCACAAGTGCGGCACACGAATTGCGCACTCCATTGACTTTGATTCTCTCACCTCTACAAGAGCTGTTGCAGTATATTAAAGCTTCCGATCCGTTATATAGCAAACTATATACCATGTATAAAAACGGAACTTCGTTGCATACGCTGGTCGATCAATTACTCTATGTACAGAAAATAGAAGCCGGAATGGTGAAACTTCGTTTGTCGGAAGCGGATATTGTAGGATTAGTAAAGGAGGTAGCTGAGTCATTCCGCCAAATGGCAGGAGTGAAGGGATTTACGTTCAATGTACAGCTCCCGGATGATCCTGTTTATCTGTGGATTGATACGGAGAAAATAACTTCATCAGTCAGTAACCTGTTATCCAATGCTTTTAAATATACTTCGCCAAACGGAGAAGTTTTGCTTTCTCTGACCCGCATGGAGCGGGATGGAAAGGGTTTTTGCCGGATAACAGTATCAGATACGGGAACGGGAATTCCGGATGAATTGCAAAAACGTATTTTTGATTCTTTCATCACCGGCGATAATTCACCGGCTTTTTCGACCAAAGTCGGTATTGGATTGCGGATTGTGAAAAATACGATGGATCTGCATCATGGACAAGTCACTCTTGATAGTGAACCTGGGAAAGGTTCTACGTTTGTTCTATTGATACCGGAAGGTAAATCTCATTTTATCGGTGACTTATACGAAGTGGTAGATTATCATAAACATGAAATGGAGCCGCAATTTCAACCCTTATCCGTACAGGAAAACACTGAAGGGGAGGTTCCGGTCACTAAAAAAACGCTTCTGATTATTGAAGACAATGTAGATGTACGTCAGTATATCCGTTCCTTGTTTGTAGCAAAATACACGGTACTTGAGGCTGCCGATGGTGAAGAAGGTATTCAAGTTGCCACAAAAGAAATTCCCGATTTAATTATTTCGGACGTGATGATGCCAGTCAAAGATGGATTTGCTTGTTGCCGGGAGATACGCGAACGACAAGAGACAGCCCATATTCCTATCCTGATGTTGACAGCCAGGGCAGAAGATGCAGATGTACTGCAAGGTTCTCGTAGCGGGGCGGACGACTATATGATGAAGCCTTTCAATCCGGAAGTGTTGAAAGCGAAAGTGGAGAATCTGATTCTTCAACGCGAACGCTTGAAACGGATTTATACCAAAGCTTTGATGTTGAAGCAGGAGCCGGCTGAAGATGAAGATGACGTATTTATGCAGAAACTTATTAATGTGATTGAGAAGAATCTGTCTGATGATAATTTTAATGTCAAGATGTTAGCCGAGCAACTTCACATGAGCCAGCCTACTTTGTATCGGAAGGTAAAGCAGCGTAGTGAGTTATCTGTAGTCGATATGATTCGAAGTATACGGGTAAGTAAAGCTGCTTCATTGATTATGGAGAATCGTTATTCCATTCAGGAAATCTCCGAAATGGTAGGATTCAGCGATGCCCGGACGTTGAGAAAGCACTTTACGGAACAGTTTGGTGTACCTCCTTCAAAATACATGGAAAGTAAATAAAGAGTTAATTCTTCGTTCCTGAACAGGGGGGAAGAATTAACTCTTTATTTCAGTCTGCTATGTGCTTGTTTTTAATCCAATATGATGGGTTTATACTTGGGAACCAATGCCTTCATCACAATCCATCCAACGAGGTAGGCTACCGAACAGATGCAGAAAATTATAAAGTACCCGGCCGGTTTACCGACGAAGCCCATAAATGCCATTTGAGTTATATCTGCATGTACAAACAGCTTACCGGCTGAATATTGGAGAATCATCGAACCCACTCCACCTGCCATGCCGCCGATACCGGTAATGCTGGCGATAGCGCTTTTGGGAAACATATCACCTACAGTAGAAAATATATTGGCGGACCAGGATTGATGGGCAGCACCTCCGATGCCGATCATGATAACCGGAAGCCAGGGGGAGATGGTTCCCAGTGGTTGGGCGAGTAGTACCAACAGAGGGAAGAAGGCGAAAATCAGCATAGCTCTCATGCGGGCTGCATACGGGTTTAGTCCCGTTTTATTAATGATAATCGTGGGAATCTTTCCACCATAGATGGACAGCATTGTAATTGCGTAAAGAGTGAAAATCAGTGCCCGCCCCAATCCTTCGGAGGTTTTTATATCAAATTGAGTGCTCAGGTAGGAGGGTGTCCAAAAGAGGAAAAACCACCATACTCCATCCGTCATGAACTTGCCGAATGCAAAAGCCCAGGTTTGTTTATACATAAAACATTGCCGGAAAGTCATGCCTTTCTTTTCCTTATCTTCTTTTGCGGGTATTGTTCCGTTCTCCTGTTTGTCTTGTTCGATATATTCGAGTTCTGTTTTGTTTACGGATCTGCTTTTAGAAGGAGCTGTATACATGAATACCCAGAACCCCATCCATATGAAACCGAGGGCACCGATGATAACAAACGCCATTTCCCATCCCCAGGCTTTGGCCAGTAATGGAATGCTTAAAGGAGCAATCAGAGCGCCGATAGAGGCACCGGCATTGAAAATGGAAGTGGCATATGCCCGATCCTTTTTCGGGAAATATTCGGCCGTTACTTTAATGGCAGCCGGAAAGTTACCCGCTTCACCAAGTGCCAGGATGCAGCGTGCAACCAGAAAACAATACATGCTTATAGTGGCGAGTATTACCACTACATCGCCTGTGGCCGCTATCAGTTCGGCTGCACTATGCATGCCTACATACTCTTCGGTCACAACTCCACAAAATGCATGCATGCAGGCACCTACCGACCATACACCGATAGCCCAGAGATAGCCTTTCTTAGTACCCATCCAGTCGATAAACCGGCCGGCAAAAAGCATACAAATGGCATATACAATGGAAAACACAGAAGTTATAATGCCGTAATGTGATTCGTCCCAGTGGAACTCGGGTTTGATAAATTCATCCCAGGTCAACGATAGCACCTGGCGGTCGAGGTAGTTTATTGTTGTCGCGAAAAATAACATGGCGCAAATTGTCCATCTGTAGTTTGTCATTTTCCCCACAGTGTTTTGGAGTGTATTCATACTATTTGATTTAAAATTTTCCGGTTTTGTTTCGGAGCCAAAAATACGCATTATTTGATGTTATCCAATGATATTGGCTACTTATTTTCATACTTTCAGAGATTATTTTATGATAAATTCATAAAAAGGAAGAATAAATACGTTATCGAACACAATAAATGTTGTTTTCGCACACGGTTTGTTTTTCTGAAAAATAGGAGATACGTTTGATTTGAAAATAGACCGGACTTACTTTCTTGGGATGCGTTGGAGTACTTCCAATACGAAATAGACTTTAATGAAGCTTGAAATGTAAATAATATATGAATAACTCAGGGCGCTGATTCCGGATTTGGTCCGGATTGTGGTATAGGCAGAGGATGTGCGGTTCGTTTTTATGTTTTTCCTTTTATTTTGTATTTCAAGATAGAAATTTTATCTTTGCCTTAATTGAGACAAAACATAATTAAAATAAAATGAAAAACAACCGATTGATCATTACCCTTATTGCCTTGTTTCTCTTAGGGTTTGGGCTGAACGCCCAAACGACTCCTACTGAGGAAACGGCTGCTCAGAAAGAGAAAAGAATGGAATGGTTCTCCCAGGCCAAGTTAGGAATCTTTATTCATTGGGGAATCTATGCTGTGAACGGAGTATCTGAGAGCTGGTCATTTTTCAACAATTACCTTCCTTATGAAGAGTACATGGCTCAGGAGAAAGGATTTACGGCATCGGCCTACAATCCTCAGGAATGGGTGAAACTGATTAAGGAAAGTGGTGCCCGTTACACCGTCATCACTACCAAGCATCATGATGGTGTAGCTCTTTGGGATACGAAGGTGGGTGACTTGAGTACCGTGAAAAGCACTCCTGCCGGGCGTGACCTGATTGCTCCTTTTGTGAAGGAGGTGCGCAAACAAGGATTGAAACTTGGATTTTACTATTCGTTGCTCGACTGGTCGCATCCCGATTATCCTAATAAAACCCGCACGGAAGTACGTTACAAAAACGATCCGGATCGTTGGGCTAAGTTTGTTAACTTCAATTTCGGACAGCTTTCTGAACTGAATAAAACCTGGAAGCCCGATCTTTATTGGTTCGACGGAGACTGGGAACAAACCGCTGAAGCCTGGGATTCGAAAGGGATCATCAATTTGCTGCGTTCCACTAATCCGAATGTTATAGTAAACTCCCGTATCCAGGGATATGGCGATTATGCCACACCCGAGCAAGGAGTTCCTGTGGTTCGCCCTGCCGATAAATATTGGGAACTTTGCATGACCATGAACGATTCGTGGGGCTATCAACATGCTGATACCAATTATAAAACTCCGTTCATGCTGCTGCGTACTTTTGTCGATTGCCTCAGCATGGGTGGTAATCTGCTTCTGGATATAGGACCGAAAGAAGATGGAACTATTCCTGCTGAACAGATTGCTGTTCTGAAAGAGTTCGGACGTTGGACGAAGAAGCATAAGGAAGCTATCTACGAGACCCGTGCCGGTATTCCATGTGAGCATTTTCAAGGGTATACCACACTGAATAAAGCAGGCGATATTCTTTACCTTTACTTACCTTATAAGCCAAACGGACCGATTGAGGTGAAAGGGCTTGTCAATAAGGTGAACCGTGTATGGGTAGTGGGTAACGGAGCTATGTTGCCATACAAGGTTTATAACAAGAACTATTGGAGTGAGGTGCCGGGAAACCTCTATATCGATATTCCCGAACGTGTGCAGGATGAGCAGATCACTGTGATTGCTGTGTTACTCGATGGTCCTATCAAGCTTTATCGTGGAGTGGGGCAAGTGATTGAAAGTAATTAAAAAATAAACCTTTATGAATTTCAGATTAACTTCTTTATTCGTTTTTCTATTCCTTTCTGTTCAGCTTTGGGCGGGAGGACATAAGAACCTGCCTGCCAAAGGCGACCTTCACGTTCCGGTATTTGAGAATGTGAATGTACGTTTCTCTCCTGATACGTATCCTAATAATTATAACGGGCCGGATGAATCAGGTGTATATCATCTGGTCAACGGACGTATCATCCTGAAGAAGATAACTCTTCCTGCATACAAACGAAATGTGTCGGTGAACCTAAAGATTACCCTTGCTTCCAACGGTGATCGCTGGGATAAGTCGGGTTCTTGTTTTGTGTTGCCCAAGTCATCAGCTGTCAATCTGTTGACAATCGCTCGTGATGGTGCGAAGTTTCCGCCGGTAGATAGCTTGAAGCTGGAAAAAATGGTAGGTATCGTTTCCGGAAAAGACTATTTGCCTACAGTAGAGTTGATGCGTTTCATGACTCCATTCGGTGTGGGGTACTACAGCAATAATAATGATTCGCTGAGCAGTAAGCGCCGTCCGGTTTATATCCCCAAGTGGGAAAGCAATGTTACTTGGCAACAAGATATAACCGATCTTTATCCGTTGCTTGAAGGCGAAGCTTATGTCGGTATTTATATCGATACCTGGACTTCTGAAGGATATTTGGTCAATGCGGATATCGATGTGAAAGAGAGTCGCCTGGCTTGTGACGTACTTCCAAAACGTCATGTGGAGCCGTTGATGAATACGGTTTACTACATGGGACAAAGTTATCCCGATATCTTTGCCCGGAGGGATGTATCTACCGATTTTACAGTTCCGAAGGGTGCCAAAAACATCCGGTTAAAATATATAGTGACCGGACATGGCGGACATAGCGGGGGAGATGAATTTGTGCAAAAACGTAATATCATTTCTATAGATGGAAAAGAGGTGCTCAACTTCATCCCTTGGCGTGATGATTGTGCTTCTTTCCGTCGTTTCAATCCGGCCACCGGTGTTTGGTTGATTAAGCGCCTGGCTTCTTATATTGGCGAGAAAGGATATACGGAGAAAGAAGTGGAAGAGCCTCTGGCTTCTTCAGATCTATCCCGTTCCAACTGGTGTCCTGGTTCGGATGTTGTGCCCGAAGAAGCTGTTATCGGTACACTTGCTCCTGGCAAGCATACTTTTACAGTCAGTATTCCCGAAGCTCAGGCGGTGGATGGCAATAAATTGAACCACTGGTTGGTTTCGGCCTATCTGGTATGGGAGGAATGATTACGTTAGGATTCATCCCGTAAGTGTATAATTCTATACTGCTTTGAATTTGATTTACCACAGAGGACACGGAGGACACAGAGAATATTTTCTTTAATATACTAAGCAAGAAATTAAAACTCTGTGTCCTCCGTGTCCTCTGTGGTGATTTCTGACGATAGGATATAAAAAAAGCCTCTTCTCACGAAGGGGCTTTTTAGGTTTACTTTCTTTTTATGCTTTTGCTCAAAAAGAAAGTAAACTTTAAGATGAAAAAAAGGGAAGTCTCACGACTTCCACAATTCTTCTAACCTTAAATCTAAATCTCTATGAAAAAAACGTAGTGCAAATATAGCGGTTTGTAATACACTGAGGTGTTAACGAAGTTCAGAAAGAAAGAATAAAAGCTAAGGACTGCAAAATTAAGATAATGGTTTCTGTCGTTTTATTAATTTTATCAAACTGTCATAAATAGGGTTTTGTTCCAATAATCGGGGAACCCCGGTGATAAACATTTGCTTGCGTGCTCTTGTCAATGCGACATTTAGTTTTCGGTCTATTAATACTCCGTTTTCCTCTGTCAGGTTGGAAAGGAAACGGAGTTGATAAGGATAGTTCACACAGAAAGAGTAGATTATCACATCCCGTTCGCTGCCTTGAAACCTTTCTACCGTATCGACTAAAATGGAGTTTAGTTCCGGAATGCCCATTTTGACAATTTCTTTTCTTATTAATGCGATTTGGCTCCGATAGGGGGTAATGATACCCAGGGTACGCATTCCGTCGAATGTTCCACCATATTGCCGGTAAACGTCGGCTGCGATTCGGGCGACGATCCGTGCTTCGGAATGGTTGACTTTGGCCGATGTACCTCGAGGTTCGGGTTCGGAAGGTAGAAAAATCATTCGTTGCACATCTGGGTTGTCTTCCATTTGATGAGGCAATCCCACCGGTAACAGGCGTCCTTCATAAAATGCCTGATTGGCAAAATGAGCTACTTCCGGATGCATACGTCCTTGTTTGCAAAGCATGTCGAAGGAGCGATGGTTCGGAGCCGATGCCGATACTGAGTCGGGAAGCAGATCCCCGGAAGAGGCTTGTACGGTGCGGTAAAGGCGTTCGAAAAGAGAATCCTTGAGATTCTTCAGTCCGGCGGTACGTAAGCTTTCATCATAGATTTCCGATTGTTCGGTATTTTGCAATACGACAGCAGGCAATTGTTTATGATCACCGATCAGTATGAACTTACCGACGGCATTCTCTCCATTTTCGCTCCGGGCACATAGGATACCTAATAGTTGAGGTTCCAGGATTTGGGTCGCTTCATCAATAATGGCTACATCGAATCTCTTCAGGCGAAACAGTTCGGGTTTTCCGGAGATGGAAGCAACTGTGCCTACAAAGATACGGCAACGGGCGATGCGTTCTGCTACTTCCGAGCGACGGGTACAAAGAGAAAGTTCGTTTTCAATCAGATGATGCCGGTAAGCTTCGTCACAAGACAGCTCACTGCCGACACGAATAAAGTCGACCTCCGGCCGAATGGATGAGATGGCTTTACAGATTTCGTCCACAGCCCGGTTTGTATACGAGAGCAGGAGGATTTGGGTCTGCGCTTCGCAATGGAAAGTTTCCACCATTTTTTTCAAGGCGCATGAGGTCTTGCCCGTTCCCGGCGGTCCTACCAATAGGAAAAAGTCTTTGGCAGCCAGTGCTTTTAGTGTGACCCGTGTAAAATCATCCGGAGCGGTTAGAATCTGTTTGTCAAGCCCGTACTCAAATTCGGGCATTCGTTGTGCCAGTAAAAGGTCACGCCGTTCTTTTGTTGCCGAAGCGAAAGCTGATAGTCCCTGATACATACTCCGGAAGGTAGTATCCATGGTGTCATGCTCTATCGCATAGAGGCTGTCCGGCGGAAGTACGGAACTATTCTGTTGAGTGGCACGCAGGCGTATGCCTATCTCTCCTTCTGTGATGAATTCAATATTACCTTTGAATACCATCTTATTGGTGACGTTATCTTCGTTCCGATTGCGTTCATAAAGTACAATGGCATCCCCCTGACGGAAGTTGGGCAAGGCCTGTGCCTCCTTTTCTACCTCAGAGGATATTTCGTTAGGTTCCGGGAATAGTTTATTTTCTCCGGAACCGTCTTTCTTTTGTTCAAGGAGGATATATGCTTTATGTTCATCGGCAGCATGATTCTCTTTGATGCGCAGATCGTAAAGAATCTCACCGGTTTCGCATTTCTCTGTCAGGGTAGATAGCCACAAGGCGGCTGCGCCGGTACGTCCTTCGTAATCGACATCTCCGGACTTGGAAGTATATAACTCTTTGGTTATGAAATTATAGAGTGCATAGAAGTACGACTGTTCCAGCGGGGTAAGTGAAGTTAGCTTCTGCGATAGATTATCGATGGACGGGCGGAGATATTGTTCCCAGAACCGGCCGGATAATCCTCGTTCGTTGAGTATGTCGGAACGTATGGCTTGGAGTTTGGAGGCAGTGTATTCCACACTGTTTCGTAACTGGATTCCATATTCATCAGATACGATCCGGTTGCGCAGATTGATGATCCGGCGCACCATGGCCCACGACGGACGTGCCGGATAAAGTAAAGGGTAGCGTGTGTAGAGCAGATAGGCTTTTACCCGGTGATGGTCCATTCCCATCGAGTATTGCAGTACTGCCTGGTAGAGCAGCATTTGTACTTTATTGTTTTCTTTGGGCTCTACTTTGTTGCGGATAGAGAATTCGTCTGCTTTCCCCGATTTCATCTCAATAAACGATGACATGTCACGCTGCATGTAGTCCAATCGTCCTTGCAGTCCCAATGCTTCGCAAATGTACGAGGGCTCGAGCACTGCATCGGTCTTATCCAATTCATAACCCGGCGCGCGGAAAGTGTCTGTCACCACTTCGCGGATATGTTCGAAGTGTAGTTTGCAATCGTCAAAGAACTGTCGTTCCTTCTCTCTGTCACGTAGGTCGGTGCAGGCAGCCAGTTCAATCGGGTAACGGCGAAAGGCTTTTTGCATACACTCTCTGTAGTCCGGCTCGTTTTCAGCATGAATCCATTCGTCCAGGAAGAGGTTGGCTATGTTTCCCAGCAGTAACGGGCGGGCATTTTCGATGGGTTGGAGACGCGCCAGTACATAGTTGGCGGGATGATGTCCGTAATCACGAAAACATTCTGCCAACGAACTGATGTCGATTAAGTAATCCGGTTCGAGTACGATGAACGAAGGAGTCAGGACACCGGTTTCGTCAATGGCCACATCAAGTAGGTTGAGTTGTGCATGGCACCATAAAATTTCGCAGGTTTGAGCAAACTCCTCGTTGATTTGCGGCACATTATAACGTATCCTCAGATATTCGTCAGCAATGGTATCGACCGGAGTTACATATAGATACTGCTCGTCGGCATATTGATAGCATACACGCATTCGTTCTATTCGCTTTTTAGCCGGAGGTGCTACGAGGTACGTCGCGTCGGCACGAGGCAGCAAGCGGTAGAGTTCGCCGGGAATCTCGACTTCGTAAAGTTTACGTATAAAGAAAGCAAGTGTCTTGGCATCCCGCAGCAGTTTTTCGCGTACAGGTTCCTCTTTTCGATTGAGAATAGCGTTTGAGGTCAGGCGAAAAGTGTGTAATCGGTTTTGTTCAACAATTGTCAGCCCTGCCCGTGCCGACACAAAACTGATCCGTGCCGAAAGGTCAGTCATCTGAAGACTTTCATCCTGCATTTGTGCCCGGCACAATCGTTCGAGCAAATCACGCAACTGTTTGTAAGCCATCGCCAGATTGCTATCTGCTGTCCGACAGGCTGCAAGCAGGATTTCAAAAGATTCGTTTACCTCATTTTCCATACAGCAAAAATAGACAAATAGAGTGAGAATCCTATGAATCTCTTAGAAATATCGTTGAATGATGTGGTGGTAATAACGTTCTGAATAAATAGGAACTTCCTTGATGGGAATAAACAAATGTTCAATTTTCATTTTTTTATCCATCAAACATACATAGGGGATATTCTCGTCTTGCAGGATATTATCGGCATGGGTATTCTCACTTAAAAAATAAATGGGTAAAGTGATATTGTGTGCTTTCGTAAAAGCAGAAAATCCTCTTTTATTATCATATTCAGCAATGATGATAATTCTGTCTTTAGGTATCCTTTCGGCGATTTCTATAATGTTTTTTAGTTCAAATTCAACGCAAGAGGAGCAATGTAAATATGAAAACCTGAAAATAATTTTATAATGATCATCTAGTAGATTGGATAGTTTTAAAGTAGATCCAGTGATATTTGTTAGTAGAAAGTCATTTAATTGGTATCCATTGTTAGCATATTGCATTTGCATATTATTTAAAAGCAAATCTTTGTCCATAGCTAAACTTCCTATTTGATTCTCTTTTGTGCTTACCAATTTTCGTAAGTGATTGTTTTTCTGGAAGAGTGAAAACTCACTAATACATAATAGAATTAATAAGACGATAATGCAAATACTACTTATTCTTTTCATGGTCTTAAATTTTTTTCATTTTTATGGCAACGATTACAGGGTTATCTTCTAAAGTCAGTTTTTCTAACTTTACTTTTTCAGATGCGGGAATTAATTCTGTGTGACCCATAATTGAAGAAGGCTCCATTATACTGTAAAGAGTATTTTTATGGACTGCATAAGGTAAGAAACGAGCGAGACCATCCATGTCATTTTCTATAGGACTTTTTTGGTATGCAGAAGCCTCAATATAAGTTTGAGATTCCGGATAATAAAATCCGAAGAATGCATGAAACCCAATTCTATAGAAGAAATAGGAAAAATAACTACCTTCATAGTAGGCTGTCAATACAGGAAATTGTGCTCCATCTCCCAGCATATTCATAGCCTCATCAACAGACACACTTTCAGATTTTAGTTTTTTTATGTATTCTCTTTGAGCTTTTTGATAATTCTCTCCATAATTCATAACGAATTTTCTCTTTAAATGAAATGAATCTAAAATTTGATAGATTGTGTCATTTAATGGAATAATTAAATTTTTGTTGTTTGTTAGATTATTGGGCAATCCCCAAATTCCTGAGGTTGATAATTCTGAACTGAAAAATAGATCTGATTTACTGTCCTTGTTTCGGGTATTGAGGAATAGTAGGTTGGGATATTGGTCCTCTTCCAAAAACAGATGGTTGTGTTTATAATCACCATAAAAAGCTATTTCTGAATCGTTAATAACAGCAAATGTCTCAGCTGAATATTTGGATGTTATTGTCTTAATATATTCCCCATTTGAATTGTATATTAGTAGTTTATTGACATCTCCGTCCCAAATATACATTTTCCCATTATGAATATTTATGTCGGTTATTGATATATATTCTTTATCAGAGGCACCTCTATTTCCTATCTTTCTGATAAACTTACCTTTTTGATCGAAACAATATGTGGCAGTAGTAATGTTTTTATCTAAAACATAAATTTTTTTGTCTGTTACTATAAGTTTATCAATGTTTCCTATTAGAAATTCATCTTTAGTTTCTAAAGGAATATAATATATTGAGTCAACGAGTGAGGATAATTTTATATTAGATTCTTTTTTTACCGGAGCATTTATTATAATAAGGTTTTGATTGTCTATAGGGATAGGCTGTGAGCATCCCCATAAGTAAATAAGCAATAGTATGACGAAAAATATATTTTTCATAAATAATGAATAAAAGTGAATCTAAAATGAAAACATGGATTTTTTATGTGAGGTAATAAGAACATAAAAAATCCATGAATAATAGTATGATGTTGATTCGTTATAAAAGGCCTTTGCAATCAGTACCTTTAGAAGGGTCACAACAAACTTGCTCTTCTTTGCCACATGCTTTATGGGTTTCTAAATTAGGGCAAGCAAAAGACTTTAAAGCTTTGTCTTTTATGAAAGTTGGATTACCTCCGCAACCGTAATCTCCTGGTCCGGCAGTTTCACCATCATCAGCAAATGCGGATAATTCAAAAAAATCATTGAGTCTTGTTTGGGATTCTGTTACTTTTTGATTGGATTGTTGAACGAAATAAACGTTTATGCTTATTAGCATAATGACGAATGGAATGACGATTTTTTTCATGATTTTAAGTTTTTAATTCTGATGTTACAATTATAAAAAAATGATTCATTTATTCAAAATTAAACAATGTTATTATGTTTTCTTAACTTATCCGTTCTTGTTTACTATACTCTTTTCATAAAATAGATAAAGACAAATGATACTGAACAGGAAAAACCACGATATAGGTTGTATTGGTAGGAAGGAGTAAACTCTGTGTTTATCGATGGTGAAGGAGGGCAAATCGGACGATAAAGTCCGATTATTCCTTTTTAGCGTGTGGATTAAAATGTATTTTGATATCTTTTGTATCGACATTCGGCTGATTTAAAACGATGATATAAGCCTTTGCGTCGAATGCCATAGACATTAATTCCTCTCGTAGCACATCTATTGATAAAGTAAACTTGTTTTTTCCTCTATATACGGATACATTGCATTTGTCCATTAATGTATTTGTATAGACTTCTGCAACTAACAAAGTCTGTTTACTCCAATCTATCAAGGGCAAATCATTTGAATATTTGGAATATTCCACTTGAAAACTTTTCAGATCAGAAAAAGAAGAAACCAAAACCGTTTCATCCTTTTTTGAATCAGAATGGCAAGCTACTTCCTTGATCTCGACATTAGTTTCAAGAATGCCATCTATTCCATCATATTCTTCGCTATTATTGCAAGAAGCTCCAATTAATGCCATGAATAGTATCATGATTAAATAAAGAAATTTACGTTTCATACTGTTGTTTTTAGAGGTTTATTTTATTAATACTGATCATGTCTTTTTTTGAAGAGGTGTATAAAGAGGTCGTATTCATAGCTATACTTCTTATTTGGCTTTCTTTCATACCTACACCTTTTTTCAGTTGATCGTTTTTTGAAAAGCAAAATTCAGTGATGTATAAAAGTCCAATAGGACAATAATAAAAATGCTACCAATCTTTTACATAATTCTATTGTCTTTTTATTTTCATAGCAACAATAACCGGATTGTCTTCTGATTTTAGTTTCTGTAGTTTGTTCTTTTCAGATATTGGAATCAATTCAGTGTGTTCGAGAATTGCGGAAGGATCCATTGCGCAATAAAGAAAATCTCCATGAACAGTACGAGGTAAAAACCGAGCGAGACCATCCATGTCATTTTTTATAGGATTTTTCTTGTATGCAGAAGCTTCAATATAAGTTTGAGATTCCGGGTAATAAAAACCGAAATAAAAATGATACCCCATCTGGTAAAAGAAGTAGGAGAAGCTATTTCCCTCGAAGAAAACATTAGTAATAGGAAATTGAGCTCCTTCTCCAGCTATTGCTTCGTCTACTGTTACTTTTTCTCTTTTTAATCTTTCTATGTAATTCTCTTTTTCTTTTTTGTATTTTTGCCGGTAATTTATAACGTATTTTCTTTTCACTCCGGATGAAGAGATTTAATATATCGTGTCGTTTAAAGGTATGATGAGATATTTATTATTGGAAATATTATTAGGTAAACTAGTGATACTGGTGGTGGATAGGGTTTCTTCATAGAACAAATCGGCATTTGTTTTCTTATTGTTTAGATTGATAGTTAATAAGTTGGGATATTTCCCTCTATTTTTAAATTTGTAATTATGTTTGTAATCACCATAAAAAGCAATTTGGGAATCATCCAAGATGGCTATTGCTTCTGCTGCATAATCCGATGATATGAAACTTACAAAGTCCCATTGGACTTGTAGATTAATAATTTCTTAGAACTGCCATCCCAGATATAAACGTTTTCATGATAAACATTTACGTCTGTAATAGAGATATATTCTTTATTAGAAGCGCCTCGGTTTCCTATTTTTCTAATGAATTCTCCCTTTTTGTTGAAGCAGAAAATTGAAAGGCTGATATCCTTGTCGATAACATAGAAAAAATCATCGGTGACTATTAATTTATCGATGTTTCCAATAAGATATCTATCATCAGTTTCCAAGGGAAGATAATATATGGAATCTATTATTGTGGACAGTTTGACTATATTATCATCCTGTTGTAACGGCATATTTATTTCAATAATATCTTTAGGCTTTGTTTCAGAAGAAGAACAGCTCATAAACAGAAGCGATAAGCCTAAGAAGGCATAGAAATATTTCATACTACAATTAGAGTTTGATATATTTATAATTATGTTTCTTTTTTGTCTTTAATCATCAATATGCTCATTTCATAAAGCAGATAGAGGGGGATAGCTACGATGCTGAGCGTGAAAGGGTCTCCTGTTGGAGTAATGACAGCGGCAGCAATGACAATCAGGACAATGGCATGTCTCCGGTATTTTCGTAGGAATGATTTGTTTACCAATCCAAGCAAAGAAAGCAACCAGGTTACCAAAGGCAATTCGAAAGCCAGCCCCATGCAGAGCACCAGCATCATAAAATTATCTATATAAGAATTCAGGGAGATCTGATTCTCTATTTCTACGCTGAGTTGATAGGTAGAGAGAAAACGAAGGGTGAGCGGATAGACCATGAAATAACCTAAAAGGACTCCGATAAAAAACATGACCGTGCCGATGGTCAGGGCTTTGCGGACTCCTTTCCGTTCGTTAGGGTAAAGGGCAGGACGGATGAAACGCCATATCTCGAAAAACAAATAAGGTGTGGCAGTGACTACAGACATCCAGAAAGCGGTGGACATGTGAATAAAAAAAGGTGCTGCCAGATTGATGTTTACCAGCTTGACTTTAAACTCACGGGTAAAGAAGTCATCGGTAAGGTCGAATGCCTGTCCGATGTCCCGCAGAAGATGGTAAAAAATGAAATCGTTGTGGCAGGGGGCCAGAATGACGTGGTCGAACAGATAGGGCATAGCAATGAAATAGCCTATAGCCAAAACAAACCATACACCTATAATTCGAAACAACACCCGGCGCAGTTCATCCAGATGATCCCAAAAAGTCAGTTCTTTAATTTCTGCCATTGTACGAGAAAGGCGGTTGAAGTTTACTTTCGTTCTGTCTTTAATACCGTGAAAAAAGAAGCAGTATCTTTCGTCCTATGGGTAGATGCAAGAAACGAAAATAAAGCGGGATATCAGTTGTTTTTCTTTTCCTTGTTTTCCGGTTCGTCGATTTCTTCTTTTGCCTTGTTTATTTCCTCTTTGGCTTCGTTCACCCCTTCTTTAAAGCTTTTCACTCCTTTGCCGAGCCCGCGCATCAGTTCGGGAATCTTTTTACCACCAAAAAGTAAGAGTATAACCAACAGGATGATAATCCATTCGGAACCACTGGGCATGAATCCTAATAAAAAAAGGTTTGTCATAACGGTATTGTATTAGTTCGTGTGCAAAGATAGACTATTTTGAATGAAAAAAGAAAGGCAGAATCATAAAAGCGAAAACCGGGCTCATAAAAACGAAAAGTGAAAAGCAAGAGGAGGTTAATGTCCGTTACTTTTCACTTTTTCGACTGAATCTTTTGGAGTTAATCTTGATAATATACTCTCTTGACCCGGGTTGAAATGCCTGTCAATACTTCATAAGGGATGGTTTCGAGCGCATCCGATAAGACGGTTATCGGCAATTCGTCACCAAAGATGATGGCTTGATCACCTTCCCGGCAATCAATATCCGTTACGTCGATCATACACACGTCCATGCAGATATTTCCTACGTATGGGGCTTTTTTGCCATTGACAAGGCAGTAGCCATGTCCGCATCCCAAATGGCGGCTCAGACCATCGGCATATCCGATGGGTATAGCAGCGATACGGGAGGGGCGTACCAAATGTCCTTTACGGCTGTAACCTACAGTGTCCTCTTCTGCTACTTCCCGTATTTGGAGAATCGTTGTTTTCAGGGTGCTCGTGTTGTTAATGATTGAGTTATCGATCGGACTGATTCCATACAATCCGATGCCAAGACGAACCATGTCGAACTGCGCACCGGGGAAGCGTTCGATACCGGCCGTGTTGCAGATATGGCGCAATATTTTGTGGGAGAACGCATCTTGCAGCTCCTTCGACAGTTTTTCGTATCGTTCTATTTGCTGTCGGGTAAAGGCATCGAACTGGGGAGAGTCGCTGCCTACAAAATGCGAAAAGACCGAACGGGGAATCAACGCATTCTGATTCTTCAGCCGGCGAATCAATTGAGGGATATCTTTCTCTTCGAATCCCAATCGGTGCATGCCTGTATCCAGTTTTACGTGAATGGGGAAGTTGGTTATCCCTTCTTTTTCCGCAGCCTTTATCAGTGCGTCGAGCAGATGGAAATTGTATACTTCCGGTTCCAGCTTATAGTCGAACATGGTTTTGAAAGCAGTCAGCTCGGGGTTCATGATGATAATGGAGGCCGTGATACCTGCTTTGCGAAGGTCGGAACCTTCATCGGCTACGGCCACTGCCAGATAGTCAGCGTGATGTTCCTGAAGGGTTTTGGCTATTTCGTATGAACCGGCTCCGTAAGCGGATGCTTTCACCATACAAACCATTTTGGTTTCCGGTTTGAGCATCGAGCGGTAATGATTCAGGTTGGCTACCATAGCCCCTAAGTTTACTTCCAAAATAGTTTCGTGTACCTTCAGCTCCAGTTCTTCCGAAACGAGATCGAAACCGAAGTTGCGAGAGCCTTTTATCAGGATGATTTCATTTCTGAGTTTCTTTATTACATCTGATCTCAGCAGTGCTTTGGTATCGGGAAAGAAATACTTTTCTATATCAAATTTTGATGCGCATGAAGATATCTCGGCACCTACACCGATAATTTTTTCAATGCCCCGGCTGTGAACCAATTGCGCGACTTTGCGGTAGAGCGTTGTCGTGCTTTGTCCGGTTTCCAGGATGTCCGAAAGGATGAGAGTACGCTTTAAACCTTTCGATTGCGAACGCCGGTAAAGAAAATCGAGAGCGATATCCAGAGAGGCAAGGTCAGAGTTATAACTATCATTGATCAGGATGCAGTTATTCTTTCCGTCTTTCACTTCAAGGCGCATAGCCACAGGTTCAAGGCGAGCCATACGTTCGGTGATCTGGTCGGCCGGTACCATCAGGTACAGGCAGGCAGCGAGGCAGTTCAGGGAGTTCTCGATGGATGCATCGTCGATAAAGGGGATGCAGAACGTATTGTCCATTTCCAGATAGCGATAGGAGATGACGGTATGGTCCTCTTTCTTTTCAATCCTGCTGATGTAGAGCGGACGTTCGATATCTCTCATGCTCCACGCGATTTCACGGGCAGTCAGCATCGATTTTCCTACGCAGTTGCTTATCATCTCGTTGTCGCCATTGTAAATGACTACATCGCAGTCTTTGAACAGGCTTAGTTTCTCCATGCACTTCTCTTGCAGCGAAAAGAAGTTTTCCTGATGTGCCCCGCCAATGTTGGTCAGGATACCTATCGTTGGCTTAATCATATTCTGCAACGGGCGCATTTCGCCCATTTCGGAAATGCCGGCTTCGAAAATGCCCAGTTCGGATTCTTCGTTCATTTGCCAGACAGACAACGGAACACCGATTTGCGAATTGTAGCTGCGTGGTGAACGCACGATAACCCGGTCGGGACTGAGCAATTGGTGAAGCCATTCTTTTACAATGGTCTTTCCATTGCTGCCCGTAATGCCGACTACCGGAATCTGGAAGGAACCACGGTGCTGCTCGGCCAATTTCTGAAGTGCCTTTAAAGTATTGGGGACAATAAGGAAATTGCATTCCTGAGCCATTGTCACTTTCAGTTGCTCACTGTCCATGGTGAGCCCTTTGAAATCTTCGCTTGTGACTACAAAATTGCGTACTCCCCGTTCATAAAGATCGGGGATGTAGCGTGCGCCGTTGTTCCTTTTGGTGGGAATGGCAAAAAAGAGGGTCTCTTCCGGAAAACATAGCGAACGGCTGTCGGTCAGTAGCCAGTCGATGGCAGCAGGCTTGTTTCCCAGGCGCCGTGCACCTATTTTTTCAACGATTGATTCAATTGTATATGACATAATATTAAAGCATTGGCATGTTTGCACATTTATTGAAGCGCCAGTCGGCACATGTTTGTTTCTTTTTCGAAATCTAAGTACGGGTATTTTCCGTTAAGTCGTTCTATTTTTAACACAATTTGTCCTAAAAATCTTTTATGCTCTTCCGACTCGGGATGGAAAGGTTTGTGCGCAATCGCTTTTCGTATCGTTTCACACTCTTTGATCAGGTTTTGGGTTTCGGGGGTGAAGAAAGTCTCCGAAAAACGCTCCCATAGATAATTGACGGTCAACGTGGATGGGTGTACCATATCATCTGCATAGAAGCGATAGTCCCGAAGTTCATCCAATACTATTTCATAAGAAGGGAAGTAGCAAGTGACCTGTGGATAACGTTGCATCAGCCGGTCTATGGCAAGCAGCAGCACGCTTTTACTGAGCTGGTTGGCATGCATTCCGTCTCGTATGTGGCGAATGGGGCTGACTGTGAACAAGATTTTTAGTTGAGGATTCAAAGAGAGCAATTCGTCCAACAGCAGGGTATAGTCTTCTACTATCTCGTCTATCTCAAGGCGGCGGCGTATAAAACTCTTTTCAGGCAATTTGTGGCAGTTGGCTACTACCTTTCCTGTCTCTTTTTGTTCGTATACGTATGCGGTGCCGAAGGTCAGCATAAGCCGGTCAAGTTGTTTCAGCTCTTTATGTGCCTGTTCCAGACGGGCTTGGATATTCCGTAAGGTATCTTCAAGGGTAGCGGCGGAGAAAGAACCGTGATGCATCGGGCTGTGCCAACATTCGCGATGCAGAAACAGATCGGATGCTTTGTACTGCTTTTGGCTGATGATTTCGCGCAAAGCCATTGAGACGGATCGTGGATTATATAAGATACCAAATGGATTGATGTCGATCTGGAATTTATTTTCAGCAAGCAGGGTTCCGATGTTCTCTGCGAAGCAGGAACCCATAATCAGCAGTTGCTGGGCATGGCTGATAGGGATGAATCCAGATGGAATTTCTACCGGAGTATTCAGGTTCATAATTAAGTAATTCTATAACGGGGGTACAAAGGTACGTGATAATTTCGGGAAACGCATGCAAGTAGCTGAAAATATGCCGTATAGTTGCGGATACCTGAAATCTTCACCCTCTTGCGTGACCATATCGTTCACTTTCCGGATTTGAAATACCCTCTCCTGCAAAAAATGATTTTCGATCTTCCATCTTCCACCTTTTAAGATCTATCTGTTTAATAATCACGCTGTTGAATGGGTGGAAGATCGCGTTTTTCAGCCATTTATCTTCCACCCGCATCTTCCATCTTCCACCTTCTGTTTTAAGGTGATATTTTACGTAAGTGTTTGAATGACAAATGCGAATTGTGCGCATTTTAAGCAAATATATCTTTTAAAGTATTTTGTTTTTCTTCGTTGTTTAATAGGAAATGGTGCGGTCCTTATCTCGTCCCGCATACCCGGGCCCATGAGCCCGCGTATGTGTGCCCATGAGCCCGCATACCTGGGCCCATGAGCCCGGGTACGCGGGCCGGAATAACGATGGTGAGATAAAACGTAAGATATTGATATACGGTGATTTACAAGTAGAGCAAATTAAAGATGTTTATTTGCTTGATTGGTAGGATAAAAAGAACCGCTGCTCTTTACGGGGGGCAATAAAGAAACAGCGGTTCACATCAACTGGTTGAGTTTGTTGTAGAGGTCTGGATTTAAGGATGTATATAAAGGTTTAAACTGAAAGAAAAAACTAAAATGAAAATGGAATCTTTGAAATAGGAATGAAACTCCGGGGACACGTCGTCCAGATAATATCAGATTTACAGAATCGGGTGGCGGTGCACATCTGTCGGATACGGGATTTATATTTAGTGATATAAGAGTAGCCTGGATTTAATATCAGGCGGGAATATTTCACTTTGTGAACTTTGAAAATGTATTTGGCTGTATCAAGAATAGTTTCTTTCCGTTCGGCTAAACAGGAAGAAGTGAAGCAGTCTGAATATTCAAAGTCCTTGGTTTCTGTGGCATAGTATAGAATCTTCCTGCCTCGTTGGATAATGTAATCCAATCTGTAATAATCATTTGAGTCGGTTTTCCCACGGTGGAAATATAATATTTTGATAGTAGGTTTGCCCATGGCTTAAACGTAAATAGACAGGGAAAAATGAACGGCCCTGCTGATCCGCTGTACTACGCATATTTGAATCCAGAGGATAGAAAGCATGCAGTTTAGGCCATTACAACCTAATCACGGGGGCAGAACCGTTGTCTTTATGACAAAGCCGCAAGCATATAACTAAATTATATGCTCTTGGCTGTTGTAAGACAGAAAGTTTGCTTTCTATTGTCTCTAATAAAATTCAAAAAACGTAGTACACTACAAAGGTGAGAATTTTTTTTGAATTAGCATAGCAAACGGTTAAAAAATGTATGAAATAACACTTTACCAGTTGGGAATGTTTCACTGTTTATGCTTTATCATAAAACTATCAGCTTTAGTTTTAATTAACTGCTAAAATTAGTTTTTGAACTAAATCTTTTCGTTATTTGCATGTAAAAGATGAAAAGTTATGAAAGGATTGACAGCTAAAGAAGAGGAAATCATGGGCTTTTTTTGGGAAAAAGGTCCTTTGTTTGTGAAAGAAATGTTGGCATTCTATGATGAGCCGAAGCCACATTTCAATACCTTGTCTACTATTGTGCGTGGATTGGAGGAGAAAGGTTTTCTGGCACACCATACTTATGGTAATACTTACCAATATTATGCGGTTGTCAGTGAGTCCGACTTTAGTAAACGCACGTTGAAGAGTGTGATTAGTAAATATTTCAATAATTCATATCTCAGTGCCGTTTCGTCACTGGTGAAGGAAGAAGATATTTCACTCGATGATCTCAAAAAACTGATTCAGGAGGTAGAACGGGGAAATGAGGACTAAAATGGGGTAGAAACCGGATTTTTAATAATTGAATAGTATGGGAGTCTTTTTTGTCTATATACTGAAGTCATCTGTTTGTTTGGCGATTTTTTATCTGTTTTATCGTTTATTGCTGAGCAAGGAGACGTTTCACCGGTTCAACCGAATTGCTCTGTTGGCTCTTTTGCTGCTTTCACTGTTGCTGCCTCTGATTCAACTGACTACTACCCAACAGACAGAAATGCATCAGACGATGCTTACTATCGAACAACTATTGATGATGGCGGATATGCCGGCATCTGGGGTGGCACAGGCAGAAGGGGGATCCGTATCGGGCATTCAGATCATTTTGGTAATCTATTTATCAGGCATCCTCTTTTTGGTGTGCCGCCATCTTTATTCCCTGAGCCGTTTGCTGGCATTGTTGAGGTCGGGCAAGAAAGAAAAGATGGAAAATGGAATAACTTTAGTGACCCATCAGAGCAAAATTTCTCCTTTTAGCTGGATGAAATACATTGTTATTTCTAAGAAAGATTTAGAAGAAGACGGTCGAGAAATACTAATCCATGAAACGGCTCATATCTGTAACCGGCATTCTGTCGATTTACTGATTGCGGATATCTGTATTTTCTTTCAATGGTTTAATCCGGCTTCCTGGCTGTTGAAGCAGGAACTGCAGAATATACATGAGTACGAGGCTGATGAAACGGTGATAAGGGAAGGTGTCAATGCTAAGCAATATCAGTTATTACTGATAAAGAAAGCTGTTGGCACAAGGCTCTACTCTATGGCCAACAGCTTTAATCACAGTAAACTTAAAAAACGTATCACTATGATGTTAAAAGAAAAATCAAATCCTTGGGCACGATTGAAGTATTTGTATGTACTTCCTTTGGCCGCCATTGCTGTGACTGCATTTGCACGTCCTGAAATTTCTGGTAAGATGGAAGAAATTTCGGTCGTCAAAGTTAATGATTTAAAGCAAATAGTGGAGAAAAAAGTGCCGGAAAAAAAGATCGGAGTAGCAGTGGACACCGTGAAAAAGGATGTTCCGGCGAAGATGGTCATTGAAGTTTCGCAGTTGGATACGGTATCTGTTCCGAATGCACTTACTATCTCGGATGGATTGAAAAGAAGTGGATTGTCTCTGTTTGCAACCAGGCAGACCGATTTTCAGCCTCAACCGCTGATTATGGTAGATGGAAAAGAGATAACCGGCGAACAAATGGAGGCAATCAATCCGGATATGATTGAGTCGATCAGTGTGCTGAAAGACAGAGAATCTGTAAAGATCTATGGAGATAAGGCCGAACATGGTGTTATTTTGATTACGTTGAAAGGAAAAAAAACGAATGATTTAAATAAGCTTTCTTTTTCTACCATGAATCCGGAAGACTAAAATAATTGTTATTGATATCATTCCAATAAACGGATATGCCGATAGAGACTGCAAAGGGACATGTGCAGACTCTATCGGCATATTTGTTTATTGAAATTATGTTTGATTTTAATTTGCTCCAATTATATTATTTGTACTTTTGTGACTAACACAAGGCTTAACCTTCGGTTGGCAGAGTGACAGAAGAAAATGTCAGAGTATTACACTTTAATTATTATTTACTTATGAAGAAACTACTATCTGTTTTCTTATTTTTATTTTGCTACGTTGTAGCGGCCGATGCACAAGATGATGCCGCACAGTATGATTCGATTATGAATCTGATGAAAAATAAAAAAATTCCTTTGATGGAACGTTATTACATGACCGGGGATATCGAACATCTTTCGCGGGAACATCAGATCGCTGTGCTGAAGCAATTGATTCCGGAAGCGAAAGAGGTGGAGGATAAAGCGGTCGTTACCCGTCTTTATTCCATTGTAGCCATGTTCGAAAATCAACTTGGGCACATGGCTGAGGCTAAAAACTATCTGGATAGTGCTTTTATGAACAAGGGAAAGTTTGAAAACAATAACATTGCCGGTATGATGCACTATATTGCCGGAATCTATTATTCGAATAAGAACCTGATGGAAAAAGCGCATGAAAATTATTATCAGGCTGCCGAGTATTTTAATCGCAATGCGGTGAAGCCGGCAATCTTAACGGAGATTTATTATGATCTTTCTATCATTTATTCGATGTGGCAAGATGATGAGGGATTAAATGAATTGTCGGAAGCAATGAAGGATTTACCGGTAGACTTCCCTTTTCAGCAGATATTGAAATGGACCCTAAAAGCAAAGTATTTCTATGCTTTATATCAAAATGAACACCGGATGGATTTATTGGACTCTGTGACAAAATATAATCAGGAAGCTTTCGAAGTATACACATCAACCGAGAATCCATATGATGTGGGCTACGTGATATCCGATAATTATTTGCATCAGGCAGTTGTCTATAGTGAAGCCGGTAAGATAAAGGAAGCGGAACAATGTTTTGAAACGGGTAAAAAACTGATGAATCCTAAAAAGATCGATGCAAACGTGTCACTTAGCTATGTTTCGGGGGTGATTGCCTATTATCAGGCGGATTATGAATTGGCCGAGAGGCATCTGCAGGATGGATTGCATGAACTGAAAAAAATGAATGAAGAACAGGAGGTGGATTATTATCACTCTTTGATTGATTTCTATACCTTATTGGCCAAGGTGTACGAGAAACAGGAGCTTTATAATAAAGCTCTGGAGGCTGCCCGCAATTCATTGAAATATGAAACCCGGTTGTTTGATAAAAACAGTAGTAAGACTATTCAGAAGTTACGGACACAATATAGTCTGGACGAAAAAGAGAGGGTGGTGAAGCAGCTTACGGCTATCAATGAAAAGAACAAGTGGATTAATATTCTCTCTGTCACCCTGATTGTATTGGCGCTGATTACGATTGTTCTGTTGCTGATACGTTATCGTTCCCGTCAGCGTATTCATGAGGGAATGTTACAGATTGCCAAACTGAAACAGCAGGAAACGGAATTGACAGTCGAATTGCAGAAGGCGAAGCTGGAGGAGAGGGAACGCGAATTTCAAGCCTTGGTGCATGAGGCACAACAGCGTAAAGTGCAGTATTATCTTGAGGGCCTGGAGGTAGAGCGAAACCGTTTGGCTAAAGAGCTCCATGATAATGTTTCGAACGAATTACTGGCTATTAAAATGAAAATTGCTGACGGGACGAGTAGTAGGGAAGAGGTTTTGGATACATTGCAGGCTTTGCAAACCGAAGTGCGGGGAATTTCACATGATTTGATGCCGCCTGTCTTTAAGTATGCTTCCCTGTCGGAGATTCTTCAGGATTATGTCTGTCAGCGTAATCAACCGGGACAGACCGAGCTGACTTTGGCGCTTGAACCGGAGGAGGGATTCGACCATTTATCGCAGAAAGTGGCATTGGAGATTTACCGAATTGTACAGGAAGCTACAAGCAATGCACTGAAACATGCGCAGGCCACCCATATTGAGATTATTCTTGTTCGGGAAGGAAACAGGATAAAGTTGACAATAGCTGACAATGGCAAAGGTTTTGAACAACAAACCGGAAAGTCGGGAATTGGTCTGGTTATCATAAAGGAACGTGTGGAAAACCTGAAAGGAGTTCTGACTCTAAGTTCTGTTCCAGGCAAAGGAACAGATGTGAGCGTAGAGATTGATTTAGACGGTCTGGAGAAATAAAAAAGATAAAATTTTTGCTGCCACCGACTGAGAGTGTGTCATAACTCATCACAGCGACACACCCTCAATCGGTGGGGGTATAACACTTGTTTCGCTGTTTTTTTTATTTTATCCGCCTTGTTTCTCTCTTATCTTTAAAAATAAACCTTCTATTTATAAGTATCTAATCGAGTGTGGAGGTATGATAGTATTTCCGTCTCTTGTTCAGGATGAAACCATTGGATTTCTTCATCCCGCTTGAACCAAGTCATTTGTTTGCGTGAATAGATACGTGAGTTTTGCTTTATCTTTTCGATGGCAAAAGGAAGTTCCCATTCTCCGTCCAGATACTTGAATATCTCCTTATAACCAACAGTATTCAATGAGTTCAGATTCCGATGGACATAGACAGAACGTGCTTCTTCCAGTAAGCCTTCTTCCATCATTTGGTCTACGCGGCGGTTGATACGGTCATACAGTTCGGCACGATCCCGAGTCAATCCTATTTTCAGAATATGAAAAGGACGTTCTTTTTTTTGTTGGGTACGGAAGGAGGTATAAGTCTTTCCTGTCATGTAGCAGATTTCCAATGCGTGAATGACTCGTTTGGGGTTCTTTAAATCTACAATTTTATAATATTCGGGGTCCAGTAATTTCAGCTCGGCACAGAGATTATCCAGTCCTTCTGTTTCGTATTTATGTAGTAGTAGTTCACGGGTTTCGGTATCCACGGTCGGTATATCGTCAATACCTTTACAGATGGCATCTACATACATCATGGAACCTCCTGTGAGGAGAACGACATCATGTTGTTGGAATAAAAGTTCAAGAAGAGATATTACTTCCGCCTCATATTGGGCGGCACTGTAATAATCGGTGAGTTGCAAAGTGCCTACAAAGTAATGTGGGACCCGTTTTAATTGCTTTGGGGTTGGAGCTGCTGTTCCTATCTTAAGTTCGGCGTATAACTGCCGGGAGTCAGACGAAATGATACTCGTCTTGAAATGTTCTGCTATACGGAGGCTTAACTCCGTTTTTCCTACGCCTGTAGGCCCTATAAGTACGATTAAAGTTTTGGCAGTCATAACGATTGGTAATGTGATAATGTGTCCCTATGACAATATGCCTGCTGCTATGCAACATAGTTACGTAGCCGGCATATTGTCATAGGAGCATATTATTCAAAATTTATCTTCGTCGTATGAACTTCCACCACCGGATGCACCATCATTAACATCGAATCCTTCTGCATCAAAATCTTCCATGTCGAAGTCCTGATCGCCATAGAAATTTTCATCCAAGTCGAGTGAGCCTCCTGCGGCAGCCATCTCTTCGAAATCTACTGTTTGCTTAGGAGCTTCACCTGACTTTTTGGTGCATTTGACACCTTTTATTTCTTTTCCGGTGATGATTTCGGACAATTCGATAAAGAAACAACGTTCTGTCATGTAATCGAATACGTAAAGCAATTTTTGCTTTTCATCTTCAATCAACTCATTGAGACGGGTTTCTTTCATTATCCAGCTGTCCATTTCCGGATTATTGTCCATTTCCTCCAAAGTGATTTCTTTTTCTTTTTCCCAGTCGTCATCACAGATAAAGAAAGAAGTCATCTGGTCGTTTGTGTAGCCCGCTGCCTTCAGGATGGCTTCGTGAAAATCGAAGAAAGTAGCTTCCGGGTCAATCTGTATCTCTCTGACGAAATCGTCAACCTCATCAGATATAATGGTAAATCTGTATATCATAGTTGTTACTGTTTTATTGATGGCGTAAAAGTAATAAAAAACCGAAAGATTGCAAATAAGATGGCTGGGTTTATTCCACAAAAAAGGAGGATGCTTGGAAAACATCCTCCTCTTCTTATTGATTTCTATTTATTTACCTGATGATTCCCCGCTCGGAGTTACGAATAAAATCAACGATGTATTCTATTTCGGGGCTGGCCGGCACTTCTGTTTCAACCTTTGTAAGGGCATCCGAAGTATTGAGCCCGCTTTGATAGATGATTCGGTAGGCATTGTGGATATTCTCTATAATCTCGTTTGAAAAGCCGCGACGGCGGAGTCCGATGATGTTAATTCCACTGTAAGCGATAGGTTCGCGTCCGGCTATGATATACGGAGGGATGTCTTTGCTGAAACGGCATCCTCCCTGAATCATGACGTATCCGCCTACCCGGCAAAATTGGTGCATTAACACATTGGCACTGATGATGGCATTGTCGTCAATGATGATTTCTCCTGCCATTTTGGTGGAGTTACCCACAATGCAACCGTTGCCGATCAATGCATCGTGAGCCACATGAACACCTTCCATCAATAGATTGTTGTTCCCTACAATGGTTCTGCCTTTGGCGGCTGTACCCCGGTTGATGGTCACGTTTTCCCGAATCAGGTTATTGTCACCTATTTCGGCCGTGCTCTCTTCACCTTTGAATTTCAAATCCTGAGGAATTGCTCCGATAACGGCTCCCGGAAAGATTGTATTTCCGTTTCCGATACGCGAACCGTACAGGATGTTGGCATTAGCCATAATTTTATTGTTATCTCCGATGACTACATTTCTATCAATGTACACAAACGGAGCAATCTCTACGTTTTCACCGATCTTTGCTTCGGGATGAATATACGCTAAGGGACTTATCATGCTTATAAATTATTTGTTTTTTACTATTTGAGCCATGAATTCGCATTCACAGACTACTTTCTCACCGACGAAAGCATAGCCTTTCATGGTCGAAATGCCCCGGCGGATAGGAGCCAATAACTCAACACGGAATATCAGGGTATCGCCCGGCACTACTTTCTGACGGAACTTCACGCCATCGATCTTCATGAAATAAGTAGAATAACGGTCTGGTTCATCTACTGAATTTAGAACGAGTAATCCGCCGATTTGAGCCATTGCTTCTATTTGCAGTACACCCGGCATTACAGGCTCTTGAGGGAAGTGTCCTTGGAAGAAAGGTTCATTGGAAGTTACATTCTTTACACCGACAATATAGTTGGCGCCAATTTCAATCACTTTATCCACCAATTGGAATGGATAACGGTGCGGAAGTAGTTCGCGGATACGGTTTACATCCATAATCGGTGCACGGTTGCAGTCATAGGTAGGTGCCTGTATCTCGTGCAGACGGATTTCTTTCCGCATCTGACGTGCGAATTTATTGTTGATGGTGTGTCCGGGACGCGTAGCAATGATTCTTCCTTTGATGGGTTTACCGATCAGAGCAAGGTCACCGATGACATCCAGCAACTTATGGCGGGCACACTCATTGGGCCATACCAAAGGTTTGTGGTTAATGTACCCCAACAGTTTGGCATCCATGTGAGGAACTCCCATGACATCGGCCAGTTTGTCATAATTCTCCTGTGACATTTCGCGTTCGTAGATAACGATGGCATTGTCCAGATCGCCACCTTTGATGAGTCCGGCCGACAACAGTGGCTCGATTTCACGGACAAATACGAAAGTCCGGCTGGGAGCAATCTCATCTTTGAATTTCTTCATATCTTCCAGTGTGGCAAACTGGTTGGGGATGATGGTTGAATCGTAAGATACCAATACGTTCAGGCTGAAGTTCTCATCAGGAAGTACGATGATAGACGAGCCTGTCTCTTCGTCACGAAATTCTATTTTTGATTTGATAACATAGAAATCTTTAACAGCATTCTGTTCTTCGATTCCTACCTTCTCTATTTCTTGTACATAATATTGTGCACTTCCGTCCAGAATCGGAAATTCCGGTCCGTTAACCTGAATCAGGCAGTTGTCTATACCCAAAGCATACAGGGCTGCCATTCCATGTTCAACTGTGCTTACTTTTACTCCATTTTTTGACAGCACGGTTCCTCTTGTCGTTTCACCTACATTGTCGGCTACGGCATCGATAATGGGTTGCCCTTCCAGATCCGTGCGCTGTATTTTGTAGCCATGGTTATCTGGGGCGGGGTTAAACGTAACAGTCAGGTCAAGTCCAGTGTGAAGACCTTTTCCTCTCAGTGAAAAGCTATCTTTCAGAGTTTTTTGTTTCAGCATTGGTTACTTATTTAATTGTTGTTTTAATTCTTCTATTTCTTTGCGGAGATTGCGTAATTCGATCTGCATCTCCGGAAGGCTTTTTTGTGCAATGGATGCTTTGAAATATTGTTTTAGCTCCATAGGAGGAGTTCCGATAAGTTGGCTACCGGATTTTATATTTCCGGGCACACCCGATTGAGCTCCCAGATTCACTTGGTTGCCTATTTTGAGATGTCCGGCAATGCCTACTTGTCCACCGAACATACACCATTCGCCTACCTTGGTAGAACCTGCGATACCCACTTGGGCAGCCATTACGGTATGCGAACCTATTTCATCGTTGTGAGCTATCTGGATCAGATTATCTAATTTCACTCCGCTATGGATCACGGTTGCTCCCATCGTTGCACGGTCTATGCAGGTATTGGCTCCGACTTCTACATTATCTTCAAGAATGACAATACCGATTTGAGGAATTTTTTCGTATCCTTGCGGGGTAGGAGCAAAACCGAAACCGTCTGCTCCGATCACACATCCTGAATGCAGGATACAGTTGTTCCCCACCCGGCAATCATGATATACTGTTGCGTTGGCATATAGGATGCAGTTATTGCCTATTTGGGCACCACCGCCTACAGTGGCATGCGGATGAATGACGGTGTTGTCTCCCACTTCCGCATGGTCACCTATACAAGCGAAAGGAGCTATATATACGTCTTTCCCTATTTTAGCGGTTTCCGCTACATAGGCACGTGGGTCAATACCGGTTCTTTTGGGTTTGCTCATCTCATAAAGATTGAGCAGTTTGGCAAGGCTCTCGTAAGCATTGTCTACTTTGATTAATGTTGCTTTTACTTCTTGTTCAGGAGTAAAATCTCTGTTCACCAATACAATGCTAGCTTCAGTCTCATATATATAAGGCGTATATTTCGGATTAGAAAGGAAAGAGATAGCGCCCGGTATTCCTTCTTCTATCTTTGCGAATGTATGTACAGTAGCGTTTTCGTCACCTATAATTTCCCCTTGGATAAATGCTGCAATTTGCTTAGCCGAGAACTCCATAATTTTACTTTAAAATTTAATTAGTACGCAAATAACGGACTTTTTTTTTATATATCCTTACTCTTTGATGAATATTTTATACTTATCTATCCCAACGCAAGTAGCAGATATAGTATTTCTTTACCTTTTTAGAAAGCAATGAAATGTTTAGCATGTCCGATGCTTCTGCAATATTTTTTATTGTTCCGTCTTTGTAAATAATATCAATGCTGTCATCTGCCGAATCGTACATGTTCTTTTCAATACTGGAGGTAGAGACGAAATAATCTGCTTCGGAAAGAGTGATGCCTAATTGTTGACTGATTTGCAAAGTCAATTCTTTTTTTCGCTCTTCACTGATAGGCTCAGCGCATATTTCAACCTTGAATATGTTGCGATTAATCATACCCAGGCTTAATGTTGATAAAACCTTATCTGTATGGGTGCTCCATACCTTGAGAGCTGTCCAGATATCATTATCGTCCAACTGAATGAAGTTTTCCAGGCAGTCAGGGTTGTTATAAAATACCTCTGGATCGATGTGATTGTACAGGAAGAACTTCAATGCTGGCGAGGCAAACAGTTCCACTCCTTGAGAAGCCAGTTCCTTGGCACGTAACAGGGTACTGATCAGCATCCGTTCATACGCCACTGATGTTTTGTGCAGGTAAACTTGCCAATACATCAATCGCCGTGCTGTAAGGAAATTTTCTATAGAATAGATCCCTTTGGACTCCACTACCAGATGGTCGTCTGCTACGTCGAGCATTTTGATGATACGTGCCGAACCGATATTGCCTTCTGAAACTCCGGTGTAGAAACTGTCACGGCGCAAGTAATCCAGACGGTCCATATCCAGTTGTCCGCTGACTAATTGGTGCAAGAAGCGTTTGGGGTATTCGTCTTTGAATATCTGAATGGCTAAATTAAGTTGTCCGTTCATCTCCTTGTTCATCCGTTCCATCAGCATCAGGGAGATTTCTTCGTGGGATACTCCTTTGACAATGGTGTCTTCAAGAACATGCGAAAAAGGCCCGTGACCGATGTCGTGCAGAAGGATAGCTGCTTGTACGGCTTCGGCTTCACTGTCGAATATAAAGTTTCCTTTGGAGGCCAGTTGCGTAATGGCTTCGCTCATCAGGTAGAAGGCTCCCAAAGAGTGCTGGAATCGGGTGTGCTGTGCACCGGGATAGACTACAGATGAAAGTCCTACTTGCTTGATGCGGTTTAAGCGCTGTAAAAGGGGATGCCGTACGATATCGTACAACAACCCCTTCGGTATGTTGATGAACCCGAATACCGGATCGTTGATTATCTTCCGTTCGTAAGGCATTATAAAATAGCTTTCAGCTGTTCTGCCATTTGCTCTTGCACTTCTTTGGCAGCAGCACGGGCGGCAGCGGCAAAATTTTCGGTCTTGTCTACATAAATAATTCCGCGGGAGGAATTTACAATGAGTCCACAGGTACTGTTCATGCCATATTTGCATACTTCTTCAAGAGAACCTCCCTGAGCGCCGATGCCCGGAACCAGAAGGAAGTGATTGGGGACAATCTTACGGATGTCTTCGAAAGCGCGTCCCTGAGTAGCGCCCACAACGTACATCATCTGTTCATCATTGGCCCATTTCTGTGATTTTTTTAATACTTTCTCGAAAAGGCGTTCGCCGTTGGCATCTTCCGTCAGTTGGAAGTCGTGTGAGCCTTTGTTTGAAGTCAGAGCCAGCAGAATTACCCATTTCCCTTCGTAAGATAAGAATGGAGTAACGCTGTCTTCTCCCATATAAGGAGCTACAGTGACAGAGTCGATGTCGAGCTCTTCGAAGAAGGTGCGGGCGTACATGGCCGATGTATTGCCGATATCACCGCGTTTGGCATCAGCGATGATAAACTGGTCGGGATAATTTTCCTTGATGTAATTTACTGTTTTTTCAAAAGCAATCCATCCTTTTACGCCCATGCTCTCATAGAAAGCCAGATTAGGCTTATAAGCGATGCAATAATCTGTCGTTGCATCAATGATTGCTTTATTGAAAGCGAAGATGGGATCTTCTTCCTTTAAAAGATGTTCCGGTATCTTTTTAATATCTGTGTCGAGCCCTACGCAAAGAAATGACTTTTTGCGTTTAATGTTTTCAAATAATTGTTGTTTATTCATGTTTCGCTTGTAATATATTAATTGGGAACTTTGTTATTTTTTACCTTTTAATCTGTCCCAAAAAGGGCCGATGAAGCTATCTTCTACCCAGTTATGCATTAGTCCTTTAGGGCATCCTAAAGGCATTGGCTTAGGACCGTTAGTTGAAATTACTCTTCCACATTTTTTACATTTCCACTTTTTACTTGGCATATCGAATATCTTTAGTTGGATAATATGTTTATGATTGAGTTACAATTCACTCTCTTTCAGACGTTCAGCATTTTCGGCCACGGTCAACTTATCGATGCATTCCTGGATATCTCCGTCCATGAAGGCGGCCAGGTTATAGATGGTATAGTTGATGCGATGGTCGGTTATACGCCCTTGGGGATAGTTATAAGTACGGATTTTGGCCGAACGGTCGCCCGTCGAAACCATTGTCTTACGTTTGGATGCGATGTCGTCGATATACTTCTGATGTTCCTTGTCGTAGATAAACGTACGAAGGCGCGCCAAAGCACGTTCTTTATTTTTAGGCTGGTCGCGGGTTTCAGTACATTCGATCAGGATTTCCTCTGCTACTCCCGTATTGGGATTCTTCCAGATGTAACGCAAGCGGACACCCGATTCAACCTTGTTTACGTTTTGTCCGCCGGCACCTCCCGAACGGAAAGTATCCCATTTGATTTCACCTTCGTTAATCACTACATCAAACTCTTCCGCTTCGGGAAGTACGGCTACCGAAGCTGCCGAGGTATGCACGCGTCCCTGAGTCTCTGTTGCCGGTACGCGCTGAACACGATGTACACCCGATTCGTATTTTAATGTGCCATATACATTATCGCCGGTAACACTGCAAATGATTTCCTTATATCCGCCGGCAGCACCTTCATTGGCGCTGGATACTTCCATCTTCCAACCTTTCGTTTCACAAAATTTGGCGTACATCCGGAAAAGATCGCCTGCAAAGATGGCGGCTTCGTCTCCACCTGTACCTCCGCGAATTTCAAGAATGGCATTTTTGCCGTCCTGAGGATCGGCCGGTACCAGTAACAGTTTGATTTCCTCTTCCAATACCGGAAGGCGTTCCTGGCTGTTGTCCATTTCCTCTTTGGCCATTTCTCTCATATCGGTATCCGACTCGTTTGAGAGAATGTCTTTAGCTTCTTCAATGTTGGCCAGGAGTTGCATGTACTCTTTACGGGCTTTCATCAAATCGTCCAGGTCCTTGTATTCTTTGGTTAATTTTACGTATCGTTTCTGGTCGGCAATCACTGCCGGGTCGGTAATAAGGGTAGACACCTCTTCGAAACGGGCAACAAGACCGTCGAGTTTTTCTAATATACTATTGTTGTCTGCCATAAATTTAGGAGTTAAATGAACTACGAATTTAATCCGTCACGGAAACTACAGAGGGTTTCATAAGTACGTGTAAGTACCTCTGCAAACTCTGTGTCCTCTGTGATGGATCTTGTTCGTTTTCTAATATGTGAATTCTCCGAACTCACTCTTGATAATCAGTTCTTTCTTATCGCTTTCTTCGATGCGTCCCACGATTTGTGCAGGGATACCGAAAGATTCGCTGATCTTGATAACTTCGGCCGCGTGTTCGGGTGAAAGGTATACTTCAAGGCGATGGCCCATGTTGAATACCTTATACATTTCTGCCCAGTCGGTTCCACTTTGTTCTTGAATGGTTCTGAACAATGGAGGCACGGGGAAGAGGTTGTCTTTTACTACGCGTACATCGCCTACGAAATGCAGCACTTTGGTTTGTGCACCACCCGAGCAGTGTACCATTCCGTGAATTTCAGGACGTAGCGCATCGAGCAATTTCTTCACTACCGGTGCGTAAGTGCGGGTAGGAGAAAGTACGAGCTTTCCCGCATCGATCGGAGAACCTTCTACTGCGTCTGTCAGCTTCAGTCCGCCCGAATAAACCAGTTCTTCGGGCACTGCCGCATCATAGCTTTCGGGATATTTCTCTGCCAGATATTTGGCAAAAACGTCATGGCGGGCAGAAGTCAGCCCATTGCTGCCCATACCGCCATTGTATTCTTTTTCATAAGTGGCTTGTCCATGTGAGGCAAGGCCTACAATAACGTCTCCCGGACGGATATTGGCATTGTTGATAACGTCTGCCCGTTTCATGCGGCAGGTTACCGTACTGTCTACGATAATGGTACGAACCAGATCACCCACATCGGCTGTTTCACCACCGGTGGCATACACGCCTACTCCCATTTCACGGAGTTCGGCCAGTAGTTCGTCTGTTCCGTTAATGATGGCGGAAATTACTTCTCCGGGAATAAGGAGTTTATTGCGTCCGATGGTTGAAGATACCAGAATGTTGTCGACTGCACCCACACAAAGCAAGTCGTCTATGTTCATGATCAGTGCATCCTGAGCAATACCTTTCCACACGGAGAGATCTCCTGTTTCTTTCCAGTACATATAGGCCAGGCTCGATTTGGTTCCTGCACCATCAGCATGCATAATATTGCAATACTCCGGATCTCCACCCAGAATATCAGGGATTATTTTACAGAATGCTTGTGGAAAAATTCCTTTGTCGATGTTCTTGATGGCATTGTGCACATCTTCTTTTGATGCGCTGACGCCTCGCATCATGTATCGTTGATTACTCATGAGTTATTTGGATTTTGTATACGGCGGCAAAAGTACTGTTTTTTTTCCTTATAGCCAACAAATTGGCGGATATAACGATGGAACAATATGACAGGGAGAGAGTCAGTTTTTAATTTTAAAGTTATGAAATGAAAAGTTCAAAAGCACTTTGAAATCTGCCCCCTCAATCTGTTGTGGGTACAGATCAGGCAGATGGACTTACATACGTTCGCTGCGAAGTTAAAACCAAAAGCACGAAAAGTTCTTGGTGAAAGTCTTGCCGGACCTTTGGTAAAAGGATCTTTTTCATATGAAATTCTTTATCTTAGTTACTGCGATGAACTTTAATTACCGTCTGAAACAAATTCCCTTTTAGTCTTTCAGTGCTTTAAACGGAATAATATCATTTTGTATTTGAAGTACCTTGGAACAGGAGGTAAGAAAAGAGTGGGAGAGGTGAGAATGAAACGGGGAGATGGTGAATGCGAGCGGATTATTTGAATGAATAAAGTGGAAAATAACCCTTTATAGAGCATATTTTCCACTTTATTCATCGGATATTGTTGTATCAACAATTATATCTGGTGAAAAGGATTTGTGTGACTTATCAGAATTTTACTTCCGGTGCCTTTTCCGTACCTTCGTCTGCTTCGAAATAAGTACGTTTTTCGAAACCGAATATAGACGCAAAGAGGCTTTTCGGAAAGCGCCGGATAGAGGTGTTGTATGCCTGTGCAGCATCATTAAAGTTTTTGCGGGCCACGTTAATGCGGTTTTCCGTACCTTCCAATTGTGCCTGCAATTCAAGGAAGTTTTGGTTGGCTTTCAGGTCCGGATAGTTTTCGGTGATGGCAAGCAGCTTACCCAATGCAGAAGTAACTGCTCCCTGCGCTTTCTGATATTCAGCTAACTTTTCAGGGGTGAGGTCATTAGCATCTACTTTGATTTGCGTTGCTTTGCTGCGGGCTTCCACTACGCCTTCAAGTGTTTCCTTTTCATGTGAGGCATATCCCTTGACAGTGTTGACCAGGTTAGGAATCAGGTCGGCACGGCGTTGATACTGTGTCTCTACGTTAGCCCATTGGCTACTTACATTCTCGTCCATGGATACCAGCCCGTTGTAGGCACTGATGGCCCAGATGACGATAACTGCCACTACGGCAATAAGGATAATAACTGACTTTTTCATATTGTTTCTTTTTGATTACTGATTAATGAATATATAGAATGATTGGGTTGCTTAGAAGCGTGAGCCGGCCCCTCCGCCTCCGCCCGAACCTCCTCCAAAGCTTCCGCCGCCGAAGCCGCCTCCACCTCCTCCGAAACTTCCCCCTCCGAAGCCTCCGATGAAAGGGCCTCCGCCTCTTCCGCCACGTCCCCTGTAATTGTCATCGTATGATTGTTGACGCCGGACTACGGTGTGTCCGCAATTGCGGCAGGTATAAATAATGTCTTCGGTTTTTACTCCGTTGCGGTTCGATATTAAGTTCGTGCCACTCCGCTGAAGTTGATGTTTTCCACATTTGGGGCAACGGGTACTTGCCCGTGCAGCCAGTATACCTACCACTCCGGCCACCACAACGAAACCTAAAATAGCAAAGAGAAGCATGGAGGCGGATATCCCCTTTTCTCCGGTATCTTTATCATCGTTCACCATCGAACCATCCAGGCGTTGGCATACCGCTTGTACTCCTGCCACCATTCCCCGATTCCAGTCTCCTTTTTTGAGATAAGGGATCATGTCTCTGGTTTGTATACGTTTGCAGATTGCGTCCGGCAGGTCGCCTTCCAGTCCGTAGCCGGTATAGAACTGTATGCATCGCTGATCGGTGACCAGTAAGATGACCAGTCCGTTATCTTTTCCTTTCTTGCCCACTCCCCATTGGTTGAGCAATTGATGGGAGAACTCAAAACAGTCTTTATCTCCGATGGAAGGTACTACGGCAACTACAGTCTCGATACCTGTTTTTTGTTCCAAAGCATACAGCATCGAGTCCATTTCGTCAGAAGCCTGTTGTGACAAGATTCCGGCAGGATTGCAGACATATTGCATCTTGTTTTGCAAATGTACTTTGGGAATATTGTCTACGGTATATATCTTTTCCTGTGCTTTCAGTGGAAGGAGTATCCACACGAAAAGCAAATAAGTGAGTATCTGTTTCATATCAGTGAATGTAACGGTCAGTGAATTCTTTTACTTTCCGGGTGTATTCTTCCTTATTCTCTTTATAAGATAAAGCATGTGCGGCTCCGGGTACAATCCAAAGCTGCTTGGGAGCCGGTTTGGCTTCATAAAGGGGATAAACCATCCATGTGGGCACGTACGTATCTTTGTCTCCATGAATGAAAAACATTGGCAGGCGGCTTTTTTTTACCTGATTTAATGATGAAGCCTCTTCGAAGTTCCATCCGTACTTTTTCTGGCACAGCAGGCTGGTGGTATTCATTAATGGATATGAAGGAAGGTGGAAACTTGCTTTCAGTTCGTGCGAGAATTCATCCCAGACACTGGTGTAACCACAATCTTCAACGAAACATTTCACGAAGTAGGGCTGTACTTCGCCCGATACCATCATTGTGGTGGCCCCTCCCATTGAAATGCCATGTACAACCATTTGAGTACTGTCACCATAAAGCTCATTGGCGATGTGCATCCATTGCATTACGTCCAGACGGTCTTTCCATCCCATTTGAATGGCCGGTCCACCGCTCTCTCCCTGATGTTGCAGGTCGGGCAAAAGCACATTGTATTGCAGGTCGCGATTGTATAGATAGCCTATCATGAACATGCGGATTGCATTGTCCGTATAGCCATGTACAATGACTGCTGTCTTTTTGGTCGGCTGCGGGGCTGCGATGTAATAAGCATGCAGGCGGATGCCTTCCGGATTTAAAACAAAAGTGTCCCGAAGTGCATGAGCCTGATTGAGACTATCCACCCAAGGACGTAAAAACGGATAGTTTTCGTACATGAAAGGATAAGAGTCGGCATTCTTGGCACGTATCTTCGCTTCCGGGCGGAGCGAATAGTTGAGCATGAAGAAACTTCCGCCTATCGTACATCCGGTAAGCAGCAGCAATAATATAACGACGCTTATCTTAATTCCTTTTTTCATTATTTATTCCATATTTCCCATGCGGCAAATGCTTGCAGCAGTAGCATTTCGAGACCGTTTTTGGTTACGGCCCCATGTTTCTCTCCCTTTTTCATGAAAAGAGTGGTGTTTGGATTATATAACAAATCGTACAATAAATGGTTTGGTGTCAGTAATTCGTAGGGAATGGCAGGACAAAAGTCTACTTTCGGATACATACCTACCGGTGTACAGTTTACAATCACTGTATGTTCTGCCATGATTTCCGGAGTCAGTTCTTCGTAGGTCAGCATGCCTTCTTTTTGGGTACGGGACACGAATACGCTATCGATTCCCAGATTCTTCAGGCCATGATAGATTGCTTTGGACGAACCGCCTGTACCCAGGATTAACGCCTTTTTATGATAAGGTTGCAACAATGGCTGAATGGACTGGCTGAATCCTATAATGTCCGAATTATATCCTGTCAGTTTTACTTTTCCTTTAGGACCACGAACAATTTTAATAACATTGACTGCACCGATTTTTGCAGTGTCCTTATCCAATTCGTCAAGGAAAGGGATGACTTGCTCTTTATAAGGGATTGTTACGTTCAGTCCGCACAGATTGGGGTTTTCTTCGATCACTTCCATAAAATCGTTGATTTCAGGAATCTCGAAGTTGACGTATTCGGCGTCTATGCCTTCAGACTTAAACTTTTCATTAAAAAAGCCGATAGAAAACGAGTGTTTTAGTGGATAGCCAATTAAACCATACTTTTGCATAAGGGGGAGGATGTTAAATTAATATTTATTTCGTAGCCATATAAAGTGTACAAATGCCGAATGTCAGCCGCCGGAATTGAACCTGGCTGAAGCCAGCCTGCGAGATAACGTTTTTCATAACTTCTCCTTGGGGAAATGCTTTGATTGTTTGAGGCAGGTAGCTGTAAGCACTGTTGTCTTTCGATAATAGTTTTCCGAGGGTTGGAATGACTATTTTTGAGTAAATGGAAAACAATTGTTTCATCGGAAATCGATCCGGAGTTGTCAGCTCAAGGATCACCAGATGCCCGCCCGGTTTGAGGACACGGCACATTTCGGAGAGTCCTTTATCCAAGTCTTCAAAGTTGCGGATACCAAAAGCGACAGTGATAGCGTCGAAACGGTTGTCGGCAAACGAGAGAGAGGTACAGTCTTCCTTAGCAAAAGATATTTTTTCGGATAGACCTTCCTTTTTCACTTTTTCACGTCCCACATTCATCATTCCTTCCGAAATGTCTGTTCCGATCAGCTGGTCGGGTTGCAGTTCGCGGCATGCCAGAATGGCAAAGTCGCCGGTACCGGTTGCCACATCCATTATCTGTTGCGGGCGGAAAGGTTTGAGCCAATTGATTGCTTTTCGTCGCCAACTCCGGTCGATCCCTAATGAAAGGGTATGATTCAGTTGGTCGTATGCAGGGGCAATGTTGTCGAACATCTGTTCTACCTGTTCGCTCTTTTTTCCGTCATTGCTATAAGGTTTGATTTGTTCTTGTGGGTAGTTCATTTTTCATTCAGAGTTTTATTCACCACAGGGTTTACAAAAGTGGACGGGTTTGGGTTTCAAAACCATGTTTGTGTACTCCGCATACCCTGTGGTGAATCTTATTCGTTTCTGATTCGGGCTTCTTACTTTAGAAATGCCATTACGTTCTTCTCGATACGTTCAGCGATGTTGCTGGTATCTTCTTTAACGAATTTCTCACCAGTGATGTTTTCGAATAATTCAATATAACGTTCGCTGATACTTTCTACGATAGCAGGAGTCATTTCAGGAACTTTCTGTCCTTCTTTACCCTGGAATCCGTTTTCCATTAACCACTCACGCACAAATTCTTTGGAGAGTTGCTTTTGGGCTTCACCTTTTTCGAAACGTTCCTGGTAACCGTCGGCATAGAAGTAACGGCTTGAGTCCGGAGTGTGGATTTCGTCCATCAGGTAGATGGTACCGTTGTGTTTACCAAATTCATATTTGGTGTCTACCAAAATCAAACCGCGTTCTGCTGCGATTTCAGTTCCGCGTTTGAACAGAGCCAATGTATATTTTTCAAGTGTAGCATATTCTTCCGGAGTAGCTAATCCCTGGGCCAGAATCTCTTCTTTGGAGATGTCTTCATCATGCAGTCCCATTTCTGCTTTTGTGGTTGGAGTCACGATGGGTTCGGGGAACTTCTGGTTTTCTTTCATGCCTTCAGGAAGTTTTACACCACAGATTTCGCGTACACCGCTTTTGTAGGCACGCCATGCGCTTCCGCAAAGATAACCGCGTACGATCATTTCTACCGGAAAACCCTCACAAAGCACTCCTACTGTAACCATTGGGTCCGGAGTTGCGACTTTCCAGTTCGGACAGATGTCTGTAGTTGCATCCAAAAATTTAGCTGCAATCTGATTCAGCATTTGTCCTTTATAAGGAATACCTTCGGGTAATACTACATCAAAGGCCGAGATACGGTCGGTAGCTACCATTACGAGTTGTTCGCCATTGATGTTGTACACATCACGTACTTTTCCGTGGTACACGCTTTTCTGTCCCGGAAAGTTGAAATCTGTTTTTGTTAATGCTTTCATACTTCTATATAATTATGAATTACAAATTACCAACGTTTTGCCGTTCTTTGCTTATGGTGAGCCGCTCGCCGTTTAACTTTTCCCGTTCGACTTTCTTTTCTTTGTCGAACTTCTCGTAAGCGTCTACAATCCGTTCTACCAGCTTATGGCGCACTATGTCTTTTTTATTCAGTTCAACAAAACTGATTCCCTTGACTCCTTTTAGAATGCGCAATGCCTGTACCAACCCCGAAGTTTGTGAAGCCGGAAGGTCTATCTGGGTCATATCTCCGGTGATGATCATCTTGGTATTCATTCCCATACGGGTGAGGAACATTTTGATTTGCTGGGTGGTAGTATTCTGGGCCTCGTCCAGGATTACGACTGCATCATTTAGCGTACGTCCGCGCATAAAGGCTAATGGGGCAATCTGGATGATGTTCAGTTCCATGTATTCCTTTAGTTTGGCAGCTGGAATCATGTCCTGCAAGGCATCATAAAGAGGTTGCAGATACGGATCTATTTTATCTTTCATATCTCCGGGCAGAAAACCTAACTTTTCACCGGCTTCTACCGCAGGGCGGCTGAGGATAATCTTCTTTATTTCTTTGTTTTTCAGTGCACGAACCGCTAAGGCTATGGCCGTATAGGTCTTGCCCGAACCTGCAGGTCCGATGGCAAATACCATATCGTTCTTGGCAAATCCTTCTACCAGCTTCAATTGATTTTCACTGCGTGGGATAATGGGCTTTCCCGTGACACTGAATACAATCACATTGCCTGCTTTTTCGGCTTGCGGTGCATTTCCTTTTATAATGTCGATAATGACTTCTTCTTTCAGTGAATTGTATTCGGCGCAATATTTTTCAAGCTTGGTGATATTTTCTTCGAAAGCGCACATCTCTTCCTCGTCGCCCAGTACTTTAATGACATTGCCTCGGGCAACAATGCGCAGCTTTGGATACAAAGCTTTTATTAATTGTATGTTAGCGTTGTTTACGCCATAAAAGATAACCGGATCGATATCCTCAAGAACTATCAGCTTTTCTATCATTGAATCAATTTAAAGGTTCACATATACGCTGTGAAATGGACTGCAAATTTAATGAATCGTTCTCATACTTTGCCGATTCTTGCCGAATTAATTTGCGATGCTCTTTCCTGAGAAAGACAATTCCAGTATATTTGCGTCCTCGGAACTTATAAAAAAAGGCTAATTATGGATTTATCCAACTACAGGTATCTCTTTACTATTTCTATATTTTTATGTTTGACCCCGGCTTTTCTGGCAGGTTGCAAAAAGAAAGATATGTCTCTTAAACTTAACGAACCGCGTAACATCAGGGGAGTGGTAAGTTATAAACGCTCATTCGGGGATTTGAATGATGTGCAGCTAAAAGCGGCCCATACTTGGGGAATTACTCCGTTAGCCTCGCGTGAAGAAGCGGAAAATATGGATGGAAAACTGGTTCACATTATTGATAATGAATTTTATGCAGTGGATTCACTTACTCATTCCATTCCTTATTTAGTACCGCGTGCCAGTGCATTGCTCGATACGATTGGAGCGAATTTTTTAGATTCATTGACTGCCAAAGGACTCAATCCGAATAAGATCATTGTTACATCTGTGCTTCGGACAGAGAATGATGTAAAACGTTTACGTCGCCGGAATGGCAATGCGTCAAAAAACTCATGTCATTTCTACGGAACAACATTCGATGTAAGCTGGAAGCGGTTTAAGAAAGTAGAAGATGAGGAGGGACGTCCTCTTCAGGATGTAAGTGCCGATACCTTAAAGTTAGTGTTGGCAGAAGTGTTGCGTGATGTTCGCAAGGCTGATAAATGTTATATAAAGTATGAACTGAAACAAGGGTGTTTTCATATAACAACGAGATAAACGGTAAACTATAAACGATGAACAAAGACTCGCAGAAGTAGCGAAGCCTGTTCATCGTTTATAGTTCGTTTTTGTTTACTGTTTTTTATCTTTTTTTTCCTCCTTCTTGTCTTTCTCTTCCGGGTGAATGATGTTTTTAACCGTTTCTCCGATTGGCAGTTTGTCCAATACTCCTAAACTTGGTGCGACAGTTTTTACCAATGTATTAAGGAAGTTGCTTGTGGCTCCATTTCCTCCGTCGAATACAGTAATATTGCCTAAATTCATATGTTCGAAGGCTTTTACCTGTTCGCCTGCTATTTCTTTCCATTGATCTACCATCTTGTATTGGATAGCAATAGCCGGGTTTGATTCGGCAGCTTTCACCATGGCTTCGAAACCTTCTGCTTCTGCCAGTAACGAGCGTTTTTTACCTTCTGCTTCTGCTTCGAGTTTCAGTTGAATCGCTTTTGCCTCTGCCTCTGCCTGTGCCAGTGTTGCTTTGGCACGGGCTTCTGCTTCACGGGTGATTTTTTCGGCTACGGCTTCTGCTTGCAGAATAGCTTCTTGGCGGGCAACTTCTGCTGGTACGATTTTTTCTGCTTTCAGAGATGATTCTACTTTTCGTGCTTTCGCTTCTTCTACTTCTTTCTGAGCGGTTTCTTTGGCTGTCTGTACGGCTGCTTCTGATTTGGCTGCAGCTTCACCGGCTTGTTTGTCGGCATTGGCTTGGGTTACGGCCAGTTCAGAGTTAGACAACGCGATTTCTTTTTGTGCTTCGTTTCGTCCGATGGCAGCTTTCTTTTGTGCTTCAGCTTGTTTGATCTCCATGTCGGAGTTCAACTCTGCAATGCGGCTTTCCTTTTCGGTATTGGCCTGCTCTATCCGGATATTCTTTTCTGCTTCTGCTTTAGCCACTTGCGATTCTTTTTCCGCATTGGCGATAGCTACCTGGGAGATACGGTCTTTGTCGGCATTGGCTACCGAGATCTCTTGCAGCTTTTTGGTTTCCGCAATGGCGATATCTTGATCTTTACGAGTCTCCGCCACTTTGGTTTCACGTTCTTTAATCTGGTTGGCAATCTTGATAGCACCCAGTTTTTCCTGTTCTTCAATATTGGCTTGTGCCTCGTTTTGAGCTTTACTTTCCGCTTCTTTTCCTAAATTGACGATATAATTGGCAGCATCGCGAATATCGCTGATGTTAATATTCATCAGGTACAAACCGAATTTGCGGAGTTCTGTATCAATGTTATCTTTTACTTTAGAGAGGAATTTATCACGGTCGGAGTTCAACTCCTCAATTGTCATGTCGGCAATAACCAGACGCATCTGTCCGTAAACCACATCTGTTATCAGATTTTGTTTATCGTCCATGGTCAGCCCCAACATACGTTCGGCAGCATTTTGCATGACTTCGGGATCCGTACTGATAGCTACTGTAATGGTAGTCGGCACATCCACACGAATATTCTGAGCGGAAAGTGCTCCTGTCAGTTTACAGTCTATCTGCATCGGTTTCATCGACAGGAATTCGTATCCCTGTACGATAGGCCATACGAAAGCGGCACCACCGTGATATAGTTTTGCAGACTTTTTATCTCCGCCTGTCTTACCATATACTACTAATACTTCGTCACTTTTACATTTCCGGTAGCGTGAAAGAATACCGATAAATGTAATTAGGATTACCGCCACGAGTATGGCAGCCATAATCATCATTTCTTGGGTCATAGTTCTCTTTTTTGAGTTTGTAATTATTGGATATATAAAGTTCCGTCTTTGTATGAGGTGATCGTTGCTTTATCTCCGGTTTGGTAGGGTTTACCTGATTCCGTGATAACATCGACTTCTCTCATGGCTCCGTCCCGGCTGATCTGTACTGTGTATTTTTTTTCGTTCTGTTTGAAGTAAATGGTACATTCTCTTCCTACTAACTGATCTGTTTTCTCCGAGTGGTTGGTCTGTTGCAACTGATAGGCTTTCTTATATAAAAACCAGACGGCAAAAACAAATATCAGTCCGATGACAAATCCAGTCAGATAGGTCTGTATTTCGGTGTTGTGTTGCAAATACATATACCAGCCGAATCCGATACCGAAGTGGGTCAGTCCTTTAAAAGAAACCACACTGCTGATATCAGTGTCGATGTCCGTATCTGCATCGAAATCACCAAAAAAAACGGATAGGATGAATTGTACTGCAAAAATGCCTGTCGTGACAATAGCAATGGTTAGGAAAATATTACTACTCATGGCAATAGGTGTTTAATGAATCGTTTTATAGATATAGTCCCCAAATATACATCTTTGGTTTTTATATGCAAAGGTAAACTAACAAAAATGTGAGTAGTACCTTAGCCGTATCAAACATTCGTAATCGGACATACACCAATTGCGAAGTCTATTTAATAGATTATGGATACGGAGATTTTAAGGAAAAAATACACTTTATGGAGTAATATCATTG
>NZ_SZUU01000005.1 GCF_019583405.1 Bacteroides fragilis | reverse complement strand
AAGTTCTAATGGAACTTATCAAGAAGTTGGCATAAACAACATTGCCTCATATCCTCAAGCAAACAGTAAATGACTAAACTAACAGTTCTTATACCCGTATAGGAGCTTTACTTAAAGCAAATATTATCAAAGGATTAACTCCAAATGCCAACTATATATTTAACCTCAATAATACAGGCATTAAACCAGTAGATTACCGACAGTGTATTAAAACTCCCAGGGAGAAAAAAAATAAATACTTGCCCCCCAACAGAAGTCAATGAAGATACAGAGTAGATCAGAACTCAGTACGTGACAATTCTCATGCACTAAATGCCGCAATGAAAGAAATATATCCGGCTATGTGAATACATTTTATGAACAACTCTTAGGATATGATAATGGCACAGGCTGCGGAGAATTATACTTTAAGACATTATCAATTGCACAAAATCTGCAATTAAGCCTCAACATCCTCGATTGGTAATCAGGGATACTCAGCAAAATACAAAGTTCATCCTATTCCTATGACAATTTGAACCATAGAAATAGGAAGAGTTTTATATTCTATCCTATAGTTTCAGAGAAAGATTCAATTTGCAAATTATTAATTATAATACAAAATATATCTAAATATATGTTTTTGATATTAAAATAAAAACTATCTTTGCTACAAAGAAATTCCTGCTAATACTATTTTTATGAAAAAGATACTACTTATAATCACTTTATTATGCAGTACTCTCTTTTGTCAAGCACAAAAGAAAGAGGTAATCGTAGGTGCCGAACAAACCAATGCTTACTTTCCAATCCTGAAAAATAAGCGAATAGCCATTTTTTCTAATCATACCGGAATGATAGGAAACAAGCACATTCTGGATGTTTTGCTGGAAAACAAGTTCAATGTAGTCGCTATTTTCTCTCCCGAACATGGTTTTCGAGGAAATGCCGATGCCGGAGAACATGTATCCAATACAGTAGATTCAAAAACAGGAGTACCCATCCTTTCTCTCTACGATGGAAAATCCAAGAAACCCAGTGAGAGTTCCATACAAAAGTTCGACATATTGATTGTAGACATACAAGATGTAGGGTTACGTTTCTATACTTATTATATATCTATGATAAGGCTGATGGATGCCTGTTCAGAATACAACCGTAAGATTCTTATCTTAGACCGTCCCAATCCGAACGGACATTATGTCGATGGACCGATATTGGATATGAAATATAAATCAGGAGTAGGCGGATTACCTATTCCCGTTGTACATGGAATGACACTGGGTGAGTTAGCCCTGATGGTCAACGGTGAGAGTTGGTTACCCTCCTCACGGACTTGTGATGTGACAGTCATTCCTTGTAAGAACTACACTCACCAAACGATGTATCGCCTCCCCATTCCTCCTTCGCCTAACCTGCCGAATATGAAGGCTATCTACCTATATCCTTCTACTTGCTTTTTTGAAGCGACCCCGGTAAGTCTGGGACGCGGGACCAGTTTACCTTTCCAAGTTTACGGACATCCTAATATGACCGGATACAACTACAGTTTTACTCCTCGAAGTGTCCCAGGAGCAAAGAACCCACCACAACTTAATAAATTGTGTCATGGAGTAAATCTAAGCAATCTCAGCGACGAAGATATATGGAAAAAAGGAGTAAACCTAACCTACATAATCGATGCCTATCGTAATCTAAATATGGGGGACCATTTCTTCAGACCATTTTTTGAGTTGCTGATCGGTACGGACTATGTACGTAAAATGATAGAAGAGGGCAAAAATGCCGACGAAATAAAAGCAAGATGGAAAGAGGATGTCGAAAAGTTCAAAGTACAGCGAAAGCCTTATCTACTCTATCCAGACAATTGATTAACTCTTAACCGGAAATATTATATTCATTAATCTGAAAAACATGACACCTATAGCGGTATTAATCACTATTGCTGCTTATTTCCTGATATTGTTTACCATTTCATACATTGCAGGAAGAAAAGCTGATAACGAAGGGTTCTTTGTGGGTAACCGCAAGTCGGCTTGGTATGTGGTAGCCTTTGCCATGATTGGTTCCAGCATATCCGGAGTCACCTTTGTATCGGTTCCCGGCATGGTTGGAGTCAGTAATTTCTCATACTTGCAAATGGTACTTGGTTTTGTAACCGGACAAATCGTTATAGCCTTTGTTTTGATACCCTTGTTCTACCGGATGAATTTGGTATCCATTTATGAGTACTTGGAGAGCCGTTTCGGGACCTCTTCTTATAAGACAGGAGCATGGTTTTTCTTCATCTCCAAAATGCTGGGAGCAGCTGTACGGTTATTCCTCGTATGCCTCACATTACAATTTCTGGTTTTCGAACCTTTTCACATGCCTTTCATCCTGAATGTCATTCTCACAGTAACATTGGTCTGGCTCTATACATTCCGTGGAGGAGTGAAATCACTGATTTGGACTGATTCACTGAAAACATTCTGTCTGGTAGTATCCGTCGTATTATGTATTTACTACATTGCCACCGATCTGCAGCTCAGTTTCACAGAGATGATTTCCAGTATCTCCGACAGTTCCCTGTCACGTATGTTCTTTTTTGACGACGTAAATGACAAACGTTACTTCTTCAAGCAGTTTCTTGCCGGTGTGTTTACAATGATAGCCATGACAGGACTCGACCAGGACATGATGCAACGTAACCTAAGCTGTAAAAACGTCAAAGACTCACAAAAGAATATGATTACCAGCGGCATCTCCCAATTTTTCATCATCCTCTTATTTCTGATGCTGGGAGTACTGCTCTATATCTTCACGTCACGCCAGGGCATCGCAAACCCGGCAAAAAGTGACGAGCTTTTCCCTATGATCGCTACAGGTGGATATTTTCCTGCCATTGTGGGCATCTTGTTCATCATTGGATTGATTTCAGCAGCTTATTCCGCAGCAGGATCAGCCCTGACAGCACTGACTACCTCGTTCACCGTAGACATACTGGGAAGCAAAGGGAAAACAGAAAAGACTGTACAAAAGATACGTAAACGAGTACATATCGGCATGGCAGTCGTCATGGGAATTGTCATCTTCGTATTCAATCTACTGAATAATACCAGCGTTATTGATGCTGTCTACATCCTCGCCAGCTATACATATGGCCCTATTTTAGGCCTGTTCGCCTTTGGCATTTTTACTAAAAAACAAGTACGTGACCGATATATCCCCCTGGTAGCCATACTCTCACCCATCCTCTGTTTCATTTTGCAAAAGAACTCGGAGACCTGGTTCAATGGTTATCAATTCAGTTACGAGCTACTAATATTTAATGCTATGTTCACTTTTATAGGCCTATGCCTCCTGATTAAGAAAAACAATTAACTTAACATACATACAAATGAAACCAATCCACACTTCCCTGATTCTGCTGCTTACAGCCGGCTTATTCCCACAAGCCGCAGCAGCCCAAGACCTATCTAAAGAACTCTGTTCACAGATAGGAGACTTTCTGAATAAAACTGCCCGAAAAGAAATTTCTGTAGGCAAAATCCGTATAGATTCTGTCAAGACAGAAGGAAATGAATTGGTACTTTTCGCCAACATGAACTGTTCGTATATCCCTTTCCGTACAGACAATGTAGCCGAAATCTACCAAGGTGTCAAAGCGCTACTTCCCCCAGAGTTGGCAAAACGCAGATTACAGATCCGGACAGACCACCATGCCATCGAAGAACTAATTCCCTTGGCATTTCATAATAAAAAAGGCAAGAAAGTTCCAACATTCAGCCACAAAGTAAACACACCCTTGATTACACGGTTATCTGTTCCGTATACCCCCATATACGGATTGCAGAACCGACACATCGCCCTGTGGCAAAGTCACGGTTTTTATTACGAATCCAAACTGACCCGTTGGGAGTGGCAACGTGCACGAATATTTCAGACAGTTGAGGATCTATATACCCAAAGTTATGTACTTCCATATCTTGTTCCAATGCTTGAAAACGCAGGTGCAACAGTACTTCTCCCTCGTGAAAGAGACACACAAACTGTCGAAATCATCGTAGACAACGATGGATGTAGGGACAGACATTCGGTTTATTCAGAGCTAAACGGAAGCCAAGCATGGAGAAATGGGACAGAAGCAGGATTCGCCCACTTAAGGGAAACGTACAAAGATTTCGAGAATCCTTTTCGTGAAGGTACTTACCGCCAGACTGAAACTATTAAAAAAGGAACTATAAGCACTGCCGAATGGATACCCGAAATTCCCCGGGCAGGACGATATGCCGTATACGTTTCTTATAAAACACTAGAAAACAGTACGGAAGATGCCCTTTATACTGTCTATCACCAAAGTGGTACATCGCAATTCAAGGTGAATCAGCAGATGGGTGGAGGAACTTGGATTTATTTGGGAACCTTTAACTTCGGTACCGGTAAAACTGATTGTAAAATTGTCCTTAGCAACCAATCGGCTAAAGAAGGACGCTTGGTGACAGCTGATGCCGTAAAAATAGGTGGCGGCTACGGCAACATTGCCCGGAGAATCTCCGTTGAAGGAGCTACGAAAAATACAAAAAGTTCGGACACAATGGTAATTGACACCTGTCATCCGATACCTCAAGCAGACTATCCATACGAGGTTAGTGGTTATCCTCGTTTCTGCGAAGCAGCCCGCTACTGGATGCAATGGGCAGGTATACCGGACAGCGTTTATTCAGACAGTCATGGTAAAAACGATTATACCGATGACTACAAATCACGTGGAATTTGGGTGAACTACCTCGCAGGAGGTTCTGCTGCCAACCCTACAGAAAAAGGACTGAACATTCCCGTGGACATGGCCTTCGCTTTCCATTCAGATGCAGGCACCACTTTTGGTGACACGATCATCGGTACACTCGGTATTTTCCAGACTTCGGCCTATAACGGTGTATATGCAAACGGTACTTCACGATATGCTTCCCGCGATCTATGCGATCTGATACAATCAAACATCGTAAAAGATATCCGTACCTTATATGAACCCGAATGGACACGTCGGGGAATGTGGAATCAATCTTATTACGAAGCACGTGTACCGCGAGTGCCAACGATGTTATTGGAACTACTGTCACATCAAAACTTTGCCGACATGCGTTACGGACTCGACCCTCGTTTCCGCTTCACCGTAAGCCGTGCCATTTACAAAGGAATGCTGAAGTTCATTTGTTCACAATATAAAATGAAATATGTAGTACAGCCTTTACCCGTCGATCACATGAGTCTTCGCTTTAAAGAAGGCAACCGGATCGCACTCTCCTGGCAACCGGTATACGATCCGTTGGAAACTACCGCAAAAGCCGACCAGTATATTGTATATACCCGCATCGGAGACAGCGACTTCGATAATGGTGTGATTGTAAATTCCACAGACTATCAAACAGTCATCCCTTCGGGCGTAGTTTGCAGTTTCAAAGTGACCGCCTTAAACAAAGGAGGTGAAAGTTTTCCATCGGAAATCCTCTCTATTGGAAAAGCTTTTAATGACAAAGGGACTGTATTAGTCATAAATGGATTTGACCGGATCTGTGCCCCTGCAGATTTTACGGCAGATGCGGACACTTTAGCCGGATTCTTAGACCAACTGGATCACGGAGTACCCTACAAAAGCGACATTAGCTACATCGGCCCGATGAAAGAATTCCGACGGCAGATCCCATGGATGGACGACGATGCTTCCGGATTCGGTGACAGTTATGGCACACACGAAACGATGGTAATTTCCGGGAATACATTCGACTACCCAGCTATACACGGAGAAGCAATTTTGAAAGCAGGCTACTCGTTTACATCTTGCAGTGACGAAAGTATCGCTCCTCCCACCTCTTCTCTTAAAGAAAGAAAAAAACAGACCTGTATGAATGACTATAAATACGTAGATCTTATATTAGGAAAACAATGCCAGACCAAAATAGGACGTGGAGGAATCCATCCATTAGAATTTAAAACATTTAACCAAAAGATGCAAGATGCCATCACAGACTACTGCCAGTCAGGAGGTAACTTTTTCGTATCAGGTGCTTATGTAGGATCCGACTTGTGGGACAATCACCTGGTGAAAGCAAATAAAAAAGACCAAAAGTTTGCCAGAGAAATATTGAAATACAAATGGCGTGTAGGACAAGCAGCCCGTAACGGAAAAGTGAGAAGCGTAGCCTCTCCATTCCCACAAATTACAGGAAACTACACTTATTATCAGGAGCTGAACCCAGAATCGTATGTTGTAGAATCACCAGATGCTATCGAACCGACTGCACAAGGAGCATTCACCGTACTACGGTATTCAGAAAATAATTTGAGTGCCGGCATAGCCTACAAAGGAAACTATAAAACCTGCGTACTGGGATTCCCATTTGAATCAATACGTACAGCCACAGAAAGAGAACTGTTGATGAAAGCCATACTGACTTTTTTCGAACACTAAAACAGAAGATTTCCAATCCTCCCACACAAGGAGTTTGCCCGAAAGCTTTAAAGTTAATAAACAGTAGAGTTATAACAAATAAAATCATCATCTATGAATAGAAGACTTTCTATATTCGTAATCATTTTGTTTTTCCTGTTACCTGTTGTCACACAGGCACAGGTAACAGGTTCTTTCCGCTTCGCACAGCTAACAGACATACATCTTAGTCCCAATAATCCGAAACCGACAGAAGACTTGAAACGTTCCGTCGAACAAATTAATGCTACACCGGATATAGACTTTGTGTTAGTCACCGGAGACCTTACCGAAGAGGGGGATCGTACCACCATGCTACTTGTAAAATCCATTCTGGACCAACTGAAAGTGAAATACTACGTTGTACTAGGTAACCACGAAACAAAGTGGAGTGATTCCGGTTGTACCGCTTTCAGCGAAATATTCGGAGGAGAACGCTTTGAATTCGAACATAAAGGATTCTTGTTTTTAGGCTTCAATTCAGGACCACTAATGCGTATGGCCTACGGACATGTAGTACCGCAAGACATCACGTGGATGAAACAAGAAATGGATAAAGCCGGAAAAGACAAGCCTGTAATCCTAGTCACCCACTACCCTATGCTGGATGGAGATGTGGACAATTGGTATGATGTCACCGATGCCGTTCGTCCGTACAACATCCGTACTTTCATTGGAGGACACTATCATCGTAATCGTCTCCTCTCGTACGATGGCATACCGGGTATTCTCACCCGCTCAAACCTGCGCGACAAGGACGGTATAGGCGGCTACGGCATTTTTGATATCACTCCGGACTCTATCATTACTTACGAACAACGTATTGGTGAACCAATGAAGCGTTGGGCTGCCTTGTCGCTCACCCGATCCTATTATAACCGTACCGGAAAGGCAGTGAAATATCCCAGTTTTTCGGTAAATAAAGAGTATCCACAAGTAAAGGCAGACTGGCAGGTACAGACCGGTGTAGGTATCTATTGTTCTCCTGCGCTCTGGAAAGACAGAGTTTATGTAGGCGATGACCTGGGTTTCCTGACCTGCTATACCCTGAAAGAGGGACGTAAATTATGGAATTTCCAATCTGAGAAGCGTATTGTAGGTACACCTGCCATAGCCGATGGAATCGTTGTTTTTGGCTCCGCTGACCACAACATCTACGGACTGGATGCCGTAACCGGTAAAGAACGATGGAGGGTTACAGCTTCCCAACCGGTATTGGGAGCAGTAACCATTGAAAAAGGTATTGCTTACATAGGTGCCAGCGATTCCACTTTTCGTGCCATTCGCATTAAAAATGGAAAAGTAGTATGGGCTTATACCGGCATTAAAGGTTACATCGAAACGAAACCTCTGGTAGAAGGTGACAAGGTCATATTCGGTGCATGGGACAATACTCTCTATGCTCTCAATAAATCCAACGGCAAAGAACTCTGGAAGTGGACCGGCGGGCTGACTCGTATGCACTTCTCCCCTGCTGCCGTATGGCCTGTAGCAGCACACGGAAAAGTATTCATCACCGACCCGCAACGTGCCATAACTGCCATCAGCCTAAAAACAGGAGAAACTATTTGGCGTACCTTCCAGTCCATGGTCCGCGAAACAATCGGGCTGTCTGCAGACAAAAAACAAATTTACAGCAAAACAATGAACGACAGTGTGGTCTGCTATTCCACTATCAGCGACACTCCAAAAGAAATCTGGGCATCCAACGTAGGCTTTGGCTACGAACATGCTCCATCCATGCAGATGGAAAAAGACGGTGTAGTATTCAGTAGTACCAAAGAAGGACTTATCTTTGCATTGGATGCAAGTACCGGACAGGTATTGTGGAAACATAAGATCGGCAATTCACTGATTAATACCGTACTCCCCATCAGCCGCCATCAAGTACTGTTTACAGCCACCAGTGGTGAAACAGGCTTACTCGAGTGGAAAGAATAAAACAAATCAAAACATTTGCATATATGAAATCAACAATCAATTGCTTCATCCCTTACGCGGGAGTAGCACAAGCAGAAAAAACAGTTCAAGGATTACAGGCAACAGGTTTGGTGAAGAAAATCTACCTTCTTGCCACCTCACCTATCTTTGATCCACTACCGGGATGCGAACTACTCTATGTAGACAAGCTCACCAATAGCGCCTCCATGTACGCCATTGCTGCCCGTTCCGATACAAGTTACACATTGCTTTATACCAAATATACATCACTTGAACTGGGACTATTTGCCCTTGAGCGGATGATTCACATTGCCGAAGATTCGGCTGCCGGCATGGTATACGCCGACCATTATCAAGTAACAGAAGGTAAGCAGAGTAATGCCCCGGTCATCGATTACCAGTTCGGAAGCCTCCGTGACGATTTCAACTTCGGTTCTGTCCTCCTTTTCAAAGCCTCAGCCTTAAAAGAAGCCACCAAGCGAATGAAATCCGACTATAACTTTGCTGGACTCTACGATCTACGCCTTAAACTTTCACAAAAATACCTATTGGTACATATCAATGAATACCTTTATTCGGAAGTAGAAAACGACACTCGAAAAAGTGGTGAAAAAATATTCGATTATGTAGATCCAAAAAATCGTGACCGACAGATTGAAATGGAAGAGGCATGTACCGAACACCTGCAAGAGATAGGCGGCTATCTGAAGCCCGAGTTCGAAAAAATAGAATTCAGCACCGGTAATTTTCCATACGAAGCTTCTGTAATTATCCCGGTACGCAACCGTATTCGTACCATACGCGATGCCATCCGTTCTGTACTCAGCCAGAAAGCAGATTTCAAATTCAACCTGATTGTTATTGACAATCACTCTACAGACGGCACCACTGAAGCCATTAATGAATTCAAAGACGATGAACGTCTGATTCACCTGATCCCTGAACGTAATGACTTGGGTATAGGAGGCTGCTGGAATCTGGGTGTTCACCATCCTCTTTGCGGCAAGTTTGCCATCCAACTTGACAGCGATGATGTATATGCCCATGATGGTACTTTGCAAGTCATGGTCAATGCATTCTACGAACAGAATTGTGCCATGGTAGTAGGTACCTACATGATGACAGATTTTGATATGAACATGATCGCTCCGGGCATTATCGACCACAAAGAGTGGACACCAGAAAACGGGCGAAACAATGCACTACGTATCAATGGATTAGGTGCTCCCCGCGCATTTTACACACCAGTACTACGTGAAGTAAAAGTACCCAATACCAGCTATGGTGAAGATTATGCGTTAGGATTGAATTTTTCACGCCGATATCAGATCGGACGCGTATACGAGGTCGTTTACCTATGCCGCCGTTGGGATGACAACTCGGATGCCTCTCTCGACATTGTAAAAATGAATGCTCACAACCTTTACAAAGACCGTATACGCACTTGGGAACTGCAGGCACGAATTACATTAAATAAGAAACAAAGATGAACAAGGAGATAGATATTCTACTGAGCGAACAGCTCTCCTCTTGGGAGATGGCACAGAACAATTACGATGCACTGAAACGAGTAAGAGTAAAAGATGTGGAAGTGAACGGCTGCCTGTATAAAATACAGTTCAACCCGGCACGTATTGTTTCCTCAGCTGCCAAGGTAGATAGTAAATCAATTCAAGAACGTAAATGTTTCTTGTGTCCGGCCAACCTTCCACCTATGCAAAAAGGAATTCTCTTCGGAGAACACTACCAGATATTGGTCAATCCATTTCCTATCTTTCCCAAGCATTTGACAGTTCCCGAACTACAGCATATTGATCAACACATCTTGCATCGCTTTGGCGATATGATCGACTTGGCTGCTTATGCCGAAGATTATGTCATCTTCTACAACGGTCCCAAATGTGGTGCTTCAGCCCCCGACCATATGCATTTTCAAGCAGGTAACAAAGGTTTTCTAACCATCGAACAAGAATGGAAAGAGAAAAGGACGGAGAAGATAATCACCTGTAAAGATGCTACTCTTTGGGCTCTAAACGATTATCCCCGTACTACTCTATTGATTGAGGCGGGAAGCAAAGAAACAGCTATAATGCTGTTCAATACCGTATATCAGGCCATGCCCTCAAAATCTGGTGAAAATGAACCTATGATGAATGTATTGGTATGGAAAGAACAAAGAAACTGGGTTGCCTGCATCTTTCCACGCGACAAACACCGTCCCTCCTGCTACACAGCCGAAGGGGATGCCAATATCCTGATCAGCCCTGCATCAGTGGATATGGGTGGAGTATTCATCACTCCACTGGAGAAAGACTTTGAAAAGATAACAGCAAATGATATTGCCGACATTCTCGGTGAAGTATGTTTGAAACCTGCGGCCTTCCGCATATTGATAGAACACATAAAACAACAATTATGAAAGAGCCTAAAGTACAGGTCGGCATTTTGTCCGAACCTCAAATCGAATTCATACTGCTGAACCCTTATCATATCAACGGGGAAGAGGTCAGTGGCAAGCAAGTTGTGACCTATGATAACGGGCATATCCTCTGGCAAGGGCATTCATATGACGAACTGCTGTTTGAACCTCTACACGAAGAAAGTGATGCTTTCGAACTGTTGGATGTCACCATCGGTATCAATTTCCATTGGGAACGAAAAGAAAACCAACGCTTTATCGGAGCTCTGAAAATTATTGTCGAAAATAAAAAGTTAACGGGAATTAACGTAATTCACGTGGAAAACTACCTGACCAGTGTAATTTCTTCAGAAATGAGTGCAACGGCAAGCTTGGAACTCCTGAAAGCACATGCAGTGATTTCAAGAAGCTGGCTATTAGCGGGACTTTCCCTCCCCCATTCCAAAAATAGAGAAGAAAGCAGTACCACTTCCGAGGAAGCACCAGCCCCTTTATCTTCTGCCTCTCTCTCTACGCAAAAGGCAGAGAATGAGATCATGATCCGCTGGTATGAACGTGACACACATATCCACTTTGATGTCTGTGCCGACGATCACTGCCAACGCTACCAGGGTATTACTCGTTCCTCAACCGAAATAGTGAAACAAGCCATCTCTACCACCCGAGGACAGGTACTTATGTCGGAAGGGATCATTTGTGACGCACGCTTTTCCAAATGTTGTGGTGGTGCCTTCGAAGAGTTTCAATATTGTTGGGAGGATATCAAACACCCGTATCTATCCAAACAAAGAGATAGCAAAGCAGTAACCCATTTACCCGACCTTCGAATAGAAGCCGAAGCCGAGAGATGGATACGTACTTCACCCGAAGCTTTCTGCAATACGAAAGACAAGAAAGTATTGTCTCAAGTATTGAATAATTATGATCAAGAAACCACCGACTTTTATCGTTGGAAAGTAGAATACAGACAGAAAGAACTTTCCGAACTTATTCTAAAACGCTCGGGCATCGACTACGGACAAATTCTCGACCTGGTTCCTGTGGAACGGGGAACTTCCGGACGACTTGTCAAACTCAAAATTATAGGCACCAAACGAACCGTAACCATTGGCAAAGAACTGGAAATACGTCGTACTCTCTCTACCTCACACCTATATAGCTCCGCCTTCATCATTGATAAAGCAGACACCATAAACGGTATACCGGAACGCTTTATCCTTACCGGAGCCGGATGGGGACACGGAGTGGGGCTCTGTCAGATAGGAGCAGCCGTCATGGGTGAGCAAGGTTATACATACGACACTATCTTGCTGCATTATTACATCGGTGCAACGATAGATAAACTTTATTAAAAACACACCATTATCATGAAAAACAAAAATATATCGCCATGGGCATGGATTCCAACTCTTTATTTTGCACAAGGATTGCCTTATGTAGCTGTTATGACTATCTCGGTAATTATGTACAAAAATTTAGGTATCTCCAACACTGACATCGCCCTTTACACCTCTTGGCTCTATTTACCATGGGTGATTAAACCCTTCTGGAGCCCGTTTGTCGATTTATTAAAGACTAAACGATGGTGGATAGTTAGCATGCAGCTATTGGTAGGTGCAGGACTGGCAGGAATTGCTTTCACCATTCCGATGTCAAACTTCTTCCAAACCACCCTTGCCATCTTTTGGTTGGTGGCATTTAGCTCGGCTACGCATGACATTGCTGCCGACGGATTCTACATGTTAGCGCTCAACGTGCAGGATCAGGCACTTTATGTCGGTATCCGCAGTACTTTCTATCGCATAGCCACAATTGCCGGACAAGGTTTGCTGGTGATGCTCGCAGGTGGACTCGAAATATGGACAGGCAGCATTAAATATGGATGGAGTATCACGTTCTTTATTCTGGCGGGACTCTTCCTCGCCTTCTGTCTGTATCATAAATGTATATTGCCAAAGCCCGACAGCGATAAAGCAGTAGTAGGTGAAAATAGTGCCAGTGCCATTTTCAGTGGGTTCATAGAAACCTTCGCTTCCTTCTTCCGCAAAAAACAAGCAGGAGTTGCCATCCTTTTCATGTTATTCTACCGTTTTCCGGAAGCACAATTAGTGAAGCTTATAAATCCATTCCTGCTCGATCCTATTGACAAAGGCGGACTGGGATTGACAACAGCCGAAGTCGGATTAGTCTACGGCACTATCGGTATTATCGGACTAACCTTGGGAGGGATTATCGGAGGTATTTGCGCAGCCAAAGGAGGATTACAAAAGTGGCTTTGGCCAATGGCGTGGAGCCTTTCATTGACTTGCCTTACCTTCGTATATTTAGGCTACTTCCAACCACAAAATTTTGTGATAATCAATCTATGCATATTTATTGAACAGTTCGGTTATGGCTTCGGGTTCACAGCCTACATGCTTTACCTGATTTACTACTCCGATGGTGAACATAAGACAGCACACTATGCCATCTGCACCGCTTTCATGGCATTGGGTATGATGCTGCCGGGTATGGCTGCCGGTTGGTTACAAGAACTGATTGGATACGAAAACTTCTTCATCTGGGTAATGGCTTGTTGTGCCACAACAATAACCGTATGCGCCTTTATTAAGATAGATCCCAACTATGGTAAGAAAGAGGAGAACACTCTCTCAAAAATAAAATAAGCCCACTTCTATTTACAGAACATTTAAAAACGGACTAAGAATATGACACATAAAAAAAGTATATTAAAGATATTATTCACTCTTTTCGTCTTCATAACCTCCGCTTCCTTCTCTCAGGGAGCCGAACCAGGAGTAATACCTCCGGGAATCCGCATTAAAACCGGGATTGAGGTCCTGAAAGAACAAAATTTCAAATGCCTTGAGGGAAAACGCATAGGGCTGATTACCAACCCGACCGGTGTTGACAATCAGTTAAGATCTACCATTGACATTCTGCACGAAGCACCCAACGTCAACTTGGTAGCCCTTTATGGACCCGAGCATGGTGTACGGGGTGATGTACACGCCGGTGATAAAGTAGATAACACAAACGATCCCACTACCGGATTACCCGTCTATTCGCTTTATGGCAAGACACGCAAGCCGACACCCGAAATGCTAAAAGACATCGATGTACTAGTATATGACATACAGGATATCGGTTGTCGTTCATTCACTTATATAAGTACGATGGGCGTAGCCATGGAGGCTGCTGCCGAAAATGGCAAAGAGTTTATTGTTCTCGATCGCCCCAATCCCATAGGTGGATTAAAAATTGAAGGGAATGTGGTAGAAGATGGATGTATATCTTTTGTCAGCCAATTTAAAATTCCGTATCTTTACGGACTTACTTGTGGTGAGTTGGCTCTGATGCTCAATGGCGAACAAATGTTAAGTAAACCATGTAACTTGCACGTCGTGAAGATGAAAGGCTGGAAGCGCAAGATGGACTATGTGCAGACAGGACTACAGTGGATTCCTTCGTCTCCCCATATCCCACACCCGCATTCCGCTTTCTTTTATCCGGTATCCGGAATACTCGGCGAACTGGGTTATATGTCGATCGGTGTAGGATACACCATCCCGTTCCAAATGTTTGCTGCCCCTTGGGTGGAGGCAGAGAAACTGGCAGATAACCTCAACCGCTTGCATCTGCCAGGAGTAATATTCCGCCCGATACATCTTAAGCCTTTCTACTCTGTAGGTAAAGGAGAGCATATGCAAGGTGTACAAGTGCATCTTGTAGACTTTAACAAAGTATCACTGAGCGAAATACAGTTCTACGTGATGCAGGAGGTAGCTACCCTCTATCCGGATCGTGCCGTATTCGGCCATGCCGATAAAAAGCGCTTCCGTATGTTCGATCTCGTCAGTGGCTCTAAAGAGATACGCGAGCGTTTCAGTCAACGCAACCGTTGGGAAGATGTCCGCGATTACTGGTACAAAGATGTCGACGACTTCCGACGGCTATCGAAAAAGTACTATTTATATAAATAAAAACCTGGGCTGAGTGCCGAACAAACAGAGAAACAATGAAAATGGAAAGAAACTACAGTGCGTTCTTGCAAGATATCGGACGATTTATCCCGCGAGACAGATTATTTACTGACGAACTCCATCGTTTGGCGTGGGGGACAGATGCCGGTTTCTATCGACTGATTCCTCAAATCGTAATTCATTCAATCAATGATGACGAAGTAATAGAAATCATCTATCTGGCCGACCGGCACAATATACCGGTTACTTTCCGTGCAGCAGGAACCAGTCTTTCGGGCCAAGCCATTAGTGACTCTGTTCTGATTATAGCCGGAAAAGGTTGGGAAAACTACGAACTCTCACCCGACCACGAAAAAATCTATCTGGAGCCCGGCATTGTCGGACAGCGGGTAAACGAGATTTTAGCACCTTACGGACGTAAATTTGCCCCGGACCCGGCTTCTATAAAAAGTGCCATGGTGGGTGGAATCGTGATGAACAATGCTTCGGGTATGAACTGCGGAACACATGCCAACAGTGATAAAATGTTGCTATCTGTACATATCATATTTCCTGACGGATATTATCTCAATACAGATAGTCAGGAATCACGTGAGAATTTTAAAGAAGACTATCCCGAATTCCTCCAGCGCATCTGCGAACTCCGCGACCAGATACGTAGTAACGAAAAACTAAGCGCACGCATCCGCTACAAATATTCAATCAAGAACGTAACAGGCCTGAATATTCTCCCGTTCCTCGTATACGACGATCCTTTCGACATCATCGCTCACCTGATGGTAGGTTCGGAAGGTACACTGGCTTTCCTTGCCGGTGTAACCATGAAAACAGAGTATGACTATCCGTATAAAGCCAGTGCCATGCTCTACTTCAGCGATATCAAAGAGGCATGCCGTGCAGTGGTAGCTATGAAAAGACTCGTCAACGCAAATGGAGAATGGATTGTAAAAGGTGCGGAATTACTCGACTGGAAATCCTTGGCTTCAGTCAATGATCCGACAGGAGAAGGGTTGACCGCTGTCCTGACCGAAACCAAAGCATGTACACAGGAAGAACTCAATCAGAATATCGCCATCATCGAGGAGGCATTAAAAGCATTCGATACATATATTCCGGTCCATTTTACGGATCAGCCCGAAGAATATTCAAAATACTGGGCAATTCGGGCAGGTATTTTCCCATCTGTAGGTGGAACACGCCCTTCGGGAACGACTTGCCTGATCGAGGACGTTGCTTTTCATATCGAGGATCTTCCCGAAGCAACCGCCGAACTGCAACAGCTCATCGCCCGCCACGGATACGATGATGCCTGCATTTACGGTCATGCCCTGGAAGGCAACTACCATTTTATCATCAACCAGTCATTCAGCAGTGAGGCTGAGGTAAAACGGTACGAAGCCCTGATGAATGATGTAATAGATTTGGTAGTAGGCAAATATGACGGTTCGCTAAAAGCCGAACACGGCACAGGAAGAAATATGGCTCCATTTGTAAAATACGAATGGGGAGAAGAGGCTTACGCAATCATGAAAGCAGTAAAACAGCTCTTCGACCCCAAAGGATTATTTAACCCGGGAGTTATCTTTAATGATGATCCCGAATGCCATATCAAGCACTTCAAACCCCTCTCTCCATTGACGATAGGAAAAGATACCAAAGTAACCAAACAAATAGACCGATGCATCGAATGCGGGTTCTGTGAGGTAAACTGCCTGTCGTGCGGATTTACGCTCTCTTCACGACAACGTATCGTTATACAAAGAGAAATCTCACGCCTGAAAAAAAGCGGTGAGAATCCACAGTTACTAAAAACGTTATCTGAGTTATACCGATATCCGGGCAACCAAACCTGCGCGGGTGACGGTTTGTGTTCCATGTCTTGTCCGATGGGTATCAATACCGGTGACCTGACCCATATTTTACGCCAGGTCGAACTTCCTTCCGGGAGTACCGGTTACAAAGTCGGTAAGTTTGTCGCCAATCATTTTGCAGGAATAAAAAGCACTTTACGTCCCGTATTATCACTTGCCAATGCGGCGCACAGCTTACTGGGAACTCCAACAATGACTTTCATTACTCAGAAAATGCACAATACATGGGGACTTCCACAATGGACACCAGCCATGCCCAAGAGCTATAAAATACGGAAAAATGCTAAGACGCCAACAATGAATGATAAGGTAGTCTACTTTCCCAGTTGCATCAATCAAACAATGGGACTGGCCAAGAAATCTCCTGTAGATCAACCTCTGGTAAAGCAAATGCTCTCACTGCTTCAGAAAGCCGGATACGAAGTCATCTTCCCCCCAAAAATGGAAAAACTCTGTTGCGGAACTATTTGGGAGAGCAAAGGCATGCTGGATATTGCCGACCGTAAATCGGCCGAACTGGAAGCCGCTTTATGGGAAGCCAGCGAACAGGGGCGTTATCCGGTTATTTGTGACCAAAGTCCTTGCTTACACCGCATGCGTGCCACTATCCAAAAGATAAAGTTATATGAACCGGCAGAATTCATTTATACTTTCTTGCGGAGCAAATTGGAGTTTATCCCAACCGATCGTCCGATTGCTATACACATCACATGTTCCATGCGCAAAATGGGATTGGCAAATACACTAATCTCACTTGCAAAACTTTGTTCAACTCAAGTATTTATTCCGGAAGAGGTCGGTTGTTGTGGCTTTGCCGGAGACAAAGGATTCACCCAACCGGAACTCAACTCTTATGCTTTACGCAAGCTGCGTCCGCAATTAACGAAAGCTGGTATCGGTATCGGTTATTCGAATAGTCGCACCTGTGAAATCGGTCTGGCCACTAATACCGGTATCCCCTATGTATCGATTGCATATCTGGTAGATCAGTGTAGCCGCCCTATAAAACAAGAAAAGAACTTAACACTTAAATAAGAATACACAATGAATCAAACAGTCAACAAACGCCTTCTCGCCCTTGATGTATTACGAGGCATCACGATCGCAGGTATGATTATGGTTAACAACCCCGGTAGCTGGAACTACGTATATGCTCCCCTTGGACATGCGGCATGGATCGGCTTGACCCCGACCGATCTGGTATTTCCTTTCTTTATGTTTATCATGGGTATTTCTACCTACATCTCATTAAGAAAGTATAACTTCGAGTTCAGTCACTCCGCCGCTTTGAAAATACTTAAAAGAACCATTGTAATCTTTGTCATAGGTTTAGGAATTGCATGGTTCTCCATGTTTTGCCGTACCTGGAATTCATTCTCCGGTGAGGACATCTCATTCTTCTCCCGTCTGGGTGAGTCGGTCTGGACCTTCGGACACATCCGCATCTTGGGTGTCATGCAGCGACTGGCGCTTTGTTACGGTGCAACAGCCATCATCGCTTTAATCATGAAGCATAAATACATCCCCTATCTGATTGCCATCCTGTTGATCGGCTACTTCATTATCCTGATCAACGGAAACGGATTCGAATACAATAGTAGTAACATCCTATCGATAGTGGATCGTGCCGTATTGGGTGAGGCACATATGTACAAGGACAATGGCATTGATCCGGAAGGCCTGTTAAGTACTATCCCTTCAATAGCACACGTACTGATAGGTTTCTGTGTAGGTAAGCTCCTGATGGAAGTAAAGGATATCCATGAAAAGATAGAGCGTCTATTCCTTATTGGCACTATTCTCACTTTCGCCGGATTCCTGCTTAGCTACGGTTGTCCTATCAACAAGAAGATATGGTCACCGACCTTCGCTATTGTCACCTGTGGACTGGCATCCAGTTTCCTGGCATTGCTCGTATGGATCATTGATGTGAAAGGTTATACGCGCTGGAGCCGGTTCTTCGAATCATTCGGTGTCAATCCCTTATTCATTTATGTGATGGGAGCCGTTCTCTCCATCCTTTTGGGCAGCATAATGCTACCTTACGATGAAGGTAGCATCAGCCTTCACGGATTCGTATACAAAATCATCCTTCAACCCTTGCTTGGCGACTATCCCGGTTCTCTGGCATTCGCAATCTTGTTCGTAGGGCTGAACTGGTGTATCGGATATATTCTGTATAAGAAAAAAATATATATAAAGATATGATATTAATAGCAGACAGTGGTTCTACCAAAACCGATTGGTGCGTGGTAGAACATGGACAGTTAGTCCAGCAGATTTTTACGAAAGGTACCAATCCTTTCTTTCAGTCTGAAGAAGAAATCAGTAATGAAATAGCAACAGCACTGATTCCTCAGTTAAAGACAAACAGGTTCGAGGCTGTTCACTTTTACGGGGCCGGTTGCGCATTTCCCGACAAAATAGAGACAATGCGTAAAGCCATAGCCTCGCATCTGCAAGTTAGTGGAGAAATCGAGGTCAGCACGGACATGCTCGCCGCCGCAAGAAGTTTGTGCGGTCATCAACCGGGAATTGCCTGTATCATGGGTACAGGATCAAATTCATGTTATTACGACGGTAAAAACATTGTCAGTAATGTATCTCCTTTAGGATTTATATTGGGCGATGAAGGCAGTGGCGCGGTATTAGGCAAACTACTGGTAGGCGATATCCTTAAAAACCAGATGACTCCGGGACTTAAAGAAAAATTTCTGGAACAGTTCAATCTGACCCCTGCCGAAATCATCGACCGGGTATACCGGAAACCATTCCCCAACCGTTTCCTTGCAAGTTTTTCCCCATTTTTGGTTCAGCATCTTGACGAACCGGCCATACGGGAATTAGTTCTTAACAGTTTCAAGAAATTCCTGAAGCGTAACGTGATGCAGTACGATTACCGGCACGCCCCGGTTCATTTTATCGGTTCAGTAGCATTCTACTACAAAGAGTTACTGTCCAAAGCGTGTAAAATAATGGGAGTACACTTAGGAACCATTATCAAAAGTCCGATGGAAGGATTGATCAAATTTCATGAATAGAAATACGAATAAAGAACAAAAACATGAATAGTAATATAGAAAAATCAAATAAAACTTCTTTCATCAAAATCTCCGAGCAACCCTCGCTTTATGACGATCTTGAAAAGAAGTCGGTCCGCGAAATACTGGAAGACATCAATACGGAAGACCGGAAAGTAGCTCTTGCCGTACAGAAAGCAATTCCTCAAATAGAGAAGTTAGTCATGCAGATAGTTCCCCGAATGAAACAGGGAGGACGCATTTTTTATATGGGAGCCGGTACCAGCGGACGTCTCGGAGTACTTGATGCTTCAGAAATCCCACCGACCTTCGGTATGCCCCCCACATTGATTATCGGCCTGATAGCAGGCGGAGATACAGCTTTGCGCAATCCGGTAGAAAATGCCGAAGATAATACCTCCCGGGGCTGGGAAGAACTGACGGAACATAACATCAATGACAAAGATACTGTCATTGGTATTGCAGCTTCAGGTACAACTCCCTACGTAATCGGAGCTATGCATGTTGCCCGCGAACATGGCATCCTCACCGGTTGCATTACCAGCAACCCAAATTCTCCGATGGCAGCTGAGGCCGATATAGCCATCGAAATGATTGTAGGTCCCGAATATGTGACGGGCAGTTCACGCATGAAATCGGGAACGGGACAAAAGATGATCCTGAATATGATCACAACCTCGGTTATGATTCAATTAGGACGCGTGAAAGGTAACAAGATGGTCAACATGCAGCTCAGCAACCGGAAGCTCGTAGACCGTGGTACTCGTATGATTATTGAAGAACTCGGACTTGAATATGATAAAGCAAAAGCATTGTTGCTGATGCACGGTTCCGTGAAAAAAGCAATAGATGCTTATAAAGCCGGATAACCGAACCACTCTAACCCACAATACCATTGAGTATGGAAAACAAAATCAACTTTTCTCCTCTCTCGACAAGAGAGGGGAAAGGTGTGAGGTTTTTACTCACTACCTTTTCAATCTTGCTTTGCAGCTTGCAAGCTCTGGCACAATCTCTGCCACGTGTAGCCCCCGAACAAGTGGGCATGGACTCTCACCGTCTGTTACATGCCGATAAAGCTATTCAACGGGCAATCGATCACAAAGAAATACCGGGAGCCGTACTTGCTGTCGTCCGTCATGGCAAAATGGCTTACCTCAAAGCTTATGGCAATAAACGGATCTATCCCAATGTGGAGCCGATGGAAATAAATACCGTTTTCGACATGGCTTCCTGCAGTAAATCAATATCAACAGCTGTTTCGGCCATGATCCTGATCGAGCGCGGACAACTGCGTTTGCTCGATCGTGCCAGTTTCTACCTCCCCGATTTCCAGGAATGGCGCGGAGAAAACGGTGAGAAGAGGGACATTCGTATTATAGACCTTATGACACATACTTCAGGTCTTCCCCCATACGCACCGGTATCCGAGTTACAGGAGAAATATGGTTCTCCTAATCCCAAAGGACTGATGGAGTATATTTCCACTTGCAAACGCGATTTCAAACCTCAAACAAACTTTCAGTATAGTTGCCTTAATTACATCACTTTGCAACATATTATCGAGACCATTACCGGGCAAAGCTTGCGAGACTTTGCCAAAAAGAATATTTTTGATGTACTGGGAATGCGGCACACGGATTATCTGCCTACTATACAACAGAAAGACGGAAAGTGGATAAATACGGTAGCCTATCCCTGGATGGACCGGATTGCGCCTACCGAAAGGCAAAAAGACGGAAGCGTACTCTGCGGACAAGTACACGATCCGTTGGCACGTATCCTGAACGGGGGAATTTCCGGCAATGCAGGTGTCTTCTCCGATGCGAATGACATGGGCATCCTCGCAGCCGCTCTTCTCAACGGAGGTGAATATAATGGACGCCGTATCCTCAGCCCACCGGGAGTAAAAACCATGTGTACAGTTCCCCGTGAACTGGCCGGATTCGGGCGTACTCCGGGATGGGATGTTTCTTCCCCCTATGCCTCAAATAAAGGCGACCTTTTCGGTCCGAATACCTTTGGACATACAGGGTATACAGGAACTTCAATCATCATCGATCCGGATAACGACACGGCTGTCATTCTGCTGGTCAACGCCGTTCATCCGGAGGACGGTCACAGTGTAGTTCGTCTCCGTTCGCTGGTAGCCAATGCAGTAGCCGCTTCTATCTGTCCTCCGGCACAAGTATATACAGATCATTATTACAAACGTTTCCTGCAATTTGAAGCAGAAGCGCCCATCGGTCCGAAAGATGTTGTGATGGTGGGTAACAGCCTCACAGAAAACGGTGGAGACTGGAGCAAACGCTTAAATAAAAAGAACATAAGGAATCGGGGGATCATTGGTGACGAAGCGTTGGGAATCTGTCAACGTCTTTTTCAGATATTACCGGGGACCCCTCAGAAACTTTTCCTGATGACCGGAATCAACGATGTTTCACACGACCTGAGCACCGATAGTGTAGTAAGTTTGATAACCAAAGTCATAGAGAAAATCCAGACCGAATCGCCATGTACCAAACTCTACATACAGAGTCTTCTGCCTATCAACGAATCGTTCGGACGATATAAAACGATGACCGGAAAAACTGACCTGATACCCGAAATTAACCGCAAACTCGAAGCACTTGCCAAAGAAAAGAAAATACCTTTTATCCACCTCTTTCCATTATTTACGGAAAAAGGCAGCAACGTGATGCGAAAAGAACTGACTACAGACGGATTACACCTGACAGAAGAGGGATATAAAATCTGGAGTAAAGCACTGAAACGGTATCTATAGCAGATACCGTTTCAGATATATTCTTTGAGTGCCGCCATATCTTCCAACGTCACTACTTTCTTATTAATCGAAATCAGCCCCTCCTTCATCATCTTATTTATCTCCTTCGAGAGTGCCGGACGCGTCACTCCTAAATATTCTGCCAATTGAACCTGATTGTGTTCCAACAGGGCTGTATTCGGAGAAATCTTATGCTCCATGAAGTAATAAACCAAACGGCTACGCAGCATCTTGTAAGAAAGAATCCTCAGACGGGTGACTGTACACTTGTTACAATTGCCTGTGACACACAGGAAACGGTGCAGTAAATCGGGCACGGAACTGATCAACTTAAAAACGGAAGTACGGGTAGCCATCAGCAAAACAGAATCTTCGCTGGCAGTAAACGTAGCAGGCAAAAGATTCTTGTCTCCAAACAGATGGGGAGTGGCAAAAGCACGGGGAGCACGAATATCTTCTACCTTCACCAGATTTCCTGCCACATCAACGATATTGACCTCCAGTTCTCCCTTCAGCAATACATACAAATGATTGCAATAGGTGTCCTGCTTCAATACGACCTCTTTCCTGGCAACCTCGTACACCGAAAGTTCCAGTTCCAAAGGCAGCCGACGTTGCAAACTGACATCCATATCCTTAAATAAAGATATCTGCCACAAGATTTTTTGATATTCGTCTGTAAACTCTACTTTTACCACAATGCTTGTCTTTTTAGCAAAGATAGCATTTTCTCCCGTACCAATCCTACCACTTGGTAAATAAAATACGCGGATTGATGTTCAGTGTCAGCCATCCCCAGTCCTGCCAGCTCTTATGGCTGCCACCTTTTACAATGTCCATATATTTAGTTCCAAGCATGGTCGAATAACCGGCTGTCAGTTTTACATCTTCCATCAAAGTATAATCTACCTGCAAATCGAACTCCGATCCCAGACTGCGTCCTTCTTTACCGTCTGTGGCCGTTACGTCATAAGTCGTAGAAAAATGGTGATAATTCAGTGAGAACCCTATCTTTGGGGTCGGCTTGAAATCAACACTGAGTATTTTGTCCCACAAACCTTTGTTATAAGCCGATGCATAAAAATAATCCATTCCTCCATAGAATTTATGATGTGTCCCGTAAAGCGGATCAAAAGTAGTTACCTTCTTACTGTCGGGATCTCCGCTCAGGTAGTCCGTGCCGAGGCTTACACTCCACTTTGGATCAATCTTATACCCGGCTTTCAAGCTGAACATATAAGCGGATACCTTCTTGTCGGCTTTGTTTTTACCCGACTGGTAATAGACGCTACCGTTCAGCAACCATGCCCCGGGTGTATACACCAGATAAGTACCCATCGTCTGCATATTAGCAGTTTTACCCTTTTCTTCCGTCCCTGTTTCAAATCCGGTATTCATAAAAAGCAGTGAAGCAGTGAAATCTTTAGCCCACCGGCCATTATACCATACCGTTTGCATAGTTTTATAAGGCTGTCCACCGGGAGCATAATAAGTGCCACCATAGGAGCGATCTTCATTATTCTGATTAAAAGCCAGTATCAAATGCAACTTGTGCATCTTGCTTTCATACCCCAATTTCAATGCATCGTGGAAGCGGCCTGCCACATTCCAGTCCAGTCCGCCAAGCAGACGTTCATCATCATACGAGAGTGGCTGACGCCCCAACTGCGCAAACAGACCTTTTGAAAAATCAAGCCGTGCCCAAGCTTCGTGCAAAATAAACCGTCCGTTTTTATCGATCTGCGGATCCTGCCCCCACACCCCTACATGCTGTGCAGCAAGTTTCATTTGCAGGCGATCGCGCTGATAACCTAAGGATAGCCGTGCCCGCTCGTTGATAAAGAAAGTCGGACTTGCGCCTTCGGGACGGGGGTTCAACACTCCATTGCGGTATTCACCACGAGTACGTATTTGTGCATCAATTGTAAACTGATTCTCCTTTTGTTGCTGTGCAAAGGCGGACAGCGGTGCAAAAAGCATTGCTGCCCAGATTAGATTCGTGATTCTCATAACTCAATTAGTAATTAGTAGTTAGCGATTTATCAATTCAAATTATACGTATGTACGCTGGTTCCCTGTGCCGATGGCAGATAATTAATGCCATACCAACACATTTGCAGCAATGCAAAACAGATGAGGAGTCCGACAAGTGCCATACGTACTTTTTGCCGCCTGTTCATCCGGTAGTGGATATAACAGAGATAGCCTATCCACGTGGCTGCCGCCCAGGTTTCCTTCGGATCCCAACTCCAGTAATGCCCCCAGGCCTCTTTAGCCCACAAAGCTCCGAACAACATTCCCAATGTCATGAAGGATAGTCCTACATTGACCAAATTATCACACAGTTCCATCTCACGTTCTTTGGTAGCTTTTTTCTTGATCCAAAGCAGGTATACCGCCATAACGGCCGCTGCGCCCAACATAGCATAAGCAAACATATATACAATGACATGCGGTGCAAACCAAGGACTTTGCAAAGCAGGCATCAAGGTTTTATTATGTATCTCGGGTTTAAACAGGTTGATACAGATGAACACAAGCGAAAGAACAAAGCTGAAACTCAGAATCCACTTATATCGCCAGCGGCTATAAGTGATGATGCCCGCCAAAGGTAAAAAGAAAGAATACCACAATCGGGTTTCACCCATTGTACGCATCGGAGGCCGTTCCAATGAAATCCACATCCCAAGGATAAAAGCAAAAAAGACGGCCAGTCCTGCCAACGTGGCTGCATAAACAACAAACTGCCCTTTCTCTTTCCATGCGGCAACGGCACCGATAGCCCAACACAGAAGAGCTGCCATGGCAAATATCACAAAATGATCCCAACTCATACGTTGTCCTCCTTTCTTTTCTGTGACAGGGCGAACAGGCAGACAGCTCCGGCTATCATCATCCAGATACCGGTATAAACCACCGGTAACCACGGATCACGAACCAGTTCAAACACGCTTATATCGCTCCAGCGACCTTTCGACTCGTCATAACTTAACTGATATATTTTCCATCCCTCCAACTCAAAAGGTTTATTTACCTCAATCGTGGCCGAATCACGGCGTCCCGACTCTGTATAAACTTTCACCTCGGATGCAAAACGGCGAGGTTCACGCTCGGGCATTACCAAACTGGTCTGATCATCGAGACGGATAGCCTTATAAGGAAACATAAAACTGCCACAACTCACCCATCCTTCATGTTTCCGGCCTGTTTTATCATTCACTGCCGTCAGATAGACAGCATAAGCAGCTCCCATTGAAGGAAAGTCCACAAAGTTCAAAGTATCCTGAGTCGCTACACTGGCTGCCAAAGGGAGTTTCTTCTCTATGTGGATTTCCCAATCGAGCAAATGCCCGGCACGAAAATCATCTTCAATCAGCAGGTTTTCCGGCTTCCCGACCGGCAGTGCTTTACCTGTTTCATTGTCAATCAACATCAATTTCGGGGGATATTCATCAATCGTAAAGTTCTGAAGCTCGATAGCCAAAGGCAGCTCCCGCATTTTCTGATTTTCATCGGAAGCCCGCCATTCGGCTTGTCCTATCTTTGTAGTCATATGCAGACGCTCCATATCGGCATTTCCCAATACAGCTCCGGTCAGTGCAAGGAAAAGTCCCAGATGGTTCAGCACAAAAGGAACGTCCCGCCAATGGAAATGATGAATCCGCCGAATGGTGGTCAACCCCAACAAAGTGACCATCCAGAGGAACAACAGCACAAACGAACAGGCGGACAACATTTGCGAAAATCCCAGCCAGTTTTCAATACCGGACAAAGGTATATCGGACTTCACCTGGCGGATCAGTCCCATCACTACAGTGAGCACGGCCACTGACACCATGGATGAAACGGCAGCCTGACAGCTCCCCATCCACCGGATAAAATAACTCTTTTGTGAAAAGGTGTAGGCCGATAACAAGATAACGACATATAGCAACCCTACACACACATTCACAGGGTAAGAAAGAATGGAAAGTGTGCACTTCCCCAACGTCATTTGCAGGAAAATGCCTGTCAGAAAAAGTCCGCCACAGATGGCGAACCCTTCTTTATATCCCCAAGGTTTCTGCCACATAGTTTACAGTTTAGCCAGACGACCGTTAGCCTTCGCTTTCTCCAACCATTCGGGTACTACTGTTTTCAGGAATTTATCTTTCGCTTCACGCTCTTTCTGCATATCGAGACCGATATACTGCTGCGCTTTCTCTTTAGTCGAAATATCAGGCATCGGCACATCGGCTGTATAGCCATGCTGAGCCAACACTTTTGAGATGGCAAGACGGGCCTGCAAAGCTTTATCAAGTCCGTGTCCCAGAATGCGCTGTATCTCTTGCGGAGCATGGAACGCACCACCGTGTGAAGCCACGCCGAAATCCCATCTCCACTGGGCCTGGCGAATCAACTTCAACGCCTCTGCCATCTGAGTATCCGTCGCACCTTTATCCCAGGCGAATTTAGCTTCAATATGCGCTTTAGCCAACTCCTGTTCCAGGCGGCCACGAATTTCATTCGCTTTACGCTGACGGTCATATACATTATTCCGCAATGTCTCTTCGCTCTCACGATGACAAACCTGACAAGTCCGGTCGATCATAGCTAACGGACTCTGAATGTGGTGATCGCTGAATTTCATGCCTCCCTCGCTTTTGTAGGGCATATGACAATCGGCGCACGACACTCCGCGTTGGGCATGAATTCCCATCTGAGAGATCTCGTAGTCCGGATGTTGTGCTTTCAGTATACGGGCTTTGCTCAGTGCATGTGTATAATCGGCAAAGTCGGCCTCGTCATAGTAGGCTTCCATATCTTCTACCGAAAATCCTTTATCCCAAGGGAAAGTCAGGTATTTGCCATCTCCCTTGAAATAATATTCCACGTGGCATTGTGCGCATACCAACGAACGCATTTCCTGCGGAGTCGCTTTATCGATATCTTTCCCCTGACGGGCAAATGCCTCGCGCAAAGCCGGACGGCTAATATGAAGTTTCATATTCGTCGGTTCATGACAATCGGCGCAACCTATCGGATTGACGATCTCACTACCGAAAGCTCCCCACTTATTATTATAGAACGAATCCACTCCAATAGCTTCCATCATGCGAGGAACGTCCGGACTCTTACAAGTCCAGCAGGTAGAAGGTTGCGGCCCGCTCTTATCATCCATCGGCGCACCGGTACGGAGTGAATGTGTAATGTCCTCAATAGCATGCATATGTCCCCTCGGAGTCGAATAATCTTTTGAGAATGCATAGCCGGCCCAAAGCACCACCATCTCGGGACGTTGTGCAAGTACATCTACCGCTTCGTTACCGTTAAATTCACTCTTGAAATCGGTCTTAGCCGTTTCTTTCCATGTTTCATACTCACGTGGGTAGTTATCCCCAAACACTTCGTTTCGTGGTTCTATTCCGGTAATTTCCACCCGTTTGTTATTGAAAACGCTTACCGTCTCTGCCCGGCGTTCCATCAGCGCCGAGACAACAAGCCCAAGCACAAAAACGACTACCATCGCTCCGCAGAACAACAACCATCCTTGCCATGATTTCAGTTTCTTTTCCATAATTTTGTTATCTTGATTTTTTATTTATTCTATCATCTTTCTCAACCACTCCGGTGTGGGAGAATCCGGATAAGGTACTAATGCGTCAGGAGTGGAGGCAGCACTGTTGCTTCCGCCATGCGGTACGTCCCGATGACAGTCCCAACAAGCTTTCCCTTCACCTACCTGAGACATCATATAATCTATTCGTCCCGTATTTACAAATTCCGTATTCAGTTGTGTATGGCAACGAATGCAATTGTTCATAATCACCTCCGCACTCTCTTTGTTGGCCCGAAGCACATCCTTCTCGCCCCGTGTCAGAAATACAGCAACGTGGCGCATGCCATCCATTCCCTTGAACACCCATTTCTTCACAGGATTTTCGTGGGGAACATGACAGTCATTGCACATAGCATTCCTGCTATGCGAACTATGGAACCACGTCGCATAATACGGCCCCATGATATGGCAATTAACACAAGCAGCCGGATCATCGGTCAGATAGGTATGTGCCCGAAGCATATAAAGGGTCAGAGCCCCTCCACCTACAATCACACCTGTTATAATGATCGCAAGTACTCTCCACTTACGTGAAGGGAGTAACCATTGGATATATTCTTTTACCTTCATAGTATGTATGCTATGTATTTATGCAAAGAAAGGGATTTCCATTTAAAAAGAATGTAATCCAGATTACATTTGCGAAAGAAAAATAACCCATGCTAAAAAAACAAAAGATAAACAAAGGAGAGATAAGGCAGAAGCTTCTTAATAATCCGGACAGGACTGATTTATTTTCTTACACTTACCGGATATTGTTTTAATAACAAGTTTCAAGACATGGGTACGGTGAAAAGACTTTTCCATATACTTCAGCCCCACCTTTTTATCTTCCGGAGAATATTTATCAAGCAGAAGTTCCAATGCTTTTCGCTTCTCAGTTTCTTCTAACTGACAAATCATAGTCCCGTTAATCACGATACTTTCATACTCGGTACTAAATTGATTGGAAACAACGCGGGTGCGTCCTACCACGCAAAACGATGCTTGATTACAGTCTTGAAGTATACAAAGCTTACGCCCTTCGGGAGCACAATGAAAATAGATAGACTGTTGTTTATCCCATACATAATTAATGGGAATGCCATAAACACCTTCTTCAGTTGAAGAAATAGATAACACCCCGTATTCCCCATTTTCAAGTAAACTCATTGCTTCGTCTTCCGATAAAAGGCGGTCCTTCCGTCGGATTAAATCGTTGATATATTCCATTCTATCAAAATTTAAAAAGTAATATCAATTATTATTTTTACAAAACTTGTTACCTTTACCGTCCGAATAAGCAAAAATATAAAGATGAGACAATATTTACTAAATATAATACTGTTATTTTTAGGATTCACTATCATTTATTCTTGTTCACAGCATCAACAAATAAACAGAACCATCTTTCTGGCAGATTCCATTATGGAATATCAACCCGATAGTGCGTTTAAATTATTAAAAACAATAAATCAAACAGATTTATCTGTTTCAGAAAACGCAAAATACGCATTATTATTAGCACAAGCACAGGATAAAACCGGCCATCAATTAATCAACGATTCATTAATTTTGATTGCTATAAACCATTATGATCACTTATCAAAAGATAACAATAAAGCAAAAGCATACTTTTATTTAGGACGATTTTATCAAAACAATAATGATTATGCAAAAGCCATTAACTCATATCTCATTGCAGAAAAAGCAACGTCAGACCATGACACATTATTAACTTTGATATACGATAATTTGGGTACATGCTATAAAAACCAAGATTTTTATGACAAAGCTTTAGAAGTATATAAAGACGCATACTACATTTATAAACAATACAATAGCAAGAATATCCTATATCCACTTCGAGGAATGGCAAGCATATATGCTATTCAAGAACAGTTTGAGAAAGCTCTTAAATATTACCAAACAGCTCTCACCATTGCATCAAGTACCAATGACTCTACATGGCAGTCTATCTTATTTTGTGATATTTCCCGGATTTATGACAATGAAAACCTCTATGAAGCGGCATATAGTTATATAGTACGCTCTATTCAATATGCTCCACGCAGTAGCGATCTATCTGCCATGTATTTTTGGAAAGGAGAAATATTACACAATCTGAATCAATTGGATTCTGCTTTTTACTATATCAATTTAGCTAAAAAAAGTTCAGACTTAAATACACAGGCATCGGCATACCAAGCTCTATATGAAATAAAAAAAGAACAAGGAGAATTAAATGATGCAATTCTATACAATGACACGTCTCTCATTCTATATGATTCTATACAAGATTTAAACCATAGTGCAGAAATAAGTCACATACTAAAGCAACATGCGACAGAGACATTACAACAGGCCGAAGTTATAAAACGGCAAAAGCATGCAGCTTTTCTTATTGTAACTACATTATTACTCATTGCGTGTATCACATTTATCTTTCTTTATAAAGATAATAAAAGAAAAAAAGTATACATTAAAATACAATGTGAATTAAGAAATAACCAAATAGAGAAAGATGAATTAAAAGAGAAAATCAAAACGCTGATTGATAGTAATACATATATTGCGGAAAGGAATAAAGAATTGAAAAAAGAAGAACTAAAGCAGCAACAAGTTGAATTATGGAGAAGAACACTTCAAATATGTACACGACTGTTTCATACTTCCACATCATATAAAAAATTACATGCAATAGAAACAGCCAAATTTAAAAAAGAAAAAGAAGAAAAACAGAAAGAAATTAATTCCATACAGAAAGAGATAAACGAAGTTTTCATCGAAGCAATTCAGGATTTACGAGAACAATATCCAAAACTAACACAAGAAGACCTCTTCTATTGCATTCTACAATATTTGCGTCTATCTACCTCTACAATCAAATTTTGTATGAGAGTTGAAAGTAACCAGGCACTCACCCAAAGAAAGTATCGCATAAAAAAACAAATCAGTCCCCAGACTTTTTCTATAATTTTTAATGAAAACTCTCCTTCAGAAGGAATTTTATGACCTTTTATCATACGGTTCCTCCTCCTTGTTATATCAAAATTCATAAACCACTGATTATCAGTAATCATAAATCCTTCAATTGTTATCTCACATCAGTATCATCACTTGGGCATTGGACTATCTTTGCAGAAACATAAATTCATTTATCATGAAAAAGTTAACCTGTCTAATTACCCTATTCTTATTCATTAGTGTTGGCTATATAAATGCAGAAACAATAGCCTCAAGAAAGAAAATTAAAATGAAAGTAGAAACTCAGCACCATCAACGTTCTCTGCCCCCACCTTGTCCCGCAGAAGCTTTTATCTGTGGAAATACGGTTGATCTTATTTTCAGAGAAATAAATAAAACTGCAGTTGTCACAATTATGAATTTAGATACGGGAGAAGCCATTCATTACAATGTTTCAACAAACGATTGTAGTATCTCTATAGATTTAGGCAACAATCAAAGTGAATCAAACTATAATATTGAATTAATACTGGATAACAGAGCATATACCGGAGAATTTACAACAAATGAAATCTGAGATTTTATTTTTAAATAATAACAAGCTCTTTCTCTCAAAGAGTATAAATCTTTATTATATATGAAAACCATATCTAAATTATTTTTGCTATTTTCAATTATTCTACTTTCATCATGTGATGAAACAGAATTGGATCAAACGGTGACTAATCAAGTAAATCCGCAAAAAGAAGAAGATTCCAGAATTGTATTCAATAGTGCAAAAGAGTTTTATAACACCCTTGACACACTATCTTACATGACTTATGAAGAACAAACAGAATGGGTTCGTGCCTCGGGTATTAAATATCCGCTATATACAGACCTTGAATTTTGCGAAGATGAAATCATGGCAGAAATGCCGAGAGCATTTCAAGCACTATTCAACCATAAAATGGAAATGCAAATAAATGATACCATAATTGCATTTGAAAAAGGAAATATGTACGTGAAATCAATTAAAGGAAAGACATTGACTGTCCCACTTTTATATGGGCAAGTAGGAGTTAACCAAGAAGAATCAGAAATAACAACAAGAGCGATATACAAAACACAATATGGAAAGATTGGGACATCATATCAACATGAATTTAAAATACCAGGATCCAAATTCAGATACAAATATGTCCATGAACTTAAATCGGTCATTATTCGCGAAAACCTCCCACCCCATACCACATGGAGTAATCTTTTCTTGGTTTTAAAGTTAGAATGGAAAGGTAAGAAGAAATGGAAAGTTGCAGAAAAAGAAGAAAGGAACATCTCCATAAACTTCAATGTGTGTAAACGTAACTTAGGAAAAGTAAAACTCAATCAAGAGATCCGCATAGACGTTCAAAACACAACCTCCCAATCGCACTCCATAAATATAGAAGGTTATATTATTCATGAAGTAGTCGGAATACCAAGCACTAAAATGTATAATGGATGGAGTTACCCATTAGTAGAATGGCAACCTCAATAAAAAGTCTGCCACACAGTAAGAATATCATAAAACAAACCCTAAAATAACCTCTCCTGATTATTGCATTAATAATCAGGAGAGATTAATCATATCCTATTCATTTACAATTTTTTGTAATTGTATATCGAAAATCAAAGTCGAATATCCTGGAATATCTCTATCCCCTTTTTCACCATACCCCATTTCATAAGGCAAATATATAGTCCAGTGTTGTCCTACACGCATCCGTTGTAGAGTCTCTCCCCAACCACTAATAACAGATATATACTTTGAAGTTTGTGTAGTACTCTTAAATGGATCTACATAACACTTCAAAGGTACATCAAAGTCAAGATTCGGCTGACTACCAGTAAAATTACCATCAAAAGATTCCCCAAAAATATAATAACCACGATAGAATACTTCGACAGAATCCGTATAAAGAGGTTTATCGCCCAATTGTCTATCAGCAGGTGTTTTATCTTTATAGTAAATTCGCAACTTAGGATTTATTTCCGGTGCAAAAGCTTTCAGCTCGGGATCCTTCTTGTCATCAAATACCGTCTTCAAAGAATCAATATATCCTTCATTACGTGCCCTCCAATTATCAAACTTTGTAGCTTCTTTCGTCTCTTCACAAGAAACAAAGATAAGGGCCAGTAACAGCAACGGTAATAAATAGATTTTTTTGTTCATTCGCTAAAGAGTTATTGGATTGTTTTCAACAACGAGGTAATACTTACCCGGTCGGCAATGATATTATTCAATTCAGAGATTGCCACACGTTCCTGCTCCATAGTGTCGCGGTTACGCAGTGTCACACAATTGTCTTCCAATGTCTGATGGTCAACAGTCACACAGTACGGAGTACCGATGGCGTCCTGACGACGGTAGCGTTTACCGATACTGTCTTTTTCATCATACTGGCAATGGAAGTGGAACTTAAGATTGTCAATGATCTCACGGGCCTTTTCAGGCAGTCCGTCTTTCTTTACCAACGGCATTACAGCCAGTTTCACCGGTGCCAATGCAGCAGGCAATTTCAATACAACGCGGCTTTCACCATTTTCCAGTTGCTCTTCGCAATAAGCAGCCGACATAATACTGAGGAACATACGGTCAACACCGATCGAAGTTTCGATTACGTACGGAGTGTACGATTCATTCAACTCGGGATCAAAATATTTAATGCTCTTTCCGGAGAACTTCTCGTGCTGGGAAAGATCGAAATTCGTACGGGAGTGAATACCTTCTACTTCTTTGAAACCAAATGGCATCAAGAACTCAATGTCAGTGGCGGCATTCGCATAGTGGGCCAATTTATCGTGATCGTGGAAACGATAATGATCGTCACCAAAGCCCAGTGCCTTGTGCCACTTCAAACGAATTTCTTTCCATTTCTTGAAATATTCCAATTCGCTGCCCGGACGAACAAAGAACTGCATCTCCATCTGTTCGAACTCACGCATACGAAAGATGAACTGACGGGCTACAATCTCGTTACGGAAAGCTTTACCGATCTGAGCGATACCGAAAGGAACTTTCATACGACCGGTCTTCTGTACATTCAGGTAGTTTACGAAAATACCTTGCGCAGTTTCCGGACGAAGATAAATTTTCATGGCTCCATCGGCAGTAGACCCCATATCGGTAGAAAACATCAGATTGAACTGACGAACTTCCGTCCAATTCTTAGTACCGGAAATCGGGCAAGCTATTTCTTCGTCGATAATTATCTGGCGAAGCTCTTCCAGATTGTTATCATTCAGTGCTTTTGCGAAACGTTCGTGCAATGCATCACGTTTTGCCTGATGCTCAAGAACACGGCCATTGGTGCTGCGGAACTGAGCTTCGTCGAAAGCTTCACCAAATCTTTTGGCAGCCTTGGCTACTTCCTTATTAATTTTATCGTCGTACTTAGCCAGTTGATCCTCGATCAGTACATCGGCACGATAGCGTTTTTTAGAGTCTTTGTTGTCAATCAACGGATCATTGAATGCATCCACATGTCCGGAAGCCTTCCAGATGGTAGGGTGCATAAAAATTGCAGAGTCAATGCCGACAATGTTTTCGTGCAGCAGCACCATGCTGTCCCACCAGTATTTTTTAATATTGTTTTTCAGTTCAACACCCATCTGTCCGTAGTCATACACTGCGCCCAATCCGTCGTAGATATCGCTTGAGGGGAACACAAAACCGTATTCTTTGCAATGTGATACTAACTTCTTAAAAACATCTTCTTGTGCCATCGTCTTATTTTCAATTTAGTCATTTACAATTTACATTTCATACATCTGCCTGTAAGCCAGACTCAGAAATAATCTGCAAAGTAAATGATTTTTTTCAATTAAATTCGTATTTTTGCCTGCACATCACCCAATAATGATGTAAAAAAGATAATTTGTTGTTAAAACCAGAGGGAAATTTGATTTTATGAGCGAAGAGAACAACGAGATTACGGAAGGACATTCTGACTATAAGCCGGCGGACTCACATAACGAAAGCATTAAACATCAACTTACAGGAATGTACCAGAACTGGTTTCTGGACTATGCTTCATACGTTATCCTCGAGCGAGCCGTGCCCCATATCAATGACGGACTGAAACCGGTGCAACGCCGCATCCTGCACTCCATGAAACGCATGGATGATGGACGGTATAACAAGGTGGCTAACATTGTAGGACATACGATGCAGTTTCACCCCCATGGCGATGCATCTATTGGTGACGCATTGGTACAGTTGGGACAGAAAGACTTATTGGTCGACTGCCAGGGTAACTGGGGTAATATCCTCACCGGTGACGGTGCGGCCGCTCCCCGTTATATCGAAGCACGCCTGTCAAAGTTTGCACTCGATGTAGTGTTCAACCCTAAAACAACCGAATGGAAACTGTCGTATGACGGACGAAACAAAGAACCTATCACCTTGCCGGTGAAGTTCCCACTTTTGCTGGCACAAGGAGTGGAAGGTATCGCCGTAGGACTTTCATCCAAGATCTTACCACATAACTTCAACGAACTTTGCGACGCTTCCATCAGTTACCTGCGAAACGAAGAGTTCAAACTATATCCCGACTTCCAGACCGGAGGTTCTATTGACGTGTCGAAATACAACGACGGTGAACGCGGTGGAGCAGTCAAGATAAGGTCTAAGATCAATAAAGTAGACAACAAGACGCTGGCCATCACCGAAATCCCTTACGGCAGAACCACGACTTCGGTCATCGACTCCATCCTGAAAGCCGTCGACAAAGGAAAAATAAAGATACGCAAGGTAGACGACAACACAGCAGCCAACGTAGAGATTCTGGTCCACCTGGCACCAGGCACCTCGTCCGATAAGACAATCGACGCTCTTTATGCGTTTACGGACTGCGAAGTGAGCATTTCTCCCAACTGCTGCGTGATTGACGACCAGAAGCCACACTTCCTCACCATCAGCCATGTGTTGAGAAAGTCGGCCGACAATACATTGTCCCTGCTCCGCCAGGAACTGGAAATCAAGAAAGACGAACTACAGGAAAGCCTGCATTTCGCCTCTCTTGAAAAGATATTCATCGAAGAACGCATTTATAAAGATAAAGAGTTCGAACAATCCAAAGACATGGATGCCGCCTGCGAACATATCGACCGACGGTTGACTCCTTTCTATTCACAATTCATACGCGAAGTGACAAAGGACGATATCCTCCGCCTGATGGAGATCAAGATGGGACGTATCCTGAAGTTCAACTCCGACAAAGCCGAAGAGGCGATTGCCCGCATGAACGAAGATATTGCCGAGATCAACAACCACTTGGCCAATATCGTGGAATATACCATCCAATGGTACCGGATGCTGAAAGAGAAATATGGCAAAAACTTCCCCCGTCGCACGGAGTTGCGCAATTTCGACACCATCGAAGCCGCCAAGGTAGTGGAAGCCAACGAAAAGCTCTATATCAACCGCGAAGAAGGCTTCATCGGAACGTCCTTAAAGAAGGACGAATTCGTGGCATGCTGTTCGGATATCGACGATGTGATTATATTCTATCGCGACGGACGTTACATGGTGACTCCGGTAGCCGACAAGAAGTTTGTGGGCAAAAACGTGATTTACGTCAATGTCTTTAAGAAGAATGACAAACGTACCATCTACAACGTAGCCTACCGCGACGGCGCAGAGGGAACACATTATATCAAACGGTTTGCAGTCACTTCCATCGTGCGTGACCGTGAATACGACGTGACTCAAGGCAAGCCCGATTCACGCATTTCTTATTTCAGCGCCAACCCCAATGGAGAAGCGGAGATTATCAAAGTCACCCTGAAACCGAATCCGCGTGTACGACGCATCATCTTCGAACGTGATTTCAGTGAAGTGACCATCCGGAGCCGGCAAAGCCAAGGCGTTATCCTGACACGCCTGCCGGTACACAAGATTGTTTTGAAACAACGAGGTGGTTCCACATTGGGCGGACGTAAAGTATGGTTCGACCGTGACGTGCTTCGCCTCAATTACGACGGGCGCGGTGAATATCTGGGCGAATTCCAGAGTGACGACAGCATCCTGGTTGTACTGAATACCGGAGAGTTCTATACCTCAAACTTCGATCTCAGCAATCATTACGAAGATAATGTGAGTATCGTCGAGAAGTTCGACCCCAATAAGATATGGACAGTCGCTCTTTACGATGCCGACCAGCAGAATTATCCGTACCTGAAACGTTTTTGTTTCGAAGCCACTACACGCAAACAGAATTACCTGGGCGAGAACAAACACAATCGCCTGATTCTGATGACGGACGAGTATTATCCAAGATTGGAAATCATCTTCGGAGGGCATGACAGTTTCCGCGAACCTGTTATCGTCGATGCCGAAGAGTTCATTGCCGTCAAAGGTTTTAAAGCGAAAGGGAAACGCCTCACGACTTATACGATAGAAACCATCAATGAACTGGAGCCAACCCGCTTCCCCGATCCGCCACAGCAGAACGAGGAAGAGAGCACCGGCGAAGAGCCGGAAAACCTGGATCCGGACAATGGTAAAACAGAAAACGACATACTCGACGAAATGACCGGACAGATGAAACTGTTTTAGCACAAGTCCAAGATAACACTGCGTATGAAAGTAAAAACAAGCATATTGCTGTTACTGATGACAGCAACCGCTCTCCCCTCTTTCGGGGGGAACGGAAATAGCAACGGCACAGATTCACTTCAGGCTACTCGCTATGTGACACGCGCCACCATGTACGGTGTGGGATACACCAATGTATTCGACACCTATCTTTCTCCGCAGGAATACAAGGGAATCGAGTTCCGCATCAGCCGTGAGACCATGCGTATGACAGCTCTGGGTGACGGCAACGTCTCGGTTCAGAACTTTTTTCAGGCGAACCTGGCATACACTCACAACCGGGTGGACAACAACAATACTTTTGCCGGACTGGTGAACTGGAACTACGGATTGCATTATCAATTCCGCATTACGGACAACTTTAAGCTGCTTGCCGGAGGAATGGGAGATTTCAACGGCGGCTTTGTCTACAACCTGCGTAATACAAACAACCCGGCCTCAGCACGTGCCTACATCAACCTCGACGCTTCGGGAATGGCCATCTGGCATACCAAAATAAAAAATTATCCGCTGGCTTTGCGCTATCAGGTCAATCTGCCGGTGATAGGGGTCATGTTCTCCCCCCACTACGGGCAGTCCTATTATGAGATATTCACACTCGGCCATGCCAGCGGAGTGGTCCGTTTCACCTCCCTGCACAATCAGCCGGCGTTGCGGCAGATGCTATCGGTCGACTTCCCGATCAGATATACCAAAATGCGTCTCAGCTATTTGTGTGATCTCCAACAATCAAAATTGAACGGAATCAAGACACATACTTATTCGCAAGTTTTCATGGTAGGATTTGTACACGACCTGTTTCGCATCCGCAACAAGAACGGCACTCCCCTGCCGCCGGCTGTCAGAGCCTATTAACAGAAAAGCGCCATGAAGAATCCGATCATCCATAAAATACTGCAACGGGGCTTCTGCCTGATCTTCTGCCTGGGCCTCCTCTCTTCCTGCATCCGAGAAGAGGAGTTTGCCAATGATCCACAAGGCAACTTCGAGCAGTTGTGGAAAATCATAGACGAGCAATACTGTTTTCTCGACTATAAACAGATAGACTGGAACGAGATTTACACCCGGTATCAAAAGCGCATCACCCCCAATATGGGCAGCGAAGGGCTGTTCGAGGTACTGAGCGAAATGCTCTACGAACTACAGGACGGACATGTCAATTTGGCCTCCGCCCACAACGTATCTTATTATGATGCCTGGTATCAGGACTATCCCCGCAACTTTCGTGCAGACCTGCTGGAAGATTCCTATCTGGGGCGTGCCAGTACGGACTATCGCACGGCAGCAGGCCTTAAATACAAAATACTGAAAGATAATATCGGCTACATACGGTACGAAAGTTTCGCCGATCCGATCGGTAACGGTAATTTGGACGAAGTGCTATCCTATCTGTCGGTATGCAACGGGCTGATTATCGACGTGCGCGACAATGGTGGCGGAAACGCAACCAACTCCGCCCGCATCGCTTCTCGTTTCACCAATGAAAAAATACTGACGGGCTACATTTCCCACAAAACAGGAACCGGACACAACGACTTCTCCAAACCTTACGCTATCTATCTGGAACCGGCCAATGGGGTACGCTGGCAAAAGAAAGCAGTCGTGTTGACCAATCGCCGTTCTTTCAGCGCAACCAACGATTTTGTCAACCACATGCGTTGCCTGCCCAATGTCACCATCATCGGAGATAAAACCGGAGGAGGATCGGGTATGCCCTTTACTTCCGAATTGCCCAACGGGTGGAGCGTACGTTTCTCCGCCAGCCCGCACTTCGATGCACAGATGAAGCACATCGAGTTCGGCATTGAACCGGACATTCAGGTAGATATGCTGCAAGAAGACGAAATGAGAGGAAAAGATACACTGATAGAGATCGCCCGCAGATTCCTCAGTAAATAACTGTCTGGTGTCTCACAACATGCCGGTTCGAGCCCTGTCATCCGAAAAGCCGGTATATCTCACCTCCCAGAAAGCATTAACGCGGATTCTGCACCATATTCGGGTTAGCATCTATCTCCGCCTGCGGAATAGGTAATGCTACCCGCGGATCAGACGGAGCAATAACCGCAGCAGCCGCTACAGAAGGCAAATGCCAACCACCGGTACGATTTACAGACAAACCATTTCGCATGGCATCAAAGAAAGCATGTCCCTCTCCTACCAATTCCTTACGGCGTTCTTTCAAGATACGCTCTAGGCTCAACTCCGACTCTTTTACAGACTTCGCCGGATTAGCACGGCTCACGATGGCATTAAGGCAATCCAAAGAAAACTTTAGGTTTTCTGCTCCCCCTAACTTAAAGGCAGCTTCGGCAGCATTCAGGTAAACTTCGGAGAGACGGATAATACAGATGTCATTATCCTGCGGATTATCCCCCGTCTTGCCCGGATATTTATTCAGATATTTAGGATGACCCTTGGAACCTTCGGGCAATAGGTCCTCTTCCGGTTTCTCCGGCAAACGATTCAATGAATGACGCACATCATCCGGATCTTCTCCCAACAGATCGAGGAATGCTTTGGTCAGTACAAGGTTGTTCCAATCCTTCACATTATCGGCATAAACCATCGGAGCACCTTCACCTCCCGTTCCGCCATCAGGCTCGGAAAGAGTGTAGTAAAACTCAAACAGTGACTCAGAACTGAAGTCTTTTCCCCATACTGTAGGATATTCATCGTGTGTGAACAACTGATACAATCCACCGTTATTCATCACTTCCTTGGCCAAGGCGAGAGCCTTTTCATTATCATTCATATAAAGATATACCCGTGAAAGTAATGCTTTGACACTCCACACATTAAGATAACCGTTTTTCTTATCAGCGGAAAGTGCCGAGAGTTTCAGTGCACCTGTCATATCGTCTATCACCTGCTGATAGCATTCGGCCACCGTATTGCGGGCAGGCTGGTGAGTAGGCAAAGTTGTTTTAATCTCAATAGGTACTCCCAAAGAAGTACCATTGTTCAAGGTATAAGGCATAGCAAACAGACGGGTGAGATCGAACAAAGCCAATCCGCGCAAAGCAAGCGCTTCAGCTTTGATACAGTTGAGAGCCACAGCATCATCGGTAACCACCGCACCGGATTCTATTCTTTCCAGCAGACTATTTGCCTGATGAATGACACTATAAGGCTGATTCCATACACGGGTAATATTCAAGGCATCATCTGCCGTGACATTGAACTCATAATAAGGTGATACACGTTTTCCGGCTCCCTTGCTGACACGTGCTTGCACATCTTCACCACGGCAATCGGCATAATAGAGATAATTATCACCATAATAACTATGTGAAGCAGCAATGCGATAAATGCCGTTCAAAGCTATTTGTGCTTCCTCAAGCGTACGGATGGCTTGCGGAGTAGTCACTGCGGTAGATGGATTCAAATTCAGCCAGTCGCCGGAACAAGAAGAGCCCAAAAGCGACATAGCAGCAAACATGTATATAAGTGTACGTTTCATATATCTGAGTATTAATAATGATGAATGAATTAGAAAGTTATCTCAACCCCAAAATTGAAGGTACGCATGGGAGGAGCCTCACAGAACACCTCACCATTAACCGGTACTTCAGGATCATACTGTTTCCACTTGGCCCATGTCAGCAGATTACTTCCTGAGAAGTAGACACGTGCATTCTCTATCAGTGCCTTTTGTACCCATCTGCCGGGAAGTGTGAAACCAAGTGTCAGGTTCTTGAGGCGGATGTGATCGGTACTGTGAATATAGCGGGATGAATTTTGTGGACCGGCTCCCTGTTCCAATACAAAACGGGGTACATCAGTTCTATCTCCCGGCTTCTGCCAACGATCCAAAGCATATACAGGCAGGTTGTATGACTTTTCTTTACTACCGTCAGTTTCTATCAGAGTACCTGTCTTGTCAAAAGAATATCCTCCCAGCGAATAGGTAAAGGTAAGTCCCAGATCAAACCACTTATAAGAAAGGATGTTAGTAAACCCTCCCGATATCTTAGGATCAGCAGATTTATACGGAATAGCTTGTGCTTTAGAAGCATCATCAGTCATCTCCCTATTATAATTCCCCTTTTCATCTTGCGTATTGAGATAATAAAGCCCTTTCCCGGTCGACGGGTCTACTCCGGCAAACTCTTTCACATAGAAACTATTGTAAGGAAGTCCTATTTTATGAATAAACCAAGAGCCCTCGATAGATTGCTTTATATCTCCGTCCAGTGCCACGATTTTATTACGGTTATGTGTCAAGTTCAACACCGATGTCCAGTTGAAGTCAGGACCGGCAAAATTAATTGTACGCAGTTCGAACTCCACCCCTTTGTTGTTAAGCTGACCGATGTTTGCAAGATAATTCAGAAAACCGGTAGTGGAACTGATAGGGCGATTATAAAGCAAGTCCTTTGTATCGCGGTTGTAGTATTCGAGATTCACAAAGATACGGTCAATAAAAGTCAGGCTAAGCCCAATATTCAGATTATAGTTCTTTTCCCATTTCAGTTTGGGATTGGCTTGAGCAGACTCGTATGAACCTGCTGCCCCCATATAGTTCTGCCCATAACTGTATAACCCCATATATCCGTAAAAAGCTCCCGGCTGATTACCATTGACACCATAAGAAGCACGGATTTTCACATCGTTCAATACCGGCTTCACAGCCTCCATAAAAGGTTCACTACTCAGATGCCACATACCGGAAACAGACCAGAAGTCTCCCCACCGGCTTTCCGGAGCAAGGCGTGAACTGCCATCGCGGCGATAACTGCCTGCAATGTAATAACGATTATCGTAATCATAGTTCAAACGGGACAGGTAAGAAATCATTCTGTATGCCTGTGTAGAAGAAACAAAGCTCTTCAGCACAGCGGCATTATCCGGCTCAAGCAACACATCCGAGGGGAGTTTAGCCTTCTCTCCCATAGCTTTATCACTCTGATAGCTTTCCAATTCATAGGCAGCCAAAATATCAAGGTGATGTTTAGCGGCAAATGTGTGGGTATAGTTGAGTGAAGTAGACGACAATAACTTACCATATTCGGTAAACCCCTTTGAGGTCTGAGCATCACTTCCGCTCTTGGGGCCTGCCCCGCTAAGCGGATTCAAATAGCGGGAATCTTTCTGCACAGTATAGTCATAGCTCAGGGTCTCTTTCAGTTTCAATCCTTTGATGATATCTACCGAAGCATAACCGGTGGAAAACATACGTGTCATACGACTGCGGTTATAGTCGGTACGGATGTCACGAAGCGGATTCACATTGGTACCTATGTAAGACCCCACATAGTTGCCCGAAGCGTCACGCACAGGCATAGAAGGTGTGGCAGACACAGCAACACAAAGGAAGGGATTGATATTGGAACCGCGCTCCTCGTTCATCTCCTGACTTATTTGGGTGAACATCATGTTACCTCCTACCTCGACACGGCTACCTATCTTATGTGTCATGTTCAGGCGGGCAGAGTAACGGTCCAGATTAGAATTCTCGACCAAACCTTCCTGACGGTTAAAGCCGAGAGAAGCATAAAAAGTAGTTCGCTCGTTACCTCCGGAAGCCGTCACCTCGTAGTTTTGATTATGAGCGGTTCGGATCAGTTCTTTCCTCCAGTCCGTATATCCCAGTTCCGGTATCCCTGCATATGTATCAATATTGGCGTTTGCATATGCTTCGGGAGATTGGAGTCCCTTGTCTACTGCAGAGTTGTAAAGACCTTCATAAATCATTTCACGGCGTTGTTCACCGTTCAATGTGGGACGGAAGTTGACAGCTGCATTAGAAAAGCCTCCGCTCGCGCTCAAAGTAACTTTAGTCCGCCCTACCGCTCCTTTTTTGGTAGTGATCAGAATCACTCCATTCGCGGCACGCGAACCGTAAAGAGAAGCGGCGGCGGCATCCTTTATCACTGTAATATTCTCAATATCGGCAGGATTAAGGGTACTCATTACATTTGTTTTCGCATTGTTCATATAGGCAGCATCGGCCCCCGTACCGGCTCCCATACTGCCGGAAGTGACCGGTATACCGTCAATCACAAAAAGAGGTTCATTGGATGCATTGAATGAACCCATACCACGGATACGGATACTCTGGTTAGCTCCCGGCTGGCCGGAACCGGAAGTTATATTTACCCCCGTGGTCATACCTTGCAACTTCTGTTCTACAGAAAGTACCGGTACGTTTTTCAGCATGTCGGCCCGTAAGGTGTTAGCTGATCCGGTAAAGGATGACTTTGAAAAATTTCCGTATCCGGTCACCACTACTTCATCCAGATTAAGTGATTCGGGCTGCAACACCACATTCAAGACTCCATTCTTCGGCACTTTGACCTCAGACGATTTCATTCCTATATAGGATATGACAAGGATTTTATCTGATGGTTCTATTTTCAAAGTGTAACGGCCGTCCATGTCCGTTACCACTCCCCTTCCCGGTACCCCTTTTACAGCAACCGTAGCTCCGATAAGCGGCTGTTTATCCTCCGATGACGTCACTAAACCTTTTATTTCCAACTGTTGTGCTTGCACATGTATACCACACATACACAACAATACAATTAATATCGCTTTCAAATTTCTCATTGGCTAATCCTTTTAAATCTACAAATACCTATTTGTATTTATACTCCAATAATTATACCTCAAAAAACATTGGTGAAGTAAACAAATCATAAACATCAGTATATAAAAGAATTAAGTCTTCAAGAAAAGTTCAAAAAGAAAAGACGGATTGTAGAATTGTTCCACATTTATGAGGAGTAGTTCTACAACCCGCTTTACAAAACATCGATGTCACAAAACAGGAACCAAGCATTAAGGCAGATATGCTGCAAGAAGACGAAATGAGAGGAAAAGCTACATCGATAGAGATCGCCCGCAGATTCCTCAGTGAATAACTTTATTGCTTATAAATTTGTAAAATCGGAAAAAGTATCTATCTTTGCAGCGCAAAACTCCAAACGAGTGAGCATTTAGTGAGCGGATGTGGCGTAATTGGTAGCCGCGCCAGACTTAGGATCTGGTGTCTCGCGACGTGTAGGTTCGAGTCCTATCATCCGCACAAACTTTCAATATTTTACAGACAGAAACCCGCTAAAACTGTAGTTTTAGCGGGTTTTTTATTTGTAACAGATAAGTCATCCGAAAATACAAACACAAAATCGGTGACTAATTCGCCGCTACCCGTCAGGTATAAAATAAAAGATGGAGAAAGAGAGTAATATCCCTTTCTCCATCTTTTTTGTATGGGTATACTTGCAGTAACCTTACGCCATACTTTGTGTTTCATTGCTTGAAACAAAGTGTATCATTGCTTGGGACGCTTCGTATCAAGTAATGATACCAAACGCCCGCTTACTTCTTAGCTTTTTTCTTAGCAGCCTTTGCTTCTTTCTTAGCAATCTTTGCCCATTCTTTAGCACCTTGCTCTTTCAGTTGAGCGGTTGCTTCTTTCGCAACTTTCTCAGCCTCAGCTTCATCAGCTTCGCTGGCAAACGCGTGTTTGAAACCTTTCACATCATTCCAATGTCCACGTGTAAAATCGGGGAAAGCAACAGCAGCGCAGCCGTTATCCATTGAAAGTGCGCCCAATTCGGCAAGACAGCACCATTCAGCCAAGTCGTACACGTCCATATCCAACGGAAGTCCGTTTTGCAGGCAGTATACCAGACGGCTATCCATGATAAAGTCCATACCACCATGTCCGCCAACTTCTTTAGCCATTTCACCGTATTTCTTCAAAATGGGGTGCTGATATTTTGCAACCAATGCATCCATTTCAGATTTAGGCAAGAATGAGTGAGTACTCAAGTTATCCACTTTCGGTTGCACGCCCGAAGCCTTCATTTGTTTAGCATCCACTGCGTAACCTTCTACCGGATATTTATTGGCAAAACCTTTAGTACCCGTCAACTGATACAGGCGGTTATAAGGTTGGGGATTCATCACATCGTGCTGTATCTCAATCACTTTACCGTTAGCAGTACGAATCAGTGTTGTAGTATGGTCACCGTTGCGGAAAGAATCACATTCCTCACCGGTAGCTTTCTTCACATGTTCGCGTCCACTCACCGATTTGGTATCCATAGCTACCAGCGTAGTCATGCGGTCGCCACGATGAATATCCAGTGCTTGTGCTACCGGGCCAAGGCCATGAGTAGCATATACGTCGCCACGGTTTTCCTTGTTGTAGCGCAGACGCCAGCCTAACTTGTCCTCTTTACCGTTTTTCCAGTAATAATCCCAGAAATCATCCAGATTGTGGATATATGCACCCTGTGCACGCAGCACTTCGCCGAATACTCCTTGCTGAGCCATATTCAAGGTATTCATTTCGAACCAGTCATAGCAGCAGTTTTCCAGAATCATGCAGTGCTTACGAGTCTGCTCGCTTAGGTTGATTAGTTCCCAGCATTGTTCCAGGTTCATAGCAGAAGGCACCTCGATAGCGGTGTGCTTACCGTTTTCCATGGCACATTTAGCAACAGGAAAGTGATGGTCCCAATCGGTAGCGATATATACCAGGTCGATATCTTCACGCTTGCATAAATCTTCGTATCCCTTTTCTCCCGAGTAAATAGCTGCCGGCGGCAAACTTGCTTCACGCAAATACTTTTGGCATCTTTCTGCACGTTTTTCTTCGTAATCGCACAATGCCACGATTTGAACACCGGGGATATGAGTGAAACGTTCCACGGCACCCGGTCCGCGCATTCCCAAACCTACGAATCCCACGCGGACTACCTTTAACTTCGGTGCGGTCAATCCGATGACGGGTTGTTGTTCGGCAGGACGTTCGGGGGTGTCCACGATGATAGTTCCTTTTTCCCAGTGCCACTTTGTGGAGGGTGATAACGACTGTGCACTAGCAGGCATAGAGAAAGCAAACAGGGCAAATGCTACGCAAGCCCCGAGAATCATTTTGTTGATAATACTCTTCATTGGTTAGTAGTTTAATATCGGTTATTAATTACACCTACAAAGATAATCATTTTACGGATGATTAAATAAGAAAAAGACAGATTTTGCTACATCAATAGCAGATTCTTGTTTGCCGGATAAAGTATCTTCGGTTCTGCAGCGTTCTGCCCATGCTTTTTCCATTGAATAGAAGTCGATGGGAGCATCCTCTTTCTTACCTTCCAACACTTGTTGCTTCTGGAGAGTGGTTGTTACGTATTGTAAAGCTTATTCATATAACGGTAGACGTCATGAAGGGCCACATCCCTGTTGCAACGCGTTTTCAAGTAACCCACAGTGGCCAACTTGCTCATTGGTTCGCATACTCTTGCAATGGAGAGATCACGAAGCATATCATCATCAATACGATTGAACCCAATTGAATCATAAATGCGCTCAAGTATCAGAAATGGACCATTGAGTAACACTGTATTAATGTTGTCAAGGACTCCTTCTGCAATCAGAGACGCAAGTTCTCTTTTCGGTCGTGATCTGAAAAGTCAATCTCCATCTGACCGGTGTGTCTGGAAATCCATTACTAGCCTGCATCTCGAGACCTTTAAGAACTTCTTCGTCAGAGGAAGCACCAAAAGACTTCTCCAACTTATACTTCCCATTGAGTTTCGAGACAACCTGCACGCTGAAGGTGCCGCTTTTATTGGGTTTCCTGCGGATAAACATACCCAAAGATAGCGAAATTGTATTCCAAGGGGCGAAGCCTTTGGGAAGCATACGCCACTGGCAGGCGGTCTTTACTAAGTAAAAAATGCCATTAAAGATAGAACGAAGAGAATGTTTACGCTTACGTTCTTTGTCATCTAAAAGATTTTCTATAACTTGCCACTGTTTATCAGTCAGGTCGGTACAATATCCCATTTTATTACTCTTTAAATATGATTTGGTCGTTATATTTAAAGATAAGAAATAGATTAAGAACTACCAACTGATAAACTTTTAAATGAAATCGAAACAGTTTCTAAAACAAATGTTATTGATTCTGGTTCGATAAAGAAAATCAATTCTTAACTTTGCAGCATTGCATTATACAACGAGTTATTTATCAATATCAGAAATACACATAAAATCAATCAATGACATCAACATGAAAAATCTATTATGTCTATTTGCATTATTACTATGCACCACTGCATTTGCGCAGCCTCAACAACTTGTCGTAGGAGTTTCCGGCAATGGTTATGTAACCCGTCAGCAAGACGGTGCCCGAATAACTCAAGAAGGAGTTTCGCACTGGACCAATCCTAAAAGTATCGTTAGCATTTACTTCTATTTGCATCAACCTACAACAGCCGATTTGTCACTTTATGCCAAAGGACACTCTGAAATCAAAGTCAGTTATGGGAAAAAGAGTTTCAAAGTTAATCTGCAATCGGATGATTTCACCAATGTACCTGTAGGGAGCATTGATATACGCCAGGCAGGGTATGTGCGCATCGACTTGCAAGGTGTGGCTAAAGAAGGCGAGAGTTTCGGAGAAATCAAGCAATTGATAGCAGACAACGTTACAGGTAAAAGTAATTATGTGAAAGACTTCTCAGACTATTGGGGACGTCGCGGTCCTTCCGTTCATATGGGGTATGCATTGCCCGAAGGTGACACCGAATGGTTCTACAACGAAGTCACAGTGCCCAAAGAAGGCGAAACAATGCATAGCTACTATATGGCAGCCGGCTTCGGTGAAGGTTATTTCGGGATGCAATACAACTCTCCTACAGAACGCCGCATTCTTTTCTCTGTTTGGAGTCCTTTTGACACACAAGACCCTAAAACGATTCCGGATGACCAAAAGATTAAATTGCTACGTCAAGGAAAAGATGTACATATCGGTGAGTTTGGCAACGAAGGCTCAGGAGGACAAAGTTATTTAAGATATCCTTGGAAGGCTGGCAATACATACAAATTCCTGATGCATGTCAAACCGGATGGAAACGGAAATACCACTTATACCGCTTACTTCTATGCCACAGATGAAAAAGAGTGGAAATTGATAGCCAGCTTCTTACGCCCCATGACCAACACATGGTACAAACGTCCTCATAGTTTCCTTGAGAATTTCAGTCCGGAACAAGGATACTTGTCGCGTGAAGTTTTCTTCGGTAACCAATGGGCACGCAGTAAAGAAGGTAAATGGACCCGGCTCACTGACGCCGTCTTCACACACGACGCAACGGCAAGCGCCAAAGTCCGCCTCGACTATCAAGGTGGAAATACTAAAGATAACCGGTTTTATCTGAAAATGGGAGGCTTCTTCAACGAATCTGTTCCGATGGGAACAAAGTTCTATTGTAAGCCAACGGGTAAAGAACCGAAAATTGACTGGGAAGCATTGGAGCAACTATAACATCTACTTCTACTCTTTACAAATTGAGAAAGAGTACTCCCCAAACAAAAATCGTCCTCGCTACAACTTACTGTAACGAGGGCGATTTCATAATCTCAAGGCTTACGTAAAAAAGGAAAGCCTTATTATTCTGTGATAATTACTTTTCTAGCACAACAGCCAATGCGTTATTAGCATCATACAACCCGATACCTCCACCAGACAATACACCAAACGATCTCACTTCATTGATGGCTTTCAGTATCTTAATCTTACCTTCCGTTTCCATATCAGGGCAAGCCATCATCATGCCGGCTACTCCCGGGAAAGAAATAGATTTTGCATTATCTGCGTTGGTTTCGAAACCTCCATTAATCAGTGTTAACGCCTTTTGCAGGTTGTCAGGTTCTTGTACGCAAATAACAAGTCTTTTGCATTTAAAGAACTTGTTATTCACATCCAAAGAACAAGCTTTAACTCTGTGTTAAAACAAAGCTTTTGAGGACGGAAATCTTACTTTTTAAAGATGTTGATTTTCAGATGGTTTAGTCTAAAATTCGCTTCTTCACCTCACGGATGGACTCTTCGGGGAAAAGCCGGGATACTTGCTTTTTTGTCAACTATAAACGAGGACTTACACTTCCGAAAACGGAATCAGATTCCATGAGTAAAAGAAAATTTACCACCAAATTTGACGAAGCCCCCCCAAAAAAAACATTTCGATCTTCCATCTTCCACCTTTTAATGTTTATCTATTTAATATACAACATTATAGATTGGTGGAAGATAGCGTTTTCAGCCCATCTATCTTCCACCCTCATCTTCCATCTTCCACCCGCCGATTTAATAGCACACCAAGAGTTAACTACCTGATTGACAAAAGAAAGAAAAACATTACCTAAGCAGATAGGCCGTTTAGAGCATTTTGTTTTTCTTAAGCATCTAACCGAAAATGGTATAATATTCACCTCGTCCCGCATACCCGGGCTGATGAGCCCAGGTATCGAAGCCCGTCAGCCCGGGTACGCGGGCTCATGGGCTCGGGGAGGCGGGCTGAGATAAAGAAGGTGACATTCGCCATAAAGAACTTAGATACAACCCATTAAAGAGTTTACTTTTTAAGGTACCAACTGGATTGTTTCTTCCTGATTATTACTTTATATTGATCTGAAAACTCAATCTTCTTACCCATAGTTGACCTTAAGGTCAAACCCAATAGTATCGTTTAGTCCGCTATTCGCAAAACAAAAAGAGAACCGCTGTCCTCCGGGGGGTAGAGTGACAGCGGTTCGGCGAGCTAACTGGTTGAATAAATGGATTTAGATTCAAAGTCAATTATAAAAGAGAATTTAATATAGCACTATAGTCCGTCTATAATGACAGATGTTTTGTGATAACGGCTCTTTTTGCACATTTGGTTGATTCGGGGTTTATATTTAGAAGTAGCATAGGCATAACTTGGGGTGACTTTCAAGCGAGAATATTTCACTTTGTGAATTTCCAAAAGAAGTTCGGCCACATAGACAATCATTTCTGAACGTTCGACCATGCAGGGGGAGCAGAAACTTTCTAAATATTCATAATCCCGGGTAGAGAGTGTATAATGCAGAATCTTTTTACCTCGCTGAAAAATATATTCCAACTTATACCAGCCGCTTGCGTTGGTTTTGCGTCGATGGAAATACAAGATTTTGATAGTAGATTGTTCGCCCATAGCACAAACGTATAATCGGGCAGGGAAAAATGAACGGCCCTGCTTAACCCGCTTGCGCTATAATCACTATCATTTGCAGAGCAAAGAAATGTATATATGCTAACCCATTACGGTATTAGTCCCGGGAGCAGAACCGTTTTATCCAGAAGCTGCGGACATAAATAGATTATGCCCGTAGCTAAAGTAAGACAAAGAACATACAAGTCTTCATCTCTGCCAGTAATAGTTAATTATAACGCATTACAAAGATGGTGATTATTTTTGAATTACCATAGCAAACGGCTAAAAAATGTACAATGAAACACTTTTATTGATAGGATTGTTTGCTGAACGTCCTTTGTATAGGGGAGATTTAATGAAAACAGAACGGTTCTGCTGACCCGCTGCACTATCAGACATTCGATGCAGAAACAAAGAAAGAAAAATATGCCGACCCATTACAGTATCAGGCACGGGAGCAGAACCGTTTATCTAAAGTTTTTAAATAGCTGTTTCTCAGCAGCCGCCAAGTAACCAGCAAGGCCGACGCTACAGGAAACGTACAAAGGTGCACATAATTTCCGGTATCACCAGCGCAGCCCCTACACATTTTTTTCCTTTTTTCTTAAACATCCATCAGGACACGGACGGGCAGCCGGCAATGAATTTCGGCAGAAAATACCGCACGACGCAGGAGCGCAGGATATTTTGTGCTGAAATAGCGTAGCGATCATTGATGGATGGACGGCTGCGCCCTATCTTCGTGCGGGAAAAGAGGAAAAAGACATGTTTACCGGCTTCCGTCGTCTTCCGGATTGAAGATATAGTTGTATTCGGTGATCGTCATGCAGTCAAACGGCGGTTCGGGCTTGAGTAGCGTGCGGCAACTGGGCACAATCTGGGTTTGATTGCTGTGTATGGCTTCATCTATTATGTTTTGATATTGCCGGATGATTTCTTATTGTCCTACAATGGCATATATGCTGATGATCCATGTACTAATCACCAAGCAGTAAGCGGCTTTGTGTGGTAGGCCGAGAAAGTTTTGTTTGCCGTAATTTTCCATATAGACAGATTTAAAGAGGGACGTGCCCGTATTAGTGAATATAATTCTCAGAGAGGGAAGCGGCATCAACCCAGCAAAGCAATTATAAACCTAAACGGACACGCTTATTGAGTTGTAAGGATACAACGCAACCAGTCCGTTTAGTCGTTGCTTTGCTTAGAAAAAATTGCCGCTTTTTCTCAGAGTCTTGACTAAACGTAATAAAAACAAGGTGCTCTCTCGACAGAGAGCACGGAGCAAAGATACATAAATATGTAGAAAGAAAAACGTGTTTCTTTTGCATAACCGTGTGCATATATAAAAAAAAACGTGTTTTCTTTATATATCTCTATGAACGTATAAAGAAAACGCATCTTTTTTTATATATTTGTGCGTATCATCTTTATAAACGCACAAAAAGAAATGTATCAAATTCCCACGTTACCACTCCATACGGCTATTACCGCTGCCACTAAGGAGGTGCAAAGCTATTCGGAAGCATTGATACACGGTTTTGAGTTGGTTAAGTAACATGGGTTGCTGACCTGTAACGACATGATTGAAATTTATAGGAGAATCAAGCACAATCAGGCAGGCTATCGGGTAACACCGGGCACGGCTCTTATCAATGACCGTACGGGGGAAGCGGTATATGAACCGCCTCAGAGTTATGATGAAATAGTGTCCTGTATGTCTAATCTGGAAAAGTTCATTAATGACGATTCGGTTAGCGATCTGGACCCGCTGGTTAAGATGTGCATCATTCATCATCAGTTTGAGAGTATTCACCCGTTTTCTGATGGTAACGGCAGAACGGGGAGAATCATCAATATCCTGTATTTGGTTATTCAAGGCCTGTTGGATTTACCGGTGTTGTACCTGAGCCGCTATATCATCAAGAACAAAGGAGAATATTATCATTTGCTCCAAGCCGTCAGAGACAATCAGGAGTGGGAAGCATGGGTTCTGTTTCTCCTGAAAGGATTGGAAGAAACGTCTCAGGAGACAGTTGAACTTATCTTGAAAATGAAGTCTTTGATGATGGAATATAAAAAGGGAATCAGGGAGCAATTTCCCAAAATCTATTCGCAGGATTTGCTGAACAACCTGTTTAAGCATCCTTACACAAAAATAGATTTTGTATGTGATGAACTGGGCGTATCACGTCCCACTGCCACTTCGTACCTCAATCAGTTGGTTGATGCGGGCTTTCTAACTAAAATGAAACTGGGACGGGATAATTTTTACTTGAATATGAATCTGTTCGATTTGTTGATAAATGCTTTTCATGTTGATATAAACGAAGCCAATAGCCAGCAGGTAGAAACAATCGGATAAGCTCCACAGTATAAACGATTTCGCCCGGATGATGGAAATATCATTCGGGCGAATTGTTTATGCCCGGTTCATTCAAGGATATATATATAAAACATACAACTTCTATCAAAAATCTATTAAAGTATTGACATCTTTATAGATAGCTGCCACAAGCTTCCGCTTTATTGCTGGTAGCGTGTGGATTCGGTCACATCTTTCACACACCGCAAAAGCCCCTGCCCCTTTTTCCGTGGAAATCCGGCAGTCCGCGGACCACTTCCCGTATAGGAATCCCCCGAATAAAAATCAAGCATCATAGCGAAAGCATTTGCTGGAGTCGTATTAGGAGAAGTATTCGACGACCAGTATAATTTATTTAAGTTATAAGGTGTTGAAGCCGTTCCCCCAGGCCACACATAGTTTATATTCGCAATATTATTTGTCAGAGTGCTAACATCTCCCCACAATGGAAGCACTCCGGGATATTGTTCACTCATGCGGGGATATCTCGGTGTCGAGATCGTTACATTCGATCCGCTTCCACTTACCGCATATGTATAATTCGGATTTACAGGAGTAGTACCGCCAACTCCTGCACCCATAACCCAAAGTTGTGTCAATTCGAGTGAAGTCGGAACGCGCCAGGTACCCAAGTCCTTTTTATCGCTCCGCTCCGAATAGGCATTACATCCGGTACGAGTCGTATTTACTGTTGGAGTAGCAGGGTCAGTTCCTGAAGGAGTTACATACCCCAAAGCTTCATACCAGTTCATCGTGTAGCGTGTAACTGCATTGTTTATTACCGGATTCCCATTTTTATCACAATCGTTTTTCGCTACTCTGATAAGGGTATAAGGTTTGCGCACCGTATGATAGTTGCTTGTGAGGGCCGTATAAGGTTCTCCCGTACGAAGTGATATGGATACTACACCACGTGGTTGAAATCCTATTACTCCTCCATAATTCCACATTTCCTGATTTACAATAACGGGGAATGCCCCAGTCTGAAAATAAGGATAAGTCTTTATATTAGGAGCTATCTGCAACGGATAATAAACAGGACTTGTCGGGGTAGACAAACTGGCTACCGGGAACGGGTAAGTACGATCCGGCTCCATCAGACAACGTGAATATCCTTGTGTGCTGATGCTGGTATACGTCTGAGCTTCACCATAGTTGGCGTATGATATAGCACGAGCCTGGTTTGAGTTGCTTGTTCCTCCAATCAACTGTGTCGAACTCCAGAATAGTCCGGTCGGATAAGTACGGGCATTGAAATAAATACTTATCATCTGGAGCTGGTTCTGAGAAGGTAAATAGTAGATGGTTTTCGTTACAGCATCGAGTGTTATACCATTTTCGCCATTTGAACACCATCTATCATAAAAAAGTTTTCTAATATCATTGCTTATTTTATCCAGCCTAAACAATTAACAATTAGATAATAAACGCAACTCAAAAAGCGATTCAATTAAAGCACATAATTCCATACAATTATATAAAATCCAACAACCATCATAAGGTAAATATATCATAATAGAAACTTCTTCTACATTAGTCGGATTCCAAGTCCGGCATATGTTAAAAGTGCAGGGAGTCTCCATCCGTTCACATCTTTTTCGACATTTATTTGTTTCATTGGGTACTTTTGCCGTCGATATAACTATCGAGTATCTGAAAGAGAGCTGGCAGAAGGTGTGTTAAATCAAAATAGTTATACAATGGTAAAATTTAATGCAATGAAGACTAAACCTTTACGACTTCTTCGGCAGAAGAGAGCCTTATGGCTAAAAAGTGTATTTGTCCTGACTTGCCTACTGCTGAGCGCATCGGTGGCCATGGCTCAAACGAAAACAGTGACAGGTACTGTTACAGATTCATTTAACGAGCCCCTGATCGGTGCATCTATCCAGGTAAAAGGCACTTCTACCGGAGCTGTGACCGATATGGATGGCAAATACTCCATCTCGGTAACGCCCAACGATGTACTCGTGTTCTCGTATGTAGGATATGAAAAGCAGGAAATCAAAGTGGGGCAGCAAACTGTGATAAATGTCACGCTTAAAGACGACTCACAAATGCTTGCCGAAACAGTAATTATCGGTTACGGTAGTGCCAAGAAGCGTGACCTGACCGGATCTATTACCAACATCAAGGGTTCGGAGATAGCCAACAAACCGGCAACCAACCCATTATCGTCCCTCCAAGGAAAGATAGCAGGTGTGCAGATCGTCAATTCCGGACAAGCCGGTGCCGACCCGGAAATACGTATCCGCGGTACGAACTCTATCAATGGTTACAAGCCTCTGTATGTTGTGGACGGACTGTTCAACGACAATATCAACTTCCTGAATCCGGAAGATATCGAGTCGATGGAAGTATTGAAAGACCCTTCCTCACTGGCCATATTCGGTGTGCGTGGTGCCAACGGTGTGATCATCGTAACTACCAAACGCGCCAAAGAGGGACAGACGCTGGTCAACATCAACACCTCTTTCGGCTGGAAGAGCGTAGTAGACAAAATCAAAATGGTGAATGCGCCACAGTTCAAGGAACTCTATAACGAGCAGATGGCGAATCAGGGAAACACCCCATTCGACTTCAGCAACTGGAACGCAAATACGGACTGGCAAGACGAAATATTCCAGACCGGATTCATCACGAACAATAACATCAGTATCACAGGTGCTTCGGAAAAACATAGTTTCTATCTCGGTGTGGGCTACTCGCACGAACAGGGAAACATCAAGCATGAGAAGTATAGCAAAGTGACGATCAATGCAAGTAATGATTATAAAATCACCAAAGATATCAAAGTGGGATTTCAGTTCAACGGGGCACGTATGCTCCCGGCCGACAGCAAAACGGTTCTGAACGCTATCCGTACCACTCCGGTAGCTCCGGTATATAACGAAGAATACGGACTATATACTTCATTGCCGGAATTCCAGAAAGCACAGATGACCAATCCGTTGGTCGACGTAGATCTACGTGCCAACACCACCCGTGCCATCAATTACCGTGCATCGGGCAGCATTTACGGTGAAGTGGATTTCCTGAAACATTTCACATTCAAGGCAATGTTCTCTATGGACTATGCCACCAATGACAGCCGGACTTACAAACCGATTATCAAGGTATATGACGCAACCGTAGCCGGGAATGTCGCTACGCTCGGAAACGGAAAAACAGAAGTGAGCCAGAACAAGCAAAACGAAACCAAGGTTCAGAGTGACTATCTGTTGACTTACCAAAACAGTTTTGCCGACGGTACACACAACCTGACTGCCACCGCCGGTTTCACAACCTATTATAATTCGCTCAGCGGACTGGATGCTTCGCGCGGACAGGGCATCGGGCTGGTGATTCCGAACAATCCCGATAAATGGTTCGTCAGCATCGGCGACCTGGCTACAGCCACCAACGGAAGTACACAATGGGAGCGCACCACCGTATCTATGCTGGCACGCGTCATCTACAACTATAAAGGTAAATACCTGTTCAACGGTTCGTTCCGCCGCGACGGTTCTTCAGCTTTCGCATATACCGGCAACCAGTGGCAGAACTTCTACTCTATAGGTGCCGGATGGTTGATGACCGAAGAGGAGTTCATGAAAGATATCACGTGGCTGGACATGTTGAAACTGAAAGGTTCGTGGGGTACATTAGGTAACCAGAATATGGATAGGGCTTATCCGGCAGAACCGTTGTTGGAGAATGCTTTTGCCGCCGTATTCGGCAAACCGGCTATCATCTATCCGGGTTACCAACTGGCTTACCTGCCCAACCCGCGCCTGCGCTGGGAAAAAGTAGAAGCATGGGAAACCGGTTTTGAAACCAATATGTTCCGTAACCGTTTCCATTTCGAAGGGGTATACTATAAGAAAAATACCAAAGACCTGCTTGCCACTGTACCCGGTTTGTCGGGAACCGTGCCGGGTATCGGAAACCTCGGAGAGATTGAGAACAAAGGTGTCGAACTGATGGCTTCCTGGAGAGATCAGATCGGTGACTGGGGATACTCTGTCAGCGCGAACCTGACCACTATCAGCAACAAAGTGAAAAGTCTGGTACAGGATGGATACTCCATCATCGCAGGCGATAAGAGCCAAAGCTATACAATGGCAGGCTACCCGATCGGTTATTTCTACGGCTATAAAGTAGCCGGCGTTTACCAGAATCAGGCTGAAATCGATGCTTCCCCGGTGAACACATTGGCAACCGTCACTCCGGGCGACCTGAAGTTTGCCGATGTAAACGGAGACGGAAAAATCACACCGGACGACCGTACAAAAATCGGTGATCCGACTCCGGACGTGACATACGGCATCAGCCTCGGACTCTCATATAAGAACTGGGAACTCAGCATGGAAATGATGGGACAAGGCGGCAACCAGATCTATCGTACCTGGGACAACTATAATTGGGCACAGTTCAACTATATGGAACAACGTCTCGACCGCTGGCACGGAGAAGGCACTTCGAACACACAACCCCTGCTGAATACAAAGCATGCCATCAACAGCGAGAACTCCGAGTACTTCATCGAAGACGGCAGCTTCTTCCGCATCCGTAACCTGCAACTGGCCTACAGTTTCGACAAGACTTTGCTGTCAAAGATACGCATGCAGGCCCTGAAGGTTTACGTCAACATACAGAACCTGAAGACATGGAAGCACAACACAGGTTACACACCGGAAATCGGTGGATCGGCCATTGCTTTCGGAGTGGACAACGGGACATATCCGGTACCGGCAGTCTATACATTTGGTATTAACTTAACATTTTAACGAAGCAGAGTATGAAACTAAATAAATACATTTTACCCATTGCATTAGCTGTATCGGCTCTGAGCTTCAGCAGTTGCAACGATTTTCTGGACCGTCACCCACAGGGACAGTTTACCGAAGACGATAATCCCGGGGCACTTGCCGAAGGAAAGGTCTTCAACATTTACACCATGATGCGTAATTATAACATCACCGCCGGTATCCCCGCCTTTGCCATCGAATATTTCCGTTCGGAAGATTCGGAAAAAGGAAGTACTGCCAGTGACGGAGCCGATCAGGCTGCGATGTACGATGATTTTCAGTACAACGCCAGTAACGGACTGATCAAAGCCTACTGGAGTCAGAACTACGCCGTCATCTATCAGTGTAACGATGTTATAGAGACGATTGAGAAAGGTAACCTGACGGAAGAGAACGACCTCCGGAATAAGGGTGAAGCTCTTTTCTTCCGTGCTTATTGTTACTTCAACCTGGTTCGTGCATTCGGCGAAGTACCGTTGGTCACTTTCAAAGTGAACGATGCCTCGGAAGCAAACGTACCGAAGAGCACCTCCGAAGAAATTTACAAACAAATCGACTCTGACCTGACACAGGCCGAAGGGCTCTTACCCCGTCAATGGCAGTCCGCTTATCTGGGACGACTCACCTGGGGAAGTGCCCGTGCACTGCATGCCCGCACATATATGATGCGCAATGACTGGCAGAACATGTATACCGCTGCGACCGATGTAATGAATTCAGGGCAATACAATCTGGATACTCCTTATGATATCATCTTCACCGATGAAGGGGAGAACAGCAGTGAGTCGGTATTCGAGTTGCAATGTGCATCTACTGCCGCTCTGCCGGCAAGCGATAAAATCGGCAGCCAGTTCTGCGAAGTACAAGGTGTACGGGGTTCCGGCCAATGGGACCTCGGCTGGGGATGGCACATGGGAACAGAGCTGATGGGTGAAGCATTCGAACCGGGCGACCCGCGCAAAGATGCTACGCTGCTTTACTTCCGTCGTTCGGATACTGATCCGATCACTCCCGAAAATACCAACAAACCTTATGGAGAGTCTCCGGTATCTCAAGCCGACGGTACTTATTTTAACAAGAAAGCTTATACCAACCCGGCACTCCGCGAAGAGTTTACCCGACACGGTTTTTGGGTAAACATCCGTGTCATCCGCTATGGTGACGTAGTGCTGATGGCAGCAGAATCGGCTAATGAGTTAGGGAAAACAGGCGAAGCATCGGGTTATCTGGAAATGGTACGTGCCCGCGCCCGTGGCAACAACCTGGATATTCTGCCCAAAGTGACTTCATTGGATCAGACCGTACTGCGTGATGCCATCCGCCACGAACGACGGGTAGAACTGGGATTGGAATCGGGACGTTTCTACGACCTGGTACGCTGGGGTATCGCTTCGCAAGTGCTCCACGCTGCGGGCAAAACGGGTTATCAACCCAAGAATGCCTTGCTGCCGCTTCCACAGGACGAGATAGATAAATCAAAAGGCGTATTGGTACAGAACCCGGATTATTAAGAGCACACCACAGAGTAACACAGAGTCCCACAGAGATTTATATATCCCGTAGAGATTAAAACTCTGTGCCTCTGTGGTGAAGTAAAAAACATATACAGTTATGAACAAAAAATATTCTTTACTCATTCTGCTTGCACTTTTACTCCCGTTAGGGCTGCAAGCGCAAAAAGCTCCTCAGGACATGGACCGTTTCCTCGACAATCTGCTGAAACGGATGACCCTGGAAGAAAAAATAGGGCAGCTTAACTTGCCGGTAACAGGTGAAATCACCACCGGACAGGCTAAAAGCAGCGACATCGCCGCCAAGATAAAGCGAGGTGAAGTAGGCGGATTATTCAACCTGAAAGGGGTGGATAAAATCCGTGACGTACAGCGCCTGGCCGTAGAGAACTCCCGCTTGGGTATCCCTCTGCTCTTTGGGATGGACGTGATTCACGGCTACGAAACCATCTTTCCTATCCCATTAGGGCTTTCGTGTACCTGGGATATTCCGGCTATCGAAGAATCGGCACGTATCGCCGCCGTCGAAGCCAGCGCCGACGGCATTTCGTGGACCTTTAGTCCGATGGTGGACATCAGCCGTGATCCCCGTTGGGGACGGGTATCCGAAGGTTCGGGCGAAGATCCCTTCCTCGGTGCACTGATAGCCCGGGCCATGGTGCGCGGATATCAGGGAAAAGACATGAACCGTAATGATGAGATCATGGCCTGCATCAAGCATTTTGCTCTGTATGGAGCAGCCGAGGCCGGGCGGGATTATAACACCGTAGATATGAGCCGCCAACGAATGTTCAACGATTATATGCTCCCCTATCAGGCCGGTGTAGAAGCCGGGGCAGGTAGTGTAATGGCTTCTTTCAACGAAGTGGAAGGTGTGCCGGCAACAGCCAATAAATGGCTGATGACCGATGTGTTGCGCGGTGCATGGGGATTTAATGGTTTCGTGGTAACAGACTTCACCGGAATCTCCGAAATGATAGAACACGGAATCGGAGACTTGCAAACCGTATCGGCACGTGCCATCAATGCCGGAGTAGATATGGACATGGTAAGCGATGGTTTCGTAGGCACATTGAAAAAATCTGTTGAACAAGGCAAGGTATCGGTCGAAACGGTCAACACAGCTTGCCGGCGTATCCTGGAAGCCAAATACAAACTGGGGCTGTTTGACAATCCCTATAAATACTGTGACCTGAAACGTCCGGCACGCGACATCTTCACCAAAGAGCACCGTGCCGTAGCCCGGAGAATTGCAGGAGAAAGCTTCGTACTGCTGAAGAATGAGGGACTTTCACCTGCCCTCGCACCTGTACTTCCCCTCTCTCCTACCAGTACTATTGCAGTGATCGGCCCTTTGGCCAATACCCGTTCGAATATGCCGGGCACATGGAGCGTAGCTGCCGTACTGGACAAAAGCCCTTCTTTGGTAGAAGGTTTGACCGAATGGGTGGGCAATCAGGGAAAAATACTTTATGCCAAAGGCAGTAACCTGATCGGTGATGCTGGTTATGAAGAGAGGGCAACCATGTTCGGCCGTTCGCTGAACCGCGATAACCGTACGGATCAGCAAATGCTGGACGAAGCGCTGAAAGTAGCTTCACAAGCGGACGTGATTGTTGCCGCATTGGGCGAATCGTCGGAGATGAGCGGTGAAAGCAGTAGCCGCACCAACCTCAATCTGCCGGATGTACAGCACACTCTGTTGGAGGCTTTGCTGAAAACAGGCAAGCCGGTAGTTCTCGTCCTGTTTACAGGCCGTCCGCTGGTACTCAATTGGGAACAGGAACATGTTCCTGCGATCCTGAACGTATGGTTCGGAGGTTCCGAAGCCGGTCCGGCTATCGGAGACGTATTGTTCGGCGCAGTCAACCCGGGCGGAAAACTGACCATGACTTTCCCGAAAAGTGTAGGGCAGATCCCACTTTATTATGCACACAAGAATACCGGACGACCGCTGAAAGAAGGCAAATGGTTCGAGAAATTCCGCAGCAACTATCTTGACGTGGACAATGATGCTCTCTATCCGTTCGGATACGGACTGTCGTACACGACCTTCCAATTTAGTGACATCACTCTGAACCGGTCGTCTATCGGAATGGACAATGAACTGGTAGCCTCCGTCACCGTAACGAATACCGGGGACCGTGCCGGCAGTGAAGTGGTGCAACTCTACATCCGCGACTTGGTGGGCAGTGTCACCCGCCCGGTCAAAGAACTGAAAGGATTTGAAAAGATCTATCTGCAACCGAATGAATCAAGAACCGTCCGCTTTACAATAGCTCCGGAAATGTTGAAGTTTTACAATGCCGACTTGAAGTTTGTAGCTGAGCCGGGCGATTTCGATGTAATGATAGGACCTGACAGCCAGAACGTGAAAACGGCACGGTTCACGTTGCGTTGAATCGGCTACACAAGGGAATAGAAATGAATTAATCTCACCACAGATTACACAGATTAACACAGAATTTTAATCTTAAATATCAACGGGATAAATAATTAATCTGTGAAAATCCGTGTAATCTGTGGTGAAACAAAAACCATTACAAACAAGAAATCATTATGAATACCCAACTTGTCACTCACAACAGCAAGCTCTTCTTCGTCCTCTTCGCTCTTTTTCTTTTTGTAGCTTGCAAGCCGAAAGAAAAGCCCTCGTCTGCCACATCACTGACAGATGACGCTTTGATGGATACCGTCCAGCGACGAACCTTCAACTACTTCTGGGATGCTGCCGAACCTAATAGCGGACTGGCACGCGAGCGCTATCACATGGATGGCGAATACCCGGCAGGGGGACCGGAGATTGTTACCTCAGGAGGCAGCGGCTTCGGCATTATGGCTATCCTGGCCGGTATTGATCGGGGATACGTCAGCAGGGAAGAAGGCTTACGGCGTATGGAGAAAATTGTCGGTTTTCTGGAGAAAGCCGACCGCTTTAAAGGTGCATATCCGCATTGGTGGAACGGAGAAACGGGACATGTACAACCTTTCGGACAGAAGGATAATGGAGGCGACCTGGTAGAAACAGCTTTCCTGATGCAAGGTCTGCTGGCCGTACATCAATACTATGCAGGAGGTTCAACCGAAGAAAAAGCTCTTGCGGCACGTATTGATAAACTATGGCGGGAGGTAGACTGGAACTGGTATCGCCGTGACGGGCAAAATGTGCTTTACTGGCACTGGAGTCCCGAATATGGCTGGGAAATGGACTTTCCGGTACACGGCTACAATGAATGTCTGATTATGTATATCCTTGCCGCCGCTTCTCCGACTCATGGAGTGCCGGCTGCGGTCTATCATGAAGGATGGGCACAAAACGGAGCAATCGTTTCACCCCACAAGGTAGAAGGCATCGAACTACACCTGCGCTATCAGGGCGGAGAAGCAGGGCCGTTGTTCTGGGCACAATACTCTTTCCTCGGACTCGATCCGGTGGGACTGAAAGACGAGTATTGTCCGAGTTACTTTAACGAAATGCGAAATCTCACATTAGTAAACCGTGAATACTGCATTCGCAATCCGAAGCACTATAAAGGCTACGGAGCAGACTGTTGGGGACTGACCGCAAGTTACTCCGTAGATGGATACGCCGCCCATGGACCGTTGGAACGTGACGACCGGGGAGTCATCTCTCCCACTGCCGCTCTATCTTCCATCGTCTATACACCGGAACAGTCACTGCAAGTGATGCGCCATCTGTATGAGATGGGAGACAAAGTATTCGGTCCTTACGGATTCTATGACGCTTTCAGCGAAACCGCCGATTGGTATCCGAAACGATATCTGGCCATCGACCAAGGGCCGATAGCCGTAATGATAGAAAACTACCGGACAGGACTGTTGTGGAAACTCTTCATGAGCCACCCCGACGTACAGAACGGATTGAAGAAACTGGGATTCAATGTAAAGAAATAAATGATAAAATCGATACTTATCGCTTTATGCACAGTTCTCCTCTGCTGGAATAACATTCCGGCGGAGGCACAAACCTCACAGGATTCGGTACGCTTCATCGGATATCTCACCGTCCGGCACACCGACCCTACAAAATGGATAACCCGGTATCAAGGCGAAATAGACCGATACCAAACGGAGAACCGGACACTGAAAGATACCTCCTGTGATGTACTCTTTTTGGGTAGTTCTTCCATTAACTTGTGGGATAATATCTACCGGGACATGGCCCCGCTAAAGATTCTCCGGCGTTCGTACGGAGGTGCCGCCCTTCGGGATATGCTCTACAATTACGATGTAATCGCCCGGGGATACCATCCCCGCAGCATTGTGGTTTACGTAGAAAATGATCTCGCAGGCACTCCCGAAGATCTGACTATCGGCGAGACATTCGACTTCTTCCGCCTGCTAACCGACCGCCTGCAACGGGATTACCCGGATATTCCGGTGTTTATTCTCTCTTACAAGCCTTCGCTCGCACGCAAGGAAATGATTCCGAAACATGAAATCATTAACACTTTGCTCGAAGAATATGCTTCGAAGACTGACGGACTCACTTATGTCGACGTAGCCTCTTGCTTGTACGACAACAATGGAAAGCTAAGAAAAGACATCTTTAAACAGGACGGATTGCACATGAATCAGAACGGTTACGATCTGTGGACTGCCATCCTGAAACCGAAAATACTGGAAAGCATCCGATAAACTTACGATTTCCTCCACAAGCCTCCCGATCTGTTGATAGTAGGAAGGTTTATTTCTGTTTATATACTTTTTTCATAGAGTTGATATACTAAATCTATCTGTTATTTATATATTTGCGTTCATAAATACGGAATAACTATGAATAAACACAAATTAGCCTTTTCTTTGATCGGTATTTTCATCGTTCAATTATCATACGCCGGATATTTTAAGCACATAGGTAGAGAAGAAGGTCTTTCGCAATCGTCCGTTATGGCTATTTATCAAGATAAACTGGGTAGAATGTGGTTTGGTACACGTGAAGGAGTCAACATCTACAATAGTAATAAGATGACTGTTTATAAGGCATGGATACAAAACGGAAATCAACCGGATCAGAAAATTCTGATAGGAAATGAGGTTAGTGCCATTACAGGGAGTCAAAACGGAGATGTGTTTCTGATTGTTGACCATGCTTTACTGAAATACGATATTCGTAAAGAGACTTTCGAACGTCTGCGTCAAGGATCTGTCTATGCTCTAACATCTCATGCCGGTGAGATATGGTGTGCCGGACACGACTCTATTTTCCGATACAATCCTCAAAACAATCAATTAGACTTTCAACAAAAGACAGGTATATCATCCATCAACTATCTGACGATAAATGGCAACAGGCTTTATATCGGTGCCAAAGAAGGTCTATATACCACGAAAAACAAAGGGGCGGTTCAATGCCTGATCCCTAAAGTAGATGTTTATCGTATTTTTCAAAGCTCCTGTCAGGAACTTTGGATAGGCTGCCGTACACAAGGGCTATACCGTATCAACCGGAACGGACGAATCAACCGTATTCCTTATGACCCCTCATCACCAAACGGCATTTCCAGCGAACAAATACGTGAATTTGTAGAAGATCAACAAGGAAATATCTGGTTCGGAACCTTCGACGGTTTACAAAAATATGATCCAAGCACCCAAACCTACAGCCTCATCAAGCAAGAACAACGCCCGGGAGGACTCAGCCATTCTTCTATATTTTCACTCTATCAAGATGTACAAGGCACTATCTGGATAGGTAGTTATTATGGAGGAGTCAACTACTTTAACCCGGATAACAACACATTCAATTACTACACTTATAATCCCGATCGTAGCGACTGTCTCAACTACCCGTTCGCCGGGGCCATGACCGAGGACAAAGATCATCACCTATGGATATGCACCGATGGTGGCGGATTGGCATGTTTAGACCGCCAAGCGGGGCATTTCAGGACTTACACTGCCGGAGGCCCCAACTCTCTGCCCCACAATAATCTGAAAAGTATTTGTTACGATCCTAAAAGAGACTGCTTATATATCGGTACACATATGGGAGGGCTCTCCCGGTTCGACCGCAAGACAGGACGTTTTTACAACTACCTTAATCACTCCACGAAAGGCAAAAAAGAGCCTAATGATGTTATTTTCCAAGTATCTTTCTATAACGACCAGCTAATCGTTTCCGCACGCAACGGAGTTTTCTCCATGAATCCGGATACGAATGAATTCCGCTTGCTTTATGACGGATATTACTATCAAACTTTCACCATTGACCCCAAAGGCTTTCTCTGGTTGTCGGCAGGTACTAACTTATATAGTATAAACTTGAAACACCCCGAAGAAGTTAAATCATTCAGCCTGCCTGCATCCATTGGACAGTTCGGTATCAGCAAGATTTTGAAGGGTAACAATCAATATCTTTATATCGCCACTTTAGGTTCAGGACTTTTTTGCTATAACGAACAAACTCAGACCTGCATCAACTATACTCCCGAACAGAACCAACTACTCAGCAATTATTGCTATAATCTTCTACAGACTTCGACAGATAACATACTTATCACAAGTGATCGGGGTATCACACTATTTAATCCAACCACCGAATCGTTCCGTTCCATTGAACTGGATAACGGACTGTCTCTCTCATCCATCATTAATGGATGTGGTGTATGGATGTGTAGTGACCATACTATATTTATCGGAGGTACAGGCGGGCTTAGTTCTTTTCTGGAGAAAGACCTGAACAAAGAATATCCCAAACCTAAACTCTATTTTTCAAGTCTATCCGTCAACAACGCACGGATAAGTCCGGATGACAAAAGTCGTATACTGACAGAAGGGCTCCCTTTTGTCCGGGAAGTAAATCTAAATGCCGCTCAAAATAACCTGACTATTGAGTTTGCTTCTTCCAACTATGTGGATATACTGAATAATACTTGGTATGAGTATCAGTTAGAAGGTTTTGACAAGCAATGGTCACTCACCTCACAAACAAGCCTGAAATACACCAACCTTGATCCTGGAGACTACGTGCTACACGTACGCCAAAAAGGCAACTCGCTGAAAATGCGCAAAGCACAAGAAATCTTATTACAGATACATATCAGCACTCCCTGGTATCTTACTTGGTGGGCATGGCTCAGTTACATCACCATCAGCATTTCAGTGACCTACTTTATATGGCGCGAAAAAAGTTCCAGAAGAACTTTGGCGATATTACAGCCAAAGCCCTCTTTTTACATCTATTCTCAGACTTTTTTTAATCCGGCTATCTAAACTGAACATGAGGCTATATTGACTATCCTTCATTATTAAATAATCTCTTTACCGACAATAAACTTATATTCAGATGAAGAATATCATAATAATATAAGTAATTGAGATTACATATATTGTTATGGCCAATGCCATCTATTAGTATTTTCTTTATCTGTTACCCAACTCGGAACATTTAAGATTTTCCCGGTGTAGTTCCTTTGCGATATTCTATCGGAGTAACGTTATATTGGTTTTTAAAACAACGGCTGAAATAGCGTGGAGAACCGAAACCTAATCTATCAGATATTTCTGCTACCTGTAAATAAGGTTCGTTCCTCAACATCAGCGATGCTTTTTTCAATCGGTGATTTAGAATAAATTCATTGGGTGTCATCCCTGTCAATGCTTTAAATTTTGTGTGTAACAATGTTCGCCCCATTCCAAGTTCCTGACATAATACACCAATATCAAAGTCTTCATTATCAATATGTTTATCTACCACCTTAATCACTCTATCCAAGAAACCTTTATCTATTGGATTAGCTGCCAACAGATTGATTTCTAAAATCTGATCTTTGGCAAAACGGCTTTGCATCAACAAGCGGTTACGAATCAAATTATTGCAACGGGTTATTAAGATTTTTGCATTGAAAGGCTTGGTGATATAATCGTCTGCTCCACGGCGTAGCCCTTCTATATTTTGATCTACAGTGTCAAGTGCTGTCAACAACACAACCGGAATGTGACACAGGTTTATGTTATTCTTTATTTTCAGACACATCTCCGTTCCTGTCATTACCGGCATCATAACATCACTCACTATCAAATCGGGAACTTCTGCAAAAGCCTGTTTTAGTCCCTCCTCGCCATTAGCAGCCGTCACCACCTGATAAAGTGATGAAAATATTTCTTTGAGTACCTGCAAAAGCTCCACATTATCTTCTACCAATAATACTTTCCGTTTCCCTTCCCGTTCATCTATCAAGGGAGTTTCGAATGTAGAATCATCCTTTTTCATAAAATTCTCATCCGGTATGGTATTCTCTTGTACCATAGGTTCCTTTTCCGGAGATTCCAGAAAAACGACTTCAGTATCCTTTTCAAAACAATCACGGGTTTTAGGTAACTTCACAATAAAACAGCTTCCTTCATTTAACTCACTTTCTACCTCAATTGTACCATGATGTAGCTGAATGATACTTTTCGTTAATGCGAGTCCGATACCAGTGCCAACATGAATCGCTTTATTCCGATTGTTCGCCTGATAAAAACGATCAAATATCCGTTCCTGTTCTTCTTTACTAATGCCATTCCCGGAATCCTTAACTGCAATAACAACCTGATCCGGCGTGGTAGAGGTTAATATGCTTATTTCTCCTTTATCTGGAACATGTTTAAAAGCATTCGAAAGCAAATTAAACAAAACTTTTCGCATTTGCCAGTCATCTATCCAAATAGAGACATCCTGCTCCAACAGTTTCAGATGGTAAGAAATGGACTTCTGAGAGGCATAAGCTGAGAAAGAAAGATAGACTTCCTCTAAAAATGTATTCAGACTTTGTTCCGATAGTTTTAATTGGATATAGTTCTGATCGAATTTCCGAAAGTCAAGCAATTCTGAAATTAGAAGTTTCATTTGTTGGGCATGCTTCCTTATCCTGAAAATACTATTATGCAAAGACGGAGGTATCGTATTCTTCTGTAACATAAGTTCTACCTGACTTATAATGAGAGTTAAAGGAGTACGAAACTCATGGCTCACATTGGTGAAGAATCGTAGTTTAGCTTGATTCATCTCTTCAATATGTTCCTTTTCAATACGTTCTTTCTCCAGCGACATCGCCAAAGTTCTTCTGGAACTTCTACTTAGTTAAGAACAATTAGTGCCTATATTGCGAACAAAAATAGCATAGAGGGGGTTCCTTCACGACATAGTTCAACCTTATCATTCATATTTTGTAAAGTTTAATAGTATATGGATAATGAAAAAGAACAAATTATGTCCAATATTTCTATCTGATTAAGCACTCTATCGCAAAATTTTGTACATAAAAGCCACATAGGAAATACGGATTAAGGCAGACTTCAAATTGGCTATGAATAATTAGTGCCCCTATTGAGAATAAAAGTATCACATCGGATCAGATCAGTTACCGTAGTTTTGCGATGTATTTAACACTTTTATTAACTCAATCTAAAGTATTATGAGAAAAAGCAAATTACATTTGCTACCCTTATCTTCTAAAAGGGTACTTGTAAGTACATCGTTAATAATGCTTTTAAGCGGTAGTGCCTGGGCTGTTTCTTCACAAGAGACAGTTGAAAACGGAGATGCGATCACAGCAGTCCCCCAACAGCGCAGAACGGTTAAAGGTATTGTAAAAGATGCAAATGGAGAACCGATTATCGGAGCTAACGTCATTGTGAAAGGTAATAAAACTATTGGCGTCATCACAAACCTGAACGGAGAATTTAGTCTCGAAGTACCGTCCAACGCAACACTGCAAATCTCTTACATCGGCTATCTTAATAAAGAAGTCAAAGTAAGTGGCAACCAGGTGTCTTTCAATATCCAACTGGAAGAAGACAGCAAAACACTCGATGAGGTAGTAGTGGTAGGATATGGCACACAGAAAAAAGCAAATTTAACAGGTGCCGTATCTTCCGTTGATTTTGAAGAACAAACTAAATCACGCCCCATTACGACAGTATCTTCGGCATTAGCCGGTCTAAGTCCGGGACTTCAAGCCAGTTCAGGTTCGGCAATGCCGGGAGAAGATAACACGACCTTACGGGTACGCGGTAACGGTACAATGAATAATGCCTCACCTTTGATTATCATCGATGGTATGGAAGGTTCATTGAATGCCATTAACCCTCAGGACATAGAAAATATCTCTATTCTAAAAGATGCAGCTTCTTGTGCTATTTATGGTGCCCGTGCTGCCAACGGAGTCATCTTAGTCACAACAAAAAGCGGTGATCGCGACAAGATACAGGTAAACTATAGTGGACGCGTCTCTTTCAACAGCCCGACACGCATGATAGAAACGATGAGTAACTATGCGGATTATATGGAATTAATGAACGAATCTTGCGAAAATGTTGGCTCCGGCACTCTTTTTGACCAAAAGTATATCGATTTGTGGAGAGAGAAATCAAAAGATCCCAATGGAGTAAACGAAAATGGTGTTCCTAATTACATCGCATACCCAAATACCAACTGGCTGAAAGAACTATACTCAGGAGGTATGATACACGAACATAACCTTTCAGTCTCAGGAGGATCTAACAAAATTCGTTTCTTATTGTCAGCCCGTTATCAGGATAATGAAGGTATTGTAGACAATACAGCCAACAAAACCTACTCTGTACGTGCCAATATTGAAGCCAACCCAACTCAATGGTTAACTTTAGGTACGCGTACTTATGCTTCACAAATGGATCGTGAAGTGGGTGACTTTAGCAATGCCAATACTTTCCTCCGACAATCTACAGCCGGTACTTATCCCGAATGGAACGGAAGTTTCGGCTACCCGGAATGTCCGGACGAACGTGCAACAGCCAATAACCCGCTATATAAACTGGCACGGAATGATGGCTTCAAACGCTACAACCGTTTCAACACGACCCTGTTTAGTAAGGTCAAGTTCTTTAAAGATCTTAGTTGGGATTTCAACTTCAATTACAACCGTTACATCTACGAAACCCGCCAATGGGGAGTACCCGCTTATCAGACACGTTTCAGTGACGGGGTAATTGTCGATGGTATCACTCCTCCTTCTCAATTAAGCACAAGTTTCGGTTATGAATCCAATTACTCTTATACATTGGAAAACCTGTTAAACTACCATCATACATTTGCTCAGAAACACGATGTATCCGCATTGTTAGGTTATCAGGAATTCTACAAGAATTACTATACCGTAGATGCCGCAAAGAAAGGTTTGATCGACGAATCACTGAATCAGTTTGATGAAGCAACCGAAATGACAAGTACCAAAGGTGCAACCCAGGATTATGCCACACGTTCTGTATTCGGACGCGTGAACTATGCATATAATTCCCGGTATTTATTTGAAGCAAATTTCCGTTATGACGGATCCTCACGTTTCCACAAAGATCATCGTTGGGGATTCTTCCCTTCCTTATCAGGTGCATGGCGCATCTCAGAAGAAAGCTTCATGGAAAATACCCGTACCTGGCTGGATAATCTGAAAGTCCGTGCATCCTGGGGTAAATTAGGTAACTCTGAAATTGGTAACTACGAATACATGTCGGTATACAGTACCACCAACGCAGTATTTGGAAATGCCTTAAATTCTGCATTGTATATGGGTGCCATCGCCAATAGCTTACTGAAATGGGAATCTACCACCTCTGTCAACTTTGGTATTGATGTTAATTTATTAAAGAACCGTCTGAGCATAAGTGCCGACCTGTATCAAAAGAAAACTGACGGTATCTTATACCGCCCGACTATTCCTTATGTATTCGGAACAATGACTGCCCCCCGTCAGAATCTCGCCAAAGTGAGCAATAAGGGAGTCGAGTTATCACTGGGATGGCGTGATAACATAGGAGGGGTAAGCTACTCTATTAACGGCAACTTCTCATACAACAAAAGCAATATAGATGCCTATAACGGCTCTTATGAAAGAACATGGGTAGAAGATCCGAGTAACAAACTGACCGGTGGTAAATGGGAAGATAATATCGGTAAAGTGTCCAGTGGTGGCACAACACCTATTGTTGAAGGCCGCATGATGAACGAATACTATTTACGGAACGTTTATCATGGCAATGGCTCTTACTACAATGCAGATGGCAGTGTAAACCCTCAAGGAGGACCTAAGACCGGTATGATCCGTACAGAAAAAGATATGGCATGGGTAAAAGACATGATCGCAGCCGGATATGAATTTCAGCCGGGCAAGACGGTTGCCAAAAACAAGATCTGGTATGGTGATTACATCTATGCCGACTCCAATAATAATGGAGTATATGGTGACGATAACGACTATACTTTCCAAAAAACATCCAATAAGCCCAAATACAATTTCGGTTTTCAGGCCTCTGCCGCATGGAAAGGATTCGACCTCTCTATGGTATGGGCAGGAACTGCCGGATTCAGCATATATTGGGGGGCAACCACAGGATACAACGCCGCATCTACAGAATGGGGTAGCACTATCGCACAACGGGTTGCTGAAAATCATTATTTCTACAATCCCGAAAACCCGGACGATCCACGTACCAACATCAACGCGAAATATCCGCGTATGGCCTATATAGACGGTTATGTACAAAATCGTCATGGAAATACAACTTTATGGCTATACAAAGGTGATTACATCAAATTGAAGAACCTGTCTTTAGGTTATACTCTACCGAAAAACTGGGTTTCAAAAATCGCTATGCAGAATGCACGTGTTTACGTTTCAGCTGAAAATCTGCTGACAATTACCGGATTTGAAGGCCAAGACCCGGAATCTGCTACCGGTATGGGCTATTCTCCGTTTAGAACAATTGCAATAGGTGCCAATATAACATTCTAAATAAATCTTGAAATCTTATGAAACTATTAAATAAATTATTCATATTAACAGCCACAGCAATTGCTATAAGCAGTTGCCAGGGAGATTTACTGGACACAAAGCCATATGATAAAGCATCATCGGGCAGCATGTGGAGTAATGAAAACTTTTGTACTATGGGAGTAGCATCTATCTACGCCACCCTACGCGAGGGATATGTAGCAAAAGAAGCTTATCTAATGGAGGCATTCAGCGTGGGTGCAACCTGCCGCGACAACGATTATCCACTGCTGGCCGGTACAGCTTCTATCGGTTCCGGAATATTCTCAGACTATTGGAAACAACATTATGCAGGTATCTATCGTGCCAATGATGCCATTGTACATCTACCCGATGCACCGATAAGTGAAAGCGTAAAAGGTAAATTATTATCCGAAGCAAAAGTATTGCGTGCGTTTTATTATTACAAACTGAATGCAGTCTTCAGGGGTGTTCCTTATTATAATACGCCTATGGAACTTGATCAAGCAGACAAACCACGTGAAAGCGAAGAGAATATATGGAATTTCTGCATACAAGATTTAACCGACGCAATAAATGATCCGAATTTCCCCGACCGTATCGCTGCCGGTAAAGCAGAATGGGGTCATGTCACCAAATCAGTGGCTTATGCATTACGTGGCAAAATCTATCTATGGACCAAAGAATGGAGCAAAGCGGAAGCAGATTTCCGTAAAGTAGGTGAACTGGGACATTCATTATTTCAGGATGGTTACAAGCAACTCTTCAAAGAAGCTAATGAACAGAGTGATGAAGCTATCTTCTCTTTGCAGTGTATCGATAACAATGGCAGCACTTACGGAAATTCCATGAGCTTCCGTTATGGTGGCCGTACTACATTCGGTTCTTGCTGGAACACCATGTTGGCCAGTGTGGATTTTGTAGAAACCTACGAAAATATAGACGGCAGTAAATTTAACTGGGATGAATACATTCCTGGTTTCTCAAGCTTAGATATTAAAGACCGTGAAGTATTCTTCTTGCGTAATACTGATCCGGCAACAGTAAAAGCACAGTATCGCGAAATCGGCTTTGACGGTACGGAAGAGGCATTGGACGATATGGTAAAAAAAATAAAAGCAAAAGTAGACGGACGTCTGGAAAAGCTGAGTGACAAGGCAAAAGCATTCTATCTGCCGGCAGGAAACGAGGCCCGTATTAAAGCTGCTTATGACAGCCGAGATCCTCGTTTAGCCCAGACTATCATCACTCCATATGCTACATATGATGGTTCCGGAAACAGCGTAGACCACACCTTCACTTCACGCTGGCCTTATTATGGTGCCGACACCGATTATCCTTATGACTTACGCACTGACACCCAGAGCCATTTATACTATTTGTTCCGCAAATTTGTTGCCGAAGGTTCAAGTGAAATGACCAATCGCGAACAATCTCCGATTGACCTGCCAATTATCCGCTATGCAACTGTCGTCATAGGATTGGCTGAAGCATTGAATGAGCAGGGCAAAACCGACGAAGCCATCGAATGGTTGAATAAAGTACGCCAACGTGCCGGTGTTGCACTGTTGAACAGCAATACTGCCACCATGGTCCAGGGACAGGAAGATATGCGCATTCGCATCCAGAATGAATTCCGCTGGGAAACAGCAGGTGAAGGAGTTGACTTTTACGAAGAACTCCGTTGGAAAACATGGAAAGAAAGTAAGTTTAATAATGCTGATGGTACAGCCGGGATGAAAGATGTATGGGGTACTGTCACCTATCCTTATACATGGGGAGGAGACCAATATTATGTATGGCCAATCCCAAAACATGAAACTGATATGAACAAATCACTGACTCAGAACTCGGGCTGGAATTAAACAAATACGTTTAAGCTACTGATTCTTATAAACCAAAGGGCTGTGTCAAAACTCTTTTCGCCACAGATTACACGGATTATCACAGATTATCAACATAGATAATCAATGACTTAAAATTCACTCTGTGTTACTCAGTGTCTTCTGTGATGAGTTTCGACACACGCCCTCTATTCCATCTGAAAAGAAAGTTCTAAATAAACTCTCTTATCGACTTTTCCTCTTTTGAGGATTGACTCCCTCAAATATCCAACTAAAATAGAAAATTTATATAGCATTAAGAACCATTTAGTAAGATGAAATAGCAATAAATTTTGTTACTTTGCCTACGTTAAAATCTTAATTTTATTACGATGAAGAAATTATTAATATTCACTCTCTTGCTATGCTGTACTGTAAGAGCCCTCAGCTATACAGAACGGAACTATCTTCAAAAACAAGCCAGCGTAAGCAGTTTGCAGGAAGTGCTTATATTAAATCAACAATGGGTCACCTATCCTGCTTATACCGACCGAACCGGATGGGACACTTTTTTAGGCTCTTTCAAAAATGAATGTATCCTTCGCGGAGAGAAGCAGTTGAATTATCAATGGCAGGTTGTGAAAGCAACTGATTATATGGAGTTTGAACGCAGCGGCAACCGTAGCGTCATGGAAACTCCTTTCGCCAACAATAACAATGCCATAGCCGACCTGCTACTCGCTGAACTCGCAGAAGGGAAAGGGCGATTTATCGATCAGCTGATCAACGGTGTATATCATTCCTGCGAGATGACTTCCTGGGCATTGGCCGCCCATTTGAATGCACAACAGTCTCACCGCTCACTGCCCGATTTTAAAGAAAACATCATAGACCTGACAGCAGGTGACCTGGGCTCTTTACTCGCATGGACCTATTATTACATGCATCAAGAATTTGACAAACTCAATCCTGCCATATCCGAACGTTTACGGCATACGCTTCAACAGCGTATACTGGATCCTTATATGAATAACGATCACTTCTGGTGGATGGCAGTGAACTATAAACCGGGAATGATGGTCAACAACTGGAATCCTTGGTGTAACAGCAATGCCTTAATGTGTTTTATGCTGCTTGAAAATGATAAAGAAATGTTAGCGAAGGCAGTATACCGCAGTATGGTTTCGGTAGATAAATTCATCAACTATACCCATACCGACGGTGCATGTGAGGAAGGTCCCTCCTACTGGGGACATGCCGCCGGGAAAATGTTTGATTATCTGGAATTACTGTCAGCCGTTACCGGAGGAACTGTCTCCATCTTCGATAATCCCATGATAAAGAATATGGGCGAATATATATCACGTTCATACGTGGGCAAAGGATGGGTGGTTAATTTCGCTGATGCCTCGGCGAAAAGCAGTGGAGACGCTCCCTTGATATTCCGGTATGGCAAGGCTGTAAACAGTAACGAAATGAAAGGATTCGCTGCTATGATTAACACCAATAAGCTTCCTTCCGGACGCGATATATACCGTACGCTTGCTACTATAAAAATTGCGAACGAACTAAAAGAAACTCAAGCGGCACATCTCACTCCCCCATTCTCCTGGTATCCGGAAACCGAATTCTGCTATATAACTGACAATAAAGGAAACTTCCTGGCTGCTAAAGGAGGATATAACGACGAAAGCCATAATCATAATGACGCAGGTACCTTCTCTTTCTGGATAGACCAAACTCCTTTTCTTATCGATGCCGGAGTAGGGACCTATACACGCCAGACATTCAGCAAGGATCGCTACACCATTTGGACCATGCAGAGCAATTATCACAATCTCCCCCTGATTAATGGCGTCCCCCAGAAATACGGAGCAACATACAAAGCAACACAAGTACAGGCTGACAAGAGGAAAAACACATTCACAGCCAATATAGCGACAGCCTATCCGGCCGAAGCAGAAGTGGAATCATGGATACGTTCCTATTCACTTCAGAAAGGACAATTACGGATTTCAGATTCTTTCCGTCTGAAGACAGCCAAACAGCCTAATCAAATCAATTTCATGACATGGGGGCAGGTGTGTACGGAAATACCGGGAAAAATTCAATTGGAAGTAAAAGGAAAGAAAGCCGTCATAGAATATGATAAACAACTGTTCGATGTGAAAACAGAAATAATCCCATTAACAGATCCCCGGCTATCCAATGTATGGGGTAAATCGATTTGTCGCATTACACTCACAGCAACAAACATTCATAAAACAGGAAATTATTCTTTTACCATAAAAAAACAATAAAACATGAACTTAAAACCCTTATTGGGAGCAGCCTGCGCAATGATATGTGTGGCTTGCTCAAACCACAAACCCACAGTACCGTCTTTTATAACAGAAAATGTAGAATTTGCCAAAGCACAACTCGGTTTAGCCATCGACACCATCGAAGCAAGCGGAAAATGTCTCAATCCTGTAACTCTCAATAGAGATGGATCTGTATATTACTGCGGATATGCCGATTGGCGCAGTGGATTTTTTCCCGGTAGCATCTGGTATATGTACGAACTGACAGGTGACACCAGCTACCTCCCACTGGCCAGAAAATATACTGAAGCCATTCGCCCGGCCGAACACCTGACTTGGCATCACGATATAGGATTCATCATTAATTGCAGTTTTGGTAACGGCCTGAGGCTCGCTCCCGATACAGCTGCATATAAAAACGTAATGGTACAGGCAGCCAAATCACTTTGTACGCGTTTCCGCCCCAATGCCGGAGTCATTCAAAGCTGGGATGTAAAAGGTAATAGCTGGCAAAGTGAAAGGGGCTGGGAATGTCCGGTTATCATTGACAACATGATGAATCTGGAACTTCTGTTCGAAGCAACCAAACTGTCCGGTGATTCCACTTTCTATAAAGTAGCCGTAGCACATGCCGACCGTACTCTTTCCGAGCATTTCCGTCCTGATGGAAGTTGCTATCACGTAGTGGATTACAATATTTCGGACGGCTCCGTACGCCATAAACAGACAGCACAAGGATATGCTGATGAATCGGTTTGGTCACGCGGGCAGGCATGGGCCATCTATGGCTTCACTATTTGCTATCGTGAAACGAAAGACCGCAAATATCTGGATCAGGCACTGAAAACATTCAATAGGATGAAAAACGATCCGCACATGCCCGAAGATCTGATACCTTACTGGGACATGGATGCACCCAATATACCCGATGAACCCCGGGACGCTTCTTCTGGATCCTGCATCGCTTCTGCCCTGTACGAAATCAGCACATATGACGTCCCCGATGCCGCTTCTTACAGAGAATATGCAGACCGCATCATGCATAGTCTCGCCTCACCTGACTATCGGGCCACATTGGGCACTAACGGCAATTTTATCCTGATGCATAGCGTAGGCAGTATTCCGCACAATAGTGAAATCGACGTACCTCTGAACTATGCAGACTACTACTTTCTGGAAGCCCTGAAGCGTAGAAAAGATTTAGATAAATAATTTTATAATAAAGAAGTATCATGAAAACACAACTGTTTAAATTTGCCTGTTTAATTATCTGCTTATCAACGATAGCTCCCAATTGCCATGCCGGCAGCAAGTGGAAAGCCAAACATGTAGTCTTGATTGGACTGGACGGCTGGGGTGCCTACAGTGTAGAGAAAGCTAATATCCCCCATATCAAACAATTAATGAATAATGGTTCTTACACACTGACCAAACGCTCTGTACTCCCTTCGTCCAGTGCAGTGAACTGGGCATCTATGTTCATGGGAGCAGGCCCGGAGCTACACGGATACACGACTTGGAATTCAAGCACTCCGGATCTTCCTTCGAAAGAATTAAGTAAAGATGGCATTTTTCCAACTGTATTCCAATTGCTCCGCGAAGCTGACCCGAAAGCTGAAATTGGCACTCTCTACGAATGGATCGGCATCAAATATCTGGTGGATACGCTGGCAGTAAACAAATACAACCAAGGGATTAACTATGAAAAATATCCTACGGAACTATGTGAAAAAGCCGTGAAGTATATTAAAGAGAAAAAGCCGACTTTGACACTTATCGCCTGGGATAATCCGGATCATGTAGGACATAAGGAAGGACATGACACACCGGCTTATTACCAGAAGCTTGAAGAAATAGACGGATACATCGGCAAAGTGATTGACGCGGTGAAAGAAGCCGGAATGCTGGATGAAACGATTTTTATAGTAACATCCGACCATGGCGGAATCAATAAAGGACACGGAGGAAAAACAATGCTGGAAATGCAGACTCCGTTCATCATCTCGGGGAAAAATATCAGGAAAGGGCATGAGATTCAGGCCAGCATGATGCAGTTTGACGTAGCCGCTACCGTGGCTGCCATTTTCAAACTGAAACAGCCACAAGTATGGATCGGAAGGCCCATAATGGAAGTATTTAAGTAAAAAAGAATGCTAACAAGTTAAAGACATAGGATGAAACGAACCAACAGATCATTATTCATTCATAATACAGCAAGAGGGAGAATAAAATTTCTTCTTCTTGCTCTATTTGCTTTTCAAAGCTTACAAGCACAAAAGCTATTCCCCGCTCCTTCTGCGATAGAGACACATAAGGGTACATTCTCTTATGACGAAGTTTCGGCTGAGTGTGTACGAACTACTATCTCTAAGTCTCTGCCTGCCATCGGTACAGCATATTCAGATGAAGCATATCAACTGGAAATTACGCCGGATTCTATCTTCATTGATGCCACTTCTGAGAAAGGCGCATTTTATGCCGGCCAGGCTATCAGACAACTGGCACAGCACGGACGGGGCAAAATCCGCTGTTGCCGGATTTACAGTTCGCCACGCTACGCATGGCGCGGATTTATGCTCGATGAAAGCCGCCACTTCTTCGGCAAAGAAAAAGTAAAACAATACCTCGACCTGATGGCGAGGCTTCATCTCAATGTATTCCACTGGCATCTGACAGACGAACCGGGATGGCGCATTGAAATCAAGAAATATCCTAAGCTGACGGAGATAGGAGCCGTCGGTAATTGGCATGATGCCAAGGCAGCTCCGCAGTTCTATACACAGGACGACATCCGGGAGATCGTGACCTATGCAGCCGAACGCCAGATTATGGTGATTCCGGAGTTCGATATGCCGGGACATGCCACGGCAGTCTGCCGTGCCTATCCGGAGGTATCGGGAGGAGGTGAAGGACGCTGGAAGCATTTCACATTCCATCCTTGCAAAGAAGAAACTTATCGTTTTATCAGTGATGTGCTCGATGAAATAACCGCTCTCTTTCCGGCTCCCTATATCCATATCGGAGGTGACGAAGTGCACTATGGTAACCAGAACTGGTTCACAGATCCGGATATCCAGAACTTCATAAAGGAAAAAGGGCTGGTCAATGAAACCGGACTGGAGCATTACTTCATCCGCCGTGCCGCCGATCTGGTAGCAGCCAAGGGCAAGAAGATGATCGGTTGGGACGAAATAGTGGACGCCGGTATCTCCCCCTCGAAAGCACTGGTAATGTGGTGGCGTCACGACCGCAAGTACCAGTTGCTGAAAGCGCTTGAACAGGGCTATCAGGTAGTGCTGACTCCACGCCGTCCGCTGTATGGCGATTTTGTACAGGATGCTTCACATAAAGTGGGACGCTATTGGGATGGGTTCAATCCGTTGCAAGATGTCTACGCTTTTCCCGAACCGATCAGCCATCTCTTTAAAGGATACGAAGATCAGATACTGGGTATGCAGTTCACACTCTGGACCGAACGGATCGCGGATGCCAAACGACTGGATTTCATGACCTTCCCGCGTTTGATAGCCTTGGCAGAATCGGCATGGACTTCACCCGGCGCAAAAGACTGGAGCCGTTTCTGCATGCGGTTGCCGTCCTTCCTGGACTATCTGAAGGAACAAGGCATCTATTATTTCGATGTGATTCACCCACAAGAAACTCCCGAACCGGGCGGACCGGAGAAAGCGGACGTATTACAAAACGGATAGAAAAATACCGATGATCTCAATAATAACATCAGTAATCAATACATAATCAAGAACATATGAAACAGCAGAAATGTAACTATTTTCCCTCCTTATGGTGGAGGGGTCGAGGAAAAGGTTTAAGCCCCTTTCTTCTCCTACTTGTCTTCTCTCTCTCCCTTCATGCCCAGCGTCAGGATATTCTACTCAACAATAACTGGAATTTCCGTTTCTCGCATCAGGTACAGGGAGACACCCGCAGGGTAGACCTGCCGCACACCTGGAATGCACAAGATGCGCTTGCGGGCAAAACAGACTACAAACGGGGTATCGGGAACTATGAAAAAGCCCTATATGTTCGTCCCGAATGGAAAGGCAAGCGCCTGTTTCTTCGCTTTGAAGGTGTGAACAGTGTAGCCAACGTGTTCATCAACCGCAAACACATTGGCGAACACCGGGGCGGATACGGGGCCTTTATATTCGAAATCACAGACTTAGTGAAATACGGAGAAAAGAACTCCATTCTGGTACGTGCCAATAACGGTGAGCAACTGGACATAATGCCACTCGTAGGCGACTTCAATTTTTACGGGGGAATCTACAGGGATGTACACCTGCTGATTACGGACGCGACTTGCATCTCGCCTTTGGATTATGCTTCACCGGGAGTTTATCTGGTGCAGGAAGCCGTCAGCGCCCAAGAAGCAAAAGTATGTGCCAAAGTGAACCTGTCCAACCGGGCAACCGATGGAGCGGCCGAACTTCGGATCCAAGTGACGGACGGCTCTAAAGTGATTTGCAAAGAAAACCGAAACATATCGCTGAAACAGGGGACCGATATTCAGGAACAGCTTCTTTTACTGATTCAAAAACCGCGTCTTTGGAATGGTTGTGAAGACCCGTTTATGTATCAGGTCACTGTCAGCCTCCACAAGAACGGTAAACAGATCGACAGTGTAACACAGCCATTAGGCCTACGCTATTATCATACCGACCCGGCTCAAGGATTCTTCCTGAATGGCAAGCATCTGCCACTTCATGGGGTATGCCGCCATCAGGATCGTGCCGAAGTGGGTAACGCACTCCGTCCACAGCATCATGAAGAAGATGTGGCACTGATGCGCGAGATGGGAGTCAACGCCATCCGCCTGGCACACTATCCGCAGGCAACTTATATGTACGATTTGATGGACCGGCACGGTATCGTCACTTGGGCTGAGATTCCGTTTGTCGGTCCCGGAGGATATGCGGATAAAGGCTTTGTCAACCAGCTTTCCTTCCGTGAGAATGGCAAACAGCAACTCATCGAACTGATTCGCCAGCACTACAATCATCCCTCTATCTGCTTCTGGGGCCTGTTCAATGAACTGAAGGAAGTCGGGGACAATCCTGTAGAGTATATCAAAGAACTGAATGTACTGGCGAAACAGGAAGACCCTACCCGTCCGACAACTTCCGCCAGCAACCAGAACGGTGATTTGAACTTCATAACCGATAACATTGCCTGGAACCGTTACGACGGTTGGTATGGAAGTACTCCGAAAACATTGGCAACCTTTCTGGACCGTACACACGAGAAATATCCCGAAATACGTATCGGCATCAGTGAATACGGGGCAGGAGCCAGTATCTACCACCAGCAGGACTCGCTCAGGCAACCGTCCGCTTCGGGATGGTGGCACCCTGAAAACTGGCAGACCTACTATCATATGGAGAATTGGAAAATCATAGCCGAACGTCCGTTCGTATGGGGTACATTCGTTTGGAACATGTTCGACTTCGGCGCTGCCCACCGTACGGAAGGTGACCGCCCGGGTATCAATGACAAAGGTCTCGTCACCTTCGACCGAAAGGTAAAGAAAGACTCCTACTACTTCTATAAAGCAAACTGGAACAAACAGGAGCCGATGATTTACCTGGCAGAGAAGCGATGCAGACTTCGCTACCAACCGGAGCAGACTTTCATGGCATTCACCACTGCCCCGGAAGCCGAACTGTTTGTAAACGGTGTCAGTTGTGGCAAACAAAAAGCAGACACTTACTCAACAGTTGTATGGAAAGGAGTCAAACTGAAGGCAGGAGAAAATACCATCCGTGTAACTACTCCGGGGAAAAAGCCACTTACGGACGTAGTGGTAGTGGAATATAAAGAAGACGGATCGCTTCAATGAAACGGATCATCTTAATTATTGTATGGGGATTGCTGGCCGGAGGATGGCCGGCAGTCCCCTGTCTTTGGGCACAGTGCCGGTCAGGAACTGCCGACCGGGATGTCTGGGTAAAGACACTTGTCCGTCTGGCCGATCCGGTACTCAGCAATCTGGCTAACGAAACACTGAAGAAAAGAATGCCATACCAATCGCTTGCGCCCGACCGGCAACGTTTCTCTTATCTGGAAGCGGTAGGACGTACAGTTTGCGGCATGGCTCCATGGCTGGAATTGGGAGCGGACGATACGCCGGAAGGACAGTTACGCAAGAAATACATCGAGCTGACTGTAAAAGGAATCAGCAATGCCGTTAACCCCTCCTCACCCGATTACCTGATTTTCGGAGAACCTTCGCAGCCCTTGGTAGATGCCGCATTCTTGGCAGAAGGATTGCTGCGCGCCCCCAAACAGTTATGGGGTAATCTCTCTGCATCTGCCCGCAAACGGGTAGTGACGGAGTTGAAGCGAAGCCGTGCCATTAAACCCAACGAAAGCAACTGGTTGCTGTTTGCCTCTATCATAGAGGCTGCATTGCAAGAATTCACCGGTGAGTGCGACACGGTACGCCTCAACTACGGAGTACGAAAGTTCAGGGATCTTTGGTATAAGGGAGATGCCCAATACGGTGACGGGGCTGACTTCCATCTCGATTATTACAACAGCTTTGTGATTCACCCCATGCTAACTGACATATTAATCGTCATGCAAAAGCACCGGATGCCGGGAGCTGAGTTTCTGAAAGTACAGCAGAAACGCTTGGGACGCTATGCCGAACAGCTGGAACGGTTTATTTCACCGGAAGGAACTTATCCGGTAATCGGACGGTCTATCGTGTATCGTACCGGAGTATTTCATGCGTTAGGGCAAGCTGCCCTACTACATCTGCTTCCCGAACATATTACTCCCGCCCAAGTACGTTGCGCAATGACCCAGGTCATTGAAAATCAGTTCCGGTCAGCCGACAATTTTGATGCAAACGGTTGGTTAAGGATAGGTTTCTCCGGTAATCAGATAAAAATGTCGGAAAGCTACATCAATACGGGAAGTACTTATCTGTGTCTGACCGGGTTCTTACCACTGGGATTACCTGCTGATGATGCCTTTTGGTCAGCTCCTCCCGCCGAATGGACCAACTTGAAAGCCTGGTCGGGGAAAGAGGTGCCGGCAGATCATTCATTATAAACCGGCAATCGGACGAAATGGGGTGTGCCGAAACTCGTATTCACCACAGATTACACTGATTTACACAGATAAATTTTCAGTAGTTATCAATAGATTAAGTTCGCTCTATGAAACTCTGTGTTACTCTGTGGTGAATTATGACACATCCCCATTCAAAAACAGAAAGGTGTAGCTATCCGCAGTGGTAGCTACACCTTTCTGTTTTTATCTTTACCAGAAGTCCTAACTCTTAGTTAGCACCACCGCCTTGGCCACCCTGGCCGCCGCCACCTTTCACATCATCATTATTGATACTACGGGCAGCTTTCTTCACGCTGGCTTTCAGCTCACCGATACGATAGCTGAGGCTGACACCGAAGCTACGGCTCGGATAACGGCTGCTACTCTTAGACAAGAAGTTTTCACCGATAGTAGTGTTGTTGAACGAACGATATTTCTCGAAAATATTGCTAACATAAGCACTTACCGTAAAACGATCTTTGATGAATGAACGGTTCACACTCAGGCTATAGTAATAGTAACCCGATCCCTTACCCTGCAAGCTAATGTAAGGAGTACTTCCTCCGGCATTCAGACTGGCGCGTATTTTCAATGGGAAAGTATGCTGAATGCCGCCATACATAGAAGCGCTCCATCCATAATTATGTAATCCTTGGGCCGGACTCTTAATATCAGCGTAGCTACCATCACCATTCAGATAGATACGAGTATTGGGAGAAGCATTCCAGTTAGCATAAAGGCTCAGACCCGTATTACGGTTCTTACCGATATTTTCGTACGTGCTGTACAATGCACCTTCGGGAGCATGATGTCCTCCGGGGAAGTCCTCACCGCCTTTACCGATCAGACGGCTCACCCGCTCAATACCATTGTTTCCAAATGAATGACGTAAAGAAACATTCACATTGAACTTCATACTGAACATACTATAGCTCAGATTGAACGAGTGGCTCTTTTCACTTTCCAGATTCGAATTACCCTGGCTGATAAACATCGGGTTGCGGTCGTCAAAATAAGGATTCAAGTTCCAGATACCCGGACGCCAGATACGCATGTTGTAACCACCACGTAAGTTCTGTGTCTTACCAATCTTAATACCCATCGTAACAGATGGAACAAAATCATTATAGTTGGTGCTGAAATCTGCTTCCGGACCGATAGCTCCAGCCAAATATTTTACATCCTGAGCGGTATATTCATAACGTACTCCGGGTTTAAAAGAGAAGCCTTTATAACGAAGAGTGTATCCTAAATAAGCAGCAAGAATGTCGTTCATATGCTTGTACTTACTGCTACGGTCGTTGTTGTATTCATAATCGTCGGTTACCCCTTTAGCTTCGAACAACTTATTATCACTTAAATTATTACGGATAATATATTTACCACCTACTTCTATCGTATGTAACTTTCCGATAGGGGTGGTGTAGTCCACCTGAAAGGTATGTTCAGTAGTATTCGTTTTTCCATCCGAGTGAGAGTTGTTTAATAAGAACTTCTCAATGATTTCCAATTCAAAAGGATCCTTTATATCTCTATACTTAGTGTAGTAATCCGAATTCTGGGGTTGAGTACTGATCTTGTAGGAAAGAGTAATCATACGGTCCTTATTCTTTTTAGACGTACGCTGGTAGTCGACATTACCCCGCATCGAATACCACGAACCGCTTCCATCACTCAGAGAGCCATATTGATAAGCCAACACATCTCTGTTTGCATTCCACATCGTAGTCAGTCCGTCACTGTTATTATCATTACTACCTCCATACATACCAAAAGAAGCAGTCAGCAGACGTAATGTATCAATTTCGTAACTGGCTTCCAGATTACCGTACTGGAAACTACCGTCATAATCGGAAGTACTGTTCGATTCCAGATATTTCTGATCTTCCGAGTCGAAGTTTTCACGGAAACTATTTGAGTAGCTCTTCGGAGTTGTATTATAATTGTAGTTATAGTTACCGGTCAGAGTCAGTTTACCCGACTTGATAGTGGCATATCCGCCCGCACCGGCACCACGGTTACTGCCACTGGCACGGAAAGTAGCGGTATACCCTTCAAAGCCACCGCCTACAGTAACGATATTCAAGATACCGCCTACACCTTCTGCATCATATTTAGCTCCCGGAGAAGTGATTACCTCGATATGCTTAATTGTATTAGCAGGCATACTTTTGAGCACATCTTTCGGGTTATTGCTCATCATGTTATTCGGCTTACCATTTACATGGATTTTAAAACTGCTGCTTCCATTCACCTTAATGTTGTCTTCACCGTCCACTGTAACCAACGGGACTTTACGAAGCATTTCCATCACTGTGTTGGTCTTTGAGTCCGGGTCGTCCTCAATGTTATATTCAATCTTGTCCACATCCACCTTTACCAATGGTTTTTGGGCAACGATCTCTATGCCTTTCAGTTCGTTAGTAGCCTCAGCCATATTCAATTGTCCGAGGTCAATTACTTTATCTCCTGCCTTTACAGTGAAGTCTTTCACCAATGTCACTTTACCTACAGATGAAAAAGTAGCGACATAGTTTCCGGGAGCAACAGTCAATTTTTCCTGGAATTTACCATTCAAATCAGTTACGGCCATTTTCAAGGCTTTTTGGGGAGCACTTTTTTTCACGATTTTGATCGTAGCATAAGGTTCTCCCTCTTGGGTCAGCGAGTCAAGAAGCACGCCTTTCAATGTATAAGATGGAGCTGCTGTACGTTGCTGGGTTTGCTGAGGTTTCTGCTGTTGAGCATACATCATGCCGGATGTTATAAACATCAACAGCAATAATAGTAGTAGTTTGTTTCTCATGTGAAGTTATGTTTTAGTTTATAGTCTATCAGACGCAAAATCATAGTATTTGTTACAGATTGGCAACGAAAATATCGACTTTATATTCGTTTACGAAACCCTCGGAGTTAAGAAAGGTGAAATAGGGCGATTTTTATTCTTTTTTATCAGAAGTTGTTCGATAACGCACACTAAATCAGATAAAAGAAAAAAAGTACGACAACATTTGCCGCAATCACACAGCCGAAACCGCCTAATATCCATGAGCGCAACTTACTCTGTTTACCCGAAAAGAAAAGTGCATAACACATATTCACCACAATATTGCTGATAATGGCCTGCATGGTACAAGCCATCACAACAGTGGCCGCCACACTCCCGGTTCCCTGCAATAAGTTCAGGATGAAAGGAGTGATATCACTGAATCCGGACACAAATGATAATAAGTTCAACCCTCCGGTACCGGCATAAATCAATGTATAATGTGTCAGCACAGTAAAGATAACGAATAACCCGGCAAAAATCAAAGCCACCTTGAACTCCAGCGGATTGCTGCTATCATCTTCTTCCTCTACAAGGTCAGTATCGGCTGTTTGCTTCCGACGACTGTGGATGAACCAAGCCACACCGGCTGCAACGGCAGCCATAATCAGCAGATAAGGATAGATAGAGGTAAAAATAGCGGAGCTGAAAATAAGAATTAAAATCATGAAACGCAAAAACATCATGCTGACGGCCAAAAGCATGGCGGCAACATATTCGGATGCTTCCTGCGAGTGTGCATTACGGCTTTTACGTGCCAATACCGAAATAGTAGCCGTACTACTATACAACCCGCCAATAATGCCGGACACCAACACACCCGATTCACGAAAGACATACCGCTTCAACAAATAGGAAAGATAAGAAATGCCCGAAACCACGACTGTAGCGAGCCAGATGGTATAAGGTGTCAGATTGATATCAGGAATAATATTTTCATTAGGCAACATCGGAAGAATAATACCACTGATAGCCAAGAATTTGGCCAGCGTAATCATTTCATCATTTTTCATTCGTTGCGCAATCTCCGTAAAAGTATGCTTCAGTTCGGTGAGCAATAAAACGGTAACAATTACCATGACGTAAAACCATGAAGGTTGTGTAGAGACAATCGGAGCAATACAATAAGTGATTAGTGCAATGATTATAGTCGTCACCCCGAATACGTGGAACTGAGACTGTTTCACATAATAATTGAGTCCTAAGAGAATACCGAGTATTAAACCACCTCCCATGAAAAGGTGCATCTCTTCCGGATCGAGGATATACAAAAGGTATCCTAATATTCCAATAAACGTAAAGGTGCGGTCCGTACCGAAAAGAGTGGTTTCTCCTTCACGCTTCAGACTGATCTTGCGTTGCGAAAGTCCTATTAAAAGTGAAAACAAGGTGACCAGAATAAAGGTCACCAGCTTTTCCGGCAAGTAGTTGTACAGTTGTTCCATATATCTTTATTCTTGAGCCCGTAACTAAAGAAACAAATATACGGATTATTTGTTAGCTACGACCAGGTAGTATACGGTTTTTTCATTAACTGGGAATTATAGTAGCGAATGTCCCCCGTAACCTCTTCTCCTATAAAGTCGGGTTTTACAAACACTTCGTCTTCCGAACCCAATTCCACCTCAGCTACTACAAGTCCTTCATTCTCACCGTAGAATTCATCTATTTCGAATACGTGTTTCCCACTACGAACCAGGTATCGGGTCTTATCGATCACTCCCGGTTCACAAAGTTTCATCAGTTCCTCTGCCTCAATAAGCGGCAGTTCTTTCTCCCACTCGTAGCGGCTCAACCCTGAGGCATCGGAGGCTCCTTTAATAGTCAGGTAACCTTTTCCATCGCGGATACGTACCCGGACCGTTCTTCCACGAGCACTGCTGATATAGCCCTGAACAATGCGACTCTGCGCAAAAGCCTGTGATTTATAGTCTCCTTTAACGAGAAACTTACGTTCTATCTCTTGTGACATATTTAAAAATTCAATTGTATACGGAGTCCCAGAATACCATAAGCATTCCCTCCTTTCCCCAACGACTCATCTACTTCCTCAGGTTTATAGGCAATCTCTCCGTTCGATTTATACCCTACCGCTGCCTGTCCGAAGGCATTGGCATATTTATCATTATCTACATATGAATAATTGAGCTGAAATTTAAGATTCCGGGTAGCATAATAATTCACTCCGAATGTCCATCCGTTGGATGATCCGCCCATCACTTCTGTCCCGTTCAGGTCGATACGGTCAAAACGGGCTGCCAATTCTATATCTCCCCAACTACGCCCAAACGAGGGCTGGGAGAAGGCTCCACGCGATTTACTATATCGCTGCCGCCCACCGAACAAAAGATAAGCCGCCTGCACATAGAAGCCGTTGAACTTCTCTGTTGCCAACCCTTCCATACGCACCGTATTGTTCATAATATACTCTCCCTGGAAGCGAAAACCTCTGTAAAATCCGGCCAATTCGACACCGGCCAACCAATCGTGACTAACAGAAGCAATCGGTGATGTATCCAGAAACTTGATTTTGTTAATATAAGACAGTGATCTTGTACTATATCTCACAGTATTCGGCATCAGCGAACCAACTGTTGTCTTCGGAGTGCGATAAGATGCGGCAATTCCCAAATGAAATCCTTTTACCTTATCTGCCGAAATCGGTTGCCAGACAGCACGGGCTGTCACCGATATTCCTTCATCTTCTCCAGCTTTGTTGTTACTTTCAGAATAATCTTTTTCTTTATTACCTTCAATTCGCTTGAAATGTACACCCGCTACCCCCAGGAACTGGTCATGTTCCCAAGTTCCCTGTACGCCAATATGATATTCAGGAGCAAATGCCGATACCACATTCGCTTTCTCCATAAACCATAAATCGCCCGAGGAGGTCATTGCAGCCATACCAAAACTCTCTTTAAAATTACCTGCTCTAAAATAAAACCCATTCGGAAAAGCATATTTGATGAAACAGTCCTTCAATGAAAAGCCACCGTCGGTAAGATCCATCTCTATCTTACCGGACAGCCTTTTGCCAAAAGCAGCAGTAGCTCCCAAACGTACACGCCTGAATCCGACACCATTGCCTATGGGTTGGTAGTCCTCTCCCAAAAACACCGCTCCATCTGCCTGGATACGGCCATTGAAAGTCAGTTTAAACTTATTGTCCTCCGAACTGAAGGTTAATGATTCTTTCTTCACCTCAGGAAGAAAAGATTTAGACTCCTGGGCAGAAACCATCCCCAGACAAGTAATTGAGAAGATAGAAAAAATAGTAATCAGTTGCTTGTTCATCCGTCTTTTTAGTGATTAGCGATTAATTGGCAGTGATTAGCAGCTAATAACCGGTGATTAGTACAATTCATCTATACGGTACTAATCACTAATTGTCAGTCACTAATCACTCACTCTCAGCCCAAAAGAGAAAAACCGATAATCATAGCCAATGCCAGAATGACCAACGAGACAAAAACTATCTTAACAACCTTTTTGGCTTGTTCTTCTTCTTTCTTGCTGTGTGTTACTTTTTTCTTATTCTTACTCATAATCGTTAGCTTTAAAGTTCAACGCTAACAAAGTAAGAACAAATCTTTTAACCTGCCAAAAATATAGAGAATAAAATGACGGACAAAGAAAGGAAATAAAAAAACATCCCCCGGAGCAGAAAAATCCGGAGGATGTTACAATTCTGTTATTTTTAAGCTTCTTCCGAAGAAAATTCCATCAGATAGGCTTTGATAAATCCTTCTATTTTTCCATCCATCACTCCGTTTACATCAGAGGTCTGGAAGTTAGTGCGATGGTCTTTTACACGACGGTCGTCAAAGACATAGCTTCGTATCTGTGATCCCCATTCGATTTTTTTCTTACCGGCTTCCACTTTAGCCTGTTCTGCCATGCGGTGCTGCAATTCTTTATCGTAAAGAATAGACCGCAACTGACGCATCGCATTCTCCCGATTCTTAGGCTGGTCACGGGTTTCGGTATTCTCAATCAGGATTTCCTCTTCCTCTCCGGTATAAGGGTCCTTGTACTGATAACGCAAACGGACGCCGGATTCCACTTTATTTACGTTCTGTCCACCGGCACCTCCCGAACGGAAAGTATCCCAAGAGATACAGGCCGGCAAAATATTCACTTCAATGCTATCGTCCACCAACGGAGTGACAAACACGGAAGCAAAAGAAGTCATACGCTTACCCTGCGCATTGTAAGGAGAAACACGAACCAAACGGTGCACACCGTTTTCACCTTTCAGATATCCATAAGCATAGTCGCCTTCAATCTGGATGGTACAGGTTTTAATACCCGCTTCATCACCTTCCTGCAAGTTGGCCATGGTTGCTTTATAACCATTGGTCTCGGCATAACGAAGATACATACGCATCAGCATCGATGCCCAGTCCTGACTCTCCGTGCCACCGGCACCGGAGTTAATTTTCAGCACGCAACTCATTTGGTCGGCCTCATCACGAAGCATGTTCTGCAACTCCAGATTTTCGACATGCTCCAATGCCTTTGCATAGGCCTCGTCTACTTCTTCTTCGGTGACCAATTCGTCTTTATAAAAATCGAAAGCCAGTTCCAGTTCGTCTGTCAGTGTCTTGACCTCATTGTATCCCTCAATCCACTTTTGCAGTCCTTTTACCAGTTTCATTTGTGCTTCGGCCTTCTTCTGGTCATCCCAAAAGCCCGGAGCCTGCGTTCTTAATTGTTCTTCTTCGACCTGAATTTTCTTCCCGTCGATGTCAAAGATACCTCCTCAGCGCATCAGTGCGCTCTTTCACGTCTTTAAGTTGTTCAATAGTAATCATACTTCTTTTTTATGGTTTTCATTAATTATGGGGAGCAAAGATATACAAAATTTTGTGTTCTTACTCCTCATACATTTTATCAATTACCTCTTTATAATTGCGTGCCACTACCGGGCGTTTCAACTTCAGGGTATTAGTCAGTTCCCCTTTTTCCATGCTGAACGGTTCGGGAAGCAACGTAAATCGTTTAATCTGTTCGTAATGGGCAAACTGCTGCTGCAACGTATCGATACGTGCGCGGAACAGAGCAGTAATTTTAGGATGCTCCAACAATTCGGCCATATCTTTGTATTCGATGCCTTTCTCTTTGGCATACTGTTTCACAAAGCCGTATACGGGTACAATCAGTGCAGATACAAACTTACGCTGATCGGCAATAATAGCTATCTGATCGATATAACGGTCGATAACCAATTTGGTTTCCAATGCCTGAGGAGCGATGTATTTTCCGTTCGATGTCTTAAACAAGTCTTTGATACGCTCTGTCAGATACAACTGCCCATTTTTAAAATAGCCGGCATCACCGGTATGAAACCAACCTTCTTCATCGATGGCTGCAGCCGTCGCTTCCGCCTTTTTATAATACCCTTTCGTGATGGTCTTTCCACGAAGCAGGATCTCGTTATCTTCGCCGATCTTCACTTCTACCTCTGGCATTACCTGACCTACCGAACCAATATCATAGCCCGTCTTCGAAGTACACGAAACAGTCGCTGTAGATTCTGTCAAACCATATCCGACCAGCATATCGATACCCACCGAATGTACAAACTCGCAAATTTCATCGGGAACGGCAGCACCGGCTGTCGGGAAGAAGTTACCGTTCTCTATTCCGATGGTCTTTTTCAACAGAGCATAGATAGTCTTCTCATAAAACTTATATTTCAACTGAATCATTCGGGGAGGCGTCTTACCCACCCGCAAATAATCCAGATTATGGATACGGCCTACTTTAATAGCATCCAGCATCAGCATTTTTTTTATTCCGGTGGTCTCGGCTATTTTTTCCTGAACGCCGGCGTACACCTTCTCCCAAAAGCGGGGTACACTACACATCAATGTCGGACGTATTTCTTTAATGGTTGTCTGGATATCGGCCGGACGGAGATTGATGCAGACCTGTACGCCCTTATGCACACAGAGATAAGTCCATGCCTTCTCAAACACATGAGTCAGCGGCAGGAAGTTCATCGAAACATCTTTATCGGTCATATCTACCAGACGGATATCATGAATGCGGAATGCTTCCAAATAGCAAGAATGATGCAACATGACTCCTTTAGGTTCGCCCGTAGTACCGGACGTATACAGGATATTTGCCAAATCTTCGGCACTGGCACGTGCCGTACGTTCTTCCACTACTTCATTGTGCGGCAAATCTTTTCCTTTAGCCAAAAACTCGTCATAATAAATAGAACTCATATCACGCGGATCTTTCACTACCGCCGGATCAAAAATGATCAACTGTACAAGTGAGGGGCAGAAGCCGAACACACTGAAAGCAGCATCATACTGGAACTGCTCGCCTACAAATAAGAAACGTATCTGGGCATCATTGATGATATATTGAGCCTGTGCCGGAGAACTGGTTGCATAAAGCGGAATCGTCACCGCACGATTGGCAAAAGCGGCAAAATCCGTAAACAGACATTCCGGCTTATTTTGAGAGAAAATACCGATATTTTCTTCTTCCTGTACTCCCAATTCCACCATGGCATTGGCAGCTTGCCTTACAGTTTGCGAAAATTCATTCCAAGAGATAGGTATCCACTGCGCCTTCTCATAGTCACGGTATTTCAGGGCTGTCTTGTCGCCATACTTTTCAGCCTGACGATGAACCAAGACAGATAAATGATGATAAGTCATATCCTTTGTTGTTAGTTATTCGTCTGCAAAGGTATCGTTTAATTTGGAATTATCAGGTGTGAATGCTGAATTATTTTGCTCAACAGAGTCAGGCACTTAGCCATATAGCGCCTGATAAATAGTTGTCTGACAAACTGAAAGATTCAAGTATTATTTGTACATTTGCATCCATTCAAAGCAAAAAAGAAATGATAGACGAATCCATTACATCCGAAGCTGTCGGCCTGCTGAAATCTCTTATCAGCATCCCTTCGCTCAGCCGCGAAGAAGAAAAAGCAGCCGACTATCTGCAAAATTATATCGAGGCCGAAGGCATGACCACAGGCCGTAAAGGAAACAACATCTGGTGTCTGAGTCCCATGTTCGACCTGAAAAAGCCGACAATCCTGCTCAACTCCCATATTGACACTGTAAAGCCGGTCAACGGTTGGCGGAAAGATCCGTTCACTCCACGCGAAGAGAATGGGAAGCTTTACGGATTGGGCAGCAACGATGCCGGTGCCAGTGTAGTAACACTCCTACAGGTGTTTCTGCAACTATGCCGCAAGCAACAAAGTTACAACCTTATTTATTTGGCTTCTTGCGAAGAAGAGGTATCCGGAAAAGGTGGTATCGAAAGTGTATTACCGGGACTTCCCCCCATCAGTTTTGCCGTAGTAGGAGAGCCCACCGAAATGCAACCTGCCATTGCCGAAAAAGGGCTGATGGTGCTCGATGTCACAGCTACCGGAAAAGCAGGACACGCCGCCCGCAATGAAGGTGACAATGCGATATATAAAGTACTGGACGATATTGCCTGGTTCCGCGACTACCGTTTTGCAAAAGAATCACCATTACTGGGACCTGTCAAAATGAGCGTTACGGTGATCAATGCCGGTACGCAGCACAATGTCATTCCCGACCGTTGCAGTTTTGTAGTAGATGTGCGTAGCAACGAACTGTACTCTAACGAAGAGTTGTTTACTGAAATACAAAAGCATATCTCTTGCAAAGCTGAAGCCCGTTCGTTCCGCCTCAACTCTTCACGTATCGAAGAAAGCCACCCGTTTGTACAGAAGGCAAAGAAACTGGGGCGTGCACCTTTCGGCTCTCCTACTCTCTCGGATCAAGCTTTAATGGCGTTCCCCTCAGTCAAGATAGGCCCCGGCCGTTCTTCACGTTCGCATACAGCCGATGAATATATCATGATTAAAGAAATAGAAGAGGCATTGGAATTATATTTGAAGATACTGGACGGACTGGAAATCCGCCCCTCCCATCTGTAACACTGTCGGTCAGTGGAGAAAATTCGTGCAATGCCTCAGCTATTTCCAGACTACAAAAGGTTCTATAGCCTTTCATCAATCATATTTCTACTTGACAGAATGACAAGTATTCTTTTCGAAGCCATACAAGCAGAGATCTCAGGAAACAAACCCGGGTCCTATTGATAAACAAAAGATTACAAACATTTATATTGGGGATGTGTCAAAACCCACCACAGAGGACACAGAGTAACACAGAGGTGATTTTAAGTTGTTGATTATTAATAAAAAGACTCTGTGATACTCCGTGGTGAAAAGAGTTATGACACATCCTCAACGGAAAACTTTCCGAACGACCACCAATCATTTCATTGCAGCGATCATTTCTACAAAATTACCATTCCGATCGAACTTAACTTCTGATCCGTCTCCCAATTTATACACCCATCCCTCTATGGTATAAGAAAAGAAATACATACTGAGGTCATCCGGGAACTGATGTCGCATATACCTGTATATTTTCTCGGAAATGCTCAATTCTATTTTTTCTTTTCCAAGAAAACCACCCTGGGAATCAAACATCAGTCCGTCACCATTCGTCAACTCCACTAAGAATGAAGCAGCAACCGAACGATCGACCCTTGTAATTTCGGAGTTCGAATGTGCTGAAATATATTCGGTTATCTTTTCAGGGAGCGATGCCACCAGCTTTTCAGGAAATGTAAATCCGTTTCCATCTATATTCAACCATTCACTGGCATCTTCGTTGACAAGCATATTAAATCCATTCGGCAGACATACCTTGAAATTCAGCACATCTGCATGAAGCGGATGACTGATGGAAATGGAACGCTGTTTGCCAAAATACTCTTCTGCCAAAGCTTGTGCCTGCATCAAAGGTACTACTATCGGTTTGCTCTCCGGATCAATAGTCACATATACCGTCTTACTAACCTGAATGGTATAGCAGGTACCCTTTAAACGAATGTACGTAACTTGCGCAGTTGGATAATCCCGATTTAATTGTTCGGTTACCTTTGAAGGCAAAGTCTCCAGAATCGAGCCCGGAACCAATTCAGTTCCTCCATTCACTTCTGTCCACTGACCATGATCATTCAACACACATGTAAATCCATTCTCCAACCAGAATGAATAGCCGGCAGTAATATCCCCATTCGGAATATGTTCCACCACTGCCTGGAAAACTCCATCCGGGAAATGCTTTGCCACAAAATCACGCACAAATTGCGGCAATCCGGATTCGTCTTTTATATCCATTTCATAGCCGATGCATGTCCCGTCGTAATGAAACGCTATTTTCTTACCGCTACTTAACAACACACAATCTCCATAACAGGCGTTCTCTATACCGATAAACGGATCATCGGGAAAAAATTGCTGTACATATGCAATAATTCTTCCCCAAAGAGAATGTAAGGACTCGGGTAACTTTTGATCCGGAATCATCAATCTTTTCCATCCCCCATTTTCACTAAATTCCACTTTAACTTCATCGGGAAAAACAACACGATAAAGCAACCGGACATTTTCCTGACCGGTATTTGTTTTTTCTATTTTCTCCGGAGTTTGTCCCGGAAAGTAATTAGATAAAAAAGATTGCGCAGTGCCCGGCAGTTGATTCATTTCGATTGTACCGGAAGATTCATTCTCCTCCGAACAACTGCCCAGAAACGGAAGCAATCCGAATAAGAAACATAAGTAAAGGACAGGATAAAAAGATTTCATAGTTGCGTGGTTTTTATGTTTCAGACAAAGTTAACGGAAAGCTCTGAATATAAGCACATAGAGGCGTTAAACTTCTTTAAGGGACAAGTCAAAACGAGCACAACGCTTACTCCAGCTCCCCTAAAGCCCCAATATAAAACACAAAGGAAACCTGTCAGGGCTGACAACCTCTGTTTATATCTAAAAACCTATATATTAAATTTACCTCTCTTCCACATCAAAGGGATGGATTTAAGATCGATAATTTTCAGGAATTGATAAAATTATGTAAGTTTGTAAATAGAATAATGAATTCCTCTCCAATGAAAAACATCATAAACAAGATCAGGCAGTTATACCCGGTTTCGGATGAAGCGCTCCAGGCATTACAGGCAAACATGCAGATAAGATATTATCCCAAAGATACTTATATAGTGCAATCGGGAATAACGGACCGCCTGGTTTATTTCATCGAAGAAGGTGTCACCCGCTCTGTATTTCATCACAACGGGCAAGATACCACCACCTGGTTCAGCCAAGAAGGTGACATTACTTTCGGCATGGATTCGTTATATTATAAACAGCCGTCCATAGAGAGTATTGAAACCCTTTCGGATTGCAAAATCTACGTTCTTCATATAGACGAACTGAACGCCCTTTACGAAAAATATATCGATATAGCCAACTGGGGAAGGATCTTGCATCAGGACGTCAACAAAGAACTCAGCCACATGTTTGTGGAAAGACTCCAGCTTTCTCCCAAGGAACGATACGAACAGTTCAACAGGCGCTACCCCGGACTGATCAATCGGGTAAAGCTGAAGTATGTCGCTGCATTTCTGGGCATTTCCATTTATACACTCAGCCGGGTACGCGCTAAAAAATAGCTCCCGGCCAGTCTTTTTTGCTTTTAAGCAAAAGAACTTCATTTTGCAAGCCGTATCTTTGCCATCTGAAAATATTAACTAACTAATAAAACACAGATGTCGAATATTTCTTCAACAGTTTTTGCAGATACCAAGCCGCATTATCATCTACTGGACGGGCTCCGGGGAGTAGCCGCTCTTATGGTTATATGGTATCATGTATTCGAAGGCTATGCTTTTGCCGGTGGTACCACTATCGATACCTTCAACCACGGATATTTAGCAGTAGATTTCTTCTTTATCCTTTCAGGTTTCGTTATCGGTTATGCTTATGATGATCGTTGGGATAAGAATTTCACCATGAAAGATTTCATTAAACGCCGTTTGATACGTCTTCATCCGATGGTAATCATGGGTGCCGTAGTGGGTGCTATCACATTCTATATCCAGGGTTCCGTACAATGGGACGGAACACATATCGGCATATCGATGGTGATGTTGTCTCTTCTTTGTACCATCTTTTTCATCCCTGCGATGCCGGGTGTAGGTTACGAGGTTCGCGGCAATGGCGAAATGTTCCCATTGAACGGCCCCTGCTGGTCATTATTCTTCGAGTACATAGGCAATATCCTTTACGCTTTGTTCATTCGTCGTCTGTCAAATAAAGCGTTGACCATAGTTGTAGTATTACTGGGAGTAGCATTGGCTTCATTTGCCATCTTCAATGTCTCGGGTTATGGAAACATAGGAGTCGGCTGGACACTGGACGGTGTAAACTTTATAGGCGGATTATTAAGAATGCTTTTCCCCTTCTCCATGGGTATGCTTTTATCGCGTAACTTCAAGCCCATGAAGTTGAGAGGTGCATTCTGGATATGTACCCTTGTAATGATCGCCTTGTTCGCAGTGCCTTATTTGGAAGGAACGGAATCAATCTGCACAAACGGCATTTATGAAGCATTCTGTATTATCATAGCTTTCCCCATCCTGCTTTGGATAGGAGCATCGGGAACCACCACGGATAAGAAGTCAACCCAAATATGTAAATTCCTGGGAGATATATCTTATCCGATCTATGTGATACATTATCCATTCATGTATTTGTTCTATGCATGGTTGATCAAAAATCAACTTTTCACATTAGGAGAGACCTGGCAAGTTGCCTTATGCGTTTACGCATGGAACATATTGTTTGCTTATCTATGCTTGAAGCTATATGATGAACCGGTACGCAAATATCTGGCTAAGCGCTTCCTGAATAAGAAACAATAATATGTACTTGCTATATAAGTAGCGCCACAAACATAAACACATAGCTGAGATAGAAGAGTTGCAGTGAATTCACTTTAAGGTAGGCCTTAAGTGAATGCACTGCAACTCTCATTATGGAAGAATCCAATCTCGGAAAAGGCACTTGATGATTGCATAAATTGTTCAACCGGAACTTCCGAGAGTCCGAACAATACATTAGTCAGAATATTCTTCAGCAAGATTCAGCTAATACCTAAAGCTCAAACTTCAGCACATCACTCCCTCCTTCTTCCGTTATATTCAGTCCCAATACATATCTGCCGGATGGATCAACAGCAATTCTCTCCAATTTTACATCTGTGTGATAAATGGCAACCGGAGCACCTTGCCAGGTAAAGGCCATAATCTTTGATTTACCCGAAGTACCCGGGAAACCGTTATAAAGGGCATAAAGATAATTGGGCGTGCCACAAAGAGAAATGAAATATTTAGGTGCATTCGGAAAATCAAGAAACTCAGGATCATACTCCGGGGATTTCAGCTCTTTCCCTATCACTATTTCTTTCATCAGATTTCCTTTTAAATCATAAAAACAGAGAGAGTTCAGATTCAGTAATCCCGTACAAGCTGCCTTTGCATCTTGATTTACCATTAAACAGTTCTCGTATAGATAAGATAAACGTCCTTCCGGATATCCGGACTTAATATCACGATGATAATCCACTGTCTTAACCTGGGCAGCATGCTTATCATAAATGAAAAACAAACCATGCTGCATATCTACATCAATGCCATATACACAAGAGTCTGTTTCATTATAATCCCTGACCGCAGGTATCTCCGGCAATTGTTGTGCCTCAACAACAGAAACAGCGACAGGGCCGGGAGATGCTGCCGAATGAATCGCAACAGTCTTTTTATTCCAACTATTCAATTCAATGAACGACAGCTTTCCCTTGCCTCCCCTACCTATCGACTTCTCAAAAAAAGGAAAAAGAAAATCATCCGGGCCCTCTCCTTTCATCCCCAATCCAACAAAAGCAGGAGGAACTGTAGCTGTGAAGATCTTTAACAATGTATCATTACGTGCGTCCAAAAAAGCACAAAAAGAATCAGTTACACACAAATCATAGAAAATATTCAGTCCTTCTTCTTCCGACAAGAAGATTTCGTGTTGAAGAGTATCCGTACACGTATCAGGAATATACACGGTTAACTTTTCCTGCTCCGATCCGCAAGAGATCATTACTATCGCTGCCAGACATATCAATAAAAGTTTAACCATAATCAAATCTTTTTCATAATAATCAGTTTTAGTTCATTAGTCTGACAAAGATAATAACTACAAATATATCCTTAAAAGAAAATAACAATAAATCCGATACAACAAAGGATGCATTAGAAAGAAATAACTTCTGAAAAGATCACTTATATTTTTGACAATTTGCTAAACAACCCTTCTCAGGCTTGATTATTTCAGTACATGAGTCAGGTTCGTACTAAAAATCGTCTCTATTTCATTTTTCCGTTTATCATATTGCAGGAATCCAGACGTTTTCGCAACACAATGAACACACAAAGGAGAAAGTAAGAGTACTCGTGTTTGTTTTTCGCAAAAAGAAAGCGCTTTTAGAAAGTCAGAGAGTAGTCTCCTGTGCTTGTCAACCAGAAAAAAAAGGAGCAAAATAATCTCTCTATTACGGAACAATATATGTAATCGTGCAAAACATTAGGAGATTTTCAAAAAAGAAGTAAGCATTTTCGGAAATTGCTTACTTCTTTTAGAGTAAATACTTACTTCTTTTGTGCCGGATGCCTACTTCTTTTTCGGGAAATGCCGGCTTCAGAGTCCAAAAAGCCCGGTTTTTCATTGCATTTATCCCGGCTATCGCCCTCCTATCCTTCCGGTTGAACAGAAAGGAAGAAAGAGGAAGTTATCAAAAAAAGCATTTTAATAACTTTTTGAAAGCTGATACAGATAAATAGAATCATACTATCAAATCGCTCTCTCTGCTTTACTTTACCAGCTCTGCAGTAATACAATCTTTGCTATATGTACATGATAAACGATACGAAACTTTCCCTCTTTGTCTTTGAACATAGTGTTATGCCCTACACCCTGCAAAAGCGCCGGGGTTCTGCAAGATAAGGTTTCCACCGTATTTGATCCATTTGCCGATTATATCGGTTGCCGTAGCACAGCCTACCCCATAGAACGGACTTTCAAAGCTATTGCCGGAAGAAGTCATATAAATACAGCCCCTTGTGTTTAAACACATAAGAGCCCTCGTTGCCCCGGGACCGGACTTCTTCCCAAGCTTGGTGCATTTTTCAAAGCAACCAGTATGTAAAGATTGAATTTACATTTTCTGTATTACTTAAATATACATTCCAAATATTTCTTTGTCTGATCGGGAAATTCCTTTCTTGGTATAAAAAAATCGGAAATATATCCTTTCTTATCAATCATAAAAACATATGGAGTCAAAGAATAATCAAAATCCAATGAGAGTGAGTCAACCCGATACAGTCGAGGATTATCAAACTCTTTACATTTCACATGTAGATCTCTAAGTGGAATATTAGCTTTCAACATAGCCATTTTAATTTTACTTTGCTTTTTAGAGCAGTCTAACTCAGGAATCACATATATCCGGGTGTAACCCCAACAACAAAAGGGTGTAGCCACACCGTATAGATAGCTACACCCTTCCACCCTTAAGGCTACACCCTTTTTATCGGACAACAGATTCTCCGGATTCATCCATCCGTCTTACGCCCATATCAATTTCTACAACCCCGGTTTATTCGACCAATTCCGCAACGATATATTCCTTGCTGATCCGCATACGGTCTATACCATCCATCTTTTCAAAATAGACCTTACCGATGTACATGCCCCGTGGATGAATATGCTCTTTATCTTTATGCGCATGATAAACAATGCGAAGTCTGCCCTTTTTATCCCTGAACATGGCACTATGTCCCACTCCCTGCAAATTCCCCGGTTTCTGCAAAATAGGATTTTCCCGATATTTGGTCCATTCCCCCATGATATCCGTAGCGGTGGCACATCCGATCCCATAGAATGGGCTCTCAAAGCTGTTACCGGAATAAGTCATGTAATACAATCCGTTATGTTTAAGCACATAAGATCCTTCGTTCACACGCGGCCACACTTCTTCCCATGCCTGCGAAACATGAATGCAAGGACGCATCGTCTCCGTTTTAATCGTCATATAATCGTTCTCCAATTCCGCTACCCATACGTTATTGCCATCATTGAAGCGAACGAAGAAAAGATAAGGTTTTCCATCTTCATCGATAAACAGGGAGCTATCGATCATCTTCTCGTCAGCAACCATCGGTTTCTTCTCGTTCTGCCTGAACGGACCTAACGGAGAATCGGCCATGGCCACACAGATGTGTTCGTCTGCCGTATAATACATATAAAACTTCCCGTTGACCTCGTAAATCTCCGGTGCCCAGAAGCGACTATCCGCCCAAACATCATCTTTATGAAGTGCCAGCCCGTGCAGTTTCCACTTCTTAAGATCTTTTGACGTATACACTTCAATGCCGTCGGCCGCATGCGTTCCGTAAGCATAATAGGTTCCATCGTGCAATAGAATAAAAGGATCGCCCAACGGAACTGATTTTGTCACAGCTTTTATTTCTGATCTGTTTCTTGCTCCGGCAACTCCTGTATAAGAACAAAACCCAATCAGAAGCCCCAGCAGCCATACTCCGGTACTAATATTTTTCTTTCCCATAATATGATTTTTTTAATGTAAGTCAGGTCAAAACGCTCCATACAATGCAGGAGCATGGCGCCAATCTGTGCGCTCCCCCGCAAGGCATCGACCGAATTAAAAACAGCATATAAAAAGAGGCATAAGGATATAGAAGCAAGTCTGACGGACCCTATATTCCTTATGCCAATACAACTAAAAAAAACGCTTGTGTTATTTTCCGTTATCTACCGAGAATTTAAAAATACAATGACTATTGTAGGTTTCACCCGGACGCAATACAGCCGAAGGCCATTCAGGTTTGTTCGGAGTATCGGGATACTTTTGAGTCTCCAGACAGACAGAAGCACGTTGATTGTAAGTAATACCTTTCTTTCCGGTCAGCGAACCGTCAAGGAAGTTTCCTGCATATACCTGAATACCGGGTTCGTCAGTGTATACATCAAGGACGATGCCGGTTTTGGGTGATTCAAGAGTAGCGGCCTTACGGGTAATATCGCCCTTGGCATTCAACACCCAGTTATGGTCGTAACCATTGCCGTTCTTCAACTGCACGAAATCGAAATCGTTGATGCGTTTTCCAACCGGAGTCGGTGTACGGAAGTCCATCGGAGTACCTTCCACTGTTACAATCTCGCCACTGGTCATAAAGGTACTGTCCACCGGAATATAAGCATCGGCGTCGATAGTCAGCAGATGATCGGCATTGCTGCCTGCATCTCCGTCCAGATTGAAATAAGAGTGGTTGGTCATATTGACAATGGTCGGTTTATCCGTTTCTGCCTCATACTTGATATCGATGGCATTATCATCTGTCAGCTTCATAATAACCTTACAGGTGATATTACCGGGGAAACCTTCCTCGCCGTCTTTTGAAAGATAAGTCAACTCAAGTTCCTGCGGTCCCACCTGCTTGGCATCGTATACCTGATATTGGAATCCTTTCGGACCACCGTGCAGGCAATGTCCGTAGTTATTGCGCGGCAACTGGTATTCAACTCCATCTAAAGTAAATTTTCCCTGATTAATGCGATTGGCATAACGACCGATGCTGGCACCGAAGTCCGAAGGCTTGCTGATGTAATCCTGAATAGAGTCGAAGCCCAACACTACATCACGCATCACCCCTTCCTTATCGGGAACCATTACCGAAACAATACGTCCTCCAAAATTAGTGACGCAAACCTCCATGTTGTTCTGATTACGGAGTACATACAAATCGGTTTTCTTTCCGCCCACCTCAGTCTGGAAATTGCTCTTTACCAAACCGGAATCCGTAGTAGCCTTTTCTGTCTCTGCACAACCGGCTACAAAGAGGGCACTCAGTGCCCATATAGCTAATTTTTTCATGATTAAACTGTTTTGAGTTTTATTCACCACAGAGCGACACGGAGTCCCACTGAGTTTTTTAGACAGATGAACAAAAGGACAAACTATTCTTTATTTGTTCATCTGTTCTTTTGTCTGAAAACAAATAGAGCGCAGCCAATCAATCTCTGTGGGACTCTGTGCTACTCTGTGGTGAATCTCATTCATTTCTGTTTCGTTATATTCTTACTGTATACTATTCAGCATATCCACTTTACCTTCATTCACCAGTTTCAGGATCAACTCACCGAACAAAGTATTCTGCCATGCGAACCAGGCACGGGTAAATTTCTCCGGATTGTCTTTATGGAAAGACTCGTGCATGAAGCCTGTACCTGCATCCGTGTTCATCAGCATCTCGATGCACGACTTGATCTCCGCATCGTCCTTGCTGGTGAAAGCTTTCATCATGATACTCATGGGCCATACCATATCGTATCCGATGTGTGGTCCGCCAATGCCCTCGCCTGCCTTACCTTTGAAGAAGTAAGGATTGTCGAGACTCCATACAAAACGGCGGGTATTCTGATAAATCGGATCATCAATCGACACATCACCCAGATAAGGCATTGCCAGCAGGCTCGGAACGTTGGCATCGTCCATCAGCATGTGGTTACCAAAACCGTCCACCTCGAAAGCATAAATCTTCCCATATTTGGGATGGTTGTAAACGGCATATTTCTTCAGGGCTGTTTCCACCTCGTTTGCCAAAGCCTTGCATTCATTGGCCAAAGCTGTCTTCTTATTCACGGTTGTCAGTATCTCGGCTGCCTTGCGGAGTGAAGATACGGCAAAGAAGTTGGACGGAACCAGATACTGCAATGTCGTGGCATCGTCCGAAGGACGGAAAGTAGAAACAATCAGTCCGACAGGTTTTACCGGATTACCCAGTCCGTCGTTGGTCACTGTATCGAGAGCACGCTCTGTCTTACGCTGGAACTTATACGGACCCACACCGTCTTTGCGCTGTTGCTCCTTAAAAGTACGCAATATGTTGGTGATTGCCTGTATCCATTCTTCATCGAAGATGCTGGCATCCCCTGTTGTCTTCCAGTACTGATAAGCCAGGCGCAACGGATAGCAAAGCGAGTCGATCTCCCATTTGCGTTCATGCAACTCAGGTTTCATATCCGTCAGGTCGCTCATCCATTCACCCCCTTTAGGACCATCATTGAATGCATTGGCATACGGATCGATATTGATACATTTAAACTGGCGGTTGATAACTCCGGCAAGCATCGTTTTCAGTTCCGGATCGGAATTGGCCAGTTGTACATAAGGCCATACCTGAGCCCCCGAGTCACGGAGCCACATGGCATGAATATCTCCTGTATATACAAAAGTATCGGGTTTGCCGTCTTTGCCTTTGCGGAAGTGTACGGTGGTATCCAGTGTATTGGGGAAACAATTGGTAAACATCCAGGCCAGCTTTGAGTTACGCAACAGTTTCTGTACACGTATGATTTCGTTTTCTACAGCCTGCGAACGGAACAGACGCTTAGCGGGTTCCGGACGATTGTCTTTCTGAATAGCATCTGCCACACAAGTATAATGCGACAACATACCTTCGGCCCTCAGTGCTGAAGGCGCACAGAGCAGTGCCGCAGTAACGACACATGCTCCGATCATTTTCTTTGAGTTTTTTCCTGGCATAATCTTGATTGGTTTTTATTAAGTAATCTGTTTCTGTCCAGCCTCAACGTACCTCTTTAGAGAACGAATACGGGAAATCCGATTCGCGTACTCCACGCTGTTTATTCGGAGTAGACGACATCTTCATCGTAATCTTCGCTCCGTTCATCAGTTCTTTATGTGTCAGGTAGTTGCGAGTCAATATTTTACCGTTTACGGTCATTGACGCAATGTAACGGTTTTCATCGCTATTGCCCGGTGCGCTGATCTGCACGGTCTTGCCATTCTCCAGATGCAGCTTCATCTGTTTGAAGTACGGCGTACCCATCACGTACTGATCCGTTCCGGGACAAACGGGATAGAATCCCATAGCAGAAAATACATACCATGCCGAAGTCTGTCCGTTGTCTTCGTCACCGCAATAACCGTCGGGATTGGGTGTATAGAGTTTATCCATCACTTCACGAATCCAATGCTGTGCTTTCCACGGTTGCCCCGAGTAATTGTACAGATATAGCATGTGCTGGATGGGTTGGTTACCGTGTGCATACTGTCCCATATTCATAATCTGCATTTCACGGATTTCGTGAATCACACCACCGTAATAGCTGTCATCAAACACAGGAGGCAGGATAAAGACAGAATCCATCATCTGATTGAACCCTTGCTGTCCGCCCATCAGGTCGATCAGTCCCTGAGGATCATGGAATACAGACCAGGTATAGTGCCAACTGTTTCCTTCGGTGAAGGCATCTCCCCACTTCAGCGGATTGAACGGTGACTGAAATTGTCCGTCCTTATTCTTGCCACGCATCAGCTTATGCTCTTTATCGTACAGGTTCTTGTAGTTCATGGCACGCTGTGCATAAACGGCTATCTCCTCTTCGGGCTTGTTCAAGGCTTTACCCAACTGATAGATGCACCAGTCATCATAAGCATATTCCAGCGTACGGGCGGCATTTTCATTGATGCCTACATTATAAGGTACGTAGCCCAGTTGATTGTAATATTCATAACCGAGACGTCCGGTAGAAGAAACCTGTGGATGAACAGCATTTGCACCGTGTTTCACAGCTTCCCAAAGAGTTTCTATATCGTAGCCTTTCAATCCTTTCAGATAGGCATCAGCCACTACCGAAGCGGAATTGTTACCTACCATACAGCCTCTGTGACCGGGACTTGCCCATTCGGGAAGGAATCCGCTTTCCTTGTAAGTATTTGCCAGTCCCTCCTGCATCTTTTCGTTCATCGAAGGATACATCAGGTTGAGGAACGGGAACAGGCAGCGGAATGTATCCCAGAAACCGGTATCGGTAAACATATATCCCGGCAGCACTTTACCGTTGTAGGGACTGTAATGTACCGGTTTCCCTTTGGCATCCAGTTCGTAGAAGCTTCTCGGGAAAAGTACCGAACGATAGAGGCAAGAGTAGAATGTACGGAGATGATCGGTATTATCGTCTTCCACCTCAATACGTCCCAAAACTTTGTTCCATTCCTGACGTCCTTTGACTGCAACAGCTTCCAGATTGTCTTTACCCAGCTCTTTCAGGTTCTGTTCTGCCTGTTCGGGGCTGATAAAAGAAGAAGCCACGCGTACGTTGACCGTCTCTCCACGACGTGTAGAGAACCCGATGATACCACCTGCATGTTTATCTTTCGATTCCAACTCACCCGGACGGATGTTACCGTTGGTAACTGCCGCGGTAAAAGTGAACGGCTTATCGAACACCAGTACAAAATAATTCTTAAAGTTCTCGGGTACACCTCCACTGTTCTTGGTCGTGTATCCAATGATTTTGTTCTCTTCCGGAATCACCTTCACATACGAACCGTTGTCGAAAGCATCTACCACTACATAAGAGTCTTTACTCTCAGGAAAAGTGAAACGAAACATCGCCGCACGGCTGGTCGGAGCAATTTCGGTAGTTACATCATGATCGGCCAGATATACTTTATAATAATACGGTTTGGCAACCTCAGCTTTATGCGAGAACCAGCTCGCACGCTGATCCTGATCGAACACGACCTTTCCCGTAACAGGCATAATGGCAAACTGCCCGTAGTCATTAATCCACGGGCTGGGCTGGTGAGTCTGCTTAAATCCCCTGATTTTATCGGCATCATAGGTATAAGCCCATCCGTCACCCATCTTTCCGGTTTGTGCCACCCAGAAGTTCATTCCCCAAGGCATGGCAATAGCCGGATATGTATTTCCGGTAGACAAAGCATGTTTTGACTGGGTACCAACCAACGGACTCACATAGTCCACCGGCTCTGTTGTGTTCTTTGCAAAAGTACAAAGAGCAGTACCCAATACGCCAACAAGTAATAGCGCTAATTTCTTCATGATATTAATAGTTTTAAATTCACCACAGATCACACGGACTAACACAGATTTTTTAATCTTCAATATCAATGGGAAAAATGATTAACCTGTGAAAATCCGTGTAACCTGTGACAGAATCTTATTTTTTCAACTTCTTCTCAAGCATCTTGATATAGTATCCGCCTACTACCGAACGAGCCTGGAAACCTCTCTGGTTGGGACGATCGGTAAATACCCAGTCAGACATCGGTACACGGTCGGTAGTCTCGTTCATGAACAGGTAAACCGGGTCGATAAACTTCTCGAATGTGGCTTTATCCGGTGCCAGTGTAGCAGTCCACATAATCCAGTCGGTCTTGGTATAAGTTTCACGGTTATCCAGCGGCAATCCATATTGATTCTGTTTGCCAAGATAGTAAGCTATCTCTTTCTGTGCAACTGTTTCAGGGAATATCTGCAGATTCATCAGTTTATCCCATACCAGATTGTATTTCTGGCTCCATGTTCCGGGCTTGTCAAAAGTCAGGCGGTAGTGATCGCCGTCGTCTGCCATCTTCACCCATTCGGCAGCCATTTCTTTGGCTTTCTGTGTATATTTCTCAGCCACTTCTTTCTTGCCCAGCTTATCGGCCAGGTAGCCATAAGACGCTACACCCAGGATGGCTTTGATAGACAGGTTGGCGTTGTGTGCAAAGTGTCCGGCAAAGTCGTCTGTACAAAGTTGATTTTCCGGATCGAGTCCATATTGAGCCAGATAATCGGTCCAGGTTGTCAATACATCCCAGTGTTTCTGCGCATAGTCGGCATTTCCTTCGACAATGGCGATGGCTGCACTCAATATCAGCATATTTCCCGATTCCTCGATCGGCATATCTCCACCGTATGTCTGGCCGTTAGCCAACGGATAAGTACCTACATCATGTGCAGCGAACGGCTTATTCCATTTTCCGCTTTCGCTATAATAGAAAATGTGGTTCATCAGACCTTTTGCCAGTTCCGGATTGTATACCAGGAACAAAGGAGCAGAAGGATAAGTGATATCCACCGTACCGATCGAACCGTTGCTGAAGTTCTCTTTTGAGAGGAACAGCAGGTCTTTATTGGGGGCTTCCACCAATTTGTGGGCAGCGATTGCCTGACGATAAGCCAATGCACAGAGTTCGGCATACTTACGTCCGCCTACTTCAGTAGCTTCTTTCATCAGGTTAGCATCGAATGCAGCACATTTATCCATCACTGCATCATATTCCTTATCAGCTTTCGCAAACTGCGACTGAATGGTTTCGTTTCCATTGCGGTTCCAGTACGGACGAAGATTTTCGCCGAAATACTGAATAGAGTACAAGTCATCGTAACCCAGCAGCAAATGTCCTTCCGCTTTCTTCGTTTCACCCAGTGAGCGAACCAGCGCCAGCTTGTCACTTCCATCGGTTTTGGATGATGTCAATTTTCCGTCGATGAAGCTCTTTCTTAAAGTCTTTCCCTCTCCGGTAGCGCATGAACTGTTTTCCTTATCGGCAGCCATGTAGAAGTATCCCCAGTCAATGCGGACATCATCTCCCTTTTTACCCAATATTTCCTGGTTGCGGCTTCCCGTCTTGAGATATAGCAAATTACCTTCTGTAAAGCTTTCGGCTACAGCTTCCTGATGAGGCTGGTCGAGTGCCCACTGCGGTCCTGCTTCGAAATAAAGTTCTACGTTATGTTTATTTCCGTCACTCGAAGCCACTTCATAGGTAAGATAGCTCACCGGACGAGTCATCAAATCGAGATTATCCATAAAGAGAGGTGAAGTGAACGCAAGTTTCAAGTCCACCGGTCCGCAAGTAAATTCGTAGTTGGTCTGCATAGCCTGCACGTCTACCGATTTCTGCACTGCTGTCTGAGTAAAGTTCTGTGTATTGTCTTTCTCTACCAACAGACCGCAATCGATCAGACCGTTGGCAACACGGTTATTACAGTAAATTGCAATCAGGTTCTCTCCCTGTTTCAGTGCGGCCACAGCCTCTTCCGGCAGTTTGGCAAGCATATGTTTTTTAGCCGAGTTACCGGTATCCACCACCTTCACGCCATTCACATAGATGATAGCATCATCGTCGTGAGAATATTCCAGATATACATTTTTACCTTGCAGGTTGTCTTTAATATCCGCTTTACGGCGTATCCAGATATACTCTTCTCCCCACTGAGTTTTGGCTGTACTTTCATTTTCCATAGTACCGAAAGCACCTTCTCCTTCTTTCCATGCCGTATCATTAAAGTCGGCATTCTGCCAGCCGTCAGCCGGTTTCTTTGTTGTATACTTAGCTGTCCATCTGCCTTGTTCCGAGGTCTTAACCAGCGGAAGCAGCTCAAGTTCTTCCGTTCCCATGAAACGGTAAATCTGTCCGTCTACCTTGGCAACACCCAAGAACGGGAAGTCCTTACCGGTCCAGTGTTTCACCGGTCCGTCATACAGATTATCCGTAAACGACCAGGCACTGGTGTAAGGGTCAATCATCACCAACGGATAGGCCGGTGCACGCATCTCACTTTTTTCACTCTTGACGTCCTGCGGTGCCCCACAACTGCTCAGCATGGCAGCTGCACCCAAGAACAGAGTCGATAGTTTAAGCTTCATAACTTCAGATTCTTTTTTTATAGTTTTTACCATTCAATATCTACTTGCACGCCGGCGGGGTCGTTCTCGAACTTCAAGAGCAGGGTATGCGAACGCTCTTCCCACAATTTCTCCGGCTGAGGCTCTTCCTTCCCGTTCACACAAACCCGTATCGGCTGTTTAGGGAGCAATATCCTCGAAGCGTTAGTCGTATGCAACGGGCTCTTGGCTACAAACGAATAACTTCGTTTTCCTGCCTTTTCATCGTATATCCTGGAGGCACCGCAAAGCACTTTCGCCTTTGCCCGTCCCGAAACCCGTTTGACATTATATAAGTAGCCTTGTTCGCCCGGACGAATCACCTTATGTGTCAATACCGGAAGATCTTTATCAAACAGGTCGATATACACCCCCGAAAGTTCCATCGGAGCATCCGATACACTTTCGTCCAATACGGCAGCAATGGTATATGGGCCCCGTTCGAGCAGGAAACTGTTTTTCAGTTCTACTTCTTTCCCGGCACTCTTTCTGTAAGCAGACGAAACCGCATCGAAATATTGCCGGTCATTTCCGCTTTTCAGCACAAAGTGTTTCGGATCTTCACGTATAACGGTCACCATACCTTTTCCACAAGGGTAAGTTCCGGCAGCAGGTACTCTGTCCAGTCCCAGTTTCTCGAACAAATGTTCCGAAGGAGCCTTATATTGATTTCCGTTGGAATTCCACCATTCAAGCACCGACTGATAAGGATCGATATCTTCGCCACAATAGATCAGAACTCCGCCTTTTCTCACCCAGTCTGCCAGAAAATCATGATATCGGGGTTCCATCGGTTTCATGTTCGAATAAGACATTACAAGCACCTTCAGCCCCTTGAATGTGTCACCGAACGGAGTATTCTCCATGTGTACCAACTCCACCGGTATTCCTCTTTTCAATAACGGCAGGGTCTGTCCATAGAAACTGCTGAATTGCGGATCGTCATAGCCATCATGATCGGGGAAACGCTGAAACATCAGCGAATTTGCCATCAGTACCCCGATGCCGTGCGTACCGCTCACCTGAGTTTCCGAAGTCCGTATGTCGTTCAGCGTATTCACCATAATCTGCATCTGTGTGGAGTAGTCACGCGGGATACGTTCTTTCCGGTCTGTTCCCGCTACTTGGTACAGCCCCTGATAAATACGGTCCGGCCAAGGCATCACTTCGTATGTGTCTACCGCCGGATACATCAGCTGGGCGGCAAAAGTAGCCTGGTAATTTATTTTATAATCGAGCCAGTCTTTCGCCCGATCTTCAATGGGGTCGGTCAGGAAGTACATCTTGCGGTTCAACGGGGCTGTCATCGATTTCATACATCCATATTCAAGAAAAGCATTCTCAAATACCCGTTCTTTCTTCACTCCGTCATAATAGTTCGGTTCGCGGGCGGTTCCCGTCCAGACCTGCGCGATATACCCATCCACACAATCCAGCGAAGCCAGGCTCGCTTCGGGACTTACGATCTGCCACGATGTATAGTTGACAAGTGAATGTGTAGGCACAAAGCACTTCACATCCAGTCCTTTCGATTTGCCGTACGTTTTGGCATACGTGAATATCTGATTAAGCGCGTTGTAGTACAGATAATATTTCAGTTTATTCGATAAGTATGTATTCTCAGGAGATTCATGTTGAGCTCTCCACGGGAATCCATAATATTTTTGCCATTCGGACTTGAAGGCTTCACTGTATCCGCCCCGCATCCAGAATTCCGGTTCTTCCAAATAAATAGAAGTAATGCCCGCATCGATCACCCGTTTGATCTGCTTCTCCTGCATGTAACGGATGAAACTCTCAGTAGGCACAATATAGGGGATCAAGTGCCCGTGCGCAATCTCCCGCCCCTCGCGGTCGCGCTGGCCCTCTTTGAGGTGATCTTTCACCCCATCCCATTTTCCAAGAAAATAATCCTGATAATCTCCCCAAGCTACCCCTGTCATAAACTCAGCCCGGTATCCTTTGTCTCTCCACGATTGAATGCGTTGCTCAAAAGTAACGCCTTTCTTATCCAGCGTTCCGTATACCATCACGGCATCGGCACGCACATCTGTTTCCGGTTTCCACGACTCTGCTGTCTGGAAATTCGTTTTTGTGCCTGTGGCGGTTTGAGAATAGACGCCGCCACAGGCCAAAAACAAACCAATCAAAACTAATACCCTCTTACTCATGTGTTTGTGTTGTCACGTGTTTGTGTTGTTATTTGAATGGAGAAATCACTTGCATCAGTGCGGGACATCCGCTGGCATCATAGCTTTCCATCACACCTGTCGGGCAGGGTTTGGCTGCATCCTTGAATGTCACATTACGGTTTACATCCCGGTTGTTCCACGCCACGTCTATGTTGTGACGAAGCCAGTCCATATATTGGGGCTGATTGCCATCTTCTATCAGGCGAATGATGTACTGCGCAAAGATGGCAGCATAAATTCCCTGTTCCACTCCATTTTTGAATGGAAGCAATCCATCGGCATCACACATCTCGTTGCGGACGTAGTCGGCAGCCAGAACGGCATCGTCCAGATAAGCTTTCTCGCCGGTTGCTTTGTACAGCATCACGGCCGAACCGATAAATGTAGCCTGATTATAAAGTTGGGTTGTCCAGTCTATGTCCATACCGTTCTGTCTCTGGAAATGATAGTGCATATTGTCTGCTATGCGGCCTTTCTCCTTGTCGAAAAAGACATCCCTCGACCATGCATATACACTTTTTGCCTTTTCCAGATAATCGGGATCTTTGGTTACATTATAAAGAGTCATGGCACCCACCGTAGTCGGATAGTTGATGCAAGCCATCTTTCCATCGTGCTTGAAGTTCCACCACAGGCCCCCCCCTTCTTTATCATACGACTCTTTCCAGACATGGTAGAATCCCGAAGAGGCATGTGCCAGGTATTTCGGGTCATTCGTGATTTCGTAAGCACGTGCCAGCGAAATAATCCACCACATCATATCATCATAAATGAACCATTCGATTTTATTGTCCCAATTGTATTTATCGTATTGTTCGTATCCTCCCTGATACACCTCTTCTATCAACTGGCGATATTTAGGAGCCTTCGTACGTTTATACGCGTTCATAATCATATCCCAATAGATAGCCTGCACCCAGATGGCAGCTCTTCCTTTCATATCCGAAGATATGGCATACAACTTCATATCCGGATTATAAAAAGTAGAATGAAAAGCATTCATCGCCGTCGTCGCGTCTTTCTTTGTAAAATGCTTCAGGTTTCCGTCTGCGGGCTGATGTGCCCATGCCAATGCATTGGGAAGAAGTAATAAGATAGCTACTATGATCAGTACTTTGTTTTTCATGTTTTTGCTTCAGATTTTAAATTTTCATGTTACAAAGATTGGGGAAATATTGGAGAAAGGAGGATAATTATTATTCAATAAATAGCAAAAACTGACCAAAAACGAGGGATAAACCGGTTACTATCAATAATGGAACATATGTAACAGGCTTTTGACCTGAATTTGTCCATTCCATATTCTGCGTGACCAAGAAACACATTCAGCAATATGAAAAGAATTCATTTGTAGTTCTCGCTATACCGTCTCTCATACAAAAAATGCATTTCAATCTTCCATCTTCCACCTTTCAACGATTATCATTCTAATAATCAGCAGGATGACTTGGTGGAAGATCGCGTTTTCAGCCCGTTTATCTTCCACCTATATCTTCCATCTTCCACCCACTGTTTTAGGAGAATAATTCAGAATAAAGAACTGATTCACAAAGAATAAAGTCGAGTTTTCTAAGCAAATATGCCGTATAAAGCATTTTGTTTTTCCCTATTACTTAGCTGAAAATGGTGCGATGTTTACCCCGTCCCATATACCCGGGCCCATGAGCCCGCGTGCCTGTGCCCATGAGCCCGCATACCCGGGCTGACGGGCCCGGGTATGCGGGACGAGATAGAGATAACGGAATAAGACGTAACATATCGGTATACAGACCATTAGAAGTATGGTAGCATACTGATGTTTACTCCCTTATTTGTGTCGGATAACAGGCGCTTTTGCTTGCAACGATGGTGTATTCCCCTCTACAACAGGCCATCCTTTTTTCCAGTTTACACGGTCGAGCATCAACACTCTTCCTTCAGGATTGGCCACACTGACAGCGTGATAAAACATCCAATCCGCTCCTTTATCATCTGTTACGATCTCCGAGTTGTGCCCGGGACCCACGAATGCTTCATTTTTATCAATCAGCACTTCATGATGATTTTCCAGCATCGATTCCCCTTTTTTATCTACATAAGGGCCAAATAAGTGTTTCGACCGCCCCACCACTGTGGTATACGTACTCTTTAACCCTTCACAACAGCGCCCGATGGAAGCAAACAAATAGTAGTAACCTCCCCGCTTGTGAATATAAGTTCCTTCATAGGCTGTGCCTGCCACCTGCTGTAGTTTCATTCCTTCTTTCAGGGAGAGCCCGTCATCACTTAGTTCTGCTCCATAAATGCCATGAAAACTTCCCCAAAAAAGGTATTTCTTACCACCATCTTCTATATAGAAAGGATCGATACAATTCTGAATCCCTATTTCATTGCTCCGGAACAGTTTTCCATGATCGGTAAAAGGTCCCTCAGGTTTATCTGCCGTAGCCACACCAATCCCGCAGGTCCACTCTCCACCCCAAACAGACATGGAGTAATACATCACATACCGATCACCGATTTTATTTATATCCGGTGCCCAAAGATTTCCTTTCGGCTCAAATGTAGGGCGGGTTTCATTGGTAAAAGCCGTACCCACAAAGCTCCAGTTTACCATATCTTTCGATCGGTGAATAGGAAGATTTCTGATATTTTCCGTTGCGTACAGGTAATAATAACCATCATCTGCCTTGATAACCGTAGGGTCGGGAAGGCTGTAATTAATAACGGGGTTGGAATACTGCTGTGCAATGGAAGGAACACAGAAAGAAAAAACAGTAAAAAGGGAAAATAAAAGTTTCTTCATGCTGAATATATAAATTAAGAAAAGTCCCCTTATTCAGTTTATCAGAAATAAACCCAAATATAGGAGACTTTAGTTTTAACCAGTTATCAAATTATCTTTCTCTGATATAATAATACCGAGTTTCATATTTAATTGTAGAGCTACTTGCACTCTCGTTATAACTTGTACTTATAGTAAAAGCTTCAGTATTAATCTCATCAGTTATAATTTCTCCTGTCCAACTATCGGCTGTATAAAACAAACGATCATCTGGTACAATACCATGCCCATGACAGTTGATCTCAACATGCCCTCCCCTTTTAGTCATAATTTTTAGTTTTCTTTGAGAGGAATCTAAAAGTTCAATAGAATAAAAAAGGCCAGATCCACTCTGTCCCACAGCTTCTAAATAATACTCAGTAGCTGTCACTTTATTCGTACTACTTACTTCTGCTACTTCATCCTTTGATGTATTAGCCATTACATTTGTCATACCAGATAATGCAAATGCCAACATTGCAATAAAGAATTTCTTGTTCATAATACAATTAATTTAAGAGTTAATAAAAGGTTTATTGAAAAAGAAAAAGGTATCAGGAAAGCCCGATACCCTTTTCCCTATTAAACATTGATATGAATTATTTCAGTCGGATTACTTCAGAGTAAATTCCTTGATCAGAACCTTTTGGCCATATACAAATACGACCGAAAAGAGTACCTCTTTTCAAAGCTGTTTGAAACATTTTATTGTCTGTATAGTCTTTAGGAGTAAACTCATAACGTGCGCCAGTTACATTGATTTCAGCCATTTTGGCACCATCTGCATCATCAAAACGATCAACATTATGTTCACCATCATTTATGTATTGAGTTGTTCCTAACATAAAGAAGACACGGTCTATTTCTTTTCCTGCAATCTTTTCTACATTGAAGGAAGCTGTCACAACATTACCATTTAGTTTCATCTCAGCATTTCTGACCATGTAATAAGGAACGACCTCTACATTTTGTACAGTATTGCCTGAGACAATAACATTAATAGTATCGCGGCCTTCTTCTGACCAAGGGCCATTACCACTTTTGGTGATCAATTGATACTCACCGTCAAATAAGCATGCGGAATAAGCTCCGTCTTGATTTACAAAAACTTCAATCGGATCATGCTTTTCATAACCACGCTGATAAAGGAACAATCGGACCGCCTCATTTCCACGTAGTTGCAAAGCCTCTCCTTCATAAACGACCTTTCCAGTCAGCATTGATTCCGGAGCATCATAATTATCCTTTGTACAACTGGTAATAACTATCATTACCAATAGTAGTGCTGAAAAAATTTTGGATATTGCTTTCATTATTTCTTTCTAATTTAAGATTATTGATACGGGTTCTTCACCAGTTTCGGATTGTTATTCAGCCAACCATTATCTAACTCAGCATAATAATGTTTAGGTAGACATTTCAATGGATTTCTATAATAGCGATTCATGTTTTCTTCAAAGAACACCCATTTTCCATTCTTATCATCATCTGAGACAACTAAGAAAGGCCACAAACCACGGCGTGTAGCCGTGATATCCATTTCTGAGCCTGTCCAGATCTTATCAGCTTGACGCCAACGTTTCAAATCCCACCAGCGATGGCCTTCAAAGGCAAACTCTACTTGATTCTCATGCATAATCTGTTGATGGTTAACAGAAATCAATTCTTTAACACCTGCTCTGGAACGTACTGCATTTATATATTTCAAAGCAGTAGCATCACTTCCACCATTAAGTTCATAAGCAGCTTCTGCAGCTATCAAATAAGCCTCAGAAAGACGGAAATAAACATTCCACATCTCAGATCCACGGTCAGTTCCGGCAGAAGTCGTTTTATCAAGATATTTACGGATATAAAAACCAGTACGATTACACTCACGTTGGTCATTACGTACCATTGGACCATTCAAGGCTGTAATATACCTTCCTTGTTCATCCTTTTCTCCAAGGCTCTGACCCAATTTCTGTTCCCACTGTCCATCAGCGTTTTTAATCCATTGTCCTGTTTGCAAAACGACAGTTTTATCTCTAAAAGAAGAACCAGGATAAAGAATCGTTCCGGCTAAACGAGGATCGCGACCTTCAAATAAATCTTCGGGATTAGTATAAAATTTAGGATCATCCTTTGTACCAACATCAAACTTAGCCCCTTCTCCCGGAGTATCTGTAGCTATAGGTTCAAAAGCTTCCACCAGATTTAGTAATGCAGATAAACGGCTATTCCCTCCATCTTCGGCACCATCATGGGGCTGTACTGACTTGGTATAGCCATGAGTTTGCCCTGGATAAATATAATCACGTGACCAAATGACCTCTGTATTGCCATTTTTTTCACATACAGCCTTAAAGAAGTTGTCTGCTTTCTCTTGCGGAGTAGCATCATCAGCAACTCTCATCAAAGAATATTTTCCACTATTGATAACCTCTTCTGCAGCAGCTAACGCTTTCTTATAATAATCAGTTGCTTTCTCTGAAGAAATACCCACTACTCCTGTTTCAGGGTTCAACAATGGATAATCGGCAACTGTATTGTATCGGGCAATAGAACCTGCATAAACGGCTGCTCTCGCTTCAAGCATTTTTGCAGCCCATTTAGTTGCGCGAGCCCCATTCTTTGAAGGTTCGGTCGGCAACATTTCCGCAATGGCCTTACACTCTTCTATAATATAATCATACATTTCAGACTCTGTTGCACGAGGAACTTGAAGGGTGGTAATATCCATACCAGAAGTATAATCGTACACTTCATCACCTACAATCGGCATTCCTCCCAAAGTACGACAAGTACAGAAATAAACCCATGCACGTATAAAACGAGCCTCTCCTTCCATAGGAGCTTTCTCAACTTCAGACAATGCAGTCGATTCTCTCAACCCTTTTAAAAATTGGTTGATATTACGAATCAATGTATAATCATATGTACGCCACCAGTTACGATCAACTTCCTGATCATCTTTAGTATCATAAGTAATGGCCTCATCCAACAGAGCGAACCCATCCGTATCTCCTACATGTTGGCCTAATGATATACGTTCATAGAAATTAGCCAATACAGATTTTGTCAGATTGACATCTCCATAAACTTGATCTTCCGTCATAATGCGATCTGGCTTTTGGTCCAGGAATCCACTGCAACTACTTAATGCCAGTGCACAAGCAGCAACAGCTATAAAATTTTTCTTTTTCATTGTTTGCTAAAATTTGAGGTTAATACCAAGATTTATAATACGTGGCGTTGGGTAAATCAAGCCATTATCTTTAGAACCTTCCGGATCAATAATAGGTACATTAGTCAATGTCAACAGGTTGGTTCCAGACAAATATACACGCAAATTACTAATACCCGATTTTGCTAACAAAATTTTCGGTAAAGTATATCCGAACTCCAAATTACGCAATTTGATATAACGTACATTATGCAGCCAGAATGTACTCTTTTCATAAGCAGATACTTCAGCATTATTCATACGTATCAAAGGATATTTACCAGGAATCAACTCACTATCAGCATCCCAAACATCTGCTAAATGCCAAGCATCCTTCAATACTTCATCGGGACTATTTCCATCATTCTGGAATGGACGTGCTGTTTCCCATTTTTGCATCCATGAAGTCATTCCGGAACCTGTCCAGTCCATCGAGAGATCAAAGCCCTTCCAACTAGCAGATAAATTGATACCAAAGTTCAGGTTAGGAGTTCCATCCTGTCTGTAACCAATAGGACGTTCATCCATAAAATTAATAACACCATCGCCATTTACGTCCTTGTAGATGATATCACCCGGCACAACTGTACGATTACCTTTACGGTCAATATCTACCGGATAAGTCGCTATCTGCTCCCAATTTTCAAAGCGTCCGACAGCCTCATATCCCCAGTTTATATAACCTACACGATGCCAAATACTATTGCGATATCTATCCCAAGAGTTACTGCGACGATCATCATATTGTTCCCAATCATAGAAACGAGAATAAGTCACATTAGCGCCAGCGCTATAATTGAAATCATTGATATTATCTGTCCAACGCACCATTGCATCATAACCAATATGGAGATCTGATCTCAGATTCTCTTTCGGCAATCCAAAACCAACCTCAGAAGGTAACAATACATCATAACGTGATTCCGGGATACCTGTACGTAATCGGCGGAAGAAGTCAAACTGAGCGGTCAACCGATTATTGAAGAAGCCCATATCCACACCAATATCCAATATTTTGGCTTTTATCCATGATAATGTCTGATTGGGCAATCCACGAGGAGCAGATCCTACAACATACTGTCCGTCGATAACCGAACCTCCTTTATTGTAGTCATAACCGGCCAAATAATCAAATGCAGAATAATCACTTACATTATCATCTCCTACTACACCATAAGAACCACGAATCTTAAAGTCAGAGAAAATATTTGCCAATTTACTCTCTTGCCAGAATTTTTCCTGAGAAATTCTCCATCCTAAAGATGCTGAAGGGAAGAATCCCCAACGATTTCCCGGACGGAACTTCCAAGAACCATCCCAACGACCAATAAATTCAATTAAATATTTATCAGCATAACTATAATTGATGCGTCCTAAATATCCCATTCGAGCTTGGGTATCATTTCCGTTATCATTAAACGTTTTAATTTCTTTAAATTGAATCAAGTTCAAATTATTAGCTACCGGACTTGAGATTATATTGAAATTCGGACTCTTGCGCTGAGAAGCTTCAAAACCGGCAATAGCATTAATATAATGATCCCCAAACTTACGATCAAAATTCAATTGGAAATTAGAGAATAAATCTTCATTTCTATGGCGAATACGTTCACGATAAGGAGTATTCATTGATTCAGCTACTTCATAAGTATCATTAGCCTGATTATATCGATACAATTTAAAAGGATATTCATGATTTTCCATTTCTCTATAAGCGAAATAGTATCCCACCATTCCCTTGGCCTTCAATCCTTTCAGTAGTTCGTATTCTGCTGTAGCCTGCATTTGAAGCACACGCCAATCATCCGTCATCTTACCAGAGTTCTCATAGTTCAAAAGGGCAAAATTGGTATTAATATCTGTTGAGACCTTTTGCGGATAAAGAGGATTATCATTCGCGTACGGACCCATTGTCGGCCAGTTCTTCAAGTTAGAATACAAAGGAAGATCATAATCATCACCTCCCGGAACTCCAGGATTCTTACGTGATTCGATACGACCATTCATACTTGCTCCAATCTTAAAACGATCATTGACTTTCATATCAATATTCATCTGAACATTGGTACGTTTGAATCCACCATAATTACGAACTGTGGCATCTTGATTGATGTGTGATACAGATACATAATAGTTGGCTTTATCCGAACCTCCGGAAAAGTTAGTATTTACATAATATTGTGGAGATGTCTTCCAAATATAATCTCCCCAGTCAAATCCTGTATAACCTTTCTCCGTACCAGCCATCCACTTATCATAATCCTCTCTTGAGAATTTACGTTCTCCATCAGTTCGGCCGGCCCAAGTCTCAGCAGCTGTATATGCATTTACATACGTTTTAGCATCAGCGGGTTGAATCCATCTTGAGTTTTTCTGCCAGCCATAATAAGCATTGACAGAAACTGTATTTTTACTCTTCTGTTGTCCTTTCTTAGTAGTTACCACTACTACACCATTAGCAGCACGAATACCATAAATAGCAGCAGAAGCATCTTTCAATATTGAAATGTTTTCAATATCATTAAAGTCCATATTATTAAATTGCCCTTCATCCGACTGCACACCATCAATCACAAACAGCGGGGTACCCATATTACGAATCTGCAATGCAGTAGAAGCACCAGGACGACCATCTTGCATACGAGTATTCAGACCTGCGATCTTACCAACCAATGCTCCTGAAGCAGTAGATGCAGCTGAACGCTCAATATCCGTTGATTTAATCGCAGAAACGGCACCTGTCAAAGTAGCTTTCTTCTGTGACATACCGAAACCGGTAATAACGACTTCATCGAGTACTTTTGTGTCTTCCTGTAGAATTACTTTAACTGTGTTTGATGCGCCTACGTTTACTTTTTGTGTTGTGTAACCAATAAATGAGATTTCAAGTGTAGCTTTAGGGCCGACACTCAGCGAGAATTCACCGTTCATATCGGTGATGGTACCAGTTGTACTCCCCGGCTCTTTTACGTTAGCACCAATTACCGCTTCGCCATTGGCGTCGATAACTATACCCTTTACGGTCCGTTGTTGTTGAACGGAGTTCACAGCCCATACAGTTTCTGCTGCCGGGTTTTCGGCGCTGGCGAAACTGTAGGCACTTGGCAAAAGCGAAAAGGCAGCCATACAAAGTGGTATGCGCCACATTCTGCTACGACTTGCGAGCCAAAACATTTGTTCTTTTTTACGCATAGTACATAAATTTAAAAAACAGGTTCTATAAATCTTTAATGTATAAAAGCATCGTTATGGAAATAATCCTCGGATTATAAGACGGGATGTATTTCATAGTATAGCTCTTACGGTTTCGAAACATTGCAAAGGAAAGTTATATTTAGCTAATAAGACGATAATTTTCGTTCAATAAACAACAAAATCTGTTCTTTTTCAATATTTCAACCCTATTCACAGAGCTCAAAAAGCACATCTGAACAGATTCTGCTATTTATTGAACAGTATTTTTCATCTCCTTTCTACGAATTTGGTCACCTTTGTATAATTCCTCATTTATTAATTTAATAATGTAATAAGCAAACATGAAATTACACATTGCTATGCTGGCAGCTACCCTGCTGTTGTCCGGAGGAGCCTCGTACGCCCAAGGGAACAAACAGGAGAAAAAGGCGAAAGCCTACATGGTGGCAGATGCCCATTTGGACACTCAGTGGAACTGGGATGTACAGACTACCATTAAAGAGTATGTATGGAACACGATCAACCAGAACCTGTTTCTGCTGAAAAAGTATCCGAACTATGTGTTCAACTTTGAAGGCGGAGTGAAATATGCCTGGATGAAAGAGTACTATCCTGCACAATACGAAGAAATGAAGAAGTACATCGGGGAAGGCCGCTGGCACATTTCCGGAAGTAGCTGGGACGCAACGGACGCTCTGGTACCCTCGACTGAATCGTTCATCCGCAACATTATGCTGGGACAACAGTATTACAGACAAGAATTCGGAGTAGAAAGCACGGACATCTTCCTGCCCGACTGTTTCGGATTTGGCTGGACACTGCCTACTGTCGCTTCGCACTGCGGCCTGATTGGTTTCTCTTCACAAAAGCTGGACTGGCGTGTGCATCCGTTCTATGGTAAGAGCAAGCATCCGTTCACCATCGGCTTATGGAAAGGAATAGACGGATCGTCTATCATGCTGGCACATGGATATGATTATGGCAGAAGATGGAATGACGAAGACCTTTCAGAAAACAAACAACTGAAAGAGCTGGCAGGCCGTACACCTCTTAATACAGTATACAGATATTACGGTACAGGCGATATCGGCGGATCACCGACACTGGGGTCCGTCCGATCTGTGGAGAAAGGGCTTCAAGGGAACGGTCCGGTAGAAATAGTCAGTGCAACCAGCGACCAGCTTTACAAAGATTACCTTCCTTATAAGAATCATCCGGAATTACCGGTATTCGACGGTGAACTGTTGATGGATGTTCACGGTACAGGATGCTACACCTCACAGGCTGCCATGAAATTGTACAACCGCCAGAACGAATTGCTGGGAGATGCTGCCGAAAGATCTGCCGTAACTGCCGAATGGCTGAATCAGGCCAAATATCCGGGAAGCACCATCAATGAAGCATGGAAACGCTTCATTTATCATCAGTTCCACGATGACCTGACAGGAACCAGTATACCGCGTGCCTATGAATTTTCATGGAATGACGAACTGATCTCACTGAAACAGTTCTCCAATGTACTGACTTCTTCCATTCATGGTATCGGCAGGGAATTGGATACACGGGTCAGCGGTATTCCGGTAATCCTTTATAATGCACTCGGATTTGCGGTTACAGATATTGCGGAAATAGAACTTGACCTTCCGAAAGCTCCCAAAGGGATAACGGTGTACGATGAAAAGGGCAAAAAAGTATCGGCCCAGCTCATTTCTTATACCGACGGAAAGGCACGCATCCTGGTAGAAGCAACAGTTCCGGCTACAGGATATGTGGTATATGACGTACGCACATCAGGAACCGGTGCAAGCAACGTCTCGACGAACGTCAATACCTTGGAAAACTCTCTGTACAAGATTACATTGGATAAAAATGGAGATATCGTCTCTCTGACTGACAAAAAGAACGGCAAAGAGCTGGTGAAAGCCGGGAAAGCAATCCGCCTGGCACTCTTCACTCAGAACAAGTCATACAATTGGCCGGCATGGGAAGTGCTGAAAGAAACAACCGACCGCACTCCGGTTTCGATTACGGATGACGTGAAAATATCTTTGGTTGAAGACGGAACTTTACGTAAATCGCTTTGTGTCGAGAAACGTCACGGAGAATCTGTCTTCCGTCAATACATACGTCTGTATGAAGGTAGTCGTGCAGAATGCATCGACTTCTATAACGAAATAGACTGGCAATCGACCAATGCATTGTTAAAAGCCGAATTCCCGCTCAATCTTGAAAACGAAAAGGCTACGTATGACTTGGGTATCGGCAGCATACAACGTGGCAACAATACCGAAACAGCTTACGAAGTATACGCACAATATTGGGCCGACCTGACCGACCGTGACGGAAGTTATGGTGTATCGGTGATGAACGACAGCAAATATGGATGGGACAAGCCGGATAACCATACACTTCGCCTCACACTACTTCACACACCGGAAACACGCAACGGTTATGCATATCAGGATCACCAGGATTTCGGCCATCATACCTTCACCTACAGCCTGATACCACATCAGGGAGCCTTGGATAAACCCGCCACTGTAGAGAAAGCCGAAAAGCTGAACCAGCAACTGAAAGCCTTCCGTACGGAAAAGCACAAAGGAAATGCCGGAAAATCGTTCTCGTTTGTCGCTTCGGACAACCGCAATGTATTGATCAAGGCACTGAAGAAAGCGGAAGAAACCGATGAGTATGTAGTGCGCGTATACGAAACCGAAGGCCGGAAAGCACAGAGCGCCACACTGACCTTTGCAGGGGAAATCATCAGTGCCAGCGAAGCCAACGGTACAGAAAAGACAATCGGCAATGCAACTTTCGAAGGAAACAAGTTGCAGGTAAACATCACTCCTTATTCTGTAAGAACTTACAAAGTACGCCTCAAACCATCGGGACGTGAGGCGTCTCCGATCGAATATGCCGCTTTACCGCTTGACTACGACCGCAAATGTGCTTCTTATAATGAATTCCGTGGAGAAGGCGACTTCGAATCGGGTTATTCTTTTGCAGCCGAACTTCTGCCGGATTCACTGATAGCCGGTCAGATCACTTTCCGCTTGGGAGAAAAAGAGATTGCGAACGGAATGACTTGTGAAGGTGATACCTTGCAACTGCCTGCGGAAAACAAATACAACCGTCTCTATATCCTCGCCGCCTCTACCGAAGGAGACAATCAGGCCGACTTCCGCATTGGCAAGCAGACCGCTTCATTCGTTGTACCTTCTTATACCGGCTTCATCGGCCAATGGGGACATAAAGGACACACCGAAGGATATCTGAAAGACGCCGAGATCGCCTATGTAGGTACACACCGCCATGCATCCAACGGTGATCAGCCTTATGAATTCACTTATATGTTCAAGTTTAGTATGGATATTCCGAAGGGAGCTACCAGCGTAATCTTGCCCCGAAATGAGAAAGTGGTTTTGTTTGCTGCTACTCTGGTTGCCGAAAATGAACCGGCTACAACCGTTGCCGGCACTCTTTTCCGCACCAATAACGTAGGTAATGCAGCTACTGCCGGAAATGATAAAGAAGCAGTACGCGAAAATATCCTGAAAGGAGCTAAAATCATTGCTTGCTCCGGATATACCAACGATGAAGAAAAACCGGACTTCCTGCTGGATGGTAAAACGGATACAAAGTGGTGTGACGTTTCGCAGACTCCGAACTACGTAGACTTCGATCTGGGTGAAGCACAAAACATCAGTGGTTGGAAGATGGTGAACGCCGGACAGGAAAGTCACTCATACATCACCAATGGTTGCTTCCTGCAAGGTAAAATGAACCCGGGCGATGAATGGACGACTCTGGATGCTATCGACGGTAACCATGCAAATGTCGTTTCACGTCCGCTGAACTATGACGGAAAAGTACGTTACATCCGTCTGCTTGTGACTCGTCCTACACAAAGCACCGGAGGCAGAGATACACGTATTTACGAACTGGAAGTTTATAAATAATGCAAATCAAGTAGTGGAAAGTTTGAATTTCAACAACTAACTTGCATAAGCTAAGAAATAAGAAAAGTGGCTAATGGTTATGTACTGTTAGCCACTCTTTTTTCACATAACTCCCCTCAAAGTTTGATTTGACTTGACTCCTATCTAAGTTGGCCAACTTTGGTGAGTTAAGCAGACTGGGCCTACGGTCAATATTGATTCACACCCCAACATCCTTATTAGTTAATTAGTCAGGAGCTCCAATAGAGTATCTTTAAAGGGAAATTAAGAAAGGGTTGTATCCAAGCTGAACAAGCTTTGGATACAACCCTTAACAGTAAACTCTATTATATACCGGTTCTTATTATTTCTGCATTTTATCCATCAATACCTTCATCCAATAACCACCGATTACAGAGCGTGCCTTGAAACCGACAAATTTACCACTATCGGTATAATGCCAGTCACTCAGCGGAACGCGTGATACGGTTTCGTTGGCATACTTATATACGGGAGAAATGAACTTTTCAAAAGTCGCTTTGTCCGAAGACATAGCAGCACTCCACATAATCCAGTCGGACTTAGTATATTCTTTGCGGGAATCCAACGGGAGACCATAAAGATTTTGTTTGGTCAGATAGTAAGCGACTTCTTTCTCCATCACATTGTTGGGGAAGAGGTGCAGATTCCACATTTTGTCCCAAATCATATTGTATTTCTGACTCCAGGTATTCTCACGGTCGAAAGCCAGACGGTAATGATCGCCTTCGCGTGCCATTTGTTCCCATTTGGTAGCCATGGCTTTGGCTTTAGCGGCATATTGGTCGGCTACATCATTCATACCGAGCATACGGGCCATTTCGCTATAACCGGCTACTCCCATGATAGCTTTTACCGAAAGATTGGCATTGTGTGCCCAGTGCCCGGCAAAGTCATCGGTACAAAGTTGATTTTCGGGATCTTGTCCGTATTCTACCAAATAATCCGTCCAGATAGTCAGTAAATCCCAATACTTCTTGGCATAATCGGCATTTCCTTCTACTTTGGCAATAGCAGCAGTCAGGACCACCATGTTTCCACCCTCTTCAATCGGCATATCTCCTCCGTAAACCTGTCCATTCGCAATAGGATATGTACCTATGTCATGAGCCGGGAAAGGTTTGTTCCAACGTCCGCTGGCACTATATTCAAAGATACTGGTCATCATGCCTTTCTGCAATTCGGGGTTATAAGCCAGAAAGAGCGGAGCAGACGGATAAGTCAGGTCGACAGTATTGATACAACCGTTACTATTATTCTCTTTAGAGAAGAAGAGCAAGTTACCATCCGCATCCTTGAACAGCTTATGGGCAGCGATTACCTGGCGGTAAGCTAATGCACACAGTTCAGAGTATTCTTTGCCACCTGCTTTTTCTGCATCGTTCAGAATCATTTCGTCGTAAGCGCGACAACGTTCCATGACAGATGCATAATTGGTCTTGGCACGTTCGAAGGCATCAAAGATAGTCACTTCACCGTCATGTTTCCAGTAAGCCATACGAGGCTGGTAGAAGTATTCGATAGCATAAATATCATCGTAACCCAACATCAGGAAGTCGGATTTGCCATCGGCACCTACTTTGCCCAGGTTATCGGTATAGGCCATAGCCGGCATCTGGTCGGCACGACGGGTCACGCACTCGGCTTGTGTAGGCAACAAAGAACCCTTGGTAGCAAACTCGTTCTTCATACCATAATAGTTACCCAGGCTTACAGCCTTATTGGCACCTATATTTCCTGCCAGATAAGCATATCCCCAATCAATACAGATACCGTCTCCTTTTCGTGCGAGGATAGGCTGGTCGATAGTCCCTGCCTGTACATAATTGATACCGTTACGGCGGATCACTTTCGAACGGGTAGGTTGCGTCAGTTCATTGATGGCAAGCTGCGGAGTGGTCTCCACATACATCTGCACATCATGTTGCTTTTTGTCCAGCGAACGAACGCGGTAAGAAATATAATTAACGGGAGTAGACAACAAATCGAGGTCGTCCATCATCAAAGGTGCGGTAAACACCAGGTCCAGTTCCACCGGACCGCAAGTAAACGTGTAGTAAGTTTGTGTGGGGAGTACGCTTACCGATTTCTGGACGGCTGCCGTCTCAAAGCCCGTCGTCTGTTTGTTCAGGCGATAAAGGCCGAAATCTACATAAGCACCTCCTGTTGTGTTGTGACAGTGTGCGGCAAGTACGTTTTTTCCTTTTTGCAGCTTCTTCTTGGCTGCGTCCGATAGTTCGAGTAATACGTCGTTGTTCCATGAATAGTCCGTAGCAACCAGCTTTTCACCATTCAGGTAGAGTTCGAATACATCGTCGTGCGAATATTTCAGATAGATGGTTTCTCCGTTCAGGTCGTCATTGATCTGAAATTCACGACGAACCCAGATATCCGGAGTAGTCCAGCGAGTCTGGACACGAGGCATATCGGGAGTACCGAAAGCACCTTGTCCCTCTTTCCATCCGGCAGCATTGAACGAAAGGGTATTCCATCCCGCAGCCGGCTGGTCAAAAGTATAACTTCCCTGCCAGGTATCGGTATCCGTCATCGGAACAAGAGTCTCAAGGTTCAACTTATCTTTGCCCATAAAACGATAGGTTTTCCCATCCACACGTATGGCACCCAACAAAGGATGTTCCGTTCCGGTCCAATGCATCGTGCTGCTTTCATTCAGTGCATCTGTGGGCGACCAGATGGACAGATAAGGGTCGGAAGTGATGAGAGGCACTGCCGGAGCACGCAAAGCTACATTTTTACTCGCTTTGTACAAATCGGCTGCCTGTGCATTACATAGCATACCGACTGCTAAAGCCATTGCAAATAGTTTTTTCATTATTTTATTTATTTGTATGTTTCACTCAAAATCGTATCCTTCAACAATCTATACCTTAATCAAAAACTTGTGTACCTATCGACACCCTACTCTAATCACTTATTTAAAGAATTGCATATCTTGGTATTGATAGCCTTCACCTGGGCTTCATTCACCTTAATCACCTTACGGTCATATGTCATCAGTCCGTTCACTTCCATTTCCACATCAGTGGTCTGTGTGTAGACAGCAGCCGAGAAACCTCGCTGAATCAACCGGTACAATTCATTGCCGTACTCAACATATTGTTTCGTTACTTTCTCCGGAGAATTGAACTTTACGTATCCCCAGTTGTGATTCGGTTCCCAAAGGTGTTCGTTTAATGCCAGTCCGATACCACCATATTCACCCAATACAGTAACACGTCCGGCATCATAGAAGTCGAGGGACGGATTGGGATAATGATGCAAATCGAGAATGTCACCGCAAGGGAAGTGATTGCCGCCACTTGCCGGGTTCACCAAGCGTGAAGGATCATACTTCTTTGTCCATGCCGCAATATCTTCGGTCTTGAACTGTCCCCAACGCTCATTGAACGGAACCCATACACCGATGCAAGGATAGTTGTACAGATAATCCATGATCTCTTTCCACTCTTTACGATAAATATGTTCCGACTCTTCACTACGGTTCAGCTCGTTACCCGTGAAGTAATTATACATCTGCCACTCCGGTTCACGGTCGCCGTTCGGCATATCCTGCCATACAATGATACCCAGTTTATCGCAGTGTGTATACCAACGTGCCGGCTCTACCTTCACATGCTTACGGATCATATTGAATCCGAAATCTTTGGTTTTCTGGATGTCATACACCAATGCCTCGTCTGTCGGAGCTGTATACAATCCGTCGGGCCACCATCCTTGATCGAGCGGACCGAACTGGAACACATCTTCATTATTCAGTTGCAGGCGTACAATCCCGTTCTTATCACGGCGGGTAGAATATTTACGCATAGCTGTGTAACTGTCTACTTTATCAGTCACTTTACCGTTGCTCAACAGGGCAATCTGCATAGAATAAAGAGCCGGAGAGGCAGGACTCCACAATTTTGCATCGGCAGGCATCTGAATGTCGATGGTCTGGCCATTCAGTCCTTTTCCGGTAGCAACCAATTGTTTGCCATCGAACACTTTCACTTCAATAACTTCGGAAGGACAACCGGTACTGGTAGCAACATCTACGGTCAGTTTCTTTCGGTCGATATCCGAAGAAGTACGAACATTCGTTATATGACGTTCGGCCACAGGTTCCATCCAAACAGTCTGCCAGATACCTGTCACGGCCGTATACCAGATACCTTCGGGACGGTTCACCTGTTTGCCGCGAGGCTGAGGTCCGCGGTCTGTCGGATCCCATACTTTCACTACGAGCTTATTGTCTCCCTTAGCAGCCAAAGCAGCTGTAATGTCAAGCGAGAAAGGAGTAAATCCGCCGGTATGCTGCCCTACTTTAATATCATTCACCCAAATATCGGCTTTCCAGTCTACAGCACCGAAATTCAGCATCACCTTTTTACCTTTCCAAGTGGCAGGTACAGTGAAGGTACGCTGATACCAGAGTTCCTCATCGGGACTTACTTTCTTACCAACACCTGAAAGGCTGGACTCTACGGCAAAAGGAACCAGGATCTGTCCTTCATAAGCCGAAGGAACGGCTCCCTTTTCTGTGATGGCATAATTCCACAAACCATTGAGGTTTTTCCACTCTCCCCGTTCCATTACCGGACGCGGATACTCGGGCAGTACATTTTCAGGATTCACCTGCTCAGCCCACTTTGTCTTGATTTTGTCTCCTGCCGGTTTCCATTGTGCAAAAGCGGAAGTAGCTATCGACGCTGTCAGAACTGCAATTAAAATGCTCTTTTTCATTGTCTTCAAATTATGTTTAACCTATTGATTACGCAATACGTTCCCCGGGCAGGTAGTCGGCTACCTGTCAAACTAAGGAAAAACGTTCTAAATAACTATTTTATTTCAAGGGAATACCCGAAGGCTTCGGCAAGGCGACTCCTGCACGAACCGGAATCCCTAAATCGGGCATTCCGTTAGCATCCCATCCTATTTTCTGTATCCGCGGATTGCGGGTCTCAGGACTACCGGTATCTCCGTTGGTTACCTGACGGGCATGGTAAATCATATACCACTCCGTGCCATCGGGCGAAGGAACAAACGAGAGACCACCCGGACCGTATACTTCGTTTTCCAACGATTGCTGGAATACCGGAACCGGACTTTTTGTCCAAGAGGCCGGATCGAGCAGATCACTTTCGGCATCGGCAGTCAGCATTCCGATGCAATAATAAGGTGACCATGAACCACTGGCGGCATAATAGAGAATCAATGTCTTATTATCCTTCGAATGGAAGAACTGAGGTCCTTCATTCACATAAATAGGATAAGCCGTACGGCTACCATCCGGATTTACCCACTGGCGTTCCCACTCATATTCGGGTCTGGATATCAAGACACGAGGAGAGTCAAGTGTCCACGGGTCTTTCATCCGGGCAATATAGATACATTGAGTTTCAGCATTGGTTCTTCTCTTGGGCCAACCGGACCAGGCTAAATAACGAACTCCCTTATGTTCGAAAGTAGTGGCTTGTATACCCCAATTCCATTCGGGATTGGTCATAATGCTCCCCTTCATTTCAAATTTACCCTGCATGGGATCGGGAGAAGAGTTTTCAAGTACGTACAACTGATGGTTGTCCGTATTGCCATCATCGGCAGCATAATAAATATACCATTTATCATTTATATAATGAATCTCCGGTGCCCAGAGGTGACAACAATTGGACGGATCTTCCGGACGCCACACCATTTTACAAACAGAGTGAGCCATATCGGTAATGTCAGACGTTTCCCAAAGCAGGATTTTATCTTCTGTCCCATGTGTATAATAATACTTGCCATTATGGAACAGAGCACTCGGATCGGCTCCTTCCGGAAACAAAGGATTTATATATGTATCCTTTGCTGCACTTACCGACCTCTGTTTCTGCCCGCCGTTCTTGTTTCCACAACCGGCGCAGAAGAATAAGGTAGTAATAAATAGCAGGTAGATCTTTGTTTTCATAGCTTTTCGTTATTAAGATGCTACAAAGAAAAAACATTTTCGTTGAATAAAGGGATAAATACTGCTCAATAAACAAAAGAAACTGTTCTTTTTATGCTCCTATTGTTCACTGAACCTGTATTTCACATCTTATTGGTCAGTAATTGCTATTTATTGAATAGTTTGTTTCACACATTTCATGCAGAATTCACAAACTTTGTAGCATGATATCAGACGAAGCTACTGATTTGTATCGAAATAACCCCTAAATAATAACCATAAGTAAAAACACCCAAACATGAAAAAGATGAAAAATCTGAAAGGAGGCCTGGCAGGAATCCTGATTACCGCCGGATTACTGGCAGCATCGTGCACTTCCGATCAATCATCATCGGCAGTAGCTATAGTGAATCGGCCCGACTGTGCACAAACCAACGTAAATTATGTAGGAAACCGCCTGCCACTGAAACCGATGAACTTCATTAAACTACCTGTAGGAAGTATCCAACCCGAAGGATGGTTAAAGAAATATCTGGAACTACAGAAAGATGGACTGACGGGGCATCTGAATGAAATCAGCGCATGGCTGGGTAAGGAGAACAATGCCTGGCTGACCCAAGGAGGAGACCATGGATGGGAAGAGGTTCCCTACTGGCTGAAAGGATATGGAAACCTGGCCTATATATTAAAGGATCAGAAAATGATCGACGAGGCCAAGATATGGCTTGAAGGTGCATTTGCCAGCCAACAGCCTGACGGATATTTCGGTCCTATCAACGAACGAAACGGAAAAAGAGAGTTGTGGGCACAGATGATCATGCTCTGGTGTCTTCAATCCTATTACGAATATTCAAATGATCAACGGGTTATTGACCTGATGACCAATTACTTCAAATGGCAACTGAGTGTACCGGATGAACAGTTTCTGGAAGATTATTGGGAAAACAGCCGTGGCGGGGACAACCTGTTAAGCGTATATTGGCTCTATAACCGTACAGGAGATCAGTTCTTACTGGAACTGGCTGAGAAAATACACCGCAACACAGCAGACTGGACCCGTCCGTCGGCATTGCCAAACTGGCACAACGTGAACATCGCGCAGTGTTTCCGCGAACCGGCTACCTATTATATGATGACGGGAGACTCGACCCTGCTGAAAGCATCTTATAATGTGCACAACCTGATCCGCCGTACTTTCGGACAAGTGCCGGGCGGTATGTTCGGTGCCGATGAAAATGCACGTATGGGATCAATTGACCCGCGCCAGGGAGTAGAAACCTGCGGATTGGTGGAACAGATGGCCTCGGACGAGTTGATGCTGTGTATGACCGGCGATCCTTTTTGGGCAGAACACTGCGAAGAGGTGGCATTCAACAGTTATCCGGCTGCCGTAATGCCGGACTTCAAGGGTTTGCGTTATATCACTTGTCCCAATCAAACTGTCAGTGACTCAAAGAACCATCATCCGGGCATCGACAACCGGGGACCTTTCCTGGCAATGAATCCCTTCAGTAGCCGTTGCTGCCAGCACAATCATGCACAGGGATGGCCTTACTATGCCGAACATCTGATTCTGGCCAGTCCGGATAACGGTGTAGCGGCCGCCATGTATGCCGCCTGCCAAGCAACAGTGAAAGTGGGTGACGGAAACGAAATAAGCCTTCACGAGCAGACGAATTATCCTTTCGAGGAAACCATCCGGTTTACGGTAAATACTCCGAAAGCTGTAAGTTTCCCGTTCTATCTGAGAATCCCTTCATGGACAGAGGGTGCGACTATCTTTGTTAACGGCAAGAAGGTAGCGGCCAACCCCGAAACCGGACAATATGCCTGCATCAATCGCGAATGGAAAGACAATGACCAAGTGGAGATTCAACTGCCGATGCAACTTTCGATGCGTACATGGCAAGTGAACAAAAACAGTGTAAGCGTAGACTACGGTCCGTTGACAATGTCACTGATAATTGACGAAGATTATGTGAAAAAGGACAGCCGCGCTACGGCTATCGGTGACTCTAAATGGCAGAAAGGCGCCGACGCCAGCCAATGGCCGACATACGAGATCTATGCAAAAACTCCTTGGAACTACGCATTGGTACTCGGTAAGAACGAACCTTTGAAAGACTTTAAAGTAGTACGCAAAGAATGGCCGGCAGATAACTTCCCGTTCACCGTAGCAAGTACACCGATTGAAGTAAAAGCCATCGGACGGAAAGTTCCTTCATGGATCATCGACCAATACGATTTGTGCAGCGAACTCCCTGAAATGGATGCACCGAAAGGAGAGAAAGAGGAAATTACACTGATACCGATGGGAGCAGCCAGGCTGCGTGTTTCCGCTTTCCCGAACACCAGAGAATAAAACTTTCTGTACCCAAACATTAATAGAAAAACACTCATGAAGAAAAAGAATACGTTTACATATCTGCTTATCGGACTGAGTCTCTGCTTCTCTTCTTTAGGAAGCGGGCTCCGGGCCGATACCCCCGAAAATTATACCAACAACCGCTATCCGTTGGTGCGCAAGCCTTTTATGGAACTGCCATTGGGCAGTATCAAAGCTAAAGGATGGCTGCAGGAAATGCTGGTCAGGCAGAAAAACGGGGCAACCGGGCAAATGGACAAACTGTATCCGTTAGTGATGGGCGAACGCAACGGTTGGCTCGGCGGCGACGGTGACCAATGGGAAAGAGGACCGTATTGGATTGACGGATTACTTCCACTGGCATATATCCTGGACGATGCACAGCTGAAAGCTAAAGTGCAACCCTGGATAGAATGGGCTTTAAATAGCCAGCGGGAAGACGGATTCTTTGGCCCGGCCAAAGACTATCCGGGAGAAGCCGGCATACAACGGGACAACTCACACGACTGGTGGCCACGCATGGTAATGTTAAAGATACTTCAACAATATTATTCCGCCACCAATGACCAGCGGGTTATCAGGTTCATGACCAACTATTTCCGCTACCAACTGAAAACTTTACCGGAAAAACCACTGGGCAACTGGACCTTTTGGGCAGAATTCCGTGCTTGTGATAATCTTCAGGCTGTGTATTGGCTTTATAATATCACCGGAGATTCGTTCCTCCTTGATCTTGGCAAACTGATCCATAAACAGAGTTTTAGTTTTGTAGACATGGTGAACCGGGGTGACCTGAGACGCATCAACACAATTCATTGCGTCAACCTGGCGCAAGGCATCAAAGAACCTGTCATCTATTATCAACAAGAACCGGACAAAGCATATCTCGATGCAGTGAAACGTGCTTTCAGTGATATTCGCCAGTTTCACGGACAACCTCAGGGTATGTATGGCGGTGACGAAGCTTTGCATGGTAATAATCCAACTCAGGGTTCCGAACTTTGTTCGGCAGTGGAACTGATGTATTCGCTGGAGAAAATGGTAGAGATCACAGGTGATATCGATTTCGCCGACCATCTGGAACGGATTGCATTCAATGCACTGCCTACCCAAATTTCTGACGATTTCATGACGAAACAATATTTCCAGCAAGCCAATCAGGTGATGGTGACACGCCACCGCCGCAACTTCGATCAGGATCATGGAGGAACGGACAACTGTTTCGGACTATTGACAGGATATCCTTGTTGCGCATCGAACATGCACCAAGGATGGCCTAAATTCGCCCAAAACCTCTGGTATGCCACTCCTGACGGCGGACTGGCTGTTACGGCATACGCTCCATCGGAAGTGACGGCCAAAGTAGCGGACGGGTGTACGGTAACTTTCAGTGAAGAAACCTATTATCCGATGGATGACAAAATCAGTTTCTCCCTTCAATCAATGGATAAAAAACGGAAAGAAGTAAACTTCGCTCTCCAATTACGTATCCCGAAATGGTGCAAACAAGCTGGAATATCAGTCAACGGACAACTCCTTCAACATGCCGAAGGAGGCCGGATGGCCATTATCAACCGCAACTGGAAAAAAGGAGACCGGGTAGAACTTCATCTGCCGATGGAAGTCACTGCCAGCACTTGGTATGAAAATTCGGTAACCATTGAACGCGGTCCGTTGGTATTTGCTTTGAAGATGGAAGAAAAATGGGAAAAGAAAAAGTTTGAGGAACCTTGGTATGGTCCGTATTATTATGCAGTGACTCCAACCGAAGCATGGAACTATGGATTGGTTGATTTCAACCGTAACCAAGCGAACGAACATGCCCGTGTAACGATTCATACGGAAAAGCAATCTTCCGTATTCCCTTGGAATAAGGAAAATGCTCCGATAGAAATACGGATGAAAGCAAGGTTGGTACCTTCATGGAAACTTTACAACGAAATGGCAGGGCCTCAACCTTATTCTTTCTGTAGCGGAGGCGAAGGGCCGGAAACAGAAATCACCCTGATTCCTTATGGATGCACTACATTAAGAATAACGGAATTTCCGGTAGTGGGAGCCTCCCGATCGAGAGGTGAATAACCACTCCGAACCATTATAATAATAAACTCAATATTCATACACAAGTCCTCCTTTCTCCCCTACCTGCAAGTGGAGGGGGAAGAAGGACCCAAACACACAATTACAATGAAAAAACTTTTAGCAGCAGCAATGCTATTCATGCTGAACAGCTGGTCCTGTTTCAGTGCAGATACTCCGCGAGCGGAGTATCCCCGTCCACAGTTCGAACGGGAACAATGGGTAAACCTGAACGGGACCTGGACATTCGATTTCGATTTTGGTAAATCAGGAAAAGACCGCCGCCTGCAGTCGGCAGAGAAGTTTGATAAAAACATCACTGTACCCTTCTGCCCGGAAAGTAAACTTTCGGGAGTAGGCTATACCGATTTCATCGAACAGATGTGGTATCAACGCAATATTGCCGTCCCATCGGACTGGAATGGGAAAAAGATATTCCTGAACTTCGGTGCTGTGGACTATTGTGCAGAAATCTACATCGATGGTAAATTCGTACAACGTCATTTTGGCGGTTCGTCTTCGTTTGCCGTAGACCTGACTCGCTATGTAGTACCCGGAAAGACTCACAATCTGGTGGTATTCGTACAAGATGATCTCCGTTCCGGACTACAGACCGGAGGAAAGCAATGCGGTAACTATTATTCGGGAGGCTGCTCTTATACCCGTACTACCGGTATCTGGCAGACTGTATGGATGGAAGCTGTCTCAGCCAATGGTCTGAAGTCGGTATTCGTACGCCCGGACATCGACCAGAAACAGTTGGTCATCGAACCGGAATTTTATAATGAATCGGCCAACACATTGGAAATCACTTTGAAAGACGGAAATAAAACCGTTGCCAAGAAAAGTGTAAATTGTGCCAACAGTTCGGTAGTAGTTCTGCCGGTGAAGAATATGAAGCTATGGTCGCCGGAAGATCCGTTCTTGTACGATCTCATTTATCAGGTAAAGGACGCTAAAGGCAACGTACTGGACGAAGTGAAATCATACGCCGGTATGCGCAAAGTGCACACAGCCAACGGACGTTTCTATCTGAACAACCGACCTTATTTCCAACGCCTGGTACTCGATCAGGGATTCTATCCGGAAGGTATCTGGACAGCTCCGAGCGATGAAGACCTGAAGAATGACATCGTACTGGGAAAAGAAGCCGGTTTCAACGGGGCACGTCTTCACCAGAAAGTATTTGAAGAGAGATATTATTACTGGGCCGACAAGTTAGGCTACATCACTTGGGGAGAATCGGCAAGCTGGATGCTGGATGTAAACAAGGAGCTGGCTGCACGCAACTTCTTGGGTGAATGGAGTGAAGTAGTGGTTCGTGACCGCAATCATCCCTCACTCGTAACCTGGACTCCTTTCAATGAAACTTGGGGTGGCGGTCCAGATGCTTATGTCCGTCTGGTACGTGACGTATACAACATTACCAAAGCTATCGACCCGACTCGTCCGGTAAACGATGCCAGTGGTGATAACCATGTGATAACAGATATCTGGAGCGTACACAACTACGAACAGGATCGTGCCAAACTGACTGAACAGCTAAAAATGGAAGAAGGCAAAGAGCCTTATCGTAATGCACGCGACAAAGACTTTCTGGCTGTTTACGAAGGACAACCTTACATGGTTGACGAGTTCGGAGGTATCCCCTGGATGGCAGAGAAAGACCGGAAAAATTCATGGGGATACGGAGGCATGCCGGAAAATGCAGAAGCATTCTACAAACGTCTGGAAGGTCAGATCGATGCCTTTATCGACTCACCGCACGTGACGGGATTCTGCTATACACAGCTGACCGACGTGGAACAGGAGAAGAACGGTATCTACTATTACGACCGTACTCCCAAACTGGATATGAAACGGATCAAAGCTATCTTCGAGAAAATAAAGTAAAGAAGGGAGCCTCGCGCCCGGGGATGTACCAAAACTCACCACAGAGGATACAGGGTAACACAGAGTGACTTCTAAGTCACGAATGGTCAACATGAATAACCTGTGTTGCCTGTGGTGAAAAGGTCCTTGCACCCCGGGAAGCTCTCGACTGCAATCTACAATTTTACTGTTTATGCGAATCAGTAGTTGAGTTATTGTCGAGTCGCACAGCCCGCTCACCGGATTAACCCCTGTGAACGCCGTGCCACCTGCCCAACCACCGATCGCCATTATTTGAATATAAATATGAGAAAATCATTCATTGCCCTCACCTTCTTGCTGGTTCCTGCCTGTTTATCGGCACAGTTGGGAGGTAAAATCTACCTTCAGAGAGCCGATTCACTCCTCCAACGGGTACTGTCTCTCTATGAGGTAAAAAAGTATGGATTGCTGATGGAAACTTATCCACAAAATCCGAATCAACAGATCACGTATACAGCCAACACCGGCTCAGAAGTTACCCAACAAGAAGTATCTTTCCTGTGGCCTTATTCGGCAATGGTGTCAGGCTGTGTATCGCTCTATAAAACATCCGGCGACAAAAAGTACAAGAAACTGATGGACAAGCAGATCAAGCCCGGACTCGACTTGTACTGGGATACTACCCGCCAACCGGAGTGTTATCAGTCTTATCCCGCCTTTGCCGGCCAGAATGACCGTTACTACGACGACAATGATTGGGTAGCGATTGACTTCTGCGACTATTACGCAGCCACAAAGAATAAGGAATACCTGAAGAAAGCCATTGCCTTGCACGATTACATCTATTCCGGATGGTCGGATGATCTGGGAGGCGGTATCTACTGGTGCGAACAGAAAAAGGAATCAAAGAATACTTGTTCGAATGCTCCTGCAACAGTTCTCTGCATGAAGCTCTACAAGCTGACCAAAGAGAAAAAATACCTCGACCAAGCCAAGGCAACTTACCAGTGGACACGTGATAACCTCCGTGACCCGTCTGATTTTGTCTACTGGGACAATAAAAATCTGCAAGGAAAAATCGGTTATGCCAAATATACGTACAACAGCGGACAGATGATCCAAGCAGGCGTACTGCTCTATCAGGCTACCGGAGACGAACAGTACCTGAAAGACGCACAGCAGACGGCCAAAGGTGCCTGCCGGCATTTCCTGAAACCGCAGCCTACGGTAAAAGGGGAAATGAAGTTCTTTCCGTCAAGTCCGTGGTTCAACGTCATCCTCTTCCGCGGCTTGAAAGCTCTTTACGAGGTTGATAAAGATGATACTTACGTGAAAGCCATGATAGACAATGCGGACTATGCCTGGCAGTATACCCGTGACGAAAACGGATTGCTGAACAACGACTGGTCGGGCAACCGTAAAGACAAGTTCAAAAGCTTGCTGGAAAACTCCTGCATGATTGAGCTGTATTCGGAAATCAGCGAGCTCTGACGCCATCGGCCCACCACAGAGTTCCACAAAGTTTTAATCTCTTGTTTAACTAAGAAATAGATTCCCTGTGGAACTCTGTGCCCTCCGCGTGGTCGACCGATTCACGTTAAAATAGCCTAAACTTGCCCCTCTCCGCCTTCAGCCCCCTCAAAAGGTATTTATATTTGTAACGTTGTTGTAAACCCCAAGCCTATGAAACTCATACATATCCCATTGCTCTTGCTGGCACTCATCTGCTGTCCGGCTTGTCAAAACAAAAAGGCTCCCGCATCCAAGGAGGTCCCTTCCGGAGCCACCTATACCAACCCCCTACTGCCCGTGGGAGCAGAACCATGGGCTGTTTTTCACGAAGGTAAATATTACTATACACAAGGAGCCGAGAATAAAATCATCCTTTGGGAAACGAATGATATCACCGATCTGGAACATGCAACCCGAAAAGAGGTGTGGATACCGAAGGAAATGTCCAGTTCGTATCACCTTTGGGGACCTGAAATACACCGGATTGACGGAAAATGGTACGTATACTTCGCCGCGGACGACGGCAATATGGATAATCACCACATCTATGTGATCGAAAATGTCTCAGCCAACCCGCTGGAGGGTGAGTTTGTGATGAAAGGGCGGATCAAAACGGACAAAGACGATAACTGGGCAATCCATGCCAGTACGTTTGAGCACCGAGGAGAACGTTACCTCATCTGGTGCGGATGGCCCAAACGACGGATCGAGGCCGAAACCCAATGCATCTACATAGCCAAGATGGAGAATCCATGGACACTCTCGTCGGACAGAGTGATGATTTCGGAACCGGAGTATGAATGGGAACGTCAATGGATTTCGCCCGACGGCAGTAAAACGGCCTATCCGATCCACGTCAACGAAGCCCCACAGTTCTTTGAGCCGAAAAACAAGGACAAAGTGTTGATATACTACTGTGCAAGCGGAAGTTGGACCCCTTATTACTGCATCGGACGGCTGAGTGCCGATGCCGGCAGCGACCTGACAGACGCCGCATCGTGGAAGAAGCTGGACACGCCTGTCTTTGAACAACAACCCGAAGACAGTGTCTTCGGACCGGGCAGCCCTTCTTTCGTACCTTCGCCGGACGGAAAGGAATGGTATATGCTTTATCATGCCCGAAGAATCCCGAATGACGCTCCGGGCGCAACAGACTCACGCAGTCCCCGCCTGCAAAAAATAAGCTGGGATACCGATGGAATGCCTCTCCTGGGAAAACCTCGCAAAGAAGGGATCAATGAGAAGTGAAAGACACCTCTCCGGCCGGTATTTAATTTATAAAAATTAAGAATCATCCCGACTTCTATCTATAAAAGCGGAACAGGGGATACCGCTACTCCCCGCTCCGCCCCGATCACTCTTTCTCTCTCCAAAACGCCCTAAAGCACCTTTCTGAAGGATTCGGATTTACGCATAGACGAAAATAAATCTGCGTATATGCGCAGACTTACCGCGCGTACACATAAATCCTCCCCTCTCCGGGAAGGCTCCGAAAGGCCGGACCAAGCCATCTTTCAGCAAATATTTTCGTAAAATAGTATTCATCGCAGAAGATGATCAATGATAATCCTTGGGCAACACTCCAAACTGAATCTTAAAGCATTTGGCAAAATAAGACGAAGAACTGAAACCAATCTGCTCACACACGTCGGTAATGCGTACCCCGTTTTTCAATAACTCGGCAGCCTTGTTCAAGCGAATCGTCTTCAGATAGTCATTGGGCGGCATGCCGGCCAGTGCCTTTATCTTGCGATAAAAGTTGGAACGGCTCATATTGAGGGACTCCGCCAATGTGTCGACAGAGAAATGCTCATCAGAGAGCTGCGCCTCGACGGCTGCCCGCACTTTAGCCATCAGTTCGCAATCTTTCTGCGAAACGGAATATTCTACGAGACTGACGGGCGAAGCTCCACTGTTGCCGGACAATTCGGTCATCATTTTATGGAACGACTGGCGCAACTTCAGCAGGTTTTCAATCTGTTTGTGCAACTGGCGGATGGAGAACGGCTTTTCGATATACACGTCCGCTCCATACTCAAAACCTTCAACCTTAGCTTCCAACGTAGTTTTTGCCGTCAGCAGGATGACAGGAATATGGGAGTATTCAATATCTGTCTTGACTTTAGCCGTCAACTCCAAACCATTCATCTCAGGCATCATCACGTCGCTGACAATCACGTCTACCGTTTCATTGGCAAGCACTTCAAGCGCCTGCCGGCCGTTCTGGGCTTTCAAGACTTTAAACCAGGTGCTCAGTGACTCCCGCGTCAGATTCAACAGATCTACGTTATCTTCTACCAGCAGGATGGTAAACTTACTGCCCGGCACCTCGGAAACCGATTCTTCGGCAATCGGATTCTGGCTTTCCGGCATCAGCACCTCGGGCTCTTCAGAAACCACCTCCTCGCCCCAAGGCAAAGTGAGCACGAAAGAAGAACCGCCATATACGCTGTCCTCGAGACTTAAGGTACCATGATGGGCTTCAGCCAATGACTTGGAGAAGGCCAGTCCGATGCCTGTGCCAACCGCACCCGATTTACCGTCCTTTACCTGATAGAAGGCCTCAAACACTTTCTGCTTCTCAGCATCCGGAATACCTGGACCATCATCACTCACCGAAACCCGAAAACCCTCACCGGAAGATACCAATTTAATATCGATACGGCTTTGGGCATATTTCACCGCATTACCTATCAGGTTGACAATAATCTTGCAAACCTTTTCGCGATCCACCGAGGCAAAAATCTCACCTTCCGGCAGATCAAGCACCACCGAGATGCCTTTCAGTTCGGCAGGACTTGTGAATTGCCCATGAACATCGCTTACCAACTGATTGATATCGCACTTCTTCAAATTCAACTGTACTCCGCCGTTCTCCATCTTCTGAAAATCGAGCAGTTGATTGGTGACCCCCAAAAGGTAATTAACATTCCGGTCGATCACCGACAAGTACTTGGCATCCCGTCCTTCCCGCTTATCCTCCAGCAATTTTTCAAGAGGAAGACGGATCAGGCTCAACGGGGTACGGATCTCGTGTACCAGATTGATAAAGAAACTAATCTTTGATTTATAGACTTCTTTCTCCTTTGCAGTCTGATACTCTTCCATCCGGTGTTTGTACTTCTTCTTCACATATCGGTTCCATCGCCAGCCTGCATAATAGGCAAGTCCGATCAGAAGAAGCGTATAGATGCAGTATGCCCATGTAGTCAGCCACCATGGAGGCGTGATTACAATCAGAAGAGAGGTAGTCTGATCGTTCCACCTATGATCATTATTCGAACCTCTTACTTCGAAAACATATTTACCCGGAGGCAAATTAGTGTAAGAAGCCGTATTCAGTTCTGAATTGACCACCCACTCTTTGTCCACCCCTTTCAAGCGGTAGGAATAACGGTTCTTCAACGGATCTTCATAACTCAAGGCAACGAAGCTAACCGAGAAAGTATTATATTCGTAAGGCAACGTAATGGTCTTGGCACGATAAAGAGGCTCTTCCAGATGAAGAATATCCTGTACCACCCGTTCATCTGTCGTATAGGGCAGACGTATTTCGGTGATATATACAGAAGGGATGTACTGGTTATCCATGAACTGGTCGGGAACGAAAGAATTGAACCCACTGATTCCGCCGAAATAGAGTTTGCCACTTGTCGTCTTCAAGGATGACTGGGCAGTGAACTGGTTACCTTGCAGACCGTCATTGACCGTGAACTGGCGGAAATGCTGCTTGGTGATCGGGTTAATCGTTATCAGTCCCGCATTGCTTGATATCCAGAAATCGCCCGTCTTATCCTGCTCAATGGAGTAGATGACCCGATTGGGCAATATGGTATTGTCCGGATCAAAGTCAACAAATGTCTCCGTCTTCGGATCGAATGAACAAAGCCCTCCACCGTTCGTACCAACCCACATGGTACCTTTCAGGTCCTCAAACAGTGTAATCACGGAATTGTTGGTAATGGTAGTCGAATCATTCCTTTCGTGCTGGAAATGTTTCCAGTGTCCGTTCCGTGTGTTAAAGCGGAACACCCCACTGTTGGACGTGCCAATCCACAAATTGTCATACATGTCCTCCAGAATATCGACCACAGATACCATCGATCCTACCGTAGTGATGGTTGAAAAGTTATCTTCCTGAGGATTGTAACGGCACAGGCCCCAACTGGTCCCGACAAAAATATCTCCGCTACGGTCTTTGTAGACAGCCAAAACATCGTCACTGCAAATCGTGTTCGGGGTGTCCTGCAGATGATTATACGACTTCACATGCCCGGTCCGGAGATCGAGTACCTTCAAGCCTTCGGCATAAGTGCCTATCCACAAACGGTCACCATCCAGCAACAAAGAGCGTATGTCATATTTTTTATCCGCTCTCCCACCGATCGGATAAGCGGTCAACTGATGAGTGGACACGTCGAAGAAGCATAAACCGTCGCGGGTACCCACCCAGATATTTCCGGCAGCATTCTCACAAAAAGGGCCTACCACCTTCCCGGCAGTTACTCCCCCATCCCGGTAGACAGGAGGATAATAGTCGAATCTTTTGGTAGGCTTAGCCAGATAATTTACTCCTCCGAGATTAGTCAGCACCCAAATTCCCCCTTCTGCATCACGCATCATAGCATTGATCGACTGGTCACTCAAGCTTCTGGGATCTGATGGGTTATCGATCCGCGAAAAAGTCTTATCACGCAAATCAAAAAGGTAAAGCCCGTTGTCAGTACCTACCAGAAGTTCTATTTCCGAATAACTTAACAGACAACGAATAACACCAAAATTCAGATGGGAAGCATTATAACAGTCCAATTTTCCGGTGCGCTCGTTCAGACAATACAGCAGATTGCTTCCGGCTCCGAACCAGATATCGCTGCGAATATCAAGTAAACAGTTAATACGGTAATTATCGGGATTATTCCCCACGGATATAAGAGGATAAGATTGCAGAAATTTGCCGTTCTCATCGAAACAAAGCAGACCTTCTTGTAAGGAAGAAGCATAAATGTGGCGGGAGTTACTTTCACAGACATCCCATATAAAAGAAGTCTGAAGGCTGTTTTGTGTCAACACATCGGTCTTGGGATCATAGATAAACAATCCCTGTCCTAAAGTGGCAATCCAGATTAATCCGCTCTCGGTCTTTATAATTTTCTTAATCTCACTGCTGATAAAGACTCCATACCGGGTTTTCTTGTCGAAATTGGTGAAACGATCATGTTCCCGGTCATAGATATAAAGTCCCCAATTGGTTCCGACCCAAATGTTCTGGTTCTCTTCCTCAAAAAGCGCCTGCACAAAGTTATTCTCTAACGAAAATTTATCATTCAGGATATTTCTGTAAACCTTGTTGCCTCGCCCGTCATAACAATTTAAACCGTCGCTCGTGCCCAGCCAGATAAAACCATAGCTGTCTTGCATGGCACACCAGACTGTGTTATGTGATAATCCGTCTTCTACCTGATACTTCTTAAAAGAGAAATAGGAGAATGCCTGCAACGGTGTTATCCCAAAAGCAAATAAAGTAATTAGTAGAGTGATGATTCGCATGTGTTGTATTCATTTAAGATTAAAAAAACGACTTGTTGTTATGTATGTGCCTATTTACCCAATGAAAGCGTCACCGGTTCAACCACGGTTCGGGGTTCAGCTTATCCCTCTCTCTGCGCAGTTGGAAATGTAAGACAGTCCGTCCATTGTCACTACCGTCTGAGAAAATCGGACCGATAGCCTGCTTGGTGGTTACCGTATCACCGGATTTCACAGAAGCAGACGAGAGGTTACAATATACCGAAATGTAATCCCCGTGACGTATGAGTACATTAAAAAGCCCATTCAACTGGAACACGGCTGCTACTTTACCATCAAAGATAGCACGTGCCTGTGCACCCGGCTTGCCTTGTATATCAATTCCTTTATTATCAAGTTTCACATTACGTAATCCTTCCACGGCATATTGTCCGTAATGGCTGGTAATGATGTAAGGACCTGTGATAGGCATCGGCAGTTTGCCCCGGTTACTCACAAAATTACCCGAAAGTTCCCGGTCGGCCTTACTCATAGTGAAACTTTCCAAAGGCGCCGCCTTTTTCTTTGCCGGAGCAGTGCCACTTCCCGTTGAGGAGGTCTTGTCCTCTTTGGCAGCCGCTTTCCGGCGGGCGGCTGCTTCCCGGCGAGCTTCTTCTTCGGCACGCTTGCGGGCACGCTCTATCTCTTCTGCGATCAGCTTGTCGATTTTTGCATTCAGCTGGTTAGCCTCACGCCGTTTTTTATTAATTTCGCTTTGCAGCCCTTTCTGTTTCTTCTGAAGGTTAGCCACCATCTCACGTTTCTCTTTCTCCTGTGCTTCCAGTTTAGCCTTTTCGCTCTCCCGTTCCCGCAACAGGTTTTCTTTAGCGGCTTTCACCTGCTGAAGCTCTTTCTTCTTACGGTTCACCTGTTCCTGCTTCTTCAGGATCTCTTCTCCCTGCAGACGTTGATAAGTAGCATATTCTCTCACATAACGGAGGCGCCGGTAAGTCTGTCCAAGGCTTTTGGCAGAAAAGATAAACATCAGTTTCTCTTCAACCGATTTATTCTTATACAAGTACTGCACGGATGACTCATATTTCTTCTTTTTATCTTTCAGGTCACGCTGAAGCCCTCTGAGCTGACGCTCCAATCCGGAGATTTCTTTACCGACAGTCTCTACGTCATTGTTCATGGCAATGATATAGCGCTTTCTCTCCTCTATCTGTCCGGTAAGGGCAGCAAGCCCGTTCAACTGGCTACCTACATCTTTCTTCGTATTCTTCAGCAATGACTCAGTCTCCGCAATCTGTTGTTGCAAGGCACCACGCTTACTCTCCAGCTCCTTAATCAGTTTATTGGACTGAGCTGAAACAACAGTTGTCAAACAGAGACAGCTTACCAGAATCAAAAGAAAGCGGTTCATAGTTTCATCAGCATTTTTAACAAGTCTTCTAATGCCACCTGAGTATACCTGGATGATACCTCGGTGGGGATTAATTCAAATTCGGCGGTCGAAAAATCAGACAGTCTCACTTTGGCTTTCTCCAAAGAAGGAATCCCCAGTTCACGTCCTGTAAGCTCGTTCTTCTCTCCCGGAAGGGAAGCTTTGAACAAAAGTTTCTCTAACCGGTCGAAATCGGCATTCTCAGGCAATAACTCTTTCAGTTCATCACGGGTTGCCCGTACATAACGTTTATTCATACGGTCTATCAGCAATACTTCATCCGGAGTGACCTCCATGCGCATTACTTCCGAACGGAACACCGGCATCAGGACAGACAGCTGAATCCGTTCGCCACTTTTCATTTTCATACTGCCACTTACAGTAATACTGCCGTTTTTGTTAGGCACTGTCAGCTGCAGCTTAGACGAAAGGTAAGCCGGTTCCACCGGTGCGGTCTTGACAACCTTCGATGTTTTACAACCCGCAAGCAGCATTACCAAAAGTAGTAAAGGCAGCAGGTATGACTGTCTGATAACAGATTTCTTAAACATACATCCTTTCATTCCGCAATGTATTTCTTCTTTTCTATTTTCTGTTTAAGTGTTTTCGATTCAGTACCCAGTTCGAGTGCTTTCTTCCAATATTTCAAGGCACCTTCTACGTCACCGGTCATAAAATAGATATCCCCACAATGTTCAAACACCACGCTGCTCTCTTCTTCCGGTTTAATATTCTTGATGGCATCGTCAATATAGATACGGGCCTCAGCATAGTTTCCCTTCTCAAAAAGAATCCAGGCATAAGTATCCAGATAAGTAGCATTGCTCGGTTCGGCTTTTACGGTTTTATAACTCATCTCCTCCGCCTTATCGAGATCCCTGCGCTCTACCGATAAATAATAAGCATAATTATTTAGTGCACCGATATTGGACGGATTGTATACCAAAGCCGAATCATACGCTGCATACGCCTCCTTCATCAACTTTTTGGTATGATATATATCACCCGTAATTGTATAGAAATCGGAGACCATTTGCTTGTCACTCTCCGGAGTGACATGTTCCAGTGCTTTCCGGCTGACTTCCAGTACATCGTCCCAACGTTCGGCCTGATTATATGCAATAGCCAGATAAAAATAAAACGGCAAAGCATCCGGGGTTGCCTCAATCCCCGGCTCACAGATCTTAATCACCTGTTCATAATCATTCTTCCGGATGGCGGAACCTAATAGAGTCATGCGTGCAGCTTTATTGGTAGGATCTATCTGTACTACTTGCTCCAATACCGGAATAGACTGTGCCTCCATCCCTTTGGATAGTAGATACTGTACATAAAGCATCGGAATTTGCACATCATCCATATCCATCTGCATCATCCGGTCAAAGAGTCCGATAACCTGTGTACTGTCTTTTCCCTCCTGTTCGCTCTGGACGATAAACTGCCTCATCACATTCACCTTTGTATCCGAAGGTACTTTCCGGTTCAGTAGCAAAGTATCCATCTGTTGTTCAAACAGTTCTTTCTGTCCGGTCTGCTCGTAATACGAAGCCAATGAAAACAATGCCATCGGATTGTCCGGTTCTGCGGCAAGAACTTTTTTATAAGTATCATAAGCTTCCTGCTTCTTGCCATTCTGCATATAGACATCGCCCAGAATCACCTGATAGCGGTAGTCCATCGGATACTCATTGACCAGGCTCTCTATTTCTTCAAAAGCCTTTTTGTCATCCTTCATTTGCAGATAGATACGGAATTTCTCCATTGTGATCTGCTCATTCTTTCCCATTTTTTCCTCTATACGGTTTAGGGTAGAAATAACTTTGCCATAGTCTTCCTTCTGATTATATAAATCGAGCAGGTTGAACAACGGATCTTGTTTAGCGGGAAAACGTGTCGCCATCTTTTCGAGTATTCCGATCGCTTTTTCTTTCTGATCCTGCTGTTGGTACAGACTGGCCAATGCCTGACTATACCAGTAATTATCAGGAGCATAAGCAACTGCTTTCTCCAATGCTTCCTGCCCCTGCGGCACTTGTTTAAGAAAAAGATAATACTGGGAAATCTCGTATAGAGCTGCCGAACCGGTTGGATTAATAGCCAAACAATGTTGTAACAGGTCGAAGGCGGCCGTATACTCCTTTTTCACTTTCAGGCGCGATGCTTCAAGAAAGAAATAGTCATATTTACGTTGCTGCTCCGGAGCGAGATTTATTTCCTGAACGGCAACTTGCTCCGATTGTTTCTGCACCTTGCGGGATGAACCGCAGGAAGCCAATAGAAGCAGCAGCATTCCGAAAAGCAATTTATTTATTTTCATTTTATTACAATTATTGATTCGACCGAACATCTATCCTCTTCCGGTGTGTCCGAAACCACCCGCACCGCGTTCCGTTTCGTCCAGTACCTCAACTTCTTTCCATACAGCTTGTTCGTGGCGTGCAATGACCATCTGTGCAATACGCTCCCCATCTTCTATGACAAACGTCTCAGCCGAAAGATTTACCAGGATTATGCAAATCTCCCCACGGTAATCTGCATCAATTGTACCGGGAGAATTCAGCACAGTAATCCCTTTCTTCAAAGCCAGTCCGCTCCGAGGACGAATTTGCGCTTCAAATCCCTTTGGAAGAGCTATGAACAGTCCTGTAGGAACCAGGCAGCGTTGCATGGGAGCCAAAGAAATAGGTTCGGAAATATTAGCGCGGATATCCATTCCTGCAGAAAGTTCGGTCGCGTATGCGGGAAGCGGGTGCTTCGATTTATTGATTACTTGTATGTTCATATTCAGTCTGTTTACTATTTAACGGGCGAAAATACGCAATTTGAGCCTAAAATTCATACTTTTGCAGTTAAATAATGTGCAAATACCAAATTGTAAAGATCATGATGGACTGGAAAAGATTGATTTCAGCTAAGCGTTTCGGCATGGAAGAGTTTCACGAAGAGCGTCAGGAAAATCGTTCGGAGTTTCAGCGGGACTATGACCGTCTTGTCTTCTCCGCCCCTTTCAGAAGACTTCAGAACAAAACCCAGGTTTTTCCGCTTCCGGGCAGTATTTTTGTTCATAATCGACTTACACATAGCCTTGAAGTATCTTGTGTAGGACGTTCATTAGGCAACGATGTATCGAAAGCGATGCTTGCCCGGCAGCCCGAACTGCAAGACTCCTTTTTGCCTGAGATCGGTTCCATCGTTTCTGCCGCCTGTCTGGCGCACGACCTGGGTAACCCACCTTTCGGTCACTCCGGTGAAAAGGCCATTTCTACCTTCTTTTCAGAAGAAAAAGGAGCACAGCTCCAAGAGAAGTTCTCACCGATGGAATGGGATGATTTGACACATTTTGAGGGGAATGCAAATGCGTTCCGGTTGTTGACACACCAATTCGAAGGACGTCGGAAAGGCGGATTTGTCCTGACTTATTCAACTTTGGCCTCTATCGTAAAATATCCTTTTTCATCGAGTCTCGCAGGAAATAAATCCAAATTCGGATTCTTCACCACCGAAGAAGAAGGATTTCGCCGTATCGCAACGGAACTGGGTCTTATTCAACTCAGCGACCGTCCTTTAAAATACGTACGTTACCCGTTGGTCTATCTGGTAGAAGCTGCCGATGACATCTGTTACCAGATGATGGATATCGAGGATGCCCATAAATTGAAAATCCTTACCACAGAAGAAACTAAAGAACTGTTGTTGGCTTATTTCGCAGATGAACGCCAGGCACGTATCCGAAAAACATTCGACATTGTCAAAGATACGAACGAACAGATAGCTTACCTCCGCTCATCAGTTATCGGGTTATTGATAAAGGAGTGCACCCAGGTATTTTTAAATAACGAAACCGAAATACTTTCAGGGACCTTCGAAGGAGCCCTGATCAAGCATATATCAGAACGTCCGGGAAAAGCATACAAGCATTGTTCGGAGGTATCTTTCAGCAAAATTTATCGTTCACGGGACGTACTGGACATTGAGTTAGCAGGTTTCCGAGTCATCAACACGCTTCTTGAGTTAATGATAGATGCTGTCACTTCGCCGGAGAAAGCCTATTCACAACTGCTTATTAACCGTGTATCAGGGCAATATAATATAAAAGCGCCTGCACTCTACGAGAGAGTACAGGCGGTGCTCGATTATATTTCGGGCATGACCGATGTCTTTGCCCTGGATCTTTATCGTAAAATCAACGGGAACAGTCTTCCTGCGGTGTAACTACTTTCGGTGTGAAAACTTTATTCACCCCGGAAGTTATCTGGCAATCTTCCGGATCGTTCTTCACGAACGATTCGATGTGGCGCATCCGTTTCTCTTCAAGGATTTCGTCAACGGCAATCAGGATACCGGTCTCTTCTACATCTCCAAAACCATAATTGATGGCCGTGCCAAACATACGCATGGTCGGACTGAGACTCATATAAGCATTCACTAACGGTGGAATATTAAAACCGAGTTTACGAATCTCACCGTTCAGTATCCGGTAGTCATCCTTAAACGAATCTTTGCAGAAAATCCTTGCCAATTCAGCCTCATCCGTTTCCATTTCAAGTGGTTTCATCGGAGTAATAAGTCCGTCTTTATCTCCAAAATGCTTCTTCAGGAAGTAAAGGATCATATCTCTTCCCTGGCGGTGATAACTGGGATACATGGTTACTTTACCAAAGAAATATTTTACATTCGGCATCACCACTGTCAATGCCCCCAATCCGTCCCATAAATTATCCAAGGCGAATAATCCCTTGCTTCCGGCACGGGTTGACTGATATTCCAACGTAACGAACGAACGCCCGAGTTCAATAGTCGTAGGCAAGAACTCCTTCACGAATTTATCTGAAAAATTAAACATATGTGAAGTAGCGAGAATCGGCGCACCATGCTCATCAAAACGCACGTCTGTCCCCAGAATGTACCGATAACCTCCTAAAATCTCTTCTGCTTCAGGATTCCAGACAATCAATTGTTTATACGGATTCTCCATGGTGTCATACTCATCGATATCCATTGACAATCCCGTACCGCCTCCCGCTGCCCGAAAAGCAATCTCACGCAGACGTCCGATCTCCCGCATAATATTGGGAGAATCCTGATAAGTAATAATGTATATCTGGTTATTACTCTTATTGGTCATACGTAGCCGCTTGTCTTCAGTCAACTCAGCTTTAATCAGCTCCTTGCTTACCGGTTCAATAACTTCTTCCATATACTTTGTTAGTAGTTGTTCCTTAATCTGTTACAGTTTATACACGATATCTTTCACATACTGTGCCCACTCTGCCGGAGTTTTCGATTTATCGAAAGTCTGCCATGGAATGGGTTTACCGAAAGTGACAGTAAATGTTTTATGACGATTTTTCAGCATCTCGTCTGCCAAATAAAGCATAGCAATATTAAATTTGATCCCCAGTGTCTTACAGACATTAGCCAAATTATAAAAGAAATCAGAATTACGACCCTCAAAATGAACAGGAACTACATCACGCTGGAACTGGACACTTTTTACGATAAACGTTTTCTTCCAATCAGGGTCCCGGATCACTCCATTCCGACGCCGGGAGCAAAGTCCCGCAGGAAACATAATGAGTTGGTCATCCGACTTGAATCCGGCCTCTACCATCTTAGGAAAATCTTTTGCCTGTTTGCCTGTTTTATTAATGGGAATGCACAACGGTGCCAAGCCACGAAGGTTCATCAGCAAATCATTCACCAGATACTTCACCTTCCCATCGAAATGACGTCCCAAAATATATCCGAGAGAAACACCGTCTTGTCCTCCCAGCGGATGATTGGACACGAACGTATACAAACCGTCCTTCGGAATATTTTCCAGACCTTTTACCTCCAACGTTGCATCTAAGAATTCAAGACAAGCCTCCAGAAAATCCACTCCCACTTTATCTTTTGAGTCACGCAGAAAAACGTTTAGTTCCTCTTGATGAACGATCCTCTTCAGATAGGAGACGACAAACTTTGGTATGTACTTGTAGCGCTTCGGAGCTTTCGTCTGAAGTATCTTATCAATATCTATTAAAAATAAAGAGTCGTCAGCCATTCTTTTTAGATGAAATGATTGCGCAAAATTAACTGTTCTTTTTTATTAATTGCAATAAATCGGTAGAAAATACAGATTTTGTCCCATCAAAAAAGGGAAAAAGAGGGCGTTTATCAGAAAAAGAGGATAAAAAAAGAGAGGTGAGGATGCTAATTATCAAGCAATAAAGGGCGACACACAAAAGAGGGCCATACCCAGAGATGAGATTTTCTAACTCCTCATCCACCGGTATGGCCCCACTCATATTCAGGCTCAGGTATTCTATTTAATCATGGTGATCTTCATCATGGTGGTGTTCTCCCTCTTCACCTCCTTCCACGCTTAACACAATATTACGTACTACGTAAGTTTCATTACCCGACCGATCTAAACAGTAAACCATCAAGTGATAGTTTCCCGGAGTGGCATCAACCGGTATTTTAATATCATGGTTATGCACGTATGCATCTTTTTGTCCGGCCTTATCCGTATAGGTCCTTTCAAATGTAAAAGGCTTGGTTATTCCCGCTTCCGATGCCCTGGTATGCGAATGACCGTCAAAGTTGTTGTGAATATTAATCTTATAGGAAGCAATCGCTTCATTATCGTGAAGATTCATCTCAAAATGTACTCCATGAGAACTTCCGATCCTTAATATAGCGCCTTCTTCAGGTTCCAGCAGATCAATGACGGGTTTTATCGTATCACCTTCGTCTTCTTTAGAGCATGACACGAACAGAAAAGAAAAAAATAAGATACTGATTATTGACAAATAATTTTTTGTTTTCATTTTAATAAACTTTTAAATGGTACTTTAATTAAAATCTGAAAGTTCCGTCCCGGTTCGGGGATTTCTACTTTCCGGTAAAAACTAAGATGATTAAAGTATTTGGCACCGGATAAATTCCGGGCTGATAAAGTCACCTCGGCCCATATACCCCCTATCCGGAGGTTGGCAGATACTCCGACATTCAACAGCTGCGCTCCGGGAGTGGGATCTTCATTTCGTGCCACCCGGTGTTGTGCGGCAATATGCTGTACCTCACCATAAATGCTGAACTCTTTATATCGCCACGTCAGTGTATTGCGGAGTGAAGCAGGAGGCGAGAAACTTAGAGGAATATGTTCATCGCAATTATAAGTATAGACATATTCTCCACTGACACGATAGTTAAAGTGTCGGAGGAAGTCAATGCCCACTGCAGCCTCACCGCCCGCAAACAGGGCTTCCGCACCGGTGTACCGATAAATCTGTCCAGCATGGGGCAGTATCGACCATTCTCCGGTAGGCCGAAGAAAAATATAATTGCTGAACCAGCTGACAAATGGTGACAAACTTACCGACAACGGCCCATTTTCATAGGTATATGAAACATCAAACTGCCAACCGCGTTCGGAAGCAAGCGCTGCATCTCCCTGTTCATGCCGGAAAGTGCCGTGATGAACTCCGTTCGATGCCAATTCATTGGCTCCCGGCAACCGGAAGCTATGGCCGACATTTACCTGAAGCAGATGACCTCCGGAAGGACTCCATACCAACCCCAGTGAACCGGAATAATCGCCAAAATGGCGACGAACGGGGTAACTACGCCATTCATACTTTCGGATAAATTCATCATCATAACCCTGCTCCCGCAGATATATTGCCAAGTAAGGGTCGGTATAAGCGGATGCATCTATCTTTCCGTAATCATAGCGAAGTCCTCCACTGAAGGACAGAGTGGGTCCCGGACGATAAGTGGTCATCCAGAAAGCCCCTGTGGTGAATCTCCGGTAAGCAGGCAAAAGAAATGAATAACCGGCAATCATATTCCTCTGATATTGTACATCCCATCCTGCCGTGTGTTGCCATACGGCAGAAGCAAACAACTTCAGCTTAACAGCAGAACTATAAGTGTTCAACGTAAAAGCCAGTTCCTTATCCGGATCTTTGTCCGGTACAGGCTGAGCATCATAATGAGTATGAAACCGGCTCCACTCCTCGCGATGATTCTTCTGAAAGCCAATATCCCACGTCAGCGCCCATTTATCGTACAAAAGGCTCTGCCGGGTAGAAACTTTCAAGTGATTCACCTGGCTGTACGGAAGTTCTATGTTACGGCTGTCCCCGTCATCCTGCAAACGCGACACATCGGGAATGCCATGTGCACCGGGAAAGAACCCTGTTTTCTGAAAAACATTACTCACCGAATAAGAAGAGACATACCGTTCTTTTCTAAATCCGGCAGCCCAACTGACATCTCTCTCAAAACCGGCTGTATTTTTAAGCCTTCGGTGATAAACAGGCATACGTTGGGTGAGGTAGACAATAGTATCCGTCGGAATACGATAATCCCCAAAGTGCTGTTCCGAATACCTTGCCCAGGTATACCAGGCATCTTTTTTGACCCCAAGCATCAGTGAACCTCCCAATGTACCGTTGACGGATTTCCCCAACAAGCTCGCTTCACCGAATAACCGGTTACCCGCAGGCAATGGTAATGGAACAAGTTCAATAGCCCCTCCCATTGCATCACTGCCATACAATAAGGAAGCAGGACCTTTGCGAATACTTACCTGACCGGCATTAAATGCATCCAGCTCGAGTCCATGATCGGCTCCCCATTGTTGTCCCTCCTGCTTAATCCCATTTTCTACAACCGAAATCCGGTTGAATCCCATTCCGCGAATCATAGGTTTAGAAAAGCCCGAACCGATATCCATGGAATGTACTCCCGGAAGTGTTCCAAGAGTTTGTATCAAGTTCCCCGTGAAGTGTTCACGCAGAAACTCTTTCCCTACCACCTCCATACGCCATGTGGAGTTCTTATTCTTCAGATGCTGATAACTCTCCGTCACCACCACTTCAGATAAGGACACGGCTTTCAGTGAATCGGGCTCTTGAGCATGCAAGGTAGAGATTAAACATAACCCTCCCAGCATACCCGAAAAAAATCCGATACGCATACTTAAATCGTCTTAGTTAAATAAAACAGAGTAAGAAGACAAACGGTAAATTAAATCCAGTCTGCCTTCGCAATTTAAACGATATGATAAAAAACAAGAGGAGGTCCGCGAAGATAATGCGGATAGAAAGCGATAGAAAGCTTTTTATCCTGAAAAGTTCCACTCTCCCATTTTACGTAAAGGGGCGTATAAGTCAGAAGAGTAGAAGGGGTCTCAATAAATGGGGAAAGCATAAACTGACAGATGGGACAAGTCTCACATGTGTGATGGGACTTTCCGGAATGTGCGTCTGTACAGGTTATCGAAGTTTCTTCGGAATGATTATGAAAAACCTTCACGACAGACAAGGGCATAAATGTCATCAGTAACATCCATGCAAGCCAAATCCTATGTCTAGTATTTCTCTTCACACCCATTCATATTTAAACCGACGCAAAGATAGAAAACTCAGCGTCCCAAAAACACCCAAAAACTATCAAAATACACCCAAAATCTATCATTTGACAGTTTTTACCCTGTTTAAAGCTTAATTTTCCCCCGTCACTGTCTAAAAAATGCCGTAAACTTGCATCATCGAAAAACAACGAATATTCACAATTTAAAAAGCAACGTTATGAAAAGTTTAAGCTTCAGAAAAGATTTAATTGGAGTTCAGGAAGAGCTACTTCGCTTTGCATACAAACTAACAACCGACCGTGAAGAAGCAAACGATTTGTTGCAGGAAACCTCTCTTAAAGCGTTAGATAACGAAGATAAATATACTCCCGACACTAACTTTAAAGGATGGATGTACACCATCATGCGCAACATCTTCATCAATAATTATCGCAAAGTAGTACGCGATCAGACTTTTGTAGATCAGACCGATAATCTTTATCATCTGAGCCTTCCGCAAGAATCAGGACTCGACAGTACCGAAAGTCGTTACGACTTAAAAGAGATGCACCGCATCGTCAATTCATTACCCAAAGAATATAAAGTGCCTTTCTCTATGCACGTTTCCGGATTCAAATACCGTGAAATAGCTGAGAAACTGGACTTGCCGCTCGGGACAGTAAAGAGCCGTATCTTTTTCACCCGCCAGCGTTTACAGGAAGAACTGAAAGACTTTAGACAATAGGCCACATACATTGTCGATTTCTATAAATCATTTTAGTGCAGATTTTTAGTTGTGTATCAAGGAGCAGAAAGAGAGTGATTCCCTTTCTGCTCTTTTTATCATTTCACACAAGATTCAACAAACACTTTGACAGCTTGATTATCTATTCCGGTAGTTGGAATTAATGCCTTAACAATGCGATTATCAGCATCCAGACGCAATAACATTGGCGTAGGAACATATTTGAGTTCTCTCCTTATCAAATCTTTTGTATCTATATAAATAAATCCATGATACTCATTAAAGCGCTGCACAGATGCCAAATCTGAAATCATAGAACCAATTACCTTCACATACTCCTTTCCTTTCTTTTTATCTATACTATTAACAATAGTAAACCCTGTTTTAACACAGGTACCACAATCGTGATAGTTAAATAAAAACAGAACTTTTTCATGCGATATGTCATCAGACAGAATGGAATCAACACTATTTATTCTCTTACCCACCAGCCAAGCAATATCCTTCTCTATCAGGTTTTGAACTCTTGTTTGTTCCGATATTAGCTTCTCCGCATCAGAGCTTTTTACCCCACTACAACTAAATGTAAGCAACACAAAAACACTAATCGGGAACAGGAAAAGCCAATTTTTCAATACGTTCATTACTATAATTTGTTGCGAAAATATAATCAGGAGTAACACAGAAGGAGGTATAAATCTTACCCGGGAGTACATAAATAGCATCCAACTGCAACTTAGGCTCTGTTTTCAAGCTCAATATCTTATTTACGCGGAACCCTCCTCTGTCCCGATCTTTCAATTCCGCACAAAGCAGATACAATTTACCATTCATTGCGTAAGCATCTGAAATAAAAACATAATAACTCCGCGGATCATAGGGTTGACTCTTTTCGTAAGCCAAATTCTCTTTTATTAAAGAAATGGATGCCAGATCGAAAGAATCCTCTTGCCTATTGGATAATAAATCATATTTTCCCAATAAGGAAGAACTTCTTGTAATACCATACAACGAAGAGTCATCCCTCACTAAATGTCTCTGATTTAGCGAAGCGTTTCTTTTAACATCACCAAAATCATGAACATCTCCCGCAAAAACAAGTGCAGACAAATCACCCCTCTGCCAGTTTTCGGCACTCTTCATATAAAAAGTGGAATCAGTAACTGAAGATAAAAAAGCAGTGTCCTTATTCATAAAAAAACGATACGAGTTTGCAGCAGGGACAGAAAAAGAGGATATGAATTCTGAATGAACATATTTTTTCACGCTCACGGTACCCCCATCCAGTATATAGACCGTATCCTTCTCAACATAAAGCCCTACAGGCCGGGCCAGTTCACCGGGGCCTTCTCCGGGCTTCCCAATCAAACTGAAATCAGAAAACTCCAAATCCATGGAAGCGACATCTCTCCGCGCCTCGTCTAATACATAAATTTTACCATCCTGATATTGCATTGTACACACCTGAGAAAAAAATGAAGAATCAGGATAACTCTTTATATAAGAAACCAGTTCACATTTCAGCATTTTCTCGGAAGAATCGGTCGCATGCCCGCATCCCCCAAACAACAGTGCCCAAACCGGAGCCAATAGCAAAAAGCCTATCAAACTCCTCCTATCTAAAACTTTAAACAGATTATCCATGATCAACATTCTGTTTCTTTACCGTCACATTCCACCCAACGAATCTCTCTGATAAAAACAGTCCCTTTCGTCTTGATTCCCCGCTTACAATAGTCGGCGCCCCAGCAAGTAATACTGCCGTCAACATTCCCTGCCCAATCATAACAATAAGACGTAATCTTACAAGCTCCCGCAAGTGAAAGTTCAGTATCCCCGGGAGTTTCAGCCTCAATCATTGCCATCGCCTCTATAGCGGCAAGTCGGATCTTCATTTTTTATTGGTAGAAGTAACTGAGATCCACACGTTAACAAAAGAGACAGTAGCAATAAGTACTACAATCAAACTAAAAATGTTCCGTTTCATAATTATTTTCATTATAAGTTTATTAAAAAGCACAATATTCATATAACGTTTTGCAATATATGAATATTTTTATTAAAGCACAATCTATTTTATATTATTTTTTTAAATATACGGCTGAAACTACAAAATAACACACAAAACCAAACCACCCTCCAGACCAACTTCATAAAAAAAGCCCCCAAACCAACAAAAAAGCGCACAATAATACCTTTCTCACTTGTGCATCTCCATACTTTAGCATATCTTTGCTTAAAATTTATGACATAAAACATCCGGATGTTATACATCAAAACACCCAGATCTTTTATATCAGAACATCCGGATGTTATCTATTAAAACATCCGGATATTTTTAAACATAACTTATAGATGTTATATACCTATATAATAAGAGACAAAAAGGAAATATATTCATATTAAAAACCTAAAATACGAATGTCCATCAACTACGCAGTCACTAAGAAAGTAGACAAAAGTAAAGGTGTCGTCAAAGAACGATATTATGCCACAACACGAGCTTTACAGAAAAAGCCTGTAAACAGTGTACAGATTGCTAATCAGCTCGCAGAAAGAAGTTCTCTTCAAAACGGAGACGTACTCTCTGCACTTACTCAACTATCGGACATTATTGCCGCCCACTTGAAAGAAGGCCGTACCGTTTCTATCGATGGATTGGGCAATTTTTATCCCAGCATCACCAGTGAAGCGGTGGATAAACCGGAAGAATGTACCGCCAACAAAGTATGGGTATCCCGCATTTGCTTCAAAGCCGCCCCGACTTTCCTGAACAACGTGAGGAAAACCGATTTTGTCAGCCTGCAACTAAAATACGGACGGAAGTCCACAAAGCCACAAGACAGCTCCGGGAAGGACACAATCGACTCTATCCCCCACCAGCAAAGCATCTCCGAACATAATTCATTATCAGACGAATAAGCAATTAACAATCGGTTGAAAACTTCTCCGAAAGTTTTTGGTGGAAAATTGTGGGGAATTGTGGGGAAATACCTACTTTTACGGTCGCTTATTATAATAAGGTGAAATGATACGTTTTTTAGGCAATATTGAAGCTAAGGCGGACGCGAAAGGAAGAGTTTTTATCCCCGCCCAATTCAGACGGCAGCTACAAGCCGGTTCTGAAGACAAGCTCATCATGCGCAAAGACGTATTTCAAGACTGCTTGGTACTCTATCCGGAAGAAGTCTGGAATGAAGAGCTGAATGAACTCCGGCAACGACTAAATAAATGGAACGCTAACCACCAACTTATCTTCCGCCAATTCGTCAGTGATGTAGAAATTATCACGATAGACGGAAACGGGCGGATATTAATACCCAAACGCTATCTGCAAATAGCCGGTATACAAAGCGACGTGCGCTTTATCGGTGTAGACAGCAAGATAGAAATATGGGCTAAGGAACGTACGGAAATGCCCTTTATGGCCCCCGATGCATTTGGTGCAGCCCTGGAGGAAATTATGAAAGAAGAACGGTGAACAACGAACAAAGAGGTAAAATGAAAGAAGAAGAAACAACATATCATGTACCGGTACTGCTGAAGGAAAGCGTAGATGCCATGAATATTACCCCGGACGGGACGTATGTAGACGTTACCTTCGGCGGGGGAGGACATTCCCGCGAAATACTTTCGCGTCTTGGAAACGGCGGACACCTGTTGGGTTTCGACCAGGACGAGGATGCCGAACGTAACATTGTAAACGACCCGCACTTCACTTTTGTACGGAGCAATTTCCGTTATTTGCATAATTTTCTGCGCTACCACGATATTGAAGGAGTAGATTCCATATTGGCTGATCTGGGGGTATCTTCACATCACTTCGATGACAGCGAACGGGGATTCTCTTTCCGCTTTGACGGAAAACTGGATATGCGCATGAATAAGCGTGCAGGCATCACAGCGGCCGATGTGGTAAATACATACGAAGAAGAACGCCTGGCAGATATTTTTTACCTATATGGTGAACTGAAAAACAGCCGCAAACTGGCTTCCGTCATAGTCAAAGCACGCAGCGGACAGAAAATAGAAACGATCGGTGAATTTCTTGAAGTAGTGAAACCGCTTTTCGGACGCGAACGCGAAAAGAAAGAATTGGCAAAGGTGTTTCAGGCACTCCGCATTGAAGTAAACCAGGAAATGGAAGCACTGAAGGAAATGCTGATGGCAGCAACAGAAGCATTGAAGCCAGGAGGACGGCTGGTGGTAATCACCTATCACTCTTTGGAAGATCGCATGGTGAAAAACATCATGAAAACCGGTAATGTAGAAGGTAAAACAACGCAGGACTTTTTCGGCAACCTGCAAACTCCCTTCCGCCTGGTAAACAACAAAGTAATTGTGCCCGATGAAGAAGAGATAGCACGCAATCCCCGGTCGCGCAGCGCCAAGTTGAGAATAGCCGAGAAGAAGTAAGGGAACAGAGTGAAATAAGAGAAGTGAAATGGAAGATAAAGAAGCAAAAAAGAAGAAAAGCAACTCCCTGAAAAGTATTCTGGGAGGTGATATTCTGGCTACCGACTTTTTTCGCCGCCAGACTAAATTGCTGGTACTGATTATGGTGCTCATCATTTTCTACATTCATAATCGCTACGCAAGCCAGCAACAGCAAATCGAAATAGATAAGTTGAAAAAAGAACTGATCGACATAAAATATGATGCACTGACACGAAGTTCGGAATTGATGGAAAAAAGCCGTCAGTCGCGGATAGAGGATTATATATCGACCAAAGAAAGTGACTTGCAGACATCAACCCATCCACCTTATTTAATCAGTACGAAATAGAAGATGGCTGTAAACAAGAAAAATATAATGACCCGCTACTTCTTCGTCATCCTGTTGATGGGACTGATAGGAGTAGCCATTGTTGTCAAAGCAGGCATCACGATGTTTGCCGAACGACAATACTGGCAGGATGTGGCCGACCGTTTCGTCAAGGAGAACGTAACGGTGAAACCCAACCGCGGAAACATCATTTCGTCCGACGGCAAACTGATGGCCAGTTCGCTGCCGGAATACCGTATATATATGGACTTCAAAGCCGGTGGAGTAAAAAAAGACACCATGCTGATGAATCATCTGGACGAGATATGCGAAGGACTTCATAAGATATTCCCTGATAAAAGCGCTTCGGAATTTAAGACTCACCTTAAGAAAGGGCGCAAACAGGGAAGCCGTAACTATCTGATTTATCCGAAACGTATTTCATATATTCAATATAAAGAAGCTAAACGCCTTCCGGTGTTTAACCTCAACAAATACAAAGGCGGATTCCATGAATTGGCTTATAACCAAAGAAAGAAACCTTTTGGTTCACTTGCTGCCCGTACGTTGGGTGACTTATATGCCGATACGGCCCAGGGAGCTAAAAACGGTATCGAGTTGGCTTTTGATTCTATCCTCAAAGGACATGACGGAATTACTCACCGGCAAAAGGTGATGAATAAATACCTGAACATTGTGGATATTCCTCCGGTAGACGGTTGTGACCTGCTTTCTACCATCGACGTAGGCATGCAGGATATCTGCGAGAAGGCATTGACCGATAAACTAAAAGAGCTGAATGCCAGCGTAGGTGTGGCCGTATTGATGGAAGTGGCAACCGGCGAAGTAAAAGCCATTGTCAACATGACGAAAGCCGGAGATGGCAATTATTACGAAATGAGGAATAACGCTATCAGCGATATGCTCGAGCCGGGATCAACATTTAAAACAGCTTCTATCATGGTGGCCCTTGAAGATGGCAAGATCACTCCGGAAGACGGTATAGATACAGGAAACGGTACCAAGATGATGCACGGTCGGCCCATGAAAGACTGGAACTGGTATAAAGGAGGATATGGCTACCTGACCGTTACGCAAATTTTGGAAGTATCTTCCAATATAGGAACTTCCAGCATTATCGATAAATATTATGGAAGTGATCCGCAAAAATTTGTCGACGGACTGAAACGGATGAGTATCGACCAGCCCCTCCAACTGCAAATAGCGGGAGAAGGCAAACCCAACATTAAAGGTCCTAAAGAGCGTTATTTTGCAAAGACCACTCTGCCGTGGATGAGCATCGGCTATGAGACCCAGGTACCACCGATGAATATACTGACATTCTATAACGCCATTGCCAACAACGGAGTTATGGTACGGCCGAAGTTTGTGAAAGCAGCCATTAAGAACGGAGAAATAGTGAAAGAATATCCTACGGAAATCATCAATCCGAAAATCTGTTCGGAGCGGACCTTGAAGCAGATTCAGGAAATTCTCTACAAGGTAGTACACGAAGGTCTGGCTGCCCCGGCAGGTTCCAAGCAATTTGCCGTTTCGGGCAAAACAGGTACGGCACTGATTTCACAAGGTGCCGCCGGATATAAATCGGGACGGGTGAACTATCTGGTCAGCTTCTGCGGATATTTCCCTTCGGAAGCTCCGAAATACAGCTGCATCGTTTCTATACAGAAGCCGGGAACCCCCGCTTCGGGAGGTTTGATGGCAGGTAGCGTATTCAGCAAAATTGCCGAAAGAGTGTATGCCAAAGACCTACGTCTGGACATCCGGAACGCAATCGATACCAATACGGTAGTGATTCCCGATGTAAAAGCAGGCGAAATGATAGAAGCAAGGCAAGTATTGGAAGGCCTAAACATCCAGACACAGGCTGAATTTAAGGCTAAAAAGAACAAAGAGGTGTGGGGACATGCACAGGCAGCCCCCAAAGCAGTAATCCTGCAGGGAAAAGAACAATTACGCAACTTTGTGCCCAGCGTAATAGGTATGGGTGCCAAAGACGCTGTATACCTGCTGGAAAGTAAAGGATTGAAAGTAACCCTGTCGGGAGTCGGCAAAGTAAAGAGCCAGTCGTTGCCCCAGGGAACTACCATCAAGAAGGGACAAACCATCAGTATCCATCTGAATTGATTATTATAGATTAAGGTATGAAACTAAAAGAGATTCTAACATCTATCCAACCGGTGAAAATTACCGGAAATCAGGATATCGAGATAACCGGGGTTGACATCGACTCCAGACAGGTAGAGTCCGGCCATCTGTTTATGGCCATGCACGGCACACAGACCGACGGACATGCCTACATTCCGGCAGCGGTTGAAAAAGGTGCCACGGCCATTCTTTGTGAAGAGTTACCTGCAGAACTTGCAGAAGGAGTTACCTACATTCAGGTTGCCGACAGCGAAGATGCCGTAGGAAAAGCAGCTACGACTTTCTACGGAAATCCGAGCTCAAAATTGGAACTGGTAGGCGTTACCGGAACAAACGGAAAGACAACGATTGCCACCTTATTATATAATACGTTCCGATACTTCGGCTATAAAGTGGGATTAATCTCCACGGTATGCAATTATATAGATGATGAAGCCATTCCTACCGAACATACGACTCCCGACCCGATCACATTGAATCGTCTATTGGGACGCATGGCGGACGAAGGTTGCAAATATGTTTTCATGGAGGTCAGTTCACACTCCATCGCACAAAAAAGAATCAGCGGACTGAGATTTGCCGGCGGCATCTTCACCAACCTGACACGCGATCATCTGGACTATCATAAAACAGTAGAGAACTACCTGAAAGCAAAGAAGAAGTTCTTCGACGATATGCCTAAGAACTCTTTCAGTCTGACCAACCTGGACGATAAAAACGGACTGGTGATGACACAGAACACCAAGTCGAAAGTATATACTTACTCTCTCCGCAGTCTGAGCGACTTCAAAGGAAGAGTATTGGAATCTCATTTCGAGGGGATGCTTCTCGACTTTAACAACCATGAACTCGCAGTTCAGTTTATCGGAAAATTTAATGCATCGAACTTACTGGCTGTATTTGGTGCTGCCGTATTGCTGGGCAAGAAAGAAGAGGACGTGCTGGTTGCTCTCAGTACGCTGCATCCGGTTGCCGGACGCTTCGATGCCATCCGTTCTCCACAAGGATATACAGCCATTGTAGACTATGCACACACACCGGATGCCCTGGTCAACGTCTTGAACGCCATACATGGAGTGCTCGAAGGAAAAGGCAAGGTAATTACCGTAGTAGGTGCAGGCGGTAACCGCGATAAAGGGAAACGCCCTATCATGGCAAAAGAAGCAGCCCGGGCAAGCGACCGGGTCATCATAACTTCGGATAATCCCCGTTTCGAAGAGCCGCAGGATATCATCAACGACATGCTGGCAGGACTGGATACCGAGGATAAGAAAAAAACGCTAAGCATCGCAGACCGTAAAGAAGCTATCCGCACGGCTTGTATGCTTGCAGAAAAAGGAGATGTGATTCTGGTCGCCGGAAAAGGGCACGAGAATTATCAGGACATCAAAGGAGTGAAGCATCACTTTGATGATAAAGAAGTTTTAAAAGAGATTTTTTCATTGACTGTTTAAGCAGATCTGATTGAAACACCCCCGCTTATAAGCACCGGATGTTATTCAATCGAAAAGCGTAAATCGTCTAACCGTAAATAAAGTTATGTTATACTATCTGTTTGAATGGCTACACAAACTCAACTTTCCGGGTGCCGGAATGTTTGGGTACACCTCGTTCCGTGCATTGATGGCTATCATCCTGGCACTGCTTATTTCCAGTATCTGGGGAGATAAGTTCATCAATCTGCTGAAACGGAAACAGATCACCGAGACGCAGCGTGACGCCAAAATCGATCCGTTCGGCGTCAATAAAGTAGGAGTGCCCAGCATGGGGGGTGTCATCATTATCGTAGCAATCCTGATCCCCTGTCTGTTATTGGGGAAACTGCATAATATCTATATGATACTGATGCTGATCACCACCGTCTGGCTGGGATCTTTAGGATTTGCAGACGATTATATAAAGATATTCAAAAAGGATAAAGAAGGGCTCCACGGTAAATTCAAAATTATCGGTCAGGTGGGTCTCGGCTTAATTGTCGGACTGACTCTATATCTGAGTCCGGACGTAGTGATTCGTGAAAACATAGAAGTTCAGAAATCGGAAAACGAAATCGAAGTAATACATGGCACTCACGATCTGAAATCTACCCAGACCACGATTCCTTTTTTCAAAAGCAACAACCTGGACTATGCCGACCTTGTAGGCTTTATGGGAGAACACGCTCAAACAGCCGGATGGATTTTGTTTGTCATTATCACCATCTTTGTCGTGACAGCCGTGTCAAACGGAGCCAACCTGAATGATGGTATGGATGGTATGGCAGCAGGCAATTCCGCCATCATCGGACTAACGCTGGGCATATTGGCTTATGTATCGAGCCACATCGAGTTTGCGGGTTACCTGAATATCATGTATATTCCCGGAAGTGAGGAACTGGTAATCTTTATATGCGCCTTTATCGGAGCATTGATCGGTTTCTTATGGTACAATGCCTATCCGGCCCAGGTATTCATGGGTGATACGGGCAGTCTGACCATTGGAGGTATCATTGCGGTATTTGCCATTATTATTCACAAAGAATTGCTAATCCCGATTCTCTGCGGTATATTTTTGGTTGAAAACCTTTCAGTACTTCTGCAGCGCTTCTATTATAAAGCCGGAAAAAGAAAGGGTGTAAAACAACGCCTCTTTAAGCGGGCCCCGATACACGACCATTTCCGTACTTCGATGAGTCTGGTAGAGCCGGGATGCAGCGTAAAGTTTACGAAGCCCGATCAGTTGTTCCACGAATCAAAAATCACAGTCCGCTTCTGGATTGTAACCATCGTGCTGGCAGCTATTACGATTATAACGCTGAAGATTAGATAACAGAAGTGACGAGCAACAGGCTATGAGCTACAAGTGCCTGCCGCTAATCACAAAGTATGAACCTAAAACTTGTAGCATAAAGAAAAAGATCTATCGACGGATCGACAAATTCCGGTTGATAAATCGAAACCTAAAAATCATGAAAAGAATTGTAGTATTAGGAGCCGGTGAAAGCGGTGCGGGAGCAGCCGTTCTGGCCAAAGTAAAAGGATTCGATACTTTCGTATCAGATATGTCTGCTATCAAGGATAAGTATAAAACTCTCCTTGACGGCCATGGCATTGCCTGGGAAGAAGGCCGACACACAGAAGAACTGATTTTGAATGCTGACGAAGTTGTGAAAAGCCCCGGAATTCCTAATGACGCCCCACTGATTCTGAAATTGAGAGAACAGGGCACACCTATCATCTCGGAAATAGAATTTGCCGGCAGATACACCGATGCCAAAATGATCTGTATCACCGGCTCGAACGGAAAGACGACCACAACCTCGCTTATCTATCACATTTTTAAAAGCGCAGGACTAAATGTGGGACTTGCCGGAAACATCGGTAAAAGCCTGGCATTGCAAGTGGCCGAAGAGAAACATGATTATTATGTAATCGAATTGAGTTCATTCCAGTTGGATAACATGTATAACTTCCGTGCCGATATCGCTGTATTGATGAACATTACGCCGGACCATCTGGACCGGTACGACCATTGTATGCAGAACTATATTAACGCAAAGTTTCGTATTACGCAGAATCAGACTTCGGAAGACGCGTTTATCTTCTGGAACGATGACCCTATCATCAAACGTGAACTGGACAAACATGGCATTCGTGCCCACCTGTATCCATTCTCGGCAATCAAAGAAGAAGGATCTATCGCCTATGTGGAAGACCATGAAGTAGTAATTACCGAACCGATCGCTTTCAATATGGAACAGGAACAGTTGGCCCTGACCGGCCAACACAATCTTTATAACTCTTTAGCCGCCGGTATCTCCGCCAACCTTGCCGGTATCACCAAAGAAGATATAAGGAAAGCGCTCAGTGACTTTCAGGGGGTAGAACACCGCCTGGAGAAGGTGGCACGCGTACGTGGCATTGATTTTATCAATGACTCCAAAGCAACCAATGTAAACTCTTGCTGGTATGCCTTGCAGAGTATGACTACTAAAACGGTATTGATTCTCGGAGGAAAAGACAAGGGAAACGATTATACGGAAATAGAAGAACTGGTACGGGAGAAATGCTCGGCACTGGTCTACCTGGGATTGCACAACGAAAAGCTTCATGAGTTTTTCGACCGTCTCGGACTCCCTGTAGCCGAAGTACAGACCGGCATGAAGGATGCCGTAGAAGCAGCTTACAAGCTGGCGAAAAAGGGAGAAACAGTATTGTTGAGTCCATGTTGCGCCTCCTTTGACCTTTTCAAGAGCTATGAAGACCGTGGCGAACAGTTTAAGAAGTATGTAAGAGAATTATAAAAATCAAAGTCCTGAGCCATAAAAGGTTCAGGCTCCGAAGAGCTAAAAACTTAAAGCAGTGGATCTATTAAAGAACATATTCAAAGGTGATAAGGTAATCTGGATTATTTTCCTTTGCCTCTGCCTCATCTCTATCATAGAGGTGTTTAGTGCTGCCAGTACGCTGACTTATAAAAGTGGCGACCACTGGGGACCCATCACACAACATTCCATCATCCTGATGGTAGGTGCGGTCGTAGTGGTCCTGATGCACAACATCCCTTATAAATGGTTTCAGGTGTTTCCGGTTTTCCTCTACCCTATTTCGGTAGTATTGCTGGCTTTCGTAACTTTGATGGGAGTCATCACAGGTGACCGTGTGAACGGAGCCGCCCGCTGGATGAGTTTTATGGGGCTACAATTCCAGCCTTCAGAACTGGCCAAGATGGCAGTAATCATCGCGGTTTCTTTCATTCTATCCAAAAAGCAGGATGATGAAGGGGCCAATCCGAAAGCTTTTAAGTATATCATGATACTGACCGGACTGGTATGTATGCTTATCGCTCCTGAAAACCTTTCGACAGCTATGCTGTTGTTCGGAGTAGTAGTATTGATGATGTTCATTGGACGTGTTGCATTCAAGAAGTTAGCCATGTTATTGGGCGGTCTGGCATTGGTTGGCTGTCTGGGAGCAGTATTTCTGCTGGCTATACCGAAGGATACCGACATCCCGTTCCTCCATCGGTTTGACACTTGGAAAAGTCGTATTACCAACTTTACGGAGAAAGAAGAAGTTCCGGCAGCCAAATTCGATATTGACAAAGATGCCCAGATAGCTCATGCACGCATTGCCATCGCTACCAGTAACGTGATAGGTAAGGCACCGGGAAATTCCATTCAGCGTGACTTCCTGAGCCAGGCATTCTCCGATTTCATCTTTGCCATTATCATTGAAGAGTTGGGGCTGGTAGGAGGCGCCTTTGTAGTCATACTCTACATCTGGCTATTGGTCCGGACAGGCCGAATCGCCCAAAAGTGCGAACGTACATTCCCGGCATTCCTTGTCATGGGCATTGCCTTGATGTTGGTATCACAAGCCATATTGAACATGATGGTAGCCGTCGGACTGTTTCCTGTAACAGGACAACCTTTACCGCTTATCAGTAAAGGAGGTACAAGTACACTGATCAACTGTGCCTACATCGGCATGATACTGAGTGTCAGCCGCTATACCGCTTATCTGGAAGAGAAAAAAGAAAATCCTGCTCCTCTGCTCACCCAGAGTGAAGGAAATGAGGCGATTGCAAGCGAGGCACAGACTGCGGCCGAACCTACGGCAGAGGTTTTAAACAGTGATGCTAAATTTGAAGAGTAATATGAATAAAGAAAATAATAAAGAAGGACAGGGTGATGCCTTAAGAGTCATCATCAGCGGTGGTGGTACCGGAGGGCATATCTTTCCGGCCGTATCCATTGCAAACGCCATAAAAGAGTTACGTCCCGATGCACAAATCCTGTTTGTAGGAGCCGAAGGCAGAATGGAAATGCAACGAGTACCGGATGCAGGCTATCAGATTATCGGATTGCCTGTAGCAGGATTCGATCGTAAACATCTGTGGAAAAATGTCGCCGTATTATTAAAATTGGTACGCAGCCAATGGAAAGCACGAAACATTATCCGGCAGTTCCGCCCCCAGGTAGCAGTAGGAGTAGGAGGATATGCAAGCGGTCCTACTTTAAAAATGGCGGGAATGATGGGAGTACCTACTTTAATACAAGAGCAGAATTCATACGCCGGAGTAACCAATAAACTATTGGCACAGAAAGCACGAAGAATTTGTGTGGCGTATGACGGAATGGAGAAATTCTTTCCTGCCAATAAAATCATTATGACAGGTAACCCGGTACGTCAGAATCTGCTGGCGGAAAAACCGGAACGTGAACAGGCTATTCGTTCTTTCGGGCTGAATCCGGAAAAGAAGACCATTCTGATTTTGGGTGGAAGCCTGGGCGCACGCACCATCAATAACACATTGATTGCGGGACTGCAACTGATTCGCCGGACTACAGACGTGCAGTTCATCTGGCAAACGGGAAAGATTTATCATCAACAAGTGACAGAAGCTGTAAAAGCAGCGGGAGAGATACCCAATCTGTTTGTAACGGACTTCATCAAAGATATGGCTGCCGCTTATGCTGCTGCCGACCTGGTTATTTCACGTGCCGGTGCAGGGTCTATTTCCGAGTTCTGCCTGCTGAATAAGCCCGTTATCCTGGTTCCGTCCCCTAATGTGGCAGAAGACCATCAGACCAAAAATGCTTTGGCTTTGGTGAATAAACAAGCAGCCATCTACGTAAAGGATGCGGAAGCAGAAAACAAGCTATTACCGGTAGCACTGGAAACGATCGCCAATGCCGAGAAGCTGAGCGAACTCAGTGAAAACATTGCACACCTGGCTTTACCGGATTCCGCTGTCGTTATTGCAAAAGAAGTTATAAAATTAGCGCAACAATCATGAATATAGAAACGATTCAATCTGTATATTTTGTCGGGGCAGGCGGTATCGGAATGAGTGCCCTCGTCCGCTATTTTCTTTCTAAAGGAAAAGTAGTGGCAGGCTATGACCGTACTCCCAGTGAACTGACTCAACATCTTATAGAAGAAGGAGCACAGATCCATTACGAAGAGAATATCGATCTCATACCGGAGGCTTGCAAAGACAAAGCTACCACATTGGTAGTCCTGACCCCTGCCGTACCTCAGGAACATGCCGAATTAACTTACTTCCGTGATAATGGATTCGAAATACAGAAACGTGCACAAGTACTGGGCACCATTACCCGTTCCAGCAAAGGACTTTGTGTAGCCGGCACACATGGTAAAACCACTACCTCAACGATGACGGCCCACTTGTTTCATCAGTCACATGTAGGTTGTACTGCTTTTCTGGGAGGTATTTCCAAAAATTACGGAACGAATCTGCTACTCTCTTCAACCAGCCCTTATACGGTGATTGAAGCAGACGAATTTGACCGTTCATTCCATTGGTTGTCTCCTTATATGTCTGTCATTACCGCAACCGATCCGGATCATCTGGATATTTATGGCACCGAACAGGCTTATCTGGAAAGCTTTGAACACTACACCACACTGATTCAGCCCGGAGGAGCACTGATTATCCGCAAAGGCATTTCCCTACAGCCGAAAGTGAAAGAGGGAGTGAAGATATATACTTACTCACGTGACGAGGGAGACTTTCATGCTGAGAACATTCGCATCGGAAACGGAGAAATCTTCATTGACTTCGTAGGGCCTGACATTCGTATCGACAACATTCAGCTAGGAGTACCGGTAAGTATAAATATAGAGAATGGTGTCGCTGCGATGGCGCTTGCCCACCTTAACGGAGTCACACCTGAAGAGATCAAACAGGGAATGGCCAGTTTCCGGGGTGTGGACCGCCGGTTCGACTTTAAAATCAAGAATAACCGGATTGTATTCCTGAGTGACTACGCACATCATCCATCCGAGATTAAACAAAGCGTGATGTCCATGCGTGAGTTGTACCGGGACAAAAAGATCACTGCGGTTTTTCAGCCACACCTCTATACCCGTACCCGCGACTTCTACAAAGATTTTGCCGACAGTCTGTCTTTACTCGATGAAGTGATACTGGTAGATATCTATCCGGCGCGCGAGCAACCTATTCCGGGAGTAAGCAGCCGACTGATATATGACAACCTACGTCCGGGTATTGAAAAAAGCATGTGCAAGAAAGAAGAAATACTCGATGTACTGAAAGCAAAACATATCGAAGTATTAATTACATTGGGAGCAGGAGACATAGACAACTATGTTCCGGGTATTTGTGACTTATTGTCCCGAAGAATGGTTCCTTCGGACAATTAATTTGTAAATCGTCAAAACAATAAATTTCCTTATGATAAAAAGAATTCTTCTGACCATCGTCATGTTACTTCTCATAGCCTACCTTGTAGCAGCTGTGACAGTGTTCAACGACAAACCTGCCCATCAGGTATGCCGTGACATGGAATTAGTGATCAAGGATACACTCAATGCCGGCTTCGTTACCAAGAACGAGGTGGCTGCCATCCTGCAGAAGAAAGGCATTTATCCCGTTGGAAAGAAAATGGACCGGGTACACACCAAAACATTAGAAAAAGAGTTGGATAAACATCCACTCATCAATGAAGCTCAATGCTATAAAACGCCAAACGGCAAAATTTGTGTGGAAGTAACCCAACGCGTACCGATTCTCCACATCATGAGCAGCAACGGTGAAAACTACTATTTGGATAACAAAGGAAAAATGATGCCGCCCGATGCAAAATGCGTAGCACACCGGGCAATTGTCACCGGAAATGTAGAAAAGTCGTTTGCAATGAAGGATTTATATAAGTTTGGTGTATTTTTGCAAAACAATCCGTTCTGGGAAGCCCAGATTGTACAGATTAACGTGCTGCCCGGAAAAGAAATCGAATTGGTCCCCCGGGTAGGCAATCATATTATCTATTTGGGTAAACTGGAACATTTTGAAGATAAACTGAAACGCTTGAAGACCTTTTACGAAAAAGGACTCAACCAGGTGGGATGGAATAAATATTCGCGTATCAGCCTGGAATTTGGAAATCAGATTATCTGCACAAAAAAGAAACAATAATTTGTAAACAGCTAAACGTACCTTTGTGTTAAAGAGATAAGTCTATAATACGAAAGGGAATAAAATAAGATTTTATATGGCAACAACAGATTTTATCGCCGCTATTGAACTGGGTTCATCGAAGATAGCCGGCATAGCCGGAAAGAAGAATAGTGATGGAAGTATACAGGTATTAGCTTATGCCAGGGAGGATTCGTCTTCTTTCATCCGGAAAGGAGTGATCTATAATCTGGATAAAACAGCACAAAGCCTGACTTCAATCATCAATAAACTGGAGGGGGCTCTCAATAACTCAATTGCCAAGATCTATGTGGGTATCGGCGGACAATCGCTCCGTACGGTGCGCAATGTGGTAAGTCGCGATCTTGAAGAAGAAACCATTATTTCTCAGGAACTGGTCGACTCAATCTGTGATGAGAACCTCGAGATACCACTGATCGATATGGATATACTGGACGTTGCTCCGCAAGAATACAAAATAGGAAACAATCTTCAAGCCGACCCTGTCGGTGTAGCCGGAAGCCACATTGAAGGACGTTTTCTGAATATTGTAGCACGTGCTTCGCTCAAGAAAAATCTGGAACGCTGCTTCGAACAGGCTAAAATAGAAATAGCAGACCTATTGATCTCACCTCTGGTCACTGCCGATGCAGTACTGACGGAAAGTGAAAGACGCTCCGGCTGCGCACTGATCGACTTTGGTGCCGACACATCTACCATTTCCATTTATAAGAATAATATCCTCCGCTTCCTCACTGTGCTGCCATTAGGAGGAAACAGTATTACCCATGACCTCGTCTCCCTTCAGATGGAAGAAGAAGAGGCCGAACGCCTGAAAATCAGATATGGCAATGCTTTCTACGAAGAGGAAGAAGGCGAAGAACCTGCTACTTGCCAATTGGAAGACGGAAATAGAACGATAGAGTTAGCTAAACTGAATAATATCATCGAGGCACGTACCGAAGAGATTATCGCGAACGTATGGAATCAGATTCAACTTTCGGGATATGACGACAAACTTCTGGCCGGACTCATCATCACCGGAGGGGCCGCCAACCTGAAAGACCTGGACGAGGTTCTACGTAAACGGAGTAAAATAGAGAAGGTGAGAAACGCACGTTTCGTACGCAATACCATCCATGCAGACGAAGACGTTGTGAAGAAAGACGGTACACAAAACACCTTATTCGGACTGCTTATTGCAGGCAACGAAAATTGTTGTTTATTGGAGACACCCGCTCCACAGCCGCATATACAACCTCAGCCCCAGCCCGAACCGGTGAACATGTTTGAAGAAGACGAAAGTCTGAAGGAACAGGAAGCCGCTGCCCGCGCTGCCAAGAAGAAGAAAGAAGAAGAAGAGAAAAAGCGGAAAGAAGAAGAAAAGCAACGCAAACTGGAAGAGAAGAAAAGAAGGGAAGAAGAGAGAAGAAATAAACCTAACTGGTTTAAATCGACTTTCGACAAACTCTCTAATGAAATTTTCTCTGACGAAGATATGAAATAAAGTGATAATTCATAATACAATATAATATGGACGAGATAGTACAATTCGATTTCCCTACAGATTCACCGAAAATCATCAAAGTGATTGGTGTAGGAGGTGGTGGAGGTAACGCCGTCAACCACATGTACCGGGAAGGCATACACGACGTAACATTCGTTCTCTGCAATACCGACAACCAGGCATTGGCTGAGTCTCCTGTACCGGTCAAACTGCAACTGGGACGTTCCATCACGCAAGGACTCGGTGCCGGAAACCGTCCGGAGCGTGCACGTGATGCTGCCGAAGAGAGCATCGAAGACATCAAAACTCTGCTGAACGATGGCACCAAAATGGTATTTATCACTGCCGGAATGGGTGGAGGAACCGGAACCGGAGCCGCTCCCGTCATCGCCCGTATCGCTAAAGAGATGGACATCCTGACTGTCGGAATCGTTACCATCCCTTTCATTTTTGAAGGCGAAAAGAAAATTATTCAGGCTCTGGACGGTGTAGAACGCATCGCACAACACGTAGATGCTTTGCTGGTGATCAACAATGAACGCCTACGTGAAATCTACTCCGACCTGACTTTTATGAATGCATTCGGCAAGGCAGATGATACGTTATCAATCGCAGCCAAGAGCATAGCCGAAATTATCACCATGCGAGGTACGGTCAACCTGGACTTTGCAGATGTGAAAACGATTCTCAAGGATGGCGGCGTAGCCATCATGAGTACCGGATTCGGCGAAGGAGAAAACCGTGTAACCAAAGCAATAGACGATGCACTGCATTCACCTTTGCTCAATAATAATGATATTTTCAACGCCAAGAAGGTAATGCTGAACGTCTCCTTCTGTCCTGCTTCCGAATTGATGATGGAAGAAATGAACGAAGTACACGAGTTCATGAGCAAATTCCGCGAAGGTGTGGAAGTGATCTGGGGTGTGGCTATGGACAACTCACTGGATACGAAAGTAAAAATCACCGTATTGGCTACCGGTTTCGGTGTAGAAGACGTACCGGGCATGGACGACCTGCACGAAAAACGCAGTCAGGAAGAAGAAGAGCGACAGTTGCAACTGGAAGAAGAGAAGGAGAAGAACAAAGAGCGCATCCGCAAAGCATACGGTGAAAGTGCCAGTGGAATCGGAACACGCAATCTGCGTAAACGCCGGCATATCTATCTCTTCAATCCGGAAGACCTGGATAACGATGACATCATCGCCATGGTAGAGGACTCTCCTACTTACTTACGTGACAAAACAACTTTGGGTAAAATCAAAGCAAAGGCCGCACTGGAAGAAGAGATAGCAACAGAAGAGGCTATAGATGACAGTGGAGTTATCACATTTTAATTAAAGTAAAATACCGAATCATTAACCCGGATTTACCAATTGTAAACCGTAAATCGTTAAATCATAATAACATCATGGATTTATTCGAAAGAGTCAGCGAAGACATTAAAAACGCAATGAAAGCGAAAGATAAAGTAGCTCTCGAAACCCTAAGAAATGTAAAAAAGTTCTTTTTGGAAGCTAAAACAGCTCCGGGAGCTAATGACACCCTTACAGATGCAGATGCACTGAAAATCGTGCAAAAACTGGTAAAACAAGGTAAGGATGCCGCAGAAATATATATAGGACAAGGTCGTCAGGACTTAGCTGATGCAGAATTGGCTCAGGTGCAAGTTATGGAAACTTACCTGCCTAAGCAGATGAGTGCCGAAGAATTGGAAGCCGCACTGAAAGAAATTATTGCTGAAGTAGGTGCCACCAGCGGCAAAGACATGGGAAAAGTAATGGGAGTCGCTTCTAAAAAACTGGCAGGATTGGCCGAAGGACGCGCAATCTCAGCTAAAGTAAAAGAGTTATTGGGATAAGTCTCAAAACAAAAATACTTTCTACCCCCGGATGCAAGTCAGACTCGCATCCGGGGTATTTTGTTTATGGCTTGTCTATAATATATATCCCTCCAATATGCATGAAGCACTAATCAAACAGCTCCTTCAATACATCCAGTGACTTCAGTATAGGAAAATCGGGAAGATGCAACCGGTAATATTCATTAATAATAGCCAGACAACGGGCTCTTTCCGTGCGGTTCATTCCAAAAAGATGCATGGTTTCATAATTCATACGCATCAACTGCAACAACCGTCCGGCTTCATCGGGCTGTATATAAGAAGAATGCAGTTGAGGACGAACGGACGTAAAAGTGGCATTCAACATATCAAAATAGTCACCCGCATGATAATCGTCCAGGTTGGGGTACAGCCCCAAAAAGCGTGAAAGACGCATCAGAAATACCAGATGGAAATTAGCAAAACTGATCTTGCAGGTATCCAACCATAATATAGAATGTTGTAAATAGGCAAACAATGGACGGTTCTCAGCCTCCTCACGAATGGCACGATAAAGAAATTCAGCGAGAAAAAGAGCGATAGCCGATTTAAAAGGATCATAGGGAATAGAAGCAAAGGGACTGAAAGATTTGGCTTCCTTAATTCTAAAAAGTGAAGTATTCGGTCTGTAATCCGCCTCAAATTCGATTAAAGCCAATGGTTGAAACGGCACCGATTTGACAGTAGCCTTCTTAGAACGAGGCACAGTGACCAAAAAGGATGCACGCCCTGACAACTCAGTATACATCTCTACGATATTCGATGTATCGTTATACTTTAATACATGAAGAACGATTCCAACCGTTTTTTGCAACATAACTCTAACTTTTCTTTCCGGTAACAAAGCTACAAAAAAAGAGGAAATAGACAATCGAATACTACTATCTCAAAAAAAATCATTCTTTCGCCAGAAAATAAAACAGCAAATAAGAAATTGATTATCAATACATAGCCTAAACAAAAGCGAAAAACCATCAAAAATAATCAGAAAATTTTTCTGCGAATAGTTTGGTAGTTTTAAAAAAAGCCCTACCTTTGCACTCGCAATCGGGAAACAACGATACAGAACGAAAGCAAAGCGAAACAAAAAAGAGCAGAAATGCTCAAAACAGGATGGCCCGTTCGTCTATCGGTTAGGACGCAAGATTTTCATTCTTGAAAGGGGGGTTCGATTCCCCCACGGGCTACAATTAAAAAAATAAACGAATTAAAACAGATTAGTCGAGATGGCAAATCATAAATCATCAATCAAGAGAATCAGACAAGAAGAAACCAGAAGACTTCGTAACAGATATCATGGTAAAACCATGAGAAATGCTGTTAGAAAACTTCGTTCAACTACTGACAAAGCAGAAGCAACTGCTATGTATCCGGGCATCATTAAGATGGTAGACAAGTTAGCTAAGACAAACGTTATTCATAAGAATAAAGCTAACAATCTGAAATCTAAGTTGGCCATTTACATCAATAAGCTTGCTTAAGAGATAAGATATATAACAGACTCTATACAATATTAGAAGCCGGACTTTTTAGTTCGGCTTTTCATGCTTTCCATTACCCGGTCGAGTTTATTTTTAATTCTTCTTTTTTCACTCTTCATTCTTCTCTAACTCAGATATTTTCACTATATTTGCTCTGTTATTATAATTAGGAATCAAATTATGAGCGAAGAACAGAATCCCACCAATAACGGGTCTTATTCAGCAGATAGTATCCAAGTATTGGAAGGACTTGAAGCAGTTAGAAAACGCCCTGCGATGTACATTGGTGACATCAGCGTAAAGGGACTTCATCACTTGGTATATGAAATTGTCGACAACTCTATCGACGAAGCATTGGCCGGTTATTGCGACCATATCGAAGTAATTATCAACGAAGACAACTCTATCACTGTACAGGATAATGGTCGTGGTATCCCTGTAGATTTCCACGAAAAAGAGCAGAAATCTGCCCTTGAAGTTGCCATGACCGTACTGCATGCCGGAGGTAAGTTCGATAAAGGTTCGTACAAAGTATCCGGAGGTCTTCACGGTGTAGGTATGTCCTGTGTGAATGCATTGTCTACACACATGACCACCCAGGTATTCCGTAACGGTAAAATTTACCAGCAGGAATACGAAATCGGCAAGCCCCTTTATGCAGTCAAAGAAGTAGGAACAGCCGACCATACAGGAACCAAACAGCAATTCTGGCCCGATGACACTATCTTTACTGAAACAGTCTATGACTACAAGATTCTGGCTTCACGCTTACGTGAACTGGCTTACTTGAATGCGGGATTACGCATCTCACTGACAGACCGACGTGTAATAAACGAAGACGGTAGCTTCAAACACGAAACTTTCTACTCGGAAGAAGGTTTAAGAGAGTTCGTACGCTTCATAGAATCATCACGCGAACACTTGATTAACGATGTGATCTATTTGAACACAGAGAAGCAGAACATCCCCATCGAGGTAGCTATCATGTATAATACCGGATTCTCTGAGAATATCCACTCGTATGTCAATAATATCAATACAATAGAAGGTGGTACGCATCTGGCAGGTTTCCGCCGTGCCCTGACCCGTACACTGAAAAAGTATGCAGAAGACAGCAAAATGCTGGAAAAGGTCAAAATAGAAATCTCCGGTGATGACTTCCGTGAAGGACTTACAGCCGTGATCTCTGTAAAAGTTGCTGAACCTCAATTTGAAGGACAGACTAAAACCAAGTTGGGAAACAACGAAGTGATGGGTGCTGTCGACCAGGCTGTAGGTGAAGTGCTGAACTATTATCTGGAAGAACACCCGAAAGAAGCAAAAGCCATTGTAGACAAGGTGATTCTGGCTGCCACTGCCCGCCACGCTGCACGTAAAGCACGCGAAATGGTACAGCGTAAATCTCCCATGTCAGGAGGCGGACTACCGGGAAAACTGGCTGACTGTTCGGATAAAGACCCGCAAAAGTGCGAATTGTTCCTCGTCGAGGGAGATTCAGCAGGCGGTACAGCCAAACAAGGTCGTAACCGTGCATTCCAGGCCATCCTTCCGTTACGCGGTAAGATTCTGAACGTAGAGAAAGCAATGTATCACAAAGCGCTTGAAAGTGAAGAAATACGCAATATATACACCGCTTTAGGTGTTACTATCGGCACTGAAGAAGACAGTAAGGAAGCAAACATCGCGAAGTTGCGTTATAATAAAATTATCATCATGACCGATGCCGATGTCGATGGTTCACACATCGACACACTGATCATGACTTTCTTCTTCCGGTACATGCCGCAAATCATACAGAACGGATATCTGTATATTGCCACTCCCCCACTCTACCTTTGCAAAAAAGGTAAAGTAGAAGAGTATTGCTGGACAGATGCACAACGCCAGAAGTTTATCGACACTTACGGTGGCGGTTCGGAAAATGCGGTACACACACAACGCTATAAAGGTTTGGGTGAGATGAACGCCCAGCAGTTGTGGGAAACAACCATGGATCCCGAAAACCGTATGCTGAAACAGATCAATATTGAAAACGCAGCAGAAGCCGACTACGTATTCTCTATGTTAATGGGCGAAGACGTAGGACCACGCCGCGAATTCATTGAAGAGAATGCAACGTATGCAAATATCGATGCATAATTCGTAATATAAACACCAACCTCACATCTTACAACGAAGAAGCGCCGGTACTGAAGGGAAATCCTTCGGGCCGGCGCTTTTTTCATCGGTTCAATTACTTCAATTGCCTCACCACTCCTCAGAAGAGGGCAAGCAACACTTATTTCTGCCTGGGCCTTCGTCCGGTAATTACTCTCCGGAAGCGGTTAACAATCTCATTACCCATATTCACACGGGTACTGTCCACCCGATGCACTGCAGTAGGAGTAACCGCATCTTTATACTTAGCCTTGCCAATGCGGAATTTCATTTTATCCAGATTACCTGTAATATTTACTCCGGCTTTAAACGGCAATGGCGATTTAAGAATGGAAATATGATAATTAAAATTCATATCCAGTCCTTGTTCACCGCCGATAGCCGCTTTATAACGGTCTATCTCTACGAGGAACGGATAAACGGTCACATTACCGTCATGTACCGTCACATTGACAGAAATACTGTCGAATACATTTTCTTTCTTATTCTTAAACATCAACATCTTTGAAATCTCAGCAAAGGTTTCCCCGTCCATCAGAACCAGACTGTCCCCTTTGATATGAATAGCCGAGCGCAAAGTCGGGATACGGATATTCATAGCCGAATCCAAGCGGGCATCGGCTGCCACATCAAACATAACACGCCCTTTAAAAGAACGGAGCATGGGCACTATCGTGTCGAGTGAAGGCACGAAATCAACCAGCTTTGCAATATTGATATTCCGGATTTTGAAATCGAAACCAGCATATCCACCACGCGGGCTACTGGCCTTATAAACCATTACCGCTTTCATATCCGCATCGAGAGCGCGCATCGAAAGGTCTTCCAGATGTATGGCCTGATTTTTAATATCCACCGCACCATGCACATTTTCAAAAAGCATTTTTTCAAAAACTACCTTTTTCAAATCTGTCTGCAGTTCAAAATCTATGTTTCGGGGAATCACGAATAACTTCATCTCCGAAGGCACACTGTCGGTAAGCACTTCCGTAGTGTCCTGAGGAAAAGACAATGAATTAATTAATTGATTGCAATCTATCAGATTGGAAGTAAGGGATAAATGCGCTGTCAGCTTCTCGCCTTTCGTCATAGCCCTGTAAACGCCCTCCATATCACCGGTAGCCGTCATGTCAGAACGTCCGATACGGACAGAAGCATTCTTCAGCCTGATTTTCGGCCCATCGACTGTTACCGCTGTCTTTGCCATACGGATGGGCAATCCGAACTCCGGTGTACGGAAACGCAAACGATCGAAACCAACGATTCCCTTAGGCACCCACAAAGAGTCACTTAATTTCTCAGCTTTCATCTTGATGCCGGCCACATTCATAGCCATACGAGTCTCCGCCGCACTGAAGAAAAGCGAATCGGCACGAAGCGAGAAATCAACCGCCGGCTTTGTTACATCCGCTTCCTGAGGTTCCAAAGCCGCTTGGGCCTTAGCACGGGCACTGTATAACTTTATCGAATCTCCCATCGAAGCATGAAGTTTACTTACTTCCATATCGCACTGCAAAGAAACGATACGGGTAGTATCCTGCGGATTAGTAGAAGTTACGTTGGCAACCAACCGTTCAATATCAGAAGAAAGCAAACGGCTTCTCAACACCAGTTTCCGGATATCCACCTGAGCCTGCAAAGTCTCGTTATCACGGAAACGGAAAGTCGCATTACCCAGGAAGTTGAAATCTTTAGCAGTATCTTTCAATTCGAAATCATTCAGTTCGAGCTTGCCTCCCAACTTCATACGTCCGATGTCCTGCTTCTTCAAAGTAGAAAGACGACACTTCATTCCCATATCCGCATCCAGTTTACCCCGGATCGTCACACTTTCCTGTAACGGAAAGGTTTTGGCAAGTGCATCCAGGTCAACGGTCGACTTGGTATGAAAAGTGATCAACGGATCGTTCAACAAATCGTCTACTTTCGCATCGGCCAGTACTTCGGTATGCGCCCCCTTAAAGTGGAAGATTTTCAGATTCAGATAAGAAGGCTGATGACGCATCAGATCGACATACGCATCAAAATCCGCCGTCACCTCATCAATGCCATACGGCAAACCCTTGTATTGTGCCGAAGCCTCTTTAATACCGATCTTCAATGACACAGCCGGTAACTTTTTGTCACCATACACACCTCTCACCCTGCCACTGACAGTAACCTCCCCTTTGGCCGATACTTTACTGTCTTTCACATATGCTTTCGGAATCATTCGAAGTACTGTCTCCATAGATGGAGCATGCAAGCCATATTCCAGATCCATACCGATCGTTTTTGCCACAGTATCCCGACGGAATGCCCCGTTCACATCCAATTGAATCCCATTTACATTAAGCTCCGTATCTTTCAGTTTCCAGACAGCAGTCTGACGATCCACCGTAATATCCGTCCGAAGAGAAGTAGCTATCTTATTGACCAGCAATTCTCCCTGTTGCCAGAAAAGTATATTCTTATTGTCGAACTTCAGTCCCAGGGTAGAAACACCTTTTGTCAATGAAAGTCTCAACTTCAGATTAGCATCATCTATCCGCGAATAGATATCCGTATTCCGGTCATCGAAAATGAGATTGGCATGTTTAAGTTCGATATTCCGGATATCAATTTCGCTATCAAAGTCAGCAGACACAGTATCTTCCGGAATCGTATCTGCCGAAGCACGGGTCACTTCCCAGTTTGCCTGTCCGGCCTTGTCCCGGTAGGCATACACTGATACTTCGTCCAAAGAGAGATTATGAACGATAATACGATTCTCCGTCAAATATGCCACCGGGTTTACAGTCAGCACACACTCTTTGAAAGAAAGCAATGAATCGGTTTTACACCAATTACTATCATTCAAAGTTCTGGACACCAGAGAGCCGTTCTTAACTTTCAGTCCAAATTGTGGGAAAGTCGAAAAGAAAGTCAATTCTACGCTTTCCATATCCAAGTGTGCATTCAGAGTCTGATTGGCAGCATCCAACACGACCGGAGTCAGTTTCTTCGGAGTTACGATAAAATTAATCACGAAAGCAATGGCTACAAGCAGCACCAAGAGTACAGAGCCCAATGTGATGCCACTGATCTTGAGTATCTTCTTTACTTGTCTGTTCATATCATCCCTCTATCCTGTAACTCTTTTACCACAATTTCCAGTTCATCATACCACTCCTGACCAAACTTGCGAATCAACGGTTCTTTCAGGAAACGGTAGACAGGCACATTCTCTTTCCGGCCCAACAATACAGCAGCCTTACACACATCCCACCGATGGTAGTTTACCGCCTTATAAGGTCCATAATTACCTACCCGTATGGGATACAGATGGCAAGAGACCGGTTTATAGAAATTTACTTTTCCCTCCCGGTATGCTTTCTCGATGGCACAATAACAATATCCTTTCTCGTCATAACAGGTAAACACACAGTCCTTTCCGTTCACAATGGAAGTCACCAGATCGCCATCCGGATCGGTATACACCACTCCCTGCTTGTCTATCACGGCACGCGCCTCGGGTGACAATTCGTCCCAAACGACCGGAAGCACTTCCTCCAGTTTCTCCACTTCCTCCAGTTCTACCGGGGCCCCGGCATCTCCTTCAATGCAACATTCACCTTTGCAGGCATCCAGGTTGCATATAAACTTTTCGCGAAGCACATCCAGGCTTACAACAACGTCATCTATCTGAATCATAATTCTATCCTATAAAAAAGGCGGAGTAGAACTCCGCCCTCCTATCTGTTTATCAGGCTTTTACTTAATTAAAACTTGACCGTTCATTTCAGCAGGAGCTTCCAATCCCATAATCTTCAGGATAGTAGGAGCCACATCTGCCAAACGTCCGTCTGCTACCTTTGCATCTTTGTTTTCTGTCACATATACACAGGGTACAGGATTCAAAGAGTGAGCCGTATTGGGAGTACCGTCTTCATTCAGAGCGTGGTCAGCATTACCGTGGTCAGCAATGATGATAGCCTCGTACCCCTGAGCTTTGGCAGCTTCAATGGTATCTTTCACGCAAGCATCTACCGCAACTACCGCTTTCTCAATGGCTTCGTAGATACCGGTATGGCCTACCATGTCACCATTTGCATAATTCACAACGATAAAATCGTATTTATTCTCGTTGATGGCAGCCACCAATTTATCTTTTACTTCATAGGCACTCATCTCCGGTTTCAAGTCGTAAGTGGCAACTTTCGGAGACGGAACCAAGATACGGTCCTCGTTATCGTACGGAGTTTCGCGACCGCCGTTAAAGAAGAATGTTACGTGAGCATATTTCTCTGTTTCGGCAATGTGAAGCTGTTTCATTCCTTTAGCAGCCAGGTATTCTCCAAGTGTGTTAGCAACATTTTCCTTGTCGAAGAGAATGTGTACACCTTTGAACGAAGCGTCGTACGGAGTCATACAGTAATACTGCAACCCGGGAATAGTGTGCATACCCGCCTCCGGCATATCCTGTTGCGTCAAAACGACTGTCAGTTCCTTAGCACGGTCATTACGGTAATTGAAGAAAATAACGACATCGCCTTCCTTAATGGTACCGTCTACATTGGCATTCACAATCGGTTTGATGAACTCATCCGTTACACCTTCATCGTAAGACTCCTGCATAGCTTGCACCATGTCAGCAGCTTTCTTACCGATACCGTTTACCAACAGGTCATATGCCTCTTTCACACGTTCCCAACGTTTATCACGGTCCATGGCATAGTAACGTCCGATAATAGAAGCTACTTTACCGGTAGACTTGGCACAGTGTGCTTCCAACTGTTCGATAAAGCCTTTACCGCTTTTCGGGTCTGTATCACGTCCGTCCATAAAGCAATGAACGAAAGTATTCTCAATATTATATTCTTTAGCAATATCACAAAGTTTGAACAGGTGATCCAGAGAACTGTGCACACCGCCATCTGAAGTCAATCCCATGAAATGGATATTCTTTCCATTTTCTTTTGCATAAGAGAAAGCTGAAACGATTTCCGGATTCTTCAGGATGCTGTTATCACGGCAAGAGAGATTGATCTTTACCAAATCCTGATAAACTACACGTCCTGCACCGATATTGAGGTGACCCACTTCTGAGTTACCCATCTGTCCGTCGGGCAAACCTACGTTTTCACCGCTGGCCTGCAACTGAGAGTGAGGATAGGTCTCCATCAGATAATCCCAGTACGGAGTAGCAGTGTTGAAGATTACGTCATCTTTCCCGTGGTCGCCTAATCCCCAACCATCAAGAATCATTAAAAGGGCTTTCTTACTCATAATATTCTAAAATTTAATTGTCGTTCTGATTTTCGGGTGCAAAGGTACAAAAAAGTTAATTACGAACACGTTTAATCTATGTTAAGCTATCTCCCTATCAGACAAAAAGGAAGAAAAAATGCGGTGGATTTGAAATGATTTCCTTACTTTTGCGCCGCTTTAAAAATAAAAAACAGAATATGGACGATTCAAACCCGCGAACGTGCAACAGTATTAACTAACACGAACAGAGTCATTCTGCGGTAATGCCTCTGCTCGGACATCAACAAACGAAAGGAGGCAATTAAGATGAGAACATATCTTTATTGTGAAGCCGGCTTTGTGGAAAAAGCACAATGGCTTCCGAACAGCTGGGTCAACGTAGTGTGCCCGGACAGCAGTGATTTTAAATTTCTGACCGAAACGCTGAAAGTCCCTGAATCTTTTTTAAACGATATAGCCGATACCGATGAACGCCCGCGAACGGAAACCGAAGGTAACTGGCTGCTGACCATTCTGCGCATACCGGTACAGAACACTCAAAGCAGCCTCCCCTACATCACCGTCCCCATCGGCATCATCACCAACAATGAAATCATTGTTTCGGTATGTTACCATCAGACGGATATGATTCCGGATTTCATCGAGCATACCCGCCGGAAAGGAATCGAAGTGCGCAACAAACTCGATCTGATTTTCCGCCTGATTTATTCCTCGGCAGTCTGGTTCCTGAAGTACCTGAAACAGATAAATATTGACATCACCGCTGCCGAAAAGGAATTGGAACGCAGCATCCGTAACGAAGATTTACTACGCTTAATGAAGTTGCAGAAGACACTGGTCTACTTCAACACCTCCATCCGCGGCAACGAAGTGATGATCGGTAAACTAAAAACCATCTTTCAAGATACCGACTTTCTGGATGAAGAGTTGGTGGAAGACGTTATCATTGAACTGAAGCAGGCGTTCAATACGGTCAACATTTACAGCGATATTCTCACAGGGACGATGGATGCCTTTGCGTCTATCATTTCAAACAATGTGAACGCCATCATGAAACGCATGACAAGCCTTTCCATCACATTGATGATCCCCACGTTAATAGCCAGTTTTTATGGCATGAATGTGGATATACACCTGGAAGAGATGCCTCATGCCTTCATGCTGATTATTCTGATATCCGTACTCCTGTCGACTCTTTCTTTTGTTATCTTCAGGAAAATAAAGTGGTTCTGATAAAGGATTGTCTATTTAGGAAACAACTCCAGCTGTCCATCGCCTAACAGGTTGAAGGTCATACGATGATAAGGAGTAACACCGTTTTCGGCAATAGCCGCACGGTGTTTTTTCGTCGGATACCCCTTGTTATGGTCCCAGCCGTAACATGGAAATTCCTGATGCAGCCCATTCATATAGTCGTCACGATACGTTTTTGCAAGAATAGAGGCGGCAGCTATCGAAAGATACTTGCCGTCTCCCTTTACGACGGTGGTGTGGGGAATATCGGGATATTTCCTGAAACGGTTTCCATCGATCAGCAGATGCTGAGGACGGGTTTTTAGCCCATCTACTGCCCGGTGCATGGCAAGAAACGAAGCATTCAGGATGTTTATCTTATCAATCTCTTCGGGTGAAACAATGCCGACTGCCCAAGCGATGGCTTCCCGTTCAATCACTTCGCGCAAAGCATAACGTTGTTTCTCGGACAACTGCTTGGAGTCATTCAACAACTCGTTCTCAAAATCTTTGGGCAGGATCACAGCAGCGGCATAAACCGCACCCGCCAGACAACCACGTCCGGCTTCATCACAACCGGCTTCTATCAGTTCTTCGTTTAACCAGGGTAAGAGCATCGTTTCTTTTATTTAACATGGCAAATGTAATCAATTAAACGGAAATGAACAACAGAACAAACCGAATCTCATCTTACTATCCGGAATAGGAGTATCTACCTTTTCTGCAAAAAGATTAAGAAGAAAGCAAGCATCCGTCATAGCATCTATAACACATTAAGAATAAGAGAACAAGCATCTGTTACCATAACTTTATCCCGGCCCGCATACCCGGGCTCATAAGCCCGGGTATGCGGGCCCATGGGCACAGGTATGCGGGCTCACCAGCCCGGGTACAAGGGCCGGGATAAACTTCAAACCATAATCGCTAAAGGTATGAAGGAAAGCAAAATGCTATTACTGACATTTATCCATAGAAAAGCAGTTTCATCTATCTAACTCCCAGATATTTAACATTAAACCAACCTCCCTGAAAGAGGGTGGAAGATGGAAGATAGAGGTGGAAGATAAACGGCCTTAAAAACGCATCTTCCACCTTGTTAACACACAATAATATAAGCAATTGGTCATTAAAAGGTGGAAGATGGAAGATCGAAACACATTTTCTGTAGGAGAAGGATAAAACGGTCTTTTTTAGAACTCAGAACAGGCTCCAGGCAACAGTCAATCCCGCCATGACGATAGCAACCATGCTCATCAGTTTAATCAGGATATTCAGGCTCGGACCGGACGTATCTTTAAACGGATCACCGACAGTATCACCCACCACTGTAGCTTTGTGTACCTCGCTGCCTTTACCGCCAAAGTTCCCTTCTTCCACATATTTCTTCGCATTATCCCATGCTCCGCCGGCATTGGCCATGAAAATGGCAAGTACAAACCCACTGCTCAATCCGCCAATCAGCAAGCCTAATACACCGGGGACACCAAATATCAGCCCGGTAAGAATCGGCGCAACGATGGCAATCAGAGAAGGAACCACCATTTCACGTTGTGCCCCTTTCGTAGAGATAGCGACGCAACGCTCGTAATCCGGTTCGGTCTCTCCAGTCAGGATACCTTTCATCTCGCGGAACTGACGTCGTACTTCATCTACCATGTGTCCGGCCGCACGACCGACTGCATTCATAGTCAGTCCACAAAACAGGAATGCCATCATCGAACCGAGGAACATACCGGAAAGTACTTTCGGATTCATCAGGTTTACTTCATAGTAATTCATGAAGTCTACAAATGTGGCATTAGCCGTAGTAATGGTATCTCCATTCGGGAAGGTCAGTTCCAGATTACCCAAACGGGTCAGTCCGATACGGATCTCCTCGATATAAGATGCCAGCAATGCCAATCCTGTCAGAGCTGCCGAACCAATGGCAAACCCTTTTCCGGTAGCCGCCGTTGTATTTCCCAGCGAATCGAGCGCATCGGTACGTTTACGGACCTCTTTACCCAAAGCGGACATTTCTGCATTGCCACCGGCATTATCTGCTATCGGGCCATAAGCATCCGTAGCAAGCGTGATACCCAATGTAGAAAGCATACCGACAGCAGCGATACCGATGCCATAAAGCCCCATTCCTACATTGTCGAAGTCGAAACCGGAAGCCAGCAAATAGGAGGCAATGATGCCGATCACCACCGCAACCACCGGAATAGCCGTAGATAACATACCAAGCCCGATACCTGAAATAATAACTGTGGCGGGACCGGTTTTACCGCTTTCACTCAACTTCTGAGTAGGACGATAGGATTGAGAAGTATAATATTCCGTCGAACGACCGATGACAATACCCACAACCAGCCCTACAACTACCGCGCACGAAATCCACATCCAGTTGTCCAGTCGCAAGAGCCATAGGATGAAAAAAGTAGCCACTACAATCAAAGCCGAGCTCAGATTTGTTCCCCAAGCCAACGAACCAAGCAGATCCTTCATGGTGGCATTCTCCTTGGTGCGGACAGAGAAAATACCGATAATGGAAAGAATGATACCGATAGCAGCAATCAGCATCGGGGCAATCACAGCTTTAAACTGCATCACCGTATCACCCGTATGAATAAAGGCGGCAGCACCCAAAGCAGCCGTTGCCAGAATAGAACCACAATAAGATTCATACAAGTCGGCACCCATACCTGCCACATCGCCTACATTATCACCTACATTATCGGCAATGGTAGCAGGATTACGCGGATCGTCTTCCGGAATGCCGGCCTCAACTTTACCTACAAGATCGGCTCCCACATCAGCGGCCTTTGTATAAATTCCCCCGCCTACACGGGCAAAGAGCGCCTGTGTACTGGCACCCATACCGAAAGTGAGCATCGTAGTGGTAATGATACAGAGTTTATGGGTAGGTGTCAGTGCATCAGCGGGAATCGCCCAGTTAAGCAACAAATACCAGAAAGAGATGTCGAGCAACCCCAACCCTACTACCACCAGTCCCATCACAGCCCCACTTCGGAAGGCAATCCTAAGTCCGGCATTCAGTGACGTACGCGCAGCGTTAGCAGTACGTGCCGAAGCATAAGTGGCAGTTTTCATTCCCAGAAAACCCGAAAGTCCGGAGAAAAAGCCCCCGGTCAGAAAAGCTATCGGTACCCAGGCATTCTGTACCTGAAAACCATAAGCCATTACAGAGAACAGAATCACGAGTCCCAGAAAGACCCAGCCAACAATCTTATACTGTTGCTTCAGATAAGACATAGCGCCCCGACGTACAGCAGCGGCAATCTTAATCATTTGCGGAGTACCTTCGCTCTCTTTCATCATTTGCTTATGAAAATAGAGCGCAAAACAGAGAGCCAGAACAGAGGCAAGCGGAACAAGCCAGAAAAGGATGCTATCCATAGACGTACAATATTTAAAGGTTTAACGAAAGCCTAAAAGTATTGAATCTAAACGAGATAAGCAAATCTAACCATAAATTAAAGGAATAAAAGTAAGGTAATAGGTTCTTCGTCATATTTAGCGGTAGATTCTCTGTCTATCTATTTATTATAGGAACCTTAAAATTCCTTTGCTTTATCAAGCAAAAATAATCAAGAATGCTTTGTATCCTTCAATCAATGTTACAAAATAGCCACCTCTAATAACATATAGCGAATAGCCAAAGGATATTTATAATATCATATATGGAAGGATCATACTATATCTATTTAGACTCTTTAAAAAAATTGCCTAATTTACATTTAGCCTCAAAAAACACATTTTATTCATTGACATTACAAAAAAAAAATATCTACCTTTGAAAAATTATTAATTTTAAATATATCATTATGAAGAAAATTGCATTCGTAAGTTTTATTTTTGCACTTGGAATTATTGGAGTATACACAGCAACTTCTCACACGCCGAAAACGGTATTTTCAGAAATAGCTTTAAACAACGCTGAAGCTGTTGCCGGTTGCGAAACGAGCTCCAATCCTAGCAATAACACAGGTTATTGCCTTCCATTGACAGGAGGAAGTGGAGGAGATGCTTGTGTAGATAAAGGAGCAAGTGACGCAGTAAGATGTTCTGGAAATAATTAATCTAAAAAGATTATGAGCAAAGCATTTATTGCTACAACTATTTGGGTTTGTACAATCATTCTAATGTCGGCTTGTGAGCAACAAACTAAGAAATATAATCGTATAGGAAAGAAGCTCTATACAATGCAGGAACTTGCCCACAAAACTTTTCATTTGGATGATAGTACAACCCAAGTGTTAGAGTATGTACAAACATATATAGAACATGATAGTTTAAAGCTGGCACTATATAATAAACCGGTGAAAAACATCTGTATTTTTGATGTGAAGAGCGGTAAAGCAATAGACAAAATACAGCTCCATAAAGAAGGTCCTCATGCTATCAATAATAACATTATGGGATTTTTATATATCAATAGAGATTCCACATATTTATATGATTATTGGTCACGCAAATTACTTCTAGTCAATCATAAAGGAGAAATAGTAAATACAGATGAACTTGCCTCAATGCTACTACCTAATAGTGATGATAATATAGTCAAAGCATATCCATTACCTACCACCAGCACTCCCATCTGCAAAGTTGGAGACAACATTATCCTACAAGGAGAAAGTGGGAAAAGGTTGGAAAGCATGACTACAACTGAAGAATTTGTAACGGCATTGTACAATATTAAAAAAAAGACAATAAAATTTGCCAATACATACACTCCCGTATACGGTGATCTTAAGACCAATGCATGGCATACCTTTGGATATCTAGTCGTGCCATATTGTCTAAACAATAAACAAGAAATGGTAATAAGTTTCCCTGCGGATGACAGTATCTCGATTTACAATATTGACACGGATCAAACAAAAAGATATTTTGCAGGTTACTCTACAGCTAAAACAAGTAAACCGGCAGGAGCAAATACAATGGGAGAAATAGCTAAGCATTATTGGTCTCAGACCCAGTATACAGGCATTTACTACGACAAATGGAATAGTCTGTATTATCGTATTGTAGCTCAACCAACTTCCGATTACAACATTAATAGTAAAAAGAATCCTGTAAAAGATTTAAGTATAGTCATCTTAGATACCCATTATAATAAGGTCGGTGAATATGATGTAAAAGAAAGTACTAACTTATTTACTCATACATTCGTATCACCCGAGGGACTCCACATTAATGTGTTATCAGACGATGATGACTATTTAACATTCTTAACTCTTAAACCCGTGAAGTTATGAAATGGATTTTAATCGTCTGCCTTTCTTTCTGTTTCTTATCTTGTAGTAAGAAAGACTCGTTAACCCAATACTTAAATAAACAAATAGAAAATCATTATTCAGACGCTGAATTAGCTCCCTATGACTTCATTGTGGTTATTCCCCGACGTGGCTGCCATACTTGTATTCATGCAGCTGAAACTTTCTTTTACGAAAATAAAGATAATCCGAAATTCCTCTTTGTCTTTTCCAGAATTGATTCCAAGAAAAAGTTAGGATTAGAAATTGGGAAAAAGAATCTAGAACTGAAAAACGTAAAGATAGATATGGATGATCTCTTCTATAATCCAGAATTTTATGATAGTAATTACCCTTTATTATTAAGCAAACAACAAAACGGCAAATTCATATATCAAAAATTAACAACAAATTAATTTTATTCATCTTATCAAGGAGGTCGGTTTATCCGACCTTCTTTGTTTCTGGAAATTTAGAATAAAATGCTTTTGCAATTCTTCCCGTTTCATTTGTGAATATAATGAAGTTTATCTTACTTTGCATGCACAATGCATATTTTATAACATCAATAATAATACCATGAAAAAATTACTTGCAACACTATTGGTTCTTGCAGCCTGCCTCCATGTAAGTGCACAAGAATCGAAGCAGATTCGCATCTCGACAGAACGGACGGACCTTATACTGGAAGTTGCTCCGAACGGACGTCTGTACCAATCTTATCTGGGTGACAAACTACTGAACGAACAAGACCTGAAGAATCTTTCCGGCTCCTCACGCGGATGGGAAGTATATCCGGGGTCCGGTGGGGAAGACTATTTCGAACCGGCTGTAGCCATTACAAACAACGACGGTAATCCCAGTACCATCCTGCGTTATGTGTCCTCGGAACAGAAAACAGTAGAAGGCGGGACAGAGACCATCATCCGGATGAAAGACGACCAGTATCCGGTAGATGTGACGTTGCACTATGTATCTTATCCTAAACAAAATGTAATCAAGACATGGAGTGAGATCACGCATCAACAGAAGAAACCGGTCACTCTATGGCGTTATGCTTCAACGATGCTTTATTTCGCAAACCAAAAATATTATCTCACTGAATTCAGCAGTGACTGGGCCAAAGAGGTACAGATGAGTACACAACAGCTGCAACCGGGCAAAAAAATTCTCGATACAAAATTAGGAAGCCGCGCAGCCATGCACATGCAACCTTTCTTCGAACTCGGACTGGAACAGCCTGCACAAGAACATCAGGGACAAGTAATATTGGGTACCATTGGCTGGACAGGCAACTTCCAGTTTACTTTTGAGGTAGACAACGAGGGGAACTTGCGGGTAATCCCTGCCATCAACCCGTATGCTTCGAATTATCAATTAAAAGCAAACGAAATATTCACTACCCCGGAATTTATCTTTACCCTGAGTAACAACGGTACGGGAGAAGCCAGCCGCAATTTACACAACTGGGCACGCAACTACCAACTGAAAGATGGTCAGGGAGACCGGATGACTCTCCTCAATAATTGGGAGAACACTTATTTCACTTTCGATGAAGAGTTATTGGGTAAATTGATGAAAGAAGCCAAACATCTGGGTGTAGATATGTTTCTGCTTGACGATGGCTGGTTTGGAAATAAACATCCACGCAACGACGATCATGCCGGTCTGGGCGATTGGGAAGCAATGAAAAGTAAACTTCCCGGAGGAATCCCCGCATTAGTAGAGAAAGCGAAAGAAGCCGGTGTCAAATTCGGTATCTGGATTGAACCGGAGATGGTGAATCCCAAGAGCGACCTGTTCGAAACACATCCGGACTGGGCTATCCATTACCCGAACCGGGAAACTTATTATTTCCGTAATCAGTTGGTACTTGACTTGAGCAATCCTGAAGTGCAGGACTTCGTGTTTGGTGTCGTAGATAAGATTATGACGGAGAATCCCGATGTAGCCTTCTTTAAATGGGATTGCAACAGCCCCATCACCAATATCTATTCTCCCTATCTAAAAGACAAACAAGGACAACTCTATATCGATCATGTACGCGGTATATATAATGTATTGAAACGGGTCAAAGAAAAATACCCCAATGTTCCGATGATGCTATGTTCCGGCGGTGGTGCACGTTGCGACTACGAAGCACTGAAATACTTCACAGAGTTTTGGTGTTCGGACAATACCGATCCGATAGAGCGTTTGTTCATCCAGTGGGGTTTTTCACAATTCTTCCCTTCCAAAGCCATGTGTGCCCATGTTACAAGTTGGAACAGCAGGACGAGTGTAAAGTTCCGTACCGATGTTGCCAGCATGTGTAAATTGGGATTCGACATCGGCCTGAAAGATATGAAAGCGGACGAACTGACTTATTGCCAAGAAGCCGTGGCAAATTATAAGCGCCTGAAGCCTGTCATACTGGATGGTGATCAATACCGCCTCATCTCTCCATATGAAAGCAATCACATGGCGATTATGTATGCCACACCGGATGCTTCGAAAGCTGTTCTCTTCGCGTATGATATCCATCCCCGCTTTGGCGAGAAACTGCTCCCGATTAAGCTCCAGGGACTTGATGCCGGAAAAATGTACCGGGTGAAAGAAATTAATCTAATGCCAGGCCGGAAATCGAATCTGCCGGGTAACGAAAAAACTTTCTCCGGTGATTACCTTATGAAAGTTGGGTTGAATGCATTCACTACTTCACAGACCAATAGCCGGGTAATAGAACTGGTGGCAGAATAAACTTATTACTATCAACCCACAAAACACAGATGCAAAAGGCGGGGCACTTTGACAGTATCCCGCCTTTCATTTATGGTTAACACAAAACATGCAAATAAAAGCAGGAAAAGTTAATCCAACCTTTAAATACCACATATTATTAAATTAAAGAACGAAAGAATATAATAAATATAAAGAAAAGAAGTTTATATTTTATATTTTTGCAGCACACATATAGCAACCATTACTCTATATATGAACAACGACATCGAATATATCAGCAAGATAAAGAAAGGAGAAGAAGCTTCTTTCCGTCATTTTGTGAATAGCTACTCGAAAGACTTGTTCTACTATGCACAGTGTTTCGTACGAACCAAAGAAACTGCTGAAGAAGTAGTCAGCGATGTCTTTCTGGATGTATGGAGGCACCGGGAAGAAATAGAAGAAATCAAGAATATAAAAGCCTGGTTGCTTACATTAACTCACAACAAAGCCATCTCTTATCTGCGAAAAGCGGAAAATTCAAATGGAATAACCTCCTGGGAAGAAATAGACAGCTTCCAGATAATCGGAAATCTGCAAACTCCCGACGAACAGATGATCAGTAAAGAAGAGATAGCCCAAATCAATAGCCTCATTCAAACACTTCCTCCCAAATGCAAGGTAGTCTTCGTTCTTGCCAAGATAGAACGCCTACCCTATAAAGAAATAGCCGAAATGTTGAACATCTCAGTAAAGACCATTAATGTACACGTTGCCAAATCATTAGAGATCATCTCGAGTGGTCTGAAAAAATAAATCAGAACATAATCTAAAAAAAATGGAATCCGGATAGGACATTCCCGGGTAAACTGCGTCTTTATTTATGTAAACCTATTAAAGTAATGAGAAAGAATAAGTTTAAATCATTTGCCTCACGCCTGAATAAGGATGGCGATCATCCGGAAAAGACATCATTTGAATCTCCGGAAGAGCAGGAGGAATATGATAAGCTCGACTTTCTCTGGAACCGATGTCTCCCCGAAGAAATGGGTGAACCGGAGATATGGACAAAAGTGCGGGAAAAGATAAATGCCGGCAACACCCCGGTTCGTCTTGGCTCAAAGAATAATAAGATGACACGACTGTTCAGTATCCTGAGATATTCAGCAGTTGCGGCTTCTGTAGCCCTTTTAATAGGAATAAGCTGTTTTCTTTTGTTGAATGACGAAGAAAGGCATGACTTAAATAAGATCGCACAAAGTCTGCAAACAGAAATTCCACAGGACATCAAAGAAGTAACACTGGTCGTTTCAGATCAAAAAAAGATAGAATTGGATAACAATGCCCAGGTCGTCTATTCCGCAACAGGCCAGGTGCAGGTCAACTCTAATAAACTTACAGAAGATGATAGTAAAGAGGAGTACAACCAGATTATCGTTCCGAAAGGCAAACGCTCGCAGATTGTCTTAGCCGATAACAGTAAAATATGGATCAATTCCGGGAGTAAAGTTATTTATCCCCGCGCATTTGAAGGGAAATATAGAGAAATTTATGTGGAAGGAGAAGTGTATCTGAATGTAACACATGATGCTTCGAAACCATTTATTGTGAATACTTCCGGATTTGAAGTACGCGTTTTGGGTACATCTTTCAACATATCGGCCTACAAAAATCAGGAAAAAGCCACAGTCGTACTGGTGGATGGTTCGGTCAATGTAAAAGACCAGCAAAACCACCATATAAAAATGGTGCCTAATGAGAAAGTGGAACTTAATGAGAAAGGTATATCGGGAAAAGAGAAAGTAAATGCCCGTGACTATATCAGTTGGATTGATGGGATATGGACTTTGCAAGGAGAAAGCCTGAAACAAGTTTTGCAACATTTACGAGATTATTACGGTCAAGACATACGATGTGCCACTGCAGTAGAGGACGAGCAAATGTTTGGTAAACTCTACTTGAATGATGATCTAAATCAGGTAATGAAGTCAATTCTGTCTATTTTACCTGCTGAATATACAATGAAAAACAATGTTATCTATATAGAATAATACAAGTTTAAAGCAACCAATGTTTAACCTTAAAAACACACACCATTATGTAGAAAAGAAAGTAGATAAAAAAGAAAATCGGATAATACGCCCATATTATCCGACTCTAATGACTTTTTATTAAATCACAAACTTTTAATGATTAACTAAAATCAATGTAAATGTATGAAAAAGAAAGCAATTCCTTGTCATAAGGCAGGAAGGATTACGTCCTTTTTTTTATTAATTAGTATTTTTTTACTTATACCGAGTATCACTACTCCGATTTATGCTGCAAAGACTTATGCCCAGCAAACTGTTTTCACGCTTCACGCAAGTAATAAAACTGTAAAAGAAGTGTTGGAATACATTGAGAAAAACAGTGAATTTGTTGTTTTGTACTCAAAAGATCTCTTACCTGTACTACAGAAAAAAGTCTCTGTTTCGATAGATAAACAAAACGTAGAATCAATTCTGAATATTTTATCTAAAGAGGTGGGATTGAAGTACAGCATCAACGACCGTCAGATCACAATTAGCAAAGTTGCGACAGAAGCACCACAACAGGAAAAAAAAATCAAAATCACCGGTCAAGTTCTTGACGAAAATGGAGAAGGGATTCCGGGAGCAAATATCATAATAAAGGGTAATAGTGCATTGGGAACAGTCACTAATGTAGAAGGAAACTTTACATTAATGGCTCCGGAAAACAGTACATTAGTAGCCTCCTTTATCGGATATACCCCGGTTGAAATTCCGTTAAAAGGGAAAAAAATAGTTGTTTTCAAACTGGTGCCGGATGCCCAAAGTCTGGAAGAAGTAGTGGTAGTGGGATTCGGTACGCAGAAAAAGGCCAGCGTTGTAGGTGCCGTACAATCTATCAAACCGGCTGAACTCCGGGTACCTTCCAGTAACCTGAGCACATCATTTGCCGGACGTATAGCAGGTGTGATTTCTATGCAACGTACCGGTGAGCCGGGTGCCGACGGAGCAAACTTCTGGATACGTGGTGCCGCGACCTTCAGCGGAACAACGGACCCGCTGATCTTTATTGATGGTGTCGAAGTTTCAGCAGGAGACATGAATGCTATTCCCTCGGAAGCTATCGAGAACTTTTCAATATTGAAAGATGCTTCGGCTACAGCTCTTTACGGGGCCCGTGGTGCCAATGGTGTTATCCTGATCACTACCCGGACTGGTAAAGATCTTGAAAAAGCACGCATCAACGTACGCATCGATAATACATTTACCGCACCGACACGCACACTCAAACTGGCCGATGCGGTAACAGCCATGAAACTACGAAATGAAGCCATCCTGACCCGTAATCCCGATGGCACACCAGCTTTCTCAAATGACAAAATTCAGGGAACGCTTGAGGGTAGAAACCAGTATGTATATCCCAACGTTGACTGGTTCGACTATATGTTTAAAGATTACTCCATGAACCAATCGGCCAACCTGAATGTAATGGGCGGTACAAAGAAAGTAGACTATTTCATCAGCGCCTCCATCAACAACGATAATGGTATGCTGAAAAAAGACCCGAATAACACATTCGACAACAACATACAGAATCTTCGTTACTCGTTCCAAAGCAATGTAGGAGCATGGTTGACCTCAAGCACCAAAGTAAATGTGAGAATCAACTCGCAAATAGTCAATTACAATGGCCCGTCAACCAGCATGGACGATTTGTATAAATACGTAATGGAAGCTCCATCAATGTATTTCGCACCTGTATATCCGAATATCAACCGTGAAGATCACACTATATTCGGAAATAAATCGGGGGGGCCTATCGGTTCCGGAGGATTCAGTATTTATCGCAACCCCTATGCAAGCATGGTACAAGGTAGTTCTAAGCAAAGCGCATACACCATTAATACAGCTTTCGAACTGGAACAAAAACTTGATTTCCTGACCAAAGGATTAAATTTTAAAGCACTGGTTTCTTTTAAAAACTGGTCGAAGACTACTGTAAACCGCTCCTTTTCACCTTATTTCTATGAACTACAGAACCCCCAGGAGCAAGAAGACGGAAGCTATATTTATGATTATAACTCCATTAGTAAGGGACGTACTGCTCTCGAGACATCAACTTCCACTACGGGAGATCGCCTGATGAACCTGCAAGCTACATTGAACTATCAGCGCATGTTCGGCGACAAACATGATGTCGGAGCAATGTTAGTATATCTTCAGCGCGAATACAATCTGAACAACCCGGACAACAATTATTACAATACACTGCCGGAACGCAACCAAGGGTTAGCCGGACGTGTTACCTATGCTTATGACGGACGCTATTTGGCTGAATTCAATTTCGGCTACAATGGTAGCGAAAATTTTGAAAAAGGGAGCCGCTATGGATTCTTCCCTTCACTGGCTGTCGGATATCTTATTTCCAACGAACAATTCTTCGAACCATTGACAAAGGTCATCTCCAACTTAAAAATACGTGCTTCGTACGGATTGGTAGGTAATGCGGATATCGGTTCTAACCGTTTCCCCTATCTCACGAAAGTAAATTTGGGTGGAGCCGGATTTGTATTCGGTGACCAGTGGCAAACCTCATCTAACGGAGCTACCATTACTACTTATGGAGCTGAAAAGGTGACATGGGAGATCGGTAAAAAGTATAATGTAGGTTTCGATCTGGGATTATTCAATAAATTAAGCCTCAACGTAGATTTCTTTAGAGAAGACCGTAAAGACATCTTCCTCAGACGTAACACGATTCCTGCAGAAAGCGGTATTACCGGAGATCTCCGGCCATATGGTAACTTGGGTAAGGTACGCAACCAAGGTGTTGACATGTCGTTAGACTATAATCACGCTGTCAGCAAAGATTTCATGATTTCTGCCAAAGGTACCTTCACATACGCAAAGAACCAGTATATCGAAATAGACGAACCTGACTACGAATACGCATACATGTCACAAGTAGGATGTCCTTTGAATCAGTATAAGGGCTATATTGCATTAGGACTCTTCAAAGATCAGGAAGAAATTGACAACAGCCCTAAGCAGATATTAACCGGAGTAGTACAACCGGGCGATATTAAATATGCAGACCTCAATAAGGACGGAAAGATTGATGGAAACGACCAGACTTATATTGGTAATCCGGAATTACCCCAAATCAGCTACGGTCTGGGAGTCAGCATCCAGTACAAAAAATGGGATGCTTCTATCTTCTTTCAAGGAGTAGGTAAAAGAAGCATCATGTTGAGTGACATCCACCCTTTCGGCGGAGAATCGTATGGCGTCATGCAGTTTGTTGCCGATAATCATTGGACAGAAGCAAACCCGAACCCCGAAGCAATGTATCCGAGACTGACAAACGGAAAGAACAACAATAATAACCCCAACTCTACTTACTGGCTAAGGGACGGTTCTTATATCCGACTTAAAAATGTGGAATTAGGATACTCCTATAAGTTCTTACGTGCTTATATCAGCGGACAAAACCTGCTGACATTCTCTAAATTTAAATTATGGGATCCGGAACTCTATACTTCAAACGGATTAAAATATCCGACACAAATTATGGGTTCCATCGGTTTACAGTTCACTTTTTAAAAATCTGAATAATTATGAAACTAAGAAATATAATTGTAGCTTTACTAATAGGAACTAGCTTACACTCTTGTGACTATCTGGACATTGTTCCCGACGACACCCCTATTCTAGCCGATGCGTTCAAAAACGAACAGACAGCCGAGAATTTTGTCTTCGCTTGCTATTCTTTCATTCCCAATTATCTGAACTTCCGCCAAAACTTCAGTTGGTGCACAACTCCGGAAACTGTCGGATCGGCACACTGGACTACCACCTGGTTCACCTTCATGAAAATGCAGCAAGGATTGTATAATTCTGCTGATCCGATCATTGATGTGTGGCAGAGTTCATATAACGGTATCCGCCAATGTTATACGTTCCTAGATAATATTGATGATGTAAAGCCATCACAAATCTCGGAGGCAGACCTCGCAGCCAAGAAAGTACTTTGGAAAGGTGAAGTAAAATTTCTGATTGCCTACTACCACTACCTGCTGTTGCAGAACTATGGTCCTATCGTCATACTTGACGAAGCAATTCCTCTTAATGCATCGAAAGAAGAACTCTTCAAGCCACGTGTACCCTATGATGAATGCGTAGAACGGATTGCCAAAATGTTCGACAACGCTTCTGCAGACCTGCCTATGTCAGTAAAAGCTTCCAACTACGGTCGTGCAACAAAAGTTATTGCACAAGCACTGAAAGCAAGAATGTACTTGTATGCGGCCAGCCCACAGTTCAATGGAAATGCCGATATGTATAAAGATTTCAAGAACAAGGACGGACAGTTGCTTATGAACCTGACTTATGACAAGAATAAATGGAAAACTGCCATGGATGAATGTAAAAAGGCGATCGACATGGCACATCAAGCCGGAGCAGAGCTTTATAAGTATACAAAGAAAGGCAATCTGCCGGAATTTAATCAAGCCATCGCCAATACACGTAACCTGATTGTGGATGCGTGGAATAAAGAACTGATCTGGGGATATAGTGGCTGGAAAGAAACATGGGCCGACGGAAACTCCATTCAGACACACGTAATTCCCAAAGGTATCAGTACTTCTTCGGGAGCACCTTACGGAGCTTTAGGTGCAACGGCTTTCAGTGCGGACATGTATCTGACCAAGAACGGACTTCCGATAGACGAAGACCCGGAGTTTGACTATACACATCGTTTCACAGTAGCCGAAGGGGATTCGGTAGCAGTGCTTCATCGCAACCGCGAACCACGTTTCTATGGTTCTATTGGCTTCAACCGCGGAGACTACCTGATCAACGGAGACACCATTAACCTCAAAATGCGCTTCAAGGAACAGAATGGAACACGTGATGCGGGAAGTGACCAGTTATATGGATCATACGCTATCGCCAAACTGGCTCATCCAGAAACTTTTGTTAGTGGTACCAGCAACTCTCTGGTAGCTTTCCCTTTCCCTATCATCCGCTTAGGAGAATTGTATCTGGACTATGCAGAGGCCTACTTTGAATACAACGGCACATTGGAAGGAGATGCACTGACCTACTTTAACCTGATTCGCCAGAGAGCCGGTATTCCTAATGTAGAAGTTTCCTACAAAGGACTTCCATCGGGGGATAAACTTCGCAAGGTAATTCATCGTGAAAGAACTGTAGAGCTGATGTTCGAAGGACATATGTCATACGACTATCGCCGTTGGCTGATTGCCCTGAAAGAATGGAGCGGTATGGAAAATGGTATGACCGGATTGAACTCTTACGGTACAACCAACGAAGAGTATTATAAAAATGCACGTTTGGATGCTCAGCCATTCATCTTCAGGAGTGAACAGTATCTGAGTCCGATTAAACAGGATTACTTGAATGTAAACTCAAACCTGGTTCAGAATCCGGGTTGGTAATTCATCTTTCCGAATAATATAAATTAGCCTGTATATACCTACCACCGGACAGGGATATACAGGCTATTTTACCTTACAAAAACAACACCTTATGAAAAAGAAAAAAGTTACTACTTATTGCTGCCTTCTGTTATTGGCAAGCTTTTTCACAACTGTCATGGCACAAAACACAAATACTCCCATAATGGGGTGGAGTTCATGGAATACATTCCGAGTACATATTAATGAAGAACTAATAAAAGAAACAGCTGATGCCATGGTCAACCGGGGTCTGAAGGATGTAGGCTATGGATATGTGAATATAGACGATGGATACTTTGGAGGACGAAATTCGGAAGGGCATCTTTTTGCCAACAAAGAAAAATTTCCGAATGGGATGAGGGTTCTGTCCGACTATATTCATTCAAAGGGACTGAAAGCAGGCATATATTCTGATGCAGGTAGTAACACTTGTGGATCCATCTATGATGCGGATACACTCGGTATCGGTGTCGGATTCTGGAAGCACGATGATATAGACAGCCGGACCTTCTTTAAAGACTGGGGATACGATTTCATTAAAATAGACTGGTGTGGCGGTGAAGCGACCGGACAAAGTGAGCAGCAACGTTATACGGATATCTACAAAGCGATCTGCCGGACAGGACGGACAGATGTTCGATATAATATATGCCGATGGCAGTTTCCGGGCACTTGGGCTACCCAGTTGGCAGGTTCCTGGCGAATCCATACAGACATCAATCCACGATTCACTACAATCGACCGAATCATTGAAAAAAATCTCTACTTAGCACCCTACGCAAGCCCGGGGCACTATAATGACATGGATATGCTTGAAGTGGGAAGAGGGCTCACGGAAGACGAGGAAAAGACTCATTTTGGAATATGGTCTATCATGTCTTCTCCCCTAATGATCGGATGCGATCTTCGTACAATTCCTGAAAAGACTTTATCAATTATTACCAATAAGGAAGTGATCGCATTAAATCAGGATTCATTAGGTCTGCAGGCTGAAGCCATTGAACGGGGAAAGGACTATCTGATTTTATCAAAAGCCATTCAGAAACGTGAAGGCAAACTACGTGCAGTGGCACTATATAACAGGAGCAATACAGATCAGCAGATCAGAGTCGATTTCGATAAGCTCTATTTATCAGGGGATGTACGAGTGAGAGATCTATGGAACCATCAAGAAATGGGAACATTCAACGGCTACTATGAAACGTTAGTTCCTGCACACGGAACAGCTTTAATAAGACTTGAAGGTAGCAAACGTCACGACCGAACATGTTATGAAGCTGAATATGCTTTCATGAAAGAGTTTCTGCCAGACAACAAGCAGACAGCTCATTTTATACCAAAATCAGGAGCCTCAGGAGAATACATTATGAAAAATCTTGGAAACTCACCTTCCAATTGGGCAGAATTCAGAAACGTGTATATTAGCAAAGGAGGAGATTATCAACTTAAGTTAACTTATTATTCAGGTGATAAACGCGATATCCAAATAGCTGTAAACGGAACAGAATATAAACGGTCTAACCTTTATTCCGGTACATGGGATAAAGCAGCTACAACAACTATCAAGGTTAAACTTCGCAAAGGCTATAACACAATACGTCTACATAATTCGTACGGGTGGGCACCCGATATTGATAAGATGGAAATCATCAAAGGTCGTTAACAATAGGTAAACATATAATCCATACGAGTGTTACAGACTTCCGTAACACCCGTATGGTCTTTATAGTTACTTTGTTATTCCAAAAATACAGCTGTCCCGCTGGCAGTTACCATCAACATACTACCACTTCCCCCAACTGTTTCGTAATCCAAATCAACTCCGATCACAGCATTAGCGCCCATTTGGCGAGCTTGTTCAGACATTTCTTTCAGAGCAGTGTCCTTTGCCTGACGAAGCACTTCTTCGTATGAACCGGAACGTCCGCCTACTATATCACGAATACTGGCAAAAAAGTCACGAAAGACATTGGCACCTATAATTGTTTCTCCAGACACAATGCCGTAATAAGTGGTTATTCGTTTTCCTTCGATAATTGGAGTGGTTGCTAATAACATAATTCTTGTGTTATTTAAAGGTTATATTACTATTAGACGATAAAGAAAGAAAAAGGTTGCAGGAATCGTCTATTTATTATTTAAACAGATCGGCATTCGAAAGTAAATGTACACGATACTCGCTTCACTCCTCTTTGATTTATAGAGGTAAATTATACCTAAGAAAGAGGAATTAAAAACATAATCCTAAAGTCATTCAACACATCCCGGAAATCACTTATCAAATATAAAAAGTGTCGTAAAAGCAACAGCCTTCACGACACTTTAATATCTATAAAGATTCATACATTTCTTCAGAACATCTTACTGACCCGTTCGATACCTGCTATAAGAGCATCAACTTCCTCTTTTGTATTATACATGGCAAATGAGGCGCGAACCGTACCTTCAATCCCTAAACGACGCATTAACGGTTCTGCACAATGATGTCCCGTACGGACAGCAATGCCCAATCGATCAAGCAAGGTACCCAGATCCAAATGATGTATATCGCCTACCAAAAATGAAATTACACTACTTTTATGCTCAGCCTCACCAAAAATACGCATATTCGGAATTTCTTTCAGCCGTTGCATAGCATAGGCTGTAAGCTCATGTTCATGTAATGCTATTGAGTCTAAGCCAATACCTGTGACATAATCCAGCGCTTTGGCAAGCCCGGTAGTAGCAATATAGTCTGGGGTTCCAGCCTCGAATTTAAATGGTAATTCACCGAAGACAGTCTTTTCAAATGAGACGGACTGGATCATCTCTCCTCCACCCTGATAAGGCGGAAGACGCTCAAGCCAATCTTCCTTTCCATATAAGACGCCTATCCCGGTAGGCCCGTATATTTTATGACCAGAGAAAACAAAGAAGTCAGCATCCAAATCCTGTACATCCACCTTCATGTGAGGAATGGATTGAGCACCGTCAATCATAACAGGTACTCCATGAGCATGCGCCGTGGCAATCATCTCTTTCACCGGATTGATTGTTCCCAGTACATTGGACACTTGGGTTACGCTGACGATCTTAGTACGCTCAGAAAAAAGCTTTTCGTACTCATCAAGTAACAGCTCACCTTTATCATTCATCGGAATGACTTTAATCGCAATCCCTTTACGGGCTGCCAGCAACTGCCAAGGTACGATATTACTGTGGTGTTCCATCACTGAAATAATCACTTCATCCCCCTCTTGCATGAACTCTTCACCAAAACTGGAAACAATTAAATTAATGCTCTCTGTAGTGCCGCGAGTGAAAATGACTTCACGAGTACTACGTGCATTAACGAACTGACGCACAGTTTCACGTGAGGCCTCATGCAGTTCTGTTGCCTGTTGAGACAGGAAATGAACCCCACGGTGTACATTCGCATTGACCGAGTAATATTCATCTACAATCGAGTCAATCACCAAGCGCGGCTTCTGAGTAGTCGCTCCGTTATCTAAATAAACCAAAGGCTTGCCATATACCGTACGACCGAGTATGGGAAAGTCTTCACGTATCTTCTGAATATTCATTTTATCACTGATTATTTGCAAATAGAACATCCCTGGCACTTATTCAGTTCACCACGGAAACGTTTTTCAACCAACAAATGCAGGCGATCTTTCAATGCCTCCAAACGAATGGTATCAATCACCTCGTTGACAAAAGCAAACATCAACAGCAAACGGGCTTCCTTCTCTGCAATACCACGAGCACGCATGTAGAAGAGAGCATTTTCGTCCAATTGACCTACTGTAGCTCCATGGGAGCATTTTACATCATCGGCATATATCTCCAATTGTGGCTGAGTATACATACGGGCATCACGAGTGGCACAGAGGTTACGGTTTGTCTGCTGAGAACTGGTATGTTGTGCATCCGGACGTACAAGTACCAATCCGGCAAAAGCACCCACTGACTGATCATCAAGTACATACTTGAATAACTCATTACTGGTACAATTCGGCACAGCATGATCTATCGAAGTATTATTGTCCACATGCTGGTTCTTATCGGCAATGGCCATGCCACAAAGATTAATCTCGGCACCTTCACCGGCAAGGGTAACCTCTGTCGTATTACGGGTTGTCCCGTTGTGAAGTGTCATCCCATTGAGCAGTACATTGCTATTCGCTCCCTGCTTCACATACAGATTGCTGAAACGCACTGTGCTGGTATGGGTCTCTTCCAGTTCGTAAAGATCGAAAACAGAGTTTTCTTCCGCAAACACTTCAATGACTTGCGTTGCCAGAAAGTTTACATTATCCATGGCATGATCACAAACCAGCAAACGGGCCTGAGCTCCCTCTTCAAGGATAATCAGCACACGTCGGTTTACCATGAAATTGACATCTGCACGAAGTATATTAACCAACTGGATGGGTTTATCAACAACCACATTCTTCGGGACATACATCAGTACTCCGTCTTGAGTAAAAGCTGTATTAAAGGCCGTTACTGCATCCTTCGAAGTATCTGCCAACTTACCGTAATACTTTTTTACAAGTTCCGGATGTTGCTCAGCCATTTCTCTCAGACCGCCGAAAATAACTCCCTCAGGTAATCCGGACTTAGGAAGTGCCTGATTGTAGAATGCATCGTTCACCACAAAAAACAATGAGGTACTCATATTCGGAACATCGCATTTAAACACCTCATAAGGATTCACCGGAATGGGTAGACGATTCAGATTCAAGCCGTAATCCGGCTCGAAGAATTTACTGACATCCGTGTATTTGTACTTTTCCTGCTTCCGTGTAGGAAATCCCTGACGCTCGAAATCAGCAAAAGCTGCCGCCCGGGGAGCATTCATGGGCTCGGCACTATGACGACAGATCATCGCTTCACACTGAGCAAAAAGATCTATGTATTGCTGTTCTACATTCATAATCACACTCATTCTCCTAATTCCTTCTTAATCCAATCGTATCCTTTTTCTTCCAGCTCAAGAGCGAGTTCCGGACCCGCTGTCTTCACAATACGTCCCTTATAGAGCACATGTACGATATCCGGCTTTATGTAATCCAACAAACGCTGGTAGTGAGTGATGACAATACAACTGGTATCGGGTGTCTTCAATTTGTTTACTCCTTCGGCTACAATACGAAGCGCATCGATATCGAGTCCGGAGTCCGTCTCGTCCAGAATGCTAAGACGGGGTTCGAGCATAGCCATCTGGAAAATCTCGTTACGTTTTTTCTCTCCACCCGAGAAGCCTTCATTTACCGAACGGTTTGCCAATTTGTTATCCAACTCAACTACTGCACGCTTTTCACGCATCAGCTTCAGGAACTCACTGGCTGTCAGAGCAGGCAAACCTTTGTATTTACGCTGTTCATTGACAGCAGCACGCATAAAGTTAACCATGCTCACACCCGGAATCTCTACCGGATACTGAAAACTAAGGAAGATACCTTCGTGGCTACGGTCTTCAGGACTTAATTCCAAAAGATTCTTACCGTAGAATGTAATACTCCCTTTCGTCACTTCAAAAGCAGGATTACCTACCAGAACAGAAGAAAGCGTACTCTTACCTGAACCATTGGGTCCCATAATGGCATGTACTTCGCCCGGATTCACCGTCAAGTTAATGCCTTTCAATATCTCTTTGCCGTTAATGCTGGCATGCAGGTCTTTTATCTCTAACATGATCTTATCAATTATTTCATTATCTATTCTTCTCCAAAAATAACTTCGTCCAACAATTGCAGTATGGAATTGCCGTCTGTCTGCGTAATAGTAAAAGGAAAATTCACTTTCACTCCTACGCTTAATGTCTGCCGCATCCCGCTACTACGCACTATCCCGGTCCCCCGGGAATTAGTCTTCTCTACTTCTCCATTCATTCTTCCGGCAATGCCCATCCGGAAATTATACTCCAGAGTGAAAGCAAGACATGAAAGAAAATATATATCGGCCCCTATCACCGGAGAGAGAGTGAATAGCGGTTCTTTTACTTGATATCGGCAATCGTAGTCTTTACGAAATTCCTGCCTTGAAGGGTCGTAGTAACTGCCACTGGTTATACCGTATTGTCGACGTGGAGACAGATTCCATGCTGTGGAGAGTCCCCCGTAAGGCTGAATCACAAAACGTTGTGGCAGGAAATAGTATCGCCCTCCCACTTCCAGATTGCTCAGTGAGGCAGAAATACCGGGATTCAGTTTTATCTCTTCACCTGTATAGCCGCCCTTCAAAGAGAAACGGGTATAAGGAATATAATACTCCAGCAATAAAGTATGTATATGGCCTGTAGAAACAGCTTTTCCCGAAAGTGTGTTCTTTGTTACTATCGGCCAGTCTCCTCCCCAAGAGCCACTGATTGCCCATCTTCTTTCCTGATCATCCAGATCCTGTGCAAACGCTATACCTACATAAAGCAGGAATATCAATAACCAACCAATTCGTTTGCACCCCATTATCCTACACTACCTTCAAGAGAGATCGTAAGCAACTTCTGAGCTTCTACAGCAAATTCCATCGGAAGTTTATTAAGTACCTCCTTTGCATAGCCGTTTACAATCAGCCCAATGGCATCTTCAGTGGAAATGCCACGCTGATTACAATAGAATATCTGATCCTCACTAATCTTACTGGTAGTTGCTTCATGTTCAACAACTGCTGTTTCGTTATGAATATCCATGTAGGGGAAAGTATGTGCACCACACTTATCACCCAGCAACAATGAATCACACTGGCTATAATTACGGGCATTATCCGCCTTTTCGGCTACACGAACCAGCCCACGGTAAGAGTTCTCACTTTTTCCGGCAGATATACCTTTACTGACAATCGTACTACGGGTATTCTTACCTAAATGAATCATTTTAGTTCCTGTATCTGCCTGTTGGTAATTGTTTGTCACTGCTACCGAATAAAATTCAGCGGTAGAATTATCACCGGAGAGAATGCAAGAAGGGTATTTCCAGGTAATGGCTGATCCCGTCTCAACCTGAGTCCACGAGAGTTTGCTATCTACTCCTTTACAATTACCACGTTTCGTCACAAAATTGTATACTCCACCTTTACCTTCGGCATCACCCGGATACCAATTCTGAACGGTACTGTATTTTACTTCTGCACGATCGTGTACCACAATCTCGACAATAGCGGCATGTAATTGATTCTCGTCCCGCATTGGGGCGGTGCAACCTTCCAGATAGGAAACATAGCTATCGTCATCTGCTACGATTAATGTACGTTCGAACTGCCCGGTATTGGCTGCGTTGATACGGAAGTATGTGGAAAGCTCCATCGGACAACGTACCCCTTTGGGTATATAAACGAAAGAACCGTCTGAAAATACCGCAGAATTTAATGCTGCAAAAAAGTTATCCCGATAACCTACTACAGATCCAAGATACTTCTTCACCAGGTCGGGATGTTCACGCACTGCTTCACTGAACGAACAAAAGATAATACCTTTCTCCATCAGTGTTTCCTTAAAGGTCGTTTTCACAGATACTGAATCCATCACTGCATCCACAGCCATACCGCTCAGTGCCATTTGCTCTTCCAAAGGAATACCCAGTTTATTGAATGTCTTTATTAGTTCCGGATCAACTTCATCCATACTCTTCGGACCTTCTTTCTTCTTTGTAGGGTCGGCATAATACGAAATGGCCTGATAGTCAATCTCAGGTATACGCAAGTGTGCCCAGGTAGGCATCTCCAGTGTCAGCCAATGACGATAGGCTTTCAGACGGAATTCCAACAACCAGTCCGGCTCGTTCTTTTTAGACGAGATAAGCCGCACTACGTCTTCATTGAGTCCCTTCTCTATGATATCTGTATGTACCTCCGTAGTGAAGCCATATTTGTACTTCTCCTGCGTGAGTTCTTTTACATATTTATTGGGTTCTTCTTGTTGCATCATTTTTATTTGAGTATATATTGTTGTGTAACCTCTTTTGCTGCGGGAAAGAACATTCCCGCAAACCTTTCCATAGGATAATATAACAAGGATTCCTCCTTCTTTGTTTGACTAATCAACTGGCTATCTGTATCTATGAATTGAATGACACAGACAACCAGACTCACCAGTAAAAGATATTTCAAGGCTCCAAGTCCGGCTCCAAGCAAACGATTCAGCCAGCCAAGCGAAACTGCCTCCATCGCCTTTGTCAACACTGAAGCCACTAACGTAAAGATTAATGGTACAGCTATCCAAATAATGACAAATGCCAATATCTGTGCCACAGTCATGGAATCTGTCACTGTAGGACATAACTTTACAGCCAGTGAAGTATACAAAGCTTTTGCCGCCAGCAACCCCACAATCAATCCAAGTATGGAGGCAAGCTGCCGAATAAAGCCTTTCATAAATCCGATAATAACACCGGCTCCAAGGGCAATCAGTATGATAATATCTATGGTAGTCATTCTATGTAAAACGAAAACGGAGACACGGAGTTGTAATCACTCTGTGCCTCCGTATATTTTCAGTTTCGTGAGAATTATAAAGTTTGCTTCACTTCTACTTCTTCGTAAGTTTCAATCATATCCCCTACCTTCAAATCGTTGTAGTTGACAAGGCTGATACCACATTCAAAGTTTGTACCTACTTCCTTCACATCATCTTTAAAGCGCTTCAAGGCATTAATAGAACCTGAGAAGATTACGATACCATCACGGATCAGACGAGCCTTATCCGAACGTTTCACCTTGCCTTCTTTCACAACGGCACCGGCCACAGTACCCACCTTAGTAATGTGGAATACCTCACGCACTTCGATAGTAGCAGTCACCACCTCTTTCACTTCCGGAGCAAGCATACCTTCCATAGCAGCCTTCACCTCTTCGATAGCAGCGTAAATTACAGAATACAAACGTATATCTACTCCTTCCTGCTCGGCAAACTTGCGCGCTGAAGCTGACGGACGCACCTGGAATCCAATGATAATAGCATCTGAAGCAGCTGCCAATGTCACATCTGATTCTGAAATCTGACCTACAGCCTTGTGGATCACATTAACCTGAATCTGTTCGGTAGACAACTTGATCAACGAATCACTCAATGCTTCGATAGAGCCGTCCACATCACCTTTCACAATTACGTTCAGTTCCTGGAAGTTACCCAAAGCAATACGACGCCCCACTTCATCGAGAGTCAACAGCTTCTGAGTACGCAATCCCTGTTCACGCTGCAATTGTTCACGCTTATTGGCAATTTCACGGGCCTCTTGATCAGTCTCAATCACATGGAATGTGTCACCTGCGGCAGGAGCCCCATTTAAACCGAGAATCAATACCGGTTCCGAAGGTCCAGCTTGTGTTACGCGTTGATTACGTTCATTGAACATAGCCTTTACACGGCCGTAACTTGTTCCGGCAAGCACAATATCACCTACCTTCAGCGTACCATTGGAAACCAATACAGTAGCAACATATCCACGTCCCTTGTCCAGAGTTGATTCAATAATTGAACCCGTAGCATTGCGGTTCGGATTTGCCTTCAAATCGAGCATTTCTGCCTCCAAAAGGACTTTCTCCATCAGTTCGGGTACTCCGAGACCTTTCTTGGCCGAAATATCCTGCGACTGGTATTTACCCCCCCACTCTTCTACGAGATAATTCATCTGAGCCAGTGTCTCTTTAATTTTCTCCGGATTAGCATGGGGTTTATCAATCTTATTAATAGCAAATACAATAGGAACACCCGCAGCCGCAGCATGATTGATAGCTTCTTTAGTTTGAGGCATTACATCATCATCGGCAGCTACAATAATAATCGCAATGTCCGTTACCTTCGCACCACGGGCACGCATTGCTGTAAACGCTTCGTGACCCGGAGTATCAAGGAATGTAATCTTACGTCCGTCCTCCAATGTAACGTGATATGCACCGATATGCTGTGTGATACCTCCGGCTTCACCCGCAATTACATTTGCCTTACGGATATAGTCAAGCAATGAAGTTTTACCGTGGTCTACGTGACCCATGACTGTAACAATCGGAGCACGGTGTTCCAGATCTTCCGGAGCATCTTCCTCTTCAACAATGGCCTGAGCTACCTCCGCACTGACATATTCGGTCTTAAATCCGAATTCTTCAGCAACAAGGTTGATTGTTTCCGCATCCAGACGCTGGTTGATAGAAACCATCATACCTATACTCATACAAGTTCCGATAACCTGATTAACAGATACATTCATCATACTGGCCAATTCATTGGCAGTCACGAATTCTGTCAATTTCAGTACCTTGCTTTCTGCCATCTCCTGATCTTCCAGTTCCTGCATACGGTTCGATACCAAATCACGTTTCTCCTTGCGATATTTGGCTCCTTTGTTCTTACCTTTACTTGTCAGACGAGCCAAAGTTTCTTTTACCTGCTTTGCTACATCTTCTTCGCTCACTTCCTGCTTCACTACAGGCTTCTTAAAGCGATCTTTATTATTGTTGTTACGGTTTCTGTTTTGTCCGCCGCCACCTTGCTGATTTCCTCCACGGTTATTATTGGTACGCTCACTGTTTGGAGTGGGATGCGCAAAGTTAGAAGCAACGTTGTTCACATCTACTTTTTCTTTATTGTTGTTGATGCGGTTACGTTTCTTCTTACCGTTGGGATCAAGATTTTCTTTACCGGCTACTTTAGCTTGTTTATTATCTTCTTTACGGATTTCCTTGATGATGGCTTCCTTCATCTGTTTCTTCTGATCCTGACGAAGTTTTTCCTTTTCTTCACGCTCTTTCCGTTTTTCTTCTTTCGATTTTTTCTTCGGACGGGTCGACTGATTCAATGCAGCCAGGTCAATCTGTCCGATAACATTAATCTTAGATACAAACTCAGTCGGACGAATCTTAAATACGCCCTCCTCTTCCTTCTCTACTGGAGTAGCCGGTGCTTCTGCTACCGGTTTCTCTTCTTTCTTCTCTGTTTTTTCTGGAGATACCACGACTTTGGGTTCTTCTTTCTTGACTTCCTCAACCACTTTCTTCTCTGTTTCTGCAGGCTTTTCAACCACCACCGGTTTCGGTTCTTCTTTCACCGATTTCGATTCCGAAGCAACAGGAGCCGTAGCGACTTCTTCTTTTTTCACTTCGTTGACAACAGGCTTAACCTCTTCCGCTACCTTCTTTTCTTCAGTAGCTACTACAGGTTGTGGTTTCGGTTCTTCTTTCACCGGCTCTTTTTCAGTTCTCCGGTTCAGTTTATCTAAATCTATTTTTCCGACAGGTTTAAACTTCGGACGTACATCTTCCGGAATGACCGTCTTAATCACATCGTCAGCAACGGCCTTCTCCGGTTCTTTCTTATTATAACCATCAATAGAAACAGATGCCTTATTGCGATCTTTGTTTTGACGTTCCTGAATGAAACGTTCCGATTCAAGTCTAAGGTTCTTATCTGTGCTGAACTCTTTCACGAGCATTGCATACTGCTCCTCGGTAATTTTCGTATTCGGGTTTGCCTCAACGGTATACCCCTTCTTTTGCAAGAACTCAACTACCGTCGCGATTCCTACATTTAAATCTCTTGTAACTTTGTTTAACCTTATCGTCATACTTTAATTTAAAGAATAATGGAGAAAGAATAATTTGATAATCGTTCAATATGCCAATGTGCCAATTCCTATACGCCCTTTCTGTTTATTGGCATATCGGCACATCATCGCATTGATCTATTATTCATTATCTTCAAACTCCGATTTCAAAATGCGTAATACCTCGTCCACCGTCTCTTCTTCCAGATCCGTTTTTTCAATCAGCATTTCGCGAGGTGCAGTCAATACGGACTTAGCCGTATCAATGCCAATTGCTTTAATAGCATCAATCACCCATCCGTCGATTTCATCTCTGAATTCATCCAGATAAATGTCTTCATCCTGCGCGTTTTCATCCAACTCACGGAACACGTCGATGGTGTACTCGGTCAACATACTGGCCAGTTTGATATTCAAACCGCCTTTACCAATAGCCAACGATACCTCTTCCGGTTTCAGGAATACCTCAGCTTTACGTTCTTCTTCATTCAACCGAATAGAAGAGATTTTGGCCGGGCTTAAAGCACGCTGGATAAACAATGAAATATTTGATGTATAATTAATCACATCAATGTTTTCATTGCGAAGTTCACGTACGATGCCATGAATACGACTTCCCTTTACACCTACACAGGCTCCTACGGGATCAATTCTGTCATCATAAGATTCTACCGCAATCTTAGCACGTTCACCGGGAATACGGGCAATCTTTTTGATGGTAATCAAGCCATCGTTTATTTCAGGTACTTCCATCTCGAACAAGCGCTGCAGGAAAACCGGAGAAGTACGCGAGAGGATGATCTTCGGATTGTTGTTTTTGTTGTCCACGCGTGCCACCACTGCACGGGCAGTTTCTCCTTTACGATAAAAATCGCTTGGTATCTGCTCTGTTTTCGGCAACAATAACTCGTTTCCTTCATCGTCAAGCAGCAACATCTCTTTTTTCCAGATCTGATATACTTCTGCGTTGATGATAGTACCTACTTTGTCAATGTATTTATTATAAATACTGTCCTTTTCAAGCTCAAGAATTTTAGAAGCCAGTGTCTGACGAAGATTCAAAATAGCACGGCGACCGAACTTAGCGAAAATCACTTCATCGGTTACTTCTTCACCCACTTCGTAAGAAGCATCGATTTTTTGTGCTTCAGTCAACGAAATTTGCATATTCGGGTTAGTCAAATCCTCGTCTGCCACTACCTCACGGTTACGCCATATTTCAAAGTCACCCTTATCCGGGTTCACAATTACGTCGTAATTTTCATCAGTGCCAAACATTTTCGCGATCACACTACGGAACGACTCTTCAAGCACGCTTACCATCGTGGTTCTATCGATATTCTTCAGTTCCTTAAATTCCGAAAATGTATCAATCAAGCTGATTGTTTCTTCTTTCTTGGCCATAATTATTTAAAACTAATTAAGTATTTAGTATATTTTATATCATCATAGGTGAAGGTTTCATCCTCTTCTACCAACTGAGGACGTTTGGCTCCTTCGGGTTTTACTTTCTTTTGTACGGTCACAACAAACTTTTCTTCATCGGCATCTTTCAAGACCCCGCTCAGTTTGCGTCCGCCTTTAGTCAGTACTTCCACCTCCAGGCCGATGTGGTTATAGTACTGTTGCAATACTTTAAATGGCTGTCCGATTCCGGCAGAACCTACTTCCAGCTCATAATCTTCCTCTTCACGGTTCAGTTTCGACTCAATGAAGCGACTCAGCTCCACACAGTCTTCAATCCAAACCCCTTCTGCATGGTCAATTTCGACCACAATTTTGTCATCAGGGCTGACGGTCACTTCTACCAGAAAATAGTCTTTTCCCTCCAGCCACTCTTCAACAATCTGACAAACAGTTCTTTTTTCTATCATTGATTAACTATTAAGAACAAAAAAAGGAGCTTAATCGCCCCTCCACCTTTCATCCGTTTCGGGTGCAAAGATATAAATAATCTGTTCGACTACAAAATATTAGAGAAAAAAAAGAAATGATAAGAAAAAAACAGGAACTATCTACATTTCAATCGACCATAGAAAATATAATTGTTATCGTTTTCTTTAATATTCCCAAGCAGTTCGGTCAGCTTTCTTCGATCCGAATCCGAGATAATCTCACCTGAAGACAAACGATCCTCAACCATTTGCTTCAATCGTGCAGGTTCAACATTCCAAACATAATATCCGTCATGAGATGAAAAGAACCAGTCAGCAGGAATGCCACCTAAGAAATCATTGTATATTTCAACAAAAGCGCCTCGTAAAGTATGTTTATCAACCATATAATATTCCGGAGGAGTGGTAGTTGACGAATGTGGACTTAGCCTTACAGGATATGATATTTCTCCCCAGAAGTGATTCGGCAACTCTCCGAAGCTGTGTGGGGTCAACTCATGTCCTCCATAATCAAGCGTAAAACGTGGAACGAGCCTAAACTCGTGGTTATTATAGTGATATAATGAATCGTTACGATATTGCCCTCCAAACCAGAAACCGATGTCCATCACCGTCCCATTATTCAGAGATTTGATTTCATTTCCATAATCATTCACGGCCAAATACCCTGCCGGAAGTTCTTTTATAATCTTGCCATCCAAACTTTGCGTCCAAATCATAGGCGAATGCCTATCACCTACAAAGTCACGATTAAAAGAAAGAGCACAAACATGCACTCGTCCTCGTTCCGTTTCTACATGAAATATCCCTTTAGGTGACCAATGCGCCAATCGAATCGGTTGAAGTATATCTCCCTGTAAATCGAATACCAAGATATGGTCGGCCTGCCAACATAACACATAAAGCCGGTTATTCTCCTCATCCATCTGTGCATCGTAAACTAAGCCATATTCACCCGCACCTTGACCAAAGGAACCGATATCCCTCAAATAGGTCCCGCTTTTAGTAAAAAGTTTGAAAGGGACATGCCCCATTTTATATACTAAAATATACTGTTTGCCAATAATTGTTTTGGAAGGAGAGACCAATGCAGCATCCCGATTATCAAGTATGACCATTTCCAGTTCCTCGACAAAATGACTAAGAGGTACAGTAACCGTATCCTTCAACATAGACAAGTGGCAGACCCAAACGCTATCAGAACCTGCCATTTCAACCGTAGCCACTTGCTTATGCCCCCAAACATCATTTATCTCCCCGGAAGCTAATGGCGAACAAGCCATTAACTTCCCAAGAAGACAAATAATCAATATCTTGCGGAACAGCTTCATCATTTATTGAAGTTCATAATTTGTAATACAGGGTTACCTTCTTCAGGTATAGAGTCCATTATTGCCCGGAAACGAGGGTCAAACTGCTCTTTTTCAGCTTGCATCGACTCTCCTTTCATAGTAGAAGGCCAATAATAACCAATGCCGATACCTGGAGTATTTGTTGTACGGGTTCTCTGTACATTGCAGACATCTTTTAAAACAGCCCATCCGGTTTCATTTTTCAAAGTATACATTTTCTGCTCCTTCTTATCGAAATAATAATAGTTCATTGGCATATCCGGAGTCAACCATTTCGTACCGAGCGTAGTATACAAAGTATAGTCTTTAGCATCGATCGCCGGATGTAGCTTAACAAACTCTGCATTTTCAAATTTATATTCTGTCACTTCATCAATAACCTGTTTTACTTCATATGTTTCAGCATCAATAAAATACACGCCTTTCAATGATAAATCTGAAAATAAAATCCCACCATAAGCAGGCTTCAATGGTTCATAGCCAATACGCCCCTCGCTATCCCACACAAAATTATCTATCGTAATAGGACACACATGCAACTTTTTGCCATCTTTTTTAGAAAGGATGCAAACTGCCTCTCCGTTATTACGCTTTGTAAAAGGACAATATACCAATACAGCCTTATCATTCAAGTTAGCAAACTTCCAAGAGCAACCGGGTGTCGGGAAGCTTCGTTTAAATTTCCCATTCAAATCATAAACTATAAACTTTTTAGCGCGGTCCAACACTATAATTTCTTTGTTAGGACTGTCCACATAGAAAGAGTTCAGAGATGCCCATTCCTGAGGGCCGCCTCCTTTATGACGCATTTGCAATAATGGATTTCCCTGACGGTCAAAAATAAATATAGCCTGCTGCTCTTCATCCTGAATATAAATCCGGTCTTCAGTGACCTGTATACAAGGATTTGTCGGTAACCTACCCAACAATGAATTTTCATTGTCTTTTAATGCCACATAATCCCTAACTGCCAGATCGGACAGTTTCAACTCTTTTACCGGATACTCTTTTAATCCATCGTAAACAAAAGGAGTATTTGCCACCTCTACCTGTTTTCCGGAATTAGACGAACATGCTACTAAAACAAGTAGCCCTGCCGACATAATGAAATAGTTCAGTCGATTCAACATATCATGTACATTTTTAAAGTTTTGATATTGCAAAATTAACCATCGGGCACAGGAAAAACAAAAAGGGATATAGACAAAGCACTTCAAAAATGGATATGCTATCATACTACATATCAAGACATTACATAAACCACCTCTTAAAATAGCATGGACAAACAAGTTTCCGAGAACTAAAAACCACGCAAAAAGTCATCTAAAGAGTCCGAATCCTCTGCTCCAAGCTTCTCTCGCTTGATGCGAAATTTCTTTTTACTAACCGAGGTACGACTAATACAATAAATATCGGAAAGGTCCTTTATACTGACATTGATCTTCACCAAGCAGCAGAAATAAATATCTTTTAAAGTCAACAAAGGAAAGCGTGCAAGCAACCGTTGTGAAAACCCATCATAAGCATTATCCACCGTCTGACGAATTTCCTCCCACTCTCTTTCCGACAAAGCTATGCGATGTTCACCACTCTCCTGCTCTTCTTCATTGAGGGAGGGTATTTTACGCAAAACATCGACCTTACGGAACAAAGACTCGCGCAAAACCGCCTCTTTCTCTCTCAAAGCACTTAACTCTTCAGTTTGTTTCAGTATTTGGTTCTCTTGCTCCAACTTGGCTTTCTCTTCAAGAAGCAGACGCTCTTTTTCACACTTTATCTTATTTTGCCGGTAGAAAACAAACAAAGCAACCAGTACAAGCAGACAAAGGCTCAAAGTTAACATGGCAATTTCCCGATTCTGTTTGGCAATCTTCAATTGGTTTAACTCGTTTTTCAACCTCTCTTCCTGATATAGAGCTTCACTGTTATCACTCTGCACATGGCCTATCTCCACCCGGAAAAGCGCATCTGCCTTCTGCGTAGAGTAGAACACTTGCTTCTCATTTCCTTCCATAAGTTCCAGTTCTGCAAGTTTCCTCCAAGCTTCGATAGCAATATGCGGATGAATGGAATGGGCTGCCATACTAAAATAACGACGGGCGGAATCATATTGATGGATAGAATAATATACATTCCCACGTGCCAGCATATAATAAGGACGTCCGTAATGTTCCACTTGGCTACGAGCAGAATCCAGCCAAGATAAAGCTTCCTGATAATTATTCTCTGCCAGGCAACTGTCAGCCCGTTTCTGGCAATGCCATTCCCATTGACGAAGCTTCATGAACGCCGTATCCACCGGTATAGTAAACACTGCTTCTTCCGCTAATGACACTTTCCCACAAGAAACGAATGACACAAGCAGAAGGAAACAGTTGCTCAGAAGAATCGTCAAACACCGCATCCGATTCTCAACATTACTTTTGTGTTGCTTTTATCTTTCTTACACGTGCACACGTACGATGCCCATAAATGATAATCACTACGAAACAGATAAAAGGAAGTATAAAAGACAAGTTTACAGCAGGCATACCCAACAATGTATGTTGGTCAATAATACAAGCCTGTAGCGGTGGTAAGATAGAACCTCCCAGAATTGCCATAATTAAACCGGCAGCCCCAAACTTGGCATCATCACCCAAACCACAAAGAGCAATGCCATAAATCGTGGGAAACATTAGTGACATACAAGCCGAAACAGCTACCAGGCAGTACAATCCCCATATATTTTGCAAAAAAATCACACCTAACGTAAAAGCGCCACCCGCAATCGCAAGAATCTTGAGAAGCATGCCCGGATTCAAGTAGCGAAGAATAAATGTACACACAAAACGGCTTATGCAGAAAATAATCATAGCAATTATATTATATTCCTGGGAAAGCACTTCAGCAGCTTTCTCTTCCATTCCCTGCGACATAAACAGGCGTGTTCCATATTGGATAACAAAAGTCCAGCACATAATCTGTGCACCCACATAAAAGAATTGCGCTATGACTCCTTCTCTATAATGATGAACTCTAAAAATACGCTTTAGCGTTGGTATAAAATCAATATTATGATTCTTATCACCATTCTTAGGCATTTTAACGGCACGTATCAGAAAAAGCATGGCAAGAATCACTAATCCTATAATCAGGTAAGGGGCAATCAGCACGGACAAATCCGATTCTTTCAATACCTCAAACTCAGAGGGAGACAATTGGCTGCGTTCTACCGTATCCATCGGATTCAGGCGCGCCTGAATGAAGTTCATGGCTACATACATACCCAATAATGATCCCATTGGATTAAACGACTGCGCCAGATTCAATCGTCGGGTCGCCGTCTCCTCCGTACCCATCGATAATATATACGGGTTAGCACTTGTTTCCAGAAACGAGAGTCCACACGTCAAAATAAAATAAGCGAGCAGGAAAGGGTAATAGTCACCTGTCATCTTTGCAGGGAAAAACAGCAAGGCACCCAAAGCATATAGCCCCAGTCCCAGCAGGATACCGGCTTTATAAGAGTATTTACGAATAAACATTGCAGCAGGAAAGGCCATCGCAAAGTAACCTCCGTAAAAAGCGACCTGCACCAATGCCCCGTCGGTGACACTCATACGAAATATTTTCGAAAAGGCCTTTACCATTGGATTGGTAATATCATTAGCGAACCCCCATAAGGCAAAACAAGAAGTCACTAAAATAAATGGCAGGATGTAACTAACTCCATCTTTATGAAGAATGGAACGATTGGTGTTTTTCATGGGTTGTCGGGTTATTCAGGATAATATACCTGAGGTTTTACACTGTTTATGATAATTTCTTTTAGCTCTTCCCAAGTATCTATTTCACCTTGAGCTTTCGCTTGCACTAAGATATTGCCGATAGCAGTCGCTTCTACCGGACCTGCATATACCGGAATGCCTAAAGCATTTGCAGTAAGTTGGTTTAGCAAACGATTCTGGCAGCCTCCTCCGATAATATGAAGTTGTTTAACCGGCACCGGCAGACAGCGATTCATCTGTTCGACTCCTAATTTATAACGGTGTGCCAATGATTCAATGACACAACGAACAAACTCTCCCTGAGAAACCGGCACTCTCAAATGATGCTTATGACAATACATAACGATCGACTCTTCCATACAGTCGGGATTACAAAAAGAAGAATCATCTACATCAATTACCGAACGGATATCTGATAGCGTTGCTTCGGCTATCACACGATCATAACTGGTTTCTTCACCCCGCTCCTTCCACTCAGCCATCAGACGTTGTAAAATCCAAAGTCCGGTTATATTCTGCAGAAAGCGTATCTTGCCTTGTATGCCACCCTCATTCGTGAATCCTCCCAAACGTGCTTCCTCCGTCAAAATCGGTTGGTCAATCTCTGTTCCGAGCAAGGACCAGGTTCCCGAACTAAGATAAGCCCGATCCGGCTCATTGGAAGGAACGGCAAATACGGCACTGGCTGTGTCATGTGAACCGACGGCAACGACATCAATACAGCTTAGACCGATTTCATCCGCAATTTCTTGTTTCAATTTACCGCGAATAGTCCCGGGAAGCACAATGTCACCAAAAAGATGTCGGGGTAATCCTAATTCACTAATCAAGTTATCCGACCAGTTGCGCCGACAAGCATCAAGTAACTCAGAAGTAGAAGCAATACAATATTCATTATTCGCTGTTCCTGTAAGGAAATAGCTGAACAAATCAGGCATAAATAATAGTTTATCAGCTACCCGGAGTTGTACATCATTGTTCTGCTTCATACTATATAGTTGAAACAGAGTATTGATAGGCATCACTTGGATGCCTGTTTCTGCATAATGGGCAGCTTGATCAATCTGCTTAAACACCCGCTCAGGCATACCATTAGTACGAGAATCTCGGTAACAGACCGGATTACCCAACAGATTACCATCTTTGTCAATCAGTCCAAAATCAACTCCCCAGGTATCTATAGCGATACTTCTCACCAGATAACCTTTTCGGGCAGCGACACGAAGTCCGTTTTTCATTTCTTCGAAGAGAGAGAGAAAATCCCAATAGACATGGTTTCCGAGTCTAATTTGCCGATTACCAAAACGATACACCTCTTCCAGTATTAGCTTACCTTCAGTGAGAGTACCGGCCATAATACGGCCACTACCCCCACCAAAGTCAGCTGCTAAGTATGTACTCATAAGCTGGTCGTCATTATTTTCTATTTTGTTTTCTTTCCTAACACATATATTTCCAGATCATCAATCTCTTCCGGTGTCAGAACCGAATAGTCTCCTCCGGATTGAACAATAATCCGGCAAGCCATCTCAAAGAAAGTTGCCCGTTCATACACCTGATCAAAATCTTTGCCACATACCACCTGTCCATGATTGGTCAGCAACACAGAGTTATGTTCTTTCATCGCTTCCACAACAGCCTTAGCCAGTTCAGGCGAACCCGGACGATAGTAAGGAATGACAGGAATCTCTTTACCGACATGACAAGGTATCTCAGCAGTTACATTGAAATTTGATGGTTTGTTTTTCATACAGGAAACAGCTGTAGCATATTCCGATTGAAAATGCAGAACTACATTTACATCCGGACGTTCACGAAGGATTCCCAAATGAAAAGTACTTTCCATAGAAGGTTTTACTCCATTCTGGGGTATACCCGTAGCAATATTGCAAACAGATACTTTTTCTTTCTGCAGGTTCGGTACCCAAGAACCCGTTCCGGAAACAAGTGCTTCTTCACCGATTCTCCATGAAAGGTTACCGCTGCTGCACAACATTAATTTAGCATCGCCATAGCGATGTGCCTGAGCAAGATACTGCTCGATATGTTCATTAGTTATCATAATGCTTTCTTATATAAATCAAGAATAATTTCTTTTGTTACTTCCCGTGGGTTACCCGGCGTACAGACATCAGCAAACGCAGCTGTAGCAAGGCGGTCAAGGTCTCTTTCCTGAATGCCCAAATCGGACAAGTGCTGTGGAATATTGACCCTCAAAGATAGTGCTTTTACAGCATCTACGGCTGCTTTAGCTGCCTCTTCTTTAGCCATACCTGCAGAATACACGTTCATAGCCTTAGCTATCTCTACATATTTGTCAAGAGCAGCCGGAGCATTAAACTCCATAACAATAGGTAATAACAACGCATTGGCTACGCCATGAGGAATATCGAATATAGCTCCCAACGGATGTGCCATACCATGAACGACCCCTAAGCCTACATTCGAAAAAGCCATACCGGCAATGTACTGGGCTACTGCCATACCGTTACGTGCCTCCGCATTTGACGGTTCTTCAACGGCAGTCACCAGATAACGGTTGATCATTTCAATAGCTTTAATTTCGAACATATCGCTCATCTCCCATGCACCTTTGGTTATCAACCCTTCAATAGCGTGTGTCAGTGCATCAAGTCCCGTAGCCGCAGTCAAGCTTTTAGGAAGTGTATACATCAGCTCGGCATCTACTATCGCTATAGCCGGAATATCATTCGGATCCACACAAACCATTTTCTTTTGGTTCTGTTCGTCCGTAATCACGTAGTTGATAGTTACTTCTGCTGCTGTTCCGGCAGTAGTAGGCAAGGCGATGATAGGTACGGATTTCTTCTTGGTATCAGCCACACCTTCTAATGAAACGACATCACTGAATTCCGGATTATTAGTAATAATCCCAATTGCCTTTGCCGTATCCATAGAAGAGCCACCGCCAATCGCCAGGATAAAGTCCGCACCGGATGCCGCAAATGCTTCGACACCGGCTTTTACATTCGATACTGTAGGATTCGGCTTAATTTCACTGAATATCACATAAGGAATCTTAGCAGCATCCAGCACTTTAAGCACTTTGTCGGCCACACCGAACTTTATCAAATCTTTATCGGTTGCTACAAATGCTTTGTGCAGTCCCAAACGTGAGATTTCCTTAGGGAGCACTTCACGTGCTCCCGGACCGAAGTAAGAAACTTCGTTTAATATGAATCGATTGATCATGTTGTGTTCTTCTAAAAATTACTTATAAATAGGGCCATAAGTGCTACAAGCCCTGTAGTCAGCTCCTTCTTTATCCATACCGAAGGCATTCCAGGCTGCCGGACGGAAAATCTGATCATCTTCCACATTGTGCATACAAACCGGAATACGAAGCATTGAAGCCAGTGTAATCACATCCTGACCAATATGCCCGTAACTGATTGCACCATGGTTAGCTCCCCAGTTATTCATCACGGAGTATACATCTTTAAAGGCAGGTTTATCACATAAACGAGGAACAAACCAAGTAGTAGGCCATGTACGGTCCGTACGTTCATCAAGTAATTTATGAATTTCCGGATCAATCTCTACTGTCCAGCCTTCGGCTATCTGCAGCACCGGTCCAAGACCTTTAATCAGGTTCAGTCGCATCATAGTTACGGGCATACCTCCTTTCGAAAGGAAATTAGAAGAAAAACCTCCTCCACGGAAATAATCACGATTGGCCGGATACCAAGTAGTAGCTTCCAGACATTTCTCAACTTCTCCTTCTGTAACCTCCCAACAAGGTTTCATGGTAGGTTCTCCATTGGCATCCGTTTGCTGCCCTGTTCCGTCGAGAGTAGTTGCTCCCGAATTAATCAAATGAATAATACCATTAGCAGCCATACCTGTCAGTTCCTTACCTGTAACACGTTTCACAGCCTCCGGACTCCAATAAGTACGTACATCCGAGAAAATCTGTGCACGATTCGTCAACAGATGACCGAACAGCATAGCTACACCATTACAAGCATCATTCTCAGTGGCCACTACATATGCTTCACGAATACCATTCCAGTCGAATGAAGTATTGAGCAATGCTTCCGAGAAATCACCATTCGGATAGAAATCCGTCCATTGACGCTGTCCCTGGAAACCCGCTGCAATGGCATTGTGTCCTAAAGCCTCTTCCTTAAATCCAAGTTCTTTTAGCTTCGGATTACCCTGCATCAAATCGCGCATGATGATAGTCATCTTGACAATGAACTCCCAGTCTTCATCTTTCTGTGCACGTGTCTTTGTTTTTTCAGGTACATTGAAATCATGCCCTTCATTCTTTTTGCAATATTTCTCAGTCCAGGCCATCGCTTTGGCATATTCTTCCTTATCATAAATGCCTTCGGCCATGCGGCGGATTATCTCTGTCAAATCGACCGATTCATTACGCATACCCAAATATTCCTGGAAGAAGTCCGGATTTACAATAGAACCGGCAATACCCATAGAAACACTACCCATAGAAAGATAAGACTTCCCACGCATCGTAGCTACAGCCTGGGCAGCACGGGCAAAACGCAGAATTTTTTCTGCCACATCCGTAGGAATAGAGTTATCATTCAAGTCTTGTACATCGCGACCGTAAATACCAAATGCAGGCAACCCCTTCTGTGCATGTCCTGCCAGCACAGCAGCCAGATACACCGCTCCCGGACGCTCCGTCCCATTGAATCCCCAAACAGCTTTCGGATAATATGGATTCATATCCATTGTCTCGGCCCCATAACACCAGCATGAGGTGACAGTAATAGTAGCCCCTACCCCCTCACGTTCAAACTTTTCTGCACAAGCAGCACTTTCGGCAACACGTCCGATAGTTCCATCTGCAATCACACACTCCACAGGAGTTCCATCGCCATTTTTGAGATTAGAAGTAATCAACTCGGCAACAGCTTTTGCCAGATTCATTGTTTTTTCTTCAAGGCTTTCGCGAACACCGCCCTGGCGTCCATCGATGGTGGGACGAATCCCGATTTTCGGATACTTTTTCATACTATATTATTAAATTCATTAGACAATTTTTCCATGCTGACCTGTGCTGACACACAATTCTGAAGAACTCTTTTATAAAGAAGCTCTCAGCCTGACTTCCGTAGGCAGGTAATCTTGTATGGCTTTTCCCTGCAGAACAAATTCGGCAGCCTTATCACCCATTTTCTCCCAATCTACACTTAATGCAGTTATTCCCTGATCTATCACTTCATAAGCTGGTGTGTCATTATACCCTATTAAGCCAAAATCAACCCCACATTGTAAGCCCTCAATACGACTTTTCTTAATAATACTCACCACGTCTATTTGACGAATCGCTATATATACTTCTCCTTTGCGAACCTGAAGTCCTTCAATATCACTCACTACCTCACAACCCAGATGTTGATCGGCACAGAATTTCTCAAAAAAGTCACGGCTACTCCGGGGATGCATGCTATCATTCACTAACACAAAAACGAGTTTTTGATATTTCTTCAATCGATCTGCCAGTTGAAGTAGCGCATTATAGAATCCTTGATCAAAGTCCTGACAAACATAAGAGAACTCCTCTTTCTCAAATTTACCGAAATCAAGAAGAAGAAGTTTAGATGGATTTATCTTATAAAGATTAGGAGACAGTTTTTCGTTATCGAAGTTCATCACAATATATTTATTGTACCGCCCCAACGATTCACGGATGATGGTATTGAACAAACGTTCATTGTACTGATGAAACAACAAGTCGACTTTATAACGGATAGACAAACGCTTTACAAAACTATTATAAAGCGCATATTTAAAAGGTGAATATTCATCAAGCAAAAGAAGTACATTTTTCAATCTTCCAACCACATAATACCCTTTCCCGGGAGTAGAATCGATAATTCCTCTCTCTTTTAAATCAAGAAAAGCTTTAAATACAGTATCTCGGGATACCTCATATGCATGGCTAAGTTGATTGATCGAAGGCAGTGAATCTCCCGATTTATATACTCCCATCGAGATATCAAAGCTAATCTTGTCGGCCAATTGCTTTACTTTGGTCGTTTGTTGTCCAAAAGTTATTTTCATACATCAATAAAGGTTTTTAATTGCAGATAGCTATGCTGAACTATCACGATGCAAAGAAAGATAATTTATTCTGCACGAACAATGTAAACTGATATGTTATATAACACAAAAGGATTAGAATTCAGAGATCTCGTTATTTTTTTGTAACTTTTATACTTACACAAAAACAAATGAGATACAAAAAGATTTGCTATCTTTACCCCGAATATTAAAGAATATAGTATTATGGCACATCGTCTTAACACTAACAAGCAATTTATGGTAGGAAACGGCATTTTAGCATTTGCCGTCATATTTGTCGTGGTCATCTTTGTATATATGAGTTTAAGATTACAACGAGAAAAAGAAGCCGTCCGTCACTTTAGTGAAACATACTCCATTCAGCTGACAAAAGGCTTCGTGGGTGACTCGATCTCACTGTTTGTCAATGACAGCTTGATCATGAATAAACAGATCAAAGAAGAGCCTACTGCCATTGAAGTCGGACGCTTCGCAGAGCAAAGTGCACTGATGATTGTAAACAATCAAACTGAAACAGTAGCCGCATTTGACCTAAGTGAGAAAGGAGGCACTTATCGTTTTGAAAAGGATATTGACGGTATCAAACAGCTGCCACAAAAATGAGAAGGCAAGAGCTTTTCCAGTTTAAACCATAGAATATAAAAGATTCGATTCACACTCATGAAAAACTAAAAGCCGATTATCCGTGCAGACAATCAATCTGTAATAATCGGCAAAATCTGTGGTGGGAAGAACTTTACGACATTTGTTTTGTAACTGCCATGTCAGATCTCAGTCTTGTACCTCTTCAACTCTTCGCGTAGTTCCAATGCTTTCCCATCGGTAAGCCCATTTAGCAAGTCCCAAAAGCGATCTCCATGATTCATCTCGCAAGTATGGCAAAGTTCATGCAAAAGGACGTAATCTATCAGATGTTTTGGCAACAATACAAGGAAATAAGAGAGATTTATCTGTTTACGAGAGGAACAGCTTCCCCATCGCCCACGGCTCGAATTTATCTGCACGCTCTCGTAGGGTAAACGGTGCTTCTCTGAAAGCATATACAACCGAGGAGGCAAGATAATCTTTGCATTCCGTCGCAAAGCTTCTTCAATCACTTTTCGAAGCCAATCCTGCAAATTCGAGTCTGTAAAATCAGCTGTTGGAGGACAGATAATCCGCATTTCTCCCAATTCGGAATGAGCCAAGAATTTCTCCCTCTTACCACTGACCAATGATAACTTGAAGTATTCTGTATCGATCCGATAGTTCAGGTCAATCAGAGGACGTATCAACTTCTGCCTGGAATCCAACAATCTGGAACGTAATTTTTCTATCGCCTCCTTTACCTCCTTCATCGTAACTCCCGGAGGTATACTAACATAGATCGCATCAACTTTCGTACGAAAAACGAGTCTCTTGGCACGCACATTATCGCGTACGATCAGACGTCCTAACTCCTTATCTTCAATAATCTTATCCAATGTTGTTCTTAATTATAAATACAAATAAACGGATTATTTTGCAGAAAAAAGAAAGATAGATGCAACTTTTCCTACTCAACCTACGTCTAAACTGATAGAAACCTCTAAAAACGAAATAAAATGAAAACAATCTTTAAAATGTTGTCGGCATTACTGTTAACAGCAGGGTTATTGGGCAGTTGCGTATATATGGGTGAAGGTATTCAACCCAGTAAGAAACTTATCACGAGAGATTATAAAGTGAAGGAGTTCAACAAAATTGACGCGGGGACCGTAGGTGACATCTATTACACACAATCCGCAGATGAAAAAACAGACGTACAAATCTATGGGCCGGATAACATTGTGGCGTTAATACAGGTGGCTGTAAAAGATAGTACCTTATTGTTAAGCATCGATAAATCGAAAAAGGTACGCAACTTCAAAAAGATGAAGATAACAATTACATCTCCAACTTTAAACAGTATTTCCTTCAAAGGAGTAGGTGATGTACATATTGATAACGGTTTGACTACCGACAACCTCTATGTGGAAAGCAAAGGAGTAGGTGATGTAAAAATTAAATCACTGACCTGCAGTAGTTTAAATGTGCAATCAATGGGTGTAGGAAATGTAAAACTTGAAGGAACAGTTCAGGCAGCTACTCTTCACTCTAAAGGGGTAGGCAATATAGAAGCCGGAAACCTGCAGGCCAATATAGTAGAAGCCAGTTCACAGGGTGTAGGAGATATTACCTGCAACGCAGTGGAATCCATCAATGCAGCTGTACGGGGAGTGGGAAGCATTAAGTATAAAGGTAATCCTACCATAAAATCACTCAATAAAAAAGGAGTGGGAACTATTAAGAATATCTAATACAATAATCACAAGACCATGAAAAAACAATTATTGTCATGCCTTACAATTTCCATGCTGTTATTAATCATTGGGGCCTGTTCACAGACAAAGCACGTAAGTGGAAGTTCAAACTATATCACTAAAGACATAAGAGTCGGTTCTTTCAGCAAAATTAAATCAATGAGTAGTTCGGATATTGTTTATACACAAAAGCAAGGAACTCCCACTGTACAGATTTATGGTCCCGACAACATCGTCCAGTTATTGGAAACCACTGTTGAAGGAAAAACACTGGTGGTTAAATTTAAAAAGAATACCTCCATCCGCAATAGTGGGAAACTGGAAATCAGAGTATCTTCTCCATCATTAAACCATTTATCCATATATGGTTCAGGAAATACAACCTTTACAAATGGAATGGAGAGCAACGACGATTTGGAAATATGCATTTACGGATCGGGGAACATCAATGGAAGCAATTTCTCTTGTACAAGACTGTCAACACATATTTACGGTTCAGGAAACATCAACTTGAAAAGAATTGATGTATCATGCACAGAAGCAAATATTTCAGGCTCGGGAAATGTGTTGCTGAACGGCAAATCGGGCAAAGCCGAGTATCGTATTGCAGGTTCGGGAGATATTAATGCCATAGATTTAAAGACAGAAGATGTCAATGCACATATCAGTGGTTCGGGTAGCATAAAATGTCATGCTACTGAAAACCTGACGGGAGGTGTCAGTGGAAGTGGAAGTGTGGCATACAAAGGTAATCCGCAAATAAACTTTTCAAAAAGAGGATTACGAAAACTTTAAATATAGAAACTCTCTCTTAGTTTAACTTCGCTCTATGAAGACGACGTAATATAAACATAAAAGGGCTACTGCATCACGCGGTAGCCCATTTATTTAGTTAGTTTTTTATTGAAATTGAGAGAATTGAAACTTCACAGCCTCAAATCAAAAAGTTGTTTTAATTAAGCACACTAACTATATTATATGTTTAAAGCAAATGAAAATGTCTCTTTATCTGTGCAATAAACTCCGGACTCATATTTCCGGTAAAGTTTATTACAGCAAAATGATTCTTTTCGTGCATCAGCATCACCAATTCAACAATTGTATCCTTCTTTTTACGAACCATAATCTGACAATTCTCAGATTTATCCTTAAAAGAAAGAAACGATTCAAACCTTCCGGTATTCTTCTCAACCACCTTCAAAGCTGCATCAAAATACTTTTTTCCTTCCACATCGGAAGTAAGCACCTGCATACTCTTGAGATTAGAGATCATATCCAGCACCTCTTTATCTTTCTCAGCATCGCTCTTCATTATCTCCTCCATCATTTTCGGACTGATTGTAACACAAGTCAGATTAGAATCCGCCTTATGTTCAGCCATAAAACGTGAAGCAAAGTCCTGGGCCGAAACAGCCACAGACAGCAATGCCATCCAGCACATTAAAAGAACGCTCTTCATTATTTTATTCCTTCATCACTCGAATCGATTCAACCTTCACACTATCTCCGGCGATTTGATCCTGCGATTTATTTATACCTTCAGACAACATCATCAACGCAGAAGAAACTTGTTTGTAAGCCACTTCGGGATCATCGTACGTGTCCTTATAAGCATCATAATTATAATCCAAAGCCTCATCGGCAAAGAATGTATGTTGCACTACATTACCCAATGACAAAATTAACGCAATCACAGCGGCAGCCTTAAACAAAGGCATAAACCTTCCAATCATCGTCAGACGTTTTGCTTTTACTACAGGTGCCTCTACCTGAGCCAGAATACGTTCATCAAAGTCTTCTCCCAGCCCTGCTTCCTGTTGAACTGCCTGATAAACAAACAAGTCCTTGTAACGGAGCAAATAAGCGGGTACCTCTTCCTCCGAAAAGAAAGACCGCAATTCCGATTCCTCTTCCAAAGAAGTCTCACATTGCCAGTATCGCTCTAAAAGCTGTTCTATATACTTATAATCCATATTCATCAATCTCTAAATACCTTTGTTTTACCTTTTGTCTTGCTCTGAAAAGATTCACTTTTACCTGTTCCTCTGTCAGATTCAAGATTTTCGCTATTTCTTTATAGCTTTCCCCTTCTATATCCCTCAACTGCATAATAAGCCGTTGCTTCTCAGGAAGTTCGTTAATCAGACGATGGATGATTGACATTCGTTCATTATTAATCAACTGATCATAAGGACCGGATGCCTCGGATTCTTCCTCCATTTCCGGTGTGAGTTCCACATTTTGAGCTTCTTTCTTTTGGCTTCGGTCTATGGCCAGATTCTTCGCCACAGTCAGGCAGTAAGCCTCAATAGATCCGAACTGTGTCCACTCTTCACGTTTATTCCACACTCTAATCATCGTATCCTGAACAACATCCTCTGCTTCGGCCCTGTCGAAGGTGATTCGGAGTGCCAAACGAAAGAGTTTATCTTTCAATGGCAATATGTCGTCTCGGAAGCTGATTTCTTGCATCTCTATTAAGTTGACGGGTGAGTGGGTGAAAAGTTACAGATGTATTCCTCTTTTTTTTGAATTATTTTTTTATCCGGGTTCCTCCACCTTTGTGAATGGCTGACGCTAAGGTTATTATCACCTCAGACACACCTGCATTTATTGCTTCAAAAGAATTCTCAAGTTTCGGTATCATGCCTCCCTGAATAACGCCTTCGGCAATATATCGTTCAAACTCGGCACGATTGATCTGAGAAATGACACTCTCATCATCGTTTTCATCACGAAGAACCCCCTTCTTCTCAAAGCAGTAAACCAAGGTCACATCGAAAATGGCAGAAAGAGCTTTAGCTGTCTCTCCGGCAATGGTATCTGCATTCGTATTCAACATATTCCCTTGCCCGTCATGTGTCAACGGTGCCATCACCGGAACCACTCCTTTATGAATCAAATCAGAAAGCAATGTGGCATCTACCTTCTCTACATCTCCGACAAATCCATAATCGACCTCTTTTACGGGGCGCTTCATCGAACGGATTACATTCATATCCGCTCCGGTCAGCCCCAGGGCATTGACCCCACGGGCTTGCAATCCGGCTACAATATTCTTGTTTACCAACCCACCATAGACCATTGTCACAACCTTCAGTGTCTCCGCATCGGTTATACGGCGTCCATTGACCATTTTACTGTCAATCCCCAGTAAGGCAGCTATCTTTGTAGCCGAACGTCCCCCTCCATGAACAAGTACCTTATGCCCTTCAATGGCAGCAAAATCATCCAGTAACTGCTTCAGCGTAGCTTCTTCTTCTACGATTTTGCCACCAACTTTAATGACTGTCAGTTTTTCCTTCATATTCTTTCTATTTACAAATTACGATTTATACTCCATCAGGTTACAAGCCACGAGCTACAAGAAACGAGACTGATATCATGTGCAGTATTCGTAACTTGTAGCTCGTCGTTTATAAAATGATAGTTCTTTTTATTTATTCAAGGTATGTGTATCCGTACAAGCCCGAACGATAATTGGAAAGGAACTCTTTTCCTTCTTCTACAGAAATCTTCCCTTCTTTTACAGATTTTGTCACCCATGTTTCAAGGGTACGAACCAGTTTCTTCGGGTTGTATTGTACATAGTCAAGTACTTCGGCAACCGTCTCCCCGTCAATAATCTGTTCGATATTATAGCCCTTCTCATTGACGGAAACGTGCACCGCATTCGTATCTCCAAACAGATTATGCATGTCTCCCAGGATTTCCTGATAAGCCCCTACCAAAAAGACCGCTACATAGTAAGGCTCTTTCTGCTTCAGGCTATGTACCGGCATATAATGTGCTACATTCCGGGTAGAGATAAAATTGGCTATCTTTCCATCGGAATCACAGGTGATGTCCTGCAAGGTAGCCGAGCGGTCCGGTTTTTCATCCAAACGCTGGATGGGCATAATCGGAAATATCTGGTCGATCGCCCAAGAATCCGGAAGCGACTGAAAAAGTGAGAAATTACAGAAATATTTATCAGCCAACAATTTAGACAATCCGCGGAATTCATCGGGAGCATGTTTCAGTCCACCAGCAATTTGATTGATTTCACGAGTAATAGACCAGTAAAGACGTTCTATTTGAGCACGTGTCTTCAGGTCTACGATACCATGGCTGAACAGATCGAGTGCCTCTTCACGTATCTGCTGGGCATCGTGCCATGCTTCAAGCATCTTGTTCTGATTCAATGTATCCCAAATGCCATAAAGCTCCTGTACCAGTTCATGCGCATCCGGAGCAATCTCCTCTTCATCATCCCATTGAGGTAAAGTAGCCGTTTCGAGCACTTCGAAAATCAACACAGAATGATGTGCTGTCAAAGCCCGGCCACTCTCAGTGATAATATTGGGATGGGGAATACCGTTTTTGTCACTGGCATCCACTAACGTGGAAATAGAGTCGTTGACATACTCCTGAATAGAGTAATTGACACTACTCTCACTACTTGATGAACGAGTGCCGTCATAATCAACTCCAAGACCACCGCCAATATCAACAAATTCCACTTTGAACCCCATCGCATGGAGCTGCACATAGAACTGAGAAGCTTCACGCAATGCTGTCTTGATACGGCGTATCTTTGTCACCTGACTTCCGATATGGAAGTGTATCAGTTTCAGACAATCCTTCATGCCTTTGCTTTCCAGAAAATCAAGTGCCTCAAGCAACTCACTGGAAGTCAGTCCAAACTTGCTGGCATCCCCTCCTGACTCTTCCCACTTTCCACTTCCCGAAGAAGCCAATTTGATACGGATACCAATATTAGGCTGTACATTCAGCTGCTTTGCCATGCGGGCAATCAGTTTCAACTCATTCATCTTTTCAACTACCAGAAAGATACGTTTACCCATCTTCTGTGCCAGCAAAGCAAGCTCAATATAGCTTTCGTCTTTATAGCCGTTGCAGATAATAAGAGAGTCAGAATCCGTATTGACAGCAATCACTGCATGCAGTTCGGGCTTGGAACCGGCTTCAAGACCCAAATTAAATTTCTTGCCATGGCTGATAATTTCTTCAACAACCGGGCGCATCTGATTCACTTTAATCGGATAGATGATAAAATTCTGGGCTTTGTATCCATACTCTTCGGATGCCTGTTTAAAACAATAGGCAGTCTTTTCAATACGGTTGTCCAAAATATCCGGAAAACGTAGGAGCATCGGAGCCGCCACATCACGCAACTGCAACTCGTCGACCAATTCTTTCAAATCGACGGCTACGCCATCTTTTCGCGGTGTAACAACAACATGACCTTTGTCATTAATACCAAAGTATGAAGTCCCCCAACCTGTGATGTTGTAAAGTTCTTCAGAATCTTCAATACGCCACTTTCTCATTTTTCTGTTATTCAGTTGTTTTTAATAAATAATTGGACGGCAAAAATACGTATTAATCTACAGGTTGCCAATTAAATTGACATTAAATAATCGTTCCTGATATCCGTTATTTCCGTTACGTGTGTCATACAGGCTTGCCAATTGGGTAGCTTGTTTATAAAAATAATCATGCAATGCAGCTACTGAGCATATCCCGTCTGCCCGGTAAAGCGGAAACTCTTCCGGCAGAGACAAGCTGACTTCTTCACGGGATTCATAACTCAAAGCCTCTACCATATCACATGAAAAACGATATTTTTTCTGCATATTAGTATTCAGGCTCCAGGGAATACAACGCTCTGCATACTCCCAGCCTCTGTCCGGATCAGTCATAAAATAATAGGCAATGAATAGCCCAAGATAAAGAAGCAGATATTCATCTTTTTCTCTTCCCGCCAAAGCTTCTTCGGCCCGTGCACGCATATCCGCCGCTATCTCCGGCTTCCCGGCTTTATAAGCATAATATGCCAATTTCAGATAAGCTCTCAGATTGGCTTCGTAACAAGAAATTTGCTTGGAAATTAAAGGTTGCGCACGATTATAGGCCTCTTCAAACTGTCCAGTTTCAAGATAATAATCCAACATGAAGTTCAGCTCACAAGCTTCACAAGTCAGGTCATCCATCTTTTCCGCCAGCATCTTATCTATGTAATCTTTGGCTTTCGTATATTCCCTCATTTTAGTGTATTCCACAGACAACCGGTGATAATATGTACGCAATGAATAACCGTTGCGCAAAATACGGGTTTTATAATCTTCACCTACCGCTTCCACCTGCTCCATCGGTATACTGGGAAGATCAAAGGTACAAGACCATATCCATTTGTATTTCCATAAGATATCATCCTCATTAATCAAATCCTTATGGTTTTCATAGTTGTCCAGGATTTTAGAGAACACCGCGATCTCTTCAGCATCTGCCGAGAGGAGATTCAATTCATAGATAAGGTCCAGCCTCATCTCTACAGCCCATTGTATATCTTCATTCTCATCTGCAATGCGAACAGCCTCTTTCAGTAGATTGGCTTTCTCACGGGGATGCAGGTTATCATTTTGTGCCTGCAACAGTAGCTTTTGTATCTCAAGTGTGTATTTCATACTTTTGTTTAATTGAGGAAGTTTATAAAATCATTCATTTTAGTAGTCATCAGTTCAGAAAGAGAGTGATTGAAAAGTTCCATTTCCTCACTGTTTACAGGATATTTGCCTTGTAACAGCGATTGTACATAAAGAATGCACACTACATGCTGAAACAGTTTATTGTCTCCTTGAATTTGCAGTAATGTCTGTACCATCTCGTTATCGGCATTGAAAGTCAATGTAGGCGGTAAGCGTTTTTTAGCATTTACCGAACCCAGTACTGCTGCCAACGGATTATTGGCGACTTTGCTGTTCTCTTCTTTCTCTTCGGCCACAAATATAACCGGAGTATCCACCGGTGTAAAATGTTTCAAGCGGCAGATACAGCCAAAACGTTTCAACAGCTCACTGGCTTTTGCCTCAAAGGCCCGGTGTTCTTTGTTACCTTCCACTTCAGCAAACTGCTCCAACAGACGAGCGGGTGAGATCTCCTCCAAAGTCAGTTCCTGATTAAGACGGGCATACTTCTTTAACAGCGTTTCATCAAATGTATAGGCAGCATTGATCACCAACCGGCCTTGTGCACCGGCTATTCTCCGTACTTGCCTGAAGTCTTCCAGATTACGTGTATAGCCAATGGTATTCCCCGCCGAACGGATGCTCCCGAAACTTCGTATTCCCCTGTTCGTTTCAAAGGGCAAGTAATCCATAAACAAACGTAGCAGTTCATTATCTTCCGAAGCTATGGCTTTAATATGGAAATGATGGACATCCAGTATTTTGTCAAACACCGATCGATTGTTCTGCACCAATCCTCGAAGATACTCCTTAATAGTAACCCCGATCTCTTTGCGGGCATCTTTCAATAAATCATTGCTGACAAACGACTCGCGCGACGCAGTAGAAAGAAGCCCGTCGGCATTTACCAGACATCGAATGAAGAATGCCCATGAGGGCAAAAGGTTACAATCATCTTCACTCAACAACATCCGCTTCAAATACACCTTATGTGAGTTACGTACAGAAAATTGTGTACGATAGGGCAATACGTAGAGTACGCCTTCTACCCGCCCACTCTCTGTACGGATACGAAAGACATCAAGAGCAGACGACTGAAAAACCTTCGTCCCATAGTCCAATAACTCTTTTCGGGTAGCTTTCGGATTCAGCCAGACCGGTGACGGGGTATTAACCAGTTCTTCTTCCTCTCCACGATGCAGATAAATCGGGTAAGGCAACACCTCTCCATAACTGATCAGTATTTTCTTGAACACTTCATACTCAAACAAATGAGCCCACTCACTTTTGGGGCGCAACACGACCCTTGAACCTATCGCCCACTCTTCTTCGGGAAAAGTGGTCTGATAAGTGCCATCCACCTTTCCACACCAGCAGACGGGGCTTCCTCCCATTGCCGACCGGCTCTCTACCCTAATTTCATTGGTCACCACGAAACAAGACAGCAAGCCAATGCCGAACCGACCGATAAAATCGTCTGCATCGGGGGTATCTCTCTTCGAGCTTTCACCAATAACCGTAAGGAAACGATGGACTTCCTCTTCTTTCAAGCCGATCCCATTGTCCTGAAAGACCACCGAACCGTCCTCTTTCAGAAAAACATCAATACGCCCGGCATAACTTTCGTCGATATTATGAAGTGCGGTAATAGCATCTACACAATTCTGCAACAATTCTCTGACAAAAGTATTCGGGTTACTATAAATATGTTCTGATAACAGGGCAATCATCCCCTTTAGATTGACCTGAAACAGATTATTACCTTCTTTTTCCATTTTACTTTAGCGTTGTCTTCTTCCTGTAATCTTCAAGGCTTTCTCATTTCCATTCTCAGCAGCCTTCTCAAACCACTCCATGGCAATCTCATCATTTTCCTCTACTCCGTTTCCCATCAGATAAGCATTACCCAATTCGAACTGTGCTTTATCACTGTTATGCTCCGCAGCCTTCATCAGCCATTGAATACCGGTTTCCGCATCGGGCACACAACCTTCACCGTACATCAGCATTTTGCCTAAATAATAGCAAGAAGCCACATTCTCATTTCCGGCAGCATCATTAAACCAACGGTAGGCTTCTGCATAATTCTGTTTTACACCGACTCCATTGTAATAACACAATCCGGTGCGGTACATACTCATGACATTTCCACTGTCCGCAGCTAACGTGTAATATTTAAACGCCTCGGTTTCATTGTCCTCCACCCCGATTCCCATCTCGTAGCAGATTCCCAGCCCTTCGTTATAACATTCTGCCTCAGCAGCTTTTTTAAAGTAGTTGAAAGCCTTCTCCGATTCATTCAGTTTGTCATAGTCATAGAGATAATACTCACCCATGCGCAGCATAGCTAAGGGAATATCATTGGCGACCGCCTTCTCATACCACTCCACAGCCTGTTTATTATCTTCTGGACAAGCGCCATAACCAAAGAAATAGTAATCTCCCATCTTAAACTGAGCGTAGCCATAATCTTGTTCGGCCGCTTTGGACATATATTCAACTGCCTGATGCGGGTTCTCTTCTACCCCACTACCATATTCATAAGCCAGCCCTAACTCTGTAAGGCAACGCGGTTCGTTGTTATCCGCCCCTTTAGCAAACCATTCCAGAGCCTTATCCGGATTCTCTTCCGTACCAATCCCATTCTTATAGCAACGTCCGAGAGCAAAGATTGCATCTCCGTCTCCCCTTCCAGCCGCCTTTTCATACCAAGCGAATGCCTCTACGGGTTGTGGTTCACCAATGATTCCTCTGTCCAAATAAAGACCTACACGATACATCGCATAAGGGTACTCCTCCTCAGCGGCTTTCTGAAACAATTCGAAAGCTTTCCCATAATTCTGTTCTACCACATCTCCATTTTCATATAAGAATCCTAACTCTACCAATGCAAAGCATGAACCTAACCCGGCAGCCTTTTCATAATAGGCTTTTGACTTCTCAGCATCCGTAACACCGGCGTATCCATTAGCCAGATAAAGAGCCGCCCGGGAGTATCCGTCAGCATTATTCATAGATGCCGCCTTCTCATAATACTCCATAGCTTTCAGGTAATCCGGATCTTCGGAAAGTAATCCACGTTCATACATCCAACCGATACGGTAGGCCGCATTACCGGACCCCAATTCAATAGCTTTCTCCAGCAACTGCCGTGCACGTTGGATATCTTCTTCCACCAATTCACCGTTAAAGTAAATATTAGCAAGAGTCTCAAAAGCCTCTACATAATTATCGTCAATGCAACGCTGCAGGCACATTAAACCACGTTCTACATTTTTATACTCATCATTATAAAGGTAAATCAGAGCTAATTCATAGGCGCAATACGATTCGCAGTAAAGCATTCCCTTCTCCAACCATTCAATGGCTTTAGGCATGTCAAGCCACTCTTCTTCCTGATAATTATACCCCAGGAAATTGGCTGCAGACCATACACCGGCATGCCAGGCTTTCTCCCATAACTCAAACGCCAGCTCTTTCTTTTTACCAAGTTCCGGATAACGGAAATAGAGCGTGGCCAGATTCTTGAGTGAATATAAATTAGGAACAAGTTCAAGAGACTTCTCATAGCATGCTGCCTCTTCGGCCACATTTCCTTCTTCTACGTCCAGTGCATCGCCCATAGCGGCATAAACATGAGCACGCAGACGGTGTCCTTCAGGGAGTTCACCAAGCAGTTCTTTCCGCATAAGCAAAGCTTTCTCTTTACTACCGGTGTGTTGTTCGGCATAGGCCCGGTAGTATTTTCCCCATAACACAGCCTCGGGTGAAGACAGAGCCTCAAAGCGGCGCTCTCCTTCCGCTTTATCCTGTTCACAATAGAAGCCCATATAACGCCAATAGGCAACGGTTGCCTCAGCTTCCGGACTTCCCATAGCTGCCGCCTTCTCATAATAAGGAAATAAGAGACTGAGATCACGTGTCCCATAACGGGCTTCTGAATATTGCGCACCTTTCTGCGACCAACCGGCACCGTTAAATACAGCTACACGATCGCATATACTTATCACCTTCTCCCACCAATAAGCATACTCTTCTTCATTAAGATCCACCTCTACATTACAATCGTATGCACTGAATATCAGCTCAAAAAAGTCAGCTGTAAGCGTTTCATCTTCCTGTGTATCCAATGCGTACTCACATACAGCAAGTGCTTCCCACCAGTTTTCGGCATTCAGCAATGTAGCAGGTGTAAACTGAGGGAACCATGCGGCGGCAGGTTTCCCGGATGCCCGGACTTGACGGGATAAGGCTTCGAATTTCTCTTTTAAAGTTTCCATAATTGTCTGATCGTTTTATTTGGGTTGTAAGATACCGGAAGGCACAAAACCTCACAGCGACTGCAAGATAGTAATATTGGTCGACTGAACAAAAAATAGAGAAGAAAAAGAATGATTGCCGAATCAGAAAATAAGTTTTCTTAGAGTTTAGCTTACTATGTGCAAATCCAGAAGTTTGCGCAATTGTTGCACGGAAGTTTCAATCTGCTTACGATCCTCCAATTCGTCAGCACAGAAAATATATTTAGCCTGACGATAAAAAGGTGAACGTTTTTCAAGCGCCTGTATTATAAAATCAAACAGTTCGTCATCTTCCTTTCCTTGCAGTATGGGGCGCTGCTGCTTGGCAACCCGTAACCGGCGAAACAGCACTTTGGGGTCTACATCCAGAAAAACAGTAGTACCAACCCGGTTCATATACTCCATGTTGTCGAAAAAGCAAGGTGCTCCTCCCCCTGTAGAGATTACCACATCTTCAAATTCACCGACCTCATGTAACATGCTCTTTTCAAGTTCCCTAAAGCCGGGCTCTCCCCGCTCGGTAAATAATTCTCCGACCGCCTTGTGAAAACGTTCTTCAATATACCAGTCCAGATCGATAAATGGGACATGTAGTTCTCGTGCGAGAGCTTTTCCTAACGTAGTTTTCCCGGCCCCCATATAGCCGGTCAGAAATATACGAATCATAAGCAAACGGCATTTTGGTGCAAAGATAGATATTTATTAATAGAACAACCAATAACCCGGATGGTAACTTTGCGCATGCAAGCATGAAAATAAAGACAATCCTATACGTACCCCTCATACAAGAAATGCATTTCGATCTTCCATCTTCCACCTTTCGGAACATTAGCAGATGATTATCAATAAATTAAAGAGGTGGAAGATCGCATTTTCAAGGCATTTATCTTCCACCTCTATCTTCCATCTTCCACCCTCTTTTTTTAGGTAAAACTCGGAATACACCACTGATTCCCAATAGCATACCATTAGTTCCTTATCTATATTTGCCTATTATACCATTTTATTTTCCTTAATACCTTTTCTGTTTATGCTTCTTTCTTTATCCCAGCCCGGGTGCGCAGGCCCATGAGCCCACATACCTGTGCCCATGAGCCCGGGTATGCGGGCCCATGGGCACAGCTACCCGGGCCGGGATAAGGACACTGATCTTCTTCATAACAAACTTAATCATAACACATTGCAGACAAAGCCATGTAACGCTACTCAGTAAGTTCTTACCAAAAATAAAACGATATTAATCCTTCCGATTAAATGAATATACCTTATTTAAAGACCTTCACTCTGGAATCCAGATCTTTAAAATCCTTATCACCCGGTCCTTGCACAGGAAGTCCAAACGGCATTTCGGCAATCAAGTGCCACTCTTCCGGTAGGTGCCAGGTATGACGCACTTCTTCGTCAATTAGTGGATTATAATGTTGCAGGGAAGCTCCGAAACCGGCATCTTCCAACATTGTCCAAACCGCCAACTGATGCATCGCAGACGTTTGCAACGACCACCCCGGAAAATTATCTTTATAACTACTGAAAGCATTCTGGAGTCCCTTCACAACCGACTGGTCTTCAAAGAATAAAACAGTTCCATAACCACTGGCAAAAGAATTATCAATTTTAGCTTCAGTCGTTTTAAAAACTTCCGGTGGAACAATCTTTCGCAATGTTTCTTTTACAATATGCCATAGTTTCTTGTGATTCTCACCCAACAACAGCACTACACGAGTGGACTGAGAGTTAAATGCAGAGGGCACATGGGTTACAGCAAGATTGACAATCCGCTCTATCTCCTCATCAGAAACCGGAGACTGATTTGTTATCGAATAATAGGTCCTTCTATGTTTGAGGGCCTCTTCGAAGGATTTTTTCATAAAAATACTCCTTTCTTTTTTACATTGGTTCTTTGAAATTAAAACAACCTATAAACGAAAGTTGTTCGGTAATAGAATATATTCGTACCTTTACTGCCCAATAAGCTGAAAACACCAAGTATGGCCAAACAAAAATATTACGTTGTATGGGATGGAGTAACTCCCGGCATTTATACATCCTGGACCGAATGTCAGCTGCAGGTGAAAGGATATGATAGTGCCAAATATAAATCTTTCGATAACCGGGAGGAAGCAGAACGTGCTTTTGCTTCATCACCTTATGCTTATATCGGCAAGAATGCTAAGAAGAAAACAGCTGATTCCCCTACCCTCCCAGACACACTCCCGGCAGCGGTCATTGAAAACAGCCTTGCAGTAGACGCAGCATGCAGTGGTAATCCTGGACCTATGGAGTACCGTGGCGTTCACGTCGCAAGCCGACAAGAGATTTTTCATTTCGGCCCGATGAAGGGGACTAACAATATTGGCGAATTTCTGGCATTGGTACATGGACTCGCTTTACTGAAACAGAAAGGATTCGACATGCCTATCTATAGCGATAGCGCAAATGCAATCAGCTGGGTAAAACAAAAAAAATGCAAGACAAAACTTCCCCGGAACGCTGAAACAGAAAAATTGTTCGGATTGATAGAACGTGCAGAAAAATGGCTTAAAGAAAATAAATATTCCACCCCAATATTGAAGTGGGAAACCAAGCAATGGGGAGAAATCCCGGCAGACTTCGGAAGGAAATAAGGATTGTATCGTATCACCCCCAATAACAAATAAATCCCGAAAGGAATATACCGAAAAAATTTCTTTCAAACATGATAACGTTCAACCGCCTCAAAGATTCTTTCTTCTGATATCGAATTAGCCTATAACCTCGGTAGGGCAAATCCACCTTGCCCTACCCGCCTTAGTAAAAAAGTTATTATCAAAAAGCAGATGAGTGAGGGAGTTCACTATCTCTCTGCCATGCTTACAACGACTGCATGTCATTCAGTCGTTTATAATAACCGTTCTTAGCCAATAATTCTTCGTGTTTTCCACGTTCTACTATTTCTCCTTCATATAGTACACATATTTCATCTGCGTTCTTGATGGTAGAGAGACGGTGGGCAATAGCAATGGTAGTACGTGTTTTCATTAAACGCTCCAATGCCTCCTGTACCAACCGTTCCGACTCAGTGTCTAAAGCAGAAGTAGCCTCGTCAAGAATCAAAATCGGAGGATTCTTCAAGATAGCCCGTGCTATACTGATACGCTGACGCTGGCCTCCGGAAAGTTTACTGCCCCGGTCACCTATATTCGTATGATAGCCGTCTTCTTTCTCCATGATAAAATCGTGAGCATTGGCAATCTTGGCAGCCTCAATCACTTGCTCCATCGTAGCATTTTCTACACCAAAAGCTATATTATTAAAGAAAGTATCGTTAAACAAGATGGCTTCCTGATTGACATTCCCGATCAGGCTGCGCAAGTCGGAGATGCGAACGTCTTTAATGCTGACTCCGTCAATAGTAATCGCTCCTTCCTGTACATCGTGATAACGGGGCAACAAATCTACCAATGTAGATTTCCCTGAACCGGACTGTCCAACCAAAGCAACGGTCTTACCTTTAGGTACAGTGAGGTTAATATGTTGAAGCACTTCTTTCTTTCCATCATAGCTGAAAGAAATATCCCTAAATTCTACTTTCTCTTTTAACCCATTCAGCGGCTTCGGATCAGGAATCTCCACAATCTTATTTTCCGCTTTCAGAATCTTATCCACACGCTCCATCGAAGCCAAACCTTTAGGAATATTATACCCGGCTTTTGAAAATTCCTTCAAAGGATTGATTACGCTATAAAGGATGGTCAGATATACCATAAAAGTAGAAGCATCAATAGAAGAATGACTGCTCAAAATCAGTGAACCGCCAAACCAAAGCACAATTACAATCATGGTCGTACCTAAAAACTCACTCATCGGATGGGCTAATGCCTGACGGGTCGCCACTTTATTGGTTGCCTCCCGAAACTCGTTACTGCATTTCAGGAAACGATTCATCATCTTATTTTCAGCAATGAAAGCCTTAATGATACGAAGTCCTCCTAATGTTTCTTCCAGTTGCGACATCGTATCGCTCCACTTTGCCTGAGCTTCAAGGGATTGACGTTTCAGTTTCTTGCCTACCGTACCCATCACCCATCCCATCAATGGTACAACCAATAAAGTGAAAAGGGTTAGTTGCCAACTTATTATAAGCAGTGTAGTAAAATAAACTATTATCAAGATCGGATTCTTTACCAACATATCCAATGAACTGGTAACCGAGTTCTCTATTTCTCCCACGTCCCCGCTCATACGGGCTATGATATCTCCTTTCCGCTCCTCCGAGAAGAATCCAAGTGGCAAACGAATCACTTTATCATAGACCATCACTCGAATATCCCGTACCACACCGGTACGCAAAGGAATCATCACGGCTGACGAAGCGAAATAGCAGAATGTTTTAAAGAAAGTCATTACCACTAAAAAGAGTCCTAACAACATCAGAGTAAAAGAAGCGCCGTTGATCTGGATCATATCTGAAACATAATAATAGAAATTATTTATCAGAAGGTCCTTTGTACTAATTGAAGCAGTATCCCATGGGATAAACTCATATACATCTTTATCAACCTTAAATAATATCTGTAGAATGGGGGCTATCAAAGAAAAAGAAAATATATTCAGAATGGCCGAGAATAAATTCAGTATCAACGCCCATATTACATACTTCTTGTAAGGCGGTACAAAACGCCGCATAAGTTGAAAAAATTCCTTCATTACTTACTATTAAATGATTAAGTTGCAAAGATAACAGAAAATATTCAGCAAGTTACTATTCAGAGAGTAGAAAGTCAGTGGCGAATTAAGTAGATGTCTCTTTTTATACTGCAAAAACAACCACGCATCCCATAAAGCTATCAAATATATATTCAGAAAAACAAAAACAATATGTTATCTTTGCAACGTACAAAGACAATAGCATATTACTAAACCTAAATGAAAATGGAAAAATCGGGAACACTCCCCCTTATCAGCATTATTGTGCCTGTATACAATGTAGAGGCATATCTACATCAATGCCTGCAATCAATTTTGGATCAGACATATACTAACCTGGAGATTATTGTTGTAGATGATGGTTCCACAGACCATTCACCTGCTATTTGTGACCATTTTGCAGCCTTAGACGCTCGTGTGAAAGTGATACACAAAAAAAATGGTGGACAAAGTGCTGCCCGAAATATCGGTTTAGACACAGCATCCGGAGAATATATCGGTTTTGTGGATAGTGATGATTGGATTGATAACGATATGTATGAGACACTTTATAATCTAATCAGTCAATACGAAGCAGATATATCTGCCTGCACACATTATCTGGAATATGAGGATGGCAGACCAACTGTCTACAGATCGAAAGAGGAAATAATGACTTTCAACCATGCAGATGTTATGAAAACATTGTTTGAAGATAAGATTATAAAAAATTATGTCGTAGAAAAATTATATAAACGTGACCTATTTACCGGATTATATTTCCCTATTGGACAAGTTTTTGAGGACATATCCCTAAGTTATAAGATATTTGATAGATCCAACAAAACAGTATTAAAATACAAACCTAAATATCACTACAGAATTCGTTTGGGAAGCACTACTAATTCTTCGTTCAGCCCTCTCAAAGGAATACAATATGTGCAAGCCATACACGAACAATACCAATTCATGAAAAAACGTCAACTAATCAATGACAAACCTGTAATGATTATAAAAAAAAGCATCCACTTAATCAATCACACGATTATACTACCCTCCTCAACACTCAACAATGAGGTCATTGACAAAACATTAGAGATTATGCACCAATATGATTATCTAAAACCACAAGATATCGGAGTGTCAAGAACCATCAAACGATATTTCATTTATCATCATTTCAGAATATATAAAATAGGAATGACACTTTATCGCAAACTGATTCCCAAGAAGAGAAAAGTTTAAACTTATATTCTCCTAAAAAGGTATTCATACAAAAGAGATTATAACAATGATTCGAACAAACCGAGCCATTTTTGTCCGACAATTTCAGGAGAGTACTCTTTTGATTTCAAAATCACGTTATTCCGCATCTTTTGTAACTTTTCCGAATCCATCAACAGAGACAATAACATCTCAGCATATTTATGTAAACTAAAAGAAGGTACAAGACACCCATTAACGCCTGAAGGCGACAAAATCTGGCGTATCCCGGCTACACAATCAAAAGCTACAGGTACGACACCATTCGCCTGAGCCTCCGTCAAACATAGTGGCCATCCCTCAAAAGCTGAAGTCAAACATAATACAGAAGCATCACGATAGAAATCATCGACATGATCGCTATGTCCCGCAAAACGTATTCGTTGAAGTTTCATCTTTTGACTTTTTGCTTGAAGTAGAGGAAGTTCTTTTCCACCTCCTACTAAAATCAATTCCCAAGCCGGTACTTTTTTATATATCATTCCCCAAATATCCAACAAACGGTCAACCCGCTTATCATAATAACTCATACGCCCAACAAAGAGAATCTGCTTTTTCTTATTCAAATTAACATTCGGACATTGTCTCTCAGAATTATATATAACATGTACTTTCTGCTCATCAAGTGATACTCCCATTTTATTAAGCAGTATTTGTTTATATTCCTCACACAAAACAGTAAAAGCATCAACTTGATCATAAACAAACTTATATTGATTAATAAAAAAAGAGTCATATTTCTTTAACCATACTATCTTTGGATAAGTTAATAACCCCCATTCCAACATTTTAAAGAAAGAACCACGCGCTCTACCCCTTCTCCTATGTAGACGGGCTGTTATTTCCCAGAAAGGAGTGCTGTGACAAGCAAAGATCAATTTACTATCAACTTTACTTTTAATAAAATCCAATCTGCTTAAAAGACAAATAGGCAGAATGAAGATATCAATTTTCAACGAGTTGAGAGTATGTATGATAAAGTCAGCATTCTCCTGACTGTCAACATCGCCTCCACCTTGAAACTCAATAACCTTAATATTGGAATAACTTCCACTGTTAATCTGATGTGTAATAACATATGTTTCATAGCCATATTGAGCTACAAAATCGGCAATATCCATTGTAACTCTTTCAGCTCCTCCAGCAGGAAACTCACCATGAAAAAATAAAATTCTTCTCTTTATCATATACAAAAGTATGTATAGCCAAGACAACAAACGGATTGTATTTACATTTTTTAGGTTAAAAGAGCACATATGTACTACTATTATACTATATTTGCATCCATATATGTAAAAACTATCCTAGACTTAACTAAATAAACTACTTAATGATGAAAAAAATCGATGAGTCTCCATTAATAAGTATTATTATTCCGGTATATAATGTAGCCCCCTTTTTAAGCCAATGCATTCAATCGGTCTTAGACCAGACATATACTCACTTAGAAGTAATCATTGTTGATGACGGCTCGACAGATGAGTCCCCTGCTATTTGTGATAAGTTTGCTAAATTGGATACAAGAATCAAAGTCATACACAAAAAGAACGGAGGATTAAGTGACGCTCGTAATGCGGGTCTTGACATTGCATCCGGTGATTTTATAGGTTTTGTGGATAGCGATGATTGGATTGAAAATGATATGTACGAAACGCTTTATAATCTTCTAAATAAGTATCAGGCGGACATATCTGCCTGTGCACACTATATAGAATATGGAACCAAGACAAAAGCTGTTTTTGAATCTAAAGAGATAATCACATTTAACCACAAAGATGCCATGATGGCTCTCATCAAAGATAAGATTATACGAAACTATGTTTGGGAAAAGTTATATAAACGGGAACTATTCAATAACCTCCGCTTTCCTGTAGGAAAAAGTTTTGAAGATGCTGCTCTCAGTTACAAGATATTTTATAGAGCTAACAAAACCGTATTGATACAAGCACCTAAATATCATTATAGGATCCGTTCAGGCAGTCTCACAAATACAACATTTAATCCAATAAAAGAGTTTCAGTTAGTTCAGGCCCTGCACGATCAATACCAATTTGTCAAACAGCAACAAGCTATATCGGAAAAGCCATTAAAACTACTAAAAAAAGCATTCCACTTAATCAATCATATCATCATCATGAGGCCTTCCCCCCTTAATGACCAAATAATTGCAGCTACAATGGAGATTTGTCACCATTATGACTATCTCAGTCTGAAAGACATTGGATTATCAAAAGCGATCAGACGATACTGCATATATAATCATTTCAAGCTATATACAATTGGAATGATTATGTACCGGAAAATTGTACAAAAAAGACGCAACAGATAGCAAATCCTTTGATCAATGTATTTACAGCTTCATATACTTGGGCTTACGGAACCGCATTGCATAAGGAAGCAACTTCAACCACCAGGACAAACGAGCTTTAAAAGTAGATAAAGGTCGTTTGCCTTTCCAGGGAGTCATATCCAGATACTTAAAGTATTCTCCTTTCAAAGGATGCATGCTATCATAATTCCAGGGTTTTTTATTAGTATAATGCAGGATAACAGGATGGAGCAATTGTTGATGCAATTGCTTCTTATCTTTCACTCCTTTATCCGCCCCATAACGGTAGAAACCATCCTGCATATTCCATTTCAAGGGAACAAAAAGTTTAGATTCATGCAGAACAGCATTCAAAAGATCCTGGTCATTAAAGCGGATACGCTCGGGATATCGTAAAAAATACTGTTCACATTGTTCATCTATTTTATGCTCACGCCAATAGCGCAAATTGATAAGTAGTACTCCCGCATTAAAATAAGAGAATGACTTATCATATTTCAAGATATCATAACGTTCATCTTCATTACTGCCGATATCTTCGACACAAGCAACCGAATAATTACTCATATCTGTATTCCAATACTCTGATATATCTCCAAGAATAACAATATCACAATCCAGATAAAGCACTTTATCCACCTCTTCCGGTAAAATGGCTGAGAACATACAACGGTAATAAGTAGCCATAGAAATGCGCTTACCAAACTTCTTGATAGAAAAATTATGCAACAAGTCTTCCGGAGGAAAGTAAAAGCGTACTTCATTGCCATAACGACCTGCTATTGTTTTTAGTACTTCCTTATCTTCAGAAGGCAGTGTAGAGGCCACAATATGGATACAAAACTCAGATTCACGGTTATTTTCGAACAGTGAAACCAAAGTTACTGCACAGTGTACCGTAAAATTAGAATCAATATTACATGCTATATGTATCATAGGAGAATAGAGTTTTATCAATCTTCAATATTTTGACCTGTCATCCGAAAATATTTATCCAGAACCAACAGCGATATTAACTTTTCACGACGAGGATTTCTGAACTGAGCCACATATTCATGAGCATGCTCTATGATTTGTTGAGCCTCTTCCGGATGTTCGATGTAATACTTCAACCGTTCCTCCAAATCCGTAAAATCGGGTTTAATCTCAATATAATGATAGTTAGGAATCAATTTCCCTTCCATAAACCAAGTTTCGCAAGTGGGACGCGGCATCACTGCTATCGAGTTAGAAGACATTACCCATTTCAGATTTGATGCAACATCATTCCCCTCCAATGCCATTATGAACTTATAATCCAAATGCTGACGAATCGTTTTTTTAGGAGTCATCCATGCGTCCGGTACTCCCTCATCCTTACCAACGACTCCACAGTCACACATCGGATGGTCCATATACATCTCTAAAAATAATTTACGGGTACGGCTTCGTCGTATTTTCCCTCTGAAGATAACCATATCCTTTTTAGAAGAAAAAGGCATTGTATCATTTACAAACATAAAATGCCTGAACTTATCCAGTTTCATAACAACAGAGTTATCATTGGAATCGGTCAGTAAACGGCTTTTCACAATAGACGGGAATTCCGGAGTGAAATATACATCGCCCGGGCAATATCCCCACCGAAGAGATTGTTTAAACCAACGGGTATATTCCCTGGTATCAAAAAAATATGCGGTATGAAAAAGAGATTTTTTATTGTCCGCAAGAGTCCCTAAAAAGATCAAATACCGAAATTCATTCTTTATAAAAGACTTTTCCGGCAAAGAAGAAGGAGAAGACAGCTTATTATAATAATTCACTCTCTCTTCGATATAGTCTTTATCCGAACGATACTGTAATTGAGCCAATGTACTTTTCAACTTATACCGATAAAAAGCATTCGGAATAAGCATCTTCAAAGTATTACTTATAAAATAAATAAACTTAGGAGGCTTGCCACTGGAAAGTTTATATAAAAGACTATCATTCATATCATTAAGCAGTTAAGCTAAACGTCTTTCAGCTTCATTTTTGTTTCATTAAACGTACGTTTAATGAAACAAAAATAAGACTTATTTTCAACTTGAAAAAACTAATTACAGTTTTTTATTAAGAAAACCGAAGATAAAGATTAAACAAACCTTTAATAAGCCTTTTACACCTCATACAATATAATCCATATTTCACAACATATAAAAATAAATGGCAGGTTAAAATATGATGTTTTTTAAACGTACGTTTAAAAAAACATATCAAAATCAAAGAATGATGAAATTAGTACGAATGACAGGCGGATTAGGGAATCAAATGTTCATTTACGCCTTCTATATACAAATGAAAACAATATTTCCGGAGCTTCGGATAGATATGTCTGAAATGAAGAAATATAAATTACATAACGGATATGAATTGGAAGATGTATTTTCGATCCGTCCCCAAACAATATCTGCCCACAAATGGCTTAAAAGAGTAATTGTGTATGCATTCTTTTCGATTATACGAGAAAAATCCGAAGAAGAATTATCCATTCATAAATACACACAACACAAGAGATGGCCATTAGTATATTACAAAGGATTCTTTCAATCTGAGCTCTTCTTCAAAGAATCTTCAGATACCATAAGAGATATTTTTTCTTTCAACATAGAAAATGCCAATTTCAGAACAAAAGAATGGGCAAAGATAATTAAAGAACAACGTTCGAGCGTATCAATTCATATCCGAAGAGGAGATTATACATCAGCCAAAAACAAAATAAAATATGGAAATATATGCACAGAAGAATACTATCAAAAGGCAATCTCAATCATACTAAAAAAAGAACCGAAAGCATTCTTCCATATCTTTTCTGATGATGTGGAATGGACGAAAGCACATTTGAAGGTACATCATTTACCCCATCAATATATATCTTGGAATAAGGGCCCTGACAGTTGGCAGGACATGATGTTGATGAGCCTGTGTCGTCATAATATAATAGCCAACAGCAGTTTCAGTTGGTGGGGAGCATGGCTAAATGCCTATAAGGATAAAACTGTTATCGCACCTTCACGCTGGTCAAACGTCAAAAAGACACCTCACATACTTCCGGAAAGCTGGATTTCGATAGATATATAAACCCAATAATAATTAAATAAACCCCATACCACTATGAAAGTATCAATTATCATCCTGAATTATAATACCTCCCGATTAACCCTAAACTGCATTAACAGTATACACAAATACCTGCCTAATGGCACTTACGAAATAATAGTTGTCGACAATGCCAGCCAGGAAACAGACTATCAATACCTTACTGAAAATCTTTCCGGTCAGGAAATTACTATTATACGCAACAAAATAAACAGTGGTTTCGGGGCAGGGAATATGGTTGGCGCAAACATAGCCCAAGGGAAATACCTCTGTTTTCTAAACAATGACACTGAGCTATTAGAGGACTGTATCAGCCCATTATGCAATTACCTGAAAGAAAATCCTCAAACAGGATGTATTACACCACAGCAATACAACAAACACCTGAAAGCAGTACCCTCATTCAATCATCCAATCGGTATTCTATATGAGATTTTAGGAAACGACATCCCGGAAAGATTATGTCCCGCCCGCTACCCCAAACGAAAAAAGAAAGTATACCAGTTTCCTATACATACTTCATGGATCAACGGAGCATTTATGATGTTTCCTTCAGAAGTCTTCTTCAAAATCAAAGGCTTTGATACTAATATATTCCTCTATTATGAAGAGTATGATATCTGTACAAGGTTATCTTATCACAACTATCAGTCAACGGTTCTGCCAACCTATAGATTTTTACACCTCCAAGGTGAATCTACAAAAGTTTATGCGTTGGCTTACAAAGAAAGGTTTATTTCAAAATTATATGTATATAAAAAGCATTCCAATTTTTTATTCTATATCATATATAAATGGATCATTATAATCAAATTATGTTTCCACTTCAGACGTTGGTATATACTGCCCACCATAGTCTTAGGCAAAGGGTTGTCTCAATCAATGCGTCATAAATGACTCTTCTCAATCAGTTCCAGACATCTATCGGCATCGAATCCCCTCACTTTGGCATATTCATCTGCCAAGATAACAAACATCTCGTGTGTTCCGGGCAAGCGCTCAAAGTTCTTACAACCGGTTTCTATGTCGACTTTGCCAAAACGCATGCGGTTTAAATCAATGATTTCCACTTCAATGCCTTTATCCGTTTCCCTAAAAAGAATGTTCCCTCCCGAGTAATCTTTATGTAGAAAACCGTTTTCGTGTAAAGCTGCTGTGGTACGTGCTATAGCACGTAATACCTTTTCTTTGTCACCGGTAAAAGTCTCCTCTAACAGATTACGATACGTATAAGGACATTCGGACTTTAGGCTCACAAAGTAGCTACGGCCAAACAACAACCATGTTCCCGTAGAATAAAATCCAACAGGAGCAGGAGAGCCAATACCTGCTTTACGCAGCATCTGCGCGTATTGATAAGAACGGCGGGCTTTAGAGGTACGAAAAGAATTATAAACAACTCGATTAATCAGGTGAGGAAGCTGATATGACTTCACTATCAGCTTTCTACCATGTATTTCAAACTCTTTCAATTTATTTCTTCCTTCATATATCAACGTTCCTCCATTCTCAAAATGCACAGGTAATACACGTACAAAAGAAGATAAGTCCTGAAAATCATCTCCAACGAAGACTCTCCGAGGGTGGATTATTCGGGAAATCCGATTGATTAACCTTGACCAGGAACGCTGATAACGTAACGGCCCTCCCAATTCCCGCTCAAAGAAATCAGGATGTCGTCTATTTAAAACGTCAATCACATGCTTTTTTAGCAAACGGTCAGTAACACGTTTAGACTGTTCGCGCACCCGATAAAACAGACCTATTTCCGGCAACTTTACAACCTTTCCTCCATCCTTTAACATTGAGATCCAAAATTCCCAATCTTCACGAGCCACGATCTCCGCACAGTATCCTCCAATTCTTTCCCATTCGGACTTACGGTAAACAGCACAAGTATCCATCATATTTTTACGAGCAAGCAATGATAGCGAGAAAGGTGGTAATACCCATTCGCCCGAACGGTCTCCGAAAAACTCGGCACGTGGACAGACCACTTTTACTTCCGGATCCGACTCCAGTATATCTACAGCAGAATGAATCAATTCTTTACTAATACGATTATCAGCATCGACCGGCAAAATATATACTCCACCTGCTTTAGAAATAGCATGATTACGAGCCGTGGCAACGCCACTATTTACTTGTGTGTAAACCCTTACATTTTCATACCGGGACTTATAGCTTTCGGCAATTTCAAAAGAACGGTCTTTCGAACCATCATCCATCACAATCACCTCAAAGTTCGGATAATCAGAAGACAGGACAGAATCCAGTGTCTCCTCCAGAAACTCCCCCATATTATATACAGGAATAACTACAGATACTAACGGCTTTGCCATACCATCAAATTTTATCCAATCCTTTAGTGAACTTCAACCAGTAATATTTAAGCGGATTCGTATATTTCAACTGTTTCCATGGACGACTACTATGCGGGCGATGCCATACAGTCAAAGTAGTAAACAGATAATTGACAAAACCTTTTTCAAGTGCCTGATGGGAAATGGTTACATCAAACCAGTTCTTTTCCGGATTCAAAGAATGAAAATCAAAAGCACGCAGAAAGTCGGTTGTCAGCAAAGAACAGCAGAAACTAAGATGTTTCTTTTCCGGAAACACCTGATTTTCTTTGCCTTTTGCATATAAATAGGGATAATTAATTACTTCGTTCTCATCTACTGTCACAGCAGCAGCTATTCCACAGTTTTTTCTGGACCGCACACCATCAAAAAGAGACTGTAAAGTATGCTTCTTCACAATCACATCAGATTCAACGATCAGCAAGCCTGCTTCAGCGGCAATAGCCTTTTCTTGTGCCATCTGAAGCACCAGCAAATAATTGGGAGAAGGATGAGAAGTGATCTCGGACAGATTAATTAACTCAAATCCCATCGCCAGGGATGCTTCCTTCAGTCGTTTCGTGTTTTCATCGGTGCTGAAATCATTATAAATAGTATAATGAAAAGGAACGGTGAAATCTGATTTTAAAATAGCCTCAGCTGTTTGCAACGTCAACTCAATAGAATCTTTTACCGGAGTAATAATGTGGATACACTTCATTATTGATATAAATTGTCTAAGTTCAAACTTATCGTAATGCGCATTACCGGGCAAATCTATGCAATATTTTCCATATAGCCAATCTTTCCTGCTTTTTATTTCCTACCTTTGCATGCAAACCCCTGATCAATCATGAAAGTTATTGTAGACAACAAAATACCTTACATCAAAGAAGCTGTTGAGCAAATAGCCGATGAAGTAGTATATGCTCCGGGAAAAGATTTCACCCCGGAACTGATACATGATGCCGATGCATTAATTATCCGCACACGTACGCATTGTAACCGTCCACTGCTTGCCGGAAGCAAAGTAAAATTTATCGCAACCGCTACAATAGGATTCGATCATATCGACACAGCCTATTGCCGGGAAGCAGGTATCACATGGACCAATGCCCCGGGATGTAATTCGGCATCCGTTGCACAATATATCCAATCTGCCCTGTTCATTTTACAACAAACCCATGCAATGAAGTTGCATCAAATGACCATTGGCATCGTAGGCGTAGGAAATGTAGGAAGCAAAGTAGCTGATGTAGCCCGAAAATTAGGAATGCGAGTAATGCTGAACGATCTTCCCAGAGCAGAAAAAGAAGAAAGCACAATGTTCACTACTTTAGAGAATATAGCCAAAGAGTGTGACATAATCACATTTCATGTACCTTTATATAAGGAGGGAAAATATAAAACTTATCATTTGGCAGACAAGCACTTCTTCCGTTCACTGAAAAAGGGGGCGATAGTCATGAACACCTCACGCGGTGAAGTTATCGAAACAGAGGCACTGCTCGATGCTCTTCAGTCAGGTATCTTGTCCGATGCTGTCATTGATGTATGGGAACATGAACCGGATATCAATCTTAAATTATTAGAGAAAGTAATTATAGGCACTCCTCACATCGCCGGATATTCCGCAGACGGAAAAGCAAACGCAACCCGAATGTCACTTGAAGCCTTATGCCGGTTCTTCCGGATTGAAGCCGGCTATCAGATTGTTCCTCCGGAACCGGAAAACAAAATAATTTCCGCAACAACTTATGAAGCGGCCTCCCTGCAAATTTACGATCCCCGACGGGACAGCGATGCACTAAAGACCCATCCGAAGCTATTTGAACAACTCCGGGGAGATTACCCATTAAGGAGAGAAGAAGGAGCATATAAGATTAATATCGGTTGATTTACTATTTAACCCTGATAATGCCGATCCTCAATAAGAGGATATTAAATATCGCATGAGGCTGTAGTGAAAAAGTTTCGACACAACCTCATACGATACTATAAAACATTTCCTCAGAAAACCAGCTCTACAAGAAGGTATTTACGGTTTGTTCTATGATCCTGGGAAACCATTCATATTCCAATGCATGAACTTTTTTAGCCACTTCCGCAGGGGTATCTCCGGGAAGTACTGAACATTTAGCTTGAAAAATGATACTTCCCTCATCGTAATGCTCGTCTATATAATGTATAGTAATACCACTTTCGGACTCTCCTGCCATTACCACCGCCTCATGCACCCGATCGCCATACATCCCCTTTCCCCCAAACTTAGGTAAAAGAGCCGGATGAATATTTATAATTTTATTAGGATAAGCATGCAAAAGTGCATCCGGTATACGCAACAAGAAGCCGGCTAACACTATCAGGTCAATCTGATGTTCACGCAGCAAATCCAAAATGGATTCCGCAATTTCCCAATCAGACTTCGGGAAAGCCCTACAGGGCACTCCTAAACGATGTGCACGCTCCAAAACATGCGCGTCCTTCCTGTTAGAAAGAACTAATTTTACCCTGACTGAATCATTTCCCTCGAAATACCGGATAATGTTTTCAGCATTTGTACCAGAGCCGGAAGCAAAAATAGCGATGTTTTTCTCCATAATCAGACCTTTTAGTGCACAAAACAGTGAAAAATGTGCAAAAGATTGCATTTATTTAATCAAAAATTTGCGCAGGACGATAAATATTTATTCCTTTGCACCGCAAATTTAAAGAAATAAAACTAATTATTAATTAAAAACTTAAAGTTATGTCTGAAATTGCATCAAGAGTGAAAGCGATTATCGTCGATAAATTGGGCGTAGAAGAATCAGAAGTTACAGAAACAGCAAGCTTCACTAACGACCTGGGAGCTGATTCTCTTGACACTGTAGAACTTATCATGGAATTCGAAAAAGAATTCGGTATCTCTATTCCTGATGACCAGGCTGAAAAGATTGGCACAGTACAGGATGCTGTAACTTACATCGAAGAACACGCTAAGTAATTCGACTGCATAAGTATGGAATTAAAAAGAGTTGTAGTAACAGGTCTGGGCGCCATTACTCCTGTTGGCAATAGTGTCCCGGAATTCTGGGAGAACCTTGTGAACGGGGTTAGTGGAGCAGGACCTATTACTCATTTCGATGCATCACAATTCAAGACTCAATTTGCATGTGAAGTAAAAGACTTTGATGCAAGCAAATATATAGACCGCAAAGAGGCACGTAAAATGGATCGGTACACCCAACTTGCTGTAGCCGTAGCCAAAGAAGCTGTTGCCGACTCCGGCCTTGATATTGAAGTTGAGGACTTGAATAAAATTGGCGTTATATTCGGTGCTGGCATTGGTGGCATACAGACATTTGAAGACGAGGTAAGCAATTACGCACTTCATAAAGAAAACGGTCCTAAGTTCAATCCGTTCTTCATTCCTAAAATGATTTCAGATATTGCTTCCGGACAGATTTCAATCATGTATGGTTTCCACGGTCCGAACTACGCAACCTGCTCTGCATGTGCAACTTCTACTAACGCTATTGCCGATGCGTTCAACCTGATCCGTTTGGGTAAAGCAAACGTGATTGTATCCGGTGGTTCAGAAGCAGCTATCGCCGCGGCCGGTGTAGGAGGTTTCAACGCTATGCATGCATTGTCTACTCGTAACGACGAACCAGAATCTGCCTCTCGTCCGTTCAGCGCAAGCCGCGACGGCTTTGTAATGGGTGAAGGTGGAGGATGTTTGATTCTTGAAGAACTTGAACATGCAAAAGCCCGTGGCGCAAAAATATATGCAGAAGTAGCCGGTGTAGGTATGTCTGCTGACGCTCACCACCTGACAGCATCTCATCCGGAAGGACTTGGTGCAAAACTGGTGATGATGAATGCCCTGGAAGATGCAGAAATGGATCCTAAAGAAGTGGATTACATCAACGTTCATGGTACATCCACTCCGGTGGGTGATATATCGGAAGCCAAAGCAATCAAGGAAGTATTTGGCGAACATGCTTTTGAGTTGAATATCAGTTCAACCAAATCAATGACAGGTCACTTGTTGGGTGCTGCCGGTGCGGTAGAGTCTATTGCAAGTATCCTTGCCATTAAGAACGGCATCGTTCCTCCGACTATCAATCATGCCGAAGGTGATAACGACGAGAACATCGACTATAACCTTAATTTCACGTTCAACAAAGCACAGAAACGTGAAGTTAACGTTGCCCTTTCGAATACATTCGGATTTGGCGGTCACAATGCTTGTGTAATCTTCAAGAAATACGCTGAATAAAGTCGTGTTACGTAATAAAATAGATAAGATAAGGCTCCTGTTCTGTAAGGATAGAGAGTCTTATTTTTGTTTTTATCGCATACTTGGATTCTATCCACGCAACATCCGGCTATACGAGCAGGCTCTCCTGCATAAATCAACGGCAGTACGTTCGGACAAAGGACGCCCGTTGAACAACGAACGCCTGGAATTCCTTGGTGACGCCATTCTTGACGCCATTGTAGGAGATATTGTCTATCAACATTTCGAAGGTAAAAGAGAGGGATTCCTGACGAACACCCGCTCTAAAATCGTCCAGCGCGAAACCTTGAATAAACTCGCCGTCGAAATAGGCCTGGACAAACTTATCAAATATTCTACACGTTCTTCTTCCCACAACAGCTATATGTATGGGAATGCGTTCGAAGCTTTTATTGGAGCCATTTATCTTGACCGGGGATATGAATGTTGCAAACAGTTTATGCAGAAGAAAATCATCGAGCCCTATATAGATCTGGACAAACTCTCACGCAAAGAGGTGAACTTCAAGTCTAAACTGATTGAATGGAGCCAGAAAAACAAGATGGAAGTTTCTTTCGAACTAATAGAACAGTTCCTTGACAAAGAGAATAATCCTGTGTTTCAGACAGAAGTCCGGATTGAAGGCATACTCGGAGGAGCCGGTACAGGATACTCCAAAAAGGAATCACAACAGAATGCCGCACAGATGGCTCTCAAAAAAATCAAAGGGGATCCTGAGTTCATGGCAGGTGTACAAGAAGCCAAAGTACAGAATAATATCTCCACAGAAGATACACCCGACGATCCTGAAATAAACCAGACAGAGGAATCTCCGCAAGTTGATAAAATAACATCAACTGAAAATATCAGTATATAGTCTAAACACCTCCGATTATTATCCGAAGCATATTCCCATCCTGCGCCCTTGTACAACAAGGTCATGTTCTTCAGTCACTAATTTCAACTTTCCGGCTACTTCTTCTAATGCAACGGAAGATATTTCATCACCTTTCAATGCAATCATACGTCCAAACTGCCCATTAGCAATCAGCTCCGTTGCATGCCCTCCCATTCGGGTAGATAAGTTACGGTCGAAAGGTGTAGGTGAGCCACCGCGCTGAATATAGCCAAGCACCGTTTCACGCGTCTCAATACCTGTCTCATATTCAATTTCCTGGGCGATGTATTCGGCAGCACGCTTACGCCCATCAGTTTGGATACCTTCGGCAACGACCACAATCGAATAAGGTTTCCCCTTTTTTAAACGATTTAAAATTGTATCCCCTATATTTTTTATATTATAAGGTATCTCCGGAACCAGGATTACATCTCCTCCTCCTGCCATACCCGAGTATAGAGCAATCCATCCTGCTTTATGCCCCATCACTTCGATTACCATCACCCGCTTGTGAGAGCTTGCCGTAGAGTGAAGCCGGTCGATAGCATCTGTAGCAATGCTCACTGCCGAATCGAATCCGAAAGAGATATCCGTACCCCAGATATCATTATCAATCGTCTTAGGAACAGAAACGATATTAATTCCCATCGCTGCAAATTTTGCGGCAGTCTTTTGCGTACCATTTCCACCGATACACACCACGCAATCAAGTCCCAATTCAGCAATATTACGTTGTATCAGCGCCGGTTTATCCACATCCGAAATAATACCTTGCTTACGGAACGGCTTCTCGCGTGAAGTTCCCAACATAGTACCACCCAGGTTTAACAATCCGGACAAGGATTTTTCAGTAAACGATTCTATCTCTTTCGTCAGCAATCCCTGAAAACCACTGTGAATCCCCACAACTTCCATTCCATAATGATTAATGGCCGTTTTGCATACCCCACGAATTGTAGCGTTTATACCGGGGCAATCGCCGCCTGATGTAAGAATTCCAATCTTCATTGCTGCTCTTTTTTTATTGAATATTACGTATTTAAAAGAAAAAAGCTACTCTATTACATACAAAAGCATGACATATCTTCACTTTTAACTATTATTTCCGTCGTAAAGATAGAAAAAAAAGATAATTAAGGCTATTTTTGCACGACTAAACATTATATGTTAAAGAGCAATGAATATTACAAAGATTATAAGCAAAGTTTTTGATTCCCGTTTAAAAGCCATAGATCTTTACGATACACAAGCCGGAGAAATACAACACCGGGTATTGAGTCGTCTGGTAAAACAGGCAGAGAATACCGAATGGGGAAAAAAGTATGATTATAAATCTATCCGCAACTACGAAGACTTTAAAAACCGACTCCCCATACAAACCTACGAAGAAGTAAAGCCCTATGTGGAACGTCTCCGTGCAGGCGAACAAAACCTATTGTGGCCTTCAGAAATACGCTGGTTTGCAAAATCCTCGGGCACCACAAACGATAAAAGCAAGTTTCTTCCGGTTAGCAAAGAGGCCTTGCAGGATATTCATTACCGGGGAGGAAAAGACGCGGCCGCAATCTACTTCCGCATGAATCCCGACAGCCGTTTTTTTTCCGGTAAAGGACTGATTCTGGGAGGCAGCCATAGTCCGAACCTGAACTCCAACCATAGTCTGGTAGGTGACCTTTCAGCCATATTGATCCAGAATGTAAGTCCGCTGATCAACCTGATACGTGTGCCAAGCAAGCAAATAGCATTAATGGACGAATGGGAAACCAAAATTGAAGCTATCGCCAACAGCACCATACCGGTGGATGTAACCAATCTTTCGGGTGTTCCTTCCTGGATGCTGGTCTTAATCAAACGTATTCTTGAAAAAACAGGCAAGCAGACCTTGGAAGAAGTATGGCCCAATCTGGAAGTATTCTTCCATGGAGGCGTCGCTTTTACCCCTTACCGTGAACAATATAAGCAAGTCATTCATTCTTCTAAAATGCATTATGTCGAAACCTACAATGCATCGGAAGGATATTTCGGGACACAAAACGATTTCTCCGACCCATCTATGTTATTGATGATTGACTATGGTATTTTCTACGAATTTATTCCTTTGGAGGATGTGGAAAAAGAGAATCCCCGCACCTATTGCCTTGAAGAAGTAGAGCTAAATAAAAATTATGCTATGGTGATCTCCACTTCCTGCGGATTATGGCGGTACATGATCGGAGATACTGTGAAATTCACCAGAAAGAATCCGTATAAGTTCGTCATTACAGGACGTACCAAGCACTTCATCAATGCTTTTGGTGAAGAGCTGATCGTAGATAATGCAGAAAAAGGGCTTGCCAAAGCATGTGCTGAAACTGGTGCCCAAGTCAGCGAATATTCCGCTGCCCCCGTATTTATGGATGAAAATGCCAAATGCCGTCATCAATGGCTTATTGAGTTTGCCAAAATGCCCGATTCCATCGAAAGATTTGCGGCGGTACTGGACACTACACTGAAAGAAGTAAACTCCGACTACGAAGCAAAACGATGGAAAGATATCGCTCTCCAACCATTGGAAGTGATTGTCGCACGCAAAGGACTTTTCCATGACTGGTTAGCTCAAAAAGGGAAATTAGGTGGTCAGCATAAAGTACCGAGACTCAGCAATACAAGAGACTACATTGAAGAAATGATTGCTTTGAATAAACAATAAACAATGAACGATAAACGATGAACGATGAATGGGCTGTGTGCTATCCGCATACGATTCATCGTTCATCATCCATCGTTATAATCCCTCCTCCCAACAACAAACCATCCTTATAGAAAGCGGCTGCTTGTCCTTCTGCAATGGCGGACAAAGGTTCGTGTAGTTGTATATGCAATAATCCCTCCGGAGTGATTGTGACAGAACAATGGTTTTCCTGTTTCCTATAACGTATTCTCACAATAATATCATCATAGCCCAGCAGGCGGGATTCGTTGATTATATTCCAGTCTTTCAACCACATCTCTGACTTTTCAAGGGACTTTAAAGGAGCCAATATCACTTCATTGGTTTCAGGATGGATCTCCTTTACAAAAACAGCACGGTTCAGTTGGATGCCTAACCCCCTGCGTTGCCCTATAGTATAAAAAGGATATCCCTCATGCCAGGCAATAAAATTGCCGCTTTCATCGAGGAATCTGCCTTTGCCCACTTCCCGGATTATTTTATTGCTCCTGTCGCCTCCCGCATCGCAAAGATGCTTTTTCAGAAAACTACGGTAATCAAGTGGACAGAAACAAACCCCGATGCTATCTTTCTTTTTTGAAACTTTCTCAAAACCTCTTCCGGCAGCATAAGCACGTGCTTCAGGTTTAGTCATCTCACCCATCGGAAGCAACATACGTTGCAAAATATCCTGTTTTAATCCCCACAGAAAAAATGACTGGTCTTTATCCGGATCTGCGGCAAGCGTAATATAATAGCTTCCGTCCATCCATTTCTTTCTCACATAATGACCGGTAGCTAAATAGAAAATACCCATTTCATCGGCAATCTTGGCCAACAAAGGCCATTTTAACCAGTTGTTGCAAAGAGTACAGGGGACCGGAGTATGTCCGGCCATATATTCATCGATAAAGTAATCAACAATTTTCTTCCGGAAAATCTCGCGCGCATCATAAGTGATGTGTTCGATACCTAAGCGAGTTGCTAATGCACGGGCATCTTCCAAGTATTCCGTAGAATCATTAAACTCATAGAAACGAAAGGTAACTCCCGTTACTTCATAACCGGCTTCAAGTAATAGCATGGCAGCCACAGAGCTATCCGTACCACCGCTCATTCCCAATAAGACTCGTTTGTTTTCCTCCATCATACCGCAAAATTACATAAAATCCCGTATCTTTGACCTTCCAAACCGGACAGAATGAAAAAAGCACTTTCCACCAACCAAGTTGTCATTGTACTCGTAGAGCACCCTGTTCTGGGGATATTACTCATCCCCTACACTGTCAGCCGAACCCCTGACAACACGTTGGAAGTGATCGAACAAGCTTTCCATGCCTCTCCCGATGCGATCAAAAAAATGAATGAAGCAGAACAAAAAGCCATTGACATTGCTTCTCATTATACTGAAAAATATCTGATGGGAGTCTATTCCCGTGAAAAAACAGTCCCTAAATTCCTCCGCAAACTGGCCGAGGACAATAACAAACTTAAAGAACAAATCCGTCCTTTCATAGAGAAAAAACTGTTGGAGATGTTAGAACTGATACGCACCAGACAACTTCCGTTTTATCAGAAACCAAGTGGAAGCAAGCAACTCTATGAACACCATGCATACCGTGTCCATCCCCACGATTTAGAAGCCCATTTCTCTTTTAAAGTAACCGAGGAACATTTCAGCTATCAACTGCAATGCTACTATGACGACCTGCCGGTTTCACTGATGGAACAAAAACCTGTCACTGTCCTCACCTCCAATCCTGCCACCTTATTGCTGGGTATGGATTTATTTACTGTCCCCCATATTGAAGCTTCACGCTTACTGCCTTTCACCAAGAAAGAACGTATCAGCGTGGACGCTTCATTGACTGAAAAATACATAGACAATATCATGATTCCCCTTGCATATTACCATGAAATCAATATTCAAGGAGTCAAAGTGATCAGAGAAAGACGTCCGTGTGATGCTTATCTCTACCTTGAAGATACAATCTATAATGATACTTTGTTACGGCTTGATTTTCGTTATGGAGACCGGACTTTTTCACCTCATGGTTCCGATGGAATCAAGAAAATCATCTTCCAGGGGCAAGAGAATGGACAAACTGTCATCCACTATTTCCAACGTAACTCAGCTGCCGAGAAGCAGGCAATCCGTCTGCTTCAAAAAGCCGGATTACAATGTGTCAGTGATTCCCATTTCAAACTATCGCCTATCGCTCCCGAAAAAAACATTACCGAGTGGGTCAGCCGTCACCGGGAAATGCTACTGGAAAAGTTTATCTTATCAAGTGATACGCACAAGAAGCCATACTATCTTCCGGATATCCGGATAGAACAGGATTACGAAGATGGCCCCGACTGGTTCGAATTACATATCAATGTCGTCATAGACAATCAGAAAATTCCCTTTAGCCGATTCCGCAAAAATATACTGGACAACAACAGGGAATATCCCCTCTCTGACGGACGCATTATCCTCCTCCCCGAAGAATGGTTCACCAAATACGCCAATCTGCTTGAGATAGGTAAAGAATCAGGTAAGAACATCCGACTGAAGCGTCCTTTTGTGGGTGTAATAAAATCGATCCTGGAAAAAGGTCCAGGTATAGCAACCGGTGTCCGATTGGAGAAACCAATCCCTGTACCTGCAGGACTCAAGGCCAATCTTCGCCCCTATCAGCAGAAAGGTTTCTCATGGATGGCAAACCTATACCTCGAAAGATTCGAAGGATGTCTGGCCGATGATATGGGCCTTGGAAAGACCTTGCAAACCCTTACACTTTTACAATACATCTACAAACCGGGAACAGCCGCCTCAACAAATCAGGAAACAAACAGCCTGGAAGAGAAAGAAAATACTCAAGGCTCTCCTGTGCAAAAGGAAGCTTTCTTCGATGAAAAGGGACAGTTATCACTTTTTCCGGTAAAAACCGAAGCCCCCAACGCCTCCCGAAGCGGACAAAACGATTTGCAATGTGCTGTACTAAATCAAAAGAAAAGCCAGACACCACGCCTGCATGCCACCCTTATTGTTGTGCCCACCTCGCTTTTGCATAATTGGAAACGGGAAGCATCCCGTTTTACCAGCCTGTCAATGACGGAATATAACGGAAACTCCGCCAATGAAATCAATCGCTTGTCAAAGCACTTCGACCAATATCATCTGGTCTTTACCACTTATGGCACGATGCGCAATAATATTGCGACTTTATCCCAATATAAGTTTGAGTACATAGTTCTCGATGAAAGTCAAAACATAAAAAACAGCGAATCACTTACATTCCGTTCAGCGATACAATTACAAAGTAAACACAGGCTAATTCTGACAGGAACTCCTATTGAGAATTCCCTGAAGGATCTTTGGGCACAGTTTCATTTTCTACAGCCTGAACTTTTAGGAAACGAGACAGCGTTCAGCAAACAGTTCATCAACGCCATCCGTCAAGGTGACGAACGGATGAAGTTTCGTCTACGACAACTCATTTCCCCATTTATACTACGCAGAAGCAAGCAGGAAGTAGCTCCGGAACTACCGTCATTAACCGAAGAAGTGATTTATTGCGACATGGCAAAGAAACAGAACGAGCTCTACCAACATGAAAAGAACAGTCTCCGGAACATTCTGCTGGAACAGACCGCAGAGAAGGGTCAGCAACCGCTCATAGTACTCAACGGGATTCTCCGTTTAAGGCAACTCGCTTGCCATCCGCAGATGATTTTACCCGGTTTCATCGGTGAATCCGGTAAACTAAACCTGATTATAGAGACCTTCGAAACACTCCGGAGCGAAGGCCATAAGGTATTGATTTTTTCTTCTTTCGTTAAACATCTGGAGTTGGTGGCCGATGAGTTTCGTAAACGTCAATGGGATTATGCTCTTCTAACAGGCTCTTCTACCAATCGCCCGGAAGAGATTGCACGCTTTAGCCGTGACCCCAGGATACAAGCTTTCCTTATCTCACTAAAAGCCGGAGGAGTGGGCCTCAACCTGACACAAGCAGACTATGTGTTCATCATCGATCCCTGGTGGAACCCGGCAGCCGAAGCACAGGCCATTGCCCGCGCGCACCGTATCGGACAAGACAAACAAGTAATTGCCTACCGTTTCATCACGCAAGGAAGCATAGAAGAGAAAATCATACAGCTACAAGAGGAAAAACGAAAACTGGCGGAAACTTTCATCACAGAAACAGATCAGCTCCCCACACTAACCAACCAGGAGTGGGCGGGACTTTTGTAAACTTCCCCCTCTATTAAATATTTAATAATGAGTATTATCGCTGAGTGCGCTACGAGAAAAGTCATTGTTTTGTAGTTTGAAGACTTGTTGGCAATTACTAAAATATTGTATTGATCTTGGTACGACATGTAATATCATCTCTTCATGTAGTCCAGGCTTATCTGTAACTCTTTTTACAAATCACTCAATATTGAAAACAACCCCAGAAGGTGTGTTTTTATCAATAAAAATCCGCAAACACAAAAACATTATTACTTTCCTCATCTTCAAGAAGTGAAGCAACCTGTTCTTTGAGTTTACCGCTGAGCTTGTTTTTGTAATATGCTTCTTCGAGTTCAGCAAAATCCAGTTCAAAGTGGTATGCATGTTCATAATAATTTAAAAGCCGGGGATTGATATACAACTCTTTTCCTTCAAAATCGGAAAGAGTTATTTTTGGGCGAAACAGTTCTCCTGTTGCTTTGTTGCGCATATAATACTTTGGTGTCGGAGATTTCGCTGTTTCCCGATAAGGGTAAACCGCTATAAACTGATATTTTCCCGCATCCATGCAGATATCCATAACCGTCATTGAGGTTTGACTGCTCAATATTGGTTTTTTGTGCATATATGGAGTTAAACGCTTTTCTTTGCTGTAATGAAAAACGGTGTCGGATTCAGGATTGTATAAAAGTAATCCGTCAGCCGACTTTCTCACACGTCCGTAACTCACCTGACCAGTAAATACACTGTTCAAATCTTTATAACTCAGATCTATATTTTTGTTTGGTAGTGAGATATAATCCAGCACTGTACCATCCAATTTAGAAATAAGAAAGAAAGCTGAATCAATGGTTTGTACTATATCTGGGGCATTGCTTTGCATGATAGATTTCCACAATTTCGTGTTATCATACACCAATATGGACACATCGTCAAACAAAGCCATTTGTCCGTTAACATTCGTCTGAGGTAAATTTATTTTCCTTTTGAATTCACCCAATGATGAATAGACCATAATATGATCGCTAAAGTCGGGCGAAACAAACACTTCATCATTTGCTTCGTCATACATTACCGAATATGCATCTCTGTATTCTTCCGATCCCTGTCCCCTACGGTTAAAATGTGATTTGGGATTTCCCTCTTTTGAGAAAAACAGCACGCTGTTCTGAGAGCGGTCTATAACAATAATATTGTTTTCGGTTACATAATCAATGCTGCCTTTATAGAGATAATCATCATTTTTCGAATTGAGGTACAGATAAGAGACATCCGCAATATCGGTGAGCTCAATTTTCTTTTCGGGATATTCTTTGGTGACATCAATAAATGCCAGTTTCTCTTGCAGTTCCTTATTAGAGGTGCAACTTGCAATTACAAGTGATAAGACTAAATAAAATACTTTTCTCATATTCATGATCTTCAATTTTAATTAATTAACAGAGCCTTATCATCCGCCAAAATAGATGATAAGCATTTAATAAAGAGTAAGTTGTCTATTATGGACAACAAACAGACTCTGAATTAACTTTGCAACAATGTAGATTGCCATTAGAACACCTGAATACATACGGATAACCATCTGGGCACAACGAAGACCCGCTTCCCCCGAAAATCACCTTCATTTCCAGACCTTCCAATACTACTGCATTTTGCAGTTTGTTTAGAGGCAGTAAAGAAAATTCCTAACAAAGTTTCCATATCAGTCTGATAGTTGCTTTCTTTGAAGTGACCAAACTTAAAAAAAGATGTATCAAACTGATTTAACGAAAACAGAGTGGCAATATATAACAAAAGTGTTGAACCCGCAAGCAAGAAAGCGAAAATATGATTTACGAATGATTTGGAATGCAATCTTTTATTTAGTGAAGACCGGTTGTCAATGACGTATGCTCCCTCTTGACTTGTTGTTAGAGAAACTACGTGGATATGTACTTGTAAAACGGGGTCAAAATATGGAACCAAGTGTAGAACGATATTTCTTGATAAAAAGAAAACCAAATTAATATTCTACCAAATTAATTTAAAATACTTCAAGCACCTTAAACAAGATTAACAAATTTTGGAAAAGAATATTTGCTATCATCTATAAGACTTACCATATTTGTAAACAACACCATAATATTATGAAAAGAACAAGCTTGATTTTAGTAATTCTGAGTCTATGTTTTTCATCATATGCTCAATATACTGATCAAAAAGTTGCAGATTTGATCAACACGTACGATTATTTGGAACTAAAAAGGGTCTATCCTACTATAAAGGATAGTTTAGCATATCCAATGATAGGATTAATGGCTGAAGCTGGTATAAATTGCGCATTTAATCAACCACATGAGGCTATAAGCCTACTTGATTCTTTATTAAATAACTATTCAGCAGATTTGGGTTCATCTGCGGTTATAGCTTATACAATAATAAAGGCGGAACAATTATCTAAAATAGGAAAATATAAAGAGGCTGCTGAAACTCTAAAAAAAGTGAACGACTACGATAAAGACACAGAAATGCAGACAATGATATATAATTACTACAAAGGGTACAAAAATCTAAGCAATACGCCTAAGAGCGAAGTCATAAGACAATCTCCTAACTCTGAAGTTATTATAGACATGATTACAGACATAAAAGGTGCAAACCACTATTGGTACATTCCAGTAGAAATAAATGGAACAAAAGAACCTTTTATATTTGATACCGGAGCAGCAATTCATATGGTTTCGACCTCATTTGCAAAAAAGCACCACATAAAGGTTGTAGCAGACTCCATGTCCATAACAGGTATATCAGGTGACATTGTCTATTCAAAAGTGGGAGTTGTAGATACACTCAGAATAGGTAATATTACCTACACTAATGTAAAAGTTAATATACTTGACAATATTTTTCCCAAAACAGATTCGTTGGTATATACTATGGAAGCTGTATTAGGTAATCCTTTCATGGAAGTTATAGGTCAAACAATAATATACCCTAAAGAACAGAAAATAATATTCCCACCTCTTTCACAAGATTTAAATATCCAAAAACGACCTTCTAATATGATTAATTTCATGGGTAGTGTTGGAGTAGAAGCTTTCTATAATAATCTTCGTTTACTTTTATTCTGTGATACAGGTATGACTATGGAAGGATATATTAATTATGATTTCTATCAACAAAACAAAGATAAATTGGGAGAGCTAAAACTTAAAGAAGATTCTGTCAAGGCTGGTGGAATAAGTGGATTTATAGTTAATAAAAGCTATTCAATAGCTGATTTCTCTTTAATTATTGATAAACACAAAACAAATATGCATAAGTTTTCTATCATGAAGAATGCTAATGGCAAATACAATGGCTATTTAGGAGTTGACTATTTCAAAAATTGCAAAGAGATACTTTTAGATTTTAAAAATATGATAATAATGGTAGAATAAGAAAAAACAATAAAGTTCAGTTTCTATACAATAGACAGGATTCACCGAATGCTTACCTTTTATTGTTATAATAATAATCGATTTCTGTTTTATCAAATTCTTTCAGATCAATACTATATACATTGCGCGAGGGATCTCCCATATAAAATCCTCCCAAAATATATAATTTCCCATCAAAGTAATACAAAGCTGGAGATTTCAATTTCAGATCTATCATATACGAACGAACTTGCCTGCTTTTTATATTGAACGTCTGCACAACACCTTGTTCAAAAATATAAATTATATCATTATGATAAGCTAAACTGGGCCAGCCAAGCCGATATAACAAATGTCCGGCATTGGTCCATGCGCCTGTCAATAAGTTATAACATTCAAGACTCCGTCCGCCACCGTTACTATTTCCGATTAAATAAATACAATGATCAACCAGAATTGCATCAGGAGCTTGCCTAATCGGCATTTTTCCCAACTCATACCAGTAGCCGGATTTTAAATTCCATAAATGCATTTCATCCGAATAGACTCCTTCATTATTTTGCAAAACCTTTTTAACACCGCCTAAAACAATCATATTATCTTTATACACAACGGATCCCAATAAAGTCGCTTGATGCGGATTAGTATAATCTGTCCAGACGGTATCACGCTTAATATCATATATTTCTATTGCATTATCCAGATAATCAACAATTCTGGTTTCAGACAATCTCTTTCCCCCTAAAATAAAAATTTTTCCATCATAATAACCCGCCGTATGATATGCCCTTTCTCTAAACTTATGCCTGATCGTCTCCCACTTATCTTGCTTGATATCATATCTATACATCATGTTACTATATTTTTCCCAAAATAGAGTAGAACGTATATAATTCTGAAAGGGACCGCACGACGTACTCCCTCCTACAATATAAATCTGCCCATCTACCAAGACCGAAGCAAACGAATAGACTCCTCTTTTCAATGGAGACAATATTTCATAATGCAAAAAGCGATTTAAATGCCTATTGCTAAAAATAGATACTTCTTCCAAAACCCGATTATTCTCTATCAAAAAAACGGTACATCTATTTTTAATTAAATCACCATAAGACAATTTCTTGTGCAAATAATTAATATGAGAAAAATATAAAGTATCATTCAATGACAACGAATCATATTTCTCTAATGAGAACACCCCCTTTTCATCACTGATAGCTATGACTCTCCTATCTTTCAAACAGATATATACATTTGAAAGAGGAATGCTATCCTTTTCACTCACGACACACGCTCTGTCCTGGGCTTTCCCAGTTACATAGCAAAAAAGGAATATTAAAAACAGACTTCTCATATAACAAATATTAAATAAAAATCAACCTTAAGCCATAACATTAATAGGTTCCAATGCAATGATCCAAGGTTGACTACCTATATTTAGCAACATATATTCAAGCTAAGGGGACATATACAAATACCTGTCAACAAAGATTCAAAAGTACTAAATATAAACATTAAATTATTCAGCATTTCCAGTTATCTTTAACTCCAAAGGAGAAGCGGAAGCATTGCAATATAGTATAATAGTTTTATTAAAGTGTTCCGGATGATCCGCTTTATAAGTTACTTTAACTGCTAAAGACTTTCCGGGCTGAACGGGTTCTTTGGAGTATTCAACAGAAGTACATCCGCAAGATGTCTTATTATCATAAACGACCAAATTATTATCACCAATATTGTGTATCTCAAAAGTTATATGCTGCTCTCGCCTCCAATCAAAACTCCCCAAATCAACCATATCTTTCTCTATTTTTATCACAGTTCGCATATTTGAAAGAGAATCTCCATCTATTCCTCCTGAAATAAGATGGATATAGAGTTCTCTTACATCGTAATTATGGACCGGATTTCCTATCGCAATTACATGATTGTTTTTATCTAATAAAAAAGTTTGAAAATTTAGCTGTGAAGGAAACTTATTCACTTTATTAAAAGTATCTTCCGTATCCATACAAACAGGATAATCAAAACGATTTTGTTTTAACACAGACCTCATCTCGCGAACATTAGCAGGATGAAGAAAAAAAAGAACCGGTATTTGATAGCCTACTATAGAATCCGCATATTTCATAAAATCCTTCCATTTAGGCAATTGCAATTTACAACTGGAACAACCCAACGAATCGACATAGGTCACGATCTTATAATCCGAAGCAGGGATTTTAAAATCGACAGGAGTTTTTCCATATAGCGTAAAACTAAGATTTGTCGGAAATAGTACCTCCTTCCCATTCCAATTTTTAACAAGTTCTTCAAGCTTTTCCTTCTCGGTCTGCTGACATGAGATTAGAAAGAGAAAGCAACCCAGTATAAATATAAAATTTTTCATTTAAAATAAAATTTGATTAAACAGGGATTATCATCTTCTAAACGCTCTTCCAGCTTCTGATATTCCTCTGGAGGAAGCACTTTTTCATAGTTTGGAAAGTCTTCATTGAAAACAATACAAGTCAGGAAATCTTCATTAAAAGCTAAAGGTTCAAAATGAATGCCTTCTGTTGTTTTTTCAAAAAAGAAACTCTTACCGTCTTCCTTCCGATAAAATAGATTTTTCGAATGCTTAAGCCCGAACACCAACATGATATAATAGAATTTATCATTCTGATATTGATCGCATAAAAAATAAGGCACAGTAGAATCACGTAAATACTGCAACATTAATTTATATTCTTCAACCTTTTTATCCTCTAATAAAGTGAATCCATACTCCTTTAAATCAAGATTATCTTTTCCAAAATCCCAACGGTATGCAACCCGTAAGCTATCTGTCCTTACTTCATATACTTCATTTTGATAAGGATTGGAAAAATATACTTTATGTTCATAATTATAAAAAGGTTTAGAATTCAGAGTAGTGAGAACGGGAGGGACATGCCAAAATTCTTTCACATTCTTGAAAGACTCTTTAGAAATGACGCTGATACAATTATCATTCTCAGAAGCAGGTAATGTCCATGTAACGAAATACTTACTCTCCAGTTCCTCTACCAATTGATAATTAGACCTCGTTGGCAGTTCTATTTCTTTTATGAATTTTCCATCCAGAGAATACACATAAAGAGAGCCAAATGGAGATAGCATATACACTGCATTTTCTTTTTCTTTAATAACGGCATCGTATATTTCACGATACTCTCCGGGGCCTTGTCCCTTTTTACCTATTTTATGCAAAAGATGCCCTTCTTCATCAAAAGAAAACACAGCCGGAACCCCTTCATCGACAATATAATATCTGTTATCTTTTACAATAACTTTTACAGGCCTTACAAGAAAGGAACTATCATTGGTTTCCAATGGAATGACAGATATTTTAGAAAATAATTCTTCCGTTGCAACAGGGCGTTCAACCAAATCGACATGTAATACTTCACAGTCGGTTTTATCTCCAGTGCTTTTACATGAAAAAAGTATAAACAAGAGAAGTGTTAACAAGATATTCTTCATAACTTTATTAGATTAGATTAACAATACAAGAAGTTATACCAAGAAAATTGTAGTAATCATCTCCTCTCCTGTATTTTAAAAAAAGAAATGAAGAAACTCTAAACTTTTGGTATAACTTCTTCTTAATAGTTAGCAGGTGCAAGAATATGTTTGACTACCGTCAAAATGACAGTTTCCCCACTTATCATAAACCTTGTAGCAACGTCCTACTCCATCAGAACACGTACGGGAGCAAGTGATAGTAGCACCACCCTCAGTATCGCCTGCCAATGCTTCGACATTAGCCATCACCAAGTCTGAAACTATTTTCTCTGCTCTCTGTGACTGATATATATTGTAGCCTGCAAAAGTTGCGACTACAGCGACTATCAGAGCCGCAAAAATCTTCTTACTCATAATCTACATGTTTTTTATGAGGTTAGTAATTCATTCATTTGTCGTGTCTCTATTTCGGGGAGCCACCCACCCGCAGAAAAAGTAAATGATGCACCTACTGATTCTTACTTAAATTCATTACCTTTGTGGACCTCCTTTCTTTTGAAGGTTTTTCCGGGAGTGGACGATTCTAAACTTTTCCAGAGCATGCATCGTTCCACTCCCTTCCCAACCCAATTAAATATTTAATATCCCTTAAATATATACTTCACACCACTATGATTAACAGGACAATCCAAAGAGCCTACACCTATACAAGAAATATGTGTATATTCCTCACCTTCAGCCAATGCTTCAACATTCTGTAATGACAAAGAATCCAACTTATAAGATTGCTCTCTGAAATACGAGAATACAGCCAATACGAAAATGGCAAAACAGCCAATTGCTTTTAAATACTTTTTCATATACTCGGTTGTTTTAGTAACACATAACAAATATAGACGATTTTTTCTGTCTATTAAGAAAACGTTCCTTACTAAAACTTACAAGTTGAAAATCAATAAAATGCCCCCTTACCAGAACTTATATCAAAAGAGTTCTCTCTGCGAGAAGTCATCACTCTTCTTAGGCAGCACCAACTGATACCCACCTTCATTTTCCATTTTTATGATAACACGAGTAGGCACTAAAGCTTTACGCAAACGAGAAACAGCCGTCCATAAACGATTCTTATCCTTTCGACGATCAGCCCACATCATTTCAAGCAGTTCTTCATATGATAGTTTATTTTCAGAGGCCTCTAAAAAAAGGAGTAAAAGCCGGCTACCCTGAGCATCCAGTTTTATCCGGTTTCCGGCACAATCCAAAATATGATTTCGAGGATCAAAAGTCAACCCTGAACAGAGTTTATAAATGACTAATTCTTCACCAAACATTTCTTTTATTTTTCTCAGTTCTGCTATTTGCAGTTCGCATGCAGCCAACTTTTGTTGAAGCTCTCCCCGGTCTATCTTTTCCTTTTCCAATTTATCGGAAAGCATCGTTATTTGGAGCATACCCTCTTGACATTCCTTTGCAAGAATACTTTGCTGTTCTTTGCTACGTTTCTTCTCTACTGACAATACTTCAATCTGAGCTTCTTTTTGTTTATGCTTCTCCCGTAGATCACTCAGTTCTCTTATCCGCATTTTTTCTTCTTGTTGAAGCAAATTCAATTGTTGTTCATATTGCCTGCGTTTCTCTTCTAAATCTTGATACCGCTCTCTGTCCTTCTCCAGCCTTTCCTTTAGAAGCTCTTCTTCAACCTCCGAATCAGACAAACGTTTTTTCACCTTATACACATAGTAGAAAAAAGCAATAAGTATAAAAGTCACTCCAACAATAAGGACAAATGAAGAAGAAGAGTATCGAATCACCGACCAACAAGTAGAAGATAAAAAACCGGCAACCTCTACCTCACACTCGTTCCCGACATAGGCAATCCAAATGGGCGATACAAAACAATCATTGCCACAACTCCCTTCAGAACGAATACATTTACTTGAATCGACAGTAACTACCTGTACAGAGGTTTTAGCGACAATATGCCGCATTCTCAAACTATCTGCCCAAATCCGATTCAAAGTATCAGCAGAAAGCTGCTTCTCCATACAAACAACAGAATGCAAAGAACGCTCATTAAAATCAGAAGATATATTTTTCAAATCCTTTTTTACATCTACAACATAATCTTTTGTACCAAACTCAGTTTTCACAGAAAGTCTGGTCCAAGGAGCCGTTGCACCCGATACATTCATAGACACACATGGTAGATCCAGTTCCCTTTCCATTCGCAGCATTTCACCTTTTAATGCCTGTATGAATAGATTTTTTGATTCCACACGCATCATCTCATTACTTCTCTGATAGAAATAACAACCTATTAATAAAGCTACCAATAGTGTCCCTCCAATACCCCAAATTAGTTTTATCGGCCTCATATCTAATTCTCTATTTATACAAATATCGTGTATTTATTTCTGATTTTAAAGAAAATAAAGAAAAATTTCAAGACAATAAATTCCCCAATAGCATAAACGTATCAAAGCGCATCAAACAGACTACGTATCATTCATTCTTTATTTACTCGCATCCTGTTTGGGTGATATACCCAAAACCACTACCTTTGCACCCTCAAAACCCAAACAAAAGCGACTGATGAAATACAAACTCCTCGTACTCGACTTGGACGGAACACTGACCAACGCTAAAAAAGAGATAACTCCACGCAACCGAGAAGCACTGATACGTGTACAACAACAGGGTGTGAAACTGATACTTGCATCGGGACGTCCTACCTTCGGCATTGCACCCTTGGCCGACGAACTGCGCATGAAGGAGTTCGGCGGATTTATCCTCTCCTATAACGGCGGAGAAATTATCGACTGGAGTACCGGAGAGATCGTTTATGCCAATGTATTGCCGGACGAAGTGATACCTCGGCTATACGAATGCGCCACACGCAACCAACTCCCTATCTTGACTTACGACCGGCAATATATCATCACTGAATATCCCGATGACGTGTATGTCCGGAAAGAGGCTTTCCTCAATAAAATGCAGATATATCCTTCCAAGGATTTTCTGAAAGATATCCGTCTGCCGCTTCCTAAGTGCTTGATTGTGGGTGAGCCACATCGTCTGATTCCCATTGAAGCCGAACTTTCGGTAGAATTGCAAGGTCAACTGAGTGTTTACCGCTCGGAGCCCTTCTTCCTCGAACTGGTGCCACAGGGAATAGACAAGGCACAATCTTTATCTGTCTTACTTAACAAGCTGAACATGAACCGGGAAGAGATGGTGGCTGTAGGCGACGGCTACAACGATCTTTCAATGATTCAATTTGCCGGATTGGGTGTAGCCATGGGCAATGCACAGGAACCGGTAAAGAAAGCCGCCGACTACATTACCCTTAGCAACGAGGAGGACGGTGTAGCTGCGGTCGTAAACAAGTTCTTTACAAAAGCACCCGAGAAGGGGGAGACAACAGTTTAAACACAGAAATTAATAAGAAAGCAAGTTGATTTCTCCATGATATTAACGCGTTATATATAAGTATATTATCATTCATCATACTAAACTTATCTCAGCCCGTATACCCGGGCCGGTGGGCCCGGGTATACGGGCTCATGGGCACAGGCATGCGGGCTTATGGGCACAGGCATGCGGGATGAGATAAAGTCCGGACCATTTTCACTAAAGATACTAAGGAAAAGGAAATGCTTTAAACGGCATAAACAGATAGATAACACGCTATATACAATTACAGATCAATACCTTATCCATCAAAAACAGTGGGTGGAAGATGGAAGATAAAGGTGGAAGATAAACGGCTTGAAAACGCTATCTTCCACCCATTCATTTCGTTGATAATTAGATAAGTAAACAGAAAAAGGTGGAAGATGGAAGATCGGAATGCATTTTTCGTATGAGTGGCCCGATCTTACATCAGACACATATACTTACAGAGAATAATCCGGCAGAACACGTCCCAATTCAAATTATTTATTCTAACTTTGTGGTTTAAAACAGAATAAATCTCAAACGTTATGGAACATCAACTGACGATTTACAACACTTTAGATAGAAAAAAAGAGCTGTTTGTGCCTTTGCACGCTCCACATGTGGGCATGTATGTCTGCGGACCGACGGTATATGGCGATGCACATCTGGGACATGCCCGTCCGGCCATCACGTTCGACGTACTCTTCCGTTATCTCACCCGGTTAGGTTATAAAGTGCGATACGTGCGTAATATCACCGACGTAGGCCACCTGGAACATGACGCAGACGAAGGGGAAGATAAGATTGCCAAGAAAGCCCGTTTGGAACAACTGGAGCCCATGGAAGTAGTGCAATACTACCTGAACCGGTACCATAAAGCCATGGAGGCACTGAACGTACTTCCCCCCAGCATTGAACCGCATGCCTCGGGACATATCATCGAGCAGATAGAATTGGTAAAAAAGATTCTGGATGCCGGCTATGCATACGAAAGCCAGGGTTCGGTATACTTCGATGTAGCCAAATACAATAAAGACTACCATTATGGTAAACTCTCGGGACGCAATCTGGACGATGTACTGAATACAACCCGCGAACTGGACGGACAGGAAGAAAAACATAATCCTGCCGACTTTGCCCTTTGGAAGCGGGCACAACCGGAACACATCATGCGCTGGCCTTCGCCATGGGGTGACGGTTTCCCCGGCTGGCACGCCGAGTGTACAGCCATGGGACGTAAGTATCTGGGCGAACACTTCGACATTCACGGAGGAGGCATGGACCTTATCTTCCCGCACCACGAATGCGAAATCGCACAGTCGGTAGCTTCACAGGGTGACGATATGGTTCACTACTGGATGCACAACAACATGATCACCATCAACGGCACCAAGATGGGCAAGAGTCTCGGAAACTTCATCACGCTGGATGAATTCTTCAGCGGCTCGCACAAATTGCTGACTCAGGCTTACAGCCCGATGACCATACGATTCTTTATCTTGCAGGCACACTACCGCAGTCCGGTGGATTTCAGCAACGAAGCATTACAGGCAGCAGAAAAAGGACTGAGCCGACTGATGGAAGCAGTGGATGGTTTGGAGAAAATCACTCCTGCAGCTACTTCGAACGTCGACGTAAAAAGCTTGCGCACGAAATGTTTTGAAGCGATGAATGATGACTTGAACACTCCGATTGTAATTTCGCACCTCTTTGACGGAGCCAAGATGATCAATAATATCATTGCCGGAAACAATACCATCTCTGCCGATGACCTGAAAGACCTGAAAGAAGTATTCCATACATTCTGCTTCGATATCCTGGGCCTGAAAGAAGAAATCGGCTCGTCGGACGGACGTGAAGCCGCTTATGGGAAAGTGGTCGATATGCTGCTGGAACAGCGGGTGAAAGCAAAAGCTAACAAGGACTGGGCTACGAGTGACCTGATCCGCAACGAACTGACTGCACTGGGATTCGAAATTAAAGATACGAAGGACGGGTTTGAGTGGAAACTGAATAAATAAAAAGCTTCAGAAAGTTGTATTTAGAAAACATCACAGAGGATGCGGAGGAAACAAAGTAATAGCTTTGTATGCTCCGTGTCCTCTGTGGCTAATTCAGAACAAATATAAAAATGACAGCACAAGAATTTTTCAAAAACGACCTATTTGCCACCAATGCGGGTGTAGAGCTGATCGAGATACGGGAAGGATACAGCAAAGCAAAACTGGAAATAAAACCCGAACATCTGAATGCGGGACAACGGACACAGGGAGGCGCCATCTTTACTTTGGCCGACCTGGCACTGGCGGCGGCAGCCAACTCACACGGCACATTAGCCTTTTCCCTTTCTTCCAATATCACCTTCTTACGCGCCAGCGGTCCCGGAGACACGCTCTATGCCGAAGCACGCGAACGCTATACCGGACGCAGCACAGGCTATTACCAGATAGATGTAGCCGATCAGGAAGGCAGACTGATAGCAACCTTCGAGTCGAGCGTATTCCGCAAAAAAGACGAAGTTCCGTTCACTTTGTAATAATAGAAGTCTGGGGATGGCGGTAACCGCTGACACTCCTCAGGAAGGCTTTGGCCGAACCAAAGTTAAGGTGCATATCCAGACGCACCGGAAGGTGATTCCGGTCGTCCGTCACATAGAACGTTATGACCTCTTTCTCCTTTCCCTTTTTATTATACTCCACGAGTGAGAATATCAGGCAGCGATAGGTCGTATCGTTCTCGGCGGTAATCTTCTTAATCCCCCGGTAAATCAGAGTCTGTTCTTCTACTCTACGCCCCGTCGCCATCGGGAACTGGATACGCTGACCGATGGTATATTCCTTCGGATCGAACGAACGGGCCTGCGCCAGAATAGTAAGCATATCATAGATGCAACGATTGTCACTTTGCTCCGTCTCGGTGATACTTCCGTCTTTACGCACCCGTTTTTGATTGACATAGCACATGCCGTCCCGAAACGAAAAACGGGCTTCATCGACGGTATAACGTTTTCCTTCTTCGGCTCCCTTACGGAAATAACGGGGTTCCAGCTTTTCAGTCATGACACTTGTCAGTGTATCCCGCATCTTAAAGAAGAAGTCGGCCTCTTTACTGCTGATGGCCAACAAATTGACCCGATAGGCTGGCTCGGAGTGATAAGTCGTCGAGTTAGTGGTAAGGCTGGCAAGTCCCACTTTCTTCCAAATGAATTTCCAGTTGAAATAAAGTTCGTACATGACGTGCTCACCGGACTTAAACGCATCGTTCTTTGCTTCACACTGGGCATTGCCCGATGATGGGAAAGCAAAAAGCAGGGCGATAATAAGGCATATCCACTTTTTCCGCCTAATTGCTGCGGCGGCTACGGTTTGCGTTTTGACTATCTCGGGTCTTTTTCTTCTTGTCTTCATCTGGTTTCTGTTTTTTAAGTTCGTCCGGCTTTTGCTTATCCAGAGGCACAGCTGTCACATTCCAGTCCTGAGTAGCATCCCAGTTTGCTTTAAATTCAATGATATGCGGATAATAATATACCATTTCAGGCTGTATGCCCTTCTCATAGTCACCGGCATCCCATACTCCATTGCCATTGGTATCGTTTACCAACCGGGCTCCGTATTTGCCGGGATTCAGATAGTAGAACTCCGCTCTCCCGTCAATCACCGGACGCCTGCGAAGAACTTTATCCTGATTATCCAACAGTTCGACAAAAGCGATAGAATCTGCTCCGGTTATGTTGAGGAACACATTACCGTATTCTTCGATCTGACGAACTTTGAAGGCTTGCTTTATCTTATCGGTAAACAACCCATAAATGCCATGAAAAGCTGTAGAGTCGACGGCAAATTCATACTCGCCTCCGGGTTCCCAATCATAATAGAGGTTATAGCGTCGCACATCAAGCGAATCATGTTCGAACTCAAAAGGAACGTCGGTCCATATCGTATCTACTTTCTGGCGAAGATGAATAGCCGCACTGTCAAAGCGGGCTACCGGCTCTTCGAAAGTCATGGTGATATAATCGAACACGTCCATAGACGAGGGAGCGTGTGTATTTACCGACAAGAACTTAGTCGGTTCCGGCTCATCGTCTTTCTTCTTTTTCTTTTTAGGCTCTTCCTTCTTCACCTTTTTTGCAGCCAGCCTAAGCGTATCCGTACGAGGAACTAATTGATTTAACGTATCAGTATACAAATAGTTCAGGCTCAACGTAAGTGTATCTTGCTTATAAAGCAGCGAGTCGCGTATCCAATAATGGATAGTGTCGTTGCGGAATGTCTTTTCTATAACAAAAGCATCCTTCTCGTCGAAGTTCAATCCTTTCAACACGGGCAAAGAATCTGCCGGAGCCGAAAAGTACAGGGAAAATTTATTCGGAGTGAGGCGTTCGCTCTTAACCAGATATTGTGAAACGGAAGGCTTTTTAAATGAACGAAGCACAATATTATCGGGCAGGAAATAGGTATATTTCTGCTCAACAATCGTATCGATGGTCAGTGAATCGACCCAGGCGGTATCCTGGCGTATCCGCTCTTCGAAGCGGGGAATAATCAGCGAGTCATTGAAAGCCACCGCTTCACCTTTTTGGTTATAGAAGAAATTCTGATCGGCATCCATCAAACCGAAAATACGATATTTGCCCGGTGCAATCCCGCGAATCGTGAAGTGTCCACGACTATCGGTACGAGCTACACGGTCAAAAGGAAGTTTGGTAAAAGCCGAGTCATTCAGGTTGGAATGCAGTCCCACTAACATACCTTTAATGGGTTCCAGATCAGAAGCTTCAAGCAATGTGCCCGATACCTCCATTGTATCGATGGAGGCCCCTGTAGAGAATGTAAACGCAAAATTACCGAGCGGATTGCCCTCGTTATTATCGACGATCGCATCCGAAAAATCGATTGTATAGGTGGTATTGGGCTTCAAAGAGTCGAGCAGGTTTACAGTAATCCGCTTCCCTCCGGGTTTGATCTCCGGTTGTTGTAACTGGGGAGGCGAAACCACTACCTTTTCACTGGCCTTTTCAAGTTTAATAAACTCATCGAAATCAAGGACAATCTTTGACTTTTTAGTATTTACGGCTCCTGCTGTCGGCGTACTGCCGATGAAGCGGGGTGGAGTTTCATCAAAAGGTCCCCCATCCGGACGTCCCATACTGGCACAAGAATAAAGAGTAGCTACCAGAGCAGCAACTCCCAACAGACTACGGATGAGTCGTTTTTTTCTATATATATTGTCTTTTAACATGCTGCAAAAATAAGCCTTATCCATTAATTAATGCTATACTTTACACTAATTTATCCAAAAAGACTCTGCCCTACAAGACAAAAAACGTATCTTTGACCAACAATTTACAAACCTAATAAGATTAACCCCATGAAAAGACAACTGCTGACTTGCTGCCTGGCGATGTGTAGCCTGGCGACCATGGCTCAACATGACGAATGGAAAAACCCCGAAATTAATGCGGTAAACCGTGCACCGATGCACACCAATTACTTTGCTTACTCCTCAAGTGAAGAAGCCGCAAAAGCCGACAAGGAAAATTCAAGCAACTTTATGACCCTGAATGGCATCTGGAAATTCAACTGGGTGAAAAATGCAGATGCGCGACCGACCGACTTCTACCGGACAGACTATAACGATAAAGGTTGGGGACAGATGAAAGTCCCCGGTGTTTGGGAAATGAACGGATACGGTGATCCGATTTATGTCAACGTAGGTTACGCCTGGAGAAGCCAATACAAAAACAATCCTCCCTATGTGCCCATAGAAAACAACCATGTAGGCTCGTATCGGAAGGAAATCATTATTCCTGCCGAATGGTCAGGAAAAGAAATATTCGCTCACTTCGGCTCGGTAACCTCAAATATGTATTTATGGGTCAACGGTAAATATGTAGGCTATAGCGAGGACAGTAAGCTGGAAGCCGAATTTAACCTGACCAATTACCTGAAACCCGGTAAAAACCTGATCGCTTTCCAAGTATTCCGCTGGTGTGATGGAACATATCTGGAGGATCAGGACTTTTTCCGCTACTCCGGAGTAGGACGTGACTGCTACCTATACAGCCGCAATAAGAAATATATTCAGGACATCCGTGTAACGCCTGATTTGGACGCCAATTATACAAACGGTACACTGGATATAGCACTCAACCTGAACGGAAGCGGAACGGTAGAACTGAATCTGGCAGATCCGACAGGGAAAAACGTAGCCACAGCCCAAGTTAGCGGAAACGGTAAAAAGTCTGTTGGCATGAACGTAGACAATCCCGCAAAATGGACCGCAGAAACACCCAATTTATACACATTGACTGCAACATTGAAAAGTGGTAACAATACCACCTTGGAAGTGATCCCGGTCAAAATAGGTTTCCGCAAAATAGAACTGAAAGGCGGACAAATCCTGGTAAACGGTCAGCCGGTGCTTTTCAAAGGCGCCGACCGTCATGAAATAGATCCGGACGGCGGATATGTTGTTTCACGTGAGCGCATGCTGCAAGACATCTTACGAATGAAACAGCTGAACATCAATGCCGTGCGTACCTGTCACTATCCGGACGACAATCTGTGGTACGACCTTTGTGACCAATACGGCATTTACGTAGTGGCGGAAGCCAATGTAGAATCACACGGAATGGGATATGGCAAAGAGACACTTGCCAAAAATCCATCTTATAAAAAAGCACATCTGGAACGCAACCAGCGCAACGTACAAAGAGGCTATAACCATCCTTCCATCATCTTCTGGTCTTTAGGGAACGAAGCCGGATACGGTCCGAACTTCGAACAATGCTACACATGGATCAAGAATGAAGACAAAACGCGTGCCGTACAATACGAACAGGCAGGCACCAATCAGTTCACAGACATTTTCTGCCCGATGTATTACGATTATGATGCCTGCAAGAAATATTGTGAAGGCAACATAGACAAGCCCCTGATTCAGTGTGAATATGCCCACGCCATGGGTAACTCACAGGGTGGTTTCAAAGAATATTGGGATCTGATACGTAAATATCCGAAATACCAGGGCGGATTCATCTGGGACTTTGTTGACCAATCCAACCACTGGAAGAATAAAGACGGTGTAGATATTTACGGATACGGCGGCGATTTCAATAAATATGACGCTTCGGACAATAATTTTAATAATAACGGTTTGATCAGTCCCGACCGCCGTCCGAATCCGCATGCCCATGAAGTAGGATATTTCTATCAGTCTATCTGGACCACTCCCGCAGACCTTGCCAAAGGAGAAATAAAAGTATATAATGAAAACTTCTTCCGCGACTTGTCTGCATACTATATGGAGTGGCAATTACTGGCAGACGGCGAAGTAATGCAAGCCGGAGTGATTCAGGACCTGAACGTGGCTCCACAACAAACAGCTACCCTTAAACTGAATCTGAATACGGAAAATATCTACCCATGCAAAGAACTGCTACTCAACGTAGCTTACAAACTGAAATCCGCCGAAACATTGATGCCGGCAGGAAGTACAGTGGCATATGACCAGTTGACCATCCGTCCGTACAAAGCCCAAACTCCGGAATTAAAAAACCGGAAGGCATCTAACATTGCCGTTCATGTACCGGCTATCAAAGATAACGATCATAACTACCTGATTGTAGAAGGTGAAAACTTCATTATTGAATTCAATAAACACAATGGCTATCTTTCTCGCTACGAAGCAGACGGCATACAGTTATTGAATCAGGGAGCCCAACTGACTCCCAACTTCTGGCGTGCTCCTACCGACAACGACTATGGAGCAGGATTGCAGCACCGGTATGCCGTATGGAAAAATCCGGGACTGAAGTTAACTTCTCTGAAACAGAATATTGAAAACGAGCAGGCGGTTATTCAGGCAGAATATGACATGAAAGCCGTAAAGGGTAAATTGTTCCTGACTTACGTCATCAACAATGAAGGCGCCATCAAAGTAACTCAAAAGATGGAAGCCGGCAAAGAAGAGAAAGTTTCTGATATGTTCCGCTTTGGCATGCAAATGCAAATGCCCGAGAACTTTAATGAAGTAGAATATTATGGCCGCGGTCCGATAGAAAATTACGCCGACCGTAATCACTCTACCATGCTTGGCAAATATCGCCAGACAGTTGCCGAACAATTCTATCCATATATCCGACCGCAGGAAACCGGAACCAAGACCGATTTACGTTGGTGGAGAGTATTGAACGTCAGCGGAAACGGCTTGCAGTTCGTAGGCGATACTCCTTTCTCTGCTTCTGCCCTGAACTACAGCATCGAATCTTTGGATGACGGAGCACAGAAAGACCAACGTCACTCTCCTGAAGTGCCGAAAGCTCCTTTCACCAATCTGTGCATTGACAAGGTGCAGATGGGATTAGGATGTGTCAACAGTTGGGGAACACTTCCGCTTGAAAAGTACCGCGTACCTTATCAGGATTATGAATTCAGTTTCATCCTGACACCTGTACGTCATAAAGTCAACATGTAAGGAATTAAAAAGAAATTCCTCAAAGCAACAATCAAACAGTGATCCGGAGTGTTCCGGATCACTGTTTTTATATATACCTTCTCCCGCTCCACTTATGCAGTCTTTCCAACGAGAATGACAGATACCTTTTGACAGCTTTTTACGCAACACCTATATTAATTAGAGAAAAACATAGTTAAAAAACAGCTATTCAAAGAACATCAAGATGGAAAAAAGAGTACTTTTGCGCAGAAAACTGATTAAGTACATTCGGTTTTCTCTCCCTTATCATTGAAGGGTTAGCACGATAAATCACATTACCACAAAATGGACATCATTATAAATTGAATATAAAGAAGGTATGAAAAGTAAAATTGTTTTATTTGCATTTTGTTTAGCCCTCCTGTCGAGTTGCGGCAAAAAGGGATTTGACCTGAGCGGGGGAACCCCGGAATGCGCAGTACAGGTGTTGCAACCCACTACAGTAAATCTGAAGAGTTCCTATCCGGCCACTATCAAAGGTAAACAAGACGTAGAAATCCGTCCGCAAGTATCGGGATTCATCACAAAAGTTTGCGTAGACGAAGGTTCTATGGTACGCAAAGGACAGATATTGTTCATCATCGATCCGGTACAATATGAAGCCGCTGTCCGTTCGGCCAAAGCAGCCGTAGCTACTGCAAAAGCCGGAGTGAACACACAAGAAATCACAGTGAACAACAAACGTGAATTAAATAAAAAGAATATTATCAGTGATTACGACCTGGCGATGGCAGAAAACTCTCTGGCATCTGCCAAAGCACAACTGGCTTCCGCACAGGCACAACTGATAAGTGCAGAACAAAATTTAACCTTCACCAATGTAAAAAGTCCTTCAGATGGTATTGTCAACACAATTCCTTATCGTCTGGGAAGCCTTGTCAGCCCTTCTATCCAAACTCCGCTGACCATCGTTTCGGACATTAACGAAATGTATGTCTACTCTTCACTGACTGAAAAAGATCTATTGGCACTGGTACGTAAAGACGGTTCTCAGATTTCAGCTGTAGAGTCTTATCCGGAGGTAGGGCTTGAGCTATCGGACGGAACCACCTACGCCGATAAAGGTAAAATGTCCACCATTAGTGGTGTCATCAACCAAAATACCGGAGCAGTAAGTATTCGGGCCACTTTCCCTAACAAAGAACATTTGCTGAGAAGCGGTGGTATGGCCAACCTGATCGTACCCTATCATCTGGAAAATGCAATTGTTATTCCGCAAAAAGCTACAACGGAAATACAAGACAAGAAATTTGCTTTCGTATTGCAGCCGGACAATACTGTAAAGATGACTGAAATAAATGTTTTCAATGTGGATAACGGACACGATTACGTAGTGACTTCCGGCTTGAAAGCTGGTGAAAAAGTGGTCTTGGATAATGCCAGCACCCTGAAAGACGGACAGGCAATCAAACCAGTTACTCCGGAACAGGCTAAAGCCAATTTCCAACAAGCACTTGAAGAGAAAAAACAAGGAAAATAAAATCAGCATAGCAAGTTAAATATGAAACTAGATAGATTTATTAATCGTCCGGTACTATCTACGGTGATCTCCATCGTTATAGTAATCTTGGGTATTCTGGGCTTGATTTCGCTGCCTATTTCCCAATATCCGGATATTGCCCCACCTACGGTAAGCGTTTCGACCACTTATCAGGGTGCTAATGCACAAACGGTATTAAACAGTGTAGTCGCCCCGCTGGAGGAGCAAATCAACGGTGTGGAAAACATGATGTACATGAGTTCCACAGCAACCAATACCGGTGAAGCCCGTATTGACGTATACTTTAAACAAGGCACCGATCCGGATATGGCCGCGGTAAACGTTCAAAACCGTGTAGCCAAAGCACAAGGTCTGCTGCCCGCCGAAGTAACCAAAGTAGGCGTCATCACTTCAAAACGACAGACCAGTATGTTGCTGGTATTCTCTTTATATAGTTCCGACGACAAATACGATAACGAATTTCTGGAAAATTATGCCAAGATCAATCTGGTGCCGGAAGTGCAGCGCGTACCGGGTGTAGGTGACGCCATGGTGCTTGGTGCAGACTATTCAATGCGTATCTGGCTGAAACCGGATATCATGGCCCAATATCACCTGATGCCTACCGATGTTTCCGCAGCGTTGGCCGAACAGAACATTGAGGCTGCTCCGGGAGCATTCGGTGAAGAGGGTAACCAGACTTTTCAATATACTCTGAGATACAAGGGGCGCCTGCAAAGTCAAGAAGAATTTGAGAATATTGTAATCCGTGCTACTGAAGACGGACAGGTACTTCGACTGAAAGACATCGCCAGTGTAGAATTGGGACGTCTGACTTACGGATTTACCAATAAAGTGAACGGGCATCCGGCAGTAACCATCATCGTATTCCAGACAGCCGGTTCGAATGCGACAGCTATTATCAACGACATCCTCACCTTACTGGATAAATCAGCTTCTACCTTCCCACCGGGCGTCAAAGTAAATGTATCACAGAATGCCAATGACTTCTTGTTCGCCTCTATTCATGAGGTAGTCAAGACATTGATCGAGGCATTTATTCTTGTATTCATTGTGGTATACATTTTCCTGCAGGATCTACGCTCTACATTGATTCCTGCTATCGCCATCCCGGTTGCATTGATCGGTACGTTCTTTGTCTTATATCTGATTGGGTTCAGTATCAACCTTCTGACACTATGTGCCATGGTACTTGCCATAGCGATTGTGGTCGATGATGCGATCGTCGTCGTGGAAGGCGTCCATGCAAAACTTGACCAAGGCTATAAATCAGCCCGTCTGGCTTCCATCGACGCCATGAATGAATTGGGAGGTGCCATCGTTTCTATCACATTGGTAATGATGTCTGTATTTATTCCGGTAAGTTTCATGTCCGGTACTTCCGGTACATTCTATCGCCAGTTCGGTCTGACAATGGCTATCGCTATTGCACTTTCGGCCTTGAATGCTTTGACATTGAGTCCTGCACTGTGTGCCATCCTACTGAAACCACACGATCCGAACAAAAAAGAAAAAGTGACACTTGCCAAACGTTTCCATGCTTCATTCAATGCGGCATACGATACGATTTTGAAAAAATATAAGAAAAGGGTACTTTTCTTCATCCAGAAACCTTGGCTTACAATCAGTGCGGTAGTAGCCGGCTTTGCCCTGATGATTTTCCTGATGAATATCACCCCGACCGGTTTGGTTCCGAATGAAGATACAGGTACCATCATGGCTGTTGTCGACATGCCCCCGGGTAGTTCTAAAGAACGTACCGAAGCGGTGATGCAACAGGTAGACAGCCTGATAGCTTCAGAGTCGGCAATCGACAGCCGTACGATGATTGTAGGCTATAGCTTCATAGCAGGACAGGGACCCAGCTACGGTTCATTTATTTGTAAACTGAAAAACTGGGATGAGCGATCCATCAAAGAACGTTCAGACTTTGTTTCGGGTATGTTATACCTCAAAGCTCGTGAAGTGATTAAAGACGCCCGTGTACTGTTGTTCGCTCCACCAATGATTCCGGGTTATAGTGTGTCCAATGGTTTCGAGATGAACCTACAGGATAAAACGGGAGGTAGCCTTGACAAATTCTATGAGGTGGCTCAGGATTTCATCTCTAAATTGCAGGCCCGTCCCGAAATTCAATCAGCGCAAACATCGTTCAATCCGAACTTCCCGCAATACATGATAGACATCGACGCAGCTGCCTGTAAGAAAGCCGGACTATCACCTAACGATATTCTGACCACTTTGCAAGGCTACTACGGTGGTTTGTATTCTTCAAACTTCAATCGCTTCGGTAAAATGTATCGCGTAATGATTCAAGCGGAACCGAACAGTCGTACCAACCTCGAGTCGCTGAAGTCAATCAAGATACGCAATGGTAACGAAATGGCGCCTATCACTCAGTTTATGAATATTAAGCGCATCTACGGACCGGATAATATCAAGCGATTCAACATGTTTACCGCTATGACCATCAACGGTTCTCCCGCCGACGGCTATAGTTCCGGTCAAGCCATCCAGGCAATGCAGGAAGTAGCCGAACAGACTTTACCTACAGGATATGGCTATGAATTCTCGGGTATGACCCGCGAAGAACAAAGCTCTAGTGGCAGCTCCACAGCTATGATCTTCGTCCTTTGCTTCGTATTCGTTTATTTGTTGCTGAGTGCCCAGTACGAAAGTTATATTTTACCATTGGCTGTATTGCTTTCTATTCCTTTCGGTCTGGCAGGCAGCTTCATCTTTGCCCACCTGATGGGATTGGCCAATAATATCATCCCTATTTTGGGAGCAGCTACCAACAACATTTATATGCAGATTGCATTGATTATGTTGATAGGTTTGTTAGCAAAGAATGCGATCCTGATTGTCGAATTTGCCCTCGACCGTCGTAAGATGGGTATGAGCATCACCTGGGCTGCCGTATTGGGAGCAGGTGCACGTCTCCGTCCTATTCTGATGACCTCTTTAGCAATGGTAGTAGGTTTGATTCCGTTGATGCTTGCCATGGGTGTAGGTGCCAATGGTAACCGTGCTTTGGGTACAGCTGCGGTAGGCGGTATGTTTATCGGTATGATATGCCAGATATTTGTGGTTCCTGCTTTGTTCGTTCTCTTCCAGTATTTACAGGAGAAGGTGAAACCTATCGAATGGGAAGACATCGATAATACAGATGCAGAAACAGAAATTGAACAATACGCTAAATAGGAATAAAGAAAAGAATATGAAGAAACAAATTATAGGTATGTTGTGTGCAACTGCTCTCCTGAGCAGCTGCCACATCTATAAATCATATGACAGACCTAAGGATATAGAAGCTTCCGGACTTTACCGGGATACAGTATCTGTTGCCGATACTTTGATATCCGATACTGCCAACTTCGGAAATCTGCCTTGGAGAGAGGTCTTCACAGATCCTCAGTTACAAGCGTTAATCGAACAGGGACTGACTCACAATACTGACCTGCTGACTGCCGCACTGAAAGTGAAAGAGGCACAGGCATCGCTGATGTCAGCCCGCTTGGCTTATGCTCCTTCACTCGGATTGTCACCACAAGGAACCATCAGCAGTTTCGACAAACATGCGGCAACGAAAACTTATTCACTGCCTGCAACTGCCAGTTGGGAGATCGATTTGTTCGGCAAACTGCTGAATGCCAAACGGGGTGCACAAGTAGCATTGTTACAAACGAAAGCATATCGCCAAGCTGTACAGACCCAGATCATCTCGGGAATTGCCAATACATACTACACGTTATTAATGCTCGACCGTCAGCTCGACATCACCGAACAGACCGCCGACATCATGAAACGTAATGTTGAAACTATGCAAGCTATGAAGGATGCCGCCATGTTCAACACGACCTCTGCCGGAGTGGAACAAAGCAAAGCTGCCTATGCACAAGTATTGGCCTCTATCCCGGCCATTCAGCAGAGTATCCGCGAAACCGAAAATGCCATGTCTATGCTGCTGGCACAGGCGCCGCAGACTATTCAACGGGGAGTCCTTGAAGAACAGCAATTGCCGGAAGAGTTTTCAGTAGGTGTTCCTTTGCAGCTACTTTCTAACCGTCCGGATGTAAAAGCAGCCGAAATGGCTCTGGCCAGCACTTATTACAATGCAAACTCAGCCCGTGCCGCCTTCTATCCGCAGATCACAATCAGTGGGTCAGCCGGATGGACCAACAGTGCCGGTAGCGCCATTGTCAACCCGGGTAAACTGCTGGCATCCGTACTTGGTTCACTTACTCAGCCGCTATTCTACCGGGGTGCAAACATCGCCCGTCTGAAGATAGCCAAGGCACAACAGGAAGAAGCTAAACTGGCCTTCCAACAGAGTATACTGAATGCAGGAAGTGAAGTAAGCAATGCACTATACCAGTATCAGAGTGCTTCCGAAAAAACGGCTTCCCGCAAAATGCAAGTGGAATCATCAGAGAAAGCATCTGAATATACAAAAGAATTGTTTAAATTAGGGACGTCTACTTATCTGGAGGTATTGTCGGCCGAACAATCTTTGCTCAGTGCCCGTTTATCTCAGGTAAACGATACTTTCGACCGGATGCAGGCTGTAGTAAGCCTTTATCAGGCATTAGGCGGCGGAAGAGAAGATTAACTTTAAATACAATACAATTATGATTAGTCCATTAGCATCGATAGCCCCCGGGGCAAAAATCGGTAAGAATGTCACCATTCAACCGTTCGCTTACATTGAAGATAATGTCGAAATAGGGGACGACTGCATCATTATGTCTTATGCCAGCATACTGAATGGTACGCAGCTGGGAAAAGGTAACAAAGTGCATCAACACGCCGTACTCGGAGCGGAGCCACAGGATTTCCATTACAAAGGAGAAGAAAGTTCACTGATCATCGGTGATAACAATCATATCCGCGAGAATGTAGTCATCAGCCGGGCCACTTTCGGCGGAAACGCCACAAAGATCGGCAACGGCAACTTCCTGATGGACAAGGTTCATGTCTGTCATGACGTACAAATCGGTGACAATTGCGTAGCCGGTATCGGTACTACAATTGCCGGAGAATGTGCCTTGGACGATTGCGTGATCCTGAGTGGAAACGTCACACTCCATCAATATTGCCATGTAGGACAATGGACGTTGATTCAGAGCGGTTGCCGCATATCAAAAGACGTACCTCCTTATGTTATTATGGCCGGAAATCCGGTAGAATATCACGGAGTAAACGCTGTAGTATTACAACAACATAAAAATACGAGCGAAAGGGTCTTGCGACATATTGCCAATGCTTACCGTTTGATCTATCAGGGCAATTTCAGCCTGCAGGATGCAGTACAAAAAATTGTAGACCAGGTTCCCATGAGCGAAGAGATAGAAAATATCGTTGCATTCGTCAAGGAGTCAAAACGTGGAATCGTAAAATAGGCACAATCATCTGCCGATAAAGAAAAGGTGTAGTCATCCTGGGATGACTACACCTTTCTTTTATTATTTTCCATGCTTTTACACGGGCAGGTTCATTCTATTCAAACTCCAAGGTACCGAAGAAATCGGGACGATGGAAATCCGGTTTCTCTATTTTAATCGGATTCCATGAAAGGAAATGCGGGGTCTGCAATTCGTCTCCACATTTGTAGAAGTTCGCAGTAATCGTTTTTCCGTCCAGAGAAGTAATGTTGTGTTTAAAGAATGCTGTATATGGAATGATCAACGCCACTTCCCAGTTACACTCTCCAATGCGTTCATTGAACGGCTGGCGTCCCAGGCTGGCCCAACGCTTTACCTGATCCATCACTTCCTGAGAGGCACGCTCCCGGTCGTTACGTTCTGCTCCGGCACCTATAAGAATCGTCCCGATACAGTTGCATTCGATGTTATAATAAATACCGTCACCGGCAGGCACAGAAAAGAACTCCACGCAAGAGTCTGTCCACACAGACCCGTTGTCTTCTCCGTACTTAGCCCTCACACTGGCCTCTTTCACATTAAAGTGCAACAAAACAGCATCATCGCTATGGGCTATACGGAACTCCACTTTCGGACGATAAGGATAAGCTTCCCAATTCACATTATCAATAGCCTGGAAACCGATCTTTTCTTTATCCAGTAATTCGGGAAGTGCATCGACCTCCACATTAGCAATACTGATCTTTTTTACTTTCATGGTCTATTCTATTTTTATCTTGCAAAAATATATACTTTATTCCAGTATTTCATTCTCCATCCGGTGCTATTTTACAACCTTTTCCGAAAACGTTTACTTTCGGGTATCCTTTTTCATGGTCAGTCAGATGATTTCCTTACCTTTGCAGCGTGAAACAACCATCTTACATTGATTTAAGATAATAACTTCAACGGGTAAATCCCCATTGTATCTAACAAATAACACAAAAAATGAAGAAGCATCTAATTTTATCTGCCTGCCTGATGATGGCAGTAAGCAGTTTTGCTCAAAAGAAAGACTTTAGTTATAAGTTTTACGGACAGATTCGCACAGACCTTTATTACAACAGCCGTGCTAACGAAGAGACAGTAGACGGATTGTTTTACATGTATCCCAAAGACGAAGTACTCGATGAAAACGGCAAGGACCTGAACGCAACTGCCAACGGTAGCTTTTATACTTTATATACCCGCCTGGGAATAGACGTAACCGGCCCTAAATTGGGACGTGCCATGACTTCTGCCAAAGTAGAAGTGGACTTCCGCGGCTCAGGAACTTCCTACTCCACCATCCGCTTACGCCATGCCTACCTGAACCTGGATTGGGGACGTTCAGCTCTCTTACTCGGCCAAACCTGGCATCCGCTGTTCGGTGATGTATCACCACAAATACTGAATCTTTCGGTGGGTGCACCTTTCCAGCCATTCAGCCGTGCCCCTCAAATTCGCTATCGCTATACACATAAGGGATTCCAACTGACAGGAGCCGCAATCTGGCAATCGCAGTATTTATCGCAAGGTATTGCGGGCAAGAGCCAGGCTTATATAAAGAACAGCTGTGTCCCCGAATTCTATCTGGGACTCGATTATAAAGCCAACGGATGGATAGCCGGAGCAGGCATAGAACTTCTCTCCCTGAAACCCCGTACAGAGTCTAAAATAGATGATAAAGTTTATAAAGTGAACGAACGCATCACCACTTTATCTTATGAAGGACATGTAAAATACAGCAATAAAGACTGGTTTGTAGGAGCCAAAACCGTATTGGGCTCTAATCTGACACAAACTTCGATGCTCGGTGGATTCGGAATCAAATCGATCGATAAGCAGACCGGAGAACAGAAATATACACCGATCCGGGTATCCAGTTCATGGCTGAACGTTGTATACGGACAGAAATGGAAACCGGGTATCTTCCTGGGATATGTCAAGAATCTGGGGACAAGTGATGCTTTAGCATCCGGTCAACTGTACGGAACAGGAACCAATGTAGACCAGGTAGTAACTGCCGGAGCCGAACTGACATACAACGTCAATCACTGGAAGTTTGGAGTGGAATATACCTATACTTCCGCTGCTTACGGTTCACTGAATCTTAAAAGCGGCAAAATCATCGATACGCATTCCATCGGTAACAACCGTATCGTAGGTGTAGCCATGTTTATGTTTTAAAAACAGATGAATAATACATTACCTATCCACTTCGCTCCGCTTCAGGGATATACCGAGGCAGCCTATCGTAATGCCCATGCCGCCGTTTTCGGCGGCATAGATGTCTATCATACTCCTTTTGTACGAGTAGACCGGGGAGAGTTCCGCCACAAAGACGTTCGGGACATTCTACCCGAAAACAACCGGGTGGGCCGCCTTATCCCGCAACTCATAGCCTCCGAAGCGGATAAAACAGAGCGTATGATCGCCCTCTTCATCGAACAGGGCTATCGGGAGATAGACATCAATCTCGGCTGTCCTTTCCCGATGTTGGCAAAACGACAATGCGGGTCCGGCATGCTGCCTTATCCCGACAAGGTGGAGGCATTGCTAAAACAAACGGAACAATTTCCCGACATGCGCTTTTCGGTAAAGATGCGTCTGGGATGGGAAAAACCGGATGAATGCCTGTCACTGATACCGTTGCTTAACGCTGCTCCCCTGACCGAAATCACCCTCCATCCCCGGTTGGGCATCCAGCAATACAAAGGCGAGGTAGACATGGAGGGATTTACCTCTTTCTACGAAGCATGCAGACATCCCGTAGTCTATAATGGGGATATCCTGACCATAGCAGACATCCACCGCATTACCGACAAGTTCCCAAGTCTTGCCGGAGTGATGATCGGACGCGGATTACTGACAAACCCTGCATTAGGCTGGGAGTACAAAGAAGGCAGAAAGCTTTCTCCCGAAGAGTGGCATGAAAAGCTTAAGGCACTGCACACAGCCGTTTTCCTTCATTATGAAGAGCAGATACAAGGTGGCGAAGCGCAACTGGTAACCAAGATGAAAACATTCTGGGAGTATCTGGCTCCACAGATCGACCGGAAAAGTTGGAAAGCTATCCATAAAAGCACTACGCTTACCAAATACAACATTGCCGTCCGTTCGGCATTCTGACAGAAAGTTCATCCGGACAATGCGTAGTTTGGCATCCGTTTCATTATCACTGATAGTCAGCAAATTATATTTACCTGTATTTTCCTTTCGATGTAAAAGCATTTACCCCGGCATGTAAAGGCTTTTACGTCAGTACGTAAAATCTTGACCAACACACGGGAATGTTAGTCAACTTGCATCTCTTGGGGCAGTAACCTATCTTTTCTTTAAAAGAAAGGGAGTCCTTGAGTGATCCTCCCCCTGATATCAGATTCTCTACGGATGCAATTCTTTAAAAGTCTGATTCTCTTCTTTCACCTGCTTCACAGTTTCATTCAGGTCGTCAATCGGCAGATCGTATCCATACCACCCGGTATAGCAATCGGTTACATACCATTTACCGTCAATCAAGTCGAATATCACACGTAAGTCAACTTCCGACTCCTCATACCCGGCTTCAAACTCTTTATGGGTAGGTTCGTTCACCGTAAATTTAGAAACATAGATTCCTCCTTCCTCCTGGGTTATGCGTTCCTCTTTTAGAGTCTCGCCATCCAGCAACGGCCATTTCTCTTGTGTAAAAGGGAAGGTTTTCTCGCTATTTCCATCGTCCGTCATCAGAGTGATGGGAGTTTTTAACGGAAACTTCACACGGGTATACTGGAAAGAAGCACTTGAGGTGAACTTCTTCAGAAACGTCTGGAAAGGTTCATCAGCCGTTTCCGCAGTAGCAGCACTTTCTGCCTTCGCTTTCGAAGTATTTCCACAGGAAATAAAGCAAATGCCTCCCATCAGGGTAAGCATAAACAGACAAAGCACAAATCTTTTCACTTTCATAATGAATGGGTTATTAAGACGGGGAATCCCACCCCGCATTTTCAGCGGGCAAAGATAATATATCTTCCTAATATCCAATCGGGAAGAACAGAATTATTTATGTTTCAGGTATTCATATCCGAAGCGGCAATAAAGACATTTCTTCTTGTCGCAATATTCCTTCTGTAATTGTAACAACGCCTGACTGTCCGCTGCTGTCCGGACAGGAATTCCGGCTCCACTCCACATGCGGGTGACGTAGTTGTTTTCAGCTTTCAACTCTTCAAGCAATGAAGCTGCACGTTCACACAACCTGTCATCTGCTTTATGCAAACCGTAAGCATACAGAAAAGGTATGACCGTATTGATAATGATCAGTTCCCTTGCACCGGAACCGATGCTTTTCTCCCTCCGGGGAGAGGTCCTGCCAAATATGAAGTGTTCCTCCCAATAAGCAGAAGTATGACCGGAGAAAATCAAATTTAATTCTTTCAGGGTTTGCGCTTCCATAACACGTGAAAATAAGGAACGCTCTTTGTAATATAGGGAGGCCAGTTGTGCCAGCCTCACATGTGGGAAATTGCCGGGACGAAGACGGAGAAAACGCCACAAAGAAGCATTCATCACCGGTGGAAGTTCAAACTTATGTTGCAGATAACGGAATTCCTTCTGCATCCAACTGAAATAATCGTCAACAGGTTCTCCCTCCAGCAAACCGGCCTGCCCAAAAAAGAAAGCTTCCACTTGTGTCAGGTCGTCACGATGCTTATCAATGGAACGGAACGGAAGCAGATTCGCCCAGGCTTCAAAAGCATCTCCATTCAGTCCGAAACCAAAATTACGTGCCAGCGTGATGAAAAAGGCATCCTCCCAATGTTGATTGCAGCGCTGAAGCCGCCGGGATACGGTCTGGTTCTTTTGATCGAAACGCTCGGTCTGCAAAGCTGTCAGCCAGGAATGAACTGTTAGTTTAGGGAGAGTTTCCAAGATCGAATAGCAAGGTGGATGTACGTCTGCCCGGCAAAGCTCGTCATAATGTTCCTTCACCTGGCGGGGACAGGCCAACCGGAGTTGAGGGACAGGTTCACCATTGGTGCGGTATATCTCACAATCTATTTCCGTCGCAATGTGTAAAATCACCGAATCATAGGCCATATCACGATCATGCCCGTGACGGAACCAATCGGAAGAGGCTGTATGTATTTCGACATTGCCTACCCAAAGCGTACCGTCAATCTTTAATTTGGCATTAAAAAAATCGGGGCCTGCATTAGGATTCGGCAGTCCCGTATCAATCACTTCAACAGGCAGCCCAGTGGTTGTTTGCAGTTCGTGAAGAGGAAAAATTTTGTGTTTCCACACATAATGTAGGAGTTGTTCCATTGTTAACAAGACGTTAATGTGCTCGACAAATGTAATAAAAATCCTATCTTTGCAACTAATATTTTGGATATAAAGTCTATAAAGTCAGTAAAACAATGAAAATAGCATTAATAGGTTACGGAAAAATGGGCAGGGAAATCGAAAAAGTTGCCCTCAGTCGCGGACACGAAATTGTCAGCATTATCGACATCAACAATCAGGATGATTTCGAGTCTGAAGCATTTAAATCGGCAGATGTGGCTATTGAGTTCACTAATCCCATGGTAGCCTACAACAATTATATGAAAGCTTTCAAAGCAGGTGTAAAGTTAGTTTCGGGCAGTACCGGATGGATGGCAGAACACGGCGATGAAGTAAAGGAACTATGCAGCAAAGGTGGAAAAACCCTGTTCTGGTCATCCAATTTCAGTTTGGGCGTAACCATCTTCTCGGCAGTCAATAAGTATCTGGCTAAAATAATGAACCAGTTCCCGGCATATGACGTGACCATAAGTGAAACCCACCACGTGCACAAGCTCGATGCACCAAGCGGAACGGCCATCACGCTGGCAGAAGGTATTCTTGAAAACATGGAGCGTAAAAACGTTTGGGTAAAAGAGGAAGCACACTCAGCGAACGAGTTGCCGATTCACTCCATCCGTGAAGGCGAAGTATTCGGTATCCACACCATCCGTTACGATTCGGAGGCGGACAGTATCTCCATCACCCACGATGCCAAAAACCGGGGAGGTTTTGCTTTGGGTGCGGTACTTGCCGCAGAATACACAGCAACCCATGAAGGCTATCTGGGTATGAGCGATTTATTCCCATTCTTAAAAGACTAACATCATGAGAAAAGCAACACGTACTCAATGGATAAAATGTTCCATTGCTATTCTTCTTTATCTGATTTTCCTGATCTGGGTGAAAAGCTGGTGGGGACTGATTGTGGTTCCTTTCATTTTCGATGTTTACATTACCAAGAAAATCCCCTGGTCATTCTGGAAGAAGTCAAAGAACCCGACTGTCCGAAGCGTAATGAGTTGGGTAGATGCTATCGTTTTCGCTTTGGTAGCAGTATATTTCGTGAATATCTATATCTTTCAGAATTACCAGATCCCATCCTCTTCACTGGAAAAATCATTGTTGGTGGGAGACTTCCTGTATGTAAGCAAGATGAGCTATGGTCCCCGTGTACCGAATACTCCACTATCGATGCCATTGGCACAGCATACACTGCCGATACTGAACACCAAGTCGTACATTGAGTGGCCTCAATGGAAATACAAACGTGTGCCCGGGTTCGGTAAAGTAAAGCTGAACGATATTGTAGTGTTTAACTTCCCTGCAGGAGACACTGTTGCGTTGAACTTTCCGGATGCCGACTTTTATACACTGGCATACAACATCGGGAAGCAGATTTATCCGAATCCGATCAATATGGACAGTCTGACCCGGGAACAACAGAAGACTGTATACGATTTATACTACAATGCCGGACGAAAAGAAATAATGTCCAATCCCCAACGGTATGGCAAGGTTGTCACCCGTCCGGTGGACCGCCGGGAAAATTACGTAAAACGTTGTGTAGGACTGCCGGGCGATACACTCCAAATTATCAACGGTCAGGTGATGATTGACGGGAAGGCAATAGAAAACCCTGAGAACCTGCAATTCAACTACTTTGTGCAAACTACGGGTCCGTATATCACAGAAGAGATGTTCCGCGAACTGGGAATCAGTAAAGCCGACCAGGGATTAACTCCCGAAGGAGCAGGTTATGAAGAAGGGTTGGTTGAGTTAGGAATGGATGGACGAAACGCCCAAGGCAGGCTGAATCCTGTATATCACCTCCCGCTCACAAAGAAAATGTATGATACTCTGTCCGCCAACAAAAAGTTGATCAGCAAAATCGTGATAGAACCGGAAGATTATGCCGGAGACATGTATCCTCTGAATTTATATACTCACTGGAACCGCAGCAATTACGGCCCTATCTGGATTCCGGCAAAGGGAGCCACTATCACGCTGACTCCGGATAATCTGCCTATCTACGAACGTTGCATCACTGCCTACGAAGGCAATAAACTGGAGCAGAAAGAAGACGGAATCTACATTAACGGTGTGAAGACAGACCAGTATACTTTCCAGTTGGATTATTACTGGATGATGGGTGATAACCGGCATAATTCGGCTGATTCCCGTTATTGGGGATTCGTACCCGAAGACCACGTAGTAGGTAAACCGATCGTCGTATGGCTGTCATTGGATAAAGACCGTGGCTGGTTTGACGGTAAAATCCGCTGGAACCGCATCTTTAAGTGGGTAGACTAACGTAGTAATGAGAAAGGGATTCAAATGGATTATCGCATTTGCCGGAGCAATAGTTATCGTATTATTGCTCCGCGGCTTTGCTTTTACCTCATGCCTGATACCTTCATCGGGCATGGAGAACTCCCTTTTCCAAGGCGAACGTATTCTGGTCAATAAGTGGAGCTACGGACTTCGGGCACCTTATATGTCACTGTTCTCCTACCACCGCTGGAATCCAAGGCGCATTGATAAAGACGACATCGTCGTATTCAATAATCCCGCAGCTATCAAAGAACCGGTCATCGACCGGAGAGAAATCTATATCAGCCGGTGTATCGGTGTACCGGGAGATACTTTGCTTATCGATTCACTATTCAATGTAGTAGACCGCAGCACACAACTCGGACCGGACCGGAAACAACTCTACACTTATCCACAGACCAAGGAACAGCAGTTAGACTCACTACTTTCCATTCTTTCCATCGGCTCCAACGAACTGATGGGGCAGCATGAAGGCAAGAATGTACGAAGCTTCAGCCGTTACGAATATTATCTGCTTGAACAGGCGATGAACGGAAAAAGCTGGATACAACCTCTGAGCCAAAGCCGGCAGGAAGAAACTAAACCGCTCATCATCCCTGGCAAGGGAAAGGCCGTCAGAGTTTATCCGTGGAACAGAACCCTGTTGCGGAATACGCTGGTGTTGCATGAAGGCAAACAAGCGGAAATCCGGAACGATACGCTCTACATTGAAGGTCGCCCTTCACAGCATTGCTATTTTACCAAAGATTATTACTGGATGGCTTCCAATAACTCGGTAAATCTCTCCGATTCCCGCTTGTTCGGCTTTGTGCCGCAAGATCATGTCATTGGGAAAGCTTCGCGAATCTGGTTCTCAAAGAAAGACCATACGGGAATCTTCAACGGATACCGCTGGAACCGATTCTTCCAACCGGTGAAGTAGTCAGTCCCACAAACCACAAATTATATATCAGCAACCAAGTAATCACAAAGTATCAACCACCCATGAAAGTCGCTTATCTCTCTTCTGCCTATCTGGCACCCGTAGAATATTATAGTAAACTGTTGAATTACGATAAAATATTCATCGAGCAGCACGATCATTACATGAAACAGACCTACCGGAACCGCTGTACTATTGCAGGTCCGGAGGGAGAACTGGCACTTTCTGTTCCTACCGTAAAACCGGAAAACCCGAAATGTCCGATGAAGGATATCCGGATTTCCGACCATGGCAACTGGAGGCACCTGCACTGGAATGCAATGGAGTCGGCCTATAACAGCACCCCTTTTTTTGAATATTATAAAGACGATTTTCGCCCTTTCTATGAAAAGAAATATGAATTCCTCACAGATTTCAATGAAGAATTGTGCCGGCTTGTATGCAAGCTGATAGATATACAACCTGATACGGAACGAACCACCGAATATAAAACGGACTTCGCTCCGAACGAAATAGACTTCCGGGAAACCATCCATCCCAAAAAGAATTTCCGCCAAGCCGATCCGGAATTTATTCCCCAACCTTACTATCAGGTTTTCGAAACCCGCCACGGGTTCCTGCCCAACCTGAGTATCATCGACCTCTTATTCAATATGGGGCCGGAAAGTTTGTTAATACTGCAACAAACAATAGCCAATCCCCGATAAAAGGAGTTGACCAAAAATTAATTTCCTTCCTTTTTTGAACCGTTCCATCAACTTTATAACTATATTTGCATGCTGCGTGTGCGATAACGGAGCTATAGAACAAGAAGTTTAAACTTAAAATATAATAGTATGGCAAACTTATTTAGTGTAAAGGATAAGGTAGTGGTCATTACCGGTGGAACAGGAGTATTGGGAAAAACAATTGCAGTCCATCTGGCAGAAGAAGATGCCAAGGTCGTTATCCTCGGACGTAAAGCCGAAGTGGGTAACGAGATAGTAAAAACAATATGCGCCAAAGGGGGCGAAGCTCTGTTCCTGGCAACCAATGTACTCGACCGGAACATCCTTGAACAGAACCTGGCAGATATATTGAAAGCTTATGGGCGGGTAGACGCATTGCTCAATGCGGCAGGCGGCAATATGCCGGGAGCTACGATTGCACCGGCAAGTGACATCTTCAATCTGAAAATAGATGAATTTCAGAAGGTAGTGGATCTTAATCTGACCGGTACCGTATTGCCGACACAAGTATTTCTAAAACCGATGACAGAGCAGAAAAGCGGAGCTATTGTCAATTTCTCCTCAATGGCAGCTTTCCGTCCTTTGACACGTGTGGCCGGTTATTCGGCTTCCAAAGCAGGCATTTCCAACTTTACCGCATTTATGGCCACAGAAATTGCCAAAAAGTTTGGTGAAGGAATCCGTATAAATGCCATTGCCCCCGGTTTCTTCCTGACAGAGCAGAACCGCACTTTACTAACCAATCCGGACGGAACATATACTCAACGGGGACAGGATGTCATCCGCCAAACCCCATTCGGACGTATGGGACGCGCTGAAGAGTTATGCGGCACAATACAATACCTGATCAGCGACGCAGCAAGCTTCGTAACGGGCACTGTGGCCATAGTGGACGGCGGATTCAATGCTTTTGCAATGTAAAGAGGCCTCTCCCATGCATCTTCCCTCCCCAAAGATAAAACAAACAGAATGATTAAACCTACTTTCAAAAGTAAAAAATGACTTATGAATCAACCTTATATCACTTCATCAAAGAATAAACTCTTTCTTTCCGAACAAACCTGGCGCTGGTATGGACCGGATGATCCTGTTAGCCTTTGGGACATTAAACAAGCCGGAGCTACGGGAATTGTCAACGCTCTCCACCACATCCCTAATGGCGAAGTATGGACTGTAGAAGAAATTATGAAACGAAAGGAACTGATCGAATCCGTCGGTCTGCGATGGTCGGTAGTAGAAAGTGTCCCGGTACACGAACACATCAAAACCCAGACAGGCGATTACAGAAAATACATCGAAAACTACAAAGAGAGCTTACGTAACCTCGGTAAATGTGGCATTCATATCGTTACCTACAATTTTATGCCCGTACTCGACTGGACTCGCACCGATCTTGCCTATACCCTACCCGATGGCTCCAAAGCACTTCGTTTTGAACGTGCCGCTTTTATCGCTTTCGATCTTTTCTTACTGAAACGACCGGGTGCAGAGAACGACTATACCGATGAAGAAAAAGCCAAAGCAAAAATTCGTTTCGAACAGATGGACGCAACGGAGAAACAACTCCTTGTCCGTAATATGATTGCCGGACTTCCCGGTTCGGAAGAGAGTTTCACGCTGGAGCAGTTTCAACAGGAACTGAATCGTTACAAAGGTATCGACGCGGATAAGCTACGTGCCCACTTAATCTACTTTCTGAAAGAAGTGACTGCGGTAGCAGACGAGGCCGGTGTAAAGCTGGTGATTCATCCGGACGACCCACCCTGCCCCATTCTGGGTTTACCGCGTATCATGAGTTGTGCGGCCGATTTTCAGGCACTGATCGATGCTGTGCCTAATGAATCGAACGGGCTCTGTCTCTGTACCGGATCACTTGGAGTAAGCAGTGCCAACGACCTGGAAGGTATGATGAAACAATTCGGCGATCGTATCAATTTTGTCCACTTCCGAAGCACTCAGCGAGATTCCGAAGGAAATTTCTACGAAGCCAACCACCTGGAAGGAGACGTAGATATGTACCGGGTCATGAAAGCTTTCCTTGAATTACAACAGAGAAGAAAAGTATCTATCCCCATGCGTCCGGATCATGGACACCAAATGGTAGACGATTTAAAGAAGAAAACCAATCCGGGATACTCCTGCATTGGACGCCTGCGCGGACTTGCCGAGCTAAGAGGACTGGAAATGGGAATTGCAAAATCAATCTTTTAAAAACACGAAAAGGCAGTAAAAGACCTTTTCACCCACCGCTGGCTCCACAGATTAACACAGAAAGTAAGACCGAAGCCTACTCGATCTCTGTTTTTCTGTGGGGCAAGCGATAGTTTTGACACATTTATAAGGCCTCATCCTATCTGCTGCCTATACACTTCCTCTTTAATTCTTTCCACGTGTTCAGACAGTCGGGGAGAATCTTCATTTCCCATAATCCAAAGTGGACAGGCGTTCTCCATAGCATGATAAGAAGGCTGTACATAGGTTTTATCGAGCACCTTGTATCCGTTACGCCGATAATAGTTCACGCGCCGGGTAGTCATTTCATCTTCCGTAGGCTCTACTTCCAGCAGGCGCAGTCCTTTCAGGTGTCCGGCCACATAATCAAGCACCTGCTGCCCTATCTTTTTATTCCGCATTTCCGGGAATACAGCCAGGTGTTCTAAATAGTAGAAGTCACCCATGTCCCAGTATACAAACATTCCACTCAACTCTCCATCACATTCAATAGCATTGAAATACATGGGAGTATGGTTCTCAATCATTCGTTTCAACTGCCCGATTTTTCTTCTCTCACTTTCGGGAAAAGACTCCTCGTACAAAGGAATCAAACAGTTCAGACGTGAATCGTCAGCACTCGTAATACGATTTAATGTCATCATCATTTTTTAGGTTTTCAGGCAAAGATAAGCGGAATAAGCCGGAAGACAGTAGACTTTAAACATTTTTACGCTATCTTTGTGAGCATAACCCCTAATTAATTTAACACATTATGAAAACTTCATCCCCTCAACGAGTCGCTGCGGTCGATATATTCCGTGCACTCACCATGTTCCTTATGCTTTTTGTGAATGATATTCCCGGACTCAGAGATATCCCCCATTGGCTCGGACACGCAGCAATGACAGAAGACATGTTAGGTTTCTCCGATACAATTTTTCCGGCTTTCCTGTTCTGTATGGGCATGTCTATTTCGTTTGCCGTACAGAACCGATACAAAAAAGGCGATTCATTGCCCCAAGTGATTATGCATATTTTCTGGCGAACCGTAGCACTGATTGTCATGGGGCTTTTCTCTGTAAACAGCGGAGGAGTGGCAGGACTCTCCCATCCCTGGTTCTCTATCATTATGGTGATTGGCTTCTTCCTGATCTGGGGAGTATACCCCAAACCGCTAACCACCCAAAAGAAACATCTCTATACGGGAATGAAGACAGCAGGTATTTTACTATTGACTTTCCTTGTCCTCTACAAAGGATTTCATGGAGCACCTTTCCAACAGAAATGGTGGGGAATTCTGGGTCTTATCGGCTGGACCTATGTAATCTGTGCCTCTGTATATTTATTTACCCGGGAAAACCTGGCACGCAACCTTTTCGCTTGGGTAGTGTTTATCGCCCTGTCATTGCTGAATCATGCAGACGTCCTGCCACTTCCATTCATACCAAGTGATATGACATTACATGCATTCGGGATGTCGGGCATACTAACTTCATTACTGATGCAAAAATACGCCAGTTCCGAGCACCCTGGAAAGTTTATAGGGATATTATGCGGCCTGGGTGTCCTTATGCTGGCAGCCGGCTTTGCCTCACATCCTTTCTGGATCATCTCAAAGATACAAGCCACTCCAAGCTGGTTCTTCTTCTGCACAGCAGCTTTCTTCCCGTCATTCGGCTTCTTCTATTGGCTGACTGACATAAAAGGCAAAACCGACTGGTTCGATATTATCAAACCGGCAGGAACCGCAACCCTTACTTGCTACATCATTCCATATATCTGGTATGCAATGCAACAATTACTTGGATTACACTACCCCACCGCATTGGGCAGCAGCATACCGGGATTAATGAAATCGGCCATATTCTCACTGATTATTGTCGGTATCACAGGATTACTGGTCAAAGCTAAGATTAAACTAAAAGTATAAATCAAACTCCGCAGACTGAACCATCCAAGGTAACTAATGACACCACTGCCGGTCAGCTCCTTTGGACGGTTCAATCTCCTATTATTAAAAATAATTAATGACTCGAGAAAAAGCAAAGCCACCCGAAGAAAGATCCGTATTAATCCATACATTTGCCGCCAATTATGGCAGCATACATCAAACTAATAATGCTATGCCTGTTATTTTTGGTATTCGGTACCCAGAAAAGCAGTGCTCTACAACCCGCCAATAACGGGGTGACAGTCACTACTGCCGTAAAAAGCCATACTCACAACAGACCTTCTTTTGATAACTCAGGACACGATCTATTCGACTTTAATCAAGGGATACTGGTCAAAAAGGCTGTTTCGGATTCGGCCAATCCGTATAAACAAAGCAATAACCTCCATCCGGCCGCCAAGACGGACTCTCAGAAATTAATAACATTCAAAGAATACACTTCTTTTTATACTCTTCATAACAGAGTTAAGCCTGCACCAAAATACTATGTATTTGCGCTCAGGCATATTCTTATTTAGCACTTTCTGTACTACGGGTGTCTATGCGATTCGGCATAGCCCGGACTATGATGTTTTTTTAGTTTATATATTCCAAGGTCAGAGAGTGCATCGTAAAGATTTATATAAGTATTAATTGTGTGTCTAATAGTAATGTCAATCCTCAGATGCACCCTCTTCCTTTTCTTCTTATCTGTAGATCAGTGTAGAAAGATATTCCTCTGCAAACATCTCATTGGCCACCTCCAGCAACCCTTCTGCAGTTAATGCTTCGATTCGCCGGAAAACAGATTCGGATGATTCATACTTGTGGTAATGCAAGAAGGTCTTTGCCATCCCCAACGCATTATTTTCATTATTATCCGAAGCAACTCCAATCTGCCCGATCAGTTGTTTTTTAGCAGCCATCAGCTGCGAAGAGGTCATTTTCACATCCCGCATCCTTTTCAGTTCTTTGTAAGTCAACCGCAGACAAGTATCCACATCCGCAGGATCGGTTCCAAAATAGATGCAGAAAGCTCCCGTATCCGTATACGATGTCAGATTGGACTCCACAGTGTAGACCAATCCTCTTCGCTCGCGGAGAGAAACATTCAGGCGACTGTTCATCCCCGGACCACCCAGAATATTATTCAGCAGATACAAGCCGGTACGTTTATCATCATAAGCATTGTATCCCCTACTGCCAATCATCACATGCGCCTGATGGGTCTCCTTATGGACAACCAGATGCTCCGGTACGTAAAGGGGAGGCGGAGTACGGTGATTATCGACTCCAATCAACGGAAGGTCTGCCAACAGTTTCTCCACCTGGCGGACTATTTTCTGAAAGTCGAAGTTGCCCAAAACAAAGAATACCATATTGGAAGGTTGATAGAACCGGGAAGTAAAAGCAACCGCATCCCCGCTTCGGAATTGTTTCAGCAATTCCGGCCTGCCCAGAATGTTGCGTCCCAACGGATGATTCCGGAAAATCATATCTTCAAAGTCATCGAAAATAAGCTCCGAAGGAGTATCTTCGTATGACTGTATCTCGTCGATAATCACTTCCGTCTCCTTTTCTATCTCGTTCTGCGGAAAAGTGGAGTGAAAAACAATATCTACCAGCAATTCCAATGCCCGCCCGAAATGTTCGGTCAGGAATGCCGAATAAATCACTGTCTCTTCCTTATTGGTATATGCATTCAGGTCGCCTCCTACATTCTCCATACGATTCAGGATATGCCATGCCTTCCGTTTCCGGGTACCTTTAAAAATCAGGTGCTCCACAAAGTGGGCCATTCCTTGTTCGTTTTCAGCCTCATCACGGGTGCCGGCATCTACGGCAAATCCACAATAAGCCACCTTTGAAAGCGAAGGCTCATGGATGATGCGAAGACCGTTGGACAGGGTATGTATATTATATTGCATTTCTGCACGGGTACTTAACTGCTTCATTCTTACTATTAAGTTAGGTTGAGGATACAAAAATACAATAAAACTTATTGTCGTTTATAGAAAATTGCAGATATTTGTAAGCTATAACATCAATAACCCTTATGGAAAAGATAGGAATTTTCTGTTCCGCATCCGACAGCATCGACCCGACATTCTTCGATGCAGCCCATCAGATTGGCGAATGGATGGGAAGAAACGGCAAGACACTTATCTACGGTGGTGCCAACCTCGGACTCATGGAATGTGTGGCAAAGGCAGTCAAAGAAAGCGGGGGACGTGTCATCGGTGTAGTACCCTCCAAACTTGAAGAGAACGGCAAAGTGAGTACATATCTCGATGAAATGATCCGCACACACAATCTGAGTGACCGCAAAGATATCATCCTGCAACAGTCGGATGTATTGGTGGCTCTCCCCGGCGGTATCGGCACGCTGGATGAAGTATTTCATGTCATGGCAGCCGCTTCCATCGGTTATCACCAGAAGAAAGTGATCTTCTACAACGCAAATGGTTTTTATAGCCCGTTGCTTGCCGTACTCAGCGAATTACAGGCAAGAGGATTTGCCCGCCATCCGCTGTCCTCCTATTATGAAGTAGCAAACACATTTAATGAATTAACAACTAAGATATAATGATTGAATCGATTCAAGAACTCCTGCAAAAGGAAGCACAAGCCGTGCTGAATATTCCCGTGACCGATGCCTACGAAAAGGCGGTTGAGTTGATTGTGGAACAAATACACAGAAAAAAAGGCAAACTTGTAACTTCCGGCATGGGTAAAGCCGGACAAATAGCGATGAACATCGCCACTACGTTTTGTTCGACCGGTATTCCCTCTGTCTTCCTTCATCCCAGCGAAGCGCAACATGGCGATCTGGGCATCCTGCAAGAAAACGACCTGTTGCTGTTGATTTCAAACTCGGGAAAAACCCGTGAAATCGTAGAATTAACACAGTTGGCCCACAACCTGAATCCGGGCCTTAAATTCATCGTTATCACCGGAAACCCCGACAGTCCGCTTGCCAGCGAATCAGATGTATGCCTGAGTACAGGGCACCCTGCCGAGGTTTGTACACTGGGCATGACCCCTACTACCTCGACTACGGTAATGACCGTCATCGGCGATATCCTCGTGGTACAAACAATGAAAAGGACTGAATTCACTATCGAAGAATACTCCAAACGCCATCACGGTGGTTATCTGGGTGAAAAATCAAGAAAACTATGCGTAAAGTAATCGGCATCGGAGAGACCATACTCGATATTATCTTCCGGAACGACCAGCCTTCGGCAGCCGTTCCCGGAGGCTCTGTTTTCAACGGCATCGTTTCTTTAGGACGCATGGGAGTCAATGTATGTTTCATCAGCGAAACGGGCAACGACCATGTTGGAAACATCATCTTGCAATTCATGCGTGACAATCATATCCCGACGGATCACGTCAATGTGTTCCCGGATGGCAAATCGCCCGTATCCCTGGCTTTCCTGAACGAACACAGCGACGCGGAATACATCTTCTATAAAGACTATCCCAAACAGCGGCTGGACGTTTTGTTCCCTCCCATCAACGAAGATGATATCATTGTCATCGGTTCATACTATGCCCTGAATCCGGTCTTACGCGACAAGATTCTGGAACTGCTGGACATAGCGAGAGAGAAAAAGGCGATTGTATATTATGATCCCAATTTCCGTTCTTCACATAAGAACGAAGCTATGAAGTTAGCTCCAACCATTATCGAGAATCTGGAATATGCCGACATCGTAAGGGGATCTCTGGAAGACTTCTATTACATGTACGGAATCAAAGACGTAGAGAAGATCTACAAGGACAAAATCAAGTTCTATTGTCCGCTATTCCTTTGTACAGCCGGAGCGGAGAAAATCTCGCTGCGTACCAACACAATATCGAAAGAGTATCCTGTCACCCCGTTGCAAGCAGTCAGTACCATCGGTGCAGGAGACAACTTCAATGCCGGCCTGATCTACGGCATGTTAAAATATGACGTCCGTTACCGCGACTTGCAAAACCTGAGTGAGGAGACCTGGGATAAGGTGATACAATGCGGTCAGGATTTCTCCGCAGAAGTCTGCAAGAGTTTCAGTAACTCCGTATCGGAGAAGTTTGCGGCAAACTACCGTTAATGCTTGTCAGTTACGAGCTACAAGCAACAAGTAAATGTGCATCATCCGGCATAATTACCCGTAGCGCGTAGCCCGTAGCCTGTAGCTAATTACTATTAACGTTGTCTAATTATAGCAAAGTAATTATACCATGTAACAAGAATCCATATCTTTGCAAATAGTGCTTTCAGACAAATACGAACTATGTACAAAAACCTGTTCAATTTACTAACTATTTTACTTATTCTGCCTTCGTGCACAGACATGTCTCCTAACATTTCGGTGGTTTGCGAAGAGAATAATATAGGAAACTGTATTCTTAAATGGGAAACAACCCCTCTCATCAAGGGGCAGGTGAAAGTATATGCATCCGACAATCCGGAGTTCATACCCGAAGACAATCCCGTCGCCATGGCTAACATCTCCGACGCACGGATAACGATTGTGACCAACGATCCTTCCAAACGCTCCTATTATACAATGGTATTCAATGACAAATACCGTGTAAAAGTGGCTCCCCGTAATGTAAATATGCCCGGCATACAGAACTTCCGCGACTTGGGAGGATATAAATCCGCTACAGGAAAGCACGTACGCTGGGGCAAGCTCTACCGTTCGGCACAGATAGACAGCCTGAATTGCTTTGCCTTCAGAAAACTACAGAATCTGGGCATCAAAACCATTCTGGACCTGCGCTCCGAAAGCGAACTTCATAATACGCCTCCTTTGCAAAAAGGATTCAATGTGGTGCATATCCCTATCAGTACGGGTGATATGGAACATATCCTGCACGGCATACAACAAGAGAAGATCAAGACGGATACCATTTATCACATGGTGGAAGCGATGAACCGCGAACTGGTGGCAAAATACCAGAAGGAATACAAGGAAATATTCGACATCCTGCTTGATCCCAATAGCTATCCGGTAGTGATTCACTGCTCGTCGGGAAAAGGACGAACCGGCATCGTATCTGCCCTGATACTGGCTGCTTTAGATATTAATGCGGATATCATTATGGAAGATTACCGTCTGAGCAACGATTACTTTAATATCCCCAAAGCGTCCAAGTACGCTTATAACCTGCCCGCCAACTCGCAGGAAGCCATTACCACTCTCTTCTCCGCAAAAGAAGATTTCCTCAATGCAGCCAAAGACGAAATAGAGCGCAAATACGGTGATGTACCCACCTATCTGCAGAAAGCAATCGGTCTGCAGCCCGAGGACACACACAGACTACGCAGCATCTTGCTGGAATAACGCATTTTTTGTCCATCATTATTTATTGTTATCGTTCGTAATTCATAATTAATCCGTATCTTTGCACCCGAATATAAAGATATACAGAGATTTAATGAAGACATTTGAAGAGCTTGGCGTTTCTCCGGAGATACGTAAAGCTATTGAAGAGATGGGATACGAGAATCCCATGCCGGTACAGGAGGAAGTGATTCCATACCTTTTAGGAGAGAACAATGATGTAGTAGCTCTTGCACAGACAGGAACGGGTAAGACCGCAGCGTTTGGCTTGCCCCTCATCCAAAAAATTAACGTAAAAAACAGAATCCCCCAATCACTCGTTCTATGCCCTACACGTGAGCTTTGCCTCCAGATAGCGGGCGATCTGAACGATTACTCCAAATACATTGACGGGCTGAAAGTATTGCCCGTATACGGTGGTTCGTCCATCGACAGCCAAATACGCAGCCTGAAACGGGGTGTGCACATCATTGTTGCCACACCGGGACGTCTGCTCGACCTGATGGAACGCAAAACAGTATCGCTTGCCACTGTCACCAACGTGGTGATGGACGAAGCGGACGAAATGCTTAACATGGGCTTTACGGAGAGCATAAACGCTATTCTGTCCGATGTTCCGCAGGAACGCAACACACTGCTTTTCTCGGCTACGATGAGCCCCGAAATAGCCCGTATTTCGAAGAACTATCTTCACGATGCAAAAGAGATTACCATCGGACGCAAAAACGAAAGTACGAGCAATGTGAAGCATGTGGTATATACCGTACACGCAAAAGATAAATATGCTGCATTGAAACGCATCGTAGACTATTATCCGCAGATTTACGGTATCGTCTTCTGCCGTACCCGTAAAGAGACTCAGGAGATTGCCGATAAACTGATGCAGGAAGGTTATAACGCCGATTCACTGCACGGAGAACTTTCGCAGGCACAGCGTGACACGGTGATGCAGAAGTTCCGTATTCGCAACCTCCAGATACTGGTAGCCACAGACGTCGCCGCACGCGGACTGGACGTAGACGACCTGACACACGTCATCAACTACGGGTTGCCGGATGATACGGAAAGCTACACACACCGCAGCGGACGTACCGGACGTGCCGGTAAGACAGGTACATCGATTGCGATTATCAACCTGCGTGAAAAGGGAAAAATGCGCGAAATAGAGCGTATCATCGGCAAGAAGTTCATTGCCGGCGAGATGCCTACCGGCAAACAGATTTGCGAGAAACAGCTTCTTAAAGTGATCGATGACCTTGAAAAAGTAAAGGTAAACGAGGAAGACATTAACGATTTCATGCCCGAAATTTATCGTAAACTGGAATGGCTGAGCAAGGAAGACCTTATCAAGCGGATGGTATCGCACGAGTTCAATCGGTTCCTCGATTATTATCGTAACCGCGAAGAGATTCAGGCACCTACTGACGGACGTGGTGAACGTACGGGCAAAAGCCGTGACGGGCAAGGTAGCCGCAAAGCAGAACCAGGCTTTACACGCCTCTTTATCAATCTGGGCAAAATAGATAACTTCTTCCCTCATGAACTGATTAGCCTGCTCAACAGCAATACACGCGGACGGGTGGAACTGGGACGTATTGACCTGATGAAGAATTTTTCATTCTTTGAAGTAGAAGAGAAGCAGGCACAAAGCGTTGTAAAAGCTCTCAACCGGACAAACTGGAACGGCCGTAAGGTCTCGGTCGAAGTAGCCGGTGAAGAAGCATCTACGGAGCGCAAAGGTCGCGTTAAGCGTAGCGAAAGCAACGAACGCAGCGGAAGAGGGAAAGAAACTTCGGGTACATCTGCCGGATACAAAGAAAGAAGCAGGAGTGGAAAAACCGGAAAACAAGCCGACGCAAAAAAAACAGGAAAACCAAGCCGTGAGGAACGGGGATACTCAGAGGCACGTGGTCCTAAAGGTAAAGATGAATGGAAGCAGTTCTTTAAAGATGCCGAACCCGACTTCAGCGAAGAGGGATGGGCAAGAAGAAAGCCCAAGAAGAGCTAAAGACAAAAAGATAGGAAGAACGGTCTGTCAACTTTCTAAAAGACCTGATTAGCCGTTCCCTGCTTACTTCCCTTTCTTATAAAATTTCTCTTTCGGAGAGAAGCCGGATGAAAGCCCGGCTCTTCACTTCACTTAGCAACGGTCTGAGCGGGATGAAGAGCCGGGCTTTCTCACTCCGAAGAGCAGGCTTCCGGACGAAATGCAACCTGCATTTCCCCCGAAAGGTTACTCCATCCGGAGCAAATGCTTACTCTATCGGAAGAAGAGGCCTTCTTTATTCCCACTTTTTCCGAAAAAGCTTCTGTTCACAACCTGGTTCATTTCAATAGAGCAGCAACCGGAAACTACCAAAAAGAGCTCAAACAAAGAGATAAAACAACTATTTGTTTGCAATCGCCCGACATACCCTGAAAAGAGAAAGCAGATCAATCGAATCAAAGACAACGAATCCCGAGCCTAATGCAAATTCCGGACGTTTTTTTCACACCAACCGGAGAGAGACCCGAAATAAACGATTCTGGAAGGGTCAGGAAAGCAAAAAGTCAAAATGATAAGAAAAGATTAAGTCAGGGTTCTCTTATTTATATTGTCCCCAAAAACACTACCTTTGCGTGAATTTAAAAAACAGGTAATAGTTTTCGGGTATGAACAAATTTAATGGTTTCCTTTACGGTCTGCTTTCATCGGCCTCCTTCGGGCTGATTCCTCTTTTCACCATCCCTGCCATGCGTGAGGGAATGCACTTCGAATCCATCCTGTTTTATCGGTTCCTGTTCGCCTGCTTAGCTTTGGGATGTATTCTGTTGCTCGACAAACAGTCTTTCCGTATCAGCCGCAAAGAAATCCCTTCGCTGTCGCTACTTGCCTTCCTCTATCTGATGTCCGCAGTCTTCTTGTTCTGGGGATATAAATTCATGGCAAGCGGGGTAGCCACTACCATCCATTTCATGTATCCGGTACTGACCACGCTGATTATGATGATCTTTTTCCGCGAAAAGAAGTCAGCCTGGCGCTTCTTCGCCATCGCTCTTGCCGTAGTCGGTGTCTCCTGCCTTTCTTACGGCGACAGTTCCGGTGGAATTACTGCCATCGGATTGTTCATTGTTCTCCTCTCGGCTTTGGGATATGCGCTTTATCTGGTTACGGTGAGTCAACTCAAGATCGGACAGATGAAAGGGCTAAGGCTTACTTTCTATGTTTTTCTGTTCGGTACGTTTTTCCTGCTGGTGGGGATAGGCGCGACCACGGGTATTCAAGCTATTCCCGACTGGCATACGGGAGGAAATCTGCTGCTGCTGGCATTGATTCCAACCGTAATCTCTAACCTGGCATTAGTACAGGCCGTAAAAAGCATCGGCTCCACGCTCACTTCCGTACTTGGAGCCATGGAGCCGGTAACAGCTGTTTGTGTAGGTATCTTTATGTTCGGCGAACCCTTTACCCGGAGCATCGGAATCGGCATTCTGCTCATAATCTCAGCAGTAATCGTAATCATACTGAGACGTTAGGGTAAGGGCTTACTTCTTTCGGTCTTCTATTTTCAGTTCTTGTATCAGCTGGCTTGCTTTTCCGAACTTTTCGATAATAAAGAGCATATATCGTACATCGACCCCGATACAGCGTTGTACTTCGGGTTCGAAAACGATATCGCTACTCATCGCTTCCCAATTCCCGTCGAATGCCAACCCCAGCAGTTCACCGTTGCCGTTGAACATGGCACTGCCGGAATTGCCACCCGTAATGTCATTGTTTGAGATGAAACATACATTCATATCTCCCTTTTCATCGGCATAACGTCCGAAATCACCTGATGCCAGCAGGGACAGGACTTCCGGTTGTACAGCAAAGTCGGGGTCACCACTGTGCTCCTTTACCTTCTCGAAAATTCCCTTTACCGTAGTATAATAGTTATAGTCGGCACCGTCGTAAGGTGAATAGCTGCCTATGGTACCGAAACTCAGCCGCATTGTCGAGTTGGCATCCGGATAGAAATTGCGGTCAGCATACATCCTTCTCATAGCGGCATTAAACTCTCGTTCCTCCTTTTCTATATTATCAGAAGCCTCAGCCATTTGGCCACGCATATCGAAAAGCTTCACAATCAAATCAATGCCCAGCGAAACAGCAGGGTCATCGACCATATGGAAAGTAGTATCGCGTTCCAGGAAACGCTTCAAGCCGCGTGGAGAAGTAATCTCAGAATGAGCATACAGTGAATCAACATACATCTGTTCATTGCCTCCGTAAAGCGTATCTATGGTTTGGTAAAGATCAGGCAGATATGCCTGGTCCACTTTGCTCCGATACTCCTTCAACATGGCTACAAACACTTCTTTATCAATGGTCACATCATAGTTTGCATATTTATCGAGCAATTTCTGGAGCTGAGCCACCACCTGCTTCTGTTCCGCTTCGAAGTCGAAGTTCAGGATGGTCAGCGCAAATTGCACCAATTCGGGACCGTTAATAAACGACTCTCCGAAATAGGCCATCGCCCGGTTCACCTCTTTACGATCCTTGTAGTTCAGTTCGAGCGACGACATCAGGTGCAGCAACTTCTCCCGTTCTGACGGAGTCTTCTGAATCCACTTTCGGAGCGCGTCTTCTGCCTGGCGCTTTTTATCCAGCACCTTTAGTTTGCGTATAGCTTTATTGGTTCCGATACTGTTTTTCCAGTAATTGGAGCTTTCGTCATATTTCGACGCATATTTGATACGGATAGAATCTCTCCGGTCCATCTCACGTTTCCAAATGGCCTGTTTCACTCCGCGGACGTCGATCATAGCCTGATTCATCCCGTTCATCATTTCCTCGATACCAAACGAAGAAAGATAACGTTCTGTACTGCCGGGATAACCCAACGTCATGCAAAACGAACCTTCTTTATATCCATCCAACGTAATCGGAGCTACATATTCGGGGTGATAGGGCACGTTATCGGGCGAATAATCCGCAGGGCGGTTCTCCTTATCGGCATAAATGCGAAAGACACAAAAATCGCCTGTATGACGGGGCCACATCCAGTTGTCCGTGTCCCATCCGAACTTACCGATAGAGGACGGTGGCGCAAACACCAGACGCACATCGTTGAAATCGCGGTAAACGGAAAGCCAAAACTCATTGCCTCCGTAATAAGCATCTACAATGCCAACCAATGTGGAGTCTTTTTTCGAGACTTCATCCCCTATTAATATCATCATCGAATCGATGGCCAAACCTCGTTCAGCTTCGGTCATACCGGGTGTTGTAGCTTTCAGGACGCGGCGGGTAACGTCTTCTGTACGTAGCAGGAAGCGGACATACAACTCGGGATTGGGCAACTCTTCTTCCCGGCTATGCGCCACGAACCCGTCTTTCAGATAATCGTGGTCAACCGAACTATGTTGTTGTATGCTGCTGAACCCGCAGTGATGATTGGTAAATACCAGGCCATCCTGGGAAACGACTACTCCCGAGCAGAATCCTCCGAAACTGACCACAGCGTCTTTCAGCGACGGACGCTTCGTACTGTAAAGCCGGTCGGCAGGCATCTGCAATCCCAGTTCTTTCATCGCTTTACGGGTTTCTTTATTCAGATTGCCCAGCATCCACATACCTTCATCGGCATGTAATGAAGCCGGGTAGAGAAAAAGCAAAACCAGACACAGAACTTCCCCCCATCTCTTTCTGCTACAGAAAGAGTTAATTACTTTGTTTCTATTCATTTATATTAATCATGTTTATTCATCTTCTTTTCTCCGGCCATATGCTTCCCGTCATTCTTCAACAATCAACCGGAGTTTCTTGGCTCCTACCCGCGCCTGAAGCCACGCACTGATTTTCTCCTTTTCATCGTTCTTCGGATGGCGGGTAAACTTCAGCACGGCAAGTGCAATTGTATCTGTTTTCATCGAATCGACCGTCGTTTCAATCGTATGCGAAATAGATAAAGCCGTCACCGAAGGATAAAGTACTTTCAGTTCCGGAATGATTTTCCGGCTCATTTCATCGTAAGACTTATATCGTTCAAGGCTCTTCTGGAGTGTGGTTATCTTGACTTGTTGTTCCTGCAAACGTTGCTCGCTATTCTTATAGAAATCTTCCATTACCATGGCACGAATTGACGAGAGGTCCATCGCATCGTTATTGTTCATTCCCTGCAAAACAATCAGCTTCGTATTTTCCAGTTTATAGTCTTTCATCTTGCTGCGGGCAATGGCGATGGAAGCTTCCGGCACTTCCGGACCGATCAGCACGACACGGATCTCGCATGAATCTCCTTCGTAATGGATCTTCTTATTCAGCACCTGGGTATTATCAAAGTTGAGTTGTTCGGAGACAAAACGATTGGCCGCCGTCTCGAAAAAGGTACTCCGGATAATTCCCATCGTAAGATAAATAGCCGGACACATAGTCAGAATCACGATGAATACGATATATTGACGTACCTTCTTTTCACGGTTCTTGTCCACAAACTCTTTCCGCTGGAAGTGCATCAGCCGTACACCGATAAACGTGGCAAGACTGATAAATACGGAATTGATGAAATAAAGGTAGAATGCTCCCAGAAAATAGATCAGATTGCCGGAAGCCAGCCCATAACCTGCCGTACAGAGAGGTGGCATCAATGCGGTAGCAATAGCAACACCCGGAATTACATTTCCTTTCTCTTTGGTAGAAAGAGCAACCACTCCGGCAAGTCCGCCGAAAAGTGCGATGAAAACGTCATAAATTGTCGGTGACGTGCGTGCCAGCAACTCCGACTGCGCTTCGGCAATGGGAGTAAACAGGAAAAAAATAGTAGCCGTCGTCACGCTGAACGCCGTAGTAATCAGAAAACTTTTCAGAGAGCGTTTCATCAACTCAAAGTCGTTCAGCCCTACTGATAGCCCCACTCCCATGATTGGTCCCATCAACGGTGAAATCAACATGGCACCAATAATGACGGCCGTCGAATTGACATTCAGTCCGAGCGAGGCCATGAAGATAGCAAAAATCAGAATCCAGAGGTTAGCCCCTTTGAACTCCACACCTTTCCGGATGGAATCAACCGTTGCCAGTTCGTTGTCTTTGTCCTTTCTCAGGTCCAGATATTCTCTGAGAAATGCCTTAACGGCAAAAATGTTTCGATTGTCTGCCTTCATAACTATTTCTTCTTAATAAATCGGTTAATCACAGGAATCTGGCTCAATGGCAAATCCGTCCGGATAACATAAGCCACAAATATCAGTAACAAAACAGTACGGAAAGCCAGGCGAAGTACCACATTTTGAATAGGTACCAGCTCTCCTGCCGCATAGAGCACTGCTGTAAGCAACACATACATACCGAGGTGCTTCAAGTCATAATGGATGGGGTATTTTTTCTGTCCGATCCAATAAGACAGAACCGTAATTACCCCATATCCGGCTACCGAAGCCCATGCCGAGGCCACGAATCCGTAAGTGGGAACCAACAGTACATTCATTCCGACGATAATAGCACATCCGACCATGGAGAAATAAGCTCCCCAACGAGTTTCATCGATCAGCTTATACCAGAACGAGAGGTTAAAATAGATGCCTTTGAATATTTCCGCGCCAATCACGATGGCTACCACACTAAGTCCTGCCCAATAATCGGGTGCCACCATATAACGCAAAATATCGAGATAGAACATAACTGTCAGAAAGGCAAGCAAGGCAAAAATAAGGAAATACTTCATCGCCTGGGCATACATCCGGCGATTGTCTCCTTCACGTTCCCTGCCAAATACAAACGGCTCATAGGCATAACGAAAAGCTTGAGTGAACATAGCCATCACCATGGCAATCTTGGTGGCAGCACCGTAAATGCCGAGTTGCACCAGCCCTTCCTGACGATCGGTAAAGAGGAAAGGATAGATAATCTTATCCACCGTCTGATTCAAAATGCCCACCAGGCCAAAAATCAATATCGGAAAAGAATAGACAAGCATCCGCTTCAACAGTGGCTTGTCCACCCGATAGGCAAAGCCACGAAGCTCGGGAATCAGGCAAAAAAGTTGCAAACAGGTCGTTATCAGATTGGTGACAAAGATGTACCCTACCAGATAGGTCGGATTATAGAACCAATCCACCGATGCTGGAAAATGCACATGCAACCACGGGCAAAGCAACAGGAAGAACAGGTTCAGAACAATATTGGCAATGATGGAAATGAACTTAATGGCAACAAATTTAATGGGACGCTTTTTATAACGCAGATAAGCGAACGGGATGCACAGGAAAGAATCGAGCGCCATGACCACTATCATCATCCCGATGAAGTCAGGATGATCGCCATAGTCCAGAAAATTAGAGACAGGCTGAAGGAATGTCAGACAAAGGACGGCAAAGACAAGTGAAATACCTCCTACCGAGATCAGTGAATTGGCATATACTTTTGCCGGATCTTCTTCCGACTTATTGGCAAAACGGAAGAAACCGGTCTCCATCCCGAACGTCAACAGTACCATAATCAACCCCGCCCAGGCATATACGTTGGTGACAACCCCATATCCGCCGGATGCGGCAGGTAAGACCGCTGTATATAACGGCACCAACAGATAGTTCAGAAACCTACCAACCATACTACTCAGCCCATACAGGGCTGTATCTTTTACCAATGACTTTAATCCGGCCATGTTGTTTTTGTGTATCTAATCATTAAACAGTGTCTTCTGACTATCGTAAAGGCTGCGCCCAAGATGTTTGTAAGCCAGCTCCGTCACCTCACGTCCCCGGGGAGTACGCTTCAGGAACCCCTCCTTGATAAGGAATGGCTCGTATACTTCCTCAATCGTTCCGGCATCCTCACCCAGGGCAGTGGCAATCGTTGTCAATCCCACCGGGCCACCCTTAAACTTGTCAATAATGGTGCAGAGAATCTTATTATCAATTTCATCCAGTCCGTATTTATCGATGTTCAGTGCTTCAAGCGCATAGTTGGCAATCTCCGTGTCGATAGATCCCGAACCTTTCACCTGTGCAAAGTCGCGCACCCTGCGCAGCAGCGCATTGGCTATACGAGGGGTTCCACGACTCCTTGAAGCTATTTCACCGGCTGCCTGAGACGAACAAGGCACGTCGAGTATACCTGCCGAACGGCGGATAATGCCACTTAATATATCGTCGTCATAATACTCCAAATGCAGGTTGATACCGAAACGGGCACGCAAAGGAGCCGTCAGCAAACCGCTGCGGGTTGTCGCCCCCACCAGTGTAAACGGGCTCAGATCAATCTGGATACTACGGGCCGAGGGTCCCTTATCGATCATGATATCGATACGATAGTCCTCCATGGCCGAATAGAGATATTCTTCCACTACCGGTGAAAGACGGTGAATCTCGTCGATAAACAACACGTCATTCGGTTCAAGACTGGTCAGCACCCCGGCCAGATCACCCGGTTTGTCGAGTACCGGTCCGGAAGTTATCTTAAATCCCACACCCAACTCGTTAGCGATAATATTCGATAAAGTAGTCTTTCCCAATCCGGGAGGTCCATGTAGCAATACATGATCCAGCGCTTCACCCCTCAGGCGAGCCGCCTTGACAAAAATGCGGAGATTATCGACCACCTTATCCTGCCCGTTGAAGTCTTCAAAGCTCAATGGACGGAGGGCGTTCTCGAAATCCCGTTCTCTGCTGGTCAGTTGATGATCCCGTATATTAAAATCTTCTTCCATTTCTTTTTTATAAATAGGTAGCAAAGATATAGATTTCATCACAGAGTAGCACAGCGTTTCACAGAGTTTTTCCTTTGAAACGAGAAGATCACCACAGAGGACACAGAGTTCACAGAGGATGACATCCCTATAAGCAAGAGATTAAATCTCTCGGTTCCCCGGATCCCTGTAGCCAATCCTGCAATGCCCCAATTAACGCTTCATGTAATATTTTCGTTCGGCTTCCGTCAGTTTTTCTATCGAATAACGCAACATAGTTCGTGGCATCACCATCCTGTATTTATCCAAGAATTGCAACAGCAAGTCCCGGTCCTTCTTTCCCATCTCACGGAGCATCCAGCCTATAGCCTTCTGCATCAGGTCGTGCTTATGCTGCAACAACAACTCTGCCAGACGAAGAATATCGGCGAAATCGTTATTTCTGATCAAAGTAACAGTAGCCACTACCGCGATGCGCTGCTCCCACAGCAGATTACTCTCAGCCAGCCGATAAAGATCGTCACGTGATTTATCTCTCAGATATTCGCCTACAATATAAGGAGCCGACAGGTCTACCAAATCCCAGTTGTTAATACGTTCCGTTTGAGACAGATAGAAACGATAGATAGCCTCCCGCTCTTTCTCGTCGGACTTTTTAAACCGTTCCACCATCATCAGCAATGCACACAACCGGCATTCGTGCCACTCCGACTGAAGCAATTCGGCCATTACCTCAAAAGGGATGTCCTTATGCCTTTTAGCCACAATACGAGTATTGGGCACTACTACCCCAAGAAACTTGTCACCTTCGCCATACTGCCCTTTTCCGGTTTTAAAGAATCCGGGAAGATATTCCCGCTTCACCGGATCAACATAAGTCTCCAGCTCTTTTTGAATTTCTATCGATTTCATCGAGACAATTGAGTTTATAAAGTTACATCCTGACAAAAATAGGCAAAAAAGCCACAATGAATAGAAACATATTCTTAATTTTGTAGGAAAATTAACGGGCATATTTATGGTTCTAAATTATATCTGGATTGCGTTCTTTGTGATTGCTTTCGTAGTTGCCGTCTGCAAACTCCTGTTCTTCGGCGATACCCAAATATTCACGGAGATTATCAATTCTACTTTCGACTCATCTAAAACAGCATTCGAGATTTCCCTCGGACTCACCGGTGTCTTGTCCCTTTGGCTCGGAATAATGAAAATCGGTGAAAACAGCGGACTGATCAATGCCCTCTCACGCTGGCTGAGTCCGGTCTTCTGCCGCTTGTTTCCGGATATTCCGAAAGGACATCCGGTCATGGGTTCTATTTTTATGAATATGTCTGCCAATATGCTGGGACTCGACAATGCCGCTACCCCCATGGGACTGAAAGCCATGAAAGAGTTACAGGAACTGAACCCTAAGAAAGACACCGCCAGTAACCCCATGATTATGTTCCTGGTGATTAATACTTCCGGATTGATCATCATCCCTATCAGCATTATGGTCTACCGGGCACAGATGGGAGCTGCACAGCCAACGGATATTTTCATCCCCATCTTGCTAAGTACCTTTATCTCCACACTGGTAGGAGTCATCGCTGTCAGTATTTCCCAGCGCATCAATCTGATAAACAAAGCGATATTGACACTTATGGGTTGCCTGAGCCTTTTCTTTGGCGGAATCATTTACCTGACAGCTACGCTTTCACGCGAAGATATGGGAATTTATTCCACCTTGACAGCCAATGTGATCCTGTTTTCTGTCATCATATTATTTATCGGCACAGGCATTCGAAAAAAAATCAACGTATACGATTCTTTTGTAGAAGGTGCCAAAGAAGGCTTCACCACAGCAGTCCGCATCATTCCTTACCTGGTGGCATTCCTCGTTGGAATCGCGGTTTTCCGTACTTCGGGGGCTATGGATATACTCGTTGGAGGTATCGGCTCCATTGTGGCATTCTGTGGGCTTGACACCGGTTTTGTAGGTGCACTGCCGACTGCCTTAATGAAATCACTCAGTGGAAGCGGTGCCAATGGCTTGATGATCGATACCATGAAGCAATTCGGACCCGATTCATTTGTCGGACGTGTGAGCTGTGTGGTTCGCGGAGCTTCCGATACCACTTTCTATATTCTGGCTGTTTACTTCGGCAGCGTAGGCATCACGAAAACACGTAATGCGGTGACGTGCGGACTGATTGCCGATTTTGCCGGAATCATTGCAGCAATTCTAATCAGTTATTTATTCTTCTTTTAAAATAAAAACAATTATGGCCGTAACTTATCAAACAGAGGGTGTCAAAATGCCCGATATCAAGAAACGCGAGACTACCGAATGGATCAAAGCCGTAGCTGCCACTTATGGGAAAAGAATCGGTGAAATCGCCTATATATTCTGTTCGGATGAAAAAATACTGGAAGTAAACCGCCAGTACTTACAACACGATTACTATACAGACATCATCACCTTCGACTATTGTCAGGGTGACCGTCTTTCTGGAGATTTATTTATTAGCCTGGAAACGGTAAAGACTAACTCAGAGCAATTCAATACGACTTATGACGAGGAATTACACCGTACCATCATTCATGGAATCCTCCACCTTTGCGGCATTAATGACAAGGGACCCGGAGAGCGGGAAATCATGGAAGCGGCAGAAAACAGGGCATTGGCTATAAGGAAACAGTGATACTTGAAAAATAATAAGGTGGAATGAAGTAATTTCTTCATCTTTACTCCACTCCACCTTTACAGGTAAACTCAAGTTCAGGTTATTTTTTTAGCAGACACTTTGACAAAGGAATATAAACAGAGAATTGCCAGTTTGAGAAGCGGCTATCTTTAAAAGCCGAAATCTTATTATTTTTCACAAGTCCTTGTTTATAAGAAAAGGCAAGTTCAGCAGGCCCAAAATCATAGCCAATTTTAGCCAATACAGGAATATCAAATGTTCTTGTTTCCCATATATAATAGGTTGGTTGTACTCCCACACCTACATGAAGTCCTTTCACTATTTGAAAGTTACATGTTCCGGCCAATGACAAAGACAAATTCTGTTTATCACCGGATGCCTCACTATATACCGTATTCTCTTCAGCAGACAAATAGCTAATCCTATAATCACACTTACTATATCCAAACAGTGCGTCTACATCATAAAAAAAACGTCCTTTCTGAGGAACCAAACGAAAACGGTACCCAGCTTCCAAAACAACTTTCCGGTCTAAAAAAGAACTTCCTTTATCTACAGGTAAACCACCATAAACACTTGGAGTATGAGAAGAAATATGCCCTCCGCCTATACCCAGAATGATACCACTACCTTTCTCTACCTGTTGTCCGGAAACAGCTATCGGTAAAGACAAAAACAATAATAAAATTAATTTTTTCATAATCTGTAACTGGTTATTATTTAACTATTTTATCTGTATCTACTGTCAGCCGATACTCTCCTTCAATTCCCATGCTGCTTCATATTCATCATAAAGAGATTTAAAATTTACATTAGCATCCCCTGAATGTTTTCTACATCATTACCACATGCGGGAAATAATACGACAAAAGAAATTGCTGCAAACAAAATTCTCTTCATTGTAGAATAATTCTTAGTTGTTAATATTTGAAATATAAATGTCAAAGCTATCAGAATCTCGTTCTAAAAGAATAGAGAAAGAAGTACCCGTTATAGTATCATCAAAAACCGTCTGCCCTGTTTCAGAATCCACAATTTGTATCTTCATATTATTCAATGGAGAACTAAAACTTAAGAACAGTTGATCCTCTTCAATATAACCGCAAGCAACAGGTAAAATATCTCTCCGGTTTTTTTCTGAAAAATGCGTATTCGTATACACATTATGCTTTTTCTTCATGACAGCCATAACTGCATGATCCATGCCATATACCTCTCCAGGCAATGCCAACAGTTGTAGGAGTATAAGCCCTGTAAATAGAATGTTCTTTCTTACTTTCATTGTTTCATATCGTTTTTATTTTGACTGCAAAATTACCTCATTTCTCCTTCTAAAAAGAAGAAACGAGATAACATAGACAACATTATAAACAACAGATAAACAGATAGAAAGCAATCGGTCACGATAACATTTAAACCTTGTCAGGTTCCCACAAAGCTCCAAAAGGACTTTATTCAATTGGTTTCAGCCATTTTCTTCTTCAATCGTAAACGCCGCTGGGCCACAATTTGCCTACTCACATTACCAAAACAATAAGCTATGGTTTGATCGTCAAATTCACAAAGTTTCAAACAACAATAAATACAGTCGTCATCGGTTATTTTAGGATAGGTATCCGTAAGGTATCGGATATAATCATCATAAATATCAAATAACACACCTTTCAATTGCTCCTGTTCTTTGATAAGAAGAACTTTCGGATCCCTTTTCACTCCATCTTGCCCCGGCTTAGCCTGACTGCTCAATTCTTGAATACGCTTAAAAATAGAAGTCTCTGTAAACAGACAGTTACGCAAGCGTGCTTTTTCATCAATGACACGGCACAATTCTGCCTGTTTCAAAGCTATTTCCTGTTCACGCTCCATGTCAGACTGTTTTAAAGCAGAGATTTGAGCCTCTAAACGTTCTATTTGTAATTGAGATAAAGCTGTTTGCTCATTTAAATGAGCTATACGCTGTTCATACAGCAACTGGGCTATTCGACGTCGCCTATAAATACGTTGAAAAATGATAGCAATAACCAGCACAAACAAAACTCCTCCATAACAGAGCTGCTGAACTAAAAGCCTATGCCTTTCCTTTTCTTTTGCTACCTTCGCTTCTGAATCATATTTATACGCCAAGCGCTCAATGTCGGAGGCTTTGTTTAACGAAAAAATAGAGTCTATATTATCGCCATAATAGGACTGATATTCAAAAGCTCGTTGATAGTTACCCCTAATCTTCTCAACCTCAGCCAAAGAATACGACGCTAATATCTTCCTTTTAAAATCAGCAATATCCAGTGTACGCTTTAAATAATATTCTGCAGAGTCTAACTCTTGTTTATCCAAATATAGTTCCCCAAATGTTAACCACAAACTATAGTAACCAATAGAATCATTCTTCTCCGTCAGATAATTTTCGGCCAAACGAGCATACATAAATGCAGAGTCAACATTCTCACAATTTAGGCTCATACGTTGGTATATATCACTCATAAAAACAGAATCTTTCAAAGCCAATGCTAACTCTAAGGCTTGATCGAGATAAAACAAAGCTTCCTTTTCTTTTCCTTCAACAACACGCACCCATCCCATATTCGAAAGAGAATACATTAATACTTTATGGTCATTCAGTAAAGAATCACATTGATAAGAGCGATAAAACGCATCAAACGCTTTCTGATAAAGAAATTGATGTAAATAAATCGATCCCATATCTTCATATAGCATTCCTTTCAGCTTTAATTCCTCCCCGGCATTTCCTTCAACTCCCTGCAAAGCAGTAAAGCAACTCTTCAAAGCCTGTTCAGTCATATTCATTTGTTTTTGAATCCGCCCTTTATAAAGCCAAGCTTTAGCCCAATTGACACCATCTTTTTTAGCATAATAATCTAGTGCGGTATCAATCAGTGAATCACAGGGAAGAAGTGGCAAAAAGTTTTTATCAGTAGCCTGTGTCAAAAGTAAACTGAAATATGCTCGGTCACCCGCTGAATAAGTAGAAACATCAAGTTTACGAAGATAAGCCAACGTACGTTCAGGAGATATCTCCATCAAAGAATCGGCATATCTCAAAGAATACGGATACGGTGACGAAGAGCGTTGACAAGAAACTACTCCGCTCACTAAAGACAATAAAAAGATAAAACCGACAAATATCTTATTCATAATTATAATGCTTTATGATAACAAACTTACGATTCTTTTCAACCACTTCCAAATTTTTCAAGGGAAGGCAACTGTCTATCTGTCATTCTGTATTTTTAAACCTTTCTAAAACGCTCTATTTCCGTCCAACCGGAAGACTCATTAAAAAAAAACGCCTGTATTTCGATTCTCGCGATATCAATAAAACAACAATTTGCCATTTATACGAACAATATATTCAGAAGCTGTTTTGAATTATAAAAGATCAATATAATATATTGTTTATCAACCGATTTATCAAACACCATCTCTTAACCTTATGGTTACCAAGACATAAGTTATGAATAATTATCCAACCAACCTCACTGATAAACAGTGGTAAGTTATAAAAAATATAGTAGAAACCAAAGAAAGGAAACGAAAACATCCCTTACGTGAAATGATAAATGCTATGTTATACCTTACTAAGATCGGCTGTCAGTGGCGAATGCTTCCCAAGGAATTTAGTCCTTGGCAGACCGCTTACTTCTATTTTCGTAAATGGAGCCGGAAGGAATCTTTGAGGAGTTGATGCATCATCTTCGAGAATCAGTTCGAAAAGCTTTTGGCAAAGCTATCAGCCCCGGTATCGGACTCATAGGTTCCGGAAGTGTAAGAACGTCCCATCATATAGACAGCCGTAAATATGGTATGGATGGTGGAAAGAAAGTCAAAGGCAGAAAAGAACATATTTTTGTCAACACGCTTGGCTTACCAATGGCAGCCACAGTTCATACTACCAATATCCACGACCGTATAGGGGCTGTCGAACCTATAAAACAGCTTCGGTATTCATTCCCAAGATTGAAGAAGATTATAGCCAACGATGGGTATAGAGGAAAATTAGCGGATACAGTAAAGAATTGTAGTTGAGAATTATCTGTAGTACTTCGCCCTGAAGAATCGTCAAAGAAGTTTCAAGTACTTCCGCTCAGATGGATTGTAGAACGAACGTTTGCATGGATTGAAAACTACAGAAAAATGACGGCGGATTATGAATATAAAACAGAATCGGCAGAAGCAATGCTACAAATTACATTCTGCCAAATCATGCTTAAAAACTTATTATATAAATTCAAAACAGATTCTGAATATTTTTATAAAAACACGCATTTTTTAATTAAGACCACCAGCGTGTATAAAAAACGTCAACACAAATCAAAATAAAATTCGGACTGAAAATTCAACTCCTCCCCTTCCTCAACACTTGTTGCCACGAATATAAGCGTAATAACAGAGAATGCCTTTTCCTCTGTTACTTCTACACGAGGATCATTAAGCTAAAGCATATCAATCCAAGTGTTGGCAAAGCGTTGGATACAGCCAAGACCATTACGACAATCAGAACAAGAATGCCTGAGAGCGGATTTTTGCTAAAAAAACGCTCTTTCTTACCAACAAACATCACAGCATCCAGCCTCTGTTCGACAAACCGAATAGGATGAATTGATTGGAGTGGCGCATTGACGAAATCAGAAAATAACAACTTAGACACAGCAATAAATGCCGGTCTAAGCTGTTATTTCAATTAAGTTTAGACTATCTTTGTACATTGGTACAAAGATCACTCTAAGCCTTCTTATTAATTCAATGAAATCGTATGATATTTAAAACTGATACCCTACTGAAAGTTGAAAGTTTGAATTACGCAAATCCATCTGCCGTTGAATTGCCCTTATACTATGTGAATAGTTGAAAGACGCAGTGAAATGGTTAGAAATAACCGCTTTCAATCCTACAGTTCCACCAAAGTCCCAATGTCTCAACTCTTTAAGTGGAATGACAGACACACTGCTACTGTTTGCATCATCCACCTTATAATAGCCATCAAAAGGTTTCCATTGAGTTGGCACATAAGCTCCATAATTTTCATAGGAGTGATAGACATCCAACGAACAGTTTCCTGCATTAAAACCATAACTTCCATAAATACCAATAGAAGGTATCAAATCGAGTTTATCTCCTAACTGAAACTTATATCCCAGCTTTAGAGGAAGCTCCAGATAGTTCATCTTAAACGAGATATGATTAAAAGCAGGACCAGCCTGGTATAAATCCACATGACCGGCATTAACAGTCAACTCCCTGTTGAGTCCGCCTCCTTTTTGTAAAAAAGACAAACCGGACATCAGCAACCATTTTTTACTAAAAGTGAAATCGGCAGCCAGGCCAATCTGTACCCCGGCCGAACTTGCAGCACTCTCTGTTATCCTCTGACCTGAAACTATGCGCGAAGCAGTCATACCGGTTTCGATACCAAACTTCACTTGAGCCATACTGCTCATAGAAGCTACTAACATAATCAAAGAAACAAAATAAATCTTTTTCATATAACATAAAAAATTAATAAGTACCATTTGCCCAAGATAACTTACATGGCAAAGAATTATTGATATTACCTTTCGGGTAAGGTCTTTTATTCACCAGCTCCATTATCACATTACCCTTTGCATCCTTTTCAATAGTTTGATCAGTCCAGACATATGCTTTCCCCTCAATATTTCCGCCTAATCCACGCCCAATAGTCATGTTTACTTTACCTTTCGCTCCCAAAAACGAATAAATATATTCCGGCGAACTTGTCCAAACAGGATGACCACCAGCTCCCGCTACAACGCACTGAAAATTACTTACACTAAATTTTAAATAAAAGTCTCTTGCAGGATCTTTTTTCCATCCATACCACATTTTCTTTTGCGCACCTAAATGTATTTCAAATTCTCTGCCAGACGTAGGTCTAAAATTAAAAACGGTTTTTTTCCCATTAAATGGACGTTCATTGAAACTATTAACAGGCCATTCTGCTTCCGGTTTTAAAGCTCTCGTAAACGGTTGAGCTGCTTTTGAAGGACTATTTGCAAATAACAAAGAATCTTCGACACTCATTCTTTGATGAAAGTCAATGCGCTCCACTCTATTGCCTACTACCACTTTATGACCTATACCTACAACGAAAGACGCTTTTTCATCACCAGCCGGCATATAAGCAGATAAATCTGATTTATCAACTTGATTAAAGACAAAATACTTTGAATATTTTTCTTTATACGCATTATATTTATTCCTAAAATCACTTTCATTCAAAGCATTAGCACCGATACTTTCCAATTCATCATCTGCAAGTTGAAGTAACTTTTGCATTGAAGTCAATCCCAACGAATCAGCAAAACGCAATTTTCCTGAAATATCTCTCCCCTCAATATCTCGTAATGCTGCCAGATAATCCGTCTCTGAAGCAAATCTAAGAGCTAAGTTTGAAGCAGAACCAACATTACCACGAGTGGATGTAACCGGAATAACTTCATTATTATCTGTTATTTCCACTAATTGGATAGTATTAGAATGGTCTAAACTAACCTTTTGATCCACAATTTGGTCATCTTGGCATGCACATAGCCAACCACCCAATAGCAGCGCAAAGCTACTAACTTTCAATAAACTCTTCTTCATAATTGATATAAAATTAATTCGATGGCAAAGTTACCCCATTCCCCTTTCGTAAAAGAGAAAAATGGATAACATCTGTAGCATTATAAAGGGCTGATTTATAGAAAAAAACAGCCAAATGTGATAACATTCTCCCGCCAATGTTCTAAAAATCCAAGTTTGCTTAGTACCCGGATACGATTAAAATAGAAGTCTCCTTAAACAGGCAATTACTCAAATATGCTTTCTCTTCAGTGGTGCAGCGTAACTCTGCTTGCTTCAATTGCCAATCTGTCATTCTGTATTTTTAAACCTTTCTAAAACGCTCTATTTCCGTCCAACCGAAAACAATACTCAAAAAAACGCTGGCATTTTGAATTACATAAATTCAATAAGATAAGAATTTATACCCTTCCCAAACAAAAAGACAAAATAGAAAACCAGAACATGGAGATTAGGAAGCAAAAAATAGATGCATTCAACAAAAAGTCATTTAATAGCATAAACACTTCTGATGAATTTCAGAAAAAGAAAAGGTATTTTTTACACTATTAAATAGCTTATTGAGTATAAAGTTCATCCTCTTTTAACAAAAACCTAACTTCGTGTTAATACGATGTTAACTTCGTACTTGGAAAGAATTAGTATCTTATCAACAAAAAGTTAACTTCCCGAAGGTATGAAGTTAACTTCATTTGACCGCCTACGCTCCAAAAGAACCCCAATTGCTTATATTTTTAGCTATCAAGAGTATTTCGTCCCAAATAGCGTTTTTTAAAACGTTCAAATCACAAACGTTTTGGTAGTAAAAAGGCAAAATTAAGATCTTATCGATAAATCAAATCATTGGTTTGTGATACCTATAAACACTTAAAACTTATTGCATAAAACCCGCAACTGACAACTTTTTCGTAACTTTGCGCGGTTAAGAAATAAACATTGATTCAATGGATTTTAAGTACGACGTTATTGTAATTGGTGCCGGACATGCAGGCTGTGAGGCTGCTGCAGCGGCAGCAAATTTAGGCTCAAAAACCTGTCTTATCACTATGGATATGAACAAGGTGGCGCAAATGAGCTGTAACCCTGCTGTAGGGGGGATTGCTAAAGGACAAATTGTACGTGAGATAGATGCTTTGGGTGGCTACATGGGATTAGTAACAGATCAGACAGCTATCCAGTTCCGTATACTAAATCGTTCGAAAGGACCGGCTATGTGGAGCCCGCGTGCACAGTGCGACCGGAATAAATTTATCTGGGCCTGGCGTGAAATATTAGAAAATATACCTAATTTACATATCTGGCAGGATACCGTAAAGGAAATTATCGTTGAAAACGGAGAGGTTGTGGGACTGAAGACTTTCTGGGATGTGACGTTTCACGCCAAATGCATCGTATTGACCGCAGGAACCTTCCTGAACGGACTGATGCATGTAGGAAAAACAAAACTTCCGGGTGGACGTATGGCAGAACCGGCCTCTTACGAATTAACCGAATCCATCGCAAAACATGGCGTTGAATACGGACGAATGAAGACCGGCACTCCTGTACGTATTGACGGAAGAAGCGTACATTACGAACTGATGGACACTCAGGATGGTGAATGCGATTTCCACAAATTCTCATTCATGAATACCAGCGTGCGGCATCTTAAGCAATTACAATGCTGGACGTGCTTTACAAATAAAGAAGTACATGACATTCTGCGCAACGGTCTATCCGATTCTCCCCTTTTCAACGGGCAAATACAAAGTATCGGACCACGCTATTGCCCGAGTATCGAAACAAAGATCGTAACCTTTCCCGATAAAGAACAGCACCAGTTATTCCTTGAACCGGAAGGAGAAACTACGCAGGAATTATATCTGAATGGATTCTCTTCATCTTTGCCGATGGATATACAGATAAAAGCACTGAAGAAGATTCCCGCTTTCAAAGACCTCGTTATTTATCGACCGGGATACGCTATCGAATACGACTACTTTGATCCGACACAACTAAAACACACGTTGGAATCGAAGAAAATCAGAAATCTCTTCTTCGCCGGACAAGTAAATGGTACTACCGGATATGAAGAAGCCGGCGGACAAGGTATCATTGCAGGTATTAATGCACACATCAACTGCCATGGCGGGGAGCCTTTCACCTTAGCAAGGGATGAAGCATATATTGGCGTATTAATCGACGACCTCGTGACTAAAGGTGTTGACGAACCTTATCGCATGTTTACTTCACGAGCCGAATATCGCATTCTTCTTCGCATGGACGATGCAGATATGCGACTCACAGAAAGAGCATACAAATTGGGGTTAGTAAAAGAGGACCGCTATGCTTTATTAAAGAGCAAGCGTGAAGCAATAGAAAGCATTGTAAACTTTACCCGTAACTATTCAATTAAAGCTGCACTAATAAACGATGCACTTGAAAAATTAGGGACTACTCCCCTACGCCACGGATGCAAGTTGATTGATTTGATTAATCGTCCGCAAATTACAATAGAAAACATCTCCGAACACATACCGGCATTTAAGCGCGAATTAGAAAAAATCACAGATGAAAGGAAAGACGAAATTTTGGAAGCTGCAGAAATTCTAATCAAATATGAAGGCTACATTGGACGGGAACGCATCATCGCTGACAAGTTGGCAAGACTTGAAAGTATTAAGATAAAGGGCAAGTTCGATTATGACAATCTTCAATCACTTTCGACTGAAGCCCGGCAGAAACTTAAGAAAATCGACCCCGAAACAATAGCGCAAGCAAGCCGGATTCCCGGTGTTTCGCCAAGCGACATCAACGTATTACTGGTCCTTTCCGGACGATAGGGCACTTGCGTTTCACGTGAAACAAAACATTTAAAAAAACGATATAAAACAATGATTATGAGCAAAGAGAAGCTTAAAAAAAGCATCCGGGAAATACCGGATTTCCCAATACCCGGAATTTTATTCTATGATGTCACTACACTGTTCAAAGACCCGGAGCGCCTCCAGGAACTCTCGGATATTATGTACGAAATGTACAAAGATAAAGGGATCACCAAGGTAGTAGGTATCGAATCACGGGGCTTTATTATGGGCCCGATTCTCGCAACCCGCCTTGGAGCAGGATTCATACCCATCCGTAAACCCGGGAAACTCCCTGCTGAAACAATGGAAGAAAGCTATGACAAAGAATACGGCAAAGATACAGTGCAGATACATAAAGACGCCTTGAACGAAAATGATGTAGTATTATTGCACGATGACCTGCTGGCAACCGGAGGTACAATGAAAGCTGCCTGTAATCTCGTGAAGAAACTCCATCCGAAGAAAGTATATATCAACTTCATTATTGAATTAAAAGAGTTGAATGGGGAAAAAGTATTCGAAAACGACAAAGACGTAGAAGTACAATCCGTATTGTCGTTATAAATAAAATGAATATATTTGCAGGGCATAGTGATAATCACTATGCCCTTTTTTATGGATACAGATCAAGAACTTAAAACCAGCGAATACTTAAAAGGGATTGTTTCAAACCTTCCTGAAAAGCCCGGCATTTATCAATATCTGAATGCCGAAGGCACCATTATCTATGTAGGAAAAGCAAAAAACCTGAAACGAAGAGTTAATTCCTATTTCAGCAAAGAACATCAACCCGGAAAAACCCGTGTATTAGTAAGCAAGATCGCAGACATACGCTACATCGTGGTAAACTCGGAGGAAGACGCGTTACTGCTTGAAAACAACCTGATCAAGAAGTATAAGCCGCGCTACAATGTCCTGCTGAAAGACGATAAAACATATCCGTCCATCTGTGTACAGAACGAATACTTTCCAAGAGTATTCAAAACCAGGCGTATCATCCGAAATGGTTCATCCTATTACGGCCCATATAGTCACGCTCCGTCCATGCATGCCGTACTCGATTTGATAAAGCACTTATACCCTTTACGCACATGTAGCCTAAACCTTTCACCTGAGAATATTCGTGCAGGGAAGTTCAATGTATGCCTTGAATATCACATCAAGAACTGTGCCGGACCATGCATCGGACTGCAATCACAAGAAGAATACCTGAAAAACATCTCTGAAATAAAAGAGATCCTTAAAGGGAATACTCAGGAAATAAGCAAAATGCTGTACCAACAGATGCAGGAATTAGCCGCTGAAATGAAATTCGAGGAAGCACAAAAGGTGAAAGAAAAATACGCATTAATCGAAAATTACCGTTCGAAATCCGAGGTTGTCAGTTCGGTACTGCATAACATAGATGTATTCTCGATCGAAGAAGACGGTGAGAAATCAGCTTTCATCAACTATCTCCATATCACAAACGGAGCTATCAATCAGGCTTTCACTTTTGAGTACAAGAAGAAACTGAATGAAACAAAAGAAGAACTGCTCACATTGGGCATTATCGAAATGAGAGAACGTTACAAAAGCGCTTCACGTGAGATTATCGTTCCTTTCGATATAGAAATGGAGTTGAACAACGTCACATTCACCATACCTCAGCGAGGCGATAAAAAGAAGCTGCTGGAACTATCTCTACTCAACGTAAAACAATATAAGGCTGACAGGATGAAGCAAGCTGAAAAACTGAATCCCGAACAACGCAGTATGCGTCTGATGAAGGAGATTCAGCAGGAGCTACATCTGGACAGATTGCCGATGCAAATAGAATGTTTTGATAACTCAAATATCCAGGGGACAGATGCAGTGGCAGCCTGCGTAGTCTTTAAGAAAGCAAAGCCATCAAAGAACGATTACAGAAAATACAATATCAAAACAGTTGTAGGTGCCGATGATTATGCCTCAATGAAAGAGGTTGTCAGAAGACGATACCAACGCGTCTTAGAGGAAGAATCTCCCCTGCCCGACCTGATTATCACTGACGGTGGAAAGGGGCAAATGGAGGTAGTCAGACAAGTAATGGAAGAGTTGCAACTGGACATCCCTATTGCCGGGCTTGCCAAAGACCGCAAACACCGAACTTCTGAAGTGCTTTTCGGTTTCCCACCTCAAACAATCGGCATCAAACAGCATAGCCCCTTATTCCGGCTATTGGAACAGATCCAGGATGAAGTACACCGCTTCGCCATTACTTTCCATAGAGACAAACGTAGTAAACGACAGGTATCATCCGCTCTGGACAGCATCAAGGGAATCGGGGAGAAAACGAAAACCCTCCTGCTGAAAGAGTTCAAAAGCGTAAAACGTATCAAAGAAGCTTCTATGGAAGAAGTGGCCACGGTAATAGGTGAATCGAAGGCAAAAATCGTAAAAGAGGGTCTCAATAATCGCTAAAAATAGCTATCTTTGCAATAGTAAAGATTAAGCAATATAATTCGAATGAGAGTAGTTATACAACGCGTCAGCCACGCTTCAGTCACAATTGACGGACACTGTAAATCCGCAATTCGGGAAGGAATGATGATTCTGACAGGTATTGAAGATACGGACGGACAGGAGGATATTGACTGGCTATGCAAGAAAATCGTAAATCTCCGCATCTTTGATGACGAAAACGGAGTTATGAATAGATCAATCTTAGATGCAGGAGGTGATATATTGGTAATCAGTCAGTTTACGCTACACGCATCTACAAAAAAAGGAAACCGTCCATCCTATATTAAGGCCGCCAAACCGGAAATATCAATCCCGCTTTATGAACAATTCTGCAAAGATTTGAGTTGTGCATTAGGAAAGGAAGTGGGAACAGGAGAATTCGGAGCCGATATGAAAGTAGAATTATTGAACGATGGGCCTGTAACTATTTGTATTGATACCAAAAACAAGGAATAATGACATTAGAAGAAGCACAGAAAGCCGTCGATTCGTGGATACACGAATACGGTGTACGTTATTTCAGCGAACTGACCAATATGGCTGTTCTCACGGAAGAAGTAGGCGAATTGGCCCGCATTATGGCTCGCAAATATGGCGATCAATCTTTTAAGGAAGGCGAAAAAGACAACATCAGTGACGAAATAACAGACGTACTCTGGGTGCTCCTGTGTATCGCGAACCAAACCGGCGTAAACCTCACAGAGGCATTTGCACGAAATCTGGAAAAGAAAACTCAAAGAGATAATAAAAGACATATCAACAATCCAAAACTGAGAGAACATGGAAATGAATGATACTCCTCAAGACAAGTACCTGACCGCTCTGGCTAAGTACAACACGCAACTGAACGATGCTGACGTACAGGCTCAAGTTGCAGCATTAATCGATAAAAAAGTACCGGAGAACAATACGGAGGAGGTAAAAAAATTCCTTTTCAACTGCATTGATCTGACTACACTCAATACGACAGACAGCGATGAAAGCGTCATGAGATTCACTGAAAAAGTGAATCAGTTCGATAATGAATTTCCTGATCTGAAGAACGTTGCGGCAATCTGTGTATATCCTAATTTTGCACAGGTGGTAAAAGATACACTCGAAGTGGAAGGTGTAAATATTGCTTGCGTATCAGGCGGATTCCCCTCTTCGCAAACATTTACTGAAATAAAGATAGCAGAAACCGCAATGGCAGTGGCTGACGGAGCCGACGAAATAGATATCGTAATTCCTGTAGGGGCATTTCTAAGCGGTGACTACGAAACGATGTGTGAAGAAATTATGGAGCTAAAGGAAACTTGTAAAGAACATCATCTGAAAGTAATCCTTGAAACAGGGGCTCTAAAGACTGCCTCTAACATTAAAAAAGCTTCTATTCTATCGATGTATTCCGGAGCCGATTTCATCAAAACATCCACCGGAAAACAGCAACCGGCAGCAACTCCGGAAGCAGCTTATGTAATGTGCCAGGCCATTAAAGAATACCACGAACAAACCGGAAATAAAATAGGTTTTAAACCTGCCGGCGGTATTAACAGCGTAAATGATGCCTTGATTTATTATACCATTGTAAAAGAGATATTAGGTGAAGAATGGCTCAGTAACAAACTGTTCCGTTTGGGAACCAGCCGTTTGGCAAATCTGCTCCTGTCTGAAATCAAAGGTGAAGAACTAAAATTCTTCTAAAGGCTACACATTAGCAATCAAATATGCCATGCCGTGTCGTCCCTTTTATTAATGTGGGGTGACACGGTATTTTTATTTAAGAAAAACTAAAGTTACCTACGAAGAAGTCAGAAGATTTTTCTATCTTTGTGCTGATATTAGCCCATAGAGAATAGGCTAATTCATTGTATTAGAGAACGTTTCAATTATTATCTTTTTCCTGGAATTCGGCAAAATTCATGTTATGAAAGGTAATAAGCAAACGGGTCTCACGCACCTTCACGTATATACTCTTGTTATATATCGAACGGAGCGTGAGACTGTTGCTTGTATCATCATAACGGCTTGCCGAAGCCCCAGGAAAGATACAGAGCAACAGTTCTCACGCTTTTCGGTTAACAAAGAATTAAAATAAACAAGAGTATGGCAGAACAAGCATTATTTCAACAATTCAACCGGAACCAACAAAGGGAGAATTTAGAGAACGCAAAAGAAACGGGTCTATTAATCAGCTTGATTCCCAGTTTACAAGAAAATCTCTACGTAGATAGTCTTACAACCGGAGCAAGCAAAGAAACCTTATCTAAACTTCTTTTAAGAAGTCCCAGAATCAAAAATGAAACGGCTGTTATCGAGATGATCCACTTCCTGCATGATGAAGGTGACCGCACCTCATTCAGCATTCTCCTACCCTTTTTAGTAGCAAAATATAATCCGGAAGAATTGGAAAAAAGAATACGGGAACGTTTCTTCGGCATAGAACTTTTCATTCTAAAATGCAACAATCTACATAATTTCATCACTTGTATAAAATCCGATCAAACCATAGAAATCGTAGAAGAAGACCTGAAAAGAGGGGTGCTTGCATGGGATATGGGGAGAATGGTATGCCTGATACGCATAGCCTATGATGCGGGATTTATAGAAGAAAGCCTTGCATGGAACTATATCTGCTCGGCCGGACGGCAATGCACACAAGCGTTTAATAATTGGACTGAAGTAGGAAAAAGTTTCTTATTAGGACAAGCAATGGAGGCTACAGAGAAAGGAAAACAGGAACAATGCATCCATCTTTACCGCCAAGCCACAGAGAACCCGGATAGTCCATGGAAAAAGAGAACACTGAAATAGATAAGAAACTTATTTATCACGATCGACTACATAATCCAAGTATGTAATCAAGGACGTCTTCACTGCCGAATCCGGTAGAGTACGCAATAAATCAAGAGCACGCTCTTTGTATTCATACATCACTTTTACAGCATATTCTATTCCTCCGTTTTGCTTGATAAACTCGATCAAACGGGTAATTTCGTCTACTGTAGCCGTACCGTCTTTTACCTTAAGCGCCATTTCCTGAGCCCATGCATCAGTAGTGGTATTAAGCACATATAAAGCAGGCAAAGTCAGCTTACCTTCCAACATGTCATTTCCGGTCGGTTTACCGATCTCTTTACTCTCAAAATAATCGAATATATCGTCTTTAATCTGAAAGCAAATTCCAATATTCTCACCAAAAAGGCGTGCAAATTCAGCCTTTTCATCGGTAGTTTCGACTGAAAGAGCGGCAGCTTTGGTACATGCAGCAAAAAGAGCAGCCGTCTTCTTACGGATCACATCAAAGTAAATTGTCTCGGAATATTCCCGGTTACTAACATTAGAGAGTTGGAGTATCTCCCCTTCCGCCAAATCTTGCCCCAAACACGCTACCACACCAATTATATCATGATTGCGAGTGCGTTCGGCATGCACCAGACTTGTTGCCAAAAGAAAGTCGCCTACCAGCACTGCTACTTTATTATTAAAAATAGCATTTACTGATAACTGTCCGCGACGCTCTGTACTTTCGTCTACCACATCATCGTGTACCAGACTTGCCGTATGAAGAAGTTCAAGGGATACCGCCGCATGTAAAGTCGCAGGCTTTATTTCTCCGTAAAGCTTTGCTACAAGCAACACAAGGATAGGACGCATCATCTTACCATTCCTCTGCCGGATGTGAGCAATCACATTATTAAGCAAAAGATTTGAACTGGACAGAGAACTATCAAATAGATTTTTGAAATCTTCCAGCTCCGTAATAATCGGGGACTTTATTAAAGATAAGCTATCCATGCACACACTATTTGAGCACAAAAGTAATAATAAAACGGTTAATACGGTATTTTTTTGTACTTTTACCATGAAAAAACTGAAAAATATGAATCAAAACAGCAAACTATTCCTCTTGGATGCTTATGCTCTTATCTATCGGGCGTACTATGCGTTCATTAAAAATCCCCGCATTAATTCCAAGGGTTTTAATACTTCAGCCATACTGGGATTCGTAAACACTCTGGAAGAGGTGCTGAAGAAAGAGAACCCCACCCACATTGGAGTTGCATTCGATCCACCGGGACCTACATTTCGTCACGAAGCTTTTGAACAATATAAAGCTCAACGCGAAGAAACTCCGGAAGCAATCCGTCTTTCGGTACCTATTATAAAAGATATTATCAAGGCTTACCGAATCCCCATCCTGGAGGTAGCGGGATATGAAGCGGACGATGTAATCGGAACTCTGGCAACAGAAGCCGGCAATCAGGGTATCACTACTTATATGATGACTCCTGACAAGGACTATGGTCAGTTGGTAACGGATCATGTATTTATGTATCGCCCCAAATATGGAGACAAAGAATTTGAAGTTATGGGGGTAGAACAAGTAAAAGCTAAATTCGAGATTCAATCGCCGGCACAAGTGATAGATATGCTCGGACTGATGGGCGACTCTTCCGATAATATTCCGGGGTGTCCGGGTGTGGGAGAAAAAACTGCCCAAAAATTAATTGCCGAGTTTGGGAGTATAGAAAATCTGCTTGAACATACCGATCAGTTGAAAGGAGCACTGAAGACAAAAGTCGAGACGAATCGGGAAATGATTCTTTTCTCCAAATTCCTGGCAACAATCAAAGTGGATGTACCTATCCGGCTCGATATGAACTCACTCGTCCGTGAACAAGCAGACGAGGACACGTTGCGTAAAATATTTGAAGAGCTGGAATTCCGCACATTGATGGAACGGATATTCAAAAAAGAATCATCACCTGCCTCCCCTATCGCCGGTACATTATTTAATCAGGAAAACGGCCCGGTTCAAGGCAATCTCTTTGAAGAATTTACGCCCGATCATACGAATGAAGAAAAAAAATCAAATCTGGAAAGCTTAAATTCATTAAGCTACGACTACCAATTAATTGATACAGAGGAGAAAAGAAACGAAATTATTAAAAAACTACTTACATCCGAAATTCTTGCGTTAGATACGGAAACCACCGGAACGGATCCAATGGATGCAGAATTGGTTGGAATGAGTTTTAGTATTATCGAAAATCAAGCATTTTACGTTCCGGTACCTGCCGAACGGGAAGAGGCAATCAAAATCGTTCGGGAATTCGAACCTGTCTTCAAAAACGAGAAGTCACTCAAGGTCGGTCAGAATATAAAGTACGACATGCTCGTTCTGCAAAACTATGGGATTGAAGTCCGAGGTAAACTCTTCGATACCATGGTAGCACATTATGTCCTCCAACCCGAACTCCGTCATAACATGGATTATCTGGCTGAAATCTATCTGCATTATCAAACCATACATATTGAAGAGTTAATAGGGCCAAAAGGCAAAGGGCAGAAAAATATGCGCAACCTCTCCCCTCAAGGAGTTTATCTGTACGCCTGCGAAGATGCAGACGTTACACTAAAACTTAAAAATATACTGGAACAGGAATTAAAGAAAAATGATGCCGAGAAGTTATTCTATGAAATCGAAATGCCTCTGGTCCCTGTTCTTGTCAATATCGAGAGCAACGGAGTGCGTTTAGATACGGAGGCTCTGAAACAATCGTCGGAACACTTCACTACGAGACTGCAAAGTATCGAAAAAGAAATTTATACTCTCGCCGAAGGAGAATTCAACATTGCATCTCCCAAACAGGTAGGAGAGATACTTTTTGATAAATTGAAAATAGTAGAGAAAGCTAAAAAAACAAAAACCGGACAGTACGTCACCTCAGAAGAGGTATTGGAGAGCTTGCGAAATAAGCACGACATCATCGGTAAGATTCTGGAATATCGGGGACTTAAGAAACTATTAAGTACTTATATCGATGCTCTGCCGCAATTGATCAATCCCCAAACCGGACGTATACACACCTCCTTTAACCAGACCGTTACCGCAACAGGAAGATTGAGTTCAAGTAACCCTAACCTGCAGAATATCCCGATCCGGGACGAAGACGGTAAAGAGATACGCAAAGCTTTTATTCCGGATGACGGTTGCAGTTTCTTCTCCGCCGACTATTCACAGATTGAGCTACGCATAATGGCACACCTGAGTAAAGATAAAAACATGATCGATGCTTTCCTCAGTGGCTATGATATTCATGCGGCTACAGCTGCCAAGATTTATAAGGTAGATATAAAAGAGGTTACCGCCGATATGCGCCGTAAGGCCAAGACTGCCAATTTCGGTATTATCTACGGTATCTCCGTATTTGGCCTGGCGGAACGCATGAATGTCGACCGCAAAGAAGCCAAAGAGCTGATAGACGGTTATTTTGAAACCTATCCGCAAGTAAAATCCTATATGGACAAGAGTATCCAGGTGGCACGCGAGCACGGTTATGTGGAAACGATTTTTCATCGCAAACGCTTTTTACCGGATATTAACTCCCGTAATGCCGTAGTACGCGGATACGCAGAGCGAAATGCCATCAATGCTCCGATACAGGGAAGCGCAGCTGACATAATCAAAGTTGCTATGGCACGTATTTATGAACGCTTCAAAGCAGAAGGCCTGAAAGCAAAAATGATTTTGCAAGTACACGATGAGTTGAATTTCAGTGTACCGGCAAAAGAGAAAGAAATGGTAGAGCAAGTGGTTATTGAGGAAATGGAGAAAGCCTACCGTATGCATGTTCCCTTAAAAGCAGATTGCGGATGGGGTACAAACTGGCTGGAGGCACATTGATAACAATCATTAACTATTCGTACAGAAAGCTATGAAAGATCCATCTAAAAATGCTTACTGTTTATATAAATATCCGGCAAACAATCTGCCGGATATCTTTTTGTCAGCATACTTATCAAAAAGAAAGTAACTCAAAGGCCTCAACACTGACAATATGATAAATTTTCTTCGATTTTATGCATTTATATCCGTTTAATATGTAACTTTGCCACCGTTAAAGCCAACAAATGGTAGAAATATGACAATTTAAAGACTTAAAAACAGATATCATGAAAACAACAGGATTTTTAAAAACAGTAGCATTGTCAGCAGTTCTTTTGGTAAGCAGCGTTGCAGTTTCCGCCCGGAACTATGATAACAATCTTATTTATAACTCCGAAGAAGAAAACGGCATGTTAATAGGACAAACCGTTTATAAGAAAGAAGGCTCTTCCCTGGCCAATTATATGAAATATAACTATAAATACGATGACAATAAACGCATGATTGAAAGTCAGACTATGAAATGGAACAGCAATAAAAATAATTGGGAGAACGATTTGCTGGTTCGCTATACGTACGAAGGCAAAACCATTACCACAAACTATTATAAATGGAATAACCGGAAAAGTGAATTTATACTGGCTCCGGAGATGACCGTTACAATGGATAACCCTAATCTATAATCTCCAAACACTTTACTCTTTCTTAAAGATCTAACACATTAAATACTCTAAAAAAGACCGTTGCTGAGAGCTTCGGTCTTTTTTTGTGTCACGTGAAACATAAGAAGAAATAAAAAAGATTATTTGAGATAACAACATCATAAAACAGCCGGAGTTTTTTCACAAAAAGCTCCGGCTTTACCCAACCAGTTAACTATCAAGAGAATTGTTTAATACTGTTCATTTCGGTTGTTTTTTTAAGAGTAATCGTACCTCACAAAGATACAATCAAAGTAAAAGCATAGCAACTCTTTTTTATCAGAAAGCCGATTATATGGTTACAGCCAGAGTATAAGCGGTAAAATAAGAGTTTATCCGACAGAAAAACTTCAAATAATACAAAAGCGTTCTTGTAACTCTTTCAAGAATCCGCGTGAAATAATTAAGTCTTCTTTATCACTAAAAGGGGGATAAAGCAAGCACTGTTTACTCTTTATCATGGCCAGATAATTGATATTGATAATAGCCGACTGACTGATTTGTACAAATGCGTTAGAATAACCGATTATATCGTCAGCCGTCGTATTTTTCTTCAGACAAAGTTTCGTTTGATTAAAAAGCTCCACCTGCCACAACCGCTTATCTTTCAAATATTCAAAATAACCTATTTCTTCAAGGCGAAGAAATCTAAACCCTGTTACTGTACTAATCATAAACAGGTCCCTACCAGGCACCAAAGTACTTATAGCAGAAGCAAAAGACGGTATAGGTTGAGTAGAGGCCATTGCCTTGCGGTAACGTTCAATGATCAGATTCAATTCTTTCGCATCATAAGGTTTCAGTAGATAATCAAAGGCTGACTCACGTAATGCCTGCAACAAATATTTATCATAGGCAGTATAGAAAACGACTTTCATATCCCACAACACCTGTTCACGAATCTCACTAAGCAAACGGATTCCCTGAATATCAGGCAACTCTATATCCAGGAACAAAAGATCGGGATGTATATCCATAATAAGTTTCTTCCCTTTTGCGCCATTCCCGGCAGTCCCTTTTATTTCCAGATCAGCCTGCACCTCCAGATCCCGGCGCAAGGTCTCAATAGCCGCCTTCTCATCATCTATAATGATCACCTTATACATAATTTCCTATCTTTATAAATTGTAAGAATAATCCAATGGTATATAGATTAGAACTTGTGTCCCGGTCTGTCCATTATTCACCAGATTCTTGATTTCAAAACGTATTTTCTCGCGATTCTTATCATTTAATAGTTGAATAGTCTGATAAAGCACTTTCAACCCTGTTCCTGTTCCACGCGCAGATGACATAGTTTGTGGTGAATATCCACGCCCATTATCACAAATATCAACCAGTATACCATTGCCTCTCCGGCAGACTGATATGCGGAGCGACTTTAAACCTTCGATTCCGGACAGCCCATGTTTTAACGCATTCTCTACCGGTATCTGTACAATCATTGAGGGGATGATCACTTGTTGAATATCCAAGCCCCCTTCGATCTTTATATCCATTGAAAAATCATCTCCGAGCCGTCCCTGCTCTAGACGAATATAGGTTTTCACAAATTCCAGTTCATCATAAAGAGAAACGCTAAGTTTCTCCGTAAACTCCAAACTCTTACGAAGCAGCCTGACCAGCTCCGTAAGATCATCACACAAAGCCCCGTCACCCTTAAACTGACTAATCTCACGATTCAGCACATTAAATGTAAAATGGGGTGAAATACGGTTTCGAATATTCTCCATGCGAAGACGCCCGATCTGATTGATATGCCGTTCCTGAAGAAACATGCGCTTCTTCTTCATATACCAATAAATACATCCTGCTACGACAACAGATACAATGCAAACCAAAGCCCATATATATGCTGTCAGTTTCAGTTCCTTCATCTCTCCTCTTTGCTTCTCAATCACCAACTCTCTACGCATCACAATCGTATCCTGCCGATAACGCATATCTAATTCTGCAACGCGAGTACGAACCCGTTCATTGCGAATAGAATCATTAAGTTGAAGATCGTATTTCTGATATTCATAAGCCTTTTTATAATCCCCTACCCGTTCGTAATAATGCTGAAGGTAGTGATTACGTATGTTTATCATATTGGCATCTATATGCCCATAATTGGCCGAGCGCTTGATAATTTGTCCGGCAAGAGCTACATTCCCCTTTTTGAGCGCAAGCTCAATCATTTGTGTCTCTATGTAATAGAGTGCCGATTGATTCCCGATTTCGGAGAAGAACCTATAACTTTCGTCCAGGTATAGTTGCGCAGAGTCCAGTTTATTAGTTATCACATAAAGCTCACCGAGATTTGCCTTACACAGATTCTGCTCAAAAACCATTTGCGGATAAGACTCTACCACATCCAATGCACGACTGATGTAACAGACAGCCTGAGGGTAATCTTTCTTATAATAAAAATGATTTCCCCGGTTATTCAGATAAGTCCATTTCTCAGAAACACTCATCCGGTCAAAAAAAGCCCCGGCCAACTCATAATAATGATTGGAAAGTTCAAAATCGCGTAATTCCATGTATGTCTGTCCAAGACCATAGTAAACCGGAAACTTATTACGATCCGGCAATCCGAGAGAATCACAAAGAAACAAGGCCCGACGATAATAATACGCAGCATACGTATAATCCCCTTTATGAACATTGGCATCTGCCAGATTTATGCATAAGTCCGGCAGATAGTCCGGTTCCTTTCCTTGTAACCTTTCTCTATATGCTTTTTCATAGGAAATAATTGCAGAGTCGGGCTGGGTGCGCTGCATCAGGACGTTACCCTCCATATTATAGACGGTAGAAAGTAAATCATGCACCTCCGGCGAAGGTGTAACCTTGTCACAAAAGCGCTTAATAAACTGATTATAATACCAGATTGAATCAAAATCCGCCGTAACAAAATAAGATTTGGAATAGAATGATAAAAGCCGGTAATAGGATAGGCTGTCAGAGGTGCCCGACAAGGCTTGTCGCAACAGATGACGTGAATATTGAGTATTGGTAAACAATGAATCCTGGGCGCACCGTTCCACAGAGTCCGAACTCATGCCCGGAAAAGCTAAATCAGAATGGCTTGTGTTTTGTTTACAGCCCGTTAACAGTAATAACAAACAAAAAAATACAATTGCCCGGTTTGTTTTATGCCTCATTGTTTTGATTTCACGTGTAATACCCAACAAAAATACATCCTTTTTTTAAATTCAATAACAAACGTACTACTTTTTATGCGCAATTATTCATATCTTTGTAGCCAATATAATTAGAATAGTCTCATAATGAGTCCACTGAACTTCACTCACATCCTGACACAAACAGTCGATGAGCTATCGGAAAGCGAATCATACAAAGGACTGTTTCACCAACATAAAGACGGTGAGCCATTGCCCTCGCCACGGGTATTGTGCGATGTTATCGAATTAGCGCGCTCCATTCTCTTCCCGGGATATTACGGAAATTCAACAGTCAACAGCCGAACTATCAACTACCATATCGGTGTCAATGTAGAAAAGTTGTTCAATCTGCTCACAGAGCAAATTCTTGCCGGACTGTGTTTTGGTAACGGTGGCCAATGCAATGAATGCACCGAGTCAAAACGTGAAGAAGCCGCCCGTCTGGCAGCTAAGTTCATCAGTAAACTACCCCATCTGCGTCGTGTTTTGGCCACAGATGTGGGAGCAGCCTACAATGGCGACCCTGCCGCACAAAGTTTCGGTGAAGTGATCTTCTGCTATCCCGCCATTAAAGCAATCAGCAACTATCGCATCGCGCACGAACTCCTGGAATTAGGAGTACCGCTAATTCCGCGTATCATTACCGAAATGGCACACAGTGAAACCGGAATCGATATACATCCGGGTGCAAGAATCGGCACACATTTCACAATTGACCACGGTACCGGCGTGGTGATCGGAGCCACAAGTATCATTGGCAATAACGTGAAGATCTATCAGGGAGTGACACTGGGTGCAAGAAGTTTTCCCCTGGATGCCGACGGCAAACCGATTAAAGGTATTCCACGCCACCCGATTCTGGAAGACAATGTGATTGTCTACTCCAATGCCACCATCCTAGGACGAATTACCATCGGACGTGATGCCACCGTAGGCGGTAACATCTGGGTCACCGAAAACATACCGGCAGGAGCAAGAATTGTACAGACAAAAGCAAAAAAATAATTTAATTAACAACATTAAAACGCCGGTCGCACGGTACATAACCGCAGCATTAGCACACTGGCATGTTATCCATTTTATGAGCGAACAATTTGAAATGATTGCCAAAACCTTTCAGGGACTGGAAGAGATACTGGCAGAGGAATTGACAACACTTGGAGCAAACGACGTACAAATAGGACGCCGTATGGTCTCTTTTACCGGTGACAAAGAGATGATGTACAAAGCAAACTTCTGCCTGCGTACTGCAATTCGTATTTTAAAACCCATCAAGCACTTCACCGCAAAAGACGCTGATGCCGTTTACGAACAGATCAAAGCCATTCACTGGGAAGAGATATTGGATGTAGACAAAACTTTTGCCGTTGACGCAGTAGTATTCAGCGATGAATTCCGTCATTCCAAGTTCGTCTCTTACAAAGTAAAAGATGCCATTGTCGACTATTTCCGTGAATTGAATGGAAAGCGTCCTTCTGTACGCATCAGCAAGCCGGATGTACTGCTGAACATCCACATTGCACAGACCACCTGTACCCTCTCGCTCGACTCTTCGGGTGAATCACTTCACCGGAGAGGTTATCGCCAGGAAGCTGTAGAAGCTCCACTGAATGAGGTTCTGGCAGCCGGTATGATTTTAATGACTGGATGGAAAGGCGAATGTGACCTGATTGACCCAATGTGTGGTTCGGGTACTATTCCTATCGAGGCAGCTTTAATTGCGCGTAATATTGCCCCGGGAGTGTTCCGAAAAGAATTTGCTTTTGAAAAATGGGGAGATTTCAATCAGGATCTGTTCGACCGGATATACAACGATGACAGCCAGGAACGCGAGTTCACCCATAAGATATATGGTTACGACAATAACCCGAAAGCCAATGAGATAGCAACTCATAATGTGAAGGCAGCAGGAGTATCGAAAGACATTATCCTGAAATTGCAACCATTCCAGCAATTTGAACAACCGGCTGAAAAGTCGATTATCATAACCAATCCCCCTTACGGAGAACGTATTTCCACCAACGACCTTCTGGGACTGTATAATATGATCGGTGAGCGACTCAAACATGCTTTTGTCGGAAACGACGCATGGATACTATCTTACCGTGAAGAATGCTTCGATCAGATCGGTCTGAAGCCAAGTATAAAAACCCCGTTATTCAATGGTCCTTTGGAGTGTGAATTCCGTAAATATCAGATTTTCGACGGTAAATATAAGGAATTCAAGAGTCAGGAAGGTGGTGATGAAAACAGCGAACGTGCTCCAAGAGAGAGAAGAGAATTCAAGCCACGTCGGGAAGAAGGCGGATTCAGAGGAGAAAGAAGACCGCGTGAAGAACGTAGTTCGGGATACGGAGACAGAAAACCGAGAGAATTTAAAGGGAATCGTGAACCAAGAATCGAAAAACCTCAGGAAGACTAAGCTATTTCCCGACAGAAGCCTGTAAATGGATGAATCGGCTGCCATCCGGCCCTTCGTACCTGAGCACATCGTTCTTGCCCGGATAAGCGCTGTCATCCAGTCAAGAACGACGAACTTGGGCAGAGTACAAATCAAAGGATCTAAATAATGATAAAGCAAATCATGAAAACCAACAGTAAACCAAAGAATGCTTTATTAGTAATGCTCTTATCTTTACTAATACCAAACGTTATGGCACAGGAACCGAAAACGCCGACCTTGGAAGATCTGATCCCGGGCGGAGCCACCTATCGTTTTGCAGAGAATCTGTCCGGCCTGCAATGGTGGGGCGATGAGTGTATCAAACCGGAAATAGAGGCAGTGTTCATGATAAATCCCAAAAACGGGAAGGAAACACCACTAACCACCCGTAACATCGTAAACAGGACGTTGGAAGCCGGCAAACACGGTAAATTGCAACACTTCTACAACGTCAGTTTCCCATGGCCGAAGAAAAGCCTGATGCTGATCAGCCTGCCGGACAAATACATCGTTTACGATTTCGACTACCGCGAGATTACCAGTACACGCCCAGTGCCCAAAGAAGGTGTCAACAGAGATTATCAGCCTGAAACGGGGCATGTGGCCTATACCATCGGCAATAATCTTTATGTAGACGACAAAGCCGTAACCAACGAACCACAAGGCATCGTATGTGGTCAGTCTGTCCATCGTAACGAATTTGGAATCAAAAAAGGAACTTTCTGGAGTCCTTCGGGCAATCTGCTCGCTTTCTACCGCATGGACGAAAGCATGGTAGCCCAATATCCTTTGGTCGACATCACCACTCCTATTGCCGAAGTCAACAACATCCGTTACCCGATGGCGGGAATGACCAGCCACCAGGTGAAAGTCGGCATCTATAACCCTGCTACCGGGAAAAGCATCTATCTCAATGCCGGAGACCCGACCGACCGCTATTTTACCAATATCAGTTGGGCACCGGATGAAAAGAGCCTCTACCTGATCGAACTGAACCGCGACCAAAATCACGCTAAGCTCTGCCAGTATAACGCCGAGACAGGCGACCTGATGGCTACTCTCTTTGAAGAGGAAAACGAAAAGTATGTAGAACCTCAAGACCCGATTATTTTCTTACCTTGGGACAGCAGTAAGTTTATCTACCAGAGTCAGAAAGACGGCTTCAGCCACCTCTACCTGTACGACACAAGCGGCAAGCAACTCCGCCAGTTGACCGAAGGCGAATGGCTGGTTAAGGAGGTGCTGGGCTTCGATGCCAAGAAGAAGGAGATTATCATAGCAAGCACGGAGTTCTCGCCCTTGCAGAGCAACCTGTTCCGCGTGGATATAAAAACCGGAGCACGCACTCCTCTGGGCAGTAGCGAAGGTGTGCACAGCGGCAAACTAAGCCCTTCGGGACGCTACCTGATTGACCAGTACAGTTCTCCAAGCGTTCCGCGCAGCATCAATATCCTTGACGTACAGAGCGGTAAAAGTGTCAACCTGCTCACGGCAGCCGATCCCTTTGCAGGTTATAAGATGCCAAGCATCGAAACCGGTACCATCAAAGCGGCAGACGGCAAAACAGACCTGTATTACCGCCTGATCAAGCCGGCAGACTTCGACCCGAACAAGAAATATCCGGCCATCGTCTATGTATACGGCGGTCCCCATGCACAAATGGTCACCAATGGTTGGCAGAATGGCGCACGCGGCTGGGACATTTACATGGCCAACAAAGGTTACATCCTGTTTACCGTGGACGGACGCGGAAGCGACAACCGCGGACTCGATTTTGAGAACGTCACTTTCCGCCATCTGGGCATCGAAGAAGGAAGAGACCAGGTGAAAGGAGCCGAATTCCTGAAAAGCCTCCCTTACGTCGACGGAAACCGCATCGGAGTACACGGCTGGAGTTTTGGCGGACACATGACTACCGCCCTCCTCCTCCGCTATCCCGAGATTTTTAAAGTAGGTGTAGCCGGCGGTCCGGTCATCGACTGGGGATATTACGAAGTGATGTACGGCGAACGCTACATGGACACTCCGCAAAGCAACCCGAAAGGATACAAGGAGTGCAACCTGAAAAACCTGGCGGGTAACCTGAAGGGACACCTGATGATTATCCATGACGACCATGACGATACTTGCGTGCCGCAACACACCCTTTCGTTCATGAAAGCCTGCATCGATGCCCGTACGTATCCGGACCTCTTCATCTATCCGTGCCACAAGCACAATGTGTCGGGACGCGACCGTGTGCATCTGCATGAAAAGATAACCCGTTATTTCGAAGACTATTTATAAAGATATAAATCCTCAAAAGACATGAAGATATTACTGTTAGGTTCGGGCGGCCGCGAACACGCCCTGGCATGGAAGATCGCCCAAAGCCCGAAAGTAGAAAAGCTGTTCATCGCGCCCGGCAATGCCGGAACCGCCGAAGTAGGCGAAAACGTAAACATCAAAGCAACCGATTTCGACTCTTTAGGAGCATTCGCTCTTGAAGAGAACATCGACATGATTGTAGTAGGCCCGGAAGACCCACTGGTAGGAGGTATCTACGACCGTTTCCAAAACAATCCCTGCCTGAAAGAGATTGCCGTCATCGGCCCGTCGAAGGAAGGAGCCAAGCTGGAAGGCAGCAAAGAGTTTGCCAAGGAATTCATGCAGCGCCACCACATACCGACAGCCCGCTACCGGAGCGTAACGGCCGATACACTGAACGAAGGACTGGCATTCCTCGAAACACTCGAAGCCCCCTACGTGCTGAAAGCAGACGGACTTTGCGCCGGTAAAGGCGTGCTGATCCTGCCTACCTTGGAAGAGGCTCAAAAAGAGCTGAAAGAGATGCTCGGCGGTATGTTCGGCAATGCCTCGGCAACGGTGGTCATCGAAGAGTTCCTGAGCGGCATCGAGTGCTCCGTATTTGTGCTGACGGACGGCGACCATTATAAGGTGTTACCTGTAGCCAAAGACTACAAACGCATCGGTGAAGGAGACAAAGGACTCAATACCGGCGGTATGGGCAGCGTGACCCCCGTCCCGTTTGCCGACGAGGTGTTTATGGAGAAGGTGCGCACCCGCATCATCGAACCGACCGTCAACGGACTGAAAGCCGAATGCATCGTCTACAAAGGCTTCATCTTCCTGGGACTGATCAACGTAAAAGGCGAACCGATGGTGATTGAATACAACGTCCGCATGGGTGATCCCGAAACGGAAAGCGTGATGCTGCGTATACAAAGCGACCTGGTAGAGTTGCTGGAAGGCGTGGCCGAAGGTAACCTCGACACCCGGTCACTCGTCATCGACCCGCGCACGGCCACTTGCGTGATGATGGTCAGCGGAGGATACCCCGAAGCCTACCGGAAAGGGTACGCCATCAGCGGACTGGAAACAGCCCGGGCAACGGACAGCATCCTGTTCCACGCCGGAACAGCCATGAAGGACGGCCAGGTGGTGACCAGTGGCGGACGTGTGCTCGCCATCTGCTCTTACGGCAACGACAAGGCCGGGGCATTGGCACAATGCTACAAGGTGGCCGACATGATTGACTTTAAGGACAAAAACTATCGCCGCGACATCGGCTTCGATTTATAATGAGAAACCAAAGACTACAAGGCCGGATAACGGCGGGCAGATTCACACTGCCTGTCGTTATCTTTACGTGTATTGCCTGCTGGGTGCTGACCTCCTTTCTACTGCCCGGACTGGAGGCGAAAGAGTCCGCCTACTCTCTGTGGAATATCGTAAGTGTACCCGCATGGGCCAACCGCATTATCAGCTTCCTTCTCTTTGCCGGCATCGGTTATTTCCTGATAGAGCTGAACAATACGTTTACTATCATCCGCATGAGGGCATCTGTGCAGACATCGCTTTACTTTCTGTTCACCACGGCCTGTCCCGGCATGCACCTGCTTTATGCGGGCGACATTGCCGCCGTAGCCTTTCTCATCTCACTTTATTTGCTGTTCAAGAGCTATCAGGCCCCCCGGCCTGCCGGATATTTGTTCCATTCGTTCGTCTTTCTGAGCGCGGGCAGCATCGTGTTTCCGCAACTGACGTACTTCATCCCCATCTGGCTGTTGGGGGCATCCAACTTCCAGGCGCTCACGTTCCGCAGCTTCTGTGGGGCAATGATAGGCTGGAGCGTTCCTTACTGGTTCTTACTGGGACATGCGTTCTTCCACAACGAAATGACGCTTTTCTATCAGCCGTTCGTCAACCTGATCAGCTTCCGGCCCATCGACTTCAGCCGCGACTTTCAATTATGGGAAATCGTCACGCTGGGTTATCTGTTCATCCTGTATGTGGTCAGCTCGGTGCATTGCATCGTGGCAGGATACGAGGATAAGATACGGACGCGCGCTTATCTGCATTTTCTTATTTTCCTCAACTTCTGCATCTTCCTGTTCATCGTGCTGCAACCCACCCTGAGCATGGATCTGCTTTCGCTGCTGCTGATTGGTGTCAGCATTCTGGTGGGACACTTGTTCGTACTGACCGGCAACCGGATGTCCAACCTCTTTTTCATCGGTTCGATGGTTGCCCTCATCGCTTTATTCTGCTTTAACATATGGACGCTTTTATAGAAACCGTTTCACAGATACTCATTGACTGGGGTTATCCCGGCCTGTTCATTTCGGCGCTGCTGGCCGGAAGCATCGTCCCATTCAGTTCGGAGATCGTACTGTTAGGGCTGGTGAAATTAGGGCTCGACCCTGCTCTCTGCCTCATTTCCGCTTCGTTAGGGAACACAGCCGGAGGGATGACGTGCTATTACATGGGGCGCCTGGGCAGAGTAGACTGGATTGAGAAATACTTCAAGGTCAAGAAGGAGAAGATAGACAAGATGCAGCGTTTCCTCCGGGGGAAAGGCGCCCTGATGGCTTTCTTTGCCTTCCTGCCGGCCATCGGTGAGGTGATATCGATGGCCTTAGGATTCATGCGGAGCAACGTGTGGCTGACCACCGCTTCGATGTTTGCCGGAAAACTGATACGTTACATCATCCTGCTGAAAGCGATGCAGGAAGCCCTGAACCTGGTTATGTAAAGAACTGAAAGATGGAAAGAATCATTGAATATACTGCCGACGGAAGTGCCACTCTCTTCGTTCCCGAACTGGACGAGCACTATCATTCCGTAAAAGGGGCCCTGACGGAGTCCTCGCATATCTTCATCGACATGGGGCTGAAGACTTCCGCCGCCCCCTCGCCCCGCATCCTCGAGATAGGGTTCGGAACGGGGCTGAACGCACTGCTCACACTGATCGAAGCCGAAAAGTCGGGCAGGCAGGTACACTATACAGGCATCGAGCTCTATCCCCTGCCGTGGGAAACGGTGGAGAAGCTCGGGTATACTAACGGGGAACGGCGGGCGAACGGCGACGAACAGGCTGCGCAATGGATGAAGGCTCTCCATACGGCGCCCTGGGGAGAAGACGTGCGGATCACTCCACATTTCACCCTGAGGAAGATACAGGGAGACTTCACAAGCATGGAGTGTCCGTCACCGATAGCTGATCATTCACCGTCCATCGCTGATCATTCACCGCTATTCTCCCTTATCTACTTCGACGCTTTCGCACCGGAGAAGCAGCCGGAGATGTGGACGCAAGAACTATTCGACCGCCTGTACGTTATGATGGAAAAGGACGGAATACTGACTACGTATTGCGCCAAAGGAGTGGTACGGAGGATGCTGCAGGCGGCCGGATTCACCGTAGAGCGGCTTCCGGGCCCTCCGGGCGGCAAAAGGGAAATATTGAGGGCAAAGAAGATACCTCTCACCACGGAGGACACAGAGAGCATTTTCTCTTTCATATCTTAGAAGCAAGAGATTAAAACTCTGTGCCCTCTGCGTCCTCTGTGGTGAGCTAAAACGATAACAAGGATAACCATTATGAAAACCAACCGAATACAACAGCCGACAGTCGCCCCCGCCTTCCCCTTCCCGGGGAGAGGAACGGGAGGTGCGGCCGTCTTCGCTTTTCTTTTTCTGCTCCTCCTTTCCGCCTGTTCCGGGCGCGGAAAGGATAGTACCGGCGAACGGATCATCACCGTCACCATGGAGCCGCAACGGTATTTCACCGAAGCCATCGCCGGAGACAAATTCACTGTACGCAGCATGGTGCCCAAAGGCAGCAGCCCCGAAACATACGACCCCACCCCGCAGCAACTGGTGTCGCTGGGCGAGAGCGAGGCGTACCTGCGCATCGGATACATCGGCTTCGAACGTTCGTGGATGGACCGGCTGATGAACAATACGCCCCACATCCAGGTGTTCGACACTTCGAAAGGGGTAGACCTGATCTTTGAATCCGCCTTCGATCACGGTGACCACCGCCACGAAGAGGGCGTGGAGCCGCATATCTGGAACTCGGCAGCCAACGCACTGATCATAGCCGGAAATACGTTCAAGGCGCTCACCGTGCTCGACAAGGAGAACGAGGCGTATTACAAAGCCCGCTACGACTCGCTCTGCCAACGCATCGAGCAGACGGACAGCCTGATCCGCCGGACGTTGTCGGCACCCGGAGCCGACCGTGCCTTTATCATCTACCACCCGGCCCTCTCTTACTTTGCACGCGACTACGGGTTACACCAGATCAGCATCGAGGAAGGGGGTAAGGAACCCTCACCCGCCCACTTGAAAGGGCTGATGGATCTCTGCCGCAAAGAAGGGGTACGGATCATCTTCGTGCAGCCGGAATTCGACCGCCGCAACGCTGAAATCATTGCCCGGCAGACCGGAACACGGGTGGTACCCATCAATCCGCTTTCGTACGACTGGGAGGAGGAGATGCTGAACGTAGCGAAGAGCCTCAGCGGATTCACCACAGAATAGTCATGAATAAGAGTTCACCACGGATTACACGGATTACACGGATTAACACAGACCTTTTTATCCCAGAACCAACAAGACAGAATATCAATCTGTGTTAATCTGTGTAATCCGTGGTGAACTCCCAATCCCCAACCAACCTATGGATAAAGAAAGAAACAGCCACAAGCATACGGAAGGAACAGCTTCTGCCTCACTCCTCTCCATCCGGGGCCTTTCGGCCGCCTACGACGGACGCACTGTGCTCCACGATGTCAACCTGGAAGTCTACGAGCGTGACTTTCTCGGCATCATCGGTCCCAACGGTGGGGGTAAGACCACCCTCATCAAGTGCATCCTGGGACTGCTCCGCCCCACGGGAGGAGAGATCGTCAAGCATCACGAACCGCTCACGACGGGCTATCTGCCGCAGTACAGCTCGATCGACCGCTCCTTCCCCATCTCGGTTCTGGAAGTGATCCTGTCGGGACTGAGTTCAAAGAAATCGCTGACCGGCCGCTTCGACGACCATCAGCGTGAGAAAGCCCGTCAAGTCATCCTCCTCATGGGACTCGAGGGACTGGAACACCGCGCTATCGGGCAGCTGAGCGGCGGACAACTGCAACGTGCCCTGCTGGGACGCGCCATCATCAGCGACCCGCAACTGCTTATTCTCGACGAACCGAGCACCTACATCGACAAGCGCTTCGAAGCCCGCCTCTACCAGCTGCTGGCCGAGATCAACCGCGACTGCGCCATCATCCTTGTCAGCCACGACATCGGGACGGTGCTGCAACAGGTGAAGAACATCGCCTGCGTGAACGAAACACTGGACTATCATCCGGCCGCAAGCGTCAACACCGAATGGCTGGAACGGAACTTCAACTGCCCGATCGAGCTGCTGGGACACGGCACACTGCCTCACCGGGTGCTGGGCGAACATTGCCATTGCCACGAAAACGATAAAGCCTGACGAAGGGCACCCTATCCCATACAGAAACTCCGCCCTGCATTGCTTCATCTTTTATGTGAAGTGGTGCAGGGCGGAGTTTTTGCACAATCCTCTTTCCTAAGCCAAGGAACGATAGTTTCCCTCCACCGGGAAGCAAGGTTTCCCCGAGTAAGGAAAACCTCTTCCTCAGGAATCAGGCTGTAGGATCATCTACAATATCACCATCTCCTCCCGAAGGAAGACCAATAACCAGGCTACGTATCACCGTACGAGGTACTTTCAGCAACTTATTACCGGTTGAAAACTGGGTAGTCAGTCGTAATTCATAGACTCCGTCTTTTAAGTCGGCCGGAAGTAACACCAACACTTCCGAAGGGTTGTTTACAGCGATCATATCCATCGGCAACTTCGTTTCCGTGCCTTTCTCATCAATCAATACGATACCCACTGCAGAGTCTGTACCTGTTACTTTAATATTCTTTCCTTGCAGGCGATAGTTACGTCCGGCAGTTGCACTACCATCCGTGGCACGGGTGGCAGCGTCTTCACCGCCGATGAAGTAGGCCGGGTCACCTTTGGCTCCCAGAATTTTTACGCCGGTCCGTGCGATAGCTTCACGTAAATCCTTATCCTGGTTGAAGGAAACATAGATAGAATTTTTCTCGGGATTCCATACTCCACCATCTATCACGCCGCGAAACTGTGGTACGGCACGAAAAAGCCCCGTATTGACAGAGTATCCGTTCAGTACCAATTCCGATACTGTGCGCTGAAAAAGATCGACGGCATGCTTTAAAGTCTCTGCCCGCAAGCCGGTATCTTCTTTCTTCATTTCATCCAGTACATCGGATAGCGTCAGGTTTCCGGCGCTTTCCAATACCAGGATTTTGTCTTCTTTGTTGTCAGTGGTCACGGTATTGTCCGCAAGCCAGCCTTTGAGTTCGGTTTTCATGATTTATCTTTTTAAAAGTGAATATTATTTTCGGTTGCCTTTTACGCAACGGACAGAACATCCAAATTTACGTGATCGTAGTATAACAGAACAGTCATTCGTTTCGAACGCTAAGGCATATCCATCTGCATTTCCATATGGGTCCGAGGTCCAATAATTAGCATATGTATCTACCCAATTTCCAGAAGGAAGCGGTGGGGTCGTACTTCCTAGGTTGGAAGGTGATCGCCCCGCTGCTGATAAAAAAAGCCCTTTAGGACTAGAGGCCATAAACCACATCCCTTTATTTGTCATTACTTTATTTGTACATCGAGACAGTTTAGTTAGTTCGTTTTGTGACGGCGTACGCCACCCTGTACCATAAGTTGAGGCATTAAGTTTGGTACATGGGTCAGTATTATTTTGACTTGTATTTCCAGTGTAAGTACTATAAAATGTATAATAGTAGCCATACTCAGTGGAAGTTCCCCATACATAATTAGATGAACCTGTGCTTTTCAGATTCCCGTCCGCCCATATTAATTGGGCCAGGTCTTTCTTATCCTGAGCCGTACACCCGTTTTGCGTAAGATTCATATCTTTCTCCAACACATTGATTCCGGGACCCTTTTTAAACTGTATTTTTAGTGTATAGCTTTTCCCTTCCTTCAACTGTACGCTTTGGGTGGACGTGATTTCGGTGTTGTTGTTCACAATCCGTCCGCCTACCGTCAGTGTATTGAAATGCACTGTAATCGTTCTGGCCCCTGCAAATGGAACCATGCGTATGGTTGTACTCAAGGTCGTGTTTGGATTGAATGCCGCCGTTTTATTCGTGTTGGGGGTTACCACATTGGTCGAAG
>NZ_SZUU01000004.1 GCF_019583405.1 Bacteroides fragilis | reverse complement strand
TTGTACTACTTGTATTGTTTATCAATGTTTCAAAGAACTCTTCTTTTTAAATTCTGCTTCGTTTCAAAAGCGGGTGCAAAGGTAAAAGGTTTATTTCAAACTACCAAATGTTTTGGGAAGTTTTTTTCAATGCCCGCCTTTTATTTCCAAGCCTCTCTGTGCGAAAGGGAAAGAAGTGTCGGACAAAGACCCTCACTCTGCGAATCGGACTGCAAAGATAACGACTTTTATAATAATGATCCAAATAAAAAGGAAATTATTTTTGTTATCCGTTAAGGCAGGTCCTACGCCGTTGCAACATGTCAAAATATAAATGCTTTCCGTCTCCTGGAAAGCGGGTGCAAAAGTACGGCATTGGGAGATATAAGCCAAATATAAAAGGGTATTTTTTTGAAAAAATTTTGATTCGGAACATAAAGGGCTGAGGGAGAGGAGATTGTAAAAAAGGATTATGGGGGACGCGAAGAAAAAGAGGGAAAGGGACACATTATTATATTATATAAGGGGGAGTTTGCAGGGGACGGAAGGAAAGGATGTGTGCTGCGAAAGGGAGGGAAAGGGACGTTTCGGGGAGGAAATTGAGGAGAAAATAGGGGGTTAACGGGAGCTTGACGGGAGTTAAACAGAAAATACGACGGGGTTAAACAAAAAACCTGGTGGGAACCTTGGCGGGAGTTGAACGGAAATCAAACAGGAATCAAACAAAAATTGAACGGAAGCACGCGTTAACATTGTTAATGCGGTTGGGGAGAGATTTATTTCGAGGGCGGAAAGAACAAAGCTTTTACTTCGAAAAGACTTGTTATTTGAAAACAAAAGGCTTGATTTAACAGAGGGTTAAATCAAGTAATAGGAAGAGGAAAAACAAAAGGGGGAAAAGAATTGAGAATGAAGGAAATAGAGAGATAAGAGGGTGTTTCCTGGAAAAAGGGATAAGGGGCGGACGGAAAGGGATAGTTGCGATTAGAGCAAGTACAGAGGCAGCGGATTTTCAAAGATAAGGTTTGGAGCGGAAGCGGGAGGAATACAATTACAAAAGACAGGAGAACAGCAGGACAAGCACAAGTTCAGGAGAAAACGGTATCAAGGATTGGATCATAGATCTAAGAATCGGATATAAAAAACACGTCTTCAAATACCCCTAAAGCAAATGCCTTCCTGTTAAAATCACCCTTTCAGAAAACAAAATCCCCTACCCCATGTTACATAACCAACTTAATTTTTATAACCTAAACCAAAAGAATTATGGCTAAAGAAAGTGTAAAAATCCTGCAAGGAAAGCTCGATGTAAAAAGTTTAATTGATCAGCTGAATGCTGCATTATCTGAAGAATGGTTGGCATACTATCAATATTGGGTAGGTGCATTGGTAGTAGAAGGTGCTATGCGCGCTGATGTACAAGGGGAATTTGAAGAACATGCTGAAGAGGAGCGTCATCACGCACAATTGATTGCTGACCGAATCATCGAATTGGAAGGAGTTCCGGTACTCGATCCGAAAAAATGGTTTGAACTGGCTCGTTGTAAATACGATTCTCCAACAGCATTCGATTCTGTCAGCCTGCTAAATCAGAACGTCTCTTCCGAACGTTGCGCTATTCTCCGTTATCAGGAGATTGCTAACTTTACAAACGGTAAAGACTATACTACATGCGACATCGCAAAGCATATTTTAGCTGAAGAAGAAGAGCATGAACAAGACCTACAGGATTATCTGACTGACATTGCCAGAATGAAAGAATCGTTTCTTAAGAAATAAATATTAGTTTCTTCAGAAATAGAAAGAGGAAATATCCCATCTGAGGCTGTTTCCTCTTTTTATTGTTTATTCTCCATACAATAATCTCTTCTTTACTCTCCAGTTATACTCAAATATTCACATTTTATATGCCGCAACCGTGACAAAACAAAAAACTATGCGACTTATGGGATGAATTTCAACTCAATTATTTATCTTTGTTAGCTTTAAAAAAGCTGGCATAAAAACAATATGTACAATGAAAGATTTCTTTAAATTTACGCTTGCTACAGTGACCGGCATCGTGTTGTCGGGCATTGTTTTATTCATCATCGGAGTCGTAACGCTTGTCGGAATCATTTCGTCATCGGATACAGAAACTGTGGTAAAGAAGAATTCTGTGATGATGCTCGACTTGAAAGGTACACTGGTTGAGCGCACTCAGGAGAGTTTAGAAGGTTTACTGGGTAAATTTACCGGTGAAACGGCCGATACATACGGACTGGACGACATACTGGCTTCGATCAAAAAAGCCAAAGAAAATGATAACATAAAGGGCATTTATATACAAGCCTCATGGCTGGATGCTTCGTACGCTTCGCTACAGGCGATACGTAAAGCATTGGATGACTTTAAGGAGAGTGGCAAATTTGTCGTAGCATATAGCGACAATTATACGCAAGGACTTTATTATCTTTCGAGTGTTGCCGACAAGGTGATGCTCAACCCCAAAGGCATGATCGAATGGCGCGGACTCGCTTCAGCACCTATTTTCTATAAAGATCTATTACAGAAACTGGGAATTGAGATGCAGGTATTCAAGGTAGGTACTTACAAGTCGGCAGTGGAGCCTTTCACCGCCACAGAGATGTCTCCAGCCAACCGAGAGCAGGTTACAGCTTTCATCGGTTCTATCTGGAATCAAATATTGGATGGTGTTTCCGCTTCACGTAAAATAGGAAAAGATTCACTGAATATGTATGCTGACCGCATGCTGATGTTCTATCCGTCAGACGAAAGCGTAAAATGTGGACTGGCCGACACGCTGATTTATCAAAATGACGTACGCGACTATTTGAAAACACTTGTGAAAATCGACGAGGACGATCGCCTGCCCATCTTAGGACTCGAAGAGATGGTTAACATTAAAAAGAATGTTCCTAAAGACAAGGGTGGGAATATTCTGGCTGTATATTATGCTTCCGGTGAGATAACCGATTATGCCGGATCAGCAGCGTCTGATGAAGGTATTATAGGTAGCAAAATGATTCGTGACCTGCGTAAACTGAAAGAAGATGACGATGTAAAAGCTGTTGTATTACGCGTAAACTCTCCGGGAGGAAGTGCTTTTGCGTCCGAACAGATCTGGCATGCCGTAAAAGAGCTGAAGGCTAAGAAACCGGTCATCGTCTCGATGGGCGACTATGCCGCATCCGGTGGATATTATATCTCTTGTGCTGCCGACAGTATCATAGCCGAGCCAACCACTCTGACGGGTTCTATTGGAATCTTCGGCATGATTCCGAACGTTAAAGGATTAACCGAAAAAATCGGATTGACATATGACGTAGTAAAAACCAATCAATTCTCAGACTTCGGCAATCTGATGCGCCCGGTAAACAGCGATGAAAGAGCTTTGCTACAGATGATGATCGGCCAAGGATATGATTTATTTGTAAGTCGTTGTGCCGAAGGACGCCATATGTCTAAAGATAAAATTGAGAAAATAGCTGAAGGACGTGTATGGACCGGAGAGATGGCTAAAAAAATCGGATTGGTAGACGAATTGGGTGGAATAGGTAAAGCACTGGAGATAGCTGCACAAAAAGCCGATTTAAAAGGATACACCATTATATCCTATCCTGCCAAAAAGGATATTCTGTCTACGTTGCTTGATGTCCAACCCGGTAATTATGTAGAATCCCAAGTGCTGAAAAATCAACTGGGAGACTATTATAAAGATTTCAGCCTGCTGAAAAATATAAAAGAACGCGCCATGATTCAAGCACGCGTTCCGTTTGAACTGAATGTGAAATAGCAAACTGCATGGAAGAAAACTCTATCAAGATACATAAATGGCTATATCCTGCTTCATGGTTATATGGAGCAGGAGTAGCATTACGAAATAAACTCTTTGACTGGGGAAAACTTCAGTCAAAGAGTTTTAATGTTCCTATAATTTGTATCGGGAACATCGCAGTGGGCGGTACGGGTAAAACGCCGCACACAGAGTATCTGATAAAGTTGCTTCATGATGAATTCCAAGTGGCTGTATTAAGCCGGGGGTACAAGCGCCATACCAAAGGATTCGTACTATCAACAGCAGAAAGTGACGCCCGCAGTATTGGCGACGAGCCTTATCAAATACAATCGAAATTCTCCGATATCCGGGTAGCAGTTGACGAAGACCGCTGCCATGGCATCGAAAGGTTACTCACACTTAAAGAGCCTCCGGTCGAAGTTATCTTGTTGGACGATGCGTTTCAACATCGATACGTGAAAGCAGGACTAAATATTCTTCTGACAGATTATCACCGTCTGTTCTGCGATGACACCTTGATGCCTGCGGGACGCTTACGGGAATCTGCACAAGGCAAAAATCGGGCACAGATAGTCATCGTAACCAAATGTCCGCCGGATATCAAACCTATTGACTACAATATTATTACGAAAAGGTTGAATCTGTTCCCCTACCAGCAGTTATATTTCTCGTCTTTCCGATACGGAAACCTGTGGGCAGTCTTTCCCGACTGTGCCACTGTACAAGAGAGAAAATTATCCTCTTTACAGACAGAGGAACAGATACTGCTAATTACCGGTATTGCATCTCCCGACACGATCATCCGTGAATTGGAAATACATACACGGAACATCGACTTACTCGCTTTTAGCGACCATCATAACTTCAACCAGCGAGACTTGGCGCAAATAAAAGAGAGATTTGGTAAATTAAGAAAAGGGCAACGCCTGATTGTCACAACCGAAAAAGACGCTACACGCCTGATGTGCCATCAGGAGCTGGATGAAGGGCTGAAACCATTTATTTATGCCCTACCCATTGAAGTAGAAATATTACAAAATCAACAAGATAATTTTAACCAACACATTATTGGCTATGTTAGAGAAAATACAAGAAACGGCAGCCTTCCTGAAAGGAAAGATGCACACAAGTCCTGAAACAGCAATCATTCTGGGAACCGGACTTGGCAGTCTGGCAAACGAAATTACCGAAAAGTATGAAATAAAGTACGAAGATATTCCCAACTTTCCCGTGTCTACCGTAGAAGGGCACAGCGGTAAGCTCATTTTCGGTAAATTGGGTAATAAAGAGATTATGGCAATGCAGGGACGCTTCCATTACTACGAAGGTTACTCTATGAAAGAAGTGACTTTCCCGGTACGCGTGATGCGTGAACTGGGTATCAAAACATTGTTTGTGTCCAATGCCAGTGGTGGCACCAATCCTGAATTCGAAATCGGTGATCTGATGATTATCACTGATCATATCAACTATTTCCCCGAACATCCGTTACGTGGTAAAAACATCCCGTACGGCCCCCGTTTCCCGGATATGAGCGAGGCATACGATAAGGAACTGATCCGCAAGGCAGATGCCATTGCAGCAGAAAAAGGCATTAAAGTACAGCACGGAATATACATCGGTACACAGGGACCCACATTCGAAACACCTGCAGAATACAAACTGTTCCATATCTTAGGAGCTGATGCGGTAGGAATGTCTACTGTCCCCGAAGTGATTGTAGCCAACCACTGCGGCATCAAAGTTTTCGGCATTTCTGTCGTAACAGATCTTGGGGTAGAAGGAAAGATTGTAGAAGTATCACACGAAGAAGTTCAGAAAGCAGCCGATGCTGCCCAACCGAAGATGACCACCATCATGCGCGAACTGATAAACCGTGCATAGATACTTCCTTATCATAAAATAAGATATATGAGAACAGAGATAGCAACCTTAGGTGAATTCGGACTGATCAAGCATCTCACCGAAGGAATTAAATTAGAAAATGAATCAAGCAAATATGGAGTAGGCGACGATGCAGCCGTCCTCTCCTATCCTGCCGACAAGCAAGTATTGGTGACTACCGACCTCTTGATGGAAGGTGTACATTTCGACCTAACCTACACGCCGTTAAAGCATTTGGGATACAAATCTGCTGTGGTTAACTTCTCCGACATCTATGCGATGAATGGAACGCCCAAACAGATCACAGTTTCACTTGCTCTCTCCAAACGCTTCAGTGTGGAAGATATGGATGAATTTTACTCCGGACTCCGTCTGGCATGCCAACAATATAAAGTCGATATTGTAGGTGGTGACACCACCTCTTCTTTGACAGGGTTTGCCATCAGTATCACTTGTATTGGTGAAGCCGACAAAGATAAAGTAGTTTACCGTAATGGCGCCAAAGATACCGACTTGATCTGTGTCAGTGGCGACTTAGGTGCCGCCTATATGGGGCTGCAACTGTTAGAACGCGAAAAAGCAGTCTTTAAAGGCGAACAGGATGCTCAGCCGGATTTCTCCGGAAAAGAGTATTTGTTGGAACGACAGCTCAAACCGGAAGCCCGCAAAGACATTATTGAGAAACTGTCCGCCGCAAATATCGTTCCGACTTCTATGATGGATATCTCTGACGGACTTTCTTCGGAGCTATTGCATATATGTACTCAAAGTAAAGCAGGTTGCCGTGTCTACGAAGAGCATATCCCTATCGATTATCAAACTGCAGTTATGGCAGAAGAGTTCAATATGAACCTCACCACCTGTGCCATGAACGGTGGTGAAGATTATGAACTTCTTTTCACTGTTCCCATTGCCGATCACGAAAAAGTATCGGAAATGGAAGGTGTCCGCCTGATCGGACATATTACAAAGCCCGAATTAGGCTGCGCACTGATCACACGCGATGGTCAGGAATTCGAGTTAAAAGCTCAGGGATGGAATCCACTACAGGAAAATAAATAAAAAATTCCGAAAGAAAAGCACTGATAATAAACAGAATAGCTTTTTATCAGTGTTTTTTATTACCCTAAGGTTTGCAAAATCAAAAACTTTCACTACCTTTGCAACCGCAAACAAGAAAGGTGCCATAGCTCAGTTGGTAGAGCAAAGGACTGAAAATCCTTGTGTCCCCGGTTCGATTCCTGGTGGCACCACTTTTAAAAGACTTCAAATTTGGTAAATCCCTGAAAATTAAACATTTCAGGGATTTTCTTTTTCCTAAAACTCCCACATTTTTAGCAAAATTATGCAGTTCCGTTGGTCTAAATCGTGACCAATTTGGGTCTTGAAGAAATTGACCACGAATTGTATCATAAGTCATTGATTGTCTTATCGTTTGATTCTTGCTATTCTGCACGATTCAGTAACTTTAAACCATTAATTTTTAGAGTATGAAACGACAGACTTTTAATGTGCTTTTCTTTATTAGGAAAACCAAATTAAAGAAATCAGGTGAAACGCCCATCATGTTGCGCATTACTATTGAGGGGCAACTCACCGAATTGCAACTCAAACGGGATGTAATGCCTACACAATGGAATCAAGCCAAAGAACGTTGTACCGGTAGGGATGCTACATCAATGGAGATTAACCGCTATCTCGAATCGGTTAAACTACGATTGTTAGACATTCATAGGGAAATGGAAGATGCAGGAAAACTTATCAATCCGATGGAAGTAAAACGTAGATTTCTTGGGCTGAATGAAAAGCACATGATGTTCTTTGAAGTTTTTCAAGAGCATAACGACAAATGCCGTGAACTGATTGGCAAGGATTATGCCAAAGTAACTATCTCCCGATTTGATACTTGTTTACGGTATTTCAAAGAGATGGCTTTGAAAAAGTACCATCTAAAGGATATTCCCATGAAAGAAATAAGTCATGCCATCATTCAAGATTATATTCACTTCCTGAAAGCTCAAAAAGACTTGCAAGAAAATACGGTAATCCGTTATATGAAAGTAGTGAAGAAAATCACCAACATGGCATTGGCTAATGATTGGATGGAGAAAGACCCGTTTATCAATATCCGTTTCCACGAGCAGGAAGTACACAAAGAGTTTTTAACCAAAGAAGAATTAGAAACTATGCAAAACAAAGTTTTTGACGTTCCTCGTTTAGATTTAGTACGTGATATTTTTCTATTTCAATGCTTCACGGGTTTAGCTTTCATAGATGTATCTGAATTAAAAGCAGAACATCTTGTAACTGATAATCAGGGGAATTTATGGATTAGGAAAGCAAGACAGAAAACGAAAGTCATGTGCAACATTCCTCTTTTGGATATACCTTTAGCCATATTGGAGAAATACAAGGGGCATCCACTGGCGAAAAAGAAAGGAACATTGTTACCCGTTCCATGCAACCAAAAGCTAAACAGTTATTTGAAAGAAATTGCTGATTTATGCGGTATCAAGAAAAATTTAACCACGCATACCGGACGACATACATTTTCGACCGTTGTCGCTTTAGCTAATAATGTATCATTAGAAAATGTAGCAAAAATGCTCGGTCATACCAATACAAAAATGACGCAGCGATACGCAAAAGTATTAGACCAAAGTATTCTTCGAGATATGCAGAATGTGCGGGAGAGCTTCTCTACTAAAACCACCTAAAGATGAAAACGGCTACCTAATCCATTAGAACGGTAGCCGTTTCTCTATCTTCATTCTATTAAAAACTAAAGAGGATAATCTTCTATATTATAGGCTGAACGAAACCTATCTTCTAAAACCTTCCTGATATCCGATTCACGGAACAGCACTTTGCCCGGAAGTTGAATAAAAGGGAAAATGCCATCATCCCGATAATACTGCAAAGTTCTACGGCTGATTTTGAGGATAGAACAAAGTTCTTCACTTGTCAAATACCGTTCACCCTCAAACATAGGCTTATTATTCTTCAATGCATATTCTATATAAGGTAAAGCCCTATCTAACGATTGCAATAATTCTTGGCTATCCTCATTCCTATATAAGTCCATAAGCAATTATTCTTTAGTGGTTACTTTTATTCTACCTGAATCCAATAGTTTTTGTACTTCGGCAACCTTATAATATACCTTCTTGCCAACAGTCGAAAAAGAAAGTTTGCCACTCTCACGTAAAGACTGTAATGTTCGTAAAGGAATATTTAAGGAAGCTGCCAATGTCCTACCCTCTATCCATTCTTTCTCAATACACATATTAGAGGAAGATAAAGAAGTATTATCTGCCAATGATATAATCTGTTCCAACTTCTTTCTAAAAGAATCGAAGGAAACTCTTTCTATTGCTACTATATCCATATATAAATTACTTTTTAAAATTCATTATCTCAATTTTTTTTAAAGTAAGTTTTCCAGCACTCAATATGAAGCATTGACAAAGGTAAGTTCCGTATTTAGCCTGTTCAAGTCCAAGCCTTCGGTTTAGATAAAAATCTTCCTCTCATTGCATTCGAGCGTATTTTTATCTAAAGACTTGCACAGACTAAATACTTCACTGGAAAAGTCAATGATTCAAATTAAATTCCGAAAAACAATGTTTTCGAAGATGGCAGATTAGGTTATTCCTTCCAGCTTTCAAAGTAATACTTTTGCAGTAGTTTGTCAATATCACTTTGCCGATAGATGATTTTACCTTTTATCTGGATGAAGGGGATTAGCCCTGTATCTCTCCACTCTTGCAGGGTTCGCAAACTGACATTCAGTTTTTTAGAAACCTCATGATTGGAAAGAAAACGTTCTCCGTTCAGGTGAGGTTTATAGTGCTTGACAATTGATTCAATACCGTTCAGCATTGAATCGAGCGAAGAAATAAATTCTTTGATTTGCGGTGTATCTTTATTTATTAATTCCATGATTGAAAGATTGTTTTATTGAAATATTGATTTCAAGATTGCTGGATGGCTAATCAGTTGAATGACTAGCTGGTTGATTGATTAGTTACGCAGATAGTCACCTAACGATGAAAGGTTAAGCACATCTTTCACTGGATCATAATCTATGTAAATCCGTTTAGGAGCAGGAGCAATAAAATACAAGCTACCTTCTTTCTGTATTTCATATGTGGCGGGTGAAGCCTGTTTGGTAGTTTCCGATACATAAATAATAGAGAGAAGATAATCTTTATCGTTCCGGTAGATGATAACCGTAGGATTCAGATTTACGCTTTCCCACGTGCCAACAATGGAAAACAGGTTGAAAGACGGATAATCTTCTTTAGTTCTTTTCATAAAGCGTAATTTGTTTGGGTGATTGATTTTGTGTTTCACTGTCCGCAATAATTCTTTCAATATCGGAAGACTTATAATAAATCTTGCTCCCGATTTGTGAATAAGCCAATCTTCCACTACTTCGGTAATATTGCAGTGTACGTTTACTAAAGCCCAACAACAGACACACTTCCTGACTATCCAGCCAGTTTTCTACTTTTTGAGTATGAGTGCTGCATAAACTTTCTATCCGTTTGGCAAACTCCGTGAACCCCTCGCAGACAAACGAGAATGTTCTTTTTTCAATGGTTACTACTTCCATACTTTTAATTTTAAATGGTTTATAAAACGTGTTGATTCTATTTCACCAGCAAATGAAAGAAGAATCAAGAGCCGTTTTCTAAACTGTCTGAAAGTGGTATGAAGTGGTTATAACTGGCTGGATAAATGAAGATAGAAATTATACACTGTGAACATACAAGATGTTAAAATCGCAGATTTTATACTTACTACTAAGTAAATTGCATATATTTACGTCATGAATGATACAAGAAGTGAAATAATACGGTTAGGAAGTGAATTAATTCGCTCTATTGGCTACAATTCTTTTAGCTATGCAGACATATCTAAAGCATTGAATATAAAGAATGCAGCTATTCATTATTATTTCCCTTCAAAGTCGGATTTGGGAGTAGAGATAATAAGAGAAAATCTGAATGCTTTCAACGAATTAACTAAGGCATGGGAAAGTTTGGATTATAAATCGCAGTTTTCCAATTACATTCATATGCATGATAGTTTTATCAATAATCATTGGGTTTGTATAGTTGGCTCACTTTCACCATCTTATGATACTTTACCTGAAAACATGCAAAAAGAGTTGCAGGAATTAGTAAACACGATTCTGAAATGGCTTACAGCTTTATTAGATAATGGTTTAAAAAACAATGCTTTTTCATTTGTGGAAACACCAAGAACAAAGGCTTTTATGGTTCATTCTGTATTACTATCTTCTTTGCAAATGAATAAAGTATTAAGAAATGATGTGTATAAATCAATACAGGAAGGATTATTAAATATCTAATATTTTTTTGCCTCAAAGACTTACTTACTAATAAGTATATAAATTTATAGAAATGAAAAGAATTGATTTTTTAAGAGAACAGATTATCGAATCGAGGAATTTTGTAAATCGTTTGATTTCCGAAATACCACAAGATTTATGGTACACAATTCCTCAAAACACAGATTCAAATTTTGCTTGGCAAGTTGGTCATTTAATGATTAGTCAAAACTTCCATGCTATCACATGTATCACAGGAAGAAATACTAAAATCGCAGAATTGATACCTATTGTTGATTATGTGAAAATCTTCAATGGTATGGGAACCCTACATAGGTCAGTAGAAAAAAACTTGATACCAGCATATGAGCTAAAGGATCAGTTTGATGCCATTCACAAAATATGCATAGATAATTTATCCCAATTAAACGATGATATATTATTTGAGCAATTAGAACCTATTCCGTTTAAGCATCCAGTAGCTAATAATAAATATGAAGCATTATCTTGGTGTTTCAAACATGAAATGTGGCATAGTGCAGAAATGGAAGACCTAAAGCGTATGCTCGGCTATCCTATCAAATGGCTTTAAAGATAGTTGCATCTTAAATACAGGAAATGATAATAAAAGAGACAAACAAGCTATTGTTTATTCTAATAAAGTGATTACATTTGCATACCATACTACATGGTATGTTTAAATTATGAAGAAAGTAGATAGAAATCAATGGTTCGTAATAGGACTAAACATTTTAGAAAATGAGGGATTTTCTAAGATTACAATAGACAATTTATGTACCTTACTGGAAATTACAAAGGGAGCATTCTATCATCATTTTAAGAATATTGATGGGTATGTTGATGCTCTCATGAAGTATTGGTTGGAGGTAAATACATTTGGGTTTATTCGTGAAGTGGACAAATTGAACACTCCCAAAGAGCAACAGCAGAAATTAGCTGATATGGCAGCATACGCTTCTATCCGAAACGAAAGTGTAATACGGGCGTGGGGGTATTCTAGTCCAATTGTGCGAAATTATGTAGCGCAAGCGGACAGTATCAGGTTGGAATATGCAAGCAAGCTGAATAAAGCAACCGGATTAGATGCTAAACAAGCAATGGATTTGGCAATAATACAATACTCCATGCTGATTGGCATGCAGCAAGTTTGTTCAGCTCTACCAGCGGAACAGTTCAAAGAGTTGCAGGATATGGTTATTAATAAATTTAAAGAGCAGTAAAATGAAAAACATACCAACAAATGGCTTGATTGAAAAGTATCTTCCTGCCGATTATGTGGATTACTATTCAAGAGAAATAGTTTGTAATCAGAAAATAACACCTGAAAAATTTCGTAATCTTGCTTTTAACCAACTTCCTAAATGGATAGATTGGTTAATGAATTTACGAAACACTATTGTAAAACCATTGGAATTGGATACAAAGAGTAAATTTACAGATATGGTGTCTGATAAAAATGAGCATGAAGAGATTTTTGGAATGACTGACAGCCACTTGGATTTTCATGTTTCAATGTGGTGTGGTGAGTATAAAAATCGCAAACAGGAACTTAGGATTACAACTATTGTCAAATATAACAATAGGCTTGGACGAATATATTTTTTCTTTATTAGACCATTTCACAAAATTATCATTTACTTTCTATTGAAACGAATAAAGAATAAATATAAAAGGCAATAAACAAGAAATATAACGCGTGTTCGATTACTTATGCCAAAATGGAATCTTTCAGATCAGAATATATATAGTCTTCTCAACTCTTCTTGCACAAAAGAGAATTTTGATGAAGCCCAATTACTTATGGCATATAGAGAATTTGTAGAATCCGTGATTACCTTTTTGAATAATGAATCAGATTACAAAACTTTAATTAGAGAACTAAATCTTACCTACATAGAATTTGAAGCACTAAAAAATAGTTTAGAAATCAGAAGAGATTTCTGTTACGAAGCAAAAAGTATAACATGTAATAAGATACTTTCATTTATTAATAAAGAACTAGATCTACTTCATCATCAAATGGAATTTCGCAAATTCTTTATTAACATTGAAGCTGGATGGAAATCTACCTTACACCTAAATAAAGATATTGCAAAGTACATCGACATAATGGAAATCGTATGTGGACTTTATTATCTAAAATGTATTACAACAGTTGATGGGAAGGAAATACATTTTAGTGATTTAGCCAATGCTTTTGAAAAGCTGTTTAACATAAAATTCAGTGATATTTATAAAAAAGAAGAAGAAGTAATCAAACGCAAGCCAGATAAACGGACAGCCTTTTTGGATAAACTGAGAGCTGCAATCATTGAAAAGTGTAAGGAAGAGGGATATTTTCCATAGGAATTCAATACAGATATTCAGGGTATTAAGTATTATTTATCGGGGAATAGGTGATCTATGCCCCGAATTTATTTGCATCCATTTTCAGAACTTTGCTTCATCAATCGATTGAAAATCATGAATGTTCAACTTAAAATGAAGCAAAATGTATATAGACAACGAAAACTTTGAGAAATGGATGGAGAAGCTATCCAAAAAACTCACTGAAATAGGGCAAGACTTAAAATCCCTAATCAATACCGATAAAGTATTAGATGATAATGAAAAGATACTCGATAATCAGGATTTAGCCTTTCTTCTGAAAGTATCTTTCCGAACGCTTCAACGTTACAGGGTAAGCGGACAACTACCCTACTTTACCATCGGAAAGAAAACCTACTATCGAGCGAATGATATTCGGGCTTTCGTTCGTGAACGTGCCGACTTTCAAACCTACAAACAGTTTGAAAAAGCTAATCAATTAGAGAATCAACCGTGAAAGCAAAAGGTAGCAAATTTAGGAATGAAGCAGTGCTGTTCCTTCCTTGTGCTACCACCCTAATTTAGCTGAAACAGCTACGCCTTTCGGCTTTGCTCGTTTCGCAAAATTGAGCAAGAGGGAACTGGACAAGTCCTGTTCTTCCCTCTTGCCCTGCGGGGCAAAGCCTTCGGCTTTAGCGTGTTACAAGAACACGCTGTAATGACACCTGTAATAAGCATTTTCTTTGCGACGCTTATTATCAGGTATTTATCTATTCATATTTCTATAAAAAAGTAATTATCATGCCCAATAGCAGTCGAAAAACGATATTCACTACCATTTCCATAGACAAGGAAACGGCAGCTTTGGTAGAGAAGATATGCAAACGCTATTCACTGAAAAAGAGCGAAGTTGTAAAGTTGGCGTTCGGGTATATAGATAAGGCGCATATCAACCCATCCGAAGCACCTGAATCCGTAAAATCGGAACTGGCGAAAATAAATAAGAGGCAGGATGATATTATCCGTTTCATTCGTCACTATGAGGAAGAGCAACTGAATCCGATGATACGGGCAACAAATTCTATCGCTTTGCGTTTTGATGTTATCGGCAAAACTTTAGAAACCCTTATTCTCTCTCAACTGGAAGCCAGTCAGGAGAGACAAACAGCCGTACTAAAAAAGTTAAGTGAGCAGTTCTGTAATCATGCAGATGTGATAAACAACCAGTCGAAACAGATTAATGCACTTTACCAAATACATCAACGGAATTATAAAAAGCTACTTCAACTGATACAACTCTATTCGGAACTGTCCGCTTGTGGTGTGATGGATAGCAAAAGGAAAGAAAACCTGAAAGCTGAAATCAGCAATCTGATAAATATATAGGATTATGCACATAGACTTTGCTCCACCATCAAACGGAACATATAATAACTCAGGGAGTAGCCGACAGCTTACTAACTACCTCGAACATGAAGATTTAGAAAGAATGGAGAAAGGTATTTATACCGAAGGCTTTTTCAATCTGGAAGATGATAACATCTACAAATCAACCGTTATAAAAGATATAGATAGCAATATCGGGCAACTCTTAAAGACAGATGCTAAGTTTTTTGCTATTCATGTTAGCCCATCGAAAAATGAACTTCGAGAGATGGGTAATACAGAACAAGAACAAGCCGAAGCTATGAAACTGTATATCCGTAAGGTGTTTATCCCTGAATATGCCAAGAATTTTAATAAAGGGCTATCCGATACGGATATAAAGTTTTATGGGAAGATACATTTTGACCGTAGCCGTTCAGATAACGAACTGAATATGCACTGCCATTTGATAGTAAGTCGTAAAAACCAAGCGAATAAAAAGAAATTATCACCGCTAACCAACCATAAGAGCACCAAGAAAGGGACGGTAACAGGTGGCTTTGACCGTGTGAACTTATTCCAAAAGGTGGAACAAGGTTTTGATAAACTATTCAAATACAGCCGCCAACAGACAGAATCATTCAATTACCACAACATGATGCAGAATGGCTCTATATTCGAACAACTTAAACTACAGGAATATGAACTTCAATCCAACGAAAGAAAAACAGAAATCAATGAGAATAGCAATCAAAAGAACTTGTTTTCTATCAATATTGAAAACAAAAAAGCAAATAATCAAGCTTTCTACACAGATACCCATATCGCTATTCCCCCTCAAAGCAAGGCTACTATCAATCCATCTTTCGATCAGAAAAGTGACGAAATATCTGGTTCGTTCATATCTATAGTATCACAAGGAGCAAACTTTCCATTAAAATCAGAAGAAAAAATAGTAAAATCGAAAAAGAAAAAAAAGAAAGGTCGAAAAATGTAATATTCTATCAATCTACATATAAATCTGTACGTCTAAGTTTCCATCAAATAAATAAAGAAGAAAATATTGGCAAATTAGAGTTTAATAGCTAAATTTGTATACCTTTACCTATACAGGTTAAGCGATTAATTAATCAACAAAGAACACTGTTTATGATTTTCAACATTTACTACATCAATTTTCCTAAAGTATATGAAATAAAAATGATGCTTAGCAACATTATATCTAAAGCAAGAGAAGTAACAAAGGGAGAAGGTAAAGAAAGCGAGGATGAATTAAAAGCAAAATTTGGATTTAAAATCCTTGATTTCTTTAACACCGGGATTGAAGGTGGAGAAAAAGCAAAAAGTTCTGATTCTAGAAAAGTATTAGAAACCTTTGAAATTAAAACAACTAAGTCTATCATTTTAAATGAAGTTGTTGAAAAAAGCAATAATATTACATCTTTTGATAATATTAATGAAGGAGAACTTATAATGGTAGATAATGTTCACTTATCATTAGAGAATGAAGCAGAACTTAGAACTATAAAACTATTCACTAGTGGAGCATTTAAAGATATGGCTTTACCGGGAGCTAATGGTTTTGACATAACAAATCTTTTTAATTCTATGTTTAAAGATTATGCTTACAAAATTAAAGGTTCTATTCCTGAAGAATCTGAGAAGTTATTGATAAAAATACCTTTAACTTTTGAAAATGAATTTGAAAGTTCATATAGTGTCGATGACTTATTTGTAGGAAAAGTATCCATACTAGGATTATATAAAGGGAAAATAAAAATTGATAATTTAAGAAATTCTTTTCAGTTCTTTCAAGAAATAGGTAGCTTACAAAATATAGCTAAAACAAACTCTGAAGATGATGAAATACAAGAGAGCCAATACCCCCTTAAAAATCCTGAAATTAACTATTTTATAAGTTCAGGAGATGGATTAGATTATCATTATATTGATTTGCTTGCTATTGTTCAAAATGTGAACATACTTCACTAATTGAAAAGATGAAAGAATTATTGCTTTTTTTTGAAAAAGATGTTTTTTATGAATATAAAAAGCACAAGTTAGAAGAAGGTTATACTATAATTAGTATAGGTGAATTTCTTAAAGATATCGCAAATAGTGCTTTATATAATGAGTTTGATTATACAACACAAATTATTGATATATCTGCACTTGCCTCAGGTTATAAAGAATTTCAACTACTCGGCGAACAACTTTTAAATCAATTTACTAATCCAGAAACAATCTTCATAGCAGATAAAAGACATGAAGATATTCTCAAACATGAATTAAGATATTGTTTTTTAAATTTTGACGACATTAAAATTCAAGGAAGAACTAGAGACCAAGTAGATGACGGGAACTCTAAATGCAATTTTATTTCATCCAAACATAAAAAAATAATAGATCTGAACGAAAATGAGTTAGAGGTTTTCTTTGAAAAATTTAGAGAGAGTCTATATGGTCATGAGAAATTCAAAGATGATTTCTATGACCTTGTAAAAAACTTCAGGATCTTCAACAAATTAGGGGAACATAAGATTCTATCTTTATTTCTTATGGGAGAGTCAGGAGTTGGAAAAACCGAAGTTGCTAGAACTATCTACAAATGCTTAGGCGGAAAGAAGAAACTAGCCAAAGTTAACTTTGGAAACTATAGTAGTGAATTTTCTCTAAGTTCTTTAATTGGAAGCGCAAGAGGATATATTGGTAGCGAAGATGGAGAAATCTTTATTAGAGTAAGAGACACTGATATGGGTATTATCTTAATCGATGAATTTGAAAAATCAAATGCTGCCCTTTTTAATTACTTCCTAGATGTATTAGAGAGTGGAAAAATAGTGAGTTCTCTTGCAGATGAAATTGATCTCAATGGATTCATTATAATTTTTACATCAAATATAAGCAAAGAGAACTTTCAAAATAAAATATCTCCAGAATTGCGTTCCAGATTTGATTACAAAGGATTATTCACTTTATTATATAATAAAGACAAACAAAAGTTTGTTGAATTTAGAGTGAAAAGTATTATAAGAAAATTCAACTTAGAATTTGAACACAAATTAAATGAAAACTTATATGAATATTTTCAATCACAGATAAATGTAAGCAAATATAATAACATGAGAGATCTAAACAAAAGAATTAAACGTATATTTGTTGAGTATGTTTCCAAAGAGCTTTATCAAGATGCAATTATAATAGAAAATCCTTCCACTAAGAAGAAATTTCTAAGAAAAATATTAGGTTTATCCTCTGAATAATATGCAATAGTTACAATAAAATGTATACATTTGTTTCGTAATCGTTCTTATAGCGAGCAAAACGATAAAAGATAATCGTGTGCTAAATCATGTGGATTTCCAAATGGAAGAAACTATAAAACGGTGATAATCAGCAGAGAGAAGATAATAGTTCTCTTGCTGGTGGCACCACTTCAAAATAAAAAACGTTGTGAATCATCTTTCGCAACGTTTTTTATTTATCTCCACAAACTATATTAGTAACCTTTTTATGGTTCAAACTAGTACTTCAACAAAGTAGAAAATCCCGTAATAACCGAACTGAACTAAAGACATAACCTGAATTATATTTTTCTAACTGCTCACAGTCTGTCGATGCAGCCCATGCCGCTGACAAACACTGTATCTTTACGGAATTGCATGCCTCGATATCAGAAACCGCATCTCCTACATATATCATTTCATTCGACTTAAAGCCATAATATAATGATATGGCCTTCATTGCTTCTGATTTTCTGTTCTTTTCAGAAGAGCCGGTTTCTATTCGGTCAAAACACCCATCCATACCAAATTGTTTCAATGTAATATCACAACTTCTTATACCTTTCCCCGTAATAAGAACTACTATTACATTTCTTTCATGTAATTGCCCGATCAATGTTTTCATCCCTTCAAATGGCTTGGGACATAAAATGGCATGCATTTCTTCATAAATTACATAGAAATCATTTAATGCCTTCTCCCGACTATCACCGGAAACCACTTGATTGATCATACCTTCTTCATTTAATCCGAAGGTCCGCGCTATCTCGTCATCTGATAATTCATGATCTACATAAGGAGTAGTCGCCTCTCTGAATGCTGCTAAACATAGCGGAATAGTATCTCCTATCGTACCATCCAGATCAAAAGCTACCAGCCGGATCATAATTTTCAGATTTATTGATTTGACGAATCACCCTACATGGGTTTCCAACAGCCAGACTGTTTGCAGGAACATTTGTGGTAACAACACTTCCGGCACCAATAACACTTCCCTTACCAATAGTAACCCCGGGCAATATAATAACTCCACCACCGATCCAGCAACCATCTTCAACAGTGACTGGAAGGGCAAATGTATGACGGACATATCGAACTCCCTCCGGTGCCTCAACAGGTGTTAACCGTTCATTCAAATCAATGGGATGCGTTGCCGTATAAATCTGGACATTAGGAGCAATCAGTACATTATTACCAACTGTAATCTTATTGCAATCGACAAACACACAGCCTATATTTACCGTAACATTATCACCAATATGAATATTACATCCATAATCGCAGAGAAAAGAATGTCCTACGGAAACCTCTGTTCCGATACTACCGAACATTTCTTTCAGAATCGCATATTTTTCTTCTTTTTGTTCATAAGACAGTGAATTGTATCTCATCAACAAACGGTGAGTTTTTCCTTTTAGTTCTAGAAAAACCGGAGCATGGCAATCATACCATTCACCAGCCAAGCATTTCTCCATCTCTGTTTTCATTCGTTCCCTCCCATGCGGATTTATAAGAAAGTAACAATTTCATCCTTGTCCTTTCGGGTAGTAAAGTGATCAGGTTGCTCTTGGATATATCCCAATGATACAATAGCTACCGGATATCTTTCGGACGACAACCCGAAATTAGCTTTAAACAATTCCGGATCAAAGTTGCACACCCAACAACTTCCCAGCCCTATTTCGGCTGCGGCTAAACAGATATGCTCTGTAGCAATAGCAGCATCGATATCCGCATGATTTTTGTTATCGGATTTACGTACCCATGCTATCGATTTATCGGCACAAACAACAATGTATACCGGTGCCCGTGCGAACCATTCTCTATTATAACATTGCCGTAAATTCTGTTTTTGTTCTTCACTGACCACCACCATGAAATGCCAAGGCTGATAATTAACTGCAGAAGGAGCTAAACGGGCACATTCAATGATATAGTCGATTTTATCCTGTTCGACCCTGTCTGACTTATAATTTCTTACCGAGAAACGTTTTTTTGTAAGTTCTAAAAAGTTCATATCCTATCAATTTTTAATATTTAAAGCAAAGTTATACCATTTTCAGGTCTATTATTATGTATTACTTTTCGTTATATCGGTAAAATTACGTTTTTTAGACTATATTTGTCTTATGAAAAGAGAAAACTTACATCAACCGTTTGAGATTAGTTTCAGTGAGTTTGACGAGTCAATGCTAAAAGAACACGACCATACTTTTTTTGAGTTGGTCTACATCTTATCGGGTACAGGTATCCAATGGATTAACAATAATAAATTTTCTTATCACGACGGACACCTATTTATGATAACTCCCGGAGACTCACATTCATTTGAAATACATTCCACTACTAAGTTTATCAATATTAAGTTCAATGATATCTACATTCATTCCGCTGTTTTCGGTACAGAAAACATAAAACGATTAGAATTTATCTTACAGCATGCCAACCACCAACCTGGCTGTATTTTACGAAATCGAACAGACAAACTACTCGTAAAACCTATGATTGAAGCCATCATCAGGGAATACGTCAATAGAAACTTATATAGCAAAGAAATCATAACGCAACTGATAAACACCATAATAATAGTCGTTGCACGCAATATCGCCATGTTTCTGCCTGAACAAGTAAATGAATGCTCCGAAGAGAAATCACTCGGTATACTGCAATATATCCAGACCTACATTTATCAATCCGAGAAAATCAAAACGAAAGCTATCAGTCAACATTTCGGCATTTCAGAGAATTATTTGGGACGTTACTTTAAAAAACACACAAACGAAACAATGCAACAGTACATACTGAATTATAAACTGAAACTGGTAGAAAACAGATTATTGCATAGTGAAATGAGAATCAGTGAGATTGTAGCAGAATTAGGTTTCACCGATGAAAGCCATTTAAATAAACTATTAAAAAAATACAGAGGTTGCAGCCCCACAAATTTCAGAAAGAATAATGCAGTATAGCCCCAATAATAAGTTATACAAGTTTCAGACGCCCTATTCGTCTGATATGCCCGATATCTTCTCCTTCTTTACATTTTCCTTTTGTTGCTCTCTATACTGTCGCGGAGGCATGCCATACCTTTTCGAGAACAGTTTATAGAATGTTCCGCGGTTGTTGAATCCGGTCTGGTCCATAATCTCTTCAATAGTAAGATTCTTGGCTATTAACAGTCGTTCTGCCATTGTTAGACGGTATTCCTTAATGATATCAGCAGGAGACTGTTCAGTTATCGGTTTTAGTTTCCGGTAGAACTGGCGGGTACTATACCCCATCTCACTACTTAGCAATTCCACTTGTAAATCGGGATTTGCAATATTCTTCTCTATAATCTCGAGCATTTTATCCAGGAACTCCTGATCTTCTTTATGTATACAATTGCCATGTTCCATAGTGAAGGAACTGAAAATAGAGCTATAATATTCTTTCAAGTCTGCCTCCCGTTTGATGAGACGATAAACGATTTTCTCCAGATACTTCACGTTAAAAGGTTTGGTAACATAGGCTTCTGCTCCTGACTCGATGCCCTTTACCTGATCGTCTTCGTGATGTAGGGCGGAAAGGAGGATCAGTGGAATGTGACTCCATAATTTGTGTTGCTTTATCTTCTGAGCAAACGACAGTCCATCGATACCGGGCATCATGACGTCTGAAATAATTAAGTCGGGTTGCTTCTGCTCCAGACTGCTCAATGCATCTTTTGCATTATCAAAAGAGCACACATTGTATTTGTCTGCAAAAAGTTCTGAAACGAACCATAACATGGAATTATCATCATCAATAACCATGATGGTCCGTTTACCCGTATCAAACTCTATGGCAGTCTTTTCTAAAACAATAGGTTCCTCCGTAGCCGTATGTAATAGTCCGGTTTCATAAGTAGTTTGTGTAGTTTCCCGTTCAGTTATGGGAAGATTGGGCAAGGTAACGGTGAATGTTGTCATTTCATAGAGAACACTATTTACGCTGATTTCCCCATTCAACTGCGTAATCATGCTCTTACAAATAGCTAATCCAAGTCCTGTACGAGAATTCTTACCGTTCATCTCAACAGAATCCAATATTTTATAACGATCGAATATTTTGGATAAATTTTCTTTGGCTATCCCTTTTCCAGAATTGGATATACAAAAAATTAACGACTGGTTTTCCACTTTCAACTCTATTGTGATAATTCCTTTGTCAGGCGTGTACTTAAAAGCGTTGGATATTAAATTGCTGACAATCTTATTAAAGCAACTGATATCCGTATTCCATTCAATGTCCGGAGAAATATGCAACTGATAATTCATTTCTTTATTTTCAGCCAGTTCTTCGAAAGATTCCGCTATGCTTCTAACCTTTTCCGACACGGATAACTGTTGAATAGAAAGTACTTTATTGCCGGTTTCCAATCTGCGAAATTCAAGTAACTCTAAAATCAGATTATTCAGTTTTTCAGTATTTTGTTGTATCATCTTTGCATACTTCTGAGTGTATGCGTCAATCTCCGGATTGGCAAGTATCTTCTCACAAGGACCATAAATCAAGGTCAGTGGCGTACAGAATTCATGAGTGATATTAGTGAAAAAACGCAATTTTGATTCGTAGATTTCTTCTTTCTTCTCTCGGTTCATCTTGTCCAACATACGGTGTTGTTTGCGACGGTATATATAAATGAGCCTATATATCCCTGCAGTGCACAACAGTGCAAATAGAATGAAATATACCATATAGGCCAGCGGACTGAGATACCACGGCGGAGTGATATGGATAATGACGGATTGTGTTTGGCTTTCTTGCCCGTTTATATTGTTTTTGTATTTTACTAATAAAGAATATTCACCCGGAGCAAGATTAGAGAAAATAGCGCTGGTGGATATTCCGTTTTCTATCCATTGGTTGCTCATTTCTTCAAGCTTATAATAAAAAGAATAGTTGTTGCCATTGATGTAATCAATAGCCATAAAATTTAGCTGAAAGAAGTTTTGACTGTAATCCAGTTGAAGGATTGTTTTACCCTCCTTTTCATAAAGAAACTTATGAATATTGTGTTCTTTGCCAAAGATAGACAGTCCTTTCAGGGCGATTTGCGGCATATACTCTTCGGTGATACAGTCATTTGTCTGAATGGAAATAAAACCATTTGTACCTCCAAAAAACAGTGTTTCCGAAACGACATCTTTATAGAAAGCACCATCACTGAACTCGGTGATTTCCAATCCATTTCCACTGTTATAGGTTTGCCCTGTACGAGTCTCGGGGTTGAAGCGTATCAATCCCTGGTTGGTACTCAACCAAAGATCGCCTTGGTGGTCCTCTAAAACTCCGTGTACAGTGTTATTTAAAAATAAGTCCGCTTTCGTATATAAGGAATCATCTTGTTCAAGATGCAATAACCCCGAGCTAGTTCCTAACCAATAACCTTTTGCGTTTTTGTAAATAGCAAAAATGTCGTTAGCTGTCTGACTGCTTACAATACTGTCAAAACGATGCGGAATCATTTCCCCTGTCTCTACATTCATGCGGTATGCACCGCAACCACGATTACCAAACCAAAGTATGGAGTCGTTTTCCTGGTAAGAAGTAAAGAAATAGTTCGAAGCCATACGCCCGTTATCAATAACAGTACGGGAAGCAGATTTTACAGTAGGAGTAGCAGTAGAAGCATCAAAGATAACTTTTACAATGCCTTCACCTACCGTAGATACCCATAAGGTCGTATCATTCGGTTGTTTTATAGAATGCACATACTTCACTTTTTCTCCATTGGCAATGATAGGCAGTTCTTTTAATTGCCTGCTTAAGTACGAATAATAATTAATTCCATTTTCGGTTCCGATCCACAATTTATCTTTGCATCCGGGAGCAAAACAATAGACGGAATTATCTGCCAGCGCACTATTATATGGTGTAATCCGATCAGACGACATAGGCATACTGTTATCCGGAGTATACTTTTTAATGCGGAGTATCCCACTTCCTTTGGTTCCTATCCAAAGCGTTTGCTCCTGATCGTAGTAAAGAGCCCTAACCGGATTACTTATTTGATATACAGGAGTGTCTAAAAGAGTATTGGTAATAGAAAAGGTGTCATTATAATACATGTATACACCTTGTCCGTCTGTTCCTATCCATACAATATCTTGAAATTTATCTTTCATCAGACAGAAAATACCGGAATGTATTTCTGTTTTCTGTATCTGATATTTCATCTTTTGAGAGGACATATATTTTAGAACAATGAGACCACTGTTTTTGAAACCGATGTAGTAATCGTTTTTTTGCTTGATGATGGAAGATACTTCCCCATGCACTTCAATCTGACCTTTCAGATCGGCTATATAATATGCTTGCCGGTTATTAAAATCATATTCGTAAAGAGCGTAGGTTTCGTCAATAAAGTAGGCCATATCTTTCTCGGAAAAGGCATGATATAATTTACACGAATGCGTAAAAAGATTCTTACGGGTTAATGTTACTCCCTGTTTTGTATTCTCAATACGATAACTTTGAGTCTCTTCATTGGAGGTAAATATCCATAAAATATCGTTCGAATCTACAGTCATAGAGAGTACATGACTAAATTCAAGATTGGGAATTTCCAATCGCCTGAAAGATTGTGCTTCTCGTTGATAATAATAAAGATAGCCATCATCTTTCAGAATGAAAAGCATGTCATCTTTATTGTTAGCCATGAAGTATTGCCCTTTGAATTCAGTGAAACTCTGACTGGTCTGTTGCTTGGTATCTAAACGATTCAATCCATAATTAGTCTGTACCCATAATATGTCCTTCTCTGATTCAATGATTTGATTTATCAAGTTTCCGGAAAGTAGGGTTTTGGAAGAGTTTATTGGGGTATACAAATGTATGTCGGTTCCATCAAAGATATTCAGTCCATCGCAAGAACCAATCCAAATGATGCCCCGATCATCTTGATAAAGAGAGAGAATAGCACTATTTGAAAGTCCATTTCTATTAGAAAATTGTCTCAAACTGTATGCATGAACCTCCAAAGGCAGGCAAAATAGTAAGCAAAGAAAATACAGTAGTAACAAGTATGTTCGATAAATGTATTTCATGTTAGATATAATGCATTAGTTAGGTTCACAAAGATAATACATGCCGGATAAATAATTCTCAAGTGCATGATAAATGTTTTCTCTCAAAGAGATTGCCATTTCTATCAAAATAGTATCCGAATCCGAACTTGCTCCATTACTTCTCCCTGCAAAGCAACATGAAAGGAGAGAAATGATGCAGCCAGTCCGGATCGGATAAAAGATCGAGATAGAATTATTACTCAATAACAGAGGCAAATCCTCCGTTACGTGCCAGACGCACTATTATTTTATCTCCTTTTTTAAGAGTATATTCTTTTTTTCTGTAATCCATAGCTTGTCGGTTAGCATTAACCCCATCCTCAAAAGAAGTCATCCGATAAGATTGCCCTTCTTTCAGGAAGTCAAAATCCAATTCAAAGGTTCTCTCTTGCTGTCGGTTGTTAGTCATGCCACCGATATACCACTTATCTCCTTTACGTTTTGCCACAATCACATATTCCCCAGCCTTAGCTTTCAAAGCAATGGTTTCATCCCATGTCTGCGGGACTTGAGTAATATATCGGGTACATTCGTCATTGCGATAGTAAAGTGTAGGATTGTCCGCCATCATCTGCAACCCACTTTCGAAAATGACAAATAAAGCCATTTGGTAAGCTCGTGTACCTATACTGGCTGAATTAGGGCGTTCGGAACAATAAATTTCCGGTTGCATGCTAAGCATGGCACCCGGCGTATAGTCCATTGCACCAACCGCATTTCTCATAAAAGGCAGATATATGCTGTTGTCCGGTCGGCATCCCCCCATTTGTTCCATTCCTCTTACGCCTTCATAAGACAATACATTCGGATATTTATATTCCAATCCGGCAGGCTTAAATGCCCCGTGGAAATCGACAAACAGATGGTGCTTGGCAGCCTCTCGGGCTACTCTTTCATAATAGTTCACCATCCACTGGTCACTTCTATCCATAAAGTCGATTTTGACTCCTATTACACCCCATTTCTCGAAAGTCTCAAACAGCCCGAAATTGTTTTCTACAGTGAGCCATGTCAACCAGAGCACAATACCTACATTTTTTTCTTTGCCATAGCGGATGAGTTCATGCACATCTACCGCAGGATTTGGTGTATAGGGATCACGGGTACTCATAGCCCAGCCTTCGTCCATAACAATATATGATATACCGTAATTAGCGGCAAAATCAATAAAATATTTGTAAGTATCGAGATTGCAGCCTGCTACAAAATTAACATCCGGTCCGTAGGGAGTAGCACCGTTCCACCATTCCCAGCTTGCCAATCCGGGCTTAATCCAGGAAGTATCTTCCAATATGTTCTTTTCGGCCAATCTATAAGACATCGTGTTTTCAATGAGTTGACCATCATCTGTACTAATGACAAAATAGCGCCAAGGAAAATTACGCTTTCCACTGGTTTGTGCTATATAGTCGGCTTCCTTCAGTATTTTAACACTCCGATCACCGTCTTCTCCAAATTCAAGAGGTACTTTAGGAAATACAGAAACCATACCATTGCTGCCATTACTTTTCAGAAAAACAGCCGGATAATCGGTTAGTGATGTTTCACTGATTAATATCTTACTTCCTTTTTGAGTATCAATCAGAATTGGCAATAAAGCCATTGAGGCAGATGATTTCCATTCTTTGCTATACAAATGGGTGTATTCTTCTTCATAAGCCGTTTTAAAACTTCCGGACTGTTGCATGTGTAGCAGATAATTATCAGGGAAGTTCACTTGCAGGGTCTCATTCTTCACATTGATCATTCCTTTTTTATTGGTTATAAAACGGTAGGCAATTCCATCATTAAAGGCACGAAACTCTACGGAATACCCTCCTTTGAAGTCTAGAAGAAGTTGGTTGTACCGGTTACTTACAGACGAAAATTTCAATGGAATAACAGGCTTTAAAGACTCGTCTATATTCTTATGGCTTACTTTAGTGAATTTAGGATTCGTTCCCAATCTCTGGTCACCGATTTCCATTGCAAGGTGACACTGCTTTAACAATGTCTCATTCCGGCAGATGACATCGTAGTAGATTTTATCTGAAAGATTCACTGAAATCTGAATATTCCCATCCGGCGAAGCCAGCTTGTGTATGTTCTGTCCCTGGACATACAAAGAAATACTGAAAATTAATAGTAGCAGTAATTGTTTTTTCATACTAAATGATGTGTTTTATAGTTTTATTGTTTGCAAAATTAGCACATAAATAGAATTTTCTGTTCTGCATTTGTGACATATATGTATCCATTTATGTCATTATGGGTTCTATATACTTTAATGTCATGTATTTGGGTGCGTTTTTAAGTATAGATTTCTATCTTTGTACAAATGAATAAAACTAAAATAGTGTGTATATCAAAGTAAGAACTAAAGGGTATGAAAAACAAATGTATGCTAGTTGTAATTTTACTGATCTTGTCAGGTACAGCATTTGCAAAAATTGTGTTACCACCTATTTTCTCTGATAATATGGTGTTACAACAACAGACGAATGCTCCCATTTGGGGTGAAACGCAGCCTATGAAAACCGTAAAAGTAACCACCTCATGGGATGGGAAGACGTATGTGGTTCAGGCTGATAAAACAGGAAAATGGAAAGTAACTGTTCACACGCCTGTTGCCGGAGGACCATACGAGATTGCCTTGACAGATGGTAAGAAAGTAAGTTTAAAAAATGTGATGATTGGCGAAGTATGGATATGTTCAGGACAATCGAATATGGAGATGCCATTAGGGGGATGGGGAAAGATTAAGGATTACCAGAAAGAAATCGCTGAAGCCCGACACTCTAATATACGACTCCTGCAAATAGAACAGATCAACAGTACCCAACCGGAAACGAATATTAAAGTCCGTAATGACAGTTGGCAGGTTTGTTCACCGATAACCATCCCAGAGTTTTCTGCTACGGCTTATTTCTTTGGCAGAGAAATCTCAGAGAAACAAAATGTTCCGGTTGGCTTGATACATACTTCTTGGGGAGGCACAAACGTTGAATCCTGGATAAGTGGAGAAGTCTTGAAGGAGATGCCGGAATTTGTGGAAACAGTGGAGTCCATTCAGAAGATGCCGGGTGATAAGAAAATACTCAAAGCAGAATATTTAAAGGAGCTCACTGCCTGGAATAACCGTGTGGACGAAGGTTTTGCTGAAGGAAAACCGGTGAGAGCTGCTGCATCATTAGATGACAAAGGTTGGGAAAGTATGAATTTTCCGGGTGAAGTAGGCCCACAATTGGCCGGCTTTGATGGAGTTATGTGGGTTAGAAAAGATATCGAAATTCCCGCTAATTGGGCAAGTAAAGATGTACAACTATCCCTGGGGGCTATTGATGATAATGATATTACTTATTGGAATGGAATAGAAATAGGCCGTACAGATGGGCCGACTCTTCAACGCAAATACATCATTCCGGGGAAAATGGTAAAGGCGGGAAGAGCGATATTAGCCATTCGGGTATTGGATACAGGTGGTAACTGTGGCATTTGGGGAGACCTCTATCTTCGCTCTACGAATGATGAACAGATTAGTTTGTCCGGTGATTGGAAATATCAGGTTGCTGCGGATACTCATAAGGTAGGGGCACTTCCGGTAGACAGATCTGTAGATCCCAATTTACCGACTTCCCTTTATAATGCAATGATTCATCCACTGATATCCTACGGTATTCGAGGAGTAATTTGGTATCAGGGGGAGAATAATTCTTCCAGAGCCTATCAGTATCGGGAACTTTTCCCATTGGTAATAGAGAATTGGCGCCGGGATTGGAAACAGGATTTTCCATTCTATTTTGTGCAACTGGCCAATTTTATGCATGAAGTTTCCCAACCGGCAGAATCAGAGTGGGCAGAGCTTCGTGAAGCACAAATGCGTGCATTGGCAGTAGGCAATACCGGTATGGCTGTAATAATAGACAGAGGTGACGCCAACGACATTCACCCTAAAGATAAACAAACCGTAGGACATCGACTGGCTTTGATTGCCCGTGCCAAAACATATGGGGAAAAACTGCCTTATTCCGGCCCGATCTATCGCTCCCATCAGATTGTAGGAAATAAGATAATTCTTTCTTTTGATCATACCGATGGTGGATTGAAAAGTAGCGATGGCAAGGAGTTGAAAGGCTTTGCTATAGCCGGGCGCAATCATGAATTCCATTGGGCCAAAGCTGAGATAGACGGAGACAAAATTATAGTCAGTGCACCTGAAGCGGTACCTTATCCGGTTGCTGTGCGATATGCTTGGGCCAATAATCCGGTCTGCAATTTGTATAATGGAGCAGGGCTTCCGGCTTCACCTTTCCGAACAGATGACTGGAGAGGAATTACACAAAAGGATTAATTGTTCTCCTAAAATACCCTCATCTTTTGTCACTGTTAAACGAAAGGTATGAGGGTATTTTGTAAATGATGATATATGGTCTCCAAGAGTATCCTGAATGCTACATAAATAAATTACCGGATTACTACTTTCTGCACCGTTGTCGTGTGAGATAAACATTTATCGTCCACGTAAACCATAAAACCTTTTCCCCTACCATATTTTTTTCCTTTCTTATCAAAAATAATGGTAATGGCTTTACCTTGGCAATATACATTGTCCAAGCAGAAATAGTCCCAACACCCATCAGGAACAAGAGGGTTTATGATAATACTTCCATCTTCCTGCGGACGAACTCCCATTAATCCTGAAATAATCAAATTACAAAAAGAAGAGTGGTTATAATCTTTCCCTCTTTCTACACCACCTTTAGAATCATCCCAAGTTCCGTTTTTCCATGATTTCAGGCGAGTCCTCGATATCCAGTCTCCCGTATAGGGATTGATATTTTCATCAATCCAACAAATCGTATCGTTATTGACTGATAAAACACGATGACTATTACTGTATATGCTCAAAAGACTTAAATAATCTTTTTTAGTGATGATAGGAGAATCATAACTATTGAAATAGTTAGCCATTGCTGTCAGTGTCATGGAAGTCAGATAGGGCCAGCTGGGACCATTCCATTGACATTCGTGTCCTTCGTATGAAATCTTGAAATCAGGGCAACGCTGTTCTACAGTAGTTGGGCCATAGGCTGCTTCAAATCCCTTGGAATCAAATAGTTGTTTCCATGCTATGGAATAGTCATCCGGCGGTATATTATAGAACCAGGGAATGTATCCAAGAAGTTCACGTGCATAAGAGAATTCCATCTTGCCATTTAGAGGTATAACCTTGTAGAAATCAGCCTGTTTATCCCATAGCCTCCGGTTTATCATTCCTTTTAACTTATCAGCCTTCTTCTGATAGGTCCGGGCTTCCATGTCACGATCTACTATTGAAGCTATTTTTGCCAACGCAACGGCCTCACCGTACATATAACTGTTAATGGTAGGGCGATAACCACGTCCACCTTCTGACAAATGTCCGGAAACAGACATCTCCATTCCATCCCTGTCGTCAACCTGCCAGAACATTCCAGTCGAATCCCGCTTCTCTTCTTCCCACTTTGCAAAGTTATCTTTTAGCTTGGGATACAAATCGGCCAGTAGCATTTTATCATTGTGAATTAAATAGTAATTGTAGATAGCGTCTGCAGCCCCAAAGCTGTATAACCTCGGATTCCCGTTACCAGAAAACCAGAAAGAAGCATAATCAGATAAAATTTCAGCGTTTCTCAGCCACCGCCCCTCGTAGAAATGATGGTTAGCCGCACAACTGATGGTATTATACTTTCCGGCCCAAGGAACATCCGGCAAGAATTCAGTAATAACGAACCCGTCAGGAGTCTTCTTTATATGCTTTCTATAGGTCCACCATCGAAAATAATATGTTTTCTCCAGCTCCTTATCCGGACACTCAAAAAATGGAATATTCTTTCTTAAAAAATCAGATGCGCCACAGTTAGGGATATCTTGTTTATACAATTCATTATCTTCACGATTGAATCGATTAACGTAAGACTCGATTACTTCCGGAGCATCTTTAATGAGGAAGTTTTGCCCCTGCATGTGCAGGGGCAAAACTATACCTAAAGCTATAAATAACTTCTTTATTTGCATATAGTTTAGAAATTTAAGTCATGATTGTCATAAATAGCCAAACCAATCTGTTCCAAATGTTCATTCCGCCCATTGTACCAAAGCATCCAGCAGTCTTTCTCTTGAATGGCAAATGGCTTGTAAGTGGCACTGGCATCCCACCCACCTTCCGTAGGAGAAATGATCGGGTTTTCGGAATATCTTTCCCAATCATTGATTCCGTCTTTGGAACGTGCCATTCCTATCTGCGCAAAATTAATGTCATAGAAACCGATATAAAACATTAAATAATCACTTTCGCGTTCTATCACCTGACATGCGGTAACCTTATGCTGTTCCCAGCTTTGTGCAGGATCGGCTTTAAATATCGGATTTTTGTCCCATTTAGTCCAATGTAACCCGTCTTTACTCGTTGCATAACCGATAGCATCGGGTTCATATTGTTCTCCTCCGGAATACCACATTTTAAAAATATTCTCGTGTTTATCCCAAATTACATGAGGACACATGACCGCAACTTTCTCCCAAGGCTGTTCCGCTGACAAGACCGGTTCTTTGCTTTGCCGTTCAAAGTTATAGCCGTCTTTACTTATAGCATATCCAATCCATGACTTACCGTCATTCTGTCCCGTATACCACATGTGATACAGTCCGTCTTTGTAAACAACAACCGGACGATTCATGTCAGCCTCCCAACTACTGCCTTCAACAGGTGGCAAAACTATTTGCGGCGCACTCCAGTTTTTCCCATCTTTACTTGTGGACAATGCAATACTTTTTTGGGGGCGCCAAGAACTGTACATCTTATAAGAGTCACTATCTTTCAGTACACAAATATCGAATACCGTACCTAACTCGCCACCACCCAAAACAGGGTTATTTTCGTATTTTACCCATTTTCCTGTGGCCTCCTCTTTTTGCGTCGTTTTCTTTGGGGTTGTAGTACAACTACAAATTCCGATGATGACGGTGAAGCTAATCAATGTCTGAATTACATTTTTCTTCATGTTCATTCTCTGTTTTTTAACTTTGCTTTTCCCCCTCCCTACAGAAAGGGAAAAACAAAGGTATGGATATTACATTAAATTTTTAACTATTACTATTTTTCCCAGCCGGGATTCTGTTTCAGGTCAGGATTCAACACCAATTGTTCAGTAGGAATCGGCTGAAGATATGCTTTTGTTGGGTCGAAATGAAAATGTCCGTCCGGAATATGGCGTTGATAAGGTTCAAAATAACCTTCACCGTCCACCCAGTAGTTGTCCTGATTACGTTCGGGACTCCAACGCCCCACCTTTTCCATGAAATCTGCCTTATTGATTGCGGCGGGAATGTGGAAGTCGTTTTGGAAATACTTCACTAACCAATCCAGTTTTTCAAACTGAGCAGCGTTTGCCCCCTGTATTCTATCGTGATTCCATAAATGGTGGGCACGCCAACGCTTTAAGTCATCGTGGCGGTAACCTTCACATGCTAATTCTATACGGCGTTCACGTCGAATCTCCTGTAGCAGATTGGAAACCGGTACTCCCTCATAACCTCTTGCTGCCGTAAAGTCTCCCTTCGGATCGATATAGCCTACGGAAAGTGTGAGATGTGGCATACCTACCCTGTCACGCAGTTTATTGATGGTAATGTCTAAATCATTCTGTGTGATGTTACCCAGTTCGGCTCTTGCCTCTGCATAAATCAACAGTGCTTCAGCATAGCGAAAAATGATACTTCCTTTGATACTTCCCGAAATGGTCTCCTGCTCGTTGGCATCGGGATCAGCGCCTTTGGCCAGTTCATATCCAGTGGAACACTTTTCCACACCGGAAAGGGTAATATTCGGCTTTATGAACACAACCGTCGTATCTTTCCCGTTGATAGTTCTCGGACGTCCGGGAGTAAACATTGTTTGTGCCAAGCGTGGGTCACGGTTGGCAACCACGTTCAATAAATTAGTATCCCCTGCATAATTTTCGGCCAAGCTTATGGGCAATGCCTGTGTACCGTCTTCGCTGATGCAGAGATAAGAATCAACCAATGCTCTGGTCAATCCTACACCGGCACCATTACGTCCAGGATTACGGTTATCATTGTGCCAAAATCCCAGTGAACGATCAAATTTCTTCCATAGCATAATCTCCTTGCTGCTTGAATAGTCCCAACGGTTGAACAATGTGTGATAGCCGTCTTCCACGCCCATGTTGTCCAAGTCGAACAACTGGCTGTCAATGACCAGCTTCGCCATTCTGGCTGCTTCTTCCATATAAGCCTGTACATTACCCTCTCCGGCGAAAGGAGTACCGGCATGATACTTCTCCCAAGTGGCCTCAAACAGGGCGATTCGGGCCTTATATAACATAGCTGCCTCTTTTGAAACACGTCCGGTCTCCTGCTGACTGTATGTCGGCAATCTGTCTATGGTGTCATCCATGTCATTCAGAATCTTATCTGCCAACTCGTGTCGCTTCAGGCGAGGACCGTACAGTTCTCCTGATTCAAGATCTAATGTTTTATCAATCCAGGGAGCACCGCCAAACTTCCGCAGAAACTGTTCGTAGTAGAGCATAGCCCTGAAAAAGTAAGCTTCACCAATGTATTTGCGAGCTTTTTCCGGTTCAGGAGACTTGTCACAGTTATCCAACAAAAAGTTGACACTGCGTATTTTTCCCCATTCAGTAGTTCCCCAGCCTTCGCCACTGGAAGGAACCTGATGTAAACCTTCGATCAAGTCTTTGTTATCTTGATAATTGTCACTAAGCAGGTTATCCGAACCTCGGTCAATATGGTAAATATAGTTGTTAGGCGAGCCCCAAAATGAGGTATAAAACTGATTTACGTACAGTTTGCATTCATCTGCCGTATAGGTCAGATTGACATCTGCAATCTGATCCAGTGGGTCTCTTACCAACCAGTCTTCACAAGAAGAGATTGCCATGCCGGTAAATAGGCAAAGTGTATAGATTAACTTTTTCATATCTTTGTATTTTTAGAGTTTTAGAATGTAACGTTAACACCAAAGGAAATGGACTTGGAGATTGGATATGCACCGCCCCACGGAGCTTCGGGATCGAAGTTCTCGTTGATACCGGAGAAAGTCAGCAGGTTATCTCCACTGAAGTAAATGCGTACTTTTTCCAGTCCTATCTTACTAATAATAGCTCCCGGTAACGAATATCCCAACTGAATATTCTTCAGGCGGCAATAAGCACCGGTATCCATGTAACGGGTCTGTTTCTGCAAATTCTTACTGGTGCTCCACAAATAGAGTCTTGGTAACCATGGATCCGGATTACTTCCATCCTCACGCCAGCAGTCCAGTGTGTTTTTCCATACATTGGAACCCCATTGCCCGCCTCCGAGTCCAAAAGCGACGGGACCTTCCAGCCATAAGTCACGTTTCATGGTTCCCTGCAAGAACATTGAGAAGTCGATGCCGTTCCAGTCTGCATTGAAACCGAAACCGAAGTTATAACGGGGAGTATCATTACCAATAATAGAGAGGTCTCCATGGTCTTCCAGCGTCTGATTTCCGTCGTTAATGTTAGGATCATCATCCAGATTCACATACTTGATGTCACCTACAACCCAGTCACCACCAAACTTGTTCTGTACACCAGAATCGTTAATGGCTTTCGCTTCAGCAGGATCGGTCATTATATGATCGGTGGTATACCCCCATATAGTCCCCATCTTCTTACCTACGTAGTAGTCATATATCAACCCTTTGGGATTTGAATATTTCAAAACAGTTCCTTGGTAATCAGAGAGATTGAACGATACACTGTAGTTGAATGATTTAGATGCGAGCGAGAACTGGTCTCTCCATCCGAGTGTCAGTTCCCAACCCTCATTACGTATATCGGCATTGTTCGTATCAGGAGAATTTACACCCAACACGGCTGGCAAGGTGACACCCTTTGTAATAAGTCCGATAATATCTCTTCTGTACCAGTCGAACGACATAGTAAGCCGATTGTTCAGTGCGGCGATGTCAACGCCAAAGTCCAATGTACGATTCTTCTCCCATGTGTTATAGGCAATCATATTAGGAGCACCAAAAGCCCTGATTCGCTTGTCACCCATAATATAATCGGTCGTAGCGTTATAAGGTACAGTAGAGATATACTAGTAATTTTTTCCCCGCATATTGCCCAGTTCTCCCCAAGATCCTCTTAAACGTAATTCGGAAAGTATCGAAGTATAAGGTTCGAAGAAAGCTTCCTTAGCTATATTCCAACCGGCGGAAAAAGCAGGGAAAGTCCCCCACTGGTGTCCTTCGGCATAACGTGAAGAACCGTCTCTGCGCAAGTCGAACTCAAAGAGATAGCGGCTCTTGTAGTCATAGTTGAAACGACCGAAGAAACCGAGAGTAGCATAATGATCCAGAGAGTCCCAAGCCTCTATCTTTCCTGTACTGGTAGAGATGGATGGTTGGCCCGGTAATACCATCCCCATTTTATTGGCGTAAAGACCAAAGTTCTTTTTATATTCCGACTGCATACCGGCCTTATCTTGAAATTGTGTCCTTTGAACTCTTTTTCATACGTAGTATAAGCGTTCATTGATGTGAAGTCATCATTGTTAGATTCCTGCCATACACGCGTATCTTCAGATCCAAATCCACCTTCAAGGTAAGGCTCGTTGCTCACCGAGTAGGAATAAATGAGGCCTTTGGAGTAACTACGTTTGTTCATCCATTTGTTGTAGGTGAAGTCGGCATTGATAGTCCAACCTTTCAGGGGCTTGATGACTACGTTAGCAGTGCCCCAGAAGTTATCGGTGTATGAGGTCTGGGGATTGGCATCGGCAATGAATACCATACGTCCGGCCGGAGAGAAATGTCCATTAGGATCACGTACAGGAATAGTAGGCCACACTACTTGTGTCCAACCAATCATGTCGTTGACACTGCCCCCCGGATTCATGCCGTAAGCGGGAGATACACTCTTTTCGTGTGAATAACGCACATTTAAGCCCACGGTCAGCCACTTCGTCACGTCAGTCGTGATTTTGGCCAACGCATTGTAACGTTGATAATGATCATCGTAATATCTCAGTTTGCCTTCGTCTTTCAAATATCCCAGAGACATGACGTATGTAGTCTTGTCGCTACCACCCCGAATTGAGATGTTGTGTTGTTGGTTGAGCTGGTTATTTTTGAACATAGCTTTTTGCCAGTCTTCGTTGGCATTTGAACGTCCGTCTCCCCAATCAGCCCAACGGTCCGGATTATCCTCGTTGCGGCACGTTGTTGGGAATACTGGTCGGATCATAATAATATTGTTCAATACGTTCCATCGTCTCCAGATCAATAATACCACTACCGCCTCCATTGATGTCAGCTTCTCTAAAAAGTCTGGAAAACTCTAATGAACCGGCTGTTTTAGGCAGTACCGTTGGACTGTTGAACGAGAAATTATTGTTATAGTTGATGACAGTCTTTTCATTCTTCTTACCTGACTTAGTGGTAACCAGTATGACACCGTAGGCAGCCTGTGCACCGTAGATAGCACTTGCAGCAGATCTTTCAATACAGTCAACGTCTCTATGTCATTGGGATTCAAATCATCGAAATAACCCGTTACACCATCTATGATAACCAGTGGACTGTAGGCTGCACCCAGTCCGGCATAACCTCGGATATTGAACGATGCCTTCTTACCAGGACCACCGTCTCCATTGGAAATATTCAAGTTGGCTATCTTGCCCTGAAGCGCAGCAGCAGCATTTGTCACGGGACGGTCTTCAAGTTCCTTCGCCCCCACTGTGGCAATAGCGCCCGTGAGGTTGGCTTTCTTTTGTACACCATAGCCCACTACCACTACTTCATCCAGCAATTCCGCATTGTTTTCTAATGTAATATTTAAAAAGTTACCAGTTACTTTCACTTCCTTAGATAAATAACCGATAAAAGATACTGCAATAGTAGAACCTTTTACAGCATCAATGGCAAAACTGCCGTCTATACCAGTAATCACTCCAGTTATGGTCCCTTTTACAACCACATTGGCACCGATTATGGGTTCGCCAATATTGTCTATAACCTTACCTTTTACTTGTATGACCTACTCTATAGCAGCCATCGCTTCCATACTTCCAAGAAGTAGCAATACCATTAGAGGTATTAAAATGTGTTTTTTTATTTTCATAATACTAACTTTGATTAAAAAGACATTTATTTTTCAACATCTGACATTTCCTTGTTTATGTAAACAGGAGGAATAGAGTTAAGAAGAGTTTTCTTTTATCATACAAATTCTTTTTAATAAATGTTTATATTTATTTAATTATTGCCAACCGAGCATACATCTCCACCATAGCAGCTTGCGTTAACAGCCACTTACGGTCATCATGTGTTCTACCGCTGAAATCAGTATCGAAAAATCCCTTTTTATCACGTACATGTCTCCAAGCGTAATCCATGTTCTGATTGAAAGTGTTGATATACTTCTCATTATGGTCAATTAGATAAAGTTCAATAAATCCCCTCAGCATAATAGCGGTGAACCATACATCTCCTTTTTTGAGGAGTTTGAAAGCTTCTCCTTCTTCCGGTATAAAATTTATAAAAAAAATAGTTACAACATGCTTCTGCTATATTTTGAGCATCCTTCAAAAAACTTCTATAACCGGTAAATTGATATAACAAAGTGGCAGACTGCATCATTTGTCCACTATTGTAGGCATATTTAGATCTATCAATTTTCCCATCCAGAAAGATGTTATCAAAGTATAAATAATCCGTTGAATCTTGCAGCCTTTTTTTTGTCCATTCATATAGTCTCCGCCCTTTTATCAGATAAGAACTGTCTTGGGTAGCTTTGAACATTTTTAATGCAAAGACTGATGCCGGTGCGTTAGAACATGTATTTTTAGATATTTTTTTTTGTTCACACCAATAGATACCTCCACCTAATTTGTCATCAGCTCCACTCTCTACAAATTTCCAGATAAGCTGTGCTTTCTTTAGGTATTTTTCTTCTTTTGTATTTAGATAAGCATCTGTAAAGTCAATACCTAACCAGATATTATCATCATAGAAACGATCGGATTGAGGAGCTGTACTTATGTAGGAAGCATAACCCGTAGGATTTCTACTGGTATCTAAATATTCTTCAAGTCCAGGCAGCACTTTGTTGTCGAGCAATGTCTTATAGCTTTTATCTCCGGTTACTGACAATAGTGCATTTACAGCGGAAAACATCCCGGAATAAGGCCACAAGTAAGAATATTGATTGGGGATTTCCTTTTGTTCTTCAGAAGCCAAATACATAGCTGTGTAGTCGCTCACATTGGAAGGATAATTCTCTCGCAATAAACATGTTCCTGATACTGAATAATTTGCATATATGGAGTCAAGTGTTTGTATAGCCCGTTTCAAAGTTAAGCCACCATCTATAGTAGTTTGTTCTTGTGTATCGCATCCGGTCATTGTCAATGCACAAATGAAAATAATAAAAAATGTTTTTCTTGAATTCATCATTGTTTCTCTGTTAGATTATTATTGTGTATAGCTACTTTCTTTTAAAGAGGATATTTTTTAGTAGATATCCTCTTTTCCTTAGTTTATAAAACCTCTTTTACCTATTAATTTCTTTAATAACTATTGAAATCTGCCTGCAAAAGTATGAGATGTATTGAAAGATGTTTTATAAATCCATGACATAAAAGTATGCCTATATCTAATGACATAAATTTGGATAATTATGTCCCAAAATCATAAAAGAAAGAATGAAGAAATAGTAAAAAAAGGGGGTGAAGAGAGAGGATAATAACACAAACCGTGCAAGATTAGAAATAAAAAGACCATCTTTGCAGAAGAATCCAATTTTATTGTTCTCCAGATACAAATTATAATCTAATGGAAACCAAAATTTTAGAAACAAAACGCCTCCTTCTCCGCCCTTTCCGGGAAACGGACTTACAGGAACTCTTTGAATGCTGCCAGAACCCGAATTTGGGAAATAACGCTGGTTGGGAACCTCACAAAAGTATCGAAGACTCCAAAGAAATCCTGCATACGGTATTTATGGGAAATGAAGGAGTCTTTGCTGTGATTCTGAAAGAAAACAATTCCCTGGTGGGTTCTATCGGCATTATTCCTGATCCCAAACGGGAGAATCCCCGGACACGCATGTTAGGATACTGGCTGAAGGAGTGCCATTGGGGAAAAGGAATAGCTTCGGAAGCAACACACGTCGTATTGGATTATGGATTTAACGTACTGGGGCTGCATTTGATCTCGGCAAACTGCTATCCGCATAATACCCGCTCCCGACATTTGCTGGAACGGCACGGATTTGTATACGAAGGTATCCTTCACGAAGCGGAAACGACTTATGACGGACATGTATACGATCATTTATGCTTCTACCTGAAAAAGACAATGTTACGATGACACCCGCAAATAAAGGACGGACTGGATAGTCCGGTTGTACCTATATGTACGTAACGGGTAAATAAACGGATATAAAAAACTCGGGGAAAGACACCGGAGCATCTGTCCGATAGCTAAATAGCTTTATAAATCGGGAGCTATTCGTTGGGCGTAGCTATATGCAGAGTTTCATTCGGAAAATCAATGACTTAATAATGAATATGCGGCAAAGGTAAAAAAAACAGATAAACAATCTTTTTCTTCAAACGTTCTATCTTCGTATCTACTCAAAAAACAATATTGAATATGGAACAGTCTTTTAAAAAGGGAGCCGTACTCCATCTACCTTCATTAGTGGAATATTCCGAAGGAGGAATTATCAGTAAACAGTTGATCAAGAGTCCTGCGGGGAATATCACTCTATTCTCGTTCGACAAAGGAGAAGGACTTAGCGAGCATCGTGCCCCGTTCGATGCTTTGGTACAAATATTGGAAGGAAGTGCGAATATGATAGTAAACGGTCAGGAATTTACGGTAAAAACCGGAGAAAGTATCGTGTTTCCAGCCAACGCACCGCATGCACTGACAGCTATTGAAAGGTTTAAGATGTTGCTGACAATGATTAAAGAGTAGGATCCTCTGATAAAACATTCAGAATTGAGACAGAAGAATAATGTATCCGGAAGTTTATTCCTGATTTTTTAATCTCTTTGTAGAGATCAAATCTTACCTCAATGCGATGAATGTCAAAATAGAATAAAGCTAATGCTTTTTTACGAAGCAGAGGCGTAGAAGAAATTGATTGGTAGCATTTATATTTGTATTCAGCAACATCGGACAAGTGTTCTCTTTCTTTTCGTCCTATCTTTGCAACATTGAAATACCAATTGAATCATGGAAGGAAAAAAGACAACGCAAGAAGAATATCAGAAATGTGTAAATGCAGTAGTAGATTATATCAATCTCCACTTAGGTGAAGAAATTGATCTGAAATCATTGGCCAGGATTTCCCATTTCTCCCCTTTCTACTTTCACCGCATCATGAAAGCGTTTTTGGGTGAACCTATCGGTACCTTTATTGTCCGGACACGAACTGAAGCGGCAGCACGCTTATTACGTTATTCATCAACTTCTATATCCGATATTGCCTATCGGATCGGATATGCTTCTCCGTCGTCTTTCTCCAAAATATTCAAGCAGATGTATGGTATTTCACCAACAGAATATCGTAATAATAAAAACTTTGTAATTATGAAACCAGCCATTATCAAACCGGATCTGGAATTGAAAAAGGAAATCAGAGAACTCCCGCAACGAAATGCAATTTATATCCGCCTCTTCGGTGATTATAAACTAAATGACTATTCAGGTACATGGATGCGTCTGATTCAGTTTGTGAAAGAACAAAATCTTCCGATGGGAGATCCTTCCCCTCTTTGTATTTACCATGATGACCCTAAAGTGACCCCAACTGATAAGCTTCGTACCGATGTATGTATGTTGTTACCAATAAGTGCAACTCCCAAAGGAAATGTCGGATTCAAACAATTACCTGCCGGACGCTATGCAACCTTCCTATACAAGGGTTCATACGATCAGTTACAAGCTGTATATGATACAATTTACGGCAAATATTTACCCGAAATGGAGTGTACCCTGAGAGATGAACCCAGTGCCGAAAGATACCTTAATGATCCTTCATCTACCCCTCCCGAAGAGTTATTAACCGAAATCTACATTCCAATCAAGTAAATCTTTGAAAAAATATAGGCTGGCAAGGTATTCTCGCATCTTGCCAGCTTATAGGTATCACTACAATAAGCATGTTCAATACAAATAATACATACCAATCTGAACTCCCCCAACTATAATGTCTTTTATACTTTCATTTTTTTCTCATATAATAATGTAACAATCTTACCTAATTAAACAATTATTATATAAATACAAAATATTATCATAATTCATAGTGATAATTATATTAATAATATTAGTTTTGCTGCTACATAAACCAAAACGAACCCCAATTAAATAAATAAACCAAAAACTAAATCATGAAAAACAAATCAATTACATCTATTATGATGAAATTCATAATCATTCCTCTTTTGTTTACTACTTCCTGCGTAAATGAAATTTCAGAAGATCCTGTGGATATTCCTGGAGAGATCCCCATCCGTCTTTCTACACAAATTTTATGCAACCACACGCGCGCTATTAATAATGAATTTCAAGAAAAAGATGCCATTGGTCTGTATGTATTGACACAATCATCAGCCATTAACCAGAAACGATACATTGATAATATGCGTTTCACATGTTCCCAAGCAACCGGTTTCCAACCAGAGGAAACTATCTATTATCCCAAAGGAGACGGTAAATGTGATTTTATAAGCTATTACCCTTTTCAAGAAACAGGTATTAATCAAGACCAAAGTATAATGCAAGTCCAAATACATGCCGACCAAAGTTCTATAAGCAACCACTCACTCTCGGACTTTATGATCGCAACAAATAGCGACATCACCCCCAGCCAAAACATGGTATCCATGGAGTATAAGCACAAACTCTGCAAACTGAGAATCACCATAAAACCAGCTCCGGGAGAAGATATAGATGAACTTTTAAACGACAATCCAACCCTATCATTAAATGGATTCCATTCGGACGCATCATATGATTTTATTACCAATCAATTCGAGCCATCGGGACAAACAGTTAGTGTCACACCTCATGGTAAATGGGAAATAGAGAATAATGCTCTGACAGGAAAAGAAGTTATACTAATACCTGAAAAAATAGAGGCTGACAACCATTATATAAATATAGACATAGACGGCAAAAGCTATAGTTGTCCTTTTCCTGACAATTTTCAATTAGCCAGTGAAAAAAATTGTTCCATAGCCATTATTTATAAATCGTCCGAGGGTATCCAAATTAACAATTTCGATCATAGTATCAAAGACTGGACAGAAGGAGATTCAGGTGAAACCTCTGCTCAGGAAACATCAGGCGTAATTCACCTGTCGGTTCTAAAATTTAGCAAAAGTAATGTTTATAAAGCAATTAGTGAAGGAACCCAGGTAGCCGAAATCTGTAAAGAGTATCTATTGGCAGATAATATAGACTCACAAGCCATTGTTGCCTATCCTGTTCTGAATGGAGAAACAGATTTAAACAACGGAATAGTAATTTGTTTACTTGACGAAACAGCAGCCGTTCATGGAGGCAAAGTTTCTTGGAACAAAGATAATAATGTATTAGCCTACACGCCCGGAAATCAAAGCATTATCAATGATTTCTATATAGCCAAAGATAATTCAATATCAATATCCAAACCGGAAAATCCGCTATCTGTACGATTGCAAGAAGATGTCTTGACTGATACCCGAAGTACAGAAACTAAAAGCTACACAATCGTAAAGATAGGTACACAATATTGGATGGGACGTAGTTTGGAAGCGACACGCTATACAGACGGTAAAGCAATAACCTTAAAAAAGGATTTTGCAACAACAGAAGCCGGGTATTATACCGGTAAATACACTGATGCCACCCAAAGTTTTTATTTCTATAATAATACCGCTGTTATTTCAGGTAAATTATCGCCCCAAGGATGGAACATTCCTACCGAAACCGATTGGGAACTATTAAAGCAATATATAAAGAATGATGCTTCTAAACTGAAATCCGGGCCATGGGTTAGTGACAATAGTGGTAAAAAATTTCCCATACTTAACACTACGGGATTCAATGGAATGCCGGAAGGATACGCATATAAAGATGATGATGGATTTTATGCAATGGGAACCAGAGCTGTTGTATATTGGTCTACCAATTCATCTGGAAATCAAACAAATAAAGCAATCTATTTACTGCATACTACTAATGAAATAAAAGAAGGTAACATAGTAGACAGAGCTCTGTCCGTCAGGTGTATTCGCAAATAATAAATACCATACAGAATCTAAAGTTTAGGTCAGTAACGGTGATAGCGATCTACCTAAACTTTAGATTCTGTATTTTATCGTTAAATTATTCTCTTCATCGAATAGGGAATCTTCGTATTGTTTCTGTCTTTATAATCAAGAAATCAACTATAAAACCAAAAACAGAAAACATATGCAGAAAGTACTATTTATCACCACAATCCTACTTACATTATTCGCCCTCTCTATCCGTGCTGAGCACAATCCTCGAAAAAGACCAGACGCATCTGCCCAATTCCAAACCGTCTCTGGTCACAGCATCAGTTTAAATGGCATCGGACTGGCCTATAGTTATGAATATGCTTTTGCTCCCAAAGGTACTGTTATTTTTAGCGCAGGAGCTTCTTATGCTTTTGGAAGAGTATTGCAGCTCAAAATGGAATCACTTCGAGAATTTCATATTGATACCAAAGACTATCATTTAGTGACCGGAGATTTAGCCATAGAACCACGTTTTTATTATAACCTGAAGAAAAGGCATCGCAATGGCAAACGTACTTGGGGCAATTCCGGCGGGTATTTATCTGCCAATTTTGGATATTCTTTTCCAATAGCTATTACCAACGGAGTGAAAGTAGCCCATATATATGTTATCACCCCTTATTGGGGATTCCGTCGCGTATGGAAGCATTTTCTATTCGATCTATCAGGTGGAGTCGGCTATATCGGATCTTCAAATGGAACTTCTGCCATTTATCCGGCTTTAAGAATCGGCTTAGGATACAGATTCTGACCCTCCTATTTTAATTGCAGAATAAGTAACCAAAGTGCCTTATACAAAAAATGGCTACTCATCCCGAGCAACCAATCTTTTGTTAACCTTAAATCTAATACTTATGAAAAAAACACAATACAAATATACCGAATTTCAATCAATTAGCAAATATCAGATCAAAAATATTCCGTATTATAACACCGTTTAATATTCACTCCTATTTTGTTAATACTTTGTGCCAAAAGCGTTAACAATTAACACATTCGTTCACAATTCTCTTGTAACTCTATAGCCTTGGGGAAAACAATATTGTTCTCCAAATGAATGTGATGGTGCAGATTATCTTCAAACGTCTTCAACATCTCAAGTAGCAGCCTATAACTACCACAAGCATCACCGGGGACTAAATATCCATGAGTTAACCCGGAAATCCTGCGAAAACGTTCTCCTTCGGCATCATGTTCACTCATCATTACCGAAATAGGACTACTTACACTACCACAATGGAAAGCCGGAATAGGATGATGTTGAGCCACCGCATCAAATAAATCATATATATAAGGAAACAAAACCATCTCCTCCTTGGTAAGATGATTGTTCAGATCTATCCAAGATTCCTGAAACAGTTCACGTACTTCATTAAGTTCCGGGTGCCTTCCGGCATGTGCATCACAAACCCGATCAAGCAACTGGAGAATTTGCGGTCCCTGATAACGGATATTGCGATGATGAAACTTCAATATGTAGTCTACTAATAAATCTATAGGCCAACTTTTAAAATCAAGAGTTAAAGACTGTTCCGATTCTATTTGCTTCAATTCTTCAAGCAAACAATCTGTATCTATCCCCGTCTTCCCGCAAGCATCAGTCAAGGAGACATCCCCATTACAACAGAAATCAATGCCATACTTATTGAATACCTTTGCGTGGTCAAAACGATCGGCTACAATCTGGCCGACTGTCATAAGTTTATAATCTTTCATATTTTCCTCTTTTATTATTCAGAGGACAAAGGTCGGGAACAGAAAACAAATAATTTGTAACCAATGTTACAGGAAAGATTTTTTTGTCTTTCGAAGCAATATGAAGTATAAAACAATGGCATACACAGTCTTCTATAACTTGTGTATGCCATATTCTTTTCTTAATTAAAATAATACAGAAAGATAGCGATACCTTCGAGTGCTTTCTTAGGCTGATCTTTAATCTCAATCGCAAATTTAATTTCAGCTTTAGCCACACCACGCAAGTTAGTAAGAGAATGCAGACTTGCTTTCAGTCTCACACTTTGACCTGACAGTACCGCTTGCCCAAACTTCATCTTGTCCATACCATAATTAATCATCATCTTCAAATTATTTACTTCAATAATCTGGTTCCACAAATGAGGAAGTAATGACAATGTCAGATATCCGTGAACGATGGTGCTATGATAAGGGCTCTCCACCTTAGCACGCTCCGTATCCACATGAATCCACTGATGATCTAATGTTGCATCAGCAAAAAGGTTGATACGTTCCTGAGAAACTTCCAGATAGTCAGAGACTCCAATCTGCTGTCCCACTAATTTCTCAAAATCTTCATAAGAATTAATAATTACTTTATCCATATTTCTTCATTTAAAAATGTACATTTTTGCTACAAAGATATATTTTTTTTAGATAAGTTAAAATTAATCCGGTCTTTTAGATTCTTCATCTGAAAAACTTGCCGGCTTTGCACATGAATCCACTTTCCCAAATATCCGATACCGGTATTTGGAAACCAATAGATACAATGCATCCCTTACTTTTACCGGAATCAGGATCAATGGATAAAAACACTGCCAGAATCCTCCCAGATCTTTTAATATATAAAGTATAGCCGTAGATTTGGAATAACGATCACCTTTCCGGAAATAATAGAGAGTCTTATTGCTACTTTCAACAGCATGCCGGCCCAACAAAATTTTACCCGCTTCAGATTGCATTGAAACAAAACGGAACAGCTTTCTTTTATCCCTCTTTACAATAAAAGCAACTGTCCCGTTACAGAGATTACATATACCATCGAAAAGTATAATATTCATTCTATATTTCTAAATAATGGAAGTCTCGTATGCACTGGTCAACATATCATAATCGGCATCACTGTATTCTCCTTTTTCCCGAGCCTTCTGCACCTGTTTGATAAATGTTTCTACCTGTGAAAGGAAAGTCTGATAAGACTTCATCTCACTTTCATGACCATTCACGGCAGGAAGTTTTTTGGCAGCATCGAGTTGCCTGGTAAGTTCAGCTACTTTCAGGTCGATGCGGGGTCCATCCATCCTATGCTTACGTGCATACAGGTTCAAAATGCTCTGCATCGTAGCAGACATCTTCCGTACAGACATAATCTGTTCTTTCAGCGGGCTGTCCGCCAGAAGCACCTGTTCAGCCTGTTCGGTAAACGGACTCAGAATATCAAAAACATTCTGCTTGTATTCAGACATCTGTGTGCTCAACTGATAATTCGCATCCAACAGTTGCTTTGCTTTGGTTACATCTTTCTTTTTCAAGTAAGAAAGATAGGTATCGAAATTAGCGTAAAACTCTGCTCTCGCCTTAAACAATCCGGTATAGTTCTGCACCAGATTCTGGCGGGTTTCTTCATTGAAGCAATCTCCGGGATTCATCACCGTTACCGAATCTTTTGCAACAACTATCGGAGGAGCGATGGCAGTAAGAGCCGGTACTTTTCCTTTTTGTTCCATATAATCTAAAACGGCATTTACATCTTTTTCCTTCACCATATCTTTCAATACTCCGAGAGAAGTATTATAATACTTGATTACTTCTGTCGCATTTTCGATATCTGCCGTACTGGCAATAGGAGCTTTGCTCTTGCTTCCACCCGAACAAGAGGCCAACAGAAAAGCACTCACAAGTGCTCCAAAAAACAATAGATTCTTTTTCATAATGTTTCCTTTAATAATTAGTAAATAGAACAAGCCTATAGATAGCTGATATTGCACTAATAACAATATAAAAGCCGTTTTGCTCTTAAAATCATCTATAAATTACCAAGGGAACAGAGAAACTTAAGAAATAAATATCATCGAAAGAAAAACCACATTACTGCATAAAACAAAAAATGGCTACTCATCCCGAGCAACCAATCTTTTGTTAACCTTAAATCTAATACTTATGAAAAAACACAATACAAATATACCGATTTCCAACTAATTAGCAAATTTACGAGTAATATCTACCTCTATTATAACATGGTTTAATGTTATCGGCATCTTATTAACATTTCACACTTACATCGTTAACTATTAACAAGTTTCATTATTCATTTTCAGACATTGCCGTCCACTAAAAAAGCAGACGGTAAGAATTAAATAAGCTCGGTTCACCAGAACCGCATTATCCTTTGTCATTATTAAAATCGGTTGTGTTAAAGAGATAGCTAAGTATGGTTTTCTTCTTCAACATTTAACAGACTTATAAAGATTTAGTAAAAACATATAGATGCTAAAGTCAGGCAAATGGTGCTAAAGAGGGTTTATTCGGATAACAAATTCTCCAACAAACTGTTTTTGAGGATAATAATCCTCAAAAATAATCCTATTATGAACAGATTTGAAAATAAAACAGTTGTTATCACAGGTGCTGCCGGTGGAATTGGCGAAGCAACCACACGCCGCATTGTATCCGAAGGAGGGAAAGCTGTTATAGCCGACCATTCAAAAGAAAGAGCAGAACGACTTGCAGCCGAACTTAATGCTTTAGGAGCAGATGTACGCCCGATCTATTTTTCTGCAACAGAATTGCAGAGTTGCAAAGAGTTGATCGCCTTTGCCATGAAAGAATACGGACAGGTAGATGTATTGGTTAACAACGTAGGAGGCACAAATCCTAAACGGGATACTGACATTGAGACACTTGATATGGATTACTTCGACGAAGCCTTCCACCTTAATTTATCTTGTACCATGTACCTGTCCCAACTGGTTATCCCCATAATGAGCACACATGGCGGTGGCAATATTGTAAACGTAGCCTCAGTCAGTGGAATTACAGCTGACGCAAACGGTACTCTTTATGGAGCAAGTAAAGCAGGGGTTATCAATCTGACCAAATACATTGCAACACAAACAGGAAAGAAAAACATACGATGCAATGCTGTAGCCCCGGGACTGGTTCTCACACCTGCAGCATTAAACAACCTGAATGAAGATATACGGAATGTATTTCTCGGACAATGTGCGACACCATATTTGGGAGAGCCGCAAGACATCGCAGCAACAATTGCTTTTCTGGCTTCCGAAGACGCACGATACATTACCGGACAAACAATAATAGTAGACGGCGGACTGACCATACACAATCCAACGGTAAACCTAACATAAAAGATTCTCCTTTTTACCACACACATATTATAGGGACTGTGTCAAAACTCACCACAGAGTACACAGAGTAACACAGAGACGATTTTAGGTTGTTGATTATCAATAAAAAGACTCTGTGATACTCTGTGTTACTCCGTGGTGAAAGAAGTTTCGACACCCCCTCAAAAGATGATAACGATTGGAATTTGCATACTGGCAATATTACTCAACGGATGCAATAAAGATATATTATAGAAATGCAACGAGAACCGCTAAACAAAAAAAACTGAAATAACGGGCGTTTTACTCCGTATAGAATATAGCAGGCTAATGTCCTACTCGCCAAGAAAAAAATTCATAAAGTGCTGATACCCTAAAAACTTCCTTTTATAAAACCTAAACCTTTGGACAATTGTTAGTATCTTCGCCCTACAATTTAAATCTGAAATATCGTTTTACCAATTAAAAGAATCCAATGATTATTCGTACCATACTCGATACAGACCTTTATAAATTCACCACCTCGTATGCTTATATCAAACTATTCCCGTATGCAATGGGCACTTTCAGCTTCAAAGATAGGGATGGAACCAAATACAGTGATGAGTTTGTAGAAAGACTGAAGACAGAAATCAGTCATTTATCTCGCGTAGCACTGACCGGCAAAGAACTGGAATACATGGTGAAGAACTGCCGTTTTCTCCCCAGAGTCTATTGGGAATGGCTTTCCTCTTTCCGTTTCCAACCGGAAAAAATAGAAGTCCGTTTGGACGAGGATCGACACCTAAACATTGAAATCAGTGATTACCTTTATAAAGCAACGCTTTATGAAGTACCTTTACTTGCCATCGTTTCCGAAATAAAGAATCAATCGTCCGGCAATATCGCCAGCATGGAAGACATCTTGTACAAACTGTCCGAAAAGACAGAGCTATCCAACGAGCATCAGCTGCTTTTCTCTGAATTCGGAACCCGAAGGCGCTTCTCATTCGACGTGCAGGATCAAGTCATCGGACACTTGAAACAAACAGCACGCTATTGCATCGGTACTTCCAACTGCCATTTCGCCATGAAATATGGCATGAAGCCCATGGGCACGCATCCCCATGAGTGGTTCATGTTTCATGGAGCACAATTCGGTTATAAACATGCCAATTACATGGCCCTTGAAAATTGGGTGAATGTATACGACGGAGACCTTGGCATCGCCTTGTCCGACACTTATACATCTGCCATCTTTCTAAGTAACCTAAGCCGTAAACAGGCTAAGTTGTTTGATGGCGTGAGGTGTGATTCCGGTGATGAATTCCGGTTCATCAATCAGCTGACCGCACGTTATAAAGAGTTAGGCATCGATCCGACTACCAAGACAATCGTGTTCAGCAACGCACTTGACTTTGACAAAGCACTGGATATCCAGAAGTATTGCCGGGGAAAGATCCGTTGCTCTTTCGGCATCGGTACAAACCTGACCAATGATACGGGATTCAAGCCATCGAACATCGTCATGAAGTTATCGCAATGCAAGATGAACCTGAATCAGGAATGGCGCGAATGCGTGAAACTATCAGATGACATAGGAAAACATATCGGCAGCCCGGAAGAAGTGCGTGCCTGTTTATACGATTTGCGGTTGAAGTAACCCTCAACCGCAAATACATTTTATCATAACAATGCTTTGATAGCATCTATAATCTCTTTATCGGTCCGCTCCATTCCATATCCTTGGATGACCTTTCTGATCACCCGATCCTGATCTAATATAAAGAAGAAAGGTGCCGCACCATAAGTCCGGTATGACTTGACAATGCCTTCATCGCCACATAAGAATCTATAGTTTATTTGATTCTTATCCGCATAGGTTCGCAGCGAATGCGGTTTACGTCCCCAGGTTTCTATAGAAACCACTTCAAATTCACCGGCGTCGAACTTCCCTTTCAATCCGTTCAGAAAAGGAATGGATGCATGGCAAGCACCGCAGCCGATACCGGTGAGGTTCACCAACAGCACTTTACTTTTAAACTCGGATAACGCCACCGGCTTCTCGTACATGTCTTTCAACATCCAGTCAGGAGCTTTCTGTCCGACAAGATCTGTCGCCATAAGTTGAGTGGTCTTTTTTTTCTCACCAGACTTGCGGATCTCATAGTCTTGAGGCAAATAATCATATAAGTTAAAATCGGCTATCGACAATTGATTCAACACTACATCCGAACAAGTAGTAGCAGCAATCTGATGCGACATTTCCCTGCGTACTTTATAAGGCAAACCGTTCGTCTTACTAATCCACAATTCGTAAATCGAGGTCGGGTCTCCAAAGTCAAAAGGAGGCTTCGGTATGTAGTACGCTTTTCCAAAAAATTCAACCTGTCTGTCTTCATGTATCACCAACTTGAAGTAATACGCTTCTCCTAAATCCTTCCATTCGGTTGTGATGCTATCCCCCGTACTCAAAGCATATCCGATGATATTCCGGCTGTAACAGAAAAACGGAGGACCCACCAACCTGAAAGGAAGTTTTCTGGTCGTGAAATCATCTATCATAATCCCTTTATGCTCATGAAAACTTATCATTTTCACTTTTCCATCATAACCAAATTCAAATCGCGTCGTATCTTTGGCGTTAAGAGCCACATAACTTGCACCGATAGTCGAATCAGAAGGATTAGTGTATTCTTTAATAAACCGAAAAGAATTAGTTATAGCAATCGTATCACCGGGTTGCCAGGACTGAGATTGTTCATGGTAAGAAGCTGATTCTATCTTATCAAGATTACTTAGAACTTTTTTCAAATAGGTTCTCATATCCACATCATTCTTACCACAGACATTCATGACTAATAAGAATGAAATAACAGATAACAAAATGGACTTCATAGTATTTTATATTTTAGATATACGCAAATATAGCCAATGAAAACAGAAATCAACAAACGGTATCTCAACTTTTACATTTAATAATAATATTATAATATCTACTAACTTTTCATAGAAAAGAAAGACTTCAATCATCCAAACACAAATAGACGCAGATCTTTCTATTTTAAGATCAGAAAGAAATTATTTATCTCTTTTTAATAACACACCCTCTATTCAAAACTTATATAATAGAAGGATACAACGCATAGATATGACATTTACATACAGAAATTTGTATCATATTGAGTAAATATACTATTTTACGTACCAAAAGACTTAACTCTTTCCGAAAAAGAAGTTAATGTTTTCCCGGTAAGAAGTTAGTCTTTTCTTCAGAAGAAGTTAGTCTTTTGTCCGGAAGAAATTAATAAAGCAAAAGAAGAGGTAAAATGCATGCTTTCTGAAGTTATCAGAGACCTCAGAGGGAGCATTTAGTAACTATCATTTTAGAGAACAGAGTTGAGTTACATCAACAGAATGTTCTTATACCGAAAGATTATCAATCCATAATATCAGATAAAAAGCCAAGATCACATCATTTTAATTTTGACTGATGGTAAAATAACAGCTTTTTCGGGAGCAATCGCAAAGAAGCCCGGAAAGAAACGAATACAGCCCGTATTAAAAATACAAAATGACAGTTCGCTGTGTATCTGTCAAAATGAAAATTTTTATCTAAGCTGTTTTTGTTTCCTCCCGTCTTTATTTACACATGCTTTTTCCGCATCAGGAGCTGTCTGATCTTCTCCCTGTCACCCACTATCCATACCAGGTCCCCCAAACGGAAAACCGTACTTTGATTCATGGAAATCAACACGTCCTCCCGTTCAATGGCAACGATAAGACTATCATACTGTTCCACCAACCGGGACTGGGCAATACTTTTATTCAGGAGCGGAGATTCTTCATCTACCGTGAAAGAGTGAAGCGTCACCTCTTGCCGCACATGCTTTTCGTCCGGAAAATCCTGCCGGATATCGAGTTCCGAACGAAATTTCTGTAACTGGCCGTCTGTACCGACCACGATCAACTTATCCTGCGGATAAATGCACTCGTCGCTTTGCGGAATGTATATCCTCCGTTCTCCCCTGACAATCCCCACTACATTGACACCAAACTCACGCCTGAAAGGAAGTTCCCCTAACGACCTCCCTATATAAGATGAATAAGGAGATACCCAAACGGAGGTCAACTCGATATCTTTATCACTAAACTCATTGTTGAAACGACTCTTCAGCGGATAGCGATTCCGGGCTGCCTCCTCCCTTCCGTTCAGATTGGTCAGGAAGTGGTTCTCCAAATGCGAATATTGAGTGAGGTTCTCCCTGAGAAGAAGTATCAGTCCCAACACGGCAACAGCTATGACAATACCTATCCCGTAATTGAGACTAAAATAACTGATGACGACTCCCGCTATGAAAAAAACGGCTACCGAGACACGGAACAGAATCAACGCTACCAGCCTCCCGTGATTGTAATTGTCGTCATTCCACAACTTCAGAAATACGTCCGGAGAATTATACTTATCTGAAACAAGAGCCCACAAAAAAGGAGTCATCAGCAAAAGGGTGAGCAGGCACATCACTACACTCAGCCACCGTCCCGGAGAATCAAACATTCCGTTTATCGTCGGGTATACGGTCTGAACGGACAACAGCCAAATAGCAGTAAGGAGGACACTGTAAATAATCACTCTCCCGACAATCGTTTTCAGTAACCGTTTCCAGTCACTGTCATGATTGACAGTCTTCTTGCCGGAAGCATAGCGGTCCAGAAATTCACGGGTCTGAGGGGGAAGTACTTTATAAAGCCATTCGGAAAACGGATTTGCCAACCGGATAAAATAGGGAGTGGTAAAGGTAGTGATAACGGATACCGCAACGATAATCGGAGGAACAAACGGGTCCAGCACCTTGAGTGAGGCTCCCAATCCTGCGATAATAAAAGCAAATTCTCCTATCTGGGCCAGACTAAACCCGGACTTGACGGAGACCTTCAGAGGTTCGCCGGATAACAAGACTCCCAATGAAGAGAAAATCGATTTACCCACAAGAGTCACCAATGTAATGATAACCACCGGCCAGGCATACTGAAGCAGAACAGACGGATTGACCAGCATACCGACAGATACAAAGAAAATAGCTCCGAAAAGATCTTTCACCGGCTGTATGATGTGTTCTATATGTTCGGCCTCAACCGTCTCAGCAAGAATAGATCCCATAATGAAAGCACCCAGCGCAGCCGAAAAACCGGTACGGGTAGCCAGCACGACCATTGCCAGGCAAAGCCCGAGAGAGACAATCAACAGAGTTTCATTATTCATCAACCGCTTTGCTTTTTTCAAGAAGAACGGAAGGATGAATATACCGACCAGAAACCACAAAATCAGGAAAAAAGCAACTTTCAGGACACTCATCAAGAGTTCTTCACCCACAAACTCTTTGCTCACTGCCATAGTAGAAAGGATGACCATCATCAGGATAGCGATCAGGTCTTCGACCACCAAGGTTCCGAATACAATGCCTGTAAACCGTTGGCTGCGTAAACCAAGATCATCAAAAGCCTTAATAATAATCGTGGTAGACGACATGGACAGCATCCCACCCAGAAACACAGAGTTCATCGTACTCCACCCCAACAGATGTCCTACCATAAAACCGATCAGTAACATACTGATCACTTCGGTTGTTGCCGTAATAAACGCTGCCGATCCGACATTCATCAATTTTTTAAAGCTAAATTCGAGTCCGAGAGCAAAAAGCAAAAAGACAACTCCTATCTCAGCCCAGGTATTGATGTTCTCCATATCGCCAACAGTCGGGAAGATACGGACATAAGGCCCGGCCAGCAATCCGGCAACGATATATCCCAGAACCAGAGGCTGCTTCAGCCATTTAAATAAAAGAGTAATGATACTTGCGGACATCAGTATTAGGGCAAGGTCAGCAATCAAGGTAGGCAAATGTGACATAGTATGTATATTTCGTTAGTACTTCATTCCGTTTTATGCTCGTTTATTGTACTCAAAGAACAATTGGCAGTCCGTTTGTGTTCCGTCTATATGACATTTATTTTGAAAAAGCTATAAAGGAATTGCACAAAACCGAACTTTTCGTGCAAAAAGTATCCATCTTATTCAATATTTCTCTATATTTGTCGCCGAATTGGTTCGGAATCCGTGGTCAACGGATGAAGATTAAAAGGGAATCGGGTGTAAATCCCGGACAGTCCCGCTGCTGTGAAACTCTGTATAGCATCTTATCAATCAGCCAATTTCGTACCACTGACAGAAAAAGCAAACTCTGTCGGGAAGGTCCGGTAAGATGTAGAGTCAGTCAGAAGACCTGCCATTCATGAATAAGAGCATTCTCTCCTCGTGGGTTAGGAAAGAGAGCATCGTTGTTAAGCCCCAAATCGTAGAAATACTGTGTTTTCACCGGGTGGATGTATGTCCGCAGGGTGGAAAAGCACAAATATGTGTATGCATTTAATTGAGAAATGAGTATGATTAAAAGAATCTTAGTCGCCAACCGCGGCGAAATAGCCGTGAGAGTGATGCGCTCCTGCCGGGAGATGGAAATAACGAGCATTGCCGTTTTCTCGGAAGCGGACCGAACAGCGAAACATGTGCTCTATGCCGATGAAGCTTACTGCATCGGTCCGGCAGCATCGAAAGAAAGTTATCTGAATATAGAAAAGATTATCGAAGTGGCAAAGTCGTGCCGCGCAGACGCCATCCACCCGGGATACGGGTTCTTGTCCGAAAATGCAACCTTTGCCCGTCGTTGCCGTGAAGAGAGGATCATCTTCATCGGTCCGGACCCGGAAACCATGGAGGCGATGGGAGATAAAATCTCGGCACGTATCAAGATGATAGAAGCCGGGGTACCGGTAGTTCCGGGCACTCAAGACAACCTGAAGAGTGTTGAGGAAGCAGTAGAACTCTGCAACCAAATCGGCTATCCGGTAATGCTGAAAGCCTCGATGGGCGGTGGCGGAAAAGGAATGCGACTGATTCATCATGCAGACGAAGTGGCCGAAGCCTATACAACAGCCAAGAGCGAATCGCTTTCCTCGTTCGGAGACGACACGGTCTATCTGGAGAAGTTTGTGGAAGAACCCCATCACATCGAGTTCCAGATTCTGGGCGACAAGCATGGAAACGTGATTCATCTGTGCGAACGTGAATGTTCGGTGCAACGCCGCAACCAGAAGATTGTGGAAGAGAGCCCTTCGGTGTTCGTCACTCCTGAACTACGCCGGGATATGGGCGAAAAGGCAGTAGCCGCTGCCAAGGCCGTGAACTACATCGGCGCAGGAACCATTGAATTCCTGGTGGACAAGCACCGCAATTATTACTTTCTGGAGATGAACACCCGCCTGCAAGTGGAACATCCCATCACAGAAGAAGTAGTCGGCGTAGATCTGGTAAAAGAACAAATTAAGGTAGCCGATGGACAGGTGCTGCAACTGAGACAGGAGGACATCCAGCAACGGGGGCACGCCATCGAATGCCGCATCTGTGCAGAAGATACGGAAATGAACTTCATGCCCAGCCCGGGTGTCATCAAACAGATTACGGAGCCAAACGGCATCGGGGTGCGCATCGACAGCTATGTATACGAAGGTTACGAGATCCCGATCTATTATGACCCAATGATCGGCAAACTGATTGTATGGGCAACCACACGCGAATACGCCATCGAACGGATGCGCCGTGTGCTTCACGAATATAAACTGACAGGAGTAAAGAACAACATCAGTTACCTGCGCGCCATCATGGATACTCCCGACTTTGTGGAAGGACATTACGATACGGGATTCATCAGCAAAAACGGAGAAGTGCTCCAACACTGCATCACCCGTACCAGCGAACGTGCAGAGAACATCGCACTGATTGCCGCTTACATGGATTACCTGATGAACCTGGAGGAGAATAACAGCGGACTGGCTGCGGACAACCGCCCGATCAGCAAATGGAAAGAATTCGGATTGCACAAAGGGGTATTAAGAATATAGAAGAGTATGGAAATACATATAGGAAATCGCGTGGCCGAGATAGAACTGGTCAGCAAAGAAGATAACAAAGTGGTACTCACCATCGACGGAAAAACGTTCGAAGCGGACGTTGTCATGGCAGAGAACGGGAATTGCAACATCCTGATGGATGGGCGAAGCTCCAACGCCCAACTGATTCGCAAAGAGAACGGAAAGAGTTACAAAGTGAATACACACTACAGTAGTTTCAACGTCGAGATTGTGGACAGTCAGGCAAAATATCTGCGGATGCGCAAGAAAGGTGAAGAAATACAGAACGACCGCATCATTTCGCCCATGCCGGGCAAGGTAGTGAAAATTCCCGTCAGCGCAGGACAGGAGATGAAAGCCGGAGAAACTGTCATTGTCATCGAAGCGATGAAGATGCAGAGTAACTACAAGGTGACTTCGGACTGCCGGATTAAAGAGATTCTGGTACAGGAAGGTGATAATATCACCGGAGACCAGACGCTGATAACGTTAGAATAACGAATAATAGAAAGACAATGGAAGAAGTAAATAAAGCCTATACCACGTTCGAAGAGCGTGACCGTATCGCTTCCCAAGGCGGAGGCGCTGCCAAAATTGAAATACAACATGCGAGCGGAAAGATGACTGCCCGCGAACGCATCGATATGTTGCTGGACAAGGGCACATTTGTGGAACTCGACAAACTGATGGTGCACCGCTGCACCAACTATGGCATGGACCGTAACAAGGTTCCGGGCGATGGTGTGGTGTCGGGTTACGGAAAGATCGACGGCCGTCAAGTGTTTATCTACGCTTACGACTTCACCGTTTACGGCGGTTCGCTCTCGGCATCGAATGCTAAGAAGATAGTCAAGGTACAACAACTGGCTTTGAAGAACGGCGCGCCTATCATCGCGCTGAACGACTCGGGCGGCGCACGTATCCAGGAAGGAATCGAAAGCCTGTCGGGCTATGCCGACATCTTTTACCAGAACACGATGGCAAGCGGCGTGATTCCGCAGATTTCGGCTATCCTCGGTCCATGCGCCGGAGGTGCCTGCTACTCTCCGGCACTGACGGATTTCATTTTTATGGTGAAGGAGAAAAGCCACATGTTCGTCACCGGACCGGATGTGGTAAAGACGGTGATCCACGAAGAAGTCAGCAAAGAAGAACTGGGCGGTGCCATGACGCACAGCAGCAAGAGTGGTGTGACGCATTTCATGGCAAACACCGAGGAAGAATTGCTGATGTCGATCCGCGAACTGCTATCCTTCCTCCCGCAAAACAATATGGACGAAACGCGCAAACAAAACTGCACCGATGACATCAACCGCGAAGACGCATCACTCGGCAGCATCGTCCCCGCCGACCCGAACGTACCGTATGATATGAAAGAGATCATCGAACGGGTTGTTGACGAAGGCTACTTCTTTGAAGTGATGCAGAACTTTGCCAAGAACATCATCATCGGTTTTGCCCGCTTAGCCGGACGCTCGGTAGGTATCGTGGCCAACCAGCCGGCATACCTGGCGGGTGTGCTCGACATCGATGCCAGCGACAAGGCAAGCCGTTTCATCCGCTTCTGTGACTGTTTCAACATTCCTCTGATTACGTTCGAAGACGTTCCGGGCTTCCTGCCGGGATATACGCAGGAGAACAACGGCATCATCCGCCACGGTGCCAAAATAGTGTATGCCTTTGCCGAGGCCACAGTGCCCAAGCTGACTGTGATCACCCGCAAGGCCTATGGTGGCGCTTACATCGTGATGAACTCCAAGCAGACGGGAGCAGACGTGAACTTTGCCTACCCGAGTGCGGAAATTGCCGTGATGGGTGCCGAGGGAGCCGTAAACATCCTGTTCCGCAAGGCGGACGCAGAGACCAAAGCCAAAGAACTGGATGCCTACAAAGAGAAGTTCGCCACTCCGTACCAGGCTGCCGAACTGGGATTCATCGACGAGATCATCCTGCCGAAGCAGACCCGTAAACGCCTGATACAGGCATTGGAGATGACGGAAAACAAAATGCAGACGAATCCGCCGAAGAAACACGGAAACATGCCGCTGTAAACGGCTGGCGGATAAAGCAATCATGAGAGAGAGGAGGGTGAATACGAGTTTCGACACCTCCCCTCTCTCTTTTTAAATACCTATGTTATACGGCGTTAGACAGAAACTATCGAGAGTTTTTTTCGCATTCGGGAATAATCGCCTATTCAACATGTGATATCGCTATTTCCCGTTAGCTGAAAGCCGTCTATCTTTGCGACATCAGATTGAGACAACTAAAAGAAGACCCAAAACGTTATGAAAAAGAATTTATTAATTTTAGTCGTACTGCTGACATCGGCAACGATATCGGCACAGAACGGAGGAACCATTATGAAGAAGTATGAGAACCAACTACCGCAAGCCGGCAGAGGAAACGTGCATGTTGCCTACCAAGGCAAAGCCATCGACCAAATGATTTACGATTTTATGGAAGAACAGGGAATACCGGGCATGACACTTGCCATCGTACAGGCACCTTATATTCCGCGTGTAGCAGGCTACGGAGTGACGGACCTTGAAAAAGGAAACCTTGCCGCTGCCAAGAATCTTTGGCCCATCGGTCCCATCTCACAAGGATATGCAGCCGTGGCAGTGATGCAGCTCTACGAAAAAGGAAAACTAGACCTGAACGCCCCGATCGGCAAGTACCTGAAAGATATACCTGAAAACTGGAAACCGATCAGTATCCTTCAGTTGATGCAACACAGTTCGGGCATTGCGGACTATCGTAATGAAAAGGGATTCGATGTATCGGCCGATTATCGCCCGGAACAACTGATCGAAACGGTAGCCGCCATTCCGCTCACCTTCGAACCGGGGACAGACGTGAAACAGAGCGCCACAAACTTTCTGCTACTGACTTCTATCATCGAAAAGGCCGGCAAGATGCCGTATCACGACTTTGTGAAAAAGTATCAGATCGACTACCTGGGACTGAAACAGACATTCTTCGGCGAAGACCTGGCGAAAGTAAAACAGGAGGACGTGACCCTCACCGGCAACGTGCATCAGACATTCAAAAAAGATAAAGACTACATCAATCCCTCGGAAACGACTACCGGATATGTGGAAAAAGAGGGTCGCCTTGTCGCCGCACCGGCTGTCAGCCCGACGGCACTGAAAGGATTCTCCGACATCTGGGCATCAGCCGAGAATGTGAGCCACTGGGACATCGGATTGGCGGGAAGTGCATTGATCGAAAAGCCCGAAAACCGTGACATGGTGTACAAGCCAACCCGGCTGGCCAACGGCAAGGTAGTACCTGCCATGGCAGGATGGCAGTTCTATAACCACAACGGCCTGATGGACATCAAAGGCAACGTATCGGGCCATTCGGCTTTCCTGAGTCGATTTACGGACGCCTCGGAACTAGTGTGCGTTACCCTACTGGCCAATAAAGAGGGGGTAGACCTGACAAATCTGGGACGCCGTATCGCAGCCGCTTTCGACAGTGATAAGATGGGTACGGGAGCCAACGACAACCTGCTCTATACTTATGAAAGCCAGTTCAGCGTGCCCGAAACCATGACGCGCATCGAGCAGACCCTCCACACGATGGGCGTTCCCGTCTTTGCCAAGTTCGATCACGGGAAAAACGCCGAAGAAGTGGGATTACAACTCCGCCCCAACCAGGTCATCGTTTTCGGTTCACCGAAAGTTGGCACAAAACTGATGCAGGACAACCCGAGTATCTCGATCGAACTGCCGCTGAAGATCTCCGTTTGGGAGGACAAGAACGGAAGCGTATGGATCACTTTTCCACAGATGAGGACGATGGCGGCCGAATACGGGCTGGAAGCCGAACCAGTAATCGGAAAGATGCAAGAACTACTGGAGAAAATCGTAATTAAAGGGGCAAGCGTATACTAACTTCCTGCTGTAGGGATAAACGCTTTTCCTGCAGAAAATTATTTATAAAATATTTGGAGGAAACACACAGTAAAAGTCACAAGCGGCTATAGAACAACGCAGCATGACTTCTCCCGTACTTTTTCACTGTACTCAGGCATACAAAACAGGTTTCATTCTTTTGAGTAGGTTTGTTTATCCGAAAAGATAATATTTTTGTCTTCCGGGAACAATCGTTGAGAAATAAAACAACCGACATTTTGCGTTCAGTGAACATCTGATACGGAACAGGCGGATTGAAACGGACCTCCGGAGGGTATGTACCCCACCTGGAATCCGCATCAGTCCGCCTGTTCTACATTTATCTGTATATCCGTATTCTTAACTCGCTATTGCGAGAAACGGAATGACCGTCATTATCCTTTTTCCTTCAGGATCACATCGTGCGCTCCACCCTCTACGATACTTGTGGATGAGACCAGCGTGATCTTGGCATTTTGTTGCAAATCGGGAATGGTAACAGCACCGCAACTGCACATCGTAGCCTTGATCTTACTCAGAGTGGCCGCCAGATTGTCTTTCATCTTGCCGGCATAAGGCACGTAACTGTCTACACCTTCTTCAAACTTAAGCGATTCCGTTCCACCCATATCGTAACGTTGCCAGTTCTGGGCACGATTTGAACCTTCGCCCCAATACTCTTTCACGTAGTTGTTCTTGATGCAGAGCTTCTTGGTAGGCGATTCGTCAAAACGTGCGAAATAACGACCCATCATCAGGAAATCGGCTCCCATGGCAAGGGCAAGCACCATGTGATAGTCGTGCACCAATCCGCCATCACTACAAATAGGTACATAAATACCCGTCCGTGCCTGATATTCGTCGCGGGCACGAGCCACATCTTGCAGGGCAGTCGCCTGCCCGCGTCCGATACCTTTCTGCTCACGGGTGATACAGATAGATCCACCTCCGATACCCACCTTCACAAAGTCGGCACCAGCCTCTGCCAGATAGAGGAAACCTTCTTTATCTACCACATTGCCGGCACCTACCAGCACTTTATCTCCATATTGTTGCTTGATCCATTGCAGGGTCTCATACTGCCATTCCGAGTAACCATCCGAAGAATCGATACAGAGCACATCTACTCCGGCTTCTACCAAGGCAGGGACACGCTCCTGATAGTCACGGGTATTGATACCGGCACCTACCAACAATTTCTTGTCGGGACTCGACACCTCGTTCGGATTCTCCTTGTGGCTGTCGTAGTCCTTGCGGAAAACAAAGTAAGCCAGACGTCCTTCTTTGTCGATAATAGGAAGTGTATTGAGTTTATGATCCCAGATAATCTGGTTGGCCTCGCTCAGTGTCAGTCCCACTTCACCCACAATCAGCTTCTCAAAAGGAGTCATGAAGTCTTTGATCTTTTTATCCAGCGGGTCTCTGGAGATACGATAGTCACGGCTGGTTACCAATCCCAGAAGATGTCCGTTTGGCGAACCGTCATCCGTTATTCCGATAGTAGAGTGACCGGTCTGGCGCAACAGCCGGAGTACGTCTTCCAACGTATGTTCCGGCGTCAGATTCGAATCACTGGTCACAAAACCGGCTTTAAATTTCTTCACTTTCCGCACCATTTCTGCCTGACTGGCGATGGGTTGCGAACCGAAGATAAACGAGAGTCCTCCGTTACGCGCCAACTCGATGGCCAGTTCGGGACCGGAAACCGATTGCATAATTGCCGAAACGAAAGGGATGTTCAATTCGATTGCTGCTTGTGTGCCTGCCGCATGTTTCACCAGCGGGGTGCGCAAAGAGACATTGGAGGGTACACACTGTTTGGTGGTAAGACCGGGAATAAGTAGATATTCACCGAAAGTTCTTGAAACTTCTTCTACGTAAACTGCCATAAGATAAGTTATTTTTTGGCATGCAAAATTACATCTTTCTTTTTAATTATGTGACTGGGGAAGGGAGATTTTTTCAATAATCCTCTCAAAAGCTTGTTTTTAATCACATCGGGGCAATAAAGAGGAGACTCACTCCTGAAAGCACGCCATGTAAACCACCTCCTTACAATATCACATTCTCCTGATGTCTGTCCATTCAACTACGGATATTATTGAACACAATCTTCATATCAACCTATTTTTAAAAGTTCCTTGAATCCTTCTACCGACTTATTCGGTTCAAACTCTATCACCCGATAGTCTGCCACAGCATTAAAAGGGTCCTCCCCGATAATCTTTTCTACTTCTGCCCGGCTCTGAGCACGGCAAAGAATCACTCCCCCGTCCGGGGCACCTGCGGCCCGGAAGCAAGAAAGACTCCGGCAGCATAATACTTGTCCAGATAGCAACAGTGTGCTTCCAACAATTCGATCACCTTTTCGATAGATGCTTTATAAGTCAATATTAATAACATAATGCCAGTTTGACCTGACAGAAACCTTATCCTGCCAATTCCGCCCTGTACTCCATCGGCGAAACCCCTTCGTGCCGCTTAAAATACCTACCCAGATACGACTGGTCGGGAAAATTCAGCCGGTCTGCTATCTCCTGAATACTGAGATCGGTCGATTGGAGGAGTACCTTTATTTCAAGTGCCGTAAAATCATCAATCACTTTTTTGGCCGAATGACCTGTCAGCGAACGACAGATGCTCGTCAGGTACTTAGTAGAAATACAGAGTTTGCCTGCATAGAAAACGACATCCCGTTGCGAACAGCAATATTCGTGCACCAGAGCAACGAACTTATGAAAAAGTTCGTTCGGACGACTGCCGCCCTCAATCTCTTTATGGGTGAAAAGGCGGTGTACTTTGTCGTATACATCAAGCAGGAAACTTTGCAGGTGATTACGCGCTATCTGGTTGCGGAAACGATGATCGGTATCGGCATAAATAGCAGACGTAGCATGCAGGAGACCGTTAATGGGGGCGGTAAATTCGGAAGGAAGTGTGTAACAGGGCTTCTCTTTTATAAAATGAAAGAAGGAGGGTTCAAAACGGATACAGGCCTCACGAAACATTTCAATATGTGAAGCAAAAAAGGAGACCCGAAAATCATCGCTCTTCTCATCAAGGCTGATAACAGCACCCGGAAGGAGTACAACCTGGGTATTTACCGTTATCTCGTATTTCTTCAGATCGATGGCCATTGTACCACGGCCGGCACGGCAATAAAGGATAATGGCACAATTGAGTTTATGCAAACGGTTGTAAAAGGGAGAAAAATCATCGGTCCCTGCCACAAACGGCTGGTCGAGCGTGAGAGTAAGCGGATTTCTTTTTTCCATATCATGTTCTTTATTTTGCCTACAAAAGTAGGTCTTTTTAGTGAATTAGCCCGCATACTGTTCCGATAATGAACAATACTGGGGCGGGTATGAAAAGCAGTCGACAGTGAAAACGCTCTACCTTTGCCGCGACAAAATTAAATAGGAATTATGATTGAAAAGGTTAGTAAAGTAAAGCAGGCTATATTATTCGCCTGCTGTTTGGCCGCCACCGGATGCAAACAAGCACCGCAGGCAACTGTAGAATCGGGATACAAAGTAATAACCCTTGCGCCTACCGACCGGACGCTATCGAGTACGTACTCAGCAACAATACGCGGACGCCAAGACATCGAAATCTATCCACAAGTGAGCGGTACACTGACACAGGTGTGTGTCAGCGAAGGAGAACGGGTAAAACGGGGACAGTCGTTGTTCATCATCGACCAAGTGCCTTACGAAGCTGCCCTGCAGACAGCATTGGCAAACGTGGAAGCAGCCAAAGCCTCACTGGCTACAGCACAACTGACATATGACAGCAAACAGGAATTATATAAGCAGAATGTGGTTTCGGCCTTCGACCTGAGTACGGCCAAAAACTCTCTTTTGGCAGCACAAGCGCAATTGGCACAGATGAAGGCTCAGGAGGTGAACGCCCGGAACAACTTATCGTACACATTGGTAAAAAGTCCGGCGGACGGAGTGGTGGGAACACTGCCTTATCGGGTAGGAACGTTGGTGAGTGCCAGTCTGCCTGAACCGCTGACTACCGTTTCGGACAACTCGGACATGTACGTCTACTTCTCGATGACGGAAAACCAACTCTTAGGACTGATCCGACGCTACGGATCGAAGGAAGAAGCACTGAAACAAATGCCGGAAATCGGCCTCCAACTGAATGACCGATCGGACTATCCGCAACAAGGACGAATCGAGACAATCAGCGGAGTGATAGACCGGAACACCGGAACAGTCAGCCTGAGAGCAGTGTTTCCCAACCGGGAAGGATTGTTGCACAGCGGCGGCGCGGGCAATGTGATTGTACCGACAGAAAAAGCGGGTGCATTGGTCATTCCGCAAGCCGCCACATTTGAGGTACAGGATAAAGTATTTGTATATAAGGTTGTGGACGGAAAAGCGCAATCCGCTCCGGTACAGGTGACACGTGTGAACGGCGGGCAGGAGTACATTGTGGAGAGCGGTTTGCAGCCCGGCGACGTGATTGTGGCAGAAGGTGTAGGATTGCTTCGCGAAGGAACAGAGATAAAAACAATAAATGGTGAATGATGAACCGAACTGCCACAGCCGCCCATCCAAGTAAGCCGGCTTTTAATATCCACTTATTAAACGTATTACTAACAAGAATATTATGAATTTACGAACTTTCATTGAACGGCCTGTCCTATCGGCTGTTATATCCATAACCATTGTCGTGGTCGGGATTATCGGATTGTTTACGCTACCCGTAGAACAATATCCGGACATTGCCCCGCCCACCATCATGGTGAGCACCAGCTACTTCGGTGCCAGCGCAGAAACTCTGCAAAAGAGTGTTATCGCACCACTCGAAGAGGCCATCAACGGTGTGGAAGACATGACCTACATGACCTCCAGCGCTACCAATGCCGGAACAGTCTCTATCACCGTCTACTTTAAACAGGGGACTGACCCGGACATGGCGGCGGTGAATGTACAGAACCGAGTTTCCAAAGCTACCGGACAGCTCCCCTCGGAGGTAAACCAAGTAGGTGTCACCACTTCGAAGCGGCAGACGAGTATCCTGCAAATGTTCTCGCTCCACAGCCCGGACGACTCGTACGACGAAGCCTTCCTGGCCAACTATATCAGCATCAACCTCAAACCTGAGATTCTCCGTATCTCGGGCGTCGGAGACATGATGATTATGGGAGGAGATTATAGCTTGCGTATCTGGATGAAACCGGACGTAATGGCACAATACCGGCTGATCCCTTCGGACGTATCGACTGTCCTGGCGGAACAGAACATTGAGTCGGCCACCGGATCGTTCGGTGAAAATTCCGATGAAACGTATCAATATACCATGAAATACAAAGGACGCCGAATCACACCGGAAGAATTCGGTGAGATCGTGATCCGTTCCACCGACGACGGACAGGTGCTGAAACTAAAAGATATCGCCACAATCGAACTGGGACAGGAAAGTTATGCTTACAGTGGTACGACGGACGGGCATAACGGTGTCTCGTGTATGCTCTTCCAGACAGCCGGCTCCAATGCCACAGAGGTGAACAACCAAATCAACCGATTCCTTGAAGAGGCAAGGAAAGAACTTCCCCAAGGAGTGGAACTGACACAACTGATGTCGTCCAACGACTTCCTGTATGCCTCCATCCACGAAGTGGTGAAGACACTGTTGGAAGCCATTCTGTTGGTTATCCTTGTCGTGTATGTCTTTTTGCAGGATATCCGCTCAACACTGATTCCACTGGTGGGGATCATTGTATCACTTATCGGTACGTTCGCTTTCATGGCGATAGCCGGATTCAGTATCAACCTGATTACGTTGTTTGCCCTGGTACTGGTCATCGGTACGGTAGTGGACGATGCCATTGTGGTGGTCGAAGCCGTGCAAGCACGGTTTGACGTGGGATACAAATCATCCTATATGGCAAGTGTCGATGCCATGAAAGGAATCAGTAATGCCGTCATCACCTCCTCATTGGTGTTCATGGCAGTTTTTATCCCCGTATCGTTCATGTCCGGCACATCGGGTACGTTCTATACTCAATTCGGACTGACAATGGCCGTTGCGGTAGGTATCTCGGCAGTAAACGCCCTGACACTGAGTCCGGCACTTTGCGCCCTGCTACTGAAACCGTACATCAATGAAGACGGTACCCAGAAACAGAACTTCGCCGCCCGTTTCCGTAAAGCATTCAATGCAGCTTTCGATGTTGTGGTAGAAAAATACAAAGGCATCGTTCTCTTCTTCATCAAGCGCCGGTGGCTGACAGGATCACTCCTGATAGCTTCCATCGCCTTACTGGTAGTACTGATGAATACAACAAAAACCAGTCTTGTGCCCGATGAAGACCAGGGCGTCGTATTCGTCAACGTCAGTACGGCCGCAGGCAGTTCGCTACGGACGACAGACGATGTAATGAAACGTATCGAGGAACGCATGGAACAGATTCCACAAGTGAAGCATGTGCAAAAGGTGGCAGGATACGGATTGCTGGCCGGACAAGGAAGCTCCTTCGGTATGCTGATCTTGAAACTGAAACCATGGGACGAACGCCCCGGAAAAGAAGATGATGTGCAGGCAGTGATCGGACAAGTGTACGGACGGACGGCAGACATCAAGGATGCCAGTGTATTCGCCATCTCACCGGGTATGATTCCGGGCTACGGAATGGGTAACGCACTTGAACTTCACATGCAGGATAAGACCGGAGGAGACGTCAATGAATTCTTCCAGACCACACAGCAGTATCTGGGAGCCCTCAACCAACGTCCGGAAATCGCCATGGCCTACTCTACATTCGACGTGCGCTATCCGCAGTGGCTGGTCGAAGTCGATCCGTCGAAATGCAAGCGTGCCGGTATCACACCGGACCAGGTATTGAGTACTCTTTCCGGATACTATGGCGGACAGTATGTGTCCAACTTCAACCGATTCTCAAAGGTGTACAAGGTGATGATCCAGTCCGACCCGCAGTACCGGCTTGACGAAGCGTCACTGAACAATACATTCGTACGCATGTCTAACGGAGAGATGGCTCCCCTCAGCCAATTCCTCACACTGACCCGTACGTATGGCGCCGAATCACTGAGCCGTTTCAATATGTACAACTCTATTGCCGTAAATGCCATGCCGGCCGATGGCTACAGTACGGGTGACGCCATCCGTGCCGTTCAGGAGACAGCTTCCACTTCCCTGCCCAAAGGTTATGGATACGATTACGGAGGCATCACCCGCGAAGAGAATCAGCAAAGCGGTACGACGGCCATCATCTTCGGCATCTGTTTTCTGATGATCTACCTGATCCTGAGTGCACTCTACGAAAGCTTCCTGATCCCGTTTGCCGTCCTCCTGAGCGTACCCTGCGGTCTGATGGGTTCATTCCTTTTCGCACGCATGTTCGGGCTGGAGAATAACATCTACCTGCAAACGGGACTGATCATGCTCATCGGATTGCTTGCCAAAACCGCCATCTTGCTGACGGAATATGCCGCCGAACGCCGTAAGGCAGGCATGGGACTGATTGCTTCTGCATTGAGTGCCGCCAAAGCCCGCCTGCGCCCGATATTAATGACGGCATTGACCATGATCTTCGGTCTACTCCCGCTGATGGTAGCCAGCGGCGTAGGTGCAAACGGTAACCGCTCGTTGGGAACAGGTGCTGTAGGTGGCATGGTCATCGGTACACTGGCACTGCTGTTCATCGTACCGTCGCTGTTCATTGCCTTCCAATGGCTACAGGAACGGATACGTCCCGTACAGATAGAACCAAGTCATGACTGGCAGATTCAGACAGAGCAGGAAGTGAGTGAACACGAAAAAGAAGAAGCTAAGAATCGCCCTCTAAAATAAATAAACAAGCATGAAAAAGTTAATCATATCCCTTGCCGCTATCCTCGCCCTAAGCAGTTGCGGCATCTACTCCAAATACAAACCCGTCACGGAGATTCCCGACGGACTTTACGGACACGAAGGAACAGACACCCCCGGGTTGACTTCCGCCGATCCGGAAATCCAACGAAGTGATACTGCCGCCAACTTCGGCAACCTCAGCTGGCGGGAGGTTTTCACCGACCCGTATCTGCGCGTACTGATCGACTCTGCCCTCGTGCGCAACACCGATCTGCGCACTGCCCACTTACGGGTGAAAGAGGCTGAAGCTACCTTGCTTTCCGCACGCCTCTCCTATCTGCCGGCTTTTTCACTTTCTCCGCAAGGTACGGCAAGCAGCTTCGATGGCGGAAAAGCTACTCAGACCTATTCACTGCCCGTCAGTGCCAGTTGGGAGATCGATATCTTTGGCCGACTGACCAATGCCAAACGTCGTGCCCAAGCTGTCGTGGCCCAAAGCCGAGATTATGAACAGGCGGTGCAGACCCAACTGATTGCCGCCGTGGCCAACAACTATTTTACCTTGTTGATGCTCGACGCCCAGATCGAAATCTCCACCGCTACGGAAGCTGCCTGGAAAGAGAGCGTCGCCACCACCCGTGCCATGAAAGCAGCGGGAATGGTGACCGAAGCTGCCTTGTCGCAAACCGAAGCTACCTATTATAATATATGTACGACTCTGCTCGATCTGCAAGAACAGCTCAACCAAGCCGAGAACGCCCTTTCTTTGCTGCTGGCGGATGTCCCCCACCGTATCCCCCGCGGACGTCTGGCCGACCAACAGCTCCCGGAGAATCTATCGGTAGGCGTACCCCTGCAGATACTCTCCAACCGGCCCGACGTACGCAGTGCCGAACAGTCGCTGGCACAGGCATTCTACACTACCAATGCCGCCCGTTCCGCCTTCTACCCCTCGATCACACTGAGTGGCAGTGCGGGATGGACCAATTCGGCAGGTGCCATGATTGTCAACCCCGGTAAGTTTCTTGCCACAGCAGTAGCCTCTCTTACCCAGCCCTTGTTTAACCGCGGAGCAAACATCGCCCAACTCCGCATAGCCAAGGCTCAGCAGGAAGAGGCACGCCTCAGCTTTGAGCAGACCTTACTCAATGCCGGGAGTGAAGTCAACAATGCTCTGGTACAATATCAGACGGCACGAGACAAATCGGCCTATTTCAACCGTCAGGTAGCCTCTCTGGAGAATGCTGCACGCAGCACGCAACTACTGATGAAGCATGGTAACACGACTTACCTGGAAGTGCTCACCGCACAGCAGACACTGCTTAATGCGCAACTCTCCCAGGTGGCCAACCACTTTACCGAAATCCAGGGAGTCATCACCTTGTATCAGGCATTGGGAGGAGGCAGGGAAACTGCCTCCGGAGAAAGAAATTCTTAACAGAAGAATACAGCCTAACTTTTCAACCTTTCTTAAATGATGACGACTGTCTGTCCGGTACCTTGTGTACCGGGCTGCACAGAAAAAGCCCGTACTACCTCTTCTCTAACAAAAAGGATGTACGGGCTTTCCTGTTTTAAACGGTATCTTATGCGTTCAGCGCCTGTTCGATGTCCGCGATAATATCATCCGCATTTTCGATTCCCACCGACAAGCGGATCAGATCCGGACGAACACCGGCTTCTATTAATTGTTCGTCTGTCAGCTGGCGATGCGTATGACTGGCGGGATGAAGCACACATGTGCGTGCATCGGCTACATGGGTAACGATGGCCGCCAGCTTCAGCGAATCCATAAACTTGATGGACAACTCACGACCGCCTTTCAAGCCGAAAGAGATCACACCGCACGAGCCATTCGGCATATACTTCTGCGCCAGTTCGTAGTATTTGTTGCCCGGCAGACCGCAATAGTTTACCCATGCCACCTTGTCGTTCTGCGCAAGATATTCGGCTACCTTCTGTGCATTGCCACAGTGCTGAGGCATGCGCAAATGCAACGTCTCCAAGCCCAGATTCAACAAGAAAGCGTTTTGCGGACTTTGAATACTGCCCAGGTCACGCATCAATTGCGCGGTTGCCTTTGTCATATAAGCGCCCTTGCCGAAAGCCTTGGTATAGGTCAGTCCGTGATACGATTCATCCGGTGTGCAGAGTCCCGGGAACTTGTCCGCATGGGCTTCCCAATCGAAGTTTCCGCTGTCTACGATGCAGCCGCCTACACTGGTGGCATGCCCGTCCATGTATTTAGTAGTGGAGTGAACCACGATATCGGCTCCCCACTCAAACGGACGACAGTTGATCGGTGTCGGGAATGTATTATCAACAATCAAAGGCACACCATGACTATGGGCAATGCGGGCGAATTTCTCAATGTCGAGCACTTCAAGTGACGGATTGGAGATGGTCTCGCCGAACAGTGCTTTCGTATTCGGACGGAAAGCCGCCGAAATCTCTTCTTCACCAGCATCGGGGCTGACGAAAGTGACATCGATACCCAATTTCTTCATCGTTACGCCAAAAAGGTTAAACGTTCCACCGTAGATGGCCGACGAACAAACAAAATGATCGCCCGCCTGGCAAATGTTGAATATGGCATAGAAATTGGCAGCCTGTCCACTGGAAGTCAACATAGCTCCCACACCTCCTTCGAGAGCGGCAATCTTGGCGGCTACAGCGTCGTTCGTCGGATTTTGCAGACGGGTATAAAAGTAACCGCTGTCTTCAAGATCGAACAAGCGGGCCATCTGCTCACTGGTTTCGTATTTAAAAGTAGTACTTTGATAGATGGGCAGCACGCGCGGCTCGCCCTTTTTCGGAGTCCATCCTGCTTGTACGCACAGGGTTTCGGGCTTGAATTGTTTTGCCATAATGATATTGAGTTTACGATTATATTGCCTTAAAAAAGTTATATCGACGCAAAAGTAGAGAAAATTATTGGTTTAAAAGGCTATCTTTGCGAGCGAAAAAGCAAAAATTCACCTTAGAAGTCAAACAATAGCACAGCAGCCCGAGCCTGCATCTTTTATACGTAGCGATATGAAAAGAAAACTCTGTCTTCTCCTGTTCTTCTGTCTTTTATTGACTGCCCCGGCTTTGCGGGCACAGCAGAAAGCCACTCCCAGATCCGGTGAAGGTATCTCTACCTTCCTCCTGCGCCACAACCGCGCCCCGAAGAAATACTACAATGATTTCATCGAACTCAACAAAGCCAAACTAGGGAAGAGCAGAACTCTTAAAATGGGTGTCACTTACCTGATTCCCCCTGTCAAGGAAGCGTCAGCCGCCATTTCCGGAAAAACGACGGAGGCAGCAGCCGAAAAGACATCCGCACATCACCCGCGCCGTACGGAAGTCAACGAGCCGCTCTTCGGGAAGTGGCTTTCAAATGTCAAGGTCACTTCCAATCGCCTTGCCGGTACCTGCTTCTATGTTGTCAGCGGACATGGCGGTCCCGATCCGGGCGCCATCGGACGCGTTGGCAAACACGAACTCCACGAAGACGAATATGCCTACGACATCGCCCTTCGCCTTGCCCGCAATCTGATGCAGGAGGGTGCCGAAGTCCGTATCATCATTCAAGATGCCAAAGACGGCATCCGTGACGAGGCTTATCTCTCGAACAGTAAACGTGAAACCTGCATGGGCTCTCCCATCCCGCTGAACCAGGTACAGCGCCTTCAGCAGCGTTGCGACAAAATCAATGCCCTTTATCGTAAAGACCGCAAGAAGTATAAATACTGCCGCGCCATCTTCATTCATGTGGACAGTCGCAGCAAAGGTACCCAGACCGACGTCTTCTTTTACCACTCCAACCGCAAAGCCGAGAGTAAGCGCCTCGCCAAAAACATGAAGGAAACCTTCGAGTCCAAATACGGCAAGCATCAACCTAACCGGGGGTTTTCGGGCACCGTAAGCGGACGCAACCTCTATGTTCTGGCCCACACCACGCCCGCCTCTGTTTTTGTTGAGTTGGGTAACATCCAGAATACCTTCGACCAGCGTCGCCTGGTGATCCCCTCCAACCGGCAGGCACTTGCCAAATGGTTAATGGAAGGATTTAGGAGGGACTGTAGATGAATGCTTTGAACGATCAACGATGAAGAGAGAGGTTTTATAAAGAACTATAAATAAACGAAACCTCTTGTTTTTCTGAAAGATTACAAAAGGATGTGAATCTACTGAGGACAGATGACCAGGGTGAGCCGATAAATCCTATATTTGTTGCCGGATGTAAAGTAAAACTTCTAAAGTCATTTTTATGGAACAGCTATCTTTTATAGAATTATTCCGGACTTCTCCTTTTATTCTCACCGAAGGTGCTATCGTAGAACGTTTGCGTCACGAGTTTCACATTCCATTGGACAAATATATTATGCACGCCGCACTGATCTACAACGACTCCCATCGTGAGGTTCTGGCATCCGTCTACCGACAATACCTGCAAATAGCCACTGAATTCCGCCTGCCACTGATGCTAATGACTCCCACCCGCAGAGCGAACATCGAGCAAATAGCTGAGTCCGACTACCGACATAAAAATGTACTGGCAGATAATATGACCTTTCTTTCCCGCTTTCGTGACAAGGCCTCCACTCCCGTATATATCGGTGGATTGGCCGGATGCCGCGGCAATGCGTATGACGGCCGCTACTATCTGTCGGTAGAAGAAGCTATGGAGTTTCATTTCCCGACAGTCCGCACGTTGGCACAGTCGGGAGCGGACTATCTGTTTGCCGGCATCATGCCGCAATTGACAGAAGCCATCGGGATGGCCAATGCCATGGCTGCAACAGGACTACCTTACATCATCAGTTTCATGGTATGTCGTGACGGGCGTCTGATAGACGGTACTTTCATTCACGATGCTATCGATGCCATCGAAAAGGAAACTTCTACCCGTCCCCTTTGCTATATGGCCAACTGCATACATCCCGATGTACTGCATCAGGCATTGCGACATCCTAGAAATGATACCCCCTTGGTACGACAACGTTTTCAGGGTATCCAAGCTAATGCCTCTAACCTCAGTCCGGAGGAACTGGATGGATGCGATCATCTGATTTCTTCTTCACCGGAAGAGTTGGCAAGCAGGCTGATGACACTACTGTGGGACTTTCCGTTAAAAATCTGCGGAGGCTGTTGCGGAACCAACCAACAGCACATGCACCGCTTCGCAGAAATGCTGGCTTACCACCGTGACAACAGATTATGGTAATTACCCGCCTCAGCAAGTAGAAATTATCTGCTAACGCCAGACTTCCAAACTCGCTTATCAATCACCCACAAGCCGACAGTGGGCGCTACCATCTCCAGAAAGATAATCTCTTTCTCACCCGTCCATTCCCATTCGGTCATAACGACCATCAAGCATCACTACGAAAACAGAGAATACATCATATCTGACTTTTTTCGTTTTGTCTATCATGAAGTCTAATAAAGATCCGCAGAGATAGCCATTTCTCAAGATCCATTCCTCCTTAACAACTATCGAATGGAAATTTAACCATAAAAATTCGACTATCATTCAATCATAATCGTCCCCAATTTGTTATTACACTAAGTTTAACATTAAATTCTTATGATCATGTCCGATTTTACTCCAAAACCGTCCGACAAACTGACAGCAAGTGAACGTAAAGAACTGGATACCTCCGAATTCGGTATTCCTGAATTAAGAGAGTTCCCCATCCACGATGCCGCCCATGTACGCGCGGCAGAAGCCTACTTCAGGTATGCGCCCGAAAAGTATAAAGCGCAGTTGGCACGAAACATCCTGGCCAAAGCACATCTTTTGGGAGTGAATGTAAAGAGCTCCACAATTTTGGAGTGGGCGGAAAAATAACAGGGGACAAAAGAGATAGGGGTATTAGTAGTAAAAGCAGAAAGTTTTAGAAGGCCTAAAAAGCAATAGGTTACGGATAAGCAAAGAGAATCCCGAATTATTTTCTATTTTTATATTCGTTATGCTACTTCACTGATAAAAACTACTGTATATGAGTTTCTCGGGATTTGTTTTTGATATGATCAGGCGCAATAAGGAAAACAGGGATCTGCTTACTTTGCGCCGGGAACGGATGAAGGACCTTCAAGGTACTAAACTTTCCCAACATCGGGAAAACAACCATAAGATGTAGATGTTAGTTTGAATAAAGCATATAAAAAGAATAAAATGAAAACAGTATTTATCCTTATCTCCATGCTTTTCCCTGTTGCAGTTATGGCACAGAAAAGCGTAAAAATATCCGATGACATCAGTATCACCCAACTCTCTGACAAAGTGTACACTTATGTATCCCTCGCCGAAATCGAAGGATGGGGCATGGTACCTTCCAACGGAATGATTGTTATCAACAACCATCAGGCAGCGTTGCTGGACACACCGATCAATGACGCACAAACGGAAACGCTGGTCAACTGGGTGGCGGACTCTTTGCATGCCAAAGTCACCACGTTTATCCCGAACCACTGGCACGGCGATTGTATTGGAGGACTGGGTTACCTGCAAAAGAAAGGTGTCCAATCATACGCGAACCAAATGACGATAGACCTCGCCAAGGAAAAAGGATTGCCCGTACCGGAACATGGATTCACCGATTCACTGACCGTCAGCCTGGACGGCATGCCTCTCCAATGTTATTATTTAGGAGGCGGACATGCGACCGACAATATCGTGGTTTGGCTGCCGACAGAGAATATCCTTTTTGGCGGATGTATGCTTAAAGACAATCAGTCGACAAGCATCGGCAACATCTCGGACGCGGACGTGACGGCATGGCCGAAAACTCTCGATAAGGTAAAAGCCAAGTTCCCCTCAGCCCGCTACGTCGTGCCCGGACATGGCGACTATGGAGGAACCGAACTGATAGAGCATACCAAGCAGATCGTGAACCAATATATAGAAAGCACCTCAAAGCCATAGCCCGAATTGTAGGCATCTACCCGGTATTCTATGAACGAAGAGGCAAGAACTTTTATCCCGTCCACAGAGTATAGCACCGGCCACAAACGAGACATAAAAATATCAATTGAACAACACAACAGATCCTTGTTTCATCTACGGCGTAGCACGGATAAGTCTTTTTTTATCAATTATTAAGCGTTTCTTCCCGATTATTAGCGATCTTTGCCATCAAAAATAAACGATATGAATTGGATTATCCTAACGATTGCCGGATGCTTTGAGGTACTGTTCACTTTCTGTATGGGGAAAGTGAAAGAAACAACTGGAACGGAAATGTACCTGTGGTTCACCGGATTTCTGATCTCGACCCTGATCAGCATGCTACTACTGGTGAAAGCCACCCAGAATCTACCTATCGGCACAGCTTATGCCGTATGGACAGGGATAGGCGCTGTGGGCACGGTGCTCGTAGGTATCCTTGTGTTCAGGGAACCCGCCAGTTTTTGGAGGCTCTTCTTTATAGTGATGCTGATCAGTTCAATAATCGGGCTGAAGATGGTTTCGCATTGAGGGGGAAGTTCATCCCCTCAGCACCTCCGGTAATTCCGCCAACGAACGGATCATCAAATATTCCTGTTCCGTTTCGGAGATCTCCTCATGTTTCCACATTGCCTCAGCCGGCACATGGATAGCATGCCCGCCCAACGATAACACCGGAAGCACATCTGATTTCAGCGAGTTGCCAACCATCAAAAAAGATTGCGGAGCAACATCCAGTGAAGAGATCAGTCGCTGATAATCCTGCGGCGCTTTGTCTGTCATAATCTCCGTATGATCGAAATAATGCGCAATCCCCGAACGGCGTAGTTTTCGTTCCTGATCCAGCAAGTCACCTTTGGTCGCTACAACCAGTTTATAATCATCCTTCAGAGTCTCAAGTGCTTCCGGCACTCCGCTGAGCAGACGGATAGGCATCTCTAACAGTTCTTTTCCCATCTCTACAATGCGTCCGATAACTTCTGCCGACACGCGGTTACGACTAATCTTTACGGCAGTTTCTATCATAGAGAGCGTGAACGGCTTAGCTCCATATTTATAGATTTCCATATTCTCCATCTCTATGCCAAACAGGCGGGATGAAATCTCTTCTGCTGTTCCGTATTCGCCAAGCAACCGGCAAAATTCACTCTCAATCTTGTCGTAAAACACCTGATTGTCCCATAACGTATCGTCTGCGTCGAATGCGATCACTTTTATTTGCTGCATGTCTCTTTCTTTTTAACTTTGCAAAGGTACGTTTATAGATTGATATTGACAACGGAAATATTAGCCTTTGATTATGAAAAGAGTAATGACATGAAATTTGCATTCTCCTCCTGTTCTCCATCTTCTTTATTATGGGTACCACAACTGTTCTCCATCAACAAATCACGATATATCAGACAGAGCCGCATAGGCGAATGATAAGGTTCATATGTGCTGACCGGAAGTTGTGACACCGTATGTAGGGCATCTGCTATTTTCATCGCCATCCGTTTATTCTCCTGCATCCGACGAAAACAGTCTTCCCGTTCCTCAAGGCTCTCAGCACGTACCATTTGCGACGCAAGCTCCTCCATAGTATTGAGGGGTTTCCGGAGTTCTTTACTGACATGAGCAAAAAAGGCTGCGCGCAAACGGTCTGCCTGTTCGACACGCTCCTTTTCGATATGCAGACGGTTGCCCTCCATCACCTGTGCAGTAATATTCTTAACGTATCCTTTCAGATAGTAAAATCCATTACCCAATGGTTGACAAGTTACAACATGATTTTCAAGATAAAAGTCTTCTCCGTTACCATGAATCTTATACCGTATTCCCTCCTGAGGAGGACGCCCGGCATGAATATCAGCCATGAACCGAGTAACAGTTTGCGCATCTTCACTGTTCATCAATTTCAGATAATCCAACGGATCGACATACTGTAATTCATCATGCCGATGAATGGTATCGGCAAATCCGATATAACGCAATTTTCCCGTTTCGGTACTGTATGTCCACATACCAACTCCTGCAATTTTCAGCATTTCCAGCAATACCTTTTCCCTGAAAAGGGCATCAAGGCTCTCTTTACGATGTTTTTTCGTCATTCTATAATGATTATGTATACTTAGATGGTCCTGAGTCGTTTTTATAGCTAAATCTATCTTATAAGCCGATAGTCTATTTAATTGCATAGTACATCTCCGAAAGATGTTTGTTAAAATACAACAATTGGGAAAAGAAAAGGTTCGGTAAAGAACCGGTACTTTCCAAGTGAAAGACGATCATAAAAAAAATCATGCAGATTATCTCCTGCCAATATTAGAAAACAACCAACATAAATTGATATCTTATACTATGGAAACGACAACAAAAACAAGTATAGGTACCACTACAGTCGACATCCGTTACATATAATTAACGTATGAACATCTTCCTGGGTTTAATCCTTTTGTTTATCTTTACCCCACTAATTAACAAAAGAATTGTCATGAAACATATATCTATTAACTATATTCTCACTACTACACTTACTTTAGGTATCGGCATCAGCATCCCTTTTCTCGTAAGCAGCACTTGTATCAACGAACAACACTCCGTACAGTCCGAAGTCCCTTATTGCGTCACCCCTCCCACTGTTCCCGAACTGGCCGTATTTGATGGTGACACAATCGACCTGCATCGTTACGACCGCCGGGAACGTATGGACCGTGAACTGATGTCCTTCACTTACATGCACTCCAGTACTATGCAGATGATTAAACGAGCTAACCGCTACTTTCCTGTCATCGAACCATTGCTGAAAGCCAACGGCATCCCAGACGATTTCAAATATTTGATGGTAATAGAAAGTAGTCTCAATCCGATAGCACGTTCTCCGGCCGGTGCTGCCGGTTTATGGCAATTTATGCCCGCTACTGCCCGCGAATTCGGGCTTGAAGTAAACGAAAATGTAGACGAACGCTATCACATTGAGAAAGCTACCAATGCCGCCTGCCGCTATTTCAAACAAGCTTATGCCAAATATGGGGATTGGATGGCTGTCTCCGCTTCTTACAATGCCGGACAAGGGCGTATCTCCTCCCAACTCGACAAACAATTGGCCGATCATGCCATGGACCTCTGGCTTACCGAGGAAACCTCACGCTATATGTTCCGCCTACTGGCTGCCAAAGAAGTATTCGGCAATCCACAACGTTTCGGTTTTCTACTGAAACGGGAACATCTCTACCCTGCCATTCCTTACAAAGAAGTGGCGGTATATACAGAGATAAGCGACTTGAGCGACTTTGCACAGAAACAAGGCATCACCTATGCACAACTTCGCGATGCCAACCCTTGGCTTCGCGGTTCATCACTAAAAAACAAAACCGGGAAGAAATACGTTTTACATATACCCACGCAAGAGGGCATGAATTATGATCCTCGTAAAACAGTTCCTCACGAACAGAAATGGGTGATTGACTAATGGTTAATCAAACGAGTACATTGGTATATTAATATATTGGCACATTGAAACGTGATTCTTGGCTCCATCGTTTTTTGCACAATCAGCCGCTAAAGCATAAGCTGTATGTCATTATCTTCGAATCCGATACACCCGCAGGGAAAGCATTCGACGTAACCCTTATCATATGTATTCTGCTGAGTATCCTACTTGCCATAATCGAAAGCCTGCAAGGTCTGCCTTCCTGGCTTTCCACTCCCTTCATCGTGCTTGAATATCTTTTTACAGGCTTCTTCACATTTGAATATATCACCCGCATCTATTGCTCGCCCCAGCCACGGAGATATATCTTCAGCTTTTTCGGTATCATCGACCTTCTGGCAACATTGCCGCTCTACCTTGCCTTCTTCTTACCCGGCGCACGCTATCTGCTGATTATCCGTGCTTTCCGGATTATCCGGGTATTCCGAATATTCAAGCTTTTCAATTTCTGGCTTGAAGGTGAACGCCTGCTCACTTCCCTCCGCGAAAGCAGCAAAAAAATCGCTGTCTTTTTTCTCTTCGTTGTCATCCTCGTCATTGCTATCGGTACTCTGATGTATATGATTGAAGGAACTCAACCTAATACACAATTTAATAATATTCCCAACAGCATATACTGGGCCATCGTCACTATGACTACCGTAGGCTATGGAGATATCACTCCTGCCACTGCCCTCGGCAAATTTCTTTCTGCTTGCGTGATGCTGATCGGTTATACTATCATCGCTGTTCCTACAGGCATAGTCTCTGTATCCATGATGAAAGAATATAAGAAGTTAAAAGACTTACAATGTCCTAACTGTCACAAAACGGGCCACGAAGAAAATGCAACTTATTGTAAATACTGCGGACATAAATTGAATAACTATAAAACTCACCGACAAGAAAATTCGACAAATAACCAGACTATTTCATAAGTATCTTATCCCCTTCGATCTTTACCTCTTCTCCGTCCAACAGAATTTGCACTCCCCTGCGCATAGCAGTTTCCACATTCAGTCCGAAACGAGAAAATCCCAGTAACCGGGCAGTTACCCTCATCAGATCGGCTAAAGGTAAAGCAACCTGTTGTTCCAATATACTTCGAACCGCATTGGCCACCTCGCGAGGAGGTAAATCTACAGCCTCACGCTTGGAATCCACACGGAATCCGGTATATGACTCTGCATCTTCTTTGGTATTCCAGTAGAAAATCAATCCATCAATATCCTGCTTGTAATAAGGAGTCTTATCCAATATACTATCCATCCAAACAATCAAACGGGCTGTCTTCCGAAGAACGCCATAAGCGTCAAAGATTCTGTTAATTAGTAATGAACGGCTAATCGGAGCTTCCGTACACATGACCTCTTCCAATTGTTTTATGATGCGGGACTCCCGACGTGGCATCATCAATTCCCAAGCGGACAGATTTACAGAGCTTAAAGGAGTCTTTTCATAAATCTCCGGTTTCACAGACTTCACTAAACAACGTTGTGCGCTACATAGTAATCCTGCTTTCTGCACTTCACCCGATACCGGAGCCAAAGCAGTTACCTGAGCGGGAAGTCCCAATCTACCACACTGGGCACTCTTCAGCTTCTCCTCTATATAATCAATAACTTTCTGCGAATCTTCCCACCAATCCATAGTCCATACTTTACAAATGTTCCATCCCAACATTTTCAGCACACTACCTTGTACAATCTCCCTATCACGAGCTGTCTTCGCAGTTCGATAATTCTCTCCGTCACACAAGACTCCGAGCAGATAACGAGAGGGATCATCGGGATCGATAATACCTACATCTACTCTGAATCCGGAACATCCGATTCTGGTTTTTACCTGATGCCCTTTCTCCCGAAGTGCCGTAGCAATGAGTGTGCTTATTTCGGAATCTTCGGATGCAGTTGCGTAAGAATGATTCAAAACTCCGGTACCCTTACCGGCATATTCGAGGAAATATTTCAAACCTGCCACTCCTATAGAGGATGTCTTTTTCAGATCAATCTGATCGGCTCTTAACGTAGAAAAGACCTTCATCTCGTATCGGGCACGCGACACCGCTACATTCAAACGACGTTCACCACCATCCCTGTTCAACGGCCCGAAATTGAGACTTACCCTTCCGTTAACATCCGGACCATAGCCTACAGAAAAAAGAATAACGTCCCGTTCATCTCCTTGCACATTCTCCAAATTCTTAATAAAAACAGGCTCTTCACGATTGAAAGCAAGATTCTCTAAATCCGCATCCTGCAAAACGGCATCTGATAACATATCTTCTATCAAAGTCTGCTGTACGGAGCTAAAGGTTACAACACCAATACTCTGATTTCTCAATTCCGGATCGGAAAGTCTGCGAACAATTTCATCTACTACCGCCTGTGCTTCAGCTTGATTCTGACGACTTTTACCCTTATCGTAATAACCCTCAATGGGTACTAAAGTAACTTTAGCAGCCAGATCATCCGGAGACGGAAAAGTCAGCAACTTATTATCATAATACTGAGAGTTACTGAAAGCAATCAAACTTTCATGTTTACTTCGATAGTGCCACAACAAATACTTAGAAGGCATGGATAGAGCCAAACAATCATCCAAGATACTCTCCAGATCTTCTATCTCTATGTGTTCTTCATCAACTGAATTACTGGTAAAGAAATTGGTCGGAGGCATTTGTTTCGGATCGCCTACAACAACTACATGATTTCCACGGGCAATGGCACCTACAGCTTCGCAAGTGGGCATCTGTGAAGCCTCATCAAATACAACCAAATCAAATTTATCATGGTTTACATCGATATACTGTGCTACTGACATAGGACTCATCAGCATACACGGACACATGCGTGATAGCAGATTGGAAATCGAGTCAAATAACTTACGAATAGACATTCCACGTCCGTTACTGCGAATACACTTCTGCAAAATCCCTACTTCGGAACTTTGAGCAGCTGCAAGTACAAACGATGGGATGTTAGAAGCCAGTTTCGTATAAAGTTCTTTTTTTATCAATTCTTGATACCGCGTGTTCAATTCACGAAAACGCCGGATACTATCATTAAATAGCTCCCCGTTAAAAAACTGCAGTACCTGCTCCTTTCCAATAGCATATTCAGTAAAACTACGATAAAATCCTTTCAGATAAATATTCATCATCCGTTCAGTAGGCAGATTACGTTCTGTATATGCTGCAAATACAGAGTTCAGGCCACACGCTTCGAACCGACGGGATACATTCAACCAACGATACCAATCTTTCAATTTCTCTGTGTTTTTCACCCAAATCCCACATTGTCGTAACGCTCCTGCCAACCAGTCGTCTTCACCAGTATGAAGCACTTCTGTGGAAACACCCAACAATTGTAACATCGATTTTTCCAATTGCTTTATGCACCCCCAATCATGCACCAAACCTTCCAACAACTCCCGGTTCATTTGCCGGAACAAGGAATAACCCTCAGAGAGTTGTTCCGCCAACTTCTCCTTAACTCGCCGTACGGACACAGTATCATCTACTACTCCCATCAGAAGCCTGTTTAACTGGAGTATAGCTTCACTCATCACTTCTATATCGTCCCATCGTTCCTCACCGGGATGGGCTTTATTTCCAAATAAGTCCTGAAACCAACGACTATTGTTATCTACTTCCTGTTTTTGCTGCTGATAAAAGAGCAATTGTTGCAAAGCGGGAAGAACATGTTTTTTGCCGACACGGCCCTGAGACGAAAAGAGAGACAGCTCCTTACAAAAACTTCGTTGCTTCAACAAACGAGGAAGAAACCAACTTTGTGTGATTTCTTTCCATTCCTCAAGTTTTTGCTGTGCCGGAAAAGTGAGAAAAGTGTCTTCAAATGTTTGTTTTAACAAACCACAGAGCTCATCTCTTTTTCGTCCATGCTCAATGATCCGCCGTATCTTATCAACATTCTCATCAAGATCGGTTAACAATATCAAATTACCGGTCATGCCGGGAAGTTGCATCAAGGTTTGAATGAACAGAATGAAGTTATCCAATAGTTTCTCCGTACATTTATTCTCTATTCCATAATTAAAAAAGCATTTGTTCATCTTCCCTTGCATCTCCTGCAACAGAATCATATAGTCCTTTAAAAGTTTATCCGCTTCTTCTTTCAGTTGAGAAGAATACTCCATTATATTAATTCCTGTGAGGGGATGATTATGGGAATGTCCACTCACTTTTCCAACTCCGATCAACTCTTCCACAGCATGATTCCATTCGTTAAGTTGTTCTTTAGTCAACGAAGCAAGCAAAGAAGCAGGTATCATTATTTCTTCTGTTTCGTCAATGGAACTATAACGAGTGATGGCCTCGTAGACAGATATACCACAAGGATATATCCAGTGTAATGCCTCTACATATCTATTAATCTGTTGACGCATTTTAAACAGCCTTTCCGCCTCTTCCTTAAACTCTTCCGGCTCCTTATAACGAAAGATTTCAGTTGACTCTTTCAACTGACCCAGTACATCTGTTTTTCGTGCTTTATTAGAATGCAATTCCAAGCAAAATGGGGCTAAGCCTATATTCGTAAGCCTTTTCTGAACAACGGAGAGTGCAGCCATTTTTTCAGCCACGAACAATACTCGTTTGCCCTGATACAGTGCATTTGCTATAATATTCGTAATAGTTTGCGACTTACCGGTTCCCGGAGGTCCATGTAAAATAAAACTTTTCTCATTCACGGCTTCATAAACCGCCTCGAGCTGCGAGGAATCGGCACTGACAGGCAAGGCGATATCAGCAGGTGTTAAAGTACGATCCAGTTCTATGGCATTGGCATCAACCTCTGCAACCTCCCATTCCATTTTGCCACTTATTAAACTGCCGACAATCTTATTTTTACTCAACTCTTCAGCATTTGAATGAATATCATTCCACATGATGAACTTACTGAATGAAAAAGTACCCAGAATCGCCTGTTCTTCTATGTCCCAGCGTTTTTCGTTCATCACCGCTTTCCGAAAGATTGAGAAAATACGTTTCACATCGGCCCCATTTTCATCTTTCGGCAATGAATCGAGCCCAGAGATAGTGATGCCAAAATTTTGTCTCAACATCTCTAATAAAGTGATGTTAAGCATAGTCTCTTCTTCACGGGCACGGATAATATATCCTTTGGACACCGACTTACGAATCATCTCAACGGGCAGCAACAATATTGGAGCATAGCGAGGACGCTCACTATGTTCGGTTTCATACCACCTCAGCAGCCCCAAGGCAAGGTATAAAGTATTCGCACCGTTTTCTTCCAGTGCTATCCTGGAAGAACGATATAAATAAGTAAGCGATTTCTTCAGATCCTGTTCGGTAAGATAAGTTCTCAACCTTTTTTGAGTCAACTCCTGCTTAATCAGACCGGTCATCGGATCAGACTCCGTCAAACCGCCATAAAGCCCGAAGTCGTACAATGGATTATCCCAGTCAGCGGGTTTACCTAAAATCTGAAATTCCATTCCGTCCGAGAAGGCATCTTCCATCTTATCTATGTCCACAGAAATCACTTGAAGAGCATTACGGGTAATACGCAAGTTTAGAAAATTATTACGTAGACTCAGATCAAGTAGCTTGCGTTCCCATAAAAGTTGTTTGGTAAATTCCACATTACAATCCTGATTATCCAAATCGTATTGCTTAATCTCTTCCGGCGCACAAGCGGAGCTAATGTGCAACCCACCTTCAGGAACCTGAGCCACATCTGGACTCGCAGTCCATGCTTTCCCATGCATAACCCGTTGAGGTAAAGGTAGAATATGAACAAAACGGCTGCGAGCAACATCTATAAAACAAGTAAAATCATTCACTGCTAACATTTTGTCATTAGCCAACCCGACCGCAGTATCAAAAGTCACATTGTTTCCATCGTTCATACAAGTAGCTTCTAACAGAATAACTTCGTTGATACCGTCTGCCGTTCGTTTGGTCAACAACGAAGGGTCATCATTTACCGCATCAGGAAATGTTACGTCAATTAGCCAGCACCCTACAAAAGCATGTCCCTTAATGATCACTAGTAACGGATGCAGCCCCATGGCTTCGACACATGAAGCATACAACAGCGACATATCCAGACAAGTCGCTAACTTACCGGAAAGCACATTGTCCGAAAGCCTGACTCGCTGACCGGCATCACCAAAACTGGGCGGAGGCGTACAGTAAGCAATATGCTGTTCTTTAATGGACTCGTACAAAGCAGCCAACTGTAACTTTATCCGATTGGGATTACAACTCTGATAAGCATCTAATGAAGAATTACCAGACCACTCTTTCAATATAGATGATGCCCGTAAAATGATTCCTGTGAGTATAGGGTGATTGGGAACCACAAATGCAGACAAAAGTTCGGGCAACACCTGAATGCCTCCCCATTGATCAAAAGCCAAGATATCAATAGGATATTTCTCCCGAAAAAATTCGTCCGCCCCATTAGAGACTACCAGAACGATACTACCGGACAGACGTTCGGTTTGCTGAATAAAAAAAGAAGGATCCAACGTCAGATGTAATCCGGTTATTTTGATAATCTCACCGGAAGCTAATTTTTCTACCATTACCGGTGAGACTGATGCAAATTCAGGTTCCAGAGTCAGAGATACCTTTAAATCCGTAAGCGGACGTTCTGTATTATTTTTAATAGAAAGCAACCGGATGACAGGTATCCGATTTTGCTGCATGGAATAATTGATAACAGGTAAATAAATAAATTCCACATCCAATTGTGAAGAAGGATTCTCTTGACTCATAATAAACGAGATTAATTAATTCACATTCAAACAATAACACGTGGCAAAATTACATATTTATTTATAAAAGAGGCTCCTTTAATTTAAAGAATTTACAAAACATGCAGAAATATATGTATCATTTTCTTTTCTTATCCAAAAAATGTTCTGCTATCAGAATAAATACATACCCAACGACATAACTGATTATATCTTTCAAATCGAAAGTGGAACCTATAATTATACGGATTATATGATTCGATATTCCCAACACATCCACCAACTGAAAATACTGAAGTATCTCTATAAAACAAGCAAAAGAAAGCACATAGAAAGGCAATCTCAGCAGTCCTTTCGGAATAAAAATCCGTACAAAGCAATAAATCAACACGACAACCAATGCGTCACCCATATAAGGACGTACAAAGCTATCGCGAACATATATACCAATTATAATTTCAACCGCCAGTATGACGACAAAACAAATCGCATAGAAAACCCTTTTATTCATAATGTCTCTTTTGAGCTTTATCTATCACAGGATATACTAAGAACACAAAAATCGATTGTTGTTTATCAATCTACAAAAACCTTGTGCACTTTACCTGCTTTATGATGTCAGTTTTTCCGATAGAAATAATCTTTTGACTGCGAATATACGTTATTTCTAAAAAACAATTGTATCTTTAGGTGATGAATAAACAATTGAAATAAAGTATAGAAAGGAAATTTAAGTATGATGTTGAACCTTGACTTTGTATTAAGACTATTAGTCGCCGGAATCTTGGGTGCCATCATTGGCCTGGACAGAGAATACCGTGCTAAAGAAGCCGGCTATCGCACCCACTTTCTGGTGTCATTGGGTAGTGCACTGATTATGATTGTTTCCCAATACGGCTTTCAGGAAATAATAAAAGAGGATAGCGTTACACTTGATCCGAGCCGTGTAGCAGCACAGGTAGTCAGCGGTATCGGATTTATCGGTGCCGGAACAATTATCTTTCAAAAACAGATAGTCAGGGGACTGACCACAGCAGCAGGAATCTGGGCAACAGCAGGAATTGGTCTGGCAGTAGGGGCAGGCATGTACGTCATAGGTATTGCTGCCATGGTACTGACCCTGATTGGTCTTGAAGTATTAAGTTATCTATTCAAAAGCATAGGGATGAAAAGTTCAATGATAACCTTTTCGACCGACAACAAACAAGTGCTAAAAGGAGTAGCCGACCGTTTTAACTCTAAAGATTACCTCATAGTGTCGTATCAGATGGATACACAGAAGCATGGAGGCATAGAAACCTATCAGGTAACAATGGTCATCAAATCCAAACGGAACAATGACGAAGGACATTTACTATCTTTAATACAAGAATTTCCCGAAGTGACTGTAGAACGAATTGAGTAAATTACTGCTGTTTTTCAGTGATGTATTTCCAATAACGTACCGGCATGTCCTGTTTATGTTTGCGTGGATTCAGTCTTTCTTTGATTGTGATAGATTTAAAATAAGTCTTCCAGAGTTGCTGGAAAAGTTTTTCATCTTTATCCATCAAACTTTCGTCCAGCATGCCGGTAATCAGGTGTGCCGCTTGGGTATCATCATCAAATGTCACCTCCTCTACCGTATACAAGTCATAATAAAATCCATATCGACGTTTCATGTCATAAATCAGCCACCGTTGATCGGCAAAACGATCTTTAAAGTGACCTATCGTCAATGGTAAAGCATTGTGCTGAGGTTCGAAAGCAGCAAAAAAAGTACCATCCACCGCTTTTTGGAAACGTACGAATTGTAACATGCGCAAACGTTCCCAATCTACCCGCTTCCATATTTTGGAAAGGGCAAGAACGTCCGGATCACCGAAATTAGTTTCAATGGAGACAGGAGAGTCAATGGCTTTTCGGATGTATTGGAACAGAAGCATGCCTACCTCCGGTAACTCTGAAAGCCAACACCAGGTAATGGCCGAAAGAGCCGATGCCGATATTTTCTTCTGTAATCCTCGCCAGACACGTCCTGCCTTTTCGTCATCAGTAACAACTGTAAAAATTTCATCAAAGAAGAGAGGCAAAGCGTCTCCTTCCGAGAGTAAAACATCGGGAAAGGTCTTGCGATTATAAGCATCGAATACTGCTGTCAGCAAACCATCAAGCGTTTTATCGTAAATAAAAAGAATCATAACAATCTCAATCGTTAAAAACGAATGACAACTGATTTTCATCCGCCTTTTTCTTAGCAGATTTAGGCAGCAACAAGCTACGTACGGTCTGTGGCGTCATTTCATTTACAGTCCGCATGGGTAATTCGCTGCAAGTAATAAAATATTGTGCTTTTTTCATAACCACACCTATTTTTTTAAGTTGATAATATCCCAACTTCGAATAACGACGGGAAGCTATAATTAATTTTGCCGACTTTACCCCAATCCCCGGAACACGGAGTATCATTTCATAATCCGCCTTGTTGATATCGACAGGAAACTGCTCGGGATGACGTAATGCCCACGATAACTTGGGATCTATTTCCAGATCAAGATCAGGATAGGTGTCATCAACAATCTCATTGACTTTGAACTGATAGAACCTCATCAGCCAATCTGCCTGATAAAGACGATTCTCACGCACCAAAGGAGGCTGTTTAAGTGCAGGTAAACGAGTATCGTATGTATTTACTGATACGTAACCGGAATAATAGACACGCTTCATCGTGGGACGCTGGTAAAGAGCGGAAGAAAGAAAGAGAATATCCTTGTCACTTTCAGCCGTAGCACCGACAATCATCTGTGTACTCTGCCCCGCAGGAGCAAAGCGGGGCGCATACCGGAACTTTTTTCGTTCTTCACTACTTTCCAGTACGCCCTGTTGAATATAAAGCATCGGTGCAAATACACTTTTATGATCTTTTTCGGGAGCCAGCAGTTTCAAGTTCTCTTCTTTGGGAATCTCCACGTTCACGCTAAGCCGATCGGCATAACGACCGGCTTCGTTCACCAATTCCCGGCTGGCTCCCGGAATACTTTTCAAATGAATGTACCCGTTAAAGCGATGCACTTCACGCAAATCTTTCGCCACACGTACCAAACGCTCCATTGTATAATCGGGGTTTCGCACCACACCGGAACTCAAAAACAACCCCTCAATGTAATTTCGACGATAAAACTCAATCGTCAAATCTACCAGTTCGGACACAGATAACGTAGCTCTGGGCAAATCATTACTTCTCCGATTAATACAATAGGCACAATCGTATATACAATAATTGGTAAGCATCACCTTCAGTAACGAAATACAACGTCCGTCTTCCGCAAAACTATGGCAAATTCCCCATCCACCCACTGTATTACCCAATGTACCGGGCTTGTTGGCACGCACCGTGCCACTTGAGGCACAGGAAACATCGTACTTGGCCGACTCTGCCAGTATCTTCAATTTTTCGAGAACATTTGCATTCATAAGCGGTAAAGAGTTTGCATGTTTTGTATCTCGGCTTTTATTTTATCCCGCAGCGACTGAGGTTCCAGCACCTCTACTGCCGCTCCTTTGGATAATAACTCCTGAATAAAATCATAAGTATGCGAAATATAAAGTTCAAAATCGACATAGCTCTCTGTAACGGCAATCTCCTTTTGGCTAAAATGCAAAGGAAGATTTCTCAAGTATGGAGCCTGCAAAATGGTAGTTCTGAGTACTGTACGCTGAGGAACCAGATTTTCGTCACGGATAATACCAAAACTATCCCTAAAATGATCCTGAGGAGTAAATTTACGTGGAAAATTGAACGTCTCTCCCGAAAGAGCGACTTTCTTGACCCGATCGAGTGAATAAGAACGGAAAGCTTTATATTCCCGGTTTATTCCTATCAAATACCAGCGATGACGAAACAATTTCAGGAAATAAGGTTCAAGCAGCACATCTTTGGAATGCTCCCAGTTGTACGCCTGATATTCCATAGCAAGCACATGGCCGCTACGCATAGCATCAATAACAATATCCATGAGTTGCACCCCTGAAGGTACTTCCTCAAATACAATCCGGTTCTTCATATCCACATTTTCCTGCAATACATTGTTCAACGAAAAACTATTCAGTAACCACATCTTCAACTTATCACCCAACATTCCTTCGGCGTCTGCTATATAATAGGTGTTGTTCCGTTTATCACATTCAATGTTAATGTCGAACATTTCTTCAATGGCCTGTCGATGGTTATGAAAAGTCCGCAAAGGTATGTCAGAACGATTATCATCTCCCGCTCTCCAACGACGATTGATTTCGGCAAATGTCACAGGAGCATTCCGGAAGATAGTATCCACCAGCCAGATTAGTTTATTGAATTGTTGTTTTGCCATACTAAACTTGATTTCTACTGCAAAGCAAGGAAATGTTTATGCCAAAAATAAGCACAATCCTCCAAAAGATCAAAAGATAATCTCTTTTTAACCACTTCATTGCAGGATACAACAGTTCTTAATAATCCGAAAACGATCTTCGTTTGTTATTTATAAAAGAGACTGAAAATTATGAATAAGAAGTTTACTATATTTGTCGTGCTATTGGCCGGTATCATTTACACCAGCCATGCACAAGGCGTACAATGGATTTATCAACAAAAACAGGAGAAAAAAAATATGAAGAATCTGAGTGAAATATATTTTGCAGGCGGTTGTTTTTGGGGAACGGACCATTTCCTGAAACAGATTAGGGGAGTAAAATCAACCCAGGTCGGATATGCCAATGGAAACATAGCTAACCCGACTTACCAACAGGTATGTACAGGAAAGACCAATTTTGCAGAAACCGTTAAGGTGGAGTATAATCCACAAGAAGTTCCCCTAAAACTATTGATCGACCTCTTTTTTAAGACAATAGATCCTACAAGCCTGAATCGACAGGGAAATGACAAAGGTTCGCAATATCGTACCGGTATTTATTATACTGATGAAGCTGACTTGCCGACTATCCGGACAGCCATCGACGAATTGGCTAAAGAGTATTCCAAACCTATAGTCATAGAAGTGAAACCCTTATCCAATTTTTACAAAGCCGAGGAATATCATCAGGATTACCTGGATAAGAATCCCGGAGGATACTGCCATATTAACCCTGCACTATTCGAGTTGGCAAAAAAAGCAAATGCACAGGCTGAGCAGCCCCAGACAAATTACAAAAAACCGGATGATGCCACACTTCGTAGTAAATTGACGACCGAGCAGTATGCTGTCACACAAAAGAATGCAACCGAACCAGCTTTTCATAACGAATACTGGAATGAAAAACGAGATGGCATCTATGTAGACATCACTACCGGTGAGCCTCTTTTTGTATCAACAGATAAGTTTGATTCGGGTTGTGGTTGGCCCAGTTTCACCAAACCGATAGAAAAAGAAGTGATAAAAGAGAAGATGGATACATCATACGGAATGATACGCACAGAAGTACGGAGTAAAACGGGAGATGCACATTTAGGACACGTCTTCACGGATGGACCTAAAGAGAAAGGAGGATTACGTTATTGCATCAACAGTGCATCCTTACGCTTCATTCCAAAAGAGAAAATGAAAGAAGAAGGATATGGAGAGTACTTGAAACTTCTGCCTCAAAAATAAGTCACCAATAGACATCAAAATCATTGTCGGAATCCCAGTACACACCCAAAGAGGATATCCACAAGATTATCGTTTCTGAAATATAGACGGATTAAGATTCTGTAAAATAGGGATATTCAGTAAATGTCCGTATTTCTTATAAATTAAGAGAACAGTTTTACTTTACGTGAGCTTTTCTCTTAATTTTTTCCTGTAAAGTCTCCAGTCTTCTATCTTTTTTATAGAATATTATTTACATATTCTTATATTTTCTCCCCAACGGTACATTATGTATATGTCTTTTTAGGGGAAGTTAAAAACCTCTCCTGTTTTCCTTTTGTTATTTTAGTCTGATTATGCAGCCGCTCTTTTTTTCTTTTCAACCTTTTCTATCATGCATACTGCATTGGCCGTATGTATTCCAAAGAAAATCCAAAGCATTTCCGTTTTCCTGTTTCTAGCTTTAATTCTGGCCAGTGAGTAATGTTGTTTCTGCGTTCCAAAACTTCCTTCCAGGCGGGTCGCTCTTTCACGGCTGAGTTCCGACCGTAAGATCTTCCGAAGTGGCTCATCTTTGGACGCTCTGCCCTTACGCTTAAAGGAAGTACTTATATGATATTTAGTACAAAATTTCCGGTTGGCATTATTAGCATAGATTGAATCCGCTGCAAGCGCCTTAACCCTAACCCCGGTCAGTTGTTGTTGCAGATGAATACAGTCTTTCAAATGTACTCCTTCGTTAAAAGCCTTAAAGGAGATATGTTCAATAAAGGAGATTCCATCTATCTGTATATTGTTGACTTTGGCTCCGAATTCAACGGATTTGGTTTCCTTGCCTCTGATAATGGGGCGAAGGTAATGCCGGTCGATACTCACAATACGGTTGGGCACTTTTTTGCCTGCAAATAAATTCTTCCCTTGCTCAAGGACCGTCCGTATGACCGAGAAACGTCTTTGGTAATCAGAGGATAGTGTAAGCCTGTGCCTGTAGGATAAATGAAGCTGCTCCAGCTGGTCCAGTAACTTTTCCAATAACTGAAGTAGTCTGCGTTTAATCATACGGGTCTGTGATTTCCTGCGTTTACGCAGTTTGCTAGAAGCAAGGTAGGCACGGCTTACATCAAGATACTTGTTACGGGGACGTTGCATGTGCAATGTCCGGCAATGTTTGCACAGATGACGATGAAGCCATACAATACCTTCCCATAAGAGTTTGACATCAGTAGGAAAGCGCAGATGACTTTCATAACAGGTGGCATCGGTCATACAGACATGAAGGTTCTCAAGATAAGGTTTCCAATGCTCTGCCAAAATAAGCTGGAGGGACTCAATATCAAGGCGAGCCGCTAGTTCCTGACGAATCGCACTAACGATTTTAGGATTGGTTAGCGGATGAAGCGGATCGATCTGAACACCACAAAATAACTGGTAATGAATATTACCGTTTAAATGGTCAATCAGTTGTGAATCGGAAAAGTTGGTATAAGACTTCAAGACCATCAAGGCTATTTTACCTTCGGGAGAAAAATAACTTTTACGCCCCAAAGCAGAGGACTTCAAATGCATTTGTCGGGCCAGTTCCGAGAAAGGGAATAAAGAATGGAGGCGACCTAATTCACTCGTTGCAAAACTTTGACGATATTTTTTAAGCATATCGAACTCACTAAAACCTAAACAAGGTTCGATTTCTGATATTTTTTGTATCTTTACCATGTGTTTTTATTTTAGATTACCCCCGTTTTGGCCGTCAAACCGTTTTTTAGGGGGAATGCTTAAAGATACAAAAAAGGCAACTAACTCGCAATGAATTAGTTGCCTTAAATTTTCTTATTTTAGGAATATCCCAAAATAAAAAAGCCGGTTTCAAAATTGAGACCGACTTTTCCATTTTTTCTATTCGTAAGATTACTTCTTTGATTCTTCCAAAGATACTTTACGGAATTCTTTCATTGCTTTTTCGATTTCCAATGAAGCTTTACGGGCACGAGTTCCTGCAGCTTTGTTACCATTTTCAATCTGAGCATTTGCATCTTTGTTGAACTCAGCTACCAAAGTAGCAATCTTTTCTACTAATTCTTTCATAATCCTTATTTATTTCTTCGTTAATAATGATGGGCAAAAATACATCCTTTCCCGAAATAAACGCATAAAAACGATATTTTTTTTGAAATTATCAGCTAAAAATCAGCAAAAAAATAAGGTTTAGTCTTTTTTATCTACTTTTGCAGGCATGAAACCGCTTACAGATACTGATTACATACACGCATTGATAGCCGAAGGGGAACACCAACAGCAAGACTTTAAGTTTGAAATATCCGATGCCCGTAAAATCGCCAAAACACTGTCAGCTTTTGCTAATACCGATGGAGGACGACTGTTGATAGGCGTTAAAGACAATGGAAAAATAGCCGGTGTGCGTTCGGATGAAGAAAAATATATGATAGAAGCAGCTGCCCAACTTTATTGCCGGCCGGAAGTTGATTATTCCATGCAAACATTTCACGCCGAAGGACGTTCTGTATTAGTCGTACAAATAGATGAAAGTGAACACAAGCCCGTTTTTGCAAAAGACGAAAACGGCAAATCACTGGCATATATCCGGATCAAAGATGAAAATATCCTGGCTACTCCGGTACATTTGCGCGTCTGGCAGCAGAGCGGCAGTCCGGCAGGAGAATTGATCCGCTATACCGAACGGGAACAACTGTTGCTGGACTTACTGGAAGAAAATACTTCGCTTTCTCTTAACCGCTATTGTCGGCAAGCAGGTATTTCCAGACGGGCTGCAGAGAATTTACTGGCTAAGTTTATCCGGTTTGATATCGTAGAACCGATATTCGAGAACCATAAATTCTACTTCAGGCTAAAATAAAAAAATTTGCCCCTGATACCAATTAACTAATAGATATGAATCTAATTAACGATATATTATGGACCTACATCCTGATTGCAATGCTGTTGGGATGCGCCATTTGGTTCACGATTAAAACCCGTTTTGTGCAATTCCGCATGATCGGCGAAATGCTACGTCTGTTGAAAGACTCCGCCGGAAAAGGAAAACACGGAGAGAAACATATTTCTTCGTTCCAGGCCTTTGCCATATCACTGGCAAGCCGTGTCGGTACAGGAAATCTGGCTGGCGTAGCTACGGCAATTGCTATCGGCGGACCGGGTGCCATATTTTGGATGTGGATCATTGCCCTTTTAGGGGCATCGAGCGCTTTTGTAGAATCTACCCTCGCACAATTGTATAAGGAAAAAGGGAAGGAGTCTTTTATCGGAGGTCCTGCCTACTACATGAAAAAAGGGTTGAAAAAGCCATGGATGGGAATTCTGTTTGCCATACTGATTACTGTCACTTTCGGATTTGCCTTCAACTCAGTACAAAGTAATACCATTTGTGCAGCTGTAGAACATGCGTTTGGCATCAGCCATGTGCCTATGGGCATCATCCTGACCGGACTGACTCTATTGATTATTTTCGGAGGTATCCAGCGTATTGCTAAAGTAAGCAGCATCATCGTCCCTGTCATGGCACTGGGATATGTAGGATTGGCACTGGTCATTGTACTCATCAATATCACACATCTGCCGGATGTTATCGGAACCATTGTCAGTCATGCTTTTGGCTGGCAACAGGCTTTAGGAGGAGGTGTAGGAGCTGCATTGATGCAAGGCATCAAACGCGGGCTGTTCAGCAATGAAGCCGGTATGGGTTCGGCACCGAACGTAGCTGCAACCGCATTCGTATCACACCCGGTGAAACAAGGACTGATCCAGACCTTAGGAGTTTTCACAGATACTCTTATTATCTGTTCATGCACAGCATTCATCATTCTTTTCAGTGGTGCTCCGCTCGATGGTTCGACCAATGGAGTACAACTCACTCAACATGCATTGAACAACGAAATAGGAAGCATAGGAGGTATATTTGTGGCAGTTGCCCTTTTCTTCTTTGCGTTTAGCAGCATCATCGGCAATTACTATTATGGAGAAGCAAATATCCGATACCTCACCCACAAACGATGGATAGTTTACCTTTACCGTTTATTGGTAGGGGGGATGGTATGGGTGGGAGCCATGTCCACTCTCGATTTTGTATGGGGACTGGCAGATATCACCATGGGGTTAATGGCCATCTGTAACCTGATAGCGATCGCCTTTCTGGGAAAATATGCTTTCCGATTGCTGCAGGACTATCGTGAACAGAAAAAGTCAGGCATCAAAAGCCCGGTATTCACCAAAAACAAGATGAAGGATATTGAAAAAGATATTGAGTGTTGGTAAAGCGCCTCAAAAAGAATAGATGTTATCCGTGTAATCTGTAGTAATTTAACAACTTATTTAGTAAATTTGCAACCTCAATCTATAATTGACAAAATGACTTATGAGCATATTCGCTAACTTATTTAAAAAACAGGCCGACGCTGACGCAAAAGTAGTAGGCAATGTAGAAGATTTCGTATCACTGACACGTGTATATTTTCAATCTGTAATCGCAGTAAATTTAGGTATCACGAACATCCGTTTTCTGCCGGATGTAGCCAACTTCAAACGTTTATTCAAAGTAGCCACACAAGGTGGCAAATTAGGACTTGCCGAGAAATCGGCTTCCCGCAAGATGCTGATGCAGGATTACGGCATCAGTGAATCGTTTTTTAAAGAGATAGACACCTCTATCAAGAAAAACTGCCGCACGCAAAATGACGTACAGGCATATCTTTTCATGTACCAAGGATTCTCAAGTGACCTGATGATGCTGATGGGTAACCTGATGCAATGGAAGTTCCGTATGCCGGCGATATTCAAAAAGGCTTTGCGCTCCATGACAGAAAAAACGGTACACGATGTATGTACCAAAACAGTATGGAAAGCTGATGACGTACACAAAACGGCTGCCGCAGTACGCCAGTACAAAGAACGTCTCGGATTTTCGGAACAATGGATGTCAGAGTACGTATACAACATTGTTTTACTGGCTAAAAAAGAGCCGAAACATAAGGACGAAGAAGCGAAAGCAAAATGAAAAGCGGAATGTTATTAAACAAAAAAGAATCGTAAAGAATAGCATGAATAGCAAAGCGGAGGTTTTCTACCTCCGCTTTTTTTGTTATATTTATGCAAATATTTCAATTTTAACAATCTAAAAACAATCGCGTATGAAACAAAAGAAAATGCTTTCACTCACACTTTCCCAAATACGGCAACTATACTGTCAGGAGTTACCTGAACTCACAGCAATGGCTCAACAAAGTCTTGACGACACCGACTTTAAAAACCACCTGCAAGAGTTCCTCACTTCTTACATATCGGAAGGGAACAAGGCGGGTGAGCAAATTCGACTCCTTATCAACTACGACGGAAAAACAGTTCATGAACTGTCTAACGAACAGGATATGCAAATACAAACCTTATCCCTTCTCCGACGCTTCTTGACCGGGAATTTGGAAAATGCAGAAATACCTACTGACTTGTTCCTGGACCTATACTATCTCTTTAAAAGACTGGAAGAGCCGGAATCCCCACTCCCCTCTCCACAACGAATCAAAAATCGAACCGAACGTTGGGCTACCGGACTGGACGAAGATGTGATAGAGTTACGTTCCGAGAATCAGGAACGAATGTTGCATCTGCTGATACAAAAAATAGAAAACCGGAAGTCCAAACCATCTTCACGTTTTCACTTTGAAGAAGGAATGAGCTATGAAGAGAAATATCAACAGGTTTGTCAGTGGTGGAACGACTTTCGCTTCCATCTTTCAATGGCTATCAAAACTCCTACTGAGTTGAACCGTTTTCTCGGGAACTCCCTTTCCAGCGAAACAATGTATTTGTTGTCACGAGCCCGCAAAAAAGGAATGCCTTTCTTTGCCACTCCTTACTATCTTTCTTTACTCAATACCAGTGGAGAAGGTTATAATGATGAAGCCATCCGCAGCTACATTCTTTACTCCCCCCGTCTGGTAGAGACCTATGGTAACATTCGTGCCTGGGAACGTGAAGACATTGTAGAAGCCGGTAAACCGAATGCCGCCGGATGGTTATTGCCGGATGGACATAACATCCACCGTCGTTATCCGGAAGTAGCTATCTTGATCCCCGACACAATGGGACGGGCTTGTGGAGGATTGTGCGCTTCATGTCAACGCATGTACGACTTCCAGAGCGAACGATTGAATTTTGAGTTCGACGCACTTCGTCCTAAGGAAAGCTGGGACAAAAAGCTACGCAGGTTAATGTCTTATTTTGAAGAAGATACCCAATTACGAGATATATTGATTACCGGAGGAGATGCTCTGATGAGCCAGAACAAAACCCTGAAAAATATTCTTGAGGCTGTTTACCGCATGGCCGCACGTAAAAGAAAAGCAAACCAGGAACGCCCGGAAGGAGAAAAATACGCAGAATTGCAGCGTGTCCGTTTGGGATCAAGATTATTGGCTTATCTACCTATGCGTATTAACGATGAATTAATAGAGATTCTGAGAGAATTTAAAGAAAAGGCTTCTGCCATCGGAGTGAAACAATTTATTATTCAAACTCATTTCCAAAGTCCTTTAGAGGTTACTCCCGACACCCGGGAAGCTATCCGGAAAATTCTTTCTGCCGGATGGCTGATCACGAATCAGCTGGTATATACCGTAGCTGCATCCCGACGGGGACACACCACAAGGCTGAGACAAGTACTCAATTCACTGGGAGTAGTTTGTTATTATACCTTCTCCGTCAAAGGATTCAATGAAAATTATGCCGTATTCACTCCCAACAGCCGATCGATGCAAGAGCAACATGAAGAAAAAGTATTTGGCAAGTTGACGCAGGAACAGGCTGACGAACTGTACTCTCTTCTCGAAACAGGTGAGGACATCGCCATTCGAATACGTCGTTTCATGAAGAAACACCATTTGCCCTTCATGGCAACAGACCGAAGCGTACTTAATCTGCCCGCTATCGGCAAGAGCATGACATTCAATCTCGTGGGAATAACAGAGGAAGGCAAACGTATCCTTCGTTTCGACCACGACAGTACCCGCCGTCATAGCTCTATCATTGACAAACTGGGAAAAATATATATCGTAGAAAATAAATCACTCGCAGCTTATCTAAGGCAATTAAACAAAATGGGGGAAGATCCGGAAGATTATGCCAGCATTTGGAGCTATACGGAAGGAGAAACAGAACCTCGTTTCAAGTTATATGAATACCCTGAATTTGAATTCCACACAACAGAACGGATGAGCAATCTGGAAGTATTATAAACAATAAACAGTGAACAATAAACAGCCTCCTAATATATAATGTGTATCCTGTTTATTATTCACTGTTCATCACTCTTTGCCGAGCGTCCGTTATTCCTCGTTTTCCTCTTTCACCCGAATTACGATATTCGCTATGATAGCAGTCAAACCACCGGTCGTGATGCCAGACGAAAAGATACTACGAATGGCTTCCGGAGCCTGGCTTAACACATCGGGCATCAATTCCACTCCAAGTCCCAATGAAAGACTGACAGCCAATACTAATGTTTCCTTCCGTCCGATATTTTGTGATGCAACAATGCGGATTCCGGCTGCTGCCACAGTTCCGAACATTAACAAAGTAGCTCCGCCTAACACAGGGTCCGGCATCAGTGAGAAAACAGCTCCCACAATCGGAAATAGCCCCAAAAGAATCAACATTGCAGCTATATAGTAACCCACATACCGGCTGGCCACTCCTGTCAATTGAATGATTCCATTGTTCTGAGCAAAAATAGAATTAGGGAAAGAGTTAAATATACCTGCCAGAAAAGAGTTAAAACCATCGGCCATCACACCCCCCGAAACTCGTTTGAGATAGTCGTCACCCTCGATCTTCAAACCGGAAATCATCGAATTGGCCGTTACGTCTCCGGTTGCTTCGATAGCTGTAATCATATATACGAGCCCGATGGCAATGAAAGAAGACACATTAAAATCGAGTCCGTATTTAAAAGGCTGGGGAATATTGAAACTCATCAGCATCTCTACATTCAAAGCACTCATATCTACTTTTCCCAAAACAAAAGCAAGGCCATATCCCAGGCAGAGTCCCAACACAATGGAACTCATGCGCAAATACTTATTCTTGCAACGGTTAAAAAACAGCACGCTGAGCAAAACCGCACCTGCAATCGAAAGATTCTCCCAAGAAGCAAACGTACCATTATCCATCGCAGTATAACCACCTCCACAAGAGATAATGCCTACTTTTATCAAACTTAACCCGATAAGCAGCACCACGATACCCGAAACCAACGGGGTAATGATATTACGCATATATTTGAAAGTGCGGCTGATAATCATTTCAATGGGAGCAGCCGCCATACAGACACCAAAAATAAGAGGAAGTCCACCGACAAGTCCCGTAGCAATGATAGGACCGATAAACGAAAAACTTGTTCCCTGAATACAAAGCAGCTTTGCCCCTATAGGGCCAAAACGGCGGCACTGGATAAAAGTAGATACCCCCGAAGCAAAGAGAGACATCGAAACCAAGAAACCGGTTTTCTCCACATCCAGTTTCAAGGCACTGGCGATAATCAACGGTGGAGTAATAATAGCTACAAAAATAGCAAGCAGATGTTGCAATGCCGCAAATAATGCATCTTTAAAAGGCGGACGGTCTTCAATACCGTATATCAAGTCTGTTTTCATCAGGTTTTAGTTTATTGTCCATTTCAGTGCCAGTGTAGGGATGACATAAAAACCATCACGTCCACCGAAATTATTACTCAGCTCAATTTCTGAGCCCACACTCAGCTTAAATTTATCACTGATACCTTTTATACGGTTCAGATTCACCCAAAACTGGGGCTCGGTAAGAAAAATAGTCTTCCCATAAGCAGTCTCCTCACGCCACCAGTCAGCAAAACCGGAGAAAGTAAGCAAGTTATTGCTGAAATTCATATACCAGGTTCCGGTCAGCTGAAAGTTATTGGGAGAACGGTGTTTCTGAATGTACTTATACATGGCCGACAATGAAAAGCCACGTGAGAAAGCAGTATTATTATAAGTATAGGTAACTCCACCCAAGTAAGCGTTCTTATAAGAAAAACCTTTGGCAAGACCTCCATTATACTCCACATGTACCGAGAACGGATTCTTCCAGAATTTCAATTCACGGGCTATTTCCCAATAAGCAGCCGCTACTCCGTCAGAAGTATAGTCCATGTCCACAAAGAAATAAGTACTACCCCACTTATCGGGATGAAACTTCTCCACGGTAGAGGTTAATACAGGACGGTCTTTTAAATCTTTATCATACAAAGAACGTCCGAAATCATAGTGCAACTGAATGTTTTGTGCCCTTAATCCGATGCCAACGGATAACAAAAACAGGCAAAAAAGAGCAATAGCAGTCCTTCTCATGTTGAATGTTTTTTTATTAAGGCGCAAAAGTAATTAAAAATCGTGGGAGTACGTTTCTATCAAATAGATATTATCACTATTTTTGCTCCCGATCAAATAGTAAACAATGGACATAGAAATAGAAAATCATCCGTTAGAGCCCTTTCTCCCCGCCAATGCCCGATTGCTGATGCTGGGAAGTTTTCCACCTCAAAAGAAACGATGGTCGATGGATTTTTACTATCCGAACCTGAACAATGATATGTGGAGAATCGTGGGATTGCTGTTCTTTAACAACAAAGACTACTTCCTTAACGAAACCCGGAAAGCTTTCTGCCGCGAACGCATTATCAGCTTTCTCAACGATAAAGGAATAGCTTTATTCGATACCGCTTCGGCCATCCGACGCCTACAGGACAATGCCTCAGACAAGTTCCTGGAAGTGGTGCAGCCCACTGATATAAGCCGACTTCTCGGACAACTCCCGGAATGCAAAGCCATTGTCACAACAGGACAAAAGGCGACAGATACACTCCGGACACAATTCGAAGTGGAAGAACCCAAGGTGGGCGATTTCTCTGAGTTCGTCTTTGATGGACGCCCGATGCGCTTATACCGCATGCCTTCTTCTTCACGAGCCTATCCGTTGGCACTCGACAAAAAAGCGGCAGCATACCGTACCATGTATCAGAATTTACAAATGCTTAATATAGAATAAATATGAAAACTCTCTTTTTGCAATATCCCGCATGCAGCACTTGCCAGAAAGCTAAAAAGTGGCTGACAGAAAACAACATTGAGTATACTAACCGCCTTATTGTGGACGATAATCCCACAGTAGAAGAATTGAAAGCTTGGATTCCACTAAGCGGACTACCCGTTAAGAAGTTTTTCAACACCAGTGGTGTAGTATATAAAGAGCTGAAACTCAGCAGCAAGCTTCCTACAATGACTGAAGAAGAACAGATCGCCCTTTTAGCTACCAATGGCAAATTAGTGAAACGCCCGCTGGTAGTGACCGAGCGCTTCGTATTGGTAGGATTTAAACCCGAAGAATGGGAAAAATTAAAATAATTAGCAACTTCTTTGCATAAAAGCTTGCAAATTCAGAAGTTTATTCTACCTTTGCAGCCGCAAACACGGGAGTAGCTCAGTTGGTAGAGCACCGGTCTCCAAAACCGGGTGTCGGGAGTTCGAGCCTCTCCTCCCGTGCAAGGATAAATAGCTGTAAATAAATGATTTACAGCTATTTTGTTTTAGAAGTGGGACAAAATCAGGACACTTTAAAAACAATTGATTTTCAAACATTTACGTTCTTCACACTTAGCCATGGGAATTAACTATTTGGTGTTTCATATTGAAGTGCCTGCTCCAGTTCCTGCCGGATAGAGTTCCGGATCTCGTCATTGAAACCATATCGGATTTGCGGAAAAGTCTCGTGATAAAGAACTCCCCAGATTGCACGATTGTAGAGAGCCAGGTTACTACGGATGTGACGGGAAATACAATCGGAACCACGGCGATAGTTAATGTCAAGGAAGCGAAGGTAGGGGAAGATGCGAATGAAGAACTCTTCCCTGGAATCGGACTCAGTAAAACTAAAAGGTCGCCGGCTGAGATGTGCTTTGAGCTGTCCGGATTGAGTCTTTAGGTTGTCCTGAACAACATTCTCCTGAATGGCATAAATTTGGTTTATACCTTTGGAAATGGTGTCATGAATAAAACGTTTTCTGATTAAATCGTCAGTAATCATAATGCGCTGAAGTTATTTTTCAGCGAATGTAGGAAGGAATACAGGAGGGGAAAGGACACAAAAAAGCCGGGAACTACCGACCGGCTAATCTTTTGTGTAACGGAACTCAAACGATGGTAGTTCCCAGGCTACTTCTATTTATTACTACGTTCCTGAAGCATCCAGCGAAAATCGCATCCGGATGCTCCCGGACGGTTTTGGAATTTGAAGCCGGCAGCAGTCATTGCCTGGAAGAGTTGCTCCTTCGTAATATTGGCTGAAGGATCCAGACGTTTGATAGCGGTATAAACTTCATCGGTAGAAAACCAATGCGTGGTGTGACGAGGGTCCGGAGCCGGACGATAGATTGCTTGCAATCCAGCTATATAGATGCTGATATCGGTGATTTTCTGTTCTTGATTATCCATGATTAATAGGTTTTTTAAAAGATGATATATGTTGTGCAAGATGACGAAGGTTGCGCACAATACGGAGACAATCCTTATCTGAATCTAAAACGGCTGGAATATCTTCAGCAATGACGATATCTATAACCTCGTTGATTTGATTCAAAGTTTCATCGACATAATTTTCTTGCTGAAGAAACTTAACGGTTTGAATGGCTTCGGGAGTAATAATTGCTCCATCAACATTAGTGTTCATGGTCAACCTCCTTTTCTTTTTTAAGCGCACCCTGTAATAGAAATATTACTTCTTCAGATTCTTCACGATTGAACGCTACAATTTCGTTTCCATCAATTTTGATTAAAAATAATTCAGATTTGCCATTGATCCGATAGGTTGCAATCTTATCGACAGCTAATTCCTTGCCTGAAGTCATGATTGGCCTCCTTTCTGACTATCAAGTAAAATGGTTTCTTTAGAATTATCTTCTGAAAATGCGTATGTACTTTTTACGACGCAATAATTGAGATTAAATACAGTATCAGGGCATCCGCACGACATTACCCTCGCAGAGATACAACCGAAAATTTGACTGTTATCGCCACTAAAAATGATTGGTTTAAGTTTGGGATGTTCAGCATTAATTTCATTTACCTTAGCTTCAATTTCCATTTTCAAAGCATCGAGGGAACATTCATCCAAGATAAGAATGTGTTCGAACCGCCGGATCCAGTCAATGAGTTTCTTCCAAGCCCGGTTTTTAGGTGATATGATAGAAAGACTGTTTGTAAAGTACATCATGACTGACCTCCTTTCTGCATGGAAATGGTTAAATACTGACCTCGAGCGAGGCGGATGGAGGTGGTACCGTCATCGGAACGGTTAACGAAGAACTCGCTACCTTCTTGAGATAGCATGCCTGAAAGCTCACTTAAGAATGCTTGGAGCTTAGACACCGGAACTTTTCCGGATTGGGATTTCTTTTTCATATTCATTGTACTGTTTAGCTTTTTAGTCGAGAACCGCTCGACTTCGGAAACGCAGAACGGCTGCGCTTTCCCGTGTCGCTAAACAGTACAATGACACTCCTTGGCAAGAGCTATCTAATGTAAATTGGGAAAGGCAGCCGTATACTTATAAGTATCGGATATGGGCATAAAAAAGCCCATAGTCAAAATGAGCAAATCTCGTGCTCTATTCAAGGAATCAGTCCTTGCACTGTTTAGCATTGCAAAGATGGAAAGAATATTTAAGAATACAAAAAGAAAAGCGGAGTTTTTTAAACCCCGCTCAAGAAATTCATTTTCCATCATATACATTAATAATATCTGCCAATTCTTTAGAGAAATTATATATATCATTTAACGAAGTGATTTCATGTTTAGTCTCTTTTTTATTTTCATCAAACGTAGAGATATATTTTTTTGAGATACCATTAAAATACATACGGCAAATTGGTTTTCGGTTGTTATCATCCAACAAGATAGCGAAGTACGTTTGTGCATCTCTATAAACGATCCTTGATATATCAACAAAAGGTCGCAGAATAGATTTAACTACTAAATAACTTTCTATTTCTTCTTCTGTAGTAATTATTTTGTCATCTTTGCTCTCCGCCGTAAATGGCTCAGTCTCAGAATGCATTTCTTGCTGTTCTTGAGCTACTTCAGTTTTAAGAGCAGATTTTAAACGGTCGGATATAAGATCATTAATATAAGTACTTATTGACTTTTTTGTAAGCATAGTAAACTGCTCAAGCAGTTTAGACGTGATCATTCCATCATAAACCTGCTTTGCGAAGAATTTTACAAAATCAGCAGATGGATTCGCAAATTCATTCGCAATAATAGCCTTCAGTTCCCCAGTATACTTCAACTCACTGGCAGAACTTAATACATTTTCTACGTCAAAATAAGATTTGTGAAACTTCTTCAATTCTTCAATCTGAGCATCCTTTATGTCTGTTATATCAACCTCAAGGAAAGGTTTACTATCCATCTTATTAGGTTCTATTAAATCGGTATAAAAACGGTAGATTATACCATTTGTCAATAGTCCAAACTTTGCTTCTGAAACATTAAAGTATCGAATCAATTGATTATCATGCAAGCTAAGATCTTGTGCCCAATGCTTACATTCAATCAGCAATATTGGCGTTCCATCCTTCATAACAGCATAATCAATCTTCTCACCTTTCTTCATCGCAATATCACAAGTCATTTCAGGAACGACTTCCAAAGGGTTAAACACATCGTAACCAAGTGCATTTATAAAAGGCATAATAAATGCATTTTTAGTAGCTTCTTCTGTTTGTATACTATCTTTAAGTTTTAAAACTCTATCAGATAGTTGCTTAATACTGTCTTTAAAATCCATAGTATGAGATAATTAAAAATCCTCTGCCAGCGTGCGCCCACTGGAAGTTACTCCAAAATCTGGTTAAATGCAGATTACACGCTGGCAGAAGACCTAAACAAAACTTTTATTGGGCAATGCAATATGGGAATAATATCTGAAAAGGCAAAAAGAATATGACTATTTTTCCATACCATTCCAATTAGATAGTTCTTTTGCTTGATTATCCAAAGACTGAAACAGTTCTTCATCAATACTTTCTTTCACAAGTGTCCGGAATGTCTTTAGATATTTTATGTACTCCTTAGCCTTATACTTAGTTGGAATCTCTTTTTTAACTATTGTCCCCCTAATCTGGCGTATTTGCTGATTTATGATATCAACAAAAGCAAGATTATAACTCCGAGCATCAGAGGTTCTAATGTATCTTGACTTCAATTCTTCTGAGTGGTTTTTATCTAAATCTGCGTGCAAAACACACAACCGATCTTTCATTTCCCTTGCAGCCTGAAGTAGAATCCTTCTCCAATCCAATAATATTGTTATATCGGTTTGTTTGAGTACATCATCCGATGTTATATTTAAAATTTTGTTTTCAACCATATCATAAACAAGCAATTAGTAGTAAAGATCGTCACTTCCTTTTTCATCTCTCACCCTTTCTTTATGCTTTTTTTCTTTTTTAGATTGATCATCGACCTGATCATCTTTAAAATTTCTACGAGTATAGATACCAGAATCCATCTCAGTATCTCCACTGAGTTCCTTACTTAACAAGTAATGATAAACATTTTGTTTGGACACACTGGAATTCTCTGTTACCACGTATGCTTGCTCAAATCGCCACCCAAACTGAGACATATAATTGAGAGCATCAACCATCGAGTTGAACTTGATTTCTTTCCCTGATTTGTCAACCAGAAACTTATCAGTACTACCAGTCCAGAAATGTTTGGCCTGACCAAAATCAATTTCAATTTTCACTTTGGTACCAGTGAGGTTACCAGTGCCCACAATTTCACAATAAGCACGTGCAGGATTCCAAGGATCCTGGGCAAACGAACTGATGCTAAAGAGTAGTATCGAAATAAATAGTAGTTTTCTCATAATAATTATTTTTATTTATATATCATAGCAATAATCTATAGATATATTTATACCTCTTTTTTTTCTTTATCATCTGAATGTTGCTGTTTCAATAAGCTTAATGCTCCAGTGTAATATTCCAATATTTTATCTAATTCTTCGGAAGCTTGAAGTTCTTCATGTAATCCACTAAGATATCCATATTCCTCATCTATCTCAGTTGTAAGAACCTCACATTGAATAGGTTCTTCAGATATCTCATTACAGAAGTCTATATATTCATCTATAATTGCACTTACCTGATTTATTTTAGTACCTTTCTCTTTTTTGCTTCTACTTTCTTGTTCTAAAGCTTCCATTCGCAAACGTTCCTTTTCAGCTTGTTCCCTCCGCTCAACAGCTTCTTGTTCATCACGTCGTTCTTTATTAGTCATAAAATTAACAGGGACACGACTAATTGCATCCGCCTTGGGTTTGTCGGTACTCTTGTCAATCCATTGCTGACACGTTAAACAATACTCTGCCTTTTTACCATCGTTAGGCTTATATACATCATCAGCATCATAATACCATTGTACATTACTCCAAGTGATTGTATTCAATTCTTCACGTGTCAAATTGTTTAAGGAATTAAAAGACAGAACTCTATATAAGGACTTTGGTTCTGCACACTGATACAGAGGATTGCCTGTTGGAGACACACCTTCATTCATATTCCGCAAAATAAAACTTCTTCCTGCATCATATGGACTTTGAGAAGTAACAGTAGCATCCAATTTTCCTTTATCAGCAGTAGTTATGCTACAAGTAGCTCTCACATGCGCTGCTCTTTGCAAAATATTCCCTTTTGAATATACATTATTATTCATCTTCTGAATCAATTCTGCCTGCCGAATTGAAAAAATGCGATTATCTTCAAAAGTAACACCTTGTTTCTTCAATTGAGAACCTAATAATGATGATTGTCTCTGCCGATCACCTCTTCTGGGAATAATTGTTTTCATATCAAAATAGTACTGATAAATATACATCAAAGATAATCATAAAACTGTCTTACAATACAAAAATTAGACTAAAAAATAAATATGAAAAAGGAGCTTCCAACTCGTGAAAGCTCCTTTGCTTTTGAAAGAAGATATTAGAATACCCTCTTCCACTGTCATCAAGGTCTCGCGATCGACCGAGAAGTATCGTTAATAAGATAAATGCAATGAACTGATTCTTGATCCGATATCTTTTAAAGCATTATTCAGTATTTCAAGTTCTTCTTGAGTAAAACGAACAACTTTACCATGTACTTCATTCCCATTCAGACGCTGGTAAAACCATGATGTTGATTTTCCAAAATAGTGCTTTGCCAGATAAGATACGGAAATAGCCGGAAGCACTTCTTTCATCTGATTACGAATAATCGTCTCCTTTATGTCAGCAGCTTCACGATGCAAACGTTCAAAATCTTCTGAAATGGCTTTCTGAAGTTCAGTATTATCATCCTCAGAAAGCGAATTCCAAAAAGCATCCATAGCACGTTCAGCTTTTTCACGCTCTTCACCACGACTGTTAATCCAAGCTTGCTTTAGCTCTAAAAATGTTTCTTTTACTCCCATAACTTCACCTTTCTTTATAAAAGAGTCCCTAAATAATGAAGATGGGCTCCCTACCCCGTCGAGTGGGGAACCCTTTTCTACAACAATGCAGATAAACGCTGAATCTCCAAGCGGAGAAGTTCGATTTCTGCATCCAGTACCGACTTCCTAAAACCTATCTGAATAAGACGGTTGTAGTTTCGGAGGTAGTAGTTAAGATTCTCTATTAACTCTTCTACCCGCGCTTTTAGCGCTTCTCCATCAGTCATTCAAAGAGCTCTTTTGTTTGACATGACAAAGATAACAAATTTATTATCGACAGCAAAATAATATGATAATATTTTTATTATCAGGCTATTTTTTAACACTTATATAACCTGATGCTAATAAATCATAGAAAAGGTCTGAAAGATGAATATTCCAGACCAAATTATAATCCAATCTATTAGTTAGCACACAGGTATATTATCTCCGTTATCCATCAACATGGTATTACCGTAAATACATACAACTTTTGAAGTACATACAGTCCGTTCATAACCATTACAAGTGTATATTTTCTTTTGGTAAATCACTTTTTATCCTTTTTTGTAATTTTTCTTTTCAAACATGGTTCATTATCTTTTTATTATTGTACAGCTAAGATAACACTATAAATGCGGACATCGAAGCAGCTATCCATTTATTATCAGATATTTAGCTTTGTTTAGCTGAAGCTAAACAGGATAGAAAAAAGCTCCGAATCTCACGATCCAGAGCTAATAAATATACTTCGTTTTCATTATTAATAATGAAAAAACTGTTATTGATGCACAAATATACTATTTACTTCTTGACTTAAATATCAGCCAACAGACAATAATAATAGCCATTATCAGACCACCGAATGCCCAGCCACCAAGTTCCATCTTCATGGACTCCCAACGAGTTAACTTCCTTTCAACGGGATAAGGCACCTGAACTGAATCAACTTTAACGAATGAATCCACCCGATTAATGAATAGGTACTTATAGGGTGATTAATGATATATCTATGAATGTGGGACATCATGTCAATGGTAATGGAAATAATGTATCTGGAGATATTGCATTAAGTGAATGCCAGAGAGAATTATCGCACTTGAAGCAACTGCTTGAAGAGAAAGAAAGAACTATCCAAATTCTGCTGAAACAGATCAATGACTAAGCTCACAATAAAAGATATTGAATATAATATTCTAATAATAAACATATTAATTCAATTTCGCAGGGACAAAATCGGGACATCCAATAACAAAACGAGTATTAATCGAAGTACGTATCTTTTTGATTATCAACAGTTATAAAGTATTGAGAGAGTAGAAAGAAAGTTCGAGCCTCTCCTCCCGTGCAGAAAAATCCCGCTTAGGTCACATGATTTAGGCGGGATTTTTCATTTATCAAAAACGGATACTGATTTCTACCGGTTCCTCACCTATTGTCCAGTCAGGTCCTTCCTCGATCAAGCGAATGGCTTCCTCATCAGCCGAAGCACAAAGTCCCTTTTTAACAGTAATATCTTGTGGACGTCCTTCCTTATCGACCCGAAAAGTAAGAATAACTTTTCCCTTGGCACGCGCGCAGTCTTTATCGGACGGATGAACCAGACTCTCTTTCAGATACTTCCGAAATGCCTTTCTACCTATGGTAGGTTGGGGAGTACCGGACATTTTCAGACTCGCTACAGCTCCCGTTATACTCCCTTTCGGCTGCGAACCGTACCCTACCACTACCACCTCATCAAGCGTGGCTTGATCTTCGTTCATCGCTATTAATAAGCTTTTAGTCGTATCAACCGGAAGCGTAACGGATTCATAACCAATATAATCGACTGCGAGCTCCCGATTTCCACCTGTCTTCAATGCAAAATTACCATTTACGTCTGAGATAGTTCCCTGATTAGTCCCTTTCAGCTTAACGGTAGCACCGACAATAGGATAACCGTTGGAGTCTGTCACTGTGCCATGTACTTTGCCTACAACCGCTACCTGAGCAGTAAGGCTGCTGTCATTAACCGGAATAGATTTCATAGCCGAACTTGTAGTAGCAGCCAAAGGTTCTTCGGCAATAGTGGTTTCCAATGCCTCATCGATCCATTCCCGTGTCATGGCCTGAGGCACTTCTGTGTGGGGAGATACAACAACTTTCTTCTCTCTATTCCCGGTAATCAATCCTTTCTGAATAGTTGCAGAATCTTTTCTCACCGTCGCCACCAAATCCTCTTTCCTTTCTTCCTTTTGTACAGACAAAGGTTCCAACTGAGATACTTCTTCCATCGCTATCCGTGCTTCATCCGGTAAAGAATCCTCCTGAAGCAGGAAATAAGAACCGATACAAACTCCGATCAGAAGGCTGGCAGCCACACTCCAAGCAATGGTATGCCTGCGTTTTTGCGTTGTACGCATATTCACCCGGCGACGCAACAACTCTATTTGCTCATCGGCTCCACTCTCCATCCGGCTATACCCTTCCAATGCATCGGCCAAAAAAGGATCACGCATCGCTTCTTTCTCCAATCGATGTGCTTCTTTCCCCTTACGGAATCCCCGTATGTAATCCGATAGTTTCATCCCTTAAGCTGATTTTTAATGCAAATCTTTAAATTCCGTTTTCCATTTTGGATATAGCTCTTCACGTTATTTAACGTAAAGCCGGTTTGTTCAACGATATCGGCATAAGACATCTCTTCCATAAAGAAGTGCCTGATGCTGATGCGTTGAGGTTCGGAAAGTTTCTTAAGGCAATGGTACAAAGCTTCCAATTGCGCTTCTTCACCTTCCTCTTCACATAACAGATGCAGAAATTCGTCAGATTCCACAATATGGACCGTATAATCCAGCGGAATCTCTTTGTTTTCTCTCCGCAATATTTGCAGGCAATGATTCTTTACTACCCGGTATACCCAAGCCCGAAAGGTCTTTATTTCATAATTGGCTACTTTAGGAAGTAGTTCTTCGAAAAGCTCCATCACGGCATCTTGCGCCCGGGGTTCATCCCTGAGATATTTCAAACACACGCCATATAACAAAGGAATATAACGATTATAAAGTTCACCGAAATACTCTTTCCTACCGGACTTCACATAGTATTGTAGCAGTTCGTCGTCCGTATGTTGCGATATGTTCTTTTTGAAAAACAGGACTTTTTTTTGCAAAGTTAAAAAAAAGAGGAATCTGTTTATGGAATCCATGAAAGAATTGCATCCATTGAGTAAAACAAGAAATTAAATTCATTCACTTAAAACAATAAAAGTATGAAAACGAATCGATTCGGAGCTTTTATGCTCGTAATGTTAGCAGCAATTATTTCATGGAATACAGCCAATGCACAGCCTTTCACAGTGAAAGGTATCGTGACAGATGCCGAAAGCGGAGAAGCGATAATAGGCTGCTCTATAGCGATAGACGGAACCCGGAACGGAACTGTCACCGGAACGGATGGCACGTATTCCATACATGTAAGTAAAGGGGCAACACTGGTATTCTCTTTCGTAGGATATCGCACTCAAAAAATAAAAGTAGCCTCTGCCCGGATAGATGTCGCTTTGAAAGCGGATACGCAGACACTGGAAGAATGCATAGTAGTAGGTTACGCAAACGAAGCACGGAAAATGGTTTGTGGTGCCACTCCTCTCTCTATGGTCCGAAGCATGCCATGCTACGGAAAAATCTCTTCCGAAGAATATAAAGAGATACAGGAAAACGGATTTAAACAAGTTTTGGACACTCCGTTATCTACTTTCTCAATCGATGTGGATGCAGCTTCATACAGCAACATGCGTCGTTTCCTTAATAAAGGAGAACTTCCTCCGACAAATGCCATTCGCACGGAAGAATTGATAAATTACTTCTCTTACAATTATGCCCGCCCAACCGGAAACGATCCGGTGAGAATTACAACAGAAGTAGGCACATGTCCCTGGAACGAGCAACATCGGTTAGTCCGCATCGGACTGAAAGCCAAAGAGATACCGACCAAGAACTTACCGGCATCGAACTTGGTCTTCCTGATCGACGTATCCGGTTCCATGTATGGTCCCGAACGCTTGGATCTGGTAAAGTCGTCTTTAAAACTACTGGTCAACAATCTGCGTGAAAAAGATAAAGTATCCATTGTAATATACTCGGGTGCTGCCGGAGAGAAGCTGGCTTCTACACCGGGAAGCGACAAACAAAAAATACGTGAAGCCATTGACGAACTGGAAGCAAGTGGTTCTACCGCAGGAGGTGAAGGGATCATGCTGGCTTATAAAATAGCCCAAAAGAACTTTATATCCGGAGGTAACAATCGTATCATACTCTGCACCGATGGTGATTTCAATGTGGGCGTATCATCGGACAAGGAACTTGAAAAGCTGATTGAACAAAAGCGTAAAAGCGGTATATTCCTCACCGTATTGGGATACGGAATGGGCAACTACAAAGACAGCAAGATGCAGACTCTCGCCGAAAAAGGCAACGGAAACCATGCCTACATCGATAACTTACAAGAAGCCAACCGAGTATTGGTGAACGAATTCGGAGCAACTTTACACACTGTTGCCAAAGACGTAAAGTTACAGGTAGAGTTCAATCCGGCACAAGTGCAGGCCTACCGACTGATAGGCTACGAGAGCCGTTTGCTTGCAGATGAGGATTTTAATAACGATACAAAAGATGCCGGAGAAATGGGAGCCGGACATACAGTGACAGCTTTCTACGAAGTAATTCCCACGGGAGTAAAGAGTGATTTTGCAGGAAAAATAGACGATCTCAAATATCAGAAAAAACAAAAACCATCTACGCCTCTCAATGGATCTGACGAGTTATTAACCATTAAGCTACGTTACAAAGCTCCGGACAGTAACACCAGCAAGAAGATAGAATTGCCGTTGATTGACCATAAAAGCAACTGGGTCTCTGCCGATTTCCGCTTTGCAGCCGCAGTAGCCATGTTCGGACAACTACTGAGAGACTCGGGATTCAAAGGAAACGCCACTTATGACAAAGTGATCTCTTTGGCAAAAACCGGATTAGAAAATGATGAAAAAGGATACAAAAGAGAATTCATACGGCTTGCAGAAACTGCCAAAAGTCTCTGAAACTGTGGAAGTTTTCCACGGTATCCACACCTCAAAGTACTATTTTTCCACAGATTGAGCTTTGAGGAACGACCAATAAACATCTATTTATCAACACAATAACACATCAATCATTGCTTTGGCATGAAGCTTGTACTATTATTATCGTAAGCAAGTTGCTTACAGAAAAACAAACTTCATTTATTAACTCAAAATTTACAATTATGAAAAAGGTATTAGTAGCAATAGCATTGGTTATGGGATTAGGTAGCTCAGTAGCATTCGCACAGAACGTAGAAAACGCTAACGCAGTGGTAACAACCGCACAGGCTCCTCAAGACGAATATACAAAGATTGAAGTCAAGGATCTGCCTGCAGCAGTAACCGAAGCTCTCGGAAAAGCTTATCCTGAATCGACTGTCAAAGAAGCGTCAGTAGCAACTAAAGAAGACGGCAAGCTTTACAAAGTAGTCGTTACCCAGCAAGACGGAACAGACGTGACTGTGGTAATGAATGAAAAAGGGGAAGAAATTAAATAAAAACGCACGTTTAAAAAACAAAAAGCACTGTTTCCAATCAGGGAGCAGTGCTTTCCCCGTTTAGAGAGAAGCGTAGGGTTAAATCAACTCGTAACTACTGCTCTGGATAGGCATATCAAGATTATGAAGTACTTTCTCCAACAAAATACCTTCACGATTGTCGTACTCGTAACCGAAAGTAGCACGAATGCCCTGCAAAATAAACTGTGTAGCACGGTCCAAAGCAATGGGAAGGCTGTCACCCTGCAACAAGGCTCCGGTAATGACACTTGTAAACGTATCTCCCGTACCCGGATAATGGGCGGGCAAATAGGGACATGTGATTTTCCAGTAACGGTTTCCTGTCCGGTTATAAGCATAGACCGAAGTTTTGTGAGGTTCATCCAACACAGGTACACTGGTGATAATAACCACTTCCGGTCCTTTGTCCGACAAACAACGCAAATACCCTTTCAGTTCCTGATCGGTATTACTCTCTTTATACGGCCGGCCGAGCAGATAGAAAAGTTCCGTCAGATTGGGGGTGATCACATCGGCATGTGTGACTAAATGCTGCATTTCCACCACCATCGATTCATTGAAATTGGAATAGAGCTTACCATTGTCTCCCAAAACGGGATCTATTACAGTCAGACTATCTTTTCTGCGAAAATCACGAATAAAATCAGATACAATCTGAATCTGTCGGGGCGATCCCAGATAACCGGTATAAATAGCATCAAACTCCACTTCCAACCGTTTCCACTCAGCAATGATACGAGGCATCTCGTCCGTCAGATCAAGAAAAGTAAAATCAGGATACTGCGTGTGGTTAGACAGGATGGCCGTAGGCAACGGACATACCTGAAACCCCATCGATGACAGAATGGGAATGACGACCGTCAGAGAGACCCTTCCCATACCGGAAAGATCGTGAATGGCCGCCACCTTCTTTACTTTATTTGCAAACATACACTTGTATCAATCAAAACCAATATTCATCCAAGTAACCCGCAGTCGTATCTTCTCTGACACTACTTCGTTACTTTAATATTACCAATACATCTCTCGCTCCATGAGCTCCCATCACCAATGCCTGTTCAATGTCGGCAGTCTTTGAGGGTCCCGAGATAAATGTACCGAATTTATATTTTTCATCTTTTATCCGTTCGTAAGCCTGGTGCATATTGCTCACAATACGATTTTTGTCCAGAACAATCACCAGCTTCTCGGCAATAAAATAGAGTGCCTTGTATTTCACTGTTTGAGGAATCCAGACAGCCGCATTCTCGGCTACTCCGATTTCACCTTTGACAACGGCTATATCGGTTCCGTTCAGATCCTGCGCACGACCTAACAAATCAGGATTGAACGTAGCACACGTGATTTCGTCCAAATCGGAAGCAATACTGGCGGCATCAGGGTAAGTACGGCGAATGACAGCATTGATATCTTCTCCCTCACCGAGCACAATAGCCTCACCACCGACGGCAAAACTCATTTCACAGAATTTGGCGACCACGTCCGGATAAACAGTTGCATTGATCTGCCAATCGGGATATTCGTAGCGGCTCTTCGTATTTTTACGGATACTCGCTAATATGTCTTCTTTACTACTCATTTGTTTTCCTCCTTTCCCTGCACTTTATTTTTCTTCCACATCTCGTTAAACGATTCACTGGCGAATTTAGGAAGTTCTCGTCCTTTCCCCCACGCATCCAAATCGTTATACTTCATAAAACGTGGCAAATGGTTAACTGCCGGAGCAGCCCAAAGCGCCGCATTGAAAAGTGTAGGATGATCCATCAATACCTTCATGCCACCGGACATTATTTTCTTACCCGTATTAGCTTTTCCAATCTTATCCAGATCCTGCCGCCATTTATAAATCTGTTCGGCCAAGTCCACCTTTGCCGGACAAACATCCGAACAAGACATACAGAGAGAACAGGCTGACAGATTATCGTAATACTTTTCCGGATCATGTGCCATTCCCAGATTGATACCGATAGGTCCGGGAATAAAGTAAGTGTAGGAATATCCCCCGCTCCGGCGATACACCGGACAAGTATTCATACAAGCACCACATCGGATACAGTTCAAAGTCTTGATATGGTCGGGATGGGCCAGCAGGGCACTCCGTCCATTATCTACAATAATAATATGATATTCACCTCCTTCACGGGGATTCCGGTATTGAGAGGTATAAGTAGTGATCGGCTGTCCCGTTGCCGAACGTGCCAACAGACGGGTAAACACTCCCAGAGCCTCCATGTCCGGCACAATCTTTTCCATGCCGAAAGCAGCAATATTCAGTGTCGGGCACGATGTACCCATATCGGCATTTCCTTCATTGGTACAAACCACAATATCTCCGGTAGACGCCACAGCAAAGTTGGCTCCCGTCATAGCGGCTTCTGCATTCAGAAAGATATTTCGTAAGTTCTTTCGGGCGGCATGGGTCAGATAAGTGGGATCAAAATTCCCTTTCTCCGTTCCCATTTCTTTCTCAAAAAGTTCTCCTACCTGCTCACGCTTGATGTGGATAGCCGGAAGTACAATATGACTCGGTGCCAGATTCATCAATTGCAGGATACGCTCACCGAGATCGGATTCCACCACATCGATTCCTTTCTCTATCAGAAACGGGTTCAGTTCGCACTCTTCTGCCAACATCGATTTGCTTTTCACAAAATGCTTTACCCCGTGACTGCTCAATATTTCATAAACGATGGCACGATACTCTTCCGCATCTTTTGCCCAGTGAACGATGGCTCCATTGGCTGTAGCATTCTTCTCAAACTCCAGCAAGAGTTCCTCAAGGTGGCTGTTGGAGTAGAGTTTCAACGCACATGCCTTATCACGCAATTCTTCCCACTCGGGTACTTCCTTACTCATCTTGTCTCTCTTGGCACGAACCATCCAAAGGGTCTCGTTGTGCCATGCTGCCATCACCGGATTTTCCAGGAATTTTTCGGCAGCTTTTGCATGCTTGGTACTCATAATTGTGATGCTAATATTTCTACAACATGAATCATTCGGATAGGCAGGTGCTCACGTTCGATGATACCCTGCATATGCATCAGGCAGGAGCTATCCGCTCCGGTGATGTATTCGGCACCGGTCTCCATGTGATGCCGTATCTTATCGCGTCCCATACAGACTGAAACAGCCTGCTCCTCGACTGCAAACATACCTCCGAAACCACAACATTCGTCCACATGGGAGGGCTCAAAAACTTCAATTCCTTCGACCATCTGAAGTAAATCACGCAATTTATTAAAATAAGGTATATTCAGTTCGCTCGGAGCTGAAAGGAAAAGTTCACGTACACCGTGACAACTGTTATGGATGCTGACTTTATGGGGAAAGCGGGCAGGAATTTTCGTAGGTTTTATCACATCATGAATGAAAGCGCAAAGGTCATATATCTTATCCGCACTCTGGCACTGATGGCCTTCTTTGGCCAGAATTCCGGGATGATTTTCTTTCACAAAAGCCACACAACTGGCGGAGGGACCGACAATGTAATCGTACTTTCGGAATAAATCATCGAAACGGATAGCCATTTTTAAAGATTCATCTTGAAAACCGGCGTTCGCCATGGGCTGTCCGCAACAAGTCTGGTCAAGAGGATAATCGACATCCACCCCTAAGCTCTTCAATAATTTATATGATGCCACCCCTACCTGCGGATAAATGGCATTGATATAACAGGGGATAAATAAACCTACTTTCATAATATATCATTAATTAGTTACAAGTCACGAGTCATAAGCTACGAGTCACACACGATCAATAACACACAAGACACAACGTAGCTGCCTATATCTTGCAGCTTATCACATGTAGCCTGAATCAGATCCCACAGCTCATAGAATATTTATCAGTTTGTGCGTTTGCAGGCTAAGTCTCCATTTAGGATGTCGCATCACGCAATCCACCGTTTCCGCGGTGTTATTACAAGAACAAGGCTGAAGGAAAAAATGTTCGGCAGGAAGTTGTTCATAAACGTCAATATTTTGTCCTTCGTAAACAACTTTAACTTCATCCATCCGGTTTAAAGCTAAATTGACACCCTGCTTGGGAGAGCAAGTCACCCAATCGATAGCAGCAGGCAAGGGTTTCGTACCATTGGTTTCGATACATACATACTTGCCTGCACGGTGCAAGAGGTCTATAAAAGCATCGTCAATCCATAAAGAGGGCTCTCCTCCGGTAAGAATCACCATGACAGCCGGATACTTCCCGATTTCATTTACAATATCTTCGTCTGTCATCATTTCACCCTCTTCGTGCCGGGTATCACAGAAGTCACATTTCAGATTACAGCCCGAGAAACGTATAAAAACAGCAGGGATACCCGTATGATACCCCTCTCCCTGTAAACTATAAAAAATTTCGTTAATCTTTCTCATAAATCACCGTATTTGCTTCCGATTCCTGCACTTCAACCTTATAACATTGAGGTATTTGCTTGCATACCCAACGGGCAATATTTTCTGCTGTGGGATTAAAAGGAAGTACCTCATTCAGATTCCGGTGGTCCAGTTTTTCCTTAACGACCTGCTTAATCTGGGTAAAATCCACTACCATTCCATCTGCATTGAGCCGCTCAGAACGGCAGTAGACAGTGATAATCCAGTTGTGACCATGAAGACTGGCGCATTTGCTCCGGTACGGAAGAATCAGCTTATGTGCAGCCGATATCTCCATTCTTTTGATTACTGTAAACATTGTTATAGATATTATTAATGGTTACTGCACCTAATGTCACCTCGGTGCGGGCACAAAGATAATACAAAAGATAGTTTTCATTCAGCGAGAAAAGTTATTTTTCCTATTTTTGCCGAATGAAAACTATCTGTATTATATTAGGTACCATTTCGCTGGGGCTCGGCATTCTTGGCATTTTTCTGCCATTATTGCCCACTACCCCGTTTCTGCTACTCACTGCCGCCCTCTATTTCAAAGGGTCTCCCCGGTTATACCAATGGCTTCTGAATCACAAATACTTTGGTACTTATATACGCAACTTCCGGGAAAATAAAGCGATCCCGTTACGCGCCAAAATCATCTCACTGCTGCTCATGTGGGGCACAATGCTTTATTGCATTTTCTTCCTGATCCCACTGGTCTGGGTCAAGATACTCCTCTTCCTGATAGCCGCAGGCGTGACTTATCATATACTTTCTTTTAAAACATTGAAAAAGTGAGATAAGCCTGCACGGGCATCTTCCAAACGGTCTTCCCAGTGCTTCACAGAATTCTGTCCTATCACATCCGAAACATACTTAACCGAAATAAAAGGAATTTCTTTGGCTCTGCATACAAAAGCCTGCGCATAAGCCTCCATATCAACCACATCTCCCTCAATATCCGTCAGCTCGGTCAGGAAGCTATCACCGGTATTGCAGGTTGCCGATTCGGTCCAGTGTTGGCAAAAGCCCCTGGCAGCAAGCAATTCCGACGAATCAATACGGTATTCCATTCCCAATCCGGTCATCTTATGCATGTCCCGATCGACAAAATGACGGCAGACAAAAACATCCCCTACCTGATGATTAATAGTTCCGGCTGTTCCCTGATTGATCACAATATCGGGCTTCACTTGCTGGATAGCCTCGGACAAATGAAAAGCCGATTTCACTTTTCCAATACCGGTCCGCACATAATATACCTCCACGTCGGGCCACTTGATTTCTGTAAATTCGCCTTGTACGGCATAAGTCACCAATATCTTTAACATGATTACTTTTTTTGAATTTCATACATTTATATCGCTGCAAAAGTAATCAATTAAAGCCAAATTGACCAGATATTATCTTTAATTGGTCAGAATCTACATATACCCGGCTCCTTATGAAAACATTCATACTATTACAAAAGGTTGTCATCACCAACTCTACTGTCATTAAAGTATTGGCCAATATGACCCAGTGTGGTTTCGGCATCTACATGGTACACTATTTTGTCGTAGGTCCCTTCTTCCTTTTAATAGGACCTTCGTCATTGCCCATCCCTTTGCAGGTTCCACTGATGGCTATCTGCATATTCCTTTGCAGTTGGGCATTTACTGCACTAATTTATAAGCTGATGCCACGAAAAGCCGTTTGGTTTATGGGATAAAGAACAAGCATTTACGGGTGAATGGAAAGATATTCGGACTCCTTCCATCCACCCGTAAATCCATAATATGAAGAAAGCTACAAAAAAGTACCGGGTCCCAATATATCATCCATATAACTCACATTGCGAGTACGCAGCAATGTCCCATTCGGACTATAGAACAGTTGATACTGGATGTCTACATTTTGCTGTCCCACCTTAATGACAATAATCGGTTGCCATTTCGGAAATTCTACGTAAGTGACGTCCTCTACCTGCCAGCCGGAATAGGGTCCGGAAGCATATGCATTATATACCGTGGCAGAAAGTTCATCGGTATCTCCCCACTCTGTCTGCGTCATCTGCCATTGTCCCTGTACATTGAACCAGACATTCTTTTCATAACCATTCATCATAAAATCGGCACAATAGTAACCACCGTCCTGCGACCAGGCGATTCCATCAGCCTTGGGATACATTTTTTTCAGGGCTGTCTGCACTTTGGCAGGTGCATTATCCGCAAAAACCGACACAGCCACTACCAACAAAGCCATCAACAAGCTGAATCTCAATTTTATCATAGCTAAAGCATTTTAATCGGGTGAATACCTTTCGCTAACTAACAGTTTGCAGGGATGGTTTGTTTCGAAAAAACGGCCGACACCCATTCGAACCGGCTCAAATACTCTTTTAAAGAGAAGAAGTAATACTCTCAATCGTATCTTTCACGCGTTTCACTGTCGTCACGTTCCGCTCATACTCACTGATGTGGACAGTTCCTCCCATGGATACCGCCTCATTCTTATACTCCATTCCGCTCTTAATGCTTTCACGAGCCGAGAAATGGAATTCTTGAATACCGGTCTCTTTTGCAATCCGGCAGATATTCTTTTCGTTCACCCCACAACCTGCAAGGAGAGTAATTCTGCCGTTCGCCCTTTCACGGAGTTCCTTCAACAAAGGTATTCCAAGTTCCGCCGTTGCCTGTTGCCCCGAAGTCAGGATACGGTCGCATCCCAGATCAATTATCTGTTCCAAAGCTTCAGACGCATCACGGCAGACATCAAATGCCCGATGGAAAGTGACAGATAAGCCTTTCGAGGCCTCCATCAATTGTTTCATCACCGGTACGTCTATCCCGCCATTTGTAGTCAGGCAGCCAAACACCACCCCGTCGGCTCCAAGTTGACGAGCCATTTCTATATCCTTCAGCATGGTCTTTACCTCGACAGGAGAATAAAGAAAATCGCCGCCGCGCGGACGTATGATGACATGCAGCCGGGTGGTCGTCAGTACCTCGCGTGCCATTGCTATCTCGCCATACGACGGAGTAGTTCCGCCTTCGGGGATACCGGCACAAAGTTCCACACGGTTTGCTCCACCTTCCTGTGCAGCAATGCAACTCTCTACAGAGTTGGTACAAACCTCAAATAAGTAATTCTTCATATTTTATCCATATTAAAAACAACTGTTGAACGGAGAATTAAAAAAGGGCGAATTGCTTCGCCCTTATCCTAAACATTTTCTTTTTCAATCTTTACTTTGCAAAGCTCACCGCACGTGTTTCGCGGATAACGGTTATCTTCACCTGTCCCGGGTAGGTCATCTCATCCTGAATCTTCTTCGCAATTTCACCCGACAGATTCTCCGTCTGCTTATCGTCTATCTTATCCGCTCCGACAATGACGCGAAGTTCACGTCCTGCCTGAATGGCATAAGTCTTGGTCACACCCGGATAAGACATAGCCAATTGTTCCAGATCGTTCAGACGCTTGATATAAGCTTCAACAATTTCGCGGCGTGCACCCGGACGTGCTCCGGAGATGGCATCACACACCTGTACGATAGGCGCAAGCAGGCTGGTCATCTCTACTTCATCGTGGTGGGCACCGATAGCGTTACAAATATCCGGTTTTTCCTTGAATTTCTCAGCAAGTTTCATACCCAGCAAAGCGTGTGGCAATTCCGGTTCTTCATCGGGCACCTTACCAATATCATGCAACAATCCGGCACGTTTTGCTTTCTTCGGATTCAAGCCCAGTTCAGAGGCCATCACAGCACAAAGGTTGGCAGTCTCACGTGCATGCTGCAACAGGTTCTGTCCATAAGATGAACGATATTTCATCTTACCGATGATTCGAATCAGTTCCGGATGCAATCCGTGGATACCTAAGTCGATAGTAGTACGTTTACCTGTTTCAATAATTTCTTCTTCCACTTGTTTACGCACTTTGGCAACCACCTCTTCGATGCGTGCCGGGTGGATACGTCCGTCAGTAACCAACTGGTGCAATGCCAGACGGGCTATTTCACGACGAACGGGGTCGAATGCGGAAAGAACAATTGCTTCAGGAGTATCGTCTACTACGATTTCAACTCCGGTAGCAGCTTCAAGAGCACGGATATTACGGCCTTCACGTCCGATGATACGTCCCTTGATTTCATCCGATTCAATATGGAATACAGTTACAGAATTCTCGATGGCAGTTTCCGTAGCCACACGTTGTATCGACTGTATCACGATGCGTTTAGCCTCTTTACTTGCGGTCAACTTGGCATCGTCCATGATATCATTGATATAAGACTGCGCCTGAGTCTTTGCCTCTTCTTTCAACGACTCTACCAAGCGTTCTTTTGCCTCTTCGGCCGACAAACCGGAAAGTGCTTCCAGTTTTTCAATTTCCTGATGCTGGAGTTTGTCCAGTTCCTCTTTCTTTTTATCCACGATTCCCAACTGTGCTTCCAGATTCTCTCTGACAGCATCGGCTTCGGCTCTTTTACGCTGAATCTCTTCCTGACGCTGGCTCAGCACCATTTCACGTTGTTTCAGCTTATTTTCGGCCTGTTGGATCTTTTGGTTACGCAGGGCTACCTCCTTCTCCAAATCTGCTTTCTTATTGAGAAACTTCTCTTTTACTTCCAGCAGTTTGTTCTTCTTAATCACTTCTGCTTCTGTCTCTGCTTCTTTCAGGACATTATCATATTTGGCCTTCAGTCCGTATTTAAACAATACGTACGATAAGATTCCTCCTACGATGAAGCATGCAATGGATGCTACTATTGTTACTAACATTGTAATTTAATTTAAATATAAATAAAAACGCACTGCCAAATACTCGAAAGCTTCTTCTTCCGGGCATCTTTAGCAGTGCGTGGATTTTCTTTTATAAAAATGGAAACAGTTATTCCTCGTTCCTGAAATACTCTTCCAGCATTTCTGTAAGTTCTTCTATCTTGGCCGTATACGGTTGGGTATCATTACGTTGCAGCAGATGCAGCTTTTCCAGTGAAAACTGATATGCCACCATAGCTATAATCTTTTCCGGAGCTATGTTCCTGTAGTGCTCCCGATACGCATTGAGCCTGATATTTACCTGCTTTGCCGCTTCTCTTACGGTCTCTTCCTCGTCACGGTTGATGGTGAGGGGATAATAAGAATCTGCTATTTGCAGGTTTATTTTTATTTTATCGTTCATACATCCTTTTTTATGTTATTCATTCAACAAAGCGATGCATTTATCGACTTCACGCACTAATTTGGACAATCGCAGCTTCGTCTCTTTTACGTCGCTGCCGTTAAGGCTGATTGTCGTAGCTGTTTTTAGGTCTGTGTAGCTTGATTCTAACGCTTTGTACTCAGCTCTCACCTTTTCGAGTTCGGACTTCTCATCTTCGAGAAGTTGCTTTAACTCAGCATTTTCGCGCTTTAATTCATCATGCAGATAGATTAAATGCCGCAGCCTTGCTTCAAAGGTACTTAATAGCTTCTTTTCTTCTTCTGTCATCACTACACCAAAATTGTACACAAAAATACGATTAACTCTGATATTACAAAAACTTTTCGGCGGAAAATAGTCATTTATAGTGAAAATAGTTATCCGGGGGTACTTCCTTTGCCTCCCCCGACTCCTACTTATATAAAATCCGCTACGAGCACAATTATCCAAAACCAACAGCCTATTTGTTATAAATATGCAATAAGAGCGCAAAAAACCGGATACATTTTCATCTTTTTGTGGCTTTTTGTTATTAATTTAATAGAATTTATATCAGATAGACTACAATTTCAAACTTTTATTCCTACATTTGCGGACAAATGATAACCTTTATTAAAACGCATAATCATGGCTAAAATAACCAAAGAAGCCGCATTGCTCTATCACTCACAGGGCAAACCCGGTAAAATTGAGGTGGTACCTACCAAACCCTACAGTACACAAACCGACTTATCTCTCGCTTACTCTCCCGGCGTGGCAGAACCATGCCTCGAAATAGAAAAGAACCCACAAGATGCTTATAAATATACAGCCAAAGGCAATCTGGTAGCTGTTATCTCAAACGGTACGGCTGTTCTGGGATTGGGCGATATCGGCGCTCTTAGCGGCAAACCGGTAATGGAAGGTAAAGGTTTGCTTTTCAAAATCTATGCAGGTATCGATGTATTCGATATCGAAGTCAATGAAAAAGACCCCGACAAATTTATCGAAGCCGTCAAAGCCATCGCCCCTACTTTCGGAGGTATCAACCTGGAAGATATCAAAGCACCCGAATGCTTTGAAATAGAACGCCGCCTGAAAGAAGAACTCGACATTCCCGTAATGCATGACGACCAGCACGGAACGGCCATCATCTCCAGTGCGGGATTGGTAAATGCCTTGCAAGTAGCCGGTAAAAAGATTGAAGATGTAAAAATCGTAGTAAACGGTGCAGGTGCTTCAGCCGTATCGTGCACAAAGCTCTATGTATCATTGGGTGCACGCCTTGAAAACATTGTCATGCTCGATAGCAAAGGTGTTATCAGCAAGGCACGCACCGACCTGAACGAACAGAAGCGTTATTTCGCAACCGACCGTACCGACATTCATACACTGGCCGAAGCGATCAAAGGGGCAGACGTATTCCTCGGCCTGTCAAAAGGGAATGTATTATCTCAGGATATGGTGCGCAGCATGGCTCCGATGCCTATCGTCTTTGCCTTGGCAAACCCGACCCCGGAAATCTCTTACGAAGATGCCATGGCTGCCCGTCCCGACGTGTTGATGGCAACCGGACGTTCGGACTATCCGAACCAGATTAATAATGTAATCGGTTTCCCATATATCTTCCGCGGAGCGCTCGACACTCAGGCAAAAGCAATCAACGAAGAGATGAAGATTGCCGCCGTACACGCCATTGCCAATCTGGCCAAACAACCCGTGCCCGATGTGGTGAACGAAGCTTACCATGTGAACAACTTCACTTTCGGTCCGGAATACTTTATCCCGAAACCGGTAGATCCGCGTCTGATTACGGAAGTATCTATCGCCGTGGCCCGTGCCGCTATGGAGAGTGGTGTGGCCCGCAAGAATATCGAGAACTGGGATGAATATAAAACGCATCTCCGCGAATTGATGGGACAGGAATCCCAGTTGACCCGCCAGCTCTACGATACCGCCCGCCGCAACCCGCAACGTGTGGTATTTGCCGAAGGCGGACACCCCAACATGCTGAAAGCCGCTGTCGAAGCTAAATCGGAAGGAATCTGCCACCCTATTATATTAGGTAACGAAGAACGCATCGAGAAACTGGCCAAGGAACTCGACCTGAGCCTGGACGGAATCGAAATCATCAATCTTCGCCACGACCGTGAAGCGGAACGACGCGAGCGTTATGCACACATCCTCTCTCAGAAACGTGCCCGCGAAGGCGCTACGTACGAAGAGGCCAACGACAAGATGTTCGAGCGCAACTACTTCGGTATGATGATGGTTGAAACCGGAGACGCAGATGCTTTCATCACCGGATTATACACCAAATACAGCAATACCATCAAAGTAGCGAAAGAAGTTATCGGCATCCGTTCGGAATACAAGCATTTCGGAACCATGCACATCCTGAATTCTAAAAAAGGAACTTACTTCCTGGCTGACACTTTGATCAACCGTCATCCGGATACTTCCACTTTGATAGATATAGCCAAGCTGGCCGATCAAACTGTCAGATTCTTCAATCATACCCCGGTGATCTCCATGCTGAGCTATTCCAATTTCGGTTCCGACCAGGCAGGAAGCCCGCTGAAGGTGCACGAAGCAGTAGCTTATATGCAGAAAGAATATCCCGAACTGGCAATTGACGGTGAAATGCAGGTGAACTTCGCCATGAACCGCGAACTCCGTGACTCCAAGTACCCCTTCACCCGCCTCAACGGCAAAGATGTCAATACATTGGTATTCCCCAACCTCAGCTCTGCCAATGCAGGATATCAGCTGCTGCAAGCCATGGACCCGGATACCGAATTCATCGGCCCGATCCAGATGGGACTGAACAAGCCTATCCACTTTACGGATATCGAAAGCTCGGTACGCGACATCGTGAACATCACAGCCGTGGCTGTGATCGACGCTATTGTAGAAAAGAAAAAAGCTAATAAATGAAACGGCCATTATCCAAATCACAAATAGTTTGTATCATTCTGCTTTGGGTGGCGCTTTGTTACATAGTATTGGTATATGCCGAACGTATTGACGGCCCTACCATACTTATGCTTATCATTTCGGCAGCATTAGTATTTATTCCCGTCTACAAATCACTTAAAAAGAATAAATAATATCTTTTTATTCCTTTTTTGCGGCATAAAATATCAATTTTGATGTTTTATGCCGTTTTTCTTTATAAAATGCTTGTTAGTTCGATTTTTATGTTTACTTTTGCAACGTCATCAACAGAGACGATAGAATTTAAAAACAATCATATTAAAAAGAAAAAAGAATTATGAATGCAGCTAAGGTATTAGAAGATTTGAAGAGAAGGTTCCCCAACGAACCGGAGTATCATCAGGCAGTAGAAGAAGTTCTTTCTACGATTGAAGAAGAATACAACCAACATCCAGAATTCGACAAGGCCAATCTGATTGAACGTCTTTGCATTCCAGACAGAGTATACCAGTTCCGTGTGACTTGGGTAGACGATAAAGGCAACGTGCAGACCAACATGGGTTACCGTGTTCAGCACAACAACGCCATCGGCCCATACAAGGGAGGTATCCGCTTCCATGCTTCTGTAAACCTTGGTATTCTTAAATTCCTTGCTTTCGAGCAAACCTTTAAAAACTCACTGACTACCCTGCCGATGGGTGGCGGTAAAGGTGGTTCGGACTTCTCTCCGCGCGGAAAGTCAAATGCCGAAGTAATGCGTTTCACTCAAGCCTTCATGCTCGAACTGTGGCGTCACATCGGTCCTGAAACCGACGTACCTGCCGGTGACATCGGTGTAGGTGGCCGCGAAGTAGGTTTCATGTTCGGTATGTACAAAAAGCTATCTCACGAATTTACCGGAACATTCACCGGTAAGGGACGCGAATTCGGCGGTTCACTGATCCGTCCGGAAGCTACAGGTTACGGTAACATCTACTTCCTGATGGAAATGCTGAAGACCAAAGGAACCGACCTGAAAGGTAAAGTATGCCTGATCTCCGGTTCGGGTAACGTGGCTCAGTACACTGCCGAAAAAGTATTGGAACTGGGTGGTAAAGTAGTTACCATGTCCGACTCCGACGGTTACATCTACGATCCGGACGGAATCGACCGTGCCAAACTGGACTACATCATGGAGTTGAAGAACCTCTATCGTGGACGTATCCGCGAATATGCCGAAACTTATGGTTGTAAATATGTTGAAGGAGCCCGTCCCTGGAGTGAAAAAGGTGATATCGCACTGCCTTCAGCCACTCAGAACGAACTTAACGGCGACGATGCACGCAAGTTGGTTGCCAACGGGGTGATAGCCGTATCGGAAGGTGCTAACATGCCTTCTACACCTGAAGCCATCAAAGTGTTCCAGGATGCTAAGATCCTGTACGCTCCGGGTAAAGCAGCCAATGCGGGCGGTGTATCTGTTTCAGGATTGGAAATGACTCAAAACTCTATCAAACTGAGTTGGAGTTCTGAAGAGGTAGACGAAAAGCTGAAGAGTATCATGAAGAACATTCACGAAGCTTGTGTACAATACGGTACCGAACCGGACGGATACGTAAACTATGTGAAGGGTGCTAACGTTGCCGGATTCATGAAAGTAGCCAAAGCAATGATGGCACAGGGAATCTTATAATCAGCAAAGCATTCGAATAGTGTCATAGTAAAAGTCCCCGTATCTCTGTAATAGGAGTACGGGGATTTTCATTTCAAACTGTCAATGCAAGTGCTTGAAGAGAAATAACACAAACATGGGATACTAAAAAAATCTATTTTGTTAGATTTCAGTAAAAAAGTCAAGTTCAATGCTGCATTGAATTTGGCTTTTTGTATTTTTGCATAAAATAGAATGTTACACAAATGAATTTACTGGGAACTAATAGTTATAAGATTATACATGGGGATGCCATTGAAGCATTGAAAAATGAAATAGAAGATAATTCTGTAGATTTGATTTTTGCAGATCCTCCATACAATATAGGCAAGAACTTTGCTGGTTGTATAGATAAATGGGAGACTGATGATAAATATTTATCATGGTGTTATCAATGGTTAGATTTATGTATTCGTAAATTGAAGCCATCAGGTGCTTTTTATGTAATGACCTCTACTCAGTTTATGCCTTTTTTTGATCTTTATCTTAGAGAAAAGTTAACGATCCTGTCACGTCTGATATGGTATTATGATAGTTCCGGAGTTCAAGCAAAGAATTATTTTGGTTCGATGTATGAACCTATACTTTTTTGTGTGAAAGATAAGAATAACTATACATTCAATTCTGAAGCAATTTTAGTAGAAGCTAAAACTGGTGCTAAAAGAGGTTTGATCGATTATAGGAAAAATCCACCTCAGCCATATAGTACTGAGAAAGTACCAGGTAATGTCTGGGAATTTGCTAGAGTACGATATCGGATGGATGAATATGAAAATCATCCAACACAGAAACCTGTTGCATTGTTAGAACGTATCATTAAAGCCAGTTCAAATGAAGGTGACTTAATATTAGATCCTTTCTCAGGAACATTTACTACAGCTTTTGTTGCAAAAACTTTAAACAGAAGGGCCGTAGGTATAGAGCTACAAGAAGATTATGTAAAAATAGGATTGAGAAGGCTCGAATTAGCATCTGAATATAACGGGGAAGCTATCCAGAAAGAGTTAAAGACCTATCAAAGACAAGCTATAGATGCAGGCAAACAAACAACATTAAATTTTATGTAATATATGGAGCACAATTTTACACCTGTAATAAAATCAGTTCTTGATAAATATTTTGGGGAGCATGGAGCCGATATATTTGAGAATAGTATGCTGATAAAATATATCAATCAGAAGACAAAATCAGCTAATAAAGGTTCTAAATCGCGAGGTAGTTTTGCAAATCTGTATGCTATTTATGTTATTGTTGAAGATTATATTCAACAAGGATTTGTTGATACCGACGGGTATTCCACATATGAGGGTGCGCAGTATACGAATTTATTTCGTAGACAAAGAGAGTTACCATTTGGTGGTAAATTGCAGAATCATGCTTTAAATAATCGTACCAATGCAGAATTCCAAAAGTTTTTTCCCACAGCTGATTTTGTTCCAATAATTAGAAACCTAACTAATAACAGATATTGGATTAATGAAAATCTACTTAAGATAAAAGTTCATGACTCAATCGTTAATATTTCCAATGCCGTAATAGAAATTATTGACGAGTATGTAAAAGCAAAACAAGATTCTTTTCAACGTTTTATTGAACAATGCAAGATTCTTCAGGACATAGTTTCTACAGGTTCAGAACAAATTCATGATTTTGTATCCAGTTTACTAGCTCCTAATGCCGATGCTCGTCTTTTCGAAATTGTGAGCTATGCTATATTGAAGCATTATTATAAAGAGCAAAATATTTATTTGGGGATATGATATGGAAAACCTGAATACTGAAACTCTGAAATTGTATAAAACAGGAAGAACAAATGCAAATGATGGTGGTATTGATTTTGTCATGAAGCCTTTAGGACGTTTCTTTCAGGTAACAGAAACTTTAGATTTTAAAAAATATTTTCTAGATATAGAGAAAATTGAAAAGTTTCCTATAACCTTTGTGATTAAGACACTTGAAGATAATGAATGTATTATATCGCAATTGAGGGCAAATGCCACTAAGACTTATGTCATAAAGTCTATTGTGGATAAATATATGGAGTGCATTGAGGAAATAATAAATATCCATCGATTGAAAGAATGTTTTGCCGAAATTGAAAAGAATGGCTGCTTGAATGCAGTACTCGATGAAATTGTTATTCAGAGTAAAGTTGAATTTAATTACGATGACGAGGAAGAAGGCGAAGAGGATTAGTTTTCTATTCTCTATATTGCTTTTCTGTCTATATATTCAAAACGGACTAAACTTATGAGTGCTGGTAAGCAAATAGATGCCGGGGAAAGGAAGAAATAATATCTCTTTCTTTTCGTCAACATTTATTTTAGTTAGTCTATAAATGAAGGTATTAAGTAAATTAATGGCATTATCATTATTCCACATTAATATACAAACAGGTGAAGCAGTACCCTTCTCCATATTATGCCTCTGAACGCATTTCATATTCCTTACTATCTTTAGTGAAAATGATCTGCCATTGATCCGGCCTGATCGTCCGGCCGAGACAGTTCACCTCCAGAAACAGCCTCAGCTACTTCACGTTCGATAATCTCCCCGATCCGTTTTCTGTTTTTGCGCAACAGATCATAAATCTCATTTTCATCGAAGCTGTCCTCAAATATGATGGGATATTTTTCCGCATCTTCGTTGCCACCGTGATAAGCAAGAATATGCACTTCATCACACTGGCCGTGGGAAATTACGGCACTGTATTCTTTCAAAAGTTCAGCCAGTTTGGTAAGGAAATCAATTTCTTTAGTTGTCAGTAGTCCGATCATAGTGTGTAATAGTATTGTTGTTATTTCAATAGCCGTAAAATAAGCGCAAAACAGTTGATTCTGCAAGCATATACACATTCCTTATATTCTATTTTTGAGCAAAGTAATATTCATTTTATTCATCTTATTCCATTTTTTCGTATATTTGCTTCGAACGGAACATTTTAACGGAAATCGTTGTTCAAAAAGCAAAAAGAACATGGAAACAGAAGAAGAAATACAGAATGTAAATGTCCATCACGGACATAACATAAGGCGTACCCGGATTGAGAAAAACATCAAGCAGGACGCATTGGCAGCACTCGTAAACATGACACAACCGAATGTATCCAAATACGAGAAGATGCGGGTGATTGAGGATGAAATGCTAAATAGATTCGCAAGGGCGCTGAATGTGCCGGTGGAATATCTGAAAACGCTGGAAGAGGATGCACCTTCTGTGGTATTTGAGAATATCACAAACAATGTGCATGACAATAAAGATAGCTCAGTGCCCATTACGGGTTATAAAGGACAGGATGCCACAACTAACAGCTTCAATCCGATTGATAAAATCACCGAACTCTACGAGCGTCTTCTCAAAGAGAAAGATGAAAAATATGCCGCGCTTGAAAAACGGATTCAAAGTCTGGAACAGCAAAATAACAGCGGAAAGTAATTCCGCAAACATATCTCTCCATATAAATGGGTGTAGCCATCCGACGCTTAGGGTGTAGCCATACCGGGGTTAGGGTGTAGCTATCCGTCCCGGATGGCTACACCCTAATTATTATGTGCAAGTTCCATCGGGGCGGGTATCCCTCACCCGTTTCTCCGGACAATTCTTCGATCCGGATGCATTCCACATGACATTGCATACATATATCTGTTTCCGCTAACCTATCATTAAATAAAAAAAACATCATATTTGCATATTATATGATACGTTGAGTATATTGACAAAGAAGTATCCGAAGGGGGAAAGCAAAATGTCAAAATGATAATCCAATGGCTCTATATCCCGTTCTTTCGGACACGTCTCTGATGAAGTTCGGAAAAACGGCTCACAGACGATTTCCCGATTATCGTTTTAACAGGTCGTTCAACTACTTCCTTATCAAATAGAAACAATAAAGGAGAATTATCCGCCGTAATCTCCTTGTTAGAGTAAAATACCATTCCTTTACACACTTCGGACAGGATACTTCCCGGCAAGCAACGGGAAGAAAACACGTCCTCTTATCGCCCGATTTGCATAACAATATATGTAATCTGCCAAAACATTAGGAGATATTTAAAAAAGAAGTAAGCAAATTGGGAAAATGTAACCGTCTTTCGAAGCAAATGCTTACTTGTTTTGGGGTAAATGCTTACTTGTTTTCCGGAAAAGCAAGGCTCTACCGACTCAAAAGAGCGGTTCTTCGCCTCCGGAAGTTACTTGATATGCTTCTTTTCCCTCCGGTTCATCCGGGAAAAAAATTGGGAGAGTCAGAGGAAAGAGGTATTTCACACCTTTTTGATAGTTGAATAGGATAATAGAGAACAAAACGTTTTACCTGCCACAAAGCATACAAAGGGCACAAAGGCTTATTTATAAATAAAACCTCCATGCCCTCTGCGTACTCTGTAGTGATTATAAACATTATATTAGCTTTATCAAGTCGCTTGTGATCGCTTAAACTTGTCTTCGCTAAAATGTCATAGTTGACGAGTCTTAATAAATTTCAAGAACTTAAACCATCTAAATTTTTTCACTAAAAATCTTCAAGCAATAGTCAACTTTAGTACTTGACGACAGATAACTTAATAATACCTCGGAAATGACTCCAAGTAAATCATCGGTCTTTACTTTACGATCGTTAAACACAGCCATTACATCTTGATTATCAATAAATTGAAACAATCAAAACATTTCATATCAACAAACTTATTTATCTGTAAACCAATAGTATAACTATTACATCTATTATAAATACAAATTATAAGGAAGAACTAAAGACTGGATAGTGAAGAAAAAAACAGAAAAATAATCTTCCGACCATAACCAGAACTTGCTTCTTCTTTATTATTTATTCAGGGTGTTCATCAACATAAGATTGAATGCAGTTACCTATATATTCTCCCAAATTGACAGGAACAGCATTCCCAATCATTTGTTCTTTAGCCGTTTTAGTACCTCCTAATTGAAAATCAGCAGGGAATGTCTGAATAAGTCCTCTCTCTTCAGTTGTTAATGGGCGTATTCCATCCAAACTACTGACTGGATCATTAGGATGAATAACATAACCACTAGGTAAAGGTCTATTAACTCCTCGTATTGTTGGACTAGGCTCGTGTACGCTGAAAATACCACGTCTCGCATAGCTTCTTGGATGCCTATAATAATACTCAAAATCTATTTGATCACCCAAAGCTTCCGCAACAGTCATATCATGGTCAGCCAGATTCCTTAATATATAATCATCCATGAAACCGTCATTTGCATTTAGTTTGCCAATCAGGATAAATCTTTTTCGTTTTTGCGGAACTCCACATCTACTTGCATCTAACACAGCTTGGGTTAGTCCATATCCTGCATTATGGAATATATTCTTTGCATCTAACAATTTTTGAGTTTTGGTTATACGAGCCACATTTTCCATAACGAACCACCTCGGGTGAATATGAGCGATAATTTGAGAATAATAAACAGTTAAGTCTCCCCTTCCATTATCCTCGTTTCTAGCTCCAGCGGAAGAAAAATCCTGGCATGGAGGACCGCCTATGATCATTTCAGGATGGAATGGCTCTATTGCATGACAAGCCTCTTCAACATTGCTTAAATCCATTTGAATAACAGGATGACGGAAATTCATCTGATACACTTGAATTGCCGCTTTCCAATTATCAAAGGCTGCTAATATTTCATGACCTGCATGCATGAATCCTAAACTTAATCCACCACAACCGCAGAATAAATCAACGCAATTCATATTTAAAATATTTCGGGACTATATACTAATACTGCATCAAATCTTCGTTCTGGACTAAGTAAGTTTTGTCCACCACCTAAAATGATATTTTTAATTTCATATTTTGAAATCCTAGGTTTGAGAATTTCATTTCCCGCTAGAAATACATGTGATTTATTCCCGGGCAATGAAAACGCTTTATCGTTAGCCAAATTATAGGATTGTAATCGAATGATACGTTTATAGTCAAATGTATCATAAGTTACAAAATCTAACAACATTTTATAGAGCCATATAATTGTTCTATTGAATCGATTGATTCTGACAACATTAGAAGTGTCTCCGGTTTTACACATTTGTATAATCGACAAATCAGACCATATAAACGCGTCAAGACAATCGTCTTTAAGAACCATCCTGTTGCCTTCAGTTTTCCAAATAGGCTGTAGAATGAGAGGCTTCTGCTTATCGCACATATCCGTGGATACAGCTAAAATCGATTCCTCAATGGCTTGATAATGTTCTAACACCTCTTCTATCTCCTCCCAATGGTTAATTTGAGGAACATTTTTTAATAGCTTACGAAGTTGATTCTTTCCTTCAAGGCTATTATAATTAGAGCATATACTACAAGCTAAGAAGTTGATTGTGGGAGGGCGCATTACTATTTCACAACCCCATTTCGATTCATCTAATTTTTTGGTTGTATTATCAGGTAAAGCTGTTAACTTGACTTCTAATCCTGACAAGACATCATTGGTTTTATTATTAAGCATCACAAGATCTATTTTTTCTCTATCCCCTTGATAGAATTTTTCATACGGAGAATAGCCTGCTTCAAAATTGTAGTAAGCATCATCGCTTAGTGGATCTATACCAAATAGGTCCTTGCAATCAATGTATTCATGCTTAATGATATTTTCCTTTGTTGTCTTTATGTATATAGGCTTTAGACCTTTTGAATGCATATATGCAATTAGAGATGCAGGGAAAGAACTGTTAAATTGATTCTTACCCCAACAATCGGCTTTCGAATAATCTCTGCTAGAATGCTTTTGCCCAAACAAACTAGGCTTTATATTATTTGACATGATCTTTTTTTTTATTTGTTCAAAATATATAAATGCAAGAAACGCAGATTCTAAGTATTTATACTCCGCATAACACACCTGATAAAGCGCAAAGATACATCTTTAATCCAATAAATACGAGCGTTTAACATTTGAGAATTTGCAAACATCAATATATCCTTATATAGTTTCAAGAATTGATATAATATTAAATTCTCATTTTATTATTCCAAGATAAATCATGAATGAACCAGACCGATATAAGCATCACCATCTGGCAATTTCGGGCTTCCCCGTTTCTTTAAATGGACTTCGCCATACGACTTGATAAGGGTGAGGGGCAAAACGGTATATCCGGAACTATCTCCGGTAGCTCTGTCGCTTTCGTTGTAAGCTGCCAAAGCCCGGGTATTGGCATAGCCTTGCATCTTATCCTGTTGTTTCAAAGTGGTAATGCCGTAGGTGTCATCTTGCTTGCTTAGCCAATTTTCGGTAATATCTTCATAACGTGAACTCCATATTGTAAAGGACTTGGACAGATGTCGCCATTGGAGTAGTAGAAGTCGCCTACGACAAGGGCACGTACTATAGGAGTAGAAGCACCGTTGTATGTTACGTTCAGACGCTTGTAATGGCCGGCTGACAAGGAAAGTTTAAATCTGGCATCAACGGCACGGATGATGGAGAGCGTTTCGGTATCACAAGTGAGGGTGATGTTTTCTACGCGGAGATAACCGACGGAGTTATCGGGAGCAATTTGCTTGCTACAGGAGGCTGTAGCAAGCAAAAGGAGAAAGAGGTATATACAGGTTTTCATATTTATTTGTCGTAATCATGAAGTAATTGTACTTTTATCAAAGAGACATCATTTCCTTTATTTGAAATACATTTATACCAAATGCCTAAGGCTGTAGGACGGGAATTGAAACGAATGCCATACTCTCTATTTCCGTCATCATCAGCATTTGTACCGTAAAACAAGAAAGTCCTGCATTTCTTATGAAAAACAGGACTTTTTTATACAACGTTATTCAATTATTTATCGGGCATAAGGACTACTCCAAGTTTCTTTTTGCCATCCATTTTCACAACAATCGGCCTCTCAAAGCGTACATGACGGAGATATTCGGTTTCAAATACGGCGGGTTGCGCATTCAGGAATTCCTGATTGTATACTCCATCATTCATAAACGCGTTAATCGTGAAATATCCCACACCAAAAGAAGTCAGGTTCTGGAAGAAATGTGTTCCCTGACTGGGATCTACCCGATAGTTAGTAAGTCCGGCCTCCACAATGACACGCGCGGCAGAAATATGCGGCCACTTCACCGGGATACCCAACCAAGTATCACTGCTTCCCCATCGTCCGGGGCCGACAAGTACATAGTTCTTGCCTTCATTCAGGAACTGCTGGTTAAGTTTCTCTATTTCCCAAGCTATATTCTGATTGTTCGATGCACTGTAATGATCAGTCTTGACATATACGATATCATGTATTTCGTTCATAATGCCATGCCCCAAAGAGTTGTTGGAACGAAGCAACACGTCTTCGTCAGGAATAGTCGTAAGATCCTCGTCCAACATATCTTTACTGTCTACAATGGGACGTACCTGAAGCAGATAGAACGTACCGGTCTTATCACGGTCATGATTGAGTGTCACTGCAAATTCGATCTCTACCGGACGGCGCATCTCCTGCTGCCCATAACGAAGTACCCAGCGCAGGATGCGTGCCAACGGAAATACATCGTGCTGCAAGATGTTGGCAAACGTAATCACTTTACGCCCACCGGGATATAAACCGTCACGAATCACCTGGTCATACGGATCATAAGTAGAAGCTATATACCGTAACGAACCGTCTTTTTCGGCTTCTTTCACATGCAACTTCAGAAGATTGAAGCCATCGTCAATCGAGAAGTTATCACCGGCATTCTTCAGGTCGAGGGCATAAAAACGAGTTTGCGTCTCTTTCAAGGCAATATCCAATTCACTGGTCTGTAGCACTTTCGAAGGATGGGCAGGCGAGAAACGCAAAGTCATGCCCCCATCTACGATATACTTGCCCAAACCGAGAGCCAGATTTACCGTACCTTCTTCAGCCTTTTCGTCACCAATGGGATAATAATTGAGAGAGCGGGCTACACCGGACATGGAAGGATAATAACGGTCTCCGTACTGATTGCCGACCACTTGTTGCAGAATAACAGCCATCTTTTCCTGATCGATCACATTCGAAGTAGCTTGCATATATGCCTTACTGTCACGAAAATAGACTGATGCATATACTCCCTTAATAGCATCGGACAACATGCGAAGCATCTCATATTTATCGTCCAGATAAGGAATCATATAAGTATTATAGATTCCTGCAAAAGGCTGATAGTGGGAGTCCTCAAGCAAGGAAGAAGAACGAATGGCGATAGGAGACTTCACCACATCGAAGAAAGTAAAAAAGTCCTCAACCAGACGGTCGGGCAATTTCGCTTTCAGGAAGTATTTCAGAATCGTATCGTCATCAGCATCGGAAAGGGCAATCTGATACAGATTATTCGTATCCATAAACTCGTCGAATACATCAGTACAAAGCACCACTGTTTTCGGGATAGCCACACGGGCATTCTCGAATTCTTCAAATTCCGGATGGCGCTTCACCATATTGTCTATAAACGCCAGTCCGCGCCCTTTTCCTCCCAACGAACCGTCTCCGATACGGGCAAAGTTTGAATAACGGTCGAAGCGGTCGCGTTTGAATACAGCTACCACTCCCTGGTTTTTCATCTTTCGATATTTTACGATGGCCTCAAAGATGATTTTACGATGCGCATCGACATCCTGCAGACTATGCCAGGTGATGGGACGAAGAAATTCGGCTACCGGAAACATGGCACGTGAATACAGCCAACGTGAAACATGATTGCGACTGATGTGATAAAGGAACGATTCGGCAGGAACGGCAAAAAGAATATTCTGCAACTCTTTCAGGTTCCGTACGCGGGCTATCTCGACTCCCGTCTCAGGATTACGGAACACAAAGTCACCAAAACCGAAATTATCGGAAACAATCCGGCGAAGATCGACATCCATCTTCTTAGAATTCTTATCGATAAACGTAGCCCCGTATTTTGTCGCATAGGCAGCGTTCTCTGTCTCGGACGACTGGATGATCAAGGGTACGAACGGATCTTTCTTCCTGACTTCCGCACAAAGCTTGATTCCTGCCATGCCGTCCTTCTCTCCTTTCTCCACACGGGGAAAGCGGACATCGGTGATGACTCCCAATATATTATTGGTATACTTATCGTATATATCCATTGCCTCATCATAAGTACGGGCCAATACAATTTTGGGACGCCCGCGCATACGGAGTGTACGTTGATGGGCATTCAAAGCCTCGGTAGAGAACTCCTGACTCTGCTTCAACACAAATTTATAAAGATTAGGAAGCACGGATGAATAGAAACGGATACTGTCTTCTACCAGCAGAATCAACTGCACGCCCACCTCTTTCACGTCATGCTCCAGATTCATCTTGTCTTCGATCAGCTTGATGATGGACACCAGCAAATCAGTATTTCCCAACCAACAAAACACATAATCGAATGCACTCAGGTCCTCGTTCGCTATCCGTTTGGTAATGCCGTGACTGAACGGTGTCAGGATAACGATCGGTATCTGTTCGTACTTCTCCTTGATATGACGTCCGATATCAAAACTATCGTTGTCTCCCGTACCCGGCATGCAAATCACCAAATCGAACGATACACTCCCAAGCTGTCTCAACGCCTCTTCCTCGGTAGAAACTTGCGAAAAACGAGGGGGATAACGGAGAGAAAGCGAGGTATATTCATTGAAAATCTTTTCATCGATACGTCCGTCATCCTCCAGCATAAAAGCATCGTAAGGATTGGCTATCAATAAAACATTAAAGATTCGCCTTGTCATCAGATTGGCAAACTGAGTATCTTTAAAATAGAGCTGGTTTAATTTAAATTTGCTGAGCATGGGTTTCCCGTAGTTTTAAAATTCAACAGACAAAAGTCGCTGTTTTTATTGGGAAAAGCAAGAAAAAGCAATTCACTTTATTGCCAACGTTCAATATAGGCACAGATTATCTTCCCATTTACGATTTGAAAACAAACCGAAACATCAAAGTCGAGAAATCCGAAATTACTAACTAAAAGACATAATCCGAAGGTAAAAACGAAGATTTGACATATTTACCCTCAATGCTCTTTCTATCATTTTATCATTATTTAATCAAAATATTCCATACAATCAAATAACATTAGAAAAGTTTTCCTATATTTGCGATACGATAAAGTGACATTTTATCAGAATCAACCTATTAAAACATACTATTATGAACATCGAAAAAATCATGTCCTCTTTAGAGGCTAAACATCCCGGCGAATCAGAATATCTTCAAGCTGTAAAAGAAGTGCTTCTCTCCATCGAAGATATATACAATCAGCACCCTGAGTTTGAAAAAGCCAAAATCATCGAAAGACTGGTAGAGCCGGACCGTATCTTTACGTTCCGCGTGACATGGGTAGATGATAAAGGTGAAGTACAAACCAACCTGGGATATCGTGTTCAGTTCAACAACGCTATCGGCCCGTATAAAGGCGGTATCCGTTTCCACGCTTCTGTCAACCTGTCTATCCTGAAATTCCTCGGATTTGAACAGACCTTTAAGAATGCCTTGACTACTCTGCCGATGGGTGGTGGTAAGGGCGGCTCCGACTTCTCTCCACGTGGCAAGAGTGATGCCGAAATCATGCGTTTCTGCCAGGCATTTATGCTTGAGTTGTGGCGCCATCTGGGTCCGGACATGGACGTACCGGCCGGTGACATCGGTGTAGGAGGACGTGAAGTAGGCTACATGTTCGGTATGTATAAGAAACTAACCCGTGAATTTACAGGAACCTTCACCGGCAAAGGACTTGAGTTTGGCGGTTCACTGATCCGTCCGGAAGCTACCGGATTCGGAGGTTTGTACTTCGTCAACCAAATGTTGCAGACCAAAGGTATCGATATAAAAGGCAAGACTGTAGCTATCTCCGGATTCGGAAATGTTGCCTGGGGAGCTGCTACCAAAGCTACCGAATTGGGAGCAAAGGTTGTTACAATCTCCGGCCCGGATGGTTACATCTATGATCCGAATGGCATCAGTGGAGAAAAGATCGATTATATGCTTGAACTTCGTGCTTCGGGCAACGATATTGTGGCTCCGTATGCTGACGAATTCCCTGGATCTACTTTCGTAGCCGATAAACGTCCTTGGGAAGTGAAAGCCGACATAGCCCTTCCTTGTGCTACTCAAAACGAATTAAATGGCGAAGATGCCAAAAAACTTATTAACAACAATGTGCTTTGTGTCGGAGAGATCTCCAACATGGGTTGTACACCCGAAGCCATCGATCTTTTCATCGAACACAAAACGATGTATGCACCGGGTAAAGCAGTCAATGCAGGTGGTGTAGCAACGTCCGGACTGGAGATGTCACAAAATGCCATGCACCTGAGTTGGAGTGCAGCTGAGGTAGACGAGAAGTTGCATTCTATCATGCACGGCATTCATGCACAGTGTGTGAAGTACGGTACAGAATCTGACGGATATATCAATTATGTAAAAGGTGCCAATATTGCAGGTTTCATGAAAGTAGCTCATGCAATGATGGGACAAGGAATCATCTGATTATTACTTGTCCGCTAACATAAAAACTTTGTTTAGTTGTATTTGTATTTATGGTTTGCGTTATCCATCTCCTGAGACAGGACATGGGTAACGCTACTTTTTTATAAAAAGGTTTCATTTTCAACTAAAATCGCCTAACTTTGCATCTCGAAACCAAATAATAATACAAAATGTTACAACCCGAATTAAAGATGCGCCGCGATAAAATTCGTGTGCTTATGGCTCAGCAAAATATTGAAGCCGCACTTATCACTTGTAATGTAAATTTGCTCTATACTTACGGCCGTATCGTCAGCGGATACCTCTACTTACCTCTCCATTCACCGGCTTTGTTATTCATCAAACGCCCCAACAATATCACCGGTGAACATGTATTTCCCATTCGTAAACCGGAACAGATTCCAGACTTGATCAAAGAAAATAATCTGCCGATACCACAAAAGTTGATGTTGGAAGGTGACGAACTTTCGTTTACAGAATACAATCGCCTTGCTGCTATTTTCCCTGAATCGGAGATTGTAAACGGTACTCCTCTGATCCGTGAAGCACGCAGTGTTAAGACTCCTGTAGAAGTGGAATTATTCCGCCGTTCGGGTGTAGCTCATGCCAAAGCTTACGAACAGATTCCTTCGGTATATCGCCCGGGAATGACAGATCTGGAATTTTCCATCGAAATAGAAAGACTGATGCGTTTGCAAGGTAACTTAGGTATCTTCCGCGTATTCGGTCAAAGCATGGAAATTTTTATGGGTAGCGTCCTGACGGGTGACAATGCAGCGTATCCTTCACCTTACGATTTCGCTTTGGGAGGCGAAGGGTTGGATCCGGCTCTGCCAGGCGGACTGAATAGGACTCCTTTAAAAGAAGGACAAAGTGTTATGGTAGATTTAGGCGGAAATTTCAATGGATATATGGGAGATATGAGTCGTGTATTCTCTGTCGGAAAGCTAAGCGACGAGGCTTATACAGCTCATCAGGTCTGTCTTGACATTCAGGAAGCCGTTTCATCGATGGCTCAACCTGGTGTTATATGTGAAGACTTATATAATGCAGCGATCGACATAGTAACCAAAGCCGGTTTTGCCGACAAATTTATGGGTATCAGTCAACAAGCCAAATTCATTGGCCACGGTATCGGCCTGGAAATCAACGAGGCCCCTGTACTTGCTCCCCGTATGAAACAAGAATTGGAACCGGGAATGGTTTTCGCTCTCGAACCGAAAATCGTCATTCCGGGTATAGGTCCCGTAGGTATCGAAAACTCTTGGGCAGTAACACAAGAGGGTGTTGAGAAACTGACTATTTGCAACGAAGAGATTATTGAGTTGCAATAAAAACAAATCCCAATAGATACCAAAAAGACGACTGTTGTGCTTTCCACACCACAGCCGTCTTTTTCATATCACTATTAACTTTACTAAGGAATTTCTGTTACCGGAGTCTCCAACTTAATATTTTCCCATCCCACCCATGTAGGAGAAACCATACATTGCGGCTCCTGAATTTTATCGATCAAGGCAGTAGCACGTTTCACTGCAGCACTGGTTCTTTCGAACAGCTCTTTCATGGAAAGGTTACCTTTAGCGTCACGGATCGTCTTTATCAGGAAATACGTATAATATCCCTGCTTCTTTTCATGGTAAACACTTGAAGTCTGATCGCCACTGCTGGACGAAAAGCTCAATGTGTTACCTTGCGGCAATCCCACTTTCGGAACAACACGCACGCCCTTCTGTGCCAATAGCGGAGCAGCACTCTTATAACCACCGCTAAAGCAAGCATCGAGGAATACATAAGCCCCCTTTACCGGATAAGTAGCCAATTTTTTATACAGTCCGGACAATGAAATACCCAGACGGATATTCTTACCTGTAATATCCACCGGAAGTAAATAAGGCTCCTTAGTAGCCTCGTCGTTATTTCCATGTCCTGAATAGTAGAATATCAATTCCGCCTGCGGATCCGTACTTGCCATATTCACCAGCCAGTCGAGTTGCTCGTGCATCATACCGGCTGTGGCATTTGGCACTACCTTGATTTGTCCGTCGGGTACCCCGAAAGTACGCACACAATACTCACGGAACAACACAGCGTCATTGACCGCATAAGGTACATTTATTTCCGCATTCGCCCCTGTCATACTATAATCCTCGTTACCGATAATCAATGCATACCGATGGCGATTGACAGCTCCCACAGGCACATCCTCCATCAGTTCACTCTTAAAGCCGAGTGAGAAGTCTTTCACATTCACTTTACGTGCAGCTACATTTCCACTCAGGTTCATCGAAGCGGAAGCACTCAGGTACTCTCCGACTTTCACCTTATAAGCTTCATTCAGAGAAGCTGAACGAGTAGATTCCGTGACAGCCAGCATAACTGCAATCGAATCTCCATCAAAACGTTTATTCACCAAAAAGCCATAGTCGAGTATAGCTACATCTCCCGGAGCAATGCTATCAACAATAATTTCCGGCGTATCAGTCGTATACACATTCTTCGGTAAAGTAAAGTTGACTTTCACCTTACGTGCAGTCTGCGTACCGAAATTCTGTAAGGCAACAGTCAGCTTACCGTTCTTACCCAAAGTGATGGAAGAACCCTCGGAAGCGAAGAATTGGTGATCGGCGACACGCAGACGAGGCATTGCATATTCCTGGGTATTCACAATCAGCTCGGAGGGATCCGCATCAAAACCATTCGCCTCGAACGCATAAATATTAATCTTGGCCAGACTTGTCGGCAACTCCTTCTTGGCTATATAACGGAAAGTGTATTCCTTAGACTTTCCGGCAGCAATATTACCACCGTCCAGTTCACGAGGACCGTCAAAATACTGATCATAGCCCTGCTGTTCAGCCAGGCGGAGACGTACATTGTAGGCATCTCCCTTACCCTGATTCTCTATGGTAAACCGTATAGCAAAACTTTCACCGGCATCGATTACCTTATTGTTATTAGCATCCGTAAACTGGTCTACTTTGATAACCAGCATAGCCGGTTCAATAGGCACGGGAACCGCTTGTTGCTCTTGAGCCACATTCTCCGTTTTTTTCAATACCTCTTTATAGGCCGCAAGACGAGACGGAAAGGCGGTATAGGAAGCCCCATCCTGAACGATTTTGTTCAGCACCTCATATTCCGGTTTCATATCCATATACTGATACACCCCGGCCAGTCCCTGCATATACATTTTGGAAGAAGGATCTTTCTGCAAAATTTTCAGGAAGAGGTCTTTGGCATCCATCAGATAACCCGATGCACGTTGACGTACCAAAGCATATTCCGTATCGTTGGCAATAGTGGCACCATTGTTCACAATCTCCGTAGCACAGTTAAAGTTGGCACGTGCCACACCGGTCATCAATTCAAAACTCTCAGGGTGCAGTGCATAGAGACGTTTATAAATATCCAATGCCTCCACATTCTTTCCCTGACGCTCCAGGATGCGTGCCTTGATAGGCAACACTTTATCATTATTCGGGTCGACAGCCAGAATACGGTCTATTGCTCCAATCAGCTTCTCCATATTATTGGTAGCAATATGCACATTCACCAGATTGTATAGGAAATCAAGCGAAACGGGATACTTGGCAATGGCCTGTTCCAGCACACGTTCCTGGTCCGCATACTTCTTCTGCTTCTGATAAATCATATTCATATAAACATAGCAGTCTTTCTGCTGGGCCTCCGTACCGGTATTGAGATATTCCTGAAAATATCTCAAAGCTTTTTCGTTCTTCTCCAGATTGAAAGCCGCTACAGCTGCGTAATACACCACCGAAGCATATCGGTTATCTTTCGGCAGCAATTCGCTGCGGAACAACTGCATCTGCGGCATATCGATATAAGCAGCAGCAAAATCCAATGCTTTGGACGGTTGTTTCTGTTCCGAATAGTACACTGCCCCGTTCAACAGATAAGGATACAACACTTTCAGTCGGTTCTTGGCTCCTCCAATATACTGACTGTTATCCGGTGCCTCTACAACTTTCATGAAATTTTCGTAACTATCCATCAAATAATCATACATGGCCGTTACGTTCGTTCCCTTATCCCGCTCACTTTCAAAAAGCACATACTGTTGATTGGCACGTTTTGAAGCGGAGGCAGCTTCCTGTGCCCCCACTTCACCTGCTACAACAACAGTAAGAATGATTGTCAGTAAAAAAAATTTCTTCATTATTTATTGTTGAAATGCATCCATAATTACAAACTCTACGTTGATCTTGCGGAATTCTCCACCACGCTCTTTGGCTACTTCCACATGATATTCGTATTCGTTCTTTGTATTACCCAATGTTGTCACGTTCTTCTCAATATAAGTCTTTACGCCTGCTGCACGCATCAGAGCCAACTGTTCATTCTGAGTGATTCCTCCGACCTTGGTGACTGTGATATTATCGAGGTTGCCGTCTTTGTAATAAGGTTCATCCACAAATTCTCCATAACGTCCGTCATAAGCCAGACGTCCGCGAATCGGAGCTGCGTCTGCCGATCCCGTAATAATCACCTTCACCTGCTTACCTTCAGAAAGATATTTGGCAAAGTCACCTTCAAACGCATTCTTGATAATCTTCATCAATGACATGGCTGCATTCGAACGTTCGATATTATAACCTCCCGACGGGAAGTCTTCCTTGGCCGAAAACTCTTTATTGATCACTTCATATTGGTAACCCACCTTGTAGTTCAGAATCTTTTTACCATTCGCATCCACTCCCGGGATTACCTCTGTCTTCACATTGATCTGCGTATTATCAGTGATCAGTTTATCTTGTTTTTTCTCCTCGATGACCTGTTCTTTGATCTCGGCCAATTGTGCTTCCTCACGGGTAGCCTGCTGCATAATTTCCAGAGGGACAAAGTTTTCATCTGCTTCCAAAGCAGTCAACTTTGTTCGTCCGATATTGTCATAGATATAAACCTTGTTGGTCGTTTCGTTGGTAACTTCAACATAGGCCAACTCAAATTCATCTTTATCATTCAGCACATATACGGCATTCGAGAATTTCATCTTACCGTCTTTAAAGTCGCCCGCTTCACTGGAGGGAACTTCCAGTCCGATAGACGGCAAACCCTTAAAACCGATATTCAGCATATTATTCGAAGCATCATAACCATCTATAAAAGGATTGTCTATAGAGATACGGTCACCCGCCAATGCCGTAGCAACTTCCTGAGCAAACAGCTGTTGCTGTTTGATACGGGTTTCATCGTTTACACGAATCGCATAGTCTTCCATCGATTCCCCCTGCATCATCTTCACCCATTCGTTCATCTTGGCATCCACTTCCCTACCCATAATCTTACCATAGAACGGGTTCAGTCCGTTTGCATCCAAGAAGACCATTTGCTTCGTACGATTGGTCAGCAGAAATACCTCGCTGTTCTGGTTGTTCTTAAAGAAACGCCCGCCGGTAACACCGCCTGTAGGATCAACGATATCTTGTTCCACAACACCATTCTTCAGGTTGATGATCTCTATATTCTTTCCATCTTTCACCACACTGATATATTTTCCTTCCGGATGGAATGACGGAGAACTGAGTGTTCCTCCCAGCTTATCAAATATATCTACCTTATCCCAGTTTTTCGTATCGATAATGGTCAAGTGATTGTCATCTGTGGTTACAGCCAGCAATGCAGCATCCGGAGAGAAAGTCACCTCTTTAACGACCGCCGGCATAGGAATCGCTTTTCTCAACTCCTTTGTCTGGAAATTCCAGATATTAATGTTCTGTCCTACCGCTGCGGCAATAAAATAATTATTCGAACTCATAGCCAAAGCAGTAGCCGGAGCCTCCCCCTGAATATAAGCTAACGGCATATATTCTTTCGTATCATAAATCACAATTTCTCCCAACGAATTACCCACAATAAAACTACGGGCATCAGAAGAATAGCACATCGATACCGGCATTGGCTTATCTTTCAACTTTTTACGTTTTTCCTTCAGTTCAAAAAGCTTCTTATTCCTATCGCGAAAAGAGTAAATACTTATCGGATTCTTCGCTCTCAACAGAGCGATAGAACTTCCCGTCGGATTAAATACAATACGCTCAATTTTGCGCACATCATTAATCGCGATATCACGCATGGTATACAGTGCTCCATCAGACAAATAAGCAGTACAAAAAGTCGTGTTATCAAACGCATTAATTTTTTTCTGAGAATCGAACCCCCTTTTTTCTACAACCTGTGCCATTGTTTGCCCGCAGAACATTGCGGCTACAAAACAAAAAGCAATTCCTCTGTAAGTGTAAAATCTACATTTCATCCTATTCATACCTTAAAATGATTTAGTTTATGTTTAATAGTGTTTTGCAAAATAAGCATTTATTCCGCAATCTATCACCAACAGAAACTCCTTTTTTTTTATTTTCTCCAAAGTTTGCTTGTTTATACACAGAAATGAAAAAAGAATAAACAGAAACAGTAAATAAAAAAACAGGCTTGTAACGGTTTTCCGTTACAAGCCTACTCTATAGCATATATAAGTCTTCCTGGAATGATTATCCGATAATCAGTAAAAACAAAAACTTATTGCATTTATTCCTCTTTGTTTTGTACGGAATTCAATCCCATTTTCTTAGCTTTTTGAAGCATAAATGCATAAGCTGCCTCATATTCATTGGGAATCACTCCGTCCAAAATAGCATCTTTTATAGCACTTTTTAACGCCCCCACTTCCTTGCAGGGTCCCAGATTAAACACCTCCATAATCTCTTCCCCACTCACAGGCGGCTGGAAGTTACGGACACGGTCTTTCTCTTCCAGATCTTTCAACTTCCGCCTAACCAGCTGGAAATTATTTAGAAAACGTTGTTTACGTTCCGTATTCTTTGAAGTAATATCCGCTTCACAAAGCGTCATCAGATCGTCTATATCATCGCCGGCTTCGAAAAGCAGACGCCGTACAGCCGAATCCGTCACCACATCATCCGCTATCACGATGGGACGCATGTGCAGACTCACCATCTTTTGCACATACTTCATTTTCTCGTTCATCGGCAGCTTCATCCTCCGGAAGATATTCGGAATCATCTTTTCGCCTATGAAATTATGATTATGAAAAGTCCATCCCGCCTTCGGTTCCCAACGTTTAGTCACCGGTTTGGCGATATCATGCAACAAGGCAGCCCAACGTAACCAAAGGTTATCTGTCACCTTGCTGATATTGTCGAGCACTTCCAGCGTATGATAGAAATTATCCTTATGGGCACGCCCGTTCCGGGTCTCCACCCCTTGTAAAGCCACTAATTCCGGAAAAATCAACTCTAACAGCCCGCTCCTGTCCAGATCGATAAAACCCTTCGAAGGAATAGGTGAAAGCATTATTTTATTCAGCTCGTCCGCAATGCGCTCACGTGAAATAATCTCGATCCGTTCCCGGTTACGGCAAAGAGACTCAAATGTATCGTCATCGATGTAAAAATTCAGTTGGGTAGCAAAACGGATACAACGCATCATACGCAAAGGGTCGTCACTGAACGTTATGTCCGGATCGAGAGGAGTACGAATGGTCTTCTCCTTCAAATCATTCATGCCTCCGAACGGATCGACCAGTTCCCCAAACCGCTCCTTATTCAGGCAGACAGCCAGTGCATTGATCGTAAAGTCCCGGCGATTCTGATCGTCTTCCAACGTCCCGTCCTCCACGATTGGTTTACGGGAATCCCGTTGATACGACTCCTTCCGGGCACCTACAAACTCCACCTCCGTACCATGATACTTCACTTGGGCTGTACCGAAATTCTTAAAAACAGCGACATGCGCACCGCGTCCCAAACGTTTTCCCAACGCTTCGGCCATCGCAATGCCACTCCCCACCACCACTACATCTATATCTTTAGAAGGACGTTGCAGAAAAATGTCACGGACATAACCGCCCACCACATAACACTCCAATCCCAACACATCGGCCGTCTCTGAGATCTGACCGAAAATGGGTTCACTGAAATGCTGCTTCAGTTCCTCCTGAGTCAACTCTATCATCTTTTATTTATCTTTTTTACAGTTATTGAAAAAGGCCTGCCTAAGCCCTCTGACACTTTTGGCATACCCTCTTTATAGCTAATCAGTCTGCAAAGGTACAACTTTTCGCTCTTCACTTTCCACTCTTCACTCTAAATTTGTATTTTTGCCCTCTATAACAAAGAACAACAAAATGAAAAAACTGATTGTCCTGGCATGTACATTGTCACTACTGACAGCTTGTGGTGACAGCATCGAAAAGAAAGCGGGTGAAAAGCTTGCCGCTGCCCGTGCAGCCTTTGAGCGTAACGACTACAACGAAGCCAAGTTGCAGATCGACAGTATTAAAATTCTCTATCCTAAAGCTTTCGACACCCGTAAGGAGGGCATCAAGCTGATGCAACAAGTCGAACTGAAAGAGCAACAGGAAAGCCTGGTTTATCTCGACAGCATGCTTCAGGTCAAACAGAAAGAATTCGAAGCGATCAAGAACAAATATACTTTCGAGAAAAACGAAGAATACCAAAAAATCGGTAACTACTTCTGGCCCACCCAGACCGTAGAGAAGAACCTGCACCGCTCTTTCCTCCGTTTTCAGGTGAATGAACAGGGAGTAATGACACTGACGTCTATCTACTGCGGACCAAGCAACATCCACCATGTAGCCGTCAAAGTGATAGCACCGGACGGAAGTTTTGCCGAAACCCCAGCCTCCAACGACAGCTACGAGACTACCGATCTGGGAGAAAAAATCGAAAAAGCCGACTACAAAATGGGAGAAGACGGCAACGTCCTCAGTTTCCTCTACATGAACCGCGATAAGAAAAATATCCGTGTCGAGTATCTCGGCGAACGGAAATTCTCCACTACCATGACTCCTTCCGACCGTGAAGCACTCGTCGGTACTTACGAGTTGGCCAAATTACTTTCATCCATACGTCAGATTCAGCAAGAGAAAGAAGAAGCCAACCTGAAAATCGAATTTGTGAAAAGAAAAATGGAACAGAAAGCCCAAGAAGAGGCTGCGGAAAAATAAATTTTCCTTTTTTCATAAGTCGCTCAGTGGGGCGACTTATGAAAAAAAGTTTCTACTGAACAAATATTAAAAGAGATTGGTTATCTTTGCAATGACAGCCTTTATTAAAATCAAGCTGATAAACAGTAAGTAATTATAAAACAGAAGCAATGAAGATTTCGCAGATACAAATTAAAAAGATGTGGGGAAAACAGGACATCGAATGGAATCACGTAGATCCCAAAGTCAATATCCTCGTCGGTCCCAATGGAAGTGGCAAATCTACCTTTCTCCGATTTATCTACTTGCTACTTACAAGTGATATCAAAGAGCTCAATAAGCTTAAAACAGATATCTTTATTCGGTTTGATGCAGGAGGTAGCATATTATATCATGCAGACAAAAAAGATTTTAGCATAGAATTTCAAAAAGACTGGCTTTTAGACATCGAATACATCAATACATTCGACATACCGACAGCTAAGAAAAGTACTCAATCTTCTCTTATGCAAGAATTGGATATGACTATTTATCCGCTAAATAAAAACGTTTTCAATTTCATCGACTATCGTTCAAAAATCCTCAACTACCCAGAACAGTCGGAAGAGATACAAGAACGAATCTCGATGTTATTTAAAATAATCAATAGTTTTTTTGCAAGTACCCAAAAACAGATCAGTATCAATTCAAAAAACAAAATGGTTTTCACGTTTTTAAACCAAGAAGAGGAAATAGAACCGGAACAGCTATCCTCAGGAGAAAAACAATTGTTACTCATATTGCTCAAGGTATTTTTAAAGGAAGACAAACCGTTCATTCTGTTAATGGACGAACCGGAACTATCCCTTCACATCGAATGGCAAAGACAATTAATTGAAGCTATACAAATTCTAAATAAAAATTGCCAGATCATTCTTTCAACTCATTCACCGAGTATCTTTGCCGATGGATGGGGAGATAAATTAGTATTTATGGAGGATATCGTCAAACCGATATAAAAAGAGAAATGACACCAAGCAAAAAAGCTTATTATGCAACTGTAGCACAAAACTACAAAGCCTCACTGTTGTTGAATGGATGTAAAGCTGTCATCCATCTGGAAGATAAAAACGATATTATATTTTGGAATAAAATATTTAAAGAGGCATGTCCTCAATACAATTTTTATTTTATTCCCTACAGCCGCTCCCAATCTGGAAATAAAGCTACGGGAAGTTCCACTTGTCTTATTTTCAAAGATTTCCTCGACAGTAAGATGGCGATTGCCATAGACAGTGATTTACACTATTTAATGCAAGAACCAGATATAGATGCCAAGCATTACATACTACAGACTTATACTTATTCTTTCGAAAATCATCTTTGTTTCACAGATCGTTTAGCTGCGTTACCTATATTGACCTGCGGATTTACAAATAGCATTTTTGACTTTAATAAGTTTTTGTTGGCATACTCAAAAGAGATTTATCCGTTATTTCTTCTTTTCTTATATGATCACAGACAAAAGGAAAGGAAATTATCCAATACTGACTTTTTCAAATTACTATCATTCCCCTACAGCAACAATAGAATAAATGACAATGGAGACTATATTATTACCACTCTTCATAAAAGAGTCACTCTCCCAATATCCTATTTAAAAAGTATTTATCCCAACTATGATGAAGCAGTAGAGAAAGCCAAATACGAACGTCTGGGACTTACAGAAGAAAATACCTACTTATATATTCGTGGACATAATCTATACGATTTGATTACAAAATTAGGAGAAGAAATATGCAATATATTGAAAAGAAACGAAAAAAAACGTCTGTCAGAAGCGGGCGAATATGACAAAATAGCAACTATTTATCAAAGAAAAGATACATTTAAAAAGAAGCTCCTAAATGCCGATCTTTATTTCACCTATCCTGAGATAAAAAGATGTGTTCAAGATATTCGATCAATATGGCCTTAAATATACAAAAGCAGAAATAAAAACGAAAAGTAACAATCACTTACCAATATGGCCCCAATAATTGAGTTATCAATTATTGGGGCCATATCCATTATTATTATCCGTGATAATTACTTATTTCGGAAGCCACTTTGCTATTCAGTCACTATTGATATTCGTACAGCGTTCATTCCACGCATACCGCGCTCTATTTCAAATGTCACTCTATCACCTTCAGCAATTGTCGCAGGGGCAGAAGAGATATGGAAGAAATACTTTTCGCCATTATCCGTATCTTTCACAAAACCATAGCCTTTCGCAGCATTAAAATACTCGATACGCCCCATGTGAGGAGTCACTTCCACATTCTCTTGTTTGGGTACAGAAACCTCGATATGAGATGCATCGACTTCTTCCTCAATCCGTTCCTGCGGCACTGAATGCAAAACACCGAACTGGTCGACATAAGCAATCATATCCTCAAAAGAACTTGGGCCGCTGCTTTGGCGTTCCTCTTTACGTTGTTGCTTCTCCTTACGTTTCTGCTCCTTTAGCTTCTCCCGGTCACGTTTACTTGTTGTTATTTTTTTTACCATTCAATAATTTTATGTCTGAATCAATACTGCCTGTTCTTTTACATGTTGATTGCCGGATAGACAGTTTTATGTCACACACACCAATAAACAAACGATTTCATCATTATATCCAGATCATACGCTACGCCGAATGCCAGCAGCACATAGGCGCGATGCTTTTATCCTGAACAAAGCAGCAAATAATGATGTCGATTGGGGAATGCCATAAGCCGCAGAATGAAGCGGAAAACAATCACGCACAAAGAAGATTTCAGTATAAACCCAATGTTAGTAACTGCAAATATACACATATTATTCGGTTATTCCTAATTCTCCGGTCCCAATCGTGATGGAACCGGAATTGCCGGATAGCACAATCACTGAACGGCACTATCCAAATCGACCTTCTCTATCAGTTCCTGATCCTGCCAATAAGATATTACTTTTAGATGTTGCAGCCTTCCTACTATTATGGCAGGGTGAGTACAGAACTTCTCAATATTATTTCAAATTTTCCCAATAAGGTTTTAGTTTGACTTGGAGGTAATCCATTACTTCAAAAAAAGTAAGTTGAGTTGGAATCTTAAGTTTCTTCATGAATGCATTCCACCTTATGTTCAAATTCGAGTTCTTTGCAAAGGCAAGACTAAATGCAACGTGATTTTCCATGTAGTTAGTTTGGCGATTCTTGAATGTTGCCTTTATAGCTTCATCTAATATTTCCGCATTATATTTTCCTCCTTGCAAGATCGTATAGAGATCATAAAAATCTTTCATTCGACTATTTGTTTCTGCTCTTGAAATCATAGTCTGAAATTTCTCTGCCACAACTGTCTCCAAAGAATAAGCCATGATGTCAGTATTGGGGAATCCGTCAAGTAAGTTCGGATAATCCAATTCAGATGGACTGGGAGTTATCACATCTCCAAATCCTATATCCATAGAAACATACTGGCGAATCGTATCAAGAGAGGCTGTCAACGTCAATCTTACACCCGGATATTTCTTCTCAATTGCAATCTCATCAGTACGCAGTGTATCAATGTAAAATATTACACCATCTTGTTCGTAAGAGATGGAGCAAATTTCTGCAAATATCTTTTTTATATTTTCTTTGTTATTGTCGATGTGATACCCCATGAAGTCAATATCCAATGTTGGCCTCGCCAAAAAACGCTCATGAGCATATAGCAATGCTCCACCTTTCAAAAAGAAATGGTCATAAAAACGGCTGATTGATAAACGATAGAGCAAACGCTCTTGGAGGTATCGGGTTACAAGCATTTGATAGCTTTGTCCATTTCTCCGTGAAATATTCAACAACCTAGCTTTCACTGAGTCCCCATAGTTATATATTTCTTTTATAGCCATGCCTCAAGATAATGATTAAGTGTATTACGTATTCTTAGTTTAGAGGCATAATCCATCAATAGAGATATATTCTTATCGGGACGTTTCAGATAGGCTTGAAGGACTTCTGCCATCACATCAATTCCCACTTTATTTCGATACTTGACCACATCACAAACCGAACGTTCCACATCAAAGATCGGCACATCGTATCCTTGTATTTCTTTCCGAGTAGCACCGATAGATAGTAATTTGTCAGATTGATATATCAGTTGAAATTCGGGATATTCAGGCAGAACTACTTTTCGACTACGCTTAATGGCCACATAGTAAGCATTCGGAATCTGAGTAGTGAGATTATAAACCGACCATGCCGACCAAAGACAGAGAATGCCATTAGGAACAATCAGGCGAATATCCACCATTGTACCTGCCAATGCGTCAATATGAGCGTATACGCCATTTTTTAAGCGCATAGCCTCTCCTTTGCGAACTGAGGCCTGCAATTGCTGTTCCTGCCAGTCAGTCAAACCTTGTGTAGAGACAAAGCCATTTTTTTTAAGTTGGTCTTCAATGCACATATTCCCTATAACTATTCCTTGCAAATATACTGCAAATATTCAAATATGCAGTATACTTTAAAGGGAAAAATACAGAAGTTATCACAATCTTTTATTTTTATACGGATATACAATCAGAATTATCAAACTAACCGCCATTAAAACATCAATAATATTCCAAAGTAGTCGTCCTAAAGTAACTTTCATAAATGCTTGGAACATTACATATCAGTAATATTGACTTCTCAACAGATTCAAAGATATTATATAAAAACAGCCGGAATCACCTGTTACGGTAATCCCGGCTGCCGCCTAAAACACGAATAACCGCCGTTACCCGTTTTCCGTAGCAGACCACAACAGCCTGCTGTTTCTTTCTATCTCCTGCAATTTCATCGCCAAATCGTCATCATCCTCCATCGAAAACGATTCACTATATCGCATCACCTTTGTATCCTCCCTGCCCGAACAGAGATATGTATACCACTCCTTTTTCAACAACATACGGCTGTAATTCAACGCTCCGTCACCATTGTAACCGAACAAGGAATATAGATTCAGCATCAGCCTGCATCCCGATTCCCGCAAGTGCAGATAGTCTTCCGTTCCCCAATAAAGCGAACGTTCCGGTTGCATCAGAACAGGGATATAACCCGACCGGCAGATGGCATGAATCATCTCACTGAGTCCTTCCGGCTGTTTTAAAGGAGACACATCTACCAGTAACTCCTTTCCCCCTCCTATCGCCAACAAATCTCCCTTCTCCAACAAAGCCGGAAATCCTTCATCCAAACGATATCTTGCCGACAAACGCAGAGAGATATTACCGGAGTATTGCTGCTGTAAATATTGAAAGGCATCTTTCAGAAAAGAAGAAGCATTCCCTTCATTTTCCACCTTTACCGGAGGTACACAGTAGATCTGCCTGACACCTTGCTGTTCAAGATAAGCCAATAAATCCAACGCTTTATCCTCAGGCAAAGCCCATGCATCCGTATTAGGAAGTAAATAAGGCTGAAAATCGGTATGTACCAAAGAAAAAAATCCAAAAATCATAAAAGAGTAAAGTTCTTTCCTATTTAATAAATTCTGTTACTTTATAAAAGTATCTAATAGCCAGTAAGAAAAGATTAGCCCTTATTCCATTTTCCTTAAACGCACGTAAATGCTCTCTCAATATTTTAATATGACTCTTTAGACCATTAGTACTAACACCACCTACGCGCATAGTCACCATGTCCATAGGGATGTATTTAGTGACTATTTTATGAACATAAATAAAGCGTAACAAGAGTTCAAAATCAGCACAAATACTATAATCAATCTTATAAAAGCCATATTTCAGAAAACAATCTTTCCAACAATAAAAACTTGGATGAGCCGGCATAAAACCTAATCTCATTAGTTTAGGTTTAAATATTCTAGAAGAATAATAACGAATAGATTTATGCAAATTATTAGATCTCACAAAATGAACATCACCGTATACTGCATCAAGAGAATATCTGTCAAATTCAGCAATAATAGCAGCTAAAACATTATCAGAAGTAAAAAAATCATCTGAGTTCAATATCCCAACAATATCTCCTGAAGCCATCTGTATTCCCTTATTCATAGCATCATAAATACCATCATCTTTTTCACTAATCCACTTCAATCGTCCATTAAACAGAGGTTCGTATTCTTTTATTATTGAAATCGTTTCATCGCTTGAACCACCGTCAACAATTATATACTCTATATTTGAATATGATTGAAACAAAACGGAAGACAATGTATCACTAATGGTAGTCTCACTATTATAAGAAGTCGTTATTAAAGATATCTTAAGATTTTGCATGGTATTCACCTATAATTTTCCGAAAATCAGAAAGCCTTTTATTATAACTAAAATTATCGGCAATGTATTTTATTCCTTTTTTTGTAAACTCAACATCAATATCATGTTCACATATATTTAATAATGTGTTCAAAACCTGCTCTTTATCTTCAATATCAACTTTATACCCATATACCCCAAGAGCATCTTTAAGACCTCCATTTCCACTATGAATCACTTGATCTCCTGCTGCTAAAGCCTCAATCGCAGCTATGCCGAATCCTTCGTACTTTGACAATTGCAAATAACATCGGCTATCTTTTAATAACTCAATCTTTTCGTCCTCTGAAATAGCCCCTTTATAGATAACCACATTCTCCAATTCAAGTTGCTTTATCATATTTAGAATATATTCGCTCCCAGCCCCTGGAGGGCCAGCTATCACCAACCTATACTCAGGAAATACCTTTATAAAATCAGAAAAAACCAAGATAGATTTATCAACTCCTTTTCTAAACACGTTATCAAGATTAACCATCCAAGCTATAGTAGAAATAATTTTCTTTTTACTTGAAAAGTTTTCTGTATATTCAAATTTAGAATAATCAATTGAGTGAAAACTTAGACTACATTTATTCGGTATTTTATCATAATAAATTTCTCTAATATTTTCCCAATCAGTTGATGAAACAATTATGTTTCTATCCGACAAAAGATTACATAATTTAAAAAAAATAATTTGAAGAAATCTTTGCTTTGCAGTTGCAAATGTTTTTTCCAAATAGTCGATACCTCCAGTATAATATACTTTTTTCCTAAATAATTTGGCAAAGAATGCAGCAAAAAAACTATATTTATAAAAGTATAAAAAAGCAATATCATATTTCCAAAAACATAGAAAATCCCATATAGAGTTACTTAAATGAACATTATACCCTAAATTTCTTAAGATACAGATATCATTTCTATAATAACTCTGAATTGAAAACATTTTTTTAGTACGTACACTAGAGTAAAAAAATACGTTCATAAAATATAATTAGCATCTATTATTTCTTTATAGTATATTTAATATATCCCAATAATCTATATTTAAAAGAATACCAATAAAGTTTCCTCTTTTCTATAGGCAAACATGCAGCAACAATTCTCCCCAGCAAGTCAAAGATTAATTTTACTAACATATAATATTTGTGTCTGTAAATTATTTCTTTCTTCATTAACGCACCATAGCCTAAACTATATTTTATATACCGGTCTTTAAGAGCTACAACAGGCACTTCTGATGGATGATATACAAACATACTTCCATCATATATACCATCATAGCCCAATGTTAATAAATTAGAAACGAAATCACTTTCTTCTCCCGCACCAAAATAACATCCAACACCCAATTGTTCATCAAACGACAAGTCTGATAAGCTTCTATATCTTACAAAAATCCCCATACTAATAGCATACCGATAATAATTTCTATTATTCAATTGCACTTTACTTCGCTGGCTATTATACCATATATTACTTGTTTTACTAACTGTATTGATCGTAAAGAGCCTATAACATTCATTATGAGAAAAGAAAGAAACAACCTGTTCTAATGTTATAGACAAATATTCGCAATCATCATCTGGAAATGCAACTATACTACCTAAAGCATAAGTTAAACCTAAGTTTCTATTTAAGCTAAGTCCTTTTTTTATAGATTTAATATGTTTTATTGTAATTTTATCAGAATATTCTTTTATAATAGAATCCAGTCTATCATCTTCATTTTGATCAACAACAATACATTCAAAATCTTTAAATGTTTGAATTACTAATGATTGAAAAAACTCAGCGACCTCCTCAACTCGATTCAAAGTACAAAGTATTAATGAACAAGTCATATTACAATATATTAAAAAAAGATATTATTATATATAAATAATCCACCATCAGGAACAGAGACTAATTTATAAGTCAAATAAAAATAATAGCAACAAAAAAAGGTCAACAACATTATACGATTATTCTTATTTAAAATTTGAGATATACCTAATGGAAGTAATAGTATTTCAAAACAAAAAAAATAATATGAAATCCGATATGCTACCTCCAAACTTGACGCAAAAAGAAAATAAAGAAAAAAAGAGAACAAAAGACAATTCTTATAAAAATATACATTTTTATCTTTTATATTTCTTGTTAAATATAAAATAGCCCCCCATAAAACAATACGTCTGAGAGTACTTACAGAAAAAAAAGAAACCTTTGATACATAATAATTTCCAGAAGAATAATATTCAAACTTATCCGCTATATTTGAATCTGATATACCCAACACTAATATATCACTAATAAAAGCAGAAATATAATATCCTAATACAGAAAGAACTAATGTATAAATAACGTACTTTTTATTAGATAGTCGAAAATTCGTAAAAAAGTAAGCTAATAAAAAAACAACAGCGGAAGAGTGAAACAAAGTAGCCAAAAGAATTAATAAAAAAAAGATCAAATAATTTTTCTTAAAAATAAAAGTACAGCTTAACAACGTAAATCCCAAGGCGACTCCCTGCCTCAATGCATTAATATCAAATATCAAAAAGACCCCACTTAGATATATAAGAAAAGAAAAAAATACATTTGATGAATTATCTATAATGAATCTATATTTCAAAAAGAACGATAGTAAAAACAGAGAAAAAATAAAGACATTAAACGAACTTGAAAATTTGGCTATAAATCCCGTAAATCCATAAAATAACACTTCAAAACTCCCATGCACATAATTATAATCTATCACATAAGTGTCAAAAACTTCTTTGTATTGCCACCAATCAGTACCTACATTATTCCTTCCGCCTGCTATAATTAAAAACAAACAGAACACACAAAAGTGTAAATAGGCAGTCTGAGCAAATGGATACTTTTTCCCACTATAATAAATCAAGGATAGAAAAAACAGTATCCCAAAAAGGATATAAAATATCATCTAAAAAGATTGATCAACAATTTTAATCTATGGACTGTCTTTACTCCAATTAAATGAACTATACGCCTTTTCAATCGGTCAGAACTGCTCTTCCATGAACCTGCAAAGTGATGAATTGTATAAGTATTTTCGGTTAATTCTATTTTACCTGTGGTATGTGATTTAGGACAAAAATAATCTTTTGGGAAAATAGTTATTATATTCTGAAAGTTATATAATCCATTCTTCAGGATGAATCCTTTTTCTTCCATTAATCCACCTATAATATCTACGTTAGTGGTTAAATCCAATGTACCATCAGGTAACAAAAAATGTCTATCGCTATAATATTCTAATTGCCATTTAGCCCATATGCTTCCTTTTTCAGCAGCCATTATCCCTGTAGGTATATGCACATTATCTTCAAAGCCCGAAAAAGCAGGAAGACCTAAAAAAGAATCAAGATTTTTTAACACTTCCACATCAGTATCCATATAAATTCCCCCTTCTGTATACAATGCATATAGGCGCACGTAATCCGTCACAAAGGCAAACTTTCTCGACTCGTAAGCTTCTTTTACATAAAAATTAGAATTGATATCAAAAGAATTTTCGTTCCATTCCTTCAATTCATAATCAGGGAGATTCACTCTCCATGATTCAATACATTTCAAAGCTAATTCTGGCATTTTACCTTTACCAAACCAGCAATAATGAATTTTTTTAGGTATCATTTATTACTCTCTATAAATTTTTTTATATCAGACATGTTTTCAGCTTTCTCTTTTAACCATACCTCTGATTGATCCCACCATTGTATTTTATTCAAATGATTAATTTCCATGTCGGTAAACCGTTGTCTTATAACACGCGCAGGCACTCCTCCAACAATAGCATAGCTAGGTACATCCCTAATAACTACAGAATTGGCACCAATTATCGCTCCATCCCCAATTGTGACTCCATTAATAATTGTAACATGAGCACCAATCCAAACATCATTCCCTATTTTAACATTTTGTTTCTCTTTATAAAGAGATGCAGACAAAAAATCTCCTTTAACATACAAATAAGGAGAAGTACTTACAAAGGAGTGAGAGGGATGATTTCCCATACCAATAACACAAAATGGACCAACAGAGCAAAATTTCCCAATAGAAGTATGGCTTACAAAAGAATTATAATTAATATATGAAAAGTCTCCAATTATTGAATAAGAAAGCTGGACACCTTTTTCCAACAAGACGTTTTTGCCAAATTTCACTTTCACGACACAAACGTCTTTTGCTAATCTCAAATTCACATTACTAAATATCAGAATTTTACGAATCAAGAATTGTTTTATCCACATAATCATCTTATAAAATTTCGCCTATATTGAGAAGTTAAATATGCCACCAGAAGAACCGTTTTCTTGTGCATATATATATACACATATACAAATACAAATGAATTAAACAGTTTAGAATTTAAAATTAGCTGTAGAATCTTAGTAGAATAATTCTCAGTTCCTACCTCAAACAACTTCTTATTACTTTTCAAATAGGCAATATACTTTTTATATTCCATTTTCTTTTCAGACCAACTCCATTCACTTCTAAATACACGCATAAGAGAATCTAATACAATAAATATAAAAGCTCTTTTCCAAGGAATTAAGAACGAAGTATTGATAATTCCTAGATTAGCAAATATCTTATTTCTAAAAAAATCAATTTGGTCTGAATAATATAATATGTTTTCTAAAGACACATATCTATTAGTCAAATGTTGTTCACTACCATGATAAATATAATTATAAAAACACCCTGTAGAAACGTACACACTTGTTACATAACAATAATAATTCAATGAGAAAAGATGATCTTCACCCAACGAAATCAATTCATCAAAAAGTATATGGTTCTCCACAACAATACTCCTCCTATATAGTTTAAAGCAAGGAGAGGCTATTATAAAATTCATTTCAGAATAAATATAAGGCTCCTTCTGATTATAATAAACAGCACTTTGAGGGAACTTTTTTTCTTCCTTTTTATTCAAACCAATCATACGATACCCTTGCATATACAAGTCTAAATCCAAGTATACATTAAAACCAAAGCACTCCAAATATTCATCTTCAACATAGTCATCAGAGTCAATAAAGCAAAGATATTCTCCACTCGACTTCGATATTCCAAAATTTCGGGCAGCGCTAACTCCACTATTAGGTATATGAAATGCTTTCACTCGAGAATATTTTGAAGCATATTGATCACAAATCTCCCCAGATAAATCAGGGCTTCCATCATCAATCAAAAGTATCTCTATGTCTTTAAAAGTTTGTGACAAGACACTATCAACACATTTTCTTAAAAATTTCTCCGATTTATAGATAGGTATAATGACAGAAATCTTAGGCATACACTTTTACATATTTCAGACAATGATAACTAAATTTGTTCCTTTTCAAAAAATTATAGATAATGATATAAAGGCCTAGTTATAAATTACGATAAAACTCAATGATATTATCGCACCATTTCTCCAAAGACAAACGTTCTTTATTGAGTTTCTTACTTTTTTTACATGCACATAATAAACAATCAGAATCCATCTTCATTACTAATTCCATTTTATCAGCTAAGTCTTTTTCATCACGACTTTTAAAAAGAAAAGCAGAGGGAGTTTTGGCATTCCAATCTGTACCTGGAATATCACTCTGAATAATAGGCAACCCAAATATACTAGCTTCGGCTATAGCAGTAGACATGGTCTCGTGTACTGAAGTACTAACATAACAAGATGACAATTTAAGAATATCTACTATTCTATCAGTCTGTTCTGTCAACACTAACCACTCTGGAATCTTTTCATGGTATATACTACGTACAACTTGCATAGTATCAACGCCCTTAGTTAATAAAATCCGGAAAGTACACCCTTTTGCCTTCAATATCTCACCTGCCATCAACAAGTAATCAATGCGCTTATGTACATTCTGTCCACCATAAGATAAAAAAGTGAATGGAACTATCACGGATGGACTACGATTTCCTATTATCCGTGTAAGGTCAATACCATTGAGAAGGACTTTTACGTGATCTATATAAGACTGATCTGATGTATTATTAAAATATCGGGGAGGAAAACTCAACTTCTGCATTTTATAATGTCCGCAAAATGCGGCCATTTCGTCACTAACAGCAATCAAAGAAGCATGTTGCCCATAAAAGCCATAATGTAAAAAAAGAGAAAAATGCCGTTTTAATTTACGCAACAGTGGCAGAGATTCTCCAGAAGTATCAAGAGTCATATAATCATGAATATGCCATACCATACGAATATCCCAATTTAGCTTTTTCACTACTTTAGCTACTACAATATCATAAGCTTCATAGTGCGTATGTACCAAATCAGGTTTCCACTTTTCAAAAATTTGTTTTATTTCAATAAATGACTTCCCGTAACTGCGGGTAGTAAATTCCACCTCATATTTTTTTTCCAATTCGTTTAACCAATCTCTATCCTCTTGTTTTGGAAAAATCCAACAAACCTTCACTTGATACTTATTAGTTAATACTTCTGCTAAAGTTCTTAGAGAAGGAATTATATTCCCACCATACGGACAATTAAGAGCAACAATTATACAAATCTTCTTATTATAAATATCCACAGCACTATACTTCTTGTAACAAGGTAACAATACGAGAACATGCACACCCATCACCATAAGGATTAACAGCCTTACTCATTGATTCATAATAAGTTTTACTCTCTAAAAGTTTACTTACTTCTTTCACAATCTTATAATAATCAGTACCCACAAGTTTAACAGTTCCTGCTTCCAATGCTTCTGGACGCTCTGTCGTATCACGCATCACCAAAACTGGTTTCCCCAGCCCAGGTGCTTCTTCTTGGATTCCACCGCTATCTGTCAACACCAAGAATGATTTATCCATCAAATAGACAAAAGAGAGATACTCCAAAGGCTCAATAAAAAATATATTAATGAATTTTTGCTCTCCAAATACATCATTAATAGGCTTACGAACATTAGGATTCAAATGCATTGGATAGATAAAATCAACATTTGGATACTTCTCTGCCAACGTTTTTATAGCGTGACACATATGAATGAAACCTTCTCCAAAATTTTCTCTACGATGTCCTGTAATTAAAACAATCTTCTTTTCGGTACCTCGATTATCAATATTATAACCAGAACTTTTCAAAGCATCTTTTATCGCCTTACTAAGGCCTTCATTTGTTTTAATCTTATTCACAACCCAATAAAGAGCATCAATCACGGTATTGCCTGTTACAAAAATAAAATCTTCCTTTACACCTTCATTTATCAGATTTTGTTTGCTTAAAATAGTAGGAGCAAAATGGTAAGTGGCTATCCTTGCAGTTATCTGACGATTCATCTCTTCGGGCCATGGACTATAAATATCATGAGTACGAAGTCCTGCTTCTATATGCCCTACAGGTATCTGTTGATAAAAAGCCGCTAATGCAGTAGCAGTTGAAGTGGTTGTATCACCATGCACTAATACAATGTCTGGCTTAATTTCCATAAATATAGTACGCATTCCTAAGAGGACACGCGAAGTTATATCATATAAATCTTGCCCTTGTCTCATTATATTCAAATCATAATCTGGACTAATATCAAAAATATGAAGCACTTGATCCAGCATTTCACGATGTTGACCTGTCACGCAAACTAATATCTCAAAACAATCCTTTTTTTCCTGCAATTCCTTTACTAATGGAGCCATCTTTATTGCTTCTGGACGTGTACCAAACGTCAACAATATTTTCTTTTTCATAACATGAATATAATTATAATATATTTATATCAAAAAATCAAAAAAACTTTATTTGATCCATTTTCATCTTCTCAAGAGCATATTTAACAAAAAAGATAGGAAAGATAATATATGGCATAAAGATCTACTAAATAAATATCTTTAATGGATTATAGTAATATTACAAACATTGATTAACAGATTTATTTTACAATATTCTATTTGTATTCCGAAAGTTTTCAAAAGAAATCATTTTTTCAATTTTATTATTTGCAATCTAACATTTAGACCATATAAACTCAATAACAAGCAAATAATAGATGCTAATATCATACAAATATATGAAAAATACACATCAGAAATAAAAGAAGTTCCAAATACTACACATAACAATATAAATAAAGGAACCAGCATCTTATAGAATGACAATGAATAATAAAAATCATAACGCCATCTAGTTATTAACACATATAGGCCACTAAATAAAAAGAACGATACTGTAAAAGAAATACCAATACCAATCAACCCCCATTTATAATAAAATATAATGTTTAATATAAGCGTCATTATATTCCCTGTTACTCCATCAAACCAAAAGAAAAATTTTTTATCTCCTTTAGCAAAAGAAATATATCCCATTGGATACGCCATAGCTTTAAAAAACAATCCGATTCCCATAAAGCGAACCACAGAAATTAAAGGTAAAAATTCCTTTGATAATAACAATCGGATCATTAAAGGAGCTGTCATTATCAATAATATAGCTAAAGGAGCAACAATTAGCATTACTATTTCCGATTGCTGATTAACTAATGCCCTAATTTTTGTGTTGTCTTTCGAAACGCCTGATAGTCGAGGAAAGAAGTCTGCTCCCATAGCAGCAAAAACAACTCCCACATACTGATTCGTTATAGAGTTTGCTGCTTGATAAAGGCCAACGTCTTGTAATGAACCAAAGTTACTGATAAATGTATTTAATAAATAATTAGAAATTGTGGTAAGCAAACCAGAGACCAAAAGTATCATTCCTAATGCAAGCATAGTTCTACCTATAGTTTTCGTTACATCCCAATTAGCTTTTAAGTGATAGTGTTGTACTTTATTTGCATAATACCGATTAAAAAGATAAGTCATAAGAGATAATACTATCATAGCAGGAACTATACCATCATAGCCATAGTAATAATAAAGTGGCACGCCTACCATTAATCCCAACAAAGATCCTATAATAGATGAATATGCCAATTGCTTCAGCATTCTAACACCTTGCAATATAGCTAACTCACCATTAGATAAGGTAGTAAAATAAATCATTATTGATAATCCAACAAAGGACCACTTATAATCAGTTGTTCCAAAAGCAAGTAAACTCAGTTGTTCTGCAAACAAAATAGAGATCAAACTACCAATTAATGATGTTAAATGCAACAATCGTCGTAATACGTGTATGACCAAACTCAAACGTTCTTGATCACCATTTTCTTTGGCATACGAAATATCTTTAACTGCAGAATAATTTAGTCCTAAGCTAGAAAACTGTTGTAACATATTTGTTGACGAGGTTAATAGAGAGGAGATACCCATACCTTCTGGTCCGAGAATAATTGCAATTAATTTACCTCTTATCAGAGAAACTAAGATATTGAAGACTTGTACTCCTCCAAATAAAGCAGTCCCTTTTACTATCTTACGATACGAAGAAGTTTTGTTATCCTCCACAACTAAAATCTAATTAACAAAATTATCATCCCGTTTAAATCCAATACACTAAATAACATTTCATTTATCCAATATTTTATCACACTGAAATATTCGTTTTTAATTGATTCTATTATTTCAAATAATTTCTATAAATACTAACTAATTTTATTTTCTGCTCCCTATACAAAATCAAGACTTATATACTTAGATAATATCTTTAGAACAAACAGTTATTAAGTATTAGAATATCTTTTATTTTAATCTATATTACTTTCGTCCATCTCTTACCCTGTCGAACCATAAATTCAGTCCCACCCACACAGCAATATCCGCCAAAAGCATCACCGTGTTGTCAATCACCGGAATCAACAGAATATTCACCGCACTAAACGCACAAGAAATCAGCAAGATCGTTATCATCGCCTTTCTTGGTGTGAAACCCATTGCCAGGAACTTATGATGAATATGGTTCTTGTCCGGTTCGAAAGGGCTCTTGCCACTGCGAACACGAACCATCACCACACGGATCACATCGAACGCAGGGACAATCAGCGTACTGAAAGCAATCACGAAAGCACCTTCGGTATACGGGGTGACATCCGGATTGTACTGGCTGTATTTGATGGCAAGGAAAGAGAGCACATAGCCCAAAGTCAGGCTGCCCGTATCACCCATAAAAATCTTACGGGCACGTTCCGCACTGCCGAAGACGTTATAGTAAAAGAAAGGGACCAGCACACCGAACGTGGCAAAGGCGAGCATGCTGTACGTCCAAAGTTCTTTCTGCATGAACAGGAAGCCGAAGACAAGCAGGGCAACGCTGCTCAGACCGGAAGCAAGACCGTCGATACCGTCAATCAGATTGATGGCATTGGTGACAAAGACAACCAGAAGAACCGTAAAAGGCATACCTATCCAGGCAGGAAGGGCATACAGGCCGAAAAGCCCGTAGAAGTTATTGATCCAAAGGCCGGCCAGGGGAAAAAACGAGGCACAGATGATCTGGATCACAAATTTCTGCCGATAACGGACTCCGACAAGGTCGTCGGCGATACCCGTCAGATAAAGCAAAGTCATCCCACAGACCAGAAACATGCACTCGGGCAGCAAGTACACCGCACGGAGGGCGGGAACATCATAACCCATCAGGATGCGAAGTGCGAACACACCGCAAGAGGATAACAGGATGGTGGGAAAGAAAGAGACACCGCCTAAACGGGGAATGGCACGTTTATGAACCTTGCGCTCACTCGGCATATCGAAAAGCTTCTTCCGCAAAGAAATAAGCAGGATGCGGGGAATGATAAGCCGGGCAATCGAAGCAGAGATGACAAAAGCCAATATGATGAAAAGGATATTCAAGACAAAGGGGATTTAGGTTATATACAGTGTTGTGTCGAAAAAGAAAAGAGTTCACTCCTCTACTTCCCAGTTGGGATAAGGATTCTCTTCAAGGCTGCGGAGTTGTTCGGCAATCTCACATTCATCGCCGGAAAGGGCACGCTCTCCCCAACTGTCGATGATGCTGTGTGCCTCACGGGAGAGATCGTCGTCAAATACTTCGCCATAGCAATAAGTCAGAAGCTGCACCTTCAGCAAAGAAGCGGGCAGGCGGTCGAGCACTTCCCAACAACGGTTCAGGATCTGCTGGATGCGGACTTCCTTGTCACCGTTATTGTAGATCGTCGCGTTATAACCCATCAGAAGCGAAAGGCACAAACGGGCTTCTTCCTCGTCGGTGGAGCCATGATGGGGATATAAAGTGTTGGCACGGCTGAGTACATCACCGTTCAACCGGCTGAAGTGGTCGCTGTAGATGGGGCTGCCATCGGAACCCAGATACAGAAGTTCGTGCGCCAAGGTGTACAAAGCGGTAATTTGAGAATCTAAAGAGTTCATGGGAATATTTACAATTTACGATTTACTGTCTGCTATTTTACTGTTTAAAGATCGAGCGGCTCGATTAGAGAAGGATGGATGTAGGTGGTGGCAACGGCCATCACTCCCTGGATGGAAACCATCACACGCCGGTCGTTTTTCACACGGATAAACTCACCCTCGACACCGGCAAAAAGACCACCCGTTACACGCACACGCTGGCCTTTACGGAAGGCAACGGCGGAAGGCTCCAGATAAACCAGTTGCTGCTCGTAACTACCGGCAACCGCCATGAAGCTGCGCATCTGGGAGTCCGGAACAACAATCGGCTGGCGGCTTTCCCGATCCATGATATAGCGGATCGGAAGGGATACGCCCATCTCTTCTTTGATGCGGTCGATACGTTCACGGCACGAACGGACGAATACCAGATTATGAACGGCGGGAACCAGTTTACGCACTCGGCGTTCGTTCTTCACGATATACTCGTAGCGCATCGGGATGAAATTCTCGATGGATTCGCTGTCAAGGTACGTTTTCAAAGAAAGTTCGCGGCTGTAGGTGACTCGCACAGCATACCAATGGATGTTGTCGGATTCCTTCACTAAAGGGTATTCTTTGGGGACACCGGAGTACGAAAGTACCTCCCGGTCAGATGATGTAATGCGAATATCAGTATTACTTGCATTCATGTGATCTCAAGACTCTCCCCTATCACAGCAGGAGAACGATGAAATGTTATGTAAGTACCCTGAAATTGACCATTTCCAGGAAACGGAAGGATTTCAGAGATAAAGCTCTATGAACGAATGAATTAGAAGTCATTGATGTTTCAAAAAACGTTCGTTTGTTTAAACACCATTTTTGACAGAATTTTAAAATCTCCAAAAAGAAAAATTCAAAAAGAGAAAAGCTAATTTAAGAATTCTAATAATTAATTGATTTACAAATAAATAAGAGCATTCAAAAAGGAACAAATGAATTTATTTATAAAAATATTTTGCTATAATAAAAATGCTGTTTACCTTTGTTCCATTGAACGAACGTTTTTTGAAACACACTCCTTTCTGTTTACACTAAAATTCCCCTATTCACCGACACCCTTTATATAATCGCGCACACGCGTACACGCATAATACTCTCTTTTTAATTTGATTTTACCCCGTTCTGAAAACAGGTCAGGTATACTTAACCTATTTTCAGGACGGGGTGAAACATCAATTAAAAGTAAACAATATACGCGTATATAACAGATAATATACTAAGAACAGTTAATTTTGCCTTCGTAATAATAAATCATATTAGACAAAATGAGCAAAAAAAACCGAATGAAGGAATGATTCTTAACATAGAAGACATTCCTTATGTAGTAATTACAAACGGAAAAACTGACGAGAGTAAGAGAATTTTAGAAACACTGGAAAAGAAACCGGAAAAACTCGACATAACTACTCACAGAGAGCTGGTTATCCTCTTTTTCTTATGGTTGAATTACCAGCAAAAAGGAACGAAAAAGCGCAAAGGAATCCGTGAATTGGCACATATCATGTACCGTATGCTATACTTCGGACAGAAACAAAACCCCACAAAGGAGATGTCAGTACAATCCATTGAAACAGAAATATTTAACACACTAAAATTTCTGAAAGAGGAGAAAAAGGGAACGGATAAAGATCTGGAAACAAACATCTTAGACGAAATAAAGACATTCTTCAAAGAAAACGTCTAACAAGGTTTATAAAATCATCCCTAATTTTACAGCCGCAGACACTTACGTCGAGCTTTAAAAAAGACAGAAAAATGGAAAACATTAGTATTACTACTTACAGGGGCTTCAGCAAAGTAAAAGGGAGATGCTCCCTGAATGAATTAATCGAAAAGGTACGCAGCAGTCGCTATGCCGTCCTGATTGAGAAAATAGGAAGGCTTATCAGTGAAGGGAAAACCAAGGAAGCGGAGAACGTAAAACGGCAGCTGGACTATTTCACCGTCACGGCAAACTACCACGAATGCAGGCTGGCGCATAGTATCGCCGCATACAATGACATCATCACCATCGACCTGGACCATCTGCCCGAAAAGGAACTGGACCGGATACGGGCCCTGATAGAAACAGACGAAGCGACACTCGCCTGCTTCCTCACCGCCAAGCAGCACGGATTCAAGGTGCTCGCCTATCCGGTAAGCCTCGAAGCGGAAGGGTGGCGAAACGCGTTCTTCCGGACACCGGCAATCACTTACAGCCGGTTGGAGCAGTATCACGCGGGAATGTACGAACTGGCCCGTAAACACTACGAGAAACTTCTGGAGACGGAAGTGGACACCAGCGGAAAGGACTTGTCGAGAGGTGTCTTCGCTTCGTATGACCCGAGGGCGTTTTACTCTCCCCGGCGGGTGGCACACATCCCGCAACGGACATTCACCATCGAAGCCCCCGAACCTGCACGGAGGGGAAGGCAGAAGGAAGAGCCCGCAACGGACCCAACAGGGGAAGTCAGCGCCTACACGTGCATGGAATTCAACAAATGCCTCAGCTCTACCCGCAGGCTGATGAAATACACAGAGGGAAACCGCAATTCGTTCCTCTTCACCCTGGGAAACAAATGTTTCCGAAAGGGACTTGAAGAGGCGGAAGTCAAGCGTCTGGCAGCAGTGAAATTAGGGGAGAACGGACAGATGGATACAGACACCCCTATCGCGAACGCCTACACATATACGGACAGAACGGAACGGGCAGAGGAGAAAAAAAAGATACCGCCCGTGGAACAGGTGATAGAGTATCTGGACAGGAATTACGCTTTCAGGAGAAATACGGTACTCGACCGACTGGAAATGTGCGACTTGTCCAAAACGAAGGAGGTAAAATCATTCTACGCCATGCGGAACAAGGATCTCAACTCCATCTTCCTGAACATCAGCAGACAGGGCATCGCCTATCCGCTCAACAGCCTGAAGTCGGTCATCGACTCGGACTATACACCGGAGTTCAATCCCTTTACCGACTACTTCGGAGGAAACGCACGGTGGGACAGGACAACCGACCACATCAGGAAACTGGCGGACACCATACAGGCGGAGGATCAGGAATTCTGGAGGGAAGGATTCCGGCGCTGGATCGTAGCCATGGTGGCCTCGGCGCTCCAACCGGGTAAAGCCAACCAGCAAGCCCTGGTGCTGCACGGGGCGCAGGGAAAAGGAAAAAGTACCTGGATACGGCACCTGCTGCCCCCGGAACTCGGAGAATATTACCGCAACGGAATGATAGACCCGGCAAACAAGGACGACCTCTTGCTGCTATCCACCCGGCTGCTGATCAACATGGAGGAGTTTGAGGGTGTGAAGACAGGAGACATCGCCGAACTCAAACGGATCATCGGACAGGAGAACGTCACCATCCGGAAGGTATACGACACTCAGGCGCAGCTTTATCCCCGGAGGGCATCGTTCATTGGCAGCACCAACAACATGCAGTTCCTCAGGGATTACGGGGGAAACCGGCGCTTCCTGGTCATTCCCGTAAAAGCCATCGACTACCGCACTCCGGTAGACCACAAAGGGATATACGCACAGGCGGTGCAACTGATAGAAGACGGTTTCCGCTATTGGTTTGAAGGAAACGAGATAGACGACATCAACACCCGAAACGAACGCCACCGCATGAAAGACCCACTGGAAGAGAACCTGTATGTTTACTTCCGTCCGGCAGGAGAAAAGGACTTTGAGGTGAAATGGAAACCCGCCGCCGCAATACTGGCTACTCTATCTGTATACGGACGGACACAAGCCAACGCGCAAACGCAACAGGTGTTGGTACAGATTCTGGAAAGGGATGCCTTCGGCAAGCGTGTAAACATCCATGGCATCACGGAGTATGCTGTAGTGGAACTCAGCCAGCAGGAGGTGAGCGAAAACTTCAGGAAAAGGGAGAAGGGAAAGGAGATGGAAGAGTTACCGTTTTAAAAGTATCGGAAAGAAGGAGATAGAAGAGAAATGCCCCGTAACAATATATGTAATCGAAATAACATATATTGTTACGGGGCAGGACATATATTGGCGTTTTATTGACAAGCGGAATGGGATACTTCCTTATGTTATTTAAATGCGTATGGTGAAGAGTATTGTAACTTACCAAAAAAGCCCTAATAAAGTTGCATCTTAATACAACCTTTATTATCTTTGCATCATGAAGAAAATAATAACGTACAAGAATTACTTTGCAGAGTTTATGGATAAACTCTCTGAGCTTGAACGGAAGAAGATACAACGCGCTCTATCTCTTTTTAAGGCAGAAGACAAGATACCGAGCCATTACATTAAATTCATTCGTGATGGAGTATATGAAAAAAAAGAATATTATGAAGCTAAAGGAAATAAGTAAAGACATCTACGATGTAGATGCGTGGCTGGACGAAGAACTTGGCAAGGAGGGAACTCCTGAACGCGAAGCGTCTATTGAAAAGGCATGGGAAGAATATAACGGGCAGATATTGCTGGATGCCCGCAAAAATGCACGTTTGACACAGGAAGAGCTTGCCAACAGAATTGGTGCGGACAAATCTTACATCTCAAAAATAGAAAGGGGATTGATTACTCCTACCGTTTCTACGCTTTACCGCATTGCGGCCGCTATGGGTTTGTCGGTAGAGTTGCGCCCACTTTAACCACGAGGGGCACGGTTCTTCACGAGTCGCGCCTCTCTTCATTTAAACTATCAGTTATGGCCGGTAGTTTATCCTATTCGCAGACAGATAGCAGTAGGATTCGTTCCCATCGTATTCATCCGCTACCTTGTCGAGCATGGACTCTATCAACCGTTTCAGGTTCGTACCCTGCTTTGCTGCCATAACCGAAAGAGGAGGGTGTGTCATAACTCACCACAGAGGACACAGCCTCTTCTCTCTAATTTTATTCTCCCGGCTCTCCCATATATCGAAAGATCAGACGAACTTCCTTGGGTGTAAATGAATGACGGTATTTATAATACCCCACCTCCTCGAGCGCAGCCATCAGGAGTTTGTTGTGCCGCATCCAACGGCTGAGATTATTGAGGGCGGCATTTTCAGACAAATGGGGTGCATAAAGCAGAGCCAACTCGACTTTTGTATATACACGGATAGGAAACTCTCTCTCGTCATCTTCTAAATCTTTCATGTTTTTCAATTTTAAATTAATAAATAATCGGAACTTTACAATAGCATAAAGATAACAAAAACAAACGACATATCATAGCAGAAGTCATACTATTTCACAAAACATTCATTGATTTTCAATCTTTTATCCATACCGCCTCAACCCACGTCAACAAGCACAAAACAGGGGTTACAAAGCGGTATCTTTGACATACCGGAAGAAAGGAAAAGAGCTCGTCCGACCTTCCGGATGCATTCTTAATTATTAACCATAAAAAATTATCGGACAATGGCAGTTCCATACAAAAAAATCGCGAGAAAGGATCCGCGAAAAGCGGATGCTATAGAGAAATTTTATCCGCAACTGGTCACTTTAGGTCAAAGCGCAAGCCTGGAAAGCATTGCGTACGAAATGAAGGAGAAAAGTTCGTTATCATTGGGAGATATCAAAAGTGTACTCACCAATTTTGTAGAGGCGATGCGTACCTCACTCTACAACGGGCAGTCGGTCAATATCCGGGATTTCGGAGTATTCAGCCTTTCGGCACGCACCAAAGGGGTGGATGCGGAAAAAGACTGTACGGCCAAAAACATAATGGCGGTGAAAATAAACTTTCGTCCGTCGTCGAGCGTACGTCCGAACCTGACATCGACCCGGGCCGGTGACAGAATCGAGTTTATCGACATCAAAGCGGCACTGGAAGGAAAGGAAACGGGAAAAGACGGTGACGGAGACATTGTGGATGACCCGACGGCATAAATCAGAATCACATGAAAGGAGGTGTAGAAAAATGAAGAAATCAAACTGGAACACAATTTTAAAAGTAATGATCGCAATGGCATCTGCCATACTGGGAGTCCTTGGAGGAAATGCGATGAACTTGTAGGCAACGAAAGCTAAAAGGGATGTGTCATAACTCTTTTCACCACGGAGTAGCACAGAGTATCACAGAGTCTTTTTATTAATAATCAACAACTTAAAATCACCTCTGTGTCACTCTGTGGTGGGTTTTGATACATCCTCTTCAGTTTTCGTACTATCAACCGTTTCCGATCTTATTTTGCTACCATCACCTCGACATCATATCCCATAAACAGTCCGTTTTCTATAACACCCGTCACCGACTTGATTTCTTTTTCAAGAGACGAATGAATATTGCTGAACCAGGCATCGAGAATCAAGTTTCCACTTTCGGTGATCACAGGGCCATCTTTACCTTTAGCCGGCCTCAGTTGGGTATGTGAAGCACCCATTGCCCGGATTTCCCTCTCTACGTAGGGCAAAGCCATCGGAAAGACTTCGACGGGGACAGGAAAACGGCTTCCCAGAAAAGAAACCTGTTTGCTTTCGTCTACCAATATGAAAGTACGGTTGCTGTTGCTTATCAGCAGCTTCTCCTTGAACAGCGCTCCGCCTCTTCCCTTGATCAGATTGCGGTCGGCATCTACTTCATCGGCGCCATCGAAAGTCCAGTCGGGACGGCACATCCATAAAGTAGTCTGCGGAATGCCCAAGCGGACACACTCCATCGATATCTCCATCGAAGCAGGGATTACGGTGACGTGCAGATTCTCCGTACGTATCCTTTCGGCAATAGCGAGCAATGCCAGATATACGGTCGATCCGGAGCCAGCCCCAATGACCTCGCCTTCTTGTACGCGCATGGCAATCATACGGGCCAACCTCTCTTTACTCTCCCGGTTGGTTATCGTGTCCGACCATTGGAGATGTTCCATCAAGCTACTTTCCCATTTCATAATAAAACCTGTTTATAACAGATAACAACTTATTTCACCCTACGGTTCAGCTGGTTATTGGCTTTTGAGGGTTTCGACTTTCCGATCCGCTTACCGGTAGGTTTCTTGCCTCCCGAAGCTTTGGGACGTCCGCTACCCGGACGGTCACTGCTATTTCCGCTCTTCTTCATAAAAATCTTCATTATAATATTTACCTAAATACCTGCGGGCTATGAAATCCCAGTTCTCGTGCAACAGCCTCCTGCCATCCCCGAAAGGAAAAGCGACCTCCGGCAATAAGCCGTGCTGCATGGCATAGTGCAACAAGTCGATGGGACAAAGTCCCGGAATATAAAACAATTCGGCCCCTTCTTGTTCGGCAATCCCGGGATTATATTCCGGATTTCGTTCGTCGCGGAAACAAGCGGCAATATTGGGAGCCAGCAAGACACCTTTCGGATTGGCAAAAAACACAAAATCTTCTTCATCGGCCAACTCGGGCATTAACGAATCGTCTTCATCGGCCCACTTCAACGCATCGACACAGAAGCGACGCAAATCAACATAGTCTTTTAAATATACAATCTGTTTTCCTCCGGAAGCACTCAGGAAGTTCGCTACATCACGGGGGAGATTCATTTCCGGCAAGACATCCAAAACAGGACCCGGAGGGGGTAACAGGGCACGGACATCCGGAAACCACTCCGTGGATTCATCACCGGTAAGGGGAGCCTGTTCAAAATGGGCATCGAGCACCGCATATACATCGGATGCGAGCTGAAGCAGAGAACTGTCAAACGGATTCCAAGGAGACGGAGAACTATCCGTGACGGGAGAAAGAAGCGTCCACAGCAGAAAAGATACATCCTCGGGATTTATTTCATCATCGGCATACGACTCTGTCAGTGTGTAAAAAGGCAGGAAACGTCCATACAACTGTTTATGCAACCGGATGAATGTATTCCAGCTACCGGAATTATTCACACAATCTTCCAGATACCAAGTGAAATAGAGAACAGCCCGGTTCTTATGAATCATCTGTCCGGCAAGCTCCGACTTCTCAAATACGGGCAACAGCCTGTTGGCAAAATCCACGTACCACTGATCGGTATCTGCCGATTGCATGCGTGGATGGGCTTCCATCCACTGTTGACGATATATTTTTTGCAATTTCATGAATTGGAGTGTTGATTTACGGAAACAAAAGTACTTCTTTTCTGATAAGATTAGCTACATTTGCGGCAATTAATGAACTTTACGGCAATGGATATTACGCTCAGAACGCTCACGGAAAACGACTTGCCTTTTGTAAAAGACATCTACGATTATTACACTCTCCACACGACAGTGGTGTACTTTGTACACTGCGCCAGCATCGACGAACTAAAAAACTACATCCCCGTAGGCGATCCCGTCTACCGGTCGTTCATCATTGAAACTCCCGAAGGAACTCCCTGTGGATTCTGCTACTTCGCACGTTTCAAGCCCCGAGGAGCCTTCCGCATTTCGGTAGAACTGACCCTCTACCTGAAGCCGGAGTTTACAGGTCAGGGGTATGGAAAACAAACCATATTCCGACTGGAAGAGATCATCCGGCAAGAAGGCTTCAGCAACATAATGGCACTGATTTCGGGAGAGAACGAAGCCAGCATCCGCCTATTTGAGAGATGTGGCTTCGAGTGTTGCGCAAACATCCGGCAGGTAGCGGAAAAGTTCGGCAAAAAACTGGATTTGAGGATGTATCAGAAAATTTTATAGCCCTCCTTATACCACATACCTGTTCTCAGAGTCTTTTTAAAGCCAGCTTAATGACTTTCTCCACCGGAGCATCGGGCTCTTCCTTCAGAATGGCAAGCACCACTTTCTGAGAAGGCGCTGCGGCAAAGCCCAGCATCGTCAAGGCGGCAACGGCTTCTTCCTGCACTTCCGCATTCATGGCCGGAAGCAATGTACCGGTCACTCCTCCGGTGGCAGCAGCCACAGCACCCGTTTTAATTTTGTCTTTCAAATCGACAATGACCCTTTGCGCTGTTTTCAGTCCGATACCCTTCACCGTCTTCAGCATATTGGCATTTTCGGTACTGATCACATTTACCAGTTCGGCCGGTGAAAGAGCGGAAAGAATCATGCGGGCCGTGTTTCCTCCAATGCCCGAAACGGAAATCAGCAGCAGGAAAAGTTCCCGTTCCTGCTTGTCGACAAAGCCATATAAAACGTAAGCATCTTCGCGGATGGCTTCGTAGATATAGAGTTTACAACTGCTCTTACCCTGAATGGCAGAATAAGTGTTGAGTGATATATTAACGGCATATCCTAATCCGTTACAATCGATAACTGCGGTTGCCGGACTCAGTTCGGCAATCTCGCCTTTGATGTATTCTATCATAATGGTTATAATCAGAACGCAAAGATAATAAATATTGTGCTTCACGAACCTTGAATAACAAAAACTAACTTTAACACCCCTAAGAGACTCAAAAACAAAGAAAATGACTAATTTTGCAACCGAAATAAAGAAATGTGTTAAACAAAACCAATAAAAAGATGAAAAAAGTAAGAGCAGCCATCGTAGGTTATGGCAATATTGGTCGTTATGTGCTGGAAGCCCTCCAAGCGGCTCCCGATTTTGAGATAGCAGGTGTGGTTCGTCGTGCAGGTGCCGAGAACAAACCGGCTGAACTGAATGATTACGCAGTAGTTAAAGATATAAAGGAACTTCAGGGAGTAGACGTGGCTATTCTTTGTACTCCGACCCGCAGCGTTGAGAAATACGCAAAAGAAATCCTCGCAATGGGAATCAATACAGTGGACAGTTTCGATATCCACACCGGAATCGTAGATCTCCGCCGTGAACTGGGTGCTTGTGCCAAAGAACACGGGGCGGTATCGATCATCTCGGCCGGATGGGATCCGGGAAGCGACTCCATCGTACGCACCATGCTCGAAGCAATCGCCCCCAAAGGCATCACTTACACCAACTTCGGTCCGGGTATGAGCATGGGCCACACGGTAGCCGTGAAAGCAATCGACGGAGTGAAAGCGGCTTTATCGATGACTATCCCTACCGGAACAGGAATCCACCGCCGCATGGTATACATCGAACTGAAAGACGGATATAAATTTGAAGACGTGGCAGCCGCAATCAAATCGGACGCTTATTTCGTGAACGACGAAACCCACGTAAAGCAAGTGCCGAGCGTGGATGCACTCTTGGACATGGGACACGGTGTAAACCTGACCCGCAAAGGTGTATCGGGAAAAACCCAGAATCAGTTGTTCGAATTCAACATGCGCATCAATAATCCCGCACTGACCGCACAGGTACTGGTATGCGTGGCACGCGCTTCGATGAAGCAGCAACCGGGATGCTACACCATGGTGGAAGTACCGGTAATCGACCTGTTGCCGGGCGACCGCGAAGAATGGATCGGACATCTGGTATAAATCTGCTGCCTGATACAAGATACTTCTAAAAAGGAAAGGATGACCGCAGATTTTAAGAGGGTGTGTCGAAACTCTCAAATCTGCGGTCATCTTATTAAATTGCTACCACATCACCTATATACACACGAATGGAGAACAAGCGATATTCACACGGCGAAGAATTATCCAACACCCTGAGTCATGGTGCAGGTATTCTGTTAGGTATCACCGCAGGATATTTTCTGTTGGAAAAAGCACTTGCCAACCCACATCCCTATTGGGCGGCAGGTTGTGTGCTGGTCTACCTGGCAGGAATGCTGGCATCCTATATCAGTTCTACCTGGTATCACGGTTCAAGACCCGGCAGCCGTAAAGAACTTCTCCGCAAATTCGACCATGGCGCCATCTACCTGCACATAGCAGGCACTTATACCCCGTTTACCTTATTGGTATTGCGCCATGCCGGTGGCTGGGGCTGGGGAATATTCGCTTTCGTATGGCTGTCGGCCATCGTAGGCTTCATACTGGCCTTTAAAAAGCTGAAAGAACACAGTAATCTTGAAACAGTCTGCTTCGTCGGAATGGGTTCTGCCATCCTGGTAGCCCTGAAACCTTTGATGGACTGCCTCTCCGCCATCGGAGCTTCTCCCGCCTTCTGGTGGCTTATCGGAGGAGGGGCTTCCTACATCATGGGAGCCGTATTTTATTCGTTGCGAAAACCTTATACACATGCTGTTTTTCACCTGTTTTGTCTGGGCGGAAGCATAGGGCATATCATAGCTATCTGGCTGATTCTTTAGCAAACTTCATTTAAATTTCATGCCCGAAAGTTTCCCGTTTTGGAAAACTTTCTGTATCAGGAAGAAAGAAAAGTTCTCCAAAAATTCTTGTTAAAACAAGAACAACTTATTGCTTTAACTGTTACCTTTGTAGCAGATTTCAGCACTAAAAAGAGGTTTAGTCACGAGGGAACGCTGTGCAAATCGGCGACAGTACCCGCTGCTGTAATTCTCTGAGAATCCGCACACTATGCCACTGCGCCCAGCGTGGGAAGGCGTTGCGAGGGAGAGATAAGTCAGAAGACCTGCTGAAAAAGTAAACATATTAAAAAAAATCTAAAGCTTTCGGGAGTTAAAGTTATGAACTACGCGGAAATTTGTATCATCAAACGAGATGGTAAAAGGGAGGACTTCTCCATCAGTAAAATCAAGAACGCTGTATCAAAAGCGTTTAGTGCCACAGGAATCAATGATGAACAGCAATTGATTGCTGACATCACGATGAACGTAATCGGACAATTTGCATCTCCTACCATTACGGTAGAAGAAATTCAGGACCTGGTAGAAAAAGAGCTGATGAAGGTTCGTCCGGAAGTAGCCAAAAAGTACATCATCTATCGGGAATGGCGAAACACCGAACGAGACAAAAAGACCCAGATGAAGCATGTGATGGACGGTATCGTAGCTATCGATAAAAACGATGTCAACCTGAGCAATGCCAATATGAGCAGTCATACCCCCGCCGGACAGATGATGACATTTGCCTCGGAAGTAACCAAAGACTATACATATAAATATCTGTTGCCGAAACGTTTTGCCGAAGCACACCAATTGGGAGACATCCACATCCATGACCTGGATTACTACCCGACAAAAACCACGACTTGCATCCAGTATGACATGGATGACCTCTTCGAACGTGGATTCCGCACCAAGAACGGCAGTATACGTACCCCGCAAAGCATTCAAAGCTATGCTACCCTGGCTACCATTATTTTCCAGACTAACCAGAACGAACAGCACGGAGGTCAGGCCATACCGGCATTCGACTTCTTTATGGCAAAAGGGGTAAGCAAATCATTCCGTAAACACCTGGCATCATTCATCAGCTTCTATGTACAGATGAACAAGGGTGAAGAAATAGAAGAAAAGGCTATCCGTACAGTGATTGCCGAACATCTGTCGTCCATCAAAGCATCGGAACTGGAACGCGAAACGCTGCGCATGGCCCTGACTGCCCTACAGATCAATATCGACAAAGAACATCTGAACCAAATTATAGAGAAAGCATTTGTGCAGACTCAGAAAGATACGCACCAGGCCATGGAAGGCTTTATCCATAACCTGAACACGATGCACTCACGCGGCGGAAACCAGGTGGTGTTCAGTTCGATCAATTATGGAACAGACACTTCGGCCGAAGGACGCATGGTGATTGAAGAATTACTGAAAGCAACCGTAGAAGGGCTGGGTACAAGGGGAGAAGTGCCGGTATTCCCAATCCAGATATTCAAGATAAAAAACGGAGTGTCGTATACGGAAGCCGATTATCAGAAGGCAATGACTAATTTCGATGCTGCCATGGAAGGGAAGATTAAGTTTGAAGCACCTAACTTCGACCTATTCCTGAAAGCCTGCCACACTACGGCCAAAGCACTCTTCCCTAACTTCATGTTCCTGGATGCCCCGTTCAACCAAAACGAAAAATGGGACGCCAACGACCCGCAACGTTACCGTTACGAACTGGCCACCATGGGATGCCGCACGCGTGTGTTTGAGAATGTAGCCGGTGAGAAATCGTCTTTGGGACGCGGAAATCTTTCGTTCACCACGCTGAATATGCCGCGCCTTGCCATTGAAGCCCGTATCAAAGCGGAAAATATGACGGAGGACGGACACAATAAAGATGCCGTCGAGAAAAAGGCTAAAGAAATTTTCATCGAATCGATACATGAAACGGCTACCTTGATAGCCGAACAACTCTACGAGCGCTATCAATATCAGCGTACAGCCCTGGCACGCCAATTCCCCTTCATGATGGGAAATGATGTATGGAAAGGAGGAGCTGCCCTGAACCCGAACGAACAAGTAGGCGACGTGCTGCGCAGTGGTACGCTGGGTATCGGCTTCCTGGGTGGACACAATGCCATGGTGGCTCTCTATGGAGAGGGACACGGACACAGCCAGAAGGCATGGGACACCCTTTATGAAGCCGTGCTGGAAATCAACAAGGTGGCTGATGAATACAAAGCCAAATACAATCTGAACTATTCGGTGCTGGCTACACCCGCCGAAGGACTTTCAGGACGTTTCACCCGTATGGACCGCCGTAAATACGGAAAAATCAAAGGAGTGACAGACAACGATTATTATGTCAATTCTTTCCATGTGGATGTAAAAGAACCGATCAGCATTGTAGAGAAAATAAAAAGAGAGGCTCCGTTCCACGCTATCACCCGCGGAGGGCACATCACTTATGTGGAACTGGACGGAGAGGCACAGAAGAACGTACGCGCCATTGCCAAGATCGTAAAAGTAATGTTTGACGAAGGCATCGGCTACGGTTCTATCAACCACCCGGTAGACACCTGCCACAACTGCGGATACAAGGGAGTGATTTACGATAAATGTCCCGTATGCCAAAGTGAGAATATCCTGCGCATGCGCCGCATCACAGGTTATCTGACGGGCGACCTGAGTTCGTGGAACTCTGCCAAACGGGCAGAAGAGAGAGATCGCGTGAAGCATCTGTAATAAAGTCATGAATATACTTTATACATATCCGGAAACGATTGTCGACGGAGAAGGTATCCGGTATTCCATCTATCTGGCAGGTTGCCGGCACGGCTGTCCGGGTTGTCATAACCCGGAAAGTTGGAATCCGCAGGCCGGAGATGAATTGACAGAAAAGCGTCTGGACTGCATCATCCGTGAAATCAATTCGAATCCGTTACTGGATGGCGTGACTTTCTCCGGCGGAGATCCCCTTTACAACCCGGAAGCGTTTCTTCCGCTTATCCGGAGGATAAAAGAAGAGACAGGACAGAATATCTGGTGCTATACAGGATATACGTACGAAGAGATTCAGGCAGATCCGGCACTGGCTGCCGTACTACCTTATATAGATGTATTGGTGGACGGACGCTTCAGACAAGAACTTTACTCTCCACATCTGGAATTCAGAGGTAGCAGTAATCAGAGGATTATCAGGCTGACATACACATGAAGGCGTATCGGAAGCAGAACTACAGATGACACAGATTTACATGGATTGCTGATTCATTTTGCTGATTATCAACAATAAGATCCAGTGTAAATCTGTGTCATCCGTATCGAAAAAGACTTCCGCTACATGCCTCGCTGAAATTCATGAATTAAAAAAACTTATATATCATTGTCCTCTCAAACCGAAGAAGCTTGACTTTGTTTACCTTTGTGACAGTTCTTTTAAAAGGTTCTTTATGGCTCAGCTTACACAAACTTCGGAAATTGACGAAACTGACGGTCTCCCCCTCCATCGCCGCATCTGGGCAGTTGTCGGCATCTCTTTCGCCTTATGTATGTCGGTGCTCGACATCAATATCATCAATGTAGTACTCCCGACCCTCTCGCACGACTTCGGAACTTCACCTGCGGTCACAACCTGGATCATCAACGGGTATCAGCTCGCCATTGTGATATCGCTGCTTTCGTTTTCGTCGTTAGGCGAAATATACGGATACCGGAAGATCTTTCTTTCAGGCATTGCCATGTTCATAGTCACTTCCTTGATATGCGCCCTCTCCCATTCGTTCTGGACTCTGACCCTTGCCCGCATTTTCCAGGGCTTCAGCGCCTCAGCCATCACGAGTGTCAACACTGCCCAGTTACGTACCATCTATCCCCGAAATCAGATAGGAAGAGGGATGGGGATCAATGCCATGGTAGTGGCCATATCGGCTGCAGCCGGACCTTCGGTGGCAAGCGGCATTCTTTCCATCGCCTCGTGGCATTGGTTGTTTGCCATCAATGTCCCTCTGGGACTTGCAGCCCTGATATTGGGATGCAAGTACCTGCCGAGAAAAGAAGAACGTTCCAACCGGAAATTCGATAAGCTCAGTGCCATAGCCAACGCTATCACCTTCGGACTGCTTATCTATACACTGGACGGATTTGCCCATCACGAGAAAAACGATTATATAGCCATCCAACTGGCTGTATTGGCCATTGTCGGCACGTATTATGTCCACAGGCAACTGAACCAGCCATCCCCTCTTTTACCGCTCGACCTGCTGGGAATACCTATCTTCAGGTTATCGATCCTGACTTCCATCTGTTCGTTCACGGCACAGATGCTGGCTATGGTTTCTCTTCCTTTTTTTCTGCAAAACTCACTGGGATACAGCGAAGTAATGACGGGATTGCTGCTGACTCCGTGGCCCATCGCCACATTGGTGACAGCACCGGCAGCCGGATACCTTGTGGAGCGCATCCATCCCGGCATACTGGGCAGTATCGGTATGGCATTATTCTGCATCGGGCTTTATTCTTTATCTACATTAACAGCAGATTCATCGGTCATCAGTATCATTCTGCGATTGATGCTTTGCGGTGCAGGTTTCGGTATTTTCCAGACGCCCAACAACAGTACAATCATCTCTTCCGCCCCTACACAACGTTCGGGGGGAGCCAGCGGAATGTTGGGTATGGCACGGCTTTTAGGACAGACATTCGGTACAACGCTGGTTGCTTTACTCTTCAGTTTCGTAGTACACGAAAAAAGTACAGCGGTCTGTCTGATAGCAGGCAGCGGATTTGCTTTTGTCGCAGCAGTGGTAAGCAGTATGCGGCTTTCACAACCTTCTACGTTAAAGACAAAAACTCAATAATCATTCATTAGTATTCAGTCTCTCTCACAACTTCTACCAAGCGGGCAAAGTCCTCCGGATGTACATCTCCGATGTTACCGATACGGAAAGTATCCGCCTTTGAGATTTTTCCGGGATAGATAACAAATCCCTTAGCTTTCAGAGCAGTATAGAAATCTTTAAAATCGAATCCTGCTTTCGGGTAAAGGAAGGAAGTGATGATAGGCGACTGGATGGCATCATCGAGCAAAGTCTTGAATCCCAGCGAACGCATACCCTCCACCAATACCCGGTGATTCTCGCAATAACGCCGGTAGCGCGCCTCTACTCCTCCCTCTTCAATCAGTTCGGTAAGAGCTTGCTTGAATGCACGCACCACATGGGTGGGCGAAGTGAAGCGCCATTTGCCATGTCCTTTCTCCATTGTCTCCCACTGGTCATAAATATCGAGTGAAAGTGAGCGGGCAACTCCTTTGCAACGCATCAACTCGGAACGACGGGCAATGATGAATCCAAAACCCGGCACACCCTGGATGCACTTATTGGCACTGCTGATCAGGAAATCGATTCCCAGTTCACTGACATCCATCGGGATACCTCCGAAGCTGCTCATAGCATCCACAATAAGCTTCTTACCATGCATTTTCACGACATGCGCCAACTCTTTCAACGGATTCAGGATACCGGTAGTCGTTTCGCAGTGAACGAAAGCCACGTGAGTAATGTCTGAGTTATTGCTCAGGTAATCGTCTACATAGTCTACCGATACCTGTTCCGTTTCTTCAAAAGCAAGGAGATCATAGTCGATATGATAATATTCGGCAATATTTCCCATACGGTCACCATAAGCACCATTACTGCAAATCAGAAGTTTATCGTTCTTTCCGATGGCAGCACCGATAACTGCTTCCACACAATAAGTGCCGCTACCTTGCAAAAGTACGGAAGTGTACTCCTCCGTATTGCGAGTGGCAATGCCTACCAGTTGTTTACGCATTTCCTCCACAATGTGCAGGTTATAATCCTCGTCCCATGTACACCAGTCGGTCATCATGGTTTCTTTTACGGTTTCTGACGTGGTAAGAGGTCCGGGAGTTAATAACAAATAAGGTTTCATATCGTTTTAAGAATTGAGTTTTGAATTAATAGTTTGAATCAACGCGGGAAGTTCTTCGATGCTACGAATGACGTAAGAGGCTCCCGCAGCCAGCATACGTTCTTTGACTTCGGAGACGCGGGCTTCGAGTTCAGTTCCGGACAGACTGCCGGCCTCCTTCTCAGTAAGTGCCATTTCATTACTGCCCAACACGATTCCCACACTCCATACTTTAGCGTTGACACCTTCTTTGATGTCAGCAATGGTATCACCTACTTTAACCACGGTATCGAGACACGGCACGCCCAGTTTTGTGAGATTCTCGAAAACCATGTACGGAGCCGGACGTCCGGCAGGCAGCAGATTCGGAGTAGCACAATAGTCTACACGATAACCTTTAGCCTCAGCCGCAGGTTGCACCACGTCCATCATTTCACGCGTATAACCGGTAGTAGAGCCTATCTTCAGTCCTTCGGCACGGAGTTTTTCCAAGGTAGGGATTACACCCGGAATAGGATCTGTGTACTCTTTCAGAGAAGCAAAAAGATATTTCTCAAACAGCCGGTTCAGTTCCACCACGTCTTCCTCCGTCCAGTCACGCTGATAGCGGGCAGTGAATTGCTCGTTCACTTCGGGCATAGTCAGCAGTTCACGAATGTGCTGAATCTTGGGCAACCCCATCGGTTTGCGGGTTTGCACGACGTCAATCGTCAGCCCTTTTTCGGCAAAGGCCTTGATGAAGGCGGCCACCGGAGCGAAACATCCGTAGTCGACCGCAGTTCCGGCCCAGTCCATAATGATACATTCAATCTTTTTCATTTTATATCTATTTTTCCTTGTTTTTGAATCCGGTGCAAATGTAGGGCATAGCGGACAGAGCAAAAATGAATTTGCAGGATTCATTTCATTTATATTCTGCAGGGTTCTGCTGAAATATTAATGTAACATTCATATCATGATTATATAATCCAAAAGTCATATATTTGCAATGCAAACAACGTGTCGATATACCATGAACGAACTTGAAGAGATATACAAAAGAATAGAATACCTCCGTAACAACGGAGTGAAAATGAAGGAAATAGCCGACTGGATCAATATGGCCCCCAGTGTGTTGTCCGCACTCTATTCGAGTGTACTTCCTGCTTACCTGAATCTGCAAAAAACCAAAACACAGGAAGAGGCACTGGACGAAGCACTGGCTTTGGTGAACAATGTGTCGAAAAAACGCCTGCTTGGCAATCTGAGCGGAATGAAGGAGCGCTTGTTCGACCTGGAACCCGATCAGGAAACAAACAACATGGGAAATACGTTCCTGAAACTCCTGGAAAAAGAAATGCAGGGGTCTGTAGAAGAGGTGTATAATTATAGCGGTACGTATCTGAGTTACAGTCTCTCTTCATCGACTGACAGTCTCAAGGCAGAACCCTATCTGATCTGCGCATCAGAGAATAATGATTATGTCAAGGTAGGCATGATCAATGCTTATAAATCGGTACATTGGGGAAGCGGCATCATCAGCAATCATCAAAACTCCTATCTGATGTTCAACGAACGGGAACTGCCACAGTTTGCCATGGTCACCATTTATCTGCAACTGCCACATTATGAATATCCCAACATGCTAAAGGGATTGTATCTATGCCTGGACTACAACCACAACCCGATAGCGCGGAGAATCGTCCTGGTGAAGCAATCGGACAGCACGGATATAGACGCATTTCTGAAAATGGAAGGCAGACTGATTCCCAAAGCGGAACTGACACCGGAAGAAGAGATCTATTATAACTATACATGCCAGGAAGGCGACTACATAAAAACCTGTACAGTACCGTCACCCAAGTTGGATGAATCGGATCTGGAGAGAGAAAAGAAGATGCTGAAAATATAAAAAAACTACCATTAGCGATAATAAATTACGAGCTGCAAGTATCCGCGGAATAATCACGCAATCACTTGCAGCTCGTAGTTTATTTATAAGATGTTACTTCCGTCTAAAAGAAGAACCTCAGTATATCATTGAAATTTGCCCAAATCAAGAGACCGAACAACAGGATCATACCCGTCATCTGTGCATATTCCATAAATTTATCACTCGGCTTGCGGCGGGCAATGATTTCATAGAACAAGAACAGTACGTGTCCACCATCCAGTGCAGGGATAGGCAGGATGTTCATAAACGCAAGGATGATAGACAGGAAAGCGGTCATGTACCAGAACTGATGCCAGTTCCAGGTTGCAGGGAAAATACTGCCGATGGTTCCGAAACCACCCAACTGTTTGGCACCCTCCTTGGAGAAGAGATATTTCATATTACCCACATAACCTTTCAACGTCTTCACCCCCAACGCCGCACCGGCAGGGAATGATTCGAAAAAGCCATACTCCTTCTTTATAACAGGAAGAAGCTGATCTGTATACTTATTGATCACTACTCCCATCTTAAAAGCAGAGTCAGTGACCACAGTCAGCATATCCGTCTTTCCGTCACGTACATAAGTCAACGTGATCTGGTGCGGATCGAGGCTATCTTTCTGTAATGCTGCTGCATTCTTTCTTCGGTCAGCCATAGCCATCAGGAAGTCCGAATAAGAAATCGACTTTCCATCGAGGGCAATGATACTGTCTCCCTGTTGGATACCGGCCATTGCCGCAGGTGAATGAGCCATTACACTGTCAACCACATAAGGAATGCGGAATTCAGCAAAACGAACACTGTCAGCCAACAGGCGTTGCATCATATCTTCGGGAATATACACAGAAGCCTTTTTACCCTCACGCAACACGGTTACCTCACGAGCATCGGCAATCTGGCTAAGCATATCCGGGTCATAACGTATAAAGTCAACTCCATCGGCTGACAACAGAACATCTCCATCCTGAAAGCCGACAGCCTTAGCTGTTTCATTAAACTCCATACCCAACGGTGCCTGCTGCACGGGAACGTACTGATCTCCCCATTTAAACAGAATCATCGAGTAGATGAACAAGGCCAGGAGGAAGTTGAACAACACGCCGCCTACCATAATCAACAGGCGTTGCCATGCAGGTTTGGAGCGGAACTCCCATGGTTGTTCGGGTTGTTTCATCTGCTCCGTATCCATTGACTCGTCAATCATACCGGCAATCTTGACATAACCTCCCAAAGGCAGCCAACCGACAGCATATTCTGTCTCACTTTTTTTAGGTTTAAATTTGAATAGTGTGAACCAAGGGTCAAAGAATAAGCAAAATTTTTCTACCCGTACTTTAAACAGGCGGGCAAAGAGAAAGTGCCCCCCTTCGTGAATGATGACGAGCAAAGATAAGCTCATAATCAATTGCAGGGCACGGATTAAAAATGTTTCCATCAGATTATTTACAATTTATTTATTTACAAATTAATTCACGGGCAATCCGGCGCGCTTCCGCATCGGTTGCCACATAGTCATCATAGGTAGGAGTCTGTACGAAAGATACCTGCCCCATGGTCTGTTCTATCACATCACTCATGCCGAGAAAGCTGATTTCATCACGAAGGAAAGCAGCCACTACCACTTCATTAGCCGCATTGACAATGCAGGGCATATTCCCTCCCCTATACATCGATTCGTAAGCCAAGGCCAGATTACGGAACCGCTTGGTATCGGGTTGCTCAAAAGTAAGGTTCGTACATTTCGAAAAGTCAAGCCGGTCAAAAGACGAGTTGACACGATCCGGATAAGAGAAAGCGTACTGGATAGGCAGACGCATATCCGGCATACCCAACTGGGCCTTTACGGCTCCATCCTCGAATTGTACCATCGAATGGATAACAGACTGCGGATGTACTACCACCTCTATCTGACTGGGATGTACTCCAAACAGCCATTTAGCTTCAATCACTTCAAAGCCTTTGTTCATCATCGAAGCAGAATCAATGGTGATCTTGGCTCCCATTTCCCAATTCGGATGCTTCAATGCCTGCACCTTCGTCACGGTTTTCAGCTGATCCATGGTACATGTACGGAAAGGACCACCGGAAGCAGTCAGAATTACTTTCTCGATCGGATTGCCCACCTCTCCGGCCAAACACTGAAACACGGCTGAATGTTCAGAATCGACAGGAAGAATCGGTGTACGGTATTGCTGTGCCAACTGATTAATCAGCTCTCCGGCAACAACCAGCGTCTCCTTGTTGGCAAGTGCAATCGCTTTTCCGGCACGAATGGCATTTATGGTCGGCTTCAGCCCTGCATAGCCTACCATAGCTGTCAGTACGACGTCGATAGGACCGGACTCTACAATCTGGCATAAAGCGGCAGCACCGGCGTAAACTTTAACAGGCAGATCGCTGAGGGCCTCTTTCAGTTGTACATATTTCTCTTCGTTAGCTATAACCACAGCCTCAGGCAGGAACTTACGTGCCTGAGCTATCAGGAGATCTACCTTATTATAGGCAGTCAGTGCATAAACTTCATACAGTTCGGGATGCTCCTCGATAACCTGTAAGGCCTGTGTACCGATAGAGCCCGTAGAACCTAAGATAGCTATTTGTTTTTTCTTTATCTCGTTCATTATTAGAATACAATGTATTTTTCAGGATTAACCGGCCGTCCTCTGTGCCAAAGTTCAAAATGGAGATGCGGACCGGTAGTGAGCGTTCCGCTATTCCCGACCAGAGCAATTGCTTCACCGCCTTTCACAGTATCTCCCTCACGCTTCAGCAACGAACCGCAATGTTTATAGACTGATACAAAATCCTGGTTATGCTGTACCTCGATCAGGTAACCGGTTTCGGCCGTATAAGTACTCAATATGACTGTACCGTCAAGGGTAGCCAGAACACTTTCATTGGGATTAGCGGCAATATCGGTTCCAAAATGTTTCTTCTCAGCATTAAAATGATCGGATATCATACCACGGGTCGGACGATAGAAAATCAATCCGTTCACATCGGGCTGAGAGGTAATAGAGGTCAGATTATATTTCTCGGTCTCTTCATATTGGCGACGGAAAGCTTCTTCGCGTTCGGAACGGGCTATCAACGAATCTTCACGCATAGTGGTCAGTGAATCCATTGACTGTACGGTATCCACCCGCACAGTTCCGCTGAAAATATCTTGTATATTCATGATATACATATTCTGACGGTCCACCAACTGTTGCAAAGAATCCACCCGTAAGGCATTCTCTACAACCTGCGCACGAATATCACTGTTCATATATCCCGGCAAATAGTTGCGTAAAGGAGTGAAAGTGATAATGGCAGCAGCAAACAGGAAAAGCAGGGTCAGAACCGAAAGTAACACGGAAAGCCCGTTCAACTTGGATACATGAAGTCCCACCACCTCTTCGAGCGTATTCTCGTTGATGATAGTGAGTTTGTACTTGAACTTAATATTGTTCCAAAAAGCTTTACTGCGTTTCTTTTTCGGCATTATTATAGGATATAGCGTACAAATGTAAGCATTTCGCTTTACTTGCCGCCTGTTTCTTTATGCTATTTAACTTTCTTCATCATCCCACTCGTCCAAAGACAGCAGGCCCTCGGGCAAATCGACTGTAATGATTTTGTGTTTCTGGTCAATACCGGCTATAAATTCTTCCTGTGCCGGAATCAGCAGTTCATCTCCATCCCGGTCCACCACAAACAAAGTGTTAACGGTAGATGTATCTACGTCTGTCACCTCACCTAAAGCACCGTGGCGAACATCTTCCACCCGAAAACCCACAAAAAAGCTCCATGACAGTTCTCCCGGTTCGGCCTCTTCTACATGCTCCACCGGGAAATAGACTTCCACATTGGTAAACATCCGGGCACGTTCGGCCGTATCCACCCCTTCAAGTTTTACCAAAGCGGTAGAGTCGGACCGAAAGCGGTACTCTTCTATAAAAAAGGGAACAAAGATATCATCCAGCCGGCAAATCAGGTAATCGCAGTCCACCCGGTCAAAAATATCATCCGTAAAGGTAAACGACAATTCGCCGTGTATGCCGTGTGGCTTATTGAACAAGCCTATCTTGTATACATCTTCTCTTTTTATCATATTCGTGTAATTCTTGCACCGATAGCGTTGAGTCGACCTTCGATATTTTGATATCCGCGGTCTATCTGCTCGATATTATGGATCCGGCTGATACCTTCGGCGCTCATCGCAGCGATAAGCAAGGCGATACCGGCACGTATATCGGGAGATGTCATATTGCCACCCCGCAAAGTAAATCCATGATTATGACCGATAACGACTGCACGGTGCGGATCGCAAAGAATGATCTGAGCCCCCATATCAATTAACTTATCCACAAAGAAGAGGCGGCTTTCGAACATCTTCTGATGAATCAGCACACTCCCTTTCGCCTGGGTAGCCACTACCAACATGACACTCAACAAGTCCGGAGTCAGCCCCGGCCAGGGAGCATCGGCAATGGTCATAATAGAACCGTCGATAAAAGATTCGATTTGATAACAGTCCTGAGCCGGTACATAAATATCATCTCCTCTCTGTTCGAGCTTAATGCCCAACCGACGGAAACTTTCAGGAATAATGCCTAAATTCTCGTAAGAGACATTCTTAATGGTTATTTCGCTACGGGTCATTGCAGCCATACCGATGAAACTGCCTACTTCAATCATATCCGGCAATACGGTATGATCCGTTCCATGGAGTTCGTCCACCCCTTCAATCGTCAGCAGGTTCGAAGCTATGCCGCTGATTTTTGCTCCCATCCGGTTCAACATTTTACAAAGCTGCTGCAAATAAGGTTCACAAGCGGCATTATAAATCGTAGTCATCCCTTTGGCAAGCACGGCAGCCATCACTATATTGGCTGTTCCGGTAACAGAGGCTTCATCGAGCAGCATATAAGTGCCTTTCAGCTCTTGTGCCGAAATCTCGTATACACCACGTTCTTCATTATAAGCAAAGTCAGCTCCCAGGTTCTGGATCCCCACAAAGTGCGTATCCAATCGCCGACGACCGATTTTATCTCCGCCCGGTTTGGATATCATTGCTTTGCCAAAACGGGCAACCATCGGTCCGATCAACATCACCGATCCCCGCAGGCTGGAACATTTCTTCAGGAATTCATCGCTCTCCAGATAAGCGAGATCTACATTTTCAGCTTTAAAGCTATATGAATCGACACCTGTCTTCGCCACCGTTACTCCCATATCCCGCATCAATTGAATCAGGTTATTGACGTCCAGAATATCCGGGATGTTATTTACTGTCACTTCTTCGGCGGTAAGCAACGTAGCGCAGATAATCTGCAACACTTCGTTTTTGGCACCTTGCGGATGAATGTCCCCACTGAGCCTGTGTCCTCCTTCGATTACAAATGAAGCCATGTTTTAGGTGATTAGTGGTTAATGATTAATGATAATAATCTCCTTGCTTAGAATTTTCTTCTCTGATTATTATTTCTCTGGTTATTGTTGTTATTCGTACGCGGACGATAATTCTGGGCAATACGTTCAGACATCAAACGCAAAATCTCGTCATCCATCTGCAATTTACCTCCTGAGAATTCAGCCAGATCTTCAGCGATCTTCCGGTCGTCCACCGTATCTTTGTTCCAAGCCATATAATCTTTCTTCATGTGATTGCAGATAAGGGCTACCAGATTCTTCTTTTCGTCCCCTTCCGGAAACTCACATGCCTTTTTAATCAACACTTCCAGTGTACGGCCATAGTGGCGATAACGGATCTTAGTGCTCGGATAAGGAATCGAATCGGGTTTCGTCACCAGATTGTCCTTGCGGATAATCTCGTAAGGATAGTCTATATCCAGCTTAAAGTCTGACATAATGGCCAGATGATCCCACAACTTATGTTTGAAATCGGGTACATCTCTCAAATGAGGAAACATGTTACCCATGATATTGATAACGGTATTGGCACAACGCTGGCGTTCGGAACGGTCTTGTATAGTCAATGCAAAATCGACCATATTCTGGATACTGCGCCCATATTCGGGCAGCGGCATTCTTTTCTGTTGAGTATTATACTGCATGTAGTTAAATTTTAATTTGAAAATAGAAAATCCAAAGGGTTGAAAAGTATCAAAGTAACTTCTTGGGTTGGGAAGCCACAAACTCTTTCAGATAGAAGGGCTCAAAATAAGCCACATCTTTATAATCATTAATAGCAATCGCTTTTTCGGCAAGTGGAAACATCATCTTTGCCAATGGATGGATGTCGTCAATAAAATGCGCGTTGGGATGCGTAATCTTTTCACGACACTTTGCTGCTCCGTTCCCAAAGAAATAAACCGGGTGCTTCTCTAAAAACTCAAGATAAGAATTTTCGTCTACAATGTCGGCTGAAATCTCACGCCTCACATTCAGCGCACGGTCGTATATAGCCGCATATACCTCCATTCTCCGGGCATCGATCATCGGACAAATCAGTGCGTCTTCGGGCAATTCGTGATAAAGCAATACCGGTACACTCAGTACCTCCAGTGTAGGGATACCGATTAACGGGACATTACGCCCGTAACAAATGCCCTTTGCCATTGAAACACCGATACGTAATCCGGTATACGATCCGGGACCGCAACTGACGGCAACCGCATCCAACGGAATAGCATGACTATCGATGAAAGACAATGCTTCATCTACAAATACTCCCAACGAAACGGCATGTGAAGGCCCCTTAAGGTCTTCTTTCACAAAAATATTCTGCCCGTCTTCACTCACAGCTACCGAACAAACGGCGGTAGAGGTTTCAATATGTAGGATACACGACATAATAATCAGATTATTAAATTGACGCAAATTTACATGATTATTTTCAGATTACCGCACCGAGATATAAATAAAGCGCATTTCCATTCAAAATCATTGCATTAAATTAAGTTTTTGCGTACTTTAGCAGACTATTTTATACAAGCAAAAGATAAATATAACAAGTTTTAAAATTAGAGATGAAACAGGCGTGCTACTATATAATGCTGTTATTATTTGTAGAGTTGGCAGGTATCCCGACGACCGTACAAGCTACAGAACCAAGCGAAACGAAGCATTTTGCCGTTTTGTCAAATGACAGCCCGGCAGAAAAGTACAGTGACTACGGTACACCTGCAAAGGGGAAGTTCCTTTCTGACAGTTATTACCTGTCACTCACCCAAGCACAAAAAGAAAAAGCACTCGCACGGCATGACTCACTAATCCGCAGCATAGAAGCAGGAAAAGCTCCGGAAAACATCAACATCGTCGAAATTTACCAGAACAGAGGGCATCTGTTGCGTTGTCTTCACCGATATAAAGAGGCTTGCGCAGCCTACGACCGATCAATGATCGTTTCCGACTCACTAATTAAGAAAGAGTATGGTGCACAGGTCGACTCCCTCCGCCAGAAACATGATGTAAATACATTATTACTTGAAAAAATAAATTTGCAGTCAGAAAAGCGTCAGGTAGCTTTCATCTTTGCTTTATGCATCTTGTTTATAGCTATCTGCATCAGCTTATATTACTACCAGACACTGGCCAAAACTCAAAAACTTCAGAAAGAGGTATTGCAACAGAGCATCAAAGCACAGGAGAGCGAAGAGGTGAAAGCATCTTTTATCAAATCCATCTGTCACGAAATACGTACACCGCTCAATTCTATCAACGGCTTCTCCGAAATATTAAGCGATGATTTCTCTACTCCCGAAGAACAAAAGGATTACCAGCTTATTATTCAGGAAAACACCCGTCTGCTCACCTCACTGCTCGATAGCCTGGTAGAAGTGGCCAATCTGGATAGCCTGACAGCAAGTCTCACGCTGAAACCGATAGAAATAAACCACTATTGCCGTCTCGAAATGCAATATCTGGAAGAAACGGAAGGAAAACCGGAAATAGATTATCAACTCAATTTACCGGAGAACGATTATAAAGTCTATGCCCACCCGCAATACCTCAGCTTATTGCTCCGGGCTTTGTTGAACAACGCCAATAAGTTTACGACTCAGGGGTTCATCAATCTCAGCTGCCGGAAAGACAGCAGACGGAAGATGCTGATGGTCAGTGTTACAGATACGGGATGTGGAGTACCGACGGACAAGCACGAATATGTTTTCCGGCGCTTCACCAAACTGGATACTTTCAGGCAAGGAAGCGGATTGGGACTTTACCTTTGCAAATTGATCATCAGGCACATGCAAGGAGATATCTACATTGACAAGACGTATACGAAAGGATCCCGCTTTATATTTACCCTACCGATGGAGGACGCCAAGAAATGAAAAAGAAATACTACATCTGGATTATATTGCTATTCATCGCAACAATATCCCAAGCCGCCCCTTCGATCAAGGACAGTTTACAAAACATACTGCAAAAGACGAAAGAGCCTACCCAACGTGCCGAATTATTAATCAATATATTAGACCTGTCCGATTCCTCAACCGATGAATTGGAAATCGCCCGGAAACTTTACACAGAAGGGAAGAAAGCGGACGATAAAATGGCCATCGGCGCATCTCTCAGCACACTCACCATTCACTATATGCAGGATCCGGAAAAGAAAGATTCACTTACCCTTCTGCTGAACGAAGCAGAAAAGCTGCTGGAAAACTCAGATGAAGAGGGACTTGCCACCTATTACAAAATGACTTATAAAGCCCGGCTCCTGCAACTTGCTCCCCGGGAAGAAAGGGTAAAAGTCTGCAACCGGATACAGCAGGAACTGAACGACCGGAAAGAGTCGGAAACGCCTTATGAAAAGGCCGAACGTCTATTTCTCACCGGAGTGATCCACTATCTGTTAATGGCTATGACCGAAAATATAGATTATAAAAATGCCCTCCCCTATTGGGAAGAAGGATGGAATTTGGCAGAGGGTTTTCCACCTACTGCCCGCAAAAACTTTACAGGCAATCTATATATCATGCTAAGCGTGAGTTACCGCAGCCTGAAAGACAGCAAACGCCTGATGGAAGTATCTAACCAGTACTTGCAAAGACTGGATGAATATTTCAGCCGGGAAGATGTAATCCGCCGGCGCCCTTACTTCTACAAAAACAATTTATATATGCTGTGCTACCAGCAACTGATGCTAAACCATCAACTGATAGGGCGACAGAAAGCACATGAATATTATCTGCGTTATTGTAACTACGTCCGTCACGGAAAAGGAGATGCCCTGTTACGCAATAAACTTTTTTTCTACGATTTAAGTCAAAGTTATTTCAGTAGTCTGGGCGAATATCCACAAGCACTCGCCTTTTGTGATTCACTGATCCAGATGGTAGAAACCGGTAAGGCTATCAATACGGCCTCGGTGACGCACTATAAGACCAAAGCCACATTACTCCGGGAAATGGGACGTGCCGAAGAATCCTGTCAGGTTTACGACCGGGCTATGTTTCTGGCCGATTCACTGACCCGTAAAGAACAACTCGGCGAACTTGGAGAAATACAGGTAAAAAATGAAGTCGCACAACTGGAACTGGAAAAAGCGGACATTATTACCCGAATCAGGAACATTGCTTTTTACAGTACCATCCTACTGACTTTCGTTGTCATCGGCTTTACTGTTTATCTTTCAATCAACCTGAAACGTACCCGCAAACTACAAACAGAGTTGCTGCGCCAGACCCAAAAGGCTCAGGAAAGCGAACGAATGCAATCGAACTTCATCCGGTCGATGTATAACGATGTACACATTCCTCTCAATCACATCAACAAACAGACTCAACTGATAGTAGGCACTTCACTTTCGTCCACCCAAAAGGCAGAATGTTCGGAACAGATAAAAGAGAGTTGCCAGCAATTGACTTCGCTATTGGATGAAATGCTCGAAAAGGCTTATCACGAAAGTTCGGCAGAAGCCAAAGATACTCCGCCGGACCACGGCTCTTTCATTTAACAACCGCCTTCCTCCCTCGTCTCCCCCCCCACAAAACCCTCCATTCGCACACAGCGATGCGGAAGCAGCGCTTCGTTGTTTCTTTTTTAAGAAAGAATCCGGCCGACTATTACCGGAGAAGTGTAGTAGATTAACCATTGTCATACAACTCTTTATCCCAGCCCGCATACCCGGGCCGATGAGCCCACATGCCCGGGCTGAGATAAAGATCCGACCATTTGCACTAAAGAGAGTAAGGGAAATGAAATGCTTTTAGAGAGATTAACGGATAAGAAATTGGACATATCCATTTGTTTTCCAAACCGTTACTACTGAAATATCCCCTAAAACAGCGGGTGGAAGATGGAAGATGGGGGTGGAAGATAAATGGCATAAAAACCGCATCTTCCACCAATATACACATCTCACAATCAACGACATGAATTCTCAAAGGTGGAAGATGGAAGATCGAAACGTGTTTTTTGTATGAGAGGAAGGCGGGGTAAATGAAAGAGCCGTGCCGCCCGATTAAACAAAATGTCTTTTTTATCCATTTACAGCGGTTATCTTAAAATTATCCCGTATTTTTGCACAAAACTTTTGGTAATATGATACAATCCATGACGGGATATGGCAAAGCAACTGCCGAACTTCCCGATAAGAAGATTAATGTAGAGATAAAATCGCTCAATAGTAAAGCGATGGATTTGTCGGCACGAATCGCACCGGCATACCGTGAAAAAGAGATGGAACTCCGCAATGAAATTGCACGTGTGCTGGAACGTGGAAAAGTTGACTTCAGCCTCTGGGTGGAAAAGAAAGAGTGCGCAGAAGCCGCCACTCCCATCAACCAGGTATTGGTAGAAGGATATTATAACCAAATCAAAGCTATCTCCGAAAACCTCCACATTGCAGTACCCACTGACTGGTTTCAGACTCTGCTCCGCATGCCGGACGTGATGACACGTACCGAAACACAGGAGTTAAGCGAGGAAGAATGGGGAATAGTATATGCAACCGTCAAGGAAGCTGTTTCACATTTAGTAGATTTCCGTAAGCAGGAGGGTGCCGCCCTTGAAAAGAAGTTCCGTGAAAAGATTGAAAACATTCATCGTTTACTTGAATCGGTAACACCTTATGAAAAAGAACGGGTGGATAAAGTTAAAGAACGAATCACAGATGCGCTGGAAAAAACACTGAGCGTAGATTATGATAAAAACCGTCTTGAACAGGAACTGATTTACTACATTGAGAAACTCGACATCAATGAAGAGAAACAACGCTTGAGCAACCACCTGAAATATTTCATCAGTACCCTTGAAAACGGTAGCGGACAAGGTAAAAAGCTGGGATTTATCGCTCAGGAGATGGGACGTGAAATCAATACGCTCGGCAGCAAATCGAATCATGCTGAAATGCAAAAGATTGTGGTACAGATGAAAGATGAGCTGGAACAGATCAAAGAACAAGTGCTGAATGTGATGTAACAACGACAGATTATGAATTTAACCGAAAGAATAACTACCCCACCTCAAAAGGGTGAAGCCAAAATCATCATCTTTTCTGCTCCTTCCGGATCGGGCAAGTCGACAATTATAAACTATTTGTTGAGCCAGCAGCTGAATCTTGCATTCTCCATTTCAGCTACCAGCCGTCCGCCACGAGGAAATGAAAAGCATGGAGTAGAATATTTTTTCCTCACTCCCGACGAATTCCGCCAACGCATTGCAAACAATGAATTTCTGGAATACGAGGAAGTTTATACCGATCGATTTTACGGAACTTTAAAAGAACAGGTAGAGAAACAGCTTGCTGCCGGCCAGAACGTAGTGTTCGATGTAGATGTGGTGGGCGGTTGCAATATAAAAAAATTCTATGGTGACCGTGCACTTTCACTTTTTATCCAGCCCCCTTGTATCGAGGAGTTACGTCGCCGCCTGATCGGGCGTGGCACAGATGCTCCCGAGGTCATTGAGAGTAGAATAGCCAAAGCCGAATATGAACTAAGTTTCGCTCCGAAATTTGACAAAGTAATCATCAATGATGACCTGGCAACAGCCAAGGCACAGGCATTAAAAGTGATTAAAGAGTTTCTGGGTATCGATGCGGAATAAGATCTGTGTTCTCTTATTTGTGATTATAGCATATGAAAAAAACTAAAACCGGAATCTTCAGCGGCTCTTTCAACCCGATACACATCGGACACTTGGCACTTGCCAACTATCTGTGCGAGTTTGAAGGGCTGGATGAAGTTTGGTTTATGGTCACTCCGCACAGCCCCTTCAAAAAGCAGGCAGATTTATGGTCTGACGAGCTGCGCCTGCAACTGGTACAGCTCGCTATTGAAGGATATCCACGATTCCGTGCATCCGATTTTGAATTTCATTTACCTCGTCCCTCCTATACTGTCCACACACTCAACCGTCTGAAAGAAGTATATCCCGAAAGGGAATTCCAACTGATTATAGGCTCTGACAACTGGAAAGTATTTGACCAATGGTTCGAATCGGAACGTATTGTCTCAGAAAATAAAATACTCGTTTATCCTCGTCCCGGTTTTCCGGTAGATGCCTCACAACTACCCCCGAACGTACACTTAGCGCATTCTCCGATATTCGAAATCAGTTCCACCTTTATCCGTCAAGCTCTGGCTGCCGGAAAAGATGTGCGCTATTTCCTTCACCCGGCTGTGTACACGAAAATCAAAGCTATTCATTCCGCAAACGATGCAATGTAATCATCACAATTTCGGCCGGTGCTCCAATACGGATATTCTTGTTTGAAGTACCGATCCCATTGGTTACAATCATCGGAATTTTAGCTGAATTATATTTCAACCCTGTCAGGAACCGACTGCCATAATGCGAAGGAATGATGGGAGCATAGCCAAAAATACGTACCTGCCCTCCATGCGTGTGTCCGGCCAGCACCAGATCTGAATTAGCGACAGACACATCTTCGGCATAATCAGGAGTGTGTACCAACAGAATCACAAAATCGGCCGGAGAGAGGGACAGAGTAGGAGAAACACCGTTATTGGCAAGATCAAACGGGTTACGTACACCGGCCAGAATAATCTGCTCACCATTGCGCCTCAACGTGTCAAGCTGATGTTCAAGAGGGCGCATGCCATAACGTTTCATTTCACGGATAATTTCATCATGACAACGTTCATAGTCGTTATTTCCCATCACACCATAAGTACCTAACGGCGTTTTCACTTTAGCCAATGCCGCAAAAAGTTCGGGCACAAACTGACACCCTTCCTGGTAATCACCTCCCATCAACAATACATCGGCATGCTGTGCGTTAAGCAAACGTACCAGACTCTCCAGCCCTTTCTCCTTGAAAAGGCTTTTATAATGCAAGTCCGAAATAAAGGCGATACGGAAACCATCAAAGGCTTCGGGAACATCACGATGGGTGAACTCGTATCTTTTCACCCGGTCGATCCCCGGATAAACAGAAGATACACTGACAGCAGAACTGGTGATATTTGTTCCCCGGGCTACAACAGGCGGAATCGAACGCGTTATCCCGGAAGAGGCAACCTGCCCCTTTTCTGCTGCTTTCCGTCTGGCAGAAAGTTTTTTGAGTCCGGAAGTATCAGGAGCAAACAACCGGGCCACTACATCGGAGCTGTCCGGACGAATGGAATCGGTATTCAATACCGGACGGGCAATCGGAGAAACCAGGTTTTTCTTTGATTTACAGGACGAAAGCAGCAATAAAAGTGCCGCCAATAAGTATATTGTTTTCTTCATATTCTCTAATATCAGGAGCGCAAAGATAGGCAAAAAAGCAAAAATATACATTTTTTTGCCCTATCTTTGTTCTCTTGAAACGAATTATATAGAAAAAGAGAATGGAAGAAGTAAGACGGAACTCGTTACAGGCATGGATACTTGCTGCCCGTCCCAAAACATTGGCAGGTGCCATTACCCCGGTAATGATTGGTTGTGCATTGGCTTATGCCGACGGAAAGTTCAGTTGGATACCGGCATTAATCTGTTGTTTGTTTGCCGGCTTAATGCAGATTGCCGCCAATTTTATCAACGACTTATTTGACTTTCTGAAAGGCACCGACCGGGAAGACCGCCTCGGTCCGGAACGTGCTTGTGCACAAGGCTGGATTTCGGCGAACGCCATGAAGAAGGGCATATTCATAACAGTAGCCCTCGCCTGCCTGATCGGTTGTAGCCTCCTATTATATGGCGGCTGGGAATTGATCCTTGTAGGTGCGCTATGTGTATTATTTGCTTTCCTGTATACCACAGGTCCTTACCCGTTATCCTACAAAGGATGGGGAGACGTATTAGTCATTGTGTTTTTTGGTTTTGTCCCGGTAGGAGGTACTTATTATGTACAGGCCCTCAACTGGACACCGGACGTTACGGTTGCTTCATTGGTGTGCGGACTGATTGTAGATACATTACTGGTAGTTAATAATTACAGGGACCGGGATGCCGACCGGAAAAGCGGGAAAAAGACGGTTGTAGTTCGTTTCGGTGAACCTTTCGGAAGATATTTCTATCTGTTGCTCGGCATCATAGCCGCCTGGCTCTGTTTCTGGTTTTTATTCAGCGGACATTTATATGCGACTCTCCTGCCTCAGTTTTACCTGTTTTTTCATATCCGGACCTGGAGAAAGATGGTACAGATACACAGCGGTAAAAAGCTAAACAGCATATTGGGCGAAACTTCGCGAAATATGCTGCTTATGGGGATCCTACTATCAATAGGACTGATTATAAACGGTTAACGTTTGCTATACATCCGTTCGTAATATTTCTGATAATCACCGCTGGTAACTTCTTCTACCCATTCCTGATTATTCAGATACCATTCAATTGTTTTCACAATGCCCACCTCGAATTTCGTTTCGGGATACCATCCCAAGGCATTGGTGATTTTCGTCGGATCAATGGCATAGCGCTGGTCATGACCCAGACGGTCCTTGACAAACGTAATCAAGTCTTCATTGATCCAGTCAACCGAGATTTCACCATCGGCATTCTTTTCTTTCTTCTTCAATACTTCACGATATTCGGGATGTTCCGACATCAGGCGGTGAATCGTTGCAATGGTCAACTTCACTATCTCAAGATTTGTCTTTTCGTTATGTCCACCCACATTGTACACTTCACCTTCCAGTCCCTCACGAACTACCAAATCAATAGCCTTGCAATGATCTTCTACGTACAGCCAGTCGCGCACATTGCTGCCATCACCGTACACCGGAAGTTTCTTGCCCTCAAGAATATTCTTGATAATAAGCGGAATCAATTTCTCCGGGAAATGATAAGGACCGTAATTATTTGAACAGCGGGTGATGGTCACCGGCATCTTATACGTATCATGATAAGCCATAACCACCATATCGGCACTGGTCTTCGATGCACTGTAAGGGCTATGCGGACAGAGTGGAGTTGTTTCATGGAAATACCCCTCAGCCCCCAGCGAACCGTAAACTTCGTCGGTAGATACCTGATGATAGCGTACTCCTTTACGCCAGGTAGGATACCCGTATTCATCCTTACCGGTCACCCATGCACGACGTGCCGCATCCAACAGGTTTTGTGTTCCCAAAATATTGGTCATCAGGAACAGTTGCGGATTCTCAATGCTACGGTCTACATGACTTTCGGCGGCAAAGTTCACTACATAGTCAAATTTATACTCACCAAAAAGACGGTCAGCCAGTTCACGATCACAAATATCACCTTTTACAAAAAAGCAACGTTCGTTATCAATGTCGTTTGCAATTGTTCCGAGATTTCCGGCATAAGTCAGTGCATCGAGCACCACCACTTTGATATCGCTGTGTTTAGCCAGAATATACTTCAGATAATTGGCACCGATAAATCCGGCAGCACCGGTTACAAGATAAGTTTTCATATTCTTTATGATTGATTTATTAATTTGCTAAGTCTATCAGATATTTACCATATTCGGTTTTTCCCAACTTCTCGCCCAGAGCTTTCAATTGGGATGAAGAAATCCATCCGTTACGCCAAGCTATTTCTTCAATACAGCTCACATAAAACCCCTGGCGGTTCTGAATAGTGGCTACAAAGTTGGATGCCTCAAGCAGGCTGTTGCAGTTTCCCGTATCCAACCAGGCAAAACCGCGCCCGAAAAGTTCCACTTTCAGCGTTCCCTCACCGAGATATAATTTATTCAAATCAGTTATTTCATATTCCCCCCGGACAGAAGGCTCCAGAGCAAGTGCCTTTTCCGTCACCGTGGCATCATAAAAATAAAGTCCGGGTACCGCATAGTTACTTTTAGGTACAGCCGGCTTTTCTTCTAACGAAATCACCTTTCCACTTTCATCGAACTCCACTACTCCGTAAGCACGAGGATCTTTCACATAATATCCAAAGATACAAGCTCCCTTCTCAAGAGTAGCCGCCCGGCGAAGCATGGCTGAGAAACCCTGCCCATAAAACAAATTATCTCCCAATATCAGGCAACCCGGTTCGCCATCCAGAAAGTCAGCTCCCAATACAAAAGCCTGAGCAAGTCCATTCGGCTGTTCTTGCACCCGATATGAAAAGGACATTCCAAACTCCTCACCGGTACCCAGAAGTTCACGGAACAACGGCAGGTCACGGGGAGTAGAGATAACCAGCACTTCCCGTATTCCGGCCAACATCAATGTAGAAAGCGGATAGTATATCATCGGCTTGTCATACACCGGCATCATTTGCTTCGATATGGCTTTTGACAGCGGATAGAGTCGGGTGGCACTGCCACCGGCAAGAATAATTCCTTTCATATTTTGAACATTATGAGTTACGGGCTACATACAGGTTACATGCTGTAATAAACAATACATAAGTATCTCGCACAGTTACTTGTAATTTGTAGCACATTGCTTATGGCTTACATCTCTCAAACCTGTGACAAAGAACGGAAAGAAATCTGACGTGACAAAATAAAAATACAAATTTATTAACCGGCCAGTTCAATCACTTCCAAATCCTTGAACACACCATTATCTATGGCAAAACGGACCATTGTACGCACTTTATGAAATCCGGACATTCCCGCAGCACCGGGATTGATATGAAGCATGTCCAGTGTCTTATCATATTTTACCTTTAATATATGCGAGTGTCCGCTGATAAACAACTTAGGTGGATGCACCAATAAGCTTCCCTTGACAGACGGGTCATAATTTCCAGGATATCCCCCGATGTGCTTCATCAGCACTTCGGCACCGTCCACCGTAAAACGATTCACCTGAGGAAACATCCGGCGAATTTCCTGCCCGTCAATATTACCATACACAGCACGGAAAGGGCGGAAAGCCGCCAATTTCTGCGCTACCTCCACTGAACCAATATCTCCGGCATGCCAGATTTCATCGCAAGTTTCAAAATATTGCAAGTATTTTTCGTCCCACCAGCCATGTGTATCGGACAATAAACCAACTTTTGTCATACTTTCTTTGTTTATCTCTGCAAAGGTAACTATATTTGGGCAAACCTTATATGCAAATGGGAAACAAATACCAATACTTTAAGAGAGATATCAGTTGGCTGTCATTCAACTACCGGGTACTTCTGGAAGCTGATAACGATCGATTGCCACTCTACGAACGTATCAATTTTATCTCTATTTATTCTTCCAACCTGGAAGAATTCTATAAAATCAGAGTAGCCGACCACAAAGCTGTTGCCTCCGGCGTAACAGAAGGATCAGAAGAATCCCAGCAGTCAGCCAAGGTTTTGCTGGAAGAAATCAACAGGGAAGTGAACCGACAACTGGAAGACCGTATCCACATTTATGAAAAGAAGATTATACCTGCATTACGCAAAAACCATGTCATCTTTTACCAAAGCCGTAACGTTGAGCCTTTTCACCAGCAGTTCGTAAAAGACTTTTTCCGCGAAGAGATATTTCCCTACTTGCAACCGGTACCGGTGTCCAAAGACAAAGTAATCTCTTTCCTGCGCGACAACCGGCTCTACCTGGCTGTCCGCCTGTTTCTGAAAGGCACAAAGAAAGAAGATGCCAACCATTTGCAATACTTTGTAATGAAACTGCCATATAGTAAAGTGCCCCGTTTCATCGAACTGCCCAAACATGGAAAAGATTATTACCTGATGTTTATAGAAGATATTATCAAAGCCAATATTGGTGTGATCTTCCCGGGCTACGAAGTGGATTGTAGTTATTGCATCAAAATATCGAGAGATGCCGACATCATGATAGATGATACCATCAACAGTGTCGACCTGGTGGAGCAAGTAAAGAAAAAGATTAAAAAACGCAAGATAGGTGCCGTGTGCCGTTTTGTATATGACCGGGCCATGCCTGACGATTTTCTGGATTTTTTGGTGGATGCCTTCCGAATCCAGCGTGAAGAGTTGGTACCGGGAGACAAACACCTCAATCTGGAAGATCTGCGTCACTTGCCAAACCCTAATAACTCCATTCCCCGGATTGAGAGACCGATCCCTATGAAACTAAATCGCCTGAACGACAAGGAGTCTATTTTCAGTTATGTCGAAAAGAAAGATTTATTATTGTACTACCCTTACCATTCTTTCGACCATTTTATCCACTTCCTTTACGAAGCAGTGCATAATCCCGAAACCCGTGAAATCATGGTAACCCAATATCGGGTAGCAGAAAACTCGGCTGTCATTAACACCTTGATTGCCGCTGCACAAAACGGTAAAAAAGTCACGGTATTCGTGGAACTCAAAGCCCGTTTCGATGAAGAGAACAACCTCGCCACTGCCGAAATGATGAAAGCAGCCGGCATCAATATCATATATAGCATACCGGGACTGAAAGTTCACGCTAAAGTAGCCCTTATACGTCGTCGCAGTTTCAACGGTGAAAAGATTCACAGTTACGCTTATATCAGTACCGGTAACTTCAACGAGAAGACAGCCACACTGTATGCAGACTGCGGACTGTTTACCAGTAATCCGGTCATCGTACATGACCTCACCAACCTGTTCCGTACCTTGCGCGGTAAAGAAAATCCCAAGTTCACCCGGCTACTTGTGGCACGTTTCAACCTGATTCCCGAACTGAACAGGCTGATCGACAAAGAAATAGAACTGGCCGAGAAAGGAAGAGGCGGAAGAATCATCTTGAAGATGAACGCTTTGCAAGATCCGATAATGATAGACCGGCTCTACGAGGCATCACAAAGGGGTGTGAAAATAGACCTGATTGTGCGGGGCATTTGTTGCCTGATACCCGGACAAGAATATAGCCGTAACATACGTGTCACCCGTATTGTAGACAGCTTCCTGGAACATGCCCGCATCTGGTATTTCGGTAATGCCGGACATCCCAAAGTATACATGGGATCACCCGACTGGATGCGCCGTAACTTATATCGACGAATCGAAGCGGTGGTACCCATTCTCGATCACGAACTACGGGAAGAAGTCGTCGATATGCTTCACATCCAGTTATCGGATAATCAAAAGGCTTGCTTCGTCGATGATAAATTGAATAATATATTTAAATTCAAAACAAATGCTGCGCCCGTCAGGGCTCAATATACTTTCTATAATTACCTAAAAGAAAAGAATGAAACATTTCTGTAACATGTATGACATTTCTCTGCAATACGAAAATCCGTCCTTTGCAGGCAGAAATAACATACACATTTATGGAGACAATTTATCTATGTATCATTATTTTCCTATTCGTACTTGCCGTATTCGACTTGATGGTCGGTGTAAGTAACGATGCGGTAAATTTCCTCAACTCAGCTGTCGGAGCAAAGGCGGCATCTTTCAAAACAATATTGTTTATAGCCGGTGCCGGCATCTTCATCGGGGCCTCCTTATCAAACGGCATGATGGACATTGCAAGGCACGGCATCTACCAACCGGAGCATTTCTACTTTGCCGAGATCATGTGCATCCTACTTGCTGTAATGCTGACAGATGTCGTTCTGCTCGATGTATTCAACTCAATGGGAATGCCTACCTCAACCACTGTTTCAATGGTATTCGAACTTCTTGGAGGTACTTTTGCCCTGGCACTTATCAAAGTGCACAACAGTGATACGTTGGGATTGGGTGATCTCATCAACACCGACAAAGCCTTGTCTGTCATCATGGCCATCTTTGTCTCCGTTGCCATTGCCTTCTTTTTCGGTATGCTTGTACAATGGCTGGCGCGCATGGTATTTACATTTAACTACAAAAACAAGATAAAATACAGCATTGCACTATTCGGTGGTATCGCTTCTACTGCCATCGTTTACTTCATGGTGATAAAAGGATTGAAGGACAGTTCATTCATGACTCCTGAAAACAAGCATTGGATACAAGAAAACACGATGATGCTGGTAGGTTGTTTTTTTGTCATCTCTACCATCCTGATGCAGATATTACACTGGTTGAAAGTAAATGTATTTAAGGTAGTTGTTCTACTGGGTACATTTGCGTTGGCGTTGGCATTTGCCGGTAATGACCTTGTCAACTTTATTGGTATACCTTTAGCTGGTTACTCTTCGTTCATGGACTATACGGCCAACGGAACCGCTGTCGGACCGGATGGCTTCCTGATGACCTCACTGATGGGATCAGCCAAAACACCGTGGTACTTCCTGATAGGTGCCGGAGCCATCATGGTATACGCCTTATGTACTTCTAAAAAGGCACATGCGGTGATCAAGACCTCGGTAGACCTCTCCCGCCAGGATGAAGGAGAAGAAAACTTCGGAAGCACACCGATCGCCCGTACATTGGTACGTTTCAGCCTCACACTGGCCAATGGCATCTCCCGGATAACTCCGCCGAGTACCAAACGCTGGATAGATACCCGCTTCCGTAAAGACGAAGCTATCATTGCCGACGGGGCGGCATTCGACCTGGTTCGTGCCTCTGTCAATCTGGTATTGGCAGGTCTGTTGATCGCTGTGGGTACTTCGCTAAAACTTCCTCTCTCTACAACCTATGTCACTTTCATGGTGGCTATGGGTACCTCACTTGCCGATCGTGCCTGGGGACGTGATTCAGCCGTTTACCGCATCACAGGTGTGCTAAGTGTCATTGGCGGATGGTTTATCACTGCCGGAGCTGCATTCACGATCTGTTTCTTTGTTGCCATGGTCATCCACTTCGGAGGAAGTATAGCTATCATAGCCCTGATCGGCCTGGCAGCATTCACACTGATCCGCAGCCAGTTGATGTATAAAAAGAAAAAAGAGAAGGAGAAAGGCAACGAAACTTTAAAACAGTTGATGCAAGCGACAAACAGCCACGAAGCCTTGGATTTAATGCGTAAGCATACACGTGAAGAGTTAGGTAAGGTACTGGAATATGCAGAACAAAACTTTGAACTTACCGTGACTTCATTTTTGCACGAAAATCTCCGCGGACTGCGCCGGGCAATGGGATCTACCAAGTTTGAAAAACAGATGATCAAGCAGATGAAACGTACCGGAACCGTAGCAATGTGTAAATTGGATAATCACACTGTACTTGAAAAAGGGCTTTATTATTATCAGGGAAACGACTTTGCAAGTGAATTAGTATATAGTATCAGCCGCCTGTGCGAACCTTGTCTGGAGCACATTGACAACAACTTCAATCCGCTGGACGCTATCCAAAAAGGCGAATTCGGAGATGTAGCCGAAGATATTACCTATCTGATCCAGCAATGCCGCCTGAAGTTGGAAACCAACAATTACAGTAATCTTGAAGAAGACCTGCACCGAGCCAATGACCTGAATTCACAACTCTCACACTTGAAGCGTCAGGAGTTACAGCGTATCCAAAGTCAGACCGGAAGTATTAAAGTAAGTATGGTTTATCTGACCATGATTCAGGAGGCACAAAACGTAGTAACTTACACGATCAACCTGATGAAAGTAAGCCGAAAATTCCAGATAGAAACAGATATTTAATAATTCTCCCTTACAATAAATAAGGCTGACTTCTAAAGTCAGCCTTATTTATTGTAATTAACATCATCTCACCACTTGATTTCCGGAAAATAGCTGCTTAAACAGCTACGAAGCGCACTTACCGTAATGGGCTTTACCAATACTTCGGATGCACCGGCTTGCATAGCATTCTCCCGGTCTGAACTGAAAGCATAGGCAGTCTGCATAATAATGGGAAGGGTTGCTCCTTCTTCGCGAATAATCCGGGTTGCTTCCAATCCGTTCATAATCGGCATTTTAATATCCATAAGAATAGCATGTGCATCTTGATTGTGTTCACGGTATAAGTTCAGCATTTCTTCACCGTTCTTAGCCCAAAGAATGTCGCATTTTTTACCAATAATAGCTTTAATCAATTTGAAATTGCTATCATCATCTTCGGCCACAAGAATAAGAGGACGAAAATCTTTAATTTCTTCAATATCCATTTTATATATAGGTTTACTTTTTATTTCATCTTATTCGATTCAGCCCGCAAGGTATAAAAAAAAATCATAGATTTGATTATCTTTGCGGCTAAAATTTAAAGAAGCAATATGATTTCAGTAGACGGACTGGCCGTGGAATTCGGCGGAACCACATTATTTAGCGATATTTCATTTGTTATTAACGAAAAAGACCGCATCGCGCTTATGGGAAAGAACGGCGCAGGCAAGAGTACCCTACTCAAGATTTTGGCAGGAGTACGCCAGCCTACCCGTGGCAGGATATCTGCTCCCAAAGAGTGTGTCATAGCCTACCTGCCTCAACATTTGATGACAGAAGACGGACGAACGGTTTTCGAGGAGACTGCCCAGGCCTTTGCCCATCTGCACGAAATGGAAGCCGAGATAGAACGCATGAACAAAGAACTGGAAACACGCACAGACTATGAAAGCGACAGCTACATGGAACTGATAGAAAACGTGTCGACCCTTAGCGAAAAGTTCTATGCCATTGATGCCACTAACTACGAGGAAGACGTAGAAAAGGCACTTCTCGGATTAGGCTTCATGCGTGAAGATTTCCACCGGCAAACCAGTGACTTCAGTGGTGGATGGCGGATGCGTATCGAACTGGCTAAACTGTTATTGCAAAAACCGGATGTGCTTTTATTGGACGAACCGACCAACCACCTGGACATAGAGTCCATTCAATGGCTGGAAGACTTCCTGATCAATAACGGAAAGGCAGTAATCGTCATTAGTCACGACCGCAAATTTGTAGATAATATCACTACCCGCACCATCGAAGTGACTATGGGACGCATTTACGATTATAAAGTGAATTACTCCAAATATCTGGAATTACGCAAAGAACGCCGTGAGCAGCAACAGAAAGCCTACGAAGAGCAACAAAAGTTCATTGCTGAAACAAAAGAATTCATTGAACGTTTCAAGGGTACCTATTCAAAAACACTTCAGGTGCAAAGCCGGGTAAAAATGCTCGAAAAACTGGAAATACTGGAGGTGGACGAAGAAGACACATCGGCATTGCGTCTGAAGTTCCCGCCTTCACCCCGTTCGGGCAACTATCCTGTCATTATGGACGGTGTCGGCAAAACCTATGGCGACCATGTTGTTTTCCGTAACGCCACTCTGACAGTTGAACGCGGCGATAAAGTAGCATTTGTCGGCAAAAACGGTGAAGGTAAATCGACATTGGTAAAATGTATCATGAACGAAATAGAACATGACGGAACACTGACCCTGGGACACAATGTCCAAATAGGATACTTCGCTCAAAATCAGGCATCATTGTTGGACGAGAACCTAACTGTGTTCCAGACAATCGATGATGTGGCCAAAGGAGAAATACGTAATAAAATACGCGACCTGCTGGGAGCGTTCATGTTTGGCGGACCGGAAGAGTCGATGAAAAAAGTAAAAGTACTTTCAGGAGGTGAACGTACACGCCTGGCCATGATCAAGCTGTTGCTGGAACCTGTGAATCTGCTGATTCTTGACGAACCTACCAATCACCTCGACCTGAAAACCAAAGACATCCTGAAGCAGGCACTGAAAGATTTCGATGGTACACTGATTGTGGTATCACACGACCGCGATTTTCTGGACGGACTGGTGACCAAGGTATATGAGTTTGGCAACAAAAAAGTAACAGAACACTTATGCGGCATCTATGAATTCCTTGATAAAAAGAAAATGGATTCGCTACGGGAGTTGGAAAGATAATACTTCCATGATTTATTCGCATGAATTTAATATTTGATAACTAACATACGGCAACCTTTACCTGTTAAATTATAAAGAAAGGTACAAAACCCGTTTAATCAACTAAAAAAGAAACCGTATGAAGAAATTAGTTTTCTGTGCTGCTTTCGTTGCAGCAATGTGCATGGTGGGCACTACTGCCCAAGCTCAGGACGCAAAGAAGAAAGAAGTCAAGAAAGAGCAATGTGATAAAAAAGACAGCAAAGCATGCTGTAAAAAGGAAGAAAAAGCATGTTGCAAGAAAGAAGCAGGTAAGAAAACAACTGACGGATGCAAACAAAAAGCTGATTGTAAAGCCAAAACCGGATGTAAAGACGCCCAATGCACCAAAGACAAAGGAGGAAAGAAAAAATAAACGTTTCTGACGTTCTCTTCTGAAAAGACAAGTAGTTATCTGCTTGTCTTTTTGTTTTTTAAGTAACACTGTTTGTTTTTTACCCGATGATAGACTATCTTTGTCGCTCAATATAAAAATAAGAATGAGGAATAAACGGTACATACTCTCTTTTCTCCTTTTTATCAGCATGATCATGTTGGTCGTACCCGTTATTCCACATCATCATCATGCCAATGGCATGATATGTATGAAAAATGATGTGACACCAGAGCCTCAGTGCACCAAACATCATCATTATCCAAGCAATGATTCGTGCTGCAATGACGGATGTATGACACGTCTCAATTCGCCAACCCCATCCGTACAGGCAGACAACAGCCCTCACTATTTGTTTACTGCCATCTTATTTACGGACCTTATCATAGAGAATTTATTCAAGCCCCAAGAGCGGCGTATTAAGAATTATTACGCCTACCGGGAATCTCTTCACAGCACGGTTATCAACTGTGCCTTCGGCCTTCGTGCCCCTCCATACCCTGTTGTATAGGCTTATAAGCCCTATTTCGTAAGGTTAGGAATCTACTGACCGTTGGTTTAAAATCAATGGGATATTCCTTTAAAACCAACGATGCCTTGTTTTTAAACCAAAGGTATTTGGTTTAAAACCTACACAGATCTACTTCCCAGAATCATCAAAAGTAAAGAATTTATATCATCATGAAGAAACTTATCTTTATGGGAATCCTCGGATTGTTTATCCTGGGTTCCTGCAACAGTAAATCGGGTGGCAACCACGAAGGCCACGACCATGGAACAGAAGCACATGACCACGACCATGAAGGTGAAAACCACAATCACGAAGGCGAAGATCATGAAGGACATGATCACGAGGGTGAAGAACACAGCCAAAGTACCGAACCGGTAGCCGGGCACAGTGACGAAATCATCCTGCCGAAAGCAAAAGCTGAAGCAGCCGGAGTGAAAATAAGCGTCATCGCACCGGAAGCTTTTGAACAAGTGATAAAAACGAGCGGGCAAGTGCTGGCTGCACAGGGAGATGAATCCGTAGCGGTAGCTACTGTGGCCGGTGTCGTTAGTTTTCGCAGTAAAGTGACCGAGGGCATGAGTGTGGGCAAAGGCACTGCATTGGTGACCATTTCATCCAGCAACATTGCCGATGGCGACCCGGTACAACGTGCCCGCATCGCCTACGAAATATCCAAGAAAGAGTACGAGCGTATGCAAGCACTTGTAAAAAACAAAATCGTATCCGACAAAGAGTTTGCACAAGCAGAACAAAATTATGAAAATGCACGTATCAGTTATGAAGCACTTGCCAAGAATCATTCGGCAAGCGGACAAGCTGTGGTTTCCCCTATTGCCGGGTTCGTAAAGAATATCCTGGTGAAAGAAGGAGATTACGTGACCATCGGCCAGCCATTGGTCAGCGTTACACAGAACCGCCGTCTCTTCCTGCGAGCCGAAGTTTCGGAGAAATACTATCCGTCTCTGCGCACCATCGGTTCGGCCAATTTCAAGACACCATATGATGATAAAGTATACGAACTGAAAGGATTGAACGGCCGCCTTTTGTCATTCGGCAAATCGGCCGGCGACAATTCATTTTACGTGCCGGTCACTTTCGAATTCGACAATAAGGGTGACATCATTCCGGGTTCGTTCGTTGAAGTATACCTGCTGTCGTCACCCATGGAAAACGTGATATCGCTTCCACGCACCGCACTAACCGAAGAACAGGGCCTATTCTTCATCTATCTGCAACTGGATGAAGAAGGATATAAGAAACAGGAAGTCACCCTCGGAGCCGATAACGGTAAGAGCGTACAGATACTTTCGGGTGTTAAAGCCGGTGACCGGGTAGTGACCCAAGGTGCTTATCAAGTAAAACTGGCTTCAGCAAGCAACGCAATACCTGCACACAGTCACGAACATTAAAAGATTTACGATTGGAAGATTTACAATCGAAGTAAATCCGGCAATCATAGGTTACAAACTATAAACAAAGAATATTGTGTTAAATAAAATCATACATTTCTCTCTTCAGAACCGTATCCTGGTGCTTGTAGCCTCGGTACTGTTGCTGATTGGCGGAACTTATACCGCCATGCATACCGAAGTAGACGTGTTCCCCGATCTCAATGCCCCGACGGTGGTCATTATGACCGAAGCCAACGGTATGGCAGCCGAAGAGGTGGAACAACTCGTGACTTTTCCCGTAGAAACAGCCGTAAACGGTGCCACCGGTGTGCGCCGTGTACGTTCATCTTCGACCAACGGATTCTCTGTCGTATGGGTAGAATTCGACTGGGGAACCGACATATACCTTGCCCGCCAGATTGTAAGCGAAAAGCTGGCCATCGTAGGCGAAGAACTTCCTTCGAATGTAGGTAAACCGACACTGGGACCACAGTCGTCTATTCTGGGTGAAGTCCTGATTATCGGATTAACAGCCGACTCGACTTCCATGCTCGACCTGCGCACCATTGCCGACTGGACCATCCGTCCGCGCCTGCTCTCTACCGGAGGTGTAGCACAGGTAGCCGTATTGGGAGGTGAATTGAAAGAATATCAGATTCAACTCGATCCGGAACGTATGCGTCATTACGGTGTATCGATGAACGAGGTGATGACCGTCACCCGGGGAATGAACCTGAATGCAAACGGAGGAGTACTTTACGAGTATGGCAACGAGTACATTGTACGCGGCGTACTTTCTACCGCCAAAGTAGATCAGTTGGGCAAAGCAGTGGTAAAAAGCATCAATAGCGTACCCGTACTGCTGGAAGACATAGCCGATGTCCGGATTGGCCCGAAAGCTCCCAAACTGGGTACCGCCTCGGAAAGAGGAAAACCCGCAGTACTGATGACCGTCACCAAACAACCTTCCACCAGTACGTTGGAACTGACCGATAAACTGGAAGCTTCACTGAAAGACCTGCAAAAGAATCTGCCACCGGATGTAAAGGTATCTACCGACATTTTCCGCCAGAGCCGTTTCATCGAGAACTCCATCAGCAATGTAAAGAAGTCACTCTTTGAGGGCGGCATCTTTGTAGTCATCGTCTTGTTCCTGTTCCTTGCCAATGTTCGGACTACGGTCATTTCACTGGTAACACTGCCTCTCTCACTGCTTGTCTCCATACTTACCTTACACTTCATGGGACTGACCATCAATACCATGAGTCTGGGAGGTATGGCCATCGCCATCGGTTCGCTGGTGGACGACGCCATTGTCGATGTAGAAAACGTATACAAACGGTTGCGTGAGAACCGCCTCCTGCCCGAGAGTGAACGCCTTTCAGTTATCCAGGTGGTATTCAACGCTTCCAAAGAGGTTCGTATGCCTATCCTGAACTCTACGCTGATTATTGTCGTCAGCTTTGTGCCTCTCTTCTTCCTTTCCGGTATGGAAGGACGCATGCTGGTTCCGCTGGGCATTGCCTTCATCGTAGCATTATTCGCATCGACGATAGTGGCATTGACACTGACCCCGGTACTTTGCTCGTATCTGCTGGGTAAAGACAAAGGGGACAAACTTCCGAAAGAGGCCCTCGTAGCGCGCTGGATGAAAGGAGGGTATGAAAAAGCACTGACTTGGGTATTATCCCACAAACGCGTAACTTTGGGAAGTACCATCGGGCTATTCATCATCGCTCTGGGATTCTTCTTCACTTTGGGACGCTCGTTCCTTCCGCCGTTCAACGAGGGGTCGTTCACTATCAACATCAGTTCGTTGCCGGGTATCTCACTCGAAGAGAGCGATAAGATGGGACACCGTGCCGAGGAACTTCTGCTATCCATCCCCGAGATACAGACAGTGGCCCGCAAGACCGGACGTGCCGAACTGGACGAACATGCCTTAGGTGTGAACGTATCGGAAATAGAAGCGCCATTCGAACTGAAAGACCGCTCGCGTACCGAACTGATGGCGGATGTACGAGAGAAATTAGGTACCATCACCGGAGCAAATATCGAAATAGGACAGCCCATCAGCCATCGTATCGACGCTATGCTCAGTGGTACCAAAGCCAATATCGCCATCAAACTGTTCGGTGACGACCTGAACAAGATGTTCTCTCTGGGCAACCAGATAAAAGGGGCTATCGACAACATTCCGGGCATCGCCGACCTGAACGTAGAACAACAGATCGAACGTCCGCAATTGAAGATCACCCCCAAACGGGAAATGCTGGCTAAATATGGCATTACTCTGCCGGAATTCTCTGAATATATCAATGTGGCATTGGCCGGTGAAGTGATTTCGCAAGTATACGAACAGGGTAAGAGCTTCGACCTGATTGTGAAAGTGGAAAACAGTTTCCGTGACGAAGCCGAAAAGATACGCAACCTGATGGTAGACACACAGGACGGAAAGAAAGTGCCGTTGAGTTACATTGCCGACGTAGTTTCGGCTATGGGGCCGAATACCATCAACCGCGAAAACGTAAAACGCAAAATCGTCATCTCTGCCAATGTAGCCGATCGTGACTTGCGAAGTGTGGTAAATGATATTCAAAAGCAGGTGGACGAACAAATCAAGCTCCCCGAAGGTTATCACATCGAATACGGCGGACAATTTGAAAGCGAGCAGGCAGCCAGCCGCACTCTGGCACTGACCTCATTCATGTCCATTGTAGTGATCTTCTTGCTGCTGTATCATGAGTTCCGCAGCGTGAAGGAGTCGGCGGTCATCCTGATAAACCTGCCTCTGGCACTGATCGGAGGTGTGTTTGCCTTGCTGATCACAACGGGAGAAATCAGCATCCCGGCCATCATCGGTTTCATTTCGCTGTTTGGTATCGCCACGCGTAACGGTATGTTGCTTATCAGCCATTACAACCACCTGCAACAGGTAGAAGAATTGGGAGTATACGACAGCGTTATCCGTGGATCACTCGACCGTCTGAACCCGATTGTAATGACAGCCCTCTCGTCCGCTCTGGCACTGATACCGCTGGCATTAAGCGGAAGTCTGCCCGGTAACGAAATTCAAAGTCCGATGGCAAAGGTAATCCTGGGCGGTCTGTTGACGTCGACTTTCCTGAACGGATTTATTATCCCGATTGTTTATCTGATGATGAACGGAAAAAGAAAATAATAAAAGGCCTCACTCCTGAGAGTGTGTCATCATGCACCACAGATGTGGAACTCTGTGATACTTTGTGATGAATACGAATTTCGATATACCCTCAGAGATGTGAAGCCATAAACCCCAATAATCATATGAAACGAATAACCATACTTGCCGCCACCCTCTTTGCGCTATCCGGATTGCAGGCACAAACCGGTATAGACGGGGTACTGCGCAACATCGAAACCAATAATAAAGAGTTGCAAGCCAACGCACAATTGATTGCCTCACAGAAGCTGGAAGCCCGGACGGACAATAATCTGCCTGACCCTACCCTTTCGTATGCCCATTTGTGGAACAACAAAGATAAGAATAATACGATCGGTGAGCTTGTAGTCTCCCAAAGTTTCGACTTTCCGAGCCTGTATGCCACCCGCAATCAACTGAACCGACTGAAGTCCGGTGCTTTTGACGGGCAAAAAAGTGTATTCCGCCAAAGTATCCTGTTACAGGCTAAAGATGTTTGTCTGGATATCATCATGTTGCGCAAGCAACAACAGATACTGGCAGAACGTTTGCGAAACGCCGAGGAGCTATCTGCCATGTATGCCAAACGTCTGCAAACAGGAGATGCCAACGTGATCGAAACCAATAAGATCAATCTGGAACTGCTGAACGTGAAAACAGAAGCATCGTTAAACGAAACGGCCCTTCGGAATAAAATACAGGAGCTGACGGCACTGAACGGAAACATACCGGTCGTGTTTGAAGACTCCGACTATCCGGCTGTTATCTTTCCTACCAATTACGAAGAACTGAAAACGGAAGTTCTGGCATCGGACTACACACTGCAGGCTCTCAACAGTGAAAGTGCCGCTGCCCGCAAACAAATCACAGTCAACAAATCGCAATGGCTTCCGAAGCTGGAACTGGGATACCGTCGGAATACCGAATCGGGCGAGCCTTTCAACGGAGTTGTCGTAGGTTTCTCTTTCCCCCTGTTCGAGAACCGCAACAAAGTGAAGATAGCCAAAGCACAGTCACTGAACATCGACTTGCAACGGGCCAATACTTCGGTACAGGTGGAATCGGAACTGACACAACTTTACCGCGAAGCCCACACACTACGTACTTCAATGGAAGAATACGAGAAAACCTTTCAGGCGCAACAGGATTTATCTTTGCTGAAACAAGCACTGACAGGCGGACAAATCAGTATGATAGAATATTTTGTAGAAGTATCGGTAGTATATCAGAGCAAACAGAACTATCTACAACTGGAGAACCAGTATCAGAAGGCCATGGCAAAGATATATAAGAATAAACTATAAGAGTTGGGTTGCCCCCCTTTTCACCACAGATTACGCAGATTAACATAGATTGAATTGCAAGCTGTTGATTATCAAAATGAATTATCTATGAGAATCTGTGTGGTCCGTGGTAAAAAAGGCTTTTGACACCTCAACTGAAAGTCCGTCAGAATATCCGATAAGATAACTGGAAGTTCAGTACGGGATAAGCCTTAAAGTTTTTCAGGAATTTATTGAAACGGCTCAGTTCCTGGTCAACCGCATCTTCCACGATCTTTCCGGTAGTTGCTTCAATCTTCGGATTGCCATGAAACATAGCTCCCAATTCGAACTTGAAACCTACGCGTGAGTGAGCCACCGAACGCCCGAATCCGAGTCCGACGTAAGGCTTCACGGCATTGGTTTTCAGAGCAGCTTCCACACGTCCGTCAGCCCCCGGCTCGATGATGATATCTCCCACCTCAATCCGTTCGTCTGTCTCACCCGACACTTTCAGGATGGACGATGTTCCGAAAAGCAGTCCGGCAGTCACATGGAAGACTGATCTTCTGAACGGGAAATAATCAAGCAACACCATTCCGTTTGCCATATTCGCTTTAGCCTTCAAAGGAACCGTATAATATCTATCCGGATCCTCATAACCGACACGGGCATTTGCCGGCAACGGACCTTCATAGGTTCCGTCATAATCATAATTATAATTGAACTTCAACAAAGAGAATCCGGCACGAAGTCCCAGATAATCGTTCAACGGAGCGGCCACCTGCAATCCTCCTCCCAGTGTTCCCGCATTCAGCGAAACAGATAAATGACTGAAAGGCTTTACCCTTTCCGTACCAGTCTGAGCCATAGCCGGGACACCTATACTAAAAGCAACCAGCCAGACCAAAAGATGATAAAAGTTTGTTTTCATTAATAAGCTTGTTTGTGTGAATATTGAGTGAACTATCATAATGTCCGTATGTCCTCGGGCAAATATCCGCTTCGGATACGCCACTCTTGCGGATAAAGATTATTGGCGCGATTGCCGATGTTCTTCACAAATCCTAAAGGTATCTTTTTATAAGTGACCAGCACGTATCCTCTGGGAGCAGAGGGCGAGAGAGTGATGGCTTCTTTCCGCAGATAGGCAATGGCTTGTTCGTAAGTCAGCTCTTCGGCCGGGAAAAGCGATGTTTCCAGCAGACGGCTCATGGCAAGCCCATGTGCCGGAATCAGATCTTTTCCTTTGACTTCGGCTACTTCCGTGCCCGCCTGGACAATGCGGAGAGACGAACGAAGCATAGCTAAATCATCCAGAAAAAGTGCAGGAAAAGCAGTAATCACAGCACCGTTCACCAACAAATCATACTTGTCGGAAGTTGTCAACCAGCCTCTGGCAACGGCCAAATTCTCTTTGGATACCGATGAAGCAGCCGTTTCACCTTTCGATTTCTTTTTTTTCGGAAAATGGAAGCCTCCATCCGTTTCTTCTGCTTCTTCCGGCTTGCGAAGCACGGCGAGGAAAAAACCTTCTCCCTGTGTTTTATGAGGCAGGAAGCGGTAGACAGGCGCATCGGCCCCGACGAGCAAACCACCGGTAATGTTCCATTCTTCGGGAACGGTAAGCGGCAGCGGTTCTGCTCCGAATTCCTGCCTGATCCAGGCAATGTTCTCTTCGTCTTCCCGGGTATTATAGGTACAGGTACTGTAGATCAGGATTCCTCCCGGTTTCAGACAAGGCCAGATGTCGGTGATAATCCTGCGTTGGCGTTGCCAGCAGATTTCCACGTTCTCAGGGCTCCACTCTTCTATGGCACCGGGATCTTTACGAAACATTCCTTCACCCGAACAGGGCACATCAGCCAATATGACATCGAAGAAGGAACCGACCCGCGAAAAATCAGAAGGGTCATTATTGGTAACCACAACATCGGGATGTCCCCATTTCGTCAGATTCTCTGCTAATATCTGCGAGCGGTTACGGATGACCTCGTTGGCCACTAACAGGCTCCCGTCCGGCAACAGGCTGCGGGCATGAGTAGACTTCCCCCCGGGAGCGGCGCAGAGATCGAGCATCTTCACCGGAGCCGTGACATACCGGCGCAACACCTGTTCCACAAACATCGACGAGGCCTCCTGCACGTAATAGCATCCGGCATGAAAAAGAGGATCGAAGGTGAACGTCAGCCGCTGATTGAGATAATATCCTCCTGACGCCCAGGGAATGCACCCTGAAATGGAAGAACAGGACAGCGAATCAGTAAACTTGCTGTTCAGCCGGACACTAACAGGCGGCTCTTGCTCCAATGCAACGGATAATTTCTGATACTCTTCATCCCCCATCAGCGCACGGGTCGATTCGATAAATGATATAGGTAATTTCATTCTCCTTTATTATAAGATATAAAACCGATCGGATTACGGGATTTCCCGTCCGGTCGTTTGTCGTTGACCTGCAACTCGGCAATTGCCTGATTAATCAATTCTAATTGCATCCTCGTATCTTCATTGATGTCATTGTAATCGGCAAATGCCTCTTCTACATATTCTTTTAATTCTTTGATTTCATTTTGCAACCTGGTGATATCATTCACCGGAAGGGCCGAAACCAATTGGCGGACAGCCACAAAAGCGCGCATGATGGAGATATTCACTTCGATGGCAATATCACTGTTCAACACCCCGGAAAGCATGGCCAGCCCCTGTTCGGTAAAAGCAAAAGGAAGCTTGCGGGTACCTCCCCAACTTGATATCACAATTTGTGACTTCAAGATTTCCCATTCTTCCGCATTCAATTGGAACATAAAATCGACAGGAAACCTTTTACTATTCCTCTTTACTGCCTGATTCAGAACACGGGTTTCTACCTGATACAATCCTGCCAGATCAAAATCCAGCATCACTTTCTGCCCCCGTATCTCGTAAATCTTGCTCTGTATGATTTGTAGCTCCATCACTTTTGTGTATTAATAGCTGCAAATATCAAAAATATTTCGTCTCTTTGCAACTTTCTGCGCTATGAACTACGTCTAACAGACAAATAAACAAAAACAATTAAAAAAACAACAGTAATATGAAACGTATCTTTATCGCTTTGATGGTAGCTATGACTTTCTGTTCGCTGGCAATGGCACAGAACCAAACCATCACCCAAAACAACAATGACTCTTCAGACTCTACCTTCGTTGCTGAATACACGGACATTGTGGACAGCAGTACCGTAGACACCGACTACCAGAGCAGCAGCTTCGATTTCGGAAACGAATTTCCGTTCAATATGGGCAAAGGAGCTATTAACGGAGGTATACTGACAGGTTTAATAGTCGTCATACTGATATTCGGATTCCCTTTCTTTATCGTATTCGTTGCTTTCTACTTCCGATACAAAAACCGGAAAGCAAAGTACAAACTGATGGAACAGGCACTGGCAACCGGACAACCCCTGCCGGAAGGAATTTTCAAAGATAGCCTGCCACAGGACTACCGGACGAAAGGCATCAAGAACATCTGTACCGGAATCGGACTGTTCATCTTCCTTTGGGCCATCACAGACGAATTCAGCATAGGATGTATCGGATTGCTGGTGTTGTTCACCGGAATCGGGCAGTGGATCATCTCACGCAACCAGCAGCACGGACGCCCGGAAGACCCTTTCACTACACACAGAGACGAAACCCAGAATGAACAGAAATGAGCCAGCTCAATGATATATCGTTAGTCGCACAGGTCGTGGTGTTCAGAAACACCAGGGCCTTCGACCAATTGGTACAGAAGTATCAGTCGCCCGTCCGGCGCTTCTTCCTGAACCTGACCTGCGGCGACAGCGAACTGAGCGACGACCTGGCACAAGATACGTTTATAAAAGCCTACACAAACATCGCAAACTTTAAAAACCTTTCAAGTTTCTCAACATGGCTTTACAGAATTGCTTATAACGTATTTTATGATTATATTCGCAGCCGAAAGGAAACAACGGATCTGGATGCCCGTGAAGTGGATGCTGTCAACAGCACCGAACAAGTGAATGTGGGCGAACAGATGGATGTTTACCAATCACTCAGAACGCTGAAAGAAATAGAACGCACCTGCATCACTTTGTTCTATATGGAAGATGTCAGTATAGAAAAGATTGCGGGAATAACGGGATGCCCGGTAGGAACGGTCAAATCGCACCTGTCGAGGGCTAAAGACAAATTGGCAATTTACTTAAAACAAAACGGTTATGACGGAAACAGATGATAAACTCCTGAAGCAATTCTTCAGCGAGCAAAAACAAGAAGTAAAAGATGATGGGTTCAGCCGCCGCGTCATGCGTAACCTACCGGGACGAAACCACCGGTTGATCCAGATATGGGGAACGGTCTGCACAGTATTGTGCGTCATCCTGTTCTTCGCCTTCGGAGGTCTGCAAGCCACTATCAGTACGCTGCGCGAAGTTTTTGTATCCATGGTACAACACGGGCTTACAACAGGATTCGATCCGAAATCTCTCTATATCGCCATTCTGGTACTCGCTTTCTTCGGAGCACGCAAGGCATGGTCTATGGCTTGATGCGGAGATAATCCGGAAGCCGTACAGAGATTTGTGCGCAACAGCCCTAAAAAACAAGTGAAAAACTTGCTTTCAGGATCAGGATGCGTTATCTTTGTAAACAAGATACATACAATATATTCAATTTAATATGAGGTAAAAGGGAAGAGTTGCAACTCTTCCCTTTTTTTATGGTATCACCGGCAGATCTTCCGGAAGACGGTGCGTCCGGAGGAAACAGACGGTGTCTTTCGGTCCGGAAGACGGTGTATTCCTGCCAAAAGCAGTAAGCTTTCGCCCCCGAAGCCCGGCTCTTCCACCCGATAACATCAGGAGTAAATCAATTATCTCCTGATGTTATCAAGCATTACTCCTATTCTTTCCCGAAAAAGCGCCACACTGTTAATATACATTAAATCTGCTCTTGACAAAAAGAAGCCAAGAACAGAGATGTTGTATCTTTGTTTCCTTGTAAACTAAATAAAGACTGAGGTTTTGAAATTATACGTTTTAATAATAGCGATCATTCTCTCTATAGGCACTGCCCGAACACAGAATATTGACAGCCTGCTGATGCAGCGGGAGGACACTACACAATTTATTCGAAGCGACTCTCTCGTCATGCAGTTCCTCGAGTACTCTAACATCCCTATCACTGACAATAATAAGGTGAAACTTATCAAAAGCGGGCGGGAGAAATTTGAAGACTTGTTCGAAGCCATCCGCGGAGCAAAGCATCACATTCATCTGGAATATTTCAATTTCCGTAACGACTCCATAGCCAATGCACTGTTCGACCTGCTCGGCGAAAAAGTGAAAGAGGGTGTCAAGGTACGGGCATTGTTCGATGCATTCGGTAACTGGTCGAACAACAAGCCACTCAAAAAGAAGCATCTGAAAGCAATCCGGGAGAAAGGAATCGAAATCGTAAAATTCGATCCGTTCAAGTTCCCGTATATCAACCATGCAGCCCATCGTGACCATCGGAAGATTGCGGTCATCGACGGAAAAATAGGGTATACGGGTGGAATGAATATTGCGGATTACTACATCAACGGGCTACCCAAGATAGGTACCTGGCGCGATATGCACATCCGGATCGAAGGTGACGCGGTGAATATTCTGCAAGAAATCTTCCTCGACATCTGGAACAAGACTACCAAACAAAACATCGTGGGCGAAGAATATTTCCCGAATCATCCGCAACGTGCAGACAGTTGCAACACAATCATCGCAATCGTAGACCGCACTCCCAAACGGAACTCCCGAATGCTGAGCCACACGTATGCCATGTCTATCTATGCCGCGCAACACGATGTACGCATCGTGAATCCATACTTCGTTCCGACTTCCTCCATCCGCAAGGCCCTCAAGAGGGCACTGAACCGGGGAACGAAAGTAGAAATCATGATTTCTTCCAAATCGGATATCCCTTTCACACCGGATGCCTCGCTCTATGCCGTGCAGAAACTGATGAAAAAAGGGGCAAATATCTATCTGTACAACGGTGGATTCCACCACTCAAAGATCATGATGGTGGACGATCTGTTCTGCACCGTAGGTACAGCTAACCTGAACAGCCGGAGCCTGCGATACGATTATGAAACGAATGCCTTCATTTTCGACAAAAACATCACTCAGCAGTTAAATGACGTTTTTGAAGCCGACACCCTGCATTGCACCCGTCTGACCCCGGAAATGTGGAGACAGAAATCGGCTTGGAAGAAGTTTAAATGTTGGTTTGCGAACTTATTCACACCGTTCTTGTAAGTTATTCGGGCTGTTTTTGTAACTTTGGCAGGAATTTTTAGTAACTCAAGAAGTATAACCATCCATATGAAACAATATTTAGATCTGCTCAACCGGGTGTTGGCAGAAGGAACAGAAAAAGGTGACCGCACCGGAACGGGAACCATCAGTGTCTTCGGACACCAGATGCGTTTCGACCTGGACGAAGGCTTCCCTTGCCTCACTACCAAGAAACTTCATCTGAAATCGATCATTTACGAACTGTTGTGGTTCCTGAAAGGAGACACAAATGTGAAATATCTGCAGGACCACGGTGTACGCATCTGGAACGAATGGGCGGACGAGAAGGGCGACCTGGGACATATTTATGGTTATCAGTGGCGTTCGTGGCCCAACTATGACGGCGGATTCATCGACCAGATCAGTGAAGCGGTGGATGCCATCAAACACAATCCGGATTCACGCCGCATCATCGTCAGTGCCTGGAACGTCGGTGACCTGGATCACATGAACCTCCCTCCCTGCCACGCGTTCTTTCAGTTTTACGTAGCGAACGGACGATTGAGCCTGCAACTCTACCAGCGCAGCGCCGATATCTTCCTGGGTGTACCGTTCAACATAGCCTCCTATGCACTGCTGCTACAGATGATGGCACAAGTCACCGGTTTGAAAGCGGGAGAGTTCATCCACACGCTGGGTGATGCGCATATCTACCTGAATCATCTGGAACAGGTGAAACTGCAACTTAGCCGGGAGCCCCGTACACTGCCGCAGATGAAAATAAATCCGGATGTGAAAAGTATCTTCGACTTCCGGTTTGAGGATTTTGAATTAGTAAACTACAATCCGCACCCGCACATTGCAGGGAAAGTTGCGGTATAACATAACTCCACCAGACTATGAGTAGAATTAGCATTATTGCCGCTGTAGACCACCGAATGGCCATAGGATTTCAAAACAAGCTTTTATTCTGGCTGCCCAACGACCTGAAACGTTTCAAGGCGCTGACCACAGGAAACACAATCATAATGGGACGAAAAACTTTCGAATCGCTTCCTAAAGGAGCGTTACCCAATCGACGGAATGTGGTACTCTCTTCCAATCCGGCAACCGAATGTCCCGGAGCAGAGGTGTTCACTTCGCTGGAAGCCGCTTTGAAGAGTTGTCAGGAAGAAGAGAAAGTATACATCATCGGAGGAGCAAGTGTCTACCGCCAAGCCATGCCTTTGGCCGACGAACTATGCCTGACCGAAGTTGATGACACAGCTCCGGAAGCAGATGCCTTTTTCCCGGCTGTAGATACGACTATATGGCACGAAAAAAGCAGAGAAGTCCATCCTGCGGATGAGAAACATCTCTGCTCATATGCTTTCGTAGATTACGTTCGGGGATAAACTTAATCCTCGTCCGTTTCTACCATGATCGGCATTTGCCGCTTGATAGCTTCATGGAATGAAATAAGCGTCTCCGTACGAGCCAATCCCAACGGTTGAAGTTTATCATGGATCACACTCAGAAGGTGATGGTTGTTCCTTGCGTATATCTTGATAAACATATCGTATTTCCCGGTGGTGAAATGACATTCCACTACTTCCGGAATCGCTTCCAAAGCTTTGGTCACAGAATCGAACGACTCAGGATCTTTCAGATAAATCCCAATATAAGCACATGTCTCATATCCAATCTTCTCCGGGTCGATAACATACTCCGAACCTTTCAATATACCCAGATTAGTCAACTTCTGTATGCGTTGATGAATAGCCGCACCCGAAACGTTGCACGCTCTTGCCACTTCCAGAAACGGAATGCGGGCATTGTCGGCAATCAACTTCAGAATCTGCTCGTCTAAAGTATCTAATTGATGATGTCCCATTTTAAATCAATTTGTTTTAATATATCAATCTCTAATGCAAAGTTAGTTATTTCCCCGGCAATAAATACTATAGTTTATTACTTTTATTTGTAAAAATAGAATAAATCGGCAATAGTTCGTACCTTTGTAAAAACAATAAATTCACACGATATGAAGCTAATATTGACCTTATTCACCTGTCTTTTCGTGACAGGATGTGCATACGCACAAAACTTTTCGGACTACTTTACGAACAAAACACTGCGCGTCGATTATCTTTTCACCGGAAATGCGGAAAAGCAATCAATTTGTCTCGACGAACTTTCGGAACTGCCTACATGGGCGGGCAGACGGCATCATCTTGCAGAATTACCACTGGAAGGAAACGGGCAAATTGTCATGCGTGATGTGGAAAGCGGAAAAGTTATCTATGCCACTTCGTTTTCCTCACTATTCCAGGAATGGCTGGAGACAGACGAAGCTAAAGAAGTAACCAAAGGATTTGAGAATACTTATCTCCTGCCCTACCCTGTAAAACCAGCGGAAGTAGAAATCACGCTGCGCAACAACAAACACGAAGTAAGCGCAAACCTGAAGCATATCGTCAGGCCCAATGATATTCTGATACATAAAAAAGGACTCACACACATCACCCCACACAAATATTTGCTGAAAAGCGGAAACGAAGAACAATGTATCGATGTGGCAATCCTGGCCGAAGGATATACGAAAGCCGAAATGGAAACTTTCTATAAAGATGCAGCCGTGGCATGCGAAGCACTATTTTCGCACGAACCGTTCCAGTCTATGAAGAACCGTTTCAATATCATAGCCGTAGCCAGTCCTTCCGCAGACAGCGGAGTCAGCGCTCCGAAACAGGGAGCATGGAAACATACCGCCTTCGGCTCGCACTTCGATACTTTCTACTCTGACCGCTATCTGACTACCAGCCGTGTAAAAGCAATTAACGACGCATTGGCAGGCATTCCCTATGAACATATCATAATCCTCGCCAATACAGAACAATATGGCGGAGGCGGCATCTACAATGCTTTCACATTAACCACCGCACATCACCCCAACTTCCGTCCGGTAGTGGTACATGAATTCGGACATAGTTTCGGTGGTCTGGCCGATGAATACTTCTATGACGAAGATGTGATGAACGGCCTCTATCCACTCAGTATCGAACCATGGGAACAAAACATAACCACACGTGTCAACTTCGCTTCCAAATGGGAAGATATGCTCACCAAAGGTACCCCGGTTCCGACTCCGGTAGCAGATAGGGGCCAATACCCCACAGGTGTATACGAAGGGGGAGGTTACTCGGCTAAAGGTATCTATCGCCCGGCATTCGATTGCCGCATGCGCACAAATGAATATCCCACATTTTGTCCGGTTTGCCAGAGATCCATCAAACGAATCATAGAATTCTATACAGGTCAATAACCTGAATTCAATATAGGAGTAGTGATGATGTTATTGCCTTGTAGTCAGGCAAAATTAAAATAGCCAGCTTTCAACCGATCAACAGAGATATTGAACTTTAGTTCTCAAGGTCGTAAGACTGATCACTACTTCTATACCTTCACCATTGACCTGCCCCACAATGACTCACCCTGTATCAAGCAGACTAAAAAGAAGAAAACATTGACAACAGTAAAAAACTGTATTATCGTACAAAAGCAATAGATCGCTCGCCTTTTGGTCTACACAATAATGCACCACAATCTTGAATAACATAAATCTATGGGTAAGCAATCACAGAAACCCAGACATACTCATAAGAAAAAAGGCCGTCTGGGAATTAATCAGACGACCTTTTCTATGTATGGAATCAACTTATTCGCGAGCTCTCGCAGAATAGTTAATTTTCAGTGCATAAGCTTGACGAAGAGCCTGTTTAATATCGGTAACGATACCCATTTTAGTATCCTGGTCAATTTTCAAAGACACAGTCATAAAGGGTTGGTCTTCCTCTTTCATACTTGAACGCTCGTTAGTTACATAAGCCTGAATCTCGTCAACTTCAGCATATGCATCATTCAACTGGATACGGCTTTCAGACCCCAGTTTTTTACGAAATTCTGCTGTCGGTTTACCTACGTAGATAAACGTAACCAAAGATTTCTTTTCAAGCTTTTCCAACTCAGTACCTTGCGGAATCTTAAACTCAACCTTCAATGAAACTTCACGCATTGTTGTTACAATCATAAAGAAGAACAACAATGTAAAGATCAAGTCAGGTAGTGAAGAAGTATTCAGCGTAGGCATCCCGCGCTTACCTGTTTTATTAAATTTTCCCATTAATTATTCTTTTTTACTCCTTTAGGTTCAGCCTCAGATATTTTCTGAGGAAAAATTTCACGAATAGCTTTCTGCTGATCTTCATTCAAATCAGCATAGTTTTTCTGCCACTTTTCCTGAGCCAATTCATCTCTCAACTCATTATAAGCAGCAACCAGCTCATTCTGAACATCAAAATAGACCTGATAAGAAGATCCACGGTCACTCTGCAAAGAGATTACATGATTCTCCGTAACCATGACATTACCAAAGAAAGGCACATCTTTAGCGTGTTTTTCCGGTAATTTTTCATCGTTATATGGATTGGCAATGAACTCTTTGGCTTTTTCCCTCAATTGCTTCACATCAACATATTCACCACCGCACATCAACTGATTCTGATAGTTCAATAGAATCTGTAAAACGTTACGGTCCTTAACAATTACGTCATTATCAACCTGATCCTTATCGGGAGGGGGAGGCAATTGTCTTGCCAGACCACGGTCAGTATCCATAGATGTCGTAATCAAGAAGAAGATAAGCAATAAGAATGCAATATCTGCTGTTGAACTTGAATTAATCTCAGGAACTTTTCTATTTCCTTTTGCCATTGTAGTTACTGTATTTTATTGAGTTTCCTCAATTAGTTATGATAATTTCTTTTTGATACTACTTCCGATGATAGCAAGAACTGTTACCAACATTAAGAAATAGATACTATAAAGGAACATATCAGTCAGCTTTAACCAGAAAGGAACGTTATCAGTTCCCTCATATCCTTGAATTGTCAGTGCTTCACCACTACCCATAGACCATGCTACGACCAACACAAGAACCAGAAGAATAAGTCCGAGCAATGATCTGATAGCACCTTTTGGATTATCTTTCAAAGCAGAACCGAACTGGAAGATAGCAGCAACCACAGTTGCAACTACAGCAATGCCAAACAGACCATACATCAAGTACAGCAAGGCATCTGTGTTTGCGGGATTATCCATGTCGTATACAATTGGAGTTTCCATTTGTCCACCAAAATAGAATAAACCTAATACGATCACGATAAGAGCAAACATCGCGTACAGTACGTAATACGATACTTTATATGTTAACTTACTCATCTCAGATTATTTTTTGTATTTCAAGTTATATTTGATTACCATGTCAAGCAAAGAGATAGAAGAATCTTCCATTTCGCTTGTAAGAGCTTCAATTTTAGCAAGGATGTAGTTATAGAATACCTGAAGGATCAAAGCTACAACCAAACCGAAGATAGTAGTAATCAAGGCAACCTTCATACCACCGGCAACAACTGTCGGAGAGATATCACCCTGCTGTTGAATCTTATCGAACGCCATAACCATACCTACTACAGTACCCAAGAATCCTAATGACGGAGCCATTGCGATAAACAATGTGATCCAAGAACATCCTTTTTCAAGGTAACCAGCCTGAACACCACCATAAGATACTACTGATTTTTCAACAACATCGATACCCTGGTCAATTCTCATCAGACCCTGATAATAGATAGAAGCAACAGGACCTCTTGTGTTACGAGCGATGTCTTTTGCAGCTTCAACATCACCTTTTTCCAAAGCTGCTTCAATAGAAGACATAAATTTCTTAGTGTTGATTTCAGCCAAGCTCAGGTAAATGATACGTTCAATACAGAAAGCCAAACCAATAACCAATGCGATAGCAACCAAACTCATGAAAGATGCAGTACCTTCGATGAATTTTACTTTAATTTCTTTGTGGATACCACCTTCTTCTTCAGCACCAGCAAGAGGAGCAGAAGCTTCAGCAGCCTCAGCTACAGCGTCAGCAACCGGTTTGTCTGCTGCAGGAGCAGCTTGTTCGGTGGCAGCAGCATCCTGAGCCTGAACGAGTTGAGTTGAGCCAAATGTTAAGACTCCCATCACAGCAACAATTGCAAATAACTTTTTCATTGTGTGTCTAATTTTTAAGATTAATTAATTAAATTATTATTATTGTATTTACTTATCGTCTCTTGTTTATACTTCTTGCGGAGAGAGCGGGATTCGAACCCGCGATACACTTTTGGCGTATACACGCTTTCCAGGCGTGCCTCTTCAACCACTCGAGCATCTCTCCAATCGGTGCTTCCCTCAAATCGGGTGCAAATTACAAAAAAAATGCGAACCACAAGCGTTTTCAGCTACAAATGTATTCTTTTTTTTCTTCTTCTGCAGCATTATCCTTCTTTTATCTTTAATAAATCAACTAAATTAATAAAATTTAAAATCTTGTGAAGCTTATTTGAGCATTCCAAACACTTTTAATGCGCTAACAGCGGTCAATTCCGCAACTTTTTCCGGATCTTCGTTATATATTTCGGCAACTTTTATTAATGTATCTTTCACATTCGCACTCTCATTTCTCTTTCCACGATTAGGAACCGGAGTGAGGTAAGGCGAATCGGTTTCCAATACGATACGCTCCAAAGGGACAGACCTCAATGTTTCCGGCAACGTTGACTTTTTGAAAGTCACTACACCGTTTATACCAATCTTAAATCCCGGAAACTCCATCATCCGGGCAGCTTCACCGGGGGTTCCCGTAAAACTATGAAAGATTCCGGTCAATCCACTATTTTTATAAGGTTGCAATACCTTATATATATAATCGAAAGCTTCGCGACAATGAATCACGATGGGCAATTGGTAATGAAGAGCCCATTGCACTTGTTTTTCAAAAGCAATCAACTGTTCTTTCAGCCAGGTTTTATCCCAATAAAGATCGATTCCAATCTCGCCCACAGCAACGAACCGACCGGAAGTTTCCAGATTACTGGCAACGATTTCAAGCTCTTTTTCATAGGACTCGTTCACGGAAGTAGGATGCAATCCGATCATCGGAAAGCAAAAGTCCCGATAAGTATCACAAACCGAAAGCATAGGTTCAATCGTCGTACTATCTATATTAGGCATAAAGATATGCGTAACACCGGCAGCACGGGCGCGTTGCATGACCAAAGGCAAATCTTCGGTAAATTCATCCAGAAAAAGATGGGAATGTGAATCAACAAGCATATTTTAAAGAATCTCCTTATTCTGCATTTCTCCGGTCCGGTAATAATATATCAGACCATAATCACGACATTTTTCCAGGCGTTTCTCATTGGGCGATACATCCTGAAATTTGGCTTCCACCTGATTCCAGATATCCAGAATCAGCCGGTCGGCTTGCATGCGCATGGCTGCAAGTTGTTCTAAACTACGATTAGTGAGAGACTGAAGGTTTTTCTGTTTTTCATATCCTTCCATGAATATATCATAATGCACTTTCACTTTAGCAACCGTAGGATTATAAATCGGAATACCGCCTTGAGAGGTACGCCTCCGTTCTCCTTCTATGATTTTTTGTCCCCATTCGGCCAGGGAAGCTTCACTACTTAAATCGGGGACACTGAAGTTATCCACAGGCAAACCATACAAAGCCTTATGAATCTCCTTGATTTCCATACGAATCACGGCCAAATTCAAGACTTGTATAAAGTGAGAAATATAAAGCCGGGCTGTTTTTACATTCGCCTGGTGTTTCTTACTGTTCCTGCTTTGCTCGGCGTAACAGTGTACATAATAAGAATGCGCCGTTTCAAATTTAGACAGAAATATACGGGCTTCTCCCAATGTCTTGAGTGAGACAGGCAAATCATAGACATCACACATATCACCCTTCACGACCGCTGTTTTCAGCGCCCGTATCCTGGCTTGATCTGTATTTGGCAAACGTCTATAGGGCATCGCAATATTACATCTCGCGGTACATTAAATGCTTCATCAACTTTTTCAGCTCACTCTTCTTATCCTCAATGACAGACACGGCACCCAGGCTTGTCATCGCACGAGTGTAATACTCACGCATCTTGTTTTCGCAAACAGCCTTGATGCCAATCTGAGTGTACAATTCGGTCACAGCACTGATTTTTTCTTCGGGACAGAATGAAGTTGCACTCAACCAATGATTTAATTCCTCCAACTGATCCCGGTCGGCACGTTCCAATGCTTTAATCAGCATATACGTTTTTTTATTGCATAGAATGTCTCCACCGATGTTTTTACCAAACACAGCAGGATCACCATATACATCCAGCAAATCATCCTGCAATTGGAAGGCGACTCCGATTTGCATGCCAAAATCGTATAGATTTTCGGCATCTTCAGGAGAAGCTCCACCCAATACAGCTCCGATTTTCAAACTGGCAGCCAATAAAACCGCCGTTTTCAAACGGATCATTTCAAGATACTCCTCTTCTTTTACATTCTCCCGAGATTCAAAATCCATATCCATTTGTTGCCCCTCACAAATTTCAAGAGCTGTCAGGCTGAACAAATCCAGCACCTCTTTGAGATGTTGCGATGAACAGGAAGCCATATACTGATAGGCGAGCACCAACATAGCATCTCCTGACAAAATCGCAGTATTGTCACCCCATAGTTTATGAACAGTTTTCTTGCCACGGCGCATATCAGCCCGATCCATCAGGTCGTCATGCAAAAGAGTGTAATTATGATAAACTTCAATAGCCGTAGCAGGGTCATAAACAGGGGTCACATCCTCCTTATAGAGGTTATATGCCATTAGCATAAGAACCGGACGAATGCGCTTCCCCCCCATGGAAAGAACGTATTTAATAGGGTCATACAAACCGGCCGGCATACGTGTAAACTGGATATCTGAAATGTGGGAATTGATCTTATCAAGAAGCTGAAATGCTGTATACATAATAAATAAATTATAAAAAGAGAGATTGAATGAAAAGAGGCTGCTTGGACGGCAGCCTCTCTTATTATACTATACAATGATTATTGCAGTCTGAATCGTACAGGTAATGTAAATCTACAACGAACAGGTTTACCTCTCTGTTTACCCGGCTTCCATTTTGGCATGGTTTTAACCACACGAAGAGCTTCTTTATCAAGGTAAGGGTCAACGCTCTTTACAACCTTAATGTCGGTGATGCTACCATCACGTTCAACAACGAACTGGAGAACAACCTGTCCCTGAGTTCCGTTTTCCTGAGCGATCGGCGGGTATTTGATATTCTTATACAGGAACTGCAAACATGCAGGCATACCACCCGGAAACTCAGCTGGCTCTTCTACCACTTCAAAAATCTCTTGTTCCGCAGGTTCTTCTTCTTTTACCTCAACCGGTACATATTTTACTTCCACTTTCTGTCCGGTATCCTCAGTTGAAGCAATAGCTGTTTCTTGTACATCAGCCTCGTCATCAACAATCTTCAGGATTTCAGCCTGTTTGGGAACCTCAACGGGAGGTGGGGCCGGTTTTTCTTCCTGTTGTGTGATAGGAATCATTTCCTCTTCAAACTCAATCTGGGCTACCGCCTGGCTTGTATCGATCTTTATATCACGCTCCGTCCATTCGAACGCAACGAATATAAAGGCGAGCACCACCACGTAACCGATCAGCAGCCACTGGGTTTTCTTACCTTCGAGGTCTGCTTTGGGCGATTTTTTTACTTCCATAAAATTATTATATAAAAATTGGTGTTCTTCTGGTTTTTAAGCTGTTATTGCTTTTGTGGCACAAATATAACGCAGATATTTTAAAAATACAGTATATTTGGCGAAAAAATTTAGATAATACGTTAAAAAAGGGAGTAAACCTGCTGCATAACATAATGAAAAAGATAACAATTGCAATTGATGGCTTTTCCTCATGCGGGAAAAGTACCATGGCTAAAGATTTAGCCAAAGAAATAGGATACATCTACATCGATAGTGGAGCTATGTATCGTGCCGTTACATTATATAGTATAGAAAATGGCATCTTCCACGGTGATGCAATCAATGCGGATGAATTAAAACGACGTATCGGCAACATCCACATCTCTTTCCGGATCGATCCGGAAACAGGACTCCCCAACACTTACTTAAATGGAGTGAATGTAGAGAACAAAATCCGCACAATGGAGGTTTCTTCTAAAGTAAGCCCGATCAGCGCACTCGGTTTTGTCCGGGAAGCAATGGTGGCTCAGCAACAAGAAATGGGAAAAGCCAAAGGTATTGTTATGGATGGTCGGGACATCGGGACGACCGTATTTCCGGATGCGGAATTAAAAATATTCGTAACCGCCTCCGCCGAAATTCGTGCCCAACGCCGCTATGACGAACTGAAAGCCAAGGGTCAGGAAACCGGCTTCGAAGAGATACTGGAAAATGTGAAGCAACGTGACCACATCGATCAGACACGTGAAGTCAGCCCATTGAAGAAAGCCGACGACGCTTTGCTATTAGATAACAGCCATCTCACCATCGCCGAGCAAAAAGAGTGGCTGATGGCAGAATATCAGAAAGCGATAAAAGCATAAAAACAAAAGGGTGTAACCATCCGCCTGTTAGGGTGTAGCCATCCTAAAGAAAGGGTGTAGCCATCCGGTCAGTATGGCTACACCCTTTTTTAATCATACATTTGTAATCATTATGGTAAAAGTAGAAATAGATGAAGGTTCCGGTTTTTGCTTTGGAGTGGTCACAGCTATCCACAAAGCCGAAGAGGAACTCGCAAAAGGGGTAACGCTCTATTGCCTGGGAGACATTGTACACAACAGCCGTGAAGTGGAACGCCTGAAAGAGATGGGGCTGATTACCATCAATCATGAAGAGTTCAAACAGCTCCATAACGCCAAAGTTCTTTTGCGTGCACATGGCGAACCACCTGAAACCTATATCATTGCCAAAGAAAATAATATCGAAATCATCGATGCCACGTGTCCGGTGGTACTCCGCCTGCAAAAACGGATCAAACAGGAGTACATACAGGAGGACCTCGGTGAAAAGCAAATCGTAATTTATGGAAAGAACGGGCATGCGGAGGTCTTAGGTCTGGTCGGGCAGACAACCGGCAAGGCTATTGTGATAGAAAAGCTCGATGAGGCCCGCCGGCTGGATTTCAGCAAAAGCATACGCCTGTACTCGCAGACAACCAAATCACTGGATGAATTCTGGGAAATCGTGGAATATATCAAAGAACACATCTCTCCCGACGTAACTTTTGAGTACTACGATACCATTTGCCGCCAGGTGGCCAACCGTATGCCCAACCTGCGAAAATTTGCCGCATCACACGATTTGGTCTTCTTCGTCAGTGGTAAAAAAAGTTCAAATGGCAAAATGTTATTCGAAGAATGCAAAAAAGTCAACCCGAACTCACATTTAATAGACAGTGCCGACGAAATCGACGACTCTTTGTTGCCCGGTGTCAATTCTATCGGTGTATGCGGAGCTACATCGACTCCTAAATGGCTGATGGAAGAAATCTCTGATGCCATAAAGGCACAGATTAAAAGACGATGAATTAACGTTATTTAATCATACAGGGCACTCCTTTTTGTTATCTTTGCAACGTCAATTAAAAAACATGATTGTTATGGGAACAGTTAAGTGTGTTGGTATTTTAACTTCCGGTGGTGATGCACCGGGGATGAACGCTGCTATTCGTGCAGTAACGCGTGCAGCAATCTACAACGGACTGCAAGTAAAAGGTATATATAGAGGATACAGAGGTTTGGTAACAGGAGAGATCAAGGAATTTAAAAGCCAGAATGTAAGTAACATCATTCAACTGGGAGGAACGATCCTGAAAACAGCACGTTGTAAAGAGTTTACAACTCCCGAAGGACGTAAAATGGCATACGACAATATGGTGAAAGAGGGAATTGATGCCCTTGTGGTGATCGGTGGTGACGGTTCACTGACCGGAGCACGCATATTTGCGCAAGAGTATGATGTTCCATGCATCGGACTTCCGGGAACTATCGACAATGACCTTTACGGCACCGACACGACCATCGGATACGATACGGCGCTGAACACTATTTTGGATGCTGTCGACAAAATCCGTGACACGGCCACTTCTCACGAACGTCTGTTCTTCGTTGAAGTGATGGGACGTGATGCCGGTTTCCTGGCATTGAACGGTGCGATTGCTTCCGGAGCAGAAGCTGCCATCATCCCCGAATTCAGTACAGAAGTCGACCAATTGGAAGAATTTATAAAGAGCGGTTTCCGCAAATCAAAGAACAGCAGTATCGTACTGGTAGCCGAAAGCGAACTCACCGGAGGAGCTATGCATTATGCCGAACGCGTGAAAAACGAATACCCTCAATACGACGTCCGTGTCACCATTTTAGGGCACTTGCAGCGCGGGGGTAGTCCGACGGCACACGACCGTATTTTGGCCAGCCGCTTAGGCGCAGCCGCTATCGACGCTATTATGGAAGATCAACGAAATGTCATGATTGGCATTGAACACGACGAGATTGTATACGTTCCGTTCAGTAAAGCCATCAAGAATGATAAACCTGTCAAGAGAGATCTCGTCAATGTATTGAGAGAACTGTCTATTTGATAACAGTACAACAGTAATAAGATAAACGGTGGATGGTAAACAATACATGTTTATGGTTCATCGTTTATCATTTATTGGCAAGAAGCCCTTTTCCGACAAGATCCGTTCCGTCTCTTCCCATAGTTGTGTCCTTCGGTCAGGACAGGTATATTTTTCCGGCAAAGGACGACAATGATTATTCAAATTAAACGTTGCAGTCCGCCCCTCAACTTCCGCATCAAGCAATAATCCGATTGCAGTGGCCGCTCCTTGGAGGGGCGTGCGTATAAAAGGACGGAAAAAAATGTCTGTCAGCGGATCGAACCATTGGTCCATCCGTATGATATTGGTAGACACAATGCCCGGATCGGCCGCATTGGCAGTAATCCCGCGCGCCCGAAGACGTTCAGCCAGTTCAATGGTAAAAAGCAACAAAGCAAGCTTGGTATTGCTATAGATAGGAATACGCCAGAAACGTCCCTTTCTCTCCCGAAGAAAAAAATCCGGGAAATCCAGTTGACCGATCGCATAGGTACAAGACACCATATTGACAATGCGGGTTCCCTCTCCCATCAAGGGAAGCAAAAGCCGCGTCAAGAGATAAGGACCTACATAATTCACACTGACCGTCCGCTCCAAGCCATCTTCTGTAATGTGTAATCCGGTTTCCATCGTCCCGGCATTATTCATCAACAAAGCGACAGGAGCCTTTTGCCGTAACATCCGGTCAGCAAAGGCCCTTACCGAAGCCAGTGAGGCAAGGTCGATCTGCCATACCTCTATCTTTTCATTTCCCGTTTCTTTCACCAACTCCCGGCATTTCGTTTCAGCCTTTGATGATGAATAGCAAGCCATAATTACATCATAACCCTCACAAGCGACGGCACGGGTAATCTCCATTCCCATCCCGCCGTCGGCACCGGTAATAACAGCAAGTTTACGTTCCATCATTTATTCTCCAACTGTTCTATTTCTTTTTTCAGGCAAAGAGGAAGTTCTTCTGTCAGATGCTGATGGCAAGCCATTTCGATCGTGTACATCCTCCCAATGCAATAATTACTATGACCGCAATTACAGCGTGCGCTCTCTTCCCGACGCATCCGATTGACAAACTCCGGTTCGTTGAGTAAAGCACGTGCCATCTGCACGGCTTCGAACCCTTCGTTCAGCACTTCATCTATTTTCTCACGGGAAACAAGTCCGCCGACATAGATCAAAGGAATTTTAATTTCCGAACGAAACTTCAGAGCATCTTCCAAAAAATAGGCTTCTCTGAAAGGAACAGTCGGTATCATCATCCTCCCCGCCAATTTGACGCCGAATTTCAACCACCAACAATCCATATAATGTGTCAGGGTCTTGATAGGCATCGCCCCACGCATAACGTACATAGGGGCTTTACTGACAAATCCTCCGCTCAGAACCAACGCATGAGCGCCCAAAAATTCGAGCCGCCTGGCTACCTCGAGTGTCTCTTCTATTTCCATTCCACCCCGAAAGCCATCACGCATATTCATCTTCACAAATACTGCCATATCATTGCCGGCCGCCTTCATCACCTCTTCCATTACCATCGTCATGAAACGCATCCTATTCTCCAACGATCCTCCGTATTCATCTTTCCGATGATTGGTATAAGGCGACAGAAACTGACTAATCAGATAGCCGTGTCCCGCATGTAACTCGACAGCATCAAAGCCGGCTTCGCGGGCCAGGCAGACAGCACGCCCGTAAGCTTTTGCCATCTCCGGCAACTCTTCGCGTTTCATCCCCCGCACCCAAGTAGGCGAATAAATATTGAAACCTGATGAAGCAGAAATTGGGGTAACTCCGCAAATACTCTTATGAGACATATTGCCGCAATGACCTATCTGTATGCTGGCGGCGGCACCTTCGGCATGAATAGCAGCAGTCACTTCACGCAAACCGGGAATAATTTCCGGACGGAGCCACAATTGCCGTGGAAACGACAGTCCACTGCGTGTTACCGAAGCATAGGCAATGGTAGTCATTCCCACGCCTCCGGCGGCCACAGAACGATGGTAATCGAGTAACATGGGAGACATTTCCTGGACACATGCCTTCAAAAGCCGCCGAACGGATGGTACGGTTACGCAAAGTGAGCGGTCCGATGGTAACCGGTGTGAAAAGCTTAGAAGCAGAATGTGTGTTCATAAGTACTGTGTGTTTTAATATAGGAAAGGGAAAATTCGTTTCTTCGATCCGACCTGCGTCCCAAACTCTTCCCGATAGCGATGCCAGATAGCATCTGCTCTCGGAACAAGATTGGCAACAGTCCACCAGGCGAAAATACAGCCGGACAAAGACCAAGTGAGAACAGCCCAGCCTACCCACTCTACAATTTCACCCAAATAATTGGCAGAGGTCACATATCGATACATGCCTCTTTGAGGAAGGTAATGACGGGTATCTCCGGGAGCACGCAGATGACGGATAACTGAATCCGAATGCCAGTTGATCCCCATTCCGGCAAAAAATAAAAGGGTTCCTACCCAAAAGCAAGGAGTCAGCAGCCATCCGGTTGCATAATAGTCCGAGGGAGCAAGATAGAATATCCATTCTCCCTGCATCAGTCCGTTGAGAATATTAAAGATCACTCCCATCAAAAGAATGAGTACCGGCATCTTACTCTTTCCTTTCATCAGGAAAGGAAAAACAAAAGCCCTTTGGAAGTAATGTAATTGGAAAAAAAGAAAGAAAGTGAGTTCGACAGGTAAAAAACGTCGGTCGGAATGCCACCACAACCATCCCATAACCAGAAAGACAGGAGCTTCCATCAGAATCCAGGCTATCTTATTATTCACCGAGATTCCCCAGGAACGGCTGCGAAACATGCCATATCCCGCCCTGACAAAATAAAGGGCTATGAATACGACCAAAGCCATCAGGCCCATTACTAAAAGAAGCAGATTAAAGCTTTCTATACTCATATCCAAGATTTTATACAAGGACAAAGTTAAAAGAAAAACTTTAAAGGGACAAATAGTTTACGAAAATAAAGCAAGCGTATCACAAAAGTCTGTTCTACCACAGATTGGCAGACGGTACAAACATACAACTGACAGATAATCAATCAATGCCGGTGCCAGTCTGTGCAATCTGCGGTGAACTTCTGACTTCAAGCTTCTCTTTTACCGTTTCTTTAACGGTACATATTGTTCTTCTTCCAACACATTCTTATAAGCCGGACGAATGATACGTTTGCCTTCAAAATTCAACTCTTCGTTGCGATGGGCACACCAACCCACGATACGCGCCATGGCAAACAGGGGGGTATAGATTTCCTGCGGCAGGCCAATCATCTCATAAACAAAACCAGAATAAAAATCAACGTTGCTGGATACTGTTTTCCCATTATTCTTAATCTTACCGAAAGTAGCGATAGCACGTTCCTCCAAAAGTTCAAGAAAAGCAAACTCACGTTCACGGCCTTTCTCGTGTGCCAAGTCGCGTGCGAGTTCCTTCAGCAATACAGCTCGCGGATCGGAAATGGTATACACAGCATGCCCGATGCCATATATCAATCCGGTCTTATTGTAAACCTCCTTATTCAACATACGGGTAAAGTAGGTATCGATTTCATCTACATTGGTCCAGTCCTGAATATTTTCCTGTAAATGATGGAACATATCGGCTACCTGAATATTGGCTCCTCCGTGAAGCGGGCCTTTCAGCGAACCGATACCTGCAGCAATGGCCGAGTATGTATCTGTACCGGTAGACGAAGTTACCCGGACAGTAAACGTAGAGTTGTTACCTCCTCCGTGCTCTGCCTGAAGCACCAGCAAAAGGTCGAGTGTACGCGCATCCAGTTCGGTATAATCGCGTTTCAGCATATAGAGAAAGTTTTCGGCAATCGACAGATTCTCCTGCGGATGACGAATGTGCAACGAACGCCCGAAGGTGGCATGACGCAACATGTTAAAAGCATAAGCAATAATAGTCGGGAATTTCGAGATCAGATCGATGCTCTGACGCATCAGGTTGTCACGTGAAGTATCATCCGGATTAGGGTCGAAACGATACATCTCAAGTACGCTGCGCGCCAGAATATTCATAATATTGTTTCCTTCAAGTTCAATGATATTCATCTTGGTCTTCTGCTCCAAAGGCATATTATCATTGATCAGCTCGCGAAACGAAGCCAGTTCTTCCTTATCGGGCAAACTGCCGGATAACAGCAGGTAGGCCACCTCTTCAAATCCGAAACGTTTTTCTTTTAAAATGGCGTGGGCTAAATCTTCCAGGTCATATCCACGGTAAAACAACTTTCCTGGGATCGGCTTCAGACCACCTCCGGGGATTCGTTCGTATCCTACGACATTACCAATCTTAGTCAATCCGACCAATACACCTGTACCGTCTTCATTGCGAAGCCCCCGTTTAACGTCAAATTTTGGAAACAATTCGTTATCAATCCGGGTACAATCCTTCATTGCCTCGGAGAGTTTATAAATCAAATATTCTTTTTTCATGTCCTGAAGGTATTAATTTTTAATTCGGTTAATGATTTCCCGGGTAAATTCTGAAGTAGAGAGTGGCTGGCCTTTGTGCATGAAACGTGCCAGGTCATTAGTGGCTTTCCCTTCGGCAAAACTGGCTTCAAGCGCCTCGACAATAAGATCGGCAGGTTCTTGCCAGCCTATATATTCAAGCATCATAACGGCCGAAAGTATCAGTGAACAGGGATTCACCACATTCTTTCCGGCAATGTTGGGAGCCGTCCCATGAGTGGCCTCAAAGATGGCATGTCCGGAATCATAATTGATATTGGCTCCCGGTGCAATACCAATGCCTCCTACCATTGCTGCCAGTTGGTCGGAAATATAATCTCCGTTCAGATTCAAGGTGGCAATGACTGAATATTCTTCAGGAATCAAAAGAGTGTTCTGCAAAAAGGCATCGGCTATACAATCTTTGATCACCAGTTTACCTGAAGCAAGAGCATCTGCAAACTCCCGCTCAGCCAATTCGTATCCCCACTTCTTAAAACCTCCTTCAGTGAATTTCATGATGTTGCCTTTGTGTACCAAGGTGACCGAAGGCAATTCATGCTGCAACGCATAACGGCAGGCAGCACGTACCAGACGCTCCGTTCCCTCACGCGAAACCGGTTTCACGCCAAAAGAAGAGGTTTCGGGGAAACGTACTTTACTGACTCCCATCTCTTCGTGCAAGAACCGGTAGAACTTCTTAGCTTCCGGAGTGCCTGCTTCCCATTCGATACCGGCATAGATATCTTCCGTATTCTCACGAAAGATGTGCATATTCACCTTTTCGGGCTCTTTGACCGGAGACACCACTCCACGGAACCAGCGTACCGGACGCAGGCAAACATATAAATCGAGTGTCTGGCGCAAAGCCACGTTTAACGAACGTATTCCTCCTCCTACCGGAGTAGTCAACGGTCCTTTGATGCCTATCAGATACTCCTTGAAAACCTCCATCGTTTCGTCTGGCAACCACGAACCGGTGGCCCGGAAAGCACGTTCACCGGCCAATACTTCTTTCCATTCGATACGCCGGGTACCACCATACGACAAGTCTACCGCCGCATCTACTATCGCCTGCATGGCCGGAGTTATTTCCACTCCTACTCCGTCACCCGTTATAAAAGGTATTGTCGGTACATCCGGCACTGACAATCCTCCATTTTGCTGTTTGGTAATTTTACTCATCTATTTATCTTTTTATATACTCCTCCAATCGTGTTCCGAAGTAAAGGTTCGTTGGTTTAACACCAACACTCCTTACCCTCTAAACTAAAGGCCCATTGGTTTAAAACCTAAGTCCTATTGATTTTAAAACCTAAAAGCGAGCCCCTGAAAGCCCTCTGAAGGCTATTTTGCATTCAAAGCAGAACCGGCACGGAACCAGCCGATCTGTTGTTCATTGTAAGTATGTTGTACTTCGAACCGTTCTTCCGTACCATCTTCGTGGTGCAATATCACCTCCAGATTGCGTCCGGGTGAAAACTCTTTCAGTCCGACTACCGAAATCAAATCGTGCTCACGAATCCGGTCATAATCGGCCTTGTCTGCAAATGTAACAGCCAGCATACCTTGCTTTTTCAGATTAGTCTCATGGATACGGGCAAAACTCTTAGCCAAGATCACCTTTACATGAAGGAAACGCGGTTCCATAGCGGCATGCTCACGACTGGAACCTTCACCGTAATTTTCTTCGGCCACAACAATGGAAGAGATACCGTTCGCCTTATACTGTTTAGCCGTGCCCGAAACAGTTTCATAGGTATTGGTCAAACGATTCCATACCTTATTCGTTTCGCCACTGAAAGCATTCACCGCTCCCATCAGCATATTATCAGATATATTCTCCAGATGCCCCCGGAACCGAAGCCAGGGACCCGCCATCGAAATATGGTCTGTCGTACACTTGCCCTGTGCTTTGATAAGTAGTGGCATATTGAGAAAATCATTGCCATCCCATGCGGGGAAAGGAGTCAACAACTGCAAACGTTGAGAATCGGGAGCCACTCTGATCTCGTTTTTCTCACCGCCGGGAGCCTGATATCCCTGATTACCGGCTACAAATCCGGCTGATGGAAGTTCGTCACCTTGAGGTTCACTGAGTTTCACCTTTTCACCGTCATGATTCACCAAACGGTCTTTCAGCGGATTGAAACAAAGGTCTCCGGCAATAGTCAATGCCAAAACAATTTCAGGAGAAGCCACAAAAGCAAAAGTATTCGGGTTACCGTCGGCACGTTTGGCAAAATTACGGTTAAAAGAAGTCACTATCGAATTTTTACGGGTCGGATCGTCCGTATGGCGTTTCCACTGTCCGATACAGGGACCGCAGGCGTTAGCCATAATCGTAGCTCCCATCTTTTCGAACACATCCATCATGCCGTCACGCTCGGCCGTAGCACGAATCTGTTCGGATCCCGGATTCACAATCAGCGGTGCCGCTACTCCCAGATTCTTTTCATTCACCTGCCGGGCAACAGAAGCGGCACGGCTGATATCCTGATAAGAAGAGTTGGTACAAGACCCTATCAATCCCACTTCCATCTTCCGAGGATAACCGTTTGTTATCACTTTCTCCGCAAACTCTGAAATAGGAGTAGCAGCGTCCGGAGTAAACGGACCATTAATATAAGGTTCCAGTTCGGAAAGGTTTATCTCAATAACCCGGTCATAAAAATCGTCCGGTCGTGCCATCACTTCGTCATCTGCACGCAAGTCGGTAGCTACACCGTCAGCCATCGCAGCTACTTCTTCACGTCCGGTTGCCTTCAGATAAACAGCCATCCGTTCATCATACGGGAATAGTGAAGTAGTTGCCCCCACTTCGGCACCCATATTGCAGATGGTGGCCTTTCCTGTAGCCGATAGCGAAGCTGTACCCGGGCCAAAATATTCGATAATGGCATTCGTTCCACCCTTCACGGTCAAGATGCCCGCCAGCTTCAGTATCACGTCTTTCGGAGCTGTCCATCCGTTCAACTCGCCTGTCAAACGGACTCCAATCAGTTTTGGCATCTTAAGTTCCCACTCCATACCTGTCATTACATCCACAGCATCGGCTCCGCCTACACCGATAGCTACCATTCCGAGACCTCCTGCATTGGGAGTATGTGAGTCTGTACCGACCATCATCCCACCCGGAAAAGCATAATTTTCAAGTACTACCTGGTGAATGATACCCGCTCCCGGTTTCCAGAAACCGATGCCATAACGGGAAGAGACATCACGCAGAAAATCGTACACCTCCCGATTGGTTTGTGTAGCAGTTTCAATATCGCGTTCAGCCCCCCGATAAGCTTGTATCAGGTGGTCGCAATGAACCGTGGAAGGTACTGCCACCGCTTCTTTACCCGCATTCATAAATTGCAACAAGGCCATTTGAGCCGTTGCATCCTGCATTGCAACGCGGTCTGGGCGGAAGTTGACATAGTCTTCACCCCTTTCATAATTTTTTAAATCCGCCACATTATACAAATGTGCATACAAAATCTTTTCAGCCAACGTCAAAGGACGCTTCAGTGCTGCACGAACATGCTCCATTTTCCCTTTATAGGAAGCATAGAAGCTCTTCAACATATTCAAATCATATACCATAACAATTTCGGTTTTATCTGTTCTTCTATTTATTATAACCAATTATACGAAAGAAAGGTTTAACAAATTGAAATGTTTATTCCAATCCGGAAACAGAATTGTTATCTTTGCGGGAAATTTTGTGAGAAGCTATAAGTATAGCTGCTACAAATCAGATGCTACAAGCTACAAGTGACTGTGACAGGTTCTGCATAATTTTCGTAATTTGTAGTCATTCCATAACTATAGTTCTTAGCATATAACTTACAGCTAATCAAGATGAATGATAATAAAATAAAATCTTCTTCTCCACTCAGCGATCTCCAGCATCAGCAACTTTTGCTACGCATGGAATATGAATACGAGAAAGAAGAGTTCCGTCGGCAAACAGAGACGATGGGCATTGCACGGAAAGTAAAACGAGGACTCTGCTGGTATCCGGTCGGGACGGGACGGAGTTTCTACAATTCACTGAACCAATTGGTCATCGAAATAGAACGGAAAGAAGATAAAGACATCGAACATGTATTCGAATTCGGACGTCCGGTTTGCTTTTTCGAACAGGGATATGACGGAAAAATACATTATTTCAATTCCATCTGTACAGTCAGTTATGCCGACGAGGAGCGTATGGTAGTAGCCGTACCCGGTGCCGGATCTCTACTTGAAATACAAGGAGCAGAACGTCTGGGAGTACAACTCTATTTTGATGAAACCTCCTATCGCACCATGTTCGAAGCACTGGAAGATGTGATTCGCGCCAAAGGCAACCGCCTTGCCGAACTGCGTGATATATTGCTAAGCAAGCAACCCTCCCGCTGGAGGGAAACCTATCCGGTCCGTTTCCCTTGGTTGAACATCACTCAGGAAGCAGCAGTCAACAAAGTACTTTGCGCCAAAGACGTAGCCATCGTTCACGGTCCTCCGGGGACCGGAAAGACCACCACCCTTGTAGAAGCCATCTACGAGACCCTGCACCGCGAAAATCAAGTCCTGGTCTGTGCACAAAGCAACACGGCCGTCGACTGGATTGCCGAGAAACTGGTGGACCGCGGAGTGCCTGTATTGCGTATCGGCAATCCGAGCCGGGTGAATGACAAGATGCTTTCATTTACTTACGAACGCCGTTTCGAGGGGCATCCGGCCTATACCGAACTCTGGGGAATACGTAAGTCGATCCGGGAAATGGGAAACCGGATGCGCAAAAGCAGTTACTCGGAACGGGAAGCTGCACGTAGCCGCATCAATCATCTGAGGGAGCGTGCCACGGAACTGGAAATACAAATCAATGAAGATCTGTTTTCGGGGGCACGGGTCATCGCTTCCACATTGGTCAGCAGTAACCACCGCATCCTGACCGGCCGGCGATTTACCACACTCTTTATCGACGAGGCCGCACAAGCCCTTGAGGCTGCCTGTTGGATAGCCATCCGAAAAGCAGACCGCGTCATCTTTGCCGGAGACCATTGTCAGTTGCCTCCCACAATAAAATGCATAGAAGCGGCCCGGAACGGGTTGGAACAAACATTAATGGAAAAAGTAACAGCCAACAAGCAGGAAACGGTCTCACTCCTGAAAGTTCAGTACCGCATGCATCAGTCTATCATGCAATTCTCCTCCGAATGGTTCTACCAAGGCGAACTACAAGCCGCCCCCGAAGTGACCAACCGGGGCATACTCGATCTGGACCTGCCCATGAGTTGGATTGACACCTCCGAAATGGAGTTCCACGAAGAATTTGTAGGAGAAAGCTTCGGCCGCATCAATAAACCGGAAGCAAACTTATTGTTGCAAGAACTTGAAGCATACATCCGCAAAATCGGCGAGAAGCGTGTATTGGAAGAGCGTATAGATTTCGGCCTTATCTCCCCTTACAAAGCGCAGGTGCAGTATCTGAAAGGAAAACTCAAAGGCTGTTCATTCTTCCGCCCCTTCCGTAGCCAGATCACCATCCATACAGTAGATGGTTTTCAGGGACAGGAGCGTGATGTCATTTTCATCAGTCTCGTCCGCGCTAACGAAGATGGACAAATCGGTTTTCTCAACGACTTGCGCCGAATGAACGTAGCCATCACCCGTGCCCGAATGAAACTGGTTATATTGGGAGATGCAGTCACGATGAGTAAACATGCTTTCTATAAAAAGTTGATCGGATATATCCGCCACATCAGCCAAGGAGCCTGATGCCGATATCCTTATTCCGTCGGTAACTTCTGTTTCTATTTAAGACCCAATAATAAGGGGAGAATGGTTTGGAACATTCTCCCCTTATTATTTAAGATAAAAACGACATCAGCTTATTTCTTCAAATACCAATCCTTATCTGTCGTTCCACCGGATTGTGCCCATGAAGCAAAACGGGGATACGACTTATCAATAGGCTCTTTCTCTGCTGTATTGAATGACTCGACATCTGCCAGATGAATGGCAAAAGGATAATTCTGGTCGGACACATAATAGATGTTTTTATCTTTATCCGACAAATCCTGCTGAGTATTGAATAGATCCATATTTTCCTTAGAGGTCGGCTCATGATTTACCAAATGCACCTCTGTACGGTTCTTGTCTGTATTCTGATGCAAGAAGATGAAAGGATTATAAGGAGCTACCCCGAAAGCCTCATGGTCGACAGGCTGTTTAAATATATTCTGAATCTTAAAAGTAGAGGTTTTGGTGTTCTCTCCCGTCTCTTCAATCGCATTGGCAAACACCGAAATGGTGGCCTGCTCCAGATCTTTATCCAATCCTTGTTTGTCCCATCCCGATTTTCCTTCCAATATACTGCATTCCACATTGCTTCTATCAGTATTCAGTTGATAGCCAAAGCCATTCTTAAAGAGAGCTCCGGACCACATTGCCGTGAACGTATCTTCAGCGGAAAGCACCTGATTTTTGGTATTGAACTTTAACACAGAGCTATATTTCACAATTACATCGTTCAAATCGTAATCACCCTTAGAAGGCCAATTATCTTCAAAAGCTAAAATACCTTTATAAGTCATGCTATAAGCAACTGACGCATCATCCGGATCTATCGGATCTACCGAAGGTACATCCGGAGCAATAGCTTCAATCGGATTAGACCAGATATTGAACATCACGTCATTGTAATCCCGACTATCCCAATCTTCAAACGATAAAACAATAAAATTATTGATCTTAAATGCAGCCGTATGTGTACGCTTATCTGAATTCAAGGCAGTGGTTGAATAAAACATTCCGCCTCCTTTACCCACATTGCCGGTAGGAGTCGTACCCTTTCTCGTAAAGGCATTGTTACTGATAAACCAGCCAATCTTTGTTCCTTTTGGAAAAACAGTTCCCTGATCTTCGCCATTTACATCAATATAATGTAACTTCACACACTCTCCGCCTTTTATGCCGACTCCGGTTTTCGTATTGGGAAATACTACATACTTCTTAGCATTCCGTATCTGTCCTACATCCGCCCCTTCCGGATAACAATAATATCCGAAAGCACTGTACGCCGAACTTGTACCTCCGACAAAACGTACCTTTATTTCGGCTCCCAATTCGTCATTGACAACAATATCAACAGATTGGCGATATTTCTGAGAACAATTTCCACCTTCCGGAATTGTTTGATTAATCGTCTGATAAAACGAAGGAGTCAATTCTATTACCCCTTCACTATCCAGATAATTAGGCCGTCCCTTCACGTTCCAACTGCCTAAAGTATAAAATCCCTGAGGCACTGTCTGATACTCGCCTTCGGCACGTGTCTGAACAGACTCCTCTGCCGCCGTATCCCAATTTATATCGGCTGTAATCGTATTCCCTACTATTTTAGTCTTATACAACATCGGCACTCCGATATAAGAAGTATAGATATAAACCTCCTCCCCATAGGCCGGTACCGTCTCCTTGGCACGATATTTTCCGGTTCCATCAGTCATTCTCACAACCTTGGGAGTGATATCAGTACGTTTCACCACCTGTCCTTCGGCATCTGTCGTCAACGGATTTTCAAAATAGAGTTCAAACAAAACCTGATAATCTTTCACAGGAATATCATACTTTAGATCCAATTGCACATCCTGAGTAGTCGCAAAATCAAAAGAGTTAGGCACTCCTGATGTTTTATCGTCCGGTTTATAATGATCTTTTTCATCAATACAACCTGTTAGTGCATACCCTAGTAAAAAAGCACCCAGTAATGTAACCAGCATCCCTTTCATTGTATAAATACGATTTTTCATATTGATAATATTGTTTGTTGTTTGATCAGGCCACAAAGATATATATTAAACTTGACTTATCTATCCAAACATTCCATTATTTTTCATACTCTACAACATAGCATTCTAACAATACAGATTTAAAACACTGATTACAAGCAAAATAAAAGGAGAAAACAGCAGTTTCCTCCTTTTACCACAAGTTGCATAATCTATTCAGATCAATTATTCTCCGGACGAAGTTTACGAACAGTTACAGCCGTCTGCCACATTTCGCTTTCACGCAATGCCTTCAGTTCGGCCTCCAACTTCTCGCGATAATCCGGTTTTGAATTAGAGTCGATAGAGATCTGTGCTTCGTTACCGGTCTTTACACTATTATATAGTTTCTGAACAACAGGTTTAATAGCATCATGGAACGGGCCCATCCAATCAAGAGCACCACGCTGAGCTGTCGTAGAACAGTTGGCATACATCCAATCCATACCATTCTTAGCAAACAAAGGCATCAATGACTGAGTCAGCTCTTCTACAGTTTCGTTAAATGCTTCAGATGGAGTATGACCGTTTTCACGCAAAACCTCATACTGAGCCAGCAGCAGTCCTTGTATAGCTCCCATCAGTGAACCGCGTTCGCCTGTAAGGTCAGAAGTAGCTTCACGAACGAAAGTAGTCTCAAACAAATATCCTGAACCAACCCCAATACCTAATGCAATGGTTCTCTCCATAGCTCTTCCGGTAGCATCCTGATAGATAGCGTATGAAGAGTTCAGTCCACGGCCTTCAAGGAACATCGTACGAAGTGAAGTGCCCGATCCCTTGGGAGCAACCATGATCACATCGATATCTTTCGGTGGAACGACACCGGTACGGTCACTCCAGGTAATTGCAAAACCATGAGAGAAGTAGAGCGCTTTTCCGGCAGTCAGGTAAGGTTTGATAGTAGGCCATACAGACATTACGGCAGCATCTGACAACAGACACATCACAATAGTACCTTTCTCGCAAGCCTCTTCGATGCCGAACAGTGTTTCACCCGGAACCCAGCCGTCTGCCACTGCTTTTTCATATGTTTTTCCCGGACGCTGACCAACGATCACATTGAAACCGTTATCACGCAAATTCAGTGACTGACCCGGTCCCTGCACACCGTAACCGATAACAGCGATTGTTTCATTTTTCAATACTTCACGAGCTTTTTCCAAAGGAAATTCTTCACGGGTTACTACATTCTCCGTAACACCGCCAAAATTCAATTGTGCCATTTTTCTTTTTTGTTTTAAAAGTCCTGCTTCATCTTGTTCAGGAAGCAAAACCGATTATTAATAATTAAACTTATATTCTTTATTTATTATAGTGCAAACCGCCAGCCTACATTAAGCTGCACCACACTATTGTTTGCTTTCGGATTAGAATTACTTGCCCACGCTTTGTTTACATTAATCAATCCGATATTATAGTTAAGAGAAACCAGCAAGCCACGCTCAAACTGATATCCGGCACCAAGTCCCACACCACAATCAAACGTACGAATCACGTTCATACCTATGACTGTGGTCGCATGATCGGAAGATGCTTTATTCTCAGAGTTCACATTAAAACTAAACTGCGGACCTCCGAATAAATACAATCCTTTATATATGAATTCTTTCGCATATACCGGGATGTTTATATAATCCAACTTGTCCGTATAAGAAACCCCATTACCGTTATATTTACTTCCCTGCATTGAGTAGTACACTCCTGCTTCTATTCCGAACCGTTCAGTCAGCATCACATCGCCACCCAATCCCACATTAAGTCCGGGACGTACTTTAGAATCCACTTCTCCGGTAGTGTTGGCCAAATTCAAACCAACTTTAGGAATCAAATGAAACTGCTGGGCACCTATCCGGCAAGAAACAAAAAGCAGTGAAAGAAAAACTATTTTTTTCATCCTATTATATTTTAAACTATACAAACTTCACTTTTGCGCGGCAAACCACTTCACAATCGTTTTTCTTTATCTCTACGTGATACTCATCTTCGTTCACTTCCTCTTCAAAGAAAGAAAGTTCGTCACCGTAATAACTCTCTGCCACATAGGCCATTTCAAACCTCTGAATTTGTTTCCTCATATATAATTGAATGGGGAATAAATCCAAGATATGCTCTATATAACGAATACTGTTCACATGGCCATTGATATCAATATCACTATACTTAGCGGTCAACTTAGCAGAAGGCTTGTCTGTTGTCACTTTGATGCGCGAAGGTTTCTCAATGGGGCAAGGTTCGTCACATACATAATCCACGATACTGCCGCCATGCAATGTCAGCAAATCGGCAGGTTTACGGGTATTCAGATTAATCATCGCCCATACCGAACGGGCATACCCGATCTTCTTGCCATCTTTGTTCAGAATAGCAAAATTACGGTCTGTAAAAAGACGGTATACATTCTCCACCCACGTCTGTACGGTAAACTCTTCATATTGATAAGGCATCTCTTCCAGATCGATGGCCAGACGAGACAGTACCCAGGTATAATTGTCCTCATTCAATGTAGCAATTCCAAAGCCGCGTTCACTGGCATGAAAGCCGGCGCAATTTAACAGATGATTACCGAGCACCCCCATTGTCAAACGCCCCTTGAAGTCAACATGAAAAGGTTCCGCAATAAACTTATAACTTCCTATCTTATTTGTATCACTCATCTACTTTTTTCCTCTCCTTTGCTTAAGTTATATTTAGTCTCACGATCTGCCAGAAATTCGTTCACGCGTTCAAAACAACTGGTGGTGATGGCCACCCGCCCCGAACGTACAAACTGCAACACACAGTTCAATGCGCTCAATTCTTCGTAGAGGGAAGTAATTTCCTCACTGATTCCATTTTTCTCGACAATGGCAAATACCGGATTTACTTCTACAATCCGTGCGTTATAACGACGGATCACTTTCGACGCCTCCGGTTGTGACTGAAATTCCGGCATAGACACTTTGTAAAGTGCTATTTCATGGAAATAAATTTCATCTTCAGTGAAATAATGCGCCTGAAGCACGTCTATTTTCTTCTCAATCTGCTTGACAACCTTCTCAATCGTATCCTTGTCAGTCCAGGCTGTAATGGTGTACTTATGTACCCCCTTGATGGAAGAAGCCGAAACATTCAGACTTTCTATATTAATCTGTCGACGGGTAAATACCGCCGTAACCTGATTCAACAATCCGGCAAAGTTCTCTGAATGAACAATTAACGTATATAATGTTTTATCCATAACCTCTAAATTATTAGCATTCCAACAACATCTGATTAACCGAACCTCCCGGAGGAGTCATCGGCAATACATTTCCCTCTTCAATCACACAGGCTTCCAACAGGAACGGACCCTCTGTCGCAATCATTTCCTCTATCGCATCAGCCAGTTCTTCACGGGTGAAAACCCTTTTGGCCGGTATATCGTAAGCAGAAGCAATCTTGATATAATCAGGATTCAACATGGGTGTAAACGAATATTTACGGTTAAAGAACATTGCCTGCCATTGGCGTACATTTCCCAGAAAATTATTATTCAATACGATGATTTTAACCGGTGCCTTCTGTTCCATAATGGTTCCCAGCTCCTGAATGTTCATTTGCAAACCACCGTCACCCATAAATACACAAACCGTACGGTCCGGTCGGCCAAAAGTAGCACCGATAGCGGCAGGAAGCCCGAATCCCATAGTGCCGAGCCCTCCGGAGGTAATAATGCTACGATCCTTTGAGTATTTAAAGTATCGGGCAGACATCATCTGGTTCTGCCCTACATCAGTTACCAATACTGCTTCATGATTCGTTGCATCGCTTACTGCACGCACCACTTCTCCCATTGAAAGCGTATCGCCCATCGGGTGCAATTCCGGACGGATCACCTTTTCTTCTTCCACCTGTTCATAAGGCAAGAAACTATCCAGCCACTCTTTATGCTCACTGGGTTGAAGCAATGCCGTTACCGCGGCAAGTGTTTCTTTACAGTCACCCAGTACTGCCACATCCGCATGTACATTCTTATTCACCTCAGCCGGATCAATATCAAAATGAATCACTTTAGCCTGTTTAGCATAGGTGGCTAAATTGCCGGTCACACGGTCGTCAAAACGCATACCGACAGCGATCAAGACATCACATTTATTGGTGTTCATGTTCGGTCCGAGATTACCATGCATTCCCAACATACCTTTATTCAGAGGGTGTTCAGTCGGCAAGGCCGACAGTCCCAGCAGCGTACATCCGGCGGGCATGCCTGCTTTTTCGATAAAAGCACGCAGTTCCTGCTGGGCATTGCCCAACTCCACACCCTGACCTACCAATACCAAGGGCCGTTCCGCACCGTTAATTAATTCGGCAGCTACTTTCACAGCCTCCGGATCGGTCTCGGGTACAGGCACATAGCTGCGTATAAAATCAAGCTTTGTAGGAGAATATTCCGCCTTCTCCACCTGAGCATTTTTCGCGAAGTCAAGCACTACCGGTCCCGGGCGTCCGCTTTTGGCAATATAAAAAGCACGGGCCACTGCCCACGGAACATCTTCGGCACGGCGAATCTGATAACTCCACTTTGTGATCGGTTGTGTAATACCTACCAGGTCGACTTCCTGAAAAGCATCCGTACCGAGAAAAGCCGTTCCCACCTGTCCGGCAATCACCACAATCGGTGTACTGTCAATCATCGCATCCGCAATACCGGTAATGGTATTAGTAGCTCCGGGGCCACTTGTCACCAGACAAACCCCTACTTCACCCGAAGCACGGGCAAACCCCTGAGCAGCATGTGCCGCTCCCTGTTCATGGCGAACCAGAATGTGATTCAAAGTCTCCCTATGGTCATATAAGGCATCGAATACCGGCATGATGGAACCTCCGGGATAACCAAAGATCGTCTTTACACCATGATATTCCAAAGAACGCATTAATGCTTCACCGCCTGAAATTATATCTTTACTCATGTACTAAAATTTACGATTTTACGATTTACAATTTACGATTGAAACAACTCCGTGGTTAATCAATCAGTCTCACCGCTCCTTTATCGGCAGAGCTTACCATGCTGGCATACGCTTTAAGACTTTTAGGCACATAGCGTTCACGAGTGACCGGAGTCATCGGACGTGCTGCCAATTCTTCATCGGTCAGTCGCACGTTGATAGTCCGTTCGGGGATATTGATTTCGATGATATCACCATCCTTGATCTTCCCGATATTACCTCCGGCGGCCGCTTCGGGAGAGATATGACCGATGCTGAGTCCCGATGTACCGCCACTGAAACGGCCGTCGGTAATCAGCGCACACTCCTTGCCTAAATGGCGCGATTTAATATAAGAGGTGGGATAAAGCATCTCCTGCATACCGGGACCTCCTTTCGGACCCTCGTGCGTGATGACGACTACATCTCCGCTGACAACTTTTCCTCCGAGTATCCCATTGCAGGCGGCTTCCTGTGAATCGAAGACCTTTGCCGGACCGGTAAACTTCCAGATACTTTCGTCCACACCGGCTGTTTTCACCACACAACCATCCTGAGCTATATTTCCTTTCAGTACGGCCAGTCCTCCGTCTTTGCTATATGCATGTTCCATATCGCGAATGCACCCTTCGGCACGATCCGTATCCAGTTCTTTGTAATAGACGTCCTGAGAGCCGAGCACCAGATTGAACTTTCCGGCAGCCGCACTCTTATACTTCTTAATAGCCTCTTCACATACGTTCGGGCTTGTTATATCATATTTATCAATTGCTTCACCCAATGTCATCCCATCGATACGGGCCACGGATGTATCTATCAATCCGGCTTTGGCAAGTTGTCCCATAATCCCCATAATACCCCCGGCACGATTCACATCCTGAATGTGATACTTCTGAGTGTTCGGCGCCACCTTACACAAGCACGGGCTTTTGCGCGACAGCATATCGATATCATCCATTTTAAAGTCCGCTCCTGCTTCATGGGCTACCGCCAGCAGATGGAGTACCGTATTGGTAGATCCCCCCATCGCAATATCCAGTGTCATGGCATTCAAGAAAGCTTCACGGGTAGCAATGCTCCGGGGAAGCACACTCTCATCACCGTCCCGATAATATTTATAGGTATTTTCCACAATCAGTTTCGCAGCATCTTTGAACAATTGGGTACGGTTGGCATGAGTCGCCACAATCGTTCCGTTTCCGGGGAGTGCCAGACCAATCGCTTCGTTGAGGCAGTTCATCGAGTTGGCAGTAAACATCCCCGAACAGCACCCGCAAGTGGGGCAGGCCCGGTTCTCAATTTTGGAAACTTCTTCATCGCTCACACTTTCGTCGGCCGACTTAATCATCGCGTCAATCAGGTCCAAATGCTGCCCGTCCAATTCACCGGCTTCCATCGGGCCTCCGGATACAAATACAGTAGGAATATTCAGCCTCATAGCCGCCATCAACATTCCCGGAGTGATTTTGTCACAATTGCTGATACATACCATGGCATCCGCTTTATGGGCATTCACCATATATTCCACACTATCGGCAATGATATCCCGGGAAGGAAGCGAATAGAGCATTCCGTCGTGCCCCATAGCAATGCCATCATCAATGGCAATCGTATTGAACTCTGCAGCAAAGCATCCCAGCTTCTCAATTTCTTTTTTCACCAGCTGGCCTATTTCATGTAGATGTACATGTCCCGGAACAAACTGAGTGAACGAATTGACGATGGCAATGATAGGTTTGCCTAATTGCTCTTTTTTCATACCGTTGGCTGCCCAAAGTGCCCGGGCACCCGCCATGCGACGGCCTTGTGTGCTGAACGAACTGCGTAACTGCTTTTTCATTTCAATATTCCTTTTAAGTAAAGAGCCTTCCCCACTGTAGTGAGAAAGGCTCTAAATCATATCTTCTATCTGTACGAATACATACATAACCTTTCTCACGCTCTTGATGGAATCACCACGACGCGAATAATATGCAGGACTGCCAGGTTAATTGATGTATGATTATTCATAACTTCTGTTTTTCTTTCTTTATGTGCTGCAAAGGTAAGTGCTTTTTTATAAACTCCAAACAAATTGAAGAAAAAAATCACCTAAAACAAAATAATTGTAAGCAAAGCCCATCTTTAAGTACGTATTTATCATTCAGAATCCTATATTTCGAACTATTCCTTATAAAATCCGCTTTCAGAATATATACAAATTTAATATAAACAGCACAAACATACCAATTTTACGATAAGCCTTCAAGGAAGAAAGCAAAGAAACATCAATAAAAATCAGGGAAAGAAGAAAAGAGCAGAAAGATTGAATTAAGATTGGGCCAATAAAACATGGGGATGTTGTGCGTTAAAACATCCCCATGTTCTAACACAAAACATCCGGATGTTGTGACGTAAAACATCCGGATGTTTTTCTACAGAGAGTTTAAAGTTTTAGAGTAGACAATAAGGTGTTACTGACGAATAAAACGTATGCTAAACCCGTAACCACGACTATATGTATCCGTGCATTGCGGTACGGACACATCCGATGGATTGACGGAAAGCGCCCAGCAATTACTCCCATCAACACTGTTAAACCACCAATACCCAACTTCATCTTTTTCCTGGAAAGCAAAAGGTTCATCTGCATTACGCCGCCCCCCGGGTTTTCCGACAAACCCTGCAATCTTCAATGCCTCGGCCACTTTAGGGTCTCCACCCAAGAAATCCCGCAATGTATCCCAGTCTCCCAAATGATTCGGTATCTTCCAGCCTTTAGAGACCAAGGACGTACCACCGGAAAATACACCTGCATTGTACAGCAGTCCATATTGATTGCGAATAGCCCGACTATCCTGCGTAATGCCGGCAGGGAAACCATATACAGCATATCGCGGATTAGCATCTTTTTTCCACTCCGGAGAAATAGCTCCTACACTGTTTGTTATCGTCCGCAAATTATCCGCCATCCAATACTGTGTACCGATTTTCATCACCCGATACGAGTTGCCTTCATTATCAGTAGCCAAATAAGGGCGAAGTCCGTTTACCTGATTGTCCAAATAACCCACATAATCACCGGTTATAAAATTTACTCCGTCTTCTGTAAACAGAGAGGTGAATGGTTCTGTATTGGTACCCGGCGTATAAACGGTAGTCAAATAGTCTATTCTTCCTCCGTTATCCAATACTATTCCTTCGCCAAACGCTTTATTATAAACATTATAAGGATAAAAGACCGAGGCACTTTTACCCGATCCAAATGAATAATCGGGAATAAACTCATGACATAGTTCTCCTACTTTCACTCCCTCGATATAAAGTTCGTATACAAACGAACGGACAGAATCGGGCACTTTAAATTCAAGCAATAAAGTGGCTCCCAATGTTGCCGACAACTTCTTCCCGTCCTTGGCTGTCAGTTCAAGGACAGCAGTGCCGGACAATGCTCCATCAGCCGTACCTTTATCAGGGGCAATCACTGTTATTTCACCATCGGTGGCCGATGTATACCTTGCCGTAACTGTCCAACCGCGTGGAGCCGTACATACCGGAGCAATATCTTTATTCACGCCACTGCAAGTAAATGCAAAGGTACGGGATTCACTCCGATGAAAATATGCCACTTCCGAAATCTCCAGTCCAACCTGTGATCCTTGCCATTCCGGCACTTTAAGAGTTTTTCCATCACTCAGATGAAAGACAATATAACCGTCTTCACTGACCACCTTCCGGAACATAGAATCACCGGATGCACCTTTCGCTTTCATCGGATTACCCGCAGCATCTTCCAACTCAACAGGACCGCTCCCATAGTCAAGCGTCCAGTATCCTGCCGCATTGACTCCAACGACCGGAACAATGCCATCGGCTCCCGAAGCTCTGACTTTCTGCCCGTTGTTATCCAAAAGAAAAGAAGAAGTTCCATCCGGAGCCTTGTTAGCCCAGTACAGATGCCCGTCCGTATCCATTTTCATGGTGATGACGGGAGCTACACCATTTTTTCCCTTATCTCCTTCCGCACCGTCTTTGCCATCAGTACCATCAACTCCGTCTTTACCATCGGTACCATCCTGACCATCTTTGCCGTCGGTACCGTCCTGACCATCTTTGCCATCAGTACCATCCTGACCATCCTGGCCGTCCTGACCGTCAACTCCGTCTTTGCCATCAGTACCGTCCTGACCATCTTTGCCGTCGGTGCCGTCCTGACCATTCTGACCATCTTTACCGTCCTCCCCTTTCTTACCGTCGTCTCCTTTCTCACCATTCTTGATGACAATGGTGCCACTCTTAAAGAAACTGATCGTATAGCCGCTTCCATCCGCAAGTTCGTTGAATCCGGTAATGTAATCACCGGATTCAGACGAGTCTATGATCAGCTTTAAGGCAACAATATCCCTATTCATATTTTTACATAACTCTTCAATAGAGTTTGCCTGTTCCTCCATTTCCGCGTGATTCTTCAGCACTTCGTTTATCTCTTCCTGACTACAGGAAGCGACGAGGAACAAACAAAGGAGCAATAGTTTGATTATATGATTCATATTCATTAGAGTTAAATTAATAATTTGCATTACGGACACAACGGATACTGTTACCTTCGCCCACCCCGGCAGCACCGGGAGTCAGTTGCTCTACAGAATTGGACTTATAAGTCATCCGGATGCGATAATCCGTTTCCGTCGACCACCATTGCCCTGTTGTTTCCGAAGCTCCGGTACTGCCATTACTACCCTCGACCGTATTAGCAGTAGAAGATTTTTATTTTATCTATTGATTAATAGATATTTAGAAGAAAGAAGAATAACAATGGGTAACGATATAGAAAGGAGCGAAACTCTTTAGTCTGCTATGCTTTTCCATTGCTTCAAACAACTCATTACAAAGGTAATACTTAATTTTAAATAATCAACTTTTCTTTGTTTGATTGTTCATTTTCTGCCTTTTGAATATTGACGGTTGCTCTTTAAAATGTTTTTGAAAAAACTTATTAAAAGCACTTTGAGAATCAAATCCTAACAAAAACGCAATTTCAACAAATGAAATATCTTCCTTTATGTATCTTTCGGATAACTCAATACGAACATTATTTAGTATCTCTCGAAATGAAGTGTTTTCGTTTCGTAGTCTTCGCTGTAACGTTCTCTCACCTAAGTTTAATTTTCGAGCAACAGTCTTTATATCAACATCAATTGTTGGAAGGCATTGCAAAAGATATTTGCGAATCGTGACAGATAAGTGTAAACCTTGTTCACACTCCTTTATTTCATTTATTAATTTCTCGACAATGCCCAACAGTTGATTATTTGCTGTCAAAATTGGCAAGTCAAGAATAGAGCTATCAAATAATAGTGCAAATTCATTTGTTGAATATTGTATAGGGCATCTAAAATACTCACTCAACTTATCATCATTACCCTCTTGCTCATAAATGGTATGAATTTGAATTGGCTTTATGCGTTTCCCTGTAAGGGAATATAGTATTTGTAACGAAATCCCTAATTGACTTTCATACAATTGTCTTGTAGCTAAAGGATATTTTTCCGCAAATTCCTTATCAACAGAAATGCTATGAACAAATATATCTTCATCAATTCTATTTATGTACCTATATAGCGGATTAATTGTTGGCGTATGTACATCTGATTTTTCAAAAACCTCTTTTAAAGTAGCACAATTCTCATATAGCTTATACAACATACCAGCAATTGTCACTGGTACATTAAATCCTTTTTCAAGCCCCAGTCTATGATTACAACTGCTATTGATAATCAACTCTATATAAGAGCCTAAAATATCACTGGAAATTGTAGCCGTAGGTTGATTTAGTATTTCTAAATCAACATTCAGCATTGAAGATATATCAAGATTATCGAATCCCATATCTTCAAACTGTTTTCTAATAATATTAAAAACGCTACCTGTAATATACATGATGCTTAATTGTCGTATTTGGACAAAAGTATGACTTATTTTTCAATTATGCAAATTTAAGTTTCGCTAATTTTGCACTTAAATTTAGCAAACTTAGATATTCACATAAAGCAACTGTAAAATGAAAATCACCTATAATTCTACTAATTATTATTTAGAACCATGTAATAATGGTTTTCTTCTCATTGATGCAGGTTGGCATGGTAAAGGCGAAGTATTCAAGAAAGAATTAAACTTGCTTGGTATTAAGCCTGAACAAATCAAATATATACTTTTGACACACCATCATCATGACCATGTAGCCATTGTTCAAGAATTAAAGACATTAGCAAACGCAAAATTAATAGTACATGAAAGTCAAATACCATACTTAAAAACAGGCGTAACTAATGATAGATATATAAGACAATATAATTGGGTGTTATGGCTAATAGACAAACTGACAAAGCCATTTATAAAATATAAATACCCTCCTATATCTATTGATAATTCCGATATTATTATAGATACTGATATTAACGACAGTATGTTACGAAGTATTGGCGTTTCTGGAAAAATTATTTTAACTCCGGGACATAGTAGTGATTCTATTTCTGTTTTACTGGATAATGGAACTGCTTATGTTGGCGATGTGGCTATGAATATGAGCAGCATGAAACTAATAGGGAAAATACCATTTCCCATTGAAGCAGAGGATTTTGAACAAGTAAAATTAAGCATGAAGAAACTAATAAATTTAGGTGCGATTAAATTTTACCCGTCACATGGAGATGTGATTGATAAAGAAATGATTGATATGTAATGTACTCCAGTACATCCGCTTCAAGATGTTTCAAGACATTTTACTCTTGATTGAAATTATCTCCAAAGAAAAGAATCCATTAAATAGTTTTTTGCTTACCTAATTTAAACAAATAAAGTAAATGAAAGAATTATCCGACCAGAGATTTTTCCGACTATTGTCGGAATACTCACAGAAAGAGTTTGCCGTAAACGATTTTACGGCAGCATTGCAAGAACTTGCCAGTCATTTGGCAAATATTGCCATAGATGAACAGGACTACGCTGTATTGTTACGTTATTTTTCTTTTGGACTTAATAGGCTCAAATCGTATCGCTCACAATTTGGGCAGGGGGAAAAATGCCTTGCTATTGCTTGTTGATGAAGCAATAGGACTTGTTAATACAGAAATCCGCATACTCAATATGCGGATTAAATATCCGGTTCAGTTCCAAAATCGAAAAAACAACTTTTTACCCTCACCGCTCCACCTAACAGACGAAACCTATCTTATTGAAATAATGGAGATGGTTAGTGGATTGTTCCTATCTAAAAGAGTAGTAACCCGTGCCGGAAAAGAATCACCACTTACAGAAATTGGAAGAGCATTTGAATATCTTTTCAATATCAAATTGGGGGACATCCACAAAAAGCACGAAAGCGTTATTAAGCGCAAGCCATCCAAAGTAACCGAGTTTTTGGATATACTTCGCAAAGCCATTACCGAAGAAAGTAAAAACAAAGGCTATTTGTAAATCAACAACTTACCAACTATTTATGGGGGTGTACCAATGGTACACCCCTAACTTATTTACATCCATTTGCCGAACTTTGCTTCATCAATCGATTGAAAGCAATAATGTTAAACTAAAAAATGAAGCAAAATGTATATAGACAATGAAAACTTCGACAAGTGGATGGAGAAGCTATCGAAGAAGCTGGGCGAGATAGGTCAGAACCTGCAATCTCTTATCAATACCGACAACGTATTGGGCGAAAATGATAAGATTCTCGATAATCAGGATTTAGCTTTCCTGCTGAAAGTATCTCCCCGAACTCTGCAACGGTATCGGACAAGTGGCAAACTACCCTACTTTATGATAGGACACAAAACCTACTACCGAGCATCCGACATTCGGGCATTTGTTCAAGAAAATGCCGATTGTAAGACCTACAAGCGGTTCAAAAGAGAAAATCTGCTCGATAAGCAAACCAATGCAAAGCAAGGTGAGTAATGTTACCGCCTGATGAAGTGCCATCGCTCCACATTTAGCAGAAACCGCCTCGCCCTGTGGCTCGGCTCGTTTTGCTAAATGAAGCAAGAGGGAACTGGACAAGTCCTGTTCTTCCCTCTTGCCCTGCGGGGCAAAGCCTTCGGCTTTAATGGGTTACATTCGTAACCGTTTATAACCGTGATTATAACCTGAAAACGTATTTCGCTTATAATCAACTGAATGAATCTTACTTTCTTTATAAAAAAGTTATAATCATGGATAAGACTAGTAATATATCCACTCTTACCACCATCGGCATAGACCGACAGACGGGAAAGCTAATAGATAAGCTATGCAAACGCTATTCACTGAAAAAAGGGGAAATAGTCAGGCTTGCATTTGTCTATATTGATAAAGCGTGTATCAATCCATCGGAAGCACCCGAATCCGTAAAATCGGAACTGGCGAAAATAAACAAACGGCAGGACGATATAATCCGCTTCATCCGACACTACGAGGAAGAACAACTAAATCCCATGATAAGAACCACCAATTCTATTGCAGTTCGGTTTGATACCATTGGCAAGGCATTGGAAACGCTTATTCTTTCACAGATGGAAGCCAGTAGGGAGAAACAAATAGCCGTACTCAAAAATATAAGTGAACAGTTTGGTAAACATGCTGATGTGATAAACAACCAGTCCAAACAGATTAACGCCTTGTACCAAATACACCAACGAGATTACAAAAAGCTATTGAACCTGATACAACTCTATTCGGAACTATCCGCTTGTGGTGTAATGGATAGCAAGCGAAAAGAAAACCTAAAGGCTGAAATTACCAATCTGATAAAGACATAGAGCCATGCACATAGATTTTGCTCCACCATCGGGTGGAACATACAACAATGCCGGTAGTAGCCGACAGTTAGCGTCATACATGGAGCATGAAGATATGGAACGGATGCAGCAGGGTATCTATACCGATGGCTTTTTCAACCTGACAGATGATAATATCTACAAATCAAAGGTTATTAAGGATATAGACAGTAATATCGGGCAACTCCTAAAAACAGATGCTAAGTTTTTCGCTATCCATGTCAGCCCATCGGAAAATGAACTTCGGGCAATGGGTAACACCGAACAGGAGCAAGCCGAAGCCATGAAACGGTATATCCGAGAGGTATTTATTCCCGAATATGCCAAGAACTTCAACAAGGAGTTATCCGCAGCAGATATAAAGTTTTACGGAAAGATACATTTCAGCCGTAGCCGTTCCGATAACGAACTGAATATGCATTGCCATTTGATTGTGAGCCGGAAAGACCAAGCCAATAAAAAGAAGCTATCACCGCTTACCAATCATAAGGACACCAAGAAAGGAACGGTTACCGGCGGTTTTGACCGTATGAACCTATTCCAACAGGCAGAACAGGGCTTTGATAAGTTATTTGGCTACAATCGCCAATTATCAGAATCATTTGAGTATGCCAATACCATGAAGAACGGTAGTATAGACGATAGACTGAAAATGCAGGAGCAGGAGTTAAAAGAGTCAAAACTATATTTTACTGACGAAAAGAAAAAAGAAGTATTCCAATCCAGTGAAAAAGAAAACATGATTTCTTGCAATCTTGATAGCAAACAAGATAATAAACATGCTTACAATCAGCAAAATAACAGTGGTGGCGATTCTCTGTTATCTATCTTTTCATTGGGAGATGGCAATAATTACGATGCAACACTGGCAGAAGAATTACAGGCACAGAAACTTAAAAAGAAAAAGAAGAAAGGAATCAGGCGATGATTGAATATGAAGAACTAAGAGCCGATATAGACCGCTACCTGATGGAGCGTTTCAAATATCGTAAATCGCTTGTACGACTAACAGTGGATAACATCATTACCACCCGAAGAAACAGCCGAGTAGATTTGTATTTGCGTATCAGAAAGGTTGAAAGCAAATTTCCACCTGATTGCCTGATTATCGCCCGATTGGGTTTCAGCAAGGAACGGACAGGACACGGAACGCACTTTTTCCGATTTCTGACCGAAGTAGCCCGAATGTATGGTTTCAATCATATCGGAATTGAATGTGCCAATACCAAAAGTAGTGCATTTGCCCAAAAGTTGGGTTTTTACTCCATTGATGGTGAGAATTACGCAATAGCTGTAACTAATCTAATCTCTTATTTTTCAATGGAATAATTTAATTAATCCTTTCTTTCTCTGAACACAAAGGTATATTCCAAGACTGAAACGTCAATGCCAAGCCCTACGGGTTTGGGGGAATTTCTTCCTTTTTGCTCCACAAAAAGAGTAAATTCCCCCAAAGCATTGCCTTATTCATTCTTTCCATATAGTTAATGCTTATCAGAGAAAAAAAGGAAAAAATATGTTGGTTGGGGTGTGGCTACTTTGCCAATTCATATTTCCCCCCAATCCGTTCCGCAAGGTTCGTCATGTCCTCGTTAATTTTAGTACGGGTAACCTCCGCATAAATTTGAGTGGTCTTAATAGAAAGGTGTCCCATCATTTGGCTAAGACTCTCAATCGGAACACCTTGCGTCAGGCAAACGGTCGTTGCAAACGAGAAACGACTCATGTGGAATGTCAGCCGTCTATCAATATCGGCAGCTTTGGCAATACGCTTTAGTTGCCAATTCATACAAACATGATGCTGCAATTTGAAAACTTTTCCATCCATTCCTGAAAACTCCGAATCTCTGTATCTTTCAAGAATCCTTTTGGGAATATCTAACAGAGGAATATAAGAAGTCGTTCCGGTCTTTTGCCTATCAAGAATAATCCACTGGCTACCGTCTTCCATTTCCTGAATGTTGGAATGTTTTAGATTACGTAGGTCAATAATCGCTATGCCCGTGAATGTCGAAAAAATAAACATATCACGAGTGAAACGCCATGTGGCAAGTTTCAATTTAGCTTGCATAATTCGCTGTATCTCATCATTCGAGAGCCATGGACGTTTTGGAATCACCCGTTCGGAAACAAAGTCAAAGAACGGGTTTTGCCGTAATACGCCTTTATTACAAGCCCTTACGACAGCCTGCCGAAAAGGATTCATATTGGTTTTAACCGTTCGTGCCGTCATTTTCAAATCAATTTTCAGATAATGAAAATAGGCTTCCACAAATGGAGTATCAATTTCACCAAATGGAATATCGGTAAGGTTATACTTCTCTTGTAGGAACTCTTTCATGTGACGGTAAGAGGTGGCATACACTGGAAATGTACTTTCAGTTATGCGTATACCAATACTTTTCCGTTTCTCCTCCAATAGTTCCGCAAATTCTTGCATCAAGGTATTACGGTTTACTCCGATACCACGTAACGCATTTTTAAGGGCTTCGGCAGTAACATAGCCGTTATTAGTTACCATTTCTTTGTAATAAGTGGAGATTTCATTGCGAAACCTCTCTATCTGCTTGTTTACGGATAAAGATTCTTGGGATTTACCTTTTGCTGTCCCTGTTTCACCATCCCAAGCATCGGGCATTATTTCTAATCCAGTGCTGAATGTAGTATTCTTGCCGTCCACCGTTATACGCCCAACAATCGGACAAGCTCCTGATTTCTTGGTTTTACTTGTGTTCGGATAGAAAAATATAGCAAATGTACTTCTGTTCGTTTTCATGGCTTACTGTTCGTTATAGGTGAATTTATTGGAGATACGGAGAGATAGTTGCTTCATGTCATTACCAATCTTCTCATTATTGACACGGGCGTACCGTTGGGTAGTCTGAATATTTTTATGCCCCATCATTCGGCTAACGCTTTCAATAGGAACACCTTGAGATAGACACAATTCGGAAGCAAATACATGGCGTGCAACATGGAAGCTGAGAGGGGTGGTAATATCGCAGTGCTTGGCTATTATTTTCAAAGCATAATTAGTACGCCCATGCCCCAACATCGAAAATACATTTTCTCCTTTCGCCAGCCCTTTGTATTTCTCTATAATCTGCATCGGAATATCTAATAATTTGACATGAAACGGTATTCCTGTTTTTTGTCTATCTGTAGAAATCCACAAACTGCCGTCTTCTTCGGTAATAATCTCTTTCCACGTAAGTTGCTTCAAATCAACATACGGAAGACCTGTAAATGCTGCGAACACAAACATATCACGGATGAAGCATTGGCTTTTGGACTCTATCGGAGTGGATATAAGCCGTTGAAATTCATCTTTCGTAAGTGAGCGTATTTTGAAATTTGGCTTTTTCAGTTTGAAGCCAAAGAATGGAGGATGGACAATCAGTTTACGATGCAGGGCAAGACGAACCACTTTGAAAAGTACCAACATGGTAGATGATACAGATTCATCCGTCATTTTTCGTTCCACTCTCAAATGATAATCAAAGGCTTCGATAAGGGGTAGGTCTAATTGGTTCAGGGGAATATCCTGAACATTGTACTTGACTTTCAGAAAGCGTTTTACCTGTTTGCGAATGGTGATGTATTTGCGATAGGTGCTTTCTGCTCTGTCTATTCCGATGCGTGTTTGAAAATCTTGCATCATTTCGCCAAAGAGGACGATCAGTGTTTTCTGTGCCGATGCTATTCCTTGAAATGCTGTCTTAACTTGTTGGGCGGTAACTGTTCCTGTACGCTCTACAATGTCCCTGTAATGCGTGTGTATGGAGAGATTAATTTTATTAATCTCTCTGTTGAGTTCAACGGCTACACGACTTTTGCCGATTGCCCGACCTGATTTTACATTCCAAAGCCGTTCTTCGATTTTCAGTTTTGAACCGAATTGGGCGATGGTGTTGCCAATGATAATTTTTCCGACAATCGAGTAAGCGACATCGGGATTTACTTCTGTTTTTTCACTGTTCCCCTCTCGTTTTAGGTAGAAAGATACCTTTAGTTCGTTGTTCATAACGCTCACATTTTAAGTTCATAAAATTACTTCCAATATGAGTTATTTGAACAATGTAAACCGCAGACAAACAGTGCTATAATAAGACATATAACGTCATCGTTTTGCTCTGCTTTTCGCTAACGGCAACGGGTAACGATTTAGAAATGGAAAGTTTGCCTAAATCTGCTTTTCCCTGCAATTTCACCATCGGACACCCTATGACACTAAAAGACATACATTTCTATCGTTCAGTCAATTACCTTGCTTTTCTCTTTCTTGCTTCTAATGTTATAGGTTGGTATAGCAGGTAAAGCAGTAAAACCGGTCAGATTGTCTCCCCCTATTCCGGCACTCTCCGTCCAACTTCCGAGCCCTTTCCCAATAGCTGTCGATTTCAGTTTACGTGCATCTGCCCCCACAAAGTCTACCAATGCTTGCAGTTCTGCTTTAGAAGGAACATGCCATCCTTGGGGAGCTATGTTTCCTTTCATCGCAAACCGATTGTAAAGCACACCGTACAAGTTGCGATATTGCATAGCACTCGTTGCATTGGCATTAGCCGCCCGGTCGACCTGACATGCCGGAAGATCTGACCCGCACTGAATCATCCAATCCAGAGACGTGGCAAAACCGGTAGGAATAGGAGTACCATCATTAAACTGGGTTGTCTTCAGATTTTCTCCCATCCAGTAGAGACTGCCTATTTTCACAACCCGGTAAGCATATCCCTGCACATCGACAGCCAAGGAAGCTTTCAGCCCGCAAACAGTCCCGTTCACCAGCCCGTCTGTTCCATCTGCCGGCATTACATACTGACTGCCGTCTTCCGTCAGTATGGCGGTAGATGAAGGATTACCCGTAACGGGAGTATACCCTGTTCCGTCATGCTGTATCGACGCTCCGTTCTCCAGAATAATCCCCGGACCAAAAACACGCGAAGCAGCATTATAAGAATAGACTACAGTAGCCCGGTCCGTCGTGGAATAAGCCGGCACATACTCCCGGCATATTTCTCCTACTTTAAGCCCCTCCATCAAAATATCATAAACCAGGGAACTATTGAACTTCGGAAGCTCAATACGATAATACAACGTTACCAAGATGTCTGCACTGACAGTATTTCCCAAAGCATCTGTGCCTTCTATCGTTATTCTTTCCGAAGCCGGCAGAGCCGAACCGGCAGCAGGCGCTTTCACAGTCAGCACCCCTTGCAAAGCTTTCGGCTGATAATTAATCGTAGCATCCCATGTTCCTGCCACCTTTACTATCTGCCGGAAACTACTACAATCAAACGGAATGTCCAGTGCTATCCCACGACGAAAGAAAAGAGGTCCCGTTTCATTGAATATCAGTTTATTATCTGCAGATTTGGCCACCTTATAGATACTTCCATCGGTCATTGTGAAAATGACATACTCCGGATCTCCCGGATTCACAGACGTAAAGATGGACTGGCTGCCATCTGTCACGGTGGCTACAATTTTCTCTCCGCTTGCTCCTGTCATCCACTTCGTAACAGTTCCGACAGTAACCTGCCAGTAATATTCTCCGTCCGTATCTTTAGCTATGCCGACAGATGGAGTAATACCATTTACCGGAGTCATAATCACTTTATTACCCTCTCCGTCCGTCAGCCACTCTACCGCTCCGGCACCTATCTGTACTGTCCAGTAATAATTACCATCCGTATCCTGTTTAGCACCCATCAACGGAGTATCTCCGTCCGGACCTTTCACACCATCTTTACCGTCAGTACCGTCAACTCCGTCTTTGCCATCCGTACCATCTACGCCGTCCTGACCATCATTGCCATTACTGCCGTCGGTTCCGTCAGTTCCGTTCGAACCATTCTGGCCATCTGCTCCATCTTCACCGTCCACACCATCATTGCCATCCGTACCATCTGCACCATTCTGACCATCATTGCCATTACTGCCATCGGTTCCGTCATTACCGTTTTCCCCTTTATTCCCTACCAGGCCATTCTTTACAAGCATGTCTCCCCCTTTATGAAAAACGATCAGTGTACCGCTCCCATCGGGCAACTCAGTCACACTTTCAATGTAATCATGAGTCGGTATCGTATTCACTATCGTGGCAAGCAGCCGTACTTCATTATTGGTATCGGATATCCATTCCCGGAGCTTTCCCATCCGGACATTCAACTCGACTTCCCGGCGCAAGGCTTCGTTAATGTCCTCCTGAACACATCCTCCTGCCAACAAAACCGACAAAATGATAAATATATATTTTTTATATCTCTTCATGATTTCCTGTTTTAAAGATTAGTCTTCTCTCAAAATCCGTATGCTGTAACCCATCGAATTATTATCTCCACTATTAAACTCAAGCGTGGAAGAAGTCGCAGACAATCTGAATACAGCACCGACACTTTCCAGGCTGGCGCTACTCCACCAGATACCGGCTTGCTGAAGGTCCTTAAATAAAACACCCTCAGTATCCCTATACCCGCCTCCAACACCGGCAAAGCCTGTGAGGTCTGTTCCACCACCGACCTGCCAATGTTTCGTCCCGGATTCTTTCAATAATGTCCCGGCATTAGTGCCCAGAAAAGCCCGCAATGTAGATATGATATCTGATTCCGTTGGAAGCTTCCATCCGGCAGGTATTACTTTCTTTGCTGCCACCCTATTGTATAAAACACCATAAGATATTTTATTGGCAAAAGCTCCTGTAGCGGAGGCATCCTGATAATCATACACAGCACAAGCACCTGAACCCGTATCTTCAAATCCACTTTCTTTCCAAGCACGCCCCGATAAATTAGTTTCGACAGGACTTCCGTCAGGATAACTAAGCGCCCGTAGATTTTCCATGGTCCAATACTGTTTACCTATTTTCACGATGCGATAAGTGTTACCATCCACATCAGTCAGTTTTTCCGCTTGCAGGCCATCTCCGAAATCCGGTTCCCGCCCTTTCAACGAACTGTCGGTATAGAACTCAGACCCGTCTTCAGTATAGATATACATGACTGCCGGCCGGTCGGCAGCAGGAGCATGATAGCCCGTACCATCGTGCTGTACCGTACCTCCTGTATTCGTGATAAGCCCCGACCCATAAATTCCTCCTGTCAGGTAAGGATAGACAATCGTTACAGACTGCCTTAAATCCCGCTGATATTCCCGGCAAAGCTCTCCCACCTTTTTGCCCCAAAGACGGATGTTATAGACATAAGAACCTTTGAAATCCGGAAGCATTATCTTATAAAGCATACTCACGGCGAAAGAGCTCCGTGCTGCTTCTTCTGTGGTATTCGTACTCCTCAGTACTACATCTCCGGATAATGCTACGCCCGCTGCTCCTGCCAAAGGAGCTTCAAGGGTCAGTGTACCTGCATCAAAATCAACCGTTGCCTTCCATCCCTCCGGAACATCTACCGATAGCCGTTCCTTGGAGATACCTTTACAACTGAAAGCAATCACCCGGGACTCGCCACGACTGAAGAAGAGCAGTTTGCGTCCCTCCGGCACCTCAATAGAGGGTTTTCCCACCGGTATTTTAAATTGGGTTGCTCCCCCACTTAAAGTAAACTCTACATAATCCGGATCTTTATATTCCACTTTCTCAAACACAGACACGGCATCTTTTGCGTTGGCAATTATTTTCTTTCCACCCGTCTCAATCCATGTTTCAGGATCGGACCCTATCTTCTGTGTCCAGTAATAATTATCATCACCGCCATCGGCCACCGCCCACTGTTTCACCCCTAACTGAGGAGTTTGTCCATCATGAACCGCAGAAACTGCCTTTATCCGGTTTCCGTCATTGTCCGCCAGATAATATGGTTCACCGGAGCCGACTTTTACAGTCCAGTAATATTCCGAGTCAGTGGGGTCCTGCATAATGCCAACCACCGGATTCTGTCCGGGATCACCTTGTTCTCCCTTACTTCCGTCCGTACCATTGACTCCATCTTTACCGTCTGTTCCATCCACGCCATCCTTGCCATCGGAGCCATTCGTTCCATCCACACTATCTTTACCATCGGTGCCGTTCTCTCCATCTTTACCATCCGTACCATCGGCACCGTCTACGCCATCTTTGCCGTCCGTACCATCTACACCATCCTTGCCGTCCGTACCGTCAATACCGTCTTTGCCGGCATCTCCATCGGGACCCGTATTTCCCTTCTTTCCGTTACGAATAGTGATCGGGGCACTTCTGGAAAAGGAGATGGTATATCCCATACCATCCGCCAACTCCTCAATGTGAGTGATGTTGTCTCCTATCTTGTCAATATTGACAATCACCTGAAGATTATAAATATCTTCATTCAATTTTCTGCATAACTCTGTCAGCTCCTGCAGTTCTTTCTTCTGATCGCCTTGTCTGTCAAGTAAATCGTTGAAATCGGATTCCTTACAGCCATACAGCAACGGAATCAATAACAACAACAGATATATTCTCTTTCTAATCATAGTTTTCATTTTTGAATTTCAACAATAACCCGCCTGGCAAGTACACTGTAGTTGTTAGGATCGGAAGTAAGCGTATCTATACACTCTCCTTTCACGTTGATACGTTTGCTGTCAATTCCCTTCTTTTCAAGGTAAGTTGCCAACACCTCCGCACGCTGTAAAGAGATTTTTTGATTAATATCCGGATTACCCGTATGATCGGCATAACCCAAAAGAATGACTTTCAGATCAGGATACTTTTTCAGGGTTTCCACAATGCGGGATAATTCATTTTTGTATAAAGCTACATTCAGATAAGCCGATCCCCTCTTAAAGTAGACAGGAGGCAACTCATTGAATCCCAGCACCGGATTGGATTCTACTCTCTCTTTCGCATCCGTTTGCGCTTGCTGCAACTGCATATTTAAGGAAGCTATTTCCTGTTTCATCCGGTTCTTCTCTATCGAATCCTCCGTACAGCAAACAGGTGTGGGTAAGTTCACCGCGCGCTCCTCTATATATCTTACCGCAATATCTGTCACATGCTTTGAGGCATAAAGGACATTATCTTGTTTCTTCTTACCCACTTTCCATATCAAGGAAAGCCCGGCACTCGTCATAAAATGGTCTTTTGACTTGATAAGGGTCGACACACCATCCATCTTATTATTATTGACCCATATAATTCCCGTACGCAACTGTACGTCAAAAGCGCGTGAAATCTTGTAACGCAAAGAGAGATCTCCCCCTACTCCAAAGTTCCAGTCATCAGTCTTTTTGCCTGACAACGGGCTCTTATCCGCCTTATTTACTAACTCCGTAGAGAAACGTTGTGCATAGACAGCAGGACTCAGCAATACCGTCCAACGCCGGTTGCCCCGGTTGAGCCCAAAGAAGTTATTTACATTCAGATTCATCTGTAAGCCAAGATTGGTGAAGTGTACTTTCGAAAACACATCCTTATACTTCCAGGTAGTAAAGTCCTGCTTGGTATAATAAGTCATTCCGTCAGCACTCAGGAGGTAATCGGACGCATAAGATTTTGCGCCCATTCTGGTATATCCGGTCCGTGCGGATACCTCTATACCTATCCACGAATTGATCTGATAGCCTGCAAATCCCCCAAACTGAGACCCGACATAAGTTTTATCTGCCGAAAATGAAGTAAAATCACCGAATAAAAAGGGAGTAGCATACTCTGCCCCGAAGTACCAATGGGAATACGATTTGAGAGGTTCATCGGCCCCAACCGATGTTTTTGTCTGGGCAAAGCCGTTACAAAACAGCAGAGACAAGAAAAGGAAAAGAATGACTCTTTTACATTCTGTTTCCATACAACAACGAATTTTTAACATAAGCTCCAATTTAAGAATTATTGTTTGTTTTCAGTTTCTTGCGAAGTTCGCAAGGTGTAAGTCCATATTGTGACCTACAAAATTTATTAAAGTGTGAAGGAGACGAAAACCCAAAGTCATCGATAATCTGGCTAAACTCATCACCATATACGGTAATGCGATAAATAATCCGTTGTGATTTCCGATTGAGGAGCCAACGATAAACCGATACTCCGAATTGCTCTTTAAATTTAACCCGGAAATTGGTGACCCCGTATCCTAACAGACTGGCCAACTCGCCTACATTTTTTGCACTGAGATAGTTTTCCAGTATCTGTTCTTTGAATTTGGATGACTGTTCCGTCAAAGAGCTGAATAAAATTGCAAGTTCTTGCTCATTATAAACAGAATTCAGAATATAAAACAGTTCCTGCCGTTTCGTTATATACAAAGAGACATCATCTAATTTCATCTCCAGATACAGCACCAGAAGCTGTAGAAAAGAGTTCAATGGCTCCGCGAATCTGAGTCCTGTACCTTTCAGAGCAGACTTGTCCTGAAAGGAAGCATAAGGCCTAAATGTCAGCAAATCATGTACAATTAAATCGCCGAATGCAAACAGAATGACTTGTGTATCTGAAAGCATCTCACAAACATGATCATTTTCTTTATCCCAAAAGAAGATATGCCGCTCGTCAATAATAGCTAATTCTTTCTCACCAGAAAAAACTTTCATAGTGCCACTCATGATAAAAATTAAAACATTGCTATCCATTTTCGGCAAATGGCTTCCTTTCACAATGGTTAAAAATCTAAATCCTGTTTGAAAGACCTGATTTTGCAGTAAATCAGAAGATAAATTGTCCAGTAAGGTTTTCATAGGTTTATGTATGTTGTAAAAAAACAAAAGACACACTAACATCTTATTAATAAATAATACAAAGAAAACCCTTTGACAACTCAATCCGTTTATACATTTTATTTATTTTGTTATATATAATAACGAAATAAAATACTTTTTTTCATTTAAGTAAAATTGAGACATGGCATTCCTTATTTTCATAAAATCACCGCCTATCAGCCAACAGGTATTAATTTCTACTACGAAAGAATAAACTCCATACCAGTCCACAAATCTCTGATGATTAATTCGTATCTTTGTCCCCACGGAAAATCCGAATTTTATTAATAACATTATAAAGAACAGATGGAAACAGCAGAAAACAAGTACATCACTGTAGCTTACAAACTGTATACAACAGAAGATGGCAAAAAAGATTTAGTAGAAGAAGCAACAGCCGAACATCCCTTTCAGTTCATTTCCGGTTTGGGTACTACGCTTGAAGCTTTTGAATCACAGATAGCAAACCTCAATAAAGGAGATAAGTTTGAATTTACCATTCCTTTTGCCGAAGCTTACGGTGAATATGATGAAGAACATGTGATTGATCTTCCGAAAAACATCTTTGAGATTGACGGAAAATTCGATAACGAACATATCTATCCGGGAAATATCATCCCTCTGATGAATTCAGAAGGCCAGCGCCTGAACGGTAGCGTAGTTGAGGTAAAAGCCGACACTGTGGTAATGGATATGAACCATCCGTTGGCAGGTGAAGATTTGACTTTCGCGGGTGAAGTTGTTGAAAGCCGTCCGGCTACAAACGAAGAAATCCAGGAAATGGTTAAAATGATGACCGGTGAAGGTGGTTGCAGCTGCGGAAGTTGTGGTGACGGTTGCGGTGACGACTGCGGAGATAGCTGTGGAGACAGCTGCGGTTGCGGGCATTGCCATTAATTGAGCGATTATCTATAAAATAAAAAACGGTGAACATACTGCACATGCATGGTATGTTCACCGTTTTATTATATCAAAATGTGTATAGCACACCTATTTCACGATCTCTATCAAAAAAGAGTCCTCACTGTATTCCTTACCATTCAAATAAAGTTTCTTATGTATCGTAGGATCCTGTTTCTTCCAGGTGATGTATAAGTCAAATTTCACCACGTCTTTTGTCCCGTCTCCCCAATGGATCGTAAAAGTCTCTCCCTTATATTGATGTTCCGGAGAAAACTCACCAAAAGAAAGAACACGCTTTTTCTCTTTACCCAGTAGCTCTTTTCTTAATCCTAAAGAGCGGGGCATATTAAACCGCGTATCCACAGAGTTTTCCAGCGGAAAGGTCTTACCTTCGTATTCCACCGTAATTTCATTAGCCAATAAATTTGATGAAACCTGCGGGTCCAACAGGTTAGCCCCGGCAGCATCCTTCACCGAAAAATAAATATTATAGTTTATGAAATCCCAGATATAATCCCCCGGGCCGTCCTCTTTCTCTTCTTCTCCATAACAACCGGTTGCCAGAAGCGGAAGCAATAGAAGCAACCATACAAAGTAATTTTTCATATATTCAGCATTAATAGTTCGTCATTCCGTCAAAGTTCTTTATATCAAGAAAATGAAAGAATTAGCCTTTTACTGCTTATCTTCTGGTTTTTAACACATTGTTTAACATTAGCACCCTTTATGGGTCATAATATCAAGCACCACCTTATCTGTTTCATTCATCCCCTGAGATCCAATCCGCGTCAAATTGCGGATACTTTGATCAACATCTTCATCAATAATTCCTTCTACCGAAGTTACGCAGCGATTCTCCATAGCCATTACAGCGGACAACACAGCTGTTGACACTCCTGTCGTCACCTTCAAGGCACAGCTCGGTTTCGCACCGTCACATATCATTCCGGTCAGGTTGGCTATCATGTTTTGAACAGCAAAAGCCACTTGCTCATAACTGCCTCCCATCAACCAGGTGATTCCACAACTGGAACCGGTAGCAGCTACCACACAACCGCAAAGTGCAGAAAGACGTCCCAGACTTTGCTTAATATAAATCACAGTCAAATGACTCATCATCAAAGCACGGATCAGTTCCTCTTCCGGTTTTCCGTTTTCTTCGGCATAAACCACTACAGGCAATGTAGCAGAAATACCTTGATTACCACTACCCGAGTTACTCATAACAGGAATCATCGCTCCTGCCATGCGTGCATCACAAGCAGCCGATGTATACGAAAGAATATGTGAAAACACACTGTCGCCCATAATCTTATGTTCATAGGTTCCGCGAAGCATCTTGCCCAATGCGTGACCATAATCTCCCTGAAAAGACTGTTCGGCAGCTTTCTTGTTAAGCCTTGCCGTTTCAAGAATAAAACGGATTTCATCCAGCGGAGCAGTCAGTGCAAAGTCATACACTTTCCGCAGAGTGAGTTCCAGTTCCTCTTCTTCCTCTTCTTCACCGGAAACCTGCTGTTTATTTAATAGTATTTCATCTCCTTTGGCTACATAAACAAATGTAGTATGTCCCCCGGAAATAATAGCTGTTGCCTGCTCTCCACCGGCTTCACACATCACCTCTATGTAAAGTTTCTCCGTAATGTTTTCCTTCAGCGAAATACAGATACGCTTTTCATCAATCAACTTCTTCCCTTCTTCCACAGCTTCCGGAGAGCTGTCTTTCAACACTTCAAGTTGATAATCCGACTTTCCGATCAACGCTCCCAGAGCCACTGCAATAGGCAACCCAATCATCCCCGTACCGGGAATTCCCACTCCCATCGCATTCTTCAGGATGTTAGCACTCAATAATACTTTTATTTTTTCCGGTTTAGCTCCTAAGGTTTCTGTAGCCTTTGCTACACACAGCGCAACTGCAATCGGCTCTGTACATCCGATAGCCGGAATCACTTCCCGCTGCACTAAAGCAATTATCTGTTTTCTTTCTGACTCAGTCATCTATTCAAGGTTTATATTTTGCACAAAAGTAGGAAATATCCTCTTATAAACCATTCATTTAACTAAAGAATATCCCACCCGGACAAGTTAAGAGTTTTACAATCGGTTTACTGGTTATTTAAGAATTATCATGTATCTTTGTCTCTCAATTACAAATACTTAATAAAAAAGAGCAATGAATAAAGGATTTACACTAAAAGCCCTCTTTCTGTTATGTTTTCTTTTCTCGCAAACAGCCAAAGGGCAATCCTTCACTCCCGGAAAAATATGGCCGGACAATCATCAGGTCCATATCAACGCACATGGTGGAGGTATTTTGTACGATAACGGAACCTACTATTGGTTTGGCGAACACAAAACAGAAGGTGAAACCGGCAACGTTGCCAATGTAGGAGTGCATTGCTACTCTTCCGATAACCTATATCATTGGAATGATTGTGGAATAGCACTGTCAGTGATCGAAAATAACCCCGAACATATCATTTCTAAAGGATGTATCCTTGAGCGTCCCAAAGTCATATACAACCCTCACACTAAAAAATATGTCATGTGGTTCCATCTCGAGCCCAAAGGAGCCGGATATTCGGGAGCTTTAAGCGGAATCGCCGTGAGTGACCGGGTGACAGGTCCTTACACCTTCTTAAAAGCCGTCCGCCCCAATGCAGGTTCATGGCCTGTCAACGTACTGCCGATCCATAAAACCGCCCGCAGACCTTCTATCGTAGAAGAACGTCAATGCACAGGTGGTAGTCTTCCTGCACATCCCGACAGCCTCAATATATTGGGACGCGATATGGAACGGGGACAGATGGCACGTGATATGAATCTGTTTGTCGATGATGACGGCAAAGCCTATCACATCTATTCTTCCGAAGAAAACAGCACCTTACATATTGCCGAACTTGATTCATCTTATACCGGCTATACAGGAAAGTACACCCGAATTTTTATCAACCGATTTATGGAGGCTCCCGCCATGTTTAAGAAGGATGGTAACTATTACCTTATCATGTCCGGATGCACCGGATGGAATCCTAATGCGGCACGGTCTGCAATAGCTTCTTCCATTTGGGGAGAATGGAAAGAATTAGGGAATCCCTGCGTAGGTCAGGATGCGAGTTTGACTTTCCATTCGCAAAGTACTTATATTCTTCCGGTGCGGGGTAAGAAAGACCAATTTATATACATGGGCGACCGTTGGACACCCCAAAATGCAATAGACGGACGTTATATTTGGCTTCCAATTTATTTTGAAGGCGAAAAACCTGTTATCAAATGGAAAGATTCATGGACTTTAGACTAAAAACGCACCATTCTGAACATTATGACCGTTATAAAATGTTGTATTGTAGGGGTTCAAATGTATCTTTTCAAAAAAGAAACTTAACTTTGCAGCCAAGTTTACAAAAAATCAACTAAACTAAAAAGGATTATTAATCAAAAACAGAATCGAATGAAATTAAAGAATCTGATAGCCTGTTTCTTTCTGGGCTTTATAATGGTTTCTTGCATACAAGACGAAGCACCTAATGCAGAAGCAGACATCATTGCATGCACTGTACCGGGTGATGTTCTCAATCGTGATCCCATCATCGAAAACAAGAAAGTTACATTAATTGTAAAAACAGGAACAGATATAACCGCATTAGCACCTAAGTTTACTTTGACTCCGGGAGCTTCTATTGTCCCTAATAGTGGAACTATACTTGATTTTACCACACCTCAATATTATGAAGTAACTTCTGAAGATGGAAAATGGAAGAAAAAATATGAAGTAGGAGTAACTTTCTCAGGTATTACTAACACAATGTATCACTTTGAGAATATTAAGTTCGACTCAGAGGGAAAATACCATATTTTCTACGAAACAGATGCACAAGGGAAAGAAACCATGACTTGGGCAAGTGGCAATGCCGGCTTTGCTTTTACCGGTGTAAAAGCAAAAGCAGAAGAATATCCAACAAGTCAAGCAAACAATGGCGTCGAAGGGAAATGCTTAAAACTAACAACTTGCGAAACAGGTTATTGGGGCTCGTTGCTTGGAATGCCAATTGCAGCGGGTAATCTATTCTTAGGTAGTTTTGAAGTAAAGCCTACCGATATTCTCCGTTCAACCAAATTCGGAACCCCTTTTTCAAATATTCCAACTTCAATTACCGGATATTATAAATATAAGGCAGGAAAGTCATTCCAAATAGATGGTAAACCTGTAGATAACAAAAAAGATATCTGTGATATTTATGCCGTATTTTATGAAACAGATGAAAAATTGTCTACACTTGACGGAACTAACGTATTGGCAGAAGATAATACTTATATCGTATCAGTAGCTCGGATTAAAGATGCAAAAGAAACTGATGAATGGATTAAGTTTGACCTACCATTTGAATATCGTACTGGTAAATCAATAGATATGGAGAAACTCAAAGCTGGAAAATATAATTTAGCTATCGTATTTTCTTCAAGTATACGCGGAGATCATTTCGAAGGTGCTCCAGGAAGTACACTTTACATTGATGAGGTTCTATTAAATTTCACTAACAAGTAAAAATGAAAAAATGAAAAAGTATATACTTATAGGCCTGCTCGCTTTTATCGGCACAATCAACACTTTAAAAGCCCAAGAAGAACGGAATCATGGTATTATTTGGTCTGCACTACATGGGCTTGAATATGAAATAAAAGCAGGTTTCAACGTTGGAGGTGCTTCACCACTCCCATTACCTGCAGAAATACGTGCACTCACAGGGTATAGCCCTACTATATGCTTAGCTATAGAAGGCAATACAACCAAATGGTTTGGTAAAGACTCTAAATGGGGAATGACTTTAGGATTACGTCTTGAAACTAAAGGTATGGAAGCCAAAGCACGTGTAAAGAATTACAGTATGGAAATTATAGGGGATGGCGGCGAACTTTTAGCAGGCTACTGGACAGGAAAAGTAAAAACTAAATATAGAGGTTCTTATTTCTCAATTCCAGTAACAGCCGCTTATAAACTTAGCCAACGTGTTAGAATTAATGCCGGTCCTTATGTTTCATTTATGACCAGTGGTGACTTCAATGGACATGTGCATGATGGATATCTACGCAAAGACACCCCCACTGGAGAAAAAGCAGAATTCGAAGGAGATAAAATTGCTCCTTATGACTTCTCTAAGGACCTAAGCAATTTTCAATGGGGATTTCAAGCTGGTGCCGAATGGAAAGCATTCAAACATCTAAATGTATACGCAGATTTAGTCTGGGGATTAAATGATATCTTTAAAAAAGACTTCAAAACAATTACATTCAATATGTATCCCATATATCTAAATGTAGGATTTGGATATGCATTTTAATTAAAAAAGACATATTTCATTTTAGTAAGCTCGTATAAATCCTAATACCTTGGACTTTATACGAGTTTTTTATACAATAATATTCTAATACACTTCTTTGAAGACAAACTAACAACATACAGATAATATCACTTTAAAAAAGAAGCATAACAATAGATTCCACTGAATTCCAACAACCCAAACAATTAACAAAAAAGTCCTAAGCATTAATACTACATAATAAAAAAGGAGGATGGTTAAACGAGGGCACTGAAAAAGTGATCTTTTTTAGCATCCAATCCTTTTTTTAGAAATTCTTGGAAAAAGTTGCATGTCGAATGATGCATTTCATTCACATACAACTTTTTCTTATATTAAGGGTAATAACTCCACAATTTGCTTTATACAAGCCGTGTTTGTCTTCCACGGGCATGGATTACACTTACTTTAACTGAGTTTGAGTATTCTCTTGAGATTTGCTGCAAAAATAGCCATTGCTCCTTGCATTTTCATACATGACAGTCCGTAGGACTGCGCCCTGTCATATCCATATACCTGTTTCAGTTCCGCATTTTTAGCTTCAATCTTATAACGCTCGGCAGCCTTCTCTTTGAACCGTTCGGTTTGTTGAAACTCTATCTGTTGTTGCTGCTCATCGGTTTTTATGGGTACAGAATAGGTTTTAGATTTAGCTCCCGGCTTATAACATCCCTCCCGTTTTGAGCAGCATTGACACTTATGCACATCAAAATAATAAGTATACGCCTGATTCCATGCTCCATTCTTTCTCCCTTGTTTTGCCCTACGTATAGCTATATGGCCGGCAGGGCAAACAAACATGCCGGCATCCTTATTGTAATCAAACTTGCCTTCCTCCTTTCTGAAACCTTGGCTGATACTGGGATTCAATTTAGCTACCAACTCAAAGTGTTCATCACGAGCTTTCTCCAGATTATCCTTTCCCGAATAAGCTGAATCACCAATCACTGTTTGTACATCGATACCATTCTTCCGGCTTTGTTCAATCAACGCGGGCAGCTGGGGACCGTCTCCCTTTTCACCCGAAGTTATGACAGCCGCTGTTATGATACGCTCCTCGGTCATTCCGATATGCGTCTTATACCCAAAGAAAGAACTTTCTTCCGATTTGTGCCCGATACGTGCATCCTCATCTTCAGAAACAGTGTAATGGTCGATGATATCATCCAATGTCTCTTTTAAGAGGTTCAGTTTTTCCTTTATTTGGGGAATGCAGACGAAGGTTTCCTGTTCTTTTAATGTATCAATCAGTGTTTGCATATAAGTCAGTTCATGTTCCAGAACGTCGTCAGGAAACGAGCTCATTATAAACAAAGGAAAAGTCTATCAGCGAGTTGATACGTCGAAGCAGGTTATCCTGAGGGATGATCAAATCATAAAGACTTGAATAATCACTAAAAGCCAAACGTTCTTGGGGTGCTAACATGGCGGTATTCTTTTGGTGACTCGAAGATACAAAAAAACGGTATAAATCCAGATTTTCTTGGATTTATACCGCCATTTTTTATAGAAGGGAGACAGGAGGACTTTTTCAGTGCCCTCGGTTAAACCATCCTCCTTTTATCTATACAATTTATTTAGTTCCAACAAAAGTAACCTCTATTTTTTGAAGAACAGCTGAAATAGCCAAAGAGATATTACAGTTACTATCACTAACCTTTGAACCATCATCGAATTTCGCAGATAATCTCAAAAAGCCATATTTAATTGTTTTCAAAGTCAAATTTCCAGTAGCATCTTTTGAGGCCGTAATAACAACATCCGCTTTAGGATAACCAGAATAAGAAAAATCAGGAATTGTTAATGTCACAATATCACTTTCTGTCACAATTACATTCTGACCATCCTTCACAGTTGGGGTACCACCATCAACCGAAATCGTCAATCTACCAGTATAAGTACCAGCAGCATTTGCTGCAAACACACTTATCGTACAAAGTAACATTAATAAGGTAAATATCTTTTTCATTATTTATTGTTTTAACATTATATACTACAAACAATTTATTTAGCTAATAAATCCAATCCCAGATCAAAACCTGTTGTAGATGGCCAGTTCTGTGGTAATCCAATTAAAAGAATTATAGCCGCAGCTGCATCCTCTGGAATTATTTTCGCATCCATCATGATCTTCCACAACTTAAATAAATCTGATCCAGTACCAAATTCAGAAGAGTCAGCAGACATTTCTTTATCAACCATAATTGGGTCAAAAGCTGTTTTATCAAGATAAATATAAGTATGCCCCTTATCTGTGGTTTTTACATTCAAAGGTACACCATTATTCACCCAACTCAGCAACATTTCAAATGTCTCATCACTAATAGAACTCATATCAACCTTCAACATTGTACCTATTAGTTTCTTAACAGTAGCAGCATCACCATTTAAAATTTCAGAAATTATCGGAGCAAGCGATTCTGCATTACTACCCATTGCCTGAGAAATAATGGCAGGAACATTTAATTTCAAATACAGTTTATCATCTTTAGGAAACCAATAAGCTAAATTTTTAGGAGACTGCTGCCATCCATCAGTAGGAATTAATTTATTTAAAACATCAACTCCTGGTGCTCCACCACCAAAAATTAATCCCATTGCCCAACTTGGTTCAAAAGTTATAGAACCTGAAGAATATTTTGCAGAAATATTACCATCAGCTTCAAGAGTTACAGACTGCAAAACTTGAGGCAAAATTAGTCCACCAATAGTTCTGAGCACCGCAGGGAAGAAAGTAGAATAATATGCATCCTCAACCTCCCAGTTAGAATATAAAGAACTTGTTAATACAGAGTTAGGCATAGGTGTACCATCTACATCTAAGGTACCAAGAGTGTATTCTCCCAAAGTATATGTCTTAGCCCATCCTTTAGGATCATTCATTGTCACTTTCAAGTTCAAAGTCAACACTTTATCTTTGCGATAACCAGTATATTCTATAGTAGAACTATTTGTTTTGGTGCTTCCACTGAATCCTCCATTTGCTACTTGAACGCCAGTCAATGTAGTTTCTGTTTCTCCTGGGATAACGTCCTTCAAAAGGATACTTACATTATCACCATCTGTGGCATCAAACACTACTTCTTTACCTGTCAGTGCAGTTTCTCCATAAGTCAAAACTAAAGTTTCACCTTTGTAGGTTCCGATATAAAGACCGGCACCTGTTGCACTAACATTCAAGGCAACCTTACCTTCAGGTGTAATTGTACCATCAACTGTAACCTTTAACAATGGAGTCGGTTTAGCCGTTTCTCTTGTTACAGGTTTAGTCATAATATCTTTCGTCCCATTGAATTTGAAAGAGCCGTCAGCTTGTTTTTCCATTGCAACATCAACAGTTACATCACTATAACCATCAATCACATTTTTAAAACCTACTGTTGCAGACTGAAGACTTGTAGCTTCAAAGTTTACAGTTCCCGTGGTACTTGCTCCATTCAACTGGAAATCTACATTTTCTGCCTTAATTTCACCTTTAGGAAGTTCTTGCCAACTGTTATCATCATCGTCACTACAAGCAGTGAACAAGCTCACTGAACAAATCAGTGCGAAGAGATACAATAAATTTTTCTTCATAAATTAATCACGTTTAGTTAGTAATTTTTAATCTTTATTCTAAAACGGAGCAAAGTAACTGCTTTATTTCCATCCAAACAAGGTCTATCTTACGTATTTTATGTTCTAAATTTAAGATTAAGTTGCTTATTGGCCGAAATCGTATCATAAAAAATTCAATCTATGATTCTAATCCATCAGATATAACATCTCTCAATCATCATCTTTAATAATATAATGGCAGAATAGTTTTCTTATGCTAATTACTTATATTACACTGGTTATAAAAAGACAGGGGTAAGAGTCCCTTTCTATCAAAAAAGATCTCTTACTCCCTTTCAGTCTTTATACATAATAATATAATCGTATATATACATTCTAAGTTGCCACTACCGACTATCCTATTTTTTAAGAATCAATATAATTCGTCCAATACTTTCACCCGAAATGCAGGATATACGGGAACAGTATGCTCTTTTTTCATAATCTCACCAATCTTTTTGACGATTTCAGGATGCTTAGGGGCAACATCCCTCTGTTCACAAGAATCTGTTTCCAGATCGTATAGCTCGATCTTCATATTTCCTCTTTTCAGTCCATTACGCAATCCTTTCCATTTGCCCATACGTACAGCCTGCTGTCCTTCTATGTCCATAAACTCCCAATAGAGATAAGAATGCTTCATTTGATCTCCACTCTCCATTAAAGTCGGATAAAAACTGATTCCATCGGTCTCTGTGGCCGGATTCACACCTGCCAGTTCACATATCGTTGAGTAAAAATCATAAGATGTACATGGTAATGTAGTGGGTGCTCCTGTCCGGATATGTCCTTTCCATGTTACAATCAGCGGTACACGGATTCCTCCTTCACGCAAAAAGCACTTTCCCCATCCATATTCCGAACGGAAAGGACCTCCACTCCGGAACCAGGGCGAATCGACTCCACCATTAAAGGTCGGGCCATTATCACTTGAAATGATAATGACTGTATTTTCATACAATCCCTTCTTCTTTAAAAAATCTACAATCTCACCTACCTTCTCATCGATGTAAGTCACCATTGCCGCATATCCGGCATGTGGATAACGTGCCGGAAAGTAATCGGCCTGTCCTAAATAAGGGGACTCGTCACCAAATTTCCTGACATAATGATCAATCAAACGTTGAGGGGCCTGAATTGGAACATGTGGCAAAGGAGTAGCGTAGTAAAGAAAAAAGGGTTGTGTTTTGTTCTCCTCCATAAAACGCAATGCTTCTTCCTGAATTTTATCGGGCGAATAAACATGTGAGATTAACTTATCATAGCTGCTCAGGCTCAAAGGATCGGCTCCGGGGTCAAGTTTGGTATGCGGTATCACCGTATCATTTGCCAAATACTCCCTCTGTTCATTCCGATACAAATGCAATGGAAAGTAAGTGTGTGCCTGACGCTGACAATTATAACCATAGAAGAAGTCAAAACCATGATTCAAAGGCAGGCTTTCAGTACCCGGAGCACCCAATCCCCACTTTCCTACTATCCCTGTACGATATCCTCCTTCCTTCAAAATTGACACAAATGTTTTCGTACCGGATGGCAATCCGCGTTGACCTTCTAAGGTTGAATCGCGCTCAGCCGCAAGAAAATCCCATACTCTACCACGTTCCGGAGCTTCATCATTCCCCCTGATGCCACAATGACCACTGTGTTTTCCTGTCAAAAGAACACAACGGGCAGCAGCCGAAACCGGAGATCCGGTATAATAATTACTGAATACCATTCCTTCGGCAGCCAAACGGTCTATATGGGGAGTTTCGATCCGCTTCTGTCCGAAACATCCCAGATCTCCATAACCCAAATCATCCGCAAGCACAAAAATAATATTGGGACGAGCAGAATCGGTAACCTTATTCCCCGCATACACCATCTGGAGTCCTGCTGTTTGTACCAACAATGCAGAACATACAAATCTAATATTCATAAAAATTCAATATATGATAATCCGACACTATTTTTCCAACGATGACACTTTAAAAGTAGTCAATACAAAACCGTGATCGGAAGGATAAAAGAATTTTTCTCCCATAAACTCCAGAGGTTTAGTCAGCTCCTGGTTATAAGATTCAGACGTCACCGCACGAATAGTCCTACCTTGATAATAGATAAAATCAATACGGTCGGACCGGACAGGCTTATCTTCATTATCGTAGATCCAGGTAGCTCCTATATTCTTTTCGGGTTGGGGATGAATTTCACGAAAGCTGTCCTTGAAACCTGCGTTTTGCATCTCTTTAGAAACAGTCCATCCCACAACGGCACCACCATGGCTATACATATCTTTCGTGGTATCTGTCCAGTCAAGATGGGAATGTACATTGAAATCTCCACCCATAATCATAGGAATACTGTCAGTCTGACGAATCATCGGTTGCAAAACAGAAAGTATGCGGCGTATTTCATCATCTCGTGTCCCGGCATCGTCCCAAGCCAAAATATCGGCTTCTGATTGCTCTGTAGGCACTAATCGCATATCGGGTAAATAATGCAGCCAGGTATCGAATAAACGGACCGGCGTACCATCCATATCTATTTCGACTCCTCCAAAATTGAATGCAGAAATGGAATCAGGAAAAAGATACGTTTTCTTTATCGGATAGCGACTATAAATGCACAGATTGTCTGATAACAATACGTAATCATATCCCAAAGAGTCCGCCACCATTGGAGCCGCACCATAAGTCTCAATCATCAAAATAACATCCGCCTGACTCTTTTTCAGAATCCCTATAGTTCCTTCACAGCCCTTTTCGGGATAGTTTTTAGCATGCCCTGCATGCCATACATTCCATGACAAAACTTTTAATTCCTTCTCCTTGGCACGTTCCACAGGTGTGCAAGAAACAAAGCTAATTGCCAAAGACGCAATTAGCATATATATAAATCTTTTCATATCAATCTTTTATACAAGTATCATCCAATGGGGCTATTTCCCCCATTGGATAAGTACATTTTAATTATTTAGTAAAGAATGCTGTCGTTACCGGATTGCCCAACCAGGCTTCGTGAGGCTCAACCCCCAGCAACCAAGCTTCCGTTGCAGCCACATCAATCACCATTGTACTCTCAGTTATCTTATAGTTCTTTTTCACACCCTTTCCATAAAATACAAGCGGGGTCTCCATTTCATTGAGAGTTTTTCCGCCATGATTAGTACCGATTCCGCCATGATCCGCAGTCAGTATAATTACAGTATCATCCATCATACCGGCTTCTTCAATGGCTGCTACTATTTCACCTAAATAACCGTCCAATTCATCGAGCTTTTCATAATACTCTTTGGATTCCCACTTGTAGCTGTGTCCGGTGTGATCAGGATATTCAAATATAACGGCACAATACATAGGCTTTTTCTCTTTCAGATAATTCACGGCGAATTGTGTCGCTCCCTTAGGATGTTCCTTTGTTTGCGGAGCATGTACGAAGTAGTTAATAGCAAGCGAATCAACCAGATATCTCATTCCATCCCATTCATAAATATAGCCTACCTCCGCTTTAGGATATGTATCGCGTATCAATCCGTAAAGTCCCGGAAAACGACCGTATTGATTGGTTATAAAAGGAGGAATCTCGGGTGTCTTGCTTCCCCAGGTCGTATATCCATGAAGTTCCGGTCCGGCTCCGGAAAACATAGAGGCCCAGTTTGGAGCACTCGATGATGGCAGAATCGAACGGTTGTTCAATGTATAAGCCCCTTCTTCCATCAACCGGTTGAAATTGGGCATGGGATGATTGCGGATAGCAACGGCACTTAAACCGTCAAAAGCAATTAATACTACATGCTTCGGATGTTTCTTCAAACGGGGACCGGCTGCATTTACTTCACCGGCAAATAAACTAAAAATCACAGAAAATATGAATAATATCGAAATCTTTTTCATTTTGTATATACAATTAATCGTGTAACCTAAAATTATAAATATTACCTCCAAAATCGGCAACGAACAGACAGTTACCGCTTACTGCCACACTCGAGAATACCGGAGCTCCCAAAGCACGTTTTCCACGATAGGCGCCTGTATCCAAGTCAACGGCATGCAAATACCCGTCACTGGCCCCAAAGAAAACGGTTGCTCCCACAAGTACAGGCGAAACTTCGACTGTGCATTCATGGCTATGAGAATAAGGGACAGTATAGAAAAGGCTTGTTCCGGTACGATAGTTCCAGACCTCTTTAAAAGTGAGTCGGTCAAATGCAACCACTCCTTTATTGGAAGTGGAAACAACCAGATATTTATCCGTTACAAGCGGAGCGCAGGCCGAATTAAAATCATAAGAAGTTTCCGCCATTTTCAGAATATCTCCGGAGCGTGGGTTGATCACATATAAATTCTCACATGAGGCCAGATAGAAATTACCATCGTAAAAAGTTGCCGATCCGTCACGGAAACGAATTTTACTGTCACGCTTCTTCCACAGTAAAGTACCGTCATTGATGTCATGTCCGAAGAGTCCGTTCCAATGTGCGGACGCCACTAATACTCCTGCACCTACAGTCAAAGTAGAAGTGGTTCCCTCACCTCCATCCCAGGATTTGTTCTGCCACAAGATCCTTCCATCGGCGGTCCGTACGGCACAAGTTCCTTTTGCATGCCCGGCATACACCACACCATCGACAACCGCCAAGCCTTCATCAAGAAGTGGCAATAGAGAAACCGGCAACTGTGTTTGCCAACAAACCGTTCCTTTTTCTGCATCTATGGCGTAAAGCATCCCCGAAGCATCCGAAGCAAACACGCGCCCGTCTTCATAAGCAATGGTATTCTTTATCGAATTAGAAGCACTGAAAGTCCAGCAAAGACCTCCTGTTGCAGCATCATAGGCTTTTATAAAGCATTTCTCTGCCCTATCATCGTCAATGGTTCCTATAAACACTTTATTCTGTGCCACTATGGGCGAACACATATAAATATTGCTGCCTGCATTTCGGACCCAGTTGGTTTGCAGGGGCAAAGACACTGTGTCATTCACCAGTTGATTGTGGGCGGCATTTCCACGAAGTCCCGCCCAAATGGCGGATGTCACAGCCGAAGCAGCCGGCTGCCCGGTTACGGTGTAATCCACCCTTTTCGTCAAACGGGTTCCATCCTCAAACTCGGCAGCCACCAACAAGCGTTGCTTGCCATCGGACACACGGATTGTTCCACTCCATTCCCAGTCTGTTTCGGGTAACAATGTGACAGACGATATGATTTTCCCGTTCCGTTCAACAGAAGCCGTTACTTTTTTTGCGTACGACACCGTACGATAAGCATTAATCCGAACTGTCATTTTACCATCAGAGACAGAAACCATTTCACCTTCTGCCGGATAAGCAGAAGTCAAGATTCCATCGATATAAGTATAACGGGTTTCCGAACTGAGTTTACCTTTGGTATCAGCATGATAAATCCTGAAACAGGACGTTCCGTGATCGATTCCTCCTTTATCCGGAGTGGATGAGCAGTAGGTCTGAAGTCCCGACTTCAACTGCTTATAATAATGATTGTGCCAGTGTCCGTAAATCATGGCGTCCAGATTATAATCCGCAAAGTCTATCTGTTCGCCGTTTTTATCCTTGAAGAGCAAATCGTCTCCCCAAAACCATAAGTCGTGATTAAATAAAACGACCCTTTTATCTCTATTTATTTGTGCAAGGTCATTCTTCAACCAACGGATGATATCAGCACGCCTGTACGAGGGTGCATGATCACCACCCAGCATCGGAGTAACCACATAATGCACATTACCAACGTCGAACGAATACCATGAAGGACCGAAATGACTCTGCCATAACTCTTCACCATACCTTCCGGCACGCAAATCATGATTACCCACACAATAATAAGTCGGAACCCCTAAATCCTCAGAACGAAGATAACGTCCGTGAAAATCCTGATGGGCTTCATAACAAATATCACCCGTATGGATGATAAAAGCAGTCGGATTTGTTTTCACATACTCTTTCAGATTGTCTATCCAGTCACCATACAGGGATGTCTCTGTATCTGTGATTTGTACAAACGAATATCCATTTCCTGTCCTTACCGGACTCTTGCAAATTCCCAGTTCATACTTTTTCCCGGTCCCGTCGAAAGGTAAATAATGGGAAGCAGATGCCTGAAATCCATCGGGCACGGTCAAAGTGATAAACCGGGTGTCTTTATGTCCCGGAAGTGTAAAGCTACCATCTTCCGCCGTTTGCACCACATGGAGCCCATCTTGCACACAGATCCCCTTGATCCCTTTCTCTCCGGCATCACGAATGCCGTTTCTGTTTATGTCGATATAAACCCCGCCTTCTATCTGTGCGAAAGCAGAACTGCCAACTCCCAGGAATAAAGCCGCTATACCTACAAATAATTTCAACATATTTATTGTTTTACTATATTAATCAGTTTTGTCTCTTAACGAAAACAGCAGGCTTCTCCCGCTACTGCCGGAGTAGCCTTTCTGTTTTCGATATGATAAACCTATTCCCAGAATGGATTCTGATAGAGGTTTTCGTTAACAGTAATATCTTTGGTAGCAACCGGATAATAATAATATTTCGGAGATACAAAAGTATACTTACCATGTTGGGCTATCAGGTAGATATGGCCTTTTGTCCCTTCGGTGAGCCCAATCGTATTACCTTCCAAAGCATAAACCGTCAATTTATACTTTTGCTTGTCCTCCTCAGGTATCTTATCTACATCCACTTTCTTTTCCACTACCGCAATGTCCGGTGTACCATCACCTGTTACATCATAATAGCCCATTCCCGGAATATACGCCCCTTCCGGAGCAGTCTCAAACAACTTTCCACATCCCCAACGCATTAAATCACCATATCTGAACCCTTCGCATGCCAATTCGATTCTGCGTTCACGGCGCACTTCCAGCACAGCACCTTTTTGTGAAGACTGTACATTGGAATAACGTTCTTCCTGTACCGGATCAATATTAGCCAGCCAGTCGTCCAACGAAGCATCCGGCATACCGGCACGCTGCCTGATCAGATTGATTGTATTATTGACATCATCTTGTGTCAGCGTACCCAATTCGGCCTTTGCCTCAGCATATATCAGCAAAATTTCAGCGTAACGAATAATAGGTAAATCAGTATAAGATTTTCCCCAATCCATCTGATCGAATGTCAACGGACGGAATTTGATCTGCGGATATCCACCCAGATTCAGTTTAGCCCGGTGAGGCTCGGTAGTACCCACGTTCAGGACACCCGGTTTCATAAAAGTCTGCTCCAGACGAGGGTCCCGATTCTCAAAGATCTCCAGTACCGTCTTGGTCCGGTAACCTTCCACTTCATGAAAATATTTGGTTTGTCCGTCCTCAACGACTAAATAATCTTCCATCAGACTACGAGAAAGTCCCGTATTATAGTCAAACTGAGCCTGGGCATTGTGCAGGTGTCCTAATGCTTTATCGTAATCAGCCACCAGAATCATTTCCGGGTTTTGCGTAAGATCCGCACTACAGAAAAGTGACTGATAGGCAGGCAGGCCACTCTCTTTGGAAGTCGACAGACTGTAATGTTTTGTGTCCATAATCTTCCGGCAGGCCTCCACCGCTATTTTCAGGAAACGGTCGCCATCATTCAGTTTCAACTCGGGATGATATTTACGGAATGTCCCTTCATGCAAAGCAATCCGCGCCTGTATAGCCAAAGCAGCATTCCGGTAAATACGGGTCGTACTATTGTTTGTTTTCATGTGGGTCACGGCAAAATCAAGATCGGCCATTATGGAATCTACGACCAGGGAACGAGGATCCTGTGACTTATATAGTAACTCGGTGTCCGTCGTTTGCAGGTCATGGCTATACCATGGCACATCCGAATAGTCTTTCACCTTTGAATAATAGATTAATGCACGAAACATACGTGCCAGCCCGATGTAGTGATTAATCTCACCGCGGTCACCCTCCACACGGTCTGTCCTCGCTAACATAAAATTGACCGTACGAATATTCTTCCAACTCCATTTACCTATGTTATCGGGTCTATATTCACCACGCATCATTTTATAAATATCAGTATCTTCCGTGTAAAGCATATTGTCGGAAGGAGTATCCGAATAGCTTGCATCAATGTATCCGTACATGCCATTGGTATAGGTTTCCAAATCGGCAGGAGAAGAGAAAAAGACCTTCTCCGTGATACTGGTCTCAGGGAAACGATCCATGAATCCGTCATTGCAACTTGTCATCAGACCTGCGCCTGTCAGACAGCACGCAGTCAGTAATATATGTTTTATTTTTGAACACATAACTTATCTTAATTAGAATGTGAGATTTAAACCAAATGAATAAGAACGCTGAAGAGGATAAACAATATTACCTAAACTTTCCGGATCTACCTTATAATGTTTGTATAAGCCTGAAAACTCACACAGATTATCACCGGAAAAGAAAATACGCAAACGTTCAATTCCTATCTTATTCAACAGTACTTTAGGAAGAGTATAACCTACGGTGAGGTTTTTCAGACGGACATAAGCCGCATTTTGCAGGTATCTGGTCTGAACAACTCCACACTCCCTGTCTGTATTTTCCGCCACATAAGCTTTCATACGCGGGAAATACGCGTCTGGATTTTCCTCTGTCCAATGGTCGTACATATTACCCACGGTAATATTTGTCCAAGGCTGTGCATAAATACCCCAGAAATAAAGGTCGCCTGTACCCGGATAATAATCTTTCTTACCTACCCCCTGGGCAAACAGGCTAAGATCGAATCCATTCCACTGTGCATTGGCCGATAGACCAAATGTATAGCGTGCACGGCTGTTACCAATGACTTTATAATCACCATGGTCTTCCAGTGTCCATGCTCCATCGGTTATTTTACCGTCTTTATTTTCATCTTTAAATTTCAGATCACCGGGAGCCAGCGGACGGGTACCCGGATAGGAAGTACACCATGACTGGTCTGCATGATTCTTTATATCTTCCTCGGAAGTGAAAAAGCCTAAAGTCTCTACCCCCCATATCTCACCAATCTCTTTTCCTACATAGTAATCACCCAACAATCCTTTCGGATTTTCGTACTTCGTAATATAGGCACGGCTATCTGCCAGATTAAAGTTCACATCATAATAAAATGGTCTTCCGGCCAATTTGAACTGATCTTTCCAACCTACGGTCAATTCCCAACCCTCTGTCTTCAAGTCGGCTGCATTTTGCTTGGGAACATCCGTTCCCAAAACACTTGGCAGTGTCACTCCTGCCGTCAACATATCTTTTGTTCGGCGTACATATACTTCACCCGTTATGCTTAAACGGTTATTGAAAAAATTAGCGTCTACAGCAATATTGGTGGTAGTTACCTTTTCCCAAGTCAAGTTACCGGCTACCAATCCGGGAGCTCCCACATATACCGGCTGTTGTTTCTCCAGTATCTGGCTGATTTTTCCCGATCCCATCGTGGCAAGATATGCATACGCATCCACATCCTGATTTCCCAGACTACCATAAGAACCTCTCAACTTCAAGAAACTAACCACATCACTCAAAGGCTCAAAGAACTTTTCACGCGAGATGACCCAGCCCAATGATACGGAAGGATTAAATACAAAACGATCATTCTTCGGGAAACGCGAAGTACCGTCATAACGTCCGTTAAATTCGAAGATATATTTATCGTCGTAGATATAGCCCAAACGCGCGAATGCACCTCTTAAAGCCCAAGTCGTTATGCTTTGAGACATATTCATATCTCCCGTGGCCAGGTTAATGGTGGGAAGTGAACTTGAAATCAGCTCTTTACGATTCGCTTTCACATAATCATATTTATACTCTTCCTGATTGAAACCTGCAACAGCAGTAATGGCGTGTTTCTTCGCAAATGTTTTCTGGAAAGTACCATAAACATCAAACAAGATGTGCTTTGTATCGGAATTACTGCTCGAAGCATCCGATACGGTAGAAATAGGATTAAACGTCAGGACAGGCAATTCGGGTCCATTGCGATAAGTGACAGGCAGGTTATACCAGTTACTTCTGGTCTTGGTATTTGCAAAAGCAAAAGTTCCTTGTACCCAAAAGACATCTTTGACTATATCCATCTTAGTAGACAGGTTGATATTTGTATTTGTTTTCCAGTCTGTAGCACGTCCGCCTTCGGCCAATGCCCCCAATGTACCCACACTGGCATCTGTCCAGGTTCCATCAGGATTCTTAACCATATCCATCGGATTTTTACGGTACATCTGTTTATAGGTGTTGGTCATGGCATTCGCATAGTCATAATCGGAAGTGGTCAGGCTCACATTGCTGCTCAGACTCCACCAATCCGTCAGTTTAAACTGTAACTTGGTACGCAGGTTATACCGGTTATAAATGTCGTTTCCATACCTTAACATACCGTTCTGACGATTGTATCCTCCCGAAAAGTAATAAGAGATACGGTCTGTTTTCCCGGAAATATCAATATTATGGATCGTAGAGAAACCTACATCATTGTAAGCCTCGTCCACCCAGTTTGTACGTCCAAAATAAGTATAAGAACCATCCGGATTCAGGAAGTAGGGAGAAGTGGAAGGATCTTCGGAACATTTTTTCGCATAGGCCAGTTGTTCCTCGTTATAAAGGTTATACCACGGATATGACATTGTATTTCTCGTAGTTGCCACCAGATAAGGGTCTGTTATAATTTCCGGCATACGAGTGTTGGTACGCAATACAAAATTGTTGTTATAGTTAACAGTAAGTTTTTCATTGCTGCCATTTTTAGTTGTAACCAAAATAACACCGAACGCAGCACGCGACCCATATATAGCAGAGGATGCGGCATCTTTCAGCACAGAAATATTGGCTATATCAACAGGATTCATGCGATTCAACTGATCACTGGTGGAAACAACCCCGTCAATGACTACCAACGGAGAACCTCCGTTCAGAGAAGTAGTACCACGAATGTTATAGGAAGGGGAGTCATCTGCCTCACCATCACCGACAGATACATTAAGGTTGGCAACGGCACCTTGCAAAGCCTGCCCCATGTTCAGTACCGGACGGTCTTCGATTGTTTTAGTAGATACGGTCGCTACCGAACCCGAAAGGTTGACTTTCTTCTGTACAGCATACCCCACTACCACAACTTCGTCAAGTGCTTTACTGTTTTCCTGCATTACAATGTCCATCACCGTTTTATCGCCTACCTTCACCGTCTGGGTGATATAGCCGACATACGAATACTGAAGCGACTTGCCTACCGGAACTTTCAATGAGTATTTGCCGTCGATATTGGTTATGACACCGGTAGTTGTTCCCAATATCGTTACATTTACCCCGATCAAGGTTTCCCCCCTTGCGTCTGTAACGGTACCGGTTATCTCTTTCATTTTTACAATGTGGTCATTCCGGACATTTTGTTTCTCCACACCGGGAATCAGGATAATCTTTCTATTCTCCACTACGCATTTGCAGTCCGGCAGAATTTGGGATAAAATTACATCAATACGTTCATTATCAGCCTCAACCGTTACTTTACGGTTCATGTCAATTTCCACATCATTGTAGAAGAAAGTGTATTCACTCTTCGATTCAATCGATTTAAGAACCTGCTTCAGGGGAACTTGTTTCACATGGAGATTAATACGTGTCTGCTGAGCATAAACTCCCTGAAAAACAAACAGGAACATAATAAAAGACATAAGTCTTGCTAAACGAATGTTTCTTTCTGTTAAGAAAAAGCTCAAAAAGCTCCTCCATTTAAATTTATTCATATCTTTGTAAAAGATTTAAAGTAAATAATTGCGTCTCCTGCAAGAGACGTGATTAAAAGAAATCTGAGATAGGTAAATGCTGCAACATTTACCTATTTTTTTGTCTGGTTGTGTGTTTCTACATATTTTCATTCAATTTTTAAGGTTAATACTTGTGTTTTCTATCGCTTTCGGGGAAGAATGTGTAAAACACCATTTTCCCAATTATATTTTATAGGAGCGACCAAAGTCATCGCTTTCAGGATTTCTTCCAACTCTTCCCCGCTTCGAACAGAGAATGACATAAAAACTTTCTCAGCAAAGTCTGACGGACATTCAATATCCACCCCATACCATTTATTCAAATTAATGATAATATCGGCCAATTTATCATTGTCGAAAGTCAGCTCATTCTGAATCCAACTGATATAATCATCCGTATTGACCATCTGTACCTTGGTCCGCTCACTCTTCTTATCATAATTTATCAACTGCCCCGGAGTCAGTACCACCGAATGGTTCATCTTGCAACCGGCAATCTTCACACTACCTTCTACCAATACTGCCTCGACTCCGGATTTCCGCTGATAATTGTCGACAATAAAGCGTGTACCCAACACTTCCACTTTCATTTCTCCGGCTTGCACCCGGAATGGAAGTTGCTCATTTCTCCGCACTTCAAAATAGGCTTCACCGGACAAACTGACTTCACGGACTGATGCACTGAACGTTTCCGGATACTCCAACAAACTATTTGAATTGAGCCATACAACCGTACTATCCGGTAATACAAAACGGCCTTTACTTCCATTGGCAGTCAGCAAACGGTTCATGACTTCCTTCTGCCCCGGAACCGAACTGCTACCCCAATAATAAGAAGCAGAACCGACAGCAAACAGTATCAGAAAGACGGCTGCCACCCGCAGGAACAGACTGAAATGTTCCGGAAAAACAAATCTGCTTTTACGGGAACCGGATTCCGGTATTTGTATCCGTGACCTAAACCGGTCGAGTGCTACTTCCGTTTCAACATCATCAGTAGCCAGCGTATTGCCTAAAAGCCATAAATCACGAACTTCGGCAAACTCGTTCCGGTTCTTTTCCGATTGTTTCAGCCAGTTCAAAAGAAAAACTTTCTCTTCACAGGTAGCTGTACCATCCAGAAAACGTATAATCACTTCGTTTATGTCTCCTATTTCATTCTTCATTTTTAGCTCCTCTATTAAGTAATACAAGTGAAATTTAAAAAACCCTCCTCCAAAACATACTTTTTTTAAAAATATTATTTTGAGCAGAGATAGAGTAGGAATAAAAGGCTCATTAAACCTTTATTTTTAAGATGGGTACGCAACTCCAACAGAGCACGGGTCAAATACTTTTCTACAGTCTTGGGTGACAGATCGAGTTGAACAGCAATCTCCTTTACCTTCAGGCCGTAGCTTCTGCTTAGTATAAATACCTTCTTTACCTGTACAGGCAGTGTTTCGACAAAAGCTTCGATTTCACCCCGAAGTTCCTTCATGAATAATGAGTTCTCCTGATTATCTTCCTGAATCTGCAACGCATCGATCTGATCTGAAAAACATTCCATGGACTCTTCTTCAGTATATTTCTTACTGGTGAGAAAGTTGAGAGATTTATTATAGACGGCCTTAAAAAGATAGGCCTTTACTGCTCCATCGAATTCAATATCTGTACGCTTATTCCATAAAGCAACAAAAACATCCTGAACGATGTCTTCTGCAACATCCCAATCATTCACAAAGCGAAACGCATACACCCGCAACACTTTATAATATTGCCGAAACAGTTGCTCTACCGACTCAAGGTTCGAATACATTGCGTTTTTCTTCATTTAAAGCATTAGTTAATAAAAAGACATTGACAAAGTAACAAATAATAATAATAATCTCAAAATTTTAAGAAACTGTTTTAGTAATCGTAAGGAATAAGTTGTGACGGTTTTCAAACGAACCGTTTTTCTCATCTCCATAAAAACAGGTATCTGAACAGGGTCTTAGATAACCATAGCCATTGAAAGCACTGCCCGCACCCATACTTACCGATTGACATTATGAAAGCAATATTCCAAAATCCGTATTAAAAAATTACAATAAATAATTTTAGGCTAACTATTCATTTTACCAAAAACAGTGAAACAGGAGCGAATCGGCAAACAAAATGCAAATATTTGGTCTGTTTATACCCTAAAATCCGGAAACAGAAAACAGGAAGTTAACATCGTAAAGATAAAAAACAAACTTTTTGCCAAGAGAGAGTTAACATCGTGAAAGCAGGAAGTTAACTTCTTGCTTACAAGATGTTTGTCTTCCAGAAAAAAAAGTAAGATCACGTCGTAGAAAATAGAATAAATCGCCCCCCAAAAAAGAGCATTTTCTTCCACAATCTAATCACAAACGGACATCATAGAAATAGCCTTTTGAAACATTTACAACACTTTCACTTTCATTTTATTACAATATCCACCAACAGCCCTTTATTACAATCAACATATCGTCCAAACACAAGACGCATGAATTATGCTATCTCAAAATCCATGGGTTTTTATTCAGCCCATCTTCCTTCGAACCATAAAAAGCATTTCTACGCATTTTTAAAATACAAAATGACAGATTGTAAGTGATCATAAAAACATGTTATATCACCTCTTCAAGTCGATATAATGCATACCAACTGAAATCATGATCACAAAAACCGGGTTGTAAACAAATGTAAAGTCCATCTGTCTACAACCCGGTTTCATCTATATCGGATACCTATTATACGTACGTTTCCTTACCAGCCGGGGTTTTGTACCAATTTCTTCGACTTTTGTATCTCTGCCAACGGAATGGGGTACAAATACATACGCTTCTCAAAAATACGGGTCTCAAAAGCAGTGCGTTTCATAAAGCCCTCAAGATCGGTGGCATTCATATCCATACCATGAACAGGGCCGCCTTGTTTATATCCCTCTTCTTCGGCACACATCCAACGACGTACATCAAAATAACGCTGTCCTTCGGCAAACAATTCAATGCGGCGCTCGTGACGTATGGCTTTCTCCTGCAACTCCCGGTTACCGATAATTTCCGGTTTAATGTCTTTCAGTAAGGGAATACCGGCTCTATAACGAATGCTGTCCACATACTGGATGATACGCGCATCACCCGGATTCACATGATTCAGGGCCTCTGCATACAACAAATAAAAATCGGCCAGACGGAACAACATACTTGCACGATATTTGGATTTCGGATTGTTGCCCTGATTCAGCAAATCACGGTTCATACCTTTATAAAGTAAATATCCCGAATAACTCATATCCGCCTTCGAGTTGTCATCCGGCATTCCTTTATAAAAATAAATCTTCTTATCGGTCTTTTGCCATATTTTGCCGGAATAAGTAATGTCCTGGTAGAAACGCGGTTCACGATTCTTATACATATTGGGTATACCGTCTTCACCGATGCCCTCTTCTTTATACAAACCCGATTCTTCAATGCTTTTACCATCACTCATCAAGAAGTCATCAATAGCTTCCTGAAGAACTCCGACGCAACTGAACCCACTGAAAATAGCACGCGGAGTACATCTACGTTCACGGCCTTCACCATTTACTCCTCCCCAGGAGTTCTTACTGCTTTGCCAAACCGCCTCCGAATTGTTAACGCTTACCTGAAACAGCTGATAAAGCGATTCTGCCGGATCAATCTCATCATCCTTTATCACTTGGTATAACGAGTAGCGCCCCTTTGAATAATCAATAAAGCGTTGTAGAGCATCCAAAGCGGTTTTCCATTTCGTGTCATCCTTTGCCGGAAAGAGTTGTTTGCCCTGATTATCCTTCAAAGCAACAGCCTCGGAATAACCACCATTGAACAACGGACTTGCCGCATACACATGCAATTTGGCCAAGATAGCTAACGCTGCCCCCTTGGTCGGTGCCGCCGCACGCTCATTGTTAATAGTACCATCCGGATTCAGTTCTTTCTCCGGTAGCAAGTCGTAGCATTCATTGAGTTCTTTATCAATAAAGGCAACTACTTCATCTACCGAATTTCTGTAATAATCCAAGTCAGCGGCCGAAGGATCGGCTATTTCGGTCATAATAGGAATGGGCCCATATAACTCGAACAACAGATAATGATAATAAGCACGTAGGAAGCGTGCTTCGTTCTTCAGAAGAGCCAGTTCTTTTTCATCAATGAAGTCGGCTACATCTCCGTTCTGCGGAATGACATGGGCGTATGCGATGAATTCGTTTGCCTGCCGGATCTGCTTGTAGAGACTCCAACGTGACAAATCGGCCGATCCGGCATGATAGCCTATCGTTGGAATCGTTTTCACATTGTTTTGTGCTGACTTCAATTCGTCTGAAACAGCCGGCCAGGGATTATCCAAACCGGTCAGGCTGGCATAGGCATCCGTTATGATGATATTCGACATATCGGGGATACCGGTATAGATGTAACGATGAAACCGGCGTGTGTAACTTGTGTTATTAAATACTTCTTCCATAGTCATTTCGGCAGCCAGATCGTCAGATACATTTAAATAATCTTTACAGCTGGAAAGAAGGGTCGCACTCAATCCAAGTGCAAGTATGAAGGTCGGTAAATTTTTAAATACTTTCATATATACTATTATTAATTTAGTTAGAATGTAAAGTCAAGACCAAAAGTAAACGTACGGTTCAGCGGATAAGGGAAACCTCCATTGTTGTTTCCTTGCTCGGGATCCCACATCTTAATACGATCCCATACGTACAAATTATTTCCCTGTACATAAAAGCGCAATGCTTCTATATTTAACTTTTTCAATAACTTCTTATCAACATTATAACCGAATTCTATATTTTTCAGTCTCAGGAAACTGGCATCACGCAGCCACCACGTACTGGCTGCCGTATTGTTTTGGAAATTATTACTATGCATACGGGGAAACATCACATTCTGACTCGGATTCTGTTCAGTCCAGCGATCGGCTACCACCGAACGCACCGCAGATTCTTCAATTCCCCACTGGAAAGGAAAGAAGGTCGCATCGGCTCCGGTTCCCAATACAGTTGAAGTATTGCCAGCCCCCTGAAAGAAGATACCGGCATAAAAACCTTTCCATTCGGCATTAAATCCGAAACCATAGACAATTTCGGGAACAGTGGGATTTCCTACATCTTCCATTTGGTCATTGCTGTCAATCTTACCGTCACCGTTCAGGTCCTTGTATTTGATATCACCCGGACGAACACCGCTCGAAAGACCGGAAACGACTCCAGGTTTTAATTCATAGGTGCGATTAAGTCCTTCACCGTTGATGATAAAGTCATCATAGGTATACAAACCGTCGGCGATATAGAGCTTGTTCGAGTTGAGACGGGTGCCCTTCTTTTCCAACCAGGGATATACCTGCGGTACCTGATCGTACTCGATAATTTCATTACGGGCAAACGTGAAGTTTCCGCGTGCACTCAGGTTGACTTGCCCTATTTTCTGATTAAGGGTGAGGCTGGCATCTACTCCATGATTCTTCACAATACCGAAGTTCTGCCAAGGCATCTGCTGGAAACCGGTTACGTTGGACACCGTGTTGCGTTGCAACAAAATGCTTTTACGTTTATTATTAAAATAGTCTACCTGCAAATCAATGCGGTTGTCGAATAACCCGAGATCAATACCGTAATTCTTCTTTTCCTCAATTTCCCATGAAAGGTAAGGAGCCTCAAACCGGGCCTCGGTAATTCCATTACCAATACCGCCCATGCCTCCCGTATCGCTGAAGCCGAGATTATACCCTCCATTATCCTGTTTCATCGTGCCACGGTACAAGAAACGGTCACCACCGGTGTCATCATTTCCCGTACGTCCGATAGAAAACCTGAATTTCAACTTATTAACCACCTTCTTCAACGCCTCCGGATAATAAGGTTCGTTGCTGACATACCATGCCAATCCCATTGCCGGGAAAAATCCGAAGCGAAATCCTTTTGCAAAGGTCTCAGAACCTGTATAACCGAAATTACCCTCTACGAAATAACGTCCGTCATAACCGTAAGTGGCACGTCCCACAAGGCCCTGCTTTCTGTAAGGCAAAGCATTGTCGTGGTATTGGGTCTCTTTTTGCATATAAAGGACCATAGCGGTCACATCATGCTTCTGCGCAAAAGTCCGGTTATAGTTAAACGACGTTTCGAAATAGATTTTTTTATTCGAAGAGTTTTCCAGTTTCTCGGTCAACACATCGCTACCCTCCACAACTTTCTTAAATTGCAGTGCCCCGTTTTCATCACGTCCGGTTGCCAGATACTGAGTAGGTGTCTTGGTTCGTTTTGCCGTATATTTCATATCAGCGTCAAAACTGATCAGACCTTTCCAATTCAGCCCCTTGGTGATAAAATCCAACTTCTGGTTTACTTCCAATTTCGACTGGATAGACGTTCTCCACTCTTTGGCATATCCGGAATTCACTAATAAGTTATATGGATTGACGCGGTTACCGGAAGGGCGCGGATGTCCGGCAATCGTTCCGTCCGAGTATTCAGCAGGCATCAGGTAAGAGGGAGTGCGACACATCGAATTGAAAATTGTATTTGTGCCTGTACCCGGATAATTCGTTTGCAGGTATTGTCCGCTAATATCTACTTTCACCAATGTTGTTTTCGTCGCGTCAAAATCAATATTGCTACGTAAATTATAACGTTTCAGCCCGATGTTATTGTCATACTCGTTTTTCTTGCCTTCTTTAAAAATACCGTTCTCCTGATAAAACGCTCCGGAGACAAAGTAACGTGCACGTTCGGACCCGCCTCTTACATTGAGTGTATAACGCATATTATAGGTATGCTCTCTCAGCATCTCCTTCAACCAGTCGGTGTCGGGATAAAGATCACGATCGGCTCCCGGACCGTATTTGGCAATTTCTTCCGCTGTACGTATACTGGCTGTTCCTTCATTGTTCAAAGCTTCATTATACAGTTCCAGCGTCTCTACCGAATTCATAAATTTAGGCAAACGAGTCGGAGTAAGCAGGGTAGATTCCGCACGAAGGGATATTTTGGGCTTCTGCGAATTACCACGTTTAGATGTGATCAGAATAACTCCGTTAGCACCCTCGGCACCATACACAGCAGTTGCCGCGGCATCTTTCAGCAAAGTAAACGATTCGATCTCATCGGGTTCTATATCCTGCATATTACGGGGCACGCCGTCGACCAAAACCAGCGGATTCGTACCTCCTTTGAAGGAACTTACACCTCTGATCCAGAACTCAGAGTTGTCATATCCCGGTTCACCCGAACGCTGAACGGCAATTAAACCCGGCACTTGTCCGGCCAGAGTATTAGTCAGATTTCTATTGGAAGATACTGCCAGTTCCTTAGGTCCGATGGCATTAATAGAACTTACAACACTGTTTTTTTTCTGTTTACCGTAACCAATAACCACTACTTCATCCAACAATTCGGTATTGGGAAGCATCTTTATGGCCAGAATTTTTTCACCTTTGTAGGTGATCCGTTGCGACTCGTAGCCCACATACGAGAAAAGAAGTATATCTCCTTTCTTGGCACTTATCGAGAAGTTGCCATCTACGTCAGTAATAACTCCTGTAGTGGTTCCTTCCAGCTTAATTTGTACTCCGATCAAAGGCTGACCGTTCTCATCCACCACAAGTCCGGTGGTATTATGAACCTGGGCGAAGACTGAATTCAGCCCGAAAGACAATAAAAACAGAATAAAGCAGATCGATCTCAATACTTTATTCTTAAACGCATATTCTTCTGGTATCCTCCCGGTACGATCACCGGCAGTATCGGCATCATTACTAATATGAGCATTCATCGGCAAAACTGATATTAGCATAAAAAGGTTTTTCATAAGCTTAAATCTTTTTTGTTGTGTAGGTTTTAAATTAATTTTCAGGAAAAAGTGATACTATCCATCTATCGATGCATAGTCCTGTTTGAAATTCGGTCTTTCTTATGTTTTCATAGGCGTAATAAATATGGTTAACACATCATCTATACTGAACCATGCTGATTTTAATTTGCACAAAACGCCTGATTTTATCAGAGTTCCAGTAGAACTTAAAAAAGAAGAAAGACAACTGAACTTAAAGGTAAATGATGTAGACGAAAAGGAGTATTTGTAAAATGTAGTTTAAAACGAGAAAGAGATATACTTATTTTCCACCTCTGTATACTTCAATATATACCACAAGAAAAAATGCACAATCGGGAAAGAAGAAATCAAATAATTGATATTAAATAGTATAGAAAACCATCTTATAAGAAAGAAATTTCAGAGTTACAATTACGATATTTTAAAAAAAACATGCTTAAATAAGAGTTTTATTAAAGTTATTGCTATATTTGCCACGAAAATAGATCATTTATTACGTATTTTTAAAACAGTTAACTCGACAATCTAAAAAGTAGCATCTGCATGTATTGCGCATAAAACTTTCCAAGTTCTACTGGAACTTTTCTCAAGTACTTTTGAATTTATTTATTTCCAAACAGAACTGCATATTAATAACATTTTTATAGAAAATCATTGTAAAATAATTACTAAACCAAAGAACGTAGACGGTATATCTTTGGTAGCATAAAAACAGCCCGACAGTATATTATTATCATCATATCAAGATCTTTACCCATTCTGTTTATCCTTATCAGGCTGTCGTTCTCTTGAATGCGAATCAATAATTGGATGAATTCTCCCAACTATTGATTCGCATGATTACTTATTTATATCAGCTGATTACCGTACCTCTTACGTCCAGCTCACGGATAGCAGCCACCGTACCGTTGCCTACCCCATCAGGAATGACAAGTTTGATATAGCGTGCCGTTGATGATTTTACATAATATTTCAATGCGGCATCCTGATTGGTGAAGCCAAACTGACCAATCGACTCCCAGTTGTTTCCATCCTCACTGGCTTCAAAACGTACCACTTTAATCGGATTATTACTTCCCCGCCCACGTGGCAAGAGTTCCACTTGAGCTATCTTAACGCGGTGATTCATATCAATGATTATCTCGTAGGGGAGAGGATCGGAACCTCCTTGCCAGCGAGAATGCCAGAAGGTCTCGGCGTTTCCGTCGATCAGGTGTTTGGCATGTCCGTTATTGCTACCTTCACCCGAAGGTTCCTCGGTAGTGAACGACACGATTTTCCAGTCCGTTTTAGAAAGTTTATCTCCTTCTTTTATGATACTATAAGCAGCATAAGTATCCTTATCCGCCCGTATAGTGGCGTCAGAAGTTACCTCTGCTATCTGTACGGGTAACATATAATTTCCCGGCAAGATGTCATTCTTCAGTTTATAAGTTGCTGTTACCTGATTTACTCCGTTCTGAAGAACCGGGGTCTCGGGTGCTACATAAGCATCAGACGGAAGCATACTGAAATAAGTGCCGTTGGCTGTGTTATAAGCATCTATCACCGACTGGCGGTTTTCCAGACGGCAGGTTATTTCCCATTTATTGGTAAACGGAACGCCGATCTGTACAGGTAACTCTTTTACGTCTGCCAGATTGATTTCTTCGACTCCGGCATTCATAATGGTTACAATCGGTTCTGAGACCTTAAATCCCAATAACAAAGCAGAACGTCCCGGAACCAAAGGCATCCCGTTGGATGTGGCACGCAAAGGCAACACATATTTCAAATGATCGTATCCGGAAAGCTGTTGTATCTTAGCCGGATCGTAAGTAAGTTCACCTTTCAGCAGTCTTTCGTCTGCCGGAATATCGACTGTCCCTTTTGTCAGTTGATAACAATCGGCGGGCAGAAGTTCGTACGAAGTTCCATCAGCAGCATTCATCGAATCGAGCAGAGCTTTGTCCACCGAGAAACTCACCACACTGGCGGTTGATTTCAATCCTCCCTGTTGTATCCATAAATCTGCCGTATACTTTTCACCTACATTATAGGATTGCAATGTGTTGAATCCTTCCTGAGATACAGCCAAAACTCCATCGGCTTTGGAACTTACATCAAAACTGTCATCGCAACTGCTTACCGACAGTGCAACGCAAGCTGACAGTGCTATATAATTAAATCTATTCATAAGTTAGTCTTTTTATTCGTTCAAAATCACCATCCCGGATTCTGTACCAGATTCTTGGTCTTCCGCATTTCTGAGTCAGGCATCGGATATAAATACATTTTCCGGTTAAATACAATCTGACTTGCTTCCACTACACGATTGAAATCGTCAATATCATTCGGTTCGCCACGCACATTCATTCCATGTGCATAACCGTTCTGACGACCTTCTCCGTTTTTATCGGCAATCATCCATCTTCTTACATCAAAATAACGTTGCCCTTCTGTAGCCAGTTCCACCTGACGTTCGCGCTGAATAGCAGCCCGCTGCAACTCCTGATTACCACGAATAGCAGGATTCAAGGTCTCTACACCGGGCAATCCTGCACGCTCACGCACGAGATTGAGGTATTTCAAAACTCTCACATCGTTAGGATTGACTTCATTGGCTGCCTCGGCATACATCAAATAAAAATCTGCCAAACGGAATATAATAGAAGGACGGAACTGAGAGGCTACCCCCGGATTGGTCAAACTGACTGAACGGTTGAAACGTTTGAAAAGCATATAACCGGTCAGCGTGGCCTGTCCTTCTTGTACACCGGAGTTTCCACCATTGTAAAACAACACTTGATTACAGCTCACAGGCCATTGACGTCCATTGAAAAAAACGGTGTTATAAAAACGAGGTTCACGATTGAGGTAACGGTTGCTGACAGACACGTTGGTATACTTCTTGGAGAAGTTATCATTCTGATCTTTGTAAGTTCCGTATCCCTCTTCCTGATAAAGTGTGGATTGCGGCAAATAAGCCGTAGCCGAAATGGGAAGCCCGTCTTTCATATAAAAAGCATCTACCAATTCCTGCGTAACTCCGGTGGAACCCAAACCATTTTTTTCACAGCGCGGAGCGATACGGCGATCAAAAGCATCGCCATTCATTCCTCCCCAATCATTATTTGCCGTGGCCCAGATAATTTCGTGTGTATACTTCTGAAACAGATTATATACAGACTTGTCCGGATCAATGACAGCACCGTTGTCGTCTTTATATTCTTTATACAATTCATATCTTCCGGCCTCGGCATAATCGATAAAGTCTTTGCAAGCGGCAAGAGCTTTCTCCCACTTACCGGCATCATAATCGGGAAACAGGCGGGTACCATCCGGATTTGTCACCGCCAAAGCCTCTCTGTATCCTCCGTTTAAAAGAGGACTTGCAGCATACAGCCACAACTTGGCACGAACGGCCAGAGCAACTCCTTTGGTCGGCCAGGCACGATGGTCCTTATCTTCAAAAATGGGCTCCTGAGTCAATTCTGAAGCAACTGCTGTCAGTTCGGAATCAATATACGCTACCACTTCGTCCACCGTGTTCCGGGGTACGTCCTGATCTTCAGTTGCATCGTATATCTTGTCCTTCACCAAAATGATCGGACCGTACTGTTCAAACAACAAATAATGATAAAATGCCCGCATAAAACGTACGTTGGCCTTCATCTGCGTCAGCTCGTCTTCCAGCAACTGGTCACCCTGAGTACCTGTAGTCACGATCGGATGGGCCTTCTGCAAAAAGATATTGGCCTGACGGATGTATTTGTAGCAGTCGCCATAACGATGAAATCCCATATTGGAAGCATTTCTATCCGAATTATTGTACTTGGAAGAGTTTCCATATCCTACGACCAGTTCATCACACATACCTGTCCAGGGATTCTTGAAAGCTCCCACATTCAAGCTGTTTATTCCCGAATAGTCGGGGATACCGGCAAAAACATTGGCATACCATCTTTTTGTATACGATACGTTATCAAATACCTGTTCGGTATTCTGCAAACCTCCCGCAAGTTGTTCGGAAACTCCCAGATAGTCGCAGGAACTAACACAGCACAATAGCGCTATCAGCAAAGTATATATAGAATTTTGCTTTTTCATCTTTCTATTTATTAATCTGTTTTTTCTTTTTAGAATGTAAAGTCTAAACCGAGTGTAAAAGTACGTGGCAGAGGATAATTAAAACCTGCGTTGGCATTACCGGCTTCCGGATCGAAATACTTAATCTTGTCCCACACAGCAAGATTATATCCCATAATATAAATACGGGCAGCCTCAAAGCCAATCTTATCCATAAACTTCTTAGGAAGCTGATAACCGAACTCTATGTTTTTCAGTCGTAAGAAGGAACCATCGCACAGCCACCAGGTGCTTGCCACCCGGTTGTTGGCATTATTGACATTGTTTCTATGCAAACGCGGAATAATGACATCCTGGCTGGGATTGCTCTCGGTCCAACGGTCTAAAGCAAACGTACGGTAATTGGACTGGTCGACACCCCAGGAGAACGGGTACCATCCTTCTGAAGTACTTCCTCCCAAAAGAACAGATGTATTGCCTGCCCCCTGAAAAAATATACTTGCATAGAACCCCTTGTACTCCGCATTAAGGCCAAATCCATAAATAATTTCAGGGGTACTCGGGTTCCCCACTCCTCTTACCTGGTCGTAAGAGTCAATCACACCATCACCATTTACATCGACGTATTTGATATCACCCGGACCAACCAATCCTCCCAAAGTAGGACGCGGAAGTTCCGAACGAAGTTTATAGGTTTTCAATCCGTTGGCATTGGTACTGACTATAAAATCATCCTCGGTATAAAGCCGGTCGGCTATATAAAGAGTATTTTCGCTAACCCGGGTACCGGTAACTGCTTGATAATCGTATTTCTGCGGTAGCTCATCATATTCAAGAATTTTGTTGCGCGTAAAGGTAAATGTCCCGCGGGCGCTAAGTTTCAGCTTACCTATCTGCTGATTGAGGTTCATTGACATATCCACGCCCTGATTACGTACCTTACCAAAATTCTGCCATGGGTCTTGACGAAGTCCGCCCAACTGGGGGACAGTACGGCGTTGCAGCAAGATATCTCTACGTTCGGAACGGAAATAATCGAAAATAATATCAATACGGTTATCGAACAATCCAAGATCAAAACCATAATTCTGCTTATCTTCAATTTCCCAAGCCAGATAGGGGGCTGCAAACCGTCCCTCAACAATACCGTTACCTATCCCGTTAGTTCCACCAGTATCTCCGATACCCTGTGTAAATCCACCGGCATTGGTCGTGAAAGTAGGACGGTACAAAAAGCGTTCCTGCCCTGTTTTATCATTACCCGTACGTCCGACAGATGCTCTCAACTTTAGTTTATTAACTATCTTTTTTACCGCTTCCGTATAGAATGATTCGTTGGAAAGATAGTAAGCGGCACCAATTGCCGGAAAAAAGCCAAAACGATTGCCTTCGGCAAATGCTTCGGAACCGGTATAACCAAAGTTACCTTCGACGAAATAGCGCCCGTCATAGCCATAAGTAGCACGACCCACAAACCCTTGCTTACGGAAAGGGAGAGGAACATCATGCTGTTGTGTCTCTTTCTGCATATAAAGTAACATAGCCCCCACATCATGCTTTCCAAACGTACGTTTATAGTTGACAGACGCATCGATATAGATTTTCTTCGCAGCAGACGTCGCACTGTTTTTGGGATCCTGAATATCCGGATTACCCGATACAACCGTAGAGAAAATCAATTGCCCTAATTCATCACGACCAGTGGCATGATATCGTGTCGGATTATATTCCCGACGGATAGTCATCTCGCTGTCATAGTCATAACTTATATTCAGGTTGGCAGACAAACCTTTGGTAATGAAATCGAGTTTTTGATTGACATTTACTTTTGACTGGATACCGGTTCTGTATTCTTTTGCATAACCGGAGTTCATCAATAAGTTATAAGGGTTACGCATATTCGCATCTCTTTCCTGAGCATAAGTAGCGACTGTTCCGTCACTGTACACAGCCGGGAATGTATAGGGAGGAGTGATCAACATGGAACGGAAAATGGTGGAGGTACCTGTTCCCGGATAATTGTTAATAAGATATTGCATGGCAAGATCCACTCCTACTGTAGTAGTAGAAGATACAGCCATATCAATATTCGAACGCAAGTTAAACCGGTCAATACCGATATTGGTATCATAAATCCCATTCGGTCTGTTCTTGAACAATCCGCTTTCATTGTAATAGGCACCTGATACGAAATACTTGGCCTTTTCCGTACCACCGCGTACATTGAGTGTATAACGGTGGCTGAAGGTATTCTTACGAAGAAGTTCGTCAATCCAATTGGTATTAGGGTACAGATCCGGATCATCGTTGTTACGGTAATGAGCTATCAGTTCATCAGAAAATTGAGGTCCCTCTCCATCATTGCGCAATGCTTCGTTATACAGGCTCAGATAATCGGCAGAACCAACAAATTCCGGAAGACGAGTAGGTGACGAAATCGTATGTTCTGTCTTAAAAGATATTTTAGCCTTCTCAACCCGTCCGCGCTTAGTAGTCACCAGTACTACACCGTTAGCTCCTTCCGCACCATAAATGGCAGTAGCGGCCGCATCTTTCAGTACAGAAAATGTTTCTATTTCATCCGGTTCAATATCACTCATATTTCTGGGAACTCCATCGACAAGTACAAGCGGAGAAGTTCCTCCGGCAAAAGTACTGACTCCGCGAATCCAGAATTCGGCATTATCATAACCGGGCTCTCCGGAACGCTGGACCGCAATCAGACCTGCCACCTGACCGGCAAGGCTGTTATTCAGGCTTCGGGAAGGAACGACAATGTCTTTGGGTTTTATCGAACTCATGGATACCACCACACTCTCTTTTTTCTGTTTACCGTAACCGACTATCACTACCTCATCAAGCGCTTTTGAGTCTTCGTGCAATACGACATTGATGTTACGACGTCCTTTCACCTTGATTTCTTCGGTATTATATCCCAGGTATGAGACCAGTAAAATCACATCATCCGACGGAAGCATGACTTCATAACGTCCTTCCATATTGGTTATGGCACCGATAGCAGGATTTCCTTTTACCACTACGTTTGCACCGATGACTGACTCTCCTTTTGCATCGGTAACGACTCCGGTAACTTTGATTTTAGCCTTCTGCTGAGGGGCAGAGGCGGATTCGGAAGTTTCTTTTTTATAAATAATGATCTGACGGTCTTTAATGGTAAATCCATTATCGGTATGTGCCAATAATTGCTCTAATATTTTTTCGACCGACTGATTAACCACATTTACACTGACTTTCCGGTTCAAGTCAATAACACCATCCCTGTAAAAGATGATAAACTCACTATTCTTCTCTATCTCCTTAAAAACCTGTAGTACGGTTTTTCCGGCAGATTGCATAGTAAAGACTTTGGTTTGCGAGTAAACACTTGAAGCATAAGCTATTTCGAATGCAAAAGTGAATAACAAAAATAAAAAAACACTTTTTATTGATAATAAAGTTCCTACTTTAGTCCTATTGGGACTAAATATTCCATGATTATTCATACATTTGTACGATTTGATTAACAAATTTGTTTTTACGTAGTTTAATCTAATCAGGGGTTGGATGATATGAGGGTATTATCCAACCCTTTCTTAAAAAATTTAAGGTCCTTGTTTCATACTATTAGAAATTACTTGGTTAATAAAAAATGATTCTCTCTGATCTCTACTTTCGCAGGTATGGTTTTACTTAACATTTCCAAAACATCCCATAAATCTTCCCGTAAATCAAGCTTACCACTACAGGTTAACCCGATCAGCCCCGAATCAGCTGTGATGTGTTTTCCATAATATTGAGATAACTTTTCGATGATTACTTCAATCTTTTCATGTTCAAAGCAATAATAGCCTTCTACCCAACTGATATATTCAGACACATCCACTGTATTTATCCGCAACTCGTTCCCTTGGTCATCATAAGTTAACATATCATTGGGGTTAAGAACTTTCTCGGGATGCTTATGTGTATCCACTTTCACTTTACCGGATACCAAAACCACCGATTGTTCCTCTGCAGAATCATAAGCACTCACATTAAATTTCGTGCCCAGCACCTCTACTTCCATCCGATTGGTCTTTACGATGAAAGGCCGGGTTTTATCAGGAGATACCTGAAGGTAGACTTCTCCATTCACATAAATCTCCCGCCTATGTGCCGCAAACTCTGTCGGATATACCACACGGGTATTAGCATTCACGGCTATTCGTGTCCCGTCGGAAAATGTTATAAAAGAACGTTTTCCGGAAGGAACTATTAACTGATTATAACCTGCGCCCCCTTCTTCATCTGCCTGAGCCGTTCCGGAATTGATGGCTATTTTACCACCCTTCTTATAGTGTAATTTACTTTCTTTCCCATCCATAACCACCTTCTGCCCTTTCGACAAGACTAACTGTATGTCATCGCTATGATCCGGTTGGGAGATACTGGCCAAACTGTAAAATGAACTTTCTTCATAAAAAGCAATCAGGGAAAAAACAAAATAACTGCTCAAGACCAACATTGATATACAGGCAGCAATACTCGCTACACGCAGGAAAATTAATCGTTTTTTTCCTCTTCTCGCTTTTTTCTCAACCGCTACCTGATAGCTGATTCGTTCCCAAAGTATTCCCACTTCATCGTCTGTCATCTGCTTTTGAGGACTTACGGCTACAATCTTTAAAAAACTTCGAGCCATATGTAACTCTTTGGCAAAATCGCCGTCTTCTTTCTCCAATCTCGCCCAAAAATCTTCACTTTGTTCCGTAGGATGCTGCATTGAGTCCAGAAAAGGTCCGTCGTCCAACAAATCAGCTGCGGTATAGTGTATATAGTGATTTCGCTCCATTTTCTTCTTTTTATAAAAAGACAGACAGAGCTCTGAAATCTACTCAGTGAAAAGCGGATTTTTTATTGAATTTCTATTACCAGCTGAAAAACAAGGAATTAGAATAGAAAGAAAAATGGCAATATACCATACATTTCACGCAATCGAGTGAGAGATCGCTGAAGTAAATTATAGGCTGACTGATAATTAAGCCCCATCAGCTCACAAATAGAACTGTAATCCAGCCCTTCAAAAAAACGATAATAGATGATTTCACGCTGTCGGGGAGAAAGCGTATTCAACAAATGGGCAACAGTATGTTTCTGAGATGTTTCATCTTCGGTCTCAATAATTTTTTCTTCTACCGACAAATCGAACTCATAATTTATATTAGAGATATAAGTGTCATGTAAACTCCCTTTATTAAAGACATTAAAGATAGAATTCCTTAACGAAGACATTAAGTAGATTTTAATATTGGCAGGGGGAGAAGAGTATTTACCTTTCTGTCTGTAGATATTCACAAAAACATCCTGGACACAGTCTTTCACCATCTCTGTATCTGTAGTAAAACGACACCCATATTGATAGAGTTGCTGAACGTATTGAGAATACAGCCATGCATAAGCATTGTCATCTCCTTCCAGAAATGACTGCCACTTCGCATTACTACTCTCAACGGGATCATTATTATACATATCGCATGACTTCTGACAACATCAGTTGCGCAAAATAAGCAAAAATTCATTAAAGGTAGTCAAGGAACCTCTCTTTTTAACTATAAAATTCCTTTATAATTGCTAATCTTCTTCCTTGTACTAATTAGAGGACAAACAAAAGCCGGCATCTATTACAGCGAAATTCAATCTCTCCTTATGAAGGAAAACCGAAGAGAACAACTCTTTCCTGAAATTTATTGTTATATTTGCATATACTAAACTTTAAAGCCTTATTCAATATGTTCAATTCATTTGGCAATATTTTCAGACTAACCAGCTTTGGCGAATCTCATGGTAAAGGAATCGGAGGAGTGATTGATGGATTTCCAGCAGGTATCACTATCGACGAGGAGTTCGTTCAGCAAGAACTGAACCGCCGTCGCCCGGGGCAGTCGGTCATTACCACTGCACGCAAAGAAGCTGATAAGGTAGAATTTCTTTCGGGCATTTTCGAAGGAAAATCTACAGGATGCCCCATTGGGTTTATCGTATGGAACGAAAACCAACATTCAAACGACTATAATAACCTGGAAAAAGTATATCGTCCGTCACATGCTGATTATACATACACTGTAAAGTATGGAATCCGTGATCACCGTGGTGGAGGACGTTCTTCTGCACGTGAAACCATTTCAAGGGTAGTGGGTGGTGCTTTGGCAAAGCTCGCATTGCGTCAATTGGGAATTCACATCACAGCTTATACTTCACAGGTAGGTCCAATTAAATTGGAGGGCAATTATACAGATTACGACCTTGACCTGATTGAAAGCAATCCGGTGCGTTGTCCGGACCCCGAAAAAGCAAAAGAAATGCAGGATTTGATTTATAAAATCAAGGGTGAAGGAGATACCATTGGAGGCGTATTGACTTGTGTCATCAAAGGATGTCCTATCGGACTTGGACAGCCTGTATACGGTAAGCTACATGCCGCATTGGGAAATGCCATGCTGAGTATCAATGCTGCAAAGGCTTTTGAGTATGGAGACGGTTTCAAAGGACTCAAACAAAAAGGATCAGAGCAAAACGATGTGTTCTACAACAATAATGGGCGGATAGAAACACGAACCAACCACTCCGGAGGAATCCAAGGGGGGATCAGTAACGGGCAAGATATCTTCTTCCGGGTAGCATTCAAACCGGTAGCCACGGTACTGATGGAACAGGAAACTGTTAATATCGACGGCATCGATACCACATTGAAAGCCAGGGGACGCCACGACCCATGTGTATTGCCACGTGCAGTACCAATTGTAGAAGCTATGGCAGCAATGACCATACTCGACTATTATTTATTGGATAGAATGACGCAACTTTAATAATTATTCAACGTGAACGAAATTCAGAAATATATTGCAGAGAACGAACCGATGATGATGGAGGATTTATTCAGCCTCATCCGTATTCCCAGCATCAGCGCACTACCGGAACATCATGATGATATGCTGGCATGTGCACAACGCTGGACACAATTATTACTCGAAGCCGGAGCAGATGAAGCCATCGTTATGCCTTCAAAAGGAAATCCTATCGTATTCGGACAAAAGATAGTAGACCCTAACGCTAAAACGGTATTGATATATGCGCATTATGACGTGATGCCTGCCGAACCTCTCGATTTGTGGAAAAGCCGACCTTTTGAACCGGAAATACGTGACGGACATATTTGGGCGCGAGGTGCCGATGACGACAAAGGACAAGCATTTATTCAAGTAAAAGCTTTTGAGTATCTCGTAAAATACAATCTGCTGAAAAACAATGTGAAATTTATTTTCGAAGGAGAAGAAGAAATCGGTTCACCAAGCCTGGAGGCCTTCTGTGAAGAGCATAAGGAACTACTAAAGGCCGATATCATACTGGTATCAGATACCAGTATGTTGGGTGCCGATCTTCCTTCATTAACTACCGGGCTGCGCGGTTTGGCCTATTGGGAAATCGAAATAACAGGTCCAAATCGCGACTTGCATTCAGGGCACTTCGGTGGGGCTGTAGCTAATCCGATTAATGTGCTTTGCGGCATGTTGAGTAAAGTAATTGACGCTGACGGACGCATCACGATCCCCGGATTTTATGATGCCGTGAAAGAAGTTCCGCAAGCAGAACGTGAAATGATCGCCCATATTCCTTTTAATGAGGAAAAATACAAAGCAGCCATCGGTGTAAAAGAGCTTTTTGGTGAAAAGGGGTACAGTACCCTGGAAAGAAACAGTTGCCGCCCCTCATTCGATATTTGTGGCATTTGGGGTGGCTATACCGGTGAAGGTTCTAAAACCGTACTCCCGTCAAAAGCCTATGCCAAGGTATCGTGTCGGCTGGTTCCGCACCAAGACCATCATGTGATCTCAGAGCTTTTTGCAGACTACTTCCGCCGAATCGCTCCGGCTACAGTGGATGTAAAAGTGACACCGATGCATGGAGGACAAGGATATGTATGCCCTATATCACTACCGGCCTATCAGGCAGCAGAAAAAGGATTTGAAATAGCCTTCGGTAAAAAACCATTGGCCGTACGTCGCGGAGGGAGTATCCCTATTATATCAACCTTCGAACAGGTGTTAGGAATAAAAACCGTACTTATGGGATTCGGACTGGAATCGGATGCTATCCATTCGCCTAATGAAAACTTCTCTCTGGATATATTCAGAAAAGGGATCGAGGCAGTTGTAGAATTTCATCTGACATACAGTAAAAAGTAAGCTTCTTATCACAAATAATAACACGGATTAAAACAGATATCAATCAGGTTCCGTTGCGACCTAAAATTGAATGCTGTTTTAATCCGTGTTATTTGTGGTAAGACTTATCATGGCAACTCAAACATAAATGTGAACGATTTACTGTCTTTGAAATCTTTCACTGCGTCTCCTGTATAAATTTCCCCGTGTGTCAAAGATAATTTCCTGATATTTGCACTCGGACTAAAATCAACCTTATTCAAATCTACCCAGAACAGGTTGGGAGTCAAAGTCGACTCAAAGTAGTATACCCGATTTTTCTGATCAGAAACCGAACGCCAACGTGTGGAAGAAATATACGGCTTGTCCGGAGTTGTGATTCCGAAAGGAACAGATACATTCCGCATCACGCTCAATACACTCGGTACAGCAATATTCGCATCCGATGTCTGCGGAATAGCATGAATATAGAAAGAAGCACGCACAAAACGGTCACTTGAACGATTGGTTCCCGGCAACATATTCAAACCGCCTACCTCTTTCCAATAATCATTCACAGCCAATTGAAGATCGTAACGGGGAGAGTTTGTCATTACTTGATATTCTTTACCTTCATGGATGATCAGGTCTCCATTGATATACTCCAGAATTGCGGAATTACCCGTTTCATCAGTGATAGCCATATGCAATGTAGATGCAGAGCCATTAGGCATGTTCGGAGCATCAATGCGGAAGGTTTGTTTACTTAGCTCTTCAACAGCTTCACGTACTGTTGCAAAGTTATCAAGCACATACTGTGTCCAAATACTGATCCCCATTACAGGGCGGGTGTCATTGGGACGGGTATAGACAGACTCCGGTAGAAACAGGAGACTGGCAACCAACCCCTTTTCATTCATGCCGTCGCAAGTACCGATATCATACCCGGTAGCCACAATGCTACCATACTTCGAAGTCCATTCTACCGTATTTCCTTTATCGTATCCTGCACGTTTGATACCACGGGGAAAAAGATATAAATTAGACTGAATATCCTCTTTCCAATCCATCGTACGTCCGGTAATCACCATATTATCCGGTCCAATGTAAACTGCACGTGTACATGCTTTCGCAGGCTGTCCACCCCAGATCAAATTGACAGCTATAGTAACCAAAGCTGCCATCATAATTTTCTTTCTCATACTCTTTTTATTAATTAAAATGGTTTTGTTATCTGCATTTAGATAACAAAACCATGGAGTATTAGTTTTATTCACAGGCAGGTACTTCCGAAATGCTTCCGTACCGATGGTACTCAAAAGCAATGCTTTGCTCTTTAATATAATGTATCAACTCTACTCTTCCGTCTTTCACCGGAGGTGCTGTAGCAATATACTTGTCAGTCTGTACAGCTGCTTCGTATATTTTCACAGGTATTTCCGGTGAGCAGGTACGGATACGTTCATATTCGGAGATACTACTGATAAATGAATCCATTGTCTCCTTCCTCAACCGACAACCTGTGTCTGCCAAAGCTTCGGTACGATCGTCCGATGGGTCATAACTAATGGTAAGTGGAGTTCCACACAACCGGGCAGCATATACTATCATCTCTGCTGTTTCATTCCTGTCATCCGGGAAAAGCCTCAATACCATACTCTTCAGTGGCAAATAACGGAACAAATTCTGTTCACCATAAAGATCATTTATATCCCTCGGCTTTGAAAATTCCTCCTGAAAGGCTTTAGTATAGCTCTGACGATAGTCGGTTTTACTATCAGGTTTATCGGCTATTTTCACAAAGCAACTGCAATAGTTCGGGCCACCTGCTTTCACTCCTCCACCGAAAGCCGAAAGTTTCATCCCGCCAAATGGCTGCCGGTTGACAATAGCCCCTGTTATACCCCGATTGATATACAGATTTCCGGCCATTAACGAATTTTTCCAGATCTTTTGTTCGGTTTCATCCAGACTCTGAAGGCCGGATGTCAAGCCATAATCCAATCCATTCACCAAATCAATTCCTTCCTGTAAATCTTCAATACAAGCCACACTCAACAACGGACCGAACAACTCGGTGCGAAAAGAGTAACTACCCGGCTTCACTCCCCACTTTACAGTAGGAGCCAGTATATATTGCTTCTTATCAATGAATCTTGGCGGCACTAACCAAGTCTCCCCGGGTTCCAACACTAATGCTTGCAGTAATTTTTCATTTTTATTTGTTATCATAGGCCCCACCACATTGCCCGGATCCCAGACACTCCCTACTTTCAGACTGGTAGCCGCATCAATCAGTTTCTCACGGAAACTCTTATCTTCATAGACCGAACGTTCCACTAACAGCAACGAACAGGCAGAACATTTCTGTCCTGCATTGCCAAAAGCAGAAGAAACAATATTCATAATAGCATGGTCACGATCACCGGAAGCGGTAAGTATAATGGCATTCTTTCCTCCGGTCTCTGCCGAAAGTGGAGTAACCGGAGCTGATTTTGCTATACTACGGGCTGTATCTGTACCACCGGTCAAAATAATATGTTTCACTATCGGAGAAGTGGTAAGCAGCTTCAAAGCCTCCCGATCAGTTATGATCACTTGCAATGCTTCTTTGGGTACTCCCGCATCCCAAAAAGCTTTGGCAAACAACCAAGCCACCGGAGCTGCCACCGTAGCGGGTTTCAGTATAACAGTATTTCCCCCGGCCAGGCCGGCAACAATGCCACCTATGGGAATGGCACAAGGAAAATTCCATGGAGAAATAACCAGTACAGTCCCCTTTGCTGTTAAACTAACATCACCCAACTCCGAAAAAGTTCTCATCGTTGTAGTATAAAAACGTGCATAGTCGATTCCTTCGGATACTTCTACATCTCCTTCAACAACTGTTTTTCCGGTTACTGCACACATACAGCCTATCAAATCTCCCCTCATCTCCGCCAGATTATTGGCAGCAGCATACATCATCTTATGCCGGTCTTCCAATTTGGTTTTTCTCCATCCGGCAGGATCGGCTTCGGCTATAGAAAGTATCCGTTCCACCTGCTCCGCATTGGCCTGTGACATCTCACATATACAAACATCCTCTTCCTGGCAACGATCCAGATATTTATAACGTTTCTCCGTAATTATATTTTCAGTTCCAATTTGCAATGGAATAATTTCGGGCACATCCTCTTTCGACTTTTTCCATTTGGCAAATATCTTCTCCACCCACTCCTGGTTTTGCTTCAGGTCGAAATCTGTATCCGGCTCATTTTCCATCCGGTCTGAAGGCATAGCCGGCGTATAAGGTTTATTCCGATCCTGTACTCGTGGCGAAGTATGAGCCAGATGATCTTTCATCGCATAAGCATCTTCAAACTGTTGAGCCAGAAAGTTCCAGGTATCGGTATTCGGCTTCAAATTGAACGAATGGGTCAGAAAATTATCAGGAGCCGTATTTTCATCCATACGCCGTACCAGATAAGACACTGCATTGAGGAAATGTTCGTCTTTCACAACCGGAGTATAGAGAATCACCCGATTACCTAACATAGACTGTGCACGCCACAAATGATTGGCCATTCCTTCAAGCATCTCAAACGTCATATAGTCTGATGTACCCAATTTCCGGCTCAACAAATAGGCATATGCTATAGAGAACAGATTATGCGAAGCAACTCCCAAATGAAGCACTTCAGCATTTTCGGGTTGTAAGCCACGCTCCAACAAATGCAAATAATTGGCATCTACTTCCGTCTTTGACGGGCGTACCGGATTAGGCCATCCACGAAGTGAAGAAATAACGGTTTCCATTTCCAGATTACAGCCTTTCACCAGACGCATCTTGATAGGTGCCCCCCCGGATTCGACCCGTGCTTTGGCAAACTCAAGCAACTCTGTCTGAAAATCATAGGCGTCGGGCAAGTATGCCTGAACGACAATACCGGCCGAATAATTTTTAAACTCGGGTTTGCTCAGCACCTCTTTAAACAGGCGCATAGTGAAATGTGCATCTTTATACTCCTCCATATCAAGGTTGATAAACTTAGCACGTTTCAGCCCGTCTTCGTCTACATATGGATTATCGATCGCCTTTTGATAAAGAGCAGACATGCGTCTGACCAATTCAGGAAAACTCTCCCGATAATTCAATGCATGCGTCTGAGCATAAATACCGGAGATTTTAACCGATATATAATTTATATCCGGAGATTCCAAAGCTTCCAGATAATGATGATACCGATGATCAGCCTCTCCATTACCCAAAACCACTTCCCCCAACAAATTGACGTTTTGTCCGATCTTCTCTTTAAAACGGGTCGCTAAATGTTCTGTCAGGTTCGGACGCGATTCGTCAATAATCACTTTAGAGGTATCCGTACGCAATCGCTTCTTGATAATAGGGATAGCAATAAAGTCAAAATGATGTCCGAAAGCCTGATACATCTTAAAAAGAAAAGTATCCCTTTTATTTAGAAATTCAGGAACTCCATATTCATCTATCAGTGTTTTGATTCGTTTGGCAAGTTTCTTCCGGTCACGTATCTGGGAAGATTCGTCCAGCATTTTCACCAGGAATTTTTTATCTTGAGGACGTTGCACCATTACGGCATATTTATGTTGCTCACGACGCTCTTCACTTGTAATGGTTGCTTCACAGGTATTGTAGAGTTTCAGTACCCATTCGTTTACTTCAGCAATAGTTGGTCTGTCCATAAGAAATCAATGTTAAAGTAATGTATTGAATCAGAAAATAATCTTAACTTACAATTACAGAAACATGGTAGGGCTGAACATAACGGCACGATAGCGATGCAAATTCTGCAACGCTTGCTGTGAAAACCGGTCAAAAAGCAGATATCGGTCCATAATAGTATAATTTAAGGAGGTGTGTATCTGCAAATATATAGATATTTTCTAAAAATCAATGCTCTTTGGGCTATTTTTCCGGAATCAGAAAATTACATTCCTTTTTTGATACCCGCTTTGATTAGCAATGCGTTCACCGGATAGGACAAGATAAAACCAAAAAGCATGGCAATCTGCATCATAAACCAAAATGTCCAGGATGTTTTCTCAAGAGGTGCATCTGTAAAAAGTACAAAAGTAACAACAGCCATCCAACCATACATACCCACCTGCCAAGCTAACAATGAAAAGAAATCGGCCTTAAAGGCACGCGAAACAGCTTTACTAAAAGAGATTTTCTCCATTTCGCGAATTGCGGCAAATTGAAAGAAAACGCCTATAACCAATGCTAAAACAAAATCAAGTACCCAGCTGCCTGCTATCAGGCTCCCCCCTATCCGTAAAGGTACCCAGTAAGTAAACCATTCTCCAATAAGATCTGCCAGCGTACAACCCGCCCCGCAATGAAAAGCAGACAAAGTGATAGACTGCCATTTGGGACGCATATCAGGCATGTCCATCTCCATCGGCATTTTCATATCCGTCTTCATACTCTCTACGGGAACCACTTCTACCATACTATCTTTCCGGATACCAAAAGTATAATAGGCAAACAACGCAAAATAATGTCCCCACAGCCCGGTAAGCACCCAGACTATATTCATTATCTTCATAGATTGTCTGTGAAATATTACATTAATTGCCAGAATAAGGGCTATGATAAGACCGGCACATACGAAAAAGCAAGATACTGCATTGAAGAACATTGTATTCATAAGGCTCATTATTAATTGATAAGTGGTATTAATAACGAGCCTTTTACAAAATAGTTCAGTTAAAATTATGTATTAACAAAACAACAAGACTACTCGAAGGCTTTCCGATAAGTGCATCCATTTCTCCATTCGGAACAACCATAAGCAGTTTTACCTTTAATAATCGTTCCTTTTCCGCAAAGCGGACAAAGTTGTCCAACCAAAGAGTCTGCCCCTGCCAGCACATCCGGTTGAGCCGATCCGGTGGCAGGAGACGCATTCTCAGTTGCAGAAATGACTTTCATCTTTTTCTCTTTCGGAGCAGTGGGTTTACGTTCTCGTTTCTTCGGTTCTTTCTTCTTCTTTTCTTCTTCCGCCGTTGCCGCTTCCTGAATAGTGATACGGCGGTTTGTATTATCAGACAGAACACTGTTGACTATTTCGGCTACCATCAACTTTAACTCTTCAAGAAACTGCCGTGCATCATAAGTCTTCCTCTCTATCTCACGTAACTTTTTCTCCCAAATACCCGTCAACTCAGCTGATTTCAACAACTCTTCATGAATCAACTGGATCAATTCCACTCCTGTAGGGGTAGCTATCAGGTTCTTTTTCTCCTTACGGATATAATTACGCTTAAAAAGGGTCTCGATAATAGCTGCACGGGTAGATGGCCGACCAATACCATTTTCTTTTAACGCATCTCGAAGTTCATCGTTGTCAACCAATTTACCGGCAGTTTCCATCGCACGAAGCAGAGTGGCTTCGGTATAAGGTTTAGGTGGCTGAGTCCATTTCTCATTCAAGTCGGGTAGATGCGGGCCACTTTCTCCTTTCACGAAAACAGGAAGTACATTCTCCTCTTCACTTTCTTTTTCTTCATTCGGATCTTTCACATCTTTGGAAAAGACCACACGCCATCCCGGTTCCAGAATCTGCTTTCCAGTCACCTTGAATTCAATGCCATCTACCTCCCCCATTACAGTCGTGGTAGAGACTTTACAATCAGGATAAAAAACGGCTATAAACCGACGGGCTATCAGATCGAAAACCTTACGTTCCATATCCGTCAGATTTTGCGGATGAACCCCTGTGGGAATAATGGCATGGTGATCGGTTACTTTCGAACTATCAAAAACTTTTTTTGACTTAGGCAATGAAGTTCCGGACAACGGTGCAGTCAGTACTTCGTAATCTTTCAGCCCTTTTAAGATATTCGGACATTTGGGATAAATATCATCACTGAGGAAAGTAGTATCTACACGCGGATAAGTAGTCACTTTCTTTTCATAAAGCGACTGAATCAGTTTCAGGGTCTCGTCAGCAGAATAGGCAAATTTCTTATTGCACTCCACCTGAAGAGAGGTCAGGTCGAACAAACGGGGAGCATACTCTTTCCCGTCTTTCTTAACCACAGAAGTTACTACGAAAGGCAGGTTTTTAATACGTTCTACCAATGCCATTCCCTCATCACGGTTAGCTATCGGGTCAATGCCCCGGTTCTCTGTTCTCTTAGCCTTGCCACCGGCCTTTTCTTCTTCAGCAGCCAACTCTTCATCACTCTTACGAATAAGGGCAGAAAAAGTTGTATCACGGTACATTGTTTTCAGTTCCCAATATTGTTTTGGCTGAAAATTTTCAATATCAAGCTGCCGATTGACAATAAGGGCAAGAGTAGGTGTCTGAACACGTCCGATAGAAAGCACTTGTCGGTTCTGCCCATATTTTACGGTATAAAGTCGCGTAGCATTCATCCCAAGCAGCCAGTCGCCAATGGCTCTGGACATACCTGCCTCGTAAAGCGGTTGAAAATCATCCTGATCTTTTAACTTTGCAAATCCCTCTTTAATAGCCTCCTCGGTCAGCGAAGAAATCCACAAACGTTTTACCGGACACCGCGCTCCGGCTTTCTGCATCACCCACCGCTGAATCAGCTCTCCTTCTTGCCCGGCATCACCACAGTTGATAATCTCATCGGCCTGTTGCATCAACCTTTCAATAATATGGAATTGCTTTTCGTAAGTAGGGTTCTCTATCAGTTTAATGCCAAAACGAGGAGGAATCATAGGCAGGCTGCCCAAACTCCATGATTTCCATCCGGGAGTATATTCATGGGGTTCTTTCAGGGTACAAAGATGGCCGAACGTCCAGGTTACCTGGTATCCGTTCCCCTCAATATACCCCTCTTTCCGTTCGCGGGCTCCTAATATATCAGCAATATCACGTGCCACAGAGGGCTTTTCGGCAATGCAAACTATCATTTGTTTTTTATTATAATGAGAATTGAGCAGACAAAGATACAAAAAAATAGAAAGGGGGAAGTAGTAATCCATCGCCATTTATTTTGTAGCTTTGCTCTGTACAACCTTTAAAAATTAAAAAGACATGAAAAGCTACAAATTATTATTTGCACTTACCTTACTCTTTGTATTTGCTTTCAATGCGAAAGCACAATATGTCCATGAACGCTCTGACCAATATACACCGCCCGAAGATTCTCTGGTGGTCAGGAAACTCCATCACTGGCAGGACCAGAAGTTCGGAATGCTGATTCACTGGGGATTATATTCCGTTGCCGGAATTGTAGAATCATGGTCCATCTGTTCGGAAGAAGCGGATTGGATACCGCGTGATAGTACCATTGCCTATGAAGATTATAAAAAATGGTATTGGGGATTGAAAGATTCATTCAATCCTACCCGTTTCAACCCGGAACAGTGGGCACAGGCTGCCAAAGCGGCAGGTATGCGTTATGCCATCTTCACCACCAAACATCACGATGGATTCAATATGTTCAACACGGCTTACTCCGATTTTTCAATTTCAAAGGGTCCTTTCAAAACAAATCCCCGGGCAGATGTAGCCAAATATGTGTTTGAAGCTTTTCGCAACAACGACTTAATGGTAGGAGCCTATTTTTCTAAACCGGACTGGCACTCGGAATATTATTGGTGGCCCCGCTACGCTACTCCCCGCCGTACACAGAATTACAATATAGAAAAGAACCCCTGGCGCTGGAATCAATTCAAAGAGTTCACTTACAACCAAATCAGCGAGTTGATGCACAACTACGGTTCTATCGACATTTTATGGTTAGACGGAGGATGGGTAAATAACCCCGGAACCAAATCGGTATTGGACATGGACCGTATATCGCAAATGGCACGAAAAGCACAACCGGGTATTTTATTCGTAGACCGCACCATCCATGGTAAATACGAAAATTATCAGACCCCTGAACAACAAATCCCGGACAAACAACTTCCCTACCCATGGGAGACTTGCATGACACTGGGAGTAGACTGGGGATACACTCCACATGCGGTATTCAAATCACCCACTACAGTGATAGCAAAGTTAATGGAAATCGTAGCTAAAGGCGGAAGTTTACTACTCGGCGTCGGCCCTACCCCTGAAGGAATATTACAAGAAGAAATTGTCAGCCGGTTGGACACTATAGGCGAATGGATGACGAAAAACGGCCCGGCTATCTACAATACCGTTACGACTCCTGACTATCATAGTGAAGGCATTTGGTTTACCATGAACAAAAACAAAAAAACAATGTATGCATTATACAGTGATCCGAAAGCCCGGACTCTTCCTAACTACATAGAATGGGAAAATAATATTCCTGCTAAAGGAAGTGCTGTTTACTGCCTTCAAAACGGTAAAAAAGTAAGATGGGAAATAAAGAACAATCGGGTACGTGTCTATTTACCTCAGAATCTGAAAACAGAGGTGAACGCGCTTGCATTCTCCTTCACCCCCCAATAATAGTCATGCAACCATTTATTCCATAAATAATCCGTAGATGATATTGACCGGAATAGAACTAAAATCATAAAGGGGGTTGTGTCAAAATGCTGGCACAACCTTTTTTTACGTTTTACAGTCCTGCTATCTTTTCTTTTGGCTATGCCGCTTTTTTCTCATTCATTTGGTAACAAGTTGCTATCTTCCACTTGTAGCGGTTTATAAATAGCCCAATAAGCATAGATTTAACAAATGTAATAAGTCCCTTTCCTGCTTTTCGCATTTTTGCACACATCTTTTTGATATTAAACGCTATAGCAAAGAAAGCAAAGTCCATTGTCACCTTGTCTTCTCCCACATGCCGGAACCTTCTGTATGCCATGTTGTATTTCATCTGTCCGAAAACAGCTTCCGGTTCTATGCACCGCCTGCCTCTATGTCTGACTCCTTCTTCTGAGAGCAACCTTTCCCGTGCCTGCCGTTTGTATTGGTTTAACCGGTGGTTGACTTCTATAATACGGTTTCCCCGTGCTTTAAAACAACTTCCATGCAAAGGACAGCCTTCGCATCTTTGTGCTTTATACCGGGCACTTTCGGTGCTGTATCCGCTCGCTGTTTTATCACGTTTGGTTCCTATACGGTTCATGTGCTGTCCCATAGGGCAAACGTAATAATCCTCCCCTGGATTGTAATGGAGACTTTCCGCATGGAACGGGTTAGGGATATAACGAGAACGCTGCTCTTTATGGAAGTAGTTGTACTTGACAAAGGCTTCCATCCCGTTCTCCTGCATGAATCGGTAATTTTCTTCCGAGCCGTAACCGGAGTCTGCCGCACCGATACTCGGTAAGCGGTTATAGCGGTGCTGGAAGGAGGGGAAGAAAGGGATTAGGGTCAGCGTATCGGTAGGGTTGGGAAACAACCGGAAGTCTATGATGAATTGGTTTTCAGTACCTGTTTGTAAATTATACCCGGGCTTGGTCTGCCCGTTCTTCATGGCGTCTTCTTTCATGCGCATGAATGTGGCACCGGGATCGGTCTTGGAATAGGAGTTACGTTCTCCAAGGACATCAAGGTGATTGTCGTATTCCATCAGCTTGTCACGATACCATTCAAGTTCCCTAACCTGTTTCTTTTTCTCCCGCAGGGTTTTCTTTTCTTCCTTGTCCTGTGTTGCAGGCCGGTGTTCCAGGACTTCTTTAAGTTCATCCACTATGCCCGAGAGCATGAAGGGAGTCAACTCCACGGATGTGTCTTTTACAGAGTTCTCCTGTACAATGGCTTCATCCACCTGCTCCAGAAGGATGCGAATCTTATTCAGCAACCTTGTGCGGTTCTTTTCGACGCTCTTACGCCAGACAAAAGTATATTTGTTGGCCTTGGATTCAATCTTGGTACCATCGATATATTCCACGTCAAGACTGATGAACCCCTTGTCGGCAAGGACAAGGACCAACTGCGTGAAGACGTTGCTTATCTTTTCCTTTACACGGTTACGAAAACGGTTGATGGTTATGAAATCCGGATGCTCATGACCGGCAAACCAGATATAATGGATGTCACGCAAAAGAAGCTTCTCTATTTTACGGCAGGAATAGATATTGTTCATGTAAGCGTAGATAATTACCTTGAGCATCATTTTAGGATGATAAGCTGAGCGGCCCGTTTTTTTATAAAGCTTCTTGAAATTATCAGGATTGAGATTATCAACAACTGCGTTGACTATGCGGACCGGGCCGTCCGCAGCTATGTTTTCATCAATTCTTTGTGGAAAAAGAACGGTTTGGTTGGGAATGTAAGGACGAAAATGTAACTTTGCCATAACGAAAAACTTTATGCCTAAAGTTACATAAACTTTGGGTAATAACAAAGCCCAGACTTTCCCAAGTCCGGGCTTTGCGCATAAAAAAAGGTTGTGCCAACGTTTTGAGACACAACCCCATGGAATAGTGTTGCTTTATAATCAGATATGACCTGGAAAACATGTAATTTACTCTAATAGTATATTATTGGTTTTCAACAGCTTCCCACTGCAAAATTTCTGTGCATCTTTTGCAGTGGCGCTGCAAACAACATGCAGCAACTTTGCAGTAAACACACATGTAGTTGCATCAAAGAAAAACTCATCTGGAAAAAAAGAACAGGTCCATTAGCAATACTATTTGATGTTATTTGATAAGAATTTCTCAAATTCTCAAATAATTTATAACTTTACCGCCCAATTATTGTCAATCTCTACTAAAAAGAATGATTTTATCCTTTGTACCGATATGATTGCAGACGACATTTTATTGTTAAAACTTATACAATCTAAAGATGAGCACGCTTTCAAATATTTATTTGATTTGTATTTCGTGCCCCTCTGTCGCTATGCGCATTTATATCTGACCGATACACAAGAAGAGGAAGAACTCGTTCTTGACATCTACATGCATCTATGGGAACATAGTGCCCAAATCAACCTGACCTTATCATTGAAAGCCTATCTATTCCAAGCAGTACGCAACCGATGCCTCAACTTCTTGCGGGATAAAAAGTCTACACTTTCACTTGACGAAGCAGGTGACATCGCCAACAATGAAACTACCTCTACGCTTGAAATGGAAGAATTGACTTTTCTGATACAGGAAGCTATTTGTGCATTACCCGACAAATGCCAGCAGGTATTCCGACTGAGTCGCGAAGGGAACAAAACCAATCAAGAAATAGCTGATGAACTGAACATATCAGTAAAAACCGTAGAGGCACAAATCACTAAATCCCTTAAACGTATAAAAAGCTTTCTTGACAGTAAATATGCTTATTTGTTTTAAGAAACGAGCAAACATGCCTTATCAATACCCTTCATTCTGTTCCAGCTTATCATTTAAATCCCTGTATTTCTGCGGAATAGGCAGATATCGATTATAAGGAGCAAAGCTGCGTGGTTCTATCAAGACCTTTCTGTTCGGATTTACCACCGCCCGCTTATAAGGATTAGCTTCAGCATAATCAATAGTTCCCATAGGACGCAACAAATCGCCATTCAGCAGGGTTTCTGCCAACATCTTCCCCGCAGCGTCCCTCCAACGGAGGATATCGGCACGACGAAGCCCTTCACCGGCCATTTCTATGGAACGCTCTCGTCGAATCAGCTCACGCAGCTTATCCTGAGTATTGTACTTAGCCACATCCACATGGGGCATGCCCACACGATTACGAATAAGATTCAACTTATCATATACATCATCGGACGGACCATTCAGTTCATTCTCTGCCTCAGCATAGCACAACAGTACTTCGGCATAACGAAAAAGGACAGTATTGGTACCCGTATCCCATATATTGTAATATTGGGACATGGGAAACAGATACTTACCCCACGTCAAGGCTGTCTTGGAAGAGTTATTGGCAGCAATAGGATGATTCTTGTTCTTATCGTTCTCATCTACCTTTCCATCTCCATTCACATCCCAAGGCAGGAACTCATCCATGGTATTCAGCACCTCAACCGTACCATTCTCCCTTACCCAGTCCATGCCGGGAAAGGCTATGGTCATTGCCAAGCGGGGATCTCGGTTGGCAAACGGATGCTCGGGATCATAATAATTACCTGCCTCTTCTTTGGTCAAGCCGTTGTCCATTTCGTAGCAATCCACCAAGTTCCATGAAGGAACCATAGACGACCATCCCCCGTCCATATTGTTATACATGGAGCCTATCCATCCATTACCATCAAAATTCTCAATGTGATGAACGGCTGCAATCACCTCCTTGGAATCTTTTCCTTCCAATCTGAACAGGCGCGCATAATCTTTTTCCAATTCAAACTTACCCATGTCAATAATGGCTTGTGCCGCCTCCTTAGCCCGATTGTACTTAGCATAATAGAGGGCATGACGCATTTTCACAGCCAATGCCGTGGCGCGGTCGATATAACCCGGACCACTCGCTTTGTCCTCCATAAACATAGGGATAGCCGCATCCAGTTCATCCTCAATGAATTTATTCACTTCTGCCTCCGTATTGCGAGGAACCATCGCTTCCTCTCGCGAAGTATAAGAATCGATGATGGGCACTCCGCCATAATGCCAATTCTTGTTGAAATAATCGTACGCACGGATTACTTTCACTTGTGCCATCATGTCCCTCTTCCTGGCTTCGTCGGCAAACGTCACAGCTTCCATGTTTTTCAGGAAATCATTGCAACTGCGAATCTTTCCAAAAGTATAATAATCGGCAACCTCTTTCAGTCCGGCAGCCATCGAACCGTTGCCTATGCTCTGGTAGTGGTCCCACAGGAAATTGCTGTATCCGAAATCAGAGGCGCAATCCCAATAGTAGATACCTTTTTCGTCAATCCAATCATCATAACAACCCACCAAGAACTTCTCGGCATCCTGTTCCGTTTTCCAAGTATTGGATGGATCTAGCGCATCGTTAGGGGCAGTATCCAGGAATCCCGAGCAGGAGGAGATGAGTATCCCCCAAACACCTGCCAACATATATATCCATATTCTTTTCATATATCCGTTAAGTATTGACTATCCATTTTCAAAACGTAATGTTCACTCCAAAGGCGTGACTTCGGTTGATGGGGAATCCGTAAAGGTTGCCAAGCTCCGGATCGGCTTCAACCATCATCTTATGAAATGTCAGTAAGTTTTCACTGGAATAGTAAACGCGCAGATTTTCAACACCCATCGATTTCAATATCTTCTTGGGAAGCGTATATCCTAATTGCAGGTTCTTCAACCGGAGATAGCTGCCGTCTTGCAACCAAAAGTCAGAATACTCCAGATTGTTCGAGGTCTTACCCACCGCGATGCGCGGCATCTTGGCATCCCTGTTATCGGGAGTCCAGGCATCCAGCCAAATGTTATTAGGATGACAATCATCACCGCTCCATTCACCACCAAATCCGTTGATATCAATCATACGCTTCACTTCAGCCACTCCCGTCAACATGACGGAGCAGTCAATACTCTTATAACCGGCACTCAGATTCAAGCCAAATGTATAAGAGGGATTGGAAGAACCGCACAGCACACGGTCGTCAGCATTAATCAAGCCATCTTCATTGGTATCCATATAAATCAAGTCGCCCGCCTTAAAATCTCTCTTGAAAGGGTAGCCTGCATCGTTCTTATGCTTCTCTTGCCACCTCTTGGCTTCTTCGTCGGATTGGAAGAAACCGCCAGTCTTATACAGACGATACGTACCGTATGCCGCACCAACCTGCTTCACTTTTAAATCTCCATCCGCCAACGATTGTACCCCATCCAAATACAAGACCTTATTCTTATTATAAGCTAAGTTGGCAGACACTCCAAACGACCAGTCGTCCCAGCTTTCATTGTAGTTCAGGATCAGTTCTACCCCGCGGTTCACCATGGCACCCACGTTGTCCTTGTAAGCTCCTAAACCGAATTCGGCAGGAACCGGCACATCCATGATGATACCCGTAGTCTTGCGGTCGTAATAGTCAAGCCCCACAGTCAGCTTACCAAAAAGAGTGGCATCAATCCCCACTCCCCATGTACGGGCCTTCTCCCAAGAGATGGTAGCTATTTTATAATTCTTCTGATGATAGCCCGTCTGCAAACTTCCGTTGAGGGAATAATGTGCATCCAAGTCGTAGCTATTCATCCAAGGATAAAAGTCACTCAAAGCCGACTGGTTGCCTAAATTTCCGTAAGATCCTCTGATTTTCAAATCGGTCAGCCATCCTACAGCCTCCTCCATAAACGACTCCTCACTGATGCGCCATGCAGCAGAGAAAGAGGGGAAATATCCCCAACGGTGCCCTTTAGCAAAACGGGAAGAGGCATCAGCACGGATATTTGCCTCGAACAGGTACTTGCCTGCATAATCGTAGTTAACGCGCCCAAACCAGGAAATCATCGCCAACTCGCGGGAATAACCGCTATTTTTCACAGTAGCAGCATCACCGGCATTCATATCCGTCAGGTCGTTGTTCGGAAAGTTGCTGCGCTCTGCCTTGCTTTCATTATAGGTATATTTCTCCGTATGCCAACCTGCCAAGGTCTTCAGTCCGTGCCGCGCGAAGCGTTTGTCGTAGTTCAGCAGGACATCGAATGTGGCGCGATGCCAGCCATAATAGTTTTCATTCAATCGATTGGGATCGCTCTTTTTGTTAGGGTTGTATTGGATAAACTTTCTGAAAGCCTTGTAGTGCTGCCGGTTGTTGACGTATGCACCGGTCAAAGTAGCCACCAATCCATTAAACAGCGTATAGTCAGCCGACAAGATACCGGAGAAATTCTGATTCTCGCGCCTCACCGTCTGGTCCACATCCAACCATGCAATAGGGCTTCCGTCCGAAATAGTTCCCCAAGTACCGTCTTCGTAGCGTGCCACAACCCAAGGAGCCATTTTGCCCAAACGCATCACAATCTGCCCGGAACCGTCTTCACCATACGAAGAGTTAGGGTCGGTATAATCATTGTTGATGTATGCCATGTTGACATGTACGTTCAGACGGGAATTCAGTTTAACGTCCAGATTGGTGCGTCCGTTGAATTGCTGGCGGGCAGCATTGGGCAACGTGCCCTCTTGCTTCAGGTAGCCTATGGACATCAGGTATTTCAAATAATCCGTACCACCACTCACGTTCATGTTGTGAGAATGCTGGATACCAGTACGGTAAGCCAAATCATACCAGTCAGTATTAGGATAATTGTAAGGATCGGAACCATCTTTGAACTTTTCATACACTTTTCCATCTCCCACCGTATCAAAGTGAGGCGGTCTTCCATACTCCACGAGCGCCTTATCATAGAAGCGTGCATAGTCGTAAGAGCTCATGAGGTCTTGCAACATAGTAGGATTTTGCAGGCTGACATAGCCGTTGTAGATGATGCGCGGCTTCCCCGTCTTTCCGCGCTTGGTGGTGATAAGGATAACGCCGTTGGAGGCTTTTGAACCATAAATGGCTGCCGAAGCAGCGTCTTTCAATACAGAGACACTCTCAACGTCGTTGGGATCGATGGAATTCAGCGTGCCGGTCTCCAGCCCGTCCACCAGGATATAAGGGTTGGCATCATTTAACGTGCCGATACCTCGCACACGGATAACTCCCCCATCCTGTCCCGGACGACCTTCACCGGAAACAATGGTCACTCCCGGCATCCAGCCTTGAATGCCGATGGAAACATTCTGTATCGGACGGTTTTCCAGCACTTGCCCCTCTACCTGGCTCACAGCTCCGGTCAAATTGATTTTCTTCTGTGTGCCATAGCCCACCACGACTATTTCTTGCAATGCTATCGCATCTACTTCCATCTTGACCGAAAGCAGACTTCCACCCTTTACCTTAATTTTCTGTTGTTTATATCCGATGAAAGAAACCACGATGCTTGCGTCGGGAGGGGCTTCCAAAGCAAAATATCCCTCTATGTCGGTGACGGTTCCCTTCGTTGTGCCCTCCACCATCACGTTGGCACCGATGATTGCCGCACCCTCCTCGTCCAGCACCTTGCCACGTACCCTGATACCCAGCGGAGGCAGGAAATCGTCTTGATTGAAAATAGCTATCTGGGTATTGATAATATCGAATGACAAACGAATGGGTCTCAGCATCTTGTCTAAGGCTACGGACAATTTCTCGTCTTTACACTCCAAGCTTACCTTCTGCTCCACCCTCACCTGGGTAGCGTCGTAAAAGAATGTATAACCGATGGACTGTTCGATGCGCCACATCGCCTCCGACAACGAAATGTCCAAAAAAGAAGCTGTAATCCTTTTCTCTTGCGCCTGTGCCGAAAGATTCAGCATGCAGAGCAACAATAGGAATAGCACAATGCAGTTTCTTTGAATCATATAGTATGTTTAAGGTCAATGGTTCGTTTCCCTATTTCTTTCCTTTCCCCTCCTTATTTTCCCATTTCTGATTGATAACCAACACATTATTATCATCAAAGTGATAGGTTATGGGATTGATGCGCGCCATAATCTGAACAATCTCCTCCAACGTCTCATTACGCAACGTAAAAGTATATCGATACTTGTCCTCTAACTCGTCATCCACCTTTATCTCTACATCGTATCGTTTGCTCAAAATCCGGCAAACCTCTCCTAAAGTCTTGTTCGATACGAAGAATTCATCTTGTATCCACATCTTCTCGAGCGCCACATCGCCTGCATCTATCGCCAGCCGATTGTTTTTCTTGTCATATACCGCAATCTCTCCGGGCTTTAGGAAGACCAGTCCCGCACGGGTCTCCAACGAAACCGAACCTTCCATCAGGCTGACTCTGCTCTCGGCAGCTCCATCCGGAGATGCCACATTGAACTTAGTGCCGTGCACCCTCACCTGCATGCCCTCGGTACGCACAATGAAAGGCTTCCGTTTATCCTTCGCCACTTCAAAATAGGCTTCACCCGACAGCCTCACCGAGCGGTCACGATCCCTGAAATCGTTACCGTATGCCAGTGTTGTATTAGCCTGGAGCCATACTCCAGTGCCATCCGGCAGAAATATTTTCGACTTGCCGTCCATGCTGGTATATACCTGCTCGCCCATCGGCTGCCTGCCCATAGAGACACCCCAATAATAGCTCATGCCTACGGACAACACCAGTACAACACAAGCTACGGCTATATAGCGATAGAGACTGCGGAGTGTGAATGTCTTTCCCGAAGCCTTCTCTTGCAATACTTCCACCTGCGGTTTCCCAGCCTTGCCTATCCGTGCCGAAAGCACTTTCCAATAATACTCCTTATCGGGTGTATAATCGCTCGTCTTCTCCTGTACCCTCTTCCACACGACATTCAAATCTTCCATGACCGACCGGCACTCTGGCCGTTCCGCCCAACTCATCAAGCGTGCGTCGTCTTTCTCCGAAATTTCTTGTTTGAATTTAGAGATTATCAGTTCCCAAGGAATATTTTCCTGCTTCATAATTGAATACGTAATTACCTGTCTATACTTAGACGACACAAAAATAGACATTAACCCTTATTCCCGCAACATTTTTTAGGATATATCTGTCCGTCAAGGGCCATTATTTGCATTTGCCGGGCTTTCCAAAGAGATATGACCACCCGTTTATCCTATTACATCCTATCATTCAGTTCGTTCAGCCTACATCTCCATGCGCCTGTTCAAGATATCTTCCCAACATACTTCAAAAAGCAGAAGTTTCAGCCCGACAACCGATGGATAACAACCAAGTAGCCAAAGCTGAAACTTCTGCTATAGTATAAATACAAATCCTGTTTACAACCCTACGTGTTCTTTCTCGTTGAGATAGTGTTCGGGACTACGATCGCGCTCACCGTTGTAGTTCCATTCTATTTCATCCACGTACTCTTTGCCATTCTTCATGGCAACGGCTTTGAGCGTATTCTTGCCATCGGCAAGGGTGACGTTATTGAAGACAAAATGTACGACAGTGTATCCTTGGCGGATGCCGGTAAGTTCTTTGCCATTGAGGTACACTTTCGGCGTTCCGATGTTGGAGTAAACGGTAACGGTGGTGTTTTTGCGTTCACGCTGCGTGTTGCGACGTTGCGTCAGATATACCGTCGGTTCTTTGCTCCAGTTGGCTTTATACCAATAATAAGAGTCTTTCTTTATCTTACGGTCGAAAGTTATCAGGCCTTTTGTGTTTTGTGCAGGGATGTCGGTGCGGTCGTTCATCGGTGTGCAGAAGTCGAACATGTTCCAAAGATAGGAAGCAAGAATCACCGGATGGTTGGCAATTATGCTCCACTGATATTCGTGAAACTTTGTCTGATATTCTTCAGGGTAATAGTTGCCCCAAGCGTTGAGCGATTCGCCCAAGATTTCCGTATGATGCTCGACATTAGCTTCCGCACCATATTCAGAGAAAATAAGACGGAGGTCGGAATAATTCTTTGTCAGTCCGTCCACCCACTTGTCTATGTCCTTGATGCGACCTTCATACCAACCGTAGTAACGGTTCATCGCTTGAATGTCAGCATTCAAGTTGACAGAATGTTCCACGTGTCCATATCCGTTCACAGACACCGTATATCGGTACGGGTCTTCTGTCTTTGCAAGGTCGTGTAGTTCGGCAGTGAGTTGTGCAGTGTAGGGCGTAGGACTATACACCTCGTTGTGAAGCCCCCATACATAGATGGAAGGATGGTTGTAACTCTGGCGAATCATTTCACGCAACTGGCTTTTGGCATTTTCGGCTTCCTCTCCTGTCACTTGGTTGACAAATGGAATCTCTGCCCAAATCACCAAACCAAGTGAGTCGCAACGCGAGTAAAGGTAGTCGCTCTGTTGGTAGTGGGCAAAGCGCACGGTAGTGGCACCAATCTCCATGATGTCCGCAAGGTCGTTATCGTGGTGTTTGTTGGTCAGTGCACTGCCCAGTCCCAGGTAATCTTGGTGGCGACATACACCATACATCGGATACTTTTCTCCGTTAAGGTAAAAGCCTTTGCCTGCTACCATTTCATAATGACGAACACCGAGCGGCTGCACCACTTCATCGATGGTTTTGCCATCCTTCACAAGACGGGCTACTACCTTATAAAGATACGGGTCTTCGCGTCCCTGCCAAAGATGTGGATTTTTTAAGCGGAAGTCGGCGGTAAAGGGTTGTGAGCCTTGCGGAGTAAGGTTGATTTCTTTTACATTCTTTGCCACTTGCTTGCCTTCCTGTGTATAGATGACAGTTTCGAGCGATACGCTTGTAGCGTGCAAATCGGCATTATCAAGCTTTACGTTGACACTGATGTCGGCACTTTTCTTCGTAACATTTGTTTGCGACACATACACGCCGGGCGAAGCATTATCGGTCACGGTGATGTTGCTTTTCTCGGTCACAATGAGCTGCACGGGACGGTAGATGCCGCCGTACACGCCAAAGAGCCGGTGATTGACAGGGATGACATCCGGACGTTGCTCATTATTAGCAAGCACAACAATCTCATTCACCTCACCATACTTCAATGCTTCGCTTATCTCAATAGCAAAGGCAGAATATGCCCCCTTATGGGTACCAAGCACACGCTTGTTGACATAAACTTTCGCACACGCTCCCACGCCCTCAAAGCGAAGGAACACACGTTTACTCTTCAGCTCGGTGGGGCAGTCGAATTGTTTGCGATAGTAGGCTTCGCCTTGGTAAAAGCGGTCATAGCCACTCTGCATATCTTTATTGTTCCAAGTATGGGGAATGCTTACCGGTTGCCACTTTCCGTCCCATTTGGCCGTGGCAATAATCGTTTCATCAGGATATTTGCCTCGCTGAAACTCCCACCCGTCGCAAAACGACTTTACTTCGCGGGCATTTGTGCCCACTGTTGCGAGCAACCCCAAACAGATTGACAAAATTTTTCTCTTCATTTCCTTATTCTTCTTTAGTATCATTAGTAATTGATGGTGAAGGTTCACCACACAGGGTGATTCACTCCTCTATTTAAACACTATCTTATCGGAAAGCGACAACGATGAATTACCATTGTTTTTCAGTTCAAACACAACCACTGTGTTTTCGCCTTCCTTCAAGTTACCGGCAGGTACTTGAAGGGACTGCTGCAGATTGTTTTCCCAATAGGTTCCCACAAATTCATTGTTCACCCATACTTCGCCCATTCCCCAACCGGACATATTGAGGTGCACTTCGCGGGAAGCGTCCAACGAAAAAGTCCCTTTAAAGAAACCAGGCATTTCGGTAGGCTTGAATGCTTCGTAAATGAGTTCGCCCACTACACATTCTTTCACCTCAATGGGAGTCATCGTCCAACCGTCCAGTTCATTGTCGGCATACGTGATTACTCCCCAAAGTCCGCGTGTATTGTCAAGAATTTCCGGTCCGTACGTAATACGTCCGATGTTCTCCACGTAGAGTTGCAGTTTATGCGTTCCTTCGGGCAACGCAAGTGTCAGCTCTTTATGTGTGTCCGAGAGTTCACCGTAGCGTTTTTCGCCCACATACACTGCGGCATAGTCACGTATGTTCTCCACAGCCAGTACCGCTTCTTCCCCGTTGGCTTCCACCTCTGTCTCGTAAAGTAAATATCCACCGGATACCATGTCCATATCGTTCATTGAAAGGGGAACATCATTGTTTTGTGCTTCACCGAATATCTGCGCGAGACCGGCCATTTCGGTTATCTCGATTTGCTGCGCACGTACCGGTGCGGCAAAAGCCAATGCCGCACCGAGCAGAAGTACACAAACTATTGCTTGTTTCCTCATAAAATTTTATTTTGTCTTGTTACTTTTCTTGTTGTTTTTCTTCAGTATCGTCTCCATGAATGATTCGTCAAGTTCCACTGTGGGATTGAAAGCATCACTCTTCACGTAGTTATCAATACTCTTCAGCAATTGATGGGCAGCAATGCGCTTCTCCCAGTCTTTCTTCGTGTCCATGGTCAACACAAGGAGCTTACCGCCATTCATCTTGGCTTCGAAAGCGATGCCCAGTTTCTTATTGCTGTCGTAAGAGTCGATGGTTTGGATGAAAGGACGCAATTCGCGCGGCGTATCCTGCATCTCCATTACCCTGCAATAATTAATTATGTCCCACCACTGCCAGTCAAGGTTACTGTCGGTAACAAACTCCTTGAGTGCAGGATGGTCTTTATGAATGAGGCAACCGAGAGTCATCGGATCCCACTTGAACATCAGCGGATTCCAGAAATGATTATGAAAATCGCCTTTGCGACCGCCCACCTTATTGAAAGGAGGTATATAAACCACCTTCTTGCCTTCCTTGAGATAGGTTCGAACGCTGTCGTTCCACTCACTGGCATAATATACTTCATTGGAAGATTGCATCAAGTTCTCCTGCTTAGGGTAGAGCCACAAGCTCCAGTCGTTTACCACTTCGCCTACACGCAACGAGACGGTAAGATGCTTCGGAGAGTCAGTTTCCGGCATTTGGAAGCTGAATTCGCCCACGGGGAAAACACCATGATTACCGAGCGTATTGCCTTTGAGTGAACCGGATTTCACCACCTTGCCAGTATCATCGGTCACCGTCCATTTCACTTTTGCCCCTTTCAGCGATTTGTCGCTGTAGTTATACACCTCGGCTTTGCCTGTAAAGGTCTCACCCGGTACGAAAGTACGTTTGCCGAAACGAAGCAGTGCCACAGTAGGTGCACAAAATTTACGGAACTCATCGGGCGTTACAGCTCCTTTCGAATTCCAAAAGGGGTCGAGTACGCCTACGCAAGAATAGCCTTGTTCGGGAAGGTCGGTGATAGAAAGCAATTGGAAACCACCAGAGGTGGAAGTACGAAGCTGTGCCTCTATACAATCCTTATATTCAATGGCAGTTTGCTTGCTCGACACGCGGAAGAAGTCGTCAGCGAGGTCAAGCATGCCATTTTCCTCCAGTTGGTCGCGGAATATCTCAAAATTGCGGGCTTCAACGGGGCAATCCTTATAGAGTTCTATCTCCTTAAAATTAGGATAAGCGCAACGTTGTCCTACTTCGTGCGAAAGTACGGGCACATCGATTTCCGTTCCTTTCCGGATGTCCCAGTCCGTGTAAGGCCTTCCGCTGTAAGTGGTGGCACTACCCTTATCGGTGGCATGCGTGGTATAGAACTGGTCACTCTTCACGCGTTTGCGGGCCGTAGAGCCGCTGTATAGATGGCGGCTGTCCATGGCACGACCGGTAGCCGTAAGTTCTTCCACAAAATCGAAGTCACCGCTGATTTCGTTTCCGTTACAATAGAGTATAAACGACGGATGATTACCATATTCCTTCAGGATGGCTTTGATTTCGCGGCGGAAGAAGTCAAAACGTTTTTCCCAGTCATCCTTACGTTCGCAGTCGGCACCCCAAAGCGGCATTTCCACTTCGAAGTAGACACCGAGCTTGTCTGCTGCACGGAAAGCTGCTTTCGTAGGACACCAAGAGTGGAAGCGGACGTGATTCATGCCGTGTTGCTTAAGGATGCCGAGCATGCGCTCCCACGAAGCATCGTCCACAGGGCAGTAGCCGGTTTTGGGAAATACGGCGTTGTCCACCGTACCTCGCAAGTGAATGGGATTACCATTCACCAGCACATGATGCTTGCCTTGTGCCACTTCACGCATACCGAAGGTCACTTCCCTTTCGTGCCGATAGTTGTCTTTATCGTCCTTCGTTTCGAGAGAACAGGTCATCTTATAGAGGTTAGGGTGAAATTCATCCCAAAGGCGAATGTCCTTACCCAGCGGAATAATACTTTCAAACTCTATTTCCTCCTCTTTTCCACTTACAGGAATGGCCTTTGTCAACTCATAATTCTCACCGGCAATATTGAATACAGCCTGTCCGCCTATAACCTTCTTCGTGTGATTCTTGATTTTCATCTTGACCGTTACTTGCTTGTTGGTCACATCAGGATACACTTGCATGTCGTCTACGTAAACCGGATCAACCGCCACAAGCTTGATGTCACCCAGAATTCCGTTCCAGTTAATCTGAGTAAATTCGGTATGGGCGTGGTTCCATTTATGCGTTTGATATTGAAAGCGGTTATCCACACATACCGTGAGCAGATGCTTCTCACCAGGCTTTACGTGCTTGGTGATGTCATGGTTGTGTGGCACACTGATGTAGTCCTTTTGACTGGCAGCTTCTCCACCGAAATAGGTGAGGTCGGCTTTACATATATATACAGAACTAAGCCAATGTGTACGTTCAAAGTACAGGAAAATTTGCTTTCCTTTCCATTCTTTCGGAATATCAATTTCACGTTGATACCAAGCAGGCCCCATATACTCGTACTTTCGGGTCAGACGGTCAATGTACCGGTAGGGGCACTTCCATCCTATTTGGTAATCGTCCGTGATACCCGGAAGTTCTATTTTGTCTTGCAGGCGGTGCAGATAACGATAGTCCAGCGAAGCAACTTTTGTACGGAAGTCCATCAAGTCCGCTTGGAATCCCCAGGTTCCGGAGAGATCCATTTCTTCTGTTTGGGCTGAAGCATTAAATGACATAGCCATGCCAAATACTACGAGCAATGAACGTTTTAAAAAAGGAATCATAATAATAATCAATTAGGTTAGTTAACAATTTAAATTTCGCCATTTCCTGTGCTATATCTGTATGACACAGAAACGAACGTTATCCCTTATCCCTACCCCTGTTTTTTTATAATTTCTCACATTTGCATGGTTGAAGTAGATACTCAACATCACATCATCAATACAGCGAAATCTCTCCCAATCCAGCACGTCCTTCGGAAACACCTTCAATGGTGAGGCGCAGATATTTGACATAACGGTCCACGGTCATCGGCTTAAATTCCCAACCGGTACACTCCCGTTCGTACAAAGTCACCCATTCTTTTCCATCCTTGGAAGTCTCCACCTTGTGTTTATACGAGGAGCTGTCTTTCTGAAATACGATACGGCTTGCCGTTACCCACGTCGTTTTCTCCAATTCCACCACGATGATGTGAGGCAGATGTCCGTCGCCCGCAATCCACCAGGAGCGGTCGTCATTGTCCGTGATGTTCGATACGGGATAACCTTCCTGAGTGCTTTCCGTCTTGACAGATGCAATCTTCAAGCGTGGTTTCTTCAGCACGCGTTGCTGCCAGGACGAGGGTTTCACCACCACGTTGTCCTCTTCCTTGCCCAGGAAAGGAGCGTGTTCACCATCCCTCAGGCTGTTGCCTTCAAAGGCTTTGGTCTGCACTTCCGCCTTTCCAGCCATCAGCCCGTCTGCCGTGGCTTCCACCACAATCTTGCCCGCCTTACCGGTAGTGCGCACAAAGGCAAAGCCCACACCACCTTCCACCTCCTGCGGATTGATGCCGATGCGGCGGATGGTATCGCCTACCAACACTCCCTCACCGGAAACGCGGATGGCGACCTTCTGACGTGAGTTGGAGACCAGCGTACCGTTCTTGTCACACACCTTGAAGTAAACAGGAATCATGTCCGAACCGTCTGCCACCGGCACAATGCCATCCGTCTTGATATCCACCACCAAACGGTCGGCAGCTTCGGGAGTACGCACACTGTGCGTGGCCACTACCTTGCCATCAATCAAAGCTTCTGCCTTCAACGTGCCTTTCTCATATCCTCCGGCATCGAAGATGAAAAGCGGACTGCCGCCTTTCTCCACGATAGAGCGATAAAGCAGCGTCCGTTCCTCACGGGTCTGCGTGCCTATCAGCTTGTCATTGCGGTAGAGGCGTACTTCGTCGCAATTAGAAAAGACGGTTATCTGATTCGTCGAAGAAAAGAACTCTTCCGCCATATTATAAGAGGCAACGAACACCATCGGTCCCTCATACAGTCCCGACTGGGAAATAGACTTGTCACGCATACTCTGCAACATATAATAACTGAACTTGGGGTAGCGATTCATATCCACCACGCCACAATACATTGTTTCGTCCTCGCTGCCGCGGGCATAGTCGTTGTAGCTCCACAAGAAGTGGCCGCCCATATTAGGATTGGCATCCAACATACACCAGTCGAAGTAACCATTGCCATTTAACTGCTCGATGCGACTGAAGCATTGACGCAGTTGTTCCTGTTCGTTCTCTTTGAGACTGACACGGGGTTTAGGACCGGCACCGTCGCCCCACTCGCGGGTAAACACCGGCTTGATGGCAATAAAGTCTTCGCGGAAGTTACTCATCACGTCACCATTCTTGGGATAGCCCTTCACCTGTTTGTAGAAGACATCATAGCAGTGTTCCATATCGGCATGTCCCAAATAGTCGCCAGCTGTGTACATCTGGTCACCGGGCATTTCGGCATGCGCCATCTTCTGCAAATCTTCGGCCAAAGAGACGGGATAGCGCGACTCGTTCAAAGCCGTCTCCCACAACACCACAGAGGGATGGTTGCGGTCGCGGCGAATCATTTTCCTGCCCACATCGAAAAGGCGGTTTACAAAAGTGGTATCAGGATTGAAGAATTGCCAGCCCGGTATGCACTCCACCACCAAGAGGCCATAACGGTCGCATGCATCCAGGAAAGCCGGATCCGACGGATAGTGGGCTGCACGCACGGCGTTATACCCTCCACGCTTCAAGTTGAGCACATCGCGCACCTGCATGGAGTTGGAGGCAGCATCGCCCACGTTGGGGAAAGCTTGATGGCGGTTGGCACCGCGCATATAGAGGTGCTTACCGTTGATGAAGAATCCCTCTTCGGCGGTATAGCGGATGGTGCGGATGCCCACTTGCTTCGTAGTCTCATCTACGACTTGAGTGCCTTTCAGCACCTGCGTGCGCAAGGTGTAGAGGGAGGGATGATAGGGATGCCAAAGAGCCGGAGACGCTACTGCGAAATCCTGTTCCGCAGTCTGTCCCCTCTGTGCTTTCACGGCAAGTGGGGTCGTTGCCTCCGCTACCACCTTGCCGGTAGAATCGCACAATTGAGACAGCAGTTGAAGCTCCGCATCCTCTTCTGTCAAGTTGCGCACATGGGTAGCCACGTGCACCGTTGCCTTTTCTTCGGAAACTTTCGGGAAAGTAACAAACTGTCCTCCACCAGCTACAATATCTTCCTGCAACGGGTCTGTGATATAGATTTTATCGGTAATCACCATCCGCACATCGCGATAGATGCCGCTGTAGTAATAGAAGTCCATCCGCTCCTGCGGTTTCCCCGGAGGAGTCAGTTTATCATATTCTGCCGACACTCGGACAGCAAGGACATTGGTACCTTTACGGTCGATACGGTCGGTGATATCTGCTACAAATCCCATGTAGCCTCCATGGTGTTCGGTTATCTTCTCACCGTTGAGATAAACCTCACAATTAGTCATTACACCTTCAAACTCCACCACTACGCGCTTGTCTCTTGCCTGCGCAGGCATCTTGAAGTAGCGGTGATACCAGCCCACCCCATCGTAAATGGAGTTTCCACCACAATGCTTGGTTTCCAACTGCATGATATGGGGCAGGTTGACAGGCATCCAAGCCGTAACATCGGCATCAGCCGCCGCACCATTTTCCACATCTCCCCGGAAGAATGCCCATCCGGTGTTCATGTCAATCACTTGACGAGTGTCCTTATCTGTGGTGCAAGCTGTGCAACACAAACAGACTAAAACAAATAGAAATAACAATAATTTTGAGTGATTCATACTAATATAACAGGTTAATTGTTTTTAGAAAAGCGCGCAAATTCCCGTGCGTCCAAATCCACCTCCTCTACAATAAATTCCGGTAGATTGTACGAAAACGGCAAATCATCATAGAAATTCGGAGTGCGTTGTGGCAGCACAAACGGTTTCGACGGTCTGCCTTCCGCATCCACATAAACCAGATAGGGACGTGTATAAAGCCCATCCATACGTCGACTGCTGAATACCGTCCATCGTCCGTTATCACTCCATGAATGGTAACTTTCCACGTCATCACTATTTGCCGGCTGCATATCGATAAACTCGCCCTTGTGCAAATCAAACATCTGCAAGTCGGCATCTTTATGCCAGATAGAGAAGTTGCCATAAGAAGAAGTGGTGAACATCAAGAAGCGACCATCCGGCGAAACGCGCGGAAAAGAGACACTACTACCCATGGAGCGACTGTGATAGATAGTGTCCACACGAGTGCCGAAACTGAGCGTCTCTATATCGAAGTCGATAGCACACAAGTTGTACTTCACCGACTTAAAATCTTCTGGCATACGCTCTACGGCATGAGCGGAACAAAAATAGAGCCGCTTACCGTCGGGCGAGAAGTGCGGAAAAGTCTCGAATGCCGACGAAGAGAACAACACAGAGTCTACCAATACCTTTTTCTGAAGAACATCATACAACACTATGTCCGACTCTCTGTCATACACCTCTACCCGATTAGGGTTGTTACGATGAAACTCCTGGCGGGTCTTATTCACAGAAAAAGCCACCACGCGACCGGACGGATGCCACGAAGGATAAACCAGCGACTTTACGTGTGGGTCATCTCCTAATTTCACCTTTTCCGGTATGCCATTGTCTATCAGGTAAGTTCCTCCGAGGTCTGCCCTCATGTGAAACAACATCTTCTGCGGCTTGCGATTCAAGAAAGTATGGCAGTTCATGCAGTTATGCTGGGTAAGGTTGTTTTCGATGATGCTTTTCTGCTGATAAGTAGTGATATCCCGCTGATAAATGCCCATTTTGTTCCACAACACATATCCAGGTTCTATCAACCGGTAAGCCAGATAGCGGTCAGCCGGTTCTACAGCCACCTGCCAATGGAAAGGAGCATAGCACTGCCACAAGCCTTCTACTTTCCGATAGACCAGAACTTCTATTTGTTTGCCTGTCACCGTGTCAAGCAGTTCTTTCCAGTCCTCTTCGTCAAAGAGGAAGTTGCCTTTGCGGTCTGCACGGGTCACCATATTTTTCTCTCCACACTTCAACACGGCCAATGCTTCGACACCCGGCTCATAGTCTGCCAACTGAAAACGTAGAGGAGCTATTTGCGGAGGAATGGTCACATCTACATAATCTGGAGTAATGGTTGGCAAAGCATCCAACGGCTGCGCCTCCCGAGGTTCTTTACTGCCGGAGCAAGCAGCAAGTACAAATAATAAAACGGATAAAAGAACAATACGCATCTTATTTCTTATTTATGACAATGATACAAACAGGTAGTAATACCAAAATGTATTTCCAAACTCAGCCCGGAGTGTAGCCGATGAAGCCTTGTTCTCTTTCAGCCGCTCCATTTGATGTTTGAAAGCTTTAAACTGCCCGGCTACAGCCTGCGATACAAGATTTTGCGACGAACATACTTGCGGATTCGTCTCTTGTATCAACACAATGGCCTGTTGCAACAACAACGGTACGGGAGTCAGCCCCGGACCACCGCCATACGTCTCGCCCAGGTAGGCTTAGGTATTCAAGTCTTTGGAAAGCAGTGCATAGCCCAATAAGTATTGGAAAGAGGTGGGATAATCGGGGTTAGACTCCACAATGTCCAATAAGTTCCTTACCGGATGAACACTGCATAACCCATCAAGCGCTGCCACACAACGGTATCGGGGACCCAATTCGGCATCGGCACGCACCGCTTCATCATTGCCAACCAATCGCTTCAGCCTCTCCGCTTCCGCACGATAGCCGTAGCTCTGCAACAACGGACGCAGATACTTGGCAGCCACCCGGTGATGTCCCAATATCAAATTGGTCTTGACCAAACGCAACAATAGGCGAGGATTGACCGCCCATTCCGAAGCAACCATTCCCTCGAACGCCATCCGTTGTGCCTGCGCCACATTGCCCATTGCCCAATACACATCACTAAGCAATGACGAAGTATCTATAGTGCGGTTCCAATCCATGCAAAGACCTTTACTGCCTGGCTGTTTACTATCGAAAAGGTAATCGCCCAGTAGTTTCTTTTCTGCCAAAGCTAAGTTCTTGTAACCGGCATGCAGTGGATATCTGCCCGTATTGAGCGGAGTTACTACAATCTTGCCCCAAGCACCGTCGCGGCTGTATGTATTTACTTGTTCTGTGATGTATTGTGCATAGGTGATGCCGGTTCTGAACCCGACATAGAGCACACCGAACGCCAATGCTGTTTGCAGCAGCACGCTGACTGTTTGCAAGCGGTGTGACATATTTTTTATATAATAACCCGACAAGGTTGTTATCAATACTACCGTCGGTAAAGCTGCCCACACATAGTAGGAAACAGCTTGCGCCTGCAGTCGCGACGAATAGTAGGCATCGGGTGTAAAAAGCACTCTTGCCTCGCCTCCCTTGCCGGCCCAATAATAGAGTATGGCGGGCAATAGGCTTACCGGGAGTAGCAGGTAGTATTTCCGTAAGGATGAACGGGCGACACACTCGTAAACCAGCGCCGACAAAACGGTCATCTCATACATGGGACCTGCCAAATAGAAACCCAGCCAGCTCACCGCCAACAAGTAAACTACCCTTACCACACTACGCGGCAGGCAGAGATAGAGATAAAAAGAGTAAATGGAAAGCAGAAATGCCAACGTTTCTTCCAAATGATGATTGGAGTCAAGCTCGGCAACCAACGGCAACATACCGACAACCAACCAAAGAAGAGGGAAACTGCGCCGGGGAGCCAAATGACGGCATATCCTCCGAAGACCCATGCAAGCAAGCAGTGCCAACAGAGCTGAAATCAATGCCCCCGCATGCGGATGTATATAATACTGTATGAGGAAAGAAGCCACATAGAAAGCCGGACCACCGGGATAAGAGAAATGTTCTTGAGCGTATTCAGCACTGAAGCGGAACAACCGGAATTGCTCTATAAAGCGAAAATGATACGCAAAGACCGAATCTAAAAACAAAAACAGCCCCACACCGATACAAAGCCATATCACGGATAGGCATAACCGAGGACTCTCCTGCAAATAGTTTTTCTTCATACTCGATTTAATAGTAGTGGAATAAAAAAGGCAAGGGTATATAAAGTGATATATTCAATTCCACTCCACACACTCCTCACCTTATTCTTTTTGATTGGAGAATCCCCATTCAAAGAATTCTCCAATTTTAATCATTAATAACCCGGATTCTGTTCCAGCTTATCGTTCACATCTCTATACTTCTGCGGAATAGGCAAATATCTGTTATGGGGCGCAAAGCCGCGTGGCTCAATCAGTTCCTTTTTATTGCCAATTACAGCACGTTTATAAGGGTCGTTCTCAGCATAGTCTATTTTACCAGCAGGACGCTCCATAGCAACATTCAACAACGTCTCGGCCAGCATCTTGCCGGAGGCATCTTTCCAACGGAGGATGTCGGCGCGACGGAACCCCTCACCAGCCAGCTCTATCGAACGCTCGCGGCGAATCAGATTGCGAAGTGTCTCACGGTTGCCATATTTGCTCTCGTCAACAGAAGGCATACCCACACGCTTACGGATAAGGTTCAGCTTATCATAGACATCCGAAGAGGGACCGTTCAATTCATTCTCGGCCTCGGCATAGCTCAACAGAACCTCGGCATAACGGAAAAGAATCGTATTGGTGTTGGTATCCCACATGTTATTGTACTGGGTCATGGGGAAAAGATACTTGCCCCACGTCAGACCGGTCTTGGAAGAGTTGTTAGCGGCGGTAGGATAGTTCTTGTTCTTGTCATTTTCGTCAATCTTTCCGTCTTTGTTCACGTCCCAAGGAAGAACCTCGTCAAGAGTGTTGAGAATTTCCGTATCACCGTTGTCCTTTACCCAGTCCATACCCGGGAAAGCGATGCTCATGGCAAGACGAGGGTCACGGTTGGCAAACGGATGGGAAGGATCGTAATACGCGCCAGCCTCTTCTTTGGTCAAACCGTTATCCATCTCATAGGCATCCACCAGATTCCATGAAGGGACCATGGATGACCAGCCGCCATCAGCATTGTTGTACATGGTACCTATCCAGCCGTTACCGTAATAATTTTCAATATGCTGAACGGACGCGATAATCTCTTTGGAGTCTCTACCCTCCAACTTGAACAGGCGCGCATAATCTTCTTCCAAGTCAAACTTATCCATGGAGATAATAGCCTGCGCAGCCTCTTTCGCACGCTCGTAATTGCCGTAATAAAGAGCATGACGCATCTTTACGGCCAAGGCCGTGGCACGGTCGATGTAGCCAGAGGTGCTTGCCTTGTCTTCCAAAAACATGGGAATAGCAGCATCCAGTTCGTCTTCGATAAATTTATTGACTTCTGCTTCCGTATTACGCGGAACAATAGCCTCCTCACGCGAAGTATAAGAATCGATGATAGGCACTCCACCATATTGCCAGTTCTTATTAAAATAGTCGTAAGCACGAATCACTTTTACCTGAGCCATCATGTCTTTCTTTTTTGCTTCATCAGCAAACTGTACATCTTCAATATTGATCAAAAAGTCATTACAGCTACGGATCTTTCCAAAGTTATAATAATCGGCTACCTCCTTCAAACCGGCAGCCATCGTACCGTTACCGATGCTCTGGTAGTTGTCCCACAAAAAGTTACTATAACCGAAGTCGGAGGCACAATCCCAATAGAAGATACCTTTTTCGTCAATCCAGCCATCGTAACAGCCTGTCAGGAACTTCGCTGCATCATCTTCCGTCTTCCAGGTGTTGGAAGGAGCCAATGCGTCATAGGGTACGGTATCTAAAAAATCCGAACAGGAGGAAGTGGCAAGCAAGGAAACACCTGCCATCATGTATGTAATTATTCGTTTCATATTTTTCTATGCTTATTTAAGTTCAACATTTTAGAATGTAATGTTCACACCGATGGCATGAGTCTGGTTTATCGGGAAACTATAGAGGCTGCCAAGTTCGGGGTCGGCATCAATCATCATTTTATGGAACGTCAGGAGATTCTCGCCCGAATAATAGACACGGATGTTTTCAATACCCCATGACTTCACTGTATTCTTGGGAAGTGTATAGCCGAACTGAACATTCTTCAAACGTACATAACTGCCGTCCTGCAACCAAAAATCGGAATTCTCAAGATTGTTTGAAGTTTTACTCACGGCAATGCGAGGCATCTTGGCGTTCTTGTTATCCGGAGTCCAGGCATCCAACCAGATGTTGTTGGGATGAACATCGTCACCGCTCCATTCCCCGCCAAATCCGTTCGTATCAATCATACGCTTGACACCAGCTACTCCCGTGAACATCATAGAAAGGTCAAAATTCTTATAGCCTGCATTCAAGTTCAGTCCGAACGTATAGGAAGGGTCGGAAGAACCGCACAATACACGGTCGTCGGTATTAAACAAGCCATCACCGTTTGCATCGGAATAAATCAAGTCGCCTGCCTTGAAGTTCTTTTTGAAAGGATAACCAGGATCATTTTTATGCTTATCCTGCCATGCTTTAGCTTCCGCATCGGACTGGAAGAAACCCTCCGTCTTATACAGACGATACGTATTGAAGGCCTCGCCTACCTGACGTATTTTCAAGTCACCGTCCACCAACGAAGGTACACCGTCCAAATCCAGAATCTTATTCTTGTTGTAAGCCAGGTTGGCAGTAGCGCCAAATGACCAGTCGCCCCATTTATCATTATAGCTTACGGTCAATTCCATACCACGGTTCACCATAGAGCCCACATTGTCCTTGTAAGCACCTAAACCGAATTCGGGGGGAACCGGCACGTCCATAATGATACCCGTAGTTTTGCGGTCGTAGTAATCGAAAGCCACAGTCACTTTGTCCAAAAGAGTAGCATCGAAACCTACTCCCCATGTGCGGGCCTTTTCCCAAGAAATAGTAGCAATCTTATAATTCTTTTGATAATAGCCTGGCTGCAAACTTCCACCGAACGGATACTTAGCGGACAAGTCATAATTGTTCATCCAGGGGTAGTAATCGTTCAAGGCCGACTGATTACCCAAGTTACCATAAGAAGCACGGAGCTTCAAGTTGGTCAACCACTCTCTTGCATCTTTCATAAACTCTTCTTCGCTGATACGCCATGCACCGGAGAAAGAGGGGAAATAGCCCCAACGATGGCCTTCGGCAAAACGGGAGGAGGCATCGGCACGAATATTTGCCTCAAACAGATACTTGCCTGCATAGTCGTAATTGATACGACCAAACCAGGAAATCATGGCCAATTCGCGAGAAAGCCCACTGTTCTTTTGCGTGGAGGCATCACCGGCATTCATATCCGTAAGGTCATTGTTCGGGAAATTCTTACGTTCAGCCTTTGTTTCATTATAGGTATATTTCTCCGTATGCCAACCTGCCATCGCCTTCAAACCGTGAAGTCCGAATTGTTTGTCATAGTTCAGCAAAGCGTCGAAAGTGGCGCGATGCCAGCCATAGTAGTCTTCATTCAGCTTGTTAGGGTCACTCTTCTTATTGGCATTGTATTGGATAAACTTTTGGAAAGCCTTGTAGTGTTGTTGGTTGTTGACATAAGAACCGGTCAGTGTGGCTACCAATCCATCTACAATCTTGTAGTCAGCCGACAGCGTACCTGAGAAGTTCTGATTTTCACGTCTCACCGTTTGGTCCACATCCAACCAAGCCAACGGGCTACCGTCCGAGAACGTGCCCCAAGTGCCATCTTCGTAACGACCCACAATCCAGGGAGCCATCTTGCCCAGACGCATCACAATCTGTCCGGAACCACTGCCACCGTATGAAGAGTTCGGTTCAGAATAATCATTGTTGATATAAGCCATGTTGACACGTACATTCAGACGGGAGTTCAACTTCACATCCAAGTTCATACGTCCATTGAACTGTTGGCGTTCAGCGTTGGGCAACGTACCATCCTGATGCAAATAGCCCACAGAGGCCATGTATTTCAGGTTATCCGTACCTCCACTCACATTCACGTTATGATTGTGCTGGAATCCGGTGCGGTAAGCCAAGTCATACCAATCTGTATTGGGATAGTTGTAAGGATCCGATCCGTCTCTAAACTTCTCATAAATCTTTCCGTCACCCACTTTGTCAAAACGAGGTTCCAAACCATACTCCACACGGGCCTTGTCATACAGGCGAGCATAATCGTATGAACTCATCAGGTCTTGCAACATAGTTGGATTCTGTATGCTGACATAACCGTTATAGTTGATACGCGGCTTACCGCTCTTACCACGTTTGGTCGTAATCAAGATTACACCATTAGACGCTTTTGAACCGTAAATGGCAGCCGAAGCGGCATCTTTCAACACAGAGATACTCTCAATATCGTTAGGATCCACGGAGTTCAATGTACCGGTTTCCAAACCATCTACCAGGATATAAGGGTCGGCAGAGTTCAGCGTACCCACACCACGCACACGGATGGTACCTCCATCTTGTCCGGGCAGACCGCTACCAGCCACTACCGTAACCCCCGGCATCAAGCCTTGAATGCCGGTAGAAAGATTCTGTATCGGGCGACTTTCCAACATTTTGCTATCCACTTGTGCCACCGAACCGGTCATGTTGACTTTCTTCTGTGTGCCATAGCCCACTACTACAACTTCTTCCAATAATTGTGTGTCTTCCTGCAGTTTCACAGTTAGTGAAGGCTGTCCGGTATACTTAATTTCCTGTGTTGCATATCCTATAAAAGAAATCTGAAGAATGTCACCCTCATTTACATTCAAGGTGAAATTACCATCCAAATCCGTTACGACACCGTTTGTTGTACCTTTTACTACTACCGACACACCTACCAATGGGCCAAGTGCATCATTAACGGTTCCTTTCAAAGTTTTTTGTTGCTGAGAGGTTGCGGTCACAGAAGTTACTGCATTGTCTGCCGCATACACCGTTCCACCGGAACAAAGAGCTGCTGTCAATAGCAAGGAACTGACCGTTCTTACGATTTTAAACATACTTATTAGATTTTAATTAATTAAAGATTTAAGGCCGTGCAACCCCGTTTAAAAGGATGCACAAAACCTTGTTTCAACTATATGACACAAAAAAGAGGAGTAACCCTTACTCTACTCTGAAAAATATTTTATTCATATCCATTGGCGGAATGAAATTCAGACTTTATTACTCAATTCCGCCACCGGGTAAAAGAAGATGCAGATGGGGAAAGAAAAAGCGGAAAAAAAAATACCCAACAAGATGGGAAAGAATTCCCTCCTTATTGGGAAAAAGTTCCCATTACGATGGGAAAAAACTCCCACCATAGTAGGAACAGGTGGGACTCCTTATACACTATCAACCAGACATTGAGAATCGGTTTACTATTTCCCATGAAAACGGAACCAATTGAAGTCGGCAAATCCTCCCTCGCCCTCGGCACTTGTGGAGAAGTTGAACAGTGCAAAGCGATTTGCCGTCCAGTACAAGCCCAAATTCATCTTCAGCACATCGCCGATGGGACGGAAAGTGACACCGTCCAAGCTATAATAGAAGCGGGCGGTGAAATCCTTGTCGGTGACACGTGCCTTTATCCACACTTTGTCTTGCTTGAGATTCTCAATGGCAGTTTCTATAATCTTACCGTCGTTGCACATCACCAGTTTGCGATTGCCGCTTTCCTGCTGCACGGCTACGTAGGCGTATGGGAACTGAAATACACCGAAGCCCGCTACGTTTCCGTCTTTCAGTCCGGCAAGTTCCATCTCTACCACTCCTTCAGAGCTGGGTCCCTGGACGCGTTGTGTCAGTGTGTTGCGCGCACTCTTGAGGTCGGTTGCCAGCGAAGCTTTCAGACGCATGTAGCCCGGACGCTCGGTCAACGACCACTTGGCGTTGTCCGGGTTGTGGTTCCACTGCCATTGCAAACCCAAACGTTTGGCGCTGAACTCATCCGTAGTGGCAGGCGACTGTATCTTGTATGTCTTTCCCACTTCCGGTTTCTTGTAAGTGATGGCGTCTTTGCCATCGACACCCAGCATGGGCCAACCATCTTTCCACGTCACCGGCACTAAGTAAGGAACACGTCCTATCGCTCCTCTGTCTTGCATGATGATGAACCACCAGTCACCGTTCTTCAGCTGCACCATTCCTCCCTGGTGCAAGCCATTGGGCGGGTAGGAGCTGTCGTCCTGCATGATGACCTTATGCTCGTAAGGCCCATAGATATTCTTGGAACGAAGGCAAACCTGCCATCCTTCAGTGCCACCTGCCGGACAAGTGATATAGTACATACCGTTTATCTTATAGACATGCGAACCCTCCATGCCGGCGCTTTTACCCGAACCATGGCTATCGTCCACTCCTTTGTTCCAGATTTCAACAGCCTCATTCTTTACAGAGCGAGCATCGGCATTCAGTTCGGTCACGTACAATTTGCGCTGTCCGTGCACTACATATACCTTGCCGTCATCATCGAAAAACAATCCCGGGTCGTAAAGATATTCCGGAAAGATGGTTCGCTTCCACGGTCCTTCCGGTTTCTCGGCTTCGCAGACGGAGAAGTGTCCGGTCTCCCTGCCCCAACCGTAAGGGGTGCAGAAAGCCACATAGAACTTCCCGTTATGATAGCGCAGGGAATTTGCCCACGAACCGTTCAAGTAGAGATTTCCTCCCTGCATGTCATAGCGCGGGTCTTCATCATAACGGTCCACGGCATAACCCACAATTTCCCAATTCACCAGATCCTTCGATTTGGCTACCGGAGAACCCGGCACATAGTGCATACTGGTGGACACTAAATAAAAATCATCGCCCACGCGGATTACATCCGGGTCGGGCCAGTCGCCCCACATCAGGGGATTGGTAAATGTACCGTCACCGTTGTCCGGTGTCCATACTTGTTGTGCTTCCAGCGGAAGCATTGATATGCCGCAAAGGCACATAGCCAACAGGGTATTCTTAATATTCATAACCAATTATTATTTATTAAAAATGTTCTATCTTTCAGTTTTCCTCCTATCTACCCCATAGCATCTCCGTATCATCTCCCTACTTATACAAACGGGGTAGATAGGGAGAAGGTAGGAAGAAGATAGATTTTTCTCTATTTTTCAGATTTTACTTCTATTTCCTTATTTCTGCCATATTCCGGTAAGGAGCTATCTCCATGGCTTTCAATACAGCTCCATTGGCAGTCTGGCGCAATCCTATTACCAGCACGTTCTTCTTTCCTCCACCGAAATTAAGCCAGCATTCAGGCAAGAAGAACTCACGTTGCGGACCGGCTTCCCAGTGGCGTCCAATGTTGTTTCCGTTCAGCCACATATAGCCATTGCCCGAGGCATTGATGCGTGCCAGCCAGGGAATCCGTTCGCCTTTCTTCTGACCAGGCAGTTCAAACTCTATCCGGTACCAAGTGAACAATCCGTCCGGCTCGGCTTTCGGCTGTACACCGTTTCCTTTGGCAGGAATCTCACAGGTCACATCCAACGATACGTTTTGCCAATCCTGCGGTGCGAATTGCGGCAGGTTCCATCCTTGGGCCACTCCGGCTGCATCTGCCGCATACTCCCACTCCAGGGGATGAGTCAAGGCTGTTTCGGTCAGTGACAAACCAGCCTCTCTGATACCGGACAATTCTTCCATAGGCACGTAACCATGAGCATGACCCAGGTTTTCATAGACAACCAGGATTTCATTGTCACCCTCCTTCAGTAAGCCCGACACGTCGAAACGGTTGTCGTACTCGTCCGGACGGATGTGTTCGAAGCAGTCGCGTGTGGTCCAGGACTGCGCATCGGCTTTGTCGGGGAAGAGGCGTTTCGCCTGCTTTCCGTTCACCGCTACCGATACAATGTCACGAGTAAACATATTGAATAAGAGGAAACGTTCTTCGGCAACTTGACGGGAGGTCAGACTGACTTGCGCACGGTACAGGCTGTAACGGAAATCATTGACACCCAAGTCGGGTAATGATACCAAGCGAGGGAGTTGCTTCCAGTCTGCCTTGGCAAAGGCATCTTCCTTTTTCAAGGCAGAAGCAATGCGTACCGGTTGGGGAAGTTTGGCAGGGCGCAAGGGGCGTATCTGCTCCTGCGGCCACCATTCGCCTTTCGTTTCCGGCTTTCCGGCAGGAATCACCAACACTTTCGTACCCAACGCAGGCAGGTCGTAGGAAACGTTGATGGGAGAAACGGTGACAGAGTCGGTATCCGCAGCTTCCGAAGCTGCTATCAACACCTTCTCGCCATGCTGGTTGATGTTATACATCGGTGTGGCAGGGCGATTCATCTTACCCGGCAACAAGCGTACCTTTCCACGAATGGCATTTTTGGGGTCTGTGTTGTGCAGAAAGACAAAGCGTGTTCCGTCCACCGCTACGCGTACACCGCCGAAGAGCGACTTCGCTCCACCCTCCATGGCACAAGGACCGCCTTCGGAACGGACCAATTGCGGCCCGAATGCCTGGATGAACTGCCCGATGGCCTTTGCCTCAAAGTATTTGTCGCTCCGCGCACCATTCTCGCGTATGGCTGCATTGTAGTCATAGCTGGTCGTCATGCCTCGTGCTCCCCAACCGGCAAAATGGGTACCGCCAAAGAACATGTAATAGTTGATGCCACCTGCACCTCCTAATAAGGACATCAAGCCCACCGCCTTGAAGTGGCGGGCATCGGAATAATGGTCTTCGCTCAATCTACCGGTCACCAACGAGAACCATCCGCCTTGGAGTTCCGTCACAAATCCAGGTGCATCCGGTTGCTCCTTCCTAAGGTTCGCCATGCGATACGCGCAGTCGGGAGCTGAAGAAAGCCCTACATAATAGTTGTCGCTGTCAAAAACCTGAGACAATTCCACATCTTCGCTGCTACGGCACTCATTGGTCAGACAGGTAAAGATAGGAATATCCATCCCACTTTTCCGTACAGACTGGTACAGTGCTTTCAACAGTTTTTCCTTACCGTAACATCCATGATGGTTATACTCGTTTTCAATCTGAATCAGGATAATTCCCTTTTCGCCCACCGGCTTGCGCGTGATTTGCTCGTCGGCCAACGCTTTGCAAACGGCATCAAACCAATGTTGCGACCAGCTGATGTGGCGATGGTCCGCACTTCTCAACCAGAAGTCGTCCATTCCGCCCGGACAGAACTTTGCCAACCAACGCGGATATCCTCCTCCCGAATACTCAGCGCAAATGAAAGGCCCCGGACGAACGATGGTATAGAGTCCAAACTCCTCTTGCGCCATCTTCAGCCAACGCTTCACATCGGAGAAGTCAAAGTGGCTATTATCGTTTAAGCCGGACGGCATGATTCTCTCATGCCAGTTCCAAGGCACGTATGTCTCCACCGTATTGAATCCGGCTTCCTTGATTTGACGGAAACGGTCTCTCCATAATTCTTCCGGACAACGGAAGTAATGGAAAGCTGCACTATAAATAAAAATGTCTTTTCCCTCAATGGTCATGCACGAACCATCATACCGAACCCTTTCGGGTTGGAGGAATTTCTTTTCTGGCTTTGCAGCCTGTTGCGTAGTCTGTGCCATGATTGCCAAGCTGTTAAAAGCGACTAAAGCAAACAGCACACACTTCAAGATACACTTGTTTTTCATGTTCTTAGTATAAAATAATTAATATAATATCATATTTCACGACCTCAACGTTTCGGACAGAACTCCAATACACCACCCTCCAACAAATCACTGATTTTCACAAAGGGAGAATCGAGCGCTTTACCATTCAAACGCACATCATCCAATGTATGATACGACTCCAAACCTTTGGCACGTATTTTCAATACTCGCTTATTGGGAAGTTGAAGACGTATCTCCTCAAAATGAGGAATACCCAACGCGTACATACCCGATGCCGGAGTGACGGGATAAAAGCCCAATACACTAAAAAGATACCACGCTGACATCTGCCCGCAATCATCGTTACCGGACAGGCCGTCGGGAGCGTTCTTATAGTTATCTTTCATAATGGTCCGAAGGCGGGACTGGGTCTTGTCCAACCGATTGCAATAGTTATACAAATAGGCATAATGATGCCCCGGTTCATTGTCGTGACGATAATGCTTTTCATCAAAATTCCGGTCCAAGAGCTGCATGAAAGCGTCACTGCCTCCCATCAAGTCAATCATTCCGGGCACATCTTGCATCACACAGAAGCGGTAGGTCCAATTGGCCCCTTCGGTAAATCCCACATGGGCTTGGTCCCACGTACCATCTGCCTTACGGGCTTGGAAGAATTTCAGCTCCGGGTTGTACAGATGTTTATAGTTGGCAGCGCGCTTCATCAAATCGACATAATCATCCGTATGTCCCAACCCTTTTGCCATTTGGGCAATACAATAATCATCCAAAGCAAACTCCAGGGTACGCGCCACGGACTCGTATGTACAATCGGAAGCTACGTATCCTTTGTGCAAATAGTTGGTCAGTCCACCACGTGCTTCGTATTGCCCGTTCCAAAGTGCTCTGTCGCCCCATTTGCTCTTATCGTCATAGAGTGGAGATACGTAGGCATCCTTGCGGATGGCTTTGTAGGCCTGCTCCACGTCATAGTTACGGAAACCGTTCACGTAGGCATCAGCAATGACTGCATCCGCATGGGTACCAATCATGATATTGGTGTAAGTGGGGTTGGGCCATTTAGGAATCCAGCCGCCTTCCTCGTACATTTGTACCAACGAGGTTATCATGTCATCAACACGTTCCGAAGCTACTAATTGCAGCCAAGGATGTTCGGCTCTGAAGGTGTCCCACAAGGAATAGGCATTGTAGGAAACTCCCTCATGCACTTTCCCGTCGAACGGGCTATAGTATCTGCCATATTCCGAGAACTCACGGGGATATTGAAGCGTATGGAAGAAAGCAGTATAGAAAACAACGCGGTCGTCTTCCGTACCGCCTTTCAGCTTAATCTTGGAAAGGGAGCGATTCCAGGCTGTACGGACTTTCTTTACTGTCTGCCCGAAAGAGGCTGTTTTCTGAATCTCTTTGGCAAGATTTTCTCCGGCTTGTTCAAAACTGATGAAAGAGCTGCCAATTCGCAGCTCCATCATTTCCGTACCGGCAGGAAATGCCACATATCCGCCTGCGGAGGTTCCTGCTTCCTGAGTTTTCCCTGCGGTCACAAGAGAGTCCTTCCAAACGCCATAGTCGGCAAAATCAGCAGAAAACTTCAATACATAGTACCCTCTTAAATCAGGAGTTTCCGGTCCTAAATGGGCATCATGCCTGTCTTCGTTGTAGATGTGTATTTCTCTCTTTTCAGGAAATATCTCAATGCCGCCTCCCCGCTTGCCTCGTCCGGCTTCGAGGTACAAGAGAGCTTTCTCCTGCTTGGGATATCTGAAACGGAAGAACGAGGCACGCGAAGTGGCTGTCAGTTCGGTGGCAATCTGCTGCTGCTCTCCACCTTCCGAAGTGGTCACTTTATAATAATAAGGAGTAAGCACTTCTTGGGTACGGTCCAGTCTGACTCCCCGTTCCGATGGTTTCAGTTTGAGCGAGCCGCATTGGGGCATCAGGGTCATATAGCCATAATCGCCCATCCAGACAGCGGGTTGGTGGGTAGCCATAAAACCCAACAACAGAGAATCCTTGTTGTGATACATCGTCCGTGAAATACCGTTGATACGGGTGACGGGACACCATTGTGTCATGCCAAAAGGGGTAGTGACGGCAGGCACGGTTCCTCCATATTCGGTGCGATGCTCACCATCTGTACCAATACGCATGTTGACGTAATCTATCGGTTGCTGCGCATACATGTCCGAGAGGCCGAACAAGCAGACAACCAGGAGTGAAAGTAAATAATACATGTATTTCATATTTGCAAAGGTCATAGTTATGTGAAGTGATTCTTTTGATTTGCCGATGGAATCATCGTGCCGTGTTTCCACAACACACCGATTCCGCACGCTCGACAAACCCTTACAGTAATATAACAAATCTCATTCTGTTGAACTTTCATTTTGTGTTATATTCATACGTTTTAAAGGTTAGAAGAATTGAAGACCAGTTTTCGATTTCAATCATTATATATAAACTACCTATTGATTTTAAAAAACACTTTACCTTCAAGAGACTTTGTTTTTACTGATATTATTGATATTTGATGTGCAGGAGGCAAGAGTTTATCAACTCCTGCCATACAACACTTACTATTTAATAACGGAACGCCTGTTTATTGACATATACCGAGAAATCTTTAATCATCCCCGGATTACCTTTCTCAAACGATGGCAAGTAACGCAATCCCGTCACCGTTTTCACCTCACCCAAATCAATTACCACCTGATGCGGATAAGGGATTCTTCTTTGGGTCATCCAGCAGGTGGATTCTTGCTGGTCGTATATCTTGTCGGCAGTAGCGTTGACCCCGTAAGTTTCTTCGCTATCGGCATAGCGTATTCTCCATTGTTCGCGGGGAATGGGCTTGCCATCAGCTCCTAATATCTCCAACTCGGCAAGGGTGGCCTCTGTCTTACCATCTTGCGCCGACAAGGCTTCCAAACAGAAATATTGCCCTTGTGCTGATTGGGCGAACTTCACCTCCTGCCATCCGGCAACGGGTGCAAAAGCTCCTTTATAGACCGGCGTTTCCTGAGATAAATCCAACGTATCTCCCTTCTGGCGATTCTTTCTCTCCTTCTCACGCAGTATATCCAGCACTGGGGTCTTCAGACCTTTGACAACAGCCTCCGACGGTCCTTTCAAATCGAGTACGATGATTTCATTCTTTCCTTTCTTCAACCAGCATCCAGGCAAGAACAACGTTTGTTGGGGACCGATTTCCCAAAAACGGCCTAAAGCATGTCCATTTACCCAAACCATACCTTTCCCCCAAGTACTCATGTCAATAAACGTATCTCCGGTCTTTGTCAGGTTGAAAGTCGCCTTGTAGTAAGCAGGGCCTTCCGGACGGCTATTAGACGAATACTTTTTGCGGGCGGCAAATTTATAATCCACGGGAATGCTGTATACTTTCCAGTTCTTGAGGGTAACAGCCTGTTTGTCCGGCTTAATAAGCTCCACCTTCTCAGTGATGCCTTTCCGGTCGTGAACGGTGCTTCCAAAGTTGACCCGTCCCATGGCTTCAACCCATATATCCAATTGCGTGCCTTCCGGCAGTTGCGGCAGAATCACTTGATTGTCGTCCTTCCGGCGGTCCAGATAACCGAGCAATTTGCCATCAGCATATATCTGTGCCCAGTCGTGTGCTTCGGTAATGCGGAGAAGCGTATTGGCTTCTGTAGCAGGCAACGTGGTACGGTATAGAATGCTTCCCCATCCTTGGTTGAAGTCTTCCATCGGCTCCACCTGTTCGCTTTGAACAAAATCGGGCAGTTGCTCAAAAAGGGGAGCTGCCGCATTCAGTTCCACGGCGGGTATTTCGATGACGGGGAACGGTTCGGGAACGGGACACGCCTTTTCCTCAGGACTACGGTATTTGCCAAGAAGCTCCTGCAAAAGGTAATACTTGGGAGTGGTCCACCCGGCTTCGCTAATGGGAGCATCATAATCGTATGAAGAACACATGGCAGAATAGGTAGGAGAATTGGCACCTCCCCAATGACCGAAGGTGGTACCTCCATGTGTCATATAAAGACTAAAAGAGATGTTCCGGTCGAGCATATCCTTGATACCTTCCACCATTTTCTCGGCCGGACGGGTCTCGTGCTTCCTGCCCCAATGGTCAAACCAACCCGACCAGAACTCACTGCACATGAGTGGAGTATCAGGACGTACGGTAGAGAGTTTCTTGAATTCCTTATCGATATTGGCACCTGTGCCGAAGTTCAGCGTCCAAAGCAAATCGTCCAAAGCATTCAGCTCAAACGTAGAGTCCCAATCGCACTGGAAAAGTACGGACTTGTCGAAACCTGCACGACGCACAATGTCACGGATGGCTGTCATATAAGGTTTGTCAACCCCATATCCGCCAAACTCATTCTCTACCTGCACCATGATGATATTACCACCGTTGGCCAACTGGAGGGGAGCCAATTGCTTACCCAATTCCTTCATAAAGATTTCCGTACGCTCCATGAAATAAGGGTTCAACGAACGCACTTTCATATCTTTCTCTTTGAGCAACCACCAAGGCAGTCCGCCCATCTCCCATTCCGCACACACATACGGACCAGGACGCAGGATGATATACATGCCATGTTTCTGAGCCAATTTACAAAACTTAGCCACATTCTTTTCACCGGAAAAGTCGAATTTCCCTTCCTGTTGTTCATGGTAGTTCCAAAACATATACAAACAGATAGTATTCATACCGAGCGCCTTGCACATCAAGATTCGGTGTTCCCAATAGGGTTCCGGAATGCGTGCATAGTGCAACTCCGCAGCTTTTACTACAAAGGGATTGCCATTCAGCAAGAATGTACGTTTACCTACCTCGAAGGTTTCTTTGGGAGTGACCGCATACATCGGCCAACTCATCAACAACAGAAGAAAAAGAAGAATTTTGTTTTTCATAAGTCTGCATTTATATGTTCACATAACCTATGACACAAAAAAACAACCCAACCCTTACTGCTTTAAGTCTTTTTATATTCTTCTTGAGGAATGTTTGAAAACAATAGTTGATTGAGAAAAGAGAACAGACATGGTTATAGAAAGAAAATCAAAATAATTTCTCAGATTCCATTTTTTATATCTTTCTTTGCATTTGGAAAGTTATTTCATACAGAATATGAAAAACATTATCCACAACTTATACTTACCTGTGCTTTGTTACCTAATAAGCTACTCATCAGTCAATGGGCAGAAAACCTATAATGACTCTATCCACATCATCAAGAAGAACTATATTGACATCACTATCGGAGGCGACCCAAACAAAGAATCACTCCTCAAACAATTGTCAACCATTCCCCCCGAAAAGGAAGTGTCCGACCAAAATATCATCGAACTACAACAGTTCTATCCATTTCCTCCAAAGAGATAAAACAGTTGATAAGCACTCTACGCTCAGACGGCTCATGGCAGGACATCAACTATGACGACACCAAACGTTCCGGCTGGGAACCCAAAATACATGCGGAACAAATACTGAAACTCACCAAATACTATTACCGAGAACAACAGAAACTTCAGCCTTCCGAAAAAACACGCCTGACAGATGCCATCCACCAAACAATGAACTTCTGGTTCACCAAGGATTGGTGTGCAAGAACTGGTGGTACAACCCAATAGGCGTACCACGCACCCTCGGACCGGCATTCTTGCTCTTCGAACAGGAAATAAACAAACTGGAAAAGCAGCAAGCAATCAAAGTAATGGAAAAAGCAGCTTTCAGCATGACCGGACAAAACAAAGTTTGGCTGGCAGGCAATGTACTCATCAGAGCCTGATTACAGAATGACTGGGAACTAACGCGGAAAGCACAGGAAATCATCACCTCCATCGACCAGCGGTTCAGTAAAGGCAAAGTATGGTTGAAAGACCACAAGCGATTCTTCCATGACAACACCGGATACATCATCTTGCAGGCAGACACCTGCATCGTCATAACCGAAGAAAAAGAAGGGCAATGGAAAGATTTTATGGGAATGTACAAGCCTGAGACATTAAAAAGCAAGATGTTTTCCATTTATCTCAAACACTGTCAGAACATGCCTGCATCATATATTTATCTGATACTTCCTGCCACGACACAACAGAAAGTCCGTAGCTTTAATAGCAAATCTATTCACATTATACGCAATGACGAAGCTGCACAAGCGGTTGTTATCAAAGATTTATGTTACGTAAGCATTTATCAGCCGACGGAAATACAAATAGACGGTCTGAAACCAATTACCCTATCAGAACCGAGGACTTACATTATCCATAAAAAGGGGGAATTTGTTGCAGCAAGTCCTTTTATAATTGCTGACAAATAAGCTATCACACTAAATTCTATTTCTATTTACACAAAATATTTATAGTACCATAGTAAGTACAAAAAAACGGGGGTGTGTCAAAATGCCAGCACAACCTTTTTTTTACGTTTTACAGTCCTGCTATCTTTTCTTTTGGCTATGCCGCTTTTTTCTCATTCATTTGGTAACAAGTTGCTATCCAGTACCTATTTGTAAATTATACCCGGGCTTGTTCTGCCCGTTCTTCATGGTGTCTTCTTTCATGCGCATGAATGTGGCACCGGGATCGGTCTTGGAATAGGAGTTACGTTCTCCAAGGACATCAAGGTGATTGTCGTATTCCATCAATAAAAAAAGGTTGTGCCAACGTTTTGACACAACCTCTTCGTTTATCATTTCTCAAAGACTGTTTTTTTATTCTTCATCCATCAGGATTTCCAGAATCTGACAAGCAGCCTTAGCCACCGGAGTACCCGGACCAAAGATCGCAGCTACACCGGCCTTATACAAGAAGTCATAATCCTGGGCAGGAATTACACCACCGGCTATTACTACGATATCTTCACGTCCCAACTTCTTCAATTCTTCAATAATCTGCGGAACCAATGTCTTGTGCCCTGCAGCCAACGAAGAAACTCCGACTACGTGAACATCATTCTCTACCGCTTCACGAGCTGCTTCCGCAGGAGTCTGGAACAACGGTCCCATATCCACGTCGAAACCACAGTCGGCATAACCGGTAGCTACTACCTTGGCACCACGATCGTGACCGTCCTGGCCCATCTTTGCAACCATAATACGAGGTTGACGTCCCTCTTTCTTTGCAAACTTCTCAGTGAGTTCGCAAGCACGCTTAAAGTCAGCGTCGCCTTTGCTTTCTGATGAATACACGCCTGATATAGTTCTAATTATTGCTTTATAACGTCCTACTACTTGTTCGCAAGCATACGAGATTTCACCCAATGTTGCACGAACATGAGCAGCTTCTACAGCTAACTCAAGTAAATTGCCCTTACCGGTTTTGACACATTCGGTAATGGCAGCCAATGCTTTGTCCACCTCAGCTTGGTTACGGCCTTCTTTCAAACGCTTCAGGTTCTCAATCTGCTCTTTACGAACAGCGGTATTGTCAACTTCAAGAATATCAATCGGGTCTTCTTTCTCAAGACGATACTTATTTACACCGACGATAGTCTGTGAACCACTGTCGATACGAGCTTGTGCCCGGGCAGCAGCCTCTTCAATACGCATCTTCGGAATACCGGTTTCGATAGCTTTCGCCATACCACCCAACTTCTCAATTTCCTGAATATGTTCCCAAGCACTGTGAGCCAGTTCATTAGTTAATGACTCTACATAGTAAGAACCACCCCATGGATCTACGTTCTTGCAAATATAAGTTTCTTCCTGAATATAAATCTGAGTATTACGGGCAATACGGGCAGAAAAGTCTGTCGGCAAAGCAATAGCTTCATCAAGCGCATTGGTGTGCAACGACTGAGTATGTCCCAGCGCAGCAGCCATAGCCTCGATACAAGTACGTCCTACATTGTTAAACGGATCTTGCTCAGTCAATGACCAACCGGAAGTCTGCGAGTGAGTACGCAATGCAAGCGACTTCGGATTCTTCGGATTAAACTGTTTCACGATCTTTGCCCATAACATACGTGCAGCACGCATTTTGGCAATTTCCATAAAATGGTTTGTTCCGATAGCCCAGAAGAAAGAGAGGCGCGGAGCAAAAGCATCGATATCGATACCTGCAGCAACACCGGCACGAAGATACTCCAGACCATCAGCCAACGTATAAGCCAACTCAATATCAGCTGTGGCACCTGCTTCCTGCATGTGATAACCAGAAATGGAGATAGAGTTGAATTTCGGCATCTTCTGTGAAGTATATTCAAAAATATCAGAGATGATCTTCATAGAGAATGCAGGCGGATAAATATAGGTATTACGCACCATAAATTCTTTCAGAATATCATTCTGGATCGTTCCGGCCATCTCTTCCAGTTTGGCTCCCTGTTCTAATCCGGCATTGATATAAAATGCCATAATCGGAAGTACGGCACCATTCATTGTCATAGATACAGACATCTTGTTCAAAGGAATGCCATCAAACAAGACCTTCATATTTTCAAGCGAACAGATAGACACGCCGGCCTTACCAACGTCACCTACCACACGTTCATGGTCAGGGTCATAACCGCGGTGTGTAGCCAAGTCAAAAGCAACCGACAGCCCTTTCTGTCCGGAAGCTAAGTTACGACGATAGAAAGCATTCGACTCTTCAGCTGTAGAGAATCCTGCATACTGGCGGATAGTCCATGGACGAAGGGTATACATCACCGAATACGGACCACGCAAATAAGGAGGAAGACCGGCAGCATAGTCCAGATGTTCCATTCCTTCAAGGTCTTCTTTTGTGTAAACAGGCTTTACGCAGATGTGTTCCGGAGTCTTCCAGTTGGCCTCGATTCCGTTAGCCTTTTGCCATTCTGCACCATTAGCGGGCTGGAATGCTGCGTAGATATCTAAGTTTTTAAAATCTTTTCTCATCTTACTTCAATAATTTAGCGTTGAACTCTTTAAGTGTCTCCAGGACATTTACACGTACATGGATGAAGTTCTCAATACCGGCTGCTTTCAGTTCTTCGGCGCATTCCGGATTTCCGGCAACGATGAACATGGCGCGGCCATTCAAAGCCTGGAAAGCCGGAACAGCGTATTGTGCATACTCATCATCGCTTGAACAAAGCACCACAATATCGGCTTTTGCAGCCATCGCAGCTTCTACGCCTGCTTCAACCGTTTCAAAACCAAGATTATCAACCACCTCATATCCGGCACAAGCCAGGAAATTACAAGAGTATTGTGCGCGTGCCTGGCGCATAGCCAGATTACCGATCGTCAGCATAAATGCTTTCGGACGTTTTCCACTGGCTTCGGTTTCAAGACGCAACGCCTCAAATTGACTTGCCGCACGATCGAAGTTCAATGTAGTAACATCTTTTTCACAAGTATCGTGTCCACCACAACAGCATGTGGCTTCTACCGGCTTCTTATCGCCCGCTTTTTCATTGAAATTTGGGAACTGGTTAGTACCCAGCAGGATCTCGCGACGCTGAGCCACAGCTTTATGGCGTGCTTTATTGCTTTCATTCACAGCAGCCTGAACAGTACCGGCTTTCAATGCTGCATAGAAGCCTCCTTCTTCTTCAATGGCAAGGAAGGTTTCCCATGCCTGCTTAGCAATAGAGACTGTCAGATTTTCAATGTAGTAAGAACCGGCAGCCGGGTCAATTACTTTATCAAAATGTGATTCTTCTTTCAACAGCAGTTGCTGGTTACGGGCCAGACGTTCGGAAAACTCATCCGGAGTTTCATAGGTCTTGTCAAAAGGAACCACCGTCATTGAATCTACACCACCCAGAGCAGCCGACATTGCCTCAGTTTGTGTACGAAGCAAGTTTACATGAGCATCAAACAGAGTCAGATTAAAAGTAGATGTTTCAGCATGTACCTTCATTTTAGCAGCGCAACGGCATTCTCCGTTGGGTCCTTTATTTTCGCAATCACGCAGACATTTCGGGTTGTAAGAAGCCACTATGTTAGCCCATAACATACGGGCAGCACGGAACTTTGCAATTTCAAGGAAGTAATTAGAACTGATACCGAAATTAAACTTAATCTTTTTTGCTACGATGGCAGCAGGAAGTTCAGCTTCGGTCAACTGACTCATATATTCATTACCCCATGCCAATGCATATCCCAATTCCTGAGAAATATAAGCACCTGCATTGTTCAGTGTCAGGGCATTCACATTCAGTACACGGTATTTAGGCAATTGGGCAGTAGCTTCGATCAGCGCTTTGGCTGTTTGTACCATATCCCCTTTCTCTTTGCCTTTTGTCAGCATTTTATTGAAGAAATCGTAATTGATAGAGCCTTGCAGCTTTGTCAAATCATAGTCTTTCTTTTGAAAATAAGCTACCAGCAAATCAGCCAGTTCTACCACGTGCCCCTGACAAGTAGAAAAATTCAACTCAACACATTCTGCACAAATATCGTTCAACAAAGTCTCAATGTATTCCGCATTGAGTTCCTTAGCCTTCACATGGAAAGAAAGAGAATCGATACCTTTATTCAGAATATCCAGAGCCTTGGCGTTGGCTTCCTTCGGACATTCCACCTTAATCTCCTGGCGAACCAACCACTCATTACTGTTCTTCTTTGTACCTCTTAAATAAGGGAATTCTCCGGGAAGCGCATCGGTTGTTTTCAGTCCTTCCAGGTCTTCCATCCGGTAGAAAGGTTTTACCTTGAATCCTTCGTTTGTCTTCCAAACGAGTTTCTTCTCAAAATCAGCTCCTTTCAGGTCGGCTGTGACCTTCTCCATCCACTTCTCGGTGGAAACAGGAGAAAAATCTGAGAAGAGTTTTTCTTTACTGTCTGCCATAGTTTATTTATTTAAAATTAAAATAAGATTGTTATCTCAATTTATTTCTCTGAATCCTTTATCAAAATGTAAGATTGCGACTTGCAAATATACTGAAATAGTCTAAACCCTACGCTTTTTTTAGGGAAAATTCGCACTACCCACTGCCCCCATGCTTTCCTAAAATAAAAGGCAGGCAAATATTTGATTACCTCCGAGGTTATAGCTAATTTTGCACCCGTTTACAAAAAATTATAAACTACTATATTATGGATTGGTTACAAGATTTATTATGGAACCCCAGCTCCGTAGCCCACATCGTCTTCCTCTACGCTTTCGTAGTGGCAGCAGGTGTCTATTTGGGAAAGATCAAGATTTTCGGAGTCTCTTTAGGGGTTACCTTTGTTTTGTTTGCCGGCATCCTAATGGGACATTTTGGCTTCACAGGCGATACCCATATCCTACATTTCATCCGTGAATTCGGATTGATATTGTTCGTATTCTGTATCGGTCTCCAAGTGGGGCCTTCTTTCTTTTCTTCATTCAAGAAAGGCGGAATGACCCTGAACATGCTGGCTGTAGGAATTGTAGTCTTAAACATCGCTGTAGCAATGGCACTTTATTTCATTCTGGGAGGCAGAATCGAGCTCCCTATGATGGTGGGTATCCTATACGGCGCAGTCACAAACACCCCGGGGCTCGGTGCCGCACAAGAAGCACTGAATCAATTGAGCTACTCCGGGCCACAGATCGCATTAGGCTATGCCTGTGCTTATCCGTTAGGAGTAGTGGGTATTATAGGCTCCATCATTGCTGTCCGCTACATCTTCCGTATCAACTTCGCCAAAGAAGAAGAAAACTGGAATCAAGAAACTGACGGTACACACCACAAACCACACCTGATGAGCCTGGAAGTGCATAATGAAGCCATCTACGGAAAAACTCTGGGCACAATCAGCAGCTTCCTCGGACGTCCGTTTGTTTGTTCACGCATCCGTAAAGACGGACATGTCAGCATTCCGAATCACAGTACTATTCTGGAACAGAACGACCAATTATTTGTGGTCTGTTCAGAAGAAGACTCAGATGCCATTGTAGCCTTTATCGGACGTGAAGTGCAAGTAGACTGGGAAAAGCAAGACATGCCGATGGTATCACGTCGTATTTTGGTAACCAAACCGGAAATTAATGGAAAGAAACTTGGTATGTTGAACTTCCGCAGCATGTACAATGTCAACATCACGCGTGTTAACCGTTCGGGTGTCGATCTTTTTGCCAACCCGAACCTGGTACTTCAGGTAGGTGACCGTGTCATGGTGGTAGGCTCCGAAGATGCTGTAGAACGAGTAGCCAGTGTACTGGGAAATTCACTGAAGCGCCTCAACGAACCGAACATTATCACATTGTTCGTAGGTATTTTCCTGGGTATCCTTTGCGGTAGCCTTCCCATTGCATTCCCGGGTATGCCGACTCCGGTAAAACTCGGTCTTGCCGGCGGACCATTGGTGGTGGCTATCCTGATAGGACGTTTCGGACACAAATTACATCTGGTAACCTACACGACTCAAAGTGCCAACCTGATGATACGTGAAATCGGTATTGTTCTTTTCCTTGCCAGTGTGGGCATCGAAGCGGGAGCCAATTTTGTGGATACTGTGATCCATGGAGACGGTCTGCTTTATGTAGGTTGTGGTTTCCTGATTACGATTATCCCTTTGCTGATTATCGGAATTATAGCGCGATCATATTATAAAATTAATTATTTCATGTTGATGGGATTGATTGCGGGTAGTAATACAGACCCTCCCGCATTGGCATATTCCAACCAGGCAACCGGTAGCGATGCTCCGGCAGTAGGCTATTCTACAGTATATCCGCTATCTATGTTTCTCCGTATCCTTGCGGGACAAATGATTTTGTTGTTAATGATGTAACAAATCAAAAATAGCAATGGCCAATTACTGTGTTTTCATTTACACCGTAGTTGGCCATTAACATATTATAGCATGCCCGATTCTGATTTATAAATTTAGTTTTTTAACTATAAACTCTTCTATAAACCTTACCGTTTCATCGATTCCCAATACCGAAGAGTCAATACAAAGATGATAGGTTGCGGCCGCTCCCCAAGTTTTATAACTGTAATAATTATAATATTCGGAGCGTTTCTTATCTGCCTTATTCATTTTTTCCTCAGCAGCTTCTTCGGAAATGCCATGAATACGGCACAAACGCGCCACACGGTCTTCGTGCGAAGCAGAAATGAAAATATTGGCGCAACGGGGATGTTCGCGCAAAATGTAATCGGCACAACGCCCCACGAATACACAAGATTTCTCTGCTGCAAGATGCCGGATGACATCACTCTGAATTTTAAAGAGAGCATCATTACTCAGACAATTGGTACAGGGCATAGCACCATCACTGATAAAAGGAAAACGCATCCCAAACAATCCACCTATAATACCTTGGGAAGCTTTTTCATCCGCTTTCTCAAAAAATTCCCGACAAAGTCCACTCTCCTCTGAAGCCAGATTAATCAGCTCTTTATCATAAAAATCAATGCCTAACCTGGCTGCCAGTTTTTCCCCGATCTCTTTTCCGCCACTGCCCAATTGACGGCCGATATTGATGACATAATTACCGTTCATAGTACATTTGTATATTGGTTCAATAGCAAACATACACATTATTTCCGAAAGAAGGAAATAAATAATGTACCAATATCCGGCACATCGCATTTCTTATCAATTGGTAACTTTTCTTCTTTTCCATAGACGTATCTTTGCATCCGCTAAAAAAAACATAGATTTTATGAAAGACAGTATTGATTTCGGAAACATGGAAATCCCGAGACTGTTCAGGAAGTTGTTGATTCCAACAGTACTCGGAATGGTTTTTTCCGCCATTTTTGTAATTACCGATGGTATCTTTGTCGGTAAAGGAATTGGTAGCGACGCCTTGGCGGCAGTCAATATCACGGCCCCGCTATTTATGATCACCACCGGCATCGGATTGATGTTCGGAGTAGGTGCATCTGTCGTGGCGTCCATCCATTTATCACAAGGCAAACGAAAAGTGGCAAGTATCAATATCACACAGGCACTTGCCTTTTCATCCCTCCTGATCCTGGTATTATCAGCACTTTGCTGCTACTTTGCAGAACCGATAGGACGATTACTCGGCAGTTCGGAACGATTGCTGCCGTTGGTAGTGGAATACATGAACTGGTATGTTCCTTTTCTCGTTTTCTATCTGCTTTTGAGTGCCGGCATGTTTTATATCCGTCTGGACGGATCGCCCAACTATGCTATGATGTGCAATGCCGTATCAGCCATTATCAATATCGTACTCGATTATATTTTCATCTTCCAATTAGGTTGGGGAATGATGGGAGCTGCCTTTGCCACCAGTTTGGGAACTATGGTCGGCGGATTGATGACTCTTATTTATCTACTCCGTTTTTCCCGCAACGTGGGCATTTATCGTATCAAACTTAGCCGGAAAAGTATGCAGCTTACCTTCCGCAATATCGGCTATATGGTGAGGCTCGGCTCTTCGGCATTCATCAGCGAAGCATCCATAGCCAGTATGATGTTTTTGGGGAATTACGTATTTATCAGCCATTTGGGAGAAAGTGGTGTAGCAGCATTCAGCATCGTGTGTTACTTCTTTCCTATTATCTTTATGGTATACAACGCCATCGCCCAATCGGCACAACCCATCATCAGTTACAATTTCGGGCAACAGAATCCGGGCAGAGTGGCACGTACCATCCGACTGGCATTGAAAACAGCTTTGGGATGTGGTATTTTATTCTTTACCGCAACTCTTGTATTCAATCACGAAATAGTAGGACTATTCATCGACAAAAGTTACAAAGCGTATGACATTGCAGTAGATGGAATTCCTTATTTTGCAGTCAGTTATCTGTTCTTTGCACTCAACATAGTTGGTATCGGTTATTATCAAAGTATCGAACGTGCCCGGCGAGCCACTGTCATCACCCTTTTCCGGGGAACATTGTTTATGTTGACAGGCTTCCTGCTCCTGCCTCCGATACTGGGAATAAAAGGTATTTGGCTTGCCGTCCCTCTTGCCGAACTGCTGACTTTGCTGCTGATTATTGGAATTTACCTGAAAGACTCTTTCGCCATTCGCCGATGATGCGTATCTTTGCATCGTTCAAACAGATGTAAAAGAGCCTTATGGAAACATTTATTGAAAAATTCAGGAATAGCTATCGTCTTTCGGAAACCGATACGCAGACTCTTCTCAATTATATGGAGGAGGTGCGTTTCAAAAAGAAAGAAGTCATTGTTCATGAAGGTTCCAGAAACGGAAATTTATATCTGATAAAGCAAGGCATCTGGCGCGCTCATTATCTGAAAGACGGGGCTGATACCACCATCTGGTTTGCCGGGGAGGGCGAAGCCGCTTTTTCGGTATGGGGATACGTGGAAAATACAGCATCGCACATCACCATCGAGGTGATGTGCGACAGCATAGCCTATTGTATATCCGGACAAACATTGAACGATCTTTATACTTCATCGCTCGGTCTTGCCAATCTGGGCCGCCGCCTGATGGAACAACAATTACTCTGCACTGAAAATTGGTTGATCAGTGCCGGAAGTCCAAAAGCCAGAGAGCGTTACCTAACACTTATCAAAGAGCATCCCGAACTGCTACAAAACGTACCTTTGAAACACATAGCTTCCTATCTGTGGATAACGCCACAGTCACTGAGCAGAATCCGGGGAGAAATAAAGATGTGATCGGCCTCCCCCCCAAAAAATATAATCATCTTTTGAGAAAGAAATGTCAAACCTGATACAAGATCAACTCCTGTTTACAGAAAGTATATATGCAAGCCAGCCGATGGGAATTGAAATATATGACGCAATGGCATTTCACTAATCTATTATAATATAGCAGGTTCTTTATTCGCACGAAGGTGGCCGGCTGCCTGTCCATGTCCTGATGAATGTTTAAAATGGGTCGGCACATATTTTTTCCTTGTTCTGCATTGAATTTACATAACGCAAGCGGGTAAACACAGATCCGCTCTCTTTTCGTTAAATCTCCCTATACTAACGGCGTTCAGTAAACAATCCTCCTGATAAAAGTGTTTCATTGAACATTTTTCGTCCGTTTGCTATGCTATTTCAGAAATAATCACCATCTTTGTGGTGAACTATTTGATATTTATAAGGCAGAAACAAAGGAAATAAATAACCTTTGTTTTTACACTAACTGTAGGTGTATAATTTTATATACCTACAGTTTCTGGATAAAGACGGCTCTGCCCCCGTGTCTAACTTCGTAATGGGTTAGCATATTTCTTTCCTTGTTTCGGCATCGAATGTCAAATAGTTCAAACGGGTCAGCAGGGCCGTTCATTCTTCCCCTGCCCGATTAACACGTTTGTACTATGGGCAAACATTTAAATATCAGAATCTTGTATTTTCACTGGCGCCGAACCAACGCCAACGGTTGGTATCGGGTGGACTATATTTTCCAACGAGGCAAAAAGACCCTGCATTATACCCTTTCTACCCGGGATCAGGAATATTTAGGGTGTTTCACTTCACCTTCACATATCGAACGTGCAGACATGATTGAGTTTCTGGCCGAGATTCTTTTGGAAATCCACAAAGTGAAATATTTATCCCTGAAACGTACACCAAGCCAGGCATACATCGCTTCCAGATATATATCCCGAATCGATCAGATGTGCAAACTTAGTCGTTATTACAAAACGCCTAAAATTGAAGACGGACTATAGAACTTTAATTTTTCATAATAAATTCTCTTTTATAATTGACTTTGAATCTAAATCCGACCCACCAAAACCAGTTGACTCGCCGAACCGCTGCCACTCTACCCCCCGGAGGACAGCGGTTCTTTTTCTTTCATTTAACCAGTTCACATGAATCGTTTCTTTATTCTATTGCATATTTAATTCCTTAATTATCAGCATTTAATCATTCGTATAGGTATCTTTACCCAGTACCGTGTACGCGGGCTCATGGGCACGTGTACACGGGACCGGATGTAGATTGCACCATTTCCGGTTGAACAAGAATGGAATCTAATTCCGTTTTCGGAAGTGTAAGCCCTCGTTTATAGTTGACAAAAAAGCAAGTATCCCGGCTTTCCACCGAAGAGTTCATCCATGAGGTGAAGAAGCGAGTTTTAGAATAAACCATCTGAAAATCAATATCTTTAAAAAGTAAGATTTCTGTCCTCAAAAACTTTGTTTTAACACAGAGTTAAAGTTTGTTCTTTGGATGTGAATAACAAGTTCTTTAAATGCAAAAGACTTATTATTTGCGCATAAGAACCTGACAAACTGCAAAAGGCGTTAACAATGTTAATTGAAAAAAGAGATAAGGATGAAGATACCGGTTCAGACGGCGCAAATTCACTTCCGAAACTTGAGTTATCTTATTCAGCCGGTGTCTATTTATTCTTATTAAAGCAAGCAAAAAGGACAATTGTCAACTTGAAAATAAAGAAATAAAGAATTTACCACCAAATTTGAAGAAGAACCATTTTTCGCATGAGAAGGCTTTGCATTGATTTATTTTCCGGAGTTCCATCACAAGCAATGGCTTTGAACACCCGGAGGATGTACTGCCTCACGAAGTACAGGTGTCGAAATCTAAAAGACATATCCCAGATTCACATAGAATCCTACATCGTGTGCCCTGCTTGAATAGCCGAAAGAGGCCTCTAACGGACCGAACAAGCTATCGTAGCCATATCCCAAGCTGCCTCCCCAAACCGGCTTACCACTCAGGATATCAAAAAAGTTATCTTCCCGCAACGCCACATTCCCGGTAAGAGTGACATAATTCTTCCCCCCGATACGCTGGCGCACCTTCAAACCGGCTACGATAACAGAATTATCGACTATCTCCAGATTGGTGATCCCGGCAAAAGGAAGTTGCTGGGGCAAGTAATGACCGAAATTATCTCCACCGATGGCATTCAGATAGGGATAAGGGATATCTTTGCCTATAAGAATACGTCCATACAAAGAAGGAATCAAAGCAAAACGGTCGGTAACCGAAAAGACACTGGCCCACGAGGCGGTCAAAGCAGAAAAGGGAGCATGATCTTTATACTGTGTCAGGTTATCGGTATAAAGTGAATAATTCCCCTGAAGATCGGTCCCTTTCGAGGGAAAATATCCCTTATTGTATGTATTATAATGCAGTTGGGCATAATAGCTGAAGAAGTGTTGGGGTTTCACCTTCAACTGTTGCCCGCCCGCATTATATAGAAAGTCCTTATACTTGAAGAACTCAAAACGCAGTCCGGCTCCAAAACGAAGGTTACGATACCACACATCCGAAAACCCCAACTCACCGGAATGGTATTTATAAGTAGTGTTATAAGCACGTTTCCCGTGATCGTAGATATTAATATCGTTATACTCAAACTGATAAGCGAGATTGAAATTTCGCATCTGCATCGGTGCCAATGTATAGTCAACCCGGGCCAGATAGCGTTTTCCAAGACGTCCGGTCAGTGAAAGCCACGATGGAATACGCGTATTAAGACGGGTGCTCACATTCAACAGCAATGAAGCGATCTCTTCCGAGTCGAAACGGATCCCCAGATTGAGATTACGCTCGTACTTCTCTTCCAAAATAAAGTGTAGCAGATATCCCTGGTCGGTATCAGTCAGTTTGTAACTGACATTGGAATAAGCCTGGCTTCCGCGCAACGTAGCAAGTGCTTCATAAAGTTGCTCCATGCGCATCCGGCTGTTCTCCTTCAGGTGACAGCGGTGCATAATCCATTTCTTGTCACTGTCTTCGATACCGTCAAAGGTGATCTCTTTCACAAATATATCTTTCTCGGACCATAAAGAAGTAAACGGACCGTGTCGGGGAGCAACGTAATCTTCGGGTAGACCGATCTCTTTCTTCAGTCTGCGCAAAGCAGTCCACTGCGCGCGGGCTGCCTCTTCGCCACGGTGCATCAATGTGTCGAGTGCGGGAATGTTGAAACTTGCGGCAGAATAACCTTTTACGTCCACTTTAATATACACCGTTGCCAATTTAATATTCTCTTCATATCGGGTTTGGCCGGTCAGATTGATGATCTGGTTGAATATCTCACCAAGATTATTCAGTTCATCCGCAGTCCGGAGATCATTCTGTACATCGACACCAATAATCACATCGGCTCCCATAGCCCGGGCTATGTTCGTGGGAAAGTTGTTTTTCATCCCTCCGTCAACCAGTATCTCGTCGCCCATACGAACGGGTGTGAATACGCCGGGAATAGCCATACTGGCACGCATAGCGGTAGCCAATACACCATTGTGAAACACTACTTCTTCACCGTTCACAATGTTCTCGGAGACACAAGCAAACGGAATAGGCAGCTTATTGAAGTTAATGGAATCGTGATAGCCTACAGTCAGTTCGGAGAAAAGATTACCCAGGTTCTGCCCCTTAATGACCCCTCCGAACACATTCGCCTTCAAATCCTTTTTCAAAGGGACAGAAAGAATATAAGTTTCAGAATTCTTCCGTTCAGTCATCGTTTGATCTTCCCAACTGATACGGTCACTCAACAGAAAAGACCAATTCTGGTGATTGACCATACTATCAAGCTGACAGGGGGTATATCCGATGGAATAAAGCCCGCCAATGATAGACCCCATGCTGGTACCTACGATATAATCGATAGGAATACCTGCTTCCTCGATCACTTTGAGGGCACCGATATGGGCTACTCCCTTCGCTCCTCCCCCACTTAGCACCACAGCTACTGATTTGCGCTGCTGCGCATGCATGGGCAGGAAAAGAAACAGACTGACAAATAAAACCAACAAGAAACTTACATACTTTTTCATGGCTGCTACATTGCTTTCAGATCGTTACAGATAAAAGACAAATGCAGGCAATGATTTGTTTAGCGCAGACCGAAGAATCCTATACCCGGGCAGCAGCTTTACGGAACTGGCGGAACTGCCACCACAACATGGTAGCGGATATCAGGCTGGCTATCAGGTCGGAAACCGGCATACTGATCCAGACACCCGTCTGCCCCCAAAAACGCGGAAGAATCAACAGACAGGGAATCAGGATGAGTACCTGGCGGGTAATGGAAAGGAAAATAGCTTTACTTGCCATCCCGATACTCTGGAAGAAATTGGAAGTGACCATCTGAAAGCCGACAATCGGGAAAAAGAGTACCACAATGCGGAGGCCTTCGGCAGATTGGCGAATCAGCTCTTCGTGCGATGTGAAGACGGACACTGCCAGGTCGGGAATAAACATTCCCATCAGAAAACCGGTAGTGGTGACAATGGTCGCACCATAGATGGTCAGTTTCAGCACACGAGTGACACGGGGATATAACTTTGCCCCATAATTGTATCCGGCAATCGGCTGCATACCCTGGTTCAGTCCCATCACAATCATAAGGAATAGAAATACCAGACGGTTGACAATGCCAAATGCCCCGATGGCAAGATCCCCCCCATACCGTTTCAAACCCTGATTTATCAGAATCACAATGAAACACGATGCAAGATTCATCAGGAAAGGAGACATACCTATAGCCAGCGAATCGAGAACAATTTTTCGCTTCAACCGGAAAATTCCTCGGTGGAAATGGAGTAATTCCTCCTTATTGCCAAAGAGCCTGAACTGCCAAGCAAGGGCAATCACTTGTGCCGTAATCGTAGCAATGGCCGCTCCCTGGATGCCCCAACCAAAACCATAAATAAACAAAGGATCGAGAATGGTATTGATAACCACTGTAGCAATGGTGGCAACCATCGCCTTCTGCGGATGCCCGGCTGAACGAAGTACCGCATTCAGCCCCAGATAAATATGGGTGATGACATTCCCATAAAGAATCACTTTCATATAGTCACGGGCATAGCCCACCGTTTCGTCACTGCCTCCAAAGAAGTAAAGAATAGGATCAAGAAAAATAAGGGTTAATACGGTGAAAGCAAGCCCGATAATGATATTCAGTACCAGCACATTGCCCAATACCCGTTGCGCCGTATCGTAATCTTTTTGTCCCAGTTTGACCGAAATCAGCGTAGCGGCTCCCACTCCAACCAAGGAGCCGAAAGCAGCGGCAAGATTCATCAGTGGAAAAGTCAGAGCAAGTCCGGAAATAGCCATCGGACCCACTCCGTGACCAATAAAAATGCTGTCTACCATGTTGTAAAGAGAAGATGCGGTCATAGCGATAATAGCCGGAATGGCATACTGCATCAAGAGTTTTCCAATCTTTTCGGTGCCCAGCGCAGTGGGCGTCTTTTGTCCTGTCATACCTATTATTTTGAGGGTGCAAAGATACAAATCTATTTAGAATTAAAGGTGAAGAATAAAGAATAAGAGTTACAATGCCGTATTTCTAAGAAAAGTTTCGTATTTTTGCCTCCAAAATTGAGTTAATATCTAACGAAATGAACATATTAGAACTAAGTGAACAGGAAATCATCCGACGTAACAGTCTGAATGAACTTCGCGCGATGGGCATCGAACCCTATCCCGCAGCAGAGTATGTAACCAATGCTTTCTCAACTGATATTAAAGCCGAATTCAAAGATGACGAGACACCCCGCCAGGTATCCGTAGCCGGTCGTATGATGAGCCGCCGCATAATGGGTAAAGCCTCTTTCATTGAATTGCAGGACTCTAAAGGCCGCATCCAGGTATATATCACCCGTGATGACATCTGCCCGGGAGAAGACAAGGAAATGTACAACACTGTGTTCAAACGCCTGCTCGACTTAGGCGACTTCATCGGAATCGAAGGCTTCGTGTTCCGTACACAGATGGGCGAAATCAGTATCCATGCACAAAAGCTGACGGTGCTCGCCAAATCGATCAAACCACTGCCTATTGTTAAATACAAAGACGGCGTAACTTACGACTCTTTTGAAGATCCTGAACTGCGTTACCGCCAGCGTTATGTCGATCTGGCTGTCAACGAAGGCGTTAAAGATATTTTCATCAAACGCAGCAAAGTATACAGTTCCATGCGCGAATACTTCAACTCAAAAGGATACATGGAAGTGGAAACTCCGATCCTGCAGGCCATTGCCGGAGGAGCAGCCGCGCGTCCGTTCATGACTCACCACAATGCTTTGGATATTCCTTTATACATGCGAATCGCCAGTGAGCTCTACCTGAAACGCCTTATTGTCGGTGGTTTTGAAGGTGTATACGAGATCGGTAAAAACTTCCGTAACGAAGGTATGGATCGTACACACAATCCTGAATTCACCTGTATGGAGATATATGTAGCCTACAAAGACTACAACTGGATGATGGAATTTACCGAAAAAATGATCGAAAAGATCTGTCTGGATGTAAACGGTACTACCGAAGTAAAAGTAGGCGACAACATCATCAATTTCAAAGCGCCCTATAAGCGTGTCACTATGCTGGGAGCCATCAAAGAGCACACCGGTTACGATCTGACAGGAATGAACGAAGAGCAGATTCGCGAAGTTTGCAAGAAACTGAAGATGGAGATCGATGATACGATGGGTAAAGGTAAACTGATCGATGAAATATTCGGTGAGTTCTGTGAAGGAACTTATATCCAGCCGACTTTCATCACTGACTACCCTATCGAGATGTCTCCGCTGACCAAAAAGCACCGTACCAACCCTGAACTGACAGAACGTTTCGAGTTGATGGTAAACGGTAAAGAGTTGTGTAACGCATATTCTGAATTGAACGATCCGATCGACCAGTTGGAACGTTTCGAAGACCAGATGAAATTGAGCGAAAAGGGAGATGATGAAGCGATGATCATCGACAAGGACTTCGTTCGTGCATTGGAATATGGCATGCCTCCTACTTCGGGTATGGGTATCGGTATGGACCGTCTGACTATGCTGATGACCGGTCAATCGACCATTCAGGAAGTATTGTTCTTCCCGCAGATGCGTCCGGAGAAAGTCGTACCGAAAGACAGTGCTTCCAAATTTATGGAACTGGGCATTGCCGAGGAGTGGGTACCTGTCATCCAGAAAGCAGGATACAATCAGGTGGCCGACATGAAAGAGGTTAATCCGCAGAAATTCCACCAGGATATTTGTGGCATCAACAAGAAGTACAAATTGGAACTGACCAATCCGTCAGTTAACGATGTAGCCGAGTGGATACAGAAAATTAAATAAATTAAGAATGAAGAATGGCGATGAGAAGCCGGAGCTTTTGACTTCCAGCCTTCCCTGCACATTCTTCATTCTTCATTTTTAATTCTTAATTTATAGAAATGAAATTACCCGGTAAGATAGCGATAATGGGCGGAGGAAGCTGGGCTACAGCCATCGCAAAGATGTGTCTGGCTCAGGAAGAGTCTATCAATTGGTATATGCGGCGCGACGACCGCATCGCCGATTTCAAACGGCTCGGGCATAATCCAGCCTATCTGACAGGCGTAAAGTTCGACATGAAGCGCATCAATTTCAGCTCCAACATCAATGATGTGGTGAAAGAGTCTGATACGCTAATCTTCGTCACCCCTTCTCCATATCTGAAAGCTCACCTGAAAAAGCTGAAAACACGGATCAGAGACAAGTTCATTATTACCGCTATCAAAGGTATTGTCCCCGATGACAACCTGATTGTCTCGGAATACTTTAACAAGGAATATGGGGTTCCTCCCGAAAATATTGCCGTACTGGCCGGTCCCTGTCATGCCGAGGAAGTGGCACTGGAACGTCTCTCCTATCTCACCATCGCTTGCCCGGACAAGGATAAGGCACGTGTTTTTGCCCGCAGACTGGGCAGCAGCTTCATCAAAACTTCTGTCAGCGACGATGTGATAGGGATTGAATACAGTTCCGTACTGAAAAACGTATATGCCATAGCAGCAGGCATCTGCAGCGGCTTGAAATATGGAGACAACTTCCAGGCCGTACTGATATCAAACGCCATCCAAGAAATGAATCGCTTCTTAAATACGGTACATCCGATAAACAGAAACGTGGATGAATCTGTTTATCTGGGTGATTTGTTGGTGACCGGCTACTCTAACTTCAGCCGTAACCGTACATTCGGTACCATGATCGGTAAGGGATACTCTGTAAAAAGTGCCCAAATCGAAATGGAGATGATAGCGGAAGGATATTATGGAACAAAGTGTATTAAGGAAATCAATAAACATCATCACGTAAATATGCCGATACTGGATGCTGTATACAACATCTTATATGAGCGCATATCTCCGATGATTGAAATAAAATTGCTGACTGACTCGTTTAGATAAACAAGGAAGCAGACAAATAACTCTTTAACTCCTAAATAAAGAAAGATATGATTAGTTTGAACATTGAAAAAACTTTTGGATTCATTTCCAAGGAATCGGTTTCTGCCTACGAAGCTCAGGTAAAAGCCGCACAGGAAGCGCTGGAAAACGGCACTGGTAAAGGTAACGACTTTCTGGGGTGGTTGCATCTGCCCTCTTCTATCAGTAAAGAGCACCTGGCTGACCTGAAGGCTACTGCACAAGTACTGAGAGACAACTGTGAGGTAGTGATCGTAGCCGGTATCGGAGGAAGTTACCTGGGTGCCCGTGCGGTGATCGAGGCATTGTCAAACAGCTTCACTTGGTTACAGGAAAAGAAAACAGCTCCGGTCATGATTTATGCCGGCCACAATATTGGTGAAGATTATCTGTATGAACTGACAGAATTCCTGAAAGACAAGAAATTCGGTGTAATCAATATCTCCAAATCCGGTACAACTACAGAGACCGCTCTGGCATTCCGCCTGCTGAAGAAGCAGTGTGAAGATCAACGCGGCAAAGAGATGGCAAAGAAAGTAATCGTAGCAGTTACAGATGCCAAGAAAGGTGCTGCACGCGTTACTGCAGATAAAGAAGGATACAAATCTTTCATTATCCCTGACAATGTAGGAGGACGTTTTTCCGTATTGACTCCGGTAGGTTTATTGCCTATCGCAGTAGCCGGATTCGATATCGAGCAACTGGTAAGCGGTGCTGCCAACATGGAGAAAGCTTGTGGAGCCGATGTTCCTTTCGCAGAAAATCCTGCAGCGATTTATGCCGCTACTCGTAACGAACTGTACAAGAACGGCAAGAAAATAGAGATTCTTGTTAACTTCTGCCCGAAGCTTCACTACGTAAGCGAATGGTGGAAACAGCTTTACGGAGAATCTGAAGGAAAAGATAACAAAGGTATCTTCCCGGCAGCAGTCGATTTCTCTACAGACCTGCACTCGATGGGTCAGTGGATTCAGGAAGGCGAACGCACAATCTTCGAAACAGTGATCTCTGTAGACAAAGTGAACCATAAGTTAGAAGTACCTTCGGATGAAGCTAACCTGGACGGCTTAAACTTCCTGGCAGGCAAACGCGTAGACGAAGTGAATAAGATGGCCGAACTGGGAACTCAATTGGCTCATGTAGACGGTGGTGTTCCTAACATGCGTATCGTAATTCCTGAACTGAGTGAATACAGCATCGGACAATTACTCTATTTCTTCGAAAAAGCATGTGGTATCAGCGGCTATCTGCTGGGCGTAAACCCATTCAACCAGCCGGGTGTGGAAGCATACAAGAAGAATATGTTTGCTTTACTGAACAAACCCGGATACGAAGAAGAATCAAAAGCTATTCAGGCAAGACTGTAAGAACCCAATAAAACAAGTATATAATAGAAAAGAGCGGCACACTACGGGAGGGCACTGAAAAAGTCCTGCTGTATCTCTTCTACTTAAAAAATGACGGTATAAATCCAAAATAATACGGCTTTATACCGTTTTTTTGTATCTTAGAGTCACCAAAAGAATACCGCAATGCTAGCATCTCAAGAACGTTTGACTTTTAGTGATTATTCAAGTCTTTATGATTTGATCATCCCTCAGGATAACCTACTTCGACGTATCAACTCGCTGATAGACTTTTCCTTTGTTTATAATGAGCTTGTTTCCAAATATTGTCCGAACAATGGTCGTACCGCCGAGAGCCCTATTCGTATGTTCAAGTACCTTCTTTTAAAAACAATTTATGATTTGTCTGATATTGATGTGGTTGAACGTTCACGCTATGATATGTCCTTTAAATACTTTTTAGGAATGGTACCGGAAGAGGATGTGATAGACGCCAGCTCTTTATGCAAATTTCGTAAGCTCCGTCTGAAAGATATGGACTTGTTGAACCTGCTTATCAACAAGACGGTAACTTTGGCAATAGAGAAAGGCATTATAAAATCCACTTCTGTAATCGTTGATGCCACACATACCGGTTCGCGTTCAAATCCCCATTCTCCTATTGAGATACTGAAGTTGCGTTCCAAACAGTTACGTAAATGTCTCTATGAAGTGGATGAAAAGATAAAGGAACTATTACCCGAGAAGAATTCTGATGACGTTCTGGAACATGAGCTGACTTATACGCAAACACTGATTGATACATTAAAAGAACAGGCCCCCTTCGTCTGTATTCCCAAAATAAAGGAAAAATTGAACCTCTTAAAAGAGACATTGGATGATATCAGCGACCATTACACTGTCTCTGAAGATGAGGATGCACGTATCGGGCACAAATCGGAAGATAGTTCTTTCTTTGGGTATAAGACGCATATCGGAATGACCGAGGAGCGCATCATAGCAGCGGCTGTCATAACTTCCGGTGAGAAGGGAGACGGCCCCCAGCTACCCGCATTGATTGAACAAAGCCGAAAGAATGGTATCGATGTACAAACAGTGATTGGTGATTCAGCTTATTCGGGAAAGGATAATCTGGAGAAAGCTCGTGATGAACACTTTGAGTTGGTAGCTAAATTGAATCCCGGTATCAGCCAGGGTTTCAGAAAGGAAGAAGACAAGTTTGATTACAATAAGGATGCCGGCATGTTTGTTTGCCCTGCCGGTCACATAGCTATACGGAGGGCAAAACAGGGGAGAAAAAATGGAGCATGGAATCAGGCGTATACTTATTATTTTGATGTGCATAAGTGTCAATGCTGCTCAAGACGAGAGGGGTGTTATAAGCCGGGAGCTAAATCTAAAACCTATTCTGTTCCCATAAAAACCGATGAGCAGCAACAACAGGTAGAGTTCCAACAAACCGAACGGTTCAAAGAGAAGGCTGCCGAACGTTATAAGATTGAAGCTAAAAATGCGGAACTGAAACAGGTATATGGATATGACAGGGCGCAGTCCTACGGATTGTCATGTATGAAAATGCAAGGAGCAATGGCTATTTTTGCAGCAAATCTCAAGAGAATACTCAAACTGAGTTAAAGTAAATGTAATCCATGTCCGTGGACGACAAATACGGCTTGTATAAACCAAAGAGTTGAGTTATTCTCCTTAATATAAGAAAAAGTTGCATGTGAATGAAATGCAGCATTCAACATACAACTTTTTCCGGTAATTTCTAAAAAGGATTGGAAGCTAAAAAAAGATCACTTTTTCAGTGCCCTCCACTACGGAGTACCGCTCTTTTCTATTATATACCGATTTATCAGATCAATCGTCTTGCTTATCGGAAGTTTTGATTTCCAACTCATACTTGGCTCCTTCACAATTAACAGGCTTAGAGAAAAGATAGAATTTAAGTTTCACTCCAGCTTCGGTCACTTGCTGCACCTTTGCCCGCAACCCCACTTTAGTTTGAGAGACTCCATCTTTAAAACCTAACTTACCATTATCCTTATCCGTAAACTCCTTATCATCACTGAGAGCCTCTTCCGGCAATTCATTGAAATCAACCGTCACAGCGGTTGCCTCACTGCCCAGAGTCTCCTCTTTCACCAGAAACGTATTTAGTTCTTCTCCGTTTCCATCCAGTTTCAATGAAATTTCAAGTTCATCATCAACTTTCAGAGGGGGCAATGCCTCCATTTGCCGGGCATAATCCATCTCTCCTCCATTGACATAAAGCCCTTCCATTTCTATTGTAGGACTGGGAACAGAATCTTTGCAAGCAGTAGTCAGCAAGCATAACGACAGTAAGGGAAAAAATAGTTTTCTCATGCAATCATATCACTTAATAGATTTTGCAAAAATACATATTCTGTTCGATTCACCAAAATAATCGTATCTTTGCACTCCAAATCAATAGGTATATATCATGTTTCAGGAAGCAATTGCGCAATATCTCAAGCAAAATCATTATCCATCCATTCAGTTAAAATCCGTTCTTTTCGATATGGACGGTGTACTTTTCAACTCCATGCCTTATCACGCCGAAGCATGGCACAAAACGATGGAAGCTCACGGACTTCATTTGAGCAAGAAAGAAGCTTATTTGCACGAAGGCCGCACCGGGGCGGGAACCATCAACATCGTATGTCAGCGCCAACTGGGACGCGATGCCACGCCGGAAGAGATAGAGAGTATTTATCATGAAAAGAGCATTGAGTTCAACAAGCATCCCCAAGCCGAACGCATGCCGGGTGCCTGGGAACTACTACAAAAAATCAAAGCGGAAGGTATCATCCCGACTGTAGTCACCGGCTCCGGACAAGCTTCATTATTAGACAGGCTTGAACACAATTTCCCGGGAATGTTCCGACAAGAACTGATGGTGACTGCCTTCGACGTCAAATACGGAAAACCCAACCCGGAACCCTATCTGATGGCACTGGAAAAAGGAGTATTGAAACCTAATGAAGCTATTGTCATCGAAAACGCCCCTTTGGGAGTAGAAGCCGGACACAAAGCCGGAATATTCACTATTGCTGTCAATACCGGTCCGTTGGATGGGCAGGTACTGTTAAACTCCGGAGCCGATTTACTCTTTCCTTCCATGCAAGCTCTATGTGAGTCATGGGAAGTGTTAGTCCGGCTTTTACATTAACCGACCCTTAAAATAACAATAGCTGATAATTAAATAATTATCAGCTATTTCTTTGTACTCCCGAAGGGAATCAAACCCTTATCTTAGGTACCGGAAACCTACATTCTATTCGTTGAACTACAGGAGCATTGTTTTATGCGACGACAAAAGTATAAAAAAACTTCGCATTTTCCTAATGATTCACCATTTTTTGTAGTATCTATCTACCGAACGTCATATCCGCAAATATTATTTTGCAACTCTTATGCTATATAAAACGATCAATTTGATAACATTTCAGCCTATTATTCGTACAGATATAGATATTATTCATATCTTTGCCGACAAATAACAATCAATAAACCTATGAGTTACCTAATAAAACCTCAGAATTATAAACCCTTGCTTGACCTGAAACAGACAGAACTGGGTATCAAACAAATTAAAGAGTTCTTCCAGTTGAATCTTTCTTCAGAACTGCGTCTGCGACGTGTCACAGCCCCACTCTTCGTGCTCAAAGGAATGGGTATCAATGATGACTTGAACGGCATCGAGCGTCCTGTCTCATTTCCTATCAAAGACTTGGGCGATGCACAAGCTGAAGTAGTCCACTCACTTGCTAAATGGAAACGACTTACTTTGGCAGATTACCACATTGAGCCGGGTTACGGTATTTATACGGATATGAACGCCATTCGTTCAGACGAGGAACTGGGCAATCTTCATTCACTTTATGTAGACCAGTGGGACTGGGAACGGGTGATTACTGCCGAAGATCGCAATGCCGACTTCTTAAAAGAGATTGTCAACCGTATCTATGCCGCCATGATCCGTACGGAATATATGGTGTACGAAATGTACCCGCAAATCAAGCCTTGCCTGCCACAGAAGTTGCACTTTATCCATTCGGAAGAATTACGCCAGTTGTATCCCGATATGGAACCTAAATGCCGTGAACATGCCATCTGTAAAAAGTATGGAGCCGTGTTCATCATTGGTATCGGCTGCAAGCTGAGTGATGGCAAAAAGCATGACGGACGTGCTCCGGACTATGACGACTATACCAGCACAGGGCTGAACGACTTACCCGGACTGAATGGTGACCTGTTGCTATGGGACGATGTGCTGCAACGCTCCATTGAGTTATCTTCAATGGGTATCCGCGTAGACAAAGAGGCTCTTCTTCGTCAGGTAAAACAAGAGAATCAGGAACAGAGACTGGAGCTTTATTTCCATAAGAGATTACTGAATGATACGCTTCCACTCTCTATCGGCGGCGGTATCGGACAATCGCGTTTGTGCATGTTCTACTTACGCAAAGCTCATATCGGCGAGATTCAGGCAAGTATCTGGCCGGAAGAGATGCGCCGTGAATGTACAGCCCTTAATATACACCTTATTTAATAGCCTATGAACGTACAAATAGAAGAGAGCTGGAAAGCTCATTTACAACCGGAATTTGAGAAGGATTATTTCCGCACACTGACCGAATTTGTCAGAAGCGAATATAGCCAATACCAGATCTTTCCTCCGGGAAAGCTGATATTCAATGCATTCAACCTATGTCCCTTTGACAAAGTAAAAGTAGTCATTATCGGGCAAGACCCTTACCACGGTCCCGGACAGGCACACGGCCTTTGTTTCTCGGTGAATGACGGAGTAGCCTTTCCGCCATCTTTGGTGAACATCTTCAAAGAAATAAAAGAAGATATCGGTACGACAACACCTCCCACCGGTAATCTGACACGGTGGGCCGAGCAAGGTGTCCTGTTGCTCAACGCTACTTTAACAGTACGTGCCCATCAGGCCGGTTCGCACCAACGCCGCGGATGGGAAGAATTTACAGATGCCGCTATCCGCGCTCTGGCGGAAGAAAGAGAAAACCTGGTTTTCATCCTTTGGGGAAGTTATGCACAGAAGAAAGGTGCCTTTATTGACCGTAACAAGCATTTGGTACTCAGTTCGGCACACCCCTCTCCCCTCTCTGCCTACAACGGCTTCTTTGGGAATAAGCATTTCAGCAAAACGAATGAATACTTGAAAACCCACGGAAAAACAGAGATAAACTGGTAGGTAAGGTATCCGGAAGAAAAAGGTTAAAACTGTATATCGTATCAGAAACGAATCAAGTTCACCACAGAGGACACAGAGAATATCTTTCTCTTAAACATCCATATAAACAAGATATTAAAACTCTGTGTCCTCTGTGGTGAATAATACTCATAGCGTATCAAAAACAAGGAACGTTTATAGATATTTATTAATACCACTGGATGTTGCTTTGAGTCTGGCTTCTCTTATCCCACTTCAAATCACGCAGGATACTGGCCGTTGCACGGATCGTAAAGTTATAATAGCGGTAACGTCCGAAAGGAGAAATACTGGCTGACATATTGAAACAGTGCAAATCACGAGTAATCGTACAAGAAGTCTGAGTGATCTCTTTCGCTTCGAAATCATATCCGGAATTGAATGTAAACGACCAGTTATTGGAAATCTTCAGATTACCCGACATATTGATGTTTTGGGTATACTTAAACGGATAACGCATGGTGTTACGGTTGATCGGCTTACTACGATCCTCGCTAATGCGGAACGAATAGTTAAAATTCAGCGACCATGGCATCTTGAAAACCTGATATCCGTCACTGTCTGCCTGCGCTTTCTCCACTTTCTTTTCAGTAACCGCCTCGTCACCCGTCGAATTTCCTCCCTCGTCGTCAGCACTATCCTTTTTCTTCTTTTGATCGCTATCTTTATCTTTTCCGAACAACTTCTTCCAAGTATCATTGTTAAGAGTATAGTTAATAGAAGAGCCCCATCCCTGGAATCGCCCGAAGCGTCCGTAAGACCATTCGGTACGATCACCCACTATTACATTACCCGACTTATCGAATGTATAAGCATACGTGGCAAACACCGCGTTCATGTTCAGCGTATAGTTATTAAACTTTTTAAACTTCATACGCAAACGCATATTCAGGTTGCTCCACGGCTGTTTCTGTGCCGCCATATTATAAGAAAGATTGAAGCCTATCTCATCGATCAGACTTATTTTCATAAGAGAATCCTTTTTGTTACGGTATTTCATTTCCAGGTTGTTCGATACATCGAAACTGACCGTCCCGGACTTTTCACGCGGAGCCGTACCAAACTGCTGGCTGGAATAAGGCGAGTAATACTGGTCATTACCGTCCGCATCACGATAGTATTCCCAAAACTGTCCGAAGCTTGGAGAACCATTCAATGAAATCTGGGGCGTAAAGACGTGACGGATCTGTATTTCCTTTTTCTTCATAAACAGCGGTTGATACATACCATACATCTTTGTGCTCAACGACAAACTGGCCGAATAATTAAATACCCGGTAGAATCCATGAATCGTATCGCCGGGGTGTGTATCCCATTTCCGGGTAGTTTCATCATAACTCTTCATCACCTTACGGGTATACCAACGCTCTGTATAATTGAACGAAGGCACTACCTGCAAATACTTAAAAAGAGTAAAGGTGGCCTGTACCGGAATGTTATGCTGCATCGCATTCTCCCATTCTCTGAAACCGGCTTTGAACAAGCGGTCATCTTTGGTTTTCAAGCTGTTGGTCAGACGTCCCGAGTAACGCAAGGAAATCTTTTCGTACCAGCGCTCTTCGCCTACCGCACGTTTACGTTTAAAAGGGAAAATAGTACTCAGCGTGATATTCAAGTCAGGCAAGGTGACAGCTATTGAAGAGTCACGCATGGTCTGGGCGATGTTGAAAGTACCTGCAAGCGTCAGCTTCTGATCCGGAAAACTGCGGGAGTAACTCACACTCGAAGTTTTCGTATTCTGAGTCATCAGCTGAGAATTATAGAGGTTATTGATATTGGTACGCTCATAACTACTGGTCGCGAAATTCACACTTGCCGAGAAAGTACTGTTCGGGCTGGCCTTCTGGTCTTGCCGATGATTCCATACAATCTTAAAGTCCTTGGCAACCGAATAGTCAGCCAAGCCCTTATCTCCCAATTTAGTCACCTGATAGCCGGCCTGTAACGAACCGGAATATTTATAACGTTTATTGTAATTGGTTTCCAGATTACCTGCCCACGAGCCCTTTGTAAATACATCTCCGGTCAATTTAAGATCCATTATATCGCTGATGGCAAAATAATAACCACCTCCCGTCAATCCGAAGCCACGGCTGGAGTCGTCCATGTAGCTGGGCATCACAAAACCTGAAGAGTAACTGCTGGAAAAAGGAAAGAAAAAGAAAGGTACAGCCAATGGCAACGGTACATCTTCTACCACCAGATAGGCAGGACCGGTCACCACATTTTTCTTGGGACGGACTTTGGCCTTGGTCAACTGCATGTAGAAGTGTGGATGATCGTGATGATCACAGGTCGTATAACGTCCGTTTTCCATAAACAGTTCATCATTAGCTCCTTTTTTGGCATTATTACCCACAACATATCCTTCGCCCTGCTGGGTAACGACGTTATTGATAAATCCTTTTTTACTTTTGAAATTATACCGGATTGCTTTGGTTTCATAAGGCGTATCGCCATCCTTAAACACAGGCTTGCCTTGTTCAACCCCTAACGAGTCAGTCACACCGCGAGCGTACACCGTACTGCTATCCATATTCATGGTGATGATCTGTGCTCCCAATTCTATTTTTTCATAATTCACTTTACCATCGCCATACAAATGCGCAAAGCCACCTTCGGTAAAGACGATGGAATCATTAGCCGAATAAACCACAGGGGCATCCAGAGGTTGTTTCTTCTTTCCGGCAGATTGCAACGATAAAGTATCGGCCTTCAGCGTGTCTGCTTTTAATGAATCAGTTTGCTGGGGCGAATAAGTGACAGGTCCCTTCACCTCTCTGACACGGCGACGCTGAGCCATCGCTTCATCCGGAAGCATCAGGAGGATCAATAATAGTATGAATGATAGTATTGTATTTGCTTTCAATGGCGTCATTAACTAATAGTTTACGCTTGAAGGGGCAAAAGTACACAATCTTCACCAAATATACTTGAGAATCTTGATTTTTAATTCTTTTTTAGGCACTAAAGAAACAGCTCACACCAATTGTTAAAGCGTCGAAGTCCTTCGTCACCGTACCGGGCAATACTTTTACGGGCATCTTGCACCGATTTTTCACGATCAAGATGTGTTTTCGAAAAGAATTTATCAGCAAAGCAGATCACTTGTTCTTCCGTACTGACCGGCAACATTTCACGATGCGGCACAGGAAGCTGCTGTTTGATAATCTCTTCCAGTGAAAGTCCCGCACCGGTGTGACGCTCACAAACCAAAGCATGCCGCGGAAAACCCTCTTTGCGCACCAGCTCGGCTCCCAGATATCCATGACAAATATAAGGCTCCTTGCCCAAACACTGAATGCCCGGAGCATAAGTCAGAAAAATTCCGATATCATGCAACATGGCGGCTTCGTTCAGAAAAGTTGCGTCAAGATTCAACTCCGGGTGCTTATCGGCTATCCATAATGCCTTATCGGCAACCGAACGACTGTGAACCAACAATATATTTCTTAACTCATTATCCTGAGGATAATATTTATCAATTAAATCAATCGCTTTCATAATTCTATTCACTTTTTATACATTCCAGCTTGCTCATTCCTTATTCAGTAAGCAAATTCACACTGTTTAACTTATCAATTTCACGCCTTTATCAACAGTTTTTAGTTTGTTATTCGGTTCAATCTGCAACTGTGGTTCCATCTGTTCACAATTGTGATCTCTTTGAATCACAGCCGTGGTCTCAAGAAGGCACGTACATAAATCGAAAGAAGCGATACGTCAAAAGCATTAGCCACCCCATGACACACACTGACAAACAGGCAAAAAGCAACTTAATAAACCGATTTCTTCTGAAGAAGAAACATACAGCCGACTGCGAAAGTTTACGTAAAAGCAAAGATAGCAACAGTTTTTCAATCAGGAATGAAGATTATCAAAAGAATTGATTGTATATTTGTGCTTTCCATACAGTAAAAGTAAGCAGACTAAAACTAATTTGAAAAACAATCCAATAATTATCCTTATGACAAAACCGTCTTACAAACAATGGTTAGCGACTTGTGCTTTCATCGGCACATTACTGCTGACAGGCTGTAGCCCCACTCCCACTACCAGAGAGGTTTCTATCGTACCGTTGCCAAACAAAATGCAACAGAACCATGGTGCGTTTGTATTAACCCCAAACACCATCATCGGTACCACCAACCCGGAACTGCTTCCCGCAGCAGAGTACCTGAAAGGCATTCTGTCAATAGCCACCGGATATGATATCCAAGTAAAAGAAGGCAAAGGAGACATCACCCTTTCTACCACTGCCATAGAAGGCAAGGAGGGAGCATATACGCTCATCGCAAAACCCGGGCAAATAGAGATTACGGGTAACTCTTACAACGGTGTGATAGCCGGTATTGAATCACTCCGCCAGTTATTTCCACCTCAGATTGAATCGAAACAGGTGGTGGACAGCGTGACATGGGCCATACCTGCCGTACAGATTGAAGATGCCCCGCGCTTCGAATGGCGTGGTATTATGCTCGACGTATCCCGCCACTTCTATACCAAAGAAGAAGTAAAAGAACTGCTTGACGTAATGGCACTTTATAAAATGAATAAGTTCCACTGGCACCTGACAGATGACCAGGGATGGCGCATTGAAATCAAAAAATATCCGTTACTCACCGAAAAAGGAGCTTGGCGTACGTTCAATTCACACGACCGGTCATGCATGGAACTGGCTAAATCGGAAGATAACCCCGATTACCGGATTCCGGAAAACAAACTTCGCATCGTGGAAGGTGACACGCTGTATGGCGGTTATTATACACAAGAGGATATAAAAGAGGTGATAGAATATGCCAAAGTACGCGGTATCGATATTGTTCCCGAAATTGATATGCCGGGTCACATGCTGGCAGCCGTCAGCAATTATTCCGGAGTAGCCTGTACAGACAAAGTAGGTTGGGGAAGCACGTTCTCCTCTCCTGTTTGCCCCGGAAAAGAATCGGCAATAGAGTTTTGTAAAAACGTATATAGCGAACTGATTGACCTGTTCCCTTATAAGTATGTGCACATCGGCGGCGATGAAGTGGAAAAGACAAACTGGAAAAAATGTCCCGACTGCCAGAAACGTATGCGAGACAACCAATTGAAGACAGAAGAAGAACTGCAAGCCTGGTTTATCCATGACATGGAGAAATTTTTCAACTCAAAAGGCAAAGAGATGATCGGCTGGGACGAAATCATCGAAGGAGGATTAAGCCCGACTGCTACTGTCATGTGGTGGAGAAGCTGGGTCAAGGATGCTCCGAAAAAGACTACCCAACAGGGTAACTCAATCATCTTCTCCCCCAACAGCCAATTCTACCTGGATTACCAGCAAGACAAGAATTCTGTACGCAATATTTATGATCTCGACCTGACGATCGAAGGAGCGACTCCTGAACAACAAAGACTTCTCAAAGGCGTACAGGGAAACATTTGGTGCGAATGGATTCCCTCACGTGAACGGATGCAATACATGGCAATTCCACGTCTGTTGGCTATTGCCGAATTGGGATGGAGCCAGGCTTCGCAAAAAGAATGGAATGCCTTCGCGCAACGGTTGGCCAATCAGTTCGAACGCCTCAACATCATGGGTATCAATTATCGTATCCCCGATCTGGAAGGTTTCCACCGCAACAACGCTTTCATTGGTGAGGGAAGTGTTAGTGTGACTTGCCTGGATCCGAGTGCAGATATTCGTTATACTACCGACGGAAGCATTCCGACGCTGCAATCATCCAAATACGAAGGTCCTATCCCAGTGAAAGAAACAACCGATTTTACCTTCCGTACGTTCCGTCCTAACGGGAAAGCCGGTGATATCGCACGTACGCGTTTCATTAAGAGCGAATATGCTCCAGCCACAACTACCACTCCTTCCAGCAAAGGTCTGGAAGCTAAATGGTATGAATTTAAAGGCAGCAAATGCGCTGACATCCCCAAAGCTCCACTGAACGGAACTTATGCCATCGAGAAAATAATGATCCCGGAAAAAGCAAAGGGAAACATCGGTTTGGTAATCAAAGGATTTATCAATGCTCCGAAAGATGGCATATACACTTTTGCCCTGCTGTCTGATGACGGCAGTACCTTACTGATAGACGGTGAAGAAGTTATCAACAACGACGGACCGCACGGACCGCGCGAAGTGATTGGACAGAAAGCATTGGGCAAAGGATACCACCCGATAGAAGTACGATACTTTGACCAAAACGGTGGACAACTGAAAATGACTGTAACAGGTAGCGAAGGAAATGAAATTCCGACAAACGACTTGTTCGCACACTAAAGATTCGGGTCAACGAACAAAACTTCATTAATATGCCATAGACTACATTGAAGGTAGGACGGACAGATTATCTACATTTAGTGTAATCTATGGCTTATATAAAAAGGATGCCGGATTCTGATGCCGACACTGATGACTTTGCATAAAAAACACATAAACTCACAAGAACTAATTGAATTATAACATATACTACTATGGCAAGACTAAAGCTCGGCATTCTTACTTGGACAATTTGTTTTTCAATGACTGCCTTTTCACAAACAACCACTTCTTTAAGGTCGAAAATATTAGCATTAGACGATTATCAGGATGCTCCACAACTGTGGAAACTGTATAACGATTCTTCTTCTGTGATGGATGAAGCAACCCGGTTACATGCAAAAGTATCATTGAATTATTATTTTAATCGCCCCGACGAAATGCTTCAATGCGTAGACTCTCTCCTCACTCTATATCCGGAAGAATGTACTCCGGAACAAAAGTTGGCCTATTGTTATGCCAAAACAGAGAAACTTCTGGAAAAAGGGAACTACAGACAACTCAATGCCTGGTGGCAGACCTTGCGCAAAGATAAAAAGTTCTACCAGGCGATAGAAAGAAAAGGAAACTTCCTTTGTTCAGAAAAAACAATCCAAGGTTTATCGGAAAAAAATAATTTCCGGATAGATTTTCCAGGAACATCCTGTACACTTCCTACAAGTTATACATATCCGTTAATACTCTCAATGAAAATAAATGAAACCGAATTGCCTAACACCATCTTCGATACAGGAGCACCCTATACTTTTCTCACTCAGGAGATGGCACGCAAATGTAACGTGACATGTATGGGAGATACCATATCCGTAAACAGCATGTTTGGTACTTCACAAGCTACCACCGGTTTCGTAGAGACTTTACAATTGGGTAATATCACTTTCCACAACACGGTAGTCCATGTTTCTCTTGTTGAAAAGGATCCTATCTTTTCCGGTCACGACGCCATCTTAGGAATAAAAGAACTCCGGAGAATCTCTAAAATAGAATTCGAATTTGGCAAATTAACTTTCAAAAAAGAGGAGCAAAGGCAGCCCATCGATCCCAATATATGTTTCGCAGAAACCGGTTGTGTTTTTCTATTCGCAAACAACCGGAGTTATCTATTAGACACAGGCGGAGAGGGAAGTTTCATACACACACCGGACACGGCTTCCGTCAAAGTGATGGACGTGAATGATTATCCGGTACAATTCTTCAATACATATACAGCGGATTCCATAACCAGACAATCCGGATTATTAGGGTTTCCATTCTTCTACGGATTCGAAACCTGTACACTCAACTTCGACCGTATGAACTTCTCCGGCAAAGATTATCAGTTACGTAAAAGTTATTCGGAATATATCAATAGCGGAGACATTATGGGCTTGGATGCTCAATATGAACGGATAGAGAAAACTACCGACGAAATAGGCAGATGGCTCACCAATGCATTTATCGGGTTTATGAAAAATAATCCGGAAAGCTGTATCCACTACACAGACAGTTTGTTAGGCAAATACCAACAGGAGCTTGGGGGAAGTATACTTTCTATACTCAACCTGCGTGCCGCTTCATTAGCCTATCTGGGAATGTATAAAGAGGCAAGCGAATTAATGAAAATCTGTGCACAAGCTGTCCCTGACATAATAAACGGATACAATAAATGCGTAGCTTTAGAGCCTTTCGGTGCACAGCGGCTCATTTGGACAAAACCGGAAGTATCTATCAGTACTACTCTTGATGAAAAAGGACTTTTAGTAAGGGGAAAGATAAATGAAATAAAAAGTAAGCTCTACTTTGCTCCAGACCACAGTTTTTCAAGTATATCGGAAGCCGATGCCCAGAAACTTAAAATGAAAATCATTGAATTTGAAGACAGTACTGGTAAAGGTGGCAAAAAGCGCATGGCAATAGCCGATGAATTGAGGTTAGGTGACCTATCGATAAACAATGTACAGTTCGACATCGCAGAGGAAACAGAAATTGTATTAGGGAACACTTTCATACGCCTGCTTCCTCAGTTTTCTATTGAGAATCAAAAGATCGTATTGGTACAGCACCCTCAGACCTATCCTAATGCCAAACAATATCCGCTACTGTTGATAAACTATACGTTCTGTTTCCGTGATCCGGACGACAATACAAAACGGTATTCGATAGGTAATCCCACTCCCAATGCCCAACAGATTTCTTTGCAGGAATTAAGCAGAGCAAACAAAAAAGTAGTATTCGATGTAGAGCACATGAAACTATCAGAACTTCTTAACTAAATTCAGAAAGTGAGAGTGTCTTCTATAACTGATAAAAAATAAAATACATCATGAAGCAATTGAAACCCGCATGTGCAAACACGGCTCCCCAAATGGAATTACAAAACTGCTTACATCTGAAAAAAATCTGGCTGACTACAAACATGGATAAAACCCAAAGAACAGCGGGGAAAGGAAGAAATTGCCAAATACCAGAAACATAAACAATACCAAAATGGGCAACATGGGTAACAGCGAAGGCCAATGAATCTAAAACAGAGGCCTTCGACTCACCAAACCTTTGAACAAAACTGCCATGTATCACCCCACGGTATAAAAACTCTTCCCCTATCGGGCTAAATATCATACTTGGAATAACAGCTATCCAAAAATAAAGCTGCTTATCAGGTCCTGAAATGGATGCCCCGGGATTATTCCCTCCTATATATACAAACGCGTTATCTATTGTTTTATCATATAATAAAAAGAAAAGGGCAAATATAACAGCACAAGATATCCCTCCCGCAATAAAAGACAAAAACAAACGTCCACAGTGATCAGGCCTCCTTATGCCAATACATTTCCGTCCGTATCGGGTAAAGAAAATAAAGGGTACAAACCACATGGCTAAAAAAACAAACATCACTATACCATAACTTCTTGTCACGTAAGATTGCAGGACAATAACAAACCGGGGAACACCGAATAATAAAATCAGGAACAGACCAAAAGCCCAATCATAATGAAAATAACGATTCCAGAAAGCTCGCAATATTTTATCCATAATCCAATATTTTATAGTTCCGTCCCACCGGATAGAGGGCACTTTAAATTCTTTATCTCCACTGTACATTATACCGGCTATAGATATACCAAACTAAATATACTCTTATAATTAATAACGGGGTAATAAGATAGTAAGAAAACAAAAATATTCACCGAATAATGAGCCTGATACACAAAGGTAACAAAAGGTAGCCAACTATAAAAATAAAGCTGGTAAAAAGAAAAAGATTGTTTTTCTTTTTACTACCACAGATATTTTGGCTCCAATAGAAGTAAGGTTTAGTTTGCTATATAAACAAAGGAATATACTAAACTTGTGGCAAACGTGTAAATGCCAGAAGTATCTCTAAAGATCAGCTGAGAAAGTGATATGTTTTTGGTAAACTCGTGTATGCTCCCCCCACGGATGATAGCAATCTCCTATATAATTAAAACAGAAATGTTCGTAATAGCCTATATGCTTTGTACACAAATATAAATTCCCAAACCCCAATTGTCGGGTATCTTTTTCTACGGTTTCGATTAATAATCTTCCATAATTATGTCCTCTATATCGTTCCTCTATGAATAAGGCAACCAGCCACGGATACAAATCCATTCGTGAATTAAAATCATTTGTTGCAAGTCCGGCACAACCTATTATTTCTTCGTTATCCATCAGAAGATAGAACTGTGGTAAGGGAGATTCTGACACCACACAGGTCCTAAAACAGTTGTCATAGACCATTTTACTGTCTTCGTCAGCCCATTTACTTTGAAAATAAGCAATCGCTTCCTCTAAATATTGAGGATTTTTTCGCAATGAAACAATATTCATAATTACATCCTTATTTATTTTCTGGCAACATCGCCAGTATAGTAACCCAGTAATAAGTAGGAAAAAGGAAAAACCAAAGGGACAAACAAGCTCCAACAACTTCAAATCGGCATCTTACATCCTATATTTTATCTCACTCTTTCTCTTTTTCCACAACTGCCAGCTATTAATAATGTTTTGCCACAAAACATAACTCCCCGGCCCCACAGCCGAAAGTGGATTCAGATAAGTATGAGCCATCCAAATGGCAAGAATCGTATTCTTCTGTCCCAAAGCTTGTCCTCCACTTATTCGGTCATTGTAGACACTACCCAAGGTTTTCCCTAAAAAGAATTGCAAACAACAAGTTATCAAAGCGACTACTGCAATCGTGATTTCTGTCAGTCCGTCCGCCGGATCATTAATTAGCGAATAGAGAGTTTGCGCCGTTACGATGGCAAGAGAAATACCCCATAAATAAAATGCTAATTCGTGATAACTTAACAATACCCGATGAACCTTCGGAATGAACCTCTGCAAAAACCAGGCCACCAGAAAAGGACAAATCAACAATGGAAAAACTTTACTCAAAATAACCAGAAACGCACCTATAAAACTAATATCCGGATTTGCCTCTATCAACGGAAAGAAAATAGGAACTGCAACAGCCGCCCCAATATTTGCAATCAATGTATAAGTAGTCAGGCTGGCGGCACTTCCACCCAATTTAGAAGTAATGACCGCCGCTGCCGTAGCTGTAGGACAAATAACACAAACCATTGCTCCCTCCGCTACAATTTTATTAAAACGATAAAGAAGAAGATAAACTGCCAATGAACCGAATATCTGGATCAACAAAAGCCACAAATGTAAGGGCTTAGGCTTCAGGTCACAAGGAGATACTTTACAAAAAGTAAGCAGTAACATAGTGAAAATCAGTATCGGAGTCAAAAAAGAAAGGCTGATAAATACAGGATAACCAATGGCACCTAACAACATCGCTACCGGAAGCGTCCAATTTTTCAAGAACTTCAGCATCGTTATATCATTTAAATTTAGAGTGCAAAGTAAGGTAAAAAACTCAAAACTTAACACTAAATAGTGAGTTTTCAACAAAATTCTGCTACATTTGCACATTATTTTTATATGGAACTACGTAGACCACACATATTATATATACTGATTTGCCTTTGGCTACTCGTTTCTCCACTAAACGTCGGTAGTGCCTGGGCAAAAGATTTTGTTGTCGTTATTGACGCCGGACATGGCGGTCATGATCCCGGAGCCATCGGAAAGATATCTAAAGAAAAAAATATCAATCTGAAGGTAGCATTAAAATTGGGCAATCAGATTAAGCAAAACTGTAACGACGTAAAAGTAGTATATACCCGCAGCAAAGATGTTTTTATACCACTGGATCGCCGTGCCGAAATTGCCAATAATGCCAAAGCCGATCTATTTATTTCAATCCACACCAATGCTTTAGCCAATAACCGGACAGCCAAAGGTGCTTCTACCTGGACATTAGGTCTGGCCAAATCGGATGCCAACCTGGAAGTTGCCAAACGGGAAAACTCTGTAATCCTATATGAGGATGATTATAAAACCCGCTACGCAGGGTTCAACCCAAATTCGGCAGAATCATATATCATTTTCGAATTCATGCAAGATAAGTACATGGAGCAGAGTGTACATCTGGCATCTCTGGTACAAAAACAGTTTCGTCATCATTGCAAACGGATAGACCGTGGTGTACATCAAGCCGGGTTTCTGGTATTAAAGGCCAGTGCCATGCCGAGTATTCTCGTTGAACTTGGTTTCATTTCCACTCCTGAAGAGGAACGCTATCTGAATACGGACGAAGGAACCACTACTTTAGCAAAAGGAATCTATCGGGCATTTCTGGCCTATAAAAGAGAACACGAAATCCGTTTGACCGGTGCCAGTCGTACCATTTTGCCAAATGATGACGAAGAAACTACAGAAGCACCTGTAATTGCACAGACAGAGAGTACACAAGAAAAAGCAGCAGAAAGACCTAAAAACTCTTCACGCCCCAAAGAGTTAATCGCAGAAGCGAAAACTCAACGTCCAATTATTGCAGAAAGCACAACAAACGACTCCGAAATTACGTTTAAGATACAAATACTTACTTCCTCACGTCCATTGGCCAAAAATGACAAACGACTGAAGGGATTGAAAGACGTAGATTACTATAAAGAAGGAGGAATATACAAATACACTTACGGGGCATCTCCTGATTACAACAAAGTGCTGCGGACGCGCCGTAATACGGTGACTCCATTATTTAAGGATGCTTTCATCATTGCATTCCGCAACGGAGAGAAAATGAATATCAATGAGGCTATAGCCGAATTTAAGAAAAGAAGAAATAAATAAAAAGACTAAATAACAAAACATGAAACTCATTACGAAAGAAGTCAGAATAGGAATAGCAGGTATTGCGGCCTTGTGCTTACTTGTCTTCGGAATTAACTATCTGAAGGGCATTAATATGTTTAAGCCTGCCAGCTATTTTTATGTGAAATTCCATAATGTAAACGGCCTGGCACAATCGAGTCCGGTATTCGCTGATGGTGTCCGCGTAGGCATTGTCCGTGATATTGCCTATGATTACAACCAACCGGAAAATGTCATCGTGGAAGTAGAAGTAGACACTGATCTTCGCATACCGAAAGGAAGCTCTGCCGAATTGGTGCCCGAACTGATGGGAGGAGTAAGAATGAATATCTTATTGGCTAATAATCCGCGCGAACGTTATATGGTAGGTGATACAATTCCCGGAACGCTGAACAACGGAATGATGGAAAAAGTAGCAGCTATGATGCCTGCTGTAGAAAAGATGCTACCTAAATTAGATTCCATCCTAACTTCACTGAACACGATTATGACGGATCAAAGTATTCCGGCAACTCTACATTCTATTGAAAAGACGACGGCCAATCTGGAAGTTACCAGCCGCCAGCTGAAAGTATTGATGAATAATGACATTCCACAATTAACAGGGAAGCTGAATACCATCGGAGATAATTTTGTCGTAATCAGTGGCAATCTGAAAGAGATTGATTATGCCACTACGTTCAAAAAAATAGACGCAACCCTTAGTAACGTAAAAATGCTTACAGAAAAGCTTAACAGCAAAGACAATACCGTTGGTTTGCTGCTAAACGATCCACAATTATACAATAACCTGAACCAAACTACCATCAATGCAGCAAGTTTGCTTGAAGACCTGAAGGAACATCCCAAACGATATGTCCACTTCTCTCTGTTTGGCAAAAAAGATAAGTAGGTGAAACCTCTTAAATAGAATTTATCTAAATAAGAGCCCACAAAACAAGGACAGGATGAAATCCTTCAAAAGTCTATCCATAGACAGAAAGGATATCTGTACAGCTTATCAGGTTCAAAAACAGTACGTGGAAATTTCTCTGATAATTGATTAACTAACAAGTAGTTATAAAAAAGCAATAGCTTCCTATGAGAAGTATTTTATGGGGAAGGGATAAGTCATTGAAAGTAAACACATTATTCTTTCAGTGAGAAATACAAGAAAAAGGAGATTTGTTTTTCTCGAATAAGATTCCCAATTTTGCAATCGTAGAAGTTTTGCTTAATTAATAAATGTATTACAGCCGCTATGAGTGAATCGAGTCATGTCGGCCTATGGAACCGCTGTCTTGAAATTATTAGAGACAATGTTCCTGAGTCGACATACAAAACATGGTTTGTTCCCATTGTTCCTTTAAAATATGAGGACAAAACGTTGATCGTACAAGTTCCCAGCCAGTTTTTCTATGAATTTCTGGAAGATAAATTTGTGGACTTGCTACGTAAGACATTATATAAGGTTATAGGAGACGGCACCAAGTTGATGTACAACGTGCTGGTAGACAAAAGTTCAGGGGCAACCGTGAATCAGGAGTCTACTACCCGCTCTACGGCTATTCCCCAGTCCGGACTTCCCCGCATTGATGAAAGGAAAGCTCCGGGGTTGTTGCGGGCACCGGCCGTTCAGGACCTTGACCCACATCTAAATCCGAACTATAATTTTGAGACCTTTATTGAAGGATACAGTAATAAGCTTTCAAGAAGTGTTGCCGAAGCTGTAGCTGAGAATCCGGCAAAAACAGTCTTCAATCCGCTGTTTCTCCATGGTGCATCGGGAGTAGGAAAAACCCATTTGGCCAATGCCATTGGTACCCGTATCAAAGAGTTGTATCCGGATAAAAGAGTGCTATATGTTTCAGCACACTTGTTTCAAGTACAATACACTGACTCTGTGCGTAACAATACAACGAATGACTTCATCAACTTCTACCAAACAATTGATGTATTAATTATTGATGATATTCAAGAATTTGCAGGTGTCACCAAAACACAAAACACTTTCTTCCATATCTTCAATCACCTACACCAAAACGGCAAACAGCTGATATTAACTTCCGACCGTGCTCCCGTATTACTGCAAGGCATGGAAGAGCGCTTACTAACCCGATTCAAATGGGGAATGGTAGCCGAACTGGAGAAACCGACCGTAGAACTGAGAAAAAATATTTTAAGAAATAAAATTCATCGGGATGGATTACAATTCCCTTCGGAAGTGATTGACTATATCGCCGAAAATGTAAATGAAAGCGTGCGTGATCTGGAAGGTATCGTTATTTCCATCATGGCCCACTCTACTATTTACAACAAAGAAATCGATTTGGATCTGGCACAACGTATTGTCCGCAAAGTCGTTCGTTGTGAGACAAAAGCTGTCACCATCGATGATATCATCAATGTAGTTTGCAAACACTTTGATCTGGAATCATCTGCCATCCATACCAAATCAAGAAAAAGAGAAGTCGTACAGGCACGCCAGGTGGCTATGTATTTAGCCAAGACACATACCGACTTCTCAACTTCTAAAATCGGAAAATTTATTGGAAATAAAGATCATGCTACCGTTTTACATGCATGCAAAACAGTAAAAGGCCAGTGCGAAGTTGATAAAAGCTTCCGGTCCGATCTGGAAAACATAGAAACTTTACTAAAGAAAAGAAATATAAACAGTGAACGATAAACAGTGAACGATGAACATTTGCAACCAATCATGCAAGCTGTTCATCGTTCGCTGTTTATTAATCACCGCCAGTTATTGCCCATCATTCATAAAGCCTTGTTGGCGAAGTACTTTCAACAGATTTTCAGACATAAATTCATTATCCTTCTTTGTATAACGAACATCTGTAAACACTTGAGCCAAAGTCTCCTTATGATTCTCCTCTATAAACTGCTTATTCTCTGGTAAGGACTCCTTATAAGCATACAGCCGGTTTATATCTTCGGCTGTATAATCGTGATAACTCTCTTCATGTATGATACCTTCTATAGGCAGACGATCTACTTGTTTAGGAGATTCCGCCGGATATCCCACTGTTACAGTAGTAATGGGAAATACCAGTTCCGGCAAGTGTAAAGCATCAATTATCATTTGAGGATTGTAAGTAGTAGTACCCAAATAACAAATACCCAGTCCGGCCTCTTCGGCAAGCGTACAAAAGGTTTGTGCAACCAATAAAGTATCCATAGCCGCATTCAAAAAAGACATTAAATTATCATATCCCGGTTCCGCATTCCTTTCCTGACAATATTTGCAGAAACGACGGAAATCTGCGCAAAATGTCAACACCACCGGCGCAGACTTTATCATCGGCTGGTTAAAATGAGCCGGAGAAAGTATTTCTTTTTTCTCGGCATCACGAGTGACAACCACACTATAAAGCTGCATTCCGCCCATCGTAGAAGCACGAAATGAAGTTTCAAGCAAATCATTTAACAAATCCGACGTAATATCTTTTTGCTGATATTTGCGGATAGTTCTTCTGTTCTTAACTGTATCCATCATATCTTTTTTCTGCAAAGATATAAAAAGAATAATCATTCTATCTCATTTCCAATTTAGATTAATTTTCTTTTTGGAAAACTTCAGGCACTGAACAAAACCATCATTCATTTGTTTATCAATTGCTTATCATTTATAAACGGATAACTTAGTACCGGTTAATAAATTATCTCGTTTTTATTTTGATATACCAAAAAACATTCATAGCTTTGCAGGCACGTTTGTTAATGATAAGTAAGCTTCTACATATTTACTTATTAATAATGATATCTAAGACACATTGCATCGTGGAAAAGCAAATTTACTCTTACGAGGAAGCCTACGAAGAATCTTTACGATATTTTCAGGGCGATGAACTTGCTGCGCGAGTTTGGGTAAACAAATACGCAGTAAAAGACTCTTTCGGAAATATTTACGAGAAATCACCGAAGGACATGCATTGGAGACTTGCTAACGAAGTGGCCCGCATCGAGGCAAAGTACCCAAACGCACTAAGCTCCGAACAGCTGTTTGAGCTTTTTGACCATTTTAAGTATATCGTGCCGCAAGGCAGTCCGATGACAGGTATCGGTAACGATTATCAAGTTGCTTCACTTTCCAATTGCTTTGTGATTGGTATTGATGGTTCTGCCGATTCATACGGAGCTATCATCAAAATAGATGAAGAGCAGGTGCAACTAATGAAAAGACGCGGAGGTGTAGGTCATGACCTCTCCCATATCCGTCCCAAAGGTTCTCCTGTGAAAAACTCAGCCCTGACTTCTACCGGGCTGGTCCCATTCATGGAACGTTATTCTAATTCTACACGTGAAGTTGCCCAAGACGGACGCCGCGGTGCGTTGATGCTCAGTGTATCGATCAAGCATCCGGATTCCGAAGCATTCATTGATGCAAAAATGACAGAAGGCAAGGTTACAGGTGCCAATGTTTCAGTAAAGCTGGATGATGCATTCATGGCAGCAGCTGTAGAAGGCAGAAAGTATACCCAACAATACCCCATTGACTCTGACCATCCCACTACGGTGAAAGAGATCGATGCTTCCAACTTGTGGAAGAAGATTGTGCATAATGCATGGAAATCGGCTGAACCGGGCGTATTGTTCTGGGATACCATTATCCGTGAATCAGTGCCCGACTGTTATGCAGATTTGGGATATAAAACGGTTTCGACAAATCCTTGTGGTGAAATTCCGTTATGCCCCTACGATTCTTGCCGACTGTTGGCCATCAATCTATATTCATACGTAGTCAATCCGTTCACCAAAGATGCCTACTTTGACTTTGACCTCTTCCATAAACATGTAGCACTGGCTCAGCGCATCATGGATGATATCATCGATCTGGAATTGGAAAAGATAGAACGCATCATGGAGAAGATAGATCTGGATCCGGAAAACGAAGAAGTGAAACACACTGAACGCGGTTTGTGGGAAAAGATTTATAAGAAGAGTGGTCAGGGAAGACGTACCGGTGTCGGTATCACTGCCGAAGGCGATATGCTCGCCGCACTCGGAATGCGTTATGGAACAGAAGAAGCAACAGATTTCTCCGAGAAAGTACACAAAGCCGTAGCACTGGGTGCTTACCGTTCATCGGTAGATATGGCCAAAGAGCGTGGTGCATTCGATGTATACGATACGGAAAGAGAAAAGAACAACCCGTTCATCAACCGCTTGCGCGAAGCTGATCCGGCATTGTATGAAGACATGAAGAAATATGGTCGCCGTAATATTGCGTGTCTGACCATCGCTCCTACCGGAACAACCAGTCTGATGACTCAGACAACCTCAGGTATCGAGCCTGTATTCCTTCCGGTATATAAACGCAGAAGAAAAGTGAACCCGAATGACACCAACGTACGCGTTGACTTTGTAGACGAAACCGGAGACGCTTTTGAAGAATACATCGTGTTCCACCACAAATTCGTAACCTGGATGGAAGCGAATGGTTACGATCCCGCCAAACGATATACTCAGGAAGAGGTGGATGAACTGGTGGCCAAGTCTCCTTATTATAAAGCCACTTCAAACGACGTAGACTGGTTAATGAAAGTCCGTATGCAAGGCAAAATCCAGAAATGGGTGGACCACTCCATCAGTGTGACCATTAACCTGCCGAACGATGTAGACGAGGAACTGGTGAACCGCCTGTATGTCGAAGCATGGAAGTCCGGTTGTAAAGGCTGTACGGTTTACCGTGACGGTTCCCGTTCAGGAGTGCTTATCTCTGCGAAGTCCGACAAAGACAAGAAAGAAGAGCTTCCTCCTTGTAAGCCGCCAACGGTAGTCGAAGTACGTCCGCCGATACTTGAAGCTGATGTTGTGCGTTTCCAGAACAATAAAGAGAAATGGGTAGCCTTGGTCGGCCTGCTCGACGGCAGACCTTACGAAATATTCACCGGTCTGCAGGACGACGACGAAGGAATTATTATTCCGAAAAGTGTAAACACCGGACGCATCATCAAGAATGTCGATGAGAACGGAAACAAACGTTACGACTTCCAGTTTGAAAACAAACGCGGATACAAAATGACAATCGAAGGTCTGTCCGAGAAGTTCAACAAAGAATATTGGAACTATGCCAAACTGATCTCAGGTGTGCTCCGCTGGAGAATGCCGATCGAGCAGGTCATCAAACTGGTAGGTTCACTGCAATTGGACAGCGAAAACATCAATACCTGGAAAAATGGTGTAGAACGTGCACTGAAGAAATATGTGCAGGACGGAACGGAAGCCAAAGGCAAGAAGTGCCCGAACTGCGGAAATGAGACATTGGTTTATCAGGAAGGTTGCCTCATCTGTACCACTTGCGGCGCATCCAGATGCGGATAAAAAACAAACCTGTAAATGATTAATATATAAGCAAAAGCGTTGAAAGGAGCCTCTTGGCTCCTTTCAATGTTTAATAACATAAATAGCACAAACGTTTGCATACTATTTTAAAGTAGTTCGACGAGAGTAGAGATACGACATACGTAGAATATTTCTATACTTGCAAAATCATTAGTCAAAAATTAAATCTAATATATATGATAGTATCATTTCATATCGAGTATCGCACAAGTTGGGGAGAAGAAGTCAGAATATTAGGTTCTGTACCCGAACTTGGAAACAATGATCCGGATAAAGCTATCTCCCTCATCACAGTAGACGGTATCCATTGGAGCAATGAAATAGCTATTCAATTACCGGCAAAAGGAGTGGTAGAATACAGTTATCACATTTATCGCGACAACAAGATCATCCGTACGGAATGGAACTCTTTCCCCCGGCGTGTCTACCTGCCTGCGGATAACAAAAAAAGTATGCGCATCAATGATTGCTGGAAGAACCTTCCGGAGCAACAGTATTTCTACAGTTCGGCATTCACCGAATCGCTTCTGGCACACCGCGACCGGAGTACAGCCCCCAAAAGCTACAAAAAAGGATTGATGATCAAGGCTTATGCTCCGCGCATCAACGGCAACTACTGTCTGGCCATCTGTGACAATCAGAAAGCCCTTGGCAACTGGAACCCGGACAAAGCATGGCCTATGAGCGACATCAACTTTCCGGAATGGCAAGCCGAATTGGATGCATCTAAACTGGAATTTCCATTAGAGTACAAATTTGTATTATATAATAAGGAAGAGAAGAAAGCTGAAGCTTGGGAAAACAATCCTAACCGTTACATGGCTGCCCCCGAGATTAAAGCAAACGAAACACTGGTTATTTCCGACCGATATGTCTACTTTGACGTTCCGGCCTGGAAAGGTGCAGGAGTGGCCGTCCCCGTATTTTCACTCAAATCGGAGAAAAGTTTCGGTGTAGGAGACTTTGGGGACCTGAAACGAATGGTGGACTGGGCAGTCAGTACCAACCAGAAAGTGGTACAGATCCTACCGATCAATGACACCACCATGACCCATACATGGACAGATTCCTATCCTTACAATAGTATTTCCATCTATGCTTTCCACCCGATGTATGCCGACCTTAAACAGATGGGTACCCTGAAAGATAAAGAAGTCGCTACCGCTTTCAACCAAAAACAGAAAGAGTTGAATTCACTTTCTGCCATCGACTACGAAGCAGTGAACCGGGGAAAATGGGAATATTTCCATCAGCTATTCAAGCAAGAAGGAGAAAAAGTATTGGCTTCGAAAGCCTTCCGTGATTTCTTTGAGGCCAACAAAGAATGGCTGCAACCCTATGCTGCCTTCAGTTATCTGCGTGACGTATACCGGACACCAAACTTCCGCGAATGGCCTAAATATTCGGAATATAATGCACAAGAGATTGAAGAGCTTTGCCGTCCCGGTACGGAAGTCTACCCCAATATCGCCATCTATTTCTATATACAGTTCAACCTCCACTTACAACTGCTGGAAGCAACCACTTATGCCCGCGAGCACGGAGTGGTACTAAAGGGAGATATCCCTATCGGCATCAGCCGCAACAGTGTGGAAGCCTGGACAGAGCCCTATTATTTCAATCTCAACGGACAGGCCGGTGCCCCACCCGATGATTTTTCTGTCAACGGGCAGAACTGGGGTTTCCCCACCTACAATTGGGACGTAATGGAAAAGGACGGCTATAAATGGTGGATGAAACGTTTCCAAAAGATGGCCGAGTATTTCGACGCTTACCGCATCGACCATATTCTGGGATTTTTCCGCATTTGGGAAATCCCGATGAATGCCGTGCATGGATTACTGGGGCAGTTTGTTCCCGCACTGCCCATGAGTCGTGAAGAGATAGAAAGCTACGGACTACCTTTCCGCGAAGAGTTCCTGACACCTTATATCCACGAGTACTTCCTCGGACAAGTGTTTGGTCCTCACACCGACTACGTCAAACAAACCTTTATTGAGCCGACCGACACGTACGAAGTGTACCGCATGCGTCCGGAGTTCGACACTCAACGCAAAGTGGAAGCTTTCTTTGCCGGCAAGAACGATGAAGACAGCATATGGATCAGAGACGGATTGTACGCCTTGATAAGTGACGTACTGTTTGTGCCCGACCGTAAGGACACGAACCTCTTTCATCCGCGTATCGGAGTACAGCACGACTTCATCTACCGTGCCCTGAACGATTGGGAGAAAGCAGCATTCAACCGACTTTACGATCAGTATTATTATCATCGCCATAATGACTTCTGGCAACAACAAGCCATGAAGAAACTGCCACAACTGACTCAGTCGACCCGCATGCTGGTATGTGGTGAAGATTTGGGAATGATACCGGATTGCGTGGCATGGGTGATGAACGACCTACGCATTCTGAGTCTCGAAATCCAGCGGATGCCCAAGAACCCGGCTGAAGAGTTCGGTCGCCTGAACGAATACCCGTATCGCTCGGTTTGCACATTCTCTACCCATGACATGTCGACTTTACGCGGATGGTGGGAAGAGGATTATCAACAGACTCAACGTTACTACAATCAGATGCTGGGGCATTATGGTGCCGCCCCTGCCGTAGCAACACCGGAACTGTGTGAAGAAGTGGTCCGCAACCACCTCTACAGTAACTCCATCCTTTGCATTCTGTCACTACAAGATTGGTTGTCGATGGACGGAAGATGGCGCAACCCGAACGTGCAGGAAGAACGGATCAATGTCCCTGCCAATCCCCGTCACTACTGGCGTTACCGGATGCATCTGACACTGGAACAGCTCATGAAAGCCGAAAGCCTGAATGAGAAAATCAGAGAACTGGTTAAGCAAACCGGCAGAAATCCGGAAAAATAATATCCGTCAGTTTCCCAAGAAAGAAAAAGAACAAAGAGAGAAGAGCGAACCGGTGTGTTTTTCGCTCTTCTCTCTTGCTTTTCAGTAATATTCAGTATCTTTGCTGCACCAATGCACAAACAGTCAGAATGGGAGACGACAAAAACAAACGAATTGATTTTGTAGACTTGACGAAAGGAGTCTGCATCATCCTGGTGGTGATGGCACACATCGGTGGAGCTTTCGAAAAGCTTGATTACCATTCGATGATCGCCAGTTTTCGTATGCCCCTTTATTTCTTTATCTCAGGTATCTTCTTCAAGTCGTACGAGGGGCTTTTCGGATTCTTCATCCGGAAGATAAACAAATTGATCGTCCCCTTCCTCTTTTTCTATCTCAGCGCATTCCTCCTGAAGTATATTGTATGGAAAATTGCTCCGGGTGTATTTCAACTCCCGGTCAGTTGGACAGAGCTTTTAGTTGTGTTTCATGATCATGCCCTGATCAAGTTCAACCCTCCTATCTGGTTTTTACTGGCACTTTTCAATTGCAATATCCTGTTCTATCTGGTCCACAGCCTGCGCGACCGGAAGTTAGGTTTAATGTTTGCCCTCACCCTCCTGATCGGAATCGCCGGATTCTATATGGGTAAACACCAGATCGAACTGCCCTTGTACATAGACATAGCCATGACCGCCCTACCCTTCTATGTGGCCGGATTCTGGATTCGCCGTTACAACTTTTTCCTCTTTCCCCACCGTTTCGACAAACTGATTCCGCTATGTATCCTGGCAGCCTTGGTCGTGATGTACTTCACCGCCACGTTTGTCGGTATGCGTACCAACAATTATGCAGGCAACATTTTCCAGTTCTGGGCCTCAGCGTTTGCCGGCATCTTTATGATTATGCTTTTCTGCAAAAAGTTTAAAAAGCTCCCTGTCATCTCTTATCTGGGACGTTACTCGGTCATTACATTGGGAATACATGCCCCCCTTTTACATTTCGAATATCCGGTTGTCAGCCGGTTTATCCATAATGAATGGGGACAAGCCATTGTCTTGCTATTGCTCACCCTGACAATCTGCATTGCCGCAACTCCCATATTTCTGAAACTGATTCCGCAGGCTGTGGCGCAAAAAGACTTTATCAAAACCAAGCAATCGCAACAACAGGAACCATAATTGCATTTATTATCTTATCTTTGCCAGAAGACAATATCAATCTTTATATTTATGACTACCCATTATTATATCTTTTTGGAAAACGTCCGTTTCTACAGTTATCATGGAGTAGCTCCACAAGAGACTGCGATTGGCAACGAGTTCATCATCAACCTGAGGCTGAAAACCGATTTTGGCAAAGCCACCGAAACGGATGAAGTAGAGGATACCGTCAGCTATGCAGACATACACGCCGCGCTGAAAGAAGAAATGGATATTCCCTCTAAACTGCTGGAACACGCCTGCGGACGAATCGTGAAAAGGCTCTTCCGGGACTTCCCGAAAATCAGTGAGATAGAAATCAAACTGTCGAAAAGGAATCCGCCCATGGGAGCAGACATCGACTCTGCCGGAGTAGAGATGCATTGCACGAGAGACTGAATCAACATTAATATACTAATAAGATGAAAAACCTTTTATTAATCCTCCTGTTGTTGCTAACGGGAGAAATCAGCGCACAACAAACCGCGACAATTGTAGTCAAGACCACCCCGGACAACGAAATCGCTTACTGGCCTACAGGAAAAGATCACCTGTTCTTCATTACCTTGGGCATTAAGGCACAAGCTGACCCTCAAGGGCAGTTCGTTCATGAATTCAGCGTGAGCCGTCCCACTACGATTCATGTATGGGCCAAAGGGAATAATTCTTTCACGCTCTACCTGACACCGGGAAGCAAAGATACTATCGCTGTGGCCAAAGACACGATCAACTTCAGTGGCACCAACCGGGTCTACAACCGATGTCTGAAAGCGGTGGACGACTATCAGCAATATAGCGACAATCTGATATACATGCAGCCTCACGAACTCGAAGGGGTGACTTCATTGGAACAATATCATCAGTTGGCAGATGCCAGGATGAAACAGGCACTCGACTCTGTAAATGCCTCCGGACTTGATAAAGAGTTTCTCGCAGAGCAGCGTGCACACATCGATTACACCCATCGGTCTATCTTTCTGCACGTCGCAATGTATCTGGTGAAAAATGAAAACTTTACCGAAAATTGGCGTAAAGAACTTGCAGAAATCATCAATCAACCCGTAGACAGTGATTATCTGCGTTCCTACCGCGGAATCGGACTCTTTATAAACGACTTGATCAGCGCACAATTCATAAAACTGGAAAACGGCAAACCCGAAGAGATAAAGGACTATTGCGCCTTCCGCTTCGACCGCTACCGGAAATTCTTCAAAGGCGACAATCTGCAATATGCACAAGCGCTACTTATCTACGAAGACGAATTTCAAACAAGAAACACTCCCTCAATCCCCCAACTATACGAAAGATATAAGGCCGAATTCCCCAATAGCCCCTTTCTATCTGTTCTTGAACCGGGCGTTAATAAAAACATCCGCTTCCAAAACAGCCGCATCGACGACAAGGACTATCACATTCTGCCTTGCGACTCCACCATCACCAATCTGGAGGATGCGGTAAAACCCTTCAAAGGCAAAGTGGTCTATATCGACGTATGGGCTACCTGGTGCGGCCCATGCATCAAAAAGTTCCAATACCTGCCCGCCCTCAAAGAAAAAACACATAACATGGACATTGTGTACCTATACATCTCGATAGACCGCCCTCAGGACAAGGAGAAATGGGAAAAAACCATCGGATATCACCAACTGAAAGGCTATCACTTATTGGTAAACGAAACGTTAGGAAAATCGTTGTATGCCGAACTTGGAAACGAACGGCAAATACTGAGTATCCCCTGCTTTGTAGTTATTGATAAAACAGGAAAAATAGCTATCCGACACGCAGCCGCCCCGGACGAACCGGAAAAGGTAATAGAACAGTTGAGCACCTATTATAATGAGTGAAAACATATTCCCGGCCGGATCATTGGAAAAATAAAAACAGGCAAAAGCTTGACTTCTGCAAGAAAACAGAGTATCTTTGCCTATGTAATCATAAAGTATATTCGAATTAAAATACGGTAATAGGGAGGAATAAATGTTTCTCCCTATTTTTTTGTACCTGCATCAAAAAATTCCGGAAGAGCGTTGGTTTGAAACCTGCAGAGCCGGTGTTCCCCCCATTTAGAGCCTGAGTTTTACTCATTCAGACGGTTGCTTCCGATACTTTTCCCGGTATGTCGGGACACATTTCCCGGCATGAAAATATTTTTTCATCAGAAGATAATCTTTTTTCTCCTATTGATAATCAACGGCGGGAAAGATGAAGGCTTGGAAGTTAACAATACATAAATCTGCTCTTGACAAAAACAGAAAGATAAACGACAGGCAAAACCGATACGCCACAAAGTAGATGTACCACCGAACGCGGGGATGTGTCATAACTCTTTTTACCGGAGTAACACAGAGTATCACAGAGTTTTTCTTTATTAATAATCAGCAATTTAAAATCACCTCTGTGTTACTCTGTGTCCTCTGTGGTGGGTTTTGACACATCCTCGTACTCTGTAGTGAAATATATTCGTAACCGAATAGGCTCTTATTTCTTTCTCTTTCTTTTCTTTACCGATTCTACCGCTTCGGTAACCACCGGTTTGTTTTCGAAACGTTTCGTATAGCCGGAGTAGTCCGGATGTGTCCGTTCGTAATCCGGATCAACAAAGAGCGGACTCGAAATAATATGATCGGCAGTGGAACGGTTGCAGCAGAAAACTATGTTCTCTACACTTGCCAGACGGGTCAGTGCCTTTACATCCGTGTCGTGCGGTTGCAGGGTCATCGGGTCAGTGAAGAAGAAAAGATAATCGATCTCTCCGTCCACAATACGCGATCCCATCTGCTGGTCACCCCCCAAAGGACCTGACTTCAGAATGGTAAAATCCCATTCCACATCGGGATGTTTCTCTTTCAATGCTTCCAGTATCAGCGTACCGGTGGTACCTGTACAATAAAACTTATGTCCCATCAATAACTCCGAGTTCCAAAGAACCCATTCAATCAGGTCTTTTTTCATAGCATCGTGTGCTACCAGCCCGATTCTTCGAATTAGTTTTTCCATAACGTTATCCTTTAAAATCTGGTAATTGCGAAAAGAACTTCCGCCCTTTCACATAGAACTGCACTAAGATACTACTTTTTATCCGTTCGGGAATAAAGTGTGAGGAAGTTTTTCTGAGATTCTCCATTCTTGCATCCCGGAAGCTATCGCGCAATTGTTTAAATTCACGACGGGCATGGAGAACGGCCTTTGCGTTGGGCAGCTGTCCTTTAAGAACAAACGTAGCTGCCGCAATGTAATCGAGCCAGCAACGTACCCGCATCACTCTGGGCAGCTCTTCATCCGGAAGATTCTTATAGAGCATGACAAGATTATTACGAAAGTTGAGGAAGGTTTTATGCGGATTTTCTTTTTTCAATGTGGCCCCTCCTACATGATACACCGTACTTTGAGGAATGCATACAATCCCCCGTCCACGGGCACGAAGCCTCCAGCAAAGGTCTATCTCTTCCATATGGGCAAAGAAACGCCCGTCAAGCCCGCCTGCCTCACGATAATCTGCCAGACGAATGAACAGGGCGGCACCGGTAGCCCAGAACACGGGGAATACTGTATCATATTGTCCTTTATCCGCCTCGACCACTCCCATCACCCGTCCCCGGCAAAACGGATAACCATAACGGTCAATGAATCCGCCGGAAGCGCCGGCATATTCAAACAGGTCCTTTTGTCGCCAACTGAGTATTTTAGGCTGGCAGGCAGCAACCTCCGGATGAGTATCCAAATAATCAGCCATCGGTTGCAGCCAGTGCTCTGTTACTTCTACATCAGAATTCAGCAGAACTACATATTCGGCTTCCACCTGTTGGAGGGCAAAGTTATAACCGTCGGCAAAACCATGATTTTCATCCAGCAGAATCTGGCGAACCGAAGGGAACTCGTGCCGCAACATCTCTACCGACTGATCTGTAGAACCATTATCAGCCACACAAACTTCCACACCTTCCGCCTCGGAATGCCGGAGTACGGAGGGAAGAAACGAACGGAGCATTTCGCAACCGTTCCAGTTCAATATAACGACAGATATCTTATTCATCTTTCTTTTCGGGGCGTTTCAGCTTCCAGCGCTTATGTGACCAAAGCCAGTAAGCAGGTTCCTTCCGGATGGTCTGCTCCAATCTGCGGGCAAAGATTTCGGTAATCTCACCATCGGCGGTTTCTTTCGGACGATCAGTGACCAGATCGAACTCTACTCGGCAATACCCTCTCCGCTCCTTGCGCAACTCACAATAGAAAACCGGAAAGTCCATCATCTTGGCAATGCGCTCGGCACCATCCATGAACACCGTGTCCTGATTCAAAAAAGTAGTCCAATGGTGCGCCTCGTTCGTATTGGGCGATTGGTCGGTAATCAGTCCGATAGCCATCTTCTTGCCATCACGTCTCAGCCTGATCACTTCGCGGGCGGTGGAGTGCTTCGGCACATTGTACCCTCCGAAGCGGCTGCGGATGTACTTGAAAAGACCATCCAGATAAACATCTTTCAAAGGTTTGTATACCTGTATAGGTACATCGCCGGGACGCATAATCATTCCCATCCCCGTAATCCATTCGAAATTAGCATAGTGGGGGATCAGCAGGACAATCCCGCCCCGTTCGTCAATCATCCGGAGATAAGCTTCCTTGTTTTCGTAAGTCATACGTTTGCAAAGCTCTTTCTCGGACATGCGCAACATTTTCACATCTTCGAGCATATAGTCGCAAAGGTAATGATAGAACTTACGTTCAATGGCCTTCAATTCTGCTGCCGACTTCTCCGGAAAAGAGTTCTTCAGATTGGTACCCACCACCTTTCTCCGGTAACCGATCACGTGGTACAACCAGAAGTAAATAAAATCGGACAGGGCATACAACACCGGAAACGGAAGAATAGCCAAAAGCCACATCCCCACATAGGTTAACAAATAAAGAAGTTTCGATTTCATGTTTATTGTGTTATAGTTCCTTTCAGTGCAGTGCCATCTTCGTTAAAATCTCCCAAGAGAACATTTACTACTTGATTATCCAATGCCGGGTCACTTTCCACCTCTACACGAATGTAGTTTGCCGTAAAGCCGTGCATAGGCGCTCCTGCCTTAGGCTTCTCCATCAGGACAGGCATAGTCTGGCCGATATGACGGGCATAGAAGTCCTTCGTTTTCCCATCCGACAACGCAAGCAAACGCTGGCTTCGCTGATGCTTCGCCTCAGGAGTCACCACATGGTCTATCTTCAGTGCCTGGGTACCGGGACGTTCCGAATAACTGAACACATGCAATTGCGTGATATCCAGTCCGGAAATAAATTCATAGGCTTTCTCAAAATACTCATCGGTTTCGCCACGTGTACCCACAATTACGTCCACGCCGATAAACGCATCAGGCATCACCTCTTTTATCTTTGCAATCTTCGAAGCAAAAAGTTCCGTTCCATACCGACGGCGCATCAACTGGAGCACTTCATCGCAACCGGACTGCAAAGGGATATGGAAATGAGGCATGAAGCTGCGGGAGGTGGACACATATTCTATAATCTCGTCCGTCAGCAGATTGGGCTCAATGGAAGAGATGCGATAACGCTCAATGCCTTCTACCTGATCGAGTGCTTTCACCAAATCGAAGAAAGTCTCACCGGTGGACTTTCCGAAATCTCCGATATTGACTCCCGTCAGCACAATCTCTTTCCCACCTTCGGCAGCAGCCTGCCGTGCCTGCTCCACCAAAGATGCGACAGTCCCGTTGCGACTCCGTCCACGGGCAAAAGGAATGGTACAGTAAGAACAAAAGTAATCGCACCCATCCTGTACTTTCAGGAAAAAGCGGGTACGGTCACCTCTTGAACAAGACGGGGCAAAGGAACGGATATCTTTCGTTGCGGTTGTATAAGCCTCTCCTCCTTCGTGCTTATGCAGATCGCCCAGATACTGAAGCAAATCTTTCTTCTGTTCCGCACCAAGCACAACGTCCACTCCCTCTATCTTTGCCACGTCACCGGGTTTCAACTGGGCATAGCAACCTGTCACCACTACAAAAGCGCCGGGATGTTGTTTCACCAGGCGGTGAATAGCCTGACGGCACTTCTTGTCCGCCATCTCGGTCACCGAACAGGTATTGACAATGCAAAGGTCAGCCTTTTCACCTTTCCGGGCCGTACGCACACCTGCCTCACGCAGGATTTTACCAATCGTCGAAGTCTCTGAGAAATTCAGCTTGCAGCCTAAAGTATAGTAAACGGCTGTCTTATCTTGAAATACAGTGGTATCTATCATAATCTGTAAAAACGCATATTCAGCGCAAAGTTACACATTATTATTAGGAGTAAAGATGCAGAAGGAGTTAAAAGGAGTTAGAGGTTTTCTATTCTGAAAGTTTATACCTACTTTTGCACAAATCTTCAAAAAACGTGCAATGATAAAAGAAAACTTTATAAAACTCTACGAAAATAGTTTCCGTGAAAACTGGGATTTGCCCTGCTACACCAATTATGGTGAACCGGAAAGTTATACTTACGGTGAAGTTGCCGAAGAAATAGCCAAACTTCATTTGCTTTTCAAACACTGTAGTTTGCGACGGGGAGATAAAATCGCAGTCATCGGAAAGAATAATGCCCGCTGGTGCATCGCTTACATGGCTACCATTACATACGGAGCCATCATAGTGCCCATCTTGCAAGACTTCAATCCGAACGACGTACATCATATTGTCAATCATTCCGAATCCGTTTTCCTTTTCACCAGCGACACTATCTGGGAGAATTTGGAAGAAGAACGCCTAATCGGTATCCGTGCCGTTTTCTCACTGACCGACTTCCGTTGCCTGCACCAGCGGGACGGAGAAACTGTGCAGAAATTCCTAAAGCATATCAATCAGTGCATGGAAGAAACTTACCCGAAAGGATTCCAAAAAGAAGATGTCCTTTACACCACCTTGTCCAATGACAAGGTGATGCTGCTGAACTATACCTCGGGCACCACCGGATTCAGCAAAGGAGTGATGCTGACCGGCAACAACCTGGCCGGTAATGTGACTTTCGGTATCCGCACGGAACTGCTGAAAAAGGGTGATAAAGTGCTTTCTTTCCTTCCGCTGGCTCATGCTTATGGATGCGCCTTCGACTTTCTGACGGCCACGGCAGTCGGCACGCATGTAACCCTTCTCGGCAAAGTGCCCTCGCCCAAAATCATCATGAAAGCATTCGAAGAGGTGAAACCGAATCTGATTATTACAGTACCGCTGGTCATCGAGAAGATCTATAAAAACGTGATCCAGCCTATTATCAGCAAAAAAGGAATGAAATGGGCCTTGAGCATCCCCCTGCTGGATAATCAGATTTACGGCCAGATCCGTAAAAAGCTGATCGATGCGCTTGGCGGACGCTTCAAGGAAATCATTATCGGCGGAGCCGCCATGAACCCGGAAGTAGAAGAATTTTTCCACAAAATCAAGTTCCCCTTCACCATTGGCTACGGCATGACAGAATGTGGTCCGCTTATCAGTTATGCCCCCTGGGAGAAATTTATCCCCTCTTCATCGGGCAAAATACTCGATATTATGGAAGCCCGTATCTATAAGGAGAATCCCGAAGCCGACACCGGAGAGATTCAGGTACGGGGAGAAAACGTAATGACCGGATATTATAAAAACCCGGAAGCCACTCAGGAAGTATTCACTAAAGACGGATGGTTACGTACCGGTGACTTAGGCACCATGGATGACGAAGGCAATATCTTTATTCGCGGCCGACTGAAAACGATGATCCTCAGTTCAAGCGGACAAAACATCTTCCCCGAAGAAATCGAGGCTAAACTTAATAATCTTCCGTTCATTCTTGAAAGTCTGGTGATCGAACGAAACAAAAAACTGGTTGCCCTGGTCTATGCCGACTATGAAGCTTTGGACTCTTTAGGACTCAACCACGAAGACAACTTAAAAACGATCATGGACGAGAATTTGAAGAATCTGAATAACAATGTAGCCGCTTACGAAAAAGTAAGTCAGATTCAACTCTATCCTACTGAGTTTGAGAAAACTCCGAAAAGAAGCATCAAACGCTATCTATATAACAGTATAGCAGAAGATTAGACATGTTTTAAAACATATAAAAAAACATAATGAAACACTCTTCTAAAAAAAAAATAAAAAAAAGTTGGGCTTAGGAGTACAACATATACAAAAAGTACATACCTTTGCAGCGTTTTAATAAGCAATTGATTGTATTACAGATTTAAAAAGCAAAGAAAATGAAAAAATTAGTTTTGATGTTCGTAGCTATCGCAGCAGTATCATTCGCATCTTGTGGTAACAAAGCAGCTGACGCTGAAAAAGCAACTGCAGATTCTATCCGTATCGCTGACTCTATCGCAGCAGTAGAAGCAGCTGCAGCTGAAGCAGCAGCTCAGGCAGCTGATACTATCGCAGCTGACACTACAGTAGTAACTGAAACTGTTGTAGCTGAATAATCTCGAACAACATTAGAGAGAATTGAAAGTCTGCCGTGCAAAAAGCACGTACAGACTTTTTTTTATGTCCTTAGCTCTCCTCCCTCCTCCTCAAAACACGCTCTTCCAGATACCTACCACCCATACCGTAATCAAAAGAAAGCTAATATTGTAACGCCACATAAGGATACTAAAAAAGGGTATTCTTTTTCAAGAACACCCTTTCCTTATATCTCGGTATTATATACTACTTATTCAGCTACTACTTCGAAAGGAATTTCTACAGAAACTTCTTTGTGCAGTTTAACGATAGCTTTATAAGAACCAACTTCTTTCACAGCGTCTTTTACAACGATGATCTTTCTGTCGATCTCGTGACCCAACTTAGCCAATTCCTCAGCGATCTGGATGTTACCAACAGAACCGAAGATAGTACCGGTTGAGCTAACTTTTGTAGCAATAGTCAATGATACGCCTTCTAATTTAGCAGCCAATGCTTCAGCATCCTTCTTAATCTTCTCAAGTTTGTGAGCACGCTGTTTCAGTTCTTCAGCCAACATTTTCTTTGCAGAAGGAGAAGCAATAACAGCTTTTCCAGTGGGGATCAAGTAATTACGACCATAACCAGACTTAACAGTTACGATGTCATTCTTATAACCCAAGTTTACTACGTCTTCTTTCAATATAATTTCCATACTTTTCCTCCTTATTTCATCATGTCAGTTACAAATGGAAGTAACGCCAAGTGACGTGCTCTCTTCACAGCCTGCGCAATACGACGCTGGAACTTCAAAGAAGTACCGGTGATACGGCGCGGAAGGATCTTACCCTGCTCATTCAAGAATTTCTTCAAGAATTCAGGATCTTTGTAGTCAATATACCTAATACCGCTCTTTTTGAAACGGCAGTATTTTTTCTTCTTAACGTCTACTGAAGGCGGAGTTAAATATCTGATTTCTGATTGAACTTGTTGTGCCATGATTAATCCTCCTTTTTGTTTGATTTAACACTTCTTCTCTTTGCAGCATATTCTGCAGCGTATTTATCCATTCTGAAAGTCAGGAAACGGATTACGCGTTCATCACGACGGAAATTTAATTCCAACTTGTCAATTACAGTAGGTTCTGCATTGAACTCAATCAGCTGATAGAATCCTGTAGACTTCTTCTGGATTGGATAAGCCAGTTTCTTCAGTCCCCAGTTTTCTTCATTGATAATCTCAGCACCTTCAGCCTGAAGAATGCCTTTGAATTTTTCTACCGCTTCCTTCATCTGAACATCAGACAAAACGGGAGTTAAAATGAAAACGGTTTCGTATTGATTCATACTCGTTTTAATTAAATAAATAAATTATTTGATTTTAAAAATGCGGTGCAAAGGTAGGCATTTTATTTTGAACTGCAAACATTTAATCTTTTTTTGTGTTACGAGATAGGATTTGTCAAAGAAGACATTTATCTTTGCAAAGTTGCTTAAACAATAATTTCATGATCGAACAATTTAACTTTGATATCAGACTGATCTTTGCTATCCTGAATGGTAAAGTTTCTGCCGCCATTAACCGCAAACTATACCGTAACTTCAGACAGAACGGTTTGGAGATCAGTCCGGAACAATGGACGGTTCTTATTTTTCTCTGGGAAAAAGACGGAGTGACGCAACAAGAGTTGTGCAATGCAACTTTTAAAGACAAACCGAGTATGACCCGCTTGATTGATAATATGGAACGCCAGCATCTGGTGGTACGCATCTCCGATAAAAAAGATCGCCGTACCAATCTGATTCATCTGACCAGAACAGGAAAAGAACTCGAAGAAAAGGCCCGTATTATAGCTAACCGGACCCTAAAAGAGGCACTGCATGGCATCACAGTCGAAGAGCTAAGTGTAAGTCAGGAAGTATTAAGAAAAATATTCTTCAACACCAAAGATTAATCGACAGTAGGGAGAAGTGAGAGCAACAAAATCAACTATTTATGGCTAATTAATGGTTTTTTTGCGAAAAATATTTCGCCCGTTAAAGAATTATGCGTTAATTTGTGACTGGAATATAATAATCTATTAAAATACACACACATGAAAGGCTTATTAAAGAATTTAGGATTGCTATTAATCTTAGTCGGAGTAATCATTCTGATTGTTTGCTCTCTGACCGGAGACGTAAACAACAACGCTGTCTTGGGAGGATCGATAGTATTGGTGGTACTCGGACTCATTTCTTACATTGCGATCAACAAAAGAATTGCGGATTAATAGTTTCAGTAAGAAATAAAAAAGCCGGAAAACGAATGTTTTCCGGCTTTTTTATTTCTATACATTCCCCTATCCATTATGATTCAGGTTCGGGGGTAATCAACTTGTAACCTTTTCCGTGGATGTTGATAATCTCAATCGAATCATCATCTTTCAGGTGCTTACGCAGCTTAGTGATATACACGTCCATACTACGCGCATTGAAGTAATTATCATCGATCCAGATGGTCTTCAAAGCAAAGTCACGCTGCAAAATTTCATTAGCATGCGCACAGAGCAATCCCAGCAATTCCGATTCTTTGGTAGTCAGTTTCGTTTGCTTGTCGCCGATGGCCAGGATCTGCTTTTGGGTATCAAACGTAAACTTACCAATCTTATAAACATTGCTCTCCTTGTTCTTCTTTCCGCGAACACGTCTCAGGATAGCCTCGATTCTGAAAGTAAGCTCTTCCATACTGAAAGGTTTGGTGATATAATCATCCGCACCGATCTTAAATCCTTCCAGAATATCTTCTTTGAGTGTTTTTGCAGTCAGGAAGATAATAGGAATTTCAGCGTTGGCCGCACGAACCTCCTGTGCCAGTGTGAAACCATCTTTTTTAGGCATCATCACGTCAAACACGCACAAGTCATATTTATTCTTCAGGAAAGCTTTAAATCCGGCTTCTCCATCAGGATACAACTCAGCAGAGTAACCTTTTGCCTGTAAATATTCTCTTAAAAGCATGCCAAGATTTTCATCATCTTCGCATAGTAAAATACGCAGTTTCTCGTCCATATCAATCATTTTTTAATAAAGGTAATGCAATAATAAATTTAGTTCCTACATTCAGTTCACTCTCTGCCCGGATAGTTCCCTTATGATCCTGAATAATCTTTTTCACATAAGCCAGTCCCAGACCGAAACCTTTTACATCGTGCAGATTACCTGTATGCACGCGATAGAACTTATCAAACACCTTCTTCAGGTTTTCTTTTTTAATACCAATACCGTTGTCCTGTATCGAAATCATCAATTTACCGGGTTCGTTCCATGTTCTCACGTCGAGCACCAGGTCTTCTTCGGGCTTCTTGTATTTCACCGCGTTATCCATCAAGTTGAATATCACATTGGTGATATGCATTTCGTCCGCAAATATAACAGGATTGGTAGCCTCAAGGTTCGATGTAATCTTACCATTATAGCGTTCCACCTTCAAAGCGAACGTATTGATAACTCCGGTAATCAGCTCATTGGCATCGAGTTCCTTCATCTTCAACGTTGCTTTCTGCCTGTCGAACATAGACATCTGAAGCACCTTCTCCACCTGGAATCTCAACCGCTTCGTTTCATCATTAATGACTCCCGATATATGCTGGAACATCTGCGGCGACTTCCCGACTGCGGGGTCTTTCAGCATCTGGGCAGCAAGCGAGATGGTCGATATCGGTGTCTTGAACTCGTGCGTCATGTTGTTGATAAAATCATTCTTCATCTCTGTCAACTTCTTCTGACGGAAGACGATATAGATGGTGAAAATGAATGTAATCAGCAGCACGATAGTGAATATCATCGAAGGAATCATAAAACTAACCGAGTCGAAAATATAATCTTTCTTACCGGGAAAGTGGACCTTCACAATACTCATCTTCGCAGGCGGATCATTCTGAAACAGAGGTTGCGTATAAGAGTCTTCACTCCCTTTGTCTTCGTAATCCGAGCAACGATATACTTCACGCCCATCTTTATCAATCACCGAAAAATGATACAGCAACTCTATACCATTATTAATAAAGTTCGATTTCAGATAATTATCCAGTTTCTTAAAGTTCACCCGTTCGCCAATCGATTTATCACTTGCCTTGTAAATCATCCTCAAAGCCACATCATCGAGCAGAAAGCGTTGATACATATACCTATTTTTAATAGCGTCAGTCAAGCTCCGTGATGTCTGCGGAATGGTATTCCGGCCATGTCTTTCGGAAATCATGGCTTTGGGCACTTTCGACGGCTCGGTGGTAATCATCTTCAATTCAAACTCCGAATACAGGGTTCCGTCCGGTGACTTAAACCTATAACGCTCCGATTGCTGAATTAAGCCGTTCTTCTGTTCGGTAGTAGAAGAAGACTGAGCCAATGCCCTGCGTTCCGCTTCAGTGATATCTTCTAACAGCCAACGTTGCGTTTCATCATACTCTACATCCTTTGAAACCTGAAACAAAGCATTTCGCACGGATGTATTAAATTGTTCTTTACGCATCTTCACCATTTCCTCGATGTAGCTCACTTGTAAATAGAGCAAACTCAGAAAGGAAAGACCCATAATAATGCCTAATATCCAGATTGTTGACTTTTTCATAGCAACAAAATTAACACTCCCTAATTAACACTCCTAACAGCTTAACCTGTTTTAACAGGACGTTCTCTATAATTAACCGAAAGGCGTTTTTTAGGTCATATTCTGACCACTATAACAAAACGTATACGCCTTTGGTTTGCAAATTTAATAAAAAATTAAAGATTTCTCTTCAGAAAATCTACTTTCTTTAATCATTGTTAATGGAGAGGCAGACTATAAGATACCGGTTACGTCCTCTTATAGCCCCCACACCGAACAAGTACGTCCCAAAGCCCCCCAAAAAAATAAAGCTACGAGTAGCTGCACACTTTTTGCACACTTCTCGTAGCCTTATCATTTAGTAGCACAGTCACTTATAGTCTAAGCCCGGCAGTTTATAACTATAATCACTCTTCTGTTTGTTTGGATTCGAAGTCTTTTATTAACTTATCCTGTACATCACTCGGAACAAGTTCGTAACTTGCAAATTTCATAATGAACGAAGCACGGCCTCCGGTAAGCGAACTAAGGGCAGTTGAATAAGAAGCCATCTCTTTCAAAGGCACTTTAGCCACCAGTTTCTCATAACCGTTTTCGCTACTCATACCCATGATCATGGCACGACGTCCCTGGAGGTCTCCCATCACATCACCCATCTTATCGGAAGGCACAAAGACTTCTACATCATAAATAGGTTCGAGAATCTTCGGTCCCGCATTTTTAAACGCTTCGCTGAAGGCATTGCGTCCGGCCAGCATGAACGAGATTTCATTAGAATCTACCGGGTGCATCTTTCCGTCATATACGATGACACGTACATCGCGGGCGTACGAACCGGTGAGAGGTCCCTGCTCCATACGGGACATGATACCTTTAAGGATAGCAGGCAGGAAGCGGGCATCGATAGAACCACCGACAATACTGTTAACAAATACCAATTTTCCGCCCCATTCCAATGGAACTTCTTCGGTACCTTTCACATTAATCTTAAATTCCTGTCCACCGAACTTATACGTATCGGGCACCGGCATTCCTTCATAATATGGTTCTACGATCAAGTGTACTTCACCAAACTGTCCGGCACCACCCGATTGTTTTTTATGACGATAATCGGCACGGGCCGCCTTAGTGATGGTCTCACGATAAGGAATCTTCGGTTCCTCGAATTTCACCTGAAGTTTTTCATTATTCTCCAGACGCCATTTCAAAGTACGGAGGTGGAATTCACCCTGACCATGTACGATAGTCTGTTTCAATTCTTTCGATTGTTCGATGACCCAAGTCGGATCTTCCTCGCGCATACGGTTCAAGATAACCATCATCTTCTCTGTATCGGCTTCGTTCACCGGTTTGATGGCACGTGAATATTTAGAATTCGGATATTTAATAAAATTAAACCGGTTTTCGGCACCTTTACCATTTAGCGTGTTTCCGGTATGAACATCTTTCAGCTTCACCGTACAGCCGATATCACCGGCCACCATCTCTTCTACTTTGATACGGTTGGCACCGGCACAAGCATAAATCTGTGCCACACGTTCTTTCGAACCGCGGTCGGCATTCGTAAAGTCATCTCCTTCGTGCACTTTTCCACTCATCACCTTGAAGTATTGAACGTCGCCAATATGCGGCTCCACACCTGTTTTGAAGAAATAGAGTGAAGTAGGCCCATCAGGATCGGGTTCCACCACTTCGCCACGGGTATTGTGCACTTTCGGCATTTCGGATACACCGGGCACTACATTACCCAGGAACTCCATCAAACGACGCACACCCATATCTTTGCCTGCACATACACAGAATACGGGGAACATACCACGTGCAGCCAATCCTTTGCGGATGCCTTCACGCATTTCGTCTTCTGTCAGTGAATCCTGTTCGAAGAATTTTTCCATCAAGCCTTCATCATTCTCAGCAGCGGCTTCTACCAGGGCTTTATGCATTTCCATAGCCTTGTCCATCTCTTCGGCCGGGATCTCTTCAATAGTGGGTGCTCCACCTTCGGGTCCCCAAGAGTATTTCTTCATCAGCAGCACGTCTATCAGCGAGTTGAAGTTGGGACCAGTAGCCAGCGGATACTGAACCGGAACTACTTTGGGACCGTAGATGGACTTCAGTTGTTCAAGCACCATATCATAATCGCACTTCTCGTTATCGAGTTGATTCACCAGGAAGATTACCGGTTTACCCAGTTTTTCGGTATAGCGGAAATGGTTTTGTGTTCCCACTTCCGGTCCATATTGTCCGTTCAGCAGCAAAATAGCTGTATCGGTTACGTTGAGTGCCGTCATGGCAGCCCCTACAAAGTCATCGCTACCCGGGCAGTCTATGATGTTCAGTTTCTTCCCGTTCCATTCTACATGGAAGATGGTCGAAAAGACAGAATATCCATATTCCTGTTCTACCGGAAAGTAATCGCTTACGGTGTTTTTGGCAGTGATTCTGCCGCGACGTTTTATAATACCACTCTCATAGAGCAACGCTTCTGTGAGAGTGGTTTTTCCTGAGCCGTCATTGCCAAGAAGGGCAATGTTTTTAATTTCGTTCGTCTGATATACTTTCATGATATATAAGATTTAAATGAATGATTCAGTATGTGTTTTTCGCATACCCTTTTTTTACTGAGGCGCAAATTAGGCATTAATCAAATGAAAAGCAATAAAACGGACAGTGTTACTAAACAATGTTATGTAACATACAGGATCTGTTTATTGAGCAGATATTACAGTGTCACAAACTCTTGGCACTCTCTCAACGGAGTTGAATCAGGATAAACAACTTTCCGTATTATCGGACTTGATAGCACCAATATAATAAACCTCTTGGCTTATGCTTCCTTATAAAACAGATTTTATAAATGGAACAACTTCTCTATCATCCGATGTATTAGGAAGTATATAATCCTTTATACAGTTTGAAGAATCCAGTAAAAGCATTATAGGTGTCGGAGCATATTTCAATTCTTTTCTTATCAGATCTTTTGAGTCAATGTATATATACTCATAATATTTATTACGTTTCTGGAATAATGAAGGGCTTCCCATAATTGAAATAATAGCTACTCTATTATTTCTATAAAGAGAATCTATTTTTTTTGTAATAGAGAATCCTAAATCGATACAAGTTCCACAATCATAATAGTTAAATAGAAAAACAACTCTACAAGTCTTATTTGACACAATAGAATCAATGAAGGTTACCCTTTTCCCTATTAAGTTATAAACATCCTTTTGGGGAGCTCTAGTAACATCATTTTCTTTTTTTTGATTATTGCTACATCCCCATATAATGCAAAGCAATATAAATAAGGTAAAGAATTTATTTTTCCGCATCACCTATTTTTATTTTTTCAATGGTTACTCCCGCCACTTCTTGTGAAGCAAATAAATATGGTTCTGAAACACAGAAAGAGGAATAAATATCATGCGGAAGAATGTAAGTAGAGACATGCTTCATTTCGTCATTAATTGATAATTTCAGAATAGTATTTACACGATAATCGCCTGATGAGCTCCGTGATGAACACAGTATATATATATGGTCATTTGCAAGATAAGCATCACATATGTATACATAAACAGTATTCTCTTTATTAGAGTTTTTTTCAGCAATTGCCATTGCTTCCTTTATGATAGGAATTGAAGATATATCAAATGTTTTAATATATTCTCCGTGAATATTATATTGCTCTATATAAGGGTAGCAATCTGAAACAGAAAATATCCCTTTGTCTTTATCATAAAGAATATGTTTCTTGTTAGATATGATGGTTTTAAAAGGAGTTTTTTCTCGCACAACCTTCCCCATTGGGGTTTGTTGGTCGGGGTGATATTTATCGATCATTAGAAAACTTGTCGAATCTGTATTCGCAGATAAAAAGATTAAAGAATCATTGAGACTAAATCTGTTTTCATTTGCATTTGAAAGTAAAAAATCACCATAGAAAATTCCTTTATGAAATTTTTTCATTGACCTTGTTCCAAAATCAACAACATATACCGTGTCGTCCAGCACATTAAAAGTAAACGGCCATGTTGTTTCATAAGGAGCTTCACCATGTTTGCTAACATATTCCATCTCTTTTAAGTTATCACTTAGCGCCACAATGTCTCCCCGTTTTTTATCCAAAACATATATCTTATTCTTATAATAAGTCATACACGTAATATTGGAAAAGAAACTGGAATCAGGATACTCTTCTATTTCAATTTCTGGCTGGCAATACATTAAACTACAGTTTTTCTCCTTGTTGTTACAAGAAGAAAAACATAAAGTTGCGATAATAAGAATCAATATTTTATTCATTGCAATAAGTCGTATTTCCATCACACTTAACATAGGCACCTTTTAACCAATCAAGTCCTCTGCTACATTTGTTACCGCTACAAGATACTGAACCAGATAGAGGAAATCCACATTCTACAGTTACTGTGCATGAATAGTTACCTCCTCCTCCTCCTTCTCCAGAGTCAGTACCTTCTCCCATTGCAATGCATTCTAAAGTAAGCATCTTCATATTCGCTTTTTTATCTTTGTTTTTCAACGCGGATAAACAGACATTAGCAGAAACAAATAACAAGAAAGTTACTCCTAAACAAATTCTTAAAGTCTTTTTCATGATATATAAGATTTAAATGAATGATTCAGTATGTGTTTTTCGCATACCCTTTTTTTACTGAAGCGCAAATTAGGCATTAATCAAATGAAAAGCAATAAAACTGACAATGTTACTAAACAATGTTATGCAACATATCAAGACAAAGAGCAAGAGAACAAGCTGTTTATCAGAATGAAAGGCTTTTCCTTTATTATCTATTAAAAAGCATTATTCACCTCACATCCGCTTACACTGTCTTCTGCCAAACTGAATGAAATAGGATTCAGTAACGGAGTTTTCGACGCAAAACGGAAGAATTTAAGGCAAAAGACGGAGGTTTTTCAGCACAAAGACGGTGTATTTCCCAAAAAAGAAGTAAGTATTCGGACCAAAAGAAGTAAGCATTTCCGGAAAATGCTTACTTCTTTTCCGGAAATCTCTTAATGTTTTGCCCCATTGCATATATTGTTATAACAAAAAGGCTGCATGGATGTCTTTTTCTCCTCCGGTTGTTCTGTAAATCCAGTCAAGCTGCATATAGCAGAATCATCGGAAGAGGAGGAAAATAAAAGAAAAAGGACAGGAATCTTCCATACGGCTATCTATTGGGAAACAAATACCGCAGATCTGTGGCACATGAGAAAATCCTATCGGCAAATGCAGGCGTTTTTTTCTCCAACTTTCAGAGCGGCACGAAACGAAAGCATTCTGAGGTTATCGGATAATCAGATTGTCAAATGGTCAAAAAGGAACTTTCCTCCCGTTAAATAAAAAAGAATATATGCCCCGCAAAGTTGTTTACTAAGACGAAAACCTTACTTTTGCAATTTAAACCGCAAAAACAACTCAGACCATCATGCCAGGCATATACATACATGTCCCCTTCTGTAAGACACGCTGTATTTATTGCGATTTTTACTCCACCACGCGAAGCGAATGGAAAGGACACTACATCGAAGCGCTCTGCAAGGAGCTGGAAATGAGATATACTTACCTGAAAGGAGAGCCTATAGAAACGCTTTACTTTGGTGGAGGTACTCCTTCGCAACTCGATGAAGAGGACTTCCGGAAGGTGTTCGACACCATCCGTCGTGTATATGGAATGGAAAATTGCCATGAAATAACGCTTGAAGCCAATCCGGATGATCTCTGTCCGGAATATGTGCAAATGCTTTCCCGCTTGCCGTTCAACCGCATCAGTATGGGTATCCAGACTTTTGATGATGCCACACTTACGTTATTGAAGCGGCGCCACAACGCCACTCAAGCCATTCGTGCGGTAGAATTGTGCCGTACTTACGGGTTCCGTAACATCAGCATCGACTTGATTTACGGACTTCCCGGTGAGACAGCAGAGCGTTGGGAAAGGGACCTGCAACAGGCCGTTGCCCTTGATGTGGAACATGTTTCGGCCTACCACCTGATTTATGAAGAAGGTACTCCTATTTATAGAATGTTGCAAAAACACCAGGTTGAAGAAGTAGACGAGGACAGCAGTGTCCGGTTCTTCACCTTATTGATGGACCGGCTGCAGGAAGCAGGATATGAGCACTACGAAATATCCAACTTCTGCAAGCCGGGAATGTATTCACGCCATAACACTTCGTACTGGCAAGGGATCAGTTACCTCGGTTGCGGTCCGTCGGCACACTCTTTCGACGGAGAAACACGCGAATGGAACTGTTCTTCGATAGAGAAATACATAGCAGGCATCGAAAGCGGTAAACGGGACTTTGAACGGGAAGAGCGGGATCTGACTACCCGGTACAATGAATTCGTCATTACCTCCGTCCGCACTCAATGGGGAATTTCACTCGAACGCCTCCGCAACGATTATGGAACCGAACTGGAACAATATTGCCTCAAGATGGCACGTCCTTCTTTAGAAAACGGCAAATTAGAAATACACGAAGGTGCTCTGCGCCTCACCCGAGAAGGAATCTTTATTTCCGACAGCATTATGAGCGATCTTCTCCGGGTGGACAACTAAAACCATAAAGTCATGACCGAATCAGAGGTTCGAAAACTATTAAGACGAATGAAGGAGCTGGACTCGCAAACGGCGTTCCGATCCTTCTACGATATGACGTACGACCGGCTTTACCGCATTGCCTATTATTACGTAAAGCGGGAAGAATGGTCGCAGGAGATCGTACTTGATGTATTCCTGAAACTCTGGGAACAACGCAGTTCGTTGCCCGAAGTCAAAAGCATTGAGGACTATTGCTTCATATTGGTGAAAAACGCCTCGCTCAACTATCTGGAAAAAGAGAACAGGCGCACAACCATATCCACCGAAGTATTGCCGGAACCGGAAGCACAAAGCGATTCGCCCGAGGAATCGATGATCAGCGAAGAACTGTTCGCCATCTATGTGAAGGCGCTCGACCGCCTGCCCGAACGTTGCAGAGAAGTGTTCATCCGCGTCCGCGAAGAAAAACAAAGCTATGCACAAGTGGCCGAAGAGCTGGGCATCAGTACAAAGACCGTAGATGCCCAACTTCAGAAAGCAACAACCCGACTGAAAGAAGCGATATTGACGATGAACGATAAACAATGAACCACCGGCCGGAAACGATGGATCAGGTTTAACTTTTATTTGCATATTCCCGATAGGGAGATCCTTCGAACGCTCTGTCTTTATCAATGAAATTCATTTTAATCAAAACACAAAGACTTAGCTTATGAAGAAGTTATTAAGACCTACAACCTTTGCATTGCTTACGATGGCACTGTGTTTCACTGCATGCGAAAACGGCAACAACTCCTATCCCAAGGAATATCTGGGATTCGAAAAGAAAGCGCAGGACTTCTCTTACAAAAAGAACACTGCGGAAGCCGAATTCCAGGTAAAGATCATTGCGGTTGATAAAACGAAAGAAGACCGGATTGTCTTCATCGAATCACCCTCACGTCCGACGAAACCCGGAAGCCCTTCGGCACAGTTTTTTAAGATTAAAGATAATAAAGTCACCATCAAGGGAGGCAGTAAATCGGCCAAAGCCACTATTCTGGTCTATCCCCAGAAAGTGGGAACGAATGAATACATTCAGCTTATCTGCCGGCCTCAGAACGGCAAATCGGAAACGACCAAGATGTCTATCCGGCTGGTGAAAAAATAACGAAATAAAAAATGAAGTATACCGACCAGGAACTTAACCGATTATTGGAGAAACTCATAGCCTCCACCCGCTCGCCCAGAGGAAGATTCTCGGCAGCGGCAAGCTATCAGATATTAGAGAAGCGATTGCCACGTCCGGCACACCGGCTTTTCTCTATACGCATTTTCTCGGCAGTAGCCGCCATCGCTTTGTTCTGCTACATCGGATGGAACACTTATTGCTATCTGAAACCTGCCGCCTTGCAAACCGTTTCTACACTGGCCGACACACGGACTATAAAGTTACCCGATGGAACGGAAGTGACGCTGAACCACTTCTCTTCTCTCACCTATCCCGAGAAATTCAAAGGGAAACACAGGGAAGTGGGCCTGAAAGGAGAAGCCTATTTCGAAGTGACGAAGAATCGGGAACACTCTTTCATCGTACAAACAGAGTCGGTCAATGTAGAGGTACTGGGAACTCACTTCAACGTAGAGTCCTATCCGGACGATCCGGAAGTGAAAACCACCCTACTCGAAGGTTCCGTGGTGGTGAGCAATAAAGCCAATTCTGTGCGCATGGTTCTGAAGCCAAACGAAAGTGCTATATATAATAAGGTGAAAAAGAGCATGACCCTTGAAGTTTCAGATCGCGCTGCCGAGGAGATAGCCTGGCGGAATGGCGAATTAGTCTTCAACAACCTCCCCCTGCAGGAGATTGCCCGACAGCTGTCCAACACGTTTGGTGTAAACATCTCCATAGCAGACAAAGCATTGCGGGATTACCGGATCACGGCACGATTCTCCGACGGAGAAGGACTCGACCAGATTCTCGATCTGCTGCATACAGTCGGTAAATTTAACTATTCACACAACAATGAAAAAATAACGATTACTACTAAACTTAACTAGACATGAGAAAATCCAGTTTGGATTTCCACCACATCAGAAGTTACATTCTGATGTGTGTGGTTTCCATATCCTTTTCGACTATCAATGCGCAGACACCGGAACCCAAGATCACTCTCAAGCTGCAGAACACCAGCCTCTCAGAGATTATCCGGCATATAGAACAGGCCACCGGTTTCTCTTTCATCTACGGTGAAGAAGTGAAACTCGACCATAAAGTCAGCCTCAACGTACAGAAGAAACCTCTCGGAGAAGTTCTGAACCAGTTGTTTGCCAACGAACCGATAAGTTATAAAATAACAGGGAAACACATCCTGTTACAAAAAATCCCCCCCAAACCCGTAAGCCGCAGGTTTACTATCAGTGGATACGTAACCGACGGGGCGTCTGCCGAAACGCTGATTGGTGCCAATATTCTTGAGAGTCGTCATCATCAAGGAACCACCACCAATCCTTACGGTTTCTACAGCATTACGCTGCCGGAAGGAGAAGCTCAGTTGAGCTTCTCCTATTTGGGTTACACCAGCCAGCAACACGCACTGACCCTGACCCGTGACACCCTGCTGAACATCCGGATGGAAGACAATAACATGCTGCAAGAAGTGGTCATCGTATCGGACAAGGCCGAATCGGGGATCATGGCCACTCAAATGGGGGCCAGCGAGATACCGATGACACAAATAAAAAACACTCCCAGCATATTGGGAGAAGCAGATGTAATGAAAGCCATCCAGTTGATGCCGGGCGTACAGGCCGGGATGGAAGGATCTGCCGGATTGTATGTACGTGGCGGCGGCCCCGACCAAAACCTGATCTTGCTGGACGGTGTACCGGTGTACAACGTAGACCATTTATTAGGATTCTTCTCTGTCTTCACTCCCGAAGCCGTAAAGAAAGTAACCCTCTTCAAAAGTTCTTTCCCCGCCCGCTTCGGCGGACGCCTCTCCTCGGTAATCGACGTACGCACCAACGATGGCGACATGAAGAACTATCATGGCGTAGTCAGTATAGGACTCCTGACCAGCAAACTCAATTTCGAAGGGCCGATCATCAAGGACCGGACCTCTTTCAACATTTCTGCCCGCCGCTCCTACATCGACCTGTTGGCCAAACCCTTCATGCCGAAAGAGGAAAAGTACAGTTATTACTTTTATGACATTAATGCCAAAATCAACCATAAGTTTTCCGACCGGAGCCGCCTCTTCCTCAGTGCATACAATGGCAAAGACCATTTCATGACAAAGTATGACGACACTTACTACGGTGACGAAGACAAGTACAGGGATGGCGGAAAGATGAACTGGGGAAATACCATCGTTTCGGGACGCTGGAACTACATCTTTAACAACAAGCTGTTCAGCAATACCACAGTCGCTTTCAATAACTATAAGTTTGACGTCAGCACGTTCACCAAGAACGAGATACATACAAACAACCAAATAACCTGGAACCGCTATAAAGCCGACTATAAATCGGGAATCCGGGACTGGAGTGCTCAGATAGATTTTGACTATAATCCTATCCCCGCACACCATGTCAAGTTCGGAATGCAATACCTGCACCATAGTTTCCGCCCGGAAGTATCCACCTCAAAGATATTCGACAAGACCGGAGAAACCATCGAGCGGGATACGACGTATTATACCGCCTCTAACAGCGAAATCCTTGCCCACGAAGCATCTGCCTACCTTGAAGATAACTTCAATCTGAGCAGTCGCCTGCGTATGAACCTGGGCCTGCACTTCTCGACCTTCCAAGTGCAAAAGAAGAACTATTTCTCCATACAACCCCGCATCTCCGCACGCTATCAGCTCAACAAGGACATCGTAATCAAAGCTTCTTACACCAAAATGAGCCAGTATGTACACTTGATTTCATCCATGCCGTTCGCCATGCCCACCGACCTGTGGGTACCGGTGACCAGTAAAATCAAGCCTATGCAAGCGCATCAGGTATCATTGGGTGGCTATTACACTGGAATCGACGGATGGGAATTCTCGGTGGAAGGCTACTATAAAGGAATGAGAAATGTGCTTGAATACAAAGACGGAGTCAGTTTCCTCGGATCTTCCACCGGATGGGAAGACAAAGTGGAGATGGGACGCGGACGCTCCATGGGTATAGAATTCATGGCACAGAGAACCATCGGGAAGACAACCGGATGGCTCGCATATACATTGGCCAAGAGTGACCGTAAATTTGCCAAAGGAGGGATAAACAATGGGGCACGCTTTCCGTATAAATATGACCGGAGGCACAATATAGACCTGACCCTCAACCATCGGTTCAATGAACGAATCGACGTAAGTGCCTCATGGATACTTACCACCGGAGGTACAACCACAATCCCCACTGAACTGACAGCTATCATCCGTCCGGGCGATAACAATTCATCGATACAAGAAGGAGATTATGTCAAGCACCGCAACAACTATCGCCTTCCCGCCACGCACCGGCTCAATGTAGGTGTTAATTTCAGCAAGAAAACACGGCATGGCATGCGTATCTGGAACGTCAGTATATATAATGTATACAATGCCATGAACCCTACCTTGGTATATCGCACCTACAAAAAGACTGAATATACTCAAGGCGAACAAGCACAAGGCAACCGCATACCGGTCATCCGGAAATTCACCTTGTTGCCTTGTATTCCTTCATTCAGTTATACATATAAATTCTAAGTATTTATGAAACGATCCATTCACGACATACTCCTGTTCCTGCTGGTTATTATATCTGCCACAGCCTGCAACCACGATCTCCCTTTCGATCTGAAGGAGAATCCGCCTAAACTGGTGATGAACGCCATCATCAACGCCGATAGCACTTACAACGAACTGTTCCTGAACTTTACCGGCAGAAACCAAATCGGACAAATCAACGGAGCCACTGTGGAAGTACGCATTAACGGTTCCCTCAGCGAAACTCTGCGCCCCGATCCATACAGCAGCGATAAAGGACGTTTTTATATCAACAGCACTTTCCATCCGGGCGATGTAGTCCGCATAGACGCCATGACAGATGACGGTGCATATCACGCATGGGCAGAAGTCACCGTACCCCAACCTGTCGGGAAGATAGAAAAGGTAGATACAGTCTCTATCATGAGAATACCAAGTAACTATGGTTACGGGACTCCGCCGAGAAGACATCTCCGTTATCAAATCAAAATAAACGACCGTCCGGGAGAGAAGAATTTCTATCGGATCATTGTGGAACAGCGGAAATACTGGAAATACTATTGGCAACAAGGTGAGCAGATTAACTGGGAATCGGCTATGTTGAAAAGTTTTAAGTTGCAAACAAACGAAGACGTGGTATTGACCGACGGCAAGCCAAGTACGGAAGAAGATGACGAAAACGGCCTGTTCGGCAGTGTCACTAACAAGTATGCCGTATTTGACGACTCACGCTTCGCGGACGGCAGCTATACAATGACTGTCTATAATGATATCTACGGATGGGGATTCTGGGGAAGTGAATATATATGGATAAAAACAGATGTCTATATCCGCATACTCAGCATCACCGAAAAAGAATATTATTATCTGAGGGCACTGAACCTGCTCGACTCAGATGCCTATGACAACACCTTGAGCGAGCCCATCGCTTTCCCCAGCAATGTGAACGGCGGTACCGGAATGGTTGGATTCAGCGCAGAAACCAACTACATGCTGACGGTCAAAAACCATGCAATTCCTCCAATGGTACCGGATTTATAAAGAAACCACTATCTTTGTGCCCTAAAAGCACATTTATATGTTTATAATAATCGGAATCATGCTTACAGGCATGCTGCTTGGCTACTTGCTACGAAGCCAAAGGCTCACATGGATACATAAAGTCATTACTTTATTAATATGGCTGTTGCTCTTCCTGCTCGGCATTGACGTAGGAGGCAACGAAGCCATCGTGAAAGGACTGCACGCCATCGGGCTGGAAGCCTTCATCATCACCACAGCAGCCGTAGCCGGAAGCACACTGGCTGCATGGGGGCTATGGTATCTGCTTTATGCACGCTATCAGAAGAAGGAGGTGAAGCCATGAAAGGCAGTCTTATTATCGTCTCTTTTTTTATCATCGGCACCCTGTGCGGGCTTTATCATCTGATTCCATATGATTTCAGCCAAAGTAAACTCAGTTTTTATGCCTTATGCGGGCTGATGTTCTGTGTCGGCATCAGCATAGGCAATGATCCGCAAACATTGAAAAGTTTCCGGTCACTGAATCCGCGCTTACTCTTCCTGCCCGTAATGACCATTCTGGGCACACTGACAGGATGTGCCGTAGTCAGTCTCTTTTTATCGCATCGCTCACCGGCCGATTGCATGGCAGTGGGTTCCGGATTCGGGTATTATTCACTCTCAAGCATTTTCATCACCGAATACAAAGGAGCCGAACTGGGAACCATCGCACTGCTTTCAAACATCATGCGCGAAATCATCGCCTTACTTTGTGCTCCTTTATTAGTAAAGTTTTTCGGAAAACTGGCCCCCATTTCAGTCGGAGGAGCTACCACTATGGATACGACTCTTCCCATTATCACCCGTTGTTCAGGGCAGGAATTCGTCATAGTCTCTATCTTTCATGGTTTCATTGTGGACTTTAGCGTGCCGTTTCTGGTGACACTATTCTGTTCCATATAGGCATCTTATTACAAAACTGTTTCAATTTTCGCAATAAGATTATCTTTTTCACACCTCTTTCTTGATATACATCAAGAAATGACACCTTATTGCCTACTTTCCTTCCCCATCCTTTTTATGTTGAACAACATATTTGTATATTTGCATAGGTAAAAAGAAAAAGCTAAGAGCTTAACAATTGTTTTTAATAGGTATTAGGGTCCTTATGATAAGGATAAGGACAAAGATTAGTTTTCAGGAATAACAATTAAAAAAGTAGGTATTATGAGAAGATTAGGATTAACATTAGTAGCAGCACTCTGTCTTGCTGCCACCACATTTGCAGCAGAAAATCAACCTACAGTTGCAAAATGGGAAGGTAACATCAATGTGAATAAATTGGGTAAATACCTGAATTTATCTTCTGTACAGGCAGAAGAAGTAGCCAACATTTGTAACTACTTTGACGAACAGATGGGAAGAGCCACCACTGCCAAAAAGAACAAGGATACCCTGGTTCGTAACGCTGTCTACGGAAATCTGAAGTTGATGAAAAAAACGTTGACGGATGCACAGTACACGAAGTATACTACAATACTGAATATGACTTTGAAGAACAAGGGCATCGAAGTAAAGTAGGAACTTGATTGATGAATAAAAGGATAAAAGACCGGTGTCGTCGAATGAACTGACACCGGTCTTTTATTTTTATACCAATCACCGACAACCGCGAAGAGGGTTAGCACTATATTCCACTCAGCAAGATCGAAGAACGATAGTCAACACACTATCTACTCCATATACAGCAAACAATACAAGCTAATTATCTTAATTTGTATTTTACCATCTTTTTCGCAGTACATTTTTCTATCAGTTCTTCAATTGCCTGATTTACATACTGTTTAGATAATCCTATTTCATTTGCCAACGTAATAATATCTGCAAGCTTCGGTTCTCCTTTACCATTTATAGTTGTAGTATGATAGCCATTAAATCCGCTACTTGGCAAAATGTCATATGCAGGCGAAAGTTTCCATTCTCCATCAATCCATTGAAACGAGAAGTTTTTAGCATGATCATCTCGGTTGAAAATAAGGACATTAAATACCATCAAACGAAACATTTCTGCGACCTGCTCCATGTCCTTAGTAAGGTTCAGTGTCAACTTTAATAGTAGAGAGTAGTCAAGGCTCGGTATCCTATAATTAGCGTGTAGCAATCCGGCAGCACTTATAGTATGAATTTTACCTTGAGGGGTTCGGTCAAATCGTTCTACTCCAAAATAGCGACCATTAACCAAGCGAGTTTCTGCCATTCGTATTCCACACTCTTTAGCAAGTATTGAGTAGTTATATTCTATTTCTCCCACATTAACAGGATCACTTGTTGCTTTAAACTTCACGAGCCACTCACGACCATCTATCTTAGCAAACACTTTCGGTCGAGCCCCACCGGATGAACCTCCATATTTATAAAGCAAATCGACAGAGCCATCACTCTCCTTGCTTTCAAGTATCTTTTCAACCTCTTTGGACAAACGGTCAAAATCAAGAAACTCATCGTCTGTGACTATGCTTTTATCTGGTCGATATTCCAATGCTCCACGTCCGGTAGAACCAATGAGCGACAGCCGTTCTAAAACATTGAGTTTATATGGATTTATTCCTTTTTCCTGTAGATAACGATCAAGCAAAAGATTCCCCCAACCGTCAGGTAAACTATCATCGAACACTCCGAAATTTCCTCCGAAAGGGTCTCGCTTAGCCATTATCAGACCTGACTTTAATGGCAGATAGAACGGAGATATTGAAAATCCGCTTTTTATCCAATCCGCATCGTATTCAAAGCCACACAACCCTTCGGGTGTAAGGGCCATTCGTCCTACGCGTCTATCTGATATAAGAATCTCTATTATCGAAATACTACTCATTTCTATTCCCTCTCTTTCTTTGTTTTGGTTGTTCCGCTTTTAATATATCATCAAGACTTTGATATGCCTTTCTACTGAAAAGATTTTCAAATTCATCCGTCATCTCCAATGCAAAAGCAAGCATTACTAATGAACGCAGAGATATTTCTCCAGATGTCTCAAAACGCCTGTAAGAGGCCAAGGAAACCCCTGCCTTTGTTGCAAGCATATTTTGCGTCCATCCCTTTTCCAATCGCCTTTGCTTAACGCGCTGAGCAATACCCGACATTAAAGAGTCGGGTGTTTTATTTATAAGCGATAAAATATAAGCATCTATCATATATTTATTGGTATTACTGCTAAAATATGAGTACTTACAAAGTTAATCATAAATTCACGGTCTCCAAATCAAAAATCAAAGAATAATCATTCTGTAGACATTAAATAGCTTCTTTTTTCTTTTGTCAGTGTATCGGTCATTTCTATAAAAAACAGCTGTAATTATCCAAATATATGAAATATTATTGTTTATTATTTCATGTTTCATTAAGATAAAATCTTAAAATAGTATTTGAAATCCTGTTTGCTATATTTAGGGCTGGGAAATTAATGTTATAGGATCTTGTTGTTAACATTTATTATAGGAGTTTCCCTAATTTCTATTTATAATGATTTTATGCCCAGTTTTTGTTTTTGGAAAGCTATATAGTCTTTATTTTTAATATGTTATCTTCTTGATTGTGTTTTTTCTGTTTTTTACCCATTTGAAATTAACATCTAAACTACTCAAAACCAATATTCAAAAAGCTTTAAAACGTTTATATTTCCGTTCAAAAGAGGATATATAGACTATCGTAAGCAATTCCGCTTGCGGGTAATCCTAAAATTATGTATAATTATTCAAAAGACGGTATCATGGTCTCTACGGTACTTGATGCACGTACAGCCAACAAAGAAGGTAAATATCCTGTTAAAATCAAGGTTTACTATCAAAGAAGGCCCAAGTATTATTCTATTGGTATCTGCATGACGAAAGAAGAGTGGAGCAAGCTGCCGGATAGCAAATCTTCTGAAAGCAGGAAAATCAGATAAGCCATTGAAAGCAGTTTTTCTTTGGTTCGTATGAATGTTGAAGCTCTAGCAGAAAAGGAACATTCTCTTTCAATACGCTCGATTTGCGTTTAGGAAAGGCTACCGGTGACACCCTGAACAGTGTGCCATACGTGCTAAGATCGAGAAACTGAGAAACGAAGAAAGAATCGGTACTATGCAGTTCTACCAAAGTACATTAGTAAGAGATACGTGCGGTTGTTTCCCCCAATTAGAGGCAATAATTGGCAAGTGGGGAAACAAGCCATTACCCGATAATTATATATTTCCCTATATGAAAGGGAATCAGACAACCATAGAGCGTAAAGCGATTGTATGCGATGTTGTCAAGCGAATCAACAAGCATATGGAGTTGATAGGTGAAGAATTGGGTATCGGCAATATCACCACATGCACCGCAAGACACTCATACGCTACCGTATTGAAACGAAGCGGAGCCAACATCTCTTATATAAGGAATCCTTGGGACATACCGACCTGAGGACTACGGAAGCATATCTGGCGAGTTTCGAGAAAGAGGAACGAACTAAGAACCCTAACCTTCTTACCTCGTTTTTGTAGCCTACGGCCTGCTATATGGAGTTATCCTTGCCAGTTACCCAATTTCCCTTACTCAGTGTTGCTGAAACTGTTCGGGGTATTTAATACGCCATTCGACAATGCGCATTTCATTATTTAGTAATCCTATTGCTTCATCAATTAAATGCAAATAGGGCATTTTTTTCTTGCTCAAACCACACACGATACGATTTAAGCCGATGCAAACCAAAGGAGAAATAACGAAGTAAAACGCTATAATCCTGTTCGTTGAAACTGAAATCAGCTAAATGTGTAGCCAATTCTTCAATAGCTTCTGCAAATTCGGACGCAGAAACTTTACGCTGCAAATATTCCGACAATAGACGGAAAAATCTCTGTTGTAATAATTGTTTTATCATAAATTAAAACAGAGTTTAAGTAAGCGATAGATACACTTATTTAAGCTCTGCAATGATTTTTCGTAAACCATTTCATTCAAATGGAATATTACATCTTTAATTAAAGGAATCTGTTTATAATTGAACAGAAACTACAACTGCATGTGTAAAATAGGATATTCTTTACCTTCTCCGTCTAAATTTGACCTTTTGTATATGTTAAAGCCTATATATTTATAAAAACCTACAGCCTGAATATTCTGCTCGTTCACATCGACTTTTGTTACTTGTAAATTATCTATGGCATAAGTAATTAAATTTTTCCCAATTCCTGTGCCTCGATAATTATTGTCTACAAATAACATTTCAAGATTTCCTTCTGCAATTCCCATAAATCCGATTAAGGTTCCCTCTTGTTCAAATCCGAATAGAGTGACATGCTGAAAATATACTGGAAGTTGTTCCTTATAGTATAGAAAATCTTCCTCTTTAAGAAAATCGTGTGTACTCAATACTGCACTTTCCCAAATTTCCATCAAACGTGGATAGTCTGTAATTTTAATTTTTCTAATCATAATTGTTATTGCTATTCAAAACCACAAAGTTCGGGATTCATACATTCAAAGCACTGAACCTAAGTTAAAAAATACGTTTGCGGATTCGGCTTAGAGCCTGTGGTGTGATACCCAAATAAGAAGCTATATCTTTTAGTGGTATATAGTTTAACGTAATGCCATATTCTTCAATCATCCGTAGATAATACTGTTCAGGAGAATATTTAATCAAGTCGATATTTCTTTTCAAGAGTTTATTCAACAATATAGCATTCAATTCTTCAAATACAGTTTTCACCTTAGGGATAGCAGTATATAGTTCATTTACTTGTTTCTTGTCTATTCGGTAAATAACACTATCTACAATTGTTTGCACATTAAATGCAGACTTTGTTTGTAATATAAAAGATATGTTTGACATTGAAAACGTACCCTCTTTACAAAACCAAAAAACTTGTTCTTCTCCTTTATGATTAAAAAGCCAACAACGTAATATCCCGTCAAAAACGAAATAACTATACCTTTCTGTTTCTCCTTCCTTAATTAAAAATGTACCTTTACTAATCAATATCCGTTCAAAATATTGGTCAAATAACTTAGATTCCTCTAAATTAAAAGTATTGATGCTAAGATTAAATTCTTTAAGTAGTTTTTCTAAAAGCATAATCTAAATGCAATTCATAATATACTTACTCATTTGATATATTCACTATTACTTCTGTTCTCCTTATTTAACTTTTCATATTCAGTGAGATATATTTTCAGCGACAAAGATATAAATTAATATTCACTGAATATATTTTTCAGAAGTTTTCATAGTCGTTTTTTATATTTTTGATTATCAAGAAACTAAAGTATCTATGTGTTGCTCTGTTTTCGATTTCATACTTTTAGCTATCTTTCTTAGAATACTTTTGTTACTTCTGAAAAAGATAGAATCTTTGTGATGGAGTTATTTGAGGAATGAAAGAACACTGAAAACAAAGGCAGTTAACACGTTGTTAAACCGTTACCCTTTTCAAAACACTTTTTCATAAATCACTGTATTAAAATAAAATACATCATAACACAATAGTACCAGCGACGGTGTGGCGACTGATTGCCAACACTTGCTGGAGTGACATAGGGGCAAAAGGAAGGTATCTGATAGCGGCACTGAATAAGGCAAAAGGAAATAAACGGATAGGGCAAATCCCCTGTGTATAGTTGACAAAAAAGCAAGTATATTGGCTCTATACTGCAGAGACCTTCAGTGAGGCTAAAAGTAAAAATCAAACTTAACAAGCTGAAATACAAACTATTCAAAGTTAAAAACATCTGTCAGTAAAAGCTTTGTTTTAACACAGAGTTAAAGTTTATTCTTTGAATGCAAATAACAAGTGTTTTAAATGCAAAAGGCTTGTTATTTGCACACAAGAATAAAATAAACGGAAATTGACATTAACATTGTTAAACAGCCGGTTTTCCCCTTACAATTCAGCTCAACAATACTCCCTCTTAAACCAAAGTTCGAATACAGGATCAGAAAACACATACAGTTCCCCCTCCTTCTCAATAAAATCACGTTCGGTCAGCATGCGTTTGTTGCGGGTGATGGTTTGTGCACTTCCCAATTCATATTTCCGCACTACAGGAATAGAATTGAAGCGGTATTCACCATTGGCTACGGCACGTAACATGGCAGTTTGCGCAGCGGTCAGATTTTCAGTATCATTCATGAACATAGGCATATTGGTATCTATCAATTGCCGGGTACGCATTTCAATGGTTTCGTCAGTCACTTTGTCGGAAGTGCCACTCCAGACGAAGTAACACAACTGTTGCAGATACCATGAATGGCACTTCACGATGTCACACAGCTGTTCGGCTTGCTCTTTGCTGATTTCTTTATTCGTCCGCTTGAAGGCATTGACGATAAAAGGTACCCACTCCTCCTTCTTAATCTTTTGCAGGAATAGTACCTGCCCGAAACGATAGAAAGGATTGGATGAGTTGTTGAAAATATCCAGCATCATGTGTCGTTTGCTTCCGTAGAAGCAATAAGATACTTGTTGCTGTTTTTGCCAGACAGAACGCATTTTACCTTCCAGATCTCTGTAGCCGGATAGTTGTGCCAGTTGTTGAAATTCGTCGATGCAGACTATCAGCCGTATGCTTTTGGCTATGGCTATCTTTTCGGGCAATTTCAGTATTTCCATAACATCCCTTTCTTCCAATTCGAATTTCAAGTCAAAAGACATCGTATCGGTAGGGGTGCTTTTCAGCGTGATACTGGGTGAAACAGTTTTCAAAAAGTGTCTTACATCTTCCAATCGTTTTTCAAGCGTAGATGCAGCGCAAGCGATGACTTCACGGGCAAAGATCCGGTAGAACTCGGATTCGGTCTTGATACTGAATGCATCGATATAACAGACACGAACCTGTTTATCTTCATGCATCAACTCGTCCATCGCTACTTTGACAAGTGAAGATTTTCCCCAACGACGTGGAGAGATGAGCATTACGTTAATACCCGAACCTAACAACTCTTTCAGTTGTTTGCGTTCTTCTACCCGGTTGACAAAATTCTCTTTATCGACCAGTGTACCATACTGAAAAGGTGATTTCATAAGCTGTTTCCTTCTTTATCATAGAACAAAGATACAAATTATACATCAATGTATAATACATCAATGTATAATTTTAGTAATTATCCACATTTCTTTCATCCTTCCACCCGTTTACACTGCATCAATTCACTTAATTTCCTTTTTTGTCACCTCTCTAATTTCAGAAACACGCACATCCCAATAACAGGCATAGAAGCATCATTTAATGGTCACCATCGTCGCTCCGAAACCATATTCCTGGAAAGAAGCATCCTGATAGCGGCAATTACTATATTTTCGCTTTAATTCATCAATCAATGCTTTACGAAGCACTCCGTCACCTTTGCCATGAATGAAAACTATTTTTTGTTCACGTTTGGTTTTGTACTTCTCCATCACTTCACGGAATTTATCCAACTGATAATTCAGTATCTCGGCATTCCCCATGCCACGTGTGTCATCCAGCAGCTCGTTGATGTGCAAGTCCACTTCAAGAATTTCATTCTTTCCACCACGTTTCACAATCGGTTGTGACTTAGGTTTATCCACTTCTTTCTTCCGGATCAGTACAGACTGCAGTTCCTCAGCCGAAACAAATACCTGACGGGTAGGAACATCGTCTTTCACAATATCATAAACCAAAGCCGGCTGTTCAAAGAAGTCCGACTCACGGAATGTATGCAGCTTATAGAACTTCACCGTATCGATACGCAGCTCCACACAAACCGCAGGTTTCAAAGGTGCTGTCCGTCCATCTTTAAAAGTAATGAACTGAACAGCTACATGCTCCATTTCATTCAGCATATCTTTAGTAAACTCTTCCAACAAAAGCTTCGTATTGGGTTCCACCAGTCCATGTGAACGGGTTTTCCAAGCCTTTCCTTCGGCACTCTGATACGTATAATACAAATAATAATTGCTGTCATTTACCAAATAAGCCTCAAACGAAGTACTGCTGATAGCTTTCACGTCTTCGGGCACATAAGCCAGAAAAACATTTAAAACATCACCACCCCGCACTTCGGCCGAACGAACTACCGGAATCTCAGGCTTTACCGGTTTGACGGGTTCTTCGGGTTTCTTTGGCGCAGGAGCAGCCTTCCGGGTCATATTATAATCATCCGTATCGATCACCACACACTCGCGTATCTGCATCGGGATATCAAATCCATCAGCATCTTCCACCAATACAATATCTTTTCCCCGGAATCCTTTTACGATTCCTCCGCCCACCTCACTGAGGAAGCGCACTTTATCACCTATTTTCATCGTTCTGTTTACAATTTACCATTTACAATCTACAAATTAAGGCAAATATAACTACTTTTGTCGTCGCAAAGAAAGAAATGATGAAAGAAAACCCGAAACATATCCGTATTAGCGAATACAATTATCCATTGCCGGATGAACGCATCGCTAAATTCCCGTTGCCTATGCGGGACCAGTCTAAGTTACTTATTTACCGTCACGGCGAAGTCAGCGAAGATGTATTCACCTCCTTACCGAAACACTTGCCTACCGGAAGTCTGATGATATTCAACAATACCAAGGTTATTCAGGCGCGACTCCATTTCCGCAAAGAGACAGGAGCGCTCATCGAGGTATTTTGCCTGGAACCCATTCAGCCCAACGACTATGTACTCAATTTCCAGCAAACGGAACATGCGGCGTGGCTTTGCATGATCGGTAACCTGAAAAAATGGAAAGACGGTCCGTTACGTCGTGAAATGACTGTAAAAGGATTCCCCATCACCCTGACGGCTACTCGTGGCGAGTGTCGTGGAACCAGTCATTGGATAGATTTCAACTGGGATAATCCGGAAGTCACCTTTGCCGATATTCTCGAAGTATTCGGCGAGTTACCCATCCCTCCATATCTCAACCGGGATACGGAAGAAAGTGATAAAGAGACCTATCAGACAGTCTATTCAAAAATAAAAGGCTCGGTGGCCGCTCCTACGGCAGGTTTACATTTCACCCCTCGTGTACTGGATGCCCTGACCGAAAAAGGGATCGACCTCGAGGAACTGACCCTCCATGTTGGCGCCGGTACTTTTAAACCGGTAAAAAGTGAAGAGATAGAGGGGCACGAAATGCATACGGAATATATATCCGTATCACGCAGTATTATCAAAAAGCTGATAGACCACGACGCTTGTGCCATTGCCGTAGGAACAACTTCCGTACGTACCCTTGAAAGTCTCTACCACATCGGTGTAACGCTGGCCAACAACCCGGAAGCTACGGAAGAACAATTGCATGTAAAACAGTGGCAACCTTACGAAACGGAATGTGACGTACGCCCTGTTGTAGCTTTACAGAAGATATTAGGTTATCTCGACCGTCACGGTATGGAAGCATTGCACACCAGTACACAAATTATTATTGCTCCGGGGTACGAATACAAAATAGTCAAAGCAATGGTTACCAATTTTCATCAGCCACAGAGCACCCTGCTATTATTGGTCTCGGCATTTGTCAAAGGGAACTGGCGTACAATTTACGACTATGCACTCAGCCACGATTTCCGCTTCCTGAGCTACGGCGATTCATCCTTATTAATACCTTAAGATATGCAAAGCGATAATAATCAGGAAATGTTTCCCATCGTAGACGAACAGGGAACTATTACAGGAGCTGCTACACGCGGCGAATGCCATAGCGGAAGCAAGCTATTGCATCCGGTTGTCCATCTGCACGTATTTAACTCAAAAGGTGAACTTTACTTGCAGAAACGCCCTGAATGGAAGGATATACAGCCGGGCAAATGGGATACCGCCGTAGGCGGACACATCGATCTGGGAGAGAGTGTAGAAATAGCTTTAAAGAGAGAGGTCGCCGAAGAATTAGACATCACAGACTTCACACCAGAACTCCTGACAAGCTATGTCTTTGAGTCTGCCCGTGAACGGGAATTAGTCTTTGTGCATAAAACGGTGTACGACGGAGAAATACATCCCAGCGATGAATTAGATGGCGGACGTTTCTGGAGCTATGAAGAAATCAAAACGAATTTAGGAAAAGGTGTCTTCACACCGAACTTTGAAAGTGAAATAGAAAAAGTAGGGATTTTCTCTTCCACTTCCCCAAAAGAGGCTGTGTAGAAACTCTTTTCACTACGAAGTAACACAGAGTAGCACAGAGTCTTTTTATTAATAATCAACAACTTAAAATCGTCTCTGTGTTACTCTGTGTCCTCTGTGGTGAGTTTTGACACATTAAATCACTTCTTTTCTATCCAACTGATAATAGTCTCAGAAAAAGGACTTTCTTTAGGAGCTGCGAAACCGGCCCAATTTCCATTCTCGTCAATCATAAACTTCTGAAAATTCCACTGTACGGGCGCATCCTGCTTCCCGTTCAGCTTCTTCTCAGTCAGCCACTGATAAAGTGGAGCCATATCTTTACCCTTTACCGAAATCTTGGCCATCATCGGGAAAGTAACATCATAGTTTACCGAACAAAATTTGGCGATCTCTTCGTTTGTCCCCGGCTCTTGTCCCATGAAGTTATTGGCAGGAAAGCCGATAATCATAAAGTTCTGATCTTTATATTGATCATACAACTCCTGCAACTCTGCATATTGCGGAGTCAGTCCACACTTGGAGGCGACATTCACTACCAGCACCTTCTTGCCTTTCAGACCTGACAGTGGATACTCTTTGCCATCTATGGTCTTCACAGTGAAGTCATAGAATGATTTATTCTGAGCAGCCATCGACAGTGAAAGTACCAAGGCTGCTACGAAAGAAAAAAATGCTTTCATATCTTATTATTTGGTTTATCAAATAATTAACAAGCAGCCCCGGCAGAATGTTTGAAAGCAGCCTACTCTTCAGACATGGAATAAGGTTTAGCTTCTTTTGCAAGCCCCCTCCTCTTATTCGGAGAAGCAGCCATATCAAACTCAAGTGTTCCTCCTGCCAAAAGGTCAGCATGAGTAATATACATCTTATCGTAAACCTTTCCGTTCAGCTTCACCTGCCGGACATAGCAATTACGATCGCTCACCTTTGGCGCTTTTATTTCGAAAGTGCGGCCATTGGGCAGATTCATACGGATATACGGCAGATAAGGTGCTCCCAATACATATTGGTCAGTACCCGGGCAAACCGGATAAAATCCCATTGCCGTAAACAGATACCAGGCAGACATCTGCCCGCAATCATCATTGCCGCCCAGGCCGTCAATATCATTTTTATACATCCGGTTCATGACCGTCCGCAGCCAGTATTGCGTCTTCCAGGGTTGGGAAGTCCAAGCATACAGATACGGAATGTGATGACTGGGCTCGTTGCCATGTACATACCCTCCCACCAGACTTACTTCAGCGATATCTTCATTCTTTTCGTAATATTTGCGGGGAAGTGCCATTGAGAACAGTGTATCCAACCGACTGACAAATCTCTTCTCACCTCCCATCAGACGAATCAATCCGGCCACATCATGAGGCACGTGGAAAGAGAAATTCCATGAATTTCCTTCTATAAATCCTTCCCCATAAGTCTGCATTGCATCAAATTCTTTCCTGAACTCTCCGTTACTATAACGGGGACGGGCAAAACCAGACGAAGTGTCGAAAACATTCCGGTAATTATCCGCCCTTTTCTTATAAAGATCGGCCAACTGGTCGTCTCCGGCCAACAGAGCCGTCCGGTAAATAGTCCAATCGTCATAGGCGTATTCCAATGTGGTGGAAGCAGCCGTCCCACTTTGATCGAAAGGTACATAGCCCAGTCTTTTATAAGCTTCAACTCCTTCGTAATAAGGAACATTAGCCGTATGATCCATTGCCTTCAACGCCTCCCGGACAGATATATCCGCTCCTTTGGCAACCGCATCAGCCAAAGCAGACACTGCATGATAACCGCTCATACACCAGCCTTCATTGCCCATCAGGCTCCAAACCGGCAACATGCCATGTACACTTTGCTGCTGATGACGGATCATAGACTGCACCATGTCCGTATTTTGCCGGGGTTTTAGCAAGTTCAAGAAAGGGTGCTCCGCACGATATGTATCCCATAATGAGAAAATAGTATAATTGGTAAATCCTTCGGAAATATGGATATTATGATCGAGTCCACGATACCGACCGTCTACATCCATATAAACAGACGGGTTAATCATGGTATGATACAATGAAGTATAAAACATGGCCAACTGATCGGGAGTTCCTTTGGCTTCGAGTACATCCAACTCACGATTCCATGCAGAATTTGCCTCGGCAACCAATTGATTGAAAGTTTTTCCGGCAGCCTCTGCCTGTAAATTCTTTACTGCACCTTCTGTGCTCACAGCTGAAAGAGCGACTTTTATCACTAACTCCGGATTCTGCCGGGTATCGAAATTAAAGTAAGCCACCAGCTTCCGACCGGTCATTTCCGGAAAATTACGGTCGGTATTAAACCGTCGCCAAAAACCTTTATACAGAGCTTTCCCTTTATCCGTATACCCATAATCCTTGATGGGCTGAGACAAAGAGATGGCAAAATATGTGTAATTGGTACGTGCCCATCCGTTCGTTATACGATAGCCCGTCAGTAATGTATCATTTTCCACACGTAAATTAGCCCATAGAGTTTTTCCATCATAGTTGTAGATTCCGTGTATCAGGTCAAGAATGATGTGTCCGTCCGCATTATCGGGAAAAGTATATTTATGTATTCCTACCCGTTGAGTAGCTGTCAGTTGTGCCTTTATACCATAATCAGCAAGCTCCACTTCATAATACCCCGGACGAGCAACCTCCGTGTCATGACTGAAACGGGAACGGTATCCCTCGTCAGGAGTACCGGCTCTTCCGGGATTCAACTTCAGTTGACCTGTGGCGGGCATAATCAAAACATCACCCAGATCCGAATGCCCCGTACCACTCAGATGGGTATGGCTGAATCCCACAATCGTTGGATCATAGTACTGATATCCGGCACAATATTCATACGCATTTTTTTGATAAGTTCCATCTATGTTGTGAGGAATCGTATCTGTATCCGGACTTAACTGTACAAGTCCGAACGGAGCACAGGCACCGGGAAAAGTATGCCCCATACCATTGGTTCCGATGATCGGGTTGACAAATGCACATACATCCGGCACTTCTGCCGTCTGCTGGGCCATCACTGTCGTAAATGCCGGAAGGAATGCCAGCAAGGAAAGTACTTTTTTCTTCATAATCTTATCTTTGTGATGTGTTGTTGATATGCAAAGATAGTTTTTTTCAGCTATTCCAATTCACTTCATCTCCACATTTTGACATTTCACCGGTCAATCTATCCGCCTCACAGTTTTCCGTTAACAATGAATATCCCGGCAACTTACCTTTGTACCGACATTCAAACACTTAAAGACTATGTTTAAAGCCATTGTACGTTTTTCCATAAAAAAGAAATTATTTGTAGGACTTACTACACTCTTCCTTCTTATCGGAGGCATATATGCAATGTTGACTCTGCCGATCGATGCCGTACCGGACATCACCAACAATCAGGTACAGATCGTAACAGTCTCTCCCACACTTGCCCCTCAGGAAGTGGAACAACTAATCACGATGCCCATCGAAATTGCCATGAGCAATATCATGAACGTGGAAGATATTCGTTCGGTAAGTCGCTTCGGACTGTCGGTGGTAACAGTCGTATTTAAAGAAAGCGTACCGACCCTCGATGCCCGGCAGTTAATTAACGAACAGATTCAATCGGTAACCGGAGAAATCCCACCAGAGCTGGGCATGCCGGAAATGATGCCCATCACTACCGGATTAGGAGAGATCTATCAGTACATCCTGAAAGTAGAACCCGGCTACGAAGATAAATATGATGCCATGGAACTGCGCACCATTCAAGACTGGATGGTAAAACGCCAGTTATCCGGTATACCGGGTATTGTAGAAATCAACAGTTTTGGCGGCTATCTGAAGCAATATGAAGTAGCCGTTGACCCGGATGCCCTTTTTTCATTGAACATCACCATCGGCGAAGTATTCGAAGCGCTGAGCAAAAACAACCAGAACACCGGAGGAAGCTACATCGAAAAAGCCAAAAGCGCTTATTACATCCGTTCGGAGGGCATGATCAGCCGCACTAAAGACATCGAGCAGATTGTAGTCGCCAACCGCAACGGCATCCCGGTACACATCAGCGATGTGGGTACTGTCCGTTTTGGAGCGCCCAAACGTTTTGGGGCAATGACCAAAGACGGAGAAGGAGAATGTGTGGGAGGTATCGCCATGATGTTGAAAGGGGCCAATGCCAATGTAGTCACACAAGAGCTGGAAAAACGGGTAGAAAAAATACAGAAACTATTGCCCGAAGGAGTAAGAATAGAGCCGTATCTGAACCGTTCGGAACTGGTAAACCGGAATATCTCTACCGTAGTGCACAACCTGATTGAAGGAGCTATTATCGTATTTGTGGTACTTATCATCTTTTTGGGTAACATACGTGCCGGACTTATCGTAGCTTCAGTCATTCCTCTGGCTATGCTCTTTGCATTCATCCTTATGCGTGTTTTCGGAGTGACAGCCAATCTGATGAGCCTCGGCGCCATTGATTTCGGTATCGTAGTAGACGGTTCCATCGTGATAGTAGAAGGCATACTTGCCCACCTATACAGCAATAAACTGAAAGGACGCACTTTATCGGGAACCGAAATGGACGAAGAAGTGGAGAAAGGTGCTTCGGGTGTGGTACGTTCGGCCACATTCGCCGTATTCATCATCCTGATCGTATTCTTCCCCATACTGACACTGAGCGGGATCGAAGGAAAATATTTTACTCCGATGGCAAAGACATTGGTATTCTGCATTATCGGCGCACTGCTTCTCTCTCTGACTTATGTACCCATGATGGCTTCTCTTTTTTTAAAACACACCATTATGGTAAAACCTACATTTGCAGACCGTTTCTTTGAAAAACTCAATGTCATATATCAACGGTGCCTGCATTTCTGCCTCCGCTTCAAATGGCAAACAGTCACTGTGGCCTTCGCTGCCTTAATCGGTTCTTTTCTGCTTTTCGGACGACTGGGAGCTGAGTTTATCCCTACTTTGGACGAAGGGGACTTTGCCATGCAAATGACATTACCGGCCGGCAGCTCACTCTCGGAGAGCATCGAAGTTTCCAATCAGGCCGAAAAATTATTGATGGACCGGTTCCCGGAAATCAAACATGTCGTCGCCAAGATAGGTACAGCCGAGGTCCCCACCGATCCAATGGCAGTAGAAGATGCCGATGTAATGATTGTGATGAAACCCTTTAAAGAATGGACCTCTGCATCGAACCGGGCGGAAATGGTAGAAAAGATGAAAGAAGCCCTCCAGCCCCTGGAAAATCGTGCAGAGTTCAACTTCTCACAACCCATCCAGTTACGTTTCAATGAACTGATGACCGGAGCCAAAGCCGATATAGCTGTCAAGTTATATGGTGAGGATACTCACGAACTTTACGCAAAGGCGAAAGAAGCCGCTCGCTTCGTCGAGCAAGTTCCGGGTGCCTCCGATGTCATTGTCGAACAGACTATGGGACTGCCCCAACTGGTAGTGAAATACAACCGCGGAAAAATAGCCCGATACGGCATTAATATCGAAGAATTGAATACGATGATCCGTACAGCCTATGCAGGTGAAGTAAGTGGTGTCGTATTCGAAAATGAAAGAAGATTCGATTTAGTAGTACGCCTTGATCAGGAAAAAGTGGCGGACCTCAACCTCGACAAACTCTTCATACGCACTTCGGAAGGCGTACAGATTCCTGTCAGCGAAGTGGCAAGCATCGACTTGGTGAACGGACCGCTCCAGATCAACCGCGATGCCACCAAACGCCGCATCGTAATCGGAGTCAACGTACGTGATGCCGATATTCAGCAGGTAGTATCGGAAATACAACAGACACTGGACAAGAATATCAAGTTAAAACCCGGATATTACTTTGAATACGGAGGACAGTTTGAGAATTTACAGAATGCTATCCGTACACTAACCATTGTAATACCGGTAGCTTTGATGCTGATTCTACTGATTCTGTTCTTCGCTTTCAAGAATGTGACCTATACGCTGATGGTATTCTCTACAGTACCATTATCACTGATAGGCGGCATTCTGGCACTCTGGTTACGCGGGCTTCCGTTCAGTATCTCAGCAGGAGTAGGATTCATCGCTTTGTTTGGCGTAGCGGTACTAAATGGGATCCTGATGATCAATCACTTCAACGATTTAAGAAAACAAAATAAATATGCCATGACCACCAATCAGATTATAAAAAGAGGGACACCTCACCTGCTACGTCCGGTATTTCTCACCGGATTGGTAGCCTCACTGGGCTTCGTACCAATGGCCATCGCCACATCTGCCGGAGCAGAAGTACAACGCCCTCTGGCAACAGTTGTAATCGGAGGATTGATTCTATCCACTATATTAACGTTGATTATCCTTCCGGTCTTTTATAAAATAGTCAATGCGGCAAGTGCCGGTTGGAAACAGCCTAAGAGACGGTTGCATCTGTTCATCCTGCTACCGGCACTTCTGCTGAGTGCCACCGCCACGGCACAGGCCCCACAAACCGTCAGCCTGGAACAAGCGATAGAGATAGCCAAGCAAAACCACCCAAGACTGAAGATAGCCACAACGGCCATCCGGCAGGCACAAGCCGGATGGGGAGACATTGTAGAAGCGACTCCCACCACATTCAACTATTCGTGGGGACAGTTGAATGGTGAAAATAAGAAAGATAAGGAAATAGCTTTCGAACAGAATCTGGGTTCATTGTTGACGCCGTTTTACAAAAATGTACTTGTCAACCGACAAGTACAAACAAACACTTACTACCGCCAAATGGTCGAAAAGGAGATTACGGCAGAAGTAAAACGCGCATGGGCCTATTATCAGTATGCCTCCGGAATATCTTCACTCTATCACGATCAGGATCGGATGGCTGCCGATTTAAGGCGTATCGGTGAGTTGAGATACGAACAGGGAGAAATCACCTTATTGGAAAAAAACATGATGACTACACTGGCAGCCGATTTACACAATCGACTCTTCCAGGCACAAGAAGAGAAAAAAGTAGCTTTGGCCCGCTTCCAATGGAGTTGTTATGCAGATGCACCGATTACACCGAAAGATACGATGATGACGCTCTTCCCCACCGATTGCGAACAGAGAAGCATCTCCGAAGCCCATCTCGGATTCTTCAACAGCCAAGCTTCCGAAGCACGGGCGGCCCTGAATGTAGAACGCAGCCGTTTCTTTCCGGAATTAAGTATCGGATACAGCCGCCAGGATATTTTGCCACTGAAAAATCTAAATGCCTGGATGGTGGGTGTATCCTTCCCGATCTACTTCCTGCCACAAAAAAGTCGGATCAAACAAGCGAAATTAGCAGTTTCGGCGGCACAAATACAGGCCGAAGCCAACATCCGAGAATTGAACAATAAAATAACAGAGTTGAGTGCTGCCTTGCGACGTTACGAAGAAAGTCTCCGGTTCTATACTTCGTCGGCACTCAAAGAGGCGGACGAACTGGTAAAAACAGCCAATCTGCAATTGCAACACAGCGAAACCGGTATTGCGGAATTTATCCAGTCGATCAGTGCTGCCCGTGAAATACGCAAAGGCTATATCGAAACTATATATCAATACAACATAGCTTCTTTAGAATACGAACTTTATCAATAACCTGTTGAAACATAAAAAGAATATGAAAAAAATATTTTATCCGGTCCTCTTATTGGTTCTTGCGGCATGCAAAAACCCTGAACAGACATCCGAAACCATAGTTCCGACTCCTGCTATTGCCGACATCCCGACTGATACTGTTACGACCCAAGTAGACGGAATAACATCGGCTACTTCAAAACCCAATCAAGTATCTTTCAACGGCACCATTGTATTGCCTCCCCAACGTCAAGCTACGGTGGCCCTCACTATGGGAGGAGTAGTGAGACACACCTCACTCTTACCGGGGCAACAAGTACGGCAAGGTGCCCTGCTGGCAACACTCGAGAACCCCGACTTCATCGCACTGCAACAAACCTATCTCGACAGCCACGCCCAAGCAGAATATCTGCAGGCCGAATATGAACGGCAAAAAACTCTCTCGACCGAGCAAGCCGCTTCGCAAAAGAAGTTTCAACAGAGCAAAGCAGACTATCTGTCAATGAAAAGCAAGCTGGAAGCTACGGCAGCACAACTTACCCTATTGGGCATCGTCCCGGAAGAGTTACTGAAAAGCGGCATTCAGCCCTTGTTACAGGTAAAGGCTCCCATCAATGGTTATATCAGCGATGTGGCAATGAATATCGGTAAATACATCCAACCGGGTGAAGCACTTTGTGAGGTCATCGACAAATCAGCTCCCCTGCTTTGCCTGACAACTTATGAAAAAGACCTGGCGGACATGAAAGTAGGCAGTCCCGTCCAGTTTCGGGTCAACGGTATGGGCAAAACAGTGTTCAAGGCTACCCTGGTCTCCATCGGTCAGAAAGTGGATGAAGTAAGCCGTTCGCTCGAAGTATATGCCCGTATCGACGATGTCAACCGACAGTTCCGTCCCGGCATGTATGTAACGGCGAGAATACAAAAATAATCCGGTGTATTGTCTTATCTTTGTCCCCATGAAACGAATCCGAGCTATATACAACGATAAATACCTCCTATCCACCATCATCATCTCGTTGGCGGTGGCGGTACTTATCCATTTTCCCGAATCAGTCTCTCTTTTTGACGGATTTGAGAGTCATACCCTTTTTCCCGGGATGAAATTCGCTGATGTAGCCAACGAAGTCCTCTTTACTTTCTTGTCATTGCTGATTCTGTTTGCAGTCAACACCCGACTGTTTCATTTCAATCAGACCTCAATGAAAATCACATGGCAAAAGATTATTCTCTCTTTTGTACTGACCTGGATATTGAGCAATTTCCTGGGACAATGCTTTGTATATTTGCACAAGACATTTGATATTCCCGCTATAGATGCCATGGTGCACCACTACCTGCATCCATTACGCGATTTCATTATGTCCTGCCTGGTGACCAGCAGTTGCTATATCATCTACCTGATTCGTCGCCAACAGCAAGTAATCGTTGAAAACGAACAATTAAAAGCAGAAAACATACGCAACCAGTTCGAAGTGCTGAAAAACCAACTGAACCCACACATGCTTTTCAATTCGCTCAATACACTGCGTTCGCTCGTTCGTGAAAATCAAGACCGGGCACAAGATTACATCCAGGAACTGTCACGCGTACTACGATACACATTGCAAGGCAACGAGTCGCAATGCGTCACTCTACGTGAAGAAATGGACTTTGTGTCAGCCTACATCTTTCTCCTTAAAATGCGTTTTGAAGATAATCTGCGATTCGAGATCAATATAACTCATAATTCCGAAGAGTATTTGCTTCCCCCCATGTCCATACAAATGCTGATTGAAAATGCCGTAAAGCATAATGAGATCAGCAACCGCCGTCCTCTTACCATCACAATCGCGACCGATTCGGAGGAGGGACTCCTGGTGAGCAATCCCATACAGTCTAAACTGACAGCTACAACCGGTACCGGCATTGGGCTGGTCAATCTCGACAAACGCTATCGCCTCTTGTTCCGACAAGAAATACAAATCACAGAAGACAGAAACTTCACCGTTCGTATACCCCTCATCCGGAAAGACCTATGAAAGCAATCATCATTGAAGACGAAAAAGCAGCGGTACGAAACCTGACTTCACTACTCGGCGAAGTCTGCCCGCAAATAGAAATCGTAACGGAACTCGACAGTATCGCCGATACCATCGAGTGGTTCACCGATCATTCAATGCCCGATCTGGTATTTATGGATATCCACTTGGCAGACGGGTCGGCATTTGAGATCTTCGAACACGTCCACATCACCTGCCCCATTATTTTCACTACTGCCTATGACGAATATGCCTTACGGGCTTTCAAAGTCAACAGCATCGATTATTTACTGAAACCTATCGGAAGACAGGATATAGAACAGGCATTAGAAAAACTGACCCTGTTCAGTTCCGGCAATTCCAAACCTACCGGTCCGGAAACAAACGAACTTGTGAACCTGATGCGTATGTTAAAAAAGCAGGAAAGCTATAAAACCCATTTCCTGATTCCGATAAAAGGCGATAAACTGCTCCCCGTTTCGGTTGATATGATCCTGTTGTTCTACATCAGAGATTGCCAGGTGAAAGCTGTTCTGACAGACGGGACGGAATATTCATTCCCACAAACCCTCGACGAATTGACCGAATGTCTGGACCCGACACTCTTTTTCCGGGCCAACCGCCAATATCTCCTTTCACGGGAAGCCATCAAGGATATAGACCTCTGGTTCAACAGTCGTCTTTCCATCAATCTTCGTCATTCGGTATCAGGAGAGAAGATTTTAGTCAGTAAAGCACGTGTAGCTGAATTTAAAGAGTGGTTCAGCGTTAAATAATTAAGGAATAAAAAACAAATATTAATGCACGCTTGCAGAATACTTCTACAAGCCGTATCTTTGTAACCCTAATTCTAAATACTCAAATATGGCTTTCACCAACAACGTAATGATTGTGCGCCACAAGTTGCTGGCAAAATTGGTAAATCTCTGGAAAGAGAACAAATTAACGAATGAAATTGACAGACTTCCCATTGAACTGAGCCCTCGCCGTTCACGCCCGCTCGGACGCTGCTGTATCCACAAAGAGCGTGCTGTATACAAATATAAACTTTTCCCCTTGTTGGGTTTCGATATGACAGACGAAACGGACGAGCTCACTCCACTTTCGGAATACGCACGCCAGGCGTTGGAACGTAAAAACAAACAGAAAGAAAATATACTCTGCGTCATCGATGAAGCTTGTTCATCTTGCGTACAGGTTAACTATGAGGTGACCAACCTCTGCCGTGGTTGTGTAGCCCGCAGTTGCTATATGAACTGCCCCAAGGATGCCATCCGCTTCCGAAAAAACGGACAGGCAAAGATTGACCACGACGCTTGTATCAGTTGCGGGAAGTGCCATCAAAGCTGTCCGTACCACGCCATCGTATTCATTCCGGTTCCTTGCGAAGAAGCCTGTCCCGTGAAAGCTATCAGCAAAGACGAGAACGGCATCGAACATATTGATGAAAGCAAATGTATCTACTGTGGCAAGTGCCTCAATGCTTGTCCTTTCGGAGCCATTTTCGAGATTTCCCAGGCTTTTGATGTCCTTGAAGGCATCCGCAGCGGTGAAAAGATGATAGCGATACCTGCTCCCTCTATACTCGGACAATTCAATACATCCATCGAAGCAGTATACGGAGCGCTTCGCCAGATGGGATTTGCCGATGTAGTCGAAGTGGCACAGGGAGCTATGGACACCGTAAGTCACGAAGCTGCCGAACTGAAAGAGAAACTGGAAGAGGGACAGCCGTTCATGACAACCTCTTGCTGCCCGTCTTACATCGAATTAGTGAACAAGCACATACCAGGAATGAAGCCTTATGTTTCTTCTACGGGATCCCCGATGTATTATGCCGCCCGCATCGCCAAGGAACGCCACCCGGATGCAAAGATCGTGTTTATCGGCCCGTGTGTGGCCAAACGTAAGGAAGCCCGCCGCGATGAATGTGTGGACTATATACTTACCTTTGAGGAAATGGCTTCGATCTTTGAGGGACTGGACATCCAACTTGAACAGACACAGCCATTCTCAGTACTCTATACTTCGGTACGCGAAGCACACGGTTTTGCTCAGGCAGGTGGTGTGATGGGAGCTATTAAGGCCTACTTAGGCGAAGAGGCTAAGAAATTCTCCGCCATCCAGGTCTCGGACCTGAACAAGAAAAACATAGGCTTGCTGCGTGCTGCTGCCAAAACAGGCAAAGCACAAGGACAGTTCATTGAAGTCATGGCCTGCGAAGGCGGATGTATCAGCGGCCCCAGTGCCCATAATGACGCTATCGGTGGACGCCGGCAGTTGAACCAGGAACTGATAAAACGCCGTGAATCGTATGAAGAAACTCATAGATAAATTAAGGGAGGAGCGCACCCTCACCTCCGAAGAGTTCGCACACCTGTTGTCGCACTATGATGATGAAGCCTTGGCATACATCAATCAGCAGGCACGGGAAGTAGCGACCGCACACTTCGGACAGGGAGTCTACATACGCGGACTGATCGAAATAAGTAATTATTGCCGGAATAACTGCAACTATTGCGGTATCCGGAAAGACAATTGGCGAGCCGATCGCTACCGACTCAGTAAGGAGATGATTTGGGATTGTTGCGAACATGGCTACAAACTCGGATTCCGCTCATTCGTTCTCCAGGGAGGCGAAGATCCGAAACGGTCGGACAATGACATGGAGGAGATCATTGCGGAAATCCGCCGGCGATATCCCGAATGTGCCATCACGCTGTCTATCGGTGAAAAACCGACGAAAGCTTACGAACGCTATTTTATGAAAGGCGCCAATCGGTATCTGTTACGCCACGAAACATTCAACAGAGGGCATTACTACTGTCTGCACCCCTATGAAATGTCCAACGAAAGACGTATCAAATGCCTCCAGGAACTCAAACGAATCGGTTTCCAGACCGGAACAGGCATCATGGTAGGGACTCCTCATCAAAGAGTGGAATTTTTGATAGAGGATATACGTTTTATCGAAAACTTCCAACCGGAAATGATTGGTATCGGACCTTTTATCCCCCATCAGCGAACCCCGTTCTGTGACGAAAAAGCAGGTAGTGTAGAGCTGACCTTGTTACTGCTCTCTATCTTCAGGCTGATGCATCCCAAGGCACTGATCCCTTCGACAACTGCGTTGGCAAGCCTGGCACCGGACGGCAGAATACGGGGCATTCTTGCCGGCGCCAATGTGGTCATGCCCAATCTGTCGCCTATCATTGTGAGAAACAAATATAACCTGTACGACCAGAAAGTAGCTTTCGGTGCCGAAGCGGCCGAAGGACTGGCCTTATTGGAAAAGCAACTGACAGCGGTCGGATATCACATCGACTACAGCCGGGGAGATTATAACAACTAAGCAACAAAAGACATGTATAAAGTAGATTCACCTGATGCTATCGACTTTATTAACCATCAGGAAATTATTGAAACACTGGAGTATGCCCGCGCCCATCGGAATGACCGGGAACTTATCCGAAATTTAATAGAGAAAGCCCGCCTTTGTAAGGGGCTCACCCACCGGGAAGCCGCCATATTGCTGGAATGTGCTGAAGAAGATCTTACTAAAGAGATTTTTCATCTTGCCAAAGAGATCAAGCAAAAATTCTATGGCAACCGCATCGTCATGTTTGCTCCGCTTTACTTATCCAACTATTGTGTCAATGGTTGTGTGTACTGCCCGTATCATCTCAAAAATAAAACCATCATCCGCAAAAAGTTAACTCAGGAAGAGATATGCCGGGAAGTTATTGCCCTGCAAGATATGGGACACAAACGCCTGGCACTCGAAGCTGGTGAAGACCCTGTGCGTAACTCAATCGATTATATACTCGAATCAATCCGTACCATCTACAGTATCCATCATAAAAACGGAGCTATCCGCCGGGTAAACGTGAACATTGCCGCCACTACGGTAGAGAATTATCGCAAGCTGAAAGATGCAGGTATCGGTACATATATCCTCTTTCAAGAGACATATCATAAAGAGAATTACGAACAGCTGCATCCCACCGGGCCTAAAAGCAACTATGCCTATCATACCGAGGCCATGGACCGTGCCATGCAAGGAGGAATTGATGATGTAGGCATGGGAGTCCTGTTCGGCCTGAATACATACCGCTATGATTTTGTAGGATTGCTGATGCATGCCGAACACTTGGAAGCCGTTTATGGCGTGGGACCGCATACCATAAGCGTTCCCCGCATCTGCTCGGCCGATGACATAAATGCCGAAGACTTTGAAAATGCCATTTCTGACGAGATCTTCCAAAAGATAGTAGCCGTTATTCGCATCAGCGTACCCTACACAGGCATGATTATTTCCACACGAGAATCGCAAAAGACCCGTGAAAAAGTGCTTGACTTAGGTATTTCGCAGATCAGCGGAGGATCACGGACCAGTGTAGGCGGTTATGCCGAAGCAGAAACTCCGGAAGAGAACTCCGCCCAATTCGATGTCAGCGACACCCGGACACTGGACGAAGTGGTCAACTGGTTACTGAAACTGGGCTATATTCCCAGCTTCTGTACAGCCTGTTATCGTGCCGGACGCACGGGTGACCGGTTTATGTCACTTGTCAAATCGGGACAAATAGCCAACTGCTGTTCCCCTAATGCACTGATAACCTTACAGGAATATCTGGAAGATTATGCCTCGGAAGAAACGAAAGCTCACGGAGTAGCCATGATAAAGCAAGAAATGCAACATATCCCCAACCCTAAAATCCGAGAACGGGCTTTAGAAAACCTGAAGCAAATTGCGGCAGGAGAAAGGGACTTCAGGTTTTGAAAACGTCTCCCCGCTCCAATCGCCTGCACATCGTCTTGTTTGGTAAACGAAACAGTGGCAAGTCGTCATTGATCAATGCATTGACCAATCAAAACGCCGCTTTGGTATCGGACATCGCCGGTACCACTACCGACCCTGTATATCAACCGATAGAAATGCATGGTATCGGTCCGTGTGTATTCATCGATACAGCCGGATTCGACGATGAAGGTGAACTGGGCTCCCTACGTATCGAACGAACCTTACAAGCTGCGGACAAAGCCGACATCGCACTGATGGTTTGTTGCAATACGGAACTTTCTGGAGAGCAACGATGGATAGAATTACTGAAAGAGAGGAATATCCCCTACCTGTTGGTACTGAATAAAGCCGATCTGTTAGAGAAACCGGATGAAGTCGCCGATAAATTGGAACAACAGACAGGACAACGTCCTTTGATTGTCAGTGCCAAAGAAAAAACGGGCATAGACTCAATCCGTCAATCTATTCTTCATCGGTTACCGGAACTTAACGAGCAACCGGATATTGTGGGAGACTTGGCCAACGAAGGCGATATGGTACTACTCGTGATGCCACAGGATATACAGGCTCCTAAAGGGCGACTTATCCTGCCACAAGTACAAACACTGCGCGAACTTCTTGACAAAAAATGCATCACCTTGAGCTGCACAACCGACCAATTGGACAATGCCCTCAAAGCCTTGTCAGCTCCCCCCTCATTGATCATTACCGATTCGCAGGTTTTCAGAACCGTCTACGAAAAGAAACCGCCACAGAGCCGGCTAACCTCCTTCTCGGTATTATTTGCCCGCTACAAGGGAGACATTGACTACTATACCGAAGGAGCGTATATCATCGACCAACTGACAGAAAATTCCCGGGTCCTGATAGCCGAAGCCTGTACTCATGCTCCACTGTCCGAAGACATCGGCAGAGTGAAACTTCCACGAATGTTGCGCAAACGTATCGGAGAGCAACTGCATATCGACATTGTTTCCGGAAATGATTTTCCTAAGGACCTGAATTGCTACAACCTGATTATTCATTGCGGAGCCTGCATGTTCAATCGCAAACATGTCCTGAATCGGATAGTCAAAGCTAAAGCACAAGGTGTCCCAATGACTAACTATGGGATAGTTATCGCATATATCAATGGCATTTTAGAACAGATAGATAAATAGACTGTCCCAATACTTTAATGATATCACCTTAGAAAAAGGAAACAATTAATAATATTATTTTATCTTATATATGATGAAAATCGGATTTTCATTGGCATTTCTTTTTTGCAATTCTTGTGGTACAGTAATTTGAGTTTGTTCTTTAAATGTTTCTATCTCATAAGGTGTAACAACCTGTACCAGATTATTTCCTAAGACACGTCCCCATATCGGGAACCGGTTATGCCCCTTACTACCTACCATACCTAACTGCATATTGATATCAGCTAAATTATAAGCACTTGTCTCAGGGATATCACACTGCTCCACAACAGTTTCTCCACTGTGTTTGTCCACCGAAGCCACATAATACTTCTCATTCAGCATCATGCGCAGATAAAAACGACGAGGTGTCTCAAAAATATCACTTACAAAAATATCACCGTTAGCAGGGAATCTTTTAATATCGCGAATATTGAGCCCACGAATAACCTCTTCATCCGAATTACTTAGACCGGCCACTAAAACAGGCTGTATGGTGTCTGCTGACAAACGGTAAATGGTATCATTGCTAGCTGTTTTAAACAAGACTGATGCCTGCTTCCCATCCGAAGGTGAACCCATTACTCCAAAAGTAAAGCCAGAATCTTCACGGGGTACCAACGGCGAATAGAAATCGTTCTTGGTAATTATCGCCCCGCCATCCTCTTGAAATACCCCAATACCAAAACTACCGTTCTGAAACGGCATAAGAGGCATAGCGATGGCACCAATGCGCTTGTTACCAAGGTGATGAGCATAAATAATGGGAGAATTTACAGGCAGGTCTTCCACAAACGTGCCTTCCAATGTATATATGCCAACCTTATTGCCGATAACATAGAAACGATTATCAGCCTCATCAGCCTGTATAAAACCTATCATACCATTAAAGTCATCGGGACCTTGCCCTTGGCGAAGGAATGTACGTAAAAAGTGTCCTTGGCGATCGAACTGTACGATACGGGCTTCCTTGCCCACCAATACATAAATATATTTGCTCGTGATGGCAAAGTCTACCACACCGTCTATCAACGAGGCATCATCATTGGTCATTTCCAAAGGGATATATTCAACTGACTCTATCTCATCAGCAATAGATAAAGTTGCCGGCGAATTAAGTGCATCACGAACGGAAGCGGTTAACAGACCTGTTTGGTCGACTTGATTTAAATTACAAGATGCCAAAACAAATGCGCCAATGGCAACCATGAAAAAAGACTTTGTGTTCATCATGTTTTAAAGTTATGTTTTGGTCAAAGATACAAAACATTTATTATGTTACCATTTTCCCCCGAATATTTTTCTATGAACCGAAAAGATATGTTCAAGAAAACATCTCTGTAATTTTGAAATCAGCCAGCATAGCATAATAGATTGTGAATGTTATAATTGGATCTTATAACATTCACTAATACTATTACTATCTACCTAATCTTCAGTGAAAATTCCTGTTTCAGTATTGAAACTCTTCCCCTTTGACATACACCCGATAATCCTTTATCATACCAGGGTATCCTTTTTCCGCACGGGGCAGATAGCGGAAACCGGTTACAGTATGGTCACCTCCCAAATCAATAACCAACTGATGCGGATAAGCATCACGGGCAACAGTCATCCAGTAAGTGGATTCCTGAAGGTCGAACACTTTATCTCCCGTACAGTTGCCACTACGTGTCTCTTCGCTGTCGGCATAGCGTATTCTCCACTTTTCACGTGAAATTGGCTTACCGTCGGCACCCAGTACATCGAGTTCGGCAATGGCTGCGATCTTCTTTCCGTCTTGGGCCGAAAGAGCTTCGAGGCAGAAGAAGCGTCCGGTATACTGACGATCCAAACGGATCTCCTGCCATCCGTTACCCGGAGTAAACGTACCTGTAGCAACAGGAGTTTCCTGCTTCAGATTCAGTTGTTCACCTTTCTTTCGATGGGTAGAAGCGCCTTCATTACGCAACCAATCCAGTATGGGTTTCTTCAGACCGCGAACAGAAGCTTTCTCAGGTCCCTTCAGATCAAGGACAATTATTTCATTTTCTCCCTCTTTCAGCCAACAACCGGGCATAAAAAGTGTTTGTTGCGGACCGATCTCCCAAAAACGTCCGATAGCAAGACCGTTAACCCACACCATACCTTTACCCCAGGTACTCATGTCAAGGAACGTATCGCCGACTTTATCCAGATGGAAAGTAGCCTTATAATAAGCAGGCATTGTCTGGGCCGTTCCACTTTTATATTTTTTGTCTTGCACAAATGAGTAATCGACTGGAAAATTGTAAACTGTCCAGTTCTTCAACTCCGTAGTTTGCTTTCCACAGACAAGTTCTACTTTTTCAGTGATACCTTTACGGTCATGGATGGACTCATCAAAGTTGACACGCCCCATAGCTTCTACCAGAATATCGATGCAGGTCCCTTTCTTCAAAGCCGGCAGTTGCAAAGTGAATTCACCACGACGACGGTCCAGACGAGCCAACAATTTACCATCGGCAAAAACTTGTGCCCAATCATGTACTTCTGTGATCTTCATCGTAGTGCCATTTTCGACAGGCTCCTGCAAAGTAGTCCGATACAAAATCGTTCCCCACCCCTGATCAAAAGCCTCCATCGGTTGTATATCCATACTCTCTTTAGCCTCGGGCAAATTGGAAAAGAGAGGAGCAACCTGAGTAAACTCCACTTCAGGTATCTCGATCACCGGGAAAGCTTCGGGAATCTCAGACAATTGTTCTCCTGCAGGCAGATAATTTTTCAGCAGATCACGAAGCTGGAAATATTTATCTGTAGTCCATCCCGGCTCACTGATAGGCGCATCGTAATCGTAAGAACTGCACATAGCAGAGTAAGACGGATTATTGGCACCACCCCAATGCCCGAAAGTAGTACCTCCATGGGCCATATAGAGACTGAACGAAATATTACGGTCGAGCATATCTTTGATACCCTGCACCATGCTTTTGGCAGGACGAGTCTCATGCTTGCGTCCCCAATGATCAAACCATCCACTCCAGAATTCGCTACACATCAACGGTGTGTCCGGACGAGCCTTTTTAAGGCGTTTAAATTGTTGTTCAATGTTGGCTCCCGTACCAAAATTGATAGTCCAGAGCAGATCGTCCAATCCATTCCGGTCGAAAGTACTGCTCCAATCACATTGGAAAAGGGGAACTTCGGTAAACCCGGCGCTTTTCACTATATCACGAATAGCCGAAACATAGGGTTTGTCAACTGCATAAGCACCATATTCATTTTCTACCTGCACCATGATAATGTTTCCTCCGCGAGTGATTTGCAAAGGTGCAAGCTGTTTTCCGACTTCTTTCATAAAAATTGCAGTGCGCTCCATAAAATAAGGATCGAGTGTACGAAGTACGATATCTTTCTTCTTCAGTAACCACCAGGGAAGTCCGCCCATCTCCCATTCGGCACAGACATAAGGACCCGGGCGTACAATCACATACATCCCATGCTTCTGAGCCAGGCGGCAAAAAGCGGCTATATCATTTTGTCCGGTAAAGTCGAACTGTCCCTCAGTCTGTTCATGGATGTTCCAAAATACATAAAGACAAATCGTATTCATCCCCAATGCCTTACACATCTCGATGCGATGCTCCCAGTAAGGAGCCGGAATACGGGTATAATGTAACTCGGCAGCCTTAACCGTAAAAGGCTTACCATTCAAAAGGAAAGTGCTTTTCCCGATTGTGAAATTTTGCGCTGCAACAGGCAACGAAAAAATCAAAATGAGAAGCAGAATCAGTTTTTTCATGTTCTTATTAAATTGTTTTGAGTTTTTGAGTCGTCTCACTAAAGCCTCCTTTCTTTTCAAAGAAAGGCAATGTTTCCGATATCCGGCATAGGTTTATCCCATGATATTGCCGAAAACAGAAAGTACAAAGAAACGGGAAATATTATTTCGAAAAAATAGACTTTGTTAAAAAAAAGATGGATTATATTATGATCAAAAAAGGCTGCATCGTTACCAATGCAGCCTTTCGTATATTTATTAAATGACTTACTTAGCCAATTCGTTGATTACATTCATAATCTTCTGTCCGATCTCCTCAGCAGCTTCCATAGTCGATGCTTCGCTATATATACGAATAATCGGTTCGGTATTGCTCTTACGCAAGTGTACCCACTTATCGGCAAAGTCAATTTTCACACCGTCAATATCATTGATCTCTTCATTCTTATAGATATCTTTCACTTTAGCAAGAATAGCATCTACATCGATTTCCGGAGTCAGATCGACACGGTTCTTAGCAATGAAATAAGGAGGATAAGTTGCACGCAACTCACTAACCTTCTTACCTTCGTGTGCCAGGTGGCTAAGGAATAATGCGATACCTACCAAAGCATCACGTCCGTAATGGCTGGCAGGATAAATCACTCCACCGTTTCCTTCACCACCGATCACGGCATTTGTTGCTTTCATCTTGGTCACTACATTTACTTCGCCTACAGCAGAAGCATTGTATTCCATACCATATTTGCGGGTTACGTCGCGCAAAGCACGGGTAGAACTCAGATTGGATACAGTATTGCCCGGAGTATGTTTCAATACATAGTCTGCCACCGTAACCAGTGTATATTCTTCACCATACATCACACCGTTTTCGCAGATCATCGCCAAACGGTCTACGTCTGGGTCAACGACAAACGCTACATCAGCTTTTCCACCCTTCATCAGATTCATGATATCTCCCAGATTTTTCTCCAACGGTTCCGGATTGTGGGCAAAGTTTCCGGTCGGTTCGCAATAGAGTTTTTCGACGTGTTTCACTCCCAGACGTTCCAACAATTCGGGCAGGATGATACCTCCTACAGAGTTCACACAGTCGATAGCCACTGTGAAATCAGCTTTTTTGATAGCCTCAACGTCTACCAAATCAAGTGCCAATACACTGTCGATATGTTTTTTATTATAAGTCAAGTCTTTGCGATAAGATCCCAAATGATCGACATCCGCATAATCGAACTCCTCGGCAGCAGCAATACGAAGTACTTCTTGCCCTTCGGCCGCATTCAGAAATTCTCCGTGCTCATTCAGTAATTTCAGTGCATTCCATTGTTTGGGGTTATGTGATGCAGTCAGAATGATACCGCCACAAGCCCCTTCCATTGTAACAGCCAGTTCGGTTGTCGGAGTAGAAGCAAGATCGATATCAACTACGTCCCAGCCCATACCCATCAAAGTACCGACTACGACATTCTTTACCATCTCACCGGAAATGCGGGCATCACGGCCCACTACTATCTTGTTACTTTTTGATTTGCATGTTTTGCGAATCAAAGTGGCATAAGCCGACGTGAATTTTACAATGTCAAGCGGGTTCAGTCCTTCGCCTGCGCCTCCGCCAATGGTTCCACGGATACCAGAGATAGATTTGATTAGAGTCATAGGTTGTTGTTTTAGAAAATTGGTTATTTAGTAGTTTTAGTTCAATGCTTTCTGAAATTTACGAATATCGTAGAAATAGGGGTTTACATATTGGTTTGCACTCTGATGTCCCATCTTCGAAGGTACAATCATTCTCACATGGGCATAATTGGTAACATACTTTAAAGCAAGCAGCCATCCGGGAGGAACATCCGTCGTACCATATTTGGCATACATCGACCCCTCTGTAAATACACCGGCTACTGAAGTACCGTTATCCACATAGCGGAAAACGTCCGGATAAGTATAGTAGTTCGGATAATTTTCGAAACCGGGAAGCACCACATTGAAGCAAGTGGTATCGTTAGCCTTGATATCGTGCTCTACAAAGCGTACGGCTACAATATTGTTATTCTTGATAGAGTCATTTTCCGGTTTATCGGTAACAATACCCTTATCCACAATTTGCATGTAGACTCCGTTTGAGAAAGCCACGTATTCGTTCTTGGTCGTATCCGTTTTATATCCGTTTGCTTCAAAGTCACTCTCGGAAATAGTCTGGATATTGTGTTTTTTAATAAAGGCGTTTACTGCGTCTTTCTCTTCATCCAGCATTTCAGCATAAGTCTTCGAATTGTCGCAAGCCTGGAACATATATCCAAAGGCTAACAAGGAAAAAAATAACAATAGAAGTTTTTTCATTTCTGTATCTTAAGTATATTCCGTACAAATGTATTTTAAATTAGTCGAATCTTTAGATTTAAAAGCAGAAAGTTCAAGTCTTTTAACCTTTGACTTTCAACTTTTAACGGAAGAGCGATGAGCCAACCATTAACTTACCACTTTATTCTTTCAAAAGTGGTTTATATTTTTCCAATGCTTGTTCAAACACTTTTACAGCCTCTTCCATAGTACCGTAAAATTCTCCTCCGGACGCATTGAGATGCCCGCCGCCATTGAAAAATTCCGCAGCTAACCGGTTACAGGGAAACTTACCTACTGAACGGAGAGAAATCTTAATCATTTTCTTTTCGGTGTCCTCACGTAGAAAACAAGAAAAACAGACATTCTTGATAGACAGAGGTATGTTGACAAACCCCTCGCTATCCCCTTTGATATAATCAAATTTGCCCTGTTCTTCCTTTGTCAGTGAAATAAGGGCGGAATTGTAATCTTTATACACCTTCATATTCGATAACACATATCCCATCAGACGCAAACGGCTTTCGGAATAAGTATTGTAGACTTTCCGGTAAATATCATCTTTATCGATTCCTTTTGAGAGTAACTCGCTGATGATGAAATAGATTTCACGATTATTAGAGTTATAAGTGAACCCTCCGGTATCTGTCATCATACCCGTATAGATACATTCGGCTCCTTCTTTGGAGATATCACTAAAATATCCCATCCGGCAAATCAATCGAAACACCAGTTCGGAAGTAGAGGAAATCTCAGGATGTGAAATGGTAATTCTGCAAAAATCTTCAGGATAAAGATGGTGGTCTATCATTATTTTGCGCCCCGGCGAAGCGGCCACTATATCACTCATTTCATCAATACGCTTCAGCGCATTAAAGTCAAGACAACAAATGACATCTGCCTCCATAATCAGCTTGTCGGCAAATTCCTGGTAACGGTCATACAGCAAAATATCCTTGCTGCCCGGCATCCATTTCAGAAAATCGGGAAAAGCATTGGGGACAATCACATTGACAATTTTATCTTGAGAATCCAAAAAATGATACAATCCCAATGATGAACCAATGGCATCTCCATCAGGTGACACATGAGATACAATTACTATTTTGTCGGCCCGTTCAAACCATTTGGTAAAATGATCAATATGAGCCTGGGCAATCACTTTAGTCAGCATAACTTGTTTGTATAAATATTGAGTTGGCAAAAATACGATAAATCTTTGTACTTAGAGCAAAAACCTCACAGAACCTTCGTCGGAAAGGGAGATAAAATGCAACCCTAACCGGCGGCATTCTTCACTATAAGTCTCTTTATAATAAGCAGACAGAGAAGAATCCAAAATAACTTCGCCGCAATGAAACAAACCTACCAATGACTCCAACTTCCCTGTATAGCCTTTGCATACATACAAATAATCTATGTTTAACGGTTCAGCAACGGTTTTGTTCCGCCAACGATTGTCACTAACCATACAAATACGTTTATTACCGAACATTAGCAAATGATCTTGCATCCAAAAACCGGACGAATGAAAATTGTCTGTTATAGCAACCGGAACGTCCAGATGCAGTCTATTCCAATATCCGGCTACTGCACGCGAAAGCCGTTTTTCATCCGGAATACTATCCGCATAAGCCAACCACGACTTACCACAAGCCTCAATACAATGCACCACCGGACATCCCCGGACATTATAGAAAACAATGCTTTGTACCGGACGGTCCATCATTCTGCTCACCCAATGAAAACTTCCCATAGCCAAGATACAAATACCCAAAGCATATAAACATTTCAAACTGCGCACTACTTTATAACGTATACCGATCAACAAGACCAGATAAAAAGCAAAAGCTTCTGCCGGATAGATCCAGACACGATCTATAGATGCCAACGGTAAATGTTCCACCCAACGGACCGTAGTATTCAACCAATCAACAAGAGATCTCACTACCACTGAAAATCCTGTATAAAGCATAGGAAAAGGAGTGAGTACCAGCAATGCTACCGTTGCATACATAATGACTGAAACAAGTGGAATTACCAACAGATTAGTCAGCAAAAAAAGAGTAGGAAATCTGGAGAAATACAATAAAACCAAAGGAGCAGTACCTATCTGTGCAGCAAGCGAAACACTTATTAATGCCCATACCTTCTTTAACAAGCTATTACCGACCGGCAATTGGCGGAACAGCCAGGGATATAATAACAGAATAGCTGCAACTGCTGAAAATGAAAGTTGAAATCCTACATCGAACAGCCAAAAAGGATGAACCACCAACATGACACATGCAGTCAGTGCAAGTGTATTGAGTGAAATACCTGTACGCCGGGATAAAACCGACAAAGCCAACAGTGAAAACATGATAACGGAACGGACGACCGAAGGAGACAGACCGGTAAAAAAAGCGAATCCCCATAATGAGGTAATTATCACTACCGCACGAAAAAGTCTCACACCCAAAGCATTCCCGGGCAACCACTTCAGAAAAAACAGAAGCATCATATACAGAAACCCGATATGAAGTCCGGAAAGTGCCAGTACATGACTGGCTCCCGATACAGAGTAAGTTTCCCGAATATCTTCGCTCAACTCCTCCTTATAACCTACAGTAAGTGCGGCAAGTACGGCAAATTCATCCGGATTAAACTTCAAAGCACGATATTGGTCGAGAATCCGCTCCCGGTATTCCAATGCAATCTGCCTGCATGATCGGGAAAACCGATATCCGGTAATTTTCCAATTTCCACTTGCAACAAAAGCAACCCCGCTAATCCCTTTGTAGCGCAGATAACGCGCATAATCAAATTCATCGGGATTACCATTATTTGAAGGTGGAGATACATGAGCAAGAAATATTAACTCATCCCCACTACGTAATCCCTCGGACAATGAATCCTTCGATATATAAAGCAAAACTTTTCGATTTACCGGCATGGTGCACACTGAATCCTGCCTTTCTTCCAAAAATGCCCGGCAAAGGAAACTATGTTCCTTCGGCTCCGGTTGTTCCGTCAGTACAGCATGGTAAACACATTTTTGTTCCGAGAAAGAATAAAGCGTCTGTTGCAAAGCCTGATTTATTCCACCTGCTCCTCCAAAGAACACGAACAGGTACAAAATACAGCCGAACATCCAGCGTAAAGAGTAACGGTGAGAAAAATAAACGATCAGGAGCAGAAGGAATAATCCTGCCAGCCCTCCTGCCAGCACGCCCTCCGAAACACAGACTCCCCTAAAAAACAACCCATTGCCAACAAGAAAGCCTGCTATCAGAGGAAATAGCAGGCGTATAAAAGGATATCGGTGTAAATACTGAAAGTTCACAAGACGGCTCTACAGCTCTTTCATGGCGTGAATCATTCCCTCCGGGTTCTCAGCAGCAAAAATAGCATTTCCTGCCACCAGTGCATCTGCCCCGGCAGCTATCAGACGGACACCTGTTTCCAGATTTACTCCTCCATCTACTTCGATCAGTGCTTTAGATCCGGTACGCTCAATCAGTTCACGAAGCTCTTTCACTTTCTCTACCGAATGTTCAATAAATTTTTGTCCGCCAAATCCGGGATTCACACTCATAACCAGCACCATATATACATCCCGGATAATATCCTGCAACAGGGCTATCGGAGTGGCTGGATTGATAGTGACCGCCGGTTGCATACCTGCTTCACGAATCTGTTGCACGACCCGGTGTAAGTGGGGACATGCCTCGTAATGCACATTCATGATGTGGGCACCCAATGCCTTCACTTCAGGAATAAACTTTTCCGGATTGACTATCATCAGATGTACATCCAACGGCTTTGAAGTTAACTTAGCTACATATTTCAGTACCGGAAAGCCAAAAGATATGTTCGGCACAAATACTCCGTCCATAATATCAATGTGCACCCAGTCTGCTTCACTACGGTTGATCATCTCAATGTCCTTTGCCAGATATGCGAAATCTGCAGAAAGGATAGAAGGGGATATAATTGGTTTCATATTCATCATTCTTAAAATAATAGCACAAAATTAACAAAAAAACATCAGGGCTCCCCCTCAATAACAATTTATTTGGCAGAAATTCTTTTTCTGCTATTTCAATTTCATAATTATAATCAACGGGATCGGCTCATATCCCAAAAGGATAATGCACAATCTGTCATTACTCAGCCTTCATCTTAAATGCTTCAGTCAGATGGAATCCACGTAAAAGTTCATCTGTCCTCAGTCTCTTTTTACCTGGCAACTGCAACGAAAGGACATTTACAAATCCATCCGGCACAGCCACTCTCAGAAAGTTTTTTCCATCAGTAACAATGCTTCCGGGAGCCAGCGTATGCATCTTTGGCAACTTCTCACTCTCAAAGATTTTCACGACAACCGCTTCCCCTTCCGGATTCACCAACTCACTCCATGCAGCCGGATAAGGCGAAAGCCCACGAATAAAATCATAAACCCGTTTCACCGGCTGACTCCAGTCAATCCGGCAGGTCTCTTTAAAAATCTTCGGAGCCGGACGAAGTTCGCCTGCCACTGCCATTTCTTCCTGAGGAATTGATTTCACCTTTCCCTCCAGAATAGCGTCTACAGTTTCTATAACCAACCGACCGCCCAAATGCATCAACTTGTCATGCACAATCTCTACATTGTCCGTATCGGCAATGGGAATACGTACTTGCTGGATTACTTCTCCCGTATCTATTTCATGTTTCAGGAAAAAAGTAGTAATACCTGTTTCGGTGTCTCCGTTGATCACTGCCCAGTTTATAGGCGCTGCTCCACGGTATTGCGGAAGCAGAGAAGCATGGAGATTAAAAGTTCCCAGACGTGGCATATTCCACACCACTTCAGGCAACATACGAAAAGCTACAACAATCTGTAGATCAGCTTTCCACTCACGTAATGCCTGAATAAATTCTTCATCTTTCAGTTTTTCCGGTTGCAGCAAAGGCAGTTGATGATCCAGTGCATATTGCTTTACCGGAGAATACTGAATTTTATGTCCGCGACCGGCAGGTTTATCGGGCATCGTAATCACTCCAACCACATTATAACCGCCTTCAACCAGACATCGCAGGGCCTCCACGGCAAAGTCCGGAGTCCCCATATATACAATCCTTAAATCTTCTTTCTTCATAATTTATAAGTTATGAGTTTCACACTGCAGATTACGAAAGTAACGAATCGCCTCCAAAGTACACTATCCGTTACTTACGGGCATCGCCGTTCCGTCAATCTTCCGAGAAATGTACCAATACCTGGCGATACGAATTAAATATCTTAGATTTGGATACAAATCCCAGATATTTTCCCTCTTCGTTGACTACCGGTAAGTTCCACGCTTTTGTATCGTCAAAAGTCTGCATCACCTGTTCCATGCTATCTGTATCATACAGACGGGCAGGGACCGAGGTCATCAGTTTACTAACGGTAAAACGATGATAAAGTTCCTGACGGAACATGATGTTCCGGATATCGTCCAGCAGCACGACGCCCAGCAGAACCCCGTCTTTGTCCGTCACAGGAAACATATTACGATGCGAAGTCGAAATCGCCTTCACCAATTCACCCAGATCCATTTCCGGACGCACGCTGACAAAGTCAGTTTCAACCACATTTTCAACTTTCATCAGTGTCAATACAGCTTTATCTTTGTGATGGGTCAGCAACTGTCCCTTTTTAGCCAAACGCATAGAGTAGATACTATGCGGTTCAAACACGATGATTGTCAGATACGAACTGACCGAAACAATCATCAGAGGCAGGAAGAGGTCGTATCCACCCGTTAGCTCGGCAATCAGGAATACTCCCGTCAGAGGGGCATGCATGACCCCACTCATGACTCCTGCCATTCCCATTAGAGCAAAGTTCTTTTCCGGCAAAGTCGAAGTAAAATCAAAATCATTGCTAAAGTGGGAGAAAACAAAACCGGCAATACATCCCAGATACAACGAAGGAGCAAAAATACCACCACATCCGCCTCCACCATTAGTCGCACTCGACGCAAAGACTTTCAACAGAATGATCAGCACCAGATAGACCAACAGCAGATTGCCATATCCATAGAACAAGGAGTTATTCAATACCGTATCCCAATCGGCATTACTCGCACCGTTCAGCAATAATTCAATCGTATCGTAACCTTCACCGTAAAGAGGCGGAAAAAGAAAGATGAGTACACTGAGCATCACACCACCCAATGCCAACTTCTTATACGGATTGGAGAGTTTGCCAAATACTCCTTCCACAGAGTTCATAGCACGAGTGAAATAAAGCGATACCAACCCACAAAAGATTCCCAAAAGAATCACATAAGGAATACGCTCCAATTCAAAAGGCTGATCCAGATGAAATTTAAACATAGCCTCCTGTCCGGTCGTAATATACGAAACAGTGGCAGCTGTGACAGCCGAAATCAGCAATGGTAATAAAGACGACATGGTAAGATCGATCATCAGTACTTCCAGCGTAAACACCAGTCCGGCAATAGGCGCTTTAAAAATACCTCCGATGGCACCCGCCGCCCCACAGCCTACCAGCAACATCAACGTACGGTGTTCCATCTTGAACATACTTCCCAAATTCGATCCGATAGCCGATCCAGTAAGTACAATAGGGGCCTCGGCTCCTACCGATCCGCCAAAACCGATGGTAATGGCACTGGCAATGGTAGACGACCAGATATTATGTCTTTTGATACGCCCCTGCCTCCTCGAAATAGCATAAAGAATCTTCGTGACTCCATGGCTGATATCATCCTTTACGATATTGCGTACAAACCATCCGGCAAGAAAAATACCGACCACCGGATAAACCAGATACAAGTAGTTGGCCTCCGTCGTATTAAAGTTGTCTGTCAGGAAATTCTGTATCGTATGAATAAAGAATTTTAGGAGCAGTGCAGCAATGGCAGTAAAAATACCAACCAGAAAACTTAAAATGAGAATAAACTGCTTTTCTTTGATTTTATTCTCGCGCCAGATAATAAAGCGCTGTAATAAACTTATCTTTTCTTTTTCCATCATTCGCGAATAATCTTGATCACTCCACCTTTATCCAGTTTAATGATACTCGATGGTTTAGGACGGCTCATATCATCCTGCCGGAAATTGACAATGTAGTCTACCGACGATTTTATTTCTTCGCTGATTTCATTGAAATTGGCAGCTCCCGGCTGTCCGCTGACATTGGCAGATGTCGAAACAATCGCTTTGCGAAACTGCTGGCACAAACGACGGGAAAACGCCTCGTTTGTCACCCTGATGCCTACGCTTCCATCCTCTGCAAGCAGATTTGAAGCCAGATTGCGGGCACCGGAATAAATGATAGTTAATGGCTTATCGGCAACCTCAATCAAATCCCAAGCTACCGAAGGAACATCCTGCACATAGAATTCCACTTTCACCGGCGAGTCTACCAATACCAGCATCGCCTTACTGTCAGCACGTCGTTTTATCTCATACACCCGGCGCACAGCGTCTTCATTGGTAGCATCACAGCCAATTCCCCAAACCGTATCGGTGGGATAGAGAATCACCCCGCCTTCGCTCATCACTTGACAAGCTTTTTTAATGTCTTCTATCATTTCTTGATCTATTTCTTGTGAGAATAACGTGCAAAAATACTAATTTTGCCCAATAATAACAAAGGTTAAGAGAAAACAAATGGAAGAAATCGAATTTCATCACAGTTTACCTATACAACTACGATTCAATGACGTAGACAAGTTCGGACACGTCAACAACACTGTCTATTTTTCATTCTACGACCTCGGCAAAACAGAATATTTCGCTTCTGTATGCCCGGGAGTCGACTGGGAAAAAGACGGCATTGTAGTCGTACACATTGAAGCCGACTTTCTGGCACAGATTTTTTCATCGGACCACATCGCCGTACAAACCGCCGTTTGCGAAATCGGAACCAAAAGCTTTCATCTGCTGCAACGGGTCATCGACACCGAAACAATGGAAGTGAAATGCATCTGTCGCTCGGTCATGGTGACATTCGATCTGGAGAAACACGAATCCAAGCCACTGACCGAAGAATGGATAGAGGCAATCTGCCGGTTCGAAGGAAGAGACTTAAGAAAGAAAAAATAGATAATCCTCCGTAGAAAAAAGGTATCTACGGAGGATTTTATTTTTCTCCTTAATATAAGAATTCCTTATTCACGTTCCCCGACACACTCGCGTCAAACCAGGAAAGATTGGATTGATCAAGCACCCATTTCTCATAATTAGGATATGCCTATATGACATTAATTCTCTCCTTGGGATAAATCCGAGTTGTCGTTTTCCGTCCTAAAGAGTAAAGTGTCAGCATATTTTGCCGGCTTATAATCCACCAGATGAATCTCTCTTTATATTCAGTCCACGATCCAACTATCAATATTCCTTGTTTTCGAGCTAAAGTTCCCTCCTGCCTTTATCAGTTGGCGGGAATCATTGGCAAACGGAGCGGCATATTCCTTTTCTTCTATCTGTTTCAAAGCCTCTTCCGCACTCCCGTCAAATTTGAACTCCATCACATAAATGTATCGTTCTGTCTTCAAAACCATATCGATGCGCCCGTTAGAAGTATGATACTCCGCCTGGACATAAAAGCCAAGTAACTTATAAACAATAAAAAGAACATTCTGATAATGCAACTCCAAGTCACGTACCAGTTCATAAGGAGTATCGGCGAAGAAACTTTGCAGACGGCGAAAGAAAGCATCACAATCTCCCTGTTCCACTTCAGAAACGAACCTGGTTATATGAAACCCTGTTTGTCCTTTATCAATATTTGCATAAAAAGGAAGTAAATATCTGATAAATCCTTCCTCTACTTCCCGATTGGGAAATCCCAGATGGTAGATATCAAAACGTTCATCATACCCTTTTATCGTCAGATAGCCACTCTGATAAATCACCGGCAGAGGATTCTTCGAAGTAGAATCTATGCAATTCAGCATATCCGATGTCGCCTCATCGTGCGCCAGCTGTTGCAAGTCATATTTATCACGCAGTAAAAGTTTTACCAAATAAGACGGAGTACCTGTTTCGAACCAGTAACTACCAAACTTCATCTTATAAAAAGTATTCAGTATACTGAACGGATTATATAAACCGATAGAATTTTCCGTGAAATGATAACCATCATACCGTTCCTTTAGCTCCCGGCAAGCATCTTCGTACGACATCTTTTGATATTTCGCCAACTGACGAATTTCCGGTTCCAGATAATGATGAATTTCCTTTTCTGTAATTCCACACAACTCCACATAAGGTTCGTCCATGGAGATATCGTTCAGATTATTCAGGTCACTAAACACACTTACCTTACCAAACTTGGTAACTCCCGTCAAAAGGGCAAAGCGGATATACCCATCCATCGTTTTCAGCACAGAATAAAAACCTTTCAGTGTATCACGATACTTCTCTCCCAACTCCTCATTACCGATAGCCTGCAACATCGGTTTATCATATTCATCAATCAAAATCACCACCCGCTGCCCCGACTGTTCACAAGCACGCTGCACAATACCCTTGAAACGCAGAGGAATAGAAGTTTCAGAAGGAGCAGTCCCGTACATCATTTCCCATTTGGCCAACGTATCGTTCAATATCCGATCCAGGCTTTCGGGCGTATCATACTTTTCCGTGTTCAGATCCAGATGCAAAATCGGATATTTTATCCAGTCTTTCTCCAATCTCTCCATAGCCAATCCACGAAACAAGTCTTTCTTCCCCTGAAAATAAGCTTCAAGAGTAGATATCAGCAGACTCTTGCCAAAGCGACGGGGACGGCTCAGGAAATAATATCGCCCCGTATTCGCAAGTTTATAGATTAACTTCGTTTTATCAATATAAAAGTAATTATCATCTCGCAAACTTTCAAAGTTCTGTATCCCAATCGGGTAAAGTTTAGCCATAACGCATTTCTATTAATCGTTTCACTCACAAATATACAAGATTATTCTTAATTATCGGTTTTGCTAACCATAATAATAAATGCCGGTACCCATTCTTCCGAACAGATACCGGCATTTATTTTTTCAACCGAAACGATCGGTCAGTTATCAGAGCAGTCCCTGCCCTCCTATCACTCCGGCAATGGCGCTTGCCACAGCTATGATCACCTTTAAAAGGATATTCCAGCTATTCTTCTTCATATATTTATCTGATTAAACTTATTACGCAGTCGGATCATCCACTATGTCTCCATCACCACCTCCGGAGCCATTATTGCCCGAAGCACCGATCCCACTCGCCTTCTGAAACTCAACACCCTGAAACAAAGCCCGGGTAGTACCGATAGCCGCAGGACGAGTATATTGAGGAGTAAAATGACAAAGAAGGGCTGCCACCTGATTCGGATTCACCTCTTCCTCTTTGTCCACTCCCCTTCCCCGTGTACGCGCTTTCATCGTAAAAGTACCCAATCCGTCCAGACGTACCGTCTTACTGTCCAGCAGTGCACTACGCATCGCTGTCATCAAGTTCCGAACCACATTATGCACATCACCCGGAGTCAACGACGACTTTTCCGCAATCATTTCAGCCAATTGCTGAGTAGATACCATCTTGCCTACCTTCACCAAATTCAAGTGCCATTTCTTATCACCGGACTTAGTTGCCATAGTCGATTTTACTGCTTTATAAAATAATGCCATATTCCTAATCTCCTTTTTTTAATGTTATTACCACTGATTTTATTCACATTGCGTTGATCAACATTGCAAAGGTGGACATTTGCAGGAAGATGACAAAGGAAAATGAGGCGTCCGGATCAAGTTATACAGAACAAGTTATAATCATCACATTATCAGAGTCATTACTTAATTCTTTCTCATACATCTACTTCACATACTCTGCTATGGTTCGATTATTCATATTATATCCGTTTAACGGAATGTCCCCAGATTTATACCCGATATGGTATAAAGCTGGGGACGAAACAAAAATCTACACCCGAAAACCGGGTATATCTCTTTTCTACTTCGTAAATCTCCGATAAGCCTCTTCTAATTTTTTATCGTACTGATTCTGAGCATATCCGGAACCATTATATCTTTTGGCAAAACCGGTCCAGTCTTTCCGCTCCAGATTGGGCCGTAACCCAGCAAGTTTAATGAACCTCGCAAATGCCTCCAGTTGCTTATCTTCTCCGGTACACATATCTTTCACCATTTCATCTACACTGCCATACCCACACATCACATAGTTAAAGCCCATCACCTGAAACATTCCCCATGAAGTGGAAGCGTCAGCAGCTTCTTTATGTATTTTCCGGGCCTTTTCCAGACGTTCATACTCTCTTATCCCTCCATAATAATGCCCCTTCTCCCATTTAGGATAAAGAATATTTTCATTGCCCGCAACATATTTCTCCGGATCAAGCCCCTGCTTCTTGAGTTCACGCCAAAAGATGTGTCCTTCGAATAAAATCACCGGTCGCCCCGGAGCCACAAAGCCCCCACGACCACCGGTTTCAACTGTCTGTACGGCTTTTACCACTGCCATTTCAACGCCAAGCCAATCTGCCACACGTTGAAAATCATTCTCTGTTAAGTTTTCCATGAGTAATTAATTTGATTTATGTAAATAGAAGAATCTCTTCATAAATAGGAAGTATAATAGCCCCAACACCAAGATGCTCCCTAATAAATACCCATATCCATACTCACGTAACAGCAAATATCCTACTAGAACTACGGTTTGCACCGACATATAGGTCAATGCCACTGCCACGTGTGGTATCTTCAGCTCATTGGCCATGATCTGATACAAATGTTTCCTGTGAGGCAAACCAATATTTTCATGTAGCAACAATCGGTGTACGATCGTCAACACACTATCCACTCCGTACACAACAAGCAATACAAGCCAGCTGAAATCTTTAGTTTGAAAAATCAAACTCCCGATCAGGAACAAGACTACAAAAGCTATACTGACCGAACCCACATCACCGGCAAAGCATTTCGCTCTCTTACGGAAATTAAAGAAGTCAAACACCAACACAGAACAAATCATCGTATAAATAAAACTCTGTTCTGTGAAGGAGATCACTTCTGCATTCACATATGCCAAAGAAATCAGGATAACCAATGAATATCCGCCGGTAATGCCGTTAATGCCATCCATAAAGTTATAGGCATTGATAATCCCCGTACAGACGATCAGAGCGACAAGCAACGTCCACCAAGGCAAGCTAAACAATCCCCATTGATAGAACATCAGGCCCATTGCCATAAAATGGAAGACTAAACGCAAACCTTGCGAAGTAGAACGGATATCATCTACAAAACTGATAAAAGTGATCAAGGTCAAAGCCAGTATAAACCAAGGGTATTCAAACTGATTCGTCAGGAAAAAAGTCAATGCACCCAAATAGAAAATGATTCCTCCACCTCTCAGAGTAATACGGGTATGCGAACTCCGCTCGTTTGGTTTGTCGATAATATTACATTTATCAGCAATACGGAAATAAAAAAGTTCTGCCAGGAATAGCAGAACTAAGATTAGCAGATAATACATAAGTTATTTAGTTTCTTCAAATGAACGAATGGTCTTCATTAATCCTTCTTTAGCAGTGACAGGTAATTTATCGATACCTAAAGCTGCTTTGATCTTAGCATTACTTACCACATAATTCTCCGTCAGTTTACGAAGTCTTTCGGTATTCAAAGGCAAGTGGAGTAAAGTGCCCAATCCGGCACAAGCTTCCATAAAACGCTTATTCATCTTCCAGATACGAGGTTGTTTTTCCATTGCCTCGCACATGATGGCAATCAATTCATTTGTTGACAAAGCTTCATCATCCCCCATATGATAAATGCCCGTAGGTACATCCTGATTCAAAAGCCCTTCAATCACATAACAAAGGTTATCGATTGAATTAAACGAACGACGATTATCAAAATCACCAAGAGGCCAAGGGATTCCTTTTTTCACTACATTATATAATAAATTCAGATTCCCTTTATTTCCCGGTCCGTGAATCATACAAGGACGAAGAATATACACCTGTTTCTCTGTTGTTGAGTATTCTAAATGCTCCTTTATATATTCTTCAGCCTTGATCTTACTCTCTCCATAAGGCCCAACAGGAGCCGGAATAACATCCTCAGTAAGCATATCTCCCACTACACTATCAGCCGCAGCTTTTACTGAACTAAAAAATATGAATTTCTTCGCAGAAGACTCCAAAAAGAAATCAAATATCTTTTGAGTCAGGCCGGTATTAATATCAAAATAAGACTGAGCAGTTGATTGGTTTTTCGTATCATGAGCCTTTCCGGCAAGATGAATGATTGCATCAAAATGCGGGAGATTTTGCATCGGGAAAGATTCAGGCCCAACATCTTCCCAAGAAAGACTATTTATAATTCCATCTTTATCAAGAGAAACAATATCCAGCCCATAAAGAGCATGTTGACTTTTTAAAGCCATAACAAGACTAGAACCCACAAAACCGTGAACTCCAGTAATAAGTATGTTCATCAAAAGAAAAAATATTTAACGAGTGAAATACTACAGTTGTCGCGTTAAATACAACCATACAAACTGAATTAAAACAAACTGTCTCTTAATCCTAATCGGTTGCTTTATCAAACGATAAAACCATTCTAACCCAAGGCGCTGAAAAGGGCGAGGAGCCCGCTTTACCGCACCTGCATATACATCAAAACTACCACCTAAACTCAAATACGTAGCTGGGTATTTACTCCACAATCGAGCCATCAGTTTTTCCTGAAAGGGAAAGCCAGTAGCAACAAACACAAAGTCAGGAGCTTCTTTTATTAAAATATCTTCTAACTGTTTAAACTCTTCTTCCCTTTTAAAAAAGCCATCTCTATATCCAACAATTTGTAAATGTGGATATTCTTCTTGCAACTTCTCTACAACCTGACCAATAACTTCTGAAGTAGAACCACATAGAAAGTATTTATGTTTATCACCATATTTCTTTATTAGTTCCATCCAAAGCTCACATCCTGGTATTCTATGCACATTTTTAGCTCCTTTTTGCCTAAGAGCCTTAACTGTTCCAATACCATCAGCATATCCTATATGCTCATTTATTATTGTTTTCATTTCATCATCTGCGCGCATTAAAATCTCTGCATTTACAGAAAGAACTAATTTTTTCTCATTCAGACATTCTTTTACAAGTTCATCCATCGAGTGAAAAGGGTATACTTTCAATCCTTTTATTATGATTGGGCTCATATAATCTTTCATAGAGTATTTCTTTTATTACATAATTTTATTAACGTACTCACTATCTTATTACAGGCTTCACCATCACCATATGGATTTTTTATATTGCTCATTTCCTTATATTTAATAGGATTTTTCAATAATTCAATTGTCGCATTTACTATTTTTGTTGTATCAGTTCCAACCAAAATAACTGTACCGGCTTCAACTGCTTCTAGTCGTTCAGTAGTATCTCTCATCACTAATACAGGTTTCCCTAAAGATGGTGCTTCTTCTTGTACTCCTCCGCTATCAGTCAGAATAATCTTGCTCTTATTCATTAACCAAACAAAACTAGGATAACTCAATGGAGTTATAAGAAACACATTGTCAATTCCACTAAGTTGCTCATACACAGGATTAGTAACATGGGGATTTAAATGAACTGGATAAACAATTTGAACATCAGGACATCTCATAGAAATTTCCTTTATAGCAGTACAAATATTGATAAATCCCTGACCGAAATTTTCACGCCTATGCCCCGTAATAAGAATAATATCTTTATTCATTTGAAGCAGTGACTTTAGATCTTCAATTTCAGCATTATTATAGCCCTCTTTAGTTACTTCTGAAACACTTTGGTATAAAGCATCAATTACCGTATTTCCTGTAATATCAATATGTTCTCTCAATATGCCTTCAGAAATCAGATTATCACAACTTTTAATCGTAGGGGCAAAATGAAAGTCTGCTATACGTCCAGTAAGCTGCCTATTCATTTCTTCTGGAAATGGAGACCACTTATTCCAAGTTCGTAACCCTGCTTCAATATGTCCAACTTTACAATGAGCAAAATATGCAACAAGTGCAACAGCTGTTGAAGTCGCAGTATCTCCATGTACTAGCACCCAATCAGGACTCCATTCTTCAATAACTGTCTTCATCTTTATCAATATATCAGCCCATATTGTATTAAGATTCTGATCGGGACGCATTAAATCCAAATCATAGTCAGGTACTATTTTAAAAAAAGTCAAAACCTGATCAAGCATTTGACGATGCTGAGCAGTAACACAAATACGAGTTTCAAATAAATCACTACGCTCCTCTAATGCCTTATATAAAGGAGCCATTTTTATCGCTTCTGGGCGTGTACCAAAAGCCAATAATATTTTCTTCATTATCACTTTTATTATAATATAATCACTATACTAACACATTTCTAAACGCCTACACAACATATTATAAGAATGCTTTTTGGAGAATCGTTGAGCAGTATTAACCGCATTCTCTTTCATCTGCAGTTTAGTCAAATTACTACTCTCAATATATTTCAATATTGAATCAACTAATGAAACAGCATCTCCTGGATTAAAAAAATAGCCATTCTCTCCTTCTTTTATATAATCAGTAAGTCCACCAATACAAGACCCTATGACAGGAACACCACAGGCCATAGCTTCTAAGCCAACTAGACCTAAACTCTCTTCTAATTGAGTTGGAAAAACAAATAAATCCATTTGAACATATTTTTCAGGAAGTAATTCATGTGGTATAGCACCTACAAATTCAACATTTGCCAGTTTAAATTTCTTTATCTTATTCTTTAAAAGTTCCACTTCATCTCCACGCCCGATCATCAATGCGTCAACGTCAATTCCATTGATGTTGAGTAAGTTTATAGCCTCTAAAAATGTATTCCATCCTTTTCCACGATCAATTCTAGAAACATAGCCAATTGTCAATCGTTTCTTTTCAGTAGTAGAGGGGCGAAATAAATTCGTATCAACTCCCCCCGAAGGAAAAACATATAATTTACTTACTGAAATTATAGGCAACAACTGCTCAAAACGCTTTTGAAAATAATTTGAAGGAAGAACTATTAATTTCGATTTCTTCAATAAAGGAATAACCATTTTTTGTAAATATGAAGCTAAACTCGACTGAGTTAACAAGTCTTCGCCATGTACATTAAAAACCAACGGCAACGAACGAAAAAAGTCTACTATTCTCAAAGGGATAGCTGCATGTGTGATCAAATGTACATATACATAATCATATCGTACAAAAAGGAGTCGAAATATAATGCAAACATAAAAGACAAAATATTTCAAGCACTTTTCACAGAGTCCATTGCTACGTCCAGCTATTACAATCCGTTCAACGTTCCAAGAAGGAGCAAACTCCTTCAAACCATCCACAAAATCCTTAACAAAAGTTCCAAAAACAGGATCCTTCAACGAAGGATACATATTAGAAATAACAAGAATCTTTCTCATTTATTTTTTATCTTATAATATTGCAAAGAATTCATCACGGCGATAAAAAAATTAGCAGTACCTGAATAGATAATATGCCCTGATATACAAGATGCTGAAAACAACAAGACATTAGTAAAAAATACAACTTTAGCAAAAGGATATTCAGCATTTTTATAATAAACAAGGCTACGAATCAGAACATAGGCATAAAAACTATAAACAATAGCAACCCCTAGTATTCCATAATTAAGTAGTGTATCATAGAAATCTCTTTCAACAGTAACACCACCTCCCATACCTAATAATAAAACCTCCCATGGAGAATTGTAAAACATTTCCTTATTTAGATCCCAAAAATAATCACGACCACTATATATAACTGCATTCAAATCTCCTTCTTCTAAAATATAACTCCATCGTTGCAAAGAACCAATATAATCTAATATATAATATATCATATATATTACTATAAATACAATGATACAACTAAAGAAGATCTTAACTAACTTATGTTTCATCCCGGCTTTATGTGACTGATACAGTCTTGGAATAACCAGCAAAGATATAAATATAGATATTAAACCTGTTTTTGTACCAATCAGTACCCCAACAAGTAAAGAACAAAAACATAAAAGGACATACTTCCAGGTTACTTTTTTGCTCTTTATGAATGAAAAAAAGAGTATTAAAGGGACTAATAGCAAAACTACTCCTGATAAATCGTTTCCTGCATAAAAAAAGCCTCGATAGGTGAAAGTGCCTCCATATTGTTTATATCCGACCCCTAACGGCCCTAAAGCGATATTAATAAAAATAATAGCAAAACTGAAATATATAATTGACTTAATACGATGAAAAATATAATTAGACGGAAATATACGGAAAAGCCTTACGAAATAGATAAAATATATAATAGTAACTACAAACTTCATCAAATGAGTAAATGACTCACCTATAAAGAAATTTTGTATATCATAAAAAAAAGTATAATGAAAAAGTAAAATTGCAATATATCCACAAATAACATATGCGACTTTTACAAAAAAAATATTATTGAACAGACGACATAAAATTAATATTAATAATACATTTTTCACCAATAAAGAAACGGGTATATTAATTCCATTCTCTAAAAAATATCCATTTACACAATCAAATAATAAGAGATAAGTTGATAAAAGGAATATCATCCTATCGGCAAATGAAAACAGAATATAATCCTCCTTATTTGTCATTTACAATTTTCTTTGTTTGCCAATGCATAACCCAATAAGCCAATCCCCAAAATAAAATAGTAGTTATAGGCAAACCATAAAGTCCCATAATTCTTAAAAAGAAACTTGCAGTAGAAGTTATTAGTGCACACGATATTAAACTTGTGATTAAAAGGATATTTATTCTATTACAAGCCTTTGGAATTATACTAGCAGAATTAAATAACATAAAAAAAAGTGTACTGATTCCTAATAGTAAATACATAACAAAAGAGGTACTATACTCATCACTAGCTATAATCTTCAAAAAGAAATTACCTAAAAAGCACAATAACACACAGAACAAAACAAAAACACAAACAATAACTTTCACATTGTAATAATAAGTTTTTCGACACCATCCGAAGTCTCTTCGATAAATAGCAGCGGCATAACTTCCCCACAAAGGATTAAAAACACTCTGAAATATTGCAACTCCCAATGTATATAACTTAGTGTACATACTATAATCTGCGGCAATTTTAACTCCAAGAACTGCACTTGCTATTATAGTTCCTGCGTTCTGCAAGAAACTTGAAGATAACTGTAAGCCCATGAACTTCACACCAACTTTAAATAATTCAGCATTACATTTATAAAGATCTTTCCAATGAACCTTAAAACGAAACCATTTATGCCTTAATACAAAATACAGAGTTCCACAAAAAGAAAAAAATGTATTAACAACAAAATATGCCATTGAAATAAATACTATTGAAACATGACACAACGAAAGTATATATATAATTAAAACAGTAAAAATGGCCTGCAAAGAAGTAAATAATGCACTAAAATGTGATTCTTGAAAAGTAAAATATAAAGAATTACCAATAGTAAGAGGGATGGTAAATATAAAAATGATTTGAACCATTATTAAAATTTGGACACCTATAGCCTGTAGTTCAAGATTATTGGTCTTAAACAAAACTTCCAAAGGAATGTATGGGAATAAACATAGTAACAAAATGGTCAATACTACGGCAAGTAACAAAAAGAAGTAGAACACTGAATAAAAGTATTTTTGAGAATTAATACTTTCCCCTTTTTCTTCTACCAATAATAAACTAATCTTATTTCTTAACGCGTTAATAATACCAAAATCTCCTGTAACGACTATAGCTGCTACAGAAGTAATAGCCGCCCATACGCCAAATGCTTCTTTAGAGTAATAGCGTACTAAAATCATAACAACTATTAATCGGCAAATCGCATCTAATCCTGTGGCTCCTAGTACAGAGCACATGCCTTTTAGCAAGTTTTTATTTTGTTCTGTTCTAATAGCATTATGTATATAACGTCCCAATAACATACTGGCATTTTTAAAATATAAATATTTTTTATTGAATAATTAGTAAAAAACGGATATTAACTTTATGGCAACTCTTAATGGAAATTGGCAAATGCGACGTAATAATCTCGGAGAATCTGCAGGTTCTAAGGAGATAGTATCCAATCCATTAATATTATTCAATTCTTTCTTTGAAATGTATCTACCATATATTTCACCAGCTCTACGATAAGTTTGCAGCGTTCTAAATAAAAACGATTCAGGATATTTTTGGGAGATAAACGTACCATACGTTTCAAATTCACTAAACCCTAATAAAACGTTAGAATCTATTGCAGATACTATTTTTTCCCAATAATGATATCCCAAAAGTTCCTCATTAGACTCAATTGTAGCCACTAAATCCTTCATATATTCAACCTTCACCATCATATATTCAGCTATAAAAGAACTTGATATCTCTTTTTTAAAGCCGATCAATCTCATTAAAGTAAAAAAATACGGTTCATGATATTCATCTTTCAGACAAAACAAAACACGTTCTTGTTCAAAAAAAGAAATATGCCTAACTGGAATGGTATCAGCATCCCATATTAGATAATATTCTCTACTATATGACGAGATTGCAAAAGCTATTTTTAAAAATTGCTGGAAATACCATCCACTTTTGCTTAGTAGAAAAGGTTTATGCAAAGACAAATATTTCATCAAGTTATCTTTAGACAAACCTTCAATTAATTCATCTTCATCTATCAAAAAAACATTATTACACTTCTTTAATAAGCGTTTAAAAAAAACAAAATAATTTCTCTTGGTAATCAAATATATTTTATATGCATCAAAAAAGGAAGATATTCTCTCAACAGTTGTTTGCACTATAAAAAGATCCTTTACTCCAACACATATTATAACATCGTATTTTTTTTTCATAAAGTAGCTTTTAAATTAAAAGAATATCCTATATATTTTCTGTCTCACTTTACACAATAAATCTACTTGTTCAGGATTAAGGATATATCCAGCATCTTTACAAGAAACAGTTACGTTTTCCAAAATAATATCATTCATTTTAGCGAATATATTAAACTCATTCAAGACCTTTTTCTTTTCTTCTAAAATCACAGAAAGCTTATTTTGATAATAATTGCCTTTAATATATAAATTAATTTTTTGTGCAGTTAAATCAACAGAAGACATATCTATTTCTTCATAAGCAGCTTCTGAAAAATAATTAGATAAGTCAGGAGCTCCCCAATAAAAAGGGAAAGCTTCACATAAATAGGCATCAGCAATCTTCTCGGTCCAATATCCTTTTTCTCGACAGTTCTCGAAAGCCAACACGTACTTATATTTTGAATAGATATCATATTTATCTATAACAAAATCAAAGCCTTCACCATAAATATCCAAAAGATCTGGTATTATTGATTTTAATTTCAATAAAAAATCCAATCGCTGACGATGTCCTCGAGTCAATGTTTTATTTGAAGTAATCACCGCAACTTTATTCTTTTTATCACAAGTTACTCTTTGTTGTAAAGTATCATAATCTAAGAAATTGTCTTTATCCCAAGCTTTTAAATCAAAATCAAATTTAGAGCCTACCATCCACGGCAATAATGGAAATGAAGAAATGGTATTTCCTTTATAACGAGAAAAATTTCTAAATGAAACAATATTACCAAATTGATTAATATATTTAGAGCTATATAACTTAACAGAAGCCGGCTCACAAATACATAAAAAAGTATTTTCTTTTCCACATTTAACAGGAATATCCTCTAAAATAGAATCAATGACAAATAAACAATCACAGTCTTCACTACCCGAGTTTAAGATAAACTCACAATTCCCCCATTTAGGAATTTGCTTGGGAAAATGTTTTATTAAAGGGTGGGTAGTAGCACTATATACTGCAACTTTCCAAATCTGTTCCATAACTCTAAACTATATATAAAAATTCCGTTAACTCTTTTTCTATCTTCAGAACATCTGCAAAATAACATTTCTCATATTTCCATAATTGAACATTTTTTCTCGAAATATCCGGATTAAAAAACTGCATTTTCTTTGTATGTCTTCCTCTATTTACTCCTACAAAATCACATAATTGGGCACTTGTATTATCATAATCAAAAATACCATCCTCAAATTTCACTCTTAAAATAGACGAATGATCTTCTATTAAGTCTCTTTCTTTATCCCTTAAACGATGGAAACGATATAGCTTAATAAATTTATCAACATCTTCTGGAATCCATCCTTCATGCCAATATTTCTTATTCAATAGGTATAAATCTCTGGGGTCTCTATCCACAACCACAACCTTCAAATTATCAATGAATATCATGTAATCTTCTATATTTGTAGGAGGTACCAGTCTGTCTAATACCAGATGTGTACATTCATTAGAATCATCAACAATATCAAAAATTTTATTATATAACTTTCTTGTTTCCTGTAAAAACAACGATGAATCAACAGAAAGTCTCATAGACTGCCTAATTGTTCTATCAACATATTCATAATCACCGTTAAATTTTACAATTTTATTTAGATTTCTCTGTATTATGTTAGGAAGATAATACAAAAGAATTTTTTTTATATATGGTTCACGCCTTACATGCTCAGGCCAAAATCCATTCCAGTCAACCTCTGTAATTGCAGAGATATAATCTTTTAACAAAGGATATATATCACATCCCAATGTATTTTTATACGATTTACGAATATCACTACACAATTTATCAAAACGATCAAAAGATTCAGCTATATGGAAACCGCTATAATGACTTATATTATGATATAAATCATAAATACCATCAACGTCATAACTCAATGTAAACTCAAAATCTCCTGTTGATTTTACATTTTCAAATTCTTTAAAAAAATCTGTAATAAAGGAAGAGCCTGTTCCTCCATGTCCTGTACAAGTTACAATTTGCCGCATTTCATTTTTTCTCTAAGAATAATACACCCTAACAATTTGAAAACATACATATACTTTCTATGTTTAAGAAAGATTTTAAGACAATTGACGAATCTCTTTTTCGAAATTAAATCATCGGAATTTCTAACCAAATTATTAATCCAACAATAAAGATTCATTAATTTAAAATTAACTAAAGGACGATCGTGAGGAGATATTCTCATCTTTTGACGTACATAATTTATCAATTTTATTCTTTGAAAATAATCGTTAAATTGGCTTACTTGCCCATCATGATAATAATAATCCATATATGGTTTTGTAATAATAGCTAAATTCCCCAGATCAAAAGCATCTAAAAGAAAAGCAACATCACAATATTTTCCACCTTTATCTTCTGCAAATCTCATATTATCAGCAATAGATTTTGAATATATGTAAGACGGAAAGGGAGGAATCCAATTTCCTACTGCATACATCTGAAAAAGTTCTTTAGCTTCTTTCAATCGCATTATTTTCTCTTTTCCCTTATACTTAGAATAACATATTCTACCTTTTTTTATAATTCTTGCATTTGTGGCAATAAAAGCTAATGAATGATCCTTTTTTATTATGTTAAGCATTGTCCTAATCATATCAGGATGCATTACATCATCATCATGAAATATCATAAAATATTCACTACGGACTTCTGACAAAACTTTATTCCAGTGTTCTATTAAACCATATTCTCTTTCTCTTTTCCGATAAATAATATTAGATTGATTTAAATATAGAGATTCTACCATTTCTTTCGTTTCATTGTTTGTAGAGTTATCAGAAACAATGATTGGAAAATTAGAGATGGTCTGATTTAGTACAGAATTTAATGCCAGTTTTAATAAATGAGGACGATTACGAGTAATCAAAAACAATGAAAAAGTATCCATATCTTATTTCAGTATATATTGGATTGTATCTTCTGGTTTGTATAACTGATCAGTGTATGCAATCACAATAAATGGAACACTATCTATATTTATAAACTCATGTGCTATATGTGGAGGGACAAACACGGTAACAGGCTCTTGATCATTCAAATAAATTTCCTTTTTTTCATTAGTCCGAATATCTTCAAGTTTTAAAACAGCACTTCCCTCAACCAAAGTAAACCATTCAATCGCTCTATTATGATAATGTCCTCCACGAGATTCCCCTGATATGGCACTCACGATGTATATTTCACCTGTATAATTAGGTAATGAATTTTCTTTTCCATCAATTATCTTTAAAAACCATCCCCTATTATCTGAAATTTTTTTTCGAGAGATTATCTTGATTTTAGATTCTATATTTATACTACTCATGATATATATCTGTTATCTTAATTATAGGAGAATAATGTATAGCCTTGTAAAGTTTGGCATCATTCAATGAGAGTGATAATATATCATTGTCTCTTCTTAATTCTTTCCCAAACATGTGTTCATCTACATCTACACAAAAAGCATTGAAAAGTTCTTCTATGAATTCCCTTATTGTAGCTGTCTGACCACCACCAATATTGTATATTCCACTTACTACTTCACCTTCAATACATTTAAAAATAGCCTCTATCACTTCTTCTATAAACACATACTGTCGAATCTGAGAACCAGAAGAAAACCGAGGTTGCTCAACTTTATTACATTTTTTTCTCTCTCTCAGATAATTAACAACATAAGGTAATAATCTTGTTCCAACTTCATCTCTTGAGAAGAGATTAGGTAAAACAAAGTGATATTTTCTAAAAACGAAATTTGCATTATGTATATAATGTGTAAAAAGCCGTTTAGAAAGGACATAATCATTAGTTACAGGAAGACAAGAATGCAAAAGTTCATCTTCATTAAATGATTTATACATTTCATCATTACATCCAATCTCCATATAAGTTCCAAAAGATACAAAAGTCCCCAGATAATTATGCTCATTCAATAATAAACAGAGTTTTATAGGTACCAGCAAATTCATTGTATACATTGTATTTGCCGCTATTGGCACTGCTGCTTGTACACCCGCTCCCGCTGCATATATAATAACATCTGAATCTAATAACTCCGTAATACAAATGGCATCCTCTAAAAGATTTTTCCTTATAAATACATCAGGAGTAAATGCTACAGGAGAACTCTTACCGATAACCTGAATAAAATAGCCAACTTTTTTCAAAACAGTTCCAATGCTATTCGAAAGCATTCCACTTCCTCCTCCTATAATAGTTATTTTCATCGGATATACTTTTCTATTTGCTCCACACAAACTTTATACATTTCTTCTTTTTGATATCTTTTATACCAATCTACAGTCAATCTTACTGTTTGATCAATATTCATTCTTGGCTCCCAGCCCAGTTGGAATTTCACTTTAGAAATATCCAGCATTAATAAATCAGCCTCATGTAAAGCATTCGGGTCAGACAAATCCCTTAATTCACCACATCCAAAACTCTCCACGACTCTACTAGCAACATCCCATACGGTAGAAATAGATTCTGCTCTAGGACCAAAATTCCAACCTTCACAATATTGAGTCGGCTCATCCCACATTTTCTGTGCAAGAAGCATATATCCACTCAGAGGTTCAAGTACATGTTGCCAAGGGCGAATTGCTTTAGGACTTCGAATATCAACAGTCTTTCCTGATTCTAACGCTTTTATACAATCTGGAATTATGCGGTCTAATGCCCAATCACCACCACCAATTACATTTCCTGCACGTACACTAGCGATGCTTTTACCATGCTTCTTGTACTGTTTAGGATGAAAAAAAGAGCGACGCCAGGAAGCAATCGCTATTTCAGCAGCTCCTTTACTACTTGAATAAGGATCGTATCCCCCCATCGGTTCATTTTCACGATATCCCCAAATTTGTTCTTTATTCTCATAACATTTGTCCGTAGTTATCATTACTCCTACTTTAACACTATTTGTTACGCGAATGGCTTCAAGTATATGAATCGTTCCCATTACATTTGTTTCATATGTTTCAACAGGAATATTATAACTGAGACGTACCAATGGTTGGGCTGCCAAATGGAAGACTATTTCAGGTTGGTATTCTTGAAAGATACCTTTCATACTTTCGCCATCACAAATATCGGCACGAATATCCGCCTTAATTTTTTGTCCTATACCAGAAAGAACATAGTTATCTCGTTCTGTAATAGGATCCAAACTGACACCTACCACTTCAGCACCTAATTCGTATAACCAAATAGAAAGCCATGAACCTTTGAAACCAGTATGGCCGGTAACAAGAACCCGTTTTCCTCTATAGAAGTTATTAAATACATCTACACTCATATACTACCAAACTTTCCAAGGGGCTTTCCCATTATTCCACATTTCATTCAGTTCTATATTATCCCTTAACATATCCATCGGCTTCCAAAAGCCACAGTGTTTATAAGCATACATTTTACCATCGCGGGCAATCGATTCTAACGGCTGTTTTTCAAAGACGATAGAATCATCATTAGCAGGTATATAATCAAAGACTTTTGGTTCACAAACGAAAAAGCCTGCATTTATCCAGTTTCCATCACCATCCGGTTTTTCCAAGAATGATTTCACCATATTCGTCTCACTAGATATATCTAATAAGCCAAATTTTCCGTGAGGTTTATAAGCTGTAAGAGAAAGAATTGCTTTTGATTCTTTGTGCACTTTTATCGTATCAGATATATCAAGATCTGCAACACCATCACCATAAGTCAACAAAAAACATTCATTTCCTACATATTTCTGGATGCGTTTTACACGTCCTCCAGTCATTGTATTCACCCCAGTATCTACCATAGTTACTTTCCAGTTCTCTGAATGATTATCTAAAATAGTAGTACTATTATTAGATAGATCAACTGTCATATCACAATTATGACGAAAATAGTTCGCAAAATATTCTTTTATGACATATTGTTTATAGCCACAGCAAATAATAAATTCATTAATACCATAATAACTATAAATTTTCATAATATGCCAAAGTATTGGCTTTCCCCCAATTTCCACCATTGGCTTAGGTATCAAATTAGTAGCCTCACTTAAACGAGAACCGAACCCTCCTGCTAAAATAACAGCTTTCATAGATTAGTAATATTTTTATAAGAAAAAAATGCCTCTTTCATCACCTCAAAGAACCTCTCAATATCCTCCACATCAATCTCTCCCAACGCACAAAGCCGGAATGTATTCGTTGTGGAAATCTTACCCGGGTAGATCGTAAAGCCACGTTCATAGCAGTAATCATGAACCTTATCAAAATCCCAGAGGGGATCATCAGGATACAATACAGAAACAACAAGACCCGACTGCCATTCACGTTTGATCGCATACTGAAGACCAAGCTCTTGCAAACCTTTATGGATGGCTTCAAAGACCCGCTTGTGACGGGCGAATTTAGCCTCTTCACCTACTGCAAAATATTCATCAAGAGCCTGACGGGCAGCGTAAACGGTTTGAACAGGAGGAGTAAAATGCATCTCACCAGTCTTCTCAAAGTAATCGTATTGTAAATAGAGGTTACAATAGTAGGAGCGTTTCGGATAATCTCTTGAAGAACGTATCAGGGATTCATCACCTATGATAAAGGAAAGACCCGTCATGGCCTGAAGGCCTTTCTGAGCCGAAGCCATACAAAAGTCAACATTATCCTTCCCGATATCAAAAGGAATCATACCCAGGGAGGAAGTGGTGTCGACAACAAAAACGGCACCGTGCGCATGGGCTATTTTTCCGATCTCACGAATGGGATTCAAGATACCCGTACCCGTTTCATGGTGCGTGGTATAGACCAAAGCGATGTCCGGATTGTCGGAAAGCGTCTTTTCGATTACCGACAGGTCGGGAAGTTCGTAAACGGAAAACTTCAAATCGATATGGGGAAGACCGTAATATTCACAGACTTCCACCGCACGGGTGCTGTAGGCACCGTTATTGACCACCAGAACTTTCTTATCCGCAGGAAGAAGAGAGTTCAGGCAGATATCGATATTGATCGTACCCGAACCGCAAAACAGGACGGCCGTATGTTTGGAGAGGTCTCCATGCGCAACGCGGACCAGGTCGTCACGTAACTGTTTCATCATACCCGCAAACTCTTTCTCACGCGGACAGATATCGGGAACAACCTGCGCCAGCTTCACCGTATCCGTCGTGGTGGCGGGACCCGGATTCAAAAGGATCTTTCTTTCGATATTCATGAATGCGTATCTTTTAAAAATGCCATAAAATGCTCTTTATTCTCTATCGGAGTAGTCGTAGGACGACCCAGATCATCACGCGAATCGATCCGGACCTTAATTTCAAGAAGAACCGGGCCGGACAGGCCGGACAGCTTCTCAAGAGCACATGAAAGCCCTTCCTTGTCGAAGGCAGTCAGTACATGCGCATAACCGCAACCTTTCGCTATCGAGGCGATATCCAGTCGGAAACCGAGCGTGGGTTGACCGCCGACAGATTCATGGGCACCGTTGTTGAAAAGGACGTGCCTGTAATTCTTGGGAGAGAGGTCGCCGATATTGCTGACAGCGCCCATATGCATGATAAAGGCACCGTCACCGTCAAGACAGTAGACACGGCGGTCAGGCTTCTCAAGGGCAATCCCCAGGGCGATGGAAGAACTGTGACCCATGGAACCCACAGTTAGGAAATCCCTTGCGTGCCCCTGCCCTTTCGATTCACGGTACTCGAAAAGCTCACGGGAGAGCTTACCCGTGGTGGAAACCACAATGTCATTGTCCCCGAGGTGGTCGACAACCTGCATTAGCGCCTCCTCACGGGACAGAGGATAGTCATTCAAGGCTTCCTGACGCAGTTTATATTTTCCAAACGTATCTTTACGGATGACAATCGCATGGGGAATCGACCGGCTCTTAGCCGAGACAACCGCGTCATGGATCTGCGCCAGGGCCTCGTCTTCATCCGTATCCAGAATTACAAAAGGAATTTTCATGGCTTTCAGAAGATCAAGGGTAACCTCGCCCTGCTTCTTATGCTGGGGTTCGTCTTTCGTGCCGGGCTCACCGCGCCAGCCGACCAGCAAAAGAAGAGGAAGGCTGTACACTTTCTCGTCCGCAAGGGACAAGAGGGGATTCACCGTATTTCCCAGACCGGAGTTCTGCATATAAACCACAGGAACGTTGCCAGAAGCCATATAATAACCGCAGGCAATGCCCACCGCGGAACCTTCATTGGCGGCGATGATATGCTTACCACGCGGGGCATGATCCGTGATATAGGCGCAAATATTCTTCAAAAGGGAATCGGGAACACCCGTAAAGAAGTCAACACCGTGATGAAGGAACGTATCGTATATCTTTTCTACACTTACCATAACCGTCTGATTTATTTAGTGCCCGGAATCAATTCCAGAATTTCCTTGATAGGCATACAAAGCGGACGGACCTCCTCGGCGCGCTCGTTTTCAAGGATGGTCCTGGCCACGTTCATCATGGCCGGGTAAGCGGCACGGAGAAGGTGGTTGGCGTAAATGACTACGTTGGCACCCCATGCGTGAAGTTCGGATTCGTGCACATGGTCATAAGTCGTCGGAACAACAACAATGGGAACATGGGCGTATTCTTTGCGGAAAGTCCGGCAGAACTCACGGATATCCTCACCCGACTTATCCTTGCTGTGGATCATGATGCCGTCCGCACCAGCCTGTACATAGGCATAAGCACGTTCGAGGGCATCACTCATGGGTTTGCCGGCAATAAGGCTTTCGATACGCGCGATGATCATAAAGTCACCGGTGACCTGGGCATTCTTCCCTGCTCTGATCTTATCGCAGAAACCCTCGATACTATCCTGAGTCTGGATAGCGTCAGTACCAAAAAGAGAATTCTTCTTCAGACCGACTTTATCTTCAATGATTACCGCAGAAATGCCGTGACGTTCCAGAGTGCGCACAGTAAAGACAAAGTGTTCGATCTTGCCACCCGTGTCACCATCAAAAATAATAGGCTTGGTGGTACATTCAAGGATATTGTTCAGATCCTGTAAACGGGTGGTAAGGTCGACCGCTTCAATATCCGGTTTACCCTTACTCGTGGAGTCGGTCAGACTGCTGGACCACATGCCGTCAAAGACCTCGCGCTTATCACCCTTCTGGACTTCAAGATTCTCAATAATCAGACCGCAAAGGCCGTCGTGGGCCTCCAGGATACGGACCACAGGCTTGGCCTGGATCAGGCGGCGGAGGGACTTAAGACGTACGTCAGGGGTAGTCCCGATCGCCTTGATATCCTTGTCGAGCGAGGAGGAGTTGATGCCCCGGGTATAAGGGATCTCAATAACCTTGCCCCCCTGAGCGTTCATCACCTCAAAAACCTGTTCGCGCACCTCGCGCAACGGGCCCGTTTTCCAGTCGTCACCGTGGATGATATAGTCAGGCTTGAGTTTTTCCAGATTCGGAACATAGCTCCAATCCTCCTGGGGAACAACTTCGCAAACCCCTTTGATATTCTCAACAACCTCCTTACGCTGATCATAGGTAAGGTAAGGGAGGCGTTTGTGTTCGGCGATGGCCTTGTCCGTCAGCAGACCGACGATGACATCACCGTATTTAGTAGCTTCATGAATAATATGGATCAGCCCCGGATGCATGATATCCGCGGTCATACCGACATAGATTTTCTTGTTCATATATGGAAAAGATTTGTTTTTAACAATAGCGGATGATGTGCTCCTCAGCATACGAAAGGTCGGCTTCATCATCGATTTCATACCATTTAAGCCCCTCCACCCTGAGCACACGGACAGGGGAAACGGAACGGGACATGCGGAGCAGTTCGTATTCGTAACCCAGTTTAGGCTGGGACTTCAGGATGGTCGCATAATCGGCGCACATCCGGCGGTAGAAAGTATTGGAAAGTTTGTGGATGCCGACCAGCTCGCCTTTTGCCTCAAGGGCGTCCTTGTCTACCGAACAGGAAGTAAGGATGTGATTGCAGTCATATTCCACATAATACTGATCCTGGAACTTGGTCAGAGAGGAGACAAGCATCACATCCGGGAATTCGTCATCCAGCAGCGAAAGGATGGCCTTGCGTTCAAAAACAAGGTCCGATTCAAGCAGCAGGAAACTGTCATCGCCTATCACGTCACGCGTATTGTACAGAGTGTACATACTGTTAGTATCGGCATAGCGGGGACTGAAACAGGTCTCTATCTGGGGGAAATCCGCCTGAAGGGCTTCATAAGCCTCTTTTTTATAACCCGTACCGAGGATGATACGTTCGATACCGCAGGAAAGAAGGGTTTCGATAGAGCGGATAATCATAGGTTTTCCACCAACCTCCACAAAACCTTTGGGCACAAGCTCGGTATAATGCCCGAAGCGGGTACCAAGACCGGCAGCCATGATCATTGCTGTTTTAATCATGAATTTCAGAGGGAATTAATATAAGTGAATTCAATTGTTGCTTGAAATAACAGTAAATCGCAAAAATCGACAGGACAGAAACAAATCCTGAAAAAAGGGCAGTACGCATCAGCATGACAGTCCAGGAAATGTCAGCAGAAACGAAGTTCTTGACCATAAACACACCCGTAGTGCCCAGATAGCCGAAAGAATCGGCCAAATAAATAATAAAAACAGCTGTACTAACCACCCTAAGGGAAGCAATCAGACGTTCTATCAGGTAAGTGAAAGGAATATACCCCATATACAGACCAAGACCGGAAAGAATCATCCACCAAATAGGAGAAAGAAAACCGTACACATAAAGCAATGTGGAAAAAACCATTAAGGAACCGCCTGTGACGGCAATGCAATAAATGATATTAAGAGCCAAACGGTTATTACGGACAAACACAATCAGGAACATCAGTACAAGGACAAAAACGGCAATGGGAACCTCTGTCTGAGTAAAGATCATTGCACCCTCAATATGGAGCTCCTTCCAAATATCGGCAGCGAAAGAGTCACGAAGTTCACGGAACACGGTCAGGGCACCGTAAAAAACAACCAGCATGCAGATTCCCCAAAAGAATTGCCTCAAAAATTTACGCCTGTCCTTACCATCCATCGGAGCACGTTTGGTACGCTGTATGATATCTTGCTCATTGGGAGGCGGGATCTGATTGAGAAGCCAACTGCAAAGCAACATAACAGGGTATACCAACAAACCGGTGGTAAAAGGCATCCAATATTCCGACACATGCAAATTATCCATCACGAATTGTCCCAAGGTTTTCACCAAACCGGAAGAGACTATCAAAGCAACGCTCAGCCCGACATTCAATATTTCACTGATACGACGGCCTTCGATATAGCTAAAAATGACACCCCAGATCATACCCAGGGGAAGACCGCTCAGAAAAATAGAACACACCTTCAAAGGAACCGGAAGAAGTGCAAAACCCAACAAAGCCACTTCGGAGAAAGTAAGCAGCCCTATTATATAATAGATGCGGTGACCCGCTTTCATCGAAGACAGAATACGAACACCGATGAACTTGGAAAGGGCGTAGCCGATAATCTCAGAAAGGACATACAGGATTTTGACATCGAATCCCCAAAGAATCTCACCTTCATAAATGGCTGCGGTAAATGGCTTACGGTAGGCATAGGCACAAGTATAAACCAGAAAAATCAAAACGCTGGCATAGAGAGCCAAAACGTAAAGCGGAGAACGGGAAAGAAGGGAACGAATCATTCGTGTAGTTCGCTGTACGGATAAGGATTAGCTTCCAAACTCTTTAAATGCTCCACCATCTCAAACTCTTCCCTCGTCAATTCCCGCTCCTTCCAACCGTCTATTATTGCGTGTGCCTCCGCTGCCAGCTCTTCGTCAAAGACCTCGGCGTAACAGGCTACCAACAAACGGCATTTCAAAAGCGAGGCGGGAAGTGTATCCAAGATATCCCAACTACGATCGAGAACCGACTGGATTTTATCTTCCTTATCACCGTGATTATAAATGGTAGCATTATAGCCGGTCAACAAAGCGATACAAAGAGAAGCTTCCTCTTCAAGAGTACGTCCGTGTGAACCGAAAAGATGCTCACAACGATGATACACATCCGTATTTAACTGACGGAAACGGTCGGAGTAGATGGGTTCGCCATCCAGACCTAAATGGAGAAGTTCGTGCGAAACAGCGCACAAAGAATCGATTTCTGATTGCAAAGACAACATGGTGATTTATTTACGTATTGGAATATGCACCACAGAGGGCACAGAGTTCACTGAGTTTTTAATTCTTTATTAGTTCGATTAAAGAGGGATGAATGAAAGCAGTGGCAACTGCCATAACCCCCTGGATGGAAACCACCACACGGCGGTCACCTTTGATACGGACAAACTCACCCTCGACACCCTCAAAGATGCCACCGGTGACACGGACACGGTCTCCCTTCTTCATGGAAACGGCGGAAGGGTCCAGATAAACAACCTGTTCATCGTAATTACCGGCAACAGCAATAAAACTACGCATCTGGACTTCAGGAATGGTAATGGGCTGACGAGTCTCACGGTCCATGATATAACGAATAGGAAGAGAAGAGCCGACAGTGGATTTCATTTCGTCAACCTCACTGCGGGTGGCATAAACAAAAACCAGGTTGTGAACAACAGGAACCAGTTTGCGGATCTTACGCTCACCACGGAATACGTATTCGTAGCGCATGGGAAGAAAATTCTTCACTCCACGGGAGTCCAGGTATTCCTTAAAGGCAAGCTCACGGCTATAGGTGATACGAAGGGCGTACCAGGATTTATCAATGCTGTTGTTCACGAAAGGATATGATTGGGGGACACCGGGGTAGTGAAATACCTTCCGGTCAAGTTTGCTAATTCTATTATTTGCCTTGCAGCGTATATCATTTCATCAGGTACTCCCCTATCGCAGAAGAGACGGTTTGAAAAGGGATTCAGAGCAAAAAAGACCATCTTCATAAAGAAGCAGGGAATTTTTGATCTTAGATTTTGTAAACAAGCGTATTATGAAGCAGAAATGTTTCAATAGACGTTCGTTTAAAAACACATGATTTTTGTATATAAATCAGAAGAGGGCAGAAAACAAAATCAGACAGATAATAAGCCGTTTTTTATTAATTCATAAACACCTATTGCTTAGCATATTAAGACAACGATCAAAAGAGCAAAATCATTTTTTTTATTAAACATTTTGTAGTTCTAAAAATACCCTCTATCTTTGCGTTCAATTAAACGAACGTTTATTGAAACACTTATCTTTTTAGCCAATACAACATTGTATATCAAATAATTAAATTATAGAAGAGTATTCATTTCCCCTTTAATTTCACATTTACTTGTTCACTGACAGATTCCTTTCTACCTTTGCAACATATTAACTTCATTTAAATATTAACTAAATAAATCATCCAATGAAGGAAGAAAATGTATTATCTCAAGTCATGAACAAAAGTGTAAAAAAACGCCAATAAGAAAACACAATCAGCTATAACAGAAATAGTTATAGAAACAAGAGGAAGAAAAAAGGGAGTACCGATACAAGGGATTATCTCCAACAATGAAGGGATCATAAAAGCGTTGATAAGATCCTATATCATAGATGCAAAGCTACAAAACATCAATACATGTCAGGCTTCACTAACACGCTACATTTATGAAAAAGAGCTCTTCGGAAAACTCAGAGACGGAGTATTTAAACCACTGGATTATAGCACAATCAAGACTTATATAAATAACCTGTGGAAAGAGGTAGAAAAGGAAAATACGAAACCGAAGATCAAGCGCCGAAATACATACAATGAATTTTATTGAACCGGAGTACGTCCAGACCGACTTATCTTTGAGGCAACAATCTATTTATTAACCTTTTAAATCATAGGAATATGAAAAAGAGAAAAAGACATGCCTCACAAAGCGAATCACTGAGACTGAAATGGAAAAGACGCATCATCTTCGAAAAAGGATACACAGAGTCCTGTGCAGAATGGATGGCGGAACGATTGGAAGCGTTATTAGATCATATGCTATACGGGCATGCGACGGTGGCTTACCGAAAACAGGACGGAAGTTTCCGGATGGTAAAGGCAACACTGATCCACTACGAGACGGAGTTCCGCAAAAAGTACGATCCGATGGCTGTGGAAGGTGCCGTAGTCTACTGGAATGTGGACGAACAGCGGTGGACAACGTTTCAGGTGGAGAACTTTATGGAATGGAGACCGACAGTATAGATCGAACACCACAGATTACACGGATTTTCACAGATGAATTATTTATATTTTGAGGAATCAAGTGAAAACGTCTTTGGGAATCCGGGGTAATTCGGTATAAAAGTATTACGGATAAAAAAACAACTAATCTAAAAAAACAATGGCAATAGCATACGACGGAATCAACTATTTCCCGGTAGGCGTAAACTTCATGGAAGAGAACGCAATGGAAGTGATAGAGGCAAAATACGGAATAAAGGGGGCGGCAATCGTACTGAAGCTGCTTTGTAAAATATACAAGGAGGGATACTTCATCCGTTGGGATGAAGAACAGTGCCTGATCTTTGCCAACAAGGCGGGAAGGGAAGTGCAGGTAGCTGAGGTACAGGGGATCATCGAAATTCTCTTCATCAAAGGAATATTGGACAGAAACAGTTATCTGGAAAACGGAATACTGACTTCGGCAAACATACAGAAGGTATGGATGGAGGCGACAAAGCGAAGAAAAAGGGATCTGAAAGCATTACCCTATCTGCTGGTGAAAGACTTGACTCAGCAGGAAGATGAAGCGGCGGAAGGTGAAAATGTAACCGTTAATCCGGGAAATGTAGTACATGATGTAGCCGTTAACGCAAAAAATGCATGCAATTCCGGACAAAGTAAAGTAAAAGAAAATAAAGCAGAGGAAAATAAAGAATTTCCCCCCTCAGCTCCCCCCAAGGGGAAGGAGGAAGAAAGGAAGGAGGATTCTGCTTCTCTCCCGATACCGGGATACGCTTTCAATACGATGACGCACAATTATCCGGGACTGACGGACACACTAAAAAGATTGGGAATAAACGAAGTGAGCGAAGTAAACGCCATTCTCAGGCTGTCGGACTATGGAAGAAAGGGAACAACGGTGTGGCGGCTGATTGCCAACACTTGCTGGAGTGACATTGGGGCGAAAGGAAGGTATCTGATTGCGGCACTGAATAAGGCAAAAAGGAAATAAACGGATAGTGCAAGATCTCTGTTTATAGTTGATAAAAAAGCAAGTATATCAGTTATAGCCCGCAAAGACCTTCAGTAAGGCTAAGAAGTGAAGATCGAACTTAACAAACTGAAAAACAAGATATTCAAAGTACAAAATATCTGTCAGTAAAAGCTTTGTTTTAACACAGAGTTAAAGTTCGTTTTTCGTCTGCAAATAACAAATTCTTTAAATGCAAAAGACTTGTTATTTGCAGACAAGAACAAAACCATCGGAAAATGGCATTAACAATGTTAACGGGCAAAAGGCATAAGATATCCTCTCCCACTGTACATAGTTATATTGTTATTTACCTCTTCCAGCAGATGCAATCCGCCAGATGATCATTAATAAATCCGGAGGCCTGCAAGTGGGCGTAACAAATCGTAGTTCCGAAGAATTTAAATCCCCGTTTTTTCATATCCTTGCTCATGGCATCAGATTCGGGAGATGATACCGGAATCTCACTTAATGACTGAAAACTGTTGACTATTGGTTTTCTGTCGGGAAAGAATGACAGTGTATAGTTATAAAAACTACCGAACTCCTTTTGTACGGCGAGAAATGACCTTGCATTTGTGATTGTCGATTTGATTTTCAGACGGTTTTTCACAATGCCATCAAAGTGCATCAACCGTTCAACATCTTCATCGGTCATTTGTGCCACCGACTCAGCATCGAAATTGCAAAAGGCTTTGCGATACCCCTCACGCTTCTTAAGGATGGTTATCCAACTCAAGCCGGCCTGAGCACTCTCCAATACAAGAAACTCAAACAGCGTCTTGTCATCGGTCACCAATTTTCCCCACTCTTGATCATGGTACTTCACATACAGTTCGTCACTCCCGCACCAACCGCAACGTCCGTTTATTATATCTTGCATAATTATGATAGTTATAGTACAATACAAACTTACAGAAATCTCTGGAATAAACAAACCATATTTGTGATATTTACAAATTGAAACTGGCAAGTTGAACCTGCGAAATTTGAATTATATACTTTGCGTGTTATCCTCCAACTCCCGACTGAGTTTGCTTTCCAACTCTTCAATGGAAGGCAACCCTGACTTAATATCTTTGGGCAACGCTTTCCCCAATTCATAATCGGAAATGCCTATCGGCTTATGCACATCACGCAGGGCGTATTCCGCCATGATGCGGTTCTTGTTCTGGCAAAGGAGCAACCCGATGGTCTGGTTGTCTCCTGCCCGGCAAAGGATGTCATCCACCGCCGAACAATAGAAGTTCAACTTACCGATATATTCGGGTTGGAACTCTCCCCGCTTCAATTCCACAACTAAATACCTGTGCATAAATGCGTTGTACATCAATATATCGATATAAAAGTCATTGCCGGACACCTCTATGTGGTATTGTCTGCCCATGAAGGCAAACCCGGCTCCCATCTCGACAAGGAACTTCTCGATATGTTTTACCAAGCCCAACTCCACATCCCGTTCGTCATACTCGTCCGTGAATGTAAACATATCGAAGATGTAGGGGTCTTTCAATGTCTCTTTCACTTGCTTGGCTTGAATTTCGGGGAGAGTGGTATCGAAGTTATGAGCCAGTGCCCCGTGGGCATGGTAGTAATCCTGATTGATGGCTTCAATCAGAAAATTGCGCCCCCAACCATTTTTCAGACTTTGAATCATATACCAGTTACGTGCTTTGAGGTCTTTTACTTTTTGCATCAATACGATGTTGTGCGACCAACTCAAATGCGTGACAGGAAGGCATAAAGGAACATCATCCAAATACGAAACAGGCTGTTTCGTATTTGTAAGTTGCTGGTTATACTCATTGTAGATCACTTCTCGTTTCCAAGGCGTATGAATGCCCGGACATCCCACCCATATCGGTATAAAAGCCTCGAAGTCCCGGTAATATCTTTCTAAAATGTGCGCAAATAGTATTTTGTATCTCAGACAATGGCAATTATTTTTTTCAGTATATACCCCTCACTTCCGGTTTTTTTCGTACTTTTACAGCTTGTTGGAAAGTTATGCACTTCCGGCATCTGAGAACAGATAAAAAGAAAAAACAATATATAAAATGAATCACAAATGGAATTATCGACCCATTACACAAGAACAGGCAGAGACAAGCCGGGCACTGGCTCAGGAACTGGGTATTAGCCCGGTCCTGGGACAACTTTTGGTGCAAAGGGGAATTACAAAGGCACAGGATGCCAAGAAATTCTTCCGTCCACAATTGCCCGATTTGCATGATCCATTCCTGATGAAGGATATGGACATAGCAGTGGAACGCCTGAACATGGCAATGGGAAAGAAAGAGCGCATTCTGATTTATGGAGATTACGATGTGGACGGTACCACCGCTGTGGCACTGGTCTACAAGTTCATTCAACAGTTCTACTCGAACCTTGACTATTACATCCCCGACCGTTACAACGAAGGATACGGAATTTCCAAAAAAGGAGTTGACTATGCCGCAGAGACAGGAGTAGGACTTATCATTGTGCTGGACTGCGGAATTAAAGCAGTGGAGGAGATTACGTATGCCAAAGAGAAGGGAATTGACTTCATCATCTGCGACCATCATGTACCGGACGATGTATTGCCGCCGGCCGTTGCCATTCTGAATGCCAAACGACTGGATAATACATACCCATACACCCATCTTTCGGGATGTGGCGTGGGGTTCAAATTCATGCAGGCTTTTGCCATCAGTAACGGCATCGAGTTTCATCATCTGATTCCGTTGCTCGACCTGACCGCTGTAAGCATTGCATCGGATATTGTACCGATCATGGGCGAAAACCGTATCTTAGCCTATCATGGACTGAAACAGCTGAACAGCAATCCGAGCGTAGGGCTGAAAGCGATTATCGATGTATGCGGATTATCGGAGAAAGAAATTACGGTGAGCGACATTGTATTCAAAATAGGTCCGCGTATCAACGCTTCCGGACGTATACAGAACGGGAAAGAGGCTGTAGACCTGTTGATTGAGAAGGATTTCTCGGCAGCACTTGAGAAAGCCGGACAAATCAACCAATACAATGAAACCCGGAAGGATCTGGATAAAAGCATGACGGAAGAGGCCAATAAGATTGTAGCCGAGCTGGAAGGATTAGTGGATCGCCGTTCGATAGTGCTTTACAATGAAGACTGGCATAAAGGAGTGATCGGAATCGTAGCCTCACGGTTGACAGAAATTTACTACCGTCCGGCAGTGGTATTGACGCGGACAGATGACATGGCGACAGGTTCGGCACGTTCGGTATCCGGCTTCGATGTTTACAAAGCTATCGAGCATTGCCGCGACTTGCTCGAAAACTTCGGAGGGCATACCTATGCTGCCGGACTCTCGATGAAAGTGGAAAATGTACAGGCATTCACCGAACGATTCGAAAGTTTCGTGTCGGAACACATACTGCCTGAACAGACCAGTGCAGTGATCGACATCGATGCCGAAATAGACTTTAAAGACATCACTCCGAAATTCTTTAATGAATTGAAGCGATTCAACCCGTTCGGTCCCGACAACCAGAAACCAGTGTTCTGCACACACCACGTGTACGATTATGGAACAAGCAAAGTGGTCGGACGCGATCAGGAACATATCAAGCTGGAACTGGTAGATAACAAATCGAACAACGTGATGAACGGAATCGCTTTCGGACAAAGTTCGCACGTAAGATACATCAAAACCAAACGCTCATTTGATATCTGCTACACCATTGAGGAGAACACCCACAAACGAGGGGAAGTACAGTTGCAGATTGAAGATATCATGCCGATAGAGTGACTTACCAAGAGATTTTAAAACAATACTGGGGTTATGATTCCTTCCGCGATTTGCAGGAGGACATCATAACCAGCATTGGCAATGGCAAAGACACACTGGGACTGATGCCCACCGGAGGCGGAAAGTCAATCACCTTTCAGGTTCCTGCCCTTGCCAAAGAGGGATTGTGCATTGTCATCACTCCACTGATCGCCTTAATGAAAGATCAGGTGCAGAACCTGAAAAAACGCGGAATCAAAGCGGTAGCCATCTATTCCGGAATGACACGGCAAGAGATTGTAGTGGCATTAGAGAACTGTATCTTCGGAGACTATAAGTTTCTCTATATCTCTCCCGAACGGCTGGATACGGAAATTTTCCGGGCCAAACTCCGGTCAATGAAAATCAGCATGATCACCGTGGACGAAAGCCATTGCATCTCGCAATGGGGATATGACTTTCGTCCGGCCTACCTGAAAATAGCAGATATCAGAGAACTGGTGCCGGATGCTCCGGTGCTGGCACTGACCGCTACCGCCACCCCCGAAGTGGTGAAAGACATACAGGAACGTCTCCACTTCCGCCGGGAAAATGTATTCCGTATGAGTTTCGAACGGAAAAACTTGGCATACATTGTCCGCTCCACCGATAATAAAAACGGAGAATTGCTTCACATCCTGAACCGGATACAGGGCAGTGCAATCGTATACGTACGCAGTCGGCGGAAAACCAAAGAGACCACCGAGCTACTGGTAAATGAAGGAATCACTGCCGACTTTTATCATGCAGGATTAGACAATGCAACCAAAGATCTCCGCCAGAAACGATGGCAAAACGGTGAGAGCCGGGTGATAGTAGCCACCAATGCGTTTGGTATGGGTATTGACAAACCGGATGTACGCATCGTGATCCATCTGGACCTCCCCGACTCCCCCGAAGCTTATTTCCAGGAAGCCGGACGAGCAGGGCGTGACGGTCAGAAAGCATACGCAGTCATACTCTACGCAAAATCGGATAAAACGACACTCAACAAACGCATTGCGGATACTTTCCCGGATAAGGATTATATAAAAGATGTGTACGAACATCTGCAATACCACTATCAAATGGCGATGGGCGACGGACTGGGATGCATGTATGACTTCAGTCTGGAAGAGTTTTGCCGCAAATTCAAATACTTCCCCGTACCTGCCGACAGTGCTCTGAAGATACTCACACAGGCCGGATACCTGGAATATACCGACGAACAGGACAATGCTTCACGAATCATCTTCACGATCCGCCGGGATGAGTTGTATAAACTCCGCGAGATGGGTGAGCCTGCGGAGAAACTGATACAGATGATCCTTCGCTCCTACACGGGTGTTTTTACAGATTACGCCTACATCAGCGAACAAACGCTGTCGGTACGCACAGGACTGACCCGGCAGCAGATTTACGACTTGCTGGTGATGCTGAGCAAGCGCCGTATCGTCGACTACATTCCGCATAAAAAGACACCTTACATTATATATACGCGCGAACGGGTAGATTTGCATTATCTGCAGATTCCCCGGGCGGTATACGAAGAAAGGAAAGAGCGCTACGAGAAACGTATTCATGCCATGGTGGAGTATGTTACTTCAGAGAATGTCTGCCGCAGCCGGATGTTGCTCCGCTACTTCGGAGAGAAGAACGAACACAACTGCGGACAATGTGATGTCTGCCTCAGCCACCGCACACAACCGGACGTGCCACAAAGCAGCTTCGACGAATTAAAGGAACAAATAACGACCCTGCTGAAAGAACACCCGATGACTCCGGCAGAGATAGCTTCGCACATAAATACAGATAAAGAACAGTTGGGCGAAGTGGTACGGTTTATGCTGGACGAGGGCTTGCTAAGTTCAGAGAACGGGTTGCTCACCGAAAAAACTTCCTGAAAAGCAGTAAGGGTATGTGATGAAATTACTACATTTGCAACCAAACTAAAAAAACATCGATCATGCCAAACTTCTTTAAATCTTTTTTCTCAGGTAAAACAGAAAACCCTGAGGGGGAAAAACAGAAAAACGCCAAAAAGAACTTTGAGATATTTAAATATGACGGCCTGCGTGCTCAACGTATGGGACGCCCGGACTATGCCATTAAATGCTTCAACGAAGCTCTGGCCATCGAAGAGGATTTCGAAACACTGAACTATCTGAGCCAGATTTACATGCAGACCGGAGAGTTCGTGAAAGCACATGAACTGCTGGAACGTATGATTGCATTGGAACCGGAACTGACGAGCACGTACCTGACGCTGGCCAATCTGTGCTTCATGCAAGAAAATTATCAGGAAATGGCCGATGCTGCCCAGAAGGCCATCGCATTGGAAGAGGGTAACGCAATGGCACACTACCTGTTAGGTAAAGCCAATCATGGATTGGATAACGGAATAATGACCATTGCCCATCTGACAAAGGCCATTGTGCTGAAAGATGATTTCACGGAAGCCCGGCTGCTTCGTGCCGAAGCACTGTACAAAATGCAGCAATTCGCAGAGGCTATGGAAGATATTGAAGCCATACTTGCGCAGAATCCGGACGAAGAAGCTGCCCTCCTGTTACGTGGCAAAATAAAAGAAGCCACCGGAAAGCAGGAAGAAGCCGAAAACGATTACCTCAGTGTGACGGAAATGAACCCTTTCAACGAACAAGCTTACCTATATCTGGGACAACTATTTATCACACAGAAGAAATTGACAGCTGCTATTGAGTTGTTTGACGAAGCTATCGAGCTGAATCCGAACTTTGCTGCGGCCTACCACGAAAGAGGACGTGCCAAACTGCTGAACGGTGACAAAGAAGGCTCAGTAGAAGATATGAAGAAATCGCTGGAACTGAACCCGAAAGAGGGGGAGAACCTGAACGGACAGTTCAATAATCAGCAGGCAGAGACTACTCCAAACGTATTGGGATTGTAATCCGCCCGCTGCATAGGACGGTTTAATACTGCAAAAGCAAGAAAACATGAAAAAAAAGTGGCTTTTTGCTTGCATTTAAAAGAAAAGTATTACTTTTGTCCCCTGAAACAAAGAAATAAAGCAAAACGTTATGAACGTATTCACTTTTACATATTACTTCTTTTTTTACTTTTACTTTAGCCAGAAAGTAGAGCGGGAGTTTGTATGTATCAAGTGACAGGGTGCTTAAGAACTGAGATTAAGAGAAACTAATAATATGAATCCCGCTCCGACATGGACGCGGGATTTTTTTATACCATATACTCAATTAGGAATGAAAAGAATAGCAATTCAAGGAACACTGGGCTCGTATCACGATATAGCCGCACACAAGTACTTCGAAGGAGAAGAGATAGAATTAATCTGTTGCGCCAACTTTGAAGATGTGTTTGCTGCCATCCGGAAAGATAGTCAGACAATCGGGATGCTGGCCATTGAAAACACGATTGCAGGAAGCCTGCTGCACAACAACGAACTGTTGCGCCAAAGCGGCACGCAAATTATCGGCGAATACAAATTACGCATTTCGCACAGCTTCGTTTGCCTGCCCGAAGAGGACTGGAATGACATCACCGAAGTGAACTCACACCCGATCGCCCTGATGCAATGCCGGGAATTCCTGAACCAACACCCGCGTATCAAAGTGGTAGAAGCCGAAGATACAGCCTTGAGTGCTGAAATCATCAAACGGGAAAACCTGAAAGGACATGCCGCCATCTGTTCCCGTGCCGCCGCCGAACGGTACGGAATGAAAGTACTACAAGAAGGCATAGAAACGAACAAACACAATTTCACCCGTTTTCTGGTAGTGGCAGATCCATGGCAGGTGGACGAGATACGAAAACAAAACACCGTTCTCAACAAAGCAAACATCGTTTTCACTCTCCCCCACTCCGAAGGAAGCCTCTCACAGGTTCTGTCTATCTTATCTTTTTATAATATCAACTTAACAAAAATACAATCGCTCCCTATCATCGGACGGGAATGGGAATACCAGTTCTACGTAGATGTGGCTTTCAACGATTATCTGAGATACAAACAATCGATTACAGCAATCACTCCATTGACGAAAGAACTTAAAATATTAGGCGAATATGCAGAAGGAAAATCAAACGTATAAGGTAGCGCCGGCCGACAGACTGGGCGGTGTAAGCGAATACTACTTTTCGAAGAAACTGAAAGAAGTGGCACGGATGAATGCAGAAGGTAAAGACGTAATCAGCCTGGGAATCGGAAGCCCGGACATGCCCCCTTCGGAGCAGACCATCGAAACGCTGTGTAACAATGCTCACGACCCGAACGGACACGGCTATCAACCGTATGTGGGCATACCGGAACTTCGCAAGGGTTTTGCCGACTGGTATAAACGCTGGTATGGAGTGGAACTGAATCCGGCAACAGAAATTCAGCCGCTGATCGGATCGAAAGAAGGCATCTTGCACGTGACACTCGCTTTTGTCAATCCGGGCGAACAGGTACTGGTACCCAATCCGGGATATCCCACCTACACTTCGTTAAGCAAAATACTGGGTGCCGAGGTGGTGAACTATAACCTCAAAGAAGAGGACGGATGGATGCCGGACTTCGATGAACTGGAAAAGATGGATCTGAGCCGCGTGAAACTGATGTGGACCAACTATCCGAATATGCCGACCGGTGCCAATGCCACACCGGAACTTTACGAACGCCTGGTGGAGTTTGCCCGCCGCAAGAACATCGTGATTGTGAACGACAATCCGTACAGCTTTATCCTGAACGATAAGCCGATCAGTATCCTGAGTGTGCCGGGTGCCAAAGAATGCTGTATCGAATTCAACTCTATGAGTAAAAGTCACAATATGCCGGGATGGCGTATCGGTATGTTAGCTTCGAACGCAGAGTTTGTACAATGGATTCTGAAGGTGAAAAGCAACATCGACAGCGGAATGTTCCGTGCCATGCAACTGGCAGCTGCCAAAGCACTCGAAGCGGATTCGACCTGGTACGAAGGCAACAATATAAACTATCGGAACCGTCGCCACCTGGCCGGAGAGATTATGAAAACGTTAGGATGCACGTACGACGAAAAGCAGGTGGGCATGTTTCTCTGGGGAAAAATCCCCGCAAGTTGCGCCGATGTAGAAGAACTGACAGAGAAAGTGCTACAGGAGGCATGCGTCTTCATCACTCCGGGATTTATTTTCGGAAGCAACGGAGCGAGATACATCCGCATCTCTCTCTGCTGCAAAGACGCCAAGTTGGCAGAAGCACTGGAAAGAATCAAATTAATAATGAAATAACAACTAAACGAATTAGATCGATATGGAACTCGAATCAATCTTATTGCCGGGTGTGGAAGATAAACGCCCGATGGTGATAGCCGGCCCTTGCAGTGCCGAAACAGAAGAGCAAGTAATGTCAACCGCCACACAACTGGCAGCCAAAGGAGTAAAAATCTTCCGTGCGGGAATCTGGAAACCGCGCACCAAACCGGGAGGTTTCGAAGGTATCGGCGTAGAAGGCCTCGCCTGGCTGAAAGAGGTGAAGAAAGAGACCGGCATGTACGTATCTACCGAAGTGGCTACAGCCAAGCACGTATACGAATGCCTGAAAGCGGGCATCGACGTGTTGTGGGTAGGTGCCCGTACCACCGCCAATCCGTTTGCCGTACAGGAAATAGCAGACGCACTGAAAGGTGTAGACATCCCTGTGCTGGTGAAGAACCCGGTAAATCCGGATCTGGAATTATGGATCGGTGCTCTGGAACGTATCAACAACGCCGGACTGAAACGTCTGGGAGCCATTCATCGCGGCTTCAGCAGCTACGACAAGAAGCTATACCGCAACCTGCCGCAATGGCACATTCCTATCGAGTTGCGCCGCCGCATCCCCGAACTGCCTATCTTCTGCGACCCGAGCCACATCGGAGGAAAGCGCGAACTGGTAGCTCCTCTCTGCCAGCAGGCTATGGACCTGAACTTTGACGGATTGATTGTAGAAAGCCATTGCAACCCGGACTGTGCATGGAGCGACGCTTCACAACAAGTAACTCCGGACGTACTGGACTACATCCTCAACCTGCTCGTCATCCGTAAAGAGACACAGACAACGGAGAACCTGAACGTACTGCGTAAACAGATTGACGAATGCGATGATAACATCATACAGGAATTGGCAAAACGTATGCGCGTAGCACGCGAAATCGGTACTTACAAAAAAGAACACGACATCACAGTGCTTCAGACCGGACGTTATAACGAGATTCTTGAGAAACGCGGTGCTCAGGGCGAACAGTGCGGCATGAGTGCAGAGTTTGTGAAAGTGATCTTCGAAGCCATCCACGAAGAATCGGTTCGTCAACAGATGGAGATTATCAATAAATAGCAAATCATTCATATTATGCGAATTCTAATTTTGGGAGCCGGCAAGATGGGCTCCTTCTTTACTGACATACTAAGTTTCCAGCACGAGACGGCCGTGTTCGACGTCAACCCGCATCAGCTTCGGTTTGTGTACAACACGTATCGCTTCACAACATTGGAGGAGATCAAGGAGTTCGAACCGGAACTGGTGATCAATGCTGCCACAGTGAAGTATACGCTGGACGCTTTCCGCAAAATTCTGCCTGTTTTGCCCAAAGACTGTATCCTGAGTGATATCGCTTCGGTGAAAACCGGACTGAAGAAGTTCTACGAAGAAAGCGGATTCCGTTATGTCTCCACTCACCCGATGTTCGGCCCTACTTTTGCCAGCCTGAGCAATCTGAGCAGCGAAAGCGCCATCATCATCAGTGAGAGCGATCATTTGGGGAAAGTATTCTTTAAAGACTTATACAACAGCCTGAACCTGAATATTTTTGAGTATACCTTCGACGAGCATGATGAAACAGTGGCTTACTCCTTGTCCATCCCGTTTGTTTCGACGTTTGTTTTCGCAGCTGTTATGAAACATCAGGAGGCACCGGGAACCACATTCAAGAAGCACATGGCTATTGCAAAAGGGCTTTTGAGCGAAGATGATTACTTATTGCAGGAAATCCTGTTCAATCCGCGCACACCGTCACAGGTAGAGAACATCCGCACAGAGCTGAAACAACTGCTTGAGATCATCACCAACAAAGATGCGGAGGGAATGAAAAAGTACCTGACGAAGATACGGGAAAAGATTAAATAAGGAGCCGTGCCAAAACTCTTTTTACCACAGATTACACGGATTATCACAGAATAAGAATATGGATAGTCAATAACTTAAAAATCACTCTATGTTACTCTGTGTCCTCTGTGGTGGGTTCGACACACGCTCAAATTTACATCTAAATGTGATTGAGGGGGGCAGGAAGAGAGAATTAACTCTTCTTGCTCCCCTTCTTACTTTTTTTACGTTAAGGGCAATAGCTACTGTTGTATTCTAAAAAGACGTTCCATAATAAGTTTAGGTTAGTTCCGTGATTAAACAATTTATCCAATTCTTGAAATACCATATCTGAAGTTTCAATGCAGTCGCCACCGTCGGAATAATATACCACACGACTTTCTATCTCGTTTTTCTCATTTAATATGAGATGCTTAACAGCCACATACGTATTGGAGCCATACTCTATGGAATAAATACCTATATTCAAAATCTTCTTATCCGATAAGCGTTCTATTTCAGCCTGTAACCACGTGGGATTTCCAACACCGCCAAGCATCACTCCGGTTATTTTAAGCTCTTTATCTCCCAATCGATTGGTCCATAACAAAACAGACTCGGAATTATCATATGCTTTCCGAACCTTTTCGGAAGTTACCTTGGCACCAGTACTTGTATAATACTCAATATTTTGCACAACTTTGTCACCCAATATTCCGGCATATTGAACGGCAACATATATATTGTTTTTATACTTGTAAGAATAGGCACTCATTATCAATTGAAGATAGTAAGAGCTGCTTCCGGATTCCTTACGAACAATATCATTTACTTTATCTTGTAACCAAGCCGGTTTGTTTTCACTGCTCCAATTTTCATAACAACCACCATCGGCATCCTCATTACTACATGCCATAACAAGCGTAATGCCTACCATTAAACAAAACAAATACTTTTTCATAATCATCAATTATTTGTGCGAATCAACAGTTGAATAGAGCAAACTACTACCTTTTTCAACCTTCTATTCTTCTTCATCCTCTTTCGGTCTTATTTTCCACGTTCCGGTGGCCTTGTCATAAAACTCGGTTGTGTATACATAGCCTTTTCCCTTATCGAAATGACTTTCATACCGTTCGAAAGGCACCCAATCTTTTTTATCAAAGTCCCATGTGTAGTGGGTTTCATCCGAATAATCGAAAGGCAAATCCATGCGCTTGACTTTTTTTGTATAACCGGCAAAAATATCAAATTCGTTTAGCGTATTATATCTTTCCTTTACCTTGATACTGTCTCCTTTGGTATATTCTATATCTGCCCAGTCGTTTTCCCATTTGTTTTTATCCCGGTTCCACTTAAGGGTGCTTTCCGATGTAGAGTCTGCCGCAGCATAGGATTTATATAAACGGTTAGGGATGCGCACCTCATTTTTCCAATAATAAGTGGTTTCTTGTTTCTCATTCGGAAGGTATGCAAACTCCGATGCCTTCTCCGGCATCCACTTGCTCTTCCAATAACGAAACGATTCCGACGTTTCTATAGGATAAGGTTCATAAACAGTTTTATTCTGTATGCTGTCATTCTCATCGTAAGAGATGGTATAATAAGTACGCTTCTCCCAATCTTTCTGATAATCATCGTCCCAAACATACTTCTTTTCGGATGTTATCTTCCCACTGGGAGAGTACGTCCATACAGTTTTATACTGCCCCACCCAATGGTCCTTACTCCAATCGTAACTTATCTCCGAAAGCACACGCCCCTTATCATCATAAGTCCACTCCATATTATCGCAGCCATTCCAACCCTCCCCGTAAGAGTTTTGATAGTATTGTGACTGGATTTTATTGCCCCATTCATCGTAATCATATACATACTTCGTCCATTGTTCCCAATCGTTTTTCTCTTCATCCCAATCATAAGAAAGAGTCAGGACAAGTCGGTCTTTCTCGTTATAGGTCTTCACATACTTTTCTTTGTCCTCCAATTCACCTTTATAATAGGAGTCTGTTTGTGACATGGCTACCTTTCCGGTAGGCGTATACTTCAACCGGGCAGTCCGCTGATTAACGAACTTTCCGGCTTCCTTGTTCCATAGATAATAATCAATTCTCTGTGTTCCGTCATCCGTATAAGTTACATCATACATCAACCCTCCGCCTCCAAGCATGCTCTTTATACTCTCCAATCCTGCCATGCTTTCCAAAGCTTCCGGGTTTATCACTTTGTGTACAGAGGTGCGTTGTCGGTTGTCATACTTATATTCGGCATGCAACACGGAAGCCGTGTCGGCAACCGAAACATCCACCCCGCAGATTCTTCCTTCGGAGTCCAGCCTGATGTTTTGCCGCATATAAGGGCGGTTATCTTTGTCTTCATACATATAGGTGTATTCACAACCGGAGCGGGAATATTTAATACATACATATTGCCTTTGCACGAGCAACTCATCTTTAAGTTCATCATCCTCCACGAGAATTCCTATCGTGCCATCGGCAGACTCTATCCTCTCACCTATTCTCCAATAAGATTCGGTCATTATCAAAACAGGCTTCTCTTTCTTATAGGTGATAGCACTTCTGCCTACAAGATTCAAAGTACCGTTAGTTGCCCTGTATGTCCGTGAGGAATCAGGCATATCGTTCACGTTCAAACAATTCACCACCGCAAAGGTATCGCATTTGGTAGTACCGAGATCCAAACGCATGGTAGTAGTAAATACACTATCCTTTCTTTCCGCCTCATCAAAATAATGCAGGCTTTTTGCCATCAACTTCGGATAGTCATTGTCATTTGTCAGCTTCTTGTGCTGCCACACCTGCTCTTCTTTCAGCCTACCATTGGCATAAATGTATTTTTTCTCCTGAAACGTTTCCCAATCGTTGTCATATTTATCCCACATGCCTATAACCACTTTTTCGGGTTTACCGTCCTGATTATTGACATGGTGAAGACGCAACACATGCCCTAATGCATAATAATCGATAGTTCCGTCTGCCTTATAGTGAGGATCGAGCAGGTTGGACAAATAGTGATAGCCCTCTGTCATTTGAAATATATCGGGAGCAAATTGAGCGCGTATAGCAGATACCGGAAGTACTGATAAAAGAACAAACAGTATCAGACTGCGAAACAGGAATAGGTTACGTAATTGGTTTGTTATTTTCTTCTGCATAAAGAATTATATTGTAGTTTGTACAAAGATAAATCTTTTTTAGAAAGGGCAAGAACCTGTTCTAATTTTCTTCAATGATAATCTTATCTCGACGATTTTAACTATTTCCCTGAATGCCTCTTGATGTCCCTAAGGTATACCGATCAGGAAGAAGCAAAATGTCAAAATGATAATAAGAAACGCTCAGTTTTCATTCTTTAGTCCCGAGGGAAAGGCAAGAAGGAAAAAACGGCTCTAATTCATTTTTCCTCCGATCCGATTGATCGCATTTATCGATATAAGAAGCATATTGAGCAGAAAAGAGCTCTTCCTGTATCATATTATCCACTCAGGAGTGACGAGAGTACCTTTCTGGCAGAAAAGGAAGTTCCGGGACGGGCAAGCAACCAGAGAGAAAAACAGGGAAAACCAGGATCTTAAACGGAACAATATATGTAATTATGAAAAACATATAGAGATATTTGAAAAAGAAGTAATCATTTTCGGAAAATGCTTACGTCTTTCGGAGCAAATGCAACCGTCTTTTTCGGAAAACAAAGGCTCTTTTCACCCCGGACAAAGGCTCTGTCCCCTCAAAAGCCCGGCTCTCCAACCGAAAAAGCCCGCCGATTTCCTTTTTCTTCCTCCCGTTGGATCAAAAACAATCGGGCATCCGCCAGACAAAAGCCTTATTGGCTGACTTTTTAATGCAAAACAATCCGTATTTGCGACATAAAGCAAATATCCGATAAATCGGCACGGCTTGCCGAATCCACTGAAAAGCCATTTGATTATCCAAGAAATATCACGTACATTTGCATCCGCAAGGAGATAAAACAATGATAGACCAGGCAACCATAGACCGTATACTCGATGCCGCACAAATCGTAGAAGTGGTTTCGGATTTCGTCACGCTGCGCAAACGCGGTGTGAACTACGTGGGACTTTGCCCTTTCCATAACGAGAAAACACCCTCGTTCAGCGTGTCTCCCTCAAAGGGACTTTGCAAATGCTTCAGTTGCGGTAAGGGCGGCAACGCGGTGCACTTTATCATGGAGCACGAACAGATGTCCTACCCCGAAGCACTCCGCTATCTGGCCAAGAAATATAATATAGAAATCAAGGAACGGGAGCTGACCAATGAAGAGAAAGAGGTGCAGAGCAACCGAGAAAGTATGTTCATTGTCAACAACTTCGCCCGCGACTATTTCCAGAACATCCTGAAAAACCACGTAGACGGACGCAGCATCGGACTGGCTTACTTCCGCCAGCGAGGCTTCCGTGATGATATTATCGACAAATTCCAACTGGGGTTCAGCACCGAAGGGCGTGACGCTCTGGCACAGGAGGCGATGCGCAAAGGCTTCAAAAAAGAGTTTCTCGTAAAGACGGGGCTTTGCTATGAGACGGATGACCATAAACTGCGTGACCGCTTCTGGGGACGCGTCATGTTCCCGGTCCACACGCTTTCGGGCAAAGTGGTTGCGTTCGGCGGGCGTGTGCTCAGTACGGAAAACAAGAAACTCGCCAAGTATGTTAACTCTCCGGAGTCGGAAATTTATCATAAAAGCAACGAACTTTACGGCATCTACTTTGCCAAACAGGCCATCGTAAAGCAGGACCGCTGCTTCCTTGTGGAAGGATATACAGACGTGATCTCGATGCACCAGTCGGGGGTGGAAAACGTAGTGGCCTCTTCCGGTACGTCCCTGACACCGGGACAGATCCGGCTGATTCACCGTTTCACCAACAATATCACCGTGCTCTATGACGGCGACATGGCGGGAATCAAAGCGTCGATCCGGGGTATAGACATGTTGCTCGAAGAGGGAATGAACATCAAAGTATGCCTCTTGCCCGACGGTGACGACCCGGACTCTTTTGCAAGGAAACACAACGCTACGGAATTCCAGAACTTTATACAGGAACACGAAACGGACTTTATACGTTTCAAGGCACAACTCCTGATGGAGGATGCGGGCAAAGATCCGATGAAACGGGCGGAACTGATAAACGACATCGTACGCAGCATCGCGGTCATTCCGGAAGCCATCGTCAGGGATGTTTATATCAAAGAGTGCGGACAGTTATTGCGGATAGAAGACAAACTGTTGGTTTCGGAAGTGGCCAAGCGCCGTGAACTTCAGGCCGAGAAAGGGAATAAACCGGCCGTCGCCAACCATGCTCCGGTACCGGAAGCAGGCGAGATACCCCCTCCATTTCCGCCGGAAGAGGCAGAAATCGATACCTACCAGTCGTTTATCCCCCAGGAGGGCAAAGAGGGACAGGAGTTCTACAAATACGAACGCCTTATCATCCAGATGATCATCCGCTACGGCGAAAGGGTGATGTGCAACCTAACGGATGAAGAGGGGAACGAAGTACCGGTCACAGTGGTGGAGTATGTCATCAACGACCTGAAAGAAGACGAACTGGCTTTCCATAACCCGCTGCACCGCCGTATCCTCTCGGAAGCCGCCGAACATATCCGCAAACAGGAGTTCGCCTCCGAACGTTTCTTTGTGGCGCACCCCGATCCGGCTATCAGCACAATAGCCACCGAACTGGCAAGCGACCGGTATCAACTGAGTAAATATCACTCGAAAACACAAAAGCTGGTAACGGACGAAGAGCGTTTGTACGAGATGGTCCCGATGCTGATGATCAACTTCAAGAATGCCATCGTGGCAGAAGAACTGAAACACATCATGTATGCGCTGCAAGATCCTGCGATAGCCAATGACAACGCTCAATGTGACGCCGTCATGCAACGGTATAAGGAGATGAAGGAAATACAGAACTTGATGGCCAAACGCCTGGGCGACCGGGTGGTGTTGCGCTGACCACATCCGGTTATGCACCGTCATCGCTTTCTTAAAGAAGCGGATACACATACAGTTTGTAACAAAAAAGAGGGTGCGTCGAAAAAATGTGAGTCTCGACACACCCTCTTGATGTATCAGTAAACCTTCACTTGTCAGAAGTAGACAAAGGGCTTCAGTTCATTTCCTTGCTTATCTACCGGATAAAGAGCTCCTTCCTTTACCAACTGATCAGACATTTTCCGGATCATCTCTTTACACTTATCGGGATACGCAGAAGATAGTTCATTCCTTTCTTCAGGATCATCCTTCAGATTGTAAAGCAGAGCCTTCGGTTGTTGCGGGGTCTCGGGAAGATAATAATAAATCAGTTTCCAGTCCCCCATACGATATGTCGTAAAGTAGTTGCCACGGTGAGCATGCGGAAAGTGCATCAAGAAAGACTCGGGACGCCTCCGGTTTACCTTACCGCTTAATTGCTTTTTGAGGTCGAATCCATCTATCGCATAGCCCTGAGGAGCTTTACATCCGGCCACGGCCAGCACTGTCGGATAAATATCCATTATTGTCCCCAACTGTGTCTGCATACCTCCCGCTTCAATCGGTAAACGCTTCTGCACTTTACTCTCTTTCTCAGGCTTTGCCCATCCCGCAATAAAAGGAACACGCATGCCTCCCTCGAACTCCGTACCTTTTTTCCCTCTCAACGGAGCAGAAGAGCCATATCCGCATTCATCGCCCAGAGGGGCGTCGCCACCATTATCTCCTAAAAAGAAGATCAAGGTATTTTCGGCAATTCCCAACTTCTCAAGTTGGTCCATAATATCCCCCAAGGATTTATCCATGCCTTCTATTAAAGTAGCAAACGCCCTTGCCTGTTCGCTCTTATCCGGATCGGTATACCGTGACAAAAAGCGTTTATCTGCCTGAAAAGGCGCATGGACCGCATAATGAGCCATATTCAGATAAAAAGGACGCTTTTCTTCTACCGCCTTGGTTATCTCCCGGTTCGCTTCTATCGTCAGAGCCTCACTTAGAAAGATGTCCGTCCCATGATACTTTTCCAGGTCGGGAACCGCCCTTGCCTTTTGCCCCTTGATATGCCCATATCCCCATTCGCCATAATAGCTGCCGGGATGTCCTATGCCGGAACCGGCGATATTTACATCAAAACCAAGATGCAGCGGATTCTCTCCTTCGCTACCCATACAACCAAAATGTGCCTTTCCGACATGGATGGTTTTATACCCGGCCTGCTGCAAAACTTTCGGCATAGTGGGCATATCTTCCCTGAGACCTTTCCAGTTCCATTCGGGTGGCCCGAAAGGAGTCCGGTTATTACTTTCGGCATTAATCCAGTTGGTGACACCGTGCCTTGTCGCATTTTGTCCGGTCATAATTGAAGCTCTGGAAGGGGAACTTACACTTTGCGCATAAAAAGTAGAAAAACAAATACCTTGTTTAGCCAGTCTTTCCATATTCGGAGTATGATACCAGTCATTCAGGGGATGGCGCGTCGGCTGCCCATTTTCATCTGTCAGAAAGGGGACGGAAGTATCCATCAGTCCCATATCATCAACCAGAAAAACAATAATATTCGGACGTTCCTGAGCCACTCCGCAAATGGAATATGCCAAGCCGCCTAACACACAAATTTCTTTAAAAGCTCGATTTGTTTTCATTACATACTTTTTTATTTATGGAATATATCCTCGATATCAGTCATCCGGCCTCACCACCCCGGGTTCTGCTCTAATGCCGGATTCAATGATACCTCACGAAGCGGCAATGGGAAGAGATAGTGTTTCGAAACATCAAATGTACGACTTTCAGCTTTCTGCACCAACAAAAAGCCGTTCTTATCCAAAGTTACGTCTTTTCCCGGTATAGTTGTCGGATAGAGCGCCGAGTCAAACTTCGCACCCAAGATGGCTACCGGTAATTCCGATTCGGCTGTTTTCCAGCGGATAATGTCATCGTAACGGAACGATTCGGCAGCCAGTTCCACCCTGCGTTCCCGGCGGATCTCTTCGCGCATGCTCAAACCGTGCTGTTCTACAAAAGCATTGGTCAAGGCAGGCAATTGGTCGGGATGACCTTCGAAACGGGCACGGAGCCGGTTGACGGAAAGGTTCAGGTCGGCATCCGAGATCTTATCTTCCAGTTCAAAACAGGCCTCAGCATAGATAAGCAACACTTCGGCATAACGAATCAGTATTTCATCAATCCGCGACTTCATATTCGAGTAAGATTCTTCGTCACCATACTTCTTGAACATGTATCCGGTACGTGTCTGGCTCGAAAGGTTGGGTACAAACGGTTTTCCCAAGAACGGATCTCCCGGTTTCCAAAGAGTAAGTGCCATACGCGGGTCGCGGTTCTCAAACTCCTTACCGGCAGGCAGATATTCTACTTTATAAGCAGACTTCTCCACAGGAAGCCCGTCTTTACAGAGAAATGCATCGGCCAGCACTTTGGTAGGGGTGTGAGAGGGATCGGCTATCGTAGCGCGGATACGGGAATTGTATGTATCAGCCTCAGCAGAATAACGATATGAAAGAATGTGCTCGTCTGAGTCTTCTCCGGGCAGCAGGAACAGATCGCGGTAATCTTTATACAAAGAATATTCTTTCGTGTCAATCAGCCGTTTACTGGCTTCTTTGGCTATCTGAAGATATTTCTTATACTCTCCGTCACCGTGGAACTTATTTCTCGTGCCGCAATAGAGCGCCACACGGGCAAGCATTGCCTGGGCGGCTCCCTTGGTCAGTCGTCCCACGTCGGTAGACAATTTGCTTTTCAGCGGAATGTGGGTCTCCGCAAATTCAAGGTCTTCGATGATACCTGCAATCACTTGTTCTTTAGGAGTGCGGGGGCCCATCAATTCTTCCGAGTCCATATCGAGCGTGCTCAGTACATAGGGAACATCGCCAAAACGCTTCACTAAATTAAAATAGAAATAGGCTCTGAAGAACCGGGCTTCACCGGCATAACGGTTCTTGACGGCATCCGAAACTTCGGCATTCTGATAATTCTCCAGAAAATTATTGGCATTCCGGATTTGCTTATACGCCGCAGTCCAGATAGCATCTGTATTGCCCGGACTCTGAGTTCCCGAACTGACTTGATTGCTCACGTTAGCAAAACCGTCCGCACTCTGGTTATCTAATGTATACGAACGATTCATATTCTGATAAAACACATTGGTGGCCAGTCTCAAATCGCTTTCCGACTTCCAGAAGCTGGCAGGTGAAAGATTGGTTTTAGGTTCCCGATCCAGGAAATCGCTACAGCCACACAATACGATTGCAGTCAGCAACCAAAGATATATAGTTTTCATCTTCATAATTCAAGAATTAAAATGTCACGTTTAGTCCAAATGAAAAGTTTCTCATGATAGGATATACATATCCGTCTACATTAGACAGCTCCGGATCGAAGTTATCGTTCAGTTTGCTATACTCACAAAGGTTATCGCCGCTAAAATAGACTCTCAAGCGCTGGATACCCCATGATTTGGTCAGTTTCGGATCTATCGTATATCCCAGTTGCAGATTTTTCAGACGTACGTAAGCCGCATTCTGCAACCAGTGGTCGGAAATCTGATAGTTATGATTGGCCCCGGCATAATAGCGCGGAAAGGCTGCATTCGGATTCTCCGGAGTCCAATAGTCATTGTGCATCTTATAGGAGAAGTTATTCCAAGTAGCATAATAGGGATTCATCACCTCACTCGACAAATAAAAATTTCTTTTGCCTACACCCTGGAACAGTATTCCCAGATCGAACCCTTTCCATGCCGCAGTCAGATTCAATCCAAAGGTGTACCGCGGAGTGGTGGTGCCCAGATATTCCAGATCGTTAGGAGCTGAAATCTTTCCATCTCCGTCTTTATCAACATACTTAATATCACCTACACCGGTAATAGATTTATTATAAGCAGCCGAATTCTTAACTTCCTCTTCAGACGTGAAATATCCGTCGGTGCGGTATCCGAAGATTGACCCCAGAGAATATCCCTGAACTTTCTGATTGACACCGGCCACAAATCCGTTATACTCCACTCCGTAATCGACGAGCTTATCTTTCTGATCGGATAAGTTGAAACGGGCACTATAGGAAAAGTCTTTAATCCGGTCTTGCCAGCCTACGGTCACTTCCCAACCCTTCACTTCAAGTTCTCCATAATTGCCGGTAGGCACATCGACTCCAATCACACTCGGAACCTCGACATTGACCAGCATGTCCTTGTTCCGTTTGATGAAATATTCTCCGGTCACTGTCAGACGGTTTCTGAGAAACGCCATGTCTACCGCAAAATTATTCATTTCTACCGTTTCCCAGGTTCTTGTCTCCGATGGTAGTTTGGAAATGACGGCCCACTGTCCGAGTTCCGACTTAAACGGATAGTACCCCTTAATATTATAACTGGCAATATGGTCATACATTCCTAACCCGTTCTGGTTTCCCAACTGTCCCCAGGAAACACGGAGCTTCAGGTTATCGAAAATGCGCTGATTCTTCATGAACTTCTCTTCCGTAATTCGCCAGCCGACCGAAGCGGAAGGAAATACGCCCCATCTGTGCTTTTTTGAAAAACGTGAAGAAGCGTCCGCACGGAAGTTGGCCTCAACCAGATATTTGGAAGCAAACGCATAATTCATACGCATGAATCCTGAAACCAATGCCCATTCATTTTCATCGGCACCATTCGACCATCCGTCCGTATCACCCAGATTAAGCGCAGGCAGTTCATTTCCTATGATATTGGTACGTTTTCCCTGAAGATCTTCATACAGATTCTCTTCTGCCGACCATCCTCCAAGAACATTAATATCGTGTTTTCCAAATACACCTTTGTATTCGGCAATCAGTTGCCCGGTCAGATATTGTCGATGGGAATTGTTCTGCGTTACAGAGTTCGGGCTTTTTTGTCCAAAAGCAGTCGAGATTAAACCTTCCACACCATATTTTCCATAAGCTCTACGCCATTCCTTTTTTTGTCCGTCAAGAATATTCGCACCTCCGACGGCCCGTAGAGAAAGACCTTTCACCGGTTTATACTCTAAAGTAAATACTCCTTCAATCCGTTGATTACGGGTACGCCCTTCACCGCCTTCTTTCAAGGCCTGAATCGGATTCAACTGCATTCGGTGGCGGGAATAATTCCCATTCGGATCATAAATAGGCATATTGGGACCAGCCTGTATAAAAGTGATATAAGGAATTGACCACGAACCTTCGGCAGCATGATAGAGGTTTACTCCCCGTGAATAGCTGATACGGCTATCAAACGACAGCTTGTTCTTTATTAATTCAACACTGATATTTGAGCGGAGATTAATACGGTCATAATTGTCAGGACCATATTCAGAAAACATTCCATTCTGATCAAGCCAGCCGATGGAAAAGAGATACTTCAAACGATCAGATGCTTTCGAAATAGTTAAGTTATGGGTCTGCTGAAAACTATGATCCATCATCAAACCAATCCAGTCCACATCCGAAGTATATATCCACTCTTTACCGTTAGGAATAGCAATGGTATTGGGATCTTTAATAGCATCAATTGCTTTCTGTGAAAAAGGAGCGGCCAATCCGGCATTGGCAAATGCAACGTTGGATAATGATGCATGATCCAATCCCGTATTGCTTTCAGGTAAACGCGTAGGAGAATTAAAAGAAAAATTACCGGTATACTCTACCTTCACCTTCTCCGAAGCCCCCTTTTTAGTAGTCACCAATACCACTCCCTCGGCAGCACGTGCACCATAAATAGCAGCAGAAGCGGCATCTTTCAATATTGAAATGGTTTCAATATCCTGTGGATTTACCACATTAATATCTCCCGGCATACCGTCGATAATCACTAAAGCACCGGCGCTATTGATGGAAGTGTTCCCACGTATCTTGAAAGAGGCAAACTCTCCGGGCTTTCCGGTACCCGAACTGACAGTCAGCCCCGATACTGTTCCCTGAAGTGCATCCGTGGCACTACGGATGGGACGGTTTTCAATGACATCCGACTCGATGGTCTCAACAGCACCTGTCAGGTTTACTTTCTTCTGCGTACCGTAACCCACGACAACAACTTCGTCCAGCAACTCGGCATCTTCTTTCATCTTTATCTTCAGAGTCTTGCCGGGAATCACTTTGACTTCTTGTTTGGCATATCCGATATACGAGATGACAAGTATGGCTCCCGGAGATACATCCAACGAAAAGCCGCCGTTGAGATCTGTTATAATTCCGTTGGTAGTGCCCTTCTCAAGTATACTGGCACCTATGATGGGCTCACCCGCCATGTCGGTAATCTTCCCTTTCACCGGAATTTTGTCTTCCTGCTGTACGATTATCGTATTCCGGGGACTGTGCTTGTCGGACAAGATGATGTGTGTTCCTTCCATCTCGTACAAGACTTGATTTCCAAGCAGCTGATTCAGGACCTCCGATACGGGTTTCTCTGAAACATGGATTGATGCGTGTCTTTTCACATCGACAGCATTCGAGTACATAAACAGGTAATCTGTCTGACGTTCTATCTCATTCAGTATTTCCTCTAAAGGGACATTCGTTTTTTTAATGGACACTCTTGCATTCTGAGAATTGACAGTACCTGCCATGGCACCGAATACACAAAAGAAAAGTAAGAATGTAGTGACTCTCATAGTTTTAAATAATGGTTTGATTGACGAATTTTTAGGTACATAAAAATCCGTGCAACGAGTATTTTTCATATCTTTGCTTTATAAATTCATTTAATATTTTTCTTTTTCAGGTAAAAGAAGAATGTTTCTCCTTTAGGCTGGTAGGTATTGCAGTACTTACCGGCCTTTTGTTTCAATCAGATTTAAGCGGTATTCTTCATAGGCAGTATTCTTATTAAAGGTTCAACAATTTATTTAATGGTAAATGTATTCTTCTCATCATCCCGGACGTACTTAAAGTTCACGTCCCTCTGCAAAACACGTAATGCATATTCTATTCCGTCGGACAAGCGGAACTTGACAGTAAGTACCGGATTGTCTACTTTGGCGGCATCAAATCCTATCCCGACACCATAATACTTTTCAAACTCTCGCAGTATTTCAGTAAACCGTTTACTCTTAAAACAAATCAGTCCTTCACGCCAACGGTAAGTATCAAAATCAGTAATTTTTTCGACAGTCATTTTGCCCCCTTTAAGTACGGCTTTGTACGAAGGACGCAGCGTTAACTGGGAATTGCCTGCTTTCACACGGACACTTCCCTCTATCAAGGCTGTCTCAAACTCCTTGGTACCCGAATAGGCTTCTACATAAAACCGGGTGCCGAGTACTTCAATCTGTTCTTTTTCGGAAGTATGTACCACAAAGGGTTTCTTTGCATCATGCGTTACCTCAAAATAGGCTTCGCCGTCTATCTCTACGTCACGTCTTTTATCTGCAAAGTTTTGCGGATACTCAATTCGGGTATTGGAGTTAAGCCAGACACGGCTACCGTCGGGAAGAGTGATGTTCGCCATCTGTCCCTTCAAAGTGCTGACCACACTTCTCGATTCTGTTTGGGAGGGTCGGTTAAGCCAAAAATACGTTGTCCCCAAGGCAATCAGCAGAACAGCCGCCACCTTCAGGCATTCAAAACCGATTCTACGGATCATCCGTCGTCGCCCGGCCTGCTTTTGGACAGAAACGGCCCGCTCCTTCAGAATAATCGTATCGAAGAATTTCCTCTCCCGAAGATATTCCTTCCAGTTTTCTTCAGAAGCTTCAATATACTGGCGGATCTTCTTTTCTTCTTCAGGACCGGCATCCCCGTTAAAGTAGCGATATAATATTTCTTTTTCTATTTTCATAGGTCTGTTTTTATCTGCATTCATCTTAATAACACGCAAACAGATTACCTCCCTAGTAAAAAAGTTCTTTTTTTATGGGCAGTACCTTCTTCAGATACCCGGAATACATTTTTCTGAATGTTTTTTTAAGTGAGGAAGTCATATAAGAAAGGGAACAAGACCAGATAGTCCTTCAGAGCTACACGAAGCTCTTTGGTGGCTTTGGAGATATGAAATTCAACGCCTTTTACAGTCATTCCCATTATCTCGGCTATTTCTTTGTGGGATTTATTTTCGTAACGGCTCAGAACAAAAATCCGGGCGGTATTGGCGGACAGACGGGAAATCACATGATCGATAATGTTCTGCACCTCTCCGGCAAATAAAGCACTGGGTTCACAGGCATCCAAAGTGGCGATACGATTGGACAACTCCCATTCTGAATGAGAACTGACGCGATCGGACACTTCATTGACCAATTGTAAATGGCGGAGATGATTAAGGCACTTATTCTTTACGACCGTAAGGACATAGGCAGAAGGATTGATCTCAGAAGAGATCTTAAGACGGTTTTCCCAATAGGACATTAAAGCCTCCATAACGATATCTTCGGCTACGATCTCGTCACGCGTATAAGTCCATGCAAACCGGATAAACCGTTGCTGATTCTCGGAAAAGAATTTATTGAACCGGATTAAGTCACTGGAATTGGAGGGCATACGCTGGAAATACAAATTAATTCATTCAGCGCAAAAATAAAAAACAAAAGCTATATAAACAAACTTAAATACTAATAAATTCAGCGCGATTGCCCCTATATACCAATAATATACTACACCAGACTTATCTCTGACGAATCAGATTCATAAACTCTTCGCGGGTTTTAGCCTGGTTGAAAGCACCTGTAAAATCGGAAGTAGTAGTTACAGAATTTTGTTTCTCAACACCACGCATCTGCATACACATGTGTTTGGCTTCAACGACAACCATCACTCCCAATGGATTGAGGGTTTCCTGAATGCACTCTTTAATCTGGAGCGTCATGCGCTCCTGCACTTGCAACCGGTGAGAGAAAATATCTACCACCCGGGCTATCTTGCTAAGTCCGGTGATATAACCGTTAGGAATATAAGCCACATGCGCTTTGCCGTAGAAAGGCAGCATGTGATGTTCGCAAAGAGAGAAGAAATCGATATCTTTCACAATCACCATCTGGCTGTATTCTTCCTGAAACTTAGCCGAACGAAGCACTTCATGCGGATCCATGTGATAACCTTTGGTCAGAGTCAACATAGCTTTAGCAACACGTTCGGGGGTCTTCAGTAAACCTTCCCGTTCGGCATCCTCACCTAAAAGAGTGATAATACTGCGATAATGCTTCTTTAAATCCTCCAAAGCCGGAGAGTTGATTTCTTCTTTTTCTAACATAATTACAGAGGGATATTGATTTGATCTTTAACAATAGAGACTTCCTTAAACACACCGGTTGCTTTCAGCTTGCGCATCATGGCATCAGCTTCTTCGATACTACGAAAATCGCCTACCCTGCACAACCAGCGTGGAGGATTGAAAGGGGTATAAACAGAAAGTTCCGGAAAATACTCCTTCACCCGAGAGCCTACGTTGTGCGCCTCGTTCTTGGCCTGACGAGTATTATTACCGGCATAAATCTGTATCCGATATCCGGAAGACTTGAGTATCTTCTGCTCACCGGTACTGAGAGGAACACTACCTAATAAAGCTGCAATACGCGGATCTTGATGAATGGTCACTTTCCCTTGCCCCGGCACGTTACGTTCCAGGCTCTTCACAATATTGCTTTGAGCCTGCACACCTGCCGCAAAAACCAATAGTAAAAACAGTAAGCTCAGTTTCTTCATAAGCTTGTCAATTGAGGAATGGAGAACTGAAAATTGAGAATGGATTGATTGACATAACCAACATCCCCAACTTCCAGTTCTTAATCTTTTAATTAATTGAATGCATCAATGATACCTTTGAAATCGGCAACCTTCAAAGCAGCACCACCGATCAAGCCACCGTCAACATCCGGGTTGGCAAACAGTTCTTTTGCATTAGAAGGTTTACAGCTACCACCGTAAAGGATAGAAGTGTTGTCGGCAATTTCTTTTCCATATTTTCCGGCTACAGCAGAACGGATAAATGCATGGATTTCCTGTGCCTGGTCAGGAGTAGCAGTTTTACCTGTACCGATAGCCCAAACCGGTTCGTAAGCCAAAACGATCTTAGCAAAGTCTTCTGCAGAAAGATCGAATACAGATTCTAACTGAGCAGCAACCACTTCGTTCTGTTTGTTAGCTTCGCGTTCTTCCAGAACTTCACCGATACAGAAAATAGGAGTCAAACCGTTAGCCAAAGCCAATTTCACTTTGTCTTTCAGGATTTCAACTGTTTCACCGTAGTAAGCACGACGTTCTGAGTGACCCAGGATGACATATTTAGCACCTGTAGAAGCAACCATAGCGGCTGAAACTTCACCTGTGTAAGCACCTGATTCTTTATCAGCGCAGTTTTCAGCACCAACACCAATCTTGGCAGCATCTACAAGAGGAGTTACAGAAGCAAGGTGGATAAACGGAGTACAGATGATAACATCACAGTTAGGCTTTTCGTTAGCCAATGCTTCATTCAGTTCTTTTGCAAGAGCAATACCCTCCTGGAGGGTTTTGTTCATTTTCCAGTTTCCTGCAACAATGTTTTTTCTCATTTTGTTTTTTATTAAAAGGGTTAATAAATTTACGATTCAATTATTCATTCTTCTGCGTTTCAGAAGAGACTTGTGAATTTCCGGCAGCTTTGTCAGCAGCTTTTTTACGTTTCTTTTCAAGACGCTTCACAACCAGAATATCAACTCCCAAAACCATCAATAAAGGGATAGCAAACCAAAGGAGTACATAACCGATAGTATGCACATCGCTCTCTTGTTTCTGTTTTCCCAGTTCAAGGTTTTCCAGTTTGTCAGTCAGGGCATATTCATCAGGCAATTCACTATCACTCCATTTATTTAAAATGGTACCTTCTTTAATCAGCATCAGTCCCGGATTGGAACGTATCATCGTTTTCAACGTAATATCATCCATCAGGCAGAACGGATATTCCGCTCCGGTTTTATCTTTCCATTGTTCTATCTGATAATCCAGCGAAGAGGTCAGGCAGTAAAAGCCATAACCATGCTCTACCGCATAATCATAAATCTCATTTATCAGATCGATGTTACTGTCATCTGCCTCTTCAATCCGATGGGCTACCAATAAGAATGTATAGTTTTTATCTGCCAGTACTTTATCTGTAATATCTTCACCCGTTTCAAGATTAGTCATCGAAAAATCATGGATAGATGGTTCATAACCTTTCTCTTTCACAATGGTCCGTGTTTCAATGAATTTCCAGGTACTATCGGGATAATTTTCCAACGAGAACTCTTTCTTTTCACCATTCTTCTCCAACACGAAAACACTCTCGTAAACCGTCGGCTTTGCCCCTGCCGGGATACTCATGTTTTCCGGAATATTCTTCCCTATCTTATAAGGACGAAAATCCAGTATCGGCAAGTTGCCCAGACAATAGAACGAAAGCGCAAACACAAACAGGAAAGTATATAGAGATACGAGCCATTCCATCTTAGCACTGATAAAACGGATCATCTGATGCTTCCACCGGAAAACGGAAATTGCCGCAATCAGCAGAATAACATTTTTCCAAAATGTTTGCCAGTTTGTCAATACCCAGGCGTCACCGAAACAACCACAATCGGATACCGGATTAGCCAATGCCAAATACAGAGTAAGAGGAGTCATACAGATCATCAGCAACAAAGCCAACCAGGTAGCGGTTGTTTTCCGGATACCAAAAAACAGAAACACACCTACCGAAAACTCGACAGCTGACAAAACAATACCCGCCAACAAAGGAAAAAAGGCCGGAAACCACGTTCCCATCCCGAAAGCATCCAGATAATCTTGTATCTTATATTCCGATCCCAACGGATCGACTGCTTTCACGAATCCTGAAAAGATAAACACCCCTGCCAGCACGAAGCGGCACAGATTGGTCCATACTTTCTGAATAATATGTAGCTCCTTATCCTTCAAATTCTATCTTAATCAATCCGAAAACAGAATAGTTAATCATATCCATGTAATTAGCGTCAATGCCCTCTGATACCAATGTCTGACCGGCAAGACTCTCTATCTGCTTGGTACGATAAATCTTCATCAGTATCAAATCAGTATACGAGCTAACGCGCATACTGCGCCATGCCTCATCATAATCATGATTCTTGGCAAGCATCAATTCCAATGCTTCCTTTGCATACTTATCGTACAAAGCCAATGCTTCATCTACTGTTATATCAGCCGACTCTGCATATCCGAGTTCCAATTGTATCAACCCGATAATACCATAGTTGACAATAGCAATAAACTCGGAACGGATTCCTTCGTCGACAAGAGTCACCCCTTTTACTTCAATACTACGAATACGGTTGGCTTTGATAAATATCTGATCTGTTACGGAAGCAGGACGCAGAATACGCCATGCAGGACCGTAATCATGCAGTTTCTTAGAGAATAGGTCACGGCATAATGCTATGACATGTTCAAATTGTTGCCTGGTATCTTTCATTTCCTTACAAATAGTGTGCAAAGGTAACAATAATTAAAGAAAAATGAAAAGAGGGCACTCTAAATTATATTAAAGTGCCCTCTTCCGTCTATGTAGTATAACTATTATGAACAGCGCAATACTTGACCCGGACGAAGTGTTGTCTTCGTGGTAATACGGTTCAACTTGCAAAGTGTGCTAACTGAAACACCGCGCAGTTTAGCGATTCTGGACAAACTGTCGCCTTTCTTAACCTTGTAATATCTGATTTCGCCGTCCGATGCTATATTAGTATCATGTGAACCGGCTTTGTTACGTTCGTAACCTCTTGTTTTTCTGAATGTATATGTATCGGCAACGATATCCTGTTTCGGGAAGTCGAACATTAATGCAGGATTGATGGCAATACCCAGGAAACGGGTCTCAAAATGCAAGTGAGATCCCGTTGAACGTCCGGTATTTCCTCCCAATGCAATGGGTTCACCGGCTTTTACCAATTGGTTCTCTTCTACAAGCTGTTTGGATAAGTGACCATATACGGTTTCCAGTCCATTGTCGTGACGAATAACGACATATTTACCATAACCTCTACGTTCATACTTCACAATACGCACCTTTCCGTCGAAAGCAGCTACAATGGTATCTCCAATGTTCACTTTGATGTCGAGTCCATTATGCATTCTTCTCCAACGTGGCCCGAATGGAGAAGTGATGCGGGTACTGGGAGTAGGCATGTGGAAACCAGTGAGATCGATTGTATAGGAATCGGGAATTACAGCATCCTTTCCGTAAGCATGTACGTACTGGTTGTTCCAATTAGGATACAGACTCAGTGCAGGATATTCAGACTGTTCCGCACGAATCTGTTTCTGCAATGCTAATGAATCTACACTTTTTAATTTTCTGTCAATCGGTGCCTGACGGGCAATCAAATCCTGAGAAAAGGAATTCAGGCTGATCATAGCCGCAGCGGCAATCATTACTGTTTTAATGCAATTGAAATTCATTCGTCTTATTTAATTCAATTCAGTCAATATTCGTCATTTGCATACAGGTAGTCGAAAGTAGCCTGTCTGTAATCGAATATTTCTTCCGGTTTAAAGAATCTGTTTAATTCAATAACTGCGGTTTCCGGCGAATCAGAGGTATGAACAATGTTTTCTTGAAAACTCATACTATAATCTCCGCGAATGGTCCCCGGTGCCGCCAGACGTCCGTTAGTTGGTCCTGCCAATGTACGAACGGCTTGAATAGCATCCACACCTTCAAAACAACAAACGATAACGGGAGCCGTCATCATAGAATCTTTCACTCGCTGAAAGAATGGTTTCGAACTAAGATGTGAATAATGCTCACTTAACACTTCATCTGTCAACTGCACCATTTTCATTCCTGCCAAACGCAATCCTTTACGCTCAAAACGACGAGTAATCTCGCCAACCAATCCTCGCTGAAGAGTACAAGGTTTCAGAATGACCAATGTTTTTTCCATCATAACGTACAGTTTCAAAAGGTTAAAGTGCTCATTTATTTTAAAATTCCTCCAAAGATAGCATTTCTAAGCGAAACGGCAGGTATCCTCTTAACTATTTTTCATAAAGACAAATAGCAGAATTAAAGAAATATTTCTCTAAACCTCCATAAACAGAGGGAATAAAGAGAAATATGTTATGCAACATGTTTATGTAAAAAAGCTACATGTTTAACCGTTTTTCAGCTAATGGCAGCCCAGTTAACATTCGTCTTGCGCAATGCTTTCAGCTGCCGCCATAGAATTTCATTCTCCGGCAACACGCCGCCCGGATCGGCATCCGTTATTTCTTCTGCAATATTACGCACGTATTGCAAGAGTTGACCGTCACGGGCAATATCCGCAATCTTTAAGTCGAAAGCAATACCACTTTGCTGTGTACCCTCCAGGTCACCTGGACCCCGGAGTTTAAGATCGGCTTCGGCTATTTCAAATCCGTCATTGGTACGTACCATTATTTCTAGACGTTTCCGGGTCTCTTCAGTCAGCTTATAGGTGGTGACCAGAATGCAATATGATTGGTCGGCTCCACGCCCTACCCGGCCACGCAACTGATGTAACTGTGAAAGTCCGAAGCGTTCGGCATTTTCGATAATCATCACCGAAGCGTTAGGCACATTCACTCCTACTTCAATCACTGTAGTAGCTACCATAATCTGCGCTTCACCCGAAATAAAAAGTTGCATCTGCGCATCTTTCTCGGCAGGTTTCATTTTGCCATGCACTTTACAAACCTTACAGTCGGGAAACTCCTCACAAATCTGCAAATACCCTTCTTCAAGATTTTTCAAATCAATCTTTTCACTCTCCTTAATCAAGGGGTATACAATATAAATCTGGCGCCCTTCTTCGATTTGTTTACGCACCGAACGATATAAACTTTCTCTCCGGTTATCAAACTGGTGAATAGTAGAGATCGGCTTACGTCCGGGAGGCAATTCATCTATGACAGAGACATCCAAATCACCATAAAGTGTCATTGCCAGCGTACGTGGAATCGGAGTAGCAGTCATAACCAATACATGGGGCGGCTGAATACTCTTGCTCCACAGTCTGGCACGCTGTGCCACACCAAAGCGGTGTTGTTCGTCAATTACGGCCAATCCTAAAGAAGCAAAATTTACAGTATCTTCAATAACGGCGTGAGTACCGATCAATATATGTACATCTCCGGTCAGGAGTCCCGCAAGGATAGCTTCCCGTTTCTTTCCTTTCACCGAACCTGTCAGGAGTTCCACCCGCACATCCATTCCAAACAACAACTCTTTGACCGTATCATAATGTTGGTTAGCCAAAATCTCAGTAGGTGCCATCATACAAGCCTGAAAACCATTATCAAGGGCAATCAGCATACTCATCAAGGCCACCAGTGTTTTCCCACTTCCCACATCCCCCTGCAACAGACGATTCATTTGCTTTCCGCAACCGATGTCCTGCCGGATTTCTCTCAAAACCCGCTTTTGAGCCCCGGTCAGTTCGAAAGGAAGATTCTTAGAATAAAATGTATTGAAGATTTCACCGACTGTTTCGAAAACATAACCGCGGTATTTACGTTGCCGGTCTTTGGCATATCTCAGAATATTGAGCTGTACATAAAAGAGCTCTTCGAACTTAAGACGATATTCCGCCTTCCTCAACAGCTCCGGATTAGAAGGAAAATGAATATTCCGTAAAGCTTCCGTTAAAGGCATCAGATGATGGTCGGCAATTAGTTTAGGTGAAAGTGTCTCGGGCAAAGGCTCCTGAATCTGTCCGATAATGGTTGCCATCATCTTTTCAATGGCATGGGAGTTGAGAAAGCTACGTTTCATCTTCTCCGTTGTATTATAATAAGGTTGGAGTCCCATTGATGACAATTTCAAATCAGCGGGATTATCTATATCGGGATGGGCTACGTTAATTCTTCCGTTAAACACGGTCGGCTTACCAAAGATAATATATTCTTCGTGAAGTTTATACTTACCTGTGACATACTTTATACCCTGAAACCACACGAGGTCAACGACTCCTGTACCATCCGAGAAATGTGCTAATAATCTTCTCTGCCGCCCTTCACCAAAAGTTTCAAAGCCAAGTATCTTTCCCTTCAACTGTATATACGGCATATTACCATCTATTTCATGAATGTAATAGATGCGACTCCGGTCTACATATTTATAAGGAAAATAATAGAGCAGATCATGCAATGAATAAATCTCCAACTCTTTATTCAGAACCGCAGCTTTTTGCGGACCAACACCGGATAAGTACTTTATGTCTCGTGTAGCTAAATCGAACATTACAACAAGGCTGAAGCTACTTTCAAATCAAATGGAGTAGTTATTTTTATATTTTCACGGTTTCCCTCCACCAGATGGACAGGAACTCCCATAGCCTCTACCACGGAGGCATCATCAGTAAAAAAGGGAGTAAACTCTTGTTCATAAGCTCTTCTCAGTAAATCGGCATCGAATACCTGGGGAGTTTGAACCAGTTTATAATCATTACGGTTTACAGTCTCACTGCCTGATCCTGTGAGATGGCGCACGGTTTCTACAACATCGATGGCAGGAATTACGGCTTTTCGCACAGCAGCTTCCCGGAAACAACGGGCAATCACTTCCTGCGATACGAAAGGACGAACACCGTCATGCACCCCCACCATACCACCGATACCGTTTATCAAAGCCAATCCGTTTTTAACCGAGTGGAAACGGGTTTCACCTCCATCGGCAATTTCATGCCTGATGTTAAATCCATGCGTTTCACACAGTTCCCGCCAAAACCCCTGCTGTTCCCGGGGCAATACGAGAATAAGCTGCATTCTCTTATCGAATCGATGAAAAGCTTCCAACGTATGCATCAATACAGGCTTTCCGCCAATGGGAAGAAACTGTTTGGGAAGTTCACTTCCCATGCGGAGTCCCTTCCCCCCGGCTACAATCAAAGCAGTCCGATACATAGGCTTAACGTCTTACGCACATGGCCTCTACCAGCTCGTTTACTTTTTCCTTGCCTAACAATGTATCTACAATAGTCAATGCAAATTCCATCGCAGCACCCGGTCCCATACCGGTAATGATGTTACCATCTCTGACAACCGGCTCGTTAGTACACTCCGCACCTTCCAGGTACTGTTCGAAGCTGGGATAACAGGTTACTCTGCGACCTCTCAGAAGTCCCAGTTTTCCAAGTACCATCGGGGCGGCACAAATAGCGGCAATAGGCTTGTTTTTCTCCGCAAAGCTAAGAATTAACTTACGCAACCCTTCATGTTTGTCCAGAGTGGCAGCACCCGGCATTCCTCCCGGCAAAAACAGCAACTCAGCATCAAAGAAATCACAATTCTCAAAATTCTTATCGCAAAGCACAGATACATCATGCGCACCGACTACAATCTCGTCTGGCGTAACAGATACAATTTCTACATCTAAACCAGCGCGTCTCAATGTATCAATTGTAGTAAGCGCTTCAATTTCTTCAAATCCGTCTGCGAAAAATGCATAAACTGTTCCCATAATCTATATCATTTAGATGTTATAAACTCAAAGCCCACCTTTCTAAAAACACGGTACTTTAAGCATTAATTATTTCAAATTAAAATAATAAGTAATCGTTCCTGTCTGGTTGTTCACTCCGTTTACGGCATTAAAACGTGCTTTTTTAGCCGCATCTTCAGCAGCTTTACGCAAAGTCGAATTTACCGTGTTAGTCAATCGGTTGATACTGGTAGCAATCACATGACCAGCTGGATTCACGGTAATAGAAACAACTACTCGCCCCTCTTCCTGAACGTTGTATACGGGACGGGGCAAACCTCCCTCTCCTATAGAACGTCCGCCAAGATTAAATGTTCCATATCCCCCGACTCCGGACTTTGCCCCGGTCGACGAATTGCCATCTTTACTTCCTTCTACTCCTTCACCCGAAGTAGCACTACCTTTGCTTCCCCCCATCTGCGAGCCTTTACCAAAGGCACCAGCTACTCGTTTACTGGCAGCTTCTGCAGCGGCCTTGCGCTCACGCTCTGCCCTTTCTTCAGCAAGTTTTTTAGCTTCGGCAGCCTTTTCTTCGGCTGTTTTTTCAGGCTTCTTCTCTACTTTCAGCTTCTCCTTCTTAGGCTCGACCTTGGGTTTTATAGCAACCGTTTCTTCTTCGGTCTGCGTAATCATTTCCTGTTCGGCTTCCACTTCGGGTACGGGTTGCGGAGCTGGCACTTCTTCAGGCATTACTTCCACGTCCACCATAGTGGAGGGATCATAATTTCCATAAGCCGCATCCACATTTCCCATCATCACCGGTACACCGCCGGCTTCTTCGTCCGGACGTGGAACAGCAAAACTTACCAGAATCAAAAGAGCGATAATAGCCACATGCACCAACAATGCACCCAACGCCCCTATATATTCACTCTTTCTTTTTATGTTCATTTCTTCCTTGTTTCCGGCGGGCGGGTAGCCAGCACCATTTTAAAATGATTCTCATTCGCGATATTCAGCACCTTAACGATCTCACGGTAAGGCACAGTTTCATCCGCATAGAGAGCAACATACATCTCAGGTTCTTTATCCGCACAGCTTTGCAGGAATGGAGTCAATTCCTCCAAGCCTAAAGCATGCTCTTTTTCATTACCGAACGCTGCATAATAGTTCAAGTCCTTATCAATGATAACTCTTGTCAACGGTTTAGCCGAAGTTTGCTGTTTGCCCTGTGGCAATAACACTTTAATCGCATTGGGCGACACAACAGTTGAAGTTATCATAAAAAAGATAAGCAACAGGAATATGACGTCCGTCATAGATGCCATACTAAAGTTGGGTGATATTTTTGCTCGACGCTTTAATGCCATAAAATAATTCTTCAATATGCCAATATGTCAATGTGCCAATTGGCTACGCACTCTATTTTATCTCAGCACCTTATTTCTGTGCAGGTTCATTAAGCAGGTCCATAAACTCCATGGTTCTGGACTCCATCTTATTAACCACTCTGTCTACCAGCATCACCAGATAGTTGTAAGCAAACATAGCAATAATACCGACAATCAGACCACCTACGGTAGTAATCATAGCCTCATAAATACCTCCTGAAAGCAGTGTGATATCAATATTACCGCTTCCGGCATTTGCCATTTCATAAAAAGCCCGCACCATACCGGTTACTGTACCCAGGAAACCGAGCATCGGAGCACCACCTGAAATAGTAGCCATCACAGTCAGCCCTTTTTCCAACTTAGCCACCTCAATATTTCCCACATTCTCAATAGCAACCTGTACGTCATTCACCGGACGTCCCAGACGGCTAATCCCTTTTTCGATCATACGGGCGGAAGGGGTATTCATCGTTCGGCAATAATTAATAGCCGACTTAATCTCACCACTATGAATATAGTCTTTGATCTTCTCCATAAACATCGGATCTTCCTTACCGGCTTTTCGGATCACATAGTTACGTTCAAACAGGATGTAGAAACAAACTACAGACAGTACTCCCAAAACAATCATAATCCATCCACCCTTAATAGCCATATCAAGCATATTCATTTCAGCCGGAGCAGATACAGGAGTCAGTACAGGGTTGGCCGATGCAACGGAATCAGCCAGGTTGATAGCCACTTGGGCTAATAGTAGCATTGCATTCATTAGCGAAGACAGTTTTTATATTCCTGAATGGTACGTTCCAATCCCAGATACAGCGCATCACTTATTAAAGCATGACCGATAGAGACCTCGTCCAGCCAGGGTATGTTTTTATAAAAGTAATTCAGATTCAATAAACTCAAGTCGTGACCGGCGTTCAGACCAATTCCCAACCGGCGGGCCACTTTAGCAGCTTCAACAAAAGGAGCAACAGCCACTGCCGGATCTTTCGGATAAGCAGTAGCATAAGGTTCGGTATATAGCTCTACACGGTCGGCACCTGCTTTTGCCGCATACTCAATCATTTCCGCATCGGCTGCCACAAATACAGATGTACGGATACCTGCCCCGTTAAACTCGTCCAAAACTTCCGTCAGAAAATCAAAATTAGCCTTTGTATCCCATCCTGAATTAGAAGTTATCTGAGAAGGATCGTCCGGCACTAAAGTCACCTGATGAGGTTTCACCTTCAACACCAAATCAATAAACTCCGGAGAAGGATATCCTTCAATATTAAATTCAGTCCGAAGCAACGGACGCAAATCATACACATCCGAACGACGGATATGACGTTCATCCGGACGTGGGTGAACCGTTATGCCGTCAGCACCGAAACTCTCACAATCCAACGCCACCTTAACCACGTTCGGAACATTTCCCCCACGGGCATTCCGAAGGGTAGCCACTTTGTTTATGTTCACACTTAATTTAGTCATAGTTCTATGTCTTAATATAATACGGACCTTTTACCCATATGTTTTGCGCAAAAGTACAAATATTAGCGATAAGATAACAGCAATACCGAAAAAAAATCCCAAATTTGCGACACACTAGAAACTTTTATCAACATGAAATTTGCCATTTTCGGAAATACATACCAAGCCAAGAAGTCTTCACATGCTGCTACTTTGTTCAATTTGCTCGAAAAACATGGAGCAGAAATCTGTGTATGCAGAGAATTTCATCGTTTCCTGAAATCCGACTTAAAACTGAACGTCAAGGCGGATAATTTGTTCGATGAAGACTATTTTGATGCAGACATGGTGATCAGTATCGGCGGAGATGGTACTTTTCTAAAAGCGGCACGACGGGTAGGTAACAAAGGAATCCCTATTTTGGGTATCAATACCGGACGATTAGGATTCTTAGCAGATGTATCCCCGGAAGAAATGGAAGAAACGATTGAAGAAATCTACCAGAACCATTATACAGTTGAAGAACGGAGTGTACTCCAATTGCTTTGTGACGACAAACATTTGCAAGATTCACCTTATGCGCTCAATGAAATAGCCGTATTAAAACGGGACAGTTCATCCATGATCAGTATCCGTACTGCTATTAACGGAGCACACCTCACGACTTACCAGGCTGACGGGCTCATTATCGCCACTCCAACAGGTTCCACTGCATATTCATTAAGCGTAGGTGGTCCTATCATTGTTCCCCACTCCAAAACCATCGCAATTACTCCGGTTGCTCCACACAGTTTAAACGTAAGGCCTATAGTGATCTGTGATGACTGGGAAATCACTTTAGATGTAGAAAGTCGTAGCCACAATTTCCTGGTTGCAATTGACGGCAGTAGCGAAACCTGTAAGGAAACAACCCGCCTCACAATCCGGAGAGCTGACTATAGCATTAAAGTAGTAAAACGCTTTAATCACATCTTTTTCGACACTCTTCGCACTAAAATGATGTGGGGAGCTGACAGCAGAGTATAATATTTCATTTATCACTAATAACAGGGAGGCTTTTCTCATAGCCTCCTTGACTTTCGCCATTAGGGTTCTGTCCCACACAGCTTCTTTTAACCAGAAACATTCCGAATAAAGCTGATAAAATGATTGACAGGGGATGTTGTTTATCCGGAAGAGTAAAGTTCTTTATTTATAAACGAGTGCATCAGTTCGGTTGTTATCCTCCCTCCTTCTTTTCCTACGTCTATAAACAAGTCATCCCCTCGTGTCTTCTGACCCAAGGGGATGAACTCTCTGAAAAAAACGGCGACTACCTACTCTCCCACTGTTACGCAGTACCATCGGCGTGATCAGGCTTAACTTCTCTGTTCGGAATGGGAAGAGGTGGAACCCTGATGCTATAGTCACCTGAATAAGGCAGACATAA
>NZ_SZUU01000003.1 GCF_019583405.1 Bacteroides fragilis | reverse complement strand
TACATGTCAGGCTTCACTCGCACGCTACATCAATGAAAAAAGACTAATCGGAAATATTAAAAACGGAGTATTTAAACCATTATCCATCAGTTCAATATTAGTCTATATCAGCAGCATTTGGGAAGAAGTGGAAAAGAATAGACAGCACAAACCCGCCATCCACAAAAATACGCACAATGAATTATCATAATCCGTCTTACATGAAACGCCCCCTATCTTCGTGGCGATAACAATTTATCAACTTAAAAAATATACGTATGAAACGGAAAAAAAGACCGGCATCACAAAGTGAAGCCATGAAACTGAGATGGAAAAAACGCATTGTCTTTGAGAAAGGATATACCGAGCAGTGTGCGGAATGGATGGCGGAACGCCTGGAAGCATTAACAGACCACCTGCAATACGGGCACGCAGCCATCGCTTATCAGAAGCAGAACGGAGACTTCAGGTTGGTGAAAGCGACACTGATCTACTATGAAGCGGAATTCCACAAGAAGTATGATCCCACAAAAATAGAAGGCGCAGTAGTGTACTGGAATGTGGATGAACAACGGTGGACGACATTCCAGGTGGAGAACTTCATGGAATGGAGACCGATCGTATAGGGTGGGCACCACAAATTACACGGAATTTTCGCGGATGAATTATTTCTATTTTGAGGAATCAGGAGAAAACGTCTTTGGGAATCGGGTGTAATTTGTGGTAAAAGTATTACGGATAAAAAAACAACTAATCTAAAAAAACAAATATGGCAACAATATATGACGGGATCAACTATTTCCCGATAGGCGTAAACTTCATGGAAGAGAATGCAATGGAAGTGATAGAAGCTAAATACGGAATAAAGGGCCCGGCAATCGTACTGAAACTGCTGTGCAGAATATACAAGGAGGGATACTTCATCCGTTGGGACGAGGAACAGTGCCTGATCTTTGCCAACAAGGCAGGAAGGGAAGTGCAAGCCGGGGAGGTGCAGGGAATTATCGAAATTCTCTTTATCAAAGGAATACTGGACAGAAGCAGTTATCAAGAAAACGGAATACTGACTTCGGAAAGCATACAAAAGGTATGGCTGGAAGCTACGAAGCGAAGGAAGAGAGAACTGTCGGAACTACCCTATCTGATGGTGAGACCGGAAAAGGAAAGCGGCAAACCGGACAATGCATCCACACAACAGGAAATTGAACGACCCAAGCCGCTTAAAGAAGGAAAAGTAGCTGTCAGCACAGGAGATGTAGCCGTTAGCCCGGGAAATGTAGTACACGATGTAGCCGTTAACGCAAAAAATGCATGCAATTCCGGACAAAGTAAAGTAAAGAAAAGTAGAGCAAAGGAAAATAAAGAATTACCCCCCTCAGCTCCCCCCGAGGGGAAGGAGGAAGAAAGGATGGAGGATTCTGTTTCTCTCCCGATACCGGGATACGCTTTCAATACGATGACACACAATTATCCGGGACTGACGGATACGCTCCAAAGATTGGGAATTAACGAGGTAAATGAAGTAAACGCCATTCTCAGGCTGTCGGACTATGGCAGAAAGGGAACGACGGTGTGGCGGCTGATTGCCAACACTTGCTGGAGTGACATAGGGGCAAAAGGAAGGTATCTGATAGCGGCACTAAACAAGGCGAAAAGAAGATAGCAGGGAGTATGAGTCCCCGATTTGTAGTTGACAAAAAAGCAAGTATATAGGCTTTTACCTAAGAAGGGATTCGGTGAAACAAAGAAGTAAAGAGTGTGCTTAACAAACTAAAACACAGTGCTTTTAAAGCATAAGATTTCTCTCGCCCAAAGCTTTATTTTAACACTACGTTAAAGCTTGTTCTTTAAATGCAAATAGCAAGTGTTTTAAATGCAAAAGGCTTGTTATTTGCACACAAGAATAAAATAACGGAGAAATGGCGTTAACAATGTTAATTGTTACGATATTATTCTCAGAGCAACATGCTACATAAATCCAGCCTTTTCATTTGCATGTATCATAACCCTCAATTTACCCCCCAACATTGCAGCGGGAGGAATATTCAATACCCGACAAAGCAAACGGGCTATTTTTTAAGTAGGCTCTGAACGTCCTGCAATATAATCATTCACCCGTGAAGGACTTATTCCAATCTCAATGGCAAGTTGCTTTTAGCTCATTCCTTTTTCTTCAAGATAAAATTCTATTAATTCTGCAACAGTTGTTTTTTTATCGGATAATGTTCTTTTTCGTATGCAATAACTATGTCGGACATGACAGAGAGTTCTACTGCATTCCTATCATTCGCAGAGATATTATTATCAACCAATGGCAGAAGTTCTTCCACTCTCGCCAAAGCAAATTCATATTTTAGGCATAAGTGATACTGGATGTAAATCGTGACAACCAGACGTTTTGCGCCTAAAATCATCGCATTTTTTGCGACATTACACTATTTTGCTTGGTAATACGACAATAAATGATTAATTTCGTCGCAAATATTGCGGCGTTATTCATGGCTTAATGACGCATCAACCATATTCTAAGTATGTATATACACGAAAGAGACAATTGGACAGTATTCCATTGGAATGCTTCTGAACTGACAGTACTTCTTGAAGAAGTGAATCGTAAACAGGGCTTGTTGTACGGCAGACTTGCCTCGCTTGGCTTTGATAGCAAGTTAAAAGCGATGGCAGAGAACTTGACGTATGATGTTGTTTATTCGTCAGAAATTGAAGGCATACGCCTAAATGTAGACGAAGTACGCTCATCCATAGCTCGAAAATTGGGTATTGAAAACATAAAACAGACAGTACCGTCACACTATGTAGATTCTGTTGTGGCGGTTATGCTTGATGCAGTGAATCATTACAACCAGACATTGACAAAAGAGAAAATTTGTGCATGGCAAGCAGCATTCTTCCCAACCGGTTTCAGCGAGGGCTCACAGATTGAAGTTGGTAGGTATCGTACAAACGAGGAACATATAATTTCCGGAATGTTCGGTCGCGAGAAAATCCATTATATTGCCCCTGCACCGGAACGTGTGGATGAGGAAATGGCACAGTTCCTTGATTGGTTTAACAGTCAGGAAAATGTAAATTCAGTTATTCGGTCGGCTATTGCACATTTCTGGTTTGTTAGTATTCATCCATTTGAAGATGGTAACGGACGATTGGCACGCATACTTTCTGATATGCTGTTGGCCCGTGCCGACAAGAGCGAGTTCCGATTTTACAATATTTCCTCGCAGATAAATAAGGATAAGAACCACTATTACGATATTTTGGAAAAGGCTCAACATGGCGATGGTGACATCACTGAATGGATATGTTGGTATGCCAATACGCTGTCTGTCGCACTTGATGAAGCGGAAAATATCGTCAGCACTATTTTGAACAAAAGTTTCTTTTGGCAAAAGACTTCGTCCATTCCACTAAGCCAAAGGCAGACCGATATACTGAACCTGTTCCTTGACGGTTATGAGGCTAAAATAACTTCCAAGACTTGGGCAACATTGGCTAAATGTTCCAAAGACACAGCCATACGAGATATTCAAGACCTTGTAGAAAAAGACATTCTTCGAGAGGATATTCCCGGTGCTAAACGTCCGAGCTATTCTATTATATATGATCCGGAAGACATTACTGCCTTTTTTTCTGAAATCAGTGTTGAAGAGAAAAACGGTAATAAATACATTAAAGCTCTCTACAAAGGTAAGATACATGTACGCGAAAGAATTTTGCCACTGGACGCAAAACGGTTTGAAAATGGCAACCTCCCATTAGAGAATCTGCTTGCCAAATATTGCTCATATTTAAGAATGAACTGAGTGATTAGACACATTCATAATCCTTAACGATAGAAATTTCTCAGAAATTCAGCTTTTCATCATTACTCTATCTCCGATTTCCTATCTTCATCAGCACCAGCCCAATAACAATCCAGACCATCTCCCGCACCCGCGTAATCAGAGCAGCAAATACCCCATATGCTCCGGACAAAGACAAACCGGCTACCGCCAGGGCAAAGCCTCCTTCCCTGCCCCCTAATTGCATGGGAAGAAAGAAAAGCAGATTGGCCAGTAGAGAAGAGAAAGCAACGATCAGGATACAACCGACAAAACTGACATCCGTAGTCAATACATTCAGAATCAACCAGACTTCGAGACACCCTACTATGCGAGCGGTATACTCTAAACCCAATGCCGAATAAAAGGTACTTTTTCGCTGTTGATGAAGCAATGCTATCTGACTGTCTATGGTTTCCAGTTTTTCTTTATGGAGTTCCGCGAAGCGGACTGCACGATTCTTCAAAAAAGGGATATGACTACCCAGACGTACGCATGCCACAGCCATACCGTTCCGGTAGCCTTTGATAAAAAGAGTGACAAGTAAGAGGCAGAAGAGTGTGGTCAACCCCAAGACAATGCCCATCCCCCAACCGACCGGATAAAAAAAGACATAAATCAATACCGAGCTGAGCCAGAAACAGAAATGTGAAAAGATATGCATCATCACATACAGGATGACCGAAGATGTGGCACGCTCCACTCCGACATAGGGAGTAAGCTCCATAATCCGGTAGGGCTCCCCTCCCATCAGTCCCACGGGAGTGACATAATTCAACGCAAAACCGGAAACCGTGAATTTATAGAGCCGGGCGAACGACAATGAATTCATCGGACCACTGCTACGAAGGATGATATACCACGAAAGGGTATTAATCAGATAGATGAAAAGCCAAAGGATCAGAACCAGCGGCAGATAAAATCCGGCACGCCGCAGGTTGTCCAGCAGTTCATCATAAGACACATCGAAAGTGAACAGCATGATGATGACGGCCAGGATGCCAAAGGCCAAAAAGAAATTACGAAATTTACTCTTCAAAACAATATACAATTTAACGCATCAAAGATAACGTTAATAATTTATACAATGATATAAGAATAGCCTGTTTAACAAAACACTTTCTTGCACAAGCTGTTTTTAATGAGAATTTAAACCTAAACAAATTAACTATGGATTGGATTATTCATCAACTTAGGGTTCACCCCGAGCTTGCCATCTTTTTGACCCTTTTCGTAGGGTTTTGGATTGGCAAAATAAAAATCGGAAAGTTCAGCCTGGGTGTCGTTACAAGCGTATTGCTGGTAGGTGTCCTTGTGGGGCAATTGAACATTACGGTCGACGGCCCCATTAAATCTGTTTTCTTTTTACTCTTTTTATTCGCTATCGGCTATAAAGTCGGTCCGCAGTTTTTCCGGGGACTGAAAAAGGACGGACTCCCCCAAATGGGATTTGCTGCCATCATGTGTGTATTCTGTCTGATTATTCCCTGGATATTGGCTAAAATTATGGGTTACAATGTAGGGGAAGCAGCCGGATTACTGGCCGGTTCACAGACGATATCGGCTGTCATAGGCGTGGCAGGAGATACGATCAATGAACTAAACATATCTCCTGAAACAAAAGAGGCTTATAATAATATTATCCCGGTATCGTATGCCGTAACTTACATCTTCGGCACGGCGGGTTCGGCATGGGTATTGGGCTCTCTCGGCCCCAAGTTATTGGGCGGACTCGATAAAGTAAAAGCTGCCTGTAAAGAATTGGAGGCTAAAATGGGGAATAGCGAAGCGGATCAACCCGGCTTTATGCCCGCTGCACGTCCGGTGACTTTCCGGGCTTATAAAGTAGATAATGAGTGGTTTGGTGACGGAAAACGGGTGTCAGATCTTGAAAGCTATTTCCAGGAGAATGACAAGCACCTGTTTGTCGAACGTGTCAGACAAGCCGGAGTTATCGTAAAAGAAATCACCCCGACCCTGATTCTCAGGAAAGGGGATGAGGTGGTATTGAGTGGTCGCCGTGAATATGTTATCGGCGAGGAAGATTGGATCGGTCCCGAGGTACTGGATCCTCAGTTATTGGACTTTCCGGCTGAAGTATTGCCCGTCATGGTAACCCGGAAAACCTTTGCCGGAGAAAAAATAAGTTCAATACGTTCACAGAAATTCATGCACGGTGTCAGCATACGCCGTATCAAAAGGGCGGGAATCGATATACCGGTACTGCCGCAAACCATTGTGGATGCAGGTGATATTGTCGAATTGGTAGGGACCAAACACGAAGTGGATGAAGCTGCCAAGAAAATGGGGTACGCCGACCGTCCAACCAACCAGACAGATATGATTTTCGTTGGTCTGGGTATTCTGATCGGAGGACTGATAGGTGCCCTGAGTATCCACATGGGTGGTGTCCCCATCAGTCTCAGCACCAGTGGGGGCGCATTGATCGGAGGATTGTTCTTCGGATGGCTACGCAGCAAACACCCTACTTTCGGACGTATTCCCGAACCCGCTCTCTGGATACTGGACAACGTAGGTCTGAACATGTTTATTGCTGTCGTGGGCATCGCTGCAGGTCCCAGCTTCGTACAGGGATTCAAAGAAGTGGGGCTAAGCCTGTTCATTGTAGGCGCACTGGCTACTTCCATTCCTCTGATAGTAGGCATACTTATGGGAAAGTATCTCTTCAAATTCCACCCGGCACTGATATTGGGATGCACAGCAGGTGCACGTACTACTACCGCCGCATTAGGTGCCATCCAGGAAGCTGTTGAAAGCGAAACTCCCGCTTTGGGATATACAGTGACGTATGCTGTGGGAAATACTCTCCTGATTATCTGGGGAGTCGTAATTGTGTTACTCATGTAAAATAGATTTTGATATTAACTAAACATAACCCTGACATAATAATGAAAAGTAATGAAAACAACGGAGCAGTAACTAAAAGTTTTGCTAAAAAGATGGAGAGTATCAGTCCTTTCGAACTGAAAAACAGACTGATTGAAATGGCTGATGAGAGCATCAAAAAGATAGCTCATACCATGCTGAATGCCGGACGTGGAAACCCGAACTGGATTGCCACCACTCCACGTGAAGCTTTCTTCCTTTTAGGTAAATTCGGACTGGAAGAATGTCGGCATGTGATGTACTTGCCGGAAGGAATTGCCGGTATCCCGCAAAAAGACGGGATTGCCGCCCGCTTTGAGACTTTTCTCAAAACCAATCATAGCCAGCCGGGTGCGGAACTATTAAAAGGAACCTATCAATACATGTTACTGGAACATGCCGCCGACCCAGACACCCTTGTCCACGAATGGGCAGAAGGGGTAATAGGTGACCAATATCCGGTACCAGACCGCATCCTCCAGTTTACCGAGATGATTGTACAAGACTATCTGGCACAGGAAATGTGCGACAGTCGTCCGCCAAAGGGCAAATACGATTTGTTCGCCACCGAAGGCGGTACGGCAGCCATGTGCTACGTTTTCGACTCTCTGCAAGAAAACTTCCTGCTCAATAAAGGAGATGGAATCGCCTTGATGGTACCTGTCTTCACCCCCTATATTGAAATCCCTCAATTGAGACGCTATGAATTTAACGTTACGGAAATATCTGCGGACCAGATGACAGCAGACGGGCTGCACACCTGGCAATACAAAGACGAAGATATAGACCGCCTGAAAAACCCGCAGATCAAAGCACTCTTCATTACCAATCCCAGTAACCCGCCCAGCTATACACTGAGTCCTGAGACCGCCGCACGGATTGTAGATATCGTGAAGAAAGACAATCCGAACCTGATGATTATCACAGACGATGTATACGGTACATTCAGTCCGCATTTCCGCTCGCTGATGGCCGAACTGCCGCAAAATACTTTGTGCGTCTATTCCTTCTCCAAATATTTCGGGGCTACCGGATGGCGCGATGCCGTAATCGCTCTGCACGAAGAGAATATTTTTGACCGGATGATAGCCCACTTACCGGAAGAACAAAAGGCAATCCTCAATAAGCGTTACTCCAGCCTGACCCTTGCCCCCGAAAGATTAAAATTCATCGACCGCATGGTAGCCGACAGCCGGCAAGTGGCGCTCAATCATACAGCCGGATTGTCTCTGCCGCAACAGACGCAGATGAGCCTCTTCGCTTCTTTCGCCATACTGGATAAAGAGAACCGGTATAAAAACAAGATGCAGGAGATCATCCGGAGACGCCTGAAAGCTCTGTGGGATAATACCGGATTCTCACTGGTGGACGATCCGCTGCGTGTAGGATATTATAGTGAGATAGATATGCTGGTGTGGGCTAAGATATTCTACGGAGAAGAGTTTGTAGACTACCTCAAGAAAACGTACAGCCCATTGGATGTTGTTTTCCGCCTCGCCAACGAAACCTCATTGGTATTGCTGAACGGTGGCGGTTTTGCCGGACCGGAATGGAGCGTACGTGTATCACTTGCCAACCTGAATGAAAAGGATTATGTCAAAATAGGCCAGGGAATCAAACGGATACTGGATGAATATGCCCAGAGATGGCAGGAATCACGGAAATAAAATCCTAAATCTTGTCAGTCCGTCAGCGTATGTACGCAATGAAAACGTACAGCCATGACGGCTTAAAACTTCACGGATAAAGACCAGGCCGATACCTTGTCCGTTGGGTTTGGTAGAAAAGAAGGGACTGAAGAGCTTTGCTTCAGTCTCTTTTGTTATGCCGGGCCCATTGTCCACCACTTCGATAGCAGCAGGTGATGAGGTGCGGATGGTAATCTGACCGTCTTTCCCGATACTTTCAGCCGCATTTTTAATAATATTCACCAATACCTGCTCAAACAGGGAGGCGTCCAGTTTCACATCCTCCAATGATTCATCACATATCAGTTGTAACCGGATATTCCGGTCATTGCACATCCCCTCCATAAAGCGTTTGCAACTGAATGCAAGGTCATTCAGGTTGATCGGAGTAAGACGGGGATCGGGAATCTTCACCACGTCGGCAAAACGGGTAATGAAACGGCTCATAGAAAAACAACGTTCCGTACAGACACGCATCACATCACAAATATCTTCCATACCATCCGACTCAGACAATGCCTGTTCGACTGTATCCAGTGTAGAAGTAATCCCTGCCGTTGTATTATTCACTTCGTGCGCGATCATACGGATCACTTTCTCGTATGCCTTTTTCTCCGCTTTCATCACTTCGTCTGTCAATCCTTCCATCAAATAAAAAGGATGCTGGAAGCCGCGGTCCACAAACGAAGAATGAGTACATTTATAAATATTTGAATCATTCAGTCGCACGGTGCTGGTTTCTCCCTTCGGAATGGCAGCCAGTTCTATGGCAAGCGGCGAATCGATCTCGGACAGTTTCCTGCCCTCGGCTTCTTCCGGACGGACTCCCATCATCTTCATCGCCATGGGGTTGAGTTGAGACACCTCTTCGTCCAGCGTCATGATAATAACTCCCATGGGGGAAGCATTAATCATCAGGTCGAGAAAATGATTCTGTTCTCGCAAGCGCAGCCGTTCGTTTTTCAGTTGTTCCATCATGCGATTGAAAACATTTACCACACGGTCGGCCTCCTGCTGCCCCACATGGCTTAACCGGCTACTGAAGTCCTGTTCTCTGAGAAGTTCCATACCACTGCCGATGGTGTTCATCGGTTTCACGATTTTCCGGTAAAACAAAATAAGATACAGCATCAGGAGCAGCATCAATGCTTCGGCAATATAGAGATACTTCACGACAACGGTTTCGGATATATAAATCAGAAAACCCATGATAGCGACCAAGAAGAAAACAAGTATGAAGAAGAATCCCTTTACTGACATGTGATTGATGATTAACGATTAACGGACCATGATAAACAACGGGTTACTTATCACCGATATCATATTTCTCCAAACGGCGATACAATGCTGCACGACTGATGCCTAATGCGGTAGCCACCTGGCTGAGATTTCCTTTATAGCATTCCAGTGCCTGAAGAATCGTTTGCTTTTCAATTTCATCCAAGGTCATTCCCGCAAATGAAGAAGAGGTTGCCACACTTTCATCATGATGTTGGTATTGGTTCTCAAAGTCGATTGCATCCAGCGTCTCCTTCCCGCTGACCAGAATCGTACGTTCTACCAGGTTCTTCAATTCACGGATATTGCCCGGAAAAGGTAAACGGCTCAGGAAGTTCAACGCATCCGACGAGAATTCTGTACGGGGCAGATTGTTAATCTCCGCCTGACGGTCGGCAAAGTGTCTGGCAAGCAATGGTATATCTTCTCTGCGTTCTCTCAGTGCAGGCAGTTTTACGGTTATCAGGTTGATACGATAGAACAGGTCTTCACGAAAAGTGTGTTCGCTCACCATCTTACTCAGGTCGGCATTCGTAGCCGAAACCACCCGGATATCCGTCTTACGCGGGCGACTGTCTCCCAACACCTCAAAGGTCTGGTCCTGCAACACCCGCAGCAGCTTTACCTGGCACGACGGATCAAGGTCCCCGATTTCATCCAGAAAAATAGTTCCTTTGTTCGCCATTTCAAAACGCCCCATACGGTCGGCAGTAGCATCTGTAAACGCACCTTTTTTATGACCGAACATTTCACTTTCGAAAAGGCTTTGTGAAATTCCTCCCAGATTGACTTTTACAAAAGGCTGACGGACACGCTGGCTATTGATATGAATGGCTTCGGCTATCAATTCTTTACCTGTTCCGCTTTCACCCGTAATCAACACAGAAGCATTGGTAGGAGCAATACGTGCCACCGTATTCAATACCTCCATCAACCCACGGCTTTTGCCTATGATATGACTCCGGTTGAGTGTTCCGCTTTGCTCCTGCGGAGTATCTTTGGGAGTGGCAGTCAGTTCGAGTGCCGTCTCGATGCGCTGCAACAGGGCAGCGTTATTCCAGGGTTTCGTGATAAAGTCGAATGCACCGGCCTGCATCCCCTGTACAGCCAACTGTATACTGCCCCAGGCAGTCATCAGAATGACCGGGACATCGGGGCGAAAAACCTTTACTTGTTTTAAAAGCGTCAATCCCTCTTCGCCTGAGGTAGAAAGTGTAAAATTCATATCCATCAGGATCAGAGAAGGAGCCTCCGAACGAACCACTTCCATCGCCTCACGCGGACCGGTCACTGCAGTTACCTGATAACCGGCACGTTTCAGCATAAAACTCAGGGAAGAGCGTACCCCGCTATCATCATCTATAATTAAAAGCATAGGCATCAATTTTTAAGTTGCAAAACTACTCTTTTTTGATTTAAAACCAAAGGTACCTTGATTTAATAAGGTAGGGCCTCTTGGTTTAAAAGAACAAACGCACAATTATTCTTTTATAATATCTTCAAAATCAGCTTCCAGAGGAGTGTTGTTCTGGAAATCCCACAACGTCAGACTACGGAGTTGATAATAGTAATACCAATACCAGTACAGTTCGTTGATATGTTTTTGACGAGCATCGTCTTTCGAATTTTGGGCATCGTTCAGATCGAGTGTATTGATCTTACCGATCAGGAATGTTTCGACACTTGTCTTATAGCGCTGTTGCGCAATCTTATCGGCTTCATTGGCTATGGAAAGCTGCTGCGCCTGATTATTGAAATGCTCGACCAACAGGAAGATGTCCTGATCGAAATCCATCTGCTCTTTCTTTATCTTGGATAAGGTAACGTCCCGGTTACTCTTTGCTATCCTCACTTTCCCACGGCGTTTGCCCCAGTCGAGGATTGGAATTTTAACACCGACCTCAACCACCTGATTGTCGAGTAAATTGTGATAGGCAGGAGATAAGTCTTTATTCAGCCCCGTATAACCTACATTCGCAAAAAGATCGACGCTCCTGAGATTCCCCCGGGCTGTTGCCACTTCATATTCGGCCTCTAACTGACGACGACGAATGTTGTGGGCAAACGAATTGCGTTCCAGTGCTTTGTTCAGCACTTGGTTATATTCCATCTTCAAGTCGGGAGCCGATTCCGGTACTACAGGTTCCAGTATCAGGTCGTTTCCTATGGCCAGGAAAGAGCGCAGACGAAACATATGGGCATTAAGATTGCTTTCTGCATCCGTCACGGCAGCCCGGGCTTTCAAGGCGGCAAGCTTCAGTTGCAGAAGTTCATTTTCTGAAATTTGACCCATTTTTCGTTTAGCTCCGGCCACCTCATACAAGCGGTCGGCATTTACCTGATTCTGGCGGGCAGTGCCCAGCGTCTCCTTTGCCGACAGTAAGTTGAAGAAGTAAGTAATCGCATTCATGGTCACCGTCTCCGTCGCAGTGATAAAGGCGGCTTTCGCCTCTTCGTAACGCACCGGTTCGATACGGCGGTTCCACTTCAGGTTGTTTACTCCGAAAATGGGCTGAGTCAGTTGAAGGGCGATGGGAACAGACATGAACTGCCGGCTTCCTCCGGAACCTAACTGTTTCATAAAGTCGAGTGAAGAGGATAACGAAACTTTACCTCCCGTAAACCAGATGTTCTGGTCGATAGACAAAGCACCGTTCAATCCTAACTTATTACTGCGAACAAACGAGTAAGAGCCGTCTTCATTCTGATAACTGTTATACTGCTTGCTGTAACTGGGCAATGTACCGCTGAAATTTACTTCCGGAAGAAGATCGGCACGAAACGTGCGGTACTCCCAATAAGCCGTCTTCAGCTCATTCAGAGCTACTGCTGCATCTACAGACTGTGTTCGTGCCAGTGCAATGGCTTCATTCAAGGTGATTTCCTGCGTTTCCTGCGCACTCAGCGCCAACGAGCAAAAAGCAAAAGCAGAAAGTAGAAAGTATCGTTTCATATAAAATTCGTTTATTTACCGGCTGAAATGCAAACCCCGTGCCAAAAGTGAATACAAGGGAAACGGGAACACGAAACATGGAACCATAAATAAGGGCGGTTGAGGAAGTGAAAGAAAAAATAAACGAAAAACAGGAAAGGACATCCGGAAACAAACGATGGATGCAAAATGGGAAAAATGACAATAGAGCAGTCTCTTCCGGACAAGCAACCATGCTGTAAATGAACAGGAAAGAGAGGGATACACCCTCCGGCGAAAGACACCGGCTGTCGATCTTTTATCATCAGGAACATCCATCGCCGGCTCCCTCCGTTCACCACTCATCATTCATCGTTCAGCGCTTATCATTCACCGTTTATCATTCATCGTTTATCGTTCAGCGCTTATCGTTTATCATTCTTTCTGCTGTCCGAAAATGAACAGTTTGTTCGCAGGCGAACGTTCCCTGGCATCATTATTCGCAAATGTCCGGAAGACGGACAGTGAAACGGGTTCCGTGCCCTTCTTCTGAAACAACGGTAATCGTCCCGTTCAAACGTTCTACAATGGTCTGGCAAATACTCAGTCCGAGTCCGGCACCTTGGGTAAAACTATCGACCTTATAAAAGCGTTCAAAAATATGCCTCAACCCATCTTCCGAAATTCCTTTTCCGGTGTCTTCGACAAAAAGAGAAGTGTAGCCGGGCTCTCCTTCAGTATATCCGAATGTAATCGAACCTTGAGTCGTAAACTTAACGGCATTGTTGATCAAGTTATTTACCACTTGTTGGAGACGGACATTATCCGTCACCAGATACTTTTTACTATTCTCCGGCAACTTCAGTACCAACTGCACGCCCGGAGGCATATTCAAACGCTGTGAATCGTACACATTCTTCATCAGTAAGGGTAGATTGTGACCGGCAAATTGAAAATCCATTGTACCGGATTCTATACGTGACAGATCAAGAATATCATTAATAAGTGCCAGTAACAGTCCGCAATTCTTATTGATAGTCTCTATAAATAGCTTAACCTCTTCTTCCGTAAACCCGCTGGTATCGCTCAACAGATCGGAGAAACCTACAATCGCATTCAGCGGCGTACGTATCTCGTGGCTCATATTGGCAAGGAAAGCCGATTTCAATTTGTCTGCCTGAAGCGCTTTGTCACGTGCCGCCGTCAGTTGCTCTTCGGTTGTCTTATAGCGTTGTATGCTTTGGCATACTCCCAAAATACTGTAGGGCGTATCTGTTGTCAATCCCGCAAGCACCGATGTCCGGTATTCCCACCACTCATAATTGCCGTCACCACTAAGCTGACGGAAGCTCATACGCGTACTTTGGCTCAGACCCGCCAATGCCCGGTTGAAAAGCCCGTATGCCGACTCCTGATCGTCCGGATGGACCATCCGATCCATCTCGTCGCGTGAAATGGTAGTCTCATTTTCCGCAAAACCAAAACGCGTCAGAAAACCCGCTGGGAAAGTGAACAGACCGGTACGAATATTGTATTGCCAAGGGTAGATAGAACTCTCGTCTACCGCCATACTAAAAAAACGCTTCTGCATCTCTTCATCCGATATATTACGGGCAGAGAGGGCCATACCCGTAATTTTTCCATGTGCACGGATAGGAACAATTTCTCCTGAAACCGGAAAATAACTTCCACTATGCACCTCCTGCATAAACGAATTCTCCGGAATGACTACGCTGCGTTCTTCAGTCACCACCTGCTTGAGCATAGGACGGAGAATCTCTTTACCATTATTGTAGATTTTAAAGATACTGCCTGCCGGCAAACCTTCGTAAGGACGAGCGGCTTCATCTTTGGGCAAATGCAACATCTTCAATAAAGAACGATTGGTAAAATGAATACGGAAATCGGTGTCGTAAGTGATCACCCCGTCACGAATAGAATGGAATACATTATCAAATTCATCACGTTGGGCCACCAATCGGTTTTGTATCAACAAACGGGTCTGGGCATGGATGCGACGGCGGGATTCACGACGGTTTATGCGATACAGCCACACTATCAGAAACACCAGTAAAGCCAATATCGAACTATACAACAGGATGTACAGCATACGATATTTCTCCATGTAGGGTTCATTAATAATGGTTCCACCGATAGCAATTACTTGTTGAGGATCTACCTTAAAAAATACAAGCTGCTTGAAATCATACATAAACTTCAAAGGAGATTCAATGATCCCCACTTCTGAAGGAGATTTCCCACGCAGCACACTTGCGGCTGTCCGCCCTGCCTCACGTGCCGAAGCATAAGAGTCGGCATCATACGCACCAAAGGCACCATTAGTCAACGCCAGATTCTCACACGAAAAGAAAGGTGCTTTTGAATTACGCCCGATAAAGGACATGAAAGACGACCACTTGGGAGCGATGATCAGTGTCTTATGCGTATTGCGAGGATAGCAGGTAGAAGCGATAATTTTATTGGTTGTATCGGTCTGCGAATTATAAAAAGTCACCGTATATTCCGGATGCTCTTTCACGAAGCCCTCCCATTCGTCCATAAAGTCATCTTTTCCTTTTGAACTTAGAAGACTGTTGTCGGAGATACAGACGACCTTAGTCCGGCTCGGAAAAAGACGGTTCGCCTGTCTAAGCAATTCTCCGAAATCAGGATTCGCCGTATATCCACACACGTTGGGTAATGAATCGATCAGACTGCCTTCCGGATATTTTATATTAAAAAAGACAACCGGCAACTGAAAGGGTAGCGAGTCTCCGCAAGTCAACAAAGTATGAAAAGCCTCATCGCTGACGGTAACAATCAAGTCTGTCCCCTTTTCACGAGCCCGTTCACAGAAACGGCGCATAATCAGCTTTTCAGATTGATACATCCAGAAATTGGCATCCAAAAATTCAGTTGTAACATTCACCTTCAATCCCGATTCATTGAGCCCGTCCTTCAATCCCCGGACCAAGTCATTGTGCCAAGGTGTTTCCGAAGCATACGATTGAACGAATAGGACATTATAAATGCGTTCCGCAGCAGTGGAAAGTCTCGGGAATAATAAGAAAATAGATATAAGAAATATAATATATAATCGTTTGTCCATAGCAAAAAATCTGCGTTGTATCAGGATTGTGAACGCAAATATACGTTATAATCTTGAAAACAACGCAGATAGATGATAAAATATTGCGATAAGCTTTTATTCTTCGTGCAATGCCTCTGCCGGCTGGATCTTCATAGACTGACGGGCCGGAAACCAGATACCTGCCAGAATCATCAGCGCCATCAATAACAATGTGATACTTTCACACAATATAAAGCGCCCCATGGAGAAGGTAGAAAAATACCATGAAGGGGTCAGTTCACTCTTTGCGATATAGAAATCGATGCCAAAAGCCAACGGAGTAACCAAAAGAAGCATAAACCAACCTTCACTCAACAAACGAAGAAATATACTTTGCTTACTCCCTCCTACTGCCATCATCAACGCCATTTCACCTTTACGCTGCTGTGTCCGGAACCAGAAAGTACCCAATAATCCCAGGAAGATATTAAGCAGTAAAAAGCCCATACCCACTAAATAATTTCGTAAAGTATTCATATCGTCTAACTGGAAAGTACGACGAATATTCTGAAATGAATGTACTTTCGATAAAAAGACATTCCCTACTTTATAGTGGGACGGTGCATCCTTCATTAATCGTTCGGCGAATCCGGCAGGTTCACCATCACCGGTACGCAGACAGATTTCATTGCCATACGCTAATTGGTCCTCCCGCAATAAAATTACTACCGACCGGCTATAGCAAGCGGCTGTAAAATCATCGTAACGAACCACCTCAAGCGCAGCAGACAATTTTGTACCCCGGGCTGTATCCTGATCCAAACAAAACTCTTTGCCAACATAATCCTTTAAGTCTACATGATAACGAGACTCAAAAAGATTACGTGATGCCATAAAAGTACCCTCTTTCAGCAAAGCGCCCAATTGTTCCGGTGTTTCTCCGTTGGCTCCCCGATAGCGGAATACACGAAAGAAGTCAGGAGTTACCCACCGCCGAATATTATACTTTCTTTGCATGGTATCCAGACGTACTTCCATACCACTGTTACTGCCATTGTAAGGAAAAGAATTTTGTGACATGCTAACTGCCTCTATTCCAGAACGACGGCGCAAACGATCTAATAATTCACGCATATCGGCATGATCTTCCTCTTCCGTACGGCCCGCTATATAATCGGGGCTTTTTTCCGTGAGGTAATCAAATTCAACCCTGTAAGTATTCTCTATATCAAAACCACGGGGCTCAAAATAAGTATAAAGAGTGACAAACATATAGTCGACCACATACCAAAGCACAATACTTACTAACAGTAACTCTACGAACAACCACGCATTCGAACGCCGTTCATTAACTATTTGTTTTAATAATTTTTTATTCATCGTTCATGCAGTGTTTAATTGAGTTTTCCGCTAAGAGCATTTATGATCGACATCCGGGATGCCCGCCAAGCCGGCCACCCGCTACTGAGCAAGTTTAAAAGCAGACAAAAGAGCAGAGCATAAATAAATGTAGAGAATTTGAAAAGCATCTTCCACTCAATGACTGGAGCCGTATTGAGATACATCAACCGTGAATCGGCAAAGAGTGTACCGCCCCACACATAAGAAATCAGCAAACAGAACAATAATCCTACAATACCAGCCAACAAAGTCAACACAAAATTCTCAGCAACAATCTGACCCATCACCCCTCCACGGGTAGCACCGAACGAACGACGCACGCCAATCTCCGCTACACGCTGTCGCAGGCGGCTGTGAGTCATCGAACTCAGGTTAATAGCAGGAACCAACAGCAAAATCAGGAAAATGATCACTTGCTGACGAAAATAACCTACCATATCCGGTTCCTCATTTGCCCACTTATGCTGTGACATGGTCAACTGGTCATCCGGCTGTCCCCGATAAAAAACAAAATAGTCTCCCAATCCGGCATTGTATGCCAAACGGCGTCGTTCACACTCTGCCCGAATCACATCAAAATCAGAAGAACTACGAGCCAGAATCACAACCCGCATCGCTCCCATAATACCATCACTCCATACATTACCTCCTCCTGTGATATTAGTTGACAGATATGGAATCCATATCTGTGCATAGGCTGTTGAAGCCATTGAAGAGACATCTTTCACGACTCCACTTACCCGGTAAGGAGCATCGTTCACAAAAATCTCTTTTCCGACCACGTTTGTAGCAATACCAAAAAGAAGACGGGCCACACTTTCTGTTATAACAGCCACAGGTAAACCCGATTTAACTTCAGCATCTGAATAAGGCTTGCCATCGATAAACGAAAAGTCGAATATGCGCCAGAAGGCCCCGTCTGTCTCAAGTGCATCAACTCCTGTACGAGCTCCCCGTGACAAAGAAACCTGCATCGTCTCGGGAATACTATATATACTGACTTCTTCAGGAGTTGTCAACCCTTCGAAACATCCCTTCGCCGTTTTTATTCCCATTGGGCCGTTACTTGAACCATCGTCACTCCAGGTTTTGTTGCCTACACTCATCTGTTTGACGTGTAACAAGCGGTTCCGGTTACTTTCAGGAGCAAAAGGAACCGTCTTTATCTGCTGTTGCATCACCACTACCATAATCAGGCAAATGGTCAGTGCAGTGCCCAGCACACTTATCGTAGTCAATAAAGGTTGCTGTTTAAGTTGTGACAGGGCCTGCTTGAAATATTGTTTAATCATTTTGTGTTTGTCATTATTTTCCTATTTTCAACTCACCGGCATTAACACCGCCGACACCATTTTTCGATATTTTTGCTGTACCGGCTTTGCCCTTCAGCGTCATACTTCCCACTCCATTGACTTGGGCTACCAATACATCACAATCAACTCTGACATTTACACTGCCTACACCATCCAGCTTCACCGTGAAATCATTACACCTCAAATCATTAATATCCACATTCCCTACTCCTGAAATCGTTAGGTCAAAACGCTCCGATCGAAGTGGTGTCCGGCAATTAAAGCCACCCACACCTTGCAATCTCACATTATCCAAATCGGGAGCAGTGATATATAACTTTACGTTCTTGGAATTATTGCTTTTCTCTTGATATCCGATCACTAAAACACCATTTTTCACAACCGTTGTGGTTTTAGATACATATTCTTGCGGTCCCTCTATCCGGACGGAACAACGGTCGGACTGAGTAAAATAAATATTTCCGACAGCATCCAACCGAATCATGGAGAAATCGGCAACTTTACGGTTACCGGTGGTCAAGGTTTTATCTTCGGTAGTTTTACCACATTGGCAATCGGCACTACATTGAGCTTGCACCGTATAACCGGTGGCTCCCAGGAAAAGACCCAAAGCTACGAGTATAATTTTCGCTTTCATTGTACTTTGTATTATTTATTGCACTTGCCGTCCGTCGAAGAAGCGGATGGTACGAGAGGTTTGTTTAGCCTGTTCTTCATTGTGAGTAACCATCACAATGGTACGTCCGTCTTCCTTATTCAGGCGATGAAGCAGTTCCATTACTTCGGCACCCATCTTAGAATCCAGGTTACCGGTAGGTTCGTCGGCAAGGATAATCTCAGGATTACCGATGATGGCACGGGCAATGGCAACACGCTGGCACTGACCGCCGGAAAGCTGTGTCGGGAAATGACGCATACGATGGCTCAAGCCCACCTTCTCAAGAACCTCCTGCGCCAACTTTCTACGCTCGGACGAACTGACACGACGGTAGAGTAACGGAAGCTCCACATTGTCCAGTACGTTGAGTGAGTTAATCAGGTGGAAAGACTGGAAAACGAAACCCAGTGTCTTATTACGGAAAGCAGCCAATTCTTTATCTTTCATGCCTTCTGTATGTGTACCGTTTATTTCGATCGTACCCGTCGTAGGAGCATCCAGCAACCCCATGATGTTCAGCAAAGTAGATTTACCACAACCCGAAGGTCCCATGATACTCAGGAACTCACCCCGGTCGACTGTCAGGTTCACGTTTTCGAGCGCCACTGTTTCAATCTCGTTCGTACGATAGATTTTAGAAAGAGAAGTTAATGTAATCATCACTTATAGTTTTAAATATTTCTTTTATTAGATTCTTATTCAAATGATATGCCAAAAAATTAATTCCCTTAAACACAACCGCTTATGTTCCAAACAGGGTGTCCGATAATGAACACTCTGCTCGTTAATGAACTCGGAGTGTCTCTCAACGGACATACTTATTCTTCGTGCAGTGCTTCTGCCGGCTGAATGCGCATGGCCTGACGGGCAGGTATACAAATCCCGATGACAATCATGACAACTATCGACACAAACGTCATAGCCTGCACAATCAGGAAACGGGTGACGGTGACAACCGGCATCGTATCGGTCAGCAAATCCATAAAGGCGAGATTCAGACTTATGACAGCAGCCGGCACCGTGGCCAGTATTAATAATAAAACCCCTTCACCGATCAACAAACTTCTGAGGTTCGCACAGGTGGATCCCAAAGCCAGCCGAAGTCCCATCTCCGAACGCCGTTGCTGTGTCCGTATCCAAAAGGTACCGATCACTCCCATCAGAATGTTCAGCAAGAAGAAGCCTAAAGCGGCAATCCGGGTTTTCACATCATTAATCTTTCCGTTGCTGCGGTAATAGTTCTCACGAAGATCGTCAAAAGAGGTAATGTCCAAAAGATAAAAATTACCGACCCGAAGCTGTACCTTCAGATCTTTACGGAAACGGGACGGAAAATCCACACCATCCGCATCCGGACGGACGCGCACACAAAACTCTGCATTATTACCCCTCCACCCTAACAAGGCAGCCTCCGAATGACATTCGATATAAGTAGGGTAAAGCGGATAAAAATCATCAAAACGGATGGTCTTGCATATACCGCGAATGGTATGTGCCGGTTCTGTCTCACCCCAATTCTTCACTCCTTTACCCAGCGCATCGATTCCCTTAGCGGCAAACTCACGTTCGGTTTCGGCAGAAATGATCCATGTGTTTTCCTGAGTAGCAGCCTGTACAAGCGACTCGGTTTTTCCCTGTTTGTCAGTGATGCGGAATACCCGGAAATAATCGGGCGACACATTATACACATGTCCGTGTACCCAAGTGGCATCTATCCCCCTTGAACCGTTGGAACTGCTTTGATTGTAAGGATGCGAACCAATACTCAGCGATACGGCCTCCACTCCCGGATAAGCCCTGAGGCGCGAAAGGATGGAGAACCATTGTTCTATCTTCAAGCTATCAGTATCACCGGGCTTATATTCCTTTCCTCCGGGAGGTATGGAAGCAAGTTTTACCCGATAAACGTGTTCGGTATCAAAACCGAGCGGAGTGGCATACAATCTTCCGGTTACGTACAAGTAGTCCATTACATAGAACAGGCAGACTGAGACAATCATCAGTTCAAACCACAACCAGGCGTTGACAGAGCGTTGGGTCCATATCTGTTTCAATAAATGTTTTATCATGATTTCTTCTATTTAATGGCATTAACAATGTTGGTGCGAGATACACGAATAGCTGGAATCCCCGCACTCAGCAGATTCATCAACAAGCAGAACAATAACGCACAAACAAATACAAACGGTTGAATGACCATACCTGCGGATACCTGGGTGTCCACTCCATAATACCCCGACATAGAAGTATTGAGCAACCAGTCACGCATACACAGCACAGCTATGTACGACAAGATCAACCCCAACACACCGCCTATCAATGTAACAACCAGATTCTCGGCGAGCACCTGTCGGAGAAGTTCTCCACGAGTGGCGCCGAAAGCACGTCGCACACCGATCTCTTCCATCCTCCGGCGCATACGCGAAAGCGTGATCCCGCTCAAGTTAATGGCAGGCACCAACAACAAGATGGCAATCACTACGATATAAATCAGAACCAACCGCGATGTATCCGGATCATCAAACGGATTATCACGGGCCAAAGACATCAGGCGGGTGTCGGGAGCACCTCCAAGCAGCAATTTCAGTTCTTTCTGATTGGCGTTCATACGGTCTACATTCTGTTGTGCCTCAGCGCGAACTACATCCGGATCGGCTCCCTTGGGTGCCAGAATATAACATGAATACCCTCCTTGCAGACCCTCGCTGACACTGCGTTCATAATCCGGCAATACCGTATAAGGAGCCCAAGCCTCGGCATAAGCAGCCTCGGCCAGTACCGACACATCGGGCACGACTCCGCAAACGGTATAATCGACAAATCCCAATAAAATGGTACGTCCCACCACATCATCGGTACCAAACAGACGACGAGCCAACGAGCGGGTTACTACCAGTTTCTTCTCACCGGACACAAATTCCTGCCCGTAAGGTTTACCATGCAGAAAGCGGAAGCCGAATACACGCCAAAAGTTATCATCTGTATAACTGACAGAACACTTCACTTCCCGGGTTTCGTCGGGAGTAGCCGCCAAAGACGTCATGCTGTAGTGCACGGCGCTCACCGCCTCTGCCGTAGTCATTGGATAGAAGCATTCTTTGATGGTACGCAGCGACAACTGATTCCCCATATTCCATCCTTTATCATCAATTTTCTGAGCAATCGTCATGTCGATCGACAAGGTACGGTCCCGATTTATCTCCGGTTCATAATTGGCAGTTCTTGCCTGATAAATGAGCACAATGCACATAATCATAGCAATGGCCAGTGCCGTACCAATAATGGCAATAACACTCAGCAACTTATTCTGCTGAAGAAGAACAAGTGACTGCTTAAAGTATTGCTTAATCATAAGTTCTTTTTTATTAGATTGTATTTTTGCTCCTTAATTGCTTACTGTACCTGACGTCCGTCGAAGAAGCGGATGGTACGAGAAGTTTGTTTAGCCTGTTCTTCATTGTGAGTTACCATCACGATGGTGCGTCCGTCTTCTTTATTCAGGCGGTGAAGCAATTCCATCACCTCGGCACCCATTTTAGAGTCCAGGTTGCCGGTAGGTTCGTCGGCAAGGATGATCTCGGGATTACCGATAATGGCACGAGCAATGGCAACGCGCTGGCACTGACCGCCGGAAAGCTGTGTCGGAAAATGACGCATGCGATGACTCAAACCGACCTTCTCAAGAACCTCCTGTGCCAGTTTACGACGTTCGGAAGAAGCTATGTGGCGATACAGCAAGGGAAGTTCCACATTATCCAATACGTTAAGTGAATTTATCAGATGGAAAGACTGGAATACAAAACCAAGCGTTTTATTACGGAAAGCGGCCAGTTCTTTATCTTTCATGCCCTCTGTATGTGTACCGTTTATCTCTATGGTTCCTGCGGTAGGCGCATCAAGCAAACCCATAATATTCAGTAAAGTTGATTTGCCGCAACCGGAAGGTCCCATAATGCTAAGGAATTCACCACGATCAACTTTCAGGTTGACATTCTCAAGGGCTACTGTTTCAATCTCGTTTGTACGATAGATTTTAGAAAGAGAAGTTAATGTAATCATAACTTTAGTTTATTTAGATGTTTCATTTTGTTCCATATCAATTTCACACAGACGAGATAGAATCAAATGGTATGCCAAACAGATAACACTCTTATAAATAGAATATTAAGTAAAGACAAAAGTGTCCGAAAATGGACATACTGCCCGCTGACGAACTAAAAGATCTATTTATCACCGGTATACCGGCAGGAAAAACACTGACGATACAACCTTAATTACGGATATTCTTACCCCTATTCCTGTTTTAACCTCTTCATTTATACTACATATAATGAAAATTCTTACATTTGTCACAGAATAAACAACCAGATGTCCTATGGAAGAAGTAATCAAGCTGAACTCGGTAGACCAGTATAATAAGATGTATGGTCTCGAGACGTTGCACCCTTTGGTAACGGTAGTCGATTTGTCGAAAGCTACAATGTTTCCCACACATTTCACTCTTAATTATGGACTATACGCTCTGTTCCTGAAACAGACCAAGTGTGGCGACCTGCGTTACGGACGTCAAATGTATGACTATCAGGAAGGCACAGTGACAAGTTTTGCACCGGGACAAGTAGTCGAAGTAAAGATAACCGATGGCGTACGCCCGATGTCACACGGTATACTTTTCCACCCCGACCTTATCCGCGGCACGTCTTTGGGACAGGAAATCAAGCACTACTCGTTCTTTTCATACGCATCGAATGAGGCCCTGCATCTTTCGGACGATGAGAAACAGATTTTTCAGGATTGCCTGGACAAGGTACAACAGGAGTTATCCCGCCCGATAGACAAGCACAGCAAACGCCTGATTGCAAGAAATATCGAATTATTATTGGATTATTGCATGCGTTTCTACGAACGTCAGTTCGTGACACGTTCGAAAGTGAACAAAGATGTATTGATGAAGTTCGAAGACCTGCTCGATGTCTATTTCCAAAGCGAACAATCATCAAACGAAAAGTTGCCCACAGTGAAATATTTCGCAGACAAGGTAAACCTGTCATCCAACTATTTCGGCGATCTGATTAAAAAGGAAACCGGAAAGACTGCTCAGGAGTACATTCAAGGAAAAATAATAAACATAGCCAAAGAAAGGATATTGGCTTCGGAAAAAACAGTCAGCGAAATCGCTTATGAACTGGGATTCCAGTATCCGCAACATTTCACACGGATATTTAAAAAGGTGGTCGGCTGTACACCGACAGAATATAGGGTCATTCAGGTATGACAACTCCACCGGACTATGAAACGTATTTTAGAGTAATATACCGAAAATGCTTTTCACTGCGGATTGACAGATTGCACGGATATAGAACGTAGAAATTATCAATCCGGTCTATCATCTCTTCTTTGTGCAAGCTGTTGATCCGCGGTGAACTTTAAGTTTTATTACTCGTCCCGCAAAGCATCCGCAGGATTCAGCCGGGCTGCTTTCGATACCGGAATGTAAGTAGCTGCAAACGAAACAGCCAAGATCAAAAGATACGAAATGGCTGATACAATAAGGAAGTGCAACACCGGACGATTCTGTATATAATCCGGATTGGGATTATCCGATGGGAAAGCAAAACCATTGAGGTATACCATTTGGAGTTGTACCAATACTCCTGCTACAAATGCAATAGTCACTATCCACCAGGCTTCCTGAAGAAATTGTCGGATCAACCGATAACGGGTAGATCCCATTGCCATATAAAGTCCTATTTCTTCTCGCCGGGAATTACAACGTAACCAAAAAGTACCACCCATCCCCAAGAATACACAGAGTAGAAAGAATGCGGCAAGGATAATCTGCAACCGGATAGTACCCGTAGTCCCCATATAATACTCAAAGTGTTTACTCTCCGTTTCAAAATCCGTAAGTGATGCCAGATAATAGTTCCCGATCTGCATCCGCGGGCGCATGTCACGTTTAAATGTCTCGGTAAAAACGGGTGAGGCAAGTCCGTCACGTACCCGGAAACAAATGCAGGCCCTATCCGGAAGATACTTCAACTCAGAAGTAGCGTTGAATGCTAAAGGACCGGGCTGCCTGTTACTCCTGATTTGCAAAGGATCGATTACGGCAGTCAACGGATATTTACGGGTACTGTCCCCCCAATGTATCCATTTATTTCGCGGGTACTTCTCACCGAACAACCTCTCAGCAACGTCAGGAGTCAGATAGACTCCTTGTTCTCCTTCCGCAAGCACCGGAGGTACTTTTCCCGTCCGGGCATCATGTATCCGGAAAACGCCAAAATAGTCGGTTCCGGAAAGAAACCTCATCTGTTGCACATGTGCAAGGACTGTATCATTAAAAAGCTGTCCCCCACTCCAAGAACCACTTTGCGGATATGAATTGAAAAAACTGACAGTCACATTAGAGACCCCCGGATAACGACGTACCTGATCTACAATACGCATAAAATCAACCTGTTTCAAAGAATCCGAATCCAATTCCGGATTATACTTAGTATGATTACCCGAATATGTACCTATGCTCAGCAAGTAAGTATCAGTGAGGTCGTAATTGTCGGGCAATGCCTTATCAGATAATAATACGTACACAGGGTCGACTACTCCCCATAAGAAATAAGTCACAACCACCAGTTCTCCCAAAATCCATCCGTTGGCAGCACGCTGGTTCCACAACTGGCGGAGTAGCATCATCAGGTTCATAGCTTTTATCTTTTTTCGTTAAGTGAATACACAATATCCTTCCTCAAAGCATGCAGAGCCGGAATCAGGGCTGACAACACATTCAGCACCAGACTGACCACAAATGTAATGCCTATCACCACAGGATTCAGCAGCATACCTGGAGTCAAAAAGTTGTCAGTTCCTTCGGGCATCACATCAGCCGATGAAGCCAACAGATCAGGAAGCCAGTTCCGCCCCCCATACACAATCAGATAGGAAAGTAACAAACCGAACAGCCCTCCGATACAAGTAAGAAACAGATTTTCCCAAAACACCTGCAACAGAAGCGAAACTTTGGAAGCACCGAAAGCTTTCCGTATACCCAATTCAGAAAGCTGACGCTTCATACGTGAAGCAATCATCCCTGCCAGATTCAGTGCCGGTACAAATAATAAAGCCAACAGGATAGTACCATACGTCCGTAACAGTTGACCCCAATCCGGAGCTGAATTAGAATATTCATAAAAGATACTTTTCCAGTAAGACACCGGTTGTCCATGCAGATCGGCAGTGTATTTTTTTTGAGAGTAATTATATTTACGGAACACATCACGTACCTCCGCAATTACCTCTTCTTTAGCACCTACAGAAGGGGCCAACATATAAACATTCAAATTGCCTATCAGCTCGTAGCTATCCTCATTATCTTTTACAATATCGGCATCGACCGTCAGTGGCAACCAAATATCGGCATACGTAGCAGGGGTGATGAAAGAAACATCTTTTACCACTCCACATACCCTATATTCATCGGAATCAAGAACAAAAGTACGACCTATCGGTGTATCCTCTCCAAAAAGCTGACGAGCCATTGTACGTGATATGACCGCTTTTCGCAATCCGGAGTCAAAGTCGACCTGAGTAAACGGCTTACCGTCTACAAAAGCAAATTTAAAGACCTTCCAGAATCCGGCATCCACCAACTTCACCTGCACTTCTTTCAAATCTTCTTTACCCGGCAATTCAAGTAATGATGTACCGCACCCATCTATAGACGTTCCTACAGCCTCGGCACTCTTCAGTGGATAATAAAAGCGCTTCACTGCCTGAAAGGATACGTGCGAGCTGAACCAGTTCTCCTGATTTTTCTGTTCTGCAACAGTCATCCCTTTACTCACCAGGATACGGTTCCGGTTCTCTTCGGGATAGACCGGTGCCATCTTGATGTAATAGATGATCACCAGGCTCATGGTCATGGCAATGCCCAATCCTGTGCCGAGTATGTATACACTACTGAACAAAGGATTTTGTTTCAGCAGTTGCCAGGCTTGTTTGAAATAAAGTTTAATCATACTATCTTATTAGTTTAACGAGTGATTATTCGTCACGCAGCGCATCTACCGGATTGATACGGCTAAGTTTGTGTGCCGGCATCCAGATTCCGATAGAAACAACAATCAGCAACAAAAGATATACGATCAAAGAAACCGCTGTAAAATGCAGACCGAAATGGTTGATCCAATAAACAGGCATTGCCTCTTCCGAACTGGTACAGGTAGTATAGAGCCCGTCCCGCAATGCGTATTGCAAATAGAGCAAGCAGCCGGTCAACGTACCCAATGTGGTCAGTATCCAACCCTCATATAACAGCAGGCGGGTGATGTGTGAAGGATTACCGCCGAAAGAAAGCATAATGCCTACCTCTTCACGACGTGAACGGGTCTGCATCCAGAAAGTTCCTGCCACTCCCAGGCAAAGGTTCACTAAAAAGAAGATACCCAAAGCCAGATTCAGGCGATACTGATTGGTGATTCCTTCGGAAAATTCATGCTGCTCCTGAATGTCACTAAACGACTGCACTGACTTCGCATAATAGTTACCGACTGCCAGCTCCTTATTCATCCACTCACGGAAGTGATGCAAGAAAACCTTCTCCGACAAATGATCGTCTATGCGAAAAGCTATCAGCGGAATATAATAATACAAATAATCAGGAAACTCTTCATACACGTATAACTCTATGGGCATGGGCTGCATATAACTCCGGTAGCGTACAGGAGCTATCACTCCCCCCACCCGATAGTCTTCCTCGTCCCCGTTTCCAAGGCGGCGTCCGTAAAGCGGTTTCCCGTCTTTCAGCCGTTGCGAGATATCCGCCGTCAGTACCGATTCTGTCCACAGGAAGTCACGGTTATCCAATTGTCCGGCCGTCATCCCCTCGGCTCCCTCCATCCCCATGGTCCGGAAATAATCGGTATGGGGTATAAAGCCAAGACGGAGAGTGCGGACCGGAATGGTATCGAACATCGTGTTGCCGGTACTCATGGAAGCTGACGAAGGATACTGCCCGTTTAAAACGAAAGTAATATACTGTACTCCTTCGTAGTGTTTGAGTTTGTTGAGCAACCGTTCAAAATTAGCTTTACGCGCCAATGTATCATTCTCTTCGGCACGGAATTGCTCCGACTCGGCAGGATACGAAGCCAACTGAAGCAGGAAGAGGTGATCGGGACGATAGCCCGCCGGCAAATTCCGGTCATGTGTCAGCACCACCAACGGATCAACAATCACCCATGTGACAATCGATACCAATATTAATTCGGCCAGCAACCATCCGTTTTTCCGGCGGCGGGCCCAGAGGTTTTTCATTATTAGTCGTATCATGTTTTATTTCTTTTCGTTTAGTGAATCAATAATATCTTTGTGCAACGAACGCCATGTGGGCCACCATGCGGAAAGCAGGTTCAGTATCAAACAAAAAGCAAACGTTACGCAAAACATCAAAGGACTGAACAGCATTTGCGGATTGATAGCCACATCGACTCCGTCGGATATGACTGTCGGATTTTTGTCGAACAGGCTAAATACCCAATTACGCCCTAACACAAGCAGCCCCCATGAAACAATAAGTCCCATCAGCCCGCCGATGCAAGTAAGAAGCAGATTCTCCCATAACACCTGGTTCAACAATTGTTTCCGGTTGGCTCCGAACGCTTTTCGTATCCCCATTTCCGCCAGGCGATCGTCCATACGGCTGGATATCATGCCGCTCAGGTTAATGGCAGGCACTAATAACAATGCCAAAAGCGCCCCTCCATACAGTTTAATGACCGATGCCCAGTCAATCTCGTTCGTATTGCCCTCTCTGAACCATGTCTGCCAATACGGATCCGGTTGATGAAAGATATCTACCGTATACTCTTTTTGGGAAGTATTGTATTTATGCACCATTTCATTAACCTCCGCATAAAGTTTCGGCATATCTTCTTTCTGGTGAACCTTGAAGTAAACGACATAAGTACCGACTTTATGACTGCCCTCATTGTTACTGTCATATCCCGGCAAGCAAGAATACGGCATATAGATTTGTCCGTAAGATGCCGGCAACAGATAACTGCCCTCACGTACCACACCGACAACTTTGGATTCCTTAAAGTCTTGCTTAAACGTCCGCCCTACCACATCGGTCCTGCCGAAAATGCGGCGGGCCATCCGGTCGGAAAGTACTACATTACGAATCCCACTGGCTAAATCGGCCTCCGAAAAAGGCTTCCCACCCAGAAATTCAAACTCGAACAACCGAAAAAAATTAGGATCGGTATACTTTACCAGAGCCGGTATTTGCTCGCCTCCCCCAGCCGGTTGTATATAGGACCCCTGCCGGGCCAGATAGTGTTCGTTTACAGCGGTAACCAGCTCTGCCGATTTCATTGGATAGAACCAGTCTTTCAGCATTTCATAAGAACATAAATATGTATTTCCCCCTCCTTTGACATGCATGGCGCTTACCCCTTTCATCCGCATTGTCAGCGAACGGTTCACTTCCGGATAGATAGGAGCTATTTTAATATAATACACGATGGCGATAATCATTGTCATGGCAATGGCAAGCCCCGTACCCAATACATAGAGGCTACTGAACAATTTGTTCTGCCGGATGAGCATCCACGATTGTTTTAAATAAAGTTTTATCATAATATGTTGTTTTGATAGTTATTCATAATGCAACGCTTCGGCCGGCTGCAACTTCATGGCCCGACGAGCAGGCAACCAGGTGCCCAGTGCGATAATCAGTCCCATAAGCAACAGTACCCCACCAAAACTAACCGCAAAGCGCCACCAGGAGAAAGAGAGATTGTATAAATCGGGAATCTCCATGTGTACCATATTGAATATGACAATCAGCACCAGCGGAGTTACGGTAGTCAGCAATAACCACCCTTCGGCAGTGAAGAACCATCCTACCCGCCTGCGTGTACTGCCCAGTGCCATCCGCAACCCGGTTTCACTACGCCGTTGTTCGATGCGTAGCCAAAAAGTTCCCATAATGCCGAAAAGCACGTTCAGCAAGATAAAAACGGACAGCAGAAGGTTGATGCTGATCTTCCGCCATTCATACCGCAATCGTTCACTGCGTTGTTGCTTCATATCCTTCATGCTGGCAACGTAGAGATTATTCTCCGTCAACTGGCTCTTCATCCGGTTTAGGAAAGTCCCCATCTGTTCCGGAGTCAAATCTTCTTTCATCCGCACGGTTATCTCCATATTAGCTACCCCGGAAGCATTCACCTGACGTTCCAGCTCTTTCGGTCTCATAGTAAAGAAAAGTTCAGGCTCCGGCTTTACAAACTCGGTCACGCGAACCGGAACAGTCACTGCTGCAATGCGTATCTCCCGCATACTACTACCGGGATAACATACTTTCTGTCCTACTGCCGACTCTTCACTGAAGAAATCTTTTTCCAGATCCGGAGTAATAAAATATTCCAACTGTTCTTTGTTCAATAATTCACTCAGAAGCTGCCCCTCTCGGCTCCGGATACGAAATACATCATAAAATTCGGGAGAAACGGTATATTGATGATAGGATTGCTCTTTGAACTTACCGCTATCGACCGTACAAGGCATGATCTGTGTCCATGAATTACCTCCGGAATAGGGTGAGGAATAGAAAGCGACACAAGCATTATCCACTTCCGGGGCACGACGCAGGCGTTCAAGGATCCGGGCCAATGCTTCACCTTCGGTAGGAGCCTGAGTAGTGTCGCTGACATACTCGGCGGCATCTTCGGGATAAACATCAAACGAAAGCCGCCAGCAATTCGTGATATCATAGCCCAACGGACGGGAATAGGAATAGAACTGTACCACAAACATATCTACCAGATACCACAGCGCAACGAATACGACCAGAAGTTCCATCCATATCCAACCATTCGAGCGGCGTTGGTTCCATATTATCTTAAATATTTGCTTTATCATAACGGGTCTTTGTTTTTAAAATTATTCCATATCATGCAACGCCTCTGTAATAGGCATTCGTGAGGCTCGCCAGGCGGGGATCGCAGCACTCAGCAAATTCAGTAACAGCGTGAAAAAGAAAGCCGCAACAAAAGTAAAGGGCTGTATCAGCATATCGTGTGTCAGAGCGATAGTTCCCGAAAAGAAAAACGACTTGCAAAGAGATAACAGGGTGTACGACAACACCAGTCCGATCAGTCCGCCTATACAGGAGATCAGCAGATTCTCGGTCATCACTTGCTCTACCAACGAAAACGAACATGCACCAAATGCTTTACGAACCCCGATCTCACTGCGACGTTTGCGAAACTGTGTCAGGGTTATACCTATTATGTTCAAGGCAGGCAGGAGTAAAAGAAAAAGAATCGTCGCACCGGTAGTTCTAAACCATTCACCCACTGTACCACGATTGAAGCCATTTGTACCCAGCACAGCCTGCCACTGGGTATAGGGAGAATACATATAGTCAAGTTTTGTGTTGGTAAGCGAAGCATTGAAAGCGGCCTGCAACTTCAACATCTCTCTGCGGATAGGTTCGAAGTCGGATGAAGAACGTGCCAGGATGCAGGAGGTAAATTCTCCTGTAGTTCCTTCGCAGTAGTTAACATTTTCCTTTAATAAGGAGGAATTGACCGTATAGGGCACCCACACATCTCCATAAGCGTTTTCGGCAGCTTGACTCACCTCTTTCACCACACCGCATATCTGATAATCGGCATAATTCATACGCAAAGTCTGCCCTGTAACTTCAACCGTACCAAATAACTTACGTGCCAGTTTATCAGAAATAACCGCTTGTCGCATACCCGATTCCCAATCGGCATGTGTAAAAGGGGCACCAGACAGAAAAGTGAAATCGAAAACCTTCCAGAAACCGTCATCGGTAAACTTAATCGTATATTTATCATAAAACTGCTGTCCGCGTATATTGACCGGAAGTTGTTTGTCAGTAAAAGCAGTCACTGCCTCAGGTGCCTGCAAAGGATAAAGACATTCACGTACCACCTTATGACTCATAGCTCCGTTATTAATAGGGTTTCCATCACTTCCGCACGCTTGCAGACTATTTACAAACAGAATGCGGTATCGGTTGGACTCAGGTGCATACGCAGAATAATTTACTTGATAGACAAGGTAAATAAGCATCACGGCTGCCATTGACAAAGCTGTACCCGCCACAGAGATTCCATTCACGAAACGGTTCTCTTTCAGCAAATTATAAGATTGTTTGAGATAAATTGTTATCATAGTTTCGCATCTTAAAAGGCACACAATCTACTTTTTAAACCAAAATTCCGTTGGTTTAAAACCAACAAACCTTTAGTTCCAACCCTAAGGTGCCTTGATTTTTAAAAAAAATCAGCAGATTATTTCACTTTGAGTTTGTTCTTATTTTTGTAGTTGGTCATGTCGCTGACCACTACCTTGTCACCCGGATTCAATCCGCTCACCACTTCTACAAATTCAAAGTTGGAGTCGCCCAACTGAACTTTCCGTTTTACGATTTCATCATCCGAAGTCATCACAAACAGATCATATTCGCCCCGACCTACATAATAAGAGGCATTAGCTATGCGCAGTACATCCTCTTTCACAGCATTCATCACATATACATCGGTCTTGAGTCCCGAGCGCAACCGCTTGTTGTTATCTTCTTTCAGTTGCACGGAGAAAGAGATAACCCCGTTCTTTGAAAGCGGAGTGACACTGCTTACGGTCCCTTCGAGTTTCTCACTGCCTATCTTTACAATGGCTTTGCCACCGGCTGCCACACGGTCGCCATAAGTATCGGCAATCTCGCCATCCACTTTGAAATGGCTCAGATCCGAAATGATAGCCACCTGCCCTCCCTGAGGAATCTGCGCACCGATCTGGTTGTTGATATAAGTAAGGATGGCTTTGCGCGGCGAACGAATCTGCGCATCATCCAAGGTGCGCTTCATTTCGGCAAGTCCCTTACGGAACATGTTGAGGTCGAGTTCAAGCACTTTCAGGTCGGCGGCTGCTACCTGTTTCTCGTTGGCATATTGTTGTTTGAGTTGTTCCAATTCGAGGCGGGACGTATTGTAGCTCAATTCGGCCTGGCGTACCTTATCAGTCGTACCGGCTCCAAGACTGTCGAGGTATTGTTCGTTGCGAAGCTCCACCTTCATCCGCGCCAGTTTCATTTCCGACACTTTGATCTGCATGGCCATATCGCTCAATTTGGTCTGGCTGTTCACCTGCGCCTGATCGAGCTTATAACGTTTCATTTGCTCTTCATCCAGTAGCTTTTTATAGTCGGTTTCCGTACTTTGTAAGTCGAGTTTCAGGATGGGAGTGCCTACATCTACACTGTCACCGCCCTTTCTATATACTTCCACGATGCGGGTGTTGATCGGTGAATTGATGATCTCTTCAAAAGCCGGAACCACTTTGCCCGAAGCGCTGACACTGACCTCGATCGTCCCCTTGTCAACGGTAGACAACACGAGATCCTTCTTCTGTACTCCCGTACGCAACAACGAAATCAGTAAGCTAATGCCTACTATCCCGATAATACCGATAGCCGAAAAACGAATAATCTTTTTATTACGCTCTTTATTGCGCACCTCTTTTGGAATTTCTCTGTCCATATATAGTCAATTATAGATTTACAAATATTCTTTGTATTTCTATGATCAAACCTTATGCCAAAAAAGGAAAGTACTGTGTTTCAGCAGGAAGAAGAGAAACAGGGTGTCCGATAATGAACACCCTGTACAGTTTCGTAACAAAGCGTAACTGTGTTCTCTGCGGTGAAAAACACACGTTTGGGTGTAGCCATCCGGCAGAAAGGGTGTAGCCCTAATAGCAAAAGGGTGTAGCCATACTTTATGCATGGCTACACCCTTTTGCTATTAATACATTTCTTATATACCGCAGCGGCAAAGTCTACCTCAGCCTCAACCTGTCTCCCACTTCGGGAACATAATCCCCGTCCTTACGGTTCATCTTATACAGGTTCTTCAACCGGATGGCATATTTCTGAGAAATGGTATGCATGGAATCTCCGTCTCTGACAATATAAACCGTATAAGGTTTCGATGCTCTCTTTTTCTTCTCTTTCAGATAAATGATATCACCATCCATCAAGGTATAGTCACGTTGCAAGTCGTTATACTTCACCAACTTCTTCCAACGGATATCGAACTCTTTACCCAACGACTTAAACGTATCTCCGTCACGGGCTACAATATAAGCGATACCGTTTGCTATGTAGACCTGATGCGGATTGAGTACCGTCGGTTCACTCTTTGACGAACTCCATCCTCCCTTACGGTCATATTTATAAAGGTCGTAGTCTTCAATAATCGTAATCAGACGGTTGGCATACGAAGGATCGGTGGCGTATCCCGCCTTTTTCAACCCACGGGCCCAGCCTTTATAATCCGTTATCTTCAGTTTAAACAAGAAAGCATAGCGGGCGCCGCGTTTCAGAAATGCCGAATGGTCCTCGTACGAATCACGGGGATTGCGATAAGCACGGAAGCATTCGTTACGGGCATCGTCGTCATGGCGTACGGTACGTCCATTCCAGCTACTACCACATTTGATGCCGAAGTGGTTATTACTTTTACGCGCCAACGTACTCATACCGGCACCACTTTCAAGCAGCCCCTGCGCCAATGTGATACTGGCGGGTATCTTATGCTCCTTCATTTGCTCTACAGCCAGGGCACTATACTTATTTATATAATCTACGTAACGGGAATTCCTGCGCTGCGCCTGGGCACCGACAGAAAAAGCAAGAACTGTAACTACGGCAATCAGCCTGAGAAGTTTGCTATTCATCTATATAATTTGTGTATGTTAGGTTATGCGGCACAAAAATCATAAAAATAATTGGGATTATCAATCTCTTTTCTAACTTTGTAACATGATTTGTAGAACTATAAACCACCTACGCACATGAAAGACCTGACTATTACCTCTGTAATCAAAGTATATGAATATGATGAACTCAATGATACAGACCGTGCCTTATTGGATGACGCCATCGAGGCAACCCGGCGCAGCTATGCGCCTTACTCGCACTTCTCGGTAGGAGCGGCAGCACTGCTGGCCAACGGTGTGGTAGTGACAGGAACCAATCAGGAGAATGCGGCCTATCCGTCCGGACTCTGTGCCGAACGCACCACGCTATTTTATGCCAACTCACAGTACCCCGGCCAGGCTGTGGTGACACTTGCCATCGCCGCACGTACCGAGAAAGATTTTATCGACACTCCCATCCCGCCCTGCGGTGCTTGTCGCCAGGTGATTCTGGAAACGGAGAAACGATATAAACAGCCCATCCGTATATTGCTTTATGGCAAGAAGTGTATCTACGAAGTACAAAGCATCGGACATTTATTACCCCTGTCATTTGACGCATCAGCCATGGAGGATTGATTATGATAAGAACTTACCAGACCAAACTGAAAGGTATGCTGGCACTGACTACCAGCTATCACACCGAAAAGAACTTGCAGAAAGAAAAGAGTTTATATAAATTCATCTGGGTACGCACAGGAAGCATCACCCTCGAGATAGACCATCAGGAAGTGATACTGGCCGAGAACGAGGTCATCTCCCTTTCCAACCTCCAGCACCTGGAATTTCTTTCGATCGACGGAGAGTACCTGACGGTTCTGTTTAACAGTAACTTCTATTGCATTTACGGCAATGACCACGAAGTGTCATGCAGCGGATTCCTGTTCAACGGTTCTTCGCATGTCGTTCGTTTCATGCTCAACGAATCGGAACGGAGGTCGATGGAAGACGTTGTGGGATTGCTGGATCGTGAGTTCACCGTTTCGGACAACCTTCAGGAAGAAATGCTCCGCATCCTGCTCAAACGTTTCATCATCCAAAGCACGCGTATTGCCCGCCAACGGCTGAACATTACCCAAGAAAAAGAATACAGCTTCGAAATCATCCGCCAGTATTATAACTTGGTGGACGAACACTTCCGAACTAAGAAGCAGGTACAGGACTATGCCGACTTGTTACACAAATCGCCCAAAACCCTTTCGAACATCTTTTCTTCCTGTAAATTGCCATCACCTCTGCGAGTCATCCACGAACGGGTGGAAGCGGAAGCCAAGCGACTCCTTTTATATAGTAATAAAAGTTCGAAGGAGATTGCCGACATACTGGGATTCGAAGACCAGTCTTCCTTCAGCCGTTTCTTTAAAAATATGACGGGAGAAAGCCCCGTACAATACCGAAATTCGGTAGAAGGGAAGAATTGACAATTCATACGGCGATATTGCTATTTCGCACCGATGGGAAAACCCTGATCTTTGCATCAGAAAGTTAAACCCATAAAAAGAAATAGCATGAAAGAGAAATTTATCACTCTGCTCACAGTAGCATCCGGTCTGAAAGGTTTCGGACTAAAGTTTATCCGCGTAGCCATCCTTGTTGTTTTCGTATGGATCGGCGGTTTGAAGTATTTTCATTATGAAGCCGACGGCATTGTTCCGTTCGTAGCCAACAGTCCGTTTATGAGTTTCTTCTATGCCAAAGACGCACCCGAGTATAAAGAGCACAAAAATCCCGAAGGCGCATACGTCCCCGCCAACCGTGAATGGCACGAAGCGAACAGGACCTACACGTTCTCTTACGGACTGGGAGCTTTGATTATGTCCATCGGCATTCTGGTTTTCTTAGGCATCTTCTTCCCCAAAGTGGCACTTGTGGGCGACACACTGGCCATCATCATGACGCTTGGCACTCTCTCCTTCCTGGTGACTACTCCCGAAGTCTGGGTTCCGAACCTGGGAAGCGGAGAATACGGCTTCCCCTTACTGTCCGGTGCCGGACGTCTGGTTATTAAAGATATCGTAATTCTGGCAAGCGCCGTTACCCTACTCTCCGACTCCTCACAACGTGTACTGAATTCATTGAAGAAAGCCGACTGGGAAAAGCGAAACAAATAAGGGTTGCGGAATGTTATAAACTTACATAAAGATACATCCTAAAAGTAATAAGAATTATGAAACAATATGATGCCATTATTATCGGTTTCGGCAAAGGAGGCAAAACGCTGACTGCCGAATTAGCCAAACGCGGCTGGAAGGTCGCACTGATTGAACGTTCCGCTATGATGTATGGAGGTACCTGCCCCAATATAGCTTGCGTACCCACCAAGCGGCTTATCCACGAAGCCGAAAAGGTGAGTTGGCTCTATCCTACCGATTACGAGAAGCAGGCTGAGGCTTACAAAGCTGCCATAGCACGCAAGAACGAGATGACAGCAGCTTCAAGGGCCAATATATTCAATAAGCTGAGCAGCCTTCCCAACGTGACCATCTATACCGGAATGGCATCGTTCGTTTCAAAGGATGTAGTGAAAGTAACCCTCCCCGACGAAGTGATCGAACTTCAGGGAAAGAAGATTTTCATTAATACCGGCTCTACCAGCATTATACCGGCCATCGACGGGCTGAAAGACAGCAAGCGGGTATATACCAGCACCTCACTGATGGAACTGGACGTATTGCCACGCCATCTGATCATTGTGGGCGGTGGCTACATCGGCCTGGAGTTTGCCTCGATGTACGCAAGCTTCGGCAGTAAAGTGACCGTGCTCGAAGGAGGAAATAAGTTTATTGCCCGCGAAGACCGTGATATAGCGGATGCCGTTAAGGAAACACTCGAAAAGAAAGGGATAGAAATCCGCCTCAATGCCCGTGCCCAATCCATACAAGACACAGCCGACGGCGTGACGCTGACTTACACGGATACAGCCGACGGAAAACCCGTCACTATAGAAGGCGATGCCATCCTGATAGCCACAGGACGCAAACCGATGATCGAAGGTCTGAATCTTCAAGCGGCCGGAGTCGAAGTAGACAGTCACGGAGCTATCGTCGTGAACGGTTATCTGCATACCACTGCCCCGAACATCTGGGCGATGGGTGATGTAAAAGGCGGGTTGCAGTTTACTTATATTTCGCTGGATGATTACCGGATTATCCGGGACGACCTTTTCGGCAACAAAGAACGCACGGCCGACGACCGCAATCCGGTGGCATACTCGGTATTTATAGACCCGCCTCTCTCACACGTCGGACTGACCGAGGAAGAAGCCATCAAACGGGGATATTCCTTCAAGGTGTCACGCCTTCCGGCCTCTGCACTGCCGCGTGCACGCACGCTGCAACAGACTGACGGCATACTGAAAGCCATCGTCGACAGCCATTCGGGACGCATCATGGGCTGCACGCTGTTCTGTGCCGAATCTTCCGAAGTCATTAACATAGTAAACATGGCGATGAAGACCGGACAACATTATACCTTCCTTCGCGATTTCATCTTTACACATCCAAGTATGGGCGAAGGACTGAATGAATTGTTTTCAATAGATTAGTTTAACGAGAAGAGGGGAGAAGTTTCAGATTTCTCCCCTCTCTTTTTGTAATTGCCGGAATATCTTCTATCTTTGCGATCTAATTTCATACATATGGCCATGAGAATATCTAAGTAAGACAACACCTTCCGGTAAACATCACTTTTCCCAAATGCTTCTTTTCATGTACTGTTAAGCATCACGAATCCGTGTTGTTTAACCCCTATTGTGTTTGTCTCTCCCCTACCCGCTATCATCAACAGCAAATATTTACTTTCAAACCAATAGACAAGTATGTGTATCCAAGTACAACAAATCACCTATATCCATCCCGATAAAGAAGTTCTTTTTCAAAATCTCAGTTTCTCTGTCAGCAAAGGACAGCAATTGGCTCTGATCGGCAATAATGGTTGTGGCAAGTCAACATTGCTGCAAATCATATCCGGACAACTGCAACCGTGTTCGGGAACCGTACTCCGTCCATTCGCCCCTTATTATGTGCCCCAGCACTTCGGACAATATGATAAAATGAGCATTGCCGAAGCCCTCGGGATAGACGGAAAACGAAAAGCCCTCCATGCCATTCTGGATGGAGATACTTCCATCGTCAACTTCAATATCCTCGATGACGACTGGAACATTGAAGAAAAAGCCACAGCAGCTCTCAATGGATGGGGGCTCGGAACAATGTCTCTTGACCAGCCCATGCATACATTGAGTGGCGGAGAAAAGACACGCGTATTCCTAACAGGCATGGAACTGCAGGAAACTTCCGTGATATTGATGGATGAACCGACCAATCACCTCGACAGCCAAGGACGCAACAAACTGTATGAATGGGTGAAGAAATGCCGTTCTGCGCTGATTGTAGTCAGCCACGACCGTACTCTGCTCAATCTGCTTCCCGAAACCTGCGAACTGAGCCGTAGCACACTTGTGTTTTACGGAGGGAACTACGAATTCTACAAACAGCAGAAAGAGCTTTTGCTCAGTGCTTTGCAACAACAACTGGATGAAAAGGAGAAAGAACTCCGGCAAGTACGGAAGGTGGCACGTGAGGTTGCCGAACGAAAAGACAAGCAAAATGTACGGAGCGAAAAAACGGTCCTTCAAAAAGGCCTTTCCCGCATGGCCATCAATACCCTGAAAGACCGGGCAGAAAAAAGTACCACTAAACTGGCAGACATCCACCGGGACAAATCGGAAAAACTTGCCGCCGAACGAAGTCAGATACGCAACAGGTTGGCCGAAGTGTCACTGCTTAAAACCGATTTCAACGCTTCGGCTTTACATCCGGGAAAAATATTACTGACTGCCCGTGATATAAACTTCACTTATGAAATTTCGTTTTTATGGAAGGCTCCCCTAAGTTTCCAACTGAAAAGCGGTGACCGGATACGTATCGAAGGAGACAACGGGAGTGGTAAAACTACCTTATTAAAACTGGTCACCGGAGAACTATTGCCTGCTTCGGGCACACTGGAGCGCACCGCGTTCAGTTACATCTATCTCAATCAGGAATATTCCATCATCTGCAATCAGCTGACGGTGCTTCAACAAGCAGAATCATTCAATGTACGTGCCCTGCCGGAGCACGAAATAAAAATCAGGTTGAATCGCTTTCTCTTCCCGGCAACGAGCTGGGATCAACCTTGCATCCAACTCAGTGGAGGTGAAAAAATGCGACTCGCTTTCTGCTGCCTGATGATTAATAACAACACGCCTGACCTCTTTATCCTGGACGAGCCTACCAATAATCTGGATATACAAAGTATCGAAATCATCACAGCCACCATTCGGAATTATACGGGCAGTGTACTGCTTGTATCACATGATGAATATTTTGTAAAGGAAACCGGCATCAAAAAGAGTATCTTTTTATAATTTTGCACCGATTAAAAAGAATAATGCCCAAATGATAAATACAGAAACCAACTACTGGTGGTTTATCTTTTACCAAGATCAGTTACTGTTGGAAAAGAACGACAATGCTTTTTCCATCCCCACGGGCGAGAATGCCCCTGTCACCATTCCGAAAGGAACAACCGTACACACCATCTCCACGGCAACGGGTATGGTATGCAAAGCTTTCTACACCGACTCTCCGATAGCCGAAACTCCGGAATACGTGCAGATAGGATTGCGCACTTCTTATGATTACTTGTCGCAGGAACACTATCAGGCCGCAGGCAAGGTTCACGAAATTCTCTACTGGGACCGCAGCAACCGTTACTGCCCCACTTGTGGAACTCCGCTGGTACAGAAAGAACCCATTATGAAGAAATGCCCGAATTGTGGCAGAGAAATCTATCCGGTCATCTCAACAGCCATCCTGGTATTGGTGCGCAAAGAAGACTCCCTGTTACTGGTACATGCCCGCAACTTTAAAGGTACTTTCAATAGCCTGGTAGCCGGATTCCTCGAAACAGGCGAGACATTGGAAGAGTGTGTGGTAAGGGAAGTAAAAGAAGAAACCGGGCTCGATGTGAAAAACATCCGTTATTTCGGCAGTCAGCCCTGGCCCTATCCGAGCGGACTGATGGTGGGATTTATCGCCGACTACGCCGGTGGTGACATCCGCCTGCAAGATGACGAGCTCAGCTCCGGGAACTTCTATACCAGGGATCACTTGCCGGAACTTCCCCGCAAACTTAGCCTGGCACGTAAGATGATCGACTGGTGGATCGCACAACAGTAAAAACAGAACAAGCTACGGAAGGTACACCTACCACAAACGAACAACCAGGGACGAATAGAAAAGAAACCCGTCCTCAGGATCATAAACCTGTGTACCTGTCCGTAGCTTGTATTTGATTACAAAACTCCTATTCGAAGATCGTCAACTCTTCCAACCCCAGCTTCTCTTCCCAGTCACTGATAGTCATCTGGCAAAGATCGGCCGGTTTCATATCAGCAGGAATAGCGTTCTGCGCCATATAAATGGCGGGAGTGCACGACAGGGCACAACCTACCTGACCGGGCTCTACAAATGTATATTTATAACCGATGTAAATACGGTCGTAGATCACATCCTGATCTTCACCGCAAAGAGCAATACTATTGGTTGCCTTGCGGAGTATGCCTTCCAAAAAACCGATGGCTTCACCTTCTGTTGTCGAATCGTCTCCATAGGTGCCTGCATCTTTTACAAACAGGCAAGCTCCTTTACTACGGTCTTTCAGAATGGCCAGGCCGATTACAGACCATACCCATACGGGACCGCACGCCACAACTTTTCTGCTTCCTCCCGGTACGTAAGCTCCCGGAAGCACAGGGAAACGGCGCTCCTTGGCACGGCCGAACAGACGTTCGGTTGCCTCCAGCAACGGACGGATATTATAAACAGGGATGTCTACTCCATCGGGTTGCGCCTGCATATAGATAGGCATTTCTTTTCTTTTGGCAATGTCATCGTGCATCGCCAGATCAAATCCCCAAATAGCTCCATTCTGTCCGCAAAAAGAAGAAGCTTTCATCAGATTGACTTGCCCGAGATACGCGTCGTTCTTCTCACAACGATCTTTTGCTACAATCCTTTCGGTTATTGCATCGAGGTCTTTCACGTTGACTGTACCGACTGACAATTTCATAGTCGAAATATATCCTTCACCACCCACAACGCCGGGATTTAAATATCCCATGCAAAATTCTTTACTTGGCCCTATAGCCTGACTAATCACATTAGAGGCATCATACCGGATGCCGGACACAAGATCTTTCATACGTTTTTAAGTTTAGATGTTGCTGTAAGAACAATATATCCCTAAGAATGATTGCCCCTTACTCCCTAAAGAAAGCAAAAGAAGACGAAGAAGATAAAATGTTAAAAGAGGTGAGGTTACCAATTTGGCAAGTTCAAACAGATATCCCATCAGTCTGCCTATTACTTAAAGAGTGCGTTCCACGCAATGATCGGCTTTAAAAACGATAGTTTATCTTATAGATAATATCACATTAAGATTGAAGCTAATTCAAAATCAAATAAACCTGGACCATTCGGTTCAAATCGTTCTTTATCATGATGAATCCGGGAAAGGTAAATTTCGTGTTGGACATTTAACCCGGTTTAGGAAATAAATCGAAAGCAATGGAAAGCAAGAATTAAACTTGCGACATAATTGCCAATTCAAAACAGTTTCTAACACTCATAAAAGAATTTCTTTTCAAGTCCAAATTAATTCAGCCGGCAAACCGATAAAGCCTCAACCATCAGCACTTCTATAGACGAAACTATAATACTTTAATAAGTGGGACTTCTCATATAAAAGTACTGAAATTCCATCTATAAAAGACTGCCAAGGTTATCCACTGATTCTTTTTACCTAAATTCCTTATTTACACACTTCGCATGAAATTACCTTTTCACCAGGCGTAGTGTCCGCTTCACGGGGGAAGTAAACAGGTTCATTGGGTTGCATAGGCAAAATGCGTAATTCCAATTGCTTCACCCCCTTAGGCAGACGCCATAGACCGTACAGAAACTCACGTCCATTATAAAAATTGTCGCCTACCAGTTTACCATCGGCATAGAGGCGAGCACAATCGCCTTGATATTTAATGCGGAGCAAACCTCCCTGAGCAGGTACGTCTATGGTGTAAACCGCAGCCTGATCGAAATCAGCATCAACGGGCTCCTCGGCTACACCAGCCACACCAATAGTTATTTTGCGGAGTGAGCCAGCTTCTTTCACTTTGTGGTATTGTACGGGAGACATAGAGGGTATCTTGGGCAAATCCTTGTCCTCAAGGAAGAGAAGTTCGGCATCGAACGGGGTGAGCAAATAGATGTTCTTATACACAGGAGTTTCCACACCAAGTGGCTTTATATTACGCAATACCTTTCCATCAATCGCTATCTCGGTAGGGATACCTTCCACTTGCTCTAAGTAGATATTTCCGTTACGCTTGGCGATGATTTGGGCAGTAGCATAGCGCATTCCATCTATATTGACCGGAAAGATACAAGCCGTACCAGCAGGAATAGTCATAGCCTTGCGAGGGAACTTGACTCCGCATACATCGAAGCGCACACCTTTTTTGGCGGAAAGATTCTGTAAACGTTCATAATTGTTAATAAACACAAAAGCACTATTATCCTTCTGTCGATAACTCCAGCGCAAGTAACTATCTACACCTTTGACAAAGGGCTTGTCAGCTTGCGGAAATACCGCTTCCATCGGAGCCAAGGTCTCACCATAATCATGTGCGAACAAATGGAGCTTGCGCAAAGTATAATAGTGCGGATTCTTTTGTCCGAATTCTCCCAAGGGAGCCTGAAAATCGTAAGTTTTCACCGGTAGGTCATTCCAATTGGTGTAGGGCGTGCGTTGCATCTCGTTAAGGTACGTTTTGCCTTCCGGATTGGTACCACCATGGTACATATAATATCCCAACAAATTGGAACCCGAACCTAATTTCACGACACCTAACGAGTAGGCATCTTTGGGATACACGTATACCCTCCGGTGGTAACTGGTCACCATACCTCCACCCAGTTCACAAGTAAAATAAGGATAAAGTTCATCTCCTTCTGTGATACGTCCGTTGCCCTCTTTCAATTGTTCGCTGGCTATTGCCGAAGAGGAACGGTTTGCTTTGAAATTAAAGGCCGTCCAATGATCACCGACGGAAGCTTCGATACTGCGATCCCAGAAACCATCCGCATAATCACCATAGAGAGGTAACATTTCCCCATAGGGGATGGGACTTTTCAATTCCGGCCATCCTGTACGGGTGTAGAAAGGAAGGTCGAATCCAATCTTTTGAGCGATATGCTTCAAAGTCATCAAGTAGGAACCTTCTCCTCCGAATTCATTATCGAATTGGCAAGCCACTATGGGGCCTCCGTCTTTCCATAAGAGTCCTTGAACTTGGGTGAATATTTGTCGATATAGGGCTTCGACGTAATGTAGGAAACGTGGGTCTTCAGAACGCAACTCGATCCCTTTGTTTACCATCCAGTCGGGAATCCCTCCACATCGTGCCTCACCATGGCAGAAAGGACCGATACGCAAAACTACCGGAAAGTCTTCCTCCTTGCACAATTCAAGGAAATAGCGCAAGGAACGTTGCCCACTCCAGTTGAAGATACCTTCTTCTTCCTCAACGTGGTTCCAAAATACATAATTAGCAATAATGGTAACTCCACCGGCTTTCATCTTTTGTAACTCTTGTTTCCATTCTTCAACAGGAATGCGTGAATAATGTATTTCGCCCATGACGGGAACGATGCGTTTTCCATCAAAGAACAGGCTTTTTAAATCCCATTTTACGGATTGGCCTAACGCTTGTCCATAAAGACTGACAGTACAGCATAAAGCCAATAAACAGCATAATAAATGTTTCATAATATAAATGTTATTAGCATTTGTTTTGTTAAATAATAATTTTAGTGAACCACATTGTGTGGTCTGATTATTCACCTACAATAGCCGGCAAGCAACAGGATACTGATCCAGGCCGCATTCTAAAAGAAACAAGAGAACCTCATGGGGGAGACTGTCTGAGAACTCCATTAGCACTATCCCCCCAGCTTGTCAACCAACTAAAATACGGGTGTTCAGCCTAAAGCACACAACTTCATCTGAATTTGATTCCCTTGCTCTCCGATATATGTCCCTTGCCATCCACTGTAACCGGAATAAAAGTAATCATCCAGTTGTTTTTATTTGGGAAAACCCTCGGACAGTATACTTTTATCTGGTTCCAACCATTTTTTAGCGGAATACGAGCCGGCTCCCTTATCCAGCAAAGTTGTTCGTCTGTATATGGGGTTTCCTCAGGTCCGCGGTTATGCCATGTATGATCATGATAGCGATGTTTTCCTGGCTCGTTCCAAGATTTGGCCGGAAAAATCTCTTGATTTCCTGCAAACACCCGTCCTTGGGCTTCCCAATACCCTTGGTAGCCTATACCGTCTGACATACGGTCAGCCCTATCTGGAGCATCGAATCCTACCCATGCAGTAATTACAGTATCCCTCTCGGCATATATCTCGGTAGTCATCCATGCATCCATTGTCGGAAGCAACTCAACTCCGTTTTTTTTGCATATAGCCTGCATATCTATGACTCCGCCCCATGCTTTTGTCCATTTCATATCATCCGAAGCTGTACCTCTTGCTTGAGGAAGAGTAACCTGCCATGGAATTGAAGCATTGGCCACCCAGCGCATATCCCAATCATATAGAAAATTATCCCTATGAAAAGTAAGTCTCCGCTCAAAGTCTGATAATTTTTCATACCATTCTGTACCAGGAGCAGGTACAAGATTCTCTTCGGCAAGAGGAAGCCTTTTGCCTCCACACCAGAACGACTCGGAATATGCAGCAAGTCCATTTGCAAGGCCGTTATACGTAGAAATTAGATTTTTATCTCCAATTCTTACATCAGGGAACAAAGCTAAATTTCCTCCGAGCGCATACCCGTTTGTTTTCTCAAGACTACAAGGTTGATGAAAATAAAATTTCATCGTGTTGAGTACCGGATGTATGTGGTTCATATATCCCATATAGGAATCAAGATACGGAAACTTGTATCCGTTTGTGGCAATTTCTTCTCCCACGGAAGTGAACCATATCTGGCGTATTGTTTCAGGTGCCGTAGGAAGTCCCGGACTCCAAGCCATAGGAATACGTCCGTGTTCTCTTGCCATATTTTCGCAGAAAGCCATAAATTCCTTAGGATTGTCCACTGACACTTCGTCTGAGCCTATATGAATATAAGGGCAGTCATCGGCATTGATTTCCGTAAAAAGCTCTATCAGGCATTTTTCTAAAACCTTCATTCCTTCTACAGAAGCCATTCCAAAACCAAATGTATCTATGAAATACTGGCTATGTCCGGGCATATCGATTTCAGGTATTATCATAATTCCTCGTTCTTTCGCATAGGAAATGACATCCCGAATTTCATCGTAGGTATAAAATTTGCCTTCGTCACGTCCTTTCCTCTGATAATGCGGATCGTTAAGCTGTGGATATACCTTACATTCTATTCGCCATGCAGGATAGTCAGTCAAATGCCAATGAAAAGCATTGATTTTGTAGAATGACATAAGATTCAGCCAATTCTTAATCATTTCCACAGGAATAAAATTTCTTCCGGTATCATACATAAATGCCCTCATAGGGAAAGACGGATAATCAGTAATAGAGACTATAGGAATCATTCCATCCTTGTCCTTGAGTTGAGAAAGCGTTGATTTGGCCCATACAAGACCTCGTTCATCTTTTGCTCTTATGATGGCTTTTTCCCCTTTAATCTTAAGTGTATATCCTTCGGAAGGAAGATTCATACCAGAAGAGACTCTCGCATCGATAGCCTCTATTTTCACTCTATTTTCTTTTAATGTACGAATCTCTTTCGGAGCAGGGATAATCATTTGGGCTCCAGCATCCAAAGCAATAATCGCAAAAACGGATAGAGCGATAGTATTTAGTTTTATTTTCATCTCATTTTATGATAATTTATTTATTATAATCAAGGCAGATTTCGCCTTATTCTTCACTCAGCACATCCTTTTCCCTATCGTAACCGCCTTCGATGTCATTTTTTTCTATCAATGCTTTCTTTACCCTTTGAAAATAAAACAAATGGGTATTCCAGTGGAACGGAGGATAATCGGAATTGCGACGCACAACATTGTTCCTGAAAACGAGATTGTCAACCGATTTGGCATATACTACAGGCGAATCGTAAATATCAAACTCATTATTCTCTATCACAATACCACTATGAAAATATTTCTTCTGATGGGTGAGATCGGGAATTTCAGGGTAAATAGAAATGACTGCATTCGTGAACTGATACATACTGGTCAAGGAGTTGATAAATTTGTTTTTGCGTATCAGCACATCTTTACAAGCTCCGGTTTCAAACCATCCGTTACAGTCTCCACACAAAAGAATAGCTGTGCCAGAAGTGTGATCGAAAACATTATGCTCTACTATCACTTTCTTAGGAGTGCTGAACAAAGCGCCACGCGCACGGTTGTTCCGGATAGTGTTGTTCGCAAAACAAACTTCCGGAGTCCATTCCAGATTTTCTATTCCGTAAGTACCAGAGCCATTTCCTACAACAGAATCAACAGGGTAGCGGAACGTAATGACAAACTGTTTGACTCCATGTTCGTTGAGCTTGCCTGATGCACAGATAGAATCAATAACGTTCACACCGTCCAGCATTTCCATCGTTTTGGAATGAATGAACTGCACGGTATCGCCCGAATGTCCCCATTCAAAGCCATAACTCTGCGGATGCATATATTCCCCCATAAGAGTGTAGTCATCCATCCGTTTCTGCACTTTCAGATAAGTGCCGTGAACATTGATAGCATCATCCATCATACCTTCATAGAGACCACCGACAGAACGTATCATTCCTTTACAGCCGGAGAAGTGCGTGGCATCAGCTTGGGTCGTAAAATACCTTGGATCATCATCACCGCGCAGGCAAACAGAGAAACGATCCAATGTAATGTTTTCACTTAACTGGGCGAGTAGTCCCATGCCTTCAGCGTAGTGAACTTGTACATTTTCAACCGTTGTATTCTTTGCATGATAAATGAAAACACCTGGTGCCGGGCGTGTCCATGGACGCAAAGCAATGACAGTTCCGGGAATCAGACGGTTATCCTTCCAAGGCGCAAGAATCTTCCGCGGAGCAATCTCCTTAATTTTTTTAGTACCTACCTGAAGATCCCCTGTATTATAGACAAGACGTCTTGTCTTCTCCTCGAAAGCAATTCCAGTTTCGGGAACCAACTGCCATCCTTCTCCTTTTACCACAAGACATTCGTCTTTAATCTCATATTCCACCCAAGGTGCCACTTCATAAGTAATTAATCCCTTCTCAGCATCATTCTCAAGTATTTTTATTTGGGTAATATGAGGATTCTCAAAATCAATACTAAAATTCTTGAGGGTGCAGTTCTCAGAATCAATAAGCGATACCGGAAGCATTCTCCCGTGAAAAATCAGTTCAGCGCCCTGCCCATCAAACACCCAGTTTTTCATTCCCTCAAACGGAAGGCCCACATACTTGGGATTGGTTTGGTCATGATTGGAAATATAATACTCACGTACAGAGGACATTTCCGGATAGAAATCGTATCTACCTTTGGGGAGAGTAACAACGACCGTATCGGCATCAGCCTCCGAAGCAATCTTCTGTAGTGCTTCTGCTATCCGAGCAGATGAATTCTCACCTGTATTGGGAACTATACCATAGGCAGACAAATCATAAATCGCATTGCTTTTACAAGCAGTACATAGTATCGCCAAAAATATTCCGGCAATGAGAGTGAAATTATTTTTTTTCATAATTAAATGAGTGAGTCCACTTGAAAAAGTCTTTTTTATCAGAAATTAACGCCATACAGATACTTCTGAGAGGGGGTAAAAGTGCTAAAGTGTACTTTTTCAAGGGGACTCAATGAGTTGATATAAAAATTTAAACTTATTGCATTAATAAAAGCCTCATTCTAAGTTTTGTTGTAACAGAATAAAAAACGAGGCTTTTAATTAATACCTAAAATCCGTAATCTTTATTGTCCATTCTTTTTTCGTACCATCGGCAGCAGTCACCTGATATTTAAACTCCTTAGCTGAGAAATCGCCAGGAGTACCCAATTCAGGGGCTCCGTTCAAGGGCGCAATCCTGGCAGCAGTAGAAAGATCCATATAGGCAATAAGATTACTTAATGATACATTTTGCCTGACAGCATCTGTAAAGCTGCCACTGGCCGTTGGAACCGTTAGCTTGCAGGTAATCAGATTATCGTCTTTCGAAATTTGTTTTTCAATGTTGAGTGTTTTAACAGCCATCTGATTCTTAGCCTCATCCCACCAACGATATTCAAAGTTCAAATTAGTAATTTCAGCTTCATTATAGGCCTCCAAATCATCCAATCCTGATTTCAGGCACGATGAAACCGTACCTATTAGAAATATTAACAAAATAGTATTCATAAGTTTCTTCATATTCGTAATACTTTAATAATTAGACGTCAGCATTTTTCTACCATCCCTCGTTCTGGTCCAGATTTGGATTCAGATCACGTTCTCCTTGCGGTACAGGGAATAAATAATGTTTCTTGGTGAAAGTACGCTCATTATCACTTTGGTAAATGGGTAGTGGAATTATCTCAAAAGATCTTCCATCAGGAGCTATTTTCATGAACCTTTGTTCAACGGTCAGTTCCGGAACAACCTCCAGACCGTCAGCCTTACCCCAACGAAGTACACTCCAATATCGGTCGCCTTCACTGACCAGTTCTACACGGCGTTCACGTTTATACTCTTTCCACGTTTCTTGCAGCGATAAGGATTTTTGCAATTCCGGCAAACCGCCATGGGCCACCCTCGTCTTATTGATATAGTCAATAGCCGTTTCCTTATCACCTTGGCGCAACTTGATTTCCGCATAATTCAGATAAGAACGTCCCAAACGCAACAAAGTATAATGATAATTCGTTTTTTCCGAGTTCAGCAAACGCTTGGCTTCATAAACACATTTCCGATAAACATATCCTGATACCGGCATCCCCCAGAATTCAGTCGTTTTGGAAGTATAATAAAGATTACCTCCCTCACGAAGCCACACCCTATTAGCGAAATAAGAACATCCGTCGTAAACGATAGAAGCCTTGAATCGTTTATCGCGATTCCTGTAAATAGCATCTTCAACCGTTCCTCCGTCAGCCAAGAATTTCTGATAGTAAGAAGTCTGGTCCCATTCTTTGGCTTTTCCATCCTCATCAACTACAAGATAATCATTCACTAAATCAACAGAAGGAAATCTTTGCGGCCAACCAGCCATCTCCTCTACCAAAGGATATTTTGCCTGCACATCGGCAATCAATTTAGAGGGATCAATATTAGGAACCAGTCTCTGCATCCAAGTATCTGAAAAATTCGTATTTTCAGCACTTCTCCATTGTGCCAGAATTATCTCGCTTGAAACCAATGAATGATCGTAATCATTGAAAATACCAGCGTAGTCACCATCCAGTGAGTATTTGTCCAGTGCAAACAGATCTTCACAGGCCTTTGCTGCTATCCTGTAATACTCTTCCTGTCCATTTTCAATGTATGCAGCTCCATGCAAAGCTGCTTCTCCCAACAATGCGTAGGCAACACCGCGTGATAGTGCACCGGATGGAGCATCTACAGGCAGATCAGGAGCAGCCTCCTTGAGGTCATTCAGTATGAAATCATAAGTTTCTTTCACTGTAGCCGTACGAGGGAACTTCATATCCGCTTCCGGATCAATAAGTTCTTTCACTAACATCAGTTTACCGAACAAGCGAGCACGTGTAAAATAGATCATAGCACGTATCGTCTTAGCCTGTGCTATAAAATTAGCTTTTTCTGCATTCGTAAAGGGAGCTTCCGGAACACGTGCCAACACCATGTTGCAACGACGGATATCTTCATACTTATTCCATCCCGCATCATAATAACGGTCTATCAATTCCGCATTCACATCCCGCCCATCTTCCAAAATAGCTTCATTATCCGTCCAATTGTCTTTCCAAACCATCATATTTGTAGCATTGGCCAACGCAGTATAAATGAATGCTTGTGTCAGGTCTGTACTTTTCCACACGTCATTCTCCGAATATTTGTCAAGTGGTCCCTTGTCCAATATATCACTGCAGGAAAAGGCGACCAAGGCAAATAGCATAATTACAAATAAATTCTTTATCTTATTCATATTTATTCCTCCCTATTAAAAACCTATTGTTACACCAATTGAATAAACTCGCTGTACAGGATATCCGTCGCCACTGGTACTCGATGTTTCCGGATCGAAGAATTTGCCGACGCCCGAAATGGTAAATAGATTGCTACCACTCAGATTTACACGACACGTCTGCAACCAGTCGCATCTCTTCAGGTATTTATATTTGAAGTCATAGCCCAACCGCAAATCCTTCAAACGAAGATACGATGCATTTCGCATCCAGAAAGTTGATCCTGCCTGATTGTTATTTCCGTTCACACCGGAACTGATCGAAAGTCTTGGAAAATCCGCACCTGTATTGTCCGGTCTCCAATAGTTCAGTTGGTTTTCATAATACAGGTATTTCCCTTCACCTTTCTGATAACGATCACCAAGGGTCATGTAGCGTTCGCCTGTTCCATAAAATAAACCAGACAAAGTAAATCCTTCATAGCCCAAAGAAAAATCAAAGGCATAAGTAAAGTGAGGCATTGTCGGCTTTCCGATACGCACTTGGTCTTCGCCGTCTATTTTACCATCACCGTTCACATCCGTATAGCCAATATCTCCGAGCTTAGTTTGGGTAGATCCCAATCTTCGAGGGGAATTCAGAATATCCTCTTTGTTTTGGTAGAGCCCTGTATCTATATATCCCAATCCATAGTAATCGGTCTGATGTGTCTGGCGTTTGTAAGGATTCATCAGGTCAGATAATGCTTCATCCGCTTTGACTTTCCACAGGCTATTAAAGTAAGTCATGTTGAATCCTACCTCATAAGCGAATTTACGTGGAGTCGTATCTGACCAACGCATTGCCAATTCCACACCTTCACGACGTTGTTCGCTATTTGATTTTATTTGTGGCAGAGGTTTACCCAAAGGAGTTGTATAACGGTCTCCCGGACTCATCAAACCACCTTTGGTTACGTAATAAAAATAATCAAAAGTACCTTTCAGGCGACTGTTGAAGAAAGCCATATCCAATCCCAGGTTAAAAGAATTCACCTGATACCAACTCAACAGTTCCGGAGACACCAAAGCCCCTTCACTAAATCCTGATTGTAATTTTCCCCCGATCACTATTTTCTTCTCTTCCAGACTATAGGTAGAAAGATAACCGAAACGGTTTACTCCATTTTCCGCACCAGTCTGTCCATAAGAAGCGCGTAGCTTGAGCAAGTCGAATACATGTTGATCCCACTCTTTGAAGAAAGGTTCTTCACTGATGGCCCACGCCACCGCTCCAGAAGGAAAGAATCCCCAACGGTGTCCTGGTGCGAAGTTATCCGAACCATCGTAACGGAAACTACCTTCCACTATATACCGATTCATAAAGTCATATTTCAAACGGCCTACCAATCCCATACGTCCTCCTTCATTTGAATTACCGCCATTCTGTTGCGTATCTGCCGCACCGGCAAATAGCTGATCCACAACCGTAGATAAGTATTCCCCACGATATGCATTAAAATTCCATCCAGTATTTTCAGCAATATTATAAACGAATTTGGCATCAATCGTATGCTTTTCGGCAAAGGTTTTCACATAGGCGGCACTTACTTCAAAATTATAGGATTCTCCCCAATAGCCTTCTTCATTCAATGTCGGTTTACCTATTGGATATACAGATCCATCTGCGTAATACTGAGGGGCCTTAGTACTGAATTTCTTCACATGTGAGTCGTTCAGACGATAGTTGAACATAGCACCCAAGGTTAACTCCTTTAACCAAGGCAATGTCCAGTCTGCCGCCAGTTGCGTATTAATGAATTTACCGTAATTCCTGTCATATCCCGAACGCTTGTCCATTTCCGCCAACGGATGGTTGGTAACCGCCGCATAAGTACCATCCTTATTATAAGCCGGATTCAACGGAGACTGGTTATAAAGATCTCCCCATATATTTGCCGCTGAGAAAGAAGGATATTCCTTTTTTTCATAAGCCCCGTTCAGATTCAGGCTGACTTTCAGACCAATCTTGTCAAAAGTTGTGTTAACATTACTGCGAACTGTATAGCGGTCATAGTTCAATGCATCCGAAGTATAGATGCTACCTTGATTGAGCATGCCCAGAGAAATATAATAATTCACCTTATTGCCACTCCCACTTAATGATACTGTATGCTTGTATTGAGGAGCAAAAGTTTTCAATCCTTCTCCCAACCAGTCTGTATCAGCATGTCCAGACGTATAAGGATCTGACTGATTTTTAATGATATCCAACACTTCTTGATTAAAAGGCAAGTCCGCCTCGTCCAAACCATCATTGATACCGGCAAGCATTTGATTGTAAGCATAGTCATAGCCACGGGTCTTCTTCAGTAATTTAGTAGGTTGACTAAATTCAGCGTTAAACGTATAAGTTACCGCTGTCTTTCCTTTACCTCCCTGCTTGGTTTTCACCATTACGATACCATTGGCAGCCCGTGAACCGTAAACAGCCAGAGATGCCGCATCCTTAAGAATTGAAAGGCTTTCAATATCATTCGGATTCAGCGTATTGAAATCCCATGCATCGGAAATAACACCATCTATGACATAGACAGGTGCACCACCACCGCGGATCGAGATAGAAGGGGTAGATCCCGGTTCACCACCTGATGATTGTACAATAACACCTGTTGCGCGTCCGGCCAGTGAAGCTGTTACGCTACTAAATGGCAGGTCCTGCAATTTCTCACCTTTCACGGCTGTAACCGCAGATGCCATCTTGCGTGTAGAAGTAGTTCCATAACCAATTACAACAACCTCGTCCAACATTTTATTATCCTCAGACAACGCCACATGGATATGTTTTTGTCCGGCTATGGGAACTTTTGCATCCAAATAACCTATATAACTGATAATAAGCACATCCTTTGGAGCAACCTCCAAGGTGAAATTACCATCGAGGTCAGTAATAGTTCCTTTATCTGTACCTTGTATTTTGACATTCGCTCCAATAATGGCCTCTCCTGTCTTATCTACCACTGTTCCGGCTATCTTTTTAGTTTGTTGTTGAACAACAGATGAATTATTGTGCACTTCTTCTGTTTTCTTCTCTAATATAATATGCGAGCCTTCCAACTTATATTCAATGCCAGTATTCTGTAATATTTGATCTAATACCTTTGAAACGGCCTGCTTATTTGCCTTAATAGTAACTATCTTATTGACATTTATCTGACTATTATAAATAAAAAGATAATCAGTCTGACTCTCTATCGCCTCTAAGACCTTATTTAGTCCTACATTATCCATGGCAAGACTAACTTTTGCATTTTGAGAATAGGAATTTCCGGCATACAAAGAAAAAACACATGCCATCAATAGGAATAATGTAATTCTCATAATTCTAAAAAAATGTTTTATTTGGGGATTTTTAGGGTAATATGACCCCGACAAAGTGTTATTTTTCATACCTTTGTATAGATTTTAAATTGATACATTTTTAATAAAAAATTGTGTTGATTTCTTATGCCGGTAGGTGCGGGAACACTTATCGGCATTTTCAATAGGTTAACTTAGATCATTTTTCATAGGCATTTCGCTTTTAAGAATTAATACTTTATTTTATATAGATAATTTGTTTTTCATTATCTTTCTCATATTGGAAATCTATATTTTTCTGTAAGATACGAAGTGCATAATCTATTCCGTCGGTTTGTCTGAATTTCCCCGTAAAATTAATCTGCAATACATTTTTATTCTCTATCACTATTTTCACTCCGTAATACTTTTCAAAGTCTTTCATAATAGTAGGAAAGGATTCGTCAGAGAAACAGATAAGCCCTTCTTTCCAGCGATAAGGATTATAATCTTCCACTTTAGTCATTACGAACCGTCCTTTTTCTAATGACAATTTATGATCAGGTTTTAATATTACTGTTTGCGACGAATCTGCTTTCAAAGTAACCTTAACACTACCATGCATCAATGTAGTTTCAAATTTTTCTGTTCCCGGATATGCATCTACATTAAACTTTGTACCTAATACTTCAATGCTATAGGCATCTGTGTGCACTATAAACGGTTTGCTTTTATTCTTTTTCACATCAAAATAAGCTTCTCCTTTTAGTATAACGAAACGCTCCCGGCTGTTAAAAGAAGTCGGATATTGTATCGTTGTACATGCATTTAACCAAACATTACTACCATCGGGTAATATGACATTGGTCCTTTGTCCTTCAGGAACAGAAATCGTGTTCATTGCCATTGAATCCAGATCGGCTTTATGCTCCTGATAGAAATAACTAAGCAGAAGTGTCAATATTACAGCAATGGCAATTTTCAGCCACTCTATTCTTTTATTATGTGTAAAATTGAAAAAAGAGATTTTCTTTACCGGAAGCGGATTATTAAGCATCAAGGCATCAAAAATTTTGCGCTCCCTATAAAAGGTACGTTCGTTTTCGTCTGATGCTTCTACCCAAGCCTTGACCCTTTGTCCTTCCTCTATGGAAACCTTTCCTTTATAAAAATTATATAGTAAATCTTTGTCCATGACAATGTATTAATGTCCCTTTATGTATAAGGCACTTCATGGAAAAGGTATCCTAGTGAAATTTCATCAAAAAATAAAGAAATAATGGAAAGTAATCTTTTAGGTTAATCTGTAATGCCTTTAAAGCCTTACAAATATGAAAGTCTACACCTTTGGTGGTCATATTCATTAAAGCAGCAATCTCCTTATAAGATTTGTTTTCATAACGGCTTAAAATAAATATTTTGCGTGTACGTTCCGGCAATTTATCCAAAGTTTGCTGAATCAACTCTTGCATCTCTTTGACTAAAAGTTCATAGGGTTCACAAGCATCTAAAGAAACGATACGTGCATTGAGTTCCCACTCAATATATTTTCTAATATTTTCAGAATGTTCTTCCCGTATCTGCAAATGACGAAGATAATTAAGACTTTTATTTTTTATGATGGTAAGTATATATGCAGGAATATTGGATACTTCAGATAAAGTATTTCTGTTTTCCCAATAGTAAATTAACGCTTCTGTCGTTATATCTTCCGCTACATCCCAATCTCTGACATAGGTATTAGCAAAATTCACAAACCGTGTCTGATAATCATTATATAGCTGATTAAAAGACATTTTATCATTCGGATTGGTCTTAATATGCATTACATAGAATTAAAAGGTTCTAAAATATTTTCATTAACATCGCACAAGACTTCTTCATTTCGTTGTGTATCTTTGATGTGCGAAGGTCACAAATTAATTATAAAACAAAGAACATTTAAAAACATTTTAATATATAATATCATATATTATAATAATAAATTTACTAATTATTATTTATAATTTACAAAAAACTTTGCTTATATATTATTAACACATCAATCACTTTTTACGATAAAGAGTGCATACTCCTGAAAAAATAGATTTACACACCACTTCCCTCTAAAGTAAACTCACTGACAGAAAAAACTATATTTCTATTAGCCATATCTCAATAGCCCTTTTAAATCTCGATTAGGTTGGTAGTAAGATGAAGGACAAACGCAAGAGTTTGTATTCTAAGTAATACCATGGATATATCATCATTTATAGTCGCAAGGTTGACATACACAGCAGTTCTATAAGTGTCTCAGGCAGCACCTCCAAGCTAAAAATTTTTGGACTACTACCAAAAGTACCGTAAAAATATAATAACTACACTTCAGCCGAATAAACAAAGCACAATGAAAAAAGCGTGATTAAAAAACAATTCACAACACAGCCCGATACGCCAGAACACAAGTGCTTAACTGTCGGCTTGCATTCGATAGAAAATCAAATGCCCCATCCAATTCAGAACAGGGCATTTCGATAATACTATAATACTATGGACACATTTATATTACCCAAAGTATCTGTTAAAAGAGTGCTTAAAGAAGTTCCTTAAATACCCAACGATTTCTTCACAGCTTCCACTTTTTCAGTAGCTTCTGCATCGGCAGTGGCAAAGCAGTTGCGGCATCCCATCTGGCCTTTCACTTCGATGTAGAATTTGATCTTCGGTTCCGTTCCTGACGGACGAACAGACACTTTACCACCATCTGCGGTGAAATATTGCAGCACATTCGATGGTTCCGGCATATCGATGTCACTTACATGACCTTCTGCATCTGTCTGCTTCAGAGTTTTATAGTCTTTTGACAGAATCACTTTCGAGCCACCCAACTCTTTCGGAGGATTAGCACGGAAGTTTTCCATCATGGCTTTAATCTCTTCGGCACCGCTCTTACCCGGTTTCACTACGTTTACAGTAAATTCTTTAGAGAATCCATATTCAACGTAAATGTCCATCAGCAACTGATACAGAGTCTTTCCATTGTCTTTAGCCCAAGCAGCCACTTCGGCAATCAGGCAGCAAGCAGAAACAGCATCTTTGTCACGAACAAAGTCTTCAGCCAGAAAACCGTAGCTCTCTTCACCACCACCGATGTATTTCTTCTTACCCTCACGTAAACGAATTTCACGGGCGATCCATTTAAAGCCGGTATAACAGTCGAGCATCTCAATTTGATTTTTGTCGGCAATCTTCTTGATCAGTTCGGTAGTAACAATGGTCTTCACACAGAATTCATTACCGGTCATCTTACCCAGTTTATTGTATTGAGTGATGATATAATACAGATACATCAGGCAAGTCTGGTTACCGTTGATCAATACCCACTCACCCTTATCGTCCTTGCAAGCGATACCTACACGGTCAGCATCCGGATCGGAAGCCATTACAAGGTCGGCATCGATTTCTTTAGCCAGATTGAGAGCCATTGTCAGGGCTTCCGCATTCTCCGGATTCGGCGAAACAACCGTCGGAAAGTTACCATCCTTAATCATCTGCTCGGGAACAGTGTATACATTTTCAAATCCCCACATCTTCAGTGCACGGGGAATCAGCATCATACCCGTACCATGAATCGGAGTGTAGACAATCTTCATATCTTTATGACGAGCAATAGCTTCAGGATCGATAGAAACGGTTTTCACCATATCCAGGTATATTTTATCGACATCTTCCCCGATAATCTGAATCAGATCCGGATTACCCTGGAACTTAATGTCGGCAGCAGAGGCAATCTTGTTCACTTCGTCAATAATACCTTTATCGTGCGGAGCCAATACCTGTGCACCATCATCCCAGTAAGCTTTATAGCCGTTATATTCTTTCGGGTTGTGTGAAGCAGTCAGAATGATACCGCTCTGACAACCAAGGTGACGGATGGCAAAAGACATCTCCGGAGTAGGACGCATCTCCTCGAACAGATATACTTTAATGCCATTGGCAGAGAAAATATCCGCAGAAATCTTAGCGAACAGAGAACTATTGTTACGGCAATCGTATCCTACCACAACAGAAATCTGTTTCAGATTCTTAAAGTTTGCGTTCAGATAGTTAGAAAGTCCCTGAGTTGCGGCTCCAACAGTATAAATATTCATACGGTTGGTACCTACTCCCATGATACCACGGAGTCCGCCCGTACCAAATTCAAGGTCTTTGTAAAAGGCTTCAATCAATTCTGTCTTATCTTCGTTCTCCAACATGCGTTTCACTTCAGCCTGAGTTTCGGCATCATACGCCGGGGTCAGCCACTTCTCGGCTTTCTCAGTCACCTGTTTGATTAGTTCTTCATTCCCCATGGTTATATCTATTTTTAGAGATTAATAATTATTCTATTCAAAATACAAATGTAAAAGAATAAGTTTGAAATTCCTATCTTTTAGCGAGAAAACTCTCCGGAAGCGTTTATTCAGTCACTTTATAACGTTCGCCGGTTTGCTTCACATATTCCTCAAGGAATTCTTTTGAATAGCCCGGACGTACCACACCGGCGGGTTGGCCGATAGCGTTGCGCTCGAACTTACCGTCCTTCATCTTGCGGATGACACCGTCATTATACTTCACAATGATAAATTCTCCCAGACGTTTCCAGGTGTCGAAAGTGCTTTGCGCCGTCATGTTGGTATAATTGGTCAGAAGCGCCACAGCTGCTTCCGGATTTTTCTCGTACAGTTTAACGGCAGCAGACTCAATCCCCTCCTGCGCCTCGTTGAAGGTGGTTTCAAGTTCATTCTGTGTGGAACGTACATCACCGATCATCAAATCGTAACGGGGATATACCATATTAGCCACCCAGTTGAAAATCCAGAAAGCAGAATTCCATGAGAAAGTGATATAATCGGCACCATCCACACGGGTATAGCATACCGGAACTTTGGTAGTACAGCAATATACGGGAGTGAAAACGGTCATGTTGGCATCATCCGTACCGAACCAGAGTACACCGCCTACTGCATCAGGCAGATTGGCACGCATCTGGGCCACAAAAACGAACCCACTCTGCTGTGTAGAAATAGGACGTTCGTTGAAGTATTCCTGATCGCCCACTTTAAAAGTCAGCGGAGAGAGGCGGTAAGGTGTTTTATAAGGTCCGGCACCAAAGTCATTGCTGATATCAAGAGCAGTTCCTTCATAATGGTCACGCATGGCATTCTTTACGTCCTGAACTGAAAGTTTGCGTTTCGGTTTCACGAACAAAGGCATCGGTTCGTTGGTATTTCCCTGGATATAAGGCAGATAAGCCTCACCCTGATCGGTAAACATATTGAAATAGCTCCATACACGGGCCTCGCAAAAACGGCGGGCACCGAAATCAAGCGGCGCATAAGCATCGGCAAAACTGAAATCTTTATTCACTCCGTTGAAATATCCTTTTTCACGGGCAAAGGAAATGACATCGTTGGAGTACATACAGTTTGCCTTGTCATTCATATCAAACTGATGGATACGAGACTGGTTGGCATGTGCCGAGATGCAGTCATCGGGCACACGAACAGCTACCCAGACGGCTCCCCGTATGCCGGGCCCTTTCCCTATCATTTCCATAATCCATATTTCATTAGGATCGGCAATGGTAAATGACTCACCACTGCTATAATATCCATATTCCTGAACCAGCTCAGTCATCACCTTAATGGCTTCACGGGCAGTGCGCGAACGTTGCAGTCCTACGTAAATCAAACTTCCGTAATCGATAATGCCCAGTGTATCTACCAATTCAGGACGGCCGCCAAAGGTAGTTTCACCAATGGTTACCTGAAACTCGTTCATATTGCCGATCACATTATAAGTCTGACGCGCCTGCTCAATCTGTCCCAGATATTTTCCGGTATCCCATTCATGGATATCCATCATCGTACCCTTGGGATAGGTAGCTGCGGGATAATGATATAACTCGCCAAAGAGTCCGTACGAGTCAGCCGAATAGGAAACAATGGTCGAACCGTCGGTAGAAGCATTCTTACCGACAATTAAGTTAGTACAGGCGAAGGTTTCCGCCACTGCCGCAGTCAAGAGAGCGGCAAAGAGAAAGATTCTTTTCATATAACAAATTATTAATACAATATCTTATTCTGTTTTACCCGGATAATATCCGGTTATTTGGTTTTGAAAGCTACCAGACGAAGGTTTCACGAACCGTTGTCTCGTTCCCGCAATCGTCCGTAGCGGTCATCTCTACCGTATGGAGTCCACCTTTCTTTACATATTCAGGATCGAGTTTACACTCCCAATACGATTTTGTCAGGTTAGGACGTCCGAACAGAGCGAATTTTCCATCAATCGTGCCACGATAAGACCGGATGCCGGTTTCTTTGTCCTTCAGCCGATAAACAATTTTCCCATTACGTCCCCAGACATTCTTGCCCACCGGAATAATTTCGGGAGGCACTGTATCTACTCCTACCGTATAAGTGCCCAATTCACGGATACGGGTTTTCATAAATCCACCCTCGTAAGTTCCTCCGGCACTATACATACCACCTTTGGGAGTAACACGAGCCACGTAATATTTCGTTGTATCGGCAACCGGCTGATGACGAAGCCCGATACGCAACTCACAGCCACCGTGCAACGGCACTTTCTCATCATTGAGCTGATAGGTGTAAGCAATTGCCCCGCTGTCGGAACGTACTTCATAATTGAGAGCCACATTGTCGTATAACATCCCCCGGGGGACGGTAAGGGTCAAACCGGGTTCTTGCAAAAAGTTCGTTTTGTCCCAGGCAAAGAAGTACTTCTCCCGATGTTCAGACGGCTTTATCGGCTGTTTTTTTCCACGCACCGTAAAGTGATAACGGGAAGTGTTGCCAAAAGCGTCTTTCAATTCATATTCGAACTTGTAATCCCGTTCTTCATTGATGGTCACCAATCCACGGTTATCATTCGAAGCCCGGAGCATACGCAGCGTATTGCCCGGATCAATAAATGATTTCATATATTGCCCGTAGGTCCAGGAGTTTATCATCCGGTTCTCATCCGGAGCAAAGCGATCGACCACACTGCGAAACACTTCCGTTCCATCTACCTTGAGCACAACAGTATGCACACCGTAACGGTTGTGAACACCGTCCATGTAATCATAAGCCTTGATACCCGATCCGATCACTCCCCATGCCTCGATGGGACGCGTCCCATTGGGTTGGAAGGTTTGCCGCTCCGAACTGCCTTGCACGATTCCGGTTCCCGGCTGTGGAAACAACATAACGCCCTCAGCCCGGGGAGCAGTGGTATCTTTTATTTTTGATTTGAAAAAAGGCATCGGATCGACAGATTCACCGGTAGCGGTTTCCAGCAAGTCCAGATGCAGGTGCGGTCCGAATGAATAACCCGTATTACCGCTCCAGGCTATCTGTTGTCCCGCCTTTACCGGATATTCCCCCGGTTCGGGAACAATCTCTACTTCCCAATCTTCTTTTTCGTATTGAAGCTTCTTCACTCTTCGGGCAATGCCCGGCATAAATCCGCTCAAGTGCCGGTTAATAGTTGTATAACCGTTATTATATACCACATCGAGTACATGTCCCGAACCATTGGTGACACGAATACGTGAGATGTATCCGTCGGCCAGCGCGCGCACCGGTTTACCGACAACTCCCTGAGTCTTAAAGTCAAGACCACCATGAAAATGATTGGCACGAATTTCTCCGAAATTACCGCTCAGAGTCAGTGTAAAGTCAAATGGAGGAACAAAAGCAGCCTGCTTCACATCTTGTGAATGTCCCTGAATGCTGCAGGCAAGCATCAGAGCAACTATATACTGTTTCATGTAGTTTGCTTAAAAATGGAATCTTTGCAAAAATACATTATTCCTGCCATATCAGAAAACAGAAAGATAGATTTTATTCCTGCCTGCCACGGCTCTTTATCCCCCGCCTTCCTCTCATACAAAAAATACGTTTCGATCTTCCATCTTCCACCTTTTAGAATGCATATCGTTGATTGTAAGATGTATAGATTGGTGGAAGATGCGGTTTTTATGCCATTTATCTTCCACCCCCATCTTCCATCTTCCACCCGCTGTTTTAGGGAGCATTTTAGTAGTAACTATTTGGGAAACAAATGGATATATCCAATTTCTTATCCGTTAATCTCTCTAAAAGCATTTCATTTCCCTTACTTTCTTTAGTGCAAATGGTCGGATCCTTATCTCAGCCCCGGCATGCGGGCTCATCGGCCCGGGTATGCGGGCTCATCAGCCCGGGCATGTGGGCTCATCAGCCCGGGTATGCGGGCTGGGATAAAGAGTTGTATGACATTGGTTAATCTACTACACTTCTCCGGTAATAGCCGGCCGGATTCTTTCTTAAAAAAGAAACAACGAAGCACTGCTTCCGCATCGCTGTGTGCGAATGGAAGATTTTGTGGGGGGGGGACAAGGGAGGAAGGCGGTTGTTAAATGAAAGAGCCGTGCCTGCACCTCTACTATCATTCTGCTGTAAAACATCCGTATAAGGATAACAACATAAGCAGAATTTTCTTACATTGTGCCATGTTTAACCCTTAATAGAGTAACGTTATGATTATCGGAGTACCTAAGGAGATTAAGAACAACGAGAACCGGGTGGGCATGACACCCTCGGGAGTTGCCGAATTAGTGAAACGCGGACATACTGTATACATACAGCACACCGCAGGAGAGAACAGTGGTTTTCCGGACGAGGCATATATAGCCGCAGGAGCGCAGATCCTGCCCACTATGGAAGAGACGTATGCCGCAGCCCAGATGATAGTGAAAGTGAAAGAACCTATCGCACCGGAATACAAGCTGATCCGCAAGGGACAGTTGCTGTTCACTTACTTCCATTTTGCCTCCGATAAAGAACTGACTCTTGCCATGATAGAAAACGGCTCGATTTGCCTTGCTTACGAAACGGTAGAAAAAGCTGACCATTCTTTACCCTTATTGATTCCTATGAGTGAGGTAGCCGGACGCATGGCTATACAGGAAGGCGCCCGTTTCCTGGAAAAGCCGCAAGGTGGAAAAGGTATTCTGCTGGGAGGTGTACCGGGTGTGAAGCCTGCCAAAGTATTAATTCTCGGCGGAGGCATCGTAGGCAGCAATGCAGCCCAGATGGCAGCCGGACTGGGAGCAGATGTCACAATTGCGGATATCAACCTGGCCCGTCTTCGTTATTTGAGTGAAACACTGCCCAAAAATGTAAAAACCTTATATGCTTCGGAACTGAGGCTGAAGAAAGAGTTGCCGGACGTAGACCTTGTAATAGGCTCGGTCTTGATTCCGGGAGACAAGGCTCCGCACCTGATCACCCGCAGTATGCTGAAGATGATGCAACCGGGTACAGTATTAGTGGATGTAGCTATCGACCAGGGAGGATGTTTCGAAACTTCGCACCCCACTACCCATAGTGAGCCGACGTATGTGGTTGATGGAATCGTACATTATGCCGTAGCCAATATTCCGGGAGCAGTGCCTTACACTTCTACATTGGCACTGACCAATGCCACTCTGCCTTATGTAACAGCACTGGCAGGAAAGGGGTGGAAACAGGCATGCAAAGAAGATCCGGCACTGGCTTTGGGATTAAATGTGGTAGAAGGGAAAGTGGTATATAAAGCAATAGCTGAGGTATTCGGGCTTAAATACGAGCAATTGAATTTAGAATAACAAGTAATACCACGGAGTAACACAGAGTTTCACGAAGCAGAATCATAAAAAGAAGAACTCCGTAAGACTCTGTGTTACCCTGTGGTGGAATGATCCGTTTATAACAAAAAAGAAGATACCTTGTCCGAAGCTCTGCGGTATCCCTCCAACAATTCTTTCATTACCTCGTCCACACTTTGCCTGCGGCGGAACAGAGCAGCCACCTGCCCTATCTCAAGCTCTCCTTCTTCCAGATCACCTTCGAAGATGCCTTTCTTGGCGCGTCCTCTGCCCAAAAGTTCACGAAGTTCTTCGGCAGAAGCTCCCCGCGCCTCAGCCACTTCCACCTTATCACGGAACGAATTGGTCACAAGACGGGTAGGCGCCAGTTTCTTCAACAATAATTTGGTATCGCCTTCGTTCAACCGCAAACAATATTCCTTGAAAATATCACTTGCCGAACTTTCATCCGTCAGAGCAAAACGAGTACCTATCTGAACTCCTTCGGCCCCTAACGCCATCGTGGCAAAGATGGCCTCACCGGTACCAATCCCTCCGGCCGCAATCAAAGGTAAAGTAGTGGCTTCACGTACCGCAGGAATCAGACAAAGCGTTGTTGTCTCCTCCCGGCCATTATGCCCACCAGCCTCAAAACCCTCAGCTACCACGGCATCGACTCCCGCCTCTTCGCATTTCATGGCAAACTTAGAAGAAGAAACGACATGTGCCACCGTGATGTCACGCTCTTTCAGCCAGCCAGTCCATGTCTTCGGGTTTCCGGCAGAGGTAAATACGATTTTAACCCCTTCTTCCACAATGATATTCATGATCTCCTCTATCTGGGGATACATCAAAGGAATATTTACCCCAAAAGGTCTATCTGTGGCTGCACGGCATTTACGAATATGTTCACGCAAAATATCGGGATACATCGAGCCGGAGCCTATCAACCCCAAACCACCCGCATTACTGACAGCCGAAGCAAGCCTCCAGCCACTACACCACACCATACCGCCCTGAATAATGGGATACTGAATACCGAAAAGAGAAGAAATTCTGTTCATAGTCATATCGTTTTTGAAAAAAGAAGGCAAGAATCCCCCTATTTATCTTTTAACAAATTCAATGTATAATCGGTTCAGGAAGCAACACCGTTGTCGAATCACCATACGCTTTCAGAACTTCCAGTGTACGCGCCCTCCGTTCACGTCCTTTTTTGTCCCAGAAATCTTTTGTGAAAATAGTCATCAGGTCAAGACCTCCGATAGTGCCTCCACTCACGGTTACTCCACTTTTGCCAAGCTTCATGGCAGAGGTATGCACCATGCTCTGCGTAGTCACCATCCTGCCATTGGCACGTTCGCCAAACAGATTATGCCGCAACCCACTGGAACGGATTTCCTCGTATGAACTGCGGATACCTTTATCGTATACATTTTTAGCCCAGTTGGAAGGAACGGTCTCATAAAACTCGACAAACGGATCTCCCCGCCACGTATCGGCATCCACCTGTATCTTTTTTTGGTAAATAGGGTCCCAGTTATATTTGGTATTGGCCGTATAAGGCCGGAGAGTCAACACAATTTTCTTTCTATCAAGCACTTGTGGAAGCGTCTCGTCCAATTTCAGACCGGGCTTCTCCTTCGACATTTTGGGAGCACCCGGCAAGCTGTTGAAATCAATCTGTTTCACAGCATCCATATTCAGCTTGATATCCTCTTGGCCGTTCAGGATGCGTTGCAGATTCAATGAATCCTTCGCAGTCCATTGGGCACGGGCTATCAGGACCATCGGACATAACCATATAAACAATATCAAACGCTTCATTCTTCTACACTTATTTAATAAGATGAAAGTACCTGCTTCGCATGTTCCTGTCTTTGAATTCCTTTACGTGGCTGTTCATCGGGCATAAAGGATCACTGCCGCCCCTGAAGACAGCACCAGAAAGTCGATACGTTTCATCTGATTTAGTTTTTTACCACCAACGGTATCCACTCCCGCAAAGGGGCTCGTCAAAGCATGCGTCAATGGTCCATGCCGTACGAGGATACTGCCTGTTTTCCCACCAGCGACGATACCGGGCAGCAGCATCAAGTAACTCTTCATCGGTCAGGAAATAGATGCCCTCGTAGTTCTCGGCATTGGCTCTCACCATTTTGCAGCCAAACGACGCATAATGCCCTAACCGAATGGTTTCTACGATCCACAACATGCACTCGCCCAACCGGACCTTACCGCTATAGTAAGCAGATACCGGCGGAAGCGGAAAAGAAGCAACCTGAGTCAGGTCTTCCGCATAATTCAGCAATGCCGGAATATCCTTCTCCGTAAATTTAGGCACTTCTACAAAGCCCTTCGGGCTCTTGGTATTATAGTTCCCCGCTTTGAGTTGCCTTACGAAAAGGTCTACATCCGGGTTATTGTAATCTAATGTCTCTTCGCTGCAACTTACACAAGTAAGCAATGATAAAACAACCGTGAGCAGCATAAAAAATGTTTTTTTCATAACGTCCGTACTAAATGGTTAATAGGTCATGCGCAGACCGCAAATCAGGTTAAAATTCGTAGGCCGTGCCGAACGTACTGTTTCCAGCTTGGAGTCTGTCTTGAAATGGTGCGACACTCCCGGTTCGGCAAATAAAGCCAGTTTATCATTAATTTTATAGTTCACTCCCACTCCTGCGGTAAGGGCCAGTTGCACAGGCTCCTGTTTGAAGCTGTTATCGGGTGCTCCCGCTATGCACTTATCCGCAACTCCACCTACAGAAGCATATATATCCAACTTCGGCATTTCCGCAAGTGTCACGTTCAGTTTTACGGGAATTCCCAGATAATGCAAGTTCTGTCCGGCACGCAAACTGGAATATAATAAACCGGTTTCTACGGCTAAATGTTTATTTATTTTTTTCTCTACCGTCAGACCGACCGTAACAGGCATCTTATATTTACCATCTCCGGCAGGCAATGCGGTACCGACTGCCGCCTTTACAGCCCATGTCCGGGCTTTAGCGGTCATAGCCATATAATCGGAAGACGGGGATTCATCAGCAGAATTTGCCAAGGTCTGTCCATCTCCACTGGCCTGCCAATAGTTTTTATCCGGATGATTATTTTGTCCTCTGCGTGTAGTCGTTGCAGAGAAGCTGAATGACATGGAAACCGTAACCGAAACCGAATCATCATCTTCGTCCTGATATTGGGCCAGAGTACCGAAACGCTTAGGCGTCGGTTTACTCAAAACAGGCTCGGAATGTACGGGAGTGAAATCCTGTTTCACCACGTCACCATCCAGGTGAGTCGCATTTCCACTGACAACCGCTACCTGGGTAAAGGCTTCTTCTATCTCCTCTTTCGGAGAGAAGAACCAAAAAGCAGCCGATGAAGCAGCCAGTACCAGCAGTACGGAAGCGGCTGCCGCTACGCGGAAGAAAAACACCTTCCGACGATGGCAACGCACCATCACCTCAGAATTCAGTTCTTCCCAGAAACCATCCCGCACAGTCATCTCGGCGTTGCCGAGACGGGAACGGAACAGATCGGTTATTTCATCATTTTCTCTCTTCATGATTTCTATATTCTTTAATCCTTTTTGCCAATAAAAACTTTGCACGGTGCAACTGCGAAGTGGATGAATGCTCCTTGATACCCAACATATCGGCTATCTCTTTGTGAGACTTTTCCTCAAACACGTAAAGGTTAAAAACCGTCCGGCAGCCATCGGGCAAGTCTGCGACAAACTTCATCAACTGTTCTTCGGATATCGGTCCTGCCTCCCCTCCTTCCGGAAGATCAGGAATATCAGGAAGCTGATCCTCGTGTATCACCAACTGACTGATCCGTTTTTGCCTTCGCAGGTAATCCAGTGCCTGAGTCACCATCACCCGGGTCACCCACGTTCCGAGCGAAGACTCACCACGAAACGAAAAGTTGGTGAATATTTTGATGAAACCGTCATGCAGTACATCGTGCGCCGCTTCCATATCGCCCGTATAGCGGAAACATACCGCCAACAATTGCCTCGAGTATAGGGTGTAAAGTTCCTTACGGGCCGAATCCTTTCCTGCCCGACAGCCCTTTATCAGTTCTATCTCGTTTTCCAATGTCAATTGTCTTTTTAAAATCGAACGTATGTCTGCGTCGTTTGTCTATTAGACGCAAGGATGCAACGAATGCTGCAAACAATAGTGCAAAAAGAAGTTAAAGAAACAATAAACGATGAATAAGCCTTTGCATCAATGCGTAGCCTGTTCATCGTTTATTACTTAAGAACGTTTATCGCCGACCGTTCAAAATGTCAGCATGCCTTAAAACTCATATCGAGTCCCTTTACCGAATGGGTAAGGGCACCTACCGAAATAAAGTCTACACCACACTCGGCATAGTCACGGAGTGTATCGAACGTGATACCACCGGACGATTCGGTCTCATATTTTCCGCCGATCATCTCGACAGCTATCTTTGTATTTTCGGGAGTGAAGTTATCGAACATGATGCGGTCTACCCCACCGATATTCAACACCTGCTGAAGTTCGTCAAAATTGCGCACTTCGATTTCAATCTTGAGGTCTTTTCCTTTTTCCTTGCAATATTCTTTAGCGCGGTTGATGGCCTTATCAATGCCACCGGCAAAGTCCACGTGATTATCTTTCAGAAGAATCATATCGAAAAGTCCGATACGGTGGTTGACACCCCCGCCAATCTTTACCGCCGCTTTCTCAAGCATACGGAGTCCCGGAGTAGTCTTACGGGTATCCAACACACGTGTTTTGGTGCCTTCCAGCTGCTTCACGTATTTGCGTGTCATAGTGGCAATGCCGCTCATACGCTGCATCACGTTCAGCATCAGACGTTCTGTCTGAAGCAGAGCCTGAATTTTACCTTCCACAACCATTGCCACATCACCCGGCTTCACTTCGGCACCGTCGTTGATAAACACCTCAACCTTCATAGTCGGATCGAAACGGTGAAATATTTCTTTGGCTATTTCGATACCGGCCAATACACCGGCTTCTTTAATCAAAAGTTTCGATTTTCCCATTGCAGTGGCGGGAATACAGGAAAGTGTTGTGTGGTCGCCATCACCTATGTCTTCGGCAAAGGCCAGATCAATCAGTCTGTCTATTAACTCATTCATTGGTTTTATCTATTCTTATTTGATTTATAAAATATTTGTTCTGTACCCTGCGGAAAAAACAGTTCACCCGGAAATTGCCGTTGGCAGTGGTCAGGGTACCGATAATAAAACTCGACTCCTCTCGCTTACCTTCGTGATTTACATTAAAACCACTCACCTTGTTGCTATTAAAGAAAGAAGCAAGTGTTCCTTCAGCAGTCTGTTTGTCGACGCTTGTCGAGCGATTCTGAATTACCAGATCCACCTTCTCTCCCAAATACTTGTTCAGCTCTTGGGAGTTTCCTTTCTTAAACGCCACGACCACGCCCACCGGTATGTCTTGTGCGAAGAGCGAAGTTACAGCGAATACGAGTCCGGCCATCCATAAAAGTACCCGTTTTTTCATAATCACAAGTATTATCGATACGCAAAGGTAAGTATTTAATGCTAAAAACAACATTTTTTTCTTATTTTTGTGCAATAAACAAGAGTTTGCACTTGAATGAAAACAACCCTTATCGTCGTAGGACGGACTGTAGAGCAGCATTATATCACTGCAATTAACGATTACATAGAGCGTACTAAACACTTCATTTCTTTTGATATGGAGGTGATTCCCGAACTGAAAAACACGAAAAGCCTCACCCCGGAACAACAAAAGGAGAAGGAAGGCGAACTGATAGGCAAAGCCCTCCAACCGGGAGACGTGGTAGTGTTGCTGGACGAGCACGGAAAAGAGATGCGTTCGGTGGAATTTGCACGCTGGATGGAGAAGAAGCTGGTAAACGTCAACAAACGCCTGGTATTTATCATAGGAGGACCTTACGGATTTTCACAAAAGGTATATGATGCGGCACACGAAAAGATATCCATGTCGAAAATGACTTTTTCGCACCAGATGATCCGCCTGATCTTTGTAGAACAGATGTATAGGGCCATGACCATACTGAACGGCGGGCCCTATCACCATGAATAGGGTTATCCCCTATTCATGATTCATCAACCGCCGGGCAGCCATCTCTTCATATTTCGTTCCGGGGCGACCATAGTTGGCATACGGATAAATCGAAATACCGCCGCGGGGTGTAAAGATACCGGTCACTTCAATGTATTTGGGGTCCATCAGACGGATCAGGTCTTTCATTATGATATTCACGCAATCTTCATGAAAAGCACCGTGATTGCGGAAGCTAAACAGATATAGCTTAAGGCTCTTGCTCTCCACCATCTTCACATCGGGCAGGTAACTGATACGTATTTCGGCAAAATCCGGTTGTCCCGTTATGGGGCACAAGCTGGTAAACTCCGGACAATTGAAACGTACCCAATAATCGTTCTCAGGATGCTTGTTATCGAAGGATTCCAATACTTCGGGAGCATAATCCTGCTTATATTCGGTCTTTCTTCCCAGTAAAGAAAGCTGGTCTTTCAGTTCAGTCATAATCTATTAATCATTTAACGGTTTCTTTTACTTAAATACTCTTCCAGCCCCTGTTTCCGCAATTTGCATGCCGGGCAGTGTCCGCACCCGTCGGCAGGAATCCCGTTGTAACAGGTCAGCGTCTCGTTCCGTACAAGATCGAATACGCCGAGTTCGTCCGCCAATGCCCAGGTTTCGGCTTTATCAATCCACATCAACGGTGTATGGATAACAAACTGTTCGTCCATCGCCAGATTCAGAGTGACATTCAACGACTTGATAAACGAGTCGCGGCAATCGGGATAACCGCTATAATCGGTCTGCGAAACTCCGGTAACCAAGTGGAAAGCCCCCTGTTCACGGGCAAAGACAGCAGCAATACTCAGAAAAAACAGGTTACGTCCCGGAACAAAGGTGTTCGGGAACGAATCTTCCGGCTTGTCTTCGTCCATCGAGATGCTGGTATCCGTCAACGAATTGCTTCCAAGGCTCCCGATAAAAGAGGTGTCCATCACATGAAACTCCACTCCTGCCCTTTCGGCTATTCCCCGGGCCAGTTCTACCTCGTGTGCATGTTTCTGTCCGTACAGGAAACTAAGCGCATATACTTTGCTGAAATGTTTCTTCGCCCAGAAGAGACACGTTGTAGAGTCCTGTCCGCCACTGAACAGAACTACTGCTGAATCATTTTTCATCATTTATTTTCTTGAAAAAAGTGTTTTTAAGTTCTCCTTATTATATATCCTTTACCTTAAGTACATTATAGGAGATGTCGGTATCATAAACATCGCTCCCGTCAATTCTCTTAACGGCTTTCACGACACGGATGGTGATCGGAAGGATAATCACTTCGTAAAGGGACTTCAGCACAATCTGAGTGCCCATCATTACCAACAGCTCGGGCCAGGCAATCAGTCCGCCGAATGCGATGGGAAAGAAGATCAGTGAATCGGCCGTTTCTCCCACTACCGTAGACCAGATGGCACGGGCAGAAAAGTTACGTCCTCCACTGGCCACTTTCATTTTACTCATGACATAGGCATTGAGAAACGAACCGACCAGAAAGGCCAACAGACTGGCTACAACAATGCGGGGAGCCATGCCGAACACAAAATCAAAATGCTGTTCGCCTTCCCAGAAAGGTGCTGCGGGCAACGCCACGGCAATCAGCCCGAGACCTACCACAAAGAAGTTCATGGCAAATCCGCTCCAAATAATCAGACGGGCCTTTTTAAATCCCCATACTTCGGCTATACAGTCATTGATAATATAGGATATGGGAAACACCAGCAATCCGGCAGTAACAGTGATACTGCCAACCTGAATCACTTTGGTTTCGAGAAGGTTTGCTGCAATCAGACAGACGTTGAACAGAATGCCGAGCAACATGAAGGGTATAGATACTTTTTCTTTCATAATTCCTGTTTTTTACGTGGTGTTCTAGAATACACGACCGCTATTCACGGCATCATACGTTTACGGGCAGCAAAGGTAGCAATTCTTTTTTAATCGACAAAATAACAATATATGTAACGGGGCATTACATATATTGTTATCGCGATAACATATAATGTAATGCCCCGTCCGGGTACAACATAACAAACACTTAACACACTATTCTTTTTACTCTTGTCACAGAGTTACAAAAGCCCATTCATACTTCCGGAAAATCCGGCATCAATCTTAATAAGCGCTCTTACGAGAAGTCTTTCAAATCCTGCTGTAATCTTTTGCGGATCAGGAACAGACGGCTCTTGATAGTCCCTACCGGCAAATCCATCTTCTCAGCTATCTCACGATACTTGAATCCGGCAACAAACATCAGGAAAGGCTTCTTCAACTCTTCGGGAACGGCATTAATCACCTTATAGAGTTCCTTCAGATCGTAAATTGTTTCAAAGCGGTTGCCGTCCTCACCTTCCGTCAGGGTTTGCGCATAGAGATTATAGGTGGAATCGGTCATATCCACTTCACGTAACGACTTACGGTAATTATTGATAAAGATATTGCGCATGATGGTATACATCCATCCCTTGAAATTCTGGGTATGCACAAATTTCTCTTTGTTGTCCAATGCCTTCAACAGACAATCCTGTACCAGATCATTGGCCGACTCCCGGTCAGCAGTCAGTTTATAGGCAAAATGTTCCAGTTCGGGCTGCATAGCCACTATCTTATGGGTAATATTCATCTTTTCCATTGCTCTTCTTTCTTTCTGATTATCGAATATGCAAAGATTCGCATTTTAAACGGTCTGTCCTATAGCAATTCTTCCGCATAATTTGGCGATTTTTCCCTCGGCCCTTCAACCATTTCCCATTTAAGTTGTTCAATAGGGCAATTCACCTAAAACTTAACTTATAATGAAAACATTTTTTAGATCTGTAGCTATGCTACTCGGATTGGGACTCTTGCCTGTAGCGGCACATGCCCAGAAAAAAGTAATCATCGAAGATGAAGAACCGAACTCCGTGATGTTTGTATCGACCGACAAAGCCGGAGACGAGATTATCCGGATCATGAACGAGACGCGTCTTCCACGTTTCCAGGAACCGAAGGCTCCGCGCTTCGTACTGACCGACCGGCAAGGAAAGTTCGCACTGGGTATCGGCGGATATGTACGGGCAACCGCCGAATATGACTTCGGGGGAATTGTGAAAGATGTAGACTTCTATCCGGCGCTGATTCCTAATAAAGGCTCTGCCGACCGTGCACGCAATCAGTTCCAGATGGATATCAGCACTTCGACTCTTTTCCTGAAACTGGTGGGACATACCAAACGTCTGGGTGACTTCGTGGTTTATACTGCTGCAAACTTCCGTGGAGACGGAAAGACTTTCGAGTTGCAGAATGCTTATGCTACCTTCCTCGGCTTTACTCTGGGATACAGCTATGGTAACTTTATGGACCTTGCCGCCCTGCCTCCTACCATCGACTTTGCAGGCCCTAACGGCTCGGCTTTCTATCGAACCACTCAATTGAGCTATATGTGTGACAAGCTGAAGAACTGGAAATTCGGCGTCGGTGTCGAAATGCCATCGGTAGACGGTACCACGAATCAGTATCTCACCATCAACACCCAGCGTATGCCCGACTTCACTGCCTCAGCACAGTATAACTGGAATGCCAACAGCCACCTGAAGTTAGCTGCCATCGTTCGCAGCATGACTTATTCAAGTTCCGTAGACAATAAGGCGCACTCAAAAGCCGGATACGGACTTCAAGCTTCTACTTCCTTCAACGTGACTCCGAAATGGCAAGTATACGGACAGGTGAATTACGGAAGGGGCATCGGACAATACCTAAACGACTTGAGCAACCTGAATGTGGATATTGTTCCTAACCCGGAAAAAGAAGGGCGCATGCAGACGCTCCCCATGTTGGGATGGTTCGCCGGATTGCAATACAACATCAGCAAAGATGTATTTGTATCGGGCACTTACAGTTTGTCACGCCTCTACTCGGAACACACGTATCCAAGCGACGTACCCGATATGTACCGGAAGGGCCAATATCTGGTAGCTAACCTGTTTTGGAACGTAACCAGCAACTTACAGGTAGGCGCCGAATATCTGAGAGGATGGCGTACGGACTTCAGTAGCAATACCCGTCATGCCAACCGCATGAACGCATTGGTACAATATTCGTTCTAACTTTTTATAAATCTCTCTGAACTCTAACGTAAAAAAAGTCCAAGGACGAACCCAGCCCCGTCTCTGTTATTACCCTACGGAGATGGGGCTAAAAATAAAATTTCACCACACAGGGATTATCATCTTCCACTCTTTTACTTAATGCCCGGCTGCAAGAAACGCATGCAAAGCTCAATGCTGCAAAGAAAAGAAAAAATGTGTCTCTCATATCGTTCGGGATTAGAACACAAAGATAATCTTAATATAGGAGGTTAAATGAAAAAGGACCGGATTATTTGAGTAATCCGATCCTTCTTGAGAGTTATATTAATAAAGATTAGTAGAAGCCTTGTATCAGAACTTATAGTCGAGACCGATACCGAATACTTTATTGGTACGAGTAAAGACATCCTTTCCGGAGATTCCTGTACCTCCATAATTAGGAGTCTCTTTGGTATATTTATCGTAATCAGTCCAGAAATAAGCAACGTTCAGTTTCAGGTTCTTCGCAATGTCGAATCCGGCACCAAAACCGTATGAATAAGAACTAACTGCAAAGCTCATATCGCTTTGGTAATTATCACCCACACCATATTTGGTACGTTGCATACCGACACTTACCTGGGCCCATTTACAAACATCCCATTCGATACCACCCAAATATTCGTTAGTACCTTGTTTGATGAAATGCTGTTTACCCATAGTCTGGCCGGTCACAGGATCTTTAGCATCGGCCATACGTGCACTGGTATCAAAGAAATGATGATAACCAACTGAAGCACGAAGTACCGGAAGAATTTCATAAGAAACACCTACTGTCAACAAAGCCGGAATATCGTGCGGAGTATTTACTCCATTCGCAAACAGCCCTGTATTATCTATACGAGTCTTGTTCTCTACATTCAGTTTGGTGTTGAACTCATATTTTACACCAATGTTCCACTTATTCATCTTAAAGTCCAAGCCCAAAATAGGAGTTACCCCCCAACCTGTCTGGTCGCAGTCCAACTCTTTATCAGCCGTCAATTCTGCAACACCGGTCGCTTTCTTTGCGATAGCATCATATTTTGCATAATTAACCATATCATTCGCTGCCAGATAAGCATCTGCAGCTGTTCTGGCTTGCTTGGCATAATCGCTGAAATATTTGTTCACATTTACCATTTCTCCTCCACCGATATTAGCTTCAATATTACGAATATGTCCTTCATATCCATTGCTTACGTAATTCATACGTACACCGGCAAATGCAGACAAGTAATCGGTGATTTTATAAGATGCTCCCAGTTGAAGACCAAAAATCATCTGCTTACCACGCATATAGCTGTCAACCGAGTATTTATTGGTACCTTCAAAGATATTAATCGGCAGAATGCCTCCGTCTACCATTTCTTTACCGGCAGCTACCATCATTCCGGGCACTACAGATACCAATGACTCGAATGAACCCAATCCCTCATTAAAGGTAGCCTTACCACCACCACCGGTTACTGCAAAATTCCCGGAGAATGCCCACTTATCCTTCTTATATACTGCAAATACACTGGGGATGAACGGAGCCGAAGCTTCACCTTTATATACTTTTGTAGTGTTTCCGCCAAAGCCTGCAAACGGAGCGAAAGTAGAAGTGATGGTTCTTGTCTGGAAAGCACTCTGTCCGTTGAGAGACAGGTGAAAACCATCTTCCATGAAAGCAACACCTGCCGGATTGGAATATACCGCGTCAATTTGTGTAGAAGCATCACGAGCCAACATTCTCAAAAACAATACGTGCTGATTAGTATTTGTCAGGAGACCTCCCGCAAAAGTTGAAGTTGAAACGATTAGCAACCCGATGCTAATCAAGAATAATTTTCTCATCTAAATCTTTTTTAAGTTATTTCGGGCGCAAAGGTACAATAATATTGCACATGACGAATATTTCTGTGCATCTAATTACGTTTTCACCAACAAATTAATTGAAAACACAAACTGTTTCGATTGAAACGAACAAGAAAGCATCACAAGAAAAGACACTCGGAAAGCCAAACATTACTCCATTGCTAAACGTTTTTATATTATAGAATATAAATAAGAAAACTATGGCATATACAATCGCATTTTTTGGTACCAAACCCTACGATGAAGCTTCTTTCAACGAAAAAAACAAAGAATTCGGATTCGAACTCCGATTTTTCAAAGGTCACTTGAACCGGCACAACGTGCTGCTGACCCAGGGAGTGGATGCTGTCTGCATTTTCGTGAACGACACAGCTGATGCTGAAGTAATAAAAACAATGGCCGCCAACGGGGTGAAATTACTCGCTCTTCGCTGTGCCGGATATAATAATGTAGACTTAAAAGCCGCTGCCGAAAACGGAGTAACCGTTGTCCGCGTCCCGGCCTATTCACCGTATGCCGTAGCCGAATATACGGTTGCCCTGATGCTTTCACTCAACCGGAAGATTCCGAGAGCTTCGTGGCGTACACGGGATGGGAACTTCTCTCTGCATGGACTGTTAGGTTTCGATATGCACGGAAAAACAGCAGGCATCATCGGTACGGGAAAGATTGCAAAGATACTGATACACATCCTCAAAGGATTCGGCATGAACATATTGGCCTATGACCTATATCCGGATTATAACTTTGCACGGGAGAACCAGATAGTATATACGACGCTCGATGAGTTATACCACAGCTCGGATATCATATCATTACACTGCCCGCTCACTGAACAGACAAAGTATCTGATCAATGACTACTCAATCAGCAAAATGAAAGACGGAGTAATGATCATCAATACCGGACGGGGACAATTGATCCACACCAATGCGCTGATAGAGGGATTGAAAAATAAGAAAATTGGTTCTGCAGGACTAGATGTATACGAGGAGGAGAGTGAATACTTCTACGAAGATAAATCGGACCGTATCATCGACGATGATGTATTGGCACGCTTGCTGTCATTCAACAATGTGATTGTAACTTCACACCAAGCTTTCTTCACCCGCGAAGCATTGGCAAATATAGCAGCAACGACTCTGGAGAATATACGGGATTTCAAGAATCTCAAACCTTTAGTAAATGAAGTAAAATTGGGGAATACTTAAAATCCTCAACAGCAATAGTGCCACCGCTTCCTGCGAAAGAAGCGGCAGACCTTATCAGGTTTGCCCGGACGGTAACGCAAAGTGTCCGGAGTGGCTATTCATTAATCAAGCACTAAAACAGTCAGTACTGTTTCCGAGTATTCACCGATATGACAGCCTCGGTCTTGAGTTCCATTCTCGTTACACCACATTCCTTTAATAACAAATCTCTGATTGTCGTCTACATCAACAACAGTTTGCAGTGTGATAGGAACGCGTTGTCCATCCATTCCACTATAATATACACCTCTGGTTTTGATTTCATCGTTTACAGATATAGCAAACCATCCTCCATCACCAGCTTTGTCACACCACGTATCCGGAACATTCAATGTTATTAATAGTTGATTTCCTCTTACGGCATCTAACGAAATCGGACTAAGTTGTTCGATGGGCTGAAAACAAGAATTCTTGTCATTCGCATAATAATGGCCTCTCGTTGTAAGAATAGAACCATTATTTCTTCTCTTGGATGAAAAATACAACTGACTCATAACTATTTCTTTTAATTAATTTCCTACTCTATTCTGGATTTTCGGTTCTTCCGTTCTATGTCAATACTCTATAATGCTCTCTAACAAAGGTTCCCCCTTCAGCGGAGCATAAATAGTTACTTTAGCAAAACCATACTTGGGCTCGCGGGTTACTGTTTTAGTCATACAGATGAAGCGGTAGTTATAGCCGCTTACCAGTTGTTTGGCAACCAGAAGTGGAGTGTAATCCACCCCTTTCAAAGTCATGCAGGTCTGGAACAATTCTTTGTCCTGATCCGTCAACGGTTCAAATTCTCCCCAGCCTCCTATTATTATATTCGCTTTCTCGGAAGTAACCACCGTATAAGGGAATACGTCTTCGTAAAGGACTCCCGTGACATCACGATAATAGGCAAACTGAATCTCTACCTGTCCCGGCTGCAAAAACTGGAAGGTAAAAGACTGTACAGACATTCCACCCAAGGTATCGGCATCTTCTGACAATTCCTCCACAAGGGCAACTCCACCAGTCAGGCGTACTAAAGCGTAACGATAACCAGTACCTGCATGTGAGGTACGTTTGATGGTGATTGTATCACCTACTTTGAATGCTTTCCTAATCATAACAATACGTGTTTTTTAAAAGATTAACTCTGTGAAATTTTCTAATAGCCTGATGCAGTGACCGGCCTTGCTGAGAATAATCTGCCGGGAGAAAACTCCCAGCAGATTTTGGGTACAGTACATCACCTAAACCAGATTCGTTGATGTGGTTCAAAGGTAAAGGGAAAGATTTACAGATCAAAATACCTGAAGTGGGTTATTCTCTCATTTTTTCACTCTTAGTCTCTCATTTTTTCACTTTCACTCAGTAATTTCCTTATTACTAACACGTTGTACTCCTACCTGAAAATCGGTAGGAGTCACCCCAAATTTACCGGAAAAGAGACGATAAAAAGATTGGGTAGACATTCCACACTCCTGGGCTATCGTGTCTACTGTATAATCGGGGTAATCTTTCAGCATCTTGGCAGCATACTCCAAACGAAGATTATTAATGTATTTTGAAAAACTCATTCCGGCATATTGCTTAAAAAGCGGCGCAAACTTATTCTTGGGAATGTAGATTGTCTTGATTAACTCCTCTCTCGAAAAGTCCGGCTGAAGATATAACTGCCGGTTAATGATTTCACGCTCCAGTTTGTCGAACAGCATTTTATCGTGTACCGCATTGTTATCTTCCGTCTCGGGTTCCGGATCGACAGGAACATCCGACTTTCCGGGCTCTTCTGCCTGCAATGCATTTCCATCTATATACGCCCGTACTTCCCGCTCTTTCTGTAACTGTTCTTTCAATAGATGGTTCTCCTCTTTTTTCCGGTAGAGTTCTTCTTTGTGAACCAGCAAATCCTCGATGGTTCCTACCATTGCCTTATTCTTACGGCGTATGGTACGGTTATGTCGGATGGTTCTCCATAAAAGTACCCCTAACAGAAAAACAATACAGACCACAAATATCAGCAAGGCATTCCTCATCCGCATATCAGCGGCTTGCTGCTGAATAAACATATCCTTTTCATTCGTTTCATAAACCGCTGCCAGTTCCAATGCAGCACTTTTCTGCTCTCTGGCCTTAATGCTATCACGCAACACAGCCAGCTGTTCAAAATATCTTGCAGCAGTCCGGTAATCACCTTTATCCCGATAGGCACGCCCGAGGGACTTCTTAATGGTGACCATATAATAATTTACCGTATCTTTCCGCGTGACATATACCTTTTCACGAGCGGAATTCATGCGGATCACCTGATCATACATCTTCCGATCGAACAGATAAGGCATAATCAGGTAGTCATCGCGATCGTATTCCTTACTTACTGACAAAAATAGCCGGTAATAGCGGTCAGCCTCTTCCGACCGCCCCAACCGGAAAAGAACCACAGCGTAATGGGCGTACATCGCCTTTTTTTCCTTTCCGCTCAATCCCTCCATCGGTATCTCACTGCCGGTCTCTTCCGTCACAATCCTTTCTAATGCAGCCAGTGTTTTCAGGGCCTCTTCACTACGCCTGTCCGACTCCTGGAATATCAGCAAAGTATTGTAATTATAGCGCAGGTTATCGTACTTATATGGGTAATCTGTTTTTCCATCATCGCTACCGCCTGCTCCATAAATTCATATCCCTTATCCTTATTACCCTGATAATAGAGCATCTTCCCCATATTAAACAGAGCAACGGACTGCATCGCTTTATCATCACACAACTCAGCTCTCTTCAAAAGCAAGTCCACATACTGTGCCTTTTTATTCTCATTGTGCAAACAGTCGTAACACGAAATCATACGGTGCACCTGTTCCATATAGTTTTTATCACTATTGAGCACCGAGTCACTTTCCAAAGCACGCTTATAGAATTTCAACGCCCAGTAGTATTGCCCTACATTGAAATACAAATCGCCTTCCACCACATCCAGCCGGAACGGAGGAAGCGACTTCTGTTTCCTCAACTGCTCCATGATCTGCTGCGCTTTTTCAAAGTCGGAGAATGTATACTTATATACGTTGTCATCTGTAATCAAACTGTCCGGTAAAGAAAACGTTCCGGCGCAAACAGACACCGGAGATATAAAACAATGAAGCAGTACTAACAGAATAACATACAATAACTTTCTCATATCTTCTTACTATTGGCAGATTTTGAAAGCACAAAAATAAGATAATAATATTTTCAACAAAATTTTCTCCGGCTCATATTTACCGAACGCATTCAAATCTCTTCTGTTTGCCGGATTTCAAAAGCCTGATTCTTTCACTTCTGGAACCGCCTCCTTCCCCTTGTTCCTAATAAAAAAGTGAACGCTTCAAACCATTTATACTTCCCAATTGTTTGGCTTATAGAATACATTTTAAAAGAAAGGATACATTATGAAAAAAGTAGTTCACCGCTCGGATACCCGCGGACGATCTTTATATGACTGGCTTGACAGCCACCACAGTTTCAGCTTTGATGAATATTATAATCCCGAACGCATCCACTTCGGCGCTTTACGGGTGCTGAATGACGATCGTGTTGCACCGGGAGAAGGTTTTCAGACCCACCCACATAAGAATATGGAAATCGTCTCCATCCCCCTAAAGGGATTTCTGGCACACGGAGACAGTAAGAAGAACAGCCGTACCATCACTGTTGGCGATATTCAGGTGATGAGTGCCGGGACAGGTATCTATCATAGTGAAATGAACGGCAGCAAGTCGGAACCTGTGGAATTTCTGCAAATATGGATCATGCCCAAAGAGCGAAACACCCACCCACTCTATCAGGACTACGACATCCGAGGATTGCTGAAAAAAAACGAACTGGCCCTGATTCTGTCACCGGATGGCAGTACACCAGCCAAACTGCTACAGGACACCTGGTTCTCGATGGGTGAAGCAGAAGCCGGAAAAACGCTTGAATACAAGATACATGGAACGGATACGGGAGTCTACGTTTTCCTCATCGAAGGAGAAATAAAAATAGACGATATCATCCTGACCCGCCGCGACGGATTGGGAATCTCTGAAACCAAAAGCTTTGAGATAGAAACCCTGAAAGACTCCAAGATATTACTGATAGAAGTACCGATGTAAATTTAAAGTAATTGCTTATGTCAACCGATCATACGTCCACACATCCTGATTCCCCTCTTCACGGAAGAGGGGTCGGGAGTGAGACTATCAACCTCGCTGCCATCCGGCAGGAGTACACTAAAGGCGGGCTGAAGGAAGGAGATCTTCCCGACAACCCGCTTTCTCTTTTCAACCGATGGCTGCACGAAGCTATCGATGCACAGGTAGAAGAGCCTACAGCCATGCTGGTAGGTACCGTATCCCCCGAAGGGCGACCATCGACCCGTACCGTATTGCTGAAAGATTTGCATGACGGAAAATTTATCTTTTATACCAATTATGAAAGCCGTAAAGGCAGTCATCTGGCAAAGAATCCGTATATTTCCCTCTCTTTCGTCTGGCACGCGCTGGAAAGACAGGTACACATTGAAGGTATTTCCTCAAAAGTCCCTGCCGGTGAATCCGATGCCTACTTCCGCCAACGCCCCTACAAAAGTCGCATCGGAGCACGCATCTCTCCTCAAAGCCGTCCGTTGAAAAGCCGGATGCAATTGATTCGCAGCTTCGTTGCAGAAGCTGCCCGATGGGTAGGCAGAGAAGTGGAACGTCCGGTACACTGGGGAGGCTATGCCGTCATCCCTGAACGAATCGAGTTCTGGCAGGGTAGAGCCAACCGACTGCACGACCGCTTTCTTTACACCCTCCAAGCGGACGGAAGCTGGCGGAAAGAGAGGCTTGCCCCTTGATATTTCCGGTTATTGTGCTTGCGCAACCAACAAATAATACGTAATATTGCATTCATAAAATACATCCGCTTATGATTCTGGATTATATATACCACAGCGGGTTTGCCATCGAAGCAGAAGGTGTAACCCTTATCATTGATTATTACAAGGACTCTTCGGAAACGGAACGAAATAAAGGTATCGTACACGACCGTCTGCTCCAACGACCCGGCAAGCTGTATGTACTTGCCTCACATTTTCATCCCGACCATTTTAACCGGGAAATACTGACCTGGAAAGAGCAACGTCCCGACATCATCTATATCTTCTCAAAAGATATCCTGAAGCATCATCGGGCACAAAGTGAAGATGCGATCTATATTAATAAAGGTGAGGAGTACGAAGATGATACACTGCGCATTCAGGCTTTCGGTTCTACGGACGTAGGCATCTCCTTCCTGATTCATCTGCAAGGGAAAAGTATCTTCCATGCCGGTGACCTCAACAATTGGCATTGGAGCGAAGAGTCTACCGAACAAGAGATACGCAAAGCCGAAGGCGACTTTCTGGCAGAAGTAAAATTTCTCCGGGAATCTGCTCCGGCCGTCGATCTGGTAATGTTCCCCGTCGACCGCCGAATGGGAAAAGATTATATGAAAGGCGCCCAACAATTCATCGAACGAATAAAAACTACTATATTTGTACCCATGCATTTCAGCGAAGACTACGAAGGAGGTAATGCTTTCCGGTCTATAGCCGAAGCCGGTGGATGCCGTTTTATCACCATCACCCACCGGGGCGAAAGCTTTGAGATATAACTAAATAAAACATACGATTATGAACAAACTGACACATTTTTTTCTCGTGTTATTTATGATTTGCCTGCCTGCAACCCTTTGGGCAGACAATGACAAAGATGATGATGACAGCAGATATCTTGCAGGCGCCGTGCCCGAAGTTGACGGACGGGTAGTTTTCAGCCGCGAATTCAGCATTCCCGGTATGTCACAAGACGAAATCTATGAACGGATGCTGAAGTGGCTCAACGGACGCATGGAGCAGAATAAAAACAATAGCCGCGTGGTATATAAAGAAAAAGGCGTCATCGCCGCAGCCGGCGAAGAATGGCTGGTATTCAGTTCTACCGCTCTTTCTTTGGACCGTACTTGGCTGACCTATCAAATCACCGTTAACTGCCAGCCGCAGAAGTGCACAATGGAAATAGAAAAAATCCGCTACACTTATCGTGAAAAAGAAAAATATACAGCCGAAGAATGGATCACCGATAAATACGCATTGAATAAAGCCAAAACCAAACTGGTACGTGGTCTTGCCAAATGGCGCAGGAAGACGGTAGACTTTGCCGATAACCTTTTTGAAGAGGCGGCAAAAGCACTGAGCCAAAAACCTCAGGAAGCCGCAGCAGCAGAAGCCGCTCCGAAAAAGCCGGCAGTAGTGACCGCTCCGAAAGTTGTGGTAATCGGTGGTGAAAAAGAAACTGAAAAGGTAGAAAAAGCAGCTACGGTTACCCCCGCAATCCCTGTTACCGCTCCAAGCACAATGCCGGGCTATAAAGAGGTAGCTCCCGATCAAGTTCCTGCCAACGCCATCCAGATGGGTGCAGGCCGACTGGTGATCGCTATCGGCTCCGATCCTTTCAACATGACCATGATGACAGCTAACGCCGGAGGATCCATAGGAAAAATTTCCGGAAGCCCTGTTGTATTCAGCATCCTCTCGCCCGACCAGCCTTACGAGCAACTGGAGAAAGCAGAGACATATAGCATACGTTTCTATCCTACAGGACAAAGCGAGCCGTCTGTCATACTGGAATGTCAGAAGCTGCCTGCCCCGACACCAATGGAAGGACAGCCCAGAACTTATGCAGGTAAAATAACAAAAGCATTTATGAAATAAATCAGCCACCACAGATTACACGGATAAACACAGATTGAATTTTAATTAGATTATTAATATAAACAATCTGCTCTAATCAGTATAATCTGTGGTGCAACTTTATAAGTTCTATTTTAACCTAAAACAAAATAAACTTAGCAACAATGGAAATAAAAAGTAGATTTGACCACTTTAACATTAATGTGACTGATCTGGAACGCAGCATTGCTTTCTACGAAAAAGCACTGGGATTGAAAGAACATCACCGGAAAGAAGCCGTCGACGGCTCCTTTATCCTGGTATATCTCACAGATAGCACCACCGGATTCTTATTGGAACTCACTTGGCTGAGAGACCATACCGAAGCATATGAATTGGGAGAGAACGAAAGCCATCTCTGCTTCCGTGTAACGGGAGATTATGATGCCATACGCCAATATCACAAAGAAATGAACTGCGTATGCTTTGAGAATACTGCCATGGGACTGTATTTTATCAACGATCCGGATGATTACTGGATCGAAATATTGCCGGAGCGGTTCTAAAACGATAAACGACGCATGTTTCTAAACAATGAACGATAAACAGGCTGCACATTAATATTGCAAACAGTTTATCGTTCATCGTTATTTACCGTTTATGTCTATTCGCCCGCTTTCTCCGGATTTCAGCTTTCATCTTGGCTGCCCCGGAACCATGGGTTCCCTTTATATAAGTTGTTTTCTTCGCTTTTGTTTTCACTTTATTTTCATCTTTTTTCGGACCTTCTTTCTTTCCTTTAAAGACAATCCCACCCATAATTGCATCTTCTAAACTCATAATCTTTCCTTTCTTATTCTATATTTTCCGTGGACAAAGATACTCTTTTTCTGTGAATTCCCTATCTTTGCCCGCTGTAACAACTAAAAACCAATCAATGGATACATTCCTGCTCCCGGCAGAAAAAGACCCGATGGGTGCCGCCATAACCGATTATTATCACAATCACAAGGCAGACAGACTGCGTGTATTTTCTTCTCAGTTCGATGAAGACGAAATACCCGTCAAACAACTTTTCCGCGAAGCCGGACAGATGCCCCTGCTCGAACGCACAGCTCTTCAAATGGCTACCGGAAGAATACTCGACGTAGGCGCCGGAAGTGGCTGCCACGCCCTTGCGCTTCAGAAAGCCGGCAAAGACGTTTCTGCCATCGACATCTCTCCTCTGGCCGTCGAAGTAATGAAACAACGGGGAATAAAAGATGCCCGCCAGATTAATCTGTTCGACGAACACTTTGCCGATACTTTCGATACCATACTGATGTTGATGAACGGTTCCGGTATCATCGGACGCTTGGAAAATATGCCTGTCTTCTTCCGTAAGATGAAACAAATACTCCGCCCGAATGGTTGCATCCTGATGGATTCAAGTGACCTCCGCTATCTGTTCGAAGATGAAGACGGAAGTTTCCTGATCGACCTGGCCGGAGATTATTATGGAGAAATCGACTTCCGCATGCAGTACAAAGACATTCAAGGTGATTCTTTCGACTGGCTGTATATCGACTTCCAGACCCTCAGTGCCTATGCTGCAGACAATGGCTTCAAGGCCGAAATGATAAAAGAAGGCAAACATTATGACTACCTGGCCAAACTGACTGTTGTCCCGTGACCGGGCAGGCATGAAAACTCCCGATAACCGGTCCTCCTAAAAGACTAAAACGGAAACAATAACGGCAACACGAACACCATCACCACGCCCATAATGATCTGCAACGGAAGACCAACTTTTACATAATCCATAAATGTATAGCGTCCTGCCGGCATCACCAGTGCATTAGGCGGCGTGGAGAAAGGTGAAGCAAAACACATACTCGCCGCCACCGTCACGGCAAACAAAAACGGATAGGGACTCAGTCCCAACTGTACGGCAGAGTGAAGCGCAATAGGAGCAAGCAGCACCGCAGTAGCCGTATTGCTGATAAACATCGTCATCAGCGAAGTAGTGAAATAGATGCCTGCCAACAAAGCAAAAGGCCCGTAAGTACCCAGACCGTTCACCAATGATTGCGACACCACTTCCGAGGCCCCGGTTTTCTCCAATGCCAATGACATGGGCAACATTCCCGCTATCAATACAATACTCTCCCAGTTAATTGTTTTATAAGCTTCTTCCACATTGCGGAAACATCCGGTCAGCACCATCAGCAGAGCCGCGACAATTACTGCCGTCACAGGGGCCACCGGAATAAAGTCGAACATCATGGTTACAATCATCCCCAACATGATCAGTGCCGCTACCGGTGCTTTATGGTTCAAGGTCACTTTAGCTGCTTCAGCCAATGGTTGCCCCAGAACGACCCATTGCGACTGGTCTTCACCAAGCCTGGCAATGTTTGCCCAACTTCCCTGTACCAGCAAGACATCTCCCGAATGCATTTTTTCATCCTTCAGGTTCTTCAACAAGTAGTCACGCTTGCGCTGAATTCCCAATATATTAATGCTGTAATTCTCCCTGAATCCGGAAGCTTTTACCGGTTTGTTTATCAAATTGGCAGTAGGCAGCAACAAGATTTCGGCAATGCCTATCTCCTGAAAATCGAAACCTTCATCCGTATTATGCAAATTACCTTCCGTCTTATGTGTATCCAATAAAGCCAGATGGTTCTCACCGACAAAACGTTTCACATTCTCAAACTCCCCTAATACATAAAGAATATCTTCTGCTTCAATCAGGGTTCCCGCTTCTGCCATCTCCTGCTTTTTTGTCTTAAAAAAGTGTCGGGATGAAACCGATCGGCGACGCACTTCCAGAATTGTCACATGATACCTCTGCGGAATCCCTAACTCCTGTATTGTTTTACCGACAATTCCTGAAGATTCTTCGACCTCCACCCTATATAGGTTCTGCGATAACTGATATTCCCCCGCCAATTCCTGAAGCGACTTATTCTTATGCTTTCCCCGCGTTTCTTTATCTGTTTTCTTCGTCAGGAATATCTTGCTCAGCGGGATCAGCACAATCAGACCGACAGTAACACATACCAGTCCCACGGGAGTGAAGGTAAAGAAAGAGAGCCGTTCATATCCGGCTTCAATCAAGGCATTCTGTATCACAAGGTTAGGCGGAGTACCAATCAACGTCATCATACCACCCATACTGCTGGCAAAAGCAAGAGGCATCAGCAGACGGCTTACATTGATATTGGCACTCATGGCCATGCTGACCACAATAGGCAGCATCAACGCCACCGTTCCCGTATTACTGACAAAAGCACCAATAGCCGCTGTCACCAATATGATCAGTACAAAGAGTTTCAACTCGCTTGTTCCCGCAAACTTCAGGATACGACTACTGATCATCTTTGCCAGCCCCGTTTGGAAAATAGCTCCGCCCACCACAAACAGAACGATCATCATGATAACAACAGAATTGGAAAAGCCCGAAAGCGCTTCCTCCGGAGTAAGGATATCGAAAAGTATTAATAATACCAGCGCACACAATGCCACTAAGTCAGAACGTACCTTTCCACTCATGAAAAAGGCAGCCGACAGTACGAGAATAATAATCGTTATAGCCATAAAATAAAAAGATGGGGTGATTCCATGTTAAAAACAAAAAATCCCCCCTGCTTGTTCAACTTATTTCTTCAGCATTTCATCAATTTGATTTACCAGTGAAGTAAATTCCTCTTCGTTATACAAACGAGTCAGCTTCACAATCTTGCCTTCCCGGTCTATCAGTACATTGCGGGTGATACCCGATTCACGCAATGCATATTTTGCAAATATATCCGCTCCCGGATCCAATCCCAACGGGTAAGTCACCCCTACCGACTTACCAAATGCAATCACTTTGTCAAGAGGTTCGTCACGATCAATACCGATCAAGGCAAACTCCGGATTGCTTTGATGTTTCAGCCAGATATCTTTCTCTATAAAAGGCATCTCTTTACGACATACTCCGCACCAACTGGCCGTGAATTGCAACATCACCACTTTGCCACGAAGTGCAGAAAGCTCTATCTGCTTTCCGTCTGTCAGAGTAATAGTAAAATCGGGGGCCATCTCTCCTACTCTCACAATATATCCTGTGCTGTCTGCCGCAACACTATCCGTTTTCACCACTACACTATCCGCAACAACGGTTGCTTTATCCGCTTTTCCCTGTCCGGAACATGCTGCCATACCCCAAAGAAGCAATGACAGACCACATACATAAAAAAAGTTCTTCTTCATACTTTTCTATAATTAATTGATTTGCAAAAGTAAACAAAGAATCCGATTTATCAAACACTATTTTTATGAAGCATTTTTTGCCAAAGTATTTGCAAGTTTAAAAGTTTTTCCTACCTTTGCACCCGCAAAACAGAAATGATGCCTCTTTAGCTCAGTTGGCCAGAGCACGTGATTTGTAATCTCGGGGTCGTTGGTTCGAATCCGACAAGAGGCTCAATAAAAGAGAAAGGATCAGCAATTGCTGATCCTTTCTCTTTTATTGAATTAATTTCTTTCCGGAACTTACTCCCGAGCTACTCCTCCTTCTTCTTTCTCACGTAATAAGGTACAAAAACAAAAAGAAGAATTTTCCCCACTTTCTTTAAAAACGTATCTAACGAATGATGCTCCAAAATGTCAGAAATATAATTTTAAAATATTCCTTCACCGAACGATTACATATATATTTCATATTATACCGTATTTTATCGGGCATAATCTGTTCTATATATGCCTTGTCGGGATCCGAAGCCTTTCCAAGAATCGTATTTTCATCCACATATTCAATAGAAGCATAATCCGTAATTCCCGGACGTACGCTCAATACCTTTTTCTGGTCATCAGTATACAAATCCACATACTTACGAACCTCAGGCCGTGGTCCCACCAGACTCATATCACCTTTCAGTACATTGAACAACTGGGGTAATTCATCTAATTTATACTTCCGGATAAAATACCCGGTACGGGTTATTCTGGGATCTCTCCCCCCCACCGTTATCAGTCCCTTCTTATCAGCCCCCACACGCATTGAACGGAATTTATAGACATAAAAGTCCCGCCCGTATTGTCCCACACGAAGTTGTTTATAGAAACCGCCTCCTTTACTTTCAAGGCAGATGGCTATATAAAGAAAGAGAAAAACGGGAGAAAGCAGAAGAATTCCCAAAAGGGAAAAAACAATATCAAAAAAACGAATCAAGAAGCTTATCTGTTTAGTGTTTGTAAATATACTATCTGTGTTCTGCGATTACGGTCGTATAGGCCGCCTTTACAGTATCAATAATGAAATTCAATTTTTCACTATCCAGTTGAGGATATATCGGCAATGATATCTCACCCTTAAAATTCTGATAAGCCTGTGGATAATCATTCATATCATATCCCATCGATTTGAAGAACGACAACATCGGCATCGGTATAAAATGTACATTCACAGCCACTTCACGTTTAGCGATCTCGTCAATCATCCGGTCACGTTGCTCTTCTGTAAAGTCTTTCACACGCAAAGCATAAATATGATAAGAGCTTTCCTTTTCTCCATCTACAGAAGGCGGAACGATGGCCCAGTCACAAGTCGAAAAAGCATCATTGTAAGTATTGAACACCCTTTTTCGCTCCTTCAGCAACTCCGGATATTCCCGTATTTGCGCCAGTCCGATGGCAGCATTCACATCGGCCATATTGATTTTCATTCCGAAACCGACAATATCATAACGCCATCCTCCGGCTTTAGATTTCGAAAAAGCATCCTTAGTCTGGCAGTTCAGGCTCATCATCCGGAGTTCTTTATACAGTTCTGCATTATCGAACGGCTTGGGCAAGTTCAAACAAATGGCTCCGCCTTCGGCAGTAGTCACGTTCTTCACGGCATGGAGTGAAAAGATAGCCACGTCAGTTTCGCAACCGGTACGCTGCCGGTTACTGTAACGTGCCCCCAAAGAATGTGCAGCATCATTCATCACCAAGATACGTCCTAATTTTTCTTGCACGGGAGATTCCGCACGGAACAATTTTATCATTTCAGATTCCTGTACCAGTGCCATGATCTTTTCATAATCGCAAGGAAAACCGGCAATGTCTACTGGGATAATTGCCTTTGTTTTAGCAGTAATAGCTTTACGAACAGCCTCTACCGAGATATTAAAATCCATTCCGGAATCCACCATCACCGGTTTAGCCCCGGCATGAAGCACGGCCAATGCCGTTGCGCTATAAGTATAAGCAGGAACAATTACTTCATCTCCCTCCTTCACTCCCAGCCAACGCAACATCATAATAGCTCCTGATGTCCAGGAATTGACACAAAGTACTTCCTTTGCTCCCGAGAAAGATTTTATTTCTTCCTCCAAAGCCTTCACTTTCGGACCGGATGTGATCCAACCGGAACGTAACGAATCAACGACTTCGTTGATGACCGCCTCGTCAATATAAGGTGGTGAAAATGGTATTTTCATGAGTTATATATTTTATAAGAAAAGTAAAATTAACGAACTGTTTTGTAGATTATATCAAGAACTGATTTAGGCATTAATTTAGCCATAGCATACAACAAAGCATAACAGTCTTCTTTCCATCCAAACCCCAACATTCTATTGACGCGACGACGTAAGGTATAAATAGATTTGGCATGTTTCCACCCCCGCCTTCTTTCAAAAAAGTTTAAATCTAATCTAAATTTGAATAAGTATTCGGGTACATTGTCAAATTTACATCCACTTTTAAAACCCTTAGCCCACATCATAGTATCTTCTCCAAAGTAGGTGTCTTCCGGATATAAACCAGCTTTCTCAAAATATGAACGCCGAAACATCACAGTAGGATGAATCATACAATCCCGCTTCTTAAATAGTTCCAAACATTCCTCATGGGTTATCGGCATTTTTTTTCGGAAGTATTCTTTTCCCTCATTATCAATTTCTATTGCCCAAGTACCAAGACAATCAACATCTGGATGTGAGTCCATAAATGCGATCTGCTTTGCAAAACGTTCCGGCATGGAAATATCATCAGCATCCATACGAGCAATATAAGTACAATCCTCCTTTTTCAAGACAACATCTAACAACTCATTTAATGAATAAGCCAACCCCAGATTCTTTTGTCTCGTATTTATACAGATTTGTTCTGTTAACAAATTAGTTACATAGGAAGCTACACCATTTTCTATAGGACCATCACAAATAATATATAAATAAAAAGAAGTATATGTCTGATTAAGCAAACTTTCTATCGCTTCTTGAACTTTCAATAAAGTGTCTTTCGCATACAAAGACATGATAACATATAACATGAATATAATTATATAATATCTTTTTTAAATCTGTTAAACTTAAGATCATAAATTGAATACACTACAATCATAAAAGATGGAATGATACCAACGATACAAGACAATATAGCATTAAGTATATCCCTCTTCCTAAAAGAAGTCTTTGAAATATTCTTTTGAGCAAAAGCGATAGCTGTACTATATTTTTTCTCTTTTAAATAATTATATATAATTTCTTTCCATTGTGCCTGATAAATATCAGCCTGCTCTTGAGTCCCCAATATTTCGATATCAGTGGCAAACGTTTGTAACAACTTCCTCTTCACCTCCAACAAAACATCAGTACGAGGTGTATTTCTTATTCCATCAGCACAAATTACTACATCTACATAAGGAAGAATTTCTATTTGATAGAATCTAAATAGACGAATCAAAAACTCCCAATCCTGATGCCGCTTAAAAGAAATATCAAACAACCCCACCTTATTTAATATCTCCCTTTTAATTATTAAAGTAGAACCAGCAGCATAATCAATTTGTGCTGACAACAACTCATAACATGAATTAAAGCAGCCCACGTTTCGACTTACTTTATATATCTTATTTTTATATTTCTTTACGTAATTACAACAAGTACCACCACAATCCGCACTTGAATTTTGTAGAAAATGTATGGCTTCCTTTATTCGATCTTTTAAGAAATAATCATCATCATCAAGAAAAGCAATATACTCTCCTACAGAATTTTGAATACCTGTATTACGAGCGGCAGAGCCATTCTGATTTGTTTTATGTTTTATATATTTAACTCTATAATCGTTAGCATACCTTTCCATATATTGGATTGTTTCCAATCGATATTTATCACCATCAGAATTGTCATCTACAACCACCACCTCTATATTAGTATAGCTTTGACCGAGTACACTGTCTATAGCTCGTCCCAACATATTGGGACGTTTATAAGTTGGAATAATGACACTAACTAATCCAGAAATCATATTAATCTTACAGCCGTCCATCAACAATTGCTCTGTCTAAGAAGCATTTGACATCAAAAACAACAGAAATATCATTGCCAAGTGCTTTTATATCAATTGTTTTAAACTCATTATGTCCAACCGCCAATATTATAGCATCGTATTTTTTTTCATTAACATTATCAATCATACGAATACCATACTCTTCATACACTTTTTCTGCATTTGCCCAAGGATCATAAACGGAAATATTCTTAGTATACTCTAACAAAGTTGAATATATATCAACAACTTTTGTGTTGCGTATATCAGGGCAATTCTCTTTGAAAGTAATACCAAGTAGTAATATATTAGAATCTTTCACCAATACTCCCTTTTTATTCATCAACTTGATTACTTGATTAGCAACATAATCGCCCATACCATCATTTAATCGCCGGGCTGAAGACATTATTCTTGGTAAAACCCCATACACTTGCGCTTTTTGTATCAAATAATATGGATCAACGCTAATACAATGTCCACCAACTAATCCTGGTCTCAATTTTATAAAATTCCATTTTGACGAAGCAGCCTCAATCACATCATTGGTATCAATATCCATTGCATTAAATATTTTCGCTAATTCATTCATAAATGCAATATTAACATCACGTTGAGAGTTCTCTATGATTTTAGATGCTTCAGCAACTCTGATAGAAGGAGCTTTGTGTGTTCCATTTATCAAAACAGAATTATATACTTTATCTACTATGTCAGCAATTTCTGGAGTAGATCCGGATGTCACCTTCTTTATTTTTTCAACAGTATGTTCTTTGTCACCTGGATTTATTCTTTCTGGTGAATAGCCAGCAAAAAAATCGAGATTAAATTTTAATCCAGATACACGTTCTACAACAGGTAAACATTCTTCTTCAGTAACCCCCGGATACACAGTCGATTCATAAACAACTATGTCGCCCTTTGAAATTACTTTTCCCACAGTTTCACTAGCTGATATCAACGGTGTTAAATCAGGGCGATTATTTCTATCGACCGGTGTTGGTACAGCTATTACATAAAAATTACAATCACGTATATCTTCCAAGTTAGAAGTGCATTTAAAACCACTATCTAAAGCTGATTGTAACAAAACATCAGCAACTTCTAAAGTAGTATCATGCCCCCCCATTAAAGATTCTACTCGTTTCTGATTCATATCAAAACCTATTGTTTGATATTTTGTTGAAAATAAGCGAGCCAAAGGCAGACCTACATATCCAAGGCCAATAACAGCAATCTTCATAATATGATATTTATTTAAATAAGTTGAAATTCATAGAATAAGGAACCAAATCATACAAATGTCCATTAAAACAAATGGTACGGACAAGGTATAATAACAGCACTAAATGAAGGCTGAAATACATACCAATACGCATATGGACATTCTTTATAGATGATATAACGGCTGGAACCAATATGATATACACAAAGAAGAAATAACTATTCATTCGGAGAGTCATTTGAATAAGCACTCCATTAGATTGAAGTAACACTACTAATAATGACAAAAAACAAAAAAGATTCATATTCTCCATTATAAGCTTACTTTTAAAAGAATTAAGCTTATTCCAAAAGATGATAAATAAGATTGAAATGCCCGCAAAAATATAAGTGAATGAGCTTATATGAGTTTCTCGATCTCTTGTCAAATACACAATATATGGAGTATAGGAAATAAGTTTATCTATAGCCAAGCTACCCGCAATAGTCAACAAAAACGCAAGTAATTTGCCTTTTATAGATATAGTCTTATTTAATATATAATATAAAGGAATAAAAACTAAAATCGATTCATGAAAGAAGAATCCTCCCAACAAAAGAGAAACGATATACTTAAATATTTTTTTTTGTTCAATATACTTTAATGAAACAATAAAAACAGCGATTGCTAAGTATTGCCTCATCCCATTAAAGGTTGCAATATAAAACGGAGAAATACAATAATAAATAAAAACTGAAATCCAAACACTGTAATTATATCGTTTAATAACATTATATACCAGTATTTGCATGACAACAGCCATTATAAAAAACATGAATTGATAGCTAGCCCCGATATATCGCAAAAAATCTAGAATCAAGTTAAATCCTAATTCTCGACTTCCATACCCCTCTTCAAGATTATATATTTTCACATAATTAATATAATCGACTCCTACATAATACCTAAACCCAGAGAAAATGGAAAAAAGAATAAATACACAAATTAGAAAAAAGCGATTTTTAGTAACACTTCCTAAAGAGCAAAAGACCAGTAAGAAAAAATATATAAGAAAATAAGGAAACATCGACCTTTACCGCAAACCTTTTATATAGTAATAAAACAAAAAAAGAGAAACTATACCTGACAAAATAAATGTAGCGCACAAACCATAAACAATTGCTATAACACCCCAATATTGATAAAATATAAGTGAGAAAATAATATATAAAAAGCAAAAAGCATAAGTATTATATCCATTCCACTTTGCTTTTCCAACAGCGAGTAATATATTCCCTAATGGATTCCGAAAAATATATGTAACAAATGTTGCAACCATAAACATCTTATACATATATACACAATCATTATATTGTGCCCCAAATAGATTCTCTACCACAAAATCCCCATATATAATCAATAATAAAAAGACTATAAATGAAATAGGAATTACCACTTTCAGATAGTTATAATAATATCGCTTTAAACAATTACTATCCATATAGTTCCTAGATAAATAGCTAAAATCAGAGATCATCAAAATTCCAGGTAGAGTTAAAAGATTAAAAGGTATTATAGTGGCAACCCTAAAACTTGCTATACTGTGTTCCGGTTCATTCAATATACCTAAAAGCAAAGGAGCAATAGAGAAAATAATCTGGTTAGCAATTGCACTAACACTTGTATGTATTCCATATCCCCAATATTCTTTTTTAGAAATCTCAATCGGGTTACTAAATTGTATATAAGAGATTTTTTTCCTAAACAAAAAGAAAGTCAATAACGGTGCTAATATAAGAGCAGTAATATAGCCATAGTTCTTAAAAAACAAAGTCAAGCAAACCGTCAGTAATAATAATATAACAGAATTGTACACGTTTATTTTAGAATAGGTTCTATTTAAATTTACAATTCGGAAATAACTACGCATTGTTTCTAAAATATAAAAGCTATACAATCCTAAACACATATAAACAATTAAAAGCCACTCATTCTTCATACCCTCAGGTAGAAAAAAAGAATAAACAACTATAATAGCAACAACAATTGAAGTATAGTTTATCCCAACCCTTTGAGTATAATAATAATACTGTTTTTTTTTCAAGAATGAATTCACAATTGAACCAAATCTTAACAACGAATAATTCCCTCCAAATCCTGCAATAACGATTGCTATGGCATATATAGACAATACGTAAGATAATATTCCGTAGTCTTCTTTAGTAAGTAATTGCACAACAATAATAGAAAGTAGTGCGGCACTTATCTTTACCAAAGCTGTAGAGAAAAAGACAGAAAAACCTCCTCTCTTGATAAAACCTGAAATAAAATCTGAATTAATTCTTTTCATTCAAAAAATCCAATTTATAAAAGGGGCTCTCAGAACAATATAACTGATCAGAATAAAGATTCTGTGCCATTTTTATATACTTAGAATTTATATTTGACATTGCATAATACATCTCTGCATACCAAGCTCTTTGTAAATCACTAGATTGGATGTAATTCAACAGAGATTTATTATTTTCAACAAAGTCAATAGCTCGTTCTAATTTATCCCCTATTTCATTATAGTTTAAAATACTTGTAGTTAGTATCTCTGTTTCCCTATTTTTTTTGTAGAGATTCAGCAATCGAGCAAAATCAACAATGTTGACTAACTGATAATCTATATGCCTATTTAAAACAGATAAATCCCTGGAAATAAAACCATTATTAAAAAAGACAGTAGGAAATACAAGTTTAAAAATTATAGGATGAACAATTTTTTCATATACGCAATCAATCAAAAAAGAATTATGTTGTTCTTTCAAAAATAAATTCAAGCAATAATTATCCATTGCCTGCAATTTATTCATCATTTTTCCTTTATTAGTTAATTCCAAAAGTTGATTTATGGAAATAAGACCTTTGTTTATCCAATAGTCTAAATCAAAGTTAAGAAGATGTTCTTTCCTATAGAATTTTAGTAATAGAAGTGTATTCAAAGAATCAATATGAGTATTCAAGGTTAAAGTATTCCTCCAACTCTTACCTGCCACTTTTGATCTAATATGTGAAAAGGGGGTTTTTCCACCATACTCACTTGAATCATGGCAAAACCAAATACCTTCTTTCCATTCAAAAAAATATTTAAATTGTTCATTTGCTATGATTCTGATATTTTTATCTGTATCAAATCCATCTTCACAAGCATACAACAGCGTTCTCAATGCAGAATTTGTCGAACGAAATTGTATATCATAATCTCCTGTAAAGCTACGATGCAATAGTTTTCCATTACCCCAAGTTATACGTCTATCAATGGCTTCTATTATTCTTAATTTATAATCAGAAAGAGATTCTTTTTGAGATTTCTCTATCTCACATAATGCATAAAACATACTTTCCCCACTCATCTCAAAACACCAATCGGATCCTAAACTTCTTGTAATTAGAAACTTTCCATCTAAAGTAAAAATCTGTTTAAATTCTTCGGGAAAACAGATATCACCTATAAGTGACAAACACATTCTTTTCATTTCAGCTGAGTATAAATAGTGTCCCTCAATTCATTTTGTCGTTCCTCAGTAATTATTTCACCTCTAGTAATTAAATCAATAAATTTCTCATTAGGAGCATAAAGAATTTTACGCTGCTCGCATTTATCAATATATTCACTAATAGTGGAAACAACTCTTGCAGGATTTCCTGCTACAACAGAATTAGAAGCTATGTCTTTAGTGACAACACTTCCTGAGCCTATTATCACATCATCACCTACTACAACTCCTGGTAAAATAATACTATTAGCTCCTAAAAAAACACGATTCCCTATTTTAGTCCTTTGTACTCGATACTTACCTGTATGCCAAAGAGTACTAGCATCATGTGCCAATATAATAGATCCTGGTGCAGAAATAAAATCATCACCTATTTCCACTAGTTCTGGAAATAATGTATCAATTAAAGAGTTACTGTAAAAACGTTGGCCATGCTTAAATCTCACTCTATGAGGATAAATTAAATGATAGACCTTCTTAAAAACTTTCTTTATTATCATATCTTTTCATGTACAAATCCAGCCAATCGTGAATTACATTATTCCATCTAAACTTGTCTATTATTATATCTGAATTCTTACAAGTGAGCTTTTTATAAGGAACAAATTTGTTCAAAACATCATGTAATTCATTTGATATTAATTCCAAACAATCTATTTTCCTATAAAAAACGCCCCACTGATCTAAACAATCATAAGGTAACCACGAACCTGTTATAACTATATTCTGCGCACTTAAATGTTCTAACATCGATCCAGAAAGCATATCTGTAGGTTGTAGCTGAATAAAAATATCAGATGCAACTCTTAAATGTGCAATATCTTCATCAGACAAAAATTGTTCAATTACATTATAATGAAACTTCGAATTAAGAACTGTTTTTTTTATTATACCAATATATTCGGCATCTTTGGGATAGGTTACAGGTAAAAGAAATTCTACCTTATCATGAAAGGGAGACAGCAAAGGAGATCGTTCTATATTCTCTATAATATCAATATGATGTTGTAACCTACTAGCATTATATCCAATAGTTATTACTATTTTGTCTGCACATAATCCTATTTTAGATTTACTAATTCTTGCATTTGCACCACTCCTTAAAATCGAAATCAAACTTTCTAAAGGTTCCAACCCAAAACGACATAAAACGATCTTGGAAAGAAAAGAACTCTTTTGATAACAAGCTTTAAATTCTTCTATAACTTTATCCGATGCAATAGTTATATGATCTGCTCTATTAAATAGCACAGTCATATTTTTTTTCCTATCTTCCGATGCACGTAAAAAATCACTTCCCCATATTGAAACAATTAACTTTCCACGGATATATTTCGAAAAGAACCTAATATCTCGTACTATTATATTCTCAACATAATGAATATGAACTACATCATAAAAATCAAGTCTTTTAATATATTTACGAAACAATATATGTTGATAAAGAACTTTTAAGAAACGATTTTTTTGAAAAAAAGACGGTACTATTAAAGCATAAATATTATTATAAAATTTATCAGAAGGAAAAAAGAGATCTGAACTATCTTGAGAAAGAATATCAATTTCTAAATCTGAATTAAGATAAACTTTTTTTAGAGTCTTCACATAATTGTATATAAACTGATGACTTCGATTTCCAATTATTAGAACCTTCATGCCTATAATAATTGACTATTTATTAATAATTGAGAAATACTCATTCCAATTACCTACATCAATCCAAGATTTTTCACTAACAGGAAAAACCCCTATTCTTCTATTTTCTTTTCTTAGTTTATCTATTAGAGAAGTTATATGATAAAATTGTCCTTCTGGAATCTCATCCAATAAGTTGGGTTCAAGAATATACAGTCCCGTATTTATCTTAAAAGTCAAGTCAGGCTTTTCTACGATTGAATCTAACAGACCATTTTCCTTAGTATAAAGAACGCCATAAGCTATTGGATAATTTTTAAGAGCCGCAACAACAGTCAATTCATTTTTATTTTCTTTGTGATACTTCAGTATCTGACTGTAATCTTCATTAATTATAATATCACAATTGGACACAAAAAAGGTAGTGTGTATTTTATCTCTCATTAATGTTAAGCTACCAGCAGTTCCCAAGGGCACATTCTCTTGAAAATAGTTTATTCGATATGACGAATCTTTGAGAGTAGAAAAATAATGTTTGATAACATCTGCTTTATAATTTACAGAAACATAAAAGTTATTACTTCCACATTTAACAAAACGATCCATAATATCCTCCATAAAAGTTTTCTCTCCAATAGGGATTAATGGCTTAGGAATAATATTTGTTAACGGTTTTAAACGTGTTCCCTGCCCACCTGCCATAATAACAATAGGTAAATCAAATTTCTCAGTAGAAAAAGGCGCTTCGTTTTGAAAGAGTTCTTCCCACATAATAATGCGAACCATATTCCCAGAATAATCTATAACAGGACAAAACTCCATTCGATATTTCAACATCAGCTCTTTTATTTCTTTCTCTGACTGATCAATATGAGCTATAGTTATATTCTTCCTAATTATGTGAGATACAGCAACGTCTAAAGGTATATTAGAAATAATAGCTCTCTGAATATCCCCGATACTTAACAAGCCTTTAAACTTACTTTTACTATAGACAACTAATAACTTTTTATTAATTGAATCCATTTGTTTTAAAGCCGATAAAATAGAGTCCTGCTCGTCTATAATCAAATATTTACAATCCATCGTGTGTTTTTATTTTCAAGATTGCGGGATTACCCGAATAAATTCCCTTTTCCAGAATATCCTTACGTACTACCGAACCCGCACCGATGATACAACCGGAAATGATGGATGTACCATTCACCATTACCGACTGGCTGCCCAAAAAAGAACATTCGCCCACCTTGCAATCTCCATTAACCATAGTACCGGTTGATATATGACAATTGTCACCGATCAGGGCATCATGCTCCACATTTACAAAAGTATTGATGATACAACCACTGCCAATCCGTGCACCGGCATTCACAAAGGCATGATGCATGACCACAGTACCCGCACCGATCTGAGCATGTCTGGAAACATAAGCGGTGGAAGCAATCAGGGTACCAAAATGTCCGCCGGAAGTTCGTATTTTATCATGAATCTTCAATCGTAGAGAAGATTCCTTTATAAATCCGACAGTAACAATAAAATCAGCCTGATCCACAAATAAGGGGATATCATCATCAGTACCGAGAACAGGATAGCCTAAGATGGAATGGCCGACATTTTCCGGAAGATCCAATATACCCAGGATGGAATGCCCCATACTCTCAGCGACATCAATCACCGACTTGCAATGTCCGCCGCCACCGACTAAAATTAAAGGCTTCATACTCCCAAACGAACACTACTTGGTATATTCACAACTCTTTCTTCCAACCACACAGTATTCTCCAAACCATCCGTCTCGCATCCCCGAAACATCTCAAGTCTGTTCATCAATTCCCAAACGGGGCGGGTCATTACACCATGGTCATTCGTATATTCAAGGAAAGACTGTTGGGCCCGGCGGTCTTTCAGAAGTACAGCGTTCAACCAATAGTTAGAACGGCTGTTCGCAGGCTCAACAACAAACTCAACATCAGGAATACGAGAGAAAAACTCACGGTACCGTTCCGCTGTCTCACGTTTATTGACAACATACCTGTCAAGATTCTCCATTTGGGCACAACCCAATGCGGCATTGATATTAGGCATACGGTAATTGTAACCGATATGGTCATGAACAAATGCCCAACGGTGCGGAACTTTGGCCTGGGTCGTCAAATGTTTGGCAAACTTGCCCAGCTCTTCGTCCTGGAAAAGCAACATACCCCCACCACCGGTGGTGATCGTTTTATTACCATTAAAACTGATGGCTCCCACTCTTCCGAAAGTACCCGTATGACGGCCTTTATAGAAACTGCCGATACTTTCGGCCGCATCCTCGACAAGTTCTATATGATATTCGTTGCACACTGCCGACAATTCGTCAATCTTCATAGGATGCCCGAACGTATGCATAGGAACACAAGCCTTGATACGGCGTCCCGTCTTCTTATTATAACACTGCCCATTCCTTACTTCCGCATGCGTAGACAACCACCTTTTTACAGCAAGAGGAGAAAGACCCAAAGTATCTCTATCCACATCAAGAAATACAGGATGTGCGCCAATATAACTGATGGCGTTACAGGTAGCGATAAAAGTAAGAGCCTGAGTTAAAACTTCATCATCACGCTCAACACCGACAAGAAGCATACCCATGTGTAATGCATTAGTACCACTTACACAGACAACAGCTCTTTTTGAACCCGTATAGCAAGCAACCTGCTCCTCAAAGCGATCAACAAATTTGCCCACACTCGAGACAAAAGTAGTATCAATGCATTCTGCAAGGTATTTTTTTTCGTTACCGATAAATAAAGGAGCGTGCAACGGAACAAATTCATCCGTACCAAACAAGTTATGGATGAAAGTAGTTATATTATTATACATACTTGTAAACATTACATTTTCTGATCCAGATTCTTTCCTTTCTCCACGTGTTCAAAATTGGGAAGGAATCTTTTAAGTGCAGTCACGATATCAGACTTATGGCAATCCGGAAGGGCAAAGAGGGACTCCAGCTCATCAAAGAAGGAATCCAATTCAGACAAAGGACGTTTACTGACATCCTCAATCACACCCAAAGAAGAAAAACGTTCTAAATTTAACTTTTCACCGGGCACATAGAATTCTTCGTAGTCCTTTTCACCCGTAGTATCACTTTTAAAATAAACAACAGGGTATATCTTACTGTCATCCGCCATTTCGGCAGCATATCTTCTGGCTTCTTCATCTGTAGCACACTCTTTCTTTTCATAGCCCAGAGTACGGAGGAAACGGTCACAGATAGAAGAAAAAGTGATCATCTTTTCCTCACCCAGCTTTGGAAAGAAAATCTCTCCGTTATTTCCAAGAACACAGGCAAGCATACAGATCTGGCCGCTTTCCTCAGGCGAAACGAAATAGCGTTTCACGTCATTGGGGGCAGCCAGAGGCTGTTTCTTCATGATACGGTCAATAAAACCGGCCAATAGGGAGCCATTGGAAAAGGCGACGTTGGCAAAACGGGCAGTAGTGACCTTAAATTTAGATGAATATGCCATTATCATATCTTCCATGATACGCTTGCTGGCACCCATTATATTCACAGGATTGGCTGCTTTATCCGTAGAAACACAAAAGAAATGACGGGGAGGAAATTCCGATAATAGATCAAGCAGTTTCTTGGCTTTTATTACATTATTTTCAATCAGAGCCTGTACCGAATATTCATCTTTCTCACTCCGTACATGCTTGTGTGCCGAAAAATTGGCTACAATATCAAAACCCTGCTCCTTACGGAACATCCGCTCGAAGATGGGATCTGCAAAGTTCAAGGTATAAGTACGATACTCTTCCGGAATATGCAGCCCATAAGTGGAACGCAAATCACGGGTAAGTTCGGCCAATCCATTCTCGTTTAAATCGATCACAACAAGTTTAGAAGGCTTAAAAGGAAGAATGGCTTTTATATAGGAAGAACCGATAGAACCGGCACCGCCAATTACCAATAAACTTTTACCTTCAACCTCCTGGCGAAGACGATCACTGTTTGCTGCAATATCGGGAGCAAACATGCTGGAACGACGAAAAGTGATATTATCGCCAATAAAATTATCTACATTAAGCATATTTTATATTATTCATCAAAAATGCATATAATCAGTCTTCTATCTCGCTACATGGATAGCTATTCTCTTCCATTGTCTGCAATGTTTCCATCACTTCCAATTCTTCTTCTGAGAGCGCCCTGCTTTTCCAGCCATCCATTATTTGATGTGCTTCTTGTGCCAAATCTTCCTCGAATACCTCGCCATAGCAATATGTCAACAATTGACATTTTAATAGAGAAGCGGGAAGATGATCTAACACAGCAAAAGAGCGATCTAAAATGCTTTGTATCTTAGATTCTTTGTCGCCATCATTGTAAATGGTAGCATTATAACCCATTAACAGGGATAGACAAATCGCTGCTTCTTCCTCAAAAGTGGTACCTTTCATAGAGAAAAGGGCTTCGGACAAGCGAAAAACTTCGGTGTTCAGTTGACGGAAATGATCGGTATAGATGGGAGAGCCATCCGTACCAAGATAAAGCAACTCACGGGCAATGTGTTGCAGATTTTGGACTTGATTCATATAATTTTGAAATTACGAATTACGCTGAAAGAATACGAAGATAACTTTTAGGTACTTTGACGCTGGCAGACAGAACCCCATGAATGCGGATCACCACATAGGTGCGATTGGCAAGGCTGGATAACTCACCTTCGATACCACAAAACTCTCCTTTGACAACCTGTACTTTTGTACCCACGGTAAGAGGAAGGTCGTCAAAAGTTACATTTTCCGGAGCTAAATCCATCACAAACTTAAAGTCCTCCATCTGCTTGTTGGGGACGATGAGCAAAGTATGGGTATAAAGATCCTTCATATAAAATAAAGGAACGTGATCATCCTTCGTGATGGACCAGGCACGCTCTTTGGTAGTCCGGACAAAAATAAGATTCTTGATAACAGGAACTTCTACCCTACGACGACGATATTTCAGTTGGCGAATGACAAATTGTGTAGGAAGAAAGTATTCTATTCCAAGCTTTTCTAAAGCATTACGAATAGCAAACTCCTGATCCTTCTTTGTCCGAGCGGCAAACCAATACTCCTGTTGTTCAGACATTTATTGTTGGAAATTAAAACTCGATAGGTTACTTTCGGGTGCGCTACGCGGTTTGGACGAGACATCTTTTCTCATTCAAACCGTAAGTATTTCCGATAATATTTATAGTGGTAAAACGGACGAAATTGTTTCAAAAAACGTTCGTTTATAAACACAAAGGTAAGGCACATTTTTATAACAACAAAATATTTTTATAAATAAATTGCTTTTTTCTCTTTTTTACTAAAACACACTACTGATAATGAAAGAGTTATGAATAAAAAATAGTGTTTTTATCTATATTTTTTTTCATAAGAACGGGATTTTTCAAAAAGGTTAAAAAAAGGTGTTTCAAATGACGAACGTTTTTTGAAACAATTTCCCCCTATTTTTTCTATAAATTCTACATAACGTATATGTTTGTAGCCCAATAATAGGTATCCCACCCTCCTATCACTTACACACAAGATTTTCTCCTCCTACGCGCGCGTAAGCACATCTGCTTTTCAAAAAAATACAATATATTTGCCGGAATTATATAAATTATTCAAGTTTCGGAAGTGTAAACCCTCGTTTATAGTTGACAAAAAAGCAAGTACCCCAATTTTCGCCCGAAAAGTCCATCCGTGAGGCGGAGAAGCGAATTTCAGACTTAACCATCTGAAAAGCAACATCTTTTAAAAGTAAGATTTCTGTTCTCAAAAGCTTTGTTTTAACATAGAGTTAAAGCTTGTTCTTTGGATGCGAATAACAAATTCTTTAAATGCAAAAGACTTGTTATTTGCGCATAAGAATAAGACAGCCTGAAAAAAGCGTTAACAATGTTAATTGAAGAAAGGTATAAGGATGAAGATACCGGTTCAGACGGCATAAATTCACTTCTAAGACTTGGGTGCACTCGGAGCAAATGCGATGAATGTATAACGAAAAGAGATTCACCACAGGGTTTCACAGAGTTTCACAGAGTAAAAATGATAAAGAATAAAACTCAGTGAGACTCTGTGTGACTCTGTGGTAAATCATTCTCCTTTTGCCTTCATCAGTTTTCCGGCTTTGAGATCAATATAATAAAGCATTCCCCGGGCTATCTCCATACGCCCGATTTCCTTGTCTGGAAATTCGGCTAACAGCCCCAACAAATCGCCCGTCTCGGGGTCATAGCGCTGTATCTTCCCGCTCTTTTGTACTGACATCAGGAGCTCTCCGCCATAGGACAGCAGTCCCAAAGGCTGTATGGCGTCGTACTTAAATACGGCATCGGAAGTGATGTGTGTCTCTTCGCCAAACACAATTTCCATTTTTGAGGGAGTAAACACTTGCAGGCTTTTGTTGTACCAGTCGGTGAGGTACATGCGCCCGTTATGCTCCGCCATGCCATGAATGCAGGGCTGATAGTCATATCCGATCCCTTCGGGTACCTTTACCTTTCCGATCCAGGGGACACGAAACGCAGGCTCGGTAACAGCTTCATAAATCCAATAACCGCGAATGGTATTTTTATCACGCACCATCAGCCTCTCACCGCATTCGCGAAGACCATAACAATGAGTCATGCTGTAAATATCGTCACCCCACTTTCCATCCGAACGCCCGATGGCATTGACGAACTGAAGGGTACGACGGTCGAAAATGTTGATACGGGAGCTGTACATGCCCACAAAAACATAACGGTCCGAAACAGCCATATCTCCTATCTCAGCGTTAAATGTCTCTTTAGTATCTTTCCGCATCCACGAATCGATGCGTCCGATCAGCTCGCCTGTCGTCAAGTTCAACAAAAGAACAGAACGGTCGGCGGCATTATTGTTGGCAACAAATAATGTATCCCCTTTGACCCGTACGGACCGGGGAGTAAAATTGGCCGGAAGCACTCCGGGAATAATCACTTCGCCGGCATCGGTAAACGTGGTATAAACCGGTTCTTCGGGAGAGGTATTGCCTTTATCAGCCGGTTCTTCGTCCTTGGAACAGGATACACAACAGGCAGCAGACAGCAATAATAACAGATATAAAAATTTTAAATTCATGTTTACTTAATTTTTTGAATTTCATTCACTACAGGGTTTCACAGAGTCTCACAGAGTTTTGTACTCTATATTTTCACTCCGTGAGACTCTGTGATCCTCTGTCGTGAGCTTTTTTAGTCCAGCTCGGATATTTCAACAAACATTACTTTTCCCTGTATCAGGCGCGGAGCGTTCGCGTTCCGGCCTGAAAGATAGAACATATCGTTATGGAAAAAGAGGCGTCCCGGAGCACCGAATCCCATTCCTCCGGCAAAAGAAGAGTAAGCGTCCTTCTCCTCTCCGGTGAGGAGATTCACTCTTACGATACGGTTATTGGCACAGACAACGTACATTTCATCCTGAAAGAATCCCATACTCAACGGCTTGCTTTGCATACGGTAGGAACGGACAAAGCGGACCGGCTCTCCTTTCGTAGTAACGGTGGAGGGATCGATTACGAGGATACGCGCACTTTCATAGTCCGATACGTAAATAAGTTCCTTGTAACGTGCCACGGTCTCGAGGTTAAATCCATTGTTGGAAGTTGTGCTGTCGGTGTTCTGGGCAAACACGGGGACCTTGAAACGATTTTCCGGTGTACAGTCCGAAAGCTGTACCACCTTGATTTTTTGTTTATCACGAATAAATAGTTTGTCACCGACTACTTCGGCAGACTCGCATTGCAACAACGAGCTCGACTGCCAACCTGTACGCCCGATAGTGGTTACATACGTATAATCGTTTCGGCGAAACATGTCGATCCGGGAAGAGCGGTTCACCACAAAAATATAATCGCTGTTGACGGCTACATCCATCACTTGATTATCGAACTTTTCAGCTTTTCCGTCATACGTCCAACCTGTCAACGAGTAAAGCAATTCGCCGGTGGAGGCACGAACAATCCGGACACCATCCGATCCGTCGGCACGGTTGGCTATAAAAAGGGTATCACCCGAACGGCGCATTCCCACAGGATTATAGTTCTGTGTACCTACACCGATGGCTGCCGCATCCAGCTCTTTCTCAAAAGTCAGTGTAAGGATGGAATCGGTAGTGAAACCGAACCCCGGCATATTGTTTTTATCACATGCGGCAAAAGTGAGCAGCAAAGTCGCCACTACCATAAAAATGCTGTATCTTTTCATCATAACTCTATGTCGGGATTATCGGCATCGTTGATACCGGGGTTATAATCATTGTAACTCTTGAATGGATTGATGATATAAGGCAACATCCGGTGTTTCATCATGTAACGGTATACTTTCGGCACAATCTCGTCGGGCACCGATCCATAACATAAGCTGCTGGAATGGCCGTAACCCAGACAGTGTCCCAATTCGTGAATCCAGACATGAAGCACCCAATTGCAATCTATCGCTACCCGGTTCTGGTAGAAGAAGCCCGAAAGATATTCCTCACGCAATCCCAGTGCGTTTCCTCCGCCAAGTCCGGCGATTCCGGGCCCGGTGACTACTCCGAACACCAGACTTTGCTTATTCAGAATGGATTTCAACAATCCCTCACGGTCAATCTCCTTCCCTGCATCGTTATGGATGCTGCCTTTATAATTCATCAATGAATCACGAAAAATTCCGGAACTGAACATAACGGCCATATTTACCGCTGAAGTGGCATAATAACGGGCTGCATTGGGCGTCATCACTCCCCAGTTACCACTACCGTATTTTCCCATCTGAATGCGGGTCTTCATCTTGATGGTTTTCAACATATCGAATACAGAATCGTTGCATGTAAGCAACAGTTCGTACTGATCGGGAGAAAGCAAAGCCAGATTGTTGACACGGACAGGCTTGCCGCTTTTGGAGGGATAGACTGCCTCGCCCATCTTCAGCGGAGAATCCAACCGGATATTGTAAAAGCCCGGAACTTCTTCAAACTGCATCAGATGGATGGTATCACGCAAATGGGGCATCGTAAGCCATACGGAGACTTCTTTGAAATCGTGAGCCATACCATTGAACAGGCGGAGCTTTCCGTCTGTCATCGATACATTAAGCGGTTGGTTCACATAGAAGGCACGATCGGCCGAAACAATGTCATCAACGCTCTCACCATCTTCAAACATCTGTTCTCCCTGATTGAGAAACTCCTCTGCCGAAATTTTAGTCAAGGCAGGCGGTGTGCCAAAGGCATTGAGAATGTCGACGGTATCATCATCCTGGCAAGCAAACAGAGAGAGTGCCAGAAGCGAAATACCTAAAACTTTCTTTTTGTTCATAGTGTAGGGTTTATTTGTTTTTTGAGGGCGCAAAGATAATACAAAAAGGGAAAATGCAAATAAAGGTGTCCAAATACTGTCCGCCAATCGACAGAGAAACCGCATCTCAAATAAAAACAGGCAAATCTTATCCGATCTCAAACGATTCTTTGTAAATTTGCACATACTTATTTATTAGACAAAACATTATGAAAAAACTCTTTTTATGGGCACTGTCAGCCTTGTTAACCTTTCCGGCAGCTGCTCAGGACTTTGTCCCCGAAGCTTCGTTTTACGGCGAAAACTACTGGACTCCCGACACACTGGGTAATCACCGTGCCGTTGTTTCAATGAATACTCCCGCCACCGTAGCGGAAGCTTATATCCCCTGGCGCAGACGCGACGCCAATCCCGAACAGAAAGGGATTATTGTGATGAATGCTTCTACCGGCAAAGTAGTGGACAATGTACTTCCGGTGGAAATCAACCGTGAGTACGGACGTATCCGGTTCGATGCCAGTACAGGTGCAGGGAATTACTATGTATACTATCTGCCCTACCATACATCGGGAGGTCCATACCCCAAAGTGAACTATCCGAAACAACCTGACAGAGCCGACGCACAATGGAAAGCAATCTGCAGTTCCACTCCGGGAACAAAGGTGACCCGGGCCAAACTGGTCAGATTCGAATCGTTAGGCAGTTTCAACAGCTTCTATCCGATGGAAATCATTGCCACAGCAAAAGAGAAACAGGCATTGGCAGAAGCCAATAGCAATAAACCGTTCCTGCTGCTGCCCGAAGACCGTAAGTTCCCTATCCGTATGTTCGACGATCTCTCGTACCGTCAGGTAACCCAAGGAGCCACCGGCGAATTTTTTGGTGAAGCAGACTTAAACGAATATTATGTATTGCAACTCGGACTATGGGCTTTCAAGAATCCGGTGAACGGGGTCAAAGTAACCTTCACCGACCTGAAAGGTAAAGACGGGATGATTCCGGCATCGGCCATCACTTGTTTCAATACGGAAGGGACCGACTGGATAGGGCGCCCGATGCATCCGGAAGTAAACGTGGGCAAGGGGCGTGTACAGCCGCTTTGGATAGGCATTCAGATGCCGGAACATGCCGGCAGAGGCATTTATAGCGGTAAAGCCATTGTCAGCGATTCATCGGGAGCCTCTCAGGAGGTAAAGATCACGATCAACCTGTCCGACAATGTGCTGGTAGACAAAGGAGACAGTGATTTGTGGCGTTTGTCACGCCTGCGCTGGCTGAATTCACAATATGCCGTAAACGACCAACTGGTGAAGCCGTTCATTCCGATGACGGTGACAGACAACACAATCAGCGTATTGGGACGAAGCGTCACTGCCGGCGAACTGGGATTACCGGCTTCCATCCGGAGTTATTTCACCGAAGAGATGACCTCCGTTGGCAAAGAAGCCAAAGACATTCTGGCAAAACCGATGGAGCTCGTCATCCGCCGGAATGGAAAACAACTGCCCGTCACCATCACTTCACCATTGAAATTCGGCAAGAAGGAAGACGGGATTGTTAGTTGGACAGCTGCCGGGAAGGCCGGATCACTCGATGTGACGGTACATGCCAGCATGGAGTTCGACGGTTTCATGAGTTATCAGATTAAAGTAAAAGCAACCGAAAACACATCGGTAGATGACATAGCTCTGATGACTTCCATGCCGGCAGCGACTGCCAAATATCGTTTGGGAATGGGATATGAAGGTTCTCTGCGTCCTAAAAGCGACCGATGGAAATGGAATGTGGAACGCAATCAGGAAGGTTTCTGGTTCGGCGACGTAAACGGTGGAATGCAATGCCTGTTCCGTGCGGAAAACTACCGCCGCCCGCTGAACACCAATTTCTACAAAATGCAACCGCTGAACATGCCGCCATCCTGGTTCAACGATGGCAAAGGAGGCATCAGCTACCGGGAACAGGGAAAACAAGTGGATATCGAAACCTACAGCGGAAAGCGGACCATGACCAAAGGAGAAGAGCTGAACTTCGACTTCCTGGTGCTGGTGACACCTTTCAAACCGATAGACACCATGAAGCAGTGGACCGATCGCTACTATCACGGTTACCAGCCTGCCGAAAAACTGAAAGAGGGTGATGCGCATGCTTATCAGGCGGTAGACGTAGTAGCCGAAACCGGAGCGAACGTCATCAACCTGCATCACGGCAATGCAGTCAACCCGCATATCAACTATCCGTTCTTCCGTCCGGCCTTCATGAAGCAGTACGTGGACGAATCGCATGCCAAAGGTTACAAAGTGAAAATCTACTACACCGTAAGGGAGCTGAACAATCACGCACCGGAGCTTTTTGCCCTGAAAAGTCTCGGACACGAGATCTTCTCTCCGGGCAAAGGAGGAGGATATGCATGGTTGCAAGAGCATCTGGACGGTGACTACATCGCCGCATGGTTTGTAGATGCCTACAAAGATGCAGCCATCGTGAATACCGGCATTTCACGCTGGCATAATTTTTACGTGGAAGGGCTGAACTGGCTGACAAAGAATGTAGGTATCGACGGTGTATATATCGACGACCTGGCTTTCGACCGCAACACCATGAAACGTATCCGCCGGGTACTGGAAAACAATCGTCCCGACCCGCGCATCGACGTTCATTCCGCCAACCAGTTCAATCCGGCGGACGGGTACATCAACAGCATCTTCCTATACATGGAACACATGCCTTACCTGGACCGTCTTTGGTTCGGCGAATACTTCAAATACGAAAAATCACCGGAATACTGGCTGACAGATGTTTCGGGTATCCCCTTCGGCATGATGAGCGAAATGTTACAGGACGGTGGCAATCCTTACCGGGGTATGCTATACGGCATGACAGCACGCGAACCGATGGAGTCCGTCCCTTCACAACTCTGGAAGGTATGGGATGCTTTCGGTATCAAGGACAGCCGGATGATGGGGTATTGGGTATCATACAATCCGGTGAAAACAGGACGCAGCGATATTCTGGCCACTTCATTTATCAAAGATGGCAAAGTGATGATAGCCATTGCCAGCTGGGCAAAGAAAGACAGTGAGGTGAAACTACAAATTGACTGGGATAAACTGGGGATAGACCCCGACAAGGCAAAACTGACGGCACCTGCCATCAAAGGTTTCCAGGAAGGATTCACACTGTCAGCCAAAGATAAAATCAAAATACCGAAAGACAAAGGCTATATCTTTATTCTGGAATAAAGATAGATAAAATCAATGAAGGTGTGTCGAAAGTATTTTTCATCTAAGAAGGAAGCTACTTTTGACACACTTTTATATCCACCAGACTTAGTAGAACTTCTGAAGCTAACCTAATGGCAAAACAACTAAAATCAAAAAGCCGGATAGCTAATACAAATCTTGCTCACTAAATATTTTATGCGCTAATAGAATGCCCCAAACATTCAACGAAGTAAACCTATAACTCTATTGAATTTTTTTTAATATTCCTTGTTCTTCACGAAAATCCGAGTAAATATTCTGCTTATTAGTGTAACAATTAATAAAATGATTTACAACATATTATAATCAAAGTCATACCCTAATTTATGTTCCCTAAAATGTAAAAAGCACAATTAAAGAAACAAACATCCAATGGACACCTACTTTGCTAATTTTAATAGGTACATTTGAAAACTACCCCATTAACTCACTACAATTTCCAGTATCAATTCACATAAAAAATCAATGAATCATGAAAGGTAAAGAGAGAAAAAAAGAAAAAAAGAAAGATAAGTCGACTAAAAGTGACAAAATCTTAACGGACTATCAAAGAGAGAAAAACAGTAAGTCGGAAAAAGGACTTCACATAAAACAAGCCACCTAATGATTAAGGTACAAAGAGAAGGTATAATACTGAAAACAACGAATCTTACTTTCGAGAACGAAAGTGTGATGAACCCAGCCGTCATTGCCGAAGGAAATACGGTACACATGTTTTATCGAGCTGTCAGAGAAGGCAATCATTCCACTATAGGCTATTGCCGTTTGGAAGGACCATTGAAAATGGTGGAAAGAAACAGCATTCCGTTATTATTCCCCGAATTTGATTATGAATGTCAGGGAGTAGAAGACCCTCGAATCGTAAAAATAGAAGGGATATACTATCTCACTTACACTGCTTATGACGGTTTCAGTGCCATGGGGGCATTGGCCGTGTCGGAAGATTTAGTACATTTCACTAAAAAAGGAGTAATCACTTCCCGATTCACTTATCGCCAATTTAAAGAACGGGTAATACTGGAAGGAAAACATACCAGCAAATACTTCCGCTCAGGTAATAAGAGGGAAGAGACTTCTCCTATCGGAAAGCCCATTTACCTGACAGATAAAAATGTCGTATTCTTCCCCCGGAAGATAAATGGAAAATTTTTCTTCCTGCACCGCATCAAACCTGATATACAATGGGTAGCTGTAGACAAATTAGAAGACTTAACCCATAATTTCTGGGATAAGTATTTCCTCAATTTCACACATCATATCTTCTTTGAGCCACACTATGACCACGAATCAAGCTATATTGGCGCCGGTTGTCCGCCAATAGAAGTTCCGGAAGGATGGCTAATGATCTATCATAGCGTACATGATACGCCGAGCGGATACGTTTATTCAGCTTGTGCTGCTCTCCTCGATAAAGACAATCCTACAATTGAGATAGCCAGACTCCCTTATCCTTTGTTCAGTCCGGAACAAGAGTACGAAACAACAGGAGTGGTCAATCAAGTGTGCTTCCCCACCGGAACAGCTATTTTTGACCATCGGTTATATATCTATTATGGCGCAGCCGATAAATGTGTCGCTTGCGCTTCGATACCGATACAAGAGTTAATCAATGAATTAATGATCTACAAAAAATGAAAGAGATAGTATGTATTACCACTTATCCACCACGAGAATGTGGTATCGCCACATTCTCCGACGACTTGATTCAGGCCATTCTTAACAAGTTTGGAGAATCTTACTCAATAAAAGTTTGTGCACTGGAGTCAAAACTGGAGCAGCATGAATATGAACCAATTGTGAAATATACTCTGAATACCTCAGTGAGTAATGAATTTGCTACTGTCGCAAAAAAGATAGAACAGGATACAGCCATCGAATTAGTCTGTATACAACATGAATTCGGACTTTTCCGTGAACATGAAGAGCTGCTACCCGCATTTATAAAAAATCTTGGGAAACCGGTCATCATCGTTTTTCATACAGTACTCCCCCATCCTACAGAAAAACAAATAAGATATCTGAACGAGTTAACAGATACGTGTTCAGCTATTGTGGTGATGACACAAACGTCTGCCCGAATCTTAAAAGAAGATTACCTGCTAAATGCCGGAAAAATAGAGATCATCCCTCATGGCACCCATCTGGTATCACAGATGGACAAGCGCAAACTGAAAGAAAAATACGGATATTCCGGGAGGCAGGTGTTATCAACCTTCGGATTATTAAGCCCAGGGAAAAGCATTGAGACTACTTTGGATGCACTACCGGGTATTATTAAAAAAAATCCAGCTGTTTTATTTCTTATCATCGGAAAAATGCATCCTACCATACTGAAAACCAATGGGGAAACATACCGTCTGATGCTTGAAAAGAAAGTAAATGAACTGGGATTGGAAGAACATGTGCGTTTCATCAACCGATATTTGGAACTACATGTCCTTTTGGAATATCTGCAACTTACAGATGTCTATCTGTTTACATCGAATGATCCGAACCAGGCTGTCAGCGGAACCTTTGTTTATGCACTCAGCTGTGGATGCCCCATCATTGCCACTCCTATTCCCCATGCACTGGAATTATTGGAAAATGAAGCCGGACTAATTTTCAACTTTAGAGATTCGACACGATTGACAGAACTGACTAATCAGTTGTTAATGAACAGGAAGCAGCAACAACAAATGAAAATCGTCTGTTTGCAGAAAATGGCAGAAACAGCATGGGAGAACGTAGCCATTGCCTACGCCTCTTTATTTAAAGAAAAGATTGGCTTTACAGAAACATTGAACTATTCAATACCTCCTATCAACATCGAACATATCAAACGAATGAGCCATAACTTTGCCATGGTACAGTTTTCAAGAGGTAACCGTCCTGACATCACCACAGGGTATACCCTTGATGACAATGCACGGGCACTGATGGCATTATGCCAAATGTATATTGAAACCCAGGATATATCGTGCGAAAAGTATATCCGGACATATCTGAATTTCATTATATACTGCGCACAACCAAATGGCAAATTCCTGAATTATGTAAATAAAGACTTAATATTCACTCCGCAAAATCAGGAGGTGGGACTAGAAGACAGTAATGCCCGAGCAATAAGTGCACTGGGTTATTTCATTCTACACAATGAGTTATTTCCCGGTTGTCCGATAGCGGAAATTATCCAAGTATTCAAATCCGCCATCAGTACCCTTTATCAACTGCAATCTCCTCGCAGCATAGCATTCGCAATCAAAGGATTATCCTGGTATTATCAAAGATTCCCCTCAACTGACATTTATTCTCTAATCTGTCTGTTAGCGAACAAACTGGTTGAGCACTACATAGCTAACACAAGTGAAAACTGGTTATGGTTTGAGACCTATCTCACCTACGAGAATAGTGTATTATCGGAAAGTCTACTGTATGCCTATGCTATCACCCATAATGAAGTATATAAAAATACAGCAAAAGAATCATTCGACTTTCTACTCAAAAAGATATTTTGTGGTTCGCAAATAAAGGTTATCTCCAATAAAGGTTGGTTACACAAAGGCAGAGAAAACTACAACTACGGAGAGCAGCCCATTGATGTGGCAGGAACTGTAATTGCGTTAGCTAAATTTCACAGTACCTTTCGTGAAAAAGAATATTCAGTGAAACAGAATGAAGCCTTTAGCTGGTTCCAAGGTAATAATCATCTCCGCCAAATTATCTATAATCCGGCTACAGGAGGATGCTATGATGGGCTGGAAGAGACTAATATAAACCTGAATCAAGGGGCTGAATCGTCAGTCTGCTACTTATTAGCAAGATTGGCTATGATATAAGGACCACCGTCAACAAGATAGTGTATATATGGTAGAAGGTGTGTCATAACTCACCACAGATTACACGGATTTACACAAAATGATTTTAATCTACTGACAACCAATAATATTTATTTGTGTAATCTGTGGTGAATATGCATTTTGACACATCTTCTTACTTCTTTATTATTTCATACAAAAAGAGTCTTTGTGAGGCGGCACACCAGAAGTGAACTTCTAGTTGTGAATATAATGCCAAGAGGTATTAACTACGCCTGCACCGACACTATCAGCATATTCAAAATAGCAGCCACTCAAGGGCATCCTTCCACCGAAAATTAACACATTACAATTAGATACATATTTTAGTAACCTTCAATAATAATATTTCCGAATATATCTTTTTTGACGACTTGTTTTTTCCCACGATTATTTTCGATTATTTTGTTACCGAAGATATCTGTCTTAATGGTCTTTTTATAACCCCTACCATCCTCAACAATGGTATTTCCAAGAATGTCTTTGTTGATTGTTTTCTTTCCTTGATTAGTTGCCGAATATTCATGATTATTTCTGATAGAATTTACAGCATAACTCTCTATTATTTGAGGAATCAAAACAAGCTGAACTGTGAATAGAATAAATAAAATCTTTTTCATGATGTTTTTTTAGGTTTGCAACAAAAGTAATAGACAATAAATTCTCTAATTACTGATAAGAAAAAGCCTAAAATTATATGGGATCAGACAGCAAAGCTCACAAAAAATATCCGAATTTACATTTTCACTTTTTGAGTATCCTCTTTAAATAGTTGAGATCCAACAATAAATTCACAGTCTCAAACTTTCCTTTATAGAATACAGCCCAGTTATTGAAAACGCAGGGCAATTCCTTTGCTTTTTGTAACGTATCCACTTGAATGAAAGATACGGGAACATCATTCATTTCGCAATACTGTTTTATCATTTCAATATTTTGACAGATATAGGGACATTGCATATCATAGTAAATCGTCAGTTCTTTGCTTTCAATCTCCTGCTTCTTTACATTTTGCGCAAACCGGGGTATTGTTCCGTCAAAAGAAAGCGCAAGCAATTCATATCCATTATCAGTAGTATCAACAACTTCAAAACCGAACTTCTTCGCAAATGATTGGTCAGAAAGCCAGGATTTTTGTTTTTTTGCTCCCAGCATACAAATACCGGATTTACCCTTTGCTTTGGCATCAGCCAAACAATACTCCATCAATGACTTTGCATACCCTTTTCCTTTGTAACTACCTAAAACCCATAAGCAATATACGTAATAATAGTTATCACCGGTTATGGGGACCCAAGCTGTTTCAAGGGGAGCATATTCGATAAAAACCGTAGCCTTTGCATTCAATTTTCTAAAGACGTGACCTTCATTCAGCCGGTCAGAAAGCCATCGCCGCTTTGCTTCAATACCCTGATGTGGCTTTTTACTGCGGATAATGCAACATAAATGCTCATCGGCAAGGTTTTCTGTTGTCAAATTTACAAAATCAGTATCCATATACGCACCCTCACTTTAAATTTAGACATTATCAACCAACTGACCGGGATAGTGCCACTTTATGACTATTATTAATAAATCACAAAGCACCAATGTAGTGAATTTAAACGAAAAAACTTCACTGAGGGTTTCCTGCATAAAAAATAATTTTATCACTGTCTTGGTTCTGCATAAACGATATAGCGTGCCGAATCGTCTTCGTCAAGTAATAAAACAGCATTGGCGTTATCTGTAACCCATATAGCGCACGGATAGGCATTCGGATATACCTTTTGCTCGGAAAACAGTTCCTCATATAATCGAAAGATCTTTTGCTTATCCTTTTTATCTTCGTAAGTAGGTTGCGAATAGAATGAACAGAAGTAGTTATAAAGCCCATTATAGCTTTGGCTCAGATATTTATCGCTCGTAACATTAAAGTATGCAACTTCCACTGATGGGACACCAGCATTAAACCGATAAGTAGTCATCAAATCAGGGTTACTGCCGATAACATCGGCATAAGAAGTCCACGCCTGTGAAGTATTGGTCACATCCTTCCAATTAAATCCCATAAAATCTTTATCATTAATGATAGTAACCGAAAGTATGTCTTGGTAAAGCACCTTGTTATCCTTCCATGCTGTAAGGCAAGTTTCATAATCTCCGGAGAATACAAAGCAGTGTCCCCACTCCATGACCAAATGGCTTTTAACCACTCCTTCTCCACTTTCACGTTCATACACCCGATAGCTGCCTTTCTGTCCATTCACTGTCCAGACTATTGAATCGCATACTTCTGACAGTAATCCCATCGTTATAGATTGCGAACCATCATTTGTTAGATAAAAATCCATACGGTCAAAAACATTTTTCCTATTCCCTTTTTTAAGTGCAAGGTGAGGCATCGGCGCTTTGGTCACTTCCACTTTTATCGTGGCAGTCTCTCCTGTTTCATGATCGGTAACGAGAATATCGGTTTCTCCATCCCTCTTACCTGTAATTTTGATATCAGAGGCATATTCCGTATTTCCACCCCATGTATAAACAGCATCAGCCACTTCACCATCAGTTATATCCAATGTCGTGTTTTCATGGGCCGTCAGCTTTACAGATTCACTACCGCCCAATATGATTTTGCATGAATTTACAGTCAACTCCAAATGGTAGGCAGATTCCGTTTCTTCATTGTTGCAACCAATAAGATTAATTGTGCACAAGAACAACAGTAGTAGTTTTGATAACTTTTTCGTTTTCATTTTTTTATAGTCTTGTTTTACCTTTCATGAAAGTACTTGCAAATATAAGAAAAATGCAATACACTCTACTATGTACTGCATTTTTATATGCCTTACGGCATATTATACGGAAATATGGAATCCTCATCTGTCGGATATGCTCAAATGGCTTGTATATGTATTTGGGGGATTGTGTCCTATTTTTTACTGCGATAGTGTGGAAAGAATGAATTTATTGGTCGCCAGATTGGAATCCAACAAAAAAATCCCTTGAAAGCACTTGACTTTCAAGGGATTTAAAGTAATGATTGAGGTTCCTGGCGGATTTTAAACCGACAAGATAATCCCTTTATTTCCAGTTGATTAGAATCTTTTTAGTCTTGCTACTGTAAAACAATTGTAAAACAAATATTCTGTTTAAATCGTTTATTAATAACCACAAAGATAAACTGATAAATTTGATTTGCAAAGAAAAAATGGAAAGATTTATTCTATTTCTTCTTTAAAAGTGAACCTAAGCCATGATAGACAAATACTTCCGCAAAGCAGCTATCTCGGCTTCAACTACCACTTTCTGAAACTCTTCCGGCAACTGTTCCGTGTGCGACTTTTCCAAAGCCATGTAGTAGCTTACCTTTGCATCATTACTACCTTTCAAGGTAATGATAACATAGCCATGACGAAGAAGATACAAGTTCATCAACAAGCGAGAAGTGCGCCCATTGCCATCTATAAAGGGATGAATACGCACCAGTTCATCATGCAGGTAGGCAGCAATAAGAACAGGATGCACATCTTCAGCTTCCATTTGCTTGAAACGGAGAATGAAATCTTCCATCAGCTTCTCTATCAGATAAGGTTGCGGTGGTATATGCGTACTACCGGAAATCATCACCGGAACGTTGCGATATCTTCCGGCATTCTCACGGTCTATCCCATGAAGAATAAGGGCGTGTATCTCTTTGATGGTACGTTCGCTTATCTCTATATCTTGTTTGGCAATATCTTTAATATAACTGATAGCTTCCGCATGATTGATTGCTTCCAAATGTTCACGCATGGACTTTCCCGAAATGGTAACGCCTTCGTTCACTACAAGGGCTGTTTCCTGCAAAGTGAGCGTATTACCTTCTATGCGGTTACTTTCATAAGTGTATTCAATATCAAAAGCATCCTGAATCTTTTTCAAAGCTTCTTCGGGCAATGGACGCAAAGATGATAGCTGTTCTTTGAGAACATCCACCTCTTTCAGCATAACATTTATATCTTCATTCATGATTATTCTATCTCTTTAATTCGTTCTACTTGTTTGTTCAGGAAATAATCAGCATACGGCGAATAATCTCCCGTTTCATAAAAGGCAATTAACCCTTTCCTGTAATTCAATATATCAGCATCCCTTGAAGAATAAACGGGGATAATATCAGCGTTCATTAATGCAATGCTTTCTACCATTCGGGAGGTACGTTTGTTCCCATCAATGAAAGGTTGCAGTTTGGCAATGTTGCAATGAAGGTAAACGGCTCGTTCCAATGGATTTGTATATTGTTCCTGTTGATATAGTATTTCATTCAACTTTGCCCGGATGCCATGCAAGTCTTTAGGCGATATATATTCTGTACTGCTAATACGGACAGCCCTTGTTCTTAAATAACCTGATTCTTCATCGGAAACCAAACCTGTAGATATGGATTGATGCACCCTGAATAAGGTACGTTCATCAATCACTTCCTGATTTTTCCCTTTATTGATATATTCCATCTCGGAGATGAAAGTATTATATAAATTCTTCAACATCTTAGCATCCTCATACTTCTTTTCAGAAGTGATACCATCTTTAAGCAATGCTTCTGTTTCTACATAAGTATAGGTATTTCCCTCTATCTTACCGGAATAGTAGCAACACACTACGGCTAAATCCTTTATCTCATTTGAGCGCAAATCCGATAGCTTCGCCAAAGGATGATTCAATATGAGCTGCGCTTTCTCTTGCTGTTCTTTATTAAATATCTGTTCCATTGCTAATGGCAAATTATTTCTATTTTCTATTATACTCTTACTTCAATAATACTCAATCCAGCTTTATAGCTCATCAATATTTTTCAACAGTGCCAGTAATAGGAATATTGTTTACTCAAGAAAACAGATACTTTTTGAAGCTCTTACAGAATCCGTTATCGAAAAGATATTGGAAAGAATATTGAGTAAGAAGTTACCAAAACATCCTGGACCGTATATCGAGAGGACTTCCAATCCTTCTATCACAAAGAACGTAAATACTTTAAAAAAACAAAAGGATTAGATATCTTCATTCTAATCCTTCATTGGCATTTGAGATTCTGTCGGATTTTAAACCAATAAGACAATCTACTAATTCCCAACATATTAGAATACCTATAGTTTCATCACAGTAATATAAATATGAAACTTATATCTTATTTGAGTTCTTTGTTGGGAGTCAAATCTATTTTTTAAAATAAATGTTTTAAAAGAAACTCTTTCAATACATTCAAATATTCTGCATTAAAGTTCCACAAATCGTTCCGTTCAAAAAACCAATCTCCATTTTTAAACTTGCTAGTTTCTTGTTGTGTCTTTTTTAAAGCACTGATATAAGTATACATTTTAGCTTTTTGATCAGGAACATTATACTCCTCATTATTTTGACCGTTTATACACATCTCATATCCTTTAAAGCAATTCAATAATCCTCTATGCTTTTCTACAGTAAGATATTCCAAAAGATGCTCAAATGTTCCATCCTCTTGATTATTTGGAAAAAGGAATAGCTCAAATTCAACGCCCCAATCCTTCTTCCAATTCAGTATATCCTTTCTTCTCTTTTCATATCCTCCATTAGATGTAACAAAATCCGCATCAAAAATAACTAAATTCTTACCTCCGTCAGCACTATTTCGCAACATCTGATTTGCATACTCTTTTAGATTAGTATATCCGTCAGTTCCAAATATCCTAATTTCATTCTTTAAATCAGCATTAAGTAATTGCACTATATGACGAATAAATCGTTCCTCATTTGTTTGCTTATTTAGAGTAGTTTTAGTTTCAATATAAATATTAACGTAACTCATCTGATATCTTCCCCCCCATTTATTAGAAATTCAAAATTATCTGAATCATAACGATAACTATTAATAATCCCTTCTTGTGTTTTTTGTAAATAATAACAAGCTATTTTTTCTTTCAGCTTTCCAGCCGGATATTCACTTATCAATTGAGATAATCCTCGAAGTGCATCAATACTATGAGTAGTTACAAATACTTGTATATTCAATTCTTCTGAAAGTCGAAAAATAACTTTCCAAAGCTCATATTGAACAGAGTAATGTAATCCGTTTTCGAATTCATCAATTAATAAAATGCCATTTTTACAATTTAGCATTGCTAAAATAATAGTTAATATTCTATTGATTCCATCTCCCATCGAACTTAGTCTATATCGCTTAGTACTATATGGAAATACAACAAATGGTACACGTTCATCACTAAATTTTCCATAGACCTTATCGTCCTTTAAAAAATTAATATTTTCAATCTGAGGTTCAATGATTTGGAGAGCTTCGATGATATGCTTTTCATTCGGAGTCAATGCTATTCTATCAAAAAGATATGGATTTTTATCACCCATAATTTGATTTGTTCTAACATATTCACAGGCTCTTGAGAAATCAGTAGTACTTCTTCTACGCATTCCATTAAACACATACAAAGTTTTACGCTCTGCATAGGTTAATAGTAACCCTATATGTGTATCTGGATTTTCACTTATTGATTTCTCGTCATTATCTAGAATCTTTTTATAAGGTCGTTCAAAACCTTCTGAGTCTGTCTCTGTACTTTCAATATATTCTACTAATCTCATAGTAAAACTTATATTCTCATTAAATAGCCCAATTTGTTCATCAGCGGATATTTCAATGGGAGTATTTAGAAAGGCTTGCATATCTCTATCATGATACAAAGACAAGAATCTCTCCAACTCTTTTTCTGTGGAATTTTCTACAGATGAAGCAAAACGTACACTTTCCCCACGACTTTCCAATACTGATTTTATATATTCTAAATCGCCATTTGAAGCAAAAATAGATATTGCTTCAAGTAAAGCCGATTTTCCCACATTATTTTTTCCGACAATCAAATTGATACTAGCTAAATCATTTAGTGCTAGTTTTTCAAAATTCTTGTAGTTCTTAATTTTTAATGCTTTCATTTTACTTCATTTTATTTTGATTTAACACCTAAGGGGGATAACCCATTTTTAGAACTCTATATTTTGCAAACCAGTAAGATTATGTACAATATATGACTTCTAACCATTAAATAGATAACAAAAATAGTATTTAATCTAATTAGAATAGATAAGATAACAAATTATTTCTATTTTATTATCTTAAGTACCAAGCCTTTTTCTTTTTTAATGGAAACCTACTACTTATTGTTTCCTATAATACTCTTACCTTCATAATACTTAATCCTACTTTTAAGTTCATCTATATCTTTCTTGATGGAATCGGATATAGGAATATTATGTTTATCCAAAAAGGCTGTTAGTTTTTGAAGTTCTTCCTGTACTTCCATTCTGCGAATACCGTAATAATAGGTAGAAGTGAAATCAAATTCATCTTTGGTCATCAATACTCGCGCTACATCTTTAGGAGTTGTTTTATCGGTGATATGAACATCTGTTTCCAGTAAAGAAGAAATATACTTTAAATCCGAAGCATCAGGACTATACTGTTTTTTTAGTCTATCGAAATACGAATTAAACTTTTGCTCCATAGTATCCCATTCAAGTTTTACCAGCCCGAAGCCATGAATCGAGTAAGCTATCACCTTTTTAATAAGTCCATCCAATTCTTTTTTACTGATGTAAACACCATCCGATGCACCAGCCAGATAGTTATCAAAGAAATAAGCTGGTTCTACGTTAAAGTATTGAGATATACTTAATAATGTATCTATTTTAGTTGAATTTGCCTTGATGATTTTATGCAAGCTCTGCTCTGTCATACCTAATTCGATGGCAGCCTGTTTCATTGTTACGTTTTTCTTTTCGCACAACTCCTTTATTCTTTCAAGATGAACCATATAATTGTATTTAAAAGTTAAATACTAAACTAATAGTTTAGCTTTAAATATATTATTTCTATATTTGCAGCATCAAAGATAAGAAATATAATTTAGTGTTCAAATAATAAACAGATTTTCTAATTAAAAAAGTAGAAGTATGGAAACAGTAATTGTTACTACAGAATCCGCTATCGAAAAGATAATGGAAAGAGTTTTGGATAAGAAGTTACCAAAGCCTCCTGAATCGGATGTAGAGAAGACTTATAGTATTAATCAAGTAGCCAGAATGATGGGGCGCTCACACAAGAAAATCTCAGACCTTATGGCGGCTGGTGTATTAAAGGCTACTGCTGATAACCGAATTTTTGAGAGTTCTATTAAAGAGTATAATAACAAGTAAGGCTAATTGCTAAACTAAAAGTTGAACTAAATTCTTTTTCATCCACCACCTGAAAGAGTATGGTAGCGTTTCTGCAAAGGAACGCTACCCAATAAAAGAACTGACATGACAATATCCAAAGAAACAAATATCTGCATATCAGAGCTAAAAGATGATGATGGTTTCCCTGTAGATGTTTTCCCTGAACCGATAAGGAAAATTATTAGCGAAACGAAAGCGACTTTAAGCTATCCAACAGACTTTATTGCTTCCGCTATCTGTTTTACCCTATCCGTAGGAATAGGTAACAACTTTGTAGCAAAGGTAAAGGAAGGCTGGAATGAACGTGCCATTTTATATATGGCAATCATCGGACGTTCAGGAGTAAACAAGAGCCATCCACTTAGTTTTGCCATGCAGCCATTGTTTGAACAGGATATTAAATCATCCGTAAAATATCAGAAAGAACGAAGAGAATATGAAAAATACATTCTTGCTTCTAAAAAAGAGAAAGAAGATAAAGAACAAGCGGAAGAACCAGTACTGAAAAAGTTCATCGTATCGGATATTACTCCTGAACGTCTTATTACCATCCATCAAGATAATAAAAGAGGAATCTGCCTGTACGTTGACGAGTTGATGTCTTGGCTCAAAAACTTTAATCGCTATAATAGTGGTTCGGAAGAGCAGTTTTGGTTATCTGTATTTAGCGGGAAACCTATTATATTGGATAGACAGGGAAATAAAAATTCGGCTTTTATCAAGCACTCTTTTATTTCTGTGATTGGCACAATACAAAAGGGACTACTCAAAGAATTGGCAAAGGGAGAACGGAGCGAGAACGGTTTTATAGACCGCATTTTGTTTGTCTTTCCCCCAAATCTGAAAAAGGAATACTGGAACGAGCTTGAACTATCTACAAGTATAGCCCCTCTTTGGGCTGCAATCGTAAAAAGATTAACTGATATCCAATGTGTGACTGATGAAGATGGAGAACTCGTTCCTAATCTACTTACTTTTAGTACAGAAGCCCGTAAATTACTTTATCACTGGCAACATAAAAACACAGATTTATGTAATAGCGAAATGGATGAAGTATTGGTTGGCATATATAGTAAACTGGATATATATGTTATACGCTTTAGTTTGATATTGCAACTTTCACGATGGGCTTGTGATGAAAGCGATAAAGTAGAAATAGATAGCACAAGCGTAAAAGGCGCAATATCAATAGTTGAATATTTCCGAATTACAGCACAAAGAGTACAAGGCATAACAAACTCTTCGGCTGCATTAGAGCAATTAACTACAGATAAATATAGGTTATATAATGCTTTACCTATGGAATTTTCCACTGGTGAAGGCATTGCTATTGCTCAAAAGCAAAATATCTCAATGGATTCTTTCAAACGTTTTTTGGCAGATAAGAAGGGGATACTATTTGAGAATGTCAAGTACGGAAAGTACAAGAAGCTGATTTAATGAAATCCGCATTTCTCACACTTTCCACATTTTGATTTATTATTCATTGATTATCAACAATTTACGCGTGCGCATAAAAGTAGGAATCGCCACACTTTATGCCACTATTAAAAAAGGCGAAAATAAAAAAGATAATGACTTATCAAGAAGCTAACAATATAAGTATCAAGGACTACTTAGAATCATTGGGCATTCTGCCGGTAGTGGATAAACTTTATTATGGTATGTACCGCAGCCCATTACGGCAGGACAATACCCCCAGTTTTAAAGTAGATTACGGTGTCAACCTTTGGTGTGACTTTGGAACAGGTGAAGGCGGTTCACTCATCGACCTTGTGATGAAACAATACGGATGCAACGCTTACGGAGCTATCAGCCGACTGGAACAGGGCTATTACGCCACCAATACTTTTTCTTTTCAAGGGAAAGGGTTTTCAGAGAGAAACCCGGCAAAAGAAGAAAGAAAGCAACCAGCCAATCCGATAGAAATTCGTAAAATTCAAGCGTTACAGAATCCAGCACTCATTAACTACATGAAAAGCCGGAGCATTTTACCCGAAGTGGCGGCAGACTATGTGCAAGAGATATATTACCGTGTAAACGGGAAGCCACTTTTTGCGCTCGCTTTCAAGAACAATGCCGGAGGGTATGAACTTCGCAATCCCGGTTACAAGGGCTGCACCTCACCCAAAGATATAACACGCATACAATTTGCAGGAAAGAAGAATGATAGTTGTTTTGTGTTCGAGGGATTTATGGACTACCTTTCTTTCCTCACTATCCGACATAAGAACAGCCCGACTTATCCTTGTATCGACTGGCAGGATTACATTATCCTGAACTCAACCGCCAACGTGAATAAAGCATTGTACCCATTAGGCGAGTACGAGAAAATACACTGTCTTTTAGATAATGATGAAGCAGGGCGAAAAGCCGTCGAAGCCATACAAAAGGAATACGGCTGGCGTGTGCTTGATTCTTCGCATCTATATACCGGACACAAGGACTTGAACGATTACTTATGCAAGATGTTCAGCCAGCCAGCGGAGAAGATGCAACAACCGGAGAAACAAACGCAGTCTGTCAAGCACCAGCAACCGGAAGAGATAAACAAACAATCTCCCGGTGAAAAAAGAAAAAAGGGCAGACGGTTGTAACCCGTAGGAAAGGCGCAATGTACCAACGGCAAGCAGTGTGATTTTGGGAGAGCAAGGTTATGTTTCGGTAGACCGAAACCCTTGCTTTGCTCATCCGCAAAGAAAATTTCTCCCGTTGGTCGCAATTTTTAAGATACTCAACTAATAAGCAAAACGTATGACAGAGATAAGGAACAAGGCAGGAGGTCGCCCGGCAAAGAACCGGATAGACAAACAGAAACGGGTAGTCAGTACGAAGCTCACCGAGCTTCAATACTACGCCATCAAGAAGCGAGCAGGAGAATCCGGTCTGCCCGTCAGCGAGTACGTCCGGCAAGCGGTCGTTTCGGCAGAGATAACACCCCAGCTGAACAGGCAGGATGCCGACACTATCCGCAAGCTGGCAGGGGAAGCCAACAACATCAACCAACTGGCGCACCGTGCCAATGCCGGAGGATTCGCACTGGTGGCAGTGGAACTGGTGAAACTGAAAAATAGAATCGTTGAAATCATAAACCAACTATCGGATGATTGGAAAAATAAAAAAAGGAAGCGGCTTTAAAGGTTGTGTAAACTATGTGCTGGGTAAGGAACAGGCAGCCTTGCTTCATGCCGAGGGAGTGTTAGCGGAAAGTAGTCGGCACATCATACGCAGTTTCTGTATGCAAACCGAAATGAACCCCGGCTTAAAGAAGCCAGTCGGACACATTGCACTAAGTTATTCGGCAGTGGATGTGCCAAAGCTGACAGACGAGAAGATGATACAATTGGCGCAGGAATATATGCGTGAAATGAAAATCACTGATACGCAGTACATCATCGTGCGCCACCAAGACAGGGAGCATCCGCACGTGCATATCGTATTCAACCGGATAGACAACAACGGCAAGACCATATCCGATAAAAACGATATGTACCGGAACGAACAAGTTTGCAAGAAACTGAAAACCAAACACGGACTTTACTTTGCTGTTGGAAAGGAACAGGTAAAGCAGCACCGTTTGCGAGAGCCGGACAAATCGAAATACGAGATTTACACGGCTGTAAAGAATGAAATCGGCAAATCCCGGAACTGGCAACAGCTACAACGGCAGTTATCTGAAAAAGGTATTGGCATTCAGTTCAAGTACAAAGGGCAGACAGATGAAATACAGGGCATTTCCTTTTCCAAAGGCGAATATACGTTCAAGGGTTCGGAGATAGACCGGAATTTCAGCTATTCAAAATTAGATAAACATTTCGGGGATGCAGGACTGACTACTGCCGGAAGTAATAGGCAGTCGGTTGGCGAACCCATTCGAGAGCCAGCACCCATGCCCGGCAAAGCGGATAATTCATTTGTCACAGGTTTGGGCGGTCTGTTTTCCGCTTCATCCTCTCCGGCTGATGAAATACCCGACAACCCTGATTTAAGAAAAAAGAAGAAGAAAAAGAAACGACAATTTAAGTTATAGGCGTATGGAAGAGAATTTGATTTTAGAGGGGCTTCTCTCTATGGTTACGGAACTGAAAGAGAAGCAGGAACAGCAGGTTACACCTGCCAGCCGGAAGGAAACGATAAACCGGTTGGATGTTATCGAGCAGCGCATTTTGGAGATACGGAACAAGCCCACTATTCCTGAAAACGCAGTGCAGGAGGTTCTAAACCAAATCGGCAGTATCAGGAAAGGGCAGTCTGAAAATCAGAAACAAGACCTTGAAGATATAAAGGGAATGATTGTGGCTTCGCACAGGTATTTTAAGGAACGGTTAAAGGTATTATTTCCGGCAGATGCGCAGCAGCCTGAAAAGGCGGAACCCGTTTCACGCTACGATAGAATTCTAAGCCGGATAACTCCGTTCCTGCAACCGAAATTCTTTCTTTTTTCAGCAGGATGTATCGTTTGCCTTGTATCGCTGGCGTTGAACATTCGTTTTGTAGAACGTATGCAGCAGTTACAGGACAATGATATAAAATACCGTTATCTCCTGATGAAAGGAAAAGCAGAGGGAAGCGACATCAATTTGCTGGAAATGAATTTCAGCCGGGAACGGGATAACGCTTTTATCCAAAGCCTGACTGATACGGTGATTGATTTTGAATACCGAAGCCGAAAGCAAGCGGAAGCACTGGAAAAGGCAAGGCTGCTGGACGAGCAAGCTAAACATTTAAAGGAACAGGCGAACAAGTTAGGGAAGCCATAAGAAGCAGAAAGCCGGAGCGGTTGATACCCACCACTTCGGCTTCTCTATTTCACTTCTTCTTTTTGGCGCAGTGTTCTTTCTCGAACTTGCGCAGCGTAACAGCATTGAACCGTTCCTTAATGAATGCCCGTACATCCGAAGCACGGTAATACACTTTTCCACTAAGGGTAAAGTAAGGCAGTACACCAATGGCACGGTATCGCTGCAAGGTCTTGATACTCACTTTGAACAGCAGGCACAAGTCCTGATTATCCAGCAGGTTGTCATCTTCGGGCAGTACCTTATCGGCAGTGTGCAGTGCCCGTACATCCTTACAAAGCTCATCCAGCTTATCGAACAGCTTCTGCATCCACTCCTTGAAATCGTAGTTTTCTATATACATTTGCTTCATTTTTCTGATTATACATACTTATTTGTCAATCGATTGATGAAGCAAAGTTCAGAAAATAGGGTTGAAAAAAGACGGGGAACAGACCATCTACTCCCTGATAAATATTTTATATATCATTGAAAACCAACAGGTAATCATATCTCATAAAAAACCATTTTCTTTGCTCTTCTGACTAATAGCCATACTTATACGGCTTAAAAAGCCAGTACGTTTATCGGGTTTCCGCTTAAGTACTTCATCTCTTTTTTTGTATATATCCGCAAATTTGAAATTAAATAAAAGTTCAAAACCATTAGCTAACATACTAAAAGGAATATTTTTTCCATCAATACCATTAATGCTGTTTGAATAATAAAGCCCACAAATATTTTCCATAACATCTGTGTAATTAATAACACTCGGATTCAGATATAAAGGAGATTGCCATTTTGTTTCTATATTAATGAAATATTTTGGATATTGCATTTGGCGATATATTAGTTCTAATTCTTTGTTAATCAACAATAAAACTTTATCTGAATAAACTATTTTTAAAATATCTCCTTTATTCCCATATGATAATTCCAAAGATTTTATCATTTCAAATTCTACTTGTGTTATATTGAGCGTACGAATACGTTTTCTATTATCGTTTTCTGTATCTAAATATAAAATTAATGTTTCCATAAATTCTTTATATACATCTTTTAATTCCCCTTCAGAGTCCGAGCTACTTTTATATAAAGGATTTGATAATATTGCATATAGTTTGGTGTCAAGAATATCCCACATAGCTAAATGTTTCTTTTGAGATATAATAGTAAGGGGGTAAATTTCAAAACTGAATATACCCCCTTGCCGCTATTATCTTTTCTTTTTTAAGATTTTCTTTTACTTATTAATTCTAATCTGTCTAAAGCAACAGTGCTTTTAAGTAATCCAAAGGCAACTATCACTTGCTTACCTTGTATCTCTAAGACATTTCCGGTGGCGGTTTGTCCCTTCAATCTAACAATATCTCCTTTTTCGATTATGGTATTTTTCAAGGATTGTTCTTTAGTCAGTTTACCTGTCTTCATTGTAGCAGATAAAGTTGCCTCTTTCCCAAGTTCTGAATTACTATTCCCTAAAATCTCTTTTCTTCTATCTTCCCAAAAAATCTTATCACGGGCTATAGACTGTAAAAAACTATCCATATTAATAAAATCTTCTCCTAACTTTGCGGAGGATTCGATAATAATATCTTTCGGTAAACCAATCCGTGTTGCGACCTCAACGGCAAAAGAGCTACCCGGATTACCAATAGAAAGTCTATAAAGGGGTTGCATACGTTCAGCATCGTAAAGCATTGCGCCATTAATAATACCATCAGTCTCATAGGCGAAATGTTTTAAGTTTTGAAAATGTGTAGTGATAACTCCGAAGCTACCCTTTCGATTAAATCTGTCAAGCAAAGTTTCGGCAATGGCGCCACCTATTTGTGGCTCTGTTCCGCTCCCGAATTCATCGATTAAGATTAGCGTCTTATTATTGCATCGCTCCACAAAATACTTCATATTTGTAAGATGTGAAGTATATGTACTAAGACTGTTCTCTATGCTTTGTCCGTCACCTATATCCACAAATATATGGTCAAATATTCCGGTTCGTGAATTTTCATGTACAGGAATAAGTAATCCACATTGTAACATATACTGTAGGAGTGCAACTGTTTTCAGACAAAGAGACTTTCCCCCAGCGTTTGCTCCTGAAACGATTAGTAATCTATTTTTTTCGTTTAGAACAATATCTAAAGGATGCGCTTGCTTTCCCTGTTGAAATAGCTGTATGTTCAATAAGGGATGTATAGCTTGTGCCCATTCTACTTGCTGTTTGTTCTCAAAAATCGGTTTAATGCCATTTATACGTACTCCAAATAATGCTTTTGCACGAATAAAATCAATATCACCCATAAAGTTGTATGAATGGGAAAGGTCTGATAAATGCGGGCGGATAAGGTCTGTAAATTCTATAAGAATTTTCACAACCTCACGACGTTCATCGGCTTCTAATTCTCGAAGTCGGTTATTTGCTTCTGCAACGGCTTCGGGCTCAATAAATACGGTTTTTCCACTCCCTGAACCGTCATGCACACGTCCTTTGATTTTTCGTTTATTAGCGGCATCAACAGGGATTACCATATGTCCATCACGCAAACTGATACTTGCATCTTTTCCTAATAAACCAGCTTTCTGGGCATCACGTATAGCATTTTGCATATTACGTGATACAGCTTTTGTTGCTTCCATCTTATTTCTGCGGATATCTGCAAGCTGACGTGAGGCATTATCTTTAACTTGGTGTGATGATTTATCTAATATAGAGTTTGCCTTATCTATAATTACAGGAAAAATTTTGATACTGTCTGCCATTATAGTTAAAGCAGGGTATTTAAACTCCCCCTTGTCTGTCTTTGCCGCATGCAAATAGTTTACTATATTATTGATTGCTTGCAATGAATTCATTAAGTTTGAAATTTCTTCTTCTGAGAGCCAAGCGGTAACATCATTCTTTATCTTGTGTAAAGAATCACGGACATCCAAAAAATTATCTGTAGGAAAATCCTCTTTATTTCGTATAATCTGCGCAAACTCTCCTGTTTGCTCTAACCATTTTTCAAGGGTGGCAAAGTCTGTTGAGAAACTCATATTTGTTACTTTCTCTTCTCCAAGAGAGCATAAACACTTTTCTATAATATATTGACGAACTGTATCAATTCCAATTCTCTGTTCAAAATTATTCGGGTAAATCATAATCTCAAATATTATTACTATATCAGCTACCAGCCATCAGTAAACTGATAGACCAATATACAGTTGATAAAAAATAAATTAAATAAAACTGAGATTTCCCATATTCCGACAAGGCACTAAACTTCTGATAGACAAGGGATGCCTATTTAGTACCATTGACATCTCAAAGGTTAGAGATGCGAACTCGCAATATGGTATTTACACGGAAGCACAACACATAAATCGTGAACATTTTAAATTATTGGTTACAAAGGTAAGAATTATATTTGAAATAACTTGGAAAAACACAAAAAATCTTGTATTTCTTATCTCAATCAATATGTTAGATTGTTACTTTGAGACGAAAAACTGACGAAAAGAAAAAGACTAACTATTGCTTGTTTCTTCGTCAGTTTTATTTTATCCGCACTTCATTTACATTATCAAACAACGGATTTACAGCATATTATTCATTAAAATGCAGAAAGTGTGGAAAATGCACTCATATTACACCACCCACTTATCTCGCATCTCCTTCACAATATCTTCATCATGCAAGTGAGTATAAATATCCTTGATATCATTACCTTCTGCGTGCCCCATTATACGTTCGGCTATCCCGTCACGAATACCTTTCTTTGCAGCAATCGTTCGGAAACTGTGCCGTGCCCGGTGAAAGGTCATTGTTTTATCAATCTTCAAATCAGCCATTATATCTTTGAGATAACGGTTTGTCGGCTGATTAGAAATAGGCGAGAAAATCTTTTGGCAAGGTTCGCCATTTCCAAGCAGAGCCACGACTATAGGCGATACGATGGGGATTTTGTAAGTCACGCTGGTTTTGGTGCGCTCATTACATAATATAAGGTATGTTTCACCTGTATCAACCGTTATCGGTTTGATGTCCGAGTAAGTCAGTACAGAGAACTCTGCAAAAGATAAGCTGGTATAGCAGCTAAACAGAAATTCTCTCAATACTTCCTGTTTTCCTTTACTGTATTCTTTCTTATCGTACACAGCTTGTAGTCTTTTGAGTTCTTCCTCTGTAAGCACATCATTGTTTTGTGCCTTGATGTTCTTTTTGATTTCAAACTTTTCATAGGGGTTCTTTGCCAGCTTCTCCTTATCGACAGCGATACCAATCAAGAATTTCAAGTTAGAGTGCTTCTTATAAACAGTGGAAAGAATATTGCCAACTTCCAGTTCGTGATTGTGGAACTGCTGGATAAAGTCCAAAGTAATCTCACCAAAAGAAAGGGTAGGCTTCCATTCTCTCATGGTATTGATTAGCTTGTAATAGTTAGAAATCGTTCCGGCTGCACGTGATTGCTTTAGCTGCTCTATCTCATTCTCTATGAAAACATAGAAATCCGTATTGCCATGATGCTTGTCTTTCAGGCGTTCCAAGAATTGGGGAAGAGGCAACGGAGCAAAGAAATTCTCCATAACTATCGTGTCTGCCTTCTGATAAACTTCACTGATGGCTTTGTTGTAGTAGTAACAACGAGGTTCGGAAGCACGCACCGTATTCGATACTTTATTCCAATGCTTAGGTAATACCGCTATGTTCATACTGATTAAAGTAGAACGGCGGTAGGCAGTGTAACGCAGACAAACCATTTGTTTGCCTTCTTTGGTTGCGTAATCTTTGCGCAACTCAATCTTAATCGTAGCTTTCATTACAATTTTTCTCCGTTTTACTGTAAAACAATTGTAAAACAAAAGCTGAAAACTATGAAAATTCTTCTTCCAATCCTTCCACCACAGAGGACGTAAGTACTTAAAAAACAGAAGGATTAGAAATTTTCATTCTAATCCTTCTTTGGCTTTAGAGGTTCCTGGCGGATTCGAACCGCCGTACACGGTTTTGCAGACCGCTGACTAAGCCACTCATCCAAGGAACCTTGTTTCTCGTTTGCGGTTGCAAAGGTAGTACAAATTTTGAAACTACCAAACTATCCGCAGCAATTTTTCTTTGTCTTTTTTTTCTTAGACGAACACTCTTTCCGCTTCTTATCCATCATATCCTTTAATTCACAGCCACTTGCACAACTTGCACAAGGGTTATCATTTTCTTTCACACGACGAAAAAAAACATAAATACCATAGAGGATGCGGGCTACACACAATATAATCAGTAACCCGACAACCCATTCTTGCCAATTCATAAAAACAATCCTCCTATCTGATAAACGGCAAATGAAACAATCCATGCCAATGCTGTGGTATATCCTGCCGTAAAGATAGCCCACTTCCAACTACCGGACTCTTGCTTGATGGCCACCAACGTGGCAATGCACGGGAAGTAGATCAGCACAAACAGCATATAGCTGAACGCTGCAAGCGGAGTGATCGGAATCCGTTCGGCCAGACTGACCGCATCGGCATCATTTGTATAAAGTACACCGAGCGTACTTACTACCAACTCCTTGGCACCCACACCGGAAAGAAGACCGATACTCAGCTTCCAATCGAATCCTAACGGTTCAAGTACAGGCTCCACTGCCTGACCTATCTGCCCGATATAAGAGTTTTCCTGCTGTTCCGCCTGGGTAGGATAAGCATTATGATCCGGATAATAGCCCAAAAACCAAATGATAATGGAAGCAATCATAATGATACCTCCCATCTTTTTGAGGTATTGCGCGCCTTTTTCCCATGTATGCCGGAAGATAGACTTCATAGTCGGCATGCGGTAAGGTGGAAGTTCCATCACGAACGGAGTATCATCTCCCTTCACCAGAAAACGGCTGAACAAACGAGCCATAATAACCGCCAATGCGATTCCGATAACATAAATTCCCAATAAAACCAAACTGCCATTATTAGGAAAGAAAGCACCCACCAATACCAGGTAGATAGGCAGACGGGCACTGCACGACATCAACGGATTGACAAGCATGGTGATCAGACGGCTCTTCCGGTTCTCAATGGTACGTGAAGCCATTATTGCAGGCACATTACACCCGAAACCCATTATCAAAGGAATGAACGACTTACCGTGCAAGCCCATCTTATGCATGATTTTATCCATAATAAATGCGGCACGGGCCATATAACCCGAATCTTCCATCAAGGAAATACAGAAATACAATATCAGGATGTTGGGCAGAAATACAATCACTCCTCCGACTCCACCAATGATACCGTCAATCATCATATCCTTCAGCGGGCCCTCGGACATGTTATCCCGAATCAGGTTACCCATCACCTCGACAAGCCACTCGATACCCATCATCGGGTACTCCCCAATTACAAACGTACCCTCGAACATCAGATACATAAAAAGGAAGAAAATGGGATATCCCCAAATGCGATGGGTCACAATGGAGTCGAGCACCTTCGTTGTCTGTTCCTGCTCCAGATGATTGTCGGTGAAAGTTTCTTTCAACGCTCCACTGATAAAACCATATTTAGCATCTGTCAAAGCAGATTCGCTATCTTCGTTCATTGTCTCCTGTATACGCCGGGCCGCTTTATCCCGTTTCTTTTCCACCTCTGCAGCATTAGGTAAAGTACGAATGAAGCGTTCTATTTCAGGATCATTCTCCAGTAATTTGATAGCCAGATAACGGGTAGAATATTTATGGCGGATAAATTCGTTCTTTGAGATTTCTTCTTTCACCGCATCGATAGCCTTCTCCAAATCGGGGCCATGATTGATATGAATATGGCGGAATACTTTGCCCACCGGTTCTTTACCATGGGTATAGTCGGCAGGATGTTCGCCGTGATCCTTAAAGTTAGGCAGAGTCTGATGCCAATCCATGATTTCCTTAGCCACTTCCGGATGGATATGCCCTTTTTTATCAATAAAGTCGGCACCTTCGTAGAGATTGATAACTACATGGAAAAGACGGTCTACTCCGATATTTTTCTTGCAAACAGTAGGTACCATCGGAACACCGAACAAATTGCCCAACAAGCGGTGGTCAAGAGTATTACCACTGGTTTCCAGTTCATCGTACATATTGAGAGCTACCACCATACGTACATTCATATCGATAAGCTGGGTAGTAAGATAAAGATTACGCTCCAAGTTGGAAGAATCGACCACATTAATGATCACATCCGGCGTTTCATCAATGATGTGGCGGCGGACATAAATTTCTTCGGGAGTATAAGCTGACAGAGAATAAGTGCCAGGTAAGTCGACTATCTTGAAGTGATAACCCTGGAAATCAAAATATCCTTCTTTGGCATCTACGGTCACACCGCTATAATTGCCTACATGTTCGTGGGCTCCTGAAGCCAGATTGAAAAGAGAAGTCTTACCACAATTCGGATTACCGACCAGCGCTACATTAATCGTACGCCGTTTTCCAAGGGCCACCCGCTTCAAGTCTTCCTCTTTTACGTCAATATCTTCGGTCAATCCCTGATGATAAGCAGATTCCTGTGTTTGTGACTTTGCCTCCTGCTCGCTGATGATCTCGATCATATCAGCCTCCTGTCGCCGCAGAGAGATTTCATAACCCATTATTTTGTATTTGATCGGGTCTTTCAGTGGAGCATTAAGCAATACTTCTACGGTTTTTCCTTTAATAAACCCCATCTCCACAATCCGTTTACGGAAGCCGCCGTGTCCCAGCACTTTGACTATGACCCCCTTCTCACCTGTTTTTAATTCGGACAATCGCATAGTGTGTGTACCTCTAATTTTGGCGCAAAGATAATTCATAACTTTGTGGCATGCAAATTATTTAGATTGTTTTTAAATAAGGAGGAATTCTTATCCGTATTGACAAAACTATTATCTTTGCAATATGATACAACATAGAATAGCACAATACATCGAAAAAGAGAAGCTCTTTTATCTGAATGACAAGGTATTGGTAGCACTAAGCGGCGGAGCCGATTCTGTGGCTTTGCTACGATTGTTGTTATCAATGGGGTACACCTGTGAAGCTACTCACTGCAATTTCCATCTGCGGGATAAAGAATCGGACAGAGATGAAGCATTTGTACGCCAGTTGTGCCATGAAGCGGAAGTGCCTTTACATACCGTACATTTTGATACAATTCAATATGCCGCCGACAAACACATTTCTATCGAGATGGCGGCCCGTGAATTACGCTACGAGTGGTTCGAAACGCTTAGGAAACAGCGTGGAGCAGCTGTTATCGCAGTAGCTCACCATAAAGATGACAGCGTAGAGACTGTATTACTGAACCTGATCCGGGGTACCGGCATTAACGGATTGCTCGGAATTCGTCCACGGAACGGAAACATCGTACGCCCTTTGCTTTGCCTGAGCCGCGATGAAATAATCACATATTTGCAACATATAAATCAGGATTATGTAACGGACAGCACCAATCTTTTGGATGATTATACCCGGAATAAAATTCGTTTGAACCTGTTACCTCTGATGCAGGAAATCAATCCATCGGTTAAAGAGAGCATTATCCGCACGACTAACTACCTGAATGACACGGCAACTCTATACAATAAAGGTATAGAAGAAGCACGGACACGCGTGCTGACCTCCGAAGGTATCCGGATAGAGGCTTTACTGCAAGAACCGGTACGGGGAGCCATCCTTTTCGAACTGTTGCATCCGCTCGGTTTTAACGCCGCCCAAATAGAAAGTATACAGCAATCACTCGACGGACAGCCGGGAAAAGTCTTCATCGGTAAAGGGTGGAAAGTCATAAAAGACCGGGAATTGCTGCTAATTGAAGAAGATATAAAGGAGGAAGAAGCCAAACCACCTTTCCGTTTGGTTACGGAAGTATATGATTATACTCCTGAATTTATAATTCCCAAAGATAAAAAAACAGCTTGCTTTGATGCAGACAAGATGGATGCAGCATGGTGTATAAGAAAATGGAAACAAGGTGATGTGTTTATTCCTTTTGGAATGATCGGCAAAAAGCGTGTAAGCGACTATTTGACGGACCGGAAGTTCTCCCTGAGTGACAAGAAGAAACAATGGGTGTTGTGTTGCGGAGAACGAATTGCCTGGTTGATAGGAGAACGCATAGACAATCAGTTTAGAGTAAGCGAAAACACGAAGCGGATAATGATAATCCAGCTAATATCCGAACATTCGGATTTAGGCGAGAACATAGGATAAATTGTTTGGTAAACAAGCACTTTAAAAAACAAAGCTTTACGAACCCTTTTTAAGAAGATAAATTGTATTTTTGTATAACTAAACTTTTGAAGTATATGATTAACCTAACCTACAAACTCCCGATAGGGATACAGACATTTAAAAAAATCCATAGAGAAAAGTACCTTTACATGGATGGAAGAAAGGTTTATTCGAAAGCGACTATCGGACAGATAGAATCGGGATGGATAGATAGAATAATAAATAACTAAAAATGATTCATTATGAAAGGGAAAAAGAATCTTTTAATTCTGTTCTCCGGTGTGCTTATGATCATCATCGCAGGATTATTTGCTTGCACACGCAGCGCTAAAGAAATTATTCCGTCTTCAGAATATGCTCCTTACGTCAATGCCTATACGGGCGGTGTCATTTCTCAATCTTCTCCCATACAGATTGAGTTGACACAGGACCAACAGATGGTGGACTTAAACAATGAACTGAAGGATAATCCGTTCCGTTTCACTCCTTCGATAAAAGGGAAGGCCTATTGGGTCAGTAATAATACTGTCGAGTTTCTTCCGGAAGAGGGACAACTGAAACCGGGAGAACTGTATCAGGGAACATTCCAGCTGGGAAATTTCGTTGAAGTGGATAGTAAATTGAAATCATTCGACTTCTCCTTCCGGGTACAGGAAAGCAATTTCACATTACATACAGCTCCGCTTGAAATAACCGCCTCTTCACCCGATAAAGTAACTGTGAAAGGAGAGATCCGCTTCAGCGATAAAACGACTAAGGAGCAGGTAGAAAAAATGCTTTCTGCCAGTGGCGGGCTGTCTTCTCCGACAGTCACCGTAGAGTCCACCTCCAATCCGTCAGCCTATAGCTTCGTCATCGGCAATATCCAAAGAAATAAACAAGACTACGAACTTGAAATCACAGCAGACGGAAAGTCCGCCGGAATTGACCGGAAGCAAAGTGAAACAATCACTATTCCTGCCAAAGACAGTTTCCGCTTCCTTTCTGCCGAACGTATCGACCAACCGGAAAACGGAATACAAATCGTCTTCTCAGACCCGGTTTCGGATGCTCAGGATTTAAAAGGACTGATCGAAATACCGGAGACTTCTTCGTATATCTTTCAGGTAACGGATAACCGTGTGAATGTTTATTTTGAAGCCAGTCAGCTCAGCAAGCTTACACTGAAAATACACGAAGGCATAAAAAACAGCCAAGGAAAAGCACTGGGAAACTCACACTCTATCTCTTTCGGCGAACTGAGTCTGAAACCTCAGGTAGAAATAGCCTCTGCAGGTGCCATTATTCCCGACTCAAAAAACCTTGTCATTCCGTTCCGGGCCGTCAACCTGTATGCAGTAGATTTGCGGGTTATCCGCATCTTTGAAAACAATGTACTGATGTTTATGCAAAACAATTCGCTTTCTTCGGCCAATGAATTAAGAAGGTCCGGAAGACTGGTTTACAAAAAAACATTGTTTTTAGGCAAAGATTCATCAAAAGACCTCCATAAATGGGAAAACTATTCTATTGACCTGGCAGGTCTGATCCATCAGGAACCGGGTGCTATTTATCGTGTCATCCTTTCGTTCAAACAGGAGTATTCGGCCTACCCTTGTGGTGGTGAAAGCCCGAGAATGCAATTTTCCGAGGAAACCGAATCTTTGACCAAAGTCACATCCGGCACTCTTCCGGAAGAAGATGAAGCAGTCTGGGACAAACCCGAAACATATTATTATTTCAGCGGAAATGAAAATGCCGACTGGAGTCAGTACCGATGGGATGAACGGGACAACCCTTGTCACCCGTCTTATTACATGACATCTGACCGGATAGCCACCTGTAATGTGCTGGCTTCCAACATCGGCATGATTGTGAAACGCAATTCAATGAATAAACTTTGGATAGCAGTAAACAACATCCTGGATACCAAACCGGTGGAAAAAGCCCAAGTCACTGTTTACAATTTCCAGTTACAGCCTGTAGGCAAAGCTGTGACGGATTCGGAAGGTTTCGCCACAATTGAAACGAAAGGAGTGCCTTTCATCGTAGTAGCGGAATCAGATAAGCAAAAAGCCTACGTAAAAGTAGCAGACGGAGAAGAACAGTCCACCAGCCGCTTTGATGTGGGCGGCAAGGATATCCAAAAAGGCTTGAAAGGATTTGTGTACGGTGAAAGAGGAGTATGGCGTCCGGGAGACACTCTGCATATCTCGTTTATTCTGGAAGATCGTACCAAACGTATTCCGGACAAACATCCTGTAGCATTGGAGCTCTATAATCCAAGGGGGCAATTTTATAGCAAACTTATTTCAACCAACGGACTGAATGGATTCTATACATTCAAGATCCCGACGCAGGCAGAAGACCCAACCGGACTATGGAATGCGTACATAAAGGTGGGAGGTACTGCCTTTCACAAAGCGCTTCGGGTAGAAACCATCAAGCCGAACCGACTGAAAATAAACCTGAAATTGCCGGGAGAAATCCTGAAAGCTTCAGATAAAGAAGTACAGGCACACCTTTCGTCAGCATGGCTGACAGGAGCCACTGCATCACGCCTGAAGGCAAAGGTAGAAATGTCTTTATCGAAAGTCAACACCCAATTCAAGAATTATGGAACTTACATTTTCAATAATCCGGCTACGGAATTCACCTCGGTAAGAACCGATGTATTCAGTGGTACACTGGACGAAAGTGGCAATGCCGGATTCATGTTGAAACTTCCTGCCTCGGAAAATGCCCCGGGCATGCTTCAAGCCAACATCACGACTCAGGTATTCGAGCCGGGTGGAGATGCCAGTATTCAAACTCAGTCTGTCCCCTACTCTCCTTTCCCGTCATACGTAGGTATCAACCTGAACCAACCGCAGGGCAGATATATCGAAACAGATAAAGATCATGTGTTTGATGTCATTACAGTCAGTCCCGACGGAAAACCGGTGAACCGTTCCGGGCTGGAATACAAAATATACCGCATCAGTTGGAGTTGGTGGTGGGAAAACGATAACGAATCATTCGAAACATACATCAACAGCAGCTCCATCAGCCCCGTAGCTACAGGACGACTCAACACAGTAGACGGAAAGGGACAATTCAGCTTCAGAGTGAATTATCCGGATTGGGGACGGTATCTGGTTTACGTAAAAGACCGCGAAAGCGGACATGCTACGGGAGGTACCATCTATGTGGACTGGCCTGACTGGCGGGGACGTTCCAACAAGAGTGACCCGAGTGGTATCAAGATGTTATCTTTCTCCATCGACAAGGACTCCTATGAACCGGGAGAAACCGTAACAGCCATATTACCGGCTTCCGCAGGAGGAAGAGCACTGGTAACACTTGAAAACGGTTCGTCCGTAATTCAACGGGAGTGGATTGAAGTATCGGGGAAGGAGGACACCAAATATCAGTTTAAGGTGACTCCCGAAATGGCTCCGAATGTTTATCTTCATATCAGCCTGCTGCAACCCCATGCGCAAACGGTAAACGACCTCCCTATCCGCATGTACGGTATAATGCCGGTATTCGTAACTGATAAGCAAACGGTTCTTGAGCCGCAAATCAAGATGCCGGAAGTGCTTCGTCCCGAACAGGCATTCAACCTGACCGTAAGCGAAAAGCACGGTAAACCGATGACTTATACGCTCGCTATTGTAGATGACGGGCTGCTTGATTTAACCAACTTCAAGACACCGGATCCCTGGAACAGTTTCTATGCCCGTGAGGCACTGGGAATCCGTACTTGGGATATGTATGACGATGTACTGGGAGCCACAGCGGGAAGCTATGGATCGATGTTCAGTACAGGCGGTGATGAAACCCTGAAGCCATCGGACCAGAAAGCAAACCGCTTCAAGCCGGTAGTGAAATTCATCGGTCCTTTCAGTATTGCCAAAGGAAAAAGCCGCACTCACCAGATTACTTTACCGATGTATGTAGGTTCCGTACGTGCCATGGTAGTGGCCGGTCAGAACGGAGCATACGGAAATGCAGAAAAAACTGCTCCTGTACGCACTCCGTTAATGATTCTTTCGACACTGCCACGTGTACTGAGTACCGGTGAAGAGATTGAAGTTCCTGTTAACGTATTCGCATTGGAAAACAGTGTGAAGAATGTAAACGTATCCATACAGGCTTCCGGTGCCGGAGTACAAGTGAACGGCAGCAAGCAGCAGACGCTTACTTTCAACCAAACCGGTGACCGGCTTATCTTCTTTAAATTAAAGACAAGTACGAAAACCGGGAAAGCTACCATCCATCTGGCTGCTAACGGTAACGGACAAAGTACCAAAGAAACAATCGAGATAGAGGTACGTAATCCGAATCCGGTAGTCACTTTGCGTGAGAGTAAATGGGTGGAAGCCGGAAAGAGTGAAGAGCTCCATTACCAGTTAAGTAACGGTTCGGAAGGAAACAGTATACAGTTGGAGGTCTCACGCATCCCGTCTGTCGACATAAGCCGCCGTTTCGATTTCCTATACAATTATCAGCACAACTGTACAGAGCAACTGACTTCAAAAGCCCTTCCACTGCTGTTCGTCAGCCAGTTCAAAACAGTAGACAACGAGGAATCGGAAAAGATAAAAACCAATGTACAGGAAGCCATCCGTCAACTATACGGGCGTCAACTTCCCAACGGAGGCTTCGTCTATTGGCCGGGAGATGCCTCGGCAAACGAATGGATCACCTCTTATGCAGGTATGTTCCTGGTATTGGCACAAGAAAAGGGTTATGCAGTGAACAGCAATGTATTGAACAAATGGAAACGCTTCCAAAAGGCAGCATCCCAGAATTGGCAACCCGTCACACAAGAGCAGAACTGGTGGCATTGGCAGGCAGACCTCCAGCAGACTTTCCGCCTTTACACACTGGCTCTGGCGGGATCACCTGAACATGGAGCCATGAACCGGATGAAAGAATTGCCGGCACTCTCGCAACAAGCCAAATGGCGTTTGGCAGCCGCCTATGCACTCAACGGCAAAGAGAAAGCAGCCGGTGAACTGGTATTCAGTGCTAAGACAACCGTAGAACCTTATTCATCGAATAACTATGTATACGGTTCGTCCGATCGTGACGAAGCAATGATACTTGAAACCTTACTGCTGATGAACCGCCAGCGTGAGGCCATGGAACAAGCCAAAATCGTTTCACACAACCTGGCACAAGAGACATGGTTCAGCACACAGTCTACTGCCTTTTCATTGATGGCAATGGGACGTTTGGCAGAAAAACTGTCCGGTACGCTGGACTTTAACTGGACGTTGAATGGCAAACAGCAACCGGCTGTAAAATCAGCCAAAGCCATATACGAGGCATCACTCCCCACTTCACCACATGAAGGAAAAGTAATCCTGAAAAATAACGGGAAAGGATCTCTAAACGCAGATCTGATCACACGTACCCAATTACTGAACGACACATTGCCGCCGATGGCCAATAATCTACGCCTGAACGTAAGGTATTTAGACAATAACGGCTCGCCGATAGATACACGTTCTCTGAATCAGGGTACGGACTTTATGGCAGTGGTAACTGTAGCCAATATCAGTGGTACGACGGATTATACGAATCTGGCACTGATACATATCATTCCTGCCGGCTGGGAGATCTTTAATGAACGAATGGCAGGACAGATTACAACCTCTGCTCCTTATAGCTATCAGGATATTCGTGATGACCGGATACTGACCTACTTTAACTTACAGCAGGGACAAGCCAAAACATTTACCGTCCGCTTACAGGCGACCTATGCCGGTGATTTTGTTATGCCGGCTATCCAGTGTGAAGCGATGTATGATGCTAATGCACAGGCAAGGACACAGGCCGGAAGGACGCAAGTCATCAGGTAAAACTATCAAATAAAACCTGATGAACCGTATTCTTAAACCAGACAATCTTCCCCCCTCCCCACAAGGGAGGGGGTGGAAGAAATATTTCAAAAGTTGGTGGAAGATTTCTCTCTTCCTCCTACTTCTCCTATACTTATTTTGTCTTCCCCGGCAATTATTCACCTCTCCCTATTCTACTGTCTTGGTCGACCGTAATGGGGAACTTCTCGGTGCCCGTATCGCCACGGATGGACAATGGCGTTTCCCTCCGCGCGACAACACACCGGAAAAAGTAGCTACCTGTCTGGTTGAATTTGAAGACCGTCAATTCTACCGCCATTGGGGAATCAGCCCCTTGGCAATAGGCAGAGCCGCCCTGCAAAATCTCAGACACAAGCGAATCGTCAGCGGGGGAAGCACTCTTACGATGCAAACGATTCGGCTGGCACGGAACAAGCCGCGTACATTCAAGGAAAAACTGATCGAGATGATAGGAGCCACCCGGCTGGAGTTCCGTTATTCCAAGAAGAAGATATTGTCACTTTATGTTTCGCATGCCCCCTTCGGAGGTAATGTAGTGGGACTGGATGCTGCTGCATGGCGCTATTTCGGACACTCGGCAGAAGAACTGTCCTGGGCGGAATCGGCTATGCTTGCCGTACTTCCCAACTCTCCCGCCATGATCCACCTTTCGAAAAGCCGGCAAGCATTACTTGACAAACGAAACCGACTGCTGACACACCTGCACCAAAAAGGTATTCTCGATACTTCCACTTATGAACTGGCTATCAGTGAGCCACTCCCCCAGGAACCTTTGCCTCTTCCACAGATAGCCCCCCATCTGACAGACCATTTCTATCAGACCCGAAATGGAAAATATTCCGTATCGACCATCGACAAGGGTATACAAACTCAGATAGAAAGTCTGGTAGAACGGTGGAACAGCGAATTCAAGCGAAGTGATATCCGAAATATGGCCATCCTCGTAATTGACATTCGTACCAATCAGGTCATTGCTTATTGCGGCAATGTACACTTCGACAAGAAAAAGAGCGGTAACCAGGTAGATGTAATCCGGTCACCACGCAGCACAGGAAGCATTCTCAAGCCTTTTCTTTATTATGCAATGCTACAGGAAGGAGAGATTCTTCCCAATACTCTGTTACCGGACGTTCCGGTCAACATTAATGGCTTCACTCCACAAAACTTCAACCAGCAATTCGAAGGTGCCGTACCGGCTTCGGAAGCCATCGCACGTTCGCTCAACATTCCTTCGGTCACAATGTTACAACGGTATGGAGTACCCAAGTTCCACAATTTTCTGAAGCAGATAGGGCTGACCACCTTAAACCGTCCCTCAGGACACTACGGACTTTCTTTGATTCTGGGAGGAGCGGAAGCTACCCTTTGGGATGTCACTTCGACCTATGCCAATATGGGACGCAGCCTCAACGGACTGGTACAGGCCCCTTGTACCTTATTATTATCGGACTCCCTCTCCGCCCACCGATCCCCGGCCATCATTCAACATCCGCCATTCCAACCCGGAGCAGTCTGGCAGACATTTGACACCATCAAAGAAGTAAACCGTCCCGAAGAGATAGACTGGCGTACCATTCCTTCCATGCAAACCATTGCCTGGAAAACGGGTACCAGTTATGGTTTCCGGGATGCCTGGGCAGTGGGGGTAACTCCAAAATATGCCGTAGGTGTATGGGTCGGAAATGCTACGGGTGAAGGCAAGCCCGGACTGGTAGGAGCCCGTACAGCGGGGCCTGTCCTGTTCGATGTATTCAATCTGCTCCCCTCCTCTCCTTGGTTCGAGCGCCCACAAGGTAAACTGGTTGAAGCAGAGATCTGTCGGCAATCCGGACATTTGAAAGGACGGTTTTGTGAAGAAACAGATACCCTGTTAATTCTTCCGGAAGGCCTCAAAACGGAAGCCTGCCCCTATCACCACCCGGTCACCCTATCAGCAGATGAACGGTTCCGTATCTACGAAAACTGTGCTGACAGTGAACCGGTTGCCCGCCGAAACTGGTTTACCCTTCCACCCGTATGGGAGTGGTATTATAAACAGCATCATCCTGAGTATCATCCGCTCCCCCCCTTCAAACCCGGATGCGGAGAAGACCGTTTCCAGCCGATGCAGTTTATCTATCCTCCGATGGGAGCGCGGATCCATCTGCCTAAACAGATGGATGGTAACCAAGGACAGCTGACCGTCGAATTGGTCCACAGCCATCCCAACACAACTGTCTACTGGCATCTGGACGAAACCTACCTGATGCAGACACAGGACTTCCATAAATTCTCTCTACGCCCTGCTCCGGGAAAGCACTCGCTGACAGCAGTAGACGACGAAGGAAATACAATTTCAACAACGTTCTTTGTGGAATAGCCCCCAAAATGGTAACTTTGCACCATGAAACAGATTTTGAAAGAAAATGATGGATTACCGGCTTCGATACTTTGGACACTCGCCATTGTTGCAGGCATATCGGTAGCCAACCTTTACTATAACCAGCCCTTACTGAACATGATTCGCCATGAACTGGGCGTTTCGGAGTTTAAAACCAATCTGATCGCCATGGTGACACAGATCGGTTATGCGCTCGGATTATTGTTTATCGTTCCTTTAGGTGACTTATACCAGCGGAAACGTATCATTCTTACTAGTTTCTCCATATTGATTCTCTCGTTGCTCGTCATCGCAATGGCCCCTAACATCCATATCATTCTTTGTGCTTCGCTTCTCACAGGTATCTGTTCGGTGATGCCACAAATATTTATCCCGATAGCCTCTCAGTTCTCGCGTCCGGAAAACAAGGGACGGAACGTAGGGATCGTAGTTTCGGGATTACTGACCGGCATCTTGGCTTCACGAGTGGTCAGCGGATTTATAGGAGAACTGTTTGGCTGGCGCGAAATGTATTATATCGCCGCAGGTATGATGCTGTTATGTGGTATTGTGGTCATGCGGGTATTACCTGACATACGCCCAAACTTTCAGGGGAGGTATAGCGACTTAATGAAGTCTTTGTATTCATTATTGAAGCAATATCCCGAACTTCGCATTTTCTCTGTCCGTGCAGCACTTGCTTTCGGTTCATTTCTGGCTATGTGGTCGTGTCTGGCATTTAAGATGGGAGGTGCCCCATTCTATGCCGATAGCCATGTCATCGGTATGTTAGGGTTGTGTGGCATTGCCGGTGCTTTGTCAGCTTCCCTCGTAGGAAAGTATGTACGGAGAGTCGGGGTCAGACGATTCAATTTCATCGGATGCGGACTGATTTTATTGGCTTGGTTCCTGCTGTTTGCGGGGGAAAACTCTTATTGGGGTATAGTTGCTGGCATCATTATCATCGATATAGGTATGCAATGTATCCAATTAAGCAACCAGACCCGCATCTTCGAACTCTGTCCGAGTGCTTCTAACCGCATTAATACGATTTTTATGACTACTTACTTCATAGGTGCCTCTACGGGGACGTTTCTGGCAGGAACATTCTGGCAAGCGTTCGGTTGGCATGGAGTCGTTGGTACGGGAATAGCATTGACCACCGGTTCACTGCTGATTACTTTTTTCTCAAAACGATAATCCGAAGTCACCTAATAATTGTTATATAGACATGAAGTACGGAGTAAACAGACAAGTATTATTAATCACAGCCGGTATCGTCTGGATAATAGCGGGGGCCAATATTCTACGCATAGGCATTGTGACCTGGCTCAACGACTCACAATACTGGCTCTTCAAGGTAGGCGAAGCTACAGTTGTTTTCTTATTGTTTTTTATTCTCGTCTTCCGAAAACTCTACTATAAACATACCCGCCGGATCGAACAAAAGAAAAAGGAAAAGAATTGCCCCTTCTCTTTTTTCGATGCAAAGGGATGGATCATCATGTGCTTCATGATAGCGATGGGGATCACCATTCGCGCATTACATCTGCTGCCTGACACTTTCATTTCAGTTTTTTACACAGGGCTCTCACTGGCACTTATGTTTACAGGCATATTGTTTATACGCTACTGGTGGCGTAAAAGGTCACATACTTAGTATTTGTTCAAGAGTTCTCTTCGTTCGTTTTTCATGAATGACGTTAACATTGTTAACGCACTTGAGGAAAGCATTCGTTATAGGGACGGAAAGAACAAGTCTTTTACATTTAAAAGTCTTGTTCTTTGAATGCAAAAGGCTAAGTTTAACACCTTGTTAAATCAAGTGATATAAAAAGAGAGAACAAAAGGGATTAAAAGATTGAAGTTGAAGAAAATAGAAAGAGAAATGAATTATTTACGGGAAAAAGGCATAAGAGAGGAATGGAAAGGGATAGTTACGATTCTGGCAACTACGATTGTAGAAGATTTCCAAAGAGAGCGTTTGGTGCAGAAACAAGAAAAAGCTACCTTGTAAAACCAAGAAAAGAGAGCGATAAGAGGATATACGGATTTAAGAAGGAAAGAAAGAAAAGAAAAGAATGATCTGTTTATAATGCCGCTCCGCTTCCATTAAATCAGTCTGATATATCTTTTTTAGTTTGGCCACTTCAAATGAAGCAACTATTGGACTGATACGGACACATTCATAAATTTATTTTTCAACCAGCTTTTTAGAGGACTTATTGTATCTTTGCAAAATTAAAAGTGACGAAAATGGACTTGAATAAAAAAATGAAGGAAGAGTTTATCCGTTTCCAACGAAACGAGAAAACCGAAAGTATCGTATACGAACGACTGGCCTCTATTGAAAAAGACGAATCGAACCGCAAAGTATTACGTCTGATCTCAGCAGAAGAAAAAGCGCACTATGCCACACTAAAGAAATATACGGAAACCGACGTTGCACCAGACAAGTTGCGTATAGCCAAATATTACTGGCTGGCAAGAATCCTGGGTATTACATTTGCCATTAAACTGATGGAGTCAAGTGAAGAGAATGCACATCATGATTATGCCAAATATACAGATTATCCGGACCTCCGGCAATTGGCCAGTGAAGAAGAAGTTCATGAACAGAAATTAATCGGGCTAATCAACGAAGAACGACTTGAATATATGGGTTCGGTAGTACTCGGCCTGAATGACGCGTTGGTAGAGTTTACCGGAGCGTTGGCAGGATTCACTTTAGCATTGAGTGACTCCAGGCTGATAGCCCTGACGGGAAGCATCACGGGGATTGCCGCAGCTTTATCAATGGCTTCATCTGAATATCTCTCGACCAAATCGGAAGGAGGAGAAACGAAACATCCCATAAAGGCCGCCATCTATACGGGCATTGCTTATATCATCACGGTAGTGGCGCTGGTTGCTCCCTTCATACTGATCGAAAACGTACTGATAGCTTTGGGAATAATGCTGGCCATGGCTTTGGTGATCATTGCATTGTTTAATTATTACTATTCGGTAGCACGCGGAGAAAGTTTCCGCAAAAGATTCACCGAGATGGCAGTACTTAGTTTCAGCGTAGCCGGCATTAGCTTTCTGATAGGCTATGCACTGAAAACATTTACAGGAATAGACGCTTAAACATAAAAAAGGAAAAGAAGAATCATGAAAAAAGCCCCCTCGCCTCTTGTCTCTCTGATCCCTCTGGTCGTATTGGTTATCATGCTGTTTGCCACCATACGTACCTTTGGCAGCGATGCACTCAGCGGAGGCAGCCAAGTGTCTCTGCTGACTACAACAGCCGTTTGCATACTGATCGGCATGGGATTCTACAAAATAGGTTGGAAAGACTTTGAACTGGCTATCACAAACAACATTACAGGCGTATCTACCGCCCTAATCATTCTGCTGATTATCGGCGCATTGAGTGGTGCATGGATGATAAGCGGTGTAGTCCCCACATTGATTTATTACGGAGTGCAAATCATACATCCCAGTTTTTTCCTGACCTCTACCTGTATTATCTGTGCCTTGGTATCGGTTATGACCGGAAGTTCCTGGACTACGATTGCTACCATCGGAATCGCTTTAATGGGCATCGGCAAGGCACAGGGATTCGAAGAAGGCTGGATAGCCGGAGCTATTATTTCGGGCGCATACTTCGGAGATAAAATCTCTCCATTATCGGATACGACGATATTAGCAGCCTCAGTTACCGATACTCCCCTGTTCAGACATATCCGCTATATGTTGATAACCACCGTACCTTCACTAATCATTACCTTGGTTATCTTTACAGTAGCCGGATTATCACACAATGCCGGAAGCACAGAACATATAGCCGAATTCTCGGCCGCACTGGCAGGAAAGTTCCACATTACACCATGGCTACTGATTGTACCGATAGTTACAGGTGTACTGATTGCACGGCGGGTACCTTCCGTCATCACCTTATTTCTGTCAGCGGCACTGGCAGGGGCATTTGCCGTATTCTTCCAGCCCGACCTGTTGCAGGAAATATCCGGTTCGCAAAATTCCGAAAGCACACAGTCCATCTTCAAAGGGCTGATGATGACTCTTTATGGAGGGACCAGCCTACAGACAAGCAATGAAGCACTCACCGAACTGGTGGCTACCCGGGGTATGGCAGGCATGATGAATACGGTATGGCTTATTATCTGTGCGATGTGTTTCGGAGGGGCTATGACTGCCGGCGGCATGTTAGGAAGTATTACTTCCGTATTTGTCCGCTTCATGAAAAATACAGTCAGCATGGTGGCCTCTACGGTTTGCTCGGGTATTTTCCTGAACCTCGCCACAGCCGATCAGTATATTAGCATTATCCTGACCGGAAACATGTTCCGGGATATTTATGAAAAGAAAGGTTATGAAAGCTGTTTGCTCAGTCGAACCACGGAAGATTCTGTTACAGTGACCTCCGTATTAATACCATGGAACACCTGCGGAATGACGCAAGCCACGATACTGAGTGTTCCTACACTGGTTTATCTTCCCTATTGCTTCTTCAACATTATCAGTCCGTTAATGAGCATTACGATTGCTGCCATCGGATATAAAATTGTGAGACGCAAGTGAACAATCTGAAAAGGGAGTTGTTCTTGGAATAAACGAACAACAGTTTTAAACCTAAACAAAAAAAAGTTATGAAAAAGTTTATTGCATTAGTAGCATTAGTATTAGTAAGTGCATCGACTTTAATGTATGCACAAGAGTCACAAAGAGACATACGCCGCGCCGACCGTAAAGCACAAAGAGACGCAGAAAGAGCCAGACTGAAAGCTGAGGAACAGGCTGCCGACCAAGTGGCCTATCAGCAAGCCGTACAGGCTATCAAAGACAAACAGTTTGTACTGGAAGCCGATCAGGTAATCTTCAAACGCGGCCAGACAGCTTTTGTATCGTCCAACACTAACTTTGTAATGTTGAACGGACAGAGGGCAACCGTACAGGTAGCGTTCAATACTCCGTATCCCGGCCCTAACGGAATTGGCGGTGTAACAGTGGACGGAACCACTTCGGATGTAAAAGTGACTACCGACAAACGAGGCAATGTGAACTGCAACTTCAGCGTACAAGGTATCGGTATCTCGGCACAAGTCTTTATCACATTGACAAACGGAGGCAACAACGCCACTGTGACCATTAATCCGAACTTCAACTCCAATACATTAACGTTGAGCGGCAACCTTGTTCCGCTGAACCAGTCAGATGTATTTAAAGGCCGTTCATGGTAATAAGAGTGACGAGACTCTATTTAAGCTCGTAACTAATTCACATAACTCCGCTGCAAGTCGCACAAAAAGTGTACATTTGCAACGGAGTTTTTTTATGGACAAATTATGAGAGAATATATCATCGCAGATAATCAGGACATCACGAAAGCAGGAATGATGTTTCTGTTAAGCAAGCAAAAAGAGGTAAGCTTGTTGCTGGAAGCCGACAATAAGATAGAGTTGGTCCAGTCGTTGCGCATTCATCCGCAAGCGGTGGTTATTTTAGACTATACACTATTTGATTTTTCCGGCGCAGATGAATTGATCATCCTTCAGGAACGATTCAAAGAATCAGACTGGTTATTGTTTTCAGATGAATTGAGCATCGGATTTCTGAGGCAGGTATTGTTCAGCAGCAATGCTTTCGGAATCGTGCTGAAAGACAACTCCAAAGAAGAGATAATGTCGGCCCTGCAATGCGCATCACGAAAAGAGCGCTTTATCTGCAATCATGTAAGCAATCTGTTATTATCGGGAAGTGGAAATGTAAACACTGCTTCAGCCGTGCACACTTTCGTGCCGCAGGAAGACCGTTTGCTCACACCGACGGAAAAAATAATCTTAAAAGAAATAGCTTCCGGCAAAACGACTAAAGAGATAGCGGCAGAGAAGCATCTGAGTTTTCATACCATCAATAGTCACCGAAAAAACATATTCCGCAAACTGGGAGTGAACAATGTGCATGAGGCTACCAAATATGCCATGCGGGCAGGTATCGTGGATTTGGCGGAATATTATATCTAAAGCAGAAGAGCGTACCGGAAATCAAAAATACACCGATTCATACAGACCTTGAGCAGCGACCGATCATTAAGCCGCATCTCTGTACAAACCGGTGTCATCTGTCAGCAAAGGAGCTTTCGTAATATTCTTATCCTATTTCTCCACTCCCGAAACAAACCCGGGATTCGGCGTCATAAATCACGCCAAACTGTCCCGGTGCAATTCCCTGTAATTTTTCGGAAGAAATAATCCGGTATCCCTCTTCATCATGTAGCAAACGGCCTTTGATAAACTCAGGTGTATGCCGGATCTTAAATGTTACTTCCTCCTCGCCTGTCGAGCCTTCCCACGGGTTATCCGTAATAAAATTGAAGTCTTTCATCCTGAATTCATAACCATACTGCTGCTCGGCATCATAACCGTGGGAGACGTAAATAATGTTATCCTGAATATCCTTCTTCACAACGAACCAGGGTCCTCCCCCCAATCCTAATCCTTTTCGCTGGCCAATGGTATGAAACCAATAGCCGCGATGAGTACCAATCTTCTTACCTGTTTCAAGTTCGATCACCGCCCCCTCTTTCTCTCCCAGAAAGCGACGGACAAAATCGTTATAATTTATCTTGCCCAAAAAGCAAATACCCTGACTGTCCTTCCGACGGGCACTGGGCAATCCGGCCTGCAACGCTATCTCACGCACTTCATGCTTCATCAACCCGCCTATCGGAAACAACAATTTCGAAACCTGCAAATAGTCAATCTGAGCCAGGAAATCGGTCTGATCTTTTATCGGATCCTTGGCTGTACCCAGCCAGGTTTTCCCGCCCAGTTGCAAGGTCGTAGCATAATGTCCGGTTGCCGTAAGATCGAAATCCTTTCCGACCTGTTGCTCGAAACAGCCAAACTTAATCAGCTTGTTACACATCACATCCGGATTCGGAGTCTGCCCCTTCCGTATCTTCTCGATGGCATAAGCAGCCACATTATCCCAGTATTCCCGATGTAAATCGACAACCTCCAGTTCCAAACCGTAGCGCCGGGCTATGGCAGTAGACAGTTCTATATCCTCTTCGGCAGAACAGTCCATGTATTCCGCCCCATCCATACCTATTTTGATGTAAAACAGTGTAGGCTTGTAGCCCTGCTCACAAAGCAGATGTACAACAACCGAACTGTCCACTCCTCCTGATAATAATGCTGCTATATCCATTTTTTTAAATTTTCTCTAATGCCTGACGTAAGTCATCAATAATGTCCTCAATATGCTCCGTACCTATCGAAAGTCTGACCGTTCCGGGCTTAATCCCCTGTTCCTCCAACTCCTGCGCATTCAGCTGCGAGTGTGTGGTAGTGGCCGGATGAATCACCAGCGACTTCACATCGGCCACATTGGCCAGCAAAGAGAATATCTGCAGACTGTCGATAAACTTCTGCGCTTCCTCCGTTCCTCCCTTTACCTCGAAAGTGAAGATAGAACCTGCCCCGCCAGGAAAATAACGCTGATAGATGGCATGATCCGGATGACCGGGCAATGATGGATGATTAACAGCCGCTACCTTCGGATGGTTCACCAGAAAATCAATAACCTTCAAAGCATTGGCCACATGCCGTTCTACACGCAAAGACAAAGTCTCCAACCCTTGCAGCAGGATAAAAGCATTGAACGGACTGATGGCAGCGCCCGTATCGCGCAGCAAAACGGCACGTATGCGGACAATGTAGGCAGCAGCCCCGGCAGCATCGACAAACCGTACCCCATGATAGCTTGTATCCGGCTCGGTCAGTTGTGGGAATTTACCGGAAGCAACCCAGTCAAATTTACCGGAATCGACAATAACCCCTCCCAACGAACTGCCGTGTCCGCCAATGAATTTAGTGGCAGAATGTACCACAATGTCTGCCCCATGCTCAATGGGACGGATAAGGTAAGGCGTACCGAAAGTATTATCCACGATCAGCGGAATCCGATATTTATGGGCAATGGCGGCTACGGCATCCATATCGATAATATTGGAATTGGGGTTTCCCAGAGTTTCAATGAATATCGCCTTTGTATTTTCACGAATCGCCCGTTCGAAATTAAAAAGGTCGGACGGATCTACAAAAGTGGTCGTTACTCCATAAGCAGGCAGAGTATGCGCCAGCAAGTTGTATGTGCCTCCATAAATGGTCTTGGCAGCCACAATATGATCACCGGAACGGGTGATGTTCTCAATAGCATAGGTCACGGCAGCAGCTCCGGAAGCCACGGCAAGACCGCCTACTCCCCCTTCAAGTACTGCGATACGTTCTTCCAATACTCCCTGAGTGGAATTGGTCAGACGCCCATAAATATTCCCCGGGTCTTGCAATCCAAATCGTGCGGCAGCATGGGCCGAATCCCGGAACACATAGGAAGTTGTCTGATAAATAGGTACGGCACGCGCATCGGTTGCCGGGTCGGGAGTCTCCTGTCCAACATGGAGTTGTAAAGTCTCAAAATGTAATTTTTTCGTTTCCATTTGCTATCTATATTTAGAGTTCATTGTCAGTGTCCAATCTTTATATGTTGCAAAGATAGAGGAATCCGGCAGGGAACGAAATCGCACATTAAAGGCATTTTTATACCATAATCGTGGTAGATAGAGCAGGTTATTAACTACATTTGCAGGCAAATAAAAACATGATTGATATGAACAAACTTTTATACTGTTTCCTTTTATCATTTTCTCTCATGGCTGTTTCGGCATGTACTGACGATAAGGAAAAGCAGGATCTTCCCCCGACTCCCAATTTCAACCAAATGATCCTGAAGGAAAATCTGCACAGTGACGGAGGCGATGTATACCGTACGGACACTTACGTATTCAATAACAATAAATTAACAGGCCACACCACTGTACAAGAGTTCTACGGACAAAGTCTGACACACGAAGTGGCTCTTTCCTACTCCGGCAACGAAGTGACATTGACAGATGAAAACGGAAATACGGCCACCTATACTTTAGGAGATACGGGATATGCTACCGAATGCACTTATAAATTGTCCAGCCAGATCAGAAAGTATAATTTTACATATTCCGGCGAATATCTTACCCGGATCAACGAAGAAATAGACGGCACGCCTTATTCTTCCGTGGAATTGGCATACGATAACGGAATTTTAAGCCATATCATAGCTGATGGCCGGCAAACCAATTATCAAGCAGGAAATATGAAGAACCTGTATCAGCTTCCCTGTTTGCAAGTTTGTGATATTTACCCCCTGTCCCTCCATACCGATGCTATTTATGCCAGACTGTTGGGTATTCAGTCAAAGTATCTGATTATCGGAAACACTCCGGAAGGAAACGAGGAGGAATACACAAAATACACTTATGAACTGGATAAAGACGGCAAACCAACAGGAATCATAGCAAAGACTACCTCTACGGGTACTGTAATTGATATAAACGGTAATGCATACGATGAAACGAAAACAGATACGAGAACCATCCATATCGACATTGAATAAAAAGAACGGCTTCGCCTCTACCCTCACAAAGTAGTGAAGTAATGCCCCGTAACAATATATGTTATTTCGATTACATATATTGTTACGGGGCATTACATATATTGGCATTTTTCTTACAAATAGCCCTTCCTCCCATCCATCCGAACCTACCAAGGCTCCATATATGGAGGAAGAAGTGGCACTTATAATCCCAGATGCTCTTTGTCACCTGTTCCCTACTTTTTGGCAAAGAACTTACTGAAGAAGAGAATTTGATAATCAATAGAATTATTCCAGTATTTCCCGTTGTGTTCACCGGGACGGGTAATAAAATCATGATTGATCTTGCGCCCCAACAACCGGTTATGAAAGTCTTTGTTCACATTCAGGAAAAAATCATCTTCACCGCAATCAATAATCAAAGCGAGATCGCCATTCTGAATCTTATCGAGTTGATTGACTACCGTATGTTCATCCCACACCCTTTTATTGGAAGCCATTTCACCCAACTGTTTGTTCATACTCCAATTCTGCGGGAAAGGACGGATATCGACACCTCCACTGGTGCTTCCTGCCGCTCCAAACACATCCTTATGACGGATACCCAACCACATAGCCCCATGTCCTCCCATACTGAGTCCGGTGATGGCACGCCCCTTACGGTCGGCAATCGTTTTATAATTCCGGTCAATATAATTCACTAACTCCGAAGACACAAATGTTTCATACCGGTACGCCGGATTCTTGGGACTATCCCAATACCAACTGTCTTTCCCGTCGGGACATACAAAAATAATCCCTTTTTCATCTGCGATTTCCGGTAAGTCCGGTTTTATCTGAATCCAAGTCTTGGCATGGCCACCATAGCCGTGCAACAAATAGAGCACGGGACACTCCACAGCCTGTTTCCCCAAAGCTGCATCAGGAGTCACTACCACTACTTGAACCTCCTTCTTCATAGAGGGGCTCTTCACCATCAGCGTGTCCACCTTTGCAGCACTAAGCGGTAAAGCGAGCAAAAGCAGACAAACCAGAATTAAATTTCTTCTTTTCATTTCTAATCTATGTTTTTAGAGTTTGCATTTTTAATCTCCCACTTCGGGAACAACAGGATTGAATTTCGCAACCGGTTTCTCAAAGGCTTTTCCACAATGGCTGCAAATATATTCCCAATGATTATCTCCCGGCGGAACACCAGCCAGCATAGAAGCGATGGCGGCACTGATAGCTTTCATCCGATGCTCCTTTTTAAGAACAAACCTAATCTGATCCGAACCACAAAAAGGACAAAACTTCTGTTCTTCAGGAATCATCTGATTCTGCTGTAACAATCGCACAGCCGCTTCATAATCACAATCGGCCACCAGGACATCTACTCCGGAGATGTCACGGACACCCCCGCAACAATGTCGACATATTTTCGTTATGTAATAGAGAGTCAATGCCTTCGTTAGCAAGTGCTCCCTGAATGATATGAGCTTGAAAGGCATCATCGCAAGTAATCAGTTTTACGGTTTTCATCTTTTCTATTTAAAACTTCCCCACAAAAATAGCAGATAAAAACGAAATGCAAAACCTTTTTTATATAACTTTGCACAGAATTTACAAAGTATATCGAAACCAGACCAATGAAAAGAACTGTTTTCTTCCTGTTTCTTTTGAGCTTGCTCACGGCTGCCGGTGCGCAACCGATGCACCAAATCAAAGGAACTGTAATTGACAAAGCCAGCCGTCAACCGCTCGAATTTATCAATGTACTGGTCTTAGGACTGGGGCGTGGAGGAGTGACAGATGCCGAAGGACATTTCAACATCGGGGATGTTCCTCCGGGCATTTATCGTCTGCAGGCATCTGCTGTAGGATACAAAACCATACTTACCCCCGAATATATAGTCTCTACTAAAGATCTCACCATCCAAATAGAAACAGAAGAGAACCTGACCGAATTAGAAGGAGTCACGGTTACTGCTTCTCCTTTTCGAAGAGACCTGGAGAGTCCCGTAGGGCTGCGTATCATCGGATTGCAGGAAATCGAGAAAAGCCCCGGAGCCAACCGGGACATCTCACGCATTGTCCAATCCTATCCGGGCGTTGCCTTCTCCCCTGCCGGATATCGAAACGACCTGATTGTACGGGGCGGTTCTCCTTCCGAAAACCGTTTCTATCTGGATGGAGTAGAAATACCCAATATTAATCATTTCAGCACTCAAGGGGCCTCGGGAGGTCCGGTGGGCATCATCAACGCAGACTTGATTCGTGAAGTCAATTTCTATACGGGAGCTTTTCCGACCGACAGGGGGAATGCCATGAGTTCGGTGCTCGACTTTAAACTTCGGGACGGAGATATGGAACGTAATTCATTAAAAGCAACTTTGGGAGCCTCGGAAGTCTCATTAGCGTCGAACGGACATATAGGAAAGAAAACATCTTATCTGGTTTCGGTGCGCCAGTCATACCTCCAGTTTTTATTTGACATGCTGGGATTACCTTTCCTGCCAACATTCACCGATGCACAATTTAAACTGAAAACTCGCTTCAATGCCACCAACGAGTTGACAATACTGGGACTCGGAGGAATCGATAACATGAAACTGAATACCAAGCTGGATGGAGAAAAAGCGGAATACATATTGAGTTACCTGCCCAAGATACAGCAGGAGACTTTTACACTGGGAGCCGTATACCGTCACTATGCAGGCATACATGTACAGTCTGTAGTCGTCAGCCACAGTTACCTGAACAACCGTAACACCAAATATCTGAATAACGACGAAAGCAGTACGGACAACTTAACCCTGAAGTTACGCTCAGTGGAACAGGAGACCAAATTCCGGATAGAGAACACCTCAACCTTCGGTAATTGGAAAATCAATCTCGGAGCCAATCTGGATTATTCCCAATATACCAACACCACCTTTCAACGAGTGTATATTGATGAAGGCAGAACGTTTGATTATCACACATATCTGGGCATATGGCGTTGGGGAATATTCGGGACCGTCAACTATGCGACTACCGATGAAAGATTCACTGCCTCACTCGGCGTACGGACCGATGCCAACAACTTTTCTTCCGGCATGAAAGGGATGAGCGACCAACTCTCACCGCGCCTATCACTATCATACCGGCTGACAAACGGATTATATTTAAGTGGAAACGCAGGATTATATTATCAGCTCCCGCCTTATACCGGATTGGGATTTAAAGATAACAATGGAATATGGGTCAACAAGCGCCTCCGCTATATGAGCGTCAGTCAAGAAAGCCTCGGCCTGAGTTGGCATCCGGGAAATACATTCGAACTGTCTGCCGAAGGTTTTTACAAACAATATGATAAAATACCGTTCTCCATCGCAGACGGCATCCCCCTGGCCTGTAAAGGCAATGATTACGGAGTCATCGGAAATGAAGCCTTGGCCTCTACCGCCCAAGGACGTGCATACGGCATAGAAATATTAATGAAATGGCTGATAGCTAAAAAACTGAATCTGGCATCCTCGTTCACCCTGTTCAAAAGCGAATATCGCAACAACAAACAATCGGAGTACATTGCTTCCGCTTGGGACAACCGGTATATTTTTAATATGAGTGGAACTTATAACTTTCCACACAACTGGAGCCTGGGAATGAAAGTCAGCTGTATAGGAGGAGCACCCTATACCCCTTATGATGTGGAAAAATCATCTCTTGTTACGGCATGGAATGCACAGGGACGTCCATACTATGACTACACAAAGTACAATACCGAACGCTTGCCCGCCTTCGGTCAACTGGATGTACGAGTGGACAAAACATTTTATCTGAAACGCTGTATGTTGGGATTCTACATCGATTTGCAAAATGTGACAAACAGCAAATTCAAACAACCAGATATCCTGATGAGTACAGGTGTCATCGAAAATCCATCCGCCCCCATAGCAGAGCAGCGCTATAAAATGAAATACATATCTCAAAAAAGCGGGACTTTGATGCCTACATTAGGAATCACATTTGAATATTAAACACATGAACAACTATATTATTAATTACAAAAATTTACTAAAATGAAAAAGGGAATTGTTTTTATTACGGCACTGTTATGCGGAATGTACTTCACGACGGCTTCCGCACAATTCAAAATCGGTGGAAAGAAAATCAATGTAGGCAAAGTGGTACAAGCCGGTAGCGACGCAGCGAAAGCCATCACCTTGTCGGACGCAGACATCGCAGCCATGAGTAAAGAATATATGCAGTGGATGGACACCCACAATCCGCTGACCGCAGCCGACAGCGAATACGGCAAACGTCTGGAAAAATTAACCGGACATATCAAAGAGGTAGACGGACTAAAAGTAAATTTCGGAGTATACGAAGTTGTTGACGTGAATGCTTTTGCTTGTGGAGACGGGAGTGTCCGTATCTGTGCCGGATTGATGGACATTATGACCGACGATGAAGTGATGGCAGTTGTCGGACATGAAATTGGCCACGTGATTCATACAGACTCTAAAGATGCCATGAAGAGTGCATATCTTCGTTCGGCAGTAAAGAATGCTGCAGGAGCAGCCAGTTCTACCGTTTCCAAACTGACTGATTCGGAACTGGGAGCCATGGCAGAAGCATTAGCCGGTGCTCAATATTCTCAGAAGCAAGAGAGTGAGGCCGATGATTATGGTTTCGAATTCAGCATCAAACACAACATTGATCCGTATGCAATGTACAATGCACTGAACAAACTACTCGAACTCTCGGCCGAAGCCCCCAAAGAGTCTAAATTCCAGAAAATGTTTTCTTCGCATCCCGATACAGCTAAACGTGTAGCACGCGCCAAAGAAAAAGCAGACAACTATACTAAAAACAAGTAAGTTCGGGAGCCACAAAACAGATTTTAAACAAGGCCGGACTCCAATATATGGGGTCCGGTCTCGGTCTTTTTGAAAAAATTCATTAATAATTCCGATAGTTTTTGCGTGAGTCCGTACTTTGGTGTAATTTGCGGTCATGAAACTATTCAAACTTATATGGAATTCTTAGTAATTATTCTTTTACTCGTACTGAATGGTATTTTTGCCATGTACGAGATTGCCTTAGTATCTTCAAGTAAAGCACGTCTGGAAACCCTGGTCAGCAAAGGGAACAAATCTGCCCGGGGAGTATTGAAACAATTAGAAGAACCCGAAAAATTTCTTTCTACCATTCAGATTGGTATCACGCTGATCGGTATCGTATCGGGTGCTTTCGGTGGAGTAGCCATTGCCGATGATGTGACTCCGCTCTTCGCCATGATACCGGGAGCCGAAGTCTATGCAAAGGACCTGGCCATGATCACAACCGTAATCGTCATTACCTACCTGTCACTGATTATCGGTGAGCTCGTACCCAAATCCATCGCTCTCAGCAATCCCGAGCGCTATGCAACCTTGCTGAGTCCCGTTATGATTCTGCTGACCAAGATTTCATTCCCTTTTGTCTGGTTGCTCAGCATTTCCACCCGCTTGCTCAACAAACTGATCGGCCTGAAAAGCGAAGAACGCCTGATGACTCAGGAAGAACTGAAAATGATCCTTCACCAAAGCTCGGAGCAGGGTGTGATTGACAAAGAAGAAACCGAAATGCTACGTGATGTCTTTCGCTTTTCGGATAAACGTGCCAACGAACTGATGACTCACCGACGTGATCTGGTGGTGCTACATACGACTGACAGCAAAGAGAAAGTGCTTCAAATCATCGACAACGAGCATTTCAGTAAATATCTCCTGATTGATGACGACACCGACGAAATAGCAGGCGTGGTTTCTGTGAAAGATATCATACTGATGATAGGTAGCGAACAGGAATTCAACCTTAGAGAAATTGCACGCCCCGCCTTGTTTATACCCGAAAGTTTATACGCTAAAAAAGTTTTAGAGCTATTTAAGAAGAACAAAAATAAGTTCGGAGTTGTTGTAAACGAGTATGGCAGCACAGAGGGAATCATTACCCTGCATGACTTGACCGAAAGTATCTTTGGAGACATTCTGGAAGAGGACGATACGGAAGAAGAAGAAATCGTTCGCCGACAGGACGGCTCCTTGTTGGTAGAGGCTTCAATGAATATCGGAGATTTTATGGAAGAGATGGGAATACTCTCTTATGATGATATCGAATCGGAAGACTTTACAACTTTAGGCGGATTGGCTATGTTCCTGATAGGACGTATTCCCAAAGCCGGAGATATATTCACTTACAAAAACCTTCAGTTCGAAGTAGTGGATATGGACCGTGGAAGAGTCGATAAGCTGTTGGTTATTAAGAGAGAAGAGGAGGAATAGCAACTCACTTTTTATATTAATTTAAAGCACTTAACAATGAAAAAAGTAATTATGTTAGCAGCCGTCGTTGCTGCATTGGTATCCTGCCAATCAAAAGGAACGAAAGCTGAAGAAGCAGTCGCAGACAGTCTAGCAGTAGCTATGGAACCCACAATGGAAGAAACCCAGGTATATGAAGGTGTGCTTCCTGCTGCTGACGGTCCGGGCATCCGTTACGTGTTAACTTTGAACACACTGGCGAATGCAACCGATACAACGTATACACTGGACGTCACTTATCTGGATGCTGAAGGTAAAGGCAAAGACAAGACTTTTACTTCTAAAGGAAAGCCGGTAAAAGTGGAGAAAACCGTCAAAGATAAAAAGAAAACGGCCATCAAACTGAATCCGAGTGACGGAAGTGAACCTGTTTATTTCGTAATTGCCAACGATACTACTCTGACACTGGCTGATGACAGTCTGGAAGTATCGGCAAGCGATCTGAATTACAACATTATCCGTGTAAAGTAACGCAGAATTAGCTTAAACTTAAAAAGACAAAAAGCCACGCTGTACATATTGACAGTGTGGCTTTTCTTTTTTTATCGGATCAGAAATTATTTCGTCAGTTTCTCAAAATATGGCAAACGTTCAAGGGGAACATCTATTGTCATTGTCCGCGGCCCTTTAAACACCTTACCCCGATCATCTTTCCATCTACCCTTTGGCAACACTACGGTACGGCTTGTTCCGGATGTCAGCATCGGAGCTACCAGATATTTGTCCCCCAACATAAACTGGTCTTTGCAATCAATGAATCCCTGGTGAGGATACTGATATTCCATGTGGCGAACAATGGGTTCACCGGTCTTTGAAGCATGTTTTGCCAACTCTAAAATATAATCTCCCATTTGCTGGTGAAGATGAGCATACTTCGCACAAATAGCCACATTCTCTTTACTGAGGATACGCCAAGGAGCTACCGAGAATTGCATCATTGGCATCAGGGCATGCACCTGGCACGAACGTACTATAAGTTCTTCATCGAATTTCTTCACATTCAGAAAAGCTCCGAATTGTCCTCCGCCTACCATATCGGGACAAGTATAATAATGTCCTAACAATCCGGCAGCAGTCATATCAGGAATCAGTAACTGAGTCGCACGCCAAGAATAATCTTTATCACCCAACCGCTGTACCAATGCCTGCCCACCTAACTTCCAAGATGCACGCAATTCATTGTAAGGAAAGCTCAAACCTATCTCAGCCCATTTTTCCATAAAAGTATTCACATTGGCATTCTTATCATGAAAAGTATACTCTCCTGTCATATAAGCTACGTCTCCACCATCAAACTTAAATCCGTCGATACCATATTTTTCTTGATTGGCTTTTAACAGTTCCTTCAGATAATTCATAGCTTCCGGATTTGTGGTATCATAACAGGCACTGTACCCGTTCCACCAATGAATAATAGCCGTGCGTCCGTTCTTATCTTTCAACAAATATCCTTTTGCCTCCAATTCACGGAATTCGGGACTATCGGGCGAGACATAGGGAGCAACCCACAACATCACCTTGAATCCCATCCGGTGCAACTCGTCAGTCATCCCTTTCGGATCCGGAAACCTCTCGGTTTTGAAGTCAAAGTTACCATAATATCTCTGCCAGTTATCATCTACCATAAACACCCCCTGAGGAAATCCGTTCTCCACAGCTTTATGGGCATAATTCATAATGTCTTCCTGGTTTTGATCATACATCAGCTCAATCCAGGTATTATATTGCGGAAGAGAAAAGAAAGTAGGTTCCGGAATCTTTCCCGAAGGTGGAAAATGTTTAGCCGATGCAGCCAGCAAAGCCTCTTTCAGCGTAGTTCCGGCCTTCACCGGCTCTATCTTTTCCGAGTCTGAATAAATAATCAGCTGTCCGTCCTTTACTTCAAAACAAAACGGATTTTCGGCCCAGATGTACCTGCCCTCCGAAGAAAGCATGAACGGCACTACTTGGTTGTTCATATTATTGCGTGACATATCCTGCATCCGCAAGTGATCATTGAATGGCATTTGATTTCCTAAAGCCACGAATCCACCCCACCATCTTTCATTTTGCAGGGGTTCGATCACTGTTTTCAATTTTTCCTGCGCGACTGCACCGAGCAGCAGCACGAATGTCACGAGAAATAGTAAAGTCGCTTTTCGTTTCATGATAGTTAGATTAATAATTAAAATTTTCAAGGGGCAAAAATAGATAAAAAAGAAAGAACAGATCATCTATCGGCAAAGAATTATTATTTCCGGACTGTAGCTTCCCACATAAAAACAGAATCTAAATTTTCCGATTCCAAATTCTTGTCCGAATTTTGCATATTACAAGCACCTGTTCAAATCTCCCTTGCCTATTTTTCATCAACCGCAGCCACGGTGGTTTAGAGAAGCTTTTATCTTTTTCACCGGAACTTTCGGAATCCAACAGACCCTAAATAATTATTTTCGCAGCCACAATTCAGAAAAGAATAGAAAAAAGATTCTTTCATTATATTTTTTTCTATCTTTATCAGACAGTTACACATATAATCTAAAAAAGATGGAACAAACATTTAAAGCGCGAAATCCCCAATTAGGACTTTGGTTGTTCGCCATAGGTATAATAGCATGCATTGCGATCAGTTTCACAACTATACAAGCAATCTGGATAGGTGCCGCATGTATAGGTCCCAGTGCAACCATCTATTTTTCACAAACATCCTGCAAATACATTGTCAAGAAAAACGGAGATTTACAAATAGTAAATGACTTCTTCCGCCAAAAACGAACATTCAGTCATATCACCGATGTTACGTATACTCGCCATGCCTTGGGCATGCAGAAAATAAAGATCAGACACGCCACCGGGTTTGTCATGATAGATCCCCAATCACCCTGGGAACTGATAAAAGCCCTGCAAAAGACGAATCCCGATGTAAGAGTAAAGAACTTTATTTAAGACAGGACTCACAACGGAAAAACCAATCTCCCATCTAACCCAAGATACGAAATGAAAACACCTAAAACATTAAAGGTACATTTGCTATTATACCTGTTTTGCCTGAGTGTATCTGCACAAACCACGGACAGTATTGTCCAAAAACTAAGCCAATACGCCTACCTGATCGATAATTTTTCCAAATATATCCCTCAAGAGAAGGTTTACCTGCAATTTGACAATACCAGTTATTACCAAGGTGATAATATCTGGTTTAAATGTTTCCTGATCACTTCCGACCTGCATCCGGCCACTGACCTGAGCAAGACTTTATATGTCGAATTATTAAATCCCGGTGGTGAAGTTATCGACAAACGGACATTAAAAATAGAAAACGGACAATGCCACGGAGATTTCACACTAAACCAAATCCCGTTTTATTCAGGATTTTATGAAGTTCGTGCCTACACAAAATATATGCTGAATTTTGGAGGAGATATCATTTTCTCAAGACTGTTGCCGGTTTTCGACAAACCTAAGGCAGAAGGCGATTTTGCAGAAAAAGAGATGCGGAAATATGCGACAGGAAACTACCCGCTGGAGCGTCCCAAACCGACAAAAGGTAAAAAAGTAAATTTAAAGTTCTTTCCCGAAGGTGGAAATCTGGTTCGGGGGATAGAATCCGAAGTGGCTTTTGAAGCGACAGATGCCTATGGAAACCCCATTACCCTCACCGGTATTGTTATTAACGAAGAAAAACAAGAAATAGCCCGTTTCAGTGTCGCACATGATGGACGGGGAGTTTTCAATTACACACCTACGGGAGAGAAACAAAAAGCGATAGTCGAATTTAATGGCAAAAAGCACCAGTTCAATATGCCGGAGGCCTTACCGGGAGGATATATATTACATGCTGACAATTTATCATACACAGACAGCATCGAAATAGCAGTTCAAAAGAATTCCAATACCCCCTCCGACGTATTGGGACTGGCAGTCATCAGCGGAGGCAAACTATACAAATTCTGCCTGATCGATGTCGAAGGTAATGAAACGATTCGCTTCAAAATAGATAAAAGCAAATTAGTACCCGGAGTTTCCCGAATCGCATTATTCAACAGTAACGGAGAGGTCCTATCGGATCGTTTGATATTTACCTATCCCCAAGAGCAATTATCCGTTAAGGTACAGGCAGACAAAGAAACATACGACCCTTACGAATTGGTGAACCTTGAATTCACCCTGACCGGAAAAGAAAAGATTCCGGTACAAACCCCATTTGCCCTATCTGTGAGAGACGGCATGAATGAAGTAGAATCAGGGCACAATATGTTGACCGATCTTTTATTAATGTCCGAAATAAAAGGATATGTCAACAATCCCCAATATTATTTCGAATCCCGGGACGATACACACCGCAAGGCAATCGATCTCTTATTAAGAGTGCAGGGATGGCGCCGCTACTCTTGGAAACAAATGACAGGAATTGAATCTCTTGATCTTAAATACGGACCGGAACAAGGTATCGAAACACGAGGGCAGGTCGTCTCTTTCGTCCGGCAACTTCCCAAGCCTAACGTAGAAGTGTCCTGCTTCCTGAAGAAACGCGGGGAGAATGAGGAAAACAGCAGTTTCATCGAAGCCATCACTACAGATAGTTTAGGACACTTCTCACTAATATCCGATATATATGGAAAATGGGACTTGATATTGGCGGTTACAGTCAATAGAAAAAAGAAAGATTACCGTATTTTATTGGATAGGCTATTCAGCCCTGCCCCCCGAAAATATCATTATGCGGATATGCAGGTAAGTATTTCCAACGCAGAAAAAGAGAAAGAACTTATGCCCGAAGTGGAAACCACTCCCCTACCTGAAGAGGATATCGAAGCCTTCTTTGCCGCTTACGCAGATTCGCTGGCAAAGGCAGGTAACCATGAAAAGAACTACCGTTTAAAAGAGGTAACTATCAAAGCCAAAAAGAGAACCAAAGAAAAAGAGATATATGAAAGCCGTGCGAAATCGATTGCTTATTATGATGTGCATTCCGAACTGGACGACATAAAAGACAGTGGAAAATTCATTGGTGAAGACATACACGAACTTATGATGAACATGAATAAAAATTTCAGTCCTGTTCCTGGAAGAAATTACCTGTATTATAAAGGCAAAATGCCACTTTTCGTGATCAACTATGAATGTACCCGACATACAGAAATGGATTATAATAAGTACAAATATATAAGACTTGAAGCCATTAAATCGATTTATATCACTGAAAATCTATCTACGATTTGCCAGTATGCAGATCCGAGATTAACTCCGTTTGATGTATCCGACTTATACAGTTGTGCCGTACTGATCGAAACACATCCGGAAGGTAAGATACCGACAGAAGCAGGAAAAGGTGTCAGAAAGACATGGCTTGACGGTTACAGCCAAGTTAAAGAATTCTATCAACCCAATTATTCTGTACTCCCTCCCATCCCCGACTATCGTCGTACATTATACTGGAATCCGTCCATCACTCCGGATAAGGAAGGGAAAGCACATATCCGTTTCTATAATAACAGCAGATGCCGGAAGTTGAAAATAAGTGCAGAAACTATCACAACGAATGGATTAATCGGTACCTATGGGGATTGATAAAAAAACAAAATATCCCGTTTTATATTAACATAATATAAAACGGGGTAAATTCCTTCAAATCATTGATAACCAATGTTTATAGCGGAGAGACAGGTAAATGAACCTTGCCTTGCAACCCGCTCAATATCAGCGTTATATTTTCAATGAACTATCTCAGGTTACGACTTGGTTACGATTTCAAAAGACTTGTATTGTCCTTATCTGCCTGCACCTCGTCTGCATTAATCTTGGGTTCAAAAGTACAGGTTATTTTTAAATTATGCAAGTCTTTGATTACTAATCTTTAAACTTAGGTGTAAGGAGCAAGCTATATATATAAATATATGCTTGCACCTTACACCTACTTTTCAACTAATAAATATATTCTAAACCGAATATTACTTAAAGTCTATGTGGTTGCAGCGTTTTATTTCTGTAATCGTTCCTATTTACTCGTTGTCTTTTATACTTTTGCACAACGATATAATTACTAATTCACAATATCTATGGAAATATCAACCATTGAAGCATTGCAGAATGGCGATCATAAGGCTTTTGAAGAAGTGTTTTTGGCTTATTTCGATAAGGTAAAATATCTCTTGATTGGACTTTTGAGGTCAGAAAGTGATGCCGAAGAACTGGCACAGGATATTTTCGTAAAACTGTGGATGAATCATACATCTATAGACCCAAACAAAGCATTTAACACCTACCTATATACCATTGCAAGGAATACAGCTTTAAATCACCTAAAGCATAAACTGGTCGAAGAAAACTATAAGAATAGCTTTAATGGCTTGGATGAAGAAGCTGCTGATAGTTCTGACGAAATATTATTTGCAAAGGAAATTAGTCTTTTGGTAGAAATGGCTGTATGCAAGATGCCTGTTCAAAGGAAAAAGATTTATCAAATGAGCCGGGAGAAAGGAATTTCCAATAATGAGATAGCCGAAGAACTGGGAATATCAAAGAAAACGGTTGAAAATCAACTTAGTTTGGCTTTGCAGGAAATTAAGCGTGTTATCTCAGCTTTCTTAATATTCTTCCTCTAACAAAAAAATATTAGTTTTAGATCGGGAGTAATAAGCTACATGATTGTATATATAGTATAGGCACTATAAAAGGAAGGAAAGCAATCATGAATAAACGAATAGCAATATTACTATTTTTAACTTTTGCATCTGTCGTATCTATTTTCGCTCAATCTATCGAAGTTAAGAAAAAGATAGATATACAAAGTAATTCCACTATCAAGACAGGGGAACAAATTTTGAGCGTAGAACCGATCAAACCTGAACTACCGGATGAGATAAATAGAAAAGGAACTATTGAATTATCCTCATCATCAGAGATAATGCCAATCAATTCTTCAATAGGAATGTCCCCTTTTTACTATCCTTATCCAATGCTTTTAAAAAATAATCCTATCCTGACGGACTTTTATAGGTTTCAGCAAAACCGTATATACAAACAGTTTTCATTTGTTGGAAGTGGCGAACAAAAATCTTATATAGGATTAGGAGAATATATTTCATTGAATGGTGCTATACGTTGGATGCCATCTAAAAGAATAGCTATAGATGTCGGGGGAATGTTTAGCCGACAATTCTATTTTGCATCACCTCTTTTTCGTCAAGATATTATGGGTATGAATACAAGAATACAATATGCTCTTACAAATAATATTAGATTAAAGATGTGGGGGCAATATGTTTTTTCGGGAGAAGAATACCCATTCTCTGCCTATAACTCACTGTTTCCACATACAGGTGTTGGGGCTTCCGTATCTGTTGATTTGAAGAAAGATGCAGAAATGAGTGTTGGCGCAGAATATCAGTATGATAATAAATCACAGAAATGGAAATTAGAGTCATCCGGACGTGTTTCTATTGGTTTCTAATAATAAGTAAGCAGCTATGAAAGAGAATTATATTTATCAAATACTCAAACAGTTCTTTTTAGATTCATATCCTCCTGAAATAGAGGAAAAGGTACAAAAATGGATTATCAAAGATAAATGGACTGCTGAAAAGAATAATGCCATGTCTGCCATTTGGGATGAAATGGAAATTGCTCCGAATGATAATACCTACAAGGCATTGGATAGAGTGAAAAATAAGATTAAGCAATTAGAGAACCAAAAGAAGCATTTAAGAATACGTCGTGTTTTATTAGGAAGTGCAGCTATCATTATTCCTGTACTCTTGATATTTGGGAGTTACCTCTATATAAATCAGGATGTAGAAATGATAGAGGTAGTAACTTCCAGCAACCAACAGAAACAATGTACATTGGCAGACGGAACAACAATCCTATTAAACTCCAGCACTAAAATAACCTATCCCTCTAAATTTAAAGATTCTACCCGTGTAGTCGCTTTGGATGGTGAAGCCTATTTTTCAGTAGCCAGTGATGCAGCAAAACCATTTATAGTAAAAACAAACAATCTATCCGTAAGGGTTCTTGGCACTAAGTTTAACATATCAGCTTACCCAACGAATGACCGAACTATTGCAACCCTTAATAGTGGAAAGATACAGGTGGATATTCAGTCAGGAAAAACGGATAGCAAGTATATTCTCAAACCTAATCAAGAGATAGTGTTTAATAAGATAGACAATTCTGTATTGATAAATGCGGTTACGGGTGAAAACAGTAGTTGGAAAGATGGCTCACTTGTATTTCAGGATGCCACTTTCAATGATATTGTGAATACGATTGAACGGCGGTATGGCGTTACTATTGATTATAGTAAGCAAGCGTTCCTGAATACTCCATATACCATTAAGTTCATTCATAATGAAAGCCTTGAAGATGTCCTGAACGTATTGCAGGATGTCGTAGGTGGTTTTGAATATAAGAAAGAAAATAGTAAAATAACCATTATAAAGAAAGGGGGTAATAAATAAAAAGAACCGGAAATTGTTTCGAAGCCACTTCCCGGTTCATAAAAGTCAAACTTGTTCCATTTAGAGAAATAGTATTTAACTTTTTAATGATATAAAAAATATGTCTTTATCAAAATTCAAAATTAGACAAAATTACTCAAGCTATAAAATAATCAGCCTGATTATTTTCCTTTTTATCTCTATTCATTCAAACGCCCAAAATGAGAAATTTACAATTTCAAGGCGTGAAATTACTGTAAAGCAAGTCTTTGAACAAATTGAAGCACAAAGTAAATACACGGTTGCCTATAGCAAAGCACAGATAGATGTCAGCAGGAAAATTACAATAAAAGTCCAAAAGGTCAATCTCAAAGAAGTGCTTGAACAAACACTAAAAGATACTGGATTTACTTATAAAATCAATGGGTTGCATATTATTATAGTCCCAATACCTGCCAATACTTCACAAGATAATACTTTCAGGCAAACTATCAAAGGGGTTGTAAAAGACGCAGCATCGGGTTCTTCTATCCCATACGTCACTGTCGTTCTTTCAAATACTAATCCGCAAATAGGAACAACAAGTGATAGTTTGGGACGTTTTAGATTCAATAATATTCCCATTGGCAGATATGATATTCAGGTATCTTATTTGGGGTATGAACCTGCTGTAATGAAAGAAATTCTACTGACTTCCGCCAAAGAAGTGAACTGTGATATAGCTTTGGTTGAAAGTTCCCTAAAGTTGGATGAAGTGGTAGTACGTGCGAGAGTTAATAAAGAACGACCTCTCAATTCAATGGCTCTGACTGGGGGACGTATGATTAGCGTTGAAGAAGCGAACCGATTTGCTGGCGGGCTGGATGATCCGGCTCGGCTTGTCACGTCTTTTGCTGGTGTGGCAGGAACTCCGGGAACAAATGCTATTGCCATACGTGGTAATTCGCCGCAGTTTTTACAATGGAAAATGGAAGGTATAGAAATTCCTAATCCGACTCACTTTGCCGATGTCGCAGGTGTCGGTGGTGGTCTGTTTTCGGGACTTAGCAGTCAAGTAATGGGTAATTCAGATTTCTTTAATGGTGCTTTCCCCGCAGAATACAGTAATGCTCTATCAGGCGTATTTGATATGTCTATCCGAAACGGTAATAATGATAAGTTTGAACACGCTGTTCAAGTCGGACTGTTAGGTCTTGACTTTGCTTCCGAGGGTCCTATTAATAGGAAAACCGGAAGTTCTTATATTTTCAACTACCGCTATTCTGCAACCGGATTAATGGGAGCTTTCACCGAAAACACAGGTATAAGCTATCAAGATCTTACTTTCAAACTGAATTTTCCGACACGTAAGGCTGGAATATTCTCTGTTTGGGGGATTGGCTTACTGGATATGAATAAAGGTGATGCTTTAAAAAATTATTCCGAATGGGAAACATTTGCTGACAGACAAAAGTCTAAAACAACAATGGCAAAAGGAGCAGGTGGAGTAACGCATAGGTATAATTTAGACAATAATGCCTATTTCAAAACATCACTGGCTGCAACTTATTCAGATAATCGTCCCGAAGTAGAACAGCTTCTTTTTCAAAACTCATCCTACTATTTGCCTGTTGTAGATATGAAAAGCACCAATTTGGACATTGTTCTAAATTCTTATTTCAACAAAAAATATAGTTCCCGACATACCAACCGTTCAGGAATTACAATTACTGGGTTATTATATGATTTGGATTTTAACTTGTCACCAAACTTCGGACAAAATAAACCAATGCAAAGAATAGTGAAAGGTAATGGCGAAGCTATGGTATTGTCGGCATATAGTAACTCCATATTCAAATTGACCGATAAATTGACTGCCAATGTAGGCGTAAATGCACAGCTATTTACTTTAAACTCAAATTGGACGATAGAGCCCCGATTGGCTTTAAAATGGAATTTCAATCCTAAACAATCTATCTCCTTAGCTTATGGATTACATAGTCGCCGGGAAAAGCTGGATTATTACTATGTAAAATCAACGGAAACAGGAAAAGATGCAGTGAATAAAGAATTGGACTTTGCCAAAGCACACCATTTTGTGTTATCCTACGATTTAAGTCTTTCAGAAAACACTCATTTGAAAATAGAACCTTACTATCAGGCATTGTTTAATGTACCAGTTGAACCGGGAACCTCTTTTTCTATCATTAACCACGATACTTATTATTTAGATCGTCAATTGGTAAATGAAGGAAAAGGGCGAAATTATGGTATAGACATCACGTTGGAGCGCTATCTAAGCAAAGGATATTATTACATGCTGACGGGTTCTGTCTTTAAGTCGGAGTATCTGGGTGGTGATAACATTTGGCGAAACACACGGCTTGATCGGAGTTACTTGTTTAACGCTTTAGGTGGTAAGGAATGGATATGGGGCAAACAACGCCAACACATATTCAATACAAATATCCGAATTTCTTATCAGGGCGGTGACCGCTATACCCCTATTGATGAAGCTGAATCATTGAGTGAAAAGGATATTATCTACGAGGAAGCACAAGCATTTAGTAAACAGTTCTCGCCAGCCTTTACAGTTGATTTAGGTATCAGTTATAAGCTAAACAAGAAACGTGTATCTCACGAGTTTGGGCTTCAACTTCTGAATCTGACTGGATATACCGGACAGCATGGCTATCAGTATAACGAACAGAAAAAAGTTATAGAAAAAATAAATGTAAGTAATATGTTACCTAACCTTAGTTACAAAATTCAGTTCTAAAACAAATTCATTTATATAAATACCAGTCATTTCTTAGTTTCAATTATTCCATTTGTACTGCATATAATAATCATAAACGTACAACTTAGAATAGTTTAAGTGATCTGCACCCAGAAAGTTGGACAGATTATTTTTATATATTTATAGCGGTCACTTTTCTATTTTTTATAGGAGATTATCGCATTCTATATTCTATTTATTAGATAAAATATTTAAAATCCAGAAATTTGAATAGTGATATGAGGATATTAAAATTGCTTTTATTATTGATTATATTTTTTTCTTATGTAAAACTCTTTGCTCAGAGTAATCAGGAAAAGCTAATTCCTCCTAAAATATCTTATAGCAACCCCCAAAGGTATGAGATAGCAGACATAAAGATTGAAGGTGTGAAGAATTATGAAGATTATGTATTGATAGGACTATCCGGACTGTCGGTGGGACAAACAATTACTGTTCCGGGAGAGGAAATATCCGGAGCAATCAAGCGCTATTGGCGTCATGGTTTGTTTTCCGATGTACGGATTACAGCAGAGAAAATGGAAGGCAACAAGATCTGGCTAAAAATCATTCTGGCACAACGATCTCGTATCGCAGAGATACGTTATCATGGTATCAAGAAATCGGAGCGCACCGATTTGGAAAATAAATTGGGAATGATAAAAGGTAATCAAATTACTCCAAATATTGTGGATCGTGCTAAAACAATAATCAAACACTATTTCGATGACAAAGGATTTAAAAATGCGGAAGTTGCCATCGTGCAAAAAGATGATCTATCTAACGAAAACCAAGTAATTGTAGATGTTGATATCGACAAAAAAGAAAAAATAAAAATACATGAAATCAACATCGTTGGTAATATTGCAATCAGAACTTCTAAGTTAAAGAAAGTAATGAAGAAGACCAATGAGAAAGGCAAGCTTCTCAACTTATTCCGCACTAAGAAATTTGTGCCGGAAAACTATGAAGCGGACAAGCAATTTATCATTGACAAATATAATGAATTAGGATTTCGTGATGCTATGATCGTAAGTGATAGTATATCACTACACAACGATAAAGCGGTTAATATTTATTTAAAAATAGATGAAGGGCAGAAATATTATCTCCGTAATATAACTTGGGTGGGTAATACACTTTATCCTTCAGAACGGTTAGACTTTTTGCTTCGCATGAAGAGAGGTGATGTATACAATCAAAAATTATTAAATGAGCGTATTTCTACAGATGATGATGCTATTGGTAACTTGTATTACAACAATGGCTATCTCTTCTACAACCTTGATCCGGTAGAAGTAAACATAACATGTGATTCTATTGACCTCGAAATGCGAATTAGTGAAGGTCGTCAAGCAACTATCAATAAGATTAGTATTAGCGGGAATGACCGTTTGTATGAAAATGTAGTCCGCCGCGAACTCCGTATCCGTCCGGGACAGTTGTTCAGTAAAGATGATTTAATGCGTTCTTTGCGTGAAATCCAGCAGATGGGGCATTTTGATCCAGAGCATCTGCAACCGAATATTCAACCGGATCCTATGAATGGAACAGTTGATATAGGTTTGCCTTTGACATCCAAAGCTAATGACCAAGTAGAGTTCTCTGCCGGTTGGGGACAAACCGGAATTATTGGTAAACTGAGTCTAAAATTTACTAATTTCTCTCTTCCTAATTTGCTGCGTCCGGGTGAAAACTATCGTGGTATTCTACCGCAAGGTGACGGACAAACATTAACTATCAGTGGGCAGACAAATGCTAAATACTACCAATCTTACAGTCTTTCATTTTTCGATCCGTGGTTTGGAGGAAAGCGTCCGAACTCATTCTCGCTTTCGGCTTTTTACTCTGTGCAGACCAGTATCAGTGACCGTTACTATAGCTCTAATCATTTCAACAACTATAACAATAGTAACTATGAGAACTACTATGATCCGGATAAATCAATTAAAATGTGGGGGCTTTCTGCTGGTTGGGGCAAGCGTTTAAAATGGCCGGATGACTATTTCACCCTTTCTGCAGAGTTTTCTTACCAACGTTACAATCTTAAAGACTGGCAATATTTTCCGGTAACTAATGGGAAATGCAATGACCTTAGTATTTCATTGACTTTGGCTCGCAACTCTGTTGATAACCCGATTTTTCCACGTTCAGGTTCTGACTTTTCATTTTCAGTTCAGTTTACTCCTCCGTATTCGGCTTTTGATGGTAAGAACTACGAGAGTTATTATGCCAATCCACAAACAGGTTACATAACTCAAGATAATATGAATAAACTCCATAAATGGGTCGAATACCATAAATGGAAGTTTAAAAGTAAGACATACATCCCGTTGATGGATCCTGTTGCTCATTCAAAGTGCTTGGTTCTGATGGCACGTGCAGAGTTCGCATTACTTGGTCACTACAATAAATATAAAAAATCACCATTCGGTACATTTGACGTAGGTGGTGACGGTATGACGGGTTACTCAAGTTATGCAACTGAAAGTATCGCTTTACGTGGCTATGAAAATAGTGCATTAACACCATATGGCTCTGAGGGTTATGCTTACACACGCCTTGGCCTTGAATTAAGGTATCCATTGATGTTAGAAACGAGTACTAATATTTATGTATTAAGTTTTCTGGAAGCTGGTAATGCATGGCACGACATTAATAAATTTAACCCGTTCGACTTGAAGCGTTCTGCAGGTATTGGTGTTCGTATTTTTTTGCCAATGATTGGTATGATGGGCATTGATATGGCTTATGGATTCGATAGAATAAATGGGAAAAAAGGAGGTTGGCATCCTCATTTTATTTTAGGAAAGGAATTTTAAATAGCAGTAATAATGAAATATATAGTGCTTTTATTTCTATTTGTTGTTCAAACTACGATGAGCCAAAATGTTAACAAATTAACATGGCAAGAAAAAATTGGTGATTTTACTTTCTTGATTGAAACATTAAAATATAATTACCCCTATTTTGATACATATGAGCACAAATATGGAGAGTCATGGTTATCTAAATCTGACTTTTTTTTAAATCGAATTTTGGCCTCACAAAATAATAAAGAATATCTTGTTTTAATTGATTCAATTGTTGGAAGCCTACGTCATAAACATTTAGACTTGGCACCGACTTATCATTGGAATCTATTCAGAGCAAGATATGGTGAGGCTTGTTTTATAAATCCTATATATATACAATGGGTAAATACGTTAGACAAATCTCAAAATGAAATATCATTTTGGAACAATTTATTGCCGAAAAGTAAAATTAATAATTTAAAGACAAAAAAAGATATTGCATATAAAGATTCTCTTATACCTGAGTTGAAAACTGCAATACTTCGGATACCATCATTTGATTTGGATAATTTGAAAGAAGACTCTCTGAAAATTAGTAAATTCTTATATTTAGCGAGTAATTATAAGTATATCATAATTGATATACAGGAAAATAAAGGAGGGAGTAGTTTTTATTGGAGAGAAGGGATTGTAAATAGATTGATAAATCATCCCCTTCATTTCAAAAGATGCTTTATTTTAAAAAATGGGAAACATAACAACTCTTTTTTTTCACATGAGAGGACTATCAATTGGAATTTAGAATTATTGCCATCTCTGCCTTTGTCCTTTCAGACAGATACTTTCAAAGTGATAGAAGAAGCAACAACTTTCTATCCATCCTTTCCAATTCCTTTTAAAGGGAAGATTCTAATTCTAACTGATTCTACAGTTTTTTCTGCTGCGGATGAATTTGCTTATTTTGCACAAAATACATCATGGGCTACAATTGTTGGAGAAACTACTGGCGGTGGAGGAATTGGAACAGATCCTGTTTTAGTTCGACTCCCCTTTAGTGGTATATTAATTCGTTATCCTGCTTTAGCTGGATTAAATGCTGATGGAAGTTTACACAGTGGCACAATTCCTGAGATTGAAATAAAAGGAAAAAATTCAGATGAAAGACTATGCAAGCTGATTAGTATGATCAAATTACTAAAATATCCATCCCAAAGTAAATGGTTAAAATAACAGATCAAATAGAAACGACTAATGAAATGATTTGTGAAATCAATACAGAGATAGAAATATCTCGCATAGATAGTGGCGTATCTTCCGATCAATCTCTATTGATTAACTTCATCAAAGCCTTATTTGAAGAACTGAAAGAGTTTATCCATTAATATAAATTTTGTATAAAGAAACTGGCTTTATAGTTACTACTATTTTGTGCTGAATTGAGTTCCCACACCGTCCACTGTTATACGTCCCATAATTAGGGCACAACCATTTGCTCTAATAGCACCTCTCTTTAAGTAATAGAGAATTTTAAAAGTACTCTTCATAATCTCACTTTTTTAAAGCAGCAAAGCTACTGTTATTAATTGATAATGAGATTAATATAGACCGGACAAACATCGACAAGAGATAGCCATTTTGCGACATTTCGTAACCTGAATGATAGGTGAAAGTGTAGGTTACGATTTGGTTACTGAACTATGTCAGAAAGGGGCTATTTTATGGCTTTTACCCCTGACAAGAATCAATAAAAAAAGTCCTACAATACGTTGATATTGTAGGACTTGTCCTTTTTTTGACCCTTTTTGTCTTAGGGTTTCAGCGGAGAGACAGGGATTCGAACCCCGGGTACCTCGCAGTACAACGGTTTTCAAGACCGCCGCAATCGACCACTCTGCCACCTCTCCAAAACTACGGTTAAGTAGTACTTTTCTCTTAAAGCGCTGCAAAGGTACGAATCATTTTTTAACTTGCAAATTATTCCGCAAAAAAATATTAGAGAAATGGTTTTAGGAGTGATAACCATCTCCCCACAGCCTCCCCATAAATAGGTATTTTTATGTCATTCAACATAAAATAGGAACCTTTTATATACCTAAACCGAAAAAAGATCGTAAATTTGCGCGCTCTAAAGGATAACTAACTACTAACTGATTAATTTTATGGAACTGAATAAGACCTTTAAAGATGGACTTTGGAGCAAAGAAATCAATGTAAGAGATTTCGTTAGTAACAACATCACTCCTTATGAAGGGGATGCTTCTTTCCTGCAAGGACCTACCGAACACACCAAAGCTGTCTGGAATCACTGCCTCAAAGCTCTCGAAGAAGAGAGAAACAATAATGGTATTCGTGCACTTGACTACACAACTGTATCTACTATAACCTCTCACCCTGCCGGCTACATCGATAGAGAGAACGAACTGATCGTTGGACTACAGACCGATCAGGTGTTAAAACGTGCCATCAAACCGTTTGGCGGAATCAATGTGGTTATGAAAGCTTGCCGTGAAAACGGAGTGGAAGTAGATGACAGAGTTAAGGATATCTTCACTCACTATCGCAAGACTCACAATGATGGGGTATTCGATGTGTATACAGAAGAAATTCGTTCGTTCCGTTCATTGGGATTCCTTACTGGACTTCCCGACAACTATGCACGCGGACGTATCATCGGTGATTATCGCCGCCTGGCTCTCTATGGTCTCGACCGTCTGATAGAAGCTAAAAAAGAAGATCTGCATAATCTGACAGGTCCTATGACTGAAGCCCGCATTCGTCTTCGCGAAGAAGTAGCCGAGCAAATCAAGGCCCTGAAAGAGATTAAAGTATTGGGCGAATATTATGGTTTGGATCTGAGCCGACCGGCATATACCGCACAGGAAGCTGTACAATGGGTGTATATGGCTTATCTGGCTGCCGTAAAAGAGCAGGATGGTGCTGCCATGTCACTGGGTAATGTATCTTCATTCCTCGACATCTATCTTGAATATGAATTAAGCCAGGGTACGATAACCGAAACATTCGCTCAGGAACTGATCGACCAATTCGTTATCAAACTCCGCATGGTACGCCACTTACGTATGCAGTCGTACAACGATATTTTTGCGGGTGATCCCACATGGGTAACCGAATCTATCGGTGGACGTTTCAATGACGGACGTACCAAAGTTACTAAAACCTCTTTCCGCTTCTTGCAGACACTTTATAACTTAGGCCCGTCACCGGAACCTAACATGACTGTACTATGGAGCCCTGAGTTACCCGAAGGTTTCAAAGCATTCTGTGCACAAGTATCTATCGACACTTCTTCCGTACAATACGAAAACGACGACCTGATGCGTGAAGTCCGTCAATCGGATGACTACGGAATCGCTTGTTGTGTTTCATATCAGGAAATCGGAAAGCAGATTCAGTTCTTCGGCGCACGTGCCAACCTTGCCAAAGCCCTGCTACTGGCTATCAACGGAGGACGTTGCGAAAATACAGGTACAGTTATGGTAAAAGACATCCCTGTATTGACCGGTGAAACACTGAAGTTCGAAGAAGTAATGGCCAACTATAAGAAAGTATTGATACAAATTGCACGTGTATACAACGAAGCAATGAATATCATACATTACATGCACGATAAGTATTACTACGAAAAGGCGCAGATGGCTTTCGTGGATACTGATCCCCGCATTAACCTCGCTTATGGTGTAGCCGGACTTTCAATCGCCATCGATTCACTGTCCGCCATCAAATATGCACATGTGAAAGCCCGTCGCAACGACATCGGACTGACTGAGGGATTCGATATCGAAGGTGCTTTCCCTTGTTTCGGTAATGACGATGACCGTGTAGACCACCTGGGTGTGGACCTGGTATATTTCTTTAGCGAAGAATTAAAGAAACTCCCCGTATATAAGAATGCCCGTCCTACCCTCTCGCTGCTGACTATCACTTCGAACGTAATGTATGGTAAGAAGACCGGTGCCACTCCTGACGGACGCGCCAAAGGCATTGCCTTTGCTCCCGGTGCCAACCCCATGCACGGACGTGATAAAAATGGTGCAATCGCCTCACTGAGTTCTGTAGCCAAGTTGCGTTATCGCGACTCACAGGATGGTATCAGCAATACATTCTCTATCGTCCCCAAATCATTGGGAGCAACACAAGAGGACCGTATCGACAATCTGGTGACTATGATGGACGGATACTTTACAAAAGGTGCACACCACCTGAACGTAAACGTGCTGAACCGGGAAATGTTGCAGGATGCGATGGAACATCCCGAAAAGTATCCGCAACTGACTATCCGTGTCTCAGGATATGCCGTTAATTTCGTGAAATTGAGCCGCGAACATCAGTTGGAAGTAATCAGCCGTAGTTTCCACGAAAGAATGTAATTGAATGATAAACGTACACTCATACGAGTCAATGGGAACATTCGACGGGCCGGGTCTCCGGCTCGTCGTTTTCCTTCAAGGGTGTAACTTCCGTTGCCTCTATTGTGCCAATCCGGACACAATTGAAGCCAAAGGAGGGATAGCAACCGACCCTGAGGAAATAGTTCGCATGGCCGTCAGTCAGAAAGCTTTCTTCGGTAAAAAGGGAGGTATCACCTTTTCCGGCGGAGAGCCTACTTTTCAAGCAAAATCGCTTATCCCACTTTTTAAAAGACTAAAGGAAACAGGAATCCATATTTGCCTTGATACCAATGGCGGGCTATGGAACAATGATGTAGAGGAACTATTAGAATTGACTGATCTGGTTTTATTAGATATCAAAGAATTTAATCCGGAACATCATCAGTCTTTAACCGGAAGAAGCAACGAACAGACCCTGAAAACCGCAGCCTGGCTTGAAGCCAATCATAAGCCATTCTGGTTGCGATACGTATTGGTGCCCGGCTACAGTGACTTCGAAGACGATATCCGGCAGTTGGGAGAACATCTTGGAACGTACCAGATGATTCAGCGTGTAGAAATATTGCCTTACCACACCTTGGGTGTTCACAAATATGAGGCAATGAATAAAGAATATATGCTGAAAGGAATGAAAGAGAATACTCCGGAGCAGATAGAAAAGGCTGAAAAACTATTCAGGCAATACTTCCGGACCGTACAAGTGAATTAAACTTATATAAGTGTCGAAATTCGTATTTACCACAGATTACACGAATTTATACAGATAAATATCATTAGCAATCAATAGATTAAGTTCACTCTGCGGTAAATTATGACGACTGCGCTTATTTATAATTTATAAGTCACGACATAAAAATCTCCCTGTTTTAGCCTTAATTTATTACAATACAAGGCAAGAACAGGGAGATTTTTCCTTTTAAATTTTCAATCCATAAGATCTTCAACCTTCTGATTCTATTTTGAGACAACTTCTTTCTTATTTTATCTTCTCTCAAGAGCAACCGGCACATCTATTAAATGCAACCGGTATATCAACTCGATCAGGCAGGCACTTCTTCCGAATGCAACCGGCATATTCTTTGCCGCCCTACTTTAATAAGTGAATCGCAATCCTGCCTGCAAGTTAAAGTCACAAGGCCTTTCTTTTCGGATGGTTTGTACTCTGGAACCATCATCAAAGAAATACGAAACTCCCGGTTCCACATATAGACCGACATGATCTGTCGCATTGAACTGCGCTCCCACGGCACCGGCTACAGAAAATTGCAAAGGCTTCACATTCACCTTATCATCGGCCAACTTTCCATAAACACACTTTTCAACCATTCCTCCGGCAGATACATAGAGTGTAAAATATTTCTTTTCCAGAAAATTCCAGTTTCCACGTACAGGGATACCTATATAATGCAATTTCTGACTCTGCATCTTAGTGTCCCCCTGCCGTTTGATGTCAGAAGACAACAACGTATAGGTCAATCCTGTCTCTACAGAGAAACCTTTGGGAAGAGACTTACGTACAGACAGTCCGAAGCTAACCGGCTGATGATGTTCATAATCCATCCCGACAGTTGTATTGGACTTCAGGTAGGGGACCCCTTCTTCAAATATAACTTCCTGATCGGCAGGAATACTCACAGCTCCATTCATGATCGTCATCAAATCGACCCTGTTAGTCATCGGACGGGGCGCAAAATTTTCGGAACCATTTGTCGGAAGTCCGCCTCCGTTGCCGATGCCCACTCCCATCGACCATTTACCACCACGTTTAGCAGAAGAGTCTCCGATAGGCAACTGATACTTGTCTTTACCGGACGGTCGCCGCGCTTCTTTCCTCTTTGGAGGCTGCGCTGTCGCACTTTCTTTTTTCTCGATTGCAGCAGTTATTTCCTGTTGCGGCTCAGATCTCTTTTTCTCCGTCACTGCCTCCGGTCGCTTCTCTGCCAGGGAGTGTATTTCCGGAACAATCACCGGATCAGTGTTCTTTGCCAGATAGCCCGAAACTGAGTTGATACTCGTCGTTCCTACTGGCTGAACGGGTTCGGACACAGCTACCTGTACATCCGGCAAGGCAGGTTCCGGCAATACATCCGGGTTGACAGCCAGTGAAGGAGCCGTTGCATAACGGATTTCATCAGCTACCGGACTATTCAGAAAATACAAACTGACAGCAGTCGTTACCACCAATACCACAGCTGCCGCAGCAACCGCCCACCGGCGATACGGATATATTCGTTTTTCGGTTACAGGCATCAGTTCCCTTTCCAGTCGTTCCCAACCGGAAGCAGGCATCGGCTCCGAATAATCTTCGAGCTTATCTTTGAATGCTTTAATCCATTTTTCGTCTTCTTTCATCATTCTATTTCATTTTTGAAATCCAAGGTTCACCTCAGTATCTGTAAATACATGTCAACCATTGGTCACCAACCATTCTTTCACTTTCTTTGCCAATACACTTTTTGCGCGAAAAAGCTGTGAGGCAGAAGATTTTTCATTAATCCCCAACATCTGTGCGATTTCCTTGTGCGACTTATCTTCAAAGGTGTATAAGTTGAATACGGTACGATATCCGGCGGGGAGTTCGTTAATAAATTGCATCAGCACTTTCTGAGGAATCGCTTCGACAGCCGAAGCATCGGGTTCGTCATAAGTTTCGGGAACTTCATCCAGTGCCATGGTTTGGTTCATCACATCGTTCTTTCTTAAGAACTGTAAAGCCGTATTCACCATTACACGCTCCATCCATGCTCTCAGAGAGCCTTCACCCCGCCAGGTAAACTTATCGAAGGAGTCGAAAATCTTTAGGAAACCGTCGTGTACCAAGTCTTGTGCCATGTCTCTGTCTCCGGCATAACGAAGACAGACACCAAGCATGCGCCCTGCGTACTGCTCATAAAGTTCTTTGCGGGCACGATTATCTCCCTGCCTGCAACGTTCCGACAGCTCTAATTCATTCATTCTCCTAAACACGTGTTTACCTTATAAATGCAGCAAAGATAGAAATACTGCACTGAGAGAACAACTCTTTTATCACTTTTGTTTCTTTAACATTTTACGATGCAATATTTCACGGCTCCCCGCATTTCTTCAATACAGCGAAGAATAAATCTCAATGAATAAATAGGATACTAAAACCAACAGGAACTTATGAGAAAATTTAAATTAGTAACTTTTACCCTCATTCTGGCACTACTGCCCATCCTGCAGTCTTGTCTGGACAATGAAGACAATGATTATTGGGTCACTTGTCCTCCGGGTGGGATACTGGCCATCGGTACAATGAAAATTCCCAATGCGGACACCCCGAGGGATTTTTTTATTGCCCTGGACAACGGAAATAACGTATTCCCCGCAGATACGGCCGATATTCGCAACTGGAAATACACCGTCGCAGAAGGACAGAGGGTTTTTGTGGGTTACGTGAAGATGGAAGGAGAAGAAAAACCCGGATATGAAAACGGTAAGATATTCACAATAGAAGATATACTGACAAAGGATATCATCCCGCTGACGGAAGCAACGGCAGACAGCATTGGAGACGACCGCATCAACGTCACGGCGCATGCACTTACAAAGGATTATCTCACCATCGAATACCAGTATCTGGGCAGTATGGACGAGAATAAAAAGCACATGCTGAATCTGGTACAAAACGAAATGACAGACCCTGTTGAAGACGACGGATATATCTGCCTGGAATTCAGGCATAACGCTTTCGACGACTCTCCCAGTAAACTGGGTTCAAGCCTCATCTCCTTCAAACTGGCCAATATAGCCGATCTACTGCCGACAGCAAAAGGAATAAAGCTCCGTGTAAACACGATTTATGACAACATACAGTATATCACAATAGATATCAATGAAGATAAGAACTTAAAAATAAAATCATTTCATTCTCAATAAAACAACAGAAGACACCTGCACAAATTTGACAAAACTAAGAATAATTCTGATATATAAAAGAAATAAGGCGGCGATGTTTGTGAAAATATCGCCGCTGTTTTTTTATACCAGGCACTGAACAGCCTGTAAAGTAAGCATCTCTTTGGGGACTGCTGCCTGAATCTCTTCTTTCAATACTTGCAGCAGGCTGGTACGGATAAAGTCTTTTCGTGTAACCAGGACAATCTGGCGAGTGGGCCTTGGGATGGCAAACGGACGGACCAGTTCTTTCTGTTCTTCGCTCAGTTGCATCACTGCCAGCTCCGGAATAAATGTAATGCCCTTACCGCTCTCCACCATATGCATAAAAGTCTCCATACTGCCCAAGCGATAAGCCATTTGGCTGACCTTTACCGCTTCCATCTGGCAGAAACGGACCAACTGGTCGCGAAAGCAATGTCCTTCGTCAAGAAGCCAAAGTCGCTCTCCGGTCACGTCGGACGTACGAATCACATCATGTTTGAACAATGGTTCCTTTTTCGAAACGTAACCGAAAAACTGCTCATAAAACAAAGTCTCCTCTGTTAATGCAGCATCATCCAGCAGACTGGCAATGATAGCGGCATCTGCTTCACCGGTCAGCAAAGCCTTGCGGATATCCGGTGTTTTCATTTCCATGACCCGTATATCAAGATCGGGGTATTTCTCCATCAGTTGCGGAAAAAAACGAGGCAAAAGATAAGGTGCAATCGTAGGCAATACGGCCAGCCGGAACGTACCGGACAAAGAATGCTGTTCCTCATTGATAATCTCCTTGACGCAGGTAGTTTCCGAAAGGATTTTGCGTGCCTGTTCCAGCACCTTCTTACCGATGGCAGTGGGACAAACCGGAGTCATACTGCGGTCGAACAGCTTCACTCCCAATTCGTCTTCCAGCTTCTGGATCATTGCACTCAAAGTAGGTTGTGTCACCCGGCAATACTCGGCAGCTTTTGCAAAGTGCCGGAACTGATCGACGGCCAGAATATATTCCAATTGTTGTATAGTCATCGTTCTATGATTTATTAAAGATATAGAATCTATCAATGCAAAGATAGAAATTTTCAGTTTGACACGAATCATTTTGTACCGTATCTTTGTTGCAAATAAAAAAGAAATATAGTATTAACTCAAAAAAACAATAGCATTATGAAAACTTTAAATTATACACATTTGGATGAAAAGGGAGCTAACAACATCGTAGTATCATTGCAGCAATTACTTGCCGATTTTCAAATTCACTATGCAAACTTAAGAGGATTTCATTGGAATATCAAAGGACACGGTTTCTTTGTACTGCATAGTAAATTCGAGGATCTTTATAACGGAGCCGCCGAAAAGGTGGACGAAATTGCCGAACGCATATTGATGCTGGGAGGAACTCCCGCCAATAAGTACAGTGACTACCTGAAGATGGCACAAATCAAGGAAGTGGGCGGAGTGAGCAAAGCCGATGACGCATTGAACCATATTCTTGAAACTTACGGGCACCTGATAGCAGAAGAGCGTAAAGTCCTGTCTCTCGCCTCTTCACACAACGATGAGGTAACAGTGGCTATGATGAGCGACTACCTGAAGGAACAGGAAAAAATGGTTTGGATGCTGACAGCATACAACGGATAACTCCAAACAGGGTTACGCCCTTTTATCTAAAGGGTGTAGCCATACAGACAAAAGGGTGTAGCCATCCCGGCGGGATAGCTACACCCTTTCTCTTTTATCCGATTCAGATGATACTTGTACGTTTTGTAAATTCTATAATTTCCGGAATATATCCGAATGCAAGTCCCGTCACCGTATCTGCACATCCGTAATAGATGGCAATTCGTCCGGTCTCCGAATCATGAAGCGCTGCGCACGGGAAGCAGACATTAGGCACATCGCCCATGCATTCGTACTCTTTCTGGGGTGAAATCAAGTAAGGCCCCGAACGGAATTTCACTTTCCAGGGTTCATCAAGGTCAAGCAATGCGGAACCGAAACTATACACAAAACCATTGCATGAAGCTAATACACCGTGATAGATCAGCAACCAACCTTCTGATGTTTCAATCGGAATAGGCCCTGCACCGATCTTGGTGCACTGCCAGGCACTGTCTTCAAACGGAGCCGGAGACATTACATGACGATGGCGTCCCCAAAATTCCATATCGGGAGATTCACTATAAAAAATATCTCCGAAAGGAGTATGTCCATTGTCGCTCGGACGACTCAACATGGCAAAACGGCCGTTTATCTTACGAGGAAACAAAACTCCATTCCGGTTAAAAGGAATAAAGGCGTTTTCCAGCTGATGGAACGTTACAAAGTCATAGGTATAAGCAACACCAATAGTAGGACCATGATAACCGTTGCACCAAGTCACATAATAGCGGTCCTCAATGAAGCAAACCCTGGGATCATATCCATAAACCCAGTTCCCGATCTCCGCATCGTCACATTGAAACTTCAACGGCTCTTCATTGATGTCCCAATGAACGGCATCTTTACTGAACCCCACATGCAGACGCATGCGACGGTTGGTATCATCACAACGGAACACTCCTGCATAGCCATCCTTAAACGGAACTACGGCACTGTTGAATATACTGTTTGAAGTAGGGAGCAAGTCGCGCGGAATAATCGGATTTGCCGAACAACGCCACACTACATCTTTGCATCCTGCCGGACGTTCTTCCCAAGGCATGGCCGGCAAAGCAGCACCTGCAATTTTAAATTCTTCCATGATTCGATTAAATTAATATTATGTATATATCTCGTTTATATTGAAATTCTCTTTTATTTCTTCTTTCCGTCCGGATACGTAAAAGGTACCAGCCAAGTGACGACAAAAGCCGGTATGGTAGCGATCAGCACCCAGACAAAGAAATCACGATAACCCAGCCAGTCGCTCAGATATCCGCTCATCATCCCCGGAAGCATTACTCCTAAATTCATGATACCGGTGGCAAAAGCATAATGTGCCATCTGGTGTTTGCCGGGGGCTACTTGCTGCATCATAAAGAGCATTAATCCGACGAAACCAAATCCGTACCCCAAATATTCAAATACAATGGCCGTACCGATAATCAACAGGTTAGAGGGTTGGTAAAGTGCCAACAGGAAGTATACCAAAAACGGAATATTAAAAGCGCAACACAAAGAAAACAAGGTCTTCCGAAGTCCGTAAGCCGAGATGTAATAACCCGCCAAGAGCGAACCGAGGATAAATGCTCCTGCTCCGAACGTACCGTATACCAATCCGATGTCCTGAGTACTAAGCCCCAATCCGCCATCTGCAACCGGTGCTTTCAGGAACAACGGTACAATCTTCAGGGCGTATCCTTCGGCAAATCGGTACAAAATGATAAAGACAATGTAGAAAGCAATATGTTTTTTTTGGAAAAAAGAACGAATGACTTCCCAAAGCACGTTCAATGCATCTCTCACCGTATTTACTTCACCGGAAGCACCTCCTCCCGAAGGCAGAATCCGAATGTGGTAAAGGCCGATCAAAATCATAATACCCGCACACATCAACATCACAATCATCCAGGCATGTACCACTCCAAATTCATCCTTCAGCATACCTGCCAGCCAAACCAAGCCTCCGTTGGCAAGTATCTTGGCCAGATTATAAAAAGCTCCCTGCCAACCGATATACTTGGCTTGCTGGGTAGCAGTCAGCTCCGTCAGGTATACTCCGTCACCCGCAATGTCATGAGTCGCACCACTGAGAGCAATGATCCCCATCAGAGCGATGGCATAACGAAAAAAATCGGGCAACGGCAGCGAAAGTGCCACCAACGCAAATGCCAGTCCGGTAATGATTTCTGTAGCGACAACAAAGTACTTCTTCGTCTTAAACATCTCCAGAAACGGACTCCATAAAGGCTTCAATGTCCAGGGAAGCATAATGAGAGAAGTCCAGAAAGCAATCTGTGCATTCGACACCTCCATATCGGAAAACATAAGGACAGAAACCATCGAAAGGGCCACAAACGGCAATCCCATCGCAAAGTAAACAGTAGGCACCCAACATACAGGGCTTATCGGCTTTTTATTCATCAGTTAGTTTTTTATAATAATTCCATCGGTTAACAATTCCAGTAAGCAAAGATAGGGGATATTAAAAACATAGCCCAAAATTACGACAAGAAGTTGCATTCACTATATAATAATACAACTGACTTCACAAAATCACTAATCCTTACCGGTTCTTTTTTTTGCTCTGCCGGGATGAAGTACACAAAAGAAGCACCGAAACCTTATGGCCCCGATGCTTCTCCCCCTTATCTACAATCTAAACACCTCTATTGCTTCACAAATAAATTTATTTCCGCAAATCCGGTATAGCTATCCGGGCTCAGACAATTAATCCTGAACTCTTTAACATCCCCGATAGGTGGTTCGATGACTGCATACTGCGGCTCGTTTCCTTTAAAGCTCCTGAAAGTCAAAGTCCTCTGATAAGTCACCCATTCTGTCGCTCCGTCTTTCCTGACTTTGATCTCCGCACTTTTCAGATTGTATGACGATCCGTAAGCACTCTGTTTAGTAACCGAAAATCCTGCCAAAGTAACAGGCCGGGGCAATACTGTATTCCACCAGCACTCTTCAGCATTGGCTACTCCCCACGAAAACCAAGATGTATTTGCTTCACCATCGATAGCCAGATGTGCACCATATCTGGCATCATCGTTTGCGTATGCATTACTGCAACTTACATCCCATGCACTGCGGTCCACTGCCGCCCAGTCTGCAGGCTTCGTATAGCCGGTATAGAGTATGCTGGCATAAATCCGGATATAGACCGTATTCATAGATGTACTTACAGCCTGTCCGTCCATACCGGTAACTTCTTTAAGCATCACCGGAAGTACGTATCCGTCAGGGTTGCTCAATTTCTCTATGTTCTTCAAAACCACACGGAAAGAAGACTCGGCCACAGTCTGTCCGGTTTTCAGAGTGGACTCTTTTTTCTCAATGTCATAATTATCTCCGGGCAACAACTCACATTTCGTCTTCTTAGCCGAATTATAAGCATTTACTTTCAGGGTATCGATACCTAAAGTAGCGGTGACCTCCCGTGAAACCGGTTGTACGGCACACAGTTGTATTTCAAAATCAGAACGGTCAGCGGTAGATGAATTACTTACGCGATCTACCACTACTACAGCACTCATTTCAGCCCCCGGTGCTACTCCCGTTCTGATATATATTTTTTGATATTTGTTCATTTCATCATCATCGTTACTACACGAAGCCAATGATACAAACCCTGTTATCAAACAGATTAAGGTCACAAAATTCAAATGTCTATTCATATCTTATTCTTCTTTTACATAGTTATTGTTTATCAAAACGAACATGCTCTTTCCAGACAAGGGTCCCTCCTGCCGTGAGGTCGTATCCGTGTCCGGTACAATCGGCAAAAGCATTTCCTTTGCCCTCGTCCATTTTCCAATAACCTATCAGGTTCGGATCAGCGGGTTTCACGGCAAAATACATGTTAGACTGAATTTGTGTCTGGCTGATCGCTGTCTTCCAAAGACGTACCTGAGCCATCTGGCAATTGTTCCGGAAGTAGCTGCCGCTTGAAACCATATTCATCGTGTCGAACCGTACCGGGCCTCCTTTCGTTTGTAAAGTCACATCAAGTACCCCGTTAATATAAATCGATAACAATCCGGAAGAATTATAGACGAACGCCAGATGATACCATTTGTCTTTCTCAAACAAAGTCACCGTATTAACCTGACTTCCCAGCGTTTTCACCTGCAATGAATTATAAGGAATCATAGCGTCACCAAAACGGATATATACCTCATGGTCTTTGCTACCCGAATTGAAGATAGCCTGATTATTAATGTCAAAGCCATCCATTTGTACCCAGGCTTCAAGCGACCATTCGTTGGTTGTCACCCCCCACAAACCTTCTTTGGACGGTTTTACAGCATTTGTCGTATTCATAAACGGCACGGGCTGTATCAGCGGCTTGTCCAGTAAAATAATGAACTTCGACGAAAGCCCGATCGTAGACACCGGTCCTTGAATTTCGGTGAGAGATACCGGAATGGCATAGAGTTCTCCGTTTTCATTCGAATAAGGTTTCACCTTAAATTCTGATGGTACCGCACTTACATCACCCGCCTGAATCTTTATCTCTTTATCATAAGAAAAATATTGTTCAGGAAGAACCTCGTACGAAGTTTCATTGGCTTCATTGTACTCTTTAAGAATAGAGGGGTCAATCGTCAAAACAGCAGTTACATCTCCGGCAACAGGCTGTCCCATGCGTACGGTCAAAGTAGTTGTGGTAACATTTTCAGGATCAACCGTAACCTTTGCCGAACCATTCTCGGATGCTTCATTCAGATAAATAGCATTGTCAATCACACGGTAATCGGCATCTTCGCATCCAGCCAGAATCATCGGCAGAACAACACAAGCAAGCAAATAAGATTTTATTGTTACTCTTTTCATAATCAAATTCATTTAAGTCATTTTACAGCGGGATTCATAATTCTGATTGCCTCACGCAAGTATTTGTATTCAACGTCGCCCGGATAATCATATTCCATATGATACGTCCCTACTCCGCCCTTTCGAACTTGTTTACCATCAATGACCGGAGTCCAGCGTGCCATTCCGGCAAGTGCCCGCATTTTATTTCCGTAACGATCTACATAATCGCCTCCTCCTGTCGGAGCATAGGATTCGAAATTTTCTGTGACGATGTACATATTAGCCACTTTTTCGGGAGTGAGTACCTCTTTAAAATTGGCAATTGTACCGGCCAGCCGCCTGTCAAGATTAGTATCGGAGTTACCCGCAAGGTTAGAGTATGCCTGCACGATGAAGTAATCAAAATAAGGTCCGGTTTCCGGATGAATGCTTTGTGGCTCACCATCGATCACAAGCAGTCGCCCCGTACCCGATTTGGGTCCGATTCTCTCTCCTAACGCCTTTACGAAAGTGAGCATATTTTCGGGATAGCTGGCCAAATTTCCGGGAGACCCATAATTAGGTTCATAATCGATATCAAAACCATCATATCCATACTTATCGATGGAGTCACAAATGGCATTTGCATATTTTCTGATCGCGCCGTCGATAGCTTCCTGATCTCCATCTTTCCAACCCCAATATTCTTTATAATTCTCTTTATACTCTTCGGGAGTCAACTGATCGCCTACATTAGCTACGATAAAGCACATCAATGCACGCGTACCTTTCAGTTCTTTCACTTTTTTCTTATCCAGCATCCGGGCTTCATCCAGATTCTTCCAGTTTCCCCAGATGGAAACGAAGTCCACACTATCGGGAAGTCCCATCAGACTCCCCACCATCGAAGCTCCCACACCTGTCCAGCCTCCAAACCAGCCAAACGCAACCGAATGCTCCGAACGTTTATAAGCTCTCAGATTCTCGTAGTAGTCATTTCCCGGCATTTCAAAAAAATCCTCTGCTTCGGGTTTGGTCCAGTCACTGCAACCCAGAAGCATACTGACGAACAACGCAAAAACCACTATATTTAAATATCTCTTTTTCATTTTCTTTTCTCTTTTTAGCTTAAACATCAATTCTTTTTAGCCCACCAAAGGTCGGTAGCCCCAGTATCCGGCCCCCCCAACATTGAGACGGCTACCGAAACATTGGCAGCATTTCCCTGCTTCTCGGACAATGGGAAAGGCAAACGCCGCAATTGCCGGTTGGTGTCAATTACTCCGTTACTCAGATTGCTGACAGATGGAAACACTTCCGGATAACCTGTACGCCGATAATCGGCCCAACCTTCAAAGCCCAGAGGGAAATTGGCTATCCATTTCTGAGTAATGATACGCTCCAGTTTTTCTTCTGTAGGAGCACCTTCATTCCACGCAATCGTTATCTTGGTTTTCGGTGTATAATTGCATTTAACCGGGTTAGTCGGGTCGACAAAAGGTTCAGGCACTGCCACTGCATTTGCCAGATATTCTTCTGCTCCACCCACTTTCCGCTGGTCGAATGAAAGTTTAACGCCTTGTTCGTAGAAGTCACGGGCACTACCTCCCATATCCCAACCACGCAGAGCACCTTCAGCACGCAAAAAGGCCGTTTCAGCCGCACAGAACATCAACATATCGTCTTTCTGATCGTAATTGGGCATAGAGTATCCTGCATAAGTGGCCGGCTTCACTCCTTCCAATCCCGAACGCATACCCATATACGGGCTATTGCCTCCCAACTTGGATGTCGTGAAATAGACTGCGCTACGAGGATCGGAATACCCTTTCATATAACTGGCAATAGTGGCATTGATACGGATTTCGCCCCAGCTGGAGGCTACCAGCCACAGCGGATTGGGTTCGGCACCTACACCGACATATGCATTATTATCATTCGTATCTATCAGTCCGCGGGCACTCTTTACCGCTTCCTCAGCTTTCGCACGGGCAAGTTCGGGCGCCACATTACTGATACGGACAGCCAGACGCAATTTAAGCGAATTAGCAAAACGCATCCACTTATTATAATCTCCATTATAGACCGGATCATAGCCCTCCAACGGCTTCAATCCGCCGACCTCGTCTACAAATTCGCCCAGTATCTGTACTGCATAATCCAAGTCTTCAAACATGTGTTTATATACATCTTCCTGACTGTCGTATGCAACAGCCGTTTTGCCATTGGCCACTTGACTGTAGGGAATGGGACCGTAACAATCGGTCACACGCAACATTGTATTTACGCGAAGCAGCTTCGCCATTGCCCAATAGTGACCTTTTCCGCCGGTTGCCGTTTCCAATTTAAAGTAGTTGGAATAGAATTTCTCAAAAGGCGTATTGAAAGGAATCTGATTCCAGGATTCCGTCTGGTTGAATGTATTGAAGTTAGAGCCACCCCATGAGTTAGCCATTGTCAGATAGCCGCTAAAAGGTCCCGCTACCATCTGGTCAATCATCTGATTGTCATTCTGCTGTACATTGATTCCGGTAGTAATCATTGTTGCAAACAGCATGGGCGGATTGAGTGAATGGGGTTCGTACGGATTGGTGTTGTATTCCTCAAAATTACTGGTACAGCAACACAAGAGTGGCGTGATAGCTGCGGCCAAAGCCATATTTAATATTTTATTTTTCATAATCGACTTGTTTTAAAATTGAAACTTAACATTGAAGCCAATATTACGTGTGCTCGGCTGCATAAAGTAATCTACCCCCTGATAGAAATTGCTGGTAGTGGAAGGGGTCATTTCCGGATCGAACGGTGCTTTACAATAAATCATCCAAAGATTCTTTCCTACGATACCTGCCGTTATGCCCACTTTATTGTTAAACCACTTACGAGGTAATGTATAACTCAGGTTCAACTCGGAAAGGCGTACGTTCGTCGCACTATAAGTGTAGTATTGTCCCAATCCTCCGGTAGAGCCTCCGATGGTTTGAAAATAAGACTTGGCATCTACGAATCCGTTATTGATCCACACTCCGCCGGCATCACGTGCATCGGCTGTAGCTTTGGACACACCGTAATAATCAAGTATACCTTGAGTGTTCGACACGCATAATCCACCGACACGCGCGGTCAGAACCACGCCCAGGCTGATGCCTTTATAAGAAAAGGTATTACTGAATCCCATATTGAAATCAGGATTCATCGTACCTATTTTTTTAGGTTCGGCATAGTCCTGCACTCCGACTTTACCTGTCTGGGGATCTACCCAGATATTTCCGTTACCATCCGTACGAAGCCCCTTATCTACATACAGGTCCCCCATCGTTCCACCTTCTCTCAGGATGACTCTGGGACCATACCCGTCGGCTCCCAACACAGCCATACGCAACTCCGGCATATCGATGATTTCACCGGTTATCGGATTCGTCGCGCCACTGGCCAGACGTTTCACCTTATTACGATTCATGGTATAAGTCAGGCTGCTGTTCCAGCTGAAATCCCTCCATGTATTATTATATCCCAATGCCAGTTCCAAACCATAATTCTGGATATTGCCTGTCTGGACAATAGCCGAAGAATAACCGCTCGACGACGCCAGGGTGATGTTAAAGGTTTGGTTATACGTATTCGAATGATAGTAAGTGGCATCTATACTGAAGTGGTTCCATAATCTGGCATTTAAACCCACCTCCCACGAACGTGTGTCTTCCGGCTTCAGATTAGTGGCAGGCAAAGTTGTTGAAGAGCCCCACTGATGGGATTGTTCATTGAACTCAAAGCCCGGATTCGATAAATAACGTTCGAAAGACGAAGCCACCGAACTGTATGAACCACGCAGTTTCGCATAAGAGATAAACTCGGGCAACCGGAACATCTCCGACAAAACGACAGATCCGCCGATGGAAGGATAGAAGAAAGAGGAGTGTTTAGTAAAGGCAAGCTGCGACTCCCAGTCGTTCCGTCCGGTCAAGGTCAGATATGCCATGCTGCGCCAACCTAATTCTATATTCGCAAATACCCCCTGGGACTGGTCATGATATCCGAACTGTTTGGGCTTATAATTACTTTCATAATTAATATTTCTCACTGTAAAGAAATTGGGTATACCGGCCAGATCGCCTTCATTACCCATTTGTTCGTAAACCAAATCTTTAATAGATGCACCGATATTGGCATTCAGCGAGAAATCTCCTATCCTCTTATCAATATTTACCATAATATCAGCATATGTATTACGGTCTGTACGGTTCTGGTCCGAATAGAAACCATTGGCTCCCGCAAAAGTAGTCAAAGTAGATGCATAACGCTCCTGAGTCAAACGAATATCCGAATTATCTACTTTAACACGGCCCGCAACGTTCAGCCAATCCGTAAGTTTATAAGTCAGGCTTGCATTGATCATGTAACGTTTCTTTTCTGTTTTACGGTTCATGCGTTTCATAATCCAGTACGGGTTTTGCAAACTCAGCCCCTGATGCCCGTAAGGCCAGAACTGCGCATTCACCCCACGGCTCTCGCTATAACGTTCGAACATACGGATCTCCTCAAAATTATCATTACGAGGAAACAGATATAATGCCGGCAACGGATTGAAATATTGTCCCTGTGCCGTTATATTTTTATCATTCTGGATGATGTAACTGGCACCGATGTCCAGAGTCAGTTTATCTTTCAGGAAAGTAGCCGTATTCCGGATTGAGAAGTTGTAACGGCTATAACTGTTATTAGGCAGGATACCGGTTGCATTCGTTGTTGAAGCCGATGCATAAGTCTGGTTTTTCTTTGTTCCGGTCGAGAAAGAGATGGCATTAATTACATTCACTCCGGTATTAAAGAAACGGGCAGGATCATAACTCTGTCTGGTTTTATTGCCCCAGCTTGCAAATTCTCCCGGATTATTTCCATACCGGTTTTGCATCTCCGGCATAATATATGCGTCAGAGAACATGGTATTATTGCTGACTGTCAGAGTTGTCTTCTCGGCAGATCCCTTTTTCGTGTTAATCAATACAACTCCATTGGCAGCCGCATTGCCGTATAAAGCAGCTGCGGAAGGACCGGTCAGCATATTAATACTTTCAATATCATCCGGATTAAGGTCGGCCACACCGTCCGAACCACTCTGGGTAGCAAAGGAACCTTCGCTCTTGCCAAAACTGACATTGAACATTGGAATACCGTCGATTACATAAAGGGCATTGTTATCCTTTGTTATAGACTTAGTACCTCGCATCACTACCCTGGAGGCCGAACCGACACCACCGGCGGAATTGTTAATCGTTACTCCGGCAACTTTGCCCTGCAAAGAGTTAATGAAATTGGCATCTTTCACTGTATTGATGGCATCGCCACCCACTTGTTGCACATTGTAGCTCAATGCCTTTTGTGCCCGCTTGATACCTAAAGCCGTTACAACAACCTCGTCAAGCACTTCCGTGTCTTCTTGCATCACAATTTTCAGTGGCTTAGAGTCTGTCACTGTAATGGCCTGCGAAGCATAGCCGATATAGGATATCTCGATGACATCTCCTTTGGCAGCCGATATTGAAAAGTGTCCGTTCATATCGGTGATTGTCCCATTGGATGTTCCTTTCACCAAGATACTTACGCCGATCAACGGTTCGCCTTTAGCGTCCGAAACATTTCCTGTAACCGTGACTTTCTCTTGCTGAATAGCTTTATCCTTATCATTAGCTGAAAGAATGAGGTGTTTGTTCATAATAGAATAGGAAATCCCCGTCCCCCGAAGCAAACGATTCATCACAGACGTAATATTTTCATTAGTAGCTTTAACGGAAACGGGTTGATTGGGGTTAACATCTCTGGTGTTATACACAATAGATAATGAGGTTTGATGTCCGATTTCATCCAGGACATTACCTAAAGGGGCTTTAGTGAAGTCGATATTTACCCGGATATCTTGCGCTGAAGCAAAAATAAAAGCAGGCATCGACAATAGAAAAAATAGCAAGTACTGAAACTTGTGTTTCACTGATTTCTTCATCTTGTTCTTTTTTAATTAGAAAATGTTTTAGGTAAAAATTGAAAGGTTTAGCAAAAGAAAACTGCTAATTCATATTAAGGTTGGTTTTTAATTAAGGGTCCTTGTTCATCGTTACAGATTTTAGGGTTAACTATATTCACTTTTCTGCTAATAATACATTTCAACCTATAAGCATACTAAATCAAGAAGCGACTTTTTTCAAAAAAAGAATAAAAAAAGAATAAGAATACAGATTGAGAAATAAAAAAAAGGAACCATTCCACATTGGAAACAGTCCCTTTTACTGATTTAGGTTATAATAATAAATCGCTATCTACCCACCTTGGGAGTCAATATTATGTTATTATCCTCACATTTATAATCAAAACGTTTGGTAAGAGCAAGTATAGAAAGAATTTGTCTGATATCATCATCCGTACTAAAAGTACAGGTGAAACGTTCTTTTTTCAACTGTGCATCAGAAATAATGAAATGTACATCAAAGTGCTTTTCCAAACACTCCACAATATCCGCGAGTGTGGCTTGTTCGAATTTCAGTTTTCCGTTAATCCAAAGTAGCACATCACCCGGATGATCAGCCTCGGTAAGCATCAACTGCATCGTACGGGTATCCACACTCAACGTTTGTCCCGGTTTTAGTAAGATCCCTTCCTCATCGTACTGTCCCGGCAGCTGCACTTGCACCAATCCTTTCAATAAAGTAGTCACAACTTTTGCTTCGGACGAGCGTGCCCGGACATTAAATTTTGTACCGAGCACACAAGTCCTGACATCTTTACTATTAACAACAAAGGGTTTGCGCTTATTATGAGAGACCTCAAAATAAGCCTCACCATTCAAATCAACCAATCTTTCCCGCTTCCAGAAAGAAGGCTTATAAACAAGCTGCGTTGAAGCATTCAACCACACTTTCGTGCCATCCGGCAAAACAGCATGTGCCCGTTGACCGGCTTCCGTAGTAAAAACATATCCGGCAGATTTACCGGAAGACATCCAATACAAAGCTCCGGTAGAAATCAGCAAACCGCACAAAAAGGCAGCTAAAGGTACTGCATAACGCTTCCATTTTGAAACACGCATTTTACCCAGCAATTTTCGATCCAGCTCTTTCTGCTTCATCCGATCCTTCAAAGCGCTCAGTGAACTTTCTGTGTCCACCGCATCCATCGCCGCTTTGCGCTCACCGACAAAAAGCATATAATATAATTGCTCAAGTTGTTTTTTATGTTCCGCAGAGTCATGGTACCATGTCTCTACTTCCAGACACTCTTCAGCATCTGATTCTCCTTTCAAGTAGTTCAGTAGTTTTGTTTCATCCATTGTATTAACCAAATCTTTTATACCTATATCATACGTTGCTATATATAATACATTTCAGAAAGCAAAGTTACTAAATAAAAACACAAACTTTTTTTCTTCGAAGAATCATTTTGTCAGTACCGAAAATTTAGCTACGTTTGTTCGCTAATAACAATGAAAAAAAGAATGGCACAGACTCTGACTAACCTAAACATAAATGATAATAATGCCGTTATATCAGCCTTGAGAGAAGGGTGCGAAGAAGTATTTGACAATGTTTACCGCTATTACTTTCGCGGACTATGCGTCTTTTGTTCTCAGTACGTCACACTGAGTGAATCGGAAGAAATCGTGCAGGACACCATGATGTGGTTATGGGAAAACAGAAAAACCCTCATTCCGGAACTAACCTTAAAAACTCTTCTTTTTACTATTGTCAAGAACAAGGCACTTAATAAAATCTCCCATTTCGAAATAAAGCGTAAGGTACATCTGGAAATTGCCGAAAAATATGAAAGCGAATTTTCTTCACCTGACTTTTATCTGGAAAACGAACTTTTCAGGTTGTATGAAGAGGCTTTAAGAAAGCTACCAGCAGAATTTCGTCAGGCATATGAAATGAACCGAAATCAACAACTGACTCATAAAGAAATTGCGGAGAAACTAAACGTCTCTCCGCAAACTGTCAATTATCGCATAGGGCAAGCCCTGAAAATATTGCGTTCGGAATTGAAGGATTACCTCCCCCTTATCATGCTGCTTTTATTTCTGCAAGGGCATAAATGAAATAGCTTGTCCGCCACCGGCTGCCATACGGATATTCAACGTATCGTCTGCAGTCACTTCCTGTTCCGTAATCTGATACTCTGTCGGATTGGTTTTCCAATCAGCTTTCTCTCCATCAGCATAGATGATTGCTTTATAAGTCTTCCCCTTCTCTAAAAAATCAAGACTGACAGGCAAGACCCGCGGTTCTTCGTTCGTAGAGGCACCCAGGAAATAATTCTGTTTAGCCTTCCGTACCACTGCTACAAACTCTCCCGGCTCACCGGCCAATGCCCTCGATTCGTCACAATCAGGATCGAAATCACGGAAGAACCGGAAGGCAGGATGCCCTTCATAGTGCTCGATCATATCAGATGCCATTTGTAACGGAGAATATAAAATCACCCAATTAGCCAACTGCTTGGCCAATGTTGTATTGACACGGCTATTGCCTTTATCCTGATCATTCCACTTCTGACGTTTGGGGGAATCTTTCGTCTGTGTAAACAAGATATCAAAAGTACCCGGAGTATAGTCCATCGGGCCACTCAATAAGCGGGTAAACGGCAACATTTCATGATGTGAAGGAGGGTTACCCCCGCTCCAGGCATTCCACTCCATACCGCGGGCGCCTTCACGTGTCATCATATTGGGCCAGGTACGTCGTATACCGGTATCTTTGATAGGTTCGTGCGCATCAAGAGTCATACGATAACGGGCAGCCGTTTCAACCACTTTTTGATAATGGTTCACTCCATATTGTCCATGATGTGAATGTCCGTCAGGAAAAGCACCGGCATAACCTGTTTTCAGAATATGAATGCCCTTATCGGCATACCACTTGATTGCCTTCTCCATCTGGCGCTCGTAGTTGGGAATGTTTCCACCGGTTTCATGATGTCCGATGATCTGAACATTTTTTTCACGTGCATAACGAGTTATTTCATCAATATCAAAGTCGGCATAAGGTTTAGTAAAGTCAAAACTCTGCATACCTCCCCAACTTTCCCATCCTTCGTTCCATCCTTCGAACAACACACCTTCAATGTTATTGGCATGAGCAAAATCAATGTATTTCTTGGCATTGACGGTTGTAGCGCCATGCCGATCGTCCATCTTCCAGGTTTCCACTCCCAGATGCATCCCCCACCAGACACCGACATATTTCATCGGCTTGATCCAGTCGGTAGTCTCCAGTTTACAAGGTTCGTTCAGATTAAGGATCAACGACGAATTAATCAGTCCGACAGCTTGCGGAGCAATCTGAATGGTACGCCATGCAGTGGTAAAACGATTCTCTTTACGAGCTTTAATTCCATCGGGCCATGAGGCAAGTTCGGATTTCAGAGTATTTTCACCATCCTTCTTCAAAGTCATCTCCGGAAAATCATAAAGAGCGGCTTCATGAATGCTGCCATACACCCCTCCGGATGTTTTGAAAGTGAAAGGAGTATTGGCATTCTCCACTTCACTGATCTTCTGTTTCGAGTACAGCAATTCATAAGTCTCGAAACTGGCAGGAATAGACCAGGAGGTCCCGTCTTCATGAAAGCGGAAAGCAGTCAGTTCATCGGTGATCAACAAAGAGTCGACACCGGGCACCTCATACTCGTAACGAAAGGCTACACCATCATCAAATGCACGAAAACGAAGAGTCAATTCCACATTAGCGGCATTTTTCAGAAGAACCGCCATTTCATTATAATGATTCCGGTTCGTTTTATTCTCTCCCCAAGGCTGCGTCCAGATCTCGTCTTTATCGGTAAAGACAGTGTTCACCACACGAAATCCCCGATTAAGATCGATTCCGTCTTTCGCTTTGAAACCGAGCGGAGAGTTATCCAATAAAAGGGTATCGTTGACAGTCACCCGATACATCATCTTTCCATCGGTATCCGCAGTAAAATCCACTTTGATATGTCCGTCCGGAGAGGTTAATTCCGTCTTCGGAACACAACTATAAAAGCCAATCAGCATCAAGGCGATGAGTAATATATGCAAAATCTGTTTCATGGTTACAATTCGTTTATACAGTTTAGAATTCCAAATCAGCCAGATGTGCATTATGATCGGACAAATAGGTGGAATCTGTAATCGCAGAAGAAATAATCTCTGCATCTGCCACCTTGATTTGCGGAGTTACGAAAATGAAATCGATCTTTTCCCGTTCGGCCACAGGTACTCTTCCGAAATCATGGAAAGTATAGTTCTCACCGGACTGTTTCCCGGCTATCTTCCATGCATCTTTCAAGACAAACTCATTGGATGTGATCGTTTTGTAAGCTTCCCACTCTTCAGAAACATTAAAGTCTCCGGTCATCATAGCAGGATGTGTACCGGCTATTTCTCTTATCTTATCAATAATAAGCAGGGCACTGTTACGACGAGCTTCCGTACCAACGTGGTCAAAATGGGTATTTAACATCAGAAACTCTTTTCCGGTAGTTTTATCCTTTAATTTAGCCCAAGTAGCCACGCGGGTACACGCGGCATCCCAACCAAGTTTGCCGATACTATCCGGATATTCGGAAAGCCAGAATGTATTACTGTCTAACAAATCATATTTATCTTTCCGATAGAATACAGGAGCATATTCCCCCTGAGTCTTTCCATCTTCACGTCCTACACCCACATAGGCATAATCAGGCAGACCGGACAACAGGTCTTCCAACTGATGATTCAGTACTTCCTGCATTCCCAGCACATCGGGATGTTTCTCACGGATAAATTCACAGACCTTCTCTTTACGATACTTCCAGGAATTCAAACTGTCGCCCGGATTATCATAACGGATATTAAAGGTCGCCACACGAACATGGGAAATCGGATTAGAACTGCAACCCGCCAGAAGCAGGGTAATAAAAACTCCGATAAAAAAGCAAATCTTATTCATTAGTTTATATGTGTTGGTTATTAAATTTAAAGCTATTTCGTATATGATACAACTAAAGAAGAAAAAACACTTAGCGATCTGTCCGATAAGTGAGGGCAAGTTGCCGGCAAGCGGCACGATTGATCTTTCCCGTTTCCGTCAAGGGTATAGCCCCGACTGACAAAATCATCTTGGGTAACTGATATTTAGACAGAAGCTCCTTCATCTTTGTTTCCGGTAACTCTGCATCTGCCCCCTTCTCTGCCAAAAGCACAACCGCCTCTCCTAATCTGGCATCGGGAACAGAAGTGATTGCAAAAGGAACTCTCATCCAGGGACGAAGTATCTCTTCTATCTGCTCTGCCTGTACTTTGATACCTCCGGTATTGATGGTATTATCCTTCCTGCCTAAAATAGAGAAGCTGCCATCGGGATAAATCTCCGCAACATCATTTGTCACCAAAGTGGTATCACAAACCAACGGAGCATCGATCACCAATGTATGTTCGGACGAAAGAGAAAGCCGCACCGAAGGAAAAGGCCGGTACAACATACTCGCATCCGGTCCGTTCAACCGCCTTAAAGCAATATGTGAAAGGGTTTCTGTCATGCCATACGTAGAATAGACCTTAACCGGTAATTGCCGTATCTCAGCTTCCAACCCTGCATCTATTGCCCCTCCGCCTATAATGAGAATATCGGTCCGGCAGAGCCTCTCTTTTTCTGCCGGTAGCTGCAGTGTGTTGTAAACCTGCAACGGCACCATAGCGGCAAAACGAAGCGGTATGTCCACGTCCGCCATCGGATGACCGGAAGGGGTCCGGATAACCAGATTCAACCCTGCCACCAATGCCCGGACCACCACCATTTTCCCAGCAATATATTGCAAAGGCATACACAGCAATACACTATCTCCTTGCCGAAGTCCCAGAAACTCACAAGTCAGACGGGCACTTTGCATCATCTGCTCCTTACGGACCTTCAGCAGTTTGGGAGTTCCGGTAGAACCGGAAGTTTTCACTGTCAGATAAGGAGAATCACTGAACCACTCTTCCAGAAACCGGTAAAGTTCGTACAAAAATCCCGATGCCTCCTCCGCGTTACAAGCCACCAGTCTTTTCACGTCCTCCTTGGAAAGCATACTGCCTTCCAGCATTAGGTGTTGTTCTTCTCTATTAAATATCATGTGCCGACTCCTCTTATTTGCAAAACCATAAACAATCTTTTCGAATCTCGAGGGGCATCTCGACATTGTCTGTAAACAGTAACCCGGTACCTAATCCTTGTGGCAGCGGATTCCGGAAAGTCGCACACCATTGGGCTATGGCATTCAGGCCGATATTCGACTCCAGCGCAGATGTGATCCACCAACCGATATGTTGCTTTTCCGCTTCTGCAATCCATTCGTTGCCACCACTGATCCCGCCATGCAGAGATGGTTTCAGTATGATATACCGGGGGTGGATAGCTGCCAGCAATTCCCGTTTTCTTTCAGGGGCATTGCAACCTATCAGTTCTTCGTCCAAAGCAATAGGAAGCGGGGACTCAGCCGCCAGACGGGCCATTTCCTCCCACTGCCCGGCCCGGATAGGCTGCTCTATGGAATGTAGGTCCAATTCGGCCAACCGATTCAGTTTATCCATAGCATCGGCAGGTGAGAAAGCTCCATTGGCATCCACTCTCAACTCTATTTCTCTGGCGGAATAGTGAGCACGGATATGTCTCAACAGGGCTAATTCTTCTTCAAAGTTTATCGCACCGATTTTTAGTTTGATACAGCGATATCCCGCCTGCATCTTGACTTCGATCTGTTGCAGCATTCTGTCAAAACTTCCCATCCAGATAAGTCCGTTAATAGGTATACCGGCTTCTCCGCGCGAAAAAGGAGTATCCCATAATGCCCAGCTCTGCGTTTCGTAATGGCGCAGTGCTGTCTCGAGTCCGAACAGGATAGAAGGATACCCACGTAAAGATTCTATATCCAGTTCTCCCGTCTGTTCCAGTCGCTGACAGGCACTCCGAAGCACCTGTTCATAATCCGGCAAGTCATCACAACTCAGTTTGGGTAACGGAGCACACTCTCCTACTCCGACACGTCCCGGACACTCTATGGAAGAAAGATGAATATACCAGACGTTCCGGGTAGTATAAGAACCACGCGAAGTTCCCGCAGGTTGCTTGAAATGAAGAACGCGTGGAATAATGTTGATTGTATACATAAAAATGATATAAAGAAAAGGCCTCCCATCAAGAAGGCCCCTGTCTGCTTATGGAAATTTAGGATATTGTTTAAAGTCCGGTTTACGCTTCTCCAGAAAAGCATTCTTGCCTTCCTGTGCTTCATCGGTAAGGTAATAAAGCAGAGTGGCATCACCTGCCAGTTCCTGAATACCGGCTTGACCGTCGAGTTCGGCATTCAGACCGGCTTTAATCATGCGGAGTGCCAACGGACTAAGCTGCATCATCTCCTCCGCCCACTGAACATACTCGTCTTCCAGTTTATCCAGCGGTACCACTTTATTGACCAGCCCCATATCCAGAGCCTCCTGCGCATTATACTTGCGACAAAGGAACCAGATCTCACGGGCCTTCTTCTGTCCCACAACGCGGGCAAGATAAGATGATCCGAAGCCGGCATCGAAACTACCTACACGAGGACCTGTCTGTCCGAAGATCGCATTTTCGGAAGCAATAGAGAGATCGCATACGACATGCAATACGTGTCCGCCTCCGATGGCAAATCCGTTAACGGCAGCAATAACCGGTTTCGGAATCGAACGGATTTGTTTTTGCACATCCAGTACACTCAGGCGGGGCACTCCGTCTTTACCGATGTATCCGCCACGGCCCTTTACGTTCTGGTCGCCTCCCGAACAGAAAGCCTTATCGCCCGCACCGGTCAATACCACAACATTGATATCGGGCTCTTCACGACAGATGCGCATCGCATCGCTCATTTCGCCTGTTGTAGTAGGGGTGAAAGCATTCCGGTAACGTTCGCGATTGATCGTAATACGGGCAATGCCGTTATAGTAATCAAACAGAATATCTTCGTATTCTTTAATAGGAGTCCATTCTCTTTTAGTTTCCATTTCTATTTATTTTGATGATTATTATTTCAGTAATTCCTGTACTTTCTTTTGCAGTTCGGGTGTATGTACATTGGGCGTGTTCAATAAAGCAATTGCAAAATTATCCGCCAGCACCTCTTCCGGATCTATGACATATCCGGTGTTCCGCCCTACTTTATCAAAGAAGTCGGTCGCTTTCTGTAATGGATAAATCACTGTCTTCCCACTCTCCCGGAGAGGCTTGAACGACTCGTCCAACGGAATCAGCCCCACATTGATATACTGATAGAACTTACCCGTGGTATAGGGTCTGTTGGTATAGATAATCATAGTGCAGTTCTGTGGCTTACCGTCAATGGTAAAAGTCGCATAACTATCGCAACGACTGACATCGGGATTGGAGATACGGCTTTTCCGTATATCTTCGGGGAACTCAATCTCTTTGGGCAGGATGTTGAAGTCGATAGCTCTGTACAGTTTCTTTTTGAATCCGGGATTGAGACGTGTCAGGATGTGGAAAGTTTCATGCACCAGCAGGCGTGTGTGAGAAGCTTCGGTCCCCCGCTGAAAAGTAGCGTCCGTCAATGCGATCCAGTTACTGCGTGTGTATCCTCCCGCCCCTCCTTCGTCTTTCATTGTTGTCTTTACCAGCACAATCTCTTTCGGAAATGGAATCCGATAGCCGTATTTACGAATCGTATCATTCAGGTTCTTCCTGATCTGCTCGATCTGCTGCGCTTCTTCCGCTGTCCATTCACGCACTTCACGAACGGCCAGGCTGACGAGGTCTTCTCTTTTGCCTTCAGGATTTTCAAGTCGGGCAGCGATGTCAAACGGACTCCAATTAGCCGTATAAGAATCTTTGGCCGCTATCAGGCGTTTTGCTTCTCCGGCAGAAGCCAACCGAAAATTGATTGTATCTGCCTTGGCTGCCGATTCCTCCGATACGTATCTCTCGGGAAACATGGCTTGAGCTTTCTCCACAAACAGGGAAGCTGACAAAAGTAGCATCCCACAAAATAGGTTCATCTTGTGCTTAGTCATCATATTAGTTTTTTAGTTGGTGATAGTAGTCTTTCAATATCCGTGCATCTTTATTTTTATTGGTGAAAACCTCCATAATGACAGGTTGAGTCAGTAACTCGGGTTGAGTGAAAGTTTTCATGGCTTCGTCCAACTGTTTTTCATCCTGCACTTCCTGATAGAGGAATCCCCGTTCTTCGGCCCATCCCTTGGCAGACGTCTTATGCACGGCAGTCACAAAGCGATGGGAAGTACCGGACATTTCAAGTCCCGGCAAAGTATGAAAAATCTCCCCTCCCCCATTATTCAAAAGCAGAATACGGAGGTTACTTCCAAAATGATTGTTCCACAGGGCATTCATATCATAGAAAAAGCTCAGATCACCAATGACCACAAAGTTCAACTTCTTCGAAGCGGCAGCATAACCGATCGCTGTGGAAAGGGAACCTTCAATGCCGCTCGTACCCCGGTTGCAACAAACCTCTACCGTATCGGGAAGCGAATAAAGCTGGGCATAACGCACGGCGGAACTATTGGCCAGATGCAAAGCACACGAAGCAGGCAACGCCTGAATGAGTGATCCGATAGCAGACATTTCGGAATAAGGCAACTCCGGTCGGGGAAGCTCCTTGCAGAAGTTCTCCCATTGCCGGGGATATTCCGGTGTACGGTTATCCAGCAGAAAAGCTATCTTCTCCATAAATTCAAATGGGTCCATCTCGATAATCGTAGTCAATGCCCCTTGGAACAGATCGATCACTTCACCATCCGGCGACACATGCCAATGCTCTTTGGGCGGATGCTGGCGAAGATACTTTTTCATTCGTTTAGAGACGATATGCCCCCCGTAAGTGATCACCAATTCGGGAATCATCTTCTCTTGCATCTCGGGTGACATGGCATAGAGGGCTGCATCGAAGTTCCGGATCGGGATGCCCGGAACGGTCTGATTGCCTAAATGCTCCGTGAACCAGGCAAACTGCTTGTAGAGCATCTTTGAATATTTCTTTTCGAACAGATAAATCAGGTTCATCTGGCCGACGATCATCATACGGCGGTTGTATTTATTGAGGCGGTCGATCAAGCCGTCATAGTCGCGATCATAAACATTCAGTCCTTGATAACGTGTGATGACACGTACTTCGGGAAGTGACTCTGCCGTAAACTGGAACAGGGGTTCGGAAACCGGCACGTTGATGTGCACAGGGCCTTTACCATGATGATTCAGTTCAAGCAATGCTTCGTTCAGCAAGCGGTTGCAGTACCATTCATCCTCGTCCGTATGTATTTCGGGCAGATCGACAGACTTCTTCACCAATGACCGGAAAACACCCGGCTGAGGTAAAGTCTGTCCGTCCATCTGGTTGATCCAGGCGGCAGGACGATCGGCGGAAATAACTACTAAAGATACTTTCTGGTAGTAGGCCTCTGCTATGGCAGGATGCAAATTCAACAAAGCCGTGCCCGATGTGCAACAAACAGCGGCAGGAGTTCCGCCCTGTAAAGCAAGCCCGATAGCAAAAAAGCCGGCACTCCGCTCGTCTGTTACCGAGTAACAAGTGAAGTCGGAATGTCCGGCAAGTGTATGTACAATCGGTGCATTCCGGCTTCCGGGACATAAAACGACTTTCGTCACCCCATGTGCACGGAGCAACGCTACCAACTGCAATATGTTTTTCTTATCTGAATACATCGCTCTATATATTATTTTATTTAGGAGTTCAAGTTCTGCATGGTCTGCATCTTCTTTTCCGTCTCCTGAAACTCATCATCCAATTCGGAAGAGGGCAGCAGACCGCCTCCGGCATACAATGTCAACGAATCTTCTTTCACATTCATACAGCGTAAGTTGACATACAGGTCCGTTCTCCCTTCCGGCCTCAACCAGCCTATAAATCCGGAATAATAGCTGCGGTCATAGCCTTCATTATCAAGGATAAACCGATAAGCTTCTTCTTTTGGCAATCCGCATACGGCGGGAGTGGGATGCAACAGCTTCAATAAATCTCCCAACCTCTGACTGTCGTTCAGCGAGAAGTGGAAATCCGTTTTCAGGTGAGACAATGCCCCGGCAAAAGCCGGATAAGGTCCTTTCTCTGTCGGAGAAATCCCCAACGAGCGGAGTTGTTTACGAATATATGCCGCCACATACTCCTGCTCCTTCCGGTTCTTTTCATCCCATTGTTGCGGAAGCTCACCATTCTGTAAAGACTGGGTTCCTGCCAACGCTACCGTATTCCAATCTCCTTTCTCACCCGATAAAATGATTTCCGGAGTACTGCCCATCCACACCCCGGTTTGCGGAGTATAGCAAAGATAGACATACGAATAGATATAGCGCCTGCAAGCCCGGTAGAAAGCCGCTGCGGGAGAGAATCCCGGCTCTCTCTTCACCGTCATTCTGCGGGATAGTACCAATTTATCAAAGGTACGTTCCCTCAAAGCCCTGATAAAGACATCGAAACAAGCCTCATAGGCTTCCTTCGCCCCAAATGGGCAGTCGCTTTGCACCAGCTGCTTGTGCACTGCTGCACCGGGGGCTGGTGCAACAGTGCACAAGTCCCCGGTGCAGGAAGGAATCTCGTGACAATCCGGCCGGATCAGTATGATAGGACATTGCGGAGTGACCCGGAAAGGGGCAATGACAAAGCCTGTCCGGCCGTTCAAATCTTCCATTTTCCGGATAAGGCGTACTTCTCCGCAAGTCTGCATCAGAAAGTGAGGTTCCTCTTCGCCCGGATTACGATACATTGCGAAGCTCCTTCCCTGACGGATCAATTCATCTATAATCTCACAATTATTTGTTTCTTCTAACGTCATCTCTTCTTTAATATACTATTCACTACCCGTATGGAAGACACCAACTTGTCCGTCGACGTAAATACGTCTACATTCCAGACATGTGATGAACGTCCTTTGTGGATAATGGTACCGACGGCACGTACGGTATCTCCCTCGTGGGCAGATGACATGTGGTTACCGCTGACCTGCATACCAACCACAATCTCGTCGGGCTGGCAGAGAATCATCGAACCCAGTCCGGCAACAGTCTCGGCCAGTGCCAACGTGGCACCTCCGTGCAGAATGCCAAAAGGCTGACGGGTCCGCTCGTCTACCGGCATAGTAGCCTCTACCCGGTCTTCGGAAGCATAGGTATATTGAATGCCCAGATTTCCCATCAGGGCATGACGTGCACGCTCATTCAATTGGTCAAGAGGAATCTCTGCCGGACGAATCTCAGAAAGAATCGCTTTTTCTACGGCAAGAGCAACTCCGTCTTCTTCATTCGAAGCCGTCACCACATCGGCACATACCTTTACCGAATCCTGAGCATTGCCCATGGCGATACCCAATCCGGCAAACTGGATCATGGAAACATCGCAAACGCCATCACCGATAACAATGATTTCTTCCGGAGTAATATCCAAATGGGAAAGCAAGGCTCCCAACGAAGTTGATTTGTCAATGCCACATGGCAGGACTTCCAGGAAATAGGGTTCCGACCGGAATACATCGAGCGCTCCGTTCAAACGTTTTTTCCAATGTTCTTCCAATCCGATAAGCGCCTCTTCGTCATCACTAACCAACATACATTTGGAAGGAGCAAAATCAACGGCAACCGAAAATTCGGGTTCTTCAATCAACTCCATCCGATTGAGGAATGCTTCCTGAAGAATGTGTTCATTATCTGCCTGATCAGCAATCATTCGGTCTTCGGTGTAAGTAAAGATTGCAAATCCGTTTTTACGGGCTTTCTTCTCCAGATAAGGCAACATTTCGGGGTTAATACGCCGTTCGAGCAATACTTCCCCATTTTTGGCATTAATGACCTGTGCGCCGTTATAGGACAGGATGTATCCGCCATAGTTACCCAGCTCCAGTTTCTTTGCCAAAGGCAAAATCCCATAAGTGGGCCGACCGGAGGCCAAAACAATATGTACTCCCATCTGCTGTACTTTTAACAAAGTGGCAAGGGTACGAGGAGTAATCTCCTTCTCATCATTGAGCAATGTCCCGTCTACATCAAGGACTAACAGTTTATACTTCATGACCTCGAGTTTTTTGTTTAGATTACAAAGGTAAAATATTTAAGGCAACATCCCTGTTTCTTTAGGGAAAATTATACCATAAGGTACAGAAAGAAACCTGCGTCCGGACTCACAGAAGATGCGCGAATCATCGTTTCACCCGACAACCGGACAGAATGAAAGCACCACGCTTCAGGTCTGCAAACAAACATACCGGGCTGTTACTCTTAAGGATAAAAGTCCGGTCAGTACATCCAGCCTCTCGCAACGACTGCCAAGCCGAAACTTTCATTAAGAAGGTGTTTTTATATGGACAGAAAGATCGATGTCCTCTCTTACCTACCAACCGGAACTAAGCCTTAAAGAAAGGATATCCGACATGGGGGTGTCGACACATCCGACATGGGGGTGTCAGCATGCCTGACATGGGGGTGTCGAACAACGTTGGTTTAAAGGATAAAAGGGTTGGGGTGAAATGTATCGGGGGAAAGCTCGCCGACCCAATGCCATATACGACAAACGGTGGACAAATTGCACTGCACTGCAACTCGTCCACCGTCTTGATCCGGTCTTTTTTATGAAGCGAATCAGAATTCGCTTGTAAAGTGGAACCGGATATTTTTGAAATCCATCTGTGCCATCTGCAACACATAGTTCGAATCGGCCAGGAAAACATCGCGTCCTTCACGATCCTTGGCCATATACTGATATTTACGTTTCTTGAATGCTTCCAACTCTTCCAGGTCATCGCTTTCAATCCAGCATGCTTTGTACAAACTCAACGGCTCCCAACGGCAAGAAGCATTGTATTCGTTCAGCAAACGATATTGAATAACCTCAAACTGCAACTGACCTACCGTACCGATAATCTTGCGACCGTTGAACTGATTGACAAACAACTGGGCCACACCTTCGTCCATCAACTGGTCGATGCCCTTGGCAAGCTGTTTCTGCTTCATCGGATCGGCATTCTCTATGTACTTGAACATCTCCGGTGAGAAGCTCGGCAAACCACGGAAATGAAGCTGTTCTCCTTCGGTAAGCGTATCGCCAATCTTAAATGTTCCGTTATCCGGCAAACCGATAATATCTCCGGCCCAAGCCTCATCAATAGTTGTCTTACGTTGTGCCATAAACTGGGTGGGTGAGGAGAAACGCATAGTCTTACCATGACGTACATGCAGATAAGGGGCGTTTCGTACAAACTTACCTGAACAGATTTTGCAGAAGGCCACGCACGAACGGTGATTGGGGTCGATGTTAGCCGTAATCTTGAAAATAAAACCGGTAAATTTAGGCTCCTCGGGGATCACCTCACGCTCTTCGGCATGTACGGGACGGGGGGCGGGGGCAATCTCAACAAAACAATTGAGCAGTTCCTGCACACCAAAATTATTTAAAGCCGAACCGAAAAAGACCGGTGCACACTCTCCCTGCAGATATGTTTCTACATCAAATTCGGGATATACACCTTCTATCAATTCCAAATCACCGCGTAACTTATCTGCCAGCGTATCGCCGATCTGCCGATCCAACTCGTCAGAATGAATATCTATTTCCACTTTCTCCGTCACCACTTGTTTGGAAGGTTGATAGAGGTCCAGTTTCTGTTCGTAGATATTGTAAACTCCCTTGAAGCGGGGTCCCTGTTCGATAGGCCAAGACAGAGGACGTACCTGAATCATCAGTTCTTCTTCCAATTCATCCAGCAAGTCAAACGGATCTTTACCTTCACGGTCCATTTTGTTCACAAAGATGATTACCGGCGTATTCCGCATCCGGCAGACTTCCATTAGCTTGCGGGTCTGGGTTTCCACACCCTTCGCTCCATCTACCACGATGATGACACTGTCTACCGCCGTCAAGGTACGATAGGTATCTTCGGCAAAGTCCTGGTGCCCCGGAGTATCCAGAATATTAATCTTATAGTCCCGATAGTCAAACTCCATCACCGAAGTTGTCACCGAGATACCACGTTGTTTCTCGATCTCCATCCAGTCGGAAGTTGCCGTCTTTTTGATCTTGTTACTTTTTACTGCTCCTGCCACCTGAATCTGTCCGCCAAACAACAGTAACTTCTCAGTCAACGAAGTTTTACCGGCATCCGGATGTGCAATAATGGCGAAAGTGCGCCGTCTTAGTATTTCTGTATTATCTGCCATATTTCGAGAATTGAGGATGAAGAATCAAAGTGTCTCCATTCTTAATTGATTAATGCAACGTTTCAGGCTCTCCTCCCAATGCGGGATCTCAATGCCAAATGTATCTTTTATCTTTGTTTTATCGAGTACGGAATAGTGCGGACGGGGTGCCTTTGCCGGATAATCGGCGGTATGCAACGGTTTTACCTTGCACGAAGCAATGCCCGCCAGGCGATGGATGGCTATGGTAAAGTCATACCAGGAACAAACACCTTCGTCACTGAAATGGTAAATGCCACGGACAACGCCTTTATTGATCGCTGCAAAAATAGCTTGGGCCAAATCATTAGCGTAAGTCGGTGTACCGATCTGATCGAAAATGACTCCCAAAGAATCACGCTCCTGCCCGAGACGAATCATTGTCTTTACAAAATTATTGCCATAGATGGAGTACAACCATGCCGTACGAATTACCATAGCTTTCTCGCAATGATCCATCACGTTCTGTTCGCCCGCCAGCTTGGTAGAGCCATAAACCGAAGCCGGACAAGTAGGTTCCTCTTCCGTATAAGGGATATGCGCTGTACCGTCAAACACATAATCGGTAGAAACTTGAATCATTGCAGCGCCATTAGCCTGAGCCGCCCGTGCCAGATATCCCGGTGCTATATTATTCAGTTTGTCGCAAAGTTCGGCATTATCCTCAGCCTTGTCTACCGCTGTATAAGCAGCGCAATTCACGATGATGTCAATCTTATGTTCACTCACATAGGCATAAACAGCCTGTTCATCACAAATGTCCAACTCCTGTACATCCGTAAAAAAATACGTATGCTGCAGGTTTTCTCTGGCAAGTACCTGCATTTCATTGCCAAGTTGCCCGTTGGCTCCGGTGACCAATATATTCATCTCGGTATTTTTTTAGTTGGATTCACCACAGAGTAACACGGAGTCTCACAGAGTTTTAACCTCTTGTTTATAGGATATTAAGAGAAAACCATCTCTATGGAACCCTGTACTACTCTATGGTGAGTCTGATTCGTTTTATTCCAGTTTTAACTCTCCTTTTCTATCCTTATCATAATAGTTGGCCAACATAGACAAAAAGCTACTGATAGCTTCCATTGCCTTCGTAGTCTCCGGACTGACCGGCTTCTTTTGCAAGCGCAACAGCATCATGCCATACAAAGCTTCGAAACAGGTTTCCAGCTCCGGTTCTTCCTTCTGACCGTTTTTATTTCGTAATTCTACAATAAAGGGTAATGCTTTGAAATAAGCCGAACTATAGAAAGGAAATTTAGGTGATGCCAACAGGGCAGCGTGCAATTCGGTCAGGTTGATGATTACGTTCCGGTTAATCTGGAGATGTCCTTTCTCACGAACTCCCTCTTCCCGCATCATCGAAGCCAGATTAGCATACCATTCTGTCAGTTCACGACGCTCTTCATCGCTCACTTGATAACGGGAAACGATATTCTCCTCAATCCGGTCGACATCACAATCATTGGCACGGATCAAATCCTCTATCTGCCACATATAAATAAGGTATTCGGCAATGTTCTTCTCCTTGAGTTGTTGCGCTATTTTCATCTTCTGTCTTTTCTCCTATCAATAAATAGATTCTCCCAGCAAAGTGAATATGAGTCCGAACACGGATACTGCCATCACGATACTGCCAATCACCCGGTTCAAAATCCAGATACCCCGCAAATTGAATCGCGTCCGCACTTTATTAACAAAGAAAGTTATTCCAAACCACCACGCCAGCGCTCCGAGGGCAATGGCCAGATAGCCCGTAATCTCTTCAAAGACCAATACTCCGGGTTGCACAAAAGCAAAACGGGCAAACAGACCGATGAAAAGAAAAATAATAAGCGGATTGGAAAGTGTAACCGCAAAGGCGGTAATGAAGTTGTGGAAATAAGAACCTTTATTGGCCGATACAGGCCGAATGGATTGCACAGGATTGCTGCGGAATGTATAAATACCAAAAGCCAATAGCATGATACTTCCGAGGAGTTGCAGATAAAAAATATTTTTATTGATATAATCGAATACGAAGCTCATGCCATATCCCGTCAAAAGAGCATAAGCAATATCACTCAACGAAGCCCCCAGTCCGGTGACAAATCCATACCAACGCCCTTTGTTCAAAGTACGCTGAATACAAAGGACACCTACAGGCCCCAGCGGCGCAGAAACCACAATGCCGATAACGAATCCTTTAACCAGTATATCAAGTATAGTCTCTATCTGAATCATTCCGCAAATATCGCATTTTTTTATGATATGCCAGTATCTTGTTAACGTTTTCTATCACAATTTTGTCCTATTAACCGGTACACATCTTCATTCTCACCTACCACCCACACTACATCTCCTTCTTCAAAAGGAACATTCACGTCAGGCGTCATCAAAGCTTCTCCTCCCCGCTCCACGCCGGCAATCAGGCAATGGTATTTATCACGAATGCCCGATTCACGCAGCGTTTTGCCCAGAAAAGCAGAGTCTGTATCGATCAACAATTGCTTCAAAGTCATTTCACTCTTCTCAAACACTCCCGAATCGATCACAGCAACATGCGACATCTCTTCTGCGAAGGTATTCAGCTGGTCATCAGTACCGATCACTTGTATTTTGTCCATCGGAAACAGACGGATAGAACCACCCGGAATGTTAATCCTACGTTTTCCCCGAAGAATGGAGACTACATGCACTCCATACTTCTTACCCAGATTCAGTTCAAGCAAGGTTTTTCCGGCCCAAGCCGACTCTCCCGGTATTTCAAAATCAGTCAGATGCAGGTCTCTTGAAAGCAAACGTCCGGCATAAGCCGGTTTTTTCTCTCCCAAATACTCAGCGCGTATATCACGTGAACGAAGATTCTGAAAAAATTTACGTTCTATCAAAATGGATTGTTTTTTTAACTGCCTCGAAAGTATCATCAGAATCACCAGTAACAAAGCCACTCCGAACATCAGTCCTACCGAAGCTTTAAACAAACGGGTAATGACAAACATAACAAACAGAACTGACACTGCGACACGAAATACAACCGTGGAAACCAGCGGTCCGCGATTGACACGATTATCATTCCACAAAGTTATAAATTCGACCGAGTGATTCTTCTTCACCATAATGGCCCGCAAAAAAGGGGATATGCACAAGATAGTAAAAACAGCTCCTGCCAATGGGCCCCAGATACCCGGCAAATGTTCGCGTAGCAAAGGTACTACAAAACGGAACGAAAGGGTAATTACCGAAATACTGACAATGGAATACACCACCAGAATACGTGCTAAGGCAAACAATAGCTTCCGCCACAAACTTTCGTGATTGACAGTCCGCGTACCGGTAGTATATCGCATCAGGAAACGTCTCCAGGATTCGGGTAACTTACGATCGACGAAGTTTGAGGCAGGCTCGGCAACACGAATCATATAAGGAGTCAGAAATGTCGTGATCACGGAAACAGCCACCACAATCGGATATAGGAAATCACTGGTCACATGCAGTGATAAGCCCAGAGAAGCAATAATAAAAGCAAACTCTCCTATCTGCGTCAGGCTAAAGCCACACTGCATGGCTGTCTTTAAAGGCTGTCCTGCCAACATAACCCCCATTGTTCCGAAAAAGGCCTGTCCCAGAATCACTGCCAACGTAATGACTATGATAGGAACCGCATATTCAATAATCATCGCAGGATCTACCATCATCCCGACCGATACAAAAAAGATAGCACCAAATAAGTCTTTCACAGGCTTTACCAATCGATCGATAGATTCCGCCTCAATCGTCTCGGCCAGGATAGACCCCATAATGAAAGCACCAAAAGCAGCCGAGAAACCGGTATTGGCAGCAATAGCCACCATACCGAAACAAAGAGCCAGAGATACGATTAACAGCGTTTCTTCACTCATCAGTTTCCGACAACGCTTCAGGAACTCGGGTATGGCATAAATGCCAACGACAAACCAAAGAATAAGGAAAAAAAGTAACTTACCGATACTGCCCAGCATTTCTGTCCCTTCAAAGTTATTGCTGACTGCCATCGTCGAAAGCATTACCATTAAAACAATGGCAAGTATATCTTCAAGAATAAGAATACTGAGTACTAAACCCGTAAACTGTTTCTTCCGCAATCCTAAGTCATCAAATGCCTTATAAATAATTGTAGTAGAAGACATGGCGATCATACCTCCCAAGAACAGGCTATCCATACGTTGCCAGCCGAACCCCATACCGACGGCAATGCCAAGAAGAATCATACAGAAGATAATGGTACAGGCGGCAATAACAGCCGTCCCTCCCACCTTGACTATCTTCTTAAAACTAAATTCCAATCCAAGAGCAAAAAGCAAGAAGATGACTCCAATATCAGCCCAAGTTTTAATATTGGCCACATCCATCACCGAAGGTGTATAGGGCATGTGTGGACTGGCAAGAAATCCGGCAACCACATAGCCCAGCACAAGCGGTTGCTTCAACTTCTTGAATAACAGAGTCATTATACCGGCACAAATCAGAATCAGGGCGAGGTCGGCTATTAATGTTGGAAGTTGTGACATTCGAATAGAATTTAAATCGAATGCAAAATTAGTGTTTTCTGTTAACTAACAACAGAAAAACTATAAAATCACACTTTATAATCTACTCATCTCCCCTTCCACCTGTCGGGCTTTCGAATCGGCAAGTGAATGTCCCAGTTGTGCAGCATGTTCAAAACATTCTTTTGCTTTGTTCAGAATATAGTATCTGGTGTTTTTAATATTCCGCTTATCTTTTCTTCCTTTTACTTTTGGTAATTCTTCTACGACAGAGTGTAGCTCAGTACCTAATTTATACCACATTTCCTGTTGTTTATTCATTAACTCCTGACTCTGGGCATCGATCGTCACCTGTTGGTTGGCAATTGTATTTTTCTGATTAGCTATTGTCTGTTGTTGGTTCGCAATCTCCTGTTTGAGATTGTTGATTTCAATCTCTTTTTGCTCAATAATACTTTTCAATTTATCCATCGTTGCCAACAGGTTCTTACTGCTGTCACTACGCTTACCCTCAACAGCACTTAAGCGCTTTTTCAGAGTCTGAAGTTTCTGATTGATCTCTTCTGCCTGGCTCAATTCCCCTACTCCATGCTCTACATTCACACGCAAAGAATGTGTATTGCCGGCTATCTGATTTAATTCTGTCACCACATTATTAATAATTTTACTTTTCTCTAAATTATCTTCAATAACAGCCGCTTGCTGTTCGTTCAACTCCTTATACTCGGCAATCTTAGCATCATACTTACTTTTAGCAACCATCTCAGTTGATGAGTTACTGCAGGACACGATAATAAAAAACAAAAACGGAATCGAATAAATCACTTTGAAATTGTCCATGTCGTTTGTTCATTTATATTAAATACTATTTTTATTTTATCCAAATCTTTATCATAGTGAATTGCTCCATTACCCAGTTCTCCTGAAACAAATATCATTTTATCAGAATTAAAATCCAACTTATACACTTTAGGAGAAGATTTACCGGTTATCAAAAGTTGAAACGTTCCATCTTTCACTTTTTTAATAATACCACTGGATACTTGGATCTGCCCCGCAATAGATTTACTAACAGTGTAATTTCCTTCCAGTCTATCCGGAGCAATCAATTCCATCTTCATTTCATTCTGATCAATTTCTTTTTTATCCGGCATGGGATTAAAAAACAGTCCTATCAGAACAGTAATAAAAGCTATTACAAAAATGATAAGTAAATTGGTTATTAATGCCCTTCTTCTATCTCCCTTTATTTGTGCCGGAAGCGTATGATTACTCACCACATGATAAATCTTCACACATTGTCCGGCCAACGGGTAAATGGTTAAAGCAATACCCATTATAATCAAAGGCCGCGGAATCAGAAATAAAGCCGCTATTGCCAATGAAACAATAGTCACGGTTTCCCGTTTAGATACACGCGAAGTGAACAATTCGGAATATGGTTCGGAACTTGTTTCAACTTCATTGAGATCCGCTTCGTGTCCTATGACCAAAGCAGTCTTTTGAGCATCGCTCAAACTACGATAAACTTCCTGCTGCTTGGCTGGTTCCAAAAGAATCATTAAAAAGATATCTGATACGATATTTCGTTTCAATGCATACATTAAAACAAAAAAGAAAGCGGCAACAAACGATGTTTTCAAAACATAATCTGCAGCGGCAATCTGAAAATTCTCCATAAAAGGAATTCCAATGGCCTGCAACGCTATCGCATCTTCCATTCGTCCACTGGATAAAATAATAGCCGAAGCTGCTGCAGAAATTGAAAACAATAAACCAAGTCCCCAATTAATGATCTTTTGAGTCCACATAAGGGCTATAACATTCTCTCCCAATAAACGCTTCACCAGCATAAACATCATCCAACGGCATAAAAGCATTATCAGACATACAAACATGAAGGTCAATAACCATGATTTAAAAATATAATACCCAAATGATGTTATTTTTAAAATGGGGGTTAAAACACACTTTCCGTAAAAGTTCTCCGAAGGAGTTCCTATATATTCCAAACAAGTAGAAATTACTGAAATCGCAGAGTTGATTCGATATTTTTTATATGAAGGTAACTCATTTAGTTCCTGAATACGAACTGAAGTATTTTGCAGAAACAATGGAAGAGTTTCTTCTAAACCTCTCTCCTGTATTTGCTTTTGCAAATCTAAATAATCCAGTCCGGAAGTTGCTCCTGTCATATTGCAATAAACCCGATATCGATTACCCAAACGTATTTGAATGAGCTTCGGATTTTTCGAAACAAGCACCAACATCCCCCTGTACTTAAAATCTCTTGACTCGGATATCGAATCTACAAGATCATTAAAACATTCATCAGCATAAGCTCCCATTTGGATGGGTTCGATACTATCTACAGCATAAAGAATTGGAACAATCCCGGCAGGGTAATCAAAATTAAGAAATTCTTCTTTCACTCTATTGCTCAATAGATTACCCGTATCAAAAACTTTAGGGGAATATAGACATTGCTCAGTATCGTCAGTACAAGCCGAAAACAAAAAGAGAGCAATAAAAAACGACAAAAACAAATATGTCTTTTTCATATAAAAGCCCGTAAGATTAACAATGTAAATTATAGTAAGTTAGTATTCAGTTCAAAGAACAAAAGCTGTTCTTCAATACACATACAAATTCAGTAAACCTTCTGACAAAAGAAAAATATGAAAATTTTCTGATATTCCGCATCCCCGCAAACATTACCGTCAGAGTTGCGATATCATATAAATAAAACTCAATAAGCCCAGGAACCTCTTTAATCTTGTTTCATTTAACCTGTGCTCCGGCACTTCTTCCTGTTCTCACCATATTTTTCATTTTTTATGTCTTTATTCCTCTGACTGTTCCCCCTTTCTTCAAGAGAACATTACGGTTACCGATGAAATTCGTCATTGTCGGTAGTTTCCATTATCACCAGAATTACACAACTTTTATTAAGAAAGCAACGACAAAATCCATTTTCTAATATCCAGTTTTCTAATACCAATAAAATATTTGTTATGTAAGTGTAACACCTCTATCAAATCTTATTATCAAAGTTCTCTATTTCTACTTAGAAGATCTTTTCTAAGAAAGAAAAGATAATCATCGAACAATCGATTAACATTCTTTCAATATCTTAAATTTTCTATTTAATATCTTTTAGTGTTGCAGCAAATATAGCGCTTAGATTTATTATTTCCAATAATTAAGAAAAAAAATATTTCAATATTTACTAAATCCATGTTATAAGACTCACTATTTACCATTATAAAACGATATTTAATACACATTTGTCACTGAAAACAGTGATACGCCTATCACTTTTATATTACACATTCAGTTCATAGAAAACAAAATTCAATCATCTAATTGACCTAATGATTCTTTCTATTGCATTATATATACAGATCAAAAATACAAATAAATATTAATTCTAAGAAATCAAAAAAAGTAGAAATCAGAATATAATGCAAATATAATAGCCTATATAGGCAGAAATAGAGATCATTCTGAAATAAAAATATTTCATAGATATAACCGAGAATAATATTAGAAAGGGAATAATATGTCTGAGTATAGAGACAAATTGACTGAGGAAGACTTTTATATCTGTTAAATGAGACCTCTAATATTCCAAACATATCCGAAAGAACGCAAACTTTCCATTTAAACAAAAATCCCCCTCTGCCTTTAAAGACAGAGAGGGATTTCAACGCTTTATTCGTCAATATTCTATTTACGGAAAGGCGGTTTTACTACTACAGCTTTCAACTTACGTCCACGCATATCAATACATATTTCTGTACCGATCTTACTATATTCAGGTTTCACGTATCCCATACCAATACCAATCTTACGAATAGGAGACATTGTACCTGATGTTACTACCCCGATTTTATCATCTTCCGCTGTTGTCAACTCATAACCATGACGAGGAATCCCCCGGTCAATCATTTCAAAACCTACTAATTTGCGAACGGTGCCTTCAGCTTTTTGTTTTTCAAGCATCGAACGATTTGTAAAGTTCTTGCCATCCACAAATTTAGTGATCCATCCCAGCCCGGCTTCAATAGGAGATGTAGTATCGTCCAAGTCATTACCATACAGACAGAATCCCATTTCAAGACGAAGAGTATCACGCGCACCAAGCCCTATCGGTTTTATGCCGAACTCAGCCCCGGCTTCAAAAACAGCATCCCAAATCTTCATGGCAGCATCCGGATAAAAATATAGTTCAAATCCACCTGCTCCGGTATATCCCGTATTGGAAATAATCACATTCTTCTCACCGGCAAACTCACCGACTTTAAATGTATAATAAGGAATATCGGCAAGATTAATATCTGTCAATTTTTGCAGAGCTTGAATGGCTTTCGGACCTTGTACGGCAAGTTGTGCCATATTATCTGAAGAGTTTTCCAACTCAGCACCTTCCGTATTGTGAGAAACGCACCAATTCCAGTCCTTCTCTATATTCGAAGCATTAACAACCAAAAGATATTTTTCCGGTTCATATTGATAGACCAGTAAGTCGTCAACAATACCGCCATCTTCATTTGGAAAACAAGTATATTGAATTTTACCCGGCACCAAAGCTGCCACATTATTTGAAGTCACTTTCTGCAAAAAATCCAACGCATGAGGACCTTTCACCCAAAATTCGCCCATGTGTGACACGTCAAAAACACCGACACCGTTACAAACAGTAAGGTGTTCGTCAATGATGCCCGAATACTCAATAGGCATGTTATATCCTGCAAACTCGTGCATCTTAGCACCAAGTGCAATATGTTTCTCGGTAAATGGAGTGGTTTTCATGAAATGAGAATTTAAGAATTATATAAATAATGATTACTTCGAAGCTACCAGTTCAGCGATCTTCACAATGACTTTCATTGCCTTTTCCATATTCTGGATGGGAACAAATTCATAGCGACCGTGAAAATTCAAGCCACCGGCAAAGATGTTGGGACAAGGCAACCCCTTGAATGATAATTGTGCGCCATCCGTTCCTCCACGAATAGGTTTCACATTCGGTTTCACCCCTACGGCTTCCATTGCAGCAAAAGCAGTGTCGATAATATGCATTACGGGTTCTATCTTTTCACGCATGTTATAGTACTGGTCACGCAATTCAAGCGTAGCAGTGCCTTCACCAAACTCTGCATTAATCTTATTCACCAAATGTTCTATCTCTTTTTTACGATCCTCAAATTTATTACGGTCATGGTCACGAATAATGTAAGATACAGTGCTCTGTTCCACATCTCCTTGGATGCCGATTAAGTGGTAGAAACCCTCATATCCGGAAGTATGTTCCGGAGTCTCGTGCCGGGGAAGCATGGTAATAAACTGATTGGCTATACGGATCGAATTAATCATTTTATGTTTAGCATATCCCGGATGCACATTACGCCCTTTGAAAGTGATCTTGGCAGCGGCAGCATTGAAATTTTCAAATTCCAACTCTCCAACTTCTCCTCCGTCCATCGTATAAGCCCACTCACAACCGAACTTCTGAACATCAAACTTATGAGCACCCTCACCTATTTCTTCATCCGGATTGAAACCGATCCGAATTTTACCATGCTTAATTTCGGGATGCTCCTGCAGATAGACAACAGCTGATACTATTTCAGCAATACCTGCCTTATCATCTGCCCCTAACAGAGTTTTACCATTGGTAACGATCAGATCCTCACCCTTATGCTCGAGCAACTCAGGAAACTGACTTGGTGAAAGTACGACATTCTCTTCGGCACAAAGCACAATATCCGAACCATCGTATTTTTCTACAATACGTGGAGTGACATTTTTTCCACTCATATCGGGACTCGTATCCATATGTGCTATAAAGCCGATGACAGGCAATTCTTTCTCTGTATTGGCAGGTAAAGTAGCGAAAAGATAACCGTTCTCGTCCAATGTTATATCTTCTAACCCTAACGACTCCAACTCAGACTTTAGATATTCCGCAAATACCATTTGGCCCGGAGTGCTGGGGGTAAGTCTTGTCAGTTCATCCGACTGTGTATCAAAGCTTACGTACTTCAAAAAACGTTCTACTAAATTCATATCTTTAAAATTTAATAATTTGCTAAATTCTTATTTTTCACGCCTGTAAAGGTAAAAAAAGAGCCGTGAACTGCCAAGCAATTCACGGCTCTTTTTTTATACATAATCTTATATTAAGTCACTAATAGCCACTTAGGAACAACTGGATCCGTCAAAACAATGGGTACAAACTTTACACTTTGGTAATCCGATGGCTTCAATCAGTGTTTCAATCGTATTGAATTTGAGAGACGAAAGTCCAAAACGCTTGGCGATGATGCCTACCATCTTCTCATATTCCGGCGAACCTGTAGTAGCATATTTATCCAGATTCTTATTTTCATCTCCCTCCAGTTCTTTTATTATCTGCCTGGTGATGAGTTCCATATCCGACTTTGAAGCCGTAAAACCAATAAACGGACAGCCATAGATAAGCGGTGGGCATCCGATACGCATATGTACCTCTTTTGCTCCATAATCAAAAAGAATCTTCACATTATCATGCAACTGCGTACCACGCACAATGGAGTCATCACAAAAAATAATACGCTTATCCTGAAGCATAGCACGGTTAGGGATCAACTTCATCTTGGCCACCAAAGAACGTAATTCCTGCTTGCTCGGAGTAAAACTACGGGGCCAGGTAGGAGTATACTTGGTAATAGCACGATGATAAGGAATGCCTTTCCCTTCTGCATAACCCAATGCCTGCCCGATACCCGAATCCGGAATTCCACAAACACAATCAGCATCGCAGTCGTCTTGTTCACCCATTTTCAACCCGCTCGTAAAGCGTACCTCTTCTACATTCCGGCCTTCATAACATGAATTAGGAAAGCCGTAATATACCCACAAAAATGAACAGATTTGCATTTTGTCATCAGGCTTGCGAAGTTGTTCAAGACGGTCAGCATGCATACAGACTATTTCACCCGGTCCTAAATAGCGTTCTATTTCAAAATCAAGATTCGGAAAGCTGTTAGATTCACTCGTGGCTGCATAAGCACCCTCCTTCTTCCCGATAACAATAGGAGTACGTCCCCATTTATCTCGTGCGGCAATCACTCCATCTTCTGTCAACAGAAGCATAGAACACGAACCTTTTATATGGTTATATACATTCTCTATTCCTTCTACAAAATTTTTACCCTGAATAATCAATAAAGCGATAAGTTCCGTTTGATTGGTACTACCCGAACTAAGTTCAGCGAAATGCATGTTCCGTGAAAGTAGTTCCTCTTCAAGTTCTTTAAGATTTGTGACCTTAGCAACCGTAACAATAGCAAATCTACCGAGATGTGAGTTAATAATAATAGGTTGTGCGTCTGTATCACTAATAATACCGATACCGGCATTTCCCTTAAATTTATCCAGTTCTTCTTCAAACTTAGTACGGAAATATGAACTTTGCAGGTTATGGATCGAGCGGATAAATCCCTGTTCTTCACTATATGTCGCAAGTCCTCCCCGTTTTGTTCCCAGGTGTGAGTTATAGTCTGTGCCGTAGAATAAATCGGTCACACAGCTCGTTTTCGAGACTGTTCCGAAAAAACCTCCCATATGATTCTTTTTTGATGTTGTTTTTAAAAAGATGGCGCAAAAGTACAAAAAAAGATTCGTGTTGGCATAAGTTTCTCCGAGAAATCACTTTTTCAAACGTTCCTCCAAAAAAGCTTGTAAAATACGGGCATGATTATAAACCGGCTCCTTTGAAGCATACAAAAGAGTCACTGATCTACAGGATCGTATCCGGGATAATAACTCGGACGTTTTATCAGAAGCTTCAAGTTCTTTTCGATACATCTCCGCAAACTCTTTCCAGTGTCCCGGAATATCGTCATGAAACCATTTTCTTAAATCAGATGAAGGAGTCAGCTCTTTTGCCCAATAGTCATACTTTAAATATTCTTTTTTCATTCCACGTGGCCAAAGTCGGTCTACTAAAACACGATACCCATCCGCATCAGAAGAATCTTCGTATACACGTTTTATTTTTATTTCAGTCATACCTAAATCCTATTTTAATAAAACAACCCATAAAAACCGAAAAGGTTTATCAAGAAGACAACCTCAAACAGCCACAAAAGGCTTTTCACGAAAGTTACAGACATAATCAGTAAACCGGCCTCCTTCGTTTCTTATAATGGAAGTTACAAAAGATGAAATATAGAACATCCCTGTTTAACATACCTCTTACCAGTGCTACAAAGAGATCATAATAATGAATACCTTTTTAATAAAGACAATATACTGAGAAACAAATAAATGGGAAAGCAATTGTATACACGAATTGTCTTGATTTCATTCACAAGCATATAATCTTCTATTTCACAAAGCTTTGCATCTTTACAAAATCAGACAATCTTAAAATAAATGAAGAAATATTTGCAACCAACAAAAACTATTTATATTTTTGCGACCGTTTTGCGAATTAGGCGTATCAAACGCCGGATTACTAAAAACAATTATTGGCGAATAATAACAATTAATGTTTAACCAAAACCAATTTAAAATTTAGAAAAATGAAAAAAAGTATTTTTTTGTTTGCATTAGCGACATTGATGAGTGCAAGTGTATTTGCTCAGGATAATGATGCCAAACGTCTTCCGGGATATAAAACAACCTTTGAGGGCAATGGATTTTGGAACAACTGGTTCATGTCAGCAAACTTTGGTGCACAATCTCTGTTCGCAGAAAATTCAAAAGACGCTAAATTCAGAAACACAATCACTTTCATGCCGACACTTTCTGTAGGTAAATGGTTTAATCCTTACTGGGGAGTTCGTTTACAAGGTACAGGCGGTTCACTGCACGGATTTACTTCTGGCGCTAACTCAATGTTGCACTATCAATATGGTGCTGTTCACGCAGACTTTATGTTCGGACTGATCAATTTCTTTGCTCCTTATAAAGAAAATCGTCGTTTTGACATCGTTCCTTTTGCAGGTATTGGGGGAGCATTTATTCGTAAAGGCGACCAGTCGTTTACAATCAATGCAGGTATTCAGGCGCGTTACCGTATCTCAAAACGCTTCGATATCAACGTTGAATACCAAGGAGCTATCCTGGATGACGATATGGTCGTTCGCGGTGGTTTCCCGAATGATGGAATCAGCGGTCTGACAGCCGGTGTTACTTTCCGTTTCGGAAAGACAGGCTTCAAGAAAGGTTACTCTTCACGCCAGTACAACGCAATCAAGAACAACTACTCTGATCTGGAAGCAAATTACGCAACTTTGAAAAAAGAAAATGCTGCGCAACAAGCTGAAATAGCAGAACTGAAAGCACGTAAACCGAAAATTGTCAAAGAAGAAACTGTAATTGACAATTCAGAAATCAAGGCTCTTCCGAGTACAATTACTTTCCCATTCAACAGCAGCAAAATCGAGCTTTCACAGGAAGTAAGTATCTTCAATATTGCTGAATTCCTGAAGGCAAATCCTGAAATCCGTGTTCGTCTGACAGGTTATGCTGACAAACGTGGTTCAGAACAAGCTAACAGAATCGTTTCTGAAAGACGTGCCAATGCAGTAACTGACGTATTTGTCAACAAATACGGAATTGCAAAAGACCGTATCACCACAGAATTCAAAGGTACCAGCACTAAGTTTGAAAACGATGACTGGAACCGCGCAGTAGTAGTAGAGTTGATTAAGTAATAACAATTATATTACCTTTCAAAAAAAGCGCATTGATGAGAATATCAATGCGCTTTTCTTTTAATGATCTTTCTTCAGCTCTGCCGCACATTCAGCACAACATCCTTTTAAGACATAATTTATACTTCGTACAGCAAATCCCTCAGGTAAATCGACCACAGGAACGTGGATATTCTCAAGGCAAAAGGTCTTATGACAGTATTCACAATAAAAGTGCGTATGCAAATCCTTTACCGCACAAGTACATTCACTATCACAAACCGCATATTTCAAAGATCCTGTACCATCATCTACACTATGCGCCAAATGATGAGAGACAAACAAAGTAATCGTACGGAATATGGTCGACTTATCAACTGTATCCAGCTTATTTTCCAAATCAAGAAGTGAAACAGCCTGCTCCGTCTCTATCATGGCCTTTAAAACCAACATCCGTATGGCTGTAGGTTTTATGCCTCTCTGCTCCAATATCTTCAAACATAAATCTTCCATTATCATTTAATCATTTTCTGTATACGAACAGCATTGATTATTGCAATCAATGTAACACCAACATCCGCAAAAACAGCTTCCCACAAGGTAGCTATACCGCTTGCCCCTAAAATCAGCACCAACAACTTCACCCCAAATGCCAACAATACATTTTGCCAGATAATCCGACGCGTACAACGCCCAACCTTAATAGCTGTTGCCACTTTTGAAGGCTGATCGGTCTGGATGACTACATCCGCCGTTTCAATGGCTGCATCGCTACCCAAGCCTCCCATAGCAATACCCACATCACTCAAAGCAAGCACCGGGGCATCATTCATCCCATCACCAACAAAAGCAATCTGATTTCCCTTCTCCTCCTTCAATCTCTCAATATGCTCCACCTTTCCCTCTGGCAGGAGATCACCATAAGCTTGAGTAATTCCCAACTTATTTGCAAAAATGGTAACAATACTCTGTTTATCGCCCGACAATATCTGAATATTCTTAATATTTAACTCTTTAAGTGCCTTGACGGTATCTGACGCATCGTCTTTTAACACATCCGACAAGATGATACAACCTATATATTTATTCCCGACAGCACATACAACCGTTGTTTCTGTTATTGAAAGCACAACCTTCGGAAACTCAATGGAATATTTCGATAACAATCTGGTATTACCTACCAGTACCCTTTCTCCACCAATCTCAGTCATCAGCCCATAACCAGCAATCTCTTCTATATTTTTAGTGACAATAAGATCAATCCCTTTATCTTGGGCATAAGCTACAATAGCCTTGGCTATCGGATGGTTACTGCTTTTTTCAATGGAAGCAACTACACGCAATAAATCTTCTTCTGAAGTCTCGGGAACAACCCGACAAGATTCTACTTCGAAAACTCCTTTAGTCAGAGTACCTGTTTTATCGAATACGACTGTATTCACCCGAGTTATGGCATCCAGATAATTCCCACCTTTAAACAGAATACCCAATCGGGATGCTGCCCCAATTCCCCCAAAATATCCTAATGGAATACTGACAACCAATGCACACGGGCAAGAAATCACCAGAAAAACCAATGCCTTATACAGCCAATCATTAAAAACAAACCCAAACAACGGATTTATAAATGAATAAATATATGGAATCAACACTATCAGAAATGCAAAGCCGATAACAATAGGAGTATAAATACGTGCAAATTTTCTAATAAACAATTCTGCAGGTGCCTTACGTTCGGAAGCATCCTCTACAAGTTCCAGAATACGCGCCAATGCACTTTTATCAAAAGGCTTTGTCACCTTCATCCGGATTACTTTGTCTGTGACAATCATACCTGCAAGTACCTCTTCTCCCCTACTAATATCCCGGGGAACACTCTCTCCGGTAAGAGCTGCCGTATTGAATGCCGCCACTTCATCCAACATTACTCCATCTAACGGTACACGCTCACCGGCTTTTATCTCAATGATTTCATTTATAAGAACCGATCTCGGATCCACCGTAACAATCTCGTTACTTCTCACAACCGCTGCCTTTTCAGGTCGGACATCCAGCAAAGCACTGATATTACGCTTAGCCTTGTCTATCGCTTTATCCTGAAATAATTCACCAACTGAATAAAATAACATAACGGCAACTCCCTCCGGATATTCACCAATATAAAAAGCGCCTAACGTTGCAACAGACATCAACGTAAACTCACTAAAGAAATCTTTCTGAAGAATACTCTCCCATGCTTCTTTTATCACAGGTAAACCTACAGGCAGATAAGCCAGTATATACCAAACCAAAGATATCGTATTATCTCTGAAAAAAGCAACATCCAACTGATTCATTATTGCACCCGCTATCAACAGTAACAATGAAAGCATTACCTTCCAATATTCCTTTACGAAGCCATTCGCTTCCTGACAGCTTTCTACTCGCACATTTGCATTCATTTCACATTTACAATGTCCCATAATCCAATCTACTATTAGGTTTATGATGCAAAGGTAATAGTTTGCAAGTGCAACAAAGTTGCAAAAATTCTATCGGGAAAAGAATCAAGGATATTCGGAGACCGGAAGAAACATCTTCTTACATTAAAACAGGAGCAAGGAGTTTTACCAAAAAATATCCTCCGACAATTAGCCATAAATACAGCAAAGAAGCAAGTACAAATGGTTTGGCACCAGCTTTCTTAAATTTGTCGATACTGGTTTCCGCACCTAATGCAGTCATTGCCATAGTCAGCAAGAAAGTATCCAAATTATTGATAAAAGCTATTAAACTTTGTGGTAATAGATCAAAGGAATTAAAACCGATAACCGCTAAAAAACCGATAGCAAACCACGGAATAGATATGTCCTTCATACTACCTCCTTGTCCACCTGCTTTCACGGCAGCCCTGGATACCATAAAACTGGTTATCAATAAAACAGGTACCAACATCATCACACGAATCATCTTCACGATAATAGCAACATCCGAAACTTCCTTCCCCATCGCATTTCCTGCACCAACAGTGTGCGCCACTTCATGCAACGTAGCACCGGTAAATATCCCCATCTCGTTGGGTGAAAGTACAAAAGTTCCATTTCTATATAATATAGGATAGATAAACATGGACAAAGTTCCGAAAATCACTACAGTAGAAACAGCTACCGCCGTTTTATATGGTTTTATCTGAATGGTCGACTCAGCCCCTAAAATAGCTGCCGCACCACAAATTCCACTACCGATAGAAGTAAGTAACGCCACTCCACGGTCCATCTTAAGCATACGACCGATTAAGATACCTCCAAGAATTGTTACAGTCACTACAATAGCATCAATAAAGATTGCGGGCAGTCCCACCGCCAATACATCCTGAAAAGTCAACTTAAAACCATATAGGATGATACCTATCCGTAAAATACGTTTTGAACAGAACTGTATACCCGGCACCCATGTCTCAGGAAGGTTGTTTCGGAGACTGTTAGCATACAACATTCCCAAAATGATTCCGACAATCATCGGACTGAAAGAGAGTTTTTTTATGAACTCCATGTCACCTATATAAAAGGCTGCACATGAAAACAGGGTTATTAACAAAACCCCGTGAAGCATACTGTTTCTTTTCTCGCTCAACATAAATGAATTTATTTATAGTGTCTTTAATTAGTACACCACAAAGGAAGCACTTTAAATTGAGAGGCAAGCACTTAATTTTTTTATCCCTTATAACCTATGGTTATTCACGTCCACTGAAAAGGACAGTAAAACAGCCGATAGTTTGGAACAACAACCACACCATTCAATTCAACATGTGATTCTCCGGTGCATCTACCAATGATAAAACTACTGCAAAACAACTTCCTTTACCTTTTTCAGAGTGTACTTCTATACGTCCGGACAACCGCTCGATAATAACTTTAGAGATGGCAAGACCAAGACCGCTTCCCTGTTCAAACTCGTCAGTTTTATAGAAACGCTCAAAAATCATCATAAGTTCCTTTTCATCAATTCCCTTACCACTATCTTCCACATATATGCGAACCTCCCTATGCTTCTTGTCTACTTTACACCCCAAAGCGATATATCCATTTTGGGTAAACTTGTTAGCATTATTCAATAAGTTTGAAATAACCTGAGCAAAACGGAGACGATCTATATGAACAGGCACAGGAACAGTATCATCCAATTCGAGACGAAACTGTAAAGAAGACCGGATTAAGGGTTGGTACGTCTTATAAATCTCTTTGACAATATCTGTCATATTCCATTCCTTCATGTCAAAATCCAGACTTCCGGAATCCAGGCGGGAAATTTCCAGTACATCATTAATGAGCTTCAAGAGCAATTCATTATTATGATTGATAATCTCAAGCATACTCGCCTTTTCATCCGGGTCAATCTCCTCGGAGCCTTCACCCAACAATACATTTGTAAACCCCACAATGGCATTGAGTGGAGTACGGATTTCATGACTCATATTATTAAGGAAAGATTGTTTCAGTTCAGCTTTCTCAGCCATTTGTTTCGCCACAATCAACTGATGCTCATGTTCTACCGAGTCCTGAATATTCTGTATGATCCCCGCCAGCATCATCTCGCCTTTAATATCCTTCAGACTGCGGCACCGTAATTCATACCATTGATAACCTTTCTTTTCATCAAAGCGGAAACGTACCCGTTGTATTTCTACACCCGGAGATTTGCACAACATTTCATAAAAAGAACTTAATAACAGTGAGTCATCGGGGTGTACATACTCTAAAAAATCAGTTCTCTTAAACTTCCTTTTTTCTACTCCTGTCAAACGCGTATAATTATCATCAAACTCAATATCACTTCCCTGCATATTCCAAAGTGAAATCTGTCCTCCATCCGTAGAAAGAGTCAAACGCTTGTGTGCTTCTTCCAATATTTTCAAGTTTTTGCGTTCAATCAGTGAACGCCTCCGAGTATGCAGTAAACTGACGGAAATAAAAATGAATGCAAAAACAAATAATACACCTAATAAATAAAGCTCGTCACGGTAATGATCATAAATAGGATAATTAATAATGCGTACATTCTTGCCCACGTTTTTAATATCATAACCATTATAAGTAGAAAAAACGCTCCAATCGAGAACATATTCTTTTCTCAAATCCCTTATTTTAGGCATACCTATTTTTTCTTTATTCATCAATCGGGTAGACAGATCGGCTGCAGCCTGCACAGAAATCTCTTTGGTGGCCATATAGCCGCCAACAATTTTATTTCCTTCTCCGAATCCGGCATGTACACAACTAAATGAAGGTATACTTAAGGCATTCACTATCGGAAACGATACCATATCGAATTTATCAAGCAGAAATGCTTTCTTCCCCTGCTCACTTTTTGAATTTTCCATCATTACAAGCAAAGAAGCACCTTTAATATACCGGAAAGGGCAAAGGCTTATTGTCAGCTCATTCTTTTTTATCCGGTTATTTGCTACGGCAGGCATCAGATTATAAAACTCAATCATTTCTCTCATTTCTTTATATTCATACTCCATGGAGAATACTGATTTATGTCCCAGAATCTGTACATCTTTTCTATCAACCACCTGATTTAATAAGTCAAAAGATTTATGACCGAGAGGCGTCAAGTCAATGTTATAAACGATTTCCAGACCAACATGTGGCTGCAAAGACCTTATAAATTCCATATTATGCTTAAAGTCGGGGGTATCTCTTAGAGCATATACTTTTCTGGATTCATATTCTTTTAAAAGACCTTCATCAGGAAAATGCACATTACAAGCTATTACCGGAATGGAATAGAGCAGAGGATGCCGAGTCGATAATAAAGAATAACTTGCCTGATCTTCCATTACCAAGATAAGGTCTATCGGCTTAATTTTCAGAGTTTCAAGATAATTACCGATGTGTTCTATTTCTACTTTCTGACTAAAATGATTGCAATCAAGATAAAATTTATCAAATATAGGTTCTACACCTTTCGATCTAAATTCCTTCTTTAGCAGTTCTTCAAATTGTCCCCGGTCAGCCTCTTTTTTTGAACAGGAATATATAAGAGCAATATGTTTTTCGATCCGATGGTTAGTTACATACCATTGTTTGAAATTATATCCACATAAAAAGACTTCTAGCAAAAGAATGAAGGCCAAAATATACTTAAATTTAAGATTTATGAATTCCATAGTTAGTTCTTTATTCATGCAAAAGTAACATAAATTTAATTAATAAAACAATGCGTGACTAGAAAATGACAGTTGCATTCCATCTTTTATTCTTCTCAGAATCCGGATTTTACCCAATCCCATTTCTTAGCTTTTTTCTTGTAAACCCAATCTCTTTTTAATATCTTTATCCCCCGATCATAATGTATCCATGATCATCTTGTTCCAATCAATTCATAACCTTTTTAACTAACCACAATGAACAGTAAAATAGTTTATCAAAGTTTAATGGGAGTCTTCTGCGGTACATGCTCCATAACAGTAAGTGCACAAGAACGCCCCAATATCATTGTTTTTTTAGTCGACGACATGGGATTAATGGACACCTCCGTTCCCTTTGTTACAGACGAAAACGGAAATGCACAGAAACAACCGTTAAACGATTGGTATCGTACTCCCAATATGGAGCGCCTGGCAAACCAGGGAATCCGCTTCTCCACTTTTTATGCGCAAAGCGTGAGTTCCCCCTCCAGAGCATCCATCATGACCGGCCAAAATGCAGCCCGTCACCGCACTACGAACTGGATTAATGCAGAAAGTAACAACCGCACTCCATACGGACCATTCGATTGGAATTGGAAAGGGCTCACTCATCAGGATATGATCTATCCCTATTTATTACAACAAGCCGGATACAAAACGATCCATGTGGGCAAAGCACACTTCGGATGTCTGAAAAGCGAAGGAGAAAACCCTACCAATCTGGGCTTTGATGTCAACATAGCCGGTTCGGCAATCGGCCATCCGGGTAGTTATCATGGAGAAAATGGGTACGGTTGGATCAAGGGTCAAAGAGCAAGAGCCGTACCCGACTTGGAACAATATCACAAAACTCACACCTTCCTGAGTGATGCTCTCACATTAGAAGCCGGTAAAGAGATAGAAAAAGCCGTAGTAGAAGAAAAGCCCTTCTATCTAAACATGGCACACTATGCCGTTCACTCTCCATTCGAAACCGATGAACGCTTCATCAGCCACTATACCGATCCAAACAAATCTCAACAAGCACGCGCTTTTGCCACCCTGATCGAAGGTATGGATAAATCCCTGGGAGACATTCTGGATAGACTCGAAGATATGGGAATAGCGGAAAATACTTTAATCATCTTTTTGGGAGATAATGGTGGTGATGCTCCACTCGGGGATGCTGCCGATTATGGTTCATCCTCCCCATTCAAAGGAAAAAAAGGATCGGAATATGAGGGGGGAGTCCGTGTTCCTTTCATCGTCAGCTGGGCACATCCCGACCAAAACAATAAATTCCAAAAGGCATATCCTATAGCCCGGAATGTCATACAAACCCAAATGGGAACGGTTATGGATATATATCCAACCGTACTTTCCGTTGCCGGTGTCAAGCCCGCCCCCAACCATATTTTAGACGGGGCCGATTTAAGAAAACTGTTAAAGGGAAAGAGAGATAAAAAGCATCGTGATGATTTCTTAATGCATTTCCCACATGAGCACCGCGGTAGCTATTTCACCTCTTATCGTAAGGGGGACTGGAAATTTATCTATTATTATAATCCACAGACTCCGGAGGCACCTACCTATAAACTGTTTAACCTCTTAGAAGATCCTTACGAAAAAAATGATCTGTCAAAAACAAACCAACAAAAAGCGAAAGAACTCTTCCGTCTAATGGTTCAAAGACTGGAAAAAGAACAAGCTCTCTATCCGGTAGATACCAATAAAAATGTATTGAAACCGATATTTATTGCCAAATAATCCCTAAGACAGGGAGCTCGCAACAATCTTTTCACTACGAATTACACGGATTATCACAGACTGAAAGCAAATAAAGCAGTACTTTTCTTGATAATCCGTATAATTCGTATTGCCTTTTCAGGATTTAAAGTCTTTCACTGCTTTCTTCAGCCTTTCTAAATCCAGTTCTCCGGATTGCCTCCAAAGCTGTTCGCCCTCTCTCATTAAAATAAATGTCGGGACCGATTCGATCGTATAGAAATTAGCCAGAGCATCTTCCTGATCGATATCGACCTGTACCACCTCAAGAGTCCCTTTCATAAGTTTCCTGAATTCTTCTACAACGGGCTGCATGCGTTTGCAATGAGGACACCACGTAGCATAAAATTCTGCCATTACCCAATCAGCGGTTGCTAATTTTTCCCTGTTCCGTTCTTGACGGGCTTCTTTTTTCTCTTCCATATCGGTATGTTTTTAAATAACTGACTGCACTCCGAAACAATACCCAAAAAGAAAAGTTTGCAGTATAACATTTATTTAGGCTATAGCGATCTAAAGAAATTGAATTTGAGGCTATGGGAAAATACTTTTTAATAAGAACCGGACAACTGTAATTATAAATTCGGTAGATTACTCTTTAAGACTTGGAGCACAAAGTTTCCCAAAAGCCACAGAAACAGCACCACCACATTAAGCGAATCTGCACGATGCGACAGGGATGCGAACCATATAGCCAACTTCGAAGATTGTTTCGTACGCCACATCCATATCTATGGTACAAAGAATATTGATCCCATGGATACCCTGACCACACGGCGATTGAGTAAGGCACAAAAGTTATGCAACGGCAAAACGGCATCTCTGCCGAAGGAAACAACCGAACAAAGAATTGCTCCAATGTTAGTTGTGCCGACAGCTCTATCTATCACCACGATACGTTTGGCTTCCCGGCATACTTCTTCCACACTTCGTAGTTAGGGACACCACATGACATAAAGTACGTATGCTACACATAAATATATATCACGCTCATCTATATAGACCGAAAAAGTCAACGCAAACACTCCACTATCCGCCTCCCGTTATAGCTATCTTGATAACTCTCTCCAGCTTGTTTTCAAAGATACGATAAGCTTCTTCTATTTCGTTCAACGGAAACCTATGCGTAATAAGAGGAGTAGTGTCTATCCTGCCTTGCTCAATCAGACTGAGAATCTCGGCACAATCGCAACCATCTACCCCACCTGTTTTGAAGATCAAGTTCTTGCCATACATATCGGGCAAAGGTAAAAACTGAGGTTTGTCATAAAGGGCTACGATGGTAACGATGGCATTGGGGCGGGCACACTCCCACGCCAGACGGAAAGTTTCTTCGGAACCCGCCACTTCCAACACGACATCCGCTCCACCATGATCGCTGTTGCAGAGTACAAAATCCCTACAGTTTTCAGGTTCTGTCACCAGCACGTCAGAATAATGTTCACGAACAAACCGGATTCTCTCAGCAGACCGTTCACAAACAATAATGCGCCGTGGCTTCTTTAACATCACACACAGCAAAGTACAGATTCCGGTAGGGCCGGCACCTATAATTAAAACCGTATCATCTTCGGATATCTCTGAAATGCGAGCAGCCCAGAACCCCGTCGCAAGCACATCACCTACAAACAGAGCTTGTTCATCACTGACATTATCGGGAATGCGGTTCAATCCTTGGTCAGCATAAGGGACCCTGACATATTCCGTCTGTCCGCCATCAATACGGCAACCTAATGCCCACCCTCCATCGGGATCAGTACAATTGTTCACATATCCGTGTCGACAGAAGAAGCATTCTCCACAAAAAGTCTCGACATTGACTGTCACTCTATCACCGGGTCTGACGGAAATGACGCCGGAGCCTACTTCCTCCACAATGCCCACCATCTCGTGGCCGACTGTAATACCAGGAACTGCACGCGGAACACTGCCATGTTTAATATGAAGATCACTGGTGCAGATACTGCCAAGTGTTACACGTACGATTGCATCCCGGGCATCTTTTATTTGTGGCCTCAACTTCTCCAAAAGTTCAAACTTCCCATGTTCGACATATGTATATGCAAGCATTATATCTCCTCCTGATTAATCAATATATCCATATATGCAGCAAAAATAGTGATTTCATCGGTAAAACATATACTTTAATATCTGTTTCTGACTCATGGATAGCATCACTTCACCGGATAGAGTATGTTTTCTGTGTACCCTTCCCTGGAGCATTGCCACTTCAATATCGGCCTGTTTCCCCGTTTCTTTCTATAATTAAGTATACTTTTACAAGTGGTATGCCGTACATTTTTATCAGAATTACGCCAACATTGCATCGTGTCTTTTTGTTTTCTTTAAAGTATGGAGAACGGGATTAAAAAAATATTAAGAGATAAATATGGACTTTTTGAAAAAGATATAGAAATATTGCTTGAAAAGTTCACAAAATTTTCTGTGCCCAAGAGAGAGATTATCCTTCAAGAAGGGCAAACAGATCACTATATCTATTTTGTTGAGAAAGGGATTGTAAAAAGTACGATTCTAAGAGAGGGCAGAGAATTTATCATATTTTTTGCATTAGAAAATGATGCCCCACTCAGTTCACCCAACCTGACAGAGAGCAGACAATCACTATATACTTTAGAGGCAGTAGATACTTGTATTTTATGGAGAATCTCCCGTAAAGACTTAGCCACCTCATTCAAAGACTCTCTTAATTTATCCAATTGGGGAAGAATGATTCTTCAGGAATGGCTTACTTCATCTTCTTTCTATTTTTCATCTATCCACTGGATGAGCAAAAAAGAACAATATCAATATCTACTTAAAGAAATGCCCAAACTGATACAAAGATTATCAATGAGAGACCTCTCCGCATGGCTGGACATAACTCCACAATCCTTAAGTAGAATCAGGGCCGATATGCATTAATTATCTTTTGGTAACTTTTCATTCTTCCCTGTAACCTACCTTTGCGCTCAAATTTTAATTCTGTATGATATGAAAAGTTTAAAAGGTATTATTTATGCAATGATTTCATCAGGTACATTTGGGCTCATTCCATTATTTACAATTCCATTAATGGGAAATATGGAAATGAATGAATCCAACATTCTTTTTTATCGATTTCTATTTTCTACCCTTATGATGGGAGCAGTATGTCTTTTGCACAAAAGTACTTTAAAAATAAATATGAAACATCTGATCTCTATCATCGGTTTAGGTGCCTTGTATGCTCTTACAGCGCTATTTCTTATTTATTCCTACCATTATATAACTAGTGGAGTGGCTACAACCATTCACTTTCTCTATCCAATTTGTGTCAGCTTCTTAATGGTAGTATTCTTTAAAGAACAAAAATCCAAATCTCTATTCTTAGCAGCCTCACTCTCACTAATCGGTGTTGCACTTATGTGTTGGTCGGGAGGAGGCAGTATCCGATTGATGGGTATCGGACTCGCAGCTCTTACGATATTAACCTATGGGATATATATTGTTGCTCTGAATCAATTGGATATAGGTAAATTACCTGCTGAAGTGCTTACGTTCTATGTGCTTTTAGGCGGTTGCGTAATCTTTTTCATCTACAGTCTATTTACAGCAGGTATATCCTCCATCCCCAGCACAAAAGCCGGATTTTATATTTTGGCATTGGCATTTCTATCTACCGTCATCTCCGACCTTACGTTGATTTTAGCGGTAAAATATGCCGGTTCGACAACAACAGCCATCCTTGGTTCAATGGAACCTTTGGTCGCAGTGGTTGTAGGCGTATTGGTATTTTCGGAACATTTCACATTACAATCATTAATCGGTTTATTACTGATACTAATGTCTGTTATCATTGTAATATTAGCCGATCAACAAAAAAAGTCGAAGAGAATCACAGAACAGAAAATCATTAAGCCACATTGAGGAATAGAACTCACAATTAGTCTCAGACAATTGTCTTCTACCAATATCTTTATTAAAAGCGTAATGAAAAGTCATTAGAAGGAAAGAGAGGGTATCTGATTAGCATATCTCTGTCGCCTTCCAGCACCTTCCTGTATTCAGCGATACAATATACCTATGGGGGACAAACGAGAAAAGTCCGATCATGCGCACATGACGAGGGTCAGGAGACCGATCCGCAAGTAGCCGATTCTGATAATCATGAATATCGTGAAAATCATCGTCACAATAACGGTCATTCTTTCTAAGAATCTGTCTCCCCCCTTCATACCCCGATTAAATGTTTATTTCTCACAACCTTTTTATTTTGATATTTTCAATCGCTTTCTACTTTCTTTCTTCTTCTCATTCTCTCTCACTACTTGCAGCATTTCATTGATCAATTCCTCTCCGTCTTGCGAATAAAAATACTTTGTCTTTTCCACCCTCTCAACCATATTTCCCCATTTATCATATTTAGAAAGTACAATACGTTTAGACGTATCCGAAAGATAAACGCATCTTACCTCTTTCCCATTCTTATAATAAGTGCTATCAATATCCGTGCAATCGTCCAGTACAATACGATCAACGTGAATATCAAAACTATCCGACTTAAATTCCGTGAAACTACCTGTGAACTTCATGTCAGCGTCGAATATAAATTCCTTTTTCCCTTTTTCGTCAACAATCGTCTTGTTAATAGAACTGACAATACCATTCTTTATACATTTCCTGATAAGGGTGTCTCCTGCCATTTTCTCTATATCGCACACGATGTCATAGTCCTCGTCTGTACGGGGAATCCTTTTTTTAGCTTCCTCATAAGATAGTCCCCGAAAGAAGTAAGTGGTTCTTTTTTTCCCTATGTCAAAATAGTATTGCACTCTTTTTGTTAGATTACCATTCCCGTCGTATTCATTCTTTTCCTCATAGTCGTTGTCTTCATGCAGTACATAGTCATTGTTTATATTTCTAACATACACTAATTTGAGTTTACTTTTATCATAATATTTCTGCAATAAATAATCAATGGTATCCCCTTGAGCATTTAATGTTAACACCTCCTCCCTTTGGGGAGCATATCTCATAATCTTGATATTTCCCGACCTCTTTGACTTTCTTCTTACTGTAAACTCTTCGTTGTTGATATACGTATAATAATACGTGCTTTTATCATCAATTAAATCAATTGTTTCAGAATCTTCTTCATACCTATGATGAGATGTTCTGGTCAATTGTACCTCTGACAAACGATTATTTTCATCATACTTGTTTTCATAAGTCGTCATGGTTATTCGATCATAAGATTTCTCTTCCGAAACCGTTTTAGTTCCACACGCATACAAAACGAAGACCAAAAACAATAATTTTACTTTCATTGTATATCTTTTTTGGGGCAGGGCAGTGTCGGCAAATCAATAGATTTTCTTATTAATAACTCCTTCCTGTAAATCCCGTATCGTTAATCGTTGATATTCTTGTTTTCTTCTCATGAATGTCACATCAGAATACGTATTCGAACTTCCTGCGTATTCTTCTATTAGCCTAATCAAATCTCTATTTATTTGTATTTTCATTTAAATCATCAACTTCGACAGATCCCATTAGTGTCAAAGCACAATAAATTTCATTTTTCACACATTCATTACATAAGGGCAACCTATATAAATCGGCAGATTGTTGCTTTGGTTGAGACTTACCTAAACAACTTATGACAAACAACATGCAACAAACAATTCTATTGATTTCATAATACAAAATTAGTGTATAGTCTTTTTGCCCGTCTGTACAGCCTGCAAACGTTATTTGATTATTGTTATGTTCTTGGCTGCGATGACAGGCTAATCATGTTTTTCACTTGTCCAAGCATAAATATAAAAAGTCTCGTAAAACCTTGATTTTACGGGACTTACTTTTACTTTTCCGTCATTTATCTTTGACGCTCAGCGGAGAGACAGGGATTCGAACCCCGGGTACCTCGCAGTACAACGGTTTTCAAGACCGCCGCAATCGACCACTCTGCCACCTCTCCAGAACTACGGTTAAGTAGTGCTTTTCTCTTAAAGCGATGCAAAGGTACGAATCATTTTTAAATCCACAAACATTTTGCCATTTTTTTCGTGGAATAATCGTATTTTTGCGGAACAATTCAATTGAAACTGTTATATAGATAAATTAGATAATCCATGATATATCCCCAGAATTTTGAGCAGAAAATAGGATTCGACCAAATCAGACAATTATTAAAAGACAAATGTCTCAGCACATTAGGAGAAGAGAGAGTGAACGAAATGAATTTTTCCGATCACTTTGAGGAAGTTGATAAACTGCTGAATCAGGTTGCAGAATTTGTTCGCATCATACAAGAGGAAGATAACTTTCCCGACCAATTTTTTTTCGATGTCCGCCCCTCTCTGAAACGAATCCGGATAGAAGGAATGTACATGGACGAACAAGAATTATTTGATCTACGACGTTCGTTGGAGACCATCCGGGACATCGTCCGTTTCCTGCAGCGCAATGATGATGAAGAAGAATCGGATTGTCCCTACCCCAGCCTGAAAAAACTGGCCGGTGACATAACTGTCTTTCCACAACTTATCACCAAGATTGATGGCATTTTAAATAAATATGGCAAAATCAAGGATAATGCTTCGACCGAACTGTCACGCATCCGACGGGAACTGGCTAACACGATGGGAAGTATCTCACGTTCGCTTAACAGCATACTCCGAAACGCACAATCCGAAGGCTATGTGGACAAAGACGTGGCACCAACCATGCGCGACGGTCGATTGGTTATTCCAGTGGCTCCGGGATTAAAACGTAAAATCAAAGGAATCGTCCACGATGAATCGGCCAGCGGAAAAACTGTATTTATCGAACCAGCGGAAGTAGTGGAAGCCAACAACCGTATCCGTGAACTGGAAGGGGATGAATGCCGGGAGATTATCCGTATCCTGACTGATTTCTCTAACACCCTGCGTCCTTCTATCCCGGAAATACTGCAATCGTATGAATTTCTTGCCGAGATAGACTTCATTCGTGCCAAAAGCCACTTCGCCATTCAGACAAACAGTATCAAACCCAGTCTGGAGAACGAACAATTATTGGACTGGACAATGGCCGTCCACCCACTATTACAACTTTCGCTTGCCAAACATGGAAAGAAAGTAGTGCCTTTGGACATAGAACTGAATCTCAAACAGCGTATCCTTATTATATCCGGCCCCAACGCCGGAGGTAAATCCGTATGCCTGAAAACAGTCGGGTTACTACAATATATGCTGCAATGCGGCATGCTCATACCCATGCACGAACGAAGTCATGTAGGGTTGTTTGGCAGTATCTTCATCGACATCGGTGATGAACAATCCATTGAAGACGATTTAAGTACCTATTCTTCACACTTGACCAATATGAAAATCATGATGAAGAACTGCAACGAACGAAGTCTGATTTTGATTGACGAGTTCGGTGGAGGTACAGAACCCCAGATCGGCGGAGCTATTGCCGAAGCTGTACTGAAACGATTCAACATAAAGGGTACTTTCGGTGTTATAACTACACACTACCAGAATCTAAAACATTTTGCAGAAGATCACGAAGGTGTAGTAAACGGTGCCATGCTATATGACCGTCATCTGATGCAGGCACTTTTCCAACTTCAGATCGGTAATCCGGGCAGTTCATTCGCTGTAGAAATCGCTCGTAAAATCGGATTACCGGAGGATGTGATCGCAGATGCTTCTGAGATTGTGGGAAGTGAATACATCAATGCCGACAAGTATTTGCAGGATATCGTACGTGACAAACGTTATTGGGAAGGAAAGCGTCAGACTATCCGCCAGCGCGAAAAGCATATGGAAGAAACCATTGCCCGCTATCAGGCTGAGATGGAAGAATTACAAAAGTCGAGAAAAGAGATCATCCGTCAGGCAAAAGAGGAGGCGGAGCGGTTGTTGCAAGAATCAAATGCACGTATCGAGAATACCATCCGTACCATAAAAGAGGCACAGGCTGAAAAAGAAAAAACACGTCTGGTACGCCAGGAACTGGCGGACTTCCGTGAATCGATAGACAACCTGACTTCCAAGGAACAGGAAGATAAGATAGCCCGAAAGATGGAGAAGCTGAAAGAGAAGCAAAACCGCAAGAAGGAGAAAAAGCAAAACGGCACCAAAGAACAGCCGGCAGTTCAGCAAACTCCCAAAGCGACTCCCATCACCGAAGGGTGTCCGGTACGTATCAAAGGACAAAGTTCGGTCGGAGAAGTACTTGAAATCAACGGGAAGAATGCCGTGGTAGCCTTCGGCAGCATCAAGACAACTGTAAAGACGGAGCGGCTGGAACGCAGCAACGCAGTCCCCCAAAAACAAGAGTCTGCCAAAAGTTCTTTTGTCAGCCACCAGACTCAGGACAGCATGTACGAAAAAAAGCTGAACTTCAAGCAAGACATCGATGTACGGGGAATGCGAGGAGACGAAGCTCTACAAGCTGTAACCTACTTTGTAGACGACGCTATCCTGGTCGGTATGAGCCGGGTACGCATCCTGCATGGGACCGGTACGGGCATCCTGCGTACCCTTATCCGCCAATATTTGCAAACCATACCGGGAGTCCGCCATTTTGCCGACGAACATATCCAATTTGGGGGTGCAGGTATCACGGTAGTCGATTTGGCATAAAAAAAGAAAAATATGAAGAATAACCTGTTAAGTGAAAGATTAGTTTATAACGGTGAGAGCCAGACTCCCACCCACCTGCATTTGTGTACTTACAACGCTCTTGTGATGCAGGAGGTTTCAGATGCCAATTTCCAGACTGTCGCCAATTCTCTCAACCGCGAGCAGATCAACTGGCTACAGGTGCACGGACTTCAGAACACTGAAGTCATTCGGGAAATATGCAGTCACTTTGAAATAGACTTTCTTATCCTTCAGGATATTCTGAATGCCGAGCATCCCACTAAAATAGAGGAGCATGACAAGTACACAGTGCTTATCATGAAGCTATTCCGCTTCAACAACAAAGAAGAGAAAAGCCCGGAAGATGAACTGGATGAACTGGAACAGCAACAAGTATGCATCATCCAAGGAAGCAACTTTGTACTCACCTTCCTGGAAAACGAAACCGATTTCTTTGACGATGTCACCTCTGCCCTTCACAATGATGTACTAAAAATACGGGGCAGACAAAGCGACTACCTGCTCAGTGTCTTACTAAACAGCATAATGGGGAATTACATCGCCACCGTATCTACCATCGACGACTCCCTGGAAGACCTGGAAGAAGAGTTGCTCACCATCAGTGACGGTAACGATATCGGCATCCAGATACAGGCACTCCGCCGGCAGTACATGCTGATGAAGAAAGCCATTCTTCCATTAAAGGAACAATACGTGAAACTCCTGAGGGCGGAAAACTCCCTGATGCACAAAGTGAACCGTGCTTTCTTCAATGATGTCAACGACCATCTGCAATTCGTATTGCAAACCATCGAAATATGCCGGGAAACCCTATCGTCCCTGGTTGATCTTTACATATCCAACAATGACTTGCGGATGAATGATATCATGAAGCGCCTCACCATTGTTTCCACCATCTTTATTCCGTTGACTTTTCTTGTCGGAGTGTGGGGAATGAACTTCAAGATTATGCCCGAATTAGACTGGCGATATGGATATGTATATGCCTGGATATTGATGCTCCTGGTGGGCGGAGCCGTATACTGGTTTTTCCGAAAGAAGAAATGGTATTAAGTTACCAAAAATGTTGAAAAAACAATTACCTTTGCGCAACAACCTAATTAGCTAATATGAAATCAATAAAAGAACTCTATCGCATTGGAACCGGACCTTCGAGCAGTCACACCATGGGACCTCGCAAGGCAGCAGAAATGTTCCTCACACGACATCCTGAAGCAGCATCGTTCAAAGTGACCCTCTACGGAAGCCTGGCGGCGACAGGAAAAGGACACATGACGGATGTAGCCATCATTGACACACTGAAACCGACCGCACCGGTAGATATTATATGGCAACCCAAAATCTTTCTTCCTTTCCATCCGAACGGAATGAACTTCGTGGCACTTGATGCCGGCGGCAATGAACTGGAAAACTGGACTGTCTACAGTGTAGGAGGAGGTGCATTGGCCGAAGACAACAAACAACCGTCTATTGAAAGCCCGGAAGTATACTCCATGAACAGCATGACCGAAATTCTGGATTGGTGCGAACATACCGGAAAGAGTTACTGGGAATACGTGAAAGAATGCGAAGATCCTGATATATGGGACTATCTGAAAGAAGTATGGAATACGATGAAGGAGTCTGTCCAGCGTGGTCTCGAACAAGAAGGAGTGCTGCCCGGCCCGTTGAACCTGAGACGTAAAGCTTCCACATATTATATCCGCGCTACCGGGTACAAGGCTTCTTTGCAGTCGCGCGGATTGGTATTTGCCTATGCGCTTGCCGTAAGTGAAGAGAATGCCTCGGGAGGCAAAATCGTAACGGCACCCACATGCGGATCGTGCGGAGTGATGCCTGCCGTTCTTTATCATCTTGCCAAAAGCCGTGAGTTCAGTGAGATGCGTATCCTCCGTGCATTGGCAACAGCCGGATTGATAGGTAACATCGTCAAGCAAAATGCTTCCATCTCCGGAGCAGAAGTCGGTTGCCAGGGAGAAGTAGGTGTGGCATGCGCCATGGCATCGGCTGCCGCCAACCAGTTATTCGGAGGAAGTCCGGCCCAAATTGAATATGCTGCCGAAATGGGACTGGAACATCACCTGGGGATGACTTGTGATCCGGTATGCGGATTGGTACAGATTCCCTGTATCGAGCGTAATGCTTACGCGGCCGCCCGCGCATTGGATGCCAATCTATACTCTTCATTTACCGACGGAATGCACCGTGTCTCTTTCGACAAGGTAATACAAGTGATGAAACAAACCGGCCACGACCTCCCCTCACTCTATAAAGAAACAAGTGAGGGTGGACTGGCAAAGGATTATAAGCCGATGTAAAAAGCAATTCTCCATAAAGCGCAAGAGGATGTGCAAAACTCACCACAGATTGCACATCCTCTTGTTTTTACTATTCACGTGCCTCGGTCGGCACATTCAACCTTTAAACCCTGGGCCAATGTGTGTCGTCACCGTTGGTAACATCTTTTTCGTGCAGCAAACCACCGCCTTCCGAAAAATACAAGTCTACCTTTTTACCCTGTTCCACAGTCACCACAAATTCCGTAAAGGGTTCATTCGGATATTCCAATATCGCCACATCATCCACTACCCAATTGCTGTAACTCGACTCCATAAAAGCCGTCAACACTGCCGGCGGCAGGTTATTGATACTGTTCAACTCTGTTTCCGTCATCAGCCAGTTGGCATTGGCATCGAACCAAACTTCCTTCTCTCTGCCGTCGGCCTGGCAGTCGGCTACGTAATAAACGCCCTTTTGCTCCCATTTAATGGCAGTGGCATTGGGATAAAGCTTCTTCAGTGCATCCTGAATGGCCTGGCTCGGCGGAAGATATCCCGTATCGTCATCATCGCCACACGAACTGAAAGCAAACACAACCGACAGCAACACGGCTGTCAACAAACTAAATTTCAAAGATTTCATAATCAAGGTCTTTTTTAATAGGTTTATTCCAATTTATCAATGCTCCGCTTTACGAAACTTACCGTCTTTGGTAAACTTCAAGCTCAAATCCGTATTCAACTCGACTTCATACCCCTTGCGGTCGCGCTCTATCTGAGTCACAAATTCAGAGTGATACCCATTGGCTTTCATATATTCCTTCACGAAGTCAGGGACAATTGTTGCAGGAACAGCCGCTTTTTTACAATCCACTTCAATCCAGTTGCCCAGGTTATCAAAGTCGATCTCGGTTGCATTAGTCAACAACACATCGTACTTCTTTGTTTGCAGAATCCCATTTTCTATCTTAATATGCGAAATCTGCGGATTAGAAAAGTGCTGATTAATAAAGTTACGTGCCGGAAGAGGCAATTTCATCGCGTCCTTCGTAATGATTTCACCTGCAAATGCTAATTGGACGGCTACGATAGCCAATACAAGAATAGATAAAATCTTTTTCATAATCGTTATTTTTTTAGTATCAATAATAAGTTTCGGAACTATTTTACACTGCAAATAACGAGTTAGAAACAGGAAAGATTTGGGAATAAATGAAGAGAAGAGACCTTTTTGTATTTTTTAACGGGCGGATGTGTCTTCATCGTACACCTCTTCCAGAAGCTCTTCTTTCTTCATACTTATTTTTCCGTCGGGTGAGATCGTGATGGAAATAGGTACATACAGGTCTGTCTGCGGATAGCAGATACTGGCAGCATAGACAATTCCTTCGGGAGTCGTTTTATCATAAACAATCCCTTCCAAGATAGATTTCGCCATAAAATCATCTCCTATCAGAGACCCGAACTGCTTTTTGGTAAAAGTCCGGCTGAAAACACGTTCGTTCCCACGCGTCAGTCTAAGCACTATCTGATTGTCGACATACGTATTCCCCATCTGGCTTACCACCCGGGGAAGCGAATCATTGGGCGTACGGGAAATAAACGAATGGTACTCTTTGCCTTTATATTTAATATCTACCTCGCTCTTACGGGCCGTCATGCGCTGCACTCCATGTGCATCGGTGCTATCCTGCATCAAAACACGGATATCGCTCTTTTTCTTTTCAGCCGAACCGGAACAAGCAGCGACGGCCATAAGCATTGCCAACCCAAGCAGATAAATAAGCTTTTTCATATTCGAATTATCAGTTTATTAAATCGTACGGCAAAGGAACAAAAAGCGAGGGAAATATACAAGTATTTTGGTAATTAGTAATTGACAATTAGTGGTGGGCCGGCCACTATGCCGATGTCCGGTCCATCACTAATCATCAACGCAGAAGTTTATCTTCCGCCTCCTCTTCTCTGCTCCCGCTCGGCCTGCTTCTTGGTATAAGCAGCATACTGGTCTTTCGTCATAATTTTCTTCAGACCGGCCTCGTAGGACTCACGCGAAGCTTTCATCTCCTGACGCATCTTTTCTCTGTCCTCTTTAGACATGCGAGGAGCTTTTCTCTTATCCTGTTTACAAGTGCAGCTGTCGGTAGCCTGACTCTGCCCCTTCTTACCTTGTCTCATTTCCGGCTTCATCCTTCCGGGACGCTCTCCCATCTTTTGCACGAAAGCCATATTAACCTCAAGCAACTCTTTCTTCTGAGTTTCATTCAAGGAGTATTCTTTCGCCATACGTTCGGTCATGCGTTCGGCACGTGTTTTCGGGTCCATATCCTGACCGCCTCTGCGCGGACCTTGTGCCATCGCCATTCCTCCCATCATTAACAGGGCTGCTAATAAAAAACTTATTCTTTTCATTGTTCTTTCCTTTTTTAAGTTATCAAATAATCATCTGTCTTTTTTGTTGCAACTGTTTATATGACTAAAAAGTAAGAGGGAAGTTTAAAGGTGAGGGCAACTTTAACAAAACGCAAACTTCTTTCTATTTTGATTAGATTACTCGAATTCACGCACTAACGACTCATAGGCATTGGATGCGGATAAGGAAGGGCGTTAAAGTAGCATTCTGTCATATTGATAATCGAATGGTCCCAGATTGGCTTTTTTCCGGGCAAAGATACGGTGAAGTGATTTTTTCGTCTCCTTTTCCCGTCAGCAATTTCCGTTTTATCACTTTAAGTTCCTGTTTCTATGCAAGGAAGCGGTTCTTCAAGAAAGAAAAGAACAAAAAGGACAGTATTCAATCCTGATGCTTCCCTTTTATCTTTTTCAGCATGTTCATTTCCGGAGGGCAACCAGAAAGAAATCCTTCTTTTTTCCTCTTCGGAACAATTACAATATATGTAATGAGGGAAAACATATAGAGATATTCCAAAAAGAAGTAAGCATTTTCTCAACTTGCTTGCGTCTTTCGGAGCAAATGCTTACTTCTTTTTCGGAAAACACCGGCACTTCCCGACCCAAACACCGGCTTTCGGATATCAAAAGCCTGCTTTCTGGGGAAAAAATGCCCTGCTTCGGCACTTCCGCTCTTCCCGTTTGACTTGAACCGCAAAAGACCCGGTTACTCCCCAAGGGATATTCTTCTCTTTCTGACAGCTAAAAGAAGAAAAAGGTATCAAAACGAAAGCCACTCCCATTTATCGTACACCGGACATACGAAACAAGGCAGCCTATAAGGTTTCATCTATCAGCCGATAAATATTATCAATCGGATTTTTTGCTGAAACGGGAAAATTCGCCCTATTTTTGCATCGGAAACAAATAAGAATGAATCTAAATAAGAAACAATTATGGAACCAATTATCAACTCACAGATGCCTGAATTCAAAGTACAGGCTTTTCAGAACGGAAGTTTTAAAACAGTAAGCAGCGAAGACGTAAAGGGAAAATGGGCTATTTTCTTCTTCTACCCGGCGGACTTTACCTTTGTGTGTCCGACCGAACTGGTAGACGTTGCCGAGAAATACGAACAGTTCCAAGCTATGGGTGTAGAAGTATACTCGGTAAGCACCGACTCACACTTCGTACACAAAGCATGGCACGATGCTTCGGAAAGCATCCGTAAGATCAAATATCCGATGTTGGCAGACCCGACAGGCGTATTGAGCCGTGGATTCGGTGTGATGATTGAAGAAGACGGAATGGCTTACCGCGGAACGTTCCTCGTCAATCCGGAAGGAAAAATCAAGATTGCCGAAATACAGGATAACAACATCGGACGTAATGCCGACGAGTTGCTCCGCAAAGTAGAGGCCGCGCAGTTTGTAGCTACTCACGACGGAGAAGTTTGCCCCGCTAAATGGAAAAAAGGCGAAGCAACCCTGAAGCCGAGCATCGACCTGGTCGGTAAGATCTAAACAGCAATCCTATGAAGACCGGTATCCCACATATCGGTCTTTTTTAGCTCTTGACGATAAATCTTTCCAAATCATTCATCTCTAATCTTCGATATAATGTTAGACTCAGCTATAAAAGAACAATTACGTACCATCTTCGCCGCATTGGAGGCGAACTATACATTCGACATCACCGTCTCACCGCAACACGAAAGCCGCAACGAACTTCTGGAACTCCTGAACGATGTGGCATCCTGCTCCGAGAAACTCTCTTGCCGGATCAATGAAGGCAAAGGACTGGAATTTACACTTCTCAAAGGAGAACACAGGACAGGTATCACTTTCCGGGCCGTTCCCAATGGGCATGAATTCAGTTCCCTACTGCTTGCCATCCTGAATGCGGACGGAAAAGGCAAGAACTTTCCGGACGAAGGCATCTGCAACCGGGTAAAATCATTGAAAGGACCTGTCCGCCTGACAACTTACGTGTCACTGACCTGTACCAACTGCCCCGACGTGGTGCAGGCACTCAACGCCATGACCACGCTGAACGGACAGATTCAGCACCAGACCGTGGACGGAGCCATCAACCAGGCGGAAGTAGAGGAACTGAAAATACAGGGGGTTCCTTCTGTCTTCGCAGACGGTAAGCTGATCCACGTGGGACGTGGTGACTTTGGCGAACTGTTGGCCAAACTGGAAGAACAATATGGAACGGAGACGAACAGTGCGGAAACTTCCATCAAAAAATATGATGTGATTGTAGCCGGCGGAGGTCCGGCCGGTTCGGCCGCTGCCATCTATTCGGCCCGTAAAGGCTTGAATGTAGCGGTCATTGCCGAACGGATCGGCGGACAAGTAAAAGAAACAGTAGGCATAGAGAACCTGATCTCCGTACCTTCGACAACCGGAAGCCAGTTGGCCGATAATCTGAAAACCCACATGTCACAATATCCCATCGATTTGCTCGAACATCGCCAGATCGAAAAGATAGAGCTTGATGGAAAGGATAAGGTTCTGACAGCCAAAGGAGGAGAACGTTTCTCAGCTCCGGCGGTAATCGTTGCCACCGGTGCAAGCTGGCGCAAACTGAACGTACCGGGTGAAGCGGAATATATCGGCCGTGGGGTGGCTTTCTGTCCGCACTGCGACGGACCTTTCTACAAAGGGAAGCAGGTAGCTGTCGTGGGGGGAGGAAATTCCGGAATCGAAGCAGCCATCGACCTGGCAGGTATCTGCTCCAAAGTTACGGTGCTTGAGTTTATGGACGAGCTGAAAGCGGATCAGGTTTTACAGGAAAAACTGAAAAGCCTGCCGAATGTAGAAGTTCTTGTTCATTCGCAGACAACCGAAGTAGTAGGCAATGGAGATAAGGTGACCGGCATCCGTGTCAAAGACCGCAAAACAGAAGAAGAACGGGTGATCAGCCTGGATGGCATCTTTGTACAGATCGGTTTGGTAGCCAATAGTGGTATTTTCCGCGATGTGGTTGAAGTAAATCGTCCGGGCGAGATCGTGATCGATGCACATTGCCGTACCAACGTGCCGGGAATTTATGCTGCCGGAGACGTTTCCACCGTCCCCTACAAACAGATTATCATCGCAATGGGAGAAGGCGCCAAAGCCGCATTAGCCGCATTCGAGGATCGGATGCGAGGAGAAATTTAAACGACAGGATAATATCAAGGGGGCATTTATTCACCACAGGGTAACACAGAGTTCCACAGAGTGAGTATTAAGTCACGGATTGTCGACATGAATACTCTGGGTTATTCTGCGTTACTTCGTGTTATTCTGTGTTACTCTGTGGTGAAACATTACTTAATCTTAAATGTCACCAGCAGTCCTTTATGGTCGGTTGGCCATACATCCAACGGTAACAGGAAATTATCTTTTGATGTCTCCTGCACCCTCTTATTACGTACGATAGAGCCTTTCGGGCCAAAGACAATCGCTTTCTTTGCTTCAAGATTCTTTCCTTTGTAGAAAATAAAGTCGATACGGTCACGTTCGTCCGCTTTCGGTGCCCATGTCAGTTTACCGGGTTCTTTCAACGGATTATCTGCCGGATATGTAAATCCCGGATGAGTCAGTGGATTCGGATAAATGTGACGATATGTATCCACAAACCCGTTTTGCTCTAACAACGTAGTTACTGTCCAGGGAATTACCAGGCCATTGTGATCGTACAGATTCTTATTAGCCTCAATCCAATCCAGATGTGACGGTTCATTGAAGTCACCGCCTATAATCACGCTATAACCATTTGCAATATCCTTTTGAGCCTGTGCAATGAACATCTTGATGGCATCGTCACGCTGAGAAGCCACATTCACCTTCAAAACTTCTTCTACAGTAGTCGGAATAGGTATCTCTTTCCAGCTGGAACCGTCATAACCCCGTACGTTATAGTAAGCACAATCCAGGTAATCCAAATGGCTGGTGTAGACTGCCACCTTGTGTCCGTTTACGGAACTTGTCAGCCTGTAGATACTTCCGTGGTCTCCGTTCTCGGGGAATACAGTGAGCGAGTCTGTGATCGGATGCTTGCTCAGCAAACCTGTGTCATACGTATAGAAAGAATAATAATCCAGTCCTTTCTCTTTCAGAGAAGCCACAATACGCTCGTTGAAGCGAGTGTTATGATAATTACGCACCTCGCTGAACGTCACAAAGTCGGGTTGCAAGCGCACTATCTCGTTAACGATTGCATCATATCCTCCCGGAACCATTGTACCTTCCTGCCATACATTCCATTGCAGAACCGTAAACTCACCCTTTCCTTTACTTTGTCCCATCATGGCGACAAGTAGGAAAAGCGTCATAAAAATAATCTTTTTCATTTTATCAAATTTATATTATGTGCATTGTTTTTCTTCAGGTTGTGACAGTACTGTTTATTTGAAGACCTGTATCATGCGTCCGATCGCAAGCAAACAGACTAAAACAAATAACTTTTTCATGGTATTCTATCTATATTTAAGTTTTGTCTTTTGTGTATCTTCTATTCTTTAATGAAATCGGCAGGATAGGTTACCTGTTGTACGACTCCTTCCTTCAGGCGTATCCACGTACGGAAGCTGTTTGCATTTTCATCCAACTCAATCACTCTCGCACCATTTGTAAGGTGATTATATACTGTGTTGCCACCCGTATAGCGTCCGTATGCCAGCAAGATTCCCTTCCATGACACGGCATAATCATCATCGTGATCGTGTCCCACAAATACACCTCTCACATCTCCCATCTCTTTCATGGCGGCAAACAAGCCCGAGTTTAACTGGGGGGCGCATGCTTTTTCTTTACGAATGCCATAAAGTATTGCACTCTCGGAAGAGGCAGCCTGATTATACTCCGGCAAAGCTATATGAAAAAACGCATACGAAGAAACCGGAACGCCATTATTTTCTTCAGTAAACTTCTTACTGTTCTCACGATACCACTGTATCTGGTCAAATTTGATGTAATCGTATCCATTCACTCCCTTGATCTGTGAATAAGAATGAGAGTCGATACAATAAAGAACCGTTGCATTGCGCTTGCCGTCGGAAGCTTTCACCGGTAAGATAAAATTTGTCACTCCCGAAATGCCCGGAGTAGTCTGTGTCAGGTTAAAAGGAACAGATTGGATGATCTTCAACAATTCTTCACGGGTCAGTCCCTGTTCGTTATCGTGGTTACCGAAAGTCACCGCAAAAGGGATTTTTCTTTTAGATACCAGATTCAGCACTGTACGCATTCCTTCTTCCGCCGGTTTGCCATAAATCACATCTCCCGTAAAAAGAACAAGGTCGGGCTTTTCCATATCCAATACCTGATTGATACGTTCGATCGATACATCCGAACGAGGATCATTATAGATATAATGAACATCGGTAAACTGGACAATCTTAAACTTACCGTCTTTGTTAAACTGAAGAGTCTGTTGCTGCGCATTTGCCAGCTGAAGGCTTCCCAACAGGATGGCCAACAATAAATAAATTTGTTTCATGGGTTTGATTATTTGGGTATAAAGAAGGGGGGATGTGTCATAACTCTTTTTTCACCACGGAGTAACACAGAGTATCACAGAGTCTTTTATTAATAATCAACAACTTAAAATTACCTCTGTGTTACTCTGTGTCCTCTGTGGTGAGTTATGAAACACCCTCTTTCTTCAAAAAAGTAATGTTTACTGAAGAATCCACATTAACTTGTTCACATCGTCCGAACCATTGTACTGACGCTGAACAGCTTCGTTGGCATTATCAGGATTGTAACTGAACTCAGCTTCCGGATACATCCATCTTGTAGGAATCTTATCTTTTTCCGCATTCAGGTTGGTATTCGGGTTGATAGGCAATACCGGATATCCGGTACGGCGATAATCATAATAAGCATCATACGGATGCTGCAGGAACGAGGCGAGATAACGTTGCAGCAAAATCATTTCCAGATCTTTCTCCTTGTCGCCGGACAACTGTATAACCGGTTGTGCCAGATACTCCTGGATATACTCTTGCGTTATGGCACGTCCGTGAGTATATTCTTCTTTATCGGGGGTATTGTCTGCTATGAAATTCATACTGGCTTCTATACCTTTCTTATAATAAGTAGAAGCATCTTCCGAAATCCAGCCACGTACAGCTCCTTCTGCCAGAATAAAATTCTGTTCTGCATAACTCAGCCGCATCAAAGGCTCACCTTCCGGAACACGGGTATAGCGGAGGTTTGCCAGGCAAAACTCACCTTTTCCGTACGATACGGAGATATTTGAATAGCTGTCCGAGGGATCAATCGAAAGATAAGCATCCCACTCGGAATCCTTTATACCTTTATCTGTCTGGGCTTTGGCGGGAGAAGCATAATAGAACATACGATAATCGTTGAACTTCTTCAGGTTATCGATCATCACACTCGACATCATCAGATAATCAGAATGTTTGTTCTGAGTGTAATAGAACGGATAAAGTTGTCCGGCCTTATTAGAGTATACCAACTGGAAGTTGTCCGCATTCGAAGTCATCAGTGAACCCGAAGCTGCCAGGCGGGCAAAGCGTTCTTTCACTTTCAGATCCGCATCCGCATCTTTCTTACACAAGTGAGTCAGCACTTTCAGTTCAAAAGCGACTACAGTCTTTTTCCAGTTTTCGGTGTCACCGCCAAAAACAGGATCACCGTCAAAGTCACTGCCCGATGTGAATAAAGTATACGCTTCTTCCAAGTCTTCCAATACCTGGCGCATCACCTCTTTCTGTGTATCGTATTTAGGTTTCTGAACGCCCTCTTCACCTTTCAATGCGTCACTGTAAGGAATATCCCCCACTTCCAGCGATTTATAGAACAGCTTGTAGGCTTTCATAAACTTAGCCAGAGCTGCATACGAATCTTTATCTCCCTCATTGGCTGCATCGACCATCTTCTGACAGTTTGTAAGAATGGTATAGCCGTCAAAATCTGTCCTGCCAAACAAATTGTATTGTTCATCCGAAGCATTTTCCGACCATGCAATCTGTTTGCTCAGCATGCTGTGGTACACAAAGTTCTTAGCAGAGCCCTGTTGTGTGATGTTCAGGATAAGTTTTGTAGCCAACATAGGTGCTGTCACCTTGGTTGCGGCATCGGGGTTCGTATTCAAATCATCAAACTTGTTACAAGATGCCAGAATCGTAGCACTTGCTGTAAGTAAAAGCAACGTTTTATTTATTAGTTTCATAATTTCCTTTTTTACAAATCAAACTTAACATTAAATCCGACATATCTCATAGAAGGTGAATTCAGGTCATCCGAATCCACATCCGGGTCAGCATACTTAAATTCTTTCATCCAGATCAATAAGTTCTGTCCGATCAAACCGAGTGTAACGCCTTTCATGTGAATCTTTTCACAAACTGACTTAGGCATTGTGTACAACAATGAAAGTTCACGCAACTTCAGGAATGTACAGTCATGCACGTTCTGGTAAACCTTACCACCTGACCATGGATTGTAATTCTTGATATAACTTTCATAGGATACCTGAGTGTCATTCGGTGCAAACACACGTGTATCGCTCACAATCTTTCCGGTTGTGTCGTATTCAACTTTACCCGACACTACTTTCACACCCTGACCTACATAATTCTTTTTGCCGTTCACTACTTCGTCATAACGCCATTTGTTATCACTGTCGGGGTGTACACCGGTATTCCACATAGTCTGTTCCGTACGAGAGTAAGCCATACCGCCTACACGTCCGTCCAACGAAATTCCCAATGTCCAGTCTTTATAACGCAAGGTAGTACTGAGTCCCCAGATCCAGTCCGGATATTCATTACCCATCACTGACTGATATTTACTTTGTACCGGATATCCGTTTTCATGGATAATGTTTCCCTGAGGGTCACGTTCCCAATCGTAGATACCATACCAGTCCCAACGCTTGCCGGCAGCTACCCAAGGTTTCTGTGTAGAATATACAGGATCGACTTTCGCATAGAAATAGCGGTCACGGGCCCAGTTGGCATTCACTTCCCAATTCCAGTCTTTCGTCTGAATCAGAGAAGCGGTCAAAGAAACCTCCACTCCTCTACGAACCTGCTCTTCATCATAGTTCACCAATGTTTTAGTAAAACCGGACGAACCGCTGATAGTGGCTTCACGTGTCAGATTGTATTTCAGTTTATTGTAGTAAGAGATATCAAAACGCAAACGGTTGTCCCATACATTGAAGGCAGTACCGATTTCATAAGAACGTGCAGCGGTCGGTTCAAGGGTCGTACTGCGGATCATTTCCGGATATACGGCAGTATTCATTCCGTCCCATACGTTGGTGCTAACACTGTAAGCCTGATTCGTATCATAAATACCTAAGTCGCTCTTCGTTACAGTCCAGGCACCTCTCAGTTTCCAGAAGTTCAGCCATTCGGGCATCTTCAGCAACTGTGACATAATGATACTTCCCGATACAGCCGGATAAAAGTAAGAACGAGTCTCCGAAGGCAAAGTAGACGACCAGTCATTACGTGCCGTTACATCCACAAACACAGTGCTCTTCCAGGAAGCTGAGAATTTTCCATAAATAGAATTTACCTGTTTCTGCTTGTATGAACTTGAAGAGGCAATTGGATCAACCGATGCTTTCAATGAATAATATCCCGGAATACTCAATCCGTTACGGGTATTCGATGAAATAGCGTCATCATAATAATAGTAAATCGTACCTCCGACAAAACCGTCGATAGCAAAATCACCGAAGCTGTGATTGGCAGACAACAAAGCGTCACCATTGAAACTGAATCCGGTAGATTTGGATGTATAGAAGTATCCGTTCTTGTCCCATCCGCCGCGGGCGCTCATTGCGTTTTTCTTTTCCGTACGGCTGGCATAAGCATCGGCACCGGCTCTCATCGAAAAGTTCAACCAAGGCATGATGTCATATTTACCGGACAAGTAAGTATTTACTTTATCGTAGTCATTGGATGAAGTCATTTCATGAGCCAGATAATAAGGATTATCATACCACACATCGTTCATCCAGTTCTGTTCTTCGTCTTTCTTTCTCCAATAGTTTTTATAGTCGCGTACATCATAATCGGTACCCGTCCATACCAACAGGTTATAGATGTATCCACCGCCACCATAGCCGGCTCCTTCTCCATTCGGATAGAAACGCTTGTTATAAATGGCACCACCTTCGAAACTCAGTTTGCCGAACTTCATATCCCCACCTACCGAGTAAGTAATCTTATTCAATCTCTGATTGGGATACTGTCCTTTATTATAAACATGTGACAGAGAAGAACGGAAGCTTCCATATTTACCGGTCTGGCTGATGCTGATGTTATTATTGGTAATGAAACCTGTCTCCAGGAAATTCTTAAAGTTGTCTTTACCTTTCGATACCAATGGCATCTCTTTCCATTCATAAGTATACGGGTCATACTGTACAGCTGTACGGCCGATGTCCAGTTTATCACCCCAAACGAAGTCGGCAGCGGTATATTTACCTCCCTGACCGGTACTGTATCCGTGTTGTACTTCCGGCAATACCAGATAACCGGCATTGAACATCGTACTGCTGTTTACCGAAATATTGAGTCCCTCCTGACTACCTTTCTTCGTAGTTACCATGATAGCTCCCGAACCTCCGCGGGCACCATACAGGGCCGATGCGGTAGCACCCTTCAACACGTCAACAGATTCAATATCGTCTGCTGCAATGTCATTCAGAGAGATATTGCTATACGGCACACCGTCTACTACCAACAATGGAGTTTCACCACGCAGTTTGAGAGTCGGGGCCGTATTGAACTCTGTACTGTTGGTTACATTCAAACCGGCAACTTTACCAGTCAGTGAAGTAGCAATATTAACGGGCTTCACAGTAGACAGCTTACTTCCGCCCACTTTCTGCACGGCATATCCCAATGCCTTTTCTTCCCGCTTGATACCCAAAGCAGTTACAACCACTTCGTCTATCATTTCAGCATCTTCCGCCATCTTAATTTTCAACATGGTTTTTCCGTTCACCGCCACTTCCTGCTGCTGATATCCGATAAAAGAGACGATCAGTACACCATTGGTAGGCACTTCCAATTTAAAGTTACCTTCCACATCCGTAATCGTTCCGGTTCCCTGAGCACCTTTCAATTTGATGTTAGCACCGATTATAGGCTCGCCTGCGGTATCTACGATAGTTCCCGAAACCAGAACCGTATTCTTTTTTTGTTGGGGAGATACCGCCAAAGACTGTGCGTCAGCCTCTTTGCGTACATGAAGAGAAATATAATTATCTGCAAAATTATAAGAAATATTATTTTTAGAGAGTACCTCTCTCAGTAAATCGGCCACTCTATGTGTTCCCTTCTTTACAGTTACCTGACGAGAAGCATTGATTTCTGCATCACTATAGATAAACAGATAATCGGTTTGTTTTTCAATCTCCGCCATAAACTCCTTTAACGGAAGTTGATTTCGAGACATGTTTACCCTTGCATTTTGTGAGCTTACGCTGGCATGTGCCTGAAGAATAAGCAAAAATAACAGCAAGACTGTGCATTTCATAATTCGCAAGATTTGAATAATTTCACGTTGTTTAATTGCATAAGATAACAGCAATAAGTTTTTTTTCATACTTTTGCAATGTAATAAGGTTAATACTTTGTTGTTTTTTTATTTGGCTCTGCCAAATGTGTTGACTTTATCGGGAGGGAAAGGTGTACCAGACCATTTCCTCCTTTTTTTTCACTTCAAACTGTTTTTTTATATCATAGGCATCTGCTTTTAGTTAAGTGTATCATTATATTTATCAATAAATAATTATTTCTTCTTCACTAACTATTTTATACTTGAAAGGCATAGCGCCTTGCAAGGCTTTTAATATACTCTCCAAAGAATCGCTTTGCCTGAATTTTCCGGAGATCCGCTGCGTCGCATTAACTGACCGTTCTATTTTAATATTCACATCATTCCATAAAGCGACACTATTCAGCACTCTCCCGAATGGCTCGGACAGAAAACTGACTACTCCGTTCTTCAGATATTCTTCATTATCAAAGTCAGACTCCCGCTTCATCAATCGGTCTCCCCACAACACCGCTTTTTCTTTAGGCTGTAGAAACACTTCGTTCCTTATATCCGCCGGATCATAGATATGTACGCAACCTTCCACAAGATCGGTCTCAAACTCTGTACTATTCTTATAAGCCGATATATTGAATTTAGTTCCAAGCACTCGGACCCGGTAACCTTTAGCCGAAACAACAAATGGCTTCTCGGGATTCTTTGCCACATCAAAATAGGTAGCACCGTCCAACTCTATTTTACGGTCCGATTCATTGAAAGAGGCCGCAAAACGAAGACGGCTACAGGGGCTCAGCCAAGCAATGGTTCCATCAGGCAATTCTATTTTTACACGCTGTCCCTTGGGAGCCGTAACTATGGTATAACTTTTTCCGAATTCCTCAGATAAATAGAACTTCGCAGCATAGAAAGTTCCTACCACTAATACCACGAAAACAGCAGCATATTTCAAAGAAACCGTTATCGCCCGCTTTAATCTTTTACGGAAAAGAAGTTGCATAAAATGCTGTTTCCCTTTACGGCTGGTCTCCGGATCATCTTGCCGGGAGAGTATTTGGGTTAACGCCACTACATTTTGCATCCGAAGAAATTCTTTCTTCAGAGCCTCATCACTTTCTATCCGGTCGAAGAGATCTTTCTTCTCTTCACGGGTCATCTCTCCTGCAAAATATTTATCTATCAGTTCACTCATTTTGGGGATATTCTATTAATAAGGCGTAATAGCTTTTAAAATCCACTAAAAGAAAAGAGACTTTTTTAAAAAAAACTTTTCCCCTATCATGGTAAACCCCTATCAATCAATATAAAAAAATTAAATACTTATATCTTTCCGTTTCTGAAATAATAAGAAAAAAACAAAGAACAAATGAGCTCGGGAATCCTCCCGGCTCCGGTTGTTCATACTTTGATTGAAATAAAATCCATCCATAACCTGACTTACAACGAAATTAAAATCGAATATAATCTCCATATACCGATGAAAGTACTTTAGAATCTACCTATAGAATTAACGTGAGTTATTCTACATAACCGACTCCGTGTCAGCAGGAGTTCAGAACGAACGGCATAGAAAACCCCAAAAGAGCAAGCCGATTCCATAGCGAACCTAACGCATTATCAACAAACACTTTACATCTTTCTAAAGTATCTTTATCTCAGCCCGGGTATGCGGGACGAGATAAGAACCCAACCATTTTCACTAAAGATACTAAAAAAAACAAACTGCTTTAAATGGTATAAACGGATAGGATAACAGATACATCTATCTGCATATCAATCACATACCATGAATCGAACTTGCCAAATCGAGGGTGGAAGATGGAAGATCGAAATGCATTTTTCGTATGAGAGAGACTGCAGGGCGCGTTTGAAAAGAAAACAGTTCCTGCACTGGATACTGAATAATCAGAATACTTGGTGATATTGAATTCCGCTAAAATTATTATTCATACCTTTGTAGATCGTATTACAAAGAACCCAATCATATATGCAAAAAAGACTTATACATTTATCCATTATCTTCTTTCTGCTATGTCCTGCCCTGGTAGTTGCGCAGAACAGTCCTCTTGAAACTCAACTCAAGAAAGCCATAGAAGGGAAAAAAGCCGAAATAGGAATAGCAGTCATTATCGACAGGCAAGATACGATAACGGTCAACAATGATATTCATTATCCCATGATGAGTGTTTTCAAATTTCATCAGGCATTGGCATTGGCCGATTACATGCATCATCAAAAGGAACCTTTGGAAACCCGGTTATTGATTAAAAAGTCGGATACCTGTTCTTCTGCCCGACGGACATGCCTATAGCATAGCCGTCTTCGTGAAATACACCTCCGTTTACAATATCGATACCCGATAACAAAACCGGCTACAGATACAACCGTCCACTATCACCATCGGTGACTTGAGAAATCCGGTATCTGTAGTCGGTTCGTAAAATCAGCTTTGCTTGTGCAACCTTTTGTTTCTACACATCCTCAAAACATTGATTCTATTTCTTCTTAGACTTCTTAATCTTTTGTGCAGGCACTCCTTCGAAAGTCATCTTTACAGGATTAATAAATCCATCCTTATCAAACGTCATTTTATCAATGCATGTCACACGATGATCGCGTGCATTATCATTCAGTGGACGACGATGATAGACAATGTAATAATCATCTGTTCCGGGAACATGCAGTAATGAATGATGACCGGCACTGGTAGCTACCGAAGGATCTTGTTGCAGAATCTTAGCTACCCGTTTAAAAGGTCCGAACGGAGAATCGGAAATAGCATAAGCTACAGAGTAATCGGGACCTCCCCAACCACCTTCACTCCACATGAAATAATATTTACCGTCTTTCTTGAACATAAACGGACCTTCAACATAATTCTCCGGAGTCACTTCTTTATAGACAGTACCATCTTCAAAAGGAACGAGTCCTGTAAAATCGTCGTTCAACTGTACAACATTGCAATGCCCCCAACCACCATAATACATATAATAATGTCCATTATCATTGTATACAAACTGATCGATCGGTTGTGCTCCATTCACTATTTCATTAATCAAGGGCTTACCCAATAAATCTTTATAAGGTCCTTCAGGACGATCGCTAACCGCTACGCCGATACCGCCAATCTCTCCTTCATGAACGTCATTCGCTCCAAAGAAGATATAATATTTCCCATTCTTTCTGATCACCGAAGGAGCCCACATCGCTTTCTTAGCCCATTTCACGGCAGTAGTGTCCAAAACCGAAGCATGTTTCGTCCAATTCACAAGATCTTTGGAAGAGAAACAATCGAAAAAAGTCTGATTTTCGTAAAGATCACTCCAAGTTGGAAAAATCCAATAAGTATCATCATAAATGATGCCTTCCGGATCAGCATACCATCCTTGAAATACAGGGTTCCCACTTGTGGCTTTATTAGAAGCCACTTTCTTTTGCTGAGCAAAGCAGCAAGCACCGACTGTCAACAGAGCGATGCAAATAACTAAGTGTTTCATTGTTGTGTTTTGAATATAAAAATAAATAATGATTTGACAAAAATAGGGAATATTTTTCAGATAATGAAAACAAAGAGGGGAAAGTAATCTTTCAAGTCTTCTTTTAATTTACGCAACGCTATGACAATCTGATTTTCAACCGTATTGGGGGAAACATTCAACTTTTCAGCTATCTCTTTATAACGGAGATTTTGCAAACGGCTCATAATAAATATTTCACGGCACCTCTCCGGTAAACGATTGATGGCATTATTCAGTATTTCTTCAATATCGGCATCTGAAAGACGATCATTATCAAATGCTTCCAATGAATACAGTTTCAATTGAAGTTCTCTGTTCTCTATTTCCGAAAGCGAACCTTTACAAACTTCACGGACCATCTCCTTACGAAAATAGTCTATACAACGATTTTTTGCTAACGTAAACAGATAGGCATTCAGATTCTGAAGAGTCTCAATGATATCTCTGTGTTCCCACAAATAAATAAAGATTTCTTGGACAATATTCTCCGATTCATCTTCCGAAATCAGATACGTCTTGGTAAAACGCAGCAACTTCGGAAAATAAATATCATAAATTTCAGAGAAACCGTCTTTTTTCATACTATTATCCTGTTGTAAGCTAAAGAAGCGATATTTATTACACAGGTTGCAAAGATATAAAAAGATTTAAAATTCATTATTACTAATTTATGAATATTACTCTTATCTTTGTGAAAAACTAACATAAATACAACATGAAACATTTAACAGTCTATTTTTTATTGGCATTGCAAGGAGTTCTGTTCAGCTTCTCGCTTTCGGCCGCAACTCCCCAAAATGCAATAGCCTATCATGATGAAAACGTGCGTTTTAGCGTCCTGACAGATGGGGTAATCCGTATGGAGTGGAGTCCTTCGGGTTCGTTTACCGACGATCCCTCTTTTGTAGCAATCCACCGCAATCTACCTGTTCCCAAGTATACAGTACAAAATAAAAATGCTACGGTAGTGATCAGTACCACCCGAATGAAACTAAAATATAAGAAAGGACAAGGTCCCTTTACGAAAGATAATTTAACGATCACATCAGCTAAAGGGATGTTCCCCTTTCAATGGACACCGGGAACAATACAAAAAGGAAATTTGAAAGGGACAGACCGTACATTGGATGGTTTTGAAGGAGACCACAATATATACAGCCACCAAGATATGAAGCTGGAAGACGGTCTTCTATCGACAGATGGATGGACCTTGATTGACGATTCAAAGAATTTCCTGTTCGATGATTCGGAATGGGCCTGGGTAAAAGCACGTGAACACAAAGACGGACAAGACTGGTATTTTATGGCTTACGGTCATGATTACAAAGCTGCCTTAAAAGATTTTACTGTATTTGCCGGTAAAGTACCTCTTCCACCCCGTTATGCATTCGGCTATTGGTGGTCAAGATATTGGAGCTACTCAGACAAAGAAATGCGTCAATTAGTAGATAATTTCCACACTTATAATATCCCCTTGGATGTATTGGTAGTAGACATGGACTGGCATTATACCGATCCGGGCTTCGGCGGATGGACAGGCTGGACTTGGAACCGCAGGCTATTTCCCGATCCCGCCAAATTTCTGGGTTATCTGAAAAGCAATGACCTGAAAATCACACTAAACCTGCATCCTGCCGATGGTGTAGCTCCATATGAAGAAAAATATCCGGAAATGGCACAATGGATGGGAGTAGATACAGCTAAACAGGAACGTATTCCCTGGGTGGTTTCGGACAAACACTTTATAAACGGTATGTTCAACAAGGTACTCCGCCCGATGGAAAAACAGGGAGTGGACTTCTGGTGGCTCGATTGGCAACAATGGATGTATGATAAAAAAGTAGACAGCCTCAGCAATACCTGGTGGATCAATTATGTTTTCTTCTCAGACATGGAACGCAACCGTGACACTCGCCCGATGCTCTACCACCGCTGGGGAGGACTGGGCAATCACCGTTATCAGATTGGCTTCTCAGGAGATGCCGTCATCTCTTGGAAATCACTCGAGTTCCAACCTTACTTTACCAACTGCGCTTCCAATGTGCTATACGGCTACTGGAGTCATGACATCGGAGGCCACATGTTCAAGGGAGGAGACAAAGAAATACTCGACCCGGAACTCTTTACCCGTTGGATGCAATATGGTGCCTTAACACCTGTAATGCGCACACACTCTACAAAGAATGCAGTTCTAAATAAAGAATTATGGAATTTCAAGGGAGATTATTTCGAAGCATTGCGTAACTCCATTCTGTTCCGTTATCAACTGGCTCCTTATATCTACACAATGGCGCGTGAAACTTATGATAACGGCATTTCTATCTGTCGTCCAATGTATTATGATTATCCGGAAGCCAAAGAGGCATACGATTTCAAGAGTGAATACATGTTTGGCGATCAAATTCTGGTAGCACCTATCACTACCCCCATGCAGAACGGACTTTCTACTGTAAAGGTATGGTTACCTGAAGGAAACGACTGGTTTGAATGGACCACCGGAACCCTATTGAAAGGCGGACAGATAATAGAACGTTCGTTTACCCTAACCGAATATCCGGTTTACGTAAAAGCCGGTTCCATATTGCCACTTTACAACCGTGTGAAGAATCTTAATAGTAATAACGAAGAGATTATCGTAAACATATTCCCCGGAGAAAATGGTTCATTTACCTTTTATGAAGATAATGGTAATGATAAATATTATGCCAATGAATATGCTCGTACCCGGATGTCCACTGAACGGAAAGAGAACCACTTAACTGTAACAATAGGCCCTCGCCAAGGCAACTATCGCAATATGCCAACTGACCGCCAATTTAAAATCAAGGTATTGGGTTCTGCCATTCCGGAGACAATCACCATTAATGGCAATAAGACTGAATATGAGTACATCGGCGATGAATTAGCCTTATGGATCACTATCCCTCAAACAGCATGTGATCAGGAAAAAACGATAGAAATCCAATACCCGGCTTCCATTCCGGAATTAAACGACGGTATCGTTTCGCAGTTCAAACGATTCAGCAAAGCAATCACTGCTTTAAAATACCGGGATGCCGGAATTGTATTGACGCCTGCTATGGGAGCAACCGAAGCTACCAGCATTGCATTAACCTACGCACCGGAATGTTTTAACGAACTGATAGAAACGTTTAAAAGAAACTACAGTCAAATGCCGGAAATGCTCAAAGAACAGAAGCTGAACGAAACCAATAGCCAATGGTTTATGGAGACAATCGGCTGGAAGAAATAATAATATCACCAATATCGTCGGCAGGATGTATTTCTGTCGACGATATACACAGTTTCCATGTTTCATCAGGCTTTACTTTACGCACTGTCTCTATAATTCACATCATAATGTATGTCTTAAAATCGATTCATCACAGAAGAACACAAAATTCGCAGTAAGTTCACCTATTTATTTCCACTTTCCCCCCTTGTGATAAATCATATTGGGGCTATTTCCTTCCCAAACTACTAATTTACCGGATGAATCCGGATAAAAGATCAAATTCTTTTCAAAAAAACATTTATAAAACCTATTATATTCAAGTTATATCGATATCTTTGATAGAAATAGATATTACCTATTTATGGATTGAAATTATCTATTTGACAGGTAAATGATTTAGCTCTACATTTGTCAGGTAATAACACGGAAGAAGGGCTGTAAAAGACTTCACATCATTGAAAGCTTTGTTTCCGCTAAAATCAAAATTATATGGAAAATAAAAAACTCACAGCAGCTAATGGTCGTCCCATCGCCGACAACCAAAACAGCCAGACAGCAGGACCTCGCGGGCCAATTATGTTACAAGACCCATGGTTGATTGAAAAACTTGCTCATTTCGACCGTGAAGTTATCCCTGAACGCCGTATGCATGCCAAAGGATCCGGAGCTTACGGTACATTCACCGTCACACATGATATCACCAAGTACACACGAGCAGCTATTTTCAGTCAAGTAGGCAAACAAACAGAATGTTTTGTACGTTTCTCCACTGTAGCAGGAGAACGCGGAGCTGCTGATGCAGAACGCGATATCCGGGGATTTGCCATGAAGTTTTATACAGAAGAAGGAAACTGGGATTTGGTAGGTAATAATACTCCTGTCTTCTTCTTACGCGACCCACTAAAATTTCCTGATTTAAATCATGCTGTAAAACGCGATCCACGCAACAACATGCGTAGCGCTAACAATAATTGGGATTTCTGGACCTTGTTGCCCGAGGCTCTCCATCAGGTAACTATCACCATGAGTCCACGCGGCATTCCGGCTTCTTATCGCCACATGCACGGATTCGGCAGCCATACTTACAGCTTCCTAAACGCAGAAAACAAACGAATTTGGGTTAAGTTTCATCTAAAGACTATGCAGGGCATTAAAAACCTGACTGATCAGGAAGCTGAAGCAATCATTGCCAAAGATCGTGAATCGCATCAACGTGACCTATACGAAAGCATCGAACGGGGTGATTTCCCAAAATGGAAGTTCCAAATCCAGTTGATGACTGAAGAAGAAGCAGATAACTATCGTATCAATCCGTTCGACCTTACCAAGGTTTGGCCACACAAAGATTTCCCATTGCAGGATGTAGGCATTCTTGAATTGAACCGTAATCCGGAAAACTATTTTGCAGAAGTAGAACAATCTGCTTTCAATCCGATGAACATTGTTGAAGGTATCGGCTTCTCACCCGACAAGATGTTGCAAGGACGATTATTTTCTTATGGTGATGCACAGCGCTACCGATTGGGTGTAAACTCAGAGCAGATACCGGTAAACAAACCACGTTGTCCGTTCCACGCTTTCCACCGTGACGGAGCAATGCGAGTGGACGGCAATTATGGTTCAGCCAAAGGCTATGAACCGAATAGTTATGGCGAATGGCAAGACTCGCCTGAGAAAAAAGAACCGCCTTTAAAGGTTCATGGAGATGTATTCAACTATAACGAACGTGAATATGATGACGATTACTACAGTCAGCCGGGTGATTTGTTCCGACTGATGCCTGCGGATGAACAACAATTATTGTTTGAAAATACCGCACGCGCCATGGGTGACGCAGAATTGTTCATCAAACAACGGCATGTACGCAACTGCTACAAAGCTGATCCGGCTTATGGCACAGGAGTAGCTCAAGCATCAGGTATTGATCTGGAAGAAGCCTTGAAAGGATAATCTAACTTCTTCGATATGCGCCTCAAATGTCATTCTGTTACATTTGAGGCGCATTTATATAAAGAAAGAGCACAATCTCACTATAATTTACCCTTATCACAATGCCTTCCACAATTTCTGAAAATCACTATATTTACCATAGCACACCAATACGTCATCCGGACGTATCTTGGCATCTTCCGGCAATTCGTTTACAATCTTGTGCTCCACCAAAGAAATACCCAGGCAATTCTTGATCGTATTGGAACGCTTCAATCCGATCAACTTCAAATTGAATTCTTCATCTAAATTCAACTCGTTAACAAAATAACCGACAAACTTCTCGGGAACATTGAACTTAACCACATAATATTCTGAATCTACCCGAAAGGTTTCCATCTTTGTACCAAAATCCAATAGCTGCACCAAACTCCGGGCCGCATCTTCCTCCGGAGTCAAAATCTTCTCCAACCCAAAAGCCTCAAGTACCGCTTTGTGAACCCCGTCAATGGCACGTGCATAAATATGCTTTACCTGCTTTTGCTTCAACATAGCCACCACACGAATTGAAGCTCCGAAATTTTCACCGATAGCGACAATCACCATATCAACACTGTTGAGAGGCAGGACGGAAAGAGACTGCTCGTCCGTCGCATCGATCACAAAGGCTGTGGCAATCTTATCTTTTATGCTATCTACCCGCCCTTCATCCAAATCAGCCCCTATCACCTCGTGCCCTAAGGTAGAAAGTTCTTCGGCCAACACATGACCGTAATTTCCAAGACCAATAATAATGTATTTCATAATGAATTCAACTGATTAGTTTATGATAATGTTATCGCTCGGATAACGGTATTTCGTATTCTTTTTCTGTTTCACAATGCCCAGTATCAGTGTAATAAATCCCACACGGCCGATAAACATAAGCAATGATACCAGCAACTTACTTTCGTCACACAGCAAAGGAGTCGCATTCAGGCTGGAACCAACCGTACTTAAAGCCGACACACATTCAAAGGTCAGGGTCATGATGGACATCTTAGGCTCCAGTATACTTAAAATAAATATAAATACAAACAAGATTCCCAATGAAACAACCACAGCCGCATTGGAACGACGAATAGAATCGTATGACAACTCACGACCGAAAACTTCTACTCTCTCTGTTCCTCTCAAAACCGCAATTAAGTTGAGTGAGGCCACGGCAAACGCATTTACTTTCACACCACCGGCCGTAGACTGTGCCGCACCACCAATCCACATCAGAAGAATATAAAGCATAATGGTCTGTATACTGAGTGAAGTCAAATCGACACTGCTGAATCCGGCCGTTCGGGGACAAGTGGCATTAAAGAAAGCCTGTGTCCACTTATCAGCAATTGACATACCGGCAAACGAATGATTCCACTCAAAGATTGCAATGGCCACCGTGCCGAAAACAAGCAATAAGACAGTCATTATCAGGACAATCTTGGTATTCAGGTTAAATAAATGGTGCACCCGGTGATTGTCCCATTGACGGGTACGAATCAAACGCCAGAAACGACGGGCATGGTAAACAATAATATCTTTGAAATTAACAAGAATCGGGAAACCGATTCCTCCGAAAATGATCAGGAACGACACAGTTATATAAAGCCAATTATGATTAGTCATTACCATCGGATTACCCAAATTGCCCGGCAATGTAGAAAATCCCGCATTACAGAAAGCTGAAATAGAGTGGAAGGCAGAAAAAGCCAGTTCATCTTGTACATCCATCCCCAGTGTACCGTGTATGCTGAACCAAATGGACAGCATACCGACTCCTTCAATCACCAAAGTGAAACCCAATATATATAACAAGGTGGAAAGTAATGACCCCAACGAATTGGAACTTACCATATCACGTACCACTAACTGATTGTACAGAGAAGTATTTCCCATGAAGAACATAGCAAAGAAACTGGTCAGAGTCATGACTCCCAAACCGCCGATCTGAATCAGCAATATGATCACTGTCAGTCCCGCCGGAGTAAAGGTGGCAGACACATCAACAGGTACCAGCCCTGTTACACATACGGCACTGGTAGAAGTAAACAGCGCATCGACCCACGATAATGTAACACCGTCTACCGTACAACGAGGCAACATTAATAATCCCGCTCCGATTAAAATAATCACCAAAAAGCTGGCAGCCAAGATCAGAGAAGGATTCGTCCGCCTTCCTAAAAGGCGTACCAATCCGTTCGATAAATTCAAAAGAGAAAAAAGCAACAGCAGGATAATGTGATAAAAGTAGCCGTGTAAGAACTCCCACAAATGCAAGATAGCCCCTCCTTCTTCGGGACGGTGAAAAATGACAGGTATCAGAGTCAGATATAACAACCAACTCAGTATCCAGGCAAGTTTCCGGAAATTCTTTTTCGTATCCCTGTATTCAAGTAATATATGCAGGGTGACGTCAATCAAGAATATAATCCAGACCGTCTTATAGAGAAGATGTATTTTCGTAACTTCATGTGCAGAAAGCGTAAAGCCATGTTCATAGATCACTCCCACTATCAGCATAATGGAGGCCAGATAGGTAATGATTGCCATTAATCGTAACAAAAGTCGTACGTAAGGCTGCAATAATTTATTCTGATATAAAAAGAATTTATGATATATCTTCATCGGATTGCATATTAATTGAGTCGCACAAACTTAACTAAAATAACAAACATATCCGATTCTTTGTTGCTGAAATCATATAATTCTTAAAAATTATACTTACTTTTGGCATCAGAATAATCAAATAACTACAATATTATGAGCGACAAGAAAAAAAAGTACATGCTGCCTGAAGAAGAAATTCCACACTATTGGTACAACATACAAGCCGACATGGTGAACAAACCAATGCCTCCGTTGCATCCGGGAACCAAACAGCCATTAAAGGCAGAAGACCTGTATCCGATCTTCGCAGAAGAACTTTGCCGTCAGGAACTGAACCAGACTGACCAATGGATCGAAATACCGGAAGAAGTTCGTGAAATGTATAAATATTACCGTAGTACTCCATTGGTTCGTGCCTATGGTTTGGAAAAAGCATTGGGCACACCGGCACATATCTATTTCAAGAATGAAAGTGTCAGTCCGATGGGTTCACACAAATTAAATTCTGCCATCCCTCAAGCTTATTATTGCAAAAAAGAAGGCGTACAAAACGTAACAACCGAAACCGGAGCGGGACAATGGGGAGCCTCTTTGGCCTATGCCGCTAAACTCTTCGGTCTGGAAGCAGCCGTCTATCAGGTAAAGATCAGCTATGAACAGAAACCTTACCGCCGCAGTATCATGCAAACTTACGGTGCCCAGGTGACCCCATCCCCTTCAATGTCAACCCGTGCAGGAAAAGATATTCTGACTGCACACCCCAATCATCAGGGATCATTAGGGACTGCCATCTCCGAAGCAATCGAACTGGCACAAACTACTCCTAACTGCAAATATACATTAGGTTCCGTTTTGAGCCATGTCACTCTTCACCAGACAGTGATCGGTCTGGAAGCCGAAAAGCAGATGGCAATGGCCGGCGAATATCCTGATATGGTGATTGCCTGCTTTGGTGGCGGTTCCAACTTCGGTGGTATCGCATTCCCTTTCATGCGTCACAACATACTTGAAGGTAAAAAGACACGTTTCATCGCTGCCGAACCGGCATCTTGCCCGAAGCTTACCCGAGGCAAGTTTCAGTACGACTTCGGTGATGAAGCCGGATATACTCCACTGTTGCCTATGTTTACATTAGGACATAACTTTGCCCCAGCCAATATCCATGCAGGCGGACTTCGTTATCACGGTGCCGGAGTAATAGTTTCGCAACTCCTGAAAGACAAACTGATGGAAGCAGTAGATATCAGTCAGTTGGAGTCATTCGAAGCAGGATGCCTGTTCGCACAAGTTGAGGGCATTATCCCTGCTCCGGAATCATGTCACGCCATTGCAGCAGCCATCCGTGAAGCAAACAAATGCAAAGAAAACGGAGAAGAGAAAGTGATTTTGTTCAACCTGTCCGGTCACGGACTGATCGATATGGCTTCGTATGACAAATACCTGTCCGGTGATCTGGTAAACTATTCGCTTACAGATGATGATATCCAGAAGAATCTGGATGAAATAGGAAACTTAGCTTAATCATTAAGCCCATCTGAGCTTTTGCCCCATAACAATATATGTAATGAGTGATTACATATATTGTTATGGGGCAAAACATATATTGTTATGGAAATGTTATCTTTGCATATAAATCAAAGAAAAGAATTATGAAATATATCGGAGCACATGTCAGTGCATCGGGAGGCGTAGAGTTCGCTCCTGTTAATGCACATGAGATCGGGGCCAATGCGTTCGCCCTCTTCACAAAAAATCAACGCCAGTGGGTCAGTAAACCACTAACCGAAGATAGTATCCGTCTCTTCAAAGAAAATTGTGAGAAGTTCGGATTCGACCCCGAATACATTCTCCCGCACGATAGTTACCTGATAAACCTGGGACATCCTGAGGAAGAAGGATTAACTAAAAGTAGGACTGCGTTCCTTGACGAAATGCAACGCTGCGAACAACTGGGATTAAAATTACTGAACTTCCATCCGGGAAGCCACCTCAACAAGATATCGGTAGAGGAATGTCTGGACCGAATTGCAGAAAGTATCAATCTGGCTTTGGAAAAGACAAAAGGAGTAACCGCTGTTATTGAAAACACGGCAGGACAGGGAAGTAATCTGGGAAATGAATTCTGGCAGTTGAAATACATCATCGACCGCGTGGAAGATAAAAGCCGTGTAGGAGTGTGCCTGGACACCTGTCACACCTTTACAGCCGGTTATGACTTTCTGAATGATTATGATGACGTATTCGGAGAATTCGGTGAAGTGGTCGGATTTGAATATCTGCGGGGAATGCATCTCAACGATTCAAAAAAAGAATTGGGAAGTCGTGTAGACCGTCACGACAGCATCGGTAAGGGATTAATCGGTTTCGCTTTCTTTGAGAAACTAATGAAAGATCCCCGTTTCGACAATATGCCGTTGATTCTGGAAACCATCGATGAAACATTGTGGCCCGAAGAAATAGCTTGGCTGAGAGAACAAGCTCAATAAATATTGGCCATACTTACCAAAGGTTCGTATAATTTTTCAATATCTTGTGCATCCATCTCAATCTGCACCTGATCCCCCGGAACAAGTTTCTGCTTTGCCGGGGGTATATCTTTCCTGTCTCGGTGTATGTTGATAATTTCACAACGTTCCGGCAACAGTAATTCGCTTACCATCTTCCCATCAAAATACGAACCGCTCATCACTTCCACAGAAAGAGTATAGCGCTTCTCCTCCTGAAAATCAGGAGAATTAATCATATCATCATAAAGTGTCACATTAAACGGCTGGATCTGCAACATCTCCGTAAAATAGTAGGTCAGTCCACCCACGACGATAGAAGGATAGAAAACTTCCAAGTGCCCGGTGATTTCCGTAATCAAGACAATGGCTGTCAGAGGAGTCCGGATCACAGCTACTAAAAAGGCAGACATACATATCAACATAATATAACTGATATTTTCGTATCCGATGATCCCCTGACGTACCAGAATCAAAGCGACTATCTGCCCGATCAACCCTCCGGTAACCAAAGTGGGAATGAAACTTCCTCCTGGCAATCCAGATGAAAATGAAAATACGCTAAAAACAAAGTGCAGAATCATCATCCCCACAATCCACATAATATGAGTATCGGCATGCATCGCCTGTCCCAACAAGAATTGCTCACCTCCACCGGTTAAATTCACCTCAGTAAGCGATATTAAATAAGCTATAAACAAGAGATAAAGCATCTTAATATATGCCGGATGCTTGATGGCTGGATAAAGTCGCTTAAACCAAACTGTAATAACCGAATAAATCTTACCGGATACGGAAATCACTGCAGCCAATAATAAGAACAGTTTTACTTGTGAAAAAAAAGTCAGTCCGGGAGAAATGGCATCAATCTGAAAATAAGGATTGATGGGAAAAATCATACTTGCCACACCACCGGCCACCACTCCCGCAAGCAAAGTAGTTATAGCAGTCTTAGGTGCATCAAAACGCTCGATAGACTCAATGACCAGTAATGAAGAAGCCAAGGGAGCGGCAAAAGCAGCAGCCAATCCGGCACCGGCACCGGCTGCCAGTAGTTGTTTTCGTTCACCGGCAAGCACCCTTCCCCATTTAGACACCAGACAACCGATATAAGAACCGATCTGAACGGAAGGTCCTTCACGTCCCAAAGACAAACCGGCACTCAACGCCAACACTCCTCCCACAAATTTAGATACCAACTCTATAAAAGGATGCTTGTAAGAGATACGTCCGTTAATCACTCCACGGGTTTGAGGAATCCCCCCACCGGTGATCAACGGCATCTTTTTCACCAACCACATCACAAATAAGAGGATACCCCATAAAGACAAAAAGATAGGAATATGCCAATACCAATGTGGCTGTGAATCAAAAAAACTTCTACGAGTATTAAAAAATAATTGTAACAGATAGTGATAGGGTACAGCAACAAGTCCTGTCAACAATCCCACGAATATACTGACAAAATAAAGACGAGCATCTATCAGCTTCAGCTTCCATACCCGCCATTTCCTCATATCCTTTAAATCATCTGATTTCCCAAACATATCTCTGTCCGTTATACCGTTGCAGAGTACAACAATCCGGAGATTGCTTGGTTTCACCGGAATAGTTAAAATTAGTTCAAACAAATAAAGGCCGCCACAAGCACTCGTCTTGCAGCGGCCTTCTATATGTAGACCTATTGTTTAGAACTTACTTACTTGACTTCCTCAAAATCAACATTATCTCTGTATGAGCAACTTGCGTACACGTGTTGCAATTATATCGCAAATCCGAAAATAAGCATCCATAAGCAACCACAGCTCTTGACTGCAAAAGTATATAATTTTTCGATAAAAATCGTGATATAAACGCATAATAATCAAAAGTATGAGGCGTTTTTAACAGAATCTCCGGTTTTATCCTTACCTTTGTATATGATATTGGGGTAATGTGCCCAAACAACAATAAGGAAACGATGCAGATACATAACAATACATTGATAGCGGAATGCTCAGCTTACGATTTCAAGGAAATGTTGGAACGTAAGAAAGTGAAGTCATGGCTCAAATCCGTGTCGGCTTTTGCCAATACAGAAGGTGGCAGTCTGTTCTATGGAGTGAACGATGATGGAGTGATTGTAGGTTTGGAGAATCCGCAAGCCGATGCCGATTTTATCAGCGAAACGATAAAGGCAAGACTTGACCCTGTACCGGAAATACAACTCATCCCGATAGAACATGAAGGGCACTCTTTGCTTGAAGTGAAAGTAAAGGCCGGAACGCTTACACCTTATTACTACTATCAGGACGGAACACGTACTGCTTTTGTGCGGGTTGGCAATGAAAGTGTGGAGTGTAATTCACAGCAACTTCTTTCGTTGGTATTGAAAGGTACGCACATGACATGGGATTCACTACCTACCCAAGTGGATGCCAGCAAACACTCGTTTATTATTCTCGCCAATACTTTCCGTGAACAAACCCATCAGGAATGGAATGACAAGTATCTAGAATCATTCGGTCTGGTTACTCCTGATGGTAAACTGACCAATGCCGGATTATTGTTCGTGGATAATTGCACCGTATTCCAATCGCGTATCTTTTGCACCCGTTGGACTGGACTCTATAAGGATGACGCCATCAGCTCCGTAGAGCATCGGGATAACCTCGTATTACTTCTGAAATACGGCATGGACTTCATCAAGAACTATACCATGAGCGGCTGGGTAAAGATGCCAAACTATCGTCTAAACCTACCGGACTATTCCGACCGTGCCATCTTTGAAGGGTTGGTAAACCATCTTATCCATAGAGATTATACGGTAATGGGCGGTGAAGTGCATATTGACATTTACGATGACCGCGTAGAACTGGTATCACCCGGTGCGATGCTTGACGGTACACAAATTCAAGACCGTGACATATACAAAGTGCCGTCCATGCGCCGCAATCCCGTCATTGCGGATGTGTTCACACAGCTGGACTATATGGAGAAACGAGGTTCCGGCTTACGCAAAATGCGAGAATTGACGGAAAAACTACCCAACTTCCTGCAAGGAAAAGAACCGCAATATCAAACGGAAGCGACTTCTTTCTACACCACTTTCTATAATCTGAATTGGAGCGAAAACGGAAGAATATCTGTTGAGGAAGTAGCCAACAGGGTAAATAGTACCCTCGAAAAGTACCCTGTAAACGAAGAATATTCGGTCGAAAAGTTCGGTGTAAATGCAGAAAAGTTCGGTGTAAACGAAAAAGGTTCGGTGAAAAAGTTCGGTGTAAATGCAAATAGGTTCGGAGATACATCGAAAACACCGAAGAAGGTCAGTAAAACTGCACAAAAGATAATCGACCTCGTTATTTCTGACCCATCAATCACAGCCGATAATATGGCTAATAAAATTGGTGTAACTAAACGTGCCATAGAGAAAAACATCAAAAGCCTTAGGGATATGGAGATTTTGGCTCATGAAGGTTCTGATAAAGCTGGCTATTGGCGCATTATTGTTAACCCTCAAACTGAGTAATAAACCTATGGTAACATCTTTCATACCATTCAGTGCTATAATTGCCGTTTTGATTATCGCCTTTTTGTTTGCCTCCTTACCGCAGGTAAACCATAAAATACGATACAGAGTACTTTATGCAATAGCCATCATCATGCTATTTGCTGTTATTCCTATCAGTGAGTATCTAACCGGGGACACTAAAAATTCAAACAGCAATTATCTGCTTGTTCTGATATTCGATGTTGCGGTAGGTTATTTCTGTATGTACATTGCCGCATTGCTGAAATTCAATGTCCTTAAACGAAAGAATCAAGCATTGGAAAATGCTTTGACCGAAAAGCAACAAGAAAATGTAGCAATTCTATTGGAACATCAGAATGAAAAGCAACAAGCACTTCTGCAAAGAGAACTTGAATGGTTAGCAGATAAAATCAAGATGTTCACTGAGGAAGAACAGAAAGCGATTCTTGCCAGTGCTTGCACATTTGCAGAACACGGTTTGATAATCACTCCCTCAATAACCATTCAGCTCAAAGACACATGTAGCCAGCAAGATCTTATGTACTTTGTTTGTTCTGCTTTTTTCAATATGGGTAAGAAGCGTAGTGATATTGTAAGTTTCTTATCTCAGGTCTTTCCGCTTTATTTCCCTGCAGGAGAAAGTGTATTGGCTAAAAAGATGCCGGGATTGGAAAAGGTAAAAGAGAGGAGAGAGAAAGAAAAATAAAATCATTAGTTCCACATTGAAACCGTACCACTAGCGTTTGGCAACTAATCTGATTTCCCCATTCAAAGCATCCTTTAGGATAGCCTTGATAAACTCTTGAGCGTCAATAGATATATTCATAGTTTTGTTATTTTGTTCATATTCATATTTTATTGCTCTAATTTTCACTAAGCCACAATGGGTATCTATATAGGAATTCTCTAAATAAAAGACATGGTCTTCATCTGGACGTAACTGATTTTCTAAATTATCCAATGTGTCTATAATTTCTCCTTTCGCATTACAGATGCTTCTGTCTTTAACTTGCAAAGGAATATAAATGGAATGAAGCCATTTTTCTTTTGGAGGAAAGTTTAGACAATCTAATCGTTCCCTATATGCTTGAAGATCTAAACCATTTTCTTTTGCCCATATATCATCCACCTCAAAAAGACAATGTCTGACTGATACATTTATACAGGTTCTTACTTCTGCAACAATAGCTTCTCCTTGATTGGGTGTTCTCAATTCTTTTAAACATATACCATAATGGCTGCCCATTTTTTTAGCTCCCTCTTGGTAACCAATCTTTGTAACCATAATTCCAGATACATTATCCAAATCCGACAGCACACCATAAAAATCACGAACTTTACTAATTGGAATAGGCTTGTTATAATTTTTGCATTCAACAGCAACCTTATGTAATACTCCTGCTATTTCATACTCCCAATATACATCTATTTGATGTTTCTGTCCTGATTTACCAAGAATCTTTATATTATGTTTGACTTTTGTACTTTTTACGACATCAGCGTTCACTAATTCTTGATAAATTTCTTGGGTAAATTTCTCATATTCTATGTTAGCATTCATATTTCGCATCAAATTAACTTCAATAATTAACCATATTACATATGTAAAGATACGAATTTTCTTTTTATAGACGCACTTTACGAGTAAATATCTTTTAGCAGATCCTTTGGATAACACGAAATAAGTTGTATAAATTGTAGATAATTCTAATACACTTTTTAAGTCAAGAAACAAACATAGTCAACTACAGGCAACCATATAATTGAAACATACAACAATATAAAGTCGTTTTTCATCATCATATCATCATATAAACACAATTATAAGATGATAATACAAAAAGAATGATTACCTTTGCATTCAAAAACATATCATAGAACGTATGAGTAAAGACATAAATCGTTTGAAGGTGGTTTTAGCTGAAAAGAAACGCACCAATAAATGGTTAGCAGAACAGTTAGGGAAAGATCCTGGTACTGTTTCAAAATGGTGCACTAACACCATGCAGCCTAATTTAGAAACATTAGTTGAAATCGCAAAAGTCCTTGGAGTGGATACTAGGGATTTATTGTGGTCAATTAAAAACGACAAATAGAAAATGAAGAAGAAATTTAGAAAAATAGATTAATGCCTAATATAGTCCAAAATACAAAAAACAATATTGACTGGAACGGTCTTTCTTGGGTAGAGCGAGAGTTCTCGTACCCTAAAAGGACGCTTCGCCTTGCCACATCTTTCAGTGGTATAGGCGCAATAGAGTATGCCCTTAAAAGACTTGGCGTTAGAACAAAAATCGTCTTTGCAGGTGATATTGACAAGAATTGCAAAACTGCATATTTTGCAAACTATGACATAGAAGAGAATCAATGGCATACAGATATTCACCAATTAGATGCTACGCCATATAAAGGGAAAGTTGATTTATTCGTTGGCGGTGCACCATGTCAGGCTTTTTCAATTGTCGGTGAACAGCGAGGATTTGAAGATACACGAGGCACATTGTTCCGTGAATTTGCTCGTGTGGTTAAGGAATGTCAACCTAAAGTTTTTATCTTTGAGAATGTGCAGGGATTATTCAAACACGATCATGGTCGCACATGGGAGGTAATATACAATACATTCAAGGATTATTGCGGATATGATGTGCATTATCAACTTTTAAACGCAAGGGATTATGGCATTCCTCAGACAAGGGAACGTTTATACTGCATAGGATTTAAGAAAAAGACTAACTTTAAGTATCCTGCGCCTATACCTCTCAAATATAGAATGTATGACTTTTTGGAAGATTATACAAATAGCATATATTTTGACTCCACTAATAAGGAGAAGGTCTTATCACCAAACGAGGAGCATCGGCAAGCAATAATTCATGGAGTGGCAACGGAAAGGTTTAACGATTTCATCTTCCCTGTGAGAGAGGTTGATGATAAATATTATCTTTCAGAAAAAGTTGCAAAGTATGTGTTATGTACTGGAACAAAAACATTTAAAACACCGATTAAAACTGACTTAGATATAGCTAGACCACTCTTACAATCCATGCATAAAATGCATCGTGCTGGTGTTGACAACTATGTAACATATAATAAGGGAAAAGGTATTAATGGTTTAAGAAGACTCACTCCAAGAGAATGTCTACGCCTTATGGGATTCAAGGATGATTTCAAAATAGCAGTAAGTAATACATCTGCATACATGGAAGCAGGAAATAGTATCGTTGTCGATGTGCTTATTGCATTATTGAAGCAATTGGATATAACTAAATATGGAATAGAAAATGAAGAATAAATATTCTGACATACAAAACACAAGTGCTAATATTGATTCTCATTCAGATTGGCGACTTCATGAGTTCTCCCATCCTGAGAGAACAATAAGACTTGCCACGTCTTTTAGCGGTATTGGCGCCATAGAACATTCCATGCATCGCTTAGGTCTAAAATATCGTATACAATTCGCAGGAGATATAGATGCAAATTGTAAAAAAGCTTATTTTGCGAATTATCCTATAACAGAAGCACAATGGCATACAGATGTACATAATTTCAATGCAAAACCATATAAAGGCAAGGTAGATTTGTTCGTCGGTGGAGCGCCGTGCCAAGCCTTTTCTTTACGTGGTAAACATGGAGGTTTTGAAGATACTCGAGGTACATTGTTCCGAGAATTTGCTCGTATCGTGATAGAATGCCAACCCCAAATTTTCATCTTTGAAAATGTAAAAGGTATGCTTAGCCATGACAAAGGTAAAACATGGAAGGTTATAAAAGAGACTTTTGAAAACGACTGTGACTATAATGTGTACTATCAAGTTTTAAACGGTAAAGATTACGGCGTTCCACAAAGTCGTGATCGTATATATTGTATAGGATTTAAGAAGGAAACAGAATTCAAATATCCAGCACCTATCTCTTTGGAAAAAACAATGTATGACTTCCTACAGAAACAATTCGAGAAAAAGTATTTCCTTAGACAGAAGGGAGTAAACTTTATAACAAGAAGTATAAATTATCAAAAGAGTTATACTCAAATTAACGGTGATATTCTTTTATGTCAAAAAAGAAATCAGCAGTTTAATTGGCATGGCGATTTTGTATTTCATCCAAAGACAATAGTTGACCCCAACACCCCTCAAACTGATGAGTATCTTTTTGCATTAAAAGATTATGAGGAAAGTTATTTCAAAGATAATTATCCCGAGAAATATGCAATAAAGTCATGTGGAGAAAATATGGAAATTATGGAAGAAGTCGTTTCCAGCATGATAGATACTCAGTATGGCAGGTTTCGTAAGCTAACACCACGTGAATGCCTCCGTTTGATGGGATTTGATGACTCATTCAAAATTGTTTGCTCTGATACAGAGACTTATAAGCAAGCGGGTAATAGTATTATAGTTGATATTTTAATGGCATTAATGAAACAAATTGATATAACAAAATACGGACATAATGGCTGATATAATATGTAGGTGGCGAAATGCCACACCAAAAACAGTTTGCGAGTTCGTGCAACAGTTACCTCACGAACAAATGAGTGCAGAAGATTTCAGACTTCGCATGGGGAATGACTTCTTTCACACTGCTTATCAATTGGCGTGTCAATTAGGATTGTATCTTGAACATCAAGATAAATACATTCCACGTTTCACACATACTATAACAGAAGATGAAGCCAAGGAATATTTAGAACATTGGATACAATACTATTATGCTCCAAATCCATTTACAAAGAGCCTGAAAGGATTAGTTGAACCTGTGTTTGTTGTTAAAGAACTTGTAAAATATTTAGAGCAGCATAATTCTTCTGCAAATTTAAAAGAGGCGTTAACTGATATTTTCCATGACCCTATGGGAAACTTGGACATTATGACAAATGCACTTAACAATTATTCCAAAGTTATATCTGTTAAAGATGGCTGCGCTAAATTAGAAACAAATTATAAAGATTATATGAAACAGATACCCAATAGAAATGACAAGGAGGCTTTCTTTAAGAACTTCGATATAAAAAATAAGAAACAAGAGATTATTGATAACTGTATAACAAGTAAATGTCGTCCCCACATTACCGCCATCAAAACCAAGCCATTCCTTTTGCTTGCCGGCATTTCCGGTACAGGTAAAAGCCGCATTGTTCGTGAACTTGCCCGTGCATGTTGGGATGAAAACTCCGCCGAGTATAATGCTCATAAGCCTAAGAATTTTGAAATGATTCAGGTTAAGCCGAATTGGCATGATTCTACTGAACTAATGGGTTATGTAAGTCGTGTCAGCGGAAAACCAGTGTATGTAATTGGCAATTTCTTGAGATTTATTACACGGGCTTGGGAAAATCCTGATACACCTTATTTTTTATGTTTGGATGAAATGAACCTTGCTCCAGTAGAACAGTATTTTGCGGAATACCTAAGCGTGATAGAATCCCGTAAAATCCATGAAGACGGAACTGTGACAACAGACCCAATATTCAAGAAAGTTGATGAAGAATGGTATTTCAATTTAACCGCCTCATTAACCACAGCTGAAGACATTAGAGTAAGATTCAACGAAGAAGGTATTTGTATACCTCAAAATCTTATAGTTGTCGGCACTGTCAATATGGATGAAACAACCTTCTCATTCTCACGTAAGGTACTTGACCGTGCCATGACCATAGAAATGAATGAAGTGGATTTGTATGCCGGATTGGATAGTAAATATGAACGCATTGGTAAACTGAATAGCGATATGCTTATCGGTACAGCCGTTGAAGGTGTGGATGTATATGCAGATAACGAGGATGTTTGCAATAAGGTATTGGCTTATTTGCAAGCAGTGAATGACGTTCTTAATGGCACTCCGTTCAAAGTTGCCTACCGCACGCGAAACGAATTCCTGCTTTATGTGGTAAACAACTTGCCTTACAATATGGATGAAAAAGGAAACGAGTTCAGTGAGGATGAGGTCATAGCAACCGCATTGGACGAGATAACAAGCATGAAAATCTTGTCGCGAATAGAAGGTGATGATACAAAAGTCAAGCATTCACTTCTTGAAAGACTGATTACCACGATCGAAGCGCAGTTGTTGGCATTGACCGGAGAAGATAAGAAAATAGAATCCGTTTCCATAGCCAAATTGAAAGAGATGCAAGAACGGTTGTCATCCGGCTATACAAGTTTCTGGAGTTAAAAGCTATTAGACAACCAGTAAGAGAAAATGGAACTGCTTACCATAAAGCATCAGGATTTTGAAATGATTGTCGAATGTGCAAAATTCGATGGCATTTGGCAAAAAGCCAAGAGTAATATTGGAGAAGAATGCTTACACTCCACTTATTCTTGGTCAGAAGGTGTATCATCCGTTATCCTGAGCAACTATGCCGGAAAAGAAATTACGATTGAAAACAGCCAACAAGCTCCTGCCATATTTTTCGACAACACCGATTATCCTATTTGGGTGGAATTCAAGAACTATGTGAAAAAGGCTAAGTTTGGCTCCACTCTCCAGAGTGAAAATGAAAAATTCACTTTCCGCAGACAGATATTGGCAGGTTTCTTGAATTATGGCAATGAGGTTGGACGCAGCGAAATACAACTCATGTATCAAGTGGGAGCAGAAACCCGCAGTTTTGTCTTCTCTTTTGAAGTGTTGAGTACAAAGCTCAACTATCACGAGCATTGGAAAGCCATTATAGAGGATATTGAACAAGAGTACAGAATGCTTTCGCTCGACTATATGCGAAGAACCTTTCATGGCTTTTCGCCCGATGCAAACGGTGAGACTCCGGAAATAATCTGGTGGAGCGTATTTGCCAATGAGCAAAAGAAATTCATAAAGGCCTGCAAAAACATCATTGACCGTCCAAGACATCGGTTACACGGAAAAGAGACTTACAAACGTGCCGATAAGCTGACATTTGTCCCCTCTTGCATAGAAAACGAATTGGCAGAACACAGACAGGACAGCTCTCACTTATATCGTGTAGAAGAACGCGTCCGAACAAATGACACGCAGGAAAATAGGTTCTTGAAATTCGCTCTTGGACAGATTACGGATAAATACACAGTCTTGAAGAAGCGCATAGAAGCGGTAAAGAATGCTTCGGATGTGATGAAGGATGACATGCAAGCCACATTGGCAACGCTAAAACATTTGCAACGAAACCCCTTTTTCCGTACCGTAGGAAATTATAAGGGAATGAATCAGGAAAGTCTGGTTTTGCAGAAAGCTACCGGATATAGTCAGGTATATCGCACGTGGAGCCTGCTCCGCCGCTCTTATTCTTTGAATGATGGCATATACCGTTTACAGACCAAAGACATAGCGACACTCTACGAAATATGGTGTTTCATAGAAGTAAGCCATATAGTGAAAGAAAAACTGCATTTGTCTGATGAAGATATAGACCATAAGAACCGTATGGAAATGAATGGCCTGTTCACGTGGGATTTGGGCAAAGGAGAACATTCCCGTATCCTTTTCAAGAAAGACAATGTGGAACTGGCAGAATTAGTCTATAATCCCAAGAACACAGACAAGGGGAATTGCGATATTGGAATGAAAGACCTTGTAGTGCGTACCGTACCACAAAAGCCGGACATAGTCCTGCAACTGACTAAAAACGATTTGCAAGAAGGAATGAAAATGACTTATCTGTTTGATGCGAAATATCGTATTGACGGGAAAGACAAAAACGGTGTGGACGTTCCACCGGAAGATGCTATCAACCAAATGCACAGATACCGTGATGCCATCTATTATAAAGATTATCAATCGAATACTTTGAAAAAAGAAGTGATAGGCGGCTATATTCTGTTCCCGGGTGATGGCGAGCCAGCCGATGTTGCTGTATCGAAATTCCGTAAGACTATAGACGACGTGAACATCGGTGCATTCCCACTTCGTCCTAAAGACCAACATAATCGTCAGCTATTGGAACAGTTCGTTGAACAACTTATCACTACAAAATCACATGAGACAATCTCTAAAGTGATATCGCAAAAGGGAACATTCGTAGAAGTAGGAAACCGTGTACTCATCGGGCTGGTAACTAATAGTAGCCGTAAAGGCTATTTGCAAAGTTTCAAAGACGGTAATGCCACTTTATACTACACTGGCAGTCATTTCCCTACTACTATTGCTCTGCAAAATCTACATTACTTCATGCCTTACTTCAAGGGAGAAGGCATTCGTGATGTCTATGAAATTGTGCGAGTTAGGACTATCACGTCAAAGGAAGCAAAACAAACCGATGGAGAAGAAAGTGTCGATGACCTTCGCCTAGCCTTCGAACTGCGCTACTTCCGTAAACAATATGCCAACATTCAACCCATCAATACAAGCAAGATGATAAACTATACGTTTATTGATACTACTTTTGAGGAGTTGGACCAAATAGTTATGATGGATAAAGGTATTGTGCAGGGGAATAAGCATGAGCGCATGAGAGAGAAAGAATAATAGAGCATTATGCACATAAGTGAAAAAAGAGCTGTATAGGAGTGGTATTTATGCTGAATATTGATTTCAATAATATTAGATCCATAAACGGGTCTGCAAATGAAGGGTTTGAAGAATTTGTGTGCCAGTTGGCACGTAGAGAGGAAATTCCATGTACAAAGACATTTGTACGCAAAGGTAAGCCAGATGGAGGGGTGGAATGTTACTGGACTCTTGAAGATGGAAGTATTGTGGCTTGGCAAGCTAAATATTTTTGTAAGGCTTTTGATGATTCACAGTATCAACAAATAGATAGGTCTGTAAAAGAGGCACTCGATTCCCATCCCAATTTGAGACGATATGTCATAGCAGTACCCACAGATCCCTCCGATGCTCATGTCGCAGGTAGAATGAGTATGAAAGAGCGAATTGATGGATATGTGGAAAGATGGTCAAAGATAAATTCTCATGTAACTTTTGATTTTTGGTGGGCATCAGACTTAATAGAAAGACTTCAAAAGTCCTCTAATCAAGGTCTACTTCGATTTTGGTTTGGAAAGCACGAATTTTCAGATGAAGATATGATGCGATTTAATGCAGGTTCAATAAAAGATTTAGGTAAACGATATACACCTAAACTGAATATTGAAGTTGAACCCGTTCAATATTTCGAGGTTCTTTCACGAGGAAGTTCACTGAGACATTTTTTTGATAAGGAGCTGATAATAGCAGAAGATACATGTAGAAAAATAGAGAAAGATAAGTATTGTCAAGATATTATTAATTTAGTAGAAAGTGTCCGCAATGCGATTAAACAAATAAAGGAAATTAATATCAACGGTATAGATAAAATACCTCTTAATGAATTATTGTCAGCATTGATGTTATTGGGAGAAACTGTTCAAGATATTGCCAACAGTATTGTTGAAAAAGAAAGTGTAACAGAAGAAGAAAACAGAACATCAAGTAACATATTTGAACTAGGTATAAATATTTTGCGCGTTCACAACGATTTGCATCAAGATATAATGAGGCTAGTAAATGACCCTATTTTAATACTTGAAGGGGATGCTGGAGTCGGTAAGTCGCATTTGATGGCTGATACTGTTCAAAGAAGACAAAAAGAGAACCTGTTTAGTCTATTTTTTTTAGGGCAGAAATTTGTTACTGATGAAGAACCTTTCACTCAGATAATGAGAATGCTTAGCTTCAGCAGTTCTTCGGAGGAGTTATTAGAAACGCTTGAAGCCAAGGCAGAATCAACCGGACATCGCATCATCATTTTCATAGATGCAATAAATGAGGGACACGGGCTGGCTATTTGGCAAAGTAATATCCATAGTTTTATTGATAGGATTCGACAACATCCGTGGCTTGGACTCGTTTTGAGCATTCGTACATCATATACCCCTGCAATACTTCCATGGGAAGAATTTGGAAATGATTATTGTGTGTGGGCAAGACATTATGGATTTGGGACTAATACACAAAAAGCCGTACAACTATATTTTAAGGAATACGATATATTGTATCCTTCTGTTCCACTCCTCAATCCCGAATTTAAAAATCCACTATTTTTACATTTGTTCTGTGAAGGAATGAAGAACAATGGTTATAAAAAGATACCGGATGGTGTGAAAGGTATAACATCAATAATGAATTTGTTTTTCGATGGTATTGAAAAATCTCTCAGGAAAGCCAAACATTATTCCCCATTAATCAAGTGTGTAGATAAGGCTGTCCGTAAGTACATAGAATTCACAGCTAAAGAAGGAAGGCATGAAATGCCAATAGACACTGCTATAGAAAACTTTTCCGATATTTATCCCCGTGTGTTTACAGAAGGTGAATTATTGGATTGTTTGATATCTGAAGGTGTTTTCAGCAAAAATGTTTTTTATAATACGGTTGGCAAGTACGAGGAGTGCATATATTTCACATATGAACGATTTGAAAATTTTCTTCAAGCAGAATATCTAATAGATAAATTACAATTTGACGATAAAGCTATAGAGGAATATGTACTAACGATAAAATCTCCTTATGTAGTTGGTGGATTATTGGAATCACTGGCAATTTTATTGCCAGAATGTAAGGGGATAGAATTATATGATTCATTACCTAATTTCCATAGTAATAAAGCCATTATAAATGCAGTCCTTTCTAGTTTAACATGGAGGGAGGAAAGAACAATAGACTCACATCTTGACACATATTTTGCAGAATTTGTAAGTAATGAACAATTCAGAGACCGCTTTATTCGAACCGTTATAGAGGTTGCATTTAATCCGGGGAACTATTATAATGCCAATTATCTTCACAAAATGCTGGAACCAATGCAGTTAGCTGACAGGGATGCCATGTGGACACCTACATTATATCGCATTTATAGCAATCAGGATGAAATAATAAAAGATATTATTAACTGGGCATGGGATGAAAGCGATAAGGTCAATATGGATGAAGAGTCTGCTGAGTTGGGAGCTACTTTACTTTCTTGGTTTTTGGCAAGTACCAATCGACAACTACGCGATACAGCGACAAAAGCCCTCGTACAACTTCTGCATAATAGGATGCAGGTACTTATACCACTTTTGGAAAAGTTCTCAAAAGTAGATGATCCATATATTCATGAAAGACTTTATGGTGTAGCATTAGGCTGCGCCGTGAGGTCAAAATCAAAAGAATATTTGGCCAGTTTGTGCCAATACATTTATTCGTCAGTATTTAATGTTGAGGGTGAGGTTTACCCTCACATCTTGCTGCGTGACTATGCACGGAATGTTATAGAATATGCTATTTTTATAGGAGAAAAACTGAATGTTGATATTAATAAAATACGACCACCATATAATAGCTCTTTTGATTATACTCCTGTATCTGATGAGGAAATAAAGTCTATATTAGACGAATGTGGGGAATACAAGAATTCTCCGGGTATGTGTAACATGCTTACTTCCATGTTTACAGAACATTCAGCCATAGGTCTTTATGGCGATTTTGGAAGGTATACATTTCAAAGCGCATTGAGCAACTGGAGAATTGATGCAGAACGTCTGAGTAATGTGGCCATAAAACTCATTATCGATAAGTATGGATACCAAGAAGACAAGCATGGTACATTTGACCAAGAAATTGGATCTGGAAGAGGACGCTCAACCATACCCAATGAACGAATTGGAAAGAAATATCAGTGGTTAGCCTTACATGAATTGTTAGCTCGTGTAGCAGATAATTTCGAAAAATTAGAATATTCATGGAGTGATAATGTCGTAGAATATGAGGGAACTTGGGAACCAACCGTTCGTGATATAGATCCAACAACTCTTGTTAGAGTAAATGAGAATCGTCAAGATCCAGACTTCAAAGAAAATTTCTGGTGGTATGGAGGGAGGTATGCTAACTGGGGACATAAAATGTCTGATTGGCTTAATATAAAGGATGATATTCCAGCAGCCGAACCAATTATAGAATTGACAGATGCAGATGGATGCGATTGGCTTGCATTGGAATGTTATCCAGAATGGAATGAACCTCATGGCAAAGATTGCATATACAAAAGCCTGTGGTATCAAGTAAGAAGCTGCATCATTGACGAGGATGAGTTCCCTCTCGTTTGTGAATGGGCTTCAAAACAAAATTTTGGTGGGAGATGGATGCCCGAACACTCTGATAAATACGAATTGTTTTATCGTGAATATTACTGGTCATCAGCATACAAACATTTTGATATTAAAGGGCTTACCAAGAGGGACATATATGACAAGAAAACGAATCGGTTCATAGCTCATGTAGAGATAACCACAATCGGTTATTTGTGGGAGGCAGAAGAAGACCATTCTAAAGAAACATCCTTTTACTGTCTCATGCCTTCAAAACAGTTATTTGATGGTCTTAGGATGCAATATGCAGACGAGGAAGGGGTATTCTTAAATGAAAAAGGCAAGGTGATTTGTTTCGATGCAAGAGCCGTAGAGAAGTCAAAAAACAATCTTTTAGTCCGGAAGGATGCCCTGTTGGATTATCTCAAAACACATCACAAGAAAATATTGTGGTATGTACTTGGTGAAAAAAACATTATAGGGCTACATAGTTATAATAATGTACCTAATTTTCCTATGTGGCTTGTAGTGAGTGGAACTTATACATTGGATGAGAAAGGCAAAGTAACAGGATATATGAAAACGTCCCATGAGAGATAGTGACTATTCTTCCTTTGTTTTTATGGCTTTGCAAGAATCTAATAAGTCTATTCTATGAATACACCTTACAAATATGGATAAATTAACTAAAGAACAACGCCATCGTTGTATGTCCGCTATAAAAGGAAGGAACACAAAACCTGAAATACTGGTGAGAAAGTTCCTTTTTAGCCGTGGCTTCCGCTATCGGCTAAATCATCCGCGCCTTCCCGGTCATCCCGATTTGGTGCTTCGCAAATATCGCACTGTCATTTTTGTAAACGGTTGCTTTTGGCATGGTCATGATAATTGCAAATATTTCCGTTTACCTAAAACCAATATAGATTTTTGGTCAAACAAAATAAAAAGGAATAAGGAACGAGATAAAAAAGAACAATGCCAGCTTGCTGCTATGGGCTGGCATTGTATCACGATTTGGGAGTGCCAACTAAAGCCAAAGGTCCGAATACAAACACTTGAGTCGTTAGCTTATACATTGAATCATATTTTTCTTGAAGATAGGAAAATCAAGACATACGAGTTATCTGATACAGACAGTACACTTGTGGCGGCAGAACCAGAAGTGACTTATGGAAGAAATAAGCAACAATAAAGTGCTGTCGCTTATTTTCTCCGATGACTATTCCGTATTTCTTTTTAGTTCTATTCCTGTTTTTTCCATCAAGCATTGATGCTGTTCTTTCACCGCCCGATACATCGAATAATACGCAAAGGCTTCTTCTCGATGCTTCATGCTACTAACCGATGCTACAACAGCCCACGTAACAATAATGACAACAAACACTACGACATATCGAAGTTTTATATGATAGCCCCGTATAAACATCCCATTGATATTGGGTGGAATAACCGTTACTGGATTTTTCAACTCATTGATTTTTGCAAATATCTCATCCTGCCGTTTTAATATGCTTTCGGTATTTGCTTCAATAGTCATACGATTAAGATTATAATCGCAAACGTGCCGATAAAGATATTCAAGAAATTTGGACTTCTGCTTGAATAATTCAATAAGCTTCGGAAACCATAGCGAGAACGGCAATGTGTCCGATTGTTGCTTCCAGATATGCTTCTTCACCACTGATAACGCATCGTTCCAACAAGTACAGAAACTTTTGGCGACTCCATTATAAATGGTCTTTTCGTCAAAATCTATTTTTACAGACTGATCTGGTTTGGGAATTGTAGTATTCTGTTTTTCAATACACTCTTTTAGCTCGTTGATACTTTGGCGCAAATTTGCAAGATTTGCAGCTACTACATCTTCTTTCATTATCTTCTACGTTTTGAGGGTTTATAAAAAGGTTCGGTTCTTTGGTTATCCTTGTCTTTGTCGTCTCGCCATCCCAGTTCATTACTTGCTCCTCCACCTCCACTGGGAGTTATGGCTTGATGAGGTTGAACAACCAGTTCCGCTGCCACATTACCCAATGTAGCACAAAGGCTATTAAAACTCAAATCACGGTCAAGTTTAGAACCGGCTATACTATATTCATTTTGACAGAATGATATGCCATGAATTTTATCAGAGTTATCTATACGATTAAAGCGTATATCTATACCCTGACCTTTGAGAATGCCAAGAAAATCATTCCATGAGCGAGATACAGCCAGTGCATCAAGAGTTGCAGAACGTAGATTATACTTCCGTAATTGATAAGGACGCAAACGACTCTTGTTTCTAGCTTTACTATTCTTAGGAGCAAAATACAGTCCATATTCTTTCGTCAAAGCCCGACATACCTTAGTATTACGTATTCTTTCATTACTATCAGAAATGAGATTGCCTTCATTGTCTATCCGATTGAACACCAAATGACAATGAGGATGTTTCGTGTCATGATGTCGGGCTATAATATATTGAGTATTGCGGATGCCCATTTGTTCCATCCATTTCTTGGCAATCTCTAACATCAGTGCATCTCCTTCTTCGTTATCGGGGAAACGGTTAATGTCCTGCGAAGAGAAAGCAAGTGATACGTGTTTTACCGGACTTTTTACTTTCAGGCGCATGGACGCTTGTATCTGAAAAGAATCGGCTATGGTTTTATTACTGATGACACAGACACCTTCGTGTGCTAAAAGTATGGCACATTTCTTCTTGTTCTTTTGGTCATTAGCGTAATTCACTATTCCTCCGAAATCTGCTCTTGTTTTAATCTTCGCTATCATGGCTATTGTTCTTTACTTGAGTGATAATTCTACTGACTTCTGATATGATTGAAAAGCATTGTTGTTTGACTGCTTCCAAACCATAAGTGTGCATCTGATGGGCAATCTGATTGACATTGTTGGCAATGCCGGAAAGGTCACGAATTGCCGATGCCATTTCCGGACTGATGCGCTGACAGACCGGACAATCCATTGCAGCCTGATGGCAAAATTCATTGACAGACAACCCAGCTTGTTCCGCTTTGGATTGGATATAGATATAGTCGTTCTCGGTAAACATTACCCGAAAACATTTGGTACGTTTCTGATAGTTCGCCAACTTAGGGCGACCGCCAAGTTTCTTCTCCTTCATATTTATCTTAACTTTCAATGTTCATGAATTGATTTTTTGAGAGTGGCAGTTTATCAGCTTGCCGTATAGGTTTTAGTGGCACTAAAACACAAACTTGCCACTCAAAAAATCTTCCTATATTTCCCCTGCTCTATTCGGCATAGCTTACCATCTTTGATAAAGGCTTCTATCCACTTGTTTGCCGTACTTCCATTTTCACCCAAAGATGAAACTTGTGCATCATAATCCTTCTTCGTGAATGTCTCAGGCAGCATATTATAAAGGGCATTCCTTCGTGCATAAATGCCAGTTTCTTGCGAAGCGGAATTAAATCGTTTGGACTGATTTCCTGACAAATTCTGATAAATGAATACGGCATGATAAAGTAAGGTTTCGCAAATATTCATGGCTGTAGAATAGTCAAACTCATGGCAGACCAGTTGCTCTGCCCCGTCAAGTGAGGAAGAATTACGATGTACATTCTCCAAATGCCGGATAGCGGTCAACACCATCATTATACGATAAGCAATCAGTCCCATCCGTCTGACTATTCCCTGCATCTTGTTATCCACTTCGTCACAACACTCTTCATTCACACGACTGAGATATTCAATAAAGTGTTCCTGTAAATCGGAGGGAAGGGAAAAGGAATAATTTCCCTGTCGTACAAATTCTTCATGCAGATAGCAGAACTTATCTCCCAATAGTTTGAACATTACGTTCTTGGATTGAGAAATATCGCTTGTGGCAAACACATTTCTTATGCCTCGCTTGAAACGGATGATATAGAAACAAAAGCGACTCATCAATCCGTTTTCCGCATCAGGTATCAATCTTCTTACTTGTTCGGGAGTTCCAGCCAAAGCTACTGACACTCTTGGATTAGCTACTTCACAATACTCCCTATCCTTGCGACGACTCAAACTTACCAACTCATGATGGAATGCCTTTCGCAACACATCGGAATAATTGCCATAATCCGACTTCAAAGTCTGGCTTAACGTGTCGCCCTCCGATTCAAACAACAGTCCGATTCCGTCATTATCTCCCAATATCTTCAAGAAAGAGCTTGCACTGCTGTTAGCCGGAATAACAAGCATACGCATGGGCGGCTCGGCCGGCATAGTCACTCCACTATCTTTCTTACCTTTGATATAAGCCGCTATCGCTTCTTTATATTCCTGTTCCAATCGTTTTGAGAGTTCATGCAAATTGCGATTAATGGGTACTACCAGTTCTCTGCATAGGGTTAATGCCCCTTTTCCCATACCTGCATCTGCCACAACAAACAGATAAAGATTCGGATAAACAATGCGTTCATCGTACACACCACAAACATTATGAAAGCATACCGACAAACACACAATCGCCCCAATCAGTATCGTATCACGGTCATCTACTGAAATGGAGTTATTGACAACCTCATTTAGAAAAGGAGGAAGATGCTCAAATACACATTCAGGAAATGCAGGAAGTTCTTCTTCTGATTTTATCCATTTGCCCGTTTTGCCATTTTGGATATTTGGCAAAATGGCTAAATCCTCTTTGTTGGATGGAGCCAATGAGATTCCAGCTTGATTTGCCAAATGGAAGAAAGAACGGATAGTAATACCTTGCCCCTTGGATTGCAGACAATGCGTATATTGTTTGTCTGTTTCTTCCCTTTGATAGGTAGGGTAAAATCTGCTGATGCGATGATAATACTCCCGTCCGTTCTCTCCCAATCCATCAACAAGTGCGAAACCCAACTCCATCCAATCTTTATAATTGGGTGCTATATCAATGCCACGTTGTTCTATCTCCCGAACAACACATTCCACATCGTCTTTAACCTTATTATATATAGGGACAATATCAAGCGTATGTGTTTGCTGTATTTCAGAAGGGACATTCTCCCAATCTTGGGCGGAAAATATTTTCTTCGACATCATCTTTGTATTTAGGGTTAATATATGCTTGTGGGTCGCATGGCAGGAAGCAGGAACGAGCCACATCGCTGCCGGACATATCCACTGATGGCAAACCTGTCGCTTTGATACAGTTGGCGACAGCCTTGAAGTACCGGGAATGTTCCCATCCTTTCAAGTCAACAGGTATTATCCACTTCAATCCGCTACCGGATGGACTAACAAATAACAGTTCCGTATCGAAATATTCATGATTGAGCAATTGCTGTTTTAGCTCCACGATATTCTCCACATGGTCGAAATCCAGACACATCAATCCTGAGTGCATAATCAGTTCCTTTTCATTCCGTTTGCGAAATAATCCCGAAAAAGTACAATAGTCGAAATGGGCGGCTTTGTATCTTTTAGCTTCGGGAGAAGATAGCATCAAACGCAGGGCTTCGGTTTGTGGTTGGGCATAATGCCCGATGACATAGCGATACACATCCACAATGCCTACTGCCCTTATCGGTTCGATGTTTTGAATGGGCTTGCGAAAGAACGAAAAGCAATAATCTGTCGTTCCCATCATTTGATGATCTTTTTAGATTCGACAAATCGTCTGGCTTCTTCCATTAAGTCATCTTGGGTTCTGTGCGATTTGTTCTTCAACCAATCGTCAATCTCCGATTGCAGGAAAGCCAAAGCCTTATTTATTTTATGTACGGGAATCTGTTTGGTAGATACCCATCCATAAACTGTCTGTTTGGCTGGATGTGATGGCAGATAAGCACAAAGCTCGTCTATATCCATCCACTTGGGTGAATTACTTGCTTGCTTATGTTGCAAGGCATTTACTTTGGATTGCAGTACTTCTACGGACTCAATCAGGTAGGACAACGCATTTGGCATTTCCTCCAATGAATTTACTTTATAGGCCATTTTCTTCGTATTAAAGTTGATGCCGCAAAAGTATAGGGATGTTTATGAGTGCTAAATAGGTGCTTGAAAGCCACCAATTAGCCACTTATTTGCCACCGATAGATTTAATTTTCATTAACCTAAGGATTGGTTGGAAGAGATAATAAAATGGGGAAAAAACATTATTGACACTAATAATATCATCCCTGAGAACGCCTATACTACAAGATACCCCTCAAAAAGCCGATGCTTCATGAGGGGGATACGGTGGTAAGTGTGTCGTTGATACTATATAAATCATTGATGTTCAATGGTGGAAATCTCCACTATAACCTATAAAGCCAAATTCTCTATATACAGCGTATTGGCGGCTTTCTCTTTTTGTTCATTTACGATATGCGTATAAATCTGCGTAGTTTTGACGTTTGTATGTCCCATCAAAGACTTGATGGTGTATATGTCAACACCGTTTTCCAATAATAGCGAAGCGTAGCTATGTCTCCCGCAATGGAAGGTGATATGTTTCTTGATGCCAGATGCTTCTATCCAAACTTTCAGAGGACGGGAAATCCAAGAGGCATCAGTCAATCCTTCAAAAACGAAAGCTTCGTCATTGCTTGAGCGTTCACCACATAACTGAAGGGCTTGTTGGATGACTGGCTTATAATCGGGTCTTTTTGTCTTTTGCTGAACTACGACTGCTTGCCATGTGCCCTTACTTGTTTGCTGAATTTGTTTCCATTTCAAAGTTTGAATATCACTATGCCGCAATCCTGTGAGAATAGAGAACAAGAACGCACGTTTCAAAACATCATCCTTGCAAGGAGTATCAACCAACATTTGCACTTCATTCATGGTAAGCGCAACACGAGGTTTCTCAATGTTTGTTATTCCCTTTACTTTCGCGCTTATATCAACGGTCAGATATTCATCAATAAATGCCTGTTTCAATCCGGCTTTGAGTATAGAAAAATAAGTCGATGCCGTGTTTTGTGAGATGGTACCTTTCTTATTCCCTCCCATTGGAGCACGGAGAAGGAACATCTTTATATCTTCAAGCAGTTTAACTGAAATCGTCTTGAATGAAATCGGCTGCCCTTGCGAATACATTTTCAATAATTCGCCTACACGCCTCCAATTGACTATTATTGAATCAGAACTGTTGGGATGACGTGTGCTTATAATACCATTGAAATACTTGATAAAATCCTGTTCACTCCGCTCATTCTGTGCAGCGATTTCGTTTTCCTTATCAGTGTAAAGGATGGCACTATCGTATTCGTGTTGCCGCAACTTACGCACATTATCGGCATAGATACAAGCCTCTTGGTCTATCGTTGAACGGCATTGGATAATTCCATTCAAATCGCGCTTAGGCTTATAGTTGAATGTCCCATCCGGCAAGATGCGTGCAATGGACGATTTGTCCCAAACAGGCGTGGATATAGTCCGGTTAATGGATTCCACCACACGGCTTGCCCGTTTAGAACCTCGCTTATAAACTGGGTATGATTCTATAATCAGATACCATTCTTCTTTATAATTCGACCTTCTGAGTTTGACGGTCACTTTGGTATTAGGTAATGCTTTTTTCATAACGTCTTATATAATTTATCAATTTCAGATTTGGGAACATAAACATAGTTACCGATTTGGCGTGTAGGAATAGAATGACGGCGTATGTGCTTAAATACACTGCTGTCATTGATATGGAACTTCTTTGCGATCTCTCCGATGGTGTAACAATCTTTGGGTTCAAAGGACAATGCTTCCTTTTTTCTCTTTCTACTCCCTGCCTTTGTTTTGAAGTGTTCATCCATATACTGCCGGCTAAGGCGTGTCAGACGTTGGCCAAAATTGTATGACGGTATCAAGCCTTGCCGTATCATACGATAAAGAACGTTTTTACTAATGCCGTAAATCAGCATAGCCTCTTTAACCGTTAGATATCCCTTACTGGATGGTATTCGCCTGACCAACGCTTGACGTATCGCCTCTTTCTCTTTTGCGATTTGCCTTTTCTTATACGCCCTCTTGGAACAAGCTGGACAACAATACTTCGACACTAATGTGGGAGGAGTAAAGATTTTACCGCACTCCTCGCAACTTCTTTGAATGGTGTAATTTCCTCTTGGCATATTCTTCTCGTTATAAATGGTTTATATCAATCTAAGTTGTACCTTATCGCCAAATAAGACGTGTCGCAAACATGTCGCAAATAAGAGATAAAAAAGCCCATAGAAAACACATAGCAACCATGAACCCTATAAACGCAAAAAGCGTGCAACTCGTTGAGCTGCACGCTTTTGATTATTGTTTATTATCTGTTTCCTTATCGGAATCATTTGACTTCCTCAAAGTCAGCATCCTGAACGTTATCGTCCTGTTTGCCGTTATTTTGTCCGGCATTAGCCTGACCTGCGTTCATATCCGGACCAGCCTGCGCACCACCTTGTGCACCGCTCTGAGCATACATTTCAGCACTTGCAGCCTGGAATGCTGTATTCAGTTCGGCCATAGCGCTATCAATGGTTGCCATATCCTGAGCCTTGTGAGCATCTTTCAGTTTCTGAAGAGCAGCCTCTATCGGAGCTTTCTTATCTGCCGATAACTTATCGCCCAATTCTTTCAACTGAGTCTCAGTCTGGAAGATTAAACTGTCAGCCTGATTCAACTTGTCGATCTTCTCACGTTCTTTCTTATCTGCTTCTGCATTAGCCTCAGCTTCTGCTTTCATCTTTTCGATCTCTTCTTTGCTCAAACCGCTGGAAGCCTCGATACGGATAGCCTGTTCCTTACCTGTAGCTTTATCTTTAGCAGATACTTTCAAGATACCGTTGGCGTCAATATCAAATGTAACCTCGATCTGAGGAACGCCACGACGTGCCGGAGCAATGCCAGTCAGATTGAACTGACCGATTGATTTATTTTGTGCAGCCATCGGACGTTCACCTTGCAGAACATGAATGGTAACTTCTGTCTGATTGTCGGCAGCAGTAGAGAATGTTTCGCTCTTACGTGCAGGAATTGTAGTATTAGCGTCAATCAATTTAGTCATCACACCACCCAGTGTTTCGATACCCATTGACAACGGAGTTACATCCAACAATACCACACCTTTGATTTCGTCAGTCAGTACAGCACCTTGAACAGCGGCACCTACAGCTACTACCTCATCCGGATTAACACCCTTTGAAGGAGTTTTACCGAAGAAATCTTCAACCAACTTCTGTACAGCCGGAATACGTGAAGAACCACCTACAAGAATTACTTCATCAATATCTGAGTTACTCAAACCAGCATCTTGCATTGCTTTCTTACAAGGTTCAAGACAAGCCTGAATCAGATTGTGAGCCAAAGATTCAAATTTAGCACGAGTCAGAGTCTTAACCAAGTGCTTAGGTACACCACCTACCGGCATGATATACGGCAAGTTGATTTCAGTACTTGTAGAAGAAGACAGCTCAATTTTAGCTTTTTCAGCTGCTTCTTTCAAACGCTGCATAGCCATCGGATCCTGAGTCAGGTCAGCACCTTCGTCATTCTTAAATTCCTGAACCAACCAGTCGATAATAACCTGGTCAAAGTCATCACCACCCAAGTGGGTATCACCGTTTGTAGAAAGTACTTCAAATACGCCACCGCCGAATTCCAGAATAGAGATATCAAATGTACCACCACCTAAGTCGAATACGGCAATCTTCATATCTTTGTGAGCCTTATCGAGGCCATAGGCCAACGCAGCTGCAGTCGGTTCGTTTACAATACGTTTCACTTCCAGACCGGCAATTTGTCCGGCTTCTTTTGTGGCCTGACGCTGTGAGTCAGAGAAATATGCAGGAACAGTGATTACTGCTTCTGTCACTTCTTGTCCCAGATAATCCTCAGCTGTCTTCTTCATCTTCTGCAGAATCATTGCTGAAATTTCCTGTGGAGTATATAAGCGTCCGTCTATATCTACACGCGGAGTATTATTATCACCTTTCACCACTTTATAGGGTACACGTGCGATCTCTTTCTGCACCTGATCCCAATTTTCACCCATAAAACGTTTGATAGAGAAAACTGTACGGGTAGGATTCGTGATAGCCTGACGTTTTGCAGGATCACCCACTTTACGTTCGCCACCGTCTACAAATGCTACAATGGAAGGAGTTGTACGTTTACCCTCACTATTTGCGATTACTACAGGTTCGTTTCCTTCAAATACAGAAACACAAGAGTTTGTAGTTCCTAAGTCAATACCAATAATTTTTCCCATGATCGTTATTCTTTTATTTATTATTATTTCAGTTTCTTTTGTCCGGTTATTCCCGCACTCTCTTTAGGAGTTTGTCTTAAGCGGACGACTATAAAAAAACAAACCTTATGCCAAAAGGTTGAGTAAGATCGAAAATGACAGGATTCTGACAGAAAGTCAGATTTTGGTATTCTTATGTCATCTAAAAGGTGAAAAGGAGTCAAAGTTACAGGGAAAATGAAATAATAATTCCCCGCCCTGTAACAGACGAGGAATTATCGTTGAGATGAAAAAAAGAGAAAGTATAATCTAAAGCCTTTCAATCCACTCTCCGGGTATGGTTATGCGAAAACATCCCATAGCATGAAAACGGATCATTATCCGCATTTCTGTTTCCGAAGTATCAAGTTCGCCCACCAGTCCATTTAAAGAACCTCCGGTGACACGAACCATAGGAGCCGGTTCCGGACAATCAGGTATCCACTCCACAGCAGTATCTATATGAGAAAACAGTAATTGATAACTGTTCACCTGCCATTCCGGTATCCGATATTCCCATATATTGTGAGGAATAATTAATCCTTGTATTCCGGACAACTGCAAAACATCAGATTCTGAAGCCCGGATAAGAATGCAACGAGTTATCTGTGGTAACAATGTTTCCTTGGGACGACCCTGCCATTGATAAGTAATTTTCCGCAACGGAAGATAATTCCGCACTTTTCGTTGATCCAGTTCTTGTTTTACACGTTGCTCTGCCCGCGAAGCTGTAAAAGCAAGATACCAATGACATGACTGTTTCTCCGCCATTTCGGGCTTTTCATTTATATTCATCTATCTCTTATTTTGTTAAACTCACCATAGAAGCAACCATTGCAGCAATAGAAGCAATGGAACTACTCATGCCTACTGCTCCGGACACAGTAGCTTTTTTCCGTTCTTCTTTAGTGGGAACGATTATTTCACACCCGGGCTCAATGGCATTTGCCGTATTGTGTCTTAATCGGGAAACAGTGCCATTCATATATACAACATAGGCACGTCGCTTCAAGGCCCGGTTGCCAAAGCCGCCCGCTTGACCTATATAATAATCAATTCCACTTCCTTTTTGATAAAGAACCGTATTGGGATACATCACAGCTCCGGTAATGGTCACAGTACTGACATATTTAGGAATAAAAAGTACATCTCCCTCACGCAACACCAAATCTTCATCGGACTTTGGTTTTGCCAATGCTTTTTCAAGTTCAATACCTACTGAATAAGTCTGATCGACTTCCAGAGCAGCCAAAGATACCGAATCTTTTCCGGTTCCCTTAACAGCAAACCGGACTGCATCTTGTTTTTGCCGGATTTCATCAGCTGTCATCCTACGCATCAGGCGTGCACCTTTTACATAGGCATCTTTCGATAATCCTCCGGCCTTAGCTATCAGATCACTCAACCGTTCATTCCTTTTAGTCAGCGCATAGTTGCCTGTGAATATTACTTCTCCGTCAACCGTCACATTCGCCTGTTTCTGATAGCCCGGACTTCTACGTATAAAAACCATATCATAAGGTTCCAATTCAAACACCCGCTTTGCTCCTACCAATAGGCCATTCTCCAATTCAACCGTAAAACTTTTCCCTATTACAGAAGAGGAAGAGGTGCTTTTAGCATCTTTAATACGCCGCGATACATCGATACGAACCGTTGAAGCTGATTCCAACAGACCACCGGCTTTTAAAATCAGATCCTGGATAGTCATATTTTTAGCAAAAGGAAAATATCCCGGATTTGCCACATCACCATAAATAGCCAATGTTCCTTCCTTTTCCAGTTCCCGGATACTCGATATATAAAGTACATCATTTTTCTGAAGGGGTAAATCCGGAATAATACCTTCCATCAATTTCCTTAAATCAACAGGAATCATTTCATGTGACAGATCCTCACGCTCTCGCTTAAGCAACGCTCTATTAAGAAAAGCATCCCCACGAAGCCCTTCGGCCTGACATATCAGTTGTTTTATAGTTCCTGTCAAACTGTCCAGTTGATACATACCGGCACGATATACCGCCCCACGAACTTCCACTTTATTAGAGAAACGATCTAATACCGCCTCTACGGAAACTTCATCATCATCAGTCAGAATAAAGTTTTCATAATCCACTTTATCTACATTATATATTTGCTTCTCTCTTCCGCTACGACGCAATAAACGAACCGTATTCCGATAAGCATCCCCCGTAAAGCCGCCTGCATAGTTGATTAAGGCAGCCAGAGACTCTCCCTGTTTCATCTCATAAATCATCGGTCGTTTCACTTTTCCTGAAATACCGACCAGATTCTCATAAGGAGAGACCAGAATCACATCTCCTTCCGACAAACGGATATCATCTGCCAGTTTTCCCTCCATTATATATTTATATACATCCACATCGGCTACCTTTTCACCGTTCCGCACGACTTGAATCGTACGCAAGCTGCCAATTCGATTGACCCCTCCGGCCCGATACAAAGCATGAAACACTGATGCAAAAGCAGATAACCGGTAGGTACCGGGAACTTCAACCTCCCCCATGACATTAACCATAATGGAACGTATCTTCCCTAATGTCACCTTGATATGTACCGATTCTCCGGAGATAGCTGCATAGATTTTACTAAATTCACGCCGTAGATGCTGCTCGGCCTCCTGCATGTTCAGACCACTCAGGTAAATAGGACCGATGTTCTCCACCAAAATACTTCCTTCGGGAGAGATAGTCTCTCTTACCGTATTTTCCGAAGTTCCCCATATATCAATTATCACTTCATCTCCCGGTCCTAACATGTAGTTTTCCGGAGTAGGAATATTCAGATTAGGTTCAAATGACAAGTTCCGACTTGCAAATATATTGCGCCCAAAAACCTGAGTTTGTGTGCTCTGCCCTACTACTCTTCCCAACTCTCCTTGTTGAGCACTTACCCATCCAATAAATAAAAAAAGCAGTAAAAAGACTAATACTTTCTTGCCCATTTGCCTAAGTCATTCTATAAGGTTATTTTTCTTCTTAAATCGCCGAAAATCATAAAGTATCCATATCAGGCAAGCAAGCAGCCCCAATATTACACTTCCAAGAATCAATCCCAATAAATTCATAGTGGTTAACTTTTAATAAATTCTCAATAAAAAATTCTTATTATCAGCATATTATATCTAAAAAATGTGTTTTTAAACGTACGTTTATTTGTCACAAAGATAAAGCTAATATTTAAATACACAAAGTGTTTAATAAAAAGACTTTTATTTAACTTTCATTTTTATTGAAATAACCTCATTCTCAAATCAGTGGCTGTTCTTTCTCTTTTCATTTTATCTCTATGATTTTATAAATCTTTTCTTTCAATGAATTATTTATTTTTAATGTGTTTTTAAACGTACGTTTAAAAACACATCTCCATCAATTTTCCCTTTGCTCGTATTTACGGCATTTTCCTTATTAGGCAGACCTATAATCCGGAATAATCCTGTATTTTTGCACCACGACTAATCAATATTTAAAGTATGATGAACCGATCTTCTTTTATTCTTTTTGTACTAATATCATTTCTGCTCACTGCTTGCAAAGAAAAGCAGAAAGCAACACTCACTGTCGAAGAAGGTGTTCCGGCCCCTCTTTCATACGCAGAAGGATTCGGAATAACACATTCTCCTGAATACACTACAGTAACAGTATATAATCCCTGGAAACCGGGAGAGGCCTATGATATCTATTATCTTGTGAAAACCGAAGATCAGCCTGTCCCTGCCAATGGTCACAAAATAGTGATCCCACTAAAAAGTATGATGACCAACTCAGCTACTCATTTGGGTTTTCTTGAACTTCTGGGGGAATTGCATAAAGTGACAGGGGTGTGCAACTCGGCCTATATTTACAATCCTACCATTCTGCAAGGTGTCAAAGAGGGTAAAATAAAAGATTTGGGCGATGCTTTCAATCTGGACATAGAAAACTTACTTTTATTACACCCACAGGCCGTAATGACTTCTGCCTACAATACCGAAGACGAAAACAGCCGACGCATGAAACAAACGGGATTGCCTATCCTATATAATATTGAATGGCAAGAAAAATCTATTCTGGGACGTGCAGAATGGATTAAATTTGTCGGAGCCTTTTTCGACAAAGAAGCATTGGCTGACAGCATTTTCGGGCAAATAGCAAAACAATACAATGAAGTAAAAAAGAGTGCCGAGAAATTTTCATATGCGCCTTCTATACTTTCCGGGCAAGATTACAGGGGAACCTGGTCTATGCCGGGAGGAAGAAGCTATAGTTCACAACTCTTCCGCGATGCAGGTGCCAATTACTATTATGCCAACGACACAACAGCTTCCGGTAGTATATCCAGCAGTATTGAAGAAGCTCTGATACATTTCAACCAAGCTGACATATGGGTAGGCGTACAAGCCAATACTTTGGAAGAGTTGGGACGAATGGACCCAAAATACAAACTATTCAAATCATATAAAGACGACAATGTATACCATATAAACAAGCGGACAAATGCTACTGGTGGAAACGATTATTGGGAAAGTGGAGTAGCTCGTCCAGATCTATTATTGAGTGATATGATCAAGATCGTTCATCCGACACTATTGCCTGACTACGAGTTAACTTACATGGATAAATTAAAAAGTGAATGAAAAACTACCGGCTGTTTTTATTATTAATCATATTGTTAGTCGTTGCTTTCATGGCAGATATTGCTATTGGGAGCGTCAACCTCTCCATACGAGACGTATGGGATACGCTTACCGGAGGCAGTGATAATCTTATCTATCGTGAAATTATCATCAATCACCGACTTCCCAAAGCATTAACAGCTATTTTAGCAGGAGCATCACTTTCTGTTGCCGGAGTATTGATGCAGACCTTGTTTCATAACCCACTGGCCGGTCCTGACGTATTGGGAGTAACTTCCGGCGCCAGCCTGGGAGTAGCCTTACTCACTTTAGGCACTTCTTCGCTTCCCCTGTGGCTCATAGCAGGATGGGGGCAAGTGACAGCTGCTATCATTGGGGCTATAGGAGTTTTATTATTGGTAATAATCGTTTCTATCAAAATACCTCAGACTGTCTCCCTGTTAATCATAGGCATGATGTTCGGCAACTTTGCCGGTGCCATCGTCAGTATCCTGCAAAGCATGAGCAATCCGGATACTCTCAAGCTTTTTATTACCTGGACCTTTGGCAGCCTCTCTTCAGTGGGCTGGGAACAGATGAGTGTGATGGCCCCCGTCATTGCCTGTGGAATTCTGACTGCATTGCTCTTGCAAAAACAACTCAATATCTTGTTGTTGGGAAAAAACTATGCCAACGGATTGGGAGTCTCTGTGACCAGATTACGCCTCTGGATTATTCTGGCCACTGCACTTTTGGCCGGAACTTCGACAGCTTTTACCGGTCCTATAGCCTTCATAGGCATCACCATGCCCCATGTAGCCAGAGGATTGTTTGGGAGCCCTAACCACCGTATTATTCTTCCGGGCTCCATACTGTGTGGTGCCATTACGCTGTTAATTTGTGACTTAATTTCTCAAATGCCCGGAATGCAGGGTACATTACCTATCAATGCAGTAACTGCTTTGTTTGGCTCTCCAGTAATCGTTTGGATCATATTCCGCAACTCATATCTAAAATAAGAAGAACCATTATTATACTAAACCTTAGTTAAAAGATACAGAGAAGGGTGTCCTTTGCAGGACACCCTTCTCTGTATCTTTTAACTAAGGCACTTCTATTTTTTCACTAACACCATTACCAGTGTTCCGTCTGCGTTATACAAACCAATTCCACCACCGGACAACACATCAAATGATTTCACCTCATTGATAGCCTTCATCACTTTACTTTCTACCTCCATGTCCGGACAAGCCATCATAGTAGAAATAACATTTGGGAAAGAAATAGAACGAGGATTTTCTTTATCAGTTTCAAATCCCCCATTAATCAGATTACATCCGGCATTTCCATGAATAGATTTCTTTTTAACGTCAAAACTGATAAAAGGCTGCTTCTCCATACCGGAAGGGATAGTCTCACCATTCACTTCCTCTATTTTCCATTCACCGCTCAGTGCAGACAACTTCACCGTAGATACTTTCTTCTGAAGGACAACTACCGGGCGACTGGAAGCATTACAAAGAGCTATGTTCTGTTTACCCAGTTTTTTATAACTCTTTACCTGTCCCAATGCATTCAGTACATTTTGTTCCGTTGTCATATCAGGACAAGCCATACGAGTACTTCCCAAACGACTCATATCAATAGTACCGGGTTTTGAATTTAGGTCTATCGAACCCATCATACGGTTACAGCCGCTGTTACCATATACTTTTCCAGTTGCTGTATCAAAACCGATAAACGGCAATTCCTGATTCTCTGCCGGAACAATAGCCGAACCGTTCACTTCAATAATGTTCCATTCACCATTTAAAGATGATAAAGAAGCGGTCTCTTTGGTTGAACCACAAGATGACATTGCGAATGCTGCACCTGCCATGCAAATTGAAAACAATACTTTTTTCATTGTTATACTATTTAAGTTAAATATTGGCGCAAATATAGATAAAAAATAATATAAAGTTGATACATTTGTCGAATTAAGATAAACAGAACAGACATACGAATAGTTCAACAAACAATATACAATCATGAAAAGACGTATCAAAACCTTATTACTCCTTCTATTGACAGTCGCTTCCACGGCAATTGCACAGAAAGATTATTCCGTACCCCTCTCTTCCCCCTTGGCCCCATCGGTTGACGAAGAAACGAATTTCATAACAACGTATTTTCCGATGAAACAATTATGTAAGTGGACACCTGGAATAAAATTTATGTTTATTCCGGATAGCGGTGACGAATTCATCCCCATATTTTGTTGTTACGAAAACGGGAAAGAAGTAGTTAACGACTTACTCAAAAATAAAACTGTAGAATATGTAGGATCCGAAGAAACAGAGCATGAAACATATATCGGTAAAATATATACTTCACGTTTCATTTTTGAATGTGAAGGTAAAAAATACTATTACGAAATGAAAGATACCAAACTGAACGATCTGTGTGATAAAGATCCTCGTGCCGGTATCAACGGACTCATCTACCTGCAAGATATAAATACCGCCAAAGAATTATTGATTGGAAAAACACTTTATACCCGGACTACCACAGTAAAAATAAATGATGTCAGCAGTTACTCCGGATACAGAGAGGTCAGTATTCCCAAAGGTGAACCCGTAAAAGTCATAGCAATCAGTGTTGGCAGCAAAGCTTTTCCTGTGAGAATTATTTTTACTGATAGTAAAGGGAACACCTATTATATTGACGTAGCCATGTCCAGAACAAATTCCGGTATGGAACCTGACGATTTTCAAGCAGAAAAGAGGATGAGCTACTTCCCCAACGCATTTTCTTTTACCAATCCGGACATTAAAGCCAAAGAGTCCATTCAATCTAAATATATCGGACAAGCCGTTTATCCCTTAAAAACAATACGAACAAAACAAGCAGATTTACTGCGTTATACTCCGTTACAAATCAAAGATGTGCAACCTGAAAAAACAGGAACGTCAGCTACACTCCTACTGGCAGATGTTTTGGGAACAACATACCAGATAAAAGTAGATTTGAGATATGATCCTATCCTTAGAAATGAAGATTTCATTGAAAATCTTTTTGCATTTACCAACATACGAAAAAAATATCCGAACATTAGCGAAGCCAATTGGTTAATGCTTGCTAAAGGAGAGGTAAAACCGGGTATGACAACCGAAGAGTGTAAATTGGCAATCGGCGAACCTATCGAAATCAGAGTCCGGACCGACTCTCGTTTTGAGACATGGTTATACAGGGGGAAAATACTCGAATTTGAAAATGGTATCTTGCTTCGCGCCAAATAAAGAAACTTAAATCGGCGAATATTCTGAAATAATGCCGTATATTTGTTCCATCAACAATTCTTAAATTCTTAATTTAAAATTCTTAATTAAAGAAATGGGTAGAGTTCTTATTATCGGTGCAGGCGGTGTAGGTACCGTTGTAGCACACAAAGTGGCACAAAATGCCGATGTATTTACTGATATCATGATCGCAAGCCGCACGAAGTCAAAATGTGACGACATTGTGAAAGCCATCGGCAACCCCAGCATAAAAACAGCCCAAGTGGATGCTGATAATGTAGACGAACTGGTAGCACTATTCAACGACTTCAAACCGGAAATGGTTATTAACGTTGCTTTGCCTTATCAAGATCTGACTATCATGGAAGCCTGCCTGAAAGCAGGTGTAAACTACCTGGATACCGCTAATTATGAGCCTAAAGACGAAGCTCACTTTGAATATAGTTGGCAATGGGCTTATCACGAACGTTTCAAAGAGGCAGGTCTGACTGCTATCTTAGGTTGTGGATTCGACCCGGGAGTAAGTGGCATTTATACGGCATATGCTGCCAAACATTATTTCGATGAAATTCAATACTTGGATATAGTAGATTGTAATGCCGGAAATCATCACAAGGCTTTTGCTACAAACTTCAATCCGGAAATCAATATCCGTGAAATAACCCAAAACGGACGTTATTATGAAAACGGACAGTGGGTAACCACCGGACCCTTGGAAATTCATAAAGACTTGACCTATCCGAATATAGGTCCTCGTGACTCATACTTGTTATACCACGAAGAGTTGGAATCACTTGTAAAACACTTTCCAACTATCAAACGAGCACGCTTTTGGATGACATTCGGCCAGGAATATCTGACACACCTACGTGTGATTCAGAACATCGGTATGGCCCGCATCGACGAAATCGATTACAACGGGCAAAAAATTGTTCCTCTGCAATTCTTGAAGGCCGTGCTACCTAATCCTCAAGATCTGGGTGAAAATTACGAAGGGGAAACCTCAATCGGTTGCCGTATCCGTGGCTTAAAAGATGGCAAAGAACGTACCTACTATGTATACAATAACTGCAGTCACGAAGCAGCATACAAAGAAACGGGTATGCAGGGAGTAAGCTATACCACAGGTGTCCCGGCTATGATTGGTGCCATGATGTTCTTCAAAGGCGAATGGAATCGACCGGGTGTGAATAATGTAGAAGAGTTTAATCCGGATCCGTTCATGGAACAATTGAACAAACAAGGTCTGCCTTGGCACGAAGAATTCGACGGAAACCTGGAATTGTAATTAACATAACAATATGTCAATTGGCTATATGCCACCTTGTGGCAAACGGATTGACATAATTTATACATTGGGAAAATCATCAAAGATGAATATAGGAGATAAAGTCCCTGAATTGCTGGGTATCAATGAAAAGGGAGAAGAGGTACGCCTCAGCAACTATAAAGGAAGAAAAATCGTCCTTTATTTCTACCCCAAAGATAGCACTTCTGGCTGTACAGCTCAGGCTTGCAGCCTGCGTGACAATTATGCAGAATTGCGTAAGGCCGGATACGAAGTGATCGGTGTCAGTGTAGACAATGAAAAGTCACATCAAAAATTTATTGAAAAGAATAATCTGCCATTTACCTTGATTGCCGATACTGATAAAAAATTAGTAGAACAATTTGGAGTATGGGGAGAGAAAAAGCTATATGGCCGTGCCTATATGGGTACTTTACGCACTACTTTCCTGATCAATGAAGAAGGAGTCGTTGAACGAATCATCGGTCCGAAAGAAGTAAAGACCAAAGAACACGCTTCACAAATTTTATAAATCGATCATTATGGCAAAGAAAGAAGACGAGTTAAATTTTGAAACAGATAATAATAAAATGGCATCAAGCGAAAAATTAAAAGCCTTACAGGCTGCCATGGACAAGATAGAGAAAAGCTTCGGTAAAGGTTCTATCATGAAAATGGGTGAAGAAGTGGTAGAACAAGTAGAAGTAATTCCTACAGGTTCGATTGCACTGAATGCAGCATTAGGCGTAGGCGGTTATCCCCGCGGAAGAATAATTGAAATTTATGGTCCGGAATCATCCGGTAAAACCACACTGGCGATCCACGCCATTGCAGAAGCACAAAAAGCCGGTGGAATTGCCGCTTTCATTGATGCAGAACATGCCTTTGATCGTTTTTATGCGGCCAAGCTGGGAGTGGATGTAGATAATCTGTTTATCTCTCAACCGGATAACGGAGAACAGGCATTGGAAATTGCGGAGCAATTGATCCGCTCTTCAGCCATCGACATCATCGTAGTAGACTCCGTAGCCGCCTTGACTCCGAAAGCAGAAATAGAAGGAGACATGGGTGACAATAAAGTAGGTTTGCAGGCTCGATTAATGTCTCAGGCATTACGCAAGTTAACATCAGCAGTGAGTAAAACCCGTACGACTTGTGTTTTCATCAACCAATTGCGTGAGAAAATCGGTGTAATGTTCGGTAATCCCGAAACAACAACCGGTGGCAATGCATTGAAGTTCTATGCTTCGGTACGTTTGGATATCCGCGGTTCACAACAAATAAAAGACGGTGAAGAGGTGATTGGTAAACAAACAAAAGTCAAGGTTGTGAAGAATAAAGTAGCTCCTCCTTTCCGTAAAGCAGAATTCGATATCATGTTTGGCGAAGGTATATCACATTCTGGAGAGATTATTGATCTGGGTGCTGATTTGGGAATCATCAAGAAAAGTGGTTCATGGTATAGCTATAATGACACGAAGCTGGGACAGGGTCGCGACGCAGCTAAACAATGTATTGCCGATAATCCCGAACTCGCCGAAGAACTGGAAGGATTAATCTTCGAAAAATTGAGAGAACACAAATAACTAATCAACAGATAACGACTGGCTGTCATTCAATGAAATACAGCCAGTCGTTTATCATATATCAATTCAGAGAATTCCGTTTTTCCAATGCCAACGGATAGTACTTATCCAGCAACATCGCCCACTCCGCTATAAGTTCAATTGGCATTCTCTGACCATTTTCATCACCAGACTCTGCAAATGTCCTTATCCGATCATCCAATGTAACCAAGCGCCGTATCTCTGGTTCTCTCTCACCTAATACCTCTACAATAATATCCAATTTCGTAATTTCACTTTCGCTCATAGTATTTCATTTTAATTAAGTCATTAAAAGTACATCCTTTTCATCAAATATCTTCATATTACTTGCTCTTTTTTCTCTTTCTTTGTAACATAATTCGTCCCGTTACGTCTTACAAATATAAACATTGACAAAAACGAATCCATGGATGCTGAGAGTTTTAAAAAAGAGTTTCTGCCTTATCACCGCAAACTGTACCGTGTAGCTTACCGGCTACTGGAGAATTCAGCCGATGCGGAGGATATAGTGCAAGAAGCCTACCTGAAGCTGTGGGATAAGCGGGAAGGACTGACTGTTATTAGTAATCCGGAAGCATTTAGTGTCACTTTGGTAAAGAATATGTGTTTTGATTTGCTCCGCTCAGGAAAGTACATATTGTCCCGACAAACCGTAGAACTGTCTGCCGTTCAGGATATTTCCCAGTCGGACAACCTGGAAGTACGCGAAGGCGCACGACAGGTAAAAGATATCATAGCCCACTTACCCGAACAGCAGCAACGGATCATAAACATGCGCGATATCAAAGGCTGTTCTTACGAAGAGATAGAACAAGTCACCGGATTGAATTCTATTAATGTTCGTGTACTGCTATCACGAGCAAGGAAAAAGATACGTGAAGAATTTAATAAATGGAATAATTATGAAAGTCGAAGAAATTGAAAGGTTACTCGCCGAGTTTTATGAGGGGACTACTACCGAGAGCCAGGAAGAGGCGCTGAGAGATTATTTCAGAACAACAGAAGTACCCGAATATCTGTTGAAGGATAAAGAAATCTTTCTTAACCTTTACTTAAACGCAGATCAAGATGTGGAAATTCCTGCATATTTGGAGGACAAACTAAACTTGTTGATTGATGAAATGGCCGAGAAAGAACAACGCTTCTTCCACCCCAACAGTTCCAAGAACAACTGGCGGTGGATTGGAAGTATAGCAGCCACTATGCTATTACTTGTCGGCCTTGGATATGGTATCGAAAATCTGGGTAAAAATGTGTGTCCACCTACACCGCAAGACACATTTTCTGACCCGGAAGAAGCCTACCGAATGTTCCAGGCGACTTTACTGGAGATTTCCATTAACCTGAACAATGGGTTCAATGAAGTAAAAGAAAGCCAAATAGACATGAGAAGAATACATCAAGAAGTAAAAAACGAAATAAAAAAATAAACGGTTATGAAAACAATGAAATTTATTCTGGTTTGTGTACTGTTATTGTCACCTCTCTTTTGTCAGGCACAAAAAAATTTGTTCAACAAATACAACGACATGAAAGGAGTATCATCAGTTTATATCTCTAAAGCTATGATGGAACTAAATCCGAACTTATTTATGAAAGACCTTTATATAGGTAAGGTGGCAGAACACTTGAACTCTGTTCAGGTTCTTTCTACGCGTGATAATAAGATACGTGAAGAGATGGCTAAAGATATTCGTTCTTTGATGCAGTCATCCAAATATGAACTGTTGATGAAACAAAAAGGGACAACTTCCGGTTCAGAAATCTATGTAAATCGTAAAGGAAGTAAGATAAAAGAACTAATTATGGTAATGGACCGGGCATCTTCCATAAAATTCGTATATATGGAAGGAGATATGACGACGGATGATATCAAAAAACTAATGTTGTATCAAAATACCAGTCAGTGCTTTATAATATCAGGAGATAGGCTCTATACCAATAATAAACCTGCCATTTATGACAGCAAGAAAGATATAAGCAAACAAAAAGGTATGATAGAATTAAGCGGAACTTATAATTTGAACACTATAGATGCGAATTATAGGGAAGAATTAAACGCTTTGAATGAGGAACTAAAAAACCTTGGGAAAGAACTAAAGAACATAAGTATAGAGTAAATGATATAGGATATTTATTAAATGTAAGAGGTACGATGTCTAAATACATCGTACCTCTTTACATATAGTTCTGTTTATATTTAATCAGCACCAATAAATATATGCTAAAGTGCTCAGACTAATCACTGCCCACAAAAGTACTCCCTGTATCAAAGGTTTGATACCTACGGACTTCACAACATCCAAAGAAAGAGAAGCCCCGATGAAAAACATAGTAATAGTTAAAGTCTTACGAGCCAATCCATTGATAGCTGCCCCCAATGCGGGCACACTACCCAACAAATAGGTATTCACAATCATAGCCAATACAAAGAAGAAGATAAACCAAGGAATGCTGATCTTCTGTCCTTTACTTTTAAAGATAAATGAAGTAGCAAATGCCATTGGAATAATCCAAAGGGCACGGGTCAATTTAATAGTAGTAGCAACTTTTAGCGCCTCCTCACCGTATGCAGCACCGGCACCTACCACAGAACTTGTATCATGAATAGCAATGGCAGCCCAAGTTCCGAACTCATGTTGACTCATATTTAAAGCATGCCCGATTACTGGAAAGATAAAAAGAGCAAGTGCGTTTAATATGAATATTGTAGCCAACGCTACAGACATTTCACTATCATTCGCCTTTACTACGGGACCTACAGCAGCAATAGCACTACCACCACAAATCGCCGTACCCGAACTGATAAGATAAGAGGTATTACGATCTACTTTCAAGAACTTACGACCAATAAACCATCCTATGATCAATGTACCGATTACTGAAATAACAGTAAACTCCATTCCTTCTTTACCGGAAGCAAGTGCCGAATGCAAATTCATACCAAAACCTAATCCAACAACAGAGTATTGCAACAAATATTTAGATGTCTTTTTATTAAATTTCGGATGAGCCTGTCCACAAGTTAACGCAAAAGCCAATCCAAGAAAGAGCGCTAACGGTGGAGTTACCCATGCAGAAAGTGCCTGCAATCCTGGAACATAATCCAACATTAAAAAGAAAGTCAAAATAGAAAGTAAAGAAACATAGACCTTTTTATTGTTTGTCTGTAACGTTTTCGTAATAGCTGATACCATATCTTATTATCTTTTTTATTTTTCGGGTGCAAAGATACGGCTACTTGTCGGTATATGCCAATTGCATCTAATTATACTCTATAACTTTTTGTTATGATGCATAGCAAACTGCATCAAAACTTGTGATAACCCACTCTCTTGGCCTTGAGGTTGAGCAAAACAGAACTCACGTAGCATTGGCATACCTTTAATCTCAATAACACGGAAAGTACCTGAAAGTAATTCACGACTGATAGAACGGATAGAAACAATTCCGATACAATCTGTATATTCTAAAAACAGCTTGATACTCTCTGTACTGCCTAAATATAAAAGTACGTTCAAGGATGATAACTTCATATTATGCTCGGATAAAGCTCTCTCGAAAACATCCAATGTGCCCGAACCTCTCTCCCTGAGCACAAGCGGAATTCTGGATAAATCTTCCGGCGCTATCTCATCTGGCAATGAAAGTTTGCTACCTGTATGGACAACTGCCACTAATTCATCCTGCAAAAATGTAGTATATTTAAGATTGGGTAGGCGGCAAATACCTTCTACCAATCCTAAATCGATACGATGTTCCTGCAAAGCAGCCTCTATCTCTCTGGAATTCCCATTCAACAAAGAAAGATTTACTTGGGGAAACTTGGCTATAAAATTAGCAAGCAAAGGAGGAAGCACATATTGAGAAATGGTAGTGCTGGCACCTAATTTCAAATCACCTATACACTCGTTATGCAGCAAATGCATTTCATATTCCAACCGCTTGTAGTCCTCCAATATCTTTTCACTATGTTCCTGCAAAAGTTTACCCGCTTCTGTCAAAGAAATCTTATTTCCCTGCCGATCAAACAACCGAACCTGATAACAGGTCTCCAATTCCTGAATATGTTTGGTTATGGCAGGCTGACTGACAAACAACTCTTGTGAGGCCTTAGTGAAACTGAGGTTCTTAGCAACGCTTAAAAATACTTTCAGACGAAAATCAGACATAAATATAAAGGCTTATTGCTAATATTACAACTCTTCTCCCTTGATTCCCAATGCTTGCATCACGGGATATGCCAACATCTCCCACTGATGTCCTTCAATATTCTCCTCCGGTTCATTCATACGGAATTGAATGATTTCCTTATTCTTGATAGCTTTTAACCGCTCCATTACCTTAGCACCATATTCTTCATTGAAAGAGACCAAAATCAGCCGTTCCACATCAGCAGAATCTGAAACGATATTCAACAAATCCAAATATAATTCTTCACGAGATACCATTTCCTCGCAAGGTACACTGGCAAAAGAAAACTCTCCGAACTGACTCTTAAATGCCACCCCATTCAACTCTGCCGATAAATCGGAAGGTCGGCAATTAGACAACTGAGTCGAATCCTTATCATATACCATTAATATTTGGATTTGATTATCGCCTACTGCCATACCTGCATCAAGTACTATATAGGTTATCAGTTCCGAGAGATCAATCTCTTGCAGTTCACGCATCAAGGTTTTCTCAAAGTATTTCTTCAGATCCATTACAACTAAATTCAGAAATGCTGCATCAATCAGTACCACATTCGAAGGAAACTTTATTTTTTCGTCCATATCGTAATTCCTTAATCATTATATTGAGGGCATAAAGATACAACATACTTCTAAAATGCTCTTACATTCGGACACAATTTCCTCCATAAAAGAAAATACATGACATTTTGGCTTTTATTTTTCTTAAAAAGCTGAAAAAAAGTCAGTTTTTACCCCATGGCAAATCTTTTGCGCCTCTAATAGTGTTATTGAAAACAAGAATAAGAAAGGAGAACAAACGATATGAACTTTAACAATTTTACCATTAAATCTCAGGAAGCTGTACAAGAGGCTATTAACCTGGCACAAAGTCGGGGGCAACAAGCCATCGAAACGGCTCATATCCTGTACGGAGTGATGAAGGTAGGCGAAAATGTGACTAACTTTATCTTTCAGAAGTTGGGACTGAACGGACAACAAATCTCCCTCGTACTCGATAAGCAGATCGACTCTTTCCCAAAAGTTTCCGGTGGAGAACCTTACTTGAGCAGGGAAGCGAACGAAGTCTTTCAAAAAGCTACACAGTATTCCAAAGAAATGGGCGATGAGTTTGTTTCATTGGAACATCTTTTACTGGCCTTACTGACAGTAAAGAGCACAGTGTCTACCATCCTGAAAGATGCAGGAATGACCGAAAAGGAATTGCGTGGTGCCATCAGTGAATTGAGAAAAGGAGAAAAGGTAACCTCTCAATCCAGTGAAGATAATTACCAGTCACTGGAAAAATATGCCATTAACTTAAATGAAGCAGCCCGTAGCGGTAAGCTCGACCCTGTGATCGGACGTGATGAAGAAATCCGACGGGTACTTCAGATTCTAAGTCGGCGCACAAAAAACAATCCTATATTAATAGGTGAACCGGGTACCGGTAAAACAGCTATTGTTGAGGGGCTGGCACACCGTATTCTTCGTGGTGATGTCCCTGAAAACCTGAAAAATAAACAGGTATACTCACTTGATATGGGCGCACTCGTTGCAGGAGCTAAATATAAAGGAGAATTTGAGGAACGACTGAAATCGGTAGTGAATGAGGTGAAGAAATCAGAAGGTAACATCATATTATTCATTGATGAAATCCATACTTTGGTAGGAGCAGGAAAAGGAGAAGGTGCTATGGACGCAGCTAATATTCTGAAACCTGCACTTGCCCGTGGAGAATTACGCTCTATCGGTGCTACCACTCTCGACGAATATCAGAAATATTTTGAGAAAGATAAAGCTTTGGAACGTCGTTTTCAAATAGTACAGGTAGATGAACCGGACAATCTGAGCACAATATCTATCTTACGTGGATTAAAAGAACGGTATGAAAATCACCATCACGTACGTATCAAAGATGACGCAATCATTGCTGCCGTAGAATTAAGCAGCCGGTACATCACTGACCGTTTTTTGCCCGATAAAGCAATTGACCTGATGGATGAAGCTGCCGCAAAACTTCGCATGGAGGTGGATTCCGTCCCTGAAGGATTAGATGAAATCTCACGAAAGATTAAACAGCTGGAGATTGAGCGAGAAGCTATAAAACGGGAAAATGATGAACCGAAATTACAGACAATCGGCAAAGAATTGGCTGAATTGAAAGAACAGGAAAAATCATATAAAGCAAAATGGCAAAGCGAAAAAAGCCTGATGGATATAATCCAGCAGAACAAAGTTGAAATAGAAAATCTTAAATTCGAAGCTGACAAGGCAGAACGTGAGGGAAACTATGGCAAAGTTGCAGAGATTCGCTATGGCAAATTGCAGGAACTGCATAAGGAAATTGAAGATACCCAGAAAAAACTGCACGAAATGCAAGGGGATACAGCCATGATAAAAGAAGAGGTGGATGCTGAAGACATCGCTGACGTAGTATCCCGTTGGACCGGAATTCCTGTAAGCAAAATGATGCAGAGTGAAAAGGACAAGTTGCTCCACCTTGAAGAGGAATTACATCAGCGTGTTATCGGACAAGACGAGGCTATTGCAGCCGTATCTGATGCTGTACGCCGCAGCCGTGCAGGTTTACAGGATCCCAAACGACCTATTGGTTCTTTCATCTTCTTGGGCACTACAGGAGTTGGTAAAACCGAACTTGCCAAAGCTCTTGCCGAATTTCTGTTTGACGATGAAACGATGATGACCCGTATCGACATGAGCGAATACCAGGAGAAGCACAGCGTTTCGCGTTTAGTTGGAGCGCCTCCGGGATATGTCGGATATGATGAAGGCGGACAATTGACAGAAGCGATTCGTCGTAAACCTTATTCTGTAGTATTGTTTGATGAAATCGAGAAAGCACATCCGGATGTATTTAATATCTTGTTGCAGGTACTTGATGACGGACGATTGACAGACAACAAAGGCCGCGTGGTAAACTTTAAAAATACAATTATCATTATGACCTCTAATATGGGCAGTGGCTACATACAGAGCCAGATGGAAAAACTGAATGGTGCCAACAACGAGGAAGTAGTGGAAGAAACCAAGAAAGAGGTAATGAACATGCTAAAGAAAACCATCCGTCCGGAATTCCTAAACCGTATCGATGAGACTATCATGTTCCTGCCATTAACGGAAAAAGACATCAAACAGATTGTCTTGTTACAGATTAAGAGCGTACAAAAGATGCTTGCCGGTAATGGAGTAGAGCTAGAGCTGACAGATGCGGCTTTGGATTTCCTTTCACAGGTCGGCTATGATCCGGAATTCGGTGCACGTCCTGTAAAAAGGGCTATTCAGAGATATTTGCTCAATGATCTATCGAAAAAATTATTGGCACAGGAAGTAGACCGTAGTAAAGCAATCATTGTAGATGCACAAGGAGACGGATTAGTTTTCCGTAACTAAAGGATTAAGAAGTAATAAACAACAGCGATTTGCCGGTATGCCTTATGGTATACCGGCTTTTCTTTTATTGAAAAGTTCAATAAATAACTCGCCTAACTTCCACCGGATAGGATAAACAGTGAATTACAAGCACATACATACCTTTTTGGGGTAATGTAAAAGTAGCAGAAGATTTTGTTGAGTGAATTTTCCCTATTAACTCACCCTTCTCACTATACAGATATACCATCGTATTAACATCCAGATGCTCTATCGATAAAACTCCGGTAAAATCATCCAGTTTCATACAAATCCCGCTATTTCTTGCTGCTTTCATGCTCTTTTCCTTCCTTCTATCCCTCCCGGTTCCCTCGAAAGAATCTTTCGTATATAAAAAAGCGTGGGAACGTTGTAATTATCGTACCTGAGGCTCTGGACTGCCACTATTCAAATAATGTACAACAACCCACGCTCGATACTATATATTTGCATATACAGCAGAGCATGAGCGTTCGTTACATTATTCCTGAATAGTGAAATTGTCCAGATTTCAAGTACAGAATAATATCTTAAAAACGCTTTTGTTCTTTTTGTGTAATATTCCTCGTAACACTGACTCTTCAGGTTCCGACGGATTGCAACAAAGATAATTAAAAAGCCCTGAATACGACAAATAAGTTCTCTAAAATATTCTATGCAAATTTGATATAGTCCTGCAAGAACAGCTTAAAAAAACTTTTGTTTATAGAGATATAATAAAAAAATAAAAGCACAATACCCTTTAATAAAGGACATTATGCTTTTAACTAAAAGTATGGTAGATTTATTCTGCTTCAACAGCAGTCTCTTCACCAAAGTCTGTAATTCCGTTAGAGACTAAGATGTTATACCACAAGATCAATTTCTTGATATCATTGGCATATACTCTGTCACGATCAAAGTCAGGCAAAACCTCAGCCAAATACTCACGTAATTGCTCAGAAGTAGCTTTCTTCACATCTATAGAAGCGATAGCTGCATTTTCTTTTTCTTTTATTGAACGCAACACGTCACGTAAAGGCACTTCTGAATCGTTTGTGTACATTGCTATATCTGCCAAAGAGATAATTTTTTCGTTACCATAAGCAGGAAAACGTTTCTTAGTTGCATCAATTGTTTCTACAATCAACATATTTTTACCCTGCGAAATAAGCTTATACAACCCCGGTTTACCGGAGATAGACAAAATAGTCTTTAACATAGTATATTACTTTTATATTAGTTATTTTTTGCGGAACAAAGGTAATGAATCTTTTGATATAGAAAAGCAATTAGATCTAAAATCTGTGGTATCAACGGCTTTTCACCATCGTTTATTATGACGAAAGAAGCCCTCTCACATTTTTCTTCATCACTCATTTGGCTCCGGATACGCTGCATAATCTGCTCGCATGAAGCATTGTCACGCCGTACCGCACGTTCTACTCTGAGTTCCAAAGGGGCGTAGACCATCACTATACAATCAACTTCATCCGCAAAACCCGATTCTATCAGAATTGCCGACTCCATACCTATTATGTCCAGACACTCTTTGTGTGAGCTCCATTCCCTGAAATGCTCCTTAACCCTCGGATGTATGATTCCATTAACCTGATAAGCATGCGTCGAAGAAGCAAAAAGATATGTGGCCAGTAAAGTCTTATTTAATTTGCCATCAGAAAAGACCTCCTCTCCTACTAAATCACACAATTCTTTACGAATAACAGGATCAGTCGCCACCACTCTCTTTGACTCTTCATCCGAGATATAGACAGGAATCCCCATCACTTCAAGTAAATGTGAAACAACACTTTTACCACTACCGATTCCACCGGTTATTCCAATTTTAATTGCCATCAGAAGAGAGTTGTTCTATCAGGAAATCAACCTGTTCCGGATGGATTCGCACATGACTTACTCCACGCGGAAGAGATTTTAATTTTACAGTATATTTATCAGTACCTAATTTCAAAAGTTCTTCATAAGAAACATTCACAACAAAGTCACTTGCCTTAATCTCGCGAAAACGACTTAATCCAACCTGAAACGTAATCTGAACTTTAGATGGAAATGCCCTTAACACCTTATCTGCAGGAAAATTGATACCATGTAATAAGACTTCAACTGTTTTCTCCGTATATATATCCACGGGTAAAGTCAAATCAATAGCTCCGGGAACAAATTTCGCACCTTTTACTCCGGCAAGCGCTATTCGTTGCTTCAATGTATCCATTACATTTTCAAAATTAACTTTTTGTGTATAAGCTGCCGTTATTGTATCCAATATAGCCACGGGAGCATATACCAAAACAGAATCCGGAGAATAGATCGTATCCGAAATATAATATTGACGTCCTGCAACAACTTTACCCTCCAATTTAACAGGCACTAATTTAGACTTTCCGGTAGAATAAATATACTCCAAAGTATCAGGCTTTACAGACAGCAACCGGGTCGATACATTAAGTTGCCCCGCAATTTTTTTCTCAAGTTCTGACGTATAAATCTTCACATGATTATCAGGTACTTTCGACTCGGAAAAATCGATATTAACCGGAAAGAAACTTTTGCCCAACATATAGTTTAGCAATACCGTTCCTTTATCTTTTACTTTAATGCGGAGTTCAGAAGGAGGTTCAGAAGTTAAAACCACATGATTGGGAACTCCTTTCAGACGGACAGGAATAGAAAATTCGGCTTCATAATCATTGTTTAGCGTTTGAAGCAACCAAAATCCACCTGCAATAAAAAAGAAGAATAAAAAAATTAAGAACTCTCTGCTCTTATCACTAAGCAGAAAGTCCTTAATCCTTTTTGATAATTTCAAATAAATATACTTTATGTTCCTACGTTCGAACATAGGCTTTATTTATTTTTAGTTCCTTATTTTGTAGCAGACTGGCTATTGGCAGCAGAAGCGTCTGCAAAAATAGAGTTCTTATCTATCTTAATTTTTACATTAGAAGCGATTTCAAGAACAATGTAATCATCATTGATTTCCTTAATCACACCGTGAATGCCACCAGCCGTAATTACATTCTGGTTAACCTGGAGAGATTTGCGGAAATTAGCGATCTCTTTCTGCTTCTTGTTCTGCGGACGAATCATGAAAAAATACATGATAACAAACATTGCTATCAGCATGATCCACATCAAACTACCGTCAGGACCAGCAGCAGGAGCTTGAAAAAATACAGTTAATAGGTTCATAAAATAATCTGTTTTATTAGTTTTTTAATCTATTTAGACAAAGGTATTAGTTTTTTGTCAACTTACCTTCTTTTTTTAATTGATTAACTATTCCGTCCAATGTACCATTGATAAAGCTACCGCTCTTCACTGTACTATAGAGTTTAGCAATCTCTACATACTCATTTAACGAAACACTAACCGGAATGTTCGGAAAACTAAGAATTTCTGCTAATGCACATTGCATAATAATTACATCCATGAAAGCTACGCGATCCAGATCCCAGTTCTTTGTATTTTCGCTGATCAGATGCCGGTAATAATCGGCATTTAAAATGGTTCGACGGAACAAACGGCGTGCAAACTCCTGATCTTCGTCATCTTTGAATTCGGGTAACAGTGGTTGGTTAGCTCCCTGTTTTTCTTCAAAACGCTTAATAGTCTTCAATACAAATGTATCGACAATCTCTTTATCATCATTCCAGTATAAACTCTGATCCTCCAACACCTGATCTAATGAATCATTGTTAAAAACGAAAGTTTTATAGAGTTTTCTCCATAATTCACGATCCGCCTCATAAGATTTGTCGGAAGAAGCCATATACTCCTTGTATATATCAGATGCAATAATCTTTTCGTATAATTCTTTAATAAAGTCCTGATCATTAGCCCAGGTCCTTTTCTGATTAGCTATAAATTCGCTTAATTGTTTATTCACTTCGAGTTGTGCCACAAATTTATTTTCCACAAATTTCATGTTGGGATACAACTCTTCTTTGGTAGGTGCCAGTTTAGCTTTCGCTGTGTCGATGCGTTTTTGTGCATATTCCGTCAAAGCAATCATAAGCATCAGCAAATAGTTGTACAGATCGTAAGCCTTTGAGAGGCTAAAGAACAACTCTTTCTCCGCTGAGTCTAAATTTTTGCTGCCGTTTTGATAGTAAGCATACACTATCTGTATGATCTTTAGACGAATAAGAACTCTGTTAATCATAATTTTAATTAATACTGTTATTAACGAATTGCAAAAATAGACATTTTTAATGAGTTTACACAAATAAATCACATTTTTTAATGCAGTATTTCATTCTCTTTCCTTTTTCTTTTGACAGTTTAAAAAAAATATCCAATTTTGAAGCCAATTATAAACAGACCTAACAATATGGAAGATTTAAAAAAGAAAATAGGAACAGATATGAATGATAAAGAGATCGTATTTTCAAAATCAATAAAGGCTGGTAAACGTATATATTACCTGGACGTTAAAAAGAACCGCAAAGATGAAATGTTTCTTGCCATTACCGAAAGCAAAAAGGTTGTGATGGGCGAAGGAGATGATTCTCAGGTAAGTTTTGAAAAACATAAAATTTTCTTGTATAAAGAGGATTTTGGTAAGTTCATGGCCGGACTCGAACAGGCTATTAATTTCATCAATCAGAATCAAGAATATACAGAAGATTCCGAATCGGAGAGAAAAATCGAATCTGAAAGTGAACCAGAGACTACAGTTTTAGATAGCGAAATCAAGATCGACATTGATTTTGAATAATTAAAAGCATCAATTCTTTGATATTTCAGAAAGAAAGTGTACTTTTGCACCGCTTTTTGCACATCGTGTGATAATCACATCGTGTGATGGTGAATTAAGCAAGCAAAATAACTTAATTTAGAGTAACACAAAAAATTTCAAGAAATGAGATCAATTGAAGTTAAAGGAACTGCAAGAACAATTGCAGAACGCTCTTCTGAACAGGCAAGAGCTTTGAAAGAAATTCGTAACAACGGTGGTGTACCTTGTGTACTTTACGGTGGTGGAGAAGTTGTTCACTTCACAGTGACTAACGAAGGACTTCGCAATCTGGTTTATACTCCGCACATCCACGTAGTAGACCTGATTATCGATGGCAAAAAAGTGAATGCGATTTTGAAAGACATTCAATTTCACCCTGTAAAAGATACTATCCTGCACGTAGACTTCTATCAGATTGACGAAGCTAAACCTATCGTAATGGAAGTACCGGTACAACTTGAAGGTCTTGCTGAAGGTGTGAAAGCCGGTGGTAAATTAGCATTGCAGATGCGTAAACTGAAAGTTAAAGCTTTGTACAACGTTATTCCTGAGAAACTGACTGTCAATGTATCTCACTTGGGTCTTGGCAAAACAGTTAAAGTAGGCGAATTGAGCTATGAAGGACTGGAACTTCTGAACGCAAAAGACGCTGTCGTATGTGCCGTTAAGTTGACTCGTGCGGCAAGAGGTGCAGCTGCTGCAGCAGGAAAATAATATCGCTATCCCTTTATTAGAGATATCATTCAAACGCAGATTAATGCAGATTTCACATCTGTGTTAATCTGCGTTTTTTATTTAAAACAAATAAACTGAAAGATATGAAATACTTAATTGTCGGATTAGGCAACATTGGTCCAGAATACCATGAAACTCGCCATAATATAGGCTTTATGGTGTTGGATGCTTTGGCCAAAGCAAACAACCTATCATTCAAGGACGGTCGTTATGGCTTTACAGCTACCCTATCCGTGAAAGGAAGACAAATGATTCTGTTAAAGCCTTCGACATTTATGAATCTAAGTGGCAATGCCGTGCGTTATTGGATGCAAAAGGAAAATATTCCATTGGAGAATATGCTAATCATCGTTGATGACTTGGCTCTTCCTTTTGGAACATTACGTCTGAAAAGCAAAGGTAGCGATGCAGGTCATAACGGATTAAAACATATCGCAGCTATCTTGGGAACTCAGAATTATGCACGGTTGAGATTTGGCATTGGCAATGACTTCCCAAAGGGCGGACAGGTTGATTTCGTATTAGGACATTTTACGGAAGAAGACTGGACAACAATGAACGAGCGCCTGGAGACAGCCGGAGAGATTGCCAAAAGCTTTTGTTTGGCAGGAATCGACATAACGATGAATCAATTCAACAAAAAATAATAATTCATTTTCAATTTATAACCAATGCCTGAAGCAAGAATAGATAAATGGATGTGGGCAGTCCGCATCTTCAAAACCCGCACCATCGCCGCTGAGGCCTGCAAAAAAGGACGAATCAGCATCAACGGATCGTTTGTGAAAGCATCTCGTATGATAAAGCCAGGAGACGTAATTCAAGTAAAAAAGCCCCCCATTACATACTCTTTCAAAGTATTACAAGCTATCGAGAAACGAATCGGAGCAAAGCTTGTATCCGAGATGATGGAAAACGTAACGACACCCGATCAATATGAACTTTTGGAAATGAGCAAAATCAGTGGGTTCATTGATCGCGCAAGAGGCACCGGACGCCCGACTAAAAAAGACCGTCGAAGCATTGAAGAATTCACTACTCCGGAATTTATAGACGATTTTGATTTTGACTTTGATTTTGAAGAAGACAATAAATAAAAATCCCCGACAGCCGTCACGGACATCGGGGAGGTATAAATAAATGGACTTATTTATAAAATCACCCACCCGACCGATAACCTATCGGCCGGATGGAGATAGAGGTCAAAACTTAAATCCGATCTTCAATGTCGGAGCCGCCAAAACACTGTAGTTGTGGCTGTCCGCCGAAAGATCGCCAAGACCGGCTTGCGGATTATACGTAGTCTTGTTGTACGTATAAGCAAACGGATCGATCTGTGCACCGATGTAAAGGGCAGGAAGAACATAGTAATCGACACCGATAGTCAGGGCGCCACGAAGATTCCAGCTCTCGGCAACCGATTTACCCATAGAGGTCTCTTCATCATACTTCATTTCATTTTCGCCGTAAGCAAAACCTACGCGAACGCCTGTATACCACATCAGGTTAGGAACACGCTTGATGTTGAAATAACGATCAACACCTGCCGACACATTATAAGCGAACGACTGAGCACTGGCTACGGCACGGTAGTTAGGAATACTCCCATCACCGATCTCCGTATTTTCGTCTATTGTACCGGGAACAGCCGGATAACCGGGGTTATTCGTGAAGCTGACACCGCCACCCAAATTTAGTTTCCACTGATCTTTGAAGAACCAGCCCCCTTCGAAACCAACCATCAGCTTTTTATCTGCCCAGTTGGTTGAAAGCGCTCTGACTTCATAGTCAGTCAGCAGCCCCGAAGGGGCTGTGACATTTGTGTAACTATTGTATCCAACAGTAGCCGCTACCGTAAAGTCTCCTTTTTTAGGAGTATTGTCTTTACTACAGTTCTGCGCATTAGCTGCAAGACACATTATGGGTAGAACGGCCAACACTAAAAGTCTTTTTATTTTCATACGATACTTTTTTTGATTTGTTGTTTATTTGCCGTTACTATTGGCGATTATTCAGCGTTTAATTCTGCGTCTAACGCAGCTTTTGCATTGTCAACAATAATTTTCTTAGCAGCAATCTCTTTTTCCAGGTTAGCCAACTCTTCTTTTTCTTTAGCTAATTGGGCCTCAGCATTCGTGATATTAACTTCATAGAATTTAATCTGCTCTTTAGCATAAGCAATATTATATTCACATTGAGCAATTAATTCTTCAAGGTTCTGACTATTATTATAAAGTGCATTAAGAACACTATACTCACTCCAAAGTTTCATCGGAGTCTCATTTGCATCATTAAATGCTTTAGCAACAGTTTCATTCGCTTTAACCAATGCTACAATTGCACTAACGGCATCATTATATGCTTTTACATCAACAGCTGCAAGAGCAGCAGCAAATTCATCAGAAGCAGCCTTTTCTTTATCATACTCAGCTTGTGCAATCACAATACCATCTTTCGCAGAAGCAATTGCACGCTTTGCATTTTCTATAGCTTGCTCTTTAGCCTCCTTTTCTGCATCTGTTGTTTCACCCATCTTATTTGCATCTTCCAACTGTGCATTAGCAGCAGCAAGACGACCATAAGCAGTATTCTTATCCTTAGTATCTGCTGACGTACCCAAAGCATCTGCAGCATTTTTTACACGATTTGCAAAAGATGTTTCTGCTTCAAGTTTTTGGCTTTCACTTATATAAGCCCCTAAATTAACAACATCAGATTTAATACCAGTAGTCGATTCCCACTGCAAATATTCTGTTCCTGTAAATGCAACGACACCATAATAAAGATTATTTACCTCATCAATTGCATCTCTATCCAAAGCATCAATAGCCTCCTGAATACCTTTGGCGTCTGCATCCAAAGCAGCACCTTCATTATTCATCACTGTACTATTGGCTAACCTATACTTTTGAAGAGCAGCCTCCTTTTTAGCGTTAAGCGCATCCTTATCAATATTTGCATTAACTGGGTCTTTCAGAACCTCCAATTTAGCAGTTTCCGCTGCGATACTTCTATTCAAAGTAATAGTGTTAATCTTAGCATTTGCTTCTGCTGTAGTTATACCTGCTTCTAACTGAGCAAGACCGGCTGTTCTGGTAAGAAAGTTTTCATTCAAAACAGCCAATTCACCAGCAGCTATAGTATACTGTCCGTATAACCACTGAACACGTTCATCAGCATTTTTTAAAATAGCCAGTTCAGCTTCAGAAGCAGCTTTCTTTGCTTCAGCAATTGCTTTTTCTGCCTCGGCTTTAATTTTTTCAATTTCAACAGCAAATTTCTGTTTAGCCTCTTCAGTCATTTCTTTCTGGTATTCAGCTTGTGCATTTTTTAATGCTGCCTCAGCCTCAGCTGTAATTTTCGTAGCCTCAGCTTGTGCATTTGCCAATGCTGCCAAACCTTTCAACTGTTCAGCTTTCGCATTACGTACCGCCTCCACAGAAGCTGATTCGTTGTTATCTACGCAAGCTCCCAGTGACAAAGCACCCAGGAGCATTGCAACCATCATGAGTTTCTTTTTCATAATCTCAAAATTTTAGTGTTAATAATAATAATATAAATGTTATGTTCCACTCTGTTTTTCTTCCGCTACCAGAAGAGTGTTGGTCCACTTCTTCCAGTAATTCGCAGCAAATATATCCCAATTTATCTGATAAAACAAATAAATTATGAACAAAATTCAAAAATAGACAGATATTCTTTTATACCGATAAACCTAACTCTTCGGATTATGTTGTACTTTCATGCAAATGAAAAAAAGCAATATTTATATAGGTGAAATTATCAAGAATATAATGTCCGAGAGGCAGATTACTAAAGCCGAACTCGCAAGAAGATTGGACGTTAAGCCTCAAAGTGTAGATTATCTACTGACAAGGAAAAGCATTGATACGGATACATTATATAATATTTCACTGGCGTTAGATTATGATTTTGCCCTTTTATATAGCATCAAACAAGAACAGATAAATTGTGATAACGAAGATATCAGATATAAATTGGGAAATGCCAAAATTACAGTAGAGATAGAACTGCAGCAAGATGAAATTATCAAGCTAAACCTGAAAAAGAAAATAGCCGAGTTACTGGATGGAAGAGCTAATAAGTAGAGTTGTTTATACCTTATTATATATAGGGAACAAAAGCTATCAAAGAAAAGATATAGCCCCTACAGAATAATTTAACAATGTTAAGGAAGAAACAAAGATCATTATTCCCTCTGTACAAAGAACAAATCTTTTAAATGCAAACAACTTGTTCTTTGCATTTAAAAAACAAGCTTTAACTCTATGTTAAAGTTAGCTTTATAAACATTCAACATTAGGCTATTAATCAATTGATTAAAAACGATATAATCAATAAAGATAAGAACAGCAGATAAAAAGAGAAAGTCAAGAGATGACTCACTTAATTGACAATATAGTAACTATCAACAAAAGGAGTCCGGACATACATATTGTGTATCCGGACTCTTTCATTTCAAAAAAATAACCAAACTAATCTTTTTACCACTAACCCACCTTTATTTCCACTTTTTAAGTTCTTTTCGGTCGGCCGGAGTAGCTTCTATCAGACTGAGAGCGAAACCTCCACTACGAGCCAATTTAGTAGAAATCTTGGTTTTATTAGTCACTATACCTTTTTTAATCTCATAAGAGGTAGGATTCTTCTCATAATCCGCATCTTTCCCATCAGCATATAAAGTGGCTACATACTGTTTCCCCGGATCCAGGAAATCAAGAACGAATGTAGAAGTACGGGAATTTTCACCTGTAATACCTCCAACAAACCAATTATCGGTTCCTTTGGCTTTTCGAGCCACCGTGATATATTCTCCCGGTTCTGCTTCAATATATTTACTGTCATCCCAGTCTACTGCCACATCTTTAATAAACTGAAATGCGTCCATGTGGCGCTCATAACTCTCCGGAAGGTCGGCAGCCATTTGCAGCGGACTATAAAGTGTAACATAAAGGGCCAATTGTTTTGCCAAAGTGGTATGCACAAAACTATGTTCACCACTCAAGAAAGACAATTGAGTGTCAAAAATACCTGGAGTATAATCCATTGGACCACCAATCAGGCGTGTAAAAGGAAGCAATGTAGTATGGAATGGTTTATTCCCACCAAAAGCTTCATATTCTGTTCCACGGGCAGACTCGTTACCGATCAGGTTTGGATACGTACGGCACAATCCGGTTGGACGAACGGCTTCGTGAGCATTCACCATGATTTTATGATCGGCTGCTTTCTTCACTGCATAGAGATAATGACTATTCAGCCATTGCCCGTAATGATGCTCACCGCGTGGGATTATATTGCCTACATATCCGCTCTTCACAGCGTTGTAGCCGTTATCTTCCATAAATTGGTAAGCTTTGTCCATATGGCGTTCATAGTTACGGACAGATGCAGAGGTTTCATGGTGCATCATCAACTTTACCCCTTTATTCTTGGCATATTCATTCAACATTTTCACATCAAAGTCGGGATATGGAGTGACGAAATCAAACACATAATCTTTTGACTTGCCAAACCAATCCTCCCATCCTTCATTCCAGCCCTCGACCAATACCTGGTCAAAACCGTGTTCAGCGGCAAAATCAATATAACGTTTCACATTCTCATTATTGGCACCATGACGCCCATTGGGCTTAGTCTTAGCATAATCGGTCTCACCCAACTTCACTGAATAAACGTCGTCAGTATAAGCCCATGTACTTTTACCCGTAATCATCTCCCACCATACACCTACATATTTGACAGGCTTAATCCAGGAAGTATCCTCCAATTTACATGGCTCGTTCAGGTTTAATGTTAATTTGGAAGTAAGAATGTCACGTGCATCATCACTGACCATGATTGTACGCCATGGAGACTGACAAGGAGTCTGCATATATCCTTTATCTCCCTGTGCATCAGGAGTCAGCCATGATTCAAAAACAAAGTTTTTATCATCTAAATTAAGATGCATACAAGAGTAATCCACCAAGGCAGCTTCATGAAGGTTGATATACAATCCATCATCGGTCTTCATTTGTAAAGCAGTCTGAACCCCGGTAGGAGAAAAAGGAGTCTGGGAAGCATTGGGAGTAACAGCTGTTTTCATCAGGCCACGTATTTCCGAAAGCTTCGATCGAGTATAATCATATTCTTGTGTATCATAATCGCCCGGTATCCAGAAAGCAGTATGATCACCTGTCATAGCAAATTGGGAATGCTCCTCTTTTATCACAAAATAATTCAGATTCTTTTGCTGCGGAAATTCATAGCGAAAACCGAGTCCGTCATTGTACAAACGAAAACGAATCAACATCTTACGATCCTGAGCTTTTTGGTCTAAAGTTACCGCAAGTTCATTATAATTGTTACGGATTTGCTTTACTTCTCCCCAAACAGGTTCCCAGGTTTCGTCAAAAGAAGAAGTCTTGGCATCAATCAATGTAAAACCATCCATCAAACCGGGATCATCTTTCAGTTCAAGGCCCAGTTTAGAAGGTTTAATCACTTCTTTACCCTTATAAGAAAGTTCATACACAGGCTCCCCTTTTCCATTCACCGAAAAGTTCAGTTTCAAGAGTCCATTTGGAGAAGTAATGCTTTCGGCCATTGCCACACTACTCATTAAAAGAGAAAGAAAAAAGCAAGCCAACTTAAAAGTCAGTTTATTCATGTTCTTCATGATATGGTTTAATATAAATTAGTAATCATGCAACAAAGATAAGCAAGAAGCAGATTCCGGTTCGACGAATAGAACCGAAATAAAGAAGATTTATCAGAAAACGTTTGCATAAACAGTTGACAGTGGTAACTTTGCCAACAAAACAAAAAAGATGAAAGAGATTATTTATATATTTATCGGAGGAGGGATAGGAAGTGTAACCCGCTATCTGGCACAAATAGCCGTCAACGAGAAACTTAGCCCTACTTTTTTCCCCTTTCCGTGGGGAACGTTTGCCGTGAACATTGCAGGGAGTTTGTTAATAGGATTATTTTATTCACTTTCGGAACGTCTTGATCTATCTTTCGAATTAAGGCTATTTCTGACTGTTGGTTTCTGTGGAGGCTTTACCACATTTTCTACTTTGGCTAATGATGGCCTGAGTTTACTGAAAGGAGGCTTCTACGGCATATTCGCATTTTATACATTAGCCAGTATGATACTCGGGCTTTTAGCCGTATTAGGTGGAGGATACCTCGGAGAACATTTAAAACAATAGACTAATATATGAAACCAGCAATTAAGAAAGTCCAACCTGTTAAAGTCATAGCCCCATTCATCAATGAGCAGTCCGAAAGCATCACTCCGCTCGATATTTTGGTGGATGAAGAGAAAATTTCTGATTTATATTTCTCTAAGGGAGTTGTCCGACAAGTAAATAAGCCCTATCTAAGTATTAACAATTGTACTTTCAAACAACAAATATTCAACGAATGTCGGTTGAAATCAGCCCAATTAACAGACATACGTTTTGAAAATTGCGACTTATCCAACGTGTCCTTTGCCGGAACTACTTTCTACCGGGTAGAATTTATATCATGCAAGCTCTTAGGAACAGGTTTTCCGGAAGCCACCCTAAACCATGTCCGGATGGAGCATTGTTATGGACAATATATCAATCTTTCCATGACGAAAATGCGAACCGTTCGTTTCAGCCATTGTGATTTTCGAAACGCCAGCCTCAATGACAGTAAATTAATACCGGCAGCTTTCGACAATTGTGAACTGCTTGAAGCAGATTTTTCGCATACGTCTTTAAAAGGTATCGACCTCAGGAGCTCAAGAATAACAGGCATTCAACTAAACATAGCCGACCTGAAAGGGGCCATAGTCAGTTCATTACAGGCAATGGACTTACTGCCTCTGTTAGGAGTCAAGGTTGAAGACGACTGAACTTTTCCACCCCTCTCTTTGTTTTATAGTATAAAAGCGATAATACTGATTTATAGGGAAAGAGGCCGCACGGAATACCTATTAATAGTTATTCTACCGCTTCCCATAAGTGAGTACATTTGCAGAGACTAAAAAAACAAGAGAAACAATGAAAATAGAAAAAATTACAGGACGAGAGATTCTCGACTCAAGAGGTAACCCTACAGTAGAAGTAGACGTAGTATTGGAATCAGGCATCATGGGACGTGCATCCGTTCCGTCGGGCGCATCGACCGGTGAGCATGAAGCGCTTGAACTCCGCGACGGTGATAAACATCGTTACGGCGGTAAGGGTGTACAGAAAGCAGTAGAGAACGTTAATAAAGTCATTGCCCCACATCTGATTGGTATGTCAGCCCTCGACCAAATGGGCATTGACCATGCTATGCTGGCACTGGACGGAACAAAGACAAAAGCCAAACTGGGTGCAAACGCTATCCTGGGTGTTTCACTTGCCGTAGCCAAAGCAGCTGCCAATTATCTTGATATTCCCCTTTACAGATATATCGGCGGCACAAATACTTATGTTTTGCCCGTCCCAATGATGAATATCATTAATGGAGGATCACATAGCGATGCCCCAATCGCCTTTCAAGAATTTATGATTCGCCCGGTTGGTGCAAACTCTTTCAAAGAGGGACTGCGCATGGGTGCCGAAGTATTCCATGCCTTGAAAAAAGTATTAAAAGACCGTGGTTTGAGTACAGCTGTAGGTGATGAAGGAGGCTTCGCTCCGAATCTGGAAGGCACAGAAGATGCACTAAACTCTATCCTTGCCGCTATTAAAGCTGCCGGATATGAACCGGGTAAGGATGTAATGATCGGCATGGACTGCGCTTCTTCCGAATTCTATCATGACGGTATCTACGATTACACCAAGTTTGAAGGTGAAAAGGGTAAAAAACGTACAGCCGAGGAACAGATTGACTATCTGGAGAAACTTATCAACGAATATCCGATTGATTCCATCGAAGACGGTATGAGTGAAAATGACTGGGAAGGCTGGAAGAAATTAACTCAGCGTATCGGCGACCGCTGCCAGTTGGTAGGTGATGACCTTTTCGTTACTAATGTTGATTTCCTGGCAAAAGGTATCGAAAAAGGTTGTGCCAATTCTATTCTGATTAAAGTAAACCAAATAGGTTCGCTGACAGAAACATTAAACGCTATTGAAATGGCACACCGCCACGGATATACGACAGTCACCTCTCACCGTTCCGGCGAAACAGAAGATGCAACCATTGCAGATATTGCCGTAGCAACAAACAGCGGACAGATTAAAACCGGTTCGTTGAGCCGTTCGGACCGCATGGCGAAGTACAATCAGTTGCTCCGTATAGAAGAAGAATTGGGTGACCGTGCTGTATATGGTTACAAACGAATTACCGTAAAAGGCTAAATAAAATCATGATAAGCATAGCATGATGAAAGGTTAGTTATTTATAATAATTGAATGTAAACGCAAAAGGGATGTACCGGTATTATGGTCATCCCTTTCATTTCTCATGAATCATCAGGAAAATAAAAACAAAAAAGCACCCCGGCAATACCGAGATGCTTTTCCTTTTTTGAGCCTCTTGTCGGATTCGAACCAACGACCCCGAGATTACAAATCACGTGCTCTGGCCAACTGAGCTAAAGAGGCAAGTGGGTAAGCTTACTATATCGCGCCGCTACAACCAACTACCTTTGCTGCGATCAAGCCCTGGAGGATTCGAAGGGAGCTGGCCGTATAGGACTTACCCGGGTGCAAAGGTAGGTATTTTTATTAAACCTGCAATAGGGGATCGGTACTTTTTTGCATGCTTTACCGGTAAGCTCCTACTTTTCAGAGATTTAAAATCAAAAAAAAAATGTTTTTTTTCTGACCGGATAGCTTTATTAACTTTAACAGGCATAAATTCCATACCAAACAATATTATTTGTACCTTTGTGCGCTATTTATTAATAAAATGACAGAAAGCAGAAGCAACTTACAAAAATATGCCATGCATTTTGGCACCTATATGGGAGTATACTGGATACTTAAGTTCATTCTATTCCCATTGGGATTGTCCATTCCGTTTCTTTTATTCCTGTTTTTCGGGCTTACTTTAGGAGTTCCGTTTATGGGATATTATTATGCACGTACCTATCGTGACAAAGTATGTGGCGGCTCGATCCGCTTCCTGCAAGCATGGGTATTCATCGTTTTTATGTATATGTTTGCGGCACTCCTTACGGCAGTGGCCCACTACATTTATTTCCGGTTCATCGACCATGGTTTCATCGTAAACACTTACATGGGCATGTTTGACGAACTGACCAATAAAGAAGTACCGGGAATAGAAGGGTACATCAGCCAACTGAAAGAAGTGATGGAAATGATCAGTACATTGACGCCGATAGACATTACTATGCAACTGATGTCACAGAATGTGTTCTATGGCAGCATATTGGCTGTCCCCACTGCCTTGTTTGTGATGAGAAAGCCCAAATCACCGGAGGTGCAACCTCTATAGTTTGTAATATCTAATTTATAAGTAAAATGGATATATCTGTTGTAGTACCATTGTTCAATGAAGAAGAATCCATTCCGGAACTTTTTTCCTGGATTGAAAGAGTGATGAAAGCCAATAGCTTTTCATACGAAGTTATCTTTGTAAATGATGGTAGTACCGACCGTTCTTGGGAAATTATCGAAGAGCTTCAGAAACAGTCGCCCACTGTGAAAGGGATCAAATTCCGACGAAATTACGGAAAATCTCCGGCTCTGTACTGCGGTTTTGAACGTGCCGAAGGAAATGTGGTGATCACGATGGATGCCGACCTACAGGATAGTCCCGATGAAATACCGGAATTATACCGTATGATTACCGAAGACGGATATGACTTGGTTTCAGGCTATAAACAGAAAAGATACGACCCGCTGTCGAAAACTCTACCTACCAAACTATTTAATGCCACAGCACGTAAAGTTTCAGGGATTCATAATCTGCACGACTTTAATTGTGGATTGAAAGCTTATCGCAAAGCTGTTGTAAAAAACATCGAAGTATACGGAGAGATGCATCGCTATATCCCGTATCTGGCAAAAAATGCCGGATTCCAGAAAATAGGCGAAAAGGTGGTGCACCATCAGGCACGTAAATTCGGAAAAACTAAATTTGGAGGATGGAATCGCTTCTTTAACGGATATCTCGATTTAATCTCTCTTTGGTTCCTCTCAAAGTTTGGAATTAAACCAATGCACTTTTTCGGCTTATTAGGCTCATTGATGTTTATACTGGGATTTATTTCAGTGGTTATTGTCGGAGCCAGTAAATTATATAGTATGAATCACGGTATGCCTTATCGGCTGGTAACAGATTCTCCCTATTTCTATCTGTCGTTGACTGCCATGATTATTGGAACACAACTCTTTTTGGCAGGATTTCTTGGCGAACTGATTTCACGCAACGCCCCGGAACGCAATAATTATCAGATAGAAAAAACAATATAACGAACGATTAATGAAACCTGTACAATGAAAAAATTAATAAAACTGGTACTCTTCCTGATGGTAGCCTATCCGTTAACGGGTGCTATCCTTTCGGCTTGCTCGGAAGAGAGTGATTGCTCCATGACCGGACGCCCGATGGTCTATGCAAAAATGTATACCATCAATCCGGAAACTAAGGCTGTACTAAATGACACCCTCGATTCATTGAGTGTGACAGCATTCGGGAGTGATTCAATAATCATCAATAACCAGAAAAAGGTGCATGATATCGCTCTCCCACTACGCTATACAAGTGACTCGACTATTCTTGTATTTCATTACACCCGGTTGTTAAAAGATACAATGGTTATCCTGCAAACCAATACTCCTTATTTTCAGTCGATGGATTGCGGATATAGTATGAAACAAAATATCATCAGTATTCATCCGATCGATTATACAGATACCAATAAAAAGAAATATCATAGCATAGACTCTCTATATATCAAATCAAATGCAGCTAACATTAATGGAACAGAAAATCTCAAAATATTCTACCGCTACAATCGTTAGCCTGCTGTGCCTCGTATTCAGCCTTCCGCTTCAAGCACAACAGCAAAGGGCCACCGGTGCACGTCCTGCTGTCAAGCAGAAAGCTAAAGAGGAGATAAAAGTGGATACGATTCCCTTTTACAATGGGACGTATGTCGGTGTAGACTTATTCGGGTTGGGCAGTAAACTACTCGGAGGAGATTTTCTAAGTTCTGAAGTAAATGTGAGAGTAAACTTAAAAAAGAAATTTATTCCTACAGCAGAAATCGGTTTCGGACAAACAGATACCTGGAGTGATACCGGTATCCATTATAAAAGCGCCGCTCCTTATTTTCGCGTTGGAGTTGACTATAATGTCGTTAAAGAATATTTGTATGTAGGGCTACGTTATGGATTTAGCAGTTTCAAGTACGACATCTCAAGTACACCTTTTTCTGACCCTATTTATGGCGGCAGTATGGCTAATCCCGGATTGATAGACGGCATTTGGGGAGGAAGCGTGCCTTATCGTTACAACGGACTGAAATCTAACATGCAATGGCTTGAGTTGGTGGCCGGAGTCAATGTTCAAATCTATAAAAGCTTCTATATGGGATGGACCTTACGCTTCAAATTTAAAACTGCAGCCTCGATCAGCGAACATGGAAATCCATGGTATGTGCCGGGTTTTGGTGAATATGACTCCTCAAACATAGGTATCACATATACACTGATTTATAAATTACCATTTTAACGACATGACAGGATTAGAGATCTGGCTACTTGCAATTGGTTTAGCGATGGATTGCCTCGCTGTCTCTATTGCAAGTGGTATTATTTTAAGGCGTATCCAATGGCGACCTATGCTCATCATGGCATTTTTTTTCGGACTTTTCCAGGCTATAATGCCTTTATTGGGATGGTTAGGAGCAAGCACATTCAGTCACCTTATCGAATCGGTTGATCACTGGATTGCCTTTGCTATTCTGGCCTTTCTGGGTGGACGAATGATCAAAGAATCTTTTAAAGAAGAAGATTGCTGCCAAAGATTTAACCCTGCAAGCCTGAAAGTAGTGATGACAATGGCTGTTGCAACCAGCATTGATGCATTGGCCGTAGGAGTATCCTTTGCTTTTCTGGGTATCAAAAGCTGTTCGTCTATCCTTTACCCGGCAGGAATCATCGGATTTGTTTCTTTTTTTATGTCCCTTATAGGATTAATCTTCGGCATTCGCTTCGGATGCGGCATTGCCAGAAAACTTCGTGCTGAATTATGGGGAGGAATCATACTGATCCTTATTGGAACGAAAATATTAATCGAACACTTATTTTTTAATAATTAGCTATCAACCTCAAACAACAAAGGGCTGTGTAATCATAAACAGATTTGTTGCTTACTTACTTTTTACTTATTATGGAAAAGAAAACAAGAAAAAGCTTCATTTGGCTGGCTATCCTGCTGTTGGGAACAATTTGGATACTAGCCCAACGAAATAAACAAATACCTTATAACAGTGTCAATGGGCTTGTATTCGGCACAGTATATAATATTACCTATCAATATGACGGCAATCTGAAAGCGGAGATCGATGCCGAATTAAAAAAATTCGACGGTTCACTTTCTCCATTCAATGATACGTCTGTCATTACCCGTGTTAACCGTAATGAAGAAATCGTCACAGACACTTTCTTCCAAACCTGTTTTAACCGATCTATGGAAATCTCTGCCGAAACTCGCGGAGCTTTCGATATCACAGTAGCTCCATTAGCCAATGCCTGGGGATTCGGTTTCAAAAAAGGAGCCTTCCCCGACTCGATCATGATAGATAGTCTACTCCAAATCACAGGATACCAAAAAGTAAAACTGGAAAACGGCAAAGTGATCAAAGAAGACCCTCGGGTGATGCTAAGCTGTAGTGCTGTAGCCAAAGGATATTCCGTAGATGTAGTAGCCCGGTATTTGGATAGTAAAGGTATCAAAAACTATATGGTAGATATAGGTGGCGAACTGGTGGTAAAAGGGGTGAATCCCAAAGAGGAAGCATGGAGAATCGGTATAAACAAGCCTGTAGACGATTCCCTGTCGCTTAACCAAGAGATACAAACAACATTAAAACTGACCAATGTAGGTATAGCAACTTCCGGAAACTATCGCAACTTTTACTACAAAGATGGCAAAAAGTATGCCCACACCATCGACCCACGTACCGGATATCCGGTTCAACATAATATTCTTTCAGCAACCGTAGTTGCCGATGATTGTATGACTGCCGACGCATTAGCCACAGCTTTTATGGTGATGGGGCTGGATGAAGCGGAAGCTTTTACAAAATCACACTCCAACATAGGTGCTTATTTTATCTACAGTGATGAAAAAGGAGAATTGAAAAGCTATTTTACAAAGAACATGGAGCAATATCTTGACAAATAGCATGAATTGCTTCCCATAACGGAATCCATGCGAGCAGGTATTCAGAATGACCGGCACAGAAATTACCAAGAAAGCAAGTTGATTCTGAAGCAAGCATAACGCATTATCAATAAACACATTACCTCTTTTTAAGGCATCTTTATCTCAGCCCGGGTACACGGGCCCACGAGCCCAGGTATGCGGGCCCATCAGCCCGGGTATGCGGGCTCATCAGCCCGGGCATGCGGGCCAAGATAAGCTCCCTACCATTTTCACTAAAGATACTAAGAAAAACAAACTGCTTTAAATGGTATAAACGGATAGGATAACAGATACATCTATCTGCATATCAAACCTATACCCTGAATCAGACCTACCAAATCGAGGGTGGAAGATGGAAGATGAAGGTGGAAGATAAATGGCATAAAAACTGCATCTTCCACCGGGACAGATATCTTGTAATCAACAACATACGTCCTAAAAGGTGGAAGATGGAAGATCGGAATGCATTTTTCGTATGAGAGGGCTAAAAATGCTTTTGACACCCCATACCGGCACAAACCGCCTACCTCATAAACACGAAATATACCGCTGCTATCAAGCAGACAAAAGCTGCCACATGATTCCAATGCAGTGACTCCCCTTTAAATAATAAGGTAGAAAAAACGGTAAATATAATCAGTGTGATCACCTCTTGGATAATTTTGAGTTGCATCAATGAAAACGGTCCTCCGTTTCCGCTGAACCCCAGCCGGTTGGCAGGAACCTGACAAGAATACTCGGCCAACGCAATCACCCATGAAAACAAAACCACGCCATACAAAGGCCAATTACTGATTATTTTTGTTTCCTGTAGTTTCAAATGCCCGTACCAGGCAAATGTCATAAAAATATTGGAAACGACCAACAGCGAAATAGCATAAATACCTTTCATATTTTATTCAAAATTAAAACTCCACTTCTTTGGGTAACAATTCTTCCTGTACATTTGTCATGCTCCCCCACAGACTGTACCGAGCCTCCGGATTCATCTTTTCCAATTGTCGGAGTATCCCCTTCATATCGCTACGGCTCGATTGGGATTCATAAGGACAATTTTTCACTTGTTTGCGATATCCCCGTATTTGCGCCAACTCCAACAAATCCGCTTCATGCACCAGGCACATCGGACGAATAATGGTCATATCAAATTTGTTCATTACCAAACGTGGTGGCATTGTGCTGAATGCACCCTGATAGGTAATGTTCATTAATAAAGTTTCCAAAATATCGTCCATATGGTGTCCAAGGGCTATTTTATTGCAACCCTGCTCTTTAGCAACAGTAAACAGAGCTTTCCTCCGGTTCCATGAACAGAGAAAACAAGGTGATTTACGCGTATCGGTAGAAGGATCGAAAGAAGTCTCGTAAACAACTAAAGGAACACCATTCTTCTCAGCATGTTCACGGAGGTAATCCCAATCACTCTGGTATGGAATATTCTTCATAACCACATGTACAGCCACCACCGAAAAACGAGGTTTGAAAATATGCGAACGTTTACCCAGCAATTCGACTAATGCCAGAGAATCTTTTCCTCCTGAAAGGCCGACAAGCACTTTGTCACCCTCTTCAATCAATCCATATTGAACCATACCTTTGTTAAAACGCTTTTCGATACGCCGAATGGTTTTCTCTTCTTTCGTAAACTGTGCCATAACTTTTTTGAAAAATCGGTTGCAAAAGTAAGAGAAAAGAATGATTTAAAGAAGAATTAACATAATAGAAAGAGGAGAAAAAAGGTTTATTTCCAATTAATTTGTATTTTTGAACTTCTGAATAATAACCCAAGACCATTTATGAAGAAAAAAAATATCGTATTCTTTATATTATGCTTTCTCCTGCCAAGCCTATCGGCACAAACTTTGGAACAAGCAAGGGGCATGTATGGCAGAGGGCAATACGCTGAAGCCAAACCTGTTTTTCAAAAATATGTCAAATCGCAACCGGCAAACGGTAATTACAACCTATGGTACGGCGTGTGTTGCCTTAAAACAGGTAATGCTGCCGAGGCCCTAAAATACCTGGAGACGGCAGTAAAAAAACGCATTCCGAGCGGACAGCTATATCTGGCTCAGACTTATAATGATTTATACCGCTTTCAAGATGCAGTAGATTGCTACGAAGAATACATTGCAGACTTGTCTAAACGCAAAAAGCCGACAGAAGAAGCCGAGCAACTTTTAGAAAAGGCTAAAGGAAATCTTCGCATGCTGAAAGGGGTGGAAGACGTATGTGTTATTGACAGTTTTGTAATAGACAAAGCCAATTTCCTCAAAGCTTATAAAATCAGTGAAGAGTCCGGAAAGCTCTTCACTTACAATGACTATTTCAAGACGAAAGGCTATCATCCGGGAACGGTTTACGAAACAGAAATCGGAAACCGTATTTACTACAGCGAGCAGGGAGAAGAGAGTCTGAATATTCTTTCTAAAACCAAGATGCTGGACGAGTGGAGCCAGGGGAAACCACTTCCGGGAAGCATCAACGCCTCCGGAAATGCCAATTATCCGTATGTACTGTCGGATGGAGTGACCATTTATTATGCCTCGGATGGTGATGGCTCCATGGGAGGATATGACATTTTTGTAACCCGATATAACACAAACACTGATACCTATCTGGTACCGGAAAACGTGGGTATGCCTTTCAACTCACCTTATAACGACTACATGTATGTCATTGATGAATATAATAATTTAGGATGGTTTGCTTCTGACCGGCATCAACCTGAAGATAAAGTTTGTATCTACGTATTCGTACCCAATGATTCCAAACGAACTTACAACTACGAAGCTATGGAACCGGAGAAAATGATTGGATTAGCCCAGCTCCACTCCCTGGAGAGCACTTGGAAAGACTCTAAAATAGTGGATGACGCTCGTCAACGACTTGAAGCGGTTATCAACCATAAACCGGCTGTAGAGCAAAACTTCGATTTTGAATTTGTCATTGATGACAACTCTACTTATCACCACTTGACGGATTTCAAGTCTCCAAAAGCCAAACAACTGTACCTGAAATATGAACAGATGGAAAAAGATTACCGCCAGCAAACCGGTAAACTGAAGAACCAGCGTGAAGGGTTCGCACGGTCTAATAAAGACGAACAAAGTAAAATGGCACCGGCTATCCGCGATCTTGAGAAAAGGGTACTTCAGATGTCAGAAGAGTTGGATAAACAGGCGATTGAAGTCCGGAACGCAGAAAAACAAAATTTAAAATAACAAACTATGGATGTACTGATCATCATTGCACTGATAGCTGCCGCAGTAATACTCTTTTTAGTCGAACTGTTCGTAATCCCGGGTATCAGCCTCGCCGGTATTTCAGCTTTGGTCTGCATTATCTATGCAAACTATTATGCTTTTGCTAACCTGGGAACAGGTGCAGGGTTTATAACACTCATTATATCGGGAATTGCCTGTATCGGCTCGCTTGTCTGGTTCATGCGGTCGAAAACCCTGGATAAATTGGCATTGAAGAAAGACATAACATCCAAAATAGACCGAAGCGCTGCCGAAAAAGTAAAAGTTGGCGATACAGGTATCACGATTACCCGACTGGCTCAAATTGGCAATGCTGAAATCAATGGCAATATCATAGAGGTCAAGTCAATGGACGGATTACTGAATGAAAAAACTCCGATTGTAGTCAATCGGATCACTGATGGAATAATCTTTGTCGAAAAATTAAAATCCTAATATTCACTTAAAATCAAGCACAATTATGAATGTCGAACCTATGTATCTGACTATCTTCTTGATAGCGGGAGGTATTATCTTCCTGGTTCTTTTCTTTCATTATGTACCTTTTTTCCTATGGCTATCAGCCAAAGTATCAGGAGTTAATATCTCTTTGGTACAACTTTTTCTGATGCGTATCCGTAATGTTCCGCCATACATCATCGTACCGGGTATGATTGAAGCACATAAAGCAGGTCTGAGCAACATCACCCGTGATGAACTTGAAGCACACTATCTGGCAGGCGGACACGTAGAACGGGTAGTTCATGCATTGGTATCTGCATCGAAGGCCAATATCGAACTTCCATTCCAAATGGCTACCGCAATTGATCTTGCAGGTCGCGATGTCTTCGAAGCCGTGCAGATGTCGGTTAATCCTAAAGTTATCGACACACCACCCGTAACGGCTGTTGCGAAAGACGGTATCCAGCTGATAGCCAAAGCACGTGTGACGGTACGTGCCAATATTCGCCAATTGGTGGGTGGTGCCGGTGAAGATACAATCCTGGCACGTGTAGGTGAAGGTATCGTTTCGTCAATCGGTTCCTCAGAAAATCATAAGTCAGTACTTGAGAATCCTGATTCCATCTCAAAACTGGTGCTGCGAAAAGGACTCGATGCCGGTACTGCATTTGAAATTCTCTCTATTGATATCGCTGACATTGATATAGGTAAGAATATTGGTGCCGCCCTGCAAATAGACCAGGCAAATGCCGACAAGAATATCGCGCAGGCCAAAGCAGAAGAACGCCGCGCAATGGCTGTGGCTACCGAACAAGAAATGAAAGCCAAAGCGGAAGAGGCCCGTGCTAATGTAATTCAGGCAGAAGCGGAAGTTCCGAAGGCCATGGCTGAAGCTTTCCGCAGTGGAAATCTCGGTATTATGGATTATTATAAAATGAAAAATATTCAAGCTGATACATCAATGCGTGAAAACATAGCTAAACCTATCGGTGGAGCTACCAGTAAACCGTTGAGCGATTAGAGAAAGTATTCACCACAAACAACAGAGAGCAGTACAACCGCCGGAGAGAACAATCTCGGGAAACAAGCGGTTAATCTATGTAGTTTGTGGTGAACTCTTATTTATTAAACTAAAACCTTTCAATAGCATGAAAAAGTATTTTCCTTCCTCCGAATTAATTATCAACGAAGACGGTTCGGTGTTCCATTTGCATGTAAAGCCGGAATGGTTGGCAGACAAAGTAATATTGGTAGGTGATCCCGGACGGGTGGCACTCGTAGCTTCTCACTTCGAAAATAAAGAATGTGAAGTGGAAAGCCGCGAATTTAAAACAATTACCGGAACTTACAAAGGCAAGCGGATAACTGTCGTTTCTACCGGTATCGGTTGTGACAATATCGACATTGTGGTCAATGAACTGGATGCTTTGGCCAATATCGACTTTCAGACTCGGGAAGAAAAAGAGCATCTCCGCTCTTTAGAGTTAGTTCGCATCGGTACATGCGGAGGACTGCAACCCAACACACCGGTCGGCACATTTGTCTGTTCCGAAAAATCAATCGGTTTTGACGGACTGCTGAACTTCTATGCCGGACGCAATGCTGTTTGTGATCTTCCCTTTGAACGGGCATTTCTGAATCACATGGGCTGGTCCGGTAACATGTGTGCTCCCGCACCTTATGTTATTGATGCCAATGCAGAATTAATAGACCGTATTGCCCAAGAAGATATGGTGCGTGGTGTTACTATTGCAGCCGGTGGTTTCTTCGGACCACAAGGACGCGAACTCCGTGTTCCCTTGGCGGACCCCAAGCAGAATGATAAAATCGAAAAGTTTGAATATAAAGGTTACAAGATAACTAACTTTGAAATGGAGAGTTCCGCCCTTGCCGGCCTCAGCAAGCTGATGGGACACAAAGCCATGACCGTTTGTATGGTTATAGCTAACCGCTTGATCAAAGAAGCGAACACAGGCTATAAGAATACCATCGATACATTAATTAAAACAGTTCTCGATCGAATCTGATGAATCTATCATTTGCCGCCATTGACTTTGAAACCGCCACAGGATACATGGAAAGTGCTTGTGCGGTAGGTATCGTTACCGTCACAGACGGAGAGATTACAGACGAATATTACAGCCTGATTCAACCACCGGAGAATGAATATTGGCGTGCAAATATCCTTGTACATGGAATAACCCCGGGAATGACAGAGTCACTCCCGGGATTTCATGCCATCTATCCCGAAGTCAAAAAGCGTTTACAAGGCAACGTAGTAGTTGCGCACAATGAACAATTCGACCGCAATGTACTGAAGAATACCATGCGGATGTACGGACTGGATTATGACGAGTTATCGCTTCCGGAACGTTGGGAATGTACCTGCCGCATCTATCGTTCTTTGGGATATAAGCCGGTCAATCTAAATGCTTGCTGCGAACGGGAGGGAATTGAACTTAAGCACCATGAAGCCCTTTCCGACGCCCGGGGATGTGCAAAGCTATATCTCAATTTCCTTGAGAAATACCGTCCGCTCAGTACCCTATGGTGAAGCGCTCCTGATGATGCTCCGGCTTCTCAAGCTCATCAATCATGGCAGCCGCATAATCTTCCACAGATATATGACTGTTACCTACCATATCCACAATCATCTCATCTTTCCCCAGGCGATATCTGCCTGTACGTACTCCAGGAGCCATATCTGCCGCCGGCGAGAAGAAAACCCAGTCAACCTCTTTTTCTTTCTTCAGAAAATCAAGATAAAAATCACTCAAGGCTCTCACACCAGGCAATATCTTTTCGGGAACTTCTCCCGAATCGACCAGTCGGATGCCGGGAGCAATAAACAGTGAACCGGCACCACCCACCATCAAAAAACGATTAACTCCAGCCTTTTTTACACCATCGATAATCGTCAGATAAACCTCAATGGTTTCCTTGTATATATCGGGATTATTCCACCCCGGGTTGAAAGCACTGATCACGGCCTCAGCACCTTTACAAACCTTACAGACTTCATCCAATGAAGAAACATCAGCTCTCTTCACTTCCAGATTTTCATTCTCTATCTTGATCTTTTCAGGATGACGGACTACCGCCGTCACATGGAATCCACGGTTCAAAGCTTCATTCAGAATAGCCGAACCCACGAAGCCGCTGGCTCCGATTAGTACTACTTTCTTCATAATCCAATTTATCTTTATAGCATTATTTATTTACTACATAACATACTATATCATAAATTGTTGCATTGAAAAACCGACTATCTCTCCCTCCTATAAATAAGTTTCGATAGTTTCTTTCAGTTTCTCCAAAGGATATGGTTTTGCAATCACTTCGTTACACCCTGCTTCAAGAGCTCGCTCTCCTTCCGGACAAAATGCATATGCTGTAACTGCTATAATCGGTATCTCTTGTGAGATAGCACGAATCTTTGCTGTTGCCTGAATGCCATTCATCACCGGCATTCGGATATCCATCAAAATCAAGTCGGGCTTCTCACGTATGAAACTTTTTACAGCTTCTTCTCCATTAGGCACCCAAAGAATCGTATATTCTTTCTTCAGAAAGGCATTAATCTGCAGATAACTGGACTCCACATCTTCCGCAATCAGTATCTTCTTCTGCCGGTTGCTCAATCCCACAGTGACGGTTGCATTTCCTCTTTCACCAACCGTAACTTTTTGCTCTTGCCTATTGGGCAGATAAAGAGTGAAAGTGCTACCCTTCCCAAACTCGGATTCCACCTCGATCCGACCGCCCAACCGCTCTACAATACTCTTACAGATAGGTAATCCCAGTCCTGTTCCTTGTACAAAATCATTCAACTTCTCAAAACGGGTAAATATCAAAGGTAATTTCTCTTTGGAAATACCGCAACCGGTATCTGTTACATAAAGTTTAACCCATTCTTCCTCTTTTACAAGTCCGAAAGTAATGCTACCCTCAATTGTATTTTTAATTGCATTCGACAAGAAATTGAACAATACCTGCGTCACACGATTCCTATCTGTCGAAATCCAAATTTCCTCTGATGGACGAATCACATTCAGCTCGACTCCTTTCTTCATTTTAAGACGATGTACCTTATCCACTTCATCCACCAATCCGCTCATTTCCATCAACTGACAATGCATTTCCGACTTACCTGACTCTATTCGTGACAAATCGAGAATATCATTAATCAGTTGTAACAGTAGATTACTATTCTGCTGAATGATCCCTAAATACTCTTCTTTCTCCTTTTCATCCTCAGTCAAAGCTATAATTTCCGAAAAGCCTACAATAGCATTTAAAGGAGTACGTATCTCATGGCTCATATTAGCCAAGAACAGCGATTTCATCCGATCCGCCTCTTCTGCCCGTCGTTTAGCATCGAGCAATTCTTGCGAACGTCGTATCCGATCACCAATATCATGAATCAGAGCTAATACTTTATTCCCCTCAAACGGAGCAATGCGTGCCTGAAAAAAATGTCTGCCGGCTTCGACATCCACAGGATACTCTATTTCTTTTAACTTCCCACTTTTTAGGCATTCATGAATACTGCTAATAAACAAGTCACTGACCTCAGAAGAATAAATAGATCGCCCATCTGCTCCTTTCAACACTTCCACCGGATGCAACAACTCTGTATCGGGTGCCATCAATACATCCGTAATAAAAAAATTGTCATCAAAAATAAATATGAACTCCGGTAGTGCTTCAATAATTTTCCGGTTTCGTTCCTCAAGCTGCCTGATCTGGGCTTCTTTTTCACAACGTGAAGTGATATTGGCAGTATATGCTATAATTTTATCAGAGCCATTCTCCTTATTCTTCTTATAAGCAATAAAATTATCTTCAAGCCAAATTGTTTCTCCTTGCCTCCCTACACAACGTACCACAATTTGGGAGATTTTTGTTTCCGACTCAAGCATCCGCGCAAAAGTCGTTTGATAAGAGATAACATCCTCCGGATGGGCAAACCTATAAAAGTCATTAATATCTCTGAATATGATTCCGGCCTCCTTCAGCCCTAAAATACGGAAATATTCATCTGTGAAATTGCACTTTCCTGTAGGAATGTCATATTCCCAAAATGCAATCTGATGTCCTGCCAGGACAGAAGTGATTTTCTGATAATTATCTTTCAAATTCTCAAGGTCTCCGGTATCCGGGAATGAATCCAGTGTGTGTTCCATAGCTATAAAGTTTGTCTTGCTGTATGCGAACAAAGATAAAATAATAAAGTATAACTTCTATCTGTTTGCTCTGTTTTTTACCAAGAAAGCTCTATCTTTGCTTCTCAAAATGAATTAGATAATGAATCAAGACACAATTTGCGCCATAGCAACCGCTCAAGGAGGAGCCATCGGAAGCATTCGTGTTTCCGGACCTGAAGCTATTACCATCACCAGCCGTATTTTTACTCCGGCTAAACCCGGAAAGCTACTGAGTGAACAAAAGCCTTATACGCTTACTTTCGGCCGAATTTATAACAGAGAAGAAATGATAGATGAAGTTCTTGTCAGTCTCTTCCGGGCTCCACACTCTTATACAGGGGAAGACAGTACTGAAATTACCTGTCACGGATCATCTTATATTTTACAACAAGTGATGCAACTACTGATTAAGAACGGGTGTCGCATGGCACAACCGGGAGAATATACTCAACGAGCGTTTCTTAATGGTAAAATGGATTTAAGTCAGGCTGAAGCCGTTGCCGACCTGATTGCATCTTCCTCTGCTGCTACCCACCGTCTTGCCTTGAGCCAAATGCGCGGTGGCTTTAGCAAAGAATTGACAGCTCTACGTGAGAAACTGCTGAACTTCACCTCAATGATTGAACTGGAACTGGACTTCAGTGAAGAAGATGTAGAGTTTGCGGACCGTTCCGCCCTACGCCGACTGGCTGACGAGATAGAAGAAGTCATTGCACGTCTGGCCAATTCGTTCAGTGTAGGGAATGTCATAAAAAATGGTGTACCGGTAGCTATTATCGGAGAAACCAATGCAGGAAAATCAACTCTACTGAATGTCCTGCTGAATGAAGACAAGGCTATTGTAAGCGATATTCACGGCACTACACGGGATGTCATCGAGGATACTGTGAATATAGGTGGCATCACTTTCCGTTTTATCGATACAGCCGGCATCCGGGAGACCAGTGATACGATCGAAAGTCTGGGTATCGAACGGACTTTTCAAAAACTCGATCAGGCAGAGATTGTACTTTGGATGATTGATTCGGCTGACGCAATTTCACAGTTGACACTGCTCTCCGATAAGATTCTTCCTCGTTGTGAACACAAACAATTGATTTTAGTCTTTAATAAGGTAGAACTGATAAATGAAACTCAGAAAAACGAACTTGCCTCACAATTTCCTAAGCATATAGGTTCGGAAATAGAATCTATTTTTATTTCTGCGAAACAACGTTTGCACACGGATGAACTCCAACAGAAACTCGTAGCAGCCGCTCATTTACCAACAGTCACCCAGAATGATGTCATTGTAACAAACGTCCGCCATTACGAAGCACTAACACGTGCGCTGGATGCAATTCACCGGGTACAAGAAGGATTGGACGCAAATATCTCCGGAGATTTTCTTTCACAAGACATACGCGAATGTATTTTCCATTTATCCGATATAGCAGGGGAAGTGACAAATGATATGGTGCTGCAAAATATATTTGCGCATTTCTGCATCGGAAAATAATTGATGATTACCAACGATTAGCATAAATTACTATTGATTGATAAGGCGTTCATTATGAGCGCCTTTCTTTTTGCTCGTATGAACGATGGTTATCGTTGATACTCGTTTTTCAGCTCATTTTTGTACCGTATTTGGGTCTCGGTGGTTTGCATAGTAAAAACCATCGGCAAGGTTGTGGTCACTGTGGTACGCACTGGTACGTGTTGGTACGCAATGAAACAGTTTTGGCGAAATAACAAGAGAAAAAAATGAGCAGTAAAATCGAAATTCAGAAAAAATGTGATTGTTGTGGGACAATTTTCACTGCACGTAAGACAACTACGGCATATTGTTCTCACAAGTGTGCAAACCGTGCCTACAAAGACAGAATCAGAAAACAGCGTGTCGAAAGTCTACAAATTGAGTTTAACAAGAAAACTCAAAAGAATCCTGATTTAGAAAAAGAGTATTTAACACCTACCGAAGTATCAAAACTACTCGGTATTGGTAGAACATCTACTTATAGATATATCAGAACCGGACAAATAAAAGTTGTTCGATTTAATGGTAAGACCTTGGTAAGACGCATCGACATCGAACAAATGTTTGACTTCTTACAAGTACAAGATATAGAAAGCAAGCCAAAAGAAAAAGCCCCTATTACCGAGTTCTACACCACTGCGGAAGTAAAAGAGAAATATAATGTGGTTGAATCGTGGATATTTGTGGTTGCCAAGAAGCATAATATTCCACGAACCTTTAATCGGGGTAAAACTTACTGGAGTAAAAAGCATATAGATAATTATTTTGGCAAGAAGGCTGCTGATCCGGGAATTACTGAGTGGTACAGCGTGCAGGAGATTCAGGATAAATTCGGTATGAGTTTGGCTGCCATCTATACGCTTGCTTCAAAGAATGCGATTCCTAAAAAGAAAGAGGGGGTGATGGTGAGTTACTCTAAAAAGCACTTTGATATTGCCAAAGGAATAGCTCAGCCAGATGAACCGCAATATTATACGGTAGCTGAAGCAATGGCTAAGTTCAACCTTACACGTGATCAACTTTACCATTATGCCAAGTATCACAATATCCCACGGGTAAAAGTGGGCAAATACGTCAAGATATCACGACCCGAACTCGATAAGCTTTTTGAAGCTCCAAAAATAGAATAAGTTATTTCGGGGTGATGGTGGTCACCACTATATCACTGATTTCCTTTGCGATCAAATTTATATGTATAACTTTTAAATAACAATTGTATGACACACACATGTACCAAAGTTACAGTACGCCAAAGAGCGATCCGTAACGACAAGATTTCACTTTATCTGGATTATTATCCGGCAGTTCGTAACCCCGAAACCATGCAAATGAGCCGTAGGGAATATCTCGGTATTTATATCTACGCTCATCCGAAAAATGAAATGGAGCGTGAGTTCAACAACGATATGTTGAACAAGGCAGAAGCTATTCGCTGTATCCGGGTACAGTCACTAATCAATGAAGAGTTCGGCTTCTTAGATAAACACAAGATGAAAGCTGACTTTCTTGCGTACTTTGCCAAAATGATGCGTAACAAAGATCAGAAATGGAAAGTGGTTTATGCTCACTTTTCTAACTTCGTGCAGGGCAAATGCACGTTTGGTGAAGTGAATGTTGATCTATGCAAGCGATTCAGAACTTATCTGCTGAATGCCAAGCAGCTAAAGCATACGCAACACAAAGTATCTCTGAACTCCGCAGCAGGCTACTACTCCACGTTTAGAGGTTTGCTAAAAATCGCGTATCGTGATAAGTTGCTTCGTGAAAATATCAACGACTTTCTGGATAAGATAGAATATCAGGACGTTAAGAAAGAGTATCTAACATTGGACGAGGTGAAACAGTTAGCAGCCACACCATGCGACATTCCTGTTCTCAAAGCAGCCTCTCTCTTCTCTTGTCTGACAGGACTTCGTATCAGTGATATCATGAACCTGCAATGGTCGGACTTTGGCATTGCCCCTGACCACGGCTATTGCATTCGTATCCGTACCCAAAAGACCAAAACCGAAGCCACACTACCTATCAGCCAAGAGGCTTTTGAACTCTGTGGAGAGGCTGGAACGGGGAAAGTATTTAAGGAACTTAGCCGAAGCATGATAAATTACCCGCTTAAAAACTGGCTAAAGCAAGCTAAGATACATAAACATATCACTTTCCATTGTTTTAGACACAGCTTTGCAACTATTCAAATTGCTGCCGGAACAGATATTTACACCGTCAGCAAGATGCTGACTCATCGGAATGTATCGACTACGCAAATATATGCGGAACTGGTGAGCGAAAAGAAACGGGAGTCGGCAAATAAGATATCATTGAAATAGATTCATAATGTTTGCAATCATGAACAATATTCATTATATTTGCGCATTATCAGATACATTATCATCATGAAAAGAGCTTTATTACCCAGTCAACAGCGAACGCTGACAACCTTAGGAGAAAATATCAAATATGCACGCCTCCGCCGTGACCTCTCTTCTGAACAGGTTGCAGAGCGTGCCGGAATATCACGAAACACTCTTATCAAGATAGAAAAAGGAGACGAGGGTGTCGCTATCGGGTATTATTTTCGTGTGTTAGCAGTCCTCGGATTAGACAAGGATATTTTATTAGTCGCAAAAGATGATGAACTTGGTCGTAGATTGCAGGACGCTAAATTAACCGTAAAAGAACGAGCTTCAAAAAAATAGAAAATGGCACAGAGCAAAGATATATATGTATATATGGATTGGCAAGAAAGCGATTCTCCAATTCAAATGGGCGTATTGCATAGTGAAGTTTTACGCGGCAAAGAGGTGTTTTCTTTTGAGAATAGCACCGACTGGCTAACCTACAAACAATTCAGAGCCTTGGATCCTGACTTAGCTCAATTCTCAGGGAAACAATACTTGCCTGCTGACAAAAGTAATTTTGGAATGTTTCTCGATTCATCCCCGGATCGTTGGGGACGTATGTTGATGCGCAGACGGGAAGCGATAAATGCCCGCTTAGAAAACAGACCGAGTAGAACACTCACCGAAGCTGATTATCTATTAGGTGTTTACGATGGAAACCGAATGGGAGCTTTACGATTTAAACTATCGCCCGATGATGAATTTATGGACAATGATAAAGCGATGGCAACGCCACCGTGGACATCTATTCGTGACCTTGAATATGCAAGTCTTCAACTTGAAAAAGAAAATTTGAAAAACGATGCAGAATATGCAAAGTGGCTCAATATGCTCATAGCACCCGGCTCCTCATTAGGAGGAGCTCGACCAAAAGCTAACATTCTGGATAATGACGGAGCACTTTGGATTGCAAAATTCCCAAGCGGACACGACACCAAGGATATGGGAGCATGGGAAGCTGCTACCGCAGAGATGGCAAAAAAGTGTGGTATCGAGATGGCTGAATGCCGGGCACAAAAGTTCAGCAACAGACAGCATACTTTTCTCACAAAACGATTTGATAGGATAAATGGAAAACGAATTCACTTCGCTTCTGCTATGACATTGTTGGGTTATACGGATGGTGCAGACTCGGCAGAAGGCATCAGCTATTTAGAACTTGCAGAGTGGATTGCCCGAAACTGCGACAACGTGTCGCAGAATCTCGAACAATTATGGCGACGCATCGTTTTCAATATCGCTGTGTCGAACTGTGACGACCATCTTCGCAATCATGGTTTCTTACTTACGCCTAAAGGTTGGACACTCTCACCTGCGTATGACATCAACCCAGATGAGCATGGCATGGGATTAAAACTGAATATTTCAGAAGATGATAATTCTCTTGACTTCGAATTAGCATTGAGTGTTGCTGGCTATTTCGGATTAGATAATGCAACCTCGAATGAAATAATAAATCAGACAAAGAAAGTAGTATCAAATTGGCAACAACTTGCCACCCAATATGGAATTTCACGCTCTGAACAGGAAGATAATGCTGGAGCTTTTCGGTATTGAATAGTCTATAAATCCACAGTAGCAACTTTTGCTATTGTGGATTTTCCTCTTGTTAGGGTAGACAAATAATACCATTTCAACGACACAAGCTGCCACTTTATCCAGAAATTTCAAATCAATAAGTTATTAGTATATATTTGCGCACAAATGATAACTATTGATTAATATGACAGCTAAAAAGTACGACTACATTATTATATATTCATTCCTTTGCGCATCAATATTAAGTATTGCTGTGTTGGCTCGCCTATTTGTTATAACAGAACTGAAAATGGATAACTTTTCAGGAATTATGGCTTTTATTGTTGTATGTCTTTTATTAACGGCTTCCTATCTCAGTTTTCAATCAATTATTAACGACTGGCTATTACCAAAGGTAGAGTGCATTTTCAGAAAGAAGTATCCACAAGTAGAACCAACGTTGGATTTGATTTCCATTACACCACCTGCCATACAAGAAAACATAAACGTACCCAACTATGAGGAATACAGATTAACCGCACAGCAAAAGATTCAGCAGGAACAAAGTCTACTTTTAGAAAACGTACTAATCTATACAAGTCAAGAGCTCTCCTTGTATATGGATGAAAGCGAGATACAAAAACTTTGTGAACATATTCGATTCTATCAATATGCCACTGAACAAGAGTGTGATAAAATTCAATCATCAGTTACTGTCAATTCAAAACTACGTCCAATCGACCTTATGCACTTCGGTTGGAACATCGGTAATCAGTTCAAAAAGTCAGGTATAGAAACAGCAACATTTATTAAACGAGTATTTGCCCAAAGCCTGCAAGATAGTGAAATTTCTACCTTGAAACGAAAACTCAGAGTAGAAGGAACCTGTATCATCAAAATCAAAGAGAAGTTATAAGCTCAATATTCTATGAATACTTCAGTAATCCTGCTCACGACCTCTATTTCACACCGTAACCAACTGATATAAAGCAACAATTATCTTTAAACAGTTACTTCGCAGTTATACTCCGGTGGCTAATTTCACCATAACATCACCAGTTTTCTTTGCACACGAACAATTAAAAACAAAATGTTTATGTGCAAACAAGAAATCACTTTTGATAAGCTACCGCAAGCGATAACTTATCTGACCGAACAAGTCGCAGAGTTAAAACAATTAGTATCAGAGCTCCAACTGCCACAACCTGAAAAACATCAGTTAGTAGGAATTGATGATGCTTGCCGTATTATCCAAAAAGCAAAACCCACCATCTATGCTCTTGTGCGAAAGGGGTGGAAAATCCACTCAAACTATCCCCCTTAATTCACAGCAATTTGACCCCTGTTAAATTTTTCCATTCTTCCATCCTAATCATTCTTGTTTTCTTCTTATTCTTCTTGTCAGTTATACCAGGTTATACATTAAATTTCGTTTATAAATATAATGATTCTTTTTTACTTTTGCATTTCCGTAGCGACTCTCCGAAGAGTTCTATGCGTATAGCCTGGTGTACAATTCTGTCCAGGACGGCATCGGCAATCGTCTTTTCTCCGATAACATCATACCAATCCCTTACCGGAACCTGTGATGTTATGACGGTAGATTTTTTACCATGCCTGTCCTCTATGATGTCCATCAGGTTCATCCGTCCCTGGGAATCGAAGGGTTGTATGCCAAAATCATCCAATATGAGCATGTCCAACCTCTCGATTTTCTTAAGTTCTTGCAGGATCGTACCTTTCGCCTTGGCGACCTTAAGTATCCCCATAAGTCTGGATGTGTTGGCATATAAAACTTTATATCCTTTTTGGCAAGCCTGGAAGCCAAAAGCGGTTGCCAGATAACTCTTTCCTGTTCCGGCACTTCCGGTAATGAACAGGTCTTTGCGTTCTTTGACAAAAGTCAGGTCAGCCAAACGCCCGGTAAGATTCTTGTCCAGCCCTCTTTCCACCGAGAAGTCTATTTCTTCAATGGTGGCCTTGTATCTGAATGAGGCCTGCCGGATAGCCCTCTCCACCGCACGGTTTCTGCGGTCATCCCATTCACTCGAGATCAGCCACGAGACGAACTGGTCAGTGGTCATGCTCTCCGTCCGATGTGTCTCCAAACTTGTTTTAAAGGCATAATACATGCCTTTGAGGTTCATGCCGAACATCTTTTCCAATGTGTCTTGATTCATTTCCATATTGCGTCTGATTAGTTTATTGATAATATTCTTTTCCTCTGATATTCCCGTGGGAAGGCATTTCCTTTTCTTGCCCGGCACTGTCTTCCAGCGGAAACTCATCTTGCCGGTTGTTAAGTATGCGTTCGATGATGGGATAATTGTACAGCCCGTAGCTTGTGGCCCAACGGCAGGCATTGGTCAGTCGGGTATTGCCGACCCTGCGTGCGAAGCTAAGAATGCCCTGGCATGATTTATAGGCTTGCTCCGGATGCTTTTTCTCTTCCATCACCTGACGGATATATGCCTCCACATCCGGATGGATAGCCGCCGCCTCACGTATAAATTTGTCCGGATTCCATTCCGTGATATAGCGATGATGTGAGGCCAGGTGCTCTTCCATGGTCGTGTACCGGCAACGGGCTCTATTACGGATATGGGAAGCGATCAGCTCGTAACCGCAATAGATGCATACCTCGCGTGAGCTATACAGCAAGATGACCTTCTTGCCTATATAACGGCAAGGCACGCTGTAGTAATGGGCGTCTTCTCCCAGGCGGACATGGCCGTTTTTCATGACGGTAGCCCTATAACGCTGTTTTAGCTCAAAGCGGATAGGGTTGTTTGCGCAAGGAATCCCGTTCTACCTCCTCGAACTGTTCCCGCCGGCTGCATTTACGACCTGTCAGGGGAGCGTTGTTGTGGAGTTCCAGTGCAACACGGATAGCCGCGTTCAGTGAATCCAGGTCATAAAACTCACGTTCCTGTATCTTGGGATAGATACTGCGGTAGATTAGCTTGACCGCGCCTTCGACCAGTGCCTTGTCACGTGGCTTGTAAGCCCTGGCGGGGATTACGGTGCAACCGTAATGTTCGGCGAAGGCTGCAAAATCCTCATTCAGGATCGCCTCGTATTTACTGCTCTTGGTAACAGCGGACTTGAGGTTATCCGGGATGATGGCAGATGGAACTCCCTGGTAGTATAACAAAGCGTTTTCCGAAGCACGGATCAAATCCTCCTTTTTCTGGCTCATGACCGCTTCCACATAGGTTAACTGGCTGCAGGGCAGAATCGAGACAAAAACCTCGACAGGGATGATTTCTCCCGTATCAAGATCGATGATGGAGAGTTTGTCCCCGGCAAAGTCTATGAACACTTTATCACCGGCTTTATGCTCAAGATGCATGATAGGACGGCTGCAAGCTATATGCTGCTGAATCAGAATATAGAAGCGGGTGCGTCCATAACCATCCGGATGGGAAGAGAGATACTCGCGGTGTAGAGCCTCACGCGTAACCCCTTTCTTCTGAAGCCGCTTGCAATACTCAGGCAGCAACGACTTTAGTTCTTCCATCCGCTCACTTTCGGTCTTCACTTTGGTCTTTTCGTGGAATAACTCAGAGAGTTCCTGATCTGAAAGGGACAGTATCCCTTCATAATCCAAACCACTGCGTTGAAATACCTGTAAGTATTTCTTTACCGTGTTGCGGGAGACGGTTAACATACTGCTGATACTTTTAGTCCCATGACCCTGGGAGTAACAACGTAACACTTGACGAATCTTTTCCATTCCTAATTGTTTATTGGGCATAACTGACTTTTATTTGTTTTTAACAAACAAAATAGAATTATAGGCCGGATAAACAAGAATGATGCGCAATTTCTAGGGATCACTTTCGAGTGAATTTAAGGGGGCACTTTCGAGTGAATTTAGGGGATCACTTTAAAGTGAACGGAGGGGGGCAGCTACGAGTGAATTTTCCAACAAGCTATCAAACCGCTTTGGGTGAATTTTCGTCAGCAAATGGAGATCTACGTTTACTAAATGTCACAGCTGGTACTGGAGGCCGTTCTTATATGAACTACTCTAAGGTGCCAATAAAGTTATCAGAACTCTGCGAAAGTATAAATCAAAGACGAAAGGTTCTTTCAAAGGAAAATATTAGCGAATGCTACAAATTGAGCTTCGATGCTCACTTTCATTTGGTAACTATCCACCCTTGGGCTGACGGCAACGGCCGAATGTCTCGTTTGCTGATGAATCAGTTGCAGTTTGAATTTGGGCTCATCCCCACCAATATTAACAAAGATCGTAAAGCGGAATATATTGAAGCCCTTATTGCCACCCGTGAAAATGATGATATTGAGTTGTTTCGTAACTTTATGTTTGATGAACATATTCGTAACTTGGAGGAGACAATTCGTAATTATCAGGCATCAATAGAGGATGAAGGTATAGAGCCTCGTGTTGATGTCGGTATAAATGTCGGCATAAATGTCGGTATAAACGAACAGCGTACATTGGAACTTATTCGAATTAATAATCGGACAACTGCAAAAGAGGTCGCAGAATCGCTCTCGGTTTCCTTACGGCAGGGTGAACGTATTATGGCAACACTTAAGGAGAAAGGTTTAATTAAACGTATTGGCTCTAATAAATCGGGGCATTGGGAGTTGAATGAGCCATAAATATCTGTAGAAATTAGCAAATAAATACCCTATGCGCATACAGTTTGCATCCGACCTACATTTGGAGTTCAAAGAGAACCTCGCTTATATTCAGAGTATCCCGTTTGAGATAACAGGAGATATTTTGATATTAGCTGGAGATACTTTCTACCTCAAAGACAGGACTATGCCAAATATTAAGTTTTGGAGATGGGCTTCTCAGAACTATCAACAAGTGATATTGGTGCCGGGCAACCATGAATTTTATAACAATGGTGACATAACTGCTCGTGGTGACTCTTGGCAATATATGTTTCTCGAAAATGTGGGTTACTATTATAATAAGGTAATACAAATAGGTGATGTTGATATTATTCTCTCAACTTTGTGGTCACACATTCGTGAAGAAAACGAGGTTAGTGTATTCAGAGGAATGAACGATTTTTGCCAGATATTATATGATAAGCATCGTTTACGCATAGAGAATTTTAATGTAGAACATAAAAAATGCCTTGCCTTTATCAAGCAAAGTGTCCTCGAAAGTACCGCTAAACACATTGTTGTCGTAACCCATCACCTACCTACTCTTCAAGTTGTTGCCAAAGAGCGAATAAATGATAGCATGAATAATGCCTATGCTACAGAGTTGGGAAACTTCATTGCCAATAGTCGAATTGATTATTGGATATATGGTCATTCTCACAAAAATATTAATACCAAGATTGCGGCTACTAAAATTATATCCAATCAGTTGGGGTATTTGCTCAATGGAGGCCAAACAGAGGAATTCAGTACAAGTCGATTTATTGAGTTATAAAAAATCAAAAGAATATAAACATGAAAATACATCACTATACAAACTTAGAATCATTAGCAATGATTCTAAAGAATAGGACTATTAGATTTAATCGCCTTGATAAAGTAGATGACCTTGAAGAAGGTAATGCTGAGTCATTAGGCGTTCGCTTTTGCAAATATGTATTTGTTTCATGTTGGACGGAAAATTCGGAGGAAAGTGTTCCCCTTTGGAAGATGTATGGTGGCGATTTTGGCGGTATTCGAATTTCAGTAGAGAAAGAAATGTTTCAAGAGTATCTCGTATCTGATTTAGATTTTGGAGGTCAGAAATCACAAGGCTCTATTATAACAAAAATTCCACCACAAAGCCTAACTCATCCAGATTTCTTGATTATCCCTATATTAGATTACAATAATGACTTGTTTTATCGACACGTAGAATACGTAGATGATGTTTTTCAATACACCAAAGATTGTATTCAGATTACTAATATTAAAGATGGTCGAGGAGATATGAATATGCAAATGAAGCCTTTTGGATATTACAAAAACAAACGTTGGGCATTTCAAGATGAAACAAGATTTGTGCTCTATGTGCTTCCCTGCAACCCCATGTTAGAGGAAGCTAATCCAGAAGTCTCCAGCATAGTTATGCAAAGCCTTTTAGGTAACAAGTCTTTACCTTTCACATACTATGATATGCAACTTAAAGATGAGGTTTTAGAAAAAATAGAAATCACACTCAGCCCATCCGCTTCTGAAGCTGAGAAAATAATAACACAGGCCTTAATTGACAAATATGCTCCCAAAGCTCAAATTAAAGACAGTACTTTGGGAAAAGTAGTTCGACTAAAGTAATAATCAGAAAAACTAATCTTGCAAATGAATAGTGTCGTATTCAATAATAAGTTCTATCTTTGCCTCTGCAAACCATTTGTAACCACAATGCGGTAACACCCACCAAATCAATCCTCTAAAATTGATTGGGAACTTCCGCAAACAGGGCTAAAAAAACGCGGTACAACACGTATATCGAAAACACTGAAAACCAGCACATTGAATTTCCTGGTACTTTCAATGTAATTGTAAAAATAAGGTTTGTACCGTTTAAAAGAGCAAAACGCTGACAATTAATAGTGCAAATATGCTGCATCGGCAAGTAAACAACCTAAGATTCATTGCCTTATACCCAATTTGAATACCTAAATATTACCTTAGATTTGCATCCGAGGATTACAGATAAAATAGAAAGTATGGCAGACAATTATATCGAAAGACAATACGAGCAATATGAAGCCAGAAAAGCGGCTTGGGAAAAAGCACGCAAATATGGCAAAAAGAAAACGGGGATCACTCACCCTGCTAGAACTGAACAACCGGGCCAAACGACAACAGAGCCCCATAATTATAAAAGAGTATTTGTTACGGGAGGAGCCAATGGAATTGGTAAAGCCATTGTAGAAATATTCTGTAAAAGTGGGTACCGGGTGGCATTTTGTGACAAAGACGAAATAGCAGGAAAACATACTGCAGAAGAAACAGGAGCCATTTTTCATCAAGTTGACATAAGCGACAAGGATATGCTTGAACACTGCATGCAATCCATCATTGAGGAATGGGATGACATTGATATCTTAATCAATAATGCAGGTATCAGTGACTTCTCTCCTATCACTGAAACAAGCGTAGAAGACTTCGACAGGATTCTATCCATTAATCTACGCCCGGTATTTATTACTTCACACTTCATGGCTATCCACCGTCAATCGCAAACGACATCCAATCCGTACGGAAGAATCATCAACATCTGCTCTACCAGATATTTAATGAGTGAATCCGGCAGCGAGGGATATGCAGCCTCTAAAGGGGGAATCTATTCACTGACACACGCGTTAGCCTTGTCACTTGCCCAATTCCATATCACAGTCAATTCTATTGCGCCGGGCTGGATACAAACCCATGACTACGATCGTCTCCGTCCGGAGGACCATGCGCAACACCCTTCAAGAAGAGTCGGTAAACCGGAAGATATAGCCCGCATGTGTAGATTCCTTTGTGAAGAAGGAAATGACTTTATCAACGGTGAAAACATCACGATTGACGGAGGGATAACTAAAAAGATGATTTACACGGAATAATATAGTTCCAAACCAAACATACAGAAATAAATGGAATATGGTATTATAACGTACTAAAACCATCTCCACTTTTCCACTCCATGATACATTTTACTTTAAAGTCCTTGTTTCTATTTAAATGATACTCCAAATAAAAAGCTGCCCGGAAAATTTCCGGGCAGCTTTTTATTTGCCTCCGTTCAAACAACGGAGTATTCTTTTACAGAAGTTTAAAACTTACGTGTGTTCAGGTTCTTGTCGACCAAAACGCCATCAATAGCTTTCAGATCAAACTTCACAGCGCGTTTCGCTTTCAGCTTCAGAATAAACAGATCGTTTGTTCCTTCGAGGGCTTCTTTAGCTCCGAGGTTAACAAATGTAGGATAGAGTGCTTTTGTACCATTGGTATGGAGTCTGTCATAAGTCAGATTTTCCATAGCTTTGAGGTTCAGAGGTTCTACACCCACGAATTCATAATCCTGCTGATTGTATGGCAACGCAAAACTCAACGCATTTACAGAGCGGAGGTTGACACCTTTTACAAGTACTTCAACAACCTCACCCTTACTGTAATTCCGTTTAGCAGTACTGATTTCAATGGTACCATCCAGTTTCTCAATCGGCTCTTCACTTACACCATCTTCCAATTGTGTTGCCACTACAGAAATATCATAAGCGTCAATCAAACCATTCTGATCAATGTCGCCTACACTGATATAGCCTTCATAGTCGGAATCACCTTTTCTCAGACCGGTATAGTTGGTATACGAGGTTAAATCGTTATTGTCGATCTTACCATCGTTATTGATATCACCCTGCAAACGGCTCTCGGTTCCGGGAACTTTAAATACATACAATTCCCTACCCGAACCATAGTTGTTTACACCTTCTGTTACAGCCAGTTTGATATAGCGTGCAGTCGGACGTTCAGTAAATGTAAATACTTTCACATCACCATTACGTTTCCAGTCGATTGCTCCGGCCTCGGTCCAGTTTTCCTTATCCATACTATAATATACAGTACCTTTCAGGATCGTTCCGTTACCACCATCGGTACGTGGCAGGTATTCGAATTTATCCAGCTGGTTCACTGTTCTCAGATCGATAATCATATCATAAGGCAGTGCTTTTGCTCCATACTTCGTATGCCACATATCACCCAGCTCGGCAAAGTCGAACAAACGATCGATATCAAATCCTTCCTGATTCTTCGCAGTTGTTTCACCCTTGATTCCGTGAAGAGCAAATTCCAGCGGATTAGCTTTTGTCTTAGCACCGAATTCAGCCCAATCCGAATAGCCATCCTTGTTTACGGCACGAATCTTAAATGTATAGTCTGTTTCAGCAGCCAGTCCGTCAAACAGCAACTCAGTATCCTTTATTGTTGTATACAGCATGCCATTGAATTCTATTTCATAGAAATCAGCATTCGGCACTTTGTTCCATGTCGGCTTCAAGGTATAAGCCTCAATATCTTCGGCAGCAATTCGGGCAGCAGGAGCGGTCAACGAACCGGAGGTTACTCTGTAATTATCGGCAGGTGCATATTGGAAGCCTTCGATATCCATTACAACTTGATTTTTAGTAATATCGGTAGCGGCCAGTTTCACAAGAACTTGAGGATTCTTAGTGATAACCTTCTTCTCAAATTCACTGCCCTTTGTAGCAAACTTATTCAAATTAGGAGCAGCGTCATAGAAGTATACGTTTTCACCTTTCCGGAAATCATCCATAGAAGACACTTCGGTCAACTTCACTTTGCCTTTACCTATCTGAGCAGAAACCTTCTTCGGCTTAGCAGTAACATTTACTCTGAATTCTGTGGCTTTCTCTTTTACAAAGCCATCGAAATCACCCTGTGTAGGACGAATCGAAATCTTCACATTATTCTTTGAATCAACATTCGATTCAATGAAAGTAGTGGTTCCTTTACCCTCTTTATATGCTTCCGATACACCGTCATCGTCATATTCAACGGTCATCATGTGCTTATACGGATAGATTTCGTAGATACGAAGTCCCTTATTAATTTCAGCAACGTTATTATTAGGATTGGTCATCGGGATGATAGCTCCGTTCTTTACGAATACCGGAAGCTTCCAGAGAGGAGCGGCAAAATTGTTGAGAACACAGTTACCCTGATATTTCTCTCCGGTAAAATAATCGATCCACTCTCCTTCGGGCAAATAAATGCCATCACGGATATCATTGCCTTCAGCATCTGCTTTGGTAGCTTTGTAAATGGGGGCTACTAAAAAATCGGTACCATACATAAACTGATACTGCGTAGTTGTTCCCAAGGTGTAAGCATTCGGATATTCCAGGAACATGGCACGGATAAGCGGCATACCGGTTACAGCCTCTTTTGCGAAACTATAAGTGTAAGGCAGTAATTCCGATTTCAGTTTCAGATACCAGCGATTGATAGAAGTGGCAGGTTCGCCCAGAGCGTGAGGATACTTTTCATTAGATCCCCATCCGTCCATATTCAACTGCATCGGAGTGAAAGTTTTCCACTGGAAGTCTCTGGTGTTGACAATCATATTCTTGCCGCCAAAGATACCATCCATATCCGAAGAAATATTAGGCTGACCTGACAGGCCTGAACCGATATAAGTCGGGATATGGAAACGGATGTACTCCCATACACCGCCTGTCTGGTCACCCGACCAGATTCCGGCATATCGTTGCGTACCGGCCCAACCGTCAAGTGAAATAATGAATGGACGTGCATCGTTACCGTAATAAGGCATAATGTGACCCACATCTGCTACTCCATTCAATCCGAACGAATATCCCCAACCGACCCATGCTACGTCTGTTTTCAACACACGCACACCGGCATCTCTAACTTCTTTCACGATATCTCTTTGCAGCAATGCACTGACGCCTTCTTTCGGATGTAAATCCGATTGTGTCCACAATCCAATTTCAACGCCATTCTTACGGGCATAGTCACCCAGACTTTTCAGATTCTGAATATTTCCGTCGAGTGTTTCCGTCTGTCCGTATCCGGCACCATATCCATCATTCGGCAGGAGCCAACCCAACGGCATATCGTGATTCTTGTAACGGTCAATCACTGCACGGGCCGAGAACTGATAATTATTCTTTTCACCGTTCAATGATTCTTTGATTCCGCCATTATCTTTCTGACTTTCTTTATAACGCTTTCCATCTTCGAACAAGATTCCTTTTTCGTCTTCCTTCCAGTAATCACGGTTATAGGCATTCAAGTGACCCTGATAAAAACCGAACTTAGGCAACAGCACCGGATTACCGGTCAATTGATAAAAGTCATTCAGAATCCCTACGGCACCATCACTAACCATATAGAATACATCAAGATAAGGAGAATCGTGCATAAGCTTCACTTTACCTTTTTCTTCCGCACCGAAATCATATTTACCCGGTTTGAAAGTATACCACATCATACCATAGCCGTTAGTAGACCAATAGAAAGGTGTGGGTGAAGCTACTCCACCGTCTGTCCAGCTATTTTCGTTTACAATATTAATTGCTTTTCCTTTGTGTGAAAAACGTCCGTTCTGCACACCACCGCCATAGAAGTATTCGTTGGGGTTCTCTTTCAGAGTTACAGTAACTTTTCCTTTATCAAAAAGTACCGGTTCGGCCTCTTCAAAAGCTACAGCATTCTTTTCCAGGTCGATCACTTTCATCAAAGAAGTATTCTTGTCGATTTCCACTTTGATTTTCCCCGTAGTGATAGAGATGAGATTGCTGCCATCATTCAAGTTGAGTGTAGAAACTGTGTTTCTGGGATTGTTTACCAGAATTTGTGCTTCAGGTTTTGCTTCCGGATCACGGATGATTCCTCCGGCATTGTCCTGAAATACTCTGAAGATGTTTTCCCCGTAGAAATCGAATGTCATTCTCTGATTATTAGAGAATAATACTTCAATCGTAGTCGGATTGATTTTCTTTGCACTAACGATCTTCAAGTTTTGTTGTGTCACTTCTCTAACGATTTCGGACCGATGCATAGCCTACATAGGCGAACCGGAAAACATCAGAGGCAAAGCGAGGGCGAACAGCACTGCTTTTCGCTGCCTACAATTACCAATTGCGTTTTTCATGATTTTTACTATAAAATTTCAACTAAATATTACTCCATTCTGTCAATAGATTGAATACGCAAAAATAGGCAAAAGTATTCAGAAAGGCATATTCTATGAAAATAAATACAAGTAAATACGCTTGCTTCCTATAATTCAGGAAGTACTTTCGCACCTTATGCCTCTCTCCTCCTAATCATCAATCTCAAAACATGGGGATGTTCTTATACTAAACATCCCCATGTTGCCCACCTAAACATCCCCATGTTTTGATAGCAAACATCCCCATGTTTTTCTATGTGGGATTAGAACATAAGACTATCCGGTCAGCAAGATAAAGCACTTGCCTTGTTACGTAAGCTAACAACCGGTTCGTGATATCGGTAGGTTACTTCCTTAAACACACATTATTTATAGAGGAAATTAGCCAATCAGAATGAAAATCTTAACTTTGCAGGACAAAAATGAAATCATATATGGAAAAGCTAAAAATGGAATCTGTGAGTATCGCAGAGGACAGCCTGAATAAAATAGCCGAACTCTTCCCAAACGTAGTCACTGAATCGATGGGTAAGGACGGACAACTACATAAAGCTATCGACTTTGATAAACTGAAATTCCTCCTTACAGCCAACCAAGCAGAAATGGGAGTGGTATATGATGACGACGAACGTTACGAATTAACATGGGTGGGCAAGAAGCAGGCGATAAGAGAGGCGGCGCATCCTATCCGCAAAACATTGCGTCCCTGCCCGGAAGAGAGCAGGAATTGGGAACAGACCCAAAACCTATACATCGAGGGAGACAATCTGGACGCAATGAAACTCCTGAAAAAGAGTTATGCAGGAAAGGTAGACGTTATCTATATCGATCCGCCTTACAACACGGGTAAAGACTTTATCTTCAATGATACATTCGCTCTTTCACAGGAAGAATCCGACGAGAAACAGGGAAGATATAATGAAGAAGGGCAACGATTGTTTCAGAATACGGAGGCTAACGGAAAGTTTCACTCCGATTGGTGTAGCATGATGTATGCCCGGCTGATGCTTGCCCGTACCCTGTTAAATGATAATGGCATCATTTTCATTTCTATTGATGATCACGAACTGGCAAATCTGATTAAAATAGGCAATGAAGTATTCAATGCTTCTAATTTCATCGATGTATTTAATTGGGCAAAGACGGAAACTCCGGAAAATCTCTCGAAAAAAAGCAAGCAAATCATCGAATACATCGTCTGCTATCAGAAGAAGAAAAACGACATGAAATTCCAGGGTCTGAAGAAGGAGTCGGTCAGTTCAAACGGTCTGTTGAATCAACCGAATTCCGTCGGCATTCTGACTTTCCCGGCCAACAAAGTAGTTACTTCCATCCCCGACGGAGTGATCAAAGCGGGCATGTACGGAACAGATGCGTATGACGTGGAATTACTGGAAGATACCACCGTACGTGACGGACTGTTTACAACTCCCGTCAAGCTGAAAGCCAAATTCAAATGGAGCCAAGCGAATCTGGACAAAGAGATACAAAAAGGAACAACAATCAAAATACCGACTCTCAAGTTAAGTCCTTCGTACGAAAAGCTGGAATATGATCCGGAAGTTCCGCCCAACCTGATCAATTACAAAGTAGGAGTTGAAACCAATGAACAGGCCGGTAACCATCAACTACAGTTCTTTGATAAGAAAGTGTTCAACTTTCCGAAACCTGTCAGTCTGATTCAATATTTATGTGAGTTTATCGACACCAAAAACAAAGATTGTATTGTAATGGACTTCTTCTCAGGTAGTGGCACTACTGCCGAAGCGGTTATGCGGATGAACATGAAACCACGTAAAAACAAGGTGAAGTACATTCTCGTGCAACTGCCGGAAGATGTGACTGAAACAATAAAAAAGGCCAAGACTCCCAGTGAAAAAGAGATCATGCAAAATGCGATCGACTTCCTCACGGAAAAGCATAAAGCATTGAACATCTGCGAACTGTCCAAAGAACGTATTCGACGTGCCGGAGACACAATTGAGGCGGAATGCAACCAACTTAAATTAAAGGACCGCCCGGACATCGGTTTCCGTGTTTTTCGGATTGCCGACAGCAATATGAAGGACGTGTACTACAGTGCAAAGGAATATTCACAGAGTGATTTATTCTATTTCACTGATAATATCAAAGAAGACCGTACCGGACTCGATCTGCTTTATGGTTGCCTGACCAACCTGGGACTATCCCTGTCACTCCCACACAATGAAGAGGATATAAATGGATACACGGTTTATTCTGTCGACAAGACCGAATTAATGGCATGTTTCGCTGAACAGATTCCCGAAAAAGTCTTCCGTGAAATAGCCGGCAGGCAACCGCGCCGGGTCGTCTTTCGGGACGCCTCATTCCGTAATAGTGCCGATCGTATCAATATAGACGAGATATTCAAAACATTATCTCCCGGTACTACGATCGAGATTCTTTAAACAGAGAAGGAAGATACAGAAATGAAATTAAAATTCAAACATCAGAAGTTTCAGGAAGACGCAGCAAAAGCGGTATGTGATGTTTTTGCCGGGCAGCCATACAAGATGCTCGACTATCAAATAGAGACCCGGAAGAAAGACGGCCAGACCAGTTACGAAAGATTTACAGGATTCCGTAACCACCCTGTCGTACCCCAACTCACAGATGAAATCGTTCTGAGACATATCCAGAATATCCAGCGTGCCCAACAAATCAAACCGTCGGAAGCACTGGAAGGGAAATACAACCTCACCATCGAAATGGAGACGGGTGTAGGTAAAACGTATACCTACATCAAAACCATCTTCGAACTGAACAAACGCTACGGTTGGTGCAAGTTCATCATTGTCGTACCCAGTGTTGCCATCCGCGAAGGAGTCCACAAAAGCCTGGAGATTATGAAGGAACACTTTGCCTCGGATTACAGCACCCCTCTGTCTTATTTCATCTACGACTCCAAACAGTTGGGTGAATTGAACGCATTTGTCACAGACAGCAAAATCCATGTAATGATCATCAATTCACAGAAGTTCAATGCAACGAACAAAGATGCCCGCCGCATCTACATGAAGCTGGATGATTTTGGCGGCAACTGTCCCATCGATGTGATTGCGCAGATGAACCCGATACTGATTATCGACGAACCTCAGTCGGTAGAAGGAGCCAAAACAAAAGAGGGATTGAAACGATTCAATCCCCTGTTCACACTGCGTTATTCGGCTACACACCGCGAACTCTATAATCTGGTCTATCGCCTGGACGCGATGGAAGCTTACAACCTGAAACTGGTTAAGAAGATTGCCGTCAAAGGCATTTCCATCAGTGGAACAACAGCCACTGAAGGCTTCGTCTATCTGGAAGGTTTAAATCTGTATCCGGACAAAAATCCGACTGCCAATATCGGATTCGAAGTAAAAAGAACCAAAGCAGTGAATCAGGTAGTACGGGCTCTGAAAGTAAATGATGACTTGTACGCTAAATCAAACCGTCTGGAAGAATACCGGAACGACTATGTAATTACAGATATCAACGGCGTTGAAAATTCCGTCACCTTCCGGAACGGCATCAAGCTTTATGCAGGTGACGTAACGGGTAGCGTCAACGAAACTCAACTACGACGTATCCAGATACGAGAAACCATCTTATCACATATTAAGAAAGAACAGGAACTGTTTGAGAAAGACATCAAAGTTCTCTCCCTTTTCTTCATCGATGAAGTAGCCAAATACCGCCAGTATAACCCGGACGGAAAAGGAGAATATGCCGAGATTTTCGAGCAGGAATATACCGATATCATAAAGCACTTGGACCTTTCGTTATTCAATCAGCCGGAATATATCAATTATCTAAAATCGACCGTGGCATCAAAAGCTCACGAAGGGTACTTCTCCAAAGATAGAAAAGGAAAGCTGATTGACAGTAAAACCGAGCGGGGAACCAAAGAATCGACAGATGAGGAGGCATACGATTTGATTATGAAAAATAAAGAACGCCTGCTTGACCGAAAAGAGCCGATCCGCTTTATTTTTTCACATTCCGCCCTGCGGGAAGGATGGGATAACCCGAACGTCTTTCAAATCTGTACCCTGAAACAAAGTTCGGCAGAGGTACGCAAGCGTCAGGAGGTGGGACGCGGGCTGCGCCTCTGCGTAAACGGACAGGGAGATCGCATGGACGCCAACGTTTTAGACGAAGAAGTACATCGTGTCAACCTACTGACCGTGATAGCCAGTGAATCGTATGAATCGTTTGCCAAAGGCTTACAGACAGAAATGGCAGAAGCCATAGCCGACCGCCCACAAAAAGTAACTATCCAATTATTCAAGGACAAGACGCTCCGATTGCCTAATGGTGAAACCATCATAGCAACCGAAGATATAGCACAAAGTATCTACGACTCTTTACTTGAAAACAAGTACATCAAGAAAGGAGAACTGACAGACAAATTCTATGATGACCGTAAACAGGGAGAAGTGATTTTCGACGATGAGCTCACCGATTATAAGGCGTCTATCATGACCATCCTAACCTCTATCTATAATCCAAGAGAGATGCAGCCGGACGATGCAAGGAAATACAACATAAATCTTCGGTTGTCGAAAGATAAACTTGAAAACAGCAAACTTCAGGAATTGCTGAAGCTGCTATGCAGTAAGTCAACCTACACCGTAAAGTTTGACGAAAAAGAATTGGTAGAGAAAGCAATCGGGAGCTTAAATGAAAAGTTAAGAGTACCCCAGCTCTATCTTTCTGTCATTACAGGCAAAATGGACGAAATCAAGTCTAAAGCAACTTTGGTTTCGGGAGAGGCATTTAAAGTAGATCCCAATCAGGCGCACTATGAAAAGATAGATGCCATGGCAAACGATCAAGTAAAATATGACTTGCTCGGTAAACTCACAAACGCCACAAATCTGACCCGAAAGGCAGTTGCTCAGATTCTTGCCCGGATAAAACCGAATGTATTCGCCCAATTCAGAAATAATCCCGAAGATTTTATTATTAAGGCTTCGGAACTGATTAACGAAGAAAAAGCGCGTCTGATAGTACAACATATCGAATATAGCCCAATCGACCAGTACTATGATGTATCGGTCTTTACCCAGACAGCTGTTCAAGGATGTTTGAGAGTAAACACAATGAAAGCAGATAAACATCTGTACGACCATGTGAGATTCGACTCTCGAAATGAAAAAACATTCATGGAAAAACTAGAAGAAAATGACGAAATAGAAGCTTATGTAAAACTACCCAGCAGTTTCTATATCCCTACTCCGATGGGAAAATACCATCCGGACTGGGCCATCGTCTTCAAACAAAAGTTGTCGAAGTATCCTTATTTTATAGCCGAAACCAAAGCCAGCGATTCTTCCCTGCAAGACCGGGAAATAGAAAGGGCAAAGATAGAATGTGCCAAAAAACATTTTGCGAATGTAAACGGTGGAAAGCTTAAATATGATAAAGTAAGTTCCTTCGAGGAACTTTTGAAAATTGTCGCACAAGATCCCGTTTAAATCCAATAAAATAGCATGTTTCATTCCTTCCAGACCTCCATTGCCGGCATCGAATTGCCCCACTTGTTTACTTATCCCTTCCATTACACTCCTCATCCGTTATGTGTAATGGCAGCAGGAGAAGTACAGGCTTACATAAATAAACAGACAAGATGGAAAGAAGAATTGGACAAAGGAAAAATGTTCGGCGTATTGATAGTCCGTACTTCTAACGGACAAATGGGATATCTGGCTGCTTTCTCGGGTAACTTGTGCGGAAGCAATTCACACTCTTTCTTTGTACCACCGGTATACGATTTGTTGCAACCGGATGGTTTCTTCAAGATAGAAGAAGAACAAATCTCGGCTATCAACCGCCGAATCGGACAATTGCAAAACAGTGACCGGTATGTGAAACTCCAACAAAGGCTGGCGAAAGAAACAGCCTCATCACAACAGATATTGACCGAAGCGAGAAAGACTCTGAAAACGGCAAAAGAAAAACGGGAACAGCGCCGGCAGCAGCAACCGGATGAAGATGAACAAGCTGCCATGATACGTGAAAGCCAATATCAGAAAGCAGAATTCAAACGTCTGGAAAGATATTGGAAAGAGCGAATTTCCGAAGTGAAAGCAGAACTGGAAAGTATTTCATCGCAGATTGAATCTCTCAAAGCAGAACGCAAAAACCGTTCGGCGGCATTGCAGCAAAAGCTATTCCATCAATTCAGCTTTTTGAATGCCAGAGGAGAAAGCAAGAACTTGTGTGCTATCTTCGAACAAACTATTCAGCAGATACCACCTGCCGGAGCAGGTGAATGTGCCGCGCCCAAGCTATTGCAATATGCTTACCTAAATGGATTGAAGCCCATTGCCATGGCCGAATTCTGGTGGGGAGAATCACCGAAAACAGAAATCAGGCGTCACGGTTATTACTATCCGTCCTGCAAAGGAAAATGCGGGCCCATTTTACGTCACATGTTACAAGGTCTGGATGTCGAACCGGATCCTTTGGCAACAGCCCCTGCCCCGCCAAAGGAAATAGAGATTCTCTTTGAAGACAAATGGCTTCTGGTTATCCATAAACCGGAAGGACTACTCTCCGTACCTGGAAAATCGGAGGAACTGTCCGCCTACAGTCTACTCAGAGCCCGCTATCCTGAAGCTACGGGACCGATGATCGTACATCGACTGGACATGGCAACTTCAGGATTGTTGTTGGTAGCCAAAACCAAGGAAGTACATCAGCACTTACAGGCGCAGTTTGAAAGCCACAGCATTAAAAAGCAGTATACAGCACTGCTGGAAGGTATCTTACCGACTGACGAAGGAACCATCGATCTTCCCATTTGTCCGGATCTTCTTGACAGGCCCAGACAAAAAGCAGACAGAGAATCAGGCAAAAAGGCTGTCACCCGATACTGCGTAATAGATCGCAAAAACGGACGAACCCGTATCGCTTTCTTCCCGCAAACGGGACGTACGCACCAGTTACGCGTTCACTCCGCCCATCCGTCAGGTCTGAATTGCCCCATCGCAGGTGATGAACTCTACGGCAAGAAAGCAGAGAGACTTTATTTACATGCAGAACGTCTGGAATTTACCCATCCGGTGTCCGGACAACGAATATATATTGAAAAGAAAGCTGACTTTTAACAAATAACCAATGATAGAACAACCTAACATACACGAGTATGATGAGCTTCTTCAGGTTTGGGAGGAGGCAGTTCGCACTACCCACCACTTCCTGACCGAAACGGATATACAGTTTTATAAACCTTTGATCCGGAACGAATACTTTGCCGCAGTACAACTTTATGTCATCCGTGAAGATGCGGGAACCATCGCTGCCTTCATGGGACTGAGCACCGATTGTATCGAAATGCTGTTTGTCAGTCCTAAGGCTCAGGAACAAGGCTATGGCAGTGAACTGGTTGAATTCGCCATCCGTGAAAAATACATTTATAAAGTAGACGTAAATGAGCAAAACACGGCAGCATTAGGATTCTATCTACATCAAGGATTTGAAGTGACAGGCCGCGATGCCTTGGACGGAACGGGAAAACCATTTCCTGTTTTACACCTGCAAATCCCTCCTGTCCGGCTGCGAAAAGCAAGGATCCAAGATATGGGTTTGCTGCAAACAGTGTTTACACAAAGCGTACAGAACACTTGTTCTGCCGATTATAATCACCTACAGATTCAAGCATGGATCGGACGAGGAACTCAACAACGTTGGCAGGAATTATTTCAAAGTGACTTATGTTTTCTGTTAGCAGAAGATATCAGACAATCACAAGTAGCCGGATTCACCTCTATCAGCCCTAAAGGGTATCTGCACAGCATGTTCGTCCATCCCCAATATCAGCATCGGGGTATCGCTTCCAGTCTGTTGAGAAAAGCTGAAGAGCATGCCCGCAATTGTCGCGCTGTATCGGTTCACTCGGAAGTAAGTATCACCGCCCGGTCTTTTTTTGAAAAACACGGATATATCACCGAAAAAGAACAAACGGTCGATGTGAACGGCATAGAAATGACTAATTTCTTGATGTATAAACGAATTTAACAGAACAGACTGAGATTTTTTTATAGCTTTGCAACAGATAACTATTTAAAATCAGCTCATGTTACAATCCAAATATCTGTTTCTTTCGCTTCTTTGCCTGCTGGCACCGCTCCGGCTTCATGCACAATTCATGGATTACGGGTCGGATCCCGCCCGGTTTAAATGGAACATAGCGAAACTGCCTCACTATGATCTGGTATACCCGCAAGGAAATGATTCAATGGCCTATCGATATGCTATCTTTCTTGAAAATGTATATCCCCATATGTCCAAGACCATCGGAAAGCCGATCAAAGCCCGTTTCCCGGTCATTCTCCATCCGGCCAGCATGCAATCCAACGGAATGGTTTCCTGGGCACCGAGACGGATGGAACTGATTACGACTCCTTCTTCGGACCTAAGTACTCAAAGATGGGATAAACATCTGGTATTGCACGAGTCGCGCCACGTATTCCAGACCGGAAAGGTGATGCATGGTATCTTCAAACCTCTTTATTATATAATAGGTGAACAGGCAGCCGGCGTGGCCTCCTTTTTTCTTCCGGTGTGGTTTCTCGAAGGAGATGCGGTAAGCACCGAAACTGCCATGTCAAATGGCGGACGGGGACGTCTTCCGGAGTTTAACATGATCTATCGTGCCCAATTATTAGCAGGCGGAAAGCCTTATACTTTCGACAAGTGGTTAATGGGATCTTACAAAAATTATACAGGAACTTATTATGCATTGGGCTATGATATGGCTTCATATGCCCGCCAGCGTTATGGAGCTGATATCTGGGATAAAAGTACCAGCCGTTATGTCCGGAATTTATTATTTGAAGGCTCATTCAAGCATTACACAGGAAGCAGTTTCAAACGGCTTCAGCACGACACATTCGATTTCTTGCGGAAAGAATGGGAAAAACAGGATACCTGTACACTTGTGCCCGACTACCTCTCTTCTACCTCAAAAGCCTATACCTCTTATCGATATCCCCAATCGATCAATGATAGTGTAATTATTGCCGTCAAATCCGGACTGAAAGATATAAACTCTCTGGTAGCCATCAGCAACGGTAAAGAAAAGCATCTGAGTTATATCGGAAGTATCAATAGTCGTCTCAACTTCCAGAACAACCGGATTTACTGGAGTGAATTGGTTCCCGGGCTCCGTTGGACGCACGAGAACTATTCCGTTCTGAAATATTATGATTTGGATAAAAAGCAGATAAAAACAATCACCCCACGCCAACGTTATCTGGCCCCGGCTATCGACAAGTCCGGTCAGACCATTGCGGTCTCCCGCCCCACTGTAGAAGGCAAAAACCAACTTGTATTGATAAATGCGGAAAAGGGAAAAGAACTATCCTCTTTCGACGTACCTGACAACGCATTTATCAAAGAACTCACATTCGGAGAAGGCCTTGATATTTTCTCCATAGCCGTAACCGATTCGGGAATCAGTCTGTTGGAATTCAATCCGCGGTCCGGAGAGTGGAAGGAGTTGATAAAAACCACCTCGGCCAACATCACCTCTCCTACTTGGAAAAACGGAAAACTCTTTTTTGAGTCGGGAGCCAACGGCACAAATAATATCTACTGTCTTCATCTCGCCGACAAACAGGTTTATCGGCTGACAGCCGCTCGTTTCGGTGCATTCGATCCTTCATTTTCCCAGTCAGGCAACCATCTGCTTTTTGCTGATTATCAAGCAGACGGATACCGGATTGCTGCGTTGCCGACTGACAGTTTGCTATTTGAAAAGGCCGATTTAGACCGTCCTGCTCCGATGCCATTCGTTGAAACATTGGCTGCTCAAGAACAGTTCGACCTTGACTCTGCCCGTCTGGATAGCATCGATTTCACCCCCAAACGCTATCATAAAGGTACACATACTTTCAAGATACACAGCTGGGCACCTTTCTATTATGATGTGGCCGAAGCAATGAACAGCAGTGCAAGTGATTTAAGTACAATTGTCAAGCCGGGAGCAACCATTATGTCACAAAATACACTGAACACCGCCATCATGCAAGCCGGCTGGTATTATGACGAAGGCTACCACCACGGTAAACTGTCATTCACCTATCAGGGCTGGTTCCCTATAATCAATCTTGCTGCCGACTATGGTGATAAGGCTTTCAATATCGGCTGGACCAAAGATGACAAAGGTCAGGATATCACCAAAGGATATTATCCCGGACGCAATCTACTGGAAGCGGAAGCGCGAGTTTACCTCCCTTTCAACCTGACACGTAACCAACGCATACGAGGCATACAGCCTGCTTTTACTTACTATTTCACAAACAATAAGTATCAAGAGTATCATAGTGGAAAGTATCGCAACTTCCAATACATTCTCCCGGAAATCCTATTTTATGATTACAGACGAAAAGCACAACGCGATATCCTTCCCCGAAACGGTTACCAGCTTCGGCTACAATACTTGAAAACCCCGTTCAATAAGGAAAATTTCGGTAGTCTGTACGCTGCCCGGCTGACTACCTATTGGCCGGGTATCATCAGGAATCACGGATTGATGCTACGCTTGGGTTACCAATATCAAGACCTTGACAATAAATCACTGTATCTCCCCAAACATCTGCTGGAAAAGCCTCGCGGATATCATTTCCAATATCAAACCCGCCAACAATGGGCCTTCAAAGCAGATTATGCTTTACCCCTGCTTTCGCCCGACCTGAGCATCAGTTCACTGATTTACATACGCAGGCTGCGTGCAAATCTTTTTTATGACTTGTCACGCAACCAAGCCAGTCGCAAAAGCAACTGGAGCACACAAAGCTCTTACGGAGGCGATCTTATTTTCGATTGGAATGTACTGCGTATGAGTTATCCGCTCACGACAGGCGTACGGCTGATCCAGCCGATCGACTATGGAAAATTCCAGGTAGAAGCACTGTTTTCAATCAGCTTTTAAGATTGAAAACAGCCTACTCTACCTCAAAATCTTCCGAACTGAAGTTTCCATAACGCCTGCCGGTGATAGCGGTAAACTTCAGTACACAATAGTCCGGATCTGTAACGCCAAGCGGATAGTAGAGTGTATCGCCTTCTCTCCATATCATTTCTTTGGTGGAATTATCTGTAAGCACTTCCATCTTACCTTTCAGCATAACTCCCCTAAAAAAGCGAGAGTCACAGAAGTAGACACAAGCATGCTGGTTCTTCAGGTATTGAGTGGTACGCATAGAAGAGGTATTGGTGGTAAAATAAAGAGTCCGGATACCTTCACGCTTCCGGGGCTGTAACATCGCTTTAATATTGGGGAAGCCTTCTATATCAACAGATCCGATAAATGCGATCTTTTGCTTATCAATCAGATTCCCAATCGTTTTCTCTACATCTTTCATTGTTCTAAATTTTAATAGTTTTACACTGACACAAAGGTACAGAAAGGAAAAAGAGGATATGTGACAGAAACAAAGGTAGAAATGATACTTTTTATGGTTTATGTCCTCTCCGGTAGGCCAAAGGAGTTTCTCCCGTATACCGGCGAAAACAACGGCTGAAATAAGAAACCGTTTCATAATTCAGTTCGAAAGCGATTTCGGCAACCGGCAAATCCGTGTAAGCAAGCATCCGCTTTGCTTCTTCCATCACTTTATTCAGAATATATTGCTTGGCGCTTATCTGCATAGCGGTACTCACTATTTCATTCAGATAGTTAGGAGTAATACACAGTTTTCCGGCATAATACCGCACGGTACGGTATTCACTGAACGCACGATCGACCAGCTGTACAAACTGAACAAGATACGGACTGCGTCCTTCCTTGTTTATCCCTGCATCCGATACGGTCTGCACGTAAAAACGGTTAAGCAGCATCAACGCTTCATAAAGTTGCGCTCTCAACACATGAACGTCATTCTGTCTGAACAGATCAATCTCCTCCTTAATAGATTGCAGAAGTTGCAACATACGCAGAAAAGAGCGTTCCGGCAAATGTATTTTCAACGATTCCTTCACCGGATTGAAAAAGGAAAGATGCTGCACAAACAAAGAATCTTTAAAGAAAGAAGATAAAAACTCTTCTTCAAATATCAGAGCATATCCATTCACAATCGCATTTGTATCCCAGCTACGTATCTCTCCCGGCTTGGAGAAGAACACATCTCCCACACCGCCCCGGTAGGTATGATTATCAAGAATGAAACTTCCTTCCCCTTCGGTGATAAAGGTAATGTCATAATAAGTCAGAGTATGAACAGAACTTTTAACGACATATTTCTTTATATCTTTCAGTTCTACTATGTCCACCAGCAACTCACTGCCGTACTTATTCTTTAAAAAGGTATATTGAGGGATAAGTTTTTTCATAACCTTGTCTTTCAAACTATCTGAGAGCAACAAATATACAAACTGTAAATGGATAAACTCTGTCAGTCACTCATGAAATCATTCTGCCAGTTACAACATTATTATAAATAAGGTATAATCGTTATGTAAATACCCGTAATGATAGCCGAAGTGATTACTCCTGAAATGTTTGCACCCAGTGCATCCCCCAGGATGAAAGAGTTCGGATTATCTTTACTTACCAACTTCTGGGCAACCTTTGCCGTAGTAGGTACACAACTCACGGCAGCAATACCGATCACCGGATTATAGTTTCCTTTCTTAATGAAATACATGATGTAACCACCCATGATTCCCCCGATACCCGACAATAACAAAGCAAGCATACCCAACACCAAAAGTTTCAGAATTTTCGGATCGAGCAACAAATGGGCATCACAGAGCACACCCAACAGTAATCCCAGCATAAAGGTAGAACCATAAAGCAACGGACCACTTACAAAATCATAGATATGCTTCATGCCGGACTCGCGTACAGCTACCCCTAAGAAGAGGGAGAAGAATAGTGGAGAAGCAACCGGAAACAAGAAACACAGCACAGCACACAGAATAGCAGAAAAGGCAAGCTTCACTTTTGCGTCATAATTTTTAGGAGCTTTCTTCTCCACCATCTTAATAGCACGCAGACGTTTAGGAATCAGCAGCTTTACCAAATAAGGATATCCCCCGTATGTTAATCCCAAATACAGATAAGCCACCACCGTAATAGGCACAAACAAGTGTTTGGCCAAGGCAAGCGAAGTAAACAGCACCATCGGTCCATCGGCTCCGCCGACCATTGCAACAGAAGCGCTTTCCTTTAAAGACAACCCCAGACCCGAAGCGATAGGCACTGTAAGGAAAGTCCCCAACTCAGCACAAAGGGCCAGGAAAATACTGGCAAACGGTTTCTGCAACAAGAATCCGACATCAAGCAACGTACCGATTCCCATAAACACAAAGCAGGCTATCAGTCCGTTACTAAACGTCAATGTATATACCGGTTGCAGAAAGTCAATCTGCATCGTATTCATCAACGCGTCCGTATCCGATAACATAGGGTCCAGAAAAAGGTTCCCCAATGCTCCGTCGGGCATAATCAGTGTTCCGCAATTAATGGCTACCATCCCCAGTCCCATCGGAATCATAACCATCGGCTCAAGCACACCTTTCCAGCCCAGATAGATGAGCAGAAATCCCAAAGCTATTAAAAACATACGGGCACTGGCCAGAAACCATCCGCTGGCCATCATTGTTCCAAATCCCTGAAACAGGGTTCCAAAGTCTATACTTTCCATACTATCAAGATTTATTTGTTTTTATTGGTTGAAGATGCTTTCTTATTGTTCTTTTTGTCATGCTGTAACATTTGCTCTTCTTTGCGAAGAAACATGGATCTTGTATCTTCCGGATAAAAATAATCCATCAGTCCGCGTTCCGGCTCACCGGGACTGACACCATGGTAGAACCCGCGATTGTCTCCGGGATGTTTGGTGATGCCCCTGCTGAAGTCTTCACGTCCGTCACTCCCGTACTCCTCGTCGCTAAGGGCACTTTCGGTTATCAAGATAGCTACTTTCTGATGAAGTTTCCGAATACGTTTCAACCGGGCAAGCTCTTCCTGGTGTGAACTGTAGAAAGCCAATGAATCAGCCGCAGAAGCAATCAGCTTTATTACTCCGGCAACGAAAAAGCCAATGACGAAGGTAAGCCCCATCATGGCAAAAGTGGATAACAATAAACTAAACATAACATGGTATGATTTTAGATTGAAAAATAAAATGCAACGAATGCCGACTGCCGGGGGGAGACAAGACACACTTCCCCGGCATTTATCGAAACAGATAAATGGGGTTACCCAATCACTTCAATACGGAAGTGTGAAACCGAAAAGCTAAATCAGGATATGCCCTAACGAGTATACATAATACCCGCTGGAATATTTAATGAAGTTATGATTGAAATCCGGATAAGCATCTCCCTTCTCCGACTGGCGGATATGAAAGGTATTAAACAAGCGGATGGCAGTCTGTAATTTAAGTTTTAATACTTTGGATGAACCGAGTTCCCGTGAAAAAGAACCGTGAGGAAGGATGGCATCACTCACTTTCGAGTCAGCCGTCTGGTCATTAAATAAAGAGTGGTCTCCGGCACATTGCGATATAAAGGTTGTAGTAACTCCCGCAGGAAGTTGCGCGTTCTCTTCTGCAGGGGCTGTGCAACCGGCTCCATACATTAAGAAGATACCTATCAATATGCAGAATACGTACTTTATCATAGTGACCGCAAACGTAGTAATAAATTTGAGATAAAACAGGATTCGTTGTTTAATTAACGAATATTTCATAATGATTGTTCCCGGTACAGACAGATAAATGACAAAAAAAGCGGAGAATCATCCGATTCCCCGCTTCTTATTCATATAATATAGGTGTGTTTAATTACATGGTAACCTGCTTTGCAAGCAGTTTTTGAAGTTTGCCATTCAACAGCTGGCACATTGTTCCATTTCCCATTGCTTGGTAACGTTTGATACGGTACTGCAACATCATAATTTCATTTGCATTCTTTTTCATAATTTTGGTCCTCTTTTTTTGCTCTCCACGTTTTGAAGAGCGGTTTTACATCTTGTTTTCTTTATTAACACTGCAAAGATACGAAATGTTTCCGAAAACATGTTCTAAAACATAAGAAAAGTGTATTATTAGTTGATTTTTCTTTTTATAAGGACAAATTTGGCAAGTGCATATTACAAATATATTGCATAACTTTGCGCTTTATCAAGAAAAACGACTATGCTAAAACGGATACCCCACACATACACCATCATTTCTTCTGTCATCTTGCTCTGTGCAGTGCTTTCCTGGATCATTCCCGCAGGTGAATATGTGCGCGAGACCATTGACATCAACGGCATTTCCCGCACAGTCATTATAGACCACTCTTTCCACCGGGTAGAACAGACACCACAGACCTGGCAAGTGTTCAGTGCTCTTCTTGAAGGCTTCGAACGGCAAGCGGGAATCATCGCCTTCTTATTGATCATGGGAGGTGCCTTTCAGATAATGAACAGCAGTCGTGCCATCGATACCGGCATCTTTTCGTTTCTGAACTTTACGAAGGGGCTTGAAAAGCACAGACTGATTAAATCATTGGGTGTAAATAATGTGGTGATTTCCTTAGTCATTATTCTTTTCAGCCTCTTCGGCTCCGTATTTGGCATGAGTGAAGAAACCCTGGCCTTTGTCATTATCATCGTCCCGTTGGCCATTTCGATGGGATATGATTCCATCACGGGGCTTTGCATGGTATATGTTGCTGCCCACATAGGTTTTTCGGGCGCCGTACTGAACCCGTTTACCATTGGCATTGCACAAGGCTTGTCCGACTTACCGCTATTTTCCGGATTTGAATATCGCATGCTTTGCTGGCTGATACTGACCACGGTCCTGATAGTCTGTGTACTCAGATATGCCGCTGTCATTAAAAAGCATCCGGAGAAATCACCCATGTATCATGCCGACGCTTATTGGCGAAAACGGGAAGAAAAAAGCAGCGGAGAGATATCCCGTGTCACGACTCGTCCGGCATGGATCGTCTACATACTGTTACTCATATCCTTATGCCTGTTTTCCATCATTTACCCAACCAGTACCTTCGCAATAGGCGAAGCGTCTGTCACCTGCTATGCAGTGCCCGCCCTGTCTGTTTTATTTGCCGTCTTCGGCTGGCTGGGTTTACGTAAATCCAACCAGTTCTTCATACTGACCTTGCTTGCGTTCACCATTCTTTTCCTGATTACCGGTGTCATGGGACATGGCTGGTATCTGCCGGAGATCTCCGCCATCTTCCTCGCAATGGGTATTCTTTCGGGATTTGCCAACAGTGAAAAAACAGATAACATCATCAGGCAATTCATGGACGGAGCCAAAGATATGCTATCAGCTGCCATTGTGGTAGGTCTGGCAGGAGGGATCATCCAAATACTGCAAGACGGACATATTATCGACCCGATCTTACATTCTCTGGCTTCACTGATGGGAGAAACCGGAAAAATAGTATCTTTGGGGGTGATGTACCTGATACAGACACTGATCAACCTGATTATCCCGTCCGGATCGGCCAAAGCTGCATTAACCATGCCTATCATGGCACCTTTTTCCGATGTCATCGGACTTTCGCGGCAAGCTACAGTAATGGCTTATCAGTTTGGTGACGGATTTACCAACATGATCACACCTACTTCCGCCGTATTGATGGGAGCCTTGGGCATCGCCCGCATCCCCTACGAGATATGGGTGAAATGGTTCTGGAAGGTACTTCTTTTATTCATCATTTTGGGAATGGTATTGCTGATCCCCACAGTACTCTTCCCTATGAACGGATTTTAGGAAACAAAAAAAGCAATCATAATCAAATATATAAACCAACAGCATTCACTCCTCCCCTCTCTCCGGGAGAGAAAAAGGAGCGAAGCCTTATTTAACAACAAATTGTATGAAAACCCTGACCCGCTTTCTAATCATCCCGATGTTGTCGGTTGCGTTTTTTTCATGCAGTGAGTCCCACTTCCTGAAAGATGAGACTTACCGTAGCCAAGTGACGCAAGATTTTGAAAAGAAGAAGCAACAGCTCCCTAACGGAGATCTGTTCGCAGTGTTCAATGAAAAACTCACCACTTCCGAACAGGAGGCTTTGATGTTCCTCTATGCCTATATGCCCACAGGTGACGTGACGGATTATACAGGTGACTACTATCTGGAGAATGTCAGACTCTCCGATCAGGCGCGTCGCGAAATGCCTTGGGGAAAAGAGATCCCCGATGACGTATTCCGCCATTTCGTACTCCCTATCCGGGTAAACAACGAAAATCTGGACGACTCGCGCCGGGTATTTTACAATGAACTGAAAGATCGTGTGAAGAACCTGTCGCTGCACGACGCTGTGCTTGAAGTGAACCACTGGTGCCACGAAAAGGTAGTCTACACCCCAAGCGATGCCCGTACCAGTTCCCCACTCGCTTCGGTAAAGACTGCCTATGGCCGTTGTGGTGAAGAATCGACCTTCACTGTAGCCGCTCTCCGCTCGGTAGGCATTCCGGCACGGCAGGTTTATACTCCGCGTTGGGCGCATACCGACGATAACCATGCCTGGGTAGAAGCCTGGGTAGATGGTAAATGGTATTTTTTCGGCGCCTGCGAACCGGAACCGGTACTGAACCTGGGCTGGTTTAATGCTCCTGCCAGCCGTGGCATGCTGATGCATACCAAAGTATTCGGACGCTATGCCGGACAAGAGGAAATCATGTACGAAACTCCGAACTATACGGAAATCAATGTAATCAACAACTATGCCCCGACGGCCAAAGGCTCGGTATTGGTGACAGATGCCGAAGGGCAGCCGGTATCCGATGCCACTGTAGAGTTCAAGGTGTACAATTATGCTGAATTCTACACCGTAGCCACTAAACATACGGATAAGGCAGGACGCGCATCGCTGACTGCCGGCAAGGGCGATATGCTGGTATGGGCCTCTAAAGACGGACGGTTCGGTTATTCCAAATTGTCATTCGGCAAAGATAACGAACTGAAGATCGCACTGGACAAAAACGCCGGTGAAACCTATTCACTCCCACTGGATATTGTTCCTCCGGCCGAAGGTGCCAACCTGCCCGAAGTGACTCCGGAGCAACGTGCTGAAAACGACCGCCGCATGGCACAGGAAGATTCCATCCGCAATGCTTACGTAGCCACTTTCATTACCGAAGAGCAAGCCCGGACTTTTGCCAAAGAGAACAAGCTGGATGAAACCGAAACAGTACGCCTACTGATAGCTTCCAGAGGTAACCATCAGACTCTGACAAATTTCCTTTCTGCTGCCGTAAAAGCCGATAAAGCCGGTCAGGCCATCAGCCTGCTGAAAGTAATCTCGGCCAAGGACTTAAGAGATGTTAGTTCGGAAGTACTGAACGATCATCTGAATAACTCCGGTCTGCCCGGTTCCGAGGACTTCTGCAGCAACGTACTGAACCCTCGTGTGGCCAACGAAATGATCACTCCCTACAAAGCATTCTTCCAGAAAGAGATCCCGGCAACTGAAGCGGAAGCTTTCCGAAAGAATCCACAGGCTTTGGTAGAATGGTGCAGAAAAGAGATCACTATCAACAATGAACTGAACTCACAACGTATTCCGATGTCTCCAATGGGAGTATGGAAAGCCCGGGTAGCAGACGAAAAGTCCCGTAACATTTTCTTTGTATCCATGGCACGTAGTCTGGGTATCCCCGCCTGGATAGACGAAGTGACCGGAAAAATTCAATACCGGAGTTTCAATGACAACGACCTAAAGAACGGTAAAGTCTACGATGTGGATTTTGAAGCAGCACAGCAGACACAGGCACCGACCGGAACACTCGTAGCCCGCTACCAGCCTATCCCTTCGTTGAGCGATCCGAAATACTATTCACACTTCACTCTCTCGAAATTCCGCAACGGGACTTTCCAATTGCTGAACTACGATGAAGGGGACGTAGATATGGGCGGAGGAGCCACCTGGTCGAACTTACTGAAAAATGGCGCTCGCATGGATACCGGATACTACATGATGGTAACCGGAACCCGTATGGCAAGTGGAGCAGTGTTGGCCAACATCACTTTCTTCACCATCGAAGAGGGAAAGACAACAACTGTCGATCTGGTGATGCGCGAAAGTAAGGATCAGGTGCAGGTGATCGGTAATTTCAACTCCGAATCCACCTACCTGCCGATAGGAGCCTCCGAACCGCAAAGCATTCTTCAGACTTGCGGACGGGGATATTTCGTAGTTGCCGTGTTGGGAGCCGGACAAGAACCGACAAACCATGCTCTCCGAGATATTGCGGCTTTAAGCAGCGAATTCGAAAAATGGGACCGTAAAATGGTACTGCTTTTCCCTAATGAAGAACAATATAAGAAGTTCCGTCCGACAGAATTCCCCGGACTGCCTTCGACCATTACCTATGGTATCGATGTAAACGGAACCATCCAGAAACAAATTGCCGAATCGATGAAATTGCCTAACAGCACCATCTTGCCGATGTTTATTATCGGTGATACGTTCAACCGGGTAGTTTTTGTTTCACAAGGCTATACCATCGGACTGGGCGAACAACTGATGAAAGTGATACACGGATTGTAGCAAACAGATTCCGGCGGCTTCAAGGACTTTTGCGGAGAAACCGGCAATTTCCCCGGATGCAACCGGGAAAAGCACCGGAAGCCGGTTGCTCCGAAAACAAATGAAGTAAGCACTTGCCGGAAACAGAGACTCTACAGAAGCAGAACAGAGGCTCCATCCGTAGCAAACAAAGGCTCTGTTCATGGCAAACAGAGCCTCTATACAGAAAGGGCGAAGTTTCGACTTCTCCCTTTCCTTATAATTCATAAAACGAAGACAGACATTCAGGAGGCCGTCCCGAGTCATCATACTATCCTCCAAATATAAATGTACCCTTTATGGGCATATCCCCCGGAGAGTAACTTGTTATTCCTATTTTCCCTTCATAAAAGGAACTCTCAACCACGACCGTTACCTTCTCCGTGTTATTTAATAACAGTGACACATCTTCTTTCCCATCAGCAGACAATTCTATATCAGGAACTATTTCCTGTCCGCGATATTCCAGAACTCCATCCGGAAGATAGTGGAAACCTGCAATATCCATCGAATATATTCCATAATAAATATATACTTTAGCATTATAATCCGGATGTATTCCGGATCCATCGTTATATTTCACAATGAAGTTCGCGGTTCGTTTGTCGGTCGGAGGTGTATCCTCCCTGTCTTCATCATGGCAACTACAGAACAACGCAAATAGTAGCAACAAGAGAATTGGACATCTGCTCAGGTTCATCATATTTTATAATTTATTAGTTCTCAATGCCGTATCACTCCCAAAGATAAGAAAAATAATACTAAACAGATACAATCACCCGACTATTTCATCCCCGCATCCCGATCTTTAACTATTTTACCCAGTCACTGAACTCAAAACTCAATTGTTCCCACACTCCCCGATGCTCATCTGTCTCCTCTCTCGGATTCGACACCGAAAGCCCTATCAACCGAATGGGATGTTGCTCATACTCCACCTCTTTCAGCAACTGTTTGGCAAGAGGCAGAATTCTTTCAAGGCTCGTCAGTTCCTGAGCCTGCGTCATGCTCCGTGTGATCTGGCTAAAGTCATGAAATTTGATTTTCAGCGTCAGCGTCTTTCCCCGGAAGTCCTTCCGTTGCAACCGTTCCACAAGTTCCGTAGCTACGTGATAAAGTTCTATAATCACAGCCGATTTCACATGAATATCTTTCTCCAACGTATGTTCGCAACCAATTGATTTACGTATCCATACCGCTTCTACGGGACGGAGATCGATTCCTCGTGCAAAATCATAATAGAGCAGTCCTACTTTACCAAACTGCCGTACCAACATTTCCGACGAACAGCCACGTAGCTGAAGGCCATTGTGAATACCTAACAAATGCATCTTCCGGGCAGTCACCGGTCCTACTCCCCAAAATGACTCGATGGGCAGACGGGCGATGAAATCGAGCGCCTGATCGGGATGGATGGTACAAAGTCCGTCGGGCTTGCGAAAATCCGAAGCAATCTTTGCCAGAAATTTATTATAAGATACACCCGCCGATGCTACCAGGTTCAACTCTTCACGGATGCGCTGCTTGATAGCCTTGGCTATATCTACCGCCAGCGAGATCCCCTGTTTATTCTCTGTCACATCCAGGAATGCCTCGTCCAACGAAAGGGGTTCAATCAAATCGGTGTATTCATGAAAGATCTCATGTACCCGGCGGGAAACCGATTTATATACGTCCATCCGTCCGGGAACGAAAATCAATTGCGGACACAGGCGTTTCGCCTTCTGTGACGACATAGCCGAACGCACTCCGTACCGACGCGCTTCATAGCTCGCCGCCGCCACTACTCCCCGCTCCTCGGCATGCCCCACGGCAAGCGGTTTACCACGCAATTCAGGATGATCCCTTTGCTCCACAGAAGCATAAAAGGCATCCATATCGATATGTATAATTTTACGTTCATTCATCTCTGCAATCCTTCTGCATCGCAGTTCTCCTTTCGGATAGCAAAGATAAGAGTAATTCTCTCAATCCAGTCGACCGGATTAGTTAATAAAATGAAGACCGGCAAGGTGGCTCCCTTGCCGGTCTTCCGCCGGTCTATAAATTGTTTATATACTTCGTTGGTGAGCCCCCATAATGTTTCTTAAACACGATCCCGAAATATTTAGGATCACTGAAACCCGTCATGTCCGCAACCTCAGCCACCGTATACTTTCTGCTCATTAACAAAACCAATGCTCTGTTGAACCGCACATTACGCACATAGTCCGCAGGAGCATGCCCGGTTATCTCCTTAATCTTATTATAAAAACTCGAACGACTCATATTCATACAGTCGCTCAGTTCACCAATCTTAAATCCGGAATCGGTCATCCTCTCTTCAATCAGACTTCTCACCTGACGGATAAACTCCCGATCACCTTCTGATGACTCTACCTCTTTATCGATAGGTCCCGAGGCCTCAACCCCCAACGCCAAACGAATATACCTCTTACGGATAATTTCCCGGTTAGCAATCAAAGCTGCAATCTCAGTCTTTAAAGATGATATGGCAAAAGGCATCCGCACATAAAGATCGGCATTCCGTTGAATGTATCGGTCATCCTCTCCCGGTTTCAGTAACAGTATTACCGGAATATGTGCTACTCTGTCATCTGATTTAATCCGAACAGCAAGTTCCTCACCCCCAATACGGGTAAGAACAGAAGAAGCCAGTACTGCATCCGGACATTGTTCACACACAGTCTCAAAGGCTGTCTCCGCATCACAAACAGACACAATCTTATACTCCTTCATCAGGATTTGCACAAGATAATTGCACAAATCCTTATTCCTTTCAACCAATACCAGAGAACGTCTCTCCTTTTTCTTATCCGGACGTTTCTGCTCAGAAGTTTCCACTGCCGGCAGCACTCCGGTAACCGACAACAGCTCACTATTTCCAGTGGAGACCTCCGGAACGGATAATATCCCGGAAAATTCAGAAACTCTCTCTGATTGCCGGATGACAATAGGAAAAATTAAAATAAGCACCAGTTTATGCTCTTCTTTATAAGCAAATTTGATTTTACCTTTATGCAAACAGATTAATTTACGTATAAATAACCAACTCATTGTCTCGGAAGAACCTCCCGAAACGAAGCCTTTATAATTTAGAATTTTTTTTTAAGAAACCCGTTATCCTCAGATTCCAGCCTCAACTCCCACTTTTGATTGTTACACGAAGTACTCAGAAGTATTTCACCACCTCGATCCATACTGTCTGTAAAAGCCATTAACAGATTTCTAAGAATAGCAGACATCTTATCCTGATCAAGGCATACGGTAGCAAAGGCAGGCTCCTCCGTCCAACGGAGCATAATGCCCTTCTCACCGACATAATCTCTAATTCTGGCTACTACCTCTTTCAGGAATGTGGACAACTCATAGTCGGCAAGCGACAGATACCCCGAAGCAGCAGAAACACGACTGATATTTTCCAGCTCGGCCAATAAATTATTCACTCCCTTTATCTGTTGTAATACGTTGCTAACAAGTTCGGAAGATGATTTTTCATAAAGATATTCCAAAGGAACTTTTATCAGTGTAAGTGGCAGGCAAAGGTTACGTGTCGTATTCACAAATAACCGTACCTGTTCTCTTGAAAGGTTTCTGTCTTGCCATACGAACCATGAACGTACGGCCAGAGAACCCAATATAAGTGCCAAAAGACCGTAACAAAGGAAAGCTCCACCTGTCTTCCAAAGGGGTTGACGAATGATGATATGCATATTTCTTTGCGCAAACGGCCGACCGTTATCAATGGATAACGCCCGCACTGAAAAGATATATTCACCCGGAGGAAGGTTCGAAAAACGAATTCTATTATCTACAGACGGAGTACTCCAATCCGTATGATCGAGTTTCCAACTGTAAGCTATGTCCTGCTTTTCTGTATAACGAATGGCAGTAGCCGTAAACGAAAAAGTATTTTCATTGTGCTCCAACCGCAACGTAGCTGTATAGTTCAGAGCTTTCTCCAATGGAGAATTCTCCGTTTCGACGGTCACCTCCTTGTCCAAAACCCGAAGTTCATCCAAGTAAAATCCTAAACAAGCTTTACGCAGCGGTCGAGTGTCTTGTTTATCATACTCAACTGCGCCTTGATAGGTGCCCAGAATATGTCTTCCATCACCTAAGAAAGCTCCCGATGTAATCCGGATTCCTTTACTGAGAAACCTGCGATATGAATGTTGTACAAGATCGACCGAGAAAGCAAACCCATCACTGCTACCCATCAACCGCCTGTTGCCATCCGACCAAACAGCGTATACATTACCGGTTCCTAAAGCACCAACCGTATCGATCTGCCCATGCCTCGGATGGTAAACCATTAATCCATTTCCTTCAGTCCCAATATAAAGACAATCATCGCCTGACTGATGCAAAGCATGAACGTGTAAACCGGACAAGCGTTTTACCTCCACGATACTGTCATTTCCCGGACAATAAAACAATACCCCTTCATCCGTTCCAATCCAAAAACCGTCCTTATCCTTACGGCACAATGCGTTTACTCCGGAAATATGTGCATACGGTGTAACCGAATAATTACTTTTCTTTTGGATGAAGTACAAACCGTGTACATAGTTCCCGACACATATCTCTCCCGGCTTTACTTCACACAATGCAGTATACATCTGACAAGAAAGGGGCGTAACAATCCGGTTCCATAAGCCTGTCGACGGATGAAAACAACTGATACCGTAATCCGTTGCAAACCAGACATCCCCATCCGAATCATGCAGAATCGCATTTACCCGATTGTTGGTCAGTGAATGACTGTCCCCGGACCGTGCCCTGTACCATTTGTAATCATCCGGAGATTCCACATCGATCATTGATACACCTTCCGGATAATCCGCCACCCAGATAAGTTTCTGATCATCTACAAACACGTCGGCAATCCGGTTGGTACGAATTGAATTATCATTCTCAAAATCAGTTTGTATAAAAGATGTAATGTCCGGATTAACTATATCCATACGAAATAGTCCCTCACCATCCGTAGCTACCAAAACAGTCTGGTCATCCCATATCCTCAGACCACTAATCCGACTATTCAAAAACCGGTTCCAAGTACCAACCAATTGCTCCGACTTCATATCCCATACCCCTAATCCTTCCGAATAATCAGACACAACCAGTCTTTGGGTATAAGGATGAAAAAGTATTTCGTGTATCCGGCTACATCTTTTACCGGACAATTCTCCGGTTTGCCTGTCAACGGCATAATTCTTTATTGTAATTCCGAACAGCCCTTCATCCGAACCTACAAAATACTCTCCCGGAGCCACCTCTACCATACAGGAAATCGTTGCCAGGCTATGATCCACCCGATGAAAAGTATTGGATAGTATTTGATAGGCTATCAACTGGTTTCCGACAGAAAACCAGATATGACTACTGTTATCTACGCAGAGAAAATGAAAGGAAACATCATTCGGAATAGCCAGATGATTCCTGCATTCGAATTTATCCAATGATGGATTGTACATCCATAAATATCCGTTATGGGTAACTACCCACAACCCATTCCGATTATCTGTAAGCAACCGGCAATTGCCCATATGATAATCCACGGTTCGCTCTTCAGCCGACAGTTCATAGTGTTTTAGCTTTGTCCCATCAAACCGACTGATTCCGGCATGGTTCATAAACCATATATAACCCAGAGCATCCCTTTGGATCTGATACACTTTACGAGTATTCGTTTCATTTCTTTCTACAATGTGTTTGCAAACGATGGCATGACATAATGAACCATACAACATCATCATGAAGTATATAATATATTTCATTCTATTTGTTTGTTATAATTTAAATGGAGTAGCTTATAAAAAGCAAGAATCAAATAAGAGGTAGCGAGGGGGGAAAAGAAATACTACCTTCTTCACGTCATGCAAGGAGGTGATCGGATTTGTAGCGCTTCTACACGCCTTAAATCCCTCTCAGTTATCGTAGTGGATATTAACAAAATAACAGCAATGAGATGTTCACATAGTTTATTTATTAGTAACAAGACATTGAGAGAGGTGACTTACATGAAAAATCAATCTGATCTACATTAGAACGGGATAATATTCAATTTGTTTTCCAAATATGGTTTCTAATAAAAAAAGACAGATTAACGGGGTATTTGTCGGAATATGAATTAGGAACAAATATGGGTAGACAATAATTCCTTAACCAGACTTGGAACCAGATTGTTTTTCATTTGTCAATTCTCTATGACAAATTACTCTGGAGCCAAATGTAGAGTGTTTATTTAAAAAAACAAAATAAACTACCCGGACAAATAATTGGGGATAAAATACAGTTAATCCAATATATATCAACAACTTGTGTTAGGAAAGAGCTTTATAACCCGGACAATTGAGATCTTATTAACCCAAAAGGTCCCCCTGAATTTATAAGTTCAAGAGGACCTTTTTGTCATAAAGTGGAGCTGGAGGGATTCGAACCCTCGTCCAAACGAGGAAATCATAAGCTTTCTACATGCTTATCTTTGCCTAAGTTTTTCGTGCAGGAGCAGAACCAAAGCCATCAATTCCTGCCTTATCCCCTAAAGTTTCATCAGAAGCGCGAGGCCACTTCTGACTATCCCCGATGTAACTGCACCACTGAACCGGAATGCTTCGGAGCAACAGCTTCCGAGTGATGTCTCGTCCTGGCACCTGGTGCCTGGATTAAGCTAATCTACTATGATTCGATTAAGCAGCAAGAGCGTAATTAGTTTCGCCAGATAAAATTTTGATAACTGAGATTAAAGTGCAAATCACCGACGCACTGCATGCTTACCCACCATTTCTGCCCGCTGTCAAAACCAGTCAACCCCTTTTGAAATGAGGAAGTGGTAACCACTTATGTGGATGCAAAGATAGATAATATTAGTCATATAGAAAGAAAAAGAGGGTGGATTTTAGATATTTTATTCATTCCGGAAAGAAACACAGGAGATTATACTAACTTTGTATCTTCAGAATGTAACAAAGACAACCAACAAAATCTCAAAACAACATCTATTCATTATGGTCAAGAAAATCATTAGTATCTGTGCTGCTGGTATGATTGTAGCCAGTTGCTCCCCCAAAAAGACAACAGTTCAGCCGACAGATCCGTCAACCACTGACAGTGAATTAACAATGCTGGTCGGAACTTACACTTCCGGCAACAGCAAAGGCATCTACACTTTCCGATTCAACGAAGAAACCGGAGAATCGCTCCCACTGAGTGATGCGGAAGTAGCAAACCCTTCATACCTCATTCCATCAGCGGACGGAAAGTTTGTCTACTCCGTCAATGAATTTAGCAAAGACCAGGCCGCAGTCAGCGCCTTTGCCTTCGACAAAGAAAAAGGAACTCTACACTTATTGAATACACAAAAAACAATGGGAGCCGATCCGTGCTATCTGACCACCAACGGAAAGAACATCGTCACAGCCAATTATAGCGGTGGAAGTATTACCGTCTTTCCCATCGGACAAGACGGAGCATTGCTACCCGCCTCAGACGTAATCGAATTTAAAGGTTCCGGTCCGGACAAAGAACGGCAGACGATGCCTCACCTACACTGTGTACGTATTACCCCCGACGGTAAATATTTACTGGCAGACGACTTAGGTACCGATCAGATACATAAATTCAATATCAACCCTAATGCCAATGCCGATAACAAAGAGAAATTCCTCACAAAAGGTACCCCGGAAGCTTTTAAAGTTGCTCCCGGTTCCGGCCCCCGGCATCTGATATTCAATTCAGACGGTAAGTTTGCCTACCTTATTAATGAAATCGGAGGAACGGTAATCGCTTTTCGATATGCTGACGGAATGTTGGACGAAATTCAAACTGTCGTGGCTGACACTGTAAACGCACAGGGAAGCGGTGACGTCCATCTTAGCCCGGACGGAAAATATCTCTATGCCAGCAACCGCTTGAAAGCAGACGGAGTGGCTATCTTTAAAGTTGATGAGCCCAACGGTACCCTAACCAAGGTAGGTTATCAGTTAACGGGAATCCATCCACGCAACTTTATCATCACTCCCAACGGCAAATACTTATTGGTAGCTTGCCGCGACACCAATGTCATTCAAATATTTGAAAGAGATCAGGCTACCGGATTATTAACTGATATCAAGAAAGATATAAAAGTAGATAAACCTGTTTGCCTGAAATTTGTAGACTGATAGAAAAAGAAGGTAAAGGAGAAACAGGCAGTTTTTACCCTAGAATAACCGAAAGGAAGACGTTTTTTTATTATTTTTGCATCACTTTATTAACCCTAAGAGATTTCACAAATATGAAAAGACACGTCTTCCTTTTGGTAACCTTGTTTACCATGAGCACTGTTGCAGCTCAACAACAACCAATTATTTCTCCCAAAGACTCTATCCCCTCTGTGATCGAACGCATCACCGGAAAAGAGAACAAAGGATTTTCCGCCCACATGAATCTCCAATTATATACTTCATGTGCTGCCTCTTTTACTGAAAATGAGTTAGATGAAGTTGCTTTCAAGTTAAACCGGTTTAAGCTGGAAATCATAGGAAACATCAACCGGAAGTTCTCTTACCATTTCCGGCAATCTTTTAATAAATACAGCAACCCCTTTGCTCTGGATAATCTGTCCTCTTCCGTAGAGTATGCTTATCTGACCTATCACCTTTCCGATCGCTTTTTCATCACGGCCGGAAAGCAATTTCTTATGTTGGGAGGCTATGAGTACTATGTCAATCCGATTAAAGTACGTGAATTCAGCGAGTTTAATAATTATGTAAACTGCTTTCTGGCAGGAGTATCTGCCACTTGGAATGTGACTCCGACTCAAGAACTCAATTTTCAGATAGTCAACAACCGTAACGGTGGAGACGCAGACACTTACCTTCACGGCCTGCCGGCAGATGTCGAAGCTACCAAAGTACCTCTGATATCGACCATTAACTGGAACAGTTATTATCTGGACAAAGCCATTCAGTTGAGATACGCCGCTTCATGGGGACAGCAGGCCAAAGGAAGAAATATAATGTATCTTACCGCAGGCAATGTTTACGAAAAAGGTCCATGGATCGCTTATATGGATTTCATGTACTCCCGACAAGGAATCGATAATAAAGGCATTATCAGCGCCTTACCTCGCATAGACTTGGAAAACCCGCAGACAGCCCAACATACCGAGTATTTCACCATGATTGCCAATGTAGACTACCGCTTCCACCCTAATTGGAATGCTTACTTGAAAGGTATCTACGAATCCGGAAAAATTTATAAAGCTAACGGTATCTTTGAAAAAGGTACCTATCGCCGTACATGGTGCGGACAAGTTTGTGTGGAATACTATCTAATGAGGAACAGCGAACTATTGATCTTCTTGCACTATCAATACAAACGAAACAAACTATTGAAACCCGCCCGCAATTTAGATGCTATAGACCCGAATACGCAGCGGATCTCGCTAGGGCTGGTATATTCCATACCGGTTTTTTAATCCCGGGCAGCTCATATAAGAAAGGCGAAAGAGTTTTATATTTAGGAAGGACTTTTTCGCTTTTCAAAGCTTTAACAACAATTCCCTTACCTTTCTTCGTACATTGCAAATAATCAGTACGCAAGGTTCCCTTCTTCATATCAAAAATAAGACCGGGATTAAAGTGTTGTCCGTTAATCCGCGTCTCAAAATGCAGATGCTCGGTAGTAGCCCGTCCGGTACGTCCGGTCAGGCCAATAGCCATTCCGGCTTTCACCACATCCCCACTCTTTACCAGATTCTTCACATTATGACTGTATACCGTCTCCAGCCCATTGGGATGTCGTATCACAATCACATTGCCATACGCACCATAAGGTTTAGCCATACGTACCACCCCGTCAAAAGCTGCACGAATCGTATCGCGGGCACAAGTTTTTATGTCGTCACCGCTATGGCCTCCACGTGTTCCATAGCCCGAAATGACTTTGCCTCCCGGCAAAGGGAAAGAGTAATTCCGTGACAGGGACTTCAGATCCAGCATGACACAATTCTCCTTGGAAAAAAGTCCCGGTGTAGCCACCCGGACATGATTGACCTCCATATCCGAAAATTTGTTCTGTGCCCTGCCCGATATGTTGGCACACAAAAAGCATACAGATAAAATCAGTAAAGTGAATATGTTTTTCATGGGGATATTCGTTATTCAAAGTAAGTAATTGTTCCTCCGTCCGAGTCAGCGTATTTTTTCAATAAAGTTTGTATCATTTCGGCAGCTTCCTGCAGTCCTTCTTTACCATTATAGCCATTAACGATAGCCAATATATGTGTTGTTTCCAGCCCCATCTTTGTCCGTTCGTTATCACTGGTCGGAGTCCCTATTCCCCCCACAGCATCCCGGTACACCGGCAGCCCCTCGATATTCAGCACACCACGCCCGATCCCTTCGAAAGGCTCGTTCATCTTACCGATCCCCAGTTCCAGACCAGTGCCCGCTATCTTATCGGCATCAAAACCACCTATCGAATGTCCGGTCCGGAGAGAAACCAGATTAATCAAATCGACCAAAGTATCAATCTGATACAAAGCAATCCCCCGCATCAATCTGCGACGTAACGCTTCGGCCGACGGCCGATATCTCCCGGGATCTTTCCCGCAGCGTTTGTAGGCTTCACGTGTGGCAGCTATCACAGGTTGTCTCTTAATATCTTCCAACCGGGTTGTTGCAGTGAGCATTTCTGTAAAAGATTGAATCTCCTCCCAAAGCCCTTCACAATAAGAAGTGTTTTTCACTTCAGCATATATAGCAGCCCCTGCAAAAACAGGACATGCTTCTTTTAACTCTTTCGATACAATAATGGTATACATAATAAATCAAAATTTTATCTATCAGCTATTTATCATAATGCCCGACAAAATACGTCCGGACTTTATGCCCAATCTTCGCGCTGAAAAGAAATCCTCATACCGGATGTATGTACAAATATCCGCTATTTCAATTTGCGCTCCCGGTACTCCAAAATTTAAAAGCTGCTGCCGGTTGGCTTCCCATAAGTCAATATGGTACTTATGTGTAACCGAATGTCGGAAAGAGATACGCGACATATCAAAACCATTCAAACGAAAAGCTTCATAAACTTCATCCCCCACCTCGAATGATTGCAGAGAGATACCCGGACCGATACATGCGATTACCTCTTGTCCTTTCGTCCCAAAAACAGCTCGCATCTTCTCAAGCGTATGTCCAACAATATACTCCACTGTCCCCCTCCATCCGGCATGCACAGCCGCTACAGCATGATGTACTCTATCGTACAACAATACCGGGATACAATCTGCCGTGGAAATACAAATGCAGCATCCCGGCTCAGCGGTAATCAACGCATCGATCCCGTTTAGCATTTCCTGTTGCTGCTGCCCAGAAGCTCCAAGAAATTTTTCATCGACCGGAAGTATTTTCGTTCCGTGTGTCTGAAAAGGAATAATCAAATGCTTAGGGGCTTGTGATAGTGATTGAAACAACAACGTCTGATTCTTCTCTACCCTTTCAAGTTCATCTCCCGAAAAAGGCGAACAATTAAAAGAAGCATACGCCCCCTCACTATAACCGCCGTGACGGGTCGTTACAAAATGAGAAATGTTGGGGTATGCGCCCAACAGCCCATACCCCAACATTTTTCTATCGTCAGTGAGTGAAATCATTTATCTTCCCAATCCTCTTCTTCGTATTCGTAATCCAAATCGTCCTCATCACCATCATCCTCATATTCATAGTCGAGTTCTTCATCCTCACCCATATCTTTGAGTTCCTGCTGCAATCGGCTGACATCCTTCGGACGATGCACAATAGCTTCTATTTTATTGCTTTCCTTATTCAACTCCGTCCATAAAATGTCCTTTAGCACCGAGATGCCCAAACCGGATACAGATGAAATGAATACATGAGGAATTCCCTCCGGCAATGTCGGTTCTATTTCATCCATCAGCTCCTGATCCAGCATATCACTCTTAGTGATGGCAAGTACCCGTTGTTTATCCAGCATTTCAGGATTAAATGTTTTCAGTTCGTTTAGCAGCACTTCATAATCTTTACGGATATCATCGCTATCCGCCGGTATCATGAAAAGTAACAAAGAGTTGCGCTCAATGTGACGCAAGAAACGCAATCCCAATCCCTTACCTTCACTGGCACCTTCGATAATTCCCGGAATATCAGCCATCACAAACGACTGTCCGTCACGATAAGATACAATACCCAGGTTAGGCTCCAATGTTGTAAACGGATAATCGGCAATCTTTGGTTTTGCAGCAGAAATAGCAGATAACAAGGTAGACTTACCTGCATTGGGGAAGCCTACCAGACCTACATCAGCCAGCAACTTCAATTCAAGGATTACGGTCATCTCCTGCATCGGTTCGCCCGGCTGGGCAAAACGGGGAGCCTGACGGGTAGCCGTCTTGAAGTGCCAGTTTCCCAATCCGCCACGTCCGCCTTTTAAGAGAATGACCTCTTGTCCGTGTTCTGTTACATCACATACATATTCACCTGTTTCGGCATTGTAAACCACCGTACCACAGGGAACTTCAATAATCTTATCCGCTCCGTCTTTACCAAAACTACGGTTCTTACTGCCCGACTCCCCATGACCAGCCATTGCATGACGATCATATCTCAAGTGAAGCAATGTCCAGTAATTCCGGTTACCACGCAGGATAACATGGCCTCCTCTTCCGCCATCTCCTCCATCAGGTCCACCGTTAGGAGTATATTTTTCTCGCCTCATGTGCGTAGAGCCTCTTCCGCCTTTACCCGAGCGGCAGTATATCTTTACGTAATCAACAAAATTCGATTCAGCCATAACCAATTATTTTTTCGATGTAATCATGTGCCAATATGTCCATTGGCTATAAATAGCTCATGGAGCATATCAGCACACATATTTTATAATTATAATGTATCTACCGCTTTACAAATATCTTCGAAGATACCTTCCATGGTTCCAAGACCATTGATATGCTGGTATTTGCCTTCGCCTTTATAATATTCTTTCAACGGTGAAGTCTGTGTATTATATACAACCAAACGTTTTTTGATGGTCTCTTCATTGTCATCTGCACGGCCCGATTCCTTACCACGTTTAATCAGACGAGTCATCAGTTCTTCTTCCGGAACATCCAGATCCAGCATCACAGAGATATCCTGTCCGCGTTCTTTCAACATCACTTTCAACGCCTCAGCTTGCGGAATAGTTCTTGGGAAGCCGTCAAAAATAACCCCTTTGCTATCTTTGAAACTATCAAACACACTTGCCAGAATGTCTACCATCAATTCATCCGGAATCAACTGTCCCTGATCAATGTAGCCTTTAGCTGTTTTACCCAGTTCTGTGCCGTTTTTAATTTCTGCACGCAACACATCTCCTGTTGAAATGTGATTAATTCCGTATTTCTCAACAATACGTTCGCTTTGTGTTCCCTTTCCTGAACCGGGAGCACCGAAAATTACAATGTTCAGCATCTTGTTAATTTATAATTCTACATTTTACCATTACTGGTATACCTATTATTTTATGTTAGTCTACAACTGTATAAATATCCGGATAGTTACGGCCGAAACCATCATAATCGAGACCATATCCTACAATGAAATCATTGGGAATATTCATTGCCACATATTCAATATTCAAGTCCACCTTCAGTTTATCCGGTTTCACCAGCAACGAAGCAATATGAATTTCTTTTGGTCCGCGTGTTCCCAATGTTTCCAGCAGACGCTGCATAGTCAGTCCCGTATCCACAATATCTTCTACAATAACGATCGTACGTCCCGCTATGTCTTCATTAATACCGATCACTTCTTTAATGGAACCGGTAGATGATACTCCCTGATAAGAAGCTAACTTTACAAAAGAGATCTCGCAAGGGATCGTAATGTGTTTCAGCAAGTCGGCAGTAAACATAAACGAGCCATTCAACACACTGAGGAACAACGGGTTCTTACCCGCCAAATCACGATTAATTTCGTTCGCCACGCGAATCACTTCTTTCTGAATCTCTTGTTCCCTGATAGAAACAGTGAATAGTTTATCTTTTATCTGAATGGTATCCATAACCGGTTATTTTAAAAAAGTTGGTTGCAAAAATACGATTTTTATTCCACTCCTTACATCATCTCCTGCAAATTCTTTAAGAGAAGTCACAGAATCCCTCCGATATGCAAGGTGTGAAAAGCCATTCGGAAGTTGAACTAATAATTTCAATGAAATTAGTACCAACCGGCATCCGTCTTTTACCTATTTTTAGGTATTTCACACTCTTTAAGGACCCTCTATCTTTGCTGTCTCAAAAACAAAGATTATGATGAAAACAAAATTAGCATTACTACTTACTCTTATAGGTACACTTCCTTTAGCAGCACAGAATGTACGGCAAGAACAGGACACAGTCTCTTATATGACCGATGATCCTTTCAATCTTGAACAAATTGTGGTTACGGCAACCCGAACAGAAAAGAAGATTAAGAACACACCGGTCATCACTCAGATAATCACCTCTAAGCAAATAGAAGAAAGAGGAACCGGTAACATTCAGGACCTTCTGACTCAAGAGGTTCCCGGACTTAACTTTCAGGAGGTTGGCTATGGAACCAGCATCGATATACAGGGATTAGGTTCCAAACACATCCTTTTCCTGATAGATGGCGAACGTATAGCAGGCGAAAACGGTGGCAACATCGACTATTCGCGAATCAATCTTTATAATATCGACCATATCGAAATAGTCAAAGGAGCTTCTTCGGCCCTCTATGGTTCTCAAGCGATGGGCGGAGTTATCAACATCATTACCCGTAAAGCCAAAAAGAAATTCGAGGCTTCCGCAGGCATACGCTATGCAGGAAGAAACCAGCAAAACTATAAAGATACTCCCAAAGATCATTCGCAATACAAATATCGGATTCATCTGGATAAACCCAATCTGAACACCAATCTGTCTCTTGGATTGAACCTGGGCAAGTTCACCATGAACACCGACGTACTTTACAAAAGTTTCGATGGATACCAATTATTCGATAAAAAACCTCTCGTGAAATATTTTCCGGCCTATAACACCACAATTACCGAAGAACTCAGTAAAACCCCGACCAGTATATCGGGATACGAAGACGTACAAGTAGCCCATAAAATGGACTATCGTTTCAGCAAACGGCTCAAAGTCCAGTTAAAGGGAAGCTATTATATGCTGAACAAATATGATTTTCAAGCAGATAATATATTCGAGAAATCAGAGGACTATACCTATGGCGGAAGCATAGATTACACGATTTCCGACAAATCCTCTTTGGTAGCCTCTGTTCATACCGATCACTACAACCGATATGATAAATACGAACTGAAGAGCGGTCGTCGTCTCGAATATAAAAACAATATTATCCAGCCCCGTATCGTATATAGCACTACGGCGCTCGATAAACAGACCATTACGGGAGGATTGGAATATTACAGAGAATCATTATTCAGTGATAAATTTGAAACCGGTGTGAAAGAAAACAAAAGCCAATGGTATGCCACCGCTTTCCTCCAGGATGACTGGAGCATCAACAAACAATTCTCCGTAATAGCGGGACTCCGCTGCGACTATCACGAGAAATACGGTACCAACCTCACTCCCAAAGCTTCCGTGATGTATAAGATCTTTCCATTCACTGTCCGCTTTAACTATGCACGCGGCTACCGTTCACCCAGCATTAAAGAGTTGTACATGAACTGGGACCATCTGGGCATGTTCTGGATATATGGCAACAGTAAACTGAAACCCGAAACCAACAATTATATCTCTCTTTCGGGAGAATATGTGAACAGTTGGATCAATATCAATACCAACGTTTATAGCAACTGGTTCCGAAACAAAATAGAAGGAATGTGGAGCAATGACCAAACGGAACTCCATTATGTCAATATAGGAAAAAGTCGCCTGGCAGGAGTAGAGACCATGTGCAAAATACAAATAAACAGACATATCAATGTGCATGGAGCATACAATTATCTGTACACAAGCAAAGATGCGGATGGAGTCCGGTTGAGCTCTTCCAGTCCACATTCCGGTAATATTCGTGCTGAATATAACACACGCATCCCACGCTATGCCACCGTTGTCAACCTGTCCGGCAATATTATGGGGAAAAAGAAATTCGATGTGTTGGATGAACTGGAAATAGACGGAAAGAAGGTAGAAGCCTACTATCAGGCTAAAGTAAACCCTTATTGTCTTTGGGATCTGACAGTATCTCAATATATCATGCAGAATCTGAGAATCACAGCAGGAATAACCAATTTGTTCGATTATACTTCAGATCGAGTGACTTTCAATACTTCCACTTCACCGGGAAGAAACTATTTTATCGCATGTAATTATACACTTTAATTAAACTAAAACAATAATGAACAACAAAAACAAATTCAGATTCGCCATTCTATTATTTGGCGTACTTTCAGCGTTTATCACCACCGCTTGCTCAGACAACAATAGTCCCGACGCCCCTTCACAAGGAGAAAACACGTTGCCGGTAAAACAAGTAAGCCTGAGTCGGAAAACAGCATACGGAAACGACTGGATCTATTATTCACTTGAAAAAGGAAAAGAAGTAAGCGTCAGTGAAGAATCCCATGCCGAAAATACAGACTGGGACATCGCATTCAATCGTTACAATGTGCGTACCAACAGCGGTGCATCCGGCAAAGGAAAAGGTGGAGCATTACTCACTAACATTAAAGATATGGCAGCCTGTACGACAGTTCCGCAGGGAACATTTACTGTCGACGCAGCCTATACCATCACTGCTCCCGGCACAGGTTTCCCTCCTCCTACCATGGAGTCCACCGCTAATGAGGTTCTCTGTAAAGCAATCACTTTTGCCGGCCCTCCTCCCACTTACACCCCAAGCGATTACGTATTTATCGTTCGCACAGCCAGTGGGAAATATGCCAAGTTGAAAGCCAAGAGTTTTTATGATGACGAAGGCAAAAGCGGTATTTATTCATTTGAATATGCCATTCAGCCGGATGGCAGTACAAATTTAAACTAAGCAAAAATCTCTAATGAAAAATTTCTGGAAGAAATACCATAAATGGGTAGGTTTATTCTTTAGCTTTTTTATCCTGATGTTCTGCTTTTCCGGTATTGTACTCAATCATCGTACACTCTTTTCAAAAGCTGAAGTCAGCAGAAACTGGATGCCGGAAAGCTATCACTACAAAAATTGGAATAATGGAATCATAAAGGGAACACTACGCCTACCCGATGGGAAAATTCTGGCATATGGTAATGCAGGAGTCTGGAAAACAGACTCCTGCATTGCTACATTTGCCGATTTCAACCGGGGTCTGGCCGAAGGAATCGACAATCGTAAAATAAGTAATATCGTCCGTGTAGCCAATAACGATATCTGGTGTGCCGGATTATATTCTATCTATCTCCTGAACCATGACAGTTGGAAAGAATATCCGATAGCCGGCAATGACGAACGAATCTCAGATATCACTCAACGTGGGGATACCTTAGTCATATTGACACGTTCTTATCTTTATACGGGTGTTTCTCCTTATGACGAATTCCGGAAAACAGAATTGAAAACACCGGAAAACTATTCACCCAAGACCTCTTTGTTCCGGACCATCTGGCTGCTGCATAGCGGAGAGTTATTCGGTACCCCCGGCAAACTGGCAGTCGATTTTCTGGGAGTAGTATTAATCGTTCTCAGTGCTACAGGAATCATATACACCCTTCTTCCCCCATTCATTCGCCGGAGACACAGAAAAAGACTTCCTGTCAAGACACAGGCAAAGGCTCTGAAAACTTCACTGAACTGGCACAATAAATTGGGTACATGGTTGATCGGACTGACCCTATTGCTATCTGTCACAGGCATGTGTCTGCGACCTCCATTAATGATACCTTTTGTTCTGGTCAATACCCGGCCTGTCCCCGGGAGTACACTCGATTCGGATAATCCCTGGCACGACAAGCTTCGCAGTATTCGTTGGGACGCATCCCGGAATGTCTGGCTGTTATCTTCGTCAATGGGATTCTACCGGATAAACGATTTACAACTTCCACCGGTTAAGTTAAAACAAACTCCACCGGTAAGCCCTATGGGAGTAAATGTATTTCATCTCCAAAGTCCGGACGAATGGCTGATCGGATCTTTCAGTGGCCTCTTTGTCTGGAATCCTTCCACCGGCACCGTCCTCGATTATTATACGGGACAACCTCCTGCAGCCGTTCACGGACGACCACTCGGCGGCAGTCTCGTCAACGGATTCACTGACGATTTAGTTACCCGTGAAGTAATCTTCGAATACGACAACGGAGCACGCAATAAAGAGAACAATTTAGTATTACCGGCAATGCCGGACCTTATAAAACAGCAACCCATGTCGTTATGGAATTTCTGTTTGGAACTTCATGTCGGTCGTTGTTATTCCCCATTCTTAGGTGTTTTTTCAGATCTATTCGTTTTTATTTCCGGCCTTCTGCTAACGTTAATCCTTATTTCGGGATATATCGTATATAAAAGACACCATAAACGAAGCAAAAAAATAAGGATGCATTAATGCATCCTTATTTTTTTGCTTATAGAACCCCCAAAAGCTAGTTATAGTTTTTAGAAGGAATTAATAACGGTCATAACTAAAATTATTATAGATACAATAATTATCTTTTAGATAAAAGATGCAAGTGAAAATATTTGTGCATAAACACAATATATATTCCACTCAGCAAGAGGATACAGCCCAATAAATACCAATAACCATAATTTTGGCAATATAAATATCCGATGATAATTATAATTTGCGCAATCATATACACCAACGATACTACTACGTGCGGTATTCCCAGTTCATTAGCCATTATCTGATATAAATGTTTCCGGTGAGGCAAACCAATATTTTCGTGAAGCATCAATCGATGAACGATCGTCAACACACTATCTACTCCATATACAGCAAGCAATATAAGCCAGCCAAAATTCTCTGTTTTGATCATTAAACTTCCGATCAGGAACAGGATTACAAAAGCTATACAGACCGAACCGACATCACCGGCAAAACATCTCGCTTGCTTGCGGAAATTAAAAAAATTAAAGACCAATACTGCGCAAAGCATAGTATAAATAAGGTCCGGTTCAACAAATGGGACATATATCCTATTTATGTAGGCCAATGCTATCAGAATGATCAATGAATATCCGCCTGTTATGCCATTAATGCCATCCATAAAGTTGTAAGCATTAATAATCCCAGTACAAATGATTAGGGCAACAAGGATCGTCCACCAAGGCAAGCTAAACAGCCCCCATTGATAAAACATCAAGGCCATTGCAGTAAAATGAAAGACCAGACGAAGTCCTTGCGAAGTAGAACGGATGTCATCTATAAAACTGATAAAGGTTATCAGACTCAAAGCCAGCATAAACCATGGATATTCAAAGTGGTTTGTGAGAAAATAAGCCAACGCCCCAAAATAAAAGATGATCCCTCCACCACGCAGTGTAATCCGGGTATGTGAACTACGTTCGTTAGGCTTATCGATAATGTTACACTTATCCGCAATACGGAAATAAAAAAGTTCTACTAAGAATAGCAGAACTAAGATTATTAGATAGTACATAAGTTATTCGTTCTTTTTAATGAAATAAAACAAGAATTGAAGTCCTAAAAAGGTAAAAAAAAGACTCCCTATTAGGATTCCTATAATCCAAAGAAAAATTTCCATTTAGAGCACCTCCTTATTCTATCCGAAAATTTTTCAGAACATTCATAGGCTTCCATCCAAGTTCACGCATTGCTTTTTCATTACTAAAAGTCAAAGAATTTGTGATCTTGCGAAGCTTCAGAGAGTTTATCGGAGCTCTTTCCCCCAGATAATCACCAACAATAGCCATAGTTTTAGCAAGCCAATAAGGGATAGACAAAGGTCTTTTTTTATTTAGCTGCCGGCAAACCATCAACTCCAATTCACGAAAACTGGGTTGATAACTATCACAAACATTATATGTTCCTCCTTTTTCTATTAATAGAGGAATCAAATTAGCAATATCCTGCACCATCAAAACACTCTTTTGGGCTTTTCCACCGGCAATACTCAAATACTTGCCACTCTTAATGCCACAAATCATTGCGCCCAAATTACCAGGAGGATTAGGACCGACAATTAAAGAAGGACGCAGTATACTCAATTTTACATTGTGCATAGCACACCATCCTTCCAGATATTTTTCTGCCTTGATTTTACTCAGAGCATAAGGAGTTGTTCCATTCAAAGAATGCTCTTCCGTAATATTCTCACCCGAATCACAACCATAAACAGCAACGGTACTAATGAAGATAAACGCTTTAGGAATTCCACTTCGCTCTAAAGCAGTACACAAATTCTTAGTACCTTGAAGGTTCACATCAAAAAAAAGTTGTTTCTCCATCTCTGTTTTAGGCATTGAATGAGCTTTGCCTGCAGCATGAAAAACGATATCGATTTTTTCACTAAACTTAGGTATTTCTGTTGCCAAATTCGCCACATAATAATTTAAAGGAGTTAGTCCTACAGTCTTTATAGCATATTTGTCTTTCAATATAGGACAAATATTACGGCCCAAAAATCCGGAAGCACCAGTTAACAACAACTCCACTTTACCGTAACATTTTTTCGTAAATTGTCAAAATATTATCAATCATATTTTTTTTAGTGAACAAAGTTTGATATCTCACCAATGCCCCCAAAGAAAGTTTATGATACAAGGCATCATCAGATAATATCTGCTTAAAAGCCATAGCCAATCCTTTAGAATCACGACATTCGACGTTTATTCCTGTCACACCATCTTCATTTACCCATGCTACACCAGAGCCTGGTATTTTAGTTGCTACTATAGGTTTACCAAAACTCATAGCTTCAATTTGTGCTATTCCAAAAGCTTCTGTTCTTTCAATAGAACTCATACAAAAAAGGTCACAAGCTTGGTAATATTTAGACATCATTTCATCAGCTACCCTCCCTAGCAATTTAACTTTTTCTTCAAGTCCTTTATCTTTAATCTGTTCTTGTAACAAAGTATACATTGGCCCCCCTCCTCCAATCAATATAATATAATTATCATCTAAATAAGAAGCAGCGTCAATCAGATATTCATAGCCCTTATAATATATTAATCTTCCCAAAGAATATATTATCTTTCTCCCAGAATATTTTTTTTTAATTAAATGAATATCACTCCCGTCTTCGGCATCAACTTTCTTATCAACACCAATGGGCACAGAAACACATTTCTCTTTAAAATCATGTAGAAAAGGAGATCCATCCAAGTATAAAGGAGATGTAGTAACAACTAATTTACTACGTTTTAACAACCAATTTTGAAGAATTGAATAAAAAAGCAACATCTTTTTCTGTTTAATAATGTCACTATGCCAATGCAAAATAACAGGACCAGTGAATCCTGATAAAAATAGAGCTAATGCAGCCATGGGATCAGGATGATGTATATGAATTATATCATAATTATGCATTATCCTTTTCAATTCAAAAATCATTGAAGGAGAAATAATAGTACTCATTATCTTTACATAACTATTAGCAGCATAAATACTAAACTTATCATTAACAGTAATATCTAAATTACCTTTTCCGACAACACTAGCACATAGTATGTCACAACGAATATTTCGTTCCGATAAACCATCAGCAAGGTCGTACATAACCCTTTCAATTCCTCCTGAGAAAGGATAAAACTTACCGAGTTGTAAAACTCTCATAACTATTTATTATTTTTAATATAACATTTGCAGCATATCTATAATCAAACTGAACAGGTAGAATAAAATTAGAAGATTTCTTTTCCACTCCATTCAACATATATTCGGCTAACTGATGCGTTGATTCCAAATCATAAAAGCAGACATCCAAATTAGCGTATAACTCTTTAAAAACAGGAATATTGGATAAAACGACTGGTGTACCTAAAAACAATGACTCTAATGGAGGAATACCAAACCCCTCATATAATGAAGGCTGAATTAGCATTGATGCCCCCCTCATAATAGTATATAATTCTTCGTTAGTAACTCTGCCAGTAAATATAATATCAGGATTGTTAGATATCCTACGAAGAACAACCTTATCTCTTGTTTTAAAAGACTTATAATCACCGACAATTACCAACTTTCTAAGATCACCAGATCTCCTTACCAAAGAGTATGCATCTAATAACATAGACAATCCTTTATGGGGTTTTATATTACCAACATAAAGAAAATAATCAAAATTAAACCGAGGTTTTACACATGTGCTATCATAGTTTAACAAAGCACGATTTATTCCGTTATATGTTACATATATTTTTTGTTTAGCAGCTAAAAGTGAAATTATTCGTTCTTTTGAAAAATTAGATACAGTAAATATCACATCAGCCTGTTTTACAGCTCTTTTAACATATAATAATCTAATATACCTACCCAACGGTGATGTAAATCTTGGTACTTCTAAGAAAACTAAATCATGAATAGATAATAAAATTGGTATCTTTAATCCCATCGGAAAATTAAAATTAGGAGAATAATAAATCGTACATTCGTTAATACGCTTAGTATTCATGAAAAGAAGTTCACTTATAGTAAATATTCCAGTATTAGTATATAGATATTCACAGTTATTACGGTTTTCATATTTTGATAAATGTTTTTTTTCACCTATAAGCAAAAAGGAATACCTACTACTATCTAGCAAATATTCTAATATATTTTCCAAATAGACTCCTATTCCACTTTTGGTGAGCATACGACAATCGATTGCAATTTTCATTTCTAAATAATAAAAATATTTTTATACGGCAACAATCCCCCGTTAGGGATAGACAAGGTCTGATACACCTGCCATTCAACATAAATTAAGATCAATAAAATAGCGAATATCCGAGAATGTGATTTAAAAACAAATGGAATAAACGAAAACAAGATACATTCAGTAAATCTAAATGGCAATGATAATCGTGTAGCAATTATTTCGTATTGACAAAACAAAAAATAAATAATAATATTTATAAATGCAGTCATATTCAAGGCCTGTTTCAAGTTATTATCAATATCTATTTTTTTCAACACAAATAATGTTAAAAAGAAAATTAATATACGATGTACGGTTGTGAAAGAAAAGATTATATTAGTACCAAAAGCATCAGAAAGTGCATAAGATAATGCTTTATTTGTTAAATAAGACTCTCCTATTATTTCCCCTAATAGCAGTAATAACCACTCTGATATATGGAAATAAGCTAAACATACGACCAAGCATAAAACAACAACTTGGTAAAAATAAGATACTTTCAATTTTACCATCCAATAAAAAGGTAAAAAACATATAGCAGAAGCATGAAAAGATATAGCTGCTAATACAAACAATAAATAATACCTTAAACGTCTCCTATATGCAAAATAAAAAGCAATTCCTGTAAATGACAAAGACATACCCTGCCGTATTCCATTCAAGTCATACACTAAAAACCAAAACCCCAAATATATCAAGAGAGAGATTGCAAAAGAAGAGGACAAACGATTAAAGAGCCATAGCTTCAATACAAAAGACAACAAAAAATATACAAACACAAAAACTTGATACCCACATGATAAGAATTTCAAAACATTTGATATAAAACCTGTTGAGACCTCCTCAGCTTCTTTATATCCTAAGAATATATCTAAATATGAATACCAATCAGCTCCAACTTGATATCTAAACCCCGCAACATAAATTATAAGAAAAAATAGAAAAAAAAGACCACAATAATATAGGTTACGGTATTTAGGATACTTAGAATATGAAATAACGGCAGCGACAAACGCACACCAAGGAAGAAAATAATAAAACAAAATATTTAAATGGTTATTTTTTTAGATTCAACATTTTATTACAACAATAAAAAAGTACATCGACGCCAGACAAAGGAAGATACAATAAAATAAACAAAATCAAATTCCGGATTTTCTTAGCTGAACAATAATGATTTAGATAAACTTTTCTATGCAAACGAAATTCGCGAACTAACAAAGTTAATCTCACCGAACGATCATATTGAAACATATACATATTAAGTAGTGCCTTAATCCGTTGTGTCAATCCATAGTCAGTGTACAACAAGTCAATATAACCATCATCCAATAGCACAAACTTCTTCAACAACACTTTATACTCTTTAAAAAATAAATCCGAAGCTTTGAAAAGCATTTGAGGATCGTGCCGTTTTTTAGACAATGTATTGACAGCTTGATTTATCATATAATGATAACCACACCCCTTCTTCAAACATATCCCTTTTACATATTCATGATATTTCAAAACGAATAAGTGATCCTCATGAGTTTGTAACCCTATCTCAAAACGTAAATTATACTCCCTTATTATAGACAAATTAAATAATTTAGCCACTGGATATCCGCTATGAAATAATTTATATTTAGGAATAAAATATGAATAATTTTTCTCATCTACAATACTATCAGGAAATACATCTGTCAATTTCGTACAATTAGTATATTCACGTTTTATACCTTGAATATATAACATATTTAAATCAAGGTAATCATCACTAAAAAAAGAAGCAATATAATCCTCTTCAACCCAATCGTCACCATCAATAAATGATATAAAATCACCTTTCGCAATATCAATTCCGCGATTCCTAGCACTTGACACCCCCTCATTAGATTGAGAAATCACCACAACATTATCTGACACAAATGATTTGCAAATATTTAAGCTAGAATCGGATGAGCCATCATCAATCAAAATTAATTCATAATTATCATAAGATTGACTTAATATACTATTAATACATCGTTCTATATACTTCTCTACATTATAAACTGGAACTATAATAGAAATCAATGGTTTACAAATCATATTACAACTCATACGGCATCACATTTTTTCTTTTTTTCCTAACTATCATCAGCTCATAATACTTCTTTTTAGACAATATCATTTTTAACATAAAATCAATAAAAACACAAAAAGCCAAATACACTTTATCCACCAGATAAGAGCAGCCATTTATCAAAGAATATTCTTTATACAATAAGAAAGGAGTAGAAGAAGACAAGCCATCTTCTGCCTCATATACAGATATCGGAAGATCAACATAAACAAATATTTTACCTTGAGCATATAAATTATAGAATAGCCCATAATCCGCTGCTATTTTAAAATGAGAATCAAACGGATGATTTGCAATAATTTCCCTTTTTACTAAACTAGATTGATGACAGAAAATCATATGCCTATTAAGCTCACTTAAAGATTTTGCTTTAACCAAAAATTTACCATAAGAATAAAGCAATACAGTATTTCCATATATAACATCAGGAAAATCATGAATATTTGAAAATAAATTAAGCAATACATTGCTATCTACAAAAATATCTCCGCTATTCATAAATATTACATACATACCAGTGGATATTTGAACCCCTTTATTCATCGCGTCATAAATCCCATTATCTGGTTCAGAAATCAAACTAGAAATATTAAGAGAGTATTTTTCAATGATATCCAATGTTGAATCTCTACTTCCTCCATCAACAATTACATATTCAAAATTGGGATATGATTGAGAAATTACACTTTCAACAGTCCTCTCAATAGTTTTTTCAGCATTATAACACACTGTTATCACAGATACCTTGATCATCTTTCACATATTATTTTGAATCGACTGAATTAAAACCAGCAAATTACATTAGTCAACAAGTCAATTAAATTTATTTTCTTTTTTAAGTTTCTCAAAAGCATCCTGATCTCTATATTTTATTACAGAGGCTGGATTTCCTCCAATAACAGCATATTTAGGAATATTTCTAGTTACAACCGAACCTGCACCAATAACCACACCTTCTTCAATACAAACCCCAGGAAGTATTGTGACATTTGCCCCACACCAAACAAAATCTTTAATTACCACTGGTTTATGAATATCAAGACTATCATATGGAAGTGATGATGGCCTATTATAATTATGATTAGAAGAAAAAATAGTCAAATTGCGTCCTGTATGAAAATATTTGCCAATAAAAACCCCACCAGAACATTCTATAAATGTATCTGACTTCAGATGACTAGTTCTGTCTATACTAAAATTAAAAATTCCATTACTTGCAACAATTAAGGGATAATTATGTCCTTGCTGCACATAATTAACAGACATATTCAACTTTTTTTTCGTTCTTTCCCACAAAGCTAAATCCAGTATTGTTTTAATTTTCCTATATAATAGATCTATTTTAAGGAAAAGAACTGCACGAACTAAAAACATCATTTTTTAAATATTTGAAATATCACATTAAACTCAAAAGAAAAAAACTTATAACAATAAACGATATAGAGAAATAACATCAGCAATAATGTCTTAATGACCAACTGACAACAAACAGATACAGACGACATATCAATCCCCCCGCTTATCAAACAAACAACAAACACCAACAACAGACTTTTCATAGGTAAAGGAATATAAAAGGCTCTTTTAGCCAAAAAGAACACAAAAACAATGATACAAAAAGACACTATTAAATTATTTATTGCGGCAAATTTAGCCCCAAAAATAGGTAACAAAATTACATTCAGACACACACTAATAACGCCTGCCATAACCCCACACATTGATATACCTACAGTCTTCTTCCTTTGGTAGATCATCAGATTATACAAACCTGATATCTGAATAATCCAAGCAGCAATAGAAAGCACATAAATATACAGAAATGAATCATAGTAAATTTCAGAGAAGAAGTAATTTAAAACATGCTTTCCATATAAGACTACCAACAAGAATGCAAAGCTTATCAATAAGCACAATATATTATTTATTTTTTTTAGCTTCGATTTAGAAGCCTCCATTTCCATTGTATTTGAGATTTCAAAAAACACTGGTTGATATGCTTGAAACAACGCTGCAGAAAACAATGTAATAATAGAAGCGAATTTAGCTCCTATAGCATATAGCCCCACTGCAGTAGATGACGTATATCTGGAAATAAATAGCCTATCAGACATACTGAACATCCATACAAACAGCACAGAAAATAACATAGGCATACTGCATTTTAACGCATGTAATAAGTAGCGTTTATCAAACTTAAGCACGATATATTTTTTCCCGTAAACAATTGCCAAAGGTGTTATAATTATATAAGCTATAAAAGTTGAATATATAAGAGAATTAACACTTGGATCAAAATAAAATATTGAGATAATATTAGACACATTGACTATTAACATTAAAATCAACGAAAAAATTACATACCTCAAAGCGTTCTGATTTATTTGATTTAGTGTCTGAAAAAACAGGAATATATTTTGCAAATAAGTATATATAATGGTCAATACAACGCAAATAGAAATAATATTTATATTAAGAAAGCCAATTATAATATTTCGACACAAAACACATAATAGTATTATAAAGAATCCAAATACTAACATAGATAACAATAATGTACCAGCAAATTTCCCCTTATCTTCAATGACAACACTATCATAATACAATATGTATAGCGATTTCTCTAGCGAAAGTCCTATTACAATGATTAACACAGAGGATAAAGTTTGCATCAGATTGTAAATTCCCAATTCAGAAACACCTATTTTATTTGAAATTATAGGAAATACAACAAAGCCAATAAATGCTGTTGCAATATTTGACAAGGAATACACAATGGTATTTTTTATCAACTTAGACATTATACAAATACTAAACTATTTTCTTACACTAAAAGAATAACAAACCTCAAAAGAACTATTTTATAAAATCTAGATTAACAGCAAAACAGATTTTATCGCCAGACATTCTTAACAAATATTTTTCCATTATCGCATATTGCTCTTTTGAAATAATATTCAACATAGGAAGTAATGAAAAAGTCTGAATATTATTCTTTGCAAATCCAACTAACGCAGTTGAATCAAACCCTAAACACAAAGTAATGTGTTTTGTATCAATAAATTCACTTGGAATATATTCCGGGATTATATTTACTTTTACTCCTCTCAACTCCTTATGCAAACCCACTCTAGGATGAGGTTTCAGATAAACATCGTAACCCATCAAGTAAAGTTTATCAATAACATCTACTACAACTTTTATATACGAAGTATATATATACAATTTTTCACCAGCTCCAGATAAAAACAGCAAACAATTCTTCCGCCCAGTCAATTTATAACAAAATTTATCACTAACCTTATTGTTGATATTAGCAATTATACACTGGCAATTATTCTTAGGAAGAGAATATTCTGGAAACATTTCTGCTATTTCCCCTTTAAACGTAACTCCTGTTATAAACTTTAAAAATAAAAGACGAATTCGATTTGCAACAGAGACTTTCTGTTTAGTATATAAGTCAGGATTATCATAATGGTTGTAATAATAAATAGTATTACTACAATTCACACTTATTCTATTCAAGAAATATCCTGTAATCCAGTCCTCAAATCTAGAAAAGAAATATATATCGGAGTTAGAAAAATAAATTTTATACTGGCCCCAAAGGCTGTTAAGCCTCTTTCTTTCCTTCATTATATCAACTAAGTTTTTAAATGAATGTAGCTTATATGGGATATAATATATCTCAACATCTAAATCTAATGATTTCAAGAAAAGAAATACATTGAATACGTTAATTACAAAAATACTATTACAACGAGCAGAATTATCATTATACATATTCACAACGTATTGAACATCTGCAGGAGCTTGACAAATAATAATAAGATTTCTGTCACTCATAAATCAACCTATCACCTCAACTTCCATTGAAACAAAGAATCTTGATAAAATAACTCTTTATTATACATTCTATCTACAATATCCCAAAATTCCTTTTCCGTATACCCCAGGAATTCACAAAAATCTCTCACACAAAGAGGATCCAGTGCATGATCATGTTCCTTTACCAATTTAAAAGCTTCGTCTCTTGTTATCATACCATAACGTACCATACGGGCAGCATAATCCGTAGCAGAGGCATGACCGAATTTAGGATACTTCATCCAGGAATGTACCAAATAAGCACGACTGTCCACTTGGTCCATCTGCTCCACATGATGCGTTCTATTCCATTCGTGAGTTAAGTCATGAAAACCGTATCGCTTAGCTATTTCATAATTCTTAAAACTATTCCACTCCACAAAATAACTCATATAGATCGGGTCAAGACTATTGATATCTTCAAGCGCAGGAGGTTCGAAAAAATTTAAATCTTTCAGAGTAACGCCATCACCTAATAAATCTCCAGTAGGTATACCGGCTCCTACTCCATTAGATATCTGATCCTTGGCGGAATAAGTTTCCACAGCACCATTACCACCATATTCATAGCTGACATTCTCTCCGTAAACTAATAAAGGAGTATTAAATTTCAATGCCATGTGCAAAGGATAAGTATAGATATATCTATCTATAAAATAAGTGGGCTTACCATATCGTTCAAAAGTTTTCTTCATTATTATCTTTTGAGCGCGGATATTGGGTTTCATACTTATAATATCACACCCGAAAGCTTCTGAAATATTTTTTAAGTTATGAATGCCGGCCTTAGTCATCGGAAGATTATCCTCCACAGAAACAAGCAACGGGTTCATATGAAGCACTTCTTTCATCATATAAACTTGAAAATGGCTATCTTTTCCCCCACTTACAGCAACCATACAATCATAGCCATTAGGTCCATTCATACCACGATACTTATCGCAAAGAGCCTTAAACTCCTCAAAACGAACTTTATAATTCACTTTCTTACGATTTTCGTAAGACTGGCAAGCTGAACACACGCCTTCTTCATTAAAAGTAATACCCGGCCTCGTATCCGGCATCACACATTTTGTACAATATTTCATAATCAAATAATTTACTTATTTTTATTTTTTACAAGATAAGACTCTACTAAATGGCCGTCCAGCCACCATCAACTATTAAATTCTGTCCCGTTACATATCGGGCACCATCTGAAAGCATAAACGAAACAGCTGGAGCAATGTCCGCAGGAGTACCCATTCGACGCATTGGCACCTTAGCACAGTAACGCTCAACAAAAGAGGGAGGTTGATGATCAAAAATGCCACCGGGAGAAACACAATTAATCCGAATATTATTCTTACCATAATAAGAAGCCAAATAGCGGGAAAAATTAATGATACCTCCTTTTATGGCGCAGTAAGCGGCCGGCGAAGTTCCCCCATATTCTTCATAAAGAGTAAAATCATTACCCACAACTCCATAAATAGAGGCGATATTGACAATAGAACCATATCCTTGCCCGGACATAACCGACAATACAGACTGGCAAATGACAAAACAACTATTCATTTGCAGATCTACATTCTTCCTCCAGGAAGCGGGAGCAATATTTTCGAAAAAAGCTCCCCAGTCTGGAGTACGCGGATACGCACTATTTACCAGTCCGTCTATCCGGCCAAACGTTTCTTTGACCATAGATACCAGGCTGTGAATTGATAAATCATCTGAGATATCCAAATGATAGGTACCTTTTTCAAGGCAAGTATCGACATTGATATCTGCGTTTATTGCAATTCCACCTTGACGACGGATGTCCGAGACTATTTCACGTCCGATAAGGCCACTGCCTCCCGTTACTAATATTATTTTATCTTTTAATATCATGATTCCAAACAAATTTGAAGTACATTATATGCATCTGTTATTGTATTGAATGTAGGTTTTCCCACACGTAAGCAATCCAAAAAATAAGCAAGTTGGAGTTGATAAGTATCCGCTATTCTTTGGCTGGAGCGAAAAGCTATTTCCCCGTCTATAGACACACAATTCTCCAACAAGTCAACATAAATCGTCTCACCCTCACAAACGATCTCTAAAGAACGCCGGGCATCACGACGATAATAATTAAGAATAATACTCACATGATAATCATCATAGCACAGACAGTAATTGGCATAATCATACGATTTTATTCCCAAGGAAGAAGAACTGGAAAATATTCTTTGAGTGCATGATGGAGTACCACACAACCAATAAATATAATCGATTTCGTGTATCAAGTCTATATGGACGCCACCACCAAGTTCAGGAATAGCACTATAATTCATTGTATAATCAACCCCTTCCCCCCTCCAGGAAGGCAAATAAGAGCCACAATAAACATTGATCTCATTGATTCGTAAGCCGGATCCGGCAATATATTGCTTAGTAAAAAGAAGAGCATCCAAAAAACGAAGGTTACATGCGACATAAGTTAGAATGTTTTTTCGTTCAATCTCTGCAACTGTTTCCTTGACGTCCAGTTGATGAGAAAGAGGTTTCTCGATAAAAAGCGGAATATTTAATACTCCCATTTGTTGAATTGTCTTCTGATGTTCTGACGTTGGATTAGAAATAATTGCAAAATCAAAAGAATATTCTTCTACCTCTTTCATGGAAAACAAGTCTGTTACTCCATCGACAGAATTAGAAAACCTGGTTGAGCGTAAAGCATAAATTCGCACTTCAGGATCAAGACTCCTCAAAGCAGCGATATGTTTCCGGGCAATTGAACCTAATCCGACAATCAAAACATTCATAATAAGAAATCCAGTTTATTATTCGACATTAAATAAGAAATTATCTCAAAATCGATCGGATGGTCCAAGTCAAAACAAATGTGGGGTACCTTATAAACCAAAGAACGGTCTGTGATCGCCCCTTTATAACCCATGTCAAAAAAAGATCTTTTATAGAAATAAAAAGAAGCATTCAAGTCGTAAACCTGAGGAGCAGATTGTCTGGTAAAAACATTATTATCAGGCATTTTCACTTGGGCATAATATCCATTTTCTTTTTGTTCTACCATATTGAAATAAGGACTTCTGCCGGCCTCACTTACTGAAAATAAGTTTATTGCATTTTCATCAGAACGGAGAATATCAAAAGCAATCTTTAAATCTTGTAAATTCCTTAATGGAGAAGTCACATCCAAATCTAAAATATAATCATATATTTGCCCTTGTTTACTCTCCGAATATAAAACAAGATCTTTTATAGCATCAATCTTACCAACCGTATCATTAGCCAAATATTCCGGACGTTTATAATCTGATTTAAGCCCGTATACTCCAGCCACTCGAATAATTTCTTCCGAATCGGTAGAAAGCATAATGTCAGTACCTTCAAATACTGACTGAAACTCTTTTGCCACGGCAATCGAATATCCTATTAAAGGCTGCCCGTTCAACGGCTTAATATTCTTACCGGGAATTCCCTTAGAACCGCCACGAGCGCATATAGTGATCAAAATTTTCATATATCATAAATGTTTAACTAAATCTTGTGCCTTTTTATAATCTTCATGTTTACCTATATCAATCCAATAGCCGGTTATAGGATAACGGACTACTTTCAGGTTATTATGAATCAACAGTTCCATAAAGTCCGTGGCATTATAAAAACAATTATCAGGCATCATATCCAACAAACTCTTTTTTATCAGATAAATTCCGGCATTCGCATAATAGTTATAGGTCGGCTTTTCTTTGACCCCATGAATGTTACGCCCTTCTAATTCAAAAATTCCATAGGGTACAGAGATAGAATAAGGAACGGCAGCCACGGACATATCAGCATCGTGTTCTTTAAAATGGAGATAGAAATCTTCATAATCTATATTGGTAAACAAGTCTGAGTTCATGACTAAAACCGTGTCATGACAAAAAGGATATACAAATTTGATTGAACCGATAGTGCCCAAATAGCGAGGTTCACGGACACATTTGACCCGTATACCATCACGCGGTTCCTTGAAATGATCCTCCAATTGCTCTCCCAGGTAATTCACAGTAACCGAAATATGTTCCACTCCATAAGAAATCAGACGGTCTACGTTATAATCAATAATGGCTTTATCACCGACATGGAGTAACGGCTTAGGAATTGTCTCTGTTAACGGACGAAGTCGCTCTCCTTTTCCACCCGCCATTAACACGGCATCTATAGGAAGAATGGATTTCCGTTTCTTCAGGTTAATAACCTTCAGTATTCTCTTCTTCCCATCCAGGCAAGGAACCAAAGATATACCACGATCTTTGTACTCTTTTATTGTTGAGAAAGGGGAATCTTCCGTCATAAACAAGAAAGACCTGGTCATTGCGCCACAAACACAGTCTTTTATCTCACCTCCGCCAATCAGATAGCGGCGAATATCACCATCAGTCAATGTCCCGACCATCTGGTCAAATTCATTCATAACAAAAAGGACAAGTACATCGTGAGATAAATCATTCAAAGCAACCAACGCTTCGCGGATAGTTGCCGTATGAGGAATTAAATATTTGGAATAATCAGACATTGTAATTAAAGGTCATAAAAGGATTTTGATGTCAGGCCATCCAAAGAGACGGTCTTCAAAATAGTGCATATGGCATCCGCCGTGCCCTCCTTATCATAAGGATTCCGTTTCTGTTTGGCGATTCTGGCAACCGGATCCGACAATACCGTTTGTATACCCAGACAGATATCTTCTTTCGAAGTTCCACAATGGACAACACTGCGGGAGCTTATCCGTCCTTTTTGTCTATCGCCGATATTCAATGTCGGAATACCGAAGCTGGGAACTTCAATGATACCGCTGGAAGAATTACCGACAACGGCCGATACATATTGTAAAGTGGAAAGATAACGGACCTTACCCAACGAAACGAAAGCGACTGACTCACTACGGTGTCTTTCCACAAATCGCTTGATTAAATCAATTATTATACGACCATCCGTATCCGAATTGGGAAAAGTAAAAATTATCCGATAATCAGGAAAGGACTCCAAAGACTCCAAAAGATTCATGCATTGCTGTTCGGCCGTAGAGTTTTCCAAGGTGACAGGATGGAATGTGACCAGCAAAGACTTATCTCCCAACTGAAAATTAAGGCTCTTTTCCAGCTCCTCTTTGGACAGTAAAGGCACATGTTTGATATTCTCCACTCCAAGAGCGCCGACATTAAAAACCCTATCAGGACTCTCGCCCAATTGAATGACCCGTCTGCGATAAGGCTCTGCCGATGTAAAATGAAGATGGCTCATCTTCGTAATGGCATGCCGTATATTATCGTCATAAGCGCCTTCCGTTATCTCTCCTCCATGTATATGCGCAACAGGGATCTTATAGAAAAGGGCGGCACTCACAGCAGCCAGTATCTCAAAACGGTCTCCCAAGACCAATATCAGATCAGGAGACAGGTCTTCAAACGCATCGGCAAAACCTATGGTAGCCAATCCGACTGATTTGGCGGTCCCATTGGCAGTATCAGAAGAGAGAAGCATCTCCACTTTCTTATCAATGCGGAAACCATCTGTTTCAATCTCTTTATAAGTCAGGCCAAACTCCGGAGAAAGGTGCATATTAGTAGCTATGATTTGCAGCTGCAAATCCCTGTCAAATTGAATCTTGGCCATCAGACTACTGAGTAGGCCATATTCCGCACGGCCGCCCGTTATAACACATATCTTCCTCATTGGAGTACTATCAAATCATCCTTTTTAAATGAACGGCATGCCTCAGTACCAATGACGGACTCCCATTGCATGGGTGAAATACCGGTACCGGGACGTTTGACAGTCAGGTTCTCTTCAGTCAACGGTTCCCCCTTTCGAATATCCCTCGCGGCAACAATACTCTTGCGGGCGACAATACGATTCCCGGATTCTGATAAAGATACAACTTTCTCTTCCCGGCCCAAGGCCTCTTCCACATTACGAATAGCCGAAACCATTTGTTTTAATTCGGAAGGCTCCAAAGAGGCCTTATGGTCGGGACCTTCCATGCAGCGATCAAGGGTAAAATGTTTTTCTATCACTGTAGCACCAAGAGCGACAGCGGCCAACGGGATCTCTATACCGAGCGTATGATCCGAATATCCTGTACGTACTCCAAACTCTTCATGGAGCTTGCACATAGCCTTCAAATTTACATCACACATGGGAGTAGGATACTCCGTATTACAATGAAGAATAGTTATTTGATCTGTTTTTACACCAAACCGGTTCAATAACGAGATGGCAGATTGGATTTCCTCCACTGTACTCATTCCGGTAGAAAGGATAACGGGCTCTTTCTGTTCCGCTATAAATTTGATATATGGATAATTGGTTATTTCACCTGAAGGTATTTTCCATAATCCAAGGTGAAGACCGGATAGGAAACGGAGGCTATCCATATCAAAAGCTGTAGATAAAAAGCGTACGCCTTTCAATTTACAATATTCTATTAATTCAAAATGCTGGTCCACAGACAATTCTAATTTCTTAAGCATAGAATACTGTGAACAATCAGTATCCGGCATGTTCCTTTGCTGATATTCCGCTTTGGGAGCGGAAAGAGAAACTAAATTCTCTGTCTTAAAGGTTTGAAATTTTACATAGTCCACACCGGCCTCCGAAGCAACATCTATTAACTTTTTAGCAAGGGCAATAGAACCGTTATGGTTTACCCCGGCTTCGGCTATAATCAAAGTATGCATTAAATCTTTATTTTCAAAGTTGCGGGATTACCCGAATAAATTCCCTTTTCCAGAATATCCTTACGTACTACCGAACCCGCACCGATGATACAACCGGAAATGATGGATGTACCATTCACCATTACCGACTGGCTGCCCAAAAAAGAACATTCGCCCACCTTGCAATCTCCATTAACCATAGTACCGGTTGATATATGACAATTGTCACCGATCAGGGCATCATGCTCCACATTTACAAAAGTATTGATGATACAACCACTGCCAATCCGTGCACCGGCATTCACAAAGGCATGATGCATGACCACAGTACCCGCACCGATCTGAGCATGTCTGGAAACATAAGCGGTGGAAGCAATCAGGGTACCAAAATGTCCGCCGGAAGTTCGTATTTTATCATGAATCTTCAATCGTAGAGAAGATTCCTTTATAAATCCGACAGTAACAATAAAATCAGCCTGATCCACAAATAAGGGGATATCATCATCAGTACCGAGAACAGGATAGCCTAAGATGGAATGGCCGACATTTTCCGGAAGATCCAATATACCCAGGATGGAATGCCCCATACTCTCAGCGACATCAATCACCGACTTGCAATGTCCGCCGCCACCGACTAAAATTAAAGGCTTCATACTCCCAAACGAACACTACTTGGTATATTCACAACTCTTTCTTCCAACCACACAGTATTCTCCAAACCATCCGTCTCGCATCCCCGAAACATCTCAAGTCTGTTCATCAATTCCCAAACGGGGCGGGTCATTACACCATGGTCATTCGTATATTCAAGGAAAGACTGTTGGGCCCGGCGGTCTTTCAGAAGTACAGCGTTCAACCAATAGTTAGAACGGCTGTTCGCAGGCTCAACAACAAACTCAACATCAGGAATACGAGAGAAAAACTCACGGTACCGTTCCGCTGTCTCACGTTTATTGACAACATACCTGTCAAGATTCTCCATTTGGGCACAACCCAATGCGGCATTGATATTAGGCATACGGTAATTGTAACCGATATGGTCATGAACAAATGCCCAACGGTGCGGAACTTTGGCCTGGGTCGTCAAATGTTTGGCAAACTTGCCCAGCTCTTCGTCCTGGAAAAGCAACATACCCCCACCACCGGTGGTGATCGTTTTATTACCATTAAAACTGATGGCTCCCACTCTTCCGAAAGTACCCGTATGACGGCCTTTATAGAAACTGCCGATACTTTCGGCCGCATCCTCGACAAGTTCTATATGATATTCGTTGCACACTGCCGACAATTCGTCAATCTTCATAGGATGCCCGAACGTATGCATAGGAACACAAGCCTTGATACGGCGTCCCGTCTTCTTATTATAACACTGCCCATTCCTTACTTCCGCATGCGTAGACAACCACCTTTTTACAGCAAGAGGAGAAAGACCCAAAGTATCTCTATCCACATCAAGAAATACAGGATGTGCGCCAATATAACTGATGGCGTTACAGGTAGCGATAAAAGTAAGAGCCTGAGTTAAAACTTCATCATCACGCTCAACACCGACAAGAAGCATACCCATGTGTAATGCATTAGTACCACTTACACAGACAACAGCTCTTTTTGAACCCGTATAGCAAGCAACCTGCTCCTCAAAGCGATCAACAAATTTGCCCACACTCGAGACAAAAGTAGTATCAATGCATTCTGCAAGGTATTTTTTTTCGTTACCGATAAATAAAGGAGCGTGCAACGGAACAAATTCATCCGTACCAAACAAGTTATGGATGAAAGTAGTTATATTATTATACATACTTGTAAACATTACATTTTCTGATCCAGATTCTTTCCTTTCTCCACGTGTTCAAAATTGGGAAGGAATCTTTTAAGTGCAGTCACGATATCAGACTTATGGCAATCCGGAAGGGCAAAGAGGGACTCCAGCTCATCAAAGAAGGAATCCAATTCAGACAAAGGACGTTTACTGACATCCTCAATCACACCCAAAGAAGAAAAACGTTCTAAATTTAACTTTTCACCGGGCACATAGAATTCTTCGTAGTCCTTTTCACCCGTAGTATCACTTTTAAAATAAACAACAGGGTATATCTTACTGTCATCCGCCATTTCGGCAGCATATCTTCTGGCTTCTTCATCTGTAGCACACTCTTTCTTTTCATAGCCCAGAGTACGGAGGAAACGGTCACAGATAGAAGAAAAAGTGATCATCTTTTCCTCACCCAGCTTTGGAAAGAAAATCTCTCCGTTATTTCCAAGAACACAGGCAAGCATACAGATCTGGCCGCTTTCCTCAGGCGAAACGAAATAGCGTTTCACGTCATTGGGGGCAGCCAGAGGCTGTTTCTTCATGATACGGTCAATAAAACCGGCCAATAGGGAGCCATTGGAAAAGGCGACGTTGGCAAAACGGGCAGTAGTGACCTTAAATTTAGATGAATATGCCATTATCATATCTTCCATGATACGCTTGCTGGCACCCATTATATTCACAGGATTGGCTGCTTTATCCGTAGAAACACAAAAGAAATGACGGGGAGGAAATTCCGATAATAGATCAAGCAGTTTCTTGGCTTTTATTACATTATTTTCAATCAGAGCCTGTACCGAATATTCATCTTTCTCACTCCGTACATGCTTGTGTGCCGAAAAATTGGCTACAATATCAAAACCCTGCTCCTTACGGAACATCCGCTCGAAGATGGGATCTGCAAAGTTCAAGGTATAAGTACGATACTCTTCCGGAATATGCAGCCCATAAGTGGAACGCAAATCACGGGTAAGTTCGGCCAATCCATTCTCGTTTAAATCGATCACAACAAGTTTAGAAGGCTTAAAAGGAAGAATGGCTTTTATATAGGAAGAACCGATAGAACCGGCACCGCCAATTACCAATAAACTTTTACCTTCAACCTCCTGGCGAAGACGATCACTGTTTGCTGCAATATCGGGAGCAAACATGCTGGAACGACGAAAAGTGATATTATCGCCAATAAAATTATCTATATTAAGCATATAATACAATACCTTGCTCTAAGTTATTCTATAATATCGGCTAAGCATCTCTTCGCCTCTCCTATCAACTCCTCTTCCCCCGTCTGCTCAAAACATTCCAGCAGCAATTGACACTTCAAACCTAAAGCCGGAAATTGTTCCAAAACCAACATCGAACGGTTCAATAGCTCTTGTATAACCTGTTCATTCTCTGCGGAGACATTAAACAACATGGCATCATAACCCTTGAACAAAGTGACAAGTATTTCTGCTTCTTCTTCGGGAGATTCCCCCTTCCGGAGAAGAAGATCGGCACACAAATTACGGAGTTCCTGGTTTAACGCAGTAAGTTCATTCACATAGACAGGAGTACCGTCCTCACCATACTCCAGAAGCTTTTTCACAACAGAGGACACAGAGTTACACAGAGAATTTTTCATTTTAAAAAGGAATGAATTATGATTCGTCGATTCTTTCTTCGGTTTTTGACTTATATAAAAGAGAATTGTATCTAATGACGTAACGGGACATTACATATATTGTTATCGCCATTACATATAATGGCATTTTCTTTACATTTATAGTTTTTATTTATCCTTTCGGACGTAACTGGCCGGAATAGTCACCATGGCGCTACCGAACATATCGATACGCACTAAAATGTGATATTTATTATTGTAACGGACCAACTCACCACGCAAGCCCTGCAAGTCACCTTTAGCTACTACTACACGAGTTCCCTGAGGAATGGTTTCACCGGTCAGAATAACTTGATCATGGGAATAATCGAGCATATAACGAAAATCAGCCATCTGCCTATCAGGAATACAAGTGGGAGCTCCGGTAGAACGATCGCGAAGGAAATCGTATACATTCAGGGTATTTCGTACGGCAAACATTTCCTGACGAGAGATGTGAACAAAAACCATACGGGGCAAGAGAAGGCGCTCACGCTCGATGCGCTTTCCTTCACGTTCGATGACACGATTTTGAACAGGGAGAAAAGTATCTACTTCCTGTAACTGAAAATAATCCCGAACTTTACGTTCCGAATTAGTTCGTGTCAATACGACATACCAATGTTTATCGTTATCTGTTGCCTCCAACGCTGCGTCCGTAAGAATAAGTTTGAATAATGAGTAGAAATGAAAATTTGTTAAAAACAGAAATTCTCAAAAAAGAAATCTGATTCTCAACAGTTTACAAATTAAGTTTTTTAATGATTGGATATAGAAAAAGTATTCGCATCAGATTTGAGAACCATCTGATACGTTGAATTATTTTATTTGAAATATATATTCGATTCAAAAAAGAGTATTCACACGCATATATATTTTCGGTTACAAAGGTAAAACCTTCTTTCGAGTCTCCAAAACTTTTCACAGATTATTTTCACAAAACATGGCTATACCCATGTAAATCAAAAGTATAATTCAAATCTTCATAAAGAAGGGAAGTACTATAATATATGTATTATAGAAAAATATAAAAACAAGCATTTAATTAAATAACAAGAAGTATTAATGCTAACTTGATAAATTGACAACTTCATATTTTAAATGTAAAAGGATGATTCTACCTGAACTAAACAACAAACATATAATCATCTGATTTCCTGCAAACAGGGTATTAATAAAATGATTATAGGAAGTTAACTTTAACACAGTGTTAAAGTTAACTTCGTAACCATAGGATATTAACTTCATAAAAATACGAAGTTAATAAGTTATCGGCAAGCAATTAAACTTCTCTTCTTACCATTAACATTGTTAATACATTCAGTAGTAAGCTAACCATCGGTATCCTTTACAACTGCATCATTTTCTTATGCCCTATTATACATAATTCCTCTTTTCTGCGGCGGTACATGGCTATATTGGTAAAACCGGCATTAACAAGAGTGGCCTTCAGCTGATCCTCGGAATACACCACCATTCCTTCGACACGACTGGTCCATACTTCATTCGTCGGATCACTCATTTCGCAACAGATAAGAAAAGCACCGCCAGGCTTCAAGACACGTGCCACTTCAGTAAAAGTATGCTGTAAGTCACTCCAGAAGTAAATGGTCTCAAAAGCGGTGACCACATTAAAACTGTGATCGGAATATGGAAGTTGATCGACACTCCCCTGCTCTACAAAACAACGTGTACCAAGTTGCCTTCTGTTTCTTTTTCGTGCAAAAGCAACACTTTCCGGTGAAATGTCTATGCCAAAAGCCTTACCTTGCGGGCAATATTTGAGGATTTGCGCCAGGTTGGCACCACCACCGCAACCTATATCAAGCACGTTCCATCCCTGATGCCACTCCATACAAGACATTCCCCAATGAGCCAACGAAGCATGTCCCTGATTCATTCCCCAGAGTATCATTCTTCCAAAGAATCCTTCGGGTTTACGGACATTCTGCAAGATTCTGTTAATAAGGCTTTTTCTTTTCATTTATTATTTGTTTTGGTTTCGCAAACAAAGTTACAGATTCCACATAAACAGGCAATACCTAAAAGTAGGGAATTTATTCGATAGAAGCACAGTATGAATTTCGTTTCTATTTCATAAATATTACATAAACATTACAACATAACTCTTTCATTATCAATATCTATTAATAATAAATATTCATATATTCAGTAACAGGTCTGTAATACGAGGGACCTATTTTTGCGCCAGAAAACAACAAGCAGATGTTATGGACAATGTACAACAAGTAAAAACTAATTCACAAAAGAAACTTTCCGATTTCCTTTTCATTCTTTGGGCAGGTGGTGCTGCATTGCTCTCCTACTCACTGGTTTATGCACTAAGAAAACCTTATACGGCTGCCGGATTCGATGGACTTGAGGCATTTGGAATGGATTATAAAGTAGTGGTCACTATCGCACAGATATTAGGATACGTACTTTCCAAGTTCATTGGGATCAAACTCATTTCAGAGTTGAAACGGGAAAACCGGATGAAATTCATCCTGATCTCCATTGTACTGGCAGAAGCTTCGTTGATACTGTTCGGACTACTACCTGCACCTTATAATATAGGAGCTATGTTTCTGAACGGTCTTTCATTGGGATGTATGTGGGGAATCATTTTTAGTTTTATAGAAGGACGCCGCATGACGGACATACTCGCCAGCCTGTTGGGTGTCAGTATGGTTATCAGCTCGGGAACAGCTAAGTCCGCCGGCTTGTTTGTTATGGACACTTTAAACATAAGTGAATTCTGGATGCCGGCTCTGATCGGAGGTATTGCTTTACCCATACTCGCCCTATTGGGTTATTCTCTGAACCGGCTCCCACAACCCACGGCCGAAGATATCGCCATGAAATCGAAACGGGAAACACTGAACGGCAAACAGCGTTGGGATATCTTCAAGAATTTTATGCCATTTCTCACCCTGCTCTTCATTGCCAATGTAGTATTGACAATCTTAAGGGATATCAAAGAAGACTTCCTGGTGAAGATTATCGATGTATCCCAATACTCTTCGTGGATGTTTGCTCAGGTAGACAGCGTAGTAACTATCATTATCCTTGTCATTTTCGGGTTGATGGTTTTTGTACGAAGCAACTTGAAAGCATTATCGATATTACTGGGATTGATCATCATCAGCATGGTAGTGATGGCAGTGGTTTCATTTGGCTACGAACAATTGCAATTAAACGCTATTGTCTGGTTATTCATTCAGAGCCTCTGTCTTTATCTGGCTTTTCTCACTTTTCAGACCATTTTCTTCGACCGTTTTATCGCTTGCTTCAAAATCCGGGGTAATGTAGGTTTCTTTATTGCCATGAATGATTTTCTCGGCTATACGGGTACGGTTATCGTATTGGCTGTCAAGGAATTCTTTTCACCTGACATTAACTGGACCGCTTTCTACAACCTGATGGCCGGCTATGTAGGAGTGATTTGTTTTGTCGCTTTCGTATGTTCATTTATCTATCTGCATCAACGTTATCGTAGAGAGAACTACGGAAAAACAGGCGTATTCAGAAAAAAAGAAGAAGAAAAAGAAGTTCCTGATTTCGTATATTAATTGCTATCTTTGTGGGTCAAAAAACTTAAAATAAAAGTTCACCATGAAGATTTTTCCAAGTAGCAGCATCAAAAAACTGGATGCTTACACCATAGAACATGAACCGATTGCATCGATCGACCTGATGGAACGGGCAGCGCAGGCACTGACAAAAGCCATCACTGAACGTTGGGACATCACAACTCCTATCACGGTATTTGCGGGACCGGGTAATAACGGCGGAGATGCCCTTGCCGTAGCCCGCATGCTGGCGGAAAAGGAATATAAGGTTGAAGCCTATCTGTTCAACCCGAAAGGAGAACTGTCAGCCGACTGTCAGACCAACAAAGAGTTGGTGGAAATGATGGATAATGTGAAGTTCAGTGAAGTAAGCACACAATTTGTACCTCCTACCCTGACAATGGATCATTTGGTAGTGGACGGACTTTTTGGTTCGGGACTCAATAAACCGTTAAGCGGCGGTTTCGCGGCTGTAGTGAAATATATCAATGCATCGCCTGCTACAGTGGTTGCTATCGACATCCCTTCGGGATTGATGGGAGAAGAAAACACATTTAACGTAAAAGCCAATATCATCCGTGCCCATCTGACACTGAGCCTGCAATTGCCCAAACTGGCTTTTCTCTTCGCAGAGAATGCCGAATTCGTTGGTGAATGGAAATTGCTGGATATCAACCTCAGCCATGAAGCCATCGAAGAAACAGAAAGCAATTATGCCTTATTGGAAGCAGAAGAGATACATGCTTTGATCAAGCCCCGCAGCCCCTTTTCACACAAAGGAAATTTCGGACACGCCTTGCTGATTGCCGGATCGTATGGTATGGCAGGGGCTTCAGTGCTGGCGGCCCGTGCCTGTATGCGTTCGGGGGTAGGATTGCTGACTGTACACGCACCCATGCGTAACAATGACATCCTACAGATTTCCGTCCCGGAAGCAATTGTCGAACTCGATGCCAGTGATTCCTGCTTTGCTTTTCCCACGGATACAGATGACTATCAGGCTGTAGGAATCGGTCCGGGCATCGGACGCTCGGAAGAGACCGAAGCTACACTGCTTGAACAACTCAGTGGTTGCCAGACACCTCTGGTACTGGATGCCGATGCACTAAACATATTGGCCAACCACCGCCACGCACTGACCACATTGCCCAAAGGCTCTATTCTGACTCCCCATCCCAAAGAACTGGAACGCATGGTGGGCAAATGCCAGAACTCATACGAACGACTGATGAAGGCCTGTGAACTGGCCCGAACCGCCAAAGTACATATCATATTAAAAGGAGCCTATTCGGCAATTATCACCCCCTCGGGCAAGTGCTATTTCAACTCTACGGGTAATCCGGGTATGGCAACAGCCGGAAGCGGAGATGTATTGACAGGTGTCGTGCTGGCTTTGCTCGCACAGGGATATCCGGCTGAAGAAGCTGCCAAAATCGGTACTTATGTACATGGTCTGGCAGGTGATTTCGCACGCAAAAAGCAAGGCGTTATCAGCATGACGGCAGGAGACATTATCAGTAATCTGCCATTGGCTTGGCGTCTGGTAAGCGAATAAAAGTTAACAACTTATGATTTTCCAAATAACTTCATTAACTTTGTTTTTTAAACCAGTTAAAATAAACCGGAAATGAAAAAGCTAATTATACTGACAGGGCTGTTACTCTCTACCTCGGCTTATGCCCAGACCGAAGTTACAGCGGGAGTTACCCGGGGAAAAGATTACGGTGTAACCTATGCACTTCCTAAAACAGCAATCAATATTGAAGTCAAAGTCAATAAAGTGACATATACTCCGGGAGAATTCAGCAAGTATGCCGACCGTTATCTCCGGTTGACCGATGTGTCGGGTGAGCCTCAGGAATATTGGGAACTGGTCAGCGTCAAAGCAAAATCTGTCGGTATCCCCGATAGCGAACATACCTATTTTGTCAAGCTGAAAGATAAAACAGTAGCTCCGCTAATAGAATTGACCGAAGATGGTATCGTAAAATCAATCAACGTACCGCTATCTCCTAAAAAATCGGCTCCGATGCAACCCGCCACGACACAGAAAAAGAAGATAAATCCACGTGATTTTCTGACCGAAGAGATTCTGATGGCAGGTTCTACGGCTAAAATGGCGGAGTTGGTTGCCAAAGAGATTTATAACATTCGTGAAAGTAAAAATGCCCTGGTACGCGGACAGGCAGACAACATGCCCAAAGATGGGGAGCAACTGAAGATTATGCTTGCCAACCTAGAAGAGCAAGAGGCTGCCATGACCGAAATGTTCTCGGGTACCTTGAATAAAGACGAAAAGATATTCAACATCCGCCTCACTCCGGATAAGGAAATGGACAACGAAGTAGCTTTCCGCTTTTCGAAGAAGCTGGGCATAGTTGCCAATAACGATCTTGCAGGAGAGCCGGTTTATATCACGCTGAAGAATCTGAAAACCGTCAACGTACCGGAAGACGATGGCAAAAAGAAGGTGGACGGCATTGCCTATAATGTGCCCGGCAAAGCACAAGTAACACTAACGGAGGGGAAAAAGCAATGGTTTAACGGAGAACTTCCTGTCACACAATTCGGTACCATCGAATATCTGGCTCCGGCGCTTTTCAATAAGAAATCGACTGTTCAGGTTACTTTCAACCCGGATACAGGAGGCTTGATCAAGGTAGATAGAGAAGAAGGAGAATAAAACATAATCAAAAACTCCGGCCGATCTTAAATGAAGTGCACCCCAAAAGTTCATGTTTAACTTTTAGGGTGCACTTCATTTTTAAATCAGCCGGAGTCTCTTTATTATATTCCGATAGTATATCGTAATGCAATCAGTTCTCAATCACTAATTTCACAAATCCGTCTTTCTGCAACTGAGTGATATAAGCCGTAATACGTGATTCGTAATTTTCTTCATAATTGAAGTGTTCTGCCAGCTCTTCAATAATCCGGCGTACGGTTCTCTTTCCGTCAATCAACTCCCATACGGCAGTGCCATGATCTTCCAGCCGGACATGAATATCCGCAGACATTCCTTTAGGCAACAAGAATCGCCGCATCCACTCGTATTTAAACCGGGGGAAAGCAATGGTAACGGTACCATCGCTTCCCTTTTCGGCCGTAATATTTTCACTACGGAAAGGAATTACATCCAGAAGATTTATTTTCTCTACGATATTATTAACAGAAAGGAGCATAGCTAAAGTGCATTGTTCTTAAGATATCTTGCTACAGCCAATAAATATTGTTCTGTATATTGAGGTAAAGCTTTATCTGGAGTAAACAACATTTTTATTTTCATGTTTTCATCTACTACAAAAAAGAAAGGTATACAATATGTTTCTACAGGTAAATACGATAATGTAACATTACTTTCGTATAAACTAAAACATCTATTTTTATATATCGTTTTTTTCTCTAGTGAAGATACGTCAGATAAAACGATCATAACATTAGATTTCTCATTTATTTCACCAAAAACATTTTCCAACTGCTTACGTCCAAACTCAATGCAATCTGAACACATATTGCCAGATACTCGATATATTAATTTAGGCGTTGTCAACAAAGAGGATATTGGAACTAATGTAGAAGAATCATTCCCATAAAAAACATCTCGTTCTATCATATTCTGATTTTCACTTTCGAGCCAAAAATTAAACTGATCTTTTAAGTAATAATATTCTAGCTCTTTCGCTGTTTCCTTCTGCTTTTTTTCTCCCAAAACAGTAACTTTAGAATATATACGAACAGATAGTATCAAGCATAATATGAGTAGTAGCACTGACGATATCGATAAATATCTTTGCATATCCTTATTTTTTTAATGTATAAAAAATAAATTCAATAATTCATCTATTATCAAAAACTATATTTTATAATCAGAGGATTTGAATCTATAGGTAAACTATCTAAATATTCCCAAGTAGCATTAGAAAGCCACTCACGTTTCACGATACGTTTTAAATCAGATAATGAAACAATACTATATAAACATTCCCTATTCACAAAGAAAGGATAATAAATAAGCACATTATTCCTTTTATTAAATAAATAACGCTGCTTCTTATTCTCTTTATTTATAAACAAAGTATTAAAACCATAGTCATATGGGTAATGTAGCATAATCCAATTATCCGTTTCTGCATAATCAGATAAACAATATATCTTCTTTAAACCTTTGTTTTCATTTGAATAATAAGGGATTTCCTCATCTGCAGGTAGTTTCCTTGCATCATAGTCATCCTTTCCAAAAGAAAATTGACTTTCTATTTTAAGTTTACCATCCTGCATTACTTCATATATTCGTTTCTCAATAGAAGATAAAAATAACAAACGTCCTTCTACTTTACGGAACGGAGATTGAATACTTTTATATGGAGTCTTACACAAAAGAAATTCTTCAGACATTTTAAAATCTTGCAATATTCTATTCTTTTTTAAGGAATAAATCAAAAGTCTTCCATCTTTACATAATGAACTGAGAGCTAACAAATCTGAATTTATAGGAAAAAAGTAATGAACGGCTTGATAACGAATTCTATTAGAATAAATCAAACTATCTTTATCATCATAGATATTATACTTACCATATGCAGATAATGTAGAAATATTTAAGTTAGATGGGTCTACAAAAAAATCCTCTATATCAGAATAGCAATCTGGTCCTACTCCTTTTTTATTTAGTTTATGAATAAAAGCTCCAGTAGCATCAAATTTCAATATGTTATACATTCTCTTGTCTAAAATATAAATAAAACCTCCTTCAACACATATCTTATCAACGCCACTCATCAAGCATTCATCAGCCGTTTCTAGAGGTATTACTTCTATCTTAGAGAAAACATCATCTATAGATATACTATCATTTTTAGTATTAGCATCCACTACTAAAATATCTTCTTCAGTTTGGTATATGCAGCCACACCATATATTTGAAACTACTAATAGCCCCAAAAATAAATTCAAATATTTCATTTCTTCTTATGGATGAGGAGACATTCCAAAAATAGTACAAAACACAGCAAGAAATCCATTGCAATATTCTTCTGGATCTCCTGTTTTTATACAGTGTGCCGCTTGATTACCATTATTGCAAATGTATAATTCAAAGCGTTGACATTCCCCGTACCAACCACTACTACATGTTATAACAAACCCATCATCCCAACCATCTTCGGGATTAGCTAAAGATTCTAGATTAGCTAATGATGTTGTTCTCTCTACAAGATCTCTTTTCAAAGTCGGAAGTTGATACCAAAGAGAACTAACAACAACCGCAACAAATACTAATAATGCTACTATTTTTTTCATAATACAATATATATTAGTTTAACATTTTGCAATATAAGAAAAATAAAATTCAAAAAAAAGCATATATATATATTTTTAAAAAAAAATCTTAGATTTCCAATTTTTACCCTGAAATATGAATAACATGAGTTCGATATAAAATTAACTCCTTTGCAATAGAATTTAATTAAAAATAGCTAGTAGTGAATATTGCAGGAATTCAATCAATTTAAGATCTGAAGAAATGATGTATATTTTAAAAAAACGCCAAAGCAATTTTCTTTCACACGAAATAGTGAAGTTGCATTTTATCAGCCAATCTAGAAAAAGGAAAGGGCTATGAATCCACTCCAATTCACGGCATCAAAAACTCTGCAATAGTCTCTGAAAATATTACACTCTGTAAAATCTAAGTAAGATGACTTGGAGATTTTTTGTATCCTTATTATGTTTTTATATATTGATCGCCACTGATTGAATCTCTCAAATATATTTTCACAAAAGTGTCTAAAGCCAAAAGCCAACTAATTCGAAATAAATTAGTTGGCCCTAATTTAAGGAATATACCTAGTGTCATTCGACGGCACGTTCGCCTTCATGGCGATGCCCAGATTCAATATCAATTTTAAGCCAAGACAAAGTAAAGATAATGGCATCATCACTCCCCTTCTTAGCTATAATATTCTCACTATGAAAAAATATTATATCCAGAAGATTTATTTATTTTTTTGCGTCTGCCATATTTCCTACTTCTCTTGTTTAAAAAACACTTTATTTCTTGATATTGGCTTCTTCCAAACCATAATGCCTCTTTTTATCTTCTTTACGCAACAAAAACGCTATAAAGATAGCAATCAACCCAAAAACAGCAAAAATACACATTGGGATTGTATAATCATAGTCGACAATAAGCCCTGAAGAGTTTTTTACAGCAGCAAAATCATTGATAACCCAACCTATCAACAATGGAACCATAGACAAACCAATATTCTGAATATAAAAGATAATAGCATAAGCAGATCCTAATTGCTTCATTGGAATAATCTTTGGAACAGATGGCCACATAGCACTAGGTACAAGCGAGAACGCAATACCAAGAACAATCATCACAATAACAGCAAACCACCAAACATTCATCAATGGTAATGCAAAAAGAACATGTACAACAGTCAACATAACAGAACCTATAATCATCAGTGTGGCCCCCCTCCCTATACGGTCATACAAAGTTCCAAATACCGGAGTCAGCAAAATTGTGCCAAAAGGTAATAATGCAGGAATCAATCCTGCAAATGATTCAGGTACATGATATTTAAATATCATTAATTTTGTAGCAAATTTTAAAAATGGGAAAACCCCTGCGTAAAACATCAAACAGAGCAAAGTCACCAGCCAAAATCCCTTATTAGTAAAGATTAGCTTCAAGTCCGTCATTCTGAAACCTTCCTCATCATCCGATGACAGACTAGTGGCTGAAACTGAACTATCTTCTTTTTTATCTAATACACAATACACTAAATAGAAAAGAAGACCAACACACAAAGCAATAGCGCCAAACAGTACCGAATAAGAGATATCCTGCATCGAACGGGCAATAGGTAAACTGACACCTAATGCCAATGCCGTACCAATACGAGCCATGGCTACTTGAAGTCCCATAGCCAAAGCCAATTCACGGCCTGTAAACCATTTAACAATAATTTTAGATACTGTGATACCAGTAATTTCACATCCCACTCCAAAGATAGCGAAGCCTAGTGATGCCACTATTACCTGCATCTGCATACCAAACATCGTCGCCGAACCAAAGTCTACAGAAAGAGCATACCATTTAATTAATGCACCAACCAACATCAAACTAGCAGACATCAATCCTGTAAAACGTACTCCCATCTTATCAAGAATAATGCCACCAAAAAACAACATCAATAAAAAGACATTGATATAACCATAAGAGCCTGAAAAGAAACCATATTCAGTATCTTTCCAGTTTTTACCTTCAACGGCTGCATCCACTGTCTTTTCAATAACGACCGTTTTCAAGGAAATTCTACGAATAACACTATCATTAGCAATGATACCACTTCTCAGTTGCAAATTATCCGCTACAATACTTTGTACAGAGTCTATGACTTCACAAGTTTTTCCTCTCGTAAAAGAATTTAATAGCTCCTCATCAGTTGCAAACTGTTGCTCTAAAGTAGAAGAAGTCATGTCTGAAATCATTTCCACCGCTCTTATTTTAGCGACCAATGAATCCGCAAGCATGGATGTACCATCTGTGAAATAAACAATCTTCCCCTTTGTCGTCAATAACCGATCCAAGGGTGACATTACATCTGTTAGAAAATAGCCGCACATCATCGTAAACGAAACAATGAGCAATGCCGTCCAACGCGCCCAAGTCTTATCACTTAGTTTTTTTTGAATGGTTTCTGTCATATTTTAAAATTTTATGTTTTTATTAAGGACAAAGGTAATTAATTATAGAATGTCATCATCACCAAAAACTAAATTTTACAGCAAAGAATAAGCGAAGCTGCAAGTTTCGGTTTGAAATTGCAGCTTCGCTTATCGTTTCTTAAAAAGAATCTGTTGTTAGTTTGCCGGAGTAGCCGGAGTTTCTGTGGCAGGTGCTTCAACCGGAGCAGCAGCGTCTGTCTTCGGTGCAGTAGTACCTACGGGCAGGTTATAAGGGTTGGTCTGCTCTTCCTGCTGTGCCTGTTCCATAATGACATCTTGTGTTTTAGAAGAAGAAGTCGGAACGACATACGCAGTAGCAATGCTCATCACAACCATAAATGCAGCTAAGCCCCAAGTTGCTTTTTCCAGAAAGTCTGTAGTTTTGCGTACACCCATAATCTGGTTAGATGATGAGAACCCTGAAGCAAGACCACCGCCTTTTGAGTTCTGAATCAACACAATGAAGCACATCAGTATGGCTGCAATAACCATTAAGATAACTAATAATAAGTACATTTTGTTATTTTGATTTAGCGTTAATAATCAATTTCTCTAAAAATCTGATTTGGTCTGCAAAGTAAGCATTTTTTTTTGGATATTTCAAACTTAATTTTTTAATAATTTCAAGAGCCTTGGAATATCGATGCTGTTTGACGTATATTTTGGCCAATGTTTCGGTAAAACAGCTATCATCTTCATCTTCTTCATGATGCGTCTCGCTCTCTTCCTCTTCGGAGATAGCTTTATTTTCATCTGCCGGTTGCAAACGGATGGATGTTTCTTCTTCACTTCTTTCGATAAAGCCGTCAATCAATTCATGACCGCGAAGTTTGGGAGTTTCTTCCAGTTCCGGTGTATCGTCTTCTTGCAGCAAATAGGTGGTATAGTCCGTTGCATAGTCCAGGCTTGTCTGGGCTGAAATCTCTTCGGGCACGGTGGCCAGAAAAGCATCGATCAGGGAAAGCGTACGATCGAGGCTGGGCTCTTCCTCTAAAACTTCTGTTTCGGGAAGTGCGTTCTTTTTCCGAGGTTTCAAAATATATCGTTCACCCTCAATCAGATAAAACAACTTCCGGCGATCTGCCACATGCAATATGGCTTTACGAAGCTCGGCACCGAAAGAGATATCGTGCAACAAATATAGATTTTTAAGATAGAGTAATCGCAGTGACTGAAAATAAGGATAGCGTGTGACAAGCGTTCGCAACTCGTACAAAGTTTCTTTATTCAGCGTTTCCGGATGCTGAATCCATTGTTGTAAGTTAGCAGAAATCATTCTAATTACCAGTTTGCTACCGTTGCGTTAAATATTTGATCTGTAATCTCTTTGGTCATCTCCGCAATCAGTCCGTCCTGAACGGCTGTCAGCAACTCCCTCGAATCATAGACACGGAAGGCCGAGAACTGTTGCTCGAAGTCCTGTTCATGATTCGTATTGTTCACAAAACGAACATTCACTGTGATAGTCAGCTTGGTTTCAGAAGAGTATCCGTCGGCCGAAACAGCCTGGTTATACTGATTATATCCGGTAATCTCTCCATCAATCTCGAGGTCGGCATTATTATTCACCAGTTTCAGACGGGTCTGACGAAGGAAAATGTCTTTCAGATCCTCGTTGAACTTAGTGCCTAACGGTGCATAAACATAGTCCGACTTAATAGGAAAGTCGGCAATAGAGATAGTCTTTACCTTATCGTAATTGATATTACCACCATTAAACTTATAAGAAACAGTACACGAAATTCCTACTACCAGTGTGAAAACCAGCAGTGAAATTCGCATTATCTTTTTATTCCAATCCATATTCTTTTATTTTTCGGTAAAGGGTACGCTCGGATATATTAAGATCCTTTGCCGCGCTCTTTCGCTTGCCATGATGCTTTTCAAGGGCTTTGCGTATCATTTCTTTCTCGACTTCGTCCAACGAAAGCGACTCTTCCACATACTCTTCGGTATCTTGTATGTCATCGTCATCGGGACAATTGGGCTTGACCGGATGAATGATGGCAGGTACGGAAGGCGTAGGGGCTACTACCGGAGCCGGCGTATAAAACGTGCCGACATTGGAGGTTACCGCTCCGCGCTCGGACATAATTTCGTGTACAAGCTTTTTCAGCTCGGTCACATCCTGTCGCATGTCAAAAAGAACCTGATATAAGATTTCACGTTCACTTTCGAAGCTCTTCCCCGTCTTTACACCGAACAGGGCAGGCAATCGCTGCGTATTCTGGGCAGGCAGATAAGATTGCAAGATAGGGGCATTAATCTCACGATTGGTCTCAATTATAGAGATTTGCTCCGTAATATTCTTCAACTGGCGCACATTACCCGGCCAGGAATAAGACAGCAAAACCCGTTTGGCATCTTCGGTCAGCTGTATGGCGGGCATACGGTACTTCTCTGCAAAGTCACTTGCAAACTTACGGAACAGTAACAGCACATCCTCTCCACGCTCCCGCAAAGGAGGAATCTGGATGGGCACTGTATTGAGACGATAGTATAAATCCTCACGGAAACGTCCCTCTGCAATGGCCTGGGTTAAGTTGACATTGGTAGCAGCCACAATGCGGACATCCGTTTTCTGTACCTTGGAGGAACCTACTTTTATAAACTCCCCACTCTCGAGTACACGAAGCAAACGTGCCTGCGTGGGCAAAGGCAATTCTCCGACTTCATCCAGAAAAATTGTTCCGCCGTCGGCTTCACCAAAATACCCCTTTCGCTCACCGATAGCTCCCGTAAAAGCTCCTTTTTCATGGCCGAACAATTCTGAATCGATAGTTCCTTCAGGAATAGCGCCACAGTTGACAGCAATATACTGTCCATGTTTGCGACGACTGTATTGATGAATGATCTGAGGGAAACTTTCCTTACCGACACCACTCTCTCCGGTTATTAGTACGGACAAATCGGTAGGTGCTACCTGTATGGCAACATCTATCGCACGCGTCAAAGCTTCAGTGTTACCAATAATACCGAACCTTAGTTTTACCTGTTGTATTTCCGCTTTTGTCATATTCGCACTAAACTCCCTTCCTGATTAAATATCATCATCTACTGTATCGAGCTTCAGTTTATCACTGTCGTCTCGTTTTTCGTAATATTGTTTACGCAACGGATTGGCATGTGCTTCCTTCTCACGTTGGCGGTTACGGAATACGTCGATCGCTACATAAATAGCCTGACGGAATGAATCTTCACAAGCAACGCCTTTTCCTGCAATGTCATAGGCTGTGCCATGTGCGGGAGAAGTACGTATCACCGGCAAACCCGCCGTGTAGTTCACACCTTCATCCATGGCCAATGCCTTGAAAGGAGCCAATCCCTGATCGTGATACATGGCCAGTACTCCGTCAAAATGAGTAAAATTACCCGATCCCATAAATCCGTCAGCCGGATAAGGGCCATAGCACAAGATTCCCTTGGCAGCCATTTCCTGAATAGCAGGAGAAATGATTTCCTGTTCTTCCGTACCGAGCAATCCGTCGTCTCCGGCATGCGGATTCAGTGCCAACACTGCGATACGCGGCGCACCAATCCCGAAATCCTGTTTCAACGACCGGTTGAATATGACAAGTTTCTCCTGAATCAGCTCCTTGGTTATTGAAGAAGCTATCTCGCGAACCGGAATATGCCCTGTCACCAAAGCTACCCGGAAATCCTCTTTCATCAGGATCATCAGTGATTTAGAACCATTCCCCAGACGTTGTTCGATGTATTCCGTATGTCCGGGAAAAGCAAATCCTTCGGACTGAATCGTATGCTTATTGATAGGAGCCGTCACAATGACATCGATCAAGCCTTCCCTGAACTCCTCTATCGCCTTCTCAAGTGCTCCTAAAGCAGCTTTACCGGCTTCCGGATCGGGTTTTGAAAACTCCACTTTTACCTCGTCATCCGTACAGTTGACCACGCTCAGGCGATTGTGTGCAGCTTCTGCAGCGGTATTGACAATACTGAAGTTAGTAGGCAAATCGAGCGACTTGCGGTGATATGCAGCCACTTTCGGAGAGCCGTAAATGACCGGTGTACAGAGTTCCAACATGACGGGGTCGGCAAACGTTTTTAAAATGACTTCGTATCCTACCCCGTTTATGTCTCCCTGAGTGATACCAATTTTTATTTTGTTATCTTCCATTTTGTTATTTGTTAGTTTTCTCCTCCTGCTCTATGCCCATCGGAATCTGTTCCTGCGCCTTCTCGGTAGGAAGTTGCAAAGTATACAGAGATGCTTCCAACCGGCGCATCAGGTCACGCTTCATTTTATCGGGTGAGTAAATAAATACTTCTGTAGTGATAATACGGTGGCTGGCTTTATCCAGACGGGTGTGCGAAACAAACGGACCGCCCATGAAATCGCCCTTTATACGCCACAGTCCGCGTGCTTCCATTGTATAATCTCCATGAATATCGATCGGGCGAACCTCTACAGTAGACGAATCAGTTGTCATGTACATACCCTCTTTGGCACCCGGAATATTAGCCTTCATCACTGAATCGCGCTTATGGACGAAAAATTCTTTCGTAAAGGTATCCTTATCTGTATACGGGTAAGAGTAGATCACAAAGTTCTGGTCTCCGGTAGCGGCATTAGTACCTGCCCAGAAAAAGTCTTCTCCTGTCTTCGAACTGCTCAGTTCGGCCGGAAGCCAAATATCACTGTTGAACATGCTACCTACTTTCGTCGAAATATAGTCATTATGATTTTTCTCCAGGAAAGAGATCTGACGGTTCATTTCGGCACGGGTAAAGAAATCTATAATCGGCTGTTTGTTCTCTTCGACAAACTTCTCAAACGATGCCTCGTCCGGAGCCTGGATAGTCAGAATCATCTGGGGAGATGCATATACATCCTTGGCATACTTGAATTTAGGCTGAGTATAAATGTCCTGTATATCTACGATAATAATGTTGCGCACCAACTTCAGGATGGCATCAAAATCTTTGGGAGAGGTGGACATGATCCTGAACGAACGTTCCGATTGCGGAAGTCCGGGCACATCTGTATCGAGCACATTGTACAAAGCTCTACCGGCAGGACGCTCCCACACAGGCTTCTCAACCACAACGAGGACCTCGTAAGCACGTCCGCTGGAAGTTGGAGTAAACACACTTTTCTTGCCGCTTTTACAAGAAAACAACACTACTGCTACAAGAGCCATACTGAGGTAAAACAGGTACTTTTTCATATGCATCAATTTTAATGTTTTCACAAATCTACGAAATGGTCGTATACTTTCATCCAATGTGCTGATAATTTATATTAATTCTTGTTACTCTCCTCCTGTTTGGCCGTTGATAACATCCCGCAAGCAGCAAAAATATCTTCTCCCCGGGAAGCTCGAATCGTAGTGAACAATCCATGTGAAGTCAGGTAGTCACGAAATGACGTCATAGTCTCCATACCGGCACCCTCGAGGTCTACTCCGGGAATGGCATGAAACCGGATTAAGTTCACCCGACAGTCAAGCCCACGCAGCAATTTCAACAGCTCCTTAGCATAAATCAGCGAATCATTGACGCCCTTAAAAACAATGTATTCAAACGAAAGTCTGCGTTGTTTACTAAAATCATAGTTTTTTAACAGATCGACCATCTCTTTAATAGAGAAAGCCCTCTCGGCCGGCATCAGCTCAGAACGTTGTGAAGGAAAAGGAGAATGCAAGCTGATAGCCAGATGACATTCGCTTTCTTCAATAAAGCGTTGAAGGCCTTTCCGCAATCCTACAGATGACAAAGTAATGCGCTTGGGACTCCATCCGTATCCATACGAAGCGGTCAGGACGTGCAGCGCTTTTAATACTTCATCCAAATTATCAAGGGGCTCTCCCATCCCCATCATCACGACATTGGTCAACTTATCCCGCTCCGGCAATGCTGCGATTTGATTCAAGATCTGATTGGCTGTCAGACTTGCGGTAAATCCTTGTTTACCCGTCATGCAGAACTTACAGTTCATTTTACAGCCCACCTGAGAAGACACGCACAATGTCGCCCGATCCTCGTCCGGAATATACACCGCTTCAACAAAATGATTGTCACTCACCCGATAAAGATACTTCACCGTACCATCTACGGAACGCATCTCATCAACAGGCGCGGATATCCCCAAATCATACTCTCCTTTGAGCAACTCTCTATGCTTCAACGACAGATTGGTCATTTCATCAATAGAAGTCACTTTTTTATCGTATAACCAGGAAGCGATCTGTTTGGCTGCAAAAGCAGGCATCCCCAAATCTTTGGTGACAGATTGCAATTCGGTAAGGGTCATTCCTAAAAGTGGATATTTGGGCATATTTACTACAAATATTTATTTATTCATGCAAATGTAAGGAATAAAAGTCGATTTTAAAAAAGAGAAGGGACAAAAGTTAATAGGAAGAAGGAAAGAGATAGCAAAAAGAAAGGCTGTTCCTGTATCGGAACAGCCTTTCGTATATTAAAACGACGTTATCTAAAAAACAAATCTGTTTTTAGAAGAACAGGTATCGCTTATCTTTTACATCGCCTTTCAGATAAAGATCATTCATAAAGCGACTCGCCAGACGGGCATGCATGTTTTCCAATGTAGTCTCTTCTGATTTGGCATCAAATGTTTCGTTCAGCTTATCTTTGGCATATACCTGCAACACGAATACACCACCATTACCCTTGATTGGAGCACTCAGCTTATTGATATCCGAAACCGAAGCGTATGCACCTACCAGCGGCTCACTGCTGCGCAAAGCGGCTACATAAGCAGGCGCTGCAAATGTTACGTGTTTTACAGAATCACTTACGGCATTGGCCATTGATGTGTACTGGGCAATTGTAGTTGCATTGGCAGCCTTCATGTCGGCCATGATCTTCTCAGCTTTCTTATCACGAATAATTTCCGCTCTCAACTGATCCTGAACCTGAGCCAAAGGACGGTAACCTTCTTCAATCACGTTAACCAGACCTACAACCAACATACGATCACTTTCACCACATTCATACAAACCGGAAACTTCACCCGGTTTCGCAGCAAACGCCCACTTCAATGCTTCTTTGGTACCTCTGATACCGCCGATTCCGTGTTCCGAGCTATACAGATCATTTCTTTCCAGCAATTTGTAACCAGACTCTTCAGCATTAGCTGCCATCTTTTCTACTGTCGGATTAGCTGCGATAAACTGACTGAAGTCATTATAAGCCTTATTATAAGTTTCTTTGCTGAAATCAACTGCACGTTTAATAACGGCAACTTTATATTTATCTTTCACAGCTTTCTTGTCAGTCACCTGTAAAATGATATTGCCTTGTCCCAATGATACGTTAGCGAGTTCGTTTACTCCCAGATTGTTGATAGTGCTGATAAACTTCAAGTTATCACCATCAATCTGTGCATTTTCGTAGTTAGCAGACGAAATCCAGTTGGATTCACCTGTTTGTCCATACTTCTTAGCCAAAGCTGCAAAGTCGGCCCCACCTTTAACAGCAGTATAGATGCTATCAGCCAAAGCCTTTGTTTTAGCGGCGTCTTCAGCGTAAACCTGAATCTGACGGAACTGTACAGAATCGGCAGCAGCCACTTTAGACAACACCTTGAACGAATTGATAGTATTGTCGCTTGAATTGTAGTAAGGACCATATACTTGTCCTATCGAAGCCGAATCCATGCGTGCAACTACATCTGACGGGAAAGCTCTTTTAGTATAGTACAAGTCAACGTAAGGGTATTCCGACCCGGTGGAACGGATGAAAGTAGTATAATCACCATTGGCAGTAGCCAGTTGGTTTGTATAATCAGTCACTTCCTGCTGGATGGCAGCTCTGTCTTCTGCACTGGCTGTCACCTGCACATCAATGTATTTGATATTGCGTGTTTCAACATATTGTTTGAACTGTTCTTTCTTCTTATTATAGAGATCTTTCAGCTCTGACTCTTTCACTGTAATGGTAGAATCAACAATTGAAGAATAAGGCACAGCAGCCAACAGTACATCCGATTGGTTCACTCTTGCATCGAAAGCATCTTGTGCTTCAATCGGGTTAGAGAAAAGAGCCTTTGTCACCAATGCCTGATATTTTTCAGCCAGACGGCTCTGAATCAGAGTTTTTTCAACGAATGACCAAAGTTTGTGCATGCCTTCATAGTATTCTACATATTGAGACGGCATCTTAGTTTTGTCCATTTTAGAGTAGTCAGCCAAGAATTTCTTCAACATATCTTTATCGAAAGCACCCGTTTGAGGATTACGGAAAGGAGTCTGCTGCAGCAACGGATTCACACCTTCGTTAATGATTGATTGAATTTCAGCCTTCGAAACAGTAATACCGAGCTTCTTCGCTTCTTTTTCAATCAGTTTATTGTTCACATAACTACGCCATACTTCATCTTTCACCTGATTGGTCTGTTCATCATTCAATGAACTCATTCCGCTTGAGAACTTGATTACTTCGGTATATTCTTCTACCATGTTCTGGTAGTCCTGAGCAGAGAGAGTTTCTCCATTGACTTCGCCTACATCATGCGATTGGTGTGGCTGGAGAACTTTCCAGGCATCGCCCGCAATGAAAGCAAACAAAGCCAAACCAATAACGATCACCAACAGGGGTCCTTTGGATCTAATGTTTTGTAATGTTGCCATTTTGATTAATACGATTTATTTGTTATTATTATTTTCTTCATCTTTGGTTTTAGCGCACGAAGATACAAAAAATGCTAATATGCATCTATTTATTAGCTAAAAAATTACAGCTATCGATCATTATTCCATTACTTTCAGCCGAACAAGTTCGATTTTCGTTGCTGTAACCTTAATTATCTTAAACTGATATTTACCGACAGAGACCAATTCGTGCAATTTCGGAAAGCTCTGGTACTGATTCAAGATTAACCCTCCCACCGTCAGATAGTCATCGGATTCGGGAAGCTCCAAATTAAAGGTTTCGTTTACTTTTTCTATTTCCAGACGGGCCGAAAGCACATATTCATGCTCTCCGATCTGCTTACAAACATAGGAAGTATTGTCATGTTCGTCTTCTATGTCACCGAAAATTTCTTCAACAAGGTCTTCAAGGCTGACAATGCCCGAAGTTCCTCCAAATTCATCCACTACCACGGCAATGGTCTTTTTCTGCTGCATAAACAGCTTCATCAGTTTATGGGCCGCCATCGTTTCAGGCACTATGGGAACCTCTTTCACATGATCGCGCCAATCCTTCGGGTTACGAAACATTTCGGACGAATGAATGTATCCCACCACATTATCTATATTACCATCATAGACTATTATTTTTGATATGCCTGACTCCACAAACCGATTTTTAAGTTCCTCAAGAGTTGCATCTAATGCAACAGCTACCACTTCTGTCCGCGGGACGATGCAATCGCGTATCTTGACTGCCGAGAAGTCTAGTGCATTCTGAAAGATTTTCACTTCCGTGTCCAGGGTTTCCTCACTTTCGGCATTGTCTATGCTTGACTGGACAAAGTAATCCAAATCTACCTTACCAAAAGCTTTAGCCGAAGCTTCCTTGTTCACCTTCACCCCAAACAGACGGAGAAAGAGATAAGAGATCCCCGACGAGAATTTAGATATCGGATAGAGAACAACATAACAGATAAAGAGAGGAATCGCAGAAACGTTCAGAGCCAGATTCGGATTAATCTTAAAAAGCGTTTTTGGCAAAAACTCTCCTGTCACCAAGATAACCAGCGTGGAAATCACAGTCTGTACCAGTACCATCACAAAATGGTTAGTGATCCATCCGGCCAGTAAATTGTCGCCGATAATCTGCGCCATCAATATACCATAGATAACCAAAGCGATATTATTCCCTACCAGCATGGTCGAAATAAAATCATTAGGATTCCGGAAGAATAGCGAAAGGATACGCGATGACACCCCTCCTTTCCGGTCCATTTCAAAACGAAGTTTGTCTACGGAAACAAAAGCAATCTCCATTCCCGAAAAGAAAGCAGAAAACGCCATCGTAATCAACAGGTAAATAATGATGCTCATAGTTACTTTACAGAATCTGTTTTTGCCTTTTCGGCATCTTCATCGATATATACTATACCAGATATGTTATGAACAACCGGCTTCATAAACTGATCGTCTGATTCAAAGCCATATCCGGTCATAATCTGATCCGGCTTTTCCATCCGGACAAACTTATCGGTATACACTTTCTTGGTGGCTTCATTCCAATATAACAACTCAGTAGTCACATGATCCCCCTTCAGACTCTTGATGTCGACATTTCCAATAAGCTTCCAGAGCCGGTCACGATCATAATAATAAGCTGTATCCGCCTTTATACTCGCATCTATATGAAATAGCGAATCGAACTGCTCCAGATAAATGCCCTTCTCAAAGGCCCAATACGAGGGTTTTTTCTTGTCAAAAATCAGCCACTCTTCAGTATTGACCCGATAACGCGTAACTCCGGAATCGGATATAAGAGTCGTTACTCCTCGCGTATCCATGACAGGGAGAGAATCCCGTTCGGTAATAGCATCAGCCATCACCTTATTTTTTCCGCCACAGGAAGAAAATAAAAGAAGCATAACAATTGCCCCGAAGACAATTGTTATGCTCAAACTTTTATTTAATAAACCGTTACTTTGTTGTCGCAACATAGATTTATCTGATCGTTGTAGACTCTCCAATCCAACCACCAATAGTGATGCGGTCACCGGCTTTGTAACCCAACATAAACAAGTCTTTAGCCTGCGGAGTATAAGCAGCATATCTGCTGATCATTTTGTTAGCTTCTTCGGCAACGCTCGGGTCTACGGATTTAGCTTTCTGCAATTTGTCAATAACAGCAAAATAAGTACACTTGTTCAAAGCCGATTCATCACTCCAGTTCGGACTCATTGCATACAGGTTAGCAATAAGGATGTAAGGAGCACCATAGTTTTCATTGAAGCTGATTGCTTTCTGAGCATAAGCTCTTGCCTGAGACAATTTCTTAGCTGTAGTTAAAACACTGGCAGCAGCATAAGCCTTTTCCGCTTTTTTCGCATTATCAGTCTCCAGATTAATAGCTTCATCAAAGAACTTCACGGAAGCGTCTATATCTCCTTTTTTATAGGCTTGGTATGCACATCCGGTAGCGGCTTCAGCTGAAGGCTCAATCTTATATACATAGAATGAAGCTTGCTGATAAGCATCGCTATCCGTACACTTCATCATTTTCATAATGCTTATGACCTTTTTCAAATAAGCCAAATCTGTCTGATTGGCCTCAACTTTAGGAGCATAGATAGCTTGGAGTGATTCGCAATCGGCAGTACCGCTATTGATGAACAGGGCAACCAAATTATCTTTGATGCCTCCAAGGGCTTTCTTCGTGCTCTCTTTATCAGCAGCAGCTATAGCATCATCTACATATTCGGATGCAGCCAGATAATCCTGAATAAACTGCTCCTTGTGAGCCGGGTCTGTCTTCAACTTATCATGTGACATCTGCAGGAAGTAGAATATAGTAGCTCCCGAAGATTCAGCCTTTACAGCATCCACTGATTTTTTCAGCCATTCATAGGCCTGATTTACATCCATATTAGGAGCAAAGGCAATATAATCGACAGCCTTGATTCCCAAAGCCTCGTCCTCTGATGATACTTTCACACCTTTTCCTAAAAATTCTTGAGTATACTTCATACGCAGATCATGCGTATTCATCAACTCATCAAAATACTTTTTGTATTCTGCAGAGTTTCTGTCCTTGATCTGCCCCAGCAACCCTTTCAGAATTTTATAACCGTCTGTGAAGGTATAGAAACGAAGAGTAGGGCAGTTCTCCAACACAGCTTTCCACGGAGTATAAGCATCTTTGAAATTGCCAGCTTTCACTGCTTCGTGAGAAATACTACTGTTCGAATTACAATTAGCGTCGTCCTGTGCTACCACAGTTGTTGCTCCCGCCGAAAGAAACAACACAGCCACAAGCGTTTTAATTTTCATTGTATCTAAATTTTAGTTGTTATATAATACCGTCTATTCTCTCTGTTATTTAACTTTACGTTTGAAGAACCAACCTTCATTGAACGTAATTCCGATGCTCAAACGCAATGTATTTTCATCTACCATACCGGCTTTCAGACCATGTACTTTAATATACTGGGCCGAAACGTTGATTAGCGAGCGTGAACCCGGAAGAGGCAACCCCAAACCGGCCGTTACTCCATACTCACGAGAGGCTCTCTCCCCCCCTATTTTATAATAAGGTTCCGAATAATATCCTCCAACGCGGTATTTGATATGCGCCAGATAACTCCGCGAGAAACGACTCGGCATGTACTCGGCACCCACTGAAATTTTCATCGCATCACAAAAAGCATTCGGCTGATTCATATAGGTCACGTCGCCCCACTTTTGCAAATTAAAATCAGCTCCCACGATCAGACGTTTGTCATACTCGTACGTAAGTCCCACCCCAAAGCTGTTTGGCATTCCAAAAGTAGCTACCGTATCGACCGTGTTCGTAGCGACAGCCTGCGTGCTGTTGGAGTTCGTAAGCGTCGCTCTTTGCACATAAGCTTCGTTATGCAAATCTTTTTTGGGCGAAAACACTACGCCTACTGTGACCGCATGTTTCCTACCGAACTGCTGTGTGTACTGTGCACCGAAGTCCAACTTATAGTCACGAACGGACAAATAGTCTACATTCTGAAAAGCAAAAGCATTATCATTGTTAGGAAAAGCAATACGCGCCGTACGCGTTATCTCTCCCCAAAAATACGAAACGTTTGCACCTACAGAGAAGTTTTTCAATATCTTCACTCCCAGACCGACATAAAGCTGATGCAATCCTCCGTCTCCGGCAAATGAAGTGATATTCTGTGCTTCTTCCGACGCAACGTCCTTATCTACCTTGGCTATACTATAGCCTACACTCGAGTAGGGTAACAGACCGATGCTCATAGCCACGCGCTGGTGTAGGCGGAACTGCATCGCTATGTAGTCAAAACTTGAATTTTTCGCATTCAACTTAGTACCTTCACTACTAAAGTTTGTATTTTGCATCGAAAACCCTCCGTCAAAAAGAAAGGTCAACGAATCAATCGCTGTATAAGAAGCAGGATTTAACGGATTAATATGTTTTCCATCGCGCAACCCATAAGCAATCCCTCCCATTGCTTTACTGTTTGCAAATGACTGATCAGCCAACTGGCCATAGCCATATCGTGTATAAGGAGAGTTTGTATTATTTTGAGCGATTGCCACTCCGGGTAATAATATCGTGAGCAGAAGCGCACAAAGTGTCTGTTTATATCCTACCATTATTATAGTTTAATATTCTATTTAATCCTTTCAACACTAAAAATCTATCTGCAAAGATGACACTTTTTAATTTCGTATCAAAAGAAAAATCATCTCCGCCCGTTAAAAAAACCAAAAGTTCAGGATATTTATGCTTCATAGCCGTAATATACCCTGCAATTTCGTATTCTATCCCTTTCTTTACACCTGCACGAATAGCAGTTTCAGTATCTTTTCCCATATCCGGCATGCGTCCTTCGGCATGAACCAACGGCAAACGTCCGGTAAACTGATGAAGTGCTTTCAGCCGCATCCAGAGTCCCGGAGAAATGTTACCACCATGATATTGTCCCAAAGAATCAACAAATTCATAAGTGATACATGTACCTGCATCAATCACCAGAATGTCTTTACCGGGAAACTGATCATTGGCCGCTACGACAGCAGCCATCCGATCATAGCCAAGAGTTTCGGGCGTTTCATACAAGTTTATTACCGGAAGCGGCGTATGGCTATCTAACCATAAGACGGGAACGGGGAGCTTAGCCAACTGAGCCAATACACATTCGTTTAAGTCTATAACAGTGGCAACAATTGCTTTTCGAACATTATATTTGCTGCAAACTGCCTCTAAACAATCCAGAGATTGATTAGAATCGTAAACAACTTCTACCATAGAAGCTTGGTCGAAAAGCGCTACCTTGGCTACTGTATTTCCAATATCGATAATTAAGTTCACTTTCTCTCTGTTTGAGGGTGCAAAGATAAGGGATAAAATTTATTTGCATGCTGAAATAAGAAATAAAAAAGCATTGGGAGGCAAAGAAAAGCCCCCAAAAGACGACCTGAGGAGCTATTGAAGAGACACGTTTTAAAACAGAAAATCCACCTGAAAAAGCATACGAAAAAAAGGCAGAAAGCCCAAAACCAAACATCCGGTTTTCACCACTGATCAACAACACCTTACGTATGTATAAAAACCCAGAAAAACCTACAATACAATACAGAACATAACAATAACAGAAGAAACAAGATACCGCCGCTGCCGATGCCATCCCCGGTAAACTTATCACAAAAAGATTTGTAGCCCGGCGCTCCGGCCCCGTAGCCCGGCGGTCGGATGTATGCAGCCCGGCGCTCCGCAATCTGTAGCCCGGCGCTCCGACACAAACAGCCCGGCGGTCGGGAAAAAGTGACAGATTTATTCACTTAATCGAGTATTTTATCCCGCAAAAGCAGTATCTTTGCCACATGAACTCAAAGTTGCGACATTTGCTCCTGATATTTTTTTCTTTCTTCACCATCCTGACATGGGGAACAGAGAGTCCATCCTCGCCTGATTCTGTCCGAATCAGCCTGCTGACGTGCGCTCCGGGGGAAGAAATCTATTCGTTATTCGGACATACTGCCATCCGCTATGAAGAACCGGCACGGGGTATCGATAGGGTGTACAACTACGGCCTGTTCAGTTTCAACACCCCTAACTTTACGCTACGTTTTGCACTCGGCAATGCCGACTACCGGTTGGGAGTGGAAGATTACCGTCATTTTGCCGTCGAATATGAATACTTCGGACGCAGTGTATGGCAGCAGACGCTCAATCTGACAGCCGAAGAACAACAACAGTTAATCACCCTTCTGGAAGAAAATTACCGCCCGGAAAACCGGATATACCGCTATAATTTTTTCTACGATAATTGTGCTACCCGACCACGGGACAAAGTGGAAGAGAGCCTGCAAAAAAGTGGCAGCCAACTGCTCTTCAGCAATACATATACCGAAAATAACGAGACTAAATCTTATCGAGATATTGTTCACCAATACACGAAAGGACACCCCTGGGCACAATTCGGAATCGACTTCTGCATCGGCAGCCAGGCCGACCGCCCCATCAGCGAAAGACAAATGATGTTCTCACCATTCTATCTGATGGATGCTTTTGACAAAGCGCGCATCGTTAACGCATCCGAAAACAGACCGTTAGTGACCGCCACTCAAAAAATTATCGACTGCGAACCGGACGTATCCGCACCTGCAGAAAGTGACATCTGGGATACACTTACCCCCATCCGCCTATCTCTTCTGTTTTTTATCGGCATCGGCATAGCTACGGTCTATGGCCTGCGAAAAAAGAAAAGTCTTTGGGGACTGGATATAGCAGTATTCGCCGCAGCAGGTATCGCAGGATGCATTATTGCTTTCCTTGCTCTTTTCTCCGAGCATCCCACGGTGGGGGCGAATTACTTGTTATTTGTCTTTCACCCGGGACATCTGCTCTGCCTCCCTTTCTTCATAAACGATGAACGGAAGCAGCGCAAAAGTAGGTATCATCTGCTGAATTGCATGGTTTTAACACTTTTTATAGCGTTTTTCCCTGTAATACCACAAAATTTCGACTTAGCAGTATTACCTTTGGCACTCAGTTTGCTGATACGTTCTGCAAGCAACCTTATACTGACATACAAAAAAGCTAAATGAAAGGACTATTAACCTCCATACTGACCGTACTTACTTTTACCGGGCTGCAAGCCCAGCCACTTCCCACTACTCCGAAATTAGTGGTGGGACTTACAATCGACCAGTTACGTACGGACTATCTGGAAGCTTTTTCAACTTTGTATGGCGACAAAGGCTTCAGGCGGCTTTGGAAAGAAGGACGCGTATTCCGGAATGCCGAATATACTTTCTGTGGCACAGACCGCGCATCGGCCATCGCAGCCATTTATACAGGCACCACTCCTTCGGTCAACGGAATCATCGGTAAACGCTGGATGGATGTGTCGATCCTGCGCACCGTGAGTTGTGTAGACGATCCTTCATTTATGGGTAATTACACGAATGAAAGTTCTTCTCCTTCACATCTCCTGACCTCAACAATTGCCGACGAACTCAAAATAGCTACCCGCAACGAAGGATTAGTATATGCTATCGCCCCCTTCCGTGACGCTGCCATTCTTGCAGCCGGACATGCCGGAAATGGCGCATTCTGGCTCAACAATACTACCGGAAAATGGTGCGGAACAACTTATTATAGTGAATTTCCATGGTGGGTGAGCCAATATAACGATCGGAATGCCGTAGACTTCCGCATTGCCGATATGACGTGGACTCCTGTCCACCCCATGCAAAATTACACATTCCTACCCGAATGGAGGGACGCAGCCTTTAAATATAAATTTGACGATGACCGCATCAATAAATACAAACGGCTGATTACAAGCCCTTTTATCAACGATGAAGTTAACTTGCTGACCGAGGAGCTTCTGGATAAGAGCACAATGGGAAAAGACAATACTCCCGACATGCTCTCACTCACCTATTACGCCGGCAATTATGCTCACAAAAGCGTACAGGAATGCGCTATGGAGATGCAGGATACCTACGTTCGCCTCGACCGCAGCATTGCTTCTTTGCTGGATATCATCGACAAGAAAGTAGGCTTACAGAACGTTGTCTTCTTTATCACTTCCACCGGATATACCGATACTGAATCGGCAGACCGGGGACTCTACCGGGTTCCGACCGGAGAGTTCCACCTGAACCGTTGTGCGGCCCTGTTGAACATGTATCTGATGGCTACTTACGGTCAGGGACAATACGTGGAAGCCTACTACGACCAGCAAATTTATCTCAACCATAAACTGATAGAAGAAAAACAACTGGATTTGGCAGATATTCAGGAAAAAGCCGCTGAATTCCTGATCCAGTTTAGTGGGGTAAACGAGGTTTATTCGGGTAAACGCCTGTTATTGGGGGCCTGGACACCGGACATCTCAATGATACGGAATGGTTTCCACCGTAAACGCTCGGGCGATCTGTTGATCGACGTATTGCCGGGCTGGACCATCGTCAATGAAAATACATCCGACCATAAAGTGGTCCGGAAAGCACATATTCCGTCTCCGCTTATTTTTCTGGGCAGTGGCGTAAAACCGGCCGTAATCAACACGCCCGTAACCGTCGACCACATAGCTCCTACCGTAGCTCACATCCTGAGAATACGGGCCCCGAACGCATGCACTGCAACTCCGATTACCGACATCCGGTGACACTTTCCACACAAAAAACAGTGTGCAAAGCGCAAATAAATCAGCATTTTAATGTAACTTTGCGCAGTTGAATCAATTTAGTAAATAATAAACATAAATAATAGATAATGGGATTTAATGAATTTTTAAGCTCGATTTTCGGAAACAAATCCACACGAGACATGAAAGAAATTCAACCCTGGGTAGACAAGATCAAAGCCGCTTACCCAGAGGTTGCTAAGCTTGACAATGACGGCCTCCGTGCAAAAACAGAGGAACTTAAAGAATACATCCGCAACTCGGCAAGCAAAGAACGTGCTAAAGCTGACGAACTCAGAGCAGGCATCGAAAGCGTGGAACTGGAAGACCGCGAAGAAGTATTCGCTCAGATCGACAAAATTGAAAAAGAAATATTAGAGATATACGAAAAAGCACTTGACGAAGTATTGCCGGTAGCTTTCTCCATCGTGAAAGAATCTGCCAAACGTTTCTCTGAAAACGAAGAAATAGTAGTTACAGCTACAGATTTCGACCGCACCCTGGCGGCTACCAAAGACTTCGTGCGCATCGAAGGTGACAAAGCCATCTGGCAGAATCATTGGAATGCCGGTGGAAATGACACGGTATGGAACATGGTTCACTACGACGTACAGTTGTTTGGCGGTGTAGTACTGCACAAAGGGAAAATTGCCGAAATGGCGACCGGTGAAGGTAAGACTCTTGTAGCTACGCTTCCCGTATTCCTGAATGCCCTGACCGGAAACGGCGTACATGTAGTAACCGTGAACGACTATCTGGCTAAACGTGACTCCGAATGGATGGGACCGCTTTATATGTTCCACGGACTCAGCGTGGACTGCATCGACCGTCACCAACCCAACTCTGACGCACGCCGCCAGGCTTATTTGGCAGACATCACTTTCGGAACGAACAATGAATTCGGTTTCGACTATCTGCGTGATAATATGGCTATCAGCCCGAAAGACCTTGTACAGCGCCAGCACAACTATGCCATCGTCGACGAGGTGGACTCAGTATTGATTGACGATGCCCGTACCCCGTTGATTATTTCAGGCCCCGTGCCCAAAGGCGAAGACCAGCTCTTTGAGCAACTCCGCCCATTGGTAGAACGCCTTGTGGAAAAACAGAAAGAGTTAGCAACTAAATACTTATCGGAGGCTAAGAGACTTATCAACTCAAATGATAAGAAAGAGGTGGAAGAAGGATTTCTCGCTCTGTTCCGCAGCCACAAAGCACTGCCTAAAAATAAGGCATTGATCAAATTCCTCAGTGAACAGGGAATCAAAGCCGGTATGCTGAAAACGGAAGAGATCTACATGGAGCAAAACAACAAACGCATGCATGAAGCAACAGATCCATTGTACTTCGTGATTGACGAAAAGTTGAACAGCGTAGATCTGACAGATAAAGGTGTAGACCTGATCACCGGTAACTCGGAAGATCCGACTTTATTCGTATTGCCGGACATAGCCGCCCAACTTTCGGAATTGGAAAACGAACATGGATTGAGCGACGAACAAAAGCTTGAAAAGAAAGATGCCTTGCTGACCAACTATGCCATCAAGTCAGAACGTGTACACACCATCAACCAGTTGCTGAAGGCATACACCATGTTCGAAAAGGATGATGAGTATGTGGTAATCGACGGACAAGTGAAGATCGTTGACGAACAAACAGGACGTATCATGGAAGGCCGCCGTTACTCAGACGGACTGCATCAGGCCATCGAAGCGAAGGAAGGTGTGAAAGTAGAAGCTGCCACACAAACTTTTGCCACCATCACTCTGCAGAACTACTTCCGTATGTATCATAAACTCTCGGGTATGACTGGTACGGCCGAAACAGAAGCCGGTGAGTTGTGGGACATTTACAAACTGGATGTAGTCGTGATTCCGACCAATCGACCGATTGCCCGCAAAGACATGAATGACCGCGTTTATAAAACAAAACGCGAAAAGTATAAAGCCGTAATCGAAGAAATAGAACAACTGGTACAGGCAGGACGCCCGGTATTGGTGGGTACTACTTCGGTAGAAATCTCCGAGATGCTGAGCAAGATGCTGACCATGCGCAAGATCGAACACAACGTATTGAATGCGAAACTTCACCAGAGGGAGGCAGACATCGTTGCTAAAGCAGGTTTGAGCGGTACGGTAACCATTGCTACAAACATGGCCGGTCGTGGTACGGACATCAAGCTGAGTCCTGAAGTAAAAGCAGCAGGCGGTTTGGCAATCATCGGTACCGAACGTCACGAGTCACGTCGTGTAGACCGTCAGTTGCGCGGACGTGCAGGACGTCAGGGTGACCCGGGTTCATCTGTCTTCTTCGTTTCACTCGAGGACGACCTGATGCGCCTCTTCTCTTCCGACCGTATCGCCAGCGTGATGGATAAACTGGGATTCCAGGAAGGTGAAATGATCGAGCACAAGATGATCTCCAACTCCATCGAGCGTGCACAGAAAAAGGTAGAAGAAAACAACTTCGGTATCCGTAAACGTCTGTTGGAGTATGACGATGTAATGAATAAGCAACGTACGGTTGTTTATACCAAACGCCGCCATGCGCTGATGGGTGAACGTATCGGAATGGATATCGTTAATATGATTTGGGACCGTTGTGCCGCCGCTATCGAGAACAATGCAGACTACGAAGAATGTAAGCTGGACTTGCTCCAAACGCTCGCAATGGAGGTTCCTTTCACAGAAGAAGAGTTCCGCAACGAGAAAAAGGATAAACTGGCAGATAAAACATTCGATGTGGCAATGGCTAACTTCAAGCGCAAGACAGAACGTCTGGCACAGATAGCCAATCCGGTGATCAAGCAAGTGTACGAGAACCAAGGACATATGTACGAAAACATCCTGATTCCGATCACGGACGGAAAACGTATGTACAATATCTCTTGCAATCTGAAAGCTGCTTACGAAAGCGAATCGAAAGAAGTAGTGAAATCATTTGAAAAATCAATTCTTCTTCATGTCATTGACGAATCCTGGAAAGAAAATTTACGCGAACTGGATGAACTGAAACACTCGGTACAGAATGCAAGTTATGAACAGAAAGACCCGCTGTTGATCTACAAACTGGAATCTGTGACTCTGTTTGACAACATGGTAAACAAGATCAATAACCAGACGGTGTCTATCCTGATGCGCGGCCAGATTCCCGTAGCCGAGCCTACAGAAGAACAGCAAGAAGCGGCCAGACGCGTAGAAGTACGTCAGGCAGCTCCTGAACAACGCCAGGACATGAGCAAATATCGCGAACAAAAACAAGACCTGAATGATCCGAATCAGCAGGCCGCTGCCCAGCAGGATACTCGCGAAGCCATAAAACGCGAACCGATCCGCGCTGAAAAAACAGTGGGTCGCAATGATCCTTGTCCGTGCGGAAGTGGAAAGAAGTACAAAAACTGCCACGGACGGAACAGCTAAGTAACAAAGAGCTTACAACTCCTTAATAAAAGCCTCGAACAGTTAAAAACTGTTCGAGGCTTTTCTATATTCAACCAAAATCGTATTTTTGTTCTTTTAGAAAAGTAAAAAAACAGGCTATGACAAAATATCCGTATATACTGTTCGTATTGCTCCTCGCGTCTTTCAGTTCCTGCCAGACTGTTGAGCAACTTTCCATCGATTATATGCTCCCCGCAGAGATCAGTTTTCCTAACGAACTGAAACGGGTGGCAGTCGTAAACAATGTGAGCGACACTCCGGATAACACCTTACCACCCAAGGATAATACAATAAAAAATAAGAATGAACTCAGCCGTGCAGTAGCCTATCACGAAGGACAACCCTCACTCACTACCGAAGCATTGGCCCAAGCTATTGCCGAACAGAACTATTTCAATGAAGTCGTAATCTGCGATTCGGCCCTGCGTGCACGTGATTTCACACCCCGTGAATCGACTCTCAGCCAAGAGGAAGTTCAGACCTTGGCACAGTTTCTGGACGTGGATTGCATCATCTCACTGGAAAACCTGCAGATGAAATCGACACGGGTTCTCAGTTACATCCCCGAATGGAATACTTATTACGGCACATTGGATACGAAGGTTTACCCAACGCTGAAAATCTATCTGCCGGGACGAAAAAGCCCGATGGTAACCATCAACACCCATGACAGCATTTTTTGGGAAGAATATGGAAATACCGAAGGGTTTGTCCGCTCGCGCCTGCCGGATGAAAAACAAATGATACGCGAAGCTTCTGAATTTGCCGGTTCCGTGCCGGTAAACAGAATATTACCTTACTGGAAAACGGCCAATCGATATTATTTCATCAATGGCTCCGTAGCTATGCGCGACGCTGCCGTTTATGTGAAAGAAAACGAATGGGAGAAAGCATCCAAACTGTGGGAACAGGCTTTTAAAGCAACCAAGAACGATAAAAAGAAAATGCGTGCAGCCTTCAACTTGGCCCTATATTACGAGATGAAAGACAGTGTGGAAGAAGCACACAAATGGGCTGTCACTGCACAAGAACTGGCCCGTAAAATAGACAAAATCGACACGTTGAAGAGAAACGATATAGACTTGAGCGAAATCCCCAACTACTACCTGACCAGCCTTTATGTGAATGAATTAAAGGAAAGGAGCAACGGATTGGGCAAATTAAAAGGCCAAATGAGTAGATTTAATGAGGATTTTTAAAGAAATCATGCAAGGGTTCTTATTTTTTTTATACCTTTGAGCTAAATAAAAAGAGCTAAAAGATATGAAACTTAGTCAGCAATCACAAGCCATTATCGAATCTGCGATTCAAAAAGCAATCAACAAATATACCTGTGGATGCGAACAGACCATCGTCACAGATATCCATATTCAACCGAATCAAAATTCCGGTGAACTCTTTATCTATGACGATGAAGATGAAGAATTATCCAGTGTAACCATCGATGAATGGACAGCCTACGAAGGGGACGACTTTTACGGAGATGCTGAAAGAATTTTCCGTACCGTGCTTTGCCGCATGAAAGAGAACGGAAGCTTCGATAAGCTAACTATCCTCAAGCCCTACTCCTTTGTATTGGTAGACGAAGACAAAGAGACGATCTCAGAGCTTTTGCTCGTAGACGACGACACACTGTTGGTGAACGATGAACTATTGAAAGGACTGGACAAAGAATTGGACGACTTCCTGAAAGACCTGTTGGAGAAATAATCCTCTTTTTTTTCATTATATAGTAAAAGAGGCCATCCGAAAGATTCGGATAGCCTCTTTTTGATATACAGTTTGTATAATCAAAATCTCGTCACTTTGTCGGAGTGAGCTTTCAGATACTCAAAACGATTGATCAGTTCACCCAACTTTTTAGGATACTTCTCGGCCAGATTCTTTTGTTGACCGATGTCCGACTTCAAGTTATACAACTTATAACCGTAACCCAAACCGATAAAGTCACCGTCTTCCTTGCTATAAGGATTGTAATATGGAGGAATCAGCGCCCAATCTCCCTGACGATAGGCATAATTGAACATTCCCTCAATAACCAACTCTTTACGCCCTTTTTTACTCTTGCCCAGAAAAGCATCGAGTGTGTTTTCGCTATCTACCTTGTCCGGATAAGTCTGTCCCAAAAGAGAAGCAAACGAGGCCAATAGGTCCATCTGACAGACAAATACATCTGACACCTGAGGTTTCACCTTTGCAGGCCAACGAAGCATGAATGGTATACGGGTACCTCCGTCGAACATACTTGTTTTACCCCCTCTCAACGGACCGGCTATTTTGTGATCACCCACCAACTCTACCGCATCATCTTGATAACCATCATCGAGCACCGGACCATTATCACTTGTCAGGATCACAATGGTATTCTCCGCCAATCCCAGCTTATCCAACTCTTTCAGGAACTGATCGACACACCAGTCTGCCTCCAGAATCACATCACCACGGGGACCCATGCCCGACTTTCCTACAAAACGTTCGTTGGGAACGCGAGGTACATGCGGTTGGTGAAGTCCGTAATAAAAGAAGAAAGGTTTGTCTTTATTGTCATCTACAAACTGTTTGGCCTTGTCCAAGAATAATCCTGCCATTTCTTCATCTTTCCATTGTGCAGCCTTCCCGCCCTTCTGGAAACCAATACGGGGAACTCCATTCACAATAGAGCCTGCATGTCCCACACTGGGATGCATGCGCAGCAATTCGGGGTTCTCTTTACCGGTAGGTTCGCCGGGGAAGTTTTTCCGGTAATCCACATAAAGAGGGTCATTCGGGTCCAATCCGACAACTCTTCCATTTTCCAGAAAGACGCAAGGAACGCGATCATTGGTTGCTGCCTGAATAAACGAATAGTCGTAACCGATCTCAGCGGCTCCGGGATGCACCTCCTTATTCCAGTCTACATGTCCATCTCCGAGGCCGATGTGCCATTTTCCGACAGAACCGGTAGTATATCCTGCCTGCTTCATTAATTTAGGCAACGTTATTTTTTGAGTATCAATAATCAATGCGGCATTACCCGGTAAGATTTTAGCGTCCACATTGCTCCAGGGATATTTTCCGGTCATCACCGAATAGCGGCTGGGGGTAGATGTGGCCGCAGTACAAAATCCCTGCGTAAACCGAATACCTTCGTTGGCTATACGGTCCATACCCGGAGTTTGAATCCGGTGTGCGCCATAACAACTTAAATCTCCGTATCCCAAGTCATCGGCGACAATCAGGATGATGTTGGGGCGTTTCTCTGTTTGTTCCTGGGCAGGCTGGGGTGCGGCTAAGGCACTTACCGGCAAAGACGCTCCTGCCACTAATCCTAATGTGCAGTTCAGCAATTTCATTCGTTCGTTTGTCATATCAATTTTGTTCATGAGTAATTTCCAATAAGGTCTGTCAGATCCGGATACAAAGATAGCCAACAATCTTATTCAGGTACGAAAATAGTGAGATTAAATCGAAACGGTATCCCTAAAAAAACGAGAGTGTGTCATTTCAACACACTCTCTTCAATGCCTCAGCGGCTATTTTATTTAGGGCTTCAGGTTTTTCATCCGGACATGTCTCAATATATTCTGGAGTTCAAAAACCAGATCCGGATGGAGAGAAGCTACATTTTTCTGTTCTGCCACATCGTCTACCACGTAGTATAACTGCGGTGTACTCAAATTACCGGTTTCTATCTTCGGTCCCCAAGTAATCATGGCCGGCCCGTCATTGGGCTCGATATACTTCCAGTCCTTGGTGCGGACTGATAATGTATGATTGGAAGCCTGCTCTATCACCCAAGACCGATCGGACTGGTTTTTGCCCAACCAAGTATCGAGGTAGTTAAAGCTATCGGGTGCCGCTCCCTTCGGTAGCCCGGCTCCTACCAATGAGGCCAAAGACGCAAACCAGTCGATCTGCGAGACCAAAGCGTTGGAAACCTGTGGTGAAGCAGCTCCCTTCGGCCATCTTACAATGGCAGGAATACGAGTTCCCCCTTCAAAAGCACTGTACTTATTACCACGCAACGGTCCTGCAGGGCTATGTCCGTTCAGCAATTCTTCCGCACGATCCTGATAGCCGTCATCGACAACCGGACCATTGTCACTGGACAGAATAATAAGCGTATTTTCCGATAGTCCCAGTTTATCAAGGGTTTCCATGATCTGGCCTACACTCCAGTCGAACTGCACGATGGCATCTCCACGCAATCCCATCGGGTTCTTTCCACGAAAACGGTCGTGCGGGAAACGGGGAACATGTACATCATTTGTAGCAAAATACATAAAGAAAGGTTCGTCTTTATGCTCACGGATGAAGCCGATGGCATGTGAAGTGATTGAATCGGCAATATTTTCATCTTTCCACAAAGCCTTACCGCCCCCTTTCATATATCCGATACGGCCGATACCATTGACGATGGCCATATCGTGCCCATGGCTCGATTTCAGATTGAACAGCAATTCCGGATGATCTTTTCCCAACGGTTCCCCCTCGATCGGCTTACGATAGCTGACTTCAATCGGAGCAGAAGGGTCATAATTGGCCACTTTACCATTTTCTATAAAGACACACGGAACACGATCGGCTGTTGCAGCCATTATATAAGAATAATCAAAACCTATATCTCCTAAAGCAGTCGGCAGAGGAGCATTCCAATCCTGTTCTCCATCCTTATCGCCCAACCCCAAATGCCATTTACCGATAGCCGCCGTAGCATAACCGGCATTCTTAAACATATCGGCCATCGTATAGCGTTCGGGACGGATAATCATTCCTGCATTGCCTGCCGCAATATCAGTGCCTGGACGGCGCCAGGCATATTCTCCGGTAAGCATAGAGTAACGCGAAGGAGTACTGGTAGCCGCCGTAGCATGTGCATTGTTAAAGCGAATACCTTCAGCCGCCAAGCGGTTTACATTCGGAGTCTGCACATTCTTTGCACCATAACACTCCAAGTCGCCATAACCGAGATCGTCGGCGTAGATAAACACGACATTAGGGAGTTGCCGGTCATTGATTTTTTGCTTGGCTTTTCCGCCCTTCTGACCGGTAGCAGCCATCAGGCATGCTACCGGAGAGAGACAAGCCAATAATACATATTGTCTCATTTCTTAAACTATTAAATTAGTCACGTAAATTCGGGTTAATATTTTGCTCGGACTGAGGGATCGGCCATGTATAATCCGTCGGATTACGGAAAGCACGTTTGCCCACATACCAGCGGTAGTTTCCTGTCGGGTCAACCTCCTTGGTCGTAGTCACATACTGAGTCGAACCCGGGTAAGGCGCACCCCAAATTTTCCGGGACAATACTTCGTGTGCAATTCCCCATCTCATGATATCCCAGTAACGGATACCTTCCATAGCCAACTCAATACGGCGTTCGTGACGCACGATCTCACGAAGCTTTGCGGGAGTTAGCTCGGTTACCGGAGGCATGTTCACACTTGCACGTCCTCTCACTGCATTGATAGTCTCATCCAATATTCCCTGAGTGATCGTTTGATTATCTTCAACCAAGCATTCCAGATATCCCAACAACACTTCGGCATAACGAATAACCGGAGTCAGCCCGTTTGCGCTCTGTACATCGTTTATAGGTGTCGATTCTTCAAAATATTTCCTCATCATAAAGCCGGTTCTGGAAGCTTCGCTCGTATAATCGAGCTTCTCTTTCTTGGCTGCACTGTAGTCAGGACTCATCTTATACTCTGTACCCATAAAGATGGCACCATTATAGTAGATTGTATAATCCAGACGCGGATCTCGATCCTTTCCTAAATTAGACGGATCATATCTCGGATCATCATAGCTGAAAGGAGTTCCATCCTTAAATTCATACGATTCGTATAAATCAGCAGCCGGATTGACCAGGCTCCAGCCTCCGTCTTTGGCAGAAAGTGCATGCTGCGGCAGACCGGTACCCAGATAGTTTTCCAGATACTGGATGTAGAAAATATTCTCCTTGTTCGAAGTTCCGGTAGAAGGATAAAACAGTTCCTGATAGTTGGCGTTTATCGCATTATCTCCCAATTCCATAATATCGTGGAAAGCCTTTGCTCCACTTTTCCAGTCTTTCTGCAACATGCAGGTACGTCCGAGAAAAGCAAGAGCCGCTTGCTTACAAGCACGTCCGGCTTCTCCCGCCGGAATGGCGGAGAAACGGGGCAAATCGGCCGCAGCTGCTGTAAATTCAGTTACACACCATTTCAGGATATCGGCCTGTGAGGTCTTTGTCACATTATTGGCTTCTTCACCCGTCAGCACATTCTCCACCAAAGGGACATCTTTGAAATAGCTGGCAAGGTAAAAATACTGTGTCGCACGCAGAAAACGGGCTTCCGCAATCATCCGTGTTTTCTTTTCCGATTCCGAGCTATTCTGGATGCCGACCAGGAAACGGTTACAATAACCGATTCGCTTATAAGACGTTTCCCAATATCTTTTAATAAAAGCATTGTCCGCAGTCAGGTTTCCACTTGAAATCTTAAAGAAAGGATTGTTCTCACCCCGACGGTCAAAAGCGTTATCCGAAAGATGCTCCATCATAATCATTCCGTGATAGGACCACCAATCCGAAGGGTTATACTCTACGCCGTCTGTCAGGCTTCCTCTATAAAGAGAAGTCAATGCCAGTTCCGCATTCGATTCGCTATTCCAAAAAGTCTCTTCGGACAAGTCTGTCAGTGGATAGCGCTCTAAATCACAAGCTTGAAACAGTCCTGCCGCCAATGCCAATGCTACTATATATTTTAAACTCTTCATCTTACATCAAAATTTTAAGGTTAAACCAAATGTATAAGTTGACAGAATAGGATAATAACTACCGTCTGTATTAATTTCCGGATCCCAGCCTTTACGATATCCGCTGATGGAGAATGGATTATCAAGTGATATATAAAAACGAAGGTTGGAGGAACCGAACTTCTGAGTGATACGTTTAGGCAATGTATATCCTAACTGGATATTTCTCACTTTGAGATAAGAGGCATCCAGAATCCAGAAGTCAGAACCCAGCGTATTGTTGCTACCCGCATTCGACATCACTTCGAGACGGGGATATTTAGGATATCGGTTCGACTGATTATTCGTCCAGGTCTCTTCTGCCTGCCATCTCTGAATATTGCCTTCCTGGAAGAAAGCATAACCGGCATAATTAGTTAACTGGCCTTTTACTTTAGCTACTCCCTGAAGCAATATATTGAAATCAAATCCTTTATACTCCGCACCCAGTCCTAAGCCAAATGTATACTGAGGTATCTTTGATCCTAAATAAGTTTTATCGGCCTCGTCCACCTTTCCGTCACCGGAGATATCCACATAGCGTAAATCACCGGCTTTGGAGTTAGGAGCAATCTTGCTCTGATCGTGCCATTCTTTTACTTCATCATCGGTCAGGAATACGCCATCCGTCTTATAGCCATAAAACATATTCATCGGATAACCCAGGAACAGGTTACTACCGTTACCTATCATTCCGCTTTTCTGTTCCACGTCTCCTACACCCAGGCTGATCACTTTGTTTTTAATTATCGAAAAGTTTCCATTCACATGATAACTAAACTCGCCAATCTTGTTCTGATGACCGATCTCAAACTCCCATCCCTTGTTCTCAAGGCTTCCTGTATTGACCTGCGAAAGTCCCAGACCAAAGATAGAAGAGTAACTTGCACTCGGTTTATAGAGAATATCTGTCGTTTTACGATAGAAGTAAGCAGCGTTGAATGTCAATTTATTGTTCCAGAAAGCTGTTTCAATACCGACATCGGTGGTACGGGTCTTTTCCCATTTCAGTGTAGGATCGACATAAGTGGTCACTGCGGCTCCTTGTGTATACACACCTCCGAATACATAGTTCATCGCCTTTCCAAGTGCGTAAGTGGACTGATAAGGGTAGTTACCGATATTATTGTTACCCAGGATACCGTATGATGCTTTCAGTTTCAAGTTATCAATAAAACTCAGTGACTCTGCTTCTTTGAAGAACTGCTCTTCCGACAGACGCCATCCTACAGCAACAGATGGGAAGAAACCGAATTTATTATCTGTCGGGAAACGGGAAGAACCATCATAACGCATAGTGGTTTCAAACAGGTAGCGTTGGTCATAGTTATAGGTCAGACGTCCGAAGACAGACATAATAGCCCAATCGTAACCTCCGCCGGAGTTAGTCTGGCCATCGGCTCCTCCTGCATTCAGATAAGGAACTTCATCCGAAGGAAAGTTCAAGCGGCTGCCTCCTACAGTTCTCTGTGATTCGTCTTCCCAAGTATAACCGACCAACACAGACAAATCATTTTTGCTGAACTTCACGTTATAGTCGGCCAATGCCTGGAATGTCTTATAGACCGTTTTGTACATAGTATCCGACAGAGAAGAAGGCCCCAGTTTCTTGCCGCCCGTAATCTCCATTGCCGAACGATAGTGACGAATCTGCTGACCGGTATAGTTATATCCTCCGATAGCTTTCAGCGTTAAGCCTTTCACAGGTGTGAATGCCAACTCGACATTAGAACGGAACTTATCGAAGTTTTCATCATAAAAAGAGCCGCTGTCCAGCCATGCCAATGGTGTTCCGAGTACCTTCGGTCCCAAGCCGTAAGATCCGTCTTCCAATTTAGTTGCCCATAATCCGGGAAAACGAAGTGCATTACTTGAGAAAGCTTTAAATCCGGCAGAGTCCATTCCACCCGGAGTAGAAGGTTCGCTCCGTTTAGAAACGACTCCACCCAAACGGGTAGTCAGTGTCAGGTTTTTAGCCAACTCTGTAGTCAGATTCACTCTGCCGTTATAACGGTCGTAGTGGTTGTGTTTCATCAGACCATTCTGCTTTACATAGCCAAAAGAAACCATATACTGCGTCTTATCATTTCCTCCGTTCACAGTCAGTTCATGGCCGGTTTGCAGTCCTTTGTTACCCAGAAGTTTATCCAGATAATGTTCATTAGGATAATTATACGGATCAGATCCATCCTTGTACTTCTGAATCTCTTCCGCCGAATAGACTTCCTTGCCCATAGCCTTATTGTATAATTCTGCATACTCCCAGGAATCACACATTTCCGGTAGTTCGGTAGCTTGATTGAAGCCTACATATCCGTTATAACTTACAGTAACTTTACCTTTCTGACCACCTTTTGTTTTTACCAGTACAACACCATTCGCAGCACGCGAACCATAAATGGCAGCCGACGAAGCATCTTTCAATATAGAGATACTTTCAATATCTGCCGGATTCAAATCATTCAGACTGCCGGGAAGCCCGTCAACCAGTACCAACGGATCAGGAGTCGCTCCGAAAGAGCCCACACCACGTACCCGAATCGTACCTTGGTCCTGTCCCGGATTACCGCTCGACTGTGTGATCGTCACTCCGGAGAGTTGTCCGGTCAGCATATTCGAAACACTGGGAGCAGTTCTGGATTCAAGTTTTTTGCTATCCACAGCAGCAATTGAACCAATCACGTTCACCTTCTTCTGTGAACCGTAACCTACCACAACAACTTCTTCCAAAGCCTGGGCATCTTCTTTCATTGTGACATTCAACGGTTTTCCTGCAATGACTTTCAGTTCCTGAGGCTGGTATCCGATGTAGGAAATCTCGATCACCGCCTTATCTGAACTGACCGATAGAGAGAAATCACCCTGCAAATTGGTAACCGTACCATTGGTAGTCCCTTTCTCAACGATACTGGCACCAATCACCGGTTCTCCGTTAACATCGACTACTTTTCCCGAGACTTTCACCGCTTGTTGTTGCTTCGATGTCATTTCAGTAGACAAAATAATCTTTTTGTCCAAAACGGAGTACTTCACGTCAGTCCCTTCAAAGATTTCGTCCAGTACTTTAAATATATTACTTTTATCAACCGAAACAGAAACAACTCTTTTCAGGTTGACGTGTTTGTTATTAAAGAAAAAGCCAAAGCCCGATTGCTTTTCTATTTCTTTCAGAACTTTCTCTACAGTTTGATTCTGTGCATCAATACTGATTTCCACCTTTTGTGCGAAGCTGTCTGTTGCATGCACAAAACTCATAGAGCAAATTAGGAATAGGATGAATAGTCGCATAGTTCTTGGAATTTTTTTCGAGGTCAGCCAAAGCGAAGACTTTACCACCCGCAATAATTGGATGCTAAAATAATTTTGCATAATTTTGTATTGACTTAAAGTTAAAAAATAGTTTATCTCAGCTTGTCGCCAAACAAGCCACAAGGTTTACTCTTTTACGTATGGATTAGATACGCCAATATCTTTCCATACGTTTTTGGCATTTTAAGGAGGTTTGTCTTTCATAAGCATTTCATTTTAAAGGTTAATCAATAAACTTCTATTATACTTCGTTCATCCCGGATATCGGGACTTTCCAAATATCTCCACTGTATCTTGGACGAGATTTTAAAATACTCCAGAATACGTTCCAACCGCTGTTCAGTAAATGTGCCTGTAAAGGCATTAGTCTTCAAACGGGCATTCTTCAGCTTAAATGTTACATTAAAACGCTTCTCAAGTATCCTCAGTGCTACATCCAACGGAGTGTTATTAAATATAATCTTGCCATCTTTCCAAGCGGTTTCGGACAGACAGGATGTTGCGTACAACTGTACATCACCATTGGTCGAACTGTAAACCAACCTTTGTCCGGGTTTCATAACCACCTTCTTGGCCAGGCAGTCTTTATCACTAAAATGAAAGCAGACTTGTCCTTCCACCAATGTTGTCGAAACATCCGGCTCGTCTTCATAAGCTTCCACATTGAAGTGTGTACCCAGCACTTCTATCTGCGATGAATGCGGGGCAGAAACAACAAACTTCTTTTTCAAATCCTTTGCTACCGCAAAATAAGCTTCTCCTTTTAATTCGACATTTCGTATATCGCCTTCAAAAACAGAGGGATAACGTAAAGAAGACTCCGAATTGAGATAGACAACCGTACTATCGGGCAATACCACCGAGGTTGTCATCCCCGGATTGGTCTTTACTTCCATCATCTGGCACACAGCAGATTTCCCATTGTGCATATACTGCACCAGAAAAGCAACGAACAACGGGATAAATAAGATAGCAGCGATACGCTGCATCCATTCCCACCATGTTGTTCTTCTAACGATCATTCTGCTGCTGACCTTTTTCAGAGCCTTTTCCGTATCTACCTTACGCATTACGTTGACCGTATCTACAGCTATATAAAGAGTGTTGATTTGATCCACTATCTTTCGGTTATCTTCCGATTCTTCCATCCAGGTTTCCACCTGCCGACATTCTTCTTCCGTTGCCAGCCCTTCACAATATCGAGGCAGTAAATGGTCTATATCTTCGTAGTTCATATTTATAAGTCAACTCTTTTATTAATAAGACAGGTGGAGAAATAAGATTCCTAAACTTAAATCCATTTTTTTTATAGAAATCTTTGTTTTAATAAGAAAAGACTATCTTTGTATATAAATTAAATTTCTAAATCTATGAAACAGAATCGGACAAAAGAAGACATTTTGCTACTTTCCCAACTTCAGCAAGGAGATAAAAAAGCCTTCAATACTTTGTTCAGAAGGTATTATCCGATATTATGCGCTTATGCCCACCGTTTTGTAGACTTGGAAGATGCGGAAGAAATAGTTCAGGATGTAATGTTGTGGCTATGGGAAAATCGAGAAATCTTATTGATAGAATCATCCCTTAGCCAATACCTATTAAAAATGATATATCACCGTTCATTAAACCGCATCGCACAAAAGGAGGTAAAGTACCGTGCCGATACACTATTCTATGAGAAAAACCAGGCTATGATTTATGATGTGGATTTCTATCAAATTGAGGAGTTGACCAAACGGATTCACACCGCAATAGCGGAGTTACCGGAATCTTACCGGGAAGCGTTTATCATGCACCGGTTCAGAGATATGAGCTACAAAGAAATCGCACAAACTCTTAACATCTCTACCAAAACAGTAGATTACCGCATACAACAGGCACTAAAATTATTACGTAAAGAACTCAAAGAGTTCCTGTCGTTCGCTTTGATATTTCTGGCAGCGTGATATGCAGAGAAGTATGTGGAGAATAAATATAGGCAGTGGGAAGGGACAAAAAAAGAGGGGATATATTAAAAAATCGTCTTCACCACAGAATAACATAGAGTGCCACAGAGTGAGCTTAATCTATTGATAACTAATAATATCTATCTGTGTAATCTGCGATGAAGACGACTTTTGATGTATCCCCTCTATAATATATACCGGAACTACTCTATCGTAATGTCGAACTGATCATAAGAATCTGTTCTCCACGATTTGTCACAAGTAAGAGGAGAAAGCGCAAAGAGAGGAGAGAATGTTTTGATTTTAATCGTTTTTCCATCAGGCATGAATTCCATAATCCTCAACCATCCGTCTCCACCGTTACCGAACCATTGCTTATCAGCTGTCTGCGCATTAAACATCATCTGAGGAACATTCTTGCCTGAAGCATTTTTATCAATCCGGAAACTGACATTATCCTTATAGTCGGCAATCTCACATTCGTGACCGCAAATCACCATACAGATATTCTTTGCCGGATAGACCAGCTTATCCCAAATAGCTTTTCCATAATTTGCAGGAGTCACTTTGTAATTCTCGCTTTCAATGACTTTTCCTGTCCATGCCAGATATGAATGTGTCAGCAATATCACTTTATGGTCTTTATATCGGGGAGCATCGACCACTTTCTTAGCCCACGCCAAAGCCTCATCACGGGGAGCAAATTCCAGAGAAACAACCAGAATTTTGCCCCAGGTATCGGTTATAAATTCATAGGCAGCATTTTCCAGTGTCGGTATACCCTGATAATTGTTGCCTACGGCAACCAGGCTCTTGCGCCAACAGGAGTTTCTCTCCGAGGGAAAGTAATCAGGGAAATGGCACAAACGATTCTCCGCTTTCTGATATCCATAATCATGATTACCGGTACAAATCACATAAGGCAATTTTCCATCCAGCCGTTCAAACGCACGTGAAGCGGCACGCCATTGCTCCTCACTTGTCTGGTTGCCGTTCACTCCATCCGGAATGCGAATTTCATTTTGCTCCACCAAATCACCGGTACAAAGCACACCTTTTATATTCAGAGATTCAATGCTATTGGCCACCCATGCTGTCTGTAACTCGAAAAGTGGCTGATTGGCATCGAACTTTGTATAACTCTGCGGATCGGGTAAAAGAATCATTGAAAAAGACTTTTCATCGGTCAACTTTGCGCGGACCGGATAGACTTGCGCAGAAACAAACAGCGTCTGCACACAAAGAATGAAAGCTAATAAGTAGTTTTTCCTGTTCATAAGTATTACATTTAAATATCTCAAATAAAAAATAAGTAGCAAAGATATAAATACTTGCCGGCAATAGCCCCTGCATTCTCCGATTTATTTCAGGAGAAAAGTAGCCATTACGGCTTTATGGTCTGTCGGCCATACGCCCAGCGGAGTTATAAACGAATCTTTGCCACTCTCCTCCACACGTTCACTACGGGCAATTGATTTTGAAGGACCTACCACCGATACATCTTTTAATTTCAATTTCCTGTCCGGCATGAAATAAATAAAGTCGATACGATCCCGTTCGTCAGCATCGGGTGCCCACGACAGTTTCTGCACCGGAACTCCTTCATTATCAGACGGGAATGTAAAGCCCGGATGTGTAACCGGATTAGGGTATTTCGTCCGGTAAGCATCTTTAAATCCGGCATTTTCAAGTAATACGGAGCAATCCCACCGAACTACCGTCCCATTATGATCCCACAAATTCTTTGTGTTTTCTTTCCAATCCAGATGTGAGGGTTCGTTGAAATCACCTCCCAGCAAAATGATATTTCCTTTTTCCTTTCGGGCATCTTCTATGACATGGCAAATAGCTTCATCACGCATAGATTCATTATTAGCCTTCTCAATGGCTACCGCATCCAGCACCGGAGCATCCAGTTTTTTCCAGGTAACCCCGCTATAGCCTCTCGGCAAATAACAAGCATAATGCGTATAATCCAGATGGGCAGAATAAACAACCACATCTCTTCCGTTAATACGAATACGGGCTTTCAGCACCGAACCGGCATCATCTTCCAAAGGGCAGTTAGGGGCTTGTTCTTCAATTTTATATTTTGATAAAATACCTACATCCAACTTACTGTTTTCACCATAATACTTCTTTCCACGCTCTTCCAAAGCCTGTAATATACGCGAAATGAATTGTTTCCCATGATAATTTCTCACCTCACTGAACAACACAATATCCGGTTCCAGGCGGGCCACTTCATCCGCTATGGCTTCAAAGCCCCCTTTCACCATGGTGCCCTCCTGCCAGATATTCATTTGGAGCACTTTGAGTTCGATCCCTTTGCCATAGGCCACTACGGCAAACAGCCATAAAGTTATATTTAATAAACTATATCTTAACATATCAATATACTCTAATCAACAGAGGTGAGAACAGGGAGCGTTTCTCTCCCATCTGCACTCACCTCTCCTATTTTTATTTTATTGCAAAATCCACATCAGTTTATTTACATCATCCACTCCTCCGAACTGACGTTCAAGAGCCTCGTTCTGATGTTCCAGGTTATAATCGGACTCTGATTTGGGATACATCCAGCGCATCGGCAACCTGTCATTCATCGTATTACGGTTGGTTGCAGGATTAATCGGCAACACCGGATAACCTGTACGTCGATAATCATAATAAACATCATACGGATGCTGCATGAACGAAGCCAGATAACGTTGCGTCAATATCTTCTCAATATCCGTCTCTTTCTCACCACTCAATTGGATAGCGGGTGTTTCAAGGAAAGCTGCAATCGCTTCCTCTGTAATCGGATGTCCATGATGATATACCTCTTCATCCGGAGTATTGGAAGCTATAAACTCCATATGGGCTCTGATCGCCTTTTTATAGTAAGCAGACGCATCTCCCGAAATCCATCCCCGCACGGCTGCTTCGGCCAGAATAAAATTCTGCTCGGCATATCCTAATCGAACGACCGGTTCTCCGGAAGGATAATCGGTATAACGTGCATTAAATCCGGAGTATTGTTCAGTGGCATAAGCTTTTTCTATCTGCTCGAAAGGCAGTGAAGGGTCTGTACCGATATAAGCATCCCAACTGTCGGCTGTCACCCCTTCGTTAAGTTTGGCCTTTGCCGGCTTTGCATAATAGAACATGCGAATATCTCCTGTTGCCTTGAATTTATCAATCAGCATGGTAGACAGCATGGCATAACCCGCATGCTTGGTATTCGTGTTATGGAAAGGATACACTGTATTCGCTTTATCCGCATATTTCATCTGCAGATTATCTTCATTCGATTCCATCAGACTGCCCGATGCTACGATCCGTGCAAAACGTTCCTTCACCTTCAGGTCGGCATCGCTCTCTTTCTTCGAGAGGTGCATCAGCACCTTCAGTTGAAAAGCCGTAGTCGCTTTCTTCCACTTATTGATACTTCCTCCCAGGATCGGATCACCATCAAAATCTTTAGCTGTCGAAAACAGTTCATAAGCTGTTTCCAGATCGCTCAGAATAAAGCCCATCACTTCCTTCTGGGTATTGTACTTAGGACGTACCAACCCTAATTCGCCTTGCAAAGCTTCTTCATAAGGAAGATCTCCCATCTCCATCGACATATAAAATATCTTATAGGCCTTGATGAAATGTGCCAGTCCGTCGTATGCATTTACGTTATCGTCCGAAACGGATTCGACCATCTTCTGGGCATTGATCAGGGTAGTATACCCGCCAAAACCGGAACGCCCGAAGACATTATACTGGTAATCTTCCATACTTTCACCCCATGCCATCTGCTTGGCAAGCAATTCGTCGTATATAAAGGATTTACTGGCACTGGAAGAGGTAATGTCCAGCAGTAATCCGGTTGCCAGCAATGAAGAGGTCACCTTAGTGGTTGCATCGGGATCTGTATTGATTTCATCGAACTTATCACAAGACGCCAACAAAGCGGTTGCCAGCAACAGCGATATGTATTTATTAATTCGTTTCATATTATTCTATCTTTTAAAAATCCAATTTTACATTAAAACCTAAATAACGGGTGGAAGGAGAGCTCAGGTTATCCGAGTCGCTGTCGGGATCGGTAAAACGGAACTCTTTGGTCCAGACAAACAGGTTTTGTCCGACAAAGGCCAGTGTCAGCCCTTTCATATGAAGCTTGTCACAAACCGATTTAGGCATTTGATAGCTCAGTGAAAGGTCACGCAATTTGAAGAAAGTTTCATCAAATACATTCTGACGGGTGACGGTACCTATATACGGGTTGGTACTCTTCATATACGATTCGTAGGATACCTGTACATCATTCGGAGCAAACACACGGTCGTCATGGATGATTTTTCCATTCGAGTCGTAATCTACACTTCCCGAAACTACTTTTACTCCACTGCCCACAAAGTTGGTCTTTTTGTTCACTACCTCGTCATACCGCCACTGGTTGTCCGAGTCGATATGTGCTCCCGAATTCCACATGGCCTGATTGGTCTTCGAATGTGCCATACCTCCCACTCGTCCGTCAAGTGTAAAAGAAAGAGTAAAGTTCTTATAGGTTACCGTATTGGTCCAGCCCCATATCCAATCGGGATATTCATAGCCGATAACCGACTGGTAGTCGCTCTGTTTGGGATAACCATTATAATTAACTAAATTTCCCTGTGAATCACGCTCCCAATCGTAAATACCGTACCAGTCCCAACGTTTCCCGACGGCTACCCAAGGTTTTTGTGTAGAATACACCGGGTCTATTTTGGTATAATACCAACGGTCACGCGACCAGTTGAAGGACGACTCCCATTTCAGGTCTCTCGTCCTGATAATATCGCCCGATAAAGTCAACTCTACTCCCCGTCCCACATATTCTTCATCGATATTGATCAATGTAGACGTAAATCCGGAAGAGTTACTGATACCTGCACTGCGGGTCAAGTTGTAATAGAGTTTATTATAATATGTAAAATCTAATTTCAGGCGATTCTTAAACATGTGAATTGCCGTACCGATTTCATAAGAACGCGTGGCCGAGGGTTTCACCGCTACACCACGGATAGATGTCGGATAATATGCGGCGCTCTCACCGTTCCACAAATCGGTAGAAACACTGTAAGTATTGTTGGTATCGTATACTCCCAAGTCACTCTTGGTCTGCGTCCATGCCCCCCTCACTTTCCAGAAGTCAATCACTTCGGGCATTGGGATGAACTGTGAAAGAACCACACTACCGGCTACAGAAGGATAGAAATAAGAACGTGTCTCCGACGGCAATGAAGAAGACCAGTCATTACGTCCTGTCACATCCAGAAACAGTGTACTCTTCCAGGAAACAGAGGCTTTGGCATATACACTGGTCACCAGCTTTTTAGTAATACCGCTGGTTGTCTTCACCGGATCAATCGATGACTTCAATGAATAATACCCCGGAATTTTCAATCCATTCTGCGTTTCGCCCAGAATATTGTCACTCTTCCAATAATAAACGTTTCCACCAATAAAACCATCGACACTAAAATCACCGAATTTGTGATCGGCAGACAAGATCAGGTCATTGTTTAAGCTGTATCCTCCTAAACGTTGCAGCCCGTAATAGCCTTGTTTATGCCAGCCGCCTACGGCACTGACGGCATTCCGCCACTCTTTCTTCTGCGAGTATGAATCCAGACCCGAACGCAGCGACAGGTTCAACCAGGGAGTAAAATCATAGTTGGCAGAAAGATATCCATTAATCAAATCGTAATCACTCGAACGGACAATTTCATTTGCTATGAAATAAGGGTTGTCATACCACTTGGTATCCATCCAGTTCTGCTGTTCGTCCTGCTTGATCCAGTAGTTCTTATAGTCGCGTATATCATATTCGGCACCCGACCACACCAACAGGTTATAAAGAAATCCGCTACCACCGTATCCGGCTCCCATGTCATTGGGATAAAAGCGCTTATTATAAGTCAATCCTCCGTCAAAAGAGAATTTCTTCCACTTCATATCACCCGACACCGAATAAGTGATTTTATTCAGTTTCTGATTCGGATACTGCCCTTTATTATACACATGAGTCAATGAAGTGCGTACACTTCCATACTTACCTTTCTGAGAGACACTTACGTTATTGTTTGTCACCATACTCAGTTCCTGGAAGTTCTTCAGATTGTTTTTGCCTTTCGATACCAAAGGCATGTCTACCCATTCGTGCGTATACGGATCATACTGCAACGCCGTACGCCCGATGTCCAGCTTATCTCCCCATACATATCCTCCGGTAGAATAGGTACCCTGTGATCCGGAACTGTATGACGTTTGCACTTCCGGCTTTCTCAGATATCCGGCCGCAAACATCGTACTGCTATTCACAGTCACATTCAGTCCCTCTTCTTTTCCTTTTTTGGTAGTAATCATCACCGCACCGGCTCCTCCACGTGCGCCATACAGGGCTGAAGCCGTAGCTCCTTTCAGGACATCGACCGACTCGATATCATCAGCAGCTATATCATTTAATCCTACATTACCATAAGGTACACCGTCGATAACCAGCAAAGGAGCAGATGCACGCAACGAAAGTGAAGGTGAGGTATTGAACTCCGTACTGTTTTTTACATTCAATCCGGCAATCTTACCGGTCAGCGATGTAGCTACATTTACGGTCTTGACAGCAGCCAGTTTGTCACCGTCTACCTTTTGCACGGCATAGCCCAGAGCTTTTTCCTCGCGCTTGATACCCAAGGCCGTCACCACAACTTCGTCGAGTTGTTTCGTATTTTCAGCCAACTGGACAGTAAGTGAGGTATTATTACCTACCGGAACTTCTTTAGTGATATATCCGATATATGAAATGATAATCGTACTCTTAGTTCCTACAGAAAGGCTGAAATTACCGTTGATGTCGGTAATCGTTCCGCTTCCGGTTTCTTTCTCCTTAATATTGGCTCCGATAACGGGCGACCCGGTTTCATCAATCACCAGCCCCTTTATCTTTTTAGTGGCCTGCTGTTGTGCAGCGGTTGTTTCCAAAATCTGTTTTGGAGACAGGATTATGCTGTTCTCCAATATCTTATACCCGATATTCGTTCCAGCAAACAATTGGTTCAGAACCTGACCAATCTCTTTCTGGTTACTTTTGATAGTCACATTCCGGGAGATATCCACTTGCTTGTTGTTATAGAAGAAGTGAAACTCCGACTGCTTTTCTATTTCATCCAGCACTTTCTGAAGACTACTGTTGTTGACATTTAAAGTCACACGTACTGACTGGCTATAACCTTTAGCCGCAAATGCCATGCTGGCAAAGACAAACAACATTATTGCTGATAGTTTCATACACAAAGGTATTTTTTTCAAGAGCGAGAATGTATTCTGCCTCCCGAAAAATTGGAAGTTTAAGTAAATTGTCATAGATTTGTAGTGATTTTGATTTAAAAAATTCTATTTGCCGCACAGTTTGTCGCCAAACAAACTGACGGTGGACTTTCATACAGGTAGATACGCCAATATCTTCCTGTATGTTTTTTTGTTTTAGGGAGAGCGTGCTGTCATAGTAGTAATAAAAATGATTTTAAAGTTTCATACTCAAACGGTTAATATAACTCTATCTTTGTTTTTTCCTGTATTGCCTTGTGTGTGGCATCATACTCCAGATCAAGGTATTTATACTGTATTCCGGATGCATATCTGAAGTGTTCAAGGATCAACGGCAGATACTGCCTGCTGAACACACCGGTGAAAGAATTGGCATATAGTGTGGAATCTTTCACGATAAACTCTACATTAAACCTCTTGCTGAGTATCTTCAGCGTTTCGGCCAGTGATGTGTTTTTAAGCACTACCTGACCGTTCTTCCAGGCTGTATAGATCTCCACATACGATTTTTCGGCCCGTGCCTCGTGTGTTGCCGTATGATATACAAATTCTTCATCGGGCTTCATGACGAATGTTTCTTTTGTATCGCCTTTCCCCAAGAATGACAACCTGACCGATCCCGATACCAACGTTGTCCTGACTATACTATCCGTCCGGTATGCTTCCATATTGAACTCCGTACCCAATACTTCGGTCTGTATATTGAAAGGAGTATTGACCACAAACCGTTTACTCCTGTCTTTACGGACAGAGAAGTAAGCCTCCCCGTCAAGTTCCACCGTACGCGTATCCCCTGTAAACTTAACAGGATGTTTCAGTGAAGATCCGGAGTTAAGCCAGACTTTGGTACCGTCCGGTAAATTTGCCTCAGCCACCATACCGGGATTGGTCCGTATCTCCACATATTCTTGCGGCGGATTTTTCAGAATTAAATAAAGGGTGGTGGCAAGCAGCGGTAACGCCATACAAGCAGCAATACGCTGCCCCCAAACCATCCAGGAGATTCTATGTCGATGTTTGTGTATTTTGCCTTTCACCTGCTGTAAGGCTGCGGAAACATCCACCCGATTCATATAATTCAGTGTGTCTGCCGCACGGTAGAGCCGGAAAATATCTCGTGCCATCTTCTCATTATCTTCCGAAGCCGCTATCCATTCCTCCACCTCTTTCCGGCGATCGTCTGGAAGTTCCCCCGCAAAATAGTTTAAAAGAACCGACTCATTAATGTAACAGGATTCATCCATAATTCGTGCTTTTATAGATAAGACGAACCAAAATAGAAATCTCCTAACCAAAAAACGTATTTTTTTTGAAAATAATATTATTTTTGCCCAAAACGAAGGTCTACATGTATAACGACACCTCGCGCACAGTAAGCGATGAAACTCTGTTCTTCCAGGTTCAGCAGGGAAACGAAGGCGCATTCGAAGCATTGTTTCTCAGGCATTACCCGGCTCTTTGTGCCTATGCCCGGCTCTTTGTCGAACCGGATGACGGCCAGGAGATCGTATCGGACGTCATGGTCTGGCTTTGGGAAAATAAAGAAATGCAGGCATTCGAGAGTTCCTTAAAAAGTTATTTGTTCAAGGCTGTTAAAAACCGCTGCCTGACTCTCATCAACCGGAACGAAGTGAAACAACGGATCGAAAAAATGATATTCGATAATCTCCAATCGCAGTATGATGATCCCGACTTCTACGTTATACAGGAGTTAACCGAAAAAATAGAAGAAGCTCTGGCACGACTTCCCGAGAATGTACGCGAAGCATTCGAACTCAACCGCTTTCAGAATCTGACATACAATGAAATAGCCGAACGGCTGGGAGTGTCTCCCAAAACAATCGACTACCGGATTCAACAGGCCTTAAAACAGTTGCGCATCGACCTGAAGGAGTATCTCCCCTTATTACTTCCTTTCCTCCTGCATTGAAAGAACGAAACAGTTCTTAGTTTCGTTGCATATCTCCTTATCTTTACGTACATTTGGCAGTAGCATACGATATCTGACACCCGGGTGTCGGATAGTCCGACATGGGGGTGTCACACACTGCGACACCCGGGTGTCAGCACTCCTAAAGTCTATGCTTCCTGTACAGAGAGTACAGAGAAAACGATAACTAACCTTAAAGATAAAAGTATATGCCTATAAACTATGTAGTCAGGAAGAAAAAAGATCAGAGCGGTAATGAAGTTAAAGAGCTCTACTATGCCGTGCCCAGTGCCATTCAGAACAAAGGAGTCAGTGAAAAACAATTAGCGGAGGACCTGCACGACAACAGTTCACTCTCGGCAGGCGATGTACTGTCTGTACTCGAACAACTCCCGAAAGCCATCGCACGACATATGAAAGAAGGAAGAACCGTCACCATCCGCGGATTGGGAACTTTCTACCCGGCCTTAAGCAGCGAGGGCTGCGACACTCCCGAAGAATGTACGCCCAACAAAGTCAGATTGACACGCATCTGTTTCCGGGCCGATACCGCGTTCACCTACGACGTGAAACATTGCGAATTCGAAAGCATGCAACTGCGATTTACAAAGAAGCCGAAGCCCGGTAAGGAAGAGTGAACCAAAAGACAGAACCTTTTCCGGACTCGGACTGAACCCCGATCTCGCCCCCCCAACTTCTCAATAATCATTTTGCAGATAGACAGTCCCAATCCGGTGCCTTGTATAAAAGTGTTGTATTTGACAAAACGCTCAAAAACATGTTCACATTGCTCGGCGGACATGCCACAACCGGTATCGGATACATAGAAGTATAACGTATGGGCATCTTGCAGCCGATACCCGATCTGAATCTCTCCCTGCGAAGTGAACTTTATGGCATTGACAACCAAAATCCATCCCGGATCGCCGATAAAGACGATCAGGCGAGGAGAAGATTGAAGTTGATAGAATTTAGAAACAATACGTCTTCCCTTGTTTTGTCTGTATGGGCAGATAGCCGGGAATGAACAGCTCCCAATAATACAAGAAGGAGGCAAAGGCATCTGAATGGTGTCTGTTTCATTTGTATGTTTGTTTCTTTTGAGTCGAAACAAAGGTATAACTATTTCTCCGTATACAAAAAAAGGTACTCTGTTATTTTTAGAGTACCTTTCTATTTTTATCTTCGTAAGAAGTTGATTTTACGCATTTTTCAGGGAAGCAATACTTTCCTTGAGCGACTGAATGATGCTTTCGGCATCCGCCTGTTTCTTGCGCTCCATCTCGATAACGGCTGCCGGAGCGTTATTTACGAACTTTTCATTGCTCAATTTCTTTAAAACTCCCTGCAAGAAACCTTCTTTGTGTTTCAGCTCGGCTTCCATGCGTGCTATCTCGGCATCGACATCGATCATATTACCCAGAGGCACCGCAAATTCAGTGGTTCCTATCATGAACGAAGAAGCTCCGTCAGCCTTTGCGTCCACTACCTCGATGGCAGACAGATTACACATTTTACGAATGACAGGATTCATCTTTTCTACCGGATTGGCTCCGACTACCTGCAATTCAAGCGGTTCTTTCAATGCGATATTCTTCTGCAAACGGATGGTACGTACACTGCTGATGATTTCTTTGGCTGTTTCGAACTGCTGGAGGAATTCTTCGTTTACCTCTCCCGGTTCTCCCAAAGGCTGTACCATCAGGCTTGCACCCGGTTCACGCTCGCGCAACTGCTGCCACAACTCTTCCGTAATAAACGGCATGAAAGGATGGAGCATAGCCAGCAGACGTTCGAAAGCACTTAACGTCATCGAGTAAATGAATCCGTTAACGGGCTGTCCGTAAGCCGGCTTCACAATCTCGAGCAACCATGAAGAGAATTCGTCCCAGAACAGTTTATAAATCAGCATCAATGCTTCGCTCAGACGATATTTGCTAAACAAATCGGCAACTTCGACAGCAGAGGCATCCAGTCTCTGGTCAAACCACTGTACAGCCAGGTGAGCATCTGCCGGAATATCGATTGTTCCCATTCCGTTCTCCCAACCTTTCACCAATCGGAAAGCATTCCATATCTTATTGCAGAAATTTCGTCCCTGCTCGCAAAGCGCGTCATCAAAGAGAATGTCATTCCCGGCAGGAGCCGAGAGCATCATCCCCATACGTACACCATCTGCTCCGTACTTTTCAATCAATTCCAACGGATCAGGCGAGTTACCGAGTGACTTAGACATTTTACGTCCCAGTTTATCGCGAACGATACCCGTGAAATATACATTCTTGAACGGCATTTTTCCTTCATATTCGTAACCGGCCATAATCATACGGGCTACCCAGAAGAAAATGATATCCGGTCCGGTCACCAAGTCGCTTGTCGGATAGTAATAATTGATTTCTTCATTACCCGGATTATTGATGCCGTCGAACAGAGAGATAGGCCATAACCAGGAAGAGAACCAAGTGTCCAGGCAGTCTTCATCCTGACGAAGATCGGTCATCTTCAGGTTAGGATTGCCAGTCTTTTCCCGAGCCAACTTCAGGGCTTCCTCATCGGTCACAGCTACCACATATCCGCCTTCGGGCAGGAAATATGCCGGGATGCGGTGTCCCCACCACAATTGACGGCTGATACACCAATCCTTGATGTTCTCCATCCAATGACGGTAGGTATTCTTATACTTGGCAGGATAGAATTTAATATCATCCTTCATCACCGGTTCAAGAGCGATCTGGGCCAGATGTTCCATCTTGAGGAACCATTGCATAGACAACTTCGGTTCGATGACCACGTTGGTACGCTCTGAATATCCCACTTTGTTGGTGTAGGCCTCTGTCTTCTCCAGCAGTCCGGCTGCTTCAAGATCCTTCTCAATCTGCTTACGGACGTCAAAGCGATCCATACCGATATACATTCCGGCAGCTTCGCTGATCGTACCGTTATCATTGAATATATCGATACTCGGCAAATTATATTTTTCGCCCAGCATATAGTCGTTTACGTCATGTGCCGGAGTCACTTTCAGGCAACCGGTACCAAATTCGATATCCACATAGTCATCTTCGATAACAGGAATCACACGGCCTACCAAGGGAACTATTACTTTCTTTCCTTTGAGATGCTGATTCTTCGGATCGTTCGGGTTGATACACATGGCCGTGTCACCCATAATCGTTTCCGGACGGGTAGTGGCAACCACTGCATATCCGTCTTCTCCTTCAATCTTGTATCTCAGGTAAAACAGCTTTCCGTGTTCTTCTTTATAAATCACCTCCTCGTCCGACAGGGCTGTCAGTGCTTTCGGGTCCCAGTTAACCATACGTACTCCCCGGTAGATAAGTCCCTTATTATAGAGATCGACAAATACCTTCAGCACACTTTCACTGCGCTTTTCATCCATAGTAAAAGCCGTACGGTCCCAGTCACACGATGCACCTAACTTACGAAGCTGCTTCAGGATGATACCACCGTGTTCGTCTGTCCATGCCCAGGCATGCTTCAGAAACTCGTCACGGCTCAGATCGGTTTTCTTAATACCCTGTGCGGCCAACTTATTCACTACCTTGGCTTCGGTAGCAATAGAGGCATGGTCGGTTCCCGGCACCCAGCAAGCATTCTTACCTTCCATACGTGCACGACGAACAAGAATATCCTGAATGGTATTATTAAGCATATGTCCCATGTGCAACACACCGGTGACGTTAGGGGGCGGAATGACGATGGTGTAAGGTTCACGTCCATCGGGTTTCGAACTGAATAATTTATGGTCCAGCCAATACTGATACCACTTCCCCTCCACGTCAGCAGGGTTGTACTTACTTGCTAATTCCATGTTATATCTATCTATTTTATTAGTTTATTGCGAAAGATTGGCGCAAAATTAATAAAAATAAGTAGAATATAGGGGCAGGAATATGTACTTTTGTTCCCCGAAAGGAAGAAGAAGCAATGAAAAACAGGAAACGAATCATACGGTACTCTGTTTTAGGGACTTTAATAGTCCTTGTCTGGCTCACTCAGATGCTCCCGGCATTGGGCGAAGGGTATGCCCGTACGGCCTATCCGGTCATTTCATATATCTTGTCCGGTTTTTCGAACATTATCCCCTTTGCATTGGGTGACTTATTTATAGCACTGAGCATTGGAGGAATGATCGCCTATCCGTTTTATGCACGAATCCGACTGAAATTAAGCTGGAAAAAAATACTGAGAAGAGATGTGGAATATTTGCTATGGATCTATGTTTGGTTCTATCTGGCATGGGGACTCAACTATTCACAAAAGAATTTTTATGAACGAACCGGAATTCCATATACTGCCTACACTCCCGAGATTTTCAATGAATTTGTAGACAACTATATCTCAAAACTGAATGAGTCGTATGTGCCGGTCAATCGGATCGATAAAGAAGTAACCCGCAAAGAGGCAGTCCGACAATATAACCTGATCAGTGATACGCTCGGTATACACCGTCCTCCCCACTCCCGTCCACGAGTAAAAACCATGATGTTCACTCCATTGATTTCGATGGTGGGCGTGACGGGTAGCATGGGGCCTTTCTTCTGTGAGTTCACACTGAACGGAGACCTGCTTCCTCCACAATATCCGGCAACCTATACTCATGAACTGGCGCATTTGCTAGGTATCACCAGCGAAGCGGAAGCAAACTTTTATGCATATCAGGTCTGCACCCGCTCCGTAAATAAAGAAATCCGTTTCAGCGGTTATTTCTCTATTTTAGGCCATGTACTTGCCAATGCCCGCCAATTGATGACAGAAGAGGAATATAAAAAGTTATTCGGCAGTATACGTCCGGAAATCATTGAGCTGGCCAGAAAAGACCAGGAATACTGGATGGCAAAGTATAGTCCGCTTATAGGTAATATTCAGGATTGGATATATGATTTGTATCTGAAAGGGAACAAAATAGAAAGTGGACGTAAGAACTATTCGGAAGTGATCGGTCTGCTGATTTCATATAATGAATGGAAAAAAGAATCAAATAAATAATAAACATGCATACAAGAGAAGAACAAATGGAAGCGTTCGGACGCTTTCTGGACATCCTCGACGAACTTCGGGTAAAATGTCCATGGGACCGCAAGCAGACTAACGAAAGCCTGCGCCCCAACACTATTGAAGAAACTTACGAACTTTGCGACGCATTAATGCGGAACGACAAAAAAGATATCTGCAAAGAACTGGGAGACGTCCTGCTGCACGTAGCTTTTTATGCCAAAATCGGTTCCGAAACCGGTGATTTCGACATGAAAGATGTATGCGACAAACTTTGTGAGAAGTTGATATTCCGTCATCCCCATGTATTCGGGGAAGTAAAAGCAGAAACAGCCGGACAAGTATCCGAAAACTGGGAACAATTGAAACTGAAGGAGAAAGACGGCAATAAAAGTGTGTTAAGCGGTGTACCTGCTGCTTTACCCTCGCTTATAAAAGCTTACAGAATGCAGGACAAAGCACGCAACGTGGGATTCGATTGGGAAGAAAGAGAACAGGTCTGGGATAAAGTAAAAGAAGAAATCGCCGAATTTCAGGTGGAAGTGGCTAACATGGATAAGGACAAGGCAGAAGCAGAATTCGGAGATGTCATGTTCAGCCTCATCAATGCTGCCCGACTTTATAAAATCAACCCGGACAATGCATTGGAACGCACCAACCAAAAATTCATCCGACGATTTAACTATCTGGAAGATCATACCATTAAAGAAGGTAAAAATCTAAAAGATATGAGCCTGAATGAAATGGATGCTATCTGGAACGAAGCTAAAAAGAAAGGATTATAGTCCGACACACCCCGGATTCAAAAAAAAATGAGGGTATGTCACCACTCACCACAGAGTCTTGATACACCCTCATCTATATAATGATTTGCTAAAAGGATAAGCTATTTCCTCTTTCCCTGTGGACGTTCATTTCCACCTTTATTATCACGTACCCCTTTCAGCAGTTCGCGGTGGAAACGCATCTCGGCTCTTTGCACCAGATAAATTTTCTTGCACGAAAGGATTTTCTTAAACTTCTCAAAATAAGTTTTATCCAGCCGGTCCGAAGCGATGCGGGCATCATAAACTCCTTCCAGAATTTCTCCGTATTGAGTGTCGGTCGTCTTTTCATCTTTACCGCTACGAAGCAATTTCCATGCTTCGTCATTCAATTGCTTTTTCCGATCCTGCAGTTCAAAATAAACCGGAAAAAACTTCGCAGCCTCTTCTTGGGTCAAGCCAGCTTTTTCTGTTATAAATGCTTGTTGTTTGGCCCTGAATTCTTTGGGTGACAAATGTTGATTAGGACTTCCCACGGCACGCAGCGCAGGGGTAAAGCCACAAACTATAATCAATAGAATAATCAGTTTCTTCATTTCGCTTTATTAAATCAGTTTAGTTTACTTATTCGGCTGTCGCATCACTAAGGTAGACGTACAATGAGTAATCGTCCAACATCGAGCGATCTAATGCTACATCAATATATTCATCCGAAACCACTTCTGTCGCTGCTTCATTTGCAGTGAGATGATCACCGGCAGTTGTCGGTTGGTGGTTCGAAGAAGCTACACGGATGATCAATGCAGCTCCTATAAACATAGCCGCCATATAGAGCAAGGGCTTCATCCTGATCCACATCGTGGGTTGCTTCACTTCCTCGAAGGCAGGACCTTCTTTTTCCGGCAGTTTCCCCATAACCTCTGAAGTCAAGTTTTCAAAGTACCCTTCAGGTACTTTAAAGGAATTCTTCTTCCCCACTTTCTTCAATATGTTATCTTCTTCTTTCATACGTTCTTCTCCTCTCTTCTTCTTAGACATTGTACATATTAAAAGGTTTAATTGGCCTCCTCCAAAAACTTCTCGATTTTTTTCACGGCATGATGGTAAGAAGCTTTCAGAGCTCCTACTGAAGTGCCGAATATCTCCGACATCTCTTCATACTTCATCTCCTGATAGTATTTCAGGTTAAACACCATCTGCTGCTTCTCAGGAAGGGTCAGCAGTGCTTTCTGAAGCAAAAGTTCTGCACGATCTCCCGAAAAGTAAGGATCACTCTCCAGTTTCTGGATGACATCAGCCTCCGGATCGTCAATGGCGACCGTATTCATAGCCCGCTGTTTATTCAGGAAAGTGATACATTCGTTCAGGGCAATACGGTAAAGCCAGGTAGATAGCTTTGCCTCAGCCCGGAAATAATCAATGTTTATCCACGCCTTAATGAAAGTGTTTTGAAGAAGATCATTGGCATCATCGTGTGAAAGCACCATCCGCCGGATTTGCCAGTATAACTGTTCGCTATATTGTGAGACAATCCTTTCAAATCCCTGCTTCTGTGTTCTCTCATCCTGAAGGAGCGCCAAAACCTCTCGTTCATTATAAGGGTTCATAGGTTCGTTTGTAATTCGTATATGTTATTTTAGACAATTCTATTCAGCAATAGTTTAATCACTTCTCCGGAATTAAAGACTTATACACAAATTTTCTTTTGCCAGAATCGTATTCGGGAATACCGCCGAAGCTTCTTTAAGCAAAATATTCTCGTCTTCGTAACGAGCAGAAAAGTGACCGATTACCAACTGGCGCACCCCAGCCCCTAAAGCTATCCGTGCCGCCTGAGCAGCTGTAGTATGATAGGTTTCTTTGGCACGTGCCAGTTCTGATTCGGCAAAGGTCGCTTCATGAAAAAGTAAGTCGACACCGGAAAGTTGTTCCACTATTTCCGGCCTAAAAATCGTATCGGAACAATAAGCATACTTTCTGGGAGGATCCGAAGGCCGGGTCAAACGTGTATTGACAATCACTTCTCCCTCGGGAGTCACGTAATCAGATCCATTCTTTATCCGGTTTAGTTCGTAAACAGGCACCTTATAAAAATCGACCATATCACGTATAATATGATTGGGGCGTGCTTTTTCGGCAAACAGAAAGCCACAACAAGGAATACGGTGCTGAAGCGGAATAGTGGTGACTGTCATCGAACGATCTTCGTAAACCACTGAAGTCTGCCTGGTATCGAATTCATGGAAAATGACTTTATAGGCCAATGTATGGCAAAAGAAATTGAGCATGGGAGTCAACAACTCCTCCAACCCTTTTGGAGAATGAATGTGCAATTCAGCCGTACGTCCCAGTAACCCGAAAGTGGAAATAAGTCCCATCAATCCGAAACAATGGTCACCATGCAGATGCGAGATAAAGATATGATTCAACCGTGAGAATTTCAACCGTGATTTACGCAATTGCATTTGTGCTCCTTCTCCGCAATCGATCATAAAAAGTTTATCACGCAAATTAACTACCTGTGAGGTAGCAAAATGCCGGGTAGTAGGCAATGCGGACCCGCAACCCAATATATGTAATTCAAATTTTTCCATCTTTCAAACTGTATCTGCAAAGATAGGCAATTAAAATTCAGTGCAAAGTCTCACCGAATAAAAAAATAATGAAGGGTTCTGCCAAGATACAAAAAAGAAAGGGTACTCCTTTGCAGGAATACCCTTCAGTTTATCTGAGAAAATATGAATTACTTCTTACCTTCCAACTGTTCTTTCAGAGCAGCCAAAGCATCGATATCACCCAGAGTTGTAGAAGCAGCCTGGTTCTGGATAGCAGGAGTTTCTTCTCTCTTAGAAGATTTCTTTGCGTTAGAGGCAGCCTTCTTTTCAGCTCTTTCTTCTGCCTTAGCAACATCTTCGAAAATGCGGCTGTGAGACAGGATGATTCTCTTAGCATCTTTATTGAACTCGATCACTTTGAATTCCAGTTTCTCGTCCATCTGAGCCTGTGAACCGTCTTCTTTAACGAGATGTTTCGGAGTAGCGAAACCTTCAACACCGTAAGGAAGAGCAACTACAGCGCCTTTATCCAGCATTTCGATAATTGTACCTTCGTGTACAGAACCTACAGTAAATACTGTTTCGAATACATCCCAAGGATTTTCTTCAAGTTGTTTGTGACCAAGGCTCAAGCGACGGTTTTCTTTGTCGATTTCCAATACCTGAACTTCGATATCAGCACCAATCTGAGTAAATTCTGACGGGTGTTTAACCTTCTTAGTCCAAGAAAGGTCAGAGATGTGGATCAGTCCGTCAACACCTTCTTCGATTTCTACGAATACACCGAAGTTAGTGAAATTACGAACCTTAGCAGTATGCTTAGAACCTACAGGATACTTCTCTTCGATAGTTTCCCATGGATCTTGTTTCAGTTGTTTGATACCCAAAGACATCTTACGTTCTTCGCGATCCAAAGTCAGAACTACAGCTTCTACTTCGTCACCGACTTTCATGAAGTCTTGTGCAGAACGCAAATGCTGTGACCACGACATTTCTGAAACGTGGATCAGACCTTCAACACCCGGAGCGATTTCGATGAATGCACCGTAGTCAGCCATAACCACTACTTTACCTTTCACTTTGTCACCTACCTGAAGGTTCGGATCCAAAGCATCCCATGGGTGCGGAGTCAGTTGTTTCAGACCCAAAGCGATACGTTTCTTCTCGTCATCGAAGTCGAGGATAACAACGTTCAACTTCTGATCCAGTTCAACCACTTCTTTCGGATCGCTTACGCGGCCCCAAGACAGGTCAGTGATGTGGATCAATCCGTCTACGCCACCCAGGTCGATGAATACACCATAAGATGTGATATTCTTAACGGTTCCTTCAAGAACTTGTCCTTTTTCGAGCTTACCGATAATTTCTTTCTTCTGTTGTTCCAGTTCAGCTTCGATAAGAGCTTTGTGAGAAACAACCACGTTTTTGAATTCCTGGTTGATTTTAACCACTTTGAATTCCATTGTTTTGCCAACGAATACATCATAGTCACGGATCGGTTTCACGTCGATCTGAGAACCCGGCAAGAATGCTTCGATACCGAATACGTCAACGATCATACCACCCTTAGTGCGACACTTGATGTAACCCTTGATAATTTCTTCGTTTTCCAGAGCAGCATTAACGCGATCCCAAGAGCGAGTAGCGCGAGCTTTTCTGTGTGACAGAACCAACTGTCCTTTTTTGTCTTCCTGATTTTCGATGTATACTTCAACAGTATCACCTACTTTCAAATCAGGATTGTAGCGGAATTCATTCAAAGGAATGATACCGTCTGATTTGTAACCGATGTTCACAACAACTTCACGTTTGTTCATTGCGATTACAGTTCCGTCAACAACCTCACGGTCATTTACTTTGTTAAGCGTACCGTCGTAAGCTTTTTCGAGTTCTTCGTGGCTGGCACCAGCGAAGCTCTCGCCGTTTTCATACGCATCCCAGTTGAAGTCTTCAATAGGAGCAACGTTCTTTAAGTTTTCCATTAATAATTAATTGTTTAGTAATTCTTTAATTAAATAAGACATTATATTGATTATATAAATCGGGCGCAAAGATAGAACTATTTTCTTGAATTAGAAAAGAATAGCGAAAAAAATATCAAAAGGAACTACAATCGACATCCCTCACATTAATCTCTTCAAAGCCGTGATAGAATCAGATACATATCGGTTATCCGGCTCTATGGAACGCCAGTAGCAAAGATTACCCAATAAACGCTTCAGATAAACGGGATCGGTAGACCCTATATGTTCCTGATGTCCTACCAGCCCTTTTGTCAGGACGTAGTGCACATTCTTACGAATTTCTCTCTTTTTCACTTTAGGTATAGTCATCTTCTCACCCGAACTAACCGATACTCCCGTAATAATCTTACGTTTATATTCAGACAAGAAGCGTGTCTTTTTTGCATTTATCGTGAAGCCTTCTTCCCGGACAATCCCGTGAATTCGTGCCAATACTTCATCTTTCGGCAAATAATCTCCCGAAAATGTAAGATCATCGGCATATCTCGTATAAACCAGTCCATATTCATCGGCTAACGCCATCATTTTTTTATCCATCGGATAGGCTATGATATTGCTGAGAGCCGGACTTGTAGGTGCTCCTTGCGGAAGACATTTATAGCAGCAACAGAGCTCTCCCAGTACTTTCGCAATAGGGCCAGAGTATCCCATCTCCCTGAATGCCGCCCTTACTTTGGGCGAACGGATGGAAGGGAAAAAGTCATGGATATCTACTTTTAATACGTTTTTTCGTCCCAGATGTGCCTGGGCATTATCAGCCACTGACTTACCCGGACAAAACCCGGTAACGGCAGGATGCACATGGGCCAGTAATAAGATGCGTTGGTAAATGGTCTGCTGCATGACTCGTAACTTATCTTCCGGAGCTGTAATGGCCCGAAATCCCCCGCTTCTCTTCCTTATATAGAATAGCTTATATTGCCTCGGAACATAATCCAGCACCTCTCTCAACGCGTCTTCTTCGACCGCAAGCAGATTGGCACACCAACTGACAGCTTCAGCTTTGAATCGCTTTGCACCAAAAAAATTAGCATCCTTACCAAAAAGACTTCTGGGAAACAAAGCACTTGTTTTCTTTTCTTTAGCATAAGGGGTGTCGCTGACATAGTTACCGGCCTTCCATCGCTTATATCCTTCCTGGCTTTTACTCGAACGAATAATTATAAAAACCAGCAGAGCGGTAATAACGGTTACAATACAAAAGAGTAGTTCCATCCTTATATATTATTATATATAGAAACAATAAAAAAGAGGATGAGATTATTTACTTTTCTTTACTTATGAGCAACATAATAAAGAAAATCAGAAAAACCCTGAATTTACGAGGCGACTGCACCTCTTTTTTGCTAAATCTTTATCTCATCCTCTTGGCCACAAAGGTAGAAATATTCTTCTCAGCAGACAAAAATAGCAAGAATAAAATTACCGGTTAAATAACTCGAACGTAAACTTGCAGCCGATCTCAGTATACTTCCAGTTCTCACTACCCACAAAAACACCAAAATCAAAAATGTGAGTACCAATTCCATACCCCAATTCCACATAAGGCTGGAGATGAGGTACCGACAATATACTCGCATACAACCGCTCGTTTTGGACATAGCGTGTGTATTTAATCAGATGTTTCAATAACAGGAAAGGAGCTTCATAAGTAAAATGCCCCCGTATGTATTTCCGTGAAGCATTGTACCAACGACGGTCAAGAAGCTGAAATACTCCCCCGATTTCGTCATTCCAACCTTCGGGAAGATTACTTCGGGTAAAATTATTAAAATCGACAAAATACATCTCTTTCTGATTAGTAAACATACCAAAGCCAAAACGATAATAGATATTGCGCATCAGTCCCAAAGGTATATGATGTTGTAGATCAAACTCCAGACGTTCATACTGTCCGGTACTGCCAAACACTCCTTTGATTCCTCTCTCCCAGTCTATTGAGAAAGTGGGATACTTGGAATGGAGATTAATCTTACGATGACCGTTCATATAATAGTACAGACAAGGGGTCCACTCCAATCGAACCCGAGGGGCAAAACTCAAATAGGTGTTCCTTATTTTGTTTTGAATATCTTCATTGGAGGGATCTTTACTCTTTGTCAGCGGAACCAGTTTGGAGGGTTTCACCGCCTTTCGTCTATGAGTAGAAAAACCTACACTTAACTCTAACCCATTGATAACCTCAATACTATGTCTGAAATTAAAATATAAGTCGTAAAAGTAATCCAAATGAATCTGATTAAAATCGAACACACTATCGGGTATGGCTTTCAGATCATCAAGTACATCACTGCTATAAATTCGGTTACCATTACCAAAATCAATATGAACAGTTGCCATCTTCTCGGGCAAGTAATTAAATTCGGTATTGACAGACCAATAGAATTCTTTTCGTGTAAAGTTGTAGCCCAACTTAGGTACCACACGCAATAGCCGATCATGCTTAAAAAGTCGGTTATATTTAAACGATTGCCTGTAGGAAAGGCCGTTGCTCCCACTATAACTCAACAAAAAAGGGTTGATAAGGGGCGAACACTTCACGCTTCCCAGATTGGAGAGGTTCAATTTATAGTCACTGATCAGCACGTCTCCCACCTGTCCCCAAAACACCTGACTCTTACTCTTAGGTTTAATATTGCGTTGAATGGTATCTTTACGCAATGCATCTTCTTTGTATAGTTTACGCTCATCCTCTGACAAGGGAATCGGCCTTAATGTTTCAAAATAAGCACTATCGGTATGGAAAGAGGTAGTCTCGCATTGCAAATTATAAGAGTCTGAAAGGTCATATTTACTTTTTCCTTTTGTCCTCGCCCTCACCTTCTCTTTCCATTTATTCTGATTTTCTTCAAGCACAATATCGTGATAGTCGAGCGATGCCACATAAACCCCATTAATACGGTTACCCAGAAAATTAAACTGGCCTTCGACATTGTAGCTGACCGGAAGAAACTCATCATCCTTTCCCACACTGCCCATTTTTATCAGGCAACTGAACAATAGTAGTTCCGACCTGCCGGAAAAACGTATTTCACGGACACTCCACACGTCACTACTCACAATCATATATCCACCTACCAACTGATCACTCTTACTTTTGGGAATAAACCGTATCTTATATTGTCGGTTGTCCGTTCCGCCCATTATGGAATCGATCAGATACTTATAATATTTCCGCCCGTTTTTGGCCAAAGGAGAAAGCAATCGGTCATAAAGCAGTGTTGAAGAATAAAGATTGATATTGAAATACTCAAGCATCCCCGGTACTCCCCGGTTATTGTGGACAGTGCCCACAGAAGCTTTCACCTTTTGGTCGTAGATATTAGGAGCTGTAAAATGCAGATCACTATACGTCTCCACCATATACTGCCGTACACCTTTTTGAAGACGAAACATGGAAGGTACATACCGGAGAATAAAATTCTTTCGTTTGATATCCATCGTACCTTTTATATATAGATCGGCCCGGTAGTCAGTCACTAACTTCTCATAAAATGGGGCGAAGGTCATCACATTATTCAAAATAGAATCGGCAGAGATGGGGCGATTGGTCTGAGGATCAAGAACAACGTTAGCCACTCCCTTTTGAACAAAACAGAGCGAGAATAACAAAAAACACCATATTAATATATTGTACCTCAAATACTAATCTCCTTAATTGAAGGCAAATATAAAAAAAATCCGATTATGCGACTAATAAATTCATATTTTATAGTAATCTCCGGATAGGTAAAGTATACAAAAAAGTTATTTCGCCTGCACAGAAACAGGGGTGTACAAAGAAAAAACATATTTATTTTGAAAAATACCCCTATAAAAACAGGGGTATATCAGAAAAAACATATAATTTTGCGCCCAACAACCAATAAAAGAGACACCATCATGTCAAAAATGAGATTTTTCGCACTACAAGAGCTATCCAACAGAAAGCCCTTAGAAATTACTACTCCCTCTAATAAACTATCCGATTATTATGCCAGCCATGTATTCGATCGTAAGAAGATGCAAGAGTACCTTCCCAAAGAAGCGTACAAAGCAGTAGTAGACGCTACCGAAAAAGGCACCCCTATCAGCCGAGAAATGGCCGACCTGATAGCCAATGGCATGAAAAGCTGGGCAAAATCGCTCAATGTGACACACTACACGCACTGGTTTCAGCCACTGACAGACGGAACGGCCGAAAAGCATGACGGCTTTATCGAGTTCGGTGAAGACGGTGAAGTAATCGAACGTTTTTCCGGCAAATTACTGATCCAGCAGGAACCGGACGCTTCTTCTTTCCCTAATGGTGGAATCCGTAATACGTTCGAAGCCCGCGGTTACACAGCATGGGATGTTTCGTCACCGGCTTTCGTAGTAGACACCACTCTTTGTATCCCGACGATTTTTATCTCATATACAGGTGAAGCGCTCGACTACAAAACTCCATTATTAAAAGCATTGGCAGCCGTTGACAAAGCTGCTACCGAAGTATGCCAGCTTTTCGACAAAAACATCACTCGGGTATTCACCAATTTGGGTTGGGAACAGGAATATTTTTTGGTTGACACCTCTTTATATAATGCCCGCCCCGACCTTCGATTAACGGGACGTACCTTGATGGGACATTCTTCAGCCAAAGACCAACAGTTGGAAGACCATTACTTCGGTTCTATTCCGCCACGCGTCACTGCCTTCATGAAAGAGCTTGAAATAGAGTGTCACAAACTGGGCATACCGGTAAAGACCCGCCACAATGAAGTCGCTCCCAACCAGTTTGAATTGGCTCCCATTTTTGAAAACTGTAATCTGGCGAATGATCACAACCAGCTGGTAATGGACCTGATGAAACGCATCGCACGCAAACATCATTTTGCTGTTCTTTTCCATGAGAAGCCCTACAACGGTGTCAATGGCTCAGGTAAGCATAACAACTGGTCGCTCTGTACCGATACAGGTATCAACCTCTTTGCACCGGGCAAAAACCCCAAAGGAAATATGCTATTCCTTACTTTCTTGGTAAACGTATTGATGATGGTCCACAAGAATCAAGATCTGTTGCGTGCTTCGATCATGAGTGCTGGAAACAGCCACCGCTTGGGGGCCAATGAAGCGCCTCCCGCTATCCTGTCCATTTTTCTGGGTTCACAGCTGTCAGCTACACTCGACGAAATTGTCCGCCAAGTGACCAATTCAAAAATGACTCCGGAAGAGAAGACAACCTTAAAGTTAGGTATCGGACGTATACCCGAAATCCTGCTTGACACTACCGACCGTAACCGTACTTCTCCTTTTGCATTCACCGGAAATCGGTTCGAGTTCCGTGCCGCCGGATCATCAGCCAACTGTGCCGCTGCCATGATTGCCATCAATGCCGCCATGGCCAACCAATTAAATGAATTTAAAGCATCGGTAGACAAACTGATGGAAGAGGGTATCGGTAAGGACGAAGCAATCTTCCGCATCCTGAAAGAAAATATCATAGCCTCCGAACCTATCCGTTTTGAGGGTGACGGCTACTCAGAAGAGTGGAAACAGGAAGCAGCCCGCCGCGGACTAACCAACATCTGCCATGTTCCGGAGGCCCTGATGCATTATATGGATAACCAATCGAGAGCCGTACTGATAGGCGAACGTATCTTCAACGAAACCGAACTCGCCTGTCGTCTGGAAGTGGAATTGGAAAAATATACCATGAAGGTACAGATTGAAAGCCGCGTATTGGGTGATCTGGCCATCAACCACATCGTCCCTATCGCTGTCAGCTACCAGAACCGTCTTTTGGAAAACCTTTGCAGAATGAAGGAAATCTTCTCTGAAGAAGAATACGAAGTAATGAGTGCCGATCGGAAAGAACTTATTAAAGAAATCTCTCACCGTGTATCTGCTATTAAAGTACTGGTACGCGACATGACAGAAGCCCGCAAAGTAGCCAATCACAAAGAGAACTTCAAAGAGAAAGCATTTGCTTACGAAGAGACCGTACGTCCTTACCTGGAAAGCATACGCGACCATATAGACCATCTCGAGATGGAAATTGACGATGAAATATGGCCGTTACCCAAATATCGAGAACTATTATTCACGAAGTAAGCCATACTTGATGTCTCCCCGTAAGAAGGTCCTTTTCAAAGATCTCTTATGGGGAGCTTTCCATTTCCCGGGTTTCCTCTACCCAAGCCTACTTTCCTGCCGGCAAACATCCCAGCGTCTGTCAACAAAAGATTGAAAGAGATCAATGTTCAATTTGAAAGATAGATAAACCGGAGTTCCATATCGCGCTTCTTGCTCTCAGAAAGAGTATGCTCACTCTCCTAAATAGTCCGCCCGACTTCCAAAATGTAAAGCATACATAGCAAACTTTTCAATAAACTATTCTGTTTTTCATTTTTTCTTTCTACATTTGTGCTTTATAACACAGTTTTGCAACAGATATGGTAAAGATGAATTTGTCAGAAATAAACGTTCCCGAACGTATTGCAGAGATGTGGGCTCCTCTAAACGCAGAGCAAAGGGAGTTCCTGGCCAATAATTTCACCCTTCAAAATTACAAAAAGAATGAAACAATTTATTGTGAAGGTGAATCACCTACCTATCTGATGTGTCTGCTCAGCGGCAAAGTGAAAATCTATAAAGACGGAGTAGGAGGCAGAAGTCAGATTATACGCATGATAAAACCTACAGAATATTTCGGTTACCGGGCTTACTTTGCCAAAGAAGACTATGTGACTGCTGCTTCTGCATTCGAACCTTCAACCATCTGCCTGATTCCCATGAGTGCTATCATGACACTGATAAGCCAGAACAATGACTTGGGTATGTTTTTCATTCGTCAATTGTCTATCGACCTCGGTATTGCCGATGAAAGAACCGTCAATCTGACCCAAAAACACATTCGCGGACGCTTGGCCGAATCACTGCTTTTCCTCAAAGAAAGCTATGGATTGGAAGAAGATGGCTCTACGTTAAGTATCTATCTTTCACGCGAGGATTTGGCTAACCTATCGAATATGACTACTTCCAATGCCATCCGTACATTATCCAACTTCGCAACCGAACGACTGATCACCATCGACGGACGAAAAATCAAGATCATCGACGAGGAAAAACTTAAGAAGATCAGCAAAATAGGATAAAAGCGCTCTGTCGCCATTCAATAACTTAACACACATTTATTACCATGAAAAAAGGAATTACTCTTCTTCTTTTGTCTCTGCTTTTCATCACCCCCGGATGTAAACAGTCAAAAGAAACCATCGTGAACGAATACAATATCGTTCCGTTGCCAAACCAAATGATTCCCCAACAGGGGCGGTTCGAAATAAGTAAAAAAGTAAGAGTCATAACAACCGCTTGTACACCGGACGTACAAATCATTGCCGACAGCCTCATCAACCGATTGAAGCTGACATCAGGAATTACCATAAAGCAAACTTTCGAGAACGTAACGGACGAGCCTGTTATTCGTTTTGTGCCGCAAGACGGAATGCCCGAAGAGGGATATAAACTCTCTGTCACTCCTCAAAATATCACCCTCACGGCTTCTACCCCCAAGGGATTTTTCTATGCAGTGCAAACACTTTATCAGTTATTGCCACCCGTTGTATATGGTAGCCAAAAGGTGAAGGATGCCGAATGGTCGGTGCCGGCTGTCGAAATAGAAGATGCTCCGCGCTTTGCATATCGCGGCCTGATGCTGGACGTATGCCGCCACTTCTCCCCGGTGGAATATATATATAAATTCATCGATATGCTGGCCATGCACAAGATGAACACTTTCCACTGGCATCTGACCGATGACCAGGGATGGAGAATTGAAATCAAAAAATATCCCAAACTGACTGAAATAGGCTCCAAACGTAAAGAGACATTAGTAGATTATTACTATGTAAACTACCCGCAAGTTTTTGACGGCAAAGAGCATGGTGGATACTATACACAGGAACAGATCAAAGCCATTGTAGACTATGCGGCCAGCAAATTTATCACGGTGATCCCCGAAATCGAGATGCCGGGACATGCAATAGCAGCCATTGCTTCTTATCCGGAACTTTCATGTACACCGGACAGCACATGCGATGTGACAGGAACCTGGGGCGTATTCGAGCAGGTATTCTGCCCCTCGGACACCACTTTCCAGTTCCTTGAAGGAGTAATGGATGAAGTTATGGATCTCTTCCCCAGCAAATACATCCACATCGGTGGTGACGAATGCCCGAAAACAGCCTGGATCAACAGTGAATACTGCCAGTCGTTGATCAAACAACTGGGACTGAAAGACGATGTTACCCCCAATGTTATCGATGGGAAGAAACATACCAAAGAAGAGAAGTTACAGAGCTACTTCATCACCCGCATGGAGAAATACCTGAATAGTAAAGGGCGCAATATCATCGGATGGGACGAAATTCTGGAAGGCGGACTGGCCCCGAATGCCACTGTTATGTCCTGGAGAGGAGTAGAAGGCGGATTAAATGCAGCCAAAGCCGGACACAACGCCATTATGACACCGAATCCATACGCATATCTGGACCAATATCAGGAAGAGCCGGAGATAGCTCCCGTTACCATCGGCGGATACAACACGCTCAAAAAGACTTACAGTTATAACCCTGTGCCGGACGATGCAAACGAACTGGTGAAAAAGCATATCATCGGTGTACAGGGTAACATCTGGACAGAATATATGCCCAGCAATGACAACCGCGACTATCAAGCCTTCCCACGTGCAGTAGCCATCGCCGAAACGGGCTGGACATTGAATGCAAACAAAAACTGGAACAACTTTTGCCAACGCATGGTAGAAGATTTCCGCCGTATGGATGTAAAAAACGTCAAAGCTTGCCGCAATTTCTTCGATGTGAATATCAATACACATGTGGACGGAACTAATACGTTGAAAGTAGTACTGGAAAGTTTCTACCCCAATGCCGAAATTCATTATACAACAGATGGAAGCACTCCAACAGTAGAATCTGCCATTTACGATCTTCCTTTCGCCTTATCCGGCGAGATGAATGTGAAAGCCGCTGCTTTCAAAGACAAAAAGATGTTAGGCAAAGTCAGTGGAAAGAAGTTGTATGGCAATCTGATCAGTGGTAAAAGTTTCACAGTGACTCCGCCCATCGGAGGGGCCAAAGGCGACATTTTTGGTGAAAACGATGTTCTCGGTACTGATATAAGCACTTTCGGACTAACCAATGGTAAACGTGGCAATATCGCTTCGATGACTCCGTGGAGCGGATTCCGGATGAACGATACCTGCAAAGAACTGGTATTTATCGTCGAATTCGAACAACCTACTACTGTCAGCAAAGTGGTCTTCGGTTCGTTATACAACCCTGCATCAGTCATTCTCCCTCCCAGTATAGCTACTGTCGAGACCTCTTCCGATGGACAGAAGTATGATAAAATGGCAGAAGCTTCCTTCAAACGGAACTATCCTGAAAGAGGTAGAAAGGCATTCACTGATACATTAGGCTTTGCCCCCAAAGAAGTCAAGTATATCAAAATCACTCTTCAAAATGGTGGTACTTTACGAAACGGCATTGATTTCGTGAAAGACCCGAATGAAAAAGATGTGGTTCAGGCTAACATCTATTTGGACGAAATAGAAGTATATTAACGACCACATCATACTCCACAAAAACGCGGAGGACACAGAGTATTATTTCCTTTCTGAAAATATAAACTCTGTGTCCTCCGCTTTTATTTACGGACACAATTACTTTCCAAAGGATAACTGCGTCCGGAATATCTTTGTCGTTTCTTACAAATCTTAGATCAATCCCTTTTCAGACAGATAGCGTTCAGCTTCAATAGCAGCTTTACATCCGCTTCCGGCAGCTGTAATAGCCTGACGATAATGTGGATCAGCTACGTCACCTGCGGCAAATACTCCGGGTACCTTGGTACGAGGACTGTCACCATCGGTGGTAATATATCCCACTTCATCAGTATCCAGATAGGGTTTAAAGATGTCCGAATTCGGTTTATGCCCGATAGCGAGGAAGAAACCGTCGATAGGTAATGAATAGCGTTCTTCATCGGGCTCCTCCCAACGTTTCACAAGATTCATACCTTCTACACCGTTCTCACCGAAAAGACCGACTACATTATGCTCAAAGAGTACTTCAATCTTATCGTGCTTCATCACACGCTCCTGCATAATTTTCGAAGCACGAAGATAAGGCTTACGCACAACCAGATAAACCTTGGAAGCGAGTCCGGCCAAATAGATCGCTTCTTCACAAGCAGTGTCACCACCACCTACCACAGCAACCACTTTCTTGCGATAGAAAAAACCATCGCAAGTAGCACAAGCGCTGACCCCCATACCGGCATACTTCTTTTCATCGTCCAGCCCTAAATATTTGGCTGTAGCTCCGGTGGCGATAATCAATGAATCGGCTTCGATTACCTTTTCACCATCGATTGTAATTTTGTAAGGAGCCTGACCAAGATCAGAGGCGGTAGCAATCCCAAAGCGGATGTCAGCCCCAAAACGTTCGGCCTGTGTACGAAGATCTTCCATCAATTGCGGTCCGCTGATTCCTTGTGGATAGCCCGGGAAATTTTCTACATCGGTAGTGGTAGTCAACTGTCCACCCGGCTGTATTCCTTCGTAAAGCACCGGTGACAAATTTGCACGTCCAGCATAGATAGCGGCTGTATAGCCGGCTGGCCCTGAACCTATAATAAGGCATTTAATTCTTTCTGTTTCCATACTCCTATTTATATTTTACGATTTACTATTAACGCTTGAAATCATTCCCCTCTCCTACCGAAGATCGATCACTTCAGCATGAGGATATTGTTTCTTATCAAACACAAACATACCATCGGCATATTTCAAACCTGTCTGATAACCAGTCACAGTGATCTCGCTGCGACTCTTATCACGTTGTTCCATCATGATAAACAATGGTTGATAAGTGTCTTTACTCACATAAAGCACAATTCTCGATAAATCTCTCTTCTTGTCAGTAGCAGTCAATATTACCTCGTAGACCGATTTGCCACCAAAGTTCTTCAATGATCCAATCTTATAGTCGAAGCCATGACGGTATATCTGCAAAAGTGCATACGGATTAAGACTCTGCAATTCGGTCCCGGTAGGGTTACTGATATTAACTTCATCACTGCTTTTCAGATAGCTCCACTGGGTCTTACCATCAAACCAAGTAATAGCATCGTCTGTTTTCAGTACAAATTTTTCCCCTTTGAGTTCGATGACTCCGGCAGACTGTCCGGCCATCCTGCTTTTGTTAAATACTGTCACGTTGAATTCCGCACGGATACCGCCTGCCTTTTCAAATGTGCCCGCTGTCTTATCAAGCACAACTTTTGCCTGCATTTGTTGTTGTGCAAACACAGGCAAAGTCAGTAAAGCTATCCAAATGCTAATTATAATCTGCTTCATTGTATACACTCATTTAACGTTTGATTATTGAATATTGTTCAAACGCATTTCAAGGTCGTTTTCGTCTACACACAGCACATCGCGTGCCTTACTTCCCTGTGAGGGACCTACAATGCCGGCCTTTTCCAGCTGATCCATCAAACGCCCGGCACGATTGTAGCCGATAGAGAATTTACGCTGTATCAGCGAAGTAGATCCCTGTTGATGAATCACAATCAGGCGGGCAGCCTCCTCAAACAACGGATCAAGACGTCCCATATCGACTTCACCCAAATCACTGCCGCTATCTTCACTCACATATTCGGGCAGGAAGAAGGCGGTAGGATATCCCTGCTGACGTGAAATATACTTGGTGATTTCTTCCACTTCGGGCGTATCGATAAATGCACACTGCACACGTACCGGATCGGCCCCCTGAAGGAAGAGCATATCACCGCGACCGATCAACTGATTGGCTCCCGGACGGTCGAGAATAGTACGTGAGTCCATCATCGCTGACACGCGAAATGCGATACGTGCCGGGAAGTTAGCCTTGATAGTACCTGTGATAATATTAGTGGTCGGACGCTGGGTTGCGATAATCATATGGATACCTACGGCACGTGCCAACTGTGCAATACGGGCAATCGGCAATTCGATCTCCTTACCTGCTGTCATAATCAGATCACCGAACTCATCAATGACCACTACGATATAAGGCATAAATTTATGCCCCTTTTCCGGATTCAGGCGGCGATTGATGAACTTCTCGTTGTACTCTTTGATGTTGCGCACATGAGCCATTTTCAACAGATCATAGCGGCTGTCCATCTCCACACAAACAGAATTAAGGGTCTGCACCACTTTAGTCACGTCAGTGATGATAGCATCTTCACCATCGGGAAGTTTCGCAAGAAAATGATGTTCAATGACAGAATAAATGCTGAATTCCACTTTCTTAGGATCCACCAGAACAAACTTCAGTTCGGCAGGATGCTTCTTATAAAGCAGTGAAGTGATGATAGCGTTCAAGCCGACAGATTTACCCTGTCCGGTAGCACCTGCCACCAATACGTGCGGCATTTTGCAAAGATCAACCATGAATACCTCATTCGTAATGGTTTTACCAAGTGCAATAGGCAAATCATAGGTTGACTCCTGAAACTTCTTACTACCTATAATAGACTGTCCTGAAACGATCTTCGGATTTGAGTTAGGCACCTCGATACCGATCGTACCTTTTCCCGGTATGGGAGCAATGATACGAATGCCCAACGCAGAAAGGCTCAAAGCGATATCGTCTTCCAATCCACGAATCTTTGAAATACGTACTCCTTGTTCCGGAGTGATCTCATAAAGAGTTACCGTAGGTCCTACCGTAGCTTTAATCGTACTTATTTCAATGCCAAAACTACGCAATGTATTGATAATACGGTCTTTATTTGCATTCTGTTCCTCCATATTGATGGTAGGCTCACTATTTTCATAGTGCTTCATCAAGTCGATAGTAGGAAAATGATAGTTCTCTAAATCCAGTTTAGGATTGTAAGGTTCAGTCTCCGCACCCTGATAATTTTCATCATCGGCAGCAGTCTCTATTTCGAACTCAGGCTCTTTATCTGCCGACCCTGCCCGAAAAGGAGGTACGGGATCAGGAGTTGTCTGCTCAAAAGTCATAGTCACATCACCATCGGATGTCACAGCCCTGTCTTCCGGAGTCACAGGCATTTCGGTTGAAGATTCGACAGGTGTTTCAGGCACAGCAGTAGTTTCCACCTTCTTCACCGGTACTTCCTGACGGAAAGTACGATTTACATCAAATTCCACTTCCTGAGGTTTCGGATTATCATATTCATGTGGTTTGGGCTCTTGAATGGCTTCAGAAAGTTCTTCTTTTTGCTTACGCTTCAAGAAACTAAGACTAAAAAGCTTACGCAACCAAATAATGGTGCGGGCACTCATATATATAAGGAAACAAATACCTGTTACCAAAAGAATCAGCCATACACCGGGAATACCGACTTGAGAAATAAGCCAGTTACTGATGTTATAACCATGCAATCCACCCAGATAGATGAACGAGTCCTGATAATGGTCCATAAAAACGAAACCAAGGAAAACGGAAAACCAAATGAGCAACAGTGAACATCCGATAAACCATTTCCAAAGGCGTACCACACGTACACGCATTAATTTTAATCCGGCAACAGCCAGATAGATTAAAATAAAGAAAGAGGAAATACCAAAACAGTCATTAATCAGATAACTTGCCAACTGAGCTCCCCGGGAACCCGCATAGTTCTTTACATGATTGTTCACAGCAGCAAGGTCCTGGGCATTCCCGCTATCAATGATACTTTGGTCAGCTGCTCCAGTAAAAAAGAAAGAGGTAAAGGCCAGCAATAAATAGACAGAGAAAATGACCAGTACCAACCCGATCACAAAGTGAATTGTTTCGTTCCTGAAGAAAGCCACATATTTTTTTGTGGAAGCCGGCTTCTGTTCTGCTTCCTTATCTGATTTCTTTTTTGCCATGTGGATGATGAATCTTAAGCTATATGATTAATGATGCAAAAGTAGTAAAAAAAAGAATTTCATTGGACTACCCACAACTTTTTCTTACCTTTGCGTTTCAATTCAAGCAGAAATGAAAAAAGAGAGTCAAGTAATATTTGATAAGAATGTGATAGAATTCGTTACAGTATCCGCCGAGTTCTGCGCTTTTTTGGAACGTGCCGAAAGTATGAAACGCAGTACGTTTGTTGACACCACCCTTAAAATACTTCCTTTGCTTTATCTAAAAGCATCCATGCTTCCGAAATGTGAAATGATAGGTGATGAATCACCTGAAACGTATGTAACGGAAGAAATTTACGAAGTGTTGCGCATCAACCTGGCATCCGTATTGGCAGAAAAAGACGATTATCTGGAAGTATTTCTACCCGACATGGCTTACAGTGACGAACCGATCAAAAAGAATATTTCGGAAGATCTGGCCGACATTTATCAGGATATCAAAGACTTTATCTTCGTATTCCAGCTGGGATTGAACGAGACGATGAACGATTCCCTCGCCATCTGCCAGGAGAACTTCGGACTCTTGTGGGGACAAAAACTGGTAAACACCATGCGTGCCCTGCATGACGTAAAATATAGTCCGAAAGCCCGGGGAGAAGACGAAGAGGAAGAAGAGTACGAACCCGAAAACAATGAAGACTGTCACTGTGAAGATGACGACTGCCATTGTCACGATCATGGCTGCCATTGCCATGATGATGAATAAAAAAATATGATTTTAAAAAGAACCATAAGCAAAGAAGAAGTGAAGGAGATGCCCAAAGCAGCATTTCCCGGACGGATTCATGTAATACAGACTGAAAGTGAGGCGCAAAAAGCGGTGGCTTATCTGCAATCCCAAGCCATCTTGGGAATCGACAGCGAGACACGTCCCTCATTCACCAAGGGACATTCTCATAAAGTAGCATTACTTCAGATTTCATCTGACGAGTGTTGCTTTCTGTTTCGCCTGAACATGACCGGCCTAACCCAACCCATCATAGAACTACTTGAAAATCCGAAAGTAATCAAAGTGGGTCTTTCACTGAAAGACGACTTCATGATGTTACACAAACGGGCCCCTTTCAATCAACAGGCATGCATTGAGTTGCAAGAGTATGTCCGTCCCTTCGGCATTCAGGATAAGAGCTTGCAAAAGATATACGGTATCTTGTTTAGAGAGAAAATCTCAAAATCACAACGCCTTTCTAATTGGGAAGCAGATGTACTGACGGATGCACAAAAGCAATACGCAGCTACAGACGCTTGGGCCTGCCTCAACATATATCACTTATTGGAGGAACTGAAACGAACAGGAAACTACGAATTGGCCCCGGAAGAGGAAACCGCAGAGACGGTAAAAGTAGGTTCAGATCAATGATAAAAGTAAAAACAACATAATAAATTTATGCATAAAGTATATCTTAAACCCGGCAAAGAAGACTCATTGAAACGGTTCCACCCCTGGATTTTTTCTGGTGCCATCGCCCACTTCGACGGTGAACCCGAGGAAGGTGAAGTAGTGGAAGTGTACACCTCAAAAAAAGAATTTATTGCCAAAGGGCATTTCCAGATTGGAAGTATTGCTGTACGTGTACTTTCGTTCAAACAAGAAGAGATTAACCACGATTTCTGGAAACACAAATTGGAAGTGGCCTACGACATGCGATGCAGTATTGGCATTGCCACCAATCCGACCAACAATACCTATCGTCTGGTACATGGAGAAGGAGATAATCTGCCCGGACTCGTTATTGATGTTTATGCCCGGACTGCTGTGATGCAGGCACATTCTGCAGGAATGCATGTAGACCGCATGGCCATTGCCGAAGCTTTGTCCGAAGTTATGGGCGATCAGATTGAAAATATCTATTATAAATCAGAAACGACCCTCCCATTTAAAGCAGACCTTTTCCCGGAGAACGGTTTCCTTAAAGGAGGAAGCAGCGACAATATCGCTCAGGAATATGGACTGAAATTCCATGTAGACTGGCTGAAGGGACAAAAAACAGGATTTTTTGTAGACCAGCGTGAAAATCGCGCTCTACTGGAGCGTTATGCCAAGGGGCGGTCGGTATTAAATATGTTCTGTTATACCGGAGGCTTTTCCTTTTACGCCATGCGCGGAGGTGCCAAACAGGTGCACTCGGTAGACAGTTCTGCAAAAGCCATCGATCTGACTAATAAAAATGTAGAATTAAACTTCCCGGGAGATACCCGTCATGCAGCCTTTGCTGAAGACGCTTTCAAATATCTCGACCGCATGGGTGACCAGTACGACTTGATCATTCTTGATCCTCCGGCATTTGCCAAACATAAAGACGCACTGCGCAATGCCCTTCAAGGCTACCGCAAACTCAATGCCAAAGCATTTGAGAAAATCAAACCGGGTGGTATCTTATTCACTTTCTCATGTTCGCAAGTAGTGACCAAAGATAATTTTCGTACCGCTGTATTTACTGCTGCCGCCATGTCGGGCAGAAGTGTACGTATACTACATCAGTTGACCCAGCCCGCAGACCATCCGGTGAACATCTATCATCCGGAAGGGGAATATCTCAAAGGATTGGTGCTCTATGTAGAATAATCACTCCATAAGCATAAAAACAGAAGCCTCAAAGTTAATTAGAGTTAACAAAAAGAAGATTTTCATCAAATCATTATGTTATATAACATAAAGTCCTTTATCTTTGCACTGTGTTTTTCATGGTATTAGATTTAAGGTTAATAAAGATTGGCTGTCCGTGATGGATAGCCTTTTTTTTATCTGTATATTATGAAGAGAGAACAGATTACTGCGGGATCAATGAATAAACTTGGAAATAAAGATAGATATTCAGCCCTTCCCCCCAATTTATTCATTGACTTTATCCGGTAAACAACCCTTCTAATAATGTAAAAGAACCGTCCTGCAGCAGGTGGGGGATGACCTGCTGCTTTAATTAAATAGGCAGTTACCTCTACCTTTTTAAACCACTATTTCTTTTGTTTTACCAACATAATCACCGGATTATCTTCTTCATTCAACCTAGAGGCGATTTCTTTCAATTTACCATCTTTCAGTTGGTCTTTCTTGTAAATTTCAACAAGTCGGGCTGCATTTAGACTTGTGACGTCTTCAATTTCACTATTAATTGGTTTTGCTGTCATAGCCACTGTTTTTTTGTCCACATAGTCATCATTGTATACGGTAACTTGAAATACGGCCTTTTCTTCTTTGTCATACACCAGTTCATCAGCATAGAATCCGTTGCCCTTTTCAAAGTTAAATACATTTTTAACGGCTTCCATAAAGTAATAACGGTCGGTGTGGATACCCATATAAAGAAAAACTTCCGGTTCCATGGTATGTGCAGAAGGAGTTCTTACAACAAAAGGACTTAATGTACCATCCGACGCATAGTTATACAATGTATCAGCTGATGTATCCATAAGTGTACATTTCCCGTTACTCAGGCGTATCTGATAAGAATAATTTGCTATAAACCTATCTCCATCACGCACAATTGGTATGTCAATTGTTTTAAAAGGAATAAAAATATCACGGATGATACTTCCATCCTGTTTTGATAGGATAATATGGTATGATCTGGTTCTATCCTCTCCTTTACTGTGATAATCTGACATATCATAGCAAATCAAATTATCTTTGTCATAATCGAAAATAGATGAAACTTCCCGATCAAGACTCAAACACCGTTTGAACTTTCCATAAAAATCGTATACTAAGATTTTATTTCCCGGTGACTTTACGAATATTTCACCATTATTTTCATCAAGAATAATCTCATTAATCCTCACATATTCTTCTGCTCCTTGCCCCCGACGATTTATCTTCCTTACTCCCTTACCGGTTTTTCTGTCAAAAATAAAAATATCCCCATCATTATTCCTATTTGTCGCCAATATGTATTCTTTTCCCACATCCTGCACCAGACCTTATGTAAGAAACTCGTCAGTGGTCTCCAACGCAACATATTCCACATCCATAAAGTCCTGAAGAATCAATTCTTTTTTAGGATAATTTTTCGAAACGTCAACGATGACTTAATCGTTGTTTGACTGTTTATTTCCTCCACACCCTGCTAATACCACCAACAGAATGATTGCTAAAGTCGTTTTTGTTTGTTTCATTTCAGTTATTGTTTATTTGATAAAGAAGAACCTGTTTGGAGCCTGCTAAAAAAATGGCTGAAATCTTTTTAATCTAAAGTTTCCGTATCAGCCGGATAGTTTCTTTCTTTGAAGTGACCAAACTTTAAAAAAGATGCATCAGACTGATTTTACGGAAAGAGAGTGGCAATATATAACAAAAGTATTGAACCTGCAAGAAAGAAAGCGAAAATAAGATTTACAAATGATTTGGAATGCTATTTTTTATTTAGTGAAAGCCGGCTGCCAATGGCGTATGCTTCCTCTTGACCTCCCTAAGTGACAGTTGGTTTATTACTACTATCGGAAATGGGCGGCTTTGTTGAATTTTGACTTGCTATTAAAGAAATTTCCTAAAGACCTTTTTCCCTGTGCAAACAAAGAAGAAAACAAGTTGATTTTCACCATATCATAAACCTTTATAAACAAGACTATTATCATTCTTCGTGCGATCTTTATTCCGGCCCGCATACCCGGGCTTATGGGCCCGCATACCTGGGCTCATCAGCCCACGTACCCGGGCCCATAAGCCCGGGTATGCGGGCCCGGATAAGATTCAGACCATTTTCGCTAAAGATACGAAGGAAAACAAAATGCTTTTATAGGCATAAACAGATAAGATAATAGATACATCACGCTATATGTCAAACCGTTACGTTTACTTTCTCTACTAAAACGAAGGGTGGAAGATGGAAGATAGGGGTGGAAGATAAACACCCATAAAAACAGCATCTTCCACCAGTTAACTATCTGACAATCAGAACCAACATCCTTAAAAGGTGGAAGATGGAAGATCGAAATGCATTTTTCGTATGAGAAGCGTACAAAAGGCTTTAGAGTCCGCTGAAATCGCCCCCTCAAATACCGGACGACGTTCGGTTGCCACACCTTCGTTATCGAAATAAGGAGCTCTAAGATTATTATTGAGGAAAATTTAAACTGGTTCTTAGATTAAATAATATATCAGGTAGCAACGGATTATATATACCCACATTATAAAAACTGATTATTAATCGTACTTTTGCAGGCTTATTTCTGACATTTAGTCATTTATACAATAGAAGTAAGCCATTTGGAATAGACCGCTTTCTTTTTTATAGACCTTTCATTCTCCGTTTTTCCGATTTTCTTTTGCCATTTTCCTTTTCTCATTTCCTTTTATTCCATGCTTTTTCCACTCTGTCAACTAAAAATATTATATTTGCACCTGATCTGCCATAGACAGGCACGACGGGAAACACATCAATAAAAGTTATGAATATAAAAAATCGTTTGATTATTATGAACTTCCTGCAATTCTTTGTATGGGGGTCGTGGTTAATTTCATTAGGTGGCTATATGGAAAGAGGCCTCCATTTTGAGGGTGGGCAAATCGGAGCCATTTTCGCAACAATGGGAATCGCATCCATTATCATGCCGGGAATAACAGGCATTATAGCCGACAAATGGTTCAATGCCGAACGCCTTTATGGTATTTGCCACTTGTTGGGAGCCGGCTGCTTGTTCTACGCTTCTACCGCCACCGACTACAATCAAATGTATTGGGCCATGTTACTCAATCTAATGGTTTACATGCCTACTCTTTCGCTCGCCAATACAGTTTCATACAATGCACTCGAACAATATAAATGTGATTTAGTAAAAGACTTCCCGCCTATCCGTGTATGGGGAACTATCGGTTTCATTTGTGCTATGTGGGCAGTGGACCTTACCGGATTCAAAAACTCCAGCGCTCAGCTTTATGTCGGAGCAAGCTCGGCATTACTTCTCGGATTATATTCTTTCACACTGCCCCCCTGCCCCCCTGCAAAAAATCAGAGTAAAACCCTATTGTCTTCTTTCGGTTTAGATGCCCTCAGCCTATTCAAAAGAAAAAAGATGGCTATCTTTTTCTTTTTCTCAATGTTACTGGGTGCAGCCTTGCAAATCACAAATACATATGGTGATGCATTTTTGGGTAGTTTCGCCAAAGTACCCGAATTTGCCGACTCTTTCGGTGTCAAGCACTCGGTGATCTTGCTGTCCATCTCACAAATGTCCGAGACACTGTTTATCCTGGCCATTCCTTTCTTCCTGAAACACTTCGGAATCAAGCGTGTCATGCTCATCAGTATGTTTGCCTGGGTATTCCGATTCGGACTGTTTGGCTTTGGTGATCCGGGATCAGGCATCTGGATGCTGATTTTATCAATGATAGTATACGGTATGGCATTTGATTTCTTCAACATTTCCGGTTCTTTATTTGTTGAATTGGAAACCAAACCTGAGACAAGGGCCAGTGCACAAGGTTTGTTCTTCATCATGACAAACGGATTGGGCGCAGTCATTGGAGGATATGCCAGTGGAGCCGTAGTGGATGCATTCTCCGTATATGAAAATGGAATGTTGGCAAGTCGCAACTGGCCGGCTATCTGGTTCATATTTGCAGCATACGCACTGGCTATCGGTATTTTGTTTGCAATTGTTTTCAGATACAAACATCAACCGGGAGAACTTAAGAAAGTGAACAATTAACAATGGATAAGAAAGTAGAATTACAGGTATTGAACATTTCTAACAGCCAAGCACAGGTAGGCGCCTATGCAATGGTATTGGGAGAAGTAGATGGCGAACGGCAACTGCCTATTATAATAGGGCCTGCCGAAGCACAAGCCACAGCCATTTGCCTGAAAGGAATAAAGGCCCCACGCCCGCTGACACACGATTTATTCTATTCGTGTCTGAATGTTTTAGGAGCAACTTTGCTTCGGGTACTGATATATAAAGCCAAAGAAGGCGTTTTCTATTCGTATATCTACTTTAAAAAAGACGAAGAAATTATTCGGATAGATGCCCGTACCTCGGATGCAGTGGCACTGGCCGTCAGGGCAGATTGTCCTATCTTTATATACGAATCTATTCTTGAACGCGAGTGTATTCGGTTGACAGACGGAGACGAACGTCCCGATACTCCGGAAGAAGATGAAAACTCACGTACGGAGCCAGTCAGCATTATTTCTCTTGAAGAAGCATTGAACAAAGCCATTCAAGAAGAGAATTATGAACTGGCAGCCCGACTTCGTGACGAAATTAACCGACATAAATAAAAGATATGCACGTATTTTATACTCCTGATATACAAACCAGCACAGAACTTCCAGAAGAGGAAGCACAGCACTGTGTACGTGTGCTCCGCCTGACGGCCGGAGATGAAATTAGTCTCACTGACGGAAAGGGAAACTTCTATCGGGCAGAGATCAGCGTGGCAACCAATAAACGTTGCCTGGTGAATATTAAAGAGACAATTTACCAAGAGCCTTTGTGGGACGGACATCTGCACATTGCCATGGCACCCACAAAAAATATGGATCGCAATGAATGGTTTGCTGAAAAAGCAACTGAAATAGGGTTCGACGAATTAACATTCCTGAACTGCCGCTTCTCCGAGCGGAAAGTAATTAAAACAGAACGCATTGAAAAGATATTGGTGTCTGCCATCAAGCAATCGTTAAAAGCACGTTTACCGCGTCTGAACGAAATGACCGATTTCAGCACATTTATCGAAAAAGACTTTAAAGGGCAAAAGTTCATTGCCCACTGCTACGAAGGAGAAAAACCTTTATTGAAAGATGCCTTGACAAAAGGAGAAGATGCCCTCGTATTGATCGGACCGGAAGGCGACTTCAGCGAAGAGGAAGTAAAGAAAGCAATCGAGAAAGGATTTGTCCCCATCAGTTTAGGCAAATCGCGACTGCGCACAGAAACAGCAGCATTGGTGGCTTGCCACACAATGAATATGTAATTTACAGAAATAAAAAAGATAGTAATTATGGTAAAACGAATGATTTCCCGACTTTCGGTACTGGCAGTACTGATCGTTTTCATGGCAGCCTGCTCCAAGAAAGCGGAATATATCCATGTGATTCCGGCCGACGCTTCGGCTGTTGCTTCCGTTAATCTGAATTCTCTTGCCGACAAAGCCGGCCTGAATGATAAAGAGAATGAAGGGATGAAACAAAAAATGATGGAAGCCCTGAAAAGCGGAATGAATGCAGCTGCTTTCCAGCAACTGGAAAAAATAATGAAGAATCCTTCTCAATCGGGGATTGATGTCAAAGCTCCTGTATTCGTATTTACTTCCAAGACTTTCATCAGCCCCGCTATAGTTGCCAAAGTCAGCAATATCGACGACTTGCGTGCTTCGCTCGACTTAATGGCCAAAGAAGGAATCTGCCAGCCTGTAGCAGAAGAAGAGGGATACAGTTTCACATCCCTGCAGAAGAACAATCTATTGGTCTTCAATGAAAATGCAGCAGTTTTGACAGAAGCCTATGGAACTTCTCAAATGGATGTTGCCAAACAAACCATCTCCACACTACTCAAACAGACTGAAGAGAACAGTATCGCCTCGAACGGCAGTTTCCGGAAGATGCAGAATCAAAAAGGAGACATAAACTTTTTTGCTTCAATGGATGCGGTTCCCCAAATGTATACTCAACAAATCAGTCTGGGGCTCTCTTCACAAATCGACTTGAGCGAAGTAAAAGCTGTGGGTAACCTCAACTTTGAAAAAGGAAAAATCGCTCTGCAGATCGAAACCTACTCGGATAATGCAGAAACGGATGCGTTACTGAAGAAACAGGCTCAAGCTGTTAAAAAGTTAAATACAACTTTCCTCCAGAACTTCCCCGAATCGACTCTCGCATTCCTAAATATAGGAGTCAATGGAGCAGCATTCTACGATTTACTGTTCAATAATGAAGAATTCCGTAGAAACGTGTCTCTTGCGAAAGCCGATGAAGTAAAAAGCTTATTCGCCTCTTTCGATGGAGATATTTCCATCGGACTGATTAATGTAACCTTGAACAGTGTTCCTACTTTTGCAGCTTATGCAGATGCAAAGAACGGAAATGCCCTGAAAGCATTGTACGACAATAAGAAACAATTAAAATTAGGTAAAAACGAAGATATTATCCAATTGGGCGAAAACGAATATGTTTATAAATCAAGAGCAACCAACGTATTCTTTGGCATCCGCAACAAGCAGATGTACGCCACTAATGATGAACTTCTGTACAAGAGTATCAGCAAACCGGTAGAGAAATCGATTAAAGATGCCGGATATGCATCGGATATGAAAGGCAAAAATGTATTTTTTGTTATCAATATGGATGCTATTCTCGATCTCCCTGTTGTGAAAATGATGGCCGGATTCGGTGGCGAAGAATATCAGACTTATTATAAACTCGCTTCAAAAATTTCGTATATCGAAGCATTCAGTGACAGTGAAGGTAAGACCGAAACAGCCATTCTTCTGAAAAACAAAGACGACAACGCTTTAAAACAGATAGTAGACTTTGCCAAACAGTTCGCCGGCATGTAATCTTCAACGTGTATGGACAGCATTCACTTACAGCAAACACTTCCCCAAGTGTTTGCTGACCGTAATTCGATAACTTCGGATGTATGGCATCAGAATCTTGTTTTCCATAAAGGAAAATCTTACCTGATCGAGGCTGCCTCCGGTACCGGTAAATCATCGTTGTGCAGCTATGTTTACGGCTACCGAAACGACTATCAGGGAATTATCAACTTCGATAAAACCAATATCAAAGCATACCTGGTGAAGCAATGGGTGGAAATCCGGAAACATTCACTGAGTATGCTTTTTCAGGACTTACGTATTTTTACGGAGTTGACCGCCATCGAAAACATCCGACTAAAAAATAATCTGACCGGATATAAAACCCGAAAAGAAATACTTTCACTGTTCGAAGCATTGGGACTCTCGGACAAACTGAACGTGAAGGCAGGAAAACTCTCTTTCGGACAACAACAGCGAGTGGCGTTCATCCGATCGCTTTGTCAACCTTTCGACTTCATTTTCCTGGACGAGCCCATCAGTCATTTGGACGATGAAAATGCACGTATTATGGGAGAACTGGTGACGGAAGAAGCCGGAAGACAAGGAGCGGGAATCATCGTAACGTCCATCGGCAAGCATATCGAGTTAACGTATGACAGAATATTGAAATTATGAATAACTTAGTCTGGAAGCTGCTCCGTCAGCATATCAGCATCGGTCAGTTGACCGGTTTCTTCTTTGCCAACTTCTTCGGAATGGTTATTGTGTTACTCAGCGCACAATTCTACAAAGATGTAGTTCCCATCTTTACCGAAGGGGATAGCTTTATGAAGAAAGATTATATGATAGCTACTAAGAAAATCAGTACGCTGGGATCTTTTGCGGGCAAGAGTAACACTTTTTCGTCTGAGGAAATAGAGGAACTGAAGAAACAACCGTTCACCCGGAGCGTAGGTGCTTTCACTCCTTCGCAATTTAAAGTCTCCGCAGGATTGGGAATGCAGGAAGCAGGAATTCACCTTTCTACCGAAATGTTCTTTGAGGCCGTTCCTGATAAGTTTGTAGACATCAACCTTGATAAATGGCATTTTGATGCAAACACGCACACCATCCCTATCATCATTCCGCGCAATTATCTGAATTTATATAACTTCGGATTTGCCCAGAGCCGAAGCCTGCCTAAGCTATCGGAAGGGTTGATGAGCCTGATCCAAATGGATATTCTAATGCGGGGCAACGGACGGGTTGAGCAATATAAAGGAAACATCGTCGGCTTTTCCAACCGGTTGAATACTATTTTGGTTCCACAATCTTTTATGAATTGGGCTAACCAAAACTTTGCACCGGATAGCCAGCCGGACCCTTCACGGCTGATTATCGAAGTAGACAATCCCGCTGATGCCTCCATTGCAACGTATTTCCAACAAAAGGGTTATGAGACAGAAGATGGAAAACTGGACGCCGGGAAAACCACTTATTTTCTGCGTCTGATTGTGGGTATTGTCCTTGCAGTAGGACTATTTATCAGCATACTCTCTTTCTACATTCTGATGCTCAGCATTTTTCTGCTTTTACAAAAAAACACCGTGAAACTGGAAAGTTTACTTCTGATAGGTTACAGCCCTTCAAGAGTAGCACTCCCCTATCAGATTCTTACATTAGGACTCAATGTTGTGGTACTGTTACTATCCGTCGGCATTGTTTCGTGGGCACGCACCTCTTATCTTACGACACTGAACCTACTGTTTCCACAAATGTCTGTCGGATCTCTTTGGCCAACTTTCGCCATAGGTATATTTTTATTCTTATTGGTGTCGGCCATCAACGTTATTATACTGAAAAAGAAGATGTTGTCAATATGGATACACAAAGCATAGGAGACATTAGGACATAAAAAAAGGAGCAACGCCTTGCTCCAACCTTTGTTAACCTTAAATCTAATACTATGAAAAACACATTGCAAAGATACGTACTCTTTGGTTATCTGCAAATAATACAAGAAAAAAAGGATGTTTTATAACACTATTTAAGAGTTTAACACCTGCTTTTCACTTCCTTTTTCATATCTTTGTAACGTTATTAATAAAGATATGACCATGCCGGACTATGATCTGATTGCCATTCTTGGCCCTACCGCTTCGGGTAAAACCCCTTTTGCTGCCGCATTGGCCGCAGAGTTAAATACTGAAATTATCAGTGCCGATTCACGCCAAATCTATCGGGGAATGGATCTTGGTACAGGCAAAGACCTGGAAGACTACACTATTAACGGCAGACAAATCCCTTACCACCTGATAGATATTGCCGATCCGGGCTATAAATACAATGTATTTGAGTATCAACGTGATTTCCTGACAGCTTACGAGACTATTAAACAAAAAGGACATCTCCCCGTTCTATGTGGAGGGACAGGCTTGTATCTGGAGTCGGTACTAAAAGGCTATCGCCTAGTTCCAGTTCCCGAAAACCAAGAGTTGCGTGTACGCCTGGCCGAAAAATCATTGGAAGAACTGACTGCTATTTTAAGCGGTTATAAGACACTTCACAATTCGACAGACGTGGATACTGTCAAACGGGCAATCCGTGCTATCGAAATAGAAGAGTATTATGCAAAGACACCAATAGAAGAACGGGAATTCCCACAACTGAACAGCCTGATTATCGGAGTGGACATCGACCGTGAATTGCGACGAGGGAAAATCACCCGCCGCCTTAAACAAAGACTGGACGACGGGATGGTTGAAGAGGTACGTCGTCTTCTGGCAGAGGGGATTCATCCGGATGACTTGATTTATTATGGATTGGAATACAAATACCTGACCTTGTACGCCATTGGTAAAATGACATACGATGAAATGTTCACCGGTCTGGAAACTGCCATCCACCAGTTTGCCAAACGGCAAATGACCTGGTTTCGGGGAATGGAACGAAGAGGCTTCACCATTCATTGGGTAGATGCATCACTCCCAATGGAGGAAAAGATTAACTTTGTAAAGCAGAAACTCAAAGAGTTTTAGTAACTTTGGCGAAGCTCTTAACCGCTTTTGTTTCATTCATCAGTTCGTCCCGCAAGTGCGGGTCCATGCGTCCGGCTACCCAAGCCCATAAGTCCGGGAACGGAGGCAGATGAGCCCTCAAGCGCGGGACCAGTTAATGAACAAAGATAAAGGTAATAAATAACCTATAATAATCGGTTAGGTTAAGCCAAGTCTCTTGTTAATATACGAATGATCGATCGTTTAACAAAAAGAACGGTCACCATACAGAGAAGTATAAATAAAAGTACGAAATAATAAATATAATATCCATGAGCGTAGAACCTGGAAAATGGGGCGTAATCTACAACCCCAAAGCAGGCACACGAAAGGTGCAGAAACGGTGGAAAGAAATAAAAGAGTACATGGACTCTAAGGGAGTATCATACGACTATGTGCAGTCCGAGGGTTTCGGATCGGTAGAACGGCTCGCCGGTATTCTGGCCAACAACGGCTATCGCACCATCGTAGTGGTGGGCGGAGACGGTGCATTGAATGATGCCATTAACGGCATTATGAGTTCGAACGCAGAGAAAAAAGAAGAGATAGCCATCGGTATCATCCCCAACGGAATAGGAAACGACTTTGCCAGATACTGGGAATTGAATCTGGAATACAAACAGGCAGTAGACTGGATTATCAATAACCGCCGGAAGAAAATAGACGTGGGTTACTGCAACTTTTACGATGGCGAAAAACACCAACGACGTTACTTCCTCAATGCAGTCAATATAGGATTAGGTGCGCGTATCGTAAAAATCACGGACCAGACCAAACGTTTCTGGGGAGTAAAGTTTCTCTCCTATCTGGCAGCTCTCTTCCTGCTGATATTCGAACGTAAGCTTTATCGTTCACATCTCAAGATTAACGACGAACACATCCGCGGGCGGATTATGACAGTCTGTGTGGGAAGTGCCACCGGATACGGACAAACCCCAAGTGCCGTACCCTATAATGGCTGGCTGGATGTATCGGTCATCTACCGTCCCGAGTTCCTGCAAATCTTGTCCGGACTGTGGATGCTTATTCAAGGACGTATATTGAACCACAAAGTGGTGAAATCCTACCGTACCCGAAAAGTAAAAGTACTACGTGCCCAGAATGCCGCTGTCGACCTTGACGGACGCTTGTTGCCACGTCATTTCCCGATTGAAATAGGAATTATACCGGAAGCAACCACATTGATTATACCCAATTGATAAAACATAAATGTTATGATAGAACAACTGAAGAATAATAAAACAGGAAATTTTTTCCTGTTAGCCGGTCCTTGCGTCATCGAAGGCGAAGAGATGGCTCTGCGAATCGCAGAAAGAATAGTGAATATCACCGATAAACTGGGCATCCCCTACGTATTCAAAGGATCGTACCGCAAAGCCAACCGCTCCCGCTTAGATTCGTTCATGGGAATTGGTGACGAAAAGGCGTTGAAAGTTCTCGAGAAAGTACACAACACTTTCGGAGTACCTACCGTAACCGACATTCACGCAGCCGATGAAGCAGCCATGGCGGCCGATTATGTAGACATCCTGCAGATACCCGCTTTCCTCTGCCGACAAACAGACCTACTGGTCGCTGCTGCCAAAACCGGAAAAACGATCAATATCAAAAAAGGACAATTCCTCTCTCCGCTTGCCATGCAATTTGCAGCAGATAAGGTGATAGAGGCCGGCAACAAGAACGTTATGCTGACTGAACGCGGGACAACTTTCGGTTATCAAGATTTGATTATTGACTATCGGGGAATACCCGAAATGCAATCTTTCGGTTATCCAGTCATTCTGGATGTCACGCACTCTTTACAGCAACCCAACCAAACAAGCGGGGTAACAGGCGGTATGCCTCAGTTAATCGAAACGGTAGCCAAAGCCGGTATTGCTGTCGGAGCCGACGGCCTCTTTATTGAAACACACGAAAATCCGGCAGTAGCCAAAAGCGATGGTGCCAATATGCTGAAGCTTGACCTATTGGAAGGATTATTGACTAAATTAGTGAAAATAAGAGAAGCGATTATGTGATTTACTTTCCGGCAATGCGACTGATAGAAAAACAGTAATAAGGTAATTCATCTCAGGAGATACTGAAAGCCCAGATTCTCAACCCGTAAAATAGGATCTATGTGCTCTATAACTTTTGTAGTGAGTGGAACTTAAAAACAGTATAACAATGAAACATTTATTCCGTGGTTTACTTTTGGTTGCAGTCATTTTATGCTGCAACTTCCAGCAGGCCTTTGCACAGCAAATGCCGTCTATCCCTATTGACAAGAATGTACGTATTGGAAAGTTGAACAATGGTCTGACCTACTACATCCGTAAGAACAATCTGCCCGCCAACCGAGCTGACTTTTACATTGCCCAGAAAGTGGGTTCTATTCAAGAAGAAGAAAATCAACGCGGATTAGCACATTTTCTGGAACACATGTGTTTCAATGGGACAACCCACTTCCCGGGTGATGCCTTGAAGCAATATCTGGAGCGTATCGGTGTTAAATTCGGGGAAAACCTGAATGCATACACTTCTATTGACGAAACGGTTTACAATATCTCCAATGTACCGGTCAACACTCCCGGAGCAGTAGATTCTTGTTTACTGATCCTCCACGACTGGAGCAATGACCTGACCCTCGATCCGAAGGAAATTGATAAAGAACGGGGTGTTATCAATGAGGAATGGCGTACCCGTATGAGTGCCATGATGCGTATGCAAGAGAAACTTCTACCGATGATGTATCCGGGCGACAAATATGCCAACAGTTTCCCCATTGGCACCATGGACGTAGTGATGAACTTCAAACCACAAACACTGAGAGACTACTATGAAAAGTGGTATCGTCCGGACCTACAGGGAATCGTCATTGTCGGTGATATCGACGTAGATGCTGTAGAAGCCAAGATCAAAACAATGTTCGCCGATATTCCGGCACAGCCGAATGCCGCCGAACGCATCTATTATCCGGTTGCCGATAATAAAGAACCGATCATCTGTATCCTGAAAGATAAGGAACAACCTCATGTACAGGTTCTTCTTTTCAATAAGCACGAAGCAATTCCTGATAATCAGAAAGGCAATGTGGACTACCTGATACAGCAATATGCCAAGGATCTGATCAGTAGTATGCTGAACGCACGTTTGAATGAATTGGCACAAACAGCCAATCCGCCCTATATCTATGCCGGAACGCAAGACGGCAACTTTTTCGTAGCCAAAACCAAGGATGCCTTTCTCGGAGTTGTAGTATGCAAAGAAGACAGTATTGATAACGGCATCGCTACCTTGTTGCGCGAAATAGAACGTGCCCGTCAGTTCGGCTTTACCGAAACGGAATACAACCGTGCCCGTGCGGAATACCTACGCCAATTGGAATCGGCCTACAACGAACGGGATAAGCAGAAAAATGATAAATATGTAAACGAATATGTCCGTCATTTCCTTGATAACGAACCAATACCGGGTATTGAAAACGAATATACTTTTATCAATCAGATAGCTCCGAATATTCCGGTGGCAGCAATCAACCAATTGATGAAAGGGCTTATTACGGACAATAATCAGGTAGTAGCTCTTTTCGCTCCTGAAAAAGATGGTCTGAAACTGCCTTCCGAAGCGACCATAAACAAACTGCTGAAAGATGCAAAAGCAGAGAAACTGACTGCTTATGTAGACAAGGTATCAGACGAACCTTTGATGGCCGAAGCTCCGAAAGGGGGGAAAATTGTTTCCGAAACGAAAGATGATATCTTTGGAACAACTACTCTGACTCTATCTAACGGAGTAAAGGTAATTATAAAAAAGACCGATTTCAAAGCAGACGAAATCCGTATGAAAGGTGTCAGTCTGGGAGGCAGTTCTTTATTCCCCGATTCGGAAATCATTAATATAAGCGGTCTGGATGCTGTCGGCGCTGGTGGCTTAGGTAACTTCAGTGCGGTAGATCTTGAGAAAGTGCTTGCCGGAAAAAAAGCATCGGTCAATTACAACATCTCACTCACGACCGAAAACGTTTCAGGAAGTTGCTCTCCCAAGGATTTTGAAACGATGATGCAGCTCACTTACCTCACATTCACCGCCCCGCGCAGAGACAACGATGCATTTGCATCTTATAAAAGTCGTAGTAAAGCAGCGTTAAAAAATCAGGAACTGAACCCGAATGTGGCATTCAACGACTCCATTCAGGCCGGTGTTTATATGAATCATCCGAGAGCCAAACGCATAAAAGCCGATATGGTGGATCAGATGGATTACAATAAGATTCTGTCTATGTATCAGGATCGTTTTAAAGATGCAAGCGACTTCACATTCATCTTTGTCGGCAATGTAGATGTAGAAAAGATGAAACCGGTCATCGCAGAATACCTGGGTGCACTCCCTGCCATCAATCGTCAGGAGACTTTCAAAGATAACAAAATAGAAGTGCGTCAGGGCATTTACAAGAACGAATTCACCAAGAAACAGGAAACGCCCAAAGCTTCGGTATTCGTTTTCTATAGCGGAGACTGCAAATATGATCTGAGAAACAACCTTCTACTCGGCATGACAAGCCAGATACTCGATCTGGTTTACACAGAAAAAGTACGTGAAGACGAGGGAGGTACCTATGGAGTATACGTAGGTGGAAGGTTACAAAAATATCCCAAAGAAAAAATATTTTTGCAGATCATCTTCGATACAGCTCCCGATAAGAAAGAGAAATTGATGAAAATCATCTTTGACGAGATAACCAACATAGCGAAAACCGGTCCGTCAGAAACCAACTTGAATAAGGTGAAAGAGTACATGCTGAAAAAGCATACCGAAGACCTGAAAGAGAATAGCTACTGGTTGGGAAGTATCGACGAATACCTATATACCGGCGTCAACCGTGTGAATGACTACGAAAAGATAGTCAACAGCATTACGGTAAATGATATCCGGAAATTCGCAGACGACCTGTTCAAACAAAAGAACGAGGTGGAAGTGACAATGGTCAGTGCGGAAAATAAATAATCAATCCTAAAAGCAAAGAGCATCAAAAATCTTTTCCACCACAGATTTCACAGATTAAAATCACAGTCATTCAAAATCCGAGAATGAAACTCAGACAATGAAAACCGGTGTAATCTGTGGTGGTTTTGCTCTCCCCCCTCCTTAAACTATAACGAACTATGCTATTCAACGAATTGCGTCGACACGGCAAACTTGCTGCCAAACGGCATCCGATGTACGAAAAGAATAAAATCGGCAAATACATTATGTATGCCTCCTTTATTTTCTGGGGTGCTTACTTTATATTTATTGGCATCGGTCTGGCAAAAGCCATCAGCACAGAAGTTCCCAATATGGAAGCCTATCATATTTTGAACAGTGGACTGATATTTGCGCTTGCCCTGGACTTTGTAATACGTTTCCCCTTCCAAAAAACTCCTACACAAGAAGTAAAACCTTACCTGCTACTTCCCGTAAAACGAAGCCGTATACTCGACTTTCTGCTTCTCCGCCACGGGCTCAGCTCTTTCAATCTTATCTGGCTGTTCCTGTTCGTGCCGTTCGCAGCACTCACAGTCTTTCCTTTTTATGGAATATCAGGAGTTCTCACTTACAGTATCGGCATTTGGTTACTGATGGTTTTCAACGGATATTGGTATCTGCTTTGCCGTACGCTGATTAACGAACATATTTGGTGGGTGTTACTTCCCATCGTTATCTACAGTGGAATTGCCATCGCTATTTTTATTCCCAAAACGGGATTTATAAGCGACTTTTTCATGAACTTAGGAGAAGGTTATATCGAAGGAAATCTACTTGCTTACCTGGGTACATTGGCAGCCACTGTTCTGATATGGTGTATCAACCGCAAAGTGATGAGCGGTTTAGTATACAACGAAATCAATAAAGTAGAAGACACAAAGGTAAAAACCGTATCCGAATACCGTTTCCTGGAACGTTACGGAGAGGTGGGCGAATACATGCGCCTGGAGTTGAAAATGCTCCTACGTAACAAACGCTGTAAGGCTTCACTCCGATCGGTAGCAATGCTCGTAATCATCTTCTCCATCATACTGAGTTTCAGCAGTACGTATGACCACATGAAGAGTTTTGTCCTGGTATACTCCTTCCTTGGATTCGGTATGGTGATTCTGATACAACTTATGGGATTTGAAGGAAACTATATCGACGGACTGATGACTCGCAAAGAATCTATCAAAAGCCTGTTGACAGCCAAATATTATATCTATAGCTTGGCGGAAATCATTCCGCTGATCCTGCTGATACCGGCTTTTGTGATGGGAAAAGCCAGCCTGCTGGGTGCTGTCGCACTAATCTTTCTGACAACAGGTCCTGTCTATTGCATCTTGTTCCAACTGGCGGTATACAACCATAAAACCGTACCACTCAATGAAAGCATCACAGGCAAACAAAGCATGAATACCGGAATGCAGATGTTAATCAGTTTCGGACTTTTCATCGTACCAACCACACTCTATGGTACGCTCCCCATGCTGCTGGGACAAACATGGGCCTACATTGTCATATTAATCATCGGATTAGGCTTCACCCTGACCTCCCCTATGTGGATAAACAATGTATATGTCCGTTTCATGCAACGCCGCTACGAAAATATGGAAGGATTCAGAGATAGTAAATAACGATTCAATATTTATCAAACAAAAAAGAATATGATTACCATACATAACCTCCGAAAAAATTTCGGTACCCAAACAGCCATCGATATCGACGGCTACACAATCAATCAAGGAGAAATGATTGGCCTGGTAGGTAACAACGGAGCCGGAAAAACAACTTTATTCCGTTTAATGTTAGATTTGCTGAAAGCCGACTCCGGAGAGGTCATTATTAATGACATCCATGTGAATCAAAGTGAAGACTGGAAAAGTTTCACCGGTGCATTTATCGATGATGGCTTTCTGATTGGCTACCTGACTCCGGAGGAGTATTTCTATTTCATCGGCAAAATGTATGGACTGAAAAAAGAGGAGGTGGATGAACGTTTGATCCCTTTCGAACGTTTTATGAACGGAGAAGTACTGGGGCAAAAGAAGTTTATCCGTAATTTTTCCGCGGGAAATAAGCAAAAAATAGGAATCATATCGGCCATGTTGCATTATCCCAAATTGATAATTTTGGATGAACCATTCAACTTTCTCGATCCGAGTTCGCAATCCGTAATCAAGCACCTGCTGAAAAAGTATAATGAAGAACATAATGCCACAGTCATCATTTCGAGCCATAATCTGAACCACACGGTAGATGTTTGTCCCCGCATCGCAGTACTTGAACACGGAATTATCATCCGTGACATTGTGAACGAGAATAATTCGGCTGAAAAAGAACTGGAAGATTACTTTAATGTAGAAGAATAAAAAACGTATGAAGAGACATCTTTTTAATCTGTTGCTCCTTACTGCTTTGGTTGTCAGCCTGAGTGCTTGCCGCACTTCTGTCCCCAGACTTGATTATAAGGCACTCGCCCGCGCCTCTGTACGCCTGGGTGTGGATATCGGAATGGAAGATAATCACAAACTTTATCTGGAGGCGGCCCAGTGGATAGGCACCCCTTACCGGGGAGGTGGGGAGACGAAACGTGGTACTGACTGTTCGGGAATGACTTGCCAGATTTATAAAAAGGTGTATCACATCAAACTGCAACGAAGTACAGACGGCCAGAAGAAAGAGAGCAGCAAAGTTGCCCGGCGGAATCTTCGGGAAGGTGATCTGGTATTTTTCAGCAGCCGGAAATCGCGCAGAAAAGTGGCCCACGTGGGCATCTATCTCAAGGATGGAAAGTTTGTTCATGCCAGCACCAGCCAAGGGGTAATTGTCAGCAGCCTCAACGAGCCCTATTACCGGACCCATTGGATATCGGGAGGCAGAGTGCGCAAATAAGCTTTATTGAAATAAAAAATCACTATCTTTGCCGAAAATTCCGCAAATGAAATACACGGTTTATTTATTCGACTTTGACTATACGTTAGCAGACTCTTCACGCGGTATCGTAACCTGCTTCAGAAGCGTACTCGAGAGACACGGCTACACCGGTGTCACCGATGATACCATAAAACGTACCATTGGGAAAACGCTTGAAGAATCATTCAGCATCCTTACAGGAATTACTGATGCCAGTCAACTGGAAGCATTCAGACAAGAGTATTCAAAAGAGGCAGATGTATATATGAATGCAAACACCATCCTTTTCCCGGATACTCTCCCCACGCTTACGTACCTGAAAAAACAAGGGGCCCGTATCGGAATCATTTCAACCAAATACCGGTTCCGGATACTGAGTTTCCTGAAAAATCACATGCCGGATGATTGGTTTGACATTATTATCGGAGGTGAAGATGTGACACATCATAAACCCGATCCTGAAGGTTTGTTACTTGCCATCGGCCGATTGAAGGCATGCCCCGAAGAAGTATTATACATCGGTGACAGTACAGTGGATGCAGGAACGGCCGCTGCTGCCGGAGTTTCTTTTGCCGGCGTTACCAGCGGTATGACCACTGCCGAAGAGTTTCAGGCTTATCCCTACGACAGAATCATCAGTTCTCTTGGTCAGCTAATTTCCGTTCCGGACGACAAAGCCGACTGTTCGCTCTGAGCAATTAACCGGATGTTATCCATTCGCCGAATAACGGTGCAAAAAGAAAGCAAACATCTGTTTTTTATAACAGAGTCCTTGTCCGTTTCCAATGCTCTGAGAGAAGAAAAAAGCCCAACGGAGGCTTAAGGGGCCGGAGAGCCGGGCTTCCGAGGTTGAAAAGCCGGGCTTTTTGCGAAAAGAAGCAGGCATTTTAGCAGAAAGAAGTAAGCATTTACCCGGAAAGAAGTAAGCATTTACCAAAAATGTCCTTGTGTTTTGAAAATATCTCCTATTGTTTTCTCCAATATCTCCTATTGTTATTCAAAATCCGGCTTGAAAGGAACACTCCATCTTCCGGTTGGCACCCGCAGGCAGAGCTTTCTGGAATGACAGAATAACCGGGATACGATCCCATCCGCAACACTTTCACCGCCGTCAAGACATTTTTTCTTTCCTCATGTATACAATCAATCAAAAATCCAAAGAAATATGTCATCAGGAAAAAACTGTAGAATGCGTTTTTTCATTTGGGCAAGCGTCCCCGTCCGAAATAAACGATTCTGAGGAGTTCCGATTATCAAAGTGACAGAATGAATAAAGTCATATTCCATTTAGTAATCAACCTTCTAACTGCCCTTGCCTGAAAGAAGAAAAAGAGTAAAATAACATACTGAACAACAAAAAAGAAAAAGAAAAACTTGTCCGAAACAAATAAAAGCAGTAATTTTGTGCCCTGATTATTCCGCACCGGGTTTGAGCAAGTGTTTTTTAAGTGATTAAAGACCACCCGACGGAGCTAACTTACATTTATTTATATAAGATGTACGCAATTGTAGAAATCAACGGTCAGCAATTTAAAGCTGAAGCTGGCCAGAAATTGTTCGTTCACCACATTCAGAATGCAGAGAATGGTGCAACTGTAGAATTTGACAAAGTTCTTTTGGTAGACAAAGACGGAAACGTTACTGTAGGTGCTCCTACTGTAGACGGTGCAAAAGTAGTTTGCCAGATTGTTTCAAGCCTGGTTAAAGGTGACAAAGTACTTGTTTTCCACAAGAAAAGAAGAAAAGGTCACAGAAAGTTGAACGGTCACCGTCAGCAGTTCACAGAGTTAACAATTACAGAAGTAGTAGCTTAATCAATTTTTAAAAGTAAGAAGAAATGGCACATAAGAAAGGTGTCGGTAGTTCTAAGAACGGCCGCGAATCACAGAGCAAAAGATTAGGCGTTAAGATATTTGGTGGCGAAGCTTGCAAAGCAGGTAACATCATCGTTCGTCAAAGAGGTACTGAATTCCACCCGGGTGAAAACATCGGTATGGGTAAGGACCACACTCTTTTCGCTTTAGTAGACGGAACTGTAAGTTTCAAAGTAGGTAGAGAAGACAGAAGATATGTTTCTATCATCCCTGCTGAAGCAACAGAAGCATAAATTTCCGGAGTTTAAAGGAAATTGTAAGAAATTGAAGAAAGAGATGCAATCGGTTGATTGCGTCTCTTTTCTTTTTTATACAAGACGTATCCTCTTATCTTATTTTTATATATCTTTGTAAACTCAAAGAAGAAAGTTCATAAATAAAGTATAGATATGCTTACCATTAAACAAATTACAGAAAACACAGATGCGGTAATCCGCGGTCTGGAAAAGAAACACTTCAAAGGGGCCAAAGAAACAATTGCCCAAGTGATTGAAGTGAATGACAAAAGACGTAATACACAAAACCAATTAGATAAAAACCTGGCAGAGGTAAATTCGCTCTCGAAAACCATCGGCCAGCTAATGAAAGAAGGAAAAAAGGAAGAAGCCGAAGCTGCGAAAACCCGTGTAGCCGAAATAAAGGAGACCAACAAAACACTACAGGCTGACATGGATCAGGCGGCCAACGACATGCTGAATCTGCTGTATACTATTCCCAATATTCCTTATGACAGCGTACCCGAGGGTGTTGGCGCCGAGGATAATGTTGTAGAAAAAATGGGAGGCATGGAAACTCAACTCCCAACAGATGCACTTCCTCACTGGGAGCTGGCTAAGAAATACGACCTGATCGATTTCGACCTGGGTGTAAAAATCACCGGTGCAGGTTTTCCGGTATACAAAGGTAAAGGTGCTCAATTGCAGCGTGCACTGATTAACTTTTTCCTGGATGAAGCACGTAAATCGGGATATACTGAAATCATGCCCCCAACGGTTGTCAATGCAGCTTCCGGTTACGGAACGGGACAACTTCCGGACAAAGAAGGACAAATGTACCACTGCGAAGTAGACGATCTTTATTTGATCCCGACAGCCGAAGTTCCGGTAACCAACATCTACCGTGACGTGATTCTGGATGAAAAACAACTTCCTATTAAAAACTGTGCTTACACACAGTGCTTCCGCCGTGAAGCCGGTTCCTACGGTAAAGATGTACGCGGCCTGAACCGTCTCCACGAATTTTCTAAAGTAGAATTGGTACGTATAGATAAGCCTGAGCACTCCCGCCAGTCACATCAGGAAATGCTGGATCACGTTGAAGGTTTGCTCCAGAAGTTAGAACTTCCTTACCGCATTCTCCGTCTTTGTGGCGGTGATATGAGTTTTACCGCCGCTCTCTGCTTTGATTTCGAAGTATACTCCGAAGCACAGAAACGCTGGCTGGAAGTCAGCTCCGTATCCAACTTCGATACTTACCAGGCTAACCGGTTGAAATGCCGTTATCGCAGCGGAGAAAAAAAGACCGAGCTTTGCCATACACTGAACGGATCAGCGCTGGCGTTACCCCGTATCGTAGCAGCCCTGCTGGAAAATCATCAGACCCCGGAGGGCATTCGGATCCCGAAAGCATTGGTTCCTTACTGCGGATTTGACATTATCGACTAAAAACAAAACAAGATAAAAGAGCAACTCCGATACAGGGGTTGCTCTTTTTTTACCTTAAAACACATTTTTACTAACCTCAAAACTCCTATTTTATGAGCTCTACTCAAAAAAACTTTGCTCTGCCGTTAGCATTTATCGGCATCATGTTCTTTGCCATCGGATTCGCATTAGGAATTAACTCCGTTCTGATTCCGGTTTTACAAGGTTCTTTAGGCATCACTTCCGCTGAATCTTATCTTATTATCGCAGCTACTTTCGTACCTTTTCTTATTTTTGGTTATCCGGCTTCGATGACTATCAAAGCTATCGGGTACAAACGTACCATGGCACTCTCATTCGCCATGTTTGCCATTGCTTTCGGTTTGTACATTCCGTCTGCCAGTCAAGAAAGTTTTGCACTTTTCCTGGTAGCATCTTTCGTTAGCGGTACGGCAAATGCATTCTTACAAGCATCTGTCAATCCGTATATCACTATCCTCGGCCCATTGGACAGTGCTGCCAAACGTATCAGTATCATGGGTATCTGTAACAAGTTAGCATGGCCGATTCCTCCATTGTTCCTGGCCTTCCTGATCGGTAAGGAAGTCAGCGACATTACCGTATCAGACTTATTTACTCCGTTTTATGTAATCATCGCCGCCTTCATCTTATTAGGAATCATTTCGCTGATGGCTCCACTGCCGGAAGTAAAAGCAGCCGGCGAAGACGACAGCGAAGGTGGTGCAGAGGCTTGTCCGTATGCAGCCGGCAAAACGTCTGTATGGCAATTCCCGCATCTGCTGTTGGGATGTCTTGCACTCTTCCTCTACGTAGGTGTAGAAACGGTTTCATTAGGTACTCTTGTTGACTACGCCAACAGCTTGCATCTGGAAAACGCAGCAGCTTATGCCTGGATTGCTCCAATCGGAATTGTAATCGGATATATCTGCGGCATCATTTTCATACCTAAATACCTCAATCAGGCTACAGCATTGAAAATCTGTTCCATTCTTGCCATTGCAGGTTCTATCCTGGTAGTATTGACTCCGGCTGATATCTCGATCTACTTCATAGCATTCATAGCATTGGGATGTTCACTGATGTGGCCTGCACTTTGGCCGCTCGCCATGGCAGACTTAGGCAAATTCACCAAGGCCGGTTCTTCTTTGTTGATAATGGCTATGGCCGGTGGTGCTGTCATTCCTACCCTGTTCGGATATATCAAAGACATAGCAGGAGCACAAAATGCTTACTGGATCTGCCTCCCCTGCTTCCTCTTTATCCTCTATTATGGAATGGCGGGGTATAAAATCAGAACAAAATAAACAAATATACTCACCTTGAGGACAAAGCCATCCCTTCAAAAGGATGGCTTTTCTTTTGTTATTTACAAATTAGCAGTATCTTTGCACACTAAGAACATTCTGATAGCAATTACGTAATAAATCCAACAAATTAATTAGATAATGAACAAAATCATTAGCAAAGAACATTTCTCGGAGAAAGTATTCAAACTTGTAATTGAAGCTCCGTTGATAGCAAAATCACGCAAGGCTGGTCATTTCGTGATTGTGCGTGTCGGTGAAAAGGGAGAACGTATGCCACTGACCATTGCAGCCGCCGACCCGAAGGCAGGAACCATCACACTGGTTGTTCAGGAGGTAGGGCTCTCTTCTACCCGCCTTTGCGAACTAAACGAAGGAGACTATATCACTGACGTAGTAGGCCCGCTGGGACAGGCTACGCACATTGAAAACTTCGGAACCGTTGTATGTGCCGGAGGAGGTGTGGGAGTTGCTCCGATGCTACCGATCGTACAAGCGCTTAAAGCAGCCGGCAACCGTGTGATCACTGTATTGGCCGGACGCAGCAAAGAACTGATTATTCTTGAAAAAGAGATGCGCGAAAGTTCGGATGAAGTGATCATTATGACCGATGACGGATCATATGGTCGTAAAGGTCTGGTTACAGAAGGAGTAGAGGAAGTGATCAAGCGGGAGAAAGTGGACAAATGTTTTGCTATCGGCCCGGCTATCATGATGAAATTTGTTTGTTTGCTGACGAAAAAATACGAAATTCCGACCGAAGTATCGTTGAACACAATTATGGTGGACGGTACCGGAATGTGTGGTGCTTGCCGAATCACCATCGGAGGAAAAACCAAATTCGTATGTGTAGACGGTCCGGAGTTTGACGGTCATCAGGTGGATTTCGACGAAATGTTGAAACGCATGGGCGCTTTTAAAGCCATTGAACGCGAAGAACTGCACAAACTCGACGAATGTGAAGCAACTAAAACCATAGACGAAAACGGACGTACCGCTCCTTGGCGCGAAGAACTCCGTAAAGCAATAAAAGCGAAAGACCGTGCAAACATCGAACGCTGCAAAATGAATGAACTTGATCCGGAGTATCGTTCACACAGCCGCAAAGAGGAAGTTAACCAGGGATTAACTAAAGAACAGGCAGTCACAGAAGCACAACGTTGTCTGGATTGTGCCAATCCAGGTTGTATGACCGGTTGTCCGGTAGGTATCGATATTCCCCGTTTCATCAAAAACATCGAACGTGGAGAAATTCTTGAAGCGGCTAAGACACTGAAAGAAACCAGTGCCCTGCCTGCCGTATGTGGCCGTGTATGTCCACAAGAAAAACAATGTGAGTCAAAGTGTATCCATTTGAAAATGGGTAAAGAAGCTGTAGCCATCGGTCATCTCGAACGGTTTGCCGCCGACTACGAACGCGAAAGCGGACAAATCTCTGTTCCGGAAATTGGTGAGAAGAACGGTATCAAAGTAGCTGTCATCGGCTCAGGTCCTGCCGGACTGTCATTTGCCGGGGATATGGCCAAATACGGATATGATGTAACTGTATTCGAAGCGCTGCACGAAATCGGCGGTGTACTTAAATACGGTATTCCTGAATTCCGTCTGCCCAACAAGATTGTAGACGTTGAAATTGAGAATCTTGCCAAAATGGGGGTTACTTTCATCAAGGATTGCATCGTAGGAAAAACAATCGGTGTGGAACAATTGGAGGAAGAAGGCTTCAAAGGCATTTTTGTGGCTTCCGGTGCCGGACTCCCTAACTTCATGAATATACCGGGAGAAAATTCTATCAATATTATGTCTTCCAACGAATATCTGACTCGCGTAAACCTGATGGATGCGGCCAGTCCCGATTCCGATACTCCGGTAGCTTTCGGTAAAAACGTTGCTGTAATTGGAGGTGGCAACACCGCTATGGACTCTGTCCGTACAGCCAAACGCCTGGGAGCGGAACGTGCCATGATTATCTACCGTCGTTCGGAAGAAGAAATGCCGGCACGTCTGGAAGAGGTGAAGCATGCTAAAGAAGAAGGGATAGAATTCCTGACCCTGCACAACCCGATCGAATATCTGGCTGATGAGCAAGGACGTGTGAAACAAGTGGTTTTACAGAAAATGGAACTGGGCGAACCGGATGCTTCAGGGCGACGCAGTCCGGTACCCATTCAAGGAGCGACAGAAACCATCGATATCGATCTTGCCATTGTCAGTGTAGGCGTGTCACCCAATCCCATTGTTCCCAGCTCTATCAAAGGTCTGGAATTGGGACGTAAAGGTACGATTACCGTTAATGACCAGATGCAATCGTCTATCCCTACCATTTATGCAGGAGGAGACATTGTACGAGGAGGGGCTACCGTAATCCTTGCCATGGGAGACGGACGCCGTGCTGCAGCAGCGATGAACGAACAGTTAAGCTCTAAATAAAGAATCGGAAATCTGCGTTGGTAAGTAATCTACGGTTCGTGATCTCACAACCAATTGCTTACCGACCACAAATAGACTCTTTGGGCAGAAAGTAGCATCAACACGGATCTACCCAATAAAAAAATCCCTGCTAATATTCTGATATTAGCAGGGATTTTTTATATTCTTCGGTTGAATGGTTTCTTACTTCACCACACTGTTTGTAGTTGGATCCGGAAAAATCACCGTTGGTTTAAATGTCTTTGCTTCCTCAAAATCCATCAACGCATACGACATAATAATCACAATGTCGTCCGGTTGTACTTTCCGGGCAGCAGCACCATTTAAGCAGATTTTACCTGATCCGCGTTCACCTTTGATAATGTAGGTCTCAAAACGCTCACCGTTATTATTATCAGCGATGTATACTTTCTCACCGGCAATCATATTGGCTGCATCCAGCAAATCCTCATCAATCGTGATACTACCCATATAATTCAGATTGGCTTCCGTAACACGGGCACAATGAATTTTCGACTTCAACACTTCAATCATCATAAGGACTTCGTCTTTTTTAGTTTAAGATTCTTTGTATTTAATATTATCAATTAGTCTGACATCTCCACAGAATACTGTAATACAGCCTACTGCATAGGATGTTTGGTCCCAATTCCCAACCTTCTGCAAAGTGTTTCCATCTACTATCTCAAAATATTCCAGGCGTAATCCCGGTGCGGCAACAATAGCATCTTCCACAAACTTTTGCGTTTCGCTCACTGTGTGAGTGGCAGCAAAGGTACGACTTTTAAATAAGGTCTGAGATATTTTTAATGCATTTTCACGTTCTTCTGCCGACAGCCGCGCATTCCGGCTGCTCAAAGCCAGCCCGTCCTCTTCACGGACAATGGGACAACCTACAATTTCAAGATCGAACTGCATCTGGCGAACCATCTCACGGATGATAGCCAATTGCTGAAAATCTTTTTCACCAAAATATGCGCGATGTGGCTTCACTGCTTCAAACAGTTTACTTACGATCTGGCATACCCCGTTAAAGTGTCCCGGACGGAAAGCACCCTCCATCACAGTATCCAGAGGAGCATAACTGAATTGGCGGGTATCCGGTTCCGGATACATTTCTTCCACCGAAGGAGCAAAAGCATATGTCGCTCCGCAATCCTCGAGCAATTTACAATCGGCATCCAGTGTGCGAGGATACTTAACAAGGTCATTTTTATCATTAAACTGGGTAGGATTCACAAAAACACTTACCACCGTTACTTCATTCTCGTTTACACTACGCTTTACAAGAGATGCGTGCCCTGCATGCAAAGCACCCATAGTAGGTACCAACCCCACCTTTTTACCCTGGGCTTTCAAAACCGAAAGTTCAGCCTGCAAGTCCTTGATCGTATGTATTACTTTCATTTTAATTGGTTTATGATTCTTAGTCGTTTGAAAAACGGTGCAAAATAAACCATAATTTACCATATAAAGAAGAAATATCGTAAATTAATGCAAAAGAAGTCGAAGGAGAGTTCTAAGCAACAGGATAGTTTATCACTGAAAAACAAGCACTTAACAATTCATAAGGAATTATACCGGTTGAGAACTTGCTTTAATGCCCGTTTTTTTTTATATCTTTGCAGAATATTTACGAGAACGATTGTTATTATGACAAAGGCTAACAAGGTTTTATTTATTACACAAGAGATTACTCCTTACGTTTCAGAATCCGAGATGGCCAATATAGGCAGACATCTACCACAAGCTATCCAGGAAAAAGGCAGAGAAATCAGAACATTCATGCCCAAATGGGGAAATATCAACGAACGCAGAAATCAATTGCACGAAGTGATACGACTCTCCGGTATGAACCTGATTATCGATGACACCGACCATCCTCTTATCATCAAAGTAGCTTCCATCCAGTCAGCACGTATGCAGGTTTATTTTATCGACAACGATGATTACTTCCAGAACCGGCTACAAACAGCAGACGAAAACGGAGTAGAATACGATGATAACGACAGCCGGGCTATTTTTTATGCAAGAGGAGTGTTGGAAACGGTAAAGAAACTGCGTTGGTGTCCGGATGTGATTCACTGTCACGGCTGGATGACTGCTCTGGCTCCTTTATATATCAAAAAAGCGTATAAAGACGAACCTTCGTTCCGCGATGCAAAAGTAGTATTCTCCGTATATGAAGATGATTTCAAAGGTACATTCAACAATGACTTTGCAAGCAAACTGATGCTAAAGGGTATTAATAAAAAAGATGTAGCTACCCTAAAAGATCCGGTAGATTATGCTACACTTTGCAAATTAGCTGTCGATTACTCAGACGGAGTAGTACAGAATAGTGAACATGTAAATGAAGAGGTCATGAACTATGCTCGTCAATCGGGTAAATTGGTTCTTGACTATCAAGCTCCCGACACTCTTGCAGATGCTTGCAACAGTTTCTACGATCAGGTGTGGGAAGCTGAACAAAAATAATAAGAACCAAGATACGACGATCATGAAAGCAAAATATGTATGGGTAGCACTGCTTGCCTTGACTTTCTTCGGATGCGATGACAATACAGGTACTCTCGGACTGGGAATGCTTCCGGAAAGCGACCAAAATATCAACGGAAGATACACCACTTACGAAGTAAGTACAAATTCTATTTTATCAGGTCCTGTTTATGCAAAAACCAGCGTAGGATATGTCGGTAAATTCACCGATAAGGAATTCGGAGCTTATGAAGCCAGTTTCCTCGCACAGTTGAATAGTCCGAGCGGAATTTCCTTTCCTTCGGTTTACGATCCGGAAAAAAATCCCAAAGGTGTAATGGCCGGAGACTCTATTCACACCGCTGAATTGATTTTATACTATAAAAGTTATTTTGGGGATTCTATAAGCCCGTGTCGAATGACTGTATATAAACTCAATGCTCCTTTACCCCAGTTACCTCAGACTTATTATACAAACATTAAACCGGAACTGTATTATTCTTCCGATAGCCTATTGGCTCAAAAAGCCTACACAGCCGTTGACCAATCACTAAGTGATTCCATCAGAAACTCAGATAACTTTTATCCTAATGTTCGTTTAACTTCTAAAGAAATCACAAAGTTAGGTAAGCGAATTTATCGCTTAAATAGAGATCATCCTGAATATTTCAAAAGTTCGGAAGCATTTATCGAGAATGTATTCAAAGGTATTTACGCTAAAAATGACTATGGTAACGGAACGATTCTTTATGTTGACCAAATCAACTTGAATGTCGTGATTCGATGCCACGAAAAAGACAGCTTAGGGAATAATCTGAAGAAAAAAAATGGCACCGACTCTCTGTACTACACAACCCGTACTTTTGCTACAACTAAGGAAGTTATTCAAGCTAATAGTTTCAATACTTCTCAAGAAGAATTACAAGGGTTTATTGACAAGCATCCAGAATGTACTTATCTGAAATCTCCGGCCGGCATCTTCACACAAGCTACATTGCCGATAGATGATATTTATAAAGAATTAAGTAATGACACCATCAATGCTGTGAAGTTGACTTTCAATAGCTACAACCAACCAGACAATGGACAATTTAGCATGAAAGCACCTACATATGTATTACTCTTACGTGAGAAAGAACGGCAAAGTTTCTTCGAAGAGAACAAACTAACAGATAATATCACTTCTTATCTGGCCGTACACAATGCTATTATTTCCAATAAGCCTACAACCAATCAGTATGTGTTTACCAACTTGACTCGCCTGATTAATACATGTGTCAACGAAAAGCAGGAAGCCAAGAAAAAAGCTGGGTCCAGCTGGAATGAAACAGCTTGGGAAGCAAAAAATCCGGATTGGAACAAAGTAGTACTCATTCCGGTACTTGTACAGTATGACAGTTCTTCCAACAAGAACATGATCAGTATTCAACACGATTTACAACCGGGATATGTAAAACTGGAAGGTGGGCCTGGCATAAATAATGATGGCACAAAACTGAAGTTAGAAGTAACATACACCAACTTCAACGGTAAACAGTAACCAAACATTTTCAGTATATAAAACAATTAAGACGGTGTAAATGATTCTTCATTTACACCGTCTTAATTGTTTTATAAGTCTTATTCTTCTTATGTTTCATGTAAAGAATAAAAGATGTAGCAAATTAAAGCAGAAACACCTTTCTCTCCATAAAAAAGTAAGGGTGTCCCCAAAGTCAGCTCCTTACTTTTCAATTTACTATTTATAAATCTACAAAGCAATACCATTTAATAAACTTGGACTATTACTCTTCTTATCAAGAGATAAGGGTCATTTCACGTCTTTTACTTTTAAACTGTAAAATAACAGTAAGAGGCCATCCAATATTTTTGGACAGCCCCCTTTCCACTAGTTTGCACTAAAGCATGTTCTTGAACTATATTAATCCTCTTTCTTTGCAGCTGTCTTCTTCGTAGCAGGTTTCTTTGCTGCTGCCTTTTTAGAAGCAGTAACTTTGGGTTCCGCTTTTGCTTTGGTAGCTTTTGCTGCCTTTGCTTCCAGTTTATCAACCTCCTTATGCAACTCGGCAATTTCTTCTCCCTGATTCTTGATCGTTGTCAACAATGAATTCAACTCTTCATTGTCAATATCTTCAGGATAGAGAGAATTTACACGCTTAATGAAGTCACCCAAAATATTCATATAGTTGGTAAACGCATCATAAGGAGAATCATAAATACCCCGATTCAGCCCTACGCCGGTATTCTTGGTAGTCATAAAGTGGAAGTTATTGCTGGCCTGCAGATAATCCCAGTCTTGCTTGATACGACGATCATCACAGAGATGTACGCGCTCGGCTACACTATATAGCTTATTGAATGCTTCACGCTGCAGGACATTGCCCAACCAACTGCTGGTATCTCTTTCTTCGTCTACCCATGACATCGGATAGGGTACGTCCAATTGAGAGACTGATTTCAATTTTGAAATAATCTCCGACGGAGTAGAAAAAGTGATTCCTTTTTCTTTCGCACAATACGGAAGAGCTTTCAGGAACTCCAAGATATTGGATGATAACGGCTGAGCCATCCCCAGTGCCTTCAGTTCCATAAAGATATTGATTACTTGTTCTTCTTGTGGCAAAGCATCGATCCAACCCATATATTTATCAGCGAATAACGGATACTCACTCCAATCGGAATTAGAGAAACGCAGACCGATATCATCGGACAACTTAAAGTCTCTCAACAATAACTTCAGGCTGGGAGCCTGATTGCAATGGTATACATAATGCGGACTCTTCCAACCCAATATGTGTTTAGCGCCTTCAGTCAACATACCTTTGAAACCCATGCTTGCTACCGTAGCTCCTATTTCATCCGAATAGATCAGACTGGAGTTGCGGAATACTTTCGGTGCTTTACCAAACATCTGTTTCATCTTGTCGCTCTGGCGCATCACTTCTTCACGGAAACAGTCTTCATTGGCCAATGATGACAAGCCGTGAGAATATGGCTCGGCCAAAAATTCGCAGCAGCCTGTATCGTTTAATACATGCAACAAGTCAATTACAGCAGGTGCATGAATTTCGAGTTGTTCCAATGCTACTCCCGAAATAGAAAGAGCCACTTTAAAGCCCCCCCCGGAGTTCTTCACCATTTCAATCAATGCATTGAGAGCCGGAATATAAGAACGTTCGGCAACCTCATTAATACCTGTCTCATTGGCATAATCATCATAATAGTAATGATCGGCACCAATGTCGAAGAAGCGGTAACGTTTCAGATGAATAATTTGATGTATCTCAAAATAAAGACAGATTGTTCTCATATCTATATTGTTTTATTGTTTTCCATAATTTTTTATAACCTCATCGTAGATGCCGCGAACTTTATAGCCTACATTCTCCCACTTAATTTCATCCACCTCTTTCTTACCTTCATCACGGAGATACTCGTACATAGCCGGATAGGTACAGATAGAATAGATAGCATCCGCCATAGCATGTATATCCCAATAATCGGTCTTAATACACTTTTCCAGAATCTCGGCACAACCGGACTGTTTGGAAATGATGCTTGGGACACTACACTGCATAGCCTCTAACGGAGAGATACCAAAAGGTTCGGATACCGAAGGCATAATGTATACATCACTGGCTTTTAGTACCTCGTATACTTGTTTTCCTTTCATAAATCCCGGGAAGTGGAAACGGTCCGCAATCCCCCTTTCAGCAGCCAGACGAATCATCTGATCCATCATATCACCGCTACCGGCCATCACAAAACGTACATTCCGCGTACGCTTCAACACCATTGCAGCTGCCTCCACAAAATATTCCGGTCCTTTCTGCATCGTAATACGTCCCAGAAAAGTAACAACCTTTTCTTTAGGATTTTTATTGGGTACAATATCCTGTATTTCTTGTGATAAAGGAGAGACTGCATTGTGTACTGTCGACACTTTCTTCGGATCCTGGAAGTATTTATGAATCACTGTCTGACGAGTCAGTTCACTTACACACATAATATGATCGGCATGATCCATACCATTTTTTTCAATGGCATATACAGTTGGATTCACATTACCACGGCTACGGTCGAAATCGGTAGCATGTACATGAATCACCAATGGTTTACCCGATACTTGTTTTGCATGTATTCCTGCCGGATAAGTCAACCAGTCATGTGAGTGGATGATTTCAAACTCCTGCTGCCGTGCTATGACTCCTGCCACAATCGAGTAATTATTGATTTCTTCATGCAGGTTATCCGGATAACGCCCAGAGAATTCAATACATCCCAGATCGTTTGCATTCAGATAATTGAAATCAGCATAAATATGATCGCGCAGGTCAAAATATAACTGGGGATCCATGTACGAACCGACACGCCCTTTCACATAATCCCAATCTACATTCCTCCACACAATCGGTGTGCTATTCATACCGATTATTCTCAGGAAACTTTGGTCTTCATCCCCCCAAGGTTTGGGAATACAGAACGTAATCTCCATATCCTCTTGTTGAGACATCCCTTTCGTCAAACCATAGCTGGCAGTTCCTAAACCTCCTAAGATATGCGGGGGGAACTCCCATCCAAACATTAAAACTTTCATCTTCGTCCCTCCTCCTATAAATTATATTTAGACAACAGCTTCAAGATACGCAAAATCTCTGCCACATTCATTGCAAACGATACCGCTCCTCTACCTTTAAAAGGAGGGTTTCCATCAAACAATTCAGGCAATGAACCAACGCAATGGCTGGTCATCTCGTCTTCAAGGCCGATTAACTGGCGTTCTACAAACGAGATACCGCTCATCTTATAGATTCGCAGATAAGCCTCCATGTAGAATCCCATCAACCACGGCCAAGCCGTACCTTGATGATAAGCATAGTCTCTCTGGATCTGAGGACCCACATAATTCGGATTATATCCGCCGCTCTTCGGACTCAATGTTCGGAGTCCCTTCGGAGTAAGTAATTCCTTCGTCACAATATCGAGTACTTGCTTCTTTTGCACCCGGTCAAGAGGAGAATAATCGAAGGCAACCGTAAATATCATGTTGGGACGTACGCTCCAATCCATCATATTTCCGTCTACATAATCCAACAGATAACCATATTCATTGCGGAATACTTCCACAAATGATTTTCCGGTTACTTCAGCCTGTGCATCCAGCGAATCGGCCAACAATCCGTTACCACCCTCGCGAACTAAATCGGCAATAAATCGCAAAGCATTATACCACAAAGCATTTATCTCTACAATATAACCCGTGCGTGGAATAACCGGACGTCCGTTAACCGTGGAGTTCATCCATGTGATCGCCCTATCTGCACCATTGGCATAAAGTAACCCGTTTTCGTGCAGGAACAAATTATCATGTTTACGCTGACGAATAAAATCAATGATTTCTTCTAACAAAGAACCATATTTGGCACGACATTGTTCACGACTCGTCTCCTTTGCATACTGCTGCAAGGCCCATACAGCCCACAACAATACATCCGGATCATCCATCTCGTATATCTTACAGCCAATCGGTTCGCTTTTAATATAGTTACCAATCGCTTTACGGGCTGTCTCCATCACATCTTCAAATTCATCTGTCTCGTCCACGGCAAGCGTCAATCCCGGCAAGGCCACGAACATATCGCGGGCACGGCATTTAAACCAGGGATATCCGGCCAGAATATAATGATCTTCTTCCTGCTTATTATGGAATTGATGGGCAGAATTCTTCAGGCAGTGATAGAAGCTATCCCGCGGCGTACGGTCGGCCACTTCCGCATCAAAAGTTTGCTTTAGCCGACGTGGAGAAATTTCTGAAATACCGGCAGAGAAAATAATGCTCTCTCCTTTCTTTATATCAACTTCGAAATATCCGGGAACATAAAGGTCTTCATTGAAGTCATATCCTCTCTCTTGTTCTTTCGGATATTCAATTCCTCTATACCAGTTCGGATCAAAGTGGAATTCATTCTTCTTATTCAATTGCATGAATAATTCCGGATATCCGGGATACATACAAGTTTTAATACCGTTCTCTACCAATTGATAGTCACGGCTCGCCTGCGAATTCTCGTGTGTATATTCGCGTACACTACGGAAAGCGAGGAACGGGCGGAAGCGAAGAGTAGTAGCAGAGTGTGCATCGACCAAGGTGTAACGGATCAGAATCCGGTTCTCATGATGTACAAAGATTTTTTCTTTACGAAGTATGACTCCTCCCACACGGTAAGTTGTTGCCGGAATATGTTCGCAGTCAAACTCACGGATATACTTATGTCCATTCGGACTAAAGTGATTTCCTTGATACTTATGCAATCCCAGGTTAAACTCCGCACCGTGTTGAATTACCGTTTCATCCAGAGAAGACAGCAGCACATGATTTTCATCGTCCAGATTGGGTACGGGAATCACCAGCAATCCATGATATTTGCGTGTGTTACAATCTACAATCGTTGTACAATGATAAGCTCCTGATTTATTCGTCCGGAGAATCTCCCTTGGTAAAGATTCCTCAAGATTTATCATCAGAGTCTTGTCAAAATGTAAATAACTCATAGTTGTGCATTATTTAAAGGTTAATTATTTCGGTTATCATAGTATATAATATAAGTATGATGCCCAAAAATACGAATTAAAGGTAAAAAACAAAATAAAAAGGGAGTTTATTTTTTATTTTCAAGGCAAATATTCGTAGCATTGTATAAAATTTAAAGAAATATGCCAATATGAAGCCAGATGTTCGACGAATCCTGATAGCAATGGTGCTTCCTCTGTTCCTAATTTTTATCCTTTATACAATAAAAGTTTTAGAGGTAGGCATGGGCTGGGACTTTACCAGATTAGGAGTATATCCATTGTCAAAAAAAGGGATGTTTGGTATTTTCGCGCATCCTCTTATACACAGTGGCTTCAGGCATTTACTTACCAACACTTTACCGTTATTCTTCCTTTCATGGTGTCTTTTTTACTTTTATAGGAGCATTGCACCTCTGATTTTTTTTATCATCTGGATAGGATGCGGAACCATCACATTCCTTATCGGCAAGCCCGGATGGCATATCGGAGCCAGTGGCATTATTTACGGCTTGGCTTTTTTTCTTTTCTTTAGCGGGCTCTTACGAAAATATGTTCCCCTGATTGCCATCTCTCTCTTAGTAACCTTCCTCTATGGAGGCTTAGTATGGAATATGCTTCCTTATTTCACACCATCGGGTACTTCGTGGGAGGGACATCTGAGTGGAGCTGTCACCGGTACCATCTGTGCCTTTGCTTTTATGAACTATGGTCCACAAAAGCCTGAGCCATTCGCAAATGAAGAGGAAGAGGAGGATGCTAATGAAGCAAATGAAACCGATGACGACGAAACGGAAAAAGAGCCTGAGTGTGAAAAAGAATAGTTTTTCATCCCAGTTTCTACAATAGTTAACGAGAATACCGATTACTTCTGTAATGCAGCAATCAATAATGTAATATTAGCGGTAAATAATCTAACAGAAATAGCCAACAGAATAATACCAAAGAATTTACGAATAATATAGATGCCTCCCTTGCCCAAAAAACGTTCCACACGTCCTGTCATACTGACAACGAAATACACCCACAACATATTCAGAATCAAAGCGATCACAATATTGATACTGGCATATTCGGCCCGTAAAGAAAGCAATGTAGTAAATGCACCGGCACCTGCCAGCAGAGGGAATACCAAAGGTACAAGCGTAGCCTCTTTTATCGGTCCCTGGTTCTTGAAGATTTCCACATCCAGAATCATCTCCAAAGACATCAGGAAAATAACAAACGCACCCGCCACGGCAAAGGATTCAATATCAACATGAAACAGTTTCAACATAAAGTCACCGGCATAAAAAAAGCCAATCATTAATGCAAACGAAATAACGGTTGCTTTCGTAGCATTCACATCTTTTCCCTTCTCCTTCAGATTGATGATAATAGGAATAGAACCAATAATATCAATCACAGCAAAAAGCACGATAAACGCGCTAACCATCTGTTGAAAATTAAAGTTTGCAAACATGACATCCTCCTTTTTCCTGCAAATATACTTCATTTTTATGCATCTCGCAAGAGATTGTTTTAGGTAATCACTACCATCTTTAAGAAATAATAAAAAAAACAAAAAGAAGAAGAAGATGGTTTCAGCCAACCCCTATTATCGTTACATTTGCTTTCAAATTAGAAGATTACGATATATGGAAACCATGTTCGACACCTTGTTACAACTCCCCCTGTTTCAGGGACTTTGTCATGAGGATTTTACAAATATATTAGAAAAAGTAAAACTTCATTTCACCCGTCATAAGACAGGAGAACCGTTGATAAAAAGCGGTGAAGTATGTGACCAGTTACTTTTTTTGCTAAAAGGCAAGCTCTCTTCCGTCACCGTATCGGAAGACGAGACACTGACTGTCATAGAGTATTTCGAAGCTCCTGCCGTATTGGAACCTTACTCCATGTTTGGAATGAACACCCGGTATATATCTACCTATATTTCTCATAATGAAGAAGCACAAATGGTAAGTATCAGCAAATCATTCGTCATGGGTGAACTGTTCAAATACGATATTTTCCGCCTCAATTATATGAATATCGTCAGCAACCGTGCACAGAACCTTTACACTCGTTTGTGGGATAAAGCTCCCAAGGACATTGAAGATAAAATAATCCGTTTTATATTGGGGCATATCGAAAGAATGACAGGCGAAAAACTGTTTAAAGTGAAAATGGATGATTTGGCACGCATGCTGGATGATACTCGCCTGAACGTATCAAAAGCTCTCAACGGATTGCAGGAATTAAATCTGCTGGAACTCCACCGGAAAGAAATCCGCATACCCGATTTAGCACTCCTGACAGAGTGGAACGAAAAACGATAAAGAGTCGGTGCCAATCCCTCTTTCAGTCGTTTGGTCCCACCTTTGTCATTATCCTCACACTATCCTTGCGAACAGTTGCTCTACAGGCATTGTGCTCCAATAAACGATAAACCACGATTTGCCTGTCGAGTCTCTGAAAAACGAGTCCCGATCCTTCTAAAACCTTCTCCATCACTCTTTGGATAGGTTCTTCTGAAACACAAATACTTATTTCCTTATGAATCTCAGTGTCTATATCGCAAGCCCACGCAAAGACAAAATCACTCTTTTGCTCGATTTCATCAAAAACCCGGATAATCGGTACACGTTTCAGATTAAAAGAAAATTTCCAGTCCGGCATCTTACCATCCTCTGATGATAAAACTGCTCCATTACAGCACATAATGAAAATAAAGCCAAACAATACTCTATATTTTATTCTCTGTTTATCAATGTTTTCAGTTCTTACTATACGTTCTCTTTTCATGCTTTGTTCCAGTTGTTATAATACTAAATTCAGGCCATTGCATCCCTTCCCGGAGGGCATAACCATGCTTCCCGGCTCTGATATGTAGTCGTGTGTGTAAGTTAGAGGAAGGATATCACTCTATCCTTTTCGTGGGGGTTGTGTGTGTGCGTGTCATAGTGTTCAGTGTCATTCCATAGGCTCTACCATTTTATGGGTTCTCAGATATAAAAATAGTCCGCTCTTCTTTCCTGTAATCAGTAGAATACAGTAATGATATAGTCGTCAATACATTATCAATATTATCGGATAAATAGATCTTTCCCGAACATCTCTTACCGGTCAGTTGCTTCTTATCACCGAAGTTAAACGATAGATTATAATATCGTCCTATCCGATTCAGTACATCCACCATATTGGCATCATCCAATTCCAGATAACCTTCCTTCCAGCAAGTATATCTGGAGGCACTAACTTTTCTTTTTTCACATTGCTTCCCATCATAGAACACTTTTTCGTTTGCTTTCATGCGTATCTCAGGACCGGACTCCGGACGAAATCCGACTATACCTTCCACAAGTACGCACGAAGGAAACGCCTCATCTTCATAAGCTGATACATTAAAGCGGGTACCATATACCTGCACATCGAAATGTGCCGTATGCACTATGAAGGGTTTCTTCCTATCTGCGGCTACTTCGGCATACATTTCGCCTTTCAGGCTCACTTCCCTCTTCTCTCCCGAGAAATGGGTAGGAAACTTAAGAACAGAACCGGAATTCAACCAGATTTCTGTTCCATCTTCCAGTTTCACCTTCGACCGTTTACCGTAAGGAACCACCAACTCATTGACCTCATTCTGTTCCATCCTGATCTTTTCTTGTCCGCTGTTGGGATGGTAGACCATAGCCGATCCATCCTTAGTTAAGAGCAGGTGTACATTCTGCCGAAACGAAGTTATACTATCGCCACTTACCAAACGGATATCTTCTGATTTCAAAGGTTGCCAGACAATCTCCGCTTTTTGTTCAGTAACAGGCGTTACCGGTTCCACCCTCTCATAACGATTCAAATAAGAAATGATTCCTAATGCAATAACGATGCACACGGATATACCATAATAGGCGCCCCTCCTGATGGTCCGTTTTCGCCGCAACATGCGCAGAGAAGCATGGATCCGCTGACGAAGACGCTCATGATCATCTTTCGAGAGGCGCTCCCTATTCATCCGAACGCTCTTGAATTTTAACCACTGGAAGAATTTCTCTTCATCTTTCAAAGGATCAATATGTCTGCTATCCCGCTTCGTTTTTTCCATTCAGAATAGGTGCTTAAAGAGTTTAATAACACTATTGTCTGCATAGAACACGAACGGGCACAGGTTTCATACCCACTTTTCCCGAATAAAATTTAAATTGGTGCCTTATTTAACCAACATTAATAGAAAGTAAGAGATAGAAGAGCACTAACGTATTATTGTGCTTCAGTTTAAGTAAGGTCCGATAGAGCAGTTTACGACAAGCAGGAACACTGATTTGCATGATCTCCGCAATTTCCTCATAGGAACATTCCTGCATGTAGCGTAAATAAATAATCTCGCGTTGGCGTTCGGTCAGCACACTCAGAATTTCATCGACTTTCTGTGACACTTCCGCCTGTTCTTCCGCCGCGATCATTTCATCCTCCACGGTGATTTTGATTCTGTATGGAAGTTCATCGGTAATCTCACCGGTAAGAACCTCCGAATAGTTCCGTTTAAGTTTATAGGTGTCAATCAATTGGTTTCGCAGGGCACGCAACAAGTAAAATTTAGGATTCTGTATCTCCTGAACATCCTTCTCACGAATACATACCCTGCAAAACACGTCATGAATGGCATCCATCGCTGCCTGTTTATCAAACCCGAATCCTAAAGCATACGAAAACAAGTCGTCGACATAGTCCTTATACAGACTATCAACCGTATGTTTCGTTCTCTCTTTTTCTTCCAGGTTTTCTTTTTTTGGCAGCATTGTATAAAGTTTGTAAATGATAAATTTAGCTTTTCAGAGCCTGTATGATATCTTCCAGCAGGTCATCAGCCCGTTCCAGCCCTACCGAAAGGCGAATGGTTTTCTGACTGATGTCCATATCCCGGCGCTGCTTCTCGGTAAACGAACCGTAGATTGTGCTTGCCGGATGGATAGCTAACGTTTTATTATCAAATAAGTTCGTGGCCCTACGTATGATTCTCAACCGATTTATGAAACGAAAACATATTTCACGCGATGGAAGGTCGAACGTCAACATCGCGCCCGGAAGAGAACCAAACTGCCGGGTACTTAATTCATAAAACGGATTGGTCTCCAAGCCGGTATAATTCACCGACTCAACCTCCGGCAGTTCTTGCAAACACCGTGCCAGTTTCAAACATGTTTCCGCCTGCCGGGCAAACCGGACTTCCATTGTTTCAAGCCCGAGTGTCTGCATATAAGCTACCTGGGGAGTCATGTATGCTCCGAGATTACGATGAATCTCCCTACGGAGTTTGGCGGTAAAAGCCTCCTTCCCAGTCTCTGTACTCAAAGCTTCCAACTTACCGGAATGGCCCCAATCAAAGGTGCCATAGTCAATTATCAGTCCTCCAATGCAGGTAGCTCCTCCCGAAATATATTTCGTACTGGACACAATCTCAATATCGACTCCGAAATCCGCGGCACGAAACACATGGAAAGGAACCGCCGTTGTATCTGCCAGCAATGGTACTCCGGCGCTATGGACAATACCGGCAAGGGCTTTCAAATCGACCACTTCCAGCTGCGGATTGGTAATAACCTCCAGAAAAAGCGCACAAGTATTTTCATCGATCTGCCTCTCCACTTCTTCAAGACATGTCAGGTCACAGAAACGTACTTCTACCCCAAAAGCTCCTAAAGTACTTTTCAGGAATGAATAGGTATTGCCGAATAAATGCGCCGAAGTCACGATATTAGCTCCTGTACTTGCCAAAGTGATCAGAGCATTGCTGATGGCAGCCATTCCGGAATTCAATGCCGTCACGCTCAACGCACCGGTCACAGCCTGTATGCGTTGCTCGAAGTACTGCACTGTAGGGTTTGTAATTCGTGAATAAGCATGTCCGGCTGTCCGTCCACAGAAAGCAGCTTCCATCTCTTCAGCAGTTTCAAATTCATAAGCAGCAGTATGATATACCGGCATGGAAAGAGAATGATATGCATCCTCTTTCTCAAAAGGAGTATGCAGTATTTGTGTCTCGAAACTATTTTTTTTCATCCTGAAAGTCTTTTTATATAAATTCCACAAATTATGCTATTGTGTCATGCTTCTTCCCGTATGCCTGCTTTATCTGATCCAGTGCCTGCTTCAGCACACTTCGCGGACAAGCCACGTTAAGACGCATAAATCCTTCTCCCTCTTTGCCAAACATTGCACCATCGTTCAGTGCCAGATGTGCATCATCAACAAAGAAACTTACTAATTCTTTCTGCGACAGTCCCAGTTCGCGACAGTCCAGGAAAATCAAGTAAGAAGCCTGGGGACGAATCATCCGTATTACGGGGATATTCGCTTTCAGATATTCGTCCGTAAAATCAATATTTCCCTGAATGTATTCCAACACCTGATCCAACCACTCCGTTCCATTACTATAAGCAGCGGCCACTCCAAGATAAGCAAACAAATGTCCTTCACTGAACTCACTGGCCTCCATATACGCCTGGAAACGACGACGAATGTCTTCATCCTCTATAATACAGTACGAACTGGCAAGTCCCGGCATGTTGAAAGCTTTACTGGGCGACATAAACACGAGTGAATTCCGACGGGCTTTCTCCGATACCAACGCAAAAGTGGGATGCGTATATCCGGGCAATGTCAGGTCGGCATGGATTTCGTCCGAAATGACCAAAACCTGATTCTCATAACAGATTTCCGCAATCTCAGCCAACTCTTCCCGGGTCCATACACGTCCTCCCGGATTATGCGGATTACTAAGGATCAGTATTTTGCATCCTTTCACATCGGTACGGAAACGTTCGAAATCGATCTGATACTGTCCATCTTCCAAGACCAACGGACTATAGACCACTTCCCGATGATTATGTTCCGTTACCAGAAAAAACGGATGGTAGACAGGAGGCATCACCATCACCCGATCGCCCGGAACAGTGAAACATTGCAAAGCAAAAGCCAGTCCACGCACAATTCCCGGAGTAAATGTCAGCATCTCCCGGGTAATATTCCACCCATGGCGTTCTTTCTGCCAGTTGATAATGGATGTATACCAGGCTTCGCAGGCAAAAGTATATCCCAACACTTCATGATCCAACCGGCGACGGATGGCTTCTATCACAAAAGGTGGAGTACGGAAATCCATGTCGGCCACCCACATCGGAAGCAGGTCATTTCGTCCCCAACGTTCCGGCACTGCGTCATACTTCACCGAGTCTGTCCCCCGGCGTTCTATCACTTCATCAAAGTTATATTTCATAAGGGTTCTCTTTTTAAGTTCAGCCTGCAAATGTACAATTCATCTGTTTCATAATGAAACCAAATGAGCTATTTTAGCAGACAGCAGTTAAAATTTACCATCATTGTGGTATTCAGTTACTCTATATCAGGCTTTTTCAGTACATTTGTGCTCCATTAAAGAAAAGACGTATGATAAAAGCCCTGTTTTTTGATATAGACGGGACGTTGGTTAGTTTCAACACGCACGAAATTCCTTCGTCTGCCCTCTCGGCCATAACCGAAGCCAAAGCTAAAGGAATTAAGATTTTCATTGCTACCGGACGTCCGAAAGCGATTATTAACAACCTGTCGGCTCTCCAGAAACAAAGTTTGATAGACGGTTACATCACCATGAACGGAGGATACTGCTTTGTAGGAGATGAAGTGATTTACAAACATTCCATCCCGGCAGAAGATGTCAAGACACTTGCTGCCCTTTCGGACGAGAAAGGTTTTCCCTGCATCTTTGTCGCCGAACATACCGTAGCCGTCTGCAACCCCAACGAACTGGTAAACCAAATTTTCCACGAGTTCCTGCATGTAGACATCCTGCCCGTCCAGACTACTGCCGAAGCTACCCAAACCGAGATCTTCCAGATGACCCCGTTCATCACCACCGAAAACGAAAAAAACATATTGCCTTTACTCCCGCACTGCGAGTCCGGACGTTGGTTTCCGGCATTCACAGATGTTGTGGCAAAAGGTATCCGTAAGCAAAAAGGGATAGACGAAATCATCCGCCATTTCGGCATCCGCCTGGAAGAGACAATGGCATTCGGTGACGGAGGCAACGACATCAGCATGCTGCGCCATGCAGCCATTGGAGTGGCCATGGGCAACGCAAACGACGAAGTCAAAGAGGCAGCCGATTATGTGACTGCATCGGTGGACGAAGACGGCATACAAAAAGCATTAAAACATTTCGGTATCATCTGACGTGGAATTTACTATAGACACCGGCAATAAAGAATTTCAGGATGCACTGAACCTGATTCAGTACACCCGGCAATCGGTTTTCCTCACCGGAAAAGCGGGGACGGGTAAATCAACTTTCCTGAAGTATATCTGCAAGAACACCAAGAAAAAGCATATCGTACTGGCCCCCACCGGCATCGCCGCCATTAATGCCGGTGGCAGTACTTTACACAGTTTCTTCAAGCTCCCCTTCCATCCATTGCTGCCCGACGACCCCAACCTAAGCCTGCAACGAGGACGTATCCACGAATTCTTCAAGTATACCAAGCCCCATCGGAAACTGTTGGAACAGGTAGAGTTGGTCATTATCGACGAGATATCGATGGTGCGGGCAGATATGATTGATGCCGTAGACCGTATCCTGCGAGTATACAGCCGCAACCTGCGTGACCCATTCGGCGGGAAACAGGTTTTACTGGTGGGCGATGTATTCCAGCTGGAACCGGTGATCAAAGGAGATGAACGAGAAATCATCAACCGTTTCTATCCCACTCCTTACTTTTTTTCGGCACGGGTTTTCAACGAAATAGAGTTGGTATCCATCGAATTGCAAAAGGTATACCGGCAGTCGGACGCGGTTTTTGTCAGCGTACTCGATCACATTCGCAGCGGAGCTGCCGGAGCCGCAGACCTTCAGTTGCTCAATACCCGCTATGGCGCTCCCATCGATGCCTCGGAAGAGGATATGTACATCACCCTTGCCACCCGTCGCGATACGGTGGAAACCATCAATGACCGACGACTTGCCGAACTCCCCGGAGATCCGGTAGTATTCGAAGGCGAAATCAACGGAGATTTTCCCGAAAGCAGCCTGCCGACATCCAAGGACCTGACTTTGAAACCCGGAGCACAAATCATCTTTATCAAGAACGATTTTGAACGCCGCTGGGTGAACGGGACCATCGGTGTAGTAAGCGGAATCGATAACGACGGTATCATCTATGTCATCACCGATGACGGTAAAGAGTGCGATGTCCACCGTGAATCGTGGCGAAACATTCGCTATAAGTACAATGAAGAAAAAAAAGAGATCGAAGAAGAAGAATTAGGCACCTTCACTCAATATCCCATTCGGCTGGCATGGGCCATCACCGTACACAAAAGCCAGGGATTGACCTTCAGTCGCGTAGTTATCGACTTCACCGGTGGAGTGTTCGCCGGAGGACAAGCATACGTAGCTCTCAGCCGTTGCACCTCGCTCGAGGGCATTCAATTAAAAAAGCCTGTCAGCCGTGCCGACATCTTTGTCCGTCCCGAAATCGTAAGTTTTTCCGGAAGATTCAACAACCGGCAAGCTATCGACAAAGCTCTGAAACAGGCACAAGCCGATGTGCAATATGCCGCAGCTGCCCGTGCTTTCGATAAAGGAGATTTCGAAGCGTGTCTTGAACAGTTCTTCTTGGCCATCCACTCCCGTTATGACATAGAGAAGCCTACCGCCCGAAGACTGATCCGCCGGAAACTGGGTGTCATCAACCTGTTGCGTGAACAGAAAAGGAAGTTACAGGAACAAATGGCCGCACAGCAAAAAAGTCTGCAAAAGTACGCACGGGAATATCTGCTGATGGGCAACGAATGCATCACCCAGGCACATGATACCCGGGCTGCACTGGCCAATTACGACAAAGCAATCGAACTATATCCCGAATACACCGATGCATGGATACGGAAAGGAATCACACTTTTCAACGAGAAAGAGTTCTTTGATGCCGAGAGTTGCCTGAACCGGGCAGTCAGTCTTCGTCCGACAGATTTCAAGGCACTCTACAACCGGGGCAAACTCCGTCTGAAAACAGAGAATACGGAAGGCGCCTTGGCCGATCTTGACAAAGCAACCACCTTGAAACCGGAACATCCAGGTGCACACGAACTTTTTGGAGATGCACTGCTGAAGGTGGGGAAAGAGACAGAAGCGGCCATACAATGGCGAATCGCAGAGGAATTACGAAAAAAGAAGAAATAAGATAAGTTCATTTCTTCAATGGTCTTGAAGTCGATTCACCACAGAGTAACACGGAACTTCACAGAGTTTTAATCTTTTATTATAGGTACTTAAAATTTCTGTGAGACTCCGTGTTACTCTGTGGTGAGCTTAACTTGCTCCTATCCAAACATAATCCATCATCACCTTGGACTTCTCGTCTTTTATTATTAACTTTGTTACCACTATCAACCTAACAACCAGTGCAATTATGAAAAAAGGACTCAAAATTACAACAATCGTCATCGGTGTCATCCTGATACTGATGTTTCTCCTTCCTTTTGCCTTCCGTGGCAAAATTGAAGGTATCGTAAAAGCCGAAGGAAACAAAATGCTGAACGCCCGGTTCGATTTCAGCAGCCTCGACATCAGTCTGTTCCGTAATTTCCCGAAAGCTTCCGTTACCCTAAACGATTTTTGGCTGAAAGGAACAGGAGCGTTTGAAAACGACACGCTGGTGAAAGCCGGTGAAGTTACTGCCGCCATTAACCTGTTTTCGCTCTTCGGAGACAGCGGATACGATGTTTCCAAAGTATCTGTCACAGATACCTGGCTACATGCCATCGTACTTCCTGACGGCAAAGCCAACTGGGATATCATGAAACCCGATTCAGCCACCGTCAGCGAGACATCGGAGAGCAGCGAATCTTCTCCCTTCCGGGTTAAACTTCAGCGCTTTGTTATCAAGAACATGAATGTGGTGTATGACGACCGGCAGTCCGCCATGTATGCCGACATACACAATTTCAATGCGCTTTGCTCGGGCGACCTGGGCAGCGACCAGACTTTGCTCAATTTAGAAGCAGAGACCGAAGCCCTGACTTATAAGATGAATGGTATTCCCTTCCTCTCACAAGCCAACATCTATGCCAAAATGGACGTGGACGCTGACCTCGTACATCACAAATTCACACTGAAAAAGAATGAATTTCGCCTCAACGCCATTAAGGCAGGCATCGACGGATGGGTAGAACTGAAAGATCCTGCCATCGACATGGACCTGAAGCTCAATACCAGCGAAGTGGGCTTTAAGGAAATTCTGTCCCTGATACCAGCCATCTACTCCAAAGAATTCAAGAATCTGAAAACAGACGGAACCGCTACCCTCGAAGCCACGGCAAAAGGAGTATTGCAAGGTGATACCGTCCCCCGGTTCGATGTGCAATTATCAGTAAAGAATGCCATGTTCCGTTATCCGTCCCTGCCGGCAGGAGTCGACCAGATCAACATTGACGCACAAGTACGTAACCCGGGAGGTAATATCGACCTGACAGAAATCAACATTCGTCCTTTCAGCTTCCGTCTGGCAAACAACCCGTTTAGCCTGACTGCCGATATAAAGACACCGGTCAGCGATCCGGACTTTACAGCCGAAGCAAAGGGAGTGCTTAATTTAGGAATGATCAAGCAAGTATACCCGTTGGACGACATGGAACTGAATGGCACCATTCGTGCAGATATGAAGATGGGCGGACGCCTTTCGTACATCGAAAAAGAGCAATATGACCGTTTCTCCGCATCGGGTACCATCGCCCTTAGCGACATGAAACTAAAAATGAAAGAGATACCTGATGTAGAAATCAGACAATCCCTGTTCACTTTCACTCCGAAATATCTGCAACTCAGCGAGACCACAGTAGCTATTGGCAAGAACGACCTTACTACCGACAGCCGATTTGAAAATTACATGGGTTATGCTCTGAAAGGCACTACATTGAAAGGTACCTTGAATGTCCGGTCGAACCATCTCAATCTGAACGACTTTATGACAGTCTCAACCGACAGTACCACCCAAACGGCACAGGCAGCTTCGCCCGATGAAGCAGCCAGCCTGATAGAGGTTCCACGCAATATCGATTTCCAGATGGATGCCAACCTGAAAGAGGTATTGTTCGACAAGATGGCCTTTACGAATATGAATGGAAAACTGGTTGTAAAAGACGGAAAAGTGGATATGAAAAACCTGTCGATGAACACCATGGGAGGCAAGGCTATTATGAACGGATATTATTCTACCGCCGACTTAAAAAAACCGGAGATGAATGCGGGGTTCCGCCTGGAGGGACTCAGCTTTGCACAAGCCTACAAAGAATTGAATATGGTACAGCAAATGGCTCCTATTTTCGAGAATCTGAAAGGAAACTTCTCCGGCAACATGCATGTGCAGACTTTGCTCGACAACCGGATGGAGCCCGTCATGGATACGATGCAAGGCAATGGCAGCCTTTCGACCAAAGACCTTAGCCTCAGCGGTGTAAAGGTTATCGACCAGATAGCCGATGCCGTGAAGAAGCCTGAACTCAAAGATATGAAAGTGAAGGACATGACGCTGGACTTCACCATCAAAGAGGGAAGGGTGTCTACCGAACCGTTCGACATTAAGTTAGGAGACTATGTGATGAACCTTTCAGGAAGTACGGGACTTGACCAGAGCATCGACTACTCGGGAAAAATCAAGCTGCCGGCATCAGCGGGTGATATTGCCAAACTGACTACACTCGACCTGAAAATAGGGGGCACTTTCTCTTCGCCCAAAGTTTCACTGGATACGAAAAGCATGACCAACCAGGCAGTGGAAGCAGTCACAGATAAGGCAATAAGCGAAATAGGGAAAAAACTGGGACTGGATTCGGCAACTACGGCCAATAAAGATTCCGTGAAGGAAAAAGTAAAGGAAAAAGCCGTAGAAAAAGCACTTGATTTCTTAAAAAAGAAGATTAAATAACGAACAATTATGATACTCAAACTTTACGAGAAAAACAATAATCCCCAGGACCTGCAACGGATTGTAGACCTGCTGAATGACGGGGGACTGATTATCTATCCCACGGATACCATGTATGCCATCGGTTGCCACGGCCTGAAGGAACGTGCCATCGAGCGCATCTGCCGGATTAAGGAAATAGACCCAAAGAAAAACAATCTCTCTATCATCTGCTACGACCTGAGCAGTATCAGCGAATATGCCAAGGTAGACAATAACATCTTCAAACTGATGAAACGCAACCTGCCCGGTCCCTTCACCTTTATTCTGAACGGAACGAACCGGTTACCTAAAATCTTCCGTAACCGGAAGGAAGTGGGCATCCGTATGCCGGACAACCACATCATCCGGGAGATCGCGCGTCTGCTGGATGCTCCGATCATGACCACTACCCTGCCTCATGACGAACACGAAGACATAGAGTATATCACTGACCCGGAACTGATAGACGAGAAGTTCGGTGACCAGGTAGATCTTGTGATCGACGGAGGAATCGGCGGAATCGAACCTTCGACCATCGTAAACTGTACTGACGGAGAGGTAACCATCGTCCGGCAAGGCAAAGGGGAACTGGAAGAAGCCTGACCCCAGCAAACAATTTTCAAATACACGGTGTTAATATATAAAACCTAAACAATAGTATTTGATTATGAAGAAAGTATTATTCCTTGCATTAGTACTGGCCATTGCCACCGCATGCAGCCAAACAAAGGAGTCGTATCTGGACGGCTTCAAGCTTTTTGTCGAAAGCGTACAGAAAAACGCCCAGGACTATACAAAAGCCGACTGGGAAAAAGCTGACGAGCAATTTACGAAGCTAAAAGACAGTTATAACAAATTCAGTGAGCAAATGACCTCGAACGAAAAGGACGAGATAGTAAAACTGGAATCCACTTATGCCGCCCTGAAGCTGAAGAAAATAGGCAATGACTTGAAAGAGGGTGCCAAAGACGCTTTTGAGAAAGCCAAAGACACAGCGAAGGATGCAGCAAAAGATGTGAAAGAAGGTACCCAAAAAGCTGTGAAGAAAGGCGAGAAAGCAATGGAAGGGATCAAAGACGGTCTGAAAGATTAGTCCCGCCCAACCGGACTTTATGTATCAGACCGATAAAAAGAAGAGGATAGGCCGAAAAAACGATTGACCTATCCTCTTCTTTATTTTTATGCTTATGTATTACTTCAGCAACGATTGCGGATCGAGATGATCTGCTTCGATATCCTTGAAATAACGGTAAGTACCTACTTTCAGTTCGGCAGTAGCAGCATCGTCACAAACGATGATACCTTTCTCGTGCATCTGTAACGCACTGATAGTCCACATCTGAGTAATAGCACCTTCTACGGCATGATACAATGCACGTGCTTTGTTGTGACCGTTTACGATAATCATCACCTCACGGGCAGAAAGCACAGTACCTACTCCGACTGTCAACGAAGTTTTGGGAACCTTGTTGATATCATTATCGAAGAAGCGGGAGTTAGCGATAATCGTATCCGTAGTCAGTGTCTTCTGACGAGTGCGAGAACTCAGTGAAGAACCCGGCTCGTTGAAAGCGATATGACCGTCGGGACCGATACCTCCCATAAACAGGTCGATACCACCATACGATTTGATCTTCTCTTCATAACGTGCACATTCAGCATCCAGATCGGCAGCATTCCCATTCAGAATGTTCGTGTTCTCCGGTTTGATGTCGATATGGCTGAAGAAGTTGTTCCACATAAAAGAATAGTAGCTTTCCGGATGTTCCTTCGGCAGTCCCACATATTCGTCCATGTTGAAAGTAACAACATTCTGGAACGATACGATTCCTTTTTTATTCAGGTCGATCAGTGCCTTATACATACCCAGAGGAGATGATCCGGTGGGGCAACCCAATACGAAAGGTTTTTCCGGAGTAGGATTGGCAGCTTTGATCTTAGCAGCAACATAATGTGCTGCCCATTGAGAAACGGACTGATAGTCCGGCTGAATGATTAGTCTCATGTTCGATTGTTTTTATCAGGTTAATAAATTAGGGGTAACTTATACTCTGTCTTTTTTTAAACGGTCGGCCATGGCACGCGCCAGATTCTCACACTGTTGATAGGTGATATCATTCATGGCCTGTTTCATCTCTACAGGGTCGCCGACCAGTTCGAATTTACTTTTTTCGGCAAACTCGGCCATGCGTTTCACGGCGGCACCGGCCCATGTGAACGAACCGAAATAGCCCAGATAACGTCCTTTCAACTCACGTACCAGTATTTTGGACAGAAGCGACTCTATTTCCGGGAAAATCTGGTTACTGTAAGTCGGGCTACCGACAATCAACCCTTTGTAACGGAAGATATCGGCAAGGATATAAGAAGGATTGCTCTTGCTGACGTTGTGCATCACAATGTTTTTAATTCCCTGGGCCGACAGTTCGGCAGCAATGGCCTCCGCCATCTGTTCGGTATTGCCATACATGCTTCCGTAAGCAATCACCACACCTTCGTCTGCATCGTAGCGGCTCAGTTTATCGTAAATGCCTACCACCTTAGTGATATTTTCGGTCCATACCGGACCGTGTGTAGAGCAAATGGTCGAAATGGGAAGTCCTCCCAGTTTTTGCAAAGCTTTCTGTACGGGCGAACCGTATTTTCCGACGATATTGGAGTAATAACGTACCATTTCGCCCCAATAGTGATCGATATTCATGCGTGTATCCACAAATCCGCCATCCAGCGTACCGAAACAGCCGAACCCATCACCAGAAAAGAGTACACCATCCGTTTCGTCGAATGTCATCATCGTTTCCGGCCAATGCACCATCGGAGTAAGGTAAAAACGCAGTTTATGACGTCCGAGAGCAAGGAAATCACCATCTTTTATCAGATATTGCTCGCCTGTCACACCATAGAAACCTTCGATCATTCCAAAAGTCTGCTTATTGCCAACGATTACAATATCAGGATAGTGCTGTTTAATCAATCGGATAGAACCTGAATGGTCCGGTTCCATGTGATTTATAATCAAATAGTTGATAGGACGGTCGCCTATGATACTTCTGATTTTACGAAGATATACTTCGAAATAGCAAATATCCACTGTATCGATCAGTGCCACCATTTCATCATCAATCAGATAAGAGTTATACGAAACTCCATAGGGCAAAGGCCACATTCCCTCAAAGAGGTGCTTGTTACGGTCGTTAACTCCCACATAATGAACGTTTCCTTTAATTCTTGTTTTCTGTTCCATTCTTTATTTTAGTTTAATTAATTACGGGGCACGAGTAACAACGCCCAACGGCACTCTAAACTTGCAACTCGTAACTCGCAACTCATTCGCTTCGCAAAAATAGTTCTTTTTTTCTAAACCGAGTATGCCTTTCCCTGATAAGCACCTCTTTCTTTCATTCTTTTTTGCACGCGGGCTGTAAATTCATAATTCTTCAATCCCCAGTCGGGTGCAATCAAGAGTTCTTTAGGTGATTGTGAAACGAACCGTTCGAGTATCAGGTCGGGACGCAGATGTTCCACATAGTCGATTACCAGATCGATATACTCGTCGACACTAAAGAGATGAAAATCTTCGGGATGGAGTTCAAACTCACGTGCCATTTTCGTGCCACGTATCAGCTGCAACTGATGCATTTTGAGAGTGGTCAGGGGCAAACGTGACAACTCTGCCGCCTGGGCTATGATCTCTTCGCGGCTCTCTCCCGGAAGACCGAGAATGACGTGCCCCCCGGTTAAAATACCACAAGCTGCGGTCCGTTGAACGGCTTCTACCGTATCGGCATAGGTATGCCCCCGGTTAATACGTTTGAGTGTAGCATCCCGGGTGGTTTCAATGCCATACTCCACCAAAAGGAAAGAGCGTTTATTCAACTCTTCCAGATAATGCAGCAGAGGATCCGGCATGCAATCGGGACGTGTACCGATGACCAATCCCACTACACCATCTACGCTCAGAGCTTCTTCGTATTTCCGTTTCAGTCCTTCAAGTTCGGCATAAGTATTGGTATAAGCCTGAAAATAAGCCAGATATTTCATATCCGGATATTTATGGGCAAAGAACTGCTTCCCCTCTTCAAGTTGCCGGATGACGGATTTCTCCGTTTTGCAGTATTCGGGATTGAATGTCTGGTTATTACAATATGTACAGCCTCCCAGCCCCTTCGTTCCGTCCCGGTTGGGACATGTAAAACCCGCATTAAGAGATATCTTCTGTACCTTGTAAGGAAAATATTTTTTCAGAAAGAAAGTAAACTCGTTGTATAAAGGCATCGGAGCCGATTCAGTCATAGAATATTATGCTTTTGTAAACAGTACAAATATACGAAAAAAGTTATAGGAAAGGGTTGTTATCCACTTTTTTCTGTATCTTCGCCTCCATACAACTCATTGAATTTATATGAAAACACGTAATATCATATTGTTAATCGTAGTATTGGTGTTAATTGATCAAGGTGTTAAGTTGATTATATATACCTCATTTATGAATACTAATTTTGAAATCATACCTAAAATATTAGACTTTCAACCTACTTTCAATAGTAAATATAGCTTTGTAAACGACTCTGTTTATAAGAATACGGGAATGGATGCAGGTTTATTATTCCACATTATACTATTTGCAATAATTTGGTTTATTCTATTTATGGGATATAAATTTTTCAAAAGTATAGATCCGCTTAACAAAACTCTCGATGTATCAATTAGCTTTTTTACGGCAGCAATAATTTGTGCATATTTAGGCATACTGGTATGGGGAAAAGGTATACTGGATTTTCTCCATTTCAAATTGTACTTCAATTTTGTTTTCGACTTAAAAGATGTTTATACTAATTGTTTTGTTCTGTTATTTCTTATAAGCACAATAGAGATAGAGAAGAAATATAATGTCCAATTAAAAGATCTGAGAAAGTATATAAAAAGATTATATAAGCAAAGAAAGTATTGATCATGCTACATGAAATGTCTCTTCTGACGAAAGGGTGTAGCCATCCGGAAGAAAGGGTGTAGCCCCGGGCACAAAAGGGTGTAGCCATCCGCTTCGTATGGCTACACCCTCTTCTGTTTATTACCTGACAGGAGTTGTTATAACTCCAACCGTTCTTTCAGCAGCTTATATCCGGAGTTACTCACTTTCAGCTTGACCCCATTTTTCAGTAAGAGTTGATAGTTCTCTTTCCCGAAGAGTTCCACTCGTGATATTTGTGTCACGTTTACTATCGTAGAGCGATGTACGCGCACAAATCCGGCCGACGGCAGATGGGCATCGAAGTACTTCATCGTCTGCTCTTTGACATATTGTCCCGAAGGGGTCACTAATGTGACGTAATCGCCACATGCCTGTATGTACAGCAATTCGTCGGTACAGATCAGATGAATATGCGTACCGTCTTTCACCGTGATGCGGTCAATGCATTCCGCCTCTTCCGGCGACGCTTTCTCTTCGCGGCATCCGGCCTGCTTCAGTTCTTCACGAAGGGCTTCTTCTCTTGAAACAGCCTCTTCTAATATCTCCTCCTGAACAGTGCTCAACGACTGCAAACGATACCACAACATCATCACTCCCCAAGCCAATGCTCCGAACAATATGCGGAAAGGGAGCGTCTCTCCGAAAGACGCATAGACTTGTCCCAGGTTCTGTTCCATCACATATTGCACGGCAAAGCCTCCCGCCAGCCAAAAAAGCAGCGCCAAGGCGGCTATCAGCAGATCTGTTTGCAATATAGAGACGAGGCCGATGACATACCATGCCAGATAGGCCAGGAGGCAAAGCAAACCGACCGATAAAAAGCCGTCTATTGCAGCCGGAAGCGTATCGGCTCCGGCATAGCCCCAAAGTAATGCTGTTTGTATCCCTGCTGCGGCAACGGCCAGTATCAATGCCGTCATCCACCGTCGGGAAGATTCTTGTATAGGATGTATATCCATGTTTTATTTTCAACTTTTTATTTCAACACCTCCGAATGTCAAGTCGCCCCGGATGACCAATATCCGGTTCTGGTCGATCACACCTCCACCAAAACGTTTGTCTTGACATCCGCCCAGGCAGGTGTTACACCGAAACACTACTTTCCAATCGGAAGACACATAAATTTCTATTCCACCAAATGTACAATCAATATCGAGAAACGTTTCGCCTTCGGGAAGGGTCGTGCGCCGCAGGTCAATAACCGTCCCGCCAAACGAGTTCTGTATCGTCCCGCCTTTAAAGAATTCATCGAGCACCACCTGCCTGATACCGCTGAAGGTATTCTCCGAGTGAAGCACTCCATCCGTAGAGTTATATTGGCTGCTGGCAAAGTTTCCCCTCCGCATCCGTTCGTGCCGGGCACGTTTCGACCTGAATAAAAAAGCGAGTCCAATAACGATCAATATAATCGGGAAAAGAGTGATATGAACTCCCGCCGGAAACCATCCCAGATACGGACTTATTAAATAGGCCCCGATGCCAACCAGAATCAATCCCCGCAGAATCTGACGACGCAACATCAGGTATACTCCTAAAAGAATCAGAAGCATTTGCCAGGACACCAATAGGTCAAACAGGGCATAAGTAATCCATCCCAGATTACGGACCAGTAGAAGCACTCCTGCCGTTATAAAAATAAAGGCAATAAAAAACTTACCGTATCTCCGAGCGGGAGATGAAAACTCTTTCTTTTCCATATATCATTTCATTGTTAATTATTTCATTTAATCTTCGTCCACAAAGATAGGTTATTTGCCACCACCCGGAAAGGCTTTTTCGTCAATAACGGTAGCAAAACCGATGAAAGGGGGATAACTCCCGACAAATCCGGAACCATTTCTCACCAATTGCGCACGATCTGAACTGATATATTTATATATCTTTTTTTGTTAGTATTTATTATATGGCCCACCAATCGATTTCAGTCAGTTTTTCAAACACGCTCAAACACCCATGAATAAAAGGATACAGCACTGTTTGAGAGGTGGCTCGGAGTCTGGCCCACTTCCCGTGTTTCCAACGTCCGGAACGGAGCCTCCGTTTCTGCTCTCCGGAAGCTCTGTTTGTTCCCGGAAGAGCCTCTGCCCGGAGCTAACAGAGGCTCTGTTTTTTTCGTTTCCGAACGCTATTTCACAGATATTTTAACCCTCTCGTTTTGAAGGCTCACCGTTTATCCTTACCTTTGCCGGCACTATAGAAACAACCTAAAAATCATCTAAAGCCAATGAAAAGAAAATTCATTTTTCTGTTTTTCTGTCTGTGCTGCCTTGCCGGCTTCGCACAAGAAGGCAAAGCGCTCGACCTGAAAGAGATCAACTCAGGCAAGTTCAGTCCCGAAAACATCTATGGTGTGGTTCCCATGCCGGACGGAGAACACTACACACAAAGAAATGCCGAAGGCACACAAATCGTGAAATATTCCTTCCGCACGGGTGAACCGGTGGAAGTGGTATTCGATGTGGCCAAAGCTCGCAAATGTCCTTTCAAGAAATTCGACAGCTATCAGTTTTCACCGGACGGATCAAAAATTCTGATTGCAACGGAAACAACCCCTATCTACCGTCACTCTTATACGGCAGTCCACTATCTGTATCCGGTGAAACGGAACGACAAAGGGGTTACTACCAACAATATCGTAGAAAAACTTTCGGACGGCGGCCCGCAACAAGCTCCGGTATTCTCACCGGACGGCAATCTGGTGGCATTTGTCCGCGACAATAACATCTTCCTGGTGAAGCTCCTGTATGGCAACAGTGAATCTCAGGTGACGGAAGACGGCAAACTGAACAGCGTGCTGAACGGTATTCCCGATTGGGTATATGAAGAAGAGTTCGGTTTCAACCGTGCCTTGGAGTTCAATGCCGACAATACCATGCTGGCTTATGTACGCTTCGACGAGTCGGAAGTGCCATCATACACTTTCCCGCTGTTTGCCGGCGAGGCTCCACGCAACAATGCGTTGCAGGACTACCCGGGCGAGTATACGTACAAATATCCCAAGGCAGGTTATCCCAACTCTAAGGTATCGGTACATACGTTCGACATCAAATCAAAAGTGACCCGTCAGGTAAAACTGCCGATAGACGCCGATGGTTATATCCCACGCATCCGTTTCACACAAGATCCGAACAAACTGGCCATTATGACGCTGAACCGTCATCAAAACCGCTTCGACATGTATTTTGCCGATCCCCGCAGTACAGTATGCAAGCTGGCTTTACGTGATGAATCTCCTTATTACATCAACGAGAACGTATTCGACAACATCCGGTTCTATCCGGACAATTTCAGTTTTGTAAGCGACAAGAGCGGATATCCGCACCTGTACTGGTATAGCATGAACGGCAACCTGATTAAGCAGGTGACCAGCGGCAATTATGAAGTAAAAAGCTTCATCGGATGGAATCCGGATACCAACGAGTTCTATTACACCAGCAACGAAGAGAGTCCGATGCGCCAGGCTGTATACAAGATAGACCGTAAAGGCAAGAAGGTGAAACTGAGCAATCAGCAAGGAACCAACAGCCCGATCTTCAGCAGTTCGATGAAATATTTTATGAACAAGTTTACCAGCCTCGATACTCCGATGCTGATTACACTGAATGACAATACGGGTAAAGTATTGAAAACTCTGGTGACCAATGATAAACTGAAAGAAAAGTTAGCTGGATATGCCATACCGCAAAAGGAATTCTTCACTTTCAAGACCACAGAAGGAGTGGACCTGAACGGATGGATGATGAAACCTGTGAACTTCGATCCTTCAAAACGCTATCCGGTACTGATGTTCCAGTATAGCGGTCCGGGTTCGCAACAGGTTCTGGACAAATGGGGAATCAGCTGGGAAACATACATGGCAAGTCTTGGCTACGTAGTGGCTTGTGTGGACGGTCGCGGCACAGGAGGCCGTGGAAGCGAATTCCAGAAGTGCACCTATCTGAACCTGGGCGTAAAAGAGGCAAAAGACCAAGTGGAAGCTGCCAAATATCTGGGTGGCCTGCCTTATGTGGACAAAGGACGCATCGGCATCTGGGGATGGAGCTTCGGCGGATACATGACCATCATGAGTATGAGCGAAGGTACACCGGTATTTAAAGCCGGAGTCGCTGTTGCCGCACCTACAGACTGGAAATATTACGATACTGTATATACCGAACGCTTCATGCGTACTCCGAAAGAAAATGCCGAAGGCTACAAAGCTGCTTCAGCATTCAGTCGTGCAGACAACTTGCATGGAAACCTGCTTTTGGTACACGGTATGGCAGATGACAATGTTCACTTCCAGAACTGTACCGAATATGCCGAACACCTGGTACAGCTTGGAAAACAGTTCGACATGCAGGTATACACCAACCGGAATCACGGCATTTATGGCGGAAATACCCGGAATCATCTGTATACGAGGTTAACGAACTTTTTCCTGAACAATTTATAAGAAATCGTTCGAAGAGATGTCAGAGTTCACCACAGATTACACAGATTAATACAGATTATTCATGTTGATAATCAACGATTTGAAAACTAATACTGTGTTAATCTGTGTAATCTGTGGTGAATATAACTTTTGAGACAGCCTCTCTATCATTAAACAAAACAGTACTATCATATGGGAAACGATCAACGGGTACGCAAACCCGAATGGCTTAAGATCAGTATCGGAGCCAACGAACGCTATACGGAAACCAAACGTATTGTCGAATCGCACTGCCTGCACACCATTTGCAGCAGCGGGCGCTGCCCTAACATGGGCGAGTGCTGGGGAAAAGGTACGGCCACGTTCATGATTGCCGGTGACATCTGTACCCGCAGTTGCAAATTCTGTAATACCCGGACCGGTCGTCCTTTGCCTCTGGACCCTGACGAACCGTTGCACGTTGCAGAATCGGTTGCCTTGATGAAGCTTTCACATGCAGTCATCACATCGGTGGACCGCGATGATCTACCCGACTTGGGCGCCGCCCATTGGGCGCAAACAATTCGTGAAATCAAACGCCTGAATCCGGAAACGACCACCGAAGTACTGATCCCCGACTTCCAGGGGCGCAAAGAACTGGTTACCCAAGTGATAGAAGCCGGTCCGGAAATCATTTCCCACAATATGGAAACCGTAAAACGTATCAGCCCACAAGTGCGTAGTGCGGCCAATTATCACACCAGCCTGGAGGTGATCCGTCAGATAGCCGAGAGCGGTACAACAGCCAAATCGGGTATTATGGTCGGTTTGGGCGAAACTCCTGCCGAAGTGGAGGAGTTAATGGACGACTTGATTGCCGTCGGTTGCAAAATCCTTACCATCGGACAATACCTACAACCGACCCATAAACACTATCCGGTTGTGGCATACATTACCCCGGAACAATTCGCCATCTATAAAGAAACAGGGCTCAAAAAGGGATTCGAACAAGTAGAAAGCGCACCATTAGTACGTTCATCATATCATGCGGAGAAACATATCCGATTTAATAAGAAGTAGTAAGAACATAACAGGCTCCTTGTTTGTTTTACAAGTAAACGGCAAAATAATACAATAAAAAACATATGGGTAACAAAGGAGTACTTTCTTCCGCATTTAATATGTCATTGGGCTTTATCCCTGTTATTGTTTCCATCCTTTTATGCGAATTTATAACACAGGACATATCAATCTATATCGGTACAGGTATCGGACTTATCTTTTCATACAGGTCCCTGTCCCGTAAAGGGGCGCGCATACCCAATTTTATCCTTTATATCTCTACGGGAATTTTGACACTACTGACTCTGGCAAGTCTCATTCCCGGAGATTTTGTCCCGGTAGGAGCTTTGCCCCTGACACTTGAAGTCAGTATACTGATTCCAATGGTTATTCTTTTCTTACACAGGAGAAGGTTCATTAACCACTACCTGCGCCAGAGTGCCCAGTGCAACCGCCGACTGTTTGCCCAGGGAGCGGAATCGGCTGTCGTATCGGCACGGGTTGTTTTGATTCTGGGTATTCTGCACTTTGCCGTTATCAGTCTGACTATCCTGATAGCACACCCTCTCACCCCGACTTCCACGTTAGTGCTTTACCACATATTGCCGCCTGCCATATTTATCCTCAGCATTCTGTTCAACCAGATAGGCATCCGTTATTTTAATCATGTAATGGCCCATACAGAATACGTGCCCATCGTCAACACTCGTGGCGACGTAATTGGAAAAAGCCTGGCTGTAGAAGCTATCAACTACAAGAATGCTTATATCAACCCGGTAATACGCATTGCCGTTTCTACCCACGGCATGCTATTTCTTTGCAATCGTCCGCAAAGCTGTATTCTCGATAAGTTCAAAGTGGATATACCGATGGAATGTTACCTCCGGTACGGAGAGACGCTGGCCGAAGGTGCCAACCGTTTATTGAGTAATGCTTTCCCAAAAGCTTCGGATCTGAAACCGACATTTACCATCTCCTATCATTTCGAAAATGCACAGACCAACCGTCTGATTTATCTGTTTATTGTCGACATGGAAGATGATTCTATCCTCTGCGATCCACGGTTCAAAGGAGGAAAACTGTGGACTTTCCAACAGATAGAACACAACTTAGGCACCCACTTCTTCGGCGAATGCTTTGAGTTGGAATATGAACACCTGAAACAGGTTATTGGTATAAGAGAAAAATACAAGGTATCTTAGCCAGATCGGGCACTTTTCCCTGCCACTCTTTGATGGTCTTGGTGCGGATGTACTCGCCCTCACAAGTGATATTCGCTGCAATGCAAAGACGTGTTTGCGGACGGCAGTTATGCAAAATATCCTCCACCATCTTATTATTCCGGTAGGGCGTTTCTATAAACAACTGTGTCTGATGTTCGGCATATACCCGTTGTTCAAGAGCTTTGAGCTTTTTGGCACGCTCAGTCGGCTCTATAGGCAGATATCCGTGAAAGGCAAAGCTTTGTCCGTTAAATCCCGATCCCATCACAGAAAGAATGATAGACGAAGGGCCCACCAACGGGACTACCTTCAGGTTCTTACGTTGCGCAATAGCCACGACATCAGCTCCCGGATCGGCAACAGCCGGACAACCGGCTTCCGAAATCACTCCCATAGACAATCCACCGATCAACGGTTTCAGGTAACCGGAAATATCTTCAGGAGAAGTGTGCTTGTTTAAGGGATAAAAGGTGAGCGAATCGATGTCAATCTCACGATCTACCTTTTTCAGGAAACGGCGGGCCGAACGGACATCTTCGACAATAAAATGCCTGATGCCCAGAATAATTTCTTTATTGTAGGGTGGTAATACAGACTCGATGGGAGTGTCGCCCAATGTAACGGGCAAAAGATAGAGAGCGGTATCCATGAACAAGGGATTTTTATAATAAGAATGTTACGGATTAAAACGAGATTCAGTGAACATACGTTCGTAATCGTTCATCTCAAGCAATTGCCGTAAAGTTGTTTTTTTATGATGTTTCATATACGAAGTGATGATTTTTGTACCAATCCAAGTACCCACCATCGAAGGCATGTTCTCACCCAGAGTATTGGTGAAAGGAGCCGGACGGGTATATTGGCGTACCACCATCGGATCTGTTGCATGCAGATGATCTTTTTCAAGAATATATCTCCACACCTGCTGCTGGTTCTCTTTGCACCATTCTCTTTCTATATCCGAATAACCTAATGCTTCTTCCGAGGAAGAATAATCTAACAGGTGCTGCACTACATAATTGATTTTACCGAAGTGCATCATCACATCGAGCAGTGTACGGGAATAATCCATCGGGAAAGGATACTGGCTCATCAGATAGAACACCAGACAATCGGGTACAATCCGGTCGGGACGCATAGTGCGCCGCTGATAAGGATAATAGTAACGCTTGTAAAGCGGATAATCTTCACCCATATACTTGTCAAGGCTGATGCCCAGTACGCTGTCGGACAGAACGATAGATTCATTGAATGCCGAAATTTGTGTGTATATCATGGGAATCATGATATCCGGCACTTCCTTCTGCAGTTTTCTGAAACCTTTGGTCAATTCTTTCTCAACGGATCCCAATTCGGGATATCTGTTTTCCACATCCTCTATCAGACGAATCAGAGTGGTGTCCGAATAGAAAGTTTTCAGCCTCTGGAATATATGGTCATCACTTACCTGCCCGATGACCAATACATCCTCAATCAGCAGTTTAGTAGGCAGAGAATATTCCAGATTCATTTTTTGTAAAGCAGAAAAGCTGTTGAAACGAACGTATTCGTCCAACAGCTTATCATATCTGACTACGGAAATACCCTCTTCCTCCATTGGATCTGCTACAGGCTCCGCCTTCCCCATCCGGCAGGATACGAAAAGCAGGCTTAACAAAACAAGGAGAATATAGTCCTTCCGCATTTTCATAGCCTTAACCGTAAATGATATTACCGTTTTCGTCTTTATATTCGTCCAGCCCCTTTTCATAAGTAGCCATAGCACGAAGACTCATACCAACACTCGAGAAACCACCATCGTGGAACAGGTTCTGCATGGTCACCTTACGGGTAAGATCAGAGAACATTACGATGCAATAATCTGCACACTCATCAGCAGAAGCATTGCCCAGCGGAGACATACGGTTGGCAAAATCGTACAGTTTGTCCATACCCTTCACACCGGAACCGGCTGTGGTAAAGGTAGGCGACTGAGAAATCGTATTTACACGCACATTATGCTCACGGCCATAAATGTAACCAAAGCTGCGGGCAATAGACTCGAGCAACGCCTTAGCGTCAGCCATATCGTTGTATCCATAGAAAGTACGCTGTGCAGCTACATAGCTCAATGCCACGATAGAACCGTATTCGGCAATTGCGTTTTGTTTCTTGGCAGCCTGAATCATTTTATGGAATGAAACAGCTGAAACATCCAGGGTAGTATTCAACATATTATAGTCGAGATCATCGTAAGTACGTTTCTTACGAACGTTCGGCGACATACCGATAGAGTGCAATACAAAATCAATCTGACCACCGAGAACTTCCATCGAGCGTTTAAATACGTTCTCCAAATCTTCTACGTTAGTGGCATCTGCAGCAATCACTTCGCAATTCAACTTCTCAGACAAAGCAGAAACCTGTCCCATGCGGACAGCAACAGGAGTATTTGATAATGTAATAACAGCACCTTCTTCAACGGCTCTTTCGGCTACTTTCCAGGCAATAGACTGCTCGTTTAATGCACCGAAAATAATACCTCTTTTTCCTTTCAACAAATTGTAACTCATACCTTTTAATGTTAAATTAGGTTGCAAAGATATAGATTTTCTGCATAAAAGCATGAAAAGTGTGCAAAGAAAAGACCGAAACCACAAAAAATACACTGAAATAGGGTCTTTATTACACATAACAGCCACTTCCGTCGCCACAAAGGCCGGATTATTAAAGCAACCGTCTGTCACCTTAAATGACGGCAGCATTCGTCGTTAATGCCGGTTGCATTTACAGAGTCTCCTGCCCTGTCCATATCAGTAGTCCATAAGAGCAGATATATTATTCACAATTGTTTATCGGGATTGAAGATAAGAGAGATTGGTCGTGGAAATAAAAAAAGAGAAGTAATTCAAGAAAAATAAAAAAAACGCCATAGTTTTCCAGGTACTTATCTATAATTAACGGTCCAGAATATCTTTACCTAATATTAAGTTAACAAATACATTGTATTCATAACAAGTCACTCTGTTTCGAGGCAAAGATAAGAAGAACTTTTAATAAACGATAAATTTAAAAGCTTTTTTTTATTTATATCATAAAATATGTTCTCGGGTTTTATAAAAGACTCAACTATTCACAAAACAAAGTAGACTATTAGTAATACACAATGTTATCGCTAAAAGCCCATAATTCGGTTTCTAACAGGCAAATCTCAAAACAGAGAAGACAAAATAAAATTCAGGGATTAAATAAATTATGATTTTAGTCGTGTCTGGAACTTCGATAAACAAGTTTAATGCTTCATGATCTATTAAGTACCTGGAATACTTAATAAAAACTGAAAGAGATTGGCATTATCAGCACAGTTCAGAGAGGAGAAAAACGAGAAAGGAAATACAGGAGAAATACAATAACCCTAATTCGATAAGCTTATGAAATAAAAAAACAGAAAGAAACTTTTAACTCAAACTCCGAAGCGACCAAGCTCCATCGGAAAACCTAAAAACAAACTATTCAAATTTATGTTTAACCGAACAATTTAGTGTATGACAGAAAAAACTAACCTGTTTCCGAACCTAATCCGGTTTCGAGAAACAAATCGCCTGAAAATGGCAATCGCTGCTTCTATCATGCTATGGTGTGCTACACCGCAGCAAGCAGCAGCCAATACTTACGAAGAACACGGAATTGAAACTGTACAACAAGCCAACACCAAAGTAAAAGGTACAATAGTGGACGAAACCGGAGAACCCATGATCGGCGTATCCGTAAAAGTCCTGGCAAACAATACAGGTACAATCACGGACCTGAATGGAAAATTCTCTATCGACGCCCCTAAAGGAAGCACAATTGAAATTTCATTTATCGGTTACAAAACCGTCACAGTGAAGGTAGACGGCTCTCCTATCAACATTACGATGAAAGAAGATTCACAACAGTTGGATGAAGTGGTCGTAGTGGGTTATGGCTCACAGAAAAAGGTCAATGTGACCGGTTCTGTCAGCATGGTGGACTCTAAAGTGATTGAGTCTCGTCCGGTACAAAACGTATCTCAAGCACTTCAAGGTGTAATCCCGGGATTAAACATGTCAGTGGGAAGCAGTGGTGGTACTCTGGACAGTAGCCTGAATATCAATATCCGCGGTGGTGGTACCATAGGCGAAGGTTCAAGTGGCAGTCCGTTAGTGCTGATTGACGGTATCGAAGGCGATATGAACACAGTAAATCCAAATGATATTGAAAATATTTCGGTATTGAAAGATGCTGCCTCCTCTTCTATTTATGGTGCACGTGCTTCGTTTGGTGTTATCATGATCACAACCAAAAGCGGTAAAGCTGGTAAAACCAGAGTCAACTACTCGGGTAATGTACGTTTCTCGGACGCGATCCAAGTACCCGAAATGGTAGACTCTTATACATTCGCACAATACTTTAACAGAGCAAGTACAAACGGTGGAGGTAATCCGGTGTTTAACGACGATGCCATGACCAGAATTAAAAACTACATCGATGGAAAATACACCGACCCGACACAACCCGAATATTACGGAACCGTGGCCGGAACCGATGGGAAGTGGCAAAACTACGGCGGTGCTTTTGCCAATACTGACTGGTTCTCCGAGTTTTACCGCGACTGGGTACCTTCTACAGAACATAACCTCAGCATCAGTGGAGGTACTGAGAAACTGACTTACATGATCAGTGGAAGTTTCCTTGACCAGACCGGCTTGCTGAAACATGGTGAAGACAAATTCAACCGTTACACCCTGAATGCAAAAATCTCGGCAAAACTGACAGACTGGGTCACTTTGAATTATACCAGCAAATGGACACGTGAGGACTATCACCGCCCGACATACCTGACCGGTTTATTCTTCCACAATATTGCACGCCGCTGGCCGACTTGCCCGGTAATTGACCCGAATGGACATTACCAGCGTGACATGGAAATCGTTCAGCTGGAAGACGGAGGTAAACAGACAAGCCAGAAGAACTGGTATACCCAACAGTTACAGGCTGTTTTCGAACCGATTAAAGACTGGCGCATCGTGGCAGAAGGAAGTATGCGCACATATATCCGCAAACAACATTGGGCTGTATTGCCTATTTATGCTTACGATGTAAACAACGAACCATATCTTCTTTCTTGGAACGGTGGTGCCGCAGGTTATTCGGAAGTGCAGGATTCACGTGAAGACGAAGACTACTTCTCTACCAACATCTATTCGGACTTCACCAAAACACTGGGCGATCATTACTTTAAAGTTATGGGTGGTTTCAATGCCGAACTTTATCGTCCAAGCGGCCTGACCGGTTTCGGTACAGATCTGATCAGTCCGGAAGTTCCCTCACTGGGATTGACTCAAGACAACAAAAAGGCCAGCGCATGGCAACGTGAAAGAGCTATCGCCGGTTTCTTCGGACGTGTCAACTATAGCTACAAAGAACGTTATATGCTGGAAGCTAACTTACGTTACGACGGTTCTTCCCGCTTTATCGGTGACAAACGCTGGGGACTCTTCCCTTCATTCTCTGCCGGATGGAACATTGCACGCGAAACATTTTTCGAACCGTTGACCAAAGTGGTCGGCACATTGAAACTGAGAGGTTCTTGGGGACAGCTCGGTAACAATAATACGGACAATACAGACGCATGGTATCCGTTCTATCAGAATATGCCAACCGGAACAGCCTCTTCAGGATGGTTGCTGGGTGGTAAAAAACAGAACACAGCAGGTCTTCCGGGCATTGTTAGCAGCTTGATGACATGGGAAACCATCGAATCATGGAACGTAGGTCTCGACTGGGGATTGTTCAATAACCGCTTGACCGGTTCGTTTGACTACTACAACCGTTACACTTACGACATGATCGGCCCGGCTCCTACACTGCCTTCTGTTTTGGGTGCCAGCGCTCCTGCCATCAACAACTGTGACATGAAGTCTTACGGATGGGAACTCGAACTCTCATGGAGAGACCGTGTTCAACAATTCAACTACGGTGTTCGTTTTGTACTGTCGGACAACATGCGTAAAATCCTGAAGTATCCGAATCCGACAATGTCTCTGGATAAACACTATGGCGGTAAGATTCTTGGAGATATCTGGGGATACGAAACAGTAGGAATCGCACAAAGCCAGGAAGAAATGGATAAACATCTGGCAAATGGCGGTACACCAAACTGGGGAACAGCCTGGGGTGCAGGTGACATCATGTATGGCAATATCGACGGTAAAGACGGTGTCAACAACGGCTCAAACACACTGAACGACCACGGTGACCTGAAGGTAATCGGCAATAATACTCCGCGCTACAACTTTGGTTTAACACTGGACGGATCCTGGAAAGGCCTCGACTTCTCTATCTTCCTGCAAGGGGTAATGAAAAGAGACTACTGGCTGGACGGCCCATACTTCTGGGGAGCTGTTGGCGACGGACAATGGCAATCTGCCGCCTTCACAGAGCACATGGACTACTGGCGTCCGGAAGGTGACCCTCTGGGAGCCAACACAGGTGCTTACTATCCGAAACCTTACTTCAACACCGACAAAAACCAGCGTACGCAAAGCGGTTATCTGCAAAATGCTGCTTATTGCCGTCTGAAGAACATGCAAATCGGATATACTTTGCCGAAAACATGGACCAAGAAAGCCGCTATGGAATCGGTACGTATCTATGTATCAGGAGACAATCTGCTGACGTTATCTGATATCAGTGGTGTATTCGACCCGGAATTGCTGGGTAGCGACTGGGGTGATGGAAAACTGTATCCGTTGCAGAGAACTATTTCAATCGGTTTAAATGTTAACTTCTAATTCATCGAACGAACTATGGGACTAAAATTAAAACATATATACTTCTGCTCATTAATAGGAATGGGCGGATTGGTAATGACTTCGTGTGAAGACTTCCTGGATCGGGCACCACTCAGCCAAGTGACTCCGGAAGCCTACTTCACTACGGTGGACCAGGTAGGAAGCTATATCATTAATTACTATAATGACTATCTTGAAAACTCCAATGGTACCAAAATGTATCATCAGACAGCATGGAACTCGGGTGTACAACGCAATGATGCCAACACGGACAACCTGTTGGCTGATGAAAGTAACCTGAATTACTTTGCAGGCAACTGGCAAGTAAGTGAAGGTAAAACAATACAAACCCCGCTGAATCGTATTCGTACCTGGAACTATTTGCTTGAGCAAGTGTTACCTAAAGAAGAAGCCGGTACCATCCAAGGCTCTGCCGAAGAGTTGAGCCATTACATTGGTGAAGCTTATTTTTTCAGGGCACTGGCCTACTACAATGCTTTAGTGAAATTCGGAGATTATCCAATTATTGAAAAAGTATTGCCGGACCAGAACGAAGTATTGATTGAAAACAGCAAACGTGCACCCCGTAACGAGGTGGCCCGTTTTATTCTCAAAGATCTGGATACTGCTATCAGCCGCTTGAAAGATCAGGGTTTTAAAGACAATCAACGCATCAACAAACAGGTGGCTCAGTTATTTAAATCGAGAGTCGCTCTGTTTGAAGCCACTTTTGAAAAATATCACCAAGGGACAGGACGCGTACCGGGAGATACGGATTGGCCGGGTGCTAAGATGAATTACAACAGTGGTAAAACCTTTAATATCGCAGGTGAAATAGACTTCTTCCTGACCGAAGCCATGAACGCTGCCGCAGCAGTAGCCGATCGGGGCACACTGACGGAAAATTCTCATGTGATGGGTCCTGAATACGGACAGATATATGACTGGAATCCATATTTCGAAATGTTCAGTACCCCCGATGCTTCCGGTTACAACGAAGTGTTGTTGTGGAAACAATATATCAAATCATTGAGTGTTTCCCATTGCGTTCCGGCACGTTTGAAGAACGGTGACCGCACCGGACTCACTCGCGCACTTATCAATAGTTTCGTAATGAAGAACGGTTTACCTATCTATGCTTCCGGCTCAGGCTATCATGGAGACGTTACCATCTCAGAAGAAAAACAAGACCGCGACGAACGTCTGCAATTGTTTGTATGGGGTGAAAAAGATGCGTTACTTACTGATACCAAGAATACGGCAGTGGCTGATACGGGCGTAGTGATCCACTTCGAAAAACCAGGTATCATTTCAGAACAGGAACAGACTCGTGATGTAACAGGATATCGCCCACGCAAAGCCTATACATACGATGACGATCAGAGTAAGAGTGACGAATTGTTGGGAAGCAATGCTTGCATTATTTTCCGCGCGGCAGAAGCTAACCTGAATTACATGGAAGCCTGCTACGAAAAGACCGGTTCGCTGGATGCCAAAGCCCAAGGATACTGGAAAGCACTTCGCCGCCGTGCCGGTGTAGATGAAGATTACACCAAAACAATCGCCGCTACAGACCTGACACAGGAAAACGACCTGGCAGTCTACTCCGGTGACAAAATGATTGATGCAACTCTCTACAATATCCGTCGCGAACGCCGTTGTGAATTTATCGGTGAAGGTATGCGCTGGGATGATTTGAAAAGATGGCGTTCATGGGATCAGCTGCTTACAAAGCCTTACATCATTGAAGGTGTAAACTTCTGGGATGCCGCTTACAAGAACTATACAAAAACAGTAGACGGTAAAGAAGTTTCGGCAGTAGTTGCCGATGGTACAACAGAAGCTAATGTCTCGCAGAAAGAAGACAGCAAGTATTTACGCCCGCTTCGCAGAACGAAAACAAACAACCAGTTGTATGACGGTCTGACTTGGCGCAAAGCATACTATCTGGATCCGATCGGTTTGCAAGACATGCAACTGACAGCTACCAATCCGGAAGACATCAATACTACGGTAATGTATCAGAACCCGTATTGGCCGATGGCTGCCGGCAAAGCACTGGAGTAAAAGTTTTCCAATAGGAACGAAGTATAATAATATAGAATTTTACTAAGTATTGATTTTTAGTATAATAATAAGATGTTGCGGTAAGAGATTTATAGCAACTACATAAGGTTTAAAAAAGGAAAAAAAGGGAAGGGAGGTCCGTGAGGATGTCCCTTTTCTGTTAAATCATAATCGCATTGTACGTACATCAAAAAAGGAAAGCCGCCCGAATTTCTCCGAACGGCTGTCTTTTATATATACCATCTTCAAACGGCTTATTCCCATTCAATCGTTGCAGGTGGTTTTGAACTGATATCGTAGGTTACACGGTTTACACCTTTTACCTTATTTATAATATCATTTGACACTTTACCGAGGAATTCATAAGGCAAATGCGCCCAGTCGGCTGTCATGGCATCTGTTGAAGTCACAGCACGCAAAGCTACTGCACGCTCGTATGTACGTTCGTCTCCCATTACTCCTACAGACTGAACCGGAAGCAAGATAACACCTGCCTGCCATACCTGATCGTATAATCCCCAATCGCGTAAACCTTGAATGAAAATATCGTCAGCATCCTGCAAGATACGCACCTTTTCGGGAGTAATATCACCCAAAATACGAACCGCAAGTCCCGGCCCCGGGAAAGGATGACGGGTAATCAAGTGCTCGGGCATACCTAACTCACGGCCTACACGACGAACTTCATCTTTGAACAGCAAACGCAGCGGTTCACAAAGTTTCAGGTTCATCTTTTCAGGAAGTCCACCCACATTGTGGTGACTCTTGATAACAGTACCGGTGATGGAAAGAGACTCGATACAATCCGGATAGATAGTACCCTGAGCCAACCATTTCACATCTTTCAGTTTATGTGCCTCTTCATCGAATACATCGATAAAGCCTTTACCTATAATTTTACGTTTGCGTTCGGGCTCGGTTACACCTTCCAGTTCTGAGAAGAACTTACGGCTGGCATCTACACCGATCACATTCAGTCCGAGGCATTCGTAATCATGCATTACATTCTTGAATTCGTCTTTGCGGAGCATACCGTGGTCAACGAAAATACAAGTCAGATTCTTACCGATGGCCTTGTTGAGCAGCACAGCGGCTACTGAAGAATCAACTCCTCCGCTTAAACCTAATACTACTTTGTCATTGCCCAACTGAGCCTTCAATTCGGCAACTGTACTTTCGATGAACGATGCCGGACTCCAGTCCTGCTTGCATCCACATACATCGACAACGAAATTACGAAGCATCTGTGTACCATCCTCACTGTGGAAAACTTCCGGATGGAACTGTACGCCCCATACTTGTTCACCTTCCACCTGATAAGCGGCAATAGCCACTTTGTCTGTAGACGCAATCGTTTTAAAATTCTCAGGAACAGCAGTAATGGTATCACCGTGGCTCATCCATACCTGCGTACCCTCTCTCACACCTTTGAACAACACATTGTCCTTGCAGAAAGAAGTCAGGTGAGCACGTCCATACTCACGGGTACCTGCCGGTTCTACTTTGCCACCATTGGTATACGCCATAAACTGTGCACCATAGCAGATGCCCAGAATGGGGTATTTACCTCTGATTTCGCTCAAATCAACCTTGAACGCACTCTCGTCATACACGGAGAAGGGGCTTCCCGACAGAATCACTCCCTTGACAGTTTCGTCGTCTTTGGGGAACTTGTTATAGGGGACAATCTCGCAATACGTATCCAACTCGCGCACCCGGCGACCGATAAGCTGCGTGGTCTGTGAACCGAAATCAAGTATTATAATTTTCTCTTGCATATATAGATATGTTATGAATTTGGCGCAAAATTACTGCTTTTCTTTCAATAAATCACGTATTTCAGTCAACAATATCTCTTCTTTTGTAGGTGCGGGCGGTGCAGCAGGAGCAGCAGGCGCCTCAGCTTTCTTCTGGGTCAGCTTTGTAATCAGTTTAATAAATAAAAATATAGAAAAAGCGATAATAAGGAAATCGAAAGTTGCTTGCAGAAAGTTACCATAATTCAAGGTAACAGCAGCCGCAGTTTCTTTCCCATCAGCTCCGTACTGCGCAGCTTTCATTACCCATTTCAAGTCCGTAAAGTTCACTCCCCCAATGAGTAACCCCAGGGGAGGCATAATGATATCGGCTACAACCGACGAAACGATTTTGCCAAAGGCACCACCAATAATCACACCGACAGCCATATCCACCACATTCCCTTTCATGGCGAAAGCTTTAAAGTCTTGTAAAAAAGTACTTTTTCCCATCTTTTTTTATATTTAATATGAATTTAATATGCGAATATAAAAACATTTTCTTACTTTTGCACCGCATTCTAATGAAACAAATGCGAATTTAGAAAAGTATTTGAACAAATATTATAAAACCCTTAAAAGTTTAAACAAAATGATTAAAGTAGGTATTAACGGTTTTGGCCGTATCGGACGTATGGTATTCCGTGCAGCAGTTAAGAACTTTGGTAACGACATTCAGATCGTAGGTATTAACGACTTGTTGGATGCTGAATACTTGGCATACATGCTGAAATATGATTCAGTACACGGTCGTTTTGAAGGCGAAGTTGCTGTAGAAGACGGTGCTCTGATTGTAAACGGAAACAAAATCCGTCTGACTGCAGAGATGGATCCTGCTAACTTGAAATGGAACGAAGTTGATGCTGACGTTGTAGTTGAATCAACTGGTTTCTTCCTGACTGACGAAACAGCTCGCAAACATATCCAGGCTGGTGCTAAGAAAGTTATCATGTCTGCTCCTTCTAAAGACTCTACTCCTATGTTCGTATACGGTGTAAACCACACTTCATACGCTGGACAAGACATCATCTCTAACGCTTCTTGTACTACTAACTGCTTGGCTCCTATCGCTAAAGTATTGAACGACAAGTTCGGTATCGTTAAAGGTTTGATGACTACAGTTCACGCTGCTACTGCTACTCAGAAAACAGTAGACGGTCCTTCTAAGAAAGACTGGAGAGGTGGTCGTGGTATCCTGGAAAACATCATCCCGTCTTCTACAGGTGCTGCTAAAGCTGTAGGTAAAGTATTGCCGGTATTGAACGGTAAACTGACTGGTATGGCATTCCGCGTTCCGACTTCTGACGTTTCTGTAGTTGACCTGACAGTTGTTTTGGAAAAAGCTGCTACAATGGAAGAAATCAACGCTGCTATGAAGGAAGCTTCTGAAGGCGAATTGAAAGGTATCCTGGGCTACACTGAAGATGCAGTTGTTTCAACTGACTTCCGTGGTTGCGCTAACACTTCAATCTACGACTCTAAAGCAGGTATCTCTTTGGATTCTAACTTCGCTAAAGTTGTTTCTTGGTATGACAACGAATGGGGTTACTCAAACAAAGTTTGTGAAATGGCTCGCGTTATCGCTGCTAAATAATCAAGCTAAGATACAATATATGGAAAGCTGTTTCGGGAAACTGGAACAGCTTTTTTATTTTACGGCTCACCCTAAAAGACGTACGAAGACACGGAATGCTTATTTTACAGTTCAGCTCTTCTCTCCGTCTCCCATAGCAAAAACTACAGTGAAACACGTTAAATAAGAAGAAAACTATACGGAAGTCTGTGATACTCTGTGGTGAAATTTGTAATTTTGTAAATGTAACATTGATATTACTTGATATGACAAATATAGCAAATGCACAAAATCCATTCTTCGAGAAATATACGACTCCGCATGGGACCGTTCCTTTTGATAAAATAAAAACAGAACATTATGAACCGGCCATTCGCGAAGGTATCAGCCGTCAGGCAGCAGAAATAGATGCCATCGTCAACAATCCGGAAACTCCTACATTTGCTAACACCATTCTGGCCTACGAACAGTCCGGAGAATTACTCGACCGGGTAACAACCGTATTCGGCAATTTACGCAGTGCCGAAACTAATGATGACTTGCAGCAGACTGCTCAGGAAATGATGCCGCTGCTGAGTGAGCACAGCAATAATATCAGCCTGAACGAGGCACTGTTTGAACGCATCAAAGCTGTATACCTGCAGAAAGATTCTTTAGGACTGACTCCGGAACAAATGAAACTTCTGGAAAATGCCTATGACGGATTCATCCGCCGCGGAGCCAACCTACAAGGCGAAGCTAAAGAAAAATACCGTGAATTAACCAGAGAGCTGAGCAAACTAACGTTGGACTTCAGCGAAAACAACCTGAAAGAGACCAACAACTATCAGCTGGCACTGACAGACCAGAGCCAACTGGACGGTCTGCCTGAAAGTGCTATAGAAGCCGCAGCCGAAACAGCACGGGAAAAAGGAGTGAATGGATGGGTATTCACACTGCATGCCCCCAGTTACATTCCCTTCATGACGTATGCCGACAACCGCGATTTACGCCGCGAACTCTATATGGCCTACAATACGAAGTGTACGCACAATAATGAATATAACAACCTGGAAATTGTAAAAAGGATAGTAAATATCCACATGGAAATCGCACAATTACTGGGTTATGACAATTATGCAGAGTATACACTGAAGAAACGCATGGCCGAAACCAGCGATGCTGTATATACCCTTCTCAACCAACTGCTGGATGCTTATACTCCCACAGCACGCAAAGAATATGAAGCAGTACAGGAGTTAGCCCGCAAAGAGCAGGGAGACGATTTTGAGATAATGCCCTGGGATTGGAGCTACTACTCCAACAAGCTGAAGGACCAGCAATTCAACATCAACGAAGAGATGCTTCGTCCCTACTTCGAACTGAACAAAGTGAAAGCGGGAGTCTTCGGATTAGCCACTCGATTATACGGAATCACATTCCACAAGAACCCTGATATTCCGGTATATCATAAGGATGTGGATGCTTATGAAGTAATGGACAAAGACGGTAATTTCCTTGCTGTGCTCTATACGGATTTTCACCCGCGTGAAGGTAAACGCTCCGGTGCCTGGATGACAGAATTCAAAGGCCAATGGATAGAAAGCACAGGCGAGAACAGTCGCCCGCACGTATCGGTAGTGATGAACTTCACCAAGCCGACAGAAAGCAAACCGGCTTTGTTGACTTATGACGAAGTAGAAACTTTCCTCCACGAGTTCGGACACGCTTTGCATGGAATGTTTGCCAACTCAACTTACCAGAGCCTGAGCGGGACGAATGTCTATTGGGATTTCGTAGAACTCCCCTCACAGATTATGGAGAACTTCGGCATCGAGAAAGAATTTCTTCATACCTTTGCCAGCCATTATCAGACAGGAGAGCCTTTGCCCGACGAATTAATCCAAAGACTGGTAGATGCCTCTAACTTTAATGTAGCGTATGCCTGCCTCCGCCAAGTCAGCTTCGGTCTGCTGGACATGGCATGGTATACCCGCAACACTCCATTCGACGGAGACGTAAAAGAGTACGAACGCCAGGCATGGTCCAAAACACAGATACTGCCTATGGTACCGGAAACTTGTATGAGCACTCAGTTCTCACACATATTTGCCGGAGGATATTCGGCCGGATACTATAGCTACAAATGGGCGGAGGTTTTGGATGCGGATGCGTTCTCTCTGTTCAAGCAAAAAGGAATCTTCAACAAAGACGTAGCTGACTCCTTCCGAAGTAACATTTTGTCGAAAGGCGGAACGGAGCACCCGATGATACTTTACAAACGTTTCCGGGGACAAGAGCCTACGATCGACGCATTACTAATCAGAAACGGAATAAAAAATAGAAAGAAATGAAATATAAATACTTATTATTATTACTTTTGATGCTCCCTTTTGTAAGTGGATGCAACGATTCGGACGATGTGAATGGTATCTTTACCGGAAAAGTATGGAAATTGACGTATATTACCAAGAAGAACGAACATAAACCTTATGACTTCTGGGGTGACAAAGACAAGTATGAACAATCTATCAAGAATTACATAAATAAAGAAGGTGCATACACAATCAAATTCGAAGGGGAGACCACAGACAATGTCATCAGCGGAAAGTTTAACGGAACGCTTTTGTCACATTCCTACACCGGAACCTGGAGCGCCAATGGCGAAAGCAATGCTTTCTCAGCTTCCGTGAAAGGGTCTGAAAGTGATCCGTTGGGATTTAGCAACAAATTTGTCGAAGGCCTCAACAGGGCTACCTCGTACAAAGGGAATTATGACAACCTCTTTATCTATTATAAGGATGAAGGAGGAAGAGAGTTATGCCTGGTATTTCATGTGGATAAGGACAAGAATAAATAATATAGCAGCGAATGGACACAGCAAACAGCAAACAATCAGATTTGGACAAGCGTTATATCCGCATGGCTTCCATCTGGTCGGAAAACTCTTATTGCCAACGCCGTAAAGTAGGAGCACTGATTGTCAAAGACAAAATGATTATCTCAGACGGATATAACGGAACACCATCCGGCTTTGAGAACGTTTGTGAAGATGATAACAACGTCACCAAGCCCTATGTTCTGCATGCTGAAGCCAATGCCATCACCAAGATAGCACGTTCCAACAACAGTAGTGACGGTGCTACGATGTATGTCACTGCTTCACCTTGCATCGAATGTGCCAAACTGATCATACAGGCAGGCATCAAACGAGTGGTGTACTCTGAGCACTACCGCCTGGAAGACGGAATAGAGTTACTGAAACGTGCAGGTATCGAGGTCGTTTTCGTCGATACGAGTGAAAAATGAAACAACATACATAAACAACTGACTACAACGCAGCTCCCCGGTAGTTTGTCGTCCGTAGCCAATAACCATAAAAAAGATATGAGTACAAAGAACTCTTCACGGTTTACCCCTGTCATCATTGCTATCAGTGTGGTAATCGGAATTCTGATAGGTACATTTTATGCCAAGCACTTTGCCGGCAACCGGCTCGGCATTATCAACGGATCTTCAAACAAGTTGAATGCCCTGCTACGCATTGTTGACGACCAGTATGTAGACACCGTCAACATGGCCGACCTCGTAGAGAAGGCAATGCCACAGATTCTGGCAGAGCTGGATCCCCACTCCACCTACATTCCGGCACAAAATCTGGAAGAAGTGACATCGGAACTGGAAGGCAGCTTCAGCGGTATCGGTATCCAGTTCACCATTCAGGACGACACCATACACGTGAACAGCGTTATTCAGGGAGGTCCTTCGGAAAAAGTAGGACTGATGGCAGGTGACCGCATCGTGATGGTAGACGACAGTTTGTTTGTAGGAAAAAAAGTGACCAACGAACGTGCGATGCGCACTCTGAAAGGGCCGAAGGGTACTCAAGTGAAACTGGGCGTGAAGCGCGCTACGGAGAAAGAGCTTTTGAACTTCACTATCACACGTGGTGACATTCCGCAAAATACCATCGATGCGGCATACATGCTGACAGATGACTTCGGCTATATACAAGTTAGTAAATTCGGACGTACTACACATGTTGAGTTGCTGAATGCCATTGCCTTACTAAATCACAAGAACTGCAAAGGACTGATCATCGACTTACGTGGCAACACAGGAGGATATATGGAAGCTGCAGTGCGCATGGTCAACGAATTCTTGCCCGAAGGTAAACTGATCGTATACACAGAAGGACGCAAATACCCTCGTGCCGACGAGTTTGCCAACGGAACAGGCAGCTGCCAAAAGATGCCTATCATCGTACTGATCGACGAAGGTTCGGCTTCAGCCAGTGAAATCTTTACCGGTGCTATCCAGGATAACGACCGCGGTATGGTTGTAGGACGCCGTTCGTTCGGCAAAGGTCTGGTACAGCAACCCATCGATTTCAGCGACGGCTCAGCTATCCGCCTGACCATTGCCCGCTACTATACTCCATCCGGACGCTGTATCCAACGCCCTTACCAGAATGGCAAAGACCGCAACTACGAAATGGATTGGCTGACGCGTTATGAACATGGAGAATACTTCTCGAAAGACAGTATCAAGCTCGACGAAAATCTGCGCTACTCTACAGCTTTGGGACGTCCGGTATACGGTGGTGGCGGTATCATGCCGGATGTATTCGTTCCACAAGATACAACGGGTGTTACTTCATATCTGACCGAGGTACTGAGTAAGGGACTTACCATTCAGTTCACGTTCCACTATACGGATAACAACCGCGATAAGCTGAAGAAATATGAAGATGAAGAATCATTGTTGAACTACCTGCGCCGCCAGGGACTGGTCGAACAGTTCATACGCTATGCTGACAGCAAAGGAGTCAAACGGAGAAATATTCTGATTCAGAAATCATATAAGTTACTGGAAAAGAGCATTTACGGTAATATCATCTACAATATGCTGGGAAAAGAAGCCTATATTCAATATCTCAACCAAAGCGATCAGACTGTGAAAAAGGCTGTCGAACTACTTGAGAGCGGAGAAGCATTCCCCAAGGCTCCCGTCAGCGTAGAACCTCAAAAGGAGGAAAAGAAAGATGGAAAGAAAAAAACAACTGCGCAAGTGGATAGCACAGGAGAAGAAGAAATACTCCGACTCTACGCTTAAGGCATTGTCGGAGAAGGTGCTAACCACCCTTGAAGCATACCCTGAATTCCAAAAAGGGCATACCATACTGCTCTATCACTCAATGAAGGACGAAGTACAGACTCACGCCTTCATTGAGAAATGGAGCCGGTCAAAGAAAATTATACTTCCCGTAGTGATAGGTGACGAATTGGAACTACGTGTCTACACAGGACCTCAGGATCTTGCCATAAGTTCGTATGGCATTGCCGAACCGACAGGAACACGATTCACCGATTACCGGGCGATCGATCTGGCAGTCATTCCGGGTGTCGCTTTTGATCGGCACGGACATCGTTTAGGGCGCGGCAAAGGTTATTATGACCGTTTACTCCCTCAGATCACGGCACCCAAAGCCGGAATTTGTTTCCCGTTTCAATTGATTGAAGAAGTTCCTGCAGAAGAATTTGACTTCCGCATGGATACCGTCATAGCGCAATGAAAACGAATTATCATACACATACCACTCGCTGTATGCATGCCGTAGGAGACGACGAAGACTATGTGCGTAGCGCTATCAAAGGTGGTTTTCAGGAACTGGGCTTCTCTGACCATAGTCCGTGGAAGTATCATACGGACTTTGTATCGGATATACGTATGCTGCCGGAGGAATTACCGGAATACGTAGAAAGTATCCGCACCTTGAAAGAAAAATACCGCAACCGGATCAGTATCAGAATCGGATTGGAATGCGAATATTTTCCCGAATACACCCATTGGCTGAAAGAAATCATCAGAGAGTACCGGTTGGACTACATCCTTTTTGGGAACCATCATTACCACACCGACGAAAAGTTTCCATACTTCGGACACCACACTACCAACCGGGACATGCTCGACCTCTATGAGGAAAGCTCTATTGAAGGAATGGAGAGCGGACTATTCGCCTATCTGGCCCACCCCGACCTCTTTATGCGCTCCTATCCGGAATTCGATACACATTGTACCAGCATTAGCCGCCACATCTGCCGGGCTGCGGCACGACTAAACATCCCGTTGGAATACAATGTCGGTTATATGGCCACCAATGAAGCCCGGGGAATAATGACCTATCCCTGTCCACAGTTTTGGCACATTGCGGCCAATGAAGGATGTACGGCCATCATCGGACTGGATGCACACAACAATCTCGATTTAGAAAATCCGGTCTATTACGACCGGGCTTGCAAAGAGCTGAAAGAGTTGAAAATGCCGGTCATAGATACGATTCCATTCCTGGAATATTAAGCAAACAACGTTTCACTGAAACAGAGGCTTTATCCACTCCGGACAGAAGCTCTGTTGACCAAGAACGAAGGCTCTGTTTGATACAAACAGAGCCTTCGTTCTTGGTAGAGATAACGGTTGTCAGCGAAAAATAATATTAGTAATCACCGTAGCACCGACTTTCTGGTTAAGATTACGAACCAGCAGTTCCCTTCCCATCATCAACTCCTGACGAAGGGCAGCAGAAGTCAAATGCACATATAATACTTGATTACGAATATATAAATCTCTTGTATACGACATTATAGTAGGTCCCAACACTGTTTCCCACGAATCCAGCAAACGCTGTTCGTTCAGTGGAGATTCCAGACTCTCTTGACGTAGATATTTCTGAATCAGTTTGCCAATAGGCTCCGCATCATTCCGTTTCATTGGTCTTTTTCCTCCATTTCATTAATTGCCCCGTTTTCTACACGGAACATTTTATAATCACTGCCTACCTTATATAATATACGATCCAAATGCTCACGATTTGTATCCGTTATAAAAATCTGCCCGAAATTGTCACCCGCTACCAACTTCACGATTTGTTCTACGCGCGAAGCATCCAGCTTGTCGAAAATATCATCCAACAGCAACAAAGGCACCGTGCTTCCCGTACGTTTCAGAAAATCAAACTGGGCAAGCTTCAACGCTACCAGATAAGTCTTGTTCTGCCCCTGCGAACCTTCCCTTTTAATGGGAAAGTCACCCAGTAACATATTCAACTCGTCCTTATGTATCCCCCGGAGTGAATATCCCATAATCTTATCCCGTACCCGACTCTCCTTCAAGACTTCAAGCAGAGAAGCCCCCCTTGCATGTGACTCGTAAATCAGCCCTACCTGCTCCTTATCCTGCGAGATATACGAATAGAATGACTGGAATATAGGGATAAACTCACTGATGAATGCCTCCCGCTTCCGGAACACCACCTCACCGGCCTGTGCCATCATTTCCTCCCAAACCAAAAACAATTCTTCTTCCACCGGCTGTTCACTCTTCAGCAGCGTATTTCGTTGCACCAATGCTTTATTGTAACGGATCAAAGCATCCAGATACTCTTTGTCATACTGTGAAATAACCACATCCATAAACCGGCGCCGCTCGTCACTACCACCGGCTATCAATTCCGAATCGGCCGGCGAAACCATTACCAAGGGAATAAATCCGATGTGATCCGACAAACGGGAATATTCTTTCTTATTGCGTTTGAATTGTTTTTTCGACCTACGCTTCATTCCGCAATAAATCTCTTCGGGTGTTCCGTCCATCGCCTCATAAAACCCTTGAATGACAAAAAAGTCCTGTTCATGACGAATATTCTGCGAATCGATCGGATTTCCTGCACTTTTACAAAAAGACAAAAAGTAGACTGCATCGAGCAGGTTGGTTTTTCCCATCCCGTTCTGCCCGAAAAAGCAATTCAACTTAGCCGAAAAATTCAGTTCTACCTGCTCCAGGTTCTTATAATTCAGTATAGATATACGCTTCAGTATCATGTATGCACATTGAGTTTGGTTACAAAAGTAGAAAGATTTTCGGGGTTTTAGGCCGTAAAACAAAAAAAGATGCCTCTAAATTTCGTTTATATATATAAAAAAACTACTTTTGCTGACCAAAATATCCAGTTGAAAAAATAACAAAAAGAATCATATAAAAATGGCAGAACAAAAGAACCACAACAACGAACTGAATGTGGAAGATGCACTGACACAGTCGGAAGCATTTCTTGTTAAAAACAAAAAAGCAATCATTGGCGCCGTTGTAGCCGTAATCGTAATCGTAGCAGGTGCAATCCTCTACAAGAATTTCTACGCAGAACCTCGTGAAGAAAAAGCACAGGCTGCTCTTTTCAAAAGCGAACAGTACTTTGAGCAAAGTGCATACGAACAAGCACTGAACGGTGATAGCATCGGTTCTATCGGTTTCCTGAAAGTAGCCGATCAATTCAGCGGTACTAAAGCAGCCAATCTGGCAAAGGCATACGCCGGTATCTGCTACCAGAATTTAGGTAAATATGAAGAAGCCATCAAAGCACTTGACGGTTTCAGTGGAGACGACCAAATGGTAGCTCCTGCCATTCAAGGTGCCATTGGTAACTGCTACGCTCAGTTAGGTCAGCTCGATAAAGCAACTTCTGCTCTTCTGAAAGCGGCAGATCATGCAGACAACAGCACCCTGAGTCCTATCTTCCTGCTCCAAGCCGGAGAAATCCTGATGAAGCAAGGCAAGAACGAAGAAGCAGTAAAAGCCTTCACCAAGATTAAGGACAAATACTTCCAGTCTTATCAGGCAATGGATATCGATAAATACATCGAGCAAGCTAAACTGCTGAAAAAATAATAACGGGGTATATACCTTATTATATAGAAAGCTACCCAAACCAATCTGGGTAGCTTTTTTTCAACCAACCAAAAACATATAGATTATGGCAACAGCATATCATAACTTATCAGATTACGATTTTAATTCAGTTCCGAATGCAGAAGAAATGAAATTCGGTATCGTTGTTTCCGAATGGAATGCTAACATCACCGGTGCCCTGCTGGACGGAGCTGTGAAAACTTTGAAGAAACATGGAGCCAAAGAAGAAAATATCCTGGTAAAGACAGTCCCCGGAAGTTTCGAACTTACCTTCGGCGCTAATCAGATGATGGAAAATAGCGATATAGATGCAATTATTATCATTGGTTGCGTAATTAAAGGAGATACTCCACATTTTGACTATGTTTGCATGGGAGTGACACAAGGCGTAGCGCAACTGAACGCAACTGGCGATATACCAGTTATTTACGGATTAATTACCACCAACACTATGGAGCAGGCAGAAGACAGAGCCGGCGGCAAACTGGGTAATAAAGGAGACGAATGTGCAATTACTGCAATAAAAATGATCGATTTTGTTTGGAGTTTAAATAAATAGTTGTATCTTTGCATCGCAATTGAGAAACAAACCTACTTAAGAGAAAGCAAAGGGACTCAAAAGCAAACAAAAGGGCAAATACCAGAGTGGCCAAATGGGGCAGACTGTAAATCTGCTGTCTTTCGACTTCGGTGGTTCGAATCCATCTTTGCCCACAAAAATTGCGGAAGTAGCTCAGTTGATAGAGCATTAGCCTTCCAAGCTGAGGGTCGCGGGTTTGAGCCCCGTCTTCCGCTCTAAAGAGAATCTGAGAAATTAGATTCTCTTTTTTTATATATAACCCTAACATCCTAACCACATATGAGAACTCCTTCACAAACACATGTGCTCGGACTGGCACATCCTCCCATGCCCATTGTGCGCCTTGCTTTCATTGGGCTTGGCAATAGAGGTGTATTGACTTTACAACGTTATCTGCAAATCGAAGGAATCGAAATCAAAGCACTTTGCGAAATCAGGGAAGGTAACCTAACTAAAGCGCAGAAAATTCTCCGGGAAGCAGGCTATCCCCAACCGGATGGTTATACCGGGCCGGATGGATGGAAACAAATGTGTGAACGGAATGATATTGACCTGGTGTTTATCTGTACCGATTGGCTGACACATACTCCCATGGCAGTTTATGCTATGGAACACGGTAAACACGTAGCCATCGAAGTTCCGGCAGCCATGACCGTAGAAGAATGCTGGAAGCTGGTAGATACAGCCGAGAAGACAAGGCAACACTGTATGATGCTTGAAAACTGTTGCTACGATCCATTTGCACTGACCACACTGAATATGGCACAACAGGGTGTATTCGGAGAGATAACGCACGTAGAGGGAGCATACATACATGATCTGCGCTCTATCTACTTCGCCGACGAAAGTAAAGGAGGATTTCACAATCATTGGGGAAGGAAATATAGTATAGAGCATACCGGTAACCCCTATCCTACCCACGGCTTAGGCCCCATTTGCCAGATACTGAATATTCACCGGGGCGACCGCATGAATTATCTCGTTTCATTATCGAGTCTGCAAGCCGGCATGACGTCGTACGCCCGTAAGACATTCGGAGAAAATTCTCCCGAAGCCCGTCAAAAGTATCGGTTGGGAGATATGAACACCACCTTGATTCACACAATGAAAGGCAAGAGTATCATGGTTCAGTATAATGTCGTCACTCCACGCCCGTACAGCCGCCTCCATACAATCTGTGGTACGGAAGGCTTTGCCCAGAAGTATCCCGTTCCCTGTATCGCCCTTGAGCCCGATGCAAGTGCTCCTCTCGAAGGAAAAGCGCTTGAAGATATTATGGAACGCTACAAACACCCTTTTACAGCTACTTACGGTGCAGAAGCCCATCGGAGAAATCTGCCCAATGAAATGAATTATGTCATGGATTGCCGTTTGATTCATTGCCTGCGCAACGGGCTCCCATTGGATATGGATGTATACGATGCCGCCGAATGGTCATGCATCACAGAACTAAGCGAGCAATCGGTATTAAACGGCAGTATTCCTGTAGAAATACCGGATTTTACAAGAGGAGCATGGGAAAATAATTAAAACTATATAAAAACAAGAAAAGGGACCGGTTTTAAAAGAGGGCACTGAAAAAGTCCTGCTGTATCTCTTCTACTTAAAAAATGACGGTATAAATCCAAAATAATACGGCTTTATACCGTTTTTTTGTATCTTAGAGTCACCAAAAGAATACCGCAATGCTAGCATCTCAAGAACGTTTGACTTTTAGTGATTATTCAAGTCTTTATGATTTGATCATCCCTCAGGATAACCTACTTCGACGTATCAACTCGCTGATAGACTTTTCCTTTGTTTATAATGAGCTTGTTTCCAAATATTGTCCGAACAATGGTCGTACCGCCGAGAGCCCTATTCGTATGTTCAAGTACCTTCTTTTAAAAACAATTTATGATTTGTCTGATATTGATGTGGTTGAACGTTCACGCTATGATATGTCCTTTAAATACTTTTTAGGAATGGTACCGGAAGAGGATGTGATAGACGCCAGCTCTTTATGCAAATTTCGTAAGCTCCGTCTGAAAGATATGGACTTGTTGAACCTGCTTATCAACAAGACGGTAACTTTGGCAATAGAGAAAGGCATTATAAAATCCACTTCTGTAATCGTTGATGCCACACATACCGGTTCGCGTTCAAATCCCCATTCTCCTATTGAGATACTGAAGTTGCGTTCCAAACAGTTACGTAAATGTCTCTATGAAGTGGATGAAAAGATAAAGGAACTATTACCCGAGAAGAATTCTGATGACGTTCTGGAACATGAGCTGACTTATACGCAAACACTGATTGATACATTAAAAGAACAGGCCCCCTTCGTCTGTATTCCCAAAATAAAGGAAAAATTGAACCTCTTAAAAGAGACATTGGATGATATCAGCGACCATTACACTGTCTCTGAAGATGAGGATGCACGTATCGGGCACAAATCGGAAGATAGTTCTTTCTTTGGGTATAAGACGCATATCGGAATGACCGAGGAGCGCATCATAGCAGCGGCTGTCATAACTTCCGGTGAGAAGGGAGACGGCCCCCAGCTACCCGCATTGATTGAACAAAGCCGAAAGAATGGTATCGATGTACAAACAGTGATTGGTGATTCAGCTTATTCGGGAAAGGATAATCTGGAGAAAGCTCGTGATGAACACTTTGAGTTGGTAGCTAAATTGAATCCCGGTATCAGCCAGGGTTTCAGAAAGGAAGAAGACAAGTTTGATTACAATAAGGATGCCGGCATGTTTGTTTGCCCTGCCGGTCACATAGCTATACGGAGGGCAAAACAGGGGAGAAAAAATGGAGCATGGAATCAGGCGTATACTTATTATTTTGATGTGCATAAGTGTCAATGCTGCTCAAGACGAGAGGGGTGTTATAAGCCGGGAGCTAAATCTAAAACCTATTCTGTTCCCATAAAAACCGATGAGCAGCAACAACAGGTAGAGTTCCAACAAACCGAACGGTTCAAAGAGAAGGCTGCCGAACGTTATAAGATTGAAGCTAAAAATGCGGAACTGAAACAGGTATATGGATATGACAGGGCGCAGTCCTACGGATTGTCATGTATGAAAATGCAAGGAGCAATGGCTATTTTTGCAGCAAATCTCAAGAGAATACTCAAACTGAGTTAAAGTAAATGTAATCCATGTCCGTGGACGACAAATACGGCTTGTATAAACCAAAGAGTTGAGTTATTCTCCTTAATATAAGAAAAAGTTGCATGTGAATGAAATGCAGCATTCAACATACAACTTTTTCCGGTAATTTCTAAAAAGGATTGGAAGCTAAAAAAAGATCACTTTTTCAGTGCCCTCTTTTAAAACCGATCCCTTTTTTCAACCTTTAATTAAGAGATATCTGTGTTAAATTAATATCCCGGGTTCTGATCGCCAGCCAATAACGGATTTAAGTCAATAGCTGTTTGCGGAATTGGTTTCAGACGCATACGAGAACTCCATTTCATTGTAAGTTCCGTATCACCGTCAGGAGTCATGATGGATACATTGTTCATGTGCTCTTTCCAGTAATCGTCACTATAACGAGTCATATCGTCACCACGGAAACCTTCACCGGCCAATTCAATACGACGTTCGTTCTGAATCAGTTTCAAACCTTCTTCTTTGCTCAAACCAGAAGGAACATCCGGCATACCGCAACGGTCACGCAACTGATTTAAAGCTGCTTCTGTTGCAGCATCATACCCAGTAGTCTGTGTATGCGCTTCAGCATAAATCAATAAAATTTCAGCATAACGGATACAAGGATAATCACCGGTTGCCTGTCCATCGCCATTAGCATCATTTTCCAATGAAAGCATCTTGCGGAAGTTAAATCCGGTCTTTGATTCGTTATTACCATTCTTTATCCATTCATACACAAACTTATCACCATAATTAGATTCATACCAACTCTTGAATGGCATCAAGATAGAAACATACATACGGCTATCACGGTTACGGAACTCCTGAATATATTTATAATCTTTCAATGTTCCATTCTTTATCTTTTCCTGACAGAAAGCGATAAACTTAGCTTCTCCTTCGGGTTTTTGATAAGCATCCAAGTCTGCCTTAATCTCGTTGTACGCTTTAGCACGTTCTTCCGGAGTAGGCAACTGCGGTACACTGTGGCCATCAACTCCCCAATAAGCATCTACCAGATTCTGTGTCGGAGTTACAGAAGACCAACCACCCAACTGATTCGGACGCATACTTGTATAACGAGTCATATCTTGATAATCCCAACTGGAAGCAGCATATTGACGAGTCATAATGTATTCGGGATTATCCGGATTAGCATTTTCTGTATGCCACAAAGCTTCATAATTAAACATACCCTTAATGAATTCGTCTTTATCGATTCCTTTTTCTTCAAAATCAATATACAAACTCATTTCTTCCGCCTCTTTCTTCTGTGCTTCCGATAAAGAAGAAATCTTGAACAAAGAGAAGCCTCCCTTATCCATCACTTCCTTAGCAGTAGTTTCTGCTAAAGCGTAGTCTCCAAAATACAGAGCCGCTCTTGCTTTCAATGACAAACAAGCATATTTTGTGATACGTCCCTTTTCATTCGGATAACCACCAGTATATTTCTCAGGCAATATTGCAGCAGCCTCAGTAAGTTCTTTCATAATAAAATCACGAATAACACTTACCTCGTCACGGGGAATATTAGGCGAGTTATAATCCAGCACTTCAGTAATCAAAGGCACTTTACCGAATGTCATAGTCATGCCCAGATAAGTCCATGCACGCATTGCACGCACCTCCGCCTTGAATCTTTCTCTTAAAGATTCATCCATCTCACAATTACCGACTTTCTGCAAAAATAAATTCTCCTTACGGATTGTCTCAAAGTTCCAGCCTTCGTCATATAGAGGACTAAAACCATCTTGCTGGAATATTTTTGCCTTAGACTCGTGTGCATATTGACAATATACATCATCCGAATAAGCATCTCCGTAAATACCGATACCCGGAATTGCTGCAGAATAAATTGAGTTCAGATTATACCAAGCATCTTTTTCAGATGTCCAATATGTCTCGGCCGCAATATTAGCAGGCGGCTCCACTTCCAAGTCGCAACTACTAACACTTACACTAACTAAAGTGCAAAGGAATATACCCTTGAATAATTTATTTATAGTTTTCATCTTTTATAATCAATAATGTTAGAATGTTAGATTTACACCAAAAGCAATCGAAGACGTACCACGAGTATTAACGCCGCGTCCTGAAGCTGTTTCAGGGTCGAAATCTTCCATACGGTGGTCAGCACGAATAGTAAACGGATTTTCAGCCGCAACATAAAGCTTCAATGCCTCCAGACTCAACTTCTGCAAAACCGGCTTCTGGAAAGAATATCCGAATGTTATATTCTTGATGCGGAAATAATCGGCATCGAACAACCAGTAGTCAGAGAAGTATTGGTTATAAGTTGAATGTTTACTTGTACGGGGATAAATGCGCGGATAAGCTGCATTCGGATTAGGATTGTCTACCGTCCATCTCTTCAAGTGATATTTACGCGGACTTGCATAATCTGAAAATGCCCAAGCATTTTCCATACTGAAGTTTACTTTTGTACCGGTAACTCCCTGACCGAACATACTTAATTCAAATCCTTTATAACGAAGATTCAGATTCACACCATAAGTAATATCAGGTACATCACAACCGATATAAGTTCTGTCTTTGTCGGTAAGTTTACCATCACCGTCCAAATCTACATATTTTATATCACCAGCCTGAGGTACCAAACCATCGGTGATGTAATTACCAGCATCAATATCCTCCTGAGTCAACAAACCGTCAGAGCGGTATCCATAGAAAGTACCGATTGCATAACCAACCTTTTTAATCCACGGACTTTCAATAATCGGGTCATTGGCTCCCAGGTTAGTTACCTTATTCCAGTTCTTACTCATGTTAAAACCAACTGTATACGCAAAGTCACCCAGAGTTTTATTATGTGTAATACTCAGTTCTAACCCCTTATTACTTACTGTACCAATATTTTGTGAAACCTTGAAATCAGAACCGATACCGATTTCTTTCGGACTCGGATATGCCAACAGGATGTCATCTGTCTTCTTGTTATAATAATCGGCTGTAAAGCTCAACAGACCATTGAAAATATCAAAATCCACACCGATATCAGTAATAGTAACTGTTTCCCATCCCAGTGTCGGATTGGCTGGTTTAGATTCTACAATACCTGAAACGATGGCATCCTCAAAGTTATAGTTACCTCCCTGCTGATAGGAAGAGAAATAGTCATATTGACCTACGTTATTGATATTCCCCAACTGTCCCCAAGATGCACGTACCTTCAAGTTATTGATCCAGTTGATATCTTGCATAAATCCTTCCTGATTAATACGCCAACCTGCAGAAAATGAAGGGAAAACGCCCCAACGATTATCCTTATGGAAACGAGAAGAAGCATCAGCACGGATATTGGCCTCTAATAAATAACGATCCATAAATGAATAATTTACACGACCAAAGTAAGACATCAACTTATCTTCGTTACTTCCACCTTCAGCATAAGTATCATCCGGCGCACTTGAACCACCATTCATGTCTGTCATACCATTAGTCGGGAATTTCAGACGATATGATTTTTGTTTCTGATATTTATAATGTTCGTAAGATACACCAGCCAATACATTCACATTATGCTTTTCGTTACTCCAAACGTAATTGGCCAATGCATTATAAGTAAGACGACTGTTTTCTTCCCAGCTGTATTCCATCTTAGAGTTGGTTACATCTGTACCATTCAACTCAGTACCGGTCTGAAAATCCTTAATCTTATTCTTATTTGCAGTATAAGTCTTAGATTTATAATCCCAGGCTTTATAAATCATTTCACCAGTCAACACCAGCCCTTTTACAGGTTTAATATCTAAGGCCAGATTTATCAAAGTATTTTCAGTCTTACTGTTCGACCATCCTCCTTCTTCCAAACGACGTAAAGGGTTACGTTCCATGTTTACTGTTGCAGCAGGCTTTCCACCTTCATAACTACCCCATTCACCGTTACTATGACGAGCAACATAAGTTGACGGGATTGTCAGCAAGTGTGTATAAATAACCCCTCCTTTGTCATTATCAGAAGTACTTTGGATATAATTGATGTTAGAACGCATCGTCAACCAAGACTTAATATCTGAGGAAATGTTGGTAGTCAAGTTATAACGTTCACTTTTTGCACCAGGAGTAAATTTATCATCATACATATATCCTAATGAAGTGAAATACTTCACTTTATTACCACCACTAAAGCTTACAGAATGTTTCGTCATAACAGCTTCATCCTTCAATACTAAATCATACCAATTCGTATTCGGGTACATATCTGGATTAGAACCATCACGGAACATTTGTATCTCCTTATCAGTATAAGGAAGCGTGCTTGTATTCGGGTTTTCATTCAAAGCAGCTTCATTACTCAAGCGTGCGTACCATTCAGAACTCAATACATCAGGTGTATAAGTTGCCATTTTCACTGCAACCGAACCATCGTAACTGATCTTCAAATCACCTTCTTTACCACCTTTTGTTTTTACCAACACAACACCATAAGCTGCACGAGAACCATAAATTGCAGAAGATGCTGCATCTTTCAAAAACGAAATACTTTCTATCGAATTCGGATCAAGGCTTGAAAAGAAAGAAGCATCAGCAATTGCACCGTCAATAACAAACAGAGGAGAAGAAGTTCCCAAGTTTCCGCGACCACGCATATTAATTGATGGAGTAGATCCCGGACGAGATATAATGGTCACTCCCGGAACCTGTCCCTGTACAGAAGCCAACACGTCTGTATTTACACGTTCTTTCAATTCATCTGCGCCAACAGAAGATACTGCACCTGTCAAATTGACTTTTTTCTGAATACCATAACCAACAACCACAACCTCATCTAAAGTTTTAGTGTCCTCCTTCATTATGACATTGTAATTGTTAACTCCCGGTTTAAGTACAATGGTCTGAGGTACGTAACCGATATAAGTAATCTGAAGTTCCTTACCAGCAGTATTTAAGGTAAATTCACCTTCAATATTAGTAATGGTACCATTAGAGGTAGTACCTTTTTCTACTACTGATGCTCCGATGATGGCTTCACCCATTGCATCTTTCACGACTCCGGTAATTTTTCTCTGCTTCTGCTGTTGAACAGCCTGCACATCCTTGGCAGCTGCAGTCACAGTAGACACTACGATTTGATTGTCTACAATCTTATAGGTATATCCCGAGTTTTTGAAAACTTCGTTCAGTACAGTTTCGATCGGAGCATCCGACACATTGATGGATACTTTCTTGTTCAGCTTTACCTGATTGTCATTGTAGAAGAAAGTATACTCGCTTTGTTTTTCAAGTTCACGCAGTACACTCTCGATGGATACGTTTGTCTTCGTCATTGAAATCTTTAGTACTTGAGCGAAGGCACTCACAGGTACCATAGCTATCAGGCTAACTGCCAAAGCAAAAGCCAGATGCTTTTTCATTCTTTGCGGACTAAACCACCGCATGTTGCATTTTCTCATAAATACGATTAATTATTAGATTGTAATTTTGATTGATAAAGTGAGCACAGGACACTTCTAAAGCATCGCTGCACCAGGTTAACGTCATTTACGGTTTCTCTCTCATTCTTTTCTTTATTAATTTAGGTTTAAAATTTGATGTTTGGTATAAGTTCTAAACGAACTTGGTATAAATCTTATCTTTTGTCCTGTTTTCCAAGTTCCGTATGAACTTAGCTTTTATTACTATTTTTTTATTTCTTAAATCGTGTTCTACTTAAGTTCTTCGAGAACATAGTAGTCATTGCTTATTAATTTATAATTTAATGGCGCACTATGCGACATAATATTCAGAATCAGATCCAATGGTTCATTTCGCAATGTGAATGTAAAGCGATAATGATCAGCCACTTTCTGTGAGCAATCGATCTTTTGACCATACCATTTCTCTAAACGAGGTAAAATCATGGCCAATGTTTCGTTCTTGAAACTCAATCGTCCTCCAATACGCCAAGCAGAATATGAATTAGCATCTACATGATCTATACGCACATCACCGTTTGCTTGGCAAGTCAATTTTTCATTCGGACGAAGAATGTATTCTCCTTTAATTTGCTCTTTGTTATCCTTAGGTTCTACCCTAACTTTGCCATTGAGCAATACTGTTTCTACACTTTCGTCACCATCAAAACTAAAAACCTCAAATGCTGTCCCTAAAGCTGTAACATCCATATTCTTGGTTTTTACAACAAAAGGATGTCCCTTATCCGGATGAACATTAAAAAAAGCTTGTCCTGAAAGAGTTACTTCCCGCTTTTCTCCGGAAAACTCTTTAGGATATGTCAAACGACTTCCAGCATTCAACATCACCAATGTACCATCTGCCAGTCTCACTGAATCCATGGATTGGCGTCCTGAATTCAGAACATACCAAACTTTTGGATCTGATTTTCTGGATAATAACATTAAAGATAATGTTCCGCAAATTAGCAATAATGCTATGGATGCTACCCAGCTATACCGATGTAAGCTTTGCCTAAAACGTCCGCTTTTTCCTTTCTTTATTTGGTGCATAACGTTTGTTAGCATTCGTTCTTCCTTATCGACATCGGTATACATATCAGAAGTCTGTTCCCATTGACTATAAATTGCCTGATTCACAAATTTATAGTTATTAAGTTTTTCTCGCTCTTCCGGCGATAGGCCATCAGTCAGCAGCTTCTTTATTATATTCTTATTTCCTTTTGTCGCTTGTTTCATCTTTATTACCTTCTTATTACCTATCTATTTATAAATACACGCAACACCATAACATCCCCCAAAGAAAATTTAAAATCTTTAAAATAAAAGGGAAATCATGAAATAAGCTCTCTATACCTTATTATTATAGAGAAAGAAATATGATAAATAAATAGATGTTTTTACGTAAAAATTTTAAGGCTTCATTAATATGTCGCTCTACAGTTTTCTCACTGATAGACAGCCGAGTAGCTATTTCTTTATAGCTAAGGTGCTCTTCACGGCTTAAGTGAAATACTTCTTGTTGCCGAGGCGTCAGTTCAGAAATTAATTTCTTTATATAGGCCTGAAGATCGGCTGCATCCATTTCATCTTCAATATCATATTCAACTTCTGCACTACTGAGTATAGTCGTTTTATACGCATTTTCATTGAAACTTTTACGAAATTGATTAAAAATTATATTGCGGGTTATAATAAATAGAAATCCTTTGAAGCTTTCATTCTCTTTCAAGAAGATACGTGCCTCCCACAATTTTACGAAGACCTCCTGTACCACTTCTTCTACTTCAGCCATAGAAGATAGGTATAAACGGGAAAAGTTGTGAACTTTAGGCCAATACATTCTGTATAGAGCAGTAAATGCAGCTTCGTCCCCCAGTTTTAATGATACAATAAGCTCTTTCTCGGTCATAAATCTATCGGTGTGATGTGCAAACATACAATTTTTTAGGGAGAAACAATACAAATTTTAAAATAAAAATAGAGGATTTATAGCAAATGGGCGCATTTGAATATAAAAAGATGTGTTTAAATAATAATGATTATAGAAATATAAAAAAGATAGTAAAATTCATTTTAGGTTGACATAAGGGAGAGGATCTTTATATTTAGCTAACTCAGACTTTCTTTAAAAAGATGCTATAATAATTTCTTCTTGAATAAAAATACTATTATCATGCAATATAAAATTGCCTTTTTAAGTAAAAATACATTTTATTGCAGGATCTTATTCGTTTCCTGAATATAGGAAATTAATTCTCTATCTGTACGAAGTTAATATCCTGTTGACAAAACCTTAATTCTTTATTTATACGAAGTTAACATCTTAAAAAGTTAGAGTTCAAAAATCTGCTTTAAGAAGCTATTTACTAATTTTTCCCGTTTACATTTCTACTATCATAAATCATCGTTAATTCACTTAATACATATCATTAAAGAGCTATATCGTTTGTTTTATCGAGCAAATACACAAAATTGGAGGCTTTATCCTATCAAATATAACTTTCTCTAACAGCAACACAGCTGTTTTTTTCCTCAGATCTTTGGTTCGGGTGCTAAAACCAGCAATACAGATGAGATAGAAAATACAAAATGATAAAAAAGCATGAAATAATCAAAATGTAAACAGGACCCAATAATAAAAATAAATAAAGGATAAAAATGCAATAGTTCTCGAAGAACTTAAGTAGAACACGATTTTACACCCTAAAAAGATTCAAATAAGAAAATTGGAAAAAACAGTGAAACATGTTAATCAAGCACGGGATTCTTAAAGGGCAACACCTATTATTTGTTAAATTTAAATTATAATCTAATAATTATGGTATTTATGAAAAAATGCAATCAAAAGTGGTTTAATCCACAAAAAGTAAAAAAGCAAATAGCAATTGCTGTTGCTATTAGTTTAGTTTGTGCAATACCTATCAGCACATTTGCACAAGTACTCAAATTCTCAATAAAAAAGAGTAACACTTCTATCCAATCGGTATTACAAGAGTTAGAAAAAGGAAGTGAATATACTTTTTTCTATAATGATAATCAAGTGAAGTTAGATAAAAAGGTTTCTATAAATGTAGAAGATGCTCCGATAGAAGTTGTTCTAAATCAGATATTTGAAAATTCCGGGTACTCTTATAGAATAGTAGAGAATCAAATTGTTATATATACAATCCCCACCACAACTGCGCAACAAACGGTTCAACAGCAAAAACAACAAAAAGTGACCGGTGTAGTAAAAGATATTGCAGGAGATCCTATAATAGGAGCATCTATAATAGAAAAAGGATCTTCTTCAAACGGGACTATCACTAACGTGAATGGCGAATTTTCTCTTATAGTAACGGGCAATGAACTCCAGGTTAGTTACATTGGATATATTCCTCAAACCATTAATCTCAAACCGGGGGTAAGCTCTTATAATGTAATAATGAAGGAAGATACCAAAACATTAGATGAAGTAGTGGTAGTTGGGTATAGTACACAAAAGAAAGAGAGCTTGACTGGTGCGCTACAAACAGTTAAGAGCGATAAACTAAAAGATATTACTACCCCTTCAGTAGAAAATATGTTAAACGGAAAGGTTCCGGGAGTATATGTAGCTCCAGGGTCGGGACAACCCGGGTCAGGAGGAGCTGTCGTGATTCGTGGACAAGCAACTTTAAGTGGGACCACTGCTCCATTATGGGTTATTGATGGAGTGATTGTTGGTTCAAATGCCGGTGCTTTGAATCCAAGTGATATAGAAACAATGACTATCCTAAAAGATGCTGCTTCTACTGCTATTTATGGTTCACAAGGAGCCAACGGCGTTATTCTGGTAACAACCAAAAATGGTAAAGCAGAAAAGATGACAGTAAATGTCTCTGCAAAAGTTGGTATCAGTAAGTTAGGGAGAGGAAATATGGAAATGATGGATGGAGCGGAGCTATATGATTACTATAAATCATTCTCAAATCAGGAAGCGATTACTTTTTCACGTTATAATGATGAACTGCGAAATTGTAATTTCGATTGGTTTGATTTGGCTGCCCAAACAGGAGTTACCCAAGATTACAATGTTTCTTTATCCGGAGGTAATGAGAAAATCAGATCTTTCCTTTCCATCGGTGTCTATGATGAAGAAGGAGCAGTGAAAGGCTATGATTACACACGATATAACTTCCGGTTAAAAACAACCTATAACCCCTTTGAATGGTTGAGTATAAAACCTGCACTGGCAGGATCGCGACGGGATATTGAAGATAAACAGTATGATGTTACTTCCATGTTCCAAAGACTGCCATGGGATAGTCCTTTTGATGAAGAAGGGAATTTGGTTCCCAATAGATATACAGGATGGGTGAACAGTTCTAATAGCAATTATCTATACGATCTGCAGTGGAATAAATCGAACTCTACCAATTATGAATTTATGGGTAATTTAGATTTTGATATTAGAATTACTGACTGGCTGAGTTTTTCATCCGTCAATAACTATAAATACATAGGCTATAATTACAGTGAATATACAGATCCGCGCTCAAGTAGTGGAGAGGGAGTAGATGGGCGTATGCGTGAATATCAAACTACCACTGTACGTCGTTATTCTAACCATATCATACGTTTTAACAAAATGTTTGGTAAACATTCAATAAATGCGTTGGCTGCTTATGAATTCAACGATTATTGGGCTAAAGCAACAGATATGTATGGAATAGGATTTATTCCCGGTTTCGAAGTATTGGACGTGGTAGCTAAACCGGAGAAAGTTGGTGGTAGTATTAGTGAGTGGGCGGTACAGTCTCTTTTATTTAATGCAAACTATGCTTTTGATAATAAATATCTGGCACAACTATCGTTCCGTCGCGATGGAGCCTCTAATTTCGGAGATAATGCAAAATATGGAAATTTCTTTTCTATCAGTGCCGGATGGAACATTAATCGTGAGAAATGGTTTCATGCCTCTTGGGTTGATGTATTGAAATTACGTATATCTTATGGCTCGGTGGGTAACCGACCAAGTTCACTTTATCCCCAATACGATCTCTATTCAGTATCTTCTAAATATAACGAAGAATCCGGAGCCTTGATATCACAATTGGGCAATAAAGACCTTACTTGGGAAAAGACTTATACTACAGGCATCGGAGTTGACGTAGCTTTTTTTGATAATCGGTTGAGAGCAAGTTTTGACTGGTATAATAAGTACACAAGTAATATTCTATATGCAGTACCCATTTCCGGATTAGTAGGAGTGACAAGTATGTGGAAGAATATTGGTGAAATGCAAAATCAAGGATTTGAATTGTCCATTGGCGGTGATATTATCCGTACGAAAGACTGGGATTGGAATATAGAAATTAACTTGGGACATAATAAGAACAAATTAAAGAAACTCTATAAGACAAAGAACGCTGAGGGACAATTTGTAGAAAAGCCAATTATTATTTCAGATGGAACATCGATTGCAGGTACAGCCAAAAGAGTATTACAGCCAGGTTATCCATGTGATACTTATTATCTGAAAGAATGGGCAGGTGTAAACCCGGAAAATGGGGCACCTCAGTGGTATAAAACCGTAGAAAATGAAGATGGAACTTTATCACGTCAGAAAACAAGTAATTATTCTGAGGCTGATCAAGTGAAATGTGGAAGTTCATCTCCAGACATCTTTGGAGGATTTAGTACGGTACTCCGCTGGAAAGATATTGATCTGAATGCAGTATTTGGCTACTCTGTAGGAGGGCAAATCTATAATTATTCTCGCCAGGAATATGATTCAGACGGAGCATATAACGATCGAAATCAAATGAAACTTCAAAAGGGATGGAATCGTTGGGAAAAACCGGGAGATATAGCTACACATCCGGTGGCTTCTTATAGTAATACGAGTAAGTCGAACAGTTCTTCCTCGCGCTATCTTGAAAAAAATGACTATCTTAAATTGAGATCATTATCAATCGGTTACAACCTAAAATTGCCTCAATATTATATTAATAATATGAGAATTTTCTTCACTGGAGAGAACCTGTTCTGTGTTACAAATTACTCAGGCGTAGATCCGGAAATTCCGGCCAGTGATGGTTCTGTAATAGGTACTGCATTACCTTCGGTTTATCCAACTGTACGTAAATTTATGTTTGGGCTTAATTTAACATTCTAAAAGTAACGATTATATGAAAAAAATAATAACTCTACTATGTGCGGTTGCCACTTTAACCGCTTGTGACATAGACAGACTTCCTTATGGTTCAATGTCAGCCGAACAAATAACTCAGGATCCTACCTCTTCATTAGAGTCACTTGTAAATGGATGCTATGCACAATTAAAAAGTTGGTCGGATCCTATGCATCGTTTAGGGGAATATGCGGGTGATAATATGGCGAAAGATAAATCATCAACGGATGCCTTTTTCGATTTTATTTCTTATTCCCGCGATGCTGATAATTATCGTCTACAAAGCTTTTGGGACTCCGGATACAAAGCTATTGCACAAGCTTCGAATATTATTAAAATGATTGATGAAGGACAAAGCAAAACCATTGATTATCAACTGGGTGAATGCTACTATATCCGTGGTATGATGTATTTTTATCTTGGACGTGCTTTCGGACGTCCTTATTGGGACAAGCCGGAAGGACATATGGGAGTCCCTATTGTAAACGGTACGCCAGACGATGTGAATAATCTTAATCTTCCTGATCGTTCGACTGTTCAAGATACTTATGAACAAGCTATTGATGACCTGAAAGCAGCGGCCCGATTGATGGAAAATGGAGAAACCAAACGAGAAGGTCCTGCATATGCATCTAAAGAAGCGGCATGGGCCATGTTGTCTCGTATTTATTTATTTATGAGTGGAACTTATGAAGCACCCAATAGTGAAAATGCCCAGTTGGCCATTGATTATGCAACTAAAGTCATTGAAAGCACCACTGATGAAGGTGGACTGAAATATGAGTTGCTCTCCCGTGAAAATTTTATGCGATATAATACATTCATGCCGGAAAATAATAAAGAATCTATTTTTGTAGTAAAAATCATGGCATCAGAAAAGCCGGATTATTGGAATTCTATTGGTGGAATGTATTCTTATGCTGGACAGCAAGGCTGGGGAGAAATGTATGCGAGTGCCAAATACATGGATTTATTAAATGAACAGGGACGTAACGATTGGCGTCCTGACAAGAAAAAGATTGTAGATGCACGAGCAAATTTCATTTCACCAAGCTACATCACGGATAGTGATGGTAAATATGTTGAAGTATTCCGTTTCATAAAGAATGTATACAACAAAAACAACATACATACAGGATATACATATGTACAATTGCCCGTTTCTAAAAGAGGTAACACTGTGACTTGTAAAGAGGGGGAAACTAATTACACATTGTCATTAATAAACAGTAGTGAAGAAAAATATTCAATCAGCTATTCAGACGGTCAAATCTATCACGGTGTTATTGATTATGAAATAGAACTCTCAAGCGGGCAACCCAAATTCTATATTCTCAAATGTTCGAATGAAGGAACTGCAAGCGGAGAAGCTGAATCTCAATTACATTCTCCTGTCATCTCTCGTTTAGGCGAGGTTTACTTGAATCGTGCAGAAGCATATGCCAAAAAAGGTGATTATCCTCATGCACAAGCAGATCTGAATATCATTCGTGAACGCTCTTTACCCGGCGGAGGTTATAATGACTTAAATGCTTCCAACGCTAAGGCGCGAATAGAAAAAGAGAGACAATTAGAGCTGGCCTATCAAGCAGAACGTAGTTATGATGTATTTCGCAATTGTGAAACATTAACTCGCAAATATCCCGGAGTACATGATGCCATGCTTGAAATTCCTGCTACAGACTATCGGGTTATTTATTTTATTCCACAAAGTGCTATTAATTCTTATCCCGGAACCTTAACACAGAATCCGACCAGTAATTAGAAGCGTTTGACGAAACGTACTTCAATAGATTTTCAATAAAAATGTGAGGCTTATCTATAACTAAATAGATAAGCCTCTTTCTATATGTAATACGATTATTATTAGTTGTCTTTTTGAAATTGCCCTTATACCAAGTTCATACGGAACTTGGAAAATTCATCATTTTAAACCTAAATAAAAAGAAAGAAATGCACAAAGAAAAATGACAACTTAGTTAGCCGAGGTACGTTGGTACAAAAAGAATCATGTACCCTCTTTATCAATCAAAATTACAATCTAATAATTAATCGTATTTATGAAAAAATGCAATCTGCGGTGGTTTAACCCGCAAAAAGTCAAAAAACAACTGGCGTTTGTTTTGGCAATCTGTCTGGTTTGTATGGTGCCTGTCACTACCTATGCCCAAATTCTTAAAATATCCATGAAGAGGACTAATGTCTCTATTCAAAATGTGATACGGGAATTAGAGCAAAAAAGTGGGTATACCTTCTTTTACAATGACAATCAGGTAAAACTCAGTAAGAAAGTTTCTGTAGATGTTACGGATGCACCTATTGAGAAAGTATTGGATCAGATTTTTAATAACTCCGGTTATACTTATAAAATAGTAGATAATCAGATTGTTGTTTCGGCAGCAAAGATAGAAACTTCTAAAACATCCTCTCTCCAACAACAGAAAAGTGTACGTATCACGGGACAAGTGAAAGATACTGCCGGAGAACCGATTATTGGTGCTTCTGTTGTAGAAAAAGGATCGGCAAGTAATGGTACAATTACTGATATGGAAGGAGGTTTCAAGTTAACAGTATCAGGTAATGAATTGCAAATAACCTATATTGGTTATATGCCACAGACCGTAAAAATTCATCCGGGAGTAACCAACTATAGTATCACAATGAAGGAAGATACCAAGACTCTGGACGAAGTGGTAGTGGTAGGTTATGGTACACAAAAGAAAGTAAACTTAACCGGTTCGGTAGCTTCGGTTAGTACTGATGAAATCAAAGACCGCGTACAGACGAACGTGTTGTCGGCTGTGCAAGGTACAGTACCTGGAGTAACCGTTATTTCACGTCCCGGACAAACACCAAGTATTAACTTCCGTGGACGTGGTAACTTAGGAACTTCGTCACCTCTCTACGTAATCGATGGTGCAATTGCGGATGCCACATTCTTTTCTAACCTTGATCCAAATAGTATCGAATCTATTTCTTTCCTGAAAGATGCTGCTTCATCGGCCATTTACGGTTCACGTGCGGCCTATGGTGTAGTATTGGTAACTACCAAACAGGGAAAAAATGATAAAATGAACGTTTCGTACAGTGGTTACGTAGGTTTGAGTAACCCTACTTACAAACCGGAGTACGTCAATTCTACCCAATATGCAGAGTTGTACAATGAGGCTCTCTACAATTCCAATTCAAAAGGTGGAAAATACCAAGGGTATACCGAGGAAGAAATTGGCTATTTCAGAGATGGTTCTAAACCAGACTTATATCCAAACACAGATTGGAATGATCTGATATTAGACAAAAATGTACTGACCACTCAGCATTCCTTGGATTTCAGTGGTGGAACAGATAAGATACGTTACTTTATCGGTTTGGGCTATGTGTATAAAGACAACATGATCCCCGGACAAGATAGCCAACGTTACAACTTGAATACCAATCTGAGTTCAGATATCACCAAGTGGCTGACTGTAAAGGCAGGAGTAAAATATATCCGCAATGATTCCGACCGTGATTGTGGCGCACCTTCATTGGCCAGTTTCTCAATGGTACCGGTTACATTCGTTGCAAAACAGTCAAATGGTGATTGGGGAACTGTGAACGGAGGTCAATCAGCAACAAGTAGCTTCATCACAAACAATCCACTCCGTGCATTGAGCAAATCGGATTGGAGTAAATCAAAAAGTGAAAATACCATGTACGATCTCGGTTTTGATATCAAACCGGTAAAAGGGCTTATTATTAGCGGACAAGGTGTATTCAAAGGATATGAATATAAGAGCAAAAGTTACACCGCCTTACAACCTAATGCCATAAATTACTTTTCCGGAGAAGAAATAGTTGGAACCGGAGTAACCAAAAATAAAATGAGTATGGACTGGCAGAGTACAAATACAATGCTTTATACGGCGACAGCCAGATATGACTGGTCGAATGATAAACATTCAGTAGGAGCATTGGTAGGTACATCTTACGAGCATTATAAATATGAAAGACTGGCAGGATCACGTGAAGAGTTTCCATCTGACGCATTAACAGATATGGAAGCCGGCTCTACGTCGGGAGCAGGCTATACCAATGGTGCAGGTTCATCAGAATATAAGATGTTGTCTTATTTTGCTCGTGTTAACTATACTTTGATGGATCGGTATTTATTGGAAGTAAACATGCGTGCAGATGCATCTTCACGTTTCCACAAAGATCACCGTTGGGGATATTTTCCTTCATTCTCGGCTGGATGGAGAATGAATGAAGAAGGCTTCATGAAAGACATCGAGTGGATCAATAATCTGAAAATCAGAGCTTCTTATGGTACTCTTGGTAATATAAACAATGTAGGAAATTATGATTATTTTCAGAATTACAGCAGTGGAAACCATTATAATTTCAGTGATTCGCCCGTAATCGGTATCGGTGAATCCAAACCTGCTAATGAAACGCTCGGTTGGGAAAAAGTTGCTTTAACTGATATTGGTTTGGATTTCGACATTTTCAATGGACTTCTGGGTGTAACAGCTGATTACTATATCAAAAACACAAGTGATATTTTGTTGGGATATAATGTACCTACAGAAACCGGTATCACAGCTGCACCTTCACAAAACATTGGTAAAGTGAAAAACACAGGTTTCGAATTAGCCTTGAATCACCGTAACAAGATTGGAGCTGTTAACTACAGCATCGGAGCTAACATTGCTACCAATAAAAATAAAATTACCAACTTAGGCGGTTCGGACAATATTATTCAGACCAGCAGTTATATCGTGAAGTATATCCTGAAAAAAGGGGAATCAATCGGTTCTTTCTATGGATTTAAAACAGACGGACTGTATACTCAAGCTGATATTGATGCCGGGCATTACTACACATTAAGTGGAGTAGTACCTAATGCAGGTGATGTTAAATTTGTTCCTCAACGTGACATCGAGTACAAACAGGAGATCACAGACGAAGATCGTACTATTCTTGGTAAAGATGTGCCCGACTTCACATATGGTGTAAACTTAAGTCTACAATATAAAGGTTTTGAATTCAGTATGTTTGGACAAGGAATCAGTGGAACTAAGGTAGCATTTGACGTATATGGTGTTCACCCATTCTACCATGGTCAGGATAACCCAAGAAAATACCATCTGAAGAGATGGACAGAAGAGAATCCAAATCCATATGCTGCTTATCCTCGTCTCTACTCGGCAAGTAGTGTACACACAACTTATAATCGTAATTTCAGTGATTATCATTTGTTTGACTCGGACTATTTCCGTTTCAAGACTTTGTCATTGGGATATACGGTACCATCTGCCACAGTGAAGAGCTGGGGATTGCAGTCATTGAAGGTATATGTAACAGGAGAAAACCTGTTCACAGTACGTGCTGATAAAAAGATGGAAGACTTTGATCCGGAAACAGCCGGTGGTGTGATTTATACGCTGGGAACCAAATCGGTAGCATTTGGTGTAAACATATCATTCTAAAATCATTCATTAAAAAATAGAATTCACAATGAAAAACAATATAAGAAAAATTGCATTGGGATTATGTCTCACAGGAGCGTTAACAGCCTGCGATTTAGATGTGGTTCCACCTGCTGACATTGCAGCAGAAAACTTTTGGCAAACGGAAAAAGATGCATGGTATGCTTTAAATACCTGCTATTCTACATTGGATGGTGTAGACATTTGGGATGAATTGTGTACAGATAATGCACATAGCCACAAACCTTGGGAAGGAAACTTCGAAATGGTACAACAAAACGGTATAAGTACAGCCAATGGATATGGAAGCTACTATTTTGGTACCGTTCGTGTAGTGAATAACTTTATTGCTAATGTAGATAAATGTGCAGTCAGTGATGAACTAAAAACACGCATGAAAGCAGAAGCACGTTTTTTCCGCGCTTTAAGTTATCTTGATTTGACCACGAAATTCGGAAAAGTTCCGGTAATTACGGACGTTTTAGCTTATGACGCACCGAATGTTAAACGTGACGAAGTGGAAACTGTCCGGAAGTTCATTCTTGACGAATTGGCAGAAATAGCGGAAATCCTTCCTGATAGTTATAACGGTAGCTACATGTATGAAACAGGACGTATCACTCGTGCCGGTGCTCTGGCCCTTCGTGCACGTGCCGCCTTGTATTTTGGAAATTACGCCGAAGCAGAGTCATCTGCCGGAAAAATCATTTCTGAAGGACATCATTCTCTATTCCGTGTGTCGTCACTCACCACAGCGCAACAAAAAGAAGCCAACGAAATGGATGCTTATATTGATTATGCAGCCAAAGGTATCGATAAAGATAAATTCGTGAAAGGTATGTTCAGTTATGAATCATTGTGGCACAAAGGTAACGCATCTCCCGCCAATCCGGAGTATATTGTAACACGTGAGTACATGGCTGATGCAAACAACTATGATTGGACAAGATATACATATTTCATACCCAAATCATTCTCTCAATACGACGGATACTGTTCTTATGAACCGATGCAGGACTTAATTGACGCATACTGGGATGTGGATGGTAAAACAATGCGTAATGACATCACTATGGAACAGCGTAAAGAACGTTATGCCGAAATATGGAAAGACTTTAAAGATATGAGCCAATCTCAATTCATTGAAAAAGTTCCGCAAACGGATATTATGAAATACGACTATATGAAAGAATTCCGCAATCGTGACAGTCGTTTATATGTATCTATGATGTTCCCTTTCAAAGGATGGCATGAAACTGTTAAAGGCACATTCTATTTCCGTTGGGATCCGGATCTGATAAATAAAGATGGTAATGAATCATGGACGGGATATTTTTATCGTAAAATGGTTACTCTCGATCCTTATGATACTTGGACTGCTGAAGAAGATTATCCGGTGATTCGCTATGCTGAAGTATTGCTGACATACGCAGAAGCACGTATCCAGAACTCCGGATGGGATACAGAAGTACAGAAAGCATTGAATGACCTGCGCGATCGTTGTGGTATGCCGGATGTACCGACTTCCATGCCTTCTAAAGAAGAAGCTCTGGCTTTTGTACGTAATGAACGGCGTATTGAATTAGCGGCAGAAGGCCATCGTTTTGATGATATACGCCGCTATGGAAACGACTATTGCAGCAAGGCTATGAATGGTCCTTCTTATGCTCCAAACGGATATGTTGTAATCAACAAAGTTTGGGATGAGCGTTTGATGCTTATGCCTATACCTCAAGGTGCAATTGACTTGAATCCATTGTTGAAAAACGATCAGAATCCGGGATATTAATTTAACACACATTATTTATTGAGGGTTAAAGCCCGTTCATGGTAATACATGAGCGGGCTTTTTTATGTCCCAATTTATGATATTCAGAACTGCAATTTCCTCATTTATAACCATTCAGGTGATAACCGGTTTTACATCTCTTCTGCCCAAGTTCGTTTAGAACTTATACCAAACATCAAATTTTAAACCTAAATTAATAAAGAAAAGAATGAGAGAGAAACCGTAAATGACGTTAACCTGGTGCAGCGATGCTTTAGAAGTGTCCTGTGCTCACTTTATCAATCAAAATTACAATCTAATAATTAATCGTATTTATGAGAAAATGCAACATGCGGTGGTTTAGTCCGCAAAGAATGAAAAAGCATCTGGCTTTTGCTTTGGTAGTTAGCCTGATAGCTATGGTACCTGTGAGTGCCTTCGCTCAAGTACTAAAGATTTCAATGACGAAGACAAACGTATCCATCGAGAGTGTACTTCGTGAACTTGAAAAACAAAGCGATTACACTTTCTTCTACAATGACAATCAAGTAAGACTGAACAAGAAAGTATCCATCAACGTATCCGACGCTCCGATCGAAACAGTATTGAACGAAGTTTTCAAAAACTCGGGATATACCTATAAGATTGTAGACAATCAAATCGTAGTGTCTACTGTGACTGCAGCTGCCAAGGATGTGCAGGCTGTTCAACAGCAGAAACAGAGAAAAATTACCGGAGTCGTGAAAGACGCAATGGGTGAAGCCATCATCGGAGCATCAGTAGTAGAAAAAGGTAATCCAACCAATGGTACGATTACTGATATCGATGGAAAATTCAGTTTAACTGTAGGAGGTAACGAATTGCAAGTTACCTATATCGGCTATATGCCTGAAATCGTTTCTTTGAAAGCGGGGATAAGTTCTTACAACATAACGATGAAAGAAGATACTAAAACCTTGGATGAGGTGGTAGTAGTAGGTTATGGTGTACAGAAAAAGGCTAACTTAACAGGTTCTGTATCATCTATTAATGCAGAATCGCTGGAATCTCGCTCTGTATCAAGTGTTTCTGCTGCAATGGCCGGAACAATGCCCGGTGTAACAGCTATCCAATCTTCTGGTGCTCCCGGATTGCAAACCGGTACGATTACCGTACGTGGTAAGAACTCCGTAAACGCTGCCAATCCGTTGGTTATTGTTGATGGTGTCCCGGGTAGCATGAATACAATTGATCCTCAAGACATTGAAAGTCTGACAGTATTGAAAGACGCTGCTTCGGCTGCTATTTATGGCGTACAGGCCGCTAATGGTGTAATCCTTATTACAACCAAAAAAGGTAAAAAAGGACAGGATGCCAAAGTGTCATATTCAGGAAGTGTAGCATGGGCAACCCCAACTACTAAACTCAATTTCCTTGGTGCGGCAGACTATGCTATGCTATACAATGAAGCAGTAAAAAATGAAAATCCCAATGCCAGTCTACCTTATAGTGATGAAGACATTGAACTCTTCCGGAATGGAACTGATCCAATTGGACATCCCAATACAGATTGGTATAAAGAAACATTCAAGAATTTCGCCTTTGAACAGCAACACAATTTCTCAATCAATGGTGGATCTGAAAAGACAAACTACAGTGCATCTGTCGGTTACCTTTATCAGGGTGGTTTAACAAACGAAAATGACTACAATCGTTTTACAGGTCGTATTAATGTTGAGTCTGAAATTAGCAAATGGTTCTCAGCCGGACTGAATGTATCCGGATATAGAGGAACACGTGAAGACGGTGCTGTAGGCTTCGGAACACTTATGAGTGAGGTAACCCGTAATAGCCCGACATTGCCGGTATACAATGAAGACGGTACATTTAACTATAGTGGAAAAGCCAACCCTGTAGCCGAATTGGGAAGAACTGGTTTCTATCGTCAAATGGACCAGCAGTTAAATGCTATCTTGCATGCTACTGTACATATCTTACCGGAATTGAGTGTTAAGGGATTATTCTCTGTACGTAACGATATTCGTAATATCGATTATTTCAAGAAACATTATTCTTATGGTTCAGGATCAAATATTTCTGATTCTGGTCTGAGAGAAGGATATGATAAATATTATATCTGGAATGAATACACTTCACAATTATTGGTAAACTACAACAAATCCTTCCAAAAGCACACTATCGGTGCATTGTTTGGTTTTGAGCAATGGGAGCAGATTTATAAATACACAGAAGCAACACGTAAAGGTGGTGGTAGTGATGAACTGACCGAATCATTGAATACACTGGACAAATCATCTCAAACCAACTCTGATGGTGGCACAGAACTAGCCCGTCGTTCATATTTCGGTCGTATCCAATACGATTATGCTGACAGATATCTGTTTGAAGCAAACTTACGTGCAGATGCATCTTCGCGTTTCCCGAAAGATAATCGTTGGGGTGTATTCCCTGCTTTTTCTGCCGGATGGAGAATCTCAGAAGAGAACTTCATTAAAGATAATCTGGATTGGATGAGTAATCTGAAGTTACGTTTAGGCTGGGGACGTACCGGTAACGAAGAGTTGAGCGATATCTATCCTGCTGTAGCAACTTATGCTTATGGATCTTATATGTTCGGCAACACACTGAATACAACCGCTTATGAAGCCAGATACGTAAACAGTGCACTCCAATGGGCAACAGTAACCAACTATGAAATTGGATTAGATGCAGGATTCTTAAATAACAAACTCGGATTTGAACTTTCTGTTTACAAGAAAAAAACAGATGATATGCTATTGAAGCTCCCGGTACAAGGTATTCTTGGTATGTCGGCACCAGTTCAGAACGCAGGTAGTGTAGAAAATACAGGTTTCGACTTGAATATTTTCCACAATAATCGAATCAATAAAGATTTTAGCTATGCAGTTAATTTAAACCTCGCTTATGTAAAGAACCGCATCACGAACCTTGAAGGAACTGAAGGAGAAGATCCTGACAATAACAAATTGTGGCGTTTGGAAGGTTATCCTATCGGCGCATTCTATGGCTACAAAGCAATTGGCTACTTTAATACGGAAGAAGAATTAGCTAATGATCCCAAACGTACCGGTACAGAAAAATTAGGTGATATTAAATACGCCGACTTGAATGGTGACGGTAAAATTGATGCAGCCAATGACCGCACAGTAATTGGACAAAACTTCCCGAGTTGGACCGGTGGCTTAAGCATTAATTTATTCTGGAAAGATTTTGATTTCTCTGCATTGTTCCAAGGTGCATTTGACGTTGATAAATACTGTGAAGCCGAATCTTCATACGCATTCTATAATGGTGGTAAAGTGCTGAAAAAACACTTGGATCGTTGGACACCCGAAAACCATAACGCAAGCTATCCGCGTATTACCAAAGATTCACAGACCAACTTCGTAACTTCTTCTTTCTGGTTGGAAGATGGCTCATATGTTCGTTTGAAGAATGTTTCATTAGGCTATAACCTACCTAAGAGTTGGTTGAACAGAATCGGTGTTAGCAGAATCAAAGTATATGTAGCCGGTGAGAATTTATTGACATTCTGTGGTCTTGAAGATATTGACCCGGAAGAATCGAGCACACGTGGATGGTCATATACCAACGTGAAGAAAGTTTCATTAGGCTTAAAAGTTTCATTCTAAATCCTCAATACTATCAAAAATATGAAAAAGAATTACTTATATATATTTGCAACAGCCCTTGTAGTAGGGTTCAGCTCTTGTAGCGACTTTCTGGATCGCTATCCGCAGGAGGAACTTTCTGACGGTAGCTTCTGGAAAACGCCGGATGACGCAAACAAAGTAGTATCAGATCTCTATGGCTATCTGTCTACTTGGGATCAAGACAACGACATAAACTCCGACAACGCCACAATGGGTATCAAATGGGCGGCAGGCAATGTTTCAAAAGGTATTTATGACCCAGCAGATCAAGGTTGGAGCGGTGATTATGCCAATGTTCGTCAGTGTAACCTGATCCTTTCTAAAATCGATGAAATTCCTGATTATCCTGAAGCAGATAAGACAAAAGCATTGGGACAGGTATATTTCTTCAGAGCATATATCTATTTTAATCTGATTCGCTCATTTGGTGACGTTCCTTACATTGATAAGCCATTAGACTTAAAAGAGATGGATGGTATAACACGTATGCCGAGAGCAGAAGTCTATGAAAAAATAATGGCTGATTTTGACAGAGCTATCGCTGCTTTGCCAACAGAATGGGGAGCTTCCGATTACGGACGCGTCACTAAAGGTGCAGCTATGGCTATGAAGGCAAGAGCGGCTCTTTATTATGGAAATTGGGATACTGCAGCTACAGAAGCTAAAAATGTAATGGATCTGGGGCTGTACGAACTGTACGATAAGGATAATACAGGTAAATATGCAGAGCTATTTTGGGAAAAAGCTGACGGATGTGATGAATTCATCCTTGTCACTCAGTTCAACTATCCGGATAAGACCCATTATCTGATGGGATGGGAATGTTTTCCAACAAAAGGCTGGGGTGGTATGAACCCCACTCAGAGTTTGGTAGACGCATTTGAAGACAGTGAAGGAGCTCCTATCAGCAAATCTAAAGTATACGACCCGACAGATCCGTTCAAGAACCGTGATCCGCGTTTGGAAGTAGACATTCTGCATGATGGTGAAGAAATGTATGGTGTAACAATAAAAGTTGCTCCTTTGGCCTCAAGTGGTAGTACCGGTATCAATCAGCACAATGATGCTACAGAAACCGGATATTACGGACAAAAATGGTTAGACCCAAGTCTCGATCCTCAGTCAGACGGTTGGAATATGGGTAAAGATTGGGTTCACATCCGCTATGCAGAAGTACTTTTGACTTATGCTGAAGCTAAAAACGAATTGAAGGGATTAGATCCGGAAGCTTTTGACGCAGTGAATCAGGTTAGACGTCGTGTAGGTATGCCCGAACTCCAAAATACCAATGCAAACTTACCAACTTATTGTGCAACTCAGGATGACCTTCGTCAGCGTATCCGTAACGAATGGCGTGTAGAGTTCGCACTAGAAGGAGGAAAACGTATGTGGGATATTCGTCGTTGGGGTATTGCAAAAGATGTACTAAATGCTCCATTTGAAGGATTAAAATATAAGATTGTAGACAATCCGAATGATCCCGACAAGAAAGTAGATGGTGGAAAGATGTGTATCCTCTATCAAGGAGAGCCTATTAAATTGGTAGGAAGCAGATACTCGGACAATAACTATTTGTTCCCCGTACCTCAGAGTGAAATAGACTTGAATCCTGCCCTCACACAGAATCCGGGTTATTAATAATAGTGTTTTAGACAATGGGGGCATTCTATTTGGGGTGCCCTCATTTCACTTATTATCTTCCACCTATACTTATGAAACGGTTACCGTATCTACTTTTCACCCTCCTTTTTATCATCTATTTCCTTTGTTACCAAGGGGTGCTGTCACATGTGATATACTATCACGAACAGCATCATTTGTTTCTATTCTCTAAAGAATATTTTCTTAAGCAGATTCATACGGAAGGACTGCTTAGCTATCTGACTGATTTCATTATTCAATTCTTTTACATGCCTGCATTAGGAAGTGCTATATTAGCCGGTATATTGGCGGGAATCTATCTGTTGACACATTACAACATAAAAAAAATAACCGGACAACCGGACATACTGCAATTATCATTGATCCCATCAGTATCCCTTTTCATCTATACGCTGCCTGTAGATCATTCACTGACTCTGATTATTGGAGCATTCTTAGGACTTCTGATGCTTGGCTGCATATCTTTTCTCACATCGAGGATATGGAGAAACATTACACTGCCCCGAATAAATATTCGCGGAAAGAAAAAAAAATTAATTATTTCTACGGTCATCATAACCATATATGCCATTGGAGCTTGCTATATATTCATACATTCATATAATATGCCCGAACGCATTATGATAATAGCGGAAAAAAGTGTAAAAGAAAAGAATTGGGAAAATGTACTGACACAAACCGAAAAATATATCAACTCGGGAAGAACCAACCAGCTGATCTCTTACTTTCATAACTTGGCTCTGTATCATACGGGAAAATTGCCTTATCAACTATTCGATTACCCACAAAAATTAGGAGTCAAGGCACTATACTTCCCATGGAACAGCAATAGCCGTGAGAGTGAGTACGGACATTTTATATATGAAGACTTAGGATACATCAACGAAGCACAGCGGTGGGAATTCGAAGCAATGGTGGTATGGGGAGAAACCGCACCCCATTTGCTTAACCTGGCAAGATACAACATAGCAAACAAAAGGCCTGAAGTGGCACAACGGTTCATCAATCTCCTAAAGCAGTCCCTCTTCTATAGGAGAGATGCCGAGGAATTGGAAAAACAGCTTCATGCAGGCAGTGTACCGGGTCTGCGCCTGGCACTTGAAAACAATAAAGAACGCCCCATACGATTTGCAAACGTCATCAATATAGGACCCGAATTACAATATCTGTGTGAGCAGGACACGACAAACAGAATGGCTTTTGAATACCTGATGAGTGACCTACTGCTGAGCAATAACGTAGTACGGTTTGTGAATAACCTGAAGTTCATACGTAATTTCAATTATCCTCAAATGCCACCCGTCTACGAAGAGGCGCTCTATATCTATAAATTAGGGATAGATGAAGAAACTTTTTCAAAATCAGGATTCAACGTCAGCGAAAAGACGGAAAAGAGATTCCAAAGGTATTACAGCCTATATAAAAACAGGGAAATGCAGAGGCTGAAAGCGGAGTTTGGAAATACCTACTGGTATTACCTGAACTTCATCAGTCCGTATGGAGATAAAATCATAAGGAACTAATATGTAAAGACATGAAAACAATCTATATACTTCTTATCATGGTTCTCAGCTGGAGTCTGCAGGCATGCACACCCCAATGCGGCAAACCGGATGCCTGCACGGACAGTATTCCCCGTATATATCCCGATTATGCGGGAGTCACATTCCCGCTGAATATTGCACCTCCCAATTTCAGGATCGGGGAGAATGCGGATGCCTTCCAGACGGAAATAGGCACAGGGAAGACTGCGGACATCCTCTACACAAGCAAGAGACCCGAAGTGATTATACCGACAAAGAAATGGAAGAGACTTCTCCAAAAGGCGGCGGGAAAAGACATCTTTATCCGAATCACCCTCTTAAAAAATGGGAAATGGACACGCTATGCGGATATCAAGAATACCATATCGAACGAACCGATAGATGAGTATCTGGTCTACCGGTTGCTGTACCCGGGATATGAACTATGGAACGAGATGGGGATTTACCAGAGAAACCTGACTGGCTATGAAGAGACTCCGATAGCGGAGAACCGAAATTTCGGCAAACAGTGCATCAACTGCCATACATTCAATCAAAACTCTCCGGAAACCATGATGGTACATGTACGGGGAAAGTCGGGAGGGACACTGATATGCAAAAACGGAAAAGTGGAAAAGGTAAACACCAAACCCGAGGGATTCAAGAACGGGGGAACCTATGCGGCCTGGCATCCTTCAGGAAGATATATTGCATTCTCAATGAATGAGATACAGCAATTCTTCCATTCATCGGGACAGAAGCCCATCGAGGTATCCGATCTGGCCGCCGACCTGATGGTTTATGATACGGAAAAGAAAACATTCCTCACTGACTCACTGATATGCGGAGAGCAGTACATGGAAACATTCCCCAACTGGACACCGGCCGGGAAGACACTGTATTTCTGCCGGGGAAACGCTTATAAAGAGAAGATGCCGCTGGATAGTATCCGTTATGACCTGTGCAGGATCGGATTCGACCCGGAATCCGGTAAATTCGGTACGCCGGAGTGTGTGTACAGAGCCTCCGCACAGGGAAAAAGTGTTTCTTTCCCAAGGATCTCACCGGATGGAAAATACCTGATGTTCACTCTGTCGGATTATGGAAACTTCTCCATCTGGCATCCGGAAAGCGAACTTTGTCTGTTGACAATGGATACAGGAGAAATACGGCTTTTAAATGAAGTGAACAGCGACGATGTGGAGAGTTTCCATACATGGTCATCATCCGGACGCTGGTTTGTTTTCAGCAGCAAACGGTTGGACGGACTATGGGCTCGCCCCTTCTTTGCCAGTTTCGATCCGGAGACCGGAAAGGTGGGAAAACCTTTCCTGATGCCGCAAAAAGACCCGGACTTTTATGACACGTTCACTAAAACTTATAACCTGCCGGAATTGATTAAACAACCCGTAAGAAACGGAAATGAAATGATAAAAGCTATACATTAATTTAACACACTTTATTCTGAAAGAGAGGGCTTTCTATTTTGCAGGAAGCCTTCTTTTTTAGAACTTTGCAACATCACTCAATAAACATTTAATTCAGAATAAACACATGAAAAACATTTTCTTTACCTTGAGTCTGACTATAGGACTGCTTCTTCCTGGCAAGCTACATGCCCAAAGCCAGTATCCATTTCAGAACACGACATTATCCACTGAAGAAAGAGTAAATGATCTTATCCAACGAATGACCCTCGAAGAAAAGATTGATCTGCTTTCCGGATACAATGATTTCTACCTGCATCCCTGCGAACGATTAGGCATACCGGCATTCAAACTGGCCGATGGCCCGCTAGGCGTTGCATCCTGGGGATTATTCGGACGTGCCACCGCATTTCCATCGGCACTTTCGCTGGCTGCCTCCTGGAACAAAAATCTGGCAGAGAAAACAGGAGCAATGTATGCTCAGGAATGGCGTGCAAGAGGCATTCATTTTCTCTTAGCACCCGGAGTCAACAACTATCGGGCTTCAAAAGGAGCCCGTAATTTTGAGTATTTTGGCGAAGATCCTTATCTGGCATCCGAAATGGTAGTACCTTTTATAAAAGCAGTACAAGACGGGGGAGTTATTGCCACCATCAAACATTTCGCTGCCAACGATCAAGAGTTTGACCGATACACTGTCAGTTCCGAAGTATCCGAACGTGCCTTACAAGAAATCTATCTGCCTCCTTTTAAAGCCGCTGTACAAAAAGCAGGTGTCAAAGCCGTCATGACGGGTTACAACTTAGTGAACGGAGTACATTGTACTGAAAACAAACATCTGATCGATATTTTAAAGAAGGATTGGGGTTTCAAAGGTATGCTAATGTCAGACTGGGCATGTACCTATTCCGCCGACAATGCCGCAAACTACGGTTTGGATCTTGAAATGGGCAGCAATGACTGGTTCACCCGCAAAGAACTTCTCCCACTCATTAAAGAAGGAAAGGTTACAGAAGAAGTGATCAACGATAAAGTACGCCGCATTTACGGTGCCTGTATTTCAATGGGATTTTTCGACAGGCCTCAGCAAGACACCGATATTCCGACTTTTAATCCTCAAGCCAATCTGATGGCTTTGAATACCGCTTGCGAAGGAATCATCCTGTTAAAGAACGAACAGAATGCATTGCCGATCCACCAGCCTAAAGTGATAGCCGTAATCGGACCTACTGCCAATCCGGCTATCGTTTCAGATAGAATATACAATGTAAACAGCATCGTTTACGGTGGTGGAGGAAGTTCGAAAGTTCATCCCTGGTATGTAGTATCAGCGTTAGAAGGTATCCGTCAAGAGTTTCCGGAAGCAACCGTACTTTACACGGAAGGAATATCCAATCAATTCAAACCCAGTTTATTCCGTAACAGTAAATTCCGTACGAAAGAAGGTAAACCCGGACTGGAAGCGAGCTATTATGCACTATCTTCCGACACTTCTGCCACACTCTCGGACAAAATGATCCAACAACAAGCAGTAGCGGCAGGAAGAACCGTAAGCGTTAATCAATCGGCCGACCGAACTGTAGAAACCAATAAAGAAGAAACCGGATTGGTTATCCGACGCACCGACCGCACAGTAAATTATGAATGGTGGGGATATCCTTTCAACGAAAGTAAATTGGGAAATGATTATCGGGTATGCTGGGAAGGATATGTAGATGCCGAGAAAACAGACAGTATCCGATTCTTTGTCGACGCACAAGGTGCCTATCGTCTATGGATAGACGGAACATTAGCATTGGATGCCTCTCAATCTCAATCATTCGATGTTCGCAATACCGCAATTTCCGCACAAAAAGGGGATGCCAAACATATTCGGCTGGAGTTCTGCAACCAACGCAGTACACCGGCAGAGATCCGGATGGGATATGCTTATCAAAGTGATATTGACTTTTCTGAAGCGAAACGACTGGCTGCCAAAGCCGATCTGGTGGTTTTCTGTGCCGGACTGGATGGCAGTATCGAACTGGAAGGGCGCGACCGTCCTTTCGACCTGCCTTACGGACAAGATATGTTGATTCAGGAACTGGTAAAAATAAATCCTAAGCTGATAGTTGCCATCCATGCAGGAGGCGGAGTAAACATGACCCGATGGATCGATCAGGTGCCTGCGGTAGTACACGCCCTCTATCCGGGGCAGGAAGGCGGACATGCTTTAGCCCATATTCTTTCGGGTAAAGTGAATCCGTCAGCCAAACTTCCATTCACTATTGAGAAAAAATGGGAAGACTCACCTGCCTGCGGTCATTACGATGAAACTCGTAAAGAAAAGAAAGTATATTATACTGAAGGAATATTCACCGGTTACCGTGGATACGATCAAAAAGGTATCGAACCCCTTTTCCCTTTTGGATTCGGTCTTTCGTATACCACCTTTGACTATTCGGACCTCAACATCCGTATGACGGATAAAAAACAGAAGCAGCTCGTCGTTTCATTCACCGTAACCAATACCGGACAGCGAGACGGATATGAAGTCGCTCAACTTTATGTACGCGACATGCAATCTAAAGAGCCACGTCCCTTGAAAGAATTAAAAGGTTTCGACAAGGTATATCTGAAAGCAGGAGAAAGCAAACAGATAGAAATCGGTTTGAGTGAAGACGCATTCCAGTATTTTAACGCCAAACAAAACCGATGGGTATTTGAAAAAGGTGAATTTGAAATTCTAGTAGGCGCCTCCTCTAAAGACATCAGACTGGCAGAGAAAATAAAAATGTAGTATTTATCAGAAGGAAGGCGTGTCGGAACTCACTACAGAGGACACAGAGTAGCACAGAGTGAATTTCCCGTCATTGGTTATCAACACTCTTAATCTGTGATAATCCGTGGTGAATACGAGTTTCGACACACCTTTCTTCTTTGCTGCCTTCCTTTTATCCTTTCTTTACCTTTTTATATTCCCTGGGAGACATTCCCATTATCTGGCTGAACAGCCGTGAGAAATAATAAGCATCTTCAATACCCACTCTATAACAGACCTGATTCACTTTCATATCGGTAAAATCGAGAAACTGACAGGCTTTCTGAATCTTAATCTGATTAAAATAACTCAATGGGGCATATCCTGTACGCTTCAAAAACAGATTAGAGAAATATGAGGATGAATACCCCGTGTAATCAGCCAGCTCGGCTAAAGTCAGCTTCTTGCCCAGATTCTCCTTCATATAATGAATAGCTGCATTTACAGGATCTTCTTCTCCTACCGGACGATGCTCTGAAAAAGCCTCCCGATACTCTCTGAGATAGCGCAATGATCCCAAATAATGATGGAATACAGAACTGGCATATGAAAGATTCTCCAAGCTATACCCCATCTTCAGTACCCGAAAGATCTCCTCAAACAGTTCTGTCCGATAACTAATACGCGAATGCATTCCCGGTTTTATATCCGTGAGCCTACAGGTACGATGCGTACAATAAAGCGGAGCAAGTGTTCCTCCGAAGTGAATCCAGTAAATTGTCCATGGTTCCTTTTCATCAGCGCCATACGCATGAGGAAGTCCTGCAGGAAGTATAAAGTATTGGTTAGGCACTACCGGGTGTTTCTGCCCATCGAGACTGAACCATCCTCTACCCTCCGTACAATAGATAAACACATACTGGTCAATCGGAGTTTCCCGCTCCCGAAAGTGATTATAAGCCTTTGGATAATAGCCTATATCGGTTATATAGAGTATAGAAGTTGCAGGATCAGTCTTCATACGTTGCACAATGGCAGGAGGCAACACCAATGCCTGTTCGCCCAGAAAGCCGTCTTTTTGTTTTGCCATACTAATAAGATTCATCGGTTCACGCCGCAAATATAGAGATAAAAAAGAAATATAGTCCATCTTTTTAATCGGTTTCTCTATTTATTTCTATTCTCAAACCCGCTTACTTTGCAATATCAATTAAACCATTTAATAACATGAAACAGACACGAGGCTATTTACTACTTATCTGCATCGTCTCAGCCATGGGCGGATTACTGTTCGGCTATGATTGGGTTGTTATCGGAGGAGCTAAAATCTTCTATGAACCTTTCTTTGGTATTGAAAACTCTGCGGCTCTACGTGGCTGGGCTATGAGCAGCGCACTGATAGGCTGTCTCGCAGGAGCCTTGCTCTCAGGAATCTGGAGCGACAAATACGGACGCAAAAAGATGCTTGTCATAGCCTCCTTCCTGTTTGCACTTTCGGCTTGGGGTACGGGAGCAGTCGATCATTTTTCCTACTTCATCTTCTATCGCATTGTAGGCGGATTGGGCATCGGCATCGCATCCAACATTTCTCCCGTATATATTGCAGAGGTATCTCCTGCCCATGTACGCGGCAAATTCGTATCGCTCAACCAGCTCACCATCGTATTGGGTATCTTATTGGCACAATTGGCCAACTGGCAAATCGGGGAATACTACACACAAGGTTCCGATATACTCAGCGAAACAAGTGTGCAATGGGCCTGGCGATGGATGTTCTGGGCAGAACTGATCCCGGCAGGAATTTTCTTCCTGTTATCGTTCATCATCCCCGAAAGTCCCCGTTGGCTGGCTACCGTCCATCAACAGGAGAAAGCACAAAAGACACTGACACGCATCGGAGGGGAAACGTATGCCCGCCAAACCCTGGAAGAACTGAACCAACTCACTCAATCTCAAGGCAACCGGCAAAACGACGAATGGAAATCGGTCTTCCGCCCGGAAATGCGCAAAGTACTGATCATTGGAATCGTTCTGGCCATATTCCAGCAATGGTGCGGCATTAATGTTATCTTCAATTATGCCCACGAGATCTTTTCATCAGCCGGATATGCTGTTTCCGATGTACTGATGAACATCGTAGTGACTGGGATCACTAATGTGATATTTACGTTCGTCGCCATCTATACGGTAGACAAATGGGGACGTCGTACACTGATGCTGATCGGTTCGGCAGGATTAGCGCTGATTTACCTTATATTGGGAACCTGCTACTTCCTGGATGTAAACGGTTTACCCATGCTTCTACTGGTGGTACTTGCCATCGCTTGCTATGCTATGTCACTTGCCCCGGTAGTCTGGGTGGTGTTATCCGAAATCTTCCCCGTGAAAATACGAGGTATGGCTATAGCCATCTCTACCTTCTTCCTTTGGGTGGCTTGTTTCATACTGACCTATACCTTCCCGGTATTGAATGAAAGTATAGGTGCCGAAGGAACTTTCTGGCTATACGGTGGTATCTGCCTGGCCGGATTCCTGTTCATACGCCAAAACCTGCCCGAAACAAAAGGGAAAACACTGGAAGAAATAGAAAAAGAATTAATCAAATAATCCATAAAACAAGATGAGAAAAAGTGTTAATGTATGGGAGGAAGACATCCTGCTCCCTACCTATGGCATCGGACGCCCTGAGAAAAACCCGATGTTCCTGGAGAAACGTGTCTACCAGGGCAGCAGCGGAGTCGTATATCCGTATCCGGTCATCGAGAAAATTGAAGATACCTGCGAAGAGAAAAGTTATCATGCCGTATGGCTGGAGAACGAATACATAAAAGTCATGATCCTGCCCGAATTAGGAGGACGTATTCAAATGGCATTCGACAAGGTAAAGCAACGGCATTTTATCTACTACAATCACGTAATAAAGCCGGCACTGGTAGGACTCACCGGTCCCTGGATCTCCGGAGGCATTGAGTTCAACTGGCCTCAACATCACCGTCCCAGCACCTTCTTGCCGGTGGACTACAGCATCGAACGATGTAAAGACGGAAGTGTCGTTGTATGGGTAAGCGAACGGGAACGGATGTTCGGTCAAAAAGGAACAGCCGGATTTACACTCCGCCCGGGACATGCCGTACTTGAGATACAAGGAAAAGTTTCCAACCCGACTCCGCTTCCACAAACTTTCCTTTGGTGGGCCAATCCGGCCGTAGCGGTCAACGACTGCTATCAGTCAGTGTTCCCATCGGATGTCAACGCTGTATTCGATCATGGAAAACGAGACGTGTCTCGTTATCCTATTGCTACCGGAACCTACTATAAAATGGATTATTCCGCCGGCGTGGATATTTCCAGATATAAAAATATTCCCGTACCGACCTCCTACATGGCAATCCGGTCTAACTATAATTTTGTAGGCGGATACGAAAATGATACACAGGCAGGTGTCCTGCATGTGGCCAACCATCACATATCTCCCGGAAAAAAACAATGGACCTGGGGAAACGGGGATTTCGGACAGGCATGGGACCGCAACCTGACTGATGCTGACGGTCCGTACATAGAACTGATGACCGGAGTCTATACGGACAATCAACCGGACTTCAGTTGGTTGCAACCTTATGAAGAGAAGACTTTTACCCAATACTTCATGCCCTATCGGGAATTGGGAGTTGTGAAAAACGCCTCCTCCGAACTCTTAATGAATCTGGAAACCGAAGGAGAAGAATGTCGTTTGAAGCTGTTTGCCACCTCGGCTCAGCAAGGATTACGCATCGTAGTCCGTCAAGCGGGTGTTATACGCTTTGAGGAAATCGGTAGCCTCTCGCCTGAACAAGTATTCGACCGGCTGATCCCCATAAATGATCTTCACGAAGCGGAAGTCATTATCTACGATACCAAGGGACGAGAAAAGCTTAGTTGGAAAGCCGAACCGGAAACAATCAAAGCAGTTCCGGAAGCGGCCAAACCCGCCCTTGCACCGGAAGAGATCAAAACCAACGAAGAACTCTATCTGACCGGACTGCATCTGGAACAATATCGTCATGCCACTTATTGCCCGACCGACTATTATCGGGAAGCACTCCGCCGAGACAATGGAGATGCACGTTGCAACAACGCCATGGGACTATGGCTGATACGCAAAGGAGAGTTTGCGCAGGCTGAACCATATCTTCGGAATGCCATTGCGCGACTCACCGAAAAGAATCCTAACCCCTACGATGGAGAAGCTTTCTATAACCTCGGACTTGCCCTAAAATTCCAGGGAAAAGACGATGAAGCCTACGATTCGTTCTACAAATCGTGTTGGAATGCGGCATGGCAAAATGCAGGCTACTATTCGCTGGCCCAGATTTCCGTGTCCCGTGGCAATTGGGAAGAAGCTCTCGGAGAGATTGACAAATCCCTGCTTCACAATTGGCACAATCTGCGCGGACGCCATCTGAAAGCAATCATACTCCGCCATCTCGAACAAAAGGAGGAAGCTCTTGCCTGGATAGAAGACTCCTTGAAGACAGATGCATTCAACTTCGGCTGCCTGTTCGAAAAATACCTGATCACCCGGGATGAAACAGTATTGATCCAACTTCGGAATCTAATGAAACGTGGAGCACCCGATTACGAAGCCCTGGTACTCGACTATACTTCTGCCGGACGATTTGAAGAAGCACTGGCTGTAGCCGAACTTGCCATTGCTCGACCTGTCGGTGAACAGACACTCTTACATTATTACAAGAGTTGGTGCCTGATCCGTTTAGGAAAAACAGCCGAAGCACAAATAGCCATTGACGCTGCCGAAAAAGAACCGGCCGATTACTGTTTCCCCAATGCCCTGGAAGCGATAGAAGCCCTTCAGTGTGTAGTCGATTTTGCGGGAAAAGCCCCCAAAGCACTTTATTACCTGGGAAATCTGTGGTATGATAAACGCCGGTATCCCACTGCCATCGCAGCTTGGGAGCGCTCTTCGCGCGAAGACGAGACATTCCCCACCGTATGGCGTAATCTGTCACTGGCTTACTTCAACAAAATGAACCGCTCGGACGAAGCTGTCGCCTTACTGGAAAAAGCATTCCGCCTGGATCACACGGATGCCCGTGTACTGATGGAACTGGATCAATTGTACAAACGGCTGAACCGTCCGCACATAGAAAGACTGTGCTTTCTGGAACAGCACATAGATATCGTAATGACCCGCGACGACCTGTATCTGGAATACGTCACTTTACTGAACCAAACCGGGCAATATCGGGAAGCAATCCGACGGATCGACCAAAGAAAATTCCATCCGTGGGAAGGAGGAGAAGGAAAAGTACCCGCACAATATCAGATAGCACGCCTGGAACTGGCAAAGGAGTTGATAAGCCGGAAAAAATATGATGACGCACTCACCTTAATAGATGAATGCTACATATACCCTGCCCATTTGGGTGAAGGGAAACTACCGGGAGCACAAGAAAATGACTTTAATTATTACAAAGCATATATCCTGCAACAACAAGGGAGACCGGAAGAGGCTCACAGCCTGTTCGTCAAAGCCTGTTCGGGAAACAGCCATCCAGCCGCTGCCATGTATTACAACGACCAGAAGCCGGATAAAATATTCTACCAAGGACTGGCATACCGGAAATTAGGAGAGGAAGAAAAGGCACGCAGCCGGTTCAACCAATTAATTACTTATGGAGAAGAACATCTCTTCGACCGATTCAAGATGGATTATTTTGCCGTATCTTTACCCGATCTTTTGATTTGGGAAGACGATATGGATAAAAAGAACCGCATTCACTGCAACTACCTGATGGCACTGGGACATCTGGGACTGGGAAATAGAACAAAAGCCGAACACTTCTTTGATATAGCCGCCTCAATGGATAACAATCATCAAGGAGTACAAATTCACCGGAAATTAATGAATACCATTCTATCATGAAACAATCTTTTCAAAACACCCGGTACCGGGCGATTCTGCTCCTGACCGGATTGATGCTTGCCATGACCGCTATGGCGCAAACCCTAACGAATGATGCTCTTGACTTGTCGGGCATGTGGCGCTTCCAACTGGATCCGATGGGATTCGGTAAAACTCCCGGTTCGGAGCTCTATCTGGACAAGCTCTCTGAAACCATTATGCTCCCTGGATCGACAGACCAGGGAGGTAAAGGAATTAAAAATACGGCACGCTACGTAGACCGTTTAAGCCGTAAATTCGAATACCAGGGAGCCGCCTGGTACCAACGTGAAGTAGTGATTCCGGAAGATTGGGCGGATCGGGAGATTTACCTGAAGCTGGAACGTTGCCATTGGGAAACCACCGTCTACGTGGATGACAAAGAGGCAGGAATGAAAGAGCACCTGAGCACACCGAACACGTTCGTATTGACTCCGCTACTTACTCCGGGAATCCACACACTGACCATTTGCGTAAACAATACACTTAAATATCCGATGGATCAATGGAACCATGGAACAACCGAATATACGCAGACTAACTGGAACGGAATAGCCGGAGACATCTCACTATATGCCAAGGAGAAAGCGCATATCCGCCAGATCAATGTATACCCCGATGTCAGCTCAAAAGTTGTGGAAGTATCTGTACAACCCACTCCTCTAAAGACCGGACAGACAGGAAAACTGGAGCTATGCATCCGCGAGCAAGGAGGTAAAATAATAGCCCGCCAAGCACTGAATGCAGACAGTCTTCAGGTACATACAGGCATACATCAAACTCTCCCGATGGGAAATCAGGTGAAACTCTGGGATGAATTCACACCTTATTTATACGAGATAGAAGTCAGTTGGAACGTAGACGGAAAGACAGATACTCAAACCCGAACTTTCGGCATGCGGAACGTAGAGCAGGGTAAACATCATATCCGCCTGAACGGAAGAGACATTCACTTACGTGGAGTACTGGATTGTGCAGTCTTTCCCCTGACCGGTTATCCGTCGACAAATGTGGATGACTGGAAACGCATCTTCACCACCATTAAAGAATATGGAATGAATCACGTACGCTTTCATTCCTGGTGTCCGCCGGAAGTAGCTTTCGAAGCCGGTGACGAAGTAGGTATGTATCTCCAGGCCGAACTTCCCATGTGGATCAAAGATGTGGGTAAATATCCTGACCGGCGTGATTTCTTTGAAAAAGAGATGTATGCCATTCTCGATGCCTATGGCAATCACCCCTCTTTCATCCTGATGTGTAACGGCAACGAAAACGAAGGTGACTTCGCCGTATTGGAAGCTCTGGTAAAAAAGGCACAGAAGTATGATAACCGACGGCTCTATAGCGCCTCGACCGCACGTACTCATACTCCTTCGGATCAGTACTATGTGTCGCATGTTACCTCGAAAGGATGGATTACCGTATACGAGGGAAAGCCATCGACAGACTGGGACCGTTGCAAAGAATCGGATATCAATGTACCGGTGATTGCTCACGAAACCGGACAACGCTGTATGTATCCCAACTTTGAGGAAATTAAGAAATATACCGGCGTTGTAGAAGCACGCAATTTCGAGGTATTCCGCGAACGGCTTGCCAAAAACGGCATGTTGCACCAAGCCAACGATTTCTTCCGGGCAACCGGAGCACATACGGTGCTGCAATATAAAGAGGTAAACGAATCTCTGCTCCGTACTCGCAACTCCGGTGGTTTTCAGTTGTTGGGACTGGCCGATTTCCCCGGACAGGGCAGTGCCTTTGTAGGCATCCTCGACGCTTTCTGGGAAAGCAAAGGACTGGTAACACCCGAAAAGTTCAGAGAATCGTGTGCTCCGACCGTACTCCTGGCACGTTTACCCAAACGCACTTTCAGAAACGGGGAAAAACTAAAGGCAAAAATGGAGATTTACCATTTCGGCAAAGATGCCCTGAACAGCCGGAAACTGAACTGGACACTGACCGGTGAAGACGGAACCGTATACCACAAAGGAAGCCTGAAGACAAAAAGCATACAACCTGCTACGGTAGATTCACTCGGAATCATCGAACTCCCCTTGAACGGGATGGACAGTGCCCGCAAACTGACCTTGAAGGCAGAGCTGGGCGGTATACGCAATGAATGGGATGTGTGGGTATATCCGGAACAACCGAAAACGGAACAGCACAACTTTGTCTACACCCGTACCTGGAACGACGAAACCAAACAGTGGCTCAACGAAGGCAAGAATGTACTGTTAATTCCAGAAAAGTGTAAAGGACGCAAAGCGCACTTTGCCAGCCATTTCTGGAACCCGATTATGTTCAACTGGAATCCAATGATCGTAGGTACACTGATCGATAACGAGCATCCTGCCTTTCTCGACTTCCCCACCCGGAACTATGCCGACTGGCAATGGTGGGACATCCTGAACTATTCGACAGCCCTGGAACTCGACGAACTGAAAGAAATCACCCCATTGATACAGAGCATCGACTCATACGAGACCAACCAAAAACTGGGTATCTCGTTCGAAGCTAAGGTAGGAAAAGGAAAACTATTCGTGCTCTGTGCCGATCCGGAAAAGAAAATCGATGAAAGACCTGCGATGCAGCAGTTACTAACGTCTGTCCGTAATTATGTGTCATCCGGGCATTTCAACCCGACAAAGAGTTTACCCGTCTACCTGTTGGATGCACTTTTCGCCCCGGCATCCGAAGAGAAATCCGGAGACAAGGGCAGCAAGGCGATCGAATTGCTATTGAATAAATAGTCAGACAAACCTTAAAATACATTAAAAGAATAGCGGTCGCTCTATGGTGACTGCTATTCTCATTGTATTTATAATAACGCAAGTCTAAAAGTAGAACATTATAAACCGATCTTTTTTAATATTATGAAAATCAAACTACTATTGCTACTTTGTTGTGGTCTGTGGAGCAGTTGCAACTCGTATGACTATTGTCCGGTCACTCCTTCTGAAAATGATCTTGTATTCACCGGACTTGCCCGGTCGTGGGACGAAGCAATGCCCTTGGGAAATGCCACCGTCGGTGCCTTGGTATGGCAACGTGACTCCACCCTACGCCTGTCACTGGACAGAACCGATTTATGGGATTTACGTCCGGTAGACAGTCTGTCGGGAGATAACTTCCGCTTCTCCTGGGTAAAAGAACATATTCGCCAAAAGAACTATCTGCCCGTACAGAAAAAGCTGGACTGGCCTTATGACATGAATCCCGCGCCATCCAAGATTCCCGGAGCTGCCATCGAATTTCCATTAGAGCAGATCGGCACTCCGACTCAGGTAAGACTTTACCTGAACAATGCCTTATGTGAAGCAGACTGGGCAGACGGTACACAAATGCAAACTTTCGTTCATGCTACCGAACCGATCGGATGGTTTGTATTCCGTAACCTGAAAACCCCGATAGAACCCTCCATCATCACTCCTGTATACAATAAAACGAAGCCGGATGGCAGCCTCGATCCGGTTTCGGGACAAGATCTGCACCGATTGGGCTATCAACAAGGAAAAGTGGTTCGTGAAGGAAACCACATAACCTACCATCAAAAGGGGTACGGAGACTTCTCGTATGACGTAACAGTCTGTTGGAAACAAGAAGGCGAAACCTTGTACGGTACTTGGAGCGTCACCTCTTTCTTATCCGGCGAGCAAGCTTCCGAAAAGGCAGAAGCCGCCCTACAACGCGGTCTAAAGCATGATTATCAGGCACACCTGGAATATTGGGACAAGTACTGGGCACAATCATCAATCACTCTACCCGATTCTGTACTGCAAAAACAGTATCAGAACGAAATGTATAAATTCGGTTCCACTACCCGCGAACACTCATACCCCATCTCCCTGCAGGCCGTATGGACAGCCGATAACGGCAAACTTCCGCCCTGGAAGGGAGACTATCATCACGATTTAAATACCCAGCTAAGTTACTGGCCGGCCTATACAGGCAATCACCTGACCGAAGGAATGGGCTATCTGAACACGTTGTGGAACCAACGGGATGCATACAAACGCTACACCCGCCGGTATTTCGGTACCGAAGGGATGAATATACCGGGGGTCTGCACCCTGACAGGAGAACCCATGGGGGGATGGATACAATACTCCATGTCGCAAACCGTAGCTGCATGGCTGGCACAACACTTCTATCTGCAATGGAAATATTCGGCAGACCGCACTTTCCTCAAAGAGCGTGCTTATCCATTCATTAAGGATGTGGCAATCTATCTGGAGCAAATTTCAGAAGTCACCCCCGAAGGAGTACGTAAACTGGAATTCAGCTCAAGTCCCGAAATATTCGACAACTCCCTGCAAGCATGGTTCAGCGACATGACCAATTATGACCTGGCAATGATGCACTTCCTCTTTAAGGCTGCTTCCGAACTGGCACACGAACTGAACCTGGCCGACGAAGCCGGACACTGGGCATCCCTGGAAGCCCAACTACCGGATTACGACGTAGACGAAGAAGGTTGCCTCACTTTCGCCAAAGGATATCCCTACAAAGAATCACACCGTCATTTTTCACATGCCATGGCTATCCATCCGCTGGGACTGATAGACTGGAGCGACGGAGAAAAGTCACAACACATCATCCGCGCCACCCTGAAGAGACTCGATGAAGTGGGGCCGGACTACTGGACAGGATATTCATACAGTTGGCTCGCCAATATGAAAGCCCGTGCATTCGACGGTGAAGGTGCCGCACAAGCCCTGAAAACCTTTGCGGAATGCTTCTGCCTGAAGAACACCTTCCATGCCAACGGTGACCAGACCCAAAGCGGCAAATCCCGCTTCACTTACCGCCCCTTCACGCTCGAAGGCAACTTCGCTTTTGCAGCAGGCATACAAGAAATGTTGCTGCAAAGTCACACAGGCGTAATACGCATCTTCCCGGCAATACCGCAAGAATGGAAAGATGTATCCTTCGAAAGCTTACGCGCCGTGGGTGCATTCCTGGTATCCGCCCGGATGGAAGGTGGAGAAATCAATCGGGTACGCATCTATTCGGAGAAAGGCGGCATGTTGAAAATAGCCCGTCCCGGTACACTGAAGCCGAATAAGAACTATACTTTATCCGGTATGGATATCTTGAACATAGATACTCAAGCCGGTGAATGGATCGAGTTGAACCCCTAATGCACTCCGACAAAAAGTCAAGAGTGTATATATAGTGTCATTTTGTATTTTCTACCCGGTATAGCTTCTACTATATCCGGGTAGTTTTCTTTGCAGTGATAAAAAACGCCTTTCCCGGCAATCAGGCTTTTGCAGAATATCACCTTTCCCACCTGTTTAGATACAGATCCCTACCCTTTCCGGCAAAAGCGCCACATTCATCTTCATCGAAAGGGGCAAACAGCTACATTCTGATACTTTCCCGACACCTACCGACACACGGCTAAAAAGTGGAAAAGAGGCAGAATAAGAGCAATGATTTTTATCTTCTGACCTAATGTAACTTTAGTTCTAATGAAATAGAGCGTTGGTTCTAAACGAATGCCGCCTCCCTTTTAAAGAAAGAAAGCTTTCGTTTAAAAGATTTCATGCATAGATATTGGAAAAATTTCACCTTTTACGTATTTTTTTGCAGTTTACATCCGTTTTTTATGCAACCCTCTTCTCTGCCAGAGGCATTTTATCCCAATTGTGAGTCAGCAAAAAACAGGATATACTATCAGAATCACACCGATTGAGCCATTCTTCTTTCAGAAATCAAAAGCTGTTTTAAAGCCGGTCATTTATTAAAATAATATAAATTAAAACTATTACACCGAGGGTAGCCCTCAAATGGTGTGTATTTATAACGTAGATCAAAAAGTAAATAATAAGCTCGAGCAACCTAACAAAGGAAAAGAATCTCATAAAAGGAACAGAAGAATGAAAGACAGAGTTGCAACCCACAACACACTACACGCAGCATTATATACCCCGGACAAACATTGCACTACCGGGTTCAAACAACTTGTAAAAGATGACATTATCAGGCTTTTGCAGAAAGAAAAGCCAACCTGCTGCAGAGATGGCAACTTCCGTTGAAGAACAGAAGCAGCCATCTCTGTAGGTCACAGGAATTATCCTGTTATAATAATAACCGGAATATCTATGAATTAAAGATGTAACAGAGAACGTTTTAATCGTATAAAAGATAAGAGTTGTGAAAAGTATTCTTATCTTTGCGCGATAGAAATGAAACACTATTATTAACAACAATTTTATTAACTAATCAAATCTTATTCAAACATGTTTAAACATCTAAATGCCCTGTTTATCGGACTTGCCCTGTTTGCATGCACCTCCGGTGCCGTAGCACAAACCATCAAGCCTATCGAGACTCCAGTGCCCGTACGTCCCGCCGGACAAAAAGACGTAGTCGGACTGACTGCTCCTAAACTCGACGTGGTACGTGTCGGATTCATTGGCTTGGGTATGCGTGGACCGGGTGCAGTAGAACGCTTCACTCACATCCCCGGAACACAGATCGTAGCCCTTTGCGACCTTATCCCCGAACGCGTAACCGGTGCACAGAAAATCCTGACAAAAGCAAACTTACCGGAAGCAGCTTCTTACTCCGGTAGCGAAGATGCCTGGAAAAAACTCTGCGAACGTAACGATATCGACCTCGTTTACATCGCGACTGACTGGAAACATCACGCACAGATGGCTATCTACGCCATGGAACACGGCAAGCACGTTGCCATCGAAGTTCCTTCGGCAATGACGCTGGATGAAATCTGGGCTTTGATCAACACTTCAGAGAAAACTCGCAAACACTGTATGCAGCTTGAAAACTGTGTATATGACTTCTTCGAACTGACTACACTGAACATGGCTCAGCAAGGCGTATTCGGTGAAGTGCTTCACACAGAAGGTGCTTACATCCACAACCTCGAAGACTTCTGGCCATACTACTGGAACAACTGGCGTATGGATTACAATCAGAATCATCGTGGCGATGTATATGCCACTCACGGTATGGGCCCGGCTTGCCAGCTGCTCGACATTCACCGTGGTGACAAAATGAACTACCTCGTATCTATGGATACAAAGGCTGTCAACGGTCCGGCATACATCAAAAAAACAACCGGCAAAGAAGTAAAAGATTTCCAGAACGGTGACCAGACTTCTACACTGATCCGTACGGAAAAAGGTAAAACGATCCTGATTCAGCACAACGTAATGACTCCGCGTCCTTACAGCCGTATGTATCAGGTAGTAGGTGCCGACGGTTATGCAAGCAAATATCCTATCGAAGAATACTGCATGCGTCCGACTCAGATCGCTTCAAACGACGTACCTAACCACGAAAAGCTGAACGCACACGGCTCTGTACCCGCTGACGTTAAAAAAGCCCTGATGGATAAATACAAACACCCGATCCACAAAGAACTGGAAGAAACAGCTAAAAAAGTAGGTGGACACGGTGGTATGGACTACATCATGGATTACCGTCTGGTTTACTGTCTGCGCAACGGTCTTCCTTTGGATATGGACGTTTATGACCTTGCAGAATGGTGCTGCATGGCCGACCTGACCAAGCTTTCTATCGAAAACAGCTCTGCACCGGTAACTATCCCTGACTTCACTCGTGGAGCATGGAACAAGGTGAAAGGTTACAGACACGCTTTCGCAAAATAATAAAACCTCTTTTTGACACGGGTTTCACGAGTCCTCCGGCAAGTAGTTCGCTACGCAATGCCGGCCGGTTCATGAAATCCGTGTCCGATTATAAGACTACACAACCCATCCATGAAGATGAAAATATCAAAGCCCTCTAAACAGGGAGTAATCAGAGAAACGAAAGACTACTTAATGATTGCCTTGGGAATGATCCTTTACGGCATCGGTTGGACTCTCTTCCTGCTTCCTAACGACATCACCACCGGTGGAGTGCCGGGCATTGCCTCTATTGTTTATTTCGCTACCGGATTTCCGGTTCAATACACTTACTTCGCCATCAATGCTGTATTGCTGATGGTATCCCTCAAAGTGCTGGGATTTCGATTCAGTCTCAAAACCATATTCGGTGTATTCACTTTAACCTTCTTCCTGTCTATCATCCAAAAATTAACGGCGAACGTAACCTTACTACACGATCAGCCGTTCATGGCTTGCGTGTTGGGTGCTTCTTTCTGCGGAAGTGGCATCGGTATTGCTTTCTCGGCCAACGGAAGTACCGGAGGAACAGATATCATTGCGGCTGTTATCAACAAATATCGCGACATCACTCTGGGAAGAGTCATGCTGATCTGTGACCTGATTATCATCTCCTCCAGCTACTTTGTATTGAAAGACTGGGAAAAGGTAGTTTACGGATATGTGACTCTTTATGTTTGCAGCTTTGTGCTGGACCAGGTGGTGAACAGTGCACGACAATCCGTACAATTCTTCATTATCTCCAACAAGTACGAAGAAATAGGCAAACGCATCAACGAATATCCACACCGGGGAGTGACCGTCATCAATGCAACCGGTTTCTATACCGGCAAAGAGCAGAAGATGATGTTCGTCCTGGCTAAGAAACGGGAATCAACCATTATCTTCCGGTTGATAAAAGACTGTGATCCGACTGCTTTTGTTTCGCAAAGCGCAGTGATCGGTGTATACGGAGAAGGCTTTGATCATATAAAAGTTAAATAAATTATCATTCTAATACCCTCGAAACATGAAATTAAGACTATCTCATACCTTAAATAGCCTTATGCTGGGTGGCCTCCTGATGGCCTCCGCTTTTGCTTCGGCCGGCAACGAACCGAAAAAGCCTTACTGGCAAGACGTACAGGTAGTAGCCGTAAATAAAGAATACCCCCGTTCTTCATTTATGACCTACGAAAACCGTGCGAACGCCTTGACCGGAAAGTTCGAAAAAAGCAAATATTATCAACTTCTGAACGGAACCTGGAAGTTCTACTTTGTAGATTCATACAAGAATCTGCCGGCTAACATCACTGACCCTTCGGTGAGCACAGCCGACTGGACAGATATTAAAGTACCGGGCAACTGGGAAGTACAGGGCCATGGCGTGGCTATCTATACCAATCACGGTTATGAATTCCAGCCCCGTAACCCACAACCTCCGACTCTACCGGAGGCCAATCCGGTAGGTGTATACCGTCGTGACATCGATATCCCCGCCGATTGGGACGGACGTGATATTTACCTTCATCTGGCCGGTGCCAAATCGGGTGTATACGTGTACATCAACGGGCAGGAAGTAGGTTATAGCGAAGATTCCAAAAACTCTGCGGAGTTCCTGATCAACAAATTCGTGAAGCCCGGCAAAAATGTACTTACTCTAAAGATTTACCGTTGGAGTACCGGATCTTATCTGGAATGCCAGGACTTCTGGCGTATCAGCGGCATCGAACGTGATGTTTTCCTCTATTCACAACCTAAAGCCGCGTTGAAAGACTTCCGCGTGACATCGACCCTGGACGATACATATAAAGACGGTATCTTCAAACTGAGTGCAGACCTGAGAAATAACGGTTCGGCTGCCAGCAACATGGCTCTGGTATACGAATTGCTCGATGCCAAAGGTAACGTAGTAGCCACCGGAGAAAAGACTGCTGATGTAGCTGCCGGAGAAACCCGCACAGTATCTTTCGACCAGACACTCCCGGGAGTCAAAACCTGGACTTCGGAAGCTCCTAATCTTTACAAACTGGTGATGACCGTGAAAGAAAACGGTAAAGTGAACGAAATCATTCCGTTTAACGTGGGTTTCCGCCGTATCGAAATCAAACCGATCGAGCAACTGGCGGGTAACGGAAAGCCTTATGTATGCCTCTTTATCAATGGCCAGCCGCTGAAACTGAAGGGAGTAAACATCCACGAACACAATCCGGCTACCGGTCACTATATGACTGAAGAGCTGATGCGCAAAGATTTCGAATTGATGAAACAACATAACCTGAATACGGTTCGCCTATGCCATTATCCGCAGGACCGCCGCTTCTATGAGTTATGCGACGAATACGGACTTTATGTATATGATGAAGCAAACATCGAAAGCCACGGCATGTACTACGACCTGAAAAAAGGTGGTACGTTAGGAAACACCCCCGAATGGCTGAAAGCACATATGGACCGCACGATCAACATGTTCGAACGTAACAAGAACTATCCGAGTCTGACTTTCTGGTCACTGGGTAATGAAGCCGGTAACGGTTACAACTTCTATCAGACCTACCTTTGGTTGAAGGATGCCGATAAAAACATCATGGACCGTCCGGTAAACTACGAACGTGCCCAGTGGGAATGGAACTCCGATATGTACGTTCCGCAATATCCGGGAGCACAGTGGCTCGAAGCTATGGGTAAACGGGGCAGCGACCGTCCGATAGCCCCTTCCGAATATTCACACGCAATGGGTAACTCGAACGGTAACCTCTGGGATCAATGGAAAGCAATCTATAAATATCCGAACTTGCAGGGTGGATACATCTGGGACTGGGTGGACCAGGGCATTGACGCAGTAGACGAGAACGGACGTCACTTCTGGACATACGGTGGTGACTATGGTGTAAATACGCCGAACGACGGTAACTTCTGCTGCAATGGTATCGTTAGTCCGGACCGTACACCGCATCCGGCAATGGCTGAAGTGAAGTATGTTCATCAGAACGTAGCTTTCGAACCGGTGGATCCGGCCAATGGAAAATTCCTGGTTAAGAATCGTTTCTACTTCACAAACCTGCAGAAGTATATGATCTCGTATACCATTAAAGCAAACGGAAAAACGGTGAAAGGTGGTAAAATGTCAGTCAATGTAGAGCCACAGGGAAGTAAAGAAATTACTATTCCGGTAAGCGGACTGAAATCGAAACCGGGAACCGAATACTTCATATACTTCAACGTAACTACGACTGAACCGGAGCCGTTGATTCCGGTTGGACACGAAATTGCATACGAACAGTTCCGCATGCCGGTTGAACCGGGTGAACGTACTTTCGCTACCGGTGGTCCAACTCTGAAAGTATCGGCAGAAGGCAACGAACTGAGTGCTTCCTCTTCAAAGGTAAGCTTCGTATTTGATAAGAAAACCGGCTTGGTTTCTTCATATAAAGTAGGCGGAACCGAATACTTTAAAGATGGTTTCGGACTTCAGCCTAACTTCTGGCGTGCACCGAACGATAACGACTATGGCAACGGTAACCCCAAACGTCTGCAAGTGTGGAAACAATCGAGCAAAAACTTCAATGTAGTAGACGCCAACATAGTAATGGAGGGCAAAGATGCCGTATTGACCGCCAACTATCTGCTGGCTGCCGGTAACCTTTACATTGTTACATACCGCATCCATCCTTCGGGTGTAGTAAAGGCTGATTTCACTTTCACTTCTACCGATATGGAAGCTGCCAAGACCGAAGCCTCCGAGGCAACGCTGATGGCTACTTTCACTCCGGGAAGCGATGCGGCGCGCAAGGCTGCTTCTAAACTGGAAGTACCCCGTATCGGTGTACGCTTCCGTCTGCCTGCAGAAATGAACCAGGTAGAATACTTCGGACGCGGACCGGAAGAAAACTATGTGGACCGTAATGCCGGTACTCTGATCGACCTCTATAAAACAACCGCCGACAATATGTACTTCCCGTACGTACGTCCGCAGGAAAACGGCCATCATACCGACACCCGTTGGCTGACCCTGAATAAAAAAGGCGGTAAGGGACTGACGATCTATGCAGACAAAACAATCGGCTTCAATGCACTGCGCAATTCGGTAGAGGACTTTGACGGAGAAGAAACCGTATCCCGCCCCTATCAATGGCTGAACCGTGATGCCGGTGAACTGGTTCACGATGAAAGCAAAGCCAAAGATCAACTGCCGAGAAAGACGCATATCAATGATATTTCACCGAGAAACTTCGTTGAGGTATGTGTAGATATGAAGCAGCAGGGTGTGGCCGGATATAACAGCTGGGGCGCACGTCCTGAACCGGGCTACAACATTCCGGCAAACCAGGAATACAAATGGGGATTTACAATCGTACCAAGATAAACTAACTTAAAAATAGAAACCATGAAAGATTTACTGAACATCGTATCTAAATTCAAAGTACAAGGCACTGTAAGCGAAATCAAACCACTCGGCGCCGGACTGATTAACGACACTTATAAGGTAAACACTACCGAAACAGATGCTCCCGACTATGTGTTGCAACGTATCAACCACGCCATTTTCCAGAATGTGGAAATGCTTCAGGACAACATCGCTGCTGTAACCGGACACATCCGCAAAAAACTGACGGAAGCCGGAGAAACAGATATTGACCGCAAGGTACTGACTTTCCTTCCGACAGAAGAAGGCAAAACATACTGGTTCGACGGTGACAGCTACTGGCGTGTGATGGTATTCATCCCCCGTGCCAAAACTTATGAAACAGTAAACCCGGAATATTCATATTATGCCGGAGCTGCTTTCGGTAACTTCCAGGCAATGCTGGCTGACATCCCGACAACACTGGGTGAGACTATCCCCGATTTCCATAACATGGAATTCCGCCTGAAGCAGCTTCGTGAAGCTGTAGCAGCCAATGCGGCCGGACGAGTAGCCGAAGTACAGTATTATCTGGACGAAATAGAGAAGCGTGCAGACGAAATGTGCAAGGCCGAACGCCTGTATCGTGAAGGCAAACTGCCGAAACGCGTATGCCACTGCGATACGAAAGTGAACAACATGATGTTCGACGAAGATGGCAAAGTGCTTTGTGTAATCGACCTCGATACAGTAATGCCAAGCTTTATCTTCTCTGACTACGGTGATTTCCTGCGTACAGGAGCCAATACCGGAGACGAAGACGATAAGAACCTGGATAATGTCAACTTCAACATGGAGATATTCAAAGCATTCACCAAGGGATATCTGGAAGGAGCCGGTTCATTCCTCACTCCGATCGAGATTGAGAATCTGCCTTATGCAGCAGCTCTCTTCCCTTATATGCAATGTGTACGCTTCCTGGCAGACTATATCAACGGCGATACTTACTATAAGATCAAATATCCCGAACACAACCTGGTACGTACCAAAGCACAATTCAAGCTATTGCAAAGCGTAGAAGAACATACTCCCGAAATGGAGGCATACATCAAAGAGTGCCTGGGATAAACTTCCCACCTTTCCAGGTGTAAACAATTGAACGGCGGAGAAACGGTTTCAGTTTTTCCGCCGTTTCTTTTTCCATATACTCCGGAGTAGTCAGAGTAAAAGTCAACGTCTCATCCTCTTTAGAAAGCTCCGCCTTCATCAAAGTCATATCGGCTTGCAGACGGGCATCGATAAAATCGTAATCAGTAGAGTCGGAAGAAGTAAAGAAATCATCTATATGAGGTTCTGAAGGCAGAAACTCATCGGCAGGAAGTTCTTTCCAATCGGTGGTATAGAAGCGGATATGACTGTCGCATGCCGGAGCACAAACTGTAGAAACAGCACAGACCACTTTTACACTATCGCTCAGCGGTAACAGTTTCATCTGCCAACTGCTCGCATCAGACATTTTAAGAGATATATAATCGGGACTTAATTCCGTCATTTCCGACTTACCCCCGAAACGGTTGGTCACCTGGGCCTTCATCTTACTTTCGATGAAATCGATACAATCTGCACGGTTCACCGATGTCAGCAACGGACACAGTGAGTCAGGTATATTCACAAACACCGTTTTGGCTTCCTGTGCTTTGACAGAAAAGGAAGAAAAAATACCCAGAATAAATATCAGGAGGGTAAGAGTAGAATTTTTCATATCTGATAATCTTGTTTCTTTACGTTCTTATTTAGTTCCCAAATATAGGAATATCATTCCGATTAACACCAGAATAAGGTCAATCGCCTTGCTTTTTAAATTCTTTTCACGGAACATCATAGCGCCGAAAAGGAAAGATACGATGACGCTTCCTCTCCGAACCATCGAGACAATCGAAATCATCGAATCTTCGTAACTCAATGCATAGAAGTAAACAAAGTCCGCAGCGCAGAGGAAGATGGAAATAAAGATGATGGCCCAGTCCCAGCGGAAGGGCGTAGACGATTTACGTTTGGGCCACCAGAGCAAGGCAAGGATAGGACACATGATGAACACCTGATAAACATTATACCACGACTGTACCACCATCGGAGGCAACTGCTTCATCAGATACTTGTCATACAATCCGCTGACCGCACCTGCTACGGCTGCCAACACAATAAAAAGAATCCACTTGTTATGTTTAAAGTCAATGCCTTCTTTTTTCCCCGAGCGGCTTAGCATAAAGAAAGAAACTACGGCCAGCAACACACCGATCCACTGATAGAGATTCAGACGCTCGCCAAAAACCAGCATAGCTCCCACAAGCACCATTACAGGGCGGGTTGCATTAATGGGACCTACAATCGTAATAGGCAGGTGTTTCATCCCGAAATAGCCCAGTATCCACGAAGAAAGTACGATAAAAGACTTGATAATGATAAATTTGTGTACTTCCCACCCAACCACGGGTACATCGAACATAGTACCCTCCAGCACTCCGGGGACAAATGCCGACAGCAAGATGAAAGGCAGAAATATAAGACTGGAAAAGAGCGTATTGAGAAACAAGACAGGCAGAACCGCATTGTCCTTTAACGACTTCTTTTTAAACACATCATAAAAGCCCAGCAAGGTCGCTGAAAGAAAAGCAAGGAGTAACCACATAACAGAGTTTATTTAAAAAGAACTCATTCAAATATATCCTGAGGATATTAATTATAACTTCACAAATTAATATCAATCAACATATTAACAATTAAATCAATTTTATTTGCACCAAATTTGCACTATTCATCCTATCTCCCCACTCTTTAGCTTTCGGTTAGTGCTACCTTTTTGAACCCTTTCCGGCATAATAATAAAAGCAATATTATGACCGATGAAGAACTAAGAAAATTTTGTTTAGAGCAAGCTGTTTTAATTTCAATCAACAAGAAACCGCTAAACGAATTTGGCCGTATATCTGAATCAATTTCATTATTTGACTTGTCGGATATGATTTTTCAATATATCAAATCAGATACAAAACCGGCAGTTAAAATCAGCGTTTCAGTTGATTGATTCTGGGATTAATAGTGTTTATTTCCGATTAATACAAAAGTCATATATGATTCTTTCATAAGGAACATCTCCTTTATACAGAAAGCCATACTCCCCGTAAGGTATATCAGAGTCAACTATGACTTTAAACGCATTATTTTGCATTGGTATTGCAGTAAACGGTATTGTATCAACATTAAAGGCTCTGTATCTACTCCCTGAAAGTACCTTTTCTTTTTCCAATCTTAATGCCCTGTTTTTATTTGTTCTAAACAAACGAGCAAGTATAAAATCATTAGGCGTAATGCCATATACAAAAGGATAATTTCTTATCATCATTCCAACTTCCTTCGCATTCAACATCCGATCTTTGGTTTCATCTATAAAAAAAAAGAAAAACTCTGGTCTCTGATTATCTGTGACCGTTTTAGATTCAGTACTCCTAAGACTTAAGGATATACTTGGTTTTTCCCACCCAATCAGGTCTAAATTATTCTTTCCATCTGCAAACGCCGAAGGAGGAATCATGCTTATCTCCCCTGCCTTTCCTCGAAGATATAATCCAAATTTAATATCGTCTTGTGCAAAGCATATTACAGGATAAATCAACAATAATAATACCATTACATTTTTTTTCATTGCATATTTCATGTTTAGACACAACTCTTACAATCTCAACTGTCCGACAACCAAACTAACAGAGTATATTTCACTTTTAGGTATCTTAAATTCAGGATACTTTTCAGAAAACTCCGAAACACATAATATCGCATCATCGGCATCATAAATTCTTTTTATAACGATCCCTTGCGCCGTATCCAACACATGAACCCGCCCCCATTGTATAAAGTTTGAATTTTTAATAAACAGGCAAGCGACTTCATCGCCAGAATTATATGCAGGGGTCATGCTGTCGCCTTGTACTTGAATGGTAAAATCGTATTTAGGGAATGCTTTTACCAAAGGAATTTGTTCGCACTGGCTCTTTGTAACTCCCTCCATTGCTATAGAAATAGCCCCCGCCGCGGCTGTATATGGGATTCTTGGACGTGTTTCTTCAACATATTTAGTAACATCACCTTTGCGTTTCATATCTCCTTTTCCTGTAAAAAACCATTCTACAGAAACGGGGAATTCTGCAATTGCAGAATATATTAATTGCAGAATATCAATATTCGGACTGCTTTGCCTCTCTCCTAATATTGAAGACATTGTGCCTATCGGTACTCCCGATTTTCTACAAAGCTCTGATCTATTACCATCAAAAAGCTCATTTACAACTATTTGTATTCTTTCATTTATCGTAGTCATAGCGCATAATTATTTAGAAACAATCTAAAATACTTCAATTGCATAAAATTAATGCATTTAAATTTCAATTTTTACGCAATTGCATATATCTTTGTCGCATCAAAGTTAATCAATCAATCAAGAAATAACAAATTAAATAGATAGAATTATGAAAGCAATCATCGACTACAAAAAAGTAAATAGCGAATTAACCGGTGCAATCATGGTAAATGAATACAATGGCAATCTTAGCTACATCGCAGTAACAGCATCTTCAAGTAAGACATTCAAGTCCATGAAGGGCGCTGAGAAATACATGGCCAAATTTAATTACGTAAAATAGTAAAAACAAATAATAAGTAAAACAATGGAAACATCAACACCAATTAAGCCGACTCTTCTTGAAATGGAGATCGGAGCAAAAGTAGCCTTCCCTAAAGATCGAAGAAAGTCAGTAAGAACTACAGCCTCAGACATTAAAACGGATGAAGGCAAAGTATTTACGACTTGGATTGAAGACGATAAACTATTTGTGAAACGTAATAAATAAAATAGTCATGGCAAGAAAAATAACAGGAAAAGTAGAGCCGGTTGCCAAGAAATGGCTTAGCAGGACTGAGGCAATGGCATATCTCGGAGTATCAGAAGATTATTTAATGACACTTAGAAATGCGGCCGAAATATCATTTTCACAACGAGAGAGAATGATATGGTATGACTTAGCGAGTATAGAACGATTTTTAACAAGAAACAAAGTAGTATAATGCTAACCCCTAAACAATCCCCTTTCGCCCTAATCGGCATGTTTCTCGCCTGTTTGCTTGCAGAAGGCGAACCGGAACCGGGCAAATTAATCATCGCACTTCTGGCCGTAATTGTAACGGTACTGTATGTGATAGTATGTAACGAAGTAAATCAACGGAGAAATGAAAAGAGAAAATCTGAATTGTATCGGTAATTGCCGCCTCTGTTCCGTTCTGGGCGAATGTCCGGCCGATCATGTTCATTGCGAAGATTGCGGAACCGAAATAGAACCGGGCGAAGGTATTGAGGTCGAAGTCGAAGCAGTGCAGAACGGCCGACACGGTACGAAAATGATAACGGTATGTCCGGGATGTTTCGCGGAGTACTATCAGGGAGATGAAACGATAGAGTTTGAATAAAACAGTACAGAAATGAATAAATACACTATAAGATATTATTACGGTTCATACTCCGGAATACGGGAAGTATATGCCGATGATGAGGAAACCGCTATTACCTATATGTGGCGGATGTTACGGAAAGATATGACATTGCCAGTGGCTTATCAGTCCGAAGAAATAATTGATGTAGAATATGATGCAGATTGATTAATAACAATTAAGAAATGAAGCAAAGTGAACTAACGCACGGTTCTCTATTTAGTGGGATCGGTGGCTTTGAATTAGGTGCTGAGATGGCCGGAATTGATACTTTGTGGAATTGTGAGATAGAAAAATTTCAAGGTGAAATATTAAAAACCAAATTTCCTTATGCAGAAAGATTCACTGATATTACAAAAACAACCGGTCTCCGATATGTGGACATCATTAGTGGAGGATTTCCGTGTCAAGACATCAGCGTTGCCGGAAAGCGTGAAGGTATTAAAGGGAAGCGTTCCGGGTTATGGAGCGAAATGTATCGAATTGTACGGGAAGTTAGACCTAAATACGTCATCATTGAAAATTCGCCAGCTCTCACTATTTCCGGTCTTGAGCAAGTCTTATGCGATCTTTCCAAAATCGGGTTTAATGCGGAATGGCAATGTATATCAAACTACGCTTTTGGATACCCGCACAAAAGGGAAAGACTTTACCTTATTGCCTACTCCGACAAAATCGGATTACAAGGCGACATTTGCAACGATGGACGCTTTAACTCGATATTTAAAGAGTGGACATCAGATACGAGTATCGGATATACTTGCGCAAAAAGGATTCTTGAAATCCCAGCGCATAGCATTGTTAGAAATGATGATGGGTTTCCCAATTGGACACACAGAGTCGGCTCGATAGGAAATGCTGTTAATCCTTGCGTTGCAAAATACCTATTTGAATGTATTAAAGAATTTGATAAACAATTAGCGTAAAACATAACAGAAAGGAATAAATCAATTATGACACACTGGAAAACCCAATTTAATTACCCATATCTGGGCGCTCACAGCCTCCCGGAAGGCAAAGACCTAATTCTTACTATCCGAGAAATGAAGCGCGAAGAAGTGACCGGGGAAAGCGGTAAGAAAGATATGTGCTTAATCGCATATTTTCACGAGAATGTCAAACCGATGGTAGTTAACAAAACCAACTGTAAAACATTGGAGAAACTATTCAAAACGCCAGATATTGAGCAATGGATCAATAAGGCTATGCAAGTCGGCTCCGCTCGTGTAAATGTAAAAGGAGAAATGATAGATGCACTTCGTATCAGACCATTTGCGCCGAAGCTGGGTGACGATAGATCAACCGTTGAAACTGGTTCCGCAATCTGGAACAACATTATAGACGGTTTAAAAGGTGGCTATACAGTAAATCAGGTCATCGCTAAGTATAAACTAACCAAAGAACAAATAAAAGAATTACAGAAACATGAAATCCGCTGAACAAAAAGAATTTGAATGGAAAGAAAAACGGCGTGGTCTGATTACAGCCTCCGTTCTTCCTGATCTGATGAAAGCCGGCAAAGGTACGCCATTTGGCAAAGCCGCTTTAGATGTGATGTTTGCTGTTCGCTATGAACGCCGAACCGGAGTAACCCGCGAAAACGGAACTGCAAAGGCCTTCGACTGGGGGCACGAAAATGAACCGCTCGCCGTGGAATGGCTACGAACGCAGCTATTAAATGAAATCAAGTCCTGTACTACCGATTTTGAGGACATCGTATTTAACGAGCCGTTTGAAGGCTTTGGCGATTCGCCGGATGCCTATGTATATGACTTTGATGGGAAAGTATCGGCACTGGTTGAAATTAAGTGCCCGATGTCACAAGGAAAGATCGAATCGCTACAACTGCTGCAGGAAATTAACGACAAAGATGAATACTATTGGCAGTTTCTCGGGCATTTCCTCGGTCGCCCGGATGTAGATACCCTGTATTATGTCATCTATGACGGCTATGTAAATGACGGGCGTTTGCTTGAAATGCACCGGAGTGATCACACTGAAAACATACAGAAGTTGTATGACCGGGTACGACTGGCAAATGAAATGATAGACGAATCATTGCGGAGTGGTCGGGATTTTCCGGAATGTATCGACAAGGCTAAGGAAGTTTTAGCGATAAAGGTTGAAATTGAAACATTAAAGCCCAAAGCAAAAGGCAATGTTCCTGTACAAAACCAAATAACAAGGCTTAAAAAGCAATTAAAGAAATTGAAATTAGCAAGTACTGTCACAACACATTAACATAATATTTTAAAACATACAATTATGATGCACACTTGGTTTTTATGCAAAATCCGTTACGAAAAAATGGATTCAGAAGGAGTTAACAAAAAAGTTACTGAACCCTATTTAGTCGACGCACTCAGCTTCACCGAAGCGGAAGCACGTATTATCGAAGAAACAACACCATTTATCACTGGCGAATTTACCGTTACCGATATAAAACGCGCCAATTATAGCGAACTCTTTCCATCTGATGAAGAAGCGGCCGATAAATGGTATGCCGGACGACTTGCTTTCGTTGTGCTGGATGAAAAGACCGCAAAGGAGAAACGAACCTATACGAATGTACTTGTACAGGCCGCCGATCTCCGCGATGCTATGAAGAAAGTAGATGAAGGTATGAAAAATACAATGGCGGACTATCAATCTATTGCATTGAAAGAAACTGCAATTATGGATGTCTACCCATATCATTCAAAGGACAAGTAACAACAAACCGGGTGAAAGTCCCGGTTAACGGAGCGTAGCTTAAAGGATAGAGCAGCGGCGCGCAGTAAAGACAGCAGTATAGGCGGTTCGATTCCGCCTCGCTCCACTACTAACTAATATTATCAAGATGGCAAAATACAACAATATTAAGTACAAAGGATACGATTCTATTCGCGAGTATAGACGGGCACAAGAACTGAAACTGCTCGAGAAAAAGGGAATTATCTCTGATCTGCAAGAGCAGTGTAAATACGAGCTTATTCCGGCACAATACGAGTATTATGAAGTGAAGGGGGCCCGGAAGATGTTGCAGAAAAGAAAGCTATTGGAAAAGTCCCTGTCCTACTATGCCGACTTCGTTTATTATCGTGATGGCGAATTAGTGGTGGAAGATGCGAAAGGGATGAAAACGAAAGAGTATATAATCAAAAGAAAACTGATGCTTAGCGTACATGGTATCAGAATAAAGGAGGTTTAATTATGGCAAAGAAAATCATTCAATCACAAAGTAAACCGGATTGCCGGAGGTGTAAGTATGGAGGTGAAGAAAAGAATTATATGTGTTACTGCTCCGCTCTGAGTGTCTTTAGATCGGTAGGTGTAAGGCCGTGCAGTTATTATGTTTCTCGATAATATGGATGGATATACGTTAATGGAACAAATGCGAAGAGCACGCAGGCGCAACAGGCTTACCGCTACCGAACAAGCACTATTTTATGAATTAGTTGCAGTTTGTAACAGCGAGGGCTGGGAGGACGTTTTCAGTTGCTCAAACATTGAACTATGCTGTTCCCTCAATATCGACGAGAAAACTTTAGTTCGGGCACGGTTATCTCTAATTAATGCAGGACTGGTTTATTATAAATCGGGTAAAAGCAGAAGAGTAGTCGGTTTATATTCTTTCTCTAAAAAGTTCAAAGATGAATCGCCAAAGAAAAAGCCGACTACCGGAAAAAATACGGTAGATGTGCCAACCAAAAAGCCAGTCGAAAAGAAAGGAGATACGCCAGCCGATGCGCCAACCAATATGGGAACCAATCAGCCAGCCGATGCGCCAGACTATATTAAAACTAAAACAGAAACTAAACTAAAAGAACTCTCTCTATCTCTCGATGAGCTTTCTTTTGTCTCTTTTGAGTTTTTAGATGTCTTTCTGTTGTGGCTGGAATACAAAAAAGAACGAAGAGAAAAATATAAATCTGATCGGTCTGTTAAGGCATGCTATGACAAGTTAGTCAAACTAAGCGGAAATGATGCGAATGTAGCAAATGAAATCGTTAATCAGTCTATCGCCAACAACTGGGCAGGGCTTTTTGAACTTAAAAATAATTGTAGAAATGGAAACAAGGAGCAAACAAATGATGTCGATCAAGCAACTATTATCATTCGGAAGACCGACATCTGACCCTGTGCCCGCAAAGGATCGGGCAGAATGGTTTAAAGAGTGTTGTCGCTTTGTATGCAGCAATTTTCAAATAGACGAATCAAACCGAAATGTGATGAATCAAATATTTCTGTACATGGAAAAGGACAGATCGAAACTGGACCCGGAAAAAGGTATTTTGCTTTGTGGCCCGGTCGGAACCGGAAAATCTACCATTATGCAGATAATGAACCGATACAGATACTTTGTAAGCGGACAGGATAAAGGCGGTTATCCGATGGGAGGTTTCCGTATTGATTCTGCTTCATTCATTGCAAATAGCTTTTCTATGCGAGGCAAGGATGCACTGGAATTGTACACGTACAACAATGGCAGTCCGCGCATGATGTGCTTTGATGAATTAGGGCGTGAACCCATTCCGGCAAAATACTTCGGTACAGAGTTGAATGTAATGCAATATATCTTTCAGTGCCGATACGAGCTCAGGAGAGAAGCTTTAACGCATGTAACAACAAATCTACCAATAGAAGATTTGCAACTTAAATACGGCGCTTATATCGCTGATAGAATTAATGAAATGTTTAATGTGGTCGAATTAGGAGGCAGCAGCAGACGATGACACCGATAAAAAGAAATAAGAATCCAGCAGGCGACTTTAAAAAGTCAGTGGTTCGCATAGACCTCGATGACTGGAAGCGGCTCGACGCTATCAGAGCTAAATACAAATTCAAAAGTATCTATGAAATCATGCAATATCTGGTAGGTGCATTTCTGAGAGTAGCCGATCCGGAACACGAAGAAAATGACGATCCCATACCGGACGAAATTACGGAGATGTTCAGCGACTTTGCGCAGGCTGAGAGACAGTTCAACTACTCAAAGCCGAAACGGGCATTGCCGCAACACGTGAAAGACGAGAAGAACGGACAACTACGATTTAAATTTTAAATAATGATTAAGAAACCAATCAACGCAAATTATTTGCAAGACGTTCCGGAACATCATAAGCCCGTGAACGAACAGAACCGGAGGTATATCGACCGATTCGTTACAGAGAATTACGAACGCTTAAACAGCAAGTTTAAAACAGACGAAAAGATCAATTCAAGCGGATTCGGAGCACTCGACAAGCTGAACGAGACACTTCTAAGGCTTTATACTGATCCGGACTTATGCTTTACGAACTGGCCAGATGCAGAACGGTATATGTCGAGTAAGTTCACTGAAAAAGAACTACGCGTCCCGGTTCGGAAACCAAAGAGAGGGGATGAAGTGGAGAATTAATTTAAAAACACAAGAAAGAAATTAATATGAGACTAAGACAAGCAAAAAAGATAATGAAAAATATCCGACTATATAAAGGTATGGTTTGGATATACGGAAGCGGAAGAGTAGATAAAGCTAATAATCGTATGTGTCGATACTATTCGGCAAAAGACGAACGATTTAAAGCAATCGTACAGTTATCTAACAAAAAACCATTAGTAGCACTTAAACTTCTAAGAGGAAAAATTTAACTAATAACAATCAAAGAATGGAGCAATTAAAAATGTTTATTGTAGAGGGCTTTAACGAGCCGTCAGAAGTTGATGTCATCAAGAAGAATGGTGAGGTATTTATTTATAGTTATTCAGGTGATGATTGTTTTTATAATGCTGGTGATGATATGTTTTTCAATACTAAAGAAGAAGCTGATAAATTTCATTCTGAAATAATGTTCGGGCTTGATATTGAAAAAATCAGAAGATATATTAGTTATATGTGGGACGAAGACAGGCTGGAAGAAATACTGCCTGATGGGATTTATTGTTCATTTAAAGAAGGTCAAAAGAGCTTTTGTATCTCTTATGATGATAAAACCGTACTCAAAAATGCGCTTAATGGTATTCTAAATATAGATGCAGTTTCATTTCGCTTGTCAGATATAGACTGTGTTAAATATGGTAAAGAGTGGCTTTCTATTATTTTGAAAAATGGCAAAGAAATAACGCCTCGAACCGAGAATGAAGTATTTATCATAGAAAGCATTTTTGGCAGTAATAATAGTGGTGTGCATAATAGGCTGATATCAAAACCCCAAAAGATATGAATGAAAATGATATAAAAAAATGGATATCGGATAATGAACAGGATCTTTTCTGTGATCCCGAAGAACCTAAATACATTCCTTCTCCCGTGGTTGAGGACTTTATAGACGAATTGGCTGAAAGGCAAGTTGGTGAAGTTTTAGAAGTGAAGAAGAAAGCACTTCAATCTTACTGTCTTGATTCCTGTTTGGTGCATGACGTAAATGATAGGGAGAAAATACTATTATGCTGCAACGAAGAATGTCCTCTTGTAGCTAAGTTTATTAAGAATTTGGAGTAAAACAGAATAGAAAGGAATATTTATGAAGAGTAAAAAAATAACCGTAATCATATCCTACGATTACGAAGATAAAAATACCGTTAGTAATGATCGGATTGCCGATAGAGTAAAAAATGACTTGTTGAAAGGCAGCAACCCCAATCACGAAAAGATAGAATCTGTTACAGTGGAAGATAACCAATAAATATAAAGAAAGAAAGGAATATAATGGAATTAAAAGAATTAACAGCGAAGATATGTGATTTATTCGGATGCATAAGTGTTGATACACTTCCGGATAAGATAATGTTTGCCTTGTTTTCTCAAAATCCAACTCTTTATTTTGATAGATACAAAGAATTGTGTCCGGATTTGACTGTAGACTGGTTACAAAGGGTGTATCAGTTCTACCATGCAGACAGGAAGGAGAAGAAACAGGATTACACGCCAATCTCTCTCGCAAAACTCGTTTCTTATCTTAGCTGTATGTCTGGTGAGAAAGTAGTGTATGATTGTTGTTGCGGGTCCGGTGCTCTGACTATTCAAAAATGGTGTGTTAATCCGGGACTTAAATTTGTATGCGAGGAACTGGATGGTAGTGTACTTCCGATTTTATTGTTTAATCTCTGTATTCGCAATATCGAAGCAACGGTAGTTAATAAAGATATTCTCTCCGGGAATATTTTCACTTCATACAAAGTAGTGAAAGGATCGGTTTATGGGACTGTACAGCATTCGATGTTCCCGGAAACAGAATTGCTAAAAGCTGATGTAGGTGTATCTAATCCTCCTTTTAATTTGAGGGTGCCGGTATCCGGAATAATAACCAATGATTTACCTTCCAAATATACCTGTAATTTTGCCTTTGTGGCTCATTGCCTACAAAGAAGTGAAAGATGTGCATTGATTCTTCCCAGAAATGTCCTGACAAGTAAGGAAGAGAAAGAGTGCAGGAGATACTTTGTTGAAAAGGGATGGCTGTTAGCAGCTATTTCTTTACCGGAAAAGATGTTTGAGTCTACCTCTGTAGCGACTTGCATACTTTTGTTTGATAAGAGGAAAACAAGTAAAGACGTAATGCTTATTAATGCAGAGGAAATGAAATCTATTGAGGTGAGAGAGCAACGTGGAGAAGGTGACGCTTCGCATTACAACCGCATCTACAAAAAGAATTTCAATACCTTTTCAGACGAACAGATTGCTGCTATATGTGAACTTGTAATGAAAGAGCATGATTCATTCTCCAAAAGAATTTCACAGGAAGAGTTGGAGCAACACGGATATTGTCTGACCATTGGTCCGTATCTTCCTATCGAATTTAAAGGCACTATTCATCGTGACTTTAACGCTATCATATCAGATATTAACCGTATTATTCGTGAACGTAATGTCATCAAAGTTACCGTCAACAAAGTTTGGGCAGAAAAATTAGGACTTACAGAAGTTATAAGGGATTGTGAAGCATCTAACGAAGTGGTTAAATCTATGAATGCAAGCTTTGCATCATTTAAAAATTACGATGTAAAGGAAAAGATTATTGAGAATAAATACATCCAATCTTCCAATTCTAAAGTATTTTGTATCGAGAATACGGATAAGGAGATATTATCAAGTATCATGCCTTTCTTTATGAATATGTATAAACAACATATCTATTACCTTAACAATGAAGAAAACAGACTTCTCGTTGAACTTAGAGATTCTATGCTACCAATACTGATGAATGGAGAAATAACTTTTAATGATAAATAATTAGCGTAAAACAGAATAGAAAGGAATCAAACATGAAAGTAGGAGAATATTCATATTCTATACACGGACGAAATTACAGAATATGCGTGTGTGATTATTCAGACGGGAAAATACAAACATCAAGTCCCGTTCGTAACGAACCGCTTTATATTGACCGCGAAGAAGCTCGGAAACGTGTATACGAGTTGAACGGCTGGAAGTATAAACCTAAAATGACAAAGCATGAATAAAGCAGAACATTACATTCAACAGGCCACAACGGAACGAGTTCGTTCGCGTGGCCTGATTCGAACAGTCGCAACAGAGGCTATTCGAATACAGCGAGAAGAAACGACAGCAAATGCAGTCACAGTATTTAAACAGATGTGCCCGTCAAGAGTAAGCAAGGGTTGCGCGAATGTGACTCACAAGAAAGAAACTCAGTCAACCCGATGCGATGGGAATTGTAAGCGCATCAAGTATTTACTTGCTGGTATGAATAAGCTGGAATGAAGTATTTAATTAAACGGATTCAATGCGTATCGGGCGAAGTAACCGATACGCATTATGTGAACATTGAAACAAATGACATTGAAGCTACCAGAAAGGAACTGCACGCATGTTATCAATGCGATAGGATATTATTTAGTTATGAACAAATAAATAAAGCACAATGAGCAGAAACCCGCATTACATTAAGATGATCAACTCGCAGCGCTGGAAGAACCTACGTTGCGATAAGCTTAGAACTAATCCGGTTTGCGAAGTATGCGAGGCGAACGGGCTGAGTACACTTGCAACCGAAGTACACCACAAAACCCCGGTTGAATCCGTTTCGCATGAACTCGGAATGAAACACCTTATGTTTGATCGAACGAACTTACAGAGCCTTTGCCATGCGTGCCACTCTGAGATACACAGACGCGCGTTTAGCCATTCGAAAGAAGCAATTCAGGCAAACAATAGACGGGCAACAGAGCGTTTTGCTGAGAGATTTTTGACTGATACGGAATAGAAAACATAAAGTACTGTTCCTGAATGGATTGAGCCGCTCCACCTCGACAAGAGGGGGGCGGTTTTTTTATTTCAGGCCATGACGGGCCAAACCCACTCCCACCAGTTTTTATACGCGCGGAGAATTTTCAAAACGAGGGGGGTATCCGTTGGGGGTGACATTTTCCGTTACAATCTACGAGCTACCAAATACTTACTTAAAAAACATACGTGTAAAAAGCGCGTAAAAACATGGCAACTTTAGACGACATAACAGAAAAAATCCGTTCCGCAATGGAAGCACAAGGCACATACACCCCTGAACTTGATTTGTGTATAGAGCTTTGCGCCGGGTCTTATATGGCGTTCCGGATTGCTCTATCTGACATCTCAAAAAAGCGGATGAAATCTTTCACTAAAGAGATAACCCGCGAGAATAATGAAAAGCTGGTTGCGCATCCGGCTTTTAAAACTCTGTTTGATGCGCTTGAAGCTACTCGCAAGCAGTTGCGCGAACTTGGCTTGACATTGCAGACCCTTGCATCAGGTGAAGCCGACGAAGTAACCGAATTAATCGACGAAGTAAACAAGGCGGATGACTATGAATAAGGAGGAACTTATACAGCTAAAGACTGCTACCGTTGACGTATTGCGCTCCGTTGATATAAACTCTTATCAGTTAGATAAAGCGGATATCCGGTTAAACACTTATATAGCCGGATGTATAGGCAACCCGGAAGCGCATAACCTTTACGAGTTACTGGCGATCCGTCGTTTCTTTTATCTGCTGGATAAATACGACTTTAGGCCCGGTAAAGTCCGCCGCTTTATTGTGTTTTACGAAAAGTTGAAGTTTTCCGGCACTAAGGGCCTGACGCGATATAAGCTAACTCCGGTTCAGGTATTTCAATTCACGAACATACTCGGTTTTTATAGACCCGGGACAAATAAACGCCTGATTCGTGACGCTCTGCTATTTGTTCCTCGTAAATTCAGCAAAACGACAAGTATCGCAAGTCTGGCGGTATTCGACTTGTTGTTTGGCGATGCTAATGCACAAGCATACGTTGCCGCCAATTCCTACAATCAGGCTAAGATATGTTTTGATGAAATCCGCAACATCCTGAAGGCGTTAGACCGGAAGTTGCGACATTTTAAGATTAACAGAGAGATCATAAATAACAAAATAAAGGGCAAAACCTCTTTCGCCCGGTGTTTGGCTTCCAGTCCCGACAAACTGGACGGACTTAATGCAAGCACGGTGATAGTAGACGAATATTCGCAAGCCGATAGCGCCGCTTTGAAGAACGTTTTGACTTCTTCAATGGGCGCACGGCTCAACCCTTTGACCATCGTAATAACAACCGCCTCAGACAAGCATACAACCCCGTTCACTGAAATGCTTTCGATATACAAAGCTATTCTACGCGGTGAGGCTGAGAACGATTCTATTTTCGCCCACATCTTTGAACCGGACGTAGACGATGAAGAAGGCGATCCGGCAACGTGGTATAAAGTACAACCCCACATGGGGATCACAGTTTACGAGGACTTTTACAAGGATGCTTATCAAAAGGCGCTATACAGCGCGCCTGACGCATTAGAGTTTCGAACAAAGCTCCTTAACATCTTTGCGGTCAATTCTGAAACGAGATGGATTGAGGCAAGGGAGATCGAGGAACGGTTTAAGGCTATCCCTGTGGATAAGATCACAAGTCACCCGCCTACGATGGTAGGAGTTGATTTATCGGTACGTGATGACTTTTCAACTGTAACGTACAATATCTATTCCCCGGATACTAAGTCTTTTCATTCCGTTACGGATTACTATTTTCCGGAAGGCGCTTTGCCCGGACACCCTAACCGGGAATTATATGAAGGATGGGTCAAGGCCGGATATTTGAAACTATGCCCGGGCGAAGTGATCGACTACGAAATGATCGTGAATGATATTTTAGCCCGGGCAAAGTACTTGAAAATTCTCGGAATTGGATATGACCCATATAAATCGGCTGAGTTCGTAAATCTATTATCCGCATCTACAGGAGATGCGGGCGACTATATTCAGCCCGTAAAGCAAACGTACGGTTCGTTTACAAGTCCGATAGAATCCTTTGAACTTGCATTGCACCGCAATAGAATGACGTTTGATCCGAACCCTATTACGCCGTATTGTTTTGGCAATGCTGTACTCGATGAAGATCGAAACATGAATAAAAAACCGATTAAACGTACACATAATAGTAAAATCGACTCAACGATAACAAATCTAATGACATTTAATTTATTTAACAACTATACGCCATAATATGAAAATAGATTTTAATTTTAGCTTTAGCACAGGAATAAAGAGCAAAAGGTCTTTACCTGCAAACTCAGAGCAAGACTCCCATCGAAAGAGCTCCGATGGGGGATTTGAGATAGTTGGAGGAGCAGCCAGAGAACAGCCGGTTACTGTAAAAACGCCGGAACAGGCCATGCGCTTATCAACTGCATTCAGGTGTACCGACATTCTTTCCGGTACAATTGCATCGTTGCCTTTCAATATAAAGCGAAAGTACCCCGCAGGCAATTATGAAGTAGATGCAGAAAACGAACTCCATTATCTATTAACCAAGAAATCAAACAAAAGAACGAATAGTTACGATACTATGTGTAACGCAGTTATTCAAATGCTAAATCAAGGAAATGCGTATATTTTCATACGTAGGACTTTTGGAGATATTTCAGAGCTTATATTGTGTTCCAACGGATCAGTTTTTTACGATAAAATAAGAAATGTATATACGATTTGCGACCCTATAAATTGCATTTATGGGGTTTATGCAGCAGATGATGTTATACATATAAAAAACAAAAGCCTTGACGGTGGTTATACAGGTGTCAGTGTAATAACTTATGCGGCTACTGGCTTTTCTGTTGCCGCAAGTGCTGATAATCAGAGTTTGCGAACTTTCCAGAATGGGACTCAGATAAAGGGCGTTGTTTCTGGTGTAAAAGGGGCTTCTACTGGCCTTAACGGTCTTACGGATGACCAAACAGAAACGGTAAGCGATAGGCTGGACAAACAGTTTAGCAAAGGAGTGAATATCGTTTCCGTAAGTGGTGATATGCGTTTTCAACAACTTTCTATTAGTCCTGTTGATGCGCAACTGATGGAGCAAAAAGAATTTTCCGTATTTGATATATGCCGTTTTTATGGGGTACATCCTGATAAGGTATTCGCTGGCCAGCCGCAAAATTACAAAGCTTCCGAGATGAGTCAGGTCGCTTTTCTTGCGGATACATTAGACCCTGTTCTGTGCCGGATCGAAGCGGAATTTAACTCAAAGCTTATTCCGCGTACCGTATCCGGTATTTATAAAATAGAATTTGATCGTAAAGCCCTGTACAAAACAGACATTGCCACTCAGACTGCTTGCATGGAGAAAGAAATACAATACGGCGTTTCAACGGTAAATGAATGGCGTGTACACCGTGAAGATAAAGCACCCGTAGTTGGTGGTGACACAGTATTTATGTCATGCAATGTCGCCCCTATTGATTCTCCCAAAATCCACGGCGGAGATGTCGAGCTACCAAAAACAGAGAAAGAAACATAAGATAAAACGATAATTGTAGCACAATGGAAATACGCAGTTTTACAGACTTGGGTACACCCAAAATCACCGAAGGGCGAAATATCGAAGGGTATGCGATAGTGTTTGATCAGGAAAGCAGGGTTATATATGACCCTGTAAAGAAACTGGCTTTTATTGAAATCATAGAGCGCGGTGCGGTTACTGACGAATTGATAAGAGCCTGTGATATAAAAGCTGTTTTAGAACATGATAAACGCAGGCTGTTAGCCCGTTCCCGTTATGGGGTAGGCTCGCTTTCGCTTGGTATTGATAATTACGGGCTTGGTTATAAATTTTCTTCTCCTAAGACAACTGACGGAGACTTTGCCGTAGAAATGATTGACAGGGGAGATATTTACGGTTCATCCTTTGCCTATTATGTTGATGACAGGGACAAAAGCAAGGTTACATACTCAAAACGGGACGGTATGATAATACGAACGGTTCATAAGATAGATTATATCTCCGATGTCTCTCCGGTATCTGATCCGGCATATTTTGGAACAGACGTAACCGTGCGCAGCCTTAACGATATACCGGACTTACTCAAACGTGACAACAGTGATTATTTAATAGAATTAGAAACATTAAAAAAATTAATTTGACATGACAAAATTAGAAGAAATTGCTTTGATTAAAGAACAGATGCGCAATCTTGTATCAACCGCAAAAGAAGAAAAACGCAGCCTTACAGAAGGCGAACAAGAAAAGTTTAATGATCTTCTTTCAAGAAAGAATCAATTGACTATTGATGAAGCACTCCGTAATTTAGAGCGTGAAAAAACAGTTGGCCTCCCGGAAGATAAAAGAGCCTTGTTTGCGAAAGCGCTTTATGATGTTTGTAATCACCGATCTTTGTCGGATTATGGGAAATTTGCCGATGCGAAAGGTATCACCTTCTCAACACGCGCCGAAAGTGCTCCGGTCATTACCGATACCGCTGCTGCCGCCTCTATGATTCCGACTACAATTGGAGACATCATCGAACCCCTTGAAAAGGGGTTAATAGTTAATAAGCTGGGGATTAAAATGCAATACGGCTTAATTGGCGAATTGATGTTCCCCACCTTGGCAGCTGTTGAAGCGACGATTGAAGGGGAAAATACAAAATTAAATCCAACAAAACTCGAGATCGGTAATTTAAAGGCTAAACCGTGGCGCGTTGGGCTTTCAATTCCTTTGTCAAACAGTTCTATCGACCAAACAAACGACCGTCTTTTTGATGTAACTGTTAAGCAGTTATCTTTGTCCGTCGCTCGCCTTCTTAATAAAGTAATGTTCTCCAGTACTAAAGTGGGTGAAGCCGCTAAAGGAGTTTTTGTCAAAGACGCTCCTAATGTTGAGTATGAAACAGCATTAACTTTTGAGGATGTAGTTGCGCTCGAAACCGAAGTGATGGATGCTGGTGTTGATGTTTCAGACGGAACAGCCGCATACATTTGCAGTCCGAAAGTTTACGGCAAACTGAAAACGACACGTATCGAAGCGGGTTCCCCTGAAATGATTTTAAAAGACGGTATGATGAACGGCTACCCGGTTCTTATGACTAACTATATGGGTGCTGGCGAACTTGGATTCGGAGTGTTCTCAAATGTAGGTATCGGACAATGGGGAAAAATCCGCCTTGTAGTAGATGATACCTCAATGGCGGACACAGACGAAACAAAATTCACCCTTAATTCTAAGTATGATATTGTTGTAGCCCGTCCAGAAGCCTTTGCCATAGCAAAGAAAAAAACGGCAACGCCCGCTAAGGCATAACGACAAAACTAAGTATTAATCAAAGGCTGGGGCTTCGGCCTCGGCCTTCTTCATTTTTAAAAGATGAAAGAATACGTAACACTTGAAGAGTTAAAGCAACATCTTAATGTTGATTTCGACAATGACGACGCTTATATACAGGGGTTGATCATTCCGGTACAACTCAGTATTGAGGCTTATCTTAATGCCCCGATTGAATCGTTCGTTAAAGACGACCGGATAGACCCGCGAATCTGGCACGCCATCCGCATTATAGCTGCAAACTATTATGCGAACCGTGAAGATATAACTTTCGCATCGCCTAATATCATTCCGGGCCATATTGCCTTCTTACTTCAACCCTTAAAACGATATACATAATGCAAGCGGGACTATTGACAGACATTATAAGTTTTCTACATCCCCAGACGATTCGCGACGCTTTGGGCGGTACGTCTGAGAGATGGACGGAAGCTTTCGAAAAGCGTGCGTGTGTCCGGTATAAATCCGGTGCGCGCAAAGAGATAAACGGCGAGGTACTCAACACTCACACCGTCACGATCATGGTACGTTACAGCAAAGATATAAGCGAAAAAATGCGCATTGTCTACGAGGGACGTAAATACAAAATAGCCTTCATTCATCCGGATAGAAAGGCACAGTCTATAACCATCGAAGCAGAATTAATCAATGAGTAATATCGTACAAGCATCCTACCGGGTTGAGGTTGATGCCTCTAAGGTTAATGCGTTATTGGCCGCACTGAATGACAAGGAGGCAAAGAAGGCTATTAAATCCGGACTCCGTAAATCAGCAAGTATCATTCGAAAGCAAGCGCAAAAAAATTGGGTTGCATCTGTTCCGGGTGGGGCTGGATTAAAAAAAGAAATAAACATTGCAGTTTACCGCAATGCGTCCGGCGCACGGGTTGACTTACTCGACAAACGGCGGAAAGGTTCGAAACAGTTTGTTTTGAAATTCTTCGAAAGCGGTACGAAAGAACGAGCTACCAATAGAGGGGCAAACAGAGGTATTATAGAGGCTACTCACTTCTTTAAAAGCGCAGTAGACTCTAAAAAAGGTGAGGCTGAGAACTCACTGGGAAGAAACATTTTGGATTCAATACAAAAAGTAATAGATAAAAAGAAATGAGCTTATCAATCAGTAAACATACATTTTCAAAACTCAGTGAGTCGGAAAGTTTAACGCAACTTGTCGGAGATAGGATTTATCCTATTTCTACTAAAAACGCTACTTCTTTCCCGTTCGTTTTGTATAAGCGTAGCGCACTTACTCCGGCTTATACAAAGGATAGATACGCCAGTGGGGATAGTGTCACTATTGAGGTTATTGCCGCCAGCGATAACTATTCAAATTCAGTCGAGGTTATTGAGGCGGCACGCAAAGCGCTTGAAGGGAAGCGGGGTAAATACGACGATTTCAAAGTAACAGGCGCTAAACTTATCGCCGCCGATGAAGATTTCATTGAAGAAACTTTCATCCAGCGACTTACATTTGAAATTGAGACGGATTCAGTAGAGTAACTAACATTTAAATATTGAAAACAATGAAAGTAAATGCAGTATTAGGAAAAGATTTCATGCTATTTGTTGGCGGAAAGGCGTTGGCATTGGCTACATCCTGTAAATTGTCAATTTCGGCCGAAACGATTGACACGCAAAGTAAAGATTCCGGTATTTGGACGGAAAAGGACATTAAAAAATTGTCTTGGAACGGTTCAAGTGAAAACCTGTTCAGTGCAGACGATAAAGTAAACGGCTATGATGTTCTTTTGGACTTAATGTTAAAACGCAAGCCTATCGAAGCAAAATTCGGTATTCCGGCAAATGCGGATTCAGATGAAGTTCCCTCTTCCGGTTGGACTCTTCCGGCCGCATCTTACTCCGGTAATGTCTTAATTACAAATCTGGAATTAAATGCACCCGATGGCGATAAAGCAACTTTTTCCGCTACATTCGAAGGCACGGGAAAACTTAACCCCAGAGTATCCGGAGATGGAGGTATAGTAGATGATCCGACCGCGTAAATGATGAAAGGGCGGAAAGCCCGCCTTTTCTTTTTTCCAACAAATAAACTTATCATAAATGAAAACGATCACTATCAAAAAACAGAAGTACATTTTAAAGTATACATTGCGCGCCTTCTTTATCTTCGAAAATCTCACCGGAAGGCAGTTTGCATTCGGCCGGATGTTGGATGAATACCTACTGTTTTACTCTATTCTTCTGGCAAACAACAAAGATACATTCTTAATGCCTTTTGATGAATTTATAGAGGCGTGCGAGTCTGATCCGGCTCTGTTTCTCTCTTTCAAAGAGTTCTTCGTAAAAGAGATTGAACTACTTGAACAGGCAGCAGATAGCACAAAAAAAAAGACGACTCCGAAGAAGCGTGCAGTATCCGGGAACTCTACGCCCGTGTTGTAGGTGAGGGCGGTATTGCGCCTGATTATTTCCTCGACCGGATGACGCTCGCAGAAGTTCGCTACTTCTTAGAGGGATTAGGCAGGCGTAACCGGGAAAGCTGGGAGCAGACCCGGATCATTGCGTATGTCATCGCTCAGGCGAATAGTACAAAACAACTAAAGCAATCGGATATACTTCGTTTCCCATGGGATGAAGCGGACGACGAAAAGAAACGCACGTCCGTTACGGATGAAGAAGTGAAACGGTTGAGGGCAAAAGCAAAACTAATCGAAAAAGAAATGAATCATGTCTGATATAATAACACGACTATTACTTAAAACGAATGACTTTGACGCAAATTTGAATCGGGCCAAAGGTTCAGTTAATAGCTTTCAAGGCGGTATTTCCAGCATGGCAAAAACTGCCGGGGCTGGCATAATGAAGTTTGCCGGGACAATTGGTGTTGCGGTGGGGGCCGGCGAAGCGTTTATGAAAACGATACGCGGTTCTCAGACAACCAGCGATGAGTTTGATGCTCAAATGCGCACATGTCAGACATCCGTAAATGAATTTTTTACCAGTTTGTCTACCGGGGATTTTACTTATTTTCTGGGCGGATTGGATAGTATAATATCCAAGTCCAGAGATGCGTATGCTGCATTAGATCAATTAGGAAACGCCCGCATCAGTTACGACTATTTTCGGGAAGATTTTAATGCTGCCATGGCTGAAGCTCGTAGCGTAGCTATGGATAGTACTGCGCCAAAAGAGCAAAGGGAGGCCGCATTAAAGGAATGGATAAAAGCTCTTGAAGATAAAAAAAACAAGGCATCATCTGTCAGTTCAGATGCTCTTACAGCTTTAAAAACTGTATTAGTGGAAGGAAATCTGTTAAATGCCGACGATGTGACATTAGAAGACTTTGCCAAGGTGCTTAGTTATGATGTTGCCGGAAGTAAACGCGATGTTCTAAAGTCTGAAATGGCTAATAAGTATGATACTTATAAAATCAAATACGCTGAATTGGAGCGGCGTAAAAAAAGCGGAGGGCTTGCAGACTGGGCATTTCCGGAGTCAAAAGAAGCAAAAGATAGGACATCTCTTAATGATTTTATAGCTTCTAAGCAAGCCGAACTCAATAAGGAATATAAGGATGCTATTTTGTTTCAACAGGCTATTGTAAAATGGAAAGATGAAGAATTGATCAAAGCGGTACAGTTGGGAAAAGAGTACAAACAAATAAATCAGGAACTTGCCAATGATAAGAAAACATTTGATAGGGTTCGGGATAGAGTCAATAAACCTAAAAAGAATCCAAAAGAAGACGAAGAAAAAAAGCCCTTAAAGGATACTCTTTCATGGTATGATGCCCAGATAACGGAGTTAAACAAAACTCTTGCAAGTTCTGCAGATAGGCAGACACGCGCCACTATTCAGGCCACAATAAATGAACTTGAACAAAAGAGAATAAGCCTAAAAATGCAGATCGATGGTGATGTATTCAAAGGCAAGCACGGCGAAATGAAAGATGGTGAATTGTTATTGCCAGCCTCTAAAGTTCCGGATATAGCCAAGATTTACTCCGATTCCGGTACAGAGTTTGCCAAGCTGGAAAGCATGTATAGTGAAATGATTGCAGAAAGACAGAACGCATTATCAAAAGCAACAGATGAGGAGCAGCAAGCATTTATTCAATCTCAGATCGGCAAGCTAAAAAGTACATTGAAAGAACTTCGTTCCATGCAGAAAGAATCAGATGTGACAGGTCATATCTATGCTGCCTATCAAAACAATGCAGGTAGTAAAAAACAGGGTTCATTTGATTTAAGGAAAGAAATCGGAAACATGAAGTTGCCCAAGTTCGAATCTCCAATAAAAAAAGAGGATATTGATTTAAATCAGCAGTATGCTGACTCTTTAGGAGATGTAAGTAATGTTATGGGCAGCTTATCCGGCCTGTTTGATAGCAATACTGCATCTGTTTTGCAGTGGGGCAGCAGCCTAATAGGAACTATAGCACAAGCTATCCCAAAAATCTTAGAAATGTCTACGGCTAACGAAATAGAGGCCGCTTCCGCTACTAAAAGCGCATCCGCAAATACTTTGGCGGCTGGTTCAGAGGCACTAAAAGCACATGCAGGTATTCCATTCGTCGGTATTGCAATGGGGGTTGCTGGGGTTGCAGCGATAATTGCCGCAATGGCAAGTATTCCCAAATTTGCAAACGGCGGTATCGTTCCCGGAATTTCGTTTGCAGGTGATAAAGTTCCTGCAATGCTAAATAGCGGTGAAATGATTTTGAATGGTTCACAACAAGCGAACTTATTTAAAATGCTCAATACTGGATTGAATATTAGCCACCCCAACATTTCACTACCTTCCGGTCATCTGGCAGGCATAATCTCACCCTCTGAGAATGATCGCAGAATTGATGTATCTGGCGACTGGATACTAAGAGGCGATACCATTTTTTTACAACTAAAAAACTACATGAAGAAAACTGGAAAAAAATTATGATGAATTACGGCACAATATATACACTATACTTTCGATCACGGAAAGAAGATAACTATACAGTAGAGATTCAGAAAGAGGACTATACAGGAAGAGTTGCTGAGTTAACAGGGAGCGGCGACGCTCCTTTTTCTGTAGAAATTGCGGATGATGACTTTCTTTATGTTCCTACCCGTTTTTCTACAGCTACCATTAGAGTGGTAGGAAACGACTACTTGCAAAGCCTATACTCGACCGGATATCAGCAGTACCGCGTTAACTTCAAGCAAGGTAATAAAATTGTTTGGACTGGATTCGTTACCCCTGAATTATATACTCAGGATTACACTTCCAACAAATTTGATTTAGAAATTCAGTGCGTATCTGCAATGAATACATTAGAGTATATCAACTATAAATTAAAAAACGAAACGGACAAAGGATTTATTTCACTGTGGGAATTATTGACTCGTTGCGTCTTAGAGTCTCGCGGCTCTTATTCGGCTATATATATTCCACATGTTTACGCCAAAAATTTGGCAGATTATAATGCAAATACAAACATCTTACAGAGCATGACAATTAGTGAACAAAACTTCTTCGATGAAGATGATAAACCCATGACTCTAAAAGAGGTGATTGAAGAACTATGCAAGTTCCTGAACTGGACTTGCGTTGACTACAAAGGTGCATTATACTTTGTAGATGCAGATCACCGTGGAGACTATTATAAATATGTTCCTAATTTTTCATCTTATACATTTGAATCCGGAAACGTTGTTAGTGTGCAAAATGTCGGCTTTATCGGTGCGGATCATACACTTGATATTCTGGGAGGTTACAATAAGGCTATTGTAAAAAACAGTAATTATCCGGTAGGAAACTTATTACCAGAAGATCGATTTGAAGAAATGCAAATTTTAAAAGTACTTGATAATTCAAATGATAAAAATCAAGTTTGCCACAGAGTGTTTCTTATCCCTAATCAGTGGGAAACGGTAGTATTCAAAGAAGGTCTAACGATAAAAGTTGATGATTTGCAAAAATACAAAGATATAGCACACACATTTGAAGGGGCTATTCCCATGAAATATTGCACATATAAACAAAATAAGGATTTAAATGGCAATTGGATTCCTGAAATAACCGACTATTCATTTACAAACGTAATTCAAATAAGAAGGCCTAAAGAACGTTATGAAGCCGGGCCACTAAGTACGTGCAAAGTAATGACCACCAAAGGTGCTTCTGCTATATACTCAAACGGAATATTTTGTATATCAGGGAGCTATAAGTTTATTAATTCTGATGATATGATACCATGGGATAATAGTTCTGTTTCAGACGTTCTTTATGCCCAAATACGTATCGGTGATATGTATTATGGAAGTCTCAGGCCAGATGCAGGACAAAAAAATACATGGGCGCAAAATCCAGAATACGCATTTAAATTGAAACCTGAGAGAGTTGAAGCAAAGCAAGATTATGTCTCAATAGAAAACCAAAAAACGTTATCAATGCCTTACACCGGAATAAGCGGCGTGATAGTCTCCATTGATAGAGTTTTGCAAGGTGATTTTGAGTTTACTCTATTGATGCCCGTCGGAAAAAGTTTTAGCGCCGGCGGAGTTCTTGTGAAAGACTTTAAGATCGTATATCAAAAACCAGATGAAGAAAAGCTTATATCTAACAGCAGCATAGACCGTTATTATGAAAACGTCGTTAACGAAGGCTACATTAACGAATTAGACGAAATCGAGTTTAAAATATCCAGCTATAACAATGATGGGGCGTGCTATTCGAAAGTAATGTTAGGTGATAATTACCTAACCGATAACCTCTATTCTTCTATTGAACAGAAGTTAGTCCGGCCGGAAGAGCATTTAATCCGGCGCATCATTAATCAGTACGGAGCTACCAAATTCAAACTTACGCAAATACTGGTAGATGACGAAGCAATTACGCCTATCACAACTATAACCGATAAGTTTCAGCCAAACAAACGGTTTACGATCACGGGCGGTACAATTGACTTCGCGATGAATCAGTTTAATTGTAAGATGATTGAAAATGGTAGATATTAAAACTACATCCATACCCGCAAAGCCCCGGTCAAAGAACTATCCGGCCGGGGCTGTTATCACCCGGACGATTGGCGGCGTTGCTGTTAACGGCGGAGGCGGTGGAGGCGCTTCGGTTGACATTGTAAAGGCTACCGACACAAAGTCGTTTACCGATAGCAACGTACTGTCATCACTCCGAACGCTGTTAGAGATTCGTTCGCGTATCATTGCCGAATCGGATACCGCCACAGAGTTAACCGATGATAATGCACTCTCTTCAAAGCGCACTTTAAAAGAGATTGATGCAGCGATTAAAGAGGCTTTGAAGAAGTTGGATGATGTTTACCTGAGTAAAGTAAAAGCGGATACAGCAGCCGAAACGATCACTTTTTTGAAAGGTCTGTTGATTGGTAATGATCTTACGTTTATCAATGAAAGTGGCGACGCGGAATTACAATCTTTAGTTGCCCGGATGAAAGTTAAAGCCGCTACATTGGAAGTAACCGGATCGGCCAGTGTTGGCACACTCCATTCGGAAGGGAATATTTCAACAGGCGAGGATATTTGGGCTAAAGGTGACACGCATACTTTAAATTTACTCGTTCAGGCACTTGCAAAAACATACGATCTGAATGTTGAGCATGTCGCAACCCTGTTTCAAACTATAGTCAAGGACTTTATTAGCTCGGAGAGATTCATTCCCGGACTGATGGGTGAAGGGATGAAGCTATACAAGGCTATCAATGGGGATTGGAACCTTGAAATTGATAATGCCGTAGTCCGTAAGGCCATGACCATTTTTGAACTTATCATTTCGAAAGTTCGTGCGGTTAACGGCGGTCTGGTGATTTCATCCGCTAACGGGCGTGTTAAGTCCGTTTCGGAAACGTCCGGCGATCCGGCTTACTATGTTTTAGGTATAGAGGGCGACATGATGTTTGTCGCTGATGACTTGGTACGTTGTCAGGTCTACACATCCGGGCACGTTAAATACTATTGGGTTCCGGTTGCCTCGGTTAATGATGATTCGATTCTTATACTTAAATCCGTTTTTCCCAATGGTACAACTCCGGCCGTTGGTGATGATCTGGTTCAGATGGGCAACCTCACGAATCCAAACAGACAGGGTATTTTGTATCTCACCGCTTCGGAAGATGGCAAACCGCGCATTTCTGTACTGGACGGGGTAAACTCCACGTCTTTGGCCGGAAAGAACAAAGTGATTTTGGGCTGTCTCGATGGCATGACGGATACAGACTTTCCGGCTGACTTCCAGCCCTCCGGATACGGCCTGTATGCGATGAACTGTTTCCTGAAAGGTATTTTCATTCTGAGAAATGGAAAGAGCATCGAACAGGAGTTTAGTAATATTTCTACCGAGTTAGCGGCTATACCGGGAAAGATCGAGCTTGCCATACGTAGTATGAAAGTAGCGGACGTTAATCTGCTTTACGACTCTAACCACAAACTAAATGCTAACCCCTATCAAATGGGAGCGTATAAGTATGATGTTCATTTAGAAGTAGGCAAAACCTATACCCTTACTGTGTGCTATAAGTGTGCGGACTCAGATGTTATCAGGGCGTATAATAATCCTTCGTACGGATGGATAGGCTCTTTGCCGAAAAGCGCAGAAGAAATGGTACTTTCGCAGCCTATAACGCCCATTAATCCGGATGGGGCATATTTCTACTTCTATAAGTTTCCACAACAGGAATCAACGGGAACATACATTAAATGGGCTGTAATTACCGAGGGTAGTGTGGGCGTAGCTAATTGGATACCGTCTGCAACTGAAAGAAAATTGAATATCGGAGGTGAGAACCTGATGTTACAATCCCAACAGGCATTGGATGGATCAAGCGCACAATATACGTTTCAGTTATCGAAAGCGTGGACGGACTTAAAAGGCAAAACCTTGACAATCTCGTTCGACTATGCGTATAGCAATTTAAAGATGGGATCATCACAAAGATTCGGACTTGAAAAAGCTATTTATAAGTCGGGCACATCCCAATATTACTATATCGGCGCATTTAAGTATGTTGATTCTACCAGTCCCACGACTGACAAAGGTAGGTATGTTCATACTATCAAAGTCCCCGATGACATAGAGGATAGTTTAGATACCGATATTACAGCGTACATACAGTTAGGCGGTAGTACTGTTTGCCGAATCAATAACTTTCAAATAGAAATAGGAGACACAGCGACCGGATGGAAGCCCGCACCGAAAGACTCTTTCACTGAGTCAAAAAAGTACACCGATACACAGATACTTGCCGTTGACGGGAAAATTGAACTATCCGTTAAAACTAAGGTGGAAAATTTGGGTATAGGTGCTAACAATTTGTATAGCTACACAAGTTCACAGCTTAACACGTTAAGAGAAGCACCTCAAATAGTTGAAAGACTCCTTTCTGAGCATGGATTCTGTTTGGTTGGTGCACAATCGGGAAATAGCTCAATCAGAATACCCAATATAATTCCACCGATACCCGGTAAATACACTGTTTCCGGATGGATTAAAGGCTCTCAAAGCTCAAATCCTGGAATTACAATTGATGTTTGCGATTCGGTAGACAAATTCACCATTAGGGCAACAACTGATAATCAGTGGAAGTACTTTAAACACACTTTTAATGCTACAAACAATACGGAAGCTCAAAGCAACATATATAATTTTGTTGATATAGAGAATATTTCATGGGCTTATATATATGTGAAAGACTTCAAAGTAGAGGCGGGTGAAATAGCAACCGCATGGAGTCCCAATTTTCAGGATGCAGTTTACAAAGGTGCTGAATATACCAATAGTCAAATTAGTGTAGTCGAAGGTAAGATAACATCCACCGTTGAAAAGATAAATACCGTTGATGGACGTGTTACCGGACTTGCTTCACGTGTCACACAGACCGAAAGCAGCATAAATTCGGTAGTAGGAGATGTTAACGTATTAAAAAATACAACAGATCGTCACGTTACAAAGCAGATAGATTTAACCGGGTGGGATAATAATAAATTTTTCCCGTTGATTATATCTATGCAAACTTACCATAAATCAAAGGTTGAAATAAGTAGACCGCTTGATGCAGGATACGGGAAGCCTTCATACGGTACACACGAAGGCGGTTTCTCTATGAACTTAACGTTTGAAATGTCCGGTTCGGGTTGGGGTTCGTTACCTGCAATAACTAATATCTTTGACTATACGAGAGCGTGGAGTACAGGACCGATAGTTGTTGACTTGGGACAAATAACCGAAAGTTCTACGTGTGTAATGGGAATTAGAGGAGGTTCTAAATACGATGTTACAGTATATGACCAAACAGACCCAAACGCTATTAATGTATATCAAACCGATTATACCGCACTATACGGGAAAAAGTTTCCCGTTCGCACCGATGGAACTGAACCCGTCCGCACATACGGATACTATACCGAAATAAAGCAGACGCAGGAAAGCATAGCTTTAACTGCAAACAAAGTGGACGATCAAGGTAGGCGATTAAGTGCGGCTGAGTTAACTCTAAGTTCAGACCACGCAAAATTAAGCGTAGTAGAACAAACGGCAAATTCCGCCAATTCATTAGCAGGCACAGCCAATGGCAAAGCTGAAGCCGCCAATTCATTAGCAGGCACAGCGAACAGCAAAGCCAACGCAGTAGACGGTCGTGTCACCGCCACCCAAAACGGCTTAGTCGAAACCGGAATCAACATCACGTCCAGAAAGATCGTTTTGAAGTCAGACAACGTTCTCTTTCAAAATAACGCAGGTCAGCAGACAGCCGCCATCAACGCAAACGGCAAACTGTCTGCCAATGTGATTGAAGCGGCGGAAGTGGTTGCACAGGCATTTTCAGCACAGCGAATCACAACGGGAAACCTTACGGTAACTGATGGTGCTTATCTTGGCGGATGGCAGATTAAAAACAATGCCATATATTCCCGTAATGTAGCAGACGCGAAAATACAACTTGAAATCTCCGGAACACGTTTCTTGCGTATTAATCAATACGGGGGTGCACCGACATCAGGGGGATTCCCGTTAATGGAGATTCGTAATGACAATCAAGACTGCCTCTCACTTTCCACATACGGACAGGGCGGTAAGGCATTGAAAATTATCGCCAACTCTGAGGGAGGAAGCGCTATACAAAGCCACGGTTCGCATCTGTTTGGGCAACGTGCGAGTGAAAAATGGAATGCTCCCGGAATGCTATGTACCGGATATGTATATCAAGCGGGTACGGTTACGAACGAATGGGGCAACGGATGTACCTTAACCAGTGCACAAAAAATAGCTACAGGGAAATACAGGATATACCACAGCCTGAAGCATCCGCAGTACGCTGTCTTAGTACAGGGATTGGGCGGTTATGGCTGGGTATTCGGTCAGGTAGAAACGCAAAACAATTCTTATTTTGAGGTTTTAATGCTTGATTCAAATAAAGGCCCCCGTGATTGTGCATTCCGTGTATTCGTTGTAGGGCGCAACGTTTGGTAAATACCATTGTAAGCGAAGATTATAATTATAAATTAAAAATAGAGTATGAAGATCAATTTTAGAAAACTAAAAGTACAAACGGCTATCGACGGAGAAATAGAAGAGTTCGACGTAGCTAAAACAGTGGGAAATACAATTTACTGTAATACCCCCGATCTGGGTGAACTGGAATTTGCCCAACGGATATATAAAGAGGGCGAGATTGAAGTTGACGAACAAGGTGCAAATATCATTCGAAATTACGTTGATCCGGCTCCGATACTCGCAGTGGTAAAAACCGCTATTTATAGCGAATTAGACAAAGTAATTATTAACTCTCAAAATCAATAAATTATGTTTCAAGAAGAATCAAGAACAATTCAAGTAAACGGTAAAGCCGTTTCAGGAGATTATCAGTACAATGTAAACTACAGTGTCAATAACAGTAATCTCAGCCGCCTTCATTGCGAAATCAATAAAACAGTCACAGAAGAAATTGACACTCCTACAGGCAAGCAGCCCGTAACTGCACAACGGTACATCGGATACCTGCTGTTGGAATCAGGTAGCAAACAGATGTCTCTTCCGGAGTCGGAGAATGTTGCAGCGCACTTTGAAGTATTTGACCAGATCACGGCAGAAGTTAAGCAAACGATCACTCCGGCGGTGTCCTCAAAGAAAGCCACTAAATAAAACAAAAGTAAAACACGATGATTGACTACATGAAAAATCTGTTCGTAGGTTTGCTAACCGGGTTAGCAGCCTACTTAAACCCGATCAGCGGAGATATTAAAAGTCTTGTTGCTCTTTTCTTCTTTAACTTCCTGTTTGGTCTGGCCGCTGGCCTACTGGCCAATAATGAAAGTTTCAGTTTAAAGAAGGCATTCCGGTGCATCATTGAAGCGATGGTATTTTTTCTGCTTGTAGCCGCTATTTATTTTATCGGCGATCACAAAGGAAATCCGGACGGGGCTTTACAATGCGTATCGTTTATAACTTACTCAATATTCTACTTTTATGGCGTGAATATTTTACGCAATTTGAAACTAATGGCTACGTCCGGAACTGCGTTCTATAAAGTTGTATCGTTTCTGTATTACGTCGTTAGCGTCGAGTTTATCAAGCACATACCGTTTTTAACTAATTATCAAAAGGAGGCGACAAAATGAAGTATTTTACAATCAAAGAACTTAGCCACAGCGATACGGCCGTAGCACGTGGAATCGATAACTATCCAACGGCCGAAGCTATTCACAATTTAACGAAGCTGGTTGAGAATGTTCTCGACCCGCTTCGGGAAAAGTACGGTAAGCCCATCCGGGTAAGTTCCGGTTATCGAAGTGCTATTCTCAATCGGAGCGTTAACGGTGCGACATCCAGTCAACACCGAATAGGCGAGGCGGCTGATATTACGGTAGGAAGTAAGGAGGAAAACCGGAAACTCTTCGAGATCATCCGGCTGGAATTGCCTTTCGATCAATTGATAGACGAACGTGATTTTAGTTGGGTTCACGTATCATTCCGTGAAGGTAGAAACAGAAAACAAGTGCTGAAGCTATGAAATATCTACCTTATGTCGTTATTGCAGTTCTTATCCTGTTTATTGTGTTCCGCCCGGCAAGGGTGGAACGCGTACCGGGTGAAGTGGTCAGAGATACGATCGTCACAAATCGTATTGATACGATCCGGGATACAGTACCCGTTCCGGTTTATGAAAGCGTTGTAGATTCGTTCCCGTTCGTTGTTCCCGTCCCTGTACCGGGCGATACAGTCCGGGATACATTGTATTTGCCTATTACGCAGAAAATCTACAAAGACCGCCTTTATACGGCTTATGTGTCGGGCTACCGGGCCAAGCTGGATAGTATAGAGGTGTACAGTAAGATGCAGACCGTATTTGTCAGAGAGCGGGCAAAGCGGAAGCGGTTTGGGCTGGGTGTGCAGGCCGGATACGGTTTTTCCGGGAATAAAGCAAGTCCCTATGTCGGGATTGGGGTGAGTTATAATTTGTGGGAATGGTAGTTGCTGGCCTCGATTCTTAGGAGTCGGGGCTTTTTCTTGTTTATTACTTGTTGTTTATTATTCTTATATACTTATATATTGTGGCACGAGTTACTCCTAATATCCTTGCAAGTTCTGATTTTGATTTTATCTCGGGATAATATTCACAAAAAAGTTCATATTTCTTCATGCTACCTAATGGCCTTCCAACCGCTTTCTCCCCAGTTGGGTGAATGTTTTTTAATAGCTTAATGATACTATCTATTTTAATCTTAGTAGTATCTATATCTTCTAAAATAAAATATAGAGATACTTCCTTTTTTTCTCTTATTTTGGCAAGGTTAATAATTATATCATTTAATGATTTTCCAATACTATTAATAGAAAGTAGGTATATTTCTATCTTCTCTTGTGGAGTAGCGAGCTCTATAATATCGAAAAGCATTTTGTACTTATTATTGATTTCTATATGTATTGGAGATGTGTTTGGCAGCTTTTGAAATATGATTTTACGCTCTTCCTCTTGTGATGCTTTCGTTTTACATAAATGCACATATCCTATTTTCATGGTTTTGCTCATTGTTTTTTTATTTTTCAAAGATATAAAATGTATAATTAATATTCTAATATATTATACACAAAAAGAACTGTCCTTTAAATGATAGCTCTCTCAAGCTAACTTTGTTACATATTTAATGCTCGAAAGAGTAATGTATAACTATTAAAAACAAATACAGATATGGAAGCAATAGTATTATTTGCAGTTGTCATCTATGGTATTCTATGCGTAATGCATAAGATGATGAAAGATTAGAAATAGTAAGAGGATGTCCTTATGTCACCCTCTTCTCTTCCAAATACTTCATCGACATACGAAGAAATTAAAGGGGACTTATTCAGTCCCCTTTAATTTACTACCTTAGATCATTAAATAATCCCGCTATGCTACCTATTATCTGATTCAACCGCATCCAGCCTCCAACGCTATTAATATAATCAATTACTTTCCTATTTGCATCATCAACCTTCTGCCTATTGAAATCAATATAGATAGATGTCACCGAAGAGCCTATTTCATGCCCTAACGCTTCGGAAATGGTTTCTTTGGGTATATCCAAGCCTGCCGCTATGGTCGCCCATGTATGGCGAGCCCAATACGTCGTGATTTCTGGGAATAACGGTTCTCCTGTTCTTTTTCTTTTATCATCTTCTTGCTGTATCATCCCGATTGATCGAAGATTTCTTCCCATAGTAGCCATATAGCTTTTATAATTTCCGCCGTAGACCTCTGCAGTATTTATTAGATACCTTTTGCCAGCATATCTATTTATGATCTCCATTGCTTCGGGCTCCACTTTTATCGAATACAATCTACCTGTTTTCTTTCGTCTATATTCTATTCGCCCATTTATTGGAGGCTTGGCATCAAACAAATCAATACCGTTAATACCTATAAGATAGACCATTAGCATAAACATATCTCTATACTCTTTTGCTTGGTTTGTACAATTGAAATCACGTAGAGTTACCAACTGCTCAACAGAGAGAGAACGTTTGCGAGTTCCCTCTCTGGCTATTTTAAATTTTCTAAAAGGATAAAGCGTCGTTTCATCATTGTCGATAGCATAATTAAATACAGCACGAATGTTTCTCAGATGTGCCGCACGAGAGTTTACCTTCAAATTATTGCATATCATCCATTTGTCAAAGCCTTCCAACCATTTTCGGGTTATTGTATCAAATGTGCAATTTTCATCAAAGTTAGTAATTCTATTTTTAGTCTCTAAATACAACTTAATCGTATTTTCCTTCTCTTTTGTAGCCACAAAATCATCTAAATAGTCTATAAACCTCTTTTCTACAGGAGCCTGATTTTTGAGTAGACTTTCTATTTGTTCTTTTAGTTTCTTATCGCTGATAGCTTTCAGTTTCCCTTTCTCCTCTAAAAGAATAAGGAAAGTATCTACTTTATTTTTCAAATTACGCACTGCAATGTTTTTTGCTCTGTAATTTTCCGCCCCTCTAACGTATTCTGATCCCGTCCACTCATTAGGTGTTGCATTAAAATCAGTACTAACAAGGAATTTGCCATTATGCCGAACGTTAATCTTTATAGGGAAGGTCCCATTTTTTTTAGGACGTCGAGTATCGAGATAAAAATTAGTTTTTGCCATATAGTAATATATATATTAGAAGTTTGGTGCAAATTAGGGCAATAAATTTGCACCAAATTTGCACCACAAATATAATCAATACCCACTATAAACCGCCATAAACGGTATTATTTTTTTTATAAAACAACTTTTTCACACAAACGACTATACACAATACACTTATATACAATACATTAACTAAACAAATCACATTTTACTCAAATATATCCTGAGGATATTCTACATTCACCAAGAAAAGCGCATTGCCGGGAGCAGAGGTTCCGGCTTTACAACGGTCTTGTTGCTCGATTATTCTACGGAAGCCATCTACGGACAACTTACCTCTGCCTACTTCCAATAAAGTACCGACGATAGCACGTACCATGTTGCGCAAGAAACGGTCGGCCTGAATGGTAAATACCCAGGTATATTCATCCTCCTGTGTCCATTCGGCATGCATAATCTTGCAGATGTTGGTCTTTACATCCGTATGCAATTTACTGAAACTGGTAAAATCCGTATAATGAAACAAGGTCAGAGCAGCCTCGTTCATCTTCTGAAAGTCGAGCGGATTGTGTATCCGGTAACGATACTGGCGATTAAAAGGATACTTTACGGTAGTGATATAATATTTATAAGTACGGGCTGTCGCATCAAACCGCGCATGTGCGTCCGGCCTTACCCGGCAAACTTTATAGACTGAAATATCCTGAGGTAAAAGACGATTCAACTTCTCGGCTACCTTATCCGTATCCAGCACCTCTCCTTCGTAATCGAAGTGGGCAACCATCAGCGAAGCATGTACCCCGGCATCTGTCCGTCCCGCTCCAATCACTTCCGTATCTCTCCGTAAAAAAGTGGCAAGTGCCTTCATCAGGCATTCCTGTATACTGATACCGTTAGGCTGAATCTGCCATCCATGATAATGGGTGCCATCATAGGCCAAATAAATAAAATATCTTTGCACGCTCATTCCGTTCACTTGGTTTTTGCGTGCAAAGATACTGCTTTAATTGATAAGTAGGGATTGATACTTATCAATAATTAATTGCTTTACTTGATCCACACATTGATTATCTCACCGATATACATCTTGTGCAAAGGTTTATCCTTCCATTCTCCTTTCAATTCCGGACTATCAAAAGCACCGGAAGCAATCGGCTGGGAGAGCATTTTTTTGCATTCTATAATCATCCATGCTTCCGAGAAAGCTTTACTGCCCGAAGGAGTAGTGAGAGGAGTCAGTCCGGCACCTTTCACCTTATCAGCATCTCCTCCACTATGGCTTCCGCAATATTTCAGAGCATCCCGATAAGCTTCCGTATAAAAGCTGATAGTATATGTGTCATTCTTTTCCATCAACTGATAAGTATAACGCGTAGGATAAATGAAACAAAACGAAACCGGTTTATTATAAAGATATCCCAATCCGCCCCAACTTGCCGTCATCATGTTATATTTTTCTTCCGTACCGGCTGTAATCAGCATCCAGTCCTCAGAAAGCATCTTAATGATATTGCCCGGGATCTTATCCGCAGAGATGCGTCTGTAGCCTGCCATGGAACCGTCCGCAGCACCCCCCGGAATTTCCCGGCTAAACTCTCCCGGAACAACTTTAGGTTCTTTGGCTATGAGAGGAACCAGCGCTTCCGTTCCTCCCAACGCCTTCGCTGCCTTTTCCGTCAGGTCATCAAACAGATCGATTGTTTTGATACGGAGTTTTCCATACTTGGCAACCACTTTTGTTTTGGCTTTATTCAATCCCGCCTCATCTGTTATCCAGTCTTCGGCCTCCATTTCTTTATTGTCACCATGAAAATAAGAAATGTTGTACATCTCCATCTTGCAAGATCCATCCAGACAGTTCATCACCAATCGATATTTGATGGTAGCACGATCCAAAAAGAAACTGTTGGTTGCAGATAGTTGAAGATATTCTTCACCCAGACATGCAATCTGCCCTCTTTCCTTATCAAAATAGGCAACCCTGCCCTTTTGTCCTTTTGAAGGTGCAAAACGTTTCTCGGCCCACTTCAACAATACATCATAAACTTGTTGTTTTGATAACCTGGGAGCCTGAATATGTTCTGTAAAGATGACCTTTCCATTAACAACCGGCACTGCACCAGCCAAATATTTACTATTGTCTTCCTGCGCCCAAAGAAGTATAGGGAAACAGATTAAAAGGGATAATAAAATTCTCTTCATACGTTTATAAGTATTTTACAGAGTCCCGACTTTACTCTGAAATCTTCACGTTTGTTACCCGTTCAAGTAAGAAACGGTTTTTATTCCAGTGGAAAGGCTTAAATTCTGTATTGGTTTTAATCACATTGTTGCGAAATATCAACCCGTCTACGGACTTTGCATAAAGAATCGGTGCATCAAATGTATCGAATTCATTGTCCTCAATCACAATACCTCCGTCTTTTCCACCATGAAAATACTTCTGTTGATCCTTCAAATTAGGTATTTCAGGATAAATAGAGATAATTGCATTGGTAAACTGGAACATGTTGGTAAGCGCATTGATAAAACGATTGCGGCGAATGGTAACATCACGACAAGCACCTGTCTCGAACCAGCCATTACAATCGCCACACAATAAAATAGCCGTACCGGAGGTATGATCAAACAGATTGTCTTCTACCACTGTTTTTTTAGGAGTGCTGAACAGTGTACCGCGAGCACGGTTATTGCGAATCGTATTGCCGGCAAACAGCACTTCAGGAGTCCATGTCAGGTTTTCAATCCCAAAACCACTTTTTTCATTAATAGCCGGATCAACAGGGTCTTTAAAAGTTATGCTGAACTCACGGGCTCCCGATATTTCATTTTTATCATAAGGACGAATTGCAGTAATCTGGTTTTGATTGCCAATCAGCTCCATCGTTTCAGAACGTACAAACTGAACATCATCCCCCGGACGTCCCCATTCGAACCCCCAGGACTGATCGTGCATATAGCGTCCTATCAACGTATGATCATCTACCCGCTTGATTACTTTCAGATAAGTTCCGTGTACATTAATGGCGTCATCCATCATTCCTTCGTACAGGCCATTCTTCGAAATAATCTTTCCCTTACATCCGGAGAAGTGAGTGGCATCTGCCTGCGTTGTGAAATAACGAGGATCATTATCGCCTTTCAGACAAACCCCGAAACCATCGAGTGTAATATCTTCGCAAAGCTGTGCCAAAAGTCCCATGCCTTCCGCATAATGCACTTTGACATTAAGCAAAGAAGTATTAATGTCATGTGACATGAAAATACCGGGAGTAGGACGTCCCCATCCACGCATGGCTACTACCGTGCCCGGCACCAGACGCGCGTCTTTCCATTTCGGAGAACAGATACGGCGGGGAGCCACTTCGAAAGCTCCTTTGGTAGGACAACCGATATCACTGGTGTTGTATACGACATGTTTTGTTTTACCATCGAAAGCAATTCCCCAAGAGTATCGCATTGTCCAGCCTTCACCCAGTCCTTCAAATACAGAATCCTTACTTATACGATAATCCACCCACGATGCAGGTTCAAAAGTGATTCCTTTTTCCGGATCATTCTCTATCACTTGCACCTGAGCAATATGAGGCTGTTCAAAATCAATACTAAAGTTCTTCAATACGCAATTCTCCGAACGGAGCAAAGAAACCGGAATCATCCTTCCATAAAATACAAACTCGGAACCTTGTCCGTCAATAGTCAGGTTCTTCATATCCTCCAAGGCAATGCCCACCTTTTTGGGATTGTCCTGATCGTGATTGGATATATAATATTCGCGTACATCCGAACCGTTTTCATGAAAATTGTAGCGTCCGGCAGGAAAACGAAGTACCACTTCTTCACCATTACGGCATTCAGCTTTAATCTTAGCTATGGCCTTACGCACAACAGGTGATGCGTTTTTCTTACTATTGGCTTTCAAGCCAAACTGGGAAATGTCGTAAACACGTTCTTGTGCACAAACATCCGACACGGATAAAGAGAGCAGCAGACTCAGAGTAAAGAGTAGGATTGTCTTCATAGTTTTTTCAATTTCTGTTTAATAATTAGGCTACAAATATACATTCATTTTCCGATTCTTCCATTTTTTTGTTGTGGCGCGCAAATTTGCGCGGCACAATTTTAGGTAATTTAGTATATCCCACCCCAGCATCGAAGATGCTTCACTTTCCTTAACTCTTTTTACGTGCCCATATCCTGTTTTTGATCACTAAAAATT
>NZ_SZUU01000002.1 GCF_019583405.1 Bacteroides fragilis | reverse complement strand
CCTCTTCCCATTCCGAACAGAGAAGTTAAGCCTGATCACGCCGATGGTACTGCGTAACAGTGGGAGAGTAGGTAGTCGCCGTTTTCAGAGAGTTCATCCCCTTGGGTCGAAAGACACGAGGGGATGACTTGTTTTTGGGAGATTCATTTATTTTATCTATATTTGCAAATGAGTATTTATATAAATGTTTAAAGCAAATATTTAAAGTATGAAGACAAAATTCTTTTTAGCTGCTGCAATGGTGGCATTCTCTTTTGCGATGATTTCTTGTGGTGGTAATAAAACAGCTAATTCGGAAGCTGCTACAGACTCTACGTCAGTTGCTGTAGAAGCAGTGGAATCTGCTGCAACTTGTTGCAAAGGTGACTCTGCTGTTTGTGACTCTACCAAGGCTTGTTGCAAAGATAAAGCTGCATGCGACCAGAAAACAGAATGCCCTCAGAATGCAAATTGTGAAAAGAAAGCTTGTGATAAGAAGTAATCAGCAGGTATTAAAGCTATAATTGAGTGGGAATAAGGTATCTAACAGTACTTTATTCCCATTTTTTGTAGGCAGATATATGAACTTTGATTGTGATATATTTGTTATTATATAGTAGTTCTTCTTATGAAATGATATTTTTATGAATAAAAAAGTAACGTTTTATTTGGAGGCTAAGAAATAATCTATACCTTTGCATCGTCAAACAATAAAAGAGACAATAAACATGAATCAATCATTTATACATATTCTACTGTGTGGTATTATTATTCTGCTGGCAAAGGTCGGGGGAAGTGAGTGTCGCGCGTAAATGTGTATAATGAAAATATACGAAAGCCTTTCTCACTTCCTTGTGTGAAAGGCTTTTTTGATGGTGTATAATCAGATTAAAAAAATAGAATATGAGCGACAGATTATTTATTTTCGATACCACCCTTCGCGATGGTGAACAAGTACCGGGATGCCAGTTGAATACAGTGGAAAAAATTCAGGTGGCAAAGGCATTGGAAGTTTTAGGTGTAGATGTAATTGAGGCAGGCTTTCCTATTTCCAGCCCGGGTGATTTTAACTCGGTGATTGAAATATCAAAGGCTGTGACCTGGCCGACGATTTGTGCATTGACGCGTGCGGTACAAAAAGATATCGATGTGGCAGTGGATGCCCTGAAGTTTGCTAAACATAAGCGTATTCATACGGGAATCGGTACTTCAGATTCACATATTAAATATAAATTCAATTCTAATCGGGAAGAGATTATCGAACGTGCTGTGGCGGCAGTGAAATATGCCCGTCGTTTTGTGGATGATGTAGAGTTTTATGCAGAGGATGCAGGACGTACGGATAATGAATATCTGGCTCGTGTGATTGAAGCGGTTATTAAGGCTGGTGCTACGGTAGTAAATATTCCGGATACAACAGGTTACTGCCTGCCTTCCGAGTATGGCGCGAAAATCAAATATCTGGTAGATCATGTAGCAGGTATTGAGAATGCAATCATTTCTACCCACTGTCATAATGATTTGGGAATGGCTACTGCCAACACGATGGCAGGTATTCTGAATGGTGCCCGCCAGGTAGAGGTTACCATCAACGGTATCGGTGAACGTGCGGGAAATACGGCCCTTGAAGAGATAGCAATGATTATTAAAAGCCATCACGAGATTGATATTGAGACGAATATCAATACTCAGAAGATTTATCCTACCAGCCGTATGGTATCGAGCCTGATGAATATGCCGGTACAGGCTAATAAGGCCATTGTTGGACGCAATGCATTTGCGCATTCTTCGGGTATCCACCAGGATGGCGTACTTAAGAATGTGCAGACTTATGAAATAATTGATCCGCACGATGTGGGTATCGACGATAACTCTATCGTATTGACAGCCCGTAGCGGACGTGCTGCCTTGAAAAATCGCCTTTCCATTCTGGGTGTGACACTGGATCAGGAAAAACTGGATAAAGTATATGAAGAATTCCTGAAACTTGCCGACCGCAAGAAAGATATTCATGATGATGATATTCTGGTATTGGCGGGTGCAGACAGAAGTGGTAACCATCGCATTAAATTGGAATATCTTCAGGTGACCAGTGGAGTAGGAGTCCGTTCTGTTGCCAGCCTCGGATTGAATATTGCCGGAGAGAAATTTGAAGCGGCTGCCAGTGGTAATGGTCCGGTGGATGCTGCTATCAAGGCTCTGAAGCGTATTATTGACCGTCATATGACTTTGAAGGAATTCACGATTCAAGCCATTAGCAAAGGAAGTGATGATGTGGGTAAGGTACACATGCAGGTTGAATATGATAACCAGATGTATTACGGATTTGGTGCAAATACAGATATTATAGCTGCATCGGTAGAAGCCTATATCGACTGTATCAACAAGTTTACTAAGTGATGTGACTCTAAACGTAATTTGTAAATCGTAAAATAATAAATAAAAAGATGAATACATTATTTGATAAAATATGGGATGCGCACGTAGTGACTACGGTGGAAGATGGCCCTACACAACTCTATATCGACAGATTATATTGTCACGAAGTGACCAGTCCTCAAGCTTTTGCCGGTTTACGCGCACGCGGTATTAAAGTACTCCGTCCGGAGAAGGTATATTGCATGCCGGACCATAATACACCGACTCACGATCAGGATAAGCCTATTGAAGATCCTATCTCAAAAACTCAGGTGGATACATTGACTAAGAATGCAGCCGATTTTGGGCTGACGCATTATGGGATGATGGATAAAAGAAATGGTATTATTCATGTGGTAGGTCCCGAACGGGGACTCACTTTACCCGGAATGACGATTGTCTGTGGCGATTCACATACTTCTACTCACGGTGCGATGGGAGCGGTTGCTTTTGGTATCGGTACAAGTGAGGTTGAAATGGTACTTGCTTCACAATGTATTTTGCAGTCACGTCCCAAGACTATGCGTATCACGGTAGATGGCGAATTGGGTAAGGGAGTTACAGCCAAGGACATTGCTCTTTATATGATGTCGAAAATGACGACCAGCGGTGCAACCGGTTATTTTGTAGAATACGCCGGTGAGGCAATTCGCAGTCTGACAATGGAAGGCCGGTTGACACTCTGTAATCTTTCTATTGAGATGGGAGCCCGTGGCGGTATGGTTGCTCCCGATGAAGTGACTTTTGAATACATCAAAGGGCGTGAAAATGCTCCTCAGGGCGAAGAGTGGGATAAAGCAATGGCGTATTGGAAAACTTTGAAGAGTGAAGAAGATGCGGTTTTTGATAAAGAAGTCCATTTTGATGCAGCTGATATCGAGCCGATGATCACTTATGGAACTAATCCGGGTATGGGTATGGGCATCACGCAGCATATTCCTACAACCGAGGGTATGAATGAAACAACGAAAACTTCATTCTTGAAATCTCTGGACTATATGGGATTTCAGCCGGGTGAATCATTGTTGGGTAAAAAGATTGATTATGTATTTCTGGGTGCTTGTACTAATGGGCGTATCGAAGACTTCCGCGCATTCGCTTCCATAGTGAAAGGGCGTCAGAAAGCCGAACATGTGATTGCATGGTTAGTGCCGGGTTCTTGGATGGTTGATGCCCAGATCCGTGAAGAAGGATTGGATGAGATTCTGGAAGATGCCGGTTTTGCTATTCGTCAGCCGGGATGTTCGGCTTGTCTGGCCATGAACGATGATAAGATTCCTGCCGGTAAATATTCAGTTTCCACCAGTAACCGTAATTTTGAAGGACGTCAGGGACCGGGAGCCCGTACGTTATTGGCCAGTCCGCTTGTGGCGGCCGCTGCTGCCGTGACGGGAGTGATTACCGATCCGAGAGAACTGATGTAATAGAGCTATAGGACGATCGGGGATTTACTGCTCGAGGAGTTTGTGAACGGAGATTGTCCGCCTGCACTGTAAATCGCAATTATTTAAATCGAAAATAAAAAGATGAAAGCAAAATTCAATATACTTACAAGTACTTGTGTACCCCTTCCATTAGAGAATGTGGATACAGACCAGATTATTCCCGCGCGTTTTCTGAAAGCTACAACCAAGGAGGGGTTTGGAGAGAACTTGTTCAGGGACTGGCGTTATGATAAACAAGGGAATAAAATAGAATCATTCGTGTTGAATGACCCTACATATGGAGGACAAATTTTGGTAGCCGGAAAAAATTTTGGTTCGGGATCCAGCCGTGAGCATGCTGCCTGGGCCATTGCCGATTATGGTTTCCGTGTAGTGGTGAGTAGTTTCTTTGCAGATATTCATAAAAACAATGAATTGAATAACTTCGTTCTTCCGGTTGTGGTAACCGAGGAATTTCTTGCAGAATTGTTCGATTCCATCTTTAAGAATCCGAAGATGGAAGTGGAAGTCAACCTGCCGGAACAAACCATCACTAACAAAGCTACCGGAAAGAGTGAACATTTTGAAATCAATGCCTACAAGAAGCACTGTCTGATGAATGGACTTGACGACATCGACTTTTTATTGACTAATAAAGATAAAATAGAACAATGGGAAAAGGCGTCAAAATAGAAATCATGGACACGACTCTCCGCGACGGTGAACAGACCAGTGGAGTATCGTTTGTGCCCCATGAAAAACTAATGATAGCCCGACTTCTGCTGGAAGAGTTGAAAGTAGATCGTGTGGAGGTAGCTTCGGCACGTGTGTCCGATGGAGAGTTTGATGCGGTGAAAATGATATGTGACTGGGCTGCCCGAAGGAATCTGCTGCAAAAAGTAGAGGTATTGGGGTTCGTCGACGGACATACTTCATTGGATTGGATTCATGCTACCGGATGTCGTGTCATCAATCTGCTGTGCAAAGGTTCGCTGAAACATTGTACCTGCCAGTTGAATAAAACGCCCGAAGAACATATCGAAGACATTCTTGCCGTAGTGGATTATGCCAATGAACTCGATATTGAGGTTAATGTATATCTGGAGGATTGGAGTAATGGTATGAAGGACTCTCCCGAATATGTGTTCCGGATTGTGGATGCATTGAAGGAGACGACTATCAAACGGTTTATGCTTCCCGACACATTGGGTATCCTGAACCCGCTTCAGGTGATTGAGTTTATGCGGAAGATGAAAAAGCGTTATCCTGACACACATTTCGACTTTCACGCACACAATGATTATGATCTGGCTGTAAGTAATGTGCTTGCTGCCGTGCTGAGTGGGGTAAAAGGGCTCCATACCACTATCAACGGTTTGGGTGAACGTGCCGGAAATGCTCCTTTGGCGAGTGTACAGGCCATCTTGAAAGACCATTTCAATGCCATAACCAATATCGATGAGAGTCGGCTGAATGATGTGAGTCGTGTGGTCGAATCGTATTCGGGCATTGTGATACCCGCCAACAAACCGATTGTAGGTGAGAATGTATTTACTCAGGTGGCCGGCGTACATGCCGATGGAGACAATAAAAGTAATCTTTATTGTAATGATCTGCTTCCCGAGCGTTTCGGGCGTATACGCGAGTATGCTTTGGGGAAAACTTCCGGTAAGGCCAATATCCGCAAGAATCTTGAAAGTCTGGGACTGGAACTGGATGAAGAGTCCATGAAGAAGGTTACGGAGCGAATTATTGAGTTGGGTGATAAGAAAGAGTTGGTTACTCAGGAAGACTTGCCCTATATTATTTCTGATGTGTTGAAGCACGATGGCATGAGCAATAAAGTAAAATTGAAAAGCTACTTTGTCACTTTAGCACACGGATTGAAGCCGATGGCAACACTGAGTATCGAAATCGACGGTCAGGTTTACGAAGAAAGTTCTTCTGGTGATGGACAGTACGATGCCTTCGTACGCGCTTTGCGTAAAGTATATAAGGTGACTTTGGGGCGTAAGTTCCCGATGCTGATCAATTATGCCGTAAGTATCCCTCCCGGAGGTCGTACCGATGCCTTCGTACAGACAGTCATCACCTGGAGTTTTGGTGAAAAGGTGTTCCGTACCCGTGGATTGGATGCCGACCAGACAGAGGCTGCCATCAAAGCTACTATTAAAATGCTGAATATGATAGAAGAATATTAATTATTGAACAATATGGATTTTAAAATTGCTGTATTAGCCGGTGACGGCATCGGACCGGAAATCTCTGTACAAGGTGTAGAGGTGATGAGTGCCGTCTGTGAGAAGTTTGGACATAAAGTAAACTATGAATATGCCATTTGTGGTGCGGATGCTATTGATAAAGTAGGTGATCCTTTCCCGGAAGAAACCTATCAGGTGTGTAAGAATGCCGATGCAGTTCTTTTTTCGGCTGTAGGTGATCCTAAGTTTGACAATGACCCGACTGCCAAGGTACGTCCGGAACAAGGGCTGCTGGCTATGCGTAAGAAACTCGGTTTGTTTGCCAATATCCGTCCGGTACAAACCTTTAAATGTTTGGTTCATAAGTCGCCTCTTCGTGCAGAGTTAGTAGAGGGAGCCGACTTCCTGTGTATCCGTGAGCTGACAGGTGGTATGTATTTCGGTGAGAAATATCAGGATAATGATAAAGCATATGACACGAATATGTATACACGCCCTGAGATTGAACGTATCCTGAAAGTCGGTTTTGAATACGCAATGAAGCGTCGCAAACACCTTACCGTAGTCGATAAAGCCAATGTACTTGCTTCCAGTCGTTTGTGGAGACAAATTGCACAAGAGATGGCACCGCAGTATCCGGAGGTGACTACTGATTATATGTTTGTGGATAATGCTGCAATGAAGATGATCCAGGAGCCTAAGTTCTTTGACGTAATGGTGACGGAGAATACCTTTGGTGACATTCTGACCGACGAAGGTTCTGTAATTAGCGGTTCTATGGGATTACTTCCGTCTGCTTCTACGGGCGAGAGTACTCCGGTGTTCGAGCCGATTCACGGTTCATGGCCGCAGGCAAAAGGTTTGAATATTGCTAATCCACTGGCACAAATCCTTTCGGTAGCAATGTTGTTCGAATACTTCGATTGCAAAGCCGAAGGCGCTTTGATCCGTAAGGCTGTCGATGCTTCTCTGGATGCAAATGTGCGTACTCCCGAAATTCAGGTAGAAGGTGGTGATAAGTTTGGCACGAAAGAAGTAGGAGCATGGATTGTTGATTACATCCGGAAAGCCTGATTTCGTTTTTATATTTATAAAACAACAGACAATGCCGGAGAGGAGTGACATTCTCTCCGGCATTCTTTTTTTGTTTTAAGTCTGTATGAATGTTATAATCCGGTTTTATTTTTTCTTTTTGTGCTATAAAAACATAAATTGGATTTGGTTTGTTGTTTCAATACCCCTGTTTTATTTCTTATTTTTTGTATTTTTGCGGGATATTTACAATGAGGCAATGAATAAAACGATCAATTATCAACTGACTATCGTTGTTCCGGTATACAACGAAGAAGACAATATCTACTCTTTGGAACAGAAATTGGGAGAATTTTTGCCCAACTCTATTTGTACGGCTTGTGTATTGTTCGTGAACGATGGTTCACGCGATAACAGTAAGCAACGTATCATGGAGGTATGCGCGCGCAATAAAGATTTCTTTTATATGGATCTGGCGAAAAATTCGGGATTGAGTGCCGCCATGAAAGCGGGTATCGATTACGCTGAGTCGATATATGTGGGATACATGGATGCCGATCTTCAGACTACTCCCGAGGATTTCAACCTGTTATTGAAGGATATTGCCGACTATCAGTTGGTGATGGGTATCCGTGCCAATCGTAAAGACTCCTTCTTTAAGAATCTCCAGTCTAAGATTGCCAATGGTTTCCGGCGGATGATGACCCATGATGGTGTTCAGGATACAGGTTGCCCTCTTAAAGTGTTGCATACGGCCTATGCCAAACGTATTCCGTTCTTTACGGGTATGCACCGTTTTCTTCCTGCGTTGATTTTATTGCAGGATGCTAAGATCAAACAGATTCCTGTCCGTCATTTCCCGCGTGTAGCAGGTACATCCAAGTATCATTTGTGGAACAGATTGGTTTCTCCTTTCCTCGATTGCTTTGCGTACCGTTGGATGAAGAAGAGATATATTAACTATCGTGTCGGCGACAATAACTTAATGGAGTAGTCTTGTGGGAGGTAACGGCTTTATTTATGTAATCGGTTTTTTGGCGCAGGCTTTTTTTTCTGCGCGCATCATATTCCAGTGGGTACTATCGGAAAAAGCAAAGAAGGTAGTGTCTCCTTCCATATTTTGGGTTCTGAGCATTGCCGGTTCTTACCTGTTGTGTATTTATGGGTGGTTACGTGATGATTTTTCTATTATCTTCGGACAGTTTATTTCTTATTATATCTATTTGTGGAATTTGAACGAGAAAGGTATTTGGAATAAATTGCACGGAGTACTGAAAACTCTGCTGGTAATTACCCCTGTTGTTGCAGCAGCCTTTATGCTGCACGATGCACAACACTTTATTGATAGTTTCTTCCGAAACGAGAAGGTGCCTCTCTGGCTTTTGGTCTTCGGTTCAATGGGACAAGTCATTTTCACTCTTCGTTTTGTATATCAATGGGCTTATTCATTCCATCATAAAGAGTCTTTACTGCCTGCCGGTTTCTGGATTATCAGTCTGGTCGGTTCATCGGTTATTGTGGCATACGGTGTATTCCGTCTCGATCCGGTTCTGATTTTGGGTCAGTCTGTCGGTTTCGTAGCCTATTTTCGCAATCTGATGATTGGGCGTAAAAGCTCCCAGCAATCAGTTGCCTATGAAAAGTAAATTTCTTCCGTTTTTATTATTGCTGGCAGTATTGCCGGTGCTGATTTTCCGGGATTATACTCCCTCCAATGAGTTACGCTATCTGAGTATTGTCGACGAGGCACTGCGCAATGGTGATATTTTTACGTTCACCAATCACGGTGTGCAATATGCCGATAAGCCTCCTTTGTATTTCTGGATTCTGATGCTGGGCAAATGGTTGCTGGGCAGTCATGCCATGTGGTTTGCGTCACTTTTCTCTTTCATTCCTGCTCTGGTGATTATGCTGGTAATGGATCGATGGGTAGAACGTGAAACATCTGCGGCCAATCGTCTTTCGGCACAGCTAATGTTGATGAGTTGCGGCTTGTTTTTAGGGTTGGCAGTTGTTTTGCGTATGGATATGCTGATGTGTATGTTCATCGTTCTTGCCCTCCGTACTTTCTACCGGATGTTGAAAGGACAGGGCAGCAAGAACCGGAATGCCTTTCTGTTTCCCTTCTATATTTTTATGGCTGTTTTCTCCAAAGGTCCGGTCGGTATATTGGTACCCTTGCTGTCTACTTTTGTTTTTCTGCTTATTACCGGGCGTGTGAAAACCTTCGGACGCTATTGGGGATGGAAGACATTTGCCGTGCTACTGTTAGGATGTTTCATCTGGTTTGGTGGTGTCTGTTGGGAAGAGGGAGGTTTGAACTATCTGCATGATCTGCTATTCCGCCAGACTGTAGGACGGGCTGTCAATGCTTTCGACCATAGTGCACCCTTTTATTATTATTTTATTTCCGTTTGGTATTCGTTGGCTCCTTGGGCGTTATTGCTGATAGGGGTGATTGTGGCCGGGGCATGTCGTCGGTTGATCCGTTCAGATCTGGAGCGTTTCTTTATGGTAATCATCCTCAGTACTTTGCTGATGTTGTCTTGTTTCAGTGGTAAACTTGCCGTCTATTTGGCGCCGACTTTCCCATTTTTCGTCTATCTGGCCGTACTTTTACTATCACATTTCCGATGGAATCAATGGCTGGCGTTGACGTTGGTTCTTCCTGCCGTTGTTTTTGTGGCAGGTCTGCCAGCTCTTATCGTGTTGGGACGAATGCCGGGTACCGAATTTCTGGGACAGAAGCTTTTTTACGTGGCCGGTGGAGTGTTGACAGTTAGTGGTTGTGCGGCTCTGTATTTCCTCTATCGGAAGAAATCGTTGAACAAGACTATCAATACGCTTGCCTTCGGATTGTTTTGTGCTATCTTTGTGGGCGGTTGGGATGTACCTGCCATTAACAGTGAGTTAGGGTATTCCGAATTATGCCGGAAAGCAGTGGAACTTTCCAAAGAGAAAGGCACTTCCGGTTATTGTGTCCTGAATGTACGTCGTCCTGAGAATATGGATGTCTATCTGCACGAAGGTGTGAAAGAAGTGACCGAAGAAGAAGTTTTGGATAATAAATATCAGAATACCATCCTGATGATTTCGAACAAGAAAATACGTTCGAACAAGGAACTGCAGAAATTTGTTGACGGTAAGGAACATTATGTTATAGGCCGTTTTTCCGTAATGGTACTCTAAATAAGATTGAATCATGAAAGTATTAGTGACAGGAGCTGCCGGTTTTATCGGCTCTTATACAGTAAAAGCATTGATAGCACAGGGTTGCGAAGTTGTAGGGTTGGATATAATCAATTCTTATTATGATGTGCAGTTGAAGTACGACCGCCTTGCTGATACTGGTATAGCAAAAGACTCAATAGAAGATGGTATATTGTTGCCAAGTACTAAATACCCTTCTTATCGTTTTATTAAGATCGATTTGACTGATCGTGACGGACTGAACCATTTGTTTGAATCCGAACATTTTGATGTTGTGGTTAATCTGGCAGCCCAGGCGGGTGTGCGCTATTCGATTGAAAATCCTTATGCGTACATCGAATCGAATGTTGTAGGCTTCCTGAATTTGCTGGAGTGTTGCCGTCATTACCCGGTGAACCATCTGGTATATGCCAGCTCAAGCAGCATTTATGGCCTGAATGACAAGGTGCCTTACGCTGAGACGGATAAGGCCGATACACCGGTGAGTTTATACGCAGCGACGAAAAAGTCGAATGAACTGATGGCCCATGCTTATAGCAAACTGTACGGTATACCGACTACCGGTGTGCGTTTCTTTACAGTGTACGGTCCGTGGGGACGTCCGGATATGGCTCCATGCCTGTTTATGAAAGCAATCCTGAACGGAGATCCCATTAAAGTATTCAATAATGGGCAGATGCGTCGTGACTTCACTTATATAGACGATATCATCGCAGGGTTGATGAAGATCATCGCCCATCCTTCTGCCGATCCTATTCCTTTCTATATTTATAATATCGGTAATTCCGCTCCTGTGGAACTGATGAATTTCATTTCTGTGATTGAGAAAACAGCGGGTAAGACGGCAGTTAAGCAGATGATGGGGATGCAGCCGGGAGACGTGGTATGTACTTATGCCGATACAAGCCGGTTGGAAAATGATTTTGGCTATAAGCCTTCTACTTCCATAGAAGAAGGAATCCGAAAATTCTATGACTGGTATATAAAGTACTTCAATAAGTAACTTTTTTGTTGAGTAAATAAGATTTCATTTCATCCGAAGTCCTAAAGCATAGAAAGAAAAACTACTTGAGAAGGTAAGCAAACTTCGTCTCTGCGGGCAAGATGTGTATCTTTGCGGCTAAGATATTCATCTTGCCTGCGGAGATGGATATCTTGCCTGCAAAGATGAGGAAAGTTAGACGAAGGAAGTAAGCACTCAGATAATAAATTGGATAATCTCGTATATGTGATTATTTTTATAATATATCTATTGGTTTCTCACTTTTTTAGTCAAAGATCGTGTGCCAATTTTTATCATAATATGCATCAAAACATAGTCTGACTTGATCTGCATTGTTCTTCTCCTCTGCCAGTGGAGGTAGTTCGTCTAATCCGAAATATTTACTTTTAACGGTTTCCGGATTGTCAGTGAACTCACCTCCCACGACTTTGCATAATACAAAAGCCTTGGTAACTCCATAGGCATATTCGGGCAGGTTGTGTAGTTTTCTATCTTGTACAGCAATTAGTTTTATTGGAATTACATCCAGTCCTGCTTCTTCTTTCACTTCTTTGACAGTGTTTGTTTTAATAGATTCGTATACATCGACCCATCCTCCGGGTAAAGACCACGTACCATTTTTTTCTTTGACAAGCAGAATTTTATCCTTTTGGAATATAGCGGCTCTTGTGTCCAGTTTAGGGGTTTGGAACCCTGTTTCATTGCAAAAGACAGATTTCACATGACTCAATGAATATCCGCTACCTAAACTGATCATTTCAGCTGAAATCTCCCGTATTCTTCCAAATCGTTCTATATCGAATGGATCTTTTGAGTAGCATAGCCCTCCCTGTGCTAAAAATTGCAGTTCTGTTGCCAATTTTACCCAGGGCATTCTGTCACGTTTATTCTTGTCGATGGATAAAAGATAAAGAATATCAGTGGGATGATTAAAGTAATAATCTGTGTGGATATGGTTTACACAGTGGCATCCCCACAATGCTAAACCGAAAGCTACGCCCGCACTTGACGCACATTGCATGTCGTAAAATGTGTCTCCAATATAAATGGTTTCCTCTTTCTTTGTTTTCGACTGTTCGAGATATTTCAGCATGGGGGCAGGAGAAGGCTTAGGCTTATCACTGTCTCCGGCACAAATTACGGTATCAAAATACCCGTCCAGGCCGAAGGGAGAAAAATCAGTTTTGTATTCTTCCCTGTTTTTGGATGTTATCACACCTAATTTGTAACCCCGGTTTCTGAGCTCTTTCAGAACATCTGCTACGCAGTCAAATAGTCTGATCGTATGAGAATAATTGGCAAGGCAGGTATTCCAGACGATATTACTATTTTGTGTATCTGATATTCCCAACTGCTTCAATGCTTCCTCCCCGGGTATCCCCAAAGCGAAAGTTAGGTCGGACAGCTCCACTTTTTCGTTTTTTAATTCCCATATTGTATCACGCAGAGAATTTAATACGGCATACTCCGTGTCGAGTAAGGTGCCGTCTATGTCAAATATTACCGATTTAATCATATTCCTATATGTTTTTGTTGTTGAAATAAAGACATTGTTGTTTGAGGCAAAAGTAGGAAGGATAAACCGGAAAAAATTTGTGATAGATTAAAATAGTGTGTTGCTAATACTCTGCCCGTATTTTACTTAGTGTGGGTAAGGTAATGCCGAGGTAAGAGGATATATAGCCTAAATTAACCCTGTTGTGTAAGTCGGGGAAATCTTTTAGCAACTTTTCATAACGTTCTTTGGCCGTAAGCGTAAGTCTTTCAATACGCAGATTTTGTAATAGTAGGAATGCTTCCTGATGGGCGATACGGGCCCAATTTGCTAATTCGGCATTTGTTTGGAATAAATTGTTAAGTGTATCTATCGGTATGGAATATGCCACCGTTTCTTCAAGAGTCTGCACATATTCAAAGCCTACCTTATTTTTTAGGAAATCCAACGAACCGTAAGTCCAGTCTCCTTCTTTCGAAAACCAGGTGGTGGTTTCCTTGCCATCAGTCAAAACATAGGATCTTGTAAGTCCCGATTCAATGAAAAACACATTCCTATCCGGCTTATTTGCGCTTATTATATGAGTTTTGGTGGGGAATAGGTGTTTCTTGAATCCGGAAGTCAATAGTTCTATTGAATCGTTCGATACAGGATATTTTTTCTTTATGGATTCTATGATCTTATTCATATGTCGGGACCGTTAGGCCATGATGAAAGCGTAAATCAGAATTCCCAACGTGGTCAGCAAACCGGCATAGATCGTGATTTCCGTATGTTTCACTTTGCCGAAGGAGGTGCCTTTGGCTATTTTCTTCAACAGATAGCACATCAGTGCAGCTCCGCAGCATCCTATGACAGCTCCTACAATCAGGTCGCCCGGATAGTGTACTCCCAGATAGATGCGTGTATAACAGTTCAGTGTGGCCCATAGGAGAATGAAAAGGCTCAGCCACCGTTTGCGGAACAGGAAAACCAGGAAGAAGGCAAGTCCGAAAGAGTTGGAGGCATGACAGGATGGAAACCCGTAGCGTCCGCCCCGGTAGTTGTTTACTACGTGAACGAGGTCGGAGATCGGATTCTCCGGGTTTGCCGGGCGCAAGCGCTCTACGACGGGACGTATCAGGCCGGCACAAACCTGATCGGCAAAAGTAATGGTCAGTGCGATGGCAGCCAGACAGCACAAAGTTATTTTCCAGTTGAAATTCTTTAGCAGTACATACAAGATGCTGGCATACATCGGCACCCAGATCCATTTCCCGGTGAAGGTACTCATGAAATAGTCGGCAAAGGTGTTATGAAAACCGTTGAGGTATAGCAGCAGGTTCTGGTCTACGTTGGCCAGTGACTGGATAAGGTCGTTAGTCATATCGTTGTTGGGTTATGGGGTGATTATCTTTTAGCGAGGTCGTCGTACAGCTTTTGCAAGTATGCTTTAGCTTTGGGTAAATTCTCTCCTTTATGTTCTCCTTCGTCCGAAACGACAGAGTTCGATTCACAGTTGAATACGACTTCATTTTCCGGTGTCATCATTCCGAAAGCGTTCGGGAAAGTGAAGAATCCGAAGTGAGGAGAGGCCGGGTTAAGCATATTTTTACTGAAAGCGAACTCTTCGTGCGGAAGTCCCAGTTGCCCCAGCAGTGTGGCGGCAATGTCGATCTGTGAACCGTAAGTATCGATATGTTTCGGTTCTTTCACCGCTCCTCCTATGAAAATCAACGGAATCCGGTAACGGTCTACGGTCAGGTTGTCTATATCCTGCGGATAGGCTCCCAGATGATCGGGTACAAGAATGATGACCGTATTCTTCCATAAAGGAGTCTCTTTGAACCGGTGTACAAAGTCGCCGGCACAACTGTCCGCATAAGCAAAAGCATTCAGTCTCGGATTGTCCAGCCGTTGAAACGGAACTTCGAAAGGTTCGTGACTGCTCGAAGTCTGTACTATTTTCATAAAAGGTTCTTTGGGAGGATTCTGTTCCAGGTCGTTCAGCAGTCGGTTGAATACCACGTGGTCGTGTGCTCCCCATTTGCTGAGACGTTCGGAAAGAGGAAAATCCTTATCGGAAACGATGTTGTCAATTCCTGCCTGAATCAGGTAAGAACGCATATTGGTGAAGTCGGCATCTCCTCCGTAATAATATTGCAGGTCGTATCCTGCCTTTCTCAGGCTGCCGGGGATCGAAGGCAAGTGTTGCGTCTTCTTCGGGTACTTCATGATGCTGGTAGTCGGTTGTGCCGGATAACCACTGATGATGGCTGCCAGTCCGCGGTCGGTACGGAAACTGTTGGCGAAGAAGTGGGTAAACAAGACCCCTTCACGTCCGAACTGATCCATGTTGATAGCTACGTTGGGTTCTCCTCCAAGGGTTTCCATCAGTTTGGACGAGAAGCTTTCAAGTATGATTAATATCACGTTCGGGCGTTCGGTAGTGAAAAGCTGAGGAACACTGTCGGCCGGGGTAACCGGTTTATCCTTGAGTTCCGCGAAGAGTTTGTCGGCCTCCTCAGCCGTCATGAACCGGTATTGTTTGTCGAAATTATCCTGTCGCGACAATGACTCCATCAGGCTGAAACAAGGATTGATGGCCGCATGGTTCAGTCGCTGGTTGCTGCTGAAGTAAGCTTTGCTCAGGTTCATGGTCGACACCGTGAAGCCTCCCCGTATCGGGATGAACAGGAGTCCGGTGACGAGCAGCAGAACTCCGGATACGCTTAACCGGTGAAAAGGTATTTTCAGAGGTTGCTTCTGATAAATCAGCACCCGATAGAATATCCGGTAAAGCAGGGTTGCATAAACGGCGATTGCGGCCAGTCCGGCTATTACGACCCAAATGCTGACACTGGCCAATGCGTCTTTGGGAGAAGAGAAGAGGTAAAAAAGCGGGGTGGCATCCATACGGAACCCCCAGTATTCATATAACCCTAAGTCGCCGATAAAGATACAGGATAGCAGGATGGCTATGATCATGAAGTATACCCGGCGTATCTGGCGGATAATGGAAGGTTGTATCCAGACCGAAGCGATCAGCAGTAGTCCGGGAATAGCGGTCAGATAACCGGCAAGCGAAAGGTCCAACGGAAGCCCGTGCCCTATCACGGAGAAATAATCAGTCCATGACACCTTATTATATAAGGTATGGTAGTAACCCATGAAAATTGGTTTCTGGAGGACGAATATGAGGACAAAAAGAAAATAAGTCGTGACGAATTGGATAAGTCTTCTCTTCATAAACTCTATACTTAAAAAGATTGAACGGTCACAAAGGTACGATTCTTTTCTTTATCTTTGCGCATTAACTGTGGTAAAACAGAGAGCTATATGGCAAAAATCGCAAAGAAACTTACCGAACTGATAGGCCATACTCCATTGATGGAGTTGTCCGGTTATAGTCGTAAATACGGCCTGCAAGAGAATATTATCGCTAAACTGGAGTCATTTAACCCTGCCGGAAGCGTAAAGGACCGGGTGGCACTTTCGATGATCGAGGATGCCGAGAAGAGAGGAGTTCTGAAGCCCGGTGCCACGATCATCGAGCCGACCAGCGGAAATACCGGTGTGGGACTGGCCATGGTGGCCACCATTAAAGGGTATCGGTTGATACTGACCATGCCCGAAACGATGAGTCTGGAACGTCGCAATCTGTTGAAAGCACTGGGAGCACAAATTGTATTGACTGACGGGGTAGCAGGAATGGCCGGTTCCATAGCCAAAGCTAAGGAACTGAAAGATTCGATCCCCGGTTCGGTCATTCTGCAACAGTTTGAGAATCCTTCGAATGCGGAGGTGCACACACGCTTCACCGGTGAAGAGATCTGGCAGGACACTGACGGACAGGTGGCTGTGTTTGTAGCGGGAGTAGGAACGGGCGGAACCGTTTGCGGGGTGGCCCGTGCACTGAAAAAGCATAATCCGGATGTATATATAGTAGCTGTGGAACCGGCGTCGTCTCCCGTACTTGAAGGCGGGAAGGCCGCTCCCCACCGTATACAAGGGATTGGGGCGAATTTTGTTCCCGGTATTTACGATGCTTCGGTTGTAGACGAAATCATGCCTGTGCCTGACGATGAGGCGATCCGTGGTGGGCGTGAATTGGCTTCTACGGAAGGACTGTTGGCGGGGATCTCTTCCGGAGCCGTTGTTTATGCAGCCCGCAAGCTGGCCGAACGTCCGGAGTTTAAAGGAAAGAGGATCGTGGCTTTATTGCCCGACACCGGCGAGCGTTATCTCTCTACCGAGTTATTTGCGTTTGACGCTTATCCTCTGGATTAAAAAGCACACTCGTGCTTGTCTGACATTTTAATATATATGAACCGGAGATCGGCCTCTGACCGATCTGTGGAGAAAGAAACTGTATGCTCAGCGTATACTCCCCATTACCGGTTCGTTTTTAATAGATTATTTATGAATCGAAAAACTATCATTGTTCCCTTTCCTTTGGGAGAGGGGATAGGGAGGAAGTATCTTTTTCTCCTTCTTTTCTCCATCTTTTCCATATCCCTTTCCGCCCAGACCTATCAGGAACTTTCTGAAAAGGCCGTCGAGTGTGTTGGAAAAGACAGTCTGGCGCAAGCCGAAGATCTTTTGAAGCAGGCATTGAGACTGGAACCGAAGAACCCCCATAATGCTCTGTTGTTTTCTAATCTCGGCTTGGTGCAGCGCAAGCTGGGACGTTATAATGATGCTGTCGAGTCGTATACTTATGCACTCAACATTGCGCCGCTCGCCGTGCCCATTTTGCTGAACCGTGCCGCCATCTATCTGGAGCAGGGCATGCAGGACAAGGCTTATGTGGATTATTGCCAGGTGATGGATGTGGACAAGAAGAATACGGAAGCCTTGCTGATGCGGGCGTATATTTATATGTTGCGGCGGGATTATAAAGGGGCTCGTCTGGACTACCAGCGTTTGCTGGAAATTGATCCGAAGAATTATAACGGACGCCTCGGCTTGGCAACTTTGGAACAGAAAGAGGGCAAATTTCGTGAATCGCTCGATCTCCTGAACCAATTGTTGGTGGAATTTCCCGAAGATGCCGTTTTGTATGTGGCCCGTGCCGATGTAGAGCGGGATATGAAACATGAAGATCTGGCACTGGTGGATTTGGACGAAGCCATCCGCCTGGCACCTAACTCCGTCGATGCCTATTTGCTGAGGGGGGATATCTATCTGGACCAGAAAAAGAAGTCGCAGGCGAAGGCAGATTTCGAGAAAGCTATTTCGCTGGGAGTGCCCCCTGCCGATGTTCACGAACAGATGCAACAATGCAAATAATTTCGGAAAATAATAGTCCGGAAGCTTGACTTTTGCTGTTGATTATCGTATCTTTGTAAGCGTAATCATAAACTATATTCAGATTAAAATACGATAGAAGGGAGAAGTTGAAAGCTTTTCCCTTTTTTTATGCCTCTTCTGCTTTTCGGCATGGAACGCCAGTGTATGTGGGGAGAAGTCCGGCTTTCGGATGATAAAAGCTCGGCTTTTCAACCCAAACAGACGGTTGCTCTGATTCGAACAGACACTATCTTCCGTCCCAAATGAAGCTTTGTTCCGGTGCATTACAATATGTGTTATGAAAATATCTCTTATTGTTATCGGCCGGCGCTCTGCCCGGTTAATAAAACATAAAACAGCTCTTGACAAAATCCGGTTGCGGTTTCTCTTCCGGTCATATAAACTGGCGGATCAGCGCGACAAATTCTTTTCCATATTTTTTCTTTTTATATTCGCCAATCCCATTGATGTTGCCGAATGCTTCGACGGTTGTGGGACGCGACAGGCAGAGCAGGTGCAGCACTTTGTCCGATAACACGATGTATGCCGGGAGTGCTTCCTGGTCGGCCAGTTGCTTGCGCAACGCGCGCAAGGCCTCGAAGAGGTCTTCTTCCTTGCTTCTGCTTTCTCCGTCCCATGCCTGTGCATGGACGTTTACGGTCTTTCTTCTCTTTCTGGCGGTAGCAGGCTCTTCTCTCCGGATGACAACCAGCATTGCCCTCTCACGGCCAAAAAGGACGTCACTTCCGCTCTTTGTTATTTTCAGGTGATTGTTCTCGTTATAGGCTATCTCAAAGTATCCCATTTGCAGCATTTGCAACAAATAGTCCTGCCAGTCGCGCGCCGGGATTTCTCTTCCGGCTCCAAACGTTTTCAGCCCCGTATAAGCTTTTTCGGTGATTTCAGCAGTCGGGTTCCCTCTCAGGATATCTATCAGGAGGGTTATGCCTGCCTGTTGGTTGGTCCGAGCTATGGCGCTTAAGGCTTTTTGAACGATGACAGTTCCGTCGAAGCGCTCGGGTGGATTGCGGCATACATCGCAGTTGCCGCAATCTTCAGCAGTCGTTTCGCCGAAATAGCTCAATAAGATACGTCGCCGGCAGATGTCGGCTTCGGCGTATTGCTGCATCCGGTTTAATTTTTCCAGATTGATATTCTGCTGGTTGCTTTCTGTTGCAAACTTTGTCAGCAAAATCAGATCGCCCAATGAATAGAATAAAATCGTATCGCTGGGCATACCGTCACGTCCCGCGCGGCCGATTTCCTGGTAAAAACTTTCGATGCTTTTCGGCAGGTTATAATGTATCACCCACCTGACATTCGATTTGTCGATGCCCATCCCAAAAGCGATGGTGGCACATACCACTTCGATCCGGTCGTTGATAAAGTCGTCTTGTGCCTCGTCCCGTTGGCGGGCAGACAATCCGGCATGGTAAACGCCACAACGGATGCCATGCTTTTGCAACATCTGTGCCACTGTTTCAGTTTTACTACGGCTCATGCAGTAAATGATTCCGCTTTCACCCCGGTGGCGGGCGATGAAGTCTACGATGGTTTTGCTCTTCTCCTTGGGTTGGTAGCCTCTTTTTACAGACAGGCTCAGGTTGGGGCGGTCGAATGATGAAATGAATATTTCCGGCTGATTCAGTTGCAGTTGGCGGACAATGTCTTCCCTTGTGATCTTATCTGCCGTAGCGGTCAGTGCAATCATGGGGACATCGGGGAATTGAGTACGTAAGAATCCCATTCGGGCATATTCCGGGCGGAAATCGTGTCCCCATTGCGAAATACAGTGTGCTTCGTCTACTGCAAACAGTGAGATGGTCATGTCCCTTAACAGATAGTCGGCTTCGGAGAGCAGTTTCTCCGGTGATATGTAGAGCAGCTTGAGCCTGCCTGAGATACAGGCCCTGCGTAAGTTGGCATTTTCGGATTCGTCGTTGCTGCTGTTCAGTGCACCCGCCGGTATTCCATTGGCACAGAGAGATTCTACCTGATCCTTCATCAGTGAAATAAGAGGTGAAATAACAATTGCAGTGCCTTCCATCAGCAAGGCCGGAAGCTGATAACAGATTGATTTGCCTCCCCCCGTGGGCATCAGAACCAATGCGTCTCTTTTGCTTATCAGGTTGTGGATGATTTCTTCCTGCAAAGGACGGAAGCTATCATAACCGAAATAAGTTTTGAGGGTTTGTATCATTTGATATTTTTCGTTCATCTTTTGGGCAAAGGTACGCTTTATTTTCGGGTTACTAAAAGTTAAAAATCCTTATTAACGTCCCTTTTTACCTACTTTTCGATGATTTTGATTGTTTTTATATCAAAAATATATACGAAAAAGTTGTGTATATCAAAATAATGTATGAAATTTGTGACATCTAAAGTTACAAATTAATAGTGATATTTAAAAACAAACCCTAACCAGTTAATTCAATGAGTGATTTAGAAAACAAAACCCAGGAAGAAACTCCTAAAAAACGCCCTTACAATCTAAGGGAGAAAAAAGAAAAGAAAGCTGCTTATCGGTCTTTAATCAGACCGGAATTGGCGGATGAGTTGTACGACAGGATCTTGAATATTATTGTTGTACAGAAGAAGTACAGAGACCCTGACTATTCGGCTAAAGATTTGGCAAAGGAACTGAAAACCAATACCCGTTATCTTTCGGCTGTAGTTAATTCTCGCTTTGGTATGAACTATTCTTGCCTGCTGAACGAGTACAGAGTAAAAGATGCTTTGCACTTGTTGACGGATAAAAGATATGCCGACAAGAATGTAGAGGAAATCAGTGCGATGGTTGGTTTCGCTAACCGTCAGTCTTTTTACGCTGCATTTTATAAAAACGTAGGTGAAACACCCAACGGATATCGTAAAAAACACGCAGAAAAAAAGAAATAATTGCATTTCTTGAAACGGAATAAAAAGGAATTATCTCAGGCTATGTCTTTGAGATATTTCCTTTTTTGTTTTATAACCACAATGTCTAAAGTATGAAGAAACATTTAATTTCGATGGCTGCAGCCGTAATCTTGTTGACATCTTGCGGCGGAGCTAAAAAAACAAACACTGCTGAGGCAGATAATTTTAAATATACAGTGGAACAATTTGCAGACTTACAGATATTACGCTATCGCGTACCCGGATTTGAGAATTTAACTCTCAAGCAGAAAGAGTTGGTATATTATCTGACTCAGGCTGCGTTGGAAGGAAGAGATATTCTGTTTGATCAGAACGGAAAGTACAATCTTACCATCCGTCGGGCGCTTGAGACGATCTATACGGATTATGCCGGTGACAGAAACAGCCCGGACTTCATGAATCTGACCACCTATCTGAAACGCGTATGGTTCTCAAACGGTATTCATCACCATTATGGTTCGGAGAAATTTGTTCCGGGCTTTACGCCGGAGTTTCTGAAACAAGCATTGCTCAGTGTAGATGCTTCCGGGCTTCCGTTGGCTCAAGGACAGACGGTAGAACAACTGTTTGAGGAGCTGTCACCCGTTATTTTTGATCCGAAGGTGATGCCTAAGCGAGTGAATCAGGCGGACGGCGAAGACTTGGTGCTGACTTCGGCCAGCAATTACTATGACGGGGTCACCCAGCAGGAAGCTGAGGATTTCTATAATGCGATGAAGGACCCCAAAGATGAAACCCCTGTCTCTTACGGACTGAACAGCCGCCTGGTTAAAGAGAACGGAAAGATCGTCGAGAAGGTATGGAAAGTAGGAGGACTTTATACACAGGCCATCGAAAAGATTGTGTATTGGCTGAAGAAAGCTGAAGGGGTGGCAGAAGACGAAGCCCAGAAGGCTGCTATCGGTAAGCTGATTGAATACTACGAGACCGGTGACTTGAAGACGTTTGACGAATATGCCATCCTTTGGGTGAAAGATCTGAATTCACGTATTGACTTTACAAACGGATTTACTGAAACTTACGGCGATCCGCTCGGGATGAAGGCCAGCTGGGAGTCCATCGTGAACTTTAAAGACCTGGAGGCTACGCGCCGTACTGAACTGATAAGCGGCAATGCCCAATGGTTCGAAGATCATTCTCCAGTGGACAAGCAATTTAAGAAAGAAAGGGTGAAAGGGGTGACTGCCAAAGTGATTACTGCTGCCATTCTTGGCGGAGACTTATATCCGGCGACGGCCATCGGAATCAACTTGCCTAACTCTAACTGGATTCGCAGCCATCACGGTTCCAAGTCGGTCACTATCGGGAATATCACCGACGCTTATAACAAAGCGGCTCATGGAAACGGATTCAACGAAGAGTTTGTGTACAGTGATACAGAAAAGCAATTGATCGATAAATATGGTGATCTGACAGGAGAATTGCATACCGACTTGCACGAATGCCTGGGTCACGGTTCCGGAAAATTACTTCCGGGAGTTGATCCGGATGCCTTGAAAGCCTATGGTTCTACAATAGAGGAGGCACGTGCCGATCTGTTCGGACTTTACTATGTAGCCGATCCTAAATTGCTGGAATTGGGCTTGGTGCCGGCTGAAGAGGCTTACAAGGCCGAATACTATACCTATCTGATGAATGGCCTGATGACCCAGTTGGTGCGTATCGAACCGGGCAACAGTGTTGAAGAGGCTCACATGCGCAACCGCCAGATCATTGCCCGTTGGGTGTTTGAGAAGGGTAAGGCCGATAAGGTGGTGGAGATGGTGCAGAAAGATGGTAAGACTTACGTCGTGGTGAACGACTATCAGAAACTTCGTCATCTCTTTGGCGAATTGCTGGCCGAGATACAGCGCATCAAGTCGACCGGAGACTTTGCAGCAGCCCGTTCGCTGGTAGAAACCTATGCCGTAAAAGTAGACCCCGAACTTCACTCCGAAGTATTGGCCCGCTATAAGAAACTGAATCTGGCGCCTTATAAAGGATTCGTGAATCCAAGATACGATGCGGTAACCGACGAGAAAGGAAATATAATTGATGTAAAAGTAACCTATGATGAAGGCTATGCCGAACAGATGCTGCGTTATAGCAAGGACTATTCGCCGCTGCCTTCTGTAAACGATTAACCCATGGATGTAAAAGAACAATTGAAAGATATTAAAACACAGCTCCGTCTCTCTATGAACGGAGTTGTGTCACAAAGCATGCGTGAGAAGGGGCTGGACTATAAACTGAACTTTGGTGTTGAGTTGCCCCGTATCAAGAGCATCGCCGCTGCTTATGAGAAGAACCATGACTTGGCACAAGCCTTGTGGAAAGAGAATATCCGCGAGTGTAAGATTCTGGCAGGTTTATTGCAGCCGATAGATACCTTCTTTTCCGAGATAGCTGATATCTGGGTAGAGGATATCCGCAATATTGAGATAGCAGAACTTACGTGTATGAATCTGTTTCAAAACCTGCCTTATGCCCCGGCGAAAACTTTCCAGTGGATTGCGGACGAGGCGGAATATACACAAGTTTGTGGCTTCCTTACCATAGCCCGTCTGTTGATGAAAAAGGGAGATATGGCCGAACGCCCTGCGGGTGAATTGCTCGATCAGGCGATTTGTGCCGTACAATCGGGAAGTTATCATGTCCGTAATGCGGCAATGCTTGCTATCCGTAAGTATATGCAGCATAGTGAAGAACATGCTTTCCAGGTATGTCGCCTGGTAGAAGGCATGGCCAACTCTGATAAAGAAGCGGAACAGATGCTGTATACGATGGTGAGAGAGGAAATTAGCGATTAACGATAAGGTTGTGTCGAAACTTCACCACAGAGGGCACAGAGTAACACAGAGTTTTTTTTTTATTGATAATCAGGGATATTCCTAAAATAAGAAAATTTAAGGCAACTAATTCATTGCGAGTTAGTTGCCTTTTTTGTATCTTTAAGCATTCCCCCTAAAAAACGGTTTGACGGCCAAAACGGGGGTAATCTAAAATAAAAACACATGGTAAAGATACAAAAAATATCAGAAATCGAACCTTGTTTAGGTTTTAGTGAGTTCGATATGCTTAAAAAATATCGTCAAAGTTTTGCAACGAGTGAATTAGGTCGCCTCCATTCTTTATTCCCTTTCTCGGAACTGGCCCGACAAATGCATTTGAAGTCCTCTGCTTTGGGGCGTAAAAGTTATTTTTCTCCCGAAGGTAAAATAGCCTTGATGGTCTTGAAGTCTTATACCAACTTTTCCGATTCACAACTGATTGACCATTTAAACGGTAATATTCATTACCAGTTATTTTGTGGTGTTCAGATCGATCCGCTTCATCCGCTAACCAATCCTAAAATCGTTAGTGCGATTCGTCAGGAACTAGCGGCTCGCCTTGATATTGAGTCCCTCCAGCTTATTTTGGCAGAGCATTGGAAACCTTATCTTGAGAACCTTCATGTCTGTATGACCGATGCCACCTGTTATGAAAGTCATCTGCGCTTTCCTACTGATGTCAAACTCTTATGGGAAGGTATTGTATGGCTTCATCGTCATCTGTGCAAACATTGCCGGACATTGCACATGCAACGTCCCCGTAACAAGTATCTTGATGTAAGCCGTGCCTACCTTGCTTCTAGCAAACTGCGTAAACGCAGGAAATCACAGACCCGTATGATTAAACGCAGACTACTTCAGTTATTGGAAAAGTTACTGGACCAGCTGGAGCAGCTTCATTTATCCTACAGGCACAGGCTTACACTATCCTCTGATTACCAAAGACGTTTCTCGGTCATACGGACGGTCCTTGAGCAAGGGAAGAATTTATTTGCAGGCAAAAAAGTGCCCAACCGTATTGTGAGTATCGACCGGCATTACCTTCGCCCCATTATCAGAGGCAAGGAAACCAAATCCGTTGAATTCGGAGCCAAAGTCAACAATATACAGATAGATGGAATCTCCTTTATTGAACATATCTCCTTTAAGGCTTTTAACGAAGGAGTACATTTGAAAGACTGTATTCATCTGCAACAACAACTGACCGGGGTTAGGGTTAAGGCGCTTGCAGCGGATTCAATCTATGCTAATAATGCCAACCGGAAATTTTGTACTAAATATCATATAAGTACTTCCTTTAAGCGTAAGGGCAGAGCGTCCAAAGATGAGCCACTTCGGAAGATCTTACGGTCGGAACTCAGCCGTGAAAGAGCGACCCGCCTGGAAGGAAGTTTTGGAACGCAGAAACAACATTACTCACTGGCCAGAATTAAAGCTAGAAACAGGAAAACGGAAATGCTTTGGATTTTCTTTGGAATACATACGGCCAATGCAGTATGCATGATAGAAAAGGTTGAAAAGAAAAAAAGAGCGGCTGCATAATCAGACTAAAATAACAAAAGGAAAACAGGAGAGGTTTTTAACTTCCCCTAAAAAGACATATACATAATGTACCGTTGGGGAGAAAATATAAGAATATGTAAATAATATTCTATAAAAAAGATAGAAGACTGGAGACTTTACAGGAAAAAATTAAGAGAAAAGCTCACGTAAAGTAAAACTGTTCTCTTAATTTATAAGAAATACGGACATTTACTGAATATCCCGACTTAAAACTTACTCAGTGTCACTCTGTGCCCTCTGCGGTGAAGTCTCGACACCCTTTCATCGTCCGTCTTTATCGTTCGTCGACTATTGTCACATTGCTGATAAATACGCTATCATATCTTTTGTGCCCTTTTGCCCAGCGATTGTTGTCATAACAATCGATAAAGCGAAGACTTAAATCCTTTCGGATGGAATCCGGAATCAGTTGTTCCGCCGGTTTCTGTGAGATCAGAACAAACGGCAGGGCTTTTGTAATCTCTTCTTTATTGGTTAAATCCATGTCTCCGATCTTCTTGTGTGCTTCGTATACCAACTCGATGCGTAGCACTTCGTCTTTGCTGTGATAGAATGGCAGAGCTTTTAGCTCCGGGTTTTCTTGGGTAGCGCTGATGCTTTTGGGATCTGAGTTACTCACAAAACTTCCGATATAAGGCATTACAAACAACTCGGCAACAGCAAATAGCGCTACGACTCCCATCAGGAAAGAGAAAGGCCGGAGCTTGAGCGCAGAGCTGAATAGCCAAACTGCTACTGTCAGGAATAATACAGTCAACCATATGAACATCCCTGTACCTATCCGTCCTTCCCGGTACATGAAGAGGTAGAGAGCAACGGGAAGGGCCAATGTAGTCACTACAATCAAATAAGCATTTATCCGGTAAATCACTCTGTCTTTCAGGTGCGGCATTTTCTGTTTAGCCTGTTGAATCCAATATACAAATAAGTATCCCATGGTCAGTGCGGCCGGTAATAAGATAGGAAGCAGATAGCGTGTCTTCTTTTCCGGGAGCAACGACAGGAAGAAAAGGATCAGTAACATCCAGCTCAGGCAGAACATGTACTCTTTGGATGCTTCGACCCGCTTTTTCCAGAAGGGCACTATCAGTGCTGTCAGTGTCAGCAGCGACCATACTCCTGTTTCCAGGAAAAACTGCCAGTAATAATACCAGGAACGTACGTTGTGGTTACTCCAGGAAGAAGACTCTTTGTGGAATACATAGGATGCCATCTCCTGGTGGCAGATGTATGTGTAGGCATACCACCATGTGCTGAGCACGATGCAAATAAAGATCATGGTGAAGAGTGCGGCCCATTTTCCTTTCATTCTTGTTTCCCTGCGATAGAATAAGAGGTAGGCACAAATGAACGGGAGAAGCAGGGCATAGAAAGATACGGGCCCTTTGCCAAGGAAAGATAATCCCATAAAAACGCCTGCGGCAATGAAAAGAGGCCACTTGCAGGCAGTTTGCCGCAAAGCAAGATAAAGATAATAAATAGCTCCCATCATGAATGCGTGGCAATAAATGTCCCAGGTAGCTGTACGTCCCATCAGAATGATATTATAAGAGGTGCACAAGATCAGGGAAGATACCAGGGCATAGGTTCGGTTGCCGGTCAGCTTCGTAGCAAACTTATAGAAAAAGAGTACTAACATGACGGCCGCAAGTCCGGCCATGGCTCGTTGCAAGGGAAGATTATCCGGCGAAATCACTTCTACCACGGCAGCAATCCATGTGGGAAGTGGAGGCTTCTCCAGTCGCAGCTCTCCGTTCATGGTAGGCACCAGCCAGTTATGGTCGTATACCATTTCGCGTGCAGTGACAATGTTTCTTGATTCCATGATGTCTGCAAAGATTGCGCCATTGTTTATAAAGAAAGAACAGCAGAACACAAGAAGTAATAGAGGCAAGTGCCAGCGATAATTTTGCGTGAAGGGGACTCTTGTCATAAAACATTTTTTTAGTGATTGGGTGCAAATTTACAGATATATTTTTGCTTTCCGCAAAAAACAATTAACTTTGTTGGCGCTAAAATAGCGCCGATATGGAAACTCAAAATGTGAAAGATACGGTACGGCAGATATTCACCGAATATCTAAATGCGAATGGACATCGCAAGACTCCTGAACGTTATGCGATACTGGATACCATATACTCCATTGACGGGCATTTCGATATCGATATGCTTTATTCGCAGATGATGAACCAGGAAAATTTCCGGGTGAGTAGGGCTACACTGTATAATACCATCATCTTACTTATCAATGCACGTCTGGTGATAAAACATCAGTTCGGCACTTCCTCCCAATACGAAAAATCATATAATCGCGAGACACACCATCACCAGATATGTACGCAGTGCGGTAGGGTCACAGAGTTTCAGAATGAAGCTTTACAGAACGCGATTGAAAATACCAAACTAAGTAAGTTTCAACTTTCGCATTATTCCTTATATATATACGGTATATGTAGCAAATGCGACAGGGCCAACAAGAGAAAAAGAGTAAATAATAACAATAAAAAAGAAAAATGAAAGTAGATGTTCTATTAGGATTGCAATGGGGCGACGAAGGTAAAGGAAAAGTAGTCGACGTCTTAACTCCGAGATATGATGTAGTTGCACGTTTCCAGGGTGGACCGAATGCCGGTCATACACTTGAGTTCGAAGGACAGAAGTACGTGCTTCGCTCTATCCCTTCGGGTATTTTCCAGGGAGATAAAGTAAATATCATCGGTAACGGTGTAGTGCTCGATCCGGCTTTGTTCAAAGCGGAAGCAGAAGCGCTGGAAGCATCGGGACACAACTTGAAGGAGAGACTGCACATTTCGAAGAAAGCGCACCTCATTTTGCCTACGCACCGTATACTGGATGCTGCCTATGAAGCTGCCAAAGGTGATGCTAAGGTCGGAACTACCGGAAAAGGTATCGGTCCGACTTATACGGATAAAGTAAGCCGTAACGGTGTCCGTGTGGGGGATATCCTGCATAACTTCGAACAAAAATATGCTGCAGCGAAGGCTCGCCACGAACAAATCCTGAAAGGTCTGAATTATGAATACGACCTGACTGAACTTGAAAAAGCCTGGTTTGAAGGTATCGAATACCTGAAACAGTTCCAGTTGGTAGACAGCGAACATGAAATAAACGGTTTGCTCGATGCCGGAAAATTCGTGCTTTGTGAAGGTGCTCAGGGAACTATGCTGGATATTGACTTTGGTTCGTATCCGTTCGTGACTTCTTCGAATACCGTATGTGCAGGTGCATGCACCGGTTTGGGCGTTGCTCCGAATAAGATCGGCGATGTATATGGTATTTTTAAAGCTTATTGTACACGTGTAGGTTCGGGTCCGTTCCCCACAGAGTTGTTCGATAAAACTGGCGATCAGATCTGTACGCTTGGTCACGAATTTGGCTCGGTGACGGGACGTAAACGCCGTTGCGGATGGGTGGATCTTGTTGCACTGAAATATTCAATCATGATCAATGGTGTCACCAAACTGATTATGATGAAGAGTGATGTACTCGATACTTTCGAGACGATCAAAGCTTGTGTGGCCTATAAGATGAATGGTGAAGAGATCGATTACTTCCCTTATGACATTACCGACGAAGTGGAACCAATCTACATGGAACTTCCGGGATGGCAGACAGACATGACAAAGATGCAGAGCGAAGATGAATTTCCTGAAGAGTTCAATGCTTATCTCTCCTTCCTTGAAGAACAGTTGGGCGTACAAATCAAAATTGTTTCTGTAGGTCCCGACCGCGAGCAGACTATTGAAAGATATACTGAAGAATAAGAAGCCTCACCTGTACCCTTCTTTTTTAAAAGGAGGAAGAAGTAGACTTTTATAGAAGAATTAATTCAAAACGAGGCCTTTCTTCTTCCCTCTCTAAAGTAGAGAGGGGCGAGGTGAGGCCTTTATTATAATACTTATGAAGAAGCATTTTATTACTTTTCTCTTGCTATTGGGAATGACTGCTTCCCTGACAGCGCAACAAAATTACCAACCGACAGAGGCTAACCTGAAAGCCCGGAGTGAATTTCAGGACAATAAGTTCGGAATCTTCCTTCACTGGGGGCTTTATGCCATGCTTGCTACCGGCGAGTGGACGATGACGAACCATAATCTGAATTATAAAGAGTATGCCAAACTGGCCGGAGGATTCTATCCCTCTAAATTTGATGCAGATAAATGGGTGGCGGCTATCAAAGCCTCCGGTGCCAAGTATATCTGTTTCACTACCCGTCACCATGAAGGTTTCTCGATGTTCGATACCAAGTATTCCGATTATAATATTGTAAAAGCCACTCCTTTTAAACGTGATGTGGTAAAGGAACTGGCTGATGCATGTGCCAAACATGGCATCAAACTGCATTTCTACTATTCACATATAGATTGGTATCGTGAAGACGCTCCTCAGGGAAGAACCGGACGCGGAACCGGACGTCCCGATCCGAAAGGAGACTGGAAGAGCTATTATCAGTTTATGAATAATCAGTTGACAGAGTTGTTGACCAATTATGGTCCGATCGGTGCCATTTGGTTCGATGGTTGGTGGGATCAGGATATCAATCCCGATTTCGACTGGGAACTTCCGGAACAATATGCATTGATCCATCGTTTGCAGCCGTCTTGTCTGGTTGGTAATAATCATCATCAGGTACCTTTTGCAGGGGAGGATATTCAGATATTCGAACGTGACCTTCCGGGAGAGAATACCGCAGGACTTTCCGGACAGAGTGTCAGCCATCTGCCTCTTGAAACATGTGAGACGATGAATGGCATGTGGGGATATAAGATTACAGACCAGAACTATAAATCAACTAAAACTTTGATTCATTATCTGGTGAAGGCTGCCGGTAAGGACGCCAATCTGTTGATGAATATAGGCCCGCAGCCCGATGGAGAACTTCCGGAAGTGGCTGTTCAGCGTTTGAAAGAGGTGGGAGACTGGATGTCAAAGTATGGTGAGACCATTTATGGAACGAGAGGTGGTCTGGTAGCTCCTCACGATTGGGGAGTAACGACTCAGAAAGGCAATAAACTCTATGTGCATATTCTTAATTTGCAGGACAAGGCTTTATTCTTGCCTATCGTTGATAAGAAAGTGAAAAAGGCAGTGGTCTTTGCTGACAAAACGCCGGTACGCTTCACAAAGAATAAAGAAGGAATTGTACTGGAACTCGCAAAAGTTCCGACGGATGTAGATTACGTGGTGGAACTTACAATTGACTAATTTTTAGCTAATTCTTCATAAAAGCGATGTATGGGAAATCTCCTCTCCGTCGCTTTTGTTTATTTTTGGCAAGCTATTTGTATATTAGCTATTATAACAATTTAATTAAGAAAGAATATGGTAATAGGAATTCAATGGATTATTTTTATTGGCATCGCTCTCGTTAGCTGGCTGGTGCAGATGAACCTGCAAAACAAGTTCAAGAAATACTCCAAGATACCCACAGGAAACGGAATGACAGGACGCGACGTAGCTATTAAAATGTTGCATGACAACGGTATTTACGATGTTCAGGTGACTCACACTCCCGGACAGTTGACCGATCATTATAATCCTGCCAATAAGACAGTGAACCTGAGTGAAGGAGTTTATGAAAGTAATAGCATCATGGCTGCTGCCGTGGCTGCTCACGAATGCGGACACGCTGTTCAGCATGCACGGGCTTATGCGCCGTTGACGCTCCGCAGTAAGCTGGTGCCGGTGGTTTCGTTCGCTTCACAGTGGATGACGTGGTTATTGCTTGCCGGTATTTTGTTACTGAATTCGTTTCCGCAGTTATTGCTTGCCGGCATTATCCTGTTTGCTTTGACCACCTTATTCAGCTTTATCACACTTCCGGTAGAGATTGATGCGAGCAAACGTGCATTGGTATGGCTCAGTGCATCGGGAATTACTAACTCGTATAATCATGCCAAAGCGGAAGACGCTCTCCGTTCGGCTGCATACACTTATGTTGTTGCTGCGTTGGGCTCGTTGGCTACGCTGATTTACTACATTATGATATTTATGGGACGTCGGGATTAATCTCTCCTTCCCGTACGGAATAAAAAGAAAGGCTCGGTAGAGGAATCTATTGAGCTTTTTGTGTATAGGAAGGTATTTTTTATGTTTTAAGTGCTGATGGTGCTTTTTTTATATATCTTTGAAGAAATAAGAACAATGTTTATGAAAAAAGTATTAATATCAATCAATATGGTCCCTATCTTATAAGTCTGAGAGGACAAAACGTTTTTGCATATCGCGTGGTAACAGAAACATTCTGTTTTGGAGTTGGAGTGATAAACTGTACATCAGGTATAAGCGAAAGTTGGGTTCCGGTAAATTGAAAAGTATGAGAATTAGAACAGCCTTTTTTATATTTTGCATTTCTTTATTGTCGGGAGCCTGTAGGCAAGTTGCGACAGAGTCTCGAGTGCAGTCGGTTTCTTTTGAAGACGGTTCTTCTATGATAGCTGATACGATTTTCTTAGATAGCTTATCTCTTTTTATGCCCGAAACAAACGGAGAAGCTTTAATAAACAACATTGATAGAGTCTGCGAATTTGATGGACGATATTTTATTTTGGATAAACGGATGAAGCAGGTGCTTTGTTATACTCTTTCCGGGAAACATTTATTCACGATACATGCTGTGGGGAATGGGAAGGGAGAGTATGTGGATCTGTTCGATATTGCGATTGATGAAATAGAAAATAAATTGTTGCTTTTAGTCTATCCTTCGCAGATTCTTTACTATGATTTGGAAGGTACATACCTGTCTTCTTATCCATTGGACGATATGTATTTATCGTTCGCAGTGGATAATGGATGTATCTATTTGCGGAATGATACTTATGCTAACGGAGTGGTGTCAGATCATTCTCTGACAGTGATTAATAAGGAAACGGGTAAGCGAACTTCTTTATTAGAACCTTTATACGAAACGGCACCGTTTTGTTCTTCTGGTAATTACCAAATTACGAATACTGCCTCAGTGCTGTTTACCCGTAAGTTTGACAATCATATATATCGGATAACGGGAGAATCAATTGAACCACTTTATATGGTAGATTGGAAAAGCAAGTCTTTTCCGGAAAGTGATAAGCAGCGTCAGTTCCAATGTAATGATTTGAATCAGTTCTGTTATCAAGGGAAATATATATATACTATGACTGATTTATGTGATACTCCTTCCTGTTTGTTGTTTAGAACCAATCAACCGGGCGTGTGTCTGCTTTCAAAAGCTATCGGTATAGTGAACAATTATCAGGTAATTATCAATACGGATTATCAGTTACCTTTACCCAATTATATGCCGGTAGATGGGAAACAAAGTCGGATTTTCTTTATCTATTCATCCGAAGTATTATGCGAGCAAAAGAGATTGTCTGCTGAAGAAGGTATTAATGAAAAAATGCGCTGCTTACTGGATCGGATAAAGGAGGGAGATAATCCGGTTATTTTTACATATCATGTAAAGTAAGTCGTTTAAAGATTACCCCAAACATCATAGATTCTATAAATGGCGTTTTAGAGTTGATGTTGTCTATGACGCTTGGGGATAATATTGTTTGGTCTTGTAGGCTTATTCTTGATAAGGTGATTGCCAGAAGTAAGAGTCATTATGTGAGTCGTAGGCGGTGGCACCGGGCTTTCCATTGCTACTGTATCCTTCCGGAACTAACGAGATATACATCGGCCACTTTTTGCCCGGATAGTTTGTTTCTGCGTTATATTCGCTTTGCAGAGGGCAAGTTACGTAATACAGGTTCTTGGCCATATAGTAATCCAGATAATACTCTTTGGTCTGTTTATTTTTATTGTTCCAGTTTGCGTCTTCGTTTAGTACAACGGGTTGATTGTTGCGGAGGCGTTCGCGCACTTCACCAATGCCCAGAAGGTTTCCTTTTTCATCTGTTACATAAGCGTTGAATGTCGGGTCCATCCATAACCATTTGTCGAGGGTGTTGGAGTAGACCGCATTGATGACGTGGCAATCGTTGATCATCACTTTGGGCATGCAGGTGATGAAACGGGATTTGAATCCCATAGCCAAATAGCACTCGTTCAGCATTTGTGCCATCATCCGGCAGTTTACGCCCCGGTTCTCCTTTTTGCAAAGTTCTACCATGGCTATTGTGTTCCGCTCTTCCGGATTACGTGAATCGCCATCATGTGGAACTATGTTGTGAACCCAGTAGAGAAGGTTTTTGATTTTGGAGATCTCGTCTCCGCTTCCGGCGATACTATCCAGGTTGAAATGTTTCCGTAACTGTACCAGATTACTGTCGTTAGGATTCATGTAGGTGAAGCGGGGTAGAGTGTCAGTTACTGATTCATTATAACATATCGGTTTTGTTTCAGCTCTATTGTATCCTTCGGCTTGTTGCAGAATGTACAGATAGTCACTGTCCAGACGCATTTTAGCCATTATTTCCAGATACTTCTTCTCTTTACGTAAATTGTCGATGTCACTGTCACCTTTAGCATGGTTGTAATCATTCCATCCGGAGTTGAAAGCTTTCTCAAAGTTTTTCAGGGCTGCCTTTTTCTTTCCCTGAAGTGCCTGATAGCAAGCAAGGTCGTAATAAACCAGTCCTGTTATATTTTTTGCATTTTCCTGAAGTTGTTGAGGCAATCCTTGATACAACTTCAGTTTCTCCCAATTTAATTTCTCGGCCTTTTTGTAATCTTTCTGTTTGCGGGCGTTTGCTACTTCCTGAGTGAGTGCGCTGTACTTTCTCTCAAATTCTTTTTTTTTGTTGTTTTGTGCCATTCCCGATAGTCCAAGGCATAACATTGCAATGATCAAAAAAACTGTTTTCATATGATTCCTGTTAGATAATGTGATTTCTTTGTCTTTCAGAAAGCAAATGGTATACCAAATTAATAAATATCTCTTATTGAGCAGAATGGCATTAAAAAGTATTGTCCGAAAATGAACAGTCTTAACGGAACCGGACACCGGATACATTTGCTTACAGATTCACAGAAAGTCTGTGGTTTCTGTTTTAATAATCAATTATTTCATCTAACTTTGCAACTCAATTCAATAAAACAGTTAAAACAATGGCAGCAAAACCAGGTATACCAAAGGGAACCCGTGATTTTTCGCCCGTAGAGATGGCGAAACGTAACTACATATTCAATACAATTCGTGACGTATATCATCTGTATGGTTTCCAGCAGATTGAGACTCCTTCGATGGAGATGCTTTCTACCCTGATGGGAAAATACGGTGAAGAGGGTGATAAATTACTTTTTAAAATACAGAATTCAGGTGATTACTTTTCGGGTATTACAGACGAAGAGCTATTAAGCCGTAATGCCGCTAAACTGGCCAGTAAATTTTGTGAAAAAGGGTTGCGTTATGACCTTACCGTACCCTTTGCCCGTTACGTGGTAATGCACCGTGATGAAATAACTTTTCCCTTCAAGCGTTATCAGATTCAACCAGTCTGGCGTGCTGACCGTCCGCAGAAAGGACGTTATCGTGAATTTTACCAATGCGATGCCGATGTGGTCGGTAGTGATTCACTGCTGAACGAGGTAGAGTTGATGCAGATAGTAGATACGGTGTTTACCCGTTTCGGTATCCGTGTCTGCATAAAAATCAATAATCGCAAGATACTGACCGGTATTGCCGAGATCATCGGAGAGGCGGATAAGATTGTGGATATAACTGTAGCTATCGACAAACTGGATAAAATCGGTTTGGAAAATGTGAATAAAGAATTGGCTGAGAAAGGGATTAGTGATGAGGCTATTGCCAAACTGCAACCTATCATTCTTCTGAGTGGAACTAATGCTGAGAAGTTGGCTACACTGAAGACTGTACTTTCCGGTAGCGAAACAGGTTTGAAGGGAGTGGAAGAGAGTGAGTTTATTTTGAATACCCTTCAAACGATGGGACTGAAAAACGAAATAGAGCTTGACTTGACATTGGCACGTGGATTGAATTACTATACAGGTGCTATTTTTGAGGTGAAGGCGCTTGATGTGCAGATTGGCAGTATCACCGGTGGAGGTCGTTACGATAACCTGACTGGTGTATTCGGTATGGCAGGAGTATCGGGCGTAGGTATTTCGTTTGGTGCCGACCGCATCTTCGATGTGCTTAATCAGTTGGAACTGTATCCGAAGGAGGCTGTCAACGGAACTCAACTTCTGTTTATTAACTTCGGCGAGAAAGAAGCTGCTTTCTCTATGGGTATTCTGGCTAAGGCCCGTGCAGCCGGTATTCGCGCCGAAATCTTTCCGGATGCTGCGAAGATGAAGAAACAGATGAGTTATGCGAATGTTAAGAATATTCCTTTCGTAGCCATCGTAGGTGAAAATGAAATGAACGAAGGAAAAGTTATGCTGAAAAATATGGAGAACGGTGAGCAGCAGCTGGTCACTTCCGAAGAGTTGATTGCCGCTTTAACGAAATAAGGAAATCGCTTCTACCTTTTCAACTAAAGCTCTTTTGGGGTGAAAAAATAGACAGCTTTGGTTTAAAAGAAACGGGGCCTTGGTTTTGAACCAATGACCCCGTTCTTTTTTATAAGCTTTTTATAATACCCATACTGCACTGCCTCAGTGGCGAGATATATTCTACAAGTGGCGTTCCGGATACATATCCTCCCACCATTGGGGATTATCTTGTAACCAGCGGGCAAACCATGCCATGATGCTGTTGTGCCATTGCACACGTTTCGGATAATCGGAGATGAAGTGGTTCTCTCCATCAACAGTGATAAACTCTACTGTTTTACCCAATATCTTCAAGGCGTTGAATAGCTGAATGCTTTCACCGATGGGAACATTGGTATCTACCGTTCCGTGCAACAACAGAAGCGGAGTGTTTATTTTATCGGCATTGAAGAGTGAACCTTGTTTGGTGAATAACTCCGGATTGTTCCAGGGATAACTGTCGGCTGCTGCTATGGCATTGTAGCCGTATCCCCAGTAACCTTCGCCCCAATAACTGGTCACGTTGCTGATACCGGCGTGTGAAACGGCGGCGGCGAAAATATCCGTCTGAGTCTGGAGGTATTGTGTCATGAATCCACCGTAAGATGCACCGAGACAACCGATTTTCTTATCATTCACGAACGGGTGTTCTTTACAGAACTGTTTGGTACCTTCAATGATGTCGTCGGCAGTACGTTTTCCCCAGGCATTGACATGGCGTGCTGAAAACTCCTGTCCGAATCCGATTGTTCCGCTCGGCTGGATAACATATACCACGTAGTCACGTGAAGCAAACAGTTGTGCGCAGTACGGATTGCTGATGCCTCGTTCTGTCGGGGTCGTTCCTCCATAGTAATACACAATCAGCGGATACTTTTTATTAGGATCGAATGAAGGCGGCAAACACATCATACCTTTAATCTCAGTGCCATCTGAAGCAGTGAAATTCCATGGTTCCATTTTACCCAGTTCTATTTTTTCGAGGGTAGGTTTCATCGGGTCGGCTATCAGTCGAGAGGTTTTCTTTTTCAGGTCGTATACATAAGCGACTCCTGCATTGTAGCATCCTTGTCCGATGTAGGCTGCCAGCGACGGATTGTTTTCCGACATGGCAAATGCACTGGTGACATCAGTCTCCAGGTTCAGCTTTTCAAACTTACGGTCTTTGGGAGAGTAACGATAGATGTTCCGGCAATCTTCGTCATTGGTGCTAAAATAGATGCACTCGTCACCTTTGTTCCATTGCAGGAAGTTGACAGACGGATTGAACTCTTTAGTGATCGGATCGATTTTACGGGTAGCTAAGTCCATGATGAATGCCTGAGAGTCGAAATCATTGGCGATCGGATGATTACCACAATTCTTGCCGATACCGTCAAAAGCTTCCGGGCTGGCGGTGAGCAGTAATTGTCTGCCGTCCGGTGAGTAGCTGGCTCCTCCGAGGAAGCGGTCTTCAAAGAACAGAGTATCGACAGCCAATGTTTCAAGGTTCACTTGGAACAGTGAACTCAACGAGAAAGGACGTTGCGTGATATTTTCCTTCGAACTGCTGTAAAGCAGATATTTACCATCTGGTGAGATGTCCTGCATATAAGTGCTGTGATTACCGTAAGTGAGCCGTTCCGATGTTCCGCTGGCAATGTCATATCTGGCCAGAAAACTACGTCCGCGTGTATTCGGAATGCGGTCTGCCGGGCTGACAATGCGTTTCAACGGCCCATCATCTTTCACGCCTTCTTCACGAGGATAGTATATCAGGAAGTCTTCGTTGGGCGACCAGCTGAAACCCTGTTCGGGAATGCCCTGCAGGAGAACTTCTTCCTTCAGCGTGATGGGATCGAGAGTGATGACGTCATTTCCTTCGGATGCCACTACCGTATAATACAGTTTATTACTTTTCGGCATCCATCTCATGCCGTCCCTCAGATTGGTGAGGAGCACTTTTCCTGTTTTCAGTTCGGTCAGTTCACAATAAGTGCGCGAACGTTTCAGCGAGTGGTTATCCCAATAACGGGTCAGCAAGTATTTTCCGTCCGGTGATACGGAAACAGCTATGGTGCGGTTACCGTATACTGTGTTATCGAGTGAGAAACGATGTTTCTGTTCAGGATTGGTGCTGCATGCTACTTCTTTGAATTTGTCATCTTTTACCAGTTCGCATTTCAGTGAAGGTACGGTTTTGTCGTCCGGAGTCGAAAGCAGTTTGATGGCGATTTCATAATCCATTTCGGGCTCGAGACGTAAAGCGACCTCTTTGGTTGCTGCTTTAGAGATACTGTCTTCTGCGGCATCCTTTACCATCTTCGATTCACCATTAATGAAAAGCTCCCATCTGACCGGGGAGGTCACTTTCAGTTTACCTTTCATGAAACGTTCGGCCCGTAGCTGAGTCTTCAACAGATAAAGCAGATTGTCTTTATCGGCTTTCGCAAAAGTGACCAAGCCTGCTGTATCGGCAGACAGCATTTGTGTCGGTGCATTGGCAAGGTCAAGCATTACCGGCGTTTGCAGCAGTGCTTTGGCGGTGTGTTTTTCTCCTTTGGGGTTGATACTGTCGTTCATGATCGGAGTGCGTACAGTAATGGCATTTCTTACCTGATACTGCGTCAGCCTCTCTTGTGCTTGTGTGGCAAGTCCTGTTGTCATCAACAACGCCATCATCAGTAACTTTTTGTCCATTGTTTCTTTGAGTTTATAATTGGTTATTTCATTTTATATACCAGCGTACCACCCTTCACGATGTCTTCGTGGGAGATATAGTTTTTAGTATAAAGTTCACCATTCAGTGTGATGCTGTCGATGTACTTATGTTCTTTCGACAGATTTTCGGCAATGACTGTGAACGTTTTTTCATCCGGCAGGTGAAGTACTATTTTCGGCATCTGCGGAGCACCGAATATATAATGCCCGCTCACCGGATCGACCGGATAGAATCCCATTGCATTGAACATATACCAGGCTGACATCTGTCCGCAGTCGTCGTTTCCACAGAGACCATCGGGCTTGTTTTTGTATTGGGTATCAAAGATTTCACGTATCAGCTCCTGAGTGCGTTCCGGCTTGCCGGCCAAAGCATACAGGAAGGTGACATGGTGGCTTGGTTCGTTGCCGTGGGCATATTGTCCGATCAGTCCGGTAACGTCTGCCAGTCCGCTTCCTTCCAGTTTGATAGTGAACAATGAATCCAGTTTGTTGAGGAAAGGCCCTTTACCACCGAATAATTCGATCAATCCCGGTACATCGTGCTGAACATGCCAGGTGTATTGCCAGGCATTTCCTTCAGTATAATCGCCTCCGCGGCTTTCGGCATGTGCCAGATCGCTGGGATTGAAAGGAGTTTTCCAACGTCCGTCGGCATAGCGCGGGCGCATAAACTGTGTTTCCTTATCGAACAGGTTCTTATAGAATTGCGAACGTTTACTGAAGTATTCCGCATCTTCCTTTTTACCCATTAACTCCGCCATTGTAGCTGCGGCGTAGTCATCGTAAACCGATTCAAGTGTACGTGAAACCGATTCGGCATCTACCTTGTCTGTCGGATAATAACCATATTTCATATAAGTTTCCCAGTCCGATTTCGGATGCGAAACAGTCAGTGTCTGTTTGATGGCATCGAATGCTTTCTCGGCATCAAAGCCACGGAACCCTTTCTTATAAGCTTCGGCAATAACCGAAACAGAGTGGTTGCCGATCATAGTATTCGTTTCTTTACCCCACAAGGTCCAGATAGGTAAGTAGCCTTGTGCCTGATTTTGTTCGATCATCGAATTGATGAAACCGTCTACTCGTTCGGGTACGGCCAATGTATAGAAGGGGTGGGCAGCGCGGTAGGTATCCCAGATCGAGAAGGTAGAGTAATAGACTCCCGATGCTGATTTTACTACCGAGTCTTTGGCGTTACGGTATCTTCCGTCTACATCGGCAATATTATTAGGCTGTATCAGTGCATGATAGAAGCTGGTATAAAAATTCTCCAGTTCGTCCGGAGTACCTGTCACTTCGATACGGCTCAAGTAACTGTTCCAGATGTCCTTGGCTTTCTGTCTTGTACCGTCGAAATCCCAGTCTGCCAACTCTTGATCCATATTCTTATGGGCACCGTCTACACCGACTGTAGAAATGGCTACTTTCATCAGCAGTTGTTCGTCCGGCTTCATGTCGAAACTCATTAACAGACGTTTTCCTTTTTCAGTTTCTTCCATTGGCAGGGAGATGGAATCGGTCACCGGCTTGCTGAACTTCATTACAAAGTATAAATCCTGATTCACCCATACGCTGCTGCGCACGTGTCCTGTCAGTGTTTGAGCATCTTCCCAATTGATTTCGCAAGCTTTTACGTGCGATTTATATTGTTGGGGATTCCATACCAATCCGTGTTGAAGGTCGAGTAACAGTGAGGCTGAATCGGCATTCTGATAAGTGTAACGATGCAGTGCTACATGATCTGTTGCGGTCAGTTCTGCTTTTACTTTATATTTATCGAGTTCTACAGTGTAGTATCCCGGTGTTGCGCTTTCTGTCTTTTTAGAGAAACCGCTTTTGTAGTCATCCCGTACTCTTTGTCCGGTGACAGGCATTACAAGGAGGTCGCCCAGATCCATACATCCTGTGCCATTGAGGTGAGTTTGAGAGAAGCCCCAGATCAGTGAATCCTGATAATTGTATCCTGAGCAATACTGCCATCCGATGGCATTGGTTTCCGGGCTTGCCTGTATCAGTCCGAAGGGCAGGCAGGCACCCGGGAAGGTATGACCGTTGTCGGCTGCTCCGATAAAGGTGTTTACGTATTGAGTGTAGTCTTGGGGTGCTGTCGGAGTTTCGGGAGTGCAGGATGTGCAAAGACCGATCCCCAGACATGCAGTCATAAAGGTTGATTTGAACTTCATAGCAATGACCTTGATAAATTATTTTTGTGACAAAGATAGGAAATAAAATTGAGACTTAAGGCAGAACGCAGTAATAAGACTGATGAATAGCGGTTTAGGTAATAAAAAGGAAAGAGCAGCAAGCCATCCGAAACCAACAAAAAGCCAAGTAAGGACAGAGTTACATTACTATCTCGTTATTTTCTTTTGGCTGGTAGATGATTTTAAGATGGTTTTCAAAGAGCTGATTTACATGGATTTCAGACACTATTTACTTGCAAATGTAACCGAATTTTCGGAAAATGGCAGTGATAGCATGAAAAAAGAAGCAAATCCGATTCTTTTGCACTGATTGGTAGTGCTTTGCGTATCAAGAAACAACTCTACAGGTAATAATTTTGCAATCAAAAAAATGTAGAGTATGAGATCAACATTCAAAGTCTTATTTTATCTAAAGCGCAATGCTCCCAAGAAGAACGGGCTTGTGCCGGTCATGTGCCGTATGACCGTGAACGGCAAAGTATCTCAATTCAGTTGCAAGCTGGATGTAGAGGAAAAATCGTGGAATGTCAAATTGGGTAGATTATCCGGCAGAAGTCTCATTGTACAGGAAGGCAACCGAATGCTGGATAAAATCCGTGTGGGCATCAACAAGGCTTATCAAGAGATATGCGACAGGGATAACTATGTAACTGCCGAGAAAGTCCGTAATGCTTTCTTAGGCATAGGAATGAAACACGAAACCCTGCTTGCAGTCTTTGCCCGGCACAATGAGGATTACGCCAAACAAGTAGGGAAAACCAAGAGCGAGCGCAGCTATTGGAAATACCGCACCGTGTATAACTAGAGGCGGAAAGTCTGCTTAAATCCGCTTTTTCCTGTATTTTCGTTACCCGGCATCCAAAGATACTAAAAGACATACATTTCTATTAACCAGTTAATTACATTGCTTTTCTCCCTTTCTCCTTTTACACTCCTTGTTTTTTGGGTAACTCAAAAGGCAGCGGGTAACTCGCCACTCCTAGCCCTTGCAGGGGGCAATCACCCACCGAAGCCAGGTGATTTTTTATTATGAATGATAATAATGGCTTCTTGCCATCATCGGGCTATTATGAAAAATGGTCATCACCTAATGTCATAAAGGTATATATCAAAATACCATAATACAAGTATGATTGAAAGGATAAATAAGCAAATTAATTAGCCTATTATTTAAATGTCAAGCCACCATTGGTGTTATCTTTATCACCAATATATTGCTTGTAAATTGTAAAACACCTATATTTGCAACAAAACCATCTATAGAAAAGCGGATATAGGCGGTATAAATACGATATAAGAATGAAGCAGGAAGAGAAAAAAACTCGAAACAGACGAACCAATGAACAATTAGACAGGGATGTAATGTCCGAACTCGAAAAACTTGTGGCGGAACAGGGCTTCGGCAATGTCAATCTAAGCACCTTGACGAAAGCCGCAGGAATGGAAGCCAACGTATTCTACAGAAGATACGGTTCGATGGATAATCTCTATGACAAACTTGCCAAGCAATATGACTTCTGGATGAACAATGCCATTGATATTTCCAACTTGAATGTATTGGGACCTAAAAAGTTCTTCGCTGAAACATTCAAGATACTCTTCAGGAACTTATCAGATAATCCTGTTATGCAAAAGCTGTTGCTTTACGAAATGTCAGTGGTCAATGATACCACAAAAAGAACGGCAGAAACGCGAGACATCATGAACCTTAATTTGATTACATATTACGAAACGCTGTTTAAACCTGCAAAAGTCAATATTAAAAGCATCGCCGCAATCCTAATCGGAGGAATTTACTATTTGATACTTCATAAGGAGTGTGCCAAAATCTGTAAGATAGACTTTAATACCCCGGAAGGAGAAAAAGCCTTTTCAGAGGGAATAGACTTCTTGACTGATACCATTTTCAATAGATTGGAAGCGTATGAAAGAGACAGAAACGTAGTCCGGCAAATGCTGGCTGACGGCATAAGCGAGCTAAAGATATGCAAATACATGGGCATTAGTAAGAATGACTTGAAAATGTTGCTCTCAAAATAACCACGGTACAACTTTTTATATAGCCATGTTTGATATGGCTATATTCCTTTTCCGTACAATGCGATTGGAATAATCGTGTTTCCATTTTCAAAAGGATTCAGATGGAATAATATTCAACTATAAATCAATAGATTGATAGTTGTTTAGTTATGTAACCATCTGAAATACAGGCAAATTTATTTAGCTAAAATATTATAATAATTAAAATATATATAATACTTATAAGCAAAATGTATTTCTTATAATTTATTTATGCTACTTTTGTCGGTGAAGTATTAGCCCGTCATAGCAACCAAGAATGCAGCAATAATCAAAATAACGTTTGCGGGTTGTCCGGACGGGCAAAAGGACTGTACACTAATTAAATGAAAATCAAGTAATACAGCAAAAAAGCATGAAGAAAATTATGTTACTACTCCTTTTCGGAGTAATGGTACTCACGAGTACGGCACAGGAAAAAGTTTACCAAATAGAAGAAATCACCGTTATCAACTATGGGGATGGTCGGATGCTCTTTCGCTTGAACAATGAAGAAAAGACCCCGCTCAACGGCTCTCACCGTCTGATTGACGGTTACCACTCGGAGTACATTCTCGCTGACTTTAAGGATGGCATGTATCATGGCAATTACCGACATTTCAAAGAGAACAAACTACTTGAAGAGTGCCGTTACAAAGAGGGAAACAGGGATGGGTTATACAAGCGCTATTATGGTGACGGACAGACCGTGCAAAGTGAGCGAACGTTTATAGGCGGAAAAGTGGATGGCGTGAGCAGGACATATCACTCGAACGGCAAAGTTGAAACAGAAAAAGTATATAAGTTAGGGATTGAAGATGGTTATGACCGCCGATACAATAGCGACGGCACTCTGACGCTCGACGAATGTTATAAAGACGGTAAACGCGATGGCAAATGGACTGAACATTTGTCGGGCAACGTAGGTGATGTGACTCGCATCAGTTTCTATAAGAACGGTTTGCCCGATGGTCAGTGGAGCGAAATGTGGAAAGACGGCAAGCCCCGTAGCAAAAGTAGCTATAAAGACGGCAAAAAAGAGGGAGTCTGGATTAGATATGGTAAAGGCGGCAAGCCCGAAAAGTCCACCACTTACAGAAACGATGAAAAGAATGGAGAAGAGATTATTTATTTCACTGACGGCACTCCTGAAAAGTCGTCAAACTACCTCAATGGCAAATTAAACGGAATAACAAAGGAATTTTATTTTGGGTCAGGTCAATGTAAATCGGAATATACTTTCAAGAACGGTAAGCGTGAAGGAGTATATAAACGTTACTTTGATACCGGAAAGTTGCAGGAAGAGGGCCGTTGTGAAGCTGATAGTGAGGTCTATCGCAAGGAGTATTACGCTAACGGCAAGCTCAAATCGGTTGCCGAGCGCAAGGGCGGAGGCTGGAATACCATTGAAAGATATGATTCGGATGGTAATAAAGAGTAAAAAAGGGAAATTGAAAAAAATACATGAAACCAGAAATAGCATACAAGTTGGTAGAAAGATTTACTCTTACCAATACAACAATCATGACTATATTTTTTGCTATTCATTCTGATTCTCTTTGGACTGCATTCTGTATCATTGTTACTGTACCAGTAATCGGTATTGCTATGATGGCCATGTATGAATCTTCCGCCAATGGCTACACCGAACTGATGAAAAATCTGACAGAAAAGGATAAAAAGGCAATGAGCGATGTCCCTTGGGATAAGGTAATCAAAGAAGCACGTAATAGATATTTAATGGGGTTAATCGGTATCATGTTTTGCAATATTTTATTTTCTGGGTTAATAATATTTTTCCTATGGATAATAATATATGAAGGAAGAACAGTTGTTTTTAGATTATAAAAATCAATTATAATGGAAAGATGGGAATAAAACGACGAAAACAACGAGAGGCATTTTGATAATCATTTATATGATAGTATCTATAGTACTATATATAATAGTGTCAGATTATAATTAAGGATATAATAATTGGAAATGGGAATTTCAATTAAGTGCAAACATTATCAGGGAGATGAATATTAATACGGAATTTTAATTTGACATATCAGTTATGAGACTAAAGACAGTTATAATCACGGGAGTAACAAGTTTTTTCGGCTTGGTTGGTTGCACAAAGGCACGGGTAGGGAAACCGGTTTTCAACTTAGACAATCCGGACTACGGCCTAAACGTAGCCGCTATGATGTCTTCCCTCTTAGAGTGTGTGGTATATCCTTTCTTCACCTAACTAATATCATGTTTGAAAGCGATACAATTGCGAAACTTGATTGGTTAGGATTTTACAATGTATCGACAAAACAAAAAGAATGGGAAGAATGCCAGTTCAATAGAGAGAATGAAGAAGCTCCGGTTATATTATCATGATTATGATAAACAATATGTATTTGTACCGTTTGGTAAAATAGAGTAGATAACGGTTTAAATCCAAATATAGTAACGAATAAAAACACACAATATGAATCATTTTATATCCAACGAAGCGATAAGAAAAGTTTTCAAAGTAATTGTACTCTATGGTGCAACACTGGCAGTTCATCCCATATTATTCCTTATCATAATGATATTAATGAGTCCGTCGCTTGGCGGTCCCGGAAAGGGAGCTTCGCCCGAAGGACCGTTCTTACTGAGTAGTGCCATCGTATGCCTTATCAATATACTGTTCTACCGCAGCATGTTCGGTAGAGGAAAGGTAATTAAATCCATATTACTGAGCGTGTTGGTCATTGCTTTCTGCATGATATTGGGAAAGTTGGATGTATGGATATTCCCAGCCTATTATTCGTTATAACAGGAATACTTTATTCTCTAAATCAAATTCAATAACTGTATGATTATGAAACTATTCAAAACAACTTTAACTGTTATCTTGATGTGCCTTATCAGCCTCACATGCGCTTCGGCCAATCGAGACGGAGATACTTTCCGAATCTTCATTGACTTTTTGAAGCAAGAAATTCTTTACCACAAAGATGCTGTTTATTATCCCTTTCCCTTCAAGGATATCACCATCAACCATGAAATGCCCTGGATTGAAACCAATCGCGAACGCATCGAGCAACTCCTTTGTGACGGAATCAGCTACAACGAACGCGATTCCTGTGTCAAGTACCTCCCTCTATTGGAGATGTCCCACCGTAAGAACGAAAGGAAAACGAAAAAGGAATTGAGGGATAGTGGGATATCTTTGGAGAAATCAATTTAGAACGAAATAGTAAATATTGAATTATGGATATTAAGACACTTTTGATTATGGGATTACTAAGTTTTGGGCTTGCCGGATGCGCTAATGCGCAAAATAAGCAAGGGAACTCGAATGTTAAGGAACTTACTAAAGAACAAAAAGAGAAGTTGAAAGAAATGTATGAGATGTACCAGTATTTTCAAATAAAACCGGGCATTTCCGAAAATGTGACTGTAAAAGAAAGAATCGAACCTTTGCCGTGGGTGGAAACGGAGAGGGAGTTTGATCCATTTTATGTGAAGGAGTGGCTTAGCAATGCCCAACTAGGGTTTGGAGAATTTTATATGGTAGACGGTAGATTGTCGCTGCATGGTACATATGGAGCATGCAAAGACCAGAGGGAGACAAAAGAATACCCGCAAGTGACACCCTCCGATAATCCTTATGAGAATAAACTTGCTAACATAAACATGCTTGGAAACATGAGAATCAACCTCATATCTCGCTTGCGAAGTACGGATGGAGATACACTGAAATTATCCGCTTTCTCTCGGTTGGATATTTCCGACGACAAAAAGGAACTTTCTATGTTGTTCCGCCCCATCTATGGAGACGCTGCCGACTTCGAGGGAGGCATCGAGGTAGAACTTCTTCCCCCTTTGCGCTGGAAGCATGTACGCATCTCTCTTTTACCCGAAGATGAAGGCAAGGAATATGAATTTGACGGTATAAGATTCAAAGTGTTCAAATCCAATCCCGGTGATGTGATACTTGAATATGACGAGAGGTATGCTGAACAAATGGATAACTGTAAACTTATTCTGATCAAGGGGCAAAAGTTAATAGACTGTGACAATCAAATGATGAGTGGCGGCAAGAAAATATTGCAACTTTACAAACATCCTGACATGGGGTTTGGAGGGTGGTGTATCACCTTCATGGAAGTAAACTGTAAGGCGCTCGGAACAACACCGGAAGCGTTGAAACTTGCAACAGAAAACCACTACCAGCCGACACCGGAAGAACTCCGTCACTTTCATGAAACGTCAGGTGAGATTGTGGGGTGTCAGCTAACGGATATACTAAACGATATTAATCCAAAAAACTATAAGGAGTTTTATCAACAATGGGTAGAAAAAGGCTATGAGACTGCAATAGAGTTCAAGGGGAATTACGATGATGCAATGGGATGTTTCTATGAGCGTTATGGAAATGACAGTGAACCGTATATTGCTTTTTTACGTGGTGTAGACATCGGTTGTTCGTATGTGAAAGCTAACCTGAAACCGGATTGGGATATTATAAACAGTTGTTCTATTGATTTTCTAAATAAATACAACAGTGCCGACGAGGATTCATTATACAGTATTGTTGCAAAGCATAGAGAGGAATATATAGAATCTATCGTATCACGAAGAGAAACATTATCATTCTTGACTGATAAAGATATAGAATATCTTTCAAAAGATATAGTTGAAGATGAAAGTCCAATCATGTATTGCTGGTATAAAACCAATACAGATGCAGATGCCATGTATATTTATAAACCGGACGAAACGACAAATAAACCTCTTATTAAAGTTCGTTATCATCTGGGTGGAGATAAGCCGGAAATTATTTATCCTGAATAACTATCGGTTATATTTCAAAATATATATGAAAGGTGAACTATTGCACGTGAATACAGAACTTTAAATCAAAGTAGTATGAAACTTAAAAAATATCGTTACGGGGATATCCGTAATCATTGTTGGAAGTATTGGACTCTTTTATTCCAACGTATTGCAACCTCCGTTTATCCACATAACTAAGGGTAAATATTTGGACCGAAGAGACAGTACCTATGACTATACCGAGAAGATATTGGTGGCACATCCTCCTAAGGATACTTTGGAGCGCATGAAGATGATGATAAACTATTATGATACAGCAGGCGTGTCTTTAGCTGATTTAAAGAAGCAAGGAGATATTTGTATTGTCCGCATGGAAGAAAGTCCTGATAAATGGAAGATTGGGATATTGTATAATCTGGGGACAGAACCCGATGCCGATTATATCGGGTGTAAAACAAAGAATTACATTTTATATGATGAAAGAGATTCTAATTTTTATGAGAATCATAAGGATGATGAAATCGTACGATATTACCATGAGTTGCAGAAACGGAAACGACATACAAAGAGCGAGCCAAAGGGTGAACAGGAGATTTCGATGTAACAATTTAACCTAAGAATATGAACAAGATTATAATGATCGCAGCCTTATCGGCAGTTTGTGCGTTTACGGGATGTAACAATGCGTCCAAACAAAGAACCGGGAATACCAGTTCGGAAACCAACTTGCCTTCATGTCAGAAGACATCACAAGACAAACCGAACATGATAGAGATTGTCGGTACACCGTATCTTGCACTGAATAAGTTACTGGTATTACCGGATGATGCGAAGAGCGTGGCAATACCCTTGCCTGTTTCATTCTACAGCTATTATAAATATGGACAAGAAAATCCAGGATATCAACCTGCCGATAGTTTGATTTCTTTCTTAAAAACACTCGGATTCGAGGGTGCGGAATTTCATATGTGCCATACGCTTCCGTTCAGAAATAAGAATATTCTTCCGGTATTGCTTTGTCTATCCTTAGGGGACAACGACAGCTATCTGATCGTGACCGTTGATGCCGAACTATGTAAAATAATTGACCATTTAGAGGTAGGCGAATCAACCGATAACGGTATAATTTCATTCCGTATAGATAAAGAGTTCAATATTGCGAAATTCAGCGCAGAAATAGTATACAATGAAACGGACAATACTTATGAAGAGGTCTATAAAGAGAAATTAGGTAGCTATCAAATCGGATCTGACGGCAAAATATGTGATAAATAATGAACAAGACGTTTTATTAAAACAATAATAGTATGAAACTTAAAACATTTATCATTATTAGCCTGATAGGCTTTTTTAGTCTATTGGAGAACAGTGCCCATGCGCAATTGGGCAAACAAGTGATCGACCTGGACAATCCGGACTACAACCTCAATGTCGCGCACTATTTTTCGGAATCGATCGATGTAGACAACCCTAAGCAAGGAATTTAGAAGACGGACGGATCAGAGGAAGTGGGAACCCGTTATCTCCTGAAGAAGAACACTCTCGTCATACTTCCGTCAAACAATTGTAATACGTAAGCTGTTTCTTTGCAAACAGATAATGGAATACAATGATAGGTCTTTTTAATGATTGTTTCCCTCCGATCATGGATGGGGTATCACTTACTACACAGAACTATGCCTACTGGCTGCATAGGAAGGCGGGGAATGTTTGTGTGGTGACTCCTAAGTCACCTGATGCGAGAGATGCGGAAGAATATCCGGTTTACCGCTATTCATCTGTTCCCATTCCTATGAGAAAGCCTTACAGACTGGGCTTTCCGCGCATCGATTGGCCTTTTCACGAGCGTATCAGCCGGCTTTCATTCGAGCTGGTACATGCCCATTGCCCCTTTTCTTCGGGAGCATTGGCCATGCAGATTGCCAGAGAACAGCATGTTCCGATTGTAGCTACGTTTCACTCTAAGTACCGGGCGGATTTTGAGAGGGCCATTCCTTCCCGTCTGTTGGTGAACTATCTGATAAGAAAGGTGATTCGTTTTTACGAAGCTGCGGATGAAGTGTGGATTCCCCAGGCAGCTGTCGAAGAGACGTTGCGGGAGTATGGGTATAAGGGCAGGATAGAAGTGGTGGATAACGGAAATGATTTTGCAGGTACGCCTTCTCTCCAATCTGTCCGGCAGGAGGCTCGGAGGACTTTAGGTATCCGTTCCGGGGAGTTTATGTTTCTTTTTGTCGGTCAACATATTTGGGAGAAAAATCTCGGTTTTTTGCTCGATTCGCTTGTCTGTTTGTCTGATGTACCTTTTCGGATGTACTTTGTCGGTTCAGGCTATGCAAGCCATGAATTGAAACAAAAGGTGGTGGAACTGGGATTGGCTTCCAAAGTGTCTTTTGTAGGTAGTATTGTGGAACGCGAGATCTTGAAACGCTATTATGTTGCTGCCGATCTGTTTCTGTTTCCTTCTTTGTACGATAACGCTCCGCTGGTGATACGTGAAGCGGCTGCATTGGGCACGCCTTCGGTATTGATCAGGGATTCTACCGCTTCGGAAATAATCTCCGATTCGGTAAATGGTTTTCTGAGTCCCAATAGCACAGAGGCTTATTCCAATCGCATACGTGAAATATTATGCAGTACTGCCATAATAAAGCAGGTGGGAGAGGAGGCATCACGAACCATTGCCCGGTCATGGGAAGACGTGGCCGGTGAAGTGTACGATCGTTATAACCGGTTGATAAAGCGAAACGGAAATAAATAAGATTATCATTGAAACTCTCTTCCTCCATTATGTCAGATTCTATTAAAACCTTTAAAACCGGATACATCCTACTTCCGGTCCTGATTGGGTTGTCAGTGGTAGGGTGGCTGTTCTACCGGGAGTTTAATCCAGAACTTTTTAGTGGTATTCGTTTTTCCTGCCGTTTGGTGGGAGGACTGTTGCTTGCGATGTTCTTTATGTTCGGGCGTGACGGTGGACTGATGTGGCGTTTCCGTTTTATCACCGATCGTGAACTGACATGGAAGCAAGCATTCCGGGTAAATATGCTTTGTGAATTTACATCGGCAGTGACTCCTTCGGCAGTGGGAGGGAGTAGCCTGATTGTGTTATTTTTGAATAGAGAAGGCATTAATGCCGGACGCAGTACAGCTTTGACTATCTCCTGCCTGTTTCTGGATGAGCTATTTCTTGTATTGGCTTGTCCGCTTGCTTTACTTCTATTTTCATTCGACGATCTGTTTGGTAATGTGGCGATTCTATCTTCGGGAATAGAGGTACTGTTTTTTCTGGTCTATGGGGGCGTTACGATCTGGACTTTCCTGTTGTATCTTGCTTTGTTCCGACGTCCGGAATGGGTAAAACGTTTATTACTCACTATTTTCCGCTTGCCACTGCTTCGTCGTTGGCACAAGGCGATCGAAGCACTTACGGACAATCTGGTATTAAGTTCCAGAGAGATGAGTCAGAAGTCTTTTACCTTTTGGTTGAAAGCTTTTGGGATTACTTGCTTGGCTTGGACTTCACGTTATCTGGTAGTCAATGCTTTGCTGATAGCCTTTACCACTTCGGGCAGCCAACTGTTGGCTTTTGTGCGTCAACTGATTCTATGGGTAGTTATGACTATCAGCCCTACTCCCGGTGGAAGCGGAGTAAGCGAATATATGTTTCGTGAATATTATGCCGATTTTTTTGATGTGGCAGGCATGGCTTTGGTTGTTGCTTTCGTTTGGCGGATTATTACCTATTATATGTATTTGCTGATAGGTGCTATCATTATTCCCGGTTGGGTGAAGAAGTTGAGAGATTAAACAATGTTGTCACAAGCCTGTAAAAAGAACGTAAATTCTTGCCGCTATCTTTGTCCTGTCAAAATTAAAAGAGAAAAGCCTTATGAGTAGAGAAGAATTACAGCAGAAAAGTCGTTTCGCCATGATAGGAACATTGATGACCATTGTCAGTCTGGTGTTTTTGTTTTATGTAGGCAGTTCGCTGCTCAATACAACCAAGAAATATAAAGAACAAGCCATTGAGATAGCTTGTATGGACAGATAGTTAGTTACTTAGTATCCGGTGACTACTTGATCAGTTCTTAGGCTGATGAGATTTTTTGGACCTCCTTTTCTACATGCGGATTATTAATAAAACAACTCGATTTTGTGCTGCTTATAATGCATTGCAAATAAGAATATTACTGTTCTTTTCGATGTCTTTATCTTAGCCCGGGTACGAGGTCCCATGAGCCTGAGTAGCTGGGCTAATGGGACCTCGTACCCGGGCTCATGGGTTTGTGTACCCGAGACAGGATAATACTCAAACCATTTTTGCTTAATATACTAAGGAGAATAAAATGCTTTATATGATATAAAGAGATAAGTAATTAATGTCATTTTCTTGTTTATTAGGACTTTATAACGAATAAATCCTCTTAAATGAAGGGTGGAAGATGGAAGATCGAAATGCATTTTCTGGGTTCTTCTTCAAATTAGGTGGTAAGTTTTCTTTTACTCATGGAATCTAATTCCGTTTTCGGAAGTGTAAGTCCTCGTTTATAGTTGATAAAAAAGCAAGTATCCCGGCTTTCCCCCGAAGAGTCCATCCATGAGGTGAAGAAGCAAATTTTAAAATAAACCATCTGAAAATCAATATCTTTAAAAAGTAAGATTTCTATCCTCAAAAGCTTTGTTTTAACACAGAGTTAAAGCTTGTTCTTTGGATGTGAATAACAAGTTCTTTAAATGCAAAAGCCTTATTATTTGCGCATAAGAACCTGACAAACTGCAAAAGGCGTTAACAATGTTAATTGAAGAAAGGTATAAGGATGAAGATACCGGTTCGGACGGCGCAAATTCACTTCCGAAACTTGAGTTATCTTATTCAGCCGGTATCTATTTTTTCTTATTAAAGCAAGCAAAAAGGACAATTATCAACTTGAAAATAAAGAAATAAAGAATTTACCACCAAATTTGAAGAAGAACCATTTTCTGTATGAGAGGAAGCAGGTAATGTATCTTAATTTATTTCTCTTTTCTCTGAAACTATTTCCTTCTTTTGCCGACTAATGGATTAAAAGAGACAAGAAACATGGAAATAGAAAAGGATTTTATAAACCTGTTGACTTTACACAAAGCTCTTATATATAAAGTTTGTTTTATGTATACTTCCAATCAGGAAGATTTGAACGACCTCTATCAGGAAGTAGTAGTAAACTTATGGTGCTCTTATCCGGGATTCAGGAATGAAAGCAAGTTGTCTACGTGGATATATCGTGTAGCTTTGAATACTTGTATTTCGGATTTACGAAAAAAGAAAGCATTGGATTATGTGCCGTTGAGTATGGAACTCGGAGTGTATGATGATTGTTTGCGCTATGAGTCGTTGAAGGAAATGTATCGGTTAATACGTCAACTGGATAAATATGAACGAATGTTTGTCTTATTGTGGCTGGATGAAAATAGTTATGAAGAAATAGCAGCCATCACCGGAAGTAACCGGAATACTGTGGCTGTAAGGTTACACCGGATCAAAGAGAAATTAAAGAAGATGTCGAACCAATAAAAAACAAATATGGAACTGGATGAATTAAAACAAAAATGGATGGAACTCTCCGAACAGGTGGAGAAAAATGAATTACTCAACCGCCAGATAATTATAGATATGATACAGTCAAAGAAAGAAACCTATTTGCAGCAACAATTGCGTGTGGAAAAGATCGGTTTCGGTGTCTTAGGTATCTTTCTGGGTGTGGTATGTTATACCTTTTGGAGAAATGTAGCTCCCGACTGGATTTCATGGTATTTGCTGGGAATGGTGATATGGCTTTTGGTTATGCAAAGTCTCATGTTTCGGATTGTATATACCTTAAAGACTGTAACAGAACATGTAGAGCAACAATACAGGAGGTTACAATCTTACAAGGTGTTGATGAATCTGACATATATTTTTGCGTATGTGGCAATCACTCCCGTTATAATTGCCTTTTTCTGTATATGGCATAACCCTCTTTTTAGAACAATATTGTGTGTGATGATACTGGCTGGCTTTTTGGGAGACTATTTTATTTATCATAAGACCGGTGACCGGTTAAAAGGGTTTAGGGAAGCTGTCCGTTCGTTGCAGAATTTAAAGTCAGGAGGTAAAGAATAGAATTTAAGCCTCCTTTGGTTTAATTAGCTAATCGGATGAAACTTTTTTGCCCGATTCTTTGTATCTTTATTACCGGATTATAACAGGTGTCACTGTAAAAGGTTGCACTCTAAAAAGAAAGGATCAGAAATGGATACAAACGAGTTAAAACAAAGACAGCATTTCATTCTAATCAGGACGTTGCTGGTTGTCACAGCTCTTGCCCTGTTGGTCTATATCGCTTTCTCAATGGCCTATTCATCCAGAAGATTTCAGGAAAGTACTTCAATTATCGAATTGGTTAGTGATTAGCTAAATAACGTCCGAAGAAGATAATAAACAGATTGGCGAAATGAAAAAAGAAATCTTGAAAAGGCTGTTGGCTACTCCCGGAGCGGAACATACCGTTTCGGAATTTGATACTCACTTTACAGGCGATTTGACCAAACAGGAAGCCGGGGCACTACTGGCTGAAGATATTGAGAAACTTTCTGCTTTGCAGGGGAAACTGTATGCACAGGACCGATATTCGGTCCTCGTCATTTTTCAGGCAATGGATGCTGCCGGAAAGGACGGAACAATTAAACATGTAATGTCCGGTATCAATCCTCAGGGTTGTCAGGTATACTCTTTCAAACAACCATCAGCCGAAGAACTCGACCATGATTATCTTTGGCGTATCAACAGATGCCTGCCGGAAAGAGGGCGTATCGGCATATTCAATCGTTCGCAGTATGAGGATGTGTTGATTGCCAAGGTACATCCTGAGATTATTTTTTCTAATAAGTTGCCGGGTGTCACCAGTCTGGAAGATGTCACTCCGAAATTCTGGAAAAAGCGCTATCGTCAGATAAATGATTATGAACGCTATCTGACGGAGAATGGTACGATTGTTATCAAATTCTTCCTGAATGTTTCGAAAGATGAACAGAAGAGACGCTTTTTGGCAAGGTTGGAAGATGAGGCAAAGAACTGGAAATTTTCTACTTCCGATTTGAAAGAACGTAGCTATTGGGATGATTATATGAAGGCTTATTCGGATATGCTGACTCATACTTCGACGGAAGATGCACCGTGGTATGTGATTCCGGCTGATAATAAATGGTTCATGCGTTATGCTGTGGGGCGGATTCTTTGTGAACGCATGGGTGAACTTGATTTGCATTATCCGGAAATGCCTGTTGAGGCACGGCATAAGATTGATGATTTCAAAAAAGCTTTGCTGGATGAATGAATAAAAAGCGGATTATCCGTCACAGACAATCCGCTTACTTTTTAACATTAGATTTTTAGAGAACTATGAAATTATTTATGGAAAGTATTTGCTATTTGAGTATATAAATAAGACTGAATCCGAGCTTGGTTAATCCGAAGTAGTTGGAATGGTCTTGTCCAAGGAATAATCCACATTTGGGACGTTCATATTTATCATAATTCATAGATGCATATCCTATTCCGGCGGACACTTCAATGTTCCATCGTTTTTTCCAGATCCATTGGTAGCCATAAGATATCCCGATCCCGTATAAATCTCCCTGATAGCGATATTTACTGAATCCTCCATTGTACTGGCCATAATGGGCATGAAGTCCCATAAAGTGTTTATAGAAAGGGATGCAAAACCAATATTTGATTTCCGGTTGAACTAAGAAACCACCCATTTTACGATTGTCGGATAAAAAAGTCCACCCTTTATACATGATATCTGTTCCTGCAGTTAGCCGAGGTGAGATTTTGAATTCAGCTCCCAGGTTTACAGTGGTGGTTGCCCAGGAGAGGGCATTGGTTCTCAATGCTATTTCTTGTGAAAGTATGGAGGGCAGCGGAATAAGCAATAGCAAAAGTAGGAAGAAGGCTTTCTTTTTCATACATTATTTCTTATCTATATCTAATAAATCCAGTAAATCTAATACGTCTCCATCTTTTAAAGCAATTTCTTTTAAAGACGGTTTTTGGGCGATGGCGTTCCTCAGGTGAGTAACAGCTTCGCCTATGTTGTCCAACCTGTTTGCAGCGATTGCTCTGACATATTCGGTCTCGGGAGAAGTATCTTCTATGCTTTTCAGGATTTCCCAGGCTTTTTGGTTTTGCTTCATGCTCAGCAGTAGGATGACCTGATTGATTCCCCCTTGTTTCTCGAAAGTGGGATAAGCTTCCTGATACTTTCCATCCATGGCGGCAGCAAGTGCTTTCACCATTTCGGTCTCTTTATTATCAGGCAGAAGTCCTGCAAAATGGTTTGCTTTTTTGAAATCCCGCTTTTGTAGATAGGCTACAGTTTGGTTGACCAGTATGGCCGAAGGGGCATCCTGCGTGATAAAGGGTTTCAGTAGAGTTGTATCGGCACGGTTTTGTTTTATTAAGAGTGATGCCAGATTGTTGGCTGCAATCATTAGGTCGGGATGTACCGAGAGGGCTTCTCTGTATAAAGCTTCTCTTTTTTCGTCAGTGATTTCTTTTTGATTCATGATGTAACTCCAGAACTCACTTGCCGTTAATTTTTTGGGGTCTTTCCGATAGAGAGTATTGATTTCATCTCTGTTGAGTGTACGCAGTTCAGAATACTCGTAGAAATATTCGACTCTTCGCAAGCGGGGTAGGTAGCGGTCGCGAATAAGCGGATAAATTTTCATTCGTCTGGCCCCCCAGGATATTTCATTATGGTTTCCCCGGGCGCGTCTGATCAGATCTTTGAGTTGGGTAACTTCTTTGATGCTGTCTTTTTCCATTAGTTCGCAAACCGTATTCCATGATTCTACTATGGCATCATTTTCAACTTTGGCCTTCCGGATTGTTTCTTCGGAAATATTTTCGAATACTTTCTCTGCTGCGTTTTTCATTCTTTTTTTAGCCAGTTTAAGATTGTATTCATACGTTCCTTCGGGAGAAGTGTATCCTGTGATCTGAAAAGTTGTCAGTGTTTTAGTACGATCTTTATCGATATCATCCAGTGCTTTTCTCATTTTCCTGAGTTCTTCAGCGTTTCTTCCTTCATTTTCGTAAATATTCGCATCTTCAGGACGGAACCGAAGATGCATTTCTCCTTTCTCATTGAAGTTGAGAGGGGTTTGTTTGGGTATATAACTGTTGTCCAAATCCATTGCACTCAGATTATAGTTGAAAAAACGCATCGGATAAATAATGCCGTTTGTGATACGGACTGTGTCCCGATATTCGTCTTTACAAAAAGTACTTATCTTGATATGCACTTCTGTTGTGTATAAGTCATTGATGTTATCTACTGTGCATGAATCGGCATAAGTCAATGTCTGATTACAGATCGAGTCAGGGTTTATGACTTGTGCGAAACGGGAATAATATTCTTTTTCTGACGGATCACCACAGATATTTCCACGGCGAAGCAGGATGTCGTAGTTTTTACCGTCGTATACAATGGGGGAAAAGTCTTTTCGGGTTCCCTGACTACTGTTTACCAGAATTGGCTGAATGATAACCCGGGAGTCGTTTTGAAATCGTTTGGAAGGAATCTTATATCGGGTTTTAAGATAGAGCATATCTTTGATTAATTCCAGATCGGACGGAGCGAAAACAAATTTCATACTGTTCTTTAATGTGGATGTAACCATGATTTCGGGCAACAGGCTTTGTGATTCTTTGAGAATGATTTCCAGCCATTTTTCTTTACCGGAGTGAATAGTGACTGTTTCATAACCGATGGAGGAAAAAGTGATGATGGAATTTTGTGGGATCTCCAGTGTGAATTTTCCTTCTTTCCCCGTAGAGGCTTTCCATTTCTGACCATCTACCTGAATACTTACTCCTGAAATAGGAGCGGCTTCCTTGTCTTTCACGATACCACTAATGGTATGTGATGTTTGGGCTGATAGACGAACAAGCATGAAAGTTTGTAATAAGATAATAATCAGAGTTCGTATTCTCTTTTTCATGATTTACTGCGTTAATGTCTAAAGTTAGGGTATGATTGTTTCATCGTCATTATTTGTACCATCCCAGTCAGGATTGATGGTCACGGAGAAGCCGGAGTTCCCCAGAATGGTATAGTTAAAATCTGTGCTGATACGGGTCAGTTGGTTACGTAGAATGCGTACATTGTTTAGTGTGTTCTGGTAAACCGGAGAATCGGACTTACCATCGGCATATAATTTAAGGATAATGCTGGCATTCTCTGTTCCGGTTGTTGGGAAGGTACCTATATTGAAAGAAACGATACCTTCTGCGTTAGTGGCTTCTGTGACTGTGGTATGGTATTCGGCTATTGTTTCACCTTTATATAAAGTATCAATCTGACAGGTTGCCGCTACTTTATGCATTTCTACTGCGATTCCGGTAATGTTTTCGGGTAACTGTTTCAATTGGAATTGAGTTACGGCTTGAGTACGTCGAAGAATTACGAAGTCTTGATAACCGCATTCACAATCAACGGTAAAATCATAACAGGATGTAAAATAATCTTTTGTTTGTTCGGCTCCCGGATAGTTTAAATTGAGTGCCTCGGGGGTAGTCGTGTCAGAAAGTTCCTCTTCCGAAGCATTGGCAACAAGTCCCAGGCAATACTCTCCGAATGCCAGTTTGGGAAAGCTCAGTGGATGCGTATCAGTGTCCAGGTCAGTTGCATTGTCTATAATTCCGGACTGGACCAGTGTGTTATCTTTATAGAGATAATAACGGATGCTACTGATTCTAACAGACAGATTATCTTCCAATTGCCCTTTATCGGTAGCCGGCTGCTGGAATTTTTCAGCTGCAATTGTCAAGGTAACGTCACCCATCCAGCAGTTTTTCAAATCTTCTTTCCAGCAACTGCTAAAAAGTAGAATGAAAGGAAGAAGGTATAAAAGACGGTTTGTTTTCATTTTGAGAAATTGAGTTCTATGTGTCCCCATGGAATATTATTAGGATCCCAATTATCGGGTGTACCTATTATGAGAGATTGACAGTTTAAAGCAGATCCTACTTTATTTAGGATAAGAGTCGTCACTTGATTGCGCATCGCTTGGGTTTCGACTTCAATAGTAGGCGGTGTTTGATCGTTGTCCTGGAAGATGGTTACAGTAATGTTTTTACCTTCGGGTGGGGTTAATATGTTTTTTAATTTATCCTCCTCTCTCACTCCAAAGTAAGTGAAAAACATCGTCTGATCACCGACTTGATACTGAAATGCTTGTCTTATAATTGTTTTTAATTTACCGAAAGATAACTCAGTATCTTTTGTGACAGTTTGACCAAGTAGATTTATTCCAGTAATGCTTTGTTCTTTTATGGAATAATTAATCTCTGTTTCTTTATCGAAGATTCCCCAGAAGTCGTCTCCTGTTGTAGATAGGCGTATTAATGAAGAATATCGCTTTAGAGTTAATTGTTCTGTTAATGGGTGGTGATGACCGGAGTCTTCAAGTTTTTCAATTTTTTTAATCGTAACAATGTCTGATGTTGCGAAAAATATTTCATAACTGCAATAGTCTGTATCAAGGCTTGTTAGCCATGGAATATCGCTTTCTGTAAAGCTTTGATTAGGTTGTAATGTATTGTTTTTCGGACCATTAATGAGAAGTATAAATTTATAATTTCCCGGGCGTAGTGTCTTTTGGAGAGTATAGTTAAATGAATCGGAAGATTTTATGTATCCTTGGGGAATAACCTTATCTTCTATCTCTTCTATCACCCATGTGGAGTTATCTACTTCTTTTATAATGATCAATCGGCTATCGTTGATTGCTGCCACATTGTAGTCTGCTATGCTGTTGGTTCGTGTCCTCATCGGTACAATTTCGTTGTCTGTTGAGAACTCTTTACTGTTTATAGTGGCAGTTAATCGGACTGTAACCAGTTCATCCTTACTATCAGGGAATTCCACCTCATTACTACAGGAGGTATATAAGAATAATAGACTTATCCATCCTGATAGAGTATATAATAATCTATGTCTCATCATATTCTCATTATTTTTTAGTCCCATTTCCAGTCTATTCCGTAATAACCCGAAACAGAAAGATCTATGATACGATTGTTTCGAAGGCGTATATTGGTTACGGTATAATGGTCTTTCACGATAGTCAATGGTTTGTCGGTAAGAGATAGAGTGAGTTTTTTGGTATTGTAACTTCCGGGGGGAAATGGAGTTGTGTCATAATACGAAAATTTGAGGACAGCTTTGACTCCTTCTTCTATCTCTGCCACTCCTGTTTCCGGATTATCTAAAGTTATCTTGGAGAAGAGGTATGGACCACAGATGCGCGTTGCTCCATTTACGGCTTTATTATCAATATCCAACGGAGCATCGTTAAGTAACTCTATGATTCCTTTATTGTCTTCGAAAACAGGGAAGTATGTATCCTCTTTGAGAGTGACTGTTTTAGAGAAACAAATATCAATTCGTTCCGGCTTTTTCGTTTCGTTGGTTAAAGACACTTTGGGTGTCACTCCGCTTACCTCCATATCTATTTGAAATACTCTGTCTAAAGTTGAGGAGCATTCTGCGTCAATATCGATGGGATTACCCTTTTCATCGCACTTCATTACATCAAAAACCAGTTCACCCACTGCCCGTTTTAATTTGAACTCGATAGAAGTTTTTCCTTGTGTTATGTCTTCCGGGGTAAGAGCCTGGATGGCATAATAGTTATCTTTGGAAAGAGGAATATAGCTGTTATCGTTTTCTCTAACCATACTGATCTCTGAGTCTGTGAAAGTCATACCTTCTCCACTTAAGACTACAGACTCCGGTTTCTGTTTCGGAGTGGCATGGAGTAGTAACAGATAAAATCGATCAGTATATTCGGTCGGGATGGATAATGTGTAGTTTTGGATTTCTTCGAGATCGAGCCCTTTCTCTTCGGTCCGTTCCCAAAAGATATAATCGGAACCATCATTGGATGAAGGGGTAGAAGTTGCGGAACGGAAAATGAAAAGATGGTAAACCAATTGGGGCAATACTGTATTATCACCGGGGACTACCTCTCCGGCAGGAGGCACCAGACTAAGGCTGAAGGCTGATGTTTCAGGAGCTCCTTCGGGTTGTTCACACGAAAAGACCCCCAACAATAGAATTCCTAAAATCAGAAAAAGTGTATGTGGTTTCATTGCCTATGTGTTGTTAGTTCCAAAATCCGTCGTTACCGGAAACCTGACTATTGAATTTTAGTTCTTCTAAATTCAGTTCGGCGTCAGGGGAAATGGAAATATCAATATTTTCATTTAAAATCCAGAGGGTGAACAGGTACATCTTGTTGCGTTCTAAAGTGATATTTTTTAATGTGAAAGTTTTGCTCTTCAGAGTTCCTGTGTAATCGATATCGATGGTTATGCAAATCGTTTGATTGAGAGGGGCAGGGAATAGTAGCGGACCTTCGCAATAAGCTGCTCCTTGGTACTTTTGATAGTCTGCTTTTTCAATAGCCGGGCTGAACAGAGAAACAAATTTGTCTACATCAAACTTTTTAAAAGAGAAATTCCCGTCTTGGAGTCGTGCCGAACAGTGGTAGGACATCGGATTTTTAAAGATTAATCCGGTTTCACTTAAATAGCAGCGACTACTGCTTCCTTCTATTGTAAGATTGATACCATCAATCTTTTTCAATGCATTATCAAAAGTGTTTTCAGGTGAATCAATTGATATGTATTGTCCGTTTTCTTTTCTGGCTCTTTGCATAATAAAGCATAATTGGCCTTGTAAATGGTTTATTTTCCGGGAAATTTGTGCTTGATTCGTTGTTGATAAATTATATTCTGTCTGACTGTCTTGGATATCTTCTTGGTCTGAGTCCGTAAAGAGGGCTGTTGTGCAGTGATTGAGTTCCGTTTGTTCGTTTATAACGTGGGTAGGATACTGAAAATAATAGTTCCGGTCATATGAAGTTGAAATTAGATTTTCCGGATTATCTTCGGTCACGAATGAAATTTTTTCAGAACTTACCGCATTTTGAGAAAATCCTTTTGCCAACAGGAATCGATAGATTCCTGTTGGCAATAAGATGTTTTTTTGCAAGTGTTCTTTCTCGGTAAACCATGGACTCTCTTGGATACTTTCTGTTTTGGTAAATTGGTTCTCTTCTTTTTTAAATATGAGAACTGACATTTCGTCGTCATCTCCTCCTTTGGTGGAAGGTGACTGTTGGGCCTTAAATGTGACATTGACGGAAGTATCTCCTTCGATTATTTCCCGGTGGTTAGTACAGGCACTTCCCAGCACAAGTGTTCCCAAAAGTAATTGTCCGATGTAGTGTTTCATCATATTAGGCTCTGCAGAAGGATTTTAGTGGATTTATTCGACATCAACATCCGTTTGATGGATACCGTCATAAGTTTTTTCTATTTCTACAATGAAAGTAGATTTTGGGTTGAATAGATGTTCGTCATCATTACCTTCATCATTGTTTTCGGCTTCAGTCGAAGAATTTAATTTAATGGTAATCACAGAAACATAGTTTTTGGTGACTGTGAACGAAGGGACTTTGATCGTTCTTTCCTGATTTGCTTTGTTAAGTTGAATGTTGGCATTCAGCGTTTGAAAAACAGATGGTGAAAATGGTAGTAAGTAAGATCCCATAAAGTAGGCTCCACCGTTTGCTATACCATTTTTGATATTAGTTTCCATATTTTGGTTGATTGCATCTGCATCTTTAGGGAATGGTTGGTACTCTGTTGACTTTACTGCATCCGCGCCGGATTCTCCATATCGAAATGTAGGAGTATTGTAGGTTACTTCACATGGGGTGCCTGCTGTATAGTCCGGATTTTCTCCATAAAGGTTATATTTGAGAGGGATATTTGTTGGCTTGAAGATCAACGATGTCAATGGGTTCGCCTCTGTACTTCCAAATATATTACCTGTTTTATATGGTACTTCTATTGTGGGATCGTTTGACGCTACTTTGATAAACTTAATATCTATGCGTGATACAATACGTGCCAAAGTTAATTCTATTTTTATTTCATTGTCATCTCCGCCTACACCACTGGAAATATTTATCTCTTCCGTATTACCACAGAAAATTTCATTCATGTCCGTTTGGTATTGGGAAGAGGTAGAGGGGTAATGGGTAATTACGATACTTTTTAATACAGTCTCCCAACTTATATTTTTTATGTTTTCTATAATTTCATTGAGATTAGTTCGGTTGCTTTCGTCCAGATTGTAAAATGCAATAAATTTATAGGTACCTACCGGAAATGCAGCATTATATTTCCAGGTTTCTCCATTAATGGCAGTTGCTGGGTGTTTAGCCTCTTCATAACTAAAGTTACCTTCTCCGTTTTTTTTGAATGCATACAGCACGAAATGGTCCTCGTCCAGACTTGTTGGTGCGGATCCTCTTGTTTGGGCGGAAGAATGAGTTGTTAATTGAGTGGTACAACTGATGTTTCTCAATTCTGTTTCAGGAATTTCTGTTGTAGCTTTTTCGCTGCAACTTAGAGTCATTGCAGACAATGCAGTAATAAACAATAGTTTTAATGTTTTCATAATGTTGAGTATTTGTTATTGTTTTGGTGAATAATCGAATGGGAGATACTCCCCCTTGTGTAAGTTGGCGTAATACAAAAACAGCAATGTTGAGGTTACAAAGCGTTTTGATAAGAAATTAAAAATGATTTGTTGATAAGGCACGCTACGCTCTTACCTCTTACAGAGGCGTTATACGATAACGTAATAATAAAGATTAGGAAAAGACTTTTCTCATACTTAATAGGTAAGAGAATTTATTTTATGGACATATGCTCTTACGGGTAGTTTTGAGTTAAATTCATAATCTCATGGCAAGAAACAGTCATATAGATATATATTATTTTATAATAAGGAATTATATTTACTTTAAAAATCATTCATAGATAACAATTTAATAAAAAGAACTGGTGTAAAAGGCAAATATTAAATAGTTTCATTTAAAAAAAAGAAAAGAAATATTTTGGATACATTAAAAATTATCCATACATTTGCAACGATAAAATGAATGACTTATCATTCTCTTACCTATTAAGTAAGCGCCTGTTTTTCCAATGTCATCAGTCATTTTGGCAGTCCTTCTCTGACAAACAATCATTCTTCCCTTTTGGCACACTTTTCGCAATAGGTTATTCGTCCTGCTAAAAGGACAAAATATTACTATAATAAGTATAACATATAAAAATAAAAAGTAACTATGAACATTAAACCATTAGCAGACAGAGTGCTGATACTCCCTGCACCTGCAGAAGAAAAAACAATTGGTGGTATCATTATTCCTGATACAGCAAAAGAGAAACCTTTGAAGGGTGAAGTTGTGGCAGTTGGTCACGGTACGAAAGACGAAGAAATGGTATTAAAAACAGGCGATACGGTTCTTTATGGAAAGTATGCCGGAACAGAACTTGAAGTAGAAGGTACAAAATACCTTATCATGCGTCAGAGCGATGTTCTCGCTGTTTTGGGTTAATAAACGTAGTGTTTAATCAATTAATTAAATAGTAAAATCATTATGGCAAAAGAAATATTATTCAATATCGAAGCTCGCGATCAATTGAAAAAAGGTGTTGATGCTTTGGCAAATGCGGTAAAAGTAACACTGGGCCCGAAAGGACGTAATGTAATTATTGAGAAAAAATTCGGTGCTCCTCACATCACTAAAGATGGTGTGACAGTGGCAAAAGAAATTGAACTGACAGATGCTTACCAGAATACCGGTGCACAGTTGGTAAAGGAAGTTGCTTCTAAAACAGGTGACGATGCCGGTGACGGTACAACTACTGCAACTGTTTTGGCTCAGGCTATCGTAGCAGAAGGTTTGAAGAATGTAACTGCCGGTGCAAGCCCTATGGATATCAAACGTGGTATTGACAAGGCTGTTGTCAAAGTGGTTGATTCTATTAAAAATCAGGCAGAGAAAGTTGGTGATAACTATGACAAGATCGAGCAGGTTGCTACTGTTTCCGCTAATAATGATCCGGTTATCGGTAAACTGATTGCTGATGCCATGCGTAAAGTTTCTAAAGATGGCGTAATTACTATTGAAGAGGCTAAAGGTACTGATACTACTATCGGTGTGGTAGAAGGTATGCAGTTCGACCGCGGTTATCTGTCGGCTTACTTCGTGACTAATACGGAGAAGATGGAATGTGAGATGGAGAAACCTTACATCCTGATTTACGACAAGAAGATTTCTAACCTGAAAGATTTCTTGCCTATCCTCGAACCGGCTGTACAGTCAGGCCGTCCTTTGTTGGTTATTGCGGAAGATGTAGATAGTGAGGCATTGACTACATTGGTAGTGAACCGTCTGCGTTCTCAGTTGAAGATTTGTGCAGTAAAAGCTCCGGGCTTCGGTGACCGCAGAAAAGAAATGCTGGAAGACATTGCCGTATTGACCGGTGGTGTGGTGATCAGCGAAGAAAAGGGTCTGAAACTGGAGCAGGCTACTATCGAAATGTTAGGTACTGCTGACAAAGTGACTGTTTCTAAAGACAACACTACAATTGTAAACGGTGCCGGTGCTAAAGAAAACATCAAAGAACGTTGCGACCAGATCAAGGCTCAGATTGCTGCTACTAAATCAGATTATGACCGTGAGAAATTGCAGGAACGTTTGGCTAAGCTGTCAGGTGGTGTAGCTGTTCTTTACGTAGGTGCTGCTTCTGAGGTAGAAATGAAAGAAAAGAAGGATCGTGTGGATGATGCACTTCGCGCTACTCGTGCTGCTATTGAAGAAGGTATCGTACCGGGTGGTGGCGTAACTTACATCCGTGCAATCGATGCTTTGGAAGGTATGAAAGGCGACAATGCCGACGAAACAACCGGTATCGAAATCATTAAACGTGCTATCGAAGAACCGTTGCGTCAGATTGTAGCCAATGCCGGTAAAGAAGGTGCTGTAGTAGTTCAGAAAGTTCGTGAAGGTAAAGGTGACTATGGCTATAATGCCCGTTTGGATGTTTACGAAAACCTTCATGCAGCCGGTGTGGTAGATCCTGCTAAAGTAACACGTGTTGCTTTGGAGAATGCCGCTTCTATCGCAGGTATGTTCCTGACTACCGAATGTGTGATTGTAGAAAAGAAAGAAGATAAACCCGAAATGCCGATGGGCGCTCCCGGAATGGGAGGAATGGGTGGAATGATGTAATTTATTCCCAGGATTGAAAAAAGAAAGCTGCTTTCGGAAACGGAAGCAGCTTTTTTTGTTGACCTTTGCGGATATTGCGTGGAACGCTTTGCCGAGATTATATATTTGTGTACATTCGTATATTCAAACCAAAACAAACTTATATATGAAGGCACATCTTATATTTCTATGGTTCGTTGCTTTGGGGGTGATAGCTTGTACTTCTCAGCCGGGGATTAATACCGGTGGCCACAAAATAAAAGGAGATACTATACCTGTATTAGATTTTGCTTCGGCAATCCATAAACAAGTTCCTGATACGTTTATGTGGAATAGTGTGGCCAAAAAGATTACTTATATACCATTGTCCTCTTCTCATCTGATGGACGGTCATCCTGTAATAGAGTATCTCGATGATGATATGTGCATTATTTCGGAAGGGAAAAGTCAATGGATAAATTGTGTCGATTATAAAGGTAATTTCTTAAATAGCTTCAGGCATGTAGGCAATGGGCCCGGAGAATATGTTTATTTATCTTCAGTCGTATACCATCTAAAAGATTCCACTATTCGTGTTTTTGATAATGGCAGTTATAAACATATCATCTATAATAAGCAGGGGAAGTTCTTCCGGGAGATTAATTTGGCCGATTCCGAATTTAATTATTTATTGCACATGCAGGGCGATTCTTATTTTTTTCGTGGTAGTTTCAGTAAAGGTAAATCAGAAGTTATTGTGACGGATACGGCGTTGCGGGTGAAGTCTTCCATTTTACCTTTTGATTCGACGGCCGATTATATTACACGGGGAGCTACTATGTTGAATAGCAGTATAAAAGCGTGCAGTCCTGATCTTTGTTTGTTTAATCACATTAATAGCGATAGTGTTTTTCTTTTGACTCCGGACGGATTGAAACTTGACTTTATCCTTCGTAAAGGCAAATATGCGCCGTCTTCGGAAGATGTAAAGCAATTCATGAAGTGGAATCAATATGATCCATTTATTAAAGGATTATCTATTAGTACTTTCCCGGGATATTATTATTTGCAGTATGCATACAAAGAGCAAGTTCTGGGCGAAATATGGAGCCGGAAAACGAATCAAATCGTGTCGAGAAGTATCTTGACCCGTCCCAATCAGTTTACAGTGTTCCGTGGAATCCAATTTCGTTTACTTTCGGGTACAATCATCAAATTATTACCTGCTTATATAAGTGGAAATAAACTTGCTTTTTTTATTCCGGCGGATGAAGCTATGGGTGAAATTCCGGGAGTAAAGATAAGGGAGGATGATAATCCGATATTGATGGTGATGGAGTTGTAGCTCATATTTTGGGGGATCAATATGTTGACAAAGTATTCGCGTGCGGCTTTATTTCTATGTGCTCTCTTTTTGGGGGGACCAGTTGTTGATGCTCAAACTAAAGGAGTTGTTGTGGATGGTGTAAAGGGACGGCTCTTGTCCGGTGTGAATATTTACTTGCAGAAAGATTCCGTTGGAATCGGATCGACAGACCGAAAAGGAGAATTTTTCTTTAGCTGTGATATGATGACGAAAAGTGATACCATCGTCTTTTCGCATGTCGGCTATTTGCCGTTGAAGTGTACATTACCCCAATTACAGCGTCTCGAATATAAAGTGACTCTATATGAGCATCCCCAATTGCTGCATGAGGTAGTGGTTAGCGGAGAGCGTCCGCCATTCTTCCTGGAGTGGACGTCACTAGCTCCTTTACCCAAGCCTTTATACTCTTACGGCGGATTTCTGCATGCAGGGAAGATTTATGTGGTTGGCGGTGATGAAACACTGGTCCGAATGGCATCCAATAAATACAGGCAAGGTACTGAAGCCTGGGAGTATCGTTCTTCCAATATGTATGTGTATGATATTGCAACCGATATGTGGAAGAAATGTGCTAAAGGCTTTATACCGCGTGCCGGCCATGTTGCCCATTTCTATAATAGCAAAGTTTTTGTTTTAGGAGGGAAAAGATTTTCCACTAACCGGCAGTTGGAGTATACAGATGCTACAATGGAAATTTATGATTTGGATAAGGATACGTTGTATGTCGATCCCGTCAATCCCCATCAGGCAGTTGATTTCACTTCTTTCATTTACGGTGACTGTTTGTATGCGATGGGAGGGGCTATAAAAGAGAAAGTTTTTTCTAATAAAATACACACGCTCGATTTGAAACGAGGTGTCTGGTATGAACTGGAAGATACCATTCCTGCCGGGCGGTGTGGCAGAATGAATGGCATTCTGGTGAGAGATAAGGTTTATTTTTGGGGTGGTTACCATACAGCACCTATGTGGACAGCTGCGAGTTACGATTTGCGGACGGGGAAATGGCAACGATTGTGTGACCTGAAAGATGGAGTTTCCTATCCCGGACTGGCTTCTGATGGCAGCTATATTTATATTTTTGAGAATCGCAACTTACAGGTTTACAATATTGAAACAGATACAGTGCGTATTTACGAACTGGCTGCTTTGGACGTGGAAAATGCAGGGCTTTTCTACTGGAAAAATACGCTTTACATAGTGGGTGGATGTAACCGTCAAGGGATATATGTAACCCCTCTTAGAGGCGTGATTGCTGTTGATGTAAGTCAGATTAATCCCTAAGGAGTCATCGTACGTTAACTGCGGTAAATTGTGTTAAATTGTGCTTGTGTATCAATAATAAAACAAAATAGGAGGGCCGGAACCAAGGGCACTTTTACTCTAACATATTTTACTAATTTATATTTGCATTTTAAACCTATAAAAGAACAGACAAAATGAAAATTGTGGCGTTTAACGGAAGTCCCCGTAAAGGTGGCAATACAGAGATGCTAATTAATGAAGTGTTTAAACCTATACAGGAAGCCGGTATAGAAACCGAATTGGTACAGTTGGGTGGGAAGTTGCTGCGTGGCTGTGCTTCATGTTATACTTGTTTCAAGACAAAGGACGGACAATGTGTCATCAAGACCGACCCAATGAATGAGTTTATCCGAAAAGCCCAGGAGGCAGACGGAATAATTCTGGCATCACCTACTTACTATGGTAGTGTGAGCGCGGAGATGAAAGCTTTTATGGACCGATTGGGGTTGACCACTATCGGACAAGGGCGTACACTGACACGTAAAGTTGGAGCTGCCGTGATTAGTGTCCGCAGAGGTGGTGCCGTAACGGTTTATGATGAACTTAACCGTTTTATGCTCGGAAGCGGAATGATTGTTCCCGGATCTACTTACTGGAACTTCGGTATTGGTGAAATGCCGGGAGAAGTTTATGATGATGCAGAAGGGTTGAGAAATATGAAAGACCTGGGAGTACAATTGGCGTGGTTGCTAAAGGCTGTACATGATAAATGATGAATGCTGAATGGTGTACGATGAACGCAAGGTGTGGATCATAATTATCCATTATTTACCGTTCATCGTTTACCATTCATCATTCACCCAACCCTGTTCATCATTAAAATACCTCTCTGATATGTTTAAAGTTCGAATTGATCGTATCGATAACTTCCTGTGAGCGTCCGTTGATCAGTAGTTTATACATGGATTGGGCGAAGCCTACCATTTGGCCTAATTCTATTTTCGGAGGCATGGCCAAAGCATTCGGGTCGGTCATGATATTTACCAATACGGGACCTTCCAGTTCGAATGCATTACATAATGTATTTAATACCTCTTCCGGATCGGAAACATTGAAGCCTGTCATACCCATTGCTTCGGCTACTTGTGCAAAGTTAGGATTCAGCATATTCGTCTGCCAATCCGGCAGTCCGTCTACTTCCATTTCCAGTTTTACCATTCCCAAGGACCGGTTGTTGAACACAATCACTTTTATAGGGAGTTTATATTGTACCACAGTCTCCAGATCTCCCAATGTCATGGATAATCCTCCGTCACCACAAAGGGCGATTACCTGTCTGTCCGGGCAAGCCAACGCTGCTCCTATAGCTTGGGGCAGGGCATTTGCCATCGAACCATGATTGAAAGAGCCCAGCATGTGCCGCTTTCCGGTCGCTTGCAGATAGCGGGCTCCCCATACACACGTCATACCTGTATCTACCGTATAGATGGTGTCATCGGATGAAATCTTATTGATTTCGGACATCACATATTCCGGATGAATCTGATCCATTTTGCCTTTATCTTCCGTATAGGCAGCCAGATCTTTCTTTACTCCTTCGTAACGTTTCAGCTGTTTACGTAAAAAAGAGTCATCCTTTTTCTGTTGTAGCATGGGCAATAAGGCACGAAGAGTAGAGCGTATATCTCCACAAAGCCCCAGATCCACTTTGGCACGTCGTCCCAGTCTTTCGGGTTTAATATCCACCTGGACAATTTTTATATCATCGGGTAAAAAGGCGGAATAGGGGAAATCGGTTCCGAGCATGACAAGCACTTCTGCTTCGTGCATGCTGTAATAGCCGGAAGGCATACCCAGTAGTCCGGTCATACCTACTTCATAGGGATTGTCATATTGTACTTCCATTTTTCCTTTAAAAGTATACGCGACAGGAGCATTTAGAATCTCGGACATCTGGATGATTTCCTCATGTGCTCCTTTACAGCCTATACCACAAAACAGGGTGATGCGTCCGTAGTGATTCAGCATGCCGGCCAGCCGGATCAGGTCTTCTTCGGCCGGACATACAGACGAAGCTAACGGATAAATCTGTTCAGAGGACTCTACTTGGGCTGCCGGTTTCTTTGCCAAGTCACCGGGAAGCCCGATTACGGCTACTCCTTTTCGGGTAGTGGCTGTTTGCAAGGCCGATTGCAGCATGCGGGGAAACTGTTGGGGAGTAGTAGCTACTTCGTTATAGAAACTACAGTCATTGAATAGTTTGATCGTATTGGTTTCCTGAAAATATTCAGTTCCGAATTCTCCGGTTGGAATAGTTGAGGCAATGGCTATCACAGGAGCTCCCGAACGGTGAGCATCGTAAAGCCCATTGATTAAATGGACATGTCCCGGTCCGCTGCTTCCTGCACAACATCCCGGCAGTCCGGTCAGTTGTGCTTCCGCACCTGCGGCATACGCACCGGTCTCTTCATGACGTACATGTATCCACTTCATTGCTTCGTTTTGCCTGACGGCTTCATTCACTTCGTTCAGACTGTCGCCTGTTACTGCATAAATTCTTCTGACACCTGCCTCAATCAGAGTGTCGACAAGCTGTTCTGCTACCTTCTTTCCCATATCTATCATTCAGTTTAGGTTATTCAATGATGCAATAACAGGTGATTATATCAAAAAGTTGTATATTTAACGTATGCTAATAACCTTGGTAGATTGGTATATAAGATAGATTTTATGTTAAAAATATCGTATGTAGTATGTTTTTAGTGTTTTTGTAGTAACAATGCTTACATAATTTTGTTAACTTACACCGCGTAAATAGTAGCTTTATGTGTTTTAACCTTTAAACTTTTGTATCAAATGGATAAGAATGAAATCGGCTTGAATGCCGGAAAAGTTTGGCAATTGTTGAGCAACAATGACAAATGGAGTTATGGCAACCTGAAAAGGAAATCCGGGTTAAAGGATAAGGAATTGGGGGCAGCTCTGGGCTGGTTAGCCAGAGAAGATAAGATTGAGTTTGAACAAGAAGAGGAAGAACTTTATGTTTACCTCTGTGTAAATGTTTATATTGGATAGATGCTGCTTATTGTGAAAAAAATCCCCGGAACAGTCCAGTGGTATTGCATTCCGGAGATTATTTTTTATTCCTCTTTCTTTTTATTGCAGAAATTCCGTTCTATCAAAAAAGAAGTCACTAATCCAGCTCCTCCGAAGAGAAGTGTGCATGATCCGTAGATAACTCCTATCATTTCGCGGGGATATCCTTTGTCGAATCTGTCAAAGTCATACAGAGAGAAGCTTACATAACTGAGGATAAAACCGATTAATAGTCCCAGTCCTACTCCCAGCAACAGACAGCCGCCTTTCAAAGCACCGAATGATGGTTGAGAACGATTATAGTCGGGCAAACCAATCTTCCCAGTCAGTTCGAGATTGCCTTCTGACATCTTTTCTCCTAACTTTTCGATAAGAGTGATACGTTCGCGTCTGCATGCAAAAAGTTCAAACAATTTGTAAATACCTAAGGTAATGATGCCCACAACTAAGGGGACTGTAATGAAATCCATCATGATCGTATGTTTTTAAGTGAATAATTCCGTTCTTTGCACTGTTTGACGCAACAGACTACGGAAAGGTTACAAAGAAAAAAATATTTTTTTGCTTGTAACCTTTCTAATCCGCCTGCGTCTAACCGAATATCATGGTACAGAACGAAGAAACACAATACATAGCACGGATACTGAACGGAGACACAGAATCTTTTTCTGTATTTATCGACCGTTACAGCCGTCCGCTTTATGTGCTGATTGTGCAGATTGTCGGTTGTTCCGAAGATGCGGAAGAGTTGGTGCAGGATGTTTTTCTGAAAGCCTTCCGTTGTCTTGAGAGCTATAAGGGAGAGTGCCGCTTTTCTACCTGGCTTTATCGGATTGCTTATAATGCAGCTGTATCCGCTACCCGCAAAAAGAAACAGGAGTTTCTTTATATTGAGGAAGGTACTATAAATAATGTACCCGATGAAAAAGCCGACGAAATACTTTGCCCTACCGATGACGAAGAACGGACAACGAGGCTGGTTCAGGCCATCGACTTGTTGAGTGTCGAAGAAAAAGTCTTGATTACACTTTTCTATTATGAAGAGAAGTCGATAGAAGAAATAGGGGAGGTGCTGAAACTCTCACCGGGAAATGTGAAAGTGAAACTGCACCGTACCCGTAAAAAAATTTATGTATTGATGAACGGAAAGGAGTGATGATGGAAACAGAGAAGAAACCTACGGAAAATGCATTGAAACAGGCCCTCCGAAAGAGGCAGTCCGGCAGATTGCCGTCTAATTTTAATTATCGGATGATGGAGCAGATCCGTCTGGAAGCGGAGAAACAACAGAAGCGGAAGGAGCGGGCGATGCTGTGTGGCATGGTTGCCGGTATATTGCTGTTGTTGGGAGTAGGAGTATATACGCTTGTTCTCAAATTGGAATTCAATGTTAAGGACTGCTTGTCCGGTATGGATTTCTCCCATGTTGATTCTCTCTTGTTGGTCTTTTATAGCTATATTGCAACGTTAGTCCTGTTATTGCTTGGATTGGACTATTGGCTTCGCAAGAAGAAGTTTCATTCCTGAGGGAGTTTGATTTCACCACAGATTACACCGATTTCTACAGATTAATGATTTATTCCGTTGATATTTAATAGTAAAGGTGCTGTGGAAATCTGTGTAATCTGTGGTGAAATCCTTTCTTTTTCTGCGAATAATTTTCTTCCTTTGCAGAATAATTTATCTTTAACACACTATGAGAAGTTTTGCCTCTGATAATAATTCGGGTGTGCATCCTGCCATTATGGAAGCCTTGACACGGGCTAACCGGGATCATGCCTTGGGCTATGGCGATGATTTGTGGACAGAAGAAGCTGTCCGGAAAATTAAAGAAACGTTTGTAGCCGATTGTGAGTCACTGTTTGTTTTCAATGGGACAGGCAGCAATGTCATTGCCCTGCAATTGATGACTCGCCCTTACAACTCTATCCTTTGTGCCGAAACTGCGCACATTTATGTGGATGAATGCGGGTCTCCGGTGAAGATGACCGGTTGTCAGATCCGCCCTATCGCCACTCCCGACGGGAAGCTGACTCCGGAACTGATCACACCCTATCTGCATGGCTTTGCCGACCAGCACCACTCTCAGCCGGGAGCTATTTATCTTTCGGAATGTACGGAACTGGGTACCGTCTATACACCCGACGAATTGAAAGCCATTACTTCGCTTGCCCATCAATACGGTATGCGGGTGCACATGGACGGTGCGCGCATAGCCAACGCTTGTGCTTCGCTGGGGCTTTCATTGCGGGCGCTGACTGTAGATTGCGGTATCGATGTGCTCAGTTTCGGTGGAACCAAGAATGGGCTGATGATGGGAGAGTGCGTGATCGTATTCGATGACTCACTGAAACCAGAGGCGCGCTTCGTGCGTAAGCAATCGGCTCAGTTAGCATCCAAGATGCGTTATCTTTCTTGCCAGTTCACCGCTTATCTGACAGACGGACTATGGCTGAAAAACGCAACCCATGCTAATGCGATGGCAAAGCGTCTTGCTGATGCCCTGAGGCAGGTCCCCGGTGTACGTTTCACTCAGAAGGTGGAAAGCAACCAGCTGTTCCTGACCATGCCCCGTGCCGAAATAGACCGCATGCTGCAATCTTATTTCTTCTATTTCTGGAATGAAGAGGCTGACGAAATACGCCTGGTCACTTCGTTTGATACAACGGAAGAAGATATCGATACGTTTATCCGTATACTGCAAAAATAATTTTGTGCCCAATAGAGGCAGATGTTCACCACAGAGTAACACAGAGTCTCACAGAGTTTTAATTTCTATTATTTTCTCTCTGTGGGACTCTGTGTTACTCTGTGGTGAACAATCTTTTTCACTCCTTCCTTATTTTAGATTCTTTCAGGAACAGTTCAATATTATACATCGGGAAGTCTCCGTCCAGCAGTTTGCCGTCACGGTCCAGCAACACGTAACGGGGAATGCCATTGAAACGGAATAATTCCCTCAGATAGTTATAGTCGCTTTGTGGAAGGCGGAAGATGGTTTCCTCTTTCAGGTGCTTCTCCACATAGCTTTCATAAGCTTTTTCCGGTGAGTCCTGGTTGCTGGTAACAAAAATGAACTTGATGTCGGGACTGTTGCGGTATTCTTTTCTCAAATCCGCATGCTTCTCGATGCTGGCGCGACAAGGGCCACAAGACGTTGCCCAGAAGTCGATAATCACAAATTTCCCCAGATAAGGTGCTGTCAGTTTACGGATGATGTCCGTACCTTTTCCTGCCGGAAGCTCTTGCGGCTTTTTCCCCTGTGCGGGATAAATCTGGCGGTATATGCGTTCGGCCTCCGCTGACAGGAATGGGTCGTGCAGATAACTCTTCAGTGTGTCCAGCAGAGCAAAAGCCTTCTTTTCGCTCTTGAGAGTTTGGGCCAGGAACGGGTAGGAGCGCGTCAGAATGAGTTCGCCGACTACCGGGAAAGGCATTCCCGTCGTATCCTGCAATATCTTCTTTTGCTTTCGCCAGCTTTCTGCATATATCTTCACCCTGTCGTCTGAGTCATTCCTTATTTGCCAGCTTGCCGGTCGGAAGGGGTTCATAAATTCAATGCGGTTGATAAAGGTAGAGAAGCCGTTGCAACCGATGCTGCGGACATCATTCAACGGCATTGCTTTCAGGAAGTCATAATAGTCCGGGCTTTCCTTTATTTTCAATATCGCGTTAGTCGTATCTTTACTGGCATCTATGTCTCTCATCAGGGTAAATTCCAAGAGCCAGGCACCGTAATTGATCATCACATCGTTCTTCAGCATTTGCATCGCTTCGGGCTGTAGTGTTTTCGACTGCTCCAGCGAGTCGATCCGATGCATCCACAATTGATACATCGGTTCTTGTTGTGCCTTGAATTCAGAGGGTGTCAGTGTTTTGCACGCATTCAGTATGATTTGATAATCTTTTGAGAACAGCGTTTTGCAAGGCATCAGTTCCTGATTTATGCTGCTTGAAGGCCCCATGTACAGAGTTTCTGTCAGCATAGGTTTCAGTCTCCTTTGGCGGAGATAGTCCAGATGGGCTTCCCAGTTGACGTAAAGCATCAGGGTCTCGCCCGGCTTGACATAGAATGTCATCCAGTTGCTACCTATAGAGAGGTGGTGCACTCCGGGATAATTGACGACGAAGTCCGACTCAAAGCGTCCGTCCGGATGGATGGTGACTACGGCGGGAGTGCTTTCGTGAGTTATGTGATTGTCCGTATAAATCAGTACGGTAGTGAATCCCAGTTTGGGGCTGTATCCATCCAGGAATCCGCGTATGTGAACCGTGTCTTTCCGGAAGAAGTCTGTTTGTGGGGTCGTGGGGGCTGTGGTTGCCGCATAATTTCTTTGGGGACATCCGGCACGGATATACTTATTGGGTTTCTCCCCGTTCTTTCCGATACGTAGGTTGCCGTCTTTTTCCTGTGTTATTTCGAGCAGGCACTGCTCGCCTGTTTCGTCCTTTAAGTTCAGTTTGATTTTTTTCCCCTGTTGCCGGCAAAGATCATATTTCCAGAAACGGTTGTCCATAATCGCCAGCGAATCATAAATCCCGATGTCCCATCCGTTTCCGGCATCTGCCTGCTGCCAGTTGCCACGTATCTTGCGGAAGGAGGCCTGTTCTTTGGTTTCCTGAGGCTTCACCAGCAAGATGCCGTAAGTATTGGTCTCCGAGTTGAGGTTATCGTCTATCCAGTCTATCCGGGTAGTGCCTTCGGGCAAGGGAGGATAGGTGATGACGCAATCGTGCTCTATGATGCCGGAGGCGGGAGTCGTCACCTGTTCGCCGAATTTACGTCCCTCTATGCGCAGGGGATAAAGTTGCTTTTTGCTTTCGGGAACGTAAATGTAAGTCAGGCTGTCCAGGCTGGTCCACCATTGCGGACGGAACACAGTTCGTATCGTCAGTCGGGTTTCTGTTGGCGAGAGTTCTATTTTCGAGATGGTGTGTATACTTCCCTGACGTGTTTCGAAAGGGGGATTTTCAATTACTGTCTGCGCTGTGATGTAGCTGCTTCCCAAAAGTAGCAGCAAGAGTAGTAGTTTGTTTTTCATATCCGTATCATTAAAGTTGAGACTGTAAAGATAAAGATTTGTCGGGAGAAACCTTACGGGACGTTACTTTATTTTTGTCTGGAAGATGGATTCTTGTGTTTGGGAAGGCAGAGAATGCCAGTGGTACAACTGGTGCATGACGAGTTGTATAACTGGTAGTGCTTGAGTTGTACAACTCTTATGATACTGGATGGGTAACTTGTTGTACTGATGTTCCGAAGGAGTGAGGACTATCTTGGCAAGAAAGCATAATAAAGGTCCGGACCTTCGCAGGGGCGGACCTCAGGTTATACAAACCACATCCTCCTTGGGGGTGGAGGTGGGGTATTTACTGAAAACAATCGGAGCGGTTGTGTACCTTAAATACCTATTATGATAACCTTCTTAACTAACCTTTATCTTATTCTACATTAAGTAAGAGCTGTCTCTATATCCCGACAGCCTCCCGCAACGGGACAAATTTATATCCTTTTTTCTTCAGGACTTTAATCAACCGTTCAAGGTAGCCGTGGTAGAACTTATCAATCCGGCGATCGTCTGTTCCGAAATGGATCAGCATCAAGTGTCCGTTCAGTCCTTCGCTGGCTTCTACCGAGAGGATTCTATCATAAATGTTCCGGCTGCTTCGGTAGTTTTTCATGTCCGGTGTGGTATAGTCGGCATTGCTGCCTGTCCCAGGTGTGAAGTTAACCACTTGAATACCCATACTCTTCGCCCACGCTGCAATCTGCCGGTTGTAATATTCGTAAGGTGGGATGTAGAGCGGTGCGTCTTTAAATTCAATACCGGCCTTTCGCATCACTTCGTAGCTTTTCAGCAGATCCTTTTCAAACTCTTCGCGCGTCACCAGCAGCGAATCACGGTTTCCCCACGGACTGTATAGCAAATGTCCGTAGCTGTGACTGCCGACGTAGTGTCCCTCTTTCAGCAGGCGTTGCACTACGTCTGGATAGAGTTCGTAAAATTCTCCGGTGAAGAAGAATGCTCCTTTGATATCTTGCTTTTTCAGGGTATTGATGATGGCATCCGCTCCGTCTGCCCTATCGGCGGCGGTGAATACGAGTGTGATTTGTTTTTTAGACGGGTCGGTACGTACAATACCGCCGTTGCTGTAGATGTTCTTGTCTGCTGCTGCGTTCGCTTGTTTCATGCCGTCTTTCTGTAAAGAAGATAAGTAGTAGGTCAGGCAAGCGGTTCCGTCCATGGTCGGTTCGTTGGTCGAATAATCATGGAGTGCATCGTGATAGACCATTAGATCGGGTTGGAAACGTTTGTAATCCTGTCCGGGTATTCCCGGAATACCCTCCATATTTACTCCCCGGAGACTTTCGAAGATGGTACGGTATACCGGGCCGTCCACCAGTCCGCCGGTAGTGTTGCCTATTCCTGCGTTCAGCAATGAAGAGTGAGGCTGTATCGGATAATCTCCGGATAAAGGTAGCTCTACGATCATGCTGGTTCCCCATGGGTTACACCCAAGGAGCCAGTCGCGCAGGGCGGCTTCCATCTCTTCATAAGTCGTGTCGCCTGTCAGCTCACGGTAGAGCCGGCATTGCGTAAGCATGGCGGTGGTCAGATTGTTCGAACACCAGATATAAGGTATGCCGTGCAGGAAAGGACTGCTTGTGGCTTTTTCGTATGTTCGCTGTATGCCGGTTCGCAGGTTCCGGATAAATTCGTTGCGCAGGCGCTCGTTGCCCGAAGCTTTGGCTATCCAGTAGTGTCCCATGTTCATGAACGGATACCATTGATAGTGGCGGGCACTGTCGGCACCCATCCACGGTGTCACCGGCTCACGCCTTCCGTATTCTACTGCTTGTTCCAGATATTTGGGGTTGCCGGTAGCTTTGAACAGTTCCATGGCTCCGAGTTCCATATCGTCCACCCAATTGTCTTCTTCATAAATATAGGGCGACTTTACCGAGGCCGTCTGGCAGGGACCGGGTTTCTTTATACCCTCTTGATAGGCATTGTCTGCTTTAGAGGCTATTTCTTGGGCGAAGTCCGGATAGAAATCTTTCAGTACCTTTGCCCCCAGTGCAAAGCAAGAGGCGAATTTGCCTGCGGTACTGGCCACTCCGGTGGTTGCATTTCTGAATTTACCGCGAACTTGTGGCTCGCCACTGCAAAAGTAAACCGGACGCCCTTGCCCTCGTCCGTAGCCGTAGTCTACCGAATCTTTATTGGGCAGGCGCATCCCTGCATGATCCCGGTCATCGGCAATCTGGTTGTAAAGCTCTCCTTGGGCAGGGTTCATCCGGTTCAACCAGTCGAGCCCCCATTTTATTTCGTCTACAATGTCCGGGATGCCGTTAGCTCCGGGGTGTCCGGTAGCGTCGTAAGCATCGCCGAAAGCTTCCGGGTTTTGCAGATAGGCAAACATCATCTGATAAATGGCATTGGCCGAGGTTGTGGTATATTGCAGATAGTCGGTCGCGTCATGCCATCCTCCCCGGACATCGATGTGCTGTCCGGTCTTTGTAGGATGATACACGATAAAGCCGTCATGTACATGGCAACTGTCTTTCAGGAAGGGATTGTAACCGCATCGCTGCTGGCGCATGTAATTCAGCAGGAAGTCGCCTGTCCCGTCATATACCCGGTGGTTGATGGGGAAGTGGGGCGATACTGCTTTTCCGGCTTTCAGATAGTAGGTTCCGGGTGTATCAAAGGTACTGAAGTCCAGCCGGTAGGTTGATTTCATTTGTCCGATCGGGCCTGTCTTCCGGGGAGATGTGAAAGTGTGTACCGTTTTTCCGGTAAATACATTGACCAGTGAATAGTTGCTCACTTCAGTCGGGGTTTCACTCATAAATACAGCTACCTTTTTAGATTGTGGGAGGTAGCCCAGTTGGTTAATCCGTATCCATTCATCTGCCTGGGCGTGCAGGATGGAAAGTAAGAAAACAATGGCCGATAGCCAGTAATTCCGTTTCATAATGGAAGCATTGTTTAAGGTTGGGGAATGTGTTAAGTTGTACAATGCAAATAAAGCGGATTTAATTTACTTAAAGAATAATAGAGTTGTTTTATTAGCTGATATTATGTGTTGTTTACAAGTTTTTAGAATTTAATATTGCTTTATATGGCACATTCTGAACTTTTTTCGTTTATTAAGTGTTAAATGGAGGCAATAAATGATAAAAGAGAATGTAATATGATTGTAACAAGGAATGATAAAACTACTTTTGTAGATTGAGTTTTCTTAAGAGGGAACAATATATGAAACCTAAACACAAAAACTGGCTATTACTTGGATGCTTTTCCGCACTGTGGACTGTATCTTTGGCACAGGGGGAGAATTGTAACGATAGTCTCTCACCGATTACGTATATTCCTGTTGCAGAGGATTCCGCTTCTACTGCTGTCGCTGCCCACTCCGACTCTGTTGCAGTGAAGCGTAGTTTTATCAAGAAATTCCTTGATTACTTCAACGATGCCAATAAAGAGAAGAAAAGTAAGAAGTTTGATTTCAGTGTAATCGGTGGTCCGCATTATTCCAGTGATACCAAGCTTGGGCTGGGACTGGTGGCTGCTGGATTATACCGTACCGACCGTGCCGATACACTTCTGCCGCTTTCCACCGTATCATTGTATGGCGATGTGTCCACTGTCGGATTCTATCTGCTGGGCGTTCGGGGCAATCATATTTTTCCGAAAGATAAATACAGGCTGAATTATAACCTTTATTTTTATTCTTTTCCCAGTTTGTATTGGGGAATAGGATACCGGAATGCGGTGAATGACGAAAATGAAAGCAGTTACAAGCGCTTCCAGGCACAGGTGAAAGTTGACTTTATGTTCCGTTTGGCAAAAAACTTCTATCTGGGACCTATGGCAAGTTTCGATTATATCGACGGACGCAACTTTGAGAAACCCGAACTCTGGCAGGGGATGGACACCCGTACGACCAACGTCAGTGCAGGGCTTTCCCTTGTGTACGATTCGCGGGACTTCCTCACGAATGCCTATAAGGGGTATTATCTGCGCATAGACCAGCGTTTCAGTCCTGCGTTTCTGGGGAATGACTACGCATTCAGCAGTACGGAGCTGACCACAAGCTACTATCGTAAGGTGTGGAAAGGTGGAATACTTGCCGGACAATTTCATACGCTGCTGACTTACGGCAATCCGCCCTGGGGATTGATGGCAACATTGGGCAGTTCGTATTCCATGCGCGGGTATTATGATGGCAGATTCCGTGACAAGAATGTGGTGGATATGCAGGTTGAACTCCGGCAGCATATATGGAAACGTAACGGAGTAGCTGTCTGGGTGGGAGCCGGAAATATTTTTCCCGACTTTTCTTCGTTCGAGGTGAAACATATACTTCCCAATTATGGATTCGGCTACCGGTGGGAGTTCAAGAAGAGAGTGAATGTACGATTGGATTTAGGGTTTGGAAAAGGCCAGACCGGATTTATATTTAATATCAATGAAGCTTTTTAATAAGATAAAGAAATGGTTCGATAATCAGGAGAACTTGTTCTACCTGTTTTTGTTTGTGCTGATTGTGCCCAACATAGTACTGTGTTTCACGGAACCTTTACCGCTTGTGGCTAAGGTTGCCAACGTCCTGTTACCTCTGGGTTGTTATTATCTGATTATGACCCTGTCCAGGAATTGCGGAAAGATGCTCTGGATATTGTTTCTTTTTGTATTTTTCGGGGCCTTTCAGATCGTGTTGCTCTATCTGTTCGGGCAGTCCATCATAGCGGTGGATATGTTCCTCAATCTGGCTACGACCAATTCTTCCGAAGCTATGGAGTTGCTCGACAATCTGCTGCCGGTCCTCGTTACGATCGTGATACTGTATATACCCGCCCTGATATTGGGTATGATTTCCATTGTTCGTAAACGCAGGCTCTCTGGCGATTTTATCCGTAGGCAACGGAAACGTGCGTGGGGAGTACTTGCCATTGGCTTTCTTTCGTTGGGAGCTGCCTACCTGCTGGATAAGAAATATGAGATGACCACCGATTTATATCCGGTCAATGTGTGCTACAACGTAGTGCTTGCCGTAGAGCGCAACGCACAGACCCTCGACTATGCAGAGACTTCGAAGGATTTTACTTTCCATGCTACTGCCACCCATCCGGCGGAGGACCGCGAGATATACGTGCTGGTTGTGGGGGAGACATCCCGTGCTCTCAACTGGTCGTTGTACGGTTATGACCGCGAGACGAACCCCAAATTGTCGGAAATACCCAATCTTACGGCTTTCACGAATGTGCTGACCCAGTCGAACACAACCCATAAGAGCGTTCCGATGCTGATGTCCGCCGTTTCGGCAGAAAATTTCGACTCTATCTACCATCAGAAAGGAATTATTACGGCTTTCAGGGAGGCAGGTTTCAAGACGGCTTTTTTCTCCAATCAGCGTTACAATAATTCTTTTATAGACTTCTTCGGAAAAGAGGCCGATCATTGCGATTTCATCAAAGAAGATTCGCTGACCGCCGGTCAGAACCTTTCGGATGACAACCTGCTGGCATTGGTGAAAGAGGAACTTGCCAAAGGGAACCGCAAACAATTCATTGTGTTGCATACCTATGGTTCGCACTTTAACTACCGTGAGCGCTATCCTGCCGGGGCTGCGTTTTTCCGGCCCGACAGTCCAGCGGATGCCGAATTTAAGTATCGGGACAATCTGATTAATGCCTATGACAACTCCATTCGCTATACCGACGATTTCCTGGCAAGGTTGATCGGCTTGTTGCAGCAACAGGATGCCGGTTCGGCCATGCTCTATACTTCGGACCATGGAGAAGATATTTTTGACGATGACCGTCACCTCTTTCTGCATGCGTCGCCTGTACCTTCGTATTATCAGTTGCACGTGCCGTTTATTGTCTGGACTTCGGATACATACCGGGAGAAATATCTGGAGCATATCGCTGCTTTACAGCAAAACCGTCAAAAGTCTGTCGCTTCGAACCGGGTCGTGTTCCATTCGGTACTCGATCTGGCCGGGGTGACTACTGCTTATGTGAACGACTCGCTGTCCGTGGCAAGCCCGTCCTATACGGAGTTCCCCCGCTTTTACCTGAACGACCACAACGAGCCGCGGGCTTACGACGATATCGGATTGCGTAAGGAGGACTTTGAGATGTTCAGGAAGATGAATATTCGCTGAAAACGTATTTAAACTATAGACTCGGGGATATAAGTGTAGTATCTTGAAACTTTGTTCCCTACAGGTGCTTTTGTTTCATATTGTGGTGAAAGTCGGAGAATAATTTCTATATTTACCGTCAATTCATCATAATATGCAATTATGGCAACCAAACTACTATTGGTAATGGGGGTAACCGATAATCTATGGCTTTATGTGTTATCCGTATTTTTGTTTCTGACCGTTTGCTTCCTGCTCTTTCAGAACTTCCGGCTTCGTAAATCGGCTTCGGCAGACGATGACTATCGTCGCTTCCTGTTTGAGATATTAGATAATCTTCCGTTTCCTATTATGGTGAAGGATATTCAGGAACAATTCAAGTACACGTACTGGAATAAGGAGGCCGAGTTGCAGTCGGGCATCAGCCGCAAAGATGCCGTCGGCTTTTCCGATGCCGATATTTTTGGTGAAGAACGGGGTAAGCAGTATCGTAAAATAGATGAAGATCTTGTCAAGGCCGGAAAACCCTATAAAGCGGAAGAGAGGTATGTGACTGCCGATGGAAAAGTGCATGATACCCTTGTGGTGAAATCAATCATATCTTCGGGCAAACTGGGCAAATGGTTACTGGTGGCCCGTTGGGAGATCACTCAGCTTAAGATGTACGAAAGGGAGCTTTTGGCTGCCAAAGAGCAACTGGAGGGAGCCGTTCGTAAACAGAAACTGGCTTTAAGAAGTATCGATTTCGGCCTGATTTATATCGACCGGAATTATAAGGTGCAATGGGAAGAGACCAGTAATATAAAGAATCTGGTTGTCGGACGTCATTATATTCCCGGTACTACTTGCTACCGGACAACGGGGCGAGGAGACAAACCGTGTAAAAGATGTGCTTTTCAGGAGGCCATCAGTACCGGCAAAATGGTGAGGCATATTACCCATGTGGATCATGTAGACTTTGAAATTACCGCTACTCCCGTTTATAGTGATACGGGAGGTGAAATCATCGGTGGATTGCTGCGCTTTGAAGATATCACCGAGAAACTGAAAGTAGACCGTATGCTTCAGGAGGCTAAGGAGAAAGCCGAAGAATCCAATCGGTTGAAATCGGCCTTTCTTGCCAATATGAGCCATGAAATACGTACGCCGCTCAATGCCATCATCGGTTTCTCCGACCTGATCTGCCAGACAGATGATGCCGAAGAGAAAGAGGAGTACATCCGGATTGTCACTTCGAATAACGAACTTTTGTTGCAGCTTATTGATGACATTCTCGACCTGTCGAAGATAGAAGCCGGAACGATGGATTTTTCATATGCCTTGACGGATATCAACGAACTGATGGAAGACATCTGCCTGCAAATGCAGCAGAAGAACCAACATCCAGAGGTACAGATTCTGTTTACTGAAAAGGAGCCCTGCTGTGTGATCAATACGGATCGTTTGCGTTTGTCGCAGGTCATCATCAATCTGATGAATAACGCAATGAAGTTTACTGCCGAAGGTTCCATTACGTTGGGATACCGGTTGAACGGACAGAGGAATGAACTTTATTTCTTCGTGAAAGATACAGGCATCGGCATTCCCGCCGATAAAGCTGAAAAAGTCTTTGAACGTTTTGTCAAACTGAACTCCTTCGTTAAGGGCACGGGGCTGGGACTCGCCATCTGCCGGGTGATCATAGAGCGCCTGGGAGGAACGATCGGGGTCGATACGGCAGTAGAAGAGGGTGCCTGCTTCTGGTTCCGTCTTCCTGTTCAAGAGGACGTACCACTCGATATTCCTATTAATTTGTGCTAAAAATTGAACCTAAAACTCCGGTTGGCGTGTTGTTTGTATACACTTAATATAGAGGTTTAAATATATAAAAAACATGGCTTATATAGATTATTACAAGATTCTCGGAGTTGACAAGAATGCTTCTCAGGATGATATTAAAAAGGCTTTCCGCAAATTGGCCCGTAAATATCACCCGGACCTGAATCCGAATGACCCAAGCGCTAAGGATAAGTTTCAGGAGATTAATGAAGCCAACGAAGTATTGAGCGATCCGGAAAAAAGGAAAAAGTACGACGAATACGGCGAACATTGGAAACATGCGGACGAATTCGAAGCGCAAAAGAAGGCCCGCCAGCATGCCGGTGCGGGTGGAGGCGGCTTCTCCGGTTTTGGCGGAGACGGTGGTTCCTATTGGTACTCGTCCGATGGAGAAGGATTCTCGGGTGGTGATGCCGGAGGATTCTCGGATTTCTTCGAGTCTATGTTCGGGCATAGGGGCGGAGGCGGACGAGGCGGATCAGGTTTCCGCGGACAAGATTTTAATGCGGAACTACACCTGTCTCTTCGCGATGCGGCACAGACCCATAAGCAGGTGTTGAATGTGAATGGAAAGCAGGTTCGTATCACAATACCGGCCGGTGTAGCCGACGGACAGGTGATTAAACTGAAAGGATACGGTGGTGAAGGTATTAACGGTGGTCCGGCAGGCGATCTGTATATTACTTTCCGGATAGCCGAAGATTCTGTATTCAAGCGTCTCGGAGACGATCTGTACGTGGATGTGGAAGTCGATCTCTATACTGCCGTACTGGGTGGTGAAAAGGTGGTTGATACGCTGGAAGGTAAAGTGAAACTGAAGATAAAGCCCGAAACCCAGAATGGTACGAAGGTACGCCTGAAGGGTAAAGGTTTCCCCATATATAAGAAAGAAGGACAGTTTGGCGATTTGATTGTCACTTATTCAGTCAAGATACCTACGAGTCTGACAGATAGACAGAAAGAACTGTTCAGAGAGTTACAACAGAGTATGAACTAATAATGAAAGAGCGCTATGCAGACCGAATTAATAATAGTCAGTGAATACTGTCACAAATGTCATATTGAGCCTTCATTTATCGACCTGTTAGAAGAGGGTGGCTTGATTGAGGTACGCACCGAGGGCGGCGAGCACTATCTGCTTGCGTCGCAACTTCCCGATGTGGAACGATACAGCCGTATGTATTACGACCTGTCCATCAATATGGAGGGTATCGATGCCATTCATCATTTGCTGGAAAGGATGGAACTGATGAGGCGTGAAATCAGTACTCTCCGGAATCAGCTTATCGTCTTTAAGAGGGAAGGTGTAATGGAGGACTGGTAAAAGGTTTATTTCATGCGTTGGATAAAGAGGCCTCTCCGGTTTCTATCAGAGCCTTTGTATGATATAAACAGAGCCTTTATCAAGGGTGGACAGAGTGTCTGTTCCGCCTTGATAAAGGCTCTGTTTTTTTATGCTTGGCCGTACTCTTATTCAGCCAGAATCGTCAGTTCGGCACCCGAAGCGTAGTCTTGTCCGCGTTGTTCACTCAGAGCGGTGAAGCGGATGTAACGGGCTTTTACAGGTTTCTCGAACATTACTTTCTTCTCTTTCAGGTCTCTTGCGAAAGTACCTTTCAGGATTGGTTCACCCCATTCTTTGCCATCCTGGCTTACGTGGATGGTGTAATCTTTCACATTACCGTTGCTGCTGTCCTGACGTGGAAGGTAAGTGAAACCTTTAATTGTTTTCACTTCACCGGCATCCAGGTCTACCCAGTGCGGGTGTTTAGCCACGGTTACAGAGAACATGGTGTGCCAGATGGTATTCGGGTCACCGTCGGTCAGGTTCTTGGCTTCGCCTCCATCCGATTCTTCGCTGCTTGCATAGATCACTTCCGTCTGGATGCTTTCGATCTTGTCGAATGTCATGGTTGCTTTGATGAAAGGTGCATCTTTGAACCAGGCAGTCACTGTACCGCCGTTGCGTAATGCGATCGGTTCGGTGTAAGTTTTGGGCTTACTCTTATCTACCGTATAGAGGATAACGGCATCCTTTTTCTGTGATGATACAGATACTGTACCGGCACGGTTGCGGGTAATGGACAACGGCATCTCTCCGGCAGGGGCTACATTGGCTGTTGCAGTCAGGTCTTTACCCGCAGGGCGGATGATGAAACCTGTGTTGTGATGGCTGGCGAAGACACGGTCTTGTTCCAGCGGGCCACCTTGGCCGCAACTGTTGCCACCCAGACCGGTTACGGCTGCATCCAGATGAAGATAAGTATCACCGGCTTTCGGCAACTGATACGGATGTGAAGCCAGGATCAGGTCGAGTGCGGAGTAGGGCAGAGCCGAAGCCGACAAGCGGTCGGTAGCTACAAACACGGCACCGTTGCCTGCGTTGTTGGTCAATGCACACCAGCGCACATCTTCGTGATTACCCATATCCTGTGGTTTGGGGAAGTTGACAAATTCTCCGGCAACCGTGTTCTTATGTTGCTCGATGAACTGTCCTACCTTGCGGTCGGCATAGTTGTCAATAGGTCCGCGTCCGTAGTAAGTGAAGTTATCATATTGCTGAGGCACGCGTATCATATATCCCAGACGAGGCAATACGAGGCTCGGCTGATTGGATGTGATACTTGCTTCCAGTTCGATGGAACCGTCTTTATAGACAGTCCATACCTGATTGGTGGTGAACTTGAAGTCATTGCTGCCGAACTTCTTGTCCGTCAGTTCTTCAATTTTGTTCTTGCCAGAGCTCGTTCCACCCAAAATCTTAGCTGCGTTCGGAGCCTGAGATTCTACTGTGAATGACAATACGACTGTGCCGTCTTCTTTGGTAGTCATATCGAAGCCGGTAGCTGAGTGCTTCAGGTTGTGCAGTCCGTTGTCGAACCACTGAGAGTAGAACCAGTTGTCGTTGTTCGTGAACGCGCGGAGCGCATCCAGCTTCGGACCGTTACCGTCAGTAATTACTTTTTCGTTTCCGTATGTCAGGCTGTAGATAGTACCTGTTTTGATATCGAATTGAGCTGTGTAGCCATTGCCTTTAATGGTAATGATATCGCTCGCTTTAATCATAATTACTTCCGGTTTGTCGCTTCCGGATGCTACAGTGTTGATGGCAGGACGTGCAGTAGCTTCTTTAACGAGTATCTGCTCTTCTGCCTGCGCAAAGTTCTTGTCAGCCCAAGGCATGTTGTCTTTCAGCAGGAACTGAATCTTCACGAAATATTCCGAATCGGCTTTCAGTTTACTGAACTGATAAGGAACCGTGATCTGCGTACGGGTACGCGGAGCCACTTCATCCATGGACAATATGCCCGATTGTGCTTCCTTACCGTTTTCGTAAAGTGACCATTTAACTTTATAGTCCGAAAGGTTTTTGAAGTAATACTTGTTGAATACTTCGAACTGTCCTTTTTCTACATCGATTGGTTGTATACCGATGTGTTGGTACACTTTCTTCACTTCATAATATTGTGGTTTCGGTTCCAGATCGCCGAATACGATACCGTTCATAACGAACTGTCCGTCATTCGGAGTATCACCGAAGTCACCACCGTAAGCCAGATAGCGCTCTCCGGTTTTCTTATCGTAATTGTACATCGATTGGTCTACCCAGTCCCAGATAGCTCCACCACAGAAGAAGTTGGTCGATTCGATAGCTTCCCAGTAGTCCACCAGGTTACCGCAGGCGTTACCCATAGAGTGAGCGTATTCCGAAACATGGAACGGATATTTGATATCATAATTACCTTTCACGGCACCACGCATCCAGCCGATGGAAGGATACTGGTTGGAACCCATGTCGACGATGTCGTTGTTACGTTCGTACTGAACAGGGCGTGACAGGTCGAATGCTTTCAGTGCATCGTATGCTGCTACGAAGTTCTTTCCCGGTCCGGCTTCGTTACCCAATGACCAGATGACAATTGAAGGATTGTTTACGTTGGCGTGAACCATTTCCATCACACGGGCTACGTGGGCGTTTTTCCACTCCACCGGATGAGACAGTGAAGCGGCTCCATAATAATACTCGTGAGACTCGATGTTGGCTTCATCTTCCAGATAGAGTCCGTATTTGTTGCATAGATGGTACCAGTACGGATCGTCCGGATAGTGGGAGTTACGTACGTGATTGATGTTGGCACGTTTCATCAGCATTACCTCTTTCTCCATCATTTCGCGAGTGATGGCATGACCTACGGCAGGATTTGATTCGTGGCGGTTGACACCTTTCAGTTTCACGGTCTTGCCATTTACATAATAGTAACGGCCTGCCAGTCCGAATTCGTCTGCGGAAGCAGGGGTGTCTTTGATTTCAACTTTACGGAAACCTACAGTAGTTGAAACGGTTTCTATTGTTTTGCCTTTCTTATCTTTCAGTTCAGCAACGAGTGTATAGAGGTAAGGGAACTCAGCCGACCACTTGTTGGGTGACTGCACGTTCAATATCGCTTTCTCGGCCTCTACGGTTTCGTTCGGGTTCACCAGGTTCACAGTAGCATTGGCAACCGCATTGGCAACGGGGGTATTTTCGTCCGAATACAGTTTGTTTGCATAAAGTGTATAAGCCATCTGGTATCCTTTGGCAGCTTTCTTGCCATAGTTACGGATGTCAGCGCTGATAGCCAATGAACCATTGGTGTATGTCTCGTCCAAGTCGGGGATTACGACGAGGTCGCGTACCTGTACTTTCGGAGTAGAATAGAGGGCTACGGTACGGAAGATACCCGGCAGGCGGAACATATCCTGTGCTTCAAGGAATGAGCCGTCCGAGCTGCGGTATACTTCGGCAGCAACGGTATTCTTTCCTTTTTGCAGGTAAGGAGTGATGTTGAAGTTGGCTGTGTTGCGTGAGTTCTTGGAGAAACCTACATACTGTCCGTTGATCCAGAGGTAGAAGAAAGAGTCTACGCCGTCGAAGCTGATAAATACTTCACGACCGTCCCAGTCCTGCGGGATGTCGAAGTCGCGACGGAACGAACCCACTTCGTTACGGTCTTTATAAGTAGTCCAGTTGGTCGGGGGAGTACGCATCACACCTCCGCGCCAGTCGTCTACTTTCACTTTGTGCATGAAAATTACAGGTTGATTCACGTAGATGGGTACTCCGTATTTCAGACTTCCGTCTTTCTGGATGCCATAAATATTCCAGCTTGAGGGAACCGGGATATTGTCCCATCCCGAAACATCGAAAGTTGTTTGATAAAAATCTTTGGGGCGGGAGTCCGGATCGGGTGCCCAATTGAATTTCCAGTCACCATTCAGTGACAACCAGTATTTACTGTTTTCAGGCAACACCTTCCGTGCGCTTTCCACATCCTGGAAGGAAAAGAACCAGGCGCGTGGTTGTTCTTTGTTGAGTGCTAAGTTCTCCGGTGATTCCCATTCGTTGCCCACCGGGGCTTTTTCCGAGGCATACTTAAATCCCTCTAAAGGTCGTTGACCGGCAAAGCAAAGCGTAACCATGCTGCATAGTATCAGACCTAACGTGATTTTCCGCATAATTGTTTTTCTTTTAATAGATTATTTACTGAAGTTTTTTCGTGTTATATTGATCCGTAATCCGGTATCTCTCTAATTTTGTTGCAATATTCGTAAAAACCAGCCACATAGCCAAATCATTTGACATTAATTGGGTATTTTCGGAGGATAAAAAGCCTTGCGGCTCTTCCGTAATACAAAAAGAAAAGGGATCCGGCTATCCGAATCCCTTTTTTAGTCTTGAAATAAACTCTTTACTTTCTGTAGTAAGCCAGATCGTCTTTATCGAATTTGCGAATGAAGTTGATATGTTTTTCTACTTCGGCCTCAGCATAACGTACGTATACCTGAGCCGATTCGGAGAACAGATCACTCTTCGAAGCATCCTGAACCATCAGATGACCCATGATGATGTGAGCAGCCATTTCTACCAGACGGCGTGCGCAGAAGTCGAGCAGTTCCTGGTCTTTTGCTTCTGTGATTTGAGTCACGCAGGCTGCATATTTGCTTGCCATGCTTTTCAGGCGATTCTGCAAACCTTCCAGTTCTGGAGCTACAGGCATGTTCTCGTATTCTTGGATACGTGCCAGATAAGCACCGGTCGTTACGTAACGGATAGCAGCCACAATCTGCAACTGGGTGGTACCTTCGTAAATGGAAGTGATGCGTGAGTCACGATAGATGCGTTCGCAGGCGTAATCTTTCATAAAGCCCGAACCACCGTGAATCTGAATGCAATCGTAAGCGTTCTGGTTGGCAAATTCACTGCCCATGCCCTTGCCCAGCGGAGTAAAGGCATCAGCCAGTTTGGCGAATGTTTTTTGCTCGGCACGTTCTTCCGGAGTCAGCTTGCGCTCTTTGGCGATGTCGTCCAATGCTTTGTAAATGTCTACAAAACGAGCTGTCTCGTACAGCAGTGAACGGGAAGCATCCAGTTTAGCCTTCATCAAAGAAAGTATCTCGGCTACGGCAGGGAATTCGATGATTGCTTTGCCAAACTGTTTACGGTCTTTGGCATAAGCCAGAGCTTCATTGTAAGCTGCTTGTGACAAACCTACCGATTGTGCGGCAATACCCAGGCGGGCACCGTTCATCAACGCCATTACGTATTTGATAAGACCCAGTTTACGGTCACCGCAAAGTTCGGCTTTGGCATTTTTATATACCAGCTCGCAAGTAGGGGAGCCTTTGATACCCATTTTGTTCTCGATGCGGCGTACGTTAACTCCGCCATTGCGCTTGTCGTAGATGAACATAGACAGACCGCGTCCGTCGTGTGTTCCTTCTTCCGAACGTGCCAATACGAGATGAATATCGGCATCACCGTTTGTGATAAAGCGTTTCACGCCGTTCAGATACCAGCATTGGTCTTTTTCACTGTAAGTGGCTTTCAGCATGACAGATTGCAGGTCGGAACCTGCATCCGGTTCGGTCAGGTCCATTGACATGGTTTCGCCCTGGCATACACGGGTGATGTAGCGCTGCTTCTGTTCTTCGTTGGCAAACTCGTAGATGGTTTCGGCACAGTCCTGCAGTCCCCAGAGGTTCTCGAAACCTGCATCACTGCGGCTCACGATATCGGCAGCCATGATGTATGGAGTGATTGGGAAGTTCAGACCTCCAAAGCGGCGGGGCATAGCCATACCCATCAGCCCGGCTTTACGGCAGGCATCCAGGTTCTGGGCAGTTCCGCTGGCATAAGTTACGCGGTTGTCGGCACAAACCGGACCTTCGTGATCGACACCTTCTGCATTGGGAGCGATGATGTCACCACAGATTTCCCCTACAATTTCCAATACTTTGTCGTAGCTGTCCATTGCATCTTCGAAGTCTACCGGAGCATAGTCGAATTTATCTTTATCAGCATAGTTGCGCTCTTTCAGCTCAACAATTCTCTTCATCAACGGATGGTTCAAGTGATGCTTGAGTTCCGGAGTATCTAAATAAAAGTTAGCCATTTCTTACTTACTGTTTTGTTTATAATACTTAATCATCTTCGGTACAACTTCTTCGATTGTTCCGTTGATCACATAGTCTGCAATCGTATTGATCGGAGCTGACGGATCATTGTTGATGGAGATGATGATACCGCTTTCCTGCATACCGGCAATGTGCTGAATTTGTCCGGAGATACCGCAGGCAATATAGAGTTTCGGACGTACTGTAACACCGGTCTGGCCGATCTGACGGTCGTGGTCAACGAAGCCTGCGTCTACAGCGGCACGGCTGGCGCCTACTTCTGCGTTTAACACCTTTGCGAGATCGAACAGCAAGTTGAAATTTTCTTTCGAACCTACACCGTAACCGCCGGCGATGATGATCGGAGAACCTTTCAGGTTGTTCTTGGCTTTTTCTACGTGGCGTTCGATGACTTTTACTACGTAATCGGTGTCGGCTACGTATTTCTTCACATCATGCTTGATGATTTCACCTTTGTAGTCGGCTGACAGAATGGCTTTTTTCATCACACCTTCACGAACGGTTGCCATTTGGGGGCGGTGTTCGGGATTGACGATGGTAGCAACGATGTTACCTCCGAATGCCGGACGAATCTGGTAAAGCAGGTTTTTGTAAACCTTACCTTCTTTCTTATCCTCGTGATCACCGATTTCCAGTGAGGTACAGTCGGCTGTCAATCCGCTGGTCAGGGCTGACGATACACGCGGGCCGAGGTCACGACCGATCACTGTCGCACCCATCAGGCAAATTTGCGGCTGTTCTTCTTTGAACAGATTCACGAGGATTGAAGTGTGAGGAAGTGAAGTATAAGGATAGAGTCCTTCACCATCGAATACATGGAGTTTGTCTACTCCGTACGGGAGAATCTGTTTTTCAATATCTTTGAGACCGGTTCCGGCAACGACTGCTTCAAGCTGGCAGTTCAACTGATTGGCCAACGAGCGTCCTTTTGTCAGAAGTTCGAGGCTTACGTCTGCGACGATGCCGTCTTCTATTTCGCAATATACAAATAAGTTATTCATATCTTTTCTCTCCTCTTATCCAATAGTGTGGTTCTCCAACAGTTCAACAATCAGTTCTTCCACTTCACGGTCGCTGCCGCTGATGGTTTTACTCTCTTTCGCCTGGAACACGATGTTCTGGATGGCTTTTACCTTTGTCGGCGAACCGCTGAGGCCGCATTGTTTCAGATCACCGTTTACGTCTGCTACACTCCATTCCACCAAGTTCAGGTAGTCGCGGGTGTCGTACAGGTCGGTATAGTCCAGGTTGCCCTGTTGCTTCTCGGTAACGGTTTTGGCATGTTTGTACTTCTGAACCAGCTTTGCATTGCGCGGGCGGCAGGGAGCTGCACTTCCGTTGACAGTGATAACGATAGGCAACGGACCTTCTACGGTTTCCACACCACCGTCGATGTGGCGTTTTACGGTGATGCTTCCGTCACCTACTTTGAGGATCTCTTCGGCATACGTAATCTGAGTCAGTCCCAACTTCTCTGCAACCTGCGGTCCTACCTGTGCCGTATCTCCATCAATAGCCTGACGACCACCGATGATGATGTCATATTCACCTATTTTTTTGATGGCTGTTGCCAGAGCGTACGAAGTAGCCAGCGTATCAGCACCGGCAAAAGCACGGTCTGTCAGCAGATAACCATTGTCGGCACCACGGAAAAGTCCTTCACGAATAATGTCGGCTGCACGTCCCGGTCCCATGGTCAGGATGGTAACGGTAGAGCCTGGGTGGGCATCTTTCAGTCGGAGAGCCTGTTCAAGAGCGTTCAGGTCTTCGGGGTTGAAGATGGCAGGGAGTGCCGCACGGTTAATGGTTCCGTCGGCTTTCATGGCATCTTTCCCAACGTTGCGTGTGTCGGGAACTTGTTTTGCCAATACAACAATTTTCAAACTCATGTTATTAATTTTAGTATTAGTATTTCTACAAGTTAGCAGCCAGTAGTCAGTAGTAAGGTTCTTGCTATTCACTATCCGGTTAACTATCAGCCTGCAAATTTAAGCAAACGCTTGGTTCTGACAAGAAATCCGTCTGAAAAATGCACAAGTTTAAAGATTCTGAGCAACTTGTTTGGTTCTTACGATCATGAATACCGGGTTATCGTCGGCTTTCAAATCTTTTAATTCGGGGATGTTTTTCAGTTCCGGATCTTCTTCTGCCAACTCCAGTATGTCACTTGCTTCCCAATAATACAATAAAACATCATCTGCCACACGCATTGCCGGGTAGAAAGGGACTTTGCCATACATATCGTTCTGTATCATTCCGTCTTTTACACCGAATAGCTGTCCTTTCTGTTTGTCGTACATAGCCAGGCGGGGAGCTTCCGACTTGTCCGTTATGTCCCATGAAGTATAAGGGATGAACAGGTATCCGGGCGTTTCCAATATATCCGGACGGAGATAGTTGGAAGCCGTTGTTTCATAAACGTTCCAGTTGCCGTCGAGAACTTCGAAGCGTTTCTCTTTGGGCAATTTATATTTTCCAAGTTGTAGGATATAGCGGGGCAGGAGTGTATCCGGACGGACGGTAAATACTGTGTCATTATAGTATTCTTTCATGCAAACCTGATTCTGGAACCGGTATAAATATTTGTCGCATTTTCCCCATAAATAGAGGTTTAGCCCGCTGGGGATGGTGAAACGGTCGTATTGGGGAAATGAAGTCAGTGTATCGCCTTTAGAGTCGATTATTAATAATCTGAAAAGCTTGTTTCCCGTATTGTTGTAAATGTAGGACGCAAAAGTGCTGTCGTTCAGTGCCGAAAATTGCCAGGCAAATGGAAACTTACATTCATTCATGAACTCTCCGTTGCCGGAATATGCCAGTAGTTTTCCATGGTCCATCAGGAATACTTGTTTGGAAACATCGTCTGTTGATATAAAACGAATACCGGTATATTCTCCGGGGCCTTGTCCCATCCGGGCAACTGTTCGGACAAATTTACCTTCGTCCGTGAACTGAAAGACCTGTTTTTGCGTAGGGATGTATAAGTTATGTCCGCAGAGTGTAATGCTGTTTTTTATGATGGCCGGCAGTAAACATTGGTCGGTGGTTTCCAAAGGGATGATTTTCACTTCCCGGGCTATCTGGCTCAAGGTAACTGTTTGTTCCGTCCCGATTCCGGTTTCAAAAGGGAGAGTGACGGGAAATGTTGTTTCGGAGATTGCTTCTTGTGACGAAGAGGGTTTATTGGTACATCCCAAGAAGAGTAAACCGGAGGAAAGGAGTAAGCTGAAAAGGGTTGTGTTCGTTCTCATAGTCTATGCTTTTTAGTAAATGGCATAAAACTACGTAATATTCGTAACTTAAATCAAACCTGATAGTTAAACTATGTTATCCTTTAGCATTATTCTTCTTATAAGGAATATATAAAAAAGGAGAAAGGGTTGAATATTGGAGGTATGCCTCAGATTTATAATTACTTTTGGCATACCTCCGGAATACTGTTGTTATTGGATTCCTATTTCTGCAAATCCCATCGTATCTCCTTCTGTTACCATTTTGGTAGGTTTCAGAGAAAGGTATCGTGCTTTCACTGGAGTGAAGTAGACAGACTGTAGAATCGGATTGTTTTTGATGTTTGAAAATTCCCCTTTAGCTACTATCTGGTTTACTGCATTTGCTTCGGTACCTACAGATAGTTCATAAGAGGAAATTAATCCTTTGTTATATTCGCTTTGATCCGGCAGATAATGGAAAGAGGTAATTGTACGTTCTTCTCCCAGATCGATCACCAGTGCGTCCCCCTCAACAAAAGCAGTGGTGCTCTTGTCTTTATCCATACATTTCTTAGTCTCCTCTTCGGATACTCCTACGAGTGTAAACGGATAACTTTTTAGTTCTTTGGCCTCTACGGTGAATGTGTCGGCTGTTTCACCTGCATAATAGGCTTCTATGTTGTTGATGCAAAGGCAGGCACGTGCATCCGTGAAACGTATGCGGAGTTTATCGGTAGAAACGGTTTCAAAGCGCAACAAGCGTTTGTAGCCCACGGTCGTAGTCTCTTCATTCAGTTTCACCGGCAGCCATTTTCCATCTTTGTCATATTCCACTACGAATGATTTGACACGTTGTCCCAACGGAATATATTCCTGGATCATCATACGGTTGACCTTCTCCGTTTTTGGGAAGTCGAACTCAATCTCTGCGGCAGTCACACCGTCGTTGGTAGCCCAGTAAGTATCCCAACTTTCATCTGTTGCGGCTTTGGCTGAGAATTTTCCTCCACGTTCATCCGATACTTTCGGTTGGATACCTGCGAGCAGGTTGTGTGCCAATTGTTTCTGTACATTCTTGTGGAAGTTTACTGCGTTGGCCGAGTCGATCGGATGGATCAGCCCGTCGCGGTCAACCGGGAAGTTAAGCAAGAGGGTCGCGTTGTGTCCCACACTCCGGTAATAAAGGTCCGTTAATTGGTCTACGGTTTTTACTCGGTTGTCTTCTTCCGGATGATAGAACCACCCCGGGCGGATAGAGACATCACATTCTGCCGGTACCCATTGGTTACCGTCAGCGTGTCCGTATTGCAGTTCGCGATATTTCGGATAGCCCGGGTACACTTCACCCGCACGCAGGAACGACCAGTTGGTAGCTCCGGCAAATCCGTTCTCGTTACCTACCCAGCGGCAACCGGGACCTCCGTCAGAGAAAACAATGGCCTGTGGTTGGAGTTTATCCAGTATTTCATAGATACGTGGATAGTTGTAGTAAGTCTTGCGGTCAATGGTACGGCTGTCTTTGGCTCCACCATACCATCCGTCACCGCCGTTGGCACCGTCAAACCAAACCTCGAATACTTCGCCATAATTGGTCATCAACTCAGTCAGTTGTTTATGGAAATAATCTACATATTCCGGTGTACCGTAGTTAGCCTGGTGTCTGTCCCAGGGAGAGAGATAAACGGCGAATTTAATGTCGTATTTCTTACAGGCGGCTGCCAGTTCACCTACAATATCTCCTTTACCGTCCTTGTAAGGAGTGTTACGGATGCAATATTCCGTCAGTTCGGTAGGCCACAAGCAAAAGCCATCATGGTGTTTGGCGGTAAGAATTACTCCTTTCATACCCGATTCTACAAAGGTTTTCACCCATTGTTCGCAGTCCAGTTTGGATGGGTTGAACGTTTTCGGGTCCGAATCTCCGTATCCCCATTCACGGTCGTTGAAAGTGTTCAGGCCGAAGTGAACGAAAGCATACGTTTCCATTTTCTGCCATTCCACTTGTTTTTCTTCGGGAACAGGTAAGATAGCTTCGGGAGCTTTCACTGCAGGAGCGCAAGCGCCAAGTAGGGTTAGGGCAGCTCCGGCATACAGTAGTTTGTTTATTTTCATGATATGTTAAAAGGGTTAATGGTGCAAAGATAAAAAAATCCCCGGAAACTCGTTCCGGGGACTAACTAAAAAGCAATTATTCCCATCCCGGATTTTGCGGGAGAAGGTTCTCGTTTCTCTGAAGTTCCCCGGTCGGTATCGGTCTCAGGTAAAGCCTGTCATTCCAGGTACGGCTCTTGCCTGCTTCATAAGAGTAGTCGGCATTGGTATAGGCAGGATATACGACTGCGTACTTGCCTTCCTTATAAGGTTCACGTTTTCCGACATATGTCTTCACATTATCACATATCTTTCCGGCTTTCCAACGGGCCAGGTCGTCCCAGCGGAATCCTTCACCAGCCAACTCAATGCGGCGTTCGCGGCGGATTTCCTGTAATAGCGGGCTAAGGCTGTATCCCCAGGCGGGCCAGTTCGGATCAGTGAAACCTACTTCCATAGTCAGGTGAGGCATACCTGCACGGTCGCGCAATACATTGATGGTCTTGTTCAAGTCCGCTTGTGTAATCGTGCCCAGTTCGGCTTTAGCCTCTGCGTTGATCAACAAGGTTTCTGCATAACGATAGGCGATGCCGTCATAAGTATTGTTATTTGCTTCAAAGGCTTTATCTGTTGGAATAAGGTATTTGATGGACTTATATCCGGTCAGGCAGTATTGCGAAATGAAATCTTCTTCCTTCTCAACGTACGTACTGTCGTTGGTGGCCACAGTCACCCGTGTAGGGAAGTCCCAGGTCAGAATGGTCTGCTTCAGGCGTGGGTCGCGGTCGGTAGTTTCATTTTTCATATTGTCATCCCCTTTATATTGCTCGTTTCCTGTAATGGGTTTACCGTTGAGACACAGATAACTTTCTACAAAGTCTTTTGAAAAGCCGGTATTGGCTTCGGACAACGTACGGCTCATGCCGTGTTTTCTTTTGCCATCCAGATAGATCACCGGCAGGATAGCCTCTTTCAGGTTTGTTTTGTTTTCCATTACAAATACGTCGTAATAGTCTTTTTCCGGATGTCCGGTGTTGTAGATCTCGTATTTGCCGGTTGCCATGATTGCATCTGTTTCGTCGGCTGCCATTTTCAGCAAGCGGTCTGCTTTGTCTGCCCATCCCAATTCGGTGTGATATTTATAATATGTACCTTCGTGCAGACAAGTCCTGGCTTTCAACTGGCGTGCTACATCTTTTCCGATGCGTCCGGTAGCCGGTTTCTCGGGTAACCATTGGATGGCAAAATCAAATTCTTCAATGATTTTATCCATCACTTCATACCGTTTCAGTTTCGGTCCGTAAAGAATATCCGTATCACCCGTGCCCAGATCTTTATCCAGCCAGGGGATATCGCCGAACGTTCTCATCAATCCGGCATATTGCATCGCTTTGAAGAAACGGACTTCTGCTACATACTGGTTGATTTCCGACTCCTTACCGCTTACAGTCTGATAGTGGGTCAGGAAGTAGTTTACCAGCCGGATCGGTTGCCATCCGCCTTTACTCCAGTTACACCAGCTTGCTGCCTCTGCGGGGGTGCTCAACTGATTCCAGAAGAACTGGGGGATGCTGTTAGGCACCTGATTGTCGCTTTCTCCGTCTGCTATTGAGGTTACACCTCCGGGGAGGTAACTATAGAATTGATTGGCATATGTTTCCAAATCTCCTGTGGTATTCCAGAAGGTTTTGTCATTGATTGCTTCCGGGGCTCTTTCCAGGAAACCGTCGTTACAACCCGATAGGGCGAGTGTTGCCACTCCGATATAGAATAAATATTTGATTTTCATAAGATGCTTTGTATTAGAATGTGAGATTTAAACCAACAGATAATGATCTTTGCATCGGATATTTGTATGGGTTATCCAATTCCGGATCGAGTCCGTCGGGGGTATCCGAAATGGTGAAAAGGTTTTCACCGGTGAAATAGATACGTATCTTTTCGATAGAAGCTTTTTGAGTCAGCACTTTAGGTAATGTATAACCAATGCTGAGCGATTTCAGACGACAGTAAGAGGCATCAACCAGATAGCGTGTCTGAGCTTGATTGATGGCCGAACCACCATTGAAACGAGCGCGTGGGAAGTAGGCTCCGGTGTTCTCTTCAGTCCAGTAATCGTTGTTGTAGGCTGAAGGTACCTGCCATTCGCTTCCGTAATGGCTGCGGAATGAAGTGCCCGGCAGATAGAGGTCTCGTTTTCCCACACCTTGGAAGAAGATACCCAAGTCGAAACCTTTCCAATCGGCTCCCAGATTGATACCATAATGATAACGCGGAGTGCTGTTACCGATAATTTTCATATCGCCCGGATCATCAACGGTGTTGTGACCCCAGTCAATAACGCCATCGTTGTTGCGGTCTACAAAACGGATATCACCTGGCATCAGTTTGATACCTCCCGATACTTTATCCTGATTGGCAGCTCCGGCTATTTCCTGTTCGGATTGGAATAAGCCATAGGTTTCGTAACCCCAGATTTCTCCTTGTTTCTGACCTACATACCAGTTGCCCAGTTCTTTTGACTTATTATCGAACTTGGTAACCTCCGATTGATAGTCGGATAGATTGAATCCGACTGTGTAGTGGAACCCGCTTGCTAACTGGTCGTTCCAGCTGATCTCAAATTCCCAACCTTTCGTCAATGATTCGGCTGCATTTTCCTGAGGTTCGTTGGCACCCAGGATACCCGGCAGGATTTTACCTGCGGCAAGAATATCCGATGTACGTCTTTGATAATAGTCGAAAGCTCCTTTCAACCGGCTGTTCAGGAGGTTAAAATCAAGTCCCAAATCCCATTGTGTAACGGTTTCCCACGTGATGGACGAGCTGACGAGCCCGCCGGGAACCACATATTGCGGCTGGTTGCTACCCATGATCCAGCTGGTCTGTCCGGTACTGTAATTAGAGAGATAAGCATACCATCCATTGTCGAGTGCCTGATTGCCTAAACTACCATAAGAACCTCTGATTTTCAATTCATCAAAGAAACTGTTTGTCCAGTTCTTGAACCAGCTTTCATTGGATAGCCTCCAGGCTGCCGAAAAAGAAGGATTGAACACGGCACGGTCGTGTTTGGGGAATTTGGAAGAGAGGTCGTAACGGCCGTTTACTTCAAGTAAATAACGATCGTCATATCCGTAGTTGATGCGGAAGAAGCCGCTTCGGGTAGCCCAGGAGTTGTCATAGCTGCCTACCCAACGGTCGCCTGTGGCATAGCTCAATGAGCCCAGGTCATTTGAGATCAGTTGTTCGCGTCCGGCATTGAATCCGGTGGTGTGCTTGCTTTCCTGATTGTAACCGATCATTCCCTTCAGGTAATGTTTGCCCAATGTCTTTTCATAATCGCCAAAGAAGTTGAAAGCATTGTAGGTATCGTTGGCTTGTGACTGGGATACAGAGTTCGGATTGGTCCATGCAAAAGTTTGCAGGAATTGTCCGTTGGCTCCATATTCGTCGAATGACTTCATGTGTACTTTATTATTCTCACTATAGTAATTGAACGTATAGTCCATGTTGATGCTCATACCTTTAATAGGAGTCAGCTTCATCGTGATCGTGTTCCAAAGGTCATTCTTGTTGGTTTGCCGGCTACCACCGTCTTCAAGGATGGCAGGAAAGTTGGTAAAGTCGCCTTGTCCGGCCCAGTTCCCATCCGGGTGTTTCACCGGCATGATAGGACGCGTATCACCTCCCATAAAATTATCGCCATGCACGTTGTCCTGATTCAATCCTCTCAGCTTGGTGCGGTTGAAGCTTGTTTTCATGGAGAGGTGCAACCATTCGTTTATGTCATAGTTGATGTTGTTCATCACGTTGAACTTCTTGAACTGTTCGTTACCGAAACGAATCAGAGATCCTTGGTCGGTATATCCTAAAGAAGTATAATAGGTAGCCTTCTTACCGCCGCCACTGATATTGACATTGTATTTCTGGACAGGATAATTCTTCTTATACAATTCTTTCATCCAGTTGGTATTGCCGGCATACGTGTATTTGGTGCCGTTTTTACTGATACTCGGATCTGAGTGGATAAATACCGGAGAGTTGTTTGCCGGATCTTTATAGTAAGCTTCAATGTGCTGCATCCATTCTGCATCGAAATAGTCTCGTCCCACTGTGTTTTGCTGTGCGGTGTTCATCCAAGTAGCATATTGCATGGAGTTCATATAGGTGGGGCGGGTAGTAGGTCCGTTGAAAGAAACCGAAGCATCGAATGATACTTGTGTCGGCTGGTCTTTGCGGCCTCCTTTGGTGGTAATCAGCACAACACCATAGGCTGCACGTGCACCATAGATAGATGCGGATGCGGCATCCTTTAGTACGGAAACACTTTGCACGTCTTGCGGGTTAATGAGGTTCGGATCCATTTCCACACCATCGACCAATACCAGAGGTGAACTTCCACTCATGGCGGTGGTTCCACGGATATTGAAACTTGAACCTTCGCCCGGACGACCACTGGTGGTTATGTTTAAGTTAGGGATGGCGCCTTGCAACCCCTGTCCAAGATTGACAATCGGGCGATCTTCAAGCACTTTACTGTCTACAGCCGATACGGCTCCGGTCAGGTTGGCTTTTTTCACGGTGGCATAACCAACTACTACTACCTCTTCCAATGCCTTACTATCTTCAGCAAGCTTCACTTGAAGGGGCTTTCCGGTATAAGGAATTTCTTGTGTAACATATCCGATGTAAGATATTACAATAATATCTCCTTTTTTCACGCCATCCAACGAGAATTTACCTTCTAAGTCTGTGATGACGCCGTTAGTCGTGCCTTTTACCATGACACTGGCACCAATAACCGGGCCCATCGCATCTTCAACCGTTCCTGTTACTTTCTCTTGAGTAACTTCAGGAACCAATGCTTCTGTGGCTTGCGTTGCATATGAATAAGCTGGGAAGCTTAGTGCACCGGCGAGCAAGAGCAGAGTAACTTGTCTAGTGATTTTTAACATAACAATTTTGTTTTAGATTAATAATAAAGGTTTTGTTCGGTTTTTTTATATTGCACTTTTTCATTCATCTGCCTTTCATTTTTCTTTAAAACAGGATTAGTTCTAACAGAACTTAGTTTATTGTAATATGCTTATTATCATTGGGTATACGCAACTTAGTACAGCTGTTTTTTATTGTATATGGCTTTATATACAGGAAATAAAAGATGGATGTATCCTGTTGTTCTACTGAATGGTTGATTATCTTGTTTGGTATTTAGTGTTTTGTGACAAAATGGAGGCTTTTTGCAATCCTCTCTGTCTACCCTGATACATACCGAAGTATATTTCTCTTGATTTGTTTCCGGAAAGAGTGTAGAAGAATAAAGAATGTTGGGTTAGAATGAAAAAAACTTTTGTGATTATTATTTATTTTTAAAATAATCGCTATATTTGCATCATTGTTAATCTAAAAAATAAAAAATATTCTGTTCTTTTTTAATACATTATAAAATGTTTTTCTTTAAAACCGATTAATTGGGTTATAGTTCTGTTAGGAATAATCTGTATTTCCCTTTTTTACTTTGGTTAATTTATTGTATGATAGCTCTGTATGTGTTGGGATAGAGAGTGATCAGAATAGGGATCTGTGTGTTATAACGATCTGTCGGTTACGAGAAAAAAGGTGTAAATCCCGATGAAATATTCAATATTTTTGTGATTGAATGCCCCAAAATTATGACATTAATTCAGCTTGAATATTCCATTACAAACTTATTCCGAAAACAAAATAGAGTTGGTTTTCGTATGGATTAGCTATCAGTTTACCAAAAACAGATGGAGTGAATCCGGATGAAATATTCAATGTTTTGGTAGCCGAAAGTCCGACATTAACTACATTAAATTTATCAGCGTATTCACCTTCCCATGGAGTGAACCCGGCTTCGACAGCCAAGCCTACTCCCTTTACAGTGAATGGATAGCTGAGTTCGCAATAACTGGACCAGGCACGTCTTTCATTTTCCCGGTAATCGTTTCCGGCAAAGGTGGTATACCAGGCCAACGATAACGGGAAGCTTTCACTAATGGTATAGACAGCTCCTGCTTCGAAGGTGTGACCTGTGGTGTGGGGAGTATAGTGGAAATAGTTGAATGGTTCGTCTTCACTTTGGTAAAAGTAGTTATTAAGGCACAGTTGGAGGTTTTTATATTCATACTCCAGCGTAAGGTCTATTTCATTATTCTCGTTTCTGAATTCTGTCGATCCCCATGCCGATAGGGTCCATCCTTTCCACTCTACACCGAGAGTAGGCTGTACGGAAGCATTTCCATTCTTCATTCCACGCCAGATGTAACTGCTTACCAGGTCGGCATTGATAAATACTTCTTGTGCCTGTATGGCAAAGGGGCAAAGGATGAAAGCTGCAAGTATGGCGAATTTCTTCATTAAAATGGCGGATTATTTTTTCGGGCTGCAAAGATAGGCAATTACTGGCAAAATTCGTGGCTGAGGGGCATCGATCTTTTCAGGGTAACGAATAAATGCACCGGCGGAGAAAAGGGAAGTTCATGATTTACCATGCTTTATCGTCAAAACGTCCCTCTTTGTCGAGTTCTTTTGTCGGGTATGGATAAAAGGGGATATTTTTGTGGCCTAATCTTCAGAAAGACTTTATCATAATGAAACAGATTAATAAGCAGCAATTACTGGAGCAGGTGGTTTATCTCGTCATCTGGCTGACTGTCATCTTCGTACCGTTGGTGGGCGACTATCTGTTTTCATCCATCAGTTCGATACATACTTTCAGCTGGCAGACCATACGGGTGGCATGGCTGTTGACGTTACCCTTTTTTCTGCTTTTTGTAGTGAACAACTATTTACTCGCCCCCCGATTGTTGCTTCGGAAGCAATATTGGTACTATGCATTTTCATTGATAGGAGTCATTATTCTGCTTTTTTTCTTATATCCCTCCTTCAGCCGACCGAGGCACAGGCAGTTCAACAACCCGATGCCCGTTCCTCCCGGTTATATTTATGAAGAACATTCGTCTCAACCACCCATGCCTAAGCGAGTGATGGATCCGCTCCGGCAGGGGCCTTATCCTTTGCCGGGCTATCTTTTTGGACGTTTCTCACTGGCTTTACTGGTAGTGGGTTTTAATGTGGCTATCAAGCTTCTATTCAAGTCCATGCGGGATGAAGAGGCACTGAAAGAGTTGGAACACCAGCATCTGCAATCGGAATTGCAATATCTGAAGTATCAGATCAATCCGCATTTTTTTATGAATACGCTCAACAACATTCATGCACTGGTCGATATGGATGCCGGGAAAGCCAAGAAGACCATTGTCGAACTCTCTAAACTGATGCGTTATGTGCTTTACGAAGCAAGTAATAAAACGATTTTGCTTTCGCGTGAGATACAGTTTCTCGATAACTATATTACCTTGATGAAGCTTCGTTATACCGATAAGGTTTGCATCATGTGCGACATGCCCGGCGAAATACCAAAAGTGCAGATACCGCCTTTACTCTTTATCTCTTTTGTAGAGAATGCGTTTAAGCATGGAGTGAGTTATCAGAAAGAGTCGTTCATACGGGTTGCCATGACTATAGAAGATGGGAAACTTGCGTTTCGCTGTTCCAACAGCAATTGGGGAAAATCCGGTGAACAGAATCATGGCATCGGATTGGAAAATGTCCGTAAGCGGTTGAGGCTTTTGTTCGGGCAGGACTATACCCTGTCTATTAACGAGCGCGAGGGTAGTTTTAACGTTTTATTAATCATTCCTTTGTTATGATAAAATGCATTGCTATTGATGACGAGCCGTTGGCGCTTGAACAATTGGTAGGTTATATTTCACGTGTCCCTTTCCTGCAACTAATTGCTTCCTGCGAGGATGCTTTTGGTGCCATGCAGGTGCTTTCTGAAGAAGAAGTCGACTTGATGTTTGTCGATATTCATATGCCGGACCTGAACGGACTCGATCTGGTGCGTTCATTGGTAGTGAAACCTCTGATTGTCTTTACCACCGCCTATCCGGAATATGCTGTTGAAGGTTTTAAAGTGGATGCGGTGGACTATCTGTTGAAGCCGTTCGAGTTTCAGGATCTCCTGAAGGCGGCGGACAAGGCACGCAGGCAGTTTGAGTATCATTTGCAGGATTACGGGGGAGGGGCGGAATCGGATTTGCTGGAACGGGACGGTTCGTTGTTTGTGAAGTCCGAATCCAGGATTATCCGTATCAATGTGGCGGATATTTGTTATATCGAAGGCATGAGTGAGTATGTGCGCATTTACACGAATATGGCGGATAAGCCGGTAGTCACTCTGCTGAGTATGAGAAGACTGGAAGAACGTCTGCCGCAAGAAATGTTTATGAGGGTACATCGCTCCTATATCGTCAATCTCCGGAAAATAACGGAGGTCTCACGGTTGCGCATCATTTTTAATAAGAATATATACATACCTGTCGGCGATAATTATAAGGAGAGGTTTACAGAATATATCAACAAGATTTGTATCAGCAGTTAAGGTCGGGTTACAGGCCATAAGAACGGGCTGTAATCTACAAGTGGATTACATCTTGCAGACTACAGCCCGTGGCCCTGTAACTTGTAATTTTTTACTTGATTCCCAGTTTCTTTGCGATATCTTTAGGAAGCGCATCTTTGTGAACCAGAATATTCATAGTCTTGTAAGCAACGAAAGCTTTAGAAGCATACCAGGTACCTTTGTACTTGTTATTAGTGCCCCAAGAGTTTTTCACCATAAAGTATTCTTTTCCGTTCTGATCTTTGGCGATGCCGTAGATAATCATTCCGTGGTCATCGGTTGTTTCCCAGTTATCGAAAGCCGTCTGGCGCATTTCCTGAGTAACTTTAATTTCCGGCAGTGGCTTTGAAGTCAGTTCTTTGCGTTTGTCGGCGGCGGTCATTCCGGTCCAGCGGGCCATATCCGAACCTGTCAGTTCAGCACCCTTGGCTGCGTCCGGCATTACGGCGATACCGTCACGGGTAAATCCTTCTTCGCTGACGTCACTACCCCATGCGAACGTGTATCCGTTCTTTACAGCATTGTCCATTACAGCCATGAATTCGTCAAGCGGCAGGTTGTATGACAATCCGTTGCGCCAGTTGTCCTGAATTTCGATGGCAAACTGTGAATAGAAGGGGTGGTGTGTGTATGAAGTCAGAGATACATAGTCGTCCGGATTCAAACCCAGAGACTGTGCAAAAGTCATCGGAGTATATTCTTTACCTTTGTAAGTGAAGTTCTCCGGACATTGTCCGAGGTAAGTGTCATAGATGGCGCAAAGACCCTTTTTCCATACCGGAGTCAGTTTCTTCAGTTTGCCTTTGGCAATGGCGTTTACATAACCTTCCGCTGTTGCATCCAGTTCGTTGTGAACGGGCAGTGAGTCACCATACATGATACCCGGCATGGCTTCTTGCGGAACAAGTCCGTAGTTCTTCATACAGAACATGATGTCATAGAAGCTTCCTCCCGGAGAGAAGGAGCTGTCGCCATGATAGCGGACATAGTTAACGGCGCGGTCAACCATTGTGTGGTGTACAACGAACATTTCAGAAAGATCGTATTCGCCTTTTCCCGTACGGAGCAGTTCCGATTCGAGGAAGCCGAGGCTCGAGAAGCTCCAGCAAGTGCTTGAACGATTCTGGTTTTTGATAGATGTAATCGGGTTTTCTTTCACTGTCGTGAAAACGAAGCCTTCTTCTTTTGGTTTGTCTTTGCCCAATGCGCTCAGACTGATCAAGCCTAAAGCGGCCAGGAGGATTGTCTTTTTCATTATTATGTCGTTTTTATTAATATTTATGCGACAAAGATAGCTGAATATCCTTAAATATGGAAATGAACGCCTATCTTTGCTATCATATTTTAATGTTTCATTTATAAAAACTTAAACCGATGAAAAAGAATCTTTATTGGATGGCAGCAGCATTCATCACTTTAACTGCTGTAGGTTGTACAAATGCGAAGAAAGCCGATGTGTCTGCGGCGGACAACGATACTACACAAGTGGTAGATATGCACACTGCCGAAACCTCTCTCGATTACTATGGAGTTTACAAAGGTACGATTCCGGCTGCCGATTGTCCGGGCATAGAACTGACTCTGACCCTGAAAAAGGACCGCACTTATACATACCACTGGCTTTACATTGATCGCAAAGATGCCGAGTTTGATGAAACCGGCACATTCACGGTAAAAGACAATCTGCTGACACTTACTGAAAAAGGAGGCGAAGTCTCTTACTTTAAGGTGCAGGAGGGCAGCGTGGTGATGCTGAACAATGAGAAACAACCTGCTACCGGTGCTTTGGCCGATGCTTACGTTTTGAAGCAGGAAGAAGTGTTCCGTGATTAGTCTATTGTATTTTCGCCCGGTATGTCCGTTCCGAGAAGGTAAAGTTGAAGAAGAGTGCCAGCCCTTGTTCCCGTTGCATACCGTTGGGCAGATGGAGTTGATCACTGCATTTCACTCCTAACGAGAGGACATTTCCGTTATAGAGAGTGAAGTTGCTTCCCGCACTGATGTAATAGTTCGTTGCTTTCTTCTTCTGGATGACCATATATGAATTGTTGATGCCCGCTCCGAGTAACAGTTTCACCGGATTGCGGTAGATATTGCCTGCTGTGTAGGCCATACCTGCCGATAACCGGTGTTGGTTTTCGAAGCGGACGTTGCTTTTTGAAGACTTCATGCGGCTCCAATCCGTATATTTGTATTCGGTTGTCAGCATCCAGTGGAGGCTATTGTATGATAATCCCGCCCCGATAAACTGCGGGAGGCATTGGCGCACATAACGTTGGCTTTCATCAATCGACTCGCTGCCCGACGAACTGCTCACCGACAGGTTGTTGTCTTGTGCCAGATCTTGTGAGTACCCGTATACAAGCCCTGCTACAATGGACTTGTCCCTATTTAGGGAAAACTTGTATTGCACGCCGAAATCGACATAAAAAGCATGCTTGTAAGAACTCTCTTCCACACTGAGATTTCCCTGAGTCTCTGTTTGTTTGGTGGTTCCGGTCACGTACGAAAGATTGGCACCGACAGAGAAACCTTTGAAAAGGCGGTAGGCGGTACTGATACCCATTTTAGATAGCCCCCCTTCTCCTTCAAAAAGTGATGATACGGTGGAATTTCCGCTTCCCGTGATGTCCTGATCCAGTGTGATAGCGTATCCCATACTGCTGACCGGTGCCATAAATACAGCCCCGTACCAATGGGGAGTGAGACGGCAACCGATGCTGAGGTTATTCAGGTTTCCCACTACCGAATGATTGTTTGTTCCGGTTTGGGTGTAGATTTTGTATGCTCCCATCAGTCCGGCATCTATCAGGAAACGTTGTCCTTCGATGGCGGTAAGTGAGGCAGGATTGGCAGTATTCAGGAAGTTATAGCTTTGCAGGGCGATTCCCGCTCCGCCCAGTCCGGCGTACTGTCCGCCTTCTCCGGTCGAAAGTTCGCCCAGGCCGAACATGGATGTAGGGGAGTTGGTTGTGTTCTGACTATATATTAATAAGGTAGAGTGACAAAGCGTAAGCAGTAGAATCAGCTGTCTTTTCATGGGTTATATGTTTTATAAAGTATGGTTAGTTTCACGGGGCTACTGTCCGGATGGCCGGCATCTCCGAATACGACTCCACTCAGGGTGGTGAAAAACAAATTGTCCGGAAGCATCAGCTGAAGGATTTTCCGGTTGTATCCCACCGTCCCCAGATTGCTTTGCAGGAAAGAGGTAATATCGAAAGAGTAATAGGTCTCTTCTCCCATCATTTCGTCCGTTACCAGGCTTCCGGTTTGTACCGAACTGCCTGAAATATCCGTCACGACATCTTCCGTTACATTGTTTTCGTCGGCTGTATATAGTGTCAGCGATTCGGGGAGAGGATACCGTTCGCCATACGTCTCTTTTACCGGATAAAGGCGGAGGAGCGCACTTTCGATAGTTACCAGTCTGCCTTCGGCGCGCAAGTCATTGAGGAATGGGAAGTCGATGTTGAGATACATTCCCGTCAGTCCTTGCAGGTAGGCCTGGTGGTTGGACTTTTCCGAAGGAAGCCCGTTATTGATTCCGCTTTGTAAGGAGGAGAGGGCTGTCCGGCTACGGTCACAACTGACTTGGTTGAACCTCAGGTCGCTGTTGGCCGGGAAACTGGCGGACAGTTCCGTTGCGTCTGTTTTCGTCTGGTGATAATAAAGTGTGATGCACAGGCTTGAATCATTCACCATGAAACCGTTGATACAACTTCCTCCCTCTTCGGGAATGAATGCAATGCCTTTGAAATAGTCGCGGAAGTATTCCTGTGACTCCATCTCGCGTGATCCGTTTTGGAAACGTTCGAACCACTCGAGTCCCCATTCGTCGGGGAGGCGGATTTCGTGTTCCCGGGTGGTTTCGCCCGGAGTGGGAGTGAAGGTGAACGAAGCTAAGGGAGTGGCATGGTACGCCACTGTCGATTTACTATACAAGTATCCTTCGTCCAGCGACAGATTTTCTGAGAGGCTGTGCAGTGAGATGCGTTGCGGATTCAGAGTATCTCCCAGATAGTTGCCCGAAGAGTAGAACCGGATGGTAATGGAATCGAAACCATAATCGGCATCTTCGCTGAATGAAACTCCCGGTACGTCATATTCTGCATAGAAAGCGGTCTTTATTTTGCCCCAGACGGGATCGTCAATGGTTCCTATCTGGCAGACTGTGTCGCCCGATGTGGCAAGAGAATCACTAAGGATAGTGCTGATGCGGACCGTGCAAGTATCGGTCTGCACCGTCCGCAGGGAACTTTCCACCCATTTGCCTCCTACTGTCGACAGTTCGTCCCGGCAAGAGGCAAGGAGGGATATTAAAAGAGTGATGAATAAAAATGATAGGGTTTTCTGTTTCATTAATCGGATAATTTTGCCGCAAAAGAAGTCGATTTCTCTTCCCTGTTAAAAAACTATCGACTAACCGGAATGATTTATCGACTGCATTTTGGTTGGTAGAGAGAATGTGCCTGTTAGTCGATCCTTTTTTTCACCCTTACTGATGTCGTCTACATTTGCGGTCAGTAATTAACGATTAAAAAACAGAATAAAAGAATGACTGGAATAGAAAAAACTGTAGCGAGTAAGTCCGCGTCCGGAGCATTGGTGCTTTGTGCCATACTCTTTTGTTTGTGTGCCTGTACGGAAGATGCTTCCTATACGGCCGGAGTATGGTACCGGCGTTCGGACTTTGACGGGGTAGCACGGACCGATGCTGCCGGTTTCACCATTGGCAATAAAGGGTACATCTGCGGAGGCTATAACGGAAAAACGACCCGGCTCGCCGATACTTGGGAATATGATATCGACAATGACTGGTGGACTCAGCGTGCCGATATGCCCGGTACGGTCCGCAATGCTGCCATCGGCTTCTCGGTAGGTAGCAAAGGGTATGTCACTACCGGATACAATCCCGATCAGAAATGCCTGTCCGATACGTGGGAGTATAATCCGGAAACGAATAGTTGGAGGCAGATGGACGACTTCAAGGGAGGAGCCCGCTATTATGCCCTTGGCTTCGGCATTGATAATTATGGTTATGTGGGAACCGGTTACAACGATAATTACCTGAAGGACTTTTATCGTTTCGACCCTACTGCCGCAGCCGGTTCACAATGGACTATCGTGAACGGTTTCGGAGGACAAAAGCGTCAGGGAGGTACGGCATTTGTCATCGACGGGAAAGCTTATGTCTGCGGAGGGCAGAACAATAATTCCGATGTATCGGACTTCTGGTGCTTCGACCCTTCCGCTGCTACACCCTGGACGCAACTGAGAGACATCGCCAATACCAGCGATGATGATTATGATGACGATTATACTTCTATTGTCCGTTCCTATGGAGTCAGTTTTGTGATCGATGGAAAGGCCTATCTGACTTTGGGCTCCACTGCCGGAAACAGCTATTATTCGAACTATTGGATTTATGATCCGGCAACCGATCTTTGGGAAGGAGACGACCTGACGGCGTTTGAAGGAAGTACCCGTATCCATGCTGTTTGCTTCTCTACCGGGACCCGGGGTATTATTGCGACAGGTGGCAGTGGTTCGAGTTCTTACTTTGACGATACCTGGGAACTGAAACCTTATGAATATGAAGAGGAATAAGAAGCTGCTTTGTATGATATGCGTTGCCTGCGCTGTCTCAGTCCTCTTTTTCTATGATCGGCATGAAGCTTGTACGTATCGTCTCAAAGTAATTGAAACAGAAAATGGGAACGGATATGGCTATCAGATTCTTTGTGGCGACCGGATAGTGACCTGCCAGCCATACATACCTTCCCTTCCGGGGCGGAAAGGGTTTGCTTTGGAAGAAGATGCCCGGAAAGTAGGCAACCTGGTATTGGAACGGATCAGGCAGGGAAACGATTTTACAATATCGGCTGCCGACCTGAAGGGGCAGGGAATTACCGGCGATTAGTGAATAGGTGTTTTAGGATACATTCGAAACTATGTTCCCGTTAGCTTAAAGCCAAAGTTCTCTGGGGCTTAAACTAACGGGGTTTACCTCTTAAATCAGCAATCCTTTGGTTTTAAATCAATTTTTTGTGTTGTTATAATCTTGTTTTCCTGTTGGTTATCTTTCTCTTTTATTCTTTCTTATTCCTCTGTATCTTCGTTTTCCTGATGACAAACAGGAACTTTGAAGCGGAAATAAGGAAAGTAAACAGAGTGTCCATATATTCTTTTCAGTGCCTTTTTATATGAATCAATATTTAAACCTGCTCTAAAACTATTTTTTCTTTTGGTTTGTTTTATCTTTGCATAGACACACTTCACACAAAAATATGCTTGTATGCAGAGAGCCAAAAAAAATTATCTTATTTATGTGATCATGTTGCTCCTTTTCGGGGCACTTATTTACATGGCTATCGAGGAAGGTGACCGTTTTTCACACCATGTGGTAGCATCATCAGCTGTTGCGGAGGAGACTCCTTTCGCTATGTTTTGTCAGTTTGTCACCGACAACCTGCATCATCCGTTAAGTATATTGTTGATACAGATAATCGCTGTCTTGTTGATGGTGAGGCTTTTTGGTTTTCTGTTTAAACATATCGGGCAGCCGGGGGTGATTGGTGAGATTGTGGCGGGAATTGTGTTGGGACCTTCCGTGTTGGGCTATTTCTTTCCGGATGTATTCCAGGCCCTGTTTCCTCCGGAGTCCCTTACGAATCTTGAATTATTGAGCCAGGTCGGTCTGGTACTTTTCATGTTTGTGATCGGCATGGAACTCGATTTCAGTGTACTTAAAAACAAGATCAACGAAACATTGGTCATCAGCCATGCAGGTATATTGGTTCCGTTCTTCCTCGGCATCGTTGCATCTTACTGGATTTATGAAGAATATGCCGCTGCCCAGACAAGTTTCCTGCCGTTTGCCCTTTTCATCGGTATCTCTATGAGTATTACCGCTTTCCCGGTACTGGCGCGCATCATTCAGGAACGGAATATGACGAAAACTCCTTTGGGTACTTTGGCCATCGCTTCGGCTGCCAATGATGATGTCACAGCCTGGTGTTTGCTGGCTGTAGTCATAGCCATTGCCAAGGCCGGAACATTTGCCAGCGCTCTTTATGCCATCGGGCTGACTGCCCTTTATATCATAATCATGTTTATGGTGGTACGGCCGTTTCTCAAGAAAGTAGGAGAGGTGTATGCCAATCAGGAGGTGATTAATAAAACATTTGTGGCTCTGATTCTGCTGATTTTGATTATTTCCTCTACACTTACCGAGATTATCGGTATTCATGCCTTGTTCGGAGCCTTCATGGCAGGAGTCGTGATGCCTCCCAGCCTGGGATTCCGTAAGGTGATGATGGAAAAAGTGGAAGACATTGCTCTTGTCTTTTTCCTTCCGCTTTTCTTTGCCTTTACCGGGTTGCGTACGGAGATCGGATTGATTAATAGTCCGGCGCTTTGGGGAGTCTGTCTGTTGTTGATTACGGTTGCTGTGGCAGGAAAACTGGGTGGTTGCGCCGTTGCCGCCCGTTTGGTGGGAGAGTCGTGGAAAGACAGTTTTACTATCGGTACGCTGATGAATACACGAGGATTGATGGAGTTGGTTGCATTAAACATCGGATACGAAATGGGAGTGCTTCCACCTTCTATTTTTGTAATCCTAGTCATTATGGCTCTGGTGACTACCTTCATGACCACCCCGTTGCTGCATTTTGTTGAACAGATTTTTGCCCGTCGCGAAGAACGTTTATCGGCTAAGCTGAAGTTGGTCTTTTGTTTTGGACTACCGGAGTCGGGACGCAGCCTGCTTTCCGTCTTTTTCTTATTATTTGGAAAAAAGATGAAAGCTGCCCATGTGGTCGCTGCCCATTTTACGGTGGGGACGGACTTAAACCCATTGAATGCAGAGCAATATGCCCGTGATAGTTTCTCGCTGGTGGACGAAAAAGCTTCCGAGTTGGGACTTAGTGTTGAAAACCGTTACCGGGTGACCGATAAATTGGTGCAGGATATGATCCGGTTGGCACGAAAAGAGCGTCCTGACATGTTTTTGCTGGGAGCCGGTAGTAAATACAGACCGGATGCTGCCGGAGGCAGTGGAGTGTTATGGCTCTCTCTGTTTCGTGATAAGATAGATGATGTGATGGAACAGGTGAAATGTCCGGTAGCCGTTTTTGTCAACCGTGGTTATAGCGGAAACGTCCCCGTTTCTTTTGTGTTGGGTGGGGTGATCGATGCTTTTCTGCTTACTTATCTTGAGAGTATGCTGGAGGGGGGCGTACAGGTACATCTCTTCCTCTTCGACACGGATGATGAGGCTTTCCGGCAGTCTACAGATCCGATATTGGCCAAATATTCCTCCCGGATACAAACGCAATCCTTTAGTAGCGCCGTCGATCTGGCTTCGGTAGCAAAGGACGGCTTGCTTGTGATGAGCCACCTGTCCTATACGAAGTTGTCCGAAGAGGAAGAAGTGTTCCGTGATTTTCCTTCCTTGTTAGTCATCCGGCGGCCTAAGAAAAACTAAGGTACTACTAATTTCTAACGATTAATTATTCTGAAAGATGACAATTGATAATCAAACCGGTCTGGTGCTTGAAGGCGGAGGTATGCGCGGAGTGTTTACCTGTGGGGTACTGGATTATCTGATGGACCATGATATTCGTTTTCCTTATACGATCGGGGTGTCTGCGGGGGCTTGTAACGGCCTTTCGTATATGTCCCGACAGCGTGGGCGTGCCAAGTACAGTAATATCGACCTGTTAGAGAAATATCATTATATCGGGCTGAAACATCTGCTTAAGAAACGGAATATTCTGGACTTCGATCTCCTTTTTACGGAGTTTCCCGAGCATATACTTCCATACGATTATCAGGCATACTTCAATTCTCCCGGGCGTTATGTGATGGTGACTACCAATTGCCTGACTGGAGAAGCCAATTATTTTGAGGAGAAAGAGGATAAAAACCGTGTGATCGACATTGTCCGTGCTTCCAGCAGCCTTCCTTTCGTTTGCCCCATAGCTTATGTAGACGGTATTCCCATGCTGGACGGAGGTATTGTCGACTCTATTCCTTTGCAACGTGCCATAGACGATGGATATCGGAACAATGTGGTTGTCCTTACCCGGAACCGCGGTTATCGGAAAGAGAATAAAGACATCCGCGTTCCCTCTTTTGTTTATCGTAAATATCCGAAGATACGTGAAGCGTTGAGCAGGCGTTGTGCTGTATACAACGAACAGTTGGAGATGGTTGAGCGTATGGAAGAAGAGGGAAATATAACTGTTATCCGGCCCCGGAAACCGGTTGTTGTCGATCGCATTGAACGTGACATCCATAAACTGACCGATCTGTATGAAGAAGGATACGAATGTGCGAAGCAGAAGTTTGAAGTTGGCTGATATCCCGGCAAAGAATGTGGATGTTTTAAGAAGCCGGGTCAGAAGTGGTTGAAAATAAAGTTAAAAGTCTGATTGGTAAAGTAACAAGTAGGTTACAGCCATGTTCCTATATAACGTCACTATAAAAAGAATATATATGGATACTTTGAAAATGCTGGCTGTTGTAACGGGAACGGATATGTATGCTGATGGAAATCTGGAAACAGGATTGTGGCTCAGTGAGTTGACTCACATCTATCATTGTGCGGAAGAAAAGGGATATGAAATAATCATAGCAAGCCCCAAAGGTGGCAACGTCCCTGTTGATCCGGAAAGTTTAAAGCCGATGGTTTTAGACAAACTTTCGAAAGAGTATTGGGATGATCCTGAGTTTAGGAATGAGTTGCGACATGCGAAGAGTTTGGACGAGGTTGCCGGAGAGCTGTTTGATTGTATCTATCTGGCGGGCGGACATGGTACGATGTATGATTTTCCTAATAATACCACTTTGCAGACGATTATTAAGGAGCATTATGAGCATACTAAAATAGTAGCCGCGATCTGCCATGGTGTAAGTGGGCTTTTGAATGTCAAATTGTCCAACGGAGAGTATCTTATAAAAGATAAAAGGCTCACAGGATTTTCCTGGTTTGAGGAAAGTGTTGCCGGGAGAAAGAAGGAGGTACCTTTTGATCTTGAAGCAGAGTTGAAAAAGAGAGGAGCCGATTACGAAAAAGCATTGATTCCGATGACCTCAAAAGTAGTGGTGGACCATAATCTGATAACGGGGCAAAACCCGTTCAGTTCAAAAGAAATGGCGGAAGTCGTCATGCGACAGTTGGGTTGAGAAAGGTAATTTTTATTATAATAGAACATGAATTTAGAGGAAGTCTTAAATTATCGTCGTTCCGTACGGGTGTTTGATAAAGCGAAGCCGTTGGACCCTGAGAAAGTGAAACATTGTCTGGAACTGGCAACGCTGGCTCCTAACAGTTCGAATATGCAATTGTGGGAGTTTTATCAGGTCACGCAACCGGAGTTGCTGGCCAGGATATCCAAGGCTTGCCTTGACCAGACCGCAACTTCAACAGCGTCGGAGATCGTTGTTTTTGTGACGCGTCAGGATTTATATCGGAGCAGGGCCAGGTTTGTACTCGATTTTGAAAGAGGGAACGTCAGACGAAACAGTCCCCGGGAGCGTCAGGAAAAACGTATCAAGGACAGAGAACTCTATTACGGAAAGTTAATGCCGTTTCTTTATGTCCGGTTCCTTGGTCTGCTGGGCTTTTTAAGAGTCCTGCTGGCCAAAGCCATCGGCCTTTTCCGCCCCATTGTGCGTGAAGTTTCCGAGGGTGATATGCGTGTCGTCGTCCATAAATCTTGTGCGCTTGCCGCTCAGACGTTTATGATTGCTATGGCAAACGAAGGATACGACACCTGCCCCTTGGAAGGCTTTGACAGTAAACAAATGAAGAAACTGCTGAAATTGCCTCATGGTGCCGAAGTGAACATGGTGATCGGCTGCGGAATACGAGATGGAAATAAAGGAATCTGGGGTGAACGGGGCAGAGTACCCTTTAATGAAGTTTATCATAGAGTTTAATATTGCCCCCAAAAGTCAGACACAAAGCTTTTGGGGGGTACTTCAGTTGGACACACCCTCATAACAGGCGGGCCCAATAGAGGTCGTTTTTATTCCTTTTTCAAAACACTTGCCGGATTCAGGTGCATTACTTTATAAATCTTGTATGCCGTAACCAAGAAGATCAAAAGGGCCATCGTGAAGAACAATAAGATTCCCCAATTCCAACTATATATGCTTTTCAAACTACTTTTTTGCGCGATCCCTATCAACACCAATCGTACTAACGGATAGATAATGACGAAGACAGAAAGGTAAATAATCAGATAGATTTTGCCGAATAACAGGGCAATCACTTTCGGGGTAGCTCCGTTTATTTTTCGGATGGCTACTTCCTTTTGCCGATTTATCACATCCATGGAGATTCCGGAATAAATACTTAATATCAACAAGAGGATACTGACTATTGCCAACAACAGGGATGCTGTCTGCAAGAGTGCTACAGTTCCCATAACGGACTGTTTGGAATCACCCATATTACGAATATCAAGAGGCAATGTCTCAGGTACATAACGCCGGCAGATCTCCGTTATTTTTTCCAGGGCGACCGGAGTAATATCCGAATGGAGGGTTTTAAAGTAATAGGTGTAGGCTTGCGGGTTAACTAAAAAGACAGAACCGACTGAACTGTTCTGAGCATTTTCCTTGTTCAGTGCACGGTAAGTCCCGGCAATCCGGTATTCTTTACCATCCAACGTGACACTACTTTCTATACTATCCTTCTGCAATTGTTCTTTAAACCGTTCGCTTATATAAACAAAGCCTTGAGCATCCTTATCCACCAATTTTCCGGAGAACGGGATCTTGAAGAACTCAAAATAATGGGGCTCTGCTTCGTTCATCAGCACATTTCCTCTTGGCTTTCCGTTTTTCATGTAGGTCATGTAGGTATAAACATCGGCATCGAAGGTATTGAAAGCGGATGTCCGATCGGTTATCTCGGGTAAGGACTGGATATCCGAAAGAATGGCATCCATGTTTTTTTGCATGCGTATGGTATTGACCGATATTGAAATCACCCGGTTCTCTTCTTCCGTACTCAAAGGATGGTACATTCCTTCAAACATTTCATCGAACAAAAGTGTTATGCCAAATACACCGCCTGTGAAAAGGATGGAGATCGCCAATTGCAAAGCAATCATGAAATAGCGGAACACATGCCGCTTCTGTCTCTGCACGACCGAATGGAGGACATTCAACCGGCGTAACCGATAGATAGGGTAAAGAATGGCGAGCATGCAGATCAATAACAAAACGAGATACAAGCCTAATTGTGAACCATACAGATCTACCAAGGAGAATGAGATCATGTCTTCCGGACGGATGTACATATATGCCAAAGAGAGGGTGACTTCCGTCACGGCCAAGGATAGAAGGAAAGCGACAGATAGCATCCAGAAGATTTCGGCGAAAAGCAAGGCAAACAATCCTTTGATGTCCGAACCGATACATTTGCGAAGCACCAGTTCTCGTTGCCGGTTATAGAACATCTGGATAATGAACTTCAGAAAATTGATCAACCCCGACAATAAAATCAGCGAAGCTATAAACCGGGCGAGCAGAATACTTATCGTTCTTTGGACACTGTCATTCTGTTCCGACTCCAGGAAAGCATATAAATAGATATCCTGTTCTCCATGCTTCCAGGTCAGGTTCTTTAACTGTTTATTCAGGCTTTCCGTCGTGGTTTGTCCGGTGAGACGTGATCTGATGCAGAGTGGAGTACGGGACTTTGCGGACAGGGGAAAATAACAATCGATTGTTTTTCCACGATGATCCTTTTCTTCTGTCAAAGCAACATTGACAATTTTATACACCACAAGATCAGACGAGTCGTTAGCCTCTGTCTCCTGACGGATGACCTGACCTATCGGATCTTCTTGTCCAAATGCTTTCCGGGCAAACGATTCGGAGACGATCACCTCATTGGGAGCTGTTATCTCTTGATTGCCATACTTCAATTTGAACGAATTATAGGTGAAATAATTAGATGATACATTTTTGAACGACATCAAAAACGGCAGTTCCCGTTGTTTTTTGTCGATGGCCGTAATTTCTTTTCCATTGCTATAAGAGGAAGAAGCCACAAGGGTATCTATGCCCGCTATCGGCAACTCTTTCAGATAATCAAAATCCTCCTTAAACAAATAGATATCGGCGGCTGTCTGGGAAGATGTTCCGAGCAACCGGATGCTGTATTCATTATCATCGGACAGTTCAATCTTACCGGATACGGCATCAATAAAATAATTCATCATGCAGAAGCAGGTGATGCCTATCGCCAAACAAATAGCCGAAATAAGACTATGAACTTTAAAGTTCATTAAATTGCGTAATGCTACTTTCAAGTAATGCTTAATCATGTTCTATTACTGTTTTTTCTTTATGCTTGCAAGAATCATGCCATATAGCTAAGTAGCTATTATATAATACAATATATTCCCGAACGTTCTCTTATTATTGTGCGGACACGCACAAAGGCAGTTCACTATCGCACAATTACATCCGGCTGCCCCTCTCGGAACAAAAAAGTGAATATATGCGTTAAGAACTGATTCATAACGCATTAAACAGAGAAGCTCGGAAATAGGAACAATGGCAATAAAGCAAGGGAATGAAGGCGGACAGTTTTCAAATCATTACCCGATGACAGAGTCTGATTTTTCTTTGTGGCATTACGTTTCATCGTTCTGCATCATTTTGTATATCAATGGGGTTAGGCTTAAAAACATACGAGGCAAGCAAAATAAGGCTAAAGGTTTTGAATAGTTTATGCCAACGGAAAGAAAAAGGTAGTAGTCTATTTATTGGGTTAGGAGAAAAAATAATGGACAACTAAGGTTGCTTATAGAATCTTTTTACTAAATTTGTTGTCAAATATTGACTATTCAAGATATATACAATAATTTGATATTAAAATGAGCAATATTATTAATACAATGAAATATACAGAACTCACCAATGCTGTTCAAGCAATTAAAGGTGCGATTTTGCAAAGCCAACAACGAGCCTTGGCTATAATTAACCAAGAACAATTAGCACTTTACTACGGCATTGGACGATTTGTCTCTGTGAATACCCGCAATAAGAATTGGGGCAAGGGATTCATTGAAGCAATCAGCGAACAACTTCGTAAAGAATTACCCGGGTTAAGAGGCTTTTCCGCAGCAAGCTTACGAAAGATGCGTACATTCTATGAGGAGTGGCAGATGCTTTCGGACAATTCGTTCGTTGAAACGAACAATTTAATAAGCGAAAAGCATAATTCGTTCGTTGGAACGAATGAATTGCCTACAGTGCAGTTTAAGATAGATGCAAATTTCCCGATTGCAGCATTTATGAACATTGGTTTTACCCACCATTATGTTATCATCAGCAAAGTCAAGGATACAGAGCAACGAAAATTCTACATTCAATTCGCAGCTGACACAAAAGCAAAGGTAGAGGATTTGGAACGAATGATAAATGACGATTTGTATAGTCATCAAGGTGAGTTGACAAATAATTTCAAGAAAACAATCCCTGGTCAGCTACAGGCATATCGTGCAATCACGATGTTCAAAGATGAATATCTGCTTGACTTTATCAACACCGAAGAGTTGTTTGTTAGGGACAAGGATAGAGATGAACGGGTAATCGAACAAAGCATAGTGCAGAATGTGAAAGAGTTTATTATGACATTCGGCAAGGATTTTACATTTGTAGGCAACCAATATCATTTGGAAAAATTCGGTGTAGAGGAGTTTCCGGACTTGCTATTCTTCAATAGAGAGTTGGCTGCTCTTGTTTGTGTGGAATTGAAAGATGGTCCGTTCAAGACCTCGTATTTAGGTCAATTGGCGGCATATCTGCGTATTTTGGATGATGAAGTACGCAAGCCTAATGAGAATCCGTCTATAGGAATCATTCTTTGCAAGAGTGCCAATAAGAAATTTGTTGAGTATGTAATCCAAGACTATGACAAGCCTATGGGTGTGGCGACATATAAGACTACTGCCGATATGGATGAGCGTCTAAAGAGACTGCTCCCTCCTGTAGAAGAATTAGAAAAACTTCTTTAATTCATTACATATGTTATTGGGAAAGAGAATAAAAGAATTAAGAGAGGAACAAGGATTGCTTCAACGGCAATTAGCGGCTATTCTTGAAATAGACACTCCTATGTTTAGCAAAATTGAACGTGGCGATAGAAGAGCAAAACGTGAGTAGGTAATTACCCTTGCCAAACAATTTAAGGTTGATGAAAAGGAACTCTTAACGCTATGGCTTGCAGACAAAGTACTTGACGCTATTGAAGAGGACAATGATAATTTGAAAAAAGAAGCAATAAAGGTCGCTCAAAAAGTCTTGGATTAAAACCATAACATATATGGATGTAATGAATATAGATGCCATTATTGCAAGGCTTCATGAATTGGAAGAAGACCATTTCATGGTTCTGGAGCATCTTCTTCTGTTCAGGCGTGATTTTGGCACCCATGATAGTGTCGTTGACTTTCAGCTGTTCGCCGGACTGCTTGAATGCGATGTCCATTATTCTCGGATCGACGAAAGCAACCCCGGAAAGCAGTGTGTCGTTTTTGCGTTGTATGTCGTTGATGGGAAGCCGGCCTCCTGACGCAAGGATTTGCTTCTGTTTGTCATCCAGTCTTTTACTGTATATGTAATCGGGTATCTTGATAGCATCCACCGGCATGGTAATGATACGGTTGCTCGGTTCATGGAAAGATACATAACAGTTGCAGACCGTTCCTGTATGGGTGTCCTTCATCTCCTTGACTGCCCCCAAAGTTCCAGTGTCTTTAAGCGACAGCTTTTCCTCGTCCGTGAATATTCCCTTATAGGCAGGTAGGTCATACTGCGGTTTGTCGAGCCTGCTTAGGGTTTTTCAGTTGCACCTTGCCATCCTCGCCCTTGATGCAGAGGAAACAGGCTTCCTCCATATCCTTCTTTTCACCGTTCACTTCCTTGCTGATGGGGAAAGCCATTGAGGTAATCCTTCCTTTCAGTATCTCACCCATGCAATGGTTGTCGAACAAGAGTTGCTTGTCAATTCCCAATACGGCGAGTTCTTTCCACGGAAGCTGGTGTTCGTCGAACTTATACCGGCGGGCAAGTTTGGCGATACGCCTTTCATCGTTGAGTTCGCTGTTCTTCACCAGTTTTTTGCCTTCCACTTCGGGATCTTCCCCTTTTCGGATCTGGACTACTTATTGAGAAATACCGGAATACGGCTTTTGCCGGGCTTGATGGAAAGGTCTTTAGGTTGTGCACAATAGAAAATGCTGATATTCAGTTGAAAAAGATAGCCAAAACAGCCAATATCGAGAAGCGGCTAACCTATCACAAGGCAAGACATAGCTATGCAACTCTTGGCTTTCAATGGGTGTTCCAATAGAAACGATAAGCCAAACATTAGGACATCGAAGCATTTCCACTACTCAAATCTATGCGGATATAACCCGTACCAAAATTAATGAGGATATGACTAACCTTGCGGAGCGGATTGAAAAAAAGTATAGCTTGGCTAAACAATAACATTTCAAAAGATGCAAATATAAATAAATATTCATATTTTTGTCTATATAAACAAGTTAAACCTCATCTATTAATATAATATGAAATTGATACTAGATTGGATACCAGTAATCTTTAGCATAGGTAATCTCCTTTACGCTATCGCAAATGACTGTGGTAGTATATACATACTAACAGGTATATTTATATTTATTATATGTTCGGCGTATTATACTATTTTTAGACTACATATTTTACATCCAAAGGGGGTATTTGCTGTATCTGCAATAATTATTGATGAAAATAACAAGATGTTATTGATAAAAAACAATAACGGTTTACATATGCAGCCTGGTTCTTATTATAGAACGAATAAGCCAATGCTAAATATGTCCTTGGAAACACCATTTAAAAAAATGATTGAAACAATACGAAAAGAAACAGGGCTGGAAGATATAGATATTGAATTGATTGACCTATCTTATTCTGGAAATAATAGAGAATATTTACTTAAGGATTTATTGAAGACAGATGAAGAAAAAAAATTCTTCAGAGAATATTTGAATCATAATATCACGCCTCCTCCTTTTTTTATGATACAAGAATTTGGAGATAATAAAACATCAAAAGAAAAATATCATATTTCCATGTATTATGCTTTCAAATTAAAGAATCTGCAAAAAAATCCTAAGTTAATATTTAAAGATATTGACGAGTTTGAAAATTTAAGCGTATATAAAGATTTGAAATACGTTTACAATAAATTAATTATGCTATACAAAAAGACTAATTATCCAACTTCAAATATTAGATTATGTAGATTTAATGACAAGATTAAAACAGTCTGTTGGAGAATGACACATCATTGTTCTACACATTGTCGCCATTGTTTTATTGACATAGAGGTTGATACAAATCCCATAAATATAAATGTTAATTATGATAAAATTTACAATAATATAAGTAAATATCAAGTAGAAAAAATGGTATTATCAGGAGGAGAACCTTTCCTTATTAGTAATTTATTTGATATAGTAGAAAAAATAAACGAATCTCCAGTAATGAAATTTTCCATATGCACTAATGGGATTTATTATCATAATCAAATTGCTTTAATTGATAAAATAAATCAATTTAGTAAGTTTGACAAGTTTGTTGTTAGCTTGGAAGGATATAAGAATGATAATTATTGTAAAACTAAACACATAGAAAAAAACAACAATGCATTTGACAAGGTAGTTGAATTTTTATCAAAATGTCAATCATTAAATATTCGATTTAATATTAATGTCATTGGAGATTCTTACTTTCTTTCCAATACAAAAAAATTCATCGATTTTTGGCGAGATAAAAAATTTGAGGATATTACTATTTCATATCCAATAAGAACAAGGAATAATTCAAAAACAGATTTATTAAAAACATATCAGAAAATAATTAATGGGGATTTTGGAGATGTTTCATTTATTAAAAATATTGAATTGATTATTCCTATCTGCGAAGATACTATATGTCCAAGTAGACAAAATATTTTCTCAATAGACAGTAGTGGCGATTTTCATAAAAATTGTATTGATTTTAATGATAAAAATAGCACTTCATTGTTGATAAATAGAGAAGATTATAAACATTTAGTAGAGGTGCATGTTGCAGGACTTTGTATTAAACAAGAGAATGAAATAATTTCCATATTGATAGCTCGAAGAAGTCCAGATAGAGATTTATTTCCTGATAAATACGAAGGTTGTGGAGGACAATTAAGACCCGGTGAATTATTTAATGATGGCGTAAAAAGGCATTTTAAAATAGAGATGGGGCTTGATGTTGAAGTTATTAACAAAATCCATCGATTCTATTATATATCACCGAATAAACAATCACCAATTCAAGGAGTATTCTTTTTATGTATGTATAAAAGTGGTGAACCTAAATCTATAAATCACACAGAGGTCAAATGGGTAACGCTTGATGAATTGAAATCAATGAGTGAGTCCGTTTTTATCAAAGACGTAAAAAATGAAATGATAGCATTAGTTAACCAGTATGTTCAATCTACGAAAAAATAGGAGGTTATCACTAAAACGAATTGGCTGAGAAAATAGTACCTAAAGCAAGAAGAATTGACACTATAGTACCCTAATGTAACCAACATATTTTTTCCTTTTTTTCTCTGATAAGCATTAACTATATGGAGAGAATAAATAAAGTAGCTCTTTTGATAAATTTACTCTTTTAAGGAACGAAAAAGGAAGAAATTTATCAGAATCCGTAGGGCTTGGTGTTGCCGTTTTATTTTTGGAATCTATCTTTGTGTTCAGAAAAATAAAGGATTAATTAAGATTATTTTATTGATAAATAAAATATTAGATTGCTTACGACTATTGTGAAGAAAGAGGAACATTTACGGAATATCCCTATTTTCTTCCATAGAATTAATCTCTTGGATAAGCAACGCCTGAAGTTCGTCTTTAGGTAACAGTAGTTGATATTCAGCTACCCCGATAGGCTTGTTTATATCTTGCAAAGCGATTTCTACATCTAAATGATCCTTGTCGGCACAAAGGATTATACCGATTGATGGGTTCTCTCCTTCAGCTTTCTCTAAACGATCAAGAAGTGAAAGATATAGGTTCATTTTGCCTACATATTCTGCCTTAAAAGCACCGATCTTCAATTCGATGGCAACAAGTGACCGCAAACCCCTGTGAAAGAATAGCATATCCACCGCATATTCCTTGTTGTTATACTCCAGACGGTATTGGTTTCCAATAAAAGAAAATCCCTTACCTAACTCCAGTATAAACGATCTGATTTTAGCAACCAGCCGCTTCTCCAATTCCAGCTCTTTAACCGGTTCTGTTATCCCAAGAAACCCCAAGTTGTATGAACTTTTAAAGACCTCATTTGCATAGTCTGCTTGTGCTACAGGTAAGACCGAATCAAAATTATTCGTTTTGATTTGTGTCTGATGAGCTGCGTAAGTATTCATCTTTATTGCATTGAGTAACATATCTCTCGACCAACCTTTCTGCAAGCACTCTTCTGCATAAAATTTCACAGCATTATTGTCATCTATCTTGTTTATCAATAATAAATTATGTCCCCAAGGTAAAACTGCGACAGCTTGTCGCAGTTTTGAATCACAAGTTTTATATCTTTCATAAAAACGCTTCATATCCCATAGATTACGAGGAGACAATCCCATATCCGGAAACTGTTCTTTCAAATCCACTGATAATCGTTTAACTACGCCACTACCATATCCACTCTCTAAATTTCTATCAAAGAGCAACTTTCCGATATTCCAATATACAGAATTGACGGAAGTGTTTACTTGCCGGGCAATGATAGTGCGAGCGGTCTGAATTTCAGAGACTGCCAGCTGTAATATTTGAGCGTACTCGCTATCATTTATTATTATTTCTTTTGCCATATCATGAATTCTTTCAATACTAATCTATTATATTTTTTTCAGTACACTTTCTTTGTTATTTTTTCGGCAAATAACATCGGTAACGGAGCACCTGCATATCGGACATTCTCATGCCTCGACACCCTTTGGGTACAGTGCAAGTGTCCGAGTGCCGTGTATGCAATCTCTTCGTCGAATACTTCAGGCGAAAAACACTCTAACCTTCCGATAATCGTGCGTTCGGCACGGTTCTTTTCCAAAATCTTCGAACACATAGCCTGCAAATACCACATTACAATGAAAAGTTTACTTTTGTCCGGCATAGGTAGTGTATCAAAAAGTTCTCTATACATCACTTGCACTCCTTCTGCATAGGCATCTGATTCGGGATAATCCTCTTGTCGCAAATAGGGTACAACCAAACAATACTCTCTTTTACCGAGCGGTACAATCAAATGGTCGAAATCAATATTACCCTCTTCGGTACGCTTGACAATCCCCCACACAGTAACATCCATCGATACCAAAAGCGAATTGATAGCTTCGAGCTGGGCTTCCGAGTCATGATTTCCGGCAATAATGATGATTTGCAGAGCGAAATTCTTCGCCGTCACCTCTTTGAAAAAAGTATAGTACTGCTGTTGTAATTCAGCCGATAGGTTTGGGATATCAAACAAATCTCCGGCAATAAACAACACATTCACCTCGTGAACTTTCACTTGCTCTCGAAGCCACGTCAAAAATAGAGTATGTTCACCTTTACGGTCATATTCAAAAAACGTCTGCCCTAAATGCCAATCTGCAGTATGAATTATTTTCATTTATTATTATTTATACCATTCTTTTTTTATCTCATCTATTTTAAGATCTTTCCATTCCTCTTTCCATAATTTCCATCTACTGCAAATATATTGAAAATGCAGATTAGTAACATTGTTTTCTTATATATTTATTTAGTAATCCTATTCTTGATTTCTACAATCGCCCGACTTGGGGGAGGGCGATTGCTCCCTGTAAGGGCAAGGTGTGGCGAGCAACTCGCTGCCTTTTGAGTTACCCCAAATACCTACAATGGTATTGGGCTTGAATTTCAATTGTACCCGTAGGTAGAAATCAAAGGCTTCGACAAAAGAATAATCCAATGCTTGAAACGAAATGTCACTCAGATTGTACTTTGTTCGTAGAAAACGGCGTAGGTGGTTGAATAATACGCCGTATCGTTTATAACTTTCCAATGTTATGTTTACACCGATTCTGGCTGCAAGTTGGTGGTTGTATCGGTTGCAATAGCTGATAAGTGTTTCCTGCGTTTTGACCGTTTTTGCTTTAACAGGATACAAACTGGTAACGTAACTCCCTTCCAAATATGCTTTCCTTTGCTTTCTTGTCCGACTTCGCTAAAAAATCTGTTTTATAACTATTTGACTTTTAGTATGGTTGCGTTATCTTTGCGCATCTTTTAAAAATACTTGGTTTCACAATGCTAGAAACTCGTTGTTTATAGTTGACAAAGAAGTAAGTATCCCGGCTTTCGTCCGAAGAGTCCATCCGTGAGGTGAAGAAGCGAATTTTAGAATAAACCATCTGAAAATCAATATCTTTAAAAAGTAAAATTTCTATCTTCAAAAGCTTTGTTTTAACACAGAGTTAAAGCTTGTTCTTTGGATGTGAATAACAAGTTCTTTAAATGCAAAAGACTTATTATTTGTGCATAAGAACCTGACAAACTGAAAAAGGCGTTAACAATGTTAATTGAGGAAAAATATAAGTATGAGGATACCGGTTCAAGCGGTGTAAATCCGCTTTCTAAACTTGAGTTATCCAATTCGGTTGGTGTCTGTTTTATTATCCCCGGAAGTGAATCTAAGGCCATATCTCCGGGAATTGCAGATTCTTTTTGTGACAACATCTTATATATTAGCGGCTTGTAAGATGTTCGTTTGATATGTATATAATGTTATACATTATTATATATGAAATAATTATATCCTTATTTTCTTTTATGTTGAGGGCTTTTTCACAGTTCTATATTACGTGGATATTTCCTTGTTTTATGATTATATGGGTATGGAGAAGCTGTTTAGGCTTTTTTTTCACTTGGATTCCATTAAAACTCAGACTTATACAAAAAACTCTAATTTTTTTTCTCTTAACTCTTGCTTAGTATAATTATAATATCTACATTTGCTCCGAACAATTAAATATACCCAATTATTAAAGGGATCTTTAAAAAGTATGTTAACTATTGGCAATTGGCAAATATAGCCAATTTTGATAGAATAGAGAAAAATAAAGGTATTACACTAATATTGAATTAATTATATTATTAACACTAAAAATTGAGATTATGAAAAAGAAACTCATGATGGTTGCAGTGCTTCTGGGTGCGTTGTCACTGGGAGCTTGCGTAGACAACGACGAATCGGCATCGGTAGAAGCTGTCCGTATGGCGAAAGCTAAACAATTAGAGTCTTTAGCGAACATTAATAATGCGGATGCAGATGCTAAGAAAGCTATTACTGCGGCTGAAGTTGCAATAAAAGAGGCTGAAGCCGCTTATAAAAAAGCACAAGCTGAATTGGAGCAGGCTCAAGCAGATCAACAAAAAATCTTATTGGAGAAAGCTCAGGCTGCTTTGGAAGCGGAACTTGAAACTGCTAAAATTAATGCTGAAGCACAATTGAATTCTGCCAAAGCTTCTTTGGAAACTGCTAAAGCTGCCCTTATTGCTGCTTTGGATGGCGTAGATCAGGCCAATAAGACAAGAATTACAACTTTGTTAGGAAAAGCTAATGGGCTGCTGGTAACTATCAATCAAGATAGAACGGATTTAATTGATGCAAAAAATGGTTTGGCAAGATTGAAAGCTGAATTAGTGACAGTGGAGTTGAGCAATCAGGAAACAATAGCTAAAGAGGAGAAAAATAAGGCTGTTGCTCAGGCATTAATTGCAGAATATGAGAAGTATAGTACTAAAGATAAGGCTGATGCTGAGAAAGCGGCTCAGGAAGCTAATGCTAAATTGACTGCTCTTAATCAGATTTCGAATGAAAAATATACTGCTAATAAAAATGCAATACAGGCTTTTAATGAAGCAAATACGAATTTGAACGGATCTCTTTATATGCAGACAATATATAGATTAACTTCGAATTATTATGTACAAGACTTTATTGAAGGAGAAAATGTGAATTATACAAACGATGATGCTACTACTGGAAGTGCATATTCTCGCGGTTATTACAAATATACTGCTAATATAGATGCTATCAATAAAGAAATCACTGATCAAACAAGAAATTTAAGTGTAAATAAAGCTGCTCTTGCAGATGCTAATAAGGCTTTGACAGACGCAAAAGCTGCAGATGCTTATAAAAATCTGACAAAGGCTGTAACTGATGCGCAGAAGAAGTTTGATGACGCTAAAACCGAAGTAGATAAAAATACTGCTTTAAATGAACTGCGTATAGCGGAGGGTAATTTAAGGGATTACGTAAAACCTCTGGAAACTGCGGTTGAGAGTGCTACTACAGGTGTAACGAATAGCGAAGAAAACTTGAAGTCTTGGAATGATATATTGGCTGGTGTTTCGGGTGACAATGCTACAGCATACGCTACTTTAATAACTGCTATGGATAATGCCGTTAAAGCACAGTTGGAGACTCAAATTGCATACAACAAAGCTTCTCATAATTATTCTGTTCAAAATTCTTTGGCCTATACATTGCAAAGTATAGCTGATGGCTTGGCTGATTACGATCAGTTGATTTTAGCTCAGAAACAGGCTATTGCTGCTGCTGATGAAAATATAGCTAATGCTGCTTCAATTGTATCGAAGGAACAGGCTATCGCAAATAAGGAGAAAGAAATTGCTGACCTTGAAAATAGTTTGGCTGTAAATGAACCTATTTACAATGATTATTTAGCTCAGATCAAAGCTTTAGTAGGTGACTCTGCAGAATAATCGCCAATAGTAACGGCAAATAAACAACAAATCAAAAAAAGTATCGTATGAAAATAAAAAGACTTTTAGTGTTGGCCGTTCTACCCATGATGTGTCTTGCAGCTAATGCGCAGAACTGTAGTAAAGACAATACTCCTAAAAAGGGTGACTTTACGGTAGCAGCTACTGTTGGATACAATAGTTACACAAATGTCACAGCCCCTTCGGGGCTGCTGACTGACTATGAAGTCAGAGCACTCTCAACCAACTGGGCAGACAAAAAGCTGATGGTTGGTTTCGAAGGGGGCTGGTTCTTCAAAGATCAGTGGAAACTAAATTTGGGTGGCGGTGTCAGCTTCACGAATAACCCCGGTTATCCGGCTGTTCCCGGCACGATAGATGGTTCAGAATCGAATGGAAGTGGATCGGCAGACGATTTGATGGGAGAAATCCCTAATTACCGTGCCGTAGCCAGTGCCCAGTCGTTCGCCTATAATGTGTCGGCAGGTGTTGATCGTTATTTCAACATCAAGCGTGTTCCTAACCTGATGTGGTATACAGGTGTTCGCGTAGGTTTTGCTTACGGCGAAAATGAAATGAAGTATGATGAAGAGACCTCTATGGGCAAATCGGTTGCCGAGAGCTGGAATCTTCGTGGCGCCCTGACTATCGGTGTCGATTACTATGTTCTTCCTGCCCTTTACATCGGTGCGCAGATCGATCCGTTTGCTTATACGTACAACAAGACTACGTATAATCCGCAAGCCGGTCTTGGCGATCTGTCGGCAGACAGCCATAACTACAGTGTTTTGGCGGCTCCGACATTGAAGATCGGATTTAAGTTTTGACCTCTATCTCCATCCGGCCGATAGGCTATCGGTCGGGTGGGTGATTTTATAAATAAGTCCATTTATTTATACCTCCCCGGTGTCCGTGACGGCTGTCGGGGATTTTTACGTGATTGGCATTTTGGATGACTGAATGGTATTTAGAATATGAAGAAGAGTAATGTATACATAGGTGAAGTGATAAAACAGGTCATGGCCGAAAGGCAGGTGACAAAAGCCGAACTTGCCCGTAGATTGGGGGTGAGGCCACAGAGTGTGGACTATCTGCTGACACGAAAGAGCATTGATACAGATACGCTGTATAGTTTGTCATTGGCACTGGATTATGATTTTGCTGTTCTATTTTCCATAAAAAAAGGAGTTGCTCTCCCTGTTGATGAAGAGGAGACGTTTAAAATGGGAAATGCAAAGATCACTTTAGAGATCGAGTTGCGACAGGATGAAATGTTGAAACTGAACCTGAAGCAGAAGATCGCAGATCTGCTGGAAGGAAAAGGAAAGTGATTTTGCGTATCTGATATCTTCTTTTTTTGTTTTTGTAAATTATTGATAATTAATATGTAATGTGCCGGTGAATCAAAAGTAGCAGCCTTTGAAACAAATCTTTTAGTTGAGAAATGGGATTCCGCGTTCCTTTGCGACATCAAAACAATCTCAATCAACTAAAAAATTTAAGTACCATGATGAAGAACAAAAAAAGGGCTGTTTGGTTGCTGGCTTGCTTCCTGATGGCCGGCTTCACAACCGCACAAGAAAAGAAAGAATCTTCCCGGACACCTTCCGGATCGAAAGAAGAAGGCAATCGCAACGTTATGCTGAACGCTTCGAGCGCCAATGGTCCCCGCGAAATCTCTATCGGCCTGCCTGGTGGAGACGTAAACGTACTCGAAAACGGACTTCCTGTAGTCTATACCTCTAATCCGCATAACGTAAATACGCACTGGCGTGGAGACAGCAGTCTCGGACACGTCGGGCTGTTAAAAATCTCCGAAACCGCTATTACTACCGGAAACATCGGCTATGCCGTAAACTCTTTTACTCAGTTGGGAACTGAGAAATTCCGTGGAATCGTCAATTACAGTACCAACCACTTTGGCAAGCAGCAGTTCGATGCCAATATCAGCGGTGGTATGGGGAAAGGCTGGTTTTACAGTGGAAGTGTCTACCAGAACTTTGACCCGGGCAGTTTCAAACTGCGCTTTACTTCCAATCAGGACCGCACTCAAATCTATAAAGCAGCCTTGACCAAGAATTATAGCGAAGGGCGCGGACAGCTGTCGGCCATCTATCACTACAGCAACAGCCGTTGGCCGAGTAATGAAACGACTTCCGCTCCTTTCATCTATGTTGGAGACGGCAGCGTGAAAGAAATACCGGGATTCAGCCTCGGAACAAGTTCTTACCTGCCTGCCACGGGAGAAATGGTTTATCGTGATATGCGTACGGGGGAGCTGAAAAAGACCAATCTTTATGATGCCACTCTGAATAAAGGAAACCAGTTGACTTTGCTCAATACCTACACTTGGGACAACAGTCTGAACTGGAAGGTTAACCTGAAGTATGATCATGCCTTGGGTTCGTATGTCTATCAGACCCCGATGGCCATGGAACAGAAGGATGCCTCCGCCGGCTATTTTCTGAAAGGGACGGACGGTACGTTGAAACCGTATGAAGGGTATGTGCAAAGCCGCATGTCTTGCTTTAACCGGGGGACGATTGACGAATTCTTCGCCACTTCCGAACTTTCACGCCAATATCGCAATATGACCTGGAGGCTCGGTGTGAACGAATGGCACTACAAAGTGGATTATGCTTCGAACACAACTATGTACGACCATACGGTAGAAGAGTACCCCGAACGTCTGGTACGTGAGGGGAATACGGACGGCGTGTACTACGATTTCAATAAGAATGCTTCGGAATACTACAAAGGGCACGAAAACAAGTTAGCTGTTTATGCCACCCACGACTGGGATATTTCTCCCCAATGGAATGTATATTATGGTACACGCCTGGAATGGCAGCATCTGGAAGGAGAGAATGCGGCTGTGTATGACGCAGAAGGAAATGCCGTAGGCCGTTTCGCAGATTATTATCTGGGCGCCGTATCCGATAAAGGAGTCAGGATTACACCCCGCCCTTTCGATTACGACTGGATGAACATGGCATTCACTGCCGCCGCTACCTATAAACTGACCCGGGAGTTCGGTTTCACCGCCGACTTCACTTACAACACACAGCGTCCCGGTTTGTCGAACTTTTCACCTGCCACTATGCCCAATACCGATAAAATATCCGTTCCCCTGGGACGTGCCGGGGTCTATTATAACACGGACTGGATTAGCCTGACTTCTCTGTTCTCCTACATCTCGAAAACAAACAATAACTCGACGCTCAATCTGATTAACCCGAACGACCGGACCGAGATTCTTGCCGCTCCGTTGAGTTATGACATCAAGACCATCGGCTGGACGACGGATGCAGTGATCAAACCGTTCAAAGGCTTTAACTTCCATTTCCTGTTTACCTACCAAAGCCCGACTTACAAGAAATATGAAACGAGTGTGACTTTCAAGGACGGTACGATAGGTGAAATCAATGCCACGGGAAATATTGTGACGGAGATTCCGAAAGTGCTTGTCGAACTCGATCCCAGCTACAACATTACGAACGACCTCAGAGTCTGGGCCAGCTTCCGCTATTTCAGCAAGACGTACGCTAACATTAAAAATGCTTACTACTTCAACGGGCGTTGGGAAACTTTCGGTGGTGTCAACTGGACGGTGAACAAACATCTTGCATTGAGTGCCACAGTCGTTAATTTCCTCAATCAGACCGGAGCCAAAGGAAGTATTGCCGGTGCCGAACTGGTGGACAAAAAAGACGCGGCATCCTATAACGGTCATTGGATGGCAGGCAGCTATATTCGTCCGTTTACCGTGGAATTTGCTGCCAGCATTCGTTTCTGACGTGGTTTGGTATCAATCGTTATACTATTTGAAACAAAAATAATAGCCGGTGGCAGATAACTCCGCTATCTTTGCCATCGTAAACACAGCTATTGCATTACTAATAAAAAACATCCTGTTATCATGAAAACAACTTTTATGAATGTAAGTAGAAGAGTGATCGGCGCTTTGGCTGTTTTACTCGGAATTTCGTCTTGCCAGAGCTCACAATCTGAAATGACATTTGAACAAGAAGGCGACAGCCTTACCGTAATTCATATTACAAATCCTACCCGATATTTACTTTTGCCCATCGAAGAACAGACTCCCGAAGCGCAGGTTTGCATTGCGTCAGATTCGGTTCCGGTAGAGATGGACGTGCGCCTGTCGAGGGCGAAGGTGGACTATTTTGTCCCTTATGCCTTACCTGAAGGAGAGAAAAAAGTAGCTGTGCGCATCCGCCACTTACCGAAAGATGCCTTGTGCTGGAAAGAGCTCAAACTCTCGGATACGTTTGATACCGCCAATACGGACAAATACCGTCCTGTCTATCATCATACTCCGCTTTACGGATGGATGAATGATGCCAACGGGCTGGTATACAAGGATGGCGAATATCATCTGTTCTATCAGTATAACCCTTACGGCTCTATGTGGGGCAACATGCACTGGGGGCATTCGGTAAGTAAGGATCTGGTACACTGGGAACATCTGGAACCGGCGCTTGCCCGCGATACGTTAGGGCATATCTTCTCCGGAAGTTCGGTGGTGGACGATGCCAATACAGCCGGTTACGGCGCAGGTACCATCGTTTCTTTCTATACCTCGGCCAGTGACAAGAACGGACAGATACAGTGTATGGCTTACAGCACCGATAACGGTCGTACGTTTACCAAATATGAAAAGAACCCCATCCTGACTCCGTTTGATGGATTGAAGGACTTCCGCGATCCGAAAGTGTTCTGGTATGCTCCGGATCAGAAGTGGGTGATGGTGGTATCGGCCGATAAAGAGATGCGTTTCTATTCGTCACTGAACTTGAAGGACTGGACGTATATGAGCGGTTGGGGCAAAGGCTACGGTGTTCAGCCCAGTCAGTTCGAGTGTCCCGATATGGTGGAACTTCCGGTGGACGGTGATCCGAATCATAAGAAATGGGCGTTGATAGTCAACGTGAATCCGGGATGCTACTTCGGTGGAAGTGCCACTCAGTACTTTATCGGTGATTTTGACGGCGAGAAATTTGTTTGCGACAATAAGCCGGAAACTGTGAAGTGGCTCGACTGGGGAAAAGATCACTATGCGACTGTCTGCTTCTCGAATACGGGTGACCGTACGATTGCCGTGCCTTGGATGAGCAACTGGCAGTATGCCAATATTGTGCCTACCCGCCAGTTCCGTAGTGCCAATGCGTTGCCTCGCGAACTGAGTCTTTATACTCAGGATGGAGATATCTATATGGCTGCCGCTCCGGTGGAAGAGACGAAGTCGTTGCGTAAGGAGTCGCGGGAGATCCCGGCCTTTGAGGTGGCGGACGCCTATCATGTGGATTCACTGCTGGCCGATAACCGGGGAGCTTACGAGATAGAGCTGGAATTGGCTGTCGGTTCGGCGGAAATCATGGGACTGAAACTGTTCAATGAGAAAGGGGAGAATGTAGATATCTATATCAGCCTTCCGGAGAAGAAACTGGTGATGGACCGCACTAAGAGCGGCATTGTAGATTTCGGAAAGGACAGCGCCCCCCATGCCATTGAGGCACACGACCGCCGGAAGCAGAACTCCATCAACTATGTGGACGATTTTGCCTTGGGTACTTGGGCTCCGGTGAAGAAGGCCGACAGCTACAAACTGGATATCTTTGTTGATAAATGTTCGGTGGAAATCTTTCTGAACGGTGGAAAGATTGCCATGACAAACCTGATATTCCCCATAACTCCCTATAACCAGATGAGTTTCTATAGCCGTGGGGGAGCTTTCAAGGTCAGCCAGTGCAAGGTGTACAGGCTGTAGCTTAAATCTGCTTTTTTTAAATTAACATATCATGGAAAATACCAAAAACAACTCTTACATGAAACTTATCCCGGTGATGCTCTGCTTCTTCGCCATGGGATTCGTAGACTTGGTGGGCATTGCCTCCAACTATGTGAAAGCAGATTTAGGACTGACGGATTCACAGGCAAATATCTTTCCGTCGCTCGTGTTCTTCTGGTTTCTGATTTTCTCGGTGCCTACGGGAATGTTGATGAACCGCATCGGGCGTAAAAAGACCGTGTTGCTCAGTCTGCTGATCACCTTTGCATCGTTGCTGCTGCCTGTCTTTGGCGACAGCTATCTGCTGATGTTGGTCTCTTTCTCGTTGCTCGGAATCGGCAACGCACTGATGCAGACATCACTCAATCCGCTGCTTTCCAACATCGTGAGCGGTGAACGCCTGGCAAGCACCCTTACTTTCGGGCAGTTCGTAAAGGCCATTGCTTCTTTCCTTGCCCCTTACATCGCTATGTGGGGAGCTACGCAGGCTATCCCTACCTTCGATTTAGGCTGGCGAGTGCTGTTCCCCATCTACATGGTGGTGGCAATCGCTGCCATCCTGATGCTCAATGCCACGCAGATCACCGAGGAGCCTGAAGAGGGTAAACCCTCCACTTTCGGGCAGTGTTTGGCTTTGCTGGGCAAACCTTTCATCCTGCTCTCGTTTCTGGGCATTATGTGCCATGTCGGGATCGATGTCGGCACCAATACCACAGCACCGAAGATTTTGATGGAACGTCTGGGCATGACTCTGGCAGATGCCGGGTTCGCAACCAGTCTCTACTTCATCTTCCGTACGGCAGGTTGTTTTCTGGGGGCATTTGTTTTGCAGAAGATGGCAGCCAAAACCTTCTTCGCCATCAGCGTGTTGTGTATGCTGGCGGCTATGGCAGGGTTGTTTATTTTTCAGGATCAGACGATGATTTACGTTTGTATCGCCCTGATCGGGTTTGGAAATTCCAATGTATTTCCTATCATCTTCTCGCAGGCATTACTTTATATGCCGGGCAAGAAGAATGAGGTTTCCGGCCTGATGATTATGGGACTTTTCGGAGGAACCATCTTCCCGCTGGCAATGGGAGTGGCTTCGGATGCAGTGGGACAGAGCGGAGCCGTGGCCGTGATGACGGTCGGGGTACTTTATCTGATGTTCTATACATTGAGAATCAGAAAGTAATTTATTTAATAACCATAATGAAGCGGTAACCCTGAGGGTGTGTTATAATTCACTACAGAGTAGCACAGAGTTCCACAGAGAGAACTTAATCTGTTGATAGCTAATGGATATTTATCTGTGTAATCTATGGTGAATACGAGTTCCGGCACACCTTCCTGAGGTGAGGCTTCCCAATTCATGCCATGAACAATATAATCGTAGGAATGGGCGAAGCACTTTGGGATGTGCTGCCCGAAGGAAAGAAAATCGGGGGAGCCCCGGCTAATTTTGCTTATCATGTGTCTCAGTTTGGCTTTGACAGCCGTGTGGTCAGTGCGGTGGGAAACGACGAGCTGGGAGATGAAATTCTGGAAGTATTCCGGGAAAAACAGTTGAAGCACCAGCTTGAGCGGGTCAATTATCCGACAGGAACCGTGCAGGTGACTCTTGACGGTGAAGGAGTGCCGTGTTATGATATTAAGGAAGGCGTAGCATGGGACAATATCCCCTTCACGGACGATTTGAAGCGTTTGGCACTGAACACGCGGGCCGTATGTTTCGGTTCGCTGGCACAGCGCAACGAGGTGAGCCGCGCCACCATCAACCGCTTCCTCGACACCATGCCCGACATGGACGGACAGTTGAAAATATTCGATATCAATCTCCGCCAAAGTTTCTATACCAGGGAAGTGTTGCGCGAATCTTTCCTGAAGTGTAACGTGCTGAAGATTAACGATGAGGAGCTGGTTACCATCAGCCGTATGTTCGGCTATCCGGGCATCGACCTTCAGGATAAATGCTGGATTCTGTTGGCCAAGTACAATCTGAAGATGCTGATCCTGACATGCGGTACGAACGGTAGTTATGTATTTACCCCTGGTGCGGTCTCTTTCCAGGAAACCCCGAAAGTGCCGGTTGCCGATACCGTGGGGGCAGGTGACTCGTTCACGGCAGCTTTCTGCTCATCTGTTCTGAAAGGAAAGAGTATACCCGAGGCACACAAACTGGCAGTGGAAGTGTCGGCTTACGTGTGTACACAGAGCGGTGCGATGCCCGTACTACCGGATGCTCTGAGAAATCGTTTAGATGATTAATGTGTTGGTTTATATAGGGTTATTGATTGGTTGATAGAGTCGTGGGGATGTGTCATAACTCTTTTCACCACAGAGTATCACAGAGTCTTTTTATTAATAACCAACAATTTAAAATCATCTCTGTGCTACTCTGTGTCCTCTGTGGTGAGTTTTGACACACATCCGTCTTGGTTTTAAACCGGCCGGATGGAAGATTTCGGAGGGAAATTGTTATATTTGCCTCCGGAACCTTTTATGTAATAACCAACCATGAAACGTGTACTTTTCTTACTTGGGCTGGTTTTGTCGGGACTGCTTGTCTCGTGTAGCCATGATGCTCCCCGGTACGTCATCGGCGTGTCGCAATGCAGCGATGATACCTGGCGGCATAAGATGAATGACGAGATACAGCGCGAAGCCTTATTTTACGGAGGCGTAGAGGTAGAGACGCGTACGGCGAATGACGACAGCCGGCGACAGATAGAAGATATACGTCACTTCATCCGGCAGAAGGTAGACTTGCTTATTGTGGCTGCCAACGAGGGAATGGCTCTCACTCCCGTTGTGGAGGAAGCTTTCGATAGAGGTATTCCGGTGATTATGGTGGATCGCAGGATACTTTCCGATAAATATACCGCATACATCGGAGCCGACAATTACGAGTTGGGCAAAGCCGTCGGCAATTACATAGCCCATCGCCTGAAGGGGCGTGGAAAAGTAGTCGAACTGAGCGGACTTGTCGGTTCCACTCCTGCCATCGAACGTCACCAAGGCTTTATGAGTGCCATCAGCCGGTATCCGGGCATCACCTTGCTTGCCCGGGAGGATGCGGGTTGGTTGAGGCAGCCTGCCGAAATAAAGATGGATTCTCTCTTGCAGTGTTTTCCGGAGATTGATGCCGTGTATGGGATGAACGACCGTATGGCCGCCGGTGCTTATCAGGCTGCCAGACATCTGGGACGTGAGGAGGAGATGCTGTTTGTAGGTATCGATGCTCTGCCCGGCAAGGGTAACGGAGTGGAACTGGTACTGGACAGCGTGCTGGATGCTACCTTCATTTATCCCACCGAAGGAGACAAGGTGGTTCAGCTGGCGATGGATATTCTACAAAAGAAACCTTTTAAACGGGAGACAAAACTGAAGACAGCAGTAGTCGACGCGGTAAATGCGCACGTGATGGAATTGCAGACAGCCCATATCAGCGAGTTGGATGGAAAAATCGAGACGCTCAACAGCCGGGTAGGGACGTATCTTTCGCGGGTGGCCACGCAGCAGGTGGTGCTGTATGGGGGCTTTGTCATCCTGTTGTTGATCGTCGGATTGCTGATTGTCGTGTATAAATCTCTCCGTTCCAAGAATCGCCTGTACCGGGAACTTTCCCGCCAGAAGGAGCAACTGGAAGAGCAGAGAGACCAACTGATAGAACTTTCCCATCAACTGGAGGAAGCCACACATGCCAAACTGGTTTTCTTTACCAACATTTCACATGACTTCCGCACCCCTCTCACTCTGGTTGCCGATCCGGTGGAGCAGTTGTTGGCCGACCCGTCATTGGAGGGTGACCGGCGCAGGATGTTGTTGCTGGTGCAGCGCAACGTACAGATCCTGTTGCGTCTGGTCAATCAGATACTCGATTTTCGCAAATATGAGACGGGAAAGATGGAGTTTACCCCGGTCCCGCTCAACCTGTTGCAGTGCTTCGGAGAGTGGAACGATTCGTTTCAGGCAGCCGCCCGGCGGAAGCATATCCATTTTTCGTTCGACAGCATGCCCGGTGCCGATTACCACACTCTGGCGGATGCTGAGAAGATGGAGCGTATCTACTTCAATCTGTTGGGTAATGCGTTCAAGTTCACCTCCGAGAATGGTAAAGTCACTGTCCGGCTTTCGGCTTTGCAGAAAGAGGGCACTCCTTTCTTCCGTTTTACGGTCGCCAATACCGGGAGTCTGATTTCGGCAGAACATATCCGCAGCATCTTCGACCGTTTCTATAAGATCGACAGGCATCATACCGGTTCCGGTATCGGGCTGGCACTGGTAAAAGCGTTTGTCGAGATACATGGCGGAATCATCGAGGTGGAGAGCGACGAACGGCAGGGAACTGTCTTTATCGTCGATTTGCCGGTGCGGACATGCGAAGCGGAGACCGGCGTGGCATCTGCTCCGGTGGAGGCATCTGCTCCGGACCGGGTGGATAACCTGCTCCGGGAGGATGAAGCGGAGAACTTCAATGATCCGTCCAAACCTTCTGTACTTGTGATCGACGACAATGCTGACATCCGTGCTTATGTGCACACATTACTCAATTCGGAGTACTCCGTCATTGAAGCTGCGGACGGGACCGAAGGAATCCGTAAAGCGATGAAGTATGTTCCCGATGTCATCATCTCCGATGTGATGATGCCGGGGATTGATGGTATCGAATGTTGTCGGCGGTTGAAGGGGGAATTGCAGACCTGCCACATTCCCGTGATCCTGCTGACAGCTTGTTCGCTTGACGAGCAGCGTATTCAGGGGTATGCCGGTGGAGCCGATTCTTATATTTCCAAGCCTTTTAGTTCGCAGTTGCTGCTGACCCGTATCCGCAATCTGATTGAGTCGCGACGGCGCATGAAGCAGTTCTTTGGCGACCGGCAGACATTGGCCAAAGAGGATATCTGCGATATGGATAAAGATTTTGTCGAACGGTTCAAGTCGCTGATTGAAGCAAAGATGGGTGATTCGGAACTGAATGTGGAAGATTTGGGCAAGGAGATGGGGCTGAGCCGTGTTCAGCTCTACCGGAAGATCAAGTCGCTCACCAATTTTGCGCCGAACGAACTGCTTCGCATGGCACGGCTTAAGAAAGCGGCTTCGCTGCTGGCCTCTTCGGACATGACGATAGCAGAGGTTGGATATGAAGTGGGTTTTACGTCACCTTCCTACTTTACGAAATGCTACAAAGAACAGTTCGGTGAAAGCCCGACGGAGTTTTTAAAAAGAAGCGGATTATAAAAGAACCTGCTGCATAAAAGCGATACACCCATGAAAGATTATAAAGAAAATAAATCTAATTTGTCCGAAACTTTCTGCAATGAAGTATACAGTGTCGTGCGTGAAATTCCTGCCGGTAGCGTTGTTACTTATGGTGATATTGCCGCTTTGCTCGGGATGCCGCAATATTCACGTATGGTGGGGCGTGCATTGAAGCAGGTACCTGCCGGTTTAAGCCTTCCTTGTCATCGGGTAGTCAATGCTATAGGACGATTGGTGCCCGGATGGGATGAACAACGGCAACTGTTGTCCGATGAAGGTGTTTCATTCCGAAAAAACGGTTGTGTCGACCTTAAACTTCACAGGTGGAAGAGCGACAGTATTTGAGTGGGGTGATGCCGGCCTTCTTGTGGCAGTTTATGTACATGCGGCGTGTTCATCGAAAATAATGTGATGAACTATTTGAACGCTCGGCTTGTTTATTTAATTGTCCGTACACACATCTTTGGGTAATACCTGTGTATGGATGTGAATTTGACTTTCGGGATATAGTAACTATCTGTTGACAGGAATCCTGTCTGTAATAACCGGGTTAAGAAATCATATTTGACCGGGGGAACAACACGACCGTTGTTTTCCGGTATCAACTTTTTTACTATAAAGAAGTGTTTGTTTTCGTGTGTGTAGGCCGCCCGGTCCGTTTTTTAATAATCTAAACCCTATTATGTATGAGTAAAATAACGATTAAAGACTTGTATCTCATTTTTGGCAACGACAAGCAGCATGCTTTACGTATGTTGAAAGAAGGAAAGAGCAAGAGTGAGATCTTAAAGGAAACCGGATGCACGGTTGCCGTAAAAGACGCAAACCTCTCTGTCCAGGAGGGAGAGATATTTGTGATTATGGGACTTTCGGGGAGTGGGAAATCCACTTTGCTGCGTTGTATCAACCGATTGATAAAACCTACTTCCGGTGAGGTAATCATCAATGGAAGAGATATTTCGAATGTTACCGATAAAGAGCTGCTCCGTATTCGGAGAAAAGAACTGGCTATGGTGTTCCAGCATTTCGGACTGTTGCCCCATCGTTCGGTGTTGCATAACATAGCTTTCGGGCTGGAGCTGCAAGGAGTGAAAAAACAGGAACGTGAGCACAGGGCGATGGAAAGTATGCAGTTGGTGGGTTTGAAAGGTTACGAGAATCAGATGGTCGGCGAACTGTCCGGCGGGATGCAGCAACGCGTCGGGCTGGCCCGTGCTCTGGCCAACGATCCCGAAGTGCTGCTGATGGATGAAGCTTTTTCCGCCCTCGATCCTTTGATCCGTATACAAATGCAGGATGAATTGCTGACTTTACAGTCTAAAATGAAAAAGACCATTGTGTTTATTACTCACGATTTGAATGAAGCCATCAAGCTGGGCGACCGGATTGCCATCATGAAGGATGGGGAAGTGGTGCAGGTAGGTACTTCGGAGGAGATTCTGACAGAGCCGGCGAATGCTTATGTGGAACGCTTCGTGGAGAGTGTGGATCGTAGCAAGATCATTACTGCCTCTTCGGTGATGGTTGATAAACCCCTCGTGGCCCGGTTGAAGAAAGAAGGGCCGGAAGTTCTGATCCGTAAAATGTTCGAACATAATCTGACCGTGTTGCCTGTGGTAGATGCAAACAATGTGTTGGTGGGAGAGGTGCGTTTAAAGGATTTGCTCCGGTTGCGTAAAGAGCAGGTGAAGTCAATAGAGTCGGTCGTTCGCGAAGAAGTGCATTCGGTGCTGGGAGATACGATATTGGAAGATATCCTGCCATTGATGACTAAAACCAATTCTCCTATCTGGGTGGTGAACGAAGGCCGTGAATTTCAGGGAGTCGTCCCCTTGTCATCGCTCATTTTCGAAGTGACCGGAAAGAACAAACAGGAAATCAATGAAATTATTCAAAATGCAATAGAATTATGATCAACATAGGACAATATATTGAAGAACTCATCAACTGGATGATGATACACTTCTCCGCTTTTTTCGATGCGCTGAATCTGGGCATCGGCAGTTTTATCAATGGGTTTCAGCATATCTTGTTTGGTATCCCCTTTTATCTGACCATTGCTGCAATGGTGTTGCTGGCATGGATGAAGGCCGGGCGCGGGGTAGCGGTTTTCACCCTTTTAGGGTTGCTGCTTATCTACGGTATGGGCTTTTGGGAGGCCACCATGCAGACATTGGCACTGGTGCTGTCATCTACTTGTCTCGCCCTTATCGTGGGGGTGCCCATCGGGGTGTGGACGGCAAACAGTAACCGTGCGGAGAAAGTGATACACCCCATACTGGACCTGATGCAGACCATGCCTGCCTTTGTCTACCTGATACCTGCCGTCCTGTTTTTCGGGCTGGGGGTGGTGCCGGGAGTGTTTGCCACCATCATCTTTGCAATGCCTCCGGTGATTCGGCTGACGGGACTTGGCATTCGCCAGGTACCGAAGAATGTGGTAGAGGCTTCGCGTTCGTTCGGGGCCACCCGGTGGCAGCTGCTTTATAAAGTGCAGTTGCCTCTGGCCTTGCCCACTATCCTGACCGGAGTGAACCAGACGATTATGATGTCTCTTTCCATGGTTGTCATTGCAGCTATGATTGCGGCAGGCGGCTTGGGTGAAATCGTTCTGAAGGGTATTACCCAGATGAAAATCGGTTTGGGCTTTGAAGGAGGTATAGCGGTTGTGATACTGGCAATTATTTTGGACCGGATTACTCAGGGGATGGTTCGTCGTAAGAACAAAAAATAGAAAGGAGAAAGAATCAATATGCGGAAATATAGGATAATAGGAAGTTTGTTGTTGTTACTGGCCGTGATGTGTACGGCCTGTAACCCGGATACCGGGAAAAAGAAGATAAGCATCGCCTATGCCAACTGGCTGGAGGGCATTGCCATGAGTCATCTGGCCAAAGTGGTGCTGGAAGAGCAGGGGTATGAGGTAGAACTGCTCAATGCGGATGTGGCCCCCATCTTCGCGTCGGTTTCGCGTCGGAAAGCGGATGTGTTTATGGATGCCTGGCTGCCTGTGACGATGAAAGACTACATGGATCAGTATGGCGATCAGATCGAGTTTATCGGTGAGGTATATGACAGTGCAAGGGTCGGGCTGGTAGTGCCTCAGTACGTCAGTATCGACTCAATCGGAGAACTCGCTTCCCATAAAGGGCAATTCTCTTCTGAGATTGTCGGGATCGATGCCGGAGCGGGCATTATGAAAACTACGGATAAGGCTATTGCGGACTATGGGCTCAATGGATATAAGTTGCTTACTTCCAGTAGCTCTACCATGTTGGCTTCCTTGCAGAAAGCCATGGATAAAGAATCGTGGATCGTCATCACCGGATGGACACCGCATTGGATGTTCGACCGCTATCCCCTGAAGTTCCTGCATGATCCGAAAGGTACTTATGGGAATGTGGAATCTATCTATGTCGTCGGATGGAAAGGATTTACGGAGAAAGATCCTTTTGCGGCAAAGTTTTTCAGCAATATTAAATTCACTACAGAAGAGATTAGTTCGTTGATGAAAGCATTGAAAGATGCACGGATGGACGAAGAAGACCTTGTCCGGAAATGGCGTGACGAACATCGGGAACTGGTAGAAAGCTGGATTCCTGAATCATAAGCGGTATATGTGTGTCTGGGAATCCAACTTCTGAGTTCTGTCTATCGGGTAACGGCGGTGCGTTGGTAGGCAAGCCGTTCCGTACCGTTCTTCACATAAATGATGCCACAATAGGTGAAACCGTTCTTCAAGAGAATGTTTTGGAGAACTTTATTGTCACGGTGAGTGTCTACACGCAGGTTCGGACAGCGGGACGAACACCATTCCAGGCATAAGTCCATCAATCCCTTTACCCGTCCGCCGGATGCGATGCGATGGATTACCCCGTAAGGGGCATCGTTGAGCCAAGCGCCGTCTTTGATAACTTTATAGTTGGGGTCCTCTCCCCGGATGAAGGTAAAGCAACCTTCCAACTCCCCGTTTTCATTTACAAATACATAACTGTCCCCGTTTTCTATGTCTTGCCGGATGTCGTCGGAAGCGGGGTATCCGTTGATCCACTGGTTGGCATTGCCATTGGCAGCCATAAAGCGGCGGGCACGTTCGTAGAATGGCATCACTTGGTCGAGTTCTTCAAGTCGGGTTGGTCGTATGGTTATATTCATAATTATTCCGTTTGGGGGGCACCACAGATTACACGGATTAACACAGATTGATAATTTATCTCGTCAATATATCGAATTAAGAGTTCTGTGTTAATCTGTGTAATCTGTGGTGAAACCTATTCATTTCTATTTGGCAAAAAGGGGAAAAGAACCTATTTTAGTCCCTTCCCCCCTTTGAGAGTTATATTATCTGATCAAAGATCATTCAGCAACACCCCAAGCCTGGTTGGCCAGACGCTTGTAGTTGTTGTAACGCCACTTAGCGTTGTCCTCGGCAGCCTGGAACAGTTCTTCTGCTTCTGCAGGATACTGTTTCATAACCGATGCGTAACGAACTTCGCCTTTCAGGAAGCCTTTGAAGTCGTCCCAGTTCGGTTCTTTGCTATCCAACGTGAACGGATTCTTGCCTTCAGCTTCCAGAGCCGGGTTGTAACGCCACAAGTGCCAGTAACCGCACTTAACGGCTTTTTCTTCTTCTTCCTGGCTCTTACCCATACCGGCTTTCAGACCGTGGTTGATACATGGAGCGTAAGCGATGATGAGTGACGGTCCGGGATATGCTTCAGCTTCGCGGATAGCTTTCAGGGTCTGAGCCTGATCAGCACCCATAGCGATCTGTGCAACATATACATAACCGTAAGTGGTAGCCATCAGACCGAGGTCTTTCTTACGTACGCGTTTACCAGAAGCGGCAAATTTAGCGATGGCGCCCACCGGAGTGGCTTTAGAAGACTGACCACCTGTGTTAGAGTAAACCTCTGTATCCAGAACCAGAATGTTAACGTCCTTACCCGAAGCGATAACGTGGTCGAGACCACCGTAACCGATATCGTAAGAAGCACCGTCACCACCAATGATCCACTGGCTGCGTTTAACCAAGTATTGAGTCAGACCTTTCAGCTCTTTGCTGATCGGGCAACCTGCCGCAATACCTTGTTCGATGATTGCTTCGATCTGCGGAGCCAGTTCTTTGGTCTTGTCTGCATCGTACATGTTTTCAATCCATGCTTTCAATACTTCCTTAGCTTCAGCCGGAGCATTGTCGGCTGCCAGGATTTCGTTGAATAACTTCACGATGCGTGCACGCATCTTTTCGTTAGCGAGTTCCATACCCAAACCAAATTCGCAGAAGTCTTCGAACAGTGAGTTAGCCCAAGCCGGACCGTGTCCTTTTGCGTTTGTTGTATATGGAGTTGAAGGTACTGAACCTGAGTAGATAGAAGAACATCCGGTAGCGTTGGCAACCATTTCGCGATCACCGTACAACTGAGAAATCAGTTTCACATACGGAGTTTCACCGCAACCTGAGCAAGCTCCCGAGAATTCGAACAATGGAGTAGCGAACTGAGAGTTCTTCACGTTAGCCTTGATGTCTACCAAGTGTTGTTTACTCTTCACGTTGTCTGCACAGTAAGTCCAGTTATCAGCCTGAGCCAACTGGCTTTCAAGGTGTTTCATAGTCAGAGCCTTGCCACCCTTCTTCGGGTTGCCCGGACAGATGTCGGCACAGTTACCGCAACCCAGACAGTCGAGAACGTCAACCTGGATACGGAATGTCATGCCGTCGAATGCTTTGCCTACAGCTTTCAGTTGTTCGAAGCTTGCACCTTTCTGCTCTTCTGCGTCGAGTACAAACGGACGGATAGAAGCGTGAGGACAAACATAAGCACACTTGTTACACTGGATACAGTTTTCTGCGTTCCATTCCGGTACGAAAGCAGCTACACCGCGTTTTTCGTATTTCGAAGTACCCTGATACCAGGTTCCGTCTTCGATACCCTTGAATGCAGATACAGGCAGCAGGTCTCCGTCCTGAGCGTTGATCGGACGAACCACTTCGTTGATGAATGCCGGGTCGTTGTTTTCAACTTTAGCATCATCCGGCAGGTTAGCCCAAGCCGGGTCAACAGCCAAAGTCTTGTATTCGCCACCGCGGTCAACAGCTGCGTAGTTCTTGTTCACAACGTCTTCACCCTTCTTACCGTAAGATTTCACGATGAATTTCTTCATCTGTTCTACAGCCTGGTCTACGGGGATCACGCCTGTGATACGGAAGAAAGCAGACTGGAGGATGGTGTTGGTGCGGTTGCCCAAACCGATTTCCTGTGCAATTTGGGTTGCGTTGATATAATATACAGAGATGTTGTTCTGTGCAAAGTATTTCTTCACTTTGTTAGGCAGGTTCTTTGCCAGTTCTTCGCCTTCCCAGATGGTGTTCAGCAAGAACGAACCGTTCTTACGCAAACCACGGGTTACGTCATACATATGCAGGTAAGCCTGAACGTGGCAAGCCACAAAGTTCGGAGTGTTTACCAGATAAGTAGAACGGATAGGGTCGTCACCAAAGCGCAGGTGAGAGCAAGTGAAACCTCCTGACTTCTTAGAGTCGTAAGAGAAGTAGGCCTGACAGTGTTTATCAGTGTTGTCACCGATAATCTTCACTGAGTTTTTGTTGGCACCTACCGTACCGTCAGCACCCAAACCGTAGAATTTAGCTTCGAACATGCTGTCGCCGCCCAAAGCGATTTCTGCTTCCTGAGGAAGAGATGTGAAAGTTACGTCGTCTACGATACCGATAGTAAAGTGGTTTTTCGGCATCGGCATAGCCAGATTCTTGAATACGGCGATGATTTGTGCCGGAGTAGTATCTTTAGAACCCAGACCGTAACGACCGCCTACGATAACCGGAGCATTTTCTGCGCCATAGAAGCAGTCTTTAACATCCAGATACAGAGGTTCGCCGTTAGCACCCGGTTCTTTTGTACGATCGAGTACTGCGATTGTTTTGGCAGTCTTAGGTACGGCAGCCATGAAATGTTTGGCAGAGAACGGACGGTACAAGTGAACTGCAACCAAACCTACTTTCTCGCCCTGGCTGGTCAGGTAGTCGATAGCTTCGCGGGCAGCTTCGGTTACAGAACCCATGGCGATGATTACGCGTTCTGCATCTTCGGCTCCGCAGTAGTCGAACAAACCGTATTTGCGTCCTGTGATCTTGGAAATCTCGTTCATGTATTCCTCAACGATGGCAGGAACAGCGTCATAGTAGTTGTTGCATGATTCGCGGTGCTGGAAGAAGTGGTCAGGGTTTTCGGCCATACCACGGGCAACCGGATTCATCGGGTTCAGCGCACGGGCACGGAATTCAGCAAGAGCTTCCTGGTCAACCAGCGGAGCGAGGTCCTCGTTTTCCAGCATTTCGATCTTCTGGATTTCGTGTGAAGTACGGAAACCGTCGAAGAAGTTCATGAAAGGAACGCGGGCTTTGATTGTGGCAAGGTGTGCAACACCGGCCAAGTCCATCACTTCCTGTACAGAGCCTTCAGCCAACATGGCGAAACCTGTCTGGCGTGCAGACATTACGTCCTGATGGTCACCGAAGATACACAGTGCGTGAGAAGCCAGTGTACGGGCCGATACGTGGAATACGCAAGGCAGGAACTCACCGGCAATCTTATACATGTTCGGGATCATCAAAAGAAGACCCTGAGAAGCAGTGTAAGTAGTAGTCAGTGCACCGGCCTGAAGAGAACCGTGAACAGCACCTGCCGCACCACCTTCAGATTGCATTTCCTGTACCAATACTGTTTCGCCGAAGATGTTCTTACGTCCTGCGGCAGCCCATTCGTCTACGTATTCAGCCATCGTAGAAGAAGGAGTGATGGGGTAAATGGCAGCTACTTCTGAAAACATATACGAGATATGCGCAGCGGCCTGGTTACCATCACATGTGATGAATTTCTTCTGTTTAGTCATAACTAAAAATAATATTTAAGTAAGTAATTTATTTGTTTATTTCAAAAACGGTATGGAAAGCGGATACTTCCATGTTTTTCCGTTCAGCCCTTTGATGCCTCCGATGATAGGGAACAGCAGACACAGGAAACAGCCTACTCCGAGTATCAGGAGAAGCAGAATACCGGCTCCTCCGCCGAATATGCCCAAGAGGACAGCCAATGGAGAACTCTGGTCGTTCTCATAATTCATATCGCTTATGGATACTATGCCGCTGAATATGAATATGATGAAGAGTACCGTCAGCACGATGCTGTACAGAAACCAACTGATGTACCAGTTCAGGATGTATTTACCTTGGCGGTTGACGGGTGCGGAACTCTCTTTGCCCATGATCCAAAGCACAATGGGGGTAATCCAGCCTACATACGGTATGAACATGGCGAAGTTCATCAGTGCCAGATAAGTATTTTCCGTCAGTCCCATGGGGAGTACGGTTGTGGGTTTACCCGCATCTTCTTCATCCAATATCTTTTTCTTTTCTTTTTCAAATTCTTCATCGTTCAACGCTCCGCTGTCGTGGAGGCGTTTCAGTTGTTCAAGCTTTTCGTAATCCATAATGATTGAGATTAGATGTTAATATAAAAAACCGAACATCCAGAGAGGTATCTGGTTGCCACGGCCAATTTCGGCCTTATGCAAAGCATATGTCACTCCGGGGTTGTTCTTGATCTTCGCCCCTTCGCAGCATATCTTGAAAGGCATCACTTCGTCTACCATGAACGAGGTGTTTTTGTCACCTTTGTGCACTTTATGGTCTTTCCACATCGTGTTTACAAAGAAAGTGTCCAGCACATCTTGTTCTTCCACCTTTACAGGGTAGATGGAATACATCAGATTGGGGTTGTGCAGCATAATCTTCGATGGTTTCTTGGGGAATTCTTCCCCTTTGGGATAGACCAGGTTGATCAGTCGTGCGTCGGCCAGATATTTGATGTAATTCATCACCGTGGCGCGTGATGTTTGTATGTCGCTTGCCAATTGGCTTACGTTTGGGGCCTTCGGCCCGTCTACAGCCAACAAATATAATAATTTTTTTATCTTTGAGAGATATTTTAGCTCAATTTGTTTAATAAGCAGGATATCTACTTCTACCATCATGTTCATGGTTTTGAGCAGATTCTCCGAGAAATTGCGTTTCTCAAGGAAGAAGGGGTAGAAACCGTGGTGGAGGTAGTCTTGAAAATAATCCAACGGGCGGACCTTTGAAAGTACTCCCTTGGCTATCTGTTCGTGGCTGCTTAATATCTCTTCGAGTGTATAATGGCGGAATTTCATGCCTGTTTGCAGGTTCAGAAATTCGCGGAACGAAAAGCCCCGGAGGTTGTAGCTCTTCACAATGTCGCGCAACTCCAGATTCTCTTCTTTGAGGCGCATGACGGATGAACCGGTGAATACAATTTTCAGATTGGGGAAACGGTCGTAGCACATACGCAATTCGCGGCTCCAGTCGGGATGCTTGAATACTTGGTCGATCAGCAATACCTTTCCGCCCCGTTTCTGGAATTCATTGGCGAAGTCGACGATACTGTGTCCGGAGAAATAGAAATTGTTCATGTTGATAAAGAGGCATGAACGGTCGGTTCCGAATTTCTCTTTGGCGTATTGAAGCAGGAAAGTGGTTTTTCCCACGCCACGTGTTCCTTTGATACCAATCAGTCGGTCACTCCAGTTTATTTCGTCCATCAAGTCGCGGCGGACCGGGGCATTGGTGTGCTCAACAAGGTAGGCATGTGTGCGGTAGAATGTTTCCATCTCTTTTCTTGGGTTTTTCGGGGGGCAAATATAAGCCTTTTTTTAGAAATTGCAAAGTAGAGATAGCAAAATTGTAGTTTCGTTTAGCAAGTTTATCTTTTGCTTCATTTTGTCAAAACGGTATTCCTGATAGGGTGGTAGAGGCGTTATTTCGGATCAACGGCAAGCTGCTTCTGAAAAAACGCAGCCAGTTCAATCGGGCAATTATGCTTTTGCTTGTCTACTTCAGTGTTTGCTTGCAAATATAAACATTGTTTTTTGTTTTCGGTAGTTTTTGCCGGTATTTGTTTGAAAAAGGGCTTCTTTTGTCAGTTCGAAATGCTCGCTCCGGAGGGAGCAAATAGAGACGGAGAAGGCGAAAAGAGCCTTTGTTGATGGGCTGTCAATCGTCACTCCGGGAGATGTGAAGGCTTTGCTTCGGAGAAGTGAAGTCTTTTCCCGGGGGAAGTGAAGTCTTTGCCCGGCGGAAAGTGACGGTTTGTCCCGCAGAAAATGACTTGTTTCTCGGTTTTATATGCATTTTTGTGCATATATTTGCAGGAAATTTCCCGGTTTTAATGCCAGTTGCTTCTTGGAGAGCAAAGGGCTTGTAAGTGAAAAACCGGAAATGGCAACAAAAGGACAGGGGATGATACGTTTAAGGAATTAAATGATAGTTTCTATCCCCGGGCATGGATGTATCTTAGGGTGAAAAACACGTAACTGTTCGTTGCCGTCACTCGCACAAGTCTCTGCATCCGGATGAATTCTGTTTAATTAATTGATGCTAATGTCGAATCTGCTTTACTTGTTTAATCCCGATCAGGATCTGGCTCTTGCCAGTGGCGAAGTCAATTATATGCCGCCTGCCTCCGCCTGCCGGATGGCGGAAGAGTTGGCGTTGCTCCCCGTATGGTTTGCGGACAGGCCGTGCGATGTGCTTGCTCCATCTGCCTATAATCAGTCTTTTCTGGAAGAGATGCTCGGCTTATTTCCGCTTCCCGCATCTTTGAGAACCCAAGCCGAAGATTTTTCGGAAGTACGTTCGGTGGTTCCCTGGGGATGGAATCCGGCACTCCGGAAACGTCTGCTTTCATTGGGAGTACCCGATGCTGCGATACCTTCGGTGGAGGATATAGGGCGGTTGTGCAATCTGTCCCATCGTTCGCAAGCCGTGAAGTTGTTGCCCGGTCTGCAAGTGGATAAAGCGTTTTGTGGAGAGTCTTGTTACCTGACCGCTTTGTCCGACTGCCGGGCATTTGTAGAGAGTCTGGAACGCTGTCTGCTTAAAGCCCCCTTGTCCGGAAGCGGTAAAGGGCTGAACTGGTGCAAGGGAGCGTTCACTCCTCTGATAGAGCATTGGTGTGCCCGGGTTATAGAGCAGCAGGGAGGAGTTGTCGGTGAACCTATATATAATAAGGTAGAAGATTTTGCCATGGAGTTTTATTCGGACGGAAAGGGGCGGATTACTTTTGCCGGATACTCTTTGTTCCGTACCAACGCTGGTGGAGCTTACGAAGGAAACCGGTTGCTGTCCGATGTGGAGATTGAACGAAGATTGTCGGCTTATGTGCCTGTGGCGGCTTTACGTCGGCTTCGGGAAGAGCTGCAAAGACGATTGTCCGTCTCTCTGGGGACGGAGTATGCCGGTTATCTGGGAGTAGATATGATGATTTGCCGATTCGCTCTCCTTCCGGAGTTTCGCATCCATCCTTGTGTGGAGATCAATCTGCGGATGAATATGGGACTTGTGTCCCGGATGATATACGACCGTTATGTATGGCCTGGGGCTGGCGGAACGTTTCGTATCTCTTATCATCCGTCTGACGGGCAAGCATTGCAGGAGCATGATGCAATGAAGGCCGCGCATCCGTCGCATACCCGAAACGGAAGGATAGTGAAAGGCTATCTGCCATTGGTGCCTGTCCGGAAGTCGAGTCGCTATCGTGCTTATATTCTGGTGGAAACCGGCGGATAAAGTTTTATATAGGTTGCTTTTATTATATATAATATCGTGATTATGATGCGAAAAGAGTGCTATTTTTCTTCCGGTCGGGCTGCCTCGCTTTCATTTCCGCAGCGGTCCACTGCCGTGACGGCAAAATACTTCCTGGCTGTCCATGGGCGGATGGGGGCGTACATGTAGTACGTATCCCGCAGATTCTGTACGAGAATATTTTCCGGATTCGTGATATCTACCGGATACGTATCCGATGCGTAGACCACGTACATCGGAGCGTTCCGCTTGTCATTATCTGTGGCAGCCTTCCAGTTGAGCCGGGTATATCCGTCGCCAGTGGAAACTACCCTTAGTTCCGACGGTGCGGTAGGAGCCGTATTGTCAATCCATGGCATGGGTGGCTGTAGTGCCGGATACTGATAGAAGTGATCCAGAAGGAGATCGTATACTCCCTGTGTGTTGTCCATCAAATACTTTACCCGATAATGCGCTTCGCCTGCCAAGTGGTTGGCGCGGATGAAATGTATCTGGCGTTCCACTTCTTCGGAGGTCCAGTTACCCTCGTCGGGATGAAGGAAGTAGATTCCCAGTCCGGGCACGATGTGGCGTCCGTTGCTTTGCTCCTGCCAGTCGAGCGCAAAGGGGTAGAAGCCGTTGCCACGGAAATACATCATCGGGTAGATCTGGTCTTGAATGCCTTCGCCCAGCCATCCCTGAGGATCCTGGTAGACGGTGAAAAAAGCATTCCAGCCTTTGGAGGAGTATCGTGACGTGTCGCGGTATTTCCCTACCGGACAGGTGCTCACCTTCACCCAGGGCTTCATGGCTTTCACTCCGTTATAGATGTAACGCACAATGTCCGTCAGGTTGTCACGGCGCCATTGTGCCAGCGAACGTCCTTTACCGTAGCGGCGGAAGTCGTAACTGTCCGGGAAGCGGGGCGCGTTTTCGGGATAGCGGAGGTAGTCGAAGTGTACTCCGTCCACGTCGTAGCGGCTGACCATTTCACGTACCAACTTCATCAGATACTCTTTGGTGGCGGGATGTCCGGGGTTGAGGAAATATTCGTTTTTATAAGGCACGCAGATGTCCCGCTGGCGTTTGGTTACCGATTGTTTGCCGAGTGAGGCTACGTGTCTCTTGCCTCCAAGTGGGATGGTCACCATCCAGGCATGACACTCCATACCCCGTTTGTGGCACTCTTCGATGGCGAAGGCCAAAGGGTCGTATCCGGGATCGCCGCCGACCTTGCCGGTCAGTATGGAGTTAAAAGGTTCAATGTCCGAACGGTAGAGTACATCTCCACGGGTACGTGTCTGGAAAAGGACTGTATTGAAGTTGGCTTCTTTCAGGCGGTCGAGGATGTCGATCAGCTCCTCCTTCTGCCGCCGGATGCCTGCGGGAGTGGTTGCTTTGGTGCGTGGCCAGTCCAGTCCGTAGACGGCAGTGATCCAGGCAGCCCGTACCTCGTGTTTCGGGGAGGTCTGCGCATGGAGCGGAAGTAAGGAGAGAAGAAAAAGAAAGAGGAGGGATGTTCCTCTTCCGGCTCTCTTTTTCACTGAGAAAGAGTCGTTATGGCTTTTATAGATGGTATTCATAAATATAATGGTTTTGATGTTCACCACAGATTACACGGATTAACACAGATTGATAATTTATTTCATTGAGAATCCGGTTAAAGAATCCGTATCAATTCGTATTAATCTGTGTAATCTGCGGTGAAACGTCTTTTAAACTGCCTTCCGTGGTGAACAGAAGTCCGCAAAGTTAGCAAAACCCTTTGTAAAGTTGTGTAGTTTCCACAGATTATGTTACATTTGCGCTGATTAACAATTCAACACGCCATGATTACATTTACAATTTGCCTGCTGGCATTGGTTGCAGGCTACTTCATTTACGGACGATTGGTGGAGCGTGTCTTTGGCCCCGACGACCGAAAGACCCCGGCACTGACACATGCCGATGGAGTGGATTATATTCCCCTTCCTACTTGGAAAATCTTTATGATTCAATTTTTAAACATAGCCGGTCTCGGTCCCATCTTTGGCGCAATTATGGGGGCGAAGTTTGGTACCGCTTCCTATTTGTGGATTGTATTGGGAAGTATCTTTGCCGGTGCTACACACGATTATTTCGCTGGAATGCTCTCTCTGCGTAACGGTGGTGAGAGCTTGCCTGAAATTGTCGGCCGTTATCTGGGGATGACTACCAAGCAGGTGATGCGGGGTTTTACCGTTGTCCTGATGATTCTGGTAGGTGCGGTCTTTGTGGCGGGACCGGCAGGACTGCTGGCGAAGTTGACTCCCGACAGTCTCGACACTACTTTCTGGATCATTGTGGTGTTCATCTATTATATTCTTGCCACTCTGCTTCCGGTCGATAAAATCATCGGAAAGATATATCCCTTGTTCGCTGCAGCTTTGTTGTTTATGGCGGTGGGTATCCTGGTGATGCTTTATGTTTATCATCCGGTCATCCCGGAGTTGTGGGACGGCTTACAGAATACTAATCCGGATGCAGCAGCGTTACCCATTTTCCCGATTATGTTTGTCAGTATTGCCTGTGGAGCCATCTCCGGATTTCATGCTACCCAAAGCCCGCTGATGGCACGTTGCATGACTTCCGAACGTCATGGACGTCCTGTCTTTTATGGTGCCATGATTACCGAGGGTATCGTGGCGCTGATCTGGGCTGCCGCCGCGACTTATTTTTATCGTGAACACGGTATGGAAGAGAACAATGCTTCTGTCATTGTAGACGCCATAACGAAAGGTTGGCTCGGTGCGGTAGGTGGGGTGCTTGCCATTCTGGGAGTGATTGCGGCGCCTATTACGTCGGGCGACACCGCGTTTCGTTCGGCACGCCTGATCGTAGCCGATTTCCTGAAACTGGAACAAAAAAGCATTCGTCGCCGTTTGTATATTTGTGTGCCGATGTTCGTTGCCGCCATCGGGCTGTTGCTTTACAGTTTGCGTGATAAAGACGGGTTTGACATGATCTGGCGTTATTTTGCCTGGGCCAACCAGACCTTATCGGTCTTTACTCTCTGGGCCATCACAGTCTACTTGGCACGTACCCGCAAGTGGTATGGTTTGACATTGGTTCCCGCTCTGTTTATGACAGCTGTCTGTTCCACTTATATCTGCATCGCCCCCGAAGGATTAGGACTGTCACATTGGGTTTCGTATGTGGCAGGAGGTGTTTGTACACTGATTGGAGCCGTTTGGTTTATTGTTTGGAAAAAAGGGATTTGATACTCGTATAAAAAATAAACTCGATATTCGTATAAAGATGAAGAAAGTAAAAAAGTCAACCTGGGTTACTGTCGCCTTGCTGATCTATGTATCTGCAACAGCGGCTTATCTGCTACCTCGCAATCATGAGGTGAGCGACACGGAGAAATATCTCACCCTGGCTGCTTCGTATGTCATTGTTCTGGTTCTTTGGCTGGTGCTGAGAAAAAAAGAACAGATGCAGCAGCGCCGCCGGGAGGAAGAACATATGAATAACCTGAAAAAGTAGAAACGTTATGAAGAAATTAATGTGGATCGTATGCCTGCTTGTCGTTTCAGTGACGGCACAGGCACAGTTTGAGAAAGGAAAGTGGATTGTGAATCCCTCGGTGACGGGACTTGGACTTTCGTACAGCAAGTCTGAGAAAACCCAGTTCGGATTGCAGGCGCAAGGCGGTGCTTTCTTGGTGGACAATGTGGCGTTGATGCTCACGGCTGGAGCCAATTGGAGCAAACCGGAAGATAAATACACACTGGGCGTGGGTGGCAGATATTATTTCGATAAGTGCGGCATTTATCTGGGGGCCGGATTGAAGATGAACCGCTATAACTGGAAAGTAGGAGACACGACCGACTTTGCCTTCGGTGCGGAGGCTGGCTATGCGTTTTTCCTGACACGGACTGTTACCATCGAACCGGCTGTCTATTATGATTTGAGTTTCAAAGACAGTGATTTGTCGAAGTTCGGACTGAAAGTAGGCTTCGGATTCTACTTCTGATTGTCGCATTTTAAAGAAGTCCCCGTTGGTTTTAAACCAACGGGGACTTCTTTAAACCTATTTGAAGCTCTCTAATTAGCTTGAACTACAGTGTATTAAGCTTTTCTTGCAGGAGCTGTCCCGTATAACTTGCCGCACAGGAAGCTACTTGTTCCGGCGTTCCGGTTGCCACAATATTGCCGCCTTTATCTCCGCCTTCCGGTCCGAGGTCTATCACATAATCAGCACATTTTATGACATCCATATTGTGTTCAATAATCACGATGGAGTGTCCGCGACGGATCAGCGCATCGAATGCGTCGAGCAACTTGCGTATATCGTGGAAGTGCAGTCCGGTGGTCGGTTCGTCGAAAATGAACAAAGTCGGGTCCGCTTTCTCCTGACTCAGGTAATAAGCCAGTTTCACGCGTTGGTTCTCTCCTCCCGAGAGGGTGGACGATGATTGTCCCAGCTTGATATATCCCAAACCGACATCTTGCAGGGGGATCAGTTTCTTTACGATCTTCTTTTGTCCGTGTTCCGTGAAGAACTCGATGGCTTGGTTGACCGTCATCTCCAGTACGTCATAAATGTTTTTATCCTGGAACTTCACTTCCAGCGTATCGGCTTTGAAGCGTTTGCCGTGGCACGATTCACACTCCAGCACCAGGTCGGCCATGAACTGCATCTCCACTGTGATGGTTCCGTCGCCTTTGCACTCTTCGCAGCGTCCGCCTTCGTTGTTAAAGCTGAAATGTCCTGCCGTATATCCCATTTGCTTGGCCAGTGGCTGATCTGCCCAAAGCTTACGGATTTCGTCGTATGCTTTGATGTAGGTCACCGGGTTCGAACGGGAGGATTTACCGATGGGGTTCTGATCGACAAACTCCACGTTGCGCAGGTTGCGCAGGTCGCCTTCGATGGAAACAAACTCTCCCGGACGCTCGCTACATTCATCCAGTTCGCGCTTCAGCGCACGGTAGAAGATGTCGCGTACCAGTGTGCTCTTTCCCGAACCGCTGACTCCTGTTACGACGGTCATCACATTGAGCGGGAAGCGTACGTCTACTCCTTTCAGGTTGTTTTCGCGTGCGCCTTTTATCTCGATATAGTTGTTCCACGGGCGGCGGTGTTCCGGTACGGGAATGTTTTCCTCGCCCAGCAGGTATTTCACAGTGTAACTGTTGCTGCCTTTCTGTAAATCTTTCATATCCCCCTGGTAGACTACCTGTCCGCCCAGCCGGCCGGCATTCGGGCCGATGTCGATGATGTAGTCCGCTGCACGTATGATCTCTTCGTCATGTTCCACCACTACTACCGTATTGCCCAACTGTTGGAGTTGGCGGAGTACGTGGATCAGGCGGTCCGTATCCCGGCTGTGAAGCCCGATACTGGGTTCGTCGAGGATGTAGAGACTGCCCACCAGACTGCTTCCCAGCGAAGTGGCCAGGTTGATGCGCTGGCTTTCACCGCCCGAGAGCGAATTACTGAGCCGGTTCAGGGTGAGATACCCCAATCCCACATCGATCAGGAAACGGATGCGGCTGTTGATCTCTGTCAGGATGCGGCGTGCCACGGCTTGGTCGTGTTCGTTCAGTTCAAGCGAATCGAAGAACTTCTGCAATTCGGTGATGGGCAGGTCCACCAGTTCCGAGATGTTTTTTCCACCTACGCGCACGTATCCCGCTTCGGGTTTCAGGCGGGTACCATGGCATTTCGGACAAAGCGTCTTTCCACGATAGCGTGCCAGCATCACACGATATTGAATCTTGTACTGGTTCTCTTCAAGCATCTTGAAAAAGTCGTTGATGCCGTGGAAATATTGGTTTCCTTCCCACAACACCCGGCGCTGTTCATCGGTCAGCTCGTAGTAAGGGGTGAAAATCGGGAAGTTGAATTTTTCTGCATTGTGAATCAGTTCTTCGCGCCATTCACCCATCTTCTCGCCCCGCCAGCAGACGATGGCTCCGTCGTAGACCGACAACGAACGGTTGGGCACTACCAGATGTTCGTCGATGCCGATCACCTTGCCGAATCCTTCGCATACCGGACAGGCACCGATCGGTGAGTTGAACGAAAACATCTGGTCGTTCGGTTCTTCAAATATGATGCCGTCGGCCTCGAACTTGGTGCTGAAGGTGTGAAGCCGGGTTGATCCGTCCGGTTGATAAAAGCGAAGCATACACATGCCATTGCCTTCGTACATGGCTGTTTCGGCCGAGTCGGTCAGGCGGCTGACGGCATCCTTGGTTGTTGCCACCGTCATTCGGTCGACGAGAAGGTACACCACATCGTCTTTGCCGGCAGCGTATTCGTCGATACGCACCATCTCACCGTTCACTTCAAGACGGTTGAAACCTTGTTTCTGGTCGATCTCCAATTGCTGTTCAAGTGTGCGTCCGTCGTGCAGGAAAATCTGCGTCAACACCGTGTAGCGGGTTCCTTCGGGATATGAGAGCATGCAGTTTACAATGTCCTCGATGGAGTGTTTTTTCACTTCTTCACCGCTGACAGGGCTGTAGGTTTTGCCCACACGGGCATAAAGCAGGCGCAGGTACTCGTAGATTTCGGTCGAAGTACCCACCGTGGAGCGCGGGTTGCGGCTGTTTACCTTCTGTTCGATGGCGATGGCAGGCGGAATCCCTTTGATAAAGTCACATTCCGGTTTGCTCATTCGGCCCAGGAACTGGCGGGCATAACTGCTGAGGCTTTCTACATAGCGGCGCTGTCCCTCGGCATAGAGGGTGTCGAAAGCAAGCGATGATTTTCCGGAACCGGAAAGGCCGGTTATCACCACCTGTTTATTGCGGGGAATGTTTACGTCAATATTCTTCAGATTGTTGACTCTGGCCCCCTTTATGGAGATGTATTTACTGTCAGTCATAAGCGTTTTCGTTACTTGGACTGCAAAGATAACGAGTCGGAAACGTTTAACCTAACAGAGAAAGGAACTTTTATCTTAAAAACACCTTGCGAATAGTGAATTGCTCGCTTAGCCGTTGCAAATGAGGAGCAAAATTGTATCTTTGCACCACATTTTTATGAAACCGATTATGAACCTGAGAAAATTGATTCTTCTTTTAGCTCTCTTCCTTGCAACAGGAGTGGGGGCACAAATCCAACAACAAAGCCCTTATCCGAAGAGAGAATTCCGCGGAGCGTGGATACAGGCAGTGAATGGTCAGTTCCGTGGCATACCTACCGAGAAGCTGAAACAGACACTCATTGATCAGCTCAACTCTTTGCAGGGAGCAGGTATCAATGCAATCATATTTCAGGTGCGCCCCGAAGCGGATGCCTTGTATGCTTCGCAATTGGAGCCGTGGAGCCGTTTCCTGACCGGTGTGCAGGGACAGGCACCTTCGCCTTATTGGGACCCGATGCAGTTTATGATTGACGAATGCCATAAACGGGGAATGGAGTTCCATGCGTGGATCAACCCTTACCGGGTAAAGACATCGCTCAAGAGTGAACTGGCAGCCAATCACTTGTACAATATCCATCCTGAATGGTTTGTCACCTACAATAATCAATTGTATTTTGATCCGGCATTGCCCGAGAGCCGCCGTCACATCTGTATGGTGGTGGCAGACATTGTTTCGCGTTACGATGTGGATGCCATCCATATGGACGACTACTTTTATCCTTATCCGGCAAAGGGCGTCGACTTCCCCGATGATGCGAGCTTTGCCCGTTACGGCGGAGGATTCACCAACCGTGCCGACTGGCGCCGAAGCAACGTGAACATACTGATCCAGAAGATTCATGAAACCATCCGTGGCTTGAAACCTTGGGTGAAGTTCGGTATCAGTCCGTTCGGTATTTACCGTAACGAGAAGAACGATCCGTTGGGTAGTAAAACAAATGGTTTGCAGAATTACGATGACCTGTATGCCGATGTATTGCTCTGGGCGCGTAATGGCTGGGTGGATTATAACATCCCGCAGATATACTGGCAGATAGGTCACCCCGCTGCCGATTATGAAACCCTGGTGAAGTGGTGGGCAAAGAATACGGAGAACCGTCCTTTGTTCATCGGCCAATCCGTAATGAATACGGTTCAGAATGCCGATCCGAAAAATCCGTCCATCAATCAGTTGCCTCGTAAGATGGCTCTGGAAAGAGCTTATCAGACTATCGGCGGAAGTTGCCAATGGCCGGCAAGCGCTGTGGTGGAAAATGCCGGGAAGTATCGGGACGCACTTGTGCAAGAGTATCATAAGTATCCTGCTCTGGTTCCTGTCTTCGATTTTATGGACGATAAGGCTCCGGGCAAGGTGCGTAAAGTGAAAAAAGTGTGGACGGAAGATGGCTATATGCTTTTCTGGACTGCTCCGAAAGCAAAAGACGAGATGGACCGTGCCGTGCAATATGTGGTTTACCGTTTTGATGGAAAAGAGAAAGTGAACATTGATGACGCTTCGCATATCGTTGCCATTACCCGAAACAATTTCTATAAACTTCCCTACGATGACGGAAAGACCAAATACCGTTATGTTGTGACAGCACTCGACCGCTTGCACAATGAATCGAAATCGGTAAGTAAGAAGGTGAAATTATAAAGTAGTTCACCACAGAGTTCCACAGAGAGTTTATTTTCTATAATTTTACCTCTGTGGAACTCTGTGGTTCATCAATCCTCTCCTAATATAATATCAGTCCTGCTATTCCGCAGGCAATAATCATCAGAATCGGGTTGGCATTGTACTTTTTCGTTCCGATAAAGGCCACTAAGAAGATGATAATGCTGATTACAAATGTATAAGTATCCCCTGTCGGTGAACCGAAATTCTCCGTATTCATCAAGACCAGTGCTGCCGACGCCAGCAGTCCTACTACGGCAGGTCGGAGTCCGCTGAAAACAGCTTCTACGGCAGGATGTTTTTGGTATTTCAGAAAAAACTTACTGATGGTGAGCATCAGGATAAAAGAGGGGAGCACTACTGCAAACGTGGCGATGACAGATCCCCAGACACTGCCTGTAGCCGTAAAACCCACATAAGTGGCGGCATTGATACCAATAGGTCCGGGAGTGGATTGACTGATGGCTACAATATCGGTAAACTCCTGAGTGCTAACCCAGTCATAGCGTGTCACGACTTCACCCTGAATCATCGAGAGCATGGCGTATCCGCCTCCGAAGCCAAATAGTCCGATCTTGAAGAATGTATAAAAGAGTTGCAGGTAGATCATAATGTTTAAATGTCAAAGTGGATGATTAGCGATGTGACTGTTTCCATTTTCCCCAGCAGAAGCCGCCTACGCCTGCCGCGATGATAATCCAGATAGGAGAGAAGCCCAGTAACCAGATAAGCAGGGCGGAAACAACCGGAATCCAGATTGTATACCGGTTGACTTTGGCAGATCTCGCCATACTGAAAGTGGGTGCCGCGATCAGTGCGACCACCGCCGGGCGGATACCCTTGAAGATACGTTCTACGATGGGGTTATCTTTGAAATTATGGAAAAACATGGCAATGGCCAGTATGATGATGAACGACGGAAGCACCGTTCCAAGGGCAGTTACAAGGCTCCCGCGTATGCCACGCAGTTTATATCCGATAAAGATAGAAATGTTCACGGCCAGAATGCCTGGTGCGGACTGGGATATGGCAAGCAGATCAACGAAGTCATCCTTGGAAATCCAGTTCCGTTTGGTTACGATTTCGTTTTCTATCAGAGGTACCATGGCATAGCCACCTCCGATAGTAAAGGCACCAATCTTGAAAAAGATGCCGAACGCTTCAAGATAAATATTCATTTAATATTATTACTTTTATTCTCTTTTTTCTTACTCTTGTGGGGCTTCTTCCTTATCCTCTTTGGAGTACTTACTGGGACTCATTTTAAAATGTTTCTTGAACACTTCCCGGAAATACTTGACGTCACTGAATCCCGTCATCTCGGATATTTCGGTGATGGAGTGTTGTCCGGTCTTTAATAATGTTGCAGCCCGTTTCAGGCGGATCAGTCTGATATAATCTCCGGGAGCCTGATCGGTCAATGCCTTTAGCTTATTATAGAAGCTCGTGCGGCTCATATTCAAAAGGTTGCAGAGTATATCTACATTGAAGGCGGGATTGTCTATGTTTTCTTCGACACTCTTCTTGACCGTAGCAATGAATTTCCAGTCGAGATCTGTTGCACAGTTGGGAGAGGACTCCTCCTCTTCGCTGACTTCAAGGTTGGCATATTTGCTTTTCAGCAGTGCGCGGTTTGTCAGCAAGTTGGCAACGGTTGCTTTCAGGATGCCGATGTTGAACGGCTTGACTATGTATTCGTCTGCTCCTATTTTCAGCCCTTCCAGGATATTCTTTTCGTCATTCAGTGCTGTAAGCAGAATGATGGGAATGTGTGAAGTTTCGATATCATTCTTTATGGCGGCGCAAAGTTCGTCACCTTGCATCTCCGGCATCATGATATCCGAAATGATCAATTCCGGCATGTACTCTTTTACGATAGTCAGTGCCTCTTTACCATTGCTACAAGTCTGGATGGTATAATTATCCGATAAGGTGTGGGTGAGGTAATTACGCAATTCATCATTGTCTTCAACGATCAATAAGCGTTGCAGGTTCTGGTCATGCTGCTTTTTCGCCTTTTCGTAAATATCGGCAGGAGAAACAGGAGGTACTTGTTCTGTGCTGAGTTCCCGGCCCCGAGTAGCCAGATGTGCTTTATGGAAATGCTTGTTGTCCTTCGGGAAAGTCACTTTGATAGACGAACCCTGATGTTCTACACTGTTAAGGTTGATTTTTCCTTTATGCAGATGAACCAGTTTCCATACAAGCATCAATCCGATGCCACTTCCGGTTACTTTGGAATTGACTGCATTGCTTCCCCGGAAATGTATCTTGAATAATTTTTTTTGTTCGTTGGCAGGGATTCCGATACCTGTATCATTTACCTCAACGCTCCACATATCGTTTGTTTCAGAAGCGTAAATGTGTACGCTGCCGTTTTCAGGAGTATATTTCAGGGCATTCGAGATGATGTTTTTCAGGATTGAATCCATCTTCTCTTTATCAATCCATACGTTCAAGTAACGAAAATTGCTTTCGTATGTGAAGTTAATATGCTTCACACTTGCGTATGGACGGAATGCGTTGAAAGTTTCCGTCAGATAGGTATTTAGTTCATATTCTGAAATATAAAGTTCCGATGAATATACGTCTGCCCGTTCAAAGTTGATCAGATTAGTGGTCAGACGTAGTAGGGCATTTACATTTCTTAGTGCCGTATTCATGTTGCTGATGCCGTCTTTCGTCAATGCTTCTCGTTCGCGTATCTCCTCAAGTGGGGCTTTGATCAATGTCAGCGGAGTACGGATGTCATGTGCCGTATTGATGAAGAAATGAATTTTCTCGTCCGATATTTTTCTTTGCTTTCGTAAGATAATAATACGGAGAGCAATGATGGCAATCACAGCCACTGCGACTGCGTAGATGAATATGGCCCAGAAACTGAGCCAAATAGGCTGGGCAATACTGATTTTCATGGTACGCTCCTCAAGCACAATACGTTTATCTTCATTAGATACTGCGCGGATATGAAGTGTATATTCTCCTGGGCTCAAGTTTGTGAAACGAATTATGTTTTCATTTCCGGGACGACTCCACTGATCGTAGAATCCTTCCAGTTTCCACGAATATAAGATGTTTGACGGATAATCGTAATTGATTGACGATACTTTGAGTGAAAAGATATTTTGGCTGTAACTTAGTTCCAGTTCTTTGGTATCATCGATATCTGTACTTAACGGAGAATTCTCGTCACCGGGATAGACCGTTTGATAAAAGATCGTCAGATCACTGAGTACCATTTTGGAATTATACTTTCTAGGTATCTTCATCGTTCTGCTAAATTCGATAGCACCGTCGGAACTACCGAATATAAAGTTTCCGTTTTTGCGCAATGTACCTGCTTCGGCATTGAAATGACTGGCCATCAGTCCCTGATCCCTGGTCCAGTTGTGAAACAACTTCTCAGCAGGATAATAGCTGGTCAGTCCGTTTTCTGTGCTCATGACGATATCTTCGTCTGCATCCGAAAGTATTGCGTATATATTGTTGGAAATCAATGCGCAGTTGTCTCTATGGTAATGTGTGAAATTTCTCTTTTCCGGATCGTATATCAGTAATCCCGAACCACTGGTTCCGATATATAAAAGTCCATTTTTTGCTTGATATAGCGAATAAATATACATTGATTCTACAGGAAGGTCTATACGTTGGTACTTGCCGGATTCTTTTTCAAGTAGGTAGAGTCCTGTAGCCGTGCCTATCCACATCTGTTCGCTGTCTTTTTCTATAATGGAGGTGATGGAATTTAGTCTTGGGTATAAGCGGAGGGTTCTGTCTTCAAGATTGATACGCTTCAGATTGTAGTAGCCTCCTGACCAAATATCGCCGTTGTTCGTTTTCATAATAGAACGGATATATTTATCCGGCCGTATATTTATCCCATATAGTGCGGACGGGGTCACATACTCGACAGACAAGGTATGTTTATTTATCTGGTAAATCCCTGAACTATAGCCGGCAGCCCATATAATTCCCGGCCTTACTTCACATAAGGTAATGAATATATGGTTTTTATTACGTTCATTCTTTTCAAAGGAGCTCATGAACGAATGCCATGTCCCATTGGCGGAGTTGTAGTAACTGATACCATTGTTGGTACCGTACCATAAATCTCCGTCACTGTCTTCAATGATTGAGTTTACCTGGTCATTGATTAATGATTGCTTGTTCCCAATCGAATGCTTTATCCAATTATAGCTTGAATAACGGTTGTTACGTATCGTGATACCGATTGGGTAGTTGGCAAGCCAGATGCGTTGTTCGTCATCCACATAAAAGTCAGGAATATTGTTGCCATTCATCTCATTGTGCTGGTTGTAGTCGGCTACGATGTATGGAGTAGTCAAATAAGAGTTTACATTTATCTTATATACTCCTGCACCGTCTGTTGCAACCAACAATTCGTTGTTGTTCAATGGCTTAATTCGTGTGATGCTGACATCTGTCAGGCTCATTCGGGGCTGGATACTTTGTTTGGTATTCATGTCGTAGACATATATACCACGTTCAAAAGTACCGATGAATAATTTATGTGAAGGGCGGTGGAAATAAAGTTCATTGATCTGTATCGGTAGATTGTCGAGTTTGTCACACGGAAGCAAATGCAATGCCTGATTCTTTAGTTCAGCGTGATGAATGCCCTGTTCCGTACCGATAAAGAAATGTGTTTCGTCTATTTGTTCGATATCTGTGATATCTTCTTCGATTTCATTTTTTATCTGTAGGGTTTGCTGCGTATGGGTGTTGTATAGATAAAGATATTCATCGTTGCACAGCCAGATGTTGTTATTCTTGTCGATGAAGCTGTAGCTGATGGGAGCGGGGTGGTCTTTGACCACGTCTTCCGGTAGCTTGTAGACAAGTGTGAATTCATCCCGTAACGGGTCGTAACGGAACACCTTTCCTTTCTTTCCTATTTCCCATAAGGTATTTTCGTGGTCCAGATATAGCCAATTCAGGTTAAGCAGTGAATTCAGTTCTTCACCGTTATCCATCAATTTATATCGTTTGAACTCTTTGCCATCATATCTGTCCACACCTTCATGGGTAAGGAACCACATATATCCCTTTTTATCTTTTTGGATGTAATATACCCTCCGGTTGCTTAACCCATCCTCTACACCGATATATTTGTAGGTTTGTGCAGAGACCATAAGAGGCAATAAGAGCAGAAGAAAAAGAATTTTTTTCATACAAGCTGGAATCCTTTAATGATTATTCTTTCGGGGGGCGAATGATTTTACAAAATTAATAAAAAGAGTGGAGAAGTGCAAACTTTACGAAAGGATTTGTTACGGACGCTGAATGACGAAAAAGGGCGGACCTCACTTTGAGACCCGCCCTTCTTTATTGTTGCATATCCTGTTATTTAGTCTTTTCTTCGATCCACTTACGTGCATTTACGAAAGCTTCCATCCATGGAGTTACCTGATCGCTGTGTACGCGGTCGGCAGGATAATTGGCGTTTTGCCATGGGAAGATGGCACGCTCCAGGTGAGGCATCATTGCCAGATGGCGGCCGTCTGTGCTGGCCAAGGCAGCTATCGAATAATCGGAACCGTTCGGGTTGCCCGGATATTCGTCGTAGGAGTATTTGGCTACTACGTTGTATTGGTCTTCATCGTATGGCAGAGAGAATTTTCCTTCTCCGTGTGCTACCCAGATACCCAGTTTGCTGCCGCTCAGTGAGCCGAACATAACGCTGCGGTTGGTAGGGATAGTGACACCGATGAAGGTCGATTCGAACTTATGTGATTCATTGTGCAGCATTTTTCCTTTCTTCTCGTGTTCCGGATTTACCAATCCCAGCTCCATCATCAACTGACAACCATTACAAATACCCAATGACAGTGTGTCTTCACGTGCGTAGAACTTATCGAGTGCCTCTTTTGCTCTTGGATTGAACAAGAAACCTCCGGCCCATCCCTTGGCAGAACCCAATACATCTGAGTTAGAGAACCCTCCGCAGTAAACGATCATATTTACATCTTCCAGTGTTTCGCGTCCGCTGATAAGGTCGGTCATGGTGACATCCTTCACGTCGAAACCTGCCAGATAGAGCGAGTATGCCATTTCACGTTCGCCATTCGTACCTTTTTCACGGATGATGGCGGCACGTATACCGCTCGGAGTACGACGTTCCGGAGTGATGCCGTATTGAGACAGTTTGCCTTTGAAGCCCGGCATGAATGCGAATTCAAGCGGTTGCATCTTGTAGTTCTCAAAACGTTTCTTGGCGCATCCGTTCATTGACTGTTTGCGGTCGAGCAGGTAAGAAGAAGAATACCACACATCACGCATATAGTCTATACCGAATTGGTAAGTAGCACCGTCCTTGTTTACCAGAATATGACGTTCGTCCGTCGGTTTACCCAACTTGATGAAGCCTACGCCGGCATCTTCGAGGATTTTCTTCACTTCGTCTTTGTGCTTGTCGCTGATCTGGATAACGATACCCGGGTTTTCGGCAAACAGAATCTTCACGATATCCGTTTCCTTCATCTTGTCAAGTTCGATTTCCAGGCCACCTTCTACGTTGGCAAAGCACATTTCAAGCAGCGTAGTGATCAGACCACCTGCCGAAATGTCGTGTCCGGCAAGAATCAGTCCTTTGTTCACCAACTCCTGTACTGCCAGGAAAGCGTCGCGGAAGTATTCGGCATCCTGTACACAAGGCACTTCGTCACCTACCTTACCCAATGACTGCGCAAATGCCGAGCCGCCCAGTTTCAGGCTGTCGAAACTGAAGTCGATATGGTAGAGTGTAGTTTTGGCATTGTTGACAAGGACGGGAGAAACCACTTTCTTCACGTCCGAAACCTCACCGCCGGCTGATACGATTACCGTTCCCGGAGAAACTACTTTCTCTCCATTCGGATACTTCTGAGTCATAGACAAAGAATCCTTTCCGGTCGGAACATTGATCTGCAATGCACAGCAGAAATCGCTCAGTGCTTTAACGGCTGTATACAAACGGGCGTCTTCCCCTTCCTGAGAGCGGCAAGGCCACATCCAGTTGGCGGAAAGTGATACGCTATCCAAACCTTCGGTCAGCGGAGCCCATACCAGATTGGTCAGCGCTTCGGATACGGAAAGGATGGAACCTGCTGCCGGATCGGCCAGTGCGGCCTGCGGAGCATGTCCGATAGAAGTAGCGATACCTTTCTCGCCACGATAGTCGAGCGCAACGACACCACAGTCGCTCAAGGGCAACTGGATTTCTCCCTGGCACTGCTGGCGGGCTACTTTACCCGTAACCGAACGGTCCACCTTATTAGTCAGCCAGTCTTTACAAGCCACGGCTTCCAATTGCAACACCTGCGTCAGATATTCGTGAAGTTTGGATGTTTCATATTCCGGCATTGTATAGTGACGTTCTACGGTCTTGTCTATCATGTAAGTTTTGGGAGAAGAACCGAACATCTGGTCTACAGCCAGGTCGAACGGACGGACACCGTCGGCTTGCTGGAAAGCAAAACGATGATCTCCGGTCGTTTCACCTACCACGTACATCGGAGCGCGTTCACGTTCGGCAATTTGGCGTACGTGTTCGATGGCTTCTTCTTTAATAAGGAGTCCCATGCGTTCCTGGCTTTCGTTTGCTATAATTTCTTTGGCCGACAGAGTCTTGTCACCGATAGGCAGCTTACTCATGTCAATAAGTCCACCGCACTCTTCCACCAGTTCGGAGAGGCAGTTTACGTGTCCGGCCGAACCGTGGTCATGGATAGATACTACCGGATTTTCGTCCTCTTCGCAAAGGGCACGAACCACATTGTTGGCGCGTTTCTGCATTTCCGCGTTGGCGCGCTGTACGGCATTCAGTTCGATACCGCTGCTGTAACGGCCTGTATCTACCGACGAAACCGAACCGCCGCCCAATCCGATACGGTAATTGTCACCGCCGATCACTACTACTTTGTTTCCGGCTTCCGGCTGTCCTTTCAGGCAGTCGCGTTGTGTGCCGTAACCTACGCCTCCGGCAAGCATGATTACTTTGTCGTAACCATAAGTTTCATTGTTTTCCGTATGTTCAAAAGTCAGTACCGAACCGCAGATCAATGGTTGGCCGAACTTGTTGCCGAAGTCACTCGCTCCGTTGGAAGCTTTGATCAGGATCTGTTCCGGAGTCTGGTATAACCATTTGCGTACCGGCAGGATTTCTTCCCATTCGCGTCCTTCTTCCGTGCGTGGATAAGAAGTCATGTAAACGGCTGTTCCGGCAATCGGCCATGAGCCTTTACCCCCGCCCATACGGTCGCGGATCTCTCCTCCTGTGCCTGTCGATGCACCGTTGAAAGGTTCTACTGTGGTGGGGAAGTTATGGGTTTCCGCTTTCAGAGAAATGACGCTTTTGATATCTTTTATCTGGAAGAAATCGGGCTTAGAGTGGTCTGCCGGAGCAAATTGCTCAACTACCGGACCTTCAGCAAAAGCCACGTTGTCTTTGTAAGCTGAGATGATTTTGTTCGGATTCTCCTGAGTAGTCTTTTTAATCATCTGGAAGAGGGACGATTCCTGCTCTACGCCGTCGATGATAAATGTTCCGCCAAAGATTTTGTGACGGCAGTGTTCCGAGTTGATTTGTGCGAATCCGAAAACTTCCGAGTCAGTCAGGCGGCGTCCAAGATCCGATTCTACCTTTTTCAGGTAGTCCATTTCTTCTTTTGACAGGGCGAGACCTTCTTTTTCATTGTAGGCTTCCAGATCGTCGATATAGATAATGGCTTCCGGTTGGCGGTTGGTCGTGAATACGTTTTGGTCGAGACCTTTGTACATGCGTTGCAGCATTGGGTCATAGTCGGCATTTTCATCTTTTACAGGGAAATACTCCTCAATACGGCTGATACCTTCGAGTCCCATGTTCTGGGTGATTTCTACTGCGTTGGTACTCCATGGAGTAATCATCTCACGTCGTGGCCCAACAAAGCAGCCTTGCAGGTTTTCTTCACTTTCCGGCACGGCTTCACCAAAAAGCCAGCAGAGTTTGTTGTTGTCGTTCGCGTTAAGTTCATGGTTGCTCTCTACGGCAATCACGCTCTTGGAAGGGGTTCTGAAAAAAAGAATCATGTGTGTATATACGATTTTGTTTTCTTTGCGTGCAAAGATAAGCAAATTCGTTGGTGGTGAGAAAGAAATGCAATAAAAAAACTTCAGCCTGTCACAGTCAAGGGGGGAATGACCGGGCAGGCTGAAAAATAAATCAAACAAATACCTATCTGAATAATAGGATTGGGGTATGAAATGTTTAATGGTTTATTCTATTGCTTGAGATGAATCGAGATCTTTAAACCAGTTTTCGTTGTACTCTTCCGGACCGTCCATTGAGAAATTCGGATTAGTGATCCAGCTTCTGAACTTGCTGTAAACTTTCATGATATCTGTTTTTTCGCGTGGATGTGCAAGCTTAACAGGCACTTTGATACCCCACACGAAATTGTCGGTACTGCAATATTTGATGTCACTGCGCATATTGTTTCCGGCTTCACCGGCATACGAACCACTGTAATAAGCTGTCGGTTCGTAACCTCTCAGGTGAATTTCACGTCCTCCGTTCTTTTCTTTCTGGAGGAAAAAGTTCTGATTTTCTGAGGTTGCCGCCGTCCATAATGCCTTTGCTTTATCTAAGCTTCCGAAGCAGTTCATCTTTAATTTGTATTTAATCGTTACCAGGTCATTGGCTGCTATCTGATGGTCAGCTTCGGTATTATAGAATGTTCCGCCGTTATTCTGTTTCCGTAATTGATCGGTGCCGGTGAATATGAAGATAGCAGGAGCGTCTTCTCCGGGATTCTGAAGTTCCATCTTAACAAGGTCGTTCCCGTTTATTTCGACCACTTCGTCGATATATTTGGCAGATGTTTGGTCCAATTGCAGTCCCAGGCGATAAGGCAGATAGCCTCCCATTGCACGGAAAGTGATTTCAAATTCAATTCCGTCTGCCTCATAAGAATCTTTGCTTCCGTTGCTGCCGTCAAAGAAGATCGCTTGCGTGTGATAATAGATAACGAAATCATTGAAATCATAATCTCCCATTTCGGGCCAGTTATCTTCCATCATCAGGGTTGCCGTTTCTCCTTTTGCGGGATACCATTGATATCTGTATGCACCCTCTCCTCCGTTTGTGTCAAATTCACTCACGTTTTCCGGCAGTTTGACCAAGGTCTCTGCACGTGTAGAAGCCGTATTGAGGGGGATGTTCATCATTTCTTTCCCTTTGCTTGTAGCATACTGTACGTATAATGCCCGGTCTGCCTTGGCTACATCCAGGCGGATGTTTTTGGCAACTTCGGATACAGGCAGTTCTGTCAGTAAACTTGCGTCGGTGCATGATTCGTCGGTATAAATCGCCACTCGTGTTGCCACGGGCGAAGTAATGGAGAGATTGACACTCCTTGTAGTGGTCCAGTCCGCGTCATCCGATATGACCAGGTCTGTCGTTTTTTCCGGTTCTTTGGGTTGTGAGAGGTCTTTGTCATCCTCAACACATGCTGTTAAAGCAAGTGTTGCTCCCAGTAGGGTGTACATCATCCAATGCGTTGTTTTCATTATTTTTGTGATTAGGATTATTTACTTGTTCGTTTGTGACTGCAAATATACAATGAAAAGTTGTATATTGTGTTACTTTATGTCTGATTTTTATATAAAATGTTGATTTTCTATGTGTGCTTATGGTTGGAATAGTCAACTTTTGGCGGAATAGAGGCTGCGTATATACGAAACAGAGGCTCTATTCACCTGGAATAGAGCCTCTGTCTGTATAAAATAGAGCTTTCGTTTATTCGCTGATAACCTTTCTGTATTCTGCCACTGCCATTTTCTCTGCCAGGTAAGCATTAATCAGGCTGGTATGTGCCTGTGTCCACGAAAGTTGTGCCGAGAGTACGTCGACCATATTTGCTTTTCCTTCGTTGTAGGAGAAGGTGATCAGGTCCAGGTTTTCTTCTGCCAGCTCTTTATTTTCTTTGGCTGTCTTCACCTGCTCTTCCGTTTCCTGCAGCTTGGTCAGTGCGGCAGCCAGTTCCTGGTTGATCTGGTCTACTACGTAGCTTTGCTGCAACTTCTGTATACCCGTGTAGGCTTTCTGTTGCCGGTTGGTCTTGAACCTGGCTCCCCAGCGTAGCACGGGGATATTTACGCTCATGCCTACGATGGGGGTAAACTTCACGTCATATCCCATGTTGGGAGAAGCGGTGGCCCATCCGCCGGTGACGTACATGCTTACTTGCGGATTGTACTGGCTCAGGGCTGCCTTGCGTTGGGCTTCGCTTTTCTGGATGTTGACTTCTGTGCTGGCAAAATCGGCACGGCGTTGCAGCACGTCGTCCAGTGGGAGCAAGGTGACAGGCGGACACACGACACCGATGGAGCAAAGGCTGTCTACGGGAGCGTTGGGTTCTTCTCCCATCAGGATATTGAGTTTCTGTAGAGCCAGTGTATAATTCTGGCGTGCGCTGATGTATTGAAGTTCGGCTTCCTTACGGCGTGTCGAAATCATCAGCAGGTCGGTGCGGCTGATAGCGCCGTCTTTAAAACGGTCCTGAATGATTTCATATTGTTTCTCTACGATTTCCTGATATTGTGCCGAAGCGTCGAGCATGGCACGGGCTGAAGAGGCGTTCCAATAAAAGGCGTCACTCTGATAGTGAATCTGGTCGCGTGTCAGCTCTTCGCTCAGCTGATCGAGTTTTTCGTCAGCTTGGGCTATACGGTTCTGGGCTTGCAGGGCGCCGCCTGTATAGAGTGGCTGCGACACGACGAATACCCCTTGATAAGTGTGGTTGCGGTATTGTCCGGCCGGTCCGTCCCAGGAGTCCATCTCTTTCAGGTTCAGTGTTCCCTCGGCGGAGATGTCCACTTTGGGCAGGAATCCTGTAAAGGCTATTTTCCGTGCGTCCGTGCTTGCCATTGATTTCAGATGCTGCTGTTTCAACACCTGGCTGTAGGCCTCCACACGCTCACGGTATGTCTCACGGCTCAGATGCGGGACTTGAGCCTGCACTTGTGTGCAGAGTCCCAATGCAAACAGAAGTATAAGTTTATTCTTCATCATATACTTTTAAATTTTAGTTCATTTCTTTATCCCTTAATCCTGTGGATGGCGCAATAAGCTACCGGAAGCACAAACAGTGTCAGTGCCGAAGCCACAAGCAGTCCGCCCATGATGGTAGCCGCCATTCCGCCAAACATGGCATCGAACAGCAACGGGAGCATACCTAAGATTGTCGTACCCGAAGCCATGGCTACCGGTACGATACGGCTTATCGTTGCTTTGATCACAGCTTTACGCGGATCGAGTCCCGATTGATTTTCGATATCGATCTGATCCACCAGCACAATCGCGTTTTTGATATTCATACCGATCAGTCCCAATAAACCGAGAATAGCGAAGAAGTCGAATGACTTGCCCAGCAGTAACAATCCCAATACGATACCGATGAATATCAGCGGCAGCATCAGCAAGATTACTGTCGGCTTGCGATAGGTCTTGAATAACAACAACAAGGTGGTAAACATCAGGAAGAAGGTTAGTGGCAGATTTTTTGCCAAAGCTTCGTTCGATTCCACTTGACTCTCCTGTTCACCAAAATATTTCAAAGTATAGCCTTCCGGAATCTTGATATCCTTCTGTACCTGAGACCATATCTGGTTGAAAGCCGCAATGGCGTTCACTCCCCGTCGCGGGTCACATTGCGCCATCATCACCAACTGCCGGTTATAGTCTTTCACGTTTGAGAAGCGATATCGGAAATCGAATTCCGACACTACCTGTTCCAAGCTGGTGGTTTCGGGGCCATTACCGAATACAGGTAACGTACGCAGGTCGTTAATGCGGAAGGAGTCTGCTACGCTATTGCCTTTCAGCAAAATAGGCAGTACCTGGTCTCCTTCGCGGAACTCGCCCAATGTCATACCGTTCGTCCCGATTTGGATGCTTTGTGCCATGCCTTGACGGGATACTCCCAGTGGCTGTGCCCGTTCCGGACTGTATATTGGTTTCCAGATAGGAATTTTATTTCCCCAAGAGTTGCGTATATTAATAAGGTCAGGATTGCAGTGCATGATTTCCAATGCTTGGTTGGTCAGTGCCACCAGTGTATCCACATTGGGACCGATGAAGCCGATCTCGATGGCTGCATCCACAGCCGGCGACAACTTGAATAGGCTGGTACGGGTGATGGCATTCGGAAAGTTGGCTTTCATGTAACCGTCGAACTGTTCTTCATACTCTTTGGTATACTTGCTGTCGTTCAGCTCTACCAGCACGTTGGCGAAATTCGGTTTCGGACCGACTGAGGTCGATGCCAGATAGTAACGCAGCGGAGTGCTTCCGAAAGTGATTGATACTTTCTTTACTTCCGGCAGTTTCAGCAAGTGAGCTTCTACTTTTTTCATTTCCCGGGCCACATCGTTTACTCCATATCCATCCGGATAGAACACGTCGGCACGGAAGTAAGGCTTGTCCAGTGATGGGAAGAAGTTTTGCGGCATCATTCCCATTACTACCAAAGAGATGATAAAGAGTACGATCATCGATCCCAGTGTCACGATTTTCCGCCGGATCAGGACACTCAGTATCTTTTCGAATTTGTGATAGAACGGTTTGTCGTATGGATCTTTGCCTGCATTTTTGGCTTTGGCCTTGAGGATAAAGTTTCCGAATACGGTGGTTTGTGTCAGCGCCAGTACCCAACTTAACCCCAGTGAAATGGCCAGTACGACAAAGAGCGGCTTCACGATTTCGGCTACGGACGAAGGTGCCAGATATAGTGGCAGGAACGAACAGATGGCAATAAATGTGGCACCCAGCAGTCCCCATTGCGGGCCGGTGGCTCCGTCAATCAATGCTTTCCGACGGTCCACACCGCGAGCAATGGCTATTTGGGCGTTGTCCGTCACCACGATGGCATTGTCTACCAGCATACCCATGGCAATGATAAATCCCGCAAGTGACGTTCGGTTGAGTCCTACCCCCATGAATGACATGATAAGTAGTGTACCTCCGATGGAAAAAACCAGCGAAGTGCCGATCAATACTCCGGCGCGCATTCCCATCACCAGCATGATGATGACAATAACGATCAGTATAGATTCTATTAGGTTGATTATAAACCCATTATTGGCCTCTTTGGCTATGACGTTTTCGAGATAAAGACTCTCCAGATTCAGTCCCACGGGCATCAGGGGGAGGAGTTCGGCCAGTTTCTTGTCTACCATTTCTCCCGTCAGCACCACGTCCCGTTGCGGGTCGGTCGATACACCGATACCGATGGCGCGTTTGCCATTGACACGCATGATGGTGCCCGGCGGGTCCATGTATCCTTTCTCTATCACAGCGATGTCTCCCAGTTTTACCTGTCCGGCCCGGGTAGTGATGATCTGGTTCCGGATGTCGTCCACTGTGGTATACATGCCGTTGGCCACCACGCGCAGCTGTTGTTCGCCGGCTGTAATCTCTCCGGTGTTAATAATCTGGTTTTGCGATTGCAACAGGCCGGCCAGTTGTTTGGGATCGATGCCCATACCCGCCAGCTTGTTCACGGAGATAAAGATGTTTACCACTTCGGTCTGTGTGCCGAAGAGTGCGACTTTCATTACTCCGTCGGCAGTGACTACCTGTGTTTTGATACGTTCGGCCCAGTCTCTCATCTCTTCATAGCTGAATCCGTCATCAGCCGTCAGGCCATAATAGATTCCGAACACATCGCCGAAGTCGTCCGATACTGTCGGTACCGAAGAGCCGTTGGGCAACTGTGGCTGTATGTTGAGAACTTTGCGCCGCAGTTCGTCCCATTTCTGAGGAATGGAAGATGCGGGTAGTGACGGGAGCAGTTCGAACGTGATTTTGGAAATGCCGTACATGGATTCGGACTTGATTTTGTATACTCCGCTCATGCTTTGTATTTCGCGGGAGATGGGTTCGGTGATCAGCCGTTCCACTTCGGCAGGCTCGGCACCCGGATAGCGCGTCATGATGACGGCCGATTTGATGACAAAAGGAGCATCCTCTTTCTTTCCCAGACTGCTGAAGGAGAAGACTCCTCCGATTAGCAATACGGCTAGAAAGAAGTAGATTACTTTGGTATTGTCTAATGAATATTTGGCTAAATTCATGATTGTATATGGTTTTGAGTTTGATTCACCACGGAGGACACAGAGTTTTAATCTCTTGTTTATAGGATTATTTTAAGAGAAAATCTTCTCTGTGTCCTCCGTGGTGAATCGTATTCATTTCTATTGAGTGAAGGGGTACTTTTATTTCAGTTCCTTTACCGTTTCACCTTCTACCAGTTGTGTTACGCCGGCTATTATTACCGTTTCCCCTGCTTTCAATCCTTTTGAGATGAAAGCCTGTGCATCTCCCATAGGAGAGTAAACGGTCACCTCACGACGGTTCACTTGATTTCCGTTCAATACCCAAACATAGGTTTTATTACCTTCGCTTTCACCGAATACAGCACTCAGAGGCACTACCGTCATGGTCTCTTCCAGAAACGGACCTACATCGGCCGAGAAGCGGATGCTGCACGTAAAGCCCGGTTTAACTTCGTACAGAGCATGGTCGAAAGCCGGATCATCAATCGTGATGGTCACCGGGATACCGGTACCATCTGTCGATATGTCGAGATACTCCTCCAGTTTGGCGTTGAAGATGTGTCCGCGGTAGGTGTCGAATTCTACACGGAAACGCTGGTCTTTGGAGCGGAGCAGGTAAAGGTAAGCGTCAGGGATAGTGAATTTGATACGTAGTTTTTTGGTGTTCACCAGCTGTACAATACCTTCTCCCGAGTTCACGCGTTGATAGTTCTCTACCAACCGCTTCTCGATCGAACCATCGAAGGGAGCTGTCAACTTGGTATCTCGCATATTATTGCTCGAAAGTTCGTAGGCCGATTTCTTCTGTTGAAAAGTCGATACACTGATTTCATATTCCTGTACTGAGATAGCTTGCCGTGCCAATAATCGTTTGTTACGTTCCACTTGGGCAGCAGCAGTTTCGTAAGCCGATTTGTCTGCTACATACTGCAAGGCAAGGTCGCGCGGATCGATAGCCGCAATCAGTTGTCCTTTTTTGACCCGTTGTCCTTCTACTACCGGGAGATTAATGATCTGTCCGCTCACGCGAAAAGCCAGTTTCACATAATCTACAGCTTCTACAATGCCCGAGAAGTCTTTTCTGATTTCCGACCGGGACTCTACCCTGGCTGTCTTTACGGGGCGTACTGTTGTCACACTGTCTTCTTTCTTTTGTCCACAAGCCGTCAGTAGAATGAGGGCTGCAAGGATACATCCATAGTTTTTTCTCATATTTCCCATTGATTAAGAGTCTGTTTAGTCTCATTTTGAGGGGGCAAAGATATGAAACTGAAAAACTATAAACAGTTTTCCGGTTTGATAATTTAATATTATTAACAACCTGAGGCGGGTGTGGCGAGACTTGGTAACGATGAACGGAAACTTACCACAGAGGACACAGAGTAACACAGAGCAGAAATTAAGTTGATTAATAATCTGTACTTAACAGACCTGTGTAATCTGTGGTGAAAGAGATTAAAAACTCTGTGAGACTCTGTGTCCTCTGTGGTGAGCCCTCGTTCATCGTTGAAAACCGTTGATCGTTTATTTCTGCCTCGGTACAGTCAAATCTTTACCCTTTTTCAGGTTATAAACAACTTCGGAGATACGGATGTTCAACTCATATCCTTCTAAAAGAGAGATTTTTATCACCTGTTTTTCTACTTTCATCTGCAGGGTGCATCCACGGAAATTTACTTTGAATGTATAGCTGTCCCATGCTTGGGGGATGATGGGGGTGAAGTCGAGCTGTCCGTCCAGTATTTTCATTCCTGCAAATCCGCGTACAATAACCTGCCAACTTCCCGCCATGCTTGTGATGTGTAGCCCTTGGTGTACTTCATTATTATAGTCGTCCAGATCCAAGCGTGTAGCATGCAGGAAGAGGCGGTAAGCTTCCTCCGTGTCTCCTATCCAGGCGGCCAGAATGGCGTGAACAAAAGGTGACAGGGACGATTCGTGTACAGTACGAGGTTCGTAGAATCGGAAGTTGCGGAGAATTGTTTCACGGTCAAAGTTTTCGTAATATAGGAATAGTCCTAACAGCACGTCGCTCTGCTTGATGTAGCACGAGCGCAGGATACGGTCCCATGACCACCATTGGTTGATTGGTCGTTCGTTTGCCGGGATGTCGTCCACCGTGGTCAGTTCTTTGTCCGGATAGCCGTCATCCTGTACAAAGATCCCCCGTTGTTCATCCCAGGAGAGATACATTTCATCAATGATTTTCTGCCAGCGCGAAGTCTCTTCGGCATAATTGAAATTGGTGACACGGCGCACCCGTGCATACTCATCCGGAAATTCGTGAGCCACCATCTCAATACTGTCTATGGTGCTTTGCAGGCATTGCACGCAGGAGAAGTTAGTGTACCAGTTGTTATTGACGTTGTTTTCGTATTCATTAGGTCCTGTCACTCCCAGCAGGACATATTTCTGCCGTGCCTGCGAGTAGGACACTCGCTGACTCCAAAACCGGCAGATGGCAATCATCACTTCCAGTCCGTAGCGGGCAATATACTCTTTGTTGCCTGTCACCTTGGCATACTGCATGATGGCATATACTATGATGTTGTTGCGGTGTATCTCTTCGAAAGTGATTTCCCATTCATTGTGACATTCTTCACCGTGGATGGTTACCATCGGATAGAGTGCCGCTCCGTTGGTAAATCCCAGTTTACGTGCGTTTTCGATGGCTTTGGGTAACTGGTTGTAGCGGTAAAGCAATAGCTTGCGGCACACTTCTCTCGGGGTGGACAATAAGAAGTAGGGTACACAGCACAATTCTGTGTTCCATTGCGTGTTGCCGCCGTATTTTTCTCCTGTGAATCCTTTCGGACCGATATTCAGCCGCACATCATCCCCCTGATAACTTTGGTTTAGTTGGAAGATATTGAACCGTATGCCCTGTTGTGCTTCCGGATCTCCTTTGATCTCTACATCCGTCTCTTCCCAGATTTTTGCCCACCGTTCCTTGTGGGCTACCGTCAGTGATTCCCAGCCGTGCTCCTTGGCTGCTTTGGCTTCGTTCACTGCACGCTCTACCAACTCCTGTCGGTCACATTGCAGTGACGACACGATGGCGGTATACTTGATAAGAGTCACCTTCTCGCCGGGCTTCACGTCTGCTCCGGCACTGAATCCAGTCAGTTTTTCTTTTTCTATCTTGATGGGGCTGACGCTTATTTGTTTGCTGTTCCTGAAAAACTGATACGTCAGTGCGCAGCAGATTTGTGAATCTTCCCGCCGGGTCTGTGTCCAAAGGTAAGCGTATTCGTTGGTAGTTTCGGCGCGTAGGATGTTCCACATCTTTTCATCAAAATTGGCGCTTTCGTGCTTCACGTCACCGTTTAGATAAGGTACCAGCGAGATCTTGCCTTCATAATTCACAGATGTCACACTGTACTTTATCAGACACAGGTTTTGGTTGTCTATGCTGTTGATGTGCTCTACGTGGACTTCCAATGTACTGCCTTTGGGTGATGTCACTCGGAAGTCACGGTATGAGATTCCCGCCTTCATGTCCAGTCTGCGTTCATAGCTTTCCACATCCCAATGTGCCAAATCCAGCTCCTCGTCGATCAGTCGCACATAAATGCCACTCCAGTCCGGAGTGTTTGGTATGCGTGAAAAGAATCTCGGGTAACCGTTTTTCCACCATCCCACACGGGTGCGGTCCAGAAAAGTGATTCCTGCCACGTAAGACCCCTTCAGGGAGTCGCTGCTGTAGGATTCTTCAAAATTGCCCCGCTGTCCGAAACGTCCATTACCGAGACTGAATATACTTTCCGAAGCGCGAAGGTTGTCAGCGTGGAAACCTTCTTCTATGATGTTCCATTCGTCTACCTTGAGGAATTTTTTCATGGTCATTGAGATTGTGTTTTTTAGATCGGCACCCAAGATACAAAAAAAACTTTGATGTACAATCATTGTGTGTCAAAAGTCTTTTTTTATCGTGGAAGACACAGAGTATTTATGTCGATTATCAATGACTTGAAATGCGTTTTGTGTTACTTTGTGATAAATTCTGACACTTTTTAAGGATTCATTGCGTTGATTCTCAATGTTCCGAGTATGGCAGTAGTCACGCCTGGATGACGGATGCCAATGGAGACAAGATACGTACCACCGGTGATGAAGGTGATAAGGCAATTTCCCCGACTTTGAAAACCGGGTCGGAATTGGGGGACGGGTACAAGGCGGACGCTGTGTATCTTTCGGTAGATGGCGGCGGGACATGGACGAAAGTATCCGGCGATAACGGAACTAATGGAACTGACGGGGTTGACGGAACCAACGGAACCGATGGAAAAGACGCTGTTTTTGCGGGCATGGACAATTCGGACCCGGACTACGTCGTGTTCATTCTGTCTGATAACACTCCGGACGATCTGACGGACAACCCCACTTTGCGCATCCCTAAGTATATCGCGCTGGGACTGGATTTCTTTTCGGGGACCACTCCCATAAACCTGAGCCGGGCCATCGCCATGGACGAGATGGACGGAATCACCTATCAAATAAAGGGAGATGCCGGTAAAGTGCGTGTATCGCTGTTCAGGCAAACCAATGACGGATGGCTTGTGACTGTTGACGAGACAAACAGGAAGATCGACGCCACCGCCATCACCGGAAAGAATGACGTGACGCTGATGGCTACGGACAATGCGGGACACAACACCTTCTATGTACTGAGCCTGACGAAGAACGCCGAAAATGACGGTACGGCAGCCAAACCCTACCGGATCAGGAACAAAGCGGACCTGATGGGGCTGGCCTACAGTGTGAACCGGGGCGATGCGTACAGCGGCAGGCATTTCAGGCTTGAAGCGGACATCGACCTGAACGGGACCCGCTGGACGCCTGTCGGAGGGGAAGACGGTTCGGCCGGCTTCAGCGGTGTGCTGGACGGACAGGATCATACGGTGTCGAACCTGAAAATAGAAAAAGCGGATGTCTTTGGTTACTATGGTTTAGTGGGCTATGCTGTGTCGGCGGAGATAAAGAATATCCGGATTGAATCTCCGAAATTCGAGGTGCTTCAAAGGGGGTATATAGGCGGACTGATCGGAGCAGCCCGGAGCAGTACGGTTACCGGTTGTCAGGTGACGGATATAGAAGTGAATGGTGAGAACTGTTGGAAGATCGGCGGCCTGATAGGAGTGACGGAAAACAGTGACATAGAATCTTGCACGGTGCTTGGCGGAGAAATTATCGGACAGAATGATGTAGGCGGACTGATAGGCGAAGTCAATGCAGGCACCGTTCTTCATAGCAAGGCTGCCTGCGCTGTGACTGCCGAAGATGCTGTGGGCGGATTGATAGGTATGGCCCAGCAAGTCGGTACCATTACGGACTGTTCTGCCACGGGCAATGTAATTCTGACCGGTGTGCGAGGATCCTATGCCGGTGGGTTGATAGGGGGGAACTCCGGTAATTTTAGCGCGCAGACGATTATGGCCTGTTATGCTACCGGAACGGTTACTTCCGATGGAAACGGCAGAGTTAACCTGGGAGGGTTGATAGGGCTCAATGGCATGAATGGCGCTATACAAAGCATTGTGCTGTGTTACGCCACGGGGGACGTGTCGTCCGCTACCAATAATCGGGAGAATTGTTTGGGCGGACTTATCGGCGCTTCACAGCAGCAATCTACGCAATCTATACAGGCTTGTTACGCTACGGGAACCGTCGGCACGACCGGCAGCTATGGTGATAATGTAGGCGGACTGTTCGGGCGATATGACCTCTACGATGGAGCAGCCCGAATGACCGGGTGCTATACCACTTGCAATAAAGGAACTTATGGATTTGGGACCGGGTCTGATGAAACCGATTTGACGCTGACCGATGTGGAAATTATCGCGGGTCCTGTTACCGATAAGGTCAGTGATATGAACCGGGCGGCAGAGAGGTATCCTTATCAGTATGACGCGAACGGTAAGATCATCTTTATGGAGTGACAGGCGAGGTTGAGTGACCGGAAGAGGGGATGTGTCAGAACCCTTTTCACCACGGAGTAACACAGAGTATCACAGAGTCTTTTTATTAATAATCAACAACTTTAAATCGCCTCTGTGTTACTCTGTGTCCTCTGTGGTGGATTTCGACACACACTCCTCTCTCCGGCTTACTTTTCGTGATGCACCACCGTCTCTTTGATGAAATAGACGCAAACGGCTCCCACGATCAGCAGTACGCCCGCCAATACCAGCATGTTCACCTGATGTCCGCCGACAAGGTGGAGGATGCCTCCGCCGACGAGTGCCGCTACAATTTGCGGAACGCAGATTGTCCCGTTGAACAATCCCAGGTAAGCACCCATGTTCTTGCCCGAAACAGAATTGGTCAGGATGGTGAACGGCAGGGCGAGCATGGCTGCCCAGGCGCATCCGATCAGCAGGTAGGAGGCAAACAGCAGGTATTCGTTGTGGAAGAAGAGGGTGGATATAAATCCGGCGCCACCCAGCACGAGGCTCAGTGCATAGGCCTGCTTGCGTGCCTTGAACAGGGGGAGCACCACTGCCCAGATGACCGAGCCGATGGCCTGTACGGCAAACAGGACACCTACCCAGTTGCCCGCTTCCTGATAGCCTGCGCTCTGCACGTCGGTGGTGTCCCATACGGTGGCTGCGATGGCACCGTTGGTATACGTCCACATGTACATGAAGGCCGCCCAGCAGAAGAACTGTACCAGGCCTACCGTCCAGAATACTTTCGGGGCATGCTTCAGCAGAGAGATGAAGTCGGTTTTCTCTTTCTTTTCGTCGGCTGTGATACCGTGGAATTCTTCAAACTCTTTCGGGGGCATCTCTTTCACTTTTACCGTGGTGTAGATGACGCACAGGATCAGGATGGCGGCACCGATGTAGAACGAGTAAATCACCGAATCGGGTACCGTCCCCTTGCCCGCCGTATTGCTGATGCCGATAAACGTGAAGATGAACGGGAACAGATAACCTACCAGGCTGCCGGCATTGCATAGGAAGCTCTGGATGGAGTAGGCCAGTCCCTTCTGTTTCTCGTTTACCATGTCGCCCACCAGCATTTTGAAAGGCTGCATGGCCATGTTGATCGAAGTATCGAGGAACATCAGCGACACCAGTCCGAAGGTCATCGCCGTGCCCACTGCCATGCCGAAACTGCCTGCATTGGGCAGCAGGCACATCACGAGCACCGCGATCAGCGAACCTACAAAAAGGTAAGGGATGCGCCGCCCGAAGCGTGTCCAGGTTTTGTCGCTTGCCGAACCGATGATGGGCTGTACGATGATTCCCGCTAACGGAGGGAGTATCCAGAAATAGCTCAGACTGTGCGGATCGGCGCCTAATGTAGCAAATATGCGGCTGATGTTGGCGCTTTGCAGTGCGTATGCAATCTGTACGCCGAAAAAACCAAAGCTGATGTTCCACAGCTTCCAAAAACTTAAGTCAGGTTTTACTTTCATGATATTTATGATAAATGATTTCGTTAGAAATGGATTCACCACGGAGGACACAGAGGGCACAGAGAAGATTTTCTCTTAAAATAATCCGACAAACAAGAGATTAAAACTCTGTGTCCTCCGTGTCCTCTGTGGTGAACCCGGTTTATTTCGTTGTTCCTCGTACCACCAGGTTGGTCCGCACGATTTTGTTGCTGCTTTTTCCTTCATCGTTTCCCTCCAGTTTTTCTATCAGCAGCCTGATGGCACTTTTGCCTACCTCCTCGCCGTGCTGCTCTACCGTGGTCAGTTTCGGGTCTGTGCTTTGGGCAATGGCTCCGTCTGTGAACCCGCAGATGGACACTTCGTCCGGCACTTTCCGTCCCACCAGTTTGCAGGAATAGAGGATGCCCGATGCCGTTTCGTCGTTGATGGCAAAGAAACCGTCCGGACGGTCGGGGCCTTCCAGCAGGGCGGGAGTAATGGCAATTGCTTTTTCGCGGGTATCACACAGCTTGATCATACTCTGGTCTACCGGAATCCGGTACTTCTTCATGGCATCCAGATAACCGTTCCGCCGGTTCTTGGAGATTTCGAGGTGAGGGGCGGCGCTGTAAAAAAAGATGCGTTTGCATCCGGTCTGTATCATATACTCCACCGCCGCAAACGAGCCCGCGTAATCGTCCACCACCACCCGTTCGGTATTGATTCCGGTACAGATACGGTCGTAAAACACGATGGGGATATTATTGTCCAGCAACTCCTGGTAATGGTCGTATCGAGAGGTGTCTTTGGCCAGGGAAGTGATGACCCCGCAAACCCGTGCCGCGAGAAAAGAGTGGACGATTTTCACTTCCCGTTCATACTCTTCGTTGCTCTGTGCCACCAGGATGTTGTATCCGGCTTTTGCCGCCGTCTCCTCGATGCCGCTCAGCACACACGAAAAAAAGTGGTGCACGAGTTGTGGAATGATGACCCCGATGGTGTTGGAACGGCTCGTTCGCAGGTTCAGTGCCAATACATTAGGCTTATAATTATGTTCGCGCGCGTACTTATGTATAGCGTCCCTTGTTTCCTGGCTGATGTCGGGATTGTCCTTCAAGGCCCTCGATACGGTGGAGGGGGAGACTCCCAGTTCGCGGGCGATGTCTTTGATTGTGATTTGCGGTTTATTCATGGTTGATTGGTTTTGAAATTCACCACAGAGGACACAGAGGGCACAGAGTTTTTTTTTAGACATAAGAACCAAAGGACATACTATCCTTTATTTGTTTATCTGTTCTTTTGTCTGAAAACAAATAGAGCGCAGCTGATTAACCTCTGTGAAACTCTGTGTCCCTCTGTGGTGAACTCGATTCGTTTTTCACCCAAAGGTAAATGATTTTATATAAAAACAAAACCAATGTATTTACGGATTTGTTTAATATGATACAAAAATAGTGTAAAGGAGGCTAAAAAGTTCGGTGACAATGTGCTATAACCCCGCTTTTACGGTGCAATCGTTTGCGTAGTTGCGGGAGCGGATTTGTCGGACATTAAATAAGTGGCTGTCGCTTAATATACTATTTTTGCTACGTAATCAAGAACAGGAATGGAGTCGTTCATTCTCTATGTAAAGTTTAGAAATCATATTAATATTTATATTGTTAACTTTAATTTTTAAATGCATGAAGCAAGTTAATCTTAGAATCTGTCGTATGATTCTGCCCCTGTTGTTTGGGCTATTCTTGTCATTGAGCGCTTATGCACAGCAAGTCTCTGTCAAGGGACATGTGAAAGATTCAACGGGTGAACCCGTAATCGGCGCAAATGTGGTTGTGAAGGATAATTCTTCTATCGGTACGATTACCGATCTGAACGGAAACTTTGTTCTGAGTGTTCCTCAACATTCTACCCTTGTGATTTCTTTCATCGGTTACAAGCCGGTTGAAGTGAAAGCTGCTCCCAGTGTGGCGGTGACCCTCCAAGATGATGCGGTGATGCTTCAGGAAGCGGTGGTGATCGGTTATGGTACCGTGAAGAAGAATGACGTGACCGGTTCGGTGATGGCAATCGATGCGGACAAGATGGTAAAAGGTATGGCTACTTCGGCTTCCGACCTGTTGGTGGGTAAGGCCGCAGGTGTCAGCGTGATTACCGACGGCGGCGCTCCGGGAGCCGGGGCTACGATCCGTGTGCGCGGAGGTTCGTCCATGTCGGCCAGCAACGATCCGCTGATCGTTATTGACGGAGTGCCTGTCGATAATACCGAAATCAAAGGTATGGGCAATCCGCTCTCTACCGTCCACCCCAATGACATCGAGACGTTTACGATTCTGAAAGATGCCTCTGCTACTGCTATTTACGGTTCGCGTGCCTCCAATGGTGTTATCATCATTACCACCAAGAAGGGACAGTCGGGACGCGTGAAGGTGGACTACAGCGGCACGTTCTCTATCAGTACGAAGTCGAATACGGTCGATGTGATGAAGGCAGACGATTTCCGTAATTTCGTGATCGAGAAGTTTGGCGAGAATAGTCTTCAGGCCAATGCTTTGGGCAAAACTTCTACCGATTGGCAAGACGAAATATTCCGTACGGCTTTCAGCACCGACCATAATGTAAGTGTGTCCGGAGCCGTTCCGCATATGCCTTATCGTGTGTCTGTGGCGTATACAAACGAAAACGGTATCCTGAAGACTTCGAACATGCAACGTCTGACAGGTGCCATTAACCTGAACCCCAACTTCTTCGACAAGAAGCTCAACATCCAGCTGAATGTGAAGGGAGTGTACAACAAGAACCGTTTTGCCGACCGTGCAGCTATCGGTCTGGCTACCCAGTATGACCCCACACAGCCTGTCTATATGGAAGGCAACCCTTACGGAAACGGATACTTTATGTATATGAAGCAGGAGGGAGACAAGATTTCTCCGATTGATATCGGTCTGGCCAACCCTGTTGCCATGCTTGAAGAGAAAGATGATAAATCGACCGTTTACCGCAGTATCGGCAACGCGCAGATCGATTATAAATTCCACTTCTTGCCCGAACTGCGCGCTAACCTGAATTTAGGTTATGACGTATCGAAGAGTAAGGGTGACGTGATTATCGCCGACAATTCACCGTTGAGTTACTGTACAGGTAACTTCAAAAGCGGTTTTGGTGAAAACAGTCATTATACACAGTTGAAACGCAATACTTTACTTGATTTCTACCTGAACTATGCCAATACGTTCGGAGTTAATTACATCGATGTCATGGCAGGTTACTCCTGGCAACATTTCTATAATTCGACTACCAACTCTTATCCTTATTCGGCTGCTTATGCAGAGAAGACTGGGGAAGAATTTTATAAGAGAGGAGATGATTATGCGAGCGAAAGCTATCTGGTTTCTTTCTTCGGGCGTCTCAACTATACATTGTTGAACCGTTATCTGGTGACATTTACCCTGCGTAATGATGGTTCTTCACGTTTCAGCCCGGACAACCGCTGGGGATTGTTCCCGTCCGTAGCACTGGCGTGGAAACTGAACGAGGAGTCATTCCTGAAGAATGTGAACGCTATCTCGGACCTGAAGCTGCGTTTGGGCTATGGTGTGACCGGACAGCAGAACCTGGGTAACGGAGACTATCCGTATATGGCCCGCTATATGTACTCCAAGGCAGGTGCCAACTATTATTTCGGTGACACCGAATACTCTCTGATTGCTCCGCAACCTTACGATCAGAACCTGAAGTGGGAAGAAACCACTACCTGGAACGTAGGTATCGATTATGGTTTCCTGAATGGACGCATCACGGGTACAATCGACTATTACTTCCGTAAAACGAAGGACTTGCTGAACACCGTTACGGCTCCTGCCGGAACCAACTTCAGCAATCAACTGCTGACCAATGTAGGTACATTGGAGAACAAGGGTTTTGAATTCAGCATCAATGCCCATGCCGTTTCAACCAAAGACTGGAACTGGAACATCGGCTACAACATCTCTTACAATAAGAACAAGATCACCAAGATGACCTTCAACGACGACCCCAACTATGCCGGTGTCATCCATGGCGGTATCGACGGTGGTACAGGATACAACGCCCTGATCCACCGGGTAGGCGAGGCATTCAACTCCTTCTACGTGTTCGAGCAGATTTACGGTCCCGACGGTAAACCTATCGAAGGTGCTTATGTAGACCAGAATGGCGATAACCAGATTAACGACGCCGACCTGATCTGCTTCAAGAAAGCTGCTCCCGACGTGTTCATGGGGCTGACCTCACAACTTTCTTATAAAAACTGGGACTTTTCATTTGCTTTGCGCGGCAGCTTTGGTAACTATGTTTACAACAACGTACAGTCCAACCGTGAAGCATACGAAGGTGCCAATATGTATGACCAGACCGGATTCCTGAAGAACCGTCTGACCTCTGCCCGCAGCACCGACTTCAAGAACGCTCAATACCGTTCGAGCTATTACGTTCAGAATGCTTCGTTCGTGCGTATGGACAACATCTCTTTAGGATATACGTTCAACAAGCTCTTCAATGATAAACAGAGTGCACGCGTATATGCTACGGTACAGAATCCGTTTGTCATCACTAAGTACAAGGGACTGGATCCGGAAATCAGTGGTGAAGGAATCGATAACAACATCTATCCTCGCCCCCGTGTATTCATGATTGGCCTTAATCTCAATTTTTAAATCTGTAAAACATGAAAACAATAAAATTTAAATATCTTCTTCCCTGTGCATTGCTGGGAATGATGTTAGGAGTAGCGTCTTGTGTGAACGACCTCGATACGGTTCCACTGGACAAAGACGAATTGGTTTCCGACGTTGTTTTCGGGAACGAGCCTTTAGCCTATGAACAGAGCCTTGCTAAGATTTATGCGGGTATGGCCATCGGTGGTAACAGCGGAGGTGACTCCGATCAGGATGTGGTAGGTATCGACGGCGGTAGCCAGGCTTCCTTCCTCCGTGTATTGTGGAATATGCAGGATCTGCCTTCGGACATCGCACACTGTGCATGGAACGACCCCGGTATCCCTGAATTCAACCACATCTCCTGGGGTGCATCCAGTCCGTGGATCAAGGGTTCATATTACCGCCTGTTCTATCAGATCAACGTAGCCAACGCCTATCTGCGCGAAACGACCGAAGATAAACTGGATGCCCGCGGTTGCGACGCTTCACTGAAAGCCTCGATCAAGACATGGCGTGCCGAAGCCCGTTTCCTGCGTGCATTGAGCTATGAGTATGCGCTCGATTTGTATCGCAATGTACCGTTTGTAGACGAAAACAGCCCGATCGGAAGCATTCCGCCGAAGCAGATCATGGCTGCCGACCTGTTCAACTGGATCGAGAAAGAACTGACTGAGTGTGTGGAAGATATGTCGGAACCGACAGTGGGATACAGCCAGGACTACGGACATGCCAACAAGGCTGCCGCATGGGCACTCTTGTCACGCTTGTACCTCAATGCGGAGACTTACGTCGGCCTGAACAAATACACCGAATGTATCACGTATGCAAAGAAAGTGATCGAAACGGGCTATCAGTTGGAACCTGTTTATGTGGATATGTTCAAGGCAGACAATCACTTGTCTAACGAAATGATCTTCCCTGTACGCTATGAAGGCGACCAGACGATGACCTGGGGTGGTATGACCGCCTTCTTATGTTGGGGGGCTACGGCAACTCAGGATGAAGTCAACGCCAAAGGAGCATGGCAGGGTGTGAGGGCAAAATCTTCACTCTACAACCTGTTCCTTAAAGAGAGCAGCAGCGATGCGGATACCCGTAAGGCAATGCTTCGTACCGATCTGACGACCAGTATTGAAATTATTGACGAAAATACATTCCAGAATAATGGTATTCCTGTTACCAAATATTTCAACGTGAATAAGGATGGAACGCTGCCTCCTTCTAAGGAAGCTTACGTTGACTTCCCGCTCTTCCGTCTGGGTGAGATCTACCTGACGTATGCGGAAGCTGTGCTCAGAGGCGGTCAGGGTGGCGACAGAGCTACTGCTCTCCGTTATGTGAACGATCTGCGTAAAAGAGCTTACAGTGATAAAACGCTGGCTCCTATCTCCGATTCCGATTTGACATTGAACTTCATCATTGACGAGCGGGGACGTGAATTCTTTTTCGAAGGACAACGCCGTACAGACCTGGTACGTTTCGGACTGTTTACTACTGCCGGTTATGTATGGCCCTGGAAGGGCGGTGCAGCCAAAGGTAAGGCTGTAGAGAGCTTCTACAACGTGTTCCCGATTCCGTCAGACGATATCGGTTCTAACACGAATCTCAAGCAGAATGAAGGATACTAAAATCGAATGACCATTAAAAACAACGAATAAGATTATGAAAAAAATATATTTCTATACACTGTTGTTAGGGCTCCTGGCTTTTACGGCTTGCGAAGACGAGAAGTCGCCCGTCATGGAGTTGCAGAAAGCCTCTGCTTTTGAGCCTTTCTCTCAAAGCGACTTTACTTTCAACGATGAAAATGCTGCGGCGGAGTTCCCCGAGATTAAGTGGACGCCGGCGGACTATGGAGTGAAGGCAGTGGTGAACTATGACGTTACGCTGACGAATGACGCGAATGCGAAAACCGTTTTATTAGGTGAAACCGGGGCTACCGTCCTGAAGTTTACCAATGCGCAGATGAACGCTATGATGGCCAAAGTGGGCGCTTATCCGGGACAGACTTATAACTTTACGATTACGCTGACTTCTAAGGCGTATGACTTGACAGCTGATCCGGCTTCGAACTCGATTACTTTCAAGGCTACTCCTTTTGATCCGAATGCGGTTGACTGGAAATTTGCTTATGTGGCCGTGGGTTATCCCGACTGGGACTATATGAATGCTTGCCTCCTGGGCGACCCGGATGGCGACGGGGTGTATCAGGGATATGCCAACTTTGACGCGGACGGCGCTTCGTATGCCATTGTGGACGGAAGTGATCTTACCAAGGTTCTGGCAAAGGACCTGACGGTTGCGAAAAAAGGATTTTACGGAATCAAGGTAGATGCCGGAGGTAAGGTAGAACAGAGCGGGCCCCTTGTATGGGGAGTGGTGGGAGACGCTACTTCCGGTGGTTGGGATAAAGATACGCAAATGGACTATGACGCCACCACCCGCTTATGGACGGTGACTACTTCGTTGCTTGACAAAGAGTTTAAATTCAGGTCGAACAATAGCTGGGATTCCGATAACTACGGAGCGGTATCCGGTAAGGAGTCCGAACTTGAAGGCGAACTGGTGGCAGGACCTAATAATTTTAAGGTGTTGAAAGCCAGTCCATATGTGATCACTATGAATCTGACAAATGCCGGTAAATATTCTTATAGTATGGTAGAAACTACCATTGAATTGTCGAGTGCGGAAATGGCATTGCCGGGAAGCTATCAGGGATGGGACGCTACTAAAGATGATTGTTACAAAGTGCAATCTGCTGCCCGCGACTTTATCTATACCGGAACGCATTATTTTGATGCCAATACCGAATTTAAATTCTGGGATGCTGGTACAGAGATAGGTCTGGAAGGTTCTATCAATTGGGATGGAGATAAGAATGTAGGGACATTTACCCTGAAACCTGAAGGTGGGGATAACATCAAGATTGAAACAGCCGGTTACTATCGGGTAGGTGCCGATATGAAGAAGCTGACAGCCTCGTTGACTAAGACCGGATGGGAAGTGATCGGTGATGCCACGCCCGGCGGATGGGATAAAGGAACCTTGATGAACTATGATCCGGCAACCAAACTCTGGTCGGTGGACGTTGTTCTGGTGGCCGGTGAGATGAAGTTCAGATGGGATGGGGCATGGACTGTCAATCTGGGCGGCACTCTGGGAGCACTGACTCAGGATGGTGACAATATGAAGGTGACAGCCGGAACTTATACCATTGTACTGAATCCGGATGCCAAAACGGCTACCATGACTAAGAAATAATCCTGTATTTTTTACCACAGGTAATTTTCTCACCACAGAGAACACAGGGTAACACAGAGTATTCATGTCGATAATCAGTGACATAAAAATCGACTCTGTGTTACGCTGTACCCTCTGTGGTGAATTTTTATATACCCCTCTCTTCTTTTTATATACAATAATACCTTTTAATCTATGAAATATTTATCTTTTTCGTTTCTGCTCCTCCTGCTTCCGCTGATTGGTTTCGGTTGTTCGTCGGATGAAGAAGAAACCGATTCTCTGATCCTTTCGTCTGATAGTGAAACTTATTTTGAGCAAGGCATTGACTTTCCCGCTACTTCTGGAACACGGACTTTGTCGTTCTCGGCAGGGCGTCCGTGGCGGATCTCGCTGACCGGTGCGGATACACGTACGGCGGCAGACTGGTGTACGGTGACCCCGTCTTCGGGTGGGGCGGGCGACGCTTCCGTCACTGTCAGTACACAGGAAAACACCGGTTATGACAGCCGGAGCGTGAAACTGACCTTGGTGACAGGAGGAATTGAAAAGAGCTTTACCGTTTCACAAAAGCAGAAAGATGCGCTGACACTGACGGCCTCCCACTTCGAAATAGGCAAAGAAGGAGGAAATGTGCAGGTGGAAGTAAAAGCCAATATCGCATTTGAGGTCGAAATCCCGGAAGCGGACCGTAGTTGGATTTCTCTGGTCAATACCCGCGGGTTGGTGTCTGCTAACCTGACTTTTGCGGTGGCTCCCAATCAGGAGCCGGCCGGGCGTGAAGGAGAGATTGTGATCAGGAGCGGCAGCCTTTCGGAAAAGCTCCGGATCACACAGGAGGGGAGCTGTGACGACGGGCTGAGTTTCCGGCCCGGGGCTCCGGATGCCGATCTCTCACTCACCCTGTACTTTAAAGCAACGAAGGATTCTCCGCTTTATGACTATACGGGTGATGTTTATGTACATGCGGGAGTGGTGTCGGAAGGGAGCTGGATGCATGTGCCTGCGGACTGGAATACCAATGTGGACAAGTGCAAAATGAACCGGGTGGCAGATAATATCTGGAGCATTACGCTGGAGCCTTCGATACGCCAATGGTTCGGTTCGGGCGAGACTCCGGTCCGGCAGCTGGGCATCGTCATCCGCAGTGCCGACGGCAGCAAAAAGGGACTGGACGGGGACTCGTTTGTCACTGTTACCGATCGTTTGTACAAACCTTTTGAGCCGGCGGCTGTCAAATATGCCTCCATGCCCGGCGGTTTGCAGGAAGGCATCAATCCGGTGGACCCGTCGACTGTCACACTGGTGCTGTATGATAAAGACAAAAAGGGAGGACATAAGGACTTTGCACATGTCGTGGGCGACTTTAATGACTGGAAACTGAGTAATGAAAGCAACAGCCAGATGAACCGGGATGACGCTGCGGGGTGCTGGTGGATTACGCTGACCGGACTTCAGCCCGCCCGTGAATATGCTTTTCAGTATTATGTAGGTACGAGGGAAGGGGAGACCCTTCGTCTGGCCGATGCTTACAGCCGTAAGATACTCGATCCGGATAATGATAAATACATTTCCTCTTCTACCTATCCCGATGCGAAAGAGTATCCTTCGGGGGCTGTCGGCATTGCTTCTGTGTTCAAGATACGGGAGGATGCTTATGACTGGAAGGTCAAAAACTTCCGGATACCCGATAAAGAGAACCTGATGATCTACGAACTGTTGTTGCGCGACTTCACTGCTACAGGAGACCTGAACGGGGCGATGGAGAAGATAGGGTATCTGAAAAGTCTGGGCTTCAATGCCGTCGAGCTGATGCCAGTGCAGGAGTTCGACGGAAACGACAGTTGGGGATACAATCCTTGTTTCTATTTCGCTCTGGACAAGGCTTACGGTACGGACCGCATGTATAAGGCTTTCATCGATAAATGCCACGAAGCGGGTATGGCTGTCCTTTTTGATGTGGTCTACAACCATGCCAGTGGTTCGCATCCTTTTGCCCGTTTGTATTGGGATACCAAAAACAACCGTACGGCAGCCGATAACCCCTGGTTTAATGTGAAAGAGCCCCATCCTTACGGTGTCTTCCACGATTTCAACCATGAATCGCCCTTGGTGCGTGCATTTGTAAAACGGAATCTGAAGTTCCTGCTGGAAGAGTATCACATCGATGGTTTCCGTTTCGACATGACGAAGGGATTCACGCAGAACAGCAGTACGGAGGCCACCGCCGGAAAATATGATGCTTCGCGTATTGCCATCCTGAAAGATTATAACGGGGCAATTCGTGAAGTGAATCCGCAGGCTGTCGTCATCCTTGAGCATTTCTGTGACGAAAAAGAGGAGAGCGAGTTGGCGGAAGAGGGCATGCAGCTTTGGCGCAACCTGAACAATGCTTATTGCCAGTCGGCAATGGGCTATCAGTCGGACAGTGATTTTACTCCGTTGGTCACTTTCGGAACTACCATGCCCTACGGAGGATGGGTTGGTTTTATGGAAAGCCATGACGAAGAACGGACAGCCTTCAAGCAGATTGCTTACAGCGGGGAGCCTTTAAAATCGGATCTGAATGCCCGTATGAAACAGCTTGCCACGAATGCTTCATTCTTTTTCACGGCACCCGGGCCTAAGATGGTCTGGCAGTTTGGTGAAATGGGATATGATGTATCGATTGAAGAGGGAGGGCGGACCGGTAAGAAACCCCTGCATTGGGAATATCTGGATAATGGAGCCCGGAAAGAATTGTGTGATACGTACGCAAAGCTGTTGAAACTGCGGAGGGAACATACTGAACTCTTTGATCCCGGAGCCACGTTTTCCTGGCTGGTGAAGACGGCCAACTGGACCGGAGGACGTTTTCTCACCCTCGAGGCAGCCAACGGCAAGAAGTTGGTGGTGGTGGGCAATTTCACGGCTAAGCCGATAGAGGCAATCACTACCTTCCCGGCAACGGGAGTCTGGACGGAATATCTGAATGGTACGAAACTCCATGTGACCTCGATGCAGACCGGCCTGACGATACCTGCCCATGGATGTCGCATCTATACTAACTTCTGATTATAAAAAGGGCTACACCCTCTGTTCCGGAAGGTGTAGCCATACACAACAAAGGGTGTAGCCATCCGACCGCTGTGGCTACACCCTTTGAAATATTGGTGACTGGGTTTTACAGCAGGCTGATCTTCGACAGCATCTTCTCTGTCCAGTTCATCTCTTCACCGATCCATCCGGATTCTTCTGATCCGAGCGCGTTCTGCTGTTGGTATTGCATCAGTAGATCCCTGTATTCCTTCAGCTTATCGGCAGCCTTTACCTGTTTGTTCATGCGCATCAGCAGCAGGATCTCCTGTTTGTTGATGTCCAGGTTGCGGGCGGTAGCGAGCTCTTTGGCTTTCTCCAGCAGTTTCAGGCAAGATTCATTGCTTTCGGGAGTGTTTTCCTGTGCCATGCGTGCTTTCACCAGAATTACGTAATCGTGGTCCGAAGCCACCTTGTTGTCTATGTTCTTGCATACAAGCTGTTCGGCCATTTTGTAGCGTTTGTCTCCCTGGTACATGGCTGCGTTGAACGTTACGATATCCGATGTCGCTTTCTGATAAGCATGGCTGTGGATGCTTTCTTTTTCTCCCAGTTTGGCAAGTCGTTCTTTCAGTCGTGCATAGCTGTCATATCGTGTCAGGTTGTTGTAACGGTGCGTTGAACCATAGAAATCTTTTATTTTTGCGATAGCCGAAGATAATGCATCGGGGTTCAATCCTTTGAACGCCAGATAGTCTCTTGCAATCCGGTCGGCCTGTATCTCTTGCTTGCTGTTGTAATCCATTCCCAGGCGGTTTACTGTCCGTACGTTGACCAATGCCGCAATGGTTCCGATGCTGGCGGCCAGTTCAATGGCGCCCACCCGTTCGTCGTATCCGTACATCCAGTTGGTGTCATCGGCTGCCATGGCTACCGTACCGAGCACGTCTGCCCAGAAAGCGGCACGTTTGGCACGGGTTTCGGCACGTGACACGTTGTTCACCTGATGATCGAGGATGAAGTGAACCATTTCGTTGGCAATGACGGCTTCCAGTTCCTCTTCGGAGTCGAGTGTGCACAGTAAACCGGTACTTACCAGCATAGCACCGTTGGGCAACATATAAGCATCCGGTTCGGGCGACTGGATGATGCGTACATTCAGGCGTTCCGGACGTTTGGAATCCACCTCTCCCGGATTGACTTTGGCAAAAATGGCTTGTACGTAATCCTCGATGTAAGCGTCTTTATAACTGATTTCATTTAATTTGTCCAGATAGTCCAGGCACTCCTCGTCCAGCTCTTGCCGCATGTCATAGCGGTATCCTTTCCGGTCGTAGTAATCGTACATGCCTTGGGACAGGTAAATCCCCTGCCAGTACTCAAGAACCGTTTCCGGTTTCAACCGGATGATTTTGTTGGCTTCTTCCTCTCCGATAGGATATTGCAGTCCGTCGATTTCCACTCCGTAAGTGATGCCCACCGCATCGTTGGGCGAAATTCTCATCTTTCGCACTCCGCGTATGACGACCGGAGTCCCTTTTGAGTAGTTTTGATATTTCTCCGTCAATTCGCCTTTCAGCGCGATAGGACCGCTGAGATTATCCCCTTTTCCACTTCTGGCATACAGGATGCACGATGTCAGAACAAGCACAAACAGAATAGCAAGTCGTTTCATAGTCGTATCTTTTTTAGTAAATTTATTATTTAGATGTTACGAAGATACAAAAGAAGTTTCCTCCGGCATAGATTTTTCTCCTATTGTGCCATAGGGTTTTCCCTATAAAAGCATATACTGCTTCTGGAAAGCTGTTTTTACTTTGATACTTCTGTAGGTGAGGGATTTGGGAGAATAATTTCCATGATCTCTTTCTCCATGCCGGAGTGGCGTATGGCAGATCCTTTCCGGTATTTTTCTATTCGCCCATTGGCTACTGTCAAGATAAAACAGGGGATGGATTTTATTCCGTATGTTTTGGGGAGCAGTTTCTTTTGCAGAGTGGCTTTAGGGCAAAAAATAAGCTGCCTCAATATTGGGGCAGCTTATTTTTTATCAATCGGATGATCCGACCTATTATTTCTTACGGTTACCGTAACGGCTCATGAACTTGTCAACACGTCCGGCTGTATCTACCAATGTAGATTTACCTGTATAGAACGGGTGAGAAGTGTTAGAGATTTCGATTTTCAGTAACGGATAAGTTTCACCTTCGAATTCGATGGTCTCTTTTGTAGCTACAGTTGATTTAGACAAAAACATATCACCGTTTGACATATCTTTGAATACTACCGGACGGTATGATTCAGGATGAAGACCTTTTTTCATTTTAATATTCGTTTTTTAAATTATTATATCGTTTTACTATTTGGTAAGAATAGTGTAATGGTCATTTTTCAGGTCGCAAAGATAATGCTTTTTTGTTTCTTAGGAAAAAAGTTTTGGAAAAAAAGTCGTATTCTCGCTTTTTTTTAAGACTTTTGCAGGGGTGATGGGTTAAGTTTTGTTGGTTTTAAACCTAAAAAAGGACTTTAAACAGGCAAGAAATGAATCACATTCACCACAGAGATTACACGGATTAGCACAAATTCTTCAATTTTCAATGAAATAGATCTTTAATCTGTGCTAATCCGTGTAATCTGTGGTGAACTCAAAAATAAATATATGAAGAAACTAATTATTGTATTCAACTTTTTATTGTTGCTGGCGGTCGGTGGCCGGGCACAGGATCATGCGGACGGACTGTACAGCGTAGCTTTTTACAATCTTGAGAATCTGTTTGATACCATTCATGATACGGGAAAAAACGATTATGAATATCTTCCGGATGCGGCAAAGGGGTGGAACTCGGAGAAATATCGTTCGAAACTGAAAAATCTGTCCAAGGTGCTGGGCGAACTTTCGCGTGATAAAGTACCGGCAGGACCTGCTGCAATCGGTGTGGCGGAGGTAGAGAACCGACGTGTTCTCGAAGATCTGATTCGTCAACCCGAACTGGCTGCCGGAGGTTATCGTTACATACACTATGAAGGACCTGATAAACGGGGCATCGACTGCGCTTTGCTGTATGATCCCAAACAATTCACTCCCCATGCGACGGCATTGGTGCTTTCCACTCCTTTCGAGGGAGATACCATCCACAAAACCCGTGGATTCCTGATTGTAGGTGGTGAGCTGGCGGGTGATAAAGTCTGCCTGATAGTCAACCACTGGCCCTCTCGGGGAGCGGCGGAACCGGTACGCATGCACGCCGCTATGCAGGTGAAGGCGTTGAAGGACTCGCTGATGCATTCGGATCCGGACTTGAAATTGATCATCATGGGCGACCTCAACGATGATCCGATGGATTTGAGCCTTGCCGTGCTGGGGGCAAAGAAACACATCGAGGATATGACTGAAGATGACCTTTATAATCCTTGGTGGGTGACGCTGGAAGATAAGGGAGTAGGCACTTTGCTCTATCGCGGCAAATGGAACCTGTTCGATCAGATTATTCTTTCACCCAGTTTGCTTCAAGCGACAAAAGGATTGAAATATGATCACAATGAAGTTTTCATGCGCGAATATCTGTTTCAGCAGGATGGCAAATATAAAGGTTCACCCTTGCGTACGTATGGCGGTAAAGTGTGGTTGGATGGTTACAGCGATCATTTACCCACCATTATATATATGAAGAAACAATAACAAACCTTTATTTGCTACGTAGACATTACAAACAGCTCTTAAAGGATGGGAAATTATTTGAAATAGAATTGAATTGCGCTCCTCAAACGGATATTTCCGCCTGAGGGCTTCTCTATTCAAAGGATTATTCTTACTTTTGCATAGAATTTTTAATTCACTAACAATAAACTTTTAAACAAAATGGTTAATTACAAAGATTTAGGTCTGGTAAACACTAGAGATATGTTTGCTAAGGCTATCAAGGGTGGATATGCAATCCCTGCATTCAACTTCAACAATATGGAACAGATGCAGGCTATCATCAAGGCTGCTGTAGAAACTAAGTCTCCGGTTATTTTGCAGGTATCAAAAGGTGCTCGTCAGTATGCTAACGCTACATTGTTGCGTTACATGGCTCAGGGTGCTGTAGAATATGCAAAAGAACTCGGCTGCAAAAATCCTGAAATCGTTTTGCACCTCGACCACGGAGATACTTTCGAAACTTGTAAAAGCTGTATCGACTCAGGCTTCTCTTCTGTAATGATCGACGGTTCTCACCTTCCTTACGACGAAAACGTTGCCCTGACTAAGAAAGTTGTTGAATACGCTCACCAGTTCGATGTAACCGTAGAAGGTGAACTTGGCGTATTGGCAGGTGTAGAAGACGAAGTTTCTTCTGACCACCACACATATACTGAACCGGATGAAGTAGTCGATTTCGTTACTAAAACAGGTTGCGATTCATTGGCTATCTCTATCGGTACTTCTCACGGTGCTTACAAATTTACTCCGGAACAGTGCCACATTGATCCGAAGACCGGCCGTATGGTTCCTCCTCCGTTGGCATTCGACGTATTGGACGGTGTAATGAAAGAACTTCCGGGATTCCCTATCGTTCTTCATGGATCATCTTCAGTTCCTGAAGAAGAAGTTGCAACTATCAACCAATTTGGTGGTGCGCTGAAAGCTGCTATCGGTATTCCTGAAGAAGAACTGCGTAAAGCCGCTAAGTCTGCTGTTTGCAAAATCAATATTGACTCAGACTCTCGTTTGGCTATGACTGCTGCTATCCGTAAGGTATTCGCAGAAAAGCCGGCAGAGTTTGACCCGCGTAAATATCTGGGACCGGCTCGCGACAATATGGAAAAACTCTACAAGCACAAAATTATCAATGTGCTGGGTTCTGACAACAAGTTGGCTGAATAAATTCCAAATCTGGTATTTAAAAGTTTTACTTGATTTAATTTATATTTTAAGAAGCCACTCAAGCAATTGGGTGGCTTTTTTGTATCCCTTCTCATTATACCATATCATCACCCGTCTTCACTACAGCTACCTTCAGCGTTTTATGGAAAGGAATGAACGCTGCGATGATAGCAATCGCCAGTGCCAGTATCAGTACATAGCCGATCAATGTTTTCAGGGCAAGCAACAGGGATTGTTGCTGTAAAGTGGAATAGAGGCTGTTGGCTGCCAATTGCGCGGCTTCTCCGAATTCATGTCCTTGTGTCAGGGCATTGCTTAATGCCTGATTGTATTTCTGCTCGGCCAGCGGATTGGTCAGCGTCATGTTTTCCGAAAGAATGTTCATTCCTTTCGCCTGCAGATAGTAGAGCATGTTGTTAAAGAACGAAGCGGACAGAACCGGGGCCAATACCGAACGGAATGAAATCAGAAAGAAGGCATTAGACAACGTTAGGCGTGGGTCTAAATCCTCGACAACAAACACACCGAACGCAATGAATATGACCATCATCCCTACTCCCCGGAACAGGATGGGGAGATAGAGCATTTCGTAAGTCCCGTAAGGGGTGATACCAAAGTAGAGGATAGCCAGATAGATGACGTAACAAAACATACCTCCTGAGATGAGGAAGCGAAACCGCCATCGTTGCCATCGAAACCACCAGAAACAAATAATCGCTCCCAGAACATAACCGGGCAACAACCATAGACTGAGCGAATTAGCATGAATGCTGTCTACTCGGATAATGCTGTTCATGTAGTTGGTTACCAGTGAACTGGTGGATGTCAGAAACATGGCGAGCACCATGAAGCCGTATCCGATAATGGATTTATGCAGGGAGAGTGGTTTCAGACTGACGAAAGGCTTCGGCTGTGTCCGTTGCCGGTAGATGAAAAGAGCTATCAGGAGAGGGATGATCAATGCGTATACTCTTATTTTAGGGGATGCGAACCAGTCGAGTGTTTTGCCATAAGTGAAGGTATAGAGTGTCAGCAGATAGGCAGAGGCAATGATAAACATGCTCTTTCCGTCTATCTCCTTGAACGGGATGTAAACAGGACGTTGTGCGTAACGGAAAAAACAGATTACAAACAGAATGGCGATCAGCAGGAGGATGGTGACGAAATAGTACATGTGCTGCCATTGATAATGATAGGCCAATTGTGCCGTGATAGCCATTGACAACTGTCCTCCGGAGAAGACAATGGGATAGAAGTAGGCGTAAAATTCACTTCGTATGTTTTTGGGACTGAAGAGCGGGCGGATCAGGATGATGAACTCCAACATGACAAAAGCTTTAAGAAAGCCCATGCAGAAACTACATACCATGATGACATCCATACTACCTGTTTTGGCACATATCAGGCTGAAGAATATCTGTAGCAACAGATCGGTAAGCAGTAAGGTTTTCGGAGTGGCTATAGCACGTATTTTGGGTACAATAGGATAGGCCACAGCCATCCCTACAGAAGCTGAATAGTAAGCCATCGTAATATCTTCGCTCAGTATACCCAACGTATTTGATACTTCGACCATACTGCCTGTATAGGCACCGTTGAGGAGGGTAATGGGAAAAATGGCAATAAACATGGTTATGATGCCCAACCATTGAGGCACCCAGGGGCGGGTAGGCAGATTGAGCTTCACCATAAGCCTACGGGCGGACCGCCTCTGTTTCTACCATCATCCCGGCACGGAGGCATTCCATTTCTTCGGCTGAAGCATCATCAAGGTCGATGCGAACCGGAATGCGTTGCTGCACTTTGACGAAGTTCCCGGCCGAATTGTCAGTCGGTACCAAAGAGTACTTCGATCCGGTGGCTTCGGAGATGGCCGTGACGGTTCCATGAAAAGTCCGGCCGCTGAAAGCATCTACTTTAATGCGAACCTTTTGTCCGATGTAGATGTGGGCTATCTGAGTCTCTTTATAGTTGGCAGTTACCCATTTATCATTGCTTCGTACCAGATACGAGAGAGTCTGTCCCCCTTGTACAAACTGTCCCGGTTCAAGGGTGCGCCGTCCCATGTATCCGTCATAAGGTGCGGTGACGACGGTATATGACAGGTTCAGTTTAGCCATATCCACTTCGGCCTCTTTACGGAGGATATTGGCTTCGGCACTGGTACTGCGTTTACTGGTTTCAGAGTACTGCGATTGGGCGGCTTCTTTCTGGCGCAGGAGGGCATTGTAACGTGCCCGGGTCGCTTCAAAATTTGCTTTTGCCAGTTCGTAGTCCTGTTGGCTGATGGCCTGTTTTTTCAGGAGCCGGGTGTATCGGTTCAGTTCGGCTTCCTGCTGTGAAAGCCGTGCTTGGGTTTCGGCTATGTTGGCGTCCTGTACGGCAATGTTCACCCCTGAGGTCCGGATGCCGGAGTTCAAAACCTCTCTAGAGCCTAAGGCATCCATCAAAGCGGCTTCCGCATCTTTGAGTCGGATCCGGTATTCACGGTCATCCAGAATCAGGAGCGTGTCGCCGGCATGTACATACTGGTGCTCGGTGAAACGTACTTCTTTGATATATCCCGGTATCCGGATGTTGAGCGGAGCGATGTATTGGTCCACTACGGCATCATTGGTTATTTCGTAGCGGGCATATTTCCAGAAATAGTTTACTGTCCACGAGATACCTGCCAGTGCTAATAATATGCATACCGTGTTGAGAAAGATGTTTCTGTGCTTCAGCTTTCTTAATTCTTTTTGTTTCGCTTGATGGGTGGACATGGCCTGAGTTGATTTTAGATTTCGTTGAGAACTTCGTACAGTCTTTTTAAATCTTCGGTACATTCGTTTATCCGGCTGACCTCCATCTCTATTCCCGTTTGGGTATAGATATCGTTGATCAGCGGTTTCACTGTAAGGGCAAGTTCCTCGCCCTGTGCTGTAAGAAAAATCAGCCGGTTTCTCCGGTCGGATGAATCTTCTTTCCGTATCACCCAATTCTTTTTCTCCAGGTTATTGATCAGGTTAGTCAGGCAAGCTTTGTCTTTTGCCGTTTTCTCTGCCAGAGACTGCTGGCTGATGCCTTGTTCGTTCCACAGGCAATTCATTACTTGCAGCATTTCGAAGGTCATATCTACGTTGTGCCGTTTGAGCACCCGTTGAAGGGTTTGACGGAAAGCCATCCGGGTTCGCAGGATTTGTAGAATAAGCTCGCGTGCCGATTCGTTGTTTGTCATCGTTGTATTCTTTTAGTCGGTGCAAAGGTAGCGATATTCTTCGATAATAGTCAAATGTTTGACTATTATTATTCGTGACAAAATTCACCACGGAGTAACACGGAGTAATACAGAGGTGATTTAAGTTGTTGATTATTAGTGTAAATACTCTGTGCTACTCTGTGTTACTCCGTGGTAAAAAGACTTTTGACACCCCGAGCCTGCTTTGGGGTGAACGGGGCTAAAGCTCTATTACCATTGACTGGCGTGGAGCCATTGTCAGTTCCTCGTTCAGCATTATCATTTTTCCGCTAATGACGTCTTTGCCTTGAGTTTTATCTTTCAGTACTTCAGCGTAATATTTCAGAGGGAGTTTCACCTCCTTATCCGTACCGTTCAACAGGACAAATACTGTTTTTCCGTTATATTCGCGTGCATAGGCATATACACCGTGCTGAACCATGAACTGTTTCATGCTGCCTTTGGCAATCACATCGTTGCCTTTGCGCCAGTTCAGCAGATTGCGGTAGAAGTTATAGCTTTCGTTCTGTAGTTTGGTACGTCCCTCCGGAGTAAGAGCGTTTTCTTTATCATTGGCCCATCCGCCGGGGAAATCTTTTCTGACATAACCGTCGCTTTTGCTCTTTACTCCGTTCATCATGACTTCGGTTCCGTAATAGAGCTGCGGAATGCGCCGGGTGGTCAGCAAAAGGGTAGAGGCCTGTTTCAGCATGTCGAGATTTTCACCTTCACCCAGAAAGCGGTCGGTATCGTGATTCTCTATGAAAGCCAGCACGGATGCGGGATCGGGATACAGATAATCGTATACAAAGTTGTTGTATACCCGATCCAGACCTTTGAACCAGGTGTCGGTCTCTTCATTCTTGGCTGTGTTGATTTTGTCGAAGAAACTGAAGTCCATCACAGTTTTCAGGTTACTGTTGCGTGGGGCGGAGAGTTTGGAATCTTTTTGCCACCAGGCTGTGTAGGCAGGTTCGGTTACCCAGGTTTCACCTACCGTGTTATAGTTGGGATATTCTTCATTCACTTCCTTCATCCAGTTGCTCATGGCATCGTAGTCGGCATACGGGTAAGTATCCATCCGGATGCCGTCGATATCGGCATATTCAATCCACCACAAACTGTTTTGCAGGAGATATTTGTATACGTGAGGGTTCTTCTGGTTCAAGTCGGGCATGGCTTCCACAAACCAACCGTCATTCATCTGGTCGAAGTCATACTGTGAGGCGTACGGATCTACGTGAGGAGTCAGTTTGTAAGATGTCTGTACGAAGTTGTCTTTAAAATCGGAGTGGTTGAACCAGTCCTTCGAAGGCATATCCTTGATCCAGGGGTGTTCTACTCCGCAATGGTTGAAGATCATATCCATTACGACTTTAATGCCCCGGTTGTGAGCTTTGTCTATCAGCGAGCGATATTCTTCGTTGGTACCGAAACGTGGGTCTACCTTGTAATAATCGGTCGTGGCATAGCCGTGGTACGAACCGCCTTTCATATTATTCTCAAGTACCGGGGTGAACCAGAGTGCGGTCACTCCCAGGTCGGTAAAGTAGTCCAGGTTTTGTTCAATACCGGCGAGGTCACCGCCGTGGCGGGCGTTCGGGTCATTGCGGTCTACTTTATATTCTGCCATGCCTTCTATCTGGTCGTTGTCCGGGTTTCCATTGGCAAAGCGATCCGGCATTAACAGATATAGGGCATCCGATGCGTCAAAGCCTTTGTGGTCGGCTCCTGCTTTGCTACGTGCTCTCAATTCGTAATCCTTAACCAGCTTTTTCTTTCCGAGAGTGAATGTAATAGGCATTTTCCCCGGTTTAACATCTTTATCGAGATGAAGATAGACAAGCAGATAATTGTTGCTTTCCAGCTTCACGACGCTGCTGAGTGATACTCCGGGATAGTTTACTGATACGGATGCCTGGCCGATGCCTTCGCCGTATACCATTAACTGGAGTTCCGGATTGTTCATGCCGGTGAACCAGAAGGGCGGATCGATTTTTGATACATTCATGGCTGCATAAGTACTTAATGAAAGTAAGAGAGAACCTAAGAAGAACAATAATTTTTTCATGATATTAGCTCGTTATTATTTAGATGCTGCTAATATAGGATAAATCATCGGATTGATTCCTGTTTTCTTCCTTACTGTCCGCCATCTATTTATGCAAACGTTTTCATAGGAGATGCTTAAGCCTGAATCGGGCATTTGTAATGTGCACAAAAGCCACTTTGGATAGCTACTTTTCTCCTTTGAAGAATTTTTCCTTTCGGATACTTTCCAGTTTATTGGCGGCACTTTTATAATAGTCTATGCGAGGTGCGGGCTCCTCTTCTTCGACATCGCTATCTTGTTGCAGCTCTATTGCCTTCTGTTGGGACTTTGTTCGTAAAAAAGCTTGCAAGTAGCGCTCTGTGGCTTTTGTATCTTTGAGTTTATCGGATAGAAAGGCCATGTTATAAAGCAATATATGCCTGTCGGGGGCATACTTATATTGTTCTTTGATTGCTTTTATCTGCTCGCGGGTCTGTTTGGCCTCTTTATAACAATCCGCAAGTCCGAAATAGAGACGTTCCATTATACTGTCGGTGGGGATAGTCTGGTCGATGGCCTGATTCAGATACTCAATCCCATCTTGTTTCCACAAAGTCTTGGAGCAGGAGCGTCCCAAGTAGTAGAGCAGGTTGGCGCTGGGGGACTGGCGGGATTTTGCTTTAAGCAGCCAATCGCGTGCTTTAAAGTATTCTTTCGTGGCATAATAGCTGACCCCCAGATAATAACATGTCAGCAGGGTACTGTCTCCCTGGCTTGTCAGATCTTGATAACGTTTGATTGCCATGGGGTAGTCTTTGTGCAGACAATAAGCCAGGGCGTTCTGTCGGTTTACCTCTACATTGGTACTATCCATTTGACGATATCCTTCTGTCAGGGCGATTGCCCCTTCATAATCCTGCATTGTATTGAGTATGCTGCCCAATCTGGCAACAGACAGATAGTCGGAAGGATATTTTCTGATGATGGAAACGTAACATAACATGCTTTCTATCGGCATGTTAAGTCCTTCCATACTTTCTGCCATTAATCGTAATACGGTAGCGGAACTGTCTTTCTTGGCCAATGTGACGCTTTCATGCAGTGCATCTCCATATCGCTGCTGGTTGTATAGTAGACGGGTGTATTGCAGGTGCGCGTAAGTATGTTCCGGATTTAACTTCAAAACTTTCCGATAGTATTCCAAGGCCTCGTTGTACTTGCTCAGTTGCCTGCAACATTCAGCGGCTTCTATCAATGCCTGCTGATTTTCGGGTAATTCGGAAATGATATGTTGTAAAGTGGACAAGGCTTCGGCAGTGTGTCCCAATCCCTTTAAAGCCTTGGCTTTTTGTAATAATAATTGCGATGAAGCAGTTTCTCCATCGATCAGTCTGATGGCCGTTTTGTAGTCATAGTTTGCCATTGCTTCCTGGATAGAAGTTACGTTCTGAGCGGACAATGCTGCATTGAAGCCCAGACAGAGGAGGATCAGGAGGTATTTCATATTAAATATAGGTTTTGTTATTTCGGGCTTTGTTCCGGTATTCCCTCGTTGAAGAATTTTTCTTTCTGTAAGTCCTTCAGCCACTTATCGGCAGCGTTGTAGTAGTTTTCAAGTCCCAGAACGAGTTCTCCTTTTTCGGCGGTGGCTTCCTCCTTTTTGGCATCTTTGTTCCGGGTCTTTAAGAAGGCCTGCAAATAACGTTCGGTTGATTTGTGGTCTTTTAGCTGATATGAATAATTCCAGGCGATGTCATAAAGTAGTTTATGGTTCGTCTTATCATATTTATACAGCTCTTTGAGGGCCTGAATTTGTTTGGGTGTGTCTCTTGCCAGTTTACAGCAATCGACCAAGCCTCTGTAAAGACGGATCATGGTACTGTCTTTGGGGATGGTAAGTTCGATGGCTTTCTCCAGATGTTCTATGCCTTCCTTTTTCCAGGAAGTCTTGGCGCAACATCGTCCCAGATAATAGAGCAAGTTCGGATCTTCTTCCATATCTTTGTACAGTTTGCTGAAGCATGCGTGTGCTTCATAATAATATTCATCTGCGTAATAGCTGATTCCCAGATAGTATAAAGTTTGTGTACTGCTGTCTCCCTGCTGGCATAGATTTTCGTAACGCTTGATGGCCATCGGGTATTGTTGGGCACGACAATAGGCAAGTGCGTTTTGCTGGTTTACGATCAGGTTGGTTGAATCCCGTTCTCTGTAGCGTTCGGTCGCTTTGATCGCGTATTCGGGATATCCTGCCGCTATGTTCAGATTTCCCAGTTTGGCCGCTGCTAAATAGTCGTCCGGGTATTTGTCCTGAATGATTTCATAACAGCCGATGGCAGGCAGTATTTGTTGCATTCCTTCAAGGCTCTGTGCCTGTAGGTGGAGTACCACGGCCGAACTGTCCGTTTCGGACATCATTGAGCTCTCTCCAAAAGCTTCGGCATAATTTTTCGTATTGCAAAGCAAGTTGATAAATTGCAAGCGGGCATACTTGTTCTTGGGATTCAAGGTGATGGTTTTCCGGTAATAGTCCAATGCATCGTTATATTTAGCCATTGCTTTGCAACATTCCGCGGCTTCGATGTGTGCCTGTTGGTTGGTAGAATCTGCCGTAATTACTTGGCGGATGACACGGAGAGCCTCGGCGTTGTTGCCGATTCCTTTCAGGGCTTTGGCTTGCTGCATCAATAGCGGGATGGTAGGCTTCTCTTTGTTGATCAGTTCAATGGCAGTCTCGTAATCATAGTTTGCCATTGCTTCCTGAATTTTGTTTTGATTCGTGTTCTGTGCCGTTAGTATGGAGCTAAGACACAAGCAAAAAATAAAGATGAGTGGTTTCATAGCTTTTGTTTTCATAGGGCGTATGTTTTATTGCCTGCAAGTTAGTAAAAATATTGTTTCTACGAAGGATTCGTAATCTCTTTTAGATAGATTAACGTAAAATGCAAGGCGCCTCTCTTTTTGCAAAGAGAGACGCCCCGATTCTATTTTATGAAAAAGCTTTTAAACTACATAAGGAATCCGAGCAGGATACCGGCAGCTACGGCTGAACCGATTACTCCCGCCACGTTCGGACCCATAGCGTGCATCAGCAGATAGTTAGTCGGATCGTATTCCAAACCGACCACTTGTGAGATGCGCGCCGAGTCGGGTACGGCAGATACACCTGCATTACCGATCAGCGGATTGATCTTATTGCCTTTCTTCAGGAAGAGATTGAAGAACTTCACAAACAAGACACCCGAGGTAGTGGCAATGATGAAAGAGAATGCACCGAGGATGAAGATCAGGATAGAATCCCAGGTGAGGAATTGTGAGGCTTGGGTAGAAGCTCCCACAGTCAGTCCCAACAGGATAGTGATGACATCGATCAACGGACCGCTGGCAGTATTTGCCAAGCGACGGGTTACACCGCTTTCTTTCAATAAATTACCAAAGAATAGCATACCCAGCAAAGGCAGACCCGACGGAACCAGGAAGCAAGTGAGCAACAGACCCACGATGGGGAAAATCACTTTTTCGGTATGCGATACGATTCTTGGTGGTTTCATGCGGATCAGGCGTTCGTGTTTAGTGGTCAGCGCACGCATGATGGGCGGTTGTATCACCGGTACCAGTGCCATGTAAGAATAGGCTGATACGGCGATGGCACCCATCAGGTTCGGAGCCAGTTTGGACGAAAGGAAGATCGCCGTCGGTCCGTCAGCACCACCGATGATACCGATGGCACCGGCTTGGTTAGGCTCAAATCCGATGAGGAGGGCAATGATGTAAGCGCCGAAGATACCGAACTGTGCGGCAGCTCCGATCAGCATCAGTTTGGGGTTGGAGATCAGTGCCGAGAAGTCCGTCATGGCCCCGATGCCTAAGAAAATAAGCGGCGGATACCAACCGGAGGTTACACCTTGATAAAGGATGTTCAGTACCGAACCTTCTTCGTAAATACCCACTTTTAATCCGGCTTCCATATTGAATGGAATATTACCGATCAGAATACCGAAGCCAATGGGGATCAGCAGCATCGGTTCAAATTCTTTGGCTACGGCAAGGTAGATAAAGAAAAGACCGATTAGCAACATGAAAAGATGTCCGGGTGTCGCGTTTGCGAAACCGGTGTATCCCCAGAAGTCAACAAGGTTATTCCCTAAGAATGATACGAAATCTCCCATAATTATTCAATGATTACGAGGTCTGTACCTTCAAGTACAGAATCTCCTTTATTAACTTTAATTTCTGCTACTTTTCCATCTTTATTGGCATTGATGTTATTTTCCATCTTCATAGCCTCAAGGATGATGATAGTCTGGCCTTTCTTGACAGTGTCTCCTGCTTTCACCTTAATGTCGAGGATGACACCCGGCAGCGGAGATTTCACGCCGTCTCTCTTGGAAGTTGTCGGCTGTTTGGTCACTACCGGAGCTCCCGATTCGGTTTTCGGAGCGGCTGCCGGACGGGTAACCGGTTTCGGAGCAGCTTTGACGGGAGTATCCAACTCTACTTTGTAAGAGGTTCCGTTTACTTCAACATTGGCTATGTTATCTTCTACATCGTTCACTGTAACGTTGTAAAGGTTGCCGTTGATTTTATATTTATATTGTTTCATTGCTTCATTTTATTAGGGTTAGTAATTATCTTCTCGGAGTCTGACGCAGTGTGTAGATCTTCGAACTCCACGGTGAGTAGGTGCGTTTCACTTTGTTGATAGTCAGAATCATGTCTTCAACGTCGTGAGCGTCATTCAGGTATTCGTGTAAAGCCATGGCGATAGCGGCAGTCTCTTCACCTGTGTGGCTACCCAGGTTCTTCTCCTTCGCTTCCGTCTTGTCGGTGATACCGGTGGCTTTCATTGCGTTTTTCTTACCCAGTCTGACAGCGATATTACCTACCGCCTTGAATGAAAGATACAAAAGTACCAAACCAATGAATACGACTGACATGGCAATGATGGCCATACCAATACCGATAGAGTCGTGTTTTTTGAAGTTCTCGATCTTCGGGTTTTTGTCGATAGTCATATTGTTGGTGCTTGGAGTGACATAGCTATGTTCTCCACCACCTTTTACTACCCAGTTAGCACTTCCGTCTTTTTCACGGGCGTATGAACGGTCGGCAAGCTGACCGGCAGGGATGGTTACCTCGTCAATCAAAGTTTTACCGTTGGAATCATACAGAGCAATGTAGTTCTCTTTGTCCGGATCGAGCGTAAAGTTTACATGAAACGTACCCCGGTTAGGCATCCCGTCTGCCCAGAACAAAGCATGTTGGCGTGGCTTGATTAAAGTCAGCACGTCGCCTTTGGGAATAGGATATTTGGTCGGATTGTTTTTATCGTTCGTCAGAAAGCAACCTTCCAGATTTACCGAAGCGAAAGAGGTATTGAATATCTCTATCCACGCATTGTGCAGTCCGTAATCATCTTGATAGTTCTGGTCATTGATGACCAAAACTTCATTGATTCTCAGACTGGTGGCACTTTGCGCCCTGAGCCCCATGCAAACCATTGCCAGCAGAGCGATAAATATCCCGATTCTTTTTTTATTCATAACAATCGATTTTTATTTGTTACAATGGAATATTACCGTGCTTTTTAGCAGGGTTGGTTAATTTCTTAGTTTGCAGCTGTTGCAAAGCGCGGATCACGCGGAAACGAGTGTTTCTCGGTTCGATAACGTCGTCGATGTAACCGTATTTGGCCGCATTGTACGGGTTGGCGAAGAGTTTGGTATACTCGGCTTCCTTGTCTGCCAGGAATTGAGCAGGGTTTTCCTGATCTTTGGCTTCCTTGGCATACAATACCGCTACTGCACCGGCACCACCCATTACGGCGATTTCGGCTGTCGGCCATGCATAGTTCATGTCACCGCGGAGTTGCTTGCAACTCATTACGATGTGTGAACCGCCGTAAGACTTACGCAGGGTTACGGTCACTTTAGGTACAGTGGCTTCGCCGTAAGCATACAGCAATTTGGCTCCGTGCAGGATCACACCATTGTACTCCTGACCTGTGCCCGGAAGGAATCCCGGAACGTCTACCAATGTTACCAGCGGGATGTTGAATGCGTCGCAGAAACGAACGAAACGGGCACCTTTGCGTGATGCATTGCTGTCGAGCACGCCTGCCAGATATTTAGGTTGGTTGGCAACCACACCTACCGACTGTCCGTTCATGCGGGCAAAACCGATAATAAGATTTTTCGCGTAGTCTTTCTGTACTTCCAGGAATTCACCGTTGTCGATGATGGCACCGATCACTTCGTACATATCGTACGGTTTGTTCGGGCTGTCGGGGATGATTTCGTTCAGCAGGTCATCCATACGGTCGATCGGGTCGGTACAGTTCACCAATGGGGCTTCTTCCAGATTGTTTTGCGGGATAAAACTGAGAAGTTTGCGAATGATCGCCAGACCTTCTTCTCCGGTTTCGGCTGTGAAGTGGGTTACACCTGACTTGCTGGCATGTACACTTGCACCTCCCAGGTCTTCCTGAGATACGTCTTCGCCTGTAACCGTTTTTACTACAGCAGGTCCGGTGAGGAACATATAAGATGTCCCTTCGGTCATTAACGTAAAGTCTGTTAAGGCAGGAGAGTAAACTGCGCCACCGGCGCACGGACCGAAAATACCCGAAATCTGTGGAATAACACCCGATGCCATGATATTACGCTGGAAAATTTCAGCATAACCGGACAGAGCGTTGATACCTTCCTGAATACGTGCACCACCCGAGTCGTTGATACCGATGACAGGAGCCCCCATTTTCATGGCCATATCCATTACTTTACAGATCTTCTGTGCCATGGTTTCCGATAGTGAACCACCGAACACGGTGAAATCTTGTGCGAAAACATATACTAATCTACCTTCTATTGTTCCATAACCGGTTACTACACCGTCGCCGAGGAAATGTTTCTTGTCTTGTCCGAAGTTGGTACATCTGTGTTGAACAAACATATCCAGTTCTTCGAAACTGCCTTCGTCAAGCAACTGTGCAATACGCTCGCGGGCGGTATATTTGCCTTTGGCGTGTTGTTTTTCAATAGCCTTTTCGCCACCACCTAAACGAGCTTGAGCACGAAGTTCAATAAGCTCTTTTACTTTTTCAAGCTGGTTACTCATGAGTTTTTCTTAATTTAAAGGGTTATAATATTTACAATCGGACGATTGACGACTCGAATTGGGAATTTGATACGAGAAAAAATTCCGGTTGTTCGTGGCGCAGATCGTCCGAATCGTACGTTTTTTTAGTGTTCGCAGAGTTCTGTCAATACGCCCAGAGTTGATTTCGGGTGAAGGAAAGCAATGTTCAAACCTTCGGCACCTTTGCGCGGAGCTTTGTCAATCAGGCGGATCTCTTTGCTTTCGGCTTCGGCCAGAGCATTGGCTACACCGTCTTCAATGGCGAATGCTACGTGATGCACACCTGCACCCTTGTTTTCGATGAATTTTGCGATGGTGCTTTCCGGACATGTTGGTTCCAGTAATTCGATTTTGGTATCACCTACTTTCAGGAAGGCTGTTCGTACTTTTTGATCTTCTACGGTTTCGATGTTGTAGCATTTCAAACCTAAAACGTTTTCATAATACGGAAGGGCTTCTTCGATACTTTTTACGGCGATGCCCAAATGTTCAATGTGTGAAATCTTCATAACTATATTTTTAAATTTTGGTATTAATCGTTTTTTGGGAGTGGTATAAAACAGCACAAAGAAAATCAATTCTTGTTTAATAAAGAAATTTTTCTGCAATTAATTATGGTGAAAATAGGTTTAAAACCTAAGGTGCATTGGTTTAAAAGGTGGCATCGTTAGTTTAAAAATAAAAAGGTGTTGGTTTAAAAGGTAGAAATCATTGGTACCAGCCCTCGGAGACGGGCGGATGCTCACACGTATATTTTGATCAGTAGGTTGTTCAGCCATTGCCAGCGGAAGCGGAACCATCGTCTTGTACTGCTTTGTTTGCCGCCGAAGCGGAGTACGAAGTCACGATATCCGTGCTTTTTGAATGGGAGTCCGGCATCCATAAATTCCATGTGGCAGAACCCGTTTTGATGGGCATCTTGGAGGGCTTTCCATACGGCCAGTATACCAGGGTATTGCAGGGCATAGGTTTTCCGCATACCTCCCGAAAACCAGAGGTAGGCATCGTTCCCCGAATATATACAGGCAGATCCTCCGATAATCTTGTCTTTGTAGCGAACTATGAATATCTTTGCTTGCCGGCTGTGAATCAGTCTGGTATCCATATGCTGGAAAAAGACGATGTTGGGAAAGTGTTTACGGATACGCGACGAATAGAGATGTCTCAGCATATTCGAAAACTCACGTATCTCTTCTACTGTGTGTGCCTCGTCTACTTTTGCTCCGTTTTTCAAGCCTTTTTTGATCTGACGAATACGGGAGGGACTGAAACGCTGTTCGGCATTTTTGATGCCATGAAGCGAATTGCGCACCCGCAGCCAGTTGACAGGGAAGTATCTGTTGGACCGGAAATACTTGTAGCCGAACATGGCATTCTCTAAGTTGCGGAATTCTATCAGAAACGAGTTTCGCAAAGCTTCTGTGGTGAGGTGTTCCAGCATTTCGCCGAATATTCTTTCCTTATCGGCTTCTGCCGTCAGATATTCGCCTGTACCATAGATTTCACAACGTTTGATGAAAGCGGGAGGAAACATGCGGATACTTTTGCGGACGGCGGCAAGCAGTCGCGCAACGGGTTTTCCGTCTTCCGAAGCCATAATCAGGAGTGGGGTGTAGCCCGGCGTTTCTTCGTAGATCTGAAATAACTCCTTCGAATGAAACGTATTGGTTCCGGGAAAATCCGGAATCTCACTCCCTTGATAATATGTAGTCAGTTTTAATGGCATATCGGTACAAATTTACATTTTTTATTTCTCTTTACAACATTTGCAAGGTTTATTTTGTTGAGCTATCGTTTTGTGACTATCTTTGTAGATATACTACAATAAAATCCGTTTTTGATTATGTTAGAAGAAATTCTTGAATTCAACAAAAAGTTCGTTGAGAACAAGGGATACGAAAAGTATATTACTAACAAGTATCCTGATAAGAAAATAGCCATCCTTTCATGTATGGATACCCGTCTGACAGAACTGTTGCCCGTCGCTTTGGGAATTCACAACGGAGACGTAAAGATTATAAAAAATGCCGGTGCCGTCATTTCGCATCCTTTCGGCAGTGTTATCCGTAGTTTACTGGTGGCCATCATTGAGCTGGGAGTAGAAGAAGTGATGGTTATTGCCCATTCTGATTGCGGTGCTTGCCATATGAACAGCGATGAAATGATAGCTCACATGAAAGAGCGGGGGATCAAGTCCGAGACAATCGACATGATACGCTATTGTGGGGTCGATTTTAATTCTTGGCTGGGTGGATTCGATGATCCGGTGGAGTCCGTTAGGGGAACAGTTCGTTCCATAGAGGAGCATCCGCTTATTCCGAAAGATGTCCGGGTGCATGGTTTTATCATCGATTCACTGACTGGTGAGTTAACGAGAGTGGAATAAATTGCCTATCTTTGCGCGCGAATCGCCACAGGCTGTATCGGTTTATGCGAAAACCGGCAAGGAATGTCATAATATAAATAGGCATATCGGTTTGTATATCGCCCTGCATGGGTCTGTGCATTCTATAGTGAAGGTAGTACATTAAAATAATGTAAGTATAGATACATGGAAAATTTCAGTGAACTAATAAAGAATCGCCGCAGCATGCGGAAATTTACCCGGGAAGAACTTTCTCAGGAAGACGTAGTCGCTTTGCTGAAAGCGGCCCTGATGGCTCCTACTTCAAAGCGCAGTAACAGTTGGCAGTTCATCGCGGTCGATGATAAAAAGTTGCTCGGCGAGCTTTCGCATTGCAAAGAGCAGGCTTCGGCCTTTATAGCCGATGCCGCATTGGCCATTGTCGTCACCGCTGATCCCCTGGTGAGCGATGTATGGATTGAGGACGCATCCATTGCTTCCATCATGATTCAACTCCAGGCCGAAGACTTGGGACTTGGAAGTTGCTGGGTGCAGGTGCGTGAGCGCTATACTGCTACCGGGATGCCTTCCGATGAATTTGTGCGTGGTGTGCTCGACATTCCTTTGCAGTTGCAGGTGTTGTCCGTCATAGCGATCGGGCATAAAGGAATGGAACGCAAACCCTTCGATGAAGACCATTTGCAATGGGAAAAAATCCATATCAATAAGTTCGGAGGCAAGTAGCGGTGAGTGCGGTAAAAGCTAATAATAAAGATACCTACAAAGCCACGGCAGTTACCCTTATTGTGATAGGGGTGCTCTATCTGATCGACAAACTGATACACTTTTCCACTTTGGGAATACCTTGGGTAATGAATAAGGATAATCTTTTGCTTTACACTGCGGTGATTTTCCTATTTATCAAACGGGATAAATCCGTCGGCTTGGTATTGCTCGGATTGTGGCTGGTGCTCAACATCGGCCTGATTGTATCGTTGCTTGGTTCGATGTCCGGTTATCTGCTGCCTTTGGCTTTATTGATAATCGGAGGTATATTGTATTTGATTTCAACACGATGAAAAGAAGTATAGAAGATACGCCGATTATATTTATCGGTGCCGGAAATCTTGCCACTAATCTGGCAAAAGCCCTATATCGTAAGGGATTCCGTATTGTACAGGTGTATAGCCGTACGGAAGAGTCGGCTCGTGAGTTGGCGCAGAAAGTGGAAGCTGAATATACGATAGACCTCGCAACGGTGAGTCCGTATGCGAAACTATATATTATTTCACTGAAAGATTCCGCTTTAGCCGAGCTCCTTCCAGGCATTGTCGCAGGCAAGCGGGAGGAGGCATTGATGGTGCATACGGCGGGTAGCATCCCGATGAATGTTTGGGAAGGACGTGTCCCGCATTACGGTGTGTTCTATCCCATGCAGACCTTCAGCAAACAGCGGGAAGTGGATTTTAAGGAGATTCCTTTCTTTATTGAGGCTTCTTCGGCAGAAGATGCCGCATTTCTGAAAGCCATCGCCTCTACACTTTCCAACCGTGTGTACGATGCCGATTCGGAGCAGCGTAAAAGTCTCCACCTGGCTGCCGTGTTCACATGTAACTTTACCAATCACATGTATGCCCTTGCTGCCGAGTTGCTTAGGAAATACAATCTGCCGTTCGACGTGATGTTGCCGTTGATTGATGAAACCGCCCGTAAGGTGCACGAGCTGGAACCTAAGACGGCCCAGACCGGACCCGCCATCCGTTATGATGAGAATGTGATCGGCAATCACTTGCGGATGCTTGCCGATGATCCCGCCATGCAGCGGTTATACGAGTTGCTTAGCCGAAGCATTCACGAAAGACAATAACCCAGAAATATAAAACAGAAATGAGCACAATCAATTACGACCTTACCCGGATAAAGGCGCTTGCTTTCGATGTAGACGGAGTGTTGAGCGCCAATGTCATCCCTCTGCATCCGTCCGGTGAACCAATGCGTACGGTGAATGTAAAAGACGGTTATGCCATCCAGTTGGCCGTAAAAAAAGGGCTTCGCATCGCCATTATTACAGGCGGGCGGAGCGAGGTCGTGCAGAAACGGTTTATCGGGCTGGGGCTGACCGATCTGTATTTCGGTTCTGCGGTGAAGATACACGATTATCGCGGCTTCCGTGATAAACACGGACTTATGGACGAAGAGATACTTTATATGGGCGATGATGTCCCCGATATGGAAGTGATGCGTGAATGTGGATTGCCTTGCTGTCCCAAAGACGCAGTTCCCGAGGTGAAAGCGATTGCTCGTTACATCTCGTATGCCGATGGGGGATACGGCTGCGGACGTGATGTTGTAGAACAGGTGCTTAAAGCGCAAGGTCAATGGTTGTCCGATGATGCTTTCGGATGGTGATTTCCAGTATATACCTTATTAAATTTATCAGTATGTTTGCTAATTTAGATCGTTATAAAATCGTATTGGCTTCTAATTCTCCGCGTCGGAAAGAACTGATGACGGGCTTGGGTGTCGATTATGTAGTAAAAACTTTGCCGGATGTGGATGAATCTTATCCCGATACGTTACAAGGTGAAGAAATTCCTCTTTTTATAGCCCGTGAGAAGGCAGCCGCCTATCAGTCGATGATTGGACCGGAAGAACTTTTGATCACAGCCGATACCATTGTCTGGCATGAAGGCAAAGCGCTCGGCAAACCTGTCGGAAGACAAGATGCCATAGAGATGTTGCGAAGCCTCTCCGGTAAATCGCACCAAGTGATTACCGGTGTGTGTCTCACTACCTCCGAATGGCAAAAATGTTTCGCTGCCGTGACGGATGTCCGTTTCGCTACTCTCGATGAAGATGAAATCGCTTATTATGTCGATCGCTATCAGCCTATGGACAAAGCCGGTTCGTATGGAGTGCAGGAGTGGATCGGTTTTGTCGGAGTAGAATCCATATCCGGCAGTTACTTCAATGTAATGGGGCTTCCGGTGCAAAAACTGTATAGAGAACTACTTAAGATATAGCTTGTTAGTTGTAATTGACTGTTTCTCTTTGTATTGCGTAAAGATAGCATATCTAAATTAATTTGCTATCTTTGCGCAATTGTTTTACGAACGTTTTACGAAAAACAGGAATGCACGATTAAATGTTTTACAACGATGGCTACAGTTAAAATAATCATCCTCAAGCATCAAAGGCGAGAGGATAATACCTGGAATGTGAAGATACGGATTACGCACGAACGTCAATCTTCATATATTGCGACCACTCACTATGTGGGAAGTGAGTTGATAAACAAGAAGACTTTTGAGCTAAAAGAAAGGAATAATCCGATTTATGACCAAGTAATGCTCGATGTTCTTAAAATTAGAGCCGAACTTTCAAAATTGGGTCACTCTATTGATTTGTATTCTGCTAAAGGATTATGTGAACTGATGAAAGATAAACTTTCTAATAAGCCTGAAGGAATTAACTTCTTCGACTTTGGTTATGCTTATGCGGATAAGGTTTTGAAAGAAGGTAGGCGGATAGGGGAAAATTATCGAATTGCTATTAGCAAGTTTGAGGCATTCGTGGGAAATCGAAATTTATGTTTCTCGGATATCACATCTTCTCTCTTAATTAAATTCGAAGAAGATTTAAAGAGTCAACGGTCAAAATGTGGTATTGGAAATATTTCTGATTCTGGGGTTCGGCTTTATATGTCGAAGATACAAGCGTTATTTAATCGGGCAAAGCTTGAATATAACGATGAAGATGTCGGAATAATCCGCATTTCCAATAATCCCTTTGCTAAATACAAAATTCCAAAGCAACCGATTACAAGAAAGCGTTCTTTAACGGATGAACAGATAAGAGCTATAAAAGAGTATCGAATACCGGAAAATATGTTGGGTGTCATTATTGCCAGAGATGTGTTTCTGATGTCGTTCTTTATGGTTGGAATGAATACCGTTGATATGTTTTATTTGAATCCTCCTGTTGATGATAGATTTGAGTACGAGCGGAGGAAGACAAGAACCAGGCGGGATGATAGGGCTTTTATTTCCATTAAAGTAGAACCGGAACTTGAGCCTTATTTGGAAAGATATAAGGATTCAGTAGGGGATAGAGCGTTTAATTTCTTTATAAGATATGCGAGCCATAAGCAATTTGTGCATAAGGTGAATCTTAATCTGAAAAAGATAGGGATTGCTTTAGGTATTCCCGATTTAACTCTTTATGCTGCGCGCCACTCTTGGGCTACAATAGCAAGGAACGACTGCGGTATTTCGATGGATGATGTAGCAATGTCATTGAATCATAAGTCTGGGTATAATGTCACAGATACTTATGTTAAAAAGGACTGGAGCAGGATTGATAAGGCAAATCGGAAGGTAATTGATTTTGTGTTCCATCCAAAAAAGAAGGACGAAGAAAAAGCCGGGGAGTGATCCCCGGCTGGCTTTACTTCCTGGTATATATCACATCTCCTAAATAGAGGCGGTTTCCTTCTATTCTATACTGTTTTGTTTCAGAATTGCCGTTTTCATATTTGACATGGTAAGTGGTTTCGGTTGCACTCCAAGTGAGCCTTAGTACATTTTCCACTTCTCCGGCGTAGGTTCCGGTCCATTTCCCTGTCCCGTCTTTTTTGAGGTCAAGATAGAAAATCTCGACATCATCATCTATGGATATCCAAGATCCGATTAACGGAGAGTTGTTGTCATCTGATTGATCGTCACTGGAACACCCACCAAGGAGGAGGGGCAGTAATAATGTTAATGCGAATAAATACTTTTTCATTGTATATTAAAAGTTTAGATTGTTTTTATCGGTTGAATATAATAGGGCTTTCAAATAAAGTCTAGGATTCTCATATGTTGGGGGTTAAGTAACGCCAATCCAATTTATTAAAGCAAATATATTTTAGGATTACTATATTTTTTAAAGTCAGGTGTAGGCTTATTTATTTTCTTGAATACTTTAGTATATTTTTCTTCCAATTCGCGAAAAGCTTTTTCCCAACTTACATAGTCCTCTGAAGATTTTGAGAGTAAGGCTACTTCTTGCAAAAAGGCTTCATTTACTAGTTTTTCAGTCTCTTCCATATTTCCTTTTATATAGGCAATACAGGCATCTGAAAGAAAATCCTTATTATCTATCTTTTTCCAGATACGTTTAATATTGTTCGTCATTCCCCACACTTTAAAAAAGAGGATAATTTGTAGTACTCCGAATATAAGAAGTACGATAGTTAAAAAGTCAATCATGATTTTAGTTATTTAATTTGTTATTTTAGCCATTTTGCAACTCCACCATGATGTGAGCATGTGCCCCTACGGCTTTTGCTAAAGCTATATGTTCCGTCTCTACATAAGGCCGTTGCCCCTGGAGGTGCAGAATTATAATAGGTCGGGGATTGCACTCTTTCTCCATTTGAATTTGTATAATATTTAATGGAGCTATTACGTATAGGAGTATGGTCAATTTTATTCTTTGAAAGATATTTTGTAGAAACATATCCTATATGGCCATTATAATTTACTGGAATCCATTTGCATTCACAATCTTCATCTATGGCAACTCGGGTGCCTTTAGGTATTTGAGTGATGATAGCGGAGGTCGTATTGGGGGCCTCTCTTAAATTTAGATTTGCCATAACATATCTTATGGTATCTTGCTGAATGGAAAGTTGGGCATTTAACAGGCAAGAAAATAAGAAAGAAAAAAATAGTATTATTCCTCTTTTCATAATCTTAGGTGTTTAGTTTGTTCTTTAATTCGTTGAATATATCTGGATTTTCAAATTCTATCCAATGATATTTCTTATATATATATCGGTCAAATCTCTATCCTTTCTCGTAAATGATTAGGCACTGTTTGTCGCAGAGAACAATCACCAAGGATTCAAGTGTATTAGTATAAGAACGGGCTTGTTTGAGCGCTCTTTTTGATTATTTTTTTAGAGTAGTATATCCATGACAATTTAGCTGAATATCTATTACTTTGGCATCCTCTTTGATGTTTTGAGTATAATATTCAGCTATTCTACTTTTGTCTCTTTGATAGAGCTTTTGTTCTCTAGTAGTTGCTTTATTTATGACCTTTTTGCTCATAACGTTGCAAATATAGCTTCTAATTTTGAAATTACTTGCGTATTATCTATATTATTAGAACATTGGCTCGCGCAATTAGTTGTCTTACCCTCTTTGGTTTTGCAAACTTTAATATCAAACTTGTCTGCTTTAGGAATCAAACTTACTTTGTATACATATCCATTTTTTTGAGTTTCCCATGATTCGCCACTTAGGTCTCTTATATATCTTATATCTAGGTTTTCATTTATAGATGCTAAATCATTTATTATTTGAAGCGTATTATCATATCTATCATTGGGATTGGGTTCAATACACTTTTTGATTATCTTCTTTATTTTTTTGGGTACATGAGGGAGATATAATTTTCTATCTGGAAATTTCCCTTTGATTATATTTTCTTTGAATGTATTATTGTCAAGTACTGGGGGAGTGCCTATTGTAGGAATCTGCCTATAGAGGAAATCATTTCCATTAAGCATTCTGTATATTGTTAATCCAGCTTGGTATATATCATTTTTGATCGTTTGTTGCAAACCAAGTAACTGTTCTGGTGTTACATGTGGAGTGTAAAAAGCCTGCGCTTTGCAAAATCCGTAGGTGTCAGTATAAAGTGCTAATCCAAAATCAGATAACATGGCTTCGTTAGAATCTGATATAAGAACGTTGTCAGGTTTTATGTCAAAATGTATTAATCCTTTAGAGTGTATATGGTTTAGTCCAGATAGGAATTGTATTGAATATCTGATAACTTCTCTAACTGTTAGGTAATTACTGTCTGATATTCTTTTCTTTAGTGAACCGTTTTTGTAGAATGGCATAGCAACGTATATATTGTCATCATCTTCACATGCATAGTTTACTTTCACTATGTTATTATGATTGTGAGCGTACAATAAACGTGCTTCCTTGAAATACTCATCAGGAGTAGTAGAAGGATTTTTTTTTATTTCTTTGATTACAATTTCTCCATCTAATTGATTATCGTGAGCAAGAAAGACCTTTGAGTTTCGCCCCTCTTGTCCTATTTCTTTGATTTCATCGAAATCTAATCTTACTTTGCAATTCTTCATGTTCTTAGATATTAAATGCACTTAACGCTGCTAATAAGGATTCTTTTTCTTCTTTGTTGTATTCGTTCCAGTCATTGAAAAATTCACAGTCTTTTGCCTTACTATCAATTAATGGCTTAAAGTTTTCACGTGCTATCCCTAGTTTGGCAGATATAGTAGAAATTTGTCCTATATAATATTTCTCAATGCTTGAGCTTGCAATCAGTTCTTGTATAATAGCTTCTATATTGATTCGTTCGATGGAAATCTTCTGTGCAGTTGATTCCGTTACTCTTATACAGGCTAAATTAACCTGATTCTCAAATATTATATCTAAAAATGTACTTCTGATAAATTTAAGTTGTTCTGGTACTTGGAGAGCGATAGGAACATTAACCTTGTCTATTAGGATAATTTCTCGCTCCTCGCCTTCTTCTTTTATTATGGAGTAAATAATGCAATCAGGCTTTACTCTTATTCCAATTGATGTATTATTCATTATATTCTATTATTTATAAGTCCCATGTATATGGATTGAATTTCATAGTGTCAGTTTTAATAGTTTGTATATTAAGCTTTTAAACTACCTTCTTCTTGGTCTTTGCAATTCTATCACATTGAAGATTTGTTTAACTTCTGCCAAATCAATAACTCTGTCAGGATACATATCATTCAAAGAGTGTATTGTGATAGTATGATTTTCTACATCATGATCTATTATTCGTTTTACCAAAATTCCGCCTTCATGTACAATAACGAAATCCCATTTCCGGATATGCAATTTAGACTCTGCCCATAGATAGGGAGCTATTTCTCTACAAAGAAGCCTATCTCCTTCAAGATAGCTTTCTTCTGTTCCATCATTCATACTGTCTCCTCTGACCTCAAATGCGACATAGTTTCCTTTTGCTTCATGGTCAATAATGAATGGTATAGTAGGTAGTGTAGCTATGTATGCAGCATCTTGGAAGCCGCATATATATCCGGCTTGTGCGTATTGGTTCACGAGAGGTACGTTTATTATATAATTTTGGTTTAATGGTATCGCTTCATTCTCAATTGCTAATGCATTCTCACTACTGAAAAATTGCAGTAGTATTTCAGTATTTGCAGGTGTTGGTTTGGTTTTCCCATTTTTGTAATTACCCAATGTACTTTGTGATATATGGGTCTGCTTTGATATCACATAGTTGGATAACTTGCTTTCTCTAAGTAACTTAATAACTTCTTCTGCTTTGCTGAATAACTCTTCTGTAGTCATGTACTGCAATATTAAAGTATTAATAAAAATTAAAAACATGCAATATTGCATTGTATTTATTGTAATACTGCAATATTGTAGTATATTTGCATCATCAAACAGTGATAACCTAATCACTTTTGCAAAGAAACGAATTTTGCTTCTTATAAGCAATAGTATAAACATATTAAAAACGCACGATTATGAAAACAAGAGAATTTTTACACGAAGTAATGTCATTGGCTTGGCAGTTCGTAAGAAAGAATGGCTTTTCAATGTCTGAAGCTCTAAAGTCTGCTTGGGTAAACATGAAATTGAAAGCTGAGATGAAAAAGAAGATCGTCAAGTTTTATTTCAAAAAAGTAGACGGTTCTGTAAGAGAGGCGTATGGTACACTCAATGAAAAGTTGATGCCCGCCATAACAGGCAATGACAAGAGAGCGAAGAATGATACCGTCCAGACTTACTATGATACAGAGCGTGGCGAGTTCAGGTGCTATAAAAAAGCTAATTTATTATCAATTGCTTAATACTTAAAATTATGACTACTTATGAATTAGAACAAGGTTTAAATGCTCTTCGCAGGGACTTGGTAGCAGTTGAGGGCATGGACGAAGAAACTGCTTGTAGAGTTTACAACGTAGATTGTAAGGCTGATATTATCGAGGTGATAAAAGAAGAGATTGAGACTTATGAAACTATTCTTTTAGGTTCTGACTCAGGTGAAGATAGCGGTATGGATTACGATGCTCTTTGTGAGGTTCAAGGTTTGAGCCGATACGCATAATACACGGTTATGCAACGCACGACAGCCCTACTGACGGATTGAACGGCAACCGATAGCGAGAATCGGGTAGGGCGCTATTGATTAAGCTCTTTGACAAGATTGTGAAAACCTTTACGGTGTAATACTATAAGCTGTACAAGGTTGACCAAAGATAACGAACGTACATAAGCAAGTTGGAGCTTGCGAGCTGTACAATGTATAACAATTAATAGAAAACACCGCAAAGAATCGTCCCAGAGCAGTAAGAAAACGGGTTGGGCGTCCGTACTGTTTTCGAACATATAGCCTGTACTGAACTTGAAATATGAGTTCTACCAAGCATAACAGCTTTTCTTCAATGGGGGTACAGGCACTAACTAATATACATAATTATGAAACTAATTCAATTTATCTTAGCTATACTGGTGACAATATGTGCTATTGGTATGCTATATGGGGCTATTACTACTTACAGTCCTATGAAAACATTCTCTATTACAATAATGAGTATCATTTTTATTGGATGCGTTTCGTTTGTGATACTTGCATTCAGGGAATTAAGAACAAATTAAACGTCTGAGGGCTGGTAGTCTTTGAGCTTGAACTCTGTATGCTTAGCGACCTACTATCCGGCCGATAGCAAGGAAATACCGTACAGGCAGACGTTTAGATGTTTTGTTTGTCGTGTTTTATTTTGTGTTTGTACTGGGTGTGCCGTTCGTGAGAATAGTACACCTTTCTTATTCCGGATGGTTAGCTTATCGGTTAGAGCTTCGTGTTGCGCAACCAATTGGCATGATTGAGAGAGGTTCGACTCCTCTACCATCCACAAATCATTAATTAAACAATAAGTTTTATGGCAACAATCAGAGAAACGATTTTAAAAGTAAAGCCGGGAAAACAGAAGATTATCCCGCTATCAGAAGTTGAGGTAACTGGCTACAGGCAAGAGGCCCATGAGATAAACAAGGAATTGAGAGAAAAAGGTGTTGTAGCTCCGGGTGGTAAGAATGTATATACCATTTCGAAGAATAAGTACACCAATTCTATGTATATCGTCAATAACATGACTAAGTAGTGGTCTAATTTACACGATTATGGAAAGAGTATTAACTGAACTAACACCCGAATGCGAGATTACAGCACGGATGTATGCACAAGGGTATGAAAAGAAAGAAATTGCTGATCTCAAATGCCGGGCGGTTAGCACGATAAACAACCAACTACAAAAAGCATTTGAGGTTCTTCAATTAAGGAACGGGAGAGAGCTTGCAACGCTTGTGTTTGAGAGAATATCGGGTATAAGTTTAACGATGAACTTTTCACCCATTAGCCGTACGGTGGTTGCCTGCTGTCTATTATGTGTGTTTTCTTTTTCGCTTTATCACGAACAAGGCGATATGAGAAAAGGAAGAAGAACGAGAGTGGAACGAACAGAAAGAATAAGGAGGTCTTATGATAATACAGATGCCGGAGGAAGTTTTATTTAAACTGGTGGACTACGCTAAGGGATTAGGTAGAAAGGAAGAACGCATTGATTCGTTCAAAGAGCCCAAATTTATAACCCAAAATCAAGCTCACATTTCTTATGGAAAGGGGAATGTTGCAAAATGGGTCAAAGAAGGCATTGTAAAGAGGTACAAGGATGCCGATGGAAAGGTTCGCTCAGGTGTTCGATACAATGTAGTTGAACTGGATGCGGCAGCTTTCAAGTGTAATTATATGAAAACGTTGTCTCCACTGGCGAAAGCTGAAATGAAAGAAATTAGTAAATAACCCTTTAAATTTTATGATTATGTCCTTAATTAAGAAATCGAATGAATTAGTAATCCCCACCACCGTAAAGATGATGATTTACGGTCAAGCAGGTATGGGAAAGAGTACAGTAGCATTGAGTGCTCCGAAGCCTTTGTTATTAGACTTTGATAATGGTGTTAAACGCATGAATATGGCGCATCTGGAAAACATAGATACCGTACAGGTCACTTCATGGAATGATGTTCAACAGGTTTTGCAAGAAGATTTATCGGATTATCAGACAATGGTAGTAGATACCATTGGGAAGATGATGGATTTCATTATTACTTATAAATGTGGCAGCCGGCAACCGTCTATCAGGGATTGGAGTGGTATTAATGCTGAGTTTTCATGGATGGCAAGAACACTCTCAAGTCTGAATAAGCATATTATTTTTGTCGCCCACCGTGACACGAGAAAAGAGGGTGACGACACTGTGTTTATCCCTGCTTTGCGTGAGAAGTCCTACAACTCCATCGTTACTGAACTGGATTTGCTCGGTTATCTCGAAATGAAGAGCGAGAGAGGCATACAGAGACGCACTATAACTTTTGATCCTACTTCAAGAAATGACGGTAAGAACACTTGCAATCTTCCTTCAGTGATGGAGGTTCCTACCATCCTTGACAAGAATGGCAATCCGACTGCCAAAAACGACTTTATCACTACCAGAATAATCAATTCGTATTTGGGTATGCTTGCCGCCAAGAAAGAAGCACAAGAGAAATACGATAAGGTGATAGAAGAAATCAAAGAGAGTATTGAATTTATCACTGATGCCAATTCTGCTAATGAATTTGCTTCTCACATTAATGAATTTGAACACGTTGGTAGTTCTTTGATGAAAGCGAGAAGTTTGTTTGCCGCCAAAGTGAACTCTTTGGGGTTAGTATTTGATAAAGAAACAAAAACTTATTCAGATGCAGCCTAAATATCGTTTTTACGCCACGATTCTTGATGCCTTTTGGGGATATCTGAATAGTGATGTGATTTGGGATAAGTATTGGGGGTGGTCAGAAAATCCACCCCACACTCCCGAAGAATTTCACGAACAACAGTTTCACGAACTAATAGACCGTATCAATCGCAAGCCTTTTGATAGTGAAGCTGCTGATAAGGGCACAGCCTTTAATGAATTGGTAGATGCTCTAATCGAAAATCGCAAGCCAAACGAGATGTATGTAGAAAGGAATACAGAAAATACTTGTTATACAGTTGTTTATAACAACCGTACATTTGTTTTCCCTATTTCTCTTTGCCGTGAGTTTGCCGATTACTTTAAAGGCGCATTGACCCAACAGAGGGTAGAAGCAATCCTGCATACTGCTTTCGGTGACGTATTGGTATACGGTCTGATAGACGAATTGATGCCGACCAGTGTTCATGACATCAAGACAACTGGCAGTTATACTGTAGGAAAGTTCAAAGACCATCACCAACATCTGGTTTATCCATACGCTCTTATGCAGAACGGTTCGGATGTGCGGACGTTTGAATACAATATCGTAGAGTTCAACAAAGGCGGTTATATGGTGGACACCTATACTGAGACATACGTTTTCAACCCGGAACGTGATATACCTATTCTCACTAATCATTGTGAGGAATTTATCCGGTTCTTGGAAGAAAACAGAGAATTAATCACCGATACCAAAATTATATCAAATAATGAGTAGTGAAATTTGGAAGCCTATTAAAGATTATGAAGGTCTTTATGAGGTATCATCTTTAGGCAGAATAAAATCTATGCCTAAAGAATTTATAAGAAACGGAGCTGTAACACATTTTGAAGAAAAGATATTAACGCCTTCTGATAGTCATGGGTATCGTTCTGTTGTTCTAACAAAGAATGGCATTCATAAAACGCATAGCGTTCACAGATTGGTGGCTTTAGCTTTCATTCAAAATCCAAATAACTATACTCAAATAAATCATAAAGACGAAAATAAATCCAATAACAGAGTTGAAAATCTTGAATGGTGTACACATTCATACAATATGAATTATGGAACGCTCCAAGAGCGTAAGGGGAAAGCTAATGGTGTGCCAGTCTATCAATATACCAAATCTGGTCACTTCGTTAAGAAATATCCTTCGTTGAAATCAGCAGCAGTAAGTAACGGATTCCAAAGTTCACCTATTCAAAATTGTTGCTGTGGAAGAAGTAAGACTTCGTATGGATTTATATGGAAATATTAATTAAAAAAGATATTTGGAGGAGAAAACTAATGGCAAATCATATAACCGGACGGATAATCGAAATCGGTCAGACCGTCCAAATACCATCAAAAAGCGGAGGAAATTCATTCACTAAGCGAGAATTTATTTTGGATGCAACTACTTACGACCCTTATACGGGCGAGCGTAATGAATACGAAAATATTCTTCCGTTGGAGTTCTCCGGTGACAAATGTGCAGAACTGGACCGCTTTAATCAGGGCGATGTGGTAACCATATCATTTGTATTGCAGGGGCGCTCTTGGACGAATCAGGACGGGGAACTTAAGCGCATGGCATCTATTCGGTGCTATAAAATAGAAGGGCGTGGCGGTGCATCGCAATCCTTACAGACTGCACCGGTTCAGCAGCCAGCACTGCAGCCGACCTATCAGCAACCATCGCAGAATTTCCCGCCTACGGTTGATGCGAATGGAAATGCAAAAGACGATTTGCCTTTTTAGCGTATGCTGTTCGACTTGAAGAATGAATACCAAATACCCAAGTTTAAAGAGTATGTAAACAAGCTGTTCAAAGAACGTGCGGTTGTGGAAGTAAAGAAGAAGCTCCCCAACCGCACACTCGCACAAAACAGCTATTTACATCTTCTTTTAGGGTATTTCGGTAGTGAATACGGTTGCAGCCTCGATGAAGCAAAAATTGACTTCTATAAGAGGACTTGCAACCGTGATTTGTTTGAGAGAAAGACGGTCAACAAGAAAGGCAAAGAAGTAACCTACTTGCGCAGTTCTGCCGAACTGACAACGGGTGAAATGACTTTGAGTATTGATCGCTTCCGTAATTGGAGCGCATCAGTGGCAGGTATCTATCTGCCTGCCGCCAATGAACATCAAATGCTGGTATATGCCCAGCAGGAAATACAAAGAAATCAAGAATTTATTTAGTTATGATAGAAACAAGAAAAACAGAAATCAGGTATGTGACATCTGACCCGAAAAAGATGCTCAACATGTACCTTGCAAAACGTGTCCTCAAAACATGGGAGGAATCTTTCATTGATGAAGATACAGGTGAAACAGTAACCATCGAACGGAATGAAATTCTTTTTGACCGTGGCACGCTGATAGACCAAGACACTTTGGCGAAAATTCGTTTCAGTATGGAAGCTGACGGCATCAAGGAAGTGGAAGTCAGCAACCAGAACCGCTTGGCATTCGAGAACGAGAACAAATTCTTATATCCCTATCTTGCACAGGCACAAATAGGGGACAAGAAACATAAGTTCCTGCTGTATGCCACTGGATTGGAGAATTCTTGTAGTATCTTGAAAGATTACATCGAACTAAACTATATGTTCGGATTCACCTTGACAATGCTCAAGGAGTTCGATTCTTGCGTGATTCTTACTGACAATTTGAAAGAACGCAAGGTAGATGATGCCACCCTCAAAGAATTAAAAGATACATTCCTTTTAAACGATTCTGTAACGGAAGAAGATGAAGAAGAGGGAGATTCCAAGCCCAATGAAAAGAAATTCTATCAGATTGAGACGAAAATCACATTCACGGATGGGGAGAATGAAGACGAAAGGGTTCAGACTTTTGTTGTAAATACCTTCAACGTTGACCGAGCGATGATGCTTATTACCCATTGGCTCAAAAACAAAGAGGAAGAATGTGAGAAACAAGCCAAAGAAAAGGGACATGAGTTCAAAAAGAGAGAAATTCATACGGCTATTGAATCTGCCAAACCTATCCCGGTTGGGCGGTTTATTCCGAAAGAGTTCTCAATGGCTTATATGGAATAACTTTGTTAACCTGCCTGCTCGGTCTGTGAAGATATGGCAGGCAAACATGGATAAGTGACAGAATGGTATTGTAAAGAGATATGCTACACCTCGGAAAATAAATGTAGTGCTGCCCGTAAATCAGGGGTCTGCTCAGTAAATAATACTGATTGGTGGTTCGAGTCCACCCTTATCCTCCAATTTTACTAATTAACATGAATATACAATGAAAGCATTCGAAGAACTGAAAGAAGACCTGTTAACCCGCGCTAAAAATGCAGGAGCGTGTCAAAGAGGTTATGCAATGGGATTAAGAAGCGAAACTAAAGCTGACTTACTGATAGCTATTACCGAAAATTGGTTTTGGGTATTTAGGGAAGAAAAAATAGTTGATGCTGAATACTTGGAAGATAACTTTACCGAAGAAGAATTATTGCAAGCTGGTATTTACATCCGAGGCATACATAAGGTTAAAACTTATTCATTTGCCTTAGGCAGCGCAACGGTGGAAGCCTACGACAGCGCAACGGTGGAAGCCTACGACAGCGCAACGGTGGAAGCCTACGGCAGCGCAACGGTGGAAGCCTACGACAGCGCAACGGTGGAAGCCTACGACAGCGCAACGGTGGAAGCCTACGACAGCGCAACGGTGGAAGCCTACGACAGCGCAACGGTGGAAGCCTACGGCAGCGCAACGGTGGAAGCCTACGACAGCGCAACGGTGAAAGCCTACGAAAATTCTTATGTAGAGGATTGTATAGGGAATATACGTCCCCAGTCAGATTATGCCATAGTCAAGGACTATTATAACCACAAGATATATATCAAAAAAGGGAAATTTGAAATCATCGAAGTATAAGATAGTGGTGGTATGGCGGAATTGGCAGACGCTAATCAAGATGTGAGGTGAAAAATTCCATGATAACAGTTAATACCCAAGCCTGCAACATGCGAGACATCTTAGGGGAAACTGGCTTAAAACCAGAGAACCGCAAAAACACCACTCATGCAGGTTCGAATCCTGCTGCCACCACATAAATGTGAGCCACACATAAATGGCAAGGGTTAGTGAATAACGGTTGTGCCCCGGAGAATACGCTTCGGGGCTTTTAATTAAAAAATTATGGATGAAATATTAACTGGCAAGATTTGCCCTTATTGCGGTAAGCCTACTGAATACGTGGATAGTTCCATAATCTACGGACGTTCCTACGGTATGATTTATCTGTGTCATGATTGCAGGGCTTATGTAGGTGTGCATAAAGGTACAGACCAAGCATTAGGACGTTTGGCAAATGCAGAACTGAGGGAAGCCAAGAAGGAAGCCCACTTCTACTTTGACCAAATAGCTAAGACCAATCTTATCAATAAAATTTGGAAGAAACATATCCCCAACACTTCAAATAGAAATAAAGCTTATTTGTGGTTATCCATTCAATTAGGAATACCACATGAAGTTTGCCACATAGGAATGTTTGATGTGGAGGATTGCAAACGAGTTGTTGAATTGTGTAAACCAATAGTAGAATGCCATACTACATAAAACGAACCAAGGCTAAGAAGAAAGACAAGCCTTTACCTCTGTTTGATAAAGCAGGGGTAACAGTAAAGAAGAAGCCGGATTTGAAAGCTAAGCTCGACAAGGAGTTTTCCCTTTTCATCCGGCTTCGTGACTGTATGCCAAACGGTTATTTCAAATGTATCTCATGCGAACAGATAAAACCGTTTGCTCAAGCCGACTGTGGTCACTATTTCAGCCGCACGCATCTGGCTACCCGATTTGATGAGAACAATTGCCATGCCGAATGCCGTGCGTGCAACCGTTTCCGTGCCGACCACCTTGAAGGCTATCGGGTGAATCTGATAGCCAAAATCGGGCAACAAAAATTTGACTTGCTGAAAGTAAAAGCTGCTGGTACTTCTAAGATGTCAGATTTTGAGTACGAGCAACTAATTAAGTATTACAAAGCACTCAATAAGAAGTTACGAAAGGAGAAAGGTTTATGAGTTATGTATTGCGAGATTACCAACAGAAAGCCTCTGATGCAGCCGTTTCTTTCTTCAACAACAAAGCGAAGAAAACAAATGCCATCATGGTTTTGCCTACGGGAAGTGGCAAATCGCTTATCATAGCGGATATAGCCGTAAGGCTTGAGGGGCACACTTTGGTGTTTCAGCCGAGTAAGGAAATACTCGAACAGAACTTTAAGAAACTCTGTTCATACGGAATACTTGACTGTAGCATTTATTCGGCTTCTTTCAACTCAAAGGAGATAAGCCGGATAACATTCGCAACAATCGGCAGTGTGAAGAATCATCCCGAACTGTTCACCCACTTCAAGAACATCATCGTGGACGAATGCCACCTTGTAAACCCCAAAGAGGGTATGTATAAGGATTTCTTTGAAGCCGTTAATTGTAAGGTTCTTGGCTTGACTGCAACTCCATACCGCCTTTCTTCAAGCCAAGATTTCGGCTCAATGCTGAAATTCATTACCCGTACCCGCCCGGCAATTTTTAAAGAGGTTATATACCATGTACAAGTGTCAACCTTGCTTGATATGGGTTACTTGGCGAAACTCAACTACTATCCTATGAATCCATCCGGATGGGATGAACTCAATTTGAAAGTGAATACTACCGGTTCCGACTACACGGACAAGTCAGTCCAAAAGGAATACGAGCGAATAGACTTCTACGGTTATCTCGTCCATATCGTTCAAAGGCTAATGAACCCCAAATCAGGAGGTAAACGGAAAGGAATATTAGTCTTTACCCGCTTCTTGAAAGAAGCCGAACGGCTAACATGGTCTATTCCTGGCTGTGTCATTGTTTCCGGTGATACTCCAAAAGGCGAGCGTGAAAGAATACTCGAAGCGTTCAAGGCTGGCGAAATACCAGTAGTGGCGAATGTAGGTGTACTTACCACCGGTTTTGATTATCCTGAGCTTGATACGGTTGTTATGGCCCGTCCTACGATGTCACTTGCTATGTGGTATCAGATAGCTGGTCGGGCTATTCGTCCACATCCTCAGAAAGAGTGTGGGTGGATCGTTGATTTATGTGGTAACATTAAACGTTTCGGAGAGGTGTCGGATTTGCGGTTATTTGATAGCGGCAATGGGAAATGGGCGGTATTTTCTAATGGTAGACAATTAACTAACGTGAGATTTTAGAAATATGAGTTTTAAACCTAAGTAACATGGCTGGCAGACCTACAAAACAAGGGATAGACTATTTCCCTATGGATGTCGGTTTCTTTTCGGACGTTAAGATAAGGAAGATTTCGCGAGCATGTGGTTCTCAATCCACTTCTATACTTATTTGCCTGCTATGTAATATCTACAAAGATGAGGGGTATTACATATTGTGGGATGAAGATTTGCCTTTTGTTATTGCTGACACAGTTGGGGTTTCCGAGGGCGCAGTAAAGGAAGTGTTGATAAAAGCATTGCAGGTCGGTTTTTTCGACAATACGCTTTACGAAAAATACAAGATACTCACATCTTCCGGCATTCAAAAGAGATTTCTTCTTGCTACTTATCAACGAAAAGAAACTACTATAATTCCAGAATATTTAATTGATTGCACAAATAATTCAATTAATCATGCAAATAATTCAATTAATAACAGTGATAATGAACAAAGTAAAGTAAAGGTAAAGAGAAATAAAAAAGAAAGTAAAGAAACCTCTACTAACGTAGAGGCAAAGAAAGCCGAACAAGCTAAGAAACTTGCCGCAGCTAAAGCTGCTACACTCAAACGAAGAGATGTTTTCTATCAGTCTTTAATTCCGTATGTAGAAAGATACGGAAAGGAGATGATACGTGCTTTCTTCGACTACTGGTCTGAACTTAACAAGTCAGAAACCAAAATGAAATTTGAAACTAATCAAACGTGGGAAGTAGCGAAAAGACTTGCTACGTGGGCTAATAGAGAAAAATTTAATGGAAAATCAAGTAATTCAATATCAATCACAGGAACTTATACCGGTGGGAGAGTTGCCCAAGACAAAGCATCAAGCCGTCAGTCTCTTGAAGACCTCGCCGATGCTATATTGGGACAGCATTAGGCCCAAGAATGTCCTTGATGTGTTTCAGGCTCAGGATAGCGTCTGTTTGTCTATTTCGACTATAGAAAAAGAGTTTGGTGGAGAATATCTACGGGCTTTAATGGTCAAATGGTTGAACAGATTTCTTCATTTTTACTCTGTCAATGGATCAATGGATGCATTACAGGTGGGAGATACCATAAATTTGATAATAGAATCATATCCCCATTATATCCAGGAAGACTTTAAGTTGTTTTTCAATATGGCTAAGAAAGGCGTATTTGGACAGATATTTGGTCGTATGGATGGGGAAGTTATTATGAATTGGCTTATCAAATACGATATTCATCGTGATACGATTGCACAAGAGGAAAGCATTAAAGAGAAGGATAAATTTAAGCCTTTATATCCTCCAGAGAGTGGAAATGGAATCACGTATGGTGAATATAAGGCTCTGAAACGTCGTGCAGAATCCGGGGATACTGAAGCTCTTGAACTGTTAAAGCAGCCACCATGAAGGTAACTATCTACTGGGAGAACAAGTCTACTCCTGTTATCCGTAAGAGAATCCGTGATCGATTTGGCATTCCTCACTATATGTCTGTCAATGGTGAAACTCAGGCAGAAATAAGCGAAGAGGATATGTCGGATCTGATGGAGTTGGTTAAACGAGGCTTTATAAGCTTAAGAAATAAATAAAACATGTTAGTAGGAACAACAAATCTTAATACGACGCTCAACCTAACCTACGTGTTGACTGACGTCGTGGAAACGCTTCTCTACGATTTGAGAAGTGAAATGGGAAAACAAGGCTATGAATTGCGTCATGATGCAAAACGCAACTTCAACACTGCGATTTCCGCCATCCGAAGGCTAAAACAGGATGTTGACAAAACGCAATTATCCACACAGGAAAACTTTGGAAATGACTCGGATTGTCTCCTTGCCTTCATCAGGTTATTGATTGACCGTTGCGGTGACGATGACAAGAAGATGTTTGAATTTTATAATTATATCAAACGGTACCCGTCGCAACTTGGTTTAGAACTGTCTGATGAAAAGTGTGTGTTTGCGCATGTTTTTGAGAATAAATAACCATCATAACAGTATAGAAATGAAGCAAAGTGAACTAACGCACGGTTCTCTATTTAGTGGGATCGGTGGCTTTGAATTAGGTGCTGAGATGGCCGGAATTGATACTTTGTGGAATTGTGAGATAGAAAAATTTCAAGGTGAAATATTAAAAACCAAATTTCCTTATGCAGAAAGATTCACTGATATTACAAAAACAACCGGTCTCCGATATGTGGACATCATTAGTGGAGGATTTCCGTGTCAAGACATCAGCGTTGCCGGAAAGCGTGAAGGTATTAAAGGGAAGCGTTCCGGGTTATGGAGCGAAATGTATCGAATTGTACGGGAAGTTAGACCTAAATACGTCATCATTGAAAATTCGCCAGCTCTCACTATTTCCGGTCTTGAGCAAGTCTTATGCGATCTTTCCAAAATCGGGTTTAATGCGGAATGGCAATGTATATCAAACTACGCTTTTGGATACCCGCACAAAAGGGAAAGACTTTACCTTATTGCCTACTCCGACAAAATCGGATTACAAGGCGACATTTGCAACGATGGACGCTTTAACTCGATATTTAAAGAGTGGACATCAGATACGAGTATCGGATATACTTGCGCAAAAAGGATTCTTGAAATCCCAGCGCATAGCATTGTTAGAAATGATGATGGGTTTCCCAATTGGACACACAGAGTCGGCTCGATAGGAAATGCTGTTAATCCTTGCGTTGCAAAATACCTATTTGAATGTATTAAAGGATTTGATAAACAATTAGCGTAAAACAAATCAGAAATGAATAAATACACTATAAGATATTATTACGGTTCATACTCCGGAATACGGGAAGTATATGCCGATGATGAGGAAACCGCTATTACCTATATGTGGCGGATGTTACGGAAAGATATGACATTGCCAGTGGCTTATCAGTCCGAAGAAATAATTGATGTAGAATATGATGCAGATTGATTAATAACAATTAAGATATGAATATAAATACAAAGTTTAATGTAGGTGATAAAGTAAAGTTCTTCAAAGAGGATGTAGGCTATTATCATGGAAGTATTAAGAGTTTTCAAATTTGGGGCAATAATAATGAAACTGTTATTACGTATATTATTGAAACGGGTGATAAATCTATAAGGGCGTACGAGGATTGTATAAGAAACGACAATGAATAAAAGGAAAGAACTACTAATAGAAGCTTTGGATAAGGACAAAAAATCTTATCTATCAGGAGAACTTCGTCCTATACTTAGATATAGAAGAAGCAATTATGATAGCGTAAAGGGGTATTCATGGATTGATTTTTATTTGAATGATTCCCCGGTTCCACTGTTTTGTACTAAAACTTATAAAGAAGATTGGCACGCATTTTCAGAAGGGATACTTGATGAAATGCAGAAAGTGGCAATGAAATGGAAAACAATGAATAGCTAATAACAAGTACAGACATGAAGGAGTCATATACAGGCATTGGGATATGTCATTGTTACCAATGTCGAATGGATAAGAAGCATTGCAGTTCCAGCAGAAGACAATCAAATAAACGAGCAATAAATAAGTTCCGTAGGAAACAGTTGAAATTAGATGAAATGATTAAATGCAATCGTTTCGGAAAATATTGGGCTTGATTTTAATTAAAAAATAGCCCCATAAGGAAGTAATTAGTTAATAACCTTTTAAATGATACGATCAAAGCATTACAATTATCACAACCGGTCCAGCCCCGCCAAGTGAGGAAGGACTATATAAATCACTTCCGGCAGGAGAGACCACTTGAAGGAATCTTCTTCGTTGATTTCATCCGGGAAGTTCTTGAAAAGAGAAGCAGACGAAAGTCTGAACACTATGCAGCCGTTTATGATGCGATTATAAAGCACATAGAATCTTTCTCTGAAGAGTTTGACTGTGACATATTTACCAATTCGGTTACATCTGAGTTTCTTGATGATTTCATTATCTATTTAGAGGACCAAGGTCTCCGTCATAATACTATAGTAGGATATATTCAGAAAATACAATCTCTCGTTCGCCGGGCATCGCAGTATAACTATGCAGTAGATGTTACTTACGACGAGATTAATCTAAGAGAGGAGCCAACAAATGCCGTGTTCCTTTCAATGAATGAGATAACGAGGATATACTACTACAAGTTCGTCAAACAGGATAGAAGAAAGGCTAAAGAGCGAATTAGGGATCTGTTTGTTATAGGTTGCCTGACCGCTCTGAGGTATTCGGATTACTCTACTTTGACAGAAAGCAATCTACAAAAAGGCTTCATAGTCAAGCGTACAAAGAAGACTAATGTAGATGTCAAGGTGCCGGCGCATGACTATGTTAAGGAGATATTCGCTAAGTATAATGGAGTTGTCCCTAGGGGATTGTGTATTCAGTATTTTAATAAGTATTTGAAAATCATAATGAAAGAAGTCGGTCTAACAGATGAAGTTACCTATTCTTATACCCAGGGTGGTAGACTTGTAACCGTCACACGGGAGAAATGGGAGTTAATTAGTAGTCACACCGCCAGAAGATCGGCCGCCACTAACATGTATCTCACTGGCCGGATGAAAACACTGGAGATTATGAAACTCACCGGACACCGGTCAGAGCAAAACTTTTTCCGGTATATACGATTGACGAGTGATGATACCGCACGAGCGATCAGTGGAGATATGTTTTTCAGAAAATAAAAATTTATTCAATAATTATGATAGACAATGATTTATTGACAGACTCAATAAAGTCTGCTTTGAAAGTTGAGTTCCTTTCGTCAAGTAAGGAACTCTTTTTGTATTCTAGAGCACTTTACTCAGCTGCAATCTGGGGGAGGAATATTGATGAAAGAAACAGGATTATTCAGGAAAGAGATAAGTCTTTAAAATAGAAGAGGAAGAATCAGACCGCACGACCAATCAAGATTCTTCCTCTCTTACACGATTATGATGCAAATATACTATTTACTTTTAAAATAATCGTGTTATGGTGAGAGAATTTTCAGCAATATCGGAGCTTAAATCTATCAGAGAGCAGAAATCAAGACTCTCGGAGAGAGAGCAAGAACTGATCAAACCTATTTTATCGGATCTTAATATTATTCCTGTAATATACAAATGGTACTGTGAGGTTGTGGGGAATTGCGGATTACCCGAAAGAAGGGCCGGTGCCAGCTTCCGCCAGAAATTCATTTTCATTATTCTGTTTCTTTATTCCCCCAGTACATTGGCTGGTGGTAAGATTGCAAAGGGGATTCGTGATATACTTGCCGGTATATTGGGCTTTAAAGCTCCGACAGGAATTTCTAACCTTTGCGTTGATGTCATGTTTTACTATAACAATTATAAGGATTATCGTGTAGATATAGACTATCTTTATACCGAGATTATTAATCGGTTAAGATTCAAAGGGCTAATCAATTGAAAGCCGGAGTTTAGTGCTCCGGCTTTTTTATTTAAAAGTCTTCTCTAATACGTTCCATTGAAATGATACGAGTTGTTAGTAATTCGACATCATCTCGAGAAAAATTACCTTTTATGTCTTCTACTTTTCTTTTTATTTCTAATATTTCATATTCTTTGGATACGATTATGTAATTAATATCTTTAGGTTCAAAATTTAATCCATACTCTTTTATAGAATCATTTAATGCTTCACGTTGTCCAGAGAAAAAAGCTGTTGCAAATTCAAATAATGATTTATCCTTATTTATTGCAACGTATCTCCATTCTCTTTCATCATAATATCGTTTGTTAATGTTTGCCTCTTGTTTCTTATCGAACTGCATACCTTGATATGGTTTGATATAAGCGTGTTGATATAGCATCTTGTTGATAATTGATTGTATATCATTATTGGCTGTTGTATTGCAGCTTTTCTGTTCGATTAAAAAGTCAAAATTGCTTTTTATCGTATTAATCAATTTTACTTTTTCATTAATGTACATCACAGGGTTTACATTGTTTTTGATGGCCCATTCTTTAGTCATTCCAATAGCATACTCTCCATACCATGAGGTATGTTCTTCCACTTGAGATAATGGTATGTCACAAAAACATACTATTGGGACTTTCCACGTTCTTCTCACAAGATAGTTCTTTTCTGAACAATAACATGGGCGAAAATTACTTTTTAAAATACTGATGAGATTTTCTTTGTTTCTTGTAAAATGGAACAAAGTATTAGCACTAAGTGTACTCATATTCTATTCTTTTTCAATTAGTATTTTCTTTTTTCGTTCCAACTCTCCCTTTCTGATTATACAAAAAGTATTTTCGTAAGGCTCTTCCGTCTTTTGCCAGTAATTTAGAAGTGACTGCCGGGCTATTCCGAGTTCTTGGCTTGAGAATACATCATATATGGCAGCAGGTGAAGCAAAGTATCTATGCTTACCGGTTGCTTTCATTTCTACGTGTATAACTCTTCTTTTATCTCCCTTTTCCATAATGCAAATATACTTATATAATTAGTATATGTTACGTAAAATAATATATTTATAATTTGTTAACCATGCAAATGGTATTATTTGTTACGTATTGTACTATATTTGCGTCGTCAAACAAGAAATAATAACAATTAGATAATAGAAGATATGAATATCATTAGTTATAAAAAAGGTGAGAATGAAGGTGCATTGTTCATTCATGACGAGAAGAATTATTCAGCCTGTACGGCAGTAGAAAGTAGCAAAAGATTCAAAACTCTCAAAGGTGCAATAGCTTGGTTGAATGCAAGGGGGTATAGAGAAGCATAAGTTTGAATAACAATTAAAAAATATACGATTATGGCAGCATCAGTGATTAAGCAAAGAACAATAGAAAAGTTCATCATGTCAGAGTTTGTACAAGGTAACTTAGATACAGAAGAACAAGTAAGCTGTATGCTTATCCTGATTCGAAAGAAGCTGAATATGTCAGTAGAGCAAGCAAGCGACTTTATGAGAAAAGCAATTGGTATTAATGCTTAAATACATACGATTATGAAAGTAACGAGTTATATGAAAAAGCATAAATCAAATGAGTTCTATGTAAAGAAGTTAAGAGGCTATTATCTGGTAATAGATGGATATGATAATAGCATGGCATCTTTAGAAGTGACAGAAGCAGCAGCAAATAAAATGGCAGCAGAACTGAATGCAATGAGAGGAAAGAGATTAAATATAGCATAAGTTTAATCGGCAGGGTGAAAGCCCTGCATAACACACACTACGATGAATGAAAAATATAAAGAAGTAGTTTTACCCGGTCGCATCGAGATTGTATATACAATATTAAGGACGTATGAAAGATATGACGGTGAAATTGTAGCAGAATACAGAATGGTAGCCAACAATATTGCAATTAGTGGTTTCGTTGAAAATGATTGCGGTATATATGATGGCAGACCTTTGAGTTTTTTTAAAAGATTAGAAAGAATTAATTAAGGTTTAACCGGGTAGCCTTCGGGCTACCGCAATATAAATGATTATGAGTAAGGTATATAGAGTTGTAAGATACTTCGATGGTTATCCCGAATACACCATGTGTAAATGTGATACAATCGAAGAAGCAAGAATCAAATGCAAAGAGCATAATGATAATGAGAACAAGCCATATATCAGTTATCACATACTGGTAGACGGTGATGAGAAATTTGGTGGTAAAACTTATAGAACTGAATGATTATGAATAGAGGGCAAGAAATAGAACTTGCAGCCAATGCTGCAATAGACGGTTTATCTGGTTTAGAAGGCTTTGATGAAACCGATATGTATAACATGTTTGCTTCTGGTGTTACATGGGCAGACGCTCACCCTAAGAATCCGTGGATAAGCGTTAAAGATAGATTGCCAGAACCAGAACAAGAAGTGCTTCTTTATGATGTTGATTCTGTTAAACACTATGCTATCGGTTGGCTTCGCAAGAAAAAAGGATATTGCAAAAGTAAATGGTTTGTAATAAACGGATATGTTACTGATGACAGTATTACCCACTGGATGTCGATTGTAGAACCTAAGTAATTAATGACCATGAACTCAATAAACAAAAATGGTTGCAGCGTATGCGCTGCCGGTAGTGAGAACTATTGTACCTACACTACTAAGTTGAGAGGTAAGAGAGTTAAAATGTATCAGTATGACTACCGTGCTGAAAGTGGTGAATTGTTTTCTTGTTGTGCATCAACTTTAAGAGGTGTGCAGAGAGAAAAGAGATATCTGGTTGAAAAAGATTCTGTGACTTAAAACCGATTGTCACAGATAGAATTTGAAGATATTTCGTTATCTTTGGTTGTGGTAGTATCTTTGAGGTACTATCTTTTATAGTATAAATTTTATAACGATATAGTGATATGAAGATTAATTATAATGGTCAAGAGATAGAAGCGTATTCGCTCATAATGACAAAAGAAAACGCTTTAGATATTTTAAATGGCAAAAAGAGCATAGAAACACGTATGCTTAGTGCCAAATATGAGAAGATGTTCACGGACTTTGCGCAAGTTGACGAAAATGAGGAATTGAGAAAAGCTGGACGCGAGCAAGAATGTCAACCTATTTTGAGGACTGATATAGAAGCTATTCATTTTTATAGTACTGGTGCACCATGGATACTTGATGTCGCCATTGATGAAATTGGTATAGGCGAAATAACAGAAGAAGGCATAAAATTCATGCACGACGAATTTGATTTTCACGATTTCGACAAACAATTAGAAGCGTTTAAAAAGAACCCGCCTAAAGAGTTGCCATTATTCTATTATTTGCATATTTGTGAAATTATCAGCCATTCGGGATTGAAATAATACGAGCCGCTTAGGTGGCTCCATTTGTAGGTAAAAAGATTGTTTAACTAAAAAAAGGGATTATGCCAGAAGTTTATGCTACTGATGCGAGTGGTAGAAAATACCGAAGTCGAAAAGATTATGAAGCAGGTCGTTTTCAATCTACCGGTAGAAATGCCGCTCAAAGAGCGAGAATTAACCGCCGTATAGGAGGTAGAGTTGTCTAATGAAGAAAGCGATAGATATAATTAAAGCTGTCGCAAAAAAGACTGACAGGGTTATATTGTTTCACTCGGCATCGGGTAAGGACAGTATAGCCCTTTTAGACCTTATATCACCCTATTTCAAAGAAATTGTATGTGTTTATATGTATGTTGTCAAAGACTTATCTCACATTAATCGATATATCAACTATACCTGCAACAAATACCTGAATGTGAAATACATTCAGATACCACATTTTTCTGTTTATTCATTTAGGCGTATTGGTTACTTAGGCTGTGTTAAGAACGAGAAGCAGAAACTGTACAATATGGCTCAACTTACCGATATAGTACGGGAGAAATATAATATTGAATGGGCTTTCTTCGGGTTCAAGCAGTCTGATTCAATGAATAGGCGTTTGATGCTACGTACATACGACATGAATGGAATTAATGAGGAGCAAAAGAAGTGTTATCCATTATCCGAGTACAAGAATAAGGATGTATTAGAATATATCAGCCGGAAAAATTTAATAAAGCCGGAGTCGTACGATTTAAAACATCAATCATCCGGAACAGATATTACCGATATTAATTACTTGTTATTCCTTCGTAACAATTTCCCAAAAGATTTAGGAAGAGTTATAAACGAATATCCGTTGGTAGAACGAAAACTATTTGAATACGATTATGAAAGAGCTAAAGCAAAGTGAGACAAGGGTCATAAAACGCTCCCAAATAAACCTTAATCCGATTAATCCTAAAAGACATTCGGATGAAAAGGTGAAGCTGCAAAAGAAAAATTTGCAGAAAATTGGTTTTCTCGGTGGTATTGTATGGAATGAAAAATCAGGAAATCTAATAGACGGTCATCGTAGAATAAAGGCAATGGATTTGCATTACAAGTATAATGGTACTCCAGGCACTGATTATGACGTAAAGGTTGAAGTCGTGAATTTAGACGATAAAGCAGAAAAGGAACAGCTTACATACATGGCGGTAGGAAACACGAAGCCGGATATAGACCTTATAGCTGGCTATATCTCTGATATAGATTATACGGATGTTGGATTGGATATTGGGGAGCTCAACGATATCCTTTCTATAAATACAGCTATTCCTTCTTTCTCAGATTCTTTGGATGATTTATTATCTCCTGTATCATCGTTCGATGAAATAGAAACTCCTGTAATGGATGAAAAGACATACGAAGCTAAAAAAGAACACATGAAATTCATCAAACAGCAGGTAAAAGAATCCGCAATAGAAAGGCAACAGAACGAAGAAGCCTTTATAACATTATCTTTTTCTTCCCATGAAGCTAAAGATGACTTTTGCGACTTACTTGGCATTAGTACAGATGATAAGTTTGTCAAAGGGGAAGATGTTTTGAGATTGATTAAGTAACGAAAGTAACAAGTACACGCGCACGCGCCCGTGCGCAAGGATATGGCAAAGAAACCCGATATAGAAGAGTTTAGGAAGATAGTTCGTAAATCTGGAGGAAATCTGACTAAAGTAGCCGCTACATTTAAGGTGGCTCGGAAAACCATATACCAGTGGGCAAAGGAAGATACAGGGTTTAAAGATGCAATATCTGATGAACGTGGTTCTTTGGTTGATGAATGTTTAGTTTCCGCTCGTATACTTGCTTTAGGTATTCCTGAAAAAGATGAAAATGGGAATTTCGTAGGTTGGCGTGAACGTCCAGACGGGAATATGATTCGTTATATCCTTTCTACATTAGGAAGAAACGAAGGCTTTGGAGAAGAATCTGAAGATGCCGACATTCCAACCGACATAGACCACGGTATCAGTATTGATTCATGGATTAAAGACAAGTTGAAATGATAGTACCCCAAGAAATATATCATCCGTTATACACAGATACGGAGAAATTCATCATCCTTATCACCGGTGGACGTGGTAGCGGAAAATCTTTCAATGCTTCCACCTTCATAGAACGGCTGACCTTTGAAATGACCCCGGTAGAGAAGATTGTACATCAGATTCTCTACACCCGCTACACGATGGTTTCTGCCGGTATGTCTATCATTCCGGAAATGATGGAAAAGATAGACCTTGACGGAACGACCAAGTATTTCAAGACCACCAAGACAGATATAGTCAACAAAATGACTAAGAGCCGTATCATGTTTCGGGGTATCAAGACTTCTTCAGGGAATCAGACGGCAAAGCTGAAATCCATTCAGGGTATTACTACCTTTGTTTGTGATGAAGCGGAGGAATGGACAAATGAAGAAGAGTTCGATAAAATAATGCTCTCCATCCGTAAGAAAGGGATTCAGAACCGGATTATCATCATAATGAATCCTTGTGATTCCAATCACTTCATTTACAAAAAGTACATCGAGAATACCCACAAGCAGGTAGAGATTGACGGTGTACAGGTTCAGATTTCCACGCATCCGAATGTACTTCACATTCATACTACCTATCTGGATAACTTGGAGAATCTTTCCCCGGAGTTCCTGAAAGAAGTGGAGGATATGAAGATAAATAACCCCGAAAAGTATGCTCATGTAGTTATTGGCCGGTGGGCTGACGTTGCGGAAGGTGCTGTATTCAAGAAGTGGGGAATTGTTGATGAATTCCCGGCTTGGGCTAAGAAGGTGGCTATCGGGCAAGATTTTGGCTACACACACGACCCGTCCGCTTCTATTCGGTGCGGTATTGTAGGTAACGCTCTGTATTTGGACGAAGTAGATTACCGGACCGGACTTCTTTCTTCTGACATTATCAAAACGCTTCGACCGTGGGGATTGAAGGTTATTGCCGATAGCGCAGACCCTCGTTTGATTCAAGAAATACATAACGGAGGTATTAAGATATATGCGGTGGAAAAAGGAGCAGGCTCTATCAATGCCGGCATCGATAAGATGCAGGACATGGAGATATACATAACCAAGCATTCGTATAACTTGCAAAGCGAGTTCCGAAAGTATGTGTGGGCGAAGGACAAGGATGGAAAGTATATCAATGAATCCGAAGACCATGATAACCACGGGATAGATGCTGCCCGTTATTATGTTTTGGGTGAGCTTCTGGGAAAGATTCAGAAGCCGAAAGATTTAACTGGAATATTCACACACTAAAAATATAAGCTATGCCATTGAGTTTAGAAGAAATATTAGTATTGCCCGATATTGGGCAGAAGATAAGCTACCTGAAGAAAGGTAGGAAAACTGAGCTTCCCGACCGCTGCAAGTTGTGGGATGATTGGAATCCGGAACGCCATGAAATCATGGTGGATAAAGAGAAGTACCCGGACAGGAAGGTTCTTGAAAAGGAAGCGGAGAAAGTTTTCGATGAGAAGACAGGTAATGCCTATGAAACCGAAGCACAGTACAGAACCGAACCGGTAAACCGTATCTCTATTCCCTTGGAGCAGGACATCGTAAACATTCAAACGGCTTTTACAGTAGGCACTGAGCCGTCTATAGACTGTACTCCTGCGGATGATGACGAAAAGAGACTCTTGGATGCGGTCAAAGCTGTATTTAAGTCCAACAAAATCAAGTATCAGAACAAGAAGATTGTTCGTTCCTGGTTATCCGAACAGGAAGTTGCCGAGTATTGGTATGCGACCGATGATGATTCGTTTTGGGCTAAGTTTTGGAAGAAAGTTAAGACTACCTTCGGAGGAAAAGTAAAACCCACCAAGAAACTGAAAAGTGTGTTGTGGTCGCCATTCAGAGGTGATAAGCTCTTTCCGTTCTTCAACGATGAAGGTAAGATGATTGCTTTCTCCCGTGAGTATAAGAAAAAGCTCATGGACGATTCGGAAATTACCTGCTTTATGACTATTACAGACAAGATGGTTTATCAGTGGGATTTATCTAAAGGGTACGAGGAAAGGACCGTTTTCGCTCATGGATTCCCCAAACTACCGGTTATCTATGCTTATCGTCCTGAACAGTATTGTAAGAAGATAAAGACTTTCCGTGTTCGACTGGAGAAGCTGCTTTCTAATTATGCAGATTGCATCGACTACCATTTCTTCCCCATTTTGGAATTGATTGGCGAGGTAATCGGATTCACTGGCAAAACAAAAGATAGAACGGTAAAATTGGAAGGAGAAGGTGCCGGTGCGCGGTATCTGACTTGGGACCAGGCTAATGATACGGTTAAATTTGAGGTAGAAACCCTCTTTGAGAAAGCGTATTCTATGACCAACACGCCACAAATCAGCTTTGAAAAATTAAGTGGTTCGGGAAATGCTTTGTCAGGAGTAGCTTTTGATTATGCTTTTCTTTCCACTCATTTGCAAGTTCAAAATCATGCAGAGGTTATTGGTGAGTTTTTGCAGAGAAGAATCAATTTTCTTGTTTCTGCTTTAGGTGCCATAAATCCATCCGAATTTAACAAAGCATCTGAAACTATTGATATAGATACCGATATAGTGCCTTACACTCTAAACAATATTGATGATAAAGTTAGCGTTGCGGTGAAAGCTGTATCGGGTGGTGTGTGGTCGCAACGACATGGTGTGATGTTCGCTGGCAATCAAGACCGCATCGAAGAGGAACTCGCTGAGATAAAAGAGGAGCAAGAAGAAAAGAGAAAAGCTGAAATGCAGAAACAAGCTATAAAGAAAGGGGAGTGAAATCACTCCTCTTTGAATTTCCATTGATAACCACCTGCTTCGCTCTGTATGCCCCTACAACATCTACCAATTCTTGAACTGCTTATATTAGTTACCCTCGTTGCTTCTCTTATACTGCCAAATTCAGCTATTACCTCACCGTTTATAATTTGCCATACAGCCTTAGAACGGTTATGGTACTTACCGAATTTGCCAAGATGTGCCATGCTCTTTTTTCTGTGCAACACTTTATAACTATGTACTATCTGTTCGTGGAATGTAGCCCACTCTAAATTAGTAATAAGATTATTGTTGCGAATACCGTCTTTATGATTTATGGTAGGTTTGTTTTCCGGGTTTGGGATGAACGCATCGGCAACAAGTCTATGAACGAAGAAAAAGCGTTTACTACCATCTTTACACAGTCTGATACGATGATACCCACGTTTAAGTCTTGGAGTTACAAAGTGTTCCCTAATAACTCTAAACGCACCATATCCACTGGCAACCTTTCTCTCTAAAAATTTTACCCTACCTAAATTTGACACTTGGTATAAACCTTCATACCCTTCAATGTCTTTCCAAATTTCGTCCATAATTATTTCTTTTTAAAGTTAATAAATTAAAGGCAGCCCCTAAAGTCGTGCGAAGACTGCCTTTTGATAATCGTGTAGATTAATTGTTGTAGGTAAGCACCTTGCAAATTCTCTTATAGACTTGAGTTCTCTCAAATCTATTCAGAACCGATACCTTTTCAGCACCGAAAGTCAATTCGCCATTTCTGAACTGATATACGTTAATCTGACCACCTACCGTATTATGCTGGTAGACTTTTACCTCTTGATTTTCAGCTATTAGTGTCATAGTCATGCGATTTTGATAAGGTTACACTTCTTAAAGCATCTATACTCTTCTTTTTCAGTGTCCCAGTACACTTGCAGATTGTCATTAGGCTTTCTGCCAGTACCCTTTATCTCACCGATTAGATTCTCTTTGAGAGTGCCAAAGGCTTGACGTAACGTGCCATCAGTCTTTTTGAAATAGAACTCTACTACCTTTACTTTCAAGGCTGCTTTCAGCTTCAAATTAACCCATGCGCATTTTAATGCTTCACTCATGTTGTAACCGTTCTTACGAACAAAAGACCACGCCATTTGCATAACCTCTTTCATCTGACTTCTAAATTTTGTGCTCATACTACTTATATGTTTTAATTATACTTTTAGTTATCATTTTGATGTTGCAAAGTAAACTATAAGTATTCAGTTAACAAAATGAATATGGTTAATAAATGGTAAAAAGAATAGTTTTAGTTGTCTTATTTGGCTAATATGAAAACTTTGAGTAACTTTGCCATAAATAATGGAAGTAAACTAAATATATACATATATGAGATTTAGAATTTTAGAACTATGTAAAGAGGCAGGAATCAACCAAACAGAACTGGCTGATAAAATAGGCTTATCACGTGTTGGTCTATCAAAAGCCATTAATGGAAACCCCACTATTAGCACATTGGAGAAGATAGCTGATGCCTTAGGAGTTTCAGTTATTGAACTCTTCGAGAAGTCAAACACCGGAGATATTGTCGGCTTTGTTAAAGTAGGTGATACTGTGCATGAGGTGAAGTCTGTGGAGGATGTGAAGAATTTAGCAAGTAATTTAAAAGTGCAATAATATGAAAGTACAATGTGGAAAATATGAATTATTAGATTCTATTTTTGTTACGCAAGTTGAAGGAAAACCTATAGATATCACTTTAGAAGATCCAAGTGATAAGGATTTATATATTTCCTTTGCTTTTGAAACCAATAAAGATGAAAAGGAGGGCTTGTTGAAATTTAATATTGAATCTGGCGTAAAGCTACAAATTAAGTTGATAAATTTTATAGGTTCTTTTGGTGGAGGAAATAGCGAAGCTATATTTATTGGTAACTTTAGAAAAAAACAATTATTTTTGAATTATAGAGTTTTTGATTTGTTGGGCTGTGAAAACAAAAGTTTATTAATTAATTTCTATTTGTTAGAAATGGAGGAACAAAATGGAAAATAAGTTTTTACCCCAAGAAAATGGATTTATTTCTAATGTCTGTTCTAATACAAAATCAGATGTAATAATTATCACCGAAGATAAATTAAGGTTGATATTTGGCAAGTTTGTAAATAGAATAAAGAAAACTAGAGATTGGATTAGCTATGCAGGTATATCTGTAACAATTTTATTAAGTCTATTAACTTGCAATTTTGATAAAGACTTTTTAGGGGTATCACATGATATTTGGTATGCTGTTTTTGTATTTGGTTTTATTTCGTCTGCCATAATGCTAATTGTTTCAGTGATAAATTGTTTGCGATCACGTAACTTAACAGATAAAATGATAATTGAAATCAAAAACGAAAAGGCTGATTGATGATTTGAATGACAAGGTTACTACCGCCGTCTCCGCTGTCAGTGGTGGTATCTGGTCTACTCGTGAAGGTATTATGTTTGCCGGGAATGCTGATAGACTGGATGAAGAGCTAAAAGAGATACAGGAAGAACAGGCTGCAAAGAATGCTCAAATCGGAAATAAAGAACAAAAAACAGAGAATTAGTCAGAAAAATTGCGGGAGTTATAATTTTGATGGATGAAAAATAGAACATTTAGCGGTGATTCTTCGGAGTTACCGCTATTTTTTCGTATCGGTTATAAATATTGGAATTAAATTTTGAAAAATAGAATCTTATTCTTATCTTTGTCACATGATAATTGAGTAACCAATGAGAATATTTACCGAACAAGCATTAAAAGAATATGCAGAGAGCCATCCCGATTCAAAAGTGGCTTTACAAGAATGGGCTACTATCGCTAAAAGAAGCGAGTGGACTTGTTTTGCTGATGTCAAAAAAACATTTAATAGTGTAGATAATGTGGGTAACCAGCACTATGTGTTCAATATTAAAGGCAATAACTATCGTTTAGTAGTAGTCATTAAGTTTACCATTAAGTTTGTGTATGTTCGCTTTATTGGTACTCATAAAGAATATGATAAAATAGATTGTTCTAATATTTAGGATTATGACAAAAATAGAAAATCAACCCCAATATGAATGGGCAGTAAAGAGAGTAGAGGAGCTTCTTCCATTAGTGAAAGACGATACTCCTTTGGACGATCCGAATACTATAGAATTGGAGCTTCTTTCTAATTTAGTTGCTGATTATTCAGAAGAACATTTCGCCTTGGGAGAGCCAACGCTTGTAGATGTCCTTAAACTTCGTATGTACGAAATGGGACTGAATCAGAAATCACTTGCAAAATTAGTAGGTGTCAGCCCATCGCGTCTTAGTGATTATATTTCTGGTAAGTGTGAGCCGACTTTGAAAGTTGCTCGTGAGATAAGCCGGAAGCTGAATATTGATGCTAATATTGTGTTAGGAGTATGATAGACGTTAAAGAATTAAGAATAGGGAATTATGTCTTTCCTAAAAATTCCAGTGGAGCAAAATCTGTAGAAGGTAAAATATTCGCTATTGATGATTATTTAGTAAGTGTGAAAGGTAATCATAACCAATATGATTACCATCTTCTTGAACCTATACCTCTCACAGAGGAATTGCTTTTGAAGTGTGGTTTTGAAAAAAAGCAATTTGGTAATGCTACGGTCTATTATCATTCATTGATTGAACTTGATGCACATTTTTGTTTGAAAGGAGTTGATTACAATATACCAGTTAGATCACTTCATCAACTTCAGAATTTATACTTTGACTTAATAGGCAAAGAACTTGAAGTAAATATTTAAACATGGAAGAATTGATAAGGAAGTTTATTGGCTTTTTCGAAAGCGATAGAATTTCTGTGTCTCGAAAAATTGCCATTCCACTATTGATGGTGTTAGTAGTTCTTGCATTAGACAATATCTTGGGAATTTCATATTATTGGATAAATAAAATAGAAATTGATTATATAGTAAAAGTTGAAGAAGCAAAAGCTGTATGTAAATCAGACTCTATTATTTTGTCTCATCTTGATGATAAAATAGAGAAGGCAATCAATAGAAAAAATGTATTTCAGTGGTTTGCTTCGTTATTTGAAAATGCAAATATAGAAAAGAACGCAAAAGCAAATATTACAAATTCAGATGATAATATATTGTCTGTAATAGGAAAATGGTTTCCAGAAGTTAATAGAAATCAAATGTGGCACACTGTAACGTCATCTCTTCTATGGGTTATTTTATTTGCAATATTATTGTTATTCTTAATATTTGCTCCTTTTGTTGTTGAAAAAGATAAGGTAGCTACTATTATTGGGGTTATATTGGGACTTGGGATTCTGGCTTTTTTAATTTGGATAACTCAATGGATTTTTGGTTTAATTCCAGTTATATTAAATAGAGCGTATATAAATTATGCTCTACAATTAGGATTAAATTTGGTTCCAATAGTAGCTTTAACTATTGGGTCTATTAAGGAAGCAAAGAAGAAAAAGTTATCATAGTACATTAAGGCTTTTAGATTCAAAAGAAAGGTGTGATTCCATTCGGTTTCACGCCTTTTTTATTCTTTTACGACAATCGTTCCATTGTCGTGTATCACCTATCTAATTATTTCCCCCTCCACCTATTTACTTTCTACTTTTATACCGTATTTGTGACAATCGCTTTGAGGTCACGAATGGAAAGCTTAAATATTCACTAATCATCTGTATTGATTGTATTTTTACTTCCGCAATTTGAAATTCCAATTTAACAATTCATACGGTATGACAATCTTAGAACAAATTTTGGCAGGACTACAACAGAAATTCACTGGGGTGGACACTGCTATCTTAACCCGAATAGCCGCTAAAAAGGCAGAGGGTGTAACGGACGATACAAAGGTAAACTCAATCGTTGAGGGTATCAGCTTTTCGGACGTGTTAAATTCCTATGGTGATTTCCGTGCCGGGGATGCTACCCGTACTTCTGTATTGAACTACGAGAAAAGGCATAACCTTAAAGACGGTAAGCCAATCGAGAATCCTAATCCCAATCCTAACTCAAATCCAAAGCCGGAAGATAAGAAAGATGACATGGCGACCATCATTGCAAATGCGGTGAGTGCTGCTGTTAAACCTCTTTCCGATGAACTCGCTCAGTTTAAGGCTGAGAAGTCACAGGCTACCCGGCAGGAGCAGATTATGGCAAAGGCAAAGGAGTATGGTATTCCCGAAACATTTGCAAAGCGTTATGCGATTCCTGATGACGCGGACTTAGACACCTACTTCAAGGACGCAAAACAAGAATTGGCAAATGTCGGATTTCAAGGAGTAACCCCTCCTGAATCAGCGGAGACGAAGATTGAGAAAGAATCTGAATCTATCGCCAACATGATTTCAGAGGGAACAAAAACTATTGTTGAATCTAAAAAGTAAATTAAATGGCAGCAGGTACACATTATGACTTGAAACCGGATTACAAGCCGGAAGAGTTTTACCGCGTTGAAACTGGGGTACGAAAGAGTGGACCGTGGAAGTTGGATATTACCAACCTCGTGGTAGGCTCTTATTTGCCCGTGTTTACTCCGGTACAAGCGGATTTGGTAAAGCGCACGCTCGTTCCGGTACGCAACGTGAAAGTGGTAGAAGCCTACACAACTGGAGAAGCTAATCTATCCATCAAGGTGGCAAAAGATTCTCTGGCATATCAGGGTATGTTCATCGGAAGTGGGAAGAAAGGTGCGGAAGTGGCATCTATCGACAAGTCCAATAAAGCCTATGATGTATTAACCATCAAAGCGGCTTTCGGAGAAAACATCGCTAAGGATGCAGTTCTCTTTGAAGCTACTGCAGTAGGCGGTACGGTGAAGAAGAATACAGCGAACTTCGTTCTCTACGATGCGAAGAAAGTTGAAAGTGACGGAGCAGTTCTTTGTACTCTTCTGATGCAGGCGTATGAGGTAAAGGAAAGCAAGCTGGTTCTTCCGATTCATGAACTGGACAAGGTAGGATTGACCAGTCGTTTCCAGTTTGAGTATTAATCATTAAAAGTTTAGATATGAATTTGACCATACAAACTTTATTTACAGACCCCGCAATCGTTAAGGCGATTATCGACCGTGTACTTCAAATGAGATTGGACACAATCTACTGGAAGCAATACGGGGACTTCTTGGAAACCAAAACCCGTGTTTTCAAGACTTATCTTGGGACAGTAACGGGTGTTGTTGCCGGTTCTATCATTGGCAAGAATGACCAGAAGCCTATCCGTGAAAGACGTAGCCTCGGAAGCGGTTACACCGAAATCGCTTACCTGGGTGACCGTTATCAGATGGATATTGAACGCCTGTCTCAGTTGCAAGACATCATTGATAAATTCAATGCTGCCAACACTGCTGACCAACGTACAATCTTGCAGGAAATCATTGATTTTATTGTTGATGATTACCGTCAGATTTTGCTTGCTCCACACAAGCGTATGGACATCGTTGTTCCGGAGTTGCTGATGACCGGCAAGGCGCAGGTTCACTTGGCGGACAACAAGGAGAACATCGAATTGCTTGACATCGACTTGCCGTTCCATTTCCTTACTCCTGACGCCGCAGTAAAAGATAAGTTCATCTCTTACTTGCAGCAGGAGATTCAGAAGTTGAAAGCTAAATACGGTGTTTTCTCCAAGATGATTATGTCTCGTGGCACATTTATGAAGAACATTGTAGGTGCTTCTGAGTTCGGGGACAAGTTCAAGATGATTCTTGGCGAACGTGAGTTCATGGTTAACGCAGGGTTGGTAACTGACCAGATGGCATCCAGCGTATTTACGGGAATTGGTCTTCCGGCAATCGAAATCAAGGAAGATTATGTAGAGAACCAGAACGGTGAGAACGTGCAGATTTACGTAGATGACCGCATCACCTTGTTGCAAACCGATAAGGTGATGAAGATGCGCCATCATAAACCGTATGTAATGACCGACCCCGTTCCGGGACGCTCTTACAATTCTTCCGAAGGCCAGATGTCCGTATGTAACTATCGTGACGAAGAGGGTAGATACATGGAGTACACTGCTGAGTGGATTCCTGAGTTTATTGCTCCCAATAAGATTGTGAACATCGACCTTTCTACGATGAACGCATGAAAAGGATAGGGTAGGTAATGCTACCCTTCCATTGTCTAATTCTATAAATCAGTAAAGAAATGAAGAATTTTATTTTTGCCATGTGTGGCTTTTTGATGATGGCCTTTGTGTCATTGAGTGTGCAAGCTTCTGTGAGTGAATCTACTCCACCAAAATCGGATGTTTCGATGATTGATGTCGGCATGCCGGTCATTCAGGATGATGTCGTTAAAACCGTCCCTATGGATTTCTTGGTAGTGGCAGCCCCGCAAACTGTATTTGTCGTTACCGAAAGTCCGGCCATGCAAAGCAAATCAGTCGATATTCCTAAGTGTCCGTTCCGGTACGTCTATAGATCGAAATATTGTACCCATTATAGTTACACTGCATACAGTAAATTGATTACGCCATACTAATATGACGGTAAACGACTACATACAACAGAAGTTTCAGACCTTCGGCATTCAGTTGTCGGAGTCTGACCTTTTGGATATGTGTCTTAACTCGAAGATAAGCGGAGAGGATGAGATAACCCCCGATAACCATACTCGTGTACACGTATCTATCGTTCGGTTTATCCCCTCTCTATTGCTTCGTGCTACATCAATCAGTGAAAGCGGCTTCTCCATGTCTTGGAACATTGAAGGCATCAAGGATTACTATTCGTTGCTGTGCAAGCAGTACGGATTGAAAGATGAATTGAGCAATAAACCTAAATGCACTTTTTTATGATATTCGCTCCACACATATTGCAGGTGAAAGTCATCAAGCCGATGGAAACCGATGAATTTGGGCGACCGATTCCCGGTACCGGTGGTGAAGATTGGCAGGATGTATGCAAGTGCCGTTGTGATGACAACACCACAAAAGAGTTTACGTCCGACAATGGTACAGTTTACCATCCGGCTTTTCATGTCGTATGTGAGAAGCGAATCACCGTCAAGGCAGGGGATGAAGTCCGTTGCATGGATGGTGAAAGTGTAAGGGGGCAAGGCGAGGTTTACACGGCTAAGAATACGAACTACTTCAATAACTCGGAGCTATGGATGTAGATTTCGATTTTTCGGATGTTGACCAGTTCCTCAAAGACGGAAAATGGGAAGTGCAGAAGAAGATGATTGATGTGGGTGATGAAGCCGTGAAGTACGCGGAGGAACATGGCGATTATCAAGACCACACGCTCACTTTGAGAACATCTAATAATTACGATGTCGATAAAGACGGTTTAACTCTGAAAAACGAAGCGGAATATGCTTCATTCGTGGAATCTAAAGGGTTTGATGTTTTAAGTGGTGCCGCTTTGTATGCGGAGAAACGATTAAAAGAAGAATTTGAATGATAGTAACCACTGACATAGGAAACATTATCTATCGGGATTGCAAGGCTTTCGGAATAGACATAGTACCCTCTGGTGAAAAACTGGTCGGTGAATTGACTTCCGAAAGAATTGTCATCCACGCAAAGAAGCAACAGCCAGGCACCTATTGGAAGAAGTCTTTTGCTGAAGTGAATCTTTGCGTGCCCGATTTAAGCGAGAATGAAGCGAACACCATCCGTCTGAATGAGCTTGAAAGAGAAGCAAACAAACGATTTGATGATGTGGTAAGCACCTATGACGGCACAACCTATCGTTACTCGATTGATTCGATCGGCACGGAAGCGGATGCAGCTTTGAAGTGTCATTATGTGAATGTGAGAATTTTGTTTAATGTGTTAAATATAAAATAGTTATGATTACAGCAGTAGAAATAGATGAACTGTATTATGCAGAACCAATAGCATCGGTTACCAATAAAGCAACAGGTTTGTCAGGTGCGGAAGTTGCTGCTATCCTGAAAAATGCGGCTACAAAGCAAGTGAAAAATGTGCATGGTGATACATTCCAATACGAGGAGTCAGAGGCGAGTACTACCCGGTATAAGAATGCCTTGACTGGTGAGTATTATAGAGAGACATCAGAACCGGGAGAAGTGAAACTTAACTTCACTATCGGCGAGTATGATTACGCTACTAAAGCTGATTTGCAAGGTGGTAAATCTACTGATAAATCTTGGGAAAGAGGTAAATACAAACCTATCCATAAATGTGTAATTGGTAAAACTAAGGACGGTGTATATGTTGTATTTCCGAAGGCGGCTATAAATGGACGTGGTGCCAATACGGATAAGGCTATTGGTTTGGCCGTATCTGCATCTCCGCTGACTACAGGTGTGGATGGTTTGGCTTCCGAGAAATGGTTCGATGAATCTGAAGTTGTGGTTTCGGCGGGATAAGGTAAAAAGATTGTGTAATTGAAAGGGAGGAGGTGGTATTTGTCACCTTCTCCTTTTTTTAATTTAATCGAATGAATCAAGCAGCAAAAATAGTATCTGATTCCCTGTTAGGATTAGATTTCAAGAATGTGGTAATCGGCGATGTGGTCTACACTATCAAGCCGCCAACGATTAAAATTATCTGCCGGGCCATACGTCACTTCTCTACTGTCGATATGAAGGGAGAGAATATAGTAGAAGCCATGAAAGAGATACCGGAACTAACTGAAGGTCTATTGAATGGGTTATCGTGTTTCATCTGTGGTAACGAGAAGCTGGCTAAGGCCTTGGAAAATGGAACTTTTGAAGAAGTAAAGGACGCTTTGGAGGTGTGTTTCTCTATGATGGATATTTCGGCTTTTCAGTGTGTCAGCTCGATGAGGAACGTGTCGATGCTGGCTGCAAGACCGAAACAGTAGGAAACACAACGTTCTTCGGGCAGATAGCCCATTTGGTTGATACGCTTCATCTGAGTTATACAGAAGTGTTTGAGGTTATCCCTTATAGAAATCTGTTGATGATGCAACGAGATAAGTTACACGCAGTATATAGTGGTCAAAAGGTAAGGAAAATCAGTGGTAAGGAATTGGCAAATCGTAGAAAAAAGAGATAGGTAAAGAAAAAGCCGGAGAAATCCGGCTTTTATTATGTTAGCTTTAGTAATTGTAGTACAAAAACAAATGTGACTATCAATGTCGAAATAATGGTAAACAAAGATTGCAATGTCGTTTTACTAATCCTTTTTCCATACTTTTGTATCTCTTCCGGTGGCTTACTCATGATAGCACTTTCAAAACGAGCTTTTTAACCAATATCAACATGACTATCAGCTAAATCACATCTATTATCATATAAAACAGAACTAATAAGAGGAAGGTTCACACAAGAAGTACCGGCGCGTTTCTTATGTGAACCGGCTATAAAATCATGTGAAGGGACATATCCTATTTATACGCTTTCTGAGAGTTGAGATTGGACCGGCACTTAGTTATGTGAACAATAAAAAAGCCCCGAATCAGAAGGAACGGGGCGAAACCTTATATGTTATTGCAAATTACCAATTATCGTTTTCATTTCCGACAATTCCATTTTTTACAGCTTCTTCAATTTTGTCCATTATGACATTAGAGTAAGCATGTGTCATAACAAGTGCTTTTGATGATGTTTTCTTAGCTTTATGCTGATCCTTTTCAACAAAAGGATAGCAACTCTCAAGGGCCCATTTCTCATTTCCATTTACAGGTATGGTTCCTCCTATTGCTCCCATAATACCACCACCTGAAGACTTTATTACATCATAATATTGTACTGTGTAAGTAATGCGTATTTTTTTATCTTTTATATCCACTTTTATAATTGGACGAATACTAATATTATAAGCGTTCATTCCCCCTACATGACCGGCAATATCCGATACGTATCCTTCGGCTATTATAACTCCTGTGTCCTTATCATTTAATTTTATAACGGAATTTGCGTCATTGAATGTAGCAGTAAACCAATAGTTCAATGTTACATATAACTGCTCTTTATTCGATTCTCCGCATTCTATTATTTGGGTATAAGTCAGAGAATTGTTCTTGTCAAGAGCAAGTTGAGAACCTAACGTTGCTGCTGCTTCAGTCCACTTATCTCCATATCTCTCTTTGGCATATTCTTCTAACTCTTCTGCCCTCATTACTTGAGCATTAATAGAAGTATAACAACATAAGGCAATCACTAAGAATAAAATTTTCTTCATAATCGTGTATTTTTAATATTAAACAAATTGCAAAAGTATATACTATTTTTAACTAACCAACTATTTTTAGTAAATTTTCCAAGTCAGAACGTGATTTTATCGTGTAAACTACTCCTTTGTACTCAAATTCATCCGCTTTTAGTCCTCTTTTTACTTTAGTTTGAATTTAGTACCGAAAATGGGGCAAACAGTTACAATAGTTTTATTGTCTCTAATGTAGTTTCAATATCCGATATTGAATTTATTTCAAATAATTGTCCTTTAGCTTTAATAAATCCCATCACACCGTCATTGACGAATAATTCAGGTACTTCAACATTGAGAAATTTAGCTATTCTTTCTAAACTGTCCATTGTAGGATTTCCATTACCCGTAATGATTCGGCTAATACTTGCTTGAGATGTTCCAATTCCTAAGGCTAAAGACTCCAATGTAATGCCTTTTTCCTTGCAAAGCTCCTTAATTCTATATTTCATATATGATATATTAATTATGATGATGCAAATATACATATAAAATCCAATAATTGCTATATATGATATGATTAATTGTTAAAAATATCATTTGGGATAAAAATAACTATTCTTTTATTTGGTTTATATTTGCTTTATGTGATATATTTGCATTGTAAAATTATCACATAAGATAAAATAGAATACTAACACATAAAATATAACGATTATGATACCAGAAATAAACATTGAAGAGATAAAGAACAAAGCTGTTCACTCTGAATTACTGAAAGCGATGTGTCTTATCAATCAAGCTCGTAATATCGTACAATCGGCAATGGATGAAAAAGAACTGAGGGATGCCGGGCAATGGGACTGTATGGATGAAACGGTAGGCAGATTGAATAACTGTGCCAATGATGTGGCGTATATTATCGGCACAACAATGAGTGGCAGGGTTGAAACTTTAACGAAATGATTATGAACCTTAATATCAGACCACCACCAAACCGAGTTACCAAATCAGAGATTGGGAACATAGTAATAAACTTAAAAGTAACAAGAAATGAGTAAACGATTTAGTATCGGTATCATACCAATATAAAAGCAATAGGGGGGGTAAAATACGCTCTTAAAATAGAGAAACCTTCTGCATTGGGTAATGTGTACGGCTTGACCGAGGAAGAGTTGAAAGAACTTCGTAATATGATTGATGAAGTATTAAAGAAATGAGTATGAAACAGCATAGAATTAGAGAACCGCCAATTATTTTGTGACAATAGCTCTGATGTCACAAGCCAAGTGGATGAAAATTCTTCTCTTACACGATTATAAGATAAGTTTGCAATGAATTTACGACAATGGATTGGTTGTCGTGACTATGCACGACACTTTTTAGGTCACGCAATCGGTTAGTGGTAAATTCGCAAACAGAAATAACGCAGCTATCCTCACGGCTGAAAAGTATAAACCCCGCCATTGGTAAGAAGTGAGGAGCTTGCCTTTGGTGGGGTCTAATTTTTTAAACTGTGTAAAAGTATGAATAATATTCAGATTTTCCAAAATGAGCAGTTCGGAAAAGTGAGAATTGCGATGAATGAGAGTGATGAACCTTTGTTTTGCGCAAAGGATGTAGCTAATGCACTTGGATATATAGATACAGCAGATGCCATTCAAAGGCATTGTAAATCAGGCAAAAAGGTATATCACCCACACGAAAATAGTGCTGGAGGTATTAATATGGTATATATTCCAGAAAAAGATGTATATCGTTTGATAATGAGAAGTAATTTGCCTGATGCTGAAAAATTTCAAGATTGGGTATGCGATGAAGTACTGCCATCCATTCGTAAGCATGGTGCATACATGACGAACGAAACGCTTGAAAAGGCTCTCACCTCACCGGATTTTCTCATTCAACTTGCGACCAATCTGAAAGAAGAAAAGCAAAAACGTATCGAAGCAGAACAGAAGATTCAGAAAGATGCGCCCAAAGTTCTTTTTGCTGACGCTGTTTCAACTTCTCAACGCTCATGTTTGGTTGCCGAACTGGCGAAGATATTGCAGCAAAATGGGGTTAATATCGGTCAGAACCGCTTGTTTACTTGGATGCGTGAAAACGGCTATCTCTGTCAGAAAGGTAATTACTATAACCAGCCCACGCAGAAATCAATGGAATTGGGGCTTTTTGAGTTGAAACAGACCTCAATCACCAAGCCGGACGGTTCTGTATTGGTAACTACCACTACCAAAGTGACAGGTAAAGGGCAGATTTACTTTGTGGAAAAGTTCTTGGGTAAAGATGCGGCTTAAAATAAATGCGCACGTCATTAAGTTGGCGTGCGCTATTATATAGTTGGGTTGGAATTTGTACCTTTATGTTGGTATTATGACTTGCTTTTAAATTAGTATCAGAAACAGCGGAAAAACAATCACGCAAATCACAACCGGGCACGGTGCCCGATTTTGAAACAGATGTTGTTGAGTGAATAAAGGGTGAAAAATCACCCTTTATTTGTTATGACATAATTTTATCTATTTTGTCAAAATTATCAAAGCGCGTAAAATCAATAAAATAGCTGTTTCCCAATTTAGATAGTTCATTTTTATATAATTGGCATTTTTCCTGATATTTTGCTTCATAGGCATCTTTTGCAGGTTCTGAATTCATACCAGCAGTTCGAGTTTCTTTATGCAATGTTACAATATCATTTATAAAACATTTATTATAAATTTCAAACGCTTTATCGGGATGCCCTAACATGATTTCCTTTTTAGCTGTTTCAAGAGAAGCGTCTGTACCATCAATTAAGTTCTTTTTTATCCTACTAACGTCATCTGTCATAATCCATACCTTGAAGAAAAGAACGATTTGTAGAATACCAAAGATGATAACTATCCATCCTGTAAAAGTGAGCATATCTTCCATAATTGTAGTTTTTAGTTAGACAATACGCAAAACTACCAAGAAATCTAATCACACCCTATTATTTCACGACAATTCTACCAATGTCGTGCATCTGCCATCTTAGAAATAGCAAAATAGGTTATCAATATCTACTTTCACAATTATTTTAGCACAATCGGCTAATTGTGTGTTTTTCGTTGATAAAAAACATCTATGAAAGCTTGTAACTGTGGTAAATTTATCAAGTAAAATAAGAAATATCAAACCTTTCGTCTATTGTCACGAATTTAATGAAAGAAAATTCTAATAAGGTTTGGATATACTGTAAATTTGAGTAGTAAATAATTAAAAATTAGAATAAAATGGGAAAGCTCGTATTTCGTGTGGCTTCGGATTGGCAAGAGGTCGTAAGATTAAGAACAGAGATAGAAAAGTTGAAACAAACGCTCCTTTCTATGGATTCAACTCAATCCCCTGATACATTTAAAAAGTTAAATGTTCAATTAGGGGAAAGTACTAAGAAAATGAATATCCTTATTTCTGATGCAGCCAAAGCTGGTGCAACTATGGAAAATGATTTCAAAAAAGGTATTTATGACGGTGAAAAAGCAGTTAATTCCCTATCCGAAGAAATCATCAAACAAAAAAACATCATACGTGAGACACAGAATGATGTTTCAATGCTTACTGAGAAATATAAGAAATTAGGAAAGTATGACCCTAAAAGACAATCTTTATCGGATGAATTAAACCGTGCAAAAGCAGCATTAGGAGAACAAAAATATGCTCTCGGTGAATTACAATCACAACAGGCTCTTGCGAGATTATCTACCAAAGCTCTAAAGGATGAATACGCTTTGTTCAAGGATGAAAGTAAGGCTGTTATTACTGTTAACGAAGGTGTAGGAGTTTCATTTAAGAAGATGCTTGCTACTATTGGCGGAATTGCTATGTTGAAACAAGTTGCTTCAAATGTTGTTTCAACTGCTGGAATGTTTCAGAAGTATGAATCTGTGCTAACCAATGCTTTAAATGGTAGTTCTGAAAAAGCGAAATCGTATCTGTCTGACATAAATAGCTTTGCTGCAAAGACAAATTTTCAACTAAATGAGCTGACGGATGACTTTATAAAGTTTGTCAATCGTGGTGTAACTCCTTCGATGGATGCCATGAAAAGAATGGGAGATTTCACAAATACCGTAGCTAAACCATTCGACCAGCTGACAGAAGCGATACTCGACATAAATAATCCTGAACGCTGGAAAGAATTTGGTGTTCGGGTTCAAACAGAAGGGAATAAGGTTAAACTCTCGTTCCGTGATATGACAGTTGAATGTGACCGAACGGTTGAATCTGTAATGAAAGCTGTTGAACAATTTGGCTCAATGAAAGGCGTTGAAGGCTCTACGGAAGCTATTGCAAAGACTATTGAGGGACAAATGTCTAATTTGGAAGATACGATAACAACGGCTTTGGCTGAAATAGGACTTGCTAATCAAGGTTTGATTTCAGGAAGTATATCTGCTGTCGATACTATCGTTAAGAATTACGACATTATAGGTAAGAGTGTATTGGCTCTTATCGAAATTTACGGTGTTTATCGAGCCGGGCTACTGATAAATACTATTGTTGAACAAGGTTCTGTAAAGTCTATATGGGCGAAGATTACAGCAACTAAATCTGCTACTGTTGCTCAAGCTGCATATAACAAGGTTCTCGCAATGAATCCCTATGTAGCAGTTGGCATGGCTGTTGTTTCACTCGGTGTTGCTGTATATACATTGGCAGAGCATACAACTTATGCTGAAAAGACGGCTCGTTCTGCTGCTGAGTCAATGGAGAAAATGAAAAATGCTTCTGAAAATCTAAAAAATAAGATAAATGAATTACTTAGTGTAATCAGAGACGAAACTTCTACTCAATACAAAAAGGCAGATGCTTATTTGAATCTTCAAAATATACTACCGGAAGTCTTCAAAAACATGGATATTGAGAAGATAAAACTAATGGATAAGCTTTCTTTATTGGAGAAAATAAACAAAGCATCCGATATGAGAGAAATGGTTGGGGCTAAAACAAATGTTGTCTTAGCTCAAAAAGAGGTTGATAAAATAAATGCTTTAATAGCCGCAGACTCTCAAAGAGGTACATACTCAGGACAATATGAAATTCAATTATCAGATGCAAAATCTAAACTTGAAGCAGCTAAAAAGGTGGTCGCTGATATTGAAAAGATACAGATAGAGGCTAACAAGCAAAAAGAAAAAGATGATAAGAAAAGTGTTGTTAAGAATAAGGAACATTGGACTAATCAGAAGAAAGAAGCTGAAGCCGCTTTAAACTCCATTGCATCCTCTCAAAAGAAATTAATGGATGCTGGTAACTTCAAAGGTATAGATGCTGCTGTTGTAAAGAGTTACAAGGATAATGTCAAGAAGCTGAAAGAAGCCGAAAAAGAATTAAAGGTTTATGACACTTCTTCCAGGCAAGAATCTGCTGCTGAAAAACTTCGCAAACAGCAAGAAGGCATTCGTTCCCAGAATGATAAAATCTCTGAAATAGAACGCAAACAGGCAATCCAGCGTAAAAGGCGGGCTGAAGATATGGAAATGGAAATCTCACAGTCTGAGATCGATGCCATGACTGAAGGAGCTGAGAAGAAGCGTATGCAGAGGGAATTGGATAACCGGAAAGAGATCCAATCACTGGAAAGACAAAAAGAAGATATGATCCAGGCTGTAATTCAAGCTGAGAAAGAGATTTTTGATGCTCAGGAAGAGTTGAAGGCTAAAGAAAATAATAATTACCAGAAAAAAACTTTTGATTCTTCTAAGGTGGATACAGGGAAGATTAGCTCTATCTGGGATACCATTATAGAAAATACGTCCAAAAAGCAACTTGATGATAAGATACGCGATCAAGAGGCGTCTTGGAACGAATATCTTATCAAGTTTGGCAACTATCAACAGAAAAGGCTGGCCATTATTGAGAAATATGATAAGGCCATAAAGGAGGCCGAAACGGCGGGTGATGCAGCTATCTTGATGAAAGAGAAAGCTAATGCACTTGATGATTTTGACAACTCCGTAAAGAATAGTACGACTTTAATGGGACAGCTTTTTGTTGACGCTTCCCAAAAGAGTGTGAACGAGATTCAGTCCATTATTGAAAAAGCCGAATTATTGATGCAATACCTCGCTGCCATTAAGGATGAACAGGGAAATGCTCAAATCGGTGGAAAGACAGTTTCAAAGAAGGATATTTTAGGTCTTGGGATAAGTGACAATACCCTTCAAAATTTAGAACTTTCAACCGAGCAAACAGAGGCACTAAGAAATGCTATTGGTCGTTTAAAAGAGGAATTGGGAGCAAAGAGTCCTTTTGCGCTTTTCAAAAAGCAAGTAAAAGAAGCGGCAGGTGAAATAGCGAAAGGAGGTCAGGAAAATATTGCTCGAGGGATTGCAGGGATCGGGAGTGCTGTTGTTCAATTTACTCCTGCTATATCTCAGTTTGGTCAGGATCTTGGTACAATATTTGGCAACGACGATCTTGGTAATAAAATAGCTGGTATTTCTGATGCGTTAGGTGGAGTTGGCCAAACAGCCATGGGAGTTGGCCAGATAATGTCTGGTGATATTGTAGGTGGTGCTATGAGTGCTGTTTCCGGTATTTCATCAGTTGTAAAGGCCTTGGATGGTTTGTTTGGCGCTGATTATTCCCGATACAATGAGATGAAGTCTCAATATGAAGCACTCAATTCCGTGTGGGACACTTTAATAGACAAGAAGAAAGAGTATATTAAAATATCCTATGGGGATGAAGCCTATAAAGTAGGGAAAGAGGCCGAAAGCCTGATAAAGCAACAAACCCAAAGATATTATGAACTTCTGAATGAATTAAGGCAAAGCGGCTCAAGTATTGGATCAAGTTCTTTAGGCAAACGAATAGAAAAAAGACTTAGTAAAAAGGATTGGGATAGGATATCCGGTGCTGTCGGTGAATCTGTCACGAATGCAGAGTCATTGCTTAATCTTTCTGCAGAACAACTAAAAGAAGTGCTTGCCGATCCTAAACTGGTATCTGTCCTTAATACTGTAAACGGTGACTTTGTAAAATACATACAGGATATTGTCAATGGCTCTGAGAAATTAGAGGATATACAGAACCAAGTAAAAGAACAGCTTACCCAAGTTTCATTTGATAGCGTATTTGACAACTTTGTCGATACCTTGATGGATATGGATAGTTCGGCAAAAGACTTTGCTAATAATTTTGAGAGGTATATGCAGAAGGCTATGCTTACTACTATGCTTGGTAATAAGTATAAAGCCGAACTACAAAAATGGTATGATGCTTTTGCTGCTGCTAACGATAATAAAACAGGTATTTCTGAGGAAAATTATAAAAAGTTGCAGGAGCAATGGAACGACATTGTTACCGACGCGGTTAAAGAGCGGGATAAATTGAAAGAGTTGCTTGGCTGGACATCCGAATCTTCCTCTCAGGATTCTACAAAAAGAGGATTTGAGGCCATGTCTCAAGATACTGGAGAAGAACTAAACGGACGTTTCACGGCTTTGCAGGCATCCAATGAGGAAATTAAGAATCAGAGCGTAGTCCAATCCCAAGCGCTCAATCTGCTGACGGCAAAGGCTGATACAATTCTTTCTGTGAATACAGAGGTAAGGAATATTGCGGATGACACGAGGAATTTAATTGCTAATTCTTATCTTGAACTGATGCAAATTTCGGAGAATACTGGAGCTATAGTGAAGCCTATTCAACAAATGCAGAAAGATATAGCAGAAGTTAAAAAGAATACCATAGGCTTAGCTCCCTAAAAGAAGAAGGCAGGAATTTTCCTGCCTTGCTTAGATTTCTTTGAAGGAAAGTTTTGTTATGATTGTTGTATCATTATCCTCGAAAAATATTTCTGTTTTATCCAATGAATACGACTTATTATTCCTATGGAACACAACATTGGGTTTAGTAAATTCGAGAATCTTCATATAACTGAAATCATGTTCAATTACTTCTCCTCCAAAATTAAGTTTTAAGATATGCTTTTCCTCCATATTATATAAATTTGAATTATGTGCAAATATAACAATAAAAATACAGTTTATGCCAGATTTACTTATAAACAATAAAGACGCATACGCCACATGGGGTGTGAGAATGGGAGAAAGTTTTCTTGATGTAATCGGAACGCCTGCTCCTATGAAAGAGTTCATCGAGAATAAATCCCGTTTGGAACATGGGAAGCGAGTGATAATAAATAACCCCAAAGTGGATGAACGGGAAATAACGCTTTCATTTACTATTGAGGGCAGTTCCCAATCTGATTATCAATCAAAGAAAAAAGCTTTCTTCGAGGAATTGTACAGAAGTGTAATTGATATTAAGATTCCAGCTAATAGTAACGAGGTCTACCATCTAATCTATCTTGGTAAAAGTGTTTCCTATGCGCAAAGTATAGACCGGACATTTGGTAAGATTTCAAGTAAATTTTCGGAGCCTAATCCAGCAAATAGAACTTAATTTGTGACCTTATTTCTGATGTCACAACAGTAAGCCCGAATTTTTAGGGCTTCTTTTTTTTATCTCCGACCTTTGATGTGTTATGGAACGATTAGACATCAAAGACATATCCGGCAACACCCTTATTGCAACCCTTCCCGATGAAGGTTGCAAGCGGAAGTTTATGTTTATGAAGGAAGACTACATCACGTTGAAGTTTTCCTTGGAGAATCCCATATACTTCAAACTTGGTTCATACGTTGAATGTGACTTCGGACTGTTTGAAGTGTGCGACATTCAAAGCTCCACATTCAACACCAATACCGCAGGTTATGACTATGAGTTGCGGTTGGACGCTTATTACTGGAAATGGAAAAACAAAATTTTCAAATACACCCCAGAGACAGCCGGACAGGAAGCGTCCTGGAACCTGACCGCTCCACTGGATGTTCAAGTTGGTATAGTCCTGAGAAATTTAAAAGCTCTTGGCTACACATACAAAGGACAGGATTTTGTTTTTTCCATTGACAGCACGGTTGAAAATAAAGCTCAGTTGATGTCTTACGACAACATCAACATTCTTGACGCTTGCTTTGAAATGGCGAAGAAATGGGATTGTGAGTGTTGGGTGACAGAGAATATCATTCACTTCGGGCGTTGTGAGTTCGGTGATCCTGTTAATTGGGAGATCGGTGTAAATGTAGAGGAAATGTCCCGTTCGGATTCACAATCGACTTACGCAACGAGAATCTATGCTTTCGGTTCTACAAGGAACATTCCTTCAAATTACCGCCCCGTTGATGAAACGGTGGTGGTGAATGGTGTGGTTCAGAAAAGATTAATGCTGCCCGAGGGTATTCCCTACATTGACGCATACCATAATATGACTACCGAGGAAGCCATCGAACAGATTGTTATCTTCGATGAGGTCTATCCACGGAGAGTTGGAACGATGTCGGACATTACCACTAAAGAGTACACCGAAACCATCGAGAATGCTGATGGAACGACTACCGAAAAGAAATGGAACGCCTACCGTTTCAAGGACACAGGTATCACTTTCTCAAAGGATTATGTTCTTCCTGGTGAGGAACTGAAAATTACCTTCCAATCGGGAAAATTAAACGGTATGATGTTCGCTGTCACCTTTGACCCCGATGGCAAGGATGAACAGCTTTGGGAGATTGTACGTAACGAGGACTACGGTAGACCCTTGCCCGATGGAGTACTCGCCCCTGTCAACGGGGATAAGTATGTATTATCGGGATGGGACAGCACAAAGATAACAGAGCTTGGATTAGTGTCTGTCGCAGAGCAGGAATTGAAGACCAAGGCCGAGAAGTGCGTTACCAAGTCCAAGATAGACCCGAATACCTACAACTGCAAGATGATGTCCGATGACGCATATCGTGAAGATGGTATTCATAACCTTTACGGCATGGGACAGAAGGTGAACCTTATCAACAAGGCCTACTTTGAGAACGGAAGACAATCACGTATCATAGGTTTCGAGTTCAACCTTGACTATCCTTTTGATTCACCTGAATATATCGTAGGTGAGACAGCCGCTTATTCCCGCATCGGAGAACTGGAAGAAAAGATAGACAGCGTAACGCTTGCTGGGCAGACTTATACCGGTGGGGTTGGCAACGGTGTGTATCTTATCAGAAGGAATGATTCTACACCCGCAACGGATAGTAATACATTCTCTGCCTTGCGGTTACTGGCCATGTTTCTTCGCAAGGATCAGGTCGACACTGCGAAAGAAATAATCACCTTCCTCAAAGGTCTCCTTATCGGCAAAAAAGGTCATGGCATCAGTGTCAGTGACAGTGGTGCGGTAACGGCCGTCTTTGACGAACTGAAGAATGTCTTCAGTATCGTGTCTCCCGATTTCGTGAGTGGAGATCTGGGTAACGGATACGTATTGAAATATGATCAGAAGACTGGACGGAGTTACCTTGAAGTGGATGATTTACTTGTTCGAAAAGTGGCTTATTTCATAGAACTTATCATCAAACAGCTTCGTCATGTAGGCGGTGAAATTATTCTTACCCCGGCAAGCATGGAATGTACGAAAGTAGAGGAACTTGCTGACGTGTACCGCTGTTACTTTAAGCAAAATGACGGGGAAAAGTCCATCCGGCAAGAGTTTGTGGCAGGCGATCAGGCATGTCGCAGAACATTCAATGTTCAGGAAGGTACGTCACATAATGTTTCCAATATCTATTACTGGAGACTGGTAACGGCTGTCGGTGATGATTACATAGACTTGAGTAAAGCGGACTGTGACATCGGCAGCATGGAACCGTCTGCCGGTGACGAAATCGTGCAGATCGGTAATCGAACCGACACGACACGTCAGAACGCGATCATCCTCTCCACTGTGGGCGATGATGCGCCTTCGATCAAGCAGTACAAGGGTATCAACGGGTACACGCTACGTAATAAAGAGGTAACCATCCTGTCGCCAACCCTTAACAAGTTTCTCGGTCAGTTTATCTCTGAGGTTACCGGCAAGAGCTATGATGATATGTTTTCCGACCTTAAGGCTGACTTTGACATCGTTAAGGATCAAGTGGACAGAGAGTTTACAATCTGGTTCTTTGAGTACGCACCGACTTTGAGCAACATCCCGGCGGTAGAATGGACCACAGACGCTTTAAAGGCTCTACACGAGCAGGATATATTTTACAACCGGGCTTCCGGACTGGCCTACCGTTTCGAAAAGAATGCGAACGGGGCGTATAGCTGGAACAGTATAACGGACCAGCAGACCGTCAAGGCGTTGGAAGATGCCGCCAAAGCCCAGGACACCGCAGACGGAAAACGTAGGGTATTCGTATCCCAACCGACGAACGAGAAAGCTTATGACATTGGCGATTTATGGGTGAACGCCACCTACTCGGGTAGCGGTGTAAACTATTCAAATGATACCTTGAGGTGCGTGACCGCCAAGGCAGTCGGAGCAGCGTTTTCAATTTCTCACTGGACCCCTGCCAGCAATGCTACAACCGCTTACATAAAAAACCTTGGCGACAGTATCCTGCTGACGGTCGGAGCGAACGATACGGAAGCAAAGCGTTTGATAAGTGTCGCCCAGAAAGCCGCTGACGCTGCCGGTGTTACCGCGAGTGCCGCAAAGGCAACCGGTGAGACAAATGCTACGGCTATCAAGCAAAACAGGGACAGCATCTCTGTGGTGGCAGGAAGGTTCAACTCTGACGGCACGTTGAAGAACACGTCCGGTCTGGTAACGGGGAACGGAACATTTGCCACGCTGTTCGCCAATGCGGTCGTTGACGGAAAGATAGTCAAGCAGGCTGACATCAGTACTTTCATCACGGCCGATCAGGCCGGTAATCTGATTTCCAACGCCTCAATCAGAGCCGATAAGGTGGTGTTTGAAGGAACTTCTGTAAAGATAGCGTCCAAATACCTGGATATAACCGGGGCTGTCACCTTCAACTCCTTCAACGCTGACCTGCAAGGTACCATCAACGGAAAAGCAACGACAGGCTATGTTGACACGGCAAAGACCGACGCGATAAACAGTGCCGCTTCCACAGCGCAATCAAAGGTGGATGCCCTGTCAAATACATTAGGAAGTTTGGCGTATAAGAGTGCGGTTGAGAAGGCCATGCTGGGCACTACGATCATCAATGGCGGGTATATACAGGCCTCCCTGATTAACTCTGACTGGATTACGGCAAAGCATTTGGCAGCCGTGGACGGTACCGTTGGCGGATTGAAAATACAAGGTAACGGATTAACCAATGAGGGCTTTAATAACGATGCTTATATTGTTTTCCGTAATGATATCAATAAGACATTCTCCGGTATAGGAGGCAATCTCCTGCCGGCTACACTTGGAGGAATTAGCGCTGTTGCAAGGTTTACAAATGATCGGGTTATAAATGATAACAGTACTACTAATATTGGGCTTTATGTGGGTGCGTCCGGTAGTAATTATGACAATATAGCGTTGACTGTTGTCAGTGGGCGCGTCGATATACCCGGTGTTTTAAAAGGTATGTGCTTTACTACTGTGAATAACGCATATTCGATTGTTTACAAATACGGGTATTGGGGTAAATGGAATATTTCTTATTCAAACAACAGTATTTTAATTACTCATAATCTGGGTCATACGAGGTATTATGTCGTTGGAAATGTGTATGGAGATAATGCCAGGTTGGTTAGCTTTCATAGTTTTACGGCTAACAGTTTTCGCGCGTCCATATTTGATACAGGAGGTAACAGAGAATCCGGCCCCGGTTTGGTTTTTGCGATCATAGGAGATAATAGATAATTAAACATAGGAGAAATATTATGAAAGTGAATTTTAATGTTCCCTTTAAAAATTACAAGGGTCAGGAGACAAAGGAAATCATTGCTGACAAGGTGTCCGAAGCGTTGTATGTGCTGGGCTCGGAATCGAAAGTCGGAAATGACAGGAAGTACAGTGCCTATAAGGTATGCAAGAGAATTAGCGAAAGCCCGTCCGAAGTGGAAATCTCCACCGAAGAGGCAACATTGGTAAAGGACGTATGCGCCGAATTTTTAGTAGCCGGCGGATATGGCCAGGTATGTGACTTAATTGAAGGAAAGGAATAATTATGGAAGTGAAGAATGTAAGTACATCCGCCACCAGCAAGGTGGGCGATGTAACAATCAAGTACACCATTACGGAAAAGAATGGTAAAAAGGAAGTGTCCGGCATGTGTGTGCGTGACGAAGAGACGGTCTGCTATATGAACTGGAAGAAAGACGGTGAGATGGGTATCTCTTTCAACAGTGACGCACTGACTTGGAAGGAGCAGAAGGCAGTAACTGAACAGATCTTGGCGGACATCGAACAATTAAACGCATAGGGTAATGGGTTATATCAAGTTTGTGCTCAGGCGTACCACGGATGATCATGGTAACACTACCAACGCCCGTATCTGCCGCATCGAAAGCGACTTACCGGGCACTGGTACGCTTGAAACGAACCTGATCATGCACGCACTCTCGGCCAAGGGCGGAAAGGTAGAAACAATCACGGTATTCACGTTGGATTACAGCGCACTGGACAGCGCTAATTATTTAGGGTAGATTATGGCAGTAAGCGAATTAAGAAAGACGTTCACGGCCGGCGACTCGTTGAAGGCGGCGGAACTGAACCAGATGGTCAGCAAGATCAACGAACTGGTGGACGGGGTGAACGACACCTCCGGGGAGGAGGACTTGCAGGAGAAGATCACGAAGATCAACCAGTCCATCACCGCATTCAAGCGTTCCTTGAGTCTGCTGGAAGATGAAATGGCGCGGAAGATCGACAATATCTTCATCGAGGGCACTGACCTGTATGCGGAAGCGAACGGTGAGATAGTCAGCGGTCCGCTTAACACGACCGGCGGTCAGGCTGTGGTACAGCGGTATGTGCGTGTGGTCAATGAAATGGACGGGAAGACACTTTCGGCCAGCAAGGACGAACCTTGTATCATCAAGTTTAAGTTCATCTCGCAGGAACGTTACTCGGCACTGGACCCTTACGAAAACACCAACGAGCGTGGCTTATGTGAGGTCTCGGTAAAGAACGGTGATGGGGACTATGTTGTTCAGAAGCAAATGTATATCAACTCCACCGGTGTTACTTCCGTTGACGTGACCGAGTTTCTCACATCGGGTGCTAATAACGTCATGGTAAAAGTGACCGGGGAAGTGACCGAAGTCACCACCCCCGCGTTCGTATGGACCGTGACCCTGACCTCGTTGACTATCAACGCGAGCAACTTCCGGTGGTGGACCGCCTATACCGGGGCAATCACCTTGCCGCTATATATAGGGGGCAATGTGAACAAAGTATTGCACGTGACGGTAGTTGGCAGCGGGTACAATCGTGAGTATGACGAGAATATCGGTACCCAAATCTATACCGAAACCGCTTATAACTATTCCATCCCCCATCCGGGAAAGACGGGTGTTTTCAAGGTTACCGCATACGTCAGCACCGTCGATGGTAGCGTGGCTACCAAAGTCGTATCCTTTAATGTGATGTGTGCCGTTACCGGTGAAGCGGTCAAGATGATTGCCATCAACAACGTTACGTCCAAGGCGATAAACTGGACTGAGAATGCCCTGTTTGATTACTCGATCTACAACGGTGACGAAGTTAATACCTCCGCCGAATTTATCGTGAACAAGGACGGTAAACAGGTGTACTCCTCCGATGAAGACAATATCACCACGCAAGCCAAACATACTTTTTCCATTCCGATGGAAATCGACACTTTGGACAATTCGGAGTTTAACATCGAGGTGTCCGTGATGGACGGTTACAGCCAACTGGGCAGTACGGTAGTCATTCCGGTGGACAACTCGTTGGGTTATTCCGCCGTTGCCGGCGCGGTTTTCTATATGAATCCGAAGACCCGAAGCAACGGGCAGTCCAACCGGCAGTCTGTCATCAACGAGATAACCGGTACGGCTATCCCCTGTACATGGGAAGGCATGAACTGGGGCAATGATGCCTGGACAGCGGACAGCGCCGGCAACAAGGTTCTTCGTATCATGGCGGGCGGTTTGCTGACGGTGGATTACAAACCATTTGAAAAGGAAGCGGCCCGTAAAGGCAAGACAATAGAGGTGGACTATCTGATTTCAAATGTCACTGATTACACGGAGCCGCTTATCACCATGTCCGTTCCGAACGGTGACAACTTTATCGGTTTGAACGTCTATGCGGACGAAATCATCATGCACTCTCAAGTGCATCGCAATGATGAAGTACAGAGTTTGCATACCTTTGAGGAGAAGCGTACCAAGCTCACATTGACAATCATTCCGGACGCTTACGGGAATCAGGATTTCAACTTGTGCGTCCTGTATATCAATGGCGTTAAGAACCGGGAGTTCACGTATGAGAACAACGATTACTTCGCGCAGGACGGGAAGATAACCATCGGCTCGGACTATGCCGATGTGGACGTGTACGGTATCCGCATCTATGACAGCGGTCTGACCTCTGCCGGTGTACTTACAAACTACATCAACTGGCTGGTGGAGCGTGCCGACAAGGCGATCGCCAAAGCCTACAATGACATCCTTGACTCCAACGGTTCGGAAATCGACTTTGCCAACACCGTAGACCAGATGAATGTGATGGTGTATGACAACACCATCCCGTCCATGTCCGACCAGACTCAGCGGTTAGGCACGCTGGAAGTACTCTGGTACGAGCACCCTGAATGGAACGTATCTATCGATAACGTTACGGCCAAGGGGCAAGGTACTTCATCGATGAAGTATTGGATATGGAACACCCGTTACCAGCTCGACAAGAAGCTGTCTGTCATCACTTATGCGGACGGTACAACTTCCGCTGCCGGGGCGAAGTGGGCGATGACACCCCATCTTCCTGCCGGGCGAAAATTTACAGCTAAGAAAAACTTCGCGTCCAGCATGCAGTCTCACAAGATCGGTGCGGTCAATTCCTATACCGACCTTATCCGTGAGGTTGGCATCCTGAACGAAGCCATGCAAGCCGACGGGAAAGTGCGTGTCTCAGTTTGGGAAGCTCCTTTTGTATGTTTTGAAAAACAGATCAACGAGGAAGGTGAAACGCTATACGTTTTCCGCGGACTGTACACATTCGGTCCTGATAAGGGGGATGCCGATACGTTCGGGTATGATACGGATACTTATCCTGACCTGTTGAGCATTGAAGGTTCTGACAACTCACCGCTGCTCACCCTGTTCCGTGTCCCCTGGAATCCGGCACGGGGATTGATAGCCTACAATGAAGACGAAGAGGCGTATCAGTACAACGGGCAGAACTGTTTCGATTTGGGTGAAGGCGATGTGGAGAATATATCCAAGTTCATCCCGGCATACAATTGCGTCTACCAGTGCTCTCCACGGTTGAAGCCGTTCATCGGTACGTTGACCGAACTGAACGGACAGGTCTCCGCCTACAAGAACGAACCCTACGAGTTCTGGATAGCGAAAGCCGGGGATGTGAACCAATATAATGTTTACTATTACGAGTCTTCCGTCGGTCAGTTCATAGCTTCCGATATCGGGAACGGTACCATAAACTTGAAAACGCAACTGTCCGGTTACATGGATACCGGAAACCTGTCCGCATTTACGGCAGACCAGTTGAATGAACTGTTTATCAATTCCCGTATAGCGAAGTTCAGAAATGACGCTCCGCAATACTGGGAAATCAATGATTGTCTGTTCTTCATGAACAACGTCGAGTTCAATGCCGGTACCGATGAACGTGCCAAAAATACCTATCCCTACAGCTTCGGAACGGATACCAGCCGATGGCGTTGGCGTGTGGATGATGCCGACACCCGTTTCGACACCACCAACCGCGGATTGCCTGATAAGTCATACAGCGTCGAGGTACATGACAAGGACGAAACAGGGGCGGCTATCTGGAACGGTGAGACAAATAACTTCTTTAACCTGATGGAACTGGCTTTCCCGGACGAGAAAATTGCTTCTATGCGAAGTTCCATGACAGCCATGCAGACGTTGGGAGGGTTGAAGTCCGGTAACGACTTACAGAAACTGTACGCTTTCTACCAGAAGTATTACTTTGATGTAGCGCAGGAATACTTCCCTCAGAACGCCTATAACGCAGATGCGAAGTATTGCTACGAAAACGGTAAGATAGCTTACAATGACGGGCGGTACACGAACGATACCGATCCTATCACGCAATCACTGGGAGATCACTATCTTGCCGAACAGCGGTGGATAACAAAGAGGATACTGTACATGATGTCGAAGTATAGTTTCGGCCTGTTCAGTGCCAATGGAACGGATACCATCGTAGTACGTGCAGCCGGGAACTCGATCGGTTATGACATCACTCCGGCCATGGATATGTACCCTGCCATTGCCAACGGTACGAGCATCATCCGTGGGACACGGACGAAAGCCGGTGAGGTCTGCCACATGGAAATCGAATTGGGAGGTACGGGTGACCAGCAGAACGCCATTCAGGCGGCAAGCTACCTGCAGGATATCGGGGACTGGCACGACAAGAACGTCACCGGTTCCATGATCGTACAGGGTAAGATGCTACGCGAGATCCGGCTTGGGCATAAGACTGCCGGCATTGTGATTTCCATTTCGTCGCTTACGCTTTCCAACTGTGTCAGCTTGCAGAAGCTTGTGCTCTCACGCATATCCACATTGGCGGGTACGCTGAATCTTACCGCCTGCAGCCACCTGAAGGAGGTGTACATCGACGGGACTTCCATCACCCAGCTTCGTCTTCCGACAGGCGGCGGATTGGAGCTGGTGGAATTTAACGCCTTGTCCCGTTACCTCGTGTTGAAGAACTACCCGCTTATGAAGAACAGTGGTGTCTTGATAGATGAATGCGCAGCCGTAATCACTGACTTTTTCATTTCAGACTGCCCGCTTATGCAGCCTATCAAGCTCCTGACACAGATCATGGACGCACAGCAGGAACAAGGCGCCGGACATTCGTTGAAGCGTGTCCGTGCCGTCGGTTTTGATGAAACGTATAACACTTCCGACATGCTGGATAAGCTGGCCGCTTTGGCGGATGGCTCGTATGTAGGTCTTGACAGCGAAGGTGTGGCCGGTGAGGATGAATACCCGGTGCTGGACGGTACTCTGAATGTGTATGCGAATGCGTACGAGGATTCGATTCAGGCCCTGAGGGGGACTTTTAAAAGGTTGGAGTTGAATGTGATCGGTAAGTATTTTATCCGTTTTACCGATAAGATAGTTGCTCAAAGAGTCTTTGAGCTATGGGATGCCAACGGTGACGGTGGAATAACCCGGGATGAAGCCGACTTGATTACATCGATACCAAGATACTTTTTGTCAGGTGATAAAAATGAAAATTATAAGAATATCACTTCCTTGGTCGGGTTTGAGAGTCTGAGTAATTGTACGGAGATCGGATATGGGGCTTTTGAGAATACTAATTTGGAAACAGCTGTCTTTCCCCCTAATCTTAAACAGATCCACCAACGTGCATTTACGGGAACTAAGATCAGGAAAGCGAATCTTCCGGATTCCTGTACATTCTTATCTTCCGGAGGAGGGAGTGATTATATGCCTTTTTATAATTGTTCCGAGCTTGAGGAGTTTACGATGAAAGACTTTATCATACCTCCCAAAAGGCACTATAACGTTAATAAAGGGTTTTCCGATTGTCCGAAACTGAAAAGATTCAGATGCAACTCTTTTGAATATGGGAATGATTCGATTGCGACATCCTTTATCTTACCCCCTTTCTCAAACTGCGTGTCGTTGGAAGAGTGTGATTTCGGTGAGCTGAAAGGTTATGTTGACTCCATGTCGTATGGAATGTTTGAGAATACCCCGATAGCGGCTTCATGTGTTCCCGTAAATATAATAAAGACCTCCTCTGAGTCTTACGCCTACTGTACAAAATTAAGAGTCGTTGTGTTTGAGGGGAATCTTGATGTTTTAGGGCTGCGTATGTTTAACGGATGCAATTCCGTGACGGTCATTTTTAAATCCATGACTCCACCGACTACCCTGGAGTATGGAGGGCTATCTAATGTAGTCGCAATATATGTTCCCGATACAGCTGTGAGCGCATATAAATCCAGTGTAATATCTGGCTATGCTTCTATTATTTTCCCGTTATCCGAATATAACGGATACATGCCTACCAAACTGTATGAAATATGAAATAACAATATTATAAATAAATGGATAGATGAATGAAATTTTGAATTTTGTGTCTGCGTTAGACTTTTCAAATCTTTACCGGCATGCTTGTGTGACTCTTCTATGCTGGTTACTTATGTTTTTGTCCACGCTTATAGACATGTGGGATGGTATTCAGACTGCAAAGGCGCTGAAAGAGCCTATACAGAGCAAGGGGCTTAGAAAGACTGTGGCCAAGGCCGGTGACTACTGGCGCTTGATGCTGTTTGGATTGATGTTTGATACACTGGGATTGATGTTTGCATGGTATGTTTTGCCATACATTACTTTGCTGATCACTGCCGGTGTGCTCTATATCGAGTTCCGCAGTTTGATAGAACATAACAGACGGAAACGCAGTCATGCTGCGGAGCTTCCCAGTGTAATAGCTAATATCATCAAATGTGCATCGGAGAAAGATGCGTTGGAGTTAATCAATAAAATAAAGGAGGTACAGAAATGAAAACAATTGATTCAATCATTATTCACTGTTCGGCCACACGTGCCGGACAGGATCTGCGTGCAAAAGACATTGACCGGATACATAAACAGAGAGGTTTTAACCAGATCGGGTACAATTTTGTAATAGACCTTGACGGGACTGTCGAGAATGGACGACCGCTTTCCATTGACGGAGCACATTGTAACATGAAAGGATTCTCAGATTTTTCGTATAACAAACACAGCATTGGTATTTGTTATATTGGTGGTCTGGATGCCAACGGGAAACCAGCTGATACCCGGACTGACTGGCAGAAAGTATCACTTCGTAACCTGGTTGCAAAGCTTTGTAAAGAGTATCCTATCATCGAAGTGCTCGGACACCGGGATACATCGCCTGACCTGAATGATGACGGTGAGGTAGAACCGTTTGAGTATATCAAGGTTTGCCCATGCTTTGATGTGCGGAAGGAGTTCTCTAATTTTATGAAACCTGTAATCATACGTCCATGAAATATTTGCCTTACATTATCATAATTGTTCTTATCCTGTTTATCGTGTTCCGTCCGGCAAGGGTGGAACATGTATCGGGTGAAGTAGTCAGAGATACGGTGACCGTGATTGATACGGTTCGTGATACAGTTCCAAAACCGTATCGGGTTGAGGTTGTGCGAATGGATACTTTCTATTTACCTATTTTTGTAGGTGATTCGTTGGAAGTAGATTCTGTTCCTGTTGTACTTCCCATCGAGAAGAAGGAATACAAAACAAATGAATACCGGGCTGTAATTAGTGGTTTCCATCCTAATCTTGATTTCATTGAGACGTATATTAAATCTCAGATCGTAACGGTTACTTCGATTAACAGGAGACGCAAGCGGTTCGGGCTGGGTGTGCAGGCAGGATACGGTTTTTCTGGGAATAAGGCAAGTCCCTATATCGGAGTTGGGGTGAGTTGTAATTTGTGGGAGTGGTAAATGATATTTTCTTTTCATTTGCAGTTTTTTTATTGAGTAGTTGATTTCTTCTTACAATGATTATTAAATGAAAAGTTGGTTGATTCAAATTTGAATTATATATTTGCGCCGTTAAATAACTTAAAACATTTAATTGATATTTTATGAGAATAAAATCTAAAAAAGATATCTTAGTTGAACAAATTGAAGAAACTCTTTCAAAAATCGAGAGAAGAGGAATTCCTATAACTAAAACATACCAAGTAGAGATGAGAGGGCGTACTGAAACGGTTTATGTAAGGAGTAGGATACAGGAATTGTATGAACAAATAAAATCTTTAAATGACTCAGATAATATTTCTTTATTGTCTGAAGAGTTTTGTTGCATTTTAAGTGCTTTAGAGGGGATAGATTCTTTTAGGGAACTCGCTTGGAGAGTAAAAAATAATTTTAGATAGAGTCGGTTGAAAGCAAGTAGATGAGCACGTAGAAGCTAACATTGTTATTTAACAGAATGTGTAAGGCTCTGGATCGAAAGGTTCGGAGCCTTACACATTCAGGACATGTTCTGTAACATCCCTCTTTATAATATATCTTATTCATTATTTTCCTATCTTTATCCATCACTTTAAATCTATGGGGTATGGCAGAATATGGTAGAGAACAAAGGAATCAGTTGAGTAGGGCGATTACTAATAGTGAGGTAGGAAGTAGGCAGTTGAAAGGATTTGTGGATAATAGACCTCAAGCTGTTAATCAAACAAAACTTATTGATTCAATTCAAAAGAAGCCGAATAATACTGGCCTCCCCGACAACTTAAAATTAGGCATTGAGAATCTATCTGGTTACAGTATGGATGATGTAAGGGTGCATTATAATTCTGATAAACCAGCACAGCTAAGTGCATTGGCTTATGCACAAGGGACGGATATTCATGTAGCGCCCGGACAAGAAAGCCATCTTCCTCATGAGGCTTGGCATGTGGTGCAGCAAAAACAGGGACGTGTACAGCCTACTGTACAATTGCAAGGAATAAATGTGAATGACAATGAAGGGTTGGAGAGAGAGGCAGATGTAATGGGGAATATTTTGTATTCTAATCATCAGATGATCAAGTCAAGATATTCGAACGAAAAAGAAAATGGTGGTGTTAGCCAAAGATGTATACAAAAAAAGGATAATTATCATTCTGAGGAAAATACTCCTAAGGAGTCTACAAAGTTAGAAGTAATATTGCTAATGATAAAAGATATTGCCAATAAAGGATTGAAAGCGGGAGTCCCGGAAGCCCCAACTATTTTATCATTTATTGCTGATTTTGAAAACATATTGAATTCAAGAGATGCGAGTACAGAAGTCTATATAGAAAAAATATTAATAGATGAGTTGGAAAAAAATGAAGTGGATATTTCTAATTTATCTAATTTGGAAATTAATGAGAATGATACAGACGAAGAACCAATTCAAGGATTTTGGCTTGAAACTTTATGGTGCGTTATGGGTATACCATTGGCTTTTGTGGCAGCAGCGTTATCTTCGCCGTTACTTGCTATTTTATTAGCCTTGAAGCATTGCATAGGATATAAATTGCAGAATCTTCCGAATCCTCCAGTAGGAATAAATCAACCTCTTACAGTTCCTCTTATTCATAAAGCTGGATTTACTCTGATTTTGCAAGGTATGCCTTTCGTACAAGATCTTTATAATGGAAATATACAAAATAATATGAATCAGAATCCTCCTGTAGCTCCCATTCCTGCAGGTCAGTGGCACAACGGCGGGAATCTTCAAAATACTATAATACAGATTGATGACGGTAATATTGCTACAAGAGATCGATCTGAGATAATAAACAACAGATTTAACATGAAAGTAGCAAAAGCAGATAGCTTCATAAAACAAGCAGTGCATATAATGTTGTTAAGTAATATCAATAGACCTGCAATTAATGTACATTTACGGAATAAGCAGACTGCATATAGACCTTGGGGATTTAGGGCAGAATATAATAATACTGGTGTTCATGTGGCACAGGATACAGACACAGAAACAATTGTTCATGAGGTAGGACACCATATAGAAAATTCAGATAGAGCATTAGGACCGGGAAGCCCAATGTTAGATATGGATGCATTATTGCACTTAAGAAATAATGGGAATGGAATTGCAAAATATATTTATCCTCAATCTTTTGAAGAACAGCGTTACTCTGGTGATTATCCAGCTACCGGTAAATATACTTCCAAATATTATCTGGGTGGATCTACAGAAGTTATGTCTATGAGCTTGGAATATCTTTCACATCCTCAGAAATTCAGAGTGTTAATAGAACAGGATCCACAACAAGCCGCTATAATTTTGAGAATAATTCAACCTATACAGTTTAACGCACTAAATCTAAATCCAGCAGGTATTGACTATGGACAATATTTACCATAATCCCCTTTGTTGATATGGTTGTATCTGTTCACATCTATTTTTTACTTGAGGGGACTTCCGAATTTGTATGTTGATATAGACATTATTTTAAACTGATGAGAATGTAAACTTCTAACCAAGAGGTATTTGGCTATAACCGTACTCACTTGGTGGGAAATTAGCCATCAAGAAAGTAGGCTGGTTGATATATCAATCTTATATAATACGATCTTTTTCATGGTCTGTTTTGTTAGTGGGGTGGGATAACAATCAAGTCTAAGATTTGATTAACCAGATTAGAAACTTTATCTTTGTTCCAAACTAAAAGCATGGAAGATTATAAGTTTGCTTTAAAATAGTTATTTGTTTTACAAATGTTTTATTGAATATTGTTTTGTGATGTTAATTACTTGATAATTAAATAGGTATATTGTATGATTAGTTACTTCAATGTAATGGGGCTTCCCATTCAGAAGTTATACCGGGAATTGAAACGACTATAGAGAGGGTGAGATTCGTATTCACGACAGAGTTGCATTAGTCTCAAAGAGAAGATTTATTCTCTTAAGAGTTTAAAACAAAAAGATCAAAGATTCTGTGGGATTTAGTGTAGCTCTGTCATGAATTATGCCTCCCATGCAGGTCGTGTTTCGTATTGTGGCTTCCTCCGTGAAAGGAGAAGAGTGCCATACGAAATTATTGCTTTGAGAGGGAGTCAGGATGCTAACCTGAGTTATATCATATCACTGTCGTGAGAGTGGCTTATTTGTTTTCTGTATTCTCTTTCTCCATTTCGATGTTGATAATCGTGTTGTCCCATTTGTTCATCTTTTGTGTGCCCAGGTCGACTAAGAAGCCGGGCCAGAATAAAATATTCCATAGGCAGGCATTGTTGAAAGTAGATTCCAGGACAAAGGGAGTGGTTTGGTAGCCTTCCTTTTTGGCCAATAGCTGTTTGTCTTCTCTTTTCTTTTTGATCTGTACGGTGACACTGTTGTCTTCTTTGATTTCCGCTATTTTCTGTTTGCTCGATGCCTCGTAGATTTTAGTTCCATTCATTCCCGTAAAGGTGATGTCTTGTTTGGAACTGCTGAATAGTGTACAGCAAGATGAACATGAAATGCAGATGGATACTAATAATAAAATCTTTTTCATAAATTAAGTTTTTGATGTTATATAATTATTTTCTCTGATATATTTATCTGTTTTGTGTAAAAGACGTTTTGGGGGTGTTTGATGTTGCTATGGGGTTGTCTTCATTGCCGGCAGGTGTCGAATCTTGGTAAATAACTTTCAGCAGGCGTGCCCCCAGCAGAGGACGATAATGACCGGGATCATAGTAATGATGTATATCGGCTGTATATTCATTAGTTCCCGTGAAATCCCATACGGCAGAAGCACCCAGTATCTCCTTCATTCTTTTGATGTCTTCCCGGTTCGTTTTTTTCTGAAAATAATCCGGGCCGATGATGAATTTCAGGTTTGTATGATGCTTATCACAAATTTTTTTAATGGCACGAAGTACTTGAATCTGGCTGACAGACACAGCCGGCAGTTCTTCTTTGCCTGCATCCGTTCGTTTTTTGAATTCTTTTTCATGATGGGTCCAGTACAATTCGCCATCCTGTCCGATCTCTTTTTCTCTGGGATTGATAAAGTTGTTCGTGTAAGGTTCCCGAATGGGATCTCCCGGATTTATGACCCCTTTCATATAAGGAGCATACTTATGTCCGATCAGGTAGCCTATGTAAGGAATCGTTTTGTCAGGATAGAGGAATTCCTGCAAGAATCTCAGATGGAATCCCAACTGGCTGATACCGGCTGCCTCAGCCAAAAACAGATGGTCGTTGCCCGACAGGGGCTTACTTCTGTCCAGTGCTTTTTTATCCAAAACGACTAATACATTTTTCAGAGGGGCACCTACGGAATCGAGTGCTTGAAGCTTCTGGCGCACACCGCCCAGGCTTTCCCAGTTGTCATAAAAGCGCACGGCATGATCGTCCTTATCCAAATACTTTTCCCATTCTCCTGTCAGGAATGCCATGGTACAGGAGTTGCCGAGTATAAACGAGTTATAGGCTATCGAATCACGATTCTGTAGATAATTCTGCCATCCCACATGCGCTTCGTTGAGCAGCACGGGAGAGTTATCGAATCGTTTGTAGGAGTGCAGCACCATATAAGGGTCGAAAATGAAATAGATGGCCACTATCGGGAAAAGCGGTAATGCCAATAACAGGAGTTTCAGGCAGAAACGTGTTTTGGGAGAGATTTTCGGTGAATGTAGCATAGGTGTAATTGGTTTCGGTTAAAATTGTAAATAGATAAAAGTTTCCGTATCGAACTTACCTAACATCAGCAGGGCGAATACCAGCAGATAGTAAACACTCCACCGTAGCCATGCGGGCTGGCGTTCGAGTGTTTCCATCAGGTTATATTTAGATGCATAATATTCATAGATCAATACCAGTAACAGGGCCGAACCTGCTACAATGCAATTGTGGTCGCGTATGCCGATGTTCATTTCCTTCCAGGAAGAATGTACTTCGAACGAGATGTTCCGTAAAAAATACCAGGCATCGCTCAATGATTGTACACGGAAGAAAATAAGTGAGAGCGCAAACAACAGATAGGTACGGATTATCAACAGGCTGTCGGATGCATATTTTCCGATATATTGGGGCAACTTATTGCGAAAAGCAGAGGTTTTCATTTCCCAGCAGATCAATATGCCCTGAATCAGTCCGTATATGGCGAAGGTTAATCCGGAGCCATGCCATAATCCCAATGCCAGAAAGGTGATGATAAGGCTGAAGTAGACTCCCCACTGTCCCCAGTTACGGGTACCGGCGGTTAACGGCACATAGAGATAATCGCGTACCCAAAAAGAGAGTGACATGTGCCAACGGCGCCAGAAATCGGCGGTGGAACGTGCGGCAAACGGACGGTTGAAGTTTGGCGATAGCTTGATGCCGAACAGGTAGGCTCCTCCGATGGCGATGTCCGTATAGCCGGAGAAATCGGCATATAGTTCGATAGGATAGAGCAGGCAGGTCATCAGTAGTTGGACACCCGAAAGGTCATGGATCGAATGAAACATGATATCCGTCTGCGGGGCTATCTGATTGGCTATAAGCAGTTTCTTTATCAGTCCCAGCAAAATATATTTCAGTCCGGTCACTGCGTTCGAGTAGATGAACGGGCGAGGATCTTTCAGTTGTGGCAACAAGTCTCCACCCCGTTCGATGGGGCCGGAGAGGAATTTCATGAAGAAAAGCATATAGATCAGGAAATCTACCCAGTTTTTTTCGGCACGTTGCTCCTGCCAGTACACATCTGTCAGATAACCGATGGCCTGGAATGTGTAGAATGACATTCCAAGTGGAAAGATGATGTTATCTATCACTGTGCCATGGAGTAGGAGCCATCCGCCTATCAGACCGATGATTCCTGCGATATAGATTACTTTGGTCTTTTTCCCGGATTTCGCCCTGTTTTCCATCCATTGTGCCCAGAAGAAGGTGAACAGTGCCACCACTACTGCCGTCAACAGGAATGGCAGATAATACCATCCGATGAAGATGCAACTGGCTGCCAGTATTATGAAGTTGCGGGCACGTCCTTTGACTGCATAGTAGAGAAAGAAACAGAGAGTAATCAGAGCCAGGAAACTAAAGGAGAGAAACTGCATGATTTATTCCATTTTGGTTAATAAGGCACTGCATAGGTCACCGACATTCTTGAATTTAATTACTTCCCGAAAGTTGAAACGTACTCCGAAACGTTTCTCGATTTGGGCTATAATTTGCATATGGGTCAGTGAGTCCCAGCCATCTACGTCTTGAGAGGTGGATGATTCGCTGATACAGACGTTGTCCTTCTTTAAAATATCACGGAAAATGCTTTGTAGTTGTTTTAATACTTCTTCTCGGTTCATATTTATATTGTTTTTAGAGTTCCTTCTCTCTTATCAGTTCAACAATTTTTTTTCGATCTGTTTTATTGCTATTGGTTACCGGAAACTGAGGAATACAATGAATTTGTTTCGGTAACATGTATTGTGGCAGCTTTTCTTTCAGATATTCTATCAATTTGTTTTGGTCACATTCGGTCGATTCGACTGCCAGATGCAGTTCGTTGCACATTCCGTCACAGATTAACGGAAGGGCAGCCACGTTGCAAGGAGTCTTGAAAAACGACTGAGCAGTGTATTCTATTTCGCTTAGTTCTATTCTGAAGCCCTGTATTTTCACTTGATAGTCCTTACGGCCGCAATAAATGATATCCCCATCGTTGTCTAAAATACACAGGTCTCCGGTCCGGTAATAAATTTGTCCGTCAGGACGGTGTATTAGAGCCGATGCCGATTTTTCCGGATCATCCAGATAGCCTTTCATTACTTGCCGACCGGATACCCAAAGTTCTCCCGTCTCTCCCTGAGGCAGATCATTTCCTTCTTCGTCAACAATGATGACGCGGATACCGGGAAATGGTTTTCCGATAGCCACCATTCCGTTGTAATGCTTGTATGTGCCGGAAGCCGGAATACGGTAACAGGTACAGTAAATCGTAGCCTCTGTCGGGCCGTACAGGTTGACGAACTCTGCGTTGGGTGCTGATTTTCTGAATCGTTCCAACAGTTCGGTTTGCGATGCCTCTGCCGATACTCCCAGATATTTCAGAGCAGGCAGGCTGATTTCATCGAAATAGGGTGAAAGAAGTTGTAATAGAGAGGGGGTGACCGTGGCGAAGGTCAGTTCGTACTTCTCCAGAAGTTCGAACACCTTGAAATGCTTTACATCCTGATGGGCCACTGTATAAACGGAAGCTCCTAAAGTCAGGGGATAAAGTAACGATACGACGGATACGTCAAATGTCAGCTCAAACATTTGTAACATGCGGTCGTGTTCATCCAGGTTCCAGTTAAGGGAATCGTATGCCTGATAAAAAGTGTTCAGATTGGCACGTGTGATGGGGACTCCTTTGGGTTCGCCTGTACTTCCCGATGTAAAAATGATATAAGCGTTTCTTTCTTCTTCCGGCGGGTAGAATTGCAGCCTTGACAATTCCGACGGTGCTTTTCCCGACAGCTTGTCTGTGTTGATTACTCTGAAGAGGTCGGTTCCGAATGCCGGGCGTTCGACATGGCTTGTGCAGAGCAAAGTATGCAATCCGGCCAGTCCGGCTATTTTGAGATTACGTTCTTCCGGGTAAGCAGGATGCAGAATGACATATGTTTTTCCACTGGCCAGTACCGCCAGAATGGCTGCGTAGGTTTCAATTCGGTTTTCCGCAATGATCCCGATTCTTTCATCTTCTATTTCTGATAGCGAATGGGCGACGGAGGCTGTTATTTTGCCAAGTTGGGCATAAGTATAATGTTTATCGTCAATGATAAATGCTTCGTTTTCGGGATAACGTTGCATGGCGGAAAGAATATCATTGGTAATATCCTTCCGGGGAGATGTTGTCATATCCATTAGTTTTTATTCATGTTTTGGGTTTAGGAATTCCTTCTATCTTCTTGAGATCATTTATTAAAAAGACAGAGAAATGAACTAATCTCCCTACGGGCAATGAATTAAAGAACGTTAATTGTGTGATAACGCATTCTTAACCTTGCTTTCCTTCTTTAATTCGTTATATTTGCATTTTATCCGAATAGGGATTTTACTAAAACTGAAAATAATATGAAACCTGTAACCTTACCCTTACTTAAAAGTCTGTACTATGTTCTCTTTGCTACGGTAATTGTGATAGTGCTTGGCGGTTGTGAGAAAGATGATGAAAATGAAATTCGTTTTTATACCGGTAATGGCTCTGAAGAGCGTCTCCTGGGAGAAGAGGGGCTCTTGATGGATGTTTTGCAAACACCGGCTATGATTTTTCTGAAAGCTGCATCCGGAGATCAGATAAAAGTCCGTTCGGAAGATACTGCGGTGGTCGGCGCTACGTATAATCCGGATTACTTAGGAAAAAGATGCATTGAAGTTCGTGTGGCTGGGGTTGGAAAAACTCATATCTGTGTATCTTATCGGGGAGAAGAGCATATTATTCCGGTGGCTGTTGCGTCCCGGTCTGTGGCTTATAGCGGACAATACCGCCTTGAAGGTTTCAGATGCTATCAAGGCAGTAGTAAAGGAGGTGTAGAAATCTTTCCGGAGATGGACAGTTATTGGGAAAGCCGTTTCAATAGTTCGGATGGATTTATTAAGGGTTTTCCAAATGATAAGATTGAGTTTATATCTGTTGATAAGTTGAGATTCTCTTCCGACTTTGAAGATGGTACTTCACTTTCATACGAAAAGAATTTTCAGATGCGGAATGATTCTCTTTTCATGCGTTCCCATGCCGAAAATCGTTGGGAATTTTATGGTAAGGTAAATCATAATGTCAATAGTGATCAATTACAGCTGACCTACTCAATTCATTTCTGGACTTACAGTTCGACCGGGCATTTCACTTCTTTTGGGAGGGGACATGATGGCGGCTTTATAGCCAACTATTCTGATTTTTTTTATTATTATCCTGTATTTGAAGATCTTAATCAGATGACATCTGAGAATGATGAAATAGCTTGGTGTAATATTTCTTATAGTTTTGAATGACATAAACGACGCTCTCTTTATTGATACTTTTTATAGATTCTGGTAAGTCAGATTAGATTGTCTCTATTGAATCGTATAAAAAATCACAGAAAGTTGATGAACTAAATAAATATACAGTTTGTTATTTATCAGTAATTTTATGTTTAACTCTAAAACCTTAGTATTATGAAAAGATCTCTTGTCTTATCATGCGGTGCTGTCATGTCGGTACTTTCTTTCTATGCTTGTTCGTCTTCTGATGATTCGATGGTTACACCTCTGACAAGGTCAGATGCTGTTTCGGAGAAGATAGTTTTTCAAGATGACTTCAACCAGACAGATAGTATTCCCGACAAAACAAAATGGGGCTTGTGCAAAAAAGGCAGTCCTGCCTGGAGCAAATATTTATCCGAAAGTTATGATCAGGCTTATGTACACGATGGGAAGTTAGTACTGATTGCCGAGAAAGTGAATGGAGTATATAAGACGGGAGGGGTGCAGTCATTAGGTAAAGCAGAATTTCAATATGGTAAAATAGAGATATGTGCCCGTTTCACCAAGACGGCAAAGGGTGGATGGCCTGCCATCTGGATGATGCCTGCCAAACCCGTTTACAGTGGATGGCCTGCTTGCGGTGAAATAGATATTATGGAGCAGTTGAATCATGACGGCATTGTATATCAAACAATTCACAGCCACTACAAAAATGACTTGGGATTCACTAAGCCTGTTCCAACAAAAACAGTTCCTTACAATAAAGGGCAATTCAATGTATTTGGTATCGAGTGGACTCCCGAGTCTCTTACTTTTAAAGTGAATGGAGCTACCACTTTAGTCTATCCTAACTTGCATTTGGCCGATGAGAGCGTCAAAAAGCAATGGCCGTTTGATACTTCTTTTTATTTGATTTTAAATTATGCTTTGGGCGGTGCAGGTACTTGGCCTGGTACCATAACGGATAGTGAACTGCCTGCGAAGATGGAGATAGACTGGGTAAAAGTAAGTCAACCTGTGGATCGTTAACATTGTTAATGCATAATTTCCGTTTTTACTTTCCCGAATATAAACAACAAGTCTTTTGCATGCAAAAGACTTGTTGTTTGCGTTTGAAGAACCAACTTTAATACAGTGTTAAAACTAACTTTCTATACTCAGATACCAAGTGTATTTATCTGTTTGGTTATAAATGCTTTGTCTTGATTCGATGTTTTGAACTCCCAAGAAAGTCTTGGCAAAGAGGAGATGGGGATAACTACTTTTTTATCAACTTCCGGATTTAAATTCTTTCTCTTTGATGTTCTGGTTTCTTTGATTATGTTACCTGATTTTTCCGTATCTGTGAAATCCGGAATCTCCATTAACGGGTTGTTGCATAAATGTTCTCGTAAATGGGTACTAAGGCGTCTTTCTCCAATATCCATTGGTTGGTGCGGGAGTTCATTTTGTATGCGTATTGGGCTATCAGTTGGTTATCACTGTTGGTGATGTATATATATTTTTCTGATGGACTAAATGATTCTTTTTCTTTATTCCATACAGAATACTCTACCGAAGTTTCTGTTTCATACCGGGAGACAACCGTCAAAGATTCTTTTTCCCATGCGTTTTTAAATACATTCCATGTATAGGTGGATTTCACCGTTCTCTGATGGTCGGTATCGTAGCTGTATTTATGCATTTTTACTGGACTGAGTATGCCTGAAACAGGATTGTCCATAGAATATATTTCACGGCAGACGAGTCTTCCCTTCTCCATCGTATCGTTATGGACAAACTGTTTACCGTTGTTTGTTGCACAAGCAAATCCACATACCGAAACTAATGCTGCAGAGGCTAATACTCTTTTGAAAAATGTAATTGTTTTCATATCCTTTATTATTTAATTAGTTTATATCTTTCTTTGTTTATTAGACGTTGCTACTTGAATTTAAGTTGCACGGGTATACAATCTTTTTTCAGATTATTTTCTGTAGAGTAAGAATCAATAGGTATGCCATAATTTAGAAGCTTCATTATTAATAGGTTATAAAAAAACAGGGTGTCCGATTGCGGACACCCTGTTCGTTTTTTCTTTCTTGTTTGTTTTAAATCAGATCGAGAACCAATGGAATATCATCGGAGGTAATACCTTTTCCTATGATGATATCCTCGTCCTTGCGGAACATCTCAAGGAACTGCTCTTTACTGCCATAGAGTTCTGCGGCTTTGGAGTAGAAAGGCACGGCTTTCTCTATATCTCCCAATGACCATGCCACATGACCGGCATTCAGGTAGTCTACCGGCATCGGCTTTTGGGTAATCACTTTATCATAGTACTTCATGGCTTGTTCGCGTTTTCCTGTCATGAACGAACACCAACCGATGGCACGCCATGCTTTGATGCAATCACTTTCCAGGAAATCGAGTTTGAAGAAGTAGTTCAGTGCTTCTTCGTAGTTCCATGTCTCTGCCAGGCAGTTGCCAATATAGAAAATTACTTTTGTGTCTTCCGGCAATACTTCTTCCACTTTTCGGTAATATTCCAAAGCTTTGCGGAATTGTCGGTCGAGACGATAACAAATGGCTAAATGGCGATTAGTCCATAAGTTGTTCGGTTTGAGGGTATCTGCTTTCCGATAGGCTTCGATGGCTTGTGTATATCGTTTCAGTTTTTGCAGAGAGTAGCCCTGCTTTTGGTAAACTTCAGCTTCATTCTCTCGTGGGACCATGTAGGCGACTTTGTCATAGGCTTCGGCTGCTTTTTCCCAGTGCTCTTTTCTGAAGTGAAAGTTGGCTAAAGCCAGCAGGGCATCCGGGTTGAACAACATGTCTTCCAATGCCGGATTGCTGTACAGGCAGATGGCCTCTTTGAACAAGTCGCGAAATTCCTGTCTTCGCATATTCAATTTGAAGAAGCGGTATAAGTCGTGCAGATATTGGTTACTTACCGTATCGGGGCGTTCGGAAAATTTCTTCAGTGTTTCGGCTTTCGACTGATCTGCCAATTCTTCCATTTGTTGTTCCGTGAGCTGGCTCAACATCATGTCACGCTGTGATTGCGGTAATTGCTGCATAGTGAAGAACAGCGAATACTTGTCACTGTTACAGAAGAAACCAGACTGCAGGATGATTTCCAACAGACTTCCTCCTTCTGTTTCCCGGTTACGAAACTCTTTAATGACAGCCGATTGTTGCCTGTCGAAAGGATAGAACCAATTGGAGATTTCTCTGAAGAACGGATAGCTTTTGAGTTGTGCAAATGTGCTCATATATACATCGGCACCTTCCAGTTGCAATTCGTTCATTTCACGTAACTTGTCACCCAGTCCGGATTTCTCTATAGCATCGGCCCAGTCGGGATTGGTGTCATCTTTCTCTTCATCGGACTCTTCGAAACCAAACTTCATGTTGCGCATGGGAGACATGCTTTTCAGCATTTCGGGAATGATTTCCTCACGCATTTTTTTGTCGATTTTTTCCGTTTCCTGACTGAGAAGTATTTGGATATGTACGCGTAACAGTTCTTTTTCGAATGCGGTTTCTTCCATCAGTGCCGTGATACGTAAATTGATTTCCGGATAGAAATCGATACGTGGTGAATAGGCATGGAGAATAAAAGCGATTCCTACCAGAGCCCGCTGGCTGATCTGTACATTGGGGTGACGGTAAGCATCTATCAGCCACAGAAGTTTTCGGAGATCGAAACATTCCATCAGACTAAGGGTAACGGCACTTGTAAAAAGGCAAAGATCGTTCACCGGAAGTAATTCGGACTGAAGCATGGATTGTGCAGTTGTACTTTCTTCCGTACTCCAGTTGCTATTGGTCCAGGTTTGCAGGAACAGAATCCGCAGATTATCTTCGTGACGTTTTAAAACTTCATCCATGTTTTGATCCGAAATGAATCCGCTTACGGCCAGGTCATCATTGAACGATTCAAGCGTGTGTATCAGCATCTCCAGGGTAAGGGGAGATAGTTCTTCAGTACGTCGCGTACGATATTGATGATAATAATGGCTTGATACACTGTCGAGTAGTGTAATACGTGCCTGATCGGTGATTTCAAGAGTATCGGCCAGCAATCTTTGATATAATTTCTTACGCTCCGGGTCTTCTACCCCCTGACGCATGTATTGCAGCATATAGTTGTACGAAGTCTGTATCTGCTCCAGACGGGTACGGAGCGACCATTCGGGGCATTTCCATAGGAATGATTCCAATTGGGTCAATGCCTCTTTCAGTCGTTTTTGTCCGATCAGTCGGAGAATATATTGATATTGTTCGTTGATAAGTTGTTCGTTCATAATTTACTTCCGTTTATTGTTTCCAATCCATGTAAGGCGTTTCCATAAGCCTTCGAAGGGGCCATGTTTGAAGTGGCCAAGCCACCAGGAACAGAATGCCATTTGTAGAAGTACAAAAAGAATGCCAAAAAAGAAACTGTAAGTAATTCCCAAGAAACGTCCTAATTCGAAGCCCCAATGATAGAAAAGGAGAGAGCCAATGACGGATTGTCCGATGTAGTTTGTCAGACTCATCTTGCCATACGAGGTGAAACGCATCAGGAATCTGCGGTCTTTGACACGGTAGAAAGTGATAAGCAGTCCGCTGACCAGCAATACCATGAAGCTGAGGTTGCTCAAAGAGCTTATGATCAGTTGCAAGGGAATCAGGAGGGCATCGCGCGTGATGAATCCCGGCAGCATGTTATTCAGACCATATAATGGAAAGAAACATAAGAGTGACATACCTAATGCTTTGAGCCAGCGTTGTTCGTTCTGTTCGCTATAAAGGAATATTCCCTTACGTCCCACCAGCATACCGAAGAGGAAGAGGGCAGGCGTTTGCAGAATGCGTCCGTGCTCCAATGCCCAAGTCAGGTTGGCAAGTTGCCCTTCCCAGAGGTTCATGCGGATCGTTTCAAGGAAGGCACCGTTTTTCTGCACGTCGAAAGCAATCCCGAAATAGTGGGAAGCCAAGCTGGGACCGGGTACATATTCCGGGTTGCAGAGAGCATAGATCACTTTGAACCAATCTATCGGTTGCAGGATAAGCAGGGTGGCGAAGATGGCTACACTGCGGCTATCGAGGCGACAGAACAGAGGGAGTATCAGACCGAGCATGGCATACATCGTCAGTATTTCACCTGTAAAAAAAGCAGCGTTGAACTGTCCGATGATGAACAGTAGCACCATCCGCCAGATGAACCGGAGGCGAAAATCTTTACCACGGCGTTGTTGGTTGCTATCCTGAATATAGAAACTGAAGCCGAACAGCAGGGCAAATACAGCATAAGCTTTGTTGCTGAAGACAAAAAAGAGCCCGTTCCAGATAGCTCTGTCGGTAAACTTCATCCATTCGCCGGGGACGGCATCCGGAAAGGAGTAGAAATTAAAATGTTCGATACTATGCAGGATGATGATCCCCATCACAGCCAGTCCTCTCAGTACATCGGCCACGTCTACACGGGCATTGGGTTCGCTGATTTTATGTTCCATTGATTATCGTTTTAGAATCTTACTTGTACCTGCGCCTGAAACAGGTTACTGTCTTTTCCCTTATTCCGGTCGCAAAAAGTATATTGTGCTTGCAGTCTGCATTTGGGATAGAACCAATATTGCAGTCCGGCTATGTAATTCGTCTGTTTTCGGCCGATGGCTTTATCTGCGTTGAAATAGTCATACGAAGCTACGAGGTCGAAGTTGCGTAGGAGCCGGCAACTTCCGGTGGCATAAAAACCGTCACTTTTCACAGTTCCGTCTTTTCCCGCCAGATATTCGGAACGGAGGCTGAACGGGCTTGCCGTGATGATACCTCCTATACTCCAACGGTTTTTGGTGTAGTTTTCCCCTGCCGGGATACCGGTTATTTCCGAATCGGCGACGGCATGTCCTGTTCCTTTTATAAACGAACCACCTACCAACAGCCATTTCAGAGGATTTACCATCAGATTGCCGATGATATCTTTTTGATTGTTTTTATCTTTGATATTGAGTCCTTGTCCGTTCATCACCGCCAGTTTGTAGTATAGCAGGTCGTTCAGTAATCCTCCGTGGATCATCGCACCGATGTCGCGTCCCGATGTCATGCCACAAGCTACGTCACTGCCGCTTACCCCTGCCAGATAACACACAGACTGTGAGTAGCAGTTAATCAGTTCCACTGTCGTGGGTGATAATTCGTTCTCGATCGTATAAGGGACTTTAAATTCTCCGATGCGGGCTTTCAGTCCGGGTAGAATCTGATAATCGGTATAAACCTCGAGCAGCATACCTCCATTGTAAAAGTCGTACATGAAATCGCAGGTCCAACGGTCGGTGATTCGTCCGTGAGCCATGAAGATGATTCGTTTGATGTCGAATGTATTGGTTTTCTTCGCTGCATCGTCATAAGTATATCCCAGTTGCGCATATCCGGCAAGGGTGATCCGTTCTTTTAGCGTATTGACGACTTTGTTTACCGTCATACCCTCTTTTTTTTCCTGTGCATTCAGGTTGCCGCTTGCCAGTAGCAGCAGCACAAGTGTTAATAGGAATGTGTTTTTCATCTTTACTTTGTTGTATTTATTATGGTTGGAATTGGCCGGGAATGAAGGTCGTATCTACTAAGTTTTCACCCTGATAGTTACCGGGGATTGCTCCTTTGTTCTTCAGCCAGGCAATAGCTTTTTTTATGTCGTGAGAAGACGGACACATGGCAGGTCGATAATCGGGCAAGTCCACCTGGGCAGCCAGTGTTTCCGGCAGTCCGAATTCTTGTGTTAATATCTCCCCCCATTTATCCCGGGGATAGGTTTGCAGGTATTTCACGCCGAGATTGTATCCGGTGATAAACCTCCTTATTTCTTCGTTTTTTTCTTTGATGGCCTCTTCTGTGAAAGCCGTTCCGGCGGAGTGTATCCTCATTTGGACTGTATTCAGCAATACTGTGTGTCCGTCGTTTACCGCGATTGCCGTTGCCGGACCGGGCAAGAAAGATGCTGTGATCTGCCCGTTTTCCAACATCATCAGCCTCAAAAAAATGTTGTTGATTTCGGGTTTGTTCGCTTCACCGGGAGTAAGACGGGCCTGTTTCATTACTTCGTCGGTGGCATACTCTATCAGGGTATTGCAAGAGATGGCAATGTTTTTCCCTTTTAGGTCTTCCGGATTCCTGACATCATATTTTTTGCTTGTTATCAGGCTAAGGCAGCCATCATTTTCCATAACCAGACGCAAACGGACTCCTTTGGTCTGTAAAAGGGCGGCACACGGATAGTCGGTGAGCATACCATCCAGTTTGCCCGATAAGAAAGCAGCGTCACGATCGGTTGCCGAGGCATAAGTGATGAAGTTGACTTTTATATCCAGCGAATCATAAACACCGTAACGGGCGGCAATCAGATGAGGTAGTCCGTCGAAAGAAGGCATTAGTCCGAAAGTCAGAGGCTGAAGTTCGGATGACAGTGTATGTCCCTCTTTTTTGTCTGCACAGGCTGATAAAAGAAGCAGTAGTATGATGCTGAAAAAGGGTTTCACTCTTGACTTTTTCCTTTTAAAAAAGGCAACTCCGTGAGGGGCTGCCTTTTCTGTTTTATAGTGATTCACTTTAGTCTTATTCCTGAATAGCGGCAATACCCGGAAGAACTTTTCCTTCGATTGCTTCAAGCAATGCTCCACCGCCGGTAGAAACATAAGATACACCGTTTGCCAGACCGAACTTGTTGACACAAGCTACAGAGTCACCACCGCCGACGAGTGAGAAAGCCCCGTTCTTAGTAGCCTCTACGATAGCTTCGCCTACCGAGCGTGAACCGTGAGTGAAGTTTTCGAATTCGAATACGCCTGTCGGGCCGTTCCAAAGGATAGTCTTGGAATTCTTGATCACTTCGGCAAAGATTTCTTCTGATTTAGGACCGATGTCAAGACCTTCCCATCCGTCAGGAATTTCATTCACAGGACAGAATTTAGTGTTGGCATCGTTAGAGAAAGAGTCGGCGATCTTAGCGTCAACAGCCAATACCAGATTTACACCTTTGTCTTTAGCCTTTTGCATCAGTTCGCGGGCGAGATCCAGTTTGTCATCTTCGCAGATAGACAGACCGATCTGTCCACCCATAGCTTTGGTGAAAGTATATGTCATACCGCCTGTGATGATCAGGTTGTCTACCTTGTTCAGCAGGTTTTCGATGATTTCGATCTTAGAAGACACTTTAGAACCACCCATGATGGCTGTAAACGGACGTTTGATATCGTTCAATATCTTGTCAACGGCCTTCACTTCTTTCTCCATCAAGTAACCGAACATCTTATTGTTCACATCGAAGTATTTGGCGATCAACGCCGTAGAAGCGTGTGCACGGTGAGCTGTACCGAATGCGTCGTTTACGTAGCAGTCAGCGTATGAAGCCAGTTTCTTTGTAAATTCTTTCTGGCTTTCTTTCACGGCTTTCTTGGCAGCAGCTTTTTCTTCGTCGGTTGCGTCTTCAGCCAGTCCTCTCGGTTTGCCTTCTTCCTCAGCGTAGAAACGGAGATTTTCGAGCAACAGCACTTCGCCCGGTTGTAAAGCGGCAGCTTTCACGGCAGCTTCTTCGCCCATGCAGTCGTTAGCAAACTGAACTTCAACGCCCAGCAGTTCTGACACGTGCTTAACGATATGTTTCAGAGAGAATTTGTCGGCAACGCCTTTCGGACGGCCCAGGTGAGAGCCGATGATGATGCTGCCACCGTCTGCCAGAATCTTCTTTAGCGTAGGAAGTGCAGCACGGATACGAGTGTCGTCTGTAATGTTGAAGTTTTCGTCCAAGGGTACATTGAAGTCCACGCGAACGAATGCCTTTTTACCGGCAAAATTGAAATTGTCAATTGTCTGCATAATACTTTATTTATTTACTTTAAAAGTGTTAGTTTCTTTTATGATGACCGCAAAGTTAGTATTAATTTCTCTTTTTTGCTATGAAATCGTTATTTATTCTTCCTCTTCGGTGTGTCTTTGCTAACTTTATACTTCTCACAGTAATATTTACACATCAATTGCAAACCACAGGTTTCACATTTGGGAGTGCGGGCCTGACAGACGTAACGTCCGTGTAGGATCAGCCAGTGGTGAGCGATGGGGATCAACTCATCGGGGATGTTCTTCACCAGTTCTTTTTCTACACTGAACGGGGTGGTGCAGGAGTCGCCTACCAACCCGATGCGGTGGCTCACGCGGAACACGTGAGTGTCTACCGCCATGGCTGCCTTGTTGAACACGACGGACTGAATGACATTGGCCGTTTTGCGCCCCACACCGGGCAGCTTGATCAGTTCTTCAAGTGTACCGGGCACTTCGCTATTGAAGTCGTTCACCAGCATGCGTGCCATGCCCACCAGGTGCTTCGACTTGTTATTAGGGTAAGACACACTGCGGATGTACTCGAAGATCACCTCCGGTGTGGTGGCAGCCAGTGCTTCCGGGGTGGGAAAATCCTGGTAGATTTTGGGAGTGATCATGTTTACCCGCTTGTCTGTACACTGTGCGGAGAGGATAACGGCGATCAGTAGTTCGTACGGGTTATTGTAATGCAGTTCCGTTTCGGCCACGGGCACATTTTCCTGAAACCAGGCGATTACTTTTTCATAACGTTCTTTCTTTGTCATCTTAGTTTGTTCTTATGATAATGGGGTGCGACTTTCAGGTTGAAATAAAAGGTAGAAACCACCGTCAGGCAAGCTCCGAAGAAGTAAGCCATGTCGAACGAGGTCAGTTGAGCGATGTATCCTCCCAGCACCAATCCGATGCCGATACCTACATCCCACGAAGTCAGATAAGTGGAAGTGGCTGTGCCACGCTGGCTGTTAGGGGCCAGGTTGACAAACAGGGTATTAAAGGCCGGAAACATGGTGCCGAATCCGACTCCCAGCAACAGAGCCACCATAAAGAAGAGTACATCTGTCAGTTCGGGGCTCAGCGACATCAGCTTACCGCAGGATGCCAGGGTGAAAAAACAGGTGCACACCAGATAGAGCCCCAAGGTGATGACCTGTGTGATGCGCCCCTTGTCCACTTGGCGTCCGGAGAACATGCGTGAGACAGCCATGCCCACTGCCATAAAGGTGAAGAACAACCCAGAGCTGAGTGTGATCCCGATCTCCTTGGCATACATGGCTATGTAAGTACTCGTCATGCCGTAGGGAATGGAGAGCAAGAGCAATGCCACTCCGGCAGGTATACCTTTAATTAATACGAACCGGTCCAGTGAAATCGGTTCACGTTTTACCGGTTCCTTAACAGGTGTCTTTACCAGGCAGGCAGCCGCAAACCCCACTGTACCGGAGAGGAGTGAACACAGGAAGATGGTCTCGAACGAACAGGTGTCGTGCATAAAAAGTCCGATCATCGGTCCGAAGCTCATGGCCGTGTTGTTCATCAGTCCGTAGTAGCCTACCGCTTCTCCGCGGCGGGAAGAAGGAGTGATGTCGATTACGATGGTATTACCCGCTACGGTCACCATTCCGAAAGCCAGTCCATGCACCACCCGGAGCATGATGAACAGTGACAGCACCCCGGCAAGGATGTATCCGGCAAAGACGGTGATGAACAGGAAGTAGGCGATCAGGTAGAGTGGCTTGCGTGCCAGCGTGTCCAGCAGATAGCCCGAGAAGGGGCGGATACAGAGTGAAGCTACGGTGTAGCAGGATAAAATGACCCCTACGGCTGCATTTCCGGTTTGGAAAATTTCAGTCAGATAGAAAGGCAATACAGGCAGAATCAGATAGAAGGCAAAGTATAAAAGGAAGTTTGCTGCCAGTATCAGAACATAGCTGGGGGTGACAAGCCTATCTTTGGGCATAGTATGGTGGTTTTGATTGGACCGCGGAGTAACACAAAGTCTCACAGAGAGCCTCTTTTTAATTTTAAGAAAACCCTGTGAGACTCTGTGTTCATGTCTGCGGCAGTAAAATTTAATAGGCCGCTTCGAACTCCTTCAGGAAACGTGTATCGTTTTCGGAGAACATGCGGAGGTCTTTCACCTGATATTTCAGGTTTGTGATGCGTTCGATACCCATACCCAGAGCATATCCGCTATACACTTTGCTGTCTATTCCGTTGGCATCGAGTACGTTCGGGTCTACCATTCCGCAACCCAAGATTTCCACCCAGCCGGTGTGTTTGCAGAAGGGGCATCCTTTTCCGCCGCAGATGTTACAGCTGATATCCATTTCGGCGCTGGGCTCCGTGAACGGGAAGTACGACGGACGCAGGCGTATCTTCGTATCGGCACCGAACATCTCTTTGGCGAAGAGCAGCAACACTTGTTTCAGGTCGGTGAAAGATACGTCGCGGTCTACGTACAGCGCTTCTACCTGATGGAAAAAACAGTGTGCGCGATAGCTGATAGCTTCGTTACGGTAAACGCGTCCCGGACAGATGATACGGATAGGTGGTTGCGAAACCTCCATCACACGGCTCTGTACCGATGAGGTGTGTGTGCGCAGCAGTACGTCGGGATGCGATTCGATGAAGAATGTGTCTTGCATGTCGCGTGCCGGATGGTCTTCGGCAAAGTTGAGTGCGGAGAACACATGCCAGTCATCTTCTATTTCCGGACCTTCGGCAATGTTGAATCCCAGACGGGCAAAGATGTCAATGATTTCGTTGCGCACAATAGAAAGCGGATGGCGCGTGCCCAGTTCCACGGGATAAGCCGAACGGGTCAGGTCGAGATCGTCCTGTCCGTTGTCCTGGTTGTCGAACTGTTCTTTCAGTGCGTTGATTTTTTCTTGTGCTTTTGTTTTCAGTTCGTTGAGCTTCATGCCGACTTCTTTTTTCTGTTCGGCGGCCACATTGCGGAAATCTGCCATCAAGTCATTGATGGCTCCTTTCTTGCTGAGGTATTTGATGCGCAGAGCTTCGAGTTCTTCGGCATTGGTGGCTTTCAAGGCCCCCACCTCTTCAAGAAGTTGATTAATCTTAGCTATCATATCTTGCGATTTATTGTTATTCGATTTTCGTTAAATTGCTGCAAAAGTAACAATAATATTGCAATCAAAGAGGATAGAAAGAAATAAAATGTGTCAGTTGGCTAAATTCATCACAGAGTATTTGGGGGACATAGAGGAGAAAGAAGAAGAGGAACTCTATGATAAAGGTAAAAGATGTTTCTCTGATAATTAGCTTATGATTTCTGTGGCTCTTCAGGCTTCCTTCTTTTGTTGGTGTATAAAATAACCAAGAGGGTAGAGATATTTTCTCTTTCTTTTTTCGGTTTGTTGCTACTTCAAAACAAGTTCAAAACTGTGAGTCGGTTACCTGCATGCCCTCCAGTAAACTATCACATCACTGAAGTCTGTGAAAAAATACTGAAAAAGTACTTTCAACCTTGGTAAAAATGCCAAGGATATTTCCATTAAAAAACGAACGGTCCATATCGGCATACTTAAGATATAAAATAAAAAATAACTTTCTTTTTTACAAATAATAGGTTATTATGTGAAAAATGATTATTTTAGCCGACGCGGGGGAGTGATTAGGTACGATAGCTATTCTTTTCGTCATAAGGTGAATTATGGATACTTTGTATCTTATGTATGACCTTGCAGACCTTAAATTGTATGGATATGGCCAGTTGGATGTCAGTAAAAAGTATATCTGATAAATATGGAATCAGCGAATCGCGGGTGCTCGGATGGATACGGGAGTGTGAAATAACCTCTTCAACTGTGGGTAGCGTGGTGTTGATTGATGACGAGAGTGTACAGAATCTGATCGGGAATGAGAAGCGGTTGGCACGTCTGACCACTAATTACGAACAACTTTGCGGAAAATTAGAACGACGCATCGAGGCAGAACTTAAGAAGGATGAAGATGCCGCGCTTAAGATGCGTCTCTTTGATGACTTTGCACCCATCGTACGCCGGATATTGTCTATGGTAGTAGGCGGCTTGAGTACCGAAGAGCAAAAAATGTTCAATAGTGCCTTTGCTGCCTCTCCTCTTTCGAAGGTGGCCAATAGGATGGGATTCAATTCTGTATGCGAATATCTCAAAGAATTCAAGAAGATGTTGAGAAATCTGCCTGAAAGTACAAACGAGGTCATCAATGGGCTCCAATCAGAGCTTTCCAGAAGCCGGAAAAACGTCGAGTGGTTCAAAAAAAAACAGACGGAAGAGTGGCAAATGATAGAAGCTGTGCGTAGACGTAATAGTGATTTGTGGAATAGAAATGAAAGTTTGTTCAAGCAGAATAAATGCTTGGAAAAGGAGAAAGGTGAATTGTCGAATCGTCTGAGAACATTGGAAGAGGTGCTTGGCGGACGAGAGCGCATAAAATTAGCTGAATCGGAGAATGGAGAAGATGTCGTAAGTTCCGGAGAAACGCCAGCAGAGATATCGGAGGTGCCGACAGATTTGCGCGATCAGCGTTCTGAAGCGGGAAAATTACAATGTCGCAAATCAAAGTTATATGACCGGATCATTAGCTTGCGTGAAGAGGTGAAAAAGAATGAGTGGGAGGTACGGCTATTGGAAAATCATTTGAAAACTGTGCACAGTTGGGATTATGCTGTGATAATCCTTGAAGTGTGGATCAAAAGGAATTTTGAGAAAAAGGTGAAGATCTCTATACAAGAAGTGCTAACGGAAGCGGAAATTGGAGCAGCGACTACGACACTTGAAGAACCTGGGGCAGTATCAGTGGAAGAAAAAAAAGAAGAAGGTGGTTTTTGGCATAAACTCCGCTTCCGGTTCGGCCATTAATTGTGTGTGGGGGAACTGATATAAAGGTGAATTAGAAACAAAGTGGGAAAGTCCTCACGGATTTTCCCACTTCAATGATGAAATATTTACTATTTTTATTAATTGGTGTGGAGAGTATCGGACTCGAACCGATCACCTTAACACTGCCAGTGTTACGCTCTAGCCAGATGAGCTAACCCCCCGTGGTCTTAATGATAACGTTTGCGAACGTTTATCTGTTTTGGTGCTGCAAATATAATGTATTATTCTGAAATAATTGCTATGTTTGCGGAAATAATCAACTTAAAGATAAAAAATATGCTGATATACAATACCACTTTCCAGGTGGACGACGAAGTTCATGATAATTTTTTGATCTGGATTAAAGAGAGTTATATTCCTGAAGTAGAGAAACACGGTGCTCTCCGTGCTCCGCGCATCTGTCGTGTGTTGAGTCATCGTGACGAAGGTACTTCCTATTCGCTCCAATGGGAGGTGGACGATTCTGGCGTGCTGCATCGCTGGCACCAGGATCAGGGTGCGCGGCTCAATCAAGAGCTGGTGAAGATATTTAAGGATAAAGTAGTCGGATTTCCCACATTGATGGAGGTATTGGAGTGATTCAGCCGGTAAAAGAAAAGATTATTCTGGGCATTGATCCCGGTACTACGATCATGGGATACGGAGTGCTCCGTGTTTGCGGGACAAGACCCGAGATGATCGCTATGGGGATCATCGATCTGCGGAAGTTCGGCAATCATTACCTCAAACTTCGTCATATCCACGAACGAGTACTTAGTATTATCGAAAGTTACTTGCCCGATGAAGTGGCGATTGAAGCTCCTTTTTTCGGGAAAAACGTGCAGTCGATGCTGAAGCTCGGACGTGCTCAGGGAGTAGCGATGGCGGCTGCGTTGAGCCGTGATATTCCTATCACTGAATATGCCCCGCTGAAAATAAAAATGGCCATCACCGGCAACGGGCAGGCCTCCAAAGAACAAGTGGCGGATATGTTGCAACGCATGCTGCATTTTGCCAAAGAGGATATGCCTGTTTTTATGGATGCTACCGACGGATTGGCAGCTGCTTATTGTCATTTCCTGCAGATGGGACGTCCGGTAATGGAGAAAGGGTATAGCGGTTGGAAAGACTTTATAGCTAAAAATCCCGAAAGAGTAAAGTAGCGACAGATTGCCGAATGTAGGTAATAATTAGATAATAATATAATATAAGAGAAAAACATGAAAATGAACTATCTTGCCTTTATCGGAGTGACAGCGGCTACAGCTGTAGTGAGTTGTACTCCCGCCAAGAAAGAATATGCGTCTTACGAATTATATCCGGTACGTTCGGGCAGCCTCACGGAGATGGAATATTCACCGGAGTCTACCAAGTTTACCCTTTGGGCACCTACTGCCGATGAAGTCCGCCTGATGTTGTTCGACTCGGGTGAAGGTGGGCATGCTTACGAAACGATTTCCATGGAGCCGGGTGAAGAAGGCACTTGGACGGTAATGGTCAGTAAAGATCTGATGGGGAAATTCTATACATTCAATGTTAAGGTGAAGGATAAATGGATGGGCGATACGCCCGGTATCAATGCCAAAGCGGTAGGGGTGAATGGAAAACGTGCAGCCATTATTGACCTGAAATCCACCGATCCGCAAGGTTGGGAAAAAGATCAGCGACCACCGTTGAAATCTCCGGCCGATGCAGTCATTTATGAAATGCATCACCGTGATTTTTCGGTCGATTCTACATCGGGGATTCAGCATAAGGGAAAGTTTCTGGCATTGACAGAACACGGTACGATGAACCCCGCCAAGTTGCTAACCGGAATTGATCACTTGATCGAACTGGGGATAACACATGTTCATCTCCTCCCGTCTTATGATTATGCTTCGGTTGACGAAACCAAATTGAATGAAAATAAATATAATTGGGGATATGATCCACAGAACTACAATGTACCCGATGGTTCATATGCTACTGATCCTTATGATCCGGCTGTGCGCATTCGTGAGTTTAAGCAGATGGTACAGGCACTGCACAAGGCCGGTATACGGGTAGTGCTCGATGTGGTATACAATCATACATACAACACCGATGGCAGTAATTTCGAACGTACGGTGCCTGGTTATTTTTATCGTCAGAAACCGGACGGCTCGTTGGCCAATGGTTCGGCTTGTGGTAACGAGACGGCCAGCAATCGTCCGATGATGCGTAAATTTATGATTGAATCCGTACTCCACTGGATTAAGGAATACCATATCGATGGTTTCCGCTTCGACTTGATGGGCATTCATGACATCGAGACGATGAATGAAATCCGTAAAGCGGTCAGTGCTGTCGACCCCTCTATTATTATTTATGGTGAAGGTTGGGCTGCGGAAGCACCTCAGTATCCGGGCGATTCACTGGCTATGAAGGCCAATACTTACGAAATGCCGGGTATTGCTGCCTTTTCTGATGAAATGCGTGATGCATTGCGCGGGCCTTTTAATGATAACCATAAAGGGGCGTTCCTGGCCGGAATTCCCGGGGAAGAAGAAAGCGTTAAATTCGGAATTGTCGGAGCCATCCGTCATCCTCAAATCAATAACGACTCTGTGAATTACAGCAAAGCCCCTTGGGCTGCCCAGCCGATTCAGATGATCAGCTACGTGTCTTGTCATGACGATATGTGCCTTGTAGACCGCCTGAAGTCGAGCATTCCCGATATCACTCCCGAACAGCTCTCACGGCTCGATAAATTGGCGCAGACGGCGGTGTTTACTTCGCAAGGCATTCCGTTCATTTATGCCGGTGAAGAGGTGATGCGCGATAAGAAAGGGGTGCATAACAGTTTTGAAAGCCCAGACTCCATTAATGCTATCGATTGGAATCGCAAAACTCTTCATGAAGATGTCTTCACTTACTATAAACGTCTAATCAGTCTTCGTAAGGCCCATCCTGCTTTCCGTATGGGTGATGCGGAGATGGTGCGTAAACATCTGGAATTTCTTCCGGTAGATGGTGGTAATTTGGTGGCTTTCTGCCTGAAAGACCATGCTAACGGAGATGCTTGGGATAACATTATCGTGGCACTCAATGCCCGTTCTGTTCCGGCTAAACTGACAATACCTGAAGGTAAATACACTGTCGTATGCAAAGATGGTGTGATTGATGAAAGAGGATTAGGCTTGCTATACGGACCTGAGGTAACGATTCCGGCACAGTCTGCACTGATCATTCATCAGTAGAGGGCTTTGTGAAAGCCTTTCTCACCACGGATTACATTGATTCACACAAATGAAAAATAAATGGCTTATGGCCAATGTAAGATATCTGTGATCATCTGTGTAATTCGTGGTAAATTCTGATTATAATAACTTTGTGGGTATGCAAAACCAATATAAAGTTAACCTAAATTGATTATCTCTAAAATACTCTCCTAATTCGTGGGATATGTATGCATAGAGCGATCTTAAAATATCTGTATAATGAAATTTACAAGGAAGTTTCCGTCTGATACCGATAGTCTGGAAAGTCCCCAAAAATTTGAGGCTTTTTTTCTGGATTATTATCCCCGAATCAAAGGATTTATTAATGGTTTGCTGCAGAATGCTGAAGAGGCGGAGGATCTCTCGCAGGATATTTTTACATTGTTGTGGCAGAATCGGAGAAACTTGAAATTAATAGACAATCTGGATGCATACCTGTTCCGTATTGCTCGGAATGCAGTTTTCCGACATATTGAACGATCCCTTCTATTTCAGAATTATCAATCTTGGCAAACATCGGGTGATCATCCGGAACATTGTGAAACAGAGGCGGAACTTGATGCAAAGGAGTTGGAACTAATCATAGCCATCGCTGTGGAAAGAATGCCTGCCCAAAGAAGAAAGATATACCGGATGAGCCGAGAACAGGGACTTAGTAATGAAAAAATAGCCCGTCAACTAAATATTAGTAAGCGTACAGTTGAGAATCATCTGACCCAGGCTTTGGCCGATATACGCAAGATATTGCTTCTGGTTATTATGGCTACTATTGTATAAACTTAGTGGTTTACCAGAAAAAAAAAATTCTGGACTGTGTGTGTTTGAGGAGTTACGTATCTTATATACGTAACCCATAAAATATACTATGTCTGACTCATATAAAATTATACGCAACTTTATGGCTTTTACAGCCAGTCCGGAGCTTAAAAACAAAGTGTGGACATGGCTCATTGATCCCTCCGGCAGGGAACGGAAAGACAAAGCACTCCATCAGATGTGGGACGGATATCGGTCTGAGGCAGATGCCGATACTTGGCATTCTTTACGTAAGTTTCAAAAAAGAGCAGGCTTTTCTTCAGGCAGACCGGCCTATTTATATCGGTGGGCATATATAGCGGTTTTTCTTTTTATTCCGTTAATATCTATTGTAATGGCCTATATGTATGTGGAACATCATACGCAAGAAATCCGTTTTGTGGAATGTATCGTTCCTAAAGGAGAGCAAAAACAGGTCACCTTACCGGATGGTTCGATTATCACTTTGAATTCCGGATCCATATTTCTGTATCCCACACATTTTACCGGTGATACCCGTTCTGTATATCTTTCTGGAGAAGGGCACTTTGCGGTAGTTCCTGATAAGAAGCTTCCTTTTGTGGTAGCAACTGACCATCTGGACATCTGTGTGCTGGGCACTCAGTTTAATTTGCAGGCATATCCCTTTGATAAAAGGACAATTACTACATTGGAATCAGGTTCTGTTGCTGTAAGAAAGAAAAATCAGCCTGACAGTTTTATTACTTTAGAGCCCAATCAACAGCTTGATTATGAAAATAAAAGTGGCAAATTCAATAAGATAGATATAGATGCTTCAGTTTATTCGGGTTGGATAAGAGGAGAAATGAACTTTATTTCCCAGTCGCTCAGGGAAATCCTGAGAACACTGGAAAGAAGCTATGCAGTATCTATTCATTTATCGTCTGATCTGACGGAATCGAACCGGATCAATTCGGATCTTTATACAATAAAGTTTAAACATCGTGATGATATTTTCCATGTTTTGGATATTGTGACAAAAACAGTCGGAGGCATCACTTATAAAGTGGAGAAGGACGAATCCATATCAATTTGTCCGATAAAGTAAAAGAAAGGAGAACAATTATATGCAAAAAAGGGAACCGGAAACAAATTACCACACCCATTTCCGATCCCCGAAATCAATCAAAAACTTTTTAACCTTTAGAGACTTTAAACAGTATTAATTGATTAACTTACAAAATTATGAAATTAAAAATCAATTTAAGGAATATTCTATCCGTAAAAATTCATAAAATAGTCCTTTTACTTCTCGCTTTATGCATTTATAACACTGCGTACGGGCAAAATCAGCGGATAAGTGTATACGGCAACAATCAATCTTTGCAAAAAGTATTCGAACAGATAGAGCTACAGACTCAACTGAGTATTACATACAATCAGACCAGACTGGATGTAAATAAGAAGATTAAAGAGAACTTTGTAGACAAGGAACTGTCCTTTGTAATGGATGCTCTTTTGAGAAATACCGGATTTACTTGCCGTTATGAGGCTGAGCATATTGTTATTACTCCCGTTGAGCAGAAAAAAGAGAAAGCTGTTGCCAGGCAAGCTGCTCAAATGAAAAAGATAACTGGTAAAGTTACGGGTGTTACGGGTGAACCTCTTATAGGAGCAAATGTACTTGCCGTAGGTGGTAAGCAGGCCACGATCACCAATCTTGAAGGAGAATTTTCATTGGAGGTCCCTGAAAACAGTAAGTTGCAGGTTACTTATATCGGTTATTTGCCGCAAGAGGTCAGTATCAATGGAAAAACTCAAATCGTTATTCAGTTGAAAGAAGATTCACAATTGATGGATGAAGTAGTGGTTGTCGGCTTCGGAACACAAAAGAAGGTCAATCTGACGGGAGCGGTTACAGCTGTTAATGTGCAGGAAACATTAGGAGATCGTCCGATAGCGAATATTACGGCGGCCCTGCAGGGAGTTGTTCCCGGATTAAAAATTGAAGGTGCAACCGGTACGCCCGGTGACAATCTATCGTATAATATTCGTGGAACCACTTCTATCAACGGTGGTGGTCCGTTGGTGTTGGTCAATAATGTACCGATGGATATAAATATGATTGATCCGCAGGATATAGAATCGGTTTCTGTTTTGAAGGATGCTGCTTCTGCAGCCATTTACGGGGCACGTGCGGCATTTGGAGTGATCCTTATTACTACTAAACAAGGCAAAAAGGATATGGCGCCTAAATTCAATTATAATAATAATTTCTCGTTCTCCAAAGCATTGGAATTACCTCAAAAAGCAAACCCGTTGGAGTCCGTATTGGCATATAAAGAAATGGGATGGCCCAATGATACATATGTGGATGGCAAGAATATACCTCAGTGGGAAACGTATGTACGTGATTATATGGATAATCCTTCTAAATATCCTCAAGGCTACATTTTCGATGAAAAAGGAAATCTGTTCCTGATGAGAGAAAACGACATGTTTGCGGATATGATGGAAAATTATGGTTTTATGCAAAACCATAGCTTCTCGGTTTCGGGCGGAGGTTCCAGAACGAATTACCGTATCGGTTTGGGATATACCAATGAAGACGGAATCCTGATTACGGATAAGGACCGGTATGAACGTGCCAATCTGTCGAGTTTTCTTAGTGTGGAGGTCAACAAATGGCTGACAACTCAGTTGGATATACGGTATGCTAATTCTACTCAGAACAAAGTGGAACAAGGCGGAAGGAATGGAGTCTGGGGAAGTGCCATGCAGCTTCCTTCTTATCAGAATATCTCGCCTTATGAAGTGGACGGGATTACTTATCCCGCTGAAACTTCCGCTACTTATATTCGCTATGGGGAACCGCGTATCGTTAAAAAAACTGACTTTAGAGCCTTGGGACGCATTATTATTTCACCTCTGAAGAACTTGAAGATAACAGGTGAATATACATACAATAGGGTGACAAATTACAACCGTATGTATGTGAACCAGTATAAATACATAGGAATGAATTTTACTGGTATCCTGAATAATACGGAAAATACCCGGTATGCTCTGACTCAGGGATTTAACAACTACAATGCGATCAACATTTTTGCAAATTACGATTTTTCAATAGGCAATCATAATATAGGGGTGATGGGGGGATTCAATCAGGAAGAGAATCACGCCGAATCACAGTGGACGGAAAGAAAAGATGTATTATTGAGCAACCTGCCGTCCATATCGGGAGCTACCGGAACTACAACGGCTACAGACACATTCAATGAATATGCCCTTAGGGGACTCTTTTACCGTGTTAACTATTCGTACAAAGACCGTTACATGGTTGAAGCCAACGGACGTTATGACGGAACTTCACGTTTCCCTAAAAACAATCGGTTTGGTTTTTTCCCTTCTTTCTCGGGAGGATGGCGCATATCGGAAGAGTCTTTTATGGCAGGAACCCGGAGTGTTCTGTCTAATTTAAAGTTCCGTGCATCTTGGGGATCGATAGGAAATCAGATTATCTTGCTGTCTGATGGCTCGCCGGACAATTATCCGTATATACCGGAAATGGCTCCGGGATTAACTAATTGGTTGGTAGGCGGTAAAAAACCTACGACTCTCTCTACGCCGCCGATGGTCAGCAGTGCGTTTACCTGGGAGAAAGTATATACGCTTGACTTCGGTGTCGACTTCGGATTTTTTGATAACAGGTTGAACGGGACTTTCGACTGGTATCGGCGTGATACGAAAGGAATGTTGGCGCCGGGTATGGATTTGCCTTGGGTGGTGGGAGTAGCTGCTGCCAAGCAAAATGCCGCAGATCTGAAAACCTATGGTTGGGAACTGGAACTCAACTGGAGAGACCGCATTAAAGATTTCAGTTACCGTATCGGATTCAACCTTTACGATTCGCAGAGCGAGATTACCAAGTTCAACAATGAAACCAATTTGTTGGGTACTTATCGGAAAGGGCAGAAGATTGGTGAAATCTGGGGATATGTGACCGATCGTTTTTATAGAGAAGACGATTTCAATGCCGATGGAACTCTTAAAGAAGGCATTCCTATCCCTAAAGGAGCTGGGAAAGTGTATCCGGGAGATGTGCTTTATAAGAATTTTGATGATGATGCCACTACCATTTGGAGTGGAAAAGGGACAGCGGACGATCCGGGCGACCAACGTATTATCGGTAACTCTACGCCGCGTTTCCATTATGGCATCAACGCAGGCTTGAGTTGGAAGGGATTTGATCTTTCCATTTTCCTTCGTGGTGTGGGCAAACGCGACTTTTGGCGTACCGATCAGATTGCATGGCCTACCGCTACATGGGGAAGTTTGTTTAAAGAAACTCTTAATTTCTGGACACCAGAGCATACGGATGCTTATTTTCCGAGAGTATATGCAAACAATGGTGTGAATACCGCTACGAACCGCTGGAAGCAAACCAAATATCTGGCCAATGCGGCTTATGTGAAACTGCAAAACATCACTTTATCCTATACATTGCCTAAGGTATGGACTAAGCAGATTTACTTTGACGAAGTCAAGGTCTTTTTTAGTGGGGAGAACCTTCATACATGGGATCATTTGCCGGAGGGCTTAGAGTCGGATATGCTTTCAAAGGGAGCATGGGAATACCCGTTTATGAAGAAATTTTCACTTGGATTTAATGTCACATTCTAAATAACCGAAATAGTATGAAGAAATATACATTTGCCCTGTTTATATTCTGTGCGATCGCTTTGACCGGTTGCTTGAACAATGATTTTATGGAAAGGTATCCGTTGGGCAATCCGACGGAAGAGACGGCCTTTGTGACGTATGATAACTTCAAGGCGTATGCTTGGGGACTGTATGAAACACTTCCTACATTAGGATATGGTGATACTTCGACGGATGACATTTCATACAATCAAACGCGGGGAAGCAGCGAAAGCAACTGGATCAGGGGGCTGGTTACTGTGCCCGATAAGCGTGACGGCACAGCTTGGAACTATTATGGCTTTATCCGCCGTGTCAATCTGATGCTGGGGCGTATAGACGCTTCTCAAATGACTGAAGTAGAGAAAGCGCATTGGAAAAGTGTCGGATACTTCTTTCGTTCATACCGCTACTTCTCACTGTTGTCCGCTTACGGCGGGATACCTTGGATTGACCGGGTACTGAGTGATAATGATACGGAGTTGATCAATGGTCCCCGTGCTTCCAGAGACGAAATAGCGAAGCATATCCTTGAGGATCTGCAATATGCCGAACAACATATCAACGTCAATGGTGATGGCGAAAATACGATTAATAGAGCTGTCGTACAGGCTTTTATGTCCCGTTTTTGTATTTTTGAAGGCACATGGAGGCGGTATCACGGATTGAATGATGCCGATATTTATCTGAAAGAATGTAAACGGGTGTCTGCCGAGGTCATGAAGTCTTATCCGGAAATTTGCAACAACTACGACGATCTGTTTTGTTCGCTTGATTTGAAAGACGTACCGGGAGTTATACTCTATCGTGAGTTCTCAAATGCGGAAAATGTTGTACATGCTGTCAGCATTGGAGGAACAACCGGAGCGTCTTACTATAATCCGACCCGTGATTTGGTGGACAGTTATCTTTGTTCGGATGGTAAAACCCGTTGGAACAGTCCGCTTTTCCAAGGAGACAAAGATATGTACAGTGAGTTCAGTTGCCGGGATCATCGACTTTGGCTGCAAGTGACCCCTCCTTTCAGAGTAGATCGTTCGGCTTCTACCGATGCGTGGGGTAACAAGTGGAAGTTCACCGATGTCGCTAAGGACAGGAGTTTCATCGATAGCTTGAATATCCGGTTAGGAATAGGGTATGGAAGTGGCAAAGAGAGACAGAAGACACTGCCTTTCCGCCAAGGGTATGACGGAGGTATTCTGGGAGCAGTTCCACATTTCGATTTCTATTTGGAGAATCAGCCTTGGTACAAGTCTGCATTTGGGTATAATAATTGGAAGTATTATTGTACTTACCTGTCGATGGGATCGCAGCGAAATGAAGAGACCGATATGCCACTGTTCAGGGTGGAAGAGGTGATGCTGAATTATGCCGAGGCAATGTGTGAGTTGGGTGAATTCGATCAGTCGGTAGCCGATCAGACGATCAATAAACTGCGTAGCCGTGCCAACGTAGCGTCTATGAAGGTGGCGGAAATCAATGCCGGTTTCGATCCTAAACGTGATTTGGGAGACCCTTCTTATCCGGGTGATTATGCTGTCGATCCTTTATTGTGGGAGGTCCGTCGCGAACGGCGTATCGAGTTATTCTCCGAAGGGTTCAGGTTTGATGATCTGCGGAGGTGGAAAAAGTGCCATTACGCATTAAAGAAGAAGCTGGGTATGTACGTCAAAGCATCGGATTTTCCGGCCGGAACGAAGGTGACGATTGACGGAGGAGGTGTAGAGGGATATCTTGAATTCCATCCTGTACAAACCCATACTTGGTCCGAATATTATTATCTGAATCCTATTCCACGTAATGAAAGGGTGCTGAATCCTCAGTTAACCCAAAATCCGGGTTGGGATGACGGAGTAAAGTAGGAACTTTTCCTGATTGACAAATGGTTTTAACCGTGTGATAAGAGACTGTCCGTAGAAATTCTTATCTTTGGGCTGTTTCTTGTCACACTATAAATACTATGTTTAAATGAAATACCTGATTTTAATACTGTTTTTCCTCGGTTCGCACGCCATCCGCCTATGCGGACAAATCATCTTGCCTACACCTGACTACCTTGAAAAAGCCAATGGACAGTTGCAGTTCCAAGGCGCCATACGGATGCATGCTCAAGATACTTCCGCTTCTTTCCTACGTTTGTTTTATGAAAAACTGATACCGGAAAGTGATATGGAATGGTGTGGAGAGAAGGAGTATAGCCAAATCTGCTGGGAGAAAGATACTACACTTCCGGCAGAGGGATATCGCATTCTTGTTACTCCTGCGAAAATAACTGTTTGTGCGGCAGATAACGCCGGTTTTATTTATGCCATTCAGAGCCTGAGACAATGGAGTATACGGGAAGGAAACAAGCTGATATTCCCTTGTGTAGAAATTACTGACTTTCCGCGGGTGAAATGGCGTAGCTTTATGCTGGATTCGGGACGTCAGTACCAGAAGGTCTCTACCATCAAGAAGTATATCGATATGGCTTCGATGCTGAAAATGAATTATTTTCATTGGCATCTGACCGAGGGCCTCGGCTGGCGTATCGAGATAAAACGCTATCCGCTCCTGACTCGGATCGGAGCTTTCGTAGGACAGGGACCGGAGCAACAGGGCTTCTACTCTCAGGAAGAGGTGAAAGAGATTGTCGGCTATGCGGCGGATCGAGGCATTACGGTTGTTCCCGAGATCGACATGCCCGGACATGCCGAGGCGGCGCTCAATGCGTATCCTGGGTTGGGATGTTTCAACATTCCGGTGAAAGTACCCCAAAGCGGTTTTACACAGAATATTTTTTGCGCGGGCAAAGATAATACACTCACTTTCCTGCAGAATGTACTGGACGAAGTGTGCCGGATGTTTCCGTCCGTCTATATTCATCTCGGAGGCGATGAAGCACCTAAAGGAAACTGGGATAAATGTATGGATTGCCAGGCACGGATTGCGAAAGAAAAATTAAAGGGTAGCCATGACCTGCAATTATGGTTTTCGGCCCAAATGGCAGATTACCTGAAGCGGAAAGGGCGAAAGGCAATCTTTTGGGGAGATGTGATTTATAAAGACGGTTATCCGTTGCCGGATAATGTGGTTATACAGTGGTGGAACTGGAGAGGACATAAGGATCTGGCTTTGAAGAACGCTGTCAGGCATAATTACCCGGTGATTTGCGGTACGAACTATTACACCTATCTCAACTTTCCCCTAACTCCTTGGAGGGGATACGACAAGGACCGCACTTTCGATCTGGAGGACGTATATCTGCATAATCCGTCCTATAGGCGGCAGGAAGAAAATCCACTGATCCTCGGAATGAGTTCTGCATTGTGGACAGACGATGGAGTGACGGAAGATAGGATTGACCGTCGTGTCTTTCCGCGTATTCTCGCACTTGCCGAACAAATGTGGTATTCCGGCAAACCGTTAAGTTTCGATGAGTTTTACGGTAAAGTTCTTCTGAAACAGCCATGGTTCGAACGGCAGGGATATGCATTCGGTCCTGCCTTGAAAAAAGAGGTAGATGTAAACTATAAATGGGACTAAAAAAAGAAACCAATCATGAAAAGAATAGAAATCTATATCGGACTATCTATATTTGCTTTATCGGCCAAAAGCCAGGTGAAAGAATCTCGACCCAATGTCATATATATCATTATGGATGATTTGGGTTACGGGGATATCGGTTGTTATGGTTCGGAGAAAATAGAAACGCCGAACATCGACCGTTTGTGTAAAGACGGCATCAGTTTCACCCAGCACTATACCGGATCGCCTGTTTCGGCACCGGCACGCTGTGTGCTGATGACAGGTATGCATTCGGGACATGCACAGATACGGGCCAATGATGAAATGGCATACCGGGGAGCTATCATGAACTATGACTCCATGTATGTGCATCCGAGTCTGGAGGGACAGTATCCTCTGAAGGCCAATACGATGACTATCGGAAGGATGATGCAGCAGGCGGGGTATGTCACCGGATGTTACGGGAAATGGGGATTGGGTGCTCCGGGATCGGAGGGTACTCCCAATAAACAGGGATTCGACAGTTTTTACGGATATAACTGTCAGCGGCAAGCGCACAGTTACTATCCGGCCTTTCTGTATAAGGATGAAGACCGTGTATATCTGAACAATAAAGTGCTCGACCCTCACACTGCCCGGTTGGATCCCGGAACAGATCCCCGCGATGAAGCCAGTTATGCCAAATTTTCACAGAAGGAGTATGCCAATGACCTTATTTTTGATGAGCTGATTTCGTTTGTCGGACAGAACAAGAAGAAGCCTTTCTTTTTGATGTGGACTACTCCGCTTCCGCATGTGTCATTACAGGCACCGGAGAAATGGGTGAAACACTATGTCGAAAAGTTTGGAGACGAGGCGCCTTACACCGGGAAAGCCGGATATATGCCTTGTCGGTATCCGCATGCTACTTATGCTGCCATGATCAGTTACTTCGACGAACAGATAGGCAGATTGATAGAGAAACTCAAGGCAGATCATTTGTATGACAATACTATCATCATGTTCACTTCCGATAACGGTCCGACCTTTAACGGTGGAAGCGATTCGCCATGGTTCAATAGTGGAGGCCTTTTCAAGTCGGAGTATGGCTGGGGAAAATGTTTTGTACATGAAGGCGGAATACGGATACCCGCCATCGTTACTTGGCCCGGAAAGATCAAGCCTTCCACTCAGACCGACCATATCTGCGGATTTCAGGATGTGATGCCTACCTTGGCGGATATTGCGAAGGTTGATTGTCCGCCGACTGACGGAATCAGTTTCCTACCCACTCTGCTCGGCAAGACCGGAGAACAGAAAGAACATGCATACCTGTATTGGGAATATCCCGATCCGGTGATCGGTCTCAAAGCCATTCGCATGGGTAAGTGGAAAGGAATTGTCAACAACATCCGTAAGGGCAACTCTACAATGGAACTTTATGACTTGGAGAGTGATCTCAGGGAAGAACATGATGTGGCTGCCGAACATCCCGATATCGTCCGCAAGCTGACGAAGCTGATGGAAGAGTCGCACACCGAACCGGAGAACCCCAAATTCAAGTTCTGATCGGCCGCGATCGTCCGAAGCCTTACGGGAAGGTGAGTTCGTGGAGGTTGTCAAAACTCACCACAGAGGGCGAAGAGTAGCACAGAGGCGATTTAAGTTATTGATTATTGGTGAAAAGGCTCTGTGTTACTCTGTGGTAAGAAAAGTTTCGACGCATCCCCTTCCGGAAAGATCAGCAGAGGCCGCCGAAGACGTATAAAAGCGTATAAATATGCCCCTCCGATTGATTTTTTACCCTTATTCTGTCTCTTTGTGCGGATTTTGGTATAATTTTGCCCCGCCCAATAATGAAATAGGATCATGGAACAATACACATTCAGTATAGCGGGTGGCGTGGCACGCAACCCGCTTGTGCGTTTGGCACAACCAGTCACAGTACAAATCGCTACCGGCGAACATATCGCTATCGTAGGACCCAATGGGGGAGGGAAAAGCTTGTTTGTAGACACGCTTTTGGGTAAATATCCTTTGCGTGAGGGTACATTGGACTACGATTTTTCTCCTTCTTCTACCCGGACGGTATATGATAACGTGAAATATATTGCTTTCCGTGACACCTACGGGGCGGCGGATGCCAACTATTACTATCAGCAACGCTGGAATGCCCACGATCAGGAAGATGCCCCCTCTGTGCGGGAGATGTTGGGAGAGATCAAGGATGAAAGACTGAAAGAGGAATTGTTCGAACTCTTCCACATCGAGCCATTGTTGGACAAGAAGATCATCCTTCTTTCCAGTGGCGAATTACGTAAATTTCAACTGACTAAAACCCTCCTGACAGCTCCTCGGGTATTGATTATGGACAATCCTTTTATCGGTTTGGATGCGCCTACCCGTGAATTGCTTTTCTCGCTGCTCGAACGTCTCACCCGCTTGTCATCCGTGCAAATCATTCTTGTGCTTTCGATGCTCGATGATATCCCTTCGTTCATTACCCATGTGATTCCGGTAGAAGACCTGCACGTGCTTCCGAAAATGGAAAGGGAGGCTTATCTGGCTTCATTTTGTGTGACCAATGAGGCCGAAGTTCTGGACGCACTGCAACAGCGTATAGCCGGATTACCTTATGACGGAGCAAACTATGACTCCGAAGAGGTGGTAAAATTAAATAAGGTAAGTATTCGTTATGATGACCGCACCATCCTGAAGGAGCTCGACTGGACAGTCCGCCGGGGTGAAAAGTGGGCATTGAGTGGAGAAAACGGTGCCGGTAAATCTACACTGCTCAGCTTGGTTTGTGCGGACAACCCTCAGTCGTACGCCTGTGACATCAGTCTTTTCGGACGCAAGCGGGGTACGGGCGAAAGCATTTGGGAGATTAAAAAACACATCGGTTACGTCAGTCCCGAAATGCACCGTGCCTATCTCAAAAATCTGCCGGCCATTGAGATTGTGGCTTCCGGATTGCATGACAGCATCGGTTTGTACAAACGCCCGCAGGAAAGCCAGATGGCTGCCTGCGAGTGGTGGATGGATGTGTTCGGCATTGCGGCTCTGAAGGACAAACCTTTTCTTCAGCTGTCGAGCGGTGAGCAGCGCCTGGCATTATTGGCCCGTGCTTTTGTGAAAGATCCGGAATTGCTTATTCTGGACGAGCCGCTGCACGGACTCGATACGTACAATCGCCGGCGGGTGAAAAAGATTATCGAAGCTTTTTGCCGTCGGCAGGACAAGACGATGATTATGGTAACCCATTACGAATCGGAACTTCCTTCTACCATCACCGACCGCCTTTTTCTGAAAAGAAATCGTTGAGCGTGACGGGCGGCAACGCCTGTTTGAGGGTATACTGTTGTTTATCAGTGGATCAATCTTTTTCTGTGGCGCATGGTGATATACACTCTGTTATCTTTTAAACCAACGCCTCCTGCCTTTCAAACCTACGGTCCTTTGGTTTAAAAGGCAGGCATGCCCGTATGCGTGATGGGTGTCCTTCGCCGAAACGGGCTCCACTGATGCCCTTAGCCGTATCTTGCTTTACATCGTTACCGCATTTTCTTTCTGATTTCGGAAGAAGATGATCCGGAACTTATTGCCTTCGGGTGACTTCCGGATCTCGGTTTCCATATCCGTCCGGTTATCTACCGGTTTGCCGTTAATGCGCAGAATCACGTCATTGGCTTGCAGGGCGGTTATTCCCTTTTCGACCTGCACTACCAGTATACCTCGTATTTTGTCGAGTCCCGTGGCCGAACGTTCTCCTTCGGTCGACACCTCTTTCAAGGTTAACCCCTTCCACGAATACGTCTGTACCGTCTCCGGTTTTTCTTCCGGAATTTTGAAAACCGGCAATTCCGGAGTAGCCGCCAAAGCTTTCAGGTGTGGGCATTGTACGCCGAAATGCTCCATATCGAAATTCCGGAAACCCGTCTTCAAGGCAGGCGAATTTTCTCTTACCCGGTAGTCTCCTTTTTCCGGAGTGATGAAGAGCGGATCACCGTAAAGTGAATGAAGGTCCGTCCCTCTCTTTTGCGCCTGTTCCAGTCCTTGCTCGGTGACAAAAAAGTTAGTGTCTGTTTCCTTTCCCCATTCATTTACCTGAATGGGGCGATAGGGAGTCGTGACGATGTTGTGACGGAAAATGTCTTGAGAGTTTGCAAACCAAACGTGCGGATGGAATGTGTTGTTGACCATAATGTTGTTTTCTACCGTTCGTGCGAAGCCTTCGCGCAATTTCAATCCTCCGTGTAGGCAGAGGTTGTTGTAGATGTGATAGTTGGAAGAACCGTCGTCCAGATCGATGTCCCATCCGTGGTCGCATCTCCAGCGGTTGTTGCGGATGACAGTCGTTTCGGTAGCGTCCCGGAATACCATTTGAGGATGTTCTTTCGCGAACTCATCCATCACATTCCGGTCGGGATGCCAATAGCGGTCGCGTCCCCAGGAGTTGAAGGACCCGTGGTCGCCTGTCTCGAGTACGGTGTCGAACACATCGTTTCCTTCTATCATATGTCCTCCCCAGGTACCTTCACTGACGTTGATGCCGGCACGGGGTAGGTCGTAAATACTGTTGTTACGGATGGTGATTCGTGCGGACATAGATAGCTGGATACCGGCTCCCTGCTTTTCTATCTCTCCGATCGAGTGAATCAGATTGTCGTCCACCAGACAGTCTGAGGGATAGTCGGGGGTGAGGGGGCCTGTCCCTTTATCCATCTCCTCCCAGGTTTGTGACTTTCCGTACTCGAACAGGGGAGAGCGGACAGCATCCGGAGAGCCGACAAAGCAAACGGCACTGGCTCCTACACGGGTGATGTGATTTTGGCTGACACGGTGGTTGCGGTTATAGTTGGAGAAGAAGATGGCATTGCCTCCGACGTCGTGCAGGCAACATCCGGTCACGGAGCACTCTTCGGCGTTTTCAATCATCAGGGCTCCTCCCCGGTAGATTTTCCAGTCACTGCGCAATAGGGGTTCGTCGGTCTTCATAAAGGTGCGCAGGGTTTGTGTCAGTTCTAAATGGTCTACGGATACGTGACGGACCGGACTTCCGGGTTTCCCTTTCAGGACGAAGAGACTTTCTACCTGCGGCACTTCGAACAAGGCGGTTTGCAGATTGAGTTCTCGTGGCGGATAGAAATAGAGTGTATGGGTTTCTTTATCAAAATACCATTCCCCTTCGGCATCCAACTCTTCAAAGATGTTTTCTACCATGCGGTAAGTGTCGTGCATACCCATCTGGCGGTTGTTCTGAAATCCGCCTTTCAGTATCAGTTCGCCCTTGGCGTCTTTGCCTTCGATGCTGTATTGGTAGCCTCCCCATTCTCTGCTGTGCATGGCGTGCAGATAACCTCCCGCGGGGTTGCTCCAGTTTTTCACACGTTCGGGCGAGCAGGCGTCAGCTGCATATCCGTTGAAGATGCGTATATTCGGATCAAAATTCGGATACCGTGCCGATATCTGTTTTTTTCCGTTCACAAAGAGCTGGTCGGGGATCAGTTCTTCTTCCACTTGGGCCTGCATGATACCGTTTTTATACTCTTTCCAACACAGGTTCCGGAGTATACGCGAACCACTGATGACCGCCTTTTGTCCGGGATACGAAGAAAAACGGACCGGATGTTCGGGTGTGCCCGAAGTCTCGTTTGTGATAAGAATCGGAGTGGACAGGTAGTTGGTGCCTTCGCAGTAGATGGTGATGGAACGCCGGCCGGCCTGCCGTGAGGCCTTTTTCCAGGCATATTCTAAAGTAGCCATCGGCTTTTCCGCTGTTCCGGGATGATGGTCGCTGCCCGAAGGTGATACATAGAGTGTTATCTCTGTTTGGGCGGATAGCAGACCGGATACGAATAGTAGTAATGGAAAAAAGAGTTTTCTCATGTGTTGTTCATTTAGGAATTAAATAAAAAGGTTACTTACAGTGCACAAAGGTAACTTTTCTCAGCATACTTCAGCATAGATATTTAGAAAAAGTTTCGTGAACTTTGTACTCAGTACAAATGTTCTATAGTAAACACCTAAAGAAAGGAGAGTTGAATGAAAAAGATTGTATTGCTCCGTCATGGAGAAAGTGCATGGAACAAAGAGAACCGTTTTACCGGTTGGACAGATGTCGATCTGACAGAAAAAGGAATTGCCGAAGCTTGTAAAGCAGGCGAACTACTGAAAGAGAATGGATTTAACTTCGATAAAGCTTATACGTCATACCTTAAACGAGCGGTGAAAACGCTGAATTGCGTACTCGACTGGATGGATCAGGACTGGATTCCGGTAGAGAAAAGCTGGCGCCTGAATGAAAAACATTACGGCGATCTGCAAGGACTGAACAAAAGCGAAACAGCCGCCAAATACGGGGATGAACAGGTGCTTATCTGGCGCAGGAGTTATGATATAGCTCCTAATGCCCTGTCGGAAGACGATCCGAGAAATCCCCGCTTTGAGAATCGTTATCAGGAAGTACCCGATGCGGAACTTCCCCGGACGGAATCTCTGAAAGATACCATCGAACGTATCATGCCTTATTGGAAGTGTATCATCTTCCCGAATCTGAAAACGGCTGATGAAATTCTGGTTGTTGCCCACGGAAATAGTTTGCGCGGCATCATCAAGCACTTGAAGCACATCTCCGATGAAGAGATCGTAAAACTGAATCTGCCGACTGCCGTCCCTTACGTATTTGAGTTCAGTGACGAACTGAATCTGGAAAAAGACTATTTCCTGGGTGATCCCGAAGAAATCCGTAAGTTGATGGAAGCGGTTGCCAACCAGGGAAAGAAAAAATAAGAGGAGAGAGACCTCGTAAAGGAATAAAAATGAATCAGGTTCACCACAGAGGACACAGAGTTTTAATCTCTTGTTTATATGGATGTTTAAGAGAAAGATATTCTCTGCGTCCTCTGTGTCCTCTGTGGTGAATCAAACTCAAAACCATTACAATTATGAATAAAATAATAGAACTGTTGGGAAATCAGGCTGAATATTACCTGAACCACACTTGCAAAACCATTGATAAATCACTGATTCACGTACCGTCACCGGATACAATCGATAAGATATGGATTGACTCTGACCGTAACATACAGACTTTGCGCAGTTTGCAGACATTGCTGGAGCATGGTCGTCTGGCAAACACCGGATATGTATCCATTCTTCCGGTCGATCAGGACATCGAACATACGGCCGGAGCTTCGTTCGCTCCGAATCCGATTTATTTCGATCCGGAAAACATTGTGAAGCTTGCCATCGAAGGCGGTTGTAATGCGGTTGCATCCACTTTCGGCAATCTGGGTGCTGTTGCCCGAAAATATGCGCATAAGATACCGTTTGTAGTAAAACTGAACCATAATGAGTTGTTGTCTTATCCCAATACTTACGATCAGGTTTTGTTTGGCACCGTCAAGGAGGCTTGGGAAATGGGGGCAGTGGCTGTAGGTGCTACTATCTATTTCGGTTCCGAACAGAGTCGCCGCCAATTGGTGGAAATCGCTGAGGCTTTCGATTATGCGCATGAACTGGGTATGGCCACCATCCTGTGGTGTTATCTGCGTAACAACGAGTTCAAGAAAGATGGTATAGACTATCATGCGGCTGCTGACCTTACCGGACAAGCCAACCGTCTGGGAGTTACCATCAAGGCCGATATCGTAAAACAGAAATTGCCGACTAACAATGGTGGTTTCAAAGCGATTCATTTCGGAAAGACGGATGAAAGAATGTATACCGAGCTGACTACGGACCATCCGATCGATCTTTGCCGCTATCAGGTGGCCAATGGATATATGGGACGTGTCGGGCTGATCAACTCCGGTGGAGAGTCACATGGAGCATCCGACCTGAAGGATGCTGTCGTTACGGCAGTAGTAAACAAACGTGCCGGCGGTATGGGATTGATCAGCGGACGTAAAGCTTTCCAGAAACCCATGAACGAAGGAGTGGAGTTACTTCACGCCATTCAGGATGTCTATCTGGATGCGTCTGTCACCATTGCCTGATAGAGAGGGTGTAGCTATCCGACAGACAGGGTGTAACCATGCAGTCCGGATGGCTACACCCTAACTGGCGGATGGCTACACCTTACTGCTTTTTCCTTATTTTCTCTTTATACTGAGTCGGTGTTTCTCCGGTATATTGCTTAAATGATGTACTGAAATAGCGGGATGTTGTAAATCCTATCTTTTCTGCTATCTCTGTGAAAGTGAGATCGGTGGTTGATATCAGTTGGATGGCCTTTTCCATACGGAATTTATTGATGTAATCGTTGGCTCCCATATTGGTCATTGCTTTTAGTTTGTTATAGAGTGAGGCGCGGCTCAACCCCATCTCCGTGCAGAGGAATGTGACGTCCAGTTCGGGACTGTCCAGATGGTCGGTGATCAACTGGTTCAGCTTCCGCAGGAAAGTTTCATCGGGTTGGCTGAGTTCCTCCTTGACAATATTCGGACTGCTTGCTATTTCGGCAGGTGCTTTGCTTTTTTCGCCGTTGCGGAGACGGTTACGTATCAGTTCTACGATTTGCAGTTCCCGTTCCCCCTTCTCGGTGAACGATGGGAGGAGTTCATTGCTGACATTGACGAGGAATCGAATCTTTTCTTCATATTCCTGTAATTCCCGTTCTTTTAATTCCCATTTCAACCGGTTCTTCCTACGGCGCAAAATGGCGAAGATGATAGCGGTGATGCCTCCCGACACAAATAGTAACAGGCAGATGATGAACCATCCGCTTCGGTACCAGGGAGGGAGTATGGTCAGTGACAGGATCGGACGGAAGGGAGTCCAGTCGCCATTTTGAGTACTGCATGCAGCCTGTATACGGTAGCTGCCTGCCGGTAGTGAGCGGATGACCAGTTCCGGATCGTATGATTCGATCGGTTCGTCATTGAGTCCGTCTATCCGGTAGCGGTATCTTTTTTTCCGGAAGATGTCTTCTTCGTGAGACATCACGCGTAGGGTGATTGCCCGGCTGTCTTGCGGTAGGGTGAGTTTGTCGGGATTTCCTGCCGTCCGGTTCGTGGCCGATTCACCGTTTACACGTACATCGGTCAGTACTACTTCCGGATAGTTGGAGGAAGTTGCCGGGAAGCGGTTATTGATACAGAGTAACCCATTGACACCCCCCATATAGACTTCACCCTTCCCTGAGACGAGCCGGGGCTTGGCAAGATATTCATTCGGAATGACCCCGTCCGATTCACCGAAAAGAATGAACTTCTGGGATTGCAGCATCCAGGCAAATAACATGTGGTCTGCACCAATCCATACTTTTCCCCGATGATCACATATCACCGAACTGGCTTCGCCGAACAGTGAAGTGATCAATGGGTGATATTGCCGGGTCCGGATGCTGTATTGTCCCAACCCTGTATTGCTGCCTATCCAGAAATCACCTTTTTCGTCCATCGAAACGGAGTAGAGCAGTGTATCGCCCGTGCAGCTGAAAAGTTTTTTCAGCCTATTGCCGGTTCGGTCCAGTTCGTAGAGGGTACGACTGTCGTGCAGGTAAGTGAAACGTTCGTTATGCGCAATGGCATTCATACTGCCTGCGATCTCCATACCTTCTTCTTCATTTACTACGCGTATTTTCTGCGAACCGATGTCATACCGGTAAGTATGTCCTGCCAACAAAAGTACGCTGCCCGGTTCGTCCCGGTAGATATTGACCGCCATACCGCTATAGTAAATATATTGTTTGAGGTCGGGATGGTCTATAGGTAGCGGTTTCCGCTTACCGTTCTCTTTGTTATAAACAAACAATCCCTTGGAAAAGACCGATAAAAGGATGGATTCTCGGGTAAATCCGGTGATCGAGACCACTTTGTCACCCCAGGTAGAACGGTCGTGACGGAACTCTTCGGTGACAGGGTCGAGGCTGTTGACACCCCCACCATCCGTACCTATCCAGATTCGTCCGTTCGGTTCGTCTTGATACAGACTCAGCACGGTGGGGTCACTCAGACCTTGGGTGCTTCCGGGAAAGACATCGGTATAGGTCTTCATGGACACTTCTCGGATATTGATCAATCCTTTGCGGATACTGCCTGCCCACATGTTATTGTAATTGTCATTGTAGAGTGACAAGATGGAGTTAACCGGAAGCGAATAATTATCTCCCGGAATATGTTCGAGTACTGTGATTCGATGGCTGTCCGGGTGTATGATGTTGATACCTCCTCCGTCTGTACCGACCCAGATGTGTGAGTCCCGTTCAGCCATGCTCAGCACCACGTTGTTGCTGAGCCCGGAATTGTCGGTGGTGTACGAGGCCAGCAGTCGGCCTTCGGGGTTGAAGCAGCGGAGTCCTTCATTATAAGGAGCCAGCCAGATGCGGTTGTGAGAATCGATCAGGAGTGCCATGATCTCCTTTCCGCAGTCGAAAGGGGGGAAACGGCGTTCGCCCGAACGGAGATTGATCAGTCGGAGCCCTTGCCAACGGCTGCAACAGAGCAGCGTCTCTTCGTCCCACCGACTGATGGCGGAGATAGCGAAATAAGGATCGGAACTAAAATCCAGCAGGAGTTTTATCGAGCGGCTGTCATAGTCGTAGCGATAGATGCGGTTGCGTCCGCCGAAGATTACCCCTTGTTCTGTCAGGCAGGCAGAGTAGGCGAGGATCGGATGCCCCCGATCGTCTCGCGGAATGGCGAAATCGTCACTTGACCTGCGATATTGCGCTATTCCACCGTCTGTCAGTATCCATATATTATGTTGAATATCTTCGGTAATTTGATGGATGTAGTTGTGCGGTAACGAATGCACGTCCTCTTGCCGGTGGACATATTTTTTCAGCTTTTGTCCGTCAAATCGTCCCAATCCTGCATTGGTTCCTATCCATACAAATCCTTTTGGCTCGGTATAGACACAACGTACGGTAGAGGGAAGTCCCTCCTTCAGGGAAATTTGTTTATAGTAGTAATGGCTGGCTTTCAGCGGGAGGCAACAGACAGTAAAAAGTACGGTCAGCCAGGTCAGAAAGCCGGTATATGGATTGTTTTTCATGGATGTATTTCTATCACGTTACCGGCAAAAGTAACAGTTTGCATAGACGTGACCAAAAAAATGGAAATAAAATCTTATCTTTGCACTGTCTTGTTTTCCTGCCTGTCTTCTCTTCCTGATTCTGTGGAAGAAGAGGCGGGGGCGAGGCTTCCCTTGTAACTCTAATTAATTAAACCATGAACAAGAAACTACTATCCCGTTTAGCTCCCGGTTTGTTTGCCGTTGTGCTATTCACAGCCTGCCGCCCGGCAGCCACCGTAAAGGGTAATTTGGACGTAATCCCTCAACCCCAGGAGATTGTCCTTGCCCAAGACACCACTCCCTTTGTTATCGACCGCAGCACTACGATTGTCTATCCGGCAACTAACGAAAAGATGCATCGCACCGCTGAGTTTCTGGCTGCTTTTATTAAGGAAATGACCGGAACTGAGGTTCGTGTATCGGACAAAGAGAAAAGCAGCAATGCCATTATTCTTGCTGTAGACTCCACAATGGGGCATCCGGAAGGTTATAAACTTGAAATCACTCCTGAAAAGGTTCTCTTGACGGGAGGCAGTGAAGCCGGTGTCTTTTATGGTACTCAGACCATTCATAAAGCTCTTCCGATCCTGAAAGACGGTAAGGTGGCAGCTGCCCTTCCTGCTGGTACGGTTACCGACTTTCCCCGCTTCCGTTACCGGGGATTCATGATCGATGTAGGCCGTCATTTCTTCCCGGTCAGCTACCTTAAGCAGATGATTGACCTGATGGCACTGCATAACATCAACTACTTTCATTGGCACCTGACCGAAGATCAGGGATGGCGAATCGAAATCAAGAAATATCCCAAACTGACAGAGGTCGGTTCTAAACGAGACTCTACCATTATCGATTGGGAAACCAAGAAATTCGACGGGAAGCCCCATAGCGGATTTTATACACAGGACGAAGCTCGTGAGATTGTTCGCTATGCTGCCGACCGTTTCATTACGGTAGTTCCCGAAATTGACCTTCCGGGACATACCACTGCTGCACTGGCTTCTTATCCGGAACTGGGATGTACAGGTGGTCCGTACAAAGTACTTTGCTCATTCGGTGTCTTCCCCGATGTACTCTGTGCAGGTAATGACCAGACACTTCAGTTCACCAAAGATGTATTGGATGAAATTATGGATATCTTCCCTTCCGAATATATTCATATCGGCGGTGACGAATGTCCGAAAAGCCGTTGGGAGAAGTGTCCCAAATGTCAGGCTAAAATTAAGGAATTGGGTATCAAAGCCCTGCCTAAACATTCGAAAGAGAATCAGTTGCAAACCTACTTCATGTCCGAGCTGGAGAAAGAAATCAATGCTCACGGACGCCGTATGCTGGGATGGGATGAGGTATTGGAAGGAGGTCTGACTCCGAACTCCACTATCATGTCATGGAGAGGAATCCAGGGAGGAATCGAAGCTGCCCGCCAGCATCATGATGTCATTATGACTCCTATTCAGCGGCTCTATTTCAGTAATCCGCGTATCAATAAAATGACGGGATTCGAATGGATGAACCGTGTATACAACTTTGAACCGGTACCTGTAGAACTGACCGATGCGGAAAAGAAGTTTGTGATTGGTACTCAAGGATGTATCTGGACCGAATGGACAGCCGATTCAACGAAGATGGAGTGGCAGATTCTGCCCCGAATGGCTGCTTTGTCCGAAATACAATGGACATTGCCGGAGCATAAGAACTTTGAGCGTTTCATGGAGCGCCTACCCGAGATGCTGAAGATTTATTCTTCTCTGGATTATGGTTATCGGGAAGATGTATTCGCGGCGGATACCTTGAAGACTCATAAATAAAAGTTCACCACAGATTACACGGATTAACACAGATTATTTAATTCCGTATCAATGAAATTAATTACTTATCTGTGTGAATCCGTGTAATCTGTGGTGAATCTTGTTACCGGTCCGTCCGGATCTTATTTCTCTCCCGGAAGTAACGGGAAGTTCGGGTTAGGTATATGCGATGACTGCATGATAGCCTTCAATTCCGTCACCTTTTCCGGATATTGGTTCAGCACATTGTGTCGTTCCGACGGATCAGAATTGAGATTATAGAGTTCATAATACGGATTCCTGCCACGAACATTCATGTGGACCAGCTTCCACGGTCCTTTGCGTACGGCCTGGCGTCCGTTCATCTCCTGGAATTCAAAGTACAGATATTCATGTTCTTTCTGTCCTTTGCGGTTTTCGAGCAATGGCAGCAGGCTGACACCATCCATTTGCTGATTCTTTGCTTTCGGATTCAGAATTTCACGGAACGTAGGCATTACATCCCAGAACGAACACATGAAGTCGGTTTGAGTACTGGGCTGTACACGTCCCGGCCATGAAATAATCATCGGTACACGGATTCCTCCTTCGTACAAGTCGCGTTTGTATCCGCGCCAGATTCCGTTGCTGTTGAAGAAGTCCGGATCGGCTCCGCCTTCCATGTGCGGACCGTTGTCACTTGCAAAGATGATGATCGTATTGTCATAAACTCCCATCTCTTTCAATTTCTGTACAATCTGACCTACATATATATCCAGACGATAGACCATAGCTGCAAATGTGGCGTGCGGATAGAATTGTGAGCAGTAACCGCCCTTGCGGAATGCGGGATTACCCGGTTCGGTTCCATGGAAAGGTTTTTCGGGATATTTGCCGCGGAACTTCTTTATAATGCTGTCTTCGGGTACAATCAGTTCGGCATGGGGGATGATGGTGGGATACCACATACAGAACGATTCTCCGCTTTTTCCCATCCGATCAAGGAAGTCAAGTGCCTTTGAGTGAATCAGATCCTGAGAATAAGTTCCTTTACCGTACTGTACGTCCAGTGTGTTATCTTTCAGTTCTACCCGTTTGTCATTGTCCCACAGATGATCGGGATAATAGCTGTGTGCCAGTAACTGGCAGTTGTAGCCATAGAACTCGTCGACGCCCTGTTTTTTAGGATCACCCGTAGAACCGATAAAACCGAGTCCCCATTTACCGAAAGCGCCGGTCTTGTATCCTGCGTTCTGGAAATCGTGGAAGATGGTTTGGGCATCTGCCGGTAGGGGGAATTGCCCTTCCGGATCGAGTTCTACATTTCCGCGAATGGCCGTATGTCCACTGTGAGTACCGGTCAGTAGGCAAGAGCGCGAGGGGGCGCTGACGGTGGTACCCGAATAACATTGGGTGAAGCGCATTCCTTCCTGAGCCAACTTGTCTATGTTGGGAGTTTCGAACTTCTCTTGTCCGTAACAACTGAGGTCACCAAATCCGAGGTCGTCGGCCAGGATGAAAACAACGTTGGGTCTCTTTTGATCCTGGACTTTGTTTTTTTGTGCAAGCGCCTGTTGTGTTCCTGCTATGCCGACAAGCAACGCGCTACTGAACAATAATTTTTGATTCATAAAAATGTTGGTTGATTAGGTTGGTATTTAGTTCATTTGAAATAGATTCGTTTCTATCTTGTTATGTTTCGGTTCTCGTGAGGTCTTCCGTGTCTGCAAATATACAAATTTCAGCTAAGACTTGTTATCAAGGGCCTTCCGATTTTGTCTATCGGATGTTCAAAAACATCTATTTATGCCTTCTCTATTCTATTATTAGACATTTTCAGAAGAATCATAGTTATTTTTGAACTTGAATGACTGTTAAAACTCTTTATATTTGCACCACTAATTAATCCCTAATAGAAAAACTACTTATGATGAACAATCTACCATCCGGAATCCTCTACTCGCTGACCGGTGCGGCAGCTGTAGCTTCTTTGACTTCATGTGCCACAGGCAAACAGAAAGAAGAGCAAAAACCTCTGAACATTGTTTATATTATGACGGACGATCATACGGCGCAAATGATGAGCTGCTACGATACCCGTTATATGGAAACTCCCAACCTCGACCGCATTGCCCGCGATGGTGTGCGTTTTACGAATTCTTTTGTAGCCAACTCACTGAGCGGTCCCAGCCGTGCCTGCATGATCACCGGCAAACACAGTTGTGCCAACAAATTTTACGACAACACGACTTGCGTGTTCGACAGTGCCCAGCAAACTTTCCCGAAACTGCTTCAGAAAGCCGGTTACCAAACCGCTCTTGTAGGTAAGTGGCACTTAGAGAGTCTGCCATCAGGCTTCAATTATTGGGAGATTGTGCCCGGACAAGGCGACTATTATAATCCCGACTTCATCACACAAGATAACGATACCATTCAGAAACACGGTTATATTACCAACCTGATCACTGATGATGCTATCGATTGGATGGAAAATAAGCGTGACGAGAGCAAACCGTTCTGCTTGTTGATTCATCATAAAGCTATCCACCGTAACTGGATGGCGGATACCTGTAACCTGGCTTTGTACGAGGATAAAACCTTCCCGCTGCCCGATAACTTCTTTGACGATTACGAAGGCCGTCCGGCTGCTGCGGCACAGGAGATGAGTATCGTGAAGGATATGGACATGATTTATGACCTGAAGATGCTGCGTCCGGATAAGGACTCGCGTCTGAAATCGCTTTATCAGAAGTTCCTGGGACGTATGGACGAAGGACAGCGTGCGGCATGGGACAAGTTCTATGGTCCGGTGATCGATGACTTCTACAAGCAAAATCTGAGTGGGAAGGAATTGGCTGACTGGAAGTTCCAGCGCTATATGCGTGACTACATGAAGACTGTGAAGTCACTGGACGACAATGTGGGACGTGTGCTCGACTATCTTGAAAAGAAGGGATTGCTGGACAACACGTTGGTGGTCTATACCTCCGACCAGGGCTTCTATATGGGTGAACACGGTTGGTTCGATAAGCGTTTCATGTATGAAGAGTCCATGCGTACACCGCTGATCATGCGTATGCCGAAAGGATTCGACCGTCGTGGTGACATCACCGAGATGGTTCAGAACATCGACTATGCACCTACTTTCCTCGAACTGGCCGGTGCCCCTGTTCCTGCTGATATACAGGGTATGTCATTGCTTCCATTGCTGAAAGGCGAACAGCCCAAAGACTGGCGGAATGCATTATACTATCACTTCTATGAATATCCGGCCGAGCACATGGTGAAACGTCATTATGGAATACGTACCGAACGCTATAAACTGATCCATTTCTATAACGACATCAATTGGTGGGAACTGTATGATATGCAAGCCGACCCGACGGAAATGCACAATCTGTACGGACAGAAAGAGTATGAACCTGTGGTGAAAGAGCTCAAAGAGCAGATGCTGAAGTTGCAGGAACAATACAATGATCCGGTACGCTTCTCTCCGGAGCGGGATAAAGAATAGAGTTCCTTTTCCCACTCCAAACAGAAATCCATTGACTAAACTGTATGAAACACATTATATATATACTCCTGTTGGCGTTCTGCCCCCTTGCGACGTTACAGGCTGATAACTTAACACCAATCGTTTCTGTAGTTCCCTGCCCGGTACAAATGGTACCGGGTACCGGGAACTTCCGTTTCTCCGGGAGGACTACGCTGATTGTGGAAAATGCGGAACAAGCGGAAGTAGCGCGGAATTTTATAAACCTTTTCACAAAAGCTGCCGGATTCACTCCCGTACTAAAAACGGGAAAGATGAAAGGCGATGTATGCTTTGTCACCGACCCATTGCTGAAAAGCGAGGCTTACAGGTTGAATATCACTCCCGAACGGATTAGAATAGAGGCATCCGATGTGAAAGGATTCTTCTATGCCTTACAGACGATCCGTCAGTTGCTTCCTCCTGATATTGAAAACTCCCGTACGGTAAATGCCATGTGGACGGTTCCTTGTCTGACCATTCAGGATGAACCCCGTTTTGGTTACCGGGGATTAATGCTGGATGTTTCCCGCTTTTTCATTCCTAAAGAGAGTGTGTTGCGAATCATTGACTGCATGGCTATGCTGAAAATCAATAAGCTCCACTTCCACCTGGTGGACGATAACGGCTGGCGACTTGAGATCAAGAAATATCCCCGCCTGACTGAGGTAGGTGCTTGGCGGGTAGACCATACGGACGTACCGTTCCATTCACGGCGGAATCCGTTACCCGGTGAACCCACCCCTGTCGGTGGCTTTTACACTCAAGAGGACATGAAGGAAATGATTGCTTATGCTGCCGATCGTCAGGTAGAGATTATTCCCGAGATAGAGATGCCGGCACATACCAATTCGTCGTTGGCAGCTTATCCCCAACTGGCTTGTCCGGTGGTAGATCAATTTATCGGTGTGTTGCCGGGTTTGGGCGGTGATCATGCCAGTATCATCTATTGTGCCGGAAACGATAGCGTATTTACTTTTTTGCAAAACGTCATCGACGAGGTGGCAGCACTGTTTCCGTCACATTATATTCATTTGGGGGGCGATGAAGCCCAGAAAACTTACTGGAAAAAGTGTCCCCTCTGCCAGGAACGTATGAAGAAAGAGCACCTCGCCCATGAAGAGGACCTTCAAGGTTACTTCATGAAGCGGATAGCCGAATATGTACGCAGCAAAGGCAAAGAGGTGATGGGATGGGACGAGCTGACCAACAGTTTCATTCCCAAAGGTGCTGTCATCTTTGGTTGGCAAGGGATGGGCAATGCGGCTTTGAAAGCTGCCGACCGGGGGCACCGGTTTGTGATGACCCCCGCCCGAGTGATGTATCTGATCCGTTATCAGGGACCGCAATGGTTTGAACCGCTTACTTATTTCGGTAACAATACGCTGAAAGATGTTTATCAGTACGAACCGGTGCAGAAGAACTGGAAACCTGAGTACGCTTCGTTGCTGATGGGGGTACAGGCTTCATTGTGGACTGAGTTCTGTAATCGTCCCGAGGATGTGGACTATCTTGTTTTCCCCCGTTTGGCGGCGCTTGCCGAAGTGGGATGGAGTCGTCCGGAACAGAAAAACTGGGACTTGTTTCTGAAAGCGATGGATCGGTATAATGAACACCTCGATGTGAAAGGTATCGGATATGCCCGCTCGATGTACAATATTCAGCATACCTCGACTCCTGTCGACGGTGCATTACAGATAAAATTGGAATGTATCCGCCCCGATGTGGAAATTCGTTATACAACCGATGGTTCCGAACCGGAAGCAACTTCCACCCTTTACACCCGGCCGTTGGAATTCCATACTGCGCAGACGTTGAAGTGCGCCACTTTCGCCGCCGGCCGCCAGATGGGAAAGACTCTCGTATTACCGTTGTTACACAATAAGGCTACTGCCAAACCGATATTCACTCAAGGAGCTTCCGGAGCATCTGTTTTGACCAACGGAGTGCGGGGTAGCCTGAAGCAAACTGACTTCGAATGGTGCTCGTGGAGTAAGAGTGATTGCATTTCTTTTACATTAGATTTGCAGAAAGACGAAAATATTCATACTTTTACGCTGGGTTCCATTACGGTGTACGGGATGGCAGTTCATAAGCCGGAGTCCATTAGTGTTGCCTTGTCTTCGGACAACGTGAACTTTACGGAAGTGGGAGAGAAGTATTTCACTCCCGAAGAAATTTTCCGTGAAGGAACTTATGTAGACGACTTGAAATTTGATTTGGGAACGGCAAAGGCCAGATATGTACGCGTCACCGCCCGTGGAGCCGGAAAATGCCCTCCCAATCACGTCCGTCCGGGACAGGAAGCACGAATCTTTTTTGACGAAATAATTGTGGAATAAGATTCCGCTTTTACCTCTAAAATCTAAAGGGCGTTGGAACTTATTAAGAATTTTGAATATTAAATACCTGATAAACAATGAACAAACCAATCAAACTAACCTTCCTGCTGATGTTGGCCTGTCTGATGTTGTTGCCTGCCAATGCGCAGAACACTCCCGAATGGCAGAGTCAGTATGCAATAGGTCAGAACAAACTGGCACCTCACACCTATGTGTGCCCCTATGCCGCTGCTACTGACGTGAAAAAAGGGGATTACGAACAGTCACCCTATTATCTCAGCCTCAATGGTAAATGGAAATTCCATTGGGTGAAGGATCCCGATCTCCGTCCGAAAGACTTTTATAAACCCTCGTTCTATACCGGAGGGTGGGCAGATATCAACGTACCGGGAAACTGGGAGCGCCAGGGATACGGAACGGCCATCTACGTAAATGAGACTTATGAATTTGACGACAAAATGTTCAACTTTAAGAAGAATCCCCCTCTTGTGCCTTATAAGGAGAACGAAGTAGGATCTTATCGCCGTACTTTCACTGTGCCTGCCGGATGGAAGGGCCGCCGGGTAGTACTCTGCTGCGAAGGTGTGATTTCTTTTTATTATGTGTGGGTGAACGGACATCTTCTCGGTTACAACCAAGGCTCCAAGACAGCTGCCGAATGGGATATCACCGATCAGCTGGAAGAAGGTGAGAATACGATTGCTCTCGAAGTATATCGCTGGAGTTCAGGTTCCTATCTGGAGTGTCAGGATATGTGGCGTCTGAGTGGTATTGAGCGTGATGTGTATCTGTATAGTACTCCCAAACAATATATAGCCGATTATAAGGTAAACGCAACTCTTGAAAAGGAACGTTATAAAGATGGTATTTTCGGACTCGACGTTACGGTCGGAGGGCCTGCAGATGGTGTGGCATCCGTATCTTATACACTGAACGATCCGCTCGGACGTCCTGTACTGTCGGGTGAGATGCCTGTCAAGTCGCGCGGACTGAGTAACTTCATCACATTCGGAGAACAGCGCCTGAAGGATGTGAAACGTTGGAGTGCCGAGCATCCCAATCTCTACACCCTCGTGTTGGAGTTGAAAAATGCAGGAGGACAGGTGACCGAAGTTACCGGTTGTGAAGTCGGTTTCCGTACTTCGGAGATCAAAGACGGGCGTTTCTGCATCAACGGTGTGCCTGTATTGGTCAAAGGAACCAATCGTCATGAACATTCGCAGTTGGGGCGTACCGTCAGCAAAGAGCTCATGGAGCAAGATATACGTCTGATGAAACTGTATAATATCAATACTGTGCGCAACTCACATTATCCCACCGATCCGTATTGGTATCGGCTGTGCGATCGTTACGGACTTTATATGATCGATGAAGCGAATATCGAGTCACACGGTATGGGATATGGACCCGCTTCGCTTGCCAAAGACAGCACTTGGCTGACAGCACACATGGATCGTACACATCGCATGTATGAACGTTCGAAAAATCATCCTGCCATCGTTATCTGGTCATTGGGCAACGAAGCCGGAAACGGAATCAATTTCGAGCGTACCTACGATTGGCTGAAATCGGTAGAGAAAAGCCGTCCCGTCCAGTACGAACGTGCCGAGCAGAACTACAATACCGATATCTATTGCCGAATGTATCGCAGTGTCGACGAAATCAAGGCCTATCTGGCTCAGAAAGATATCTACCGTCCGTTCATTCTTTGCGAATATGTGCATGCCATGGGTAACAGTGTAGGCGGCCTGAAAGAGTACTGGGATGTATTTGAGAATAATCCGATGGCACAGGGCGGCTGTGTGTGGGACTGGGTAGACCAGTCGTTCCGCGAGATCGACTCGAACGGCCGCTGGTACTGGTCGTATGGTGGAGACTACGGACCGAAGGGAATTCCGAGCTTCGGTAATTTCTGCTGCAACGGTCTGGTAAGTGCCGATCGTGTGCCCCATCCGCATTTGCTCGAAGTGAAAAAAATCTATCAGAACATCAAATGCACCTTGATCAATAAGAACAATCTGACCGTAAGGGTGAAAAACTGGTTCGACTTCTCTAACCTCAACGAATATATCCTCCACTGGCAGGTGGTGGGTGACAATGGCAAATTGCTGGCCGAAGGTAACAAAGAGGTGAACTGTGCGCCACACGCTACAGCCGATGTGACTTTGGGAAAAGTTACCTTGCCTGCCAATGTCCGTGAGGGTTATCTTAATCTGAGCTGGACCCGTAAAGAAACTTCACCGATGGTCGGCACCGATTGGGAGGTGGCTTACGATCAGTTTGTGCTGCCCGGAACCAAAGGTAGTACGGCCTATCTGCCTGCTAAGGCCGGACAGACAGCTTTCACGGTGGATAAAGAAACCGGTGCTCTTAACTCATTGACACTGGATGGACAAGAATTGCTGGCAACTCCTGTCACGCTGAGTTTGTTCCGTCCTGCTACGGATAATGATAACCGTGATCGTAATGGTGCATACCTTTGGCGTAAATCCGGACTCAATCAGTTGAGTCAGAAAGTGGTGTCTCTGAAAGACAGCAAGAAAGCCGCTACTGCGAAAGTGGAGATTCTGAATGCAAAAGGAATGAAAGTGGGTGATGCCGATTTCGCCTATTTACTAAACTCTGCCGGAGCCTTGAAGGTGAAAGTGACTTTTCGTCCTGATACTGCCGTGGTGAAATCGATGGCACGCCTGGGGCTTACTTTCGAGATGAATGATACGTACGGCAATGTAGCTTATCTGGGACGGGGCGACAACGAGACTTATTCTGACCGTATGCAGTCGGGTAAGATCGGTCTGTATCAGACTACGGCCGAACGTATGTTCCATTACTACGTCACTCCGCAGTCTACCGGGAACCGTACGGATGTCCGCTGGATGAAGCTGACGGACGAAGCCGGACAGGGTATCTTTGTCGACTCCAACCGTCCTTTCCAGTTCAGTGTCATTCCGTTTGCTGATGATGTATTGGAAAAAGCCCGCCACATCAACGACCTCGAACGTAACGGTCATGTCACCGTACATCTGGATGCCGAACAGGCCGGTGTGGGAACGGCAACCTGCGGGCCGGGCGTACAGCCGCAATATCGGGTTCCTGTGACGGAACAAAGCTTTGAGTTCACGCTGCGTACAGTGAAGTAAATAGAATACTAACCAATCCATTTCACCCCAAAAACATAACAATACATTTATGAAGAAATTAATCTTATCGACCGCGCTTCTTGCCGCTATCTGCACAGCCGGACAAGCCCAGGAGAAGAACGACTATTATGTGAAGCATGTAGAGTTTCCACAAGGAGCCACTTTGGAACAAAAGGTAGACATGGCGGCACGTCTTGTACCTACTCCGCAGCAATTGGAGTGGCAGCAGATGGAGCTGACTGCTTTCCTGCATTTTGGTATCAATACCTTCACAGGACGTGAATGGGGAGACGGCAAAGAAAATCCCGCACTCTTCAATCCCACCGATTTCGATGCGGAGCAATGGGTACGTTCGCTCAAGGAAGCCGGTTTCAAGATGGCCATTCTGACAGCCAAGCATCATGATGGATTCTGCCTGTGGCCGACCAAGACAACCGGGCACTCCGTGGCGGCTTCTCCTTGGAAAGACGGGAAAGGGGATGTGGTACGCGAGTTGCGCGACGCTTGTGATAAATACGGCATCAAGTTTGGGGTTTATCTTTCTCCCTGGGATCGGAACGCCTCTTGTTATGGAGACTCTCCGAAATACAATGAATTCTTTATCGAACAACTGACTGAACTGCTGACCAACTATGGTGAAGTGCACGAAGTCTGGTTCGACGGTGCCAATGGTGAAGGCCCCAATGGAAAGAAGCAGGAGTATGACTGGACTGCTATCCTTTCTACTATTCGTCGTCTCCAACCCCGTGCTGTGACTGCCATTATGGGCGATGATGTACGTTGGGTAGGCAACGAACGCGGATTGGGACGTGAAACAGAATGGAGTGCCACCGTGCTGACTCCCGGTACGTATGCCCGCTGTGAAGAGCAGAACAAGGCGCTGGGTGTGAAGGCCACTTCCAAGGACTTGGGCGGACGCGACATGCTGGTCAACGCCAGGGAACTCTTCTGGTATCCTTCCGAAGTGGATGTGTCGATCCGTCCGGGATGGTTCTATCATCAGCAGGAAGACAATCAGGTGAAGAGCCTCAAGCACCTGACCGATATTTATTTCAAATCTGTGGGCTACAACTCAGTGTTGCTGCTCAATATCCCTCCTGACCGGCGCGGACGCATCAGTGATGCCGATGTCAATCGTCTGAAAGAGTTTGCCGATTATCGTAAAGAGATTTTTGCCGATAACCGTGTCAAAGGTGGTCTGAAAGCGTGGACTGCCCGGCCGGGTGATACACGTGTCTATCAGTTGAAGCCAAAATCGGAAATCAATGTGGTGATGTTGCGTGAAGACATTTCGAAAGGACAACGCATGGAGGCTTTCACAGTCGAAGCGTTGACAGCCGATGGATGGAAAGAGATAGCGAAAGGAACGACTGTCGGTTATAAACGCCTGATACGTATTCCGGCTGTCGAAGCCCGTCAACTGAGGGTGAAGATCGATGCTTGTCGTCTGGCGGCTAATATGAGCGAAGTGGCCGCTTACTATGCCCGTCCGCTGGAAGAGTCGGCTGCAAAAGAAAACTGGAATGATCTGTCCCGTACTGCATGGAAACAGGTAACTGCCGCTCCGTTGGTGATCGATCTCGGCAAGACTGTGGATATGGCCGGATTTGTATATGCCCCGGCTAACGCGGAAGCGAAGCCGACGATGGCCTTCCGTTATAAATTCTATGTCAGTGCTAATGGCAGAGACTGGAAAGAGGTGCCGACTACCGGAGAATTCAGTAACATCATGCACAATCCTGTACCACAGACTGTCTCGTTCGGAAACAAAGTCAGTGCACGCTACATTAAACTTGATGCTACCACTCCGGATGCTACGCCGGCCCGGGTAGACTTGAAAGAAATAGGAATCCGTTTGCAGAAGTAAGTCGTTCTGTTGAACAACTGTTCCGGGTTATCTGTTTGAATGTAAGATATTAAACACTATTAGGTATGAAATTCTTTATTGATACAGCTAACCTGGATCAAATCCGGGAAGCACATGATTTGGGAGTTCTGGACGGAGTGACCACCAACCCTTCTCTGATGGCGAAAGAAGGCATTAAAGGTGTCGGAAATCAACGAAGACATTACGTGGAGATATGCAATATTGTACAAGGTGATGTCAGTGCCGAGGTGATTGCGACTGATTACGAAGGAATGGTCAGGGAAGGTAAGGAGCTGGCAGCCCTCAGCCCGCATATTGTAGTGAAGGTACCGTGCATTGCCGATGGCATAAAAGCCATCAAGCACTTTTCGGGGCAAGGTATCCGTACCAATTGCACATTGGTTTTCTCCACCGGTCAGGCTTTATTGGCTGCTAAAGCGGGAGCTACGTATGTTTCTCCTTTCGTGGGACGTTTGGATGACATCTGTGAGGACGGAGTCGGATTGGTTGCCGATATCGTACGGATGTACCGCTTCTACAATTATCCTACTCAGGTACTGGCCGCCTCTATCCGTAGTTCCAAGCACATCATAGAATGTGTGGAGGCCGGTGCCGATGTAGCTACTTGTCCGTTGAGCGCCATTAAAGGACTGCTGAACCATCCGCTGACAGATGCCGGATTGAAGAAATTCCTGGAAGATTATAAGAAGGTAAATGAATGAGAATTCTTGCTGACAAATGAAAAAGGCTGCATTGAAAACGATACGTTCCAATACGGCCTTTTTCATTTGGACTAAACCTAAAGCCCGTTCAGGTGTTATTTGGATAGAATGAACATTTTAAAATAAAGACGATAGTTATGATAGATTTAGGAAGTTGGATGAACAAAATCCTTATCGGTTGGGGGGTAGACCCTAAAATTGCAAATACTTTTGATGAAACGATTATTGCCATCCTGATGATTTTTATAGCGGTTGGATTGGATTATCTTTGTCAGGCCATTTTTGTAGGCGGGATGAAGCGTCTGGCACGGAAGACCTCTTATAAATGGGATACATTGATGGTCAAACATAAAGTTATTCATCACCTGATCCATATCCTTCCCGGTATCTTGATGTATATGCTTCTTCCTATGGCGTTCGTACATGGAAAAACGCTGCTGTTGGTTTCGCAGAAGATATGTGTTATTTACATGATTTTTGCATTGCTGCTGGCTCTCAACAGTAGTCTGCTGATGTTGCTGGATATACTCAATGGTAAGGAGAAATTAAAAAATCGTCCGATGAAGGGCTTTATCCAGGTATTGCAGGTACTTGTTTTCTTTATCGGAGGCATTGTGATCGTAGCCATCATTGTCAATAAGTCTCCTGCTACATTGTTTGCGGGATTAGGTGCATCTGCCGCCATCCTGATGTTGGTTTTTAAAGACAGTATTCTGGGCTTCGTGGCAGGTATACAGTTATCGGCCAATGATATGATACGTCCCGGTGACTGGGTGACTATCCCTTCGACCAATGCCAATGGGATTGTAGAAGAAATTACCCTAAACACGGTGAAGATACAGAATTTCGATAATACCATTTCTACTGTCCCTCCCTATTCACTGGTCAACGGTTCGTTTCAGAACTGGCGGGGAATGACGGAATCCGGAGGGCGTCGGGTGATGAAGAGTATCTTTCTTGACCTGACTACATTGAAATTCTGTACTCCCGAAATGCTCGACACTTTTCGGAAGGAAATACCCTTGTTGGCCGATTATCAGCCGGAAGAAGGAGTGATCCCCACTAACTCGCAAGTGTTCAGGGTATATGTAGAACGTTATCTTTGCAGTCTGCCCGTGGTCAATCAGGATCTCGACTTGATTATCAGTCAAAAAGAAGCTACGGAATATGGAGTACCGATTCAAATTTACTTCTTTTCCCGCAATAAAATCTGGAAAGAATATGAACGTATCCAGTCCGATATCTTTGATCATTTTTTTGCGATGGTACCGAAGTTCGAACTAAAGGTATATCAGTATTCGGATTGATTGGTTTCAAAATCGGCATACACCGGTAAGTGATCGCTGTATCCTTTCTGGTATTTCATTCCGACATAGGTGCGGAAGGGCTGCATACCTCCGTACTTTTCATCTTTTATCAGAAGGAAGGGCAAGCGTGCTACGTTTGCCTTTTTTTCTTTGGTAAAGAGTGTGCCCGAAGCGTCAAGTAACGTTCCTGATACGATGAGATGGTCCAGCAGTCCCCATTCACCCTGATACTTATAGGAACCGAAGTTACGGTCTTTTGCCTTTCGTGCCAGCAGGTGGTAAAGTCGGTCATGATGGGTACTCGGTTCGGGAGACATTGCCTGTAGCACTTGTACTACCGATTTATCTGTGGGATAATCGTTAAAGTCTCCCATAATGATCAGTTTGGCGGAGGAGCGTACATTGATAAGACTATCTGCCGCATCCTTTAACTTTTGTGCAGCGTAAAGCCGGTAAGGTTCCGACTGCCGTACTCCGCCTGAGCGGGAAGGGAGATGTGCCACCATTACGTCCAGCGTATCGCCTGTGAGCAGTAATCCGCTGACGTGCAGAATATCTCTTGTCGGTCGATGACCTTTGAAAGTTCCGACGGAGAGGGCGGAGTAGGATAGAAGTTTGAACCGGTCACGTTGATACAGTAATGCCACATCGATGCCGCGCAGATCGGAGCAGTGGGTCATCACGTACCGATAACCGGCTTCTTTCAGTGGGGAATAAAGGGTCAGGTCACGCATAACTGTATCGTTTTCCACTTCACAGAGACCTATCAGTGCGGGAAAATTCCATTCTCCGATGGCTGTGAGCGTGCGGGCTATATTATCTAATTTCTTTTTATATCGTCGGTGGTTCCAGTGACGCATTGAATGGGGTAGAAATTCCATATCGTTTTTCAGTGAATCATGTCGGGTATCGAAGAAGTTTTCGGTATTCCAAAAGACGACACGGAAAGGAGGCTGATTCTGTGCAGAGAGAAAAAGGGAAGGGAGGGAAATCAGTAATATAAAGAAGAGACGGAGCATAGATTAGATTCCTTTTTTTAATTCTGTTCAGTGCCTGTTTGTTTTGAAGTTCACCACAGATCGCACGGAGCCTCACAGATTATCTCGTTGATATTCGAGATGAATACTTTTGTATCGATCTGTGCGGTCTGTGGTGAAATTAGCTTTAGTTCTTTGCCGGAATATGTGCCAACACATCCAGCAGATGTTTCCAGAATTTATCTACCGAAGGAATATGCATCCGTTCGTCCGGGGAGTGAACTCCTGTCAAGGTAGGGCCGAATGAAATCATATCCAGGGTAGGATATTTGTCGAGGAACAAGCCACATTCCAGTCCTGCATGGATTGCCTTTACTTTGGCATCAACACCGAACAGGCGTTTATATGACTCTTCTGCCACTTTTAGAATTTCCGAATCCGGATTGGGTTTCCATCCCGGATAACCTTCACCCCAGTTGACCTGAGCACCGGCGAGTCTGAATACGGCACGGACCGTTGTTGCTATATCGTCGCGTGACGAAAGGATAGAGCTACGTTGGCTGGTTTCGATACGGATGGTGTTTTCCGGTTTCATTTTTACAGATGCCAGGTTCGTTGAAGTTTCTACCAATCCCGGAATATCCTGACTCATGGCATATACTCCGTGCGGGCAACCGTATAGCGAAGTAATCAGCCGGTAGGAAGTACTCGAGTCGATGGACCAGTCGCGGTGCGGCTCTGTTTCGAGAAGAATGTTCAGATCCGGTTCCACCCGATGAAGTTCGTTTTCGATTTCGGCGGTGAATACATTCAAGGCTGTACGTATGTCATGTTTGTAATGTTCGGGTACGGAGAATACAGCTGAAGCTTCACGCGGAATGGCGTTACGCAGATTACCTCCGTTGAATTCATAGAGGTGGAAGTCCTCTTGGTAAGTAGTCATCACCTGATAGAGAAACCGGTTCAGTATTTTGTTGGCATTGCCGCGTCCCAGATGTATATCCCCTCCGGAGTGTCCGCCTTTCAGACCTTTAACGGTTATGCGGAAGCAGAGGTGGCTGATGGGTGTCATTTCATTTTCATATTGAAATTCGGCCACTGTATCGATACCGCCCGCACAACCGATGTAAAGTTCACCTTCGTCTTCCGAGTCGAGATTAAGCAAAATTTCCCCGCTCATAAAGCCTTCTTTCAAGGCAAAAGCGCCGCTCAGTCCTGTCTCTTCATCTACTGTGAACAGACATTCGATAGGACCGTGTTCAATGCTGTCGTCAGCCAGGATGGCCAGTTGGGTCGCTACTCCGATGCCGTTGTCGGCTCCTAAGGTCGTTCCTTTGGCTTTCATCCACTCTCCGTCAATCTCCGTTTCGATGGGATCGGTTAGGAAGTCATGTTCCGTATCATTATTCTTTTCGCACACCATGTCTACGTGCGATTGCAGAATCACTGTCTTCAGATTTTCTTTACCCGGTGTTGCCGGTTTTTTGATAAGCACGTTGCCGGCTTCGTCTACTTTGGTTTCTAAATTATGTTTTTCTCCGAACGCCTTTAAATAAGCGATAATCTTCTCTTCCTTCTTTGAAGGACGGGGCACCTGGCAGATTTCATTGAAGAAGCGAAATACGCCGGCCGGTTTCAGTTCTGATTTTTCCATTCTCTTTTCTTTTTTATGGAATTAAAAATTCAATTTTAACCCCTTATTGCTAAATATGGTTAATTTGCTTGCGAATTTTGAACCCGTTTCTCTTTTTTTATGGTAAAAAAGGAGGCTTAGTCAGTACAAAAGTCTATATTTGCACCCACAAAATTAATAGAAATGCTCTATACAATACTGATAACTCTGTTAATAGTTGCTATTTGCCTTGGTTTATTAGGCATAAAAGTCTTTTTTACAAAAGGCGGAAAATTTCCCAACGGGCACGTCAGCGGCAATAAAGCGTTAAGGGAGAGAGGCATAAGTTGTGCACAGTCCCAAGACCGGGAAGCACAGAAGAAACGACGTTTTTCTATTGATGAAATTGAGAAAACCTTAAACGATAGTATGAACTAATTAATTAAAAAACTATATTTTACAAGTATGAAGAGAATGAATTACCTCATTAACGGATTTGCTGCTCTTGCATTCCTCTTTCTTTTTTCACAATGCGCTGGTAAAGCTGATAATGCTGCTACTCCTGCCGCTTCCGGAAATGCGAACGGCACTTCTGGTTTGAAAATCGCTTATGTAGAAGTAGATACTTTGTTGTCTCAATATAATTTCTGTAAAGACCTGAATGCTGACATGATCAGTAAAGAGGAGAACAGCCGCATGGTTCTGAATCAGAAAGCAAACGAACTGCGTAAATCTCAACAGGAATTCCAGAAGAAATATGAAAGCAATGCTTTTATTTCTCAGGAAAGAGCACAGCAGGAATATGCACGTTTAGCTAAATTGGAACAGGATTTGCAGGCTCTGCAGAACAAACTGGCTACGGAGATGGCATCGGAGAATGCTAAAAACAGTCAGATTCTGCGTGACTCTATCAACGCTTTTCTGAAAGAATACAATAAAACAAAAGGTTATAACCTAATTATCAGCAATACCAGCTTTGATAACCTGCTGTATGCCGATAGCACACTGAACATTACTAAAGAGATCGTAGACGGACTTAACGCAAGATATACTCCTGTGGCTAAGAAATAAAATCGGTTTACTATATTATAGAATAGAAGAGGCAATTCCAATTACCGGGTTGCCTCTTTTTTTAATTAAGATAATCTCCCTGTTTATAGTATCTGTTCGTCCAAAGAGAACTTTATAAAGAAATCTCTTTTCGGTTTTCGGGTAGCTGTAAAAAACCGGACAATAATAATACCTTGTAAAGGAATCCCTGCCGGTCTCTTTTTCTATCCGAATTTATCATTCTGATGATTTTTATCGCATTCCGGTTCTAAAAAGACATGAAACACGCTGTTTTACAAACAGCGCATTCCTTTTTTGAGACACATCCGGGAGAAGAAGATCCCCTTAAAGGGGCTTTGGAAACCGGAAAGCCAGGGTTGAAGGCTCCGAAAGCCAGGCTTTGAGGGGAACAGTGCCCGGCTTTCCGGAAAAAGACGTAAGCATTTGCCTCGAAAGACGTAGGCGTTTTTGGAAAATACTTACGTCTTTCAGAAAAATCTCCTTATGTTTTTCCATTTCACTCCTATTATTCCCGTTCGGAAGCCGAAAAGAGGCTGGAATTTCTCTGGTTGCTACTCCGGAACGAACAAAGTGAAAATAACAAAGAGTCGGAGTTTCCTGAGGAATGACCGTCTGTTGGTTTCGATTTTAGCAGAAGGGATGTAATTTTGTTTGTTAATTCCCCGTTCGGGTGATAGACGTAAAATCACTGATTCCGCAGGGAGGCTTTTTTGCCTCGCGCTTTATAATTGGCCGAAAGAGAGCAATCTGAGGATGCTGAAATATCATTCTGGCAAAATGTCAGAAGCCGTTAGCTGTAGAGGATACAGGGTAACGCAAGGCGAATTTTAAGTCATCGATTCGTGTAGATAATCTGTGAAAATCCGCATAATCTGTGGTGAATACGAGTTTCGCCCCCCTTTTCTTTTTCTATTTGGAAAGCTCTTTTTCTTCTTCCTGCGGAATACGGAATGCTGTGTATAGCTCCAATATAGCTGCGATAGTAAGGCAGGCAATCCATTCGTTGCCGCGTGTGGTGAACATGAATGCACCTGTCAGTATCAATGCCAGTGCACCGAATATTTGTTGAATGCGCAGTCGGCGGAGCGTTTTGCTTTTTGCCCGGAGCGGAGTGTTGACCTGGGCCAATGCCACAAAGCCTGCCCCGATGGTATATATATAAGGTGCATACACCCATCCGGTGATAAAGACGGCGGCTCCTACGAGAGCCATCACGGCGCCTACGGCGAAAAGTGCGGGTATCAGTTGTTTCATTCGTTCTCGTCAAATACGTAAATGTCTTCGTTGGGCTTTTTCATCAGATATTTTTCGCGCGCTATCTGTTCGATGGCTTCAGGATTGGTGCTCAACTCGTTGAGGCGCTCCGTGTTTTCTTCATACTCTGCGCGGTATTTATCAATCTCTCCCTGCAAGCGGCTGATTTCGCGTGCATAGCCGATGCGGCGGATCATACTGTTTTCGTCCAAAAAGCCGATGATGACTCCGAATGCCAGGACGGTGATCCAGTATTTATGTCTGCCTATAAACTCCCAGATTGTGATTAATTTGCCCATGATTTTCTCATTAATTCCAGATGCAAAGATAAAACTAATAACTTAAAACGTAGCATTTCCGCTCTAAAACTTATTCCGCTTCCTTTTTTCTCCTTGCACTTTTTTGCGTACATTTGCACAAACTCAAAAAACAGAGATCATCCGGAATATGGAAAACTATATCGTATCCGCCCGTAAGTATCGTCCTTCCACCTTTGAGTCGGTCGTGGGGCAACGGGCACTGACCACTACACTGAAGAATGCTATCGCCACCCAGAAACTGGCGCATGCTTATCTGTTCTGCGGACCGCGCGGAGTGGGTAAAACTACTTGTGCACGTATCTTTGCCAAGACCATCAACTGTATGAATCTTACGGCAGATGGCGAAGCCTGCAACGAATGTGAGTCGTGTGTCGCTTTCAACGAGCAACGTTCGTACAACATTCATGAATTGGATGCGGCGTCCAACAACTCGGTAGACGATATCCGCCAACTGGTGGAACAGGTGCGTATTCCGCCACAGATAGGTAAGTATAAAGTGTATATCATTGACGAGGTACACATGCTGTCGGCCTCGGCTTTCAACGCTTTCCTGAAGACATTGGAAGAACCTCCCCGCCATGCCATTTTCATTTTGGCTACAACGGAGAAGCATAAAATCCTTCCCACCATTTTGTCTCGTTGTCAGATTTACGATTTTAACCGTATCAGTGTGGATGATACCGTGAATCATCTGTCTTATGTGGCATCGAAAGAAGGAATCACGGCCGAACCTGAAGCCTTGAACGTGATTGCGCTCAAAGCGGATGGAGGTATGCGTGATGCACTTTCCATTTTCGACCAGGTAGTAAGTTTCACCGGAGGTAATATCACCTACAAGAGTGTGATTGAGAATCTTAATGTGCTGGATTATGAATACTATTTCCGCCTGACAGACTGCTTCCTTGAAAATAAGGTAAGTGATGCTTTACTATTGTTCAACGATGTACTGAACAAAGGATTCGACGGTAGCCATTTCATCACCGGACTTTCATCACATTTCCGTGATTTGTTGGTGAGCAAAGATGCTGCTACACTCCAGTTGCTTGAGGTAGGTGCCAGTATCCGCCAACGTTATCAGGAGCAGGCACAGAAGTGCACATTGCCGTTCCTGTACCGGGCCATGAAACTTTGCAATGATTGTGATATGAACTATCGTACCAGCAAAAATAAACGTCTGTTGGTGGAACTGACCTTGATACAGGTTGCTCAGCTTACCGTTGAGGGGGATGACGGCAGTGGTGGGCGTGGCCCTAAACAAGCCATAAAACCCGTCTTCACGCAACCCGCCGCTGCACAGCAGCCTCAGGTAGCACCTGCCGCTTCGCAATCTCAGAGTACGAATGTCGCTGCACCTGCTGCTCCGCAGATTGCACCCCAGCAAGCCACTGCCTCTCCGGCTGTCAACATACGTCCGGGCGGAGCGGTTTCTCCACCGGGAGCTATGCCCGATGCGGTACGGATGGCGCAGTTTAAAGAAGAAAAGAAGATTCCTGTGATGAAGAAATCCAGTCTCGGACTTTCCATCAAGCATCCTCAGAAGGAGGAAGAGCAGCAGGGATCGGGAGCCGTCCATACTGTCCAGGCGCAAACACAGCAGATTGAAGAAGATTTCATCTTCAATGAACGCGATTTGAATTATTATTGGCAGGAATACGCCGGACGTATGCCGATAGAACAGAAAGCGATTGCCATGCGTATGCAGAACATGCGTCTGTCATTGCTCAATGATACGACTTTTGAAGTGGTGGTAGACAATGAAATCATTGCGAAAGATTTCACGGCACTGATTCCCAACATACAAGCATATTTGCGTGGTTCATTAAAGAACCGCAAAGTGGCGATGACCGTTCGTGTCAGCGAAGCGACGGAGAATGTACGTGCCGTCAGCCGTGTGGAAAAATTCCAGATGATGGCACAAAAGAACAGCGCATTGTTGCAACTGAAGGAAGAGTTCGGTTTGGAACTGTATTAAGGAAAGCAACCATCCGTTTTTTTGCAAGAAATACAGGTTTCTGTGCAACGTTCCGGATACTTGTTACGTCTAATAGCTATAATCAAAAAATAGAATGAATATGAAAACAATTCGTAAGAGAGGGATCAGTGCATTTCTTTTTCTGTCTTTGTTGATGTCGGCAACGTTGGTAAGTGCCCAAGGAGCGATTGTGGCAAGTGGTAAATACATAACGAAGAACGTTAAAGTGTCGGGATTCGACCGGATTCAGCTGAAAGGAAGTCCGACCATTGAATACACACAGTCGTCGGGAGGAACCAAGGTTCAGGTTACAGGATCGGACAATCTGGTCGATTTGATAGAATGCCGGGTAGAAGGAAGTACGCTGATAGTGAATATGAAGCCACATACCAATATTTCTTATGGTAAAGCGGGATGGCTGAAAGTCCTGGTTTCCAGTCCGTCTTTAAGAAGTGCTTTCCTTCAGGGGTCGGGCGACATCTATTTAGGTAATCTGAAGGCAGAAGAACTTGAGGTATCATTGGCCGGTTCGGGAGACATCGTTGCGGGAGATGTAACATGCAATGGTGATTTTTCTGCTTTGTTGAAAGGTTCCGGAGATATTGATGTGAAAGGACAGATTCGTGCTAAAAGTGTGAGTCTGACTTTGCAGGGTTCGGGTGACTTGAATGTTGTCGGTGTTACCGGGAGCGAAATCAGTGCAATGCTTCAGGGATCAGGTGATCTGAAAGTAAGAAGTGCTTATACCACATCGACCGTAACGGCAAAATTGAGCGGATCGGGTGATATGGATGTATTGGGTATCCGTGCCAATAATGTGGCGGCACAATTAGCCGGTTCGGGTGATATGACTCTGTCCGGTTCTACCCGCGATGCCACATTGGTGCTGAGCAGGTCGGGAGAACTTAATGCGCGTAAGTTGGATGCAGAGAATGTAACAGCCCGTGTCAACGGTTCCGGAGATATTACCTGTGTAGCTACAAAGACACTTGTGACTAATATTCAAGGAAGCGGTGAAGTTTCATATAAAGGAAATCCGAGTGTGCGGTTGACAGGTAAGAATCACCTGAACAGACTTTAAACACTTTGTATCCTACCTGTCGGGTAGAATACACGAAACGCCCCTTAACAATATATGTTATTCCGATTACATATATTGTTAAGGGGCGTTTCATATATTGTTATTTCATAGGGGTATATATTGGATCAAGATTCCTGTGAGGTAAGCCGAAATAGGAACGTCCCGCATTTGACCGGATGTTATCTATATATAAACGTGTTTGGAGGAAGATAAGGACTGTAAATAAAAATGAGTCATAGCTAATACCAGAATGGTAATCCTGTAATGGAAGGATTTCATCAAAAGTGATTTTGCATTGATAAAGATTAGGAAAAACACCCAAATATAGGTATTGTGTTTGCATATAGATACAATATTATACCTAAATTTTGGTATTGTCCCCGCTGTGGGTATATTGTACTTTTGCAAGCTAATAGAAGGTGAGATGATTCGTAAAATTGCATATATACTTTTTTTATTTATAATTTGCTGTAATGTGTCTCGTGCGTGGGGGCAGACGTTTGTATTCCGGGGTACTGTATTGGATGAACAAACTCATAAAGCATTGGATTATGCCACCATTCAGTTGTTTGTGGAGAAACAGTTTGCTTATGGCGGAATAACAGATGCAAACGGACATTTTGAACTTCTTCATATCAAGCCCGGGACCTATCGGATCGTCGTATCTTATTTAGGGTATGATTCTACCGAAAAAGAGATTAAAGTGCTTGGAAATACTTCAGAAATCTTTCATTTAAAGCCCTCAAACATGGCGTTGAACGAAGTGGTAGTGACTGCTTCCGAATCAAAGCGTGCTACCAGTGCTTCCATAGTCGACCGTACTGCCATGAAACATCTTCAACCCAGTAGTTTCAGTGATTTGATGGAACTGATACCCGGGGGAAAATCGGCTGATCCTCAGATGGGACAGGCCAATCTGATTCGTATACGTGAAACGGGTAAGACGGAAGATATCTCTTCATTGGGAGTTGGATTTTACATTGATGGTATTTTTCAGAATACGGATGCCAATCTGCAGTATATGCCGAGTAGCACTTCTGCTGTAAATGCGACGAGTACGATGTCAAAGGGACTGGATATGCGTACCATTCCGACTGATAATATTGAAAAGGTGGAGATCATTCGTGGTATTCCCTCTGTAGCTTATGGTAACGTGGCAAACGGCGCTGTGATTATCCAGCGTAAAACCAGCGAAAGTCCGTTATCTGCACGCTTCAAGGCTGATAAGACCAGCAAACTGTTTTCAGTGGGCAAAGGATTCCGGTTGGATGGGAACGGACGTTATGTTTTGAATGCCGATTTGAGTTATCTGGATTCAAAAATAGATCCGCGCAACAGCGTGAAAAACTATACCCGTCTCACAGCCTCCACCCGTCTGGATGGAAAATGGTTATGGAATGAACGTAATATTCATTGGAATATCAGTACCGACTATACCGGATCGTTTGATGATGCGAAACGGGATAAAGATGCAACCGTAAAGGAGGACTCTTATAAATCAGACTTTAGTAGTTTGAAGATGGCAGGAAAATGGAACCTGAAATTCCCTAACCATTCGTGGATTCGTGAGATTAGCGCGGCAACTTCTGTCAGTTGGCAGTGGGAGAAGATGCGTGAAACGAAATCTGTGTCTCTGAATCGTCCGGCCGCTATTGCTACTCAGACAGAGACCGGAGAATCTGATGGCATCTATCTGCCTTATAATTATGTGGCGCAGATGGAGATTGACGGTAAACCTTTATATGTTACGGCTTCTGCCCGTACGCAATTGGCTTTTCCACTGGGGATGCTGCAAAATGCAATGAATATAGGGGTGGAATGGAATTATCAGAAGAATTTGGGAGAAGGCCAGGTATTCGATGTGACACGGCCCATCAGTGAAAGTTTGAGTACACGTCCGCGCCGTTTTAAGGACATACCGGGGCTGCAACCTTTCGCCTTCTATGCCGAGGAGGTGTTGAATCTTCCTGTAAATAGACATAAATTGGCTTTTACGGCCGGTATCCGCTTGCAGTCCTTATTGGGGCTGGACACTAAATATAAGATGCAGGGTAAGATATATCCCGATCTCCGTCTGGACTTGCAATGGAGTTTGCCGGTATCAAACGGATGGAATGTTGCCTTTTCGGGAGGTTTGGGCTGGATCAGCCGTATGCCGACCACCGCACAGCTATATCCGGATTTTAAGTATGTAGACTTGATCCAGCTGAATTATTACCATACCAACCCGGATTATCGCCGTATCAATATGATGACGTATAAATGGGATAATACAAACTATCAGTTGGAACCGGCACGTAACATGAAATGGGAACTGCGGGCCGACGTCAGCTATAAGGGAAACCGTCTGTCGATGACTTATTTCCGCGAACGGATGAACAATGCTTTTGATGATATCACTTATTATAAATCATTGGCGTATAAGCTATATGATCCTGCAAGTATCGACGGCTCAGCTTTGACGGCTCCTCCCCAACTTTCTCAGTTGACTTATGCAAATGAATATAATCTGGATGTGTATTCCACACAAGGCAATGTAATGAAGGTGCGTAAAGAAGGAGTGGAGTTTCAGTTCGCTTCCAAACGAATCGAATCGCTCAAGACCCGCATCACTATGTATGGAGCCTGGATAAAGACAGTTTATAATTCGGACTCTCCCCAATATAAGGCCTCTTCTATATTGTTGGACAACAAACAGTTGAAATATGTGGGGTTGTATAATGGGGACAACGGAACAGAAAGCCAGGCATTCAATACGAACTTTATGTTTGATACCTACATACAGCGTTTGGGGCTTACTTTCTCCACGTCGGCACAATGCACTTGGTATACCAACAGACGGAACTTGTGGAATAACGGCGTGCCGGTAAGCTATATCGATCAATCCGGTGAAACGCATCCGTTTCGCGAAGAAGATAAAAACAATATTCAGTTACAGCATCTGGTAGAGAAATATTCAGCCACTTATTTTGAGCGTACTACCGTGCCTTTTTATATGGATATCAATCTGAAGGCGAGTAAACGGATCGGTAAGTATCTGAATCTGGCTTTTTATGTAAACCGGCTTTTGGGTATTTATCCTGATTATACGTTACGGGGCGTACTGCAACGGAGAATGTCCGAATCGCCTTATTTCGGCATGGAAATGAACTTGACTTTTTAGTAAATGAATAATAAAACAAAATAGAAATGAAGATGAAAAAGAATCAATTGACAATCGCAATCCTTTTTGCGACAATGCTGGGATTTACCGCATGTAGTAATGATGACAAAGTGAGCATATCCACTGTAGGTATTACCACTACTGTAGATACAACTATCGAGGGTCTGCAACTGACCGGTGGAACCTATACTTTTGAAAATGTAAATACATCTGTCAAGACAGACATTGCCTATCCGGCTCAAAGTATTGAATTGGCAGACGGGTTGTATAATGTAACTTTCATTGGTAAGGGAACTTACTCACAGAATGGAACTCCGGTGGAAGTCGATGTACAGGGAGTGCAACAGAATGTGGCCGTATCCGGAGGGTCATACAAGTTGGAACTGAAAGTTCATGTACTCAATACAGGTGACCCCGATTTTGTGATTGCCGAGATATTTATTCCCGGAACCTATAATGAAGCAGGCAAGCAATATAATGGCGACCAGTATGTACGTATCTATAATAACTCGGATAAAGTTTTGTATGCGGATGGATTGATATTTATGGAATCACAATTCCAAACTACCCAGAAATATCAGTCGGTAGATCCGGATATTATGAATGAAGCTATTGCGGTAGGCTCTGTTGTAGCGGTGCCGGGCAGCGGAACAGATTATCCGGTACAACCGGGAGAGTCCTTTATCCTTTGTGACAATGCGATCAATCATAAAGAGGCTAATCCGAATTCTATAGATTTAAGTAAAGCCAATTTTGAGTGGTATATTGAATCGAAGCAAGATGTGGATAATCCGGCTGTTCCCAATCTGGATGTTTATTATTGTTATTCCAAAACTATCTGGGTGTTGAATAAACAGGGAAATCGCGCCTATGCTATCGGCAGATTACCCAAAGGCATGACTAAAGAAAAGTATATTTCAGACTATGCATACAACTATACGTATATCATGCAAAATGGAACAGCCAGTAAACCGCAAAGCAAATATAAGTTCCCCAATGAGTGGGTGATTGATGCTGTAAATGTAGGTGCTTCCAATGAATGGCAGTGGAATGTTACCTCTACCGGGTTGGATATGGGGCATACTTATATCGGTGTGAACAATACCGTTACAGAAAACATCGGAAAGTGCGTAATGCGTAAAGCTGCCTATAAGGATGGTGATCGGGAAGTATTGCAGGATACAAATAACTCTACCGTTGATTTCACACCTGCGGCTACTCCGAGCCTGTTTAACAAATAATTGAATCCATCCTATTGATATATAAATCTTTATTATTCATGATGCGAATCCGAATTATCATTACGTTGCTGATTGCTTTATTTGTGGAGAGTCGGCAGGAAGCCTTCGGGCAGACTGCCGACACACTCTCCCTGTCCGATAAGGTGATCCGTACCGCTTCATTCGCGACCGGATTTCGTGGTGAGGTATGGCGGAATCCGGCACTTTATTATTACTATACTCCGTATACATGGACAAGGCTGGACGTAAATGGAGCTTATCATGATAAAGGAAAAGCATCTTTGAAACAGGAAGGTGATAAGGATACCCGTATCGGGGTAGATGTCAACTCCTTCGTCATTCTTTCGGAACGTGATCGTGTATTCGGTTCAGCAGGATACAGAAGTGAGAAGCAGGAGAATGTGTTATGGAATGAAAATATAGACTGGAAACTGATCGCTCCTTACGTGACCGGTGATTCCATTGGCGGTTTCCTGAAAGGAGAAACTTATTATTTCAATGGAGGTTACGCCAGTGAGTCGGGTTCCTGGACGTGGGGAATCACCGGTGGTTACAGGGCGTCTCATAATTATCGGGATAAAGATCCGCGTCCGCGTAATACAGCTTCCGATCTCTCTTTGGCTTTGGGAGCAGGATATCGTCTGGGGACATATCGTTTGGGAGTTTCCGCAGATTTCCGGCTTTATCAACAGAAAAGTGAGATTTCATTCCTTGCAGATAAAGGTTCCACTTCGGTATACCATATGTTGGGATTGGGCATGGATTATGTGCGTTTTGCCGGAAACCAGACCGGAACGAAGCATCAAGGCACCCGGTGGGGAGGAAGCATAGGCATTCTGCCGGCTGATACAGAGAAGGGGATATCGGCCACAGTCTCAATTGACCGTATGTCGATGGACAAGAAATTGAGCAATGCCAATAATCTCACTTTGCTGGAATTGAATACGACTGATTTGAAAGGAAACGTGACCTGGATGCGGGAACTTCAGCAGGCAGAACACCTTGCAGTGAAACTGGATGCAGGCTATACAGTCCGTAAAGGAACGGAGAATATTTACGGAGAGGCGGGCGGAAGCTCCTATGGAGCATTAATCAGCACATCTCCGGGAATGAAGGTCACGAATAGTCGGATTGCCGTAAGTGGTTTGTGGGAGAAGCTTTTGACCGATAAAGGTGTATGGGGAGGAGCAATTGTTCCAAACATAATCTACCATCGGTTGGAGACGGATTACAACGCCGTATCCCGGTTTGTTCACCTGTCTGCTCTGGAGGGTTCTTTGCGTGCCCGTTTGCAGTATCAGAAGAGGCAGCTGCGATTGACCGCAGAAGCAAACGGTGGATATTATGCCAATTTATCGGCTGAATATTCTTTACCGGGATTGGATGCCGCGAAGTCGTCCGCCCGGACTTTGTTGGCGAATATTGACTATTTATCTGATAGCTATAGTATGGTAGGGATTCGTCTGCAAGGGGATTATCCCATCATGAAACAGTATAACCTGTCTTTGTCTGTTCAATGGCAGACTGCATATTATAAAAAATGCGGAACGGCCCAGTATGCCGCTTGTTCACTGGGCATCTTTTTCTGAAAAAATAAAAACAGTTAGCATATGAAAATTAAGTTTATGGTCGCTGCAACCTTAATGGCAGCTTTAGTAACTACTACTTCTTGTGGAAACAGTAACAAACAGAGTCAGTCCGAAAAAACGGAGCAGGCGGCTCCGGCGGCATTGAGCGTCGATAACCTGCTGGCGCATGCCGATTCACTGGCTAACCGGGAGGTGACTATAGAAGGAATCTGCACACATACCTGCAAGCACGGAGCTACAAAAATATTCCTGATGGGCAGTGATGATACCAAAACGATTCGTGTGGAAGCCGGACCTTTGGGTTCGTTTGACACCAAATGTATCAATGCCATTGTCACAGTGACCGGAACGTTAAAGGAACAGCGGGTAGATGAAGCTTACTTGCAAAACTGGGAGGCTAAACTGAAAGCCCAGACCGAAAAATCTCATGGAGAAACTGCTGCCGGATGTGATTCGGAAAAAAAAGCACGCGGCGAAACTGCCAACACTCCTGAAGCCCGTATTGCGGACTTTCGCGCAAAGATAGCAGAAAGAAAAGCTGCTACCGGAAAAGATTATCTGTCATTCTACTATATGGAAGCCAGTTCTTATGAAATTGCAGAATAAAGGTGCTGCATTCCGCAAATGGAGCCGGATTATCCACCGTGATCTGTCTTTCTTCTTTGCAGGAATGATTTTGATTTATGCTATTTCGGGTATCGTGATGAACCATAGGGATAGCATAAATCCCCATTATACAGTGACACGAACGGAATATAAAATAACAGAGGACCTGTCGGACAAGAATAAAGTCAATGAGAAGATGATTTTGGCTTTGTTGGAACCACTGGACGAAGCCGGAAATTTTACTAAATATTATTATCCGAAACCGGATCGGATTAAGGTTTTTCTGAAAGGAGGTTCAAGTCTGGTGATTAATACCCGGACAAAAGATGCTGTCTACGAGGGGGTGAAGCGCCGTCCGCTGATCTCTTCCATGGTACAACTCCATTTCAATCCGGGCAAGTGGTGGACTTGGTTTGCCGATGCCTTTGCTGTCTGTCTGATTATTATCACTGTCAGCGGTATGGTGATGATAAAAGGTCCTAAAGGATTGTGGGGCAGAGGGGGAGTCGAGTTGGTGGCCGGTATTCTGATTCCTATTCTTTTCCTGACGTGTTTCTAATAACAAACGAAAAATGATTTATAAAGCATGAGTGCAATTATAGAATGTAAGAACCTGACTCATTATTACGGTCAACGTAAAATTTATGAGAACTTGAGTTTTGAAGTACCTCAAGGGCGTATCTTGGGATTGTTGGGTAAAAATGGCACAGGGAAAACGACAACCATTAATATATTGAGCGGTTATCTTCAGCCACGTTCGGGCGAATGTCGCATCTTTGGTGAGAACATTCAGACCATGGACCCTGCTTTACGCAGGAATATCGGCTTATTGCTGGAAGGTCATGTTCAATATCAGTTTATGAATATCACACAGATAGAAAAGTTTTATGCTTCTTTTTATCCGGGACAATGGAAAAAGGAGGCTTATTATGACTTGATGAATAAACTGAAGGTAGCTCCGGGGCAACGTATCTCAAGAATGTCGAACGGACAGCGTTCGCAAGTGGCATTGGGACTGATCCTGGCACAAAATCCGGAGTTGTTGATTCTGGATGATTTCTCTTTAGGACTTGATCCGGGTTATCGCCGCCTTTTTGTGGATTATTTGCGTGACTATGCCCGTTCCGAGAACAAGACTGTTTTCCTGACTTCCCATATTATTCAGGATATGGAGCGGTTGATTGATGATTGTATTATTATGGATTATGGCTCTATCCTTATTCAACAACCTATTGAAACGTTGATGAAAGAGCTGAGAAGATATACTTGTACTGTACCCGAGGGTTATCAGCCTCAGTTGCCGGCAACTTGCTATCATCCGGCTGTCATCCGTCAGACCTTGGAGACGTATTCTTTTTTGCCTCCCATGGATGTGGAGAAACTATTGAAGGAAAGTCAAGTTCCCTTTACTGGTTTGCAGCACGAAAATGTAAGTCTGGAAGATGCCTTTATCGGTCTTACCGGAAAGTATTAATATGTAAATAAATAGAAGAAATATGATACAAGCCATATTTTATAAAGAGTGGATAAAAACGCGTTGGTATTTGTTGCTGGCAACTCTTTTTATGATAGGAATCACAGGATATTCCATGCTTCGTATTGGCCGCACCATTGCCATACAGGGAATCGATCATTTATGGGTGGTAATGGTTCAGAAGGATGCTATATTTATTGATTTGTTGCAATTTGTCCCTTTACTTATCGGTATTTTGCTTGCTGCCGTACAGTTTTTTCCCGAGATGCAACGTAAGTGTTTGAAACTTACTTTGCATTTGCCTTATTCACAGAAGAAGATGGTCATGTCGATGTTGGCCTATGGTGTACTTGCACTGGTAACCTGTTTTGCTATGAGTTTTATTATTATGGGAGTTTATCTGCCACAACATTTTACAAGTGAGTTGGTGCAGCGTATCTTATTATCTGCAGCTCCATGGTTCCTTGCCGGATTTGCCGGTTATCTGCTTGTTTCATGGATTTGCCTGGAGCCCACATGGAAACTCAGGGTTTTGAATCTGATTATTGCGGCATTGATTTTCCGTGTCTACTTTCTGGCTCCGGGAGCGGAGGCTTATAACAGTTTCTTGCCCTGGCTGACACTTTATACGCTGCTTATCGCTTCTCTTTCGTGGATTTCTGTGGTACGGTTCAAGGCCGGTAAGCAAGACTAACTGAATGTTTATTACTAAAAAATCAAACAAACATGATTCGATTCAGCAAAATATTTTTTTATGTTACTGTGGCTGTCCTGCTTGTATGGCAGTTGCCTTGGTGCTATGCTTTTCTCACACTGAAGCCTGTCAAAGCTCCTTTTACTATGTATAGTTCCGTACTTGGTGATTTTGTTATTACACAACTGGATGAGAATAAGCAACTTCACCGCTATGATACAAAAGGCAATACATATACACAGCAGCAGGTGGACAGTTTATTGCCTTCTCTCTATGTACGCCAGCTTACGGCGGACGAACGTTTCCCTGATACCATTTGTGGCAAGGCGGTTAGTCCGAAAGATATTCAATTGACAAACTTTACTTTCAAGAGTGTGCCGTCAGTCATCAATGCTCCCCAGACAGGACTTTATTTCCTGATGGAGTCCATGTCCAAACGGGTGGATTTAAAAATGCCCGAAGATGCATTCCGTTTTACCGATAAAGGTATGGAATTTATTCATATGGAGACGAATCGTATAGATGAGGCGAAGAGCAAATTGTTTACGGATATGCTGGTTCAGAAAGGGTTTGCTTTTCCCGCAAGCTATGCTTCGGGCAATCCGACTACCCGTAAAGACTATGATGAGGGATATCTGGTTTTAGATGCCAACCATAAACTGTTCCATCTGAAGTGCACCAAGGGACGTCCGTATGTGAAAGCTATTCAGTTGCCTGAAGGAGTCTTGCCGGAATATGTGTTTATTACTGAGTTCCGTAGTCGCCGGACTTTGGGGTATATGGTTGATAGCAAGCATCATTTTTATGTTATCAATAGTGATGGAAGTTTGGTGAAATCAGCTCTCCCCGGTTTCGATCCGGCAAAAGATGAGTTGACCATCTTTGGAAATATGTTTGATTGGACTGTAAAGTTATCGACAGATAAAGATGATTATTACTATGCCCTGGATGCTACAGATTATTCACTGATTAAAGAACATGCCTATAAAGATATGCGTCGTTCTGTTCCGGGATTGTCCTTTACATCTCCTGATGATAAGTTCGTCATGCCGCGTTTTTAAATGCGGCCTGATAAAATATATTTCATTTTAATGACTATATATTACTTTAGAGGCAGGGCTTTGACCCTGCCTCTAAAGTAATATAATTTTCTGGAAAGCCTGATATATAACGAAGAAGAGGAAATTCATTATTGAATTTCCTCTTCTTCGTTGGGTGGAAGACCGGACTCGAACCGGCGACATTCAGAACCACAATCTGACGCTCTAACCAACTGAACTACATCCACCATGTTAGCATCTCTCTCAAATGCGATGCAAAGGTAGCGATTCTTTTTAAATCTGCAAACATTTCGCGAACTTTTTTCTTCAAAAAATGTATTCATTAATTCCGCGGTTATGCTTGCGGAAGAGTTCACGCGTGTCATTAATAAAGATTTTCAGGCGGTTACGTTCTTCTGCCGATAAAGAGTCTGTCGGAATACTTGCGGGATATAAAACGTAATTTTTCTTTTTGGAGAGTATGGGGCGTGCCGTCCATACCAGACCATATCCGCAATTACTGACAGATATGCCCGTGCTGTCTTTCATTAATTCGAGTTTAAAGAGCAGTCCGCCGTCTGTTTTGCGGGCAGACATGTTCGAAATAAAATTGCCTAAAGAGTAGAGGACTACATTCTGCCGACCGGTGAGAGTATCGGTCCGCAGCTCCATGGGTTGCACTACATGGGGGTGGGAACCGATCACATGGGTGACTCCTTGACTAAGTAGCCAGTCGGCCAGGGAGGTCTGCTCCTTATTGGGCAGTGACTGATATTCGATCCCCCAGTGCATGCAGGCAATCAATACATCCGGATGCAGAGCCTTAGCAGTTTCAATGTCCCGTGTCATGACAGCCTTGTCGATGTAGTTGACTATGTTTGGGGGAGAAACTTTAATGCCGTTGGTGCCGTATGTATAGTTGAGCAGGGCAATCCGAAAGCCGTTCTGTTCCAACAATAGTGGATAGCGTGAAGCGCGGGCCGTACTGTCAGTGTAAGTTCCGGCATAAGGAATTTGTAGCGAATCCAGCATCAGGATGGTTCGTTCCAGCCCTTTTTTGCCTCGGTCGAGACAATGATTATTGGCGGTTATCAATACATCGAAGCCGGCGTCTTTTATGGCGGACAGATATTCGTCGGGAGCACTGAAAGCGGGATAACCCCGGTAAGGTTTTCCTCCGAGGGTTACCTCCAGGTTGCCGATGGCAATGTCTGCTTTACTGATTTCTTCTTTTACCAGTTTAAAGTAGTCCGTGTAGTCGTATCCCTTGGTGGTCCGGGCTGCATCTATCTGTGCCTGATGCTGCATTAAGTCGCCTGCAAAGAGGAGTGTAATCTTCTGCGCAGATATCGTATCGGGCGCTGGGACAGGGACGGGCTGTTCTTGTGCATTGCTGCTGCAAGATACAGAGCAGAAAAACAGGGAAAGAAGAATCAGATGTTTCATAAGCAACAGGTATTAAAGTTCTTTCTGAAGAATGTGTTCCACCTCTTTCGCTCTCCGTTTCCTCTCACAGAAAAAGAGGAAACGGGGGCAGAGAGGATTATTGATAGATTGCTTTCTTGCCTGCCAGCAGAGTATTCTTCATCAGAGAGACGATGGTCATCGGGCCTACACCTCCCGGAACAGGGGTGATGTAGGAGCATTTCGGGGCCACCTCATCGAACTTCACATCACCTGTCAGTTTAAAGCCCGATTTCTTGCTGGCATCCGGTACGCGGGTAGTACCTACGTCGATTACCACAGCACCCTCTTTCACCATTTCCGCTTTCACGAAGTTGGGTTGTCCCAGTGCGGCGATGATGATATCCGCTTCCTGGCACTCTTTCACCAGATCTTTCGAACGGCTGTGGCATACGGTTACCGTTGCGTCTCCCGGATAGGCCTTCTGCATCATCAGTGCTGCCATCGGTTTACCGACAATGTTACTGCGTCCCAGTACGACGCATTTCTTACCCGAGGTCTCTATCTGATAACGTTTCAGCAGTTCGAGGATGCCGTTCGGGGTAGCTGATACATAACAAGGCAGTCCGATAGACATACGTCCTACGTTGATCGGATGGAATCCGTCTACATCTTTGCGGTAGTCAATGGTTTCAATTACCTTTTGTTCCGAGATATGTTTCGGTAACGGAAGTTGTACGATGAATCCGTCTATATCTTCGTCATCATTCAGTTCACGTACTTTGGCGAGCAGTTCGTCTTCCGTCACGTCGCTTTCGTAACGAATCAGTGACGACTTGAATCCGCACACTTCGCAGGCTTTCACTTTAGCGGCTACATATGTTTCGCTGCCTCCGTCGTGTCCTACGAGGATGGCTGCCAGATGCGGGCGTTTGCCACCCCGGGCTACTATCTCTGCCACTTCGGCTGCAATCTCCTGTTTTACTTGTTCGGAGATGGCTTTTCCATCAATTAGAGTCATTTCTTATCTGTTTATTGGGTTATTTAATATTGAGTACTTCAGTCACTTTCTTTATCATGGCTTCACCTCTGAGGTCACGTGCGATGATTGTTCCGTCCGGTCCGAAGAGGATAATGAACGGGATGCCGTTAACGCCGTATAGGTCCATGGGTGTCATGCCGGTATCTATTATCTGCGGCCAGTTGATATTGAGTTCTTTGATTGCTTTTTTCGTGTGTTCCGGTTTATCCCAGACGGCTACTCCCAAAACTGTAAGTCCTTTATCTTTATATTCATTGTAGAGTTGGGCTACGTGAGGTGATTCGGCGCGGCAGGGCCCACACCAACTTGCCCAGAAATCTACCAATGTATATGTGCCTTTGCCCACATAGTCAGAGAGGGAGACTTCGGAGCCATCTACAGCCTTGCCGCTAAAGTCGGTAAACTTCTGTCCTATGGCCGTGGCCTTCATTGCCTGGCATTGTTTTTCGATGCGCTTGTAGGTCTGGAGCGATTTCAACCAAGGACCGGCAGTAGCGAAAATGGGTTCCATTTCTTCGGGAGAAGCGGACATGATAAGACTTCTGATGGCGTATTCCCCTAATGCATTGTCCGGATTATTCATGAACAACTCTTTGTATAGCTGGGTGTAAGCTGCATGCCAGTAAGTTTGGCTATATTCTTTTTTAAGCCGGAGTTGTTCCGCTTTGTCTTTTGTTTGCTGTTCTATTTCAGAATGTTTGCTTTTCAGTGTGGCTACCATTTCAGATGTCCTATCGTGTATACGGGAGTATTCCTCGTTCATGGGTGTACCTTTCGGATCGTTATGGGTCAGTACATTGACTTTGATGTTGCCGCCTTCGAGGATGAAGTTGGCATATTCTCTTCCTGCATCGATGCGGCAGAAATAGGGGGTATCTGCCTTTCCGGTGAATTTAAATTGCCCGTTTGCCACTTGCGTACTGTCTACTTTCATTCCGTCGTCGTAGCGGCTGATGTAGAGAGTCTGTCCGTTTAGAGTAGAGTCGTTTATCAACCCTTCTACCGTGTAGGAGTGTCCATTTTGTTGTGCGTTGGCCATCCCGGCTACGGAAGCAAGCGCCAGAGTGAAGAGAATGTGTTTCATTGATTCAATGTTTTTATGGTATCGGACAAAAGTAATATCATTTACCATCTCCTGTTTTTTGTCAAGAGTAGCTTTATAGATTATTAACAGGAAGAGGGGAGTGGGCGAAAGCAGGGAGGTACTTTTTGTCATAGAGCCTCGGTCCGATACAAGTAGAGCCGGGGTTTTGCCGAAATGCAGTAAGCATTTGGAGGAAATGCAACCGGCATTCGGGAGTATGGCAACCGTCTTCGGAGGCTTAAGCTGCGGGCTGTAGGTTCTCCTTTCGGTTAGGTGCATAAAAAAAGGAGGAACCACGGTTTCCTCCTTTTATTGCATTCTGATTGAATCTATTGAATGATTACATTGACAAAGATACATCATCCCAAAGCCAAAGTCAAGCTTTCGGGACGAAAAGTGCAGTTTTATTTCATCTTCGGCATCATCTTGCCCATTTTGCTGCTGGTTACCATCTTCATCATTTTGCGGGTCTGGTCGAATTGCTTCAGCAAGCGGTTCACTTCCTGGATAGTCGTACCGCTACCTTTGGCGATACGTGTACGGCGCGAGCCATTCAGGATAGCCGGATTGCTGCGCTCTTCCGGAGTCATGGAGTAGATGATGGCTTCAATGCTCTTGAAAGCATTGTCGTCAATGTCGATGTCTTTGATAGCCTTGCCTACACCCGGAATCATCGATGCAAGCTCTTTCAGGTTACCCATCTTTTTGATCTGGGCAATCTGGCTGAGGAAGTCGTTGAAGTCGAACTGGTTCTTGGCAATCTTTTTCTGAAGGCGTTTGGCTTCTTCTTCATCATATTGTTCCTGCGCACGTTCCACCAGCGAAACAATATCACCCATACCTAAGATGCGGTCGGCCATACGAGCGGGGTGGAATTGGTCGATGGCATCGAGTTTCTCGCCTGTACCTACAAATTTGATGGGCTTGTTCACAACCGAACGGATAGAGAGGGCGGCACCACCACGGGTGTCACCGTCGAGCTTCGTTAGCACTACGCCGTCGAAGTCGAGACGCTCATTAAACTCCTTGGCGGTGTTTACGGCATCCTGACCGGTCATGGAGTCTACCACGAACAAAATTTCGTTCGGTTGGATGGCTTCCTTGATAGCTGCGATTTCATTCATCATCTGCTCGTCGACTGCCAGACGTCCGGCCGTATCGACAATTACCAGATCGTAACCTTTGGCACGTGCCTCCTTGATGGCGTTTTGAGCTATGGCAACGGGATCTTTGCTGTCGATTTCCGAGTACATCGGTACATCGATTTGTTCGGCCAATACGCGAAGCTGTTCGATGGCGGCAGGACGGTAAACGTCACAGGCAACGAGCAACGGGCGCTTGTTCTTCTTGGTTTTCAGCATACGTGCCAGCTTGCCTGAGAAAGTAGTCTTACCCGAACCTTGCAGACCGGACATCAGGATGACTGCCGGTTGGCCTTTGGTATCTATCTCGACAGTCTCTCCACCCATCAGTTGAGTCAGCTCGTCGTGAACGATCTTCACCATCAATTGGCTTGGTTTTACGGCTGTGAGCACGTTTTGTCCCAATGCTTTTTCCTTCACCGTATCCGTGAAGCCTTTGGCTACTTTATAGTTAACGTCGGCATCGAGCAGTGCCTTGCGCACGTCTTTCAGGGTTTCTGCTACGTTGATTTCGGTGATTTTGCCTTCACCTTTCAGAATCTTAAACGACCTTTCGAGTCTTTCGCTTAAATTGTCGAACATATCTTTGAATTATGAATTACTAATGATGTGTAAAATCCACCACGGATTACACGGATTAACACGGATTTTGTATTTGAAATAGAGAGTATCTGTGCTAATCTGTGTAATCTGTGGTGAAATCAGCCGCAAATGTACAAAAATCTCTTGTACTTTATATCTTTTTGTTCTGCCATTTTGCTTTTTTGAAGTAAATATAGCTTGTGGCGAGCAACAGTGTATAGTACAGTATCTCAATTGTAAAGCACCATTCGATGGGAGCTTTTACCCACATTCCGATGAAAATGATATACGATCCGTAGATTGCGATGGTGATGGCTTCGAGCATCAGTGCCGCCTGAGTGTTGCCTGTGCCCGATATGCCGTTGAATACCACATTGGCTACCGAAGCAATCAGCATGGCCGCGCAGATAACGTATACCGATGGTACGGATTCATTGATCAGCGCTGCCTCGTTGGTGTATACCGAAAGCAAAGCCTGTGGGAAAAGGGCGGTTACGATGACCAGTCCCAGCATGATCAGGAAAGAGAAACGCCCGATTTTGTTTATCAGGGGCATCACGTGTTCGATGCCTCCCGCGCCGATGGCGTTGCTCACCAGGCTGTTGGTGGTGGTTGCCAGTGCATTTACCGGAATCAACATGACGATGTAGATACTTCGTACGATGTTGGCAATGGCGAGTTCACGCTGTCCCAACCTTTCCACAGCCACGAAGAAAATGAACCAGGTGGCCATTGACAGAAAATACTGCAACATGGTGAAGCACGATATGCTGAGGATGCGCATCAGCAAAGCCGGGTCGAACGAGCGTAAACGATTGAGACCGTATCTTTTCAGGTCGACGGTGATATACGTATAAATCAGGAAGAACAGCAGAGAAGCCGCTTCGGCTATTACCGAGGCGATGGCGGCTCCTTTGATGCCCATCTCCGGCAATCCGAAGTGTCCGAATATCAGGGCATAGTCCAGTACCACATTGGTCAGAGCCATTACTACCGCATTGATGGTAAGTACCTTGGTGCGGGTGATTCCGATATAGAGTGCCCGGAACATTACGTTGACAAACGAGAAGAAAAAGCCGAAAATGCGCCAGTCGAGAAATTCCATCGTGGCGTCATAAATGCTTTCGGAAGATACCAGCAGGCGCATGATGTTGCCACCGAATGCTTTGGTAAAGCCGAAAAGCAGAAGAGCCATGGCAAGCAGGAACAAGACTCCCTGGATCATGACAGGTCCCACGTCGGTATAATGCGCTTCACCGTTGCGGCGGGCAATGACGATCTGTGAACCGGTGCTGAATCCGAAGGCAATGGTGAAAATACAAATATAGAAAAGCCCGCCCATGGCAGAGGCACCAAGAGCTATCTCACTGACGCGTCCCAGAAAGGCGGTGTCGGTGACATTTATGACATTTTGCGCAAGCAAGCTCAGGAGAATCGGGTAACTGACACTCCAGATCTGTTTGTTGGTATACATAAATAAGGATTTTAGTTTGCAGGCCGCAAAGATACAACTTTCTGCAGAAGTTGACGAGCCACCGGGAAAAGAAGTCAATTTTTTCCCAACGGATAGGTGAAGAGGATGGTCGGTTTTTCGCCTGCGTTTGCCTGTACTTTATAGCTTCCTCCGAAATACTCCAGCAACAACCGGTTAATTTCGTGGCGGATGTATACCTCCTGTGAGGTAAATCTTTCGTCGGCCAACGGGGAGTTAATGATGCGGAAACGGATCATGTTCTTTTCTGTGTCATGGGTCACTTTGAAGTCGATCTCCCGTTTTTCTTCACACTTCTGCGGATAAGTCAAAGTACTCAGCAGCGCTTGGCTGAAACGGGCCGTATCGATACGGATGTCCAGGCCGGGGGCTGTTTCGTTTCCGAGCCGGATACAGATGTTCTCTTCGTTGCGCATACGCGCCATGTAGAGAGCTTCGTTACAGAGTTCGGTTAGTCCGTATTCCTGAATATTGAACTTCATCATGCCTGCTTCAAGCCGTGATAAATCGAGTACATCATTGACCAGGCGCATCAACTCTTCCGAATTTTTCTGGATGATGGAGGAGTATTCTTTCCGGACTTCGTCGGTCATGTTGGATTCGGAAGCTATCAGTTGCGAGAAGCCCACTACACCGTTCAGCGGGATACGGATGTGGTAACTCATGTTCGACAAAAAGCGGTTCTTCATCTCGTTGGCTTCTTCCGCCATACGGGTTGCTTTCCGTGTCTCTTTTTCCGATAGCTCCAATGCTTTACGAACGTGCGAGATACGAAGCATGAAGACAATCAGGATTGCCAGGACAATGCCGACAATGACCAAAGCCGTCAGTTGGATATCGCTTTTCAACTGTTCTTCTTCCAAAGCTACTTTGTCGATATTGTATTTTGCCTTTATCTGCTGCATCTGTTTATCGAAAATAGTCGTTTCGATGGAGTCTTTCAGGTGGAGTGTCCCGATATACAACGGAAGAGCTTCCGCACTCCGCCCGGCTTCTACCAGAAGATCGGCTTTAGACAGCTGCTGGTGGATATAATTGCTGTTCCGGTCTTCCTGTAATAAAATGATGGTAGAGTCCATCTTCGCAAGTGCTTTGTCATACTCTTTTCGAGTTCGGTAATAAGCTGCATAGGCATCGTAATAGAGCACCCGGTACATGAAGAAAGTATTGGGAGTAAGATATTTCCCGGCTTTTTCCAGGCTTTCGTGTGCCTGTTCCGATTGGCCGGTATTCAGATAATAATAGGTATAGTACACCTCACCGAACAGATAAACATCATAAAATGCCTCTTTGAGCATCGGGTTTGTGGCAGTGTGCTGTTGCAAAGTCTCTTTTAACTTTCCGAGGTATTCGGACAGCTGTTTGTTGTTCTGTTTATCCTTGGCTACCGCAATCAGTTGGCAAAGGATCGAGATCCGTACCACGGCATTGTCCGTTCGCGAAGATAGTTGATAGGCTTCTTCCAATGCTTTCATTCCCTCGTCCCATCGCTCCGTGCCGATATAAGCATTGCCCAGACATTGTTTGGCTCCGATCAGTCCGCGGACACAGTCCACTTTCTTTGCCCTTTCGAACATCTGGTTTGCCTCGTTGATGGCAAGTTCATACTGCTCTTCATAAGTGTAGAGGTCTGTCTGGAAGCGGAGAGCGTCGAAATACAGATCCCAGGTTTTCGACTTCCGGGCATAAGGCTCCATAATGTCCAGCCATTTCTTTACACTGTCCCGGTTGCTTTGGTTATAGTAGTACACTGTGTGCAGATAGGCGGCTATGGTGTTGTATTTATCGTTATTCTGTAGAGTTGCTTCTTCTCTCAGCAGGTTTGAATATGTGATACATTTCGGTGTCAACTGTTCTATTTGTGCCAGTTTCTTGAGCATTTCCAGACGTGTGGAATCATGCGGAAGTGTCTGTGCCACCCGATACAGGCTGTCGGCTTCTGTTTGTCCGTCCGCGTACGCTCCTGAGGCCAGACAGCATGCAATAAGGATCAGTATGAATCGTTTCATCCTTCTGCCTCCTCTTCTTTTGTGGGTCCGATGGGGTGTGTAAACCGGAAGCGTGCACCTCCGGTGTACTCCGGGTCAATCCATATCTTTCCTCCGATTTGTTCGATGATAAGCTGGCAAATGGAGAGTCCCAGTCCTGTTCCCTGTGCCCCTTCATTCAGCTTTTCGAAACGGTTGAATATCTGATTCTGTTTTTCCGGGGGGATGCCGCATCCGGTATCCGTTACTGTGAACAGGGCCATGGTCTCTGACTCTTTCTCCAGTGTCAGGGTGATGTTGCCTTCGGTGGTGAATTTGGTGGCATTGATCAGCAGATTGATCAATACCTGTTGCAGACGTGATTCGTCAGTACGCAAAGTCAGTTTGTCCAGTGAAGTGACGAAACTGACTCCGGCCTGGGTTTGCTTCACCTTTTCTACAGTATCGATTACGTTGCGGCATATATTGACTGCGTCACATTCCTTAAAGTTGAAAGTCAACTTACCCGGGTCGAGACTCGACAGATCTATCACGTCATTGATCAGCTTTAACAGCAGCTCGGAATTCTGCTGGATGATGTCGTTGCATTGACGTCGTGTATCATTGTCGATAGACTCTTCGGTCAGGATGGACGAAAATCCGGAAAGGGCATTCAGCGGTGTCCGTATTTCGTGGCTCATATTGGATAGGAACAGGCTTTTGGTGTGTATGGCGTTTTCGGCATACTTGCGCGCAATCTCCAACTCTTCTTTGGAATGGAGAAGGCGGTTGGCTTCCTGCCGGATGCGGACGATCAGCAGCAAAATAAGCACTAATATGAAAATGGAAGCTATGATAACCCACAGGGTGATCTGGTTGCGTTGTATCTGGTTCCGGATTTCCATCTGGTCTATCTGGTACATGCCTCTCAAGTCATTGATTTGCCGGGCATAACTCAAAGCGTTCAGAGAGTCTTTTTGTTCGTTAGTCTTTTGGTAGATCAGGCAGGCTTCTTCTGTCCTTCCCATCTTAGTCAGTAGCTGCGCACACTCCAACTGCAATCCGATGTGTTTGTTGGGAGCGGGTGCTTTAGGAGTATTTATCAGGCGTTCATATTGTTGTAAGGCGAGTTCATACTCACCGATAGCCTGGTAGTATTGCCCCAATATGTAGTTAAAGATACTGCGGAGATAGAGGAATCTCAGTTGGTCACTGATTTTCCTTGCTTCGTCCAAACTGGCTTTCCCTTTCTCCGGATTGCCTGCTTCAATGTCATAGTAAGCTTTACACGCACATAAAAAAAAGTGGAATGTAGGAGTTGGAGCGGCGATATGCAGGTTCTCGAATCTTTTTAGATAGGTACGTGCTTCGTCCATGTGTGATGTCTGGATCAGGGTCAGAATGAATTTCGGAAGTATTTCCTGTTCAAGGATTTCGCTACCCGGTATCTTGTCCAGCAATTCCAGGGCTTCCTTATAGGATTCGATGGCAGGTTCCTGCATGTTGGCGTTGAGGTAAGCATCCCCAATGGCGCGGCTGGAAAGGGCAATACCGATGGGGTAATTCAGTTCTTTGGCTTCCTTGTACATCTGGCGGGCATGGTCAATGGCCATGTTCATGTCTCCGCGTGTGGCATAGGCAGTCGCAATAAGCTGTTTCAACTGGAAGAGGGTTTTGTACTCTTTCTGTTTTTTCAGGATAGGAGCCAGTTCATGGCCCCATTGGATGATACTGTCGTTGGGAGCTTCTTTGCTATAATTGAGGCTGTTGTCAATCAGGTTTTGGAGTGCTGACACGTGCATTGTTGCTTTATTGGCAGCATGTGTAGTGACAGAGTATAGGGTTACTACTGCTATAAACGTTATATTAATAAACTTTCCCACAGTAATTGTTGTACTTCCGGTGTTTGTTTTATGCTTGTTTATGATGCATGTAGTGCAAAGCTAAATAAAAAGAGTGAGAATCAAACAGAATCTCACTCTTTTTTTTATGTTTTGTTCACAAAAGGACTTTTTTAACTGTTCATGCTCATCAGGAACTCGTCGTTGTCTTTGGTTTTTTCCAGTCGGTCTTTTACAAAGTCCATTGCTTCGATCGGGTTCATATCCGACAGGTACTTGCGCAGGATCCACATGCGGTCCAGTGTCTGTTTGTCGAGCAGCAGATCGTCGCGGCGTGTGCTCGATGCCACAATGTTGACAGCCGGGAAGATACGCTTGTTGCTCAGGTTGCGGTCGAGCTGCAACTCCATGTTGCCTGTACCCTTGAACTCTTCGAAGATCACTTCGTCCATCTTAGAACCGGTGTCGATCAGGGCGGTAGCGATGATTGTGAGCGAACCTCCGTTTTCGATGTTACGGGCTGCTCCGAAGAAACGTTTCGGTTTGTGAAGTGCGTTTGCATCCACACCACCCGAAAGTACCTTGCCCGATGCCGGAGATACAGTGTTGTATGCACGTGCCAGACGTGTAATCGAGTCGAGGAAGATAACTACGTCGTGTCCGCATTCTACCAGTCTTTTGGCCTTCTCAAGAACGATGCCGGCTATTTTTACGTGGCGTTCGGCAGGTTCGTCGAATGTAGAAGCAATCACTTCGGCATTGACGCTGCGGGCCATGTCGGTAACTTCTTCCGGGCGCTCGTCAATCAGCAGCATAATCATATATACTTCCGGATGATTGGCAGCAATGGCATTGGCAATTTCTTTCATCAGGATGGTCTTACCTGTCTTAGGCTGGGCTACGATCAGTGCACGCTGTCCTTTACCAATGGGCGAGAAGAGGTCTACCACACGTGCCGACATGGAGTCGGAATAGCCGCCTTTGCAAAGCTTGAACTTTTCGTCCGGGAAAAGTGGAGTAAGGTGGTCGAACGGCACACGGTCACGCACGAAAGCAGCGTCACGTCCGTTGATTTTAGAAACCTTCACCAATGGGAAGTATTTCTCACCCTCTTTGGGCGGACGGATTACACCTTCTACTACATCACCGGTTTTCAGTCCGAATAGTTTGATTTGTGATTGAGATACATAGATATCGTCCGGTGAAGAGAGGTAGTTGTAATCTGATGAACGGAGGAATCCGTAGCCATCCTGCATGATTTCCAATACACCGGTTCCGGTGAGGATATCATCGAATTCGTATGGTTTTTCGCGTTCAATCACACGGCGTTCCTGAACAGGAGCGGGCTCAGTTGCATTTTGTTGCGGCATGGGACGTTGTTGTACAGGAGGACGCTGGTTATTGTTGCGCTGATTGTTATTATTATTGTTGTTATTATTATTGTTGTTATTATTATTGTTATTGCTGTAGTTGTTGTTGTCGCGTGGGCGAATGACACGGGGACGTTGAGGTTGTGCAGCCGGTTCGGGAGTGGTGGTTACCGGTTCTGTTTTTGTTGATTCGAATTTGCCGAATAATTCGGTAGGCAGTTCTACTTTTTCTGAAGGCAGATCTTCGATGGGGATAAAATCATCATCTGCATCCATATCCGAGAGGATTGAGCTTTCTTCGTCTACAACGGTTGGTTTCGGTTTGAGGATCGGTTTGCTGATAGGGCGTTTTTCCGTTTCCGGTTGAGCAGCCGGCTTTTCTTCCTGTACCGCTGGGGTTGTTACAGGTTTGTCTGCTGTAACCTCTGCAGGTTTGGTTTCTGCTTCCACTGCGTTTTTGCGGGGACGTCCCGGTTTCTTTTTCGGAGTGGCATAAGGAGTTACCTTTGTCGATTCTGCCGGAGTGGCGCTCGTTTCAGTACTCATCTCTTTAGTTGCTTCCTTAGTCGGTTCTGTTGTCTTAGCTTGTGCTTTGGTTGCAGGTGCGTTGGCATCTGTCTTGGTCAGTTCACCATTTTTGGTAGAAGAGAAAACCTTGTCGGCGTTTTCCTTCTTTACTGTCACTCGAGAGCGTTTTTTCTTGTCTTCTTTACGTTCCTCTTTAAGTTTGTCAGCTGCTACTTTTTTAGTAGCTCCGGCTATAGCTTGTTCATCAAGGATTTTGTAGACAAGTTCTTCTTTCTTAAGTGAGTCTGTTTTTTTGATACCCAGTTCCTGAGCAATAGTTTGTAGTTCCGACAAATTTTTGTCGTTCAATTGGATAATGTTATACATACAGTATATGTGAGTTATTTAATATTTTAATTTTATTTGTTGAAATACGTACGGCCGAAGCTACGACGCAATGGCCGGAAGCTTAACAAACGCAACAGTTTTTATATGATGAATTTGGGATGTTTTGTTGAATCGGAAATCCGAGTTTCGTCTCCCGTTGGAGGATTATCGGAATGTTTCAACGCCGCAAAGATAATAAATAAATTTGGTTTTTATGATCGTTTACTCTTTTTTTCTTCATAAAAGTGTACCTTTGTTGCACAAAACATAACTATTATGACAGCAAACGAAGTCCATCTGATTTATTTCTCGCCTACCCACACCTCAAAACAAGTTGGAGAGGCAATTGTTCGTGGAACTGGAATAACAAATGTGATAAACACGAATTTAACACAACAGGCAGCTCAGGATTTAGTAATTACCGAATCTGCGTTAGCCATTATTGTCGTACCTGTATATGGAGGGCGTGTGGCTCCTTTGGCCATGGATCGTCTGGCAAGTGTACGTGGAAATAATACTCCGGCAGTTATCGTGGTGGTATATGGTAATCGCGCTTATGAAAAATCGTTGATGGAACTTGATTATTGGGCTATTCAACAGGGATTTAAGGTGATTGCCGGTGCAACCTTCATTGGAGAACATTCATATAGTACAGAGAAATATCCCGTAGCTGCCGGACGTCCTGATGAACGTGATCTTACTTTGGCAGCTGATTTTGGAAAGCAGATCTCGGATAAAATAGCATCTGCTGCCGAGCCGGAGAAGCTATATGCAGTGGATGTCCGTAAAATCCGGCGTCCGCGCCAGCCTTTCTTTCCGCTGTTCCGTTTTTTGCGAAAGGTGATTGCTTTGCGTAAGAGTGGTGTCCCACTTCCCCGTACTCCTTGGGTAGAAGACGAATCCTTGTGTACTCATTGTGGTGCATGTGCGAAGATGTGTCCCGTGAGTGCCATTATAAAAGGTGACGAGTTGAATACGGATGCCGAACGCTGCATTAAATGCTGTGCCTGTGTAAAGGGGTGTCCTCAGAAAGCAAGAGTATACGATACTCCGTTTGCCGTGCTGCTGTCACAATGCTTTGTTAAGCAGAAAGATCCTTGTACATTGCTTTAAAAAGGTCGGAGCACTGACTTTTAATCTTAATTTCCTCATTTTCCGGTTGCGTGTATCAGTGCTCTTCATTAACATTGTTAACGCCCTCTTCCGGCCATTTTATTCTTAGATGCAAATAATAAGTCTTTTGCACGTAAAGAACTTGGTATTTGCATCTAAAGAATAAGTTTTAACGTACTGTTAAAATAAGCTTACAGTTCCGATTCATTTAAAGGAGGGATGCTCCACAGGGACTGATTCTATAATAATACCTGGAGTAACTATAGGAAAAGGGAGTATAATAGGTGCTGGTTCTTTAGTTACTAAAAATATCCCGGATTGGTGTATTGCGGTGGGAAGACCTACTAAAGTAATAAAAAATACCTCAGCGAAATTGATATAAATATCTTTGCTTTTGATATTGAAGATTGGTGGGTTTATAAACGTTATCAGATAGGTGTCGAAAAGGACTATATTCCTCGTTTGGAGGGATATTTGAATAATATTCTTGATCTTTTAGATGAGTGTAATTACAAAGCTACTTTCTTTTGCTTATGAATTATGGCTGAAAAATATCCAGAAATTATTAGATTGATAGATAGTAGAGGGCATCAAATTGGATGTTATTCTTATAGTCATGATTTTTTTTGAATAAGGGAGTCCAATATTTTAGAGAAGATTCAAAAAAGGCAATTGAAATTCTTGAGAGTATAATTTCGAAGAAAATAATAGCTTATAGGACACCAGCTTTTTCTATAACAGAAAATAATAAATGGGCTTTCGAGATCTTTATTGAAAATGGGTTAGAATTTGATTGTTCAATTTTTCCTACGACAAGAAGTTTTGGTGGATTTCCCAGCTATAATACCGATATACCTGCAATTATTGAAATTAATGGCATGTATATAAAAGAGTTTCTAATCTCCTTAACAGGGGTCTTAAGGAGGAAAGTTGCGTATTCTGGTGGAGGATATTTTCGTTTGTTTCCATATTGTTGGATAAGATCAATTATGCAAAAGAGTAATTATGTAATGACTTATTTTCATTTAAAGGATTTTGATAAAGATCAAAAAAGGAAGATTCTGACATTAGGCGAGGGACATATATAGGTTAGATATTTGAAAAATTAATATGGGCTTTCTCCCTGTTATGAGAATTTTATAAAGTTGGTTAATGATTTTCATTTTTTAAGTTTAGAAGAAGCGGATAAATTGATTAATTGGGAAAACACAGAATGTATTAGATTGCAATATGTGTAAATATTTGTTTAAACGTTTTTTTTTATTTTATTGTTGTCTTCCTCATATTGATAATTATTTGTCCTATTTTAATTTTTATTTCTCTTTGGCTTCGGATAAGAAACTTTTATGTATCTGTCTGAATGACAGCTTGGAGTAAAAAGAGAGAAAGTTATTGGTAACGATTTAGTGACTCGCGTATAACTTCTGTAAATTACAGGGATTTTATCAAAAAGGTCTCGTACCAAACCATTACTTTAGGCTACTGTTAACGGAATAACAGGTTCAGACATAATGCTGAACAATTATTTGTATGACGACATGTCACACACTCTATGCAAATATAATATTTTTCTTGGAATCTACAAAATCGTAAATTATAGAAAAGAAATGCGGGCGTGGTTTCCCTCCGCACTATTTAGTTATCGACGGCGTTCACGCTCTTTTTCGTCATCGCGTTGCATCCGCAGGTTCAGCTGCTCCCGTATCTTGTCGAGAAAGTACGCCCGGCTGTCGTTCTTGCGGTGCTTAATATCCGTATAAGCGTCATAGAGATACCTTGCATCGAGTTTGATACCGAATATTTTGCCGAAGAATGCGGCCAGCTCGTTCATGACCGTTTTACCGTCGTCTATACGCTTCATCTCGTTCAAACCATATACCAACTCAACCAGTTCAACGACTGCTCCCGTCCAATGATACAAGGGGTTCGGTTTCACCGATTCCTATACTCGGTCGTACCGATGCAGCAAGTTCGATTCCGTATTGATATACCCGATGGCTATATCCAAGAAACGGCTTTGCGTGTTACTTGTCGAAACATCTTCTTCCGGCAGGGATTTCCATAAGACGTGTAATCGGACTTGCGTGTAGCGTAGCGTGCGAAAAAGCGCAATCCGGTCTTGCTCCTCGTTACAGAACGACTGCAGGGCTTTGCTTTGTTAAACTTACGGAAGAGTTCTTTCGTAACGGTTTTCGAGGCGGCATCGACAAGATAATCCGTAAATCTTATGGCTTCAATTATCGTATTGTTGCACATGACAACCGATGGTGGCGATTTATTCCCTAAAAGATGATTTTAAACTCTATTCGATGTTTTAGCTATAATGAAGAGATGCAATAAGTTTTATTTTTTATGCTTTATATACTCCCGATATGTTTCAGGTATAATGATTTCATCATCTGGTAACTTTTGGATAAAATCATCCCAATTTTCTATCGGCAAATCTTTTACAGATACGGAAACGGTACATGGGGTTACTCCCATGAGGTTTACTGCCGCGTCTTTCAGTCGTCGGGCAAGTAGCTTTTTCTCTTGCGGGCTGTAACCCGGCAATGTCGTGATTGCAATGTGCATGGCGAAGAATCACTTGTCGTTCTTAGCCGATGTGAATCCCTGTTTCAACAATACATCAGCAACTCCCTTATAATGATACGGATGCAGATAAAAATCAGCCGCTAAGTCAGTCCAGTTACCTACACGATTGTTCCACGGGCGTTCTTTCAGATATTGGGCATACAATGCGTCATATTCAGCAAGGTCATCTTTCAAGTCAGCATTGTATGTTTCCTCGAAAAAGACCGCTTGTTTCGGAAAACGGGGCTTTAATCTCGGATTATTCGCGGGATAGCCTATGCACAATCCCAACACCGGAAAGACGTATTTGGGAAGCTGCAATTCACATATAACCTCTTGTGCATTTTTACGTACATCTCCGATAGGTACTGTCCCCAATCCCAACGATTCGGCAGCAACGACAGCCGCTTCGAGCGCAATACCGACTTCGTGCGCTCCCACGAGTAGGGTGTCGATGTCTTGCATCATTTCATCGAGTTGCTGTCCTTTTGCATGACAAGCAAGAGCTACTTTATAGTAATCGGCGCAGAACACGAGGAATACGGGAGCTTCGGCAATGTATGCCTGATGACCGCACAATTCAGCGAAACGTTGCCTCCGGTCGGCATCCTTTACCGCAGTCATGGAAACGAGTTGCAGGTTTACCCAATTCGGCGCGGTTTGTACCGCACGGATGATGGAGTTCAAGTCTTCATCGCTTACCGCTCTGTCCGTGTATGAACGGATGGAACGATGAGCCAGCATATTATCAATAACATTATTTGTCATAGTCATTCTCCTTTAATTTTAATACGGCATAACAACTCGTTTCTGTATCCATTTATATCCGTCCGCAGTGGATTTTACATATCCTAATCCCGACCAAGGCAAATGATAAGCGAAAAACAATGAATTGGAATTACTTAATCGTTCCAATGTTTTCTTGCGTGTTTCTATTCCCTCTTTATAGTCCGTGTCGCTGTTATAAATCCATTCGGGATGCTCAAACGAAATTATTTCGGAATGTACAACATCGGCAATATGATAAAGCTCCTCGTTTCCGGAGTATATCCGAATTATGGTATGTCCCGACGTATGTCCCGGAGCAGGTATCATCTGCAAACACCCCAACAGTTCTTCATCCGTCTGAAACAAATGCAGTTTGTTTGTTACAGAACGAATGTTCTTTTGTGCTACATCCGCCAGCATTTCCATGTGTTTTTTATCTGTCATGGTACTTTTGGATAAATCCGGACTCGGTGACATCCAAAAATCATGTTCTTCACGGGCAAGATAGATTCCAGCATTCGGAAATAAGAGATTCCCTTCTTTGTCTGTCAAACCTCCGATATGGTCGGGATGCGTGTGAGTAATTACAATATCGGTTATTTCTTCCGGCGCGATTTCCGCATACTGAAGATTCTCGACCAGTCGTCCGCTTTCGGAACCGAATACATATCCGGCACCGGCATCTATCAATACCAGTCGGTTTTCAACTTTCAGTAAGAGAATATTCATCGCTAGATCGACCTCCGTTGCAGGTGCAAAATGCTTTTGAAGCGTTCGGGCGACTTCGGCAGAATCAATACGCTGCGCGAACTCGGCCTGCACCGGATTTACGCAAAGGTGTCCATCGCTGATGACAATGGCTTCGATTTTTCCGATGTTCATTGTGTATAAACCAATGCGATTAAAGTTCATCTGTTTTTGTGCATACAGACATACATTCAAACAGAATGTAATTGCTACAATGAATAGTATCTTTTTCATTATCGTTCTTTTTATTATTTATTACCAGCCTGCCAATGGTATTTTTCGTATCGGAGCGGGGAATGCCGTATCCAAATCATACAGATCTTCCTCTGTCAGGTTGATGGAAAGACTTCGGAAATTATCTTCCACATGGGTTACATTGCCGGCTTTTGGTATGGCGATGATACCGGGCTGACGCATCGTCCATGCTAATGCGATTTGTGCTGGGGGGGCATCGTGTCGCCGGGCGATTTCCACCAATGTACGGTGGCGCAGCAGCCGTCCTTCGCTGATGGGTGAATAGGCCATGACCGGCATTCGGCGTGCAGCGCACCACGGCATGAGATCGAACTCCACACCCCGGTCGCCAAGATTGTAGAGTACCTGATCGGTGGCGCAGCCATTCCCACCCGGCAGCAAAACGATTCGTTCCATATCGGCTGTGTCCAGATTGCTGACACCCCACATACGGATTTTTCCCTCTTGTCGCAATTCTACCATCGCCCGAATGGTTTCTTCATAAGGATGGCATCCTTTCCAGTGCAACAGGTATAGGTCGATATACTCCGTGCCGAGCCGCAGCAAACTGTGTTCGCAGGCGAGCTTCGTGCCTCGATAGCTCGCATTACTCGGTAAAACCTTACTTACAAGGAATACTTTTTCTCTGTAAGGACGGACAGCTTCGCCTACCAGTTCCTCGTTGTCGTACATTTCGGCGGTATCGACAAGGTTCATCCCCAGCTCGATACCATGCCGTAATGCCCGTATTTCTTCCTGCCGCCGAGCGGCGGATTGTCCCATTCTCCACGTACCTTGTCCCAACGGGCAGACGGTCGCTCCGTCGGGCAAGGGGAACAAGCGGTTCCCGGTCATTGATTTTGCCCCTTCATGTATTCGCCGATCGTGCGGCCGTCCCATCGCATCTCTCGCTTGACAATCTTCGCCGGAGTTCCGACCAACAGCACGTTGCTCTCTTCGAAACTCTTGGTGACGATGCTGCCCCAACCGATGATGTTGTCGCGGCCGATACGGACATTCTTGCCTATTTTCACGTCCTTGCCGATCCATACGTGTTCTCCGATCTCGATGAAATGCGGTTGGTTGGTGGGCGCACCCTCCATGTCCATGATGGTATGCGCATCCGTGCACCAAATGTCTACGCCCCAGCTTATCATCGAATCACGTCCGATGGTGATATGGGAGCCGTCTTCCTGTAAATAAATCACGGCGCCGCACGCAATGATGTGTTCCCCGATTTCCATTCGGCAATTGTTCGCCGCACGCGGAGTGTTCGTCCACGGATCGAACGCTGTACCGATAGCAAGATGGAGTCCGAACATGTCCCATCCCGGATTATAACAAGCTGTCAGTGATTTTCCTACATTCATGTGGTTCTCGTTGCCTATAATAAGAATGTTGAATGCGATATTGGACAATAAATCTATGGCTTCCTGCTCTGTACTGAAATGCAAGTCCACACGGTTGTTGTCACCATTGATTATGATATTGGCACGGTTCACTGCATCCTGCCATGCCGGAGTGCTGTTGTTCAGGCACTCTATTTCCGAATTATTTGGGAAATGCAGCACAATTCGATTGTCTATTCCTTTTATTTTGTTCATTGTAAATTCATACTTAAGCTATTTCGTCAAATTGTTCTTTTTCAGCCATGCCGATATCTCTTTTTCAGCGTTGGTTGCATTGGATTCACGGATGGCAAGACCCTCCGTTACATCTGCTTTCGGAGCCAAATTGCGTATTTCCTGTACACTTTGTCCCATTCTGCTGCCTCCATGTGTCATAAACGGTACTACTTTCTTTCCAGACAAATCCACCGTGGAGAGGAAGGTGCGAACAGGCGGCGCGAAGGTGTTGAACCAGCACGGAGAACCGATATAAATCACATCGTATTGCTCCATGTTCGGAGGAAGCGATGCGAGCTTGGGGATATGCTTGTCTCGGACTTCCCGTTTTGCCACTTCTTCTATTTCATCGCGGTCGGTGGTATAAGGAACTGCGAGTTGCAACTCGAATTCGTCTGCACCCGTAAGTTGACCTATTTTTTCTGCGACGGCGCGTGTATTGCCTCCCCATGAAAAAAATACGACCAATGATTTTCCGGACTTGACATTGCTTGTTTTGGGTTGCTTTTGTGCGTTGGTTGAGTTGCAACCACATAATCCGATAACGGATAAGAGCAGGCATAAAAGTTTTGTTCTCATGGCAGATCATTATTTGAGGTTTGACTTAAAGAATGCTTCCAGCTTGTCGAACGGAATCTTTTGGTCGTAGAGGTCGGTGTGGCTGGCATTGGGAACAATCATCAATTCCTTGTTGTCGCCTGTCAGCCGTTTGTTGGCATCCTCGCTGAAGTAGCGCGAATGGGCATTCTCTCCGTGAATGAGTAATACGGCGTTGTCTATCTCGTGAATGTAGGACAACAGCGGCATATTGATGAACGAAAGCGCCATCGTAGGACTCCATGCACCGTTGGAGTTGATTGAGCGGTCGTGGAAGCCGCGGTCGGTCTTGTAGTAATCGAAATAATCTTTGACGAACTGCGGTTCATCGCCCTTGATCTCAGCGGGCAGACCGGGTGTACCGGGCGTGGTCGTGCCGTTCTGCGCATCGCGGGTGCGGATGGCATTCATCGCTTCACGCTTCGCCTTGCGAGCCTCGGCACTGTTTTCGGCATCGAAATAGCCGTTTGCATTCACGCGGCTCATGTCATACATGGTCGAAGCCACCGTTGCCTTGATGCGGGTATCCATCGCCGCCGCATTCAGTCCCATTCCTCCGAATCCGCAGATGCCGATGATACCAATGCGTTCCGCATCTACGTTGGGCAGTGCTACCAGAAAATCAACCGCCGAACTGAAATCCTCGGTGTTGATATCGGGCGATGCCGTGTTGCGGGGTTCGCCGCCACTCTCGCCTGTATAGGAAGGGTCGAATGCGAGGGTGAGGAATCCGCGTTCGGCCATCGTCTGTGCATAAAGTCCCGATGCCTGTTCCTTAACAGCGCCGAACGGGCCGCTCACGGCGATGGCCGCGAGTCTGCCCTCGGCATTCTTGGGCTCGTAGAGGTCGGCGGCAAGCATGATGCCGTAACGGTTTTTGAAGGTTACCTTACGATGATTTACCTTGTCGCTCTGCGGGAATTTCTTATCCCATTCTTGTGTAAGATTTAATGTTTCCATGTTATCACTTGTTTTTTGATTTGTTGTACTGTTCGTGCAGCCGGTAAACAATCCCATGCCTAACAGGGCTGCGATAGCTGCGGATTTCAGATTCGCTGTTTTCATTTTTTCTATTGCTTAAATGGTTATCGTTCTATTTTATAATGCAAAGGTACGGCTATAAAATAGACAGCACATTCTTGTCAGGCTCAAAAGAGATTATTCAAAAGCTCAACTATGTGTTTTTTCAAAAGCTTGATGTTAATGCTAAAAAAATTGCTCCAGTGTCCATTATGCACTGGAGCAAATAATCATATAAACGAAGAATATACAACGGTTACAAGAAAGCTCCGTTGCAAACTTGAAGCACTTGTCCTTTGACAGCTTTCCCCATTTTGCTCGCTAAAAACAGGCAAGCATACGCCTGGTCGATAGGGTCGCATTCAGGACCGGGGAAATAAACATAGTGTTGGCTGTATTCCAGCATACCTTTTCCTCCCGGATGTTCTTGGTTCTTGTTTGCCAAGTGTATTGGGGTAACCGTAGAGCCGGGAGCGATTGCATTACAACGAATGTTGGTTTGTATGAGGCGCATGGCAACATTTTTAGTCAGGGTGTTCAAAGCCCCTTTGGTCGCCGTATATGCTGCTCCACAGAAAGGACGTGTGCCATTAACCGAAGTGATGTTGATTATTACACCTTCATTTTTGGGGAGGAATATTTTGAGTGCTTCCCGGATATGGCGTACAGGCCCGGCAAGGTTTACCGCCGCTACGTGTTCCAGCCATGCATCATCGGTATCGTCTATCAGTTTTTGTTCTCCGATTCCGGCATTGTTGATAAGAATGTCGAGATCGCCGAACTCCTTGAGTGTTGTTTCGAACACTCGTTTCGTGTCTTCGGGTGATGTTACGTCGGCTGCAATACCGATTGCCTTGCCGCCTTTGCTGCGGATGCCTTCGACTACTTTATCCAATTCTTCTTCATGACGTGCGGTCAGTACGACCGAAGCGCCTTCGTCTGCGAACAGTTCCGCCATTGTTTGTCCCATGCCGTAACTGGCTCCTGTAATGATGGCTACCTTGCCATCCAACATTTTAGTATCCATATTTAATTCGTTTTAGTTTGTCTTTATTTGATGGCTTTCCCCATTTCGTATGCACACATCAACGAGGGGTGCCTTTCCGTTTCTCCCGGTTCGCTGACACCTCCGGCAAAGACCGTCCCTGCGAGATGAGCCTTCTCGAAACAGTCGATCCAGCCAGTAAGTCCAGTCACAGCCCGTTCCGGTACATGCGCTTCATTCTCGGCCGCACTGGTTAGCATATAAATATCGCGGAAACGATAATCGGACGAATAGAGCGGATTGGCACGGTCAAGAAGTGTTTTGAGCTGACCACACATTTCATAGTAATAGATTGGCGATGCGAATGCGATTACGTCGGCATCGTGCATTTTTTCTACGATGGCAGGAGCATCGTCGTTGATAACGCAACGCTGTGTTTTCTGGCAGGCGAGGCATCCCTTGCAGAAGCGGATATCCTTCTCTCTGAGCGTTACCTTTTCGACCTCGTTCCCTGCTTCGGAAGCTCCTCTGGCAAATTCATCGGCCAATGCTTCCGAGTTGCTCCTTAAGCGGAGGCTTGACGATATAACCAATACTTTTTTCATGGGGTTGTTATTGGGGATTTGTTTCATTGTTCGCGCAGATTTTTTTGATGATGCGTGCCGGATTGCCGGCAACGATCGTCATGGGCGGCACATCCTTTGTGACGACGCTGTTTGCACCGATGATGGAACCGTATCCGATCCTGACACCGGGTAAAACCGTTGAATTTATTCCGATCCACACCTTGTCCTCGATTATAATCGGTTTGCCGTAGGTGGCACTGCGGTTTTCGGGGTTCACATCGTGATTGATGGTAATCAGATTTACTTTCGGACCGATATATACGCTGTTACCAATCGTAATGCCGCAGCGCCCGAAAAAAGTGCAACACTGCTGGATAAAGCAATCTTCGCCTATACTGACCGGTTTGCCATAGTCGATATAAAGCGGAGGGAGTACGGTTGTGCTTTGAGGTAGCGGCTTATCAAGAATTTCCGCCATAAATCCGTGTACCTCTTCAGGCGTTCGGTAACCCGTGTTCATTTCGGTTGCTTTGCGCATCGTGGCAAAGATCTCGTCAATCAGTTCATTGTAACCGGAATCATGGGGCGATACCATTTCGCCACGAAGATCTTTTTCAAAAATGTCGTTCATTGTTTTTTGTCTATTTTTACTTGTTTAATGCCAATCATGTTTCTCGTTTCGGTCAAGGGCGGCGATTTGCGCCATTTCCTTAGGGGATAATTCGAAATCGAACAGCGAAATGTTTTCTTTCTGATGGTCGTGATTGCTTGAACCGGGTATGATGACTACACCGTTCTGCAAGTCCCATCTCAAGATGACCTGTGCCGGTGATCTGCCGTGCGCTTTCGCTATCCGGCCGATTGTCTCGTTGCCGAGCATGGCAGCCGTGTAGCCCCTGCCGCCGAGCGGATACCATCCCTCGATGACGATGCCATTTTCGTGCATGAACTTGACTACTTCCTTTTCCTGGTAGTAAGGATGTATCTCGTTCTGAACCAGCACCGGCTTTATGTTCACTTTGGGCAGAAAATCCGTCATTTCTTCGATATAATAGTTCGACACGCCGACCGAACGGATTTTTCCGGCTTTCACGGCTCTTTCCATTGCCTTGTATGCCTCCACATCATGCGCTCCGGGATGATGGAGCAACATCAGATCCACATAGCCGATATTGAGTTTGCGCAGTGATTCCTCAATGGCATTTTCGGTATCGGCAAATTGGTTCGGGTAGAGTTTGGTACAGACGAACAATTCCTCACGAGGCACACCACAGGTGCGGATGGCTTCGCCGACCTCCTCTTCGTTGCCGTAGAAACTCGCCGTATCGAATTTCCGATAACCGAGTTTGACGGCAGACAGGATAGCATTGACGCACACATCGCCGTGAAGACTGTATGTTCCCAGACCGATAATCGGCATTTCATATCCGCTGCTGAGCAGGATCGTCGGAGGATTACCGTTTTCGCCTTTGGTCAGGTCGAACATTCCGCTTCCGGGCGCAGGTTCCGGAATCGGTTTTGGTTCGAGAACTGTATTCTCCGTGTTTTTCGAAGAATCATCGGGGCTGCAAGCACTTACCGTCAAGGACAAGCTGCACGCCATCATCAAAGATATTAGCCACTTTATCATAACTGTTTCGTTTTATGTTTCTGATTTCGTTGGCAAAGTTAAAGAGAAAGCCCCACAACAACATTGCTGTGAGGCTCAAATAAAATTTCTCAAAAGGTCAACCTCTTTGATTCTGATTCACACGAATGCGGCGGTCGGCGATATGCCATACTGTTTTTTGAAAGCGGTCGAGAAATGCGACGGATTCTTGAATCCGACTTCGGCATAGACATCCACAACCTTTTTGCCACCCTCCTGCATTTTGGCGTAAGCTACTTCGAGGCGTTTGCGAATCAGCCACTTTTCGGGTGTCAGATCGCTGATTTTCTTAAAATCCCGTTTGAACGTGGCAAGGCTGCGCCCCGTGTAGTGCGCCATTTCTTCCATCGTAAATTCGTACATGTAGTTTTCGTTCATAAATTCCATGATGTCTATCTTCCACGGTTCGTTGAAATCGAACAGCGTCGGTGCGAATCGCTTGTCGATATGCAGCAATGCCAGCAACCCTTCCTGCAATTTCAAATTCATGAAATCGTCTTTGGGTTTTACTTCGGGATCGAAATAGGGTGTCATGGAAGCGAACAGGCTGGCGAATTCTACCGTTTTCGGTAGTTTTATTACACCGGAATCAAGTTTGGAGGTGTTTGCCGGTACTTTACGTTGTTCCAACTTACCGTACATTTCACGCAGGAAACGACGTGTAAACATAAGGAAGATGCCGCAGTACCGCTCACCATCTTTCGTCCTCTTATACATAGTGATGTGATGGTCGCGCGGAATGAAAACGCATTCGCCTTTCCCTACATGGATATTTTCCTTTCCATTGTCGAGAATCATCTCACCTGAATAGACATAATTGATGGCATATTCGCGGGAACGATGTATGCAACCGCTGAGATCATCGTAGTAAAAACTGTAAAAAACATCGTTGTAATTGAATATAAGCTTCATTTGCCCTAATTGTTCATCTGTCATATTGTTATGTTTTTTATTCCACTTTGCAAATATAATAAAACAAGCTCATTTCTCTGCGGCTCACCTGCATTTTTATTTTTTTAATTGTAACAGCTTATCCATTGGTTTCACGAACTGTATGTGCTCTCGTTGGAACTACGATTGGTTCAGTGCGTGGTGGTTCTACTGTCGCCCGTTCTGCGGTCAGCGGCGATTGAGCCTGTACCGTTCCTTTGTCGGTCTGCACGCAGCTTCTGGCTTTGACAAAGTCAGTTCTAATTGAATTTTGCGTTTCAAGACCGCTGTATTTCAACTCGCTCTATCTTTCTAATCGCCCGACTTCGGAGGAGCGATTCCACCCGTTAGGCAAGGCTTTTGAGAGTAACTCAAAAGGTATCGAGTTACTTAGAAAACAAGGAGTGTAAAAGGAGAAAGGGAGAAAATTAGGGTAATTAATTGATAGATAGAAATGTATGTATTTTAGTGTCTTTGGGTGCCGAGTAGCGAAAATGCAGGAAAAAGCGGATTAGAGCAAACTTTCCGTTTCTAAACCGTTACCCGTTCCGAGAGGCGAAAAATACGGCAAACCGATGACGTGGAACGTCTGGTTATAGCATTGTTTGTCTGCGGTTTACATTGTTCGGATAACTCACAAAGAAAGTAATTTTACGAACTAAAAATGTGAGCGTTATGAACAACGAACTAAAGGTGTCCTTCTATCTCAAACGAGAGGGGAACACGGAGAGAACAGAAACAAATCCCGATGCCATTTTTCCGATTGTCGGAAAAATTATCATCGGCAACACTATCGCACAATTCGGCTCAAAGCTAAAAATCGAAGAACGGCTTTGGAGTGTAAAGTCAGGTCGGGCAATCGGCAAAAGCCGTGCTGCCGTTGAACTCAACAGAGAGATTAATAAAATTAATCTCTCCATACACACGCACTACAAGGACATTTTAAAGCGAACCGGAAAAGTAACCGCTATCGAAGTGAAGAACGCCTTTCAAGGAATTGCCACAACACAAAAAACGCTCCTTGTCCTGTTCGGTGAAATGATGGAAGATTTCAAAGGAAGAATAGGCATCGACAGGGCACAATCCACCTACAAGCAGTATGAAGTCCTTTACAAACAGCTTAAACAATTTTTTCGGGAAGAATACCATGTAGAGGATATTCCCCTTGCCGAGTTAGATTTGCCTTTTATCGAAGCATTGAATTTCTTTTTCCGTGTAAAACGCAAGATGAAGCCGAGAACCGTAAAGGCTCGGATTGTCTTGCTAAACAAGGTCATACGTTTGGCATTGCATCGAAGAATTATCACCCGTCCGCCTTTTGACGGTTTTGAATTGGAAAAGACGGAACTTAAAAACAAGTCGCTCACCAATGACGAATTGAATTTACTAATGAAAACTCCCTTTAAATCGGGAACACAACGGTTTATCCGTGATATGTTCCTGTTTTCGACCTTTACCGGTTTGGCTTATGCAGACGTGCATAAACTGTCTTGGAAAGATATTATTACCGAAGATGACGGTAGCTTGTGGATTTCAGCCAACAGGCAAAAGTCGCATACGGAGTTTAATGTAAAACTATTGAACATCCCTATCCACATCATGGAGTATTACAAGGGGCTTGCTCCCGATGGAAAAGTATTTCCTCACATGAGTTTGGGACAGGTGAATGTTGGTTTAAAACGAATTGCAAGAAACTGCGGTATCAACCGGAAATTATCCTACCATATGGCGAGATATACGTTCGCTTCTCAAATCTGCCTTTCACAAGGCGTTCCGATTGAGAGTGTAAGCCGGATGTTAGGACACAAGCATATTGAAACAACCCAACGCTACGCACGTCTTAACAATGAGAAGATAGGCAATGATATGCAGCAGCTATCTGCACGTCTTGCCACTAAATTCAACTTTTAACAATCCAAAATGTAGATATTATGCAAAACAATAGAAGCACTTTCGCTATACTCTTTTACTTAAATACCAGCAAAAAGAAAAAATCAGGTAATTGCCCTGTCATGGGGCGTATCAGTGTGGATGGTAAAAGCTCGGCTTTCAGTACGGGCTTAGAGCTATCTCCTGAAAAATGGGATGCCAAACAGGGAATAGCCATAGGTAAATCAAAGGAAGAAACAAACATCAACAAACGGATAGAAAACTATCGGACTGAACTTGTCCGCCACTATAAAACCTTACTGGAAAACAAAAGCTACATTACGGCTGAAATCCTGAAAAACGCTATTAAAGGAATTGGCATTAAACAAAACAGCTTAATACAGGAATTTGCAGCCTTGATTGAAGAGAAACGGCAGTCTGTCGGCATTTTGATAGTAAAAACCACTTATACACATCTTTATCGTGCTTATCTACATTTGAAAGAGTTTTTGGGGTACAAATACGGGGTAACGGATATTCCGTTTGCCCAAGTCGATTTTGATTTTATAGAATCGTATGTTTACTATCTAAAAGTCATTTTGCAATTAAGTGCAAGCACAACCAACAATACGATAAAACCATTGCGCAGGGTTGTAATGAGAGCCTTAAACAAAGGTTTGATGTATCAAGACCCGTTCTTTGGTTATCGTCCGCAGCGGATAACCATTACACGGAAATGGCTCTCAATGGATGAGATACAGCGGTTGATGCAGATAGACATGAAACATGAGAGTGCTAATTTTATTCGTGATATGTTTCTGTTTTCGACATTCACGGGGCTTGCCTATGTGGACTTGAAGAACTTACGGCATGATAATATTGTACGGCAAGAAGATGGCGAACAATGGATTGTCTTAAATCGTCAAAAAACTGGAACGACTTCCTACATTCCCCTGCTTGATATTCCATTGCGTCTTATCGAGAAATACCGGAATACGGCTTTTGCGGGGCTTGACGGAAAGGTCTTTAGGTTATGTACAATAGAAAATGCTGATATTCAGTTGAAAAAGATAGCCAAAGCAGCCAATATTGATAAACGTTTGACCTATCATATGGCAAGGCATAGCTATGCACCCCTTTGTCTTTCAATGGGTGTTCCAATAGAAACGATTAGCCAGACATTGGGACATCGAAGCATTTCCACTACTCAAATATATGCAGAAATAACCCGTACCAAAATCAATGAGGATATGACAAATTTAGCGAAACAGATTCAAGGAAAGTATATACTATCCGAAACTGATAATAAAATTTAAAAACAGTGTAGAAGAAACAGAAAATTCCTTAAAATGGAAACCTATGAGAACAATTTATCAATGATTATCGGGAAAGTTAATGCTTTCCCGATAATCACTTATGTAAGCCAATCTTTAGGGATTTTAAGTATGTCACCTATATTATCGCCCGTGTTGTCAATTATTTTTCCTTCGCTCATATAGTTGAATTTTAATCCTATTTTATCGAAATCCATTTTGTTCTCGGAAAAAGGATGTTCATATAGCCAATAATTGGCAACAGGAATATTATGAGGGCATACTTTAGAAACGAAAACACCTGTAAGATTTTTAAGTCGCACACCTTTCTTATCACAAAATACGCCATCTAATTGTCGTATCCATTTTTCATCTTTACTTTCCGGATTTGTCGACCATGAAAATGCTACTGTCCCCCAAATAGCATTATCAACGTCTATTTTTCCCGATGTTCTAATGTCTAACGAATTTAAGCATACAATAAATGGTTTATCCAATTTTCCGTACCTTTTAGCTTTTTTTTCAATCGATTCTTTGAGAGATTCTTCACCTCCTCCCCAAAAGGCTTCTGCTGGATATATACCTATTGGACGTATTTTTTCCTCTCTTGTTGAAGGACTTACTGGAATAGGGCTTACTATGATATGAACATCCCTATTCTTATATTCTATCTTCGGTAGATTTTCAATGCCATTTTTCTTTAATTCTTCTCTCAATATGTCGGGGTCTATTTTTTTAAATTCTTCCTCTATACATTTTATCATCTCTTTTGTACTTGGTTGTTTCTGGGTCAGAAAACAAACATCTTCAATATTTAAACAAACATCTTTTGTGTTTAACTTATTCAGATTATCATAGAGTTCATTTCTTTTTCGTTCAAAAGCCTCCTGTTCCATTGTTTTACCCTTAACAACCTTAGCTTCAATATATAATTCCAAATTATCTTTAGATATTAGAAAATCAGGTTTTTTCGGTGAAGATGGTAAATCGGGATGGATAGTAATATCATACCCCAATTTGCAAAACAGTTCATGTAAGAACAATTCATAAAATGAAGAGTCAAAATCTTTTTTAAATCGGCTCTTTAGCTCTTTCTTTTCTTCTTCAGGATAATTATAGAACCATCTCTCTAAAGTATCTCTCACTTTTGACATATCAGTTCGTGCGCTGTTATTATAATACTCGTAAGTATTATCATTGTGTTTTGCAAATTCGAGACATGTTCTTTCAAATGAATCAAATAAACTATTCATATATTTTTCTTTTTGCAGTAAAGATATAGATTTCAATGTTTTTAAAGCAAAGGAAAGCAGTTTTTAGTTGGTTTCAAAAAATGGGGTAGAATGAATGGAAGTGAGTGTGTTCTGCGTAAACACTCAACCATACATATATTTTTCCTTTTTTTCTCTGATAAACATCTCCTATATGGAGAGAATAAATAAGGCAACACTTTTGATAAATTTACTCTTTTTGTGGAGCAAAAAGGAAGAAATTTATCAAAATCCGTAGGGCTTGGTGTTGCCGTTTTATTCTTGGAATATACCTTTGTGTTCAGAGAAAGAAAGAATTAATCAAGGTTATTCCATTGAAAATTAGGATATTAGATTGGTTACTGCTATTACGTAATTCTCACCATCTATGCAGTAAAAGCCTAATTTCTTGGCAAAAGTACTGCTTTTGATGTTGGCACACTCAATGCCGATATGGTTAAAATCGTACTTTCGGGCTATTCTTGTCAGAAATCGGATAAAGTGCGTTCCATGCCCTATACGTTCTTTGCTAAAACTCAATCGGGCGATAATCAGGCAATCAGGTGGAAAACGGCTTTCAACCTTTCTAATACGCAAATATAAATCTACCCGGCTATTTCTTCGGGTGGCTATTATATTATCCACTGCCAGCCATACAAGCGATTTTCAATACTTAAAACGTTCCATCAAATAGCGGTCTATATCGGCTCTTAGTTCTTCATATTCAGTCATCGTCTAATCCCTTTCTTCTTTTTCTTCTTGCGTTTTTGTGCCTGTAATTCTTCTACTGGTGCAGCATTGTTATTATTACCATCTCCCAATGAGAAGATAGATAATAGAGAATCGCCACTACCGTTATTTTGCTGGTTGTAAGAATGTTTTTCATCTGCCTTGCTATCAAGGTTGCAAGAAATATTGTTTTCTTTTTCACTGGATTGGAATATTTCTTTTTTATTTTCGCCAGCAAAATATTGTTTTGGCTCTTTCAACTCCTGCTCCTGCACTCTCAGTTTATCGTCAATGCTTCCGTTCTTCATCGTGTTGGAATACTCAAAGGATTCGGATAATTGGCGGTTGTAACTGAATAGTTTATCAAAGCCTTGTTCCGCTTGTCGAAAGAGATTCACACGGTCGAAGCCACCTTTTATTACTCCGTTCTTGGTGTTTTTGTGGTTGGTAAGCGGTGATAGCTTCTTTTTGTTAGATTGGTCTTTACGGCTGACAATCAAATGGCAGTGCATATTTAGTTCGTTATTGGAACGGCTACGGTCAAAATGTATCTTCCCGTAAAACTTTATATCCGCTTCGGATAGTCCTTTGTTGAAGTTCTTGGCATATTCAGGAATAAACACTTCCCGAACATACCGTTTCATGGCTTCGGCTTTCTCCTGTTCGGTGTTCCCCATTGCCCGAAGCTCGCTTTCCGATGGGCTGACATGGATAGTGAAAAACTTAGCATCTGTTTTCAGTAATTGCCCGATATTACTATCTATATCCTTAATAACCTTTGATTTGTAAATATTATCATCCGATAAGTTGAAAAAGCCATCGGTATAAATACCTTTTTCCATCCGTTCCAAATCTTCATGTTCCATGTATGAAGCTAATTGGCGGCTACTTCCTGCATTGTTATATGTTCCTCCCGATGGTGGTGCAAAATCTATGTGCATGGTTCTATGTATTTATCAAATTGACGATTTCCGCTTTTAGGTTCTCTTTCCGTTTACCGTCCATCACGCCACAAGTTGATAACTCCGAATAGAGTTGTATCAGTTGGAACATTTTCTTATAATCCCGTTGATGTATCTGATACAGGGCGGTGAGTTGTTTCCCCTGCTGGTTGATTACATCGGCATGTTTGCCGAATTGTTCACTTACTTTTTGCAATACGGCTGTTTGTTTCCCCTGACTGGATTCCAATTGGGAAAGAATAAGCGTTTCCAATGTCTTACCAATACCATCAAACCGAACTGCAATAGAATTAGCGGTTCGTATCATGGGATTTAGTTGTTCTTCCTCGTAGTGACGAATGAAGCGGATTATATCGTCCTGCCGTTTGTTTATTTTCGCCAGTTCCGATTTTACGGATTCCGGTGCTTCCGATGGGTTGATACATGCTTTATCAATATAGACAAATGCCAACCTGACTATTTCCCCTTTTTTCAGCGAATAGCGTTTGCAGAGCTTATCTATCAACTTACCTGTCTGTCGGTCTATCCCGATGGTGGTAAGTGTGGATATATTACTGGTCTTATCCATGATTATAACTTTTTTATAAGGAAAATGAGATTCATTTAGTTGATTATAAGCAAAATACATTTTCAGGTTATAATCACTGTTATAAACGGTTACGAATGTAACCTCTTAAAGCCGAAGGCTTTGCCCCGCAGGGCAAGAGAGAAGAACAGGACTTGTCCAGTTCCCTCTTGCTTCATTTAGCGAAACGAGCCGAGCCACAGGGCAAGGCGATTTCTGCTAAATGGGGATTGTTAGCACTGCATCAGGCGGTAATATTACCCACCTTGTTTTGCAGTGATTTGCTTATCGAGTTGATTTTCTCTTTTGAACCGTTCGTAGGTCTTACAATCGGCATTTTCTTGAATAAAAGCCCGGATGTCGGCTGCACGGTAATAGGTCTTGTGGCTTATCATAAAGTAAGGAAGTTTGCCACTTGCCCGATACCGTTGTAGGGTTCGGAAAGATACTTTTAACAGAAAAGCTAAATCCTGATTGTCGAGTATCTTATCATTTTCGTCCAGTACGTTGTCGGTATTGATAAGAGATTTCAGGTCTTGCCCGATTTCGGAGAGTTTTTTTGATAGCCGTTCCATCCACTTGTCGAAGTTTTCGTTGTCTATATACATTTTGCTTCATTTTTTAGTTTAACATTATTGTTTTCAATCGATTGATGAAGCAAAGTTCGGCAAATGAGTGTAAATAAGTTAGGGGTGTACCAGTGGTACACCCCCATAAATAGTTGCTAAATTGTTGATTTACAAATAGCCTTTCTTCTTATTTTCTTCGATAATAGCTTTACGAAGTGTATCTAAAAATTCAGTTACTTTGGATGGCTTACGCTTAATAACGCTTTCATGCTTCTTGTGAACATCCCCTAATTTGATATTAAAGAGATATTCAAACGCTCTTCCGATTTCGGTTAATGGTGATTCTTTTCCTGTCTGGTTTACTACTCTTTTGGATAGGAACATTCCGCAAACAAGCTCCATGATTTCAACGAGATAGGTTTCGTCATTAAGATAAAGTGGTGATAATGGAATGTTATTTATTCGGTTTTGGAATGTACTTGGGTAATGGATTTTTAGATTCAACAGTTCCAGTTCTGAGTTGATAATAGCCAACGTCTTTTGTAAAAAACGCTTTTTAAGCGCATTTTTCCCCCTGCCCGTAAAGAGGTGTTGTTTCAAGTGATGCTATCTCAATACGGGTAGCTACAAGAAGCCGATAAGTAGTTGAATAATCATTTCCATTACTCACGGTTCTAATTTGTTCAACAAATTCGCCATAGGCTTCTTGCATTTCTTGGTTCGTTACTTCCTGTGAGGATTCAGACAATAATCCGAATATTCTCGCTTTTGTAAAATCATTCATAGGTTTAATATTTATAAAGTGAAAAGTATCATATTATACCTACGCTATAGTCACAATTTAGTATCTTCTAAATCTTATGGTTTTTAATAATACTCTTTCCTTCTTATTTCATAAGACGAAGAGGGTATTTTACCATTATAAATGAAATCAGAAATATATCTGAATCCTAATCTTTTCATCACTTCTTTAGAGCGTTTATTATCAGAATGCGTATATGCCACAATCTGATTGAAGTCGGCTATTTTAAAAGCATACATAATTATTTCTCGCGCTGCTTCTGTTGCATATCCATTTCCCCATGCCAAATATTTCAACCGCCAACCTATCTCTACAGCTTGTATTTTATCTTGCACTGGTAGTAAATGTATCCAACCGATAAAATCGGTTGGACTATCCTTTGAAAAAATAGACCAATATCCCAAGCCCAAAGGATAAGATTGTAAGATTCTCTCTTTTAAGAAAGCAATATGTTTGTGCGAACCGTTGTATTCTCCCGGTATATATTCCGTAACTTTCGGGTCTATATCCATTTTGATGCAACTTTCTAAATCATCAATAGTACGGGGCTTGAGGATTAAACGGTCAGTTTCGAACTTAGGTAGCATAAGATTTATAACTTTTTTATCATTTCAAACTGTTTTCCGGCAGGTTCAATGTTTTTCGATTTGAGAAAAGCCGTAATTGAATTGCAATCTATATCGGTATTGATAATCTTAATAGAATTATGTTTATTGCTTTCAAGCATTTTCTGAAAAAGCAATGAACCAATTCCTTTGCGACGGTGTTCTTTGGCTACAGCTATCTGAGTAACATCACCGGACACGGGTTCAAAGACCCCATAGCCGACAAGTTTACTTTCTGAAAAAACTCCTAAACAGATAAAATCTTTTAATGTGTTGTTTATTGCCACAAAACTGTTTTGCCAAGAAGGTTTAAAATCCCAGAAAAAGGGTATCGAGTTATGCTCGCTGACCTTGATAGGTTTTAAAATATAAGGAGAATTGAGCGTTTTAACAACTCCGTTAATCTGTTTATTCTTCTGCTTGAAGTAATAAAACTCTCGTATTATCTCAAAACCTAACTTTCGATAAACGGAAAGTGCCCCTGTATTATGTTGTAGTACTTCCAATAGGTACTCTTCAACTCCTGATTCTTTCAAATGAGGAATTGAATATTCGAATACCTGTGTCGCCAACCCTCTTCCCTGATAATCTTTCAGTGTTCCCGTTCCCGTATCATAAGCAGTTGGTTTTCCATAGAAATCTCCGATTCCGTTACATGTGAACGAAACTAATTTATCTCCGTCAAATGCACCAAAAGAGGCTTTAGGATTAAAACCACGCCTTTTAAGCATAATTAAGAGTTCTGCTTTGTTTAGCTGTACTTCGTAATCGGCAAAAGCTTGCTCGAATGCCTCGAATAATTTATCGAGAGTTGTATTACTCAAAGATTTTATTTCCATATTGGTTCTATTTTAATTACGTTCACAAAAGTAGCTAAACGGAATAAAATAGTTCATTGACCTATGTTAAGGGATTTGAGTCGGCTTAAAGATTCCGGCTTAATTCCGAGGTAAGCAGCTGTATAATAATGGGATAAATGCTGTTCTACTTGTGGATAGGTCTTTAGTAATAATTTGTACCTTTCGAATGCACTGTCCATTAAGAAAGAGGTTTCTCTCTTACATTTTTTTATTAATAGACTATCAGAAATATATTTGCCAAACTTAAACCATTCGTTCGATTCTTTGAGTAGCTGATAATAGGAAGAGCGAGAGAGCGTGATAAGATGTGTGTCTTCAAGAGCTTGTATGCTTCCAATACTTGGTTCACCTGTAAGGAAACTTCCATAAGAAACAACAATTGAACCGGGAAAGTAGAAATCCTTAATGAACTCAACAGTATCTTTTTCAATATAAGAACGCAGCACACCACTTTCAATTATACCAAGACAATAACAAGGTTTACCTTGTTGAACAAACAATTCTTTTTTCTTCAAATGTTTCGTTTCTACCAATTCGAGAAACCTGCTGCACATATCATCCGATAGGTTAAGCTCTTTTTTCAATATTTGTTCGATGGCATTCATTTGTTCGTATACTATTAATTTCTCGTTGGATATTTAAGTCCTTTCACTACTTATGCAGTGCTACACCTTAATAATATCAAAGATAGTGATAATCTTTAATATCAGTTATGGTTCATTCTATAAAAAATAAAACTGCTTTTCGATAACTCTAAATATTCTAAAAGGAAAAAGTTGTTTTTAATTGAGGAAATAGTATTTTGGCAGGTAGAATATAAGTTATTTGAAACAATGGAAAAACACAGCAAACAAAAGAAGTTCGCTCGTTTCTATATCGTTCCCATTGTTATTCTCTTCTTATTCAAAAGTCTATTATTCAATAGATTACAATCATATTTCTTGTTTCTCAAAAGACACCTTGCTATGTTCCAATGAACATAAGAATCCGCCTTTGGGACGGATTGAAAAATTAGCTTTATTTCCGGTGTGTTCAGTATAGTATGCCAGCTGGTTAAACATACTATACTGGCTATATTATGCAGATTTAGAGGCAAGGGAGTTGAGTTTCATTAAAATCAAAAAGCAAGCACTCCGATGTAGTAGATGTGCTTGCTTTTAGAGTTATGCGTCATTGCCGGGTCGGTCGTTTTCGTTGCAGGGGCTTTTTAAGGTTCGGAAGAGGGAACAGGCAAGTTTTAAGGCTGAAATACTACCCGAAGCGTAGCGTGGGTGTGGAGATTTCAACCGTAACCCTGTAAGGGCTTGAACTTGAATGTTCACCCACCCGGAACAACCTTTGTCCCTTCAACGAAACTGACTGACCCGATAATAAATCAACCAATTAATAAATTGGTTTGTTGATATATCACTATTTTGATTAACCTGTTTGTCAATAGCTTTTCCTCACAACAAATTTATTTATCAATAAACAAGTTTGTTGGTATATCTATTGACCGACTTATTTGTCATTCATTTGGCAAATAAGTTAATCAATCCACCATGCCCAATCCGAATGAATACGCTTGGTGTACTCGGCGTGTTTACCGCATAGAGTCTACCGAGCATGTATTCTCTGAACAATTTGGCATTCAGCGAGTTTATCCAAAAGGCGAGAGCCGTTATCATATCCAGCCCGAAACAGTCCGGCAAAACGTGGTTGCCGTAAACTACTCCGCCATGTTGCAAATCGGTTTTAACAACTCCCGATTTCAGAATTACCCGTATGTTTGATTTGATGGTGGGCAGCATTACTCCCAACAATTCTGCCATTTTAAAATCCTGCATCCAAACCGTTTCAACCGGATTGCTCGGCAGAGTGATTAAACCGTCCTCATTAATAGTTATCTTTTCTCTTTTCATCGTCTTTGATTTTAATGATTAATTAAATTACCTGACAGATAAATGATTCCATCTGTTCAATTTGTTTCGACAGTTTCTCCATATCATGGCTTACTTTCTCCGCTGTAATCTTCGCAATAAATCTGCGTCGTGCGGATGCTGCGGTGTCCGAGCATCTTCGAGAGTGTTTCAATGGGCACATCGTTCGACAGGCACACGGTTGTGGCATACGAGTGTCGACTTTGATGCCACGTAACGTTTTTCTCTATGTCACAATGTTTTGCAATTACTTTAATTCCGTTTTTGCAGTTGGGATAGCAAGGGACGGGCAGCAACCTGCTGTCTTTGGCCATCCCCTCGTATTTTTCTATGATATGTTTGGTAACTTCCAACAGACGGATATTACTTTCCGTGCCCGTTTTCTGGCGGGTGGTTTTTATCCACAAATGACCGTCAAAGGATATTTCCAGATTCTCTTTCGTGAGGTTCGCCATATCCGTCCAACTCAATCCGGTGAATGTGCAGAAAATGAACAAGTCCCGTATCAGTTCGTAGCTTTTCTTCTTGAACGTGCCATTAATGAGCAGTGTGATTTCCTCTTTGGCCAAAAAAACTCGCTTCGTCTCTTCTTTCGTGATGCTGTACCCGTAGAACGAATCACGTTGCAACCAGCCGTTATTGATAGCCATGTAGATAATTCTCCGCAACGGCATCATGTATGACCAAACGGTATTTGTGCAATGGTCTTTCTCTGTTCTTAAGAATAGTTCAAAGTCGGTGATAAAAGCAGGAGTAAGTTCTTTGAGAGCTATATCACTGACCTTATAGCGTTGCTTGATAAACTCGGATAAGTGGTTATACACGGTGCAGTATTTCCAATAGCTGCGCTCGCTTTTGATTTTCCCTACTTGTTTGGCGTAATCCTCATTGTGCTGACTAAACACGGCAAGCAGGGTTTCATGCTTCATCCCCATACCTAAAAAAGTATTACGGATTTTCTCGGCAGTTACATAGTTATCCCTGTCACATATCCCTTGATAAGCCTTGTTGATGCCCACACGGATTTTATCCAGCATTCGGTTGCCTTCCTGTGCAACGAGGCTTCTGCCGGACAACTTGCCCAGTTCGACATTCCATGATTTTTCCTCTACATCCAGCTTGCAACTGAATTGAGATACTTTGCCGTTCACGGTCACACGGCACATGACTGGCACAAGCCCGTTCTTCTTTGGGGCATTGCGCTTGAGATAAAATAAGACTTTGAATGTTGATCTCATACTCTACATTTTTTGATCGCAAAATTATTACCTGTAGAGTTGTTTCTTGATACGCAAAATGCTGACAATCAGTGTGAAAGAATCGGATTTACTTCTTTTTTCATACTATCGCTTCCATTCCCCGAAATTTCGGCTACATTTACAGATCGATAGCATTTGAAATCAATGTGAATCAGCTCTTTGAAAACCATCTTAAAATCATCTGCCTGCCAAAAAAAGTAACGGGATAGTAATGTAACTCTGTCCTCACTTGGCTTTTTGTTGGTTTCAGATGGCGTTCTGATCTTTCTTTTTTTGCCTAAATCACTATTTGTCAGCCTTATTACTGCGCTTTGCGCTAACTCTCAATTATATTCCTTATCTTTGGCTGCATTTTGCCAATAAAGGTGCCGGTGCTTTTTTCTTCAGGAAAGACCTAGTAGACATGGTAAAATTTTTAAGGTTATCAAATTTCAAATTATGACAGACGATTGGGATGCAGAAGGCAATTTACTTCCTGGCAATAAACGGCTGACTAAAGTTGGTAAGTTTGTTCGTTCTACTTCGATTGACGAACTTCCACAATTAATCAATGTTCTGAAAGGAGATATGTCCTTTATCGGTCCCCCGTCCGTTATTACCTCAATATCTTCCTTTATACAATAAAGAACAGGCTTGTCGGCATGAAGTCAGTCCGGGTATCACTGGATGGGCACAAGTAAACGAACGCAATGCTATTCATTGATATTTTACGAGCTGGTCATAAATCGGTTGAATCGTTGTTTGATGATGATGTGGAGTTTACTTCTCTTCTTGGTCATCCCATATTACGTCTGTCGGAAGTGCGGGGACCGCTGATCGTCAGCATTGGTAATAATCCGATACGTAAGACGATTGTGGATACTTTGTCCGTGGAGTTTGGATGTGCTATTCATCCTTCGTCAATTGTATCAATCCCTGCTCTCAATCATCCAATCCGATTGGTTTGTTTTCGTGTATTTCTATGGTTTTGGTGGCTACCGCATATTCATCGGGGAAAATCTTACCACCCATTTCGTTTGCCCATGCTTTGGTGAACTCTGCGCCTGTATATATGATGATGGAAGAATAATAAATCCACGTAACGAAAACGACCATGAATGCTGCTGCTCCGTAAACGGTTCCTACGTTTGCAATCCCTATATAAAATGAGATTCCCCATTGACCTACCAGTAGCAGTAATGTGGTCACAATCGCTCCAATAAAAACATCTCTGCTTTTTATTTTGGCATCGGGCAATATTTTGAAAATCAATGTGAAAATGATGGCCGTTACACCTATATTTATAATGATTCCTACTACCTGAACCAATGACCCGGCTATTTCGGGATAATTAACCATAAACTTTTTACTCAATTCTCCGATGATACTGGTGATGGTAAATGTAATCAGAAGGATGAAAGCAAATACAAGTATTATGGAAAAAGAGAGTATTCTGTTTTTGATAAACTTGAGCCAGCTTTTTTTAGGAACAGCTTTTATTCCCCAAATTGTGTTCAATGAACTTTGTATCTCTGCAAAAATAGTGGTAGCACCGAAAATAGAAATGCCTAAGCTGACAATGGCAGCAGATCTGGAAGAATCTGTATTTTCTGCATTTTCTATAATGGAGCGAAGTGCTCCGGTGATTTCCGGTCCTACAATGGGTTGTAACTGTACATAAAGCTGGTTGGCCAAATCCATATGGAAAAAGACTCCGACAGTGACCAGGAGAGAAAGAAAAGGGATAATTGAAAACAATGTCGCATAAGCCAATGAAGCGCTCAGCCTCATAACGCTGTCGTCTATAAATCCCCAAACTGTATCTTTTATTATTTTGAACAGTAGGGGTAAACTAAGCTTTTTCTTTCTCTCCGATTGAATTTCCATTTTAACTTTTCTTTATCCAAACGGCAATATTACGGGCATTAACAGAGAATTTTCCGTTTCCTTTCTCATCTAAAGTGACCTCTTCGGGAATGCTTCCGGTGATTTCATGCCATACTTCACCTTTATGTTCCTCACCCGGCTTCATCATTTTGCTACCGGCTTCATCATTTGACATTAAGAAGACCAGACCGGAGCCGGTATGTTCTTTATCTCCCATACGGATGAAACCAATGGTAGAAGGATGGTCGAAATATTCGATCTGATCACCGTAGGCATATTTTCGCCTTGCATTCAGTAAAATATCAATGATCGGGGCATGGGGAGACTTTTCGCCTTTTACACCATAATAGTCTCCATAGAACAGGCAGGGATAACCGTTTTTCATCAATAATATCAAACCATAGGCCAGTGGCTTGAACCAGCCCTCTATTTGTGATTCTAACGAACTGCCCAATTGTGAGTCGTGATTATCGACAAAGGTGACTGCTAAATCGCAATGATGTTCGACCAATGTGCCCTTCAAGATATTCTGCAAATCATAATTTTTGCCTTCTTGTGAAGCCTGAAACATATTGTAATGTAACGGAACATCAAATAAGTTGACTTTATGGCCCACAGATTCTATGTATGCATCGAGTGTTTTCAGATCTCCGTTCCAGTATTCACCTACAGCGTAAAAGTTGTTTCCTCTTTCACTCCTTACCGCATCCAGAAATTGTGCGATGAACTTATCCTTCATGTGCTTGATGGCATCCAAACGCATTCCGTCAAGGTTCAGTTCTTTGGAAACCCATTTTCCCCAGCGATTCAGTTCGGCAATTACTTCCGGATGATCCAGATCGATATCGTTACATAGCAGGAAATCATAGTTTCCATTTTCGCTATCTACACCCTCGCTCCATGCTTTGCCTTCTCCTTGTATCTGGAAGATGCCGCTCCGCTTTTTGGCATCGTCAAAACCGGTTCCGGAGAAGTGATACCAATGCCATTTGAAATCAGAATATTTATCCTTGCGTCCATGGAAACTATATCCGGTCCAGCTTTGTATCTCGAACGGCTTTCCCAATCCTTGGGTTCTGTCATGGGGATCGACTTCCACAACCATAAATTTTTCAGTGAAATCACCTCCGGCTTTATGGTTGAGTACTACATCCAGATATACTGAAATGTGGTTTTTATGTAACTCGTCGATCGCTTCTTTCAATTCATCTTTTGTGCCATACTTCGTTCTTACGGTTCCTTTTTGTTCGAACTCGCCAAGATCATACAAGTCATAGGTTGCATAACCTTCATCTTGCTGCTCGTCGGCTTTATAAGCAGGCGGAATCCAAACTGCTGTCACACCGATTTTATGTAGATGTGATGCGTCTTCTTTTAATTGTTTCCACAACTTTCCATCGTTAGGCAGATTCCATTCAAAATACTGCATCATTACGCCATTTTCCATCATCTTAATGCATTTAATTATCAGCAAATAACAAAAAAAAGCGGCATAAGGTTCCTTTGTATTTGCAAAAAAGCACTTTGGGCTATTTTGCTTTAAAAAGCTATCTGATGTTGACGGTGGCGTGATTATGACTTTCTGTGGCTAAGCTTGTGTGCTGGTGGCGTTATTTATCTTTCCGTCATATCCCCATTTCACGTAGACGGCTCCCCAGGCAAATCCGGCTCCGAAAGCGGTAAAGATCAAATTATCACCTTTTTTGAGCTTATCTTCGAAATCCCATATACATAACGGAAGTGTGCCGGCACTGGTGTTGCCATAGTGTTCGATATTGATCATGACTTTTTCTAATGGCATATCCAGGCGTTGGGCGACAGCATTGATAATGCGTTGATTGGCCTGGTGGGGAATAACCCAGTCGATTTGGTCTTTCGTTAGCTGATTTCTTTCGATAATCGATTCACAAGCATCTGACATATTGGCTACAGCATATTTGAATACTGTACGGCCTTCCTGATAAAGATAGTGCATGTGATTGTCTATCGTAAAATAAGAAGGAGAACATACGGAGCCGCCGGCTTTCATATGTAAAAAAGGGAGTCCTTTACCGTCTGTTCTTAAAACAGAATCTATAATGCCTAAATGATCCGTAGTAGGTTCCAGTAAGAAAGCTGCTGCACCATCACCAAAAATAGGACAGGTGGCGCGATCGGTGTAATCTATCACCGATGACATCTTATCGGCACCAACTATGATGACCTTTTTGTATCTTCCCGAACGGATAAAGTTGGCTCCGGTCTCCAGAGCATATAAGAAACCACTGCATACTGCCTGCATATCAAAGGCGAATGCATTTTTTAATCCCACTCTTTCACACAGAATGGAAGCTGTTGAAGGAAGCCGATAATCGGGAGTGGTTGTAGCGACAATTACCAGATCGATGTCATCCGGATGGCTTTTTGTACGTTGCATCAATTGCTTCACAGCCTTACGTGCCATGTATGAAGTGCCAAGACCTTCTTCATTCAGAATACGTCTTTCCTTGATGCCAATACGCCCCATGATCCATTCATCGGTGGTATCTACAATTCTGGATATCTCATCATTAGTCAGGATGTAATCGGGTACATATCCTCCAACTCCTGTAATTACTGCATTGATTTGTTTCATTAACTTTGTCTAAATAAGTAAGTTCTTAAGTGGGGGAAGTATAAAATGACTCCGAAAACTTACGACTTTTCGGAATTGCATCTAAAATACCGGGCGCAAATATACAGAAAAGAAAGACTTATTCTATATTTTGTAATCTAAATGCATTGATTTTGTAGTGAGATTAGGATAAGTTATAATACTGAAAATAGAATTAGGGAAATGATAGAGAAAAGGAGAGGTGTTTTTTAGGGAAAAACTCTTTGGTCTGGGAATGGCCAAAGGTACCATCCTTACCCAACAATGGCTTACCAGCCTTTAACTGTTCTATAGCCTTGTTCTTATGCTTTCAAAATCAAATTCTTCTTTTATTTAAAAAACAATGCATGACACAGTTTATTTTACATTACTCCCAGTCCCAGTAATCTTCATAAGCAAAATTCAAATAAAGCCTTAATATCTCTTTACGATTAATATCCTTCGCATCTATAATTGGTCTTCTTATTTGTTTTGTATCATCAATATAAAGTATTTCAATTCCCCCATCTTCTGTTCTATAAGAAATATCTAAACTTGGTATTTCCATTGTGACATTTTCAAAAGAACAATTACACTTTAGTGTATAGACATATTTGTTTGTGTATTCAATAAATAGCTCAGTTATATCTAAGAAGTCTGAAACTTCTTCTAGACTAGGTTTGGTATACTCATGTTCCAATATATTTCTTTGCCTATTCAATTTTTCTAATATTCTAGGGGTAATAATTCCTAGTTCTTCTAACAACTTCTTTTTGCTAAGAAAACTATTAGCTGTTTTTCTTGCTAGGTTTTTTAATATAATATCTAATTGGCAATGAAATGCACGTTTAGCATTACATAAAGCGTTGATTAAATGATGTCCATATTGCTCATCAAGGTCAAGTTTAGCATAGCTTAAATATTCCTTAGGTGTAATGTTATAATCAATGACCATTTTCATAGAAGTACATGCTTCTGTGGCGATTGTATTTTTATCCTTTAAATATTTAAGTACGTATTGTGAATCCATATCATTTTAATCTTAATTTTGCAAAGATATTAATTCAATCCTATTTATAGTTCCTTTTGTCATTAAAATCCATTGTTATACTAGTTTATTCTTTAATGCTATATTTTACATAGGGATAATCTTGGAAGAAGCAATCCTTTGTTTTAAAAAGGCAAGAGGAATTTAGGGGTGGGTTGTATATGTTCGCTCAATGCTATTAGGATTTTGCCACTTTAAGAGCTTCTGCTATAAGAATTTAGCTGTTAACGACTTATCCGTATCTCTCCATTAAGTGCTAATGGATAGGTATAAATAAGTCGTTTACCTTAGTTTCTTGAGTTTAGAGTTATGTTGGGTAATGGATTTTGGCTACTTTCATTCCAGACTAATTTGGGTTTTGCATTATCATTACTTAATAGTAGATTATCTGGTGTTAGCTTTACTCCATTGGATAGCAACCGCAATAAACCTAATTCTTGTAAATCCACATTGTATTTTTGAACAGTGTCTTTATTCATTTTAAGTAGACTGCCTATTTACTATTGGGCAAGCTAATAATATTATTCTCTGCTATAAGTAAGAGCTTAATGTAATATCCTTTGATTTTAATAGGTACATTGACTTGAGTAAACTCCTTTGATAACGTTATAAAGTGAGTCTCTAAATCTGGTAAGTTATATCTATTTTTCCTAATAGTGTAAATGGAGTGTGCTGTTGGTAAATAGTATTCTTTAATGGAAACTATACCTTTAATGTCAGTATTGAACTGTTTTAATGCACTTTCTTTCTCTCCTGTAAACTTGGCAAGGTCTTTTAGTCTCATTTTGATATTATACCTATTATTTCTATACAGGGATAGACAAAAGAGCCTATACAGATTAGAAGGAGTCAATATTAGTATGGATTTGTTAGTCGTTGCATACTCTTTAGATATTAGGCGCTTCCTGTTGAGGTAGTTTATTGGTATATTCATTGGCAGCAGATTGAATATCATTAGTAAATAGTAAATCTTTCTTTTCTCGTTCTAATTTGAAGTAATAGGCAGTACCAAAGTAAACCTTTGCTTCTTTCATATCTTAGGTATAAATCCTTTCTATTATATTTCTGTAGAATGAACTCTTTGAGCAATCTGGCTGTGTACTCAAACACAATAGCAGTTTTACTTACCATCGCCTTACGCTCTGCATTGTGTGCTTCCAATTGCTCAATATGCTCAATAGGCTTCTTTCCTTTAAACACTCTACTTTACCAAAGTAAGCATTATATAGCGGTTGGGCTGTAATAACGAACCCTTTGTCTAACAATTCAGCTTCTTTCTCATACAGTTTAGCTTTGACTGATTTAAGATAGTTGTTGAGGCTTATAGTTTATTCGTCTTTACCCTTTACTAATTGCTTGTCTTATCCCAAGTAGTAGCTTTTACTTTCTTGCCTGTAGAGAAAAAACATCTTTCTCCATTTATGGTAATGCTGGCTTAAATAGGTGCGTTACCATCTTTTCTAACTTTGCTTTCTCTTATGAAGAAGAGAACAGCGAATGAACTTCTTTCCATTGTTTAATCAATTAAAATTAGACATTTGGAAGTTCTTTAAATGGCTATATCTATCTGTAATTTAGTTTGTTATGGTGTACTATATGACCACTTGTGTGAAAACAATAAAATGGTCATAAATAAGTCACAAAATATCTGCTATTTCAGCCCCAATTTACCCTAAACTAACTTCTAATCGTGCACCCCACTTACGACCTAAAGAGCCAAATTCATACAGTAAATTCAGCCAATTATTTGTAATATTCTTGATTGATTTAGAAAGGTAGGAGAGAAGTAAGTCAGCAGTTCAACGAACGAACTTATTGAAAATAAAAATCCCCATAACTTTATCAGTTACAGGGATTTAATATGTAGTAATTAACTTGGATTATTTGCTCAAAGCCTGAGCTACGTCAACTGCACAAGCTACTGTACAACCTACCATCGGGTTGTTACCAATTCCTAAGAATCCCATCATTTCTACGTGAGCAGGAACTGAAGATGAACCGGCGAACTGAGCGTCTGAGTGCATACGACCCATAGTGTCGGTCATACCATAAGAAGCAGGACCAGCAGCCATGTTGTCCGGGTGAAGAGTACGACCTGTACCACCACCTGAAGCTACTGAGAAGTATGGCTTACCGGCCAATACACGTTCTTTCTTGTAAGTACCTGCAACCGGGTGCTGGAAACGAGTCGGGTTAGTAGAGTTACCTGTGATAGATACGTCCACGCCTTCTTTCCACATGATGGCTACACCTTCACGTACATCATCTGCACCATAGCATTTTACTTTTGCACGAGGACCGTCAGAGTAAGCAATTTCACGTACTACTTTCAGTTCGCCTGTGAAATAGTCAAACTGTGTCTGAACATAAGTAAAGCCGTTGATACGAGAGATGATCTGAGCAGCGTCTTTTCCAAGACCGTTCAAGATACAACGCAGAGGTTCTTTACGTACTTTGTCTGCTTTTGCAGCGATTTTGATAGCACCTTCGGCAGCAGCGAAAGATTCGTGACCTGCCAGGAAAGCGAAACATTTAGTTTCTTCACGCAACAACATAGCAGCCAAGTTACCATGACCGATACCAACTTTACGGTCGTCGGCTACAGAACCCGGGATACAGAATGCCTGCAGACCGATGCCGATAGCTTCGGCAGCGTCAGCTGCATTTTTGCAACCTTTCTTGATAGCGATAGCAGCACCTACTACGTAAGCCCACTTAGCATTTTCAAAACAGATCGGTTGAGTTTCTTCACACGTTTTATAAGGATCAACTCCAGCAGCTTCGCAGATAGCGTTAGCTTCTTCGATGTCTTTGATACCGTTAGCGTTCAAGGCTTCGATGATGCCTTTGATACGGCGGTCCTGACTTTCAAATTTTACTTCTCTAATCATAATTTCTTTTCCTCCTTATATTATTCGTGACGTGGATCAATGTGTTTAACAGCTCCCTGTTCTGCAGTGAAGCGTCCGTAAGTACCGGTAACCTTCTTCAATGCTTCATTCGCATCAGTACCCTTCTTGATTTCGTCCATGAATTTACCCATGTGGACGAATTCGTATCCGCAGATTTCATCGTTTTTGTCAAGAGCAATTGTCTTGATGTAACCTTCTGCCATTTCAAGGTAACGAGGACCTTTAGCCAGAGTACCGTACAATGTACCTACCTGGCTACGCAGACCTTTACCCAAGTCTTCCAGACCTGCACCGATGATCAGACCACCTTCTGAGAAAGCTGACTGAGTACGTCCGTAAACGATCTGCAGGAAGAGTTCGCGCATAGCAGTGTTGATGGCATCACAAACTAAGTCTGTGTTCAATGCTTCAAGGATAGTTTTTCCCGGGAGGATTTCAGCAGCCATAGCAGCTGAGTGAGTCATACCTGAACAGCCGATAGTTTCAACCAGAGCTTCCTGGATGATACCTTCTTTTACGTTCAGAGTCAGCTTACATGCACCCTGCTGAGGAGCACACCAACCCACACCGTGTGTCAGACCTGAAATATCAACAATTTCTTTTGATTTTACCCATTTTCCTTCTTCGGGTATGGGAGCCGGTCCATGGTTAGGACCCTTCTTTACAACACACATGTGTTCCACTTCGTGTGAATAAGTCATAATTAGCTCTTTTTTTAAGTGATATAATTAAAAATACGTAGTCACGATTCTCAAATCGCTCACAAAGGTAGTCGTTTTATTTGTTTTTGCAAATCGGGTTTTATTACTTTTTTATGAAAAGGGAAAAATAGAAATTTCAGTTTCGTTAGATTGTAATGTGGAGATGACATTTTAGATAATCTTTATTTTGTTGAACTATTACTCTGATTCTTTGTTTCTTTTGAGAAAAATTGATTGGTTATGAATTTGAATGAAGTAGATATACATTATTTAATAGCAGCCATTTGTGTGATAACCTCTGCATTGGTGTTTTACACAATAGGAGTGTGGGGAGAGCGGTTGCAGAAGAAACTGAAATTTTGGCATCTGGTCTTTTTCTTATTGGGGCTGTTGGCTGATTCTGTGGGAACAGCTTTAATGGAGAATATTGCGCGACTCACACACCTGCATGATGAAATACATACTGTGACCGGCATTATCGCTATTTTGTTGATGTTTGTTCACGCTATGTGGGCTATCTGGACGTATGTAAAAGGGAGTGAAAAGGCTAAAGAACATTTCAATCGTTTCAGTATTGTGGTGTGGTGCATTTGGTTGATACCCTACTGTATAGGCGTATATCTTGGTATGTCGTTGCATCATTGAAAATAACCTTATTTGAGAAAGTAATAAAGCTTCATCTCAGCCGCTAAGATAAAGAATTATCCCGTAAGAGAACCATTGAAGAACTCAGGGGATATATCCCAAAGCGATTGGGGAATTTTTAATTATGGGCTTTAAAAATAGGACAGTTTCTAAAAAACTCTTCAAAAAGCCTTTCTGAACCATATATTTCCGTATTTTTGTTTCCTGATATTTATAAATGTAGAATTAACCTTATTATATATAATGGAAATGATAGAAGTTACGGATGCCTCCTTGCAAAAAGCTGCGGGCGAGGGAATGGATGAATTTATCCAGGTGTTTACAGATAAGTATAAAGAAGTGATTGGCGGGGAGCTTACTGCCGAAACAATGCCACTGTTGACAGGAGAGCAGCACTCTTTGTTGGCTTATCAGATTTTTCGGGATGAAGTCATGTTTGGTGGTTTTTGTCAATTGATTCAGAATGGGTATGGAGGTTATATCTTTGATAATCCTTTTGCAAAAGTGATGCGTTTGTGGGGAGCCGAGGATTTTTCGAAGTTGGTTTATAAAGCTAAGAAGATTTATGATGCGCACCGTGTCGATCTGGAAAAAGAGCGTACCGAGGATGAGTTTATGGCGATGTACGAGCAATATGAGGCCTTTGATGATCTTGAAGAAGAATATCTGGATATTGAGGAGGAGGTTACAGCACTGGTAGCAAGCTATGTAGACGATCATTTGGAGTTGTTTGCAAAAATAGTTAAGTGATGGATGCAGTATTTTTTAAGTCTCTGCATTTACTTATTGTGAATTAGAATTTATATCTTTGCAAACTCTAAAAAATAGATTTATGAAACAATTGAAATTAATGGTGTTGGCCTTAACCCTGTTGATGGGTACTATGTTTACTTCATGTATGGATTCCGGAGAAAATGGTCCTCAGCAATGGTCTGGTGTGGTGAAAGTTAATGATAGAATGGGTTATGTTACGTTTACAGATGCCGCCGGTACGGAACTCATCCCTACTAACACGATTCCTGTTACTTTAGATGCAAGAATGGCTTGGATTTATTGCCAGGTTGATGAAGGTCAGGATCTCTCGACAAATCCGAAGCAGATTAAGATTACACTTTTACAAGATCCGACAGGAATCGATGCTCCTGCAGTTACTACTACGGCTGTCGGTGGTTCGGGAGATGTGACTACTAATGCACCAATTGGTTCATTGAGTTTTGCATCAGGATATTCAACGGTAGCCCCATTCCAGTTTAGTGAAAATACAATTGTATTGCCGGTACTTTACCGTGTGAAAAATGTAAGTACTCCGGAAGATATTAAGAATGAACTCGCTAAACATTCTTTTACTCTGGTTTGCTATACAGATGATATTACTTCAGGTGCTACAGACTTGAAACTCTATTTGCGTTATGTTGTTAAAGATGAAGCTGCTGCGATAGTTGAGCGTGCGTCACGCACTTCCAGTTTTAAGGCTTATGATATTAGCGAAATTTTAAGAGAATATACTTCGAAGAGTGGACAAGCTAAACCTGCCAAAATTATTGTAGTGGCGCAGCAGAATGAATACAACAATAAAATAGAAGATTCATCTACTACAGAGAAGGCGTATGAAATAGAATATAAAACCGCTAAATAATTTGAATTACAAAGCATTATTTCAAATAGCAATGTCATTGATTTCCTCTCCGGCCAAGGCCTGGGAGGAAATTCGTTTAGAGGATAGACGGGCAGTTCTTACTGTTTTTGTCTATCCTATGATTGGTTTATGCGGTTTATCCGTATTCATTGGTGCTTTGTGGACCAATGGATGGGGAGGACCGCAAAGTTTCCAATTGGCCATGACGCAGTGTTGTGCAGTGGCGGTAGCTTTGTTCGGAGGCTATTTTCTGGCAGCTTATGCCATCAATCAGATGGGGATAAAAATGTTTGGCATGTCCAATGATATCCCTTTGGCACAGCAGTTTGCAGGCTATGCATTAGTTGTCACCTTTTTGTTGCATATAGTGACCGGATTGCTTCCGGATTTCAGTATTATCGGTTGGTTGCTCCAGTTTTATATCGTTTATGTGGTATGGGAAGGAGCAAGAGTCGTGATGCTGGTGGAAGAAAAGAATCGGTTGCGTTACACCATTTTCTCGTCGATTTTGTTAATACTATGCCCGGCGGTAATACAAGTTGTGTTCAACAAGCTAACAGCTATATTAAATTAAGAAAATAAAATGAAACTGGCTCCTATAAATATAAAGAATAAACGTGCTACTTTCGACTATGAGTTGATCGATACTTATACAGCAGGTATTGTGCTGACAGGAACGGAGATTAAGTCCATCCGTTTGGGGAAAGCAAGTCTTGTAGATACGTTTTGTTATTTTGTGAAAGGTGAATTGTGGGTGAAGAACATGCACATTGCCGAATATTTTTATGGTTCGTATAATAACCATGCGGCCCGACGTGACCGTAAATTGTTACTGAGCAAAAAGGAGCTGAATAAGTTGGAACGAGGGACGAAAGACGCCGGATTTACCATTGTTCCGGTTCGTTTGTTTATTAATGAAAGAGGTTTGGCCAAAGTGGTTGTAGCTTTGGCAAAAGGTAAAAAGCAATATGACAAGCGGGAGGCTTTGAAAGAAAAAGACGACCGCCGCGATATGGACAGGATGTTTAAACGATGATAGGTTTGTACCTTTAGCAATGAAAAGAACTATTCAACAGCTGGTACCCGAACGTATCCTTATATTGGATGGCGCTATGGGTACTATGATTCAACAATATAATCTTAGAGAAGAGGATTTCCGCAGTGAGCGCTTTGCGCATATTCCCGGTCAACTGAAAGGGAATAATGATTTACTTTGTCTCACACGCCCTGACGTGGTTCAGGATATACACCGTAAATATTTGGAAGCCGGTGCCGATATTATTGAGACGAATACATTTAGTTCCACCACAATTTCCATGGCCGATTATCATGTACAGGAGTATGTGCATGAAATCAATCAGACGGCCGTGAAGCTGGCACGAGAAGTTGCCGATGAATATACGGCACTCAATCCCGATAAACCTCGTTTTGTGGCCGGTTCGGTTGGTCCTACCAATAAAACATGTTCCATGTCTCCGGATGTGAATAATCCGGCCTATCGTGCCGTGACTTATGATGAAATGGCCGATGCTTATCAACAGCAAATGGAAGCGATGCTTGAAAGTGGGGTAGATGCTTTGTTGATAGAAACTATTTTTGATACGCTGAATGCAAAAGCCGCTATTCTGGCAGCGGAGCGTGCTATGCAGGCAACCGGGCTTAAAGTACCGGTTATGTTGTCGGTGACGGTTTCTGATACAGGGGGGCGTACCCTTTCCGGTCAGACACTGGAAGCTTTTTTGGCTTCGGTACAACATGCCGATATTTTTTCTGTCGGTCTGAACTGTTCATTTGGTGCAAGGCAACTGAAGCCGTTTTTGGAGCAACTGGCCGCACGTGCTCCTTACTATATCAGTGCATATCCGAATGCAGGTTTGCCTAACAGTCTGGGAAAATATGACCAGACCCCGGCGGATATGGCACATGAAGTAGAAGAATATATCCATGAAGGTTTGATTAATATCATCGGCGGATGCTGTGGTACTACCGATGCTTATATTGCCGAATATCCCGCGTTGATTGCCGGTGCCAAACCGCATGTTCCGGCTCGTAGGCCGGATTGTATGTGGCTTTCGGGATTGGAACTGCTGGAAGTAAAGCCTGAAATTAATTTTGTCAACGTTGGTGAACGTTGCAATGTAGCGGGTTCCCGTAAGTTCCTCCGTCTTATAAATGAAAAGAAATACGATGAAGCATTGTCTATAGCCCGGCAGCAGGTGGAAGACGGGGCGCTGATTATCGATGTCAATATGGATGACGGACTGCTGGATGCGAAAGAAGAGATGACAACTTTCCTGAATCTGGTGGCTTCGGAACCTGAAATAGCTCGTGTCCCTGTGATGATCGATTCTTCAAAATGGGAGGTTATCGAGGCCGGCTTGAAGTGTCTCCAGGGAAAATCAATTGTGAATTCCATTTCGTTGAAAGAAGGAGAGGAAAAATTCCTTGAACATGCTCAAACAGTTCGTCAGTATGGCGCGGCTGTAGTAGTGATGGCTTTTGACGAAAAAGGACAGGCTGATACGGCTGCCCGTAAAATAGAAGTTTGTGAACGTGCTTATCGTTTACTTGTAGATAAGATTGGGTTTAACCCGCACGATATCATTTTCGATCCGAACGTACTGGCTGTAGCAACAGGTATTGAGGAACATAATAATTATGCGGTAGACTTTATAGAAGCAACTGCCTGGATTAAAAAGAATCTTCCCGGAGCACATATCAGCGGAGGAGTAAGTAACTTATCGTTCTCATTCCGTGGAAATAATTATATTCGTGAAGCTATGCATGCCGTATTCCTTTACCATGCCATTCAGAAAGGTATGGATATGGGGATTGTAAACCCTGGTACTTCTGTGCTGTATACGGATATTCCGGCGGATGTGCTTGAGAGAATAGAGGATGTGGTATTGAACCGGTGTCCTGATGCTGCCGAACGATTGATTGAACTGGCTGATAAATTGAAGGAGGCTTCGGCAGGTAATGCTTCAGCAGGACAACCGGTGAAGCATGATGCCTGGCGGGACGGTACGGTAGAAGAACGGTTGCAATATGCTTTGGTAAAGGGGATCGGAGATTTTCTGGAAGAAGATCTTGCAGAAGCCTTGCCTCAATATGATAAGGCGGTAGATGTGATTGAGGGACCGTTGATGGATGGAATGAATCATGTAGGCGAGTTGTTCGGTGAAGGTAAAATGTTCCTTCCGCAAGTGGTGAAAACAGCCCGTACGATGAAGAAAGCCGTTGCAATCTTACAACCGGTCATAGAGTCGGAAAAGGTGGAAGGAACCTCTTCTGCCGGAAAGGTTCTGTTGGCTACAGTGAAGGGAGATGTGCATGATATCGGTAAAAATATTGTTTCGGTTGTGATGGCTTGTAACGGTTATGATATCATTGACCTGGGAGTGATGGTGCCGGCTGAATCGATTGTTCAAAAAGCCATAGAGGAAAAGGTAGATATGATAGGCCTTAGTGGATTGATTACTCCTTCGTTGGAGGAGATGGTGCATGTGGCTATGGAGTTGGAGAAAGCCGGACTGGATATTCCATTATTAATAGGTGGAGCAACCACATCCAAACTACATACTGCACTGAAAATTGCTCCGGTATATCATGCACCGGTGGTTCATCTGAAAGATGCTTCACAGAATGCCGGTGTCGCTGCCCGGTTGATGAGTCCGAAATTGAAAGAAGAACTGGCGCAGGAGCTGTCTGGTGAATATCAGGTACTCCGTGATAAGAGTGGTCTGATGAAGCGGGAAACTGTTTCATTGAAAGAAGCTCAAGAAAAAAGGTTGAAACTATTTTGATAAAAAAGAATCTATGGGAACAAAGAAAGTGATTTATGCATGGGCGATTGGATTGCTTTGGATGATTTCATTCACTGCTTGTTCATCTTCTTCCCCAAAAGAAGCCCCGTCAACATCCAATGCTGCTTTGGATAATATTTTTGCGCGTAAGAGTGTACGTGCTTATCTGGATAAGGAAGTAGAGAAAGAGAAAATAGACTTGATGTTACGTGCCGGTATGGCTGCTCCGTCAGGAAAAGACCTTCGTCCCTGGGAGTTTGTACTGGTCACTGATCGGGTTGCTCTCGATTCTATGGCTTCTGCATTGCCTTATGCAAAGATGTTGACTCAGGCTCGTTATGCCATTGTTGTATGTGGTGATGTAGCCCGTTCTTCTTATTGGTATCTGGATTGTTCGGCTGCTGCGCAGAATATTCTGTTAGCTGCTGAGGCTCAGGGATTGGGTGCAGTATGGACAGCTGCTTATCCTTATGAAGACCGCATCCGGGTTGTCCGCAAGTATACGGAGCTTCCGGGAAACATAGTGCCCTTATGTGTGATTCCTTTCGGGTATCCGGCTGCTCTGCAGGAACCTAAGCAGAAATACGATGAGAAGAAAGTTCATTACGAGAAATATTAAACCGTAAATTGATTTTTCTGAAAGCTGCCCTGATAAAAAGAGGCGGCTTTTTTATTTTTGTTCCTTTTCTTTTTTTATAAATTCTGCATTTTGTTTTTCCATTTCAATATATTCCTTACATTTGCACCAATATTAATCGAAATCTAATACAAGAATGTTTGGAATAAGCGACTCTCTTATCATTTTGCCATATCTGCTTTCGGTAGTATGTGTGCTTTTTGCTGCCTGGTTTGGTCTTAAATATTGGAATAAAGACGACGAAAAAGATAAAACACGATGAATACATTTACACTTGGACTGATTGTGATAGCTTATCTGCTATCATTGGCTTATCTTGGTTTTTTAGGTTATAAAAAGACAACTTCCGCCAGTGATTATCTGGTAGGGGGGCGACAGATGAATCCATTTGTCATGGCACTTTCTTATGGTGCTACTTTCATATCTGCTTCTGCCATTGTCGGTTTTGGTGGGGTGGCTGCTGCCTTCGGTATGGGTATTCAGTGGCTTTGTTTTCTGAATATGTTTATCGGGGTGGTGATTGCGTTTATCTTTTTCGGCCTCCGGACACGCAGGATGGGAGCCAGACTGAATGTCAGTACATTTCCACAATTGTTGGGCAGGCATTATCGTTCACGGGGGATACAGGTGTTTGTGGCGGCAGTTATTTTTCTTGGAATGCCTTTGTATGCGGCAGTGGTAATGAAGGGGGGAGCAGTTTTTATCGAACAGATTTTTCAGATTGATTTTAATGTCTCGCTTTTGATATTCACCCTGGTAATAGCGGCCTATGTGATAGCTGGAGGTATGAAGGGGGTGATGTATACGGATGCTTTGCAGGCGGTTATTATGTTTGGCTGTATGCTGTTCTTGCTTTTTTCATTGTATCGGGTACTGGATATGGGCTTTACGGAAGCTAATCAGGCGCTGACAGATATTGCCCCTTTGGTTCCGGAGAAATTCAAGGCGTTAGGACATCAGGGATGGACTGCCATGCCTGTTACCGGTTCACCTCAATGGTATACATTGGTCACTTCTTTGATTCTGGGAGTTGGGATCGGTTGTCTTGCTCAACCTCAACTGGTGGTTCGTTTTATGACTGTAGAGAGTAGTAAACAACTGAACCGGGGAGTCTTTATCGGATGTTTTTTCCTGATTATCACCGTAGGTGCTATTTATCATGCAGGGGCACTAAGTAATCTTTTCTTTCTTAAAACCGAAGGTGTAGTGGCTACAGAAGCAGTCAAAGATATGGATAAAATTATTCCATACTTTATAAATAAAGCAATGCCGGACTGGTTTGCCGCACTTTTCATGCTTTGCATTCTTTCTGCCAGTATGTCTACACTGAGTTCACAGTTCCATACGATGGGTGCCTCGGTCGGTTCTGATATTTATGGTACTTACAAGCCTCGTTCACGTGGCAAACTGACTAATGTAATTCGTCTGGGAGTGCTGTTCTCAATATTAGTGAGTTATATCATTTGTTATATGTTGCCCAATGATATTATTGCCCGTGGAACTTCTATTTTTATGGGTATCTGTGCAGCAGCTTTCCTTCCCGCATATTTTTGTGCCTTATATTGGAAACGCGCTACCCGGCAGGGAGTGATGGCAAGCCTTTGGATAGGAACTATAGGAAGCTTATTTGCTTTAGCCTTTCTTCATCAGAAAGAAGCGGCAGCTATGGGGGTATGCAGATGGCTTTTCGGTAAGGATGTGTTGATTGAAACCTATCCTTTTCCGATGATAGATCCTATATTGTTTGCATTACCATTGTCAGTGGCAGCTGTTATTATTATAAGTTTGCTGACAGGAAAAGGAAAAAAATAAAAATGCGTTGTCAAGAGTCTGCAATTTTTTTGATTGCAGACTTTAGAAGCATTTCAGCTTTTTATTTTTTTCTTGTACGATTCGTACCTCGAATTGATATCTCTCACAAAATTATATGTTTCTATTCCACGAAAATATCCGTTTTTACACACCGGATCGGTGAAGTACTCTTCATTGCTTTTCAGTAGGATGTAATTTTCTACATTATCAGTCCATACCGTTTTATTTTTGCCATATTTATCTGCCAGTGCAATAGCGTCAAAAATATGTCCCAATCCGGCATTATATGAAGCGAGGATAAATTTAATCCGCTCCTGTTTATCTGGAACCATACTCAGACTGCGATCTGTTGATGCAATATATTTTACGGCAGCTTTGATACTTTCTTCCGGATTTTGCTCTTTTCCCGGTGGGACTCCCATTGCACGTGCGGTAGCGGGCATTAATTGCATCAATCCCTTTGCTCCTGCCCATGATACGGCAGTTGTATCGAAGTTGGATTCTGTATAAGCTAAAGATGCCAGCAGGCGCCAGTCCCAGCCTATCTCTTTGGCGTATTTTTTGAATAAGTTATCGTAGTGAGAGATTTTGCCTTCTTTTAAGGATAAGATGGGAGAGTGGGGCATTGCCTTGCTGATTTCGAAATATCTTTTCATACTGGCTGTATACGCAGGTGAGGTCATATTTTCTTTATGCCATTTGTTTGCCGCTTCTGCCAGTTGCGGGCAATCTTTGCGTACTGCCCATGCAGCCCGTTGGTCAAAACTGATAGAAAGGCTGGTATTCAGATTGGGATAATAAGTGCCATTCAGTTTGGCTACGTCATTGTCTGCAACCGTATAGGGGATTTTACCTTGTGCAACCTGAGTTATCAGATCTTCAGCAGTAATGCTGTCATTAGTTACTTTATGAATATGAATACCTCCGCCAAGTTCTTTATCCAGATTGACCAACCGCTCGTAATATTTGCCCGGTTTTACGTATATATCTTTGCCGATCAATTCGGTTACATCCTTCAGTGGCTTTGTTTTTCCGGTGTTTCGCTGAACAATCACCTGGTGGGTGATTACTTCTTCACCGCAATAAATCAGACTGTCTTTTAATTCTTTGGTAATTGGAATATTATATGCGATAAGATCTCCTTCACCATTCAGCAATTTCCGAATTAATTCCGGTACATCCTTGGCAACCTCTATGCGCAATTTTACGCCTAAACTTTTAGCGAATTGTTCACTGAGTTCATACTGGAAACCCATGTCTTGCCCACGGTAAATGAAATAAGATGTCGAACTGTAAAGGGTGAGAACGACGAGCTCGCCACTATCTTTGATTTGCTCCAAGTCGTGTGCATAAGTATCTTCTGTAACGATTACCTGCTTATTACGGCAGGACAGTATACAGAAGAGCAGGAAAAAGAGAGAGTAAACTACGAGGTGCCGTTTCATGACTAACCGATGTGTTTTTTGATGTACATGGTCAATATATCGATGGCTACTTGATTGCTTCCCCCTTCAGGGACAATCAGGTCGGCATAACGTTTACAAGGTTCGATGAACTGCAAATGCATGGGTTTCAGAACGCGTGTGTATCGTTCCATTACAGCTTCTGCCGTACGGCCCCGTTCCACTACATCACGTTGGATGACGCGTATTAGCCGTTCATCAGGATCGGCATCGACGAATATTTTCAGATCCATCATATTACGCAGTTTTTTGTCGCATAGGGCCAGGATACCTTCGATAATGACAACTTCACGTGGCTCAATATGTATCGTTTCGGGCTGACGGGTACAGGTCAGATAGGAATAGGTGGGCTGCTCAATGCACTTGCCTTCTCTCAGCATGGAAACATGTTTAGACAAAAGGCTCCACTCAAAAGCGTCCGGATGATCAAAATTGATGTTCTGCCGTTCCTCCACCGGCACATGACTGCTGTCTTTATAGTATGAATCCTGTGGCAGTAATACTACTTCGCCAGCCGGCAGACTCTCAATGATTTTCCGTACGACGGTGGTCTTTCCTGAGCCTGTTCCGCCTGCTATTCCTATTATTAACATCCTTTTATAGTGTATATTTGAAACAAATAAAGTAATTTTGCAATTGTAAAAAACAACTTCGGCTGACAAATATAAAAACAAATAATTAAAATAACAACGTAATGGTAAAACACATTGTATTATTTAAGTTAAGAGACGATGTTTCTGTAGAAAAGAAACTCGTTGTGATGAATAGTTTTAAAGAAGCTATCGAAGCATTGCCTGCTAAAATCTCTGTGATCCGTAAGATTGAGGTCGGGCTGAATATGAATCCGGGGGAAACCTGGAATATTGCGTTGTATAGTGAATTTGATAATCTGGATGATGTAAAGTTCTACGCTACCCATCCCGAACATGTGGCTGCCGGTAAAATTCTGGCGGAAACGAAAGAGAGCCGGGCGTGTGTAGATTATGAATTTTAGTTATAAAAAATGATAGCTATTTAAGATTTGCCGAAAACTCAAACCTGGAAATTTCGATAGCTGTTATATTTTTAGAAACATCATAAAAAATTAAAGAATGAAGAAATTATCCTCTTTTCTGCTTTTACTGTTGGTTGTGTTTACGACACAGGCGCAGATACAAGAACCTGTAAAGTTTAAAACAGAGCTGAAAACCCGATCGGGTGCTGAAGCCGAAATCGTTTTTACTGGTACGATTGAAGCCGGTTGGCATGTATATTCTACCGATCTGGGTGATGGTGGTCCTATTTCTGCTACTTTTAATGTGGATAAGATATCAGGTGCCGAAGTGGTTGGTAAATTGACCCCGAGGGGAAAAGAAGTTTCGAGCTTTGATAAGCTATTCGAAATGAAGGTGCGTTATTTTGAAAAGACAGCCCAGTTCGTACAAAAGATAAAGTTTACCGGCAATGATTATTCAATTGAAGGTTATATGGAGTATGGAGCTTGTAACGATGAAAACTGTTTACCTCCTACACAAGTCCCTTTCAAGCTTTCGGGTAAGGCGGCTGTAACTGCTGCAACTTCGGTAAAAGAGACTCCTGCAGCATCGGTTGAAGAGCCTGTCGCATCAGTTTCTGATAGTATTATAGAACCGGCAGCTACTGCTGTTACTCCTGCTGTAGGCAGCATTGATTTATGGAAGCCGGTTATTAATGATTTGAAGAAGTTCGGAGAAGCAAATTCTCAGGAAGATATGTCCTGGATCTATATCTTTATTACAGGATTCCTGGGAGGTTTGCTGGCCTTGTTTACTCCTTGTGTATGGCCTATTATACCGATGACGGTAAGCTTCTTTTTAAAAAGGAGCAAAGATAAAAAGAAAGGTATCCGTGATGCATGGACTTATGGTGCATCTATCGTTGTGATCTATGTGGCATTGGGACTTGCCATTACTTTGATATTCGGTGCCAGTGCGCTAAATGCTCTTTCCACCAATGCGGTCTTCAATATTCTGTTCTGTCTGATGTTGATCGTATTTGCCGCCTCTTTCTTTGGAGCTTTCGAACTGACACTTCCTGCAAAATGGAGTACGGCTGTAGATAGTAAAGCAGAAGCTACCAGCGGATTACTGAGTATTTTCTTGATGGCATTTACATTATCGCTTGTATCTTTCTCTTGTACAGGCCCTATTATCGGATTCCTGTTAGTACAGGTTTCTACTACCGGCAGCGTAGTTGCTCCTGCGATTGGTATGCTCGGTTTTGCCATTGCGCTGGCTCTGCCGTTCACTTTATTCGCCTTATTCCCGTCTTGGCTGAAATCAATGCCTAAGTCAGGAGGCTGGATGAATGTGATTAAAGTAACATTGGGCTTTTTGGAATTGGCTTTTGCTCTAAAATTCCTGTCTGTTGCCGATTTGGCATATGGATGGAGAATTCTGGATCGTGAAACTTTCCTTGCTTTGTGGATTGTGATTTTTGCTTTGCTTGGTTTCTATCTGTTAGGCAAGATCAAGTTTCCACACGATGACGATGATACGAAAGTGAGCGTTCCTCGTTTTTTCATGGCACTGATCTCTTTGGCTTTTGCCATTTATATGATTCCGGGCCTGTGGGGAGCACCTTTGAAGGCTGTCAGTGCGTTTGCACCACCTATGAAGACTCAGGACTTTAATCTTTATACCAATGAGGTACATGCTAAGTTCGACGATTATGACTTGGGTATGGAATATGCCCGCCAGCATAACAAACCGGTGATGCTCGATTTTACAGGATATGGTTGTGTGAACTGTCGTAAGATGGAGCTTGCCGTATGGACTGATCCGAAGGTAAGTAGCATTATCAATAATGATTATGTATTGATTACCCTTTATGTTGATAACAAGACTCCACTTACCGAACCGGTGAAGATTACAGAGAATGGAACAGAACGTACTCTGCGTACGGTAGGTGATAAATGGAGTTATCTGCAGCGTGTGAAATTTGGTGCCAATGCCCAGCCTTTTTATGTTTTGATTGATAATGAAGGTAAGCCGCTGAACAAGTCATATGCTTATGATGAAGATATATCCAAGTATATAGACTTCTTGCAGACCGGACTTGAGAACTACCGGAAAGAAAAATAAATAGTGTGTTCAATAAATGAAAAGAAAGGCTGCCTTCGCATAAAGCGGGGCAGCCTTTCTTATGTTTTATTATTGCTTTATCGCATTGGTACTTCCATTAACAATAAAGTTGCTTCCTGGATTACCTCCACTTTAAAGTTCTTCGTATCCCAGAGTCCGATACCGTCACGCTTTGATAACAGATTATCTGCAACCTTCACATCCCCTTCGATGATGAAGATATAAACTCCGTTGCCTTCTTGGTGCAATTTGTATTCAAAGCTTTTTCCGGCATCAAATGTTCCCATGGAAAACCAGGCATCTTGTTTGATGGAAGCAGGTACCTTACCGTCAGGCGAGATAATCAAGATCGGTTCGTTTCTTTTCAGTAAGGGGCGGATATCGTAGTTGTTATATTCCGGTTCTGTATTCTCGATTCTCGGAAATATCCATATTTGTAGGAATTCTAACTGTTCTTTATCGCTGCCATTATATTCGCTGTGAAAGATACCTTTACCCGTACTCATTACTTGGATATCGCCGGGAGTGATGGTTTGGGTGTTTTTTACACTGTCACCATGTCTCAGATAACCTTTCAAGGGAATAGAAATCACTTCCATATTCTGGTGAGGATGTGTATCAAATCCCATTGATGGAGCTACACTGTCATCATTCAGCACCCTCAATGCGCCAAAATGCATTCTCGATGGGTTGTAATAGTTTGCAAAGCTAAATGTATGGTAGGTTTTAAGCCAGCCATGATTGAAATAACCTCTGGAGGAGGCTTTGTCTACTACTGTTTTCATATTTTTCCTTTCTTCAATAGAATATTCGTATAACAAATGAATGATAGATAAAGTTCTGGTAGCGAGAATTGTGCATTTTACAAAAAGATTTATATCTTTGAGCAATTTAAAATAGGAAAGTATGAAAAAGATTATTAATCCTTGGAAGGGAATGGAAGGATATAATTGCTTTGGTTGTGCTCCCAACAATGAAGCCGGTGTGAAAATGGAATTTTATGAAGAGGATGATGAAGTGATAAGTATCTGGCGTCCGCGTCCCGAATACCAAGGATGGATTGATACGTTGCATGGAGGCATTCAGGCGGTACTTCTCGATGAAATCTGTGCCTGGGTGGTTCTCCGGAAGTTACAGACGACAGGAGTGACATCGAAAATGGAAACTCGCTATCGTAAGTCGATCAATACTAATGATTCGCATGTAGTACTCAAGGCACATATTAAAGAGGTGAAACGCAATATTGTACTGATAGAGGCACGTCTTTATAACAAAAATGGAGAATTGTGTACGGAAGCGATCTGCACTTATTTCACTTTTCCAAAGGAAAAAGCTAAAGAAGAGATGCACTTTTTATCATGTGGAGTAGAAGATGAAGAGATACTCCCTTTGATTTGAAAGAAAAACGGAAGTTTTTCTGATAATTGTTTGGTGATTCGGAACTAATAGTTTATTTTTGTCGCATAAAGAATGAAGATATGAACATTACTATTACACATCGCCATCATCATTACTCGATCGAATAACTCGGTGGGCAGGATGATATTGTGTATATATATGATAGAATACGAGGCTTACCGATAAGGTGGGCCTTTTTTATTTTCCGGATATTGAATTTAAATTGTAAATTAAGATATTGTAATTATGTTAAGAATCGCAGTACAAGCCAAGGGGCGCCTTTTTGAAGAAACTATGGCCCTTCTTGAAGAATCAGACATCAAACTGAGCACAACTAAACGTACTTTACTCGTACAGTCGTCCAATTTTCCAATTGAGGTGCTTTTCCTCCGTGATGACGATATTCCACAATCTGTGGCTACGGGAGTTGCTGATCTTGGTATAGTGGGAGAAAATGAATTCGTAGAAAAACAAGAAGACGCAGAAATTATTAAGCGTCTTGGATTCAGCAAATGTCGTTTATCTCTGGCTATGCCCAAAGATATTGAATATCCCGGTCTAAGTTGGTTTAATGGAAAAAAAATTGCTACTTCATATCCGGGAATTCTGGATAATTTCATGAAAAGTAATGGAGTTAAAGCCGAGGTTCATGTCATTACCGGATCTGTAGAGGTTGCTCCAGGCATCGGACTGGCGGATGCCATTTTTGATATTGTCAGTTCCGGTTCTACGTTGGTCAGCAATCGTCTGAAAGAAGTGGAGGTCGTGATGAAGTCGGAAGCTCTGCTGATAGGCAATAAGAATATGAGTAAAGAGAAGAAAGAGGTATTGGACGAATTGCTTTTCCGTATGGATGCCGTGAAAACAGCCGAAGATAAAAAATATGTACTGATGAATGCACCTAAAGATAAGTTGGACGATATTATTGCCGTATTGCCGGGGATGAAGAGTCCTACCGTAATGCCGTTGGCACAGGAAGGTTGGTGCTCTGTGCATACAGTACTTGATGAAAAACGATTTTGGGAGATTATAGGTAAACTGAAAGCACTGGGAGCGGAGGGAATTTTAGTATTGCCTATTGAAAAGATGATTATTTAGGCGAGTCTGTTTGTTGAACTTTTAATTAAAAAAATAATGAAACTGATTAAATACCCCGATAGATCGCAGTGGGATGAAATTCTGAAGCGCCCCGTACTCAACACAGAAAGCCTTTTTGATACTGTACGTGATATTATTAATCGTGTAAGAGTTGGTGGAGACCGGACGGTGATGGAGTATGAAGCTATGTTTGATAAAGCCGAACTTACTTCACTGGGCGTTACACTCGAAGAGATTGAAGAAGCAGAAAAAGAGGTTCCTATAGAATTGAAAGCTGCCATTTATCTGGCTAAACGTAATATTGAAGCTTTCCATGCTGCACAGCGTTTTGAGGGGAAAAAGGTAGATACTATGGAAGGGGTTACTTGTTGGCAGAAGGCAGTAGCCATTGAAAAGGTCGGCTTATATATTCCCGGAGGAACGGCCCCTTTATTCTCTACCGTGCTTATGCTTGCAATTCCTGCCAAGATTGCCGGCTGCAAAGAGATTGTACTTTGCACACCACCTGACAAAAATGGGAAAGTGCACCCGGCAATCCTTTTTGCTGCCCATCTGGCCGGAGTCAGCAAAATATTTAAGGCGGGTGGAGTACAGGCCATTGCTTCCATGGCATACGGAACAGAGAGTATTCCTAAGGTTTATAAGATATTTGGTCCGGGAAACCAGTATGTTACAGCAGCCAAACAACTTGTTAGCTTGAGGGATGTAGCCATTGATATGCCGGCCGGACCTTCAGAAGTAGAAGTGCTGGCTGACGAATCTGCTAATCCAGTGTTTGTTGCCGCTGATCTTCTGTCTCAGGCGGAACATGGAGTGGATAGCCAGGCTGTGTTGATTACTACGTCTGAAAAATTGCAAACGGAAGTCGTATACGAAGTTGAGCGACAGTTGGGCTATCTAACCCGTCGCGATATTGCCGAAAAATCTTTGGCCAACAGTAAGTTGATATTGGTGAAGGATATGGAGGAAGCTTTGGAACTTACCAATGCTTACGCTCCTGAACACCTGATTATTGAGACGAAGGACTATATGGAAGTAGCCGGACAGATAGTCAATGCCGGTTCGGTCTTTTTGGGTGCCTTCTCTCCCGAAAGCGCAGGTGATTATGCTTCGGGAACTAACCATACTTTACCTACCAACGGCTATGCTAAAGCCTATAGCGGAGTGAGTCTGGACAGTTTCATCCGTAAGATCACTTTTCAAGAGATACTTCCCAATGGAATGTCGGCTATTGGCCCGGCTATTGAGGTGATGGCTGCCAATGAACACCTGGATGCGCACAAAAATGCGGTAACTGTTAGATTGGAGGAGATAAGAAAATGAAAACATTGCAAGAATTAACCCGTCCGAATATTTGGAGACTAAAACCCTATTCTTCGGCCCGTGATGAATATAGTGGGGCATCAGCATCTGTTTTTCTGGATGCTAACGAAAATCCGTATAACCTGCCGCACAATCGCTATCCGGATCCGATGCAACGGGATCTGAAGTTGGAATTGTCCAAGATAAAAAAAGTAACTCCTGCCCATATCTTTCTGGGAAATGGCAGTGATGAGGCTATTGATTTGGTGTTTCGTGCTTTCTGTGAGCCGGGCAGAGACAATGTGGTTGCTATCGATCCTACGTACGGCATGTATCAGGTTTGTGCCGATGTCAATGATGTGGAATACCGCAAAGTGCTGCTTCACGATGATTTTCAGTTTTCTGCCGATGAGTTGTTGGCAGTTGCGGATGAACGGACTAAGATGATTTTCCTTTGTTCACCCAATAATCCGACGGGAAATGATCTGCTTCGGTCTGAGATAATAAAGGTGATCAATGATTTCGAAGGATTGGTCATTCTGGACGAGGCTTATAATGATTTTTCCGATGAACCCTCATTTTTGTCAGAGTTGGGTAAGTATCCGAATCTGATTATCTTGCAGACTTTCTCAAAAGCGTTTGGTTGTGCGGCTATTCGTTTGGGTATGGCTTTTGCCTCCGAGGGGATTATCGGTGTTTTGAGTAAAATCAAGTATCCGTATAATGTGAATCAGTTGACTCAGCAACAAGCTATAGAAATGCTTCACAAATACTACGAGATAGAACGCTGGGTAAAAATATTGAAGGAGGAGAGGGGATATCTGGAAGAAGCTTTCGTTGAGTTGCCTTGCGTATTACAGGTATTTCCATCGAATGCCAATTTTTTTCTGGCACGTGTGACCGATGCCGTGAAGATTTATAATTATCTGGTGGGAGAGGGTATTATTGTACGTAATCGAAATTCCATATCATTGTGTGGCAACTGCCTTCGTGTGACTGTAGGTACACGGACGGAGAATGCCAAACTGATTGGAGCACTGAAAAAATATCAATAGGAAAAATGAAAAAGAAAGTACTGTTTATAGACCGTGATGGCACGCTTGTCATTGAGCCGCCTGTCGACTATCAGCTCGATTCACTGGAGAAGCTTGAATTCTATCCTAAAGTTTTCCGCAACTTGGGCTTTATTCGCAGTAAACTTGATTTTGAATTTGTCATGGTGACCAATCAGGATGGTTTGGGCACCTCTTCTTTCCTAGAAGAAACTTTTTGGCCGGCGCACAACCTGATGTTGAAAACTCTGGCCGGAGAAGGCATTACGTTCGATGATATCCTGATAGATCGCAGTATGCCCGAAGATTGTGCTCCTACGAGGAAGCCGCGTACAGGAATGTTGACTAAGTATATTTCCAATCCGGAATATGATCTGGAGGGCAGCTTTGTCATTGGAGATCGTCCGACAGATGTAGAATTGGCTAAAAATATAGGTTGCCGTGCCATTTACCTTCAGGAATCCATTGATTTGCTGAAAGAAAAGGGACTGGAAACTTATTGTGCTCTTGCCACTACTGATTGGGATCGGGTGGCTGAGTTCCTTTTTGCAGGAGAGCGGAAAGCAGAAATACGCAGGACAACGAAAGAAACCGATATCCTGGTAGCCCTCAATCTGGATGGTAAGGGTACTTGTGACATTTCTACCGGGTTAGGTTTCTTTGACCATATGCTTGAGCAGATTGGTAAACATTCCGGTATGGATTTAACGATCCGGGTGAAGGGGGACCTCGAGGTAGACGAACATCATACCATCGAAGATACGGCTATCGCATTGGGTGAGTGTATCTATCAGGCGCTGGGTAGTAAAAGAGGAATTGAACGTTACGGTTATGCTTTGCCCATGGATGATTGCCTTTGCCGGGTATGCCTGGATTTCGGAGGACGTCCGTGGTTGGTATGGGATGCCGAGTTTAAGCGTGAAAAGATAGGAGAGATGCCTACCGAGATGTTTTTACACTTTTTTAAGTCTCTGAGTGATGCAGCCAAGATGAACCTCAATATTAAGGCTGAGGGGCAGAATGAGCATCACAAGATAGAGGGAATATTCAAAGCGCTGGCCCGTGCGTTGAAGATGGCGTTGAAGAGGGATATCTATCATTTCGAATTGCCGTCCAGTAAAGGAGTTTTGTGACAATTAACTTTTTACCTTATAAATTTATCCCTCCAACTATAATTCGACAAACGTTTATTATAGGTTGGAGGGATAATCTGTAAATCACCTAAAAAGTTTTTATAGCCCTTTCTATTTGAATATTTATAAAAGTGATTTCTATTTCTCTTTTACAAAAGAGCCGGGATATGTACATACGTTCAGTTTTGCCGTATTTCCTTTTTCCCGAAGCCAAGTATCGAATTCACGTTTACCTTCTTTCAATACGATGATACGACTGCCTGGTGTTTTATCTCCGTAAGTGTTTTTTCCGCCCGAAGCTCGTCCATATCCTAAAGCGATGTTATAGAGAGTAGCGATGTAATCGTTTACGTGGTCGTGTCCGGCAAAAACACCCATAACATCACCGCATTCCAGCATATTGGCAAACATACCGCTGTTTATATTGGGACTGCATTCTTTTTCGTTACGGTCTCCGTAACGTTTGGTTTCGAACGATTCCCATGCTTGGGTGTACTCCGGTAGCGGAATATGGAGGAAGGTCAATGCAGGTAATGGTTGTCCCTCATTCCGTTCTGTGTACTTCCGGCTTTCGCGGGAGTACCAGTCTATTTGGGATCGTCCGATCCAGTCATATCCTTTTACAGCTTTTATCTTCGAATAAGCATTTGTGTCCAGGCAATAAAGCAATGCGGCTGTTTTATTTCCGTCTTTCGAACTGTAAATAGGGAGAATATGGTTACCTTCTCCTTTTATTCCTTCTGCCACTTGTTTCATCATACAATACGGTTGTTCTCGGATGATACGAATGATTTCATTACGCTTTACGGCATATTCGTCATCATGATTTCCCAATACGGCTGTCCAGGGGATCCGGCGGGCCGACAGTTCGGCAGATATGGCTTCCCAAGCTTGCCGGACTTCATCCATAGTAGTATTGTCTCCTGTAAATATCACGAGGTCAGGCTTTTCAGAATCAAGTACTTCTTTGATCATATCTCCCACTATTCGGTCTTTCTCCTGATCATGTCCCAAGTGCATATCGGTAAATTGCGCTATCTTAAATTCACCATTGGAATTAAAGCTGATTTTTTCGGGAGCTTGCTGCGCTTGGATAAAGAAGCCGGATAGCAATAATACGCTGCTTAAAATAATCTTTTTCATTATAAATATGGATTAAGAGTATATATTTTATTCTATGATTTTTTTTGCCACCAGGTAGCTTGGTTTATTTTGTCATTTCCTGCACCGAATTGGCGTGTAATAGCCGTTTCTACGTTAGTACCGTTGTTATCATATTCTCCTTGCGGATACATCCATCGTTTGGGGATTTCTGTTCCGGCTGGGCGACGGAAGTCCGGATAGCCGGTACGTAGTTGTTCGTAAAAGGAATCCCAGTTGCCTTGGTAGAATGTAACCAGGTATTTCTGCATGATAATGCGTTCTATCTGCTCTTCAGTACCGGATGCTTGGGTGAAGTCGACCAATGGTTCTTTCAGATATTGGGCCACTGCGTTCTCGTTCAGATAGTCGGCATAATCTTTTGCATGGGTTTCATAGAAAGAGAACGAGGCGCGGATACCTTTCTCGTAATACGTTTGTGCATTGCCACTGATCCATCCCCGTACAACAGCTTCAGCAAGAATTTGTTGTAATTCGGCATACCCCATCAGCATGGTGGGCTCTACAATCGGATCTGTACGGAAACGGTCGTTAATGGGAGATATGGTACCCTCACTAACTTTGATAATCGCATCGCTATAAGGAGCCGCAGGGTCTCCTCCTTCGTAAGAACTGAAGTCGTCGATAGGTTTTCCTTCAGTCTTTCCTTTGTTGGTCTGTGTGCTGAAGATGAACAGGCGTGGGTCCCGACGTTCGCGCATACGTTGGATAAATGTATCATCCATATAATAGCCGGACCATTGGGCATTGAATTGAGGATATCGGTTGCCCTGCTGATCCAGGTAAACCAACTGTCCATTGTCTGCCAGGCTATTCATCAACGGGCTGTTTGTCGCAATGTTTTTAAATTCAGAAGCGATGTTTATATTCCCGACTGTTGTATGATTGGAGAGGGTCATCAGAACTTTCAGACGAAAAGAGTTGATCAGTTTCCTCCACTGGGTGCTATTTCCGTTATAGATGATGTCTCCGTCAATGACAGATGCGTCATTTGCCAGTATTTCGTCTGCTTCTCTCAATTCTTGGAGGATCCCTGCAAAAACATCCTCTTGTGCATCATATTCGGGAGTGTATATTTCTTCTTTTTCTCCTTTCAAGGCCTGACTGTAGGGGATGTCTCCGAAACGGAGAGTCAGTTCATAGAAGTAGTAGGCGCGGAAGAATTTAGTGAGTGCCGTATACACCGGAGCATTTACACGTTCTGCCTCTTCACCCATCTTTTGTACATTGCGGAGATTGTCATAGTAGCCAAAACTTCCGCGGGTCCATTTGTAATATTGATCTGCACTCTCTCCGTCGGCTTGAATTACTTTTTTGGTAGCATACATTCCGTCAGTCCCTCTTTTAAAAGCATTCATGCAGATTTGGGTCAGCAGGAGTTTGGGGTGGGTCTGAGTGGCATTGTCCGGGTCAATGTTCATCTCTTCCAGGTTTCCACAGGAAACGCACATCCATACAGATACGATGAGTAATATTATCTTTTTCATTTTATAATTTCTTATTAGTTTCTTATTCGTTTAGAATTTTATGTTGACACCCATGCCGATATAGCGTGCGGTTGGATCGTTGGCACCTCCGTCGTTGCTGTCTCCGGTGTAGTCCGGATCGACAAAGGGGACTTTTTTCCAGACAGCTAGGTTGTTGCCAAAAACTGTAGCTGTAAGTCCTTTCACGGGGCTTTGTTTTGGAAGTAGTTTGGTGAAGTTGTAAGTCAGTGCCACTCGGCGGAGCTTAATGTAGCTACGGTCGAATACATTGGCAAATTTGGCATTTTCTTTCGAAGATACATAAGCTTGATAAGGATAGTTCTGGCACCATTGTTGCCAATCGACCGCTGTCGTGTTACGTTTGTAGGTGCGTGTGTCAGAGATTACATTACCGTCAATGTCACGTTTCAACTCTCCTCCGGTTACGACTACCCCATTGGGTACATATATCGGGTGTCCGACGGCATATTGTGCGTCCCTGTACTCCACTGATTCCGGATGCTTTCCTCCCCACCACAACTTTTCGCTTAATACAGAATAGATTACTCCTTTATAAGCGCCGTCCAGATCGACAGACAGTGTGAAGTCTTTGTAGCGGAAAGTATTTTGCATACCCATTCGGAAGTTCGGATCCAGATGTCCCAGATATTGTTTATATGCGTCTTTAGTAGGCATACCGTTTTCATCCAGGATCAATTCTCCATCAGCACTTTTCTGCCATTGTGAACCGTAAAATGCATCGGCACGGTCACCCACTTTCAGGTCACCGAACTTTTTCTGTCCGCCATATATTTCCGTCAGTTTTTTTACACTCTTACTCCAGTTCAAGGAGAAATCCCATTGAAAATCTTTATTTTTGATAGCCTGTACATTGGCCATGATTTCCCATCCGTTGGTGGTATATTGGTTACCGTTCACTTTACGGCTGGTGAAACCCGATGCATTCGAAATATTCAGGTCGATAATCTGGTTCTCATCGATCGTATGATAATAAGTCAGGTCGAAAGACAACCGGTTACGGAAGAATGCTGTTGACAATCCGGCTTCCCAGGATGTCGTTTTCTGGGGTTTAATGTAATAGTTGACCAGAGAAGAAGGGTAGGAAATAGATGGATTCGAACCGTAATTGGAATCTTTTGTATAAGTGGACATGATCTGGTAGGGAGACAGGTCGGTAGAGACAACCGCCCATGAACCATACATTTTGAGATAGTCCATAAATGTTGGCAATTTGATGTATTCGGATACCATAGTACTCAGTGCGACAGAAGGATAGAAGTAAGAGTTGCTGCCTTTTGCCAGAGTAGATGACCAGTCATTACGTCCGGTCAACGTCAGATAAGCATATTTGTAAAGATCAAGGTTGATTGATCCATAAATACTGCGGATTGATTTTTCATTTCGGTTGGCATCGGTAATGGAAGGACCTTGTGTGTTTTTGATGCTGTATACGAATGGAACAATCAAACCGTCGGTAGACTGGTATTCCTGACGGTAATTACGGTAGAATACCGAAGTTCCGGCATTCAGGGTGAAGAGGATATCCGGAGTCAGATCTTGAGTGTAGGTAGCCAGTACATCAGCGTCTACATTAGTTTGACGGTCATTCCATACTTTGTAGTCACCTTCCCGGGAGTCACCGTAGTTCATGTAAGTTTTGGGTACTTTCATTTCCTGAAGAATTGTTTTCTGGCGTAAGGCGGCACGTCCCTGTATGTTCAGATTGGGGAGGATTTGATAATTCAGGCGGAGTTGTCCGTTCACCACATCCCGACTTTCGGATTGCTGGAGTTCTTCGGCTGCAAAGTAAGGATTATTATACCATGCATAATTGTAACTTGCCTGACGATACCCTTCCTGCCCGGGAACGTATTTATGTTTTTGGAGTTCTTTACCGTTCACATCGTCTCCCATCCATACAACGATGGTGTACATGTGGTTTTTAGGTCCGTATCCGTAGCGCGGATAACTCGGGGCAACTATTTTGTTGTAGGCCAGATTGGCATCCAATTGCAAGTTTTTAGCCAGATCAAAGGTAGAGTTGAAGTTGATACCTCCACTGTGCATTTCAGTAGAAGGCACCTGTCCCTTCTGGTAAGCATATTGTCCGGTGACGAAGTAGCGTGCTTTCTCTCCTTTATAAGCTATCGAGATATTGTTGTTGGTTACCAGTCCGGTTTGCAGAAAGTCTTTCAGGTTGTCATGGGATACCCAGTCGATAGGTACACGTTCATAGCGCGATTTGTCATCATACTGAGTACCTTTTACATCTCCCCACCAGGGAATTTCTTTTCCAGTCACTTTATCCCGGATCGGGCTGTTCCACTGAGCTACTTTGGTTCCTACATTTAATTTGGGTCCCCAAGTCATGTCACCATCCGAAATGCCACCGTCGGCACCGTCCCAGAATTCATATTTACCATTTGATCCGCTACCGTACTGATGTTGTGTCTCGGGAAGCACTGCAAAGCCGGCTGTGATCATGTTGTTGGTAGAGAAGTTGATTTCCAACCCTTCTTTTTTAGCTGTTTTACTGGTGATCAGGATAGCACCGTTTTTCCCGCGTGAGCCATATAAGGCTGAGGCTGCCGTACCTTTTAGTACATTGACACTTTCAATATTCTCACTTGAGATATCGAAAAAGTCGGTTTCTACCGGAACTCCGTCCAGTACAACCAATGGTGCGTTGCCGCGAAGTTTGAAACTCGGTGCCTGAAAAATACCGGTAGGGTTGGCTACCAGCAGTCCGGCTACTTGTCCCGAAAGAGCTGAGCCCACATTCAGGCTGGGAGTGGCATTCAACACTTCACTGTTGATTTGTTGGGTTGTGTAACCGATCTTCTTCTTTTGCTGCTTGATACCGATTGCAGTGACCACTACCTCATCGATGGCCTGAATATCGTCAGACAGTTCGACATTGATTACAGTGTTGTTACCTACCTCTTTCTCTACTGTGCTGTAACCAACGAAAGAGAATAGTAGTGTTGCGCCTTTGGGAACTTCGATGCTGTAGCGACCGTCTATATCGGTGACAGTTCCGTTTGATGAGTTTTTCACCATAATAGTGGCACCGATTACTGCCCCTATTTTGTCTGTGACTGTACCTGTTACTTTGACCGATTGTGCGAATACAAGTGATGTGCACAATAACATACTACAGAGTAGCAGGAGAAATTTACTGTTCATAAGTACTAATCATTGAGTGTTTAGTCATGGCGAGTGCTTGGGCAAAAGTTTTCTTTTGCCCAAGACTTGCCATTAATATTAATTTACCTATTGAAAAAAAAGAATTTTAGATTTCTGTCAGTTTTACATTTTGAAATACGGAGAGAAGGTCGGTTGCATTTTTGCGATTTATCTGTAAAGCGTCTTCAAATGATTCGCTTTCGGAATCATAGGCGGAAATAGCTACTTTCAGTACATTTGTGAATTCTGCAGCTACTTGCTCTCTGGTCATTTTATTGCTTTTGAGCTCTTTATTCAGCTGTTTCTCGATGGAGCGTACTGCGTTGTAGATGGTGGGTTTGCGAATTACGGTACGGCGGGTAGGGTCTCCGGGAACCACTTCTTCCCTGACTACATAGATCTTCATGAATTGGTTATAGAGATAGCCGGCTTCTTGCCCGAATTTGTAGTTACCCGCATTAGTCAGCGCATCGGCAGAAGGTTGTTTGATGGCGGAGTAGAACTCCCATGTTTTTTTGACGACAGAATTGACTTCTGTTTTGTTCTTATTGTCGGATTTATCATCGTCCGGCAATGAATTGGCTGCATTTAAGGCAATACTGGATGCCAATAAAACAAATGCTAAAATAAAATGTCTTTTCATAACTTTACCTCTTTTTAATATGACGCTGCAAAGATCGCAGTGTTATGTTAAAAAGAGGTATCGTCTCTGTTACAATTCGGCTATTTCTTTCAGCCATGCAGCCGAACTGGCATCACTTGGCATGCGCCAGTCCCCTCTGGGGCTGATGGATATACTTCCTACTTTCGGTCCGTCCGGCAGGCAAGAGCGTTTAAACTGCTGGTTGAAGAAGCGGCGGAAGAAAGTTTGCAGCCATTTTTTGATTGTTTCATCATCATAAACTCCACTAAATGCAGTTTGTGCCAGGAAGTAGATTTTTGACGGGCGGAAGCCGAACCGTAAGAAATAATATAGGAAGAAGTCGTGTAGTTCGTAAGGACCAACGAGATCTTCCGTTTTTTGTTTGATTTCTCCGTTCTCGTCTGCCGGTATCAGTTCCGGACTGATAGGAGTGTCCACAATATCCAGCAGAGTTGCTTTGGATGCTTCATCCATACCGTTTTCGGCTACCCACTGTACTAAGTGTTTCACCAGTGTCTTGGGAATACCTGCGTTGACACCATACATCGACATATGATCTCCGTTGTACGTTGCCCATCCCAATGCGAGTTCCGACAGGTCTCCGGTTCCGATTACCATACCCCATGTTTGGTTGGCTATATCCATTAAGATTTGGGTACGTTCGCGTGCCTGTGAATTCTCGTATGTTACATCGTGTATATTGAGATCGTGTCCGATATCTTTAAAGTGTTGGATACATGCTTCCCTGATACTGATTTCCCGTATTGAAACTCCCAAGGAATTCATCAGGTCGATGGCATTGTGATAAGTACGGTCGGTTGTTCCGAATCCTGGCATGGTTATACCCAGAATATCTTTGCGAGATAATCCCAATTTATCAAAAGTCTTGACGCATACCAATAAGGCGAGTGTTGAGTCAAGCCCTCCGGAAATACCTATTACGGCTGTTTTGGCTCCGGTATGTAGCAGGCGTTGTGCCAGTCCGGCTATTTGAATCGAGAAGATCTCCTCACAGCGGCTGTTGAGTTCGGTTCCTTGCGGAACAAAAGGATGTGGATTGAATGTACGGGTCAGGTTCAGATCTTTGTTGTTGACAAACTCTGTAGAGATCCTGACAGCCTCTTTACCCGGACAATTAGCCTTATTGGCAGCAAAAGTTGTATTGACACGACGTTCCGCACGGATACATTCCACATCAATTTCATTGATAACCAACTGTTCCTCCATGCAAAAACGTTCACTCCGTGCCAGTAGATATCCGTTTTCATAAATAAGCCCGTTTCCGGCAAAAATAACATCCGTTGTCGATTCACCGAAGCCACTGGACGAAAAAACATAACCGGAAATGCAGCGTGCAGATTGCTGGCTGATTAGAGAGCAAAGATAATTGTGTTTACCAATACCTTCATCATCGGCGGAAAGGTTAAATATGATTTCCGCCCCTTGTAGCGCGAGTGAGGAACTGGGAGGAACAGTAGCCCAAAGGTCTTCACATATTTCTATGCCGAAAGTCGTTTCCGCTGTTTCAAACAACAGATTGTTACCCATCGGAACAGTTTGTCCGCAAAGCCGTATACTGTTTTCCGAAACTTGTAGGGCAGATGTAAACCAACGTTGCTCATAGAACTCTTTATAATTAGGCAGGTAGGTTTTGGGCACTACCCCCAGTATTTTACCTTTTTGTATGACCACTGCGGCATTAATTACTGTGGAGTTTACCACTATCGGCATGCCCAGTATAGAAATGATGTCCAGTTGGCGGGTACTGTTTAGAATCTGTATCAAAGCCATTTCTGCTTGTTCAAGCAAAAGTTGCTGGGCGAACAAGTCTCCACAAGTATATCCGGTAATGCACATTTCGGGGAAAGTGAGAATCTGTACTCCTTTACCTTCGGCTATGGTAATAAGACTCTCCAATCTTTCAGAGTTAAATTTGCAATCTGCTACTTTTACGCGGGGAACGGCCGCCGCAACTTTTACGAATCCGTAGTTCATTTTCTATTAGAGTTTATCATTTCTTGTTGCAAAAGTAGACATTTTAATCGAATCTTTGTATTTTTGTCAAAATTGAATTGATACATTATATTATTAAATCGCGCAAAAACATGAAGAAGATGCTTATGGCTGCCGGAGTGGCTGCCGTGATGACTGCTTGCGGCACAGCCGGACAGAAAGTAGCCACCGATGCCGGAAACCCTTTACTGACAGAGTATTCAACTCCTTTCGGTGTTCCACCGTTCGACCTGATTAAAGTAGAGCATTACAAAGAAGCTTTCCTGAAAGGAATGGAAGAACAGAAAAAAGAAATCGATGCCATTGTTAATCAACGTTCAGTTCCTGATTTCTATAATACCATCGCTGCATTCGATCAGAGCGGAGAGTTATTAAATAGGGTGAGTACTGTGTTTAGTGGTTTGAACAGTTGTAATACGAACGACGAAATGCAGGCCTTTAATAAAGAGATCACTCCGTTGCTTTCGGCACATCGGGATGATATTAGTTTGAATCCGACTCTTTTTGCCCGTGTGAAAGAAGTTTATGAACGTCGGGAGAAATTGGGACTGGATAAGGAACAGAATAAATTATTGGAAGAAACTTACAAGAAATTTGTTCGTGGAGGTGCCAATTTGGATTCTGTGGATCAGGCAAAGTTGCGTCAACTCAACAGTGAGATTTCGATGTTGCAGTTGACTTTTGGGCAGAACCTGCTGAAAGAAACCAACGCTTTTGAGTTGGTGATAGATAAGAAGGAAGATCTGGCCGGATTACCCGAAGGTCTTGTAGCGTCCGCAGCCGAAGCGGCTAAAGGGGCAGGTATGCAAGAAAAGTGGCTTTTTACTTTGCACAATCCGAGCGTAATGCCCTTCCTGCAATATGCCGATAATCGCGAGTTGCGTGAGAAAATCTTTAAAGGATACATCAATCGTGGCAATAATGGCAATGAGACCGATAATAATGAAATCGTGAAGAAATTGGTTGCTCTGCGTTTGGAGAAAGCTAAATTGATGGGATATGCCGATTATGCTTCTTACGTTTTGGAAGACCGTATGGCGAAGAACGAAGAAAATGTATATCGTTTGCTGAACCAGATCTGGACTCCGGCTGTTGCAAAAGCAAAGGAAGAGCTGGCCGACATTCAGGCTGAAATAAAGAAGGAGGGCGGTAACTTTACTCCTGAGGGATGGGACTGGCGCTATTATTTTGAGAAAGCTAAGAAAGCAAAGTTCAGTTTAGACGAAAATGAAGTGCGTCCTTATCTTGAATTAAATAATGTGCGTGAAGGTGCCTTCTATGTAGCCAACAGGCTTTACGGCATTACTTTCACCGAAATCAAAGATATTCCGAAACCGCATGAAGAAGCACAGGCTTTTGAGTGCAAAGATAAAGACGGAACCCATCTTGGCGTATTGTATATGGATTTTTTCCCTCGTAATAGTAAGCGGGGAGGCGCATGGTGCGGAACCTATCGTTCTCAAACCTATCGTGACGGTAAACGTCTGGCGCCGGTAGTTACGATTGTGTGTAACTTTACTAAGCCTTCTTCAGGACAGCCTGCTCTGCTTAGTGCTGATGAAGCCGGCACTTTATTCCATGAGTTTGGTCATGCGCTGCACAACCTGTTTAAAGATGTACACTTTCATGCCGTATCCGGTGTGCCGCGTGATTTTGTGGAATTACCTTCTCAGGTTATGGAGCATTGGGTATTCGAACCGGAGGTGCTGAAAATATATGCCAAACATTATCGGACCGGTGAAGTGATTCCTGCTGCATTGATTGAGAAACTTGATAAGAGTGGAAAGTATGGTCAGGGGTTTGCTACAACCGAATATCTTGCCGCTTCTCTGCTTGATATGGATTATCATGTACTGAAAGAGATTCCCCGGAATATGGATGTCACTGAATTTGAGGCTGCCGTGCTGAAAGAGCGTGGCTTGTTGAGTCAAATACCTCCTCGTTATCGCACTACATACTTCAATCACATCATGAACAGCGGCTATACGGCTGGTTATTACAGTTATATTTGGGCTGAAGTGTTAGATAGCGATGCTTTTGAAGCATATAAGGAAACCGGTGATCTGTTTAATCAGGAAGTGGCTTCCCGTTTCCGTCGTTATATTCTCACTCCTGGAGGCATTGACGATGCGATGGATATGTATAAGAACTTTCGGGGTAAAGAACCCGGCATAGCACCTTTGTTGCGTAACAGGGGACTGTAGGTAGGCTCGTATAGGGCTTTTACGGTGTGGTGCTGAGTAAGAGGTTATCTCCCTTTTTGACTTTTGCTAAAAATAAACGCAGAAAATATAAAAAATACAAATATTAATTGTTATATTTGCAGCAGTTTATTGAAATAAACACAAAATACCAACAATTATTAACTATTAAAAGAATTAAAGATGAAAGAGTACATTGATGTTTTAAAGAAGTGGAAAGATTTCGACGGTAGAGCCAGAAGACGTGAATACTGGATGTTTGTTTTGTTCATGGCTATTTTTGCTATTGTCGCAAGTATTATTGATGCTATTTTGGGTACGATTTGCGTATTTGTAGGTATTTATTATTTGGCTATGCTTCTGCCTATGATTGCTGTCAGTATACGTCGTATGCATGATATCGGCAAAAGCGGATGGTGGCTATTTATCACTTTCGTGCCGGTGATTGGTAGTCTTTGGTATCTTTTCCTGACTATTCAGGACGGACAGCCGGGTAGCAATCAATATGGTGAAAACCCTAAAGGAATTTAATACGTACATATTATAGTCATAAAAAACGGCATACAAAAGCAATTTTGTATGCCGTTTTTCTGTTTAATCAAAAAAAAAATCGTATTTTGTTTGCGAAAATAAAAGAACTCTTTATCTTTGCATCAGATTTAAAATTGTAATGAATACAATTTGGGAAAGGAGGAAGAAAATGGAATCATACAACCGATTATTAGAGCACAACATCAAACCGTCCATGCAGCGAATTGCTATCATGAACTATTTGATGGAACATAAGACACATCCATCGGCTGATGAAATATATACGGAGTTATCTCCCTCTATGCCAACACTTTCAAAGACTACAGTCTATAATACCTTGAGGCTGTTTTCTGAACAGGGGGCGGCACAAATGCTTACTATTGACGAGCGGAACACGAATTTTGATGCGGACACTTCACAACATGCTCATTTTCTGTGCAAGCGTTGCGGGCGTATTTATGATTTGAAATATCAGGTTGAAATGAAACAAGTGGAAGGCCTTCAAATGGATGGACATGAAGTAAGCGAAGTGCACTACTATTATAAAGGTGTTTGTAAGAAATGTTTAAATGATATACGTATTGACTAATTAATTAAAAATTAAGACGAAATGAAAAAGTTTAGATGTACTGTCTGCGGTTATGTTTATGAAGGTGACGCAGCGCCAGAGAAATGTCCTTTGTGTAAAGCTCCTGCAAGCAAATTCGTAGAAGTTGTTGAAGAAGAAGGTGGTGCACTCACTTTTGTTGACGAACACGTAATTGGTGTAGCTAAAGGTTGTGACGAAGAAATGATTAAAGACCTGAACAATCACTTCATGGGCGAATGTACTGAAGTTGGTATGTATTTGGCTATGAGCCGTCAGGCCGATCGAGAAGGCTATCCTGAAGTAGCTGAGGCTTTCAAACGTTATGCTTGGGAAGAAGCAGAACATGCTTCTAAGTTTGCTGAACTGTTGGGCGATTGCGTATGGGATACTAAAACAAACCTTGAAAAGAGAATGAATGCTGAAGCCGGTGCTTGCGAAGATAAAAAACGTATCGCTACACGTGCTAAAGCTTTGAATCTGGATGCTATCCACGATACCGTACACGAGATGTGTAAAGATGAAGCTCGTCACGGTAAAGGTTTCGAAGGACTTTATAACCGCTATTTCGGTAAGAAATAATCTACATAAATGATTTATAGAGAAAGGCTTGTGCCCGGTTTGGGATACAGGCCTTTTTTGTTAAATTTTCTTTTGAAATAAAGATGTTGACTGATGATTCTTTTATATTTGTGCTTTACTTAAAAAGATACATGATTATGAAAAAGTTACAGTTTTTAGTGTGTTTCCTGCTTTTGTCGGTGGCAACCTATGCTGCCGACCGGACGATTCAGTTGCCCAAGCCCGACATGAATCGTACCGGACTGCTGATGAAGGCGTTATCCGAACGCCATTCTACTCGTGAATATGCTTCGAAGGCTTTGAGTAATGCCGATTTATCCGATTTACTTTGGGCCGCCAATGGTATTAATCGGTCATCTGAAGGCAAACGTACAGCTCCGTCAGCCATGAATCGTCAGGATATCGACATATATGTGGTGCTTCCGCAAGGAACTTACCTGTATGATGCTAAAGGGCATAAGCTAAATTTGATTTCTGAGGGAGATCATCGTTCTGCGGTTGCCGGCGGTCAGGCCTTTGTCAACAATGCGCCGGTATCGTTGGTGCTGGTCAGTGATCTGTCTAAGCTGGGTGATGCGAAGAGTAATCATGTTCAATTGATGGGAGCTATGGATGCAGGGATTGTTTCGCAAAACATCTCGTTGTTCTGTTCGGCTGCACGTTTGGCCACAGTCCCGCGTGCATCGATGGATCTGGCACGGCTCAAAATTGCTTTGAAATTAAAGGATACTCAAATGCCGATGATGAATCATCCGGTTGGATATTTTAAATAATGTGTTTTTGACAGATGTTTTGCCAATCTCGTTAACAGTGTTAATTTATCAGGAGATACTTTATTTTCTTAGTGCCAAAAGGCTTGTTCTTTGCTATCAAATAACTAATGTTTTGCAGTTAAAAGACTAACTTTAACACTGTGTTAATTCCAGGCTTTTAATAGCAAAATATAAAAGAAACAAACTGTTGAATATTAGATGGTTGGGTAGACACATCAGATAAGTAGGGCTTTTATGTCCTGATCTTAGGTGTAGGGAATAATTGTTTCCTTGATAACTCGATATTCGTTTTTGGGGAAGATAGTAAAGACGGCAGTATATAAAAAAGGCATGGTTTTCTCAACGGAACCATGCCTTTTTTATTATTGAATTTATTCAGTCCTATTTCTGTTTCAACAAGAACTCGTCAATTGCTTTTTTATAAGTGGCTTTATCTGCTGCTCCACGGAACAATTGAGGTTCGCCTTCCATGGGGATAAATACAAAGAGGGGAATACTTGTTGCATTGAATAGTGCAGCCAGTTCCTTTTCTTTATCCACGTTCACCTTATATATTACGATTTTTCCGTCATATTCTTTAGCAAGCGCTTTCATAATCGGGGCTGTCATGCGGCAGGGACCACACCAATCTGCATACAGGTCGATAATGGCAGGTTTATCACCTTTATATTTCCACTCTTTTGAATTCTGGTAATCAAAGACATCGTTGATAAACATCTCTTTATTCATCACGATAACCTCACCGCTCTTTGCCTCTTTTTTGTTTTGATCTGCTTTGGCTCCATCGTTTACAGCAAACATAATGGTGCTGATCATGGCCAAAGCTACTAATGATAATACTTTCTTCATTCTTTGTTTTTATGTGTATTGTTCAATAACTCCTTTCAGTTCGCTGGCTTGAATCATACCGGAATGGCGCCAGACAGCTGCTCCCTCTTTGAAAAGGATAAAAGTCGGCACAGCCTGAATTCTGTATTTTACAGCTAGCTCTTCGTGTGTGTCCACATCGATTTTTACAATACGGGCTTTCTCGCCTACCTGCTGTTTCAGATCTTCAAGAATCGGCTTCATTGCTTTGCAAGGTCCACACCATTCTGCAAAAAAATCTACTAAAACGGGACTTTGTGACTGTATTAAATCTTCGAATTTTTCCATAATTTTTTCCTTTCTTTTGATAAATATAGAGCCCTCGTTTACAGGGGGCAAATATAGTTATTTGTTTTATTATAATAACAGAGAAGTCCCGATTTTGTTCATCATATAGTAACCTTGCATTCATCCTCCTGTAATCCGGAAACGGGATCTTTGCGTAACGAAAAAAACAAAAGTTATGCATTTACGGACGTATTATCCCACAGTAGTTCTCTCGGATATTCATCTGGGAACTCAACACTCCAAGACAGAGGAAGTCACTCACTTCCTGAAATCAATAAATTGTGATCGCTTAATCCTGAATGGTGATATCATTGACGGATGGCATTTGCAGAAAAGTGGTTTGGGTAAATGGAAAGCTAAACATACGGATTTCTTCAAAGTAATAATGAAGATGATGGAGAATTTCGGGACACAAGTGATTTATGTTCGTGGTAATCATGATGATTTTCTGGATAATCTGGCACCTCTGAATTTTTATAATATCCGGATTGTGAAAGACTGTATCTACGAAAGCCACGGCAGACGTTATTATGTGACGCATGGAGATATTTTTGATACGGTGACTACTCAAATGAAATGGCTGGCTAAGTTGGGCGACACAGGATATACTTTTCTGTTATGGCTGAATAAGGTATACAATGTCCGCAGAATGAAGCAGGGAAAACCTTATTATTCCCTTTCCCAGTCCATTAAGAATAGGGTAAAGACCGCCGTTTCTTATATTTCTGATTTTGAAAAAGAGCTTGTTGGCCTGGCAAGGGCTAAAAAGTGTGATGGCGTGATATGCGGTCATATTCACCATCCTGCCAATACTTTTTATGAAGATATCCATTATCTGAATTCAGGCGACTGGGTAGAAACACTTTCGGCTCTTACTGAAGATGAAGATGGTAACTGGACTATCCGCTATTTTGATAGTGGATTACTGAAGGAAGATAATCATAAGGAAAAACAAACTATATCCATAACAATAGCATCATGAAATTTCTGTTTATTGTGCAAGGAGAGGGGAGAGGGCATTTCACTCAGGCCATTACCCTTGAAGACATATTATTACGTAACGGGCACCAGGTAGTGGAAGTTCTTGTCGGTAAAAGTTCGTCACGCACCTTGCCCGGCTTTTTCAACCGGAGTATCCAGGCACCGGTAAGGCGTTTCACCAGTCCGAATTTTTTGCCTACAGCCGAAAATAAACGGGCTGATCTGAAAAAGAGTTTTGCATACAATCTGATACATGTACCGGAATATTTTCGCAGTATGTGTTATATCAATCAGCGCATTAAGGAAACAGGGGCGGAAGTTGTGATCAACTTCTACGAACTTCTGACCGGACTTACCTACGCACTCTTCCGTCCCTCTGTTCCTTATGTTTGCATCGGACACCAATATCTGTTTTTGCACAACCACTTTGAGTTTCCTCGAAAAAGTGTGATTCAACTCTCCATGTTGCGCTTTTTTACACGGATGACGAGTCTGCGCGCCAGCAGGCGGTTGGCGCTCTCTTTTCGTAAAATGGAATCGGACCGGACTGAAGGGATAACCGTTGTTCCTCCTCTGCTTCGCAGGGAAGTGACCGCTACTCAGCCGGAACAGGGTAACTACATCCACGGATATATGGTTAACTCAGGTTTTGCAGATAGTGTAGAGACTTTCCATGCCTTGCATCCTGAAATTCCTATGCACTTTTTCTGGGATAAACAGGATGCTGACGAGGTGACCAAAGTGGATGCTACACTGAGTTTTCATCAGATTGATGATGTGAAATTCCTTAATAGAATGGCCGGTTGCAGAGCATATGCCAGTACGGCCGGTTTTGAGTCTATTTGTGAGGCGATGTATCTGGGCAAACCTGTACTGATGGTTCCTGCTCATATTGAGCAGGATTGCAATGCTTATGACGCCTGCCAGGCCGGTGCCGGAATTATTGGCGAATCTTTCGATTTGGAGTCGTTGCTTCGTTTTGCCGGAACGTATGTTCCCAACCGGGAATTTATTCGTTGGGTTCGTAGCAGCGAACGTCAGATTATTGGAGAACTTGAACGACTTGCTGATCAGCACTCGGCTGTCACTGTACCTACATTAACTAATTATTTTCCGATATGAAATTGAATAAGACTGATTATATGCTTGAGCGCACATCCGATGGCGGTTATTATGCTTGGCTTACTGTGAATATGCAGTGTAATGCGTATGGGGATTCACCCGAAGAAGCGGTAATAAACCTGGAACAGACCATGGAAGACCTAATTGAAGAAATGTATTTGGTAGAAGATTTTATATAGAACAAGAGTTTGTATGAGGTTTTAGCATGTCAGATGCTGAAACTGAGAAAAAACTTCATTGATAATAAAAAAGACAGGGTACACCGTTTGAAAATAAGTGTACCCTGTCTTTTTATTATTCTTCTACAATATCCAGCTCCTTGATGATGTGTGAGGCACCTGCATACTTATCAATAATAAATAGAGTATAGCGGATGTCTACTACTGCGGCACGTTGTGAAGAAGGCCGGAAAGCAATGTCTCCTGTCAGACCTTCATAGTTACGATCGAATCCGGTCCCGATCAATTGCCCTTTTCCATTGAATACCGGGCTTCCGGAATTTCCTCCTGTATTGTCTGTATTGACAATGAAACAAACAGGCATTTCTCCGTTTTTCATCGCGTAATGTCCGAAGTCTTTTGCATGATACAGTTGTTTTAGCTTTTGAGGTACTACGAACTCCCAATTATCCGGATCTTCTTTTTGCATTACCCCTTTCAGCGTTGTATAGTAGTTGTATACTGTCCCGTCGGCGGGCTCGTAGGGCAATACCTGTCCATAAGTTAACCTCAGGGTTGAATTTGCATCCGGGTAGATGGGCGTACCAGCAGCTTGACGCATATCCATCATACCCTTCACCCATACTTTATGAGCTGCATCATAGTTCTTATTGGCATCCTTCATGGCGAGTGCCGTTTTCAACAGTCCGTCTGTGATGGAATATTTAAAGAGAACCATCCAGTCTTTATCCAGTTTGTTAAGAGTGGGGTGAGCGATAAACTTGTTGAAGTTCTCTTTCGAACCGAAGATCGAGTACTTGAAGCAAGCATTGATAAAGGCATCCTTGTTTCCTTTAAAACGGCTGTCTATTACTTTGAAAATACCGATTTGCTGATCTTTCGGAATATATCCGGCATAGGTTTCCAGCATTTTCTTTCCTACGAGTCGTTCTACTTCCGGAAATGGAACAGATGCGAAATATTTATCCGCTTCTGCTTTCAGCTTATCGGTTTCTTCTTTAATCTTTGTTGCATTTTTGCTCTCAAGTGCTTTTTTCAATCCGTCAGTTGAAGGGATTTTCATGAAATCGAGTGCCGTTACCAATGCTTCGCTGATGGCTTGCTGATGATACATGGCATCATGACGGTGCGCTACAATCGAGCGTATCTCATCGAAAGCCTTTTGATATGAGTCATCGCCTTTCTCACGTCCCATTGTCAACAATTGTTCTTGTTGCTTTTCTTTGGTATCCAATACTTTCAGCCGGATCAGACCTTCGTTCATGCCGATGGCATTTTTCCAGTAATTAGCGGAGGAAGCATATTTGCTTGCATAATGTATGCGTACTGCCGGATCTTTCAGCATTTGTTCCATCAGTACAGCCTGCCGTGCTTCACGTACGTGGTGGCGCATGAAGTTGGTTGTTTGCATTCGTTCTTTTACTTCGTCGGCAATCATGTAGCGCCAGTTGCGTCCGGGAAATCCCATAACGAATGTAAAATCACCCTCTTTAACTCCTGCCAGGCTGATTGTCAAATGTTTTTTTACTTGCAAAGGAACATTGTCTTTAGAATATTCAGCCGGCTGACCGTTCTTGTCTGCATAAATACGGAACAAAGAAAAGTCTCCTGTGTGGCGTGGCCACATCCAGTTGTCGGTATCAGCTCCAAATTTGCCGATCGAAGAAGGAGGGGCACCTACCATGCGAATGTCACTGTAGACTGTCTTTACAAATAGATAGTATTTGTTACCTCCGTAAAATGGTTTCAGTTCCAGACGCGTTGCCGGAGTGATTTGGATATTTTCTGCTTTTGCAAACCGGTCGGCAACTGTTGCCAGATATTTGGGAGACAAATAATTGATGCCGTTGGGATCGTCATCCTTTTTAAGTTGTTCGTTTACATAAGTTGTCACGTCCAAGATACGGTCGATGAAGGTTACTGTCAGCCCTTTGCAGGGTAACTCTTCGTTTCGGTTCATTGCCCAGAATCCGTTTGTCAGATAGTCGTGATCTACACTACTATGCTGTTGAATTGCTCCGTATCCACAGTGGTGATTGGTCAGTACCAATCCTTCCGCCGAGATGATTTCACCGGTGCATCCGCCTCCAAAATGTACAACAGCATCTTTTAAAGCTATTCCATCAGGATTGTAGACTTCCTCTATGGGGATTTGTAACCCAAGATCCATCATGGCAGCTTCATTCTGCGCTTTCAGGTCAGTCAGCATCCACATTCCCTCGTCAGCACTGACGGCCAATGCCATCAGTGCAAACGCAGTAGATAATAAGTTTCTTTTCATCATTATTCAACAATCGTCATTTCGTTAATCAAATGTCCGCATCCTCCCAGCTTCTCAAGAATAAAGAGTACATAACGGATGTCCAGGTTGATACAACGTTGCAGGTTATTATCGAAATTGATGTCACCGCTCAGTGATTCCCAGTTACCATCGAATGCACAACCGATCAATTCGCCGTTCTCGTTCAGTACCGGACTTCCGGAGTTACCGCCTGTGATGTCATTGGTAGACAGGAAGCAAACCGGCATTTCACCATTGGGGAGTGCATAGCGTCCGAAGTCTTTTTTCTCAATCAATTCTTTCAGTTTGGCGGGTACTACGAATTCACGGTCTTCCGGATTCTCTTTTTCAAGGATTCCGTCGGTTGTTGTGTAGTATTTATAATATACACCGTCTTTCGGGCTATATGGCTTCACGTTGCCATAAGTCAGGCGGATAGTGAAATTGGCATCCGGATAAGATGGTACAGGCAATTTCATTTCACCCAGTCCGCGGATATATGTTTTGTGCAATAAAGCCAGTTCTTCCGGCAATTTTCCCATTTGTTCGGCCAGATTGGTGTATTTGTCATACTTGGCACGTGAATATTGAGTGGCTATATCTTTTTCGATTGCTTTTACAGTCGGTTTTTTGATGAATTTATCAAAGTTTGTCTGATTGGCCAAAATTGAAGTATCGTACATTGCATCTACGTATGCATTGTAGTCGCCTTTATACTCTTTCTCAATCACATCGTAGATGGCAGGGCGCTGTTCGGCAGGAATCATTTCTGCGTATAGTGGCAACAGGGCTTTGGCTACTTTACGGTCTACTTCGTGATCATAGTCTTTATTATGGATGTCGTTGAATACCTCTTTCAGCACTTTGATGTTAGCTTCAATACTTGAATCGTTTTTCTGTTCCAATGCTTCTTTCAGTTTGTCCATTACCATAAATGGGCTACCGAATTCAATACCGCCGAAAAATGTTTCCGTCAGACAGGTCTGTTGATATTTGATTGGAGAAGTTTTAGCTACAGCCTCGTCGATCTTTGCCACTACATTCATGTAGTCGGTATTATTTTTTTCTTTGGCAAACTTAGCGAATTTAGCTTCCTGTTCTGCTTTTGTTCCCAAAACATTGTTATCGATGATAGCTTTGTTCATGCCGATGGAGTTCTTCCAATAGTTGCTTGAACCTGCATATTTATTGGCATATTGAATACGTACTTTATCGCTGGCGTTCATCGCTTCTTTCAACACGTCCTGACGGGTTCCGCGGATACGGATACGGGGGGCATTGCTTGCCTCCATGCGTTCTTTCACTTCCGAAACGGTGAGATAACGGCTGGTGCTTCCCGGGAATCCCATGATCATGGCATAATCTCCCTCTTTCAGCCCTTTGATAGAGATGTTCAGGTGTTTCTTGGTTTTCAGGGGGACATTGGAAGCATTGTATTCTGCAGGTTCTCCATTAGCGTCAGCATAGATACGGAACATTGAAAAGTCACCGGTATGGCGTGGCCACATCCAGTTGTCGGTTTCACCACCGAACTTACCGATTGATGAAGGGGGAGCGGCTACCATACGTACGTCCGGATATACCTTCTTATAGAACATATAGAATTTATTTCCGGCGTAAAAAGGCAAAGCTTGCGGAACGATTCCTTTTTTCTCTTTCAAGTCGCTCTTTTCAAACAACTCCTTAGCCAGTTTATTAAGAAATGTACTGCTGAATGATTCTGATTCAGTGATTTCTTTAGCAGCTATTTTAGCATTTACGATATCTGTAATGTCTTCTATACGTTCGATAAATGTAAATTTCAGCCCTGGAGTCGGCAATTCTTTGTCTCTTGAGGTTGCCCAAAAACCATCTGTCAGATAATCATGTTCTACAGAACTATGTTGTTGGATGGAAGCGTATCCACAGTGGTGGTTTGTTAATATTAACCCCTCCGGTGAAATAATTTCGCCTGTACATCCTCCGCCGAAAATGCCTACGGCATCTTTCAGTGAGACTCCGTTGGGATTATACAAGTCTTGTGCTTCAAGTTTCAGTCCTTGTTTTTTCATCATATCAATAGAGTGTTGTTGCTGCATCAATTGCAGTAACCACATACCCTCGTCCGCCTTTGCGGAACAAACGGCCAGCGCAGTCAGCGCCAGTAAGTAAAGTTTGAGTCTGTTCATTAGTTTATAAAAAAATTAGAATGATTCGTTGTTTTACTATTTTAATCTATGATCAATTTGTTTTCTTTGATAGCGTCCATCACATTGGCCGGCGGCCGTTGGTTCATCAATTCGTTTTTCATGAAATCCATATAAGGAGCCACATGCCTGAAGAATTGATGATATCCTTTGCACAGATAGTTTAGCCCCGGTTCACCATTTGCTGTGCGACAAAAACGATTTTTGGGGCATTCACCATTGCAGGCAAATAGAAATTCGCACTCTTTACACTGGGTGGGAAGTGACTTTTGTTTCATTTGTCCGAAAGAGGTCTGGCGTTCACTATACATCATCTCTACCAGAGTTTGATTGTAGATGTTGCCCAGTTTGAATTCCGGAAACACGAAATGGTCACATGAGTAGACATCTCCGTTGAATTCCATTACGCCGGCGTGTCCGCATGTTTTTGCCATGGAGCATACTCCCGGTTGTTCACCTACCCAGTTGGCAAGGGTAGAATCGAAAAGTTGGATATAATAATTGCCTACATCTTTCTTTACCCATTCATCAAAAAGTGTACAGAGGAAGGTTCCCCATTGTTCCGGTGTGACGGAAAATTCGGCCAATTTTCCCCCTTCGCGTTGTGCCAGTGAGGCCAGATGACGTCCATCCTGATGTGGCAAAATGCGTTCCACAATGGGAGCGAACTGAATATAATGGCAACCTAATTCTTTGAAAAAGTGATAAAAGTCCAACGGATAGTCTGCATTAAAATCATTCACTACCGCCATGGCATTCCATTCTACTCCATGCTTTTTTAAAAGGTTGATGCCATTCATGACTTTTACAAACGAGGGTTTGCCAAGTTTGTTTTTTCGGTATTCATCATGAAACTCTTGAGGACCGTCTATCGAAACTCCTACCAGCCAGTTGTTTTCACGAAAAAACTCACACCACTCGTCGGTCAGCATGGTTCCGTTGGTCTGTATGCAGTTGTCTATGCTTCTTCCGCGAGCATATTTTTTTTGCAGTTCCATCGCTTTCTTATAGAAAGAGAGTGGACGCATCAATGTCTCTCCTCCGTGCCAGGTGAAGAGTACTTGTGGCATAGTTTGCGAGTTGATGTATTGTTCGATGAATTTTTCAAGCAGTTCGTCACTCATCACATGTTTGGGATTTTCTTGATAAAGCCGGGACTTTTCCAGATAATAACAATAATCACATGCAAGGTTGCATATAGCCCCTACGGGCTTGAGCATTACGTATAGCGGCTTGGCAAAGGGTGCGTAGGTAGTAGACATTTTCTATATTATACGATTACAATTTTACGAGTTAGCGGGCTGACCAATTCAATAACTCATTGACTATTTGTCAACTCTGAAAGTGCAAATTTAGATAAAGTAAATGAAAAATCCGTCCTTATATAGATGTTTATAAGGATTATTAAAGAAAAGAGTCTTACAAGTTTTAAATATTGATAAAATGTTTCATTTGCTTACGAATCCGTTGTACCTTTGTCACCGAAAAAGTTGTGTATCCTATGAATAAAGTATTGCCTTTTTTACTTTTGCTTTTTGTTTTCACTTCTTGTAGTCGTAAGTATAAGATTGAGGGCGCCTCTTCTGTAACCAGTCTGGATGGTAAGATGCTTTTTATTAAAGTGCTTCAGAACGGAGAGTGGCTCAATATTGATTCTGCAGAAGTGGTGCATGGATTGTTTTCAATGAAAGGCAAAGTGGATTCGGTAGTAATGGCCACACTTTATATTGGTGACGAAAGCATCATGCCTTTGGTGATTGAAAAAGGTAATATTCAGGTTTCAATTACAAATACTGAATTGGTTGCGAAAGGTACCTCTTTGAACAATGCCCTCTACGCTTTTATTGATAAAAAGAATTCATTGGATGTTCAGATAGAAGAATTGCAACGTAAAGAAGCCCGCATGGTGATGGATGGTGCCGACTTGGCTGATATTCATGAGCAATTGACTCACGAGGGCGATTCGTTAATGCAAGATATGAATGGCTTTATCAAAAAATTTATCTCAGATAATTACGAAACGGTTTTAGGTCCGAGTGTATTTATGATGCTTTGCAGCACACTACCTTATCCTGTTATGACTCCCCAAATAGAGGACATCATGAAAGATGCCCCTTATTCTTTTAAAAATAATAAATTAGTAAAAGATTTTATTACAAAAGCGAAATCAAACATGGAGCTGATTGAAGAGCATCAGCGCATGGAACAAAATGCAACTTTAAATCGTTAAACTTTAAGTTTTTTCCGTATTTTTGCGAAAAACTTAATGAAAATGAACACGCACTTACGATTTGGTTATCTTTTTGTTGTTTTATTTGGTCTTTTGGTTGTATCATGTCATTCGACACCGGATACAGTTGTATTATCATTGTCTCAAGCTGAGAGAATAATGGAATCTGATCCGGATAGTGCTATGACTATTTTAAAGCACATTCCAACTCCTGAAAGCCTTCATGGCAAAGCTCAAGCAGATTATAGCCTGCTAATGACTCAGGCTATGGACAAGAATTACATGAAATTTACTTCGGATTCCCTCATTAAATTTGCGGTTGGTTATTATGGATCTTATACTGAAGATATTGTATCCAAAGGAAAAGCTTTCTATTATTATGGAAGAGTGATGGAAAGTCTTGATAAAGTGGAAGACGCTATGAAATTTTATTTAAAGGCGAAAGATGTACTTCAAAATACTAAGCAGTTTAAATTGTTAGGGTTAGTGTCAGAAGGAATAGGAGATTTGAACAGAAGGCAAAAATTATTTGATGCAGCATTGAATGACTATAGATTATCTTTGGTTTACTATTCTGGTATTTCAGATTCACTTTGTATGACATATGCTAATAGAAATATAGGAAGGGCGTTTTTATATAAGAATCAAATAGATAGTGCATATTATTATTATGATAAGGCTTTGTATATTTCTAGTCAGAAAGAATATTCGGCTGTGGGATCTATACTTTTAGAATTGGGGGTTATTCATCGTTCTCAAGGGGATTATGTTGGGGCTGAATATTATTTTTTGTCTTTCTTGAAGAAAGAAAAGGATCAGGAGAAATTATATTCTGGATATTTAGCTTTAGGTAATTTATATTTATATATTGGCAGGTTGAAGGATGCAGAAATGTATCTTGCATTGTGTCTTGAGAATGCGAATTTAATAGTAAAGAGAGATGCTTGTGAGTGCCTATATGATCTGAAAAAAGAATTGAATGATTTTAAGAGTGCTGTTGGATATAAGGATATAGCAGATTCTTTACAAATAATAACTCGAGATATTGAAATTCGGAATAACATAGCGGACTTGCAGGGTAAGTATGATAGTGAAAAATGGCAGAAAGAAAGTTTGCAAGCCAGTATTGAGAAAAAGAACATTCTCTTGATCGGTTCGTTTATAGGCTTTATTGCTATATTGGTTATTGTATACATTTATTATAAATATCGAACCAATCAGAAGTTGATCAGAGATATTAGCCAAAGAATTCGTCAGAACGTTACCGAGATAGAAATGTATCAAGAGCAAATACTCAATTATAGAAACTTACAAAAAGAGACATTACGAGATTATCGAAATCAGATAGGAGAATTACAAGGAAAGGTGTCCGTTCTTGAAGATCAGAATAGAACATTATCTGTTCATTTAGTTGAGAAGAAGGGGAATATACCAGATAGTGATGATGGTGATCTTTATGCTATCTACATGCAAGGACTTCGTATACTACTAATGTTGAGAAAGAAAGAGGACATGGAAAATGCCTCTGATAAAAAACAACTTTTGGATGGTGATTGGGATAAGTTATTTCATCTATCCAATGCTTTACACAATGATTTCATTATACGTATTAAAAAGGAATTTCCTAATTTGACTAAGCATGATATCGAAATTTGTTGCTTGTTGAAATTTGGCATTACACATGAAGTTTTGGGACTCGCTTTTCTAACGACTTCTGAGTCGGTGACAAAGGCTAAAGGACGTTTGAAAAAACGATTAAATTTATCAGTATCCGATGATTTGGATAATTTCTTGCAGAAATATTAGTTCAATTTTATGCTGGTTGTCCGGGTATATGCTTCTGCTTGTTTGTGTAAATTGCTTATATATAGTAATTTATGTGATATTAACCCTTGCTGTATTTGTCCGGGTGATTTGTTTTGCTATCTTAGCCAAATGCGCTATATTTGACGAAACCAAAACAAATAAAATATGAAATTGCGTGTTATTTTATCATTGATTGTGGCATTGTTCATTGGACAATCCATGTATGCTATGTCAAATGAAGTTCTTCGTAGACCTATTATCTTGGATGGAGAGATTATAGAGGAAGGTAGCCGTTCTATCAACCCGCTTATTCCTATTTCTGCGGATATCGATGGTTCTACCTTATTTATTAAGTTCTCAAAGGCTATAGGTAATGTAGATATTGCAGTGAAAGAAATTACTGATGCTAAAAAAGAAGTTTATTCGTCTTCTATGGATGTAACAGCTGCCGGTCAGGTTACTTCGTTCTCTATTGCTGATTTAACTCCGGGAACTTATGTGCTTGAATTTACCAATGCAGCTGGTGGGTATGTATACGGACAGTTTACTGTAGAATAGTTATTGTAATGAAAAAATGCTATCGAACGCATATGCGGTTGGATAATCAAGAGGCTTTGTACTCTTACTCCTTACTGAAGGGGGATATAAGGTAAACCATACTTTCGAAATAAGAAGAATAGGAAAGTTATTCCTTGTTTATCACCTTTAATAAGCGTATGCATAATAAGATTCTAAGAGTAGTTTCACTTCTATGTTAGCATTGATGCAGCATTGGATTTGGACTTGTTTTTTTATATAGTACTATCATATGTTTTTAGTTTAATTGTTTAATACTTAAATGGTTGTTGTGTGCGGGGTGCGAGATGTATCCCGCACATTTTTTATCTATACTATACATTCTATATTTTTTATTCTGCCGATTTGTTACTGATTAGTATATAGTACTCCTCGTTTTCTTTTTCAGTGATAATTGTATACTTACTGTTTATTTCTTCTAAGATTCTTTTTAATTTGTTGATTGCGCTTGTCATATTGTTGGTTGGATCACTGTTTTTAGGCCAAAACTCTTTCTTTAATTCGTGTTTATTCACTCTGTAATTGGGGCTATTTAAGAAAAAAATTAATATCTTTTGTTGCTGATTAGGCATTTTGATCGGGTGGTTATTAAATAGGACAAAATCTTTTTCAAAAACAAATTGATCCTTGAATGATAACTCTTCTTTTATGGTAGAATTAGTTTGCTTTTCTGTTTCTACACTACTGCCGACTGGTATGGTTTCGATGATATGAGGTGCAGGCTCTGCTGTATCGGCTGCTGGTACTGATGTCTTTTTTCGATACTTTCTATGATACCGTATAAACAGAATGATGATGTAGATGAGAATCAGTTCCACTATTAAATTGATGTAGATATTGGTTTTAGGCATTCGCTTCCACAAAGTTGAGAAACTATAGTCGATATACATAATGTAATCTACATTGACAATTTCATTTTCTAAACGATAGATAATCATTTCTGCATTGTGGGGGATACTACTTAGGGGCTGACTCCATATTTCTCTCTGTAAATGTTTGGAGACAATAATACCGGTATTGATATATCCTTTTATCCCATTTTTGTCTAAATTTTCAACTATTAAGTTCTGTATGTCAGTACTCTGTAAACTGTCCATCATAAGTAAGCCTAATTGGCGTGCGAAGAATATTTCAGTATCCATGTCCTGTATTTTATGTTGATAGGTAAACAGGGTATCTTTTGAACAGAAAGTACGAGTTTCGTACATGCCTATCTTGTTGGGTGAGTTATTAAAACCGTTTAAAGGTAAATATTTGCTCTTCTGAATTGTATTGTTAATAACTGCTTCTTTCAGAACATTTTCGACTTGTGGCCTGAAAGTTTCTTTTTCTTTTTGAATAAGAGAGTGGATGATTGTATAGGTTGAAACACCTATAGCAATCATGATAAAAAGTATGATGGCCCCGATTACTAAAAATATTCTTTTATTCATATTGTCAGATCTTGTGTTGGTGCTGCAAAGTTACTTTAAAAGTTTTAATTTACCACCTTATTTGTTGTATTAATAATAAAACCAACTGCTATTTTATTGGAACTTAATATATTGATATTTAGACGTCATTAAATAAAATGACGTTATCAATAAAAGTGTTGACGTAGAATATTTGTGCGCTTCTATTCGCTAGCTTATCTTTGCTGATATTTATTAAATTATTGGCGAAATGAAAATAAAGATTTTAGCAGTATTAGTTGTTATTACAGTAGTTGTAGTCTCTATATTTATGAGAGAAAAGAGAGAAGATCCTTCATCATTGGTAATGATGAATATAGAGGCATTGGCGACAGGAGAAGGTACTTCACCTGCTATGTGTGTCGGATATGGTTCAGTGGTTTGTCCCAATGACGGATCCAAAGTACTATATTATTATTAATTAAGACCTATGAAATACTATCTGACATTTCTCGTTTTTCTATTGGCGTTTACTGCGTGCACTTCAGATTCTCCAAAAGATAGGATGTTATATGCTTCTTTTCCGAAAGAAGAAACATTGCATTCCAAGGTAATTCAGCTTGATTCAGTTTATATGCGTTATCCGTTTCGGATTCATGTATCCGGTGATCAGGCGGTCGTCTTGGATTTACATGGTAGTGATGTGTATTGTCATCTTTTTCATTACCCTGATTTCCACTATCTGTCTTCGTTTGGCAGGCGGGGAGACTCACCGGAAGAGATGCTTTCAGTAGAAACAGTGAAATGTATAGATGGTTCGTATTGGACTTTAGATGCCAACAAAGGCGAGTTAACTAGGTTTGAGTTTGTTTCGGATAGAGATTCGCTTCTGCGTGCAGAAGCGATCTCTTTCGATAAAGACAGCATTCTGCGTGCTCTTGATTTTGTTGCATTCAATGATACTACTTTTCTAATTCCCGACTATTCGGGAGATAGTCGTTTTTGCTGGGTGAACCGGCAGGGGAAGTTCTTGAAGAAAAGTGGGACAATTCCTTCTTCCAATGAAGAAGCCTTGAAGGAAGCTCGTCCGGCTTTGGCACAAGCTTGGCGTAGTTTTATCGACTACAATCCTCACAATGGTGTGTTGATTGCCGCTACTCAATTAGGAGAGATTCTTGAAATTTATAATCTTCAAAATGGTTCTCATAAAGTCTGTCAAGGTCCAAAAGGGGAGCCGGAATTTAAGTTGGCAGGTGGCTATGCAATTCCTGACGGGATCATGGGATTCTCGGATGTACAGGTTACAGATGATGCTATTTACGCTATTTTTCATGGACGCACATTTAAAGAGATCATGGCGCAACACCAGAAGGAAGGAAGAGCTACAGATGGTGGACAGTATATTTATGTATTTAATCTTGAGGGTGAACCTTTGTGTAAATACACCTTAGATCGTTATATCACAGGTTTCCATGTAGATGAAAAAAATAAGACTATTACAGCGACAGATGTTAATAATGACCAGCCCATTGTGGAGTTCCGCTTTAGTTAAGGTCAAGTGTAACAGGTTCGAAAAGGAGCGGGTAAAGCCGACTTGTCGATAGGGAAGCTATTTCCCCGCTCCTGACAACCTTTAGAAAAGGAGGTTTAACAGGCACAAATATAATAAAAAACTGATGGAAAACATAAATGAAGCATTTAGATTTTCTGCTGGAGGGAGCTGGCTCTTCCAAGAAAGGAGACAGAAATATACAAAACTACGTTAGTAAAAATGAATATATATATGAAAAAGAGAGTTTATGTGGCATTGAGTATTGCTATTGTTATTATGTCTGCTGGTTATAACATTTATCAGAACCAAAAAGCTGAAACAACCTTGTCTGATTTGACTTTAGCTAATGTAGAGGCTTTGGCCGATACAGGTGAAGGAGGTGGTGAAACCGTTAAATGTTATTGTAGGGCTTCAGATGGCAGATATGTTTGCTCCGCTCTTGGGAACCTGGCTTATTGTGGAGCTGATCCTTGTTCTAATCATGATGGAAATTGTCGTTAAACAAGTAGGTTAATAATGAACTAAGATTCATATGTGATAGTAAAAACATATGAATCTTAGTCTTTGAAATAAAGTTATTGGTTTATATTATGAAAAAAATAGCATTCTTGTTGCTTATTTGTTTTTTGTTTGCATGTAGTCGTCAAGCAAAGAATATTCCTCATTCTGGAGAGAGCCTGTTAAATAAGAAAATATATTTGGATTCGGTAATTGTTGATGCCAGTTATACCAGTGGTTGGGGAAATTTTTATTTAGTTGACTCTATTATTACGTTTGCTGATACATATTATTCTAAATTTTATGATTATAAGGCTAATTCTGGTGATTTTGTTGCTGAACATTTTAGAAAAGGCAATGGCCCTGGAGAATTAAATGAATTTATGTTTGCTTATCCTATTCGAAATAAAAAGGATCAGTGTTTAATTGTTGATAATTCAATAATGCTTCATTCCTTTAAACAACAGGATTATGAATTATTTCATCATGGACGAATTAATTTCGGTTGGAATGGAGTATGTAAAGATTATGACTCTCCGAGAGCTTATAATATGATGTATTTAACTGACTATGGAGTTGATTTCTACTATCTAAATGACTCTATTATAATTTTTCCTGTAAACTTAATAGATCGTTTCGTTTCGGAGAAAGAGATAGAATCAGATCGTTATGATAAATTGCACATTTTTGGGGAATTGAACGTAAATACTATGATGGTTGAACGTGTCACGGGAAAAATGCCGGAAATTTATCACGAAAAACCTATTCCGAATTTTGAATCTTTTCGTTTTGCAATGAGAGGAGATACTGTATATGTAAATCATTATGTGGATTCGTTGATTTATGTTTATTTGTATCCGGATGAACTTATTTATACTATGGGGTTTGAAGGTAGAGATGTTGATCGTAATTATACGCAAGCAACAGAACTTGACGAGGGGAAGACATTTATGAAAGATTATAAGACTGTTGGTTCAAGTGCTGGATTAGATTATGTACCTGAAACTAATATATTGATTCGAACTTATGTGAAAGAGAGAATTATAAGAAAAACAGGAGTGCAGTTGTATCAAAACTCAAATATGTTGGCTGATATAGATGTACCCAATTACTTTATGTTTCTTGGATACAATAACGGCTGGTACTATGGAGTACGTAAATTACCTTTAGAAACAGAGAATGATATACGTTTTGTTTTTTATAAATTCCGAATAGAATGAAAACTTTTTCATGTTTTATCACTTTTTTATTTGTGAATATCTGTATATGTTTTGGTCAGAAAAGTAAAGATGAGGTTATTTTTAATAAAAGAAGAGTTGACGTTGGCACTATTATGAATGACACATTACTGAAATGTTCTTTCAAATTTACCAATGTTAGTTCTCATGATATAAAAGTAAATAAAATCTATCGGTCTTGTAATTGCACTAAAGTTTTTGTTACAGATTCTTTACTGAGAACAGGAGAGTCATCTTATATATATATGATTGTAGATACATCTAGTAAAAATGGATATTTTGAGGTTGCTTCTGTGGTTCAGTTGAATACTTTACAAGAAAATTATGCATTAAAGGTGGTAGGGAATAAAAAAGATTAGAAATGAAATATTATAGCATATTGTTGTTGATTTCGCTTGTATTAGGGGTATGTTCATGTAAAAATCAAAATGTAGAAAGAAATCTTTTTATAGTTAAGGATTTGGTGGGCCAAAATCTTATGCTTCCCGATAGTTTAGTGTTTTTTAATATGGATGGTCAAAATATAGATGTTACAATTCCAAAAACTAAATATAGGATTGTAATGTATGTGGATTCTATTGGTTGTATTAGCTGTAAATTAAAGTTGGCTAAATGGAAACAATTTATTGTCGATGTTGATAGCCTGTCCGAAAAAAACACTTCTTTTCTTTTTATTTTTTATCCTAAAATGAAGAAAGATATTTTTTATGCACTTAAAAATGATAATTTTACTTATCCAATCTGTTTGGATTTGGAAAATACATTTTATGATACCAATAAAATTCCTGGTGATATGATGCTTCAGACATTTCTACTTGATGAAGATAATAAAATTGTAGCAATAGGTAACCCCATTCATAATTCTAAAATTAAAGATTTATTTTTGAATATAATTTCCGGCGGCCAATTTCATCCAGATGAAAAATGTCCTCAAACAGAGGTGAAGATAGATGCTTTGTCTATGGATTTGGGTATGTTTGATTGGAAGAAAGAACAAAAATGTATTTTTACTATACAGAATACCGGTAAGAATCTATTAGTGATTGATGATATCAACACTTCGTGCGGATGTACTACCGTAGAGTATTCAAAAGAACCGGTTCAATCAGGAAAATCGATAGATATAGTGGTAACTTATAAAGCTGAGCATCCGGAGCATTTTAACAAAACAATCACGGTTTATTGCAATTCGGAATCTTCGCCTTTGCAACTGAAGATAAAAGGAGACGCTAAATAAAGGTAAAAATATTGCCGGCTGACGATCGGGTTGTGGTGGACAAATAACCAAGGGGGGCGATTTTGTTCAATGGTTTATTTCTAGGAGTAGTTGGTAAACTTGCTGCAATTCATTGTAAGCCGGCTTTTTATGAAACATAGTATGATTGGGGTATCAGGAAAGAAGAAAATTATGATGAAGACCTATTTGCTTTGCGGATTATTGGGTGCTGTTGTCTGCTGTTCTTGTACGGAGAACAAGCGGCTGAAGTATGCTTTGGAGTTTGCCGGAGAGAATAGGGGAGAACTTGAGAAAGTTTTGGAACACTATAAGGATAGCGGGCTGAAACAGGATGCCGCACGATTTCTGATTGAAAATATGCCTCGTTATTTTAGTTATGAAGGGTGGCAGTTGGATACTTTAAAAGCAATTCATGCGGCTACAGTACATACGGATGGTTGGGTAAATAAGGAAGCTCGTAAAAAGTGGGAGCATTTCTCTTATCGGACTTTAAAAAGGGTATATGATGCTAAGGTAATTAGAGCTGAGTTCCTGATTCATCACATTGATCAAGCATTTGAGGTTTGGGAAAAACGACCTTGGAATAAATATTTGCCGTTTGATGATTTTTGCGAGTTGATTTTACCGTATCGGGTCGGGGATGAACCTTTAGAGGAGTGGCGTAGTTGGTATAAAGAGCGTTATGAATCTATATTGGATTCGCTCTACCAAGGGACAGATGTTGTGGAAGCTACTGATTGTTTGGGAGCCTATTTGCGTCAGGAAAAAGATTTCAGGTATAGTGTCGAGCTGGAACTACCGCATCTGGGTGCAGGATTTTTGCTGGCCAATAGGGTTGGAAGTTGTGAGGCTTCTTGTGATTTTACGGTTTATGTCTTACGTGCTCTGGGTATTCCCGCCGCTACAGACATTTATCATTATGGTCCCGGGAAAGGGGCCGGACATGTCTGGAATGTATTGAGGGATACAACAGGGGGATATGTACCTTTCTGGTTTATTCAGACTAAAGTGGAACGGGGAGGAAATGATAAACGTGAAAAAGGGAAGGTGTACAGGCACTGCTTTGGAGCGCAGCAGGAGAAGATATCGGGCATCCGGAGTGACCGGTCGGTTCCGTTCCCACTGAAAGATCCATATCTGAAAGATGTGACTGATGATTATTTTCCGGCAAACCAGGTTGAAATCGAAATTGATTCTCAGGTTAACAAGAAATACATTTGTTTAGGCGTGTTTACGTTGGAAGGGTGTATGCCAATAGATATTACATCGCAGAAAGGAAACAAAGCTACATTTACAAATGTGGAACCGGGCATTTTGTTTCAACCACTTTATTTTAATGGCCTTAAGTGGGTAGCGGCCGGATACCCTTTTCTTGTGGATGAAAAGGGAGAGGTGAAGTATCATAAGCCTGATTTTTCCAAAAAAGAAAGTATGGATCTGAATCGTAAATTCTTGTTACGGCAATATCTGAAAGATTATCTCAGTGCTGTGGTGGGAAGTAAGATAGAAGGGGCTAATCATTTGAACTTCTCGGATGCTTGCCTGCTGTATCAGATAGTAGATACTCCTAAGGTAAGCTATCAGGCAGCTTATCCGCCATCGGAAAAGAAGTATCGGTATATTCGTTACACATCACCTCCCGATAAGCCACTTCAACTGGCTGAACTACAGTTGTTCCGAAATTCAGATGATCAAGAGAAGCTTTCTGCGAAAGTTGTTGGTGGCAGTAATACTTTTATTGCGGATGACCGGTTCGATAGTTTAAAAGTGAATGATGGCGATGGGCTAACTTTTTTTCTCACCAAAGAAAAAGGAGCTTTTGTGACACTTGATTTAGGGAAAGCGGAAAAGATCGGAAAGATTGTCTATATGCCTCGTAACGATGATAACTTTATTCGGTTAGGAGATCAGTATGAGTTGTATTATCAGGATGGATTTAATGGTTGGATCTCGTTGGGTAAGCAAGTGGCTACAGAATTAACATTGCATTATGATAATATTCCCCAAAATGCAGTGCTTTGGCTCCGAAATTTATCAAGAGGAAAAGAGGAAACTGTATTTCGGAACGAGGCAGGCCGGCAGGTTTTCTTTGTGAAGTGGTAGAAAGATGAAAATATCAGACCATAAAAAGAAAGCTATGTTGATTTTCTTTGTCGGATATGATACAAATGCTCAAATGACCTGAATTTACTGCTTTTTGACCTGTAATTGTCCCTTAAAGCCCTTTTTTTTCTCAAACTTTGTGGCGTAAAGCTGACATAAAAGTTTGATTATCATGAAAAAAAGATTGAGAGTTCGTGGAATTTTATGGGGGATTTTATTGATAGCTGTATCAAGTTGTATAGAATCTGATAGGATTATGCATTATGCTCAATTTGAGCATACCATAAATTTGAAATCCGATAGAATACAGGTTCCTTCGGTGTTATTGTATCCACGGAGTTTAGTTTTATGTGATAGTAATCTGATAGTATTCAATGAAAAAATGGATACTATGTTTCAATGCTTCCATTTGCCGGATTTGACTTTTCAATATAGTTTTGGAACACAGGGGCAGGGACCGAATGATTTCGTTCTCCCTTCTATTACCCCTGTGAAATATCAAAAGAATGGATTTGTCATGTTAGACGGAATTAACCTGAAACATATTAGTGTTGAGAAAGATAAAGCTACCGTACAGACTTCGACTTTAAATTATGGATTTAATTGTTTTAATGACTTGATAAGTATTTCCGATAGCAGCTACTGTTGTAATGGCGGCTTTGAGAATGAAAAAGAATTTAGGTTTCTTTATCCTGACGGAAATCATGAATCATGGGGAGAATATCCCGAAACAGAGGAACGTTTCGGATCTGTTTTGGGCAGGAATCAAGCGTATATAAAGATGACCGTCGCCAAGCCTGATAAGAGTTGTTTCGTTTCGTTCTACCAACATATACGCCGTTTCAGAATTTATGGCCAGGATGGAAAACTAAAAAGAGATGTAATTTTAGATCTTTTCCCAGGACAGGAATGTCCGGAGGTAGATGATAATATGAGGCTTATACATCCTATATGTGTGTACACGACGGATAATTACATTTATTCGTTAAATCTGGATATGACAACAGAGGAAATAGGGAACCGGAAAACTACTCCTAATATCCAAGTATTTAATTGGGAAGGGAAACCACTCATACAATATAAACTCGACTGTTTTATTAACACTTTTGCTGTTGATGAAGTTGCACATAAGATTTATGGAGCTTTTGTGGAGGACGAAGATCATATTTATGTATTCAATTTACCCCAGTTATGAAATTGACAGCTTTGCTTCTTTTAAGTTTTTTATTTTGTGCTCAGGTTGTTGCGCAAGTTTCTCAACCCCACGGAGATCTTTTGCGTGGTGAGACGTATGTGATTGAAGTGCCTAAAGGATGGAATCGCCCTTCTGCTGTGCGTTCCTGTGGTGAACCTTTGAGGCGTACAAGAGAAGGGTATGAAACGACAAAGTTTATGAGGGTATATTCTAAGCGTAAAGATCGTTGTGGTTCTGTTTTGACTATTATAGAAGTACAAAACTGTAAATGTTATCAGGAAATATTTGAGAGGGACAGTGTTTCGGCATTAGCAGATGTTACTCGGGTAAAGGTTATATATAGATCGATTAATGATAGAAAAAAGATGATTATCTCTTCTTATAAAGCCGATCGCCATCCGGAAACTAATGAATTATCAGCGCTACAGAAAGTCGAATGGTATTTGCAAGGGAATAAATGCGTGTATTATATTAGTTTCTCATCCTGTTCTATGTTTCTGGAGTTACTTCCACAGGTCAAAGGGATTGTAGCATCGTTAAAGGAAATCTGAGCGGAATTGAAAATTTAGTATAGTATAAATATAGCATTTTATGGGTATTATGATAATGATTAGGAGTTTTGTATTTGTAGTTTTATTGGGGATAGTTGTAGGTTCTTGTCAGCAGGATAAGAAAACTGTAATTCATAGAACTGATGATTATACATTAGTAGCGAAGGAAGATAAATGTTTTCCGTTGGACAGTGAAACGGTTCAATTATCAGATTATTTACAATTGATCTATATGGATGGAAAACTGTTTTTTTCGTTTATAAATAACTATGATAACTCGATTGTACTGTATGATTACGGGACTGTGAAAAATATGGGTAAGATTAAGTTTGAGCAGGAGGGCTCGAATGGAGTTGGCAGTATTACTTCATACTTGTTTTTGAATAAAGATTCGATTTATTTGTATGATAGGATGACACGTTATCTGTACCTGACGAATGATAGTAGTCATGTGAAAGATAAGAAACGAATAGACATTGTCAGACGTTTGAAAGGAGATTCCATTTTTGCACCTTCTGAATTGTTTCCGCGTACAAATTCTCCTATTTTAAAAATAGGTGATGAATTATTGTTGTCCGGAACTCTTTTTTATGAATTTGAGGGTGAGAATGATTCAAATCGTCCTGTGATGGCTTTCTATAATTTGCAGAAGAACACTATTAGGTATTCTGATAGTTATCCATCTATGTATCATTCTGGAAATTGGGGGGGGAGTTTTACATATCGTTTCCCTTATTATACCTTGTCTCCTAATAATGAACTGGTTATTAGTTTTGCTGCCGATCATAATATAAGAGTACATCATGTAGACTCACTGCAATATCATGAGTTTTATGCCGGAACCAAAGAAGATATCGTTATTGAACCAGTTGAGAAAAGTCTTGATTTCGAACATTTTTCCCCAGAAGCCGATAGAGATCACTATGTCCATAGTTTGAATTATGGATGCATTCACTATGACTCATATAGAGAGGTTTACTATCGTTTGGCAGGACATCCAGACAGTAGTATTGATCCTAAAGAGGGGGTGCTGCGCAAACCAATGTCAGTGACTATTTTAGATAAGAACTTTCAAATTGTGGGAGAAACAATGTTACCCCAAGAACTTTATTTATTAAATCAATGTTTTGTCGGTCCGGATGGATTTCACATTCAAGTGGAGTCAGAGGATGATGATATAATGCGTTTTAAAACATTTGAACTATTAAAATTATGAGGAAACTGGATATAGTATGGAAATATTGTGATTATATCTAATGTGGGCTGTGGTGGATGTATTTCGGAGTCAGAGGCTTTTTTGAAAAGGAATACAAATGATAGTATCTTTTTTGTTTTTACGAATATTTCATCTTTGAAAGCATGGCGTTTAAGAATGGGGGATAAGCTTCAGCAGAAAAATGTATATGTGGACGAAAATAATGATTTCTTGTTTAACGATGAGCGGATTGATAGTCATCCTGTAGTATTGCAGGTTAGCAATCCTAAAAAAGTAGAGTGGGATTTTGGGGATCCAGGGAACAGTTTTGAACAAACTATCCATATCCACAACGAAGATTATTCTAAAATGATATCGAAAATATTCCTTTATTAACACGCTTATAATAAGTGTATTACGTCTTTATTCTGCACCGTTATCTAAGCCCGTGTACCCGGGCTTGTGGGCCTGTGTACCCGGGCTTATGGGCCCGCATACCTGGGCTCATGGGCACAGGTATGCGGGACGGGATAAAGAAAAGACCATTTTCACTAAAGATAGCAAGAAAAACAAAATACAATAATAGACATAAATAGATAAAAAACCAACTATATGTATGTGCATATCAGATATTTATAGCTTATTTATCCCTTAAAAACGGAGGTGGAAGATGGAAGATGGAGGTGGAAGATAAATGGCTTAAAAACACGATCTTCCACTATGCTATTGTATTGATTATTAATAAATTAAACTTAAAAAGGTGGAAGATGGAAGATCGAAATGCGTTTTTTGTAGGAAAGTGTCTTTTCACCACAGGATTGCACAATACGGAAACCTTCTTAATCTTTTGTTTCAATCATTTTTAAACAGGATCTAAAACATTTGGTAATGTTTTTACGAATAAGATGTGTTTATAATTTAAAATGTATTATTTTTGCGAGTATAGAAAAAATATCATAATATGTAGCCTTGACTAATATATGTGGAAGAAGTTGTTATTGTGTGTTTGTTTAATAACTATTTTGTGTTCTTGTCAGAAACAACATAGTGCTTATGCACCTCCTACGTTTCCGGAAGTAAAGAACATACATGCTCATCGTTTGTCGGACGAACTGCTGATCAGCTATCCTTTGGATATGGCTGTTAGTGAGGACTATATCTTTATATTGGCTTTGGTTGATAATACATGGTTGCAAGTATATGATAAGAGCACAGGCCAATTGCTTGGAAGTTTTGTAAGAAGGGGACAGGGACCGGGTGAAGTGACTACTGCAAACATGTGCTATTATGATGCACGTGAAAAGAACATTTCGGTGTATGATGAATCTTCTATGAAGTTATTGACTTATCAGTTTGATAAAGAGGATGATAATTGGGGAACATTGATAGAAGAACAGCCTTTTTATAATTTAGGAGCTACAGTACGCCGGGTGTGGGGACTTCGGGATGATAAATTTCTGGTGGATGGTCAGTTGGGAACAAAGTCGGATCAGCAAAAACGTTTTCAGATGCTGGCAGATGCCGAAGTGGTGGCTGATTACAGTGATTTTCCTATAGATACTCCGGAAGAACGTGCCGTTTGGTCATCGCCTGCAATTGCGGTATCTCCGGATTGTAAAAAAATGGTTGTGGGAACTTTATATGGAGGAGTCCTTGAATTATTTGATTTATCAAAAGGCATAGAATTAAAAGCAATCCGAAAATTTTATCCTCCGGTTGTGCAATATTTATCCGGAACTATCCAAAGCACAGGGGAGACTGTTTGGGGCTTCTCTGCGTTATGTGCCACGGATGAAAAGATTTATAGTGTATTTATAGGTGACAAGAATCCCAATTTATTCAATAACTTATCTGTTTTTGATTGGGACGGCCGGGAATTAATCAAATATAATACTGATTGCCTCATTCTGAGAATTTGTGCTTCAATCCGGGAACCTAATAAACTTTATGGGATTGCTTTTTCTAAAACCCGGGAATTTTATTTGGTCTCTTTTACTTTCGATTCTTGACGGGAGATCGTATTAAAATATATATGTAGATATGAAGAAAGAAGTTTGGATGAAAACGATGAAACGAATCGGAAACTGGATTGTGAATATCTGTTTCTATTCTTGTGTGGCATTTGTAGCCTGGATGGTATTACAGGTATTTTGCTTGACTTCTTTCAAGATCCCTTCAAACTCGATGGAACCGGCCTTACTTTCGGGAGATAAGATATTGGTGGATAAATGGACCGGCGGGGCACGACTGTTCAATATCTTTGCATCGTTACGGGGTGAGGACGTTCCTATCTATCGTCTGCCGGGCTTTGGCTCGTTTAAAAGGAACGATGTGCTTGTATTTAATTTCCCTTATCAGGATGGGAGTGATAGTATCGGATTCGATATAATGAAGTATTATGTGAAGCGGTGCATTGCTCTTCCGGGAGATACGTTGGAAATACGCAGGGGATATTATCATATCAAGGGGATAAAAGACAGTTTGGGGAATGTGAAGGCACAACATCGGATTTCTCGGGTCAGAAGAGAGGATTCGCGAGGGATTGTGATAGATGCTTTTCCGTGGGACGGACGTTTGGGATGGACCATTCAGGAGTTCGGTCCTCTTCCGGTGCCGGCAAAGGGGCAGGTAGTGAAGATTGATACGTTGTCCCGTTTACTTTATGGAAGATTGATTCATTGGGAACAGAAAAAGAGATTGCAACAAAAGGGGAATTCAGTTTGTCTGGGCGATAGTGTGATAAGAGAATATAAGTTTATGGAGAATTATTATTTCGTATCGGGGGATAATATGGAAAACTCAAAAGATTCCCGCTACTGGGGCATGCTGCCCGAATCATATATTGTGGGAAGAGCATTTACGATATGGCGTTCGGATGATCCTTTGCGTGAAAAAATTCGTTGGGATAGGGTATTTAAAAAAATAAAATGACGGAGATGAAGGTAGATTATATACATATTATACTCCGTGGGGGACTTTTGGCGATAGTGTGCACATTGCTGTCTGTGGTATGGGTAAATGATCCGATGCTTCCGGCAGGTGAACTGTCCGGACAATGGGCTTATCTGGCAAAGGCCGCTATGGGGGCTGCTACAGGACTTTTATTGTTGGCTTTTGTCTATTATAAAAAGAGGTATGATATGGGGAGGGATTTTTATCAGGTAGTTGTCTGGAGTCTTATAGCGTTGGCCGCTTCCGAGGCTGTTTATGGATTAAGACAACTTTATGGTTTTACTTCTTCCCATCATTCTCTATACTCCCTGACCGGGTCTTTTTTTAATCCGGGGCCTTATTCCGGTTATCTGGCCATGGTCTTTCCGCTTTGTCTGGATCAATGGCTAAAATTGCGAAAAAGGATAAATAAAAACTGGATCGAGTGGACCGGATATTATGGGACATTGGCAGTATTGTTTCTTATACTTTGTGTGCTTCCGGCAGGTATGAGCCGTTCGGCATGGTTGGCTGCCATTGTTTCCGGTATTTGGGTATATGGTGTACACAAGTCTTGGCCGGTACATCTGAAGAGGATATGGATGCGTAAAAAGGCAAAGATGATAGCAATTGCTTCGGCTCTGTGCATAGTCGTGCTGGTGGGGGGAGTTTGTTTGTTTTATCTGAAAAAAGATTCGGCCAGTGGGCGATTGTTCATGTGGAAAATCAGTACGCAGGCTGTTATGGAGAAACCATTTACAGGTTATGGTCAAGGAAATTTTGCATTGGCATATGGGACAGCTCAGGAAACTTATTTTGCGAAAGGAGATTATTCTCCACGTGAAGAATTGGTGGCAGGAAGTCCGGAGTATGCTTTTAATGAATATTTGCAGATTGCAGTAGAACAGGGAATTCCGATATTATCCTGTTTCTTGGCTTTTGTTGGCTTTTGCCTGTGGCGAGGTGTCGGATTGAAACGTATAGGTACATGTGGTGGAGTGATTTCATTGTTGGTATTTGCTTTTTCTTCTTACCCGATGCAATTGCCTGCTTTTGTTATTGCGTTTCTGATTTTATTGATGGCTTGTATTGCAGGACGCTTTCTTGCTTGGCAACTGGCTTTTGCTTGTGTATTGGGATTTTCCGGATATCATTGGAAGAGGGCAGATGTACATCAAGAATGCAGGAGTTGGGCTAACTGCCGCATGTTGTATCAGGCAGGTGCTTATCAAAGTGCAAAAGAAGGATACGAACGCTTGTATCCGAAATTAAAGGGAAGAGGGGCATTTTTATTTGAATATGGGCATTGTTTGCATAAATTAAAGGAGGCGGATGCTTCAATCTTATTATTAAAAGAGGCTTCTACCCGAAGTTGCGATCCGATGATACTAAATATTATTGGTAAAAATTTTCAGGAAAAGGGGGAATATGCTGAAGCCGAAAAATGGTTATTACGTTCCACTCATTTATTGCCGGGCCGGATTTATCCATATTACTTGCTGGCAAAACTGTATGCTGTTCCTGAGTATTTACAACGGGATAAATTACAGAAAATGGCGGAATTGGTCTTGACTAAAGAACCTAAAGTGCAGTCGACTGCCGTAAGAGAGATGAGAGAAGAAATTAGGAAGCTACTTGTAAATGTAAGTAACGAAAAAATCGTAAAAGGAAGAAATGTAAATGATTAATATGTTTTAAATGCAAAAAAAAGTCTGCTTTTTCTTTTGGCATTTTAAATATTAGCAATTATATTTAGGGTCTCGATTGAGGTTATTCCGGCTTTGGTTTCAATGCCGACTATATTTGTTCTCTGGGAAATAGGATATCAGATAAGCAGGTTTCTACCGTGAAGAGGAATGAGCATAATAGTGAGAATGGAGGATGAAATGCGATAGGATTATCTGATTTTTTACGGATTAATTGGGGTGAAATGTTTTTTGTCCACCTCTGTTAGTAACGTAAAAATCGTAAATGGCAAATAACCAGTGCCTTAATGGAATTGTGGCAGTGGAATTTAGTCCGCCATTTATTTTGTGTGTTAGAAAATAACCAACTATATTTGCAACCATAATTAATAGAGAAAAGTTTAATAACATTATGAAAAACCAATATCCCTTCTATACGCTTTGCCTGGCATTGGCAATGCTGACAGCTTGTTCCGGTGAGAAGAAAGAAAGTACTTCTGAAAAAGGAGTGGAAACTGTGTTGCCCGACACGAAAAATGAAGTGTCCGTTATGACCTTGAAGAAGCAGGTATTCAACCATGAATTGGTGAGTAATGGAAAAGTATCTGCCAAGGGAATGGCTGATCTGAGATTTGAAAGTGGTGAGGTGATAGCTCATATTTGGGTGAAGAACGGAGACCGGGTACGAAAGGGACAGAAGTTAGCGGAGTTGGATAAATTCAAACTTGACAACCAGTTGTCGCAATCGGAAGACGCTTTAAAAAAATCGGAACTGGAATTGAGGGATGTACTTATCAGTCAGGGCTATCCGGCAGATGACATTAGTCAGGTGCCCGAAGAGACAATGAAGCTGGCAAAAGTGAAGAGTGGTTATGACCAGAGCAAATCACAATATGAAATGTCGAAATACAATGCAGAACATGCTACTTTGACCGCACCTTTTGACGGAGTAGTTGCCAACCTGTTTTCGAAACCTTATAATTTGGCCAGTACTTCGGATGTATTCTGTACGGTGATCGATATGCAGGGTATGGAAGTAGATTTTACTGTACTTGAAAGTGAGTTGCCATTAATAAAGAATGGAGATAAGGTCGTGATCAAACCCTATTCGGATGCTGCGACAGTACATGAAGGAAATATATCGGAAATCAATCCATTGGTGGATGATAAAGGAATGGTGAAGGTGAAAGCCCGGGTGAACGGGGCAGGCAGACTGTTTAGTGGAATGAATGTGCGTGTCAGTGTGCACCGTTCGTTGGGAGAGCAGTTGGTGATTCCTAAAAGTGCAGTGGTGCTTCGGTCGGGCAAACAGGTTGTGTTTACTTTGAAAGATGGAAAGATGGCTCAGTGGAACTATATTCATACCGCTCTGGAAAATGCTGACAGTTATAGTGTTGCCGATGGACTGACAGAAGGAGATACTGTAATTGTAACCGGAAACATCAATCTGGCACACGAAGCTCCGGTCACTATCATTGAATAAGGATGAATCACTAACACAGAACAATTATGATTAAATTCCTGATACAACGTCCCATTGCCGTATTGATGGCTTTTACGGCTTGCTTCATAGTGGGGTTGGTGACGTATTTCACGTTGCCGGTATCGTTGCTGCCGGATATCTCTATCCCGGAGATTACCGTACAGGTAGCAGCGAAGAATACTTCGGCACGTGAATTGGAAAACACAGTAGTGAAGCCTATCCGCCAGCAATTGATTCAAGTGGCTGCTTTGAAAGACATGTCCAGCGAAACACGTGATGGTACAGGTATTATCCGGCTTAATTTTGATTTTGGTACCAATACGGATCTTGCATTCATAGAGGTTAACGAAAAGATTGACGCAGCTATGAATTACTTGCCCAAAGATACGGACCGTCCGAAGGTAATCAAGGCAAGTGCAACCGACATTCCGGTATTCTATCTGAATCTGACTTTAAAGACAGACAGTGCTTATGAAGAGACGGATCAGCAGGCTTTCCTGAACTTATGTGAGTTTTCCGAATCGGTCATCAAGCGCCGTATCGAACAATTGCCCGAAGTGGCAATGGTAGACGTTACCGGATTATTGGAAAGACAGTTGCAGATTGTGCCTGATATGGACAAACTGGCTATGCTCGAATTGTCTATTGAAGATATTGAAACGGCTTTGGCACAAAATAATGTGGAGCCGGGGAGTATGACTGTGCGGGATGGATACTATGAATACAACATTAAATTTTCTACTTTACTTCGTACTTCGGAAGATGTGGAGAACATTTATATCCGAAAGGGAGACCGTATCATACAGTTGAAAGAATTCTGTCGCATAGCGGTGGTGCCGGTTAAAGAAAAAGGAGTATCCGTTTCGAACGGAAAGAGAGCGGTGACTCTTGCCATCATTAAGCAAGCTGACGAAAACATGGATAAAATGAAGGAGGCACTGTCGGAAACGATGGACTATTTCAAAAAGATCTATCCGGATATCGAGTTTAGTGTGAGCCGAAATCAAACTGAACTGTTGGACTATACGATATCCAATCTCCAGCAAAATCTTTCACTTGGTTTCTTCTTTATTTGTATCGTTGCCGTACTGTTCTTGGGCGATGTCAAATCTCCTTTTATTATTGGACTGAGTATGGTGGTATCCATTGTCATCAGTTTTTTGTTTTTCTACTTGTGTAAGATGTCTCTTAACATCATCTCCCTGTCCGGCTTGATCCTCGCATTGGGTATGATGATCGACAGTTCGATTATAGTGACAGAGAATATATCGCAATATCGGGAAAAGGGCTATTCGTTACGGAGAGCTTGCGTGGCAGGAACGAGCGAGGTGGTAACTCCTATGCTTAGTTCTTCTTTTACAACAATTGCCGTATTTGTGCCTTTGGTATTTATGAGCGGTATCGCAGGTGCTATTTTTTACGATCAGGCCTTTGCCGTAACGGTAGGACTGATGGTTTCATACTTTACAGGTATCATGCTGCTTCCTGTTTTGTATATGTTGGTCTATCGTACCGGAATAAAAGGAGGCCCGAAATGGCTGAGGCTGAAGATTAATAATCCGTTGAAAGAACATACCTTGGATCGTTTCTATGATAAAGGAGTCGATTGGGTATTTAGCCATAAAACGCTGAGTGTACTGTTCTGCGTTATTTCTTTCCCGCTATGTATTTTCTTTTTCTTTTTTATCGATAAGGAAAGAATGCCGGACATCGATGAGAATGAATTGATCACCCGTATCGAATGGAACGAGAACATCCATGTGGACGAAAATCAGCGTCGTGTAGACGAGTTGTTCCGTGAGTTGCAGGGGCAATCTGTAGAGCAGACGGCCTCCATCGGGCTGCAGGATTACATCTTAAATCGTGAGCAGGAGTTGTCGTCATCAGAGGCAGAACTGTATTTTAAGACAGAAACTTCGAAGGAGATTGCTCCGTTGCAGTCAGAGATTTATAAAAGGCTGAAAGAGCGCTATCCCTTGGCGGTGATTTCGTTTTCTCCACCGGAAACCGTCTTTGAGAAACTATTTGTGACAGGGGAGGCTGATATTGTAGCCGAATTGTATGCCCGTAATAAGGACAGGGCACCCGAACCCGGTACCTTACGCGGACTGGAACAGGCATTCGGTCAAAAAACGGGAATACCTCCGACGGGTATTGCTTTCGAAAATCAGTTGAACCTTAGCATTAACCAGGAAAAGCTATTGTTGTATCAAATCTCTTATAATGAGCTGTACCGGGTGCTGAAAACTGCTTTCAAAGAGAACAGTGTAGCTATGTTGCACTCTTATCAGCAATATCTGCCTATCAACATTGCGGGAGACGAAAAGACGGTTAATCAGGTTTTGCAGGAAACATTGATTCAGACACAACCGGATAGCAAGACGGGAAGGGTGAATTTTATTCCCTTGCGGGAACTAATAAAAGTGACTCCCGCAGAAGATTTGAAGAGTATTACAGCCGGAAGAAATGGGGAATATATTCCTTATAAATTCTATGGAGTGGAGAATGCGGAAAAATTGATGGTCGACGTTAAAGAAACATCCAATGAAACAGGAGATTGGGATATTGCCTTTTCCGGAAGTTTCTTTTCTAATCAGAAGATGTTGGACGAGTTAGTGGTCATTCTGTTCATTTCCCTTTTGCTGATGTATTTCATTCTGGCGGCGCAGTTCGAGAGCTTCATGCAGCCTTTGCTGGTGTTGATGGAGATTCCGATTGACGTGGCATTTGCATTGGTATTGCTTTGGATATGCGGACATACGTTGAACTTGATGTCGGCTATCGGATTGATTGTGACTTGCGGTATCGTGATCAATGACTCCATCCTGAAGCTCGATGCCATCAACGAATTGCGTAAGGAGGGAGTGCCGTTATTGGAGGCCATTCATGAAGCCGGACGAAGAAGATTGCGTCCGATTATCATGACATCATTGACCACCATCTTCGCAATGGTTCCGTTGCTGTTTTCGTATGACCTCGGGTCTGAACTTCAGAAGCCGCTATCCATAGCCATGATAGGTACCATGACAGTCGGTACCTTAGTGAGTTTGTTCATCATCCCTTTGCTGTACTGGTTTATTTATAGAAATAAAGTAAAACGATAGATATGAAGAAAAGATATTATATAGTAATAGCAGCCTTGCTGTTTGGGGCTTCTGCAGTGAAAGCTCAGGATCATATAAAACTCGATTTGCAGAAGACGATACAATTGGCCAATGATAGTTCACTGGAAGCATTCCGTACACAGAATATGTATCTTTCCGGTTACTGGGAGTATCGGACTTTCAAGGCCAACCGCCTGCCGAGCCTTACTTTGAATATGACTCCTGCCGAGTATAACCGGGATATCACCAAGCGATACGATTCGGAAAAGGACTTGGATGTCTATCGTAGCCAACAGTCGTTTTATGCATCGGGTAATCTGGCTATCCAGCAGAATTTCGATTTGACCGGCGGTACTTTCTACCTACAATCGCAATTGGGATATATGCGTAGTTTTGGTGGAAACAAGACAACGCAGTTTACCAGTGTACCTATCCGTTTGGGATATTCACAAAGTTTGGTAGGATATAATTCGTTCAAGTGGGAGAGAAAGATCGAACCCCTTAAATACGAAAAAGTAAAGAAGGAGTTTGTGTATAATGTGGAAGCTGTATCCGTGCAGGCCACTACGTATTTCTTTAACTTGGCTATGGCGCAGGCCGAGTATAACCTGGCCAAGGAGAATATGGTCTCTTCGGATACGCTTTATAGTATCGGAGTACAACGCCAGAAGATAGCAGCCATTTCGAAAGCAGACCTGTTGACACTGAAGTTGGATGTGGTGAATGCACGCAATACATTGCAGAATAAGGCCAGTGCCCTGAAACGTGCTATGTTTTCACTGGTTTCGTTTCTGAATCTGGATAAGAATACGATTATCGATATTGACTTACCTGTCCGGCCCCAGGAATTGGTGATACCGGTGGACAAGGCATTACAGATGGCACATGAAAACAATCCTCAGTTACTGGGATTGAAGCAGAACGTACTGGAAGCCGAACGCAATGTGGATAAAACGAAAAAGGAGTCGCGTTTCAATGCGAGCGTGAATGCCAGTATCGGTTTCAACCAGGTGGCCGATAACTTTGGAGATGTGTACCGTAAGCCCATGCAGCAGGATTTGGTATCGGTCAGTGTCAGCATTCCGTTGGTTGACTGGGGAGTAAGGAAAGGCAAATATAACATGGCCCGCAATAATCTGAATGTGGTGAAAACTTCTGCCCGTCAGGACGAAATCAGCCTGGACGAAGAGGTAATCATGACTGTAAACGATTTCAATATCCAGCAAAACCTGATAACCAGTGCCGAAGAAGCACTTGATCTTTCCATTCTGGCTTATAACGAAACCCGCCAGCGGTTTATCATCGGGAAAGCGGACATCAACAGTCTGACTCTGTCCCTGAACCGTCAGCAGGAGGCACAGCAAAACTACATTTCAGCCTTGCAAAACTATTGGCTGAACTATTATAAGATACGTAAACTGACATTACATGACTTTGCAACCGGAATCTCGCTGACTGACAAGTTTGACTATGCGGGAGGGCAATTGGTGAGATAGTGCTAACTAATATTGAAACGATGGATAATCCTTCTAAAATAAAAACGCAGACGAAAGCCTCTTCTTTTACGCTGATTGTCGCCTTTATATGCGTGGCGTTGATTGGTCTGGCCTTAATTCCGCTGCTTCCTGTAAAGCTGAATCCTTCGAGGACCCTGCCCGGCTTCACGGTGCAGTTCAGTATGCCCGGCACTTCGTCGAGGGTAGTGGAAATAGAGGCTACCAGTAAGCTGGAGGCCATGTTGGCACGTATTAAAGGTATAAAGAATATCTATTCTACCTCTGATAATGGCTCAGGGAGCATCACTATTGAGTTGGATAAGTATGCGGATATAGATGCGGTACGTTTTGAGGCTTCTACCATTATCCGGCAGACTTGGCCACAGCTTCCCGATGGAGTGAGTTATCCTTATATCAGGATGAAGCGTCCGGACGAAAATGCTTCCCGTCCCTTTATGTCGTTTACACTCAATGCCCCTTCTACTCCTATCTTAATTCAACAATACGCCGATGAACATATCAAAACAAGACTGGCACAGATTCAGGGCATCTATAAGATAGACCTGAGCGGAGCTACCCCCATGGAGTGGGTATTGGAGTATGATAGCGAACAACTCAGGCGATTGGGGATTACTTTGAGCGATATCCAGCAGGCTGTCAGCCGCTATTATCAAAAAGAGTTTCTGGGTACCTATAATGTAGAATCATCTACAGGAGGGAAAGAGTGGATCCGGCTGGCGCTGATGCCTGAAACAAAAGAGGTGGGCTTTGACGCATCCCGTATCCGGGTGAAGAGTACCGAAGGTAAATTGATCAGTCTGAATGAGCTTGTAACAGTGTCGCACATGGAAGAGGCCCCCCAAAGCTATTATCGCATCAACGGGCTTAACTCCATTTACTTGTCGATAACGGCTGAAGAAACTGCCAACCAATTGCAACTGAGTAAGCAGGTGAAAGAAGAGATGGAGGCCATACAGAAAGTGTTGCCTGCCGGATATGAAATCCACACCAGTTATGACGCGACTGAATTTATTCATGAAGAATTGAATAAGATTTATCTGCGTACCGGCCTTACGGTTTTGATCTTGCTGTTCTTTGTGCTGATTATCACTCTGAATCCGCGTTATTTATTCTTGATTGTGGTCAGCCTGAGCATCAATATTGCGGTAGCAGTCATTTTCTATTACCTTTTCGGATTGGAGATGCAGCTCTATTCATTGGCTGGTATTACGGTTTCGCTCAATCTGGTGATAGACAATACGATTGTGATGACCGACCATATCCTGCACCGGCGTAACCTGAAAGCCTTTATATCTATCTTGGCTGCTACTCTGACTACAATGGGAGCTTTGGTGATTATTTTCTTCCTTGACGAGAAGATACGGTTGAACTTGCAGGATTTTGCAGCCGTGGTGATTATCAACCTTGCCGTATCTTTATTTGTCGCTCTGTTCTTCGTACCTGCCCTGATCGAAAAGATCGGGTTGAAAAAGAGGAAACGTCGTCGGACTAAATCCCACTTCTTCCTTCTTCGGGCCTCTCTTCCGCGAAGAATAACGGTTTACTTTACCCGCTTCTATGGCTGGATGATACGTAAATTGTGTCGTTGGCGTGTGGCTGTCTGCATCTTGTTGGTACTATTGTTCGGACTTCCGGTGTTTATGCTTCCGGATAAAGTGGAGGGTGAAGGACGCACCACGGAGTGGTACAACAAAACCTTGGGATCGTCTACCTACAAAGAGAAGATCAAGCCGATAGTCGACAAAGCACTGGGAGGTAGTTTGCGCCTGTTTATCCAGAAGGTATACAACGGCAGCTATTTTACCCGGAACGAAGAAGTCGTGTTGTATGTATATGCCAATCTTCCGAACGGCAGTACGTTGGAGCAGATGAACGAACTGATCAAGAAGATGGAAATTTATCTGAGCCAGTTTAAAGAAATCAAGCAGTTCCAGACCTCGGTATACAATGCCCGTCGGGGTAATATCAATATCTATTTTACCAAGGAGCATCAGAATAGCGGTTTCCCCTACACATTGAAAGCCAACATTATCAGTAAGGCCCTGCAACTGGGTGGAGGCAGCTGGGGTGTATACGGATTGCAGGATCAGGGGTTCAGTAATGATGTTCGTGAGGGAGCCGGTTCGTTTCAGGTAAAGATGTACGGATACAATTACGATGAACTGTACGAGTGGGCTGAAAAGCTGAAAGCCAAATTATTGACCCATCGACGGATCAAGGAAGTCATCATCAATTCGTATTTCTCTTATTGGAAAGACGATTATCAGGAGTTCTATTTTAACCTGAACCGTGAACGTATGGCACAGGAGAATATCAATGCCACCATCCTGTTCTCCACCATCCGCCCGATTTATGGTAAGAATATGGAGATCGGTTCGGTAGTGGCAGAGAATGGTTCGGAAAAGATAAAGCTTTCATCCAAGCAGTCTCAGGAATACGATATCTGGGCCATGCAATATTTTCCGTATGGAACAGATAATAAACAATATAAGCTGTCTGAGCTGGCTACTATGGAAAAAGGGCAGATGCCTCAACAAGTTGCCAAGGAGAACCAGCAGTACAGATTATGCCTGCAATATGAATATATCGGTTCGGGCGAGCAGGGAAACAAAATCCTGAAGCGGGATCTGGAAGAGTTTAATAAAGAGTTGCCGATGGGGTATACGGCTCAGTCGGAGAGAGAGAGTTGGGGCTGGGGGAAAAAGGATAACAAACAATACTTGCTCTTGCTGGTGGTGATTGCCATTATCTTTTTTACTACCAGTATCCTGTTCAACTCGCTGAAGCAACCTTTGGCTATTATATTTATTATTCCGGTGTCGTATATCGGGGTATTCCTGACGTTCTATTGGTTTAAACTGAACTTCGATCAGGGTGGCTTTGCTTCGTTTGTTTTGTTATGTGGTATTACGGTAAATGCCAGTATCTATATTCTCAACGAATATAATGCTATCCGGAGGTGTCGTCCCCGAATGTCGGCTTTGAGAGCTTATACCAAAGCTTGGAATGCGAAGATACTTCCTATCTTTCTGACAGTGGTTTCCACTATTCTGGGTTTTATTCCCTTTATGGTCGGTACGGATAAGGAGGCATTCTGGTTTCCATTGGCGGCAGGAACTATCGGAGGGTTGGTGATGTCTATCATCGGAATCTTTTTCTTCCTTCCGGTATTTGTGCTGAAGAAGAGAGTGGGGAAACGGTGAACAAATACTTTTTCCACCACAGAGGGCACAGAGTAACACAGAGAAGAAATGAAGTTATTGATTGGGGATATTCCTAAAATAAGAAAATTAAAGGCAACTGATTCATTGCGAGTTAGTTGCCTTTTTTGTATCTTTAAGCAGGGATATTTACTGAATATCCCTGCTTAAAGATACAAAAACTCTGTGTTACTCTGTGCCCTCTGTGGTGAATCCTGTTCATCGTTCAAAACCGTTTATAAGTCCTGGTCTTCATTCTTCACCATCCCTTTGAATTTATCGGGAAGTGCACTTTCTACAGCAGTATAGGCTTCTGCCATGGTGGCTTTAATGTTATCCGCTCCCTGACCTTTTGGGGGGATAGGGTCATGTATGGTCAGAATCATGCGGTGGCGGTGAATCCATTTGCCGGTTCGTGGCAGGATTTCAAAAGATCCGTCTATGGTCACAGGAACTACGGCAAGTTGGAGGTCGTCCGCCAGTTGAAAAGCTCCTTTCTTAAAATACCCCATATGGCCGGTGAAAGATCGTGCCCCTTCCGGGAAGACCACTAATGATATACCATCTTTCAAAGAGTCTTTGGCCTGGCGAATGGTTTCAAGTACCTTCTTCGGACCCGAGCGGTCTACGAAAATATGTCCGGCACTTTCGCATGCTTTTCCTACAAAAGGTATTTTACGGAGACTTTTCTTCATCATCCATTTAAAGTTACGTCCTAAAAAACCGTAAATGAGGAAGATGTCGAACGAGCCTTGATGATTGGGTACGAAGATGTAAGAGGTTCTTCCATGTAGCTTTTCGCGTCCACGCACTTTTACCGGAATCAACAGGAAAAGGCAGATCAACTGTGACCAGATTTTCCCCGGATAATATCCCCAGATGTGGGCACCTCCCAATAATGAACCAATGATGGTGACAATCGCCGTGAGGATAGTCAATACTAACAAAATGGGCAATGCAATGCAGATTTGATAAATATAGTATAGTATCTTCATAATGATTTTGGTTTTAGCTTGTGCAAAAATAAACAAAATAATATTGCTGTCCTGAATAATTGCTAACTTTGTTTCAAATTTCAATAGCATGATACGTATACTACATACAGCCGATTGGCATTTGGGACAAACCTTTTTCGGATATGACCGGACACAGGAACATGAACACTTTCTGGACTGGCTGGCCGGTGTCCTGACTAAGAACAAAATTGATGTACTGATTGTTGCCGGAGACGTTTTCGATGTTTCCAATCCGTCTGCCGCCTCGCAGCGAATGTTCTATCGTTTCATTCACCGGGTGACAACCGAGAACCCGGGATTGCAGTTGGTCATTGTAGCCGGAAACCATGATTCGGCTGCCCGGTTGGAGTCACCTCTGCCGTTGTTGCAGGAGATGAGGACAGAGATTAAGGGGATTGTCCGTAAGCAGGACGGAGAGATAGATTACAGTCATTTACTGGTAGAACTGAAGAATGAATCGGGGAGGGTAGAAGCTCTTTGCCTGGCAGTACCTTTCTTGCGGCAGGGAGATTATCCGGTGGTGGAGACTGAAGGCAATCCGTATGCGGAAGGAGTAAAGGAACTGTATGCCCGTTTGGTGGAATATGCTTTGAAGAAGCGGACGGACGGGCAGGCATTGGTGGCTGTCGGACACCTGCTGGCAACCGGTTCGGAGATTGCCGAGAAAGATCATAGTGAGCGCATCATCATCGGTGGTCTGGAGAGTGTATCGCCCGAGTCTTTTCCCGAACAGATTGTTTATACGGCTTTAGGGCATATCCATAAGGCTCAGCGCGTATCGGGAAGGGAGAATATCCGTTATGCCGGCAGTCCCTTACCTATGTCGTTTGCCGAGAAGCATTATCACCACGGAGTGGTAAAAGTGATTCTGGATGAAGGTTGGGCAGTCGAAATAGAGAAACTTGAATATACACCTTTGGTACGTTTGCTGAGTATACCCGCCAAAGAGCCAGCGGCTCCGGACGAGGTACTGGATGAGTTGTGCAGACTGGAACTTCCGGAGAATGGACCGAAGCCCTATCTGGAAGTCAAGGTGAAACTAAGTGAACCGGAGCCGATGTTGCGGCAGCAAATAGAAGAAATACTGGAAGGCAAGCCAGTCCGGCTGGCCCGTATTGTTTCTTCTTACAGGCAGGCGGCAGAGGGGAGCGTGGAAGAAGAAGTACTGGCTGCCGGATTGCAGGAGATGAATCCCTTACAGATTGTGAAAGCAACCTTTGAGAACAGTTACCAGACGGAGATGCCGGAAGAACTGGTAAAACTGTTTCAGGAGGCTTGCCGGACAATCAATTTAGAATGAATCAAATAAGAACTCGAGGCTGTGTCGAAACTCTTTTTACTACAGAGTAGCACAGAGTATCACAGAGTTTTTTACTAATAATCAGTAACTTAAAAATACCTCTGTGTTACTCTGTGTCCTCTGTGGTGAGTTATGATACACCTTCTAAAGCAAACCGAATAACCATGAAGATACTAACCATACGATTAAAGAACCTGGCTTCCATAGAAGGAACCTTTGAAATTGATTTCCAAGCCGAGCCTTTACGTTCTGCCGGGATTTTTGCGATATCCGGTCCTACGGGAGCCGGAAAATCGACAATACTGGATGCACTCTGTCTGGCACTGTATGATAAGACACCTCGCTTTTCCGCTTCGGTCGAGAGTCTTTATATGTCAGATATCGGTGAAAGTCGGGTGAATCAGGCCGATGTGAAGAATATCCTTCGCAGAGGGACGGGAGAGGGATTTGCCGAAGTTGATTTTTTAGGAGCGTCCGGACACTGTTATCGTTCTCGTTGGTCGGTACGCCGGACAGGAAGCCGGGCTAACGGTTCTTTGCGGTCGCAGACGATACAAGTGACCGATCTGACTGCCAATCAGGAACTACAGGGAACAAGGAAAGAGTTGTTGGCACAATTGGTGACTTTGGTCGGTTTGACTTACGAACAGTTTACCCGTACGGTGCTGCTTGCCCAGAATGACTTTGCTACTTTCTTGAAATCGCGTGAGTCTGCCAAAGCCGAGTTGCTCGAGAAGCTGACCGGAACGGAGATATACTCCCGCATTTCCAGTGAAATCTTTCTGCGTAGCAAAACAGCTGATGCAGAACTGAATCTGTTGAAAAGCAATGCCACCCTGATCGAACTGCTTTCCGAAGAGGAAATCAGTCTTCTTCAGACAGAAAAAGGGAGTCTGGTCAGCCTTCGTGAACAGGGAAGCAAAGCATTGATAGACCTGAATGCACAGCTATCGGTGCTGCATACTTTGAAGTTGCAGCAGGAGCAGCGTGATAAGAAAGTGCAGGATATGCGGCTGGATGAAGAAAAAAGTAAGAAGCTCCGGGAAGAATATACACGCCAGTCCGACTATCTTATTCACTTCAGGGAACAGTGCGAAGCCGTGCAACCCGATCTTAGCCGGGCACGTGAACTGGATGTTCAGATCCAATCACTGGTCAGCCAATCTAAGCAGGCGGAGGAGATACTGCAAGGTGCTGAAAAGGCAGCGACTGCACAAGCCAATAAATTGCAATCTGTGCAGGGAACTCTGCATACTTCCTGCCATGCGTTGAAGAACCTGACGGGAGAGATCGATCTACCGGTTACGGAAGAGACGGGGCTGTTTCTTGAATCTGTCCGGAACAGGCTGAAAGAGCAGGAAGACCACCTTGCCATTCTTCAGAAAGAGAACGAAGAGCGTGTGAACCGTCTGAACGCTTTTGGGGTTGAAGCGGTGACTGACGAGCAAGCCCGATGGATGCAGGAACAAACCCGTTTGCAGAATGCCCGCCAGCAAATGTTGGAATGGGGAAAGGCGAGGACAGAAGCCCAACGTCTGAAAGTACAGCAGGAAGAGGTGGTGCACAAACAAGAACAGATGCGGAAAGAAATGGCCGCTCTGACCACCCGGTTGGCGGAGAAGGAGACTGAACTGAAAGTGCTGCAACGCCTTTTTGAGAATGCCCGTATCGCGATGGGAAAGGACGTTAGGACATTGCGGCAGAATTTGCGTGAGAATGAACCGTGTCCGGTATGTGGGAGCACTGATCATCCTTATAGAAACGAGGAGCAGGTAGTCCATACCCTGTATCACAACATCGAATTGGAGTATCAAACCGCATCTGGTGAGTATCAGCAACTAAATAACCGGAATATTGCCTTGAAACAGGATTTGTTCCATCAGACGGAACTGTCCGGACAGATCACCGTACAGTTGCAGGCGTTGCTCCAGGAGGTTGAGCAGAAACGTCCTTCATCGGAAGAGGAGCAAAATCCGGACTATTTTGAGAAACAACTGCATACCGTACAAGGGAAGCTAAATCTGCTCGCAGAGAAAATGCGCCAATACCAGCAACTCCATAAGGAATGGCAACAGCACGAGGAGCGGATCAGGACACTTCGCTCGGCTTGTGAGGCTTTGCGTGAAGGTGTAGCCCGCTGCCATCTGTTGATGCAGCAGGTTCTGGCTGCTAAAGAGCAATTTACGTTACTGAAAACGGCGGAGATGACTGCTCGGGAACAGTTCCGGGTGGTCAGTGAGCGGTTGATAACTCTCCGTCAGGAACGGGCTCCTCTGTTGAAAGGCAAATCTGTCGAGGATGCGGAAGCCGCTATTCGGAAAAAAGAGAAACAATTAAACGACTCCCTGGAACAGGTGCGCAAGGAGGGAGAAGAAGTCCAGTCGCGTATTTCCGGCATACAGGGAGAGATCAGGCAACTGAACAGTTCCATCGACGAACTGATGCTTCGGAAAGAACAGATAGCCGATCCGGAACATCTGCCGGAGACGATCGCCCGCCAGCAAGCAACCAATCAGGAGACGGAACGTCGTCTGTCCACCGTAGAGGCACGTCTTTTGCAACAGGAGCAAAACCAGAAGAAGCTGAAGCAACTGGAACAGGAACTGACCGAAAAACAGGAGACGGCCAACCGATGGGGAAAACTCAATAAACTGATTGGCAGTGCGGACGGGACAAAATTTAAGGTGATTGCGCAAAGCTATACGTTGAATCTGTTACTGATGCATGCCAACAAACATCTGTCTTATCTTTCGAAACGTTACCGTTTGCAGCAGGTGCCGGGAACGCTCGCCCTGCAAGTGATCGACTGCGATATGTGTGACGAGGTGCGTACCGTCTACTCTCTTTCCGGCGGAGAATCTTTTCTTATCTCCCTGGCGCTGGCTCTCGGGCTGTCGTCTCTTTCGAGCAATAACCTGAGAGTGGAGTCACTTTTCATCGACGAAGGATTCGGTTCGCTCGATGCCGATAGTTTACGCACTGTGATGGAAGCTCTCGAGCAGTTGCAGATGCAAGGACGGAAGATCGGAGTTATCTCGCATGTGCAGGAGATGAGTGAGCGCATTGCCGTACAGGTACAACTCCATCGTGCGGCGAATGGGAAGAGTGCTATCACTTTGACAAATTGATAATCGGAAATCGTTTGGCTGCGTTTTTTCAGGGCGGACGGCGGGCTGAACGGAAAAAACGCCTTATTTTAGCTTCTCTGATTACCGGATGGAAAGAAAATTTTCGTGTTTGCCGGTAGAATGTAAGTGAGGCTCCGCAATCTCTTCCGTAACGTACGTAAGAAAGGAAGAACCGTGTCTTTTTATTGTTCGGGTAAACTCTTGTAAGGACTCACAACTGGAGAAAAAACAGGTCCGATAAGCTAAAAAAACGCTAACAACAGATGTAATGAATAAGAACAATAGGAGATATTTGAAAAAGAAGTAAGCATATTCCGAAAATGCTTACTTCTTTCGGACCGAATGCTTACTTCTTTTCCGGGAAATGCTTACTGCTTTTGCCGAAAATCCCGGCTCTTCACCTCTTCAACCCCGGCTCTTCATCTCCGTAAGACCGGCTTTCCGGCTTTTCTTCCTCTGGTTTGCCGTTTTTTAAAAGAGAGTCTGTTTGCAAAACAGCTTATTTCCTTTCTTAATGTATTCCTATCTGTCGTGATTCCTTTCTTTATGATATTTCCCCTGTTCCCGGATATCGAACCCGGTTCTCCTCCGTATCCTCCTTTGTGGCGGATACTTTACTTGAACTGCTCTTCGTTCAGCGAGTAGTATTTTCCTTTCAGTGCGAGTAACTCCTGATGGCTGCCTTGCTCGATAATCTCCCCGTGTTCCAGCACCAGAATCGTATCAGCATTGCGGATGGTAGACAGGCGGTGAGCAATAATCAGGCTGGTGCGTCCTTGCATCAATTGGTCCAGTCCTTTTTGAATCAGTATTTCACTGCGTGTATCGATGTTGCTTGTCGCCTCGTCCAGCAGCAGGATAGCCGGATCGGCCACTGCCGCGCGGGCGATGTTCAGTAGCTGCCGTTGTCCCTGACTCAGGTTTGCCCCGTCATTTTCGAGTAGCGTGTCGTAGCCCTGTGGCAAACGTTTGATGAATGAATGGGCCGCTGTCAGCCGTGCAGCCGCCACTACCTCTTCATCGGTCGCGTTGAGGCGGCCGAAACGGATGTTCTCCCGTACCGTACCCGTGAAAAGATGTGTATCCTGCAGTACGATGGCCATCGATCGGCGAAGGCTGTCACGCCTGATACGGTCGATGGGATGATTGTCGATGGTGATCTCTCCGGACTGAATGTCAAAGAAGCGCGGCAGCAGGTTCAGTATGGTTGTCTTTCCTGCTCCGGTAGCGCCCACCAAAGCTATCTTCTTTCCGGCAGCCGCATGCAGGGATACTCCTTTCAGGATGGTTTTTTCCGGACGGTAGCCGAAATATACATTCTTCAAGGCTACATCTCCTTTTGTTTTTTCGAGTGTGATGGCATCCGGCGCATCCTTCTGCTCCGGTGCTTCGTCTATGATCTCGAAGATGCGTTCGGCTCCGGCAATGGCTGCCTGTATGCTGTTGTAGAGGCTCGCCAGTTCATTGATGGGGCGTCCGAATTGCCGGGAATATTGCAGGAAAGCTGCCAGTCCGCCCACGTCGAACCCGCGGAAGATGGCCAGTAAGGCTCCCACGATGGTGATGATCACATAGTTCAGCGTATTCAGGTTTTGCATGACCGGCATCATCAGACCCGAGTAGAATTGTGCCTTCAGCGATTTCTCCTTCAGGCTTTGGTTCAGTATCCCGAAGTCCGTTTCCACTTTTTGTTCGTGTCCGAAGACCTTCACCACTTTCTGTCCGCTGATCATTTCTTCCACATAGCCGTTCATCATCCCCAATGACTCCTGTTGTGCTTTGAAGTATTTCCGGCTTCGTTTTACGATTCCTTTGGCGCTGAGGAACATCAGGGGGACGGTAATCAGTGTTACCGCTGTCAGTATCGGACTGATGAAGAGCATCAGACAGAAAATGCCCGCAACTGTCAGTGCGCTCGACAACATGTCGGACAGGCTGTCGGTCAGTGCGTCGCTGATACGGTCTATATCATTGGTGTACCGGCTCATGACATCTCCGTGCTGATGGGTATCGAAGTATTTGACAGGCAAGCGTTCCATCTTTCCGAACAGTTCTTCGCGCATCCGGGTTACGGTGCGTTGCCCGATCTTATTCAGCAGAATATATTCGATGTAAGTAGCCGCTACCCCTGTCAGGTAAATACCTGCCAGTATCAGCAGGATGCGTACCAATCCGTGGAAGTCTCCCGGAAGGATGTAGTTATTGATAATCGGCCGGAGCATGTACGATCCGGTGAGATTGGCTGCGATGCTCACAACGATCAGTACACCGATTACGATCAGCAACCGTCGGTCGCAGGCCACGTACGATACCAGGCGGAGGAAAGTTTTCTTTCCCGCCTTAGGCTTTCCGCTGTATTTCAGATGATCTCCGTGTGCCATGGTCAGATAACGATTTGTTGTGAGTGATAGATTTCCCGGTACATCTCCGAGCATTCCAGCAATTCTTCCGGTGTTCCGATGGATTCTACCTCTCCGTCGTCCAGCAGAATGACCCGGTTGGCCGATTGCATGGTATATATGCGTTGCGTGATGATAAGCACCGTGGTATCGTGCAGCCATGCATTCAGGTTGTTCCGGATGCGGAGTTCTGTTTCAGAGTCTACGGCACTGGTGCTGTCATCCAGTATCAATATCTTGGGTTTACGCAGCAAAGCCCTGGCGATGCAGATGCGTTGCTTCTGTCCGCCGGAAAGGTTTACTCCGCCCCGTCCTAACTGGGTGTCATATCCGGCAGGCAGCGAGCAGATGAACTCATGGGCTTCGGCGGCACGTGCGGCCTCTTCGAGTTCTTCCTGTGTGGCATCAGGTTTTCCCCACCGCAGGTTTTCCGCAATGGTTCCCGTAAAGAGCTCGTTTTTCTGCAACACCATGCCGATGCGGGCATGAAGTTCGTGCAGGTTGTAGTCTTGTACGGGGATGCCGTCAATCCGTATTTCACCGGAACTGACATCATACAGGCGGGGGATCAGTTGTACGAGCGAACTTTTAGCCGATCCGGTAGCACCTGCCACGGCCACTGTCTCGCCCGGACGGACGTGGAAACTTATGTTCCGCAGCACATCCGTCTCGCCTCCGCCATAACGGAAGCTGACCTTCTCAAAGCGAATCTCTCCCTTTTCGATCTGCCGGGTGCTCCGTATTCCTTCGGGCGTATCGGTCAGCGAAGGCTGTGTATCCAATACCTCCAGGATACGTTTCGATGAGGCTGAGGCACGGGCATAAGTCATGATAATCATGGACAGCATCATCAACGACATCAGCACTTGTGCCAGATAGTTGACAAATGATATCAGTTCGCCCACTTTTAACTCTCCTGCCATCACCTTCTGCCCACCCATCCAAAGGATAGCGATGATCGACAGGTTCATCACCAGTTGCATCACCGGAAAGATGGCGACAATGATGTTGGAAGCGTGAATCACCGTGTCGCGCAGGCTTTCGCTCTTGTCCTTGAACTTGCGTGCTTCGAAGTCCTCCCGCACAAATGATTTCACTACCCGGATGTTGATCAGGTTTTCGCGTACCACCTCGTTCAGTTGGTCTACTTTCTGTTGCACTTTCAAGAAGAAGGGGAACCCTTTCCGCAGGATGAAGAATACACTGAAACCCAACACCGGGATGGCAGCCAGCAGGACGCCTGCCAGTTCCGGGTTGATACGTACCACGAAGAATACTGCCATGACGAGCATCAGCGGAGAGCGCAGCATCAGACGCATCGATACCTGGATAACTTGCTGAATGCGGCTGATGTCACTTGTCAGCCGGGTGATCAGTGAAGCCGTACTGAACCGGTCTATATCGAAAAAAGAGAGTTGTTGTATCTTACCGAACAGCTTGGTGCGCAGATCGGTTCCGAAACCGATGGAGGCTTGCGAAGAGACATATACATTGGCAATACTGAATATCAGTCCGACAATGGAGATAAGTACCATCTTTCCGCCTACGGCAGTAATGACGGAGAGATCCCGCTGCATCACTCCGTTGTCTATAATATCCGCCATGTACATCGGCTGAATGGTTTCGCACATTACAGACACGAGTACCAGTAGCGGACATGCCAGCAGACTTGCTTTGTAGCCTTTCAGTATTTGCCAGTATTTTTTCATTTATCCAGTGTAATCACGGTAATCTCCGGCCATGCCCCGAAACGGAAAGGTAGTCCGACGAATCCCATCCCTACGTTTACGTATAGTCCCCGGTTGCCTTCTTTGTACATGCCTCCCCATTCCGGATAGATCCAGGAAGCAGGTGAATGATGTCCGATGGCCAGCTGCATGGCATGCGTGTGTCCCGCCAGCATCAGGTCGATGTCCGATTCGGGCAACACTTCACGTCTCCAGTGTGTAGGATTATGACTTAATAACAGCTTGAACAGGCCGTTTGTTCCTGCCTGTGCCTTGGGCAAGTCACCGTGCTGTGAGAAAGGAGGTTCTCCTTCGTTTTCTACCCCGATCAGGGCGATGCTGTCGTTTCCGCGGTGCAGTAGAGTGTGCTCGTTGTTCAGTAATACCCAGCCCATGTCGGCTTGCCGTTTCTTCAGGTCGTTCAGGTTGTTTACCTGGTCGCGTTTACTTTTCCATCGATAGTAGGGGCCGTAGTCATGGTTTCCCAGGATGGAGTATACGCCGTCCCGGGCATGTAGTTGCGAGAGTATCTCTTCAAATCCGTCCAATTCTATGGCCCGGTTGTTTATCAGGTCACCGGTGAATACGATCAAGTCCGGCTTTTGCGCGTTAACCAGGTCCACCATCTGTTGCAGGCTCTTGGCATTTCCTTGCCAGCTCCCGATGTGTATGTCCGACAACTGGACAATGCGGTATCCGTTGAAAGCTTCGGGCAGGCGGGAAGAACGGAAGGTGACCTCCTTTACTTCAAAACGGTCTTTGCCCACCATCGAACCATAAAGTATCAGGACTGCGTTGAGCACGGCCAGTACCAGTCCGGTTGCTATAAAAGGAGTCCGGGGCCAGTGCAGCCATCGGTTGAACGGGTGTCCGATGATGGAACAAATCGTAAAGAGCAGTTTCGGAGAGGCAAACAAGAAGAAGACAACGGCGAAGCGTCCTATCCATAACGTATGTTGTTCGGCGTATTCATAGTTGGCAAAGAAAGCTAACGATACTACTCCCGCCATCAGGAAAAGAGTGGGGAAGAAGTAAAGGATTCGCCAAAAAAGACTTAGAGTCATTTGTTTGATAAATGTCCGGTAAATGTAAATGTCCGGCAATACAAGGATTACGATCAGAAAGCCTAAAACTCGTTGCAGCATATTTTCTTAGCTATGGGTTGAATAAATAAAAAGAGGCGTAGGGTATGTCTCGGGGGGGACTTGCGAACGCCTCTTCAAAGTTAGAGAGAATTTGTAAAGTACGGTTTAAGTTAAGCTGTATGATTTAATTCTTTTAACTCGTTTAGGTTCTTCTTTATTTCTTTTATATGTCTGAGGTTCCGGCGATACACCCACAGGCAGATTCCAAGTCCGACGGTCCACACGATCAGACTGCTGATGATTCCTGCAGCACCGTATTGCCAGACCTGTTTGTAGAAAGAGAAAAAGGTAGCCATCACAAGCAGGTAGAGTATGCCTATGATCCATTCGCGAACCATCCATCTGTGATATCGGTTGATACGGGAGATTACTGTGACCAGAGGCATTTCATCTATCCGGGTCTGCCCCAGGTAATGGGCGGAATACAAATCCCAGCAAAGGGCCGGGATGCACAGGAAGAGGGCGATCCAATAATAAAAGTCCGTAAGTGCATCATCACATATCCACAAGATCACTGCCAATGCCAGTATGCCGATTGCGGCAAAACGCAGCTTTCTGTTGAACCGTTCTATGCTGTTAATGTTGTTCCGGGTGCGTCCCAACAATTGTTTCATTTCTTCTTCCTTGATGAACTCCTTGCCTTTGAGGTGTTCATCAAGTGCGTTCCACGATTTCTTCAGATCATCCAGTTCCATATCTTATTCCTCCTTTTTCATCTTTTTTAGTTTGTCTTTAATCCGGCTCAGCTTGGTTGCTACATTGGTCACTGTCAGTCCGGTAATTTCCGAGATTTCCTCGTAACTTTTCTCTTCCAGATAAAGCAATATAATCGACTTATCCAGTTGTCCCAGTTGATTGATCATCCGGTACAGTTGCCGGAGCATTTCCGTCAGTTCGTCTTTCTCTTCCGTCAGCCAGTCGGCTTCGCGGGTGAGTGCCACGATTTCCGGAATGTTTTTCTCTTTGCGGATAAAGCTGATGCAAGTGTTCAGTGCGATCCGGTAAATCCAGGTCGAGACTTTGCACTCTTTCCGGAATCTGGGGTAAGCCTTCCACAGATTGAGAATCACTTCCTGATAAAGATCACCGAGCGTGACGTGCTGGGTGGTATAAAGATAGCACACCTTGTAAATCACCCGCTCGTACTCCCTGACTACGGAGAGGAACTCTTGTTCTACAGGTTCGTTGACCTGCGGCGGACTGGTGGGGTTCATTGTCTTCTTTTCGGGATTACTTTTGTATGGTTAGTCGCAAAGGAAAGGAAATAATCACAAAATGAAAGCGGAAATTAGTTGGAATTTGGACTATTTCCGGATATTTATTATATTTGGAAACGATAAGAATCTGTGAGTGACGGAGTTTGTCAAGTATGAAACGTTTTAAATAAATCCGTATTTTTATGACTGGATGTACAAGTATGGCTTCAAATAGCAAGGACCTGAAGGCCTTTATTTTATCTTTGGAAGAACAAGCTCTGAAGTTATGGAATAGTGGAAACCCGGATGGGTTTATAGAACTGTCATCTGATGATGTTGTCTATATTGACCCCGCTTTCAAGAATAAACTGGAAGGTAAAAAGGCTCTGGAAGAGTATTATAACAGCATTCGGGGAAAAGTCGCGATCGACAGGTATAAAATGATAGAACCCACTGTATTGCTGTCATCAGATGTCGCTGTTCTGGCATATGATTATGAAGCTTATAGAGATGATCGGACATTCAGGATGCACTGTACGGAAGTATATAAACTGGATTCGTCTGAACAGTGGAAAATCATACATACCCATTGGTCTTTTTGTTCTGCCTGATAATGGCGGACAACATGGGAATGGCCGGATCTTTTCCCTACAGGAGGATGCCGGAATATTGCGTTCCATAATATCCCATCCATACCTGAATCATGCTTTCTTCACAACTGTTTGTCTTTGTATCTTTGTAATACTTCTTTCGGATATGTGGTTTTGTCACGTCTTCTTGTATGTCACTGGAAGAGAGGACAGAGGTACTTCGGATTTGTTTGGAATCAAACTGTTTTCTTTTGTTATATTTATAATAAATATTGTAACTTTGCCGGCAATTAACACTATAAATAGACAAAGATGAACAAGAGAAGATTACTGGGCTTGCTCTGCCTGATGGCATTGCTGGCCACCTCCTGTGACAATAAGGGGGATTATTGGGGAGCCATGGAAACTTCCAAGACAACATTGACGCTGGAGCGCATTTGTGATATGGCTACGCTTTCACAAGATTCCGTAAATCTGCTATCTGATATTATGGGAGTGAATACAGAAGAACTGTATCGGGCAGACGCTGTCATGATAGGAAAAGTGACAGGTGGGGAAGCAGGTCATTATTACTATCCCAGGTTTCTGATTGCTAAAGATAAAGAAATGAAGGAAGTGATTATGGAAGCCTATATCCGTCATAATACAGAAAATACCTTTTATGCTTTTCTGGATCCGGATATGCTGACTTTGGGCGAAACTTATTATTGTGCAATGAACGATTATCAGTATGGCTATAGCGGACGTCCGGGGTTGCTGGATCATGTATTGGGCGAAAATTCAAACAAAGAACGTTTTAGTGAAGTAAAAGCATTCCGCCTTTCTGGTCTGCCAAAACTGATTGTACACGATACCCAGTTCACAGGATACAGTTATTATTTATCTGCGGAAGTACGTTTTAAAACCGATGCCGGAATTATAGAGCAAGGTGCTTGTTATAGTTCAGTCAAAGAATTGCCGGAAATTACCGATCAGAAGGCATTGGCACGGGGAACCCGGATGTATAATTACTCGAATTTTGAGGTGGAGGTGATGGATCTGCTACCTGCTACCCACTATTATATACGCCCCTATGTGACTACTGAGGAGGGGACAGGCTATGGGCCGGTGGCTGAGTTCACGACCGAACGGGGTACAGAGCCGGTTATCAATAATTTTTCGTTGTATCAATATAATGGTACGGCGGTAGAGTTGTATGCTTCTTTCTATACAAATGATTTCCTTATTACAAATTATGGTTATAGTTATGGCGTTTATTCACAGGAAACGGGAGTGGTGACGAATGAACAGATGATAGAAGTACCTTTTACTGATGATTATAGACAGACGTTTGATGAAATCGTTACCGGATTGCGTCCCGGGACGCTTTATGCTTTCCGTGTTTATGCGAAAAATGGAGTAGGGATTAGTTACAGTAATTACCGGACCATTGAGATCCCTGCAGAATAAAATATAGATTTAAAGAACGAAAACAAATGAAAAGAATAATAATAGGAGTGATTGCCTGTATTTGTGCAATCACCGTGATGGCTCAGGTACAGACACACGATGTAAAAGGAGTAGTATTTGACAGAAAGCAGCAACCCATTGTGGGTGCATTAGTCACAGCCAAAGGGACCAATATCAGCACAATAACCGATGTCGACGGTAAGTTCTTCTTGCAGGAAGTTCCTCTTTCGGTCAAAAAGGTGATTGTTACTTCCATCGGTATGGAGACCCGGGAAGTGGACCTGAATGTACCGGTACAGCTCACCGGAAAGCGTAAGAAGCTTTCGTTTGTGGCACATGCCGGGATCAGCATGAGTAAGTACACTACATATGGTTCCGATTTTAAGGTGGGATATGAGTTTGGTTTGGGTATTGAAGTGCGCATGTCAAAACGATGGGCTTTCCAGCCTACTCTGCAAATTTGTAACCGTGGAGCAGAGTTCAATGCCGAAAGAAACGGTGTGAAATATCAGGAAACTTGGAATCCGGTTTCATTGGATTTGCCGATGTTGTTCATTCTTCGTTATCCGGTAGCCCGTAAAATGAATCTGGCCTTTTCTGTGGGACCTGTGTTTTCGTATGGCTTTGCAGGAAAAGTAAAAGCTACGGAAACAGGTAAACCCGATGAAGAGTATGACATTTATAGCAAAGAGTATGAATATGATTATTATGGCGGGAAACATTCTTTGTTACATCCTTTCAGCTTTGGTGTTGCCTATGGCATAGGTGTGGAATACAAGAAGTGGTTGGTAGGTGTTTCTGGAAAGAGTATGTGTTTGGGACAGGATGATGAAGGTTTTGAAGCGAAGGAACATAACCTGGCACTTACTTTGGGAGTTACTTACCGTTTCTGATCAAGCGGATATGGATAATCGGATGTTGAATGTAAAAAATAAAAAGATATGAAAAGATATATAGCATTGGCATTGGTCTGCCTGGCACTGACAGACGTTATGGCCCAAAAACAAAAAGTGGTAGAGAAGATCGTGGATGAAGATTACTATCCGGTAGACGGGGTGGTAGTTACCTTGAAACGTACGAACCAACAGGCTGTCACCGATAAAAATGGAGTTTTTGTACTGGAGGAAGTACCTGTCTATTTTGACTCACTACAGGTGACAAAAGGTAAACGCAGCGGATATGTAGATCTCCCGATGCGTATACAAATGCGTACACAAGTGATGCAACGCTTCTCGTTGATCGTGAAGGCAGGAATTGGAGCAGGTAAGTTTATGCAAGGACCCGAATCGAAACTGAAAGACGGTCTTAGTATCTATGGAGGGGTAGGGGCCGATATCCGGATGTCGAAACACTGGGCTTTCCAACCCTCACTTTTGTTGGTTTCCCGTAAAATGAAAGGGTATGATTTCTATGATTATTATACGGAAAATAACGGTGATGGCTCTTCATCCGTTTCTTATGATCAGGTGAGTGGTACTTACAATCCGTTCTATCTGGAGATTCCTTTACTGTTTGCACTGAAGTATAGAATAGGAAATGATCTGAATCTGGTATTCAGTTTCGGTCCTTATATCGATTGGGGTATTAGTGGAGACGATAAAAAAGAATTTCGTAAGTATTCTTATAATAGTGGAGATTATAATGGGATAGAGTACATATCCGAAAGTCAACCCTTGTTCGGCAAACGGTTTACCGGAGGATTTGCCTATGGAATCGGAGTGGAATACGGACACTTCCTGATAGGGGGAACCGGAAGAGTGGGGTGTACTTCATGGAATCACTCGGAAGGTTTTCTGGATGTAGCTTTTGAAATAGGATATCGTTTTTGAGATAGCAGACCGAAGAGTAATGAAAAGGGGAAGGTCATACAAACAGCTTCCCCCTTTTCGTTTCAGTCTTTTGTGTGTTTTTAAACAAAGTATTCATTTAGAATCTGTAGCCCACTGTCAGGATTCCACCGACCGGATAGTGCTTTTCAGTATCACCGGTATACAATGTTCCTCCTTTGATCGGATCCATGAATCCGTGCTGGAAAGAGGCATTGATCAGATAATGCTTCCATATTTCAAATCCGATGCCTCCCTGCACTCCGATGTCGAAGCGCTTCAACAAGGCGTCCTTATCCTTCATTTCGGCTGTGGAAGAGTAGGATTTAAAAGGATTGTGTGATTCATCTTTATGTCCGCCTGTATTGGTCAGTTCGTACTTTCCACCCATGCCTACAGCTAAATAGGGACCTATATTGATCGCGAATTTAACATGATTCGATATATCTATTTTGAAAGCTGCCAGGATGGGGATATCCAGATAAATCGGAGATATCTTGGCTTTGTAGGAGATAGGATCGGTAGACGAAGATAGTGGAGAGTAGCCTTCGTATTCGGCAATCGCCCCTTTGCTGGTGATCATCAGTCCCGACTGTATGGCCCAGTGCCTGCTGAAATTATATTCCACACCGGCACCGACACTGAATCCGGTCCGTTCGTCCAGTCCGTCCGGGCGGCGATAACTGAACAGGCTGACCCCTGCTTTCACATTCCACGAAAAGCCTTGTTCTACGGGTTGAAGCTGAATGTATACGTTGGGAGCAACATCTACCTCTTTGCGTTCCATACCGACATGATAAACTATGAGTCGTTGTGCCGAAGCGGGTGCTTCTGCTATTACGAACTTGCCGTCTACATTCGTCACGGCACCGATATTGGTTCCTTTGACAACGATGGCAGCACCGACGGCAGGCTGGCCGTCACCAACTACGACAGTACCCGCTATGCGCTGAGTCTGTGCAAAGATCACTACACTGCATGAGGGCAGTAACCATAATAACAGAATGAGAACCTTTTTCATAACTTCTTCTATTTATAAAGAATAGGATCAGTTACAAATATATCGAAAGAAAACTTTTATTGCAAGTTTGCTGCCAGAAATTTACGCATCTCTTCCACGGTTTTTCCTCTTCGGCCGGCGTAGTCTGCCAGTTGATCTTCACCGATCTTCCCTACGGAGAAATATTGGGATGCGGGATGGGCAAACATTAATCCGCAGACGGAAGCATGAGGATACATGGCACCATTCTCGGTCAGGTGGATGCCTATTTGTTTCATATCAAGAATCTCGTCCAGGATAAAGTTCACGGATTGGTCGGGCAGAGAAGGGTATCCCACAGCAGGACGGATGCCTTGATACTTTTCGACAAGAAGATCGGGTATGGAAAGATTTTCATCCTTGGCATATCCCCAGGCTTCTTTGCGGACGTATTCGTGCATCTTTTCGGTAGCGGCCTCGGCCAGGCGGTCGGATAGCGTTTGTACCAAAAGATGCTTATAGGGATCTTTCTCATAAAGTCCTTCCATGTCCGCATCGATGGAGGAGGCAAAAGCTCCTACAATATCGGTGATGCCCGAAGATAGCGGGCGTACGAAGTCACTGAGACATAAGAACGGTTCGTTCTCTTTCTTCTTGACTTGTTGCCGGAGCAATGGGAAGGTGATACCGTCTATAATCAGATTATCTCCATCCGCATTGGCAGGGCAGAGTTTAAAAATAGTTTTTACCTTAAAATCTCTGTCCAGTTCGTCCAACATCCGGTTAGCTTCTTTATAAAGTTGCATCGCTTCTGAAGCCTTGCCCCGTTCTTCCTCCGGGAAAGTGGTCAGCCAGATAGCACGGCAAGAATCACATCCATGAATATTGGCAATGGCAGCATAACGCGGTTGGAATCCCCAGGCGTGGAAGAAGTAAATCCAGTTGATATAAGGGGCTAAATCATGAACGGTGAATGATGAACGATGAGCGGGGGAGGAGCGATCAACGGTGAATGATGATAGGTTAGGCTTTTCCATATTTGACTGTTTTAATGCTGTGATAATAAGTTTCATTAATTCATTTGCGTCTGCAAACATGCTTGAATATTCTATTTCAGATAAATATTCTGTTTTAAATAACAATTCAAGCCAGAAAAGGATTTCGTTACATTCTTTTTGGGCGATGCTATATTATGAATAAAGTCGGCTTTGCTTTTGGCGCATTCCGCTTTTCTTTGCAGAACTCCGATGGCTGTACCGGACCTTAGAATCTGGTCGGATAGAGAGTAAGCTTTTTTTTCGTTCAGATATTTATGCAGGTTTACGATTCGTATCGCGAAAGCCATGCTTTTATCTTTCAATATATTTCCCATTCCCCTCGCATTTATTGTTCCCCGTTCATCGTTTATTGTTCATCGTTCAAAACAGATCTCTTGTCCGCGATAGATTTCGTCTACCTGTCCGTCAGTATACAATAGATGTCCGTTGGCAAATGTCTTTTCTACTTTCCACTCGAACGTACGTCCTTCAAGCGGACTCCATCCGCATTTGCTTAAAATCTGATCCGCGTTTACCGTCCATAACGCATCCGGACGAACCAATACGAGATCGGCCTGATAACCGGTGCGGATAAAGCCGCGGTTGTGAATATTGTATATTTGTGCAGGGGCGTGACACATCTTTTCGACAACCTTTTCTATCGTAAAGATACCTTCGTTCACCAGTTCGAGCATGCTGACCAGAGAGAACTGGATCATAGGCATACCGGACATTGCTTTCAACGGTCCTCCTTCCTTTTCTTTGAGAAGGTGTGGAGCGTGATCTGTTGCGATTACATCGATCAGGTTGGAGTTGACTGCCTGACGGAGTGCATCCCGGTTAGTTTTTGTTTTGATGGAAGGATTACACTTAATGCGTGCACCGAGTTCCAGATAATCGGAAGAGTCGAATAACAGATGCGAAACACAAGCTTCTGCCGTGATTCTCTTTTCCTCCAACGGGATATCATTGTCAAAAAGTGAAAGTTCTCTGGCAGTAGAGATGTGCAGGATATGCAGGCGTGCATCTGCAATCCGTGCCAGGCGCACAGCCAGTTCGGACGATTCGTAACAAGCCGCAATCGAACGTATTTTAGCATGATAACCCATCGGAAGGGTCTCATGGTGAACATGGTAATATTGATGAGGATATTTCTCAATATACTCTTTTACATATTTCTCTGTATTCTTTTTAATCGTTTCGTGATTTTCGCAGTGAGCGGCAATCAGCAAATCAGTTCCATTGAAAATATTCAGTAGACTGTTCATTTTGTCTACCAGCATATTTCCGGTACTCGATCCCATGAAGAGCTTAATTCCGCATACACGTTTCTTGTCCAGTTTTTCAAACTCGGTATAATTATTATTGGTTGCCCCGAAATAGCACGAATAGTTGACGCTGCACTTTTCGGCAAGCAGATCGAACTTGGCATTGAGTGCATCCAGTGTGGTCGTTTGCGGATTTGTATTGGGCATGTCCATGATAGAGGTTACACCTCCTGCTGCGGCAGCCCGGCTTTCGGTAGAGATGTCGGCTTTGTGGGTTAGTCCCGGATCACGGAAATGTACATGATCGTCAATGACACCCGGAATCAGATAGCATCCGTTGGCATGGATTGTTTCTTCGCAAGGGATAGCAGGTTTCTGTCCTTTTTCAAGTACTTCGGCTATTTTCTCCCCTTCGATAACTACCGAACCGCGCGCAGAACGTCCTTCGTTTACTATGGTGGCGTTTTGTATTAATGTTCTTTTCATATCTTAATTCATTTTTGTTTTCTGGGGGAATGTGTGAAACCAGCTGTTCACCTTCAGTTTGATGACACCGAATACCGCTTCACCAAAGATACTGCTGTTCATTTTTGAAGTGCCCAGTTCGCGGTTGATAAAGATAACCGGTACCTCGATAATCTTGAATCCACATTTGTAGGCCGTAAATTTCATTTCTATCTGAAAAGCGTAACCTTTGAAACGTATGTGGTCAAGGTCGATGGTTTCGAGCACTTGGCGACGGTAACATTTAAATCCGGCAGTTGTATCGTGTATCGGTAGTCCGGTAACGATTCGCACATATTTAGATGCAAAATAAGACATCAGCACACGTCCCATCGGCCAATTCACTACATTCACTCCGCTTACGTATCGTGAGCCTATAGCTACATCGCCTCCCTGAACGGCACAAGCCTCATAGAGCCGTGGCAGATCATTGGGATTATGACTGAAATCGGCATCCATCTCAAAGATATATTCGTATGAATGTTCGAGTGCCCACTTGAATCCGGTGATGTAGGCTGTTCCCAATCCCAGTTTACCTTTACGTTCTATCATGAAAAGGCGGTTGGGAAACTCCTGCTGCAAGGTCTTTACAATGGCGGCGGTTCCGTCAGGAGAACCGTCCTCAATGATCAGAATATGAAAGGTCTTTTCCAGTCCGAAAACGGCGCGGATGATGTTCTCTATGTTTTCCCGTTCGTTGTAGGTAGGGATGATTACGATGCTGTCCGATGTCTGCATATTGTGTCTAAATTTGAAGACAAATGTAACGCTTTTCCGCTACTAACCAAAGATAGCGCATTAAAACTAAGGATAATTTAGTACTTTTGCGGTGAATTTGCATCACAGATTACAGGGATTTGCATAGATGGTTCGGAAACATATTTCATCTGTGTAAATTCATGCGATCGGTGATGGGTTAAAATTGTATTTATGACAATTACTGAACTGCAACATCAATATGCGGGGCATCCGAATGTAGAGGTCCTGAATAAACTGTTGGGAGAGCCCGCAGTCAGACATATCTATTGCGGCGGCTTATATGCTTCCGCTGCTTCCTTGTTCGCTTCGGCGCTGGTTGAAAAGAGTTTTTGCCCGTTTGTTTTTATATTAAGTGACCTGGAAGAAGCCGGTTATTTCTATCACGATCTTACTCAGGTGCTGGGTACGGAGCGCATTTTGTTTTTTCCTTCTTCGTTTCGTCGTTCTGTGAAGTACGGACAGAAAGATGCCGCTAACGAGATTTTGCGTACGGAAGTGCTCAGTCGCCTGCAGAAAGGTGAGGAGGGATTGTGTATCGTCACTTATCCTGATGCATTGGCCGAAAAGGTCGTATCACGGCAGGAGTTGAGTGAGAATACCCTGAAACTGCATGTGGGTGAGCGGGTGGATACGGGTTTCATCACGGATGTATTGCATAGTTACGGGTTTGAATACGTGGATTATGTATACGAACCGGGGCAGTATGCTGTTCGTGGAAGTATTATCGATGTGTTTTCATTTTCGTCCGAATATCCTTATCGCATTGATTTTTTCGGTGATGATGTGGAGAGTATCCGTACATTTGAGGTCGATTCACAGTTGTCGAAAGAGAAGAAAGAAAGTATTGTAATTGTGCCCGATCTTGCCGTAACCGGAAAGGTCACAACTTCTTTTCTTGATTTTATCCCGAAAGATACCACTTTGGCGATGCGTGATTTTCTTTGGTTGCGGGAGCGTATCCAGGCTGTTCACGACGAATCGCTCACGCCGCAGGCTCTTGCTTCTCAGGAGGTTGAAGAGAATGGAGGCATTACCCTGGAAGGTAAATTGATCGATGGGAGTGAGTTCACTGTTCGTGCACTCGATTTCCGGCGGATGGAGTTTGGTAACAAGCCGACCGGAACGCCGGATGCTACCTTGACATTTCATACTACGGCACAACCTATTTTTCATAAGAATTTCGATTTGGTGGCGGAGTCTTTCAAAGAGTATCTGAACCGGGGATATGCACTTTATATCTGTAGTGACAGTACGAAACAGACGGATCGCATCAAAGCCATTTTTGAGGACCGGGGAGATCGGATTCAGTTTACGGCTGTGGAGCGGACTCTGCATGAAGGGTTTGCAGACGATACCTTGAAACTTTGTTTGTTTACCGATCACCAGTTGTTCGACCGTTTCCATAAATATAACCTGAAGAGTGATAAAGCCCGTTCGGGAAAGGTTGCTCTCTCGTTGAAAGAGCTGAATCAGTTTACTCCCGGTGATTATGTGGTACATACCGATCATGGTGTGGGACGTTTCTCCGGTCTGGTACGTATCCCTAACGGAGATACGACACAGGAGGTAATGAAACTGGTCTATCAGAATGAAGATGTGGTATTTGTTTCTATCCACTCGTTGCATAAAGTTTCAAAATATAAAGGTAAAGAAGGAGAAGCCCCCCGACTGAACAAATTGGGTACGGGCGCTTGGGAGAAACTGAAGGAGCGTACAAAGACAAAGATTAAAGATATAGCTCGTGACTTGATAAAACTTTATTCACAACGTCGTGAAGAGAAAGGGTTTGCATACAGTCCCGATAGTTTTTTGCAACGGGAATTGGAGGCTTCGTTCATCTATGAAGATACCCCCGATCAGAGTAAGGCTACGGCGGATGTGAAACAGGATATGGAACGGGATATGCCTATGGATCGCCTGGTATGTGGAGACGTTGGCTTCGGTAAGACTGAAGTGGCCATCCGTGCCGCATTTAAAGCCGTAGCAGACAATAAGCAGATAGCCGTACTGGTGCCTACAACGGTTTTGGCATACCAACACTTCCAGACTTTTCGTGATCGCCTGAAAGGACTTCCCTGCCGGGTAGAATATCTCAGCCGTGCCCGTACGGCGGCACAGGCAAAGGCGGTAATCAAAGGATTGGAAGCTGGAGACGTGAATATTCTGATCGGTACGCACCGTATCTTGGGAAAAGATGTCAAGTTCAAAGACCTCGGACTGCTGATTATTGACGAAGAGCAGAAATTCGGTGTGTCGGTCAAGGAGAAGCTGCGGCAGATGAAGGTGAATGTGGATACATTGACAATGACGGCAACTCCTATTCCGCGTACTTTACAATTCTCGCTGATGGGAGCGCGTGACTTGAGTGTGATTTCAACTCCCCCCCCAAACCGTTATCCGATACAGACGGAGGTACATACGTTCAGTGAAGAGGTGATAGCTGATGCCATTAACTTTGAGATGAGTCGTAATGGGCAGGTTTTTCTGGTAAACAACCGTATAGCCAATCTTCCGGAACTGAAAGCAATGATTCTTCGTCACATTCCGGATTGCCGGATAGCCATCGGACACGGACAGATGGAGCCGGCGGAATTGGAACAGATCATTTTCGGCTTTGTCAATTATGACTACGATGTACTGATTGCAACCACTATTATCGAGAGTGGAATCGATATACCAAATGCGAACACGATTATTATCAACCAGGCACAAAACTTCGGATTGAGCGATCTACACCAGATGCGCGGACGTGTAGGACGTAGCAATAAAAAAGCGTTCTGCTACTTGCTGGCTCCTCCGTTGTCTTCGTTAACTCCCGAAGCCAAACGCCGCCTGCAGGCGATCGAAAATTTCAGTGATCTGGGTAGCGGTATTCATATTGCCATGCAGGATCTGGACATTCGCGGTGCGGGTAATATGCTGGGAGCCGAACAGAGCGGATTTATCGCCGATCTGGGTTATGAAACTTATCAGAAGATATTGTCGGAAGCTGTGCATGAACTGAAAACGGATGAATTTGCGGAACTTTATGCCGACGAATTAAAAGGAGAAGGTGTCATTAGTGGTGAAGAGTTTGTTGAAGAATGTCAGGTGGAAAGCGATCTGGAATTACTGTTACCGGCTAATTATGTGACGGGCAGCAGCGAACGCATGTTGCTGTATCGGGAACTGGACGGACTGACTCTTGATAGAGATGTAGATGCTTTCCGTTCACGATTGGAAGACCGTTTCGGCCCTATTCCGCCTGAGACTGAAGAATTGTTGCGTATAGTACCGTTAAGGCGCCTGGCTGCCCGATTGGGAGTGGAGAAAGTGTTCTTGAAAGGAGGACGTATGACACTGTTCTTTGTCAACAATGCAGAAAGCCCGTATTATCAGAGTGCTGCTTTCGGCAAGATGATCGACTATATGATGAAGTATACCCGAAGATGTGATTTGAGAGAGCAGAACGGACGTCGGTCTATGTTGGTAAAAGATATTCCGAATGTGGAAACGGCTGTCAGTGTACTACTGGAAATTGTGGCATTACCGGTGAAAGAGAAAGAGTAAGTGAAGTGTGGAAAGAGGAAGTTGTCATTTCCTCTTTCCATATAGCTTGTCTATCAGGTCCGCCCGTCCGATGCGGCGCAATTCATTGATGATGTTCCGTCGTTCTTCCGGTTTATACCAAAAGAAAAACTGTCTTTGCGCCAACTTTTCCCGTTGAGTCTTGGCACTGAATACCGGTTCGAGTGTATACGGATGAAAGCCTGTATACCAAGCTTCGGTGGCTACGGTCATGGGAGTAGGGGTGAAATCCTGCACTTGTTCCAGATGGAAGTCGAGTTGTTTGGTGATGACTGCCAGTTCCGCCATATCTTCTTCTTTACAGCCCGGATGGCTGGAGATGAAGTAGGGGATCAATTGTTGGCGCAGGCCAAGTTCCCGGTTGATTCTGTCGAATATCTTTTTAAATTCTCCGAATTGGCTGAAAGCGGGTTTACGCATGATACTCAGTACCCGATCACTGGTATGTTCCGGCGCTACTTTCAGGCGTCCGCTGACGTGGCGGGCTATTAATTCGCGGGTATATTCTGCCGTGATTTTGTTGACGGCAGCATCTTTGCTTTGATGGAGCAATAAGTCGTATCGCACTCCGCTTCCGATGAAACTTCGTTTGATTTCGGGTAAAGAGTCCACTGCATAGTAAATATCCAATAGCGGTCGGTGATCCGTATTCAGGTTCGGACACACCTTGGGATGAATGCAAGAGGGGCGTTTGCAACGTTTGCACAGGGAGAGATCTTTACCGCCCATTTTATACATATTGGCAGACGGACCTCCTAAATCGCTCAGATTTCCTTTGAAATCGGGCAATTGCACTACCTCTTTTACTTCTTTCAGAATGCTTTCTTTGCTTCGGCTGACTATGAATTTTCCCTGATGGGCGGAGATGGTACAAAAAGCGCATCCGCCAAAACATCCCCGGTGGATATTTACGGAAAATTTAATCATATCATAAGCCGGAATGCGTTTGCCTTTGTATTTGGGATGAGGCAAACGAGTGTAAGGAAGATCGAACGAACGGTCCAGTTCTTTCTCTGTCATAGGAGGGTAGGGTGGATTTACAACCACTGTTTTACTATCGACAGCCTGTACGATTCGGGCTGCCGCGTATTTATTGCTTTCCTCTTCTATATGACGGAAGTTGGTTGCCTGTTTCTTTTTGTCAGCCAGACATTCTTCATGCGAATAGAGGGTGATATCATTCTCGTCGGATTCATATTTCCTGGTCAGATAAGCCGTCTGCGGGATAGAGGATAATGCCGGAGAATGAATGTCGGATGATGAAATCATTCCACCCTGACTATTATACAGGGCTGTCAATCTGCGGACCAACTCACAAATAGGCTTTTCTCCCATACCGTAAATCAGCATGTCGGCACCGCTGTCACAAAGTATACTTTTCTTTAAGCGATCCTCCCAATAGTCATAATGGCTGAGGCGACGCATACTTGCTTCGATACCTCCCAAAACGACGGGAACGTCGGGATAGAGTTTTTTCAAAATTTGGGTGTATACAATCGACGGATATTCCGGTCGCATATCGGGACGTCCGTCCGGGGTGTAAGCGTCATCGCTGCGTAAGCGTTTGTTAGCTGTATATTTGTTCACCATGGAGTCCATGCAACCTGCACTGATGCCGAAAAAGAGTCGAGGACGTCCCAGCTTGCGAAAGTCACGCAAGTCGTCACGCCAATTGGGCTGAGGTACAATGGCCACCCGCAGGCCTTCGGCTTCAAGGATACGACCGATAACGGCGGCTCCGAATGAAGGATGGTCCACATAAGCATCGCCGCTAAAGAGGATAACATCCAGTTCGCCCCAGCCGCGAAGCTCTACTTCTTTCTTGGTAGTGGGTAACCAATCGGTAAGTCGATATTCTTTCATGGGGACAAAGATACGGATAATTTCGCTATACGAGAGCACGGATAAAGCAGAAGATGAACCAACTGCATACGGCTACCTTCAGCACGGTGCCCAACAGAAACCCTGCAAATGCTCCAAATCCTGCTTTCAGTGCGTACTTCGTTTCTTTCCCACCCAATAATTCGCCTACAACTGCGCCCACAAACGGACCGATAAATACGCCCCAGGGTGCGAACAAAAAAATGCCGGCAAAGGTACCGATGATGCAACCCCATTTACCCCATGGGGTACCTCCGAGCCTTTTGACACCGAACATCGGAATGAAATAGTCGAGTATTTGTATCAGTACCACAATGAACAACCAGAAGAATAGTTGTGGAATGGTAAAAGAAACCTTATCAGTGAAATGCAGAAATACCAGTGCCAGATAGGCGACAGGAGGTCCCGGAAGCATAGGGATAATACATCCGGCTAATCCGATAAGCAGGCAGATGCTACCCAGAATAATCAGGAATATATCCATGCGTTCAACCTATTCTTTTTATAATGGCAATAAATTCTTCATTGGTCATTCCGAAGTCTTGTTCGCGATAGTTCACAAAGTCCTCCAGATAGTCTCCGGCTATTGTGTCCAGGATTTCCTTACCATTGAGTCCTTCTTCATCGAGCATAAAGCGGATCATACCCTGGTAGGCATGAATCGTCTTCAAGCGTTGTTCCGCTCCGGCCACTCCCATCATCTGGCAATGATGTTCATTGCGAGCTATAAGATAAACGGTAGCGTAGAACTTTTCTGCGCTACCGAATGTACTTTTGATTTTTTTGATTGCCGTTACCGGCCATTTTTTTATTTGATTTTGTATTTCGCTCATAAAATAGTAAACTGTAAAGTCATCCGTTCTCCATCATATATTTCACGGAATCCGATACCTTGTTCTGATAAATATTCCTTAAGATCCTGGAATGCAGCCACCTGATCCGTTACAATCTCCATCTTGTCACCGGAATTGGCATTACACATCGCTTTTATGGCCGGAATCAACGGGCTATAGTTCGTCAATCCACAGGTATCGACGGTAATCATGCCTCCTCCTCTTCTTCTGCTTCCTGCTTTGACAGCCAGGTGAGATAGAGTTTGATGAGTTGTTGCAACCCGAATGCTTTCATATTGTTGTGATAAATCACATCTATACAAAGGTCGAGCAGGTCTTTACTGTCTTCTTCCTGACTTGCGATCAGAGAACGTATATTGAGTTTCAGCTTTTCCAGAACAGCCTCATCTACAATTCCATTGCTGTCTATCAGATGCTGGAATAAAGAGTATTTTTCAATGGTTACCAAATTCTCTTCAGATATTTCCATGCTACGTGTGCCACTTGGATTTGCTTGTATTGTATACATAGTGTTTTTATTTTAATAGTTATTACTAGGAGCAAAGATAGAATTTAAAATGAAGAATGGAGTAAGTGGCGGGGATTTTTTTTTGATGAACATATATTTCCAATGGTTTCTCTTCCTTTCTCTGTTTTTTAGTTTTCTCCCGAATAGCTTTTAAATGGTCGTTTATGTCCGGTTTGTATTTGTCTTTATTTTCCCTCCGAATGCAGGTGCGCATCGCGGAGGGAGTTCTATGACAATTTATTTGTCACTTGTTAAGGCCACGGCTGAACGATGACCTCAATGGTTTGTCTTCCTAATGGAGGCTGACCCGGATTGAGCGGATTGTACCATTTCATATCCACTTGATATCTTCCCGCTGCAACTCCTTTTATACGTAGAATAATCATAGTTCCAAGTATATATGATTCTTCCTGTTCTATACCTTCCGGTGGATTATCACATTCCCATACCATTGCCCCGATCATGGGATATGGAGTTTCGGAAATTTCACCGACATGAAGAAATATCTGACTCGGCAACGGAGGCGGTGGAATATGGATAGGTGGAATGTCTTGCTCAATTCCTCCCGACTTTGAAATCGGATCGTTCGCCGAAGGGCTGTATGCATAGGCTACACTTCTGCAAAGTAGCATGGCTACTACTAAAAAAAACATTTTTGCTTTCATAATTATATAAAATTGGTTCATGTAGTATGCTACAAATGATCATCCGGGCACAAATAATCAGATTAGAAGACTCTATTATGAAATTAGAAAAGTATTATATAACGAAAACAGTAGAATTCGCGGGCTAACCAAATAATAACAAGAATAAAATGGTGACAGACATTGTGGCAGTTAATGTTAAATACACTTTGTTTAGATAGCAGACATTATGGCAGTATAAGCTTTAAGAGTGTCAGATATAACCGTAGAGCCGAGGGGAGGCTGCCGAAAGTAATGTTCAAAATGTAAATGTATTGGTGAGTGAAAGAAAACACAATGTATTTTTCCCTATTGATATTTTGCTTGGAAGAGTTATCCATGTAGTCTTTTGTCTGCAAGAAACTTGTTTCTTGCAGACAAAAGACTGACATCACTTATCAGGTTTCGGCAAAGTGGATTGGGATATTTATTTTTCTTCGAAGAATTTTAGTATTGCCGCCATTACTATGGCACGGTCTGTTTCGCTTTCGATGCTTTCGAATGGAAATCCCATTGCGAATATCCGGTAATTTCCTTTATAAGCGATTCCGGCACTGTATTGTCCGGGTTGATAGACAAATACCGGAAAAGCGGAATCTACGGGAACGATACAATCAGGAGCTGTAACTGCATAAGCCTTTTCGTTGGGCAAACGGGGGATTTGCAGGGTGCGTCCCAATCCGGTGATCTGTCCCGAACGAGTGTCTTTGAGTGAACCTTGGAAGCCGTATTTCAGAATTTTTTCCGTAAACTCCCGGTTACCCTGCGAATTACTCATGTCGCTGCCAATGTAAGACCCGCTGACGAGAAGGTTTCCTCCTGACTGACAGTAAGCGGTTAATATCCGTTGCATGGGTGAAGAGAATGTCTTATAATACGTTTTGCGTGCCGGATTACTTAGAATATCATCTTTCTCCAGTCCCAGGATGAAATCCACAATGGGATAATGTTCCGGTTGTATGCGCCCGTTTTCGACAGCTTCATCGCTGCATGATACGAAACTGTAGTTTCCGGCAGCTTGGATTGCCTTGCCGTGTACAAAAGGATAGTCGAAAGTGTTTCCGGCAATTTTCATTCCTTCCAGTTCGCTTCCGCTATAGCCCAGACTTCCTTTTCCTTCTTTTCCTGCCTGAGAGCGATCAAAGCCGGTCTGTGCCCCGCAGAGTGAAATATTGTATTGATAAGCGACACCGGGGTCTTGTTCCAGGTCAAATCCGGCTTCGTCCGGTGTGTCGATTACTGCCGGTCCGCTCAATCGGTTAAAACCATTGATGATCAGCACTCGTGCATGTTCTTGTTTGGCTTTATAGGCAGATAAGATTTCGGATGGAAAACTTTCGCCTCCGTGGTTGATAGCTGTAACTTTAAATGAATAGACCAATCCGGGTTCTATTTTCAGGGTGTACGAAGGTTTATTCACACGTACTCCATTGTCGAAACCACCGTATCCGATACGGGTGTATACCATGTATTCGCGGGGACGGGCGGTGGGTTCCGACGGATCGTCTTCACCCTGCCATGAGAGTTCCAGGGTGTTTCTCTTTTTGCCAAATTCGATGGCGAAGTTGCTGACGGGGAGTGGTTGCACTACATACTCCTTGTTGTGCTGACTGCTGATGAACTGTAATACGGCTTTGTAAATGGCACGTCCTACGGTAAATTTGAAATTCGGGTCGTGACCGAGTTTCATATCTGCGAAATTTTGGTGTGAAAGCAACTCGACGATAGTGGATGGAGTGGCAGGCAGGCGTGTTTCGCTATAATTGCGATCCCACATACTACGGCGTGTCCACTGTATATTGAATTTGGCACGAATGTCTTTTTGTATTTGGGTGAGAAGGAGATCTGCCAGGTCGCGTGAAGCATACCGGCTGTTTCCCGAGTTAAGAAGTCCGTTATTGAAATCGGTGGTATAGATACTGAGTGATCCCACTATATCGTTCGTTTTACTGTATCCGGCATCACTATGTAGCGCCACGTTCATTTCAAAGGGGACACCCAGTCCTTTTTGTCCGGGATTGAATACAGAACCACCGGACAGGTAGTTGATGGTGTTGGAGCGTGCATTGATGTCGTCAGCATAGTCGTTTGTTCCTTGTTTGCCTCCGTAGACATCATAGGGCATGCCTGCCCATTGGGCAGAATAACGGGCTCCCTCCAGATAGCGGGGCAGTCCGCTTACTGTGCCGCGGGATATATTTCCCATTCCTCCGCCGAAACGAACGGCATCGGCACAGATAACCCCATTTTCGCTGCTCTCATTGCTCAGTACCACCATGCCATAATCATTGCTGCCTTTGTCAAACTCAAAGGTTCCGAGATATACCCATGTACCACCGCCAATCCTTTGATTGACTTTAAATTCTGTTACACCACCTTTGTGAAATACCAGGTATTTGGCATCACTGACGCTGTTTGGAAGTGTCTGATAGGATACATATACTGCGTAACTCCCTGTTTCGGGGATAGTAGGAATCCATTCGGCAAATGCCTTATTTTTTTTCTTTTCAGTCCGGGTGAAGCGTGCGCTACCTGTCAGGAAAGGGTTTTCTCCATCTTCATATACAAGTTTTTTTTGTGCGAACCCGTAACCGTCAGTTTTCTCCCAACGGGCTTTGCGGCTTTTCATCTCCAGATAGATGGAACCGTTTCGCGTATCGTTGTCCACAATCACTTCATTCTTTTGAGTATCCCGCTCCCGGGGGGTATAGACATTGGCTCCGGCGTTCTCGAGCATAGGAATGACATAAGGCAGAATGAAGGATTGCGTGAACAGGTCTTCGGTAGTGCAGAACAGGCGTGGACGTTGCCATTCCCATTCGCCTTTATCGTTCTTGTAATATTTGCCATGGCTTTGCCACAAAAAGATGTGCCGGTTCTGCAATCCTTTGGTTATTTCGTAAGGACGGGAAGTGTTTATCACCCAAGGTGCTCCTTTATATTCTGCGTTTGAAAGTCGCGATTTATCTTTTTTCTTTTTCTCGCGAAAGAAGTTGGGAACCAACTCCTCGATAGGCCGGTTGTTGGCATAAATTGTAGTTCGGAAAAAACGTACCGGGCCGGGCAGCAATTCTTCTATCTGATGATAGATTTCGTCTACTGTTTCCGGTATAAATGGCTGATAAGCAAAACTTTCGGAAGCATAGATAGATAGTTTTCTGCCTTCGAAGTCTATGTCTACGCTTTTTAACTTACAGCTTCCGGTATTGGCAGATGCCGGGGTGTAAGTCTCAAAGTAATTACTGAGCCGCTCTTTCACGCTTTTTTCTATTTCTTGTGCAAACAAGATTCCTGTCGTAGCAAAAAGCAGCAGGAGAAATATACATAGTTTTTTCATATGCTCGGTTGAATGATTATCGGGTGCAAAAGTAGAAGAAATAAATGAAAAACCGGCAATTGCCGATAAGTCATTGGCTGAGGAAGTTGCTAACTGTCCATTTATTCGGTATACAGCATTCTCAATCTGTGGGTATCTACTCCCAATTGATTTTTCAGGTAGTTATCCATACCCTGATAGTCAGTGTCAATGGCTTGGAAAGCAGCTTCCAGATATTCTTTCTGTACTGTGGTGAGAGGGGCAAATTCGGGATGAGCTTGTACGATTGCATCATATTTCCCTTTTATATATTTGGCAGACAGCATGTAATCTTCCATTATCACTTCTCTGTCGACACCCAATGCTCCCAGTAGTAAGGCTGCGGCAATTCCGGTACGGTCTTTTCCCGCTGAACAGTGAAATAAAAGAGGAGTATTCCGTTCTTCCGAAACAATCCGGAAGAATTCCCGATAAGTTTCCTGAGCATTTTGGATGATATAAACGTATGCCTGTTCGAGTATTCCCGGTATATTGTTCAGGTTGAAGTGTGCCATATCGGTCATGTCGCCTGCTTCGATAGATAAGGGAATATATTGTGTAACTGTTGAGGGAATTTTGTCTGCCGCCGCTTTTTTTTCCTGCATGCTCCTGAAGTCTATGTCGGTCCGGATGTGCAAAGAGGTAAGATAGTCCAGATCGGATTCTGTCAGTTTGTCAAGATCGCCCGAACGGATGAATGTTTTCCATTTTACATATTTATGGTCTGATGTCGGATAACCTCCCAGATCACGAATATTATAGGCTCCCTCTATAGGGAGAAGACGGAAGAATTTTTCTTGTTTCATATATAATTTGTATCTTTTCTGTTTAAACAAAAGAAGAGTGAAGAGTTCCAAACTCCTCACTCTTCTTTATTTTTATTTCACTAATTGGCTTGGGTTATAGTGGAATGTATTCTACGAATGCTTCCATTGCTTCGTAAGAAGCCAGTCCCAAGCTGTCGTAAAGAGCGGCAGTACCTCGGTTACGGTCCTCGCTACGCTGCCAGAACAAGCGTTCGTCGTTGCCCAGGAATGGAGCACTTTCCATCTGTGACTGATGCTTCAGGATAGAGTTACGTTTTGCACGTAATTCTTCAGGACTGATAGGTACAGCCATTTCGATGTTTTCAATTTCCCATTCGGCCCATGCGCCACGATACATCCAGATACGGCAGTCTTTCAACCATTCGGCTCCTTCTTCCTTTTCAAGGTCTACGGCAGCAAATACGGCATCTGTACATACACGGTGTGTTCCGTGCGGGTCGGCAAGGTCACCGGCTACAAAGATCTGATGAGGTTTCACTTCACGGAGCAGGTTGCGGACAATTTCTACATCGGCTTCACTGATCGGATTCTTCTGGATTTTACCGGTTTCGTAGAAGGGGAGGTCCAGGAAGTGACAGCGTTCCAGCGGAATGTTGTTGTAAGTACAAGCTGTGCGTGCTTCGCCACGGCGGATCAAACCTTTGATGGTCAGGATATCGCGTGTATCCATATCGCCGTCTTTTTTGTCTTTCAGGAATTTACGGATTTCGGCGTATTTTTCACTGATCACCTGATCTTCACTGTTTATAAAGATCTGGTTGAATCCGTTGATGAAATGCATGAAGCGAACTACTTCTTCATCGCCTACGGCAATGTTTCCCGAAGTTTGGTAAGCTACATGAACTTCATGTTTCTGTTCTACCAGACGGCGGATCGTACCACCCATAGAGATCACATCGTCATCGGGGTGCGGAGAAAATACGACTACTCGTTTCGGATATGGTTTTGCACGTTCCGGACGATATGTGTCGTCTGCTTTCGGTTTACCACCCGGCCATCCGGTAATGGTGTGCTGCAGGTCGTTGAATATCTTGATATTTACGTTATAAGCAGATCCGAAGAGGGCAAGCAGCTCGCTCAAGCCATTTTCGTTGTAATCTTTATTAGTCAGTTTCAGGATTGGTTTGCCGGTCAATTGGCACAGCCACACGATTGCGCTACGGATCAGTTTGTCATTCCATTCGCAGGAAGTGACCAACCATGGACGTTGAATGCGTGTCAGGTTGGAAGCTGCTGACAGGTCGATAGCTACATGTGCATTGTTATGGGTCTGTAAGTAAGATGCCGGAATGGTATCTGTTACATTACCTTCTACACACTCTTTCACCATGTGGGCTTTTTCTTCACCCCATGCCAACAGATAGATTTTCTTTGCAGCAAGAATTGTGGCTACACCCATTGTAATAGAACTGATGGGAGTGTTGTCGATGGTGCCGAAGATCTTGGATGCTTCGTTGCGTGAACCGCTATCCAGCAAAATCAGTCGGGTGGTGGAATTCAGGCGTGAACCCGGTTCGTTGAAAGCTATATTACCTACACGGCCGATGCCTAACAGGGCGATATCGATACCGCCGAAGCTTTCGATGCGCTGTTCGTACAGGCGGCAGTATTCAAAGATGGTATCTTTGGCAATCGTACCGTCCGGAGTAAAGATATTTTGTTTATCGATATCTACATGATCAAGAAACATCTCTTTCAACGCATTGAAATTGCTGTTGATTGCATCTTGAGACAACGGATAGTATTCGTACATGTTGAATACAATTACGTTACGGAAACTGAGTCCCTCTTCTTTGTGCATGCGAATTAATTCGGCATATACGCTGCGCGGAGAATTTCCACCCGGCAATGCCAGTACGCAGAAACGTCCTGCTTTCTGTTTATCACGAATAACCTGTGCTATTTCGCAAGCGATATGGTTTGCACCTTCTTCTACAGATTCATAGATGTCTGTAGGAATTTTCTCTAATCGGGTCAATACCGATCTCTCGAATGCATTCTCTGGTCTGTAATACCTGGGGGAGACCCTGTTGAGAGTAATCTGAGAACTAAGATTTGTCTTCATAAGTTTGTTATTAATTAAGTTTGACTGAGTCTTTGTCGTTATTGGAAACTCTGAACAAATATATATAAAAACAATCAACTATACGATAAGGTTGACGGGGAAATTAAATTAAAATCTTTTTTTACCTATAAATAGGGAGGAGGGAGCGATAAACGATGAACGGTTTCGAACAATGGGCGATAAGTAATAGGCGATAAATAATAAACGATTAACGGACTGCGCCAGCACAGCCTGTTAATCGTTTATCGCTCAAAAACGTTTATCGTTTAAAACAGGGTATTTGTTTCAGGTACCAACTTACCCATGGCCCATACGGCTCTTACGTTGAGGTCTTCGTCCAGTACCAGAATATCGGCATCCTTACCTTTTTGCAAGGAACCTTTGCGATCATATACACCCATGATGCGTGCCGGAGTTTCGGAAGCCATGCGAACTGCATCTTCCAGTGGGATCTCTGCTTTCTGCACAACGGTACGGATCAGGCGGTCCATGGTGGCGACACTTCCTGCCAAAGCAGAATGGTCGGCCAGTTTGCAGACTCCGTCTTCGATAATTACGCGCGGGTCGAAAGCCTCTTTGCTGTCACTATCGGCACATGCAAGAGCATCGGTGATCAGACAGGTTCTTTCCACACCTTTTATTTTATATACGAGTCTTAGGATCGTAGGGGGGACGTGAATGCCGTCGGCTACTACTTCTACTGTCATGTCATCCAACAGATAAATGCTTTCGACTGTGCCTTCGTATTTATACTCTCTCCGTTTGTGGAAGCCGGGCATTGCATTGTAGAAGTGGGTTGCATGAGTGTATCCGGCTTCATAAGCTGTACGGATATCTTCAAATTCGGCTTGTGTATGTGCTACGGAAGGCAGTATGCCTTTGGCAGCAATGTATTTACCGAATTGCATGGCTCCCGGAAGTTCCGGAGCAGCATCCCAACGCTTGATGCAATGATACTGTTCTACGATCGGAATGTATTCATTCGGATCAGGATTTTTAATGTTTTCCGGAATTTGTCCTCCTGCCATTTTCATGTTCAGGTAATGACCCTCGAGGTGCAGTCCCAGGATAGGGCTGTTTTTTTCTTCCATCAACTTGGTGCAGGTTTCTGCAGCTTGTTGAATCATGGGGACTGTAGATGATGACAATGTGGGGAAGATGCTTGTTGTGCCATGTTTCATGTGAGTATGGACCGCTGCCCGGAAAGCATCTTCCGTACATTCCATAAAGTCGCGGCCTCCACCACCATGCACGTGGATTTCTACTCCACCTGGGACTACATACATACCTTTGACATCAATAAGTTCGGCTCCGATAACGGCCAGATCGCAGTTTGTGACTTCTAAAATCTTATTGTCTCTGATAAGCACGGAACCGTCTTTCATCCATCCTTGGGGGGTGAGTATACGTGCATTAATTAATTGGGTTAACATTCGTGTTATGAGTTAAATTAGGGTTTGTTTTTTGGTACAATAAATTGATTGTCTGGCAAAATTAGATACTTTTTTGCATTTATATACTATAATTCAAGATATATTTTTAGTAAATACGGAAAATTAGCCTTGGATATTTAGTAAAGGAGAAAGGGGTCTGCATCTTTCCAACTTGGGAATTTATGACGAAAAGTAGTGAGAGCTTCCAAGCTAAGTTCAATGGTTTGTATTTTTTCTTCCGAATCGGGAGTTCCTGTCAGGTTTTCTCCTTTAGGTCCATATAATGCGGAATACCCCGGATAGCAGAGTCCGTTGCCATCCTGTCCTATACGGTTCACACCGCATACATAACATTGATTTTCAATGGCACGTGCGCATAATAATGTATTCCATGCCTGAATACGTGGAGTCGGCCAACTGGCTACATATATAAGGAGGTCATATCCATTGTTCACATTTCTGCTCCAGACAGGAAAGCGGAGGTCGTAACAAACCTGCAGGCAGATGTTCCAACCGTTGTAGGGAATGATTACTTTCCGGTTGCCTGCCGAAAAATGTTCCGCTTCGTGTCCCATGCGGAAGAGGTGGCGTTTGTCATAGTAAAATTCCTGTCCATCGGGAGTGATCAGGAAAGCCCGGTTATAATAAGAGCCTTGTTCTTCGCAAATGAAACTCCCGGCCAATGACAAATGAAATTCTATAGCATAATTTTTGAGACTCCGGAGCGTGGTACCGGAAACCGGTTCGGCTAATAGCCGGCTGTTCATGCTGAATCCTGTTGTAAACATCTCCGGTAAAACAACAATCTCCGTTGTTCCGCGAAGAGGTAATAGCTTTTCGCGGAGTAAACGGAGATTTTCCTGTTTATTTTCCCAAATAATATCTGTCTGTACAATCGAGATCTTCATGAATCATTCAACGTCTCCAATGGAGAAGTTCTCGGGATGCTTTCCCTTGAAATCTTTGAAATAAAGTTTTATTTCACGCATATCCTTGTCAATATCTCCACTTGGCATGACTGCTTTAGTCGACGTAATGGTCTTGGTTGTATAGTCGATGCCGACCAGGACAATGGGTACTTGTGCTTTGAGCGCAATGTAATAGAAACCTTTTTTCCAGTTAGGGTTGCGTTTACGTGTTCCTTCTGGAGTGATAGCAAGGTGAAACTTTTTGCTGGTATTGAAGTGATGAACCATTTGCTCTACCAATGAGGTTTTGCGACTACGATCTACAGGAATACCTCCTACAGCTCTGAAAAGTAGCCCTAAAGGAAAAAAGAACCATTCTTTTTTCATCATGAAACTAGTTTTCCCCCCCATGGCACCGTAAAATAGTTTACCGATAAACAAATCTAAATTAGTGGTATGGGGAGCTGCGCAAACTACACATTTATCATATTGGGGTACTGTTACGTTCATCTTCCACCCCAGCAGGCGATAGTAAATAAAGCTATATATTGCTTTTTTCATTCTTAGTTCAGTTTCGCGATGGCATCAATGATTTCGTTTACTTTTGCATTGAAGTCTACACGGAATTTTTTGTAGAATCCTTTCACATTACCTGGTTCGGTGTGGCTGATGCGGCTGATAAATTCATCCTGCATTTTCAGGATTTCCGCCATCAGTTCGTCAGCTTTTGCTTTATCTGTACCCGGTACGAACATGCTGTTGATCAGACACTCTGAAAATAATTCACCTGCGATATAATTTACGTTTTTTTTAAGTTCTCTTCTCTTTGCCATAATTCCAAATGTTTTATGTGAGTATATAGAAAATATTTTCGGTAAAGATAATGACTTTCTTTGGTTCTGAGTAATAAATTTGAAATAATTAAATAAATCCGTGCTCTGCCTGTCCGGTTGTCCGGCTGTCTGAGCAGGGCCCGCAATAAGGTGTAGTCATCCGCACGGCAGGGCTACACCCTATTGCCCGGATGGCTACACCCTTTGCTTCATAGAGCTACACCCTATCGGAATACGGGTTGAGTTTATTAAAAAGAGAATCCTAAATTTACGTAGAATCCCACGTCTTTGGATTGATTGGAATATCCTAATGAAGCTTCCAACGGACCGAACATACTGTCCAGGCCGTATCCGATACTGCAACCATAGATCCGGTTACCTTTTAGGATTTTGAGAAAATTGTCATCACTCAAGGCGAAATTTCCGGCCAACGTGATATAATGTTTGCTACCCATGCGTTGGCGTAGTTTCAAGGAAGCCACGGCGACGGAATTGTGAGTTAGTTCTATATTGTAAATTCCTGCAAACGGGAGTTGTTGAGGAAGGTAACGGCCGAATACATCGCCTCCTAACGCATTTTCATAAGCATAAGGGATCTCTTGGCCGATCAATACCCTGCCGTAAAGTGCCGGGATCAATGTCAGGCGGTTACTTATGGAGAATACACTTTCCCAGGAAGCGCTGAGTGCAGAGAAAGGGGCATGTCCGTTATATCGGGCAAAGTTGTCTGTGTACAGCGAATAAGCTCCGGAAAAGTTGCTTCCCTTAGATGGAAAATACCCTTTGTCGAAAGTGTTATAACGCAGCTGTGCAAAATAGCTGATGAAATATTCGGAATTGACATCCATCGTAAATTCCGGTTTCTTGAAGAGGAAATCTTTGTATTTGAAATACTCGATTCGTGCTCCGAACCCAAACCGAAGATTTTTATACCATACATCCGAAAATCCAAACTCACCGGAATGATATTTGTAAGTAGTGTTATAGGCACGGTCACCATGGTCGTAAATGTTGATGTCATTGTATTGGAACATGTACGAGAAGTTGACGTTTCTTTGTTGCATCGGTTCCAATGTATAGTCTACCCGTGCCATGTATCGTTTGCCCAATCTCCCGGTGAGGGAGACTTTGGAGGGAATATGAGTCTTTAACTGGGCCGTAGCGTTTATTAATAATGAAGCTATCTCTTCCGAGTCGAACCGGATGCCTACATTAATCGTTTTCTCGTATTTTTTCTCTAACAGGAAGTTTAGTTTGTAACCTTCGGGAGTATTGGTCAGTGTGTAACTGGCGTTTGAGTAAGACTGGTTTCCACGCAGGATGAACAGTGCCTGCTCGATCTGACGCATACTGATTCTGCTGTTTTCTTGCAGTTTACATTTCTTCATTAACCATTTCTTATCGTTTTCTTCTACATCGGAGAAGGTGATTTCCTCCACATGCAGGGTCCGGTCCTTTGAGAACATGGTATAAGGGCCGTGCGATTGAGGTACGAACGTGTCTGCAATGCCGATTTTCTTTTTGAGAGCGAGCAGAGAAGACCATTGCTTGCGGGCTGCTACTTCTCCCCGGTGCATCAGGGAGTCAATGGCTGCGGGAGTAAAACTGGCCGAGGAATATCCTTCTACATTTACCTTTATATAAGTATCGGTCAGGCCGACATTGCTTTGATGGTTGTTTTTAGTTGTCAGGTCGATGATTTGAGAGAGTATGTCCGGAGCGCTGTTTAGTTTGTCGATTCCTTTCAGATTGTTTTGCACGTCTACCCCGATGATGATATCCGCACCCATCGATCTGGCCACGTCTACAGGGTAGTTGTTGATCATGCCGCCGTCAATGAGGATCATACTATCCTTCCGTACCGGGGTGAATACTCCCGGAATAGCCATACTGGCTCGCATGGCTGTGGCAAGTATTCCATTGTGGAACACAACCTGTTCGCCATTCACGATATTTTGTGAAACGCAGGCAAAGGGGATGGGAAGTTTGTTGAAATCTACGGAATCGTGATATCCCACTGTCAGTTCCGTAAATAGATTGGCCAGATTTTGTCCTTTTATGATGCCACCTGAAACTGCATCTTTGGGACTTTTGGTAAACGGAAAAGAGAAAACATATTTTTCTGACTTTTCACGTTCATTGAGTGACATGGCGCTACGTTTCACCCGGTCGCTCAGCAGGAACATCCAGTCTTGTTTGCGCACCATGCTGTCCAATTGCTGAGGAGTATATCCGATAGAATATAATCCGCCGATGATGGATCCCATACTGGTACCTACTATATAATCAATCGGAATGCCGGCTTCTTCTATGACTTTCAGTGCTTGGATATGTGCTACTCCTTTTGCACCTCCTCCACTGAGTACCACTCCGACTTTTTTACGTTCTTGTGCCATAGCGGGGAGTGCCAGAAAAAGTACCGGTAACAGAACTAATATCAATGACAAATGTTTTTTCATTATAGTGTTATTATGAATGTTACTACAAATTTATACTATTATTTGATAAATAAGTAGCGAATGCCATTAAAAGTGAAAGTTATGAAACTTATGCAGAAAAGAATTATCTTTGCGGCCCTTTTGGGGAATTATTCTACATGAATGGACATAATTCTACACTTTTGACGGATGGCAACTAAGTTCGGCAAATCGTTAAAATCGTTTTTGTGGAGCGTATGGAGGTGCTTTTGGTTAAAAAGATCGGTTTGGGTATAATTTGGTATCTGATTTGTAAAGTAGCTAATAAAGGATAAGTTAATTTTAATAATACAAACAAGCATGAGACTGTTTTTTACGAGAAAAGAGCTAAAACTGAGGAGAAAAAGAACAATTGCAGGCATCGTCTGTTTGGCCTTGGTGGCAGGCATTTACTGGATTCTGACACGACCACATAAAGTAGAGCCGGAAGTGCCGACTGTGATTGTAGAACCAGCAGAAAGAGATAATGTGGAGATTTTCGGTGAGTATGTGGGGCGTATACGTGCACAACAATTTGTGGAAGTACGGGCCCGTGTGGAGGGGTATCTGGAGAGTATGCTCTTTGCCGAGGGAACATATGTGAATAAAAATCAGGTGCTTTTTGTGATCAATCAGGATCAATATCGTGCAAAGGCAGATAAAGCACGGGCACAACTGAAGAAAGATGAAGCACAGGCATTGAAAGCAAAGCGGGATCTGGAACGTATCAAGCCTTTGTATGCCCAGAATGCGGCCAGCCAGTTAGATCTGGACAATGCGGAGGCGGCCTATGAAAGTGCGGTGGCAACCGTTGCCATGAGTGAGGCGGACCTGGCGCAGGCAGAGTTGGAGTTGGGTTATACATTGGTCCGTTCGCCGTTGTCCGGACACATCAGCGAACGTAATGTGGATTTGGGGACACTGGTGGGACCGGGTGGAAAATCGCTTCTGGCTACAGTTGTGAAGAGTGATACGGTGCTGGTGGACTTCAGCATGACTGCTCTGGATTACCTGAAGAGTAAAGAACGTAATATCAATATCGGTCAGCAGGACTCTTCCCGTTCCTGGCAGCCGAACATCACCATTACATTAGCGGATAATACGGTATATCCCTATAAAGGATATGTGGATTTTGCCGAACCTCAGGTAGATCCGCAGACCGGTACTTTTTCGGTAAGAGCAGAGATGCCGAACCCGAAACAGGTGTTGCTTCCGGGACAGTTTACGAAGGTAAAGCTGCTCTTGGATGTACGTGAAGGAGCCATTGTTGTACCGCATAAAGCGGTGACTATTGAGAAAGGCGGAGCATATATTTATGTGATGCGCAAAGATTCTACGGCAGAGAAACGGTTCATTGAGTTGGGACCTGAATTTGGTAATAAACTCGTTGTGGAGAGAGGTCTGGGGGCAGGTGAAGAAGTGGTGGTCGAAGGGTATCACAAGTTGACACCGGGAATGAAAGTGAGAGCTACCTTACCCCAGCCGTTAGCTGAGAAGAAAGAGACCGAATAACGCCCTTTTCCTGAGATAGATAAAAACGTATAATTTAAAAGAAACTCTTCCTCCCTCTCATTGGGAGAGGGGTGGGGTGAGACCTTATTGAATATGAAAGTTAGTTTTTTTATAGATAGACCTGTTTTCTCGATCGTTATCTCGATACTGATAGTCATCATCGGCATCATCGGGCTGACCATGTTGCCTGTCGACCAGTATCCGCAGATCACTCCTCCGGTAGTGAAGATCAGTGCCTCTTATCCGGGGGCCAGCGCGCTTACGGTTTCGCAGGCTGTAGCAACCCCCATCGAACAGGAGATTAACGGAACACCGGGTATGCTTTATATGGAGTCGAACAGTTCCAATTCCGGAGGTTTTTCGGCAACGGTTACTTTTGATGTTTCTGCCGATCCGGACCTGGCCGCTGTAGAAATTCAGAACCGGGTGAAGCTGGCGGAAAACCGCTTGCCGGCCGAAGTCATTCAGAACGGAATTTCCGTCGAAAAGCAGGCCCCCAGCCAGTTGATGACCCTTACATTGATGTCGTCCGATCCGAAGTTTGATGAAATTTATTTGAGTAATTTTGCGACAATTAATGTACTTGATGTAATCCGCCGTATTCCGGGAGTAGGACGTGTGTCGAATATAGGTAGCCGTTATTATGCCATGCAAATCTGGGCAGAGCCGGATAAATTGGCCAATTTCGGGCTGACTGTGCAGGATTTACAGAATGCTTTGAAAGATCAGAACCGTGAATCGGCTGCCGGTGTACTTGGACAGCAACCGGTGAAGGGACTCGATGTGACAATTCCTATCACTACACAGGGGCGTCTTTCTACTGTAGAACAATTCGAAAATATCGTGATTCGTGCCAATACAAATGGCTCTATCATTCGTCTGCGCGACGTGGCACGAGTTTCACTGGAAGCCTCTTCATACAGTACGGAGAGCGGTATCAATGGCAAGAATGCTGCCGTTTTGGGCATTTATATGCTTCCGGGTGCCAACGCAATGGAAGTAGCGAAAAGTGTTAAAGAGGCGATGGACGAAATTAGCAAAAACTTCCCTGAAGGGTTGAGCTACGAGGTTCCGTTCGATATGACGACTTATATTTCCGAGTCTATCCATGAAGTTTATAAGACTTTGTTTGAAGCATTGATCCTGGTAGTGCTCGTCGTTTATCTTTCTTTGCAGAGTTGGCGGGCTACGTTGATTCCGATTGTTGCCGTTCCTATTTCACTGATCGGTACATTTGGTTTTATGCTGATTTTCGGTTTCTCGCTGAACATACTGACATTGCTCGGGTTGATTCTTGCCATCGGTATTGTGGTGGATGATGCTATTGTAGTGGTGGAAAATGTAGAGCGTATTATGGAGGAGGAGAAGTTGCCGCCGTACGAAGCTACAAAGAAAGCCATGAACGGATTGGCAGGTGCGCTGATTGCCACTTCGCTGGTACTTTGTGCCGTATTTGTGCCGGTGAGCTTCCTCAGCGGAATTACGGGCCAACTTTACCGCCAGTTTACTATTACCATCGCTGTATCCGTACTGATTTCGACTGTTGTGGCACTGACTCTGAGTCCGGTTATGTGTTCGCTGATTCTGAAACCGGACAATGGCAAAAAGAAGAACATTGTTTTCCGTAAAATCAACCACTGGTTGAACGTGGGCAATCATAAGTATGTAATCGCTATCCGTAGGGTGATCGGCAATCCGCGTCGTGTATTGGCAGGTTTCGGAGTGGTGCTTATTGGTATTTTGTTGATTCACCGGCTGATTCCGACAAGTTTCCTTCCGGTGGAAGACCAGGGATACTTCAAGATAGAGTTGGAATTGCCTGAAGGTGCTACGCTGGAACGTACCCGGGAGGTGACGGATCGTGCTATCACTTATCTGGAAAAGAATCCCTATATAGCATATGTGCAGAATGTGACCGGAAGCAGTCCCCGTGTGGGCAGCAATCAGGCACGGAGTGAATTGACAGTTATTTTGAAGCCGTGGGAAGACCGTAAGAGTACGTCGATAGACGAGATCATGACGAGCATTCGTCGCGACCTGAGTGAGTATCCGGAATGTAAAGTTTATCTTTCTACTCCCCCTGTCATTCCTGGTTTGGGAACCTCAGGCGGTTTTGAAATGCAACTGGAAGCGCATGGGGAAGCTACTTTCGATAATTTGGTGCAGGCAGCGGATACTTTGATGTATTATGCCTCCCAACGTAAGGAGCTGACAGGGCTTTCCTCCTCACTTCAGTCGGATATCCCACAGCTCTACTTCGATGTAGACCGCGACAAAGTGAAGATGCTTGGTGTGCCTTTGGCGGATGTTTTCTCAACCATGAAAGCCTATACAGGATCCGTCTATGTGAATGACTTCAATATGTTCAACCGTATTTATAAGGTGTACATTCAGGCTGAAGCGCCTTATAGGGAACACAAGGACAATATTAACCTGTTTTTCGTGAAGGCTTCTAATGGAGCGATGATCCCGTTGACTTCGTTGGGTAATGCATCGTATACCACCGGTCCTGGTAGTATTAAACGTTTCAATATGTTCACCACTGCTGTTTTCCGAGGTGAGGCGGCGCAAGGCTACAGTTCCGGTCAGGCCATGGAGATTATGGAGCAGATTGCCCGTGACCATCTGCCTGATAACATCGGCCTGGAATGGAGTGGTCTCTCTTATCAGGAGAAAAAGGCGGGTGGGCAGACCGGATTGGTACTGGCATTAGTGTTCCTTTTTGTATTTCTCTTCCTGGCTGCACAGTATGAAAGCTGGACAGTGCCCATTGCCGTATTGCTTTCGCTGCCGGTAGCCGCTCTGGGGGCTTATCTGGGGGTATGGATTTGTGGACTGGAAAATGACGTCTATTTCCAGATAGGATTGGTGATGCTTGTCGGATTGGCGGCAAAAAATGCCATTCTGATTGTAGAGTTTGCCAAAGTGCAGGTGGATCAGGGAGGTGATTTGGTACAATCCGCCATTCACGCAGCCCAATTGCGCTTTCGTCCCATTTTGATGACCTCACTCGCATTTGTGCTGGGTATGCTTCCGATGGTATTGGCAACCGGTCCCGGTTCGGCAAGCCGTGCGGCCATCGGTACGGGAGTATTTTTTGGAATGATTTTTGCCATTGTAGTGGGTATTATCCTTGTTCCGTTCTTCTTCGTATTGGTTTATAAAACAAAAGCGAAACTGAGAAATGTGCCGAATGTGAACGTGAAGTTACCGTTCAAGTCTAAAAAGAAAATTGATTGAATTATGAAAAGAAGCTATTTATATATTACCCTCTTACTAACTGCATGGGTCTTGGGGTCTTGCAAGATAGGAAAAAGTTATGTTCGTCCCGACCTGAACTTACCCGACAGTCTGGCACAGTATCAGGATACCCTGAGCTTCGGTGACAGGGAATGGTGGCAGATTTACACAGACAGTACTCTCCGAAGCCTGATAGACCGGGCACTGGAACATAATAAAGATATGTTGATAGCCGCTGCCCGCGTCAAGGAGATGGCAGCTCAGAAACGTATCTCGACAGCAAACCTGTTGCCCGACATTAAAGGTACATTGACTGCTGAACGGGAAAACGAGAACCATGGTGGAGATGCCTTCAAGCGTAGCGATACGTTCGAAGCGCAGGTTCTTTTCTCTTGGGAACTCGACCTTTGGGGAAATCTTCGTTGGGCACGTTCAGCCAGCATTGCAGAGTATCTTCAGTCTGTTGAGGCACAACGTGCTCTTCGGATGACTATCATTGCTGAAGTAGCGCAGGCATACTATGAACTGGTAGCTCTCGATACGGAATTGGATATTGTTCGCCAAACATTGAAAGCTCGTGAAGAAGGGATGCGCCTTGCACGCATCCGTTTTGAGGGAGGGCTGACATCTGAGACTTCGTATCGTCAGTCTCAGGTCGAGTTGGCACGTACTGCAACATTGGTGCCCGATCTGGAGCGTAAAATATCCCTGAAAGAGAACGATATAGCTTTTCTTGCTGGTGAATATCCTAACAAAATTACCCGTAGCCGTTTGTTGCAGGAATTTAATTTTCCACAAGAGTTACCTGTTGGGTTACCTTCCGGACTATTGGAGCGTCGTCCTGATATCCGCCAGGCTGAACAGAAATTGATTGCTGCCAATGCCAGGGTAGGAGTGGCTTACACGAATATGTTTCCACGTATCTCACTTACCGGTGGGGTAGGGTCAGAAAGTACTGCTCTTTCCGAATTGTTGAAATCGCCTTATAGCATTATGGAAGGTGCTTTGCTTACACCTATCTTTGGTTGGGGTAAAAATCGCGCTGCCCTTAAAGCTAAGAAAGCTGCTTACGAGGCTGAAGTTCACAACTATGAAAAATCTGTCTTGACAGCTTTCAAAGAGACTCGGAATGCAATTGTGAACTTCAATAAAATCAAGGAAGTATATGATCTTCGTGCTAAATTGGAACGTTCGGCTAAGAGTTACGTGGATCTGGCACAATTACAGTATATCAATGGAGTGACGAACTATCTTGATGTGCTTGATGCCCAGCGTGGATATTTCGATGCCCAGATAGGACTTAGCAATGCGATGCGGGATGAATTGATAGCTGTAGTACAAGTGTATAAGGCTCTGGGGGGCGGATGGCAGGTACAATGACAGAATTTGGGTTTGGGGTGTTAAGCTGCCATGAACAACATAAATAAATTGAGGTTCTTTTTGAGAAATTTCAGGGCCAGATTGATATGGCGCTCTATTGCTTTTTCAGTAATAGAGAAGTGTTCTGCTATTTCTCTGTTACTCATGTGTAATTCCCTGCTCATACGAAATACTTCTTGTTGGCGGGGGGGGAGTTGCATAACAAGTTCATCGATATATTTCTTTAAATCGGCGGCATCCAACTCTCCCTCCATGTCATAAGATTCTTCGACTGCTTGTATAGCTGTTATTTTGAGGGCTGTCTCTTTGTAATACCTACGTGAATGATTGAAGATCACGTTTCGGGTTATGATAAAGAGGTAGCCTTCAAAACTTTTGTTTTCATCCAAGAAATGATGAGATTCCCATACTTTCACAAATACTTCCTGCACAATTTCCTCAATATCCATAGAGGCGGTGAAATAGAGCCTTGTGAAATTATAAACTTGTTTCCAGTAATGATTGTATAAAAAAGCAAATGCTTCCTGATCGCCATGCTTTAATTTCCTGACTGTTTCTTTTTCTTGCATCTGTTTTAGTAATTAGAGGTGCAAAAGTAATCTTTTTGTTCTAAATTGCTGCGATTTCTACAAGAATATTAAAAAATAACATTTTTTGTTTAATTTATCTTGGTGTATTATGGCTATATAATCCTATTATATGCACTTAACTGGGTAATATGTTCTTTCTCTTTATAAATAAAATAATAGCAACATATATTTATTAGATAAGTTCTAAAGGAACTATTCTTTTGTGAACTTTTATGCATTGGTTCTCGATCTTGTCCCATATCTTATTTCCAATCTCTTTTTCTACCGGAGTATTCTTATTTTCTTTCCATTGTTTTCTCATTTGTTTTTCTATTAAATTTGAATAATAGAGTTTCTTGCGTTCCTTCTTGTCCAATTGATCTGCCAATAGCTTCTTGATCAGATTAGTTTCTTTGTTACTTTTATTCATTTTAATAATTATATTTAGATTTATTTTGTGTTATCTAAAACTAAATACACAACAGCCCCATCTACCACCACATGACAAGAGCAACTTTTTTTTATAAAAGTTTCTTGACTGGTATCTATAATATACATATTGTTTGTTTTGTTGTCTATTTAAACTTCTGATATTTAGTATAATATATAATAAATTAATTAGTAATAATAACTTCTTTGTTTTTTATGTGATATAGCATTAGTTCCTTTAGAACTATGGTATATTGCTGCTTCTGTAGCTCTTGTTTTGATTGTCGGTGGACTTTGGATGCATTTAAATGAAGGTAGTACCCCGATGGATAAATATATTGAAATTACAGCTCAGAAAAGCAGAATGTATTTATTACCAGATAGTTCGAAGGTCTGGATGCAGCCGGGAAGTTCTATACGTTTTGCCGAAGATTTCAAGAAGCATCGGAATGTATGGCTGAAAGGTAATTCTTTGTTCGAAGTTCACAAAAATATGGGTAGAAAATTCAGGGTGTATATCGATAAAGCCTTTATCGAAGTGAAAGGGACTTGCTTTTTGATAAAGCAGAACAATCCCAGTGCCAATGAAATTACTTTGTTTAATGGAAGCATCGAATTTAATGTAGAATCGACTCAACATAAAATAGAGATGAAACCACTTCAGGAATTGGTATATAATCCTGCTGATGCAGGGACTCAACTAAGGCAAATAGAAAATATAGAGTGGCAAAACGGCCGTTATAATTTTACACAATTTAATTTGGAACATTTGACTAGGATTATAAACCAAATGTATGGTTCACGTATCATTATCAGCGATAAAGTGAATAAAAATTGTGCCTTTACAGGGAGTATTCGCTATGATGAATCTTTGGAAGACGTTATTGATAAAATTTGTTTTAGCCTGAATCTTCGGGAAAAAGAAATAAATCACGAGATTATTATTTACAACTAATATTTATTAACCCAATGTTAAATCTAAAAATTGAAGCATGAACAAGTTTTTATTTTCTTGTCAGAAGCGGTGTCTTAAATACATCGTTATGGCTTTGCTGCTTTATCCGCTGTCTGCACTTGCTGCGCAAGGACAGATTGTGGTTAAAGGTCGGTCTCTCACTATTCCTCAAGCCATCCGGCTCATAGAAAAAAGCAGTCAATATACTTTTTTCTATAACGCTAATGATTTGAAAAACACAAACCTAAAGAGTATTGATTGTAAGGGTTCTATTAATGACGTCCTGAACGAAGTCTTTAAAGGGAGCAATATCAGTTATGTTATTAAAGGTAATGAAGTTATTCTTAAAGTTGAAAAAACGGAAAGCACACAACAAAAAAAGGTGAAAATCATTGGTATAGTGACAGACTCGAAAACCAGTGAACCTATCATCGGTGCAACGGTTCAATTACTGGGTACCACGACAGGTGTGATTACCGATGTAGATGGTAAATTTGAATTAGCGGCATTTCCTAAAAATGAAATACAGATTTCATATATAGGATATGTTACTAAGAAAGTCAAAGTCGGTAGTCAAAAAGTAATGTCTATCACTCTTTCCGAAGACGCCCAGCAATTGGATGAAGTGGTGGTCACTGCTTTTGGTACGGGACAGAAAAAGGAGACCATCACCGGATCAATTCAATCGGTGCGTCCTTCGGATCTTCTGGTACCTTCTGCCAACCTTTCTTCTTCATTTGCCGGACGTTTGTCGGGGGTGATTGCTTATCAACGTAGTGGAGAACCAGGCAAGAACTCTGCGGATTTTTTCATTCGTGGTATTGCAACGATGAATGGAGCAACTTCTCCGTTGATAATCTTAGATGGAGTGGAAGTATCCCAGGCAGATCTGAACGCATTAGATCCTGAAGTAATTGAAAGTTTCTCCGTATTGAAAGACGCTACGGCATCGGCGATGTATGGTACTCGTGGAGCCAACGGTGTGCTTATTATCAAAACTAAATCGGGAAGTGATCTTGAAAGGCCGATCATTGGAGTACGTGTAGAAGGATATGTAAATACTCCGATTCAGAAACCGGAGGTTGTAGACGGGCCTACTTATATGCGTATGTATAATGAAGCGGTGACCAATCAGGGAACTGGGTCTGTACTTTATTCCGATGAAAGAATCAATGGTACGATCAATCATTTGAATCCTTATATTTATCCGAATGTCGACTGGTACAAAGAGGTTTTCAAAGATGCGACATTCAATCAAAAAGCCAACTTTAACGTACGTGGAGGTACTTCTAAAATCACTTATTTTATGAACCTCAACATGAGTCATGAAACAGGAATGTTGAAAGACCGTTCCAGTGATTTCTTCTCCTATAAAAATAATATAAATTATATGAAATATGCGTTTCAGAATAACGTGGATTTCCATTTGTCTAAGTCTTCTACCATTTCACTGCACCTTAATGCACAGTTGAACGACATGCATGGTCCTTTAACAACCAGCGGGGGAAATGGAGTAGGGGATATATTCGGTGCTATCATGGGGACCAATCCAGTTGACTTTCCGGTTATGTTTCCTCAGGGAAACGATGCATGGTATCATTGGGGAGGTATTCTTGCCGGTAATTATGATCCTGCCAACCCGGTAGCTCTTGCGAGTATGGGATACAAAGATACGTTTGAAAGTACGGTAGTGGCCAATATCAATTGGGATCAAAAATTGGATTTTATTACAAAGGGGTTAAGTTTCAAGGCATTGGTCTCATTTAAGAATTGGAGTTACAATCAGAAGTTCCGTCTGCAAGGATACAATAGATATCAGCTTACTGATTATAAGCAAAATGAAGATGGTTCGTATGATTTTGTTGATACTTCTATCGGAGAACCGAGCAATCATACGATGGAATCTTTTTTTGGTACGAATGGTGATCGCCGAATTTATATTCAGGGGTATTTCGATTATGAGCGTTCGTTCGGATCGCATAATGTGAGCGGTATGTTGCTCTACAATCAGGATGATTACAATACGAATGTAAACAGTACTCTTATCGGCTCGCTTCCAAAACGAAAAATGGGCGTTGCAGCACGTTTGACTTATGATTACGCTCACCGTTACATGATAGAGGTTAATGCCGGTTACAATGGTTCGGAAAGTTTTGCCAAAGGGCATCGTTGGGGATTATTCCCTTCTATATCTTTGGGATGGAACATTAGTGAAGAGAAGTTTTGGGAGTCCATAAAGCCGGTGGTTTCTAATTTTAAGATACGTGGTTCGTATGGTCTGGTAGGTAATGATGCGATCGGTAGCGACCGTTTTGCTTATTTAGCCATTGTGAACTTGACCAACAGCCCGAGCTATACGACAGGATACGGGGGAAATAAAATTACATTGGCAGGACCTACTTACGACCGTTTTCAGAACAATGATCTTACTTGGGAAATTGGTCATAAGTTGAATGTGGGTGCTGATTTACAGTTCTTTAATTCACTGAATTTGACTATTGATGGGTTCCGGGAGATCAGAGATAATATTTTCCAACAAAAGAATTCGATACCGAATTACTTTGGAACTGCCAATACTAAAATCTATGGTAACTTCGCCAAGGTGAAGAATAGTGGAATCGATCTTGCCTTGGATTATGGTAAGTCGGTCAACCGGGATTTATCTATCCAGTTCAAAGGGACCTTTACGTATGCGCATAATGAAGTATTGGCATACGATGAAGCTGAGGGACTGCGTCCTGCTTTGTCGCAGGTTGGAAGGAGCCTAAATACCTATTTAGGTTATGTAGCGGACGGGTTGTATATTGACGAAGCAGATATTCGGAACAGCCCTCAGTCGACTCTCGGTAATATAGCGATCGCTCCGGGAGATGTGAAATTTGTAGACCAACCGGATGCTGACGGTAAGTATGATGGGAAAATTACATCAGATGACAGGGTTCAATTAGGCTATCCTACGGTTCCGGAGATTATCTATGGCTTTGGCCCTTCTATTAGATGGAAAGATTGGGATTTCTCTTTCTTCTTTCAAGGACAGACACATGTATCGTTGATGATGAGTGGATTCGAGCCTTTTGGAACCCAAGGTAAGAGTAATGTTTTGAAATGGATTAAGGATGATTATTGGAGCAAAGATAATCAGAATCCGAATGCGCGCTATCCGAGATTGACCCAATACAATAACCAAAACAACATGCAGGCCTCTTCTTATTGGCTGCGTGATGCTTCGTTTCTGAAATTGAGAAATGCGGAAATCGGGTATAGCTTCAAATGGGCGAGAATTTATGTGAATGGAAGTAACTTGTTGACTTTCTCTCCATTTAAATTATGGGATCCTGAAATGGGTGGGGGTGCCGGTATGAGCTATCCGACACAACGCACGTTCAATGTTGGTATTCAATTAACTTTTAAATAATTTAGACGTATGAAAATAGCATATAAACTCCTGTTTCTACTTTTTCTGATATTGGGATATAGTTCCTGTCAGTTTTTGGATATTGTTCCGGACGAAATAACGACCGAAGATGATGCATTTAAGGATCGGAATGCAGCTAAGAACTATGTTTATTCGTGTTACGGTTATCTGCCACAAAGTAATATAGCGCAGGGAAGTCTTGATCTGCTGACTGGAGATGAGGTGATTACAGCTTTTGAGCATGAAACGTTTGCCTCTTTTCCGAAAGGGAATTATACGGCTTCCAATCCGGTGATTTCTTATTGGAATACATTTTTTCAGGGATTACGCCAATGCTACTTGTTTTTAGCAAACGTAGATAAAGTACCCGATCTGACTGAAAGTGTTAAAACCGACTATATTGCACAGATCAAATTCTTGATCGCTTATTATCATTATCAGCTGGCACGTTGTTACGGACCGATCATCCTGATCAAAGAACTGCCGGATGTAAGTGTTTCTCAAGCAGACTATTTACCGCGAACTTCGTATGACGAATGTGTAGAGTGGATATGTAATTTATTGGATGAAGCAGCACAATCATTGCCTCCCGTACGTACTAATAAAGAAGATTACGGATTGGCAACCAGTGTGGCCGCTAAGGCAGTTAAAGCGAAAATGTTACTCTACGCAGCCTCTCCGTTATTTAACGGTAACTCTAAATTTTATGATGATTTTAAAGATAAGCTGGGTAATTTATTGATGCCCGTTACATACGATCCTAATAAATGGATAAAAGCAAAAAATGCCATTAAAGAAGCGATTGATCTTGCGGAGCAGAATGGGCATGCTTTGTATACGAAACAAGACTATAAGATGGGCAACGAGGATGCAAATCCCTATCCGGCAGCCGGTCCGGTGAGATGTCTTCGAACCAGTTTGGTCGATTGGGACTCACGCAATCCGGAAGTCCTTCTTGCAGAAACCCGTAACGAAGGTTCATACGGTATACAGAATAAATCATTACCATTTGTGACTGATGGATGGGCGTGGAATGGGATTGGACCGACGTGGGCCATGTTGAATCGCTTCTATACCAAGAATGGTTTGCCTTGGGACGAAGATCCGGCGTATAAAGATAGAGATAAATTGAAGATAGTCAATGTGGATGCGGCACATGCTGATGAAGCACATGAAGGGAGCAAAACAATTGAATTCAATCTGGAGCGTGAACCTCGTTTTTATGCCTGGATAGCTTTTCAGGGAGGATATTACGAAGTGATGAATGGTTCAACTAATCCTGCTTATGTTATGAGCAATGGAAAGAAAGACAACTCAGACAGCAGATTAATATGTGATTTTGTATTAGGCGGTAACTGTAGTCGTGGTACGGCTACCGTGCAGCGATCGGGTAACTATACACCAAGTGGTTATCTGAATAAAAAAGGGGTTGACCCTAATACGGTTGTTTCTACCAACTCTACGAATTTGAACCAGTATCCTTGGCCTATTATTCGCCTTGCCGACCTGTATTTGGCATATGCCGAGGCGTGTGTGGAAACCAATGATTTAGAAACTGCCAAACAGTATCTGAATAAAGTAAGAGAGCGTGCCGGTATTCCTACGGTAGAAAAGTCGTGGAGTGGCATTGCTACATTAGATCAGGCGAAGCTTCGTCAGATTGTTCGTCAGGAGAGAATGAACGAACTTTATTTAGAAAACCAGAATTTTTGGGATATGCGCCGTTGGCTGCTGGCTGAACAATATTTTAATGTCAAAGCTAAAGGGTTGAATATAGCTGCTACTACCATAGAAGATTATGCGATAGTGAAGACGATTGACTTTGAGCGTAAGTTTGAGGCGCCGACTCAATATCTGTTGCCTATACCTTCTACCGATATTAACAGAAATGAAAAATTGGTAAACAATCCGGGTTATTAATCTTTTTAAAGAGAAATGAAAATGAAAAAAATACTGTTTGGCCTATGTGTGATACTGGGCCTGATAAATATGACCGGGTGCTCCAGCGATGAGAAGTATCCTATGCCGACTAATATAGATCAGAGTTCACTTTCGGCTGAAGCCAAAGCTGGTGCCATTAAATTGAAATGGACCGTACCCGCCGATTCTAATTATTATTATGTGAAGGTGACTTATACATTACCTGAAGATGGGAAGAAATGCATGAGACTGGCAAGTGTGAATAGTGATACCATGTTGGTAGACAATCTGTTGCATCGGTATGGTGATATTAACTTTACGTTGCAACCTTGCAATCGTGGCGGTGAAGGTTCACAGAGTTGCAGTATAACAGCACGAGCCCTTCCTGCACCGAAGCAGATTAAAACAGATCGAAAGGCTATAACCTTGTCTGCTAAACAGTTGTATACAGATGACCAGGAGAGTAGTGAAGGACCTATCGCAAATCTGGTGGATGGGAAGAATGACACTTATTTCCATATGTCATGGAGCAGTCCTACACCTTTTCCTCATTATATCGTGGTCGATTTGGGTGAAGATAATTCCTTGTCCACTTTCTTGTTCTCTTATGTTTGTCGCGACAATAACAATAAAGACAATCCCAAGGAGATGGATGTTCTGGGCAGTAATACTTTTGATGGGAAGAATTATGATGAGAGCCAGACGACTTTATTGGCATCTTTGAGTAATTTGCCTAATACAAAAGCTGCGTCTTACGAATCGGATATAATAAAAGCCGGTGTATCTTACCGTTATCTTTGGTTTAAGGTGAAATCTTCTACAAGCGGTTCCAATTGGGTTGCATTGGCCGAACTCGGTCTTTCTAAGGTAATTGTGAAAACCTATGATCCGGAAACCGGAGAGACTACCATTGAGTAAAGCAAAATTCAATAGGTGCTTATATAATGTAGTGTGAATTTGGCACCTGTGGCTGTCAGATTGATGCTAAATACGAGAATCAAGTAATTATTAAAAAGGAAATACAAGTGAAGTCTTTTATTAGAACAAAATTTGTATTTCCTTTGTTTTATTTATCCTATGTTTAATTTACCCTAATAACATGAAGAAACATCTAATTCTAATGATTTCTGCAGCAATTATACCTCTGCTGCTGTATGCTTGTTCTGCTGAAGAAGAAAAAGCGTTAATATCGACGACTCTTGAGGTGGCGCAGTCTGCCATCGATTTTAAAAGTGATGCAGGAACCCGTGATATCGCTATTGTCACCAATGCCGATCATTGGACGGCCCGGTCTGATAAAGACTGGTGTTCGGTTGCTGTCAACGGAAGTACATTGACGGTAAATGTGTCTGGATATGATGGAAAAGAAACCAGGGAGGCAGCAATCAAAGTTACTGCCGATGGATTGGTAGAGACTGTTAACGTACGTCAATTGGGATCAGAGCCTGCTATTTTGATATCCCAACAGATCTTTACCGTTGAGGCCAGTGGCAGTGATATCGCATTCGATGTAACTACAAATGTTTCGGTAACTATCACATTGCCGGAATGGATCAAAGAGAAACCGGCAAATACACGTGCATCCGAAATGGTGACTACGACGCATAATTACATTGTTGCGGCCAATCCGGAAGATAATGAACGCACGGGCAATATCACCGTGAAAGAGGTCGGCGGAAAACTTGAAGCCTTGGTATCTGTTGCTCAAAAAGGATTGGGAGAATATGAATCCGGAAATCTGGAGGATATCAAAGACGATATTAAAGTTCCGGTAGAATCAGGTGAGGCAAGTTCTTTCCAGGGAGGCTCGAATATTGATAAATCATTCGATGGTGATATGAACACTATTTACCATTCCAACTGGAATAACGCAGGAGATCATTATTTCCCTATCACGCTGACTTATAATTTTGCTGCCGGTTCGGATATGGATTATTTTATATATTATCCCCGTACTTCCGGACCGAATGGTAACTTTAAAGAAGTGGAAATCCGTGTAAAGTCAAATGCGAATACCAGAGGGACCGATGAATGGAATACAGTGATGACTAAAAACTTCGGGGGGACGAATGCCGCAGTCCGTGTTAATTTTCCGAAGGCACAAATCGGAGTCACGTCGGTTCAGTTTATTGTCAAGTCAGGATCGGGAGACGGACAGGGATTTGCAGCTTGTGCCGAGATGGAATTTTATAAAAAGAATCCGGATGCATTTGATCCGCTCACCCTTTTCACCGATGGCACATGCTCTGAATTGAAAACCGGGCTTACCGATGAAGAAATAGAGAACTGTCCTTATTCATTCTACAAGAACATAGCTTATTATATGAAGCAGGGTAAATATCCGACAGAATTCCGTATTCAGGAATATAAGGCTTGGCCCCATCCGGACGCCCAGTCAGAAACACATAAGACCAGTCCTTACAGCCTGCGTGATAATCCTACGGGAATTTCGGTTAAAGATGGAGAGCAACTGATGATTTTTGTCGGTGATACACACGGGCAGACTGTCAGTGCGGTGATTCAGAATCTTGATGTTCCCGGTGGTGATGGTTTCGGGGGAACTTCTTATCCGTTGTCTGAAGGAGCCAACAAGATTACGGCCCGGAATAAAGGATTAATGTATATCTTGTATCACACTCCTGACTATGAAACCGCTCAGCCTGTAAAGATACATATCGCTTCCGGACAAGTAAACGGTTATTTTGATGTAGCTAAACATAAGGCTTCCGATTGGAATAAATTATTGAGCAATGCAGTAGATAAATATTTTGATGTAGTGGGACATTATGCACACCTCACATTTCCTACCGAACGTTTCCGTACTCACACTCCCGACGGAAAAGCATTGATCGATGCTTATGATCAGATTGTGAATTCAGAGATGGAACTGATGGGGCTGTATAAGTATAACAAACTGTTTAAAAACCGTATGTATCTGCATGTGATGTATACCAGTTATATGTATGCCACCAGCTATCACACCGCATACAATGATGGTACACTGGCGGAACTTTGTAATGTGGATAAACTGAAAACTTCCGCATGCTGGGGACCTGCACATGAAATAGGACATTGCAACCAGACACGTCCCGGATTAAAATGGCTGGGAACTACGGAAGTGACGAATAATATTATGTCGGAATATATTCAGACTACGATCTTCGGTCAACCTTCTCGCTTGCAGACCGAAGATATGGGAGACGGCAGCCGTAACCGTTACTCCAAAGCCTGGACTCAAATCATTGCGGCAGGTGCCCCACATGGAAACTTTGGAAGTGACAGCGATGTTTTCTGCAAACTCGTTCCTTTCTGGCAATTGGAGCTTTATTTCGGCAAAGTGCTTGGAAGGACACCGCTTCAGCAAACCGACAAAGGAGGATTCTATCCGGATGTGTATGAGTATATCCGGACGCATGATAATCTGAAGACTGCCGGAGAACAACAAACCGAGTTCGTGTATATCTGTAGTTTAGTAGCTAAAGCCAATTTGTTGGATTTCTTCACGAAATGGGGATTTCTGACCCCGGTAGATGTTACTCTGGACGATTATGGAGTTGGAAAGCTCACTGTTACTCAAACGCGTATCGATGAGATAAAGAAGCGTGTAGAAGCTTTGGGATATCCGAAACCGGATGTTGCCTTGGAGTATATAACAGATAATTCGGTAGAACTCTATAAAACCAAACCTGGAATTATATCCGGAACAGCTACGCGAAGCGGTTCGACATTTACCATGACCAATTGGAAGAATGTGGTGGCTTATGAAGTTGTGGATGAAACGGGCAGAAAGGTTTGTATCTCCGACGGAGTATTGGCACCGTCCGGTACTGCCACGTTTACCATGAAAACAGCCTGGAAGGACGGCTTCAAAGTGTATGCCGTCTCTGCTACGGGCGACAAGACAGCGGTAACGTTTTAAAGAGGAAGTAAGATATACCGTTAAGTAGCCGGCAAGGGCACAGAGTTCAAATCATTGATTTTAACTCTGTGCCTTTCGTCTGCTCGTGGCATATCCGCAGAGAACAAAATCACCATTTTCTTTCATAATTCGGAAAAAAACACGAAATTTGCGACGCTTTTAAGTTCGAATTACTAACACCTTTAAATATAAGATAAAGAAAATGACTAAAAGTGCATTGCAAATTGCCAGGGCTGCTTACCAGCCCAAACTTCCGAAAGCGCTGAAAGGCTCAGTAAAAGCAGTTGAAGGCGCAGCTACACAATCTGTAGCCGATCAGGAAGCTATCCAGAAACTGTTCCCGAACACTTACGGAATGCCGTTGATTAAATTTGAAGAAGGTGAAGCTATCCAGCTCCCCGCTATGAATGTAGGTGTTATCCTTTCAGGAGGACAGGCTCCGGGCGGACATAACGTAATCTCTGGTCTGTTCGATGGTATCAAGACACTGAACAAAGACAACAAGCTGTACGGCTTTATTCTGGGCCCCGGTGGATTGGTTGACCATAATTACATGGAACTGACTGCCGATATCATCGATGAATACCGTAATACAGGTGGTTTCGACATTATTGGTTCGGGACGTACCAAACTGGAAACTCCGGAACAATTTGAAAAAGGGCTGGAGATTATCAATAAATTGGGTATCAAAGCACTGGTAATCATTGGTGGTGACGACTCTAATACAAATGCCTGCGTTTTGGCCGAATACTATGCTGCCAAGAATGCCGGTGTACAGGTGATCGGTTGTCCGAAAACTATCGACGGTGACTTGAAGAACGATATGATTGAAACTTCTTTCGGTTTTGATACTGCATGTAAGGTATACTCAGAGGTGATTGGTAACATCCAGCGCGACTGTAACTCTGCACGTAAATACTGGCACTTCATCAAACTGATGGGTCGTTCGGCTTCTCACATTGCACTGGAATGTGCTTTGCAGGTTCAGCCTAACGTATGTATCATCTCTGAAGAAGTAGAAGCGAAGGATATGTCATTAGACGATGTAGTAACTTACATTGCCAAGATCGTAGCCGAACGTGCTGCTCAAGGCAACAACTTCGGTACTGTGCTGATTCCTGAAGGTCTGGTTGAGTTTATTCCGGCTATGAAACGCCTGATCGCTGAGTTGAACGACTTCCTTGCTGCTAATGCGGTTGAGTTCGCCAACATCAAACGTTCTCGTCAGCGTGAATATATCATCAGCAAGCTGTCAAAAGAAAATGCTGATATCTATGCAAGCCTTCCCGAAGGTGTGGCACGTCAGCTTTCTCTGGACCGTGACCCCCATGGAAACGTACAGGTATCATTGATCGAAACAGAAAAACTGTTGTCTGAAATGGTAGGAACAAAACTGGCTCAGTGGAAAGAAGAAGGTAAATATGTAGGTAAATTTGCTGCACAGCACCACTTCTTCGGCTACGAAGGACGTTGCGCTGCTCCGTCAAATTACGATGCTGACTACTGTTACTCACTGGGTTATACAGCTTCTATGTTGATTGCTAACGGCAAGACCGGTTACATGTCATCTGTGCGTAATACAACTGCTCCTGCTGCCGAATGGATCGCAGGCGGTGTACCTATTACGATGATGATGAACATGGAACGTCGTCACGGTGAAATGAAACCGGTAATCCAGAAAGCATTGGTGAAACTGGACGGAAAACCGTTCCTGACATTCGCTGCTAAACGCGATCAGTGGGCGCTGACTACGGACTACGTTTATCCGGGTCCGATTCAATACTTCGGTCCGACAGAAGTTTGCGACCAGCCGACTAAGACACTGCAGTTGGAGCAGGCTAAATAAGCTTTTCCCCGCATTACAATAGTAGAAACCCATCGGGGCGGATTGATTCAATTCCGTTCGGTGGGTTTTTAGTTCATCAGAATATCCCTATTTTATATGAAACGACTTTCTACCCTATGTCTGCTGGCAGCCGGCTTTTTCATTCCCGGACAGGCACAGCAGTCCCTTCCTCCAGTGCTTGATTCGCTTCGCGCTCCCTTGAAAGTGGCTACACCTCCTTCCGATGCTTATATCGGCTTGTCGCTTCTCGATAACGGTGAGATCAGACACTATAATTATGGAGAACAGGCTGTAGCAGGAACGGTCTATTTGTCCAGTACTGATCATGGCCTGACCTGGAAACGGGTAAACCGTCCCAAAGAAATGCCTTTTGCCGATCGTCAGAGTCCTGTCAGTAAGGAGTATATTCGTCTGGTAGATATGGGAACAATGGGTGTATATTGCATTCGTACTTCCGGAGGGTTGACAGGAGGACGTACTCTTACAAAAGTGTCCGATCGCAGTTCCATCATGATTAAACCACCTGTATTTATCCGAAACGGTAAACGTATTGTCGTGGCTGCTCACGGAGGGGTAACACCGAAAGGGTGCTATACCTATTTTTCCGATGATGACGGTCTGACCTGGAAGTGCTCGAATACAGTCATATCTCCCGATCATCAGGGAGGAGGCTTTCATAAAGGTATCCGTTGGAATCACGGTGCCGTTGAACCTACTGTAGTCGAATTGAGGGACGGGACTCTCTGGATGTTGATGCGTACTTCACAAGACCGCCATTATCAGGCTTTCTCTCAGGACGGCGGACAAACTTGGAGCGAATCGGAACCGTCGCCTTTTTATGGTACCATCACGATGTCTACTTTGGGGCGGTTGGTCGACGGACGACTACTGCTTTTTTGGTGCAACACGACTCCTCTTCCCGAAAAGGAGGGTACAAACGGCGTTTGGGATGATGTTTTCACTAATCGTGACGTGACTCACGTGGCGATTTCTGATGATGATGGAAAGACTTGGAAGGGGTTTCGCGAACTTTACATGGATCCTATGCGCAATGATACCGACTACGCCATTAATGGCGGCGGGATTGACCGTGGCGTTCATCAGGCACAGTTTGTAGAAGTAGCTCCGGGCAAAGTTCTGGCATCCATCGGTCAACATCCTCTTCATCGTGCCATAATGATGTTCGATGTGAATTGGTTGTACGAGAAGAGTCGCTTCAACAACTTTACCGACTCTCTTTCACAATGGAGTACATTCAATTACATTGACGGTATTAAAGGGCACTGTGCTTACAATCGCATACAGGGCTGCATGCTTGAACCCCATCCCCAGAAGGAGGGGCGACAAGTTCTTCATTTGATTTATCGGCCGGATGCTTCACTGGTGGCAGATACGCGTGGTGCGGTATGGAACTTTCCTGCTATGAAGAAAGGAACATTTACCGTCAGTTTACGTATTCCAGAGGGGAGTCATTCGGTTTCGTTGTTACTGAATGATCGCTGGATGAATCCTTCTGATACCGTAGCCCGCTACGAGTCTATGTATGAACTTCCACTGACGCGTAAGCAACTCGGAGTGAAAGACGACCGTTGGCATGAGGTTTCTTTGGAATGGGATTTATCGCAGAAGCGTCCGCAGGCACGTATCCGGGTAGATGGACGGCTTCGTCCGTTGTTCCTTCCACTCAAGAACGAATCGCAGAATGGAATTAGTTATGTTCATTTCATCGCTCCTCCTGCTGAGCCCAATCCGGGTGTTTACCTGGAGTGGGTGAAGGCGGAAGTACTGAACCGATAACGGAAATGAATTCCAAAATAGCTTACCACAGAGTACATAGAGGGCACAGAGTCTTAATATCATGTTTATAAGTATATCTGAAAAATATATCCTCTGTACCCTCTATGTACTCTGCAGTGAATCTATTCAATCCCCAATAAACCAAAGCCAATGAAGTCTTCACGAAATACTTCTATCCCCAACAAATCCGCTTCCGCCCGTCGTACATCGACACGGAAGACGAAAGCGAAGAAGAAAACTGTTCGTACTATGCCTGTCTGGATGCGCAATACTCTTGCGCTTATTGTAGTCGGTGTATTCTCTCTCGCTTTCTATTATTTCGTTATACGCCCTTATTCTTATCGTTGGAAGGAGTGCTACGGACGGAAGGAATATGGCGTTTGCATCCCTTGTGGCTATGAGGTGCATGGCATCGATATCTCCCATTATCAGGGGAACATCGACTGGAAGGAGTTGAAACAAAACAGAGAAACGGATTTTCCGCTTCACTTTATTTTTATGAAAGCCACCGAGGGAGGAGATCATGGTGACGATACTTTCAAAGACAACTTCGAACAGGCACGTCGCCATGGCTTTATTCGTGGGGCCTACCATTTCTTCACTCCACGTACGGATGCCTTGAAGCAGGCGGACTTTTTTATCCGTACCGTGAAACTCGATAGTGGAGATTTGCCTCCGGTGCTCGATGTCGAACTGACAGGCAAAAGGCCTAAAAAAGAGTTGCAACAAAATATTAAGAAATGGCTCGACCGGGTGGAGGCACATTATGGTGTAAAACCTATTCTCTACACTTCTTATAAATTCAAGACCCGCTATCTGGACGACTCGCTTTTCAATGCTTATCCCTACTGGATAGCCCACTATTACGTTGATTCGGTGAGGTACGAAGGTAAATGGCACTTCTGGCAGCACACTGATATCGGAAGTGTGCCCGGTATCCATCACGATGTAGATTTGAACGTATTCAACGGTTCGCTCGAAGAGCTGAGGAAGATGACGATGAGATGAACTTTACCCTCTTTCCCTGCGTTATATTTCTAAAAAAGGAAATACAGATGAATATAGCAATAAGCGGGGCCTCCGGTTTTATAGGCAAGCATCTTACAGAGTACCTTACAGAAGCGGGACACCGGGTAGTCCCTCTGGGGAGGCCTATGTTCCGTGAAGGCACATCGGGGCATTTAATTCAGGCCCTGTCACATTGCGATGTTATCATCAATCTGGCAGGAGCACCCATTAGCAAGCGGTGGACACCGGAATACAAAAAAGAACTTTATGACAGCCGGATTAAGGTGACGCACCGCATCATTCGGGCAATGGATGCAGTAAAGACAAAGCCGCGGTTAATGATTTCCGCTTCGGCCGTAGGATATTATCCTGAAGAGGGTACGTTTGATGAATATACCAATACCCGGGGAAGTGGCTTTCTGGCGGAACTTTGTTATGCATGGGAGAAAGAGGCCCGCCATTGTCCGTCGCAGACAAGACTGGCAATCACTCGCTTCGGCATTGTGCTCTCACCCGATGGCGGGGCGATGGAGCAAATGCTTCGTCCCCTCCGGATGACGCGGGTAGCCGGTGTGATTGCTCCGGGTACACAGCCTTTTCCTTGGATTGCGATTCGGGATCTTTGCCGGGCGATGGAGTTTATTATCAGCCACGAAGAGGTAAGCGGAGTTTTCAATTTGGTGGCTCCGCAACAGATTTCGCAGTATGTATTTACTCAGGCAATGGCAGCACGCTATCATGCTTGGATGAAAGTGGTTGTACCACGCTGGTTCTTCCGGATGAGGTATGGTGAGTCAGCTTCTTTCCTGACATCAGGACAGAATGTACGTCCTACACGTTTGCTCGAGGCGGGTTTTCGTTTTGTGAAGCCGACCATAGAAGGTTTCTTTGAAGGTACTGATCATACTGCGGTAGACCAACTGGACTTGCACCGCTATATGGGTACGTGGTATGAGATAGCTCGTTTCGACCATCGTTTTGAGAGAGGATTATCGGAGGTAACGGCCACTTATATACTGATGCCGGATGGTACGGTCCGTGTGGAGAACCGGGGATGTAAGCATAAGAAGCCCTATGACGTTTGTAAGACAGCAGAAGGACATGCTAAGATGCCTGACCCGTCTCAACCGGGTAAACTGAAAGTATCGTTTTTCCTGTCTTTTTACTCAGATTATTATGTTTTGGAGTTAGATCAGGAGGAATATAATTATGCTTTGATCGGTAGCAGTTCTGATAAATATTTGTGGATATTGAGTCGTGCACCTCTTCTGCCGGAAGAAATTAAGAAGAAATTGCTGGATGCTGCAACTCGCAGGGGATATGATGTAAAGAAACTGATCTGGGTGGAGCAAAGAGAGAAAAAATTAATGTAGTCTATATTAACCTAAACAAAAAGGAGATTAGAAAATGGAAGAATATGAAGTAATTCACCGCCCGGAGCGGAATCGTTTTGAATTGGAAAAGAATGGAATGACTGCCTTTGTGGAGTATGAAGTCGAAGATGGAGCACTGGATATTATGCACACCATCGTTCCTCCTCCTTTGGAAGGAAAAGGAATTGCGGCCGCACTGGTAGAAGCAACTTATAAATATGCCTCTGCACAGGGGTTGAAGCCCAAAGCAACGTGTTCGTATGCCGTCGCATGGCTGAAACGGCATCCGGTGGAATAAACCGTCCGGATTGAGGCCTGTTCGGAAAATGAATCGTTTTTAGGTTCACCACGGATTACACGGATTAATACAGATTCTTAGTATCAATGCTCTAAGCTTAACTCACCACAGAGTAACACAGAGTCTCACAGAGAAGATCTTTCTCTTCAACGCTCTATTGAAAATCTGTGTTAATCCGTGTAATCCGTGGTAAACTTGTCCTGTTACCATTCCGTCATAAAATCTCTCGGAGGAAGCTGACTGTTGCCCATCCTCTTCATTGTTTCCACCTTTTCAGCATTGGGAAGAACTGCTGCATGTTTGCAATGGCCTCTTCCTTCGTCATTTTCACTTCCGAGTCTTTATTAAATTCGTCTACGAACTGTGCGCAATGGTTAATCATTTCGTCCATTGTGCACTCCACGGTGAAATGTCCGTCAGCATAACAATAGGTGCAATACTCTTCATTCTTACTGCCATCTTTTTCTGTTCCCAATACTTCTGGGTTGAGCGGCATGCCGCAGCTTTGGCAAAACTTCTGTTTCATTCTTTTTCTGTTTTTAATGGGTTATTCAATAGGGATATATATTCTTGTCACGTAATCTTTTTCTTCCGCATCAGGTTCACAATTAAGGTATTCTTCAAATGAAGTTGCATCACGAAATGCGGTAGGCAGGGGATGCGAGTAAATTCGGTTATACATTTCTTGCAAACCACTGTAGCTTCCACGGAGTGTGTAGACGGCATAACGTCCTTGCGGAATTGTTTTCATGCCAAAAGCGCCTTGCGGTGACACATTGTGTTCCACTGTTGCGCAAGCGTAAAAACGGCATTGCTCGGTTTTCGTTACTGTAGGGTCATCAAAACTGATGCCTATCCAGCGGGTAGAAGGGGTCAGAAGACCGTTTGTCTGGAGAAAATTTTTCAATTTTTTCCACGCTTCCACGTAAAGTTCCTCTTCGCCATAGCGGCCGATGATACGGATATACACCAGCTTCAATTCCGGTTCTGTCAGGATTTCCGGTTTCAGAGGTTCCTCTTTCAGAGTGCTGAATTTTTCGTAACGTTTTGCCCGCTGTTTGCGGTAGGCGGTGGGGGATATGCCGAAAAACTGCTTGAATGCTTTCGATAGCGATTGTGGCGTTTCGTATCCCACCATCTCTGCTACTTGCACCAGGGGAGTATCCTTGATTTGCAGGTACATTACCGCACGCTCCACCCGTTGCCGAGCGATGTACGTAGCCAGTGGTTCGTGCAGGTAAGCCCGCATAATGCGATGGAAGTGATACTCCGAGAGGCATACTTCACGTGCCAAAGTTTCAACCCGCAAAGGTTCGTTAAGGTGTGAGTTGATATAATCTATCACTCGGTTCACCTGTTGCAGATATTTCTCTTCAGTATCACTCTTCATTGCTTTTGTTCCGTTAGGTTTCGGGACAAATGTAGTAGGTTTTACTGAAAGACCGGTTATCCGATCTTGCTATTTTTTTCTGTAGCTTTCTGTCCTGTCCGTATCGGTAATTTTTTCCATATCCGGCGGGGAATCATTCGCCAGAAAAAGACAATAATGGCATAGCGCCAGTCGATCACTACGACACGTTGCCGGCGATTGAGTGCCCGTACAATCCGTTCGGCTACCTTTTCCGGTTGCATCAGTAGCGGATACTGTTTCCCGTCGTTGAGCAAGTCGGTAGATACGAATCCCGGACGGATGTCTGTAAAGCGGATGTTTAGTTTTTGCATGCAGGCCAACTGCTCCAATGCATCGATATAGGTGTTCTGAAAACGTTTTGTGGCAGAGTAGGCAGGTGCTACTCCCAACCCTTTTGTTCCGGCGATGGAACTGATGACTGCCAATTGCCCACCGTCGTGCTTACGGAAATAATTGAAGGCGGTGTCTACCATGCGGGTGAACCCTACCACATTGGTACGGGTGGTTTCCAATTCGATGTCCGGATTCAGCCCTATGTTCTGATAACCGATGCCGGAACTCAACAGGAACAGATCCATGCCTCCGATTCGTCTGATCAGGTTACTCAGTTTGGGAACTGCATCTGGTTGGGTGACATCCAGGGCGACGACTTCTATACGGTCCGGTGCACTGCTCTGCAAAGCTTCCAGTGAAGGAAGCCGGCGTCCTGCAATACCGAGGCGCCAGCCTTGTAGGAGGAGTTGTTTGGCTACTTCACGCCCAATGCCCGAAGTAGCTCCGATGATAATGGCTCGTTTCATATCTGAATTTATGTTCAGGGGTTTGAGGCAAAGATAAGAAATAAAAATAACACAAGACATGAATGCGTAAAGTGAATAAGCCATATTTTTCTGCAATGAAGACTGAACCTATCATGCAGGGATAATCGGATTTCCTGAGTATGCACCTTTCCGTTTTGAAAGGCCGATCCTATCAAAATGGTAGGGTGATGATGGCTATTAGATACCTGAATGGAATTTCTATTTATCTGATAACTATTGGCTTACGTCCTGCCTTTTTGTTTTGGCACGATATTGGTTATATGTCTTTTCGCTAAATAATTCTTATGTTATGGAAAAATACCTGTCGACGGATATATACGTTAGCAAGCGGAATAACAGTCTGATAAACGGCAAGATGATAGGACGCGTTCTTGGAATCTTACTTTTTATAGAGGCGGTAATGTTCGTACTCTGTTCCGGTATTTCCGCAGTCTATGGTGAAAGCGATTATAAGTTTTTTCTTTATACGGCGGGTATCAACATCCTGTCCGGTGCGTTACTGATGCTCTACGGGCGTGGTGCGGAAAGTCGGTTGAGCCGGCGTGATGGTTATTGCATTGTGACACTTTCGTGGTTGTTTTTCACGCTTTTCGGTATGTTGCCTTTTTATTTGAGCGGGAGTATTGACTCGTTGACTAATGCATTTTTTGAAACCATGTCCGGTTTCACTACTACGGGAGCCACGATTCTTGATGATATCGAATCGCTTTCGCATGGTATGCTTTTCTGGCGCAGCCTGACACAATGGATTGGTGGACTGGGAATCGTTTTCTTTACAATTGCCGTATTACCCGCTTTCACCAGTGGGGGAGTACAGCTCTTTTCTGCCGAATCTACAGGAGTAACCCATGACCGTACCCATCCTAAAATTAATGTTATGGCCAAATGGCTATGGACAGTTTACCTGATATTGACACTGGCAGAAACCGTCCTCCTGATGTTGGGAGGTATGAGTCTTTTTGATGCTATCTGCCAGTCGTTTACCACGACTGCTACTGGTGGATATTCTACCAAGCAGGCCAGTATTTCGTATTGGAATTCACCATTTATTGAATATGTGGTTGCTATATTTATGATTCTTTCAGGAGTCAATTTTGCATTGTTCCTGATGTGTCTTCGCGGTAAGGTCAGTCGTCTTTTGAGGGACGAAGAATTACGTTGGTTCCTCGGCTCTGTTGCCATCCTGACTTTTTTGATCACTCTCGCACTTGTCTTTCAAAATCATTATGACTGGGAGACGGCTTTCCGTAAGTCGCTGTTTCAGGTTGCTACGGCGCACACCTCCTGTGGATTTGCTACGGACGATTATAATCTTTGGCCTGCCTTTACGTGGCTGTTGCTATTGATTGCCATGCTTTCGGGTGGATGTACCGGTTCTACCAGCGGTGGCATTAAGAACATGCGTTTGCTGATTGTTGCCCGTTCTATTCGAAATGAATTCAGGCATTTATTGCATCCTAATGCCGTACTGCTAGTACGAGTTAACAAACAGACCGTTTCGCCTTCGATTGTATCTACTGTAGGTATGTTTTTCGCTTTCTATCTTATCATCGTCATTTTTGGATGGACAGTTCTTCTGTTCTTGGGTGTCGGCTTTTCCGAGTCTATCGGTACGGTGATTTCCAGTATCGGTAATGTAGGTCCGGGACTGGGAGCCTGTGGACCTGCCTATTCGTGGAACGGATTACCCGACACAGCCAAGTGGGTACTTTCATTTCTGATGCTTATAGGGCGGTTGGAACTCTTTAGTGTACTTTTACTTTTCTATCCCGGATTCTGGAAAAATAGATGACAAGAAGGGAGCAGAAAAATGTCTGTATCTATATTCATAAAGAGTGTGGGGTACTTTCTGCATATTTCAGGTAATGTCGTCAAATCGTCAGCAGATGGTTTTGACCATCCCGTATCAGGATTTAGTTCTCTTTCTCCCGGTTGCAGAAATAATCGGAAAATACATATCTACTGGTTATAAAAGGAGACTTGATGATAGTCATGGTTCGTTATTTTAATAAGCACAGATAATTATTATAAAGTAATCATGCAATTATAATAATATTATTCTTCTCTGTGCCTGCTTATCCAAACAGATGCCTGATTGCTTCCCAAGGTGCATAAATCAGCATTCGGGGACCGGAGAAACGCATTACTTGTTTCATCCGTTCCCGCATGGCAGGTTTATAGCAGTGTACGCTGCATTGCTTGCATGCTTTCTTTTTCTCCCCAAAGGGGCAGCGGTCCAGCCGGGCATGCGCATAACGAAGCAACTCTTCGCATTGGGGGCAAAGCGTGACATTCTTTTCTTTTTTACGGCAGTAAAGACGGATCATCAGCTCTACCACTCTCTTTTCCTGATCAATACGGTTTTTGCTCAATTTTAATCTCTGTTAGAATTGACGCAAAAGTAACCAACATCTCCAAAAAACTGTATCTTTGCACCCCGAAAAATGAATATAATAATGAATATTAATAGTAAGGCTAAAGGATTTGTTTGCGGAGCTGTGGCTGCTGCTACTTATGGCATGAATCCGTTGTTTACACTGCCGCTCTATAAAGAAGGGATGTCGGTGGACTCTGTATTGTTCTATCGTTACGGGTTTGCCGTACTTATTTTGGGGATTTTGATGAAAGTGCAGGGACAGTCGTTTGCCCTGAAAAGGAACGAGATATTGCCTCTGGTTGCAGGCGGACTACTTTTTTCTGCCTCTTCACTGCTGTTGTTTTTGAGCTATAAGCACATGGATGCAGGCATTGCTTCCACCATATTATTTGTCTATCCGGTGATGGTGGCGCTTATCATGTTCCTGTTTTTCCACGAGAAAGTGTCGTTGCTGACCTTCTTTTGCATTCTGCTCGCCCTTTCCGGCATCGGACTGCTTTACAAAGGGGAGGGAGGCGAAACGCTGAGTCTGGTCGGCATGTTGCTCGTTATCCTTTCCTCACTGTCTTATGCTGTCTATATCGTCGGTGTCAACCATTCCACGCTGAAGTTAATGTCTACGGCCAAGCTGACTTTTTACGCGCTGTTGTTCGGTCTTTCCATTTATATAGTCCGCCTGAATTTCTGCGCGGATCTTCAGGCTGTTCCTTCGTTTCCTGCCTGGGGCAATATTCTTGCCATGGCTTTCTTGCCTACCGTCATATCATTGGTATGTACGGCTGTTTCCATTCATAGCATCGGCTCTACGCCTACTGCCATTCTGGGAGCATTGGAACCGGTGACCGCACTTTTCTTCGGGGTGATGATTTTTGGCGAACGGCTGACTCCCAGATTAATGCTTGGCATTCTGATGATTCTGGTAGCGGTCATGTTTATTGTAGTGGGTAAGCCATTGATGACTTTTATCAAGGAAGAGTTAGCCCGGGGAATGAAGAAAAAACTGATAAGATAAGGAATCCTGAAAAGCTTATAGCCGTTATACATGACTACATTTCATTCTATCGACGAGTTGCTGAAGATGATGAGCCGAGAACAGCTCCTGCTGAAACAGATGTTCAGCAAGCGGAAACAGCAATCCTTCCGGCGGGAATATGCACTGGAACTGACAGAATATAAACTACAACGTATACAGAGCCTGATCGATCACGGAGTGCTTCGTGAGAATGGTTCGTTTCTTGAGATGGAGGATATTTATCTGCATTTCTTCGAGCAGGTGCTCGAAGTGAATGAAGAGATCAACACTTCGTTTGTCAACGAGCATATCAGTTATCTCAAAGATACTATCTCTTATTATCAGCAAGAAAACCACGAGAAACGGAAAACGACCTATCTGCGTACCATCAAGCGGATATTACGTAATATCGCCTTGACCACCTTGCGCAATGTGATCGACCTGAAGCGTAACATTGACAGTACTTTCAAGAATGAGCCGAACTATCAGATCAAGAAGAAAAAACTGGTTCGCCTGGACGAGAAACGGCGGGATATCGAGGCATTGATAAAAGTGAGCGAGGAGCTTCTTGCCAATGAAGAAGACCGCTTCTTCCGGCGGATACCGGACGAGGAACTCGGGCTTGTGGTGGCAAACGTACGGATACAGCTCAATGAATGTTTCCACAACCTGATCGAGATACAAAAGCAGATTATCAGCTATCTGAACAAAATAGAGTATCAGAACAAGATCCGGGTTAAGATCCGGCAGCTGAAATACTTGAAAGATCAGTTCGAACTGGAAGAACGAACCAATATCTGCGAGGTGTTGATGCAGAAAGACAGTGTCTGGTTCGAACCTGCACCGGCCTATCCGTTACGTCTCTCCGTAGAATATCTTCGTAATGATGATGAAGTGTTGGAGAGCATCCGTAAAGTGATAACCATGATCGGCAAGCGTGCCATCCTGACCCGGAATGTGGCCGGCAGTATTGCCGAAGACTCTCTTGAGACCCATATATCGGAAGAGGCTTATATCAATCTGGAAGAAGTGAAGAAGCGGTTTATGCAGGCTGAAGAAGATTTGTTTTCGTTTGTGGCTGCCTATCCTTTCGCACAAGAGGTTTCTTTTGATGAGCGGATAACGTTCTACTGCCAGATTGTATCCCAGTTTTACGAAGAACTCCGTATCACCGGTGATTATGGCAGAATGGGTGGGGTGGAATATGCACTGATTTATTCGGAAAGGACAGGCGAAATAGTTTAGAAACGAATACAACTCACCACAGATTACACGGATTCTCACAGATTAATAATTTATTTTATTGAGAGTTAAATTAAAAGATCTGTGTTAATCTGTGTAATCTGTGGTGAACTCAAAGCCATTATAGTAATGATTAAACAAACTGCTGAAATATTTGAAATACTGAGTAAAGGAGGATTCATCTCTTCCGATAGTACCAATCCCAATATCCGCCAACTCTATACGGTGATCGAAGATAATCAGTCGGAGTTGTACGATTTCTTTGCTGCCATCAACTTTATCCTTGAGAGCGGGAATGAATATTATTATTTCTCCCGTCGGGAAAATAAAGTCGATCTGGAGCGTAAGTTAGAGATTGCCGCCCGCTGGATTGATGTGCTCGATTTCATTAAAACCTACGATGCGGCTTTTTCATCCGGATTCCGTTTCCAGCCGGCCGATATGGTCGTAAAAGTAGGTACCGACCTGGAACTGAAGGAGAAACTCGCCGGATTGAAGAAACTTGCCGGACGGGAGAAGCACGAAGAGATGATCGATAAAATAGTGAATGACCTGAAACGTGACGGCTTCATTGAACTGGAGAACGAGATCACTTCCACCTATAAAGTAGTGGCGGCTTTCGGCTATCTGGAAGAGTTGGTCGCTTGTATTAACATATCAGAAGAAATACAGAATGAGATACCTGAATAAAATTGTTTTCATCAATAGTGCCCGTATACAATATGCCGAAATACAGATAGACGGCAATGTTCACTTTATCGGTACACAGGGGGTGGGGAAGAGTACGGCGTTACGTGCGCTGCTTTTCTTTTACAATGCCGATAAGACGAAGCTGGGCATATCAAAAGAGAAAAAGAGCTTTGACGAATATTACTTTCCGTACCTCAATTCATATATTATTTATGAAGTGACCGTAGATGATGCATCGTATTGTGTGTTGGCTTTTCGATCCCAAGGGAGAGTTTGTTTCCGTTTTCTGGGAACGGGTTACAAAAAAGAATATTTTATTTCTCCCGAAGGAAAGGCTTATGAAGAGTGGGATCAGATACGCGATGCCCTTGGCAGCTTTGTCTATAAGAGCCGTCGCGTAGAGACGTATGAGGAGTATCGTGACATCATTTTCGGCAACAACCGGGGGCTTCCTCCGGAGTTACGAAAGTTTGCCATTACCGAGAGCCGTCAGTACCAGAATATACCGCGTACCATTCAGAATGTTTTCCTGAATTCAAAGCTCGATGCTGAGTTCATCAAGCAAACCATCATCATGTCACTGAACGAAGAAGATGTGCGTATCGATCTGGGGCAATATGCCCATCATCTGCGACGGTTCGATGAAGAGGTGACCGATATCAGCAAGTGGTTCAGGAAGAACAAGAACGGCGAGGTTACTGTTCGCCGGCAGGCTGACTGGGTAATTGAACTTTATAGGGAAATGCATTATCTGGAGCAACAGGCGCGTACGCTGGCCGGGGAACTGAATTATACTTTCCGGATGGCACAGGAGCTGCTCCCTTCACTGCAACAGAAGAAAGAGGAACTGTTGAAAGAGTTGGCAAAAGAGAAACACCAGCTTGAGGAACTTTCCGGGAAATTTCAGAGTGAGCGCGACCGTTTGCTGGGGCTTGTCAGGGTACAGAACGAGAACTTGAAAACTGCGCGTGAACGAAAGGAACGGTATGAGTCGCAGGATATTTATAATGTGTGCGACCGGGTGAATGCGGAGCCCGAGGCCATACTCCACAAACAGATGTTGGAGGAGCAGCTGACCATGTTGACTGCTCGCTTTGACGACATCAACAGCCAGTATAAGCTACTGAAGGAACAGGCTTCCAGTGCCTTTGAACGTTTCCGTAACGGTAAAAATGCTGAGCTGAATACGCTCCATTTACGTGCTATCGAACGTAAGGAGGCTGTACGAAAGGAGTACGATAAAATATTGAAAGAGGTGCGTGAGCAGGAAGTAGGGAAGTTGACCCTCCTGCGAGAACAGACAGAAAAGAAAAAAGAGGGCATCTATCAGTTGAAGATGGAACGGGAGAAGTGCCTGCACCGGACTTTCCATGAAGAAGAGTTACAGGCCTGCCGGACGGAACGCGTTGCATTGGAAAAGGAGAATCACGAATGCCGGTTGAAGCTGAAAGAGGCAGAACAACAAATGGGGCTGGTACGTCGGCAATGGGAACTGGATCAGGCTGCCTGTGAGCAACAGTCGGGCGTCCGTCAGAAGGAAATAGAGCAGCAGATTGCGGTTGGTAGAGAAAAAGTGGCGGAGATAGACCGGTTACTTGATAACTGTCAGGGATCACTCTATGAATGGTTGAGCAGAAATTGTCCGGGATGGGAGAATACCATTGGCAAGGTGATAGACGAAAAACTTGTTTTATTCAGTAAGGAACTCAATCCCCAATCTGTTCCGGATACCGGACAAGACTCTTTCTATGGCATCAAACTCGATCTTTCGGCTATCCGGAAAGAAGTGAAAAGTGTGCAGGAGTATGCCGCAGAGCAGGAAGCAATTCGTAAGGAGATACATGAATGGCAGCAGAATCTTGAGAAGTCGATAGAGGAAAAAGAGAAAGAGCTGGCTGCCATCCGGAAGAAACACCAGACTGTCCTTAATACTTATAAGGAAGAGATGGCTCAGTCCGCTTACTGTATGGAACAGAATGATAAGCGTATTCAGGTTCTGAAAGCAGATGAAATCATGCTGGAGCAGAAGGCAGGTGAGGAGAAACGTATATTGCTGGAACAGTTGGAAAAACAGTTGGCTGAGGCTACACACAGTTTGCAGGAGTCAGCGGCGGAACTGGAACAGTTCAATCACTTACTTGAAACCCGAATCCGCCAGAAAGAGAAGGAACGTAACCAGAGAATGCAGGAAGAAGACACTCTGATCCGTAACAAGCAGGAGGAGATCCATCAGTCCATTGCTTCTGAAAAGAAGAAAACCGATGAACTGCTGGAGACAATGGATAAGGACCTGTTGCATGAACTTTCCGGAAAAGGGGTGGATACGGAACGTATCACTGCCCTGCGTAATGAAGTGGCCCGCACGGAACAGGAGTTAGCGTTTATCGAGCAGCACCGCCGTCTGGTTTACGATTACGAAAAGGATAAGCGGGAATTCTTCGACCGTATGGACGAATTCAGAAATGGAAAGCAGTTGGCCGAGAAAGAACTGGACGGTGAGAAAGAGAAGTTCCGCTTGAAGGAAGAAGAACTGAATCAGAAAGTAACGGGACTGAACAAGCAATTAGTTGAGACAAATACCCGCTTGAAGCATTTAGAAGAGGATATCCGGGAGACTGAGAACTTCAAAACACTCAATATTTGTCCGCCTGTACTGCAAACGGGAGTGGAAGCAGAGAGTGTGAAGCGCTGCAAGAAAGTGATAGAGGAGCTGACACAGAATCATTATCGGCAGATTGAACAAGAAAAGGACTTCCGGGAAGCGGTCGGTCGCTTTACGGGTAACTTCTCCGAACAGAATACGTTCAACTTCCGTACACGTCTTACAAAGCGCGACGAGTTTATGACCTTTGCTGCCGATCTCAAAGAGTTCATTGATAATGATAAGATCATTGACTTTGAACGTCGTTCGAATGAAGCATATACCGACTTGATTCACCGGATCGGGAAAGAGACGGCGGATATGCTTTCAAAAGAAGGGTTGATTCGCAAAACTATCAACGACATCAATAGTGACTTTGTGGAACGCAATTTCGCCGGGGTCATCAAAAGCATTGCCTTACAGATTGTACCCAGTGGCAATCGTATCATGCAACATTTTGTTACCATCAAAGAGTTTTGCGACCGGAATCAACCGGGTGCTCTGGGCATGTTTAGCCTGTTCGGTCAGGAGGAGCTTGTGGAACAGAATCGGCAGGCGGTAAGTTTATTGCAGTCGCTGGTGAAAGAACTGGCACTGAACAAGGAAAAGGAACTGACGCTTTCTGATACTTTCGAACTTCAGTTTCGCATTGTGGAGAACGATAATGACAGTGGATGGGTGGAGAAACTGGCAAATGTAGGTTCCGACGGAACGGATATTCTGGTGAAGGCCATGATTAACATCATGTTGCTGAATGTGTTCAAGGAAAAGGCATCGCATCAGTTCAATGACTTCAAGCTGCACTGCATGATGGACGAGATCGGAAAACTGCATCCCAATAATATTAAAGGTATTTTGGACTTTGCCAATAACCGGAATATTATCCTGGTGAATAGTTCGCCTACTTCTTACCGGGCAAGCGATTACAAATATACTTATATCCTGAATAAAGACAAGCGAAATATTACAAGCGTGACACGGCTGATAAAGCAAGAGGTGAGGGAGTAATTTCCCTCACTCACATCTGCAAAGGTCGTTGGCTCCGCAAGTACATCGCGGGAGCAACTGCTCCTTTAGAATATATTTTCATACCTTTTCCAAGCGAGGAAAGAAGAGCCTGTGCGATCCAGCTGCGGCAACTGTCAGCATTGCTGAGGATTAATATGTTCATAATAATGTATAGTTTTCCTATTAACAGTGTTAACTCGGAATGAATGATTCTGATTGTTTGCAAACAAAGGACTTCTTTTTCACAGTTAAAGGACAAGTCTTTTGTTTGTAGAAAGCAAGTTTTAATACAGTGTTAAAACACGTTTTCCGGAATTTGTTTGTTTGGAGTGATAAACTGTTTAACCTCAATGATATCTCTGCATTGCGGATGATCTTTTATTAAGGCCGCCTCCTTGAAAGATTTGAGTAGATACTTGCTAATTTAGTAACTATATCTTTCTCAGAATCTCCATGCCAAAATCCGGCTGGTTTTAGTACCTTGACGCATCTCGATAATCTTATGTTCAGATATACCGACTGATTTGAGTTTGGCGGTCAGTTTACCCAGGTTCTTTTCTTTCGATACCAGACTGGTGAACCATCCGCAATTCTTTCGGTAGTTCCGGCTCTCTTCGATCATGGTCAGCAGAAAGCGAAGTTCTCCACCTTCGCACCAAAGTTCGTTGGCATTGCCTCCGAAGTTGAGCTGGGCTTTGGTTATTTTTCTCCCCTTTAGGCTACTGAGTTTACGCAGCGTCCCGTCTTCAGCTTCTTCTCTGGAACTGTGGAAAGGAGGATTACAGATGGTTACATCGAAGTATTCATCCGGAGCAATGATCCCTTCAAATATCTTTCGGCTGTCCCGTTGCAGCCGGAGTTCTATTTTATGGGCCAGTGCCGGATTGCAAGTTACAATCTTTCGTGCATTATCAATGGAGATAGGATCAATATCGGAACCGACGAAAGTCCATCCATATTCTGTTTGTCCGATAATGGGGTAGATACAGTTGGCACCTACACCGATATCAAGACACCTGCATGGGTGAGTGGCTTTTGTAGCCGCTTCTGCCTGTATCGGGCTTTCGGGTTGAATCAAATCCGCTATGTAATGGATATAGTCCGCTCTTCCCGGAATGGGCGGACACAGGTAATTCTTAGGAATATCCCAGTATCGTATGCCGTAACAGCTTATCAACAAGGCTTTGTTGAGTGCCTTCACCGCCTGCGGATTAAAGAAATCGATACTTGTCGTCCCGTATGCGTTCGGTGCGACGAACTTCTTCAACGGGGGATACTCTTCCATCAGTCTTGAAAAATCGTACTGTCCGTTATGCTTGTTCCTTTTATGTAATTCGTTTTTCTCTGCCATGCGGGCAAAGATACAGAGAATCTTTCGGCCGACAAATCGGGCTTGATTAAAAATGCGTATCTTTGCCGGCGAATTAAAAAAGAGCCAACCGTTGAAGTTACTTTTCTTATATCTGATAATCGTGAATACCGTTTCTTTTGTTATGTACGGTATCGATAAACGGAACGCATCCCGAAAACGATGGCGTACTCCCGAAGTCCACCTGCTGGGAATAGCCGTAGCGGGAGGTTCGTTAGGTGCATGGGCAGGGATGTATACGTTTCGGCATAAGACACGGCATCTTAAATTTAAATATGGTATACCGGTAATTGGGGTATTGCAGGTGGGGATGGCGGTATATTATTTCTTGTCAGAATTCATATAGGGACGAATGTCTTTTAAGAGTGATTCTAAATACATTTGCAATGTCCTTTACTGTGTTTTTCCACTCGATTCTCTTCTATGCCTTTGGAATTGCTGACTACTTTTTCTATCATTTTTTTACAGTGTCACATTTGTAAAACCCTTTTCTCTCTACCCGTATTTAATAAGAGATGTCGTTTTAAAACCAGATAATATCATTATCTTAATTTAATTCCCAGTTTTTGTAATCTGGAACGTATCGCTCCGTCATTCCGTTCGAATATCTCTGTCAGTTCGTTAATGGTTTTGCCTTCCGCATACAACCGGAGAAGATAATCATCTGCACTCTTTTCCCATGGCAAATAGGCGTTGCCATACTCTTCTCTTTTGAAACTAAGAGTCTGTTTTTGCTTTATAGGGTTCAATCCCCAATATTCAATAGCTCGGTCTAATTCTTGTTTGAACTGGAGTATTTCATCCTTGTTGATGAAAATCGTTTCTCTGTGGAAACCCTTATTTCCTTGATGTTTACTTTGGGTAATTTTTAGATATTCTTGTCCGCTTAAGTCCTGTTTAATATCTAAAAAGAGTTCTCCTCCTTTTGTGGATGTCCTATAGGTTATAACATCACTGTCTGCCGCTCTCTCCATAAGGGTAGGTTCTGTCGGCAGGTAATTCGAATTGTGTAAAAATGTAATGTTTGTTTTTCCGCTAATTTGTCTGTCGATATTTCCTCCTGGTTTACAATAACCGATTATAACATGGTCCGCAAATGAAAGTATTATTTCATTCCGGTCATAGGCTGATTGATGATTAATTCTGTGTACCTGGCTATTACAGGCAGTTACTATCAATAGCCTCTTCTCTTTGAGTGCCAACTTAATATGATTACTCCATTCTTCTTTCATGCTTTCAGCCAGTACCAGAATGACTGGTATTTTCTTCTCCAATAGTATATTAAAGACCTCTTGTTCCATTTTTGAATGATTTCCGCAAAGGATGCAATCTCTTTCCGGTAATAATTGATTTGCCCAGCGATAAATAGATGCTGTTTTATTTTCAGGTACTTGCCGGGAACATAAGAAAGCAATTTTCTTCTTCGACATGAGTGCACTGTTACCTGATTGGTAGAGTTGGGGAGTGGTGTTCATTTTATATGCTGATAATTGTTTTTCAATGTATTAATTGTTAATTGTCTTATCGTTATGGGACTTACATTCCGGTGATTAACAAAGGTAGGGAAAATATTTAAGATTAGTCTTTATTACTTTTAATTTCCTCCTTTCCCACATTCTTTTATTACTTTTGCATCCATTATCTTCGAAACCCAATACCGCAGTCATTATGAAAAGTATAGAAGTCGTAGCAGCCGTTATCAGATCTGGAGGAAAATATCTTTGTGTACAACGGGGACGGACTAAATTTTCATATACTTCTTTCAGGTATGAATTTCCGGGTGGAAAAGTGGAGAAAGGTGAATCTTTGCAGGAAGCACTTCAAAGAGAAATTATGGAAGAAATGGATTATACTATTGAAGTGGGAGAGAAGCTTTTGACAGTCCATCACATCTATCCTGATTTCGAAATTACGATGCACGCTTTTCTATGTCATCCTATCAGAGAGCAATATGTACTGAAAGAACATATTGCTGCACAGTGGCTCTCTCCTGGGGAGATGGCAACATTGGACTGGGCGGAAGCGGATAAATCGGTAGTAAGAAAGATTTCGGATTCGTATCACACTCCATATCCGTGATTCGTCTGTTTGTTTGTATTGAGCCCGAAAGGTTTGCTTATACTATTTTTTACTTTTAGAAGTCGGATAATCCAGAAGGATATGTCATGGTATATTGTGTAATTATCTAAAAAATAATTAGTTATTTAAGAACATATATATGTGTCGCTTAATAAGATCATGTTGTTCTGCCGATCCGTTTTCTCCCATGTTACTGTGTGTAACTCCATCCAGTCGCACAACTTCTATTCGAAATTTCTTTTGCTCCTCGCTGGTTGGGAGTACGCCCGGATCAGCATCATAATCGCACCCTCTCAACGTGTATATCCGTGGCTTTTGTGTTCTTGGGATTATCATTCTCCGGTGGTCCATTGAGATAGCTTTCGTTATCAGTTCCGGATGATCCGTTGCGGTGAGCATGGTTATATCACCTCCGTTTGAATGACCTATCACACAAAGTTTCTCCCATTGCAGATCCGGTTTTAGCTTCTTAAACTCCCGGATTGTAAAGAGAATATTTTCTTCTCCTCTTTTCCAGTTAGGCATACGGGTTTCCATAAAATTTCCTTCCATAGCCAAAAGAGGATCATCGGACAATTCGTGTTGGATACTTATCACATAATATTCTTTTTCTGCCAAAAAACGAGTCAGATATGAATAACTTTGGTTCGATTTATCGTTCTTGTTTCCGTCATATCCATGGTTGAATATAATGACTCTTGTTTTGGGATTTTCTTTTCGCGGTTGATAAATAGCTACCGGCACTATCCGGTTCCGGCTTGAGTCAAACAGACAAGTCGTGAATTCCGTTTGTGCATATACTTCTGCCAGAGAGAATAAAAATAGAAGTACGGTGAATCCTTTTTTCATACTGTCTTGTGTGTTTGGTAAACCTGTTGCTATCTCACAAGTCCATTTTTACTGAAATCATAAAATGCCTCGATCTTTTCCTGCGTATCGGCTTTCAATGCTAATAGCAACTCACGGGTGAATTCCAGATAACCAGTACCGTTTGCCGTAACTATGTTCTTATCACCGACAGCTTGCTTTTCCAGGTAACCATCCTCGTTGGTATATTGTTCTCCGCCCCACTGTTTGAGCACGGCAAGGGTGTTTCCGGTATGCTTAACATGGTTTAGGAAGCCATGGGCGCATAGAAATGAAGCAGCGTTACAGATGCCACCAATCACTTTTCCTTTTTCGAAAGCATCCTGCACGATGGGGAATACACGTTCTGCTTCAGGAGATTGCCATTGCATACCACCAATTAGGACCAAGGCAGCATAATCAGAAGGAAGGTTGTCGAAACTGTAGTCCGGCAGAGTACGGAAACCGCCCAAAGAACGGACCGTATCTAAAGTGGGGGCTACTGTTTTGACTACGTACTTGATTTCACTGCCCGGCATTAGTCCGGAATGAAGGGACGCTGCTATGAAAGCACTTTCCCAATCGGCATATTCGTTGAGAATGATAAATAATACTTCTTGTTTCATTATTCTTTTTGTTTTTATAGTTACATGAGAAAAGAGTTATTTCAACTGCTTTTATAGTTTGAAAGTTGTATGGGGAAGGGTTTTATTTCATTACTTGGCATCCTCTGCAATAATAAATACTTCCTCCCAGATAATTCTCTTTCACAATGGTTTCACCACATTTGGAGCATGCCTGTCCCGCCGTATTTTTTGACAGGGAGGCTACGTACCGGCCGGGAACTCCGAACAAATCGGTTTCGGTGCTTCGTCCGCCCAGGCGGTAGATATCTTGTAGTGTCTCTTTCACTTGTTCGTATATTTTCTCCTTTTCTTCTGCGCCCAGTTTGTCGATCTTTGTCTTGGGATGAATATGCGCATGGTACAGGATGTCTTGCAATACTCCGTTGCCCAGTCCGGGAATTGTCTGTTCCGTTGCCAGAAAAGCTTTTGCCGATTTCTTCTGTGCTTCCGGCGCATTTACCAATCCAAGAAAGTACTCCTTGTCAAAGGCGTCCGACATCACTTGTGGCTTTGTTCTGGCCGTTTCGTAATAGGCTGCCAACGGTGCGTCAAAATGTCCTTGGGTAAAGCACAACAGTGCTCCGTACATCCGTACCGATGCTACCAGGCAACTTTCGTCATCGAATGCCACCAGCAGCTGATGTTTGGAGGGTAACTTCGCTCCCGATTCGAAATAACGAAGATTGACTCCGTCTGTCAAAACCAACATCGTGTCTCCGGCCGTTAGTTCGACCATTCCGCCTTGTGGGCAGGCTCTGTCAATGGTCTTGCCAACCAGGCGTTCGGCACACTCTTCCGGTTTACCATAAAACCAGGCAAATTTATGTGGTGTGTATTGAGCGAACACATCCGTGATTCGTTTGCCGCATACGGTCTTGTTCAGTTGCTCGCACAGTAGGCGGGCTTCGGGAGCTTCTATCATGGGCGAAAGAATTTATTTAAAAGTTATAGCTGTACAAAGATATGATTCTTTTCGAAAAGAGGTTTATAATAAACAAATAAAGTTGTGTTGCTTATTATCTATAAGTCTAACTTTCTTAAATACTCATGTCTGTCGGCTTGGGGGGACAAAAGTACGTTCTAAATATCAGCTGCGTTTGTCCATTCTTGCTTTTCTTTGTCTCTTTTTTCCTATCCCTTCTTTTTCCCGTCCCTTATCTTTGCCGCGATGATCTAAAAAACAATATATTTGTAGTCTATGCAATCATTCAGAATCATAATGCCCACAGCGGCGCTCGTCCCTTATGTCCGGCATTACTGGATATTGAGCGACGATGCGCTTGCGCCGGTATCCGAACGGACGTTACCCGTGGGGTGCGTCCAGATGGTCTTTCACCGGGGGCGGCAACTGCTTTCGCTGACCGAAGGCCGGTTGCAACCCTCTTCTTTCATCAGCGGGCAGGCGTTCGGCTATTCCGATGTCGAGTCTACGGGGATGTTGGAGATGATCGTAGTCGTTTTTCAGCCCTTTGCCGCAAAAGTTTTCCTCCACATGCCTGTCAGCGAGTTTCGTGGGATGAATGTAAATACCGAAGAGACGGACGATCCTCAGTTGGTTGATCTGGGCAGGCGGGTAGCCGATATGCCGGATCAGGCGGCGTGCATCCGCCTGATAGAAGAGTTTCTGCTAAGCCGTCTCTACGCTTTTTCTGAATACAACCTGAAGCGGGTTTCGACCGCTTTGGAGGCGGTGACCCTCCATCCGCACATCCGTACGGCACAACTGGCGGACGTAGCATGCCTGAGCAATAAGCAGTTTGGGCGGGTGTTTGCGGAGTATGTAGGCGCTACTCCCAAGGAGTTTCTGCGCATTGTGCGGATGCAGCGGGCGTTGTACACCCTGCAATGCCAGCCGGGCATTTCGTTTGCGCAACTGGCCTGCGAATGTGGTTTCTTCGACCAATCGCACATGATTAAGGAGTTCAAACTCTTTTCGGGATATACTCCGGTGGAATACTTAGCTGTTTGCGCCCCTTATTCCGATTATTTCTCCGCGGAGGAATGATGTCTGTTTTTTACTATCCGGGGCGGGTACTTTGGCCTACTTTTGTGGTGTGCTTGGGAGACGTGACTTCCGGCATACAGTATTCATCTTATTAATAGAAAGAAAATGGAAAAGTTTATTGCGTTTTTTGAGATTCCGGCGGCAGATTTCCACCGGGCGGTAGGATTTTATGAAACAGTGTTGGACATCAAATTGGCGGTCTCGGAGTATGAAGAGGAGAAGATGGCCTGCTTCATGGAGCAGGGCGAAGCGGTGGGAGCGGTGTCGTGGGCACCTGATTTCCTGCCTTCTGAGCGGGGAACGCTGATTCATTTCTATTGCGAAGAGATCGGCAAGTCGCTGGAACGTGTCCTGCAGAAAGGCGGGAAAGTCATTATCCCCGAGACGAAGATTGACGCTGAAGGCAGGGGACATTTCGCTGTTTTTGCCGATAGCGAAGGAAACCATATCGGTTTGTATTCGGATAAATAGCAGGTGTGAGTGATTCTCACTATATTTGCCCGAAATTGAAGTATGTATAGAGAATATCAACCTTGTGGACTGCTGGCTCCTTACGTCGATAAAATCTGGGAGTTCAAAGGAAGTCCTGAGTATGGGATGCGCATCAACGTCCTGCCGGACGGGTGTACCGATTTGATTTTCGCTTTGGGCGGGATAACACAACCGGTAGGCAGCGAAGGGCGGATCATGCCGTCTTGCCGTTCGTTTTTCGTGGGACCGATGAAACGTTATTCGGAGTTGGTTGCGTATACCGAAACGGTTCACATGGTTGGTATTCGTTTTCATCCTTGCGGATTATTCCGATTCATGGACTTGCCCGTGCAGGAGTTGGCCGGTCAGCGGATCAGTAGTACCGACTTGGAAATCAAGCTATTCGATGATTCGTTTACAGAGCGACTCTACGAGCTTCCGGATTTGCGGAGCAGGATTCAGTGTATTGAGACAGTATTGGTGCGGTCGATGTACAAGCACGATGTAGTGGACAAACAGATTGTTTTTGCGGTAAACCGCATTCATTTGTACCACGGTCAGCGGGAGATCCGTTTGCTGGCAGAAGATGCTTGTTTGTGTCAGCGGCATCTGGAACGGAGGTTCAAGCTGTTTACCGGATTTACCCCTAAAGAATACAGTCGGATTGTGAAGTTCAGGCAGGCGATTGATCTGCTGAAAAGTACGACGGAGACAAATAACCTGCTCTCGGTAGCGGTGAATGCCGGATATTACGATGTTTCGCACTTCCTGAAAGAGGTCAAGACGCTGTCCGGCGGTACGGCAGAATCATTCCTCTCTCCGACCTTACCGCAAGAGGGGCTGCTGACGTATATTGAGAAATAAAATATCGGTTGGATGATAAAGGAAATCTCCTTTAGAAAAGCGTTTCGGATTTGGTTTCGGGTACAGGCATTGTATCGCGAGCGTAAAATAAACTATGTCTGTAAGAAATGGCATTAATTTCGCTAACATGGTTTATATTGCATTTCCTGCTGCTTCAAATTCTGTAAAAGTCGTTTTTTTACAACGCCGGGGTAGGTGGGCAAGCTTATATTTGCAGGGATTATCAATCTAAATATCATATACAATGAAATCATTAAACGAAAGAGCAGCAAATTTGCTGCAAGGTTGTGAAACGGTAATACTCAGTTCGGTCAATCAAGAGGGATATCCTCGCCCTGTCCCTTTGAGCAAGATTGCCTCAGAAGGTATTTCCGAGATTTGGATGGCAACCGGAGATCATTCTGTGAAAACCAAAGATTTCCGGAGCAATCCGAAAGCGGGTCTTTGTTTCTACGAACAAGGGAATAGCGTTGCCCTGACGGGTGAAGTGGAGGTAGTGACAGATGCCGGACTCAAACAGAAGTATTGGCAAGACTGGTTTATCGCCCATTTTCCAAAGGGGCCGACTGATCCGGAATACGTTTTACTGAAGTTCCGTTCTGAGCATGCCACGTTCTGGATCGACGGACAATTCGTCCATCGGAACATTTAACCCGTTACTCTGTATTCTGCTTCTTTTATGGTAAATCTTTTAGCTTCTGAGAGGTAGGTACAAAAAAAACGGTACTTCGATTCACATCGCAGCACCGTCACAACACAAACACAAAATAAAACACGACAAAACTACTATGCAATCTTACCTGTCTATGCCGGGGAGGCATACGTTGCGGCTGTTATGGATATTCCCATAGGCATAAAGCGCTTCAGGCCGATTTGCATAATTATAAACGTAGAAGAAATCATTTTTGTTCAGGGGAAAACAAAAAAATGTATTTTTTTTAAGTTATATGTGTTTTTCTACATGATTGGCTTGATGCTTTCTGCTGCATTTGTTTTACGAACGGGGTTGATGGAAATCAGTTCGCCTTCATAACGTTTTATTTCCCAAAGTTCAATCGCTAAATCTCTGAAATTTACAGCCTCTTTCTGATTATCAGTAAAGCTTGGTGAAACAAAAGCTACACGGGATTGTGACCAGTCTACATCGTTCCTTTTTAGAGTCTTTTGATTGTTTTCATTATATCCCAATATAAAGTCAGCCTTGTTTTGCAGCATTAAACTGAGGTATGTGAATCCTTGGTCTACTACGCTGGCCCTTATAAACTGACACTTGCTCCGAAGAAGAAACTCCTTGGCAGTGAAGGTCCGTATATATAATCAGAATCACGGTTCCAATTTTTGTCGAAATCTTTCTGGTAGGCGTTGGTTATATTTTGAATTCCTCCGCTAAGTTGCAAGACTACTCCTTTATATACGGTCATGTCATAAGATAACTTCAGATTGATTGCAAAAAACTTCGGAGTAGTGACTGCAACTGGCTCATTGACCCCTGAACCTGCCGCATGCCCCACCAGCATATTTCCCGTATAGGTGCCCGAGAAAGTTGCCGACAAATGTTTGAGCGGATTGAGTGTTGCTGTGAAGTACCCGTAGACATTGGGCGTACGCATCATTTTTTTCTCTTTGGGAGCATCTTCATCCCATTCTATTGCTTCATCATAATGGCTTTGTTGCAATGTAAGTCCTGCTTGTAATTGAAACCAGGAAGTGAAAGCCGCTTTTCCTTCTGCATTTAGGCCGAAAACCTTTGCTCCGTAAGCATTATAGCGTTCCAGAATTTCATTTCCCTGTTCGTCAGGCTGATTCAATTTACGTTCGGCAAATACATTGCTCAGGTTGGTATAGAAACCTTCCAACAAGAGGTTGACTTGTATGTTACCGAAAGTATGGTACAAATCGGCCGAAACGCTGAAGCTGTTAGAGCGCTCCTCCTTCAGGTTCTTTGCCAGCCGCGTTACCACACGTTCGCCACCTACCAGACTGGTATGTAAGTCTTCATCAAAAGTTTGCGGTGCGCGGAAACCGCCTGCGTAGCTGGCGCGCAGGTTGATTTCCTGTGTCGGATTGTAACGCAGATTGATCCTCGGGCTGAATATCACGTGGTTAATCAGATTGTGTTTGTCCAGACGTCCTCCTAAAAGCAAGCCCCACCGGTTATTTTTCCATTCGTTTTGCAGAAATGCACTTCCTATCCTGACTTTTTGCTTGAAGTCTCTATTGTAGCCGATATATTTGTCGGTCAGGTTATCGTAGTTGTATTCCGCACCTGCAATCAATTCGGAGGGCATAAACAGAAACCGGCCGAAACGATGCATGTATTGCGCACCGCCTACCATCGTCAGGTCATGTGTAGTTCCATAAGCCTTTTGCGCATCTGCTATGTTTTCCGGAGAATCATCTCCTGTTCCGCCGTAATAACTGTTTCGGGCTACATCACCAACAGAAAAGTAAGTGCTCAGATGATTGTTTTCATCCTGTGAAAAAAGATCGTATGTTACTCCTCCGCTGTTTATAGTATGTTCCGCTTGTTCGGCTATATTCGCTTCTTGTGGTGGCAGATTCAACTTGTTTCCTCCCCGGCTGAATCCGTTGATGGCATGGTACTCCAGTGTCAGTTTGGAATGAGTACTGGGTTTAAGAAATGAATGCAGTCCGATTACTTTATTTCTCAATACGGGCAGTTCCGTATATCCGTCCCCGTCATGGTCGTAACCGTCACGTTGACGGCTTTGCCCGAATATATATACTCCGGCACGATTGTCGTCGGTGACGAGAGAGGCATTCAACGTCGTGTTATTATCAAAAACACTACTTCCTCCGACGGACATTAAAGAATGGGAGAACTCCGCTGAATTGCGGGTCGGTTCTTTAGTGATTATATTAATTGTACCGCCGATAGCAGATCCTCCGAATAATGCGGAACCACCCCCACGTACTACTTCTACACGCTGAATCATGTTTGCCGGTATCTGTTCGAGACCATACACGCCGGCAAGTGCGGAAATCACAGGGCGGGAGTCAATCAGCATTTGTGAATAATGCCCATCGAGTCCGTTGATGCGTACTTGTGTATAACCACAGCTTTGGCAATTATCTTCTACCCGGACACCCGGCTGAAAACTCAATCCCTGCGCCAGACAAACGGCATGTGTGTTCTCAAATAGTTTGGAGTCCATTACGTTCACCAGATTGGGAGCCATGCGACGCATTGTTTCGGCTCGGTTGGCGGAAACCACGACTTCATCCAGTGCTATGTTATCTTCTTCCATTGTGAAATTAAGTTCTTGGGTGGAACCGGGTGTTACTTCGACTTCTTTCTGCAAGGTGCGGTAACCGATGAATTGCGCTTCAATGGTTAGTTTTCCTGTTGGCGAATTTTTCAGGAAATAATGACCAGAGCTATCGGTGGTTGTGCCGATAGTTGTTCCTTTCACATAAATGTTTATATACGGCAGGGGATTCCCGCTTTTCTTGTCGGTGACGTGACCGTAGATATGGGCATCACCTCCTTCCGAAGGTACGTTTTCGGCATAAACGGCCATGACGGTCAGCATCAGCCAACCGCAAAGGCAAATAATAAATTTGTAGTTCATCTAAAATTGGTTCTGAGTCAGTTGTTTTTTTATTTTTATCTCAACTTTACTGTCAGAACCGGATAGGCGGAGCATGCAGGTAATACGGATAAAGTTCTGTTTTATAGACCTTATCCTGAGATATTTCTTGCTCATAAATCAGAGTGGGAGTTATTAGATTGTTATGAGAAGCTTTTGCTTGCTGTAGGAAAGGGGAAAAAGCAAAGTCACAGATCGGACACTGATTGCATGGGGATTTGGGACAAGATTGACATTCATCATGTGTAGCTGAATGTGTCTCTTCATGGTAATGAAAAGCTTTTATGCCAAAAAAGGACATAAATGTTATTAGTAACAGCCATGCAATGTATTTCCTGTTTTGTTTTTTTCTTTTCATTTGCACCCATTTACCTAATGAATGGAACAAAGATATGTTTTTCAATATTTTTTTTGTTATCGCTTTATGTTAATTAAGTAATCATATCCTAATTTTACTTTGAGATATATTCATCTTTTGATTTTTTTTGTGCTGTCCGGAATACTTTATGTTTCCGGTATCTTTTTACCACAACAGATACTCCTTGCTATACTTCTGTTTCTAAAAAAAACGTCACAATAAGCTCTTTATATTAAATATTATTGTCTATATTTGCATTCAAATAAATCAGTATGAGCCCTATCCATAATAGAGCCATATATAGTGTTTAAAAAACAAACAAAACAGCAATTCTGATAATTGGTTACTTGTCTTTAAAAGTATATCGAGATACGTCTTATTGAAAAGAGATGCATGCTAATTGTAAATGCCCTTGCTATATACCCATATATAAAAAATAAATGCAAAACTTAAACCCCAATCAGCTAATATGCCCTTATTATTCTCCGGATTATAAGGTTATACCCCAGTACATCGAAATGAAAGCCGGGGAATCTCTGGAACTATACAGTAAGACAAGTAATTATTTTATTTTCTTATTTACAGGAAGTATTATCATTGATTTTAATCAATATATCAACCGTCCTGTATCGGAAAATGAAATGTTCTTCCTACCCAAGAATAATAAATTTAAATGGAAAGCAATTGCTAAAACAACCCTGATCCTTACAGGGTACAATGCATCGGCTTTCCCATGTTCAAGTGTGAGAAATAAAATACTCTCCAAGAGGAAAAGCACAGTAAAATTCCTATGCCGGGGTATTCCTATGAAAGAAGAAATGAAAAGTCTGGTTTATCAAATGAAAAACTATGTAGATGCCGGAATAAACTGTCACCACTTATACCTTTTAAAATACAAAGAAATGCAATTGCTATTCAAATATTTTTATACTCAGGAAGAAATAGCACAGATTTTTTATATGTCATTGGGCAACAGTCCGCTTTTTGTTGAAATGATTTTAGGTAATTACTCAAAAGTGAAAACTTCAAAGGAATTAGCTCATTTGTTAGGATACAGTATAAGGCAATTTGAAAAACTTTTTAAAGAGAACTTCGATGAAACTCCTTATAAATGGATGCAAGACCGTAAAGCCAAGCAAATCCTTCAGAAATTGAAAGATCCCGATATTCCGTTAAAGCAAATTATGTACGATTTTAAATTTGCCACTTCTTCACACTTTAATTTCTATTGCAAGCAGCATTTAGGGGGAACTCCTATGCAGGTAAGAAACGGAAATAAAGACAATCTTACATCTAAATAGATTACCCGTTGTTGATTCGCAGTATTTCTGCGCTGATTGGTAATTATCGTCCGCATATATACGATTATATTTGCAACAAATTAAGAAGTCAGTCTTAAACGATTGGTAGTATTGTTGCAAATTTGCATCTCTACAGTGATGGTTTTGCTTGATTCGTGAGCAAAAAACTGTGTGATATGACCATTTCGGGCCATTCCCTTTTGAACAGCGTCTGTCCTAACAGAGTTTCCGAAAGCGTTTGTTCAGAACAATTTGCGACATGTTCTTTTCTCGGTGTTAAAGCATAAAAGGGTAGTGCTTATACTGTGTGTATTTGTCAAAATCACCTTTCTTTGTCGCCGAAGAAATTAATTATGTTATACTCAAATTAAAATTTATGGCAACAGTAAAATTAAAGCTAAACAAATCGAGAGCATTGAAAGACGGAAGTTACCCTGTGGTATTTCAACTTCTCCACCAGAGGAAAAAAGAGATCGTATATACTAAATACCGTATGAAGGAAAATGAATTTATACCGGTTTTTGAAAAGGTTAGTTCTGACAATTACTCCGATTGCAAGATCAGCCGGGAACTACATAAGACGGTCAGGTTGCTCTATCTGCAGATAAAGCGGCTTGAAGCCATCGGAGATGACTATACCGTGAAAGACATAGCTGCCGCCGTTGCTATCAAGCCTGCCGGGAAATACATATTATTGGATTTCATCGATTCACAGATAGCCTGGAAAAAGTCAATGAAAAAAGATGGTATTGCGGCAGCTTATCGCAGTACACGCTCCTCTTTGGCTAAATTTATCGGCTCAAATCAGGTGAAAATGTCCCAGATCAACCAACGGTTCGTAACTTGTTACAAGGACTTCTTATCTTGCAATGGAGCCAGTGAGAATACGGAGGCATATTATATGCGCAATTTCCGGACCTTATATAACCTGGCCGTAAAAGACGGTTTCGTGCCCAAATGCGATTATCCGTTCAAAGACATTTGCACTAAACCATGCAAAACTATAAAACGGGCCTTGGATAAAGAGCAGATGTTGCGGTTAACGCAATCCGGTCTTGAATCCAATCCGGAGCTGATGCAATCCCGGGCTCTTTTTTTATTTGGCTTTTATGCTCAGGGAATGGCTTTTGTGGATATTATTTTTTTAAAATGGAAAAATATTTGTGGAAATTCAATAAGCTATAGGAGGCATAAGTCCAAACAGACTATTCAAATAACAATTACTCCCCAGATTCAGGCTATTCTGGATGAATACGGGATTAATAAAGAGAATGTGGACGGCTATGTGTTTCCCGTCATCAAACCTGTTATTAACCCCAAAACGGATAAAAACGAATATGAACAATACCGCGTAGCTTTAGGGCGGACAAACAGGCATTTAAAAACCATATCCAAGAATTTGGGTATTGCTCCGTCACTGACAACATATACCGCCCGCCATACCTGGGCAACGCTGGCGAGAGAATATGGCGCGTCCGTTGCTACGATCAGCACCGGCTTGGGACACACGAAAGAAGAAATGACCCAAGTATATCTGAAAGAGCTTGATCAGACTAATCTTGAGAGGATTAACGGTATGATTAACAGCTTATTATAATGAATGGTAATCTTACTAAAAAATGTGTTTTATGACACTCTATTCCGTAATAGAGATGCAGGCTTCAAAATCATAGGTTCTTTGTGCTTCTGGGTGCAAAGATAGACCATCCGTTATTTATATTTATTGCCAAAAAGAATGTTTTTTTTCACATTTTGTACTTATTGGCACAATTCAGGCAAAAAACTACTGAGTCATAGTCTGATACTTTATAATCAGTTCTCGTGGCGTACAATCGAAATGCTGTTTGCAGTAATGCGTAAAATGAGCCTGGGAATCAAAATTGAACTCTTCCATCAACTCTCCAATCGTAGTCTCCGATGCCATCACCTTATTTAATATGCGTTGGTTGCGTTGTTTCAGCAACCATTGTTTGGCAGTAACTCCGAATACCTGCTTAAACTTGCTGTGAAAGTTACATTTTCCCATGTTTGAAAGGGAAATGAGTTCATTTACATTATTTACTTTGGTACAGTTTTCGATGATAAAATCTTTGAATGACAATTCGGTTGCCAGAATTGGATAAAATAAGCGTGCCAGTTCTTCCTTGGTATAAAATCCACGCAGTAAAAAAAACAATTCCTGCTGCAACAAACTATGGAAATGCCCGCAGTCCATCTTCTGTTTCAGGCAATGCGTTACAAGCTCTAAAAAAGGAGGAAGCGGATAACGTATATCGACCGGTTCAAAATTATAATCGAATTTACTACAAAGTTCTGTCAGCGATTGCAATGCAAACTTGTCACAAAGGTTTAAAGGGATGCCGAACGACAATGAAAGCAAGCGGGAATCTGCCGTTACTTCTATTTTCACTGTAGCCATCTTGGGTAATAAAATAATCGATCCGGCCCGGAATTTCCTATCTTTGAACTGATTATAGTTAATGACACATTCTCCCTCGAGCAGGAATACGATATGGTTCCATATAATCTCCTTTTCCAGTATGACTTCATCCTCTTCAAACTCAAGATATTTGAATCCGTTTTCCAGTTCCTCACGGTAATTTCTACATGACAAATGCTCTTGCATATAGAGCAGTTTGTTCAGCGATGTTTTCTTATTCATAGGCTATTCTTTTTATTGGTTTTTCTCGTTTTGTTTCAGCAATGTTTCAACATCATGTCGATAATGAATCCATATCATATTGAAACACTGCTAATTCTATTGTAAAGAAGAAATCTCTCTGTGATTATTCAATATTCCTTAAGAATAGAGCACTCGTAACAAGTTGTCAATCATGCTTTTAAAATCGTTTTCACCTGTAATACATCTCTATTACGGAATAGAGCTTTAATGAATGTAAAAGAAATGTTTAAATCTAAAAATAAATAAGTTATCAATTTTTTAATTAAAAAATCGCTGAATGAAAGTAAAAAGTTTATTATTGTCGGTGTGCGCGATAGCGGCATTGGCAAGTTGTTCACAAAATGATGATGTGGCTCCTACGGGGAATGATGCCCCCAAGGCGCAAGTGATTCTTAAACTGGAAGGAGATGGAGTAAACACAAGAGTAGCGGGTGGCTCGGAAGCTGCTACCGAAAACGGAGCTGACATTAAGGATGTTACTGTATTTTTCTTTAACCAGACAGGCTTTATCGTAGGTGCCCCAAAGTTTATAGCGGCTGCTGATATCAATAATCCGATAACCACTACTACGGATGCCGCTGAAGTAGTTGTAATTGCCAATCTTGGTGATAAGACCGGTGATGGCACATTTAATGGTATAGCCAGTCTTTCCCAACTCCAAAAACTCGATTTCTCTTCTATTAATACTACCGGCACTGCTCCCGATCTTACTTATACTGTAAACCAGAGCAAGGACAATTTGTATTCAAGTGGAATGGGGGAAATCGCATTTAATGATAATGTAGGTACGGCAACCGTTCAGCTACATTTCGTATCAGCCAGAGTAAAGACTGTAAAGATTGCATGGACAGCTAACCAGCATTATGCTGCTACTGAAACAGAATTGAAAACTGATGCCTCCAAATGGTTTACCATTAAAAAGGTTTATATGATGACAGCCCAGACAAAATCACCTCTTATTCCGGCCAATACTGTAGACGCCTCGTGGGGAGGATTTGTTCCGCAGGCTTACGCTTTTGCAGGTGGTGGGTCATGGGGTACTGCACCGTGGCAATGGACAGGCGACAATGAGCCGAAGCAAACAGATGATTATCTTGCAGTCGCTGCGGATCTTAAGGAGAGCACTGCTAATGCCAATCAAATAGATAACGCCCTTGCAAGTAAATCCTGGTATCTGTTTGAAAATTCCCCTGCTTCTACCCATCCGACCGGTCTTGTTATTGAAGTTGTATGGAGATCAAAAGACCAGTCAACAGAAGTGGGTGATCTTTTGACCAGGTACTTTACAATGTATTTTGGTGAAAAAGGAACTAATGGTATTTCTCAACCTCTTCTTACAGCCGGAAAGACTTATGACATGTCTCTGTCTTTGAAAGGTGATTTTAAACCCGGCGGCAACGCAGGTGGCGGTGGTGACGATCCGACTAAGCCGAGTGTAGACGCTTCGGTTACGGTTACTGTAACTAAAGCAGCCTGGACGACAACCGCCGAAATCACAAAAGATTTCCAATAATCCTCGCATCCCCCTTTATTCTTTATAATTAAACAATAAAAATATTCTCAGAAATCGGCATGTGCCCGATTGTAATCCACATTCGGGCACATTACCGTTTTCAGCAAAGATTAAAAACAAGAAAGAATATCCATTATGACAGGTGACTACAAATTCCGGTTCATGCCGGGGATATTATATTTTATGTTCACACTATTGCTGTTATCGGGATGCATAGCTGAAAATAACGACGATTGTTTCAAGGGTGTTCCTCTAAAAGTGAAACTTCCTGCCGGAATTTCGCAGGAAGCCATCAAGGATATGAGTCTCTATGTATTTGATGACAAAGACCTGTTGTTAGATATTCTTCCAACAAACAGCAAAGAACCTGTCATGCTGAATTATCCGGGTATTCCCAGCCTCCATTGCATAGCTTTGTGTAATACGCAAGACGGTACGATGCTCGTCAGCCCCCTGAAAAAGGGCGATCCGCTCTCCGGCGGTTTCATATCTCTGAAACCCTCTGTGCCTACAAGGGTAGGGAAGAGCACATTCACCTCTCCGGCCGATTTATTCTATGGAGAGCTTAAGATAGAAAATACTTCGACGTCCGCCCGCATAGAGGAACAGGCCCTGGCTGTTTCACGGATGGTGGCGTCAATGAATATAACCGTACGCGGTCTGGAACTTCTTAGTGAAAACAATGACGGCGATTATTCGCTCGTTGTGCATGAAACTGCCAGCCGCCTGGATTTTGAAGGTCATTATAGCGGTGCTCCCGCTTCCTATCAATTTTCGCCCCGTTTTGAAGCGGGAAAAGATTATAAAATTCCTCCTTTCAATCTGTTTCCTACTCTGGAAGAAAACAAAGGGCTGACCATAGATATCTATCGTAACGGTGATCTGCTTAGAAGTCTGAACACGGACAGCAGCCACCAGCCTATCATCCCGGTAGTGGGACAAACACTGAACGTGCTGTTGGATTTCAAATTGAGTGTCAGTGTAGAGGTAGAACTCACCGCATGGGGAGAAGAGACTGTCTGGAAAGAATATAATTAAATCACCGGACGGTGGACTATAAATACTGAAGATAAAGTATAGAATATGAAGAATAAGCATACATCGAATTTAAGCAAGTGGGCAATGATTGTTGCTGCAATGATATTTCAAATATCATGTCAGCAGGACGATTCGTTCTCCCCGTCTGCGGATTCTACCATCATCAACCTGTCCGTATCCGCCGCCAATAGCGGAACGACAATGGATAATGATGATACCGCTTCGGCCATTAAGTCCCTTTGTATTCTTCAATTCAATGCAAATGGAAATGCCTTCGGTACCTTGCGTCATGTGGGTATAGGTACCGCTTCTGATGCGGGTGCCGGAAAATACAGCGCCACACTGTTGCAGAGCGTAGATAACAATGATAAATACAAGCTTGTCATCGTAGCCAACTTCCCCGATGGTGATTACGGAATCTTTTATCGTATGGCGGGAAGGAGCTATGCGGAAGTGCAACAAGCCTGCCTGAGCACGAAGCTTACCGGGGAAAGCAATGTACCGGAATTTACTGCTACACAGCCGTTTCCGATGTTCGGGATAGCTAAAGATGGAACTCCTCAAATCATTAATGAGACGATGGATCTCGGCACCGTATCACTGGTACGTGCAGTGGCTCGGGTAGACATCGGCATAGGGACTAAAAACGCCAATGGCAATACATGGACCAAAGGTAAAGTGCCGTTTTCCATGACCCAGGTGCAGATATGGAAAGATGGAAAGCAATACGCGTACATGCCCGTAGAAAACAACTTCTCTTCTTCGGCAGGGGTATTGACCATCAACAAACCTTCGCCTGTCGGAGATACGGAAACAAAGACGTATGGTAGCGCGTATATCACCAATAGCACCTATTGCGCGGAAAAAATCTATCTGCCCGAAGCCGATTTGTTATGGGGGGGAGTATATGATGACAAACATACCCAGCGCCTTGCAATTATCGTAGGAGGAAAGTATAACGGTTCGACCACTGAAACATTCTACCGCGTAGACTTCACTTACGACGAGGGAAGCCGGGACAAAATGAATATCCTGCGTAACCACGTATACCAGTTTACCATCAAGAGCGTGAAGGCTGCAGGTTATGCGACCGCCGATCTTGCGTACAACAGCAAGCCGAAAAATTTAGGTTTCGAAACCACTCTTGAACCATGGACTACGGGGCAATCGGCCTCTGTACCTTCCATTTCGGGATATTACCTGAATTATCAGGGATTTAATGGTGAGAACCTGGACTGGACTTACGCTGCGGGTTCCTCACAGCGAATTCCCAAGAAGAAGTCTCTTTGGACTGGCTATAACTTCTCATTCGATTACAATGATTTTTATAAGGAAGGAAATAGTTTCTACTCTCCGAATATCATGGGAGGACAAAACGGGGAATTATATTCTACAGTGCCGGATGCCCTTAACTATGAAGGTACCTTTCCCTCTCTGATGGTTTCCGGCAGTGATATGGTGAATGAATTGGGTAATGAGACCATTCCGTGGAAGACCGGGACTGCGTTGACAGCCTTTGACCTATGCCGCGATCTGGAAGAAGACGGATTCGATGACTGGAGACTTCCGCGACTCTCGGAACTGGCGTTTATCTATGTGAATCAGGGAAGTTTGGAAAAATTGCGCGGGTTCACACCGTTGTCCGGGACTTATTGGTGCGGAAGTGAGTATCTGGAAGGTACAACAGACGAACTGAGGAAAAAGTCCGGTTCAGCGTGGGCTGTAGATTTTAGTACTAGTACCACCGCCGGATATGCATTGCATTATGGGAAAACGACGAAACTGAGAATCCGTTGTGTAAGGCAGAAATCGAATGATAAGTAATTGAAACGATATACAAAGATGAATATGGATACAAACAAGAAATATACCATCCCCCGGGCAATCATCCTGGCAGCTTGCTCTTTACTATTGGCCGGAGCTTGTGATAACTATGTTTCTAACGGGCTTGAGCCGGGTACTCCGGCAAGGGAAGTCCCTCTGAATTTCAATGCCTCCATAGAAAAGGCCGAGACCACCCAATCAAGGACTATTGCAACCCCCACAACGGATTTTACCGGAAATACCTATTCCTTTGGCATGTCTGTCACTAAAAGTGAGAACGGGAATGAAATTTTCAAAGGATCATCAGACATGACAGCGACAATGCAACGCTCTGCTCCCTCCGCACCGTGGAATTGGTCTTTCATTGACAATTCCAATCAATTAAGCGTTACTCCCGCAGGACCGGAAGGTAAAGCCTTAAAGGTGGTTGCCTACTATCCGCCCGTCACAACCGCTACCAAGAGTGTCTATACGAATGGTATCCCGTTTGATTTCACCGCTACGGACGGTCTCAAGCAGACAGATCTGCTTTACAATACCAACACCATCTTTCCGTTCACTCCATCCGGTGACCCGGTGGCAACTGTCCCTTTAAACTTCCGGCATGCCTATACGTGGATCGTTCTTAATATCACGAAATACGTGAATAAAGGACCGGAGTGCATGCTGAGTAGTGTCTCTCTGGATAATCTCGGTGGGAGTTGGATTAAAAACAAAGGATTTATTGATCCGGAAACAGGATTGGCGAAGGATGGAGCTATTGTTGGTCCGATAGGAGTAACAGTGGATCCTGCTGTGGCATTGTCCACTACAGAAGTTCGCACCTATGAGTTTCTGGTCCCCTCGTTCATGGATACCAAAGTCGGTGACGGTGAAATAGCCCTCGTATTGAATGTTAATGGAATTAATGAGCTATTTACTCTGGACAAGGCCTATCTAAATCGTAGTGACGATGGCAAATCATTTGGCTTCAGACAGGGATATAAGAATACGTATGACCTGGTCTATAATAACTCTGTCCTGAGCCTAAGTATTCAGAACTGGAGCTCAGAGGTGATTAACGGTGGTTTTGGAGGCAGTATAGCTCCTCCCGGAGGCGGAAGCTATATGAAGATATATTTTCCGGGATATCATTGGCCGGCAGCCACTAAGCCTGGTGATCCATATGTGACTACATATCCTCCAAAACCTACCTATTTAGCTGCTGGAGTGCATCCGTTCGAAGACTGCCTTACCACTGTGGCCTATGGAGGTAACGGAGTTTATGTACCTGTTAATTCACCGGCCCCCGAGACACTGCCCACGGACGGTCTGAAAATTACGGATGATATAAACGTGTACACGAAGGAAAAAGTTTATCCGACAATTCAGATGACCAAAAACGATATATCCATTGTATCTGTTCCGTGGGAAGCTGCAAACGGGCAGTTGGTCGCAAAAGAACTTTGCAGGAAATATAACGGGGGCGGTTTTCATAACTGGAGACTTCCGAGAGCCTCCGAGTTGCGGACGGTATTAGTACTGGTATCGGCTAATGGGAATACTTTCGATGATTTGAACTTTAGTAAAGATGAGAATCGAAACAAACCATACTGGACCGGTACTGAAGTGAACGAAAACGAAGCATGGGGCATGTATATTGATTATACAGGAGTAATTTCAACAACTACGGTGGTGCTATCTCCGTATGATAAAAAAATGGAGGCTTCCGTGCGCTGTGTCCGTGATGTTAACTAAGAGTAAGTATTATAACAATCTACAAATGAACGATATTATCATGATAAGAAAAACAATGGTTTCGGCATGTATCGCCTGCTTAGTCTTGGGGGGATGTACGGAAGACAACCTGTCGCCCGATTCCCGGACGCCTTTACCCACAGAGCCGGTCACCGTCGGGCTGACCTTGGGCATAGACGATTACAACACTTCGTCTGCGGGGAGCACGCGCTCGGAAGAGATGCCTCCCGTCCTTTCGATGTCCTCGCCGGATATGGATGTGGAACTTGTGGCGACACCTGCCGTCACAAGGGCATCCTCGTCTCCGGCCGGGGTTATCACTGAAGATAATGCCGTTTATTCGTACATGGGCTTCCAGTTTGACGGAACAAAACCGGATGGAAGGCTGGTGGAAAAGAAGTTTTTCACTTCTCCGGACGGTTCCATCAGGACAGACGAGGTGGAGATTATGCCTACACCGGCGGGACAAAAAAACATGATTGTGATTTTTGCTAATGTCAATGAAAGTGAGTTTTCGGGGATAACAGTGAACAATTCCACCTATGCGGATTTACAAAATCTCTGTATGACATGGGTGACCGATGACGGCATTTTCCCCAGGAATAAGGTAACTCTGCCAAATGGCGGAGGAGAAAGAACAGGAATCGTCATGTGCGGCCAGATCTCTGCTGAAATTAGTGCAGGTAAACACCTATATGTATTTTTGAAGCGTACCGTGGCAAGAGTGACATTCAATATAAAAACAACTTATCCGCATTTTATAGATGTACCACATACGTGGAATGTGGCTTTGATGAATATTCCCACACAGAGCTATTATAATGTAATCGGACGAAAAGCCATTTTCCCTTTAGAGAGTTCGGGAGAAAAAAGCAAGCTTTTCTGGACTAAATCGCTCACAACAGTAACCGCTGCGAATCCTGTGATTGAAACGCCTCCTTTATATATCCCGATCAATCTCCAGCAGACGGTGTTGACCTCTACACAAAGTACCCGTCGCGATAACGCGCCCATAGGCGGCACTTACCTTCAGATTATCGGGTTGGAGAATGCGACGGTCTCCGCCGCCGAAGATTTGAATATTGTAAAAGATTTCTCTATCTATCAGTTGTTTTTGGGAAAGAACTTCACGACCGATTATAGTGTGTATGCCAATTACGACCTGACTTACAACATTACCCTGAAAGGAAACAGTGCGGAAGATACCAACGTCATCCGGTTGATACCGGGCTATTTCTCAGGAGAGCTTACGGCATACGATGCAAATGGTACTGCCTTATCGTCAGTAGATGACGTGAATGCCGCTAAATGGAAATACCCGAAGAGAATAGAATTTCATTTTATGGATGGCTACTATCCGGTGGGAAGCTCATCCGGTACCACAACGCCGGGAGAGACGAACCTGAAATGGTATGCAGGGACAGCATTCAACAATTTGGGAGCCACTTCGTTGACAGACGGACATAAGAATACCGAACTATTGCAAGCTACCGGTACCCCTTGGGAAGACTATGCGGCTGCTTACACCTGCTATCGGGGAGCGAACGGATACGGGCCGGGAGTATCTGCTGCGGATATTCTGTGGTATCTCCCTTCTGTCAGCGAGCTGATAGGAGCCTGGGTATCTTCTTCGAATACACGAGAACAGTTGGCGGGCAGCTACTGGTCGTCTACCGCTAATCCGAATGTCGATAAAGCCTTTGTAGTTACGAATGAAGGGAAAGTGTACTCCGATGCTGTCGGTAATCCGCATGCCGTCAGAGCTGTCCAGGATCCTGACAAAGCCAGTCATGCGGGCGGTGGCAACTAAGTAAACGAAATGCAACCTAAATAAGAAATAAAGATGATGAGTTTTAAAACCTGTCCTGTTCTATGGATTGTTTTATTCTGCTTCGGCTTTCCTCCGGTAGTTTTCGGGCAGTATATCCAAAAAGTGACTATTACTAAAGATGGTACAAAAACGACTTATGCCGTTATTTATGCGGAAGGATTGGCGGGAGCCGCCCAATGGGGTCCCGGAGTAAAGATGATGAGGAACGGTAATACCATCCGGCATCAGGTTTCTAAAGGAAACGGTAGTAATCTGAGTGTCAATGACAGAATACCGTTTCGCTTTATCGTGGCACCTACAGATGTGGAGAACAACAATAAAAATTGGATGGCAGTGCAAGGAGTAAATGATGGCGGGCAGAATCAGAATCCGGATTTTACCACTACTGCAAATACAGGCTGCCGTTGGTATGGTACTGTCGGTGCACCGGGTGCAGGGCGCCAATGGCGTGTCCCCACTCAACGCGAGTTACAACTGATGTGGATGTTTCGTGAACCCATCGGCTTGATATATAAGGATAAACCGATGGAAGAGTCCGGCAAGACGAAAAGATACTGGACTTCTACTGAAAAAGGTACGGACCAAGCCTGGTTTTTTGACTTTACGCCCGGTATACCTTACTGTGATACCCAGCTTAAAAGTACAGCGAACGGTATGGTGAGGTGTGTGAGTGATTATTAACTGATAATAAAGATAAATATGAAAATTCCGGAATTGGCAATCGATAAGGAGTCGCAAAACCTGTATTACATTTACCTGTTCTATGTGGAGGATAAGTGGTGGACTTTCGGATACTCCGCTTATTATTTGAGTATCATGTATCCGGTATTGGAAGCTGCCAATGCAACCACCGGGGAGCATGAAGCGTGCATCCCCTGTGTACACGTTCCCGACAGCTTTCTGGTCAGGCTCTCTGAATTTTACAGCACCTTGGTTTCAGACAACTACATACAGGTTGAAGCGCCACCCACTGCCTATTGCTACCGGCCCGGCTACGACGAATGGTATGAAAAGCTGACAGTAAACTAACATAAACTTTTTATATTGAAACATCCATGAAACAGTTCATACGATATTGCCTATTATCCTCTTTCCTGCTGCTTGGGGGCGGCCTTACGACCCGCCTGCATGCCCAATTCTACTCTGTGCAGTCCAATACACTGAAACTGGCGGCCACCACGTTCAACGTGGAGGGCAGCATGCTTCTGGATAAGCACTGGACGCTGAATATGAGTGTTTCTTATAATCCGTGGAACTTCAGCGACACTAAAAAGATAAAGCATTTTCTGATAGAACCCGGTGCGCGCTACTGGTTCTGGCAACCCTACGCCGGAAACTTCATCAGCATGTATGCCATGGGCGCACGCTTCAACGTGGCATGGGACAAGGTGCTCGACTACCGTTACCAGGGCTGGGGCTACGGCGCTGGAATGACCTACGGCCGCTCCTGGCTTCTGAGCAAGCGCTGGAACATGGAGGTGGAAGCGGGGCTGGGGCTGCTTGTCACCCCCTACACGAAATACCGTTGCGGACATTGCGGTGATAAGGTGAAATCGGGTACTTATTTCTTACCGACACCTAAAGTGGCGTTTAATCTTGTTTATTTGTTCTGAGGCCTGGCATTAAGCCTGCGCACGGATGATGTATGAAGAGTAGTAAAAGTTTCCATATTCTGTTTCTGGTCATGGTCGTCACTGCATGTTCGCCGTTCGGCAGGCTCTATAAGGAGCAGTCGAGGGTGACACTGGCATTGCCCGCCAACCGCCGGACCGAACCGGTGGAGGTGGCCAGACGCGATTCGGCCGATCAGCCTCCGGTCCTGAACTTTATCTTTGTCGGCGCCAAAGGGGACAGCATTCCCGTGGGCATGTCGGTGGAATGGGACAGTGTCCATAAAGAGAACCTGACCACGATGGCATTGGATGAAGTGGTGGTGTCCGCCGGTTCGACGCGGAACACTGCGGAGCGGAACGGACTGATCAACGTGGAGTTTGTTGTGACGGTGCCCAAGGCGCTGCAGCGGGAGGAGTGGATGGTCAAGGTCCGCCCCGTGCTGCTGAGGGGGAACGTGCCCGACTCTCTGAAAGAACTCCGCTTCACAGGCCGTCGCTTCCGCGAGTTGCAGGAATGGGACTATCGTCGCTATGACCGTTATGTGGAGAAGATCATTCCCGACTCCGCCAATTTTTACCGTACCTACGTAAACTACCGTTCCTTTGAACGCTACCTGGAACGCCTGAAATGGTATAAACGCAGACTGGAGAAGCTGTGGGCGATACAGGACGCCAAAAAACGGCTTCCCGACCCGCTGCTGCTTCGTTTCGGGATGTTCAACCGGCAGGTGGCCCGGCGGGACAGCCTGTTGAGGGAAAATATGCTGGAGTACTCCCGGCTGATGATCGAACGCCGGCAGTGGCGGTACGACCGTGCGCTTGCACGGGTGAACGACACCCTGCAGCCCCAATGGCCCCGTTTACGGGAGCGTTTTCATTACTTCAACCACCGGTGGGACCTCCGTACCAACTATCAGGCGGGAGAACTGGTCACCCGTAAAACTTATTTTTATGCCAGGGCATCGCTCGCCTCCCTGCGGCAGGCGGAACGCGGGCTCTATTATGCCGGGGGTGTGGACTCGCGGCTCTATAATTCCCGTTTCGGCTTCTTCAATGACAGGATGGAACGGATGGATGCCGCGCTTTACCGCCATTACCAAAACAAAAGCGGAAGGGCCGCAAGCCATGCGGGGATAAGATTCGTGCGCACACTGGTGGCGGGACGTGACACCATCCCTCTTTCTCCGGAGAACCGCCGTTTGTCGGAGAAATATACCCGGCGTTATGAAACAGTCAGGGATTTCTTCCCGATGTTCCACTTCCGCCGCCCGGATACGGACACCGTGCCTCCTCTTTGGCTGACGGCTGGAAGTCCGGATACGGTGCGGACCGGGCGGAAGTCATTGGCGGGCTTTTCGGAAGAGGGGATATTCGCATATTACAGCCCGGATCAAGGGGCGGCGGGACTTACCCGCAGCAAGCTGCCGCTGTACGCCTACCGCCGCGACCTGTCCGACTCGTTGCGCCTGCCCGGTTGCAGAGCGTTCAGGGAACTCGAACTCAGCCGGTTCGATCCGGCGGCAACGGTAAGGCATTACCTCGACCGTTACGAACGTCTGCGTTCGGGCTGCCCGCAATACCACCTGATACGCGAATTGTATAACATACATCCGCCCGCCGTTCGGCATGCCGGCCTGCAGGAAAAATACGGAAACTGGATATCGCACATCAATTCGCTGGACTCCACCGGGCTGGTGCAAAAGTTCTATAACACGCAGAAGATAGCCCGTAACGAGGCTCGTAAAGCGATGAAAGACGAGAAATACCATGACATCGTGCGCTTCCCGTTCAATCCGGAGGCGGAGCTGGACACGGTGATCTATGCCGCCGACCAGGTGAAGTTCCTCTATTCGCAGAAGGTGCCCGCGGATGAAAACTCGGCACGGATGAAAGTGTACGTGGTAGGCAATGTGCTGAGCGGCAAGGGAGGCAGATACCCGCTCCCCAAATCGGATACGCTGACTTATTTTGTGAGCTCTATGACTAAATTTATAGACAAGACTCCGCGCTATGTGCGAAAAATCATCACCCGTGACGCGGAGGCCAATACGAGTGTGAATTTTTACTTCCCGCGGAACGACTTTAACCTGGACGAGAGTATTGCCATAAACCGGCAGGGAGTAAAGAAAGTGAGGGACCTTACCCTTGCGCTGATGACCGATCCTGTGTACCGGATAGACAGCCTGACGCTCTTCGCCACCTCGTCTCCCGAAGGCAGTTGGCGCATCAACGGGGAAATAGCCCGGAAGCGTGCGCAATCGATCCGTGAGATACTGGCAAAGGAGTTTACCGTGCTGTACGATTCATTGTCTGTGGGTGTCAACGTCGAGATAAACGAATCGGGCAACTTGATTCACCACAAAGTGGAAAATAAGATTCCGAACCTGCCTGAGCTGATAAAGATATGTACCGTGCCCGAGGATTGGGTCAAGCTGCGCCGACTGATTGTGAATGACGCGGACTTCAAAGGCCATAAAGACGCCATATTGCGGATTATCGACCGCGAACAGGAACCCGACCGGCGCGAATGGCTGATAAAAAGCCAATATAAACCGGAGTATGCGTATATGTTAGAGAAACTCTACCCGATCATCCGTGCGGTGGATTTCCGTTTCAGCCTCTCCCGGCGGGGGATGAAGCAGGATACGGTCTATACGAACGAACCTGATACGACGTATGCCCGGGGTGTGGAGTGTTTGGAGAAACGCAAATACGCGCAGGCATTGGAGATACTCCGCCCGTATGATGACGTAAATACGGCCATCGCCTACATGTCTTTAGGTTATGACAAGGCCGCTTTGCGGATATTCGAGAAATCCCCCCGGACGGCTGAAAACAAGTACATGCAAGCCATCCTTCAGGCACGTTTGGGGGATGAAGAGAAAGCGGTGCGGCTGTTGCTCAGTGCTGTGGATATGGACGGGCAAATGAAATTCCGCGCGAACCTCGATCCGGAGCTCTCGGAACTGGTGAAGAAGTACGGGCTCTTTAAGGAAGAAGATGATTGGAATTAAAAGAAGCAAAGCAGGTGAATCTGTTTTCTATGAATATTATTAAAAACTAAAAAGATGAACAAGAAAGAATTGATTCAAGAGGTCGCTATTCGTAGCGGCATGTCACAAGCGGATGTGGAGAAGACCTTAAACCACATCACAGACACGGTCAGAGACAGTTTGCATAAAGAAGAACCCGTCACACTTGTGGGATTCGGAACTTTCCGGGTGCAGGAACATGCGTCACGCCAGGGGTATAATCCTTCAACCGGTCAGAAAATGGAGATTCCCGCAAAGAAGATTGTTAAATTCAAACCGGGCAAATCTCTGGAAATCAATCAAGAAAAAAAAGAGCCGGCTATAGGATAAATAAAAAAATGAAGACAGAAAATAATAGCATACAGTGTTTATAACTCGCGGATTGCTGTGAAGCAATCATTTTAAGAATCCATAACCTCTGCCATCTCTGCTTATGAAGATGATCTGATGGATTCAACTGCCTGTGAGGGTAGAATATTGTTTGTTTTGTTTATGTTAGTGCATCTTCTTGTCGGTGGACAAGAAGGTGCACTTATTTATTGTAGCGTTGCCATATTTAGAATTGTGAATTTATAAGTGAGATAAATTCTAACTTCGTGAACATATTTATAGCCTATCGATAAATAGACACATTCCTCCATGTCTTGGGGATCATTCATTCGCCATGTTCCTGAATGTACGGTATAGTTTTTCGAGTTCACATGACGGAAGACTGATATCTACCCGGTCTCCCGGATGAATGGATGTGTTATGTAAAGACAAGGGTATTCCTTTTCGCATGACATTCTCTATTTTACAGTCCTTGGGCAAAATAATGTCTTTTACTTTTTTTCTTTCCATGTATGAGTCCGTATTTACCTCGAATGACAGGATGTGTCGGGATCTTGAATATTTCTCCTCTTTGGGCAGTAAACGTAAATACAACCGGTCATATATCGGTCTTACCCCTGCGATATCGCTGATAAAGTAAGTGATTCCTACTACGATTGTCATTGGAACCAGCAACTCAAACTTATGGGTCATTTCCAAAAGCAGGATAATGCCTGTAACCGGAGAACGTACGACGGCTGCGAATGCTGCAGCCATGCCAATGGCCATAAAGAAACCGCAATGTTCTGCCGAGAGAAAACCTTGCCGGATAAGTATAAGCGCGAATACCTTTCCTGTCAGTCCTCCGATGACGAGCAACGGAAGGAAGATACCTCCCGGAAAACCGGTTGAATAACTCAGTGCTGTGAACAATAATTTAAGAAGGATAATGCCACAAAGAAATAATATGCCTGTATATGCGGCGGTGTCTGCTTGTTTGAGTAGGAAATCTTCACCACCTGCAATCAGGTCTGAGAAGAAATAACCTATGATATAGGTTACAATAACCACTGATAGTGTTTTTAAATATATCGACATTTGTATTTGGCTGTACTTCTGTTGGAAATAAAGCAGACAAGTATTAAAAAGCTTTCCGACCAGAGACAGTAACAAGGAAAATAAAATGAAAGTCAGGGTGATTCCGACAACACTAAGTTCGGAAGGGTAGGCAGCGTTGATCGGCGCATACCGGTTTCCTGGGAATGCCCACCCGGCCATTGTTCCGGCTATAGTCGATGCCAGAAGTGAGGTAATGATTATTTTTACAGAATCGAATTTTTCGAGTTCTTCCACAATAAATATCGATGAAGCCAGGGGGGCGATAAAGGCTGACGAGAGTCCGGCACTTGCTCCACCCGTATAAAGATAGCGTTGTTCCGAGACGGATGCATGAGTCCATTTTCCTATTATACGGGCTACGAATGCCCCCATTTGTACGGAAGGCCCCTCTCGTCCGAGAGATAACCCCATCCCTATACTTGCCAGACCTCCTGTGAATTTTAAAACAAGCGCTTTGAACGGCCGGTTGATTGGGAATCTGCCATAAATGGCTCCTTCTACCTGTGGAATACCGCTGCCGGAAATGGAACTGCATTTCTTTACACAATAATGTATGATTAACCCTATGATCCACATTGAAAATATAACTGAAAGATGCACCCACCAGTTTACCTCGGAGTTAAACAAAAGATACCGCAGAGCAGATGCCTTGCCTAATAAATAATGATAAGGTATGGTTACGATTCCGGTGAAGCCCCCCACCAGAATACATAACAGGTATAATTTTACGTACTTTAGTTCCATTTTGCGTCTTATAATATAATAAAGTTCACTCTATCATCATTCATCCGGTTTGCTTTATTGGGGGGCAGTTTTTAATTGGTAAATCTGATAGTTCTGGTGAGGAATGTCAATCCGGCGGCAAAGATAGCCAAATGATTGGAGAAGCGGTCTTTGAATCCATCTTTTGTTTATCAGATTTTTTTTATGCTTGCTTTTACGATTCAGAATCCAATTTTAACGGTTGGGGACTTTTACGTTTCCGGTTCGGAATATTAAACTCTATAAAGTCCGATCTGATGCCCTATCTTTATTCCAAAATTAAGGAAAGGATATTCAATATAAAGATTAGGATTAAGAGGAAATTAGGAGTGTTATCCATGGCGTTTTTCTAAGAGTAATGATTTTAAGTGAAAAGATTGTTTATTGGAGAAGAGTTTTGATGGGCTGGGGCGATGAATGTCTGAACTGGCTCTTAGTCTAACATTAAAAGTGAAAGGAATATGAAAAAGTATTTGTTTATTGCTTTAGTGGCGGTATTTGTCACTTCGTGTGAAAAGGACCCGGATTTGGGTAAACTCGACAATGATTTTACGGTTTACACCAATTACGACAGTAATGCTAAATTCAAGGAGTTTAATACCTATTGCCTGCCTGACAGTATTTTGCTGATAGGACAAGGTATGAAAGCGACCTATTGGAAAGACGCTAATGCGCAGCAGATCATTAAGCGGGTAGCCGATGAAATGAATGACCGGGGCTACACAAGGGTAAAAGAAATAAAGGATGCCAATATCGGGATTCAGCTCTCTTTTGCCCAGCAGACTACGCAGGTAATCGGGAGCGGCGGATGGTATGACGGCGGATGGTACAATGGCTGGTGGGGACCCGGTTATTGGGGGCCGTATTGGAATGACTGGTATTATCCTTATCCTGTAACTTACAGTTATGACACGGGTACTATGATCATGGAAATGGTTAATCTGACCGATCATCCTGCCGAAGGAGGCCAGAAAGTAAAACTACCGGTAATTTGGCACTCTTACGCTACAGGACTCTTATTTGGCAGTTCTAAATATGATTTGCAGCTGACGCTTCGTGCCGTTGATCAGGCATTTGAGCAATCACCATACATTAAGAAATCCTAAAATGATAAAATTATGAAGACTCTAAAATTTATTTCGAAGAAAAAATATGTACTGGTTCTTATGACTTCAGTTTTATTTTGCTTAAAAGGTTATTCGCAGAACTTACCCGAGAGAGTGCATTTCAATGTGGACTGGCAGGTGAACGCACATGTCGGTACGGACTTTGCAAACAAGATCAGTGGTTGGGGTATGAACTTTGAAGGAAATTATGCATTAACGCCACATTGGGATTTGGGAGCCTTTCTGAGCTTTCATACTAACCATAATTATGTAGGACGCCAGACTATCACCGATGGTACGGTTTCTTTGACTACTGACCGGCAGGAATCTGCTTTCCAGCTTCCCTTCGGATTGACTTCTGCATACCGGTTTACGGATTATGGATACCTGAGACCATACATCGGTGCCAAAGTGGGAGCTATGTATGCCAAGAATACGACCTATCTGAATACGGTCAATCTGTCTGATAAACCTTGGGGATTCTATATATCACCGGAGGTTGGAGTGAATATTTACCCTGTGCCTGACGGACGGTTCGGATTCCATATAGCTGCTTATTACAGCTATGGAACCAATAAAAGCGAAGTGCTGACCGGTACTTTGGACGGTTCAAATAACGTTGGTTTCCGTGTAGGTATCACCTTCTGACCTGAAATGTCTGTGAAGACCGGGAGTGAGTATAAATGTAGCTTTTACATTTTACGAAACTTCCGGTTTATATTTGTACTCTAACGCTTATATCAATCTAACATTTTACACTATATGTATTACATAGTGAGTATCAACTCGCTTATATTATTTCATTGTGGAATATTATTTTCAGTATCTTGATATTGTCTTGCTATTCGTTGTTCGGGCGCAGTGTCGAATGTATATAAGACCAATATAAAGAGCCACTCGGCAGGTTTCATTACCCAATAAATTATATTTGCTTTCCATGGACGGTCAATGTAATGACATACGGGCAGGCCGTAACGGTCGTAGTTGCTGCGGATGACATTGTGAAGGTGAGGGCAATGCTGCGACAATATATCTTCAAAAGCATTGGCGACACAGAGCTGACGGTTGACGATAATCGGCACACCATGTCGGATACCTCTACGCAGCGGTTTAACGATATGGGGATTACCCTGAGCAGCCACCGTACAGAGGTAGTGCCCTGTATGTGAAAGCACCGGAGGAGATATCTTGGTAGAGAAGTACCAATCACTGGTTTGGGTAAATGCATTGATTAAAACTTGCTGTTGACCAAACAGTGTCAATATCCCCAAAATAACGACACACACAGGTAACAACAGAATCAGTGCCGCAACAGGCAGTTTCCCACATCGGGACAATATCCGGCTCAATCGGTTTAGAAATGGCGACTTATATTGTGGCCATGCAGTAAGTGGCTCTTTGATATACCCTACAACCATTCGTACTACCATCAGGATATAATTAACTGCAAAAAGCATAAGGTAAATTATAGAATAGTTTAGTCCTTGGTCAGAATCCAATATTCCTCCCGTTCTGAAGTCGGGTTCTTCCATAAAAAGATTTTCACTAAGCTGGATAATCCACAAAACGGCATAGATACAACCTACATAAAGTCCTGAAAGCAAAATAGTTTTAGGTAATGGTGGTAGATGATCGCCCTTTACACGCAATACCAGATAACTTACTACTGCAATGACCATTACAAAAATGATAATCGGTTCAATACAGAGTGGAGAATGATAAACATCATCCAACTCCCTTAATGATTCATCCCAAGGTTTAAGCGGTAACACCACTAAAAAGGTCAGTGGTAAACCTATAACAAAGACAGCCAAGTCCAACGGTTTGCGAGGTTTTATACGCTGTATGAAAAGTACCAGCACATTGCGAATTGTAAAGAACAGAGGAATACCCAATAGGCATACGCCAATTATTATCAATATAATTATCTCAATTATTCCTATTATTTCAATCATCATAATTATTTTAATCATTGCTTTTTTAGCTGTGGCAAAGATAATCAAATTACATGGGGGGATGCTAATAACACTTGAACAGAAATGGAAAAAGTTGCAGCATTTTTATTTTACGAAAGTATATAATCACTTAATTAATATACAAATTCTACATGTTCAGAGGGCACTGTGTTCTACAAACAGAATTTGTCTGGACAAAATGTAGTATTCCAGACATGCGAAGAACCTGAATGCTATTTATCAACTCGGAATCACTGGGTCATACTGCAATTCTGAGGGAAATTTGGGTATGATTCATTTTAGGGAGTATTGAGTTACATAGAAACAACAAAAAAGCAGCTCTAAGTCTATAATTTAGAGCTGCTTTACTTACTTTTGACACTTTGTCGTCTTAGTGTATCTGCGGTGCGTACGGGACTCGAACCCGTGACCCCATGCGTGACAGGCATGTATTCTAACCAACTGAACTAACGCACCAATTTTATTTTTTTATTAAGATTTGAGATGCGGTGCGTACGGGACTCGAACCCGTGACCCCATGCGTGACAGGCATGTATTCTAACCAACTGAACTAACGCACCAGTATTTCATTTCTTAATCGCTATCTCTCTCGATTGCGGTTGCAAAGGTAGGTATTTTTCCGAAACCTGCAATAGCTGAGCGAAAAGTTTTTTGAAAAAAATGAAGCGATTTTGGCTTAGTTCCTCATTTTTAAGCCATTTAGTTTGAAAAAAAAGTGTGAAAAAATAATAGTGTAATTGGTCTCCTGTTTTCCTTCTGTTTTCCCTTTCGGATAATACTTATTCGTTTTATATGCCGAAAATCTTTCTATCTGTTATAAATCTATCTTTTAATTCAAACTTCTTGCTCCGATTTTTCGTGGTTTTGCAATAATTCGTTATTTTTGCGGACTAAATGTAGTACATTAAAATGAAAGTAGCAGTTATCAAATATAATGCAGGTAACATCCGTTCTGTGGACTATGCATTGAAACGCCTGGGAGTGGAAGCGGTGATTACCTCTGACAAAGAGGTGTTGAAAGCCGCTGATAAAGTGATCTTTCCCGGGGTGGGGGAGGCTGAGACTACTATGCTTCATCTCAAAGAGAGTGGTATGGACCGTTTCATTAAAGAACTCCGCCAGCCGGTATTGGGCATTTGTCTGGGCATGCAGCTGATGTGTCGTTTCTCCGAAGAGGGGAACGTCGGTTGCCTTGGGATTTTCGATACCGACGTGAAACGTTTTGTGCCCCGGAAACACGAGGATAAGGTACCCCACATGGGATGGAATACCATCGGTCAGTTGAAGAGTGACTTGTTCAAAGGATTCACCCGTGATGAATTTGTTTATTTCGTACATAGTTATTATGTACCCGTCAGTGAGTTTACGGCTGCCGAGACCGATTATATCCACCCTTTCAGTGCCGCTTTGCATAAAGATAACTTCTATGCCACCCAGTTTCATCCCGAAAAAAGTGGGGTGGCGGGTGAGAGAATTATAAAGAATTTCCTGGAGCTCTGATTCCCCCGGAAGTTTAAACCGTTAATTGAGAACAGACAGATGATAGAATTAATTCCGGCCATTGATATTATCGATGGGAAGTGTGTACGCCTTTCCCAGGGAGATTATGATAGCAAAAAGGTATATAATGAAAACCCGGTGGAGGTTGCCAAGGAGTTTGAGGCCAACGGCATCCGGCGTCTGCACGTTGTGGATCTGGATGGTGCTGCTTCACATCATGTGGTCAACTACCGGACACTCGACCTGATAGCCAGCCGCACTTCGCTGATTATCGATTTCGGCGGTGGGCTGAAGAGCGACGAAGACTTGATAATCGCTTTTGAGAACGGGGCGCAGATGGTGACCGGCGGCAGTATAGCTGTCAGGAACCCTGATATGTTTTGTCGTTGGATAGACCGTTACGGCAGTGAAAAAATCATTCTGGGCGCCGATGTCAAAGATCATAAGATAGCTGTCAACGGTTGGAAGGACGAAAGTGACTGTGAACTTTTCCCTTTTCTAAATGATTATACGAAAAAGGGCGTTGAAAAGGTGATCTGTACCGACATCAGTTGTGACGGTATGCTGGCCGGACCTTCCCTGGAACTATATAAGGAGATACTGACAGAGTATCCCACCCTTTACCTGATAGCCAGTGGTGGAGTGAGTAGTGTGGCCGACATTGAAGCGTTGCACGAAGCCGGGGTGCCTGCCGTCATTTTCGGCAAGGCTCTTTACGAGGGTCGTATCACTCTTAAAGAGCTTCAGGCATTTATTTAACCACAGGGTAATGCGGAGTTTTACAGAGTTCTGTTTTCTTTAATCGTTGCACTCTTTAGAGTTCTGTGTAATTTTGTGGTCAACCATTAATCAAACGTAAAATCGTAAATATAGAATCGTGTTAGCAAAAAGAATTATACCTTGTCTCGATATCAAAGACGGGCAGACCGTGAAAGGGACGAATTTCGTAAACCTGCGCCAAGCCGGCGATCCGGTAGAATTGGGGCGTGCCTATAGCGAGCAGGGAGCCGACGAACTGGTGTTTCTTGATATTACCGCCAGTCATGAAGGGCGTAAGACCTTTGCCGAACTGGTCCGGCGGATTGCTGCCAATATCAGTATTCCTTTTACTGTTGGGGGAGGGATCAACGAATTGAGTGATGTAGACCGCCTGCTCAATGCCGGTGCCGACAAAATTTCCATTAACTCTTCCGCCATTCGCAACCCGCAGCTGATAGACGATATTGCCAAGCATTTCGGGTCACAGGTATGTGTGCTTGCGGTAGATGCCAAGCAGACTGAGAACGGGTGGAAGTGCTATCTCAACGGCGGGCGTATCGAGACTGACAAAGAACTGATGACGTGGACCAAAGAAGCTCAGGAGCGCGGAGCCGGCGAAGTGCTGTTTACCAGTATGAACCACGATGGAGTGAAGACCGGATATGCCAATGAACCCCTGGCGGAGCTGGCTTCCCAACTCTCCATACCCGTTATCGCATCGGGCGGAGCAGGCCGGATGGAGCACTTCCGCGATGCTTTTACACTTGGTAAAGCAGATGCCGCACTGGCAGCCAGTGTTTTTCACTTCGGAGAAATTAAAATTCCCGAATTAAAATCGTATCTTTGCGGCCAGGGAATTACCGTCAGGTAGAAAGCGTAAGCAAATCTTAGCCTGAAGATAAAAGACGATATAGAAATGAATTAAATAAGAGTTCAACACAGATTACACAGATTAACACAGAACTTTTAATCGTAGATAATCAGAGAGATCAAAGATTAATCAGTGAAAATCCGTGTAATCTGTGGTGAACCCTGAAAACATAAGAACCATGGATTTAGATTTTGATAAAATGAACGGACTCGTTCCGGCTATCATACAAGACAACGACACCCGCAAGGTGCTGATGCTTGGCTTCATGAACAAGGAGGCTTACGAGAAAACTGTTGAAACCGGGAAAGTAACCTTTTTCAGCCGTACCAAGAACCGTTTGTGGACAAAAGGCGAAGAGAGCGGTAACTTCCTGAATGTCGTGTCTATCAAAGAAGATTGTGACAAAGACACCCTGCTGATTCAGGTAAATCCGGTCGGTCCGGTATGCCATACCGGAACTGATACCTGTTGGGGAGAGAAGAACGAAGAACCTGTCATGTTCCTCAAGTTGCTGCAGGATTTCATTGACAGACGTCACGAAGAGATGCCCGAGAAGTCCTATACCACCAGCCTGTTCCAGTCCGGTATCAACAAAATTGCCCAGAAGGTAGGTGAAGAGGCGGTAGAAACCGTGATCGAAGCCACCAACGGCACAGACGACCGTCTGATCTACGAAGGTTCCGATCTGATCTATCACCTGATTGTATTGTTGACTTCCAAAGGATACCGCATCGAAGATCTGGCACGCGAATTGCAGATAAGACATAGCGACTCATGGACGAAACACTGATTCACTATACCGACGTAGAGATACATCAGCAGGAACTCTGTGTGCTGAGCGATGTCAATCTGCAACTGCACAAAGGTGAGTTCGTTTACCTGGTGGGTAAAGTAGGCTCCGGCAAGACCAGTCTGCTCAAGACCTTCTATGGTGAGCTTGATGTGGCTTCCGGCGAAGCCGAAGTGCTTGGTTACCGGATGACATCCATCAAACGTAAGCACATTCCGCAGTTGCGGCGCAAGCTGGGCATTGTCTTTCAGGATTTTCAACTCCTCACCGACCGTACAGTGAACGACAACCTTGAATTCGTGCTTCGTGCTACCGGGTGGAAGAATAAACAAGAGATCAGGGAGCGCATCGCTGAGGTGCTCAACCTTGTCGGGATGGAGAATAAGGGCTATAAACTGCCTAATGAACTTTCGGGTGGCGAGCAGCAACGCATCGTGATAGCGCGTGCCGTGCTCAACTCGCCGGAGATTATCTTAGCGGACGAGCCTACCGGGAACCTCGATGTGGAGACTGGAAAGGCCATTGTCGAACTGCTGCACAACATCTGTCAGGCGGGATCATTGGTAGTGATGACCACCCATAATCTCCAGTTGGTTGCCGAATATCCCGGACAGGTATACCGGTGTGCCGGACACCGCATTGTCAATGTGACGGACGAATTTGTGAAAAGAGAAAATAATTAACATACATACTAATTTTAACACAGTAACGAAAATGAAAGTTTTAAAGTTTGGAGGAACTTCCGTAGGCTCTGCACAGCGGATGAAGGAAGTGGCCAAATTGATTACCGATGGTGAAAGAAAGATTGTTGTCCTCTCGGCTATGTCGGGCACAACAAACACATTGGTGGAGATTTCCGACTATCTGTACAAGAAGAATCCGGAAGGTGCCAACGAGATTATCAATAAGCTGGAGGCTAAATATAAACAGCATGTTGACGAGCTTTACGCTACTGAGGAGTATAAACAGAAAGGGTTGGAGATCATAAAATCTCATTTCGACTATATCCGTTCGTACACCAAAGACCTCTTCACCCTGTTCGAAGAGAAAGTGGTGCTGGCACAGGGCGAGCTGATCTCTACCGCTATGGTCAACTACTACTTGCAGGAGTGTGGCGTGAAGTCCGTATTGCTTCCGGCTTTGGAGTATATGCGTACAGATAAGAATGCGGAACCCGATCCTATCTATATTAAAGATAAACTTCAGGCACAACTGGAACTCTATCCGGATGCTGAAATTTACATCACCCAAGGCTTTATCTGCCGCAATGCTTATGGCGAGATTGACAACTTGCAGCGTGGTGGAAGCGACTATACCGCCTCACTGATCGGTGCTGCTATTCATGCTTCCGAAATCCAGATCTGGACTGATATCGACGGTATGCATAACAACGACCCGCGCATTGTCGACAAAACGGCGCCGGTGCGCCAGCTGCATTTTGAAGAAGCTGCCGAGTTGGCCTACTTCGGTGCCAAGATTCTGCACCCCACCTGTATTCAGCCTGCCAAATATGCCAACATTCCGGTCCGCCTGCTGAACACCATGGACCCTCTTGCGCCGGGCACACTGATCTCCAACGATACGGAAAAAGGTAAGATCAAAGCTGTAGCTGCTAAGGGTAATATTACTGCCATCAAGATCAAGTCGAGCCGTATGTTGCTTGCTCACGGTTTCCTTCGCAAGGTATTCGAAATCTTCGAGAGTTACCAGACTTCCATCGATATGATCTGTACGTCGGAGGTAGGAGTTTCCGTATCTGTCGATAATACCAAGCACCTCAACGAAATTCTGGACGACCTGAAGAAATACGGTACCGTTACAGTCGACAAAGACATGTGTATCATCTGCGTCGTAGGCGACCTGGAGTGGGAGAACGTAGGTTTCGAAGCCAAAGCACTCGATGCTATGCGCGACATTCCCGTGCGTATGATTTCGTTTGGCGGTAGCAACTATAACATCTCCTTCCTGATTCGTGAGTGCGACAAGAAGGTTGCTTTGCAGTCGCTCAGCGATATGCTGTTCAACGGCAAATAAAATGAATTAGGTTCACCACAGATTGCACAGATTATCACAGAACTTTTAATCTCGAAATATCAACGAGATAAATTGTTAATCTGTGAAAATCCGTGTAATCTGTGGTGATTCCAACTTAAACCTCATTAGTCACTTTTCAACATGAAAACTGTATTCCCCATTCATAAATTCCGCGAGTTGCAGACCCCTTTTTATTATTATGATACAAAGGTGCTTCGCGACACGCTGGCGTGCGTCAACCGTGAGGTGGCACGTTACGACAACTTCAGTGTACACTATGCCGTCAAGGCCAATGCCAATTCCAAGGTACTGACCATCATCCGCGAAAGCGGACTGGGTGCCGACTGTGTCAGCGGAGGTGAAATCCGTGCTGCCATCAAAGCCGGTTTTCCTGCCGGGAAGATCGTCTTTGCCGGTGTGGGCAAAGCTGATTGGGAGATCAACCTGGGACTCGATTACGATATTTTCTGTTTCAACGTCGAGTCGGTTCCTGAATTGGAAGTCATCAACGAACTGGCCGCTGCCAAGGGCAAAGTAGCCAACGTTGCTTTCCGTATCAACCCCAATGTCGGTGCGCATACTCATGCCAACATCACTACCGGGCTGGCCGAAAACAAATTCGGTATCAGCATGCACGATATGGATAAGGTGATCGATGTGGCTTTGGGTATGAAGAACGTGAAGTTTATCGGCCTTCATTTCCACATCGGTTCGCAGATTCTCGATATGGGGGATTTCATTGCGCTTTGCAATCGTGTCAACGAGTTGCAGGATAAGCTCGAAGCCCGTCACATCCTCGTGGAACATATCAACGTAGGCGGTGGACTGGGCATTGATTACGATCACCCCAACCGTCAGGCCATTCCGGACTTTGCCGACTATTTCCGTACGTACGATGAACATCTGAAACTTCGTCCGCACCAGACTTTACATTTCGAACTGGGGCGTGCCATTACGGGACAATGCGGTTCGCTGATCTCCAAGGTGCTTTATGTCAAGCAAGGCACCAACAAGCAGTTCGCCATTCTCGATGCCGGTATGACCGACCTGATTCGTCCGGCACTCTATCAGGCCCATCACAAGATGGAGAACCTGACTTCCGAGGATACGACAGTTGAAACCTACGACGTGGTAGGTCCCATCTGTGAGTCGTCCGACGTTTTTGGTAAAGCCGTCGATCTGAATAAGGTGAAGCGTGGCGACCTGATTGCCCTTCGTTCCGCCGGTGCTTATGGCGAGATTATGGCTTCCGGCTATAACTGCCGTGAATTACCGAAGGGCTATACTTCGGAGGAATTAGTGTAATCTCCGAACAATCTATCTTTTAAAATTGTTATTTTTGTAGTGATTTTAATAACTTAAAATGAATACGATTATGATTTCAGAGAAATTACAGAATGCAATTAACGAACAGATTACAGCCGAGATGTGGTCTTCTAATCTGTATTTGTCTATGTCTTTCTATTTTGAAAGAGAAGGTTTTAGCGGTTTTGCACATTGGATGAAGAAGCAATCTCAGGAAGAGATGGGGCATGCTTATGCCATGGCCGAATATATTATCAAACGTGGCGGTACGGCCAAAGTAGATAAGGTAGATGTTGTTCCTACCGGTTGGGGTACTTCCCTCGAAGTGTTTGAACACGTCTTTGAGCACGAACGCCATGTATCGAAATTAGTGGATGCATTGGTCGACATGGCCGCAGCCGAAAAAGATAAAGCGACTCAGGATTTCCTTTGGGGATTCGTTCGCGAACAGGTAGAAGAAGAAGCTACTGCACAGGGCATTGTCGATAAGATCAAGAGAGCCGGTGATGCCGGTATTTTCTTTATCGATTCTCAGCTCGGTCAGCGATAAGGTTTTTCACCACAGATTACACGGAATACACAGAGTTTTAATGCTAATGAACGGAGTTCACCACAGATTACACGGATTAACACAGATTTATCTATTTCTCAATCTGTGTTAATCTGTGTAATCTGTGGTGAAAAACATTAAAACTCTGTGTACTCCGTGTACTCTGTGGTGAGCGATTGATTTCTCTCATAGTTCCGGTTCTATTTTTCGGTGTTCCCCTTTTAAATTTAAATCTGTGTTAATCTGTGAAATCTGTGGTGAACCCTGATTCGTTTATATATAATGTACGCGCGCGTGTACCTTACATTTCATATTCATTCAGAAACGCTTTATCCGCCAGATACATCGCTGCTTGTTTGCAGAACCGTGTGTCGTTCAAGTGATAATAGTATTCCTCCACGCTTTCGATGGCTGCCCGGCGTTCGGGTTCGCTCAGCTTTTTCCATTCGCGCCTTGCACGTCCGATGTTTACTTTGGCTGTTTGCGTCATCTCGTGATACTTTTCCCAGAAGAGGTGGAAACTCCGGTCCGACGAACTGTTTCCCGTTTCATACGCTTTCAGCTTCCCCGTCCATAAGTCGTAGTTGTTGACTCGTATCCGCATCATTCCGTTGGGTGAGGGTAGCCGCTCGATGATGCCTTCTTTGATCATTGCATTGAAGAAGTGCCGGGTTTGCGTGCGTTTCCAGCCCAGCAGGCTCGCCCAGTGGAGCAGGCTGTGGGGCGATTCGCCCCGATGACAGATGAAGTGCTTTCCGCAGGAGGAGCACTCCATATCCGAGTAGTTGACGTTCATCAGTACCCGTATCAGGGCTTCGAATCGTCCTTCTGCTTGTCCGTGAGTAGCGAAATAGTTTTCCAGCAGGGATTTGGGAATAACGATATAACCTTTTTTCAGCATTTCGACAGTTGGTGTTTTCATGGTAGTTTTGTTTTTAATGGATTTCTAATCTGATTTCTCACCACAGAGTAACACAGAGTAACATAGAGAAAATATTTTTTTCAAGTGTACCGGTTATCAAAAAGAAACAAAAACTCTGTGTCGCTCTGTGCTACTCTGTGGTGAACTCCCCGCAAAAGTACCTTCCCTTCGCCCCCTCTCCAAAAAACGGGTTCTGATTGGTTGGAATAAGTCATTCTCTGCTGCTTTCTGCTTCGGAGAGGGGGACGGACAGAGGCTCTGATCCTCTCCGACAGAGTCTCTGATGGCCTGTGACGGAGGCTCTGTTTGCTTCCGTTTGAGGCTCCGTTTCCTCCTCGTTTCGTCCTCCATAGGTGGGCCAGTGTCGGAGCCATCTTTTTTCTGCCTCTTATTATTTGAGCTACAGATGTTTATGCGGTATTCCGCCACCCCTCGAAAATATCAGGTGGGCCATATAATAAATACTAACAAAAAAAGATATATAAATATATCAGTCGAATTTCCGGTCACGATTGAGCAGAGTCCCCCTCAGTTCCGGATGTCGGGCGATCAATAATCCTACTTCGTCTGGCATGCCCCAATATCGGATGATGATACAGATCTGTCTGGGAGAGAGCATCAGGGTGTGCTGGTGATATTCCGCTTCCGCCAGTTTCCGTGCGAGTCGGGGGTGCTTCTGTATTTCGCTGCGGAAGCGGCGGATTGCTGAACTACCGGTCTGTAAGTCCGGAAAATAAGCGACGGCTACGGTGGATACCGGATGGAATCCTTCGAGTAGCCAGTTTTTGTGTTGGATGTTCATGTTCTTAATTCTTTTAAATGTTTATAATTTCTGCCGAAAAGCTGTTAATTTACATTTTGGGGCGCAAAGATATATGAATTTTTTTAATAGTTCTTTTCTTTCTTGATCCCCCTGTTTATCGGGTATCTGGCTGTTTGTCCAGATGTTTCATCGCGTGCGCCCGCAATGAACCGGAACGCGCGAGAAGTGTTATTTGTAATTAAATTGATAAAATATGAAAAAACAAAGTTTAACATTTTATTTATCTTCTTTGGTCAAAAAAATGAAGTCGGGTGGTCGTTACGGCACTGCCCACGTGTATGATTGTGCCATGAAGTCGTTCTCCGCTTTTTGCGGAAACAAGGCTGTTCCGTTCGGTGTGCTCACGCCCGAATGCCTGAAACGATACGAAAATCACTTAAGGGGAGCAGGAAAGAAGGAGAATACGGTTTCCACCTACCTCCGTATGCTTAAAGCCACCTACAGGAGGGCGGTTCGCGAGAAGATAGTAGAGAACTATGATCCTATGCTTTTCAGCGATGTCGGTACCGGTACGCGTGCCGGTATTAAGCGCGCCATCGAACCATGTGTCATGAGCAGGATACTCAATGCCGACCTCGCGGCGCTTCCCAAGCCACTTCGGACGGCATGTGTACGCGCCAGCCTGATGTATCGTTTCCGTGGGATGTCTTTTGCCGATTATGCTTACTTGCCTGCTAAGGGTTTGCAGCCCAAGAAACGGTTGACATACAAGCGTAAGAAGACGGGACGTACACTGACTGCTCTTGTTTCTGCAGAGACGCAGGCCCTGATCGATCTCGATGCAAACTGCCAGGAGGGCTCAGATTATCTTTTCCCTATTCTGGGGACCTGCGAATGGGGGAGCGAGGTCGGATATAAAACATATCAAAGGGAACTTCGCAAGTTCAACCATCGCTTGGGCAGGCTCTCCAAGGTATTGGGGCTGGGTGTACGCATCAGTTCGTATACTATCCGCCATACGTGGGCAACAACCGCCTTCCATCAAAAAGTACCGATAGGTTTGATTGCCAATGCTATGGGGCACTCCTCTGTCAAGGTGACGGAGACTTACCTGAAACCTTTTGAAGAGGAAGAGTTGAACCGTGTCAATGAAGGAATCATAAAGTACACCATGGGACAGATAAATGCTGCCATGTAGTAGTATGCAGCTGATAATCAGCCGTTACTTTGTAGGTAACGGCATGAGTATAACAGCACAAAAGTGAACAAAACAAAGCAAATATCCAAATAAAATCGTAAATAATTTCGTTTAAATCTCCAAATAATCTTCCATACTGTCTTTTTTACTTGCATTTTTATCTGTTCTTGAAGAAAAACCGCATGTGAGTGGCTTTCGCATTTAAATGTTTAAATGTGATATTGACATTTTATGCCGGTTGCTAAACGTATAAATGTTTTTATTTCTGATGTTTAGAGAGTGAGATGCCCGCTGACACTTCAGTCTGTCATGTGCCGTTACCTACAAAGTAACGGCCATCACACAACAAAACAAGAAAATATGCTTACAGCAATTACTCAGGAAGCCATCAGGCTTTTGCGTTATATCTATTATCGGGACACGTTTTGCGGCTGTCCTTACAATCCTGCTGATTGTTTTTTTAAAGATGCTTCTGTACTTCTGCTTCAATTAGAGGGCGGAGGCTTAGTTCGTTGTGTCTGCCAGGAGGCTCCGGATAAGCCGGAGTCATACGAACTCTGTAAGCCTTTGGAGTCCGTCAACCTTTTATCCCTTTTGCTGATACTGAACGAGGGTGTACACCCGGTTTCTCCCGACGTGGACGAACAGCGTGTCTACGGACGCTATGGGGTAGTCGCTTCCCGTATGGGTGTGGTCAACCAGATGATGCGCAGCATCTTCGGTGAGATTCATTTGACGGAATTGTGTTTGTAATTTGATTTTTAGAGATTGTCTGCCATGAACCGGATTTTACTTCTGCTCCTATATGTCTTTCTGCTTTCCGCCCCTGCTTTGGGACAAGAGGGCGGCGTTTGCCCTGCCCGGCGGTGCGATTCGCTGCATACATTCCGTTTTGTACAGGGGCGTGATGTGCTGTATGCCGACTATCGTGGCAACGACCACGAACTGAAACGGCTTTTTGCGGCAGTCACCGCTTTCCGTTCCTCCATCGTGGATGGAAAGATGCGCATCTACGTAGACGGTTACTGTACGTCGGGGAGCAGTGTGCGCGATAATCTCCGGCTGGGTTATGTACGCAGCAGCCGTGTGAAATCCGAACTTATCACCCGCAAGGGGATGAAAGAAGCCTGGTTTGTGACACACAACCATGCCGTGCCGTGTCCCGACGAGGAGCGCGATGTGGTGGTGGTATGCCTGCGCGAACCGTTGGCGGCCGATACCCTGAGCCCTTCCCGCTATGCCGGGTATGCCTCCCGTTATCCGCTTTTGCCCGCACGGGCTCCTTCGTTGCCGGAAGGCGGAACGTGCCCGGCACCCGCTCTTCACGAACAGTCCCGCCCGCTCGCAGCGGAGCACACATACCCTGCGCAGGTCGGGCCCTCGCGGGTCATCTTCTCCCTGAAAACCAATCTGTCCGACTGGGCGGGTCTGACGCCGGAGGGCCGTTTGGCGGCTTTCCGTCCCAACCTGGCTGCCGAACTGTGCTTTGCCCGTCGTTGGTCAGTGATGGCCTCGGCGGCATATTCCGGTTGGAAAGGGGGGAAGGAGCACCGTTTCTGGGGTGTTTCGGGCATTAGCCTCGAACCCCGCCTGTGGCTTAGGGGAGACGGGCGTTACCGCCGGTTCTATCTGGGAGTTTACGGGCAACTGGGCGACTTCGACTATCAGCCTTCACCTTCGGGAGATGCGGGCGCTACAGGTGCCAGCCGCACGGGATGCTACTGGCATACCGGACTTTCTTTCGGTGTCTATCTGCCCCTGTCACGCCATTGGGGGATAGAAGCCGGGATACGTGGAGGCTATCGCAATGCCTCGGCGAAGGCTTACGACAACGAGCCGCCCCATGCATACTATCATCACGATGCCTCGTCCGTCCGTTGGGGGCTGACGGGGATCAACGTGGGCGTGGGATATAGGTTTTAATAATAGTGGTGAACTAAAACAAGAAGATTGGGAATATGATATTCAAGCCGAAATATATGATAAAAGTGGTCGCTCTTATTGGCTTCTGCTTCTGCTCCTGCACCGAGCGCACCCTTGAGCCGCGTCCCGAGGTAGAGCCTGTCCCCATCCGGCTTTACACAGGCATCCGCACCCGTGCGTTGGTCAGCACCTTTGGCGAAACTTCTGTGGGCATTGCCTATGGAAGCCGCACGGGAGAGTACGACGGTGCTTGGGACGGGGTGGCTACGGACAACGAAATCCGCCTCACCCCCGAACGCTATTATCCCGCTGACGGTTCGGCGCTCTTTCTGAGGGGATATTATCCCCCGGCTCCCCTGGAGGCGGACGGCAGCCTGACTTACCGGCTCACGGGCGAAGAAGACCTGATGCTGACCGGGGAACAGTCCGGTTCGCTGTCGTCACCTTTCGGTCCGGCGGAAGAACAATCGCTGATGTACCGCCACCTGCTGACCCGGCTCAGTTTTGCCCTCACCATCGAGGCGGAAAACACCGAAGGGTTTCGCATCCGTGAGCTCCACCTCAATGGTCTGGCCGGCGAGGTCAGCCTTTCGCTTGCTACGGAACTGCTTACCGCTACGGGTGAAACGGTTTCGGTCCCCATCTATACCGTTGAGGAAGGAGGGGACGGATTAGGGTTTACCGATGGCAAACTTTTCCTTCCGGGCTATGTATTGGTGCAACCTTCGGCAACGTTCACCCTCGACCTGACGCTGGCCGTGGACGATGACCGTACGCACGACCGGGTCTACCGGGAACTTCCCATCCGTTTCGAAGGAGGCGGGGCAGGCGAGGGAGGCATCTCGTATACGGTGAAGGTGGAGTTACCCTCACCTTCAGCACCCGATCCTGCAGAGATAAGCGCCGTGGCCACAGTAGGAGAGTGGCAGGCGGGGAAACCGGGAAGCGGCGAACTGGATGGAGGCAAGGTAAACGGTGAATCCTTGAAATAACAACTATATTATTAACTATAAACTTAAAAAAAAATGATGAAAACGAAATTAAGTGTAGCGGCTATGGCACTCCTATTGGCGGGCTGCTCAAGCAATGACACGGACAGTCTGCCCGTGGGTCCGGTGAACGCAACCCCTATCCGGGTGTCGCAGAGTGTACAGGGCTTGGCTACCAGCCGTGCTGTGGCTGCCGAAGGAGCCGATGTGACAGCTACCGTGCTGATGCATGACGGAACATCGGGAGACTGGTTGGGTTTTACTCCGGTCACTAAGAACGATGTTGCCGATAACGGAACGCTGAATGCACGCGCAACCGTATCGAACACCACTTTCACGGTAGGCGGTTCTGCCGCCGATTTAGGGCTGAACCCTACTCTTTACTATCATGCGTCAAATACGAGTGAGAATTCTTTCCTGGCGGCAGTCTCTCCCGCAGGTGAGGTGAGTGCGACTACAGTAAAGATCCTTCAGACAGACGGACAGCAGGACGTGATGTATGCGAAGGAAGTAGCGGCCGGCAACAGCGGGGCATCGCAAACAGCCGCCCTGGTTTTTGAGCACCTCACCACTCAGCTTAATTTTGCGATGAAACTGGAACCGATTGCCGAGAGCAAAGGAGAGTGGGCAGGTAAAACGGTCAGCCTGAAAAGCATTGAGGTGCAGGAGGCTTATCGTCCTACCATGGTGAACGCCACCAATGGCGATGTGACGTGGGATAATATCAATAGCGGTACTCTTCCTGTCCCGGGCATTTCTAACAATGTGTTGTCGGCGGAAGCCGTGAAAGTGGGTACACCGGTCATGATCCGTCCTGCGGCTAAACTGATGGTTTGCGCCATTATCAATGTAGGTGGCACAGACATTCCTTTCCACAATGTGCCCGTTAAGGCTGCGGGCGGAGATGATCTGGCTACAGTGAAAGGCGAAGCCCACCTGATCACCTTGACAGTGAAAGAGCCGAAGGGTGCGAATGCTACCAAAGTGACGGCTACCGCTACCGTGACTCCATGGAAGGCCGGTGCTGACGGCAGCGCGACATTAGAATAAATCTCCCTGTTGCCCATGTTGACGAAACACTCTTTTACACAGATAAGCCTCTTCGCCCTGCTGGGCGCATGGGTTTCCGGCTGTACGGCCGCCGGCGACTCTCTCTTGACGGAAGAGAGGGTCCCGGTGCAGCTCTGTGCCCGGGACGGAGCGCTGTCGAGGGATGCCGCTGCCGGCAATCTGCCGGAACAGGAGTTCGAAGCTACGGTGGCACTTTCTACTGTGAAGGGTGACTACGCTTCTTTATCGGAGGCATACGAAGGTACTTGGGACGCTATAGTCCGGACCAACGGCACTATGGAGTGGAAAGCGGCGGCGGGAGCCGGGCCTGTATACCCCCCTTCGGGCGACTGGCTCTATCTGACCGCTTTCGCTCCGGCAGCCGTTCCGGTAAGCGGTGTGGCATCTTTCGTGCTTACGGGGCAAACCGACTTGCTTTATGCCGCCGAGCTTCGTGGCAACAAGTGGGAAGGTGAGCGCTTTGCCGGCAACCGCTTGAAGGCGGACCGTCCGCTGGAGTTCAACCATCTGCTCACACAGCTCTGCTTCAAAGCCTGCAAGGGCCTGACGGACGGAGTGGCTGTAAGCATCCGCCGGATTACGGTGAACGGGGCGCTGCCTTGCGCGGACTTGACGTTGGCTACGGGAGTGCCGGTGTTCAGCGCTACGGAGGAACATCCCGCCGGACTCTCACTGAGCCTTGCCGGACCGGGAACCGAGGTGACCGGCACCGTTCCCGTGGAAATAGGAACGATACAGGTGCCCCCTTTACAGGCGGGCGACACCTATACACTGACTGTAGAAACTTCCATAGGCACGTTCAGCGGTTTAACGGTGAACTACGCCGCCGGAGAGAATCTGTTGCAGGCAGGCATGTCCCATACCGTGACGCTGACCATCAGTGACCATGAATTAGGAATCACCTCCGTGACCGTGCAACCGTGGACTACGGTGACGGTGGACGGTGACCTGGAGGCGGAATAATTTCACCACAGAGTAATTTCACCACAGAGTACGCAGAGTACACAGAGGGGATTTATTCAAGAGGTAATAGATAGAAAGACTAAAAAAAAACTCTGTGTCCTCTGTGTCCTCCGTGGTGAACTCAAAAGAAAAACGAATTATATATTAAAGGAAAAACGAAACATGATGAACCATAATATGAAAGTTCATTGGCTGCTTGCTCTTCCGGCAATGCTTCTTGCCGTAGGGTGCGGTGAGAGCGCATTGCCCGAAGAAGGGACGGACGAAGAGGAAAGAGTAGAATTGCAGGTGTCACCGCAGGTGGCACTGACACGCAGCGCGATACAAGGCACAGATGCGGCTACGGACGGAACTGCGATGGGAAGCATCGCGGTATACGCAAGCAACGCGACGACCAACAATGCGACGAATAATTACGGGCTTTATACCTATAGTGGCAGCAATTGGAGTAATAGTGGTACGGATAAGATTTATCTCTCGGCGGAAGAGGCGAACATTTATGCGCATTATCCGGCCTATAAACCGGGGACAGGCGGGGCGCTTGCGACATCCGGTGAAGCTTTGAAGGTGAACGGAAGCGGGCAGGTGACTGCTAATTCTACCGTGAATATCTCCGTATTTCCGGGGACAGAGTCTAATGAAAATTCAAAGATCACCGCTGCTGATAATGCTACCGGAGATGCGATTGTCACAGCTCCCGGAGAAGTGGACTATATGTATGCCGACCAAACAAGTACTCCGAAAGCCAGTTATAAAAAAGGTGTATCCGGTAAAGACGGAAAAGTCACTCTCTCCATGAAGCATGCCCTTGCCATGGTCAGTTTCCGGGTATATGCGGATCATACTTATAAGAATACCGGTGCGTTAACCAAGTTGGTGCTTGCTAACAAAAGCGGCACTATACTAAATAATGGTGGTACCAATCCTACAATGAAGATCTCGGACGGTACGATAACCCCGGGAAGCAATCCTGCGGCACTGACCTATACACGAGGTATCTCGAATTATATTTTGCAGAAAGCCTCGGCTGACACTGACGCTGCCAGAACCACAGCCCAGAACGCTTCGAAAAAAGTAAGTATCTTGGTGCTGCCCGAATCGACGCAGGACAAAACGAATGTAGAGGTCACCCTTAAGATTGACAATCAGGATTATGCGGTCAGTCTCGGTAATGCTGCGACGAATGCCTGGACAGCCGGAAACAATTACCTCTACACCGTCAAGCTCAGTGGTAAAGAACTCTCTATCACTAACGTGACCGTAACTAAGTGGAATGAAACACCCGGAGGTTCTTTAGATATACAATAAACAATAGTTATGAAATACATTCACCACAGAGGACGGAACGATCAACAATGAACGATCAGCGATCAATGATGAACAGTTGAGAACTGTAAAACTCTGTGAGACTCTGTGTCTCTCTGTGGTGAATTAAACCAAATAATAGATGAACCGACCATTTACCTTTTTGCTCCTTTGGAGCATAGCCCTGTTTTGCGGTGCCTGTTCCGGCGAAGACTTTTCTGTCATCGACGGAGACTGCGTCCCCTTGCGGCCCGGTATTCATGTCGGTGCTACCCTCGTCTCCAGCCGTACCCTTGTCAATGGTATCGGTACGGGTGCAGACCGGATCAATAGCATCGGCATCTACCTCGCAGCTCCGGACGGTAGTCTCTATCCCGGTAGCAGTGCCACGGGAGCCACCTTTACCAAAGGTTCCGGCAACAGTTGGAGCAGCACCCCGCCTACCTATGTCAGTCTCCGGACGGCAAGGCTCCATGCCTGGTCACCTGCCACCGTGACGTTGACGGCCGGTAGCGGAACCACTCTGCCCACACTTCCGGTAACTCTGCCTGAGGGGCAGACCTTTGACGGAGCCAATGACTACGGTTGTTCCGTCCATGACTATCTGTACGGTTCCGCCACTTCCACTCAGGGATCGGCTGAGCCCATCACTGCCAACAGCCAAAGTGCCACTCCTGCCATTTACTTGCAACATGCGTTGGCACAACTGGTGTTTCGCATCCAGAATGCGACTGACCGGCCTGCGGATGCGGTGTATGACTATGTAAAAAGCGTTCACCTGACCGCCGAGGGAGGCGCTACACCCTTTCTTACGGGCACTTCGGGCGCGATGGCTTTATCGGATGGGACGCTATCCGGATTGTCTGTAAGTGGTAAGCTAACCTTCACCCCTTCGGCAAACCCGCAGAAGATAGGAACCACCGGAGCTGTTACCGTGGCCTATGGACTGGTGGCGCCGAAAACGGCGGCAGCATCGTCTGCACGGGTCACTTTGACTTTGCGGCTGGGCGAAGCCGGTTTGGGTAACACCGCCACCGAACGTGAACTGACCCTTACGACCGATGTCTTCAATCAGGCATGGGATCGGGGAAACCAATACATATATACGTTGACGCTGGGTAAGCGGGGACTGACCTTGCAGGACGCGGCCATTCTGCCTTGGAATGCTGAGACTCCGGTGGACCAGGATATGAAGCCGATAGGATGATAATTTTTTAAATGATGTGTATGAAAGCAATTCAATTCTATATCGTGTGTCTGCTGCCGGTGCTGGCCGGATGTGCCGACGACACGGCGTTGCCCTCCGTACCGGAGGGAACTCCGCTGACGGTGACCGCCGAAATAGGTGTGCCGGATGCGGCGCAGACGGTGGCGCCCACCCGTGCCGTTGCCGCCGACAATGGTTACGACCGCAGCACTTTCGTTACTGCCGACCGCATCCGTATCATCCGTACGCGTGGTGGAAGTTCGTCCGCTCCGGTGGATTATACGCTTTCCGCCACAGGAGAGTGGACCCCTTCGGCAGCGGGCTCGGAATTGCTTTTTGAGTCGGGAGCTACCTATCAGGCTATGTATCCCGCCGATTACTCCGGCATTTATGCCGATCAACGAAACAAAACGGGAGGTGTGGACGGTGAGAACTACCGCAACAGTAACTTGCTCCGTACCAGTGCCGGGGTGACTTCCGGTGCAACCGGGGTGCTCTCCTTCACGGGAGGCGAGAATGCCTTTGTGCACCGCAACACCAAGTTGACCTTGACATTTGAGGGTAAGAATGCGTTGACACAACCCTTCGCATATATGACCGTGCAAGGTCAAGGGCTTTATAGCGGCGGAACCGCTGACGAAGATATCTACCTGTATCGTCCGGACGAGACGAAATACACCTGGCACGGCATCCTGTCACCGCTGACAGCCGAATCACCTACGCCGGAGCAGAAGAAGGTTACCGTTACGGTGACCGACTACAACGGAGTGAGCTATACCGCCAGCCTGACTTGCGAGCGGAAGGCGGGCAGCCATTACAGTTACACCCTTACGTTGCAAAACAACATCCTGATGCCCGTAGGAGAAGAGATCAAAGGATGGGAGAACGGAGAGTCGCATACGGGAAGTCTCACGTAACAATAAATTATGAACGAATAACCTCTGTGTGACCTTGTGTCACTCTGTGGTAAATTAAATGATGAACAATGAACGGTAAGAGAACGAATTGGATAGGAGGAGTATGGATTGCGCTGGCTCTGGCGGCGTGCGCCCAAGGGGATCCGTTGCCTGTTCCGTTGGAAGTATCGGCGGAAATAGGACAAGGAGAGACCCGTGCCGGGGACACGCACGCGACTGACTATGACAAACGGACGTTCGTCACCGGCGACCGGATAAAAATATCGAAATCCGGTGGTGCTGCCGAAAGTGCACTCTATCAGCGCAAAGCGGAGAGCAGCTGGGGACTGGCCGAAGGACAGACAGCGTTGACCACTACCGGATCAGAGTCTTTTGCGGCTTCCTTTCCGGAGGAATTCAGCGGTATCCTTGCCGATCAAAGCACGCCAACCAATTTCTGGAAAAGCAACCGGTTGACGGCGGCAGGAGTATTGAACGGAAATAAATGCAGCTTTACCTTTGCGCCGGCAGCGGCGAAGGTGACTGTGGTGGTGACTTATCAGTCGTCGCAGACACCTGAGAGCGCCTCTTTGTCCGGGACGGGGATTCGTACCGATGCAGGTACCTCGGAAACCATAACCCCGTATTGCGCCTCGGGAAGCACGACGGCTTCCGTCCGCCATACTTATGTGGCGATAGTCTGTCCCGGCTCGCGGCAGTTCACCATTAGGCTGAAAACGACGACGGAGGCGCAAAAGACTTATACCGACACGTCACCGTTTACGCTACAGGCGGGATATAACTACCAATATAACTTCACCGCCACCAACGAACTGATTCTGACGGGTGTCACCGTGGCGCCTTTCAGCGATGTGGCGGAAGAAAATGTGGGAAGCGCAACCTGAGAAAAGAAGAGAGATGAAACAGAAAGAATATAGACCGATGAAGAATAGGAAAGCCCATAAGGGCACGATGGGAGCCGTACTGCTACTCGCAGCCTTATTCACCTCGTGCGGGGCGGACGATCCGTTGCCTGCGGGCGGCCCTTTGCGGCTGACCGGGGTGGAAGTGGAAACCGGAGAGGGAAGTGCCGCCACCCGTGCGGCCGTCACCGCCGTCGAGGCGATCAGTGTATATGCCACTACTGAGGCTCACGTGGCTTATGGCAGCAATCCGTTTTCGGAGTATCGGCTGCAGAACAACTCCTGGAGCGCGGATGCTGCTCCGGTGATTACCGCCAATGCCCTTCTGTATGCCTGTCATCCTCCGGTGGCGGGAGTGACCCATCAGGCTGACGGCAACCACACTGTACCCGTATCGGTGATGACTACCGCCGGTGCCACCGATTTTCTGGCGACGGATCAGCCGGACTATCTCTATGGAGTATCTCCCGCTTCGGGGCTGGCACCGGTCACGGCCACTTCGGGTGCCCGGGCGGTCAGCTTCAGGATGAAGCACGCTTTGGCAAAGGTCAGCTTCCGGATTGTGAAGTCGGCTTCGGCGAATAAAGATAAGCTGGAGTTGGTGCAGATAGAGATACAGAGCGGAACCAGCCGTTTGCAGTCGGGTACGGGTACAATGAACCTGAAGACCGGTGTCCTCAATGGCCTGTCGTCCACCTCCCTGTTGACGCTTGCCGATGCGGCAAGGCCGGTCGTGCTGAAAGAGCAGCAGGCTACACCGAATGTGAGCTGCCTGACAGCCCCGATGACGGGAAAGGAAACTGTGCTTTCGTTCCGCCTGAAGGTTCGCATCAATGGTGAGTCGGCAGAAAACGCCCATGCGTTTGAGACGAAATCGGTAAGTGCCGAATGGAAAGCCGGTTACCACTACGTCTATCAGATCACGGTGGACAAGATGGGGGGCAGCTTGAGTTCGGTGAAGATAGATGACTGGAAGAGTGACGCGAACCAGAACACGAGTATTGGAATTTAAGTTTCACCACAGATTACACGGATTAACACAGATTATTTACTCTTCAATATCAACCAGGATAAATTATTAATCCGTGAGAAGTCTGTGTAATCTGTGGTGACAAAAATAGAACGATGATGAATAAGAGACTGAAATATTGGATAGGTTGTGGCCTTTGCTGCTTGGGGAGTCTTGGGCTGGCAGGGTGTTCGGGGGATGATATGCCCGGGGCGTCCGGTTCCGGCGGAGATGAAGGAGAGCCGGTGGCACTCAGTTTCCGGCTCTGCCGCTTGGTGGCAGGAGAGGCGTCGACGCGTGTGGACGGTGATCCGGCGGATATGGCGGACGGAAAGACATTCCAGGTTTACGCTTTTCCGGCCAATGCTTCCACAACAAAGACCCAACCGCTGGACGGTAAGACCTATACGGTGAAGAATGGAGTGGCCACGGGTGAACTCTATTTATATCGCGGGACGTACGATCTTTATCTGGTGTCGTATAACTCCTCGACCGAAGTACCGGAACTAAAGACGGACGGTACGATTCCGGTCGGGAACGGCAAAGACTTTATGTATACTACGCTGAAAGGGATCGTGGTACAACCCAACCAGATGGGAGAGAGCCACATGAGCGTGACGCTGCCCAATCCGTTTAAGAGAATGGGGGCACAGGTGCAGGTGAGGGTAAGAGCCAAAGACGGCTCACCGGTGCGTGTTGAAAAATTGAAAGCCAATAGGGTGACTATAACAGGACTGCCGCCTTCGCTGGCTTATACGCTGGGACAACCGGCATGGGGGACAGCTTCCGGTTATGAATCTTCATTCGCTTTTGAATCGTTTCAGGAACCGGCTGGTGGAAATCCGACTGCATGGCGTGAGAGCAGCAAAGAGGTATTGCTTCCCGTTGATGGTTCGACGTTGATAAAGTTCGATGTAGATCTGACAGTGGATTATTATGCGGATACCCCTTATGTCAGTTCGTTCCCTGCCGAGATACAGAAAGTGTTGTTGCCGGGAATGACTTATCAGTTCGACTTTACGTTGACGTTTTATGGTATTCTGAAACCAACCGATCTGACGCTGGCCGTGAAAGAATATAATACAATTACGCTGAATACCGATGATTTGGGAAAGGGATAGATACGCTTTTCCGGATCATCGTTTTGAAGAAACAGACAAAGTTATAATAGCAATATGGATGGAGTAAAAATAGGATTCAGGAATCTCTGGGGACAAGTGGCAATGGCATTGGTTCTATTGTCGTCGATGGGAGGCTGCACTGAGGAAGAGACTTCCGCCGGATCGCGAAACATGGTCTTCCGGTTGAGTTTGCCGGGAGTGTTGGAGGTGAACACACGGGGAGGAGGAACGCTGAACGAGGTGATGATTGATAATGTATGGGTAGTGCAATACAGTACGACTGGTGACGGCGGAACACAGCTGGTGGATGGAACATTTCTGAAAGCCCAGTATTTTGATAATTCAAAGCTGAGCATTCCGAAAGAGAACATGACCATTGAAGTTGCTACTTCGGACTTCTCGACAGCGGCAAGCCGGTTTTACGTGATAGCCAATGCTGGTTCCGACTTGTTTACGGAACAGACGGTTGCAGGTGGCAGCGGAATTGAAAAAGAATCGAAACTGAAAGCGGTCACTGTTGATTTTCAGAGTAGCAATCCTACTTTGCTGTCTTCCGGCCCGTTGACATCGGCCAGTGCCGAGGGTAAACTGGTGGTGGTAGCTCCGTTGCTTCGTGCATTCGCCAAGGTAAACGTGACATGGAGGCTTTCGTCCGATATAACTTCAACGGAGGGAGCAAACTATGGTGCAAAGGCGGCAATCACTGCTTTAAAAGTATATAACTTGCCTGAGAAGAGTGCGCTTTATGCACGTGGGGGTGGAGCATTGACAGCTCGGTATCCCGATCTGTCGTCGGTTAGCGGTTCAGTTGTGGAAATTAAATCTACGGATGGCACAAGTGTTTTTCCGGTGAACACAACCCGCAGTTTCCACATGGCTGAGAATCTTCGGGGTACAGGTACAGGGGGGAGTTTCGCTGAAAAGAACCTGACAGGAAAAGGACCGGGAGACGGTGGAGCGTTGACGGGATGCACGTATCTGGATTTGGAGGGAACTTATACTTATCCTGGTGCGACGGATGCAATCGGCATGAAATACCGTATTTATTTGGGAGGTAACTTAATGAATGACTATAATATCCAGCGGGGCTATCTTTATGATTTGACCGTCAACATCAGCGGAGCCAATAGTGCGGACGTAAGGGTGACCATCACGGATGGTAACGTGATCATGTTCGATGAAGTGGAAATCATCCCGAATGAAGTGAATTTTAGATAATACGAAGGAGGTAAGATGAAATACAGCAGTTGTATGAATAGGTTAGGATGTATGCTCACGGTAACGGCCCTGTTGATGGGGTTGACGTCTTGTGAGGAGCGGTTCAGTGAGTCTGTTCCGGCAGCCGGTGAAGGAAATCCGGTAGAAGTATCTCTTTCTTTCGGTTTTGCCGACGAGGAGGATGGATACGCGCTTTCGGTGCCCGCCGATACGCGTGCCGGAGAGGATGGAGAGGGCGGAGCGTTCAGCGCACGCCTGCTGCCTGCGGCGAAGACCCGGACCGGGGAAGTCACCCGTCCGGACGCGCTTTACCAGTTCCACCTGATGCAGTATAACCAGAGCGGTAATCTGATGGGAAGCGTACAATATAAGGAGACGGTCCCAATCGGAGCGAATTTCTCTACCGCTCCCACTTCCCTCACCTTGCAGCAAGCCACGGATTGCCAGTTGGTGGTGATAGTCCGCGGGCAAGGGAATACGACACCTGCCATTAGCGGTAACCTTGCCAATGTGCAGAAACAGATGATGGATACTACACTCTTCAAACATACCATTCCGGCCGGCGGACTTACGCAAGCCGATATCAACAAAATGCCCTATATACTTCATCTGCCTCACGTCAACGTGACGGCCGACGGCAAACTTCAGAGTCCGGATGGCAACTATGATACCCGCTTGCTGCTCAAACGGCTGGCTGCCAGGCTGAAAGTGACCTGGACGGTGGATGATAAAAACCTCACCCAAAAGGGGTATGTGCTGAAAGAGGTAAAACTCTGCCAGGTGCCGGCTGCCTTCCGTCTGCTTCCTGCGAAGACAGACACGAAGTGGGGGAAAACCTATCCGGACGAAATGGTGGAGTATGTCGATTATTATCGCCTGACGAATGCCGCTGATCTGGCGGGGGGAGAGAAAACCGTATGGATACCCGCCAATGTGCGGGGCACTTCGGCCAAGGCTACCTCTGCCTATTATCGTACGAAAGAGAATGCGCCTACCGCCGCTTCGTACATGGAGTTAGTGGTGGACAACGTAGAGAAGAAGGAGCGCCTCTACTACCGTGCTTATTTGGGCGGACGGGAGTCGACGGACTTCAACCTTTACGAGAATAAGGATTATAACTGGGATGTGCATATCACATCGACTAATTATCAGGCCGACAGACGCATCCAACTGTTAGATCAGAGTCCGGTGCTAAGCACCAACCTGGTGGAGACCTCCAACTGCTTCATGATGAAGCCCGGTACGAATATCTGTTTTAATCCGTATAAGCACGAAGCGGGGATGAATGGTTATAATGTTCCGTTGAGTGGTTGGAATACACATCTGACGGATGGTGCGACGCTGGCCGATAACAAAAAAATAACGGATGTTAAGTTGATCTGGCAAACCAAGGATGATGCTACGTCGGGCGATTTGGTGGTGGGGTATGCCATCAGTAGAGACGATCATTCAAATCTGGCGCGTATCACCGACGGAGGTGATCTGCAAAAAGCCCGTATCCACGTTAAAGTGCCGGTGAGCAAAGGGGGGAATGCCTTGATTGCTGCCTATTCCGGCAGTACGATTGTATGGAGCTGGCACCTTTGGATAACCGATTATGTGCCGCAGGGGATTACTTCCTCTGTCACTTATGCCCAGGCACAGCAGTTGACTCAGAACGGGAGTGTACATCAGTATGCTACTGATGCTTTCAAAGGTGGGGGAACGCATGTTGGGAAAGTGATTATGGACCGGAACCTGTGCGCGACTGCCGGAGGATTTCCCGGTGAGAATGCTTCATTGCTGGAATTTGCAAAGCGGATAGGCTATCTGTACTATTGGGGGCGCAAGGACCCGTTCTTGGGGTCGATAGACGGAACAGCGAATGAACTCAACGTTATTTATGATGGAGAAGGACGAGGGGTAAAACTGGGAAAGGTCGCTTATTCCAATATTACATTAGTAAATGGCAATACGCTGCAATATGTGATTGAGCATCCTGATCATATTATAACAGGTTCGAGCAGCGATCAGGACAATGGCAAGTGCTCTTGGTATAGTTTGAATGAAACTACCGCGGAGTATCAGTATTTGTATAATAACTCTAAAACTCTTTATGACCCTTGTCCGGCAGGATGGAAGACTCCCTATCAAACAGTGTACAAGGGCTGGAACACGGGGCAGGGGTATTGGTTTAATGCGAATGGAGCATTTGTGCAAAATGGTAGTGTACACGAGCGGGGTGGACGTCTGTATAATGTATCCGGTGGAAGTGGTGTGCCCTCTCCCCGTACGGAAGATAATACAGCCTGGTTCCCGGTCACGGCATACCGGTCTTTTGCCAATGGAAATTTGATATTTAATGGAAGTGCCGCCGGATACGAAGGAACGAATACGATAGCAAAGACTGGCAATAACTACCGGATATATTATACAAAAATATCGGAAACAAGTTTGAGTGCCCCGGATAATGCTTGGGGACTTATCGGTGAACCTTATCCGTTTCGATGTGTACAAGAATAATAATGATATGAAACAGACTTGGAAGAATAAATGGTTAATGCTCTTGGGAGGAGTGATCCTTCTGGGAGGGTTGAGTGGATGTGAGGACCGGACGGAAGAGGCGGTGGTTCCTCCGGCGGATAGTGAAGAGGTGACGGTATCGATGGTCTTCGGCTTTGCCGAAGATTCAAGTGATAATGATCCTCAACGGCTCGCCTCAACGGCTCGCCTCAACGGCTCGCCTCAACGGCTCGCCTCAACGGCTCGCCTCAACGGCTCGCCTCAACGGCTCGCCTCAACGGCTCGCCTCAACGGCTCGCCGTTGAAAGCAGCAAAGCTGCTTTTGATGTAACGCAGGCAGTGAACGCGGTTACTCGTAGTGTCATGGACGTTCCCGATAAGCTGTATAACCTGGAGATACTCCAATACGATGCAAGCGGGACCTATAAGACTGGTAAAAACTATGGTGATATAACCCTCGGCACCCATCTGGATGTGACGCTGAATGTGATGAATGACTGCCAATTGCTGGTGGTGGCACGTGGAAATGGGGGTGCGGTAGGAAGTTTAATTAATAAGAATTTGGATAATGTAAAGAGTATGGACGTTAAGTCTTCAGTAATCAATAAAATCGATCTTTCGACGGCAAACGCTATCAACGCTATGCCTTATGTGCTCCATCTGGAACACGTAAACGTGGTGACGGGCACCGACGGTAAGGCTGTCATTCAGAGTCCGGAGGGCAGTTATGATACCCGCCTGTTGCTGAAACGCCTGGCTGCACGGCTGACGGTGAGCTGGAACTACAACGTGAGCGGATATGAACTGAAACAACTCCTGTTGCAGAGCGTCCCGTTAAACTATGCGGTTATCCCTACCCCCGATAGTGAGGGAAATTATCCTTCTATTCTGGATCAGTTTCATACAGTAGAGATCGATATGAGTAAAGGCAGTTCTTATTCTTGCTGGATCCCGGCCAATGTACGTGGCGAATCTCCTGCTGCAAACTCCGATTTGCAGCGCACGAAAGCGAACGCGCCGAAGGGAAGCTCTTTTCTGAACTTTGTAGCCGTGAATGCAACGGATCCCAAAAAGAAACTGGACTATCGTGTGTACATCGGCGGGAAAACATCCTCGGATTTCAGCCTGAACAATAATACGGAGTACAGCTATGTGGTGAACTTTGGTCATACCGATATCCCGACGAATGACAAACGGGTGACCTACATCGATCCTGTACCCGCTTCGGAGAATAATGAAAACTTTGTGCCGACGGCCAATTGCTTTATGGTGGCCCCTGGTACGGGTTTCTGCTTTGACCCGCTGGCCTATCAGAGTGACGGAGCAGAGACAACGAATGAAACCTTGAAGGACTGGTGCCAAGGGGGGGGCATCGTTAGGGTGAAGCTTCTCTGGCAGACCAAAGAGGATGGAGACATCGGTGAGCCGGTGATGGGTATCGTAACTTCGGAGAATGACCATACGAACATCGTGGATTTGAAACGGACAGATGGAACCAATCCGGTGTCGTATCCGGTGAAGGGTAAAGGGGAAGCTCGTGTTTATTGCCGTGTGGCTCCGGGCACAACGGGCGGCAGCGGTGTGATTGCAGCTTATGATAATAATGGTAAAATACTTTGGAGCTGGCATGTATGGGTGACGGACTATCATCCGGACGCTACGGGTAATGTGGATGTGCAGAAACCGTCGACTAAAAGAAAACTGAAGTTTACGTATGGCAACCATCCAGAGCAGCGTCCGATGATGGACCGGGATTTGGGAGCTATGGCAGGGTATGTAAAGGCTCCCATTTTGGATGTAGAGAGGTTTAAAGCGCATGGATTTCAATATCAGTGGGGAAGAAAGGACCCGTACCCGAGCAGTTATTCTAACAGACCGATTATAACTGTAAAATTACCGCAAAAAATAACGGAACCGATAGTGGGTATCATGAGTTTATATCAGCCAGACGGGGTGACGTTTTTACCATTTAATCCGTCATACAACGGACAAGCCAGTTATCGGACGGCATATCAGAATCCTTTGACTGCCTATAAACCGACGACAAGCCAGTATTGGTTCACGAGTGAGGTCACCAATTCGATATCCGGTGCCTGGTCTGCTACCGTTAAAACTGTGCATGATCCGTGTCCGGCCGGATGGCGGGTAGCGAAGGCGGAGGAGTATTACTCTTTGTTCAGTGATAAGGATTATAGCGGGACGTTGCCGAGCTATTCGACTAATAATATGAATATGAGTAATTATAATATGCAAGGGGACGATAAAGGTTTTGTATTGCGATATGATAAGACAGATCAGTCGAAGGTCACTTATTTCCGATTGTGTGGATATTATGGTGACGGAGAGTTTATTCAAATAGGTTATTTCGATTTTATGTGGTGCTGTAATTGTGCTAAAATTGGTAATACTTATCAGGCGAGGCATTTACAGTTGGTTTCTACATCCTCTAGTCAACGGAGAGGTATCAATGGAATTAATAATGGAGGGACTTTGAGTGCGATGCTTCCTTTGCGCTGCATACAGGAAAGGGACTGACAGAAGAATCAATTTTGCTCTTTGACATACTGGAATAACGGAAAACAATTAGTATCTTTGTGTGTAGTAGCAATGATATAAAAAACAGAGGCGATATGGATATATGTAATACGATGTCCCGTAAACTTCCGATTGGGATACAGAGCTTTGAGAAGCTTCGTACCGGAGGGTATCTCTATGTAGATAAAACAGAACTGGTTTACCGGCTGGCGAAGGCGGGGATCCCCTGTTTCCTGAGCCGTCCCCGGAGGTTTGGCAAGAGCTTGTTGCTCTCTACGCTGGAAGCTTACTTTTTGGGAAAGAAAGACTTGTTCAAGGGGCTTGCCATTGAGCGGTTGGAGCAGGATTGGCTTGTGTATCCGGTGTTGCACCTGGATCTCAATGCAGAGAAATATGACAGTAACGAGCGCTTGGCCAATCTGCTCGAAAGCCAGCTTGAAGCGTGGGAGGCGGAATACGGGGTAACAGAGATTAACCGAAGTTACTCGATTCGTTTTATGACCGTCATCCGCCGTGCCTATGAACAGACAGGCAGGCGTGTAGTGGTGCTGGTAGACGAATATGACAAGCCGATGCTTCGCTCGTTTGATAATCCGGAATTGCAACGTGACTTTCGTGAGACGTTGACAGCTTTCTACACTGTGCTAAAGAGTGCCGATGCTTATTTGCAGTTGGTCTTTATCACGGGAGTGACCAAGTTTGCTCAAATGGGTATTTTCAGTAATCTGAACCAATTGCAGGACATCAGTCTGCATCCGGCATATACTACTTTGTGTGGTATGACCCGTGCGGAAATAGAAGCCGTTTTTGCTCCGGAACTTCAATCTCTTGCCCGAGGCAACGGATTGACGTATGAAGAGACAATGGATAAGCTTGGGCGGCAATATGACGGTTATCATTTTAATTATCGTAACTGGGAAGGTATGTTCAATCCTTTCAGTGTACTGAATACTTTTTCGACCGGTCTGTTTGAGAACGCTTGGTTTGCGAGTGGTACTCCTACGTTTCTGGCTGAAATGTTGCGTAAGACGGACTTTGACCTGCGTGACCTGGATGGTATTGAAGTGAGCTCGGCTTCATTGAGTGACGACTGTGCCGATATACATAATCCGGTTCCGATGATTTATCAGAGTGGTTATCTTACCATCAAGAAGTATGATCCGCAATTCGGGCTGTATACGCTTGGCTTCCCCAACGAAGAGGTGAAGTATGGCTTCCTTAACTTTGTGGCTCCTTTTTATACTCCGGTGGCTTCTACGGATACTGCTTTTTATATAGGTAAGTTTGTCCGGGAGCTGACAAGTGGTGATGTGGAGGCTTTTCTTGAACGTCTGCGTTGCTTTTTTGCTGATTTCCCTTATGAGTTGAATACAAAGACGGAACGTCATTATCAGGTGGTATTTTATCTTGTATTCAAGCTGATGGGACAATTTACGGAGGCAGAGGTTCGTTCTGCCCGGGGGCGTGCGGATGCTGTGGTGAAAACAGCTGATTATACATATGTTTTTGAATTCAAACTGGACGGCAGTGCCGAGGCGGCTTTACAGCAGATTGAGGAAAAAGGGTATTCGTTCCCTTACGGGGCTGATGGCAGGAAACTGGTAAAGGTTGGCGTTTCGTTCGATGCGGAACAGCGTAATTTAGGGGAATGGCTGATAGTTAAGTAGGCAGGGCTGACAGGACAATATAGTTTTCCGTCCCGCTTTGTGTATCTGGAGATGCACAAGGCGGGACGGACTGTTTTCCGGGGTTTCGGGATTAGACAGTAATTTAAAAATAATGATATGAAACAGAGACTGAAAAACAAATGGTGGATGCTGTTGGGACAATGGTACTGAACGGCGGATTGAGCGGATGTGAGGACCGGACGGAAGAGCCCGTGGTTCCTCCGGCGGATGGTGAAGAGGTGACGGTATCGATGGTCTTCGGCTTTGCCGAAGATTCAAGTGATGATGAAGCCTCAACGGCTCGCCTCAACGGCTCGCCTCAACGGCTCGCCTCAACGGCTCGCCGTTGAAAGCAGCAAAGCTGCTTTTGATGTGAAACGGCCATCAAAGGCGGTGACTCGTGCTTCGACAGACGTACCCGACCAGTTATATAATCTGGAAATCTACCAGTATGATGGGCAAACAAAAGCCCGTTTGAATGGAGGAGCATACGGTGATGTAAAGATCGGTCAGAGTTTTAACGTGACATTAACTCCTAAGAATGGCTGTCAATTGCTGTTAGTGGCGCGGGGTAATGGAAATGCCATAGCTACGCTGAGTAATAACAAATCTTTATCGGATGTGCAGGCGATGGAGGTAGATGCGTCAGTGATCAATGCGATTGATCCTTCGAATAGTGAAGATATGAAGAAGATGCCTTATGTACTTCATCTGGAGCATGTGAATGTGGCGCAAGTAGATGATAAGTATGTGATTCAGAGTCCGGAGAGGAGCTATGATACCCGTTTGCTGCTGAAGCGTCTGGCTGCCCGGCTCACCGTGGAGTGGACATATGCTGTGAGCGGATATACTTTGAAACAACTGTTGCTCCAAAGTGTCCCGTTGAACTATGCGGTTATCCCTACCCCCGATAGTGAGGGAAATTATCCTTCTATCCTAGATCAGTTTACTACTTTGCAGATAAAAAATGTGGCACAAAGCGGAAGTTACTCTTGCTGGGTACCGGCCAATATGCGCGGAGAGAAACCGGCAGCGAACTCTGAAACCCAACGGACAAAAGAGAATGCTCCTAAAGGAAGTTCTTTCTTTAACTTTGTCGCGGTGAGCGATCAGGATGCAAAAGTTAAACTGGACTATCGTGTTTATATCGGCGGGAGGCAGTCGACGAATTTCGACATTAAGAGTAATGCAAATTATGATTATACGGTGAACTTTGCACATAGCGGTATCCCGACAAGTGATAAACGGGTGACCTATATCAACCCTGTACCCGCTTCGGAAAATAATGAAAACTTTGTGCCTACGGCCAATTGCTTTATGGTATCCGCCGGAGGTGGCTTCTGCTTTGATCCGCTGGCATACCAACAGAATGGAGATCCGGATAAAACGAACGATGTATTGAAAGGTTGGTGTGAGGCTTCCGGAGGAATCACTTCGATGAAACTGCTCTGGCAGACCAAAGAGGATGGAGACATCGGTGAGCCGGTAATGGGAATCGTAACTTCGGAGGATGACCATACGAACATCGTGGATTTGAAACGGACAGATGGAACCGATCCGACGTTATATCCGGTGAAGAATAAAGGGGAAGCCCGTGTTTATTGCCGTGTGGCTCCGGGCACTACCGGTGGTAGCGGGGTGATTGCCGCTTATGGTGCGGATGGTAAGATACTCTGGAGCTGGCATGTGTGGGTGACGGACTACCGCCCGGACGCGACAGGTGATGCGGATGTGCAAGAGCCATTGACTAAAAGAAAACTGAAATTTACGTATGGCAATCATGGAAACCAGTTACCGATGATGGATCGTAATCTGGGGGCTATGGCCGGATATGCCGGCGTGCCGCCGTCGGATGTGGAGAAGTTTAAGACACATGGATTCCATTATCAATGGGGAAGGAAAGATCCGTATCCGAGCAGTTATTCGAATAAGCCGATCACGAAAGTGGATCTTCCTTCTCCGATTGCAAAACCGATTGTGGGAATATTAAGCTTATATAAGCCGGATGGAGTCACTTTTCTGCCTTTTGATCCGGCTGTAAATGCTCAGGCGACTTACCGGACGGCTTACCAGAATCCGTTGAACATATATAAAAAGACAAATGTCCTGAGTTGGATTGATAATTTCGAGAATAATTCTACCTACAAAAATATCTGGAATGCTCCGAAGACGGTTCATGATCCGTGTCCTGCCGGATGGCGTGTGGCGCAGATTGAAAACTACCTTTCGTTATTTAAGAATGTAAGCCAATCGGCCGGTAAAGGGGATTTTCTTGCAAATGTGAAGAACCCGGCAAGCTTAAAGGCAGATGGAGGGATGATACTGACTTATGATACGGATGGGCGGCAGAGTACCTATATACGGTTTACGGGATACTATTTTCTGAACCAAGAGTTTCAATATATTGGAGAGAGTGCGCTTATCTGGTGTGGGAATACGTTAAGTGGCAGTGGGGGTAGTACTGTGAAATATTTTCAGGTTAGGGTGACTCCGACAGACAAAGGTAGTATTGTGTATGGTGGACATGAACGTGAAGCGATTCCCCTGCGTTGCATTCAGGAGCGGGCTGACTGACCGGTATGGATTGATAAAGTTATAAACGATCTGTTGTTTTGTTTGTGAAAGTTCCGCTTGCTTCCGGTGGGGAGGAGCGGAACTTTATTTATGTGGCTCCTATGGGCGTGGTGTGGAAAAGTAATTTTTAATGTTTTAGTTTTCCTTCCATTGTGCTCAAGTAGATGTCCAAGGCACGAGTCGATATCTGTATCTCACGGAGAGAAACGCCTAAAGAGGCGATTAACAGAAGCAGTGCAAATCCGAAAATATAGATGGAAAGCAGGAACAACCCGATGTAGATAAGAAACATGGTAACTACGCAGAAGAATAGGCTGGCAATGCCGAACACCTGCATCATGCGGGTCAGGTTGAGGCGTTTGCGCAGATTCTCAATTTGAGCTACATTGATATCAGAGGGATCTTCCATATAACGGTCGCGAAGAATGCGTACCAATTGGGCATACGAGAGAAAACGGTTGGTGTATGCCAAAAGAATAAGTGAAACGGCTGAAAATAGCAGCGCGGGTGTCGTGAGTGTAAGTTCTTCCATTGTTATCATACTTTTATATACAATAACAATGGAAGAGAAATAAAGGTTTACTTCAATACACCTAATTCTTTACCTACTTTGATGAATGCAGCGATACATTTATCGAGGTGTTCTTTCTCGTGACCGGCTGAAATCTGTACACGAATACGTGCCTGGTCTTTCGGAACTACCGGATAGTAGAAACCTGTTACATAAATACCTTCTTCCTGCATGCGGGCTGCATAAATTTGTGACAGTTTGGCATCGTACAGCATCACGGCACAGATAGCACTCTGAGTCGGTTTGATGTCAAATCCGGCTGCAGTCATCTTGTCGCGGAAGTAGTTTACGTTTTCTACCAGTTTGTCATGGATTTCGTTGCTTTCTTTCAGCATCTTGAATACTTCGAGGCTGGCACCGATAATACCTGGAGCAAGTGAGTTTGAGAACAGGTACGGACGGCTGCGCTGGCGAAGCAGGTCGATGATCTCTTTGCGGCCGGTTGTGAATCCGCCCAAAGCACCACCAAAGGCTTTACCCAGAGTTCCGGTGTAGATATCTACACGTCCGTAAGTGTTGTACTGTTCGCTTACTCCATGACCGGTTGCACCAACTACACCGGCAGAGTGAGATTCGTCTACCATCACCAGGGCATCGTACTTCTCGGCCAGATCACAGATTTTGTCCATTGGAGCTACATTACCGTCCATTGAGAATACGCCGTCGGTAACGATAATGCGGAAACGCTGGGCTTGTGCTTCCTGCAGGCAACGTTCCAGGTCGGCCATGTCTGCATTGGCATAACGATAGCGTTTTGCCTTGCAAAGACGTACTCCGTCGATGATAGAAGCGTGGTTCAGTGAGTCGGAGATGATGGCATCTTCGTCGGTGAACAACGGTTCGAACACACCGCCGTTGGCATCAAAGCAAGCTGCGTACAAAATAGTGTCTTCGGTTTTGAAATAGTCTGAAATTGCGGCTTCCAGCTCCTTATGTATATCTTGAGTTCCGCAGATGAAACGTACAGAAGACATACCGTATCCACGACGGTCCATCATCTTCTTTGCACCTTCGATCAGGCGGGGATGGTTAGACAATCCAAGGTAGTTGTTGGCACAGAAATTCAGTACTTCCTTGCCTTTAACAGTGATAGCAGCTTGTTGTGCACTTTCGATTAAGCGTTCCTCTTTGTAGAGGCCTGCTTCTTTAATTTCAGCAATCGTGTTGCTGAGGTGTTCTTTCATTTTACCGTACATAGTGTTTGGGGTTTTAGTTTCTTTTGCAAAGGACACAATTTTTCTTGGAATAAACAACATATATTTGGTATAAAAATGAAAAAAAAGTGCTTACTTTGCGCACCATTTAGCTTAATACACCTTATTAGTAAAGATAATGAAAAATATTTTGGTAATTGGAGCAACCGGCCAGATTGGTTCGGAGCTCACGATGGAACTACGTAAACGCTACGGAAACACACATGTAGTAGCAGGTTATATTCACGGGGCAGAGCCCAAAGGGGAATTGAAAGAATCCGGTCCGTCGGCGGTAGTCGATGTAACAGATCAGGAGATGATCGCCTCTGTAGTGAAGGAGTATAATATCGACACAATCTACAACCTGGCAGCCCTGCTGTCTGTTGTGGCCGAATCGAAGCCCAAACTGGCTTGGAAAATCGGTATCGACGGATTATGGAATGTACTCGAAGTGGCCCGCGAAAACAAATGCGCCGTGTTTACTCCGAGTTCGATCGGTTCGTTTGGCGAAAGCACACCTCACGTGCAGACACCGCAGGATACCATTCAGCGTCCGCGCACTATGTATGGTATCAGCAAGGTAACCACGGAGTTGCTGAGCGACTATTATTTTAATAAGTATGGCGTAGATACACGTGCCGTGCGTTTCCCGGGAATCATTTCGAATGTGACACCTCCGGGAGGTGGTACGACTGACTACGCAGTAGACATCTACTACTCTGCCGTAAAAGGAGAGAAGTTTATCTGTCCGATTCCGGAAGGAACACTGATGGATATGATGTATATGCCGGATGCGCTGAACGCAGCTATCTCGCTGATGGAAGCTGATCCGACGAAACTGGTACACCGTAATGCTTTCAACATCGCTTCTATGAGCTTTGCACCCGAAACAATTTATGCTGCCATCAAGAAACATGTTCCTGACTTTGAAATGGAATATAAGGTAGACCCGCTGAAACAGCGCATCGCCAACAGCTGGCCTGACAGTATGGATGATTCTTGTGCCCGCGAAGAGTGGGGCTGGAAACCGGCTTACGATTTGGAGAGTATGACAGTAGATATGCTTGAAAAACTAAGAGCTAAATTAAAATAATGTGATGATATAGGCCCATGTGTCCGCCGGAATAATGAAAGGATTTTGAAAACCGGTTGGCACATGGGAATATCGACACATTGCTAATTATTAAAATGAAAACAATAATGGCGGGAGTCGCCGTCCTGGTGTTGTTAGCCGCATGTGGAAACAACAAAAAGACTGACGCTGACCCCTTTGCATCTATTACACATCTGGTAGATTCGGCTATGGTGAACAAAGCCGACTCCATTGATAAAGAGAAGGCTTCGGACGAACCTAAACCGATTGAAGCTGACGAATCGTTTGACGACTTTATCTATAGCTTTGCTTCTGATGACGCTCTGCAAAGGCAGCGCGTAGTGTTTCCGTTGCCCTACTACAACGGAGAACGAGCTTCAAAAATTGATAAGAAGTACTGGAAGCACGATGACTTGTTTACTAAACAGAGTTATTATACCTTGCTCTTCGACCGGGAAGAGGACATGGACATGGTAGGGGATACTTCACTCACTTCCGTTCAGGTGGAATGGATTTTCATCAAGAAACGAATGGTGAAGAAATATTATTTTGAAAGAATTAAAGGGGCGTGGATGCTTGAAGCAATCAATCTGCGTCCGATTGAGAAAAGCGAGAACGAGGATTTCGTCGAATTCTATGGGCACTTTGCAACAGACAGTATCTTCCAGAGTCACCGAATCCGGCAGCCGCTTGCGTTTGTTACCACCGATCCGGATGATGATTTCTCAATACTCGAAACTACACTTGACTTGAACCAATGGTTTGCCTTTAAGCCGGTATTGCCTACTGATAAGCTTTCGAATATTAATTACGGACAGCAGAATGATGACAATACTTCACACAAGATATTGGCATTGAAAGGTATTGGCAACGGGTTCTCCAATATCCTCTATTTCCAGCGCAAAGACAGTGGATGGGAACTGTATAAGTTTGAGGATACAAGTATTTAGTGATTGCTTTTTATGATTATGGAACAAAAATACTCTCTTTTATCACATAACACTTTTGGCATCGATGTGTCCGCAGCTCGTTTTTTGGAGTACGCTTCAGTGGATGAATTGCATCGGTTGATTGATTCAGGACAAGTGACTTCTCCTTATTTGCACATTGGGGGAGGCAGTAACCTGCTGTTTACTAAAGATTACGAAGGTACTGTTTTACACTCGCGTATCGAAGGAGTAGAGGTGGTGGACGAAACGGATGATGATATTGTCGTTCGTGTAGGTGCAGGTGTAGTCTGGGACGACTTTGTGGATTATTGCGTGAAGCATAATTGGTACGGTGCGGAAAACCTCTCCCTGATTCCCGGAGAAGTGGGAGCCAGTGCGGTGCAGAATATCGGGGCTTATGGGGTTGAGGTAAAAGATCTGATTGTGCGGGTGGAAACCTTGAACATTGAGGGGAAAGAACGTGTTTATGATATTTCAGAGTGTGGATATTCCTATCGGGACAGTATCTTTAAGCGCCCTGCAAATAAGAGTGTTTTTGTCACTTATGTCAGCTTTAAGTTAAGTAAGAAGGAATATTATACGTTGGATTACGGTACTATCCGCCGGGAATTGGAGAAGTATCCTACGGTGACATTGGAGACCGTGCGCCGGGTGATTATCGCCATCCGTGAGGAGAAATTGCCGGATCCCCGGGTGATGGGTAATGCGGGAAGTTTCTTTATGAATCCGATTGTGTCCCGCATCAAATTTGAAGCGTTGCAAGAAGAGTATCCACATATGCCTTTTTACGAAATCGATGCCGACCGGATAAAGATTCCTGCCGGTTGGATGATTGATCAGTGTGGCTGGAAAGGTAAAGCTTTGGGACCGGCAGCGGTACATGATAAGCAAGCGCTGGTGCTGGTGAATCGCGGAGGAGCCAGAGGAGCGGATGTTATAGCACTTTCGGATGCAGTACGCGCCTCGGTTAGAGAGAAATTTGGAATAGATATTCATCCGGAGGTGAATTTTATCTGAAATGAAAATAAGAATACTTGGTAGCGGGACTTCTACCGGAGTGCCCGAGATTGGATGCACTTGTGCGGTTTGCACTTCAAAAGATCCGAAAGATCATCGTCTTCGTACCTCGGCGTTGGTGCAGACCGGGGATGCTACTTTATTGCTGGACTGCGGTCCGGATTTCAGGGAACAGATGTTACATGTCCCGTTTGGTAAGATTGATGCAGTATTGATTTCCCACGAACATTACGACCATGTGGGAGGATTGGACGACTTACGCCCTTTCTGTCGTTTCGGAGAAGTGCCTATTTATGCCGAAATGTATACGGCTGAGCGTTTGCGTAGCCGGATGCCTTATTGCTTTGTGGAACATACTTATCCGGGAGTTCCGAATATTCCTTTGCGTGAGATTGAACCCAATCGTCCGTTTCTTGTTAATCATATCGAAGTGTTGCCCTTGAGGGTAATGCACGGCAAACTGCCCATTCTGGGATATCGGATCGGTAAGTTCGGATATATTACTGATATGCTGACCATGCCTGATGAATCGTTTGAGCAGTTGCAAGGGGTAGATGTGCTGGTGATGAATGCATTGCGCATAGCACCACATAATACCCATCAGAGCCTGTCTGAAGCATTGGAGGCTGTAAAACGTATCGGAGCGAAGGAAACCTGGCTGATTCACATGAGTCACCATATCGGACTTCAGGAAGATGCGGAAAAACTACTTCCTCCACATGTGCATTTTGCATTCGACGGGCTTGAAATAGAATGTTAGTGATTAATGCTTAATAATTCTTTCTTTAAGTATGTTTTGTTTTATTTGGAGAATTTATTATTTTTGCACTGAGCCGATAAACAACAAATGCCATGAAACTCCGTACGATAGTGAAAATAGCCGTAATCTCGTCTGTTGTACTACTGTGTACAGGCTTTGCTATGTTTTCTTTTTTCAGATTATCGGCGGTTGAGGGGCGTAAAGACTTTAATCTTTATACGCTTGTTCCGCGCTCGGCCACTGTGGTTCTCGAAACGGATGATCTTGCCGGGATGATACAGAGTATCAATGAACTGAGCTGTAGCAAAGATCAGCATTTCCTTTATATTTCCAAATTATTTTCTTATTTGAAACTCCATCTTTATACATTGTTGGAAGATACGCCTCACGGGTTGAGTAAACAGATGAATAAGGTGTTGCTGAGCTTTCATGAACCGGATAATGATCGTAACCAAGTGTTGTATTGCAGTTTGGGAAACGGTGATTATGAGTTGGTGGAGAAATTTATACGTAAATACTGTTCAAGCAGTTTCCCATCAAAACTGTTTGATTATAAGGGGGAGGAGATACGTATCTATCCGATGCCGGATGATAGCTTTTTAGCTTGTTATTTCACTTCCGATTTTTTGGCGGTGAGCTATCAGAAGAAGCTGATAGAACAAGTGATCGATGCCCGTTTGTCAAAAAAGTCTTTACTGACCGACAGTTCTTTTGTAAAAGTGCATGAAGACAAGCGTGCCCGTGTAGCGGCTACTATTTATGCTCGTATGCAACCCCTGAGTATGGGCAAGGCTACCGACGGGATTCGTTCGTGTACGCAATTGGGGGGATGGACCGAATTTGATATGAAAATGAACGGGGATGCCATTTACTTCTCCGGTATCAGCCATGATACGGATACTTGTCTGACATTTATGAATGTGCTACGTCAGCAGCAGCCTATAGAAGATTTTCCGGGAGATATCCTGCCGGTTTCTACTTTCTTCTTCAATAAACGATCGGTAACCGATATGCAGGCTATGCTTGATTTCACTGCCAGACAGGAGTATACAACATCAACCTATTCCGATTATATCAAGGATCGGGATGGAGAGTTGCTTGCATATCTCAAGGAAAATGCCGGAGGTGAACTTGTGACCTGTCTGTTTCATTCGGCAGATACACTTGCGCATCCTTGTGCTGTGATGAGCATTCCCTTGAAGGATGTTCAGCAGGCTGAGCGGGTGTTGCAAGGAATGCTTCGCATTGCTCCGAAAGAAGTGGATGGGCCTCCGAAACCACGTACTACTTTCTGTAAAACTCCTTTGAGAGCTTATACGCTTTACGTGCTGCCTCGTAATACCTTGTTTACACAATTAACTGGGATAACAGAATCAGCTCTGTATATTTATGCTTGTTTTTATGAGGGGAGGCTGGTGCTGGCTCCAGATGTGGAAAGCCTTACCGCATATCTCCGTTATTTAGATAAAAAAGAAATTCTGGATGATGTTCCCGAATATGAGGAAGCAGTAGTCAATCTTTCTCCGTCATACAACTTTATGATGGTTGCTGATTTGGGAGAGACTTTTTCTCAGCCGGAGAATTATGTGAGACTGATACCGGCTTTTTTCTTTCGCAATCAAGAGTTTTTCCGTCATTTTATTCTCTCTGCACAATTTACTTGTACGGATGGAATCGTATATCCGAATGTGGTATTGATTTACAAAGGTGAGGCTGATAGTGTTTCTTGATTTCGTAAAGAACATAAAACCCCGAAAGATGCTGAAGAACTTTCGGGGTTTTATGTCTTTTACTGAAGCTTGTTTGCTTAGAAAGGCAGATCGTCTTTTGCATCACCGGCAATAAATTCGGGTGCCGAAGAGGGTGCCGGAGGAGGAACCGGAGCTCCAGGAGCCATGGGCGCACCTGCACTTACGCGTTCTACTTTCCATGCGCGGATACTGTTGAACCAGCGATCCTGCCATTGACGTGCATCGATATCGAATGACACGGTCAACTCTTCACCCATCTGGATGTTGAATTGTTCTATTTTGTCTGCTCCGAAAATGTCGAAACACATTTTCTTAGGATATTGGTCATGATTTTCGATTACATACTCTTGGGCCTTCCATTCGTTGCCGCTGGTTTTAGAAACTCCACCTCTGGGCTGGAGTATAGCGATAATTTTTCCTGTAAATTCCATTGCGATAATTTTAAATTGTGCGGCGAAGTTACAATTTTTTAGGGATATCCGACGAATATTCCCCTGTTTTTTCTTCTCTTTTATTGTGCTGCCTCGATCTTTTTTGTAACTTTGTGCTTTGCAAAAATATAAAATTTAAAATCACAGATTATATGAAATTTATCGTTTCAAGTACTGCACTTTTCAGCCATTTACAGGCTGTTAGCCGTGTGATAAACTCAAAAAATGCACTGCCTATTTTAGATTGTTTTCTCTTTCAGTTGGAGGACGGAACACTGTCTGTGACTGTCTCTGATAGTGAAACTACGATGGTAACCTCGGTTGAGGTGAACGAGAGTGATTCTAACGGAAAATTTGCTGTAGCTGCAAAAACATTGCTCGATGCATTGAAGGAGATACCGGAACAACCGTTGACATTCGATATCAAACCGGATACTTATGAAATTACGGTACAGTACCAGAATGGTAAATATAGCCTGATGGGACAGAATGCCGATGAATTCCCGCAATCGGCTACACTTGGCGATAATGCAGTCCGTGTAGAGATGGAAGCACAGATTCTGCTGGGAGGCATTAACCGTTCGGTATTTGCTACGGCTGATGATGAACTTCGTCCGGTGATGAACGGTATCTACTTTGACATTACGACGGAAGACATTACGATGGTGGCTTCGGACGGACACAAGTTGGTGCGTTGCAAAACATTGGCTGCGCGCGGAAACGAACGTGCCGCGTTTATTTTACCCAAAAAACCGGCGACTCTGTTGAAGAACCTTTTGCCTAAGGAATCGGGTATGGTAGTGATCGAGTTTGACGAACGCAACGCTGTCTTCACTCTTGAAAGTTATCGTATGGTATGCCGTCTGATTGAAGGACGCTACCCTAATTATAATTCAGTGATTCCACAAAATAATCCGCACAAAGTGACGGTAGACCGTATGCAACTGATGGGCGCCTTGCGTCGTGTATCTATTTTTTCTTCGCAGGCAAGCAGCCTTATAAAACTCCGCATGCAGGAAAACCAGATCGTGGTTTCGGCTCAGGATATTGACTTCTCTACCTCTGCGGAGGAAACACAGGTATGTCAATATGCCGGCGCAGCCATGAGCATCGGTTTTAAATCTACTTTCCTAATTGATATCCTGAATAATATCTCGGCAGAGGAAGTGATCATCGAATTGGCTGATCCGTCAAGAGCTGGTGTCATTATCCCAGTAGAACAGGAAGAAAATGAAGACTTGCTGATGTTGCTGATGCCGATGATGCTGAACGATTAATCGCGGAACAGAAATAAAATCGGATTCATTACAGAGGACACAAAGATCACAGAGACATCATTCTTTTTTGAATTGAAACTCTGTGCCCTCAGTGTCCTCTGTAGTGAATTAAAACAAAACCGTATAAACAATGAAACTCAACCTAAAGAATCCTATCGTCTTTTTTGATCTGGAAACGACCGGGACAAATATCAACTCAGACCGAATTGTAGAAATCTGTTATCTTAAAGTATATCCCAATGGGAATGAAGAGTCGAAAACTCTTCGTATCAATCCCGAAATGCCTATTCCTGCCGAATCATCTGCCGTTCATGGTATTTATGATGCTGATGTAGCCGATTGTCCTACTTTTAAGGAAGTGGCAAAGAGTATTGCCAATGATATCGAGGGCTGTGATCTGGCTGGTTTCAATTCCAACCGTTTTGATATTCCCGTGTTGGCAGAAGAATTTCTGCGTGCGGGTGTGGATATCGATATGAGTAAGCGCAAATTTGTGGATGTACAGGTGATTTTCCATAAGATGGAACAGCGTACTCTTACGGCTGCTTATAAGTTCTATTGTGGCCGTAATCTGGAAGATGCGCATACGGCGGAAGCCGATACCCGTGCCACGTACGAGGTACTGATGGCTCAACTCGATCGTTATCCGGAAGAGTTGCAGAATGATATGTCTTTCCTGGCCGATTATTCAAGCTATAACAAGAATGTGGATTTTGCAGGACGTATGGTATATGACGACAATGGGGTAGAGGTTTTCAACTTTGGTAAATACAAAGGACAGTCGGTGAGTGAAGTACTGAAAAAAGATCCGGGATATTACAGTTGGATTCTGAACAGTGATTTCACGTTGAATACAAAAGCCATGTTGACCAAGATTCGTCTGCGTGAGTTAACCGGAAAATAATTATGCTGAACGGAAAGAAAATTATACTCGGTATTACCGGTAGCATAGCTGCCTATAAAGCTTGTTACATCATACGTGGCCTGATCAAACAGGGAGCTGAGGTACAAATCGTAATTACTCCCGCCGGAAAAGAATTTATCACTCCGATAACTCTCTCTGCGTTGACCGGCAAACCTGTCATCAGTGAATTCTTTGCTCAACGTGACGGTACGTGGAATAGCCATGTAGATCTGGGATTGTGGGCGGATGCCATGTTGATAGCCCCTGCTACGGCTTCTACCATCGGAAAAATGGCGAATGGCATAGCCGATAATATGCTGATTACGACTTATCTTTCTGCTAAAGCACCGGTTTTTGTTGCTCCGGCTATGGACCTGGATATGTTTGCCCATCCCAGTACTCAAAAGAACCTGGATACCCTTCGTTCGTATGGCAATCATATCATTGAGCCGGCTTCGGGTGAATTGGCCAGTCATCTGGTAGGAAAAGGCCGTATGGAAGAACCGGAGAATATAATCCGGGTACTTGATGAATTCTTTTCATCAACGGGCGAACTGGCGGGGAAAAAAGTGCTGATCACGGCCGGACCGACTTATGAAAAGATTGATCCGGTACGCTTCATCGGCAATTATTCTTCCGGTAAAATGGGGTTTGCCTTGGCTGAGGAGTGTGCCCGTCGCGGAGCCGATGTGGTACTGATCACAGGTCCGGTACAACAGAAAACATATCATTCACATATTACCCGCATTAATGTGGAGTCCGCTCAGGACATGTATGAAGCGGCCATGGCGCAATACCTCTTGGTCGATGCCGGAATACTGTGTGCAGCGGTAGCGGATTTTACTCCGGATACTGTTGCTGACAAGAAGATAAAACGGGAAGGAGACGAGTTGTTGCTGCACCTTAAACCCACTCACGATATTGCTGCTGCATTGGGTAAGATAAAAAAAACGGGACAGAAGTTAATCGGTTTTGCTCTTGAAACGAATGACGAACAGCGCAATGCCGAAGGAAAGCTGATCCGGAAGAACTTTGATTTCATTGTGCTGAATTCATTGAATGATGCTGGTGCGGGTTTCCGTTACGATACCAATAAGATAAGTATTCTTAGTTGCAGGGGCAGAACCGATTATCCGTTAAAATCTAAGACAGAAGTAGCCAGAGATATTATTGATAGAATGATAAAAGAAATGTGATTTATGTTACGTTCATTATACATCCAGAATTATGCTCTGATTGAGAAACTCGATATTCGTTTCGAAACCGGATTTTCTGTAATCACCGGAGAGACCGGTGCCGGAAAATCTATTATTCTGGGCGCAATCGGACTTTTACTTGGACAACGTGCCGATGTGAAAGCTATCCGGCAAGGCGCTTCTAAATGTGTTATCGAAGCACGATTCGATATATCGGCCTATCACATGAAAGCCTTTTTCGAAGAGAACGAGTTAGAGTATGAGCCTGAATGCATACTTCGTCGTGAAGTACAGTCATCCGGTAAAAGTAGGGCATTTATCAATGATACACCTGCTTCGCTCACACAAATGAAAGAACTGGGTGAGCAATTGATCGATGTACATTCTCAACATCAGAACCTGTTGCTCAATAAGGAGGGCTTTCAGCTTAATGTGCTTGATATTCTTTCCCATAACGAAGAGGCTTTGGATGTATACCATCATTTGTATCAGGATTGGAAAAAACTCTGTAAGGAACTCGATGAACTGATTGTTCTGGCTGAACAAAGTAAGACGGATGAGGATTATATCCGTTTTCAGTTGGAACAACTGGAGGAGGCACATCTTACGGCCGGAGAACAGGAAGAGTTGGAACAAGAGGCCGAGACATTGGCACACGCCGAAGACATCAAGGCCGGACTGTACCGGGTGGGACAAACTCTTGCTTCGGATGAAGGAGGACTGCTGCCTGTATTGAAAGAAAGTCTTGGCACTTTGAGTGGGCTGCAGAAAGTATATCAACCTGCCGGTGAGTTGGCCGAACGGATGGAAAGCACTTACATCGAGTTGAAAGATATAGCCCAGGAGATATCAGATCAGGGCGAAGGCATTGAATTTAATCCATTACGACTGGAGGAAGTGAATGACCGGTTGAACTTGATCTACTCTTTAGAACAAAAACATCGTGTGCAGACCGTCGAAGAGTTGATTGCTCTTTCGGAGCAATATGCAACAAGACTTGCTGCCATTACTTCGTATGACGACCGGATCGTTAAACTGACGGAACGGCGCGATACACAATATAATAAGGTAAAGAAGCAAGCCGCTGTCTTGACAAAGGCCCGTACAGAGATTGCCCGTGAAGTGGAGCAACAGATGGCTGCCCGTTTGATTCCTTTGGGAATACCCAATGTCCGCTTTCAAGTGGAGATGGGGTTGAAAAAAGAGCCGGGTCCGCAGGGTGCGGATACTGTTAATTTCTTGTTCTCAGCCAACAAAAACGGAACGTTGCAGAGCGTGTCTTCTGTTGCGTCCGGTGGTGAGATAGCTCGTGTTATGTTATCTATAAAGGCAATGATTGCAGGAGCTGTGAAACTCCCCACAATTGTGTTCGACGAGATCGACACCGGTGTATCCGGCGAGATAGCAGATCGCATGGCGGATATTATGCAAGAGATGGGCGAACAAAACCGGCAGGTAATCAGTATTACGCATTTGCCGCAGATTGCAGCCCGTGGACGTGCCCATTATAAAGTGTATAAGCGGGATAATGATACGGAGACTAACAGTCATATTCGTCGTTTGACCGATGAAGAACGGGTAGAGGAACTGGCTCACATGTTGAGTGGTGCCACCCTGACGGAGGCGGCGCTGAGTAATGCGAGGGCGTTGCTGGAACCTTCTTTGAAAGAAAGAAAAATAATAAAATAAGTATATGTGGTGTACAATAAGTGATAACGAGTTGTATGTCCTAAAATGCAGACAATTACATGATTGATAAAAGCGAAATGATTTTCGGCGTTCGTGCCGTGATTGAAGCCATTCAGGCTGGTAAAGAGATAGACAAGATTTTGGTGAAAAAAGACATTCAGAGTGACTTGTCAAAAGAGCTGTTTACTGCTCTGAAGGGTACGCTGATTCCTGTCCAGCGCGTTCCGGTGGAACGTATCAACCGTATCACCCGTAAGAATCATCAGGGGGTGGTTGCGTTTATCTCTTCGGTAACGTATCAGAAAACGGAAGATTTGGTGCCTTTTCTTTTCGAAGAAGGTAAGAATCCTTTCTTTGTCATGCTTGACGGAATTACGGATGTGCGTAATTTTGGTGCTATAGCCCGTACTTGCGAATGTGCCGGAGTAGATGCCGTCATTATTCCTGCAAAGGGAAGCGTTACGGTCAATGCGGATGCGATGAAGACCTCGGCCGGTGCATTGCACACTTTGCCGGTTTGCCGTGAACAGAATCTGAAAACAACCTTGCAATATCTCAAAGATAGCGGCTTCCGTATTGTGGCTGCTACCGAGAAAGGAGATTATGATTATACGAAGGCGGATTATACCGGTCCGATGTGTATTATTATGGGGGCTGAGGATACCGGTGTTTCCTATGATAATCTTGCACTATGCGACGAATGGGTCAAGATTCCGATGCTGGGCAGCATTGAATCACTCAATGTATCTGTAGCCGCAGGTATCCTGATTTATGAAGGCGTGAAACAACGTACAAATTAAAAGAAACAACATTCAAATACATGAAAAAGAGCATACTATTCACATTTGTGCTTTGCCTCCTGTCACAATGGAGTGTAGCACAGGCCCCGAAGTGGGTTGAGAAAGCGAAACGATCGGTTTTTTCCATCGTTACGTATGATAAAGACGACAAAATCCAGAATACCGGTAACGGATTCTTTGTAACCGAAGACGGAGTGGCTCTGTCTGATTATTCACTGTTTAAAGGTGCCCAGCGTGCTGTTATCATTAACTCAGAAGGTGAAAAGATGCCTGTTGAGTGTATTCTGGGAGCGAATGATATGTATGATATCATTAAGTTTCGTGTGGGTATTACGGTGAAGAAAGTACCGGCTTTACAAGTGGCTGCTCTTGCTCCGGCTGTGGGTGCTGAAGTTTATTTATTGCCTTATTCCACTCAGAAAGGCGGCAACGTGACCCGTGGTAAAGTGAAAAAGGTAGATAATATCGGTGGTGATAAATATCATTACTATACGCTGGACATGGTATTGAAAGATAAAATGGTCAGTTGTCCGGTCACTACGGCTGACGGTAAAGTGTTTGGAGTGGCACAGAAATCCTCGGGACAAGATACTGCCTCTATCAGCTATGCTGCCGGTGCGGCTTTCGCCATGTCTCAAAATATCAGTGCGCTTGCGCTGAGCGACCCTGCCCTGAATGCCATCGGCATAAAGAAGGGGTTACCCGAAGATGAAGATCAGGCTCTGGTCTATCTCTTTATCGCTTCAACACAATCCACACCTGAGGCTTATGCCATCGCCCTTGACGATTTCATAAAGACTTTCCCGAACAGTGCCGACGGTTATCTTCGCCGTGCCGGAAACTATGTTTTTGCAGACAAGGATGAAAGCCACATGGATAAGGCGGCTGCCGACCTGGAACATGCGCTGAAGGTTGCACAGAAGAAAGACGATGCCTATTATAACATAGCCAAGCTGATATACAATTATCAATTGAGTAAACCCGAAAATGTTTATAAAGACTGGACGTATGATAAGGCTATGGAAAATGTACGGAGTGCGATTGCCATTCAGAGTTTACCCGTCTACCAGCAGTTGGAAGGAGATATTCTTTTTGCCAAGCAGGATTATGCAGGTGCATTTGCCAGCTATGACAAAGTGAATCAGAGCGAACTGGCATCTCCTGCCTCTTTCTTCAGCGCTGCTAAAGCGAAGGAGTTGAGTAAAGCTGCTCCTGAAGAAGTAATTGCTTTGTTGGACAGTTGTATAGCCCGTTGCCAGACACCTATAACTTCCGATTTGGCTCCTTACCTGCTGGAACGTGCCCAGATGTATATGAATGTAGAGAAGTATCGTCCGGCACTGGCAGATTATGATGCCTATTTCAATGCAGTGAAAGGTAGTGTCAATGACCTGTTCTATTATTACCGTGAGCAGGCTGCCTTCAAGGCCAAGCAGTTCCAGCGTGCGTTGGATGATATAGCAAAGGCGATCGAACTTAATCCGGAAGATCTCACTTATCGTGCAGAACAGGCTGTGGTAAATCTCCGTGTCGGCCGTTACGAAGAGGCCGAGAAAGTATTGAAAGACGCATTGGCTATCGATCCGAAATATGCTGAAGGATATCGTTTGCTGGGAATCTGCCAGATTCAGTTAAAGCAAGAGAAAGCGGCTTGCGCAAGCTTTGCCAAAGCGAAAGAGCTTGGAGACCCCAATGTAGACGAACTGATTAAAAAACATTGTAAATAAAGTATCCCCGAAATCTAAAAAAGAAGAGGCTGTCGTCATTGCGATAGCCTCTTTCTTTTTATGGAGAGAGTCATTTGGACTTCCTCCGTTCTATAAAGTTTAGGTCTTATTGAGTTAAAGTTATATCTGGTTCTTTTGTGTATTCATATATATAAATGCGTTTGTTTGTCAAATACTGCATAGCTCTTCCATATTTTTCTTATCTTTGTTCATCTAAGAGTATTCTTGATGGATGCCTTTATCATCTTCAGGATACTAACTTTACTATAAATATTAATTATTAATTAATCAAATAAGATGAAAAAAGTAATTTGCAGTGAGAAGGCACCGGGAGCTATCGGGCCTTACAGTCAAGCTATTGAAGCTAATGGAATGGTATTTGTCTCTGGTCAGCTTCCTATTGATGCAGCTACGGGTGTGATGCCTGATGGTGTAGAAGCGCAAGCCCGCCAGTCACTCGAGAATATAAAACATATCCTTGAGGCTGCCGGTCTGACAATGGCAGATATTGTAAAAACAACTGTTTTCCTCCAGGATATGTCTCTGTTTGCCGGAATGAACGGAGTATACGCAACTTATTTTGACGGTGCATTTCCCGCTCGTTCGGCTGTTGCCGTGAAAGCCTTGCCTAAAGATGCCTTAGTCGAGATCGAGTGCATCGCGGCACGATAATAAGTCGGCTACAATAAAGCTACTGCCTCCTACGAAGATCAGGTCTTCCGGGAGGCTTTTTTCTTGTGCGGCCTTTACGGCAGACTGAACATCGGGATAAGCATTGCCTTGCAGTCCGGCAGAAGCTCCGAACTGCTGTAACTGAGCCTCCGGTAGTGCTCTTTTGACGCTCGCTTTTGTGAAATAATACACTGCGTTTTTAGGAAGTATGGATAATACTCCACTTACGTCTTTGTCGCTCACCATACCGATGACCATGTGCAGACGATTGTATTTCATTTGTTTCAGTTGTTCTACGATATAAGAAATCCCTGCTACATTGTGTCCCGTATCGCAAATGACAGTGGGAGAGTCACTCAATTTCTGCCAGCGTCCTTGCAAACCGGTCATTTTATCTACTTGCAGGAATCCGTTTCTCACGTCATGATCTTCTATCTTATAACCCAGGCTTTTCAGAACAGGGAGAGCCGACAGTAGCGTATTTGTATTTTTTAGTTGGTACGAACCGCCCAATACTCCTTCCAACCCGGGATATGCATCATTTTCGTAGATCCAGCCGGTAATAAACTCTGCTTCGGTATTCGGCTGATGATCTGTATACTGTCCCGATTTTCGATCTGCACAAGCTTTTAATTTAGTCACTCCTTTCAATCTTTGCTCTTCTTCTGCAAAGATGACCGGAGCCTCCATCTCTTGTGCTTTCCGAAAAAATATAGGCTTGGTCTCTTCTGTCGTCTCACCAACAACGACCGGTATCCCCCTTTTGATGATACCCGCTTTCTCCGTTGCTATTTTGGGCAGCGTATTACCTAAAAACTGCATATGGTCGAAACTGATGTTGGTGATGATGCTCAAATCCGGACGTATGATATTGGTACAGTCCAGTCGTCCTCCCAATCCGACTTCAATGATAGCCACGTCTATATGTTGATCGGCAAAGTATCGGAATGCCATTGCAGTGGTCAATTCAAAGAATGAAGGATGCAGAGGTTCAAAAAATGGACAATGGTCTTCCACAAAGCGGATGACGTATTCTTGTGGGATGGGCTCGCCATTAATGCGGATGCGCTCTCGGAAATCGACTAAATGGGGCGAAGTGTAGAGCCCGACTCTATATCCGGCCGATTGCAGAATGGCAGCCAATGTATGTGAACAGGAACCTTTTCCGTTGGTCCCTGCAATGTGAATGCTTTGAAATGCTGTGTGGGGATGTCCCAAATATTCATCTAATGCATAGGTGTTTTCCAGTCCCTCCTTGTACGCACTGCTTCCTACCTGCTGAAACATGGGAACACTGTTGTATAGGTAGTCTAAAGTCTCCTGATAATTCATGTTTTATAATATTTAACGGGTAACTTCCTTTGTTTGCCTTTTTATTTGTTATCTTAGTTGCAACAATTCATCACAGTGGTGGTCAATTGTCTTTTTGATTGCAAATATCAACATTTAAATCTAACGAATCATGGGAACAAAGAAAAATTTTGTGCTCGACACGAATGTTATTCTTCACGACTACAATTGCCTGAAGAATTTTCAGGAGAATGATATTTATCTTCCGATTGTTGTTTTGGAAGAATTGGACAAGTTCAAGAAGGGAAATGAACAAATCAATTACAATGCACGTGAGTTTGTACGCGAACTCGATTTGATAACCGACGACAGTCTGTTTACCCATGGTGCCCCTTTAGGTGAGGGGTTGGGTAAGTTGTTTATTGTCACTGGCGATTCGGAGGCTCCCAAAGTACATGAATCGTTTCCGGTTCGTAAACCGGATCATCAGATATTGGCCGTGGCCGAATTTTTGGCCCGGAAATATCCGAAGATGAAAAATATTCTGGTGACCAAGGATGTTAACCTTCGGATGAAAGCCCGTTCCATCGGGATACTTTGTGAGGACTACATAACCGATAAGGTAGTGAATGTCGATATTTTTGAAAAGTCGAACGAGGTGTTCGAAAATATAGAACCGGATCTGATCGACCGTATTTATTCGTCCAGAGAAGGGTTGGATATCAGTGAATTTGACTTTAAAGACATCATCCGCCCTAACGAATGTTTTATTCTGAAGAGCGATCGCAGCAGTGTGCTTGCCCGCTACAATCCTTTTACACATACGGTTTGCCGAGTGAATAAAACCAAGAATTATGGTATCGAACCTCGTAATGCGGAACAGAGTTTTGCTTTCGAAATTCTGAACGATCCGGATATCAAACTGGTAGCTTTGACAGGTAAAGCCGGAACAGGTAAAACCTTGCTTGCACTGGCGGCAGCCTTGGGCAAACTCACGGAATACAAGCAGATCCTGTTGGCCCGTCCTATCGTGGCTCTTTCAAATAAAGATTTAGGATTCCTTCCGGGAGATGCAACAGAAAAGGTAGCTCCTTATATGCAACCTCTGTTCGACAACCTGAATGTGATCAAACGCCAATTTGCTTCTAACTCTACCGAAGTGAAGCGGCTGGAAGATATGCAGAAGAGTGAACAACTGGTTATAGAGGCATTGGCATTCATTCGCGGTAGAAGCCTGAGCGAGACCTATTGTATCATCGATGAAGCACAAAATTTGACTCCACACGAGATTAAAACCATTATCACCCGTGCCGGAGAAGGTACCAAAATGGTATTCACGGGAGATATCCAGCAGATCGACCAACCTTATTTGGATAGTCAGTCCAATGGCTTGGTGTACATGATCGATCGCATGAAAGATCAGAACCTCTTTGCACATGTCAACTTGGTGAAAGGCGAACGTAGTGAATTGAGTGAATTGGCAAGTAATCTAATGTGATATCTATATCTTGAAGGGGGGGGAGGAAAGGATTCCACCCCCTTTTTGCACTGTTATTCTACTTTTATTGTGTTAAAAACTTTATTTTGTCAAATAAAAATTCACGTGTTAGTGAAAATAGTGTATCTTTGCACCGCCTAAAACAAAAACTGTAAAACAAATGAAACAGAAATTTTTTCATCGGTATCTTTCCGCGAAGGTACTGCCCATTTGGACTATTCTATTGATTGACATATTTATTATCGTCGCATCCTGCCTGCTCGCTTACTCGCTTCGTTACGACTTCCGCAGCATTTTCTTAGATTCGTCGACAATAGATAAGACCATTCTTTGGACGGTAGTGGCCAACTTAATCTTCTTCCGGGTATTCCGTACCTATTCAAATGTGCTTCGCTTTTCTTCGTTTGTAGACATTATGCGCATATTTGTGTCGCTTACGGTCTCCTATGGGGTATTGATGATTCTGAGTCTTCTGCTGGATGCTTATCTGGGCATTCGGATCGGTGCCATCAGTGTACTGTTTATGGCATATGTGATCAATTTTGCTATGATGGCCTGTTCGCGTATTGTAGTCAAGATGTTCTTCGAAGTACTCAATTTTGACGGTAGCCACACGACCAACGTCTTTATTTATGGTGCTAAAGAAGCCGGAGTAAACATTGCCAAATCTCTGCGTGTCAATTTGCGTAATCATTATCGTCTTCGTGGTTTCATTGCCGACGAACCCGAACTGATTGGTAAGGTGATGATGGGGGCGAAAGTTTTCCCGAATGATGAAGCATTAATTGAAAACATGAATGACCGTGATGTGCATACCATCATCGTTTCTCCGGCTAAGATGGAAAAGCTGAAGAAATCAGACATGATTGATACTCTGCTTTCCAATAACGTGAAGTTGCTTACTGCTCCCCCTTTGAGTGAATGGGGTGGGCAGGCACTGAATAAAACCCAGTTGAAGGAAATACAGATTGAGGACCTTTTGCAACGCGAACCGATTGAGGTGGACATCCATAAGATAGCTTCTCACCTGGAAGGTAAACGCGTAATGATTACAGGAGCCGCCGGTTCTATTGGTAGCGAAATCATGCGCCAGGTCGCCTCTTTCAATCCATATAAGTTGATCCTGATTGACCAGGCCGAAACTCCGTTGCATGACATTCGTCTGGAATTGCAGGATCGTTGGCGTGACATTGATGCTGAAACGATTGTAGCTGATATTTCGAACGCAACTCGTATGGAGGCCATTTTCCGTGAGTACAAACCTCAGTATATATTCCATGCGGCTGCCTATAAGCATGTGCCGATGATGGAAGACAATGTATCGGAGTCTATTCAAATTAATGTATCGGGTACACGTACGCTTGCCGATCTGGCTGTTAAATTCGGTTCAGAGAAATTCGTAATGATTTCTACGGATAAAGCCGTTAATCCGACGAATGTTATGGGTTGTTCAAAGCGTATTTGTGAGATCTATGTACAGTCCTTGGCCAAGAAATTACAGAAGGAAGGCATACGTTCGGTACAGTTCATTACCACTCGTTTCGGCAATGTATTAGGATCTAACGGTTCGGTTATTCCCCGTTTCCGCGATCAGATTCAGCGTGGGGGGCCTGTCACAGTGACCCATCCCGAAATAATCCGTTATTTCATGACTATTCCAGAAGCTTGCCGTCTGGTACTGGAAGCCGGAAGTATGGGTAATGGTGGAGAAATCTACATCTTCGATATGGGTAAACCGGTTAAGATTGTCGATCTGGCAAAACGGATGATCAGCCTTTCGGGACGTACGGATGTGAAAATTGAGTTTACCGGTTTGCGTCATGGTGAGAAACTGTACGAAGAGTTGCTCAATGTGAAGGAGCTGACCAAACCTACTTATCACGAAAAGATTATGATTGCTACTGTACGTGAGTATGATTATGACGAAGTGAAAGAGAGAATCCAGAAGTTAATCGATGTAAGCTATACCTATGATCAGATGAAGATCGTAGCTGCCATGAAAGATATTGTTCCTGAGTTTGTCAGCAAAAACTCTTGTTTTGAAGCGTTGGATAAGAAAGATTGATCGTATAGGAATATCCTGATCTTATTTATATAATCCGAAGTTATAGTTGAATCTATAGTTTCGGATTTTTTTATGTATTCATGCTTTTCGCTACTTCACGATCTTATTAAATATGCCTTTTACGCTTTTGGGCAAATCATATTTCCGCTTTCTTTCTTGTGAGTTCAGTACTTTCTTCATATATTGTCTATTGGTTTCCGTTGGATCTGCCTGATACGTCTTTATTATTAATTTAGTCACTTCAAATAAAGAAAGACTTGGTTAGTTACGTAAACCTTCTTAAGATTTTATCTCAACCATTTTTAAATATAGGAACTAACAATAAATAATTTATGAAAGAGAATTTAACCAAACTCAAGATGAATGCCGATATGAACGCAAGCTATTCATCGAAAAAGGACTCTAAAGCGACTTCCGATTCTAAATACAGTGTAGAGTATACTATGGACGTGGCTGTAAAAGCCGGACAGGACAGTATGCCCGCAGGTCTTTCTAAAATCCTGGAATTGCTGGGTAATTCACTGGATGTTTCCGATCCTGACGGTACACTGGAAGTGAACAGCGACTTGCTGTTTATTGAAAATGGTAAAGAAACAGCGCAATTGATTGCTACCTATAAGGATAGAAACGGTCTGTTCTCTCCTGACAAACTGACTATTACAGGAACCGGTGCCAATGCGGTCGGCTTTAAGGTAAGTGGCGATAGTAAGATTATAGATTTGCCGGAAGGTAAATATACCGTCAAAGCAGAGGGAAGGGAGAAAGAAGTGACTGTCGAAGTGAAGAAAAATGCCTGCGGGGGTGTCTAATGTGGATTAAAAAGAGCGGTGAGCAAGCTGTGAAGCTTGTTCACCGTTCATCGTTATTATCTTTATTTCTCAGAAAAATATTTCAGGAATTGGGTACGTTCAAACATATTGATGCCTTCTACATCTTTGGCGTTCAATTTACCTTTGAATTGCGAGATGTGTTTGAAGCCTTTTCTTTCCATCCATGCACCCAGGAAACGGTTCATTTCTCCTATAAACAAGTTGGTGTTCTGATAAATGGCACTGCATACCTCTATGGCAGATGCTCCGGCTAAAATGGCTTTTACGATTGCGTCCGGTTTATGAATACCTCCCGAAGCGGCATAATCTATTTTAGTAACCAATGATGAAGAAATGCCTATCCAACGCAGGGTTGCCGAAAGGTCGGATGCGTTGCTGAACACGTCTCCTGAAGTATGCTCCATTTTCTCTACGTCAATATCCGGTTGGTAGAAACGGTTGAAGAGAACAACTGCCGCTGCACCGTTGGCATATAGTTGATCGATCAGAGCTACCGGATTCGTAAAGTTACTGCCCAACTTCATAATAACCGGAATACGAATCGTTTTCTTTATATGGCTTAAGATATCGATGTGACGCTGTTCAAATGAACCATATTTATATTGGACGTCCGATTGCAAAGCAAGAATGTTGATTTCCAGCGCGTCTGCACCGGCTTCTTCTATTTGTTTGGCGAAGTCTATCCATTCAGCATCGGTATAGCAGTTTATACTTGCAATGACAGGAATGGTGCAGGCCTTTTTGCTTTCTTTAATCAGTTCCAGATATTCAGCCAGTTTATGATTGCGGATATATTCAGCCAGATAGTCACTTCCTTCCGGATAATAAGACGGGTTTCTCAGGCGGTCAGCTTCCAGCATAATTTGCTCTTCGAACAGTGATTTCAGGACAATAGCTCCTGCACCGGCTGCTTCCAGCTTAGCGTTTTTAGCAGCGCTGTTAGTGAGTCCCGAACTACTGATGATAACAGGATTTTTTAAAGTCAATCCCGCAAAGGTTGTTTTTAAGTCGGCCATGGTAATTATTGTTAATGGTTTTTCAATGAATTTTCTGTTTCATTGTTTCAATTATTAATAAACTCTTTCCCCGAAAATTTTACTTCCTACTCTTACCAGCGTGCTGCCTTCTGCAATGGCGAGGTGATAATCGTGGGACATCCCCATTGAGAGTTCGCAAAAAGTCGGTTCGTCAGCAAAATATTGTTTTTTCACTTCGTGGAAGAAACAATTTAAAGAACGGAATTCCCGTTCGATTTGTTCTTTCGAATCTGTGTTGGTAGCCATTCCCATCAGTCCGCATATCTGTATGTTTGCCAATGCTTTCCATTCGGCGGCATTCAACATCTCCTTGCATTCGTCAAAACTGAAACCAAACTTGGTCTCTTCCTGGGCAATATGTATTTGCAGCAAACAGCGAATGACTCTTCCTGCTTTGATAGCTTGTTTATTTACTTCCGCTAACAACTTGTACGAGTCGATTCCATGGATCATGGACACATAAGGCGCCATATACTTGATCTTGTTGGTCTGCAAGTGCCCGATAAAATGCCACTCAATGTCCTTGGGCAGGCTTTCATACTTGCCTGTCATCTCCTGTACTTTGCTTTCTCCGAAAATTCTCTGTCCCGCGCGATAGGCTTCTTCAATGGTTTCGTTCGGATGGAATTTCGAGACTGCAACCAGTCGAACGCCGGATGGCAATTCGGCCAGGACCTGCTTTAAGTTATCAGTAACATTCATTTTTATACTGTTTTGAGTTCATTTCACCACAGATTACACGGATTTTCACAGATTGATAATTTTTTATTTCATTGAAAATTAGATTAAAACATCTGTGTTAATCTGTGTCAATCTGTGGTGAACTTAGTTCATTTCCTTATATAATATTATACTTCCGGTTTATCATTAGGCTCAGAACTATACGGATATACATCCATAATTGCTGTTTCAGCAACAGAACCGATCTGATAATCAGCCATTGTACCTTTCATGCCTTCGTCCAGCTTTTTTACAGCATCGCGCAGGTCGGCTGCCTGTACCAAAACTTGTGTCGACGTTTTTTTCTCAGCACCACTTTTTTCGTCCAGTGTGATAAAAATCAGTTTACACTTAAACCAGCGGTCAGCAGCTTCTTCTTCGCTGGGGAAAAGTTCACTATAGTTGGCTCGTTTGATGTCCGATACGGTAAATTCTCCTGTAATGAACGGAGTCATCTCCTCAATAATGCGTGCTTCTGCTTCTGTAAAGCTGAGTGCATCTACGAGATAAGGTTCAGTAACTTTCTTGTTCATTCCGTTTTCCATCAATTTCTCGTAACGGATCTTACACTCAAACCAAGTATGCATTGACATATTCTCTTTTGATTTTTAAGTAGTTAATATATGATTTACTATATAGATCTGCTTGTTTGCTAATCTATTCTACCACAAAGATAGTTCAAAATCTCTCTTTATGCTGTGATAAAGATAAGAATTTATTGCCAGTTTATTGTAATTTATCACCTCGCAGCCCGGAAATATGGGTTTATTGGGGGATTTTTGTTGATGAATTCGTAAGTTGGCGTTGGGTATACAATTTCTACAACATATCAAGTATGTGAGATTTAGTGCCTCATTGGAGAAAAGATCCGGACACCTGTAAGATCAAAACCGTTTCTTGCATATATGCGCGGAATAAATAACGGATAAAATGGATAAAGTGGTTTACGTATATCTCGTCTTTGAGAAAAAATACTATTTTTTCGGCAGCATCGCCGCCATTTATGACCACCTGAGCGCGGAACAGGTCGGAGCCGGCTACCATACGCTCTGGAATGTCCGGTGGAGAGAGACGTCGGTGCATACTACGTCCAGGGCTATCATAAAGGTCGGAAGGCTTCTGCGTGCCCGTAGTGGCAGGAAGTGACCTTATCTGTAATTTATGACAATAGTGATTGCCTGAGGAGTGGTCCGCAAGTGGAGGGTAAATTGAGGCAACATTACCTCGATTTTAATAAAAAGCCTGTTTCCCGGTAATATTCAGCGGTAAATTTACCTGTTTCCGGATAAATTACACACCTGTTTCCGTGATGCGTTTCATTAGGAACTGTAGGGGTTCCGGATTTAGAGAAATGGTATCATTTGATGGCGAGAGACCGGAAAGAGAAGAGGCGTTAGAAGCAAGCAAGAAGGAACTGATTATACAAAAATAGCCTATACGGTTTTATATAGCCTATTCTTTTTTATATCCGGGTTACCACAAAGCGACTTTTCCTAAATTGCCAATTTTAAGTTTAGCGCTTATTCCCATAGCCTTGAAAACTCTGGAAATGGTAGAAAAAGTCAGGTTCTTCCCGTTCTCGATCCGGGAGATCTGCGCTCTTTGTACCCCGATCAAGTTGCCTAATTCCTCTTGGGTCAGATTCTTGGATTGCCGGGCTTGTTTGATCGCTTCGCCAATCAGAAACGAATGCAGGTCCGCTTCAAACTTATCTCTCTTGGGAGTGTCTTTTTCTCCTATGTGCCTATCTAATATTTCTTCTTCTGTATAAAACTTCATTGTTTCCATACGCTTTATTTTTTTGAGTTAAAATATGCTTTTCTGATCTCTTCGGCTTTGGCTGTTTCTTTGGGCGGTGTCTTTTGAGTCTTCTTGATAAATCCATGCGTGGCAATCACCAACGTGTCTGCGCCGCTATCTTTGTCCCAAAAGGCCAGCAGCCTGTATTTTACTTTCTTATAGAATGTCCTGAACTCCCAAATGTCCGTATCATCTAATTTTTTAAAGAGTTCGGGGTCAATCACAAACTTCGCTTTGGCAATGTTGTAGATGATCCTTTGAGGGTAAGTGATTCAGAAAATCGTCTGCCTCCTTTGAATATACAACCTTGAATTTAGCTTTTACTTCCATTACTTTTATTTTGATGCAAAAATAAGCAAATAGTTCCATATAAAGAAACATTTTCCCAAAGAAATAAAATAAATTAATATAAAAGACAGCTTCCCGGTATGGCAATAAACAGTTATTTATAAAATCCCAGTTAGACACAGGGGATCCCCGAGTATTGATAAAGAGGAAAACTGATATACAGTTCAAGTTTACAGACCATTTGGCGTATCGTGTTTATGGTGGCTATGCTATTGATAAGAACCGAACAGTAATATTGCCAACTACAGCTACTCCATATTATGTGGGCACAGGTTTTTCTTATAGCCTTAATAAGAAATTACAGTTAAAAACAGGGGTAGAGTATCAGTACAACGTTGTTTATAAGCGTTGGGAATGGGTTTGGAATTCCGGTATCCGTTTTAGCTTTTAATGATTTCAGGCTAGATTCTCTACTTGTGTTGAACCATGGAATAAACCTTTATGCGCTTTACTATATAGATTGGAAGATTTCGTTAAAATAGAGTGGTTTCTCTGATACAAGAAAGTATTCTTATCTAGTAGTACGTAAATACAGTTTGTTATCCTTATTATTAACATTGTTAACACCCTTTCTCGGCCATTTTTATTCTTGTGTGCAAATAACAAGTCTTTTGCATTTAAAACACTTGTTATTTGCATCCAAAGAATAAACTTTAACTCTGTGTTAAAACAAAGCTTTTACTGATAGATATTTTGTACTTTGAATAGCTTGTTTTTCAGTTTGTTAAGTTTGATCTTTACTTCTTAGCCTCACTGAAGGTCTCTGCGGGCTAAAACCGATATACTTGCTTTTTTGCCAACTATACACAGGGGACTTGCACTATCCGTTTATTTCCTTTTTGTCTTATTTAGCGCCGCTATCAGATATCTTCCTTTAGCCCCTATATCGCTCCAGCAAGTGTTGGCAATCAGCCGCCACACCGTCGTTCCCTTTCTTCCATAGTCCGACAGCCTGAGAATGGCATTTACCTCGCTTACCTCGTTGATCCCCAATCTTTGGAGCGTATCCGTCAGTCCCGGATAATTGTGCGTCATCGTATTGAAAGCGTATCCCGGTATCGGGAGAGAAGCAGAATCCTCCATCCTTTCTTCCTCCTTCCCCTTGGGGGGAGCTGAGGGGGGTAATTCTTTATTTTCCTTTGCTTTACTTTCCTTTACTTTACTTTGTCCGGAATTGCATGCATTTTTTGCGTTAACGGCTACATCGTGTACTACATTTCCCGGGCTAACGGCTACATCTCCTGTACCGACAGCTACTTTTCCTTCTTTAAGCGGCTTGGGTCGTTCAATTTCCTGTTGTGTGGATGCATTGTCCGGTTTGCCGCTTTCCTTTTCCGGTCTCACCATCAGGTAGGGGAGCTCCGACAGCTCTCGCTTTCTCCGCTTCGTAGCTTCCAGCCATACCTTCTGTATGCTTTCCGAAGTCAGTATTCCGTTTTCCTGATAACTGTTTTCGTCCAGTATTCCTTTGATGAACAGAATTTTGATGATCCCCTTCACCTCTTCTGCTTGCACCTCTCTCCCTGCCTTGTTTGCGAAAATCAGGCACTGTTCTTCATCCCACCGTATGTAGTATCCCTCCTTGTAAATCTTGCACATCAGTTTCAGCACAATTGCCAACCCTTTTATTCCGTATTTTGCCTCTATCACTTCCATTGCGTTCTCTTCCATGAAGTTTACGCCCACCGGGAAATAGTTGATCCCGTCATATGCTATTGCCATATTGTTTTTTAGATTAGTTGTTTGTACTTTCAATAAGATATTTACCACAAATTACACCGGATTCCCAAAGACGTTTTCTCCTGATTCCTCAAAATAGAAATAATTCATTTGTGAAAATCTGTGTAATCTGTGGTGGCGCCCTATACGATCGGTCTCCACTCCATGAAGTTCTCCACCTGGAATGTTGTCCATCGCTGTTCGTCCACATTCCAGTAGACTACTGCGCCTTCTATTTTTGTGGGATCATACTTCTTGTGGAATTCCGCTTCATAGTAGATCAGTGTCGCTTTCACCAGTTTGAAATCTCCGTTCTGCTTCTGATAAGCAATAGCTGCGTGCCCGTATTGCAAGTGGTCTGTTAATTCTTCCAGGCGTTCCGCCATCCATTCGGCACACTGCTCGGTATATCCTTTCTCAAAGACAATCCGTCTCTTCCATCTCAGTTTCATGGCTTCACTTTGTGATGCCGGTCTTTTTTTCCGTTTCATACGTATATTTTTTAAGTTGATAAAATGTTATCGCTACGAAGATAGGGGACGTTTCATGTAAGGCGGATTATGATAATTCATTGTGCGTATTTTTGCGGATGATGGCTTTGTGCGGTTTGTCTTTTTCCATTTCTTCCCAAATGCTGCTGATATAGACTAATATTGAACTGATGGATAATGGTTTAAATACTCCGTTTTTAATATTTCCGATTAGTCTTTTTTCATTGATGTAGCGTGCGAGTGAAGCCTGACATGTATTGATATTTTGTATGTTCGCATCCTCTATGTAGGATTCTATCAACGCTTTGATAAGCTCTGCTTTGTGCGAAGTAATTCCACGTATCGGTATTCCTTTCTTTCTGCCTCTTGTTTCTTTAACTGGTTATGTAATAGTTGATTGCGTTTTGCTAATAGCGTTTTTTTACACTTTTGTCTACGGCTTGAAATAATCCTTTTTCTTTGTCCATAATTTCTTTTATTTTGTTAATAACTAAATGTTGTTAATTTGTGGCAAAGGTAGAAAGGAATCTATCGGTAGGCAAGTAAAGATGGAATTAAAGAGAAAATGAACCTTCTGATTAGATAATTATTTGATATATAGTATTATATTGGGTGAAAATGTGAGTGTTTCAATAGACGTTCGTTTAATTGAACGCAAAGATAGGGGGTATTTTTAGAACTACAAAATGTTTAATAAAAAAAATGATTTTCTTCTTTTGATTGTTATCCCAATATCTTAAACCACAGGTATTTATGAATTAACAAAAAACAGTTTATTATCTGTCTGATTTTGTTTTCTGTTCTCTTCTGATTTATATACAAAAATCATGTGTTTTTAAACGAACGTCTATTGAAACACTTTTTGTTTTCAATACCCTCGTTTAAAAGCTATTATAATAAATAACTATTTTCTGCCTCTCCTTCTGTGATAGTGGAGGGTCATTAAATAACATGGATGCACTGAATTTTTCATTAAAATCCGCATTACATAACTTGACCGGGAGGTATGCTTCGCTACTCCGGTGTCCCCAAAGAACATCCTGACGTGAACGACATGACAACATCCGCATCTATCGAATCTTCGATGGAGCGTTCTCAATCCCTCCTGTCTTCTTCCGCTTTGAACTGGTATGCCTTGCGTATCACTTACGGGCGTGAACTGGCTTTGCAGGAGTACCTCAATTCGGAGGGGATCGAGAATTTCATCCCCATGCACTACGAATATACCATTAAAAACGAGCGTCGGGTCCGTAAGCTTGTTCCTGCGGTCCATAATCTGGTTTTTGTCCGTTCCTCGCGTAGTTGTATCGATGCCATCAAAGAAAGCAAGTGCACCACGCTTCCTATCCGTTACATTATGGATCGTGAATACCATCGTCCCATCATCGTTCCTGATTCCCAAATGCGTAATTTCATGGCTGTCTCTGCGAATTATGATGAATCCCTGCTTTATTTCGAACCTTCTGAGTTGAACATCCGCAAGGGTACCCGTGTGCGTATCACCGGAGGCCTTTTCGAGGGGGTGGAGGGCGAGTTTGTCCGTGTCCGCAATGACCGTCGTGTCGTAGTCACCATCGAAGGAGTCATGGCTGTCGCCACCACTTTTGTCCATCCTTCATTGGTCGAACCTGTCATCGAAAAATAACATAACAAGATATGAACTATTTAGAATCCGAAATCTCCGCCCTTTATGCTTCTGCCCATGAACTTTGCTACTTAGGCATGGACGGTCGGCCGATCTACAGTGATCAATTCACCCGTCTGAATCGTGATGTTTTTTCTCAGGCTAATGCCTTGTACGACAAGCATGGCAATAGTCATGAAGAAGAGGCCCGGTTGTGTCTGTCGCTCCTGATGGGATATAATGCGACTCTCTATAATAACGGTGACAAGGAGGAACGCATTCAGCATATTCTGGATCGTTGCTGGGATGTATTGGAGCATCTGCCTGCCTCCCTGTTGAAAGTCCAACTGTTAGTTTATTGTTACGGAGAAGTTTTCGACGAGGAATTGGCTCGGGAAGCTCAGGCCATCATTGATACGTGGCAGGACAGGGAGTTGTCAGAAGAGGAGCGTGAGGTGATGGAACGTCTGAAGGATGTGCAAGAGAATCCGTATCCTTGGAGTGAGGTGGAATGATTCCGGTGGAGTGATTTCGGTATAGTAATTTAATTTTAATAAGTATATTGATGAAAGGTATTGTTTTGGCCGGTGGTTCCGGCACTCGCTTATATCCGATCACCAAAGGAGTCAGTAAGCAGTTGCTTCCGATATTTGATAAGCCGATGATCTATTATCCTATCTCTGTACTCATGTTGGCGGGGATTCGTGAAATATTGATTATTTCCACTCCATACGATTTACCCGGCTTTCAACGTTTGCTAGGTGACGGCTCTGACTTTGGAGTACGTTTTGAGTACGCCGAGCAACCTTCTCCCGACGGCTTGGCACAGGCATTTATTATTGGTGAGAAGTTTATAGGCAATGATTCTGTATGCCTGGTTCTTGGCGATAATATCTTTTATGGTAGCTTTTTTACTAAGATGTTGAAGGAAGCTGTAGTATCCGCAGAATTACAAAATAAGGCTACGGTTTTTGGCTATTGGGTTGAAGATCCGGAACGCTATGGGGTGGCTGAGTTTGATAGGGATGGGAATGTCCTCAGCCTTGAGGAGAAACCTGATACTCCTAAATCTAATTATGCGGTTGTTGGACTTTACTTTTATCCCAATAGGGTTGTTGAGATCGCAAAACAGATCAAGCCTTCTTCCCGTGGAGAACTGGAAATCACCAGTGTAAATCAGCAATTTCTGTTTTCTCAGGATCTGAAAGTTCAGGTATTAGGACGTGGCTTTGCTTGGCTTGATACAGGTACCCATGATTCTTTATCCGAGGCAAGCACCTTTATAGAAGTAATAGAGAAGCGTCAAGGCCTAAAAATAGCTTGTTTGGAAGGTATTGCTTTCCGTCAGGGCTGGATTGATTCAAAGAAGTTACGTGAACTAGCTTATCCTATGCTGAAGAATCAGTATGGAAAGTATTTATTGAAAGTAATAAAAGAGATAGAAGGGTGAGCGAATCCTTAAAGCATAAAACGGTTAAGGGAGTGGGATGGAGTTTTGCTGATAACATCTCCAGTTCCGGTGTTTCATTTCTGGTCGGATTGGTACTTGCGCGTTTGCTTACTCCTGCAGAATATGGCATTATGGCTATGATTGCCATCTTTATCGCTATTTCGAATTCTATTATTGACAGTGGATTCTCCAATGCGTTAATTCGCAAAACGGATATAAAGCGTATTGATTATAACACAGTCTTTTTTTTTAATCTGGTGGTTGGTGTCATCCTATATGTCCTTCTTTATTTTTGTGCCCCTTCTATCAGTTCTTTTTTTAATGAACCTATATTGATTCCTGTTACAAGAGTTATAGGCCTTGTTCTAATCATTAATTCTTTAGGTATCATTCAACGCACTATTATGGTGCGGGAGATTGATTTTAGAACACAAACCAAAATCTCTTTGATAGCTTCTTTATCCAGTGGTGGAATTGGCATCGTGATGGCTTGCTATGGCTACGGTGTCTGGAGTTTGGTTGGACAACAGGTCTCCCGGCAGTTATTAAATACCGTTTTCCTCTGGCTTTACAGTGCTTGGCGTCCGGTGTGTGAGTTCTCCGCAGATAGTTTTAAATGCCTTTTCGGCTTTGGCTCAAAATTACTGTTGTCGGGTTTACTCGATACGCTTTACAAGAACATCTACTATATCGTTATCGGACGTTTTTATAGTTCCGCCCAGTTGGGCCAATATACACGTGCCGAGCAGTTTAATACAATTTTTTCCAGTAATCTGACTAGCGTGGTACAGCGTGTCAGCTATCCCGTTCTGAGCTCCATCCAGGATGAACCGGAACGTTTGCGTGAAGCTTACCGCCGTGTGATAAAGGTTACCATGCTGATCTCTTTTGCCTGTATGCTTGGTCTGGCGGCTGTGGCTAAGCCGTTGATACTGTTATTAATCGGTGAGAAATGGCTGGTGTCAGTCTCTTATCTTCAGATCATTTGTTTTGCCGGAATGTTATATCCTCTTCATGCCATTAATTTGAATATTTTGCAGGTGAAGGGTCGGTCTGATCTGTTTCTCAAGTTAGAAATCATAAAAAAAATAATAGCGGTCATTCCCATTTTTCTTGGTATCATGTATGGTATAGAATATATGTTGTGGGGCAGTGTCTTAATCTCCTTTATAGCTTATTTTCTGAATAGTTATTATTCTGCCGGTTTAATCCGGTATCCTACAATAGATCAGATCAAAGATGTATTTCCGACGTTCGCTGTTTCATTGTCTGTCGCTTTTGTCATGTGGATTATTTCTTTTCTTGATATTTCAATATATGTCATGCTCCCCTTGCAATGCTTTTCAGGTCTTTTGTTGTCTTTTCTTGTATATGAAAAGTTGAATCTGGAGGAATATCTTGAAATCAAACAGCTCATACTCTCTTGTGTTCAAAAAAAGTAATATAATATTAAGATGGATGAAAAACTAATCACGGTTACTTCTCCACTTCTTCCTTCCTTGGATGACTTTATTCCTTATCTTGAGGATATCTGGGATCGTAAATGGCTCACTAATAATGGTCATTATCATCAGAAGTTGGAGCAGGCTTTATGTGAGTATTTAAAGGTACCTTATATAAGTCTTTTTACTAATGGTACACTTCCTTTAATGTGTGCCTTACAAGCATTACGTATAACCGGTGAAGTAATTACGACTCCTTATAGTTTTGTTGCCACTACCCATTCTCTGTGGTGGAACGGGATTAAGCCGGTGTTTGTAGATATTGATCCTGTAACCTGCAATCTGGATCCTGGAAAAATAGAGGCTGCTATTACTCCCAAGACGACTGCTATCATGCCTGTGCATGTCTATGGCAAACCTTGTGACACGGTTCGTATTCAAGAGATTGCGGATAAATATGGTTTGAAGGTCATTTATGACGCTGCCCATGCATTTGGTGTAGAGGTAAACGGCAAGTCAATACTTGAATCCGGTGATATGTCCACTCTGAGTTTTCATGCTACGAAGGTCTATAATACGATTGAAGGTGGAGCTCTGGTCTGTCACGACGAACAGACCAAGAAACGCATTGATTATCTGAAGAATTTTGGCTTTGCCGGTGAAACGACTATTGTTGCTCCTGGCATTAATGGTAAGATGGATGAAGTTCGTTCCGCTTATGGACTATTGAATTTGAAACAAGTTGATTCCGCCATTGAGGCTCGTCGTAAAGTTGCCGTTCAATATCGTGATGCTTTGAAAGATATCCCCGGTATCCGTTTCATGGAGGATATACCCGGTGTCCGTCACAACTATTCTTATTTTCCTATTTTTATAAATGCTGAGGAATATGGTCTGACCCGTGATGAACTTTACTTCAAGTTGAAAGAGAGTGACGTACTCGGCAGAAGATATTTTTATCCGTTAATAAGTGAGTTTTCCACTTATCGTGGATTGGAATCCGCTAAAAGGGAGAACTTACCAGTAGCAGTGAAGATGGCAGATAGTGTGATATGTCTGCCAATGCATCATAACTTAACAAATCAAGATGTTGATATTATCTTAAATTTTGTTGCTCGATGGAAGTAATGTTGTCTATTATTTGTACGGCTTATAATCATGAGGAGTTTATTGACAAAGCTATAGACGGATTTTTGGTACAACAATGTAATTTCAAAATAGAAATTATTATACATGATGATGCCTCTATTGATCACACGCCTCTGATTATACAAAGATATGTGGATAAATATCCAAATTTAATTTATCCGATCTTTCAAAAAGAAAATCAATACTCAAAAGGTGTTAATGTTTGGGGGAGTTTGATAAATAAGGCTCGAGGGAAATATATTGCAATATGTGAAGGAGATGACTATTGGATCAATCCTTTAAAACTACAACAGCAAGTTGATTTTTTAGAGAATAATCCTTCTTATTCACTTTGTGCTCACAATGCTTTGGTTGTATATACAGATTCGAATTTACAATATCAGTTTCTAAAAAAGGAAAAGAGTACTGAACTATGTATAAAAGAGATTCTATCAAATTGGTGTGTACCTACTGCTAGTATTGTTTTTAGAAAGGAATTGTATGAATGGCCTATTTGGGCAAATAATGTTATTAATGGTGATTTAGTTTTGCAGATTGTATTAATAAAGAAAGGAAAGGTCTTCTTCTTCAAAGATATAATGTCTGTTTATAGGAAACACAATGCAGGCTTGTCTATAATGATTAATAGTTTCCCAGTAGAGTATCTGAGGCAAAAAAACACATTATATAAACATATTAATAAGTACTTTGTATATAAATATTCATTGGTAATATACAAGATAATAATAAAAAATGATATTCGTATATTTTTTCAAGTTATATTTAGAATAGCTCCTTTTCTGAGGTTTTTAGTAAAAAAAGTTAGGTGATGAAATACGTGACTAGATGGAGCATGATTTGTTTATCGATATTGATTTTGTATTTTTATATTTTCGCACCTCCATTTAAAGTACTTCCATTTGGAAGTGATAAAATAATAATTATAGTTATATTGTTTATTATATTAATAAATGGGATGTTTTCTAAAATCATTTATTTTTATAAATATGAGATGTTTTTTTTAGGATTAATAGCATTATTTTCTATTTATGTAGATTTATTTAATGGACATGTAGTTTGCTCTTTAAATGATACTTCATTAGTTTTATTTTTATTTCCATGTTCTTATGGGGTACTATGGAGTATTAATCATATAACTGATATTTCTATTAAAAGAATATTATTTATGTGTGTGTCTTTAGCTTCATTTTTCTCATTCTTTTTAATTCTAAATCCTAATATAGCATATGATTTAAAAATAAATTTGTTAAGATACCCAGAGGAACTTTTAAACACTTTTATATATAGAGGGTATGGTTTGGCTGATGGGTTGTTATTTTCGTATCCAGTTATACAAGGTATATGTATTGGATTAATTATTTTAGGTTATTGGAAATACGGGGGATGGGGGGCTTTTTTTGCCAGTATAATGTTGATAGCTGTGTTTACAAATGCAAGATCAGGGTTTGTTCCAATTTTATTTTCATTATTGATTGTATTTGTTCTAAATACTAGAAAATTCCTAAAGGTAGGGTCGTTCTTTATAATAATAGTTTTGTGTATTACTGTTTTGGATGATTTTATGGAAAAAAGTGAAATGTTATCAACATCTTTTGAATGGAGCATGACAACTTTCGATATCCTCAATGATTTTTTATTGGGGAAAACAAGTGAAAATTTAGAAGCATTATTAGGAGATATGCTTGTTTTTCCTGTTAATTTACAAGATTGGCTTCTAGGTACAGGTAATTATCTTTTTGTTGATGGAGTTCGTACAACAGATATAGGTTTCTTATTACGTTTAAATTATGGTGGAATATTCTATTTATCATTGATGTTAGCGTTATATTTTTATATGTTTTATCGTATATGTTATGTTGATAAAAAAATTGCGATATATTTATTATTCACTTTACTATATTGTAATTATAAAAGTGATTTTTTTATATTTAATTCAGGTGTGCGATTTGTTTTTTTACTATATGTTTTAATTACTTGTCCTTTTTTTAATTCAGAAAATGGAGAAAAAACTTAAAATAACAGTCATTACAGTAGTATACAATGGCATAGATTATATTGAAGATACTATATTAAGTGTCATTAATCAAGATTATTCAAATATAGAATATATTATAATAGATGGAAAATCAGATGATGGTACTATGGACATAGTGGAGAAGTATGCTACAAAAATTAGTTATTGGGTTTCAGAATCTGATAATGGTATATATGACGCCATGAACAAAGGAATTAAAGTTGCTACGGGAGATTGGATTATTTTTATGAATTGCGGAGATTACTTTTTTAGTTCTGATATAATTACTCAGGTGTTTAGTCAAATGCTAATTGGAATTGATGTTGTGTACGGAGGTGCGTGGGTTCGTAGTATGTGGGGAGAATTTCAAATAAATCCCTGCATTCCTAAGAATATTTGGAAAGGATTTGTTCATCAGTCAGTTTTTGTAAAATGTGAGGTTTGTAAAGATATGCTTTTTGATGTAGATATAAAAGCAGCTTCCGATTATGATTTTATATATAAATTATATATTGGTGGAAAAAGATTTCAAATGTTAGATTTAATCATATCTAATATCCTATATATTGATTCTGGTTTCAGTTCAGTAAATGAGATCGTCTCTAAAAAAGATGTTTTATATTCTATTTTTAGAAATAGGCATTCAAGAAAAAAATTTATTATTCATTACAGCTATCATTTGATTGCCTACTTGAGGAAGTGTATGCTTATTATTATTAGAAGTTTATTTCCAAATGTAATATTGCAAATTCGTAGATATAGAGATTGTAAAAGATGAAAAGAATATTATTTTATTCAAGTGTAAGAGATTTGTCTTCATTTGTGAGCCAACGATTTTATGTAATAGATATTTTGTTGTTAAAAGAATTAGGATATGATGTGATTATCACTAATAAAATTATAGATTTTATTAGATTTTATCGATATGATTTCTCTTTCTTATATTTTTATAGAAAAAGTTTATTCTCAGCTATATTATCTCGTCTTTTCTGCAAGAAAGTATATATGACAGGAGGAATTGATGCTTTAGACCGAAATCTTGTATCGGAGAAAGAATATATATTTCAAAAAATAATGTTTAAATTATGTTATTTGTTTGCTGATAAATGTGTTGTTGTTTCAAATTCTGATTTGAAAAACATAAGTGGGTTATATAAAAAGAAACCTACAAAGCTTTTTTTCTCATATCATGTAATAAATATAGAAAAATTTAGTTGTGGATTTGAAAAGAAATGTGAAGAGTTATTTGTGACAATTGGCTGGATGGAAACTAAAGCTAATGTAATAAGAAAGGGTATTGATAGAGCTTTGTATGTATTTGAAAAATTGGTTGCTAATAAAAAATACGCAGACTCTAAATTTGTTATAATTGGTAAACTTGGAGAGGGAAGCGATTATCTTAGAGAAATAGTAGAGAATTTAAGATTGGAGGAATATGTTTCTTTTGTGGGGAGTATATCAGAGGAAGATAAAGTCTCTTTGTTGAAAAAAAGTAAGTATTATTTCCAACTATCTTCTTATGAAGGTTTTGGCATATCTGCTTTGGAGGCATTGGCTGCCAGTAATATAGTTATTCATTCTGGTATGGGAGGACTTAATGATACCATTAAATCATTTGGTATAAAAATCGATATACAAAAAAATTATGAAAATATGACTGCTTCTATTCTTGACTTGATAGAGCAATTTGATTATAATAAACTCATTGATGGTTATAATTATATTCATGAAACTTTTTCTTTAGAGAAGAGACGTGAGGAGTTTAGGGAACTATTAAAATAATATATTGTGTTTGATAATAAGATACTTTTAATTACCGGTGGAACAGGTTCTTTCGGCAATGCGGTTTTACGTCGTTTTCTTGATTCCGATATCAGGGAGATTCGTATATTCTCTCGTGATGAAAAGAAACAAGATGATATGCGTCACCATCTTCAGAATCCCAAAGTAAAATTCTATATTGGCGATGTCCGTGACAAACGCTCTGTGGATGGAGTTATGAATGGAGTGGATTATATCTTCCATGCCGCTGCGCTGAAGCAAGTCCCTTCCTGTGAGTTTTTTCCCACACAAGCGGTTAGGACAAATGTTCTCGGTACAGAAAATGTGTTGGATTCCGCCATAACTCATGGTGTTAAGAATGTGGTGGTACTTTCTACCGATAAAGCTGCCTATCCTATAAATGCGATGGGTATCAGCAAAGCCATGATGGAGAAAGTCGCTATCGCCAAAGGTCGTCAGTTGGGTAATTGTGGAGGAACAACGATTTGCTGTACCCGTTATGGGAATGTTATGGCCAGCCGTGGTTCTGTGATACCATTGTGGGTAGAGCAAATTAAGAAATGTAATCCAATAACAATAACAGATCCCAACATGACCCGCTTCATGATGACTTTGGATGATGCTGTCGACTTGGTGATTTATGCCTTTCAGCATGGAAAAAATGGTGATTTGTTTGTTCAGAAGGCACCCGCTGCCACTCTGGATGTATTAGCCGATGCATTAAAGTCTCTTTACCATAGTAACGCGGATGTCAAAGTGATTGGTACCCGCCACGGTGAGAAACTCTATGAAACTCTTGTTACCCGTGAAGAGATGTCTAAAGCAGAGGATATGGGTGATTATTATCGTATCCCATGTGATACGCGTGATTTAAATTATGATAAGTTTTTTGTGGAAGGAAGTGAGGAGGTCTCCAAAATAGAAGATTACCATTCTCATAATACCCGTCGTCTTGATGTTGAAGGAATGAAAGAACTTCTCTTGAAACTTGATTTCATTCGTAAAGATCTGGCTCTTGAAGAAAAATAGAATTGATAGCAAAGATCAAATAAATTAATTCCTCTTTATTTATGAAAGTTTTAGTAACCGGTGCGAAAGGTTTTGTCGGGCGGAATCTTGTATCCCAACTGCGCAATATTCAAAGTGGCAAAGCAAAAAATTACGCTTTGTCCGGAAACGAGTTGGTCATTTTTGAATATGATGTAGATAGTGACCCTTCTGAATTGGATGACTATTGCCGACAGGCTGATTTCATTTTTAATCTGGCCGGTGTCAACCGCCCACTGGACCAGTCTGAATTTATGAAAGGGAACTTTGGTTTTGCCTCTACGCTTCTTGCTTCATTGAAGAGACATGGAAATACTTGCCCTATCATGATATCCTCCTCTACACAAGCCGCTTTGGATAATCCTTATGGAGCCTCTAAACGGGCGGGTGAACAATTGTTGTTTGAGTATTCCCGGGAAACGGGATCGAAAGTGTTGGTATACCGTTTTCCCAATCTCTTTGGTAAATGGTGTCGTCCCAATTATAATAGTGCAATAGCTACTTTTTGCTATAACATAGCACATGATCTTCCCATTCAGGTCAATGATCCGAATGTGGAGATGAATCTTGTATATATAGATGATGTTGTGGATGAATTAATCTCTGCTTTGACGGGCAATGAACATCGGGAAGGAGCTTATTGTAAAGTATCTGCTGTATACACTGTTACTTTGGGAGCAGTTGTGGAATTGCTATTTTCTTTCCGTGAGAACCGTAACAACTTGGGAGTTCCCCATGTGGGAGATGGTTTTACTAAGAAACTTTACTCCACCTATCTCTCTTATCTGCCGAAAGATGGATTTGGCTATCCTTTGAAGATGAATGTGGATGCCCGTGGCAGTTTCACGGAGATTATCCGCAGTACGGACCGGGGACAGTTCTCGGTTAATATTTCCAAGCCACATATTACAAAAGGTAACCATTGGCATCATACCAAAAACGAAAAATTTGTGGTTGTAAGTGGCCAAGGTGTCATCCGTTTTCGTAACATGTATGATTCATCCTCTGAGATTCTAGAATATTTTGTTTCAGGTGATAAGCTTGAAATAATTGATATTCCTACCGGTTATACCCATAATATTGAGAACCTGGGTGATACGGATATGGTAACTTTTATGTGGTGTAACGAGTGTTTTGATCCCGGTAGGCCGGATACTTATTTTGAAGAAGTTTAATAGCATTATGGAAATCAAACTGGATTATTCAGATATCAAGTTTCGGTATAATGGCAAACTGAGACTGTTGATAATAGTCGGTACCCGTCCGGAGATTATCCGGTTGGCTGCCGTAATAAATAAATGCCGTCGATATTTTGATTGTATTTTGGCTCATACCGGACAGAATTATGATTATAATCTGAACGGAGTCTTTTTTCATGACCTGAGCTTACAGGCTCCGGATGTCTATATGGATGCTGTAGGGGATGATTTGGGCTCGACAATGGGTAATATTTTGAATGCGAGCTATAAACTGATGTCACACTTACGCCCTGATGCCGTTTTGGTTCTCGGTGATACCAATTCTTGCCTAAGTGTAATCAGCGCTAAACGCTTGCATATTCCTATTTTTCATATGGAAGCCGGTAACCGTTGCTTTGATGAGTGCCTTCCTGAAGAGACAAACCGGCGTATTGTAGACATTATTTCTGATATGAATCTATGCTATTCGGAGCATGCCAGACGGTATCTGAATGCTTCGGGTGTGGCAAAGGAACGTACTTATGTAACCGGTTCTCCGATGGCCGAGGTTCTGTCTGAGAACCTTTCTGCTATAGAATCTTCGGATATTCACGCCAGATTGGGTTTGAGGAAAGGACAATATATCCTGCTGTCTGCACATCGGGAAGAGAATATTGATACTGACAAGAACTTCGCTTCATTGTTTGAAGGCATAAACGCGATGGCTGAAAAGTATGACATGCCTGTACTTTACAGTTGCCATCCTCGTAGCCGTAACCGCCTGGAATCAAGTGGATTTAAACTGGATAGCCGGGTGATTCGGCATGCCCCTCTGGGTTTCCATGACTATAACTGCTTGCAGATGCATGCTTATGCCGTGGTCAGTGATAGCGGGACATTACCGGAGGAAAGTTCTTTTTTCACTTCTGTCGGTCACTCTTTTCCGGCTGTTTGTATTCGCACAAGTACCGAACGTCCTGAAGCTTTGGATAAGGGATGTTTTATTCTTGCAGGGATTGATAAAGCTTCTTTGCTTCAAGCTGTAGATACTGCTGTGGAAATGAATAGGAATGGTGATAATGGTGTCCCTGTTCCGGACTATATGGATCGAAATGTATCGACAAAGGTGGTGAAGTTGATTCAAAGTTATACAGGAATAGTAAACAAAATCGTCTGGAGAAAATCTTGATAATATCGAAATGAATATTTTGTTTCTGACCCTTAACCGTGTTTCAGATCTTTCTGAACGGGGGATATACACGGATTTGATGCGGGAATTTATTTGTCATGGGCATAGGGTCTATATGGTTGTTCCCGCTGAACGTCGCTTTCATGAATCTACTTCAATAAAAGAGAGTTGTGGCGCTCAAATATTGAGGGTGAAGACATTGAATATCCAAAAGAGCAATGTGGTGGAGAAAGGCATCGGTACATTGTTATTGGAAATGCAGTATCAATGTGCCATAAAGAGATATTGGAAGGATATCCAGTTTGATTTGATACTTTATTCAACTCCTCCCATTACTTTCAATAGGGTCATCAGTTCACAAAAGAAACGTTGTAAGGCGAAAAGTTATCTTTTATTGAAAGATATTTTTCCTCAAAATGCCGTTGATTTGGGAATGTTTTCAAAGAGAAGCTTAATTTATAGATTTTTCCGTAAAAAAGAGGAGGTTTTATATCAGATATCGGACTTTATAGGCTGTATGTCTCCTGCCAATGTGGATTATGTGTTGACACATAATCCGGAAATAAAGGCTGATAGAGTAGAGATATGCCCCAATAGTATTAAATTGTTAGAGAAGCCATTAATGACTTCAATTGCAAGAAAAAACATATTGCAGAAATTGCATATTCCAATTAATAAGACTCTTTTTATATATGGTGGCAATTTGGGGCGTCCACAAGGTCTGATTTTCTTGTTGGACGTGATAGCCGCAAATGAGGAACGTAATGACAGTTATTTCATCATTGTAGGCAGTGGCACTGAATATGGCAAGATAAAGTCTTGGTTTGAGGCGAATCATCCGGATAATTCAATGCTGCTATCTTCACTTCCAAAGAAAGAGTATGATGATTTGGTAAAGGCTTGTGACGTCGGTTTGATTTTCCTTGATAGACGTTTTACCATCCCCAATTATCCTTCCCGTTTACTTTCTTATTTAGAAAACCGGATGCCCGTTTTATTGGCTACAGACATGAATACGGATATCGGGCGGATCGCTGAACGGAATGGTTATGGCTTTTGGACAGAAAATGGGAATCTGGATACATTTATGGAAATGGTGGATTCTTTATCTGCAGACAGGGAAAAAATAAAAGTGATGGGCGAGAAAGGGTATGAATACCTGAAATCTAATTATACAGTAGAAAGAGGGTACCGGATGATAATGAAACATTTTGAGTAAGTATGTATCAGTATGTTATTAAACGATTAATTGATTTTATTGTCGTATTTTTTGTCTTGATCATTGTCTGGCCTGTATTGTTTCTCGTAACTTTTTGGCTTTATTTTGCCAATAAAGGTGCCGGTGCTTTTTTTCTTCAGGAGAGGCCCGGGCGGCATGGTAAAATCTTTAAGGTCATCAAATTTAAAACTATGACAGATGAACGTGATGCAGAAGGGAACTTACTTCCGGATGATAAACGACTAACTAGGATTGGTAAACTAGTACGTTCTACTTCGATAGATGAGTTACCCCAATTAATTAATGTCTTGAGAGGAGACATGTCTTTAATCGGACCACGCCCTTTGCTTCCTCAGTATTTGTCCTTATACAATACTGAACAGGCTCGGAGACACGAAATAAGACCTGGTATTACTGGTTGGGCACAGGTGAATGGGCGTAATGCTATATCATGGACAAGAAGGTTTGAATTGGATGTATGGTATGTCGATCATTGCTCCTTCTCTCTTGATTTGAAAATTCTGTTTTTAACAGTAAAGAAAGTATTCACACGCGAAGGAATTAGTTCAGATTCGTGTGCAACTATGGAAGCGTTTAATGGTAATAATTAAATAATGGTAAAATGAAGATCAATATTATTGAGTATTTTAAAGAAACAGTACACTTATTTCCTAATAAAATTGCTGTTATAGATCGAGATAGAGAAATAACTTTCTCTTCATTAGATGATAAAGTTCATACATTAGCTTACAATTTTGCATCGAATGCCAATGTTCTGAAAAAGCCAATAGCTGTCTATTTGAATAAAAGTATTGAAAGTGTTTGTGCGGACTTAGCTATAATCTATTCTGGTAATTTTTATATGAATTTAGATGTGAAAACACCTTCCGAACGTATAAAAAATATAATAGATTTAATCACTCCAGCCATAATTGTTACTAATAATCAATATCTTAAAAATATATCAGGAATTCTACCTGATTCTATACAAGTAGTAAACTTAGATGAGGTGGATTGGGACTTGTCTATTGATGATGAGCTATTAGACATTCGTTTGCAAAAACTAGTTGATACTGATCCCTTGTGTATTATTAATACGTCTGGATCTACCGGTACCCCTAAAGGAGTGGTACTAAATCATAGAAGCTTCTTTGATTTTACTGAATGGGCGTTAGATGTATTTAAGTTCTCAAACGATGAAGTGATAGGCTCATTATCTCCATTAGTATTTGATATATATAGTTTTGAACTTTGTATGTTGATGGCAAAGGGGAATACTATTGTAGTAATCCCAGAGCATTTGTCTGCTTTTCCTGCTTCTATATTACAATTATTGGAAAAATATAAAGTTACGTTTCTTTTTTGGGTACCTACTATCATGGTTAATATTGCTAACATGAATCTATTGACCTCAATAAAGTTACCTGACTTGAAAACTGTTTGGTTCGCAGGAGAAGTATTTCCGACTAAACAATTTAACTATTGGAAAAAACAATTGCCAAATACTATGTTTGCTAACTTATATGGGCCTATTGAGATTACTTTAGATTGTACATATTATATTGTAGATAGAGATATAAAAGATGAAGAACCTATACCTATTGGCTTCCCTTGCCGGAATACGGATGTGTTGATACTCAATGAGGATAATAAACTTGTTACAAAAGTAAATGAAGAGGGGGAGTTGTGTGTTAGAGGAAGTTCTTTAGCAATGGGGTATTATAATAATCCGGAAAAGACAGCTGCTGCTTTTGTGCAAAATCCATTAAATAGTGCTTATCCTGAGCTTGTCTATCGTACGGGTGACATTGTATATGTTAATGCCTTGGGAGAGATTGTTTTCAAAGGCAGAAAAGATAGTTTGGTAAAACATATGGGATATCGTACGGAACTGGGAGAGATAGAACATATTATAATAAATAAGTTGAAGTTAGTGAACAATGGATGTATTGTTTATAATTTTGTGCATAAGGAAATAACTCTGTTCTACGAATCGGCAGAAGAAATTTCACCAGCGGAGTTTAGGACTAAAATAGGAAAGGAACTTCCTAAGTATATGTTACCTACAGCTTTTTATCGATTGGATGAATTACGACGTAATACCAATGGTAAAATTGATCGTTTGTTCTATAATAAACAGATTAATGGATAATTTACAATCGATCAATGACGTCCAAATGCTAATTCAGCAGATAAGGAGTGAAAGAAAGGGGTTTATTACAAATTTTTTTCTTGATCATTTTAAGCATTCTTTATGGATAGATCGTAATGCCTTCTTTTATGAATCATTTGATGATTGCTTTTTATTGATTAAGCGGAATGAGACTTACTCTTATCTTTATTTTATCTCAACTGATATGCGTGCTTTAAATAAAGCTTTAGTAAAATTCTTTCGAAACTACATAGGTACTTGTGTCGTTGACTTAGTGGGAAATGACTCTATATTACCACTTAAAAACAAGTTTGTACTTTGGGGATTTGAAGAGTATGAATTGCTCTATCGGATGAGTAGGACAGGATATCCGAATGTTTCTCTTCCTATAGATGAACACATAAAAAAGGGAGTGCTGGGTGATGTTGAAACGATAAAAATATTGCTTGATGCTTGTTTTGATCCACTGTCAGAACAAATACCATCAGAAGAAGAATTAGGCCATTTTGTAAAAAATGGGACAGTACTGGTTTATAAACAGAATGGTTCTATAAGTGGTTTCATTATTTATGAACTTACTGGAGTAACACTTTATTTAAGATATTGGTTTGTCATACCAGAGTTTCGTGAAAAAAAAATTGGAGCAAAATTGTTCAATGCTTTCATGCATGAAGGTGCTTTATCGAAACGGCAGATGTTTTGGGTAATCTCAAGAAATGAGAATGCGATAAAACGGTATTTGCATTATGGCTTTTCCCCAGAGAAACTATATGATTATGTTTTAATTAAAAAATAATATATATATGAAAGAAAAGATTGTAGTAATTCTAAATGGTCTAAGGCCTGAATTTGATTTCAATGAACCGGTTAACTTTATAGAAGAAGGTATGCTAGATTCGTTTGATGTAATTAATTTGGTAAATGAATTGGATTCTACTTTTGGCATTTCCATTGATGGTGTTGATGTATTGCCAGAAAATTTTTCTTCTTTAGAGAGTATTATCGGACTTCTAAAAAAGAATGGAGTTGTCTAATGAAGTTGTTATTTCATAATAAAAAAATATCGGGTATATTGACAATATTGCCTGATAAAGAAGTTTTGTTTGAAGATGAAATGGATAATTATAATTTCTCACATGCAAAATCTTTGAAATTGAAATTAGCTATGGGATATAATAAGCATCGTATTGTGGAAAAGGGTGTTTGTGTATCTGATTTATGCTGCTATGGTTTGAACTATCTAATTGAAAGCGGAAAGATTAGTAGAGATGAAATAGATGCTTTAGTTCTTGTAACGCAATCTCCTGATCATTTTATGCCACCTACAAGTAATATTATCCAAGGAAAACTGGGATTAAAGCGGGATATGATTTGTTTGGATATTAATCAAGGTTGTGCTGGATTTATTATAGGTTTAATTCAGTCTTTTATGCTGCTTGATCAGCCAGAGATAAATAAAGTCGTTTTGCTGAATGCTGATGTATTAAGTCAGAAAGTGTCTAAAAGAGATCGTAATAGTAATCCTTTGATAGGGGATGGTGCATCTGTTACTATTGTGGAACGCTCTAATTGTGATTCTGTTATTTATGGTAGAATACAAATGGATGGGAGTAGGGCTGAAGCACTAATGATTCCGGCAGGGGGCTTTCGAGAACCATCGTCGGTTGAAACCGCTGTGATGAAAGAAGATGTTAATGGGAATTTTCGTTCAAGGGATAATCTTGTAATGAAAGGCGATGAGGTTTTTAATTTTGTTCAGATAGAAGTCCCTCCCATGATTAATTCTTTGTTAGAAGATGCAGCTATAGATAAAGATTGTGTAGATTATTACATGTTTCATCAGCCGAATAGGTTTATGTTACATAAATTGGCTGATAAAATAGGAGTTCCTTATGAAAAACTTCCTAGTAATATTGTGGAAAACTTTGGGAATGCCAGTGGAGTATCTATTCCTACAAATATTACTTTTAATTTAGAGAAGAGATTATTAAAAGAGGAACTGAACCTTTGTTTTGCAGGTTTTGGAGTTGGGCTGACGTGGGGGAGCTTATTAATGAAAGTTGGGAATTTATCTTTTTGTGAACAAATAAATTATTAATTATGGAACAATTTTTAGAACAAATTGCAGAATTACTCGAAGAAGATACGGTGAACGTGTCAGATGAATTAAAATCTTTTGAGGCTTGGGATTCTTTAACTATTCTTTCGATTATAGCTTTTGCTGATGAAAGTTATAAGATCACTTTAAATGCCAAAGAGATTACTGAGGCAAAAACTGTTGGAGGATTAAAGGAACTTATAGATTCAAAGTCTAAATAGAATTATGGAATTAGATTTATTAAATCTTTCAGGAAGGAGTTATTTGATAACTGGTGCAGCCTCAGGAATGGGGCGTGCTACTAGTATTTTGTTATCTAAATGTGGAGCACGTTTAATTTTAGTAGATATAAATGAAGATGGGCTCCAAATAACGAAGAAAGACTGTGTAGGAGAAACAATGATTCTAAAAATGGATTTGTCTTTTCCAGAAGAGTTTAAAGGATGTATCCTATCTTCTATTAGCTCGTTCGGAAAGTTGAATGGATTTGTGCATTGCGCGGGACTTCCATATATTTCACCGTTGAAAACCGTATCAGCAGCCCATTGTGAAAAACTTTATACTGTAAATGCTTATGCTGCGGTTGAATTAGCAAAAATATTGATGAATAGAAATGTGTATGCGGGTGAGCATGGCACTATTGTTTTGATTTCGTCGGTTTATGGTTTGGTTGGTTCCGCTGCCAATGTTGGGTATGCACTTTCTAAAGGGGCTATTCAAGGAATTACCAAAGCATTGTCTATCGAGTTGGCACCTAAGAAAGTACGTGTAAATTGTATTGCTCCTGGGTTTATAAAAACTAAGATGATGGAGAATGTATCTTCTTCTTTTTCGGAAGATTATGTTGATCATCTAAGTACTTTACATCCATTGGGACTGGGGGAAGCGGAAGATGTGGCTAATTCTGTTTTATTTTTGTTGTCTGATATGTCGAAATGGATAACAGGAGCAATTATTAGTGTGGATGGTGGATTTACTGCCCAATAAAATATGATATGAAAAAAAGACAGAATGTTATAATCACTGGAGCTTCGTCTGGAATAGGTAGAATCATTGCTATTAAATTATCAGAGAATTATAATGTTATTTTGAATGGGAGAAATGAAGACAAATTAATGTCTGTCTTACAGGACTGTGATAAGGAGGGCTCTCATCTAATTTGGGCCGCAGATTTAGAAGATACGCATACATTAGAAGATAAATTGAGGACTTTTATTGATTTGGAAGATATCTCAATATCTCATTTTGTTCATTGTGCTGGTTTCATGAAGATGTTACCATTAAAATTGGTAAACTTGTCCAATCTATATACAACATTTAATACCAATGTATTTTCAGTGGCTCTAATCATTAAACTTTTAGTTTCGAAGAAAGTTAATAAATCATCTCTTAAAAGTGCGGTTTTTATTTCAAGTAATATAAGTAACCGTGGTGCAAAGGCGTTCAGTAGTTATGCGGCTTCTAAAGCTGCGTTGGATGGTTTAATGAGATGTTTGGCTATAGAGTTGGCACCGAATGTGAGGATAAACTCTGTGTTGCCAGGGGCTGTTCAAACTCAAATGACGCAATCTATATTTGAGAATGAAGAGGTTGCAAAAAGGATGCTTGTGACATATCCTTTAGGGTTAGGAAGACCTGAAGATGTTTATAATGCAGTGAGTTTTCTGCTATCTGATAAGGCAAGATGGATAACCGGGCAACAATTGGTTGTAGATGGTGGACGGATTATTAATATAACAGGTTGATGGCATTAGAATTATTACGAATAGAAAATGAGCCTGTGAATTCTAATTGCTTTATCCTTTTTGATAAAGTTGTAGGCCTGAGATGTGTTGTTGTGGATCCGGGGAGTGAAAATTGTGCTGTAATAGATATGGTCTTAGAGAAGAATAAACTTATTCCTGAATACATTATTTTGACTCATGAGCATTTTGATCATATATGGGGATGTAATTATTTGGTGAATAAGTACAGCACTCGGATTATATGCTCTAAACAATGCGCTTTTGCTATCAGAGATGCAAAAAGAAATCATTCTTTGTTTTATAATCAAAAAGGATTTATTATATCTAAAGTTGATATTCTTTTAGAAGATGTACAATTCAAATTTTTGTGGGAAGGATATGATATTTACTTTGAGAATGCAAGGGGCCATACTAATGCTGGAGTCTTTTTTAAAATAGACCATTATTTATTCACAGGTGATACTTTGATAAAAGGTATACGTACGGTAACGAAACTGTATACAGGATCTAGATCGGAATTAATAGATACATTGGAGGTAATAGAGAAAATGAAAGGAAAAAAATTGGTCGTCTGTCCTGGGCATGGTGAATGTTTTGAATTAGATACTTATGATATGAAGTTGGCTTTATGAATAAAAAAATTGTATTTATAGGAACTGGGGCTGTAGCTGCTGAATTAACCTCTTATTTGGAGGATGGAAGTTGGGGAAATGATTGTACCTTTGAAATAAAGGGATATTTGACATATGGAGTGTCGGGTATTGATAGTTGGAAAGAATATCAATTAGCCCATTCATATTTAGGGCTGTTAGAAGATTATCAAGTTCAAGAGGAGGATCATTTTATTTTGGCTTTAGGTAATAGTGAAGTTAAAAGAAAAATAGTGGAGATAATAAAAGCTCGTAATGGTAAATTTATGACTTTGATTCATCCTACCGCAATTGTGGCAAAAACAGCTAAGATTGGTGAGGGAAATATATTGTGCCCTTTTGTTATGATTGGTCCAAATGTCCTTTTAGGGAACTTTAATTTGCTAACTTCTCAAAGTATTATTAGTCACGATTCAAAAGTCGGTGATTTTAATTTTTTTGCAACAGCTTTATTATGTGGACATACCATTGTAGGAGATGCCAATTATATGGGTATTCGAGTAACAACTGTTCCAGATATAATTATTGGAAATAGAAATAAAATTCAGGCAGGGATGATTGTTGATAAGAATGTTGGTGATGATTCAACTTTGTTTTATCGATACAAAGAAAAACTGATGTTTGTCCCGTCTAGTGAATAAATTTATGTTGATATAAAATTATTATATATTTAATCATATGGATAGTTGAAAAACAATGTGCCATTTTATTAGATTGTTTTGTTTAAAAATATATGTATTGCTATCTTTCCTTTTTATTCCTTACTACGTAAGAAAATCAAATAAACATAGATAATTTCGTTATGAACAAACGAATCTGGCTTTCGCTTGCTCACATGGGTGGCCGTGAGCAAGACTTTATAAAAGAGGCCTTTGATACGAACTGGGTAGTTCCTTTGGGACCTAACGTGGATGCCTTTGAGCAATCTTTGGCCGAATGTTTGCATGAAGACCGCCATGTGGTGGCCTTGAGTGCGGGAACGGCTGCACTTCACTTGGGCTTGATTCTTCTGGATGTAAAACCCGGTGATGAAGTGATCTGCCAAAGCTTTACTTTTGCCGCCTCTGCCAATCCGATTTCTTATCTGGAGGCCAAACCTGTTTTTGTGGATAGTGAGAAAGATACCTGGAATATGGATCCGGTATTGCTCGAGGAGGCCATAAAGGACCGTTTGCGCAAGACGGGTAAGCTTCCGAAGGCGATTATTCCGGTTCACCTTTATGGCATGCCTGCCAAGATGGACGAGATCATGGATATTGCGGGGCGTTATGGTATTCCCGTATTGGAGGATGCTGCCGAGGCTTTGGGTTCGGAGTTGAACGGACAGAAGTGTGGCACATTCGGTGAACTGGCCGCTCTCTCTTTCAATGGCAACAAGATGATCACGACTTCCGGTGGAGGTGCTCTGATCTGTCGTACGGAAGAGGAGGCCCGGCAAACAAAGTTCTATGCGACGCAGGCTCGTGATGCCGCTCCGCATTACCAGCATACTCATATCGGTTATAATTACCGTATGAGCAACATCTGTGCGGGTATCGGCCGTGGCCAGATGTACGTTCTGGAAGAGCATATTGCGCGTCGCCGTGCTATTCACTCTTTGTATGTTGATTTGCTGAAAGATGTTGCGGGTATTACGGTCATGGAGAATCCTGATTCACGGTTTGCTTCCAACTTTTGGCTGACTTGTATTCTGGTTGATCCGAAGCTTGCGGGCAAGAGTCGTGAGGATCTTCGCCTGAAGCTGGATGCCGCAAACATAGAGACTCGTCCTTTGTGGAAGCCGATGCATCTTCAGCCTGTGTTTACGGATGCTCCGTTCTATGGGAATGGTACGAGTGAGAGGTTGTTCGATATCGGTCTTTGTCTGCCTTCGGGACCTACATTGACAGATGAAGATATCAGGAGGGTGGTAGATACGATCAAGAAGATATAATGATTCATTGTATCAGTATTATAAAGGAAAGCCGGCTGGAATATTTGAAAAATTCCGGCCGGCTTTCCTTTATATATATGGGAATACAAGAAAACTAAATTTTACTTTTCCGGGAAACGAATTGCTTTTGAATATATTTCTTTTACCTTTGTGAGAAAATACTTAAAATAAATTGCTATGGAAAAATTATACTTTCAAAGAGCTGCTTCATTAGGGTTGCTTTTCTGTCTTCTTGCAGGAACATGGGCTCAGACACCTCTGAAAACAAAGAAGAAAAAAGAACATAAGTCGCAAACAGAAGTATCGGTAAACGAATGCGTATCGGTGGATACGTTGTCTTTGGTATCGTTTAACGATTTCCATGGAGCCTTTGCCAGCGATAAGGGAGTGCCCGGGGCAGGGAAATTAGTACAAACTATCTTGACTCAAAAAGAAAAAAACAAAAATACAATAGTGCTTTCGGTCGGCGATAATTTCAGCGGGAGTTATTTCTCAAGAATTACAAGAGGTAATCCGTTGCCTGAAATGTTTCGGGAGATGGATGTCAAGATGTCAGCGGTAGGTAACCATGAATTTGACTGGGGATTACCTTATCTGACGGATACAGCCAAAGTATATATGAACTTTGTAGCTGCCAATATCATTTCAGAACGGGGGGATTCGTTGGAGTGGGCAAAACCTTACCGGATTGTGAATCTGGAGATGAAAAACGGAGGAAAGGTGCGTGTTGCTTTTGTCGGATTGACAACAACGGAAACTGCCCATAAGACGAGTCCGGAAAATATCAAAGGATTGGCTTTTGTACATCCCACATATGTTGCCCGTGTCGAGACGGCTTGCCGGTTGAAGAAGGAGGGGAAGGTGGATCTGGTGGTGCTTCTGATGCACATTGGTACCAATATGAAAAATAAAGATATTATTGAAGAAGAGAATGCCAAGTCACTTCCTTATCTTAATGGAGTGGACGCTATCATTTCCGGTCATTCCCATGAAGTGGTGCTTAGTAAGGTGAACGATGTTCCCATTATTCAGGCAGGAGTCAACGGTACACACGTCGGTAAACTGGATTTCAAGGTTATCAGAGAAGGAGGGAGTTGTAAGGTTTCTTATATCGGTGGCGATACTATTCGCACCGGTGAGGTTTCGAATCCATATATTGATTCATTGGTCAATAATGTACTGGAAGAATATGGATTGTCGGATAGCTTGACTAATGCTGAGGATGCTTTGATCCATGATCGTACCGTTAATAAGTGGGACTATACATCTGTGGGAGCTTATGTGACTGCTGCCTACGTGCAGAGTTTCTTGCAAAGTGAATGTGTGGCGGATGAACTGAAAAAATTACCTGTGATTGGAGTGAATCATTACGGGGGCTTACGTGCCAGTATTCCGGCCGGAAAGGTCACAAAGTTGCGTGCCGGTAATGTGCTCCCATTCGGTGGTAATGTGGTGGCTTATGAATTTACGGGTGAACGATTGAAGCAATTATTGGACGATGGACGCAGAAATAAAAACGGTTTTCTGCAAACTTCTTATTTAAAATTACATTTGAATTCTAAAGGAAATATTGAAACGATAACCGACTGCCGTACCAATAAGATAATCCGTGATGACGATAAATGTATTGTTGTGTTGGATGCTTTCATCACCTCGGGTGGCGACGGTTATGACAGCAAATTGTTTTCAGGTTATGAAATAGGAGATTTTAATAATCAGAAACTTGAAACAACCACGGCTTTTATCGATTATTTGAAGAGTCTGAAAGGGTTTATTTCGTCTGCGGCTGCACCGATACCCATAGTGCAAAAGTAAAAAATTAGAGCTAAGATGAAAGCGATCAGGCGGTTTAAAATGTAATTACACATTTTGACTTGCCTGATCGCTTTTGTGTTTTTTAAGGTTTTTGTCTTTCACTTATTAATAAATTATTGCTAAATTCGAACGATTTTTTTGCAAATCGACATTGTTTACTAATAATTTAATTTATATGGAAAATCTGGAAACAGCGTTTCTGCTGATGGTAGTTGGAATGGCAACTGTCTTTGCTATTCTCCTTCTTGTGATCTATTTAGGAAAGTTACTTATCTCGTTGGTTAATAAATATGCTCCTGAAGAAGAGCTTCCTGCGAAGCAGGGTGCCAAATCACCGGTTCCTATTCCCGGAAATATTGTTGCAGCCATTACGGCAGCCGTTAATGTAGTGACTCAGGGAAAAGGGAAAGTGGCTAAAATCGAGAAAATCTGAAAATTAATCTTATAGAATAATACCGAAAACGGAAATGAAAAGAGAAGTAAAATTTAGTCTGGTTTTTAGAGACATGTGGCAGTCTGCCGGTAAATATGTGCCTCGGGTAGACCAGTTAGTGAAGGTAGCACCTGCTATTGTTGAAATGGGATGTTTTGCCCGGGTAGAAACAAACGGCGGTGGTTTTGAACAGGTAAATTTATTGTTTGGTGAAAATCCGAATAAATCGGTGCGCGCATGGACAAAGCCTTTCCATGAAGCCGGAATACAAACCCATATGTTGGATCGTGCCCTCAACGGGCTTCGTATGAGTCCTGTTCCGGCCGATGTGCGTAAGTTGTTTTATAAAGTAAAGAAAGCACAGGGGACGGATATCACCCGTACATTCTGCGGACTGAATGATGTACGCAATATTGCACCTTCTATCACTTATGCCAAAGATGCAGGAATGATTTCGCAATGTTCGCTTTGTATCACCCATTCGCCGATCCATACGGTGGAATATTACACCAATATGGCACTGGAACTGATAAAATTAGGGGCGGACGAGATTTGCATTAAAGACATGGCAGGTATCGGACGCCCTGTTTCTTTGGGCAAGATTGTGGCAAATATCAAAGCTGCACATCCCGATATTCCTATTCAATATCACAGTCATGCGGGACCGGGCTTTAACATGGCCAGCATTTTGGAAGTATGTGAGGCCGGGTGTGATTATGTGGATGTCGGAATGGAACCGTTGTCATGGGGAACGGGACATGCCGATTTGTTGAGTGTGCAGGCCATGTTGAAGGATGCGGGATTCCAGGTGCCTGAGATTAATATGGAGGCCTATATGAAGGTGCGGGCCCTGATTCAGGAATTCATGGACGACTTTCTGGGGCTGTATATCAGTCCGAAAAACCGGCTGATGAATTCATTATTGATAGCTCCGGGACTTCCGGGCGGAATGATGGGAAGCCTGATGGCGGATTTGGAAACGAATCTGGAATCCATTAATAAGTATAAGGCAAAACACAATCTTCCTTTCATGACACAAGATCAGCTTCTGATCAAGCTGTTCAACGAAGTGGCTTATGTATGGCCCCGCGTCGGATATCCTCCTTTGGTTACTCCTTTCAGTCAGTATGTGAAAAATCTTTCGATGATGAACGTTATCGCGATGGAGAAAGGAAAAGAGCGTTGGGGAATGATCGCTGATGATATTTGGGATATGATTCTGGGTAAAGCCGGACGTCTGCCGGGCAAGCTTGCTCCTGAGATTATAGAGAAAGCCGAGAGAGAAGGAAGGAAATTCTTTGAGGGAAATCCGCAGGATAACTATCCGGATGATCTTGACAAATATCGCAAACTGATGAAAGAAAAGAAGTGGGAGACGGGCGAGGACGATGAAGAACTCTTTGAATATGCGATGCATCCGGCTCAATATGAAGCTTATAAGAGCGGAAAAGCGAAAGAGGATTTCTTGGCCGATGTGGCAAAACGCAGGGCTGAGAAAGAGCAGGTGCCTACGGAAGAAACGAAACCTAAAACACTTACGGTACAGGTAGACGGGCAAGCTTACCGGGTGACGGTTGCTTACGGAGATACGGAACTGCCTGTTGCACCGGCTTCACAGCCGTCTGCTGCTGCGGGTGAAGGAAAAGAGGTACTTTCTCCGCTCGAAGGAAAATTCTTCTTGGTGAAGAATGCGCAGGAGACTCCGCTCAAGGTAGGCGATGCAGTGAAAGAAGGTGACGTGCTTTGCTACGTGGAAGCAATGAAAACCTATAATGCCATCCGTGCCGAATTTGGTGGAACGGTAACGGCTATTTCTGCAAACCCCGGTGATACGGTTTCTGAAGATGACGTATTAATGAAGATAGGATGATGAACGGAATATTTGAAAAATTATATGATATGACTGCCTTCAGCAATATTGTTGCCGAACCGCAGTTTTTAGTGATGTATGTCATTGCCTTCGTTCTCTTGTATCTGGGTATAAAGAAGCAATACGAGCCTCTTTTATTGGTGCCGATTGCCTTTGGAGTGCTGTTGGCTAACTTCCCCGGCGGAGGCATGGGAGTGATACAGGCTGACGAGAATGGCATGATCCTGGTGAACGGAGTAATGAAGAATATCTGGGAGATGCCTCTTCATGATATTGCTCATGAATTGGGACTGATGAACTTTGTGTATTATATGCTTATAAAGACAGGGTTTCTTCCCCCGATCATTTTTATGGGAGTGGGAGCTTTGACGGACTTCGGGCCGATGCTTCGCAATCTGCGTCTGTCGATTTTCGGGGCTGCGGCCCAATTGGGTATCTTCACCGTATTGTTGGTAGCTATCCTGATGGGATTTACACCGAGTGAAGCGGCTTCTTTGGGAATTATCGGTGGAGCGGACGGACCTACGGCTATCTTTACCACCATTAAGTTAGCTCCTCATCTGTTGGGTCCGATTGCGATTGCCGCCTATTCTTATATGGCACTGGTTCCGGTTATCATACCATTGGTCGTTCGGCTTTTGTGTACCAAGAAGGAACTGAGCATTAATATGAAAGAGCAGGAAAAGAAATATCCTTCGAAAACGGAAATTAAAAATCTCCGCGTACTGAAGATTGTTTTCCCGATTGTGGTGACTACGGTCGTAGCTCTTTTTGTACCGAGTGCAGTGCCTTTGATCGGTATGCTGATGTTCGGTAACCTGGTGAAAGAGATCGGTGCCAATACTTTCCGTCTGTTTGACGCAGCTTCGAATAGTATAATGAATGCGGCAACCATTTTTCTGGGTTTGTCGGTAGGAGCTACTATGACAAGTGAAGCCTTCCTGAACTGGACGACTATCGGCATTGTGGTAGGAGGATTCCTGGCTTTTGCGTTGTCTATAGCAGGAGGTATCTTCTTTGTGAAACTGGTGAACCTGTTTACGAAGAAAAAGATTAATCCGCTGATTGGTGCTACGGGGCTTAGTGCGGTTCCTATGGCCAGCCGTGTCGCCAATGATATTGCCTTGAAATATGATCCTAAAAATCATGTATTGCAATATTGCATGGCCAGTAATATCTCGGGAGTGATCGGGTCTGCCGTAGCGGCAGGGGTGCTGATCTCTTTTCTGTCTTAATTGAAGCCGGAAGGGTATCCGGTTTATAATATGTTATAAAAAGCGTCCGGTTATTCTGTTGTGGGATACCGGACGTTTTTTATTAGATTTTTAAAAATCCTGTATTTTTTCTTTGTTAATTATTTGCATAATTAAAATATAATGTTTTAATTTGGGAATGCGTAACAATGTTTTTCCGGAACATTGTTGTAGAGTATGTGTGTGGACTAAAATGTAGAAAATTATGATAAACCGGATATTGACCATGTATGCCAGTCAAATGGAACAATACATGGAAACCTACTTCCACCGGCCGGAAGGTATGGTAGAGGTTGGGGCGATCGGAGCACAAGTAGACGAAGAACCATGTAAAATACAGATCTCTTTGTTGAACGTGGAGCGCGAAACTGCTCAAGGGATGAATATGGGAAAAGTGGGAACTTCAGGAAAGTTTTCCGGTTTGTCTTATCCGCTCATACACGTTAATCTGGACGTGATCATAGCTGCTGTTTTTAATGAAAAGAGATATCGTGAATCTCTGTCGGCTCTTTCGTTAGCCATTACTTTTCTTCAGTCTAATCCAGTTTTTATGGTAGAAAACACAAAGTATACCATCGAAATGATAACTCCTTCACTTCAGGATCAAAGTAATGTATGGACACTGTTTGGTGGACGATATTATCCTTCTATCTTCTGCAAAATCAGGAGGTTGACATTTGATGGTAGTGAAGTGAAACAGGTGGTAGCAGATATAACGGACAATAAGTCGACCATAAGAAAATGATAAAGATTATTTGGAGCCTTCGGCTGAAGCATGAATATTATAAGGTATTTCCAGAGAAAGGGTTATCGCTGATTTTATCGGACGAATCGCGGCGGCTTTTACTTAGACGGGGAATGATGTGGCGTTATGACAGCAACGGCAGATGGCTTTTGTTTTCGTTGGACGGTGACCATGGACAACCGGCCGAGGGAGACAGGGTAGTGATTGATTTTCGTGTGGAAGATAAATCGTTATCGTATGTGACGGATTGGGACTGGAACTTAGCAGGCGCATGCGAACAGCTGGAACTGTCGGAGAGCAGGGCACCTATTATGATGAACTCCCTCCACGAAGCTCTGGTGCCGGTGCATCCCGAAGTTTGTTTTCGACTTGTTTTTTCATTTGATAAGATCAGGGATCAGTCATTGCCTTATGAAACTGAACTTGTATTTAATTCTTTCAATAGGCAGGTGGAATATTTGTTTTTACCTCGTGATGAAAATACAGAACGTAAATTGATGATAGAGGATATGGAGAATACGGTTCTGTTTGACGATCCTGTAGAGGTTGATTTTATGGGAAAGAAAGTAATACGTTTCCGGTCAAAAGTAAGGGTGAAGATGAAAGAGTTTCCGGATTATCGTTTGCGACTGTGGGAAATTTATCCTTCTGGTAAAAGGGAGATCTTTCGTCAATTGCCCTATCCGGTTCCCGGAAATATTATGGGCGAGACTTATAAGGATATTCTTTGCCGATTATTATATATATGAAATAGACCGATTGTTTAATATAAAAATTAAATGCTTATGGGATCAATGAAAACACCCGGCGTATATATCGTCGAGAAAAGTGCATTTCCGAGTTCGACAGTTGAAGTGGCTACGGCTGTGCCTGCTTTTATCGGGTATACCGAAATGGCTTTGAACGGTAACGTTTCGTTGTTGAACAAACCCTTCCGTATCACTTCGATGGCCGAATATCACTCTTTTTTTGGAGGAGCACCGACTCCTTTGTTTACTTTGGAGGATGCAGCCGACGGTGAGATACCGACAATGGTTTGCGGAACTAAAAAAATGGTGGCAAAGCGTACCAGTGTGCCTTTTACTCTGTACTACCACATGTTGATGTTCTTTGCAAACGGCGGGGGGCCTTGCTACATTGTTTCCGTAGGTGATTATACAGCCGACAGCCTCGACGCTGATGCGTTCAAGGCAGGCATCGACACGTTACTGAAAGAGCAGGAACCGACAATGGTACTGTGTCCCGAAGCCGTCAATCTGAATGATAAAGAATTATGTTACAGTGTGCAGACTGCTATGCTGAGCCATTGCGGATACAAGATGCGCAATCGTATCACGATTCTGGATGTATATGATGGCTACAAGGATCGTAGGGATCCTGAAGGAGATGTGGTAAATGAATTCCGCGAAAAGATAGGCAGCGCTTTCCTCGACTTCGGAGCTGCATATTATCCCTGGCTTAACACTTCTATCGTGCAAGACCGTGATCTGTCTTTCCTGAATCTGGATGCCGAAAGTCTGAAAGTATTGCTTGAGGAAGATTCAAAGAGACAGCCTGAAGAAAGGCGGCAGCTGGTAAAAGAGCAGATTGATAAACTGGGTACGGAGATGACTGACGTGGAGCAAGACGGACTGCATAAAACGTTGATATTGATTTGTCCGATCTACACTGCCGTGCTGAAAGAGCTTAAGAGAGTGCTCAACTTGCTTGCACCGTCGGCTGCAATGGCCGGTATTTATACAATGGTGGACAACACACGCGGAGTGTGGAAAGCACCTGCTAATGTCTCCGTTAATTCAGTAATCTCGCCGGCTTTGAGTATCACTGGCGATGAACAGGAAGACCTGAACGTACCTTTATCGGGTAAAGCCATCAATGCCATCCGCACGTTTGTGGGTGAGGGAATCAAAGTGTGGGGTGGTCGTACATTGGACGGTAATTCGCTCGATTGGCGTTATATTAACGTCCGCCGTACTATGATTATGCTTGAAGAGTCGGTGAAGAATGCAAGCCGGGCGTATGTTTTCGAGCCTAATGTGGCATCTACCTGGTTGAACCTGAAGAGTATGATTCAAAACTTCCTGACCGGTATATGGAAGCGGGGAGGACTGGCCGGAGCTACTCCGGATGACGCTTTCAGCGTGCACGTCGGCTTGGGAGATACGATGACTCCGGAAGATGTGCTGGAAGGTATTCTTCGCGTGACGGTTCTGGTAGCTATTGTCCGTCCGGCAGAGTTTATCGAAATCACATTCCAGCAGCAGATGCAAAAAAGTTAGCGGAGGAGGAGGCAAGGTGTTTCTCAACAAAAAGACTTAAGTCTTCGGAGTGAAACTCTTAAGTCTTTTCAGAAAACGTTTAAGTCTTTTCGAAAAACACTTTAGTCTTTATCGAAAATAAGATAAACAGATTATTTATAATTTAATACTAAAGATTATGGCAGGAGAAAAACAAGATAGCGTATGGCCGTTGCCGGTGTTTTATTTCAAAGTGGAGATTGGGAGTTTGGGTGAGATTGCCTTTAAAGAAGTTTCGGGAATGGATGCTGAGGCACAAGTGATAGAGTACAGGCATGGAAACAGCCCGCAGTTTTCCACAATCAAGATGCCGGGCATCAAGAAGTACAGCAATGTTACTTTGAAAAAAGGAGTTTTCGCTCAGGATAACAAGCTGTTCGACTGGTTCAATACCATTAAGATGAATACCATTCAAAGAGAACCGGTTACAATCAGTTTGCTGGACGAGGAAGGAAATCCGACAATGGTATGGAAACTTACCAATGCGTGGCCTACTAAAGTGAGCGGTGTCAGCCTGAAGTCGGATGGCAACGAGGCGGCTATCGAGCAGTTGGATATAGCACACGAAGGAATTACTATTGAAAACGGATAAAAGATAGGTTGAATGTTCGAATTGGATCATATCATACCGCCTCCTACTGCTTTTTACTTCAATGTACAGTTTTTGGCTCCTTTTCCCATTCCGGATATGGCCTTTCTTGAAGTGTCCGGACTGACCATGGAGCTGGAAACCATAGAAATAGAAGAGGGAGGAGGACCGAAAGTGAGACTGCCGGGATACCCGAAACATGGAAACCTGGTATGTAAAAGACCCATGAAGCGATTGGGACTGAGTGCTTTGTCGATGTGGACAACGGCGACGATGCAAATGGAGTATACCACTCCGGTATTGACCAGTGAGATTATGGTGACTCTGTTGGGAGCTTTCGGTGAACCTACATGCGGGTGGCTGATTACGGATGCCTATCCGGTGAAATGGGAAGTTGGTGCATTCGATTCAAAGAAAAATGATGTAGCGATTGAGACGATTGAGTTTGCGTATTATTCTGTAAATCGTGTGTTGTGATATGCCTATCATTATTAAGGAAGTAATTGTAAGGACCACTGTGGAGTCTAAAAAGACTCCACAGGAGACTTTCCCGGAAGAGTGGATGGAAAAGATGAAGCGGGAAATAATTGAAGATTTGAGACAGGAGAACCGGAGTGTAAGAACGGGAAAAATCAGAAAGGACAGGTGAAATGGATATCGGATGGCTTAAAAAACTTGAAATTATAGGGTATAAGGACGGAACGTTCAATACTTTGAGTGGCCATCGTTTTAGGTTGATGATTAACCCGAAGGATTATGAATCTAAAAAAGAAATAAAGTATTGCGTTGAAAACTGGGTTGGAGGACCTGTTTTCAGGAGCTACAATCAAGAGGGACTGGAACTTGAATTTGTGCTTGATGCTACAGGAGTACTGACTAAGCCCGGAGATGACAAATTTGGGAAAAGTCTGAAATCTCTGATTAATGATTTGAGCGAAACCGTTTATCAATATATAGGGACTGTCCATCAACCGGGGTTTGTTAAGGTGATTTGGGGAGAACTTAACTTTCAGGGACGGCTGCAACAGATGGATATCAAATATACCATGTTCGATCCGAATGGCGCTCCGCTGCGTGCAACCGTGAAGCTCAAGTTGATAAATTACATGGACGTGAAAACCTTCCGGTTGCTGATGTCGAAGAGTTCTCCGGATCTCTCACATGTGGTTACTGTAAAAGACGGAGATACACTTCCGGCCCTTTGTCGGAAGATTTATGATAATACAGCCTATTGTGCGGAGGTGGCGCGCATCAATGGGCTTACGGGTTTCAGGCACATTGAACCGGGAACACAGTTGTTTTTTCCACCATTAACTAACGAGTAAATAAGAAGCCATGAATGATAATTCACCAGGTGAAAATGCCGGAAAACTGGTCACCTATACCGTTTATAGTAACGGGATTAAAATAAGTGATAAATATCAGTTTAAAAATATAGAAGTATGTCGTGAAGTAAATCGGATAGGAAGTGCTGTACTGAAGATTTATGCCGGGGATATGCCAAAAGCGAATATTCCGGAAAGTGAGTCGGACGACTTCAAACCCGGTAGGAAGATAAAGATTGAGTTAGGATATGAATGCACGGACAAACCGGTTTTTGAGGGTATAGTCGTGGCTCAAAGAATCTATATTCCACGAAAAGCGGAGGTTGCCGCATTATTGATTGTAGAGTGTAAGAACGGAGCGGTAAAAGCTACCGTAGCCCGTAAAAATCGGGTATTTGAGAAAAAGAAAGACAGTGATGCCATTATAACGGTTCTTTCTGATTGCGGGTTGTCGGTCGACGTGGATGGTACGGATGTGGAACATACACAACTGGTACAATATTATTGTACTGATTGGGATTTTGCCCTGTCACGGGCCGATGCTTGTGGCATGATTGTGACAACAGAAGGAAATAAAGTAACCGTGGGTAAACCTAAAGTGTCGGAGGCTCCGGCTCTGAAAGTGGAGTATGACACGGACTTGCTTTCATTTGACGGTGAGCTGTATGTCGAAGACCAGTTTTCAAAAGTAGAAGGCGTGGGATGGGATCCGATTACTCAGAAAGCAGTTATTGTCAATGCGTCAGCTCCTTCTTTAAATAAGCAGGGAAATCTCTCGACAGCAGATATTCTTTCTGTTGCCGGTACGGATAGAGTGACTTTACAGACAGATGCGCTATCAGCGAGGGATGTACTGCAAAACTGGGTGGACGCCACACTGCTGAAGGCGGGATTGTCACGCTTCAGGGGGACGTTCTCTTTTCAGGGAAATGCTTCTGTTACACCGGGATGTATCATCGAACTGACCGGTATGGGAGCGCGGTTCAATGGGAAGGTATTTGTGGGATCGGTGACACACAGAGTACAGGAGGGGGCGTGGATAACGAAAGTGGAGATGGGTATTTCGCCCGTGAACATCACCCAACGTACGGATGTGGTGGCTCCTCCGGCATCGGGGTGGATTCCCGGTATTGAAGGACTGCACATCGGTAAGGTTTCAAAACTGACTGATGATCCGGATTCAAACTATCGTATCCAGGTGGAAGTGCCGTTATTGAATTCCTCTCGGGATACCGTATGGGCACGGTTGTCTCAATTTGCGGCTTCCAATGGGATGGGAAGTTATTTTATACCTTCGGTTGGCGATGAAGTAGTACTGGGTTTTATTAATAACGATCCGAATCAGGCTGTCATATTGGGTTGTATGTATAGCAGCAAGCAGGCGCCTCCGTACGAAGCGGATGAAAATAATTATAAGCGGGCTATCATCACTCCTGAGAAACTGACGGTGGAACTGGATGATGAGAAAAAAGTGATAACCATCAGCACACCTTGCAAGAACTCGATTGTGATAAGCGATGACGCCAAAGGAATTAGAGTGAAGGACCAGAACGGGAATGAATGTGTGATGGACGATAAAGGTATTAAACTGACTTCCGCAAAAGATATTGTTCTGTCGGCAAAAGGGAATATACAATTGGATGCAAAGGGGAAAGTTGCTGTCAAAGCTACACAGGATGCATCGATTGAAGGGATGAATGTGACTGCTAAAGCACAGGTCTCCCTGAAGGCTACCGGTTCTGCTTCTGTTGAACTTTCAGCTTCCGGACAGACCACTGTCAAAGGTGCCATGGTGATGATTAATTGATTGTTTTATACTAAAAATAGAAAATTATGCCTCCAGCTGCCAGATTAACTGATATGCACTCTTGTCCCATGCAGACTCCTGCATGGCCGTCACCTATCCCGCATGTGGGCGGACCGATTATTGGGCCCGGTGCCCCTACCGTACTGATAGGTAAGTTGCCTGCTGCCGTGATGGGCGATAATTGCGTGTGTGTAGGGCCTCCTGATTCGATAATCAAAGGATCGGCCACTGTAATGATATGTGGAAAACCTGCTGCCCGTATGGGGGATACGACTGCCCATGGCGGTTCGATTATTGCCGGTTGCCCGACTGTTCAAATAGGAGGATAGCTTTTATGGATACGGATAAGGACCGTTCTTTTCTGGGGAAAGGGTGGGCTTTCCCACCGGTTTTCCATCCGGGTGTGTCTCCGACAGCGATGGTGTCGGATGAAGAAGATATCCGACAGAGCTTGCGCATTATCTTATCCACACGCTTGGGGGAGAGGGTGATGCGCCCTGAGTTCGGTTCGGAGGTACACAATATGGTCTATCACAATATGGATCTGACTGCACGTACTCAACTACGGGCAGCTATTGAAAACGCGATACTTCATTTCGAAAGGCGCATTACGTTGACCGACGTGGAGTTTGACGTAAGTGAAGAACGGTTGGGCAAAATGAGTATTTTACTGGAATACACCATACGCCTGACAAATGCCCGCGGTAATTTGGTTTATCCTTATTATTATGACGAACATTTCTGACACAGACGGATTGAGTAGGGGAAAACGCCTGGAGCGCTTTGAATCTTCGGTTGTTTTGCCGGTACTGGAAGAACGTTTTCCGGTACTTCTTGCTCATGTCTTATGCGGTTCGAAGTTTTCTTCTTATTACCATTGGCAGCCATTAATGGTATGGCTTGATATGGTTCGTTTTCATGACTTTGATGATGCGGGACAAATCTATCATGTTTTGCGGGAATGGAGAAAGAGGTTGGAGTACGCTTGTCTGGAAGGGCCTTCTTTGGGATTGCTGAAAGATATAAGCGGACAAATAGACCTTCACATCCGTCCTGTACAGGTTGTTGCAGAAGAGCAGCCGGAAGATGAAAGTGTACGGCGTCGTTTCCATTTGTTGTTGCAAGGTGTCGTACGCTGGTTGCAATCCAGGAGGGAAATGTATTTGACGGAAATTTGTGCTTCCGGAAAGATGGACCCTTCACTTGCTTTACTGGTTGCCTTTCTGCACAATTATGCCGGAATCGTTTCATCGTTCAATCTGCGTTGGGAACGATTGCAAGACTTCTATCAGAAAGAGATTCTGAAAGGAATTCCTCAGAAAAGAAAACCTTGTTCCACTTGGCTTTCTTTCGAAAAATCACCTGCTGTGACTTCTGTTCTACTTCAGCGTAATATGTATTTCAAAGCAGCAAAGGATGAAAAAGTAGCAGGCTATAAGCTGCTATCCGATGTCTGTGTGACGGGAATGAAAGTAGCTGCGGTTAATATAATCCGGTTAGAGAAAAAGTCAGACCGCTATCCGGAAGCAGCATTAGGCTATGTGACTTCGGTCCTTCAGTCTACTCTGAAGGATCGGACATCTCGTCCGGAACCTATCGGATTTCGTATCCATTCAATGCTGTTACTATTGAGTGAGGGCGAACGGGAGGTTTCCGTATGGTTCGAACTGAACCGGGAGTCTCAGCAACGATGGGCTGGAATGGTGGATGGAGTGGCTAAAGCTCAGGAAATTAATCCAGATGAAGCTGTCTTTAAGATTCTTAATGATTCTTTTTTACTCAAAGTGAGTACCTCGGAGGGAGATCGGGAAGTAGATCGTTTCCAGCTTCGCTGGCAGGAAGGAATCGGATTGCGGTTAACATTCCGTTTGGATGAAAGTTTCCCTCCCGTATGTCCGGACAAAGGAGAAGGTGCTCCGGCGTTGAGCTTGCTGATGAATACCGAGGCATGGTTGTTCCCTTACTCGTGGGCACGTAGGCTTGAAGTGCGTTCAGTGAGGGTACATGTGAAGGTGAACGGATTCAGAGAGTTCAGTTTGTATAACGAACTGGGTCAGGTCGATGCCCGTCAGCCTTTTTCGCCTTTTGGTATACAGGGGGACAAAGGAGCATGGATGGCGTTTGGTTGTTATGAAATGGCATTAAAACCGGTAACGCATGTAGAACTGCATTTCCGCTGGCTACATCTTCCGGTGGGCAATGGAGGATTGGAGGAGCATTATCGGGAATATAATAAAGGATTGAATAATCGTTCGTTTCGGGCCCGAACAGAGTATCTGCATAACCGGGAGTGGAAGCGGACATTCGGGATAGAAGAACATTATCTGTTCTGTACCTCATCAGCGTCTGTTCCTGTAGCTGCGGATGTGGTGAAGGAAGAAACGAGGATCGTGTTTGAAGTTCCCGAGGTGGTTTTGCCTCCATTGGACGACATCGCCCGTTTCCGTCTCGGAGAGGTGCGTTCCGGTTTCTATCGGTTGGTATTGAGTGCTCCGGATATGGGATTCGGGATGCATGAATATCGTCGGCTTTTTGCTGAAGTGATGATGGAAAACAGTCACCGCCGTAAGAAACGTCCTTTACCGGAACCTCCGCTGTCTTTGCAAATGGATAACGTATCACTGAATTATACAGCGGAAGAAGAGGTGCAATTTGCAGTCGGATGTCATTCGGGAATCAGATTTTCATATATCCGTCCGTTGTCCGGAACTGTAGATACTACCCCCGATATGACCCATCCGATCACTTTGGTGGACGGACCGGAAGATGAAGGCAATATCCTGATAGGCATAGCAGATGCGATAGGTGAGAATATAATCCGGTTATATGTCGGGATGGAATTGTTGCAGCGTGAGATTGACCACGAGTATTTACCATCTGTAGACTGGTACTACAGGGATTCTTATCGTTGGGTGAAAGTGGATCCTGTATATGTATTACGGGATGATACCGGGGGATTGATGCATAGTGGTGCAGTCATCATTCAGTTTCCTTTTAGTATTTCTCCGGAGGTGACAGATACGGAGGAAGTTTTCTGGATTTGTGCGGGTATACACTCTAATGTATGTAACTGTTCGGTGTTGCGGAGTGTGAGTTTGAATGTAGCCGAGGTGGCATGGACGGCGGAAGAAGAAACAGAGAGGTCAGTCCCGGGTTTACTCTCTTACCAAAGAGTCGGATTACTTGATACGACTGCTTCTGAGGAATCGGAAACAGAGATGAAAGCACGTTTGAGCGAACGGATTGCACATCGTCAGCGTCCTCTTTTACCTTGTGAATATGAACAGTTGGTATTGCAGGAATTCCCTGGGTTGGCAAAAGTGAAGTGCTTACGGGGAATTGATGCGAAATCCCTGAATCGTGCAACTTTGGTTACGCTGGTCGCCATACGCAATCGTATCAGTAAAGACTGGCCCTTGTGCACCGATCAGTTACTTTGCAGGATAGAGAGCTTTTTACGTCCTTATACATCGCCATTTGCCGAGATTGATGCGATTAACCCGGTTTATGAAGAGGTGACTGTTTTTTGTGGGGTCAGCCTGAAGGAAGGGCAGCAAGCCGGAGAGGCTATTTCGGACATTAACCGGAATCTGTGCAGATGCATTGCTCCATGGAACGAAGAGCGGAAAGAGCCTGTTTTAGGGTACTGTTTCTCCATACGCGATCTGATAAGTTGTATCAAAGAAAATCCGGCTGTAGAGGCGTTGCACGGCATAAAACTTTTGCAGGTCATTGGTGAAGATGAGAAGTTCGGATTGAAAGAATATACGGGTGAGCAGGATGAGAATCAGATGATTGCTCCTTCTGTGCCTTGGGGGATATTGGTGCCGGCTGTACGGCAATACGTGAAGTTGGTGGAGGCTGGTGAATGGCGTCGGGATATTGAGTTCGGAGATTTAGAAGTAGAAAATACCTTTGTAATACAATAGCGAATATGGCAAAAACGAATCGTAAGACTTTGAAAGAGTATTTCGGTAAAGGTAAGAAACCGGATCATACACAATTTGTTGATCTGATTGATTCTATGCTGAACGTTGTGGATGATGGATTCAATAAATCGGCAGAGAGGGGGATGCTCCTTTCACCACTGAACGATGAGGGAGCTGTTATGGAGATACGCCGGAATATATTGGATGGGGCTCCGGCTTGGACCATATCTCTTGGTAAAGAGGAGGAATTGCATATTCATCGGGGAGAGGATGAAAAGGCCTTGCTGACTTTGTGTGCCGACGGAACAATTAGGATGGGAGATAACGGCAAGGTGAGGTTGCAGGTGAATGGTTCGATTCAAGCGGATAGTTTTGTGGGAGGCTATATGCAGGGAAAAGTACCAGCTAACGGATTATGGCATGATATGGGTGGAATGGAATATGGTTGTCTGGCTTACCATATTGTGGCAGCTTGCGGACTAAAATGGAAAGGTAAATATGCTATAGCGGATGTAACTGCGATGAATTGCTTCGGACAGCATCCTCGTATTTGGAATCGTCGTTCCTGGTTTGGGACTCGTTTCAACAAAATACAATTTCGGTGGCGACGAGGAGAAGGAAGGATATGTGGGTTGCAGGTTCGGACGAGTTCCAACTACGGAGAAGATGTCTGGCTTCACTATCGTGTCAGTTCAATGCTTGATATGGATTTTGTAACAAAAGAGTAAATGGAAGAGCACGTTACCATACAACGGAAAAGGGAGGGACAGGATCTTTATACGCAACTCCAGGAGAAAGCGCTGGCAAAAGTTCAGGAGTTGGCAGGAGAGTTGTGGACGGATTATAACGAACACGATCCTGGAGTAACGGTGCTGGATGTACTGAATTATGCTTTGTTGGAGACAGATTATCGTTTGGGTTTTGACCTACAGGATTATCTGACAGCCGAAGGGCAATGTTTTTCTCCCGGAGAGCATGCTCTTTTCCCTCCTTCTGAAGTCTTTCCGGTAAATCCTGTTACGGTTACCGATTACCGGAAATTATTCATTGCAGGGATTGAGGGATTGTCGGATGTACAAGTGGTGGTTCATCACGAATCCGGCATTTATGACTTTGTATTGGATGTAGGTCCTGAAGTACATGTGGAACGGAAGCATGAAATAATGAAGGAAGTATACAGGTTGTTTCATGCCCATCGCAATCTCTGTGAAAATGTAGGCGAAGTGAGCTTCCTCACTTATGAACCTTTGCAACTCTATGCCGAAATTGAGATAGACGAAACGGAAGATGCCAGTTATATGATGGCACGTTTGTATTTTGAAGTCCGTGAATTTTTTGGTGGAGGTGTGCGTTTCTGCCGGGTAGACGAATTATTGGACAAAGGCATGACTATTGATGAAATTCTGGAAGGTCCCGTACAACGACGAATGGTGATTGACGAGTCTTCCATGTGTACCGGAAGAATAGTGTATGATATCCTTGACCTCTATCAACGGATAAAAGCAATGCCCGGGATACATCGGGTTACTTCCCTTTACTTTATGGAGGATGGACGGATGTTGAAAGAATTCATTCATAGAAAAAGTCCTTTACAGGCTTATTCGGTGTCTCCTTTTAGTGGAGCAGAAGAAGGAGTTGTATTAAAAAAGAATGGAAAATGTGCAACGGTGCAACCGGAAGTGGTGCAGAGGGTGATTGCTTCTATGCGTGCGGCTACCTATGGAACACAAAACCAGACTATGTACAAGGCTATATTGGACGACAGCCCCGAAGGAACCTACAGGAATATCTTCACGCATTGTTCAGTTCGTCAGGATCTTCCGGAAATTTATGGTGCTGTTGAGCAAGGAAGTTTCAAAGAGTATCTTGCTCTTTTTGACGGACAGTTTATTTCTGTTCTGAATGAATTAGAATCCCTTCCCTTTTGGATGCGGCCTGATGAGACCGATCTGAATGATAAAAAAGAGGCATGGATGGATATTCTCGATCGTTTGTATGGAGAAGACAGTAATCCTACTTTTCTGAGGAAATATGAAACAGACGAAGAACGGCGAAAACGGCGGATTAATTTTTTGAGTTTTCTTCCCGAATGGGGGCGGGATAGGAACCGTGCGTTCAATTTGCAAAAATTTTCTCCGGAAAATCGTTCCGGATTAGAGAAATATATAGATTGTCTGCTCCATCTTGAAAGGTATGAAGCTGAAATATTTGTAGTGGAACATCCTCTATTGAAATCACGCTTGGAGAAGAGAGCAGACAGTTCTCCTTTCCGGATTTCAGTGGTATGGACCGCGGGTGAGCGTTGGATACGGGATGAAGAGTTCAGGCATAACTGCGAGCAACTGGTTCTTTCACGTATACCTGCCCATATCCAAGTCTGTATTTATTGGCTGGAAAAGGAAAAGGCTGTGGATTTCAGAACTGATTTCCGGTTGTGGAAATATGCACTTTCCACTTCCAGAGATTGGAAAATAGAGATATTGACTGATAAACTAAAAAAATGGCTGACGAATGATTTCAATTGACTCGGTGAAATTTGACTTTCTGGCAGATAACGAGCTTTTTGCACAAAGGCTGAATGCACGTTGGGACTACTCTTATGAAAAAGATTTCGAAGAAGTGTGGGAGGAAGTCATGTGTCACTATGACCGAGAAGATAAAGTCATTATCATAGAGCGTTTGTCGCTCGATTTGGATCTTTTGAAAGAAGAAGAGTTTGATGACCGGTTTGCGGAACAGTTACGTATTGCCTTGCATGAATATTGCCGGAAGTGGCTAAGTGAGGATACTTCATTTCCGGATCAGGGCATCCGGAAAGAGACGTTGCCCCATACAGCGTTGGAATTACTCAGTTTTTTTCTTTTGCACGGATACTTTCCTTCTTTTGTCGAACAGCGTTTGATGGATATCAGTTATCTTTTGTCGCTTGTTCTTCGTAAAGACGCCTATTCTTTCCGTGAGTTTTTGGAAACATATGGTCATTATGATTTCCTGTATCGTCGAATGGTATTTCAGTTCACTGATGAAGAGTTGGAAAATATCGTGCAAACAGTCAGACCTTCCGAGAGCAAGTTTATTAATCTTTATGTTCGTATCCAGTTGCGAGCCTATACTTTGATAAAACGTGCAGATATCGGACAATATGACTATAGGAATGTAGTTTGGACGCTGGTGCTTGCTTATCTGCTTTCAGAAAGCAGAGGTCGATTTGACCGAAAACAATTGTTGGTACATACGCTTCATGGGATAGCTGCCCACTTCAACTTCTCTTTTGCGGAAATGACGTTGCTCCTGACCGAAGGCATCAGGGAGTTAGAAAATAAAGTGGTACAATTACCCGAATTGTGGAGTATCCTGAAAGAGATCAGAACTAATGTACAAGCGGGATTACGTGCATTGGACGGTACTTTCTATACGATCATGTTTAGGGAAATTAGGGCTTGTCTGAGGCATCTGGCGGGAGAGGAAGAAGCATTCGTTATTTTGTCTGCCAATCGGTTGAAGCAGATTTTCTCAGACAGGAAACTAACCCGTGAATTGCTGAGTTCTCTGTGCGAAGAAGAAATTCATATACTGGTCGGAGTGATTATTCCGGAGGAAAAAGAGTTTGTTATTTTTTATGCTCAGACCCTTGGCAGACGTAAGAATACCGGTACTTTTTCCGGTAAGGCCGGAGATGAATTTCGCATACTGAAATGGGAGTTTATTTTTTCGGTATTGGTTCGACTCCCTGCCTCTGTTTTCAGTCGTAAGGTGTTTGTCCTTTCTGTCTTACAGCAACTGGCTGCACATTATAATTTATCCGTCGGTAGTTTGATCTTGTTGCTAACTGAGGACGAAGGCTTACAGGGAACTTTTCTGTCTGTGCAGCTACTTCCGGTATTATTGGAGTTGAAACAGGAGCTGGTCCCTCAAGCGGTTGAAGGTTTTTCCTGGGAGAAACTCTCTCGGGAAAGTATAATCACAATTTGGGCAACTCCACTTCTTTGCCGCCATTTTTTGGAACCATTCTCTGAAAACCAAATAGAAGAGGTTGTGGCACGTGTATTACCGGGAAGATATGAATTTATCCGGGCTTATGCCCGATTGCTTGATAGAGGGCATATACATGGGCTTCTTGAAGGAAAAGCAGGAAGTGATTTCCGTACATTGAAGTGGGAGTTTATTTTTGCCTGTATACTTCCTGGTGAGGAAAGTTTTTTTCAGCGAAAAAGTTTCGTCTACTCCGTGTTGTTGCGGTTGGCAGCTCATTATAATCAGAATATTTCTGAACTACTAGGCTATTTTTTTCGTGAACTAAAAGAAATATCGGATTTTGTTGTAAATAATGGATTAAGTGAGGTTCTGGAAGAACTTTATAAAGAACATCTGCTCCCTTTGGCAATTCCAGAGGTGGTGAGGCGGTTGGATCGGAGAGAATTGGAATCCTGGTTGTGTCACCTTTTTGGAGAATCAGCGTCTCTTCGAGATGCCAGAAAAGAAATCTATTGTGAGAAATGGCTTATTTATTTATTGGACGAACAGAATGAATTGTTTCGTTCTCTCTGGAAAACCGGGCGACTGAATTCGTCGTTTATATTGAGCCTGATAAATCGGAAGGCTTCTTTGCAAAGACTTTGGCTCCGAAGAATCGGAGATATGAGGTTACTGACTATTTATCAGGAGTTTTTATCTGTTTATGCGGTCCTGCGTACTCACTGCACTGAATTCTATTTTTTACAGTCGATAGCCGAATATTTGTCTGTTTGGATGGTAGAGTTAACAGCAAAACCTTTTATAGCCTGGTCCGAAGAAGAAATCATTCGCTTTCTTATGGGACGTATTCGGCAAGCTGTTCCTCCCGGAGTAATGGGAGTATTGGATAAAGTACATCTGAAAGCTTATAAAAATATTACAGAGATAATTAACTATATTAACCAATTAAATAAGAATGTAATGATTATGAAAACAAGTAATTTTGAAATCCCGAATGCAGGTATTGTTCTTTTGGCTCCTTTTTTTCCTCGTCTTTTTATGATGGCTGAGTATCTGTCGGATGATCGCAGGCAATTTAAAAATGAAGAGTTACAAAATCATGCTATCTTCTTATTGCAGTATATTGTACATGGTGAGGAAAAAGAGTGGCGCGAAGGAGATTTGCTGTTGAATAAGGTTTTAGTAGGGATGAATGTTGAAGCTCCTTTACCTTCTAAAGTTGTGTTGACTGAAAAGGAAAAAGAGTTAGCTGAAAGCCTCTTGGAAAATGTTAAATCTATGTGGAGTAAAATAAAGAATATATCCATTAGAGCTTTGCGAGAAGCTTTTTTAATACGTAAAGGCTCTTTGAGTATGAAGGATGACCGTTGGACATTGAGCGTAGAACGCAAAGCCTACGATGTACTTCTTGACAGTTTACCATGGAGCTATGTTATGCTGCGAGCTCCGTGGATGGATTTGCTTTTAATGGTAGATTGGAGGACAAACGAATGAATGCGGAAAAAGTGAATACAGAGGCTGCACCTATAAGGGTACAGCAATCTAAGAAAGGGCTGTCTGCTGTTTCAATGATTGATAATCGGGAATTGGCAACCACGCAAGCAAAGATGACTGAAGTCGTCCAGAGGATGGGAGACGATGATGACGAGTTATTGCAAGGTAGGTTTGTTGCACAGCGTGAAGACGATGATGATGAATTGTTACAAGGAAAGTTTGAACAGTCTGTGCAAAGAAAGGCTGAGAACCGAACTGGAATTCCGGATGGTGTGAAACAGAATGTGGAGGAGTCGTTTGGGATGGATTTCTCTTCTGTCCGCGTGCACCCTGAGTCATCAAAAGCCCCTGAAGTCGGTGCATTAGCTTATACCCAGGGAACGGATATACATTTTGCCCCCGGACAATTCAGACCGGATACTTCTTGCGGACAGCAATTGTTGGGTCATGAACTGGCTCATGTGATTCAACAGGCGGAAGGACGTGTACAACCAACGACCGAAATAGGAGGAATAGCTGTAAATGATGATGCCGGGTTGGAGCATGAAGCGGATGTGTTGGGAGCGAAAGCGGCACAATAAAAAGTGGATCTTATGAAAGAACTGATTGATTGGTTTCAGCAGGTGCTCGATGTGAGTATTCGTTTGTACTTCAGGCAGGAGTGTGAAGTGACCTCTCTGTTTGAAGTACAACCTCCTGTTAATTCATGGTGGGAGGAAATAACAGGCATATCTTCATCACAGATCACTTTTGAAGAGAAAGTGGTCATAATGCTTGCTTTGATGCCTCATTGTTATCCTCAGGCTTTGGACATTTTCTTTGTGAACAATAAAAATTTTGATCGTCCATATACTGAGTTTGGCGGTTGGAAAGGTGTTTCGCATGGGGGCTTTCTTCCTACAGGAGAGACCGCTGCTTTCATGTTGATCGGCGAGGATATGGAAAAACGGCAATCAGTGATTCGTCTGTTTGAACGTGACCATTGGTTTTATACTCATAATGTCTTACGGTTGGAGGGTTCCGGTGATGGAGAACCTTTCTTAAGCGGGCAGCTTCGTGCATCGGATGAATTGCTCAGTAGGGTGCTTTATGGTAAAGAATATAAGCCGGATTACAGTATCGGTTTTCCGGCAAAACGAATCGTGACTCCGCTTTCCTGGGATGATTTGGTTGTAGATTATCAGGTTGCCGGACAACTGGAGGAGATTAATACCTGGATTACCAGTCATCATACGGTAATGGAGAAGTGGGGGCTGAAACGTATTCTGAAGCCCGGTTACCGTTCTTTGTTTTATGGTCCTCCCGGAACCGGGAAAACACTGGCAGCAACGTTGCTTGGTAAACGTAATCAAATGGATGTTTACCGGGTAGACTTGTCTATGATTGTTTCGAAGTATATTGGCGAGACTGAAAAGAATCTCGCTCGTGTATTTGATTTGGCAGAAAATCGCAATTGGATCTTGTTTTTTGATGAAGCAGATGCTTTGTTTGGTAAAAGGACCTCTACGCAGACTTCCAATGATCGGCATGCCAATCAGGAGGTTGCCTATTTGCTACAACGTATTGAAGATTTTCCCGGTACGGTGATACTTGCCACTAATCTGCGTTCGAATATTGACGAAGCTTTTTCCCGGAGGTTTCAGTCTGCCATTTATTTTCCGATGCCGGATGAATATATTCGTAAGACATTATGGGATAAAATGTTGCCTATAGTCTGGACTCCCCGGGATCGTGAAGAGTTGATAGATAAACTATCAACTTACCCATTTTCGGGAGGTGCTATGACCAATATCATTCGTCGTTGCGCTTTGCAGTTGATTACGAACCATACCCAAGTCATCGATGAATCCATGTTGCTTGCCGCTGTGCGTCAGGAGCAGGCTAAAGAAGGTGCAAACTGAATATATAAATTGATATACTTATGAAAAAGTTCTTGTTAGTCTTCGGTGTAATGTTTTTAGGATATCTGTCGCTTTCTGCACAGAACAGCTTCACAAATGCCTATCAGAAGTTTCGTCCTTACCATTATCAGACTCCTCAGGGATGGAACCGAATTCGCTTAGAAGTTTTAACTCATGGACGTCAGAAGTGGCCGTTGATTCCAACTGAGAAACGGGATATGAGACTTGCCGGGGGCTGGAAAGGACTGATTCCTTCTCCTGTTCCCGAAAATACCCATTTCTTTAAGGATATCGATCAGCTGAGCAATATTTATAGTCTGATTCTTACTCCGGGAGTTTATGGCTATGTTGTTTATCCATATAAAATAGAAGAACAGTTCAAACTTTCTGAAAATGAACTGTTGAAGAAATACATTATTGCCAAAGGTTTTATGAATACCCTTGTTTCTGATGTGCCTTATGAAACAGAGAAAAAGCTGGATGAACTTATCTATACTTCTGATACGACACTGATGGAATTGAGTACAGAACCGGAGATATATGATGAAGCCCATCCGGTAGGAGAGTGGCTGAAAGAAGCTGAATATTACGATTATTACAATGTGAAGAACTTCTATTGCTACTTTGATAATCGTCCGGATACGTTGAAACAACGTCTGACCTATACGACTCGTGTAACGCGACAGTTTCAGTCCGAGGTCGATTCTCTCACTTCTGCTCTTCAGCGTGCCTCTTTGTCCTATGTCATGGTTCCTTATTGGATGACTGATGTCTATTTAAGCCAACCGGTTGTGCATACCCGAAAGATCAGCCGTTTGGGATATCCGGGCTATATTATTAATCCTGTGACAGGAATGCCCGAACTGACGAATAATTGGGACTCTCCGAATGTGATGGATTTCTATCCTTACGATCGTATTAACTATGATCTTGTAGCCTATTGCGGTGATGCGCTTTCCACCAATCGTTTCCTTTCTAATCCGGCAGCATGCCGTCGTTTTATCTATACCGTTTTCGGCTATCCGTCCGGAATGATCCATCGTCTGTATAGTGTTCACAAACCCAGTGGCCTGAATGTTTATCTTCCGGAGTTTGATTTTAAAGAGAAACGTGCGTTAACTCAGTTCGTCAAATCATTGAGTCTTGTCATTGACAGTTTCCGGGTAGATACCACCCATGTTTACGAGAAACTCGATTTATCTTTAACTTTCTCGCGTAATGCGGTCATCCGGAATTCAGGTTTTATAGCCGGACTGCAATGTTTTGTCGACACGGTTTATTTTGCGGATTTCGACTCCTTGGGGCTGGCATCCAAAATCATTTACAGTGATGGTTCCATAGATACCAGTTCTGTTATCTCTCTTGTTTCCAATCCGTTTTATCTTTTCCGGATCCCATTCAAACAGATCCAACCCGGAATAAATGATACAAATGTATGGGAGTTGTCCAATTGTGATTATGCTTCCGGACAGTGGGGACTTTTTTTCTGTATTGATCTTTGTCTGTTTCTGGCAATTTCCGGTTTGGTGGTAATGCGGTATATTTCTCCAACTTTTAATCTCTATGTAGAAAGATACCATACTTTTATTGTATTGTTGATGATCACTTTGGTCATGGAGTTTGCTGTCTTTTTTTTCTTTATGGTAGAAGCGCTTTCTCCACAGGTGATCTTTTTCGATCTTGAAACCGGAAACATGACTTACTTGGCATTAATAGCGCTTCCAGTGCTCCCCATTCTTCTGTATTTCTTTATATTGAAATTGAATAACCGGGAACGGCTACCCTAAAAAAATGTTCCTCCGACCACGCCTGGCCGGAGGAACACACACAAACAAAACAAATAAAAGCAGTCACGATTCGCATCGGGACGCCCCTACACCCGGTATTAAAACCGGGATTTATAAATATTGAAAGGGATCAACATTTATTCTTTTGAAAAGTCTTTGATTCGTTGCTCTTCGGATAATTGGCATATAAGCAGTATATTGTCTTTTTCAGCCACGATATAGTCATTCAGGCCTTGTATGACTACTCGTTTCTCTTGTGAGGTATGTATTATACAGTTCCGACTTTCATACATCCGGATATCCGGTCCTACTTTGGCATTTCCTTCTTGGTCTTTGGGCAACAGACTCTGTAGTGCTCCCCACGTTCCTAAATCTGACCATCCGAACTTTGCGGGTAACACATAAATCTCTTCTGCTTTTTCCATCACCGCATAATCTATCGAAATACTTTCGGCAGTGGGAAATAGTTTTTTTACGGTCTCTTCTTCACGTTCCGTATAGAAGTCGGGATATATCCGGTCGAAGATTTGCGCTATGCCCGGTGCATAGACCCGCATAACAGCTGTGATTGTTCTCACATTCCATACGAAAATCCCTGCATTCCAGAAATAATTACCTGCTGCCAGATATTTTTCGGCTGTCTCCCTATTGGGTTTCTCCCTGAAAGACTCTACATGGAATATTTCTTTGTCCCTTGTTATAGGTTCGCCTGCGGCAATATACCCATATCCGGTTTCCGGATGTCCGGGTTTTATTCCGAGTGTAATGATGGCACTGCTTTTGTCTGTAAACGAGAGTGCTTTGTCAATTACTCTGCGAAATTCAGTGGTGTCAATAACCACTTGGTCAGAAGGAGTGACCACTATGTTGGCATCCGGATATTTCTTTTTTATTTTCCAGCAAGCATAGGCAACGCAAGGAGCCGTGTTTCTGGGGCAAGGCTCTGCCAGTATATTGCTTTCCGGTATACCCGGCAATTGTTCCCGAACAATGTCTGTATATCTTTCAGATGTGACCACCCACATGCTTTCCAATGGACAAACATTACCGAATCTTTCGGCTGTCAATTGTAGCAGCGTCTTCCCACATCCCAGTATGTCTATGAATTGTTTGGGATATTCCGGTGTACTCATTGGCCAGAAGCGACTTCCTATGCCACCGGCCATAATTACTACATGATTATTCATCGTTGCTCCTTTCCTTTTATTTGTTACGTTTGCCGAGCAGTTTCCCTATCCAGTTTGAATCACCGGCCGATTTCTGTCTGTCAGATAGAACGGGTTCGTATGGTTTTTGTTCATGGATCATCTGGTAGATGGTTCCCCAGTCAGGCAAACCTCCCAGGTTTCGGTCATCAATAAAAAGGTCTGCTTTCAGTTTGCGGGAGAATCCGTGATGATTCTTTTCTTCTTCCGGATAGTCTTTATTGACGGCATAGAAGTAGACTCCCCGCTGCCGGCACCATTCAATGGCTTCTTCAAGTAACTCACCTTCGCGTACAGTCCATAAAATCAGTTTGTGACGTTCTTTTGCCAGCATTTTCAGAGTCTCTGTGGCGAATGGAATTTCTTCTCCGATCTTCGGATAGCGGTGTTCTACGATGGTACCATCAAAATCAACAGCAATCGTCATGTAATTAGTGTGTGTGAATGGTTATTATTATTTAGTTTCGGGAATGTATACAATCATGGCATTGCATCCCGTTTTGTTTTCGTATCCCATCGCTTCCGGAGTCGATTCGGTGATTCGTTCGGGCGCGATATGATGTTTTTCTATCAATCTTTTCCGGATGGCTTCCGAACGGCGGCTGCGCAATTCCTGGTCTGCTTTCTTGTCTGTAAGATTATCGCTGAAAGCAATGATTTGGATGCTTGAGTTATTATCCTTCATCCATTCACCTATACCGTCTATCTTCTGTCCCTGTTCTTCACTGACGAATGATGTGAGTAGTACCTTAGCCGTATCAAACATTCGTAATCGGACATACACCAATTGCGAAGTCTATTTAATAGATTATGGATACGGAGATTTTAAGGAAAAAATACACTTTATGGAGTAATATCATTG
>NZ_SZUU01000001.1 GCF_019583405.1 Bacteroides fragilis | reverse complement strand
TTATGTCTGCCTTATTCAGGTGACTATAGCATCAGGGTTCCACCTCTTCCCATTCCGAACAGAGAAGTTAAGCCTGATCACGCCGATGGTACTGCGTAACAGTGGGAGAGTAGGTAGTCGCCGTTTTCAGAGAGTTCATCCCCTTGGGTCGAAAGACACGAGGGGATGAATTGTTTTATACCATACCCTGTTTAACAAGGATTCCCGACCACCTCTTTCTTAGTCCATCCGGTATATTCCAGATTCAACCTTCAGTTTTCCGGCTTTATCATAATTATGTCTTTTGATGTATTATCAGGCTCCTTATCTTTGCCGTTGCCTTAAAAGATGAAACGTGAAGATAAATGTGTCCGTATCGTCATATCCTTTACTTTTTGACGATTCTTTTCTTGATAATGAACAGTTTTCTTGCTCTTTTCTCTTTTATTATCAGATTGAATTTTGTACTTTTGGCGAGAATCTGATAAGAAACACTTAGATATTATAATATAAACTTCTAAATAGTCCGTGAATATGGAAAACAAAATTCAAGAGTTGACCGATAAGATTTATCGTGAAGGCGTGGAAAAAGGTAATGAAGAGGCCCGCCGTCTTATTGCGAATGCTCAGGAAGAAGCTAAAAAAATTGTTGAAGATGCCCATAAAGAAGCTGAATCAATTATTGCCTCCTCTCGTAAATCTGCCGACGAACTGACAGAGAATACCAAATCAGAACTGAAACTTTTTGCCGGTCAGGCTGTGAATGCTTTAAAATCGGAAATAGCCACTATGGTGACTGACAAGATTGTGACTGCACCGGTAAAGGAGTTTGCACAAAATAAAGATTTTCTGAATGCATTTATCGTAGCTCTGGCTTCTAAATGGAGTGTAGACGAACCGATTATCATCTCAACTTCTGATGCGGAATCTTTGAAAAAGTATTTTGCTGCCAATGCTAAAGCATTGTTAGATAAAGGTGTTACCATAGAACAAGTGAATGGCATAAAGGCATTGTTTTCCGTATCTCCTGCAGACGGTTCATATAAAGTGAATTTCGGAGAAGAGGAATTTATGAATTACTTTAAAGCATTCCTGCGTCCTCAGTTGGTAGAAATGTTATTCTAAAGGGATGCGTTATGAGTAAATATTATTACTTGGTAGCCGGTTTGCCGGAACTCACACTTGAGGACAGCAAGCTGAGCTATACAGTAGCTGATTTTAAAACGGAAATTTACACGGGCTTGTCAGCTTCAGATCAGAAATTGATTGATCTGTTTTATTTGAAGTTTGACAATGCCAATGTGCTGAAGCTCTTGAAAGATAAAGAAGCCGCTATTGATACTCGGGGAAATTTTTCCGCGGAAGAACTGGCGGAATATATTTCTACCCTTAAAGAGGGAGGAGAGGTCAGTGCCAAGGAGTTTCCCGCTTATCTTGCTACTTTCATTTCCGCTTATTTTAATACTCCGGCAGAGAATGCTGTTTTATTGGAAGATCATCTGGCTGCACTTTATTATGATTATGCGATGAAGTGTGGAAATAAGTTTGTGGCTTCCTGGTTCGAATTTAATCTCACTATTAACAATATTCTCGTAGCATTGACTGCGCGTAAATATAAATGGGATGTTGCTTGCAATATTGTGGGTGATACGGAGATCTGTGAGGCATTGCGGACTTCCGGAGCCAGAGATTTCGGACTGTCGGGCGAAGTGGACTTTCTTGACCAGTTGGTGAAAATCAGTGAAATAACAGAACTGGTGGAACGTGAGAAAAAGCTGGATGCTTTGCGGTGGAGCTGGATGGAAGATGCTATCTTCTTCGATTATTTCACTATCGAACGTATTTTTGCTTTTCTGTTGAAACTGGAAATGATTGAACGTTGGATCTCCCTGGATAAGGAAAGAGGCAATCAATTGTTCCGAAGTATCATAGAGTCACTGAAGAATGAAGTGCAGATTCCTGCTGAATTCAGGTAATACTGCCAAACTCGGATAAATAAACTAAAAAAATATATGGCAACAAAAGGAACTGTTAGTGGCGTTATTGCCAACATGGTGACCCTCGTCGTTGATGGGCCGGTAGCTCAGAATGAGATCTGTTATATCTCAACCGGCGGAGACAAATTAATGGCGGAGGTGATTAAGGTCGTAGGTACACATGTATATGTCCAGGTGTTCGAAAGTACTCGTGGACTGAAAGTGGGAGCCGAGGCCGAATTTACCGGACACATGCTTGAAGTGACTTTAGGTCCCGGTATGTTATCAAAGAATTATGATGGTCTGCAAAACGACCTTGATAAGATGGATGGAGTATTCCTGAAGAGAGGACAATATACTTATCCGTTGGATAAAGGAAGTGTATGGCATTTTGTTCCCCTTGTCAGTGTGGGGGATAAAGTGGAAGCATCTGCCTGGTTAGGACAGGTGGACGAGAACTTCCAGCCATTGAAGATTATGGTGCCTTTCACTCAGAAAGGTGTTTGCACGGTGAAGTCGATTGTTCCCGAAAGTGATTACAAGATTGAAGATGTGGTTGCCGTTTTGGTGGACGAAGAAGGAAATACCGTTGAAGTGAATATGATCCAGAAATGGCCGGTGAAGCGGGCTATGACGAATTATAAAGAAAAACCGCGTCCGTTCAAGTTGCTTGAAACCGGTGTGCGTGTGATCGATACTGTCAATCCGATAGTGGAAGGCGGTACCGGATTTATTCCCGGTCCGTTCGGTACGGGTAAGACGGTACTTCAGCATGCCATTTCAAAACAGGCCGAAGCCGATATCGTGATTATCGCTGCTTGTGGGGAGCGTGCAAATGAAGTTGTGGAAATCTTTACCGAATTTCCGGAATTGGTGGACCCGCACACGGGACATAAGCTGATGGAGCGTACCATTATTATCGCAAATACATCGAACATGCCGGTAGCAGCGCGTGAAGCTTCTGTGTATACGGCCATGACGATTGCCGAATACTATCGTGCCATGGGATTGAAAGTCCTGCTGATGGCAGACTCCACTTCCCGTTGGGCGCAGGCATTGCGTGAGATGTCGAACCGTATGGAGGAATTGCCCGGACCGGATGCATTCCCGATGGACTTGTCCTCAATCATTTCTAACTTCTATGGCCGTGCAGGCTACGTGAAACTGAATAACGGCGAGAGCGGTTCTATTACCTTTATCGGTACAGTATCACCTGCCGGTGGTAACTTGAAGGAGCCGGTGACAGAGAATACCAAGAAGGTAGCCCGTTGCTTCTATGCTCTGGAGCAGGATCGTGCCGATAAGAAGCGCTATCCGGCTGTGAATCCGATCGATTCTTATTCCAAGTATATCGAATATCCTGAATTTGAAGCATACATTGCCGAGCATATCAATGATGAGTGGATCGGTAAAGTGAACGAAATCAAAACTCGCTTGCAACGCGGTAAGGAGATTGCCGAGCAGATCAATATCTTGGGTGATGACGGTGTACCGGTAGAGTATCACGTAATCTTCTGGAAGTCCGAGTTGATAGACTTCGTTATCTTGCAGCAGGATGCGTTCGACGAGATTGATGCCGTGACTCCGATGGAGCGTCAGGAGGCTATCTTGAATATGGTGATAGACATCTGTCATACGGAATTTGAGTTTGATAACTTTAATGAGGTTATGGATTACTTCAAGAAGATGATTAACATCTGCAAGCAAATGAACTATTCGAAGTTCAAGTCGGAACAATATGAAGGTTTCCAGAAGCAATTGGAGGAGTTGGTTGCCGAGAGAAGTGTCAAATAGTAGATTGAAACTAAATTGTAAATAATAACATGGCTACAAAAGCATTTCAAAAAATATATACTAAGATTACTCAGATTACCAAGGCCACCTGTTCGCTGAAAGCTACAGGGGTAGGATATGATGAGTTGGCCACTGTGAATGGTAAACTGGCTCAGGTTGTAAAGATTGCCGGTGACGAAGTGACTTTGCAGGTGTTTGAGGGTACGGAAGGTATTCCGACCAATGCCGAAGTTGTATTTCTGGGTAAATCGCCTACGCTGAAAGTGAGCGAGCAACTGGCCGGACGTTTTTTCAACGCTTTCGGTGATCCTATAGACGGAGGGCCGGAGATCGAAGGGCAGGAGGTACCGATCGGAGGTCCGTCTGTAAACCCGGTACGGCGTAAACAGCCTTCTGAGCTGATTGCAACCGGTATCGCAGGTATCGACTTGAACAATACACTGGTTTCCGGTCAGAAGATTCCGTTCTTCGCCGATCCCGACCAACCGTTCAACCAGGTGATGGCTAACGTGGCGTTACGTGCAGAAACAGATAAGATTATTCTGGGCGGTATGGGTATGACAAACGATGACTACCTGTATTTCAAGAATGTATTTTCCAATGCCGGTGCGCTCGACCGTATCGTCAGTTTCGTGAATACCACGGAGAACCCTCCGGTAGAACGTTTGCTGGTACCGGATATGGCTTTGACTGCGGCTGAATATTTCGCAGTACAGCACAATCAGAAAGTATTGGTTCTGCTGACCGATATGACTTCGTATGCCGATGCTTTGGCTATCGTGTCAAACCGTATGGACCAGATTCCTTCGAAAGATTCTATGCCGGGTTCGCTCTATTCGGATCTTGCCAAGATCTACGAAAAGGCTGTACAGTTCCCCGATGGCGGCTCCATCACGATTATTGCCGTGACTACATTGTCCGGTGGTGATATTACGCATGCTGTGCCGGATAATACAGGCTACATCACCGAAGGACAGTTGTTCCTGCGCCGTGACAGTGACATCGGTAAGGTTATTGTCGATCCGTTCCGTTCATTGTCCCGTCTGAAACAGCTGGTAACCGGTAAGAAAACCCGTAAAGACCATCCGCAGGTGATGAATGCTGCCGTGCGTTTGTATGCCGATGCCGCTAATGCCAAGACTAAATTGGAAAATGGTTTTGACCTGACCAACTATGACGAACGTACTTTAGCTTTTGCCAAAGATTACTCCAATCAGTTGCTGGCCATCGACGTCAATCTGGATACAACCGAAATGCTCGATGTAGCATGGGGACTGTTCGGCAAATACTTCCGTCCGGAAGAAGTAAATATCAAGAAGGAACTGGTAGATCAGTATTGGAAAAAATAGTAAATAAACGAGATGGCTATAAAGTTTCAATATAACAAAACCTCCCTTCAGCAGCTCGAGAAGCAACTGAAAGTGCGGGTACGTACTCTCCCGATTATCAAAAACAAGGAGAGTGCCCTTCGCATGGAAGTGAAGCGCTGTAAAAGCGAAGCTGCCGATCTGGAGGAAAGGCTGGAAAAACAAATCCAGGCTTATGAAGCCATGTTCGCACTTTGGAATGAGTTTGACACCTCATTGATAAAAGTAAATGATGTTCATCTTGGTGTCAAGAAAATAGCCGGTGTACGGGTGCCTTTGCTCGAAAATGTGGATTTCGAGATCCGTCCGTACAGTCTGTTTAATGCTCCTAAGTGGTATGCCGACGGTATACACCTGCTTAAGGAGTTGGCACATACCGCTATAGAGCGTGAGTTTACGCTGGCCAAGTTGGGCTTGTTAGAACATGCGAGGAAAAAGACCACTCAGAAAGTGAATCTTTTTGAGAAGGTTCAGATACCGGGGTATCAGGATGCTTTGCGCAAGATCAAACGATTCATGGAAGATGAAGAGAATTTGTCTAAGTCGTCGCAAAAAATTCTGAAGTCACAGCAGGAAAAAAGGAAGGAGGCAGAAGCATGATTACGAAAATGAAGAAACTCACGTTCCTGGTTTATCATAAGGAGTACGAAGATTTCCTGAACAGTCTTCGTGAACTCGGAGTGGTCCATATTGTAGAGAAGCAGCAGGGAGCGGCTGAGAATGCCGAGTTGCAGGACAACATCCGTCTTTCTGCCCGTTTGGCTACGGCATTGAAATTGCTTCAGAGCCGGAAACACGGGAAGGATGTGGTCATTGCAACCCATGGCGGCAGTGCCGAACGCGGCTTGCAGGTGCTCGACGAAATAGATGCCTTGCAGGCCGAACACAGTAAACTGTTGCAACAGCAGCAAACCTGTGGCAAGGAGAAAGACGCTTTGGAGGCTTGGGGAGACTTTGATCCGGAAGGCATACAGCGGTTGAAAGATGCCGGTTATGTAGTCGGGTTCTATACCTGCTCCGAAGGTAACTACAAGGAAGAATGGGAAGCGGAATACAATGCTATGGTCATCTGCCGCATATCCTCAAAAGTCTTTTTCATCACCGTGACCAAGGACGGGGAGGAAATCGACCTGGATGTAGAGCAAGCTAAACTGCCATCGCAGTCACTGGCCCAGCTCGAGGCGCAGTATGCAAATACAGAGACCGCACTTGAAGAGAATGAAAAGAAGTTGGTCGCTTTGTCCGAAACCGATATCCCTTCGCTGAAGGAGGCTTTGAAACAGGTGCAGACTGAAATAGAATTTTCAAAAGTCGTATTGAGTACAGAGCAGACTGCGGGTGACAAATTGATGTTGCTCGAAGGATGGGCCCCTGCTACCAGCAAGGTAGAGATAGAGGCTTATCTGAACGATGCACATATTTATTATGAGATCACAGATCCGACACCGGAAGACAACGTGCCGATCGAACTGAATAACAAAGGTTTCTTTGCCTGGTTCGAGCCCATTTGCAAACTCTACATGTTGCCCAAGTATAATGAACTGGACCTGACCCCGTTCTTTGCCCCGTTCTTTATGATCTTTTTCGGGCTCTGCCTGGGAGATTCCGGCTATGGATTATTCCTGTTTGTGGGAGCTACGGCTTATCGTCTGCTGGCGAAAAAACTGAGTCAGTCGGCCAAATCGATCATCTCGCTGATCCAGATACTGGCCACTTCCACTTTCTTCTGCGGATTTTTGACCGGGACTTTTTTCGGAGCCAATATTTACGATCTGCCCTGGCCGTTCATCCAGCGCCTGAAGAGTGCCGTTTTCATGGATAATAATGACATGTTCCAGCTCTCGCTGATTCTGGGTGCGGTGCAGATCTTGTTCGGTATGGTACTGAAAGCTGTCAATCAGACTATCCAGTTTGGCTTCAAGTATGCCATTGCTACAATCGGATGGATCATCCTCTTGCTATCGTTAGCCTTCTCGGCACTGTTGCCGAAAGTGATGCCGATGGGAAGTACGGTTCATTTGATCATCATGGGTATTGCCGGCGTTATGATTTTCCTGTTCAACAGTCCGGGAAAGAACATCTTCCTGAATATCGGGCTGGGCTTATGGGATTCTTATAACATGGCGACAGGTCTGTTGGGCGACGTTCTGTCATACGTCCGTTTGTTCGCTCTGGGATTGTCGGGAGGTATCCTTGCCGGCGTATTCAATAGTTTGGCAGTGGGCATGAGTCCGGACAATGTGATTGCCGGCCCCATTGTGATGGTATTGATTTTTGTAATCGGCCATGCCATCAATATCTTTATGAATGTGCTCGGAGCCATGGTTCATCCTATGCGTCTGACCTTCGTGGAGTTTTTCAAGAATTCCGGTTACGAAGGTGGTGGCAAAGAGTACAAACCATTCAGAAAATAAAAAGAAATTAATAGAATAATAAATTAAAAAATAAAATTAAGATTATGGAAATGAATTTGTTTATTGCTTACATTGGCATCGCGGTTATGGTTGGTTTGTCAGGCATCGGAAGTGCTTACGGAGTGACTATTGCAGGTAACGCTGCTATCGGCGCATTGAAGAAAAACGATAGTGCATTCGGTAACTTCCTCGTACTGACAGCTCTTCCGGGTACACAGGGATTGTATGGTTTCGCAGGTTACTTTATGTTCCAGACTATTTTCGGTATCCTTACTCCGCAGATTACCGCCATTCAGGCTTCTGCCGTTTTGGGTGCGGGTATTGCTCTCGGATTGGTGGCTCTGTTTTCCGCTATCCGTCAGGGACAGGTTTGCGCCAATGGTATTGCAGCCATCGGACAAGGCCACAATGTATTCAGCAACACATTGATTCTTGCTGTGTTCCCCGAACTTTATGCTATCGTGGCATTGGCTGCTACCTTCCTTATCGGTAGTGCGCTTGCATAAACTAATGATTTATAAAAAACACTTAAGCGTTTTCGACAGAACGTTTAAGTGTTTTCTGAAAAGACTTAAGCGTTTTCCGAAAACACTTAAGTCTTTTTTATGCTCTGAAATCTCGTTGTAAACGCTTGTTTGTGCTATTTTGCTTATATTTTTTGCATAAAGCATTATTTTTCAATAAATAATGCGTACTTTTGCACTTGCGTAATAAAAAGAGTTTTAAACATTTATATGGTAAAAGATTTATTAACCCCCGATTATATCTTCGAAGCCAGTTGGGAAGTGTGCAACAAGGTAGGAGGAATTTATACTGTTTTGTCTACAAGGGCAAATACGTTGCAAACTAACTTCCGTGACAAATTATTTTTTATAGGGCCGGATGTATGGCAAGGAAAGGACAATCCCTTGTTTATAGAATCTGACAATCTTTGTGCGGCATGGAAAGAACATGCCCTCAAGAAAGATGACCTTTCTGTCCGTGTCGGACGTTGGAATATTCCGGGTGACCCCATTGTTATTCTCGTTGATTTTCAGCCTTTTTTTGAGAAAAAGAATGAAATCTATACTGAAATGTGGAATCACTTTCAAGTCGATTCATTGCATGCTTACGGCGATTATGACGAAGCATCCATGTTTTCGTATGCTGCCGGAAAAGTGGTGGAAAGCTTCTATCGCTACAACCTGACTGAAAATGATAAGGTCATTTATCAGGCACATGAATGGATGACCGGCCTGGGAGCACTGTATCTGCAATTGGCTGTTCCCGAAATAGGAACCATCTTCACCACCCATGCCACTTCTATCGGCCGTAGCATTGCCGGAAACGATAAACCTTTATATGACTATCTGTTTGCTTATAACGGCGATCAGATGGCGCAGGAGTTGAATATGCAGTCGAAGCACTCGATTGAAAAGCAGACTGCGCATCACGTCGACTGCTTTACGACGGTGAGCGAAATCACCAACAACGAGTGTAAAGAACTGCTTGATAAAGCCGCTGATGTAGTATTGATGAACGGTTTCGAGGACGATTTTGTTCCTCAGGGAAGCGCTTTCACCGGTAAGCGCAAACGTGCACGTGCATTGATGTTGAATGTGGCTAATAAGCTTCTGGGTACCCATATGGACGATGACACATTAATTATCGGTACCAGTGGCCGTTACGAGTTTAAGAACAAAGGGATCGACGTGTTTCTGGAATCATTGAACCGTTTGAACCGGGACAAGGACCTGCAGAAGAACGTGCTGGCATTTGTCAATGTGCCGGGTTGGGTGGGAGAGCCCCGCGAGGATTTGCAGACACGGCTGAAAAGCAAAGAAAAATTCAATACTCCGCTCGAAGTACCTTTCATTACCCATTGGCTGCATAACATGACCCATGACCAGGTTCTGGATATGCTCAAATATCTTGGTATGGGGAATCGCCCGGAAGATAAAGTGAAGGTGATTTTCGTTCCGTGTTATCTGGACGGCAAAGATGGAATCCTGAACAAAGAATATTATGATCTGATATTGGGAGAAGACTTGAGTGTCTATCCTTCTTATTACGAACCTTGGGGATATACTCCGCTTGAGAGTGTGGCATTCCGCGTACCTACTATTACAACAGACCTGGCAGGCTTCGGCCTTTGGGTGAACAGCCTGAAAAATCAGCATGGCATCGATAATGGGGTAGAGGTGTTACACCGTTCGGACTATAATTACTCAGAGGTAGCCGACGGCATCAAAGATACGATTGCATTGTTTTCGGGTAAAACGGATAATGAGGTGAAAGAGATCCGTAAACAAGCCGCAGCTGTGGCCGAACAGGCTTTATGGAAGCATTTCATCAAGTATTATTACGAGGCTTATGACATTGCCTTGCGTAATGCCATGAAACGTCAACTAAACTAGGTATTTATTCATCAACAAGTAAACAATAACATTATGAAAATTAAAGTAAGTAATGTGAATACTCCGAATTGGAAGGAGATAACTGTAAAGTCACGTGTTCCTGCGGAATTAGAAAAACTATCTGAATTGGCACGCAACATTTGGTGGGCGTGGAATTATGAAGCTACCGAACTGTTCAGAGACTTGGATCCGGCCCTCTGGAAAGAATCTGGTCAGAATCCCGTGCTTTTGCTTGAACGTATGAGTTACGAAAAACTGGAAGCTCTATCGAAAGATAAAGTGATCTTGAAACGCATGAATGACGTATATGCTAAATTCAGAGACTACATGGATGTGACGCCCGACAGCAAACGTCCGTCTGTGGCTTATTTTAGCATGGAGTACGGTTTGAACCATGTTCTTAAAATATACTCAGGTGGTTTGGGTGTATTGGCCGGCGACTATCTGAAAGAAGCTTCTGACAGTAATGTAGATCTGTGTGCAGTAGGTTTTCTGTATCGCTATGGTTACTTTACACAAACATTATCTATGGACGGCCAGCAGATTGCCAATTACGAGGCACAGAACTTCGGTCAGCTTCCTATCGACCGTGTGATGGATGCAGACGGAAAGCCGTTGGTAGTAGATGTACCTTATATGGATTACTACGTACATGCAAATGTATGGAGAGTGAACGTAGGACGTATTTCTTTGTATCTGCTCGATACAGACAATGAAATGAACAGCGAATTTGACCGTCCTATTACTCACCAACTGTACGGAGGGGATTGGGAAAACCGTTTGAAACAAGAGATCCTGCTGGGTATCGGTGGTATACTGACACTGAAGGCATTGGGTATCAAAAAAGATATTTATCACTGTAACGAAGGACACGCCGCCCTGATCAATGTTCAGCGTATTTGCGATTATGTAGCTACCGGCCTGACTTTCTACCAGGCTATCGAGTTGGTTCGTGCATCTTCATTGTATACGGTTCACACTCCGGTGCCTGCCGGTCACGACTACTTTGACGAAGGCTTGTTCGGCAAATATATGGGGGGATATCCTGCTAAGATGGGTATCAGCTGGGACGACCTGATGGACCTTGGACGTAACAATCCGGGTGATAAGGGCGAACGTTTCTGTATGTCCGTATTTGCTTGCAACACTTCTCAGGAAGTGAACGGTGTAAGCTGGCTGCACGGAAAAGTTTCTCAGGAGATGTTCTCTTCTATCTGGAAGGGATACTTCCCCGAAGAGAGCCACGTGGGTTATGTGACCAATGGTGTACACTTCCCTACCTGGAGCGCTACCGAATGGAAACAGCTTTATGCCAAATATTTCAACGAAAACTTCCTGTACGATCAGTCAAATCCGAAGATCTGGGAAGCTATCTATAATGTGCCCGATGAAGAGATCTGGAAAACTCGCGTAACGATGAAGAACAAGCTGGTGGATTATATCCGTAAGCAGTTCCGTGAAACGTGGTTGAAGAATCAGGGAGATCCTTCACGCATTGTATCACTGTTGGACAAGATCAATCCGAATGCATTGCTGATCGGTTTCGGTCGCCGTTTTGCCACTTATAAACGTGCTCACTTGTTGTTCACCGATCTGGAACGTCTGTCTAAGATCGTTAACAATCCCGATTATCCGGTACAGTTCCTCTTCACAGGTAAGGCTCACCCGCACGATGGCGCAGGTCAGGGACTGATCAAGAGAATCGTTGAGATTTCTCAGCGTCCGGAATTCCTGGGTAAGATCATTTTCCTTGAAAACTACGATATGCAGTTGGCCCGTCGTCTGGTGACCGGAGTTGATATCTGGTTGAATACCCCGACCCGTCCGCTCGAAGCATCCGGTACATCGGGTGAGAAAGCGTTGATGAATGGTGTATTGAACTTCTCTGTACTCGACGGATGGTGGCTTGAAGGTTACCGCGAAGGTGCAGGTTGGGCATTGACCGAAAAACGCACTTATCAGAATCAGGAACATCAGGATCAGCTCGACGCAGCTACTATCTACAGTATCCTTGAAACAGAAATCCTGCCGCTGTATTATGCACGTAACAAGAAGGGATACTCTGAAGGCTGGATTAAGAGTGTGAAAAACTCAATCGCCCAGATCGCTCCTCACTATACAATGAAACGTCAGCTCGACGATTACTACAGCAAGTTCTACTGTAAGGAAGCTAAACGCTTCAAAGAACTGTCTGCCAATGACAATGCAAAGGCAAAAGAAATAGCAGCCTGGAAAGAAGAAGTCGTTGCTAAGTGGGACTCTATCGAGATCGTTTCCAAAGAGAGAGAAGCAGACATTGTACAAGGCGATATCGAAAGCGGCAAAGAGTATACCATTACAATTGTAGTTGACGAGAAAGGATTGAACGATGCGGTGGGACTGGAGTTGGTTACAACTTATACAACTCCGGAAGGTAAGCAGCATGTTTATTCGGTAGAACCATTCAGCGTGATCAAGAAAGAAGGCGATCTGTATACATTCCAGGCTAAGAATGGCTTGTCGAATGCGGGAAGCTTTAAAATAGCATACCGTATGTTCCCGAAAAATCAGGATTTACCTCACCGTCAGGACTTCTGCTACGTACGTTGGTTCGTCTGATTGATGTAGAGTAAAGAGAGATTTACCAAATTTATTTTGAAGGGCTGTTTTGAAGTGTATACTGTCAAGACAGCCCTTTATTGCTTAAAGTCGATGTATTATGAGAAGGATTTTTATTTTTATTGCTTTTGCACTGTGCAGTTTGTGGCAATTGAGAGCTCAGTCTGATACGACTTCGTTCCTGTTTGATAAGTATGAAGATGCCCAAGTGCTCCTGAGAGCCGGAGGCGAATTGAAGTCCCAAATGAATTACAATATAGTAGTCAATAAATTTTATTTTATAGACCCTCAGGATAAGCAGGTGAAAGAGCTTGCCAATCCGGGAGATATTCTGCTGATCAAGATAGCGGGACGTACATTTTATCCCGAATCCAACGGAGCCGGTATAGAAATGTTGCCGACCAAACCGGTGGTTTACGTTCAGTATAAAGCTACCGCCCGTAAGGAAGCTCCCATGGGGGCTTATGGTACCCGTTCGGAAACAACGGCAGTTCAGAGCTATGGCACTATAACGAGCAACGGACAGTCTTACAAGCTGGAAGGTGAAAAAATTATTGTCACCAATCGACACCATATCTATTGGGTGGAGAAGGAGGATAAAATGAAGCAGTTCCGCAGCTTTAAGCAACTTGCCAAAATCTACTCAAAACATCGTGCGGAGGTGGAGAAGTATATTGAAGATAATAAGGTGAATTTTGAAGATGTGGATCAGATTGTGAAGCTCTGTTCTTATGCCGATTCACTGAAATAAATCGGAGTCCGTACCTCTCTATCGGGTAGTCCGTCAAATAAAAAATGAAGATGTGCCGATATTCATATTCACCACAGATTACACAGATTTATATTATTGGTTGTCAGTAGACTAAAATCGTTTTGTGTAAATCTGTGTAATCTGTGGTGAGTTATGACATCGTATTTCACTGATTACTTATTCAGCACTTCTTCCAGTTTGGTCTGAAGCTTTTCGCCGTGCAGGCCGCGTGCCAGGATCGTTCCGTCAGCGTCCACCAACATGGTGTGGGGGATACTCTTTACAGCATACAACTGTGCACCTTCATTTTGCCAGCCTTTCAGGTCGGACATCTGAGGCCATGTGATGTTCAGCTTCTTGATGGCATCTTTCCATTTATCGGCATCCTGATCCAGAGATACACCTACAATTTCGAAGTTTTTGCCTTTATATTTTGCATAAGCTTCTACAATGTTAGGCATTTCGCGGCGGCATGGACCACACCAGCTTGCCCAGAAGTCAACCAATACCACTTTGCCTTTGCCTACATAGTCAGACAGTTTCACCGGTTTTCCGTCAGGTGTCAGCATTTCGAAGTCGATGAATTTCTGTCCGGCGGCAGTAGCTTTCTGCTTTTCAGTGATATCCTTGATTTTCACGATCATTTCGTCATCCTGATAGTTGGCGGGAATTTGTTTCAGCAGAGCGTCGTTATCCTCGGTAGAGTTTTCATAGAAGCTTTGTTTGAACAACATGATACCTACCGGATTGGTGATATTCTTCTGTACGCCTTCTTTGATAGCCTGGCTATACGCCTCTTCCAGTTCTGAAAATTCTTTTTGTTTAGCCATCTTCTGGTCGTCGGTCAATGTGCTGTCGCCCATAGCCTGATAGATAGCGGCCTGTTTCTGGTCGATTGCATTTATCTTGTTCCGTATCTCCTGATAAGCATCGTTGTTCGGAGTACCGGTTGCCGATTTATCGTCTTTAGACAGGTTTACCTTGATTTTACCGTTTTCGAGGAAGAAATCCACATAGACTCCGTCGCCGTCTTTAGAATAAGTGATGTAGCGGTTCACTACGGAATCTTGTGCGCCTTCGAATGTAAATGTTCCGTTAGCGATGATAGCTGTGTCCAGTTTGTTGAACTGTCTGTTCACACGTTCCTGGATAAATACAGTATCTCCGTCGGCAGCGCCTTCCACAGTACCTGTTATTACATAACCGGGTTTGTTGTTGTTACAAGATGCCACTCCGAGAGCAACTGCTGCAACAGCCAGATAAGTTAACTTTTTCATTGCTTTAGTATGTTTAGTGAATAAATATTTATGCAAAGATAGGTGTTTTTTTAATTCCGGATAGAATTTCTCTGTTATATTAGATTAACATGTATGTACGAATCGGATAAATGTGTACCTTTGCACCCCAAATTAGTATGAATATGCAAGAAAGCAAATCCATTATTGAGGTGAACGGTGTGTCTAAATTCTTCGGTGAGAAAACTGCCTTGGATCATGTGACCCTGAATGTAAAGAAAGGTGAGTTCGTCACCATTCTGGGGCCTTCGGGATGTGGCAAGACTACTTTGTTGCGCCTTATCGCCGGCTTCCAGACAGCTTCGGAAGGCGAGATAAAAATATCGGGGAAAGAAATCACACAAACTCCTCCACACAAACGTCCGGTAAACACGGTATTCCAGAAATACGCTCTGTTCCCGCATCTGAATGTATATGATAATATCGCTTTTGGGCTGAAACTGAAGAAAATGCCCAAGCAGACCATTGAGAAGAAGGTAAAAGCGGCTTTGAAGATGGTGGGGATGACCGATTACGAATATCGTGATGTAGATTCGCTGTCCGGCGGACAGCAGCAGCGTGTGGCCATTGCCCGTGCCATCGTCAACGAACCGGAAGTGTTGCTGCTTGACGAGCCTTTGGCAGCTCTCGACCTGAAAATGCGTAAAGACATGCAGATGGAGTTGAAGGAGATGCACAAATCATTAGGGATCACTTTTGTGTATGTCACTCACGATCAGGAAGAAGCACTGACGCTAAGCGATACGATTGTAGTCATGAGCGAGGGACGCATCCAGCAGATTGGTACTCCGATCGATATATATAACGAGCCTATCAATTCGTTTGTAGCCGATTTCATCGGAGAAAGTAATATCCTGAACGGAGTGATGATCCACGACAAACTGGTACGTTTCTGTAATACCGAATTCGAGTGTGTAGACGAAGGTTTTGGCGAGAACATGCCCGTGGACGTAGTGATCCGTCCGGAAGACCTTTACATCTTTCCGGTTTCGGAAGCGGCGCAACTGACCGGTGTGGTGCAATCGTCTGTCTTTAAAGGCGTACATTACGAAATGACGGTTCTCTGCAATGGCTATGAATTTCTGGTACAAGACTATCATCATTTTGAAGTCGGGGCTCTTGTCGGGTTGCTGGTGAAGCCGTTCGATATTCATATTATGAAGAAAGAGCGTGTGTGCAATACTTTTGAAGGCAAGCTGATCGACGAAACCCATGTGGAGTTTTTGGGATGCAACTTCGAGTGTGCTCCTGTCACGGGGATCGAAGCAGGCAGCGAGGTGAAGGTGGAAGTCGGTTTCGACCACGTGATTCTTCAGGACAACGAAGAAGACGGTGCACTGACCGGAGAGGTGAAGTTTATCCTTTATAAGGGTGACCATTATCATCTGACTGTGCTTTCGGATTGGGACGAGAATGTGTTTGTAGATACGAACGACGTATGGGACGATGGCGACCGTGTAGGTATCACCATCCCCCCGGACGGTATCAGAGTAATTAAGAACTAATAAAATAAGAGTTAAGAGTGAAAAGATTATCGGTCTTTTTTTCATCACGTAAGAGTTGGACACTCCCTTACATTATCTTTTCGGCGATCTTCGTCGTTATTCCGCTACTCCTTATCGTGGTCTATGCTTTCACCGATGACAGCGGACATCTGACTTTGGAAAACTTTGCGAAGTTTTTTCAGCACCACGAAGCTATCAATACCTTTGTCTATTCCATCGGTATTGCCATTATTACCACCATTGTCTGTATCCTGCTGGGCTATCCGGCAGCATGGATACTGAGCAACGCAAAACTGAACCGGTCGAAAACAATGGTCGTACTGTTTATTCTTCCCATGTGGGTCAACATTCTGGTACGTACGTTGGCTACGGTAGCCTTGTTCGACTTTTTCAGTGTTCCGCTCGGTGAGGGTGCCCTGATATTCGGTATGGTCTATAACTTCATACCATTTATGATTTACCCCATCTACAACACTTTGCAAAAGATGGATCACAGTTATATTGAGGCTGCGCAGGATCTGGGTGCCAATCCCGTTCAGGTCTTTTTTAAGGCCGTGCTTCCGCTTTCCATGCCGGGGGTGATGAGTGGCATCATGATGGTTTTCATGCCTACTATCTCAACCTTTGCCATTGCCGAGTTGTTGACGATGAACAACATCAAACTGTTTGGTACCACAATCCAGGAGAATATCAATAACAGTATGTGGAACTATGGCGCAGCCCTGTCGCTGATTATGTTGCTGCTGATTGCCGCGACCTCTCTGTTCAGCACCGACGACAAAGATAATACGAACGAAGGAGGTGGGTTATGGTAAAGAAGATTTTCGCCCAGACCTATTTGTGGATTCTGCTTTTGCTGCTCTATTCGCCTATCGTGATTATAATGATCTACTCTTTTACCGAGGCAAAAGTGCTGGGCAACTGGACCGGATTCTCCACAAAACTGTATTCGTCACTGTTCACTACCGGCACTCACCATTCGCTGATGAATGCGCTGATCAATACCGTGACCATTGCTTTGATTGCAGCTACGGCTTCCACCCTGCTGGGGAGTATCACCGCTATCGGCATCTTCAACCTGAAGGCACGTTCGCGGAAAGCCATCAGCTTTGTGAACAGCATTCCTATCTTGAATGGGGATATTATTACCGGTATTTCACTGTTTCTGTTGTTTGTGTCGCTGGGGATATCGCAGGGATACACGACCGTTGTACTGGCACACATCACTTTCTGTACTCCTTATGTGGTACTCAGCGTGTTGCCCCGTCTCAAGCAGATGAATCCTAATATTTACGAAGCCGCCCTCGATCTGGGAGCGACTCCGATGCAGGCACTCCGCAAAGTGATTGTTCCGGAGATTCGTCCGGGAATGATTAGCGGTTTCATGCTTGCGCTGACACTTTCTATCGATGATTTTGCAGTAACGGTATTTACGATCGGTAACGAAGGTCTCGAGACACTTTCCACCTATATCTATGCCGACGCCCGCAAAGGAGGGCTGACTCCGGAACTGCGTCCGCTTTCGACCATTATTTTCGTGGTAGTGCTGGCATTGCTGATTGTCATTAACCGGCGTGCCGGAAAAGAGAAAAAGTGACGCCTGACGTTGGTCGGCCTCGCCGTTTAAAGCGAGAGGCCGCTGGTTTAAAACCCAACTGTCATTGCTTTTAAAGATAGTGTCCGTTGGTTTGAAACCAACCTCCTTTGGGTTTTAAACCAAAATAGAAGAGAATTTACGAGAATCAAGAAATAGTATAAAGTGCTAATGAATAAGCTGTTAATAACTCTTTGCCTTGCAGCGTCGTTTATGCTTTCCGGTTGTTACAATTCCGGTGAGCCCCGCGAAAAGGTATTGAAAATTTATAACTGGGCCGATTATATCGGCGACGGAGTGCTGGAAGATTTCCAGGCATATTATAAGAAGCAGACAGGCGAGGATATTCGTATTGTCTATCAAACTTTCGATATCAACGAAATCATGTTGACCAAGATCGAAAAAGGGCACGAAGATTTTGATGTGGTATGCCCTTCGGAATACATCATCGAGCGGATGTTGAAGAAAGACTTGCTGTTGCCCATCGACACCGTTTTCCCCCATTCGCCCGACTACATGAATGACGTGTCTCCTTATATCCGGGAACAGATCGATAAGTTGAGTCAACCCGGACGCGTTGCCAGTCATTATGCCGTGTGTTATATGTGGGGAACGGCCGGGATACTGTATAACAAGGCTTTTGTTCCCGATGCGGATGCCGAGAGTTGGAGTTGCCTTTGGGATCGGAAATATGCCGGCAAGATATTGATGAAAGACAGTTACCGCGATGCGTATGGAACGGCTATCATTTACGCACATGCCCGTGATCTGGCCGGAGGCAAGGTGACAGTAGAGGATCTGATGAACGACTATTCTCCCCGTGCAATGGAGATTGCCGAAAAATACCTCAAGGCGATGAAACCCAATATAGCCGGTTGGGAGGCAGACTTCGGTAAAGAGATGATGACCAAAAATAAAGCATGGCTCAATATGACCTGGAGCGGAGATGCCAAATGGGCCATCGAAGAAGCGGATGCGGTAGGGGTGGACCTGGACTATGTAGTGCCTCGGGAAGGAAGCAACATCTGGTATGACGGCTGGGTGATTCCTAAGTATGCCGGCAATCCGGAGGCTGCCAGCTATTTCATCAACTTCATGTGCCGTCCCGACATTGCTTTGCGGAATATGGAAGCGAGCGGTTATGTAAGTGCTGTGGCTTCGCCTGAAATCATGGAGGCGAAGACAGACACCACCCTGACTTATTATTCGGATTTGAGCTATTTCTTCGGACCGGGAGCAGACAGTCTGCAGATTGATAAGATACAGTATCCGGACCGTCAGGTGGTAGAACGTTGTGCCATGATTCGTGATTTCGGCGATAAGACGAAAGATGTTCTTGAAATCTGGTCACGCATTAAAGGCGACAATCTGGGAGTGGGCATTACGATCCTGATCTTCGTAGTAGTAGGTTTGATGAGCGGCTGGATGATTTATAAACGGATACAGCGCTATAAACACAAGAAGATACAGAGGCACCGGAGCCGCAGGCGGAAAAAACAGAAGTGGGACTAAAGCATCGTCAAAATCTCAATTTTAATAAAAAAAATAAAAGAAAATGATGATTTTGTTTCTCAGTCTGTTGTAAATGTCTATATTTACCGCGTATTAAAGATTTCTGATAGGATGTGTTTTATTTCCAAGGTACTTGTAGAGTAATTTATCTCCTTATTAAGACTTCTCTAAGATAACAAATTTATTAATTGTATTAATTATTTTTTCAATGAACATTTTTATTGCAGGTATCAGCTATAATCTTAGCAACGCTGATTTAGGAGAATTATTCGAAGATTTTGGAGAAGTTATTTCAGCCAAAATTGTCATGGACAGAGAAACTGGCCGTTCTAAAGGATTCGGTTTTGTAGAAATGCCTAATGACGAAGAGGGAAATGCTGCCATCGCAGCACTGAACGAAAAAGAAATAGACGGAAAGACACTTGCCGTATCAGTTGCACGCCCGAGAGAAGAAGGTCCGCGTCGTAACAACAATTACGGTGGTGGTAACCGTGGTGGCTATGGTAACAACCGTGGTGGCGGTTACGGTGGTGGTAATCGTGGCGGCGGCTATGGCGGCGGTCGTGACAGATATTAATCGAAAAAGATTACCTGTTTGTCAAAACAGACTTATAGAGGAGATGCTCGGGATTTATTCCGGGCATCTTTTTTTGTGGTTTTATCTCTATGCCAAGCGGTACATTTTGTAGGTAGAGCTTTTCGATATAGATAAATTCTGAGACGAATAAGAAGAAAAAAAACTACGGGATATTCGTAGATTATTTGCTTTTATTTTTATCTTTGCATTTATAGAAATGGAGAGCTTATGAAGAATATCAGGCAATTTCATCTCCTAAGTTCAATTCTGGGGGGAGTATTTTTATTTTCTTCCTGTTCGGTCGTTCCCAAGGCCGGAGAGAAAAATCTTTCGGAGCAATGGCCGGTGGTCGCTTCGTATCAATGGGTCGGTCAAGACTCGGTTGTGGTATGTGATCTCAGCTTGCTGAAAGATACGGTTGACTTACCGTCCAGCTTCTTCTTGAAAGACTTTCAGATCATCAAGCTCGATAATCGTGATGAAGCGATGGTCGGAGAAAACAATCTGTGTGCTTCCGAAAACTATATCCTTGTCTACGGCTCTGTTAATGAACTCCATCCCTGCCGGTTATTTACTAAAAAAGGAGAGTTTATTTCCAATATAGGTGCCATCGGGCAAGGGCCGGGAGAGTATCGTGCCGTATACAAAGCCGAGATTGACGAAAAACACAATTGCATCTATCTGATGCCTTTCGCTAACTGTAATGTCATCTATGTCTATGATCTGGCTGGGAAGCCGTTGCGTTCCATTCCGTTACATCAGTCGGTCTCCAAGGCTGTATTCAAGGTCGATGCCGATAAACGTGAACTTACGGTGGGGGCACTTCCCTTTACCGGATACCCTTTTGTGGCATGGGTACAGGATTTTGAAGGACATCTGCTCGATTCGGTCCCTGCTGCCAGGCATCTGTCTGTTCTTCCCGATTATAGCAATGAGGTGATGTACGGTGCCAATACGGAAGTATTCGATTTTTATATCAGCACCTTCTTTGAACTGCGTCCCGATACGCTTTATCATTATATCCGTTCGGAAAGCAGGCTGAAGCCCCGCTTCACACTCAACATTGGAGACAGAAAACGTTCGATAACCACATTCTATGAGTTGCCTCAGGCCTATGTCGGCAGATTGATGGTAGAGGAACAAGTGGGTGATGGAATGTGGGAGACGAAATCACCTTCGAATTTTATAGTGGATAAGGCATCGTTGCGCGGAACTTTTTTCCGGGTGATCAATGACTTTGCGGGAGGGATGCCGGATCGGTTGTGGACCCCTTGGTCACTCCGTAACAAACAATATATAAGGCTGGTGGAACCGGGAGTGCTGAAAGCGGAAATAGAGTCTTATCTTTCCTCGGCAGATGGTAGGAAGGGGAAGAATAGGAAAAAGTTACAGGAATTGTGTGAGTCGATCGCTGAGGAAGATAATAGTTATGTGATATATGCTAAACAGAAAGGAGTTCAATAATGAAAAAAGTATTTGGATTATTGTTGTTAATTTTATTCGTCTGCACTTCGTGTGGCGATAGTGGCAGTAAGAGTGAACCTTCATTTAAAGTGTACGATGAATACTCTAAAGAGAAGAAGGTGGAAAAGAAGAATAATATCGGGAAGGCGACTTATATCTTCTGGATAAATAAAGCAGAAGCCAAGAAACTACGTGGGTTAACTTTTAATATCAAATGTAAAGTGACGATCAACGAGGACGGTAGCATAAAGATTCTCGGGTATGAAAAGGAACAGCCCTATACGGTGACTAAAAGTTTGAAGAAGTACCTGAAAACCTTCCGGGTAGACCAGGAAGCTCTGAAGGATGGAAGAGTTAAGATCGGCGATCAGGTGGTCTTTCTGCGTTATGTCGTGCTGAAGTAGGAATTGGTGAGCTTGCTACAAGGGTATACAAGGCTACAGAACTAATTATGAACTTACTTGGGGGCATAAAACTTGTCCTCCGTGCTCTCTCTGTGAGCAATTCCGTAGCTGAATGATCCAATAAAAAATCCTCTCCAGCGGACTGAAGAGGATTTTATTGTTTTAATCCTATTTACGAATGATAGATACTGCCGATTATTCAGCAGCAGCTTCAGTTGCAGTTTCTTCTGCCGGAGCAGCTTCTTCTGCGGGAGCTTCAGCAGCAGCCTTAGCAGCTTCTTCAGCAGCTTTCTTTTCAGCCAATGCTTTTGCTTTTGCTTCGTTTACTTTCTTTTCAGCTTCCAGACGTGCTTTTTCGTCAGCTTTCTTAGCTTCATCTTCTTTAGCTTTCAGAGCAGCCAAACCAGACTGTTTGTTGTTCTTCCAAGCTTCGAATTTAGCTTCTGCTTCAGCTTCGCCGAAAGCACCTTTAGCTACACCGCCGAGGAGGTGTTTTTTCATGTAAACGCCTTCACGAGAAAGGATGTTGCGAACTGTGTCTGAAGGTTGTGCACCTACCAGTACCCAGTGCAAGGCACGTTCGAAATTCAAATCTACTGTAGCAGGATTGGTGTTAGGGTTGTAAGTACCAATCTTCTCTGTAAATTTACCATCACGTGGTGCTCTGCTGTCTGCAATAACGATAGAGTAGAAAGCGTAGCTTTTACGTCCATGTCTTTGCAATCTAATTCTTGTTGCCATTTTAAATAAATGTTTTTTTAATGAATGATTTGAATTAATGCTACTAACTCGTAATAGCGGGTGCAAAGATAAAGGTTTTGTTTTGATTGACAAAGTCTTCCTGCTCTTTTTTATAATTACCGGGGTGTTCGGGGCTTTTTCACTCTATTTTGATATTTATAGAATATCCGGAAGTAAGCTGTCTGCTATTCAGGAATACCTCCTCGGATAACGGAATAGAATGGCCAGCAGAGCACAGATACCCATTGTAAACGGATAATACAGGTTTCCGATGATACTGAGCGGAGAGATCTGTGCCAGTCCGGCAGCAATCAGCATTTGTGCTCCGTAAGGGATGATCCCCTGTATCAGGCACGAGAAAGTATCGAGGATACTCGCTGTCTTTCTTCGGTCCAGATGAAACCTCTTCGCGATATCTTTAGCAATCGGTCCGGTAGTGATGATAGCGATCGTATTGTTAGCCGTGCAGAGGTTGGCAATGCTTACCAGTGCGGCAATGCTGAGTTCCGCTCCCCGTTTTCCGTTTACATGCCGGGTCAGTTTGTTAATAATGAAATCTATTCCTCCGTTGTAGCGGATGGTTTCAAGCATTCCACCCGCCAGCAGAGTGATGATGATCAGTTCACCCATTCCGGTAATGCCCGTTCCCATAGCTCCGAACCAATCGAAGAATCCGAGGCTGCCTGTAGCGATACCGATTACACCACTGGTGAAGATGCCTATTATCAAGACCAACATTACGTTCATTCCGGCTATGGCCGTTCCCAATACGATAAGGTAAGGAATCACTTTCACCCATTCGATCTCCTGTACCTGTGGCGGAGCAGCTACCGAAAGTCCCTGAAAGATATAGATACCCAGTACCACCAGTGCGGCAGGCACTACGATCATGGAGTTTACCCGGAACTTATCACGCATTACGCATTCCTGTGTCTTGGTCGAGGCAATGGTTGTGTCGGAGATGAACGAAAGATTATCTCCGAAGAATGATCCGCCCACTACCACCGCTACCATAAACGGCAGGTCTATGCCGGTTTTTTCCGCCAGTCCGATGGCAACGGGAGTCAGTGCCACGATGGTTCCCACGCTGGTACCGATAGATAAGGAGATGAAGCAAGAAGCCAGAAAAATGCCTGCCAATAAAAGGTTATCCGGCAGAATATGGAGTGTGAGGTTTACAGTGGCATCGATGGCTCCCATCTGCTTGGCACTCTGCGCAAAGGCTCCTGCCAGAATGAATATCCACACCATCAGCATGATATTTTTATTGGAAGCTCCTACCGAGAACTGATAGACGCGTTGTTCCAGATTCAGTCCCCGTGTGATGGCGATGGCATAGCACGACGAGATGAGGAAGGCTACCGTTATAGGAACTTTGTAGAAATCGTTCACCAGGATGGAGGTGACCAGATAGAGGCACAAGAATACGAATAAAGGGCTGAGTGCCCACCAGCCTGAAGTGCTTTTATGTATCTTTTCTTCGTTTATCATTGAATGATTCTTAAAATTTTGAGGTGCAAAGATAGTGAATGATAGGGAGAAAAACGGTAATTTTGCACCGACAATATAAAGATTAACGCTAACCGCTTCATGCATTTAAAAATTTCCGGAGAAGAACGCTGTGAGGCGGGAAGCTTTGGTGCGAGTTAGCAACAGGGGCGGTGCGAAGTGATTCGTGCCGCTTTTTCATGAATATGGGTACTGTTCCTGAAAAAAATGTCTTTTTGTTTTGCGGGAATAAAAAGAACTATTACTTTTGCCGCCGATAAACAGAGTATTCACCCTTTAAATAATCAGAAAGGGTTTTAATTATGTCAGAGAAATAATATCTTCAAAATTGGAACTGAGTTGACCCGTCGGGAGGATGGGGCTTTGCAACTTTGTTTTTTATACGCATCGCAATTCTGCTGCTGGCGATGCAGGTTGATTAGTTCCACAATCACGTTTAATTTATTTATTATTCACTTCAATGCTGTGAACAGGATGTGTTATATCCTTTTCTAAAGTATTGGTATCCCGCATATTGTCTGTTGCCTGCCCATGGCAGGTAGCCGGTATTGTATGCGAAAGAAAAACAGTATGGGAATACGTTTGAAAGATTTAAGCAAACTGGGATATAGAGACAACGTGGCCCGTAGTCTGGCCGTTGCCCTCGTCAATAAGTATTGTAAACACGAGACAAAAGAGCGGATATTAGCTATCCTGGGCGATGTACTCGGAAATCCCGAAATATATAAAAACAACGAAGTATGGAGTAAACTGGCCGAACAACTTTCTCCTACTTTAGTCGAAAAAAGTTTTACGTCGTATGACTTACTCGACGAGCCTTTGGCTTATAAAACATACGGAAGCAAGCATATTGAAACATTGGCCAAACAACAGATGAATCTGGCTATGCGCCTTCCGGTCACTTTTGCCGGAGCGTTGATGCCCGATGCACATGCCGGTTACGGATTACCTATAGGAGGAGTATTGGCTACGGATAATGCAGTCATTCCGTATGCGGTGGGAGTTGATATAGGTTGCCGGATGAGTCTTACCCTGTTTGATGCCGGGGAAGACTTTCTAAGGCGTTATTCGCATCAGATGAAAGAAGCGCTGAAAGAATTCACTCATTTCGGCATGGATGGCGGGTTGCCTTTTGTACAGGAACACGAGGTACTTGACCGGGAAGAGTTCCGAATGACTGAATTGCTGAGAGGGCTGCATGGCAAAGCGGTGCGACAACTGGGAAGTTCCGGTGGTGGAAATCATTTTGTGGAGTTTGGCAGGATCAGCTTGCAGGCGGACAATGTTTTAGGAGTTCCGGAGGGTAATTATGCGGCTTTGCTTTCCCATTCCGGTTCACGGGGGCTGGGTGCTGCCATTGCCAAATATTACAGTCTGCTGGCCCGTGACATCTGTCGCTTGCCCTGCGAGGCTCAGCACTTTGCTTGGTTGGGATTGGATACGGAAGAGGGGCAGGAATACTGGCTTAGTATGAATCTGGCAGGCGATTATGCCCGTGCCTGCCATGAACGGATTCATCTGAATCTGGCCAAAGCTCTGGGACTGAAACCTCTGGCCAATGTGAACAACCATCATAACTTTGCATGGAAGGAGGAACTTGCTTCCGGACAAACTGCCATTGTACACCGTAAAGGAGCAACTCCGGCTCAGAAGGGCCTTCCGGGACTGATTCCCGGAAGTATGGCCACCCCCGGTTATCTGGTATGTGGAAAAGGAGTGGGTGAAGCCCTTTGTTCCGCTTCTCATGGAGCAGGACGTGCCATGTCCCGCCAAAAGGCGAAAGACAGTTTTACCCAGTCAGCACTGAAGAAGTATCTTTCGCAGGCCGGCGTGACACTGATTGGCGGTAGTGTCGAAGAAATGCCGTTGGCTTACAAAGACATTGACCGGGTGATGCAGACTCAGGAGGCATTGGTGGAAATTCAAGGTACCTTTATGCCCTGTATCGTACGAATGAATAAAGAGTAGAATGATGGAAAAGACGTATTTACAAATCACTTCGGGACGTGGTCCCGTGGAGTGTTGCCGTGTAGTGGCATTAGTGCTTGAGAGAATATTAAAACAAGCCCAGACCCGGAAACTGAAAGTGGAAATAGTGGAAAAAGAAGCCGGTCCTGCCAACCGTACATTGTTGTCGGCAGTCATTGCACTTGAAGGTGCAGGTTGCGATACACTGGTGGAAGAGTGGGAGGGAACCGTGTTGTGGATTGCCCGTAGCCCGTACCGGATTCATCACAGACGCAAAAATTGGTTTGTCGGTGTGCAGACCTTCTTGCTGTCCGAAAGCCGTGAGGCGACCGAAAATGAAATCCGTTATGAAACTTTGCGGGCTTCCGGACCCGGCGGACAGCATGTCAATAAGACGGAATCTGCTGTAAGGGCTGTCCATATTCCCAGCGGAATCAGTGTAGTGGCATCCGACCAACGTTCACAATGGCAGAATAAGAAACTGGCCACCGAACGATTGCTGGTCAAGCTGACTGCTTGGAATGTAGAGCAGGCAATGATTCAGGCACAGGCCAACTGGAGTAACCACAACAGCCTTCAAAGGGGAAACCCGGTGAAGGTCATTCAAGAAGAGCTCCGGTTTTGAGTATTAACGATTAAAAAAAAGCTATGTTATCAGAAAAATATGGTCGTACCTACCACTATCCGTTCTCTCCCGGGACGACGAGTGACGACCGAATCAATCATACCTATTGGGAGGATATCCGGGAGATAAACACGCTGGTCCATACCGAAAAACTGGATGGGGAGAACAATTGTTTAAGCAGATACGGGGTTTTTGCCCGTTCGCATGCTGCTCCTACCACTTCACCATGGACGAGCCAGTTGCGTCAGCGTTGGGAGTTGTTGAAGAATGACTTGGGAGATATTGAACTCTTCGGCGAGAATCTGTATGCTGTTCATTCCATCGAGTACAAGCGGCTGGAGACACATTTTTATGTGTTCGCAGCCCGCTGTCTCGACAAATGGCTGTCGTGGGAAGAGGTGAAGTTTTATGCTGCTTTGTTCGATTTGCCTACTGTACCCGAATTGTGTACGGAGCAGGTAAACGGACTAACAGCCGAAACCCTGAAACAGCATGTCATCTGCCTGGCCGGGGAACCAAGTGTCTTCGGATCGCGTGATGCGCTGACAGGGATGGACTGTACCCGTGAAGGGGTAGTAACCCGCAATACCAGCGAGTATCTTACCGCAGACTTTGCCCGTAATGTGTTTAAGTATGTCCGTCAGGGGCATGTGCAGACAAACGAGCATTGGACTCGGCATTGGAAGCGTGCCCGCCTGGTGTGGGAGTCGAAACAAGAGAAAGGAGGGAACGAATGATTTGGAGATTGACAGAACGGAAAGATTGGGATTCACTGGTACAGCAGTTCAGCTGGGTGCGGGATATGGATCTGGTTCCCCAGCACGCTTTGCATCATGCCGAGGGAAGTGTAGCCGTACATACCCGCATGGTACTCGAGGCATTGCAGCAACAGCCTTCCTATCTGAGGCTTGCGGAGCAGGACCGGGAGATCCTTTGGGCAGCCGCTTTGCTTCACGATGTAGAAAAGCGTTCGACTTCGGTCGATGAAGGCAATGGGCAGATCACCTCCAAAAATCATGCGAAGCGGGGGGAAGCTACTGTACGCACCCTCCTTTACAGGGATATTTCTACGCCTTTCGGTATCCGCGAGCATATTGCCTCTCTGGTACGCCATCATGGTTTGCCTATCTGGCTGATGGAACGGGAAGATCCCTTGAAACATGCTTGTGAAGCTTCGCTGAGGCTGGACACTTCGTTACTGAAACAGTTGGCTGTGGCCGATATTTGCGGGCGTATCTGCACGGACAGGGAAATACTGCTGGAAGCTACCGAATTCTTTGAAATGTTTTGCCGTGAACAACAATGCTGGGGGAAAGCCCGTGCATTTGCCGGTGATACGGCCCGCTTCCATTATTTTCATACGAATCAGGCTTATATCGATTATGTCCCCCACGATGATTTCAGATGTGAGGTTACTTTGCTTGCAGGGCTGCCCGGTATGGGGAAAGACTATTATATAGAGTCTCGATGTGCCGATATGCCGGTTGTCAGTCTGGATGCTATCCGACGCGAACATAAACTCAGCCCCACGGATAAAGCGGCTAACGGCTGGGTGACACAAACGGCCAAAGAGCAGGCACGGGGCTACCTCCGGAAGGGACAGGACTTTATTTGGAATGCCACCAACGTGACCCGCCAAAGACGTGCCCAGTTGGTCGATTTGTTCATCACCTATGGGGCACGGGTGAAAATAGTCTATATAGAGAAACCTTACTCCGTCTGGCGGCGGCAAAACGGCATACGCGAATATAAAGTGCCGGGGCCGGTTCTGGATGTGATGTTGGATAAACTGGAGGTTCCCCGGTTGACAGAGGCGCACGAAGTGGTTTATGCCGTGCAGGAACAATAGGGCTACACCCAACCGGGGGGAGGGTGTAGCCTTAGGTACCTTGGGGTGTAGCTATCCGGACCGGATGGCTACACCCTGTTTATTTTCCGGCGGTGTCTGTATTTTGTTTGTAATATTGTAACGGCGTTTTTCCGGTAAGCGTTTGAAACTCTTGATGAAATGGTTTAGGTCACAATACCCATTATCGACAGCAATACCCGTTAAGTCATTCTCCCCGTTAGCCGGTAGTTCGCTATAGGCATGAACCAAGCATTGGATGCGGTCGGAGCGAGAAGGGGCAAATAAACGCCGATACTGTTGAGGATTTATCATTATGTGTTTATCTTTGTGCCCGGTGAATTGATAACTAACGGTAAGGAGGGATTGCATCATGATAAAGATACTGGTTGTGGAAGATGAACAGCGTGTGGCGGAACTGCTGAAGCGCGGTCTTGAAGAGTCCGGCTATCAGGTGGAACTTGCCTACGACGGAGCTTGGGGGTTGCGCCTGTTCCGTACCGGAGAGTTTCAGATGGTCATTTCCGATGTAATCTTGCCGAAGATGAGTGGTTTCGAACTCTGTAAAGAGATACGGAACATTAATAACCGGGTTCCGGTGCTGATGCTGACAGCGTTAGGCACAACGGATGATAAGCTCGACGGTTTCGATGCCGGGGCTGACGACTATATGGTGAAACCTTTCGATTTCCGCGAACTCAATGCCCGTATCAAGGTATTGCTGAAACGACGACTTCCCGGTATACCCGAAACACAACTTACGGAACTCGTCTATGCGGACTTGCGCATCGACCGGCAGACAAAAACCGTCTATCGGCAGGAGAGGGAGATTAAACTCTCTCCCAAAGAGTACAACCTGTTGCTTTATATGGCCGAGAACCCCGAACGGTTACTTACCCGTGTTGAAATAGCCGACAAGGTGTGGAATACCCATTTCGATACGGGCACCAACTTTATCGATGTGTACATCAACTATCTCCGCAAAAAGATAGACCGGGACTATGATGTGAAACTGATCCATACCAAACCCGGTATGGGCTTTATATTCAGGCAGGAGTTATGAAGATAGGTACCCGGCTCACTCTCCGCTATACCGGTTTCACGGCAGCCGTTTTTCTGTTGCTGGTAGCTGCTATCTATCTGTTTTCGGAGCGGAACCGGAGCAATGAATTCTTCCGTGACCTGAAAAAGGAAGGCATCACCAAAGCCAACCTTTTCCTCGACAACCGGGTGGATGCCAAGACCATGCAGTCCATTTACCTCAACAACCGCGAATTTATTAATGAAGTGGAGGTAGCCATCTACGATACTACTTTCCATTTGCTTTATCATGATGCCAAGCAGATCGACCTGGTGAAAGAGACCCCTGAGATGATCGACCGAATTTTGCAAAATAAATCTATCGAGTTTTATCAAGACGGTTATCAGGTCATCGGGCTCCTTTACACGTTCCATGGTAAACCTTATGTCATCACAGCGGCTGCTTTCGATGGTTACGGATATGCCAAGCAACACTCTTTGCAGACCATGCTGATTGTTCTTTTCTTTTTAGGTATCGCTCTTTTGGCGGGAGTCGGTTACCTGCTTTCGCGGAGTGCCCTGGCTCCTGTGTCCGATATTCTCGGGGAGGTGGAAGCTATTTCTGCTTCCCGTCTCGACCTGCGTGTGCCGGTGAAGGACGAAAAAGATGAATTGGGCGAACTTGCCACCACCTTCAACCAGATGCTGGAAAGGTTGGAACAGTCTTTCGATTCTCAGAAAATGTTCGTCAGCAATGTGTCCCATGAACTGCGTACTCCCATGGCTGCCCTGATTGCCGAACTTGAACTGGCTCTGTTGAAAGAGCGTTCTTCCGAAGAATATCGCCGTGCCATCGGTAATGCGCTCGACGATTCGCGTAAGTTGGTGAAACTTTCCGAAGGATTGCTCAATCTGGCCAAAGCCGATTATCTGCCCGAGCAGATCAAATTGGAGGAGATCCGTCTGGACGAGCTTCTGCTCGATGCCCGTGAGATGGTGATGAAAGCCAATCCCGACTATACCATCGAATTGATATTCGGCGAAGAAGCCGATGACGACTCCGTCCTCACGGTGTTGGGCAACGGCTATCTGTTGAAAACAGCTTTTGTCAATCTGATGGAGAATAATTGCAAGTTCTCCGCCAATCACACTTCTTTCGTCCAGATCAGCTTTTGGGAGCAAAAGTCTGTTATCCGCTTTTCGGACACGGGTATCGGTATGAATGCCGATGACATGCAACATCTGTTTTCTCCTTTCTATCGGGGAAGCAATAAAGACTATGCCCGTGGAAACGGCATCGGGATGATGCTGACTCAAAAGATCATACATACCCATAAGGGTGAAATCACCGTCAATAGCCAGCCGGGTGAAGGTACGGTCTATACGGTGGAAATTCCTCATATCTGAAGAAGCTCTAATAAAACTCTAATAGTACTCTAATCGTTCTCTAACGTCCCTTTTGCGGGGAGCTCCCTACCTTTGTACTGTAAATGCAAATGAATGAATGGGATTCTTCCAATAGGGAGCGGCCCCGTATCTCTAAAAAAAATGTACTATGATGATTTTTAGAAAGAAACAAACAGACAAGACTGTGCAGTTCAATACCGAGAAGGTATTTCTGGCAGCAACCCAACCGCTGAAGTTGGTGTATGGCTATTTTTGTACTACCCCCCACGGACTCTCGGAGGAGGATGCGGAAGAGCGGCTTAAAAGCTGCGGTGAGAATAAAATCGTGCAAGAGACACGCCCCAATCCGCTTCTGATGTTTTGCAAAACCTTTATCAACCCCTTTATCGGTGTACTGATGGCACTTGTACTTGTGTCGTTGGTGCTCGACGTCTGGATGGCCCGGCCCGAAGAACGGGAGTGGACCAGTATCCTTGTCATCGGAAGTATGGTGATGCTGAGTGTCGTGTTGCGCTTCTCGCAGGAGTGGCGTTCCGGCAGGGCTTCGGACGCTTTGCAAAAGATGGTGAAAAATACCGCATCCGTCATTCGTAGCGGTGGTCCGGAGCCGTACGAGATCAACATTACAGACTTGGTGCCGGGAGACATCATCTGTCTGGCTGCCGGAGATATGATTCCGGCCGATGTCCGCGTCATCGAGTCGAAAGATCTGTTCGTCAGCCAGTCCTCGTTGACCGGAGAATCCGATGCCATAGAGAAGTGTGCCGTATTGGCGGAGGATCGTCACCGTTCCGGCAGTGTGGTCGAGCTCGATGACATTTGCTTCATGGGCTCCAATGTAGTGAGCGGTTCGGCACGTGCCATTGTTTTCGGTACAGGGCGAGATACCTATCTGGGCACCATCGCTCGGAGTATCGTCGGCGTACGTGCGCAGACGGCATTCGATAAAGGAATCAGCAATGTCAGCCTTTTGCTGATCCGTTTCATGCTGGTGATGGTGCCTCTGGTGTTTCTCATCAACGGAGTGACGAAAGGCGACTGGTTCGAAGCCTTTATTTTTGCCATTTCCGTAGCCGTGGGACTGACTCCTGAGATGCTTCCGATGATTGTCACCGCTAACCTGAGCAAAGGAGCTGTCTCTATGGCTAAGAAAAAGACCATTGTCAAGAACCTCAACGCCATCCAGAATTTCGGGGCGATGGATATTCTTTGCACCGATAAGACCGGGACACTGACCCGCGACCACATTGTGCTGGAAAAGTTTATCAATGCCGACGGGAGCGAGGATCACGAGTGCCGCGTACTCCGTCATGCCTATTTCAACAGTTATTTCCAGACGGGGCTGAAGAATCTGATGGATCGCGCCATCCTTTCACATGTTCGTGAGTTACAGTTGGATTATCTCAGGGATACTTATACCAAGGTAGACGAAATCCCCTTCGACTTTACCCGCCGACGTATGTCCGTGGTGGTGGAAGACGGACAGAGGAAGCGTCAGATCATCACCAAGGGAGCGGTAGAGGAGATGCTTGCAATCTGCACTTATGCAGAGTTCGGCAAAACCGTTCACGAGTTGACCGATGACCTGCGGCGGAAAGCCTTTGTCATCAGTGAGCAGATGAACAAAGAAGGTATGCGTGTGCTGGCAGTGGCACAGAAGAGTTGGGTAGAAAAAGAACATGATTTTTCTGTCGAAGACGAATCCGGAATGGTGCTGATCGGTTATCTGGCTTTTCTCGACCCTCCCAAACCTTCGGCAGCCAATGCCATTCGGCAGCTCCATAGCCATGGAGTCGATGTGAAAGTGCTGTCCGGTGATAACGAAGCGGTTGTACGTACCATCTGCCGTCAGGTGGGAGTCGATACGGCCTGTACGCTGAACGGTACGGAGATAGAGCGGCTGACGGATGAAGAACTGAAGTTGAGAATACGGCAGACTACCGTGTTTGCGAAGCTGGCTCCCATGCAGAAGACCCGTATCATCACCTTGCTGCAGGAATTGGGACATACGGTGGGCTTCCTGGGTGACGGCATCAATGACGCTTCCGCCCTGCGCCAGTCCGATGTGGGTATATCTGTGGATACGGCTGTGGACATCGCCAAGGAGAGTGCCGACATTATTCTGCTGGAGAAAGATCTGATGGTGCTTGAAGATGGAGTGATAGAGGGACGCAGAACGTTTGGCAACATTATGAAGTACATCAAGATGACTGCCAGTTCTAACTTTGGCAATATGTTCAGCGTGCTGGCCGCCAGTGCTTTTCTGCCTTTCCTGCCTATGCTGCCTGTCCATCTGCTTGTTCAGAATCTTCTGTACGATACGTCGCAGTCCACCATTCCGTTCGACCGGATGGATCCGGAATACCTGATGAAGCCGCGCAAATGGGATGCATCCGACCTGAGCCGTTTTATGATTTTTATCGGTCCGGTCAGTTCTATTTTCGACATAGCCTTATTTCTGGTCATGTGGTATGTGTTCGGTTGCAACTCTCCCGAACATCAGACTCTCTTTCAGTCCGGTTGGTTTGTAGAGGGCTTGCTGTCGCAAACGCTGATTGTACATATGATCCGTACCCGCAAGATCCCGTTTATTCAGAGTACGGCATCCTGGCCGGTATTAGGACTAACGTCCGTCATCATGGTTCTGGGAATCGTCATTCCCTTCACGCAGTTTGGGGCTTCCATCGGGTTGATGCCGTTGCCGCTCAGTTATTTCCCCTGGTTGGCAGGCATCCTGCTGAGCTATTGTGTGCTGACGCAGCTTATTAAACAATGGTATGTGAAGCGGTTTACGAAGTGGCTGTAAACACGAATAAAGACCTTAAAAACGGGTCATCCTGTTGTTATAGCAGGATGATCCGTTTCTGCATAATCTCTTTGAGCTGTGCCTGTAACTGGCGCGCATTGATGGGTTTGGGCATGTATCCGTCGAATCCGCTTTCCATCACCCGCTGTTCGTCCGAAGCGTAGGCAAAGGCCGTAACTGCGATGATAGGGACTTTGGCCGAATATTTACGGATCTCTTTAGTGGCTTCATATCCGTCCATGACCGGCATGTTGATATCCATCAGGATAATCTGCGGATCTTCTTTGCGGAATATTTCTACGGCTTCGCGGCCGTCCCAGGCATGAAGCAGGCGGTAATCCTGGCGGAGGATGGACTCAAATAACCTGAAGTTGCTTTCGTTGTCTTCGGCAATCAGGATGGTCAGTTTGTCTTTCTCTACCGCAATGGGCTGTATAACTGTTTTCCGGACAGGTTCGGCTGTCGATGCGGCTTCGTAAGGGAGGGTAAACCAGAATGTGGAACCTTTACCTTTTTCTGATTCTACACCGATGTGTCCGCCCATGTGGTTGACCAGTGTCTGGCAGATGGATAGTCCGAGCCCTGTGCCTTGTGCGAAACTGTTCAGTTTGACGAATCGGCCGAATATGCTTTCCTGCTCGTCCTTGGCAATGCCGCAACCGGTGTCGGCAACGTAGAAATAAAGCTCTTTTCCGCGAAGCTCGTAGCCAAAGCGGATACTCCCTTTCTCGGTGAACTTGATGGCATTGGTCACCAGATTGATGATCAGCTGGGAAACACGGTTCTTTTCCAGATGAACCAGGCAGCGGTCTGTCGAAGGTACAAATTCCAACTTTACGGTTTCAGATTTCATCTTGAGCTGTAACGTGCTTTCCAACTCTTTCATTAGGGCATTCAGTTCGACATTGGAATATTGGAACTCAAGGGTGCCGGCTTCTATTTTCGACAGATCCAGGATGTCACTGATCAGTTGTAAGAGCAGGGTATTGTTGTTTTCGATGATGTTGACGTATTCCCGCTTTTCTTCTTCCTCGTCGGTAGATGCCAGAATACCCGAAAAACCTACTATGGCATTCAGCGGAGTACGGATTTCATGGCTCATATTGGCAAGGAAAGCCGATTTCAGACGGTTGGATTCTTCGGCGCGGTCTTTAGCTGTGGTAAGTTCCATCTCCATCTTTTTACGCTTGGTGATGACAAGTGAAGAGCCCACCAGTGTGGTAGGATTTCCATTTTCGTCGCGTGACTCTACGGCGGCTTGTGCTTCTACCCATTCCACTTTGTGGGTGTGGTTCTCTATGTTGATTACGCGATACTCCTCTTTAACCTTGTCCGTGCGTCCTTCTATCAGGTCCTTATAAGCCTGTTCCACCCGTTTGCGGTCCTCTTTGAATATCTTTGAAAAGTATTGCGAGTCCGGCACAGCCAACTGCTCGTCGTTCACGCTGTTGCCGAGCGAGCTGAGTTCGATGGGTTTATTGATATCACAAAGAATAGTTTTGCTGAGTAAGTCCCATTTCCAAGGAATGATATTTGCCACATCCAATGCCATTGACAGTTTACGGTTAGTGGCGGTTAGTTTTTGTTGTGCCAAATGCAACTCAGTGCTGTCCAGACAAAAAATATCGACTACATTGTCCTGATGGGTACTTTTAAGGACGATATCATAGAATTTATTGATTTTCCTGAAATAATATGGGAAAGTAATAACTCGGTTTTCCTTGAGTGACATTTGAATGAAATGCAAAAATTCAGGGAGGGATTCGGGAAACATCTCACTGGCTTTCTTGCCTACTGTATCTTCTCTGCGGAAGAATTTCTGTTCGAAATGGGAGTTTACGTTCAGGTAGATTAAATCTGTGCCTATACCCTGTTCGTTTGTTATCAGCTTCTCCTGCATATAGAGGATGGGCATGTTGTTGATCAGGTTTTTATAGCTGGTCATGGTCTCTATCTCTTTCAACTGTGTTTTCTTGAGCCTGTTCAGTGTGCGGATGCGGTACTGGAAAAACAGGACGAGCAGGACGATGGAGATGCATGTACCTATAAGGAAATAGCTGTATTGTTCCCAAAAGGTGCGCGGTTTGTTGATGAAATACGTGTTGGCCGGACATAAGTCAGGAGAAAATCCTTTATGAATCAGTGTCTCATAATTGATGATAGGCATACCATCCAGAGGATAATAGTAAGGGAGGTTACGGGGTTGCTTGCCATTCAGTACATCGGAAAATATACCGAGAAGCCGTTTGTTGAATTCTGCCTGATTGTAAGAATATCCTCCGGTCATTCCGCTGCTTTTGTCTTTTACGTCAATACTGCTGAGGGCAAACAGGGGAGGTGAAACTGTAGAAACAATTTTGGGTGATACAATAGACAGTGAAGTGTTGCCTGCAAACTTCCGCTTATAGAACCAGGAAGAAAACAGGATGCCGGTGGTCTGGGGATCAACAAAGTTGAGAGAGTCGATCAGTTGGTTGGTTTCCAGAATATTCTCAGGAGATAAAAAAGTATATTGGACTTCGGGATGGCTGGATTGTAGTACTTCCTGTATTTCTATACTGTTCGTTTGATTGACGAATCTCTGATCGCCTACGTAAATCAGCTTTTTCATATCGGGAAGGATATGAAACATTAATTCCAGATTCTCACGAACATACTGGTTGGAATAAAGAAGAACAAGGTTATAGGGTTGGGCCAGTTCAGTCAGCGGAATTCGTTCGGATGGAGGAATGGGTTGTTTTTTCAGATAATATTCTTTGGGACCGATGTAGTCTTTTTCGGAACAAAGTATAACCGGAATGTCACCCCATACTTTTCTGAAGTCGTCTCGTAACATTAAAGTAGAATTACCTAGCAATAATAGCATGCGCGGAGAGTGGGAACCATACTTTTCAAACAGGGTGGTCTTGAATTCACGCAGTGTACTGTCATTATCCATCATTAAGAGATTCATGTGTTCGGCATAGATAGCTAAGTGAGGATCATCCTTGACAAACTCTGTTGCTGTGAAAATCAGGCGATTGCTCCAGGAAAAAGCTTCTGTATAAGTGTTAATGACCAAAATATAGTCTTTAGTATTTATTGTATCTCTTTGGGAAGACACAGGAGTTACTGATAGAAAACAGATGAAAATAATTAACAGTTTCCTCAGTGACTGGGTACGGAAAATAGATTTTACTCCAAAAAAAGTAGTCATAAAAAATTATTAAATAATAGTAGTTTGGGGCTTATTTGACTGTAAAAGTATTAATAATAAATGAATTATGCTCTGTTTTTAGTTAATTATATGAAAAGACTGGGGTAGATAATGTGGCGAGGGAGCAAAACGCAAAGTGTGTCGGGAAGCAGATAGCGTTATGGATGGCTTCCGGTAAACTGTCATGATAAGTCTGTAAGGAGGTGTCTGGCATTACTTTTCCAGAACCTTGGTCAACTGAGGTGCCATGGTTCAAAGGGTATTAGTTGCGAAAAAATCTCCCGAGTGCTGGAACAAGTCAAAGCCGTTGGTCGGATTGACTGCTAATACTGCGACTTTCTTAGTCATAACATAAAATATTAAGTGAAACAATAGTTCTCTTTCGTAAGTTTATTACTTTTGTGCTTGCAAATGTATGTTTCTCTGTGCGGATAAACAAGAACGAACCTCAGAATAAGGAATTTGCACAGAGATAACTATTGCTGGAATTCAATGGAACAGAAAAGATAAAAAAATGAAAAAATTTCATCCTACAGGGACATGTCCTATCAGGGACGTGTTGTGCCGGCTGGGCGACAAGTGGTCGATGCTGGTACTGGTGACACTGAATGCAAACGGAACGATGCGCTTCAGTGACATTCATAAAACGATTGATGACATTTCGCAACGGATGCTGACTGTCACGCTTCGAACACTGGAAACCGATGGACTGGTACAACGAAAGGTGTATGCGGAGGTACCGCCACGAGTTGAGTATTGTCTGACGGAGACAGGACGCAGTTTGATTCCGCATGTAGAGGCGTTGGTAGGCTGGGCACTGGACCACATGACAGTGATTCTTGAAAACAGGGAAGGAGAAAGGAAATGAAGGTAGAGCAAGTGTTTTCTGACAAGAAGCGTTTCCTCGATTTGCTTCTGCTGGCGGACGAACAGGAGGATATGGTGGATCGCTATCTGGAACGTGGAGAGATGTTTACCTTGTACGACAGGGGAGAGCTCAGAGCGGCTTGTGTGGTGACCAACGAGGGGGAAGGTATTTACGAACTGAAGAATATCGCGACTTATCCGGAGAGCCAGCGCAAGGGCTACGGCAGATATCTGGTTGAATTCCTATTCCGTCACTATTCGGACAGATGCTCGGTTATGTTTGTAGGGACGGGCGATACTCCGCATTCACTTTCGTTCTATCAATCTTGCGGATTTGTCCCTTCCCACCGTATTAAGAATTTCTTTACCGACCATTATGATCATCCCATCTATGAAGATGGAATTCTGCTCCGGGATATGGTTTATCTGAAGAGGGAAAAGTTATAATAGTCGATGTTTTCTTTGGTCAGAAGATCAATTGGCATGTAGTTAGTGCATGTCACCTCCTTTTTGAATATCAGGTGGTCACATAGAGTCCTGATACTGTTGAATCCTTGCAACTCCGGTTGCTGGGCAATCAGGAAAGAGACGGTGCCATCCTTCAGGCAAGCCACATTCCGTTCGAGCAGGTCGTAACCGATCAGGTTGATATCGTTTTTCCGACGCATTTTCAAGTATTCACCGATAATGTATACTTTTGAATTGAACGTGATCCCGTTCTTCACTTCCGGATGTTCGCTGAAGAAGTCGTCCAGCATACGGTTGTCTTCAATATTCGGGTCGGCATGCAGGTCGAGTTCAAGGATGTTGCAGTCGGGATGATGCTCCCGCATATATTGGCGGAAACCGATTTCACGGTTTTCCTGCTGGTTCGATCCGATCACTCCTTCGTGTATCTTACGGAAAATCACGATCTCCCGGTCGTTTCCGGCAAGCAGCATCAGCATACGTGCCGCAAAGTATCCGCTTTGGTGGGAGTTTTGACCGAAGAAGGCGAGGGGGGGGACATCTTTTATTTGCGAATCGATATATATATAAGGTATACCCAACTCGTTCAGTGCATCGGTGAATTCTTTTGTGTATTGCGGTATGGTAGGAGCAAACATCACTCCGTCCGGTCGTTCTTCAATGACAGCCCGGCTGGTTGCTGCAAACGAATTGTAATCGTAGGGATCGTAGTGGGTGATGTCCACTGAGATATTAAAATCGGAATATGTGCTAACTGCTTCACGGATACCTTTCTGTACATCTGTCCAGTATTCACCTTCCAAATGCTTGGGTAACAGGCAGGCGAAAGTATATTTTTTGTTGGAAGCCAATGCACTGGCATACATATTGGGCTGGTAGTCCAGTTGTTTCAGGATTTCTTCCACCCGTTTCCGGCTTGCTTCTGATACTCCGCTACGTCCGTGGAGCACACGGTCTACAGTTCCTACAGATACATTTGCCAAATGGGCAATATCTTTAATTCTGATTCTTTCTGGCAATTTATTCATGCGTTCATCTTATATTTATGTGAGGTTTAGTGCTCGGACATATTAATAATTCTATTTTTATGGATACAAATATATAACAATTTTTGTAATCCTGAAAAATTATGTATCTTTGTGCTCGCACACGAAACATTTTTCGGTGTCTGTTTTATGAGTTTGCCATCATTCCTATAACCAATTTGTTATTGGAAAAAACGGAAAGGCAACGATAAATTATAACTGAATAATCTAAATTGTTCGTTTCATTAAAATATTAAATTATGGGAAAGAAAGTCGTTACATTAGGCGAAATCATGCTTCGGTTGTCTCCTCCGGGAAATACACGCTTTGTCCAGTCGGACACTTTTGATGTGGTATATGGTGGCGGGGAGGCTAACGTGGCAGTGAGCTGCGCTAATTATGGTCACGACGCTTATTTTATAACTAAGCTGCCTGAACATGAAATCGGGCAGTCGGCAGTAAATGCACTCCGTAAATACGGTGTAAGGACAGATTATATTGCCCGGGGAGGCGAACGTGTAGGAATCTATTATTTGGAAACCGGTGCAGCTATGCGCCCCAGTAAAGTGATTTATGATCGTGCCCATTCTGCCATCGCCGAGGTCGTTGCAACGGACTTTGATTTTGACAAGATCATGGAGGGTGCCGACTGGTTTCATTGGTCTGGTATTACTCCTGCCATCTCAGACAAAGCAGCCGAATTGACTCGGCTTGCTTGTGAGGCTGCCAAGCGTCATGGAGTGACGGTGTCGGTCGACCTGAACTTCCGTAAAAAATTATGGACGAAGGAGAAGGCGCAGTCCATCATGAAACCTTTGATGAAGTATGTAGACGTATGTATTGGTAACGAGGAGGATGCGGAACTCTGTCTGGGATTTAAACCTGATGCAGATGTGGAAGGCGGACATACAGATGCAGAGGGCTATAAGGGAATTTTTCGGCAGATGATGGAAGAGTTTGGGTTCAGCTATGTGATCTCGACGTTGCGCGAATCTTTCTCTGCGTCACATAATGGTTGGAAAGCCATGATTTATAATGGTGAGGAATTCTATGTTTCCAGACATTACGATATCGATCCGATTATTGATCGTGTGGGAGGGGGGGATTCTTTCTCCGGCGGTATCATACACGGTCTGCTTACAAAGCGAACCCAGGGTGAGGCTCTCGAGTTTGCAGTAGCAGCATCGGCATTGAAGCATACCATTAATGGTGACTTCAATCTTGTTTCTGTGGCGGAGGTCGAAGCGCTTGCTGGAGGAGATGCGAGCGGACGTGTACAAAGATAATCGTGGATGATAGTGGGTTGTCAATCTTTAAATCGTATATATTCTTATGGCTAAATTTGATAAAATAGCTGTCTTGAACAAAATAGGTTCGACAGGTATGGTTCCCGTATTTTACCACGAAGATGTGGAAATAGCGAAGAAAGTGGTAAAAGCTTGTTATGAAGGTGGGGTTCGTGCTTTTGAGTTTACCAACCGGGGGGACTTTGCCCAGGAAGTATTTGCCGGGCTCGTAAAATTTGCTGTCCGTGAATGCCCGGAGATGGCTATGGGAGTCGGATCAGTGGTTGATCCGGCTACTGCGACTCTGTACATACAATCGGGGGCTGACTTTGTGGTAGGTCCCTTGTTCAATCCGGAGATTGCTAAGATATGCAATCGCCGACTGATCGCTTATACACCAGGGTGTGGCTCGGTTTCGGAAGTGGGCTTTGCACAGGAAGCCGGTTGTGATCTTTGTAAGATATTTCCCGGAGATGTGTACGGACCAAATTTTGTGAAAGGCTTGATGGCTCCGATGCCTTGGTCCAAATTAATGGTGACCGGTGGGGTAGAGCCTACCCGGGAGAACCTGACAGGATGGTTTGGAGCGGGTGCATTCTGTGTCGGTATGGGATCTAAATTATTTCCGAAAGATAAGGTAGCAGCCGAAGATTGGGGATATGTTACCAAGAAATGTACCGAAGCTTTAGAATACATTGCCGAGGCAAGAAAGTAATTAAAATGGCGAATAGGGATGTTGTAAAACAGATCCTTATTCGCCATTTTGGATATTTATTTATAACATGAACGCCGTCATCCTTTTTTTACGAACTTTTTCAGTAAACGTGTAGCTGTGAATGATTGGCGATGGAAGATGAATACTGGTACGGCTGCCCCTACAACCAAGGCAAATAGCACGAAGATGGTGGTACTGCCATTGTGGCAAAAATCTACCAGGTATCGCAGTGAATCGGTTTCATCTTTAGTCTGCATGAACTTTGTCAGTGCAAGGATACTTTTATAAGCAAACATTCCCGGAATCATGGGCAGGAGAGACGGAAACGAGAAAACCTCTGCCGGGCAGTGAATCGCTTTGGCAAAAGGGATGGCTAATAAACCGATGGAAACAGCTGCAAAGAATGAAGCTGTAGCAATGTCCATCGTAAACAGATGTGCATGCATCAGAAAGTAACGTAATCCGTGACCTACAGCCGCCAGGAAGGCAGAGATCAATATGGCTTTTCGCGGTGGATTCGATATAATGGCAAATCCGATAGCGGCTACGGCAGCGAATGCACCGTCGAGTACGGTGGCTGTTATAAAATCTATATTTATCATAAGGTGCTGATTCCGGTGATTAAAAGGGTCATTGAAAGGCCGATCGCTATACAGATGATAAGCAGACAGGCGTTAATAAATCTCGAAGTTCCGGCCAATACATGTCCGTCGATGATGTCCATGATGGCATTGATTAGCGGTACACCCGGAATCAGATAAAGTACGCTGGTACCTAAAGCCATATCCGGAGTGTCACCCCAGTGCATCAGATAGCCCGTACTACCGATCATGGAAGCAATGAACGACGAAATGATGAATATTGCCAGATGATTCCAGTGACGTCCCATCAGTTCGGTACGGACAAAGAATCCGGCCAAGGTGGCTACAAATACGATTCCCATGGAAATAAAGTCACCTTGGAACAGGCGGCAGAAAGATGCGTTGGCAAAGGCAACCAGAATCAGTACAAGCCATTTACTTTCACGTGGTTTGCTGACAATTTCGTGATAGCGACGTTGGAGCTCGCTGAGAGACAAATGTTCGTCATATGCTTCCCAACTCAGCGTGCTGAGTGCTGAATTAATGGCGAAGTTCAGTCCCATGGGCTTGATCTTGTTTACCGTACTGTATGAATGCGAATTGTCGGCATCGCGTAATGTCATGATGATGGTTTTCTGAAAGATTGTCATGTCACAGAAGAAGCCGAAAGATTCAGCGATTCGTGATGTATTTCGTACGATTCGTGATGTCTGTACACCTACGGCCATCAGACTGGTCGAATATTCAGACAGGAATTTAGATAGTTCTTTTAGTTCTTGGTGGATGTCCATAAGGTTGGGTTAATGGTGAGTTTTTCTCGTCTTGATGATGCGGTTGATAATCAGGGCAGCAATATAGGCAACGGCGAATCCGATAATGGAAAAAATAGCCGGTTCTTGCTCTTTAAATGATTTCCGGTGCATGGCCGGTGTTGTGGCGGTGTAAGTGGCGATGGTCCTGGGAGTTTCCTGGGTTGCCGTTACAGGTTCACTGACCTGGCAACTGTCGGTAGTGGAAGCTGTAGCTTCCATGGTGTTGGTTACTAACATTTTTTTTACTTTTTCTTAAATCTGTGTGATACATACATGTTGCTTTTCCGCATTTCCGGCGTATGGGAGGAAATGTGGTTAATGTGTCAGTACAGTGTTTCGATTTCGGTTCAGGTTTTGAGTGGGGGAAGAGGATGTGTGAATAATGACACACCCTTGAACTGCGTCTTTTCGGGGTACAAAGGTAATTAAAAAAATCAGGGGTCAAAAGTTTTTTGAATGAAGAAAGGATTTGAATGATTTATGATGGACGAGGAATCATTACTGATGAATATTTTTTTAATGTGGTCATATGTATTCCATCGTTTGGGTATTCATTGATAATGTGAATCAGTAATTGAATTTCATACCGCATAGGTCTCTCAAGAACTGATTCACATGAATGATCCATTGTTTATCGTTGATTGCCCGGAAACGTAGATTGTTTATAAATCATCTTCCAGCGCAGTGCTTTTGGCATACGCCGTACTTTTTGCTTCGAAGAAGTCTGTCTTTACCATGTTGGCGTTTGAATATTGCGATACCCAATGCATGCTTTCCGGTTCCTTCCGGTTGTCTTCGTACAGAGGAGTGTAACCCAGGCTACTCCAACGGAGATTACCCAGAAAGTGGATATAGTCAGAGATCATCTGCCGGTTGAGGCCTTGGATTTGGTCGCCTATCACATATTGTCCCCATGCGATTTCCTGTTTCACTCCTTCACGCATCATCTCTTCATACACTTTCACCTTGTCAGGCGTAAACAGTTCCGGTTCTTCCTTCTTCAATTCCAGAATGATGTTGCGAAATAGCCAGAGATGGGTGTTTTCATCCCGGTTGATGTAACGGATTTCCTGAGCTGATCCGGACATCTTTCCATTGCGGCTCAGATTGTAGAAAAACATAAAACCGCTGTAGAAGTAAATACCTTCAAGGATGTAATTGGCAATTAGGGTCTTCATCAAGGCAAATCCGTCACGATTTTCCTGGAATTCATTGTAGCAATTGCCGATAAACGTATTTCTCCTTAGCAGATGTTCGTCTGTTTTCCATTGATACAGAATATCATTGCGTTCCTCCGGACTACAGATGGAGTCGAGCATATAGCTGTAGCTCTGGCTGTGTACACACTCCTGGAATGCTTGAATATGCAGGCAGAGGTTGACTTCGTTTGCCGTGATGTATTCGCTGAGTGTCGGGAGATTGTTACTCTGCAAAGAATCCAGGAAGACGAGGAAGCTCAGAATTTTATCATACGCCGTTCGTTCGGCCGGGGTCAGGTGGGGATAGTCTTTGGTATCTTGTGTCAGATTGATTTCTTCAGGTATCCAGAAGTTATTCATGGCCTGACGATACCAGTCGCTTACCCATTTGTATCGCATGTTATTGAAATCATTCAGATTGGTTGTATTGCCTCCGATCATCTTTCTGAGACGGGTTTCTGTATCACCTTCGGGATTGAAGAGGGCATTTTTCTTTAATTTTTTTGTTTCCATATCGTTTTCTTGTTTATTCGTTTATTTAAGATGCACAGCTTTCGCATTCTTCCACTTCCAATGATTTACTGCGAACGTAATATACCGTTTTTACTCCGCATTCCCATGCCAGTAAGTAAAGATCGAGTACTTGTCGCATGGTAAATTCATTGGTGATATACAGGTTCAGGCTTTGAGACTGGTCGATGTGCAACTGGCGGGTGCCTGCCGCACGGATACTCCATTTTTGGTCGAGTGTATAGGCATCTTTATATAACCAGAAGGTTTTGTCTGACAGTGCCGGTGCCACACGTGGCAGCATGGCTCCTTTTTTCTCTTCAAGGAAGAAACGTTTCATTACAGGATCGGTACCGGCAGTGGTTCCCGCGATGATACTGGTACTGCTGGTCGGTGCGATAGCGAGAAGATAGGCGTTTCGCATACCGTTTTCCGCTACTTTGGCTGCCAGCCGATTCCATTCGGGGGAAGTATATCCCCGTTTGCCGAAGTATGCTCCCGTTTGCCAGTCGCTTCCTTCGAAGTATTCATAACGTCCTTTTTCTTTTGCCAGGTCGGCACTGGCTTCGATGGCTGCATAATTAATCTGTCCGAATACTCGGTCCACAAACCGGAGATGTTCTTCGCTTTCCCAGCGGATATTGCGTATGGCAAGTGCGTGATGATAACCGCTTACTCCCAGTCCGATACTGCGGTAGCGCTGGTTGGTGATTTGCGCAAAAGGGAGTGGATAGAAATTCAGGTCGATAACATTGTCGAGAGCACGCACTACGGTGCTTACTTTCTCCTTTATCTGTTCTTCGTCCTCCAATGGGAGATGCCCCAGCGAGAGGCTGGCAAGATTGCAAACTACAAAGTCGCCAGGCCGTACCGTCTTCACCACTACTGTGTCACCCTCTTCCGTACGTATCTCGGTGGACACCGTTTCGATAGCTGCCATGTTTTGTGCTATTTCCGTACAAAGATTCGAACAGTAAATGATGCCCCGGTGAGCATTGGGGTTGGTCCGGTTCACTGTGTCACGGTTGAAGGTGAAGGGAGTACCTGTTTCGACTGCCGACCGCAACACCAATTTGACAATGTCTTTAATGCTTATACTTCTTTTGGAAAGCCGGGTATCGTTTACACAGTCATGGTATCTTTTTTCCCATTCTTCTCCGTAATAATCTTCCAGGCAATACCCTTTGATTGTCATAATCTCGTTAGGACAGAATAAGTACCATGGTTGGTTAAGGTCTTCCTTAGCCATTTTCCAAAACAGGTCCGGATAACATACCGAAGGAAAAATATCGTGAGCTTTCATCCGGTCATCTCCGTTGTTGGTCCGCAATTGTAAGAATTCCGGTAGGTCTTTGTGCCATACATCCAGATAGACAGCGACGGCACCTTGACGCATACCCAACTGATCAACAGCTACAGCTGTATCGTTCACAAGCTTCATCCATCGAATTACTCCTCCTGCTACACCTTTAAAACCCCGTATATTTCCTCCTGCCGCACGTACTTTGCCAAAGTACATTCCCATGCCGCCACCAAATTTGCTTACCATGGCAAAGTTATTGATACTGCGGTAGATACCTTCTAAACTGTCGGGTACCGTATCGATGAAACAACTTGAAAGTTGATGATAAGGTTTCCGGGCATTCGAGAGGGTAGGAGTGGCCATTGTCACCTCCAAACGACTTAGTAAGTCGTAGAATTTTTTCACCCAAGTCATCCGTTCTTTCTGTTCGGGCATAGCCAGATGGAGGGCGATACCCAGATACATCTCTTGTACGGACTCTGCCGGTTCATGGAGTCGGGTACGGATCAAGTAGCGTTTGACAAGCAGATCCAGTCCGGAATAATTAAATAGTTTGTCTCTGTCAGGGCAGATAAATCCGGCTGCTTCTTCGATCTCCTGTTGCGAGTAGGCCGCCAGTATGTAACTACCGTATAGTCCTTCTTCCGTCAGATAGCGCAGTTTGTCGTAAAACGAACGGATGCCTGCCGATGCCGCCTGCTTTTCCAGTTTCTTCGATAGTTGGAAGTTGAGTAGACGGGCCGCGATAAACTCCCAGTCAGGTGCTTCCTGAGTGGTTAGTTCCACGGCAGCCTTAATCAATGCTGCCAAACGTTCGGAATGTGGCATTTCTTGTTTGCAAAACCCTGAAAATTTTTCATAGAGCACAACAAGACTGTATTCGTGGGTGGTGAAGTCTTTCTGAATCTCTTTCAGGACATCCATCACAGTTCCGTCGCCCAATTCATTTATTATGCTGTTGAGTGCTTTTCTGCGTTCAGTCCGTTGCCAGCGGTAGAGTATGTAATTTTTGGCCTCGGCATAAAAGCCGTGTTCCATCAGACTTTGCTCCACTTTGTCCTGTATCTGTTCGACACTACGGTTTGCGGTATCTTTCCCGACAAAATTCTCCACCTCTTCTACCACCGAATAGATGATTTCGTTACTTACTTCCTGCCCTGTACTGGCAAAACTTTTTCGTATGGCGACGGCAATTTTCTCCCTGTCATAGGGTTCCGTCGTTCCGTTCCTCTTGGTTATTTCCATGAGTTATGTTCTAACTAAATATTTATAGAATCTTTTCGTACCGTTTCCCTAATCCCACGAGTGGAAACAGCCTTTGATAAACGGCAGGTCTTCTGACTGACTCCTTGTTTCCGATGCCTTCCCGGTGACTCCTTATCTATTGTACAAAAAGGTATCCCAGTGGCAACAGTTGTTATCGGAAATTCAGACGGAGCTTCACAGCAGCGGGACTGTCCGGGATTTACACCCGATTCCCTTTTAATCCGGATAGAGGAATGACTATTCGGAACCGATCAGGGAGCAAAGATAATAGAATTTGGAATGGTTGTGCAGAGAGTGTGTTTTAAAAAACAACAACTATTCATAAAAGAGCGGGTGTATTGTTGACTTGTAAAAGAGATGCAGACAAATACATCTTTCGTTGCCGGATGGGCGGATGAAAGATGCGTTTGTCTGCATTTTAAGGATAATCTATTCTTTGTTATTCTTCCGGAACGTAGATGATTTCCCCATTATCGAGTTCATAGGCGATACCTACTTTCTTTCCTTTTTTACCGCTTTTCTGCTGGTCTTCCGAAGGAGTATAACGGTTGATTTTCTGTCCCTCTTTGGTAATAATTTCCATGTTCTCTTTTCCCGGATTTTTCACCATCGTGTAGTCTTCCTGAGAGAAAACTTCGGTCATGTTGTAGCGGCTGACAAGAGCTACCATCAGGGCTACGGCAAAAACCATGGCTACATCGAATAGGTTCGATACAACACTGATCGGGTCAGCATCTTCTTCTTTTCTGAGTAGGTTTCGTTTCATCGGGCCGCACGTTTTTCGTTCAACAATTCAGAAAGGAATTCCAGGTTGGTCATGTCCTGAAGATACCAGCGTTGTTTCACCTGCTGGGTCAAGAAACCTACGGCGCCTGCTACCAGTCCGACAACGGTCGTGGCAAAAGCAATCTGCATGTTATAGGCCATTGAAGCAATGTCGCCGCTTGCCAGTCCGGCAAGGGCAGGTCCCATCGGGATAAGCGTACCCATCAAACCGAGGATAGGTCCGAGCTTTGTCAGAGTTTTAGAGATAGCCAGATCTTTATCGGCGGCTATCTCAAAGTTGGCAAGCAGTCTCTGTATCTGTGCCGGGCTTTCATGTGCCTGGAGCACCTGGCGTATGTACGATATGACTAATGATGATGATTTTTCCGGAAGCTTGTCTGCCAGTTCCATAACGGTGGCAGGAGTGAGTGCATTCAGTTCGTTACGGAGTAGTGCCTCGGTTTTGCGTATCGAGAGATATTGTCCGTAGAAACTGCCGACCAGCAGAAGTGCACGGCCGAATAATACGATAAGCAATACGATGTCAGGAACGAGTAGTCCTGTAGAAATCCAATATAAAATGTCTGATATAATATTCATTGTTGATCTGTTTTAATGAGTTGATTTACTTATTATTTTTGTGATTAATTGATTCTTTTCTTCACCCTTCGCCAAACGAGTCCGATGGCACTGCCGATGATGGTTATTCCACCGACGCCGGCCAGTGCTCCCCAATTTACTTCACTGACTCCGGCTACGGAGGTCCGTCCGTTTACGGTAGCGACAATTCCCAGAATGGCCACCAATGCGTTAGTGAGGAAGAAGAGTTCCAGCCGCAACTCCTTCTCCGGAAGGAGGTAAAGCAGTAACCAACGTCCTACGGGAATGGCTATCAGCACGCAAGCGGCATACATCCATGCCACGGTGGTGAATGGTGTCCCCGGGAAGGCAAAGATAAGATAGACCAGCCCGCTGAATAGTACCGGAAAGATGAGCAGTCCCGGAAACCATCTCAGGAAGCGGTAGGTGAGCAGTGTACGCGGTTTTACCGGATAGGCACTGGCAACATGTACCGCCAGCATGGCATAGGCCATCTGGAGGCTGACTTCGATGGTCAGCAAAACGGAAGTGTCCAGCATCAGGGCTGTGTTACCCAGCCAGTCGGCAATCTGTGTTTTCGATTGCTCGATGGCATACGGCCACATCAGTCCTGCAAACAGGGCGGCAACAGTGGCTATGATGCCGACTGCAACCGTTTTCCAGAAAGTCTGTTTCAGCAGAAAGTTGAATGCTATTAACAGCATTAATACAAGTACGACTGTATCCATACTTCTGATTATTCTGATGTTTTACGACGTTTACGGACAAAGAGTACGAGTGCCAGTATTACCACTACAACGGCTGCACCCACGGCAATGTTGCTCAGGGTTGTCTTTTGCTCTTCCGGTGTCCGGTTTATCTCTTCTTTCTTCATCACCATTCCTTTGGCATCGCCCGAAACTTTCGCTTCGCGTATTTTAGAGATATTTTCTTTGTACTGTGCGGCAGTCGGAGCGTCTGACTTGGACGCGATGTATTCGCGCAGTTTGGCGTTGTCGCATACAAAGCCCGAGCACGACGGACGATATTTATTTACCGTCTCCGTATGCAGTTTTGCCAGTTCGGCAACCTGTTCGGCACTTGCTTTCCACAAACCTTTACGGGCACTTTCGAGCATGATGGCAGTCATTTCTTCAAGCGCTGCGGGACTTTGTGTTTCGAAAAATTCTTTCACGTTCAGGTTGTATTCGTCTTTTACGTATACATTGTAAATGTTGTCCCAAAGCTCTTTGTCGATGGCGGCAGGTTTCATTACGTTCCAGCCATATGTATTGGTGACTGTCTCGGCAAATTCGGCAGCAGAGGAAGAGCCGCCTTTCATCTTCTCTTTGATGTAAGCGGGGTTGAGGATGGTGGTACGGCTTTCTACACCGACAGCCTCTTTGACTTCTTGCATGCGCATGTGATTACGGTTGCGATAATCGCTCAGGTAAGCATCGGGATCTTTGCCGGTCACGTTGCGTACGGCCAGGTTCATACCTCCCATAAACTCGTAGACATGATCGAGGCTCAACGCGCCCCATGTATTGCTTTGACGAGGCTGAACCACTACGTCCGTGCGGGTCAGTGCGGCTTCGAAGGCATATTTCCGGAAGGCTTCCCAGTTCTTTTCACTGCCATAGTAAGCCCCCATGTTATTAAGATAGGTGGCGGCTATCTCTGATTCATCTTCCCAGCGGTCACCGGATTCAACCATCTCCTGAATGCCCGTACCATACATTCCGTTGGCACCGCCGAACACACGGAATGCAGCCATTTCACGGGCATCTTTCGGACTTACCCCTTTCTCGGTCAGTGTCTTTTCGGCTTCTACCACGCTTGCCGCTACCAGATTTTCATATTTGTCGTCTTTGGCGGCCGCGGCCATCTCTACCGCACGATTGATCAGAAAAAGGCGGGAGGCCGCAATGTCGCGTAGTTGCCCCGATGTCTGTACTACTACGTCGATGCGCGGGCGGCCTAATTCGGCAGAAGGAATCAGCTTCAGATCGCTGACACGTCCGAATGCATCACGAACCGGCTCTACACCGAGCATATACAATACTTGTGCGATGGTAGCTCCTCCCGTTTCAATAAACTCGCCGGACCAGAGCGTGTAACTGACCTTACGCGGGATACTGTCATTATGGCGGCGTTGGTAAGTTTCGATGGTTTGCTTGGCAAGCGCGACTCCTTTCTCCCAGGCCGATTCTGACGGAGTGGCTTCTGCGTTGATGGCATACATGTTGCGTCCTGTGGGTAGGGTGTTGGGATTGGCAATCGGATCACCACCCGGTGAAGGTGCGGTGTATCCTCCATTGAGGGCATTGACAAGGCTGGCAAGCTCTTTCTCGGGGCTGGCAGCCAGTTCCGTTTGGTAGTTGCCTACGTTGCGGATGGTGCGTTCCACCTCCGTCAGTGCAAGGGCAAAGTTGATTTCTTCTTTGCTGTATTCCTTTTGAGCCGTTTTTTTCCCCATGGCGGCCATCATGTCCGACATGCCTTTGGCTTTATCCGCTTCCGGCTTATCTCCCTTTGAGGTATTCATTTGGGCTTTCATTTTCTTCTTCATGGCTTCCGGCATCTTATCGGCTGTTTTGCCGGTTTTATCCCCGGCCTTGTTTTTGGCGGCGGCAGCCATCATCATCGCCATCATTCCTTTCGGAGCATTGCGTGAGGCTTCTATTTCTCGTGCTTTTGCCAGTTCTTCGGGACTGACACCGGCAGTGCGGCAGATCAGTTCGTCTGTTGCCAAAGCAGGGTTGGCTATCAGTTTCTCTACTAAGGCACGGGCCGGATTCAGATAGCGTTGGGTGAAGAGAGAGCGATGCTTTTCTACATCGGCTGTTGCTTTGCCACGTTGTTTGTCGAGTGACAAGAGGCTGTAAGCGATCGGTTCGGTTGTCATGGCAAGTACGGAAGAGGTGATACGCTCCGGTTCATAGGGAATCCCCATGGTATAAAGCTGCCCGGTGATTTTTTCCGTGGCCAGTTCTTCGGCGAAGTTCTCTACACGTGCCACTTCGTCCTCGCTGTATGGGCGGTTCGGCAAGCTGTCCAGCCCCAGTTCACGATGGATGCCCAGTTTCACGGTGAGTGCTTTTACGGCAAGCGACTGCTTTTCTTTCGCTCCTGTGGTGTTATTGTAAATCTTGATTTTCTCCATCAGGTCACGGTAGATGCCCCGTACACTGCTTTCGAGGAAAGGAGGTGTAAGGTAAGATTGCAAGGTAGCATACGAACGTCGTTTGGCTATCATGCCTTCCCCCACGTTGCCGATAGAATATATATAAAGGTGTGGAAGAGCTCCTACAAGGCGGTCGGGCCAGTCATCGCTACACAACGCTACCTGTTTTCGTGGAGTGAACTCAAGGCTTCCGTGCGTACCGAAGTGGATCATTGCGTCTGCCTTAAAACCATGCTGCAACCAAAGATACGAAGCGATATAAGTGTGGGGAGGTGCGGCGTTGGTTCCATGCACCACTTGGAAGGCGTTGTCTCCGCTACCGGCTGCCATCTGCGGCATCAGTACCACATTGCCAAACTGCAATCGTGCGATGCCCAGGCGTCCGTCCGGCGTAGTCATGTATTGGCCGGGGAATTCACCGTTAGCGGCTACCACTTCAGCATATTTTCCGGGGCGTAGCGATGCTTTTACCCAGTTCTCGTATTGTTCTTTAGTCACCAGTTCGGGATTCCCTGTTTTCATGAATTCATCAAATGCGCCTTCTGCATACATTCCGAATACGGCTCCCTGTGCCTGGATCATCTTTTCCAGCTCTTTGGCGCTCTCCGGAAGGTTTTCTATCCGGTAGCCTTCTTTCTTCATTCTCAGCAGCAGGTTGTAGAGTGACGGGCCTACTTCCATTCCGCTTGCTGTGAGGGCATTTTGTCCGGGGCCTTTGTAGTAGACGATGGCTATATGCTTTTCGCTGTTGGGTTTTGTTTTCAAGGTGAGATAATTGTTCACTGTGTTGACAAATGTCTCCAACCGTTCCGGAACGGCGAAAGAGTGTTGCAGTCCTTCATCGTCCTTGTATTGGGCAAAGAGGGCGAACGGACGGATGGCACCGTCAATTTCCGGTGTCACTACGCTTTGCGAAAGAAATCCTCCCGACATACCCATCGGATCGTTTTCCCACTCTTCTACCAGGCTGTTGACTGTGAGTGGTGCAAAGAGAGGGATATTGCGTTCTTTCAGATATTCCACCATATCGTCTCCCATGCGTCCGTGTGCCATATTGATAACAGCGTCCGGTCGTATTTCACGGACGAACTCCACGAAACGGGTGAAAGAAGAGATCGGATATACATTGTGTCCGGCTTTTTCGAGTGCCTGAATTAGTCCTGTGGCATCCGCCATCTGCCCGGTGATCACAACCTTGCGGGCACCTTCATGATAGAGTCCGTTTTCACGAAGGAACTTTTCATAATCGGTTACGTTGAGAAATTCCATTTCATCATCCGGGTTCTTCACTCCGGCATGGTAAAGAATGTCGGTCGGCTTTTCTACCGGTGCTTCCGGTACGGGGGCGGAGATCAGCTTACCATCAATCTCTTTGCGGACATACGAAAGCAGATTCCGGTAATTTACTTTTCCCGCATTAGTCAGGTATTGACGTATTTGACTCATCTGTACCGAATCGAGGTTGCAGATATTGTTTGCGGGATTGGTAGCCATGGAGGTGTACACCGGTATACCTTTGTCGGCCGCCCGTTGTATCTGTTGGCGTTGTTCTTCGACGATGCGCAATCCCATACCGTTGACGAACACTATATCATAGCCCGTCAGTTCGTCCAGGTGATCGGTAGAGACCTCCCTTAGTTTGACAAATGAATTGTCGTTCGCCTTCGAAATATTTCCCAGGTTGATGGTCTGGAAATTGACAAAGGCAATCTTCGTGGCACTGAAGTAGGCTTGCCAGACGAATACCCCGACGAGTATTGCCGCAGCCACACAACAAGTGGTGATGATTTGTTTCTTTTTCATATTGTTTTTTTGTTCTTTGGTTTATTTCGTTCTTATTTATCATGGACGCAGACTTTGTTTGTCCGCTTTTTTGAGTGGTTTTAAGACCTTTTGTAATTACTTGGTTATCAGTGTTTACGTGCGGGCGTTGTCACTGTCCTATACTGATGCGGTCACTGCCCAACACTGATACGGTCACTGCCCAACACTGATGCGGTCACTGCCCAACACTGATGCGACCGTTGTCGTCCTTGTCCGCTATTTTCTGAACATTTGGTCAATGTCCAGCGACAGCCCTACGGAGAAGTTGGTTCCCGTCGTATAGGGTGAATTGGCATAATAATAGTCAGGTCGGTAGTTGAACAGGTTGTTGACGGCCATATTCACATTGATCCCCTTCCATACTCTTTGTGTGAGCGTCAGGTTCCACATGGTATATCCCGGATAAGTTACCTTTTCCGTTCCCGCATTCGGGTCATTGGAAGTATATTGATTGGTTTTCACCTGTGACAAGGCCCGTCCGTCGAGTGACAGATTGAAGTCATAATGATCCCATATCTTGCCATACTCCAACCGTACCGTGGCCGAATGGGGGCGGGTAGAGCTGAGTTTGGTCTGTCCGTCACGCATGAACTCGTGGATGTACGTATACGAGATACGTGCACCTATACCGCAAGGATATTTGGCAGAGGCATTGGCATCGATTCCGGCAATGTCTACCTGTGGGGTATTGATATATTTTTGTGCGATCATTCCGTCGGTATCTCTGAAAGAGGTGTACTCGATGCGATTGTGCACCAGGTTATAATATCCTGTCAGCGTAAAATTATAACGGTTTTTGGTATATTCTCCGGAGAGCGAGAAGTTGTGACTGGTTTCCGGCTCCAGATCCGGGTTACCATAAATCATCATGGTGTTTGCCATGTAGAAGTTCATGTGCATCTCTTTCAAGGTGGGCGAACGGAACCCTTGCGCATAAGAGCCCCTCAGCGAGCAGTTTCCTATCTTGTACATCAATCCCAGATGCGGTGAGAAATGGCGCACGTTCGATTCGGAGAAGTAGTCGAACCTCAATCCGGCAATCACGTTGAAGTGTTCCGTGGGATTCCAGTCGAACTGTCCGAAAGCATCGGCGGAATGCATGGTATAATCGGCGTTTTCTTTGAACTGATACGACATCAGATAATCTCGTAGATAGTCTCCTCCGACGGTGAGCGTGTTCTTATCGTTGAACGTATAATTGTAAAGCGCGCGTACACTGTGTTGCACATTACTGTAGTCGCGGATATCATTCTTATACGATACCAGATAGTCACTTTTGTCGTACTGGTCGAATGTGTAGGCCAGTTCCAGGTTACTTTTCGTGTTGAAGTCGTAGTTTCCTTTCAGCCCGCCACTGAATCCGCGATAACGGTTCTTGGTTTCCGAGGAGGCATCCCGTTCACGGAAATAATAGCCAGCACGTGCCGTCAGTCGCAATTGCTCGTTCGGGGTGAACATCAGGCGTTCCTTCACGTTCCAGGTTTTATTGCCGTTGATGGTCGTATAATCTCCTTGTTTTACGTTATAAGAGTCTATGTTGGTATATTGTACGTTGGTCTGGCTGTAGAACTTGCCGGCATTGAATCCTACCGTACCCCCATGCCGCTGATCATTATGTACTCCGAAACGAGTATTGAGGTTCAGATTCCACGGATCGTCCGAAGCTTTGGTAATGATATTGATTACCCCCCCGATGGCACTTGAACCATACAGCGTAGAGGCCGCGCCTTTCACTATCTCCACTCGTTCTACATTGTCCAGGTTGAGGCGGTTGTAGTCTATGTTATCCAGTGTTTCTCCGGCCAGACGTTCCCCATCTACCAGAAAGAGGACGGCATTACCGCCAAATCCCTGCATGTTGAGCTTTACCTGCTGATCCATTGAATAAGAGAACTCGATACCCGGTAGCTCTACCTGAAGCAATTGTCCGATATGGGTTGCGTCCACTTTCTTCAGATCGTCGGCTGTGATTACCCGGGTGATGATCGGAGCGTCTTTCAGTAGTTTCGGAGTACGTGTTCCGGTGATAACTACGGTACTCAGATTCATCTGATCTTCTTTCAGAATGAAATCGAGACGACCTTGACGGGCAGCTGTTGTTTTTTTTGTAGCGGTCACATATCCCACAAAAGAGACCTGTACGGTATATTCTTTCTGGTCCGGCAGTGTCAGGGTGTAGCGTCCTTCCGTATCGGTGGTGGTACCGACAGACGGTTTTTCTTTCAGGGTGATGGTGGCACCCACCAGAGGTTCCTGGGTGGTATCGATCACCCTGCCGGATATTTTATGTTGTGCGGCAGCTGCTGTCGTCAACAAGAGGGCTGCGAAGAAGCAATATGCCGATTTTAGTAGTCTTTGCATATTTATTTTTATTTGTCTTTATCAAAGCATTATGGTTCGTATGGGTAGACGTAGTCAAAAGTCATGTATCCCTTTATGCCCGCAGCATTCATGTAACTCACCAGGCGGATGGCAGCCATTGTGCCGTCTTTCATCCTGAGCAGATAGACTTTGTTGGACGGAGTGTAAATGGGAGGCATTTCACTGGTATCGACGTTGAGCCACTTTGAAAGTTCCGGATTGAAGTCCGACGGAGCATAAATCAGATAACCGTCATCCTCCATCATGTGTGAAACGTCGACAGCTATTTTATTTGTGGTCCATTCGTCGGCGACAAAGGTACCTTGAGGCATGCTGCCTGCGTTTTTCAGTGCACTCAGGCTTTGGTAATCGGTTTCAAGCACCTCACCGCCATTAGTCTTTACATCGTATCGATGAATGGCAAGGTCCCATGTGTCCGGATCATCCGCACCTTCTGCGGTAACTTTGGCCGAGTCAATCTGCAGGGTGTGCAGATTGATGTAGTTCCATTTTGCATATTGGGTAGCATCCACCCGTACCGTACCGCTATGATTGGCATGATCTATCGTAATGAAGCCGAAATCCTTTGCGGTTTCCGGTTCATCATATAGGCTGCTCAATATCCCATTACAAGCTGAGAACGATATAAGCATCGTTCCCAGCAGAGTAATGGCTAAACAAAACAAAATCGCCTTTCTCATGCTTTTTTATTTCTTTCCTTTAAACATTGCGGTAATATCAATTGGCATGGCACCGGGTTTAAAAGTGAAAGTAATATTAGTTTCACTATTGCTCACTGTACCTGAAAGAGTTCCGGTAATTGGGGTATTGTTGGTATCAGTAGTATGAATGCTTCCTTCAATCTTGAAAATACTATTGTCAGTGCTGGTAACTTTAACATCAGTTACTGTGAAGTCTCCTAAATTCATAGCTCTGCCTGTTTGAGAACTGTTCAAGTTAGATAGTCCTTTAAGAGTAAGCTCTACAGTATCATCCGATGAACGTTTTATGCTGACTTTACAATCTGTGATATCCGGATATGTAGTCGATCCGACACTGACTGATAAATTGGCTTCTTTGTTGTAAGTACCCGAAACGTGATATGATATAGGCAATGTCCCTTGTATAAATTCAATAATAAGCCCTCCCATCACACTTGGTACATTCACTTTAAGGGTTAGTTTTTGCTGTTCATCTACACTTCCTGTGAGTGTAAAATCTTTAGCACCTGCAGGTTTATCATTCATAGAGAGTTCTACCTGTCCCGATCCTTCGAATGTTTTGGAAGTAACTTTAATATTATTCAATTTAAACTCACCGGATCCGGAATCATAGGTTACATTTATAGTGCCATCTTCATTGGGAACAATCGTTGCTACTGATTTTTCACCCATTACATAGTCTGTGAACATGGCACAATTACCTATTGAGTAGCCTTCGTATTTCCCGGCTATCTCCTGAGCCTTATTCGTACCGTCATCATCGTTATTACATGCGCTAAAAAGAGATAACATTCCCAAAAGGAGAAGTGTGCTCGGTGTAAATAATTTCTTTTTCATTGTTAAAAATATAAATGTTAATTAATAGGATTGCCCTTCTTACTTTGTAATTGTTTGCAAAGGTAGGTGCACTAAAAAGGTGTTACAATACCTAAACAGAATGAAAAAGACTGGACTCAGTACCTATTAATAAGTAGATGTGCTGGCGAGTAGGGAACGAAAGAGTGGCCTGTGCCATGATCTGTAAAAATATGGTATATACAAGCAAGGAAAAACAACTTTACTTAGCTATTCATTTTGTATATTGTTATCATATATGTGGCAAAGAATTGAAATAGCATGTGATAGTTATGGCTTTTCTGAAAAGTGATCCAAGTGTTATGCTATTGTCCGAAAACAATTCAGTTTTTGAAGACAATAATATCTCTTGTAAGAATAAGAGTAGTATTGCGGATGGTCGTAGCGGGAGTTTTGGTGATGACTGCAGTAAGGTTGATGGGGTATCCGACCGTTTCTGAACATTGAGATTTCTTCATACTATGATCGTACGGCAGACTTGTCTCCCCATATGTGGCTATCGGTTGCCTGATAATTAGATATTAGTAGGTATTGCCTTCATTTGGTGATCTGCGTACTTTTGCGCCATCACCAAAACGTTAAAGTTATGATGGAACTAATCAGCAGAACCCGCAATGGAATGATCACTTACTGTGCCCATTGTAAAGTGTATCATCTGGAATTTGGCAACCTTTTCTTTCGTCTGTCCGAAGCCGGATTTGAGTGTTTACGCAATTATATTGTATCGATTAACGGACCTTACTGTGAGAGGTCGAACAGGAAAATGAATGCCAATCGGAAGATCTTTCTGAAGTTGCCGGCCCAGAATGTCTATTTCTGTGTCTGTACGGCCGAACTTGAAGAACTGAAGTCTCTGGTCTTGCTACAGTCGCCGGCCGTTGAAGAAACGGATGGCTTGATACCTTTTATGCATGATATTTCATTGAACTAATCTGCCTGTTTGTCTGTTTTTAGAATAGATAAATATCTTAATCGAGCATGGCACATTCTCACGAACATCATCACGAGCACGTCCACGAACTGACGTCGCTCAATAAATCTTTTATAATTGGCATTACGCTGAATATTTTGTTTGTCCTCGTTGAGTTCGGCATCGGTTTCCGTTATGATTCTTTAGGGTTGCTTTCCGATGCCGGGCACAACTTGGGTGATGTGGCAAGTCTTGTGCTTGCCATGCTTGCTTTCCGGTTGGCAAAGGTGCATCCCAACAGTCGTTATACATACGGTTATAAAAAAAGTACGGTACTGGTATCCCTGCTCAATGCTGTTATTCTTCTGGTTGCCGTCGGCATTATCATTACCGAGAGTGTAGAGAAGTTGTTCCATCCCGTTCCGGTTGAAGGTGCTGCCATTGCCTGGACGGCGGGTGTGGGAGTGGTTATCAATGCCGTTACAGCCTGGCTTTTTATGAAAGATAAGGAAAAAGACCTTAACGTGAAAGGAGCTTATCTGCATATGGCTGCCGATACGTTGGTATCGGTGGGAGTGGTCATTTCGGGTATTATCATCATGTACACCGGTTGGACACTTGTCGATCCGATCATCGGCCTGGTGATTGCCGTCATCATTGTCATCTCAACCTGGAGCTTATTGCACGACAGCCTCCGTCTTTCGCTCGACGGAGTCCCGGTGGGAATAGATAGCGAAAAGATCGGGCGGGTTATCCTGGAGCAACCCGGTGTGGAGAGTTATCACCATCTGCACATCTGGGCATTGAGCACTACTGAAACAGCATTGACTGCCCATATCGTGATAAGCGATCTCCGCCGTATGGAAGAGGTAAAGCGCGAGATTAAGCATGAACTGGAATATGCCGGGATCACCCATGCCACTTTAGAGTTTGAGTACAAAGGAGCATGTTGCGAAGGGGAGGATTGTATTTCTTAAAGTATATTTTCGGAGAAAAGAGCAATTTGTCAAATTGATATTTAGAACCTCGTAGAATTCCGTATTTTGTGTCCTCACCGGAAGTTGTTCGGAAAAACACCGGGAAATGCCGTTAGCGATTTTGGGTTCGGATACTTAATGTGCCGCATGGACTGCTATCTGTCGCTGATTCGGTTGCAATATGTGAAATATGGATCTCTTATTAACTAATATCGTTGCTTTCTGACACTTGGTTGCCGTTCGGAAGCGTGGACGAAGTAGAGCAAAACAGTCTTTTTCAAGGCCTTTTCCCGGTTAGGTTATACCATTTTGACCGGATGATTACTTCATCCGGCAAGTATGGTTACGGCATACTGGCCGGATGGTTACTCCCTTTAGTGTCTATCCTTATTGTTTTTCTGTAAAAGTGAAAAACAGAACCCCGTTTTCAGGGCTTCTGGAAGGGGTGAAGTTGACTGCTAAGTCTTCCGGTTACCCTATATGCCCGTTTTTAAATAGAGGGTGCGTTAGCAGAATCTTTTGATTTCTGTCTTTTTGATTGTGAAATATCCGTTCTGCTTTCCTTATGTGAAGGCTTTAGGGCTTGGTGGAGAAAATAACTTCTTCTTTTGCTATAGTCGAAAACAGTTTTTTACGTACCTTTGCACCACTAACAACTAAAATTAACCTTTTTATTTATGTTTACTGATTTATTGCACTCCTCTTATTTCTCTCTCTTCCTTATTGTTGCGTTGGGCTTCATGTTGGGAAGAATCAAGATTAAGGGACTATCGCTCGACGTGTCGGCGGTTATCTTCATTGCCCTTCTTTTTGGGCATTTCGGTGTAATTATCCCAAAGGAACTGGGTAATTTCGGATTGGTACTTTTCATTTTTACGATCGGTATCCAGGCAGGTCCGGGATTCTTCGATTCTTTCCGTAGTAAGGGGAAGACGCTGATCATCATTACACTTCTTATCATTGCTTCGGCCTGCTTTACAGCTATCGGTTTGAAGTATGCTTTTGATATAGATACTCCCAGTGTGGTAGGTCTGGTTGCCGGAGCGCTGACCAGTACGCCGGGTCTGGCTGTTGCCATCGACAGCACCAATTCTCCATTGGCTTCTATCGCTTATGGTATTGCCTATCCGTTTGGTGTGATTGGCGTCATTCTGTTCGTGAAGCTGTTACCTAAGATTATGCGTATTGATCTTGACAAAGAGGCCCGCCGCCTTGAGATAGAACGCCGGGGACAATTCCCGGAGTTGGGAACCTGTATCTACCGCATCACGAATCCGAGCGTATTTGGCCGCAGCCTGATGCAGATCAATGCACGTGCCATGACAGGAGCGGTTATTTCACGTCTGAAACATCAGGAACAGATATCCATCCCGACAGCCCATACAGTGCTTCGTGAAGGGGATTATATCCAGGCAGTGGGTAGCGAAGAAGCTTTGACGCAACTGGCCGTATTGGTGGGCGAACGTGAAGAAGGTGAACTTCCGTTGGAAAACACGCAGGAAATCGAATCGCTGCTGTTGACCAAAAAGGACATGATAAACAAACAGTTGGGGGACCTGAACCTAATGAAGAATTTCGGCTGTACCGTAACCCGTGTCCGCCGAAGCGGTATCGACCTCTCACCGTCACCCGATCTGGCACTGAAGTTTGGCGATAAACTGATGGTGGTGGGCGAGAAGGAAGGTATCAAAGGAGTAGCCCGTTTACTGGGAAACAATGCGAAGAAGCTGTCCGACACCGATTTCTTCCCCATTGCCATGGGCATTGTGTTGGGAGTACTTTTTGGTAAGCTTAATATCTCGTTCCCGGGCGGATTGTCTTTCTCACCAGGATTGACCGGTGGTGTGTTGATGGTGGCTTTGCTGCTTAGTGCAGTAGGTAAAACAGGTCCTATCCTCTGGTCTATGTCCGGACCTGCCAACCAGTTGCTCCGTCAGTTGGGATTGTTGCTTTTCTTGGCTGAGGTAGGTACATCGGCCGGTAAGAATCTGGTTGCTACTTTTCAGGAGAGCGGTTTGTTGCTGTTCGGAGTAGGTGCTGCCATTACCCTCATACCGATGTTGATCGCCGCGTTCGTTGGGCGTCTGATATTTAAAATCAGTCTGCTTGATCTGCTGGGTACCATTACCGGTGGTATGACCAGTACACCTGGGCTTGCCGCTGCCGATTCCATGGTAGACAGCAATATCCCCAGTGTAGCTTATGCAACGGTATACCCGATTGCGATGGTGTTCCTGATTCTGTTTATACAGGTGATTGCGACAGTGGTGTACTAAGTTATTCCATCAAAGAATTTCGGGGAATGTCAAAATTTACCACAGAGGACACAGAGATGATTCTATGTTGTTGATTACTATAGTAAATACTCAGTGTTACTCTGTGGCACTCCGTGGTGAGTTCTTCTGTAAAATTCGATTCCTTTTGCTTCCTTTTCCAAACCTTTTCTTGCGGATTTTGTTTACACCCTTGTAACTAATCCCAAGAATTATGGACGCTGCAAATACATCGAACCCCTCTGATAAGAAAAAGTTTATCTGGCTGGTGATATTGCTTATCATCGCTATTGTCGTAGCCGTTGTCTGGTGGTGGAACTATCGAAAATACGTATCTACCATAGATGCAAACCTGGATGGCAGTCGTGTGAATGTGTCTGCCCGTGTGATGGCCCCTTTGTCTGCTGTATTCAAGCAGGAGGGTGACAGCGTGAAGAGAGGTGAATTGCTGGCTGTGCTCGACAGTACGATGACTGAGGATTACCGGATTGTTTCACCTGTCGATGGCTTGATAGCCAAGCAGTGGGTGGTTCCCGGCGATCTGTTGCAGCCGGGTGAGAACATCTTTACCTTGAACGAGGGCAAGGAACTCTGGGTGACTGTCTACTTGCAGGAGACTAAGTTTGATGAAGTCCGTATGGGACAACAGGCTCTTTTTACCCTCGATGCCTATCCCGGACTGACGTTTTACGGCAAAATCTTCTATATCGGTGCCAACACTGCATCCGAGTTTTCCCTGATCCCCCCTGATAATGCATCGGGCAATTATACAAAGGTGGCCCAGCGGATTCCCCTGAAGATATCGATCGACCGGGTGGAGGGGAAAGAGAAACTGAAAGCCAAACTCCGACTGCTTTCGGGGATGTCTGCTAACGTGAAGATCGTCAAAGAATGAAAGGAAGTTCTTCTTATAAATGGATCGTATTGGGCAACATCATGATAGGCACCTTTATGGCGGTGCTCGATTCTACAGTCGTCAATACCGGGTTGCCTGTGATTATGGGCACTCTCGGTGCGGATATCAATGTGGCCGAATGGGTACTGACCGGATATATGCTTTCGATGGCGAGTATTCTTCCTGCTGCCGGATGGCTGTCCGAACGCTTCGGTTATAAAAAGATCTATTTCTTGTCCTTGCTTGTCTTCACAGTCGGTTCCTTTATGTGCGGCAGTTCGTCCACTATCGAAGAACTTATTTTCTGGCGGGTGATCGAAGGTTTCGGATGCGGCATGCTTCTTCCTGTCGGCATGGCTATTGTGAGCGATGTGTTCCCACCCGAACAACGGGGGACGGCATTGGGGTTCTGGTCTATCGCTTCGGCCGCTTCGGTCTCTTTTGGTCCTACCATCGGTGGATACCTGGTTGATTACATGGACTGGAACTATATTTTTTACGTCAATATCCCGATAGGGATTCTCGCTTTGATCGTAACTGCCATTGTACAGAAGGAACATGTGAAAGGAACCAAAGTTCCCTTCGATATTCCCGGTTTTATCACTTCTGCCATTTTTCTGCCTGTCTTTATGTATGGGCTTTCCGAAGTCAATTCGTCCACTAACTCCATGGGATGGAACAGTCCCGTAGTGCTTGGAGCCATGTGGATTGCGGTGGTCACCTTTATTTTGTTCCTTTACTTTGAGTTCACTGTCAGGACACCGCTGATCAATCTGCGCCTGTTTGTCGACAGGGACTTTGCGTTATCCAACCTGATCCTGTTCGTCTTTGGTATCGGCATGTTCGGCAGTACGTTTTTGATTCCGCTCTATCTACAGGACAATCTGGGGTATTCGGCTTTGCAGGCTGGTATGTTTTTCATGCCAGTGGGGATTATCCAGGGAGTGGCTTCACCTTTGTCCGGCAAATTGATGCAACGGATTAACCCCAAAGTCTTTATCGTGTCGGGAATCCTATTGATGGCTCTGAGCTTCTATATGAACTATTATCTGTCTTTTCTGACCGAGAAGTGGTACATCATGCTGAGTCTTTATCTGCGCGGACTGGGCATGGGATTGCTTTTCACTCCGTTGCTGACTCTGTCGCTGGTGAATATCCGTAACAGTGATATGGCACAGGCTTCCAGTATTACGAACATTGTCCGGCAGATGGGAGGAAGTTTCGGAGTAGCCATCTTCAGCCATCTGCTGACGCAGCGTACGGCTTTTCACACACAGCGATATGGCGAAGCACTCAACTATACAGGAGACGTATACCGGCAGACCCTTCATTCCTTGAGCCGCTTTATAGAACATACAGGGGGCAGAACGACCGATACAGCCAAAGAAGTGGCGGAGATGCTGATATTGAAGCGTATCGATCTGGAGGGATACATCAGTGCCATCAACGATGATTTCTTTATCGCCTTTATCGTCACGTTGCTGTGTGTCGTTCCGGTATTGTTTCTCAGGACGAAGAAAGGATAGTATGATGCAGGTTGGGAGTTGAAACCTAAGATCCTGCAAGGTGACTTTGCGAGGTGCCACTTTAGTGTCTTTTATCTTTTTCAGTTCTGATTCATTTTTATTACTTTTGTCCCTAATTTAATAATCACATAATAAAAACAACAAAAACATGCGACAAACAATTGCTTCAAAAACTCCCCGCATCGAGGTAGTGGACGCATTGCGCGGTTTTGCCGTGATGGCGATCCTGCTGGTTCATAACCTTGAGCACTTTATCTTTCCGGTGTATCCCGATGCAGCCTCCCAGCCGGGATGGCTCAATATCCTCGACGAAGGGGTATTCAGTGTGACATTTTCTTTATTTGCCGGGAAAGCTTATGCTATTTTTGCTTTGCTTTTCGGGCTGACGTTTTACATACAGTATACCAACCAACAGAAGAAAGGCAAGGATTTTGGTTACCGTTTTCTCTGGCGTCTGCTCCTGTTGGGTGGTTTTGCGACTTTGAATGCGGCATTCTTCCCCGCAGGAGATGTGTTGCTGCTATTCTGTGTGGTAGGTATTTTCCTGTTTATTGTCCGTAAGTGGAGTGACCGTACGGTATTTATCCTGGCCATTTTCATGCTGCTGCAACCGGTGGAATGGTATCATTACGTGATGAATCTTTTCAATCCCCCCCATTCTTTGCCCGACTTGGGAGTCGGTCAGATGTATGGCGAAGTAGCCGAATATACCAAGGAAGGAGATTTCTGGAAGTTTATCTGGGGAAATGTAACCTTGGGACAAAAAGCGAGCCTGTTCTGGGCAATAGGTGCAGGACGCTTCCTGCAGACAGCCGGACTGTTTCTGCTGGGAATGCTGATCGGACGAAAGCAACTCTTCGTCACTTCGGAGACCACGATCCGCTTTTGGGTGAAAGCCCTGATCTGGAGTGCCGTTCTGTTTGGTCCTCTCTATCAGCTGAAAGTGCAATTGATGGATGCCGGACAGCCGGATATGATACGCCAGACAGTAGGGGTAGTGATGGATATGTGGCAAAAGTTTGCTTTCACAATAGTATTGGTCGCTTCGTTCGTGCTGCTATATCAAACGGAGAAATTCAGGAAGCTGACAGCTGATTTGCGGTTTTATGGTAAGATGAGCCTGACGAACTACATCTCCCAGTCTATTGCCGGAGCTATTATTTATTTCCCGTTCGCGCTGTATCTGGCCCCTTATTGCGGTTATACCGTCAGCCTGCTGATAGGCTTTGCATTTTTCCTTTTGCAGGTTCGTTTCTGCAAATGGTGGCTGAAGGCGCATAAGCAGGGACCTTTGGAAAGCATCTGGCATAAACTGACCTGGATTCGTTCGGAATAGCGGCTGGGATGGATTCGTCCATCGGCCGTATCTATGGAAACGAGGTGTGTCATCTGTGATGAATAATGACATACCTCGTTTTTATATATGCCGCTTGGAAACCCGAAATATCTAATAAGATTGAAAATGCGTGAACAATCTGTCCAGATGCGGTGTTACATTTATTATCCCTATAAATAGGGATTGTTCCATTATGGAATACTTCTTATCTTTGCCACAAAACTAAACGGATGAAACAATTGCGCCTGACAATAATGAGATGGTTTCTGCCTGTACTATTTATATCGTACATGGCAGGTATCACACTCTTTACTCACTCGCATGTAGTGAATGGGGTGACCATTGTCCATTCGCACCCGTTTAAGAAAGACTCTCCCCATAGTCACACCACGGTCGAATTTCAATTGATTCATTTGCTGAACCACGTGGTGACTACCGGAGCCGGTATCTTTTTTCTCTCTCTTCAGTTTATTGCTTGTCTGCTCTATACCCTTTCGTGGCGTCCGGATAGGGCAGGATACTGTTCGTCCGTCGTGGGCGTGGTATCTTTGCGGGCACCTCCTGCCGGGAGATAGAACATCTCTCTCACTCTCACTGCATTATTTAGAGAAATTTATTTAGTAATTCTACTATCCAAAAATGAAAATGAAGAAATATATATTTTTCCTCGTTAGCCTGTGCTGTGCCCTGTTGCCTGCTATGGCCGACCAACCGGAACATCCGGAACTGAAAGCGTCTGATGCCAATATCATCGGCCATGTACTCGATAAAAAAACAGGTGAACACCTCTCTTATATAACAATCGCCCTGAAAGGAACTACCATCGGTACGGTGACGGATGCCACCGGACACTATTTCCTGAAAAACCTTCCCGAAGGGAATTTTGTGCTCGAAGCCAGTTCGGTGGGGTATAAAACCATCAGTCGCAATGTCAGCCTCAGGAAAGGAAAGACACTTGAAGAAAATTTTGAGTTGGAAGAAGATGCCGTAGCGCTTGACGGAGTGGTAGTATCGGCCAATCGCAGCGTGACCAAACGGCGCTTGGCACCTACATTGGTCAATGTGGTAGATATGAAGATGTTTGAGAATACAAACTCGCCTACACTTTCACAGGGACTTAACTTCCAGCCCGGTGTCCGCGTCGAAACGAATTGTCAGAATTGCGGTTTCCAGCAGGTGCGCATCAATGGACTGGACGGTCCGTATACGCAGATTCTTATCGATTCGCGTCCCATCTTCAGTGCCCTTTCCGGTGTTTACGGGTTGGAACAGATTCCTGCCAATATGATCGAGCGGGTAGAGGTGATGCGCGGTGGAGGTTCTGCCCTGTTCGGTTCGTCCGCTATTGCCGGAACCATTAATATCATCACCAAGGAGCCATTGCGCAATTCGGGGCAGTTGGCACATACCCTTACTTCTATCGGAGGCAGCTCGTCTTTTGATAATAATACTTCGTTGAATGCATCGCTGGTGACCGATGATCATCGGGCGGGACTTTATGTGTTCGGACAGAACCGTCACCGGGATGCGTACGATCATGATGGAGACGGTTATTCCGAAATGCCGAAGCTTAAAAACCAGACAGTCGGCTTCCGTTCGTTCCTCAAAACAAGCACTTATTCTAAGCTGACATTTGAGTACCATCACTTACAGGAGTTTCGTCGTGGCGGAAACCTGCTGAACCGTCCGCCTCACGAGGCTGACATTGCCGAGCAGATTCAGCACTCCATCAACGGTGGCGGCTTGAAATTCGATTATTTTGCTCCGAATGAAAAACACCGCCTGACTGTTTATACTTCGGCACAGCATACGGACCGCGACAGTTATTATGGCAGCAAAAAAGACCAGAACGCCTATGGAAAGACAACAGACCTGACCTTTATCGGCGGTTCTCAATATGTGTACAGTTTCGGTAAATGCCTTTTCATGCCTGCCGACCTGACTGCGGGATTGGAGTATAACCGGGATAACCTGAAGGACGATATGTGGGGATACAACCGTTATACGAAGCAGACGGTAAATATTGGTAGTGCTTTTTTGCAGAATGAATGGAAAAACGAGAAATGGAGCATTCTGTTGGGCGGACGTCTGGATAAGCACAATCTGATCAACCATGTTATCTTTAGCCCTCGTGCCAACCTCCGTTTCAATCCTTCCGAGGACATTAATCTTCGCCTGAGTTATTCGTCGGGCTTCCGTGCCCCGCAGGCTTTCGACGAAGACCTGCATATTGAGAATGTAGGCGGAACGGTGTCGATGATTGAGCGTGCCAAGAATCTGAAAGAGGAAAAATCGCAGAGTTTCAGCGCCTCAGCCGATATGTATCATCGTTTCGGTGCTTTTCAGGTAAACTTTCTGGTTGAAGGTTTTTATACCAGACTGTCGGATGTATTTGTACTCGAGAACATCGGAGAGCGGGATGGCATTCTTATCAAAGAGCGCCGTAACGGTTCGGGTGCCAAAGTATTGGGACTGTCGATGGAGGGAAAAATGGCTTATCTCTCTTTGTTCCAGTTACAGGCAGGAGTCACGTTGCAACAGAGCCGTTATGACGAACCGGAAAAGTGGAGCGAAACAGCACCGGCCGAGAAGAAGATTTTCCGTACGCCGAATACCTATGGATACTTTACGGCAACATATACGCCGATCAAGCCTCTGTCATTATCCCTGTCGGGCACGTACACCGGATCGATGCTGGTGCAGCACATGGCCGGTTATATTGACAAGGATGTGGCGGTGAATACGCGCGATTTCTTCGATATGGGAGTCAAGGCGGCTTATGATTTCAAACTTTATAAGTCGGTGGACCTGCAATTGAGTGCAGGTGTGCAGAATGTGTTCAATGCTTATCAGAACGATTTCGACCAGGGAGTGGAGCGTGACTCCGGATATATTTATGGTCCGGCTGCTCCGCGAAGCTATTTCGCCGGAATAAAGATCAGCTATTAACCCCCGTTACATTTGAATGGAAACCGAGCTTCTGTTCGGTCGAGATAAAGGCTCTGTTCCGACCGGACAGAGCCTTTGTTTTACCCGGATGGAGGCTCTGATTGAAAAAAGTATCGTGTTGAACACAAATATCTGATTTATTGTTTTTATATTTGTCGGCAGATTGGTTCGCCGAAGCTTTCCTGCTTTGGGCGATTAAAAGGGAATCGGGTGTAACTCCCGGACAGTCCCGCTGCTGTGAAGCTTTAATATAAACATTCCGACAGGATACTCTTTGGCCACTGACTCGTGTAGTCGGGAAGGCGTTCGGAATGGAAGCTAAGTCAGAAGACCTGCCACTCTCGCTGATAAGTCTTGGTTCCTCGTGGGTTAGGAGCGAAGCACGATAGTAACAATCAATATTAAAAACGTAGAACGTATGGAAAACGTAGTTCCTCCGTTCAAAGTAGACATTGCCGGTACTTTTCTTTTGCCTGCTGCATTGAGAGAAGCCCGTGAGCAATATCGAAACGAACAAATCAGTCTGCTGGCTTTGCGTGCTGTCGAAGATGCCGAAATACGGAATCTGGTAGACAGACTGAAGGCAGAAGGGTTGAAGGTGGTCACTGACGGCCGTTTCCGCAGTGATGCGTGGCCGCTCGACTTTATGTGCGGATTGGATGGTATCCGGTTCCGGGATGACAGAAAGACCTCTGTCGAACTGGCCGGACGGATCGATGTACATCACCATCCGGTGCTCGATGATTTTGTCTTTCTTACCGGGGTGACCGGTGGAGATGTAATAGCTAAGCAAGTGCTTCCTGCGCCTTCGCGCCTGCTGGCAGAATTAATGAAAGACGCAAACCGGACCGAACTCGATTCGGTCTATCCCGACCGTGAGATACTGTTGGTAGACCTTGCACAGACGTATCAGAAACTGATTATGGAACTGTACAGATCGGGATGCCGTTATCTGCAACTCGATGATGCAACGCGTACGGTGACGGATAACGCGATCCGTGTCAACAACATGGCATTGGAGAATCTTCCCGCCGATCTTTTCATTGCTTTTCATTCACCTACCGAGATGCTTTTCTCGCTACAGGGGATTCATGCTTTTTTCCTCGATTACGATTCGGAATGTTGCGGCAAGAACCGTTTGTTGTGGTTCATCCGCGAGAAGCAATCTGTGTTTGGCTTCGTACTTTCCCATTATCCCGTGGAGGAAGAGCTGGAAGAGTTGAGAGCCAAGATCGACCAGATCATACGTTATATTCCTTCGCACCGTTTCTCACTGTGCATACCCAATGCCGAAGTGTTGCCTTCGGAATCTTATGAAGCTGCCGAAGAAAAACAGTGGCATACATTGAAAATGGCTGAAATGGTTGCCGGAGAACTCTGGCCGGAAGAAGGATAGAAATTCTTTATAACTATAGTATATTTTCGTGGAACAGATTCGTGAGAAGCTGTTTGGAGGGGTCCGGGCGATGTGATTTCGACCGGACTTTTTTATCTCTTTTCGGAAAATAATGTATCTTTGGCCTCTTGAAATAACCATATCTCTGTTTTTACAACTATGAAGACATATAAACTACTATTCGTCACACTGCTGGGCACTGTCTGTATCTCCTGTGGTCATCCGTCTCACAAAACCGGAAGTGAGAAGGAAGCGTTAGGCAAACTCCTTTTTCATGATACTTCACTGTCCGAGCCACCCGGGCAATCGTGTGCCACCTGCCATGCTTCTTCCAAGGGATTTGCCGATGAACAAGCCCGTGCCATATCCGAAGGAGCCGTGCAGGGACTCTTTTCCCAGCGCAACTCCATGTCGGTGTGCTATGCGGCCTTTGTGCCCGAATTGCATTATGACGATGATGATGAAAACTACGTGGGAGGGTTGTTCTGGGACGGTCGTTCTCCCTCCTTGCAGGATCAGGCAGGCATACCGCTTTTGAATCCCGTGGAAATGGGAAATAGGGACAAACAGATGGTAGCGGAGAAAGTGAAGCGGACTCCGTATTATAACCGGATAGTGCAGATATATGGAGAGACAGAACATGCCGATTCTTTGTTTGCCCATGTTACGGACGCATTGGCCGCTTATCAGGCATCCAGGGAAATCAATCCCTTTACATCCAAATATGATGCATATAAAAAAGGAAACTATCAGCTGACCGACCAGGAAGCGAGGGGCAAGGAATTGTTCAAAGATAAAGGGCAGTGTGCCGAATGTCATGTCCTGGACCGTGACAAACGTGCGCATCGCACGTTGTTTACCGATCATACTTATGATAATTTAGGCATTCCGAAGTTGCCGGATCATCCCCACTATAAGGTAGCGGCAAAATATTTTCTGTTAACTGCGGATTCGGTTGATTTAGGACTGGGAGCCATTGTGAATGCCGAAAGCGAAAATGGCAAGTTCCGTGTACCCACGTTGCGAAATGTCGAACTGACGGCTCCGTATGGTCATAATGGCTATTTTAAGACACTCGAGGAGATTGTACATTTCTATAATGTGCGGGATGTGAGTGATGAATTTCCTCCTGCCGAGTATCCTGCCACCGTGAACAAGGAGGAGCTGGGAAACCTCGGGCTGACACAGGAAGAAGAAGCCGATATCGTGGCATTTATGAAAACACTGACCGACGGCTATATGAAAGTGCATAAATCAGAGAAACGTTAGAGACAAAAAGAGCGGCCTCAATACCTGTTGGAAGGAGAGGCCGCGTTATGGATCATTGTTTCAATAATACTTTATCGATGTATCCTTTTAATTGCTCCTTGGATAGAGCTCCCATACTGACTTGGGGCTCGCCTTTCATCGGCACAAACCAAATGGTAGGAATACTCTGAATCCCAAAGTCTTTTGCCAGTTCCGGCTCTTTATCGACATTTACTTTATAGATATAAATCTTTCCGGCATACTCTTTGGATAATTCTTCAAGTATCGGGGCCACCATTTTGCAGGGACCGCACCAGTCGGCGTAGAAGTCGACAATAGCCGGTTTGTCACCCAGATACTTCCACTCTTTGGAATGGTTTTCGTAGTCGACTATCTTTTTCAGAAATTCCGCACGGGTCAGGTGAATGATTCCCGGTTGTGGGTTTTCGGCTTGTACCGTATCTGTTGTGACGGACGATTTATTTTCGGATGTCCCTTTGCAAGAAGCGAAAGCCAACAGTCCCATGAATAGGAAGGGGATAAGAATGCTCTTTTTCATTTTTCTGCTTTTTAATGGTTATTAATAGATGATTTCTTTTTTCCAGGTGATGCCACTGATGTCGGTCAGTACTAATTCATACCTTCCTTTGGGCAAATCGCTTATGGCCGCATCATTGATTTTAAGGGTCGCTTTGCTTCCGAGTGGGATTACCAGGCTGTGCTTACCCGGAGCTACCCGGGCGATGTATTTATTATCGATATTTTCCATCGGGAAGTCAGCCAATTCTTCTCCTTTCTTTTCCAACACAATGTTTCCATCGGCGTTCTTCAGGCTGATGCCAATCAGAAAAGAACCGTATACATCGGCACCTTCAATGCGATAAACACTGAATGACAGAGAGTTGTTCTCTATTTGTGCGTCGGATATTTCAATTTTCGGTTTGACGGACTTGTTGTGCAGAGGTCCCCAGACACCATTGTGAAACTCTTGATTGGTATATAGGGTCAGTATGGAGATAACGATAGCACCTGCTACGCTGACATTGGCAAATCGTTTGGTGCTTACAGGCAATTCTCCGGAGGTCAGCCATGCCAGCCAGCCCGCTTTCTTTTTTAAAGAGAACTTCCGCTCCATCAGATGGTCAATCGAGTATTTTCCACCACCGGAAAGGAAAATAGTGAAGCCGGCGGCTACTCCCAGGATACCGATCTGCCATTCGTCCAGGCAGGTTGTTCCCAGCCATCCAGACCCCAGAAGAATGCCGGTAGCCAGGCTGAATACGCCGATACTCATCAGACGGGTGAAGAATCCTAACATGTAAAGCAATCCGACTATACCTTCTATAAGAGTAAAGATCACCATTGCCCACCATAACATATCAGGTGTAGATACCAGATATTCGATGACCGGACGGATACCTATCGAATTGGGAAGGAAGTGGTTAAACTTTTCTCCGATATATCCGGCACTGTCCGGTATCAGTTTATTCTCGAGCACGAGGCGTCGCCAGAAAGCCGAAAAGTAAGTCCATCCCACTACAAGACGTAGTGAAAGCGTAAAGATGCCTGCAAGTGTGTAGGCTCTTGATTGTTCTTGTTCGTTTGTGGTTGTCATAAGAGGTATGGTTAATTTGTTTTTTTGGAGGTACTGTCTGTTTTAAATAGATTCAAGAGTAGTCCGCCCATAACAGCTCCCCAAAGGGTACTGTTGACTGGCGAAGAGGTGATGGGACAAGTTCCGCTGGTACAGCCTACATATTTCCAATACAGAAAACCTCCTATAGCTCCTATGCCAAGTCCGACAAATGTGAGCCAGTTCTTTTTGAAAAATGTTTTAATCATCTTAATTTCCGGGTGTTTTAATTAATTGTTTTCTTATAAAACAAATTTCCATCGGAAAGTACTATGGGAATAACATTCTTTATGAAATGGAGAAGAAGGAAGTAGGTAGGTGTGGCGTGGCCGGTGAAAGTGTAGTTCGATTGGGTAGTGAATTGATTTCACCACAAATTGAAACAGAGTTTCACAGAGTTTTCTGTTATTTTCTTCTCTGTGGAACTCTGTGTTACCCTGTGGTGAAATCTTCTAATACTACATTTCCGTATGCCATTGTGCATTTACCCGATAAGCCGTGTTACCTATACACAACCTGCAACTTAGCCAGCTATTTTTATATTTTCTTTTTTATTGCAATATCGTTTACATTGCTGGCAGATATCGTATCCTAACATGGCACCCAAAATGAAATCTTCTTCCGGAGTGAGATGGTTTAAAGGCCGAATAATGATATGCCGTATGGCATCCATACATTCGGCCTTACCAAAGAACAGATTTATCTTATTGGTGTTTACTTCTTGTATCAGGTAGCTGATATTCTGTCTTTCCAGACGGCGTATGGCGAAGGCTTCGTGTTCCTTATTCATCGTATAGAGTACCATGTTACGTACTCCCTTCTTGAATTCGTATACATGGTTCAAGAAAATCCGTATTTCACCCGGAACCTTTCGTTCGATAGCCATAACGTTCGTTGGAGTTTTAAATTAGTTGTTACATTCTTTTTTCAAGGCTTCAGTCCATTGAGCGATACGCTCGTCGGTTTTGCCGTCTTCGTTCACTTCATCTAAGGGAAGTCCTACAAACTTGCCGTTGATTACCGCAACAGAAGAGTCGAATGTGTAGCCCGTCGGATCGGTTGACCCGCAGAAAGTGCAGTGGGTACCTTTAAGTTCTTCGTATAAGATGCCGATACCATCGCAGAAGGTATCACTGTATGAGTCTGAGTCACCGCAGCCGAAGAGGGCTACAAATTTGTGAGATAAGTCTGCCTTTTTCAGTACCTTGATACCGTCGTACCAGTCATCCTGAAGTTCGCCAGCCCCCCATGTAGAGGTACCCAGTACTAATACATCATATTCTTTCACTAACTCATCGTTCAGCTTCGAGGCATCGTGGATGTCACCATTGGGAACGTTTAGTTTTTCTGCGATCCGGCGGGCTACATCTTCGGTAGTCCCCGTTGTGGAACCATAAAATACTCCAATCTTATTCATTTCTGATCTTATTTTTAAATGATACGGCAAAGATAGGTGGTCCGGTAGAAATAGAAAATCCCCATTTATAATGGAAATAGCAGGATGGCTATCACTATAAATGGGGATTAGAGGGTGGCGGTTGTTATCAATGGTGGAACAGGCGGATACCTGTAAAGGCCATTGCTATGTCGTATTTATCACAAGTATCTATCACATGATCGTCACGAACAGAACCTCCCGGTTGGGCAATGTAGCTCACGCCGCTTTTGTGCGCACGTTCAATGTTGTCTCCAAATGGGAAGAAAGCATCCGATCCTAAAGCTACACCCGATTGGGTATCGAGCCATGCGCGTTTTTCTTCACGGGTCAGCACTTCCGGTTTCCGGGTGAAGAATTGTTCCCATATACCATCGGCCAGCACGTCCATGTAGTCGTCCGAGATGTATACATCGATTGTATTGTCTCGGTCGGCACGGCGTATTTTTTCTTTCCAAGGCAGACTCATTACCTTCGGGTGTTGGCGTAAATACCAGATATCGGCTTTGTTTCCGGCCAGGCGGGTACAATGAATACGTGATTGCTGTCCTGCGCCGATGCCGATGGCCTGTCCGTCTTTGGCATAGCAGACAGAGTTGGATTGTGTATATTTTAAAGTGATCAGTGCGATAATCAGGTCGCGTCGGGCATCGGCCGGGATGATCCGGTTGCGGGTAGGCATTTCTTTTAGAAGGCTTTCGTCTATCTTTAGTTCGTTGCGTCCCTGTTCAAATGTGATTCCGAATACATCCTTATGTTCGATGGGAGCCGGACGGTAGGCCGGATCGATCTTGATGACATTATATGTACCTTTACGTTTATTTCTCAGAATCTCGAGTGCTTCCGGAGTATAGCCGGGAGCAATCACGCCATCCGATACTTCACGGTTGATGATGCGGGCAGTCGGTTCATCGCAGGTATCGGAAAGGGCGATAAAGTCTCCGTACGATGACATTCGGTCGGCACCTCTGGCACGAGCGTATGCAGTTGCCATCGGAGAGAGCTCCATGTCGTCTACGAAATAAATCTTCTTCAGCGTATCGCTCATTTCTACCCCTACTGCAGCACCTGCCGGGCTTACATGCTTGAATGAAGCTGCTGCCGGAAGTCCGGTCGCTTCTTTCAGTTCTTTCACTAATTGCCAACTATTGAGGGCATCCAATAGATTGATATATCCGGGTCTACCGTTCAGGACTTCGATGGGCAGTTCGGCTTCTTTAATAAAGATACGCGCGGGCTTTTGGTTGGGGTTACAACCGTATTTCAGTTCCAGTTCGTTTGCCATATTGTTATGTTTTAGTTGATTTGTGCAAAGGTAAAAAATAGTGGTGAACGATGAAGGATAATCTATGATTTTGTTGTTTGCAGACTGTCCCGTTTAGTCATTTCTTGTCCTTTTTTAGTCCGTTTACAGTGAAAATACCTATTTATGGTGATTGTGTACCACCAAAATATTGTGTTTCTTTGCACCCGTAATATAAATAAGGTAATTGATGGATAAACTGCAAAAATATAAGCCTACCGATAAAATGATCGACCTTATCGGTGATAATTATTCTCTTTTACAAGTAATGAGTCGGTTTGGACTTTCGCTGGGTTTTGGTGATAAGACGGTGAAAGAGGTCTGCGAAATGAATAATGTCGATTGTCAGACGTTTCTGGTAGTCGTTAACTTCATGGCCGAGGGATTCTCGCGTATGGACGGCAGTGCCGATGACATTTCGATACCGGCCTTGGTCGATTATCTGAGACAGGCGCATATTTATTTCCTCGATTACTGTCTGCCTGCTATCCGGAGGAAACTGATTGAAGCCATTGACTGTTCGCAGGACGATGTCTCCTTCCTTATTCTAAAGTTCTTTGACGGATATATGCGGGAGGTACGCAAGCACATGGAGTACGAAGAAAAAACTGTATTTAAGTATGTAGACACACTGATCCATGGTAATGCTCCTAAGAATTATCAGATCAGCACTTTTTCGAAACATCACGATCAGGTAGGGGAGCGTCTTACGGAGCTGAAGAATATTATTATCAAATACTGTCCTGCCAAGGCCAATACCAATGTGCTGAATGCTGCCTTGTTCGATATATATGCTTGTGAAGAGGGGCTTGAATCACATTGTAAAGTAGAAGATTATCTGTTTGTTCCTGCCATTCTGAAATTGGAAAGGAGGATGCGAGAAAATGAAAAATAATGAATCAATCCGTATAGCTGTTGCCGAGACTTCGGTGATCATCCGTAGTGGTTTGACACTGGCCTTGAAACGTTTACCCAATTTAAAAATTCAACCGGTGGAGCTATTGTCGGTAGAGGCGCTTCATGATTGTCTGCGAACGCAGTTCCCTGACATACTGGTTGTCAATCCTACCTTTGGTGACTTTTTCGATGTGACACGTTTCCGTGAAGAGACTACCGGCAAAGGAATCCGGGTAGTAGCATTGGTCAGTTCGTTTATCGATGCTTCGCTGCTCAGTAAGTACGATGCGTCTATTTCTATTTTCGATGACTTGGAGGCATTGGCCAATAAAATTAATCTTTTGCAGAATATCGAGCCCGAAGAAGAAGGAGATAGTCAAGAGACTTTAAGCCAGCGTGAGAAAGAGATCGTGATTTGTGTGGTAAAAGGAATGACCAATAAGGAAATTGCCGAAAAACTATTTCTCTCGATCCACACTGTGATTACACATCGCAGAAACATCAGCAAGAAGTTGCAAATACATAGTGCGGCCGGTCTGACCATCTATGCTATTGTAAATAAGCTGGTTGAGCTAAGTGATGTGAAGGATTTATAGCTCTAAAAGAATGTTATAAAACATAAAAGCGCTTGCTGAATCAGAAAAAAGCCGTACCTTTGCAGTGCAGTTGAGAAATTGCTATTTAAGGTAAAATAGAATATTAGGTATTAGATAAAGATTTAAGGTATTAAAAAGTTTCAAGTGATTTTCAATTAGGTAAAGATTTTTAAAGGTAAAAGAAGAATAGGTTATTGAAAGTTTTTTAGGTAAAAAGAAGATTGTGTTTTTAGGAATTTTGAGGTATTAAAGAAAAGCCTTTATGGCTTTTCTGATGTGGGGCGGGTAATTCTACTTAAGAATTTACTCGTTTTTTTTATATTCTAAACTCACCACAGATTACACGAATTAATGATTTATTTTATTGAAAATCAGATGATAGAATCTGTGCTAATCCATGTGATCTATGGTGAAATAGATTCATAACAAAATCCCGACGAAATCACTTCGGCGGGATTGTTTCTTTTACTTAAATGTGGCTACGTAATAAAATTATGACTAATTAATTAAATTCTGATACTGCAAAGATAGACGGTTTCGGCGGTTGCCACAATCCCCTTTTTAGGGTATATTATGTAGCGTTTCTCACTATATGTAGTTACTTTCCGTCTTTTGAGGCTGTTTTTTCCCAGGTTCGGCTCTCCGGATTGAACTGTTTGACTACTTTAGCCGGACTGCCGGCACAGACAGAGTAGGGAGGGATCGAGCGACTGACTACACTTCCGGCAGCTACTACACAATGTTTGCCCAGTGTCACTCCAGGTAAAATCACCGAATTGGCTCCTACCCATACATCATCTTCAATCGTGATGGGGTGTGTATTTACTCCTTGTTCGTCTATCCGCTTGTCTGCATCCTGATAATTATGGTTCAGACCGGTTACGGTTACATTCTGTGCCAGATTTACATGGTTACCGATGGTTGCGGGACCGATAATAGTATTACCCAGTCCGATTCGGGTATACTCTCCGATGATCAGGTCACCTACAGCATTGTTCAGACACGAAAAGTCTTCCACCACCGAATACTTTCCGAGAGAGAAAAGATTGAATGGGGGAAGATCTTGCCGTACGCTGCGGTATATCACAGAACCTTTTCCACGTTTCAGGTAGAGGAAAGAGAATATACGTATCCACCAGTTGGGGCGTGTTTTTACCGGATGCATGATGAAGCGGTGTACAGTTTGTTTTAGTGCAGGGTTCTGTTTGATTTTCTCTTTCAGTGACATAATCGGTAGAGTTAATTATTTTTTGTTTTTTGTCGTACCAGATAATCCGGGATAGCCAGACAGATGATGAATATCAGTATATAAAGTAAGCTCCACCACTTCAAAGACAGGCTCCAATCGTAGCAAAGCAATAGTGTTGCAATAAGCACGATAATAATTAAAATCGTTTTCCAAGAAGGAAGAATCCACCTGAGTATCTTATTGCAATAATCCCAATGGGCAGTGAGTATTGCTTCCGGAAGTGCGCGGAGCGCTTTGGAAAATCTTACTTTATAGCGTGGGATACGTATGTCGCTGCTATAAACTTTCACTTTCTCCAGATATTCTACGAAAACACCTTGCCGGACTAATCTTCTTTCCAGATTACTCTTGCGGCTCTTTTGATTCTTTTTCAGCCATTTCAGATCCAATACCATGTCCGCACCGTATAAAGCTGATGATATCCCCAGGCGGGTTACCCCTTTCCCGAACAGGGCCTGAATGATTTCTTCGTTCAGAGCCTGAAAGTATTGTTTGCGGGTCGAACGGTTTTCTGTGATGTGCCGGAGTTGAATGGCTTGAATGCCGGCATCGAAAGCTCTGTTGATTTCTTCCAGGAAGGTAGGTTCTATCCGGGTGGTTTCTCCCAGGACGACTACACCATCGAAATCATTTTCATTCAGTGCGGCTATAGCTTCTGTCAGATTTTCATAAGTGAATATTTGATATAACTCTTCCGGATAATGGGGTGAGAGGAGGGAAGTGTTACCCGGGGGAACCAGAATGGCGAATCTATGTCTTTTTCCTGCTTGGGGATATGGAGCGTTGTTTCTTAGAGAAGCAGCTATTGCCAAAACTCCCAGATAAACAGTCATCAGACTGAAGCATAGAAATAAGATGAAATCTGTTGTTTGAATAAAAGTATCCATGATCTGATATCGTACGGTTATACGTTTTCTTTTTGTATAAACGCGGTGAAGGTCCTTAGGATAATCTCCATGTCGAGTAAGAAAGAAAACGTTTTGGCATATTTAATGTCCAGTTGTTTACGTTCATCGGCAGACAACTTTCCACTGCTTCCGCGTTTTTCTACTTGCCAAAGCCCGGTTAGTCCTGCCGGTCCCATAAAACGGTCGATATATTCATCGCTTGTCAGCAGTTCGGCTTCGTAAAGCGGTAGAGGGCGATTACCCACGATAGACATATCTCCTTTCAGGATATTGATAAGTTGTGGCAGTTCGTCGATGCTGTACTTACGGATGATGCGTCCCACTTTGGTGATGCGGGGATCATTCTCCAGTTTAACGAACGCATTTTTCTTTTCTACGGACTTTTTATTTGTATAACTTTGTTCGGATATGACGAAATCATCTGAAATTAGCATGATATCTTCCTCATTCAGTTCCATATCATCGCTGATAAGCAGTTCTTCTTCCGTCAGATTCTGCTCCTCTTCGGACTGATATTGGTTAAGTTGGTTGAAGTCTTTCAGATGTTTGTCCGCATCGGTATACATGGAACGGAATTTCAGGAAATCGAATATTTTGTAGTTGCTTCCTACCCGCTTGGATTTGTATACTACGGCACCCTTACTCTCTATTCGGATGGCTAACGCTGTGATTAATAATATTGGGGATAAACAGAGTATGGCTATTGACGAGAAAGCTATATCAAATAATCTTTTCCATAAAGGAAGTCTGAAAGTCTGTAAATTCGATCTTTTTTCGTTGATATCGTTAATCTTTTGCTGTTTCCGTCGCATCATAAACTCCGACATGTTTTTAAATGCTTCGGAAGTGGAATCAAACGACATTGAATTGTTGATACCGGCTTTCAGATAGACGGGTCTGTCTTCTTTATTGATCCCTTCTGTGACAAGGACGATGTATACACCCGGGTATTTCTTTCTCAGATACTGGATTTCAGGAATATCTTTTGATACAACCCGTTGTTCGAAAAGGATCGCTATATCATACTTTTCACGTATCTTATCAATAAATTCGCTCGCTTTCTTGCTGTTTTGAATAGCATAAAACGCACCTTCAGCTATCTTAGAGAAATGTTCGATGGTAGCAGTGTGTCTCCCAATATAAATGAGATGTGGCATTTATTCTATGATTTTTCTAACACGTATTTTTAGTTCCATGGGATTGAAGGGTTTCAGGATATAGTCTTCGGCTCCTTCTTCCAATAACCTGATTCTTTCGGTCGTACTTTCTTCACTGGAGAGCATAATGACTGGAATGTCATTGAATAACTCATTATGTTTCAGGTAATGCAGGAACTCGTCACCTCTCATCTCCGGCATTCGTATGTCTGATATTATCAGGTCCGGTAAATTACCTTCATTTAACCATTCAATTGCTTTTATCGGATTTTGTACATACTGAAAATCGTAATCTTTGCCTAAATAGATTGACGCAACTTTAGCAATCGTCTCTTTATCGTCAACAAGTAATATCTTCTTTCTCATAATGTGATTAAGTGTGGTTATATGTTGTTTGCTTTGTTGTTTGTTTAAGTGTAAAATAGAGTATTTACTCAGTACTGCAAATATATATAATATTTTTGTAACAATGTTCTCTAAAAGAAGTGTTTTTATCTGAAGACTCTCTTTTAGACACGAAAAGAGGCTGGGTCAAAACTATTTTCACCACAGAGAACACAGAGTGGCACAGAGTCTTTTTGCTAATAATCAACAACTTAAAATTACCTCTGTGTTACTCTGTGTCCTCCTGTGGTGAGTTTTGACACAGCCTTCTGTTCAATAGTCTGTTCTAATTTTTATTGGTCTGGAACACTTTGGTATTATCAAAATCGTTCCACCACTTTGTGTTATTCACTCCACCGCTGGTTACCCATCCGGCAAACTGTTTATATGCATTTTGAATCTTTGTATATTCTAACGGCCATTTAAATTGGGTAGGAACTATGATGCCCCATGCCAGATTATCTTTGCTGATATAATATTTCTTCCCGTTTACGGAAGATGCATCATTGTTGCCTCCGAACAGTTCAGTATTTGCCAGTTTGGTTGGCTGATATCCGGCTACGTGGATCTCTTTTCGTTTGCTGCCTCTGTCAGTGATGATGAAGAGATTCAGTTTGTTTATATTGAGTGCATCGCTGCTTGGTGCCGACGCCTGATCGAATCTGAGTGTAAAGTTGATGATCTTGGAGTCTTTTTGGTTATTGTCACTACCGGAAACTGTATTGACGAACGAACCTGCCGGACGCTCCATCAGTGCATGTGCATTGTCAAACAGGGGAACTACCGCATAGTCCTGGCCTTTCTCTATATTCTTATCAGTAAGGTCGAATGATATCGGACGATAGTTGTTTGCGTAAGTAACAGGCTGCGTGATGGCAGATGCCGGAATTTCGTCGAACATGATGGCGGCTGCAATTGCTTTCTGGGCACCGACAGCAGTTAACTCAATCGTCAGGTCGAGTTCTGTGATCTTATTCCATTTGTCTATGCTTATCTTCCTTTGTTTTATTTCCAGAACGATATCATTCATGTCGTAGTCTCCATACAGGGGCCACTGGTCTTCGAACAGGTATGTATAATTATGATTGTCATCCACAATAATCGGGAAGTCCGGATCAGAAGGTTCCGGAGCAGGATCTGGCAGTTCCGTTTTTCCATTGCAGCCGGTTATGATGATATCAGGTTTGCTTGAAAAGATCACCTCACTTCCCGCTTGATACATGTCTTTATGGGAACAACTGATTTTACCGCTGATATAAAGTTTACCACTAAACTTATTTGACCAGTTATCGATCTGCAATTTATCGGTCACTTTCAATAGAGAAGCTTCATCTCCTTCGCCTATAGCTGAAAAACCGGAGTTAATGGTTATTTTTTCTGCTTTTATCATAGAACTATTGGCCAACGTCAATTTGGCGTTGTCATAAAAGTATATATCATCAGCTTCTTCAAAATAATCCTTATTTTTGTCATCTTCTTTTTCTTCTGCTATGACTCCATGATCCAGATAAATAATGCCTCCTGCTTTCATATGTTCTACAAAGAGCATGCAGTTATTATATAGGGAACCTCCCGCTTCACCGCTATCATATGTATCGAATTCCATTTCTCCGAAGTTCACGTTCTTACTTCCAGCTGCTGTATATTTCTCCGCTTCCAACTCACTTCCGGCAGCATTGTATACAATTGAAGAAGTATTCAATTTTATTTCTTTTTCTACATCTAATTCTCCGAAATTATGAATACTTCCTCCTTTAGAGGCATCTATATTGTGTTTAACATCTACTTTATTCCCATTATAGAGGAGATCAAAAGAATTTAATAGTAGATTATCCACTTCTATTTCACCGAAATTACAGATCGTACTTTGCGTATTACCTTCCAATTTAGCTATCTTAATCTTGGCTCCGGATTGGATCGTTAAATTACTTGCATTCTGTAGTTTCAGGTCTGTTCCCTCAATCGTTCCACCCTTTAGAACAATAATATCCAGGTAGTTTTGGGTAATGGCTTGTGCCGGTTCCCAGTTTCCTTGTATATAGACAGTCGCTCTGTTGGAGTTGCTGAGAGAGGTATCTTTAAATTTTCCTTGGAATTTTCCGGTTACAATATAGGCTTTCCCTCCTTCCAAAACTTGGGAAGAACTTGTTATCGGGATAGCTCCATTGGTGTCATAGCTTTGTTCTGCTCTTTTAGGAATGTCAATTCCTCCGTTATTTCCTCTGGTGGCTACCAAAGCTCTCGTTTTGATGGCAGACGTACCTGTAAAAGAGCATTGAACATGGGAAGTTGATTCGCTGATTTCCACTTGTTTTATCTGGTCCCTGCCACGTGGGTCAGTCTGACGGACATAAAGATACTTTATATCCTTGGAAGACACTACTTCGGTCTGATAAGCTTCTCCTTTCTTGGCAACTCCTTTGGCTAAAGTATTGTAGGGATACTCTGCTGTTGCTTCAAGCGGATTTTTATCTAATATTTCTACGGTATAATAATACTGTCCGTCAAACTCGTCATCGACTTCCACACTAAATTTGATGGAATTTGTAGATGCCCAGTCGAACCCCGCCGGAGCACTGATATCCTCCATGGGGTTGGGAGTTTGATAAGAAGGGTCATAGAGATCTTTGTTATCATCAACGCAAGCTGTAATGCACGCCGTCGATAGGATTATTGACGATGCGAAAAATAGTTTGTTAATTGTTGTTTTCATACTTGTTTGTTTTGTTCAGTATTTGCAAATTTGCAACACAAATATACAACTATTAATCGATCTGTATTGTTTGAAATATAACTTATTATAACGTAATTAATGTTTTTTATGAATAGGATGATCCGGTGGTAACAAAGGTACCTGAGATGCTTGGTGGAGAGGGAGGATACTTTGTGTTTGAGGGGGACGATAGAGAATTAAGTTGCGGGTTTAAGTGGTTGTTTTTCGACAAAAGGTATCTGAATAAGATGTGCATTAATCTTTCAGATACCTTTTTCTATATCAGTGTATGGGATTGTTTATTCGCCCCTTTTGGTTATTTCACCGATCAGGCAAGAATTCATTTTATACCTGATCTCTTTATTGTCAAGTCCATGCCCTAAAAGGAACATTAATTTAGTAACCGCACATTCCGGTGTGCTGTCATAACCGCTGATGACCCCTGCCTGTAGTAATTGAATTCCTGTTCCGTAGCGTTCCATTTCGACGGCACCGGAAGCGCATTGGGTGATATTGACGATAATGATACCCCGGTCGGTAGCGTCTTTCAGTTCTCTGATAAACCACTCTTTCTGGGGTGCATTGCCTGAGCCGAATGTTTTTAATACCACTGCCTTTAGTTCCGGCACATGGAGCAGTGCGGATACGATTCCTTCCTGGATTCCGGGGAAGAGTGTCAGAATGACTACGTTCGTATCGAACAGGTAGTGGGGTTTTAGAGACTTGGTCAGATCCGGTTTGCGAATCAGGTTGGGTTCATATTTAATATGTATGCCTACCCGTGCCAGTGGTGGGTAGTTGAACGAGCGGAAAGCATTAAAGTTTTCAGCATTGATTTTAGTCGTGCGATTGCCACGCATCAGGTGGTTTTCAAAAAAGATACAGACTTCGGGAACGATGGCGGTACCGTCCGGATTCTTGGCTGCCGCAATTTCAATAGCTGTAATCAGGTTTTCTTTGCCATCCGTACGCAGGGTGCCGATCGGGAGTTGAGAGCCGGTCAGGATGACGGGTTTACTCAGATTCTCGAGCATGAAACTGAGAGCAGAAGCCGTGTAGGCCATTGTGTCGGTGCCGTGCAGGATCACAAAGCCGTCAAAAGAATCGTAGTTGTAGTTTATTATTTCAACCAGTTTGGCCCAAAATGCCGGTTCCATATCCGAGGAGTCGATGGGGGGATCAAATTGGTAAGAAGAGATACGATAATTGAATCTTTTTAGTTCGGGTACGTGTTTTAGTAGATGGTCGAAATTGAAATTTTCCAGAGCACCGGTTTCCGGGTTTTCTATCATTCCGATAGTTCCACCCGTATAAATAAGTAGTACGGAGGGGTAATCTGCTTTCATATCTGCGTCATTTTTGCTGTTTTCCCGACAAAGATAACAATTTTAAATGATGAATGGCGAATGATAAACAATAAACTTTCAATGACAAACAGTTTTCGATGATAAACGGTGAGGAAGGTGTGGTGAATGATACCGGTTTCGAGGATGTATCATAACTCTTTTCACCACGGAGTATCACAGAGTATCACAGAGTCTTTTTGTTAATAATCAACAACTTAAAATCACCTCTGTGTTACTCTGTGTGGGTTTTGACACATCCCCATTATTTTATTTCGTTCACTAAGCGTGTGATTGCTTTCTCCGGGTTCTTCTCTTCATGGAGCAGAGTGACAAAACGGCTGCCGATGATGGCTCCCGAGGCATTTTCGCAAGCGGCACGGAAGGTAGCCTCGTTGCTGATACCGAAACCGACCATCCGGGGATTGCGAAGATTCATTTTTTCGATCTTTTTAAAGTAAGCACGTTTTTGCCCGTCAAAGTCTTGTTGAGCTCCTGTGGTGGCAGCCGATGAAACCATATAAATGAATCCGTCGGTGTGTTCATCAATCTCGCGTACGCGTTCTTCACTTGTTTCAGGGGTGATAAGCATGATTACCTTCACGTCATACCGCTCTGCAATGGTGCGGAAGTGTTCCTGATAGTCTTTGAAAGGAAGGTCGGGAATGATGACTCCGTCAATGCCGCATTCGGCGCATTGCCGGCAGAAGTTATCAAAGCCGAATTGCATGATCGGGTTGAGATATCCCATCAGGATTAATGGGATTTTTACATCCCGACGGATGTCGTGCAGTTGTTCAAACAACAGTCTGAGTGACATTCCGTTGCGGAGGGCCTGTGTGGCGGCATTCTGAATAACCATACCGTCAGCCATCGGATCGCTGAAAGGAATACCGATTTCAATCATGTTCACTCCATGTTTTTCAAGGGCACGGATTACTTCGGTTGTTCCTTCGAGAGTAGGATAGCCGGCACAAAAATAGATGGATAGCAAATCCTTAGGATTGCTGTCGAAAAGTTGGTTTATTCTGTTCATATACTTTTATTTTTATCTGTTACTGTCTTATGTGAATATAGGGTTGGTGCAGATGCGGGTTATTTTCTCAGTTCCTCCAGAAAGTGCCTGAGTCTTTCCACATCTTTCAATCCCGGTTTTGTTTCGAAACGGCTGTTCAGATCGAAGCCTGCCAGTTGTGGATGGCGCAACTCTTTCAGTGTTGGCGGACTGTATGGATTGATGCCTCCACTAAGCAGAAAAGGCTTTTTCCCTTTATAGCTGTTTAGCATGTTCCAGTCGAACTGATTTCCTGAACCGCCATGTTGTTCGCATTTGGTGTCGAACAGGAAATAGTCGCAGGACTCTTCGTAAGTTCCGATGTTTTCAAAGTCTTTTCTTCGGGCAATGGAGAACGCTTTGATCAGCCGCAGTCCGGTAGCCCGGAGCGAATGACAGTATTCCGGCGATTCATTGCCATGCAGCTGGATATAATCCAGGCTGAAACGGTCGGCAAATATTTCGATCTCCTTTTTGTCTTCGTTGACAAAGACACCGACACGCTTTGCTTTAACCGGCATGTAGGCAGGAAGTTCGTAGAGGCAACGGGGAGATTTCGGATAGAAGATGAAGCCTATCATGTCCACCTTTAGTTGCTCTACCTCCCGAATGTTTTCAGCTTCGCGCATCCCGCAGACTTTTATTAATTTGTCGTTCATCATTTTGAGCTCTTTATTGAATGGTTTTGATTCCACCACGGATTACACGGATTTTCACAGATTAATAATTTATTTCATTGAGAATTAGATTAAAGTATCTGTGTTAATCTGTGTAATCTGTGGTGAATTCAGGTCGTTTATAAATTCTTTTAATTTCTGTCCGGGCTGTTGGGTTTTCATAAACGTTTCTCCGATCAGAAATCCCCGGAACCCGGCTTTACGCAGGCGTTTCACTGTTTCCGGATCCGATATGCCGCTTTCCGATACCAACAGCGCATCCTGAGGCAACTGTCCGGCTAACCGGAAAGAGTTTTCCACATCTGTGAAGAAAGTGCCCAGGTTGCGGTTATTGATGCCTACCATGTCTATCTCCTTATTTATAAATGGCAGTTCTTCGGCAGTATGGATTTCGAGCAAGACTTCCAGTCCCAATTCATGGGCTTTTGCGGCAAGCGCATGACATTGATCGGTCTCCAGTGCGGCGGCTATCAGCAATATAGCGTCGGCTCCCACAATTTTGGCCTGGAACAGTTGATATTCGTCGATTATAAAATCTTTGCGCAGGATCGGGATATTCACCAAAGGGCGTGCTGTGCGAATATCCTTCAGGCTTCCTCCGAAGAATTTTTCATCCGTGAGTATAGAAAGCGCCGAAGTACCGGCGGCTACATAGTCCGGCACGACTTGTTCCGGACATGCATTTTCATAGATCCAGCCTTTGGACGGAGACCGGCGCTTGAACTCGGCAATGATGCCGGTAGCCGAAGAGGCCAGTGCCTGCTTCATGGAGTAGCCCGGCTGTACCTCGTCAGATAACTTCTCCTGAAGCTGTTCCGATGGGATGGCCTGTTTCTGCATGTCGATCTCAAAACGTTTATTGGCAATGATTTCAGATAATATATCTTTCATGTTTCTTTGATGGGTGATAGCTTTTCTATCCGTTTAGTTCGACAAATTTCTTTAAAGTCTCCCGTGCCTTGCCGCTTTCCAGTGATTCCCGTGCCAGGGCGATACATTCTTCTATCGGTTTCTCCGGACAAATCACCCGGATGGCAAAGGCCGCATTAACGATCACCACATTCTTCTGTGCTTCGGTGGCTGTTCCCTCCATTACGGCGTCAAATATTCTTGCGGCATCTTCCGGGGTATTTCCACCGTCGAGTTCGGATTCCCGACAGCGGTTGAAGCCCAGGCTCTCCGGAGTGTAGATTTTCTCGTTTCCACAAGTCGCCACTTTAAATTCGTCGGTCAGAGAGATTTCGTCATATCCGTCCAGGCTATGCACTACCGCAAAGCGGGTAGCGCTTTCCTGATAGGTATAGGTATACAGGCGGAGCAGCGGGAGGTTGTATACTCCGAGCAGTTGATAGGTGGGGATGACAGGGTTTACCAACGGGCCCAGCATATTGAAGAACGTGCGTACGGCCAATGCTTTGCGTATCGGTGCCACCGCTTTCAGAGCCGGGTTGAACAGAGGTGCATGCAGATAAGCGATGTTACACTTCTCCATCGAGCGGCGAAGGCGGTCTGTATGGTCGGTGAACTTTACTCCGTGCTGTTCCATCACGTTGCTGGCTCCGCTGACGGAAGTGGCACCGTAATTCCCATGTTTGACTACCGGAAATCCGGCACCGGCTACTGTGAAGCAAGCCGCGGTGGAGATGTTGAAGGTATTCTTGCCGTCCCCTCCGGTTCCCACAATGTCTATTGGGGCAAATTCACTCAAATCTACCGGGACCCGCATTTCAAGCAGTGCGTCACGAAATCCGCAAAGTTCCTCTACCGAGATGTTACGCATCAGGAAGACGGTGATCAGCGAGGCCACCTGTGCATCATTGTATTTGCCTTGCGCAATGTTCTGCAATATGGTGCGGGCTTCGTCGCGACCCAGATATTGATGTTCGAATAATTTGTATAGAATCTGTTTCATAAAGTTTGTTTTTTCAATGTTACGCAGGCGCGGTCATAAGGCGCGCTTATCGGTTATTTAAGAAGTTCTTGATTATCTCTTTGCCCTGTGGAGTCAGCACCGATTCGGGATGAAACTGAATGCCATGTACGTCGTACGTCCGGTGTCGTAATGCCATGATTTGTCCCTCCCGGCTTTCGGCCGTGATCTCCAGGCATCCGGGGAAATCCTTGCGGCTCACCACCCAGGAGTGATAGCGTCCTACGGGAATTTCACGTCCCAATCCCCTGAAGAGGATATCTTCTTTCAATATGCTGACCGGAGTCTGAACCCCGTGATATACTTCCGTCAGATTTTCGAGTGTGGCTCCGAATGCTTCGCCGATGGCCTGATGGCCCAGACAAACTCCCAGGATACTTTTGGTTGCCGCATATTTCCGGATGATGGGCAGTAACAGTCCGGCTTCTTCCGGTATGCCCGGTCCCGGCGAGAGGATGATCTTATCGAAACGCTCCACCTCGTCCAGTGTTATCTCGTCATTGCGGAATACTTCAATGTCGGTCACTCCCTGTTCTTTTACCACATGCAGCAGGTTATAGGTGAAAGAGTCATAATTGTCCAGAAGGAGAATCGCTCCTTTCTGTCTGTTAAGGGTATTTATCTCGTTGTTCATTGTTTTGAAATTGTTTTAGAATTTGGGTTCACCACAGAGGACACAGGGTGCACAGAGTTTTTTTGGACATTAGAACAAAAGAACAAATAATTCTTTATGGGTTCTTAGGTTCTTTTATCTGAAAACAGATGGAGCGCAGCTAATTAATCTCTGTGTCCTCTGTGTCCTCTGTGGTGAATGCCTTTCAGTTTTTTAGTTTTACGGCCAGGTCTATTGCCTTTTTCAGGGCCCCCAGTTTATTATTGACTTCTTGCAGTTCGTATTCGTCTTGACTGCGTGCCACGATACCGCCTCCGGCCTGGAACCACAATTCGTTGTTGCGGCTTACGAAAGTGCGGATCGTTATCGCCTGGTTCAATTCTCCGTTCAGGCCGATGAAGCCGATACAGCCTCCGTAGGCTCCGCGGTTGTGGGGCTCTATTTCGCTGATAAGCTGCATGGCACGTACCTTGGGCGCACCGCTCAGGGTTCCGGCAGGGAAAGTGTCGATAAAGGTCTTGAGCGGATTTGCTCCGTTGTTCAGGGCACCGCCGACACGGCTCACCAGGTGGATGACATGGCTGTAGTATTGGGGTTCTTTGTAGAATACTACCCGTACGTCGTGGCAATTCCGGCTGAGATCATTGCGTGCCAGGTCCACCAGCATTACATGTTCTGCGTTTTCTTTCGGATCAGCCAAAAGAGCTTCCGTCAGTTCCTTGTCTTTGATGGTGTCTCCCGTGCGGCGTGTGGTGCCGGCAATCGGGTCGATATACGCCTGTCCGCTTTCCACTTTGCAATGCGTTTCGGGTGACGAGCCGAAGATGCGGTAGCCGCCGAAATCGAAATAGAACAGGTAGGGAGAGGGGTTGATGCTTCGCAAAGCACGATACACTTTGAAGTCGTCACCGGCATAAGGCTGGATAAACCGTCTGGAAAGCACAATCTGGAAGACATCTCCCCGCAGGCAATGGGCGATGCCTTTGCGTACGTTTGCCTTGTGCTCTTCGTCGGTGATGGTGCTGGTGACAGGGCCGGTCACAGAGAAATTGTACGAAGCGTAGTTACGGTTTTCAATGGCCGATTCCAGTTGTGACAAATTGCTTTCTTCTCCTTCAGCCAGCATCTCTACCAGAGTGAGTTCATTCTTAAAGTGATTGAAGACGATGATATACTTATATAATATGTATAGTAAGTCGGGAGCGTCATTCTGCTCGTCATGACTTTCTTTCACGGGGATGTGTTCAAAATACTTCACGGCATTGAATGTGGTGTAGCCGTATAGCCCGCAGAATTTCTTGTCGTCTCCCTCCACATGGAACCGGTTGATAAAGCGGTTGAGCGCATTTTCTACCCGGAACGATTTGCTGAGCGGTTCTTCCCGGCGGGTATTGTCGGGGTAAGTGGTGGTTACGATTCCGCTGTTGATGCCGATGCTTGCCAATGGGCAGAGGGCGATGAACGAGAGAGAGTTTTCTCCGGCATGGTAGTCCGAGCTTTCCATTAATGCGGATTGCGGATACATATCACGTACTTTGAGGTAAATGCTTACCGGAGTGTGCAGGTCGCCCAGGACTTGCTTGCTATGGGTGGTATAATTGAAGGCATTCATAATTTCATTTCTTTTTAATTTGATTTTGGATTCACCACAGAGTAACACCGAGTTTCACAGAGAGTTTTTTTTGATATTCCACAAACGAGAGTTTAAAAATCTGTGTTAATCTGTGTAATCTGTGGTGAAACGATTCATCCCAGATAAGTTTCTATATCTTTATCTCCCCGTCCCGATACCGTCAGTACGACTACATCCTCCGGCTTGAAAGTTATTTTTTCCAGGGCTCCCAATGCGTGGGCCGATTCCAGGGCAGGAATGATTCCTTCCAGCCGGGTCAACTCGTAAGCGGCACGGATGGCTTCGTCATCATTGACAGCCAGTACCATTGCCCGTTTTTTGTCTGCCAGGTTGGCGTGCATCGGGCCGATACCGGGATAGTCCAGTCCGGCGGAGATGGAATAAGGTTCCTCAATCTGTCCGTCTTCGTTTTGGATCACAAATGTACGTGCCCCATGAATGATCCCCATTTTTCCGAGTTGGATGGTAGCTGCCGTCATCCCGGTTTCAATTCCCTTGCCGCCGGCTTCGGCCAATACGATCCGTACCCGTTCGTCGTCGATATAATGATAGATGGTTCCGGCAGCGTTGCTTCCTCCGCCCACGCAGGCAATCAGATAGTCCGGATAGTCACGTCCTTCTTTCTCCTGAAGTTGTTTTTTTATCTCTTCGCTGATGACCGACTGCAAACGGGCCACCATGTCCGGATACGGGTGCGGCCCTACGGTAGAACCGATGATGTAATACGTATCCGAGGGGTGGCAGCACCAGTCGCGGATGGCTTCGTTCGTGGCATCTTTCAGAGTCATGTTGCCCGAAGTGACCGGAACGACTGTCGCTCCCAGCATTTTCATTTTTTCTACATTGATGTGCTGGCGTTCTACATCCGTTTTGCCCATGTATACGATACACTCCATGTTCATCAGGGCACAGACCGTGGCTGTTGCCACCCCGTGCTGTCCGGCACCGGTCTCCGCAATGATACGTTTCTTACCCATGCGTCTTGCCAGTAGAATTTGTCCGATGGTGTTATTGATTTTATGGGCACCCGTGTGATTCAGGTCTTCCCGTTTCAGATACATCTTGCAACCGTACTTCTCTGACAGGCGGCGGGCCGGATAGAGTGGGGAAGGGCGTCCTACGTAGTCACGCAGCAACTGGTCGAACTCTTTCTTGAAGTCCTCGCTCTCTATTACGTCGAGATAAGTATTCTGCAACTCTTCTACACACTTGTGGAGGATTTCCGGTACATAAGCACCTCCAAATTCCCCGTAATAGCCATCCTGGTCAACTAAAAAACTTTTCATAATCCTATATTTATTCGTTATTTGTATTTGGGGTTAAAAAAAAGAGCCCCGTCGCAGGTTGCGACAGGGCTCTTTCTAAATTCTGTTATATCTTTAATGAGGTATATACATACGAGCACTGCTCCCTTACGACTGTCGGAGTTGTAACGGGCGCCACCACCAATATGTATTTACTTGCATTGTCATCATTGCTAATTGTTATTTAACGGGGGCAAATATAGATACTTTGTTTGGAATAACAAATAAAATCTTTCTTTTTTTTATTGCCCTCCTTTCAATTTTTTGTTTTGGCGGGAATCTATTTATGATTTCTCAAATACCTGATGTACATATTTTTGATTATCGGATGCTCACTGGGAGTGGTTCCTGATTCTGCTGAAGCTGTATTGCTTTGTTGCTGTTGTATGATTATTAACTTTTTTATTATCAGAAGATTATGGGTTTGCTTAACTCTAAATTAGGGTCCAAAGGTCCAAGGTCCATTCTATGGGATGCCCATCCTGTGGGAAAATCTTGTGTTTGTTGTTAAAAAGTACTTTCTAAAAATCTTTTGCTCTTTAGCGCATTTTGGAGATAATGTAAAATATATTATATTCTATATGTGTGTTATTTATGTATGTTTTAGAGTTGTGTATTATCTCTTTTTGTGTCCACTACTATTAAAAATGTTAATATGCAATTATTTGATTTTTAATATTATATATAGAAATTCCTTTTTATCTTTCAAGGATGGCATCCCATAGAATGGACCTTGGACCCTTGGACCCAACCGATGTATATTATATGTACATTGAGTGTAAGAAAGAATTGGTGAATGCTCAAAATAGAAGTATTTTTTAAACATTTTGTTATTTATATTGTTTCTCAGATATAATTTATTTAAAAACAGAAACCAACATTATGAAACAAAGAAAAGTTTTAATTGCGATTGCCGTTGTCATATTCATCCTATTGCTGCTTTACTGGCTTTTTGTAGCCGAAGATATCAATGCCTGGCTACCTGTAAACTAAAGACTTGAATCTTTCATACTAAACACTTAAGTCTTTCCGGTGAAACGTTTAAGCGTTTTCAAAAAACGTTTAAGTCTTTTGCGGGAAACACTTAAGTCTTTTTTCGGTATGGAATACTTTGCGAATCTTTTTGTTTTCTGGAAAGAAGCGATTATTTTTGTATCAGATTGAATTCTGTACAAATGACGATATAAAGTAATAACCTATGGATAATTTTATTTTTCAGAATCCCGTAAAACTAATCATGGGACGCGGGATGATCGGTCGCTTGGGTGAAGAAATACCGGCGGACAAACGGGTGATGATTACCTTCGGTGGTGGCAGTGTGAAAAAGAATGGTGTATATGACCAGGTGAAGGAAGCACTGAAGAATCATTTCACGGTAGAGTTTTGGGGAATTGAACCCAACCCTTCCATCGAGACCTTGCGTAAGGCCATCGCTCTCGGAAAGGAGGAAAAGGTGGACTATCTGCTTGCAGTAGGAGGAGGATCGGTCATTGATGGCACCAAGCTGATTTCCGCCGGACTGCTGTATGACGGCGACGCCTGGGATCTGGTACTTGCCGGGCATCCGGTGACCCACACCGTCCCTCTTGCCACTGTTCTTACCCTGCCTGCCACAGGATCGGAGATGAATAGCGGAGCCGTGATTTCGCGACATGAAACCAAAGAAAAATATCCTTTCTATTCCAATTATCCTCTGTTCTCTATCCTCGATCCGGAAGTGACGTTTACTTTGCCGCCCCATCAGGTGGCTTGTGGAATTGCCGATACGTTTGTGCATGTGATGGAGCAATATATGACTACTCCGGGACAGAGCCGGGTAATGGACCGTTGGGCGGAAGGCATTTTGCAGACCTTGATGGAAATAGCTCCCAAGATCCGTGAGAATCAGCACGATTATCAGTTGATGTCCGATTTTATGCTGTCGGCCACTATGGCACTGAACGGCTTTATCGCCATGGGGGTATCTCAGGATTGGGCTACACACATGATCGGGCATGAACTGACTGCGCTGCATGGTTTGACTCACGGACACACACTTGTCATTGTCTTCCCCGGTACGTTGCGTGTGCTCCGTAAAGCAAAAGGTGACAAGATTCTGCAATATGGAGAGAGGGTGCTGGGCATTACGTCCGGAAGCCGTGACGAACGCATCGATGAAGCTATCCGCCGCACCGAAGAATTTTTCCGTTCACTGGGATTGACCACCCGCTTAAGTGAAGAGGGCATCGGCATGGAAACAATTGACGAAATAGAACGCCGCTTCAATGAACGTGGCGTGAGATATGGCGAGAATGAAGATGTCACCGGAGCGGTTGCAAAGGAAATACTGAAGAGTTCGCTATAGGTTTGTATTCACCACAGATTACACAGATTAACACAGATTATTTAATTCCCGATGAATATAAATTATTAATCTGTGAAAATCCGTGTAATCTGTGGTGAATCATAGCTCACATTTGCATAGATTCTTTTATACCATGAATCAACACGATAAATAATCTGTGTTAATCTGTGTAATCTGTGGTGACCCGTTTTATTTAGCGTCCGTTTCCATGCGCATATTCTTGGTATAGAGGCTGTCGATGATACCGTCCGACAGTCCGATTGTCGGGACTGTGATCCCCGTTGCATTTACTTGTTTTGCCACTTCCAGAAAAATTTCCGTTGCCGGAACAATTACATCCGCCCGGTCGGGTTTCAGTTTGAACTGCTTGATCCGTTCTTCTTTTGATAGCGCTTTCAAGGTTTCGCAGATTTCCTTCAACGATTCAATCGGGAGGAAAGACTGTTTCTTATCCTTTTTGTCCGCCAGCCGGAAAAGCTTATTGATATTGCCTCCCGATCCTATAATCTGTATGGGAGCATATTCGGCAGCCAATGCCTGGAGGTCGGTTCGCATTTGCTCTTTTTCTTCGTTTTTCACCATGCCGCTGAGCATGCGCACGGTTCCGATGTTGTAGGAGCGTGAACTTTTGAGTTCGGAGTCACAGATCAGATTGATTTCTGTGCTGCCGCCGCCGACATCGACATACAGATAATTCTGGCCCGAAGCAAAAAGCTGTTCGATGTGGTTATCGTAGACGATATGCGCTTCTTCCTGACCGTCGATGATTTCGACTCGGATGCCGGTTTTCTTTTCTATCTTGCGCGTGATTTCTTTTCCGTTGCGTGCATCGCGCATGGCAGATGTGGCGCAGGCACGGTAATCCGAAACTTCGAATATTTTCATCAGCTGCTTGTAGGCTTTCATCAGCCGGATCAGTTTTTCTGCTTTCCCTTCTGATATTTCTCCGGTGGTGAAAGCGTCCTCGCCCAGCCGGAGGGGAATGCGTATCAGTTGGACTTTTCTCAACAAACCCTCGGGCGAACCCTCTTCATTTACACTCTTTATCAGTAGCCGCACGGCATTGGAGCCAATGTCGATGGCGGCATAGTTTACCTTTTTCATTCTGATTCTTTATAGTATTTGTATAATTCTTCCTGTGAGCGGAAAGGTGCATCGCTGTTTTCCCAGGTCTTGTTCTCACCGCTTCCGTCCACGATTCGCCCTTTGGCTGTGTCGCGAAGTCCGTAGCAGACCACACGTTTCAGTTCTGCTTGTATCACTTTGTCGTATACAGGCGTAAGCACTTCGATGCGGTTGTCCAGATTGCGGGGCATCCAGTCGGCCGATCCTATATAGTATTTTTCTTCCCCTCCGTTGGCGAAGATGAAGATGCGCGGATGTTCCAGATAACGGTCGATGATGCCGTTGATCCGGATGTTGTCGCTGACTCCCGGGATGCCGGTCACCAGGGAGCAATTGCCCCGGACCACCAGGTCTGTTTGTACACCGGCTGTCGAAGCTTCGTAGAGTTTCTGTATCAGTATCCGGTCGGTAATATGGTTCACTTTGGCAAGGATGTATGCCTCTTTTCCCTGTCGCTTGTTCTTGATTTCTTGGTTGATCAGGGCTGTCAGCCGTTTGCGCATATCGTTGGGCGACACGAGCAGCTCCTTGAAGTTCACCGGGAGGTAGGGCTTCTCTATGAAGTCGAATACCCGGTCTACTTCCCTCACAATGGAGCGATGTGCTGTCATGATGGTGAAATCGGTATACATCCGTGCGTTTCCTTCATGAAAATTTCCGGTGCTGATACAGGCCAGGTCGCCAAACCGTGTTCCGATATGTACCAGCTTGGAGTGGATTTTCAGACCTTCCACTCCGAATATCACTTTGATTCCTGCCTCTTGCATGCGTTTGCTCCAGCTGATGTTGGACGCTTCGTCGAAACGGGCGAGCAATTCGATGATAACCGTTACTTTTTTTCCGTTTTGTGCGGCGCAGATCAGAGCTTTCACTACCTTCGAGTCTTTGGCCAGGCGATAGAGAGTCATCTTGATGCTTTTCACTTCTTTGCTGATGGCTGCCTCGCGCAATACACGGATCACGGTATCGAACGATTGATAGGGGTAATGCAGCGACCGGTCCTGTTTCCTGATCTGTCTCAGGATGCTTTCCGTCCCGTTCAGTTCCTGTTTGAAGACGGGAGGCCAGGCAGGATATTTCAGGTCGGCCCGTCCGCAGTCGGGAAACTTCATCAGGTCTTTGAAGTTATGATAGCGCCCGCCTGCTACACGGGTGTCGTTTTTATCCACGTTGAGCCGGTCGGTCAGTTTTCGCAGCAGATCTTTCGGCATCTCTTTGTCATAGACGAAACGGATCGGTTCGCCCCGTTTCCGGCTTTTGATGCCCTTCGATATTTTTTGGAGCACACCTGTACGCAGATCACTGTCTATCTCCATTTCGGCATCTTTGGTGAACTTGAAGGTGTAAGCTTCATAGTCCGTATAATTCATGCCTATGAAGATCATCGGCAGGCAGTAGCGGATAACGTCGTCCAGAAACATCAGATAGGTTTTGCCGTCCGAATCCGGCAGGCGGATGAAACGTCCGAACTCGGCGGTGGGAAGCTCGATGACGGCATAATCTTTCATTTTCACTTTTCCCTCACTGTCTTTGCGCAACAAGCGGATGGCAAGGTAGATGTCTTCATCGGTCTGGTCGTCCGTATGACGGGACGTTTTAGTAAGAAAGAGCGGATTGGTAGACCCATTCAGCCGGTTTCGGTAGAGTGAAGTGATGAAGTGTTCCTGTTCCGGTGTCAGTTCGGTATCTTTGATGATGTGGATGTTTTCTTGCTTTAACTTCTCCATGATCGAAGCGAATGTTTCTTCAAACTGCCGGTAGTATTGATCGTGCAGCTTTCCGATCTGTTTCAAGGTGCGTGCGGCCGTGTCACGCTCTTCACGGATATTCTTGTCGTCGTACTCTACAATGCGGTTCAGTGTAGCTACGCGAACACGGAAGAACTCGTCTAAATTGTTAGAGTAAATGCCCAGAAAGGTAAGTTGTTCCAGTAACGGAACTTCCGGGCGGGCAGCTTCAAGCAAGATGCGTTGATTGAAATGCATCCAACTGATGTCCCGTTCTACATAAAGCTTTTTACGTTTCGCTTCGTCTGATTTCATTCGGATAAGAGTTTACTTATTTTTCTGCAAAAGTACGCTTGCATGATGTAATAGATATTACAATCTTGCTATGAACTTATTACAAAATTCATTTGTTCTTTTTATATGTAGACAGAAACACGTATATTCGCAGAATGTATGCGGGATATCCCGTTAAAAAAATGTAAGATATGAAATCAATGAATTATTCTCTTATCCGCACTATTTGTGCGCTTGTCATCGGTCTGGTACTGGTACTCTGGCCGGATGCGGCAATTAACTATATTGTCATAACCATCGGCGTCCTGTTCCTGATTCCGGGATTTATTGTGCTGATCGGCTATTTCGGAACAAAGCCGGAACCGGGTGTGTCCCGCCGTTTCCCCATCGAGGGAGTGGGCAGTCTGCTATTCGGACTCTGGCTGGTCACGATGCCGGGGTTCTTTGCCGATGTACTGATGTTCCTGCTGGGCTTTATCCTGATTATGGGAGGCGTACAACAGATTGCATCCCTTTCGATGGCACGTCGCTGGACACCCGTTCCGGGAGGTTTCTATGTGATACCGGTCTTGATCCTGATAGCGGGTATCGTAGCCCTGTTTAATCCTACCGGAGCACGTAACACGGCCTTTATGATTATCGGTGTCAGCAGCTTGGTTTATGCCGTTTCCGAACTGATCAACTGGTTCAAGTTTGCCCGTCGTCGTCCTACAACTCCGGTGAAAGGAGAGATTGAGGATGCGGAGATTATCGAATAATAAAGATGGGGCAAGTATTCACCACAGATTACACAGATTAACACAGATGCTTTAATCTGATTTTCAATGAAATAAATTATTAATCTGTGAAAATCCGTGTAATCTGTGGTGACATGACTGTCTGCCGTATTCATGCCATTTATCCTGTTGAAGAGTGAGGAGAACTACAGCCGGTTCTTGATGCGTTGCATCGCTTCGATACAATCATCCCGCTCGCCAAATGCCGTCAGGCGGATGTAACCTTCTCCGCTGGGACCGAAGCCGACTCCCGGAGTTCCTACTACGTTGGCTTCGTATAGCATCTGGTCGAAGAAGCGCCACGAGCTTATTCCGTTCGGTGTCTTTACCCATAAATAGGGTGCATTCACTCCTCCGTACACTTTCAGACCGGTAGACTCCAGCCCTTCCTTCATGATCCGGGCGTTTGTCATATAATAATTGATCGTTTCCTGTATCTGCTCTTTTCCCTCAGAAGTGTAGATTGCTTCTGCCGCACGTTGCGTAATGTACGATGTACCGTTGAATTTGGTACATTGCCGACGGTTCCACAACTGGTTCAGAGGGATGCGTTCTCCTTCGAGCGTGGCTGCTGTCAACTCTTTCGGCACGACGGTGTATCCGCAACGTATTCCTGTAAAACCAGCTGTTTTCGAGAAACTGCGGAATTCGATGGCGCATTTCTTGGCCCCTTTTATTTCGTAGATGGAGTGGGGAATATCCGGTTCCCGAATGTAGGCCTCGTAAGCTGCGTCAAACAAGATCAGGATATCATTAGCCAGTGCGTAATCCACCCATTTCTTCAGTTCCGCTTTTGTCAGCGTCGTACCGGTCGGATTGTTGGGATAACAGAGGTAGACGATGTCGATGCGTTTCTCCGGAATGGCCGGGATGAAATGATTTTCGGCGGTGCAAGGCATATAAGTGACGTTACTCCATTTGCCACTTTGGGTATCCAGCACTCCGGCACGTCCGCACATCACGTTGCTGTCGATGTAAACCGGATAAATGGGATCTGTGACACCTACACTGTTATCGTGACGGAGGATGTCTCCGATATTGCCCGTATCGCTCTTGGCACCGTCATTGACAAATACTTCTGTAGGCGAAAGATGGATGCCGCGCGGAGCATAATCGTTCTTGATGATGGCTTCGATCAGGAAATCGTATCCTTGTTCGGGGCCATATCCTCGGAAAGTTTCGACAGACGTCATCTCTTCGACTGCCTTGTGCATGGCTTCGATGCAGGCCTTCGGAAGGGGACGGGTCACATCGCCGATCCCCAGCCGGATGATATCCTGCTTCGGGTGTGTTATTTTAAAAGTATTGACTTTCTTCGCTATATCCGAGAACAAGTAGCTTCCCGGTAATTTCAAAAAATGTTCGTTTACTAATGCCATATTGTTCTTGTTTTAAGTTTGAAATGTTATTCCTGAAAACTAAATCTTTATACCTTATCAAAAGGACTGATACCTGAAATCCATTAACTATTCTCTTAGTTCTATTGTTCCGTCGAATACTTTAACTGCCGGTCCGGTCATGTATACATGGTCTGTTGCTTCGTCCCACTCTATGGTCAGTGTGCCTCCGTCCATCACGATATCTACGGTTCGTCCCGTCCGTCCGGTGAGATGGGCCGCTACGGCTGTCGCACAGGCACCTGTCCCGCAGGCCTGTGTAATGCCCGATCCCCTTTCCCACACCCGCATACGGATCTTGTTTTCTCCTGTTATCTGTGCAAACTCCACGTTCGTACGGTCAGGGAAAAGCGGATGTTTTTCCAGCTTCGGGCCGATCTCCGGAAGGTCTATACTCCGGATATCGTCCACGAAGGTGACGAGGTGCGGATTCCCCATCGATACTTGCGTGGAGACGAATGGAAATTTGTTGTCGAAATCTATTGTTCCGGTTTCCAGTGGTACACCCATATCAACCGTTACGGCTTTTACCGTTTGGGCTTCAAGGTGCAGTTTCAGCACTTTGATACCCGAGAGGGTTTCCAAGGTGATGATGTTTTTTGAGGTCAGTCCGTATTCATAAAGATACTTGCCGATGCACCGGCTTGCGTTGCCGCACATCATTGCTTCCGAACCGTCGGCATTGAATATGCGCATGCTGAAATCCGCTTTGTCCGAATGACCGATCAAAACGAGCCCGTCACTGCCGATCCCCGTATGATAAGCGCTCCATTCGATGGCTATCTTTTCGGGGTGTGCGATTGGAAATCTGAGGGTATTGACATAGATGTAATCGTTCCCTGTTCCATGCATCTTGGTGAATTGAAACGTTCTTGTCATTTTTATCTATATTAATTGATTTTTGTATCTTTTTGTCTTTTTACATTGCAAAGATATGACTTTTTGTTTTGTATTTCTATCAAAAGCATGTCTTATATCTATTTATTTTAAGAAATCTTTCACTTTGTGATATTTCTGCCTGTTTTTACTTCTGAATTGAAATAAGAATGCTGCGTATTTTAAATAAACTGTAATGAAGCGATTTTGTTCTGTGTCTCTTTTAGGATTTTGGGATAGGATGGATGAATTGATTTAGATCAATTTGGCATCTTTATAAAAGAGGAAAGAGGCCCCATCCTGACAGAATGAAACCTCTTTCTTCTTAAATGCTTTCTTTTTGTGTGCGGCTAACCGGACTGTATCAGAATATGTATTTGAGTCCGAAGTTGGATACAGTTAAATCTCTATATCAATGATGGAGGAGATAAAACAATTTCAAATGTCTAAGATATGTAATGCTTTTAGTAGTTTAACCAAAGTTTCAACTGAGGTATTTTATCACGGCTGACGATTATCTTATCTTTAAAAGGAGGTTTTACATGTAAAATGGCTTTTCCCAGAAAATACGATTCAATCCGCTCAATAGCGTTAATACTGATCACTGTCTGCCGGCTACTTCGGAAAAAGATATCCGGATTGAGTTGTTCCATCAACCTGTCCAGAGAGAGATCGATAATATGTTCCCTGTTTTGCTTGGTAACGGCAAAAGTTATTTTGTTTTCAGAATAGAAATAGGCGATATCTTCAACTTGCAGGGTAAAAAGTTTATCTTCGCCTGATATAAGAAAACGGGTGCGATACTTTTTGCACGGATTGGCTATGTTTTGTAAAATGTCTATTAGATCGGTTGTCTTTTGCTCCTGTACCAGATATTTGGTGGTAAGATGTTCGAACTTGGCAATAGCTTCTTCCAGCCGGACACTGTCTATCGGTTTAAGTAAATAGTCAATGCTATTGACGGCAAAAGCCCTAATAGCATATTCATCGTATGCAGTGGTAAAGATGATAGTGCTCTCCGGACGTGCTTGTTCGATAAATGTGAATGAAATGCCGTCTGTCAGTTGTATATCGAGAAAAACAATATCCGGATGTGGATTCTTATTAAACCATTCTACACTTTTTTCTACACTGCCGGGCAATATCGTGACTTGCCATTCGGGACGTATTTCATTTATGATCTTATTCAATCGGCGGGCCGCCGGAATTTCGTCTTCAATAATAACAGCTGTAATTTTATTCATTTAATAGGGGAACTTTAACGGTGAAATAATTAGTATTACTTTCTATGAGGATATTCTTATCGCATATCAGGCGATAGCGGATTGAAAGATTCTTTAGCCCCATTCCCGTAGTAGCTACATTGGGCTTTACTCTAATTTCATTGGTTACCGCCAACATACCACTTTGTTGTTCGTAATCAATCAGTATCTTCATCGGATAATCCATATTAATAATGTTGTGTTTAATGACGTTTTCTACTAATAACTGTAGGGCCAACGAAGGTAACTTCAAATCGTAATTGTGTAACTCTACCTTGTTATCGATTCGGATACAATCTCCTAAACGAACTTTATGAAGAAAGATGTAGGAATCAATGAAAGACAATTCCGATTTTAAAGTAACCAAGCGCTGTTGCTGGCTTTGTAATATATACCGGTATACGTCGGACAAGCGCTGGGTGAATAGAACGGCGTTTCGAGGAGAATATTCTATTTCGGAGATAAGCGTATTGAGGCTGTTGAAAAGAAAATGCGGATTCAGTTGATTCTGTAAGGCTACGTATTGGGCTTTTATGGAAGCTTCTTCAAATTGCTCTGCCTTTTCGTGCAAAAGAACCAATTGCCTGTAGAAGTTGATAGTCAAAGTTAGATTGGTTATCACCATTTCTACTAACCAGACCAGGGCTATTATTCTTAATCCTCGGCCTTTTAGGATAAAAGGTTCGGGAACCTCAAATATGGCTTTTACTATTGACCAGACTAGATAATTCATCAAAAACAGTATGATTGCAGTAAGGATGCAGTCAATAATTAATCGATCTTTACGTTTGACCAGGAACTGGAAACTGCGCTTCTGCCAGTTGTGAATCATCAATACTCCGAAACCAACCAGATTAAAAGCGGCAAGTATCAATATGAACGACTTAAAAGAAATCAATACTTCCAAATGCTTCGGAGTCAAGTCGGAGTACAGCACGAGAAACAGATATGAAAAAGATGCTAACCCTGAGAATAGCAAGCCATTGAACAAATGATTGTATTTTTGTCGCATATTGATTGTAGACTTTATGTGTATATTACAAATTTAGTAAAAAAAACAAGAGGAGGCACAAAATATCACAATGGTTTTGGGCAACCTCTTGTTTCTCGGAAAATAGTATAAACAAATGCCTATGCGGAAACTGGCGTTATTCTCTTATTCCGTAATTCCGTCCGGTAATTCACTTTTAGGGGTAATGTAATTATTATTTCAATACTTGATTATGGCCTGAAAACAATCTTTTTACCTTAAAGTGATGTACCTTTGAAAACGTTAGCTTTAGTCAAAGGAAGTAAACTTCCGGTTAGTGTGAAACGATTTGAATTGAAGTTCGGACTTATATCTACCGACGCATTATTACTTCCCTTGTCCAAGCGAATGTTTACTTGTGCGGATATTCCGGTTCCCATTACGCTCATTGATACGAATATATTTCCTTTTTTGTCGGTAGTCTGTTTGTAGTTGGAGGTACTACCTTCGACGGTGATACCACCCAAACCGTTAGGACCGCTAACGGGTATGTTGAAAGCTACCTGAACCACGGCCTTGTCATCTTTTACTGCTACAAAATTTGTATTCGAAGAAACGAAGGCCGATGTACCGTACTTAAATATCACATGGTCGGCCTCTAAAATGAAATTTTTCATGGTAATTGCCTGTTTGGCTTCATCAAATAATGCTTGATCCAGTAATTCCTGTTCAGCTTTCTTTTGTTTACGTGTCATTTCTTTTGCTGTTTGTGCCTGTACATTTCCCAGACAAACGAATAACAGCAACACCGGTAATACTGATAACTTTTTCATGATTCTAATTTTTTTAAGTTATATATTTTCTTTTGCCCAAAGATAGAACGTTTGCTTTATTTTTTTTCAAGTTTATTTTCTGAACTGTAAACGGTAGTTGCTAAATTGTAAATATGGTATGCTGAATCGTAAAAGTAACATTTTAAATAGATACGGAATGGTTTTTGTAGCTATGAGACACGAAGTCGGGATTGAAAAAACTCCCTTGAGCGGGCGTGTACTCACTCAAGGGAGAATTAAAAAAATGATTGGATACGGAGATTTATTTTTTCAACAGATTTTGCAGTTGTACCGGTTCATTGGTGGTGATGAAATCTACTTTTCGATCGATCAGCCATTTCATGTCATCCGTCTTGTTCACAGTCCAGGCATTCACTTTCATGCCCAAATCATGGCATTCCCGGATCCATTCGGGATGTTTGCGGAATACGGTGTAATGATAGTCCGGCCCGGCACATCCTAATTCTTTCAGCTCCTTGGGTGACAGGTTACCGTCAAGATAGTAGACGGGAGTGCCTTCCGGAGCCAAGCGGATAAATTCTTTTGTGGCATGCAGGGAGAAGGTGATGTATTCCATCCGTTCCTCCAGTCCCATGTCTTTGACCAGGGCAACGATTTTTTCGATGGCTTTCGTTTCGCGGAGTGGGGTGCTGTGTGCTTTCAGCTCAAGAATCAACCGGGTGTGTAGCGGTTGTGCCGCTTTCAAGTATTTGGCAAGGGTAGGCAGGCTCTCCCCATTATCCAGTTTGATGGCTGTCAGTGCGGTGGAAGGTGAGTTTTCCATCCTTTTCCCTTTGAATGTGGGATCATGGTTGACCACTAACTGGTCATCGGCTGCCAGCCATACATCAAACTCCGAACCGTAGCATCCGATGGAGTCGGCTTTTAGCAAGGCGGCGATACTGTTTTGCGCAGAACCTTCGGTTTTCCAGAATCCGCGATGTGCAATGACCTGGGTTTGCGCAGCGGCATTGTATGCTGAAAAAAGCAGGGCAGAGGCAAACAGAAGTTTTTTAATTTTCATATATTTCAGTTTTTGGTTCGCCTTCAAAGATATAAAAAAGTAACGCAAATCAGCAGGATAAGGATGCTAATCTGCGTTAAACAAAGCTATAAATTTCTTTTAAATCTCTTTACAATACATTCCTGTGTACCGAAAATGGGAGTATGGGTAAGAGAAATGCTTCCATTTTATCGTTAAACGATTTTGAATTCTTTCTTTTTGAGATTGAAATATTGCGTTAATTAACGTTTTGGTATTAAAACAACTTTTTTGTACGTTTATGTCAAATATTTATAGGAAAGCTTATCTTTATGTCATATAGATTGTGTATCTTTGCACGCGAAAACAAAAAAGGATAATATGTGTGGAATCGTAGGCTACATTGGTAAGAGAGAAGCCTACCCCATCCTTATCAAGGGGCTGAAGCGACTGAAGTATCGCGGATACGACAGCGCCGGGGTAGCGATCATCAACGACAACCAGCTGTTAAATGTATATCGGCCGCAAGGCGAAACGTTCGTGTTTGCTTCTGACGGCATTATCGAGACTCCCACCGTTATCCTCCAAGAATTTCCATCCCAAAGTTACATCTTCCGTAACAGTACCTATACAGAGGTACCCGTTTATTCCTTTTCTTCTTTCCGCCCGATGCATAAGTTTTGTAAGATAACGGTTTCTCGTGCTGTGAGGCCGGAAACATTAAAGTACTCTGATTCGTTGATAATTAGAGAGGCTTTTTCTGACACACTGTTGCAAGGCAGGAAAGATGAAGCGACCGGGATAAAGGAAGAGAGTGTGACTATGGAGTGAGTTCAATGACCCATGTATAAATAATACGAATCAGGAGTTGGAGCAGTTATGTTTGAACTCTTGGGAAAAATGATAAGTCCTTTAATTTTTGATTCGCGTAAACTGCTAAATAAGAGAATAGATGGAACAACTGAAACATGAATGTGGCGTTGCCATGATACGTTTGCTTAAACCGCTGGAGTACTATGAAAAGAAGTACGGAACGTGGATGTACGGGCTGAATAAGCTCTATCTGCTGATGGAAAAGCAGCATAACCGTGGTCAGGAAGGTGCCGGTCTGGCGTGTGTGAAACTGGAAGCAAATCCGGGTGAGGAGTATATGTTCCGTGAGCGGGCATTGGGTTCCGGTGCCATCACCGAGATATTTGAGACAGTACAAAGTAACTTCAAGGATCTGAGCAAAGAACAGTTGCACGATGCCGCGTTTGCCAAACGGACACTGCCTTTTGCCGGAGAAGCTTATATGGGGCATCTGCGTTACTCGACTACCGGAAAATCCGGGATATCCTATGTTCATCCGTTTCTCAGAAGAAATAACTGGCGGGCGAAGAATCTTGCTCTTTGCGGCAACTTCAACATGACCAATGTGGATGAAATTTTTGCCCGTATCACGGCCATCGGCCAGCATCCCCGTAAGTATGCCGATACGTATATTATGTTGGAACAAGTGGGGCACAGGCTCGACCGTGAAGTGGAACGTCTCTTTAACCTGGCTGAGGCTGAAGGCCTGACCGGCATGGGCGTGACGCATTACATTGAGGACCACATCGACCTTGCCAACGTGTTGCGCACGTCGAGTAAAGAATGGGACGGGGGGTATGTGATGTGCGGACTGACCGGTAGCGGAGAGAGCTTTGCATTGCGTGACCCGTGGGGGATTCGTCCGGCGTTCTGGTATCAGGATGACGAGATTGCGGTGCTTGCTTCCGAACGTCCGGTCATTCAGACGGCACTCAATGTTCCGATAGGAGAAATCAGGGAATTACTGCCGGGACAGGCCCTCCTGATCAGTAAAGAGGGAAAGTTGCGTACGGCACAGATCAATAAGGCACGGGAGAAGAAAGCCTGTTCGTTCGAGCGGATCTACTTCTCGCGAGGCAGTGACGCGGATATTTATAAGGAGAGAAAACAACTGGGTGAGAAACTGGTTCCGAACATCCTGAAAGCGATTGATAATGACCTCGACCATACCGTCTTCTCGTTCATCCCGAATACGGCAGAGGTGGCATTTTACGGTATGCTTCAGGGGTTGGACAATTATCTGAATGAAGAGAAGGTGCGGCAGATTGCGAGCCTGGGACATCATCCGGATCACGATGAATTGGAAGTGATTCTGTCCCGCCGTATCCGTTCGGAGAAAGTGGCTATCAAAGATATCAAACTGCGCACTTTCATTGCCGAGGGCAATAGCCGGAATGACTTGGCAGCACACGTATATGACATCACATACGGCAGTCTCCGTTCCGGTATCGACAATCTGGTGATTATCGACGACAGCATTGTTCGCGGTACTACTCTGAAACAGAGTATTATCGGTATCCTCGACCGTCTGGGACCGAAGAAGATAGTCATCGTCTCTTCTTCTCCGCAAGTTCGCTATCCCGACTATTACGGTATTGATATGGCGAAGATGTCCGAATTCATCGCCTTTAAAGCTGCAATTGAATTGCTGAAGGACCGGGATATGAAAGATGTGATCGCATCGGCTTACCGGAAGTCGAAAGATCAGGTGGGACTGCCGAAAGAGCAGATGGTAAACTATGTGAAGGATATTTATGCTCCTTTCACCGATGAGGAGATTTCGGAGAAGATGGTGGAACTGCTGACGCCGAAAGGAACGAAAGCGAAAGTGCAGATTGTCTATCAGCCGCTCGAGGGGCTGCACGAGGCGTGTCCCAATCATACGGGAGACTGGTACTTCAGTGGCAACTATCCTACACCGGGCGGGGTGAAGCTGCTGAACGAAGCATTTATTAACTACATCGAGCAGGTGTACCAATTTTAAAAGAAAGGTGAACTTAAATAAAGAAAAGATAAGAATGAAGAATGTGACTTTGGTCCTTGACGACGGGAGCCGTTTCCACGGTAAGTCGTTCGGTTACGAAAAGCCCGTGGCAGGTGAAGTAGTGTTCAATACCGCCATGACCGGTTATCCGGAGAGTCTGACCGACCCTTCGTATGCGGGGCAGTTGATGACACTGACGTATCCGCTGGTGGGCAACTATGGTGTACCTCCTTTTAGCATAGAGCCCAACGGACTGGCTACGTTTATGGAGAGCGAACGCATCCATGCCGAAGCTATTATCGTAAGCGATTACTCACAGGAATACAGTCATTGGAATGCCGTTGAGAGTCTGGCTGACTGGCTGAAGCGTGAGCAGGTGCCGGGCATTACAGGGATCGATACCCGTGAGCTGACCAAAGTGTTGCGTGAACATGGGGTGATGATGGGACGGATCGTATTTGACGATGAACCGGAGAGTGCTCCGGAAGCTGTATACAGTGGAGTGAACTACGTAGACAAGGTTTCATGCAAAGAGGTGATCCGTTATAACGAGGGGGCGGACAAGAAGAAAGTGGTGCTTGTGGATTGCGGTGTGAAGACGAACATTATCCGTTGCCTGCTTCGCCGGGATGTGGAAGTGATCCGTGTACCCTGGAATTATGATTTCAATCATCTGAAGTTCGACGGACTCTTCATCTCCAACGGACCGGGTGATCCGGATACGTGTGATGCTGCCGTGCAGAACATCCGTAAAGCGATGCAGAATCCCAAGTTACCTATTTTCGGTATCTGCATGGGTAACCAGTTGCTGAGCAAAGCCGGAGGGGCTAAGATATACAAGCTGAAATACGGGCATCGCAGCCACAACCAGCCGGTACGCATGGTTGGCACGGAACGTTGTTTCATCACTTCGCAGAATCATGGTTATGCGGTAGACAATAATACACTTGGCACCGACTGGGAACCGCTGTTTATCAATATGAATGATGGCTCTAACGAAGGAATACGCCATAAGACGAATCCCTGGTTCTCTGCACAGTTCCATCCGGAAGCAGCCAGCGGACCCACGGATACGGAGTTCCTCTTCGACGAGTTCGTGAAGTTGCTCTAAAGTATATTCTGCATAAAGAGATAGAAACGAATCTGTTTTACCACAGAGTAACACGGAGTCTCACAGAGTTTTAATTTCTTGTTTATAAGATGTTAAGAGAAAATAATCTCTGTGGAACTCTGTGTTACTCTGTGGTAAACCAAACTCAAAAACATTATAATAATGAAAGAAAACAATATAAAGAAAGTACTGCTGCTTGGTTCCGGTGCCTTGAAGATCGGTGAGGCCGGTGAATTTGATTATTCCGGTTCCCAAGCACTCAAAGCCCTGAAAGAGGAGGGCATTGAAACCATCCTGATCAACCCCAACATCGCTACCGTGCAGACATCGGAAGGCGTGGCCGACCAGATATACTTCCTTCCCGTGACACCCTACTTTGTGGAGAAGGTGATCCGGAAGGAACGTCCCGAAGGCATTATGCTCGCCTTTGGCGGACAGACGGCATTGAACTGCGGAGTCGCCCTTTACCGCGAAGGGATTCTGGAGAAATATAATGTGAAAGTTCTGGGAACTCCCGTACAGGCCATTATCGACACCGAGGACCGTGAACTTTTCGTCGACAAGCTGAACGAGATCGATGTGAAGACCATCAAGAGCGAGGCGGTGGAGAACGCAGAAGACGCCCGTCGTGCTGCCCGGGAATTAGGCTATCCGGTCATTGTCCGTGCAGCTTACGCACTGGGCGGATTGGGTTCGGGTTTTTGTGACAATGAAGAAGAACTGGACCTACTCGTGGAAAAAGCTTTCTCCTTCTCTCCGCAGGTATTGGTTGAGAAGAGCCTCCGTGGCTGGAAGGAGGTGGAGTACGAGGTGGTGCGTGACCGTTTTGATAACTGTATCACGGTCTGCAATATGGAGAATTTCGACCCGCTGGGCATCCATACCGGTGAGTCTATCGTGATAGCTCCTTCACAAACCCTGACCAATAAGGAGTATCATAAACTGCGCGAGCTCGCCATCCGCATCATCCGCCACATCGGCATTGTGGGAGAATGTAACGTGCAATATGCTTTCGACCCCGAAAGTGAAGACTATCGCGTGATCGAGGTGAATGCCCGCCTGAGCCGTTCGTCTGCCCTGGCTTCCAAGGCTACCGGTTATCCGCTTGCCTTTGTGGCCGCAAAACTCGGACTTGGCTACGGGTTGTTCGACCTGAAGAACTCTGTGACGAAAACCACCAGCGCCTTCTTTGAGCCGGCACTCGATTATGTAGTCTGCAAAATTCCGCGTTGGGACCTCGGTAAGTTCCACGGTGTGGACAAGGAACTCGGCTCTTCGATGAAGTCCGTCGGTGAGGTAATGGCCATTGGCCGCACTTTTGAGGAAGCGATTCAGAAGGGCTTGCGAATGATCGGACAGGGGATGCATGGTTTTGTGGAAAACAAGGAACTCGTTATCCCCGACATCGACAAAGCACTGCACGAACCGACCGATAAACGTATCTTTGTCATCTCGAAGGCTTTCCGTGCCGGATATACTATCGATCAGGTGCACGAACTGACCAAGATCGACAAATGGTTCCTCCAGAAATTGATGAATATCATGGATACTTCTGAGGAACTCCATCAGTGGGGGAACAATCATAAGCAGATAGCCGACTTGCCTGCCGACCTGCTCAAGCAAGCCAAGCGTCAGGGATTCTCCGATTTCCAGATTGCACGTGCCATCGGCTACGAAGGCGATATGGAAGACGGCAGTCTTTATGTCCGCAATTACCGTAAGAGCCTGGGCATTGTTCCCGTGGTGAAGCAAATCGATACGCTGGCTGCCGAATATCCGGCACAGACCAATTATCTTTACCTGACCTATAGCGGCACAGCCAACGACGTCACTTACCTGGGTGACCATCGTTCCATTGTCGTTCTCGGTTCGGGTGCCTACCGGATCGGTTCTTCCGTAGAGTTCGACTGGTGCGGGGTGCAGGCGCTTAATACGATCCGTAAGGAAGGATGGCGTTCGGTGATGATCAACTATAATCCCGAGACCGTATCGACCGACTATGATATGTGCGACCGGCTTTATTTTGACGAACTGACGTTCGAACGCGTGATGGATGTCCTTGAACTGGAGAATCCGCACGGAGTCATTGTTTCCACCGGCGGCCAGATACCTAACAATCTCGCCCTGCGTCTCGATGCCCAGAACATCCACATTCTCGGAACATCCGCCCAGAGCATCGACAATGCCGAGGACCGCGACAAATTCTCCGCCATGCTCGACCGTATCGGAGTGGATCAACCGGAGTGGCGTGCCCTTACTTCACTCGAGGACATTAACTCGTTTGTCGATAAGGTAGGTTTCCCTGTGCTTGTCCGTCCGTCGTATGTGCTCAGCGGTGCGGCAATGAACGTATGTTCCAACCAAGAAGAGCTGGAACGCTTCCTGCAACTGGCGGCCAACGTATCGAAGAAGCATCCGGTAGTGGTCAGCCAGTTCATCGAACATGCCAAGGAGGTGGAGATGGATGCTGTGGCACAGAACGGTGAAATCATCGCTTATGCAATCTCCGAACACATTGAGTTTGCGGGAGTACATTCCGGTGACGCCACTATCCAGTTCCCGCCGCAGAAGTTGTATGTAGAGACGGTTCGTCGCATTAAACGCATCAGTCGTGAGATAGCTAAGGCGCTCAATATCTCCGGCCCGTTCAACATTCAGTATCTGGCTAAAGATAATGATATAAAGGTGATCGAGTGTAATCTTCGTGCCAGCCGTTCGTTCCCCTTCGTCAGCAAGGTATTGAAGATCAACTTTATCGAACTTGCCACGAAAGTCATGCTCGGCCTGCCTGTTGAGAAGCCGGAGAAGAATCTGTTCGAACTCGATTATGTTGGGATCAAGGCGAGCCAGTTCTCTTTCAACCGCCTCCAGAAAGCCGACCCTGTATTGGGAGTGGATATGGCTTCGACCGGTGAAGTGGGTTGCATTGGCAGCGATACTTCCTGTGCCGTGCTCAAGGCTATGCTTTCCGTGGGCTATCGCATCCCGAAGAAGAAGATCCTGCTTTCTACCGGAACACCGAAGCAGAAAGTGGATATGCTCGAGGCGGCCCGTATGTTGCAGAAGAAGGGATATGATATTTTCGCGACAGGAGGTTCCAGCAAGTTCCTTACCGAGAATGGTGTGGAGAACACCCGTGTTTATTGGCCCAGTGAAGAGGGGCATCCCCAGGCACTCGAGATGCTGCATCAGAAAGAGATCGACATGGTGGTCAATATTCCCAAGAATCTGACTGCCGGTGAGCTGGACAATGGTTACAAGATCCGTCGTGCCGCCATCGACCTCAACATCCCGCTGATTACTAATGCCCGCTTGGCGAGCGCGTTTATCAATGCGTTCTGCACGATGGACATTGACGATATAGCGATCAAGTCGTGGGAAGAGTATAAGTAAGGACTTTAGGGCTTCACCACAGATTGGCAGACACAATGCACGGAGAAGATATAAATCGGTTTGAATTATGAATCTGTGGCATCGGTTAATCTGTGGTGAGTCTTCCGGTACATTCACTTTTGCTTAACAATCCTGAAAACCGGAACTTTTTCTGCTGCCTGTTGTTGAGAGTACATATAAATCAATAAAGAGTGTAATAATGAATATAGCAGAGCAATTGGATGCCGCATCCGGAACGAATCGTCTGGTGCTGGTGGAATTTTATGCAGACTGGTCTCCCCATTATGAATGGCTGGAACCTGTAGTACGGACTTACGAGAAACAAGTTTCCGAGGTGATTAAAGTGAATATCGTGGAAGACAAGGCAGTGGCAGATTCATTCAATATTGAGACGGCCCCGGCTTTTATTCTCTTGCAGCGCGGCCACGAATTGTGGAGACAAGTGGGAGAACTGACCATCGATGAACTTAAACTGGTATTGGAAGAGTTTAAATAATAAAGTGCCGATTGTACCGTTTTGTATTTTCTACCCGATGTAGCTTGCGCTGTATCGGGTAGTTTGTTTATGCGCTATTCAGTAACATATGATGCTATCATTGTGAATTCACCTTTTTTTATATTCCTGTGGAGTCATTCCTGTCATTCGCCTAAAGAACTTGCAGAAGAAAGAAGGATTCGGAAAATGCAGTTCGTCCGAGATTTGGTAAACAAGCAGATTACTGTGTTTCAATAACACTTTTGCTTCGAGAATAACGGACTGGTTGATCCATTCCATCACCGTCTGGTGACTGACCTGCCGGATCAGTGTGTTCAGGTAACGTGGGGTCAGACATAACTTGCCGGCATAGAAGCCCACGGTGCGTTCGCTTTTGCTGAATTCGTTCACCAATGCGATGAATCGCCAGAATATCTCTTCCTGATGTGAAAACCTGCGGGAAGTGTCATTTGCTTTTTCTGTACGTATATACTTTATATTGTGCAACAGGGCTGCAAGCAGATGTTGTACCACTTCCCGACGGAAAGGGATTTCATGAACAGTGTCCCATATCAGTGTGAAATATGCATCTGACAGTTTCCATTCGGTATCCGTTACCTGCGTAACAAGGTTTTGTCGTGCGTGCGATTCGAAGAACTGGTCACTTCGGAGCAGTGGCAGGAAATCTTTATCGACTGCGATCATCTGAAAGTCGTAGTCGGGTGTGAACTCTAAAAGTTCAATGATGGAACCGGGAAGGAATGTGACAATGGTCTGAGGATATATGTTGTACTCTATCAGATTGATTGTGATCCGGGCTTTGCCGCGTAGTCCCCGGATAATTCTTCCTTCCTTCAGCCGGTAAGGCTGTCCTAAACGGAATAGGTGGCTTTCCATATTGGCAAAGCTGATGACAATACCGAAATCGGATGTGACAAAACGATATTCGTTATTGCATACGATATTGCTGTGTTTCAGCAGGTCGAGCGCCAGTTCCAGAGGTTTGTTCTTTTCCATAAATCTGTTTTTATCACACGGCAAACTTAGGTAAAATATACGATTTATAAGCGGGTGCGATATAAAGAATAGCATATTTTATCCAATAAAAGAACGAAATTTAATACATGCTTCCCCGAACGAAAAGATACATCCGGACCGGAGCCTGACATCCCGACCGGGCGGAAGACTGTCGCTGTCATTGGGGTGATAAAGGACGGACCGTAGTGTGGAGTTTGTTTCGAAACAGTTAATATAATCTAATCGGAATCAAATTTATCCGTACAAACAATCCGGGGTTACGAACTATTCGTATATTTGTTAGTAATAAATAACTTAAATACAATTCTGCATGAAAACCACTTATCTACTCCTGTCCTCCGCTTTGTTGCTGGGATGCCTGTCCGCTTGCAACACTTCCACCAAGGAACCTAAAGTTATGAAAGCAAACGATGGAAGCGTAACTACTGTCGAAAACAACGGAAACAAACTGACGATATGTGACTTATCGGCTGTAAAAGACACGATAGAAGTGCCGCTCAGCGAGTTTGTGGAAGACTGTCGCATCGTTCGTTTTGAAACCTCCGAAGAGGCATACTTCAAAGCCTGGTTTATCAATGCTACCGATAAGCATATCGGTATCCGCCAGGGAAACCAGGATGTGTTTAAACTGTTTGACAGGGATGGTAAGTTCCTGTATAATGTCGGTTCCGTAGGAAGCGGTCCCGGTGAATATGACACCACCCTCTACGATGAATGCATTGATGAGAAGAACGGCCATATCTTCTTCACACCTTTTGTGGGGAAAAGAATCATGATGTATGATATCAACGGGCAATGGATTAAAGATATTCCGCTTCCCATGCAAATTAATAAAGCGAAAATATGGGTGAATGAAGACGGAAGCTTATCTGTTGTACACATGCCTTTCGAGGAAGGTGAGCCCCTTGCTTTCAGGGTGGATACCGAAGGGAATATACTGAACCAAATTCCGGCAACTGCTGCAACGAAGGTGATGAACTTCGACGGAGAGGTTTTCTCCTATAGGAACTGTGACGATTTCGATTTCTTCCATACCGGTATAGATACTCTTTTCACTTACGATCCCGCCGGAAATAAGTTGTTGCCCAGATTCACGATGACTTTCCCGAATATGAATGAGAAGCCGATACATCTATATTACAGACTGCCCCATCATTTCATGGTCACCTACTGGGGCAATAAGGGAGCGGGAGGTGGAGATGTCTTGGTGGATACTGAGAAGAATGCTTCTTCTTATTTCCGCCTTGTGAACGACTTTTACGGTAACCTTCCTATTCCGGCTCCGGGTCACAGTTTTTATCGTGGATACTTTATACAGAGTCTGGAACCGGGACAGTTGATTGAAAAGATAGAGAAACATATCGCTTCCGGCAAATGTTCCGCTTCGGATGAACAGAAACTCAAGGAACTGGCGGCTACTTTGAATGAAAACGATAATAATGTTCTGTTTATCGGAAAGGTTAAGAAATAAAGAGGGGGGATGTCATCGTTCAGCACGGAGTTTCGACACACCCTTATGGCAATGTTGATTTAGAAAAAAGTATTTCTAACTATGGAACCTCGGGAGAGTCATCTTCCGGGGTTTATTTTGTTCGGTCATTGATTTTCGCAAACTCGGATAAATTCACGGCAGGCATTTGATTTATCTTAAAGAATCGAACTAATGGAACATTATTGCAAACAATCGGAACCTGGTTGCGTGTTCTTATTCCCTATCTTTGTCGAAAAGAAAAATTAATAGGAATAGAAGTATGAAACGAGTTATCTTTTCTTTGTCTTTTTCCCTGCTTGCCCTGCTGATGTATGGGCAGGTCACCCTTGAAGAGTGTCAACGGAAAACCCGGGAAAACTATCCGCTGGTAAGGCAGTATGGGTTGATAGAGAAGACAAAAGAATATAATCTGGCCAATGCGTCGAAAGGTTATCTGCCTCAGTTTACCCTTTCGGGTAAGGCCAGTTGGCAGAGTGAGGTTACAGAGTTGCCCATACAGGTTCCCGGAGTAGATATCAAAGGTTTGCCGAAAGACCAGTATCAGGTGATGCTGGAACTGAAACAGAACATCTGGGACGGAGGTGAGATTCGTTCGAGAAAAGAGCAGGTCAAGGCATCGTCGGATGTGGACCGGGAGAAATTGAACGTAGATATGTATGCGCTTACCGAGCGGGTGAATCAAGTGTACTTCGGAATTCTGTTGCTGGACGAACAGTTAAGGCAAAACCAACTCTTCCAGGAAGATCTGGAACGTACCCATAAGCAGATTTCATCGTACATTGAGAATGGCATAGCCAGTCAGGCCGATCTGGATGCTGTCAGTGTGGAACAGCTTAATACCCGGCAAAAGCGGATAGAACTGACCACTTCTCGTCAGGCCTACCTGTCTATGCTTGCATTGCTGACAGGCGAAGAGATGCCTGCCAGGATCTCTTTGCAGAAACCGGTGCCGGAATGGGATATACCGGTGATAGCGAATAACCGTCCGGAGCTGATATGGTTTGATGCGCAAAACGGACGTTTACAAGTGCAGGAAGAAGCTTTGAAAACTCAGCTGATGCCGCGTTTCGGACTGTTCGTGCAGGGAGCATACGGTAATCCGGGACTCAATATGCTGAAAAATGAATTCTCGCCTTATTATGTGGCAGGAGTCCGCTTGTCGTGGAACTTCGGCAGTTTGTATACTTTGCGCAACGACCGGCGGGTGATAGCTGCCAATCGTCAGCTGTTGGACAGCAACCGGGATGTGTTTCTGTTTAATACCCGCCTTCAGGCAACCCAGCAGGGGAGTGCCGTAGAGAGTGTACACCGGCAGATGGCGGACGATGACGAAATTATCCGTTTGCGGACCAATATCCGCAAAGCCTCGGAAGCCAAAGTGGCCAATGGTACCATGACCGTAACCGATATGCTTCGGGATATGACTTCCGAGAACCTGGCGCGACAAACCAAGGCGCTGCATGAAGTACAGCTCTTGATGAACATGTACCAACTGAAGTATACAACGAATAACTAAACTTCTCTTATTACTGAAACAAAAAATAGAATAGTAGTTATGAAATCAATGAAATTTATAGGATGTCTATACTTACTGGCTTTACTTTCCGCTTGTGGAAGCAGAACTCCGGATTATGATGCCACGGGAACTTTTGAAGCTACGGAAGTACTGGTTTCGGCCGAGGCTTCGGGGAAACTCTTGTACTTTCATGTTGAAGAAGGTACCCGGCTGAAAGCCGGCGAAGAAGTAGGGCTGATCGATACGCTACAACTCTATCTGAAAAAACTGCAATTGCAGGCCAGCATGAAGTCGGTTGAAAGCCAACGTCCGGACGTCAACAAACAGATTGCTGCTACCCGGCAGCAGATCGCTACCGCCCGGAGAGAGAAGAGACGTGTGGAAAACCTGTTGAAAGCCGGAGCCGCCAATCAGAAGCAATTGGATGATTGGGAGGCACAGATCGCATTGCTCGAACGACAGCTTACGGCTCAGATGTCGTCTTTACAGAACAGTACGAACAGTTTGACGGAACAAGGATCATCAGTCGCAATTCAGGTGGCACAAGTAGAAGACCAATTGGCGAAGTGTCACGTCGTTTCGCCTATCAGTGGTACTGTATTGGCAAAATATGCCGAAGCCGGGGAGCTGGCTGCTGTGGGTAAACCTCTTTTTAAGGTGGCAGATATCGATCAGATGTATCTTCGTGCCTATATCACTTCCGAACAACTTTCACAAGTCAAGCTTGGCAATCGGGTGACGGTCTTTTCCGATTATGGGGGAGACGAGCGTAAGGAATATCCGGGTGTCGTGACATGGATTTCAGATCGTTCGGAGTTTACTCCTAAAACAATTCTGACGAAAGAAGAACGTGCCAATCTGGTGTATGCCGTTAAGATAGCGGTAAAGAACGATGGACTTCTGAAGATAGGTATGTACGGAGGAGTGAAGTTATAAATGATGCCTGCTTATGAAACCAGCTGTATCTGTAAATGACGTGACGAAACGTTACGGGGAGATAGAAGCCCTGAAAAGTGCTACCTTTGCTGTCAACCCCGGCGAGTTATTCGGTATTATCGGACCGGACGGAGCAGGCAAGAGTACACTCTTCCGGATACTGACCACATTGTTGCTGGCCGATAGCGGGACAGCTACAGTGAACGGACTCGATGTGGTGCAGGACTACAAACAAATCCGGCAACAAGTGGGATATATGCCCGGACGCTTTTCGCTCTATCAGGATCTGACAGTGGAGGAGAATCTTGACTTTTTCGCTACCGTGTTTCATACGACCATTCGTGAAAACTACGATCTGGTGAAAGATATCTATCAGCAAATAGAGCCTTTCCGTAAACGCAGGGCAGGAGCTTTATCCGGGGGAATGAAGCAAAAACTTGCTTTGAGTTGTGCGTTGATTCATAAGCCGGAGATTCTTTTTCTGGACGAGCCGACTACCGGTGTGGATCCTGTTTCGCGCAAGGAGTTCTGGGAAATGCTGAGGCATCTTAAGGATCAAGGTATCACAATTCTTGTTTCCACTCCGATCATGGACGAAGCCCGTCAATGCGACCGTATCGCTTTTATCAATGAGGGCGAGATACAAGGCATCGATGTGCCGGAACGTATCCTGCAACGTTTCAGCCATATTCTTTGCCCGCCCGGTCTGGAACGTACGGAAGTGCATGCCGGAAACGATTTTGCCATCGAGGTGGATCAATTGACCAAGTGTTTCGGTCATTTTACCGCGGTCGATCATATCTCCTTTCGGGTAAACCGTGGAGAGATCTTCGGATTTCTCGGAGCAAACGGTGCAGGGAAGACCACTGCTATGCGTATGCTTTGCGGACTGAGTAAGCCTACTTCGGGCATAGCGCGGGTAGCGGGTTTTGATGTAGCGGCTCACCCCGAAGAGGTAAAGAAGAATATTGGTTATATGAGCCAGAAGTTTTCGTTGTATGAGGACCTTAAAGTGTGGGAGAACATCCGCCTCTTTGCCGGAATTTACGGAATGCAGGATCGGGAAATAGCCGAAAAGACAGATGCTCTTCTTGATCGCCTGGGCTTCAGCGGAGAGCGTGACACACTTGTGAAAAGCCTGCCTTTGGGATGGAAACAGAAACTGGCCTTTTCCGTTTCAATCTTCCACGATCCCCGGATCGTGTTTCTTGATGAACCGACTGGAGGAGTCGATCCGGCTACCCGCCGTCAGTTTTGGGAACTGATTTATCAGGCTGCCGACCGGGGGATAACGGTCTTTGTGACTACCCATTACATGGATGAAGCAGAATATTGTAACCGCGTATCTATCATGGTGGACGGACGTATCGAAGCGCTCGACACCCCCTGTGGGTTGAAGGCGCATTTTCATGCCGATACGATGGATGATGTATTCCAACAACTGGCCCGTAAGGCAGTGCGTAAAGCTGATTAGTATATGAAACAATTTATAGCATTTGTAAAAAAGGAATTCTTCCACATATTCCGTGACCGGCGGACTATGTTGATTTTGCTGGGAATGCCTGTAGTGCAGATTATTCTCTTTGGGTTTGCCATCACTACAGAAGTGAAAAATGTGCGAGTGGGCGTACTCGATCCGTCGAATGACATCGTCACACGCAAAATCATCGATCGTCTGGATGCCAGCGAATACTTTTTCGTGAAGTGCCTTTTGCATTCTCCGCAAGAGATGGAAAGGGCGTTTCAGGAAAACGAGATAGATATGGCACTCGTTTTCAGCGAGCAGTTTGCTGACCGCCTTTATACAGGTGATGCCCGTGTGCAACTGGTTTCCGATGCAACGGATCCGAATATGGCTACCACACAAGCCGGCTATGCCACAGGAGTGATTGCTGCTGTCGGGCAGGAAATGCTTCCTCCCGGAATGTCAGTGCCTTCAGTCGTACCCAATGTGAAACTGCTTTATAACCCTCAGATGAAGAGTGCTTACAATTTTGTACCCGGTGTGATGGGGCTTATCCTGATGTTGATTTGTGCCATGATGACCTCTATCTCTATTGTCCGGGAGAAGGAGACGGGTACGATGGAAATACTGTTGGTGTCTCCGGTGAAACCGCTGTTTATTATTCTGGCTAAGGCAGTTCCCTATTTTGTATTGTCATTTGTCAATCTTACGACGATTCTGTTGCTTTCTGTCTATGTGCTTGATGTACCTGTGGCAGGCAGCCTGTTCTGGCTGATTATGGTGTCGTTGCTTTTCATTTTTGTATCGTTGTCACTGGGATTACTTATCTCTACGGTGACACGGACACAGGTAGCTGCCATGCTGGCCTCGGGTTTGGTGCTGATGATGCCTACCATGCTGCTTTCGGGTATGATATTTCCGATAGAAAGTATGCCTTTGGTGTTGCAATTAATTTCTGATATACTGCCTGCCCGCTGGTATATTCAGGCTGTACGTAAGTTGATGATCGAGGGAGTGGACATCTCGTTTGTATGGTCTGAAGTCAGTATTCTGGCTTTGATGGCAGTTCTGTTGATAACAATAAGCTTCAAGAAATTCAAAAACAGGTTATGATTAAATATCTTATAGAGAAAGAATTCAAGCAGTTGCTCCGCAACTCCTTCCTGCCGAGGTTGATATTTATCTTCCCTTGCATGATTATGCTTCTTATGCCTTGGGCGGCCAATCTTGAGATAAAAAATATCCGGATGAATATAATCGATAATGATCATTCGGTTATTTCCCGCAGACTGGTGGATAAAATAACGGCTTCAACCTACTTTCAGACCACTGCTTTGCCGGATTCTTACGAAAAAGGTATGGAGGCGATTGAAGCGGGAACAGCCGACCTGTTACTTGAGATACCCAGAGGCTTCGAGAAGGATTGGGTGAATGGCGGTGCTACAAACGTGCTTTTGGCTGTCAATGCCGTGAATGGTACCAAGGGTGGGCTGGGAAGTTCCTATCTGTCTGCCATTGTTAATGACTATGGAGAAGAATTACGGACTGAAAACGGTACCGTCTCTTTCTCTGCCGACGGAAATCTGCCCCGGATTGGCATTCTCACTCAGAATCTTTTTAATTCCCATTTGGATTATAAGCTGTTTATGGTTCCGGCTCTGATGGTGATGTTGCTTACATTACTATGCGGTTTTCTGCCTGCATTGAATATAGTAGGGGAGAAAGAAGCCGGCACGATTGAACAGATCAATGTAACTCCTGTTGGGAAGTTTACATTTATTCTTGCCAAATTGATTCCCTATTGGCTGATCGGTTTTGTTGTCCTGACCCTTTGTTTTATTTTGGCGTGGGTGCTTTATGGCATTTTCCCTATGGGGCATTTTGGAGTCATCTACTGTTTTTCAATTATATTTGTTCTGGCTGTATCCGGTCTTGGATTGGTTATTTCCAATCATTCGGCTACGTTGCAGCAAGCCATGTTTGTCATGTGGTTCTGTATGTTGATCCTGATTCTGATGAGCGGGCTGTTTACCCCTATTCGTAGTATGCCTGAATGGGCACAATGGATAGCCATGTTCAATCCTCTGAAATATTTTATGCAGGTGATGCGTATGGTTTATCTCAAAGGGAGTGGTTTTATTGATTTGTTGCCACAACTGGGAGCGTTGCTGGCATTTGCGCTGTTTTTCAATATTTGGGCAGTGAGGAGTTATCGGAAAAGTGGTTAAGAGACTTAAAAATTTTTGTAAATGTACGCTGGCTTGCAACTTATGTGTATTTTTGTAGAAAGAAACAGATATACTAAGATATTACGTAATGAGCAAACAAACATCAACTCCTTCTCAGATTCATCGTCTTCAGAAAACCATTTATGAGAATCTTCCTGTAGGAATGGAACTGTACGATGGCGATGGTCGCTTGGTAGAGATTAACAGTGTGGGACTAAGGATGATGGGAGTGAAGGATAAGCAGGATATGTTGGGAATCAATTTATTTGAAAATCCGAATATTCCGGTCGAAATGAAGAGACGTTTGCGTGCAGGAGAGAATATCCGTTTTACTGTCAAGTATGATTTTGATCTGGCAAAAGCCCATTATCCGACTACTTTATCAGGTATCAGTTATTTTGAAATCACAGTATCGGTAGTTCTGGATGAAAATAAGGAGATTGATAAATTCCTTTTTATAGCGCAGGATGTGACTGAAGCAGTGCGTACTCAAGAGAGCTTGCGGCAAAGCAAGCAAAAAACAGCATTAGCCATGCAGGCTGCTGAGGTGATGTTATGGGAATTTGATGTCCGTACTCAATTGTTTTATGCAGAGAATGAACCTCTTAATAACTACGACTCGACAAAAGCTCTCACCATCGGGGATTATAAGAAACAGATTCATCCGGAGGATTGGAAAAAAGCAGAGAAAATTCTATTGGATATGCTCAATGGCTGCGATTGCCTGTATGAAATGGATCTTCGGATTAAGTTGTCCGATGTATCCGAATGGGAATATTGTAAACTGAACTGTACGCCATACGAAAGAGGAACGAATGGAAAGGTAGTTAAATATGTGGGCTTTCGCAAAAATAATACGGAGTTGCAAAGGCGTAAGTTGTTACAAGAGAATATTTTGAATAGCATACCGCTCCCCATCCATATAAAGGATGTAGAAGATGATTTTCGTTATGTCTTCTGCAATGAAGAAAGTATGCGGATGTTTGGTACTTATGAAGGGGAAACCGTATGTAACATTCTGGATAGCGAACAGGCAGAACGCATGCAGAAAACAGATTTGGAAGTCTTCACTACCGGAAAACCTTATTTTGGAGTAGAAAGAATCATACTGAAAGACGGACGTAGTTATGATGCCATCGTACGCAAGAATATTATCTATGATGGCAGTAAACGTCTGTTGCTTAATATCCGTTGGGATCAGAAATTGCAGAATGATCTCAAACGTCGTGCTAAAGTGCTCTCTATGTCAATGGAAGTGATGAATGCTTATACCTGGTTCTACGAACCTTCGAAACAAAGGGTGAGCTTTGGTGAAGGATTTGATAAGATTGGACGGAATGCTTTGGATATAAACTCATTTGAAAAGTTTGCAGAATGTGTGCATCCTGATGATCGGAAACGGTTTGTCGATACAATGGATGCAGTGCTTAAACAGGATAGTGGTGAATGGGATATAGAATACCGTGCTGACTTGAGAGGGGATGGAAATTATGAATGGTGGCAAACCCGCGGGGTACTTGAAACCTCCATTCTCAATGATCGTCCTTATCAGTATGTTTCCGGAATGTCAATCAGCATTGAATCTTACAAACAGACAGAGTTGACTCTGCTGAAGAATAAGGAAAAGCTGAATAAACTTATCCGGCAGAATGAATTGGTATTGAATAATACTAATTCGGGGTTGGCCTATATCACGACAGACTATGTGGTACAATGGGAGAACGTGTCTGTTTGTTCATCCAGTCTCTCCTTTGAGGCTTATAAGAAAGGAGAATGTTGTTATAAAAGTGCCCATAATCGGACTTCTCCTTGTACAAACTGCGTGTTGAGCAAAGTCTTGGTATCGAGACAGATGGAAAAGATCAAGTTTCATCTGGAGAATAACCGGATTATAGAGGTATTGGCTACTCCAGTATTCAATGAAAGTGAAGAGATAGACGGTGTTGTCATCCGTGTGGATGATATTACTGACAGAGAGAGAATGATCGAAGAACTGAGGCAAGCAAAATTGCTGGCTGAACAATCGGATAAACTTAAGTCAGCCTTTCTTGCCAATATGAGTCATGAAATTCGTACACCGCTAAATGCGATTGTAGGTTTCTCTGATTTACTGATGAATTCGGACGAGCAGGCTGATAAAGAAGAATATATGCAGATTATCAATACTAATAACGAATTGCTGCTAAAGCTTATTAACGATATTCTGGACTTGTCGAAGTTGGAATCCGGTTCGGTGGAACTGAAATACGAGGAATTTGATCTGGCGGAATATTTTGACAGTATGGCATCTTCAATGAAACAACGGATGACAAATCCTAAAGTGCAGTTGGTTGCAGTGAATCCTTATAATGTGTGTCGGGTGAGACTTGACAGAAACCGTGTGGCACAAGTAGTAACTAATTATGTTACTAATGCCATAAAATATACTCCGCAAGGAACTATTGAGATGGGGTACGAGGTAGTAGATTTCGGGATCCGTTTTTATGTAAAGGATACTGGCATCGGTATACCGGAAGAGAAAAAGAAAAAGGTCTTTCACCGGTTTGAGAAATTGGATGAATTTGCTCAAGGTACTGGTCTTGGGCTCTCTATATGTAAGGCAATTACCGAATCGATGGGAGGAAATGTCGGTTTTGAATCAGAATATAACCAAGGATCTCTTTTCTGGGCTGTTTTTCCTTGTGATCCGGAAGTGCGGACACATCGGGAATCCAATATCTGCATTGGGCAGAATACAGGTGAAGATGAGTTGATACGCATTGGAAATCAGCACTCGTCTTTAGATAAAAGAACAGTCTTAGTTGTAGAAGACATTTCGAGTAATTATTTGCTGATATCGGCTATGTTATCCAAACATTATAATTTGCTTCACGCTGTGAATGGGAGGCAGGCTGTGGAGATGGTAAAAGATTATAAAATAGATCTTTTGTTGATGGATATGAAAATGCCGGTAATGGATGGACTGACGGCGACAGTTGAGATTCGGAAGTTCAATAAGAGTATTCCTATTGTAGCTCTTACAGCACATGCTTTCGATTCTGACAGGGTAGCTGCATTGAAAGCCGGTTGTAATGATTATCTTGTAAAACCGGTGGATAAGGCAAGACTGATGTCCGTGTTGCGCAAATATTGTTATCCCTTGGCTCCTCCTTTATAAAAGGATACCCCGGAATCTTTCTTTTTAATAGAGAGATGATTCCAGGGTAAACTTTAATCCCTTTGAATTAAGGGAGCTTTACTAATTCAATGAGCTTATTTAATTTCAATGGTTCTGTCAGGCTTCTTCACTTCTTGTTCACTCAATTTAGGCAATTCAATATTCAGAACTCCATTTTCCACTTGTGCGGAAATGTGATCTTTGTCTACATTTTCGGGCAGAATCATTGTCTGCTGGAATTTTGAGTATGAAAACTCACGGCGCAGATAACGCCCGTCTTTTTTCTCTTCTTTGTTTTCAGTTTTCTTTTCCATTGAAATTACCAGGTTATTTTCTTCGTCAATACGCACGTTGAAATCTTCCTTGGTCATTCCCGGTGCAGCCAACTCTACTTTGTAGGCTTTTTCAGTTTCAATTACGTTAATAGCAGGTGCAGTAGCATTTGCTTTTACCATCCATTCGTTATCAAAGAAATCATTAAAGATACTTGGTAACCAATTCTGAGATCTTCTAACAGGCATCATAATTAAATCTCCTATTTTTTTAGTTAAACATTCAGGTTAATTTTTGAACTCCGGTTCTTTCTTTCGAACCGTTGTTCGTTATCAGAATTACAAAATCTGTTCCAGTGCTATATATCTTCTTTATTTGACTAAATGTCAGGGAAGTAATGTCATATTTACTGTTTTTCTGTCAATTTGTTCCTCTATTTATGATTTAATAAAACTTTTGTTAAAACCTCTTGATGGTTCGAGACTATTATATACTTATTTTATCAGTTTGAATCTAAGGCGTAATTTTCCGTCGGCATAGTCGTAACTGATAATTTTAAAAATGCCTATTTCTGATGTGTTTTCTACGTGTTGCCCGATGCAGGCACAAGCATCGTAATCTCCTATTTTAACAATGCGCAACGTTTCACTTGCATTTTTCGGAAGCTTACTCATATCCACAATGTTTTTGGCCTCTTGGTGTGTCATAAACTCACAGATGACGGGTAAATGGCGATTGATAGCTTCGTTTACTTTTTCTTCAATGTCATGAATTTGCTCCTCCGTTGGGCAAGCCGGAAGTTCGTAATCACATTTGCTTTTTTTCTTTTCGATATGTGCATTCCGTGAACGCGGACATCCGAATGTTTTTACCATAGTGGCATTGAGCAAATGCTCTGCTGTATGCATGGGAGGATACTCTTGTTTGTTGTGGTCGTTGAGTTGAGGTTGTTGTTCCATGATTATCTGAGCGTTATTTACCTTTTTAATATACATTTATTCTTTTACTATTTCTATAGACTTGGGTACTAAATCCATAAAAGAGTTTAATCCACAGTCTGTATAATCTGTTCCGGCAAAAAGTCGGATTATAGTTGTTGGTAACCAGCTTTTTCCGGATTGGGGGTCTACTGCCATCCATCCGTATTGTTTGAGGTAGCATTCGGCCCAGGCATGGCATCCATAGAATTTTTGTTCAGGTATAAAAATAAAACCGGCAACAAACCGGCAAGGAATTCCTTTCTTTCTCATAAGTGCTGTGAATAAATTAGTATATTCGCTGCAAGTACCTTTCTTTCTTTGAAGGATATGATTTACACCCAATGTTTTACAATCACCTTTTGAAATAGCCATGGCCAAAGAATCGTCAAAACTTATATGATGGGATACAAACTCCAAGCCCTTTTTTATAATTGTCATTGTACTGTCTTCGCCTTTGAATAAAGAGTCTGTTATAGCCTCGATAGCAGGAGAGGAATAGTCGATAAGTTGGGTTGGGTTTAGATAAGGAGCGACCTCTTCGTCATAGATGTCATTGGGACTATAAAGAACCTTTTCTGCTACTGTTCTTTTTAAGGTATCGTCATAAGCTTTGGATACTTTTACGGTGAAATGGTAGACACTGTCTGCCTTTTTAAAATTAGCAACCTTTTGTGGATAAGAATCTGTAACCGGAGAATAATTTCTTGTCACCATTCGATAAGTTGTTTGGGCATGGCACAGGAACGAAAATGGTATCAGCGACAGTAAAAAAAGAAATAGTAACTTTTGCATGTCTTTTATGATAATGAAGTTATTAGGGAAATATACAATAATTATTCGGGTATCTTTACCTTTTCTCCAAGATGTTTGGGAGCTTTGTTGGTAATGATATCCATAAAGACCTTTACTCTTGCTAATAATTCTCGAAGGTTCGTTTTAAAGCCGGCATACGCACTCACGTCCTGAGCATTGTATCCGATAGCCTGGAGGTGGTTTTGCTGAGCCAGATAAATTGCCCGTTCGTTATGAAACTGTTGTGAAATCAGAGTAAAACGCTCCAAACCAAAAATTAAATGTGCTCTTACCACAGAATCCAATGTTCTTAAACCTGCATAGTCCAGTATAATCCGTTGGTCAGGTATTCCTGCTGTTATAAGTGCTTTTTTCATTTCTTCCGGTTCGTTATAATTATTTCTCCGGTTATCACCGCTAACCAGTATATATTTGATTTTTCCGGCATTGTAGAGTTCTGTGGCAGCTTTAATCCTATAGTCGAAATATAGGTTGGCTTTTCCACTTTTCAGTTTAGGTGAAGTTCCCAGTAACAGTCCTACCTTATTATATGGAATATCGGAAACAGTCGAATAGATATATGTTTCGCTATTTTTCTGTATAGTGCGGTTGCATACATAGATAGTGATCACAAGGGCTATCAGCAATAAGGGTATTCCCATAAGGACGATCTTTTTCATTTCTCTATATTCTGGATTCTGTGCAAAGATAAGGATTTGGAGTGAAAGTTGATTTGAAAGCATAAAAAAAGGAGCAACGCCTTGCTCCAACCTTTGTTAACCTTAAATCTAATACTATGAAAAACACAATGCAAAGATACAGGTTTTTGAGATCTTGGCAAATATTTCATAGAAAACCTTTGTTTTTATAACATTTCTTTTATTTATCAGCTTAATTTGTTAGGATAATTAAGAGTTAAAAAGTTCATTTTGATATATTCTGGAAGTTTATTACTTTGATATTCTTATCCGGGCCATTTCTCTTTCATTAAGTCCTCCATCTTAAGTAATTCGTCTCTGTATTGAGCTGCTTCAATGAATTCAAGTTTCTTAGCTGCTTCCTGCATTAACTTGCGAGTACGCTCCATACTTTTTTCCAGTTGGGTTTTGCTCATATACTGTACGACCGGATCAGCTGCAATATTGGGTGAAGAGGGCTCCACGTATGCATGGGTACCTTTTTGAGTATATTCTGTCTCAGCTCCGCTTCCGAAAACAGACAGATTACGGGCCTTCTTAATTTGTTGCGGAGTAATGCCATGTTCTTCGTTGTATGCAAGTTGCTTCTCACGTCGACGATTGGTTTCATCAATAGTCAGTCGCATGCTATCTGTGATTTTATCTGCATACATGATCACCATTCCATTTACATTTCGGGCTGCTCGTCCGGCAGTTTGTGTCAATGAACGGTGGGAACGGAGAAATCCTTCTTTGTCCGCATCGAGGATGGCAACCAGTGACACTTCCGGAAGGTCGAGACCTTCGCGCAATAAATTCACCCCGATCAACACATCGTAAACTCCTTGGCGGAGATCATCCATGATCTTGACTCGTTCCAATGTATCCACATCGCTGTGAATGTAGTTGCAACGTACATTATTGTTTAATAGATATTCTGTCAATTCTTCGGCCATGCGTTTGGTCAGTGTGGTGACAAGTACGCGTTCTTCTTTCTCAATGCGTATCTGTATTTCTTCCATCAGATCATCTATTTGATTCAGGCTGGGACGTACCTCAATTACCGGATCGAGCAGACCGGTAGGACGGATCACTTGCTCGACAACAATACCCTCGGACTGTACTAATTCATAATCGGCAGGAGTAGCGCTGACGTAAATCACCTGTTTAGCCATCGACTCGAATTCTTCGAATTTCAGGGGGCGGTTGTCCATAGCTGCTGGTAAACGAAAACCATATTCCACTAAGTTTATTTTACGGGCACGGTCACCTCCGTACATAGCCCGTATTTGTGGCACGCTGACGTGGCTTTCATCTATTACGATCAAAAAATCGTCAGGGAAAAAATCCAGCAAACAGTATGGACGTGTACCTGCAGCACGACCGTCAAAGTATCGTGAATAATTTTCAATACCTGAGCAATGACCGAGTTCCCGAATCATCTCCATATCATATGTCACTCGTTCGTACAAGCGTTTGGCTTCGTACTCTTTACCGATAGACTCGAAATAGGCAACTTGTTTGGTAAGATCATCTTCTATTTCATGGATGGCCCGTAAAGTTGCTTCTTTAGTAGTCATAAACAGGTTAGCCGGGTATATTTTATAGGCTTCAAAAGGTGCGATGGTGACTCCGGATACCGGATCTACTTCTTCGATACCGTCAATTTCGTCTCCCCAAAAGGTTACCCGAAGCAGATTGTCCGAATAGGCCAGATATATATCCACCGTATCTCCTTTGACACGAAAATTTCCACGATTCAGTTCGATATCGTTACGCATATACAGGCTATCTACCAACCGACGAAGAAATATATTGCGGTTGATGGTCCGGCCTCGCTCTATTTCAATTACATTGTTATAAAAATCGGATGGGTTCCCCATACCATAAATACAAGATACGGAGGATACAACCACTACATCTTTTCTGCCGGATAGGAGAGCCGAAGTCGCAGCCAATCTGAGCTTGTCTATTTCGTCATTGATAGCGAGGTCTTTTTCTATATATGTATCCGAACCTGGCAGATAGGCCTCCGGCTGGTAATAATCATAATAAGATACATAATATTCGACAGCATTATTGGGGAAAAATCCTTTAAATTCGCTGTAGAGCTGAGCTGCCAGTGTTTTGTTATGGCTTAAGATCAATGTTGGTTTATTGATGTTGGCAATAACGTTGGCTATTGTAAATGTCTTTCCGGAACCGGTTACTCCCAGTAACGTTTGTGCCGGTATGCCTTCAAGAACCCCTTCGGTCAGTTGCGCAATTGCTTCCGGCTGATCTCCGGTCGGCTTGTATGCGGATGTTAATTCAAAATTCATGCTTCTTTTTTTCTTTCAGAAGACAATATTCGGCAAAATAGTTGAGATAAACAAATCAAATTTTAAAATAAATCCTTTACTTTGCACAACATAACTAACAAAATACAACGAAAGACATGATTTGGAATGAGAGCATCGAATGCATGGAACGCGACAATTTGCATAAAATCCAGAGCATTAGACTAAAGAAAATAGTAGAATACGTTTATCATAATACGCCGTTCTATCGTAAAAAAATGCAAGAGTTGTGCATCACGCCCGATGATATTAACGGGATAGAAGATATATCCAAATTACCATTTACCACTAAATTAGATTTACGCGACAATTATCCGTTTGGTTTATGCGCTGTGCCCATGAGCCAGATTGTCCGTATCCATGCGTCCTCCGGTACTACTGGGAAACCGACTGTAGTAGGGTATACCCGTAAGGACTTATCGACTTGGGCGGAATGCCTGTCGCGAGCTTTCACAGCTTATGGTGCCAGTCGTTCTGATATATTTCAGATATCTTACGGTTACGGTTTGTTTACGGGCGGACTGGGTGCACATGCCGGTGCCGAGAATATCGGAGCGTCAGTTATCCCCATGTCAAGCGGTAATACGGAAAAGCAGATTACATTGATGCATGATTTCGGTTCGACTGTGTTATGTTGTACACCGTCTTATGCCCTTTATCTGGCTGATGCCATTAATGACTCAGGTTTTCCACGCGAAGAATTTAAACTGAAGGCGGGTGCTTTCGGTGCGGAACCCTGGACGGAGAGTATGCGTAAAGACATCGAAACCAAATTGGGCATTAAGGCTTATGATATATATGGATTGAGTGAAATTGCAGGTCCCGGTGTTGGATATGAATGTGAATGCCAGAATGGTACGCACTTGAATGAAGATCACTTCTTCCCTGAAATAATAGACCCGCATACACTGCAGCCTGTAGAACCCGGACAGACCGGAGAACTTGTTTTTACCCATCTGACGAAAGAAGGTATGCCTTTATTGCGCTACAGGACAAAAGATCTGACGGCTTTGCATTATGAAAAATGTTCTTGCGGACGTACTTTGGTGCGTATGGACCGCATCTTGGGACGTAGTGACGATATGCTTATTATCCGTGGAGTCAATGTATTCCCGACACAGATAGAATCTGTTATTCTGGAAATGGCGGAGTTCGAGCCACATTATCTGTTGACCATTGACCGCAAGAACAATACGGATACTATGGAACTGAAGGTTGAGGTTCGTCCTGACTATTATTCGGATGAAATTAACAAGATGCTGGCTTTAAAGAAGAAATTGACAGGCCGCTTACAAAGTGTATTAGGTCTGGGAGTAGACGTGAAGCTGGTAGAGCCGCGCAGCATCGAACGCAGTGTGGGCAAAGCGAAGCGTGTGATTGATAATAGAAAACTATAACGAATATTAAATATAAAGTCATTTATTATGGTAGCAAAACAACTTTCCATTTTTTTGGAAAATAAATCAGGCCGACTGACAGAGGTGACTGAAGTATTGGCAAAGGAAGGTATTAATCTTTCTGCTCTTTGCATTGCTGAAAATGCCGACTTTGGCATTCTCCGGGGGATTGTTTCCGATCCGGATAAAGCTTATAAAGCTTTAAAAGATAATCATTTTGCAGTGAATGTGACAGAAGTGGTAGGCATCAACTGTCCTAACGTGCCCGGTGCGTTAGCCAAAGTATTGCAATACCTTTCCAATGAAGGAGTTTTTATTGAATATATGTATTCATTTGCCAATAATAACTCTGCAAATGTAATTATCCGTCCTAATGATATGGAAAACTGTATCCGTGTGTTGACGGAAAAGAAAGTTGACTTGTTGGCGGCAAGCGATTTGTATAAACTGTAAAATCTGTGATTAAGTGGTGGATGGTTAATGAATAGCTGCTATATTGTTTATAAATTAACCATCCATCAATGCTTATTCACCCATTCGTAACTAAACTCTATTCTTCCATTCTTTTTTATCTTAAAAAACATTGATTAATTGGTTTATTCAGCGCGAATCTTTAACTTTGCGCATTATTTAAATACAGAATGAAGAAGAACATCATTATAACGCTGCTTGCAGCTACTGTTTTATCCTCGTGTGGAGAGTACAATAAGTTGCTAAAAAGCACTGATTACGAATACAAGTATGAGGCCGCTAAGAACTACTTCGCCAAAGGTCAGTATAATCGGTCGGCTACATTGCTGAACGAGTTGATAACTATCTTGAAAGGTGGTGATAAGGCAGAAGAATCATTATACATGTTAGCTATGAGTTATTATAATCAGAAAGATTATTCTACTGCTGCACAGTCGTTTATCACTTATTTTAATACATATCCGCGTGGTCAGTTCTCTGAATTGGCTCGTTTTCATGCAGGCAAAGCTTTGTTCTTGGATACTCCGGAGCCCCGCTTGGATCAGTCAAGTACTTATCAGGCTATCCAGCAGTTGCAGATGTTCTTGGAATATTATCCTCAAAGCAGCAGAAAGCAAGAGGCACAGAATATGATTTTTGCTTTGCAGGATAAGTTGGTTTTGAAAGAACTTTATTCAGCAAGATTATATTATAATCTGGGTAATTATATGGGCAATAACTATCTGTCTTGTGTAATCACTGCACAGAATGCTTTAAAAGATTATCCTTATACTGATTATCGTGAGGACTTATCTATTTTGATTCTCCGGGCCAAATATGAGATGGCAGTGAATAGTGTAGAAGACAAAAAGATAGATCGTTATCGCGAAACGGTAGACGAATATTATGCTTTCAAAAATGAATTTCCGGAAAGTAAATATCTGAAGGAAGCCGAAAAGATTTTCAAAGATTCTCAAAAAGTAATTAAAGACTAAATTATAAATAGATTTATGGATTACAAAAAAACAAATGCTCCGACGAATACCATTACCCGTGATATGATGGACTTGTGTGCCGATACCGGTAATGTTTACGAAACAGTGGCTATCATTGGTAAGCGTGCCAATCAGATTAGTGTGGAAATAAAAAATGACCTTTCCAAGAAACTTGCGGAGTTTGCTTCTTACAACGACAATCTGGAGGAAGTGTTTGAAAACAGAGAGCAGATCGAAATTTCACGTTATTACGAGAAATTGCCGAAACCCAATCTGATTGCTGCGCAGGAATATGTAGAAGGAAAGATCTATTATAGAAACCCAGCGAAGGAGAAAGAAAAATTACAGTAATTTACTTCGCTGATTGAAGAGCTAAGAGTCAAGTAGTAAGTGGGAGTCTATTCTTCTATCTCTTATTGCTTGACTTTTTTATTCCGGATTAAACACAACTTTAAAAACTATGATTCAACGAATTCAAACGATTTATCTTTTACTTGTTACTGCATTATTGATAACAAGTATGTGTCTGCCTGTGGGCAGCTTTATAGGTGCTGATGCTGCAATGTATGTTTTTAAACCATTGGGGGTAGAGATGAACGGTACGCTTTATTCTACATGGGGTGTATTTGGTATTTTGTTGCTCAGTGCAATCATTGCATTCGCTACGATTTTTCTGTTCAAGAACCGTATGTTGCAAATTCGTATGACGATATTCAATAGTATTCTGCTGCTTGGTTATTATCTTACTTTTCTTGCTTTCATGTTTGTCCTGAAGAAAGATCTGAGTGCTACTTTTCAGATTTCATGGGCATTATGCTTACCGTTAATCTCGGTTATCCTGAACTGGCTGGCGGTCCGTGCGATTGGACGGGATGAAGTGATGGTAAAGGCTGCCGATCGTCTCCGATAAAAATAAAATCGCCACAAAGGATTTAGAAATTATTCTCTATAAACTCTAAATCCTTTGTGGCGATTTTGTATATATGTTTTTCTACTTCTTTATATCAAACAGATAAGTGATTTTTGCTGTAATGGTACTATTGGCAGAGCGCGAAAAATAATCTTTTTTGGTGCTGTTGTAGAAGTCGGCCAAGCCAAAATAATACCTGCCTTCCAAAAGGAAATTACCGGCTTTAGTCCTGACCTCAATGCCTCCTCCTCCTACAATTCCGTAATCGAACTTATTTTCAACCCATTTACCATATTGTTCATTGGGTGCCCGATTGGCAGTTTCCCAGGTACCTTTTCTTTTTTCGCTCTCGCTTAACAAGAGGCCGATTTGTGGTCCCAGGTTCACGAAGAATTGTACCCCTTTGTCTTTACCAAAAGCCAGATGGGCAAGGAAAGGAATCTCAAGGTAGTTCATGGTACGAACATAAGAGTCTTCGGAAGAGAATCCCTGTTCCGGATCGAATTTTTCATCCCATCCGCGTTGAGAAAAGTTAAGTTCCAATTGTGCACCACAGATCATAGCAAAGTATTTTTCGGAAATGTAGCGTGCTGTGATACCTCCGGTAATTCCCAAAAGACCGTTTTGCTTGATGGTGGGCTGGAAAGATACAGTGCTGTAATTAGCACCGCCATTGATTCCGATTGCAAAATTATGTCGTTGTTCGCCTATCTGGGCTTTTGCCGGCAAGGTAATGCCTGCCAGCAAAACGCTTCCCAGTAGGAGTGATTTCAGTTGATTCCTTTTCATTCGAAGTCAAGTTTAATCAATTCAAAGTTCTTTGTGAAATGAACAAAGAATACTTTCTTGTTCACAAATCCTCCCCAGTTGTTGACACGTTGGAATTTAAATCCGGTCTGGATAGGAGTCAAATCCATTTGCGGAAGGTTCTTTTCCAGTTCGGAACCGTATTTAGACAGTCCTTTAAGGAAGAAGTATCCAGTGTCAAAGCCCAGCATACCATACTTCGGATACCGTTCCTCCATCTCTTTACTGTACCATTTGCGGTATGCCTGAGTGAAGTTGATGGCGGCCGGTAATAGATTGTTCGTGTAGAATGACGAATAAAAATAGGTATCCAGTTCAAAGAAACTTTCCAAATGGTCTTTTGTATACGTCTGCCATTCCGGATAACCGAATAAATGAATACGTGCTTCCGGATTGTCTCTAACGAGTAATGTCAATTGAGGAATGATTCTCAGAAGCGTCAGATCATTCCCCGAAGTCGGAATGAAGAAGTTCTCCTTGTCATTGCGCAGAGCTGCTTTTAGAGTTTCTACCGGGGCATTTTCTTTCAATGTCTTTACGGGTATACCTTTGCTTCCCAATTCTTGTTTCAGACCTTTGATAAACTCTACTTTATCTTTATCTACAACCGCCGATTCCAGAAGAATCACGTTGGCGTTTGGAAATTGGCGTGTGAAGTGCTCGTATACTTCCGAATACAAATAAGATTGCGGAGTATTGATCTGGTAGATAAACGGGTTGTTGAATACTTCTCCCTCTTTTGAAGAAAAAGGAATGACCAGGCGTATATCGTTTTTCTTGGCAAAGGCTGCCAATGGTTTGATATGCTGCTGTTGCGCCGGACCGAAGATCACATTCATATTTTTCATCTCGCTTTTGGCCAGAATGCTGTTCAGCGACGAACTTTCTTTATTGCAATCGTACACATACAGGTCGATTGAAGTTCCGGCACGTTTCAGACTGTCAACTGCCATCAGGAAACCTTCGTAATATTCTACCATTCGCTTGTCGTCAAATGGTAACAGGAGGGCCGCTTTAACAGTGGAAATACTCTTAGGAATTTCTTTGTTTTCACGGAATAATTCGCTGTCACTTGGCGGTATGATGTTGGCATCTGTTTTGGGGACAGTGACTGTCGGTTTTTCAGACGGGTAGGGGATACAGAGAAATTGCCCTTTTTTCATGCCATTCTTTAATTCTGGATTGGCAGCAATCAGTTCTTGTTCGGAAATGCCATATTCACGGCTGACGCTGAAAATGGTTTCTCTGCGTTTCACCTTATGCATATCTTTACAGCGTGGCTTGACGGCCGGTTGCATAGCAGGCTCTGAGGGGATTGACACTACGGCTTCTACAGTAGAATCAATAGCCTCGGCAGCCGAGGGAATACGGATAACTTGTCCGATGCGGAAGTTCTCCGCGCTTAATCCGGGGTTGGCATCACAGATAGCTTTGGCAGAAACTTTATAGGTCGTTGTCAGCCGATAGAGTGTCTCGCCCGGCTGGATCGTATGAAAGGTTTCACCTTTTTGAGCAGTTTTGTTCTGTGGGATTTTAATGGCTTGTCCTGCGTAGATTTTGTCCTCACAACCGGGATTCAGTCGGATAATGTCTGCTTTGCTGACTCCATACATGCTTGAGATGGAGTATAAACTTTGGCCCTTTTCAATGGTGTGCAGGAAGTAGGATTGGTTCTCTTGTGCAAAGGTGCTTAAATAGGAAACACTTATAAAGGACAGGAGAAAGAAGATTCGTTTGATTGATTTCATCAATTTATTAATCTTAATTTGTAATTTTTACTATTCAATTCTCAATTGATTACGGCAAAGGTACGAATAATGTCATACATTCACATAATATATTGAGTTAAGAAAATAATATTGTGTTTTTTAAAACTATATTTCGGGCGGAAACATTAATTTTGCAGCTCAATAAAAGTTAGAATATGCAGGAAACAGAATATATAAATGTGTATGGTGCGCGCGTACATAATCTGAAAGACATTGATGCGGAAATACCACGTAATAGCCTGACTGTAATTACCGGACTTAGTGGGAGCGGGAAGTCGTCTCTTGCTTTCGATACGATATTTGCAGAAGGACAGCGCCGCTATATTGAAACTTTTTCGGCTTATGCCCGCAACTTTTTGGGCAATCTGGAGCGTCCGGATGTAGATAAGATAACAGGATTGAGTCCGGTTATTTCCATTGAACAGAAAACTACGAACAAAAATCCTCGTTCTACGGTTGGAACCACTACGGAGATTTACGACTACCTCCGTTTGCTTTATGCCCGTGCCGGAATAGCTTATTCTTATCTTTCGGGAGAAAAGATGGTGAAATATACCGAAGAACAGATATTGGAACTCATTCTGAAAGATTATAAAGGGAAGAAAATCTATATGTTGGCCCCTCTGGTGCGTTCGCGTAAGGGACATTATAAAGAACTCTTTGAACAAATCCGGAAAAAAGGATACCTGTATGTCCGTATTGACGGGGAGGTTCGTGAGATCACACATGGTCTGAAACTGGATCGTTATAAGAATCATGATATTGAAGTAGTCGTTGACAAACTGATCGTAGAAGATAAGGATGATAAACGGCTGAAACAGAGTGTTGCCACCGCTATGCGTCAGGGAGACGGATTGCTGATGATTCTCGATGCGCAGACAGAGAGTATCCGACACTATAGCAAACGCTTGATGTGTCCTGTTACGGGATTGTCGTATCGGGAGCCGGCTCCGCATAATTTTTCGTTCAACTCTCCGCAAGGTGCTTGTCCGCGTTGTAAAGGATTGGGAGTAGTTAGCCAGATCGATGTGGATAAAGTGATTCCCAATAAAGAGATGTCGATCTATGAAGGGGCAATAGCTCCTTTGGGTAAATATAAGAATGCGATGATTTTCTGGCAGATCGGTGCTCTGCTGGAGAAGTACGATGCGTCACTGAAGACTCCGGTAAAAGACCTGCCCAATGATGCTATTGATGAAATTCTGTATGGTTCGGATGAACGTATCAAAATAAAAAGCTCATTGATAGGTACTTCTTCCGACTATTTTGTAACGTATGAAGGGGTTGTGAAGTATATCCAGATGTTGCAAGAGAAAGACGCTTCGGCCACTGCTCAGAAATGGGCGGAACAGTTCGCTAAAACTACGGTTTGTCCTGAATGTAAGGGGGCGAAGCTGAATAAGGAGGCACTTCACTTCCGTATCCATGACAAAAACATCAATGAACTCTCTAATATGGACATCAACGAGCTGTATGACTGGTTGATGAAAGTAGATAAGTTCCTGACAGATAAACAGAAAACGATTGCCGCCGAGATTCTGAAGGAGATACGCACCCGTTTGAAATTCCTGTTAGATGTGGGGTTGGATTATCTTTCGTTAAATCGCAGCTCGGTCAGTCTGTCCGGAGGTGAAAGTCAACGTATCCGCTTGGCCACACAAATTGGGTCTCAGTTGGTCAATGTACTTTATATTCTTGACGAGCCGAGTATCGGGTTGCATCAACGTGATAACTTGCGGCTGATTAATTCTCTGAAAGAACTGCGTGACATGGGTAACTCCGTGATCGTGGTAGAGCATGACAAAGACATGATGCTTGCTGCCGACTACGTAATCGATATGGGACCTAAGGCCGGACGATTGGGAGGAGAAGTCGTTTTTGCCGGTACTCCTGAAGAGATGTTGAAGACCAGTACACTGACTTCTCAGTATCTTAACGGACAAACGGCTATCGAAGTGCCCTTTAAGAGACATCCCGGAAACGGCAAGTCTTTATGGTTACGGGGCGCGAAAGGGAATAACCTGAAGAATGTGGATGTGGAATTTCCGTTGGGTAAATTAATTTGTGTAACCGGAGTTTCCGGTAGTGGCAAATCTACTCTGATTAATGAAACCTTGCAACCGATACTTTCGCAAAAATTCTATCGTTCTTTGCAGGATCCTTTGGAATATGATTCGATCGAAGGACTTGAGAATATAGATAAGGTGGTTAATGTGGATCAGTCCCCTTTGGGGCGTACCCCACGTTCCAATCCGGCTACTTATACCGGAGTCTTTTCTGATATCCGGAGCCTGTTTGTCGGACTGCCGGAAGCTAAGATCCGCGGTTATAAGCCCGGCCGGTTCTCTTTCAATGTGTCCGGTGGCCGTTGTGAGGCATGTTCCGGTAACGGCTACAAAACGATTGAAATGAATTTCTTACCCGATGTATACGTTCCGTGCGAAGTCTGTCATGGTAAACGCTACAATCGTGAAACACTGGAAGTACGTTTTAAGGGAAAATCTATTGCCGATGTGCTGGATATGACTATTAACCGTGCGGTAGAGTTTTTTGAGAATGTTCCTCAGATCCTGAATAAGATCAAGACCATCCAAGATGTGGGATTGGGGTATATCAAACTGGGACAATCGTCAACAACTCTTTCGGGAGGTGAGAGCCAGCGTGTGAAATTGGCTACTGAACTTTCAAAACGAGATACCGGAAAGACTTTGTATATTCTTGATGAACCGACTACCGGCCTGCATTTTGAAGACATACGTGTGTTGATGGGAGTCCTGAATAAATTGGTAGATAAAGGCAATACCGTGATCGTTATTGAACACAACTTGGATGTGATTAAGATGGCGGATTACATAATCGATATGGGGCCCGAAGGTGGTAAGGGAGGAGGAGAACTTCTCAGTTTCGGAACACCGGAAGAAGTTGCGAAGAGCAACAAAGGATATACTCCGAAGTTTCTTCGCGAAGAATTGAAAATCAATTGAATATTTATATGTATGATATTAACTTCTTATTTACTAAGAAGTTAATATCGTATTTGTCCGAGGTTAACTCCGTGATTGCAGGAAGTTAACTTCGTAGAGTTACATTATTAACTTACTAATGGGCAGCTCCTTTCTGTGGCTGCCGAAATACACATATTGTCTATGAAAATCAATAAGACCAATGCCGCCCGTCTGCTGGATAAGGCCAAGATTGCCTATGAACTTATTCCTTACGAGGTAGACGAGAGCGATCTGAGTGCCGTGCATGTAGCGGCAAGTTTGGGAGAGAATATTAATCAGGTTTTTAAAACCCTTGTACTTCACGGTGATAAAACGGGATATTTTGTTTGTGTAATTCCCGGAGATCAGGAAGTGAACCTGAAGCTTGCTGCTAAAGTGTCCGGCAATAAAAGTTGCGATATGATCCCTATGAAAGAGCTTCTGTCCGTCACCGGATATATCCGGGGCGCCTGTTCGCCCATCGGAATGAAAAAGCATTTTCCTACCTATATTCATGAAACCTGTCTGGGCTTTCCGTATATTTATGTAAGTGCAGGGCAGAGAGGATTGCAGATAAAAATAGACCCTAAAGAGCTAATAAACGAGGTTCGGGCGGAAGTTTGTGTATTATATACTGTTTAATTTCAGTAAAAAGTATATATTTGCAAAAAATATCTATTTAATAATCTAATATTCTAATTTTATGTTTGAAGGACAACCTAAGGGTTTGTATGCTCTGGCACTTGCCAACACAGGCGAGCGATTCGGTTACTACACCATGCTTGCGATTTTTACTTTGTTTTTACAAGCAAAGTTTGGTTACACTGCTGCTGAAACTTCTACTATTTTCGGATGTTTTCTGGCTGCTGTTTATTTTATCCCCTTCTTTGGCGGTATTCTTGCCGATAAGTTTGGTTATGGCAAAATGGTGACAATGGGTATTGTGGTCATGTTTATCGGCTACGCACTGCTTGCCATTCCGACTTCCAACGATTCCGGCAAAGTAATGATGTTCGGTGCGTTGGCCCTGATTGCTTGCGGTACCGGTCTTTTTAAAGGTAATTTACAGGTGATGGTGGGTAATTTGTATGATGCCCCCGAATATAGTTCCAAACGCGACACTGCATTCAGTATTTTCTATATGGCTATCAATATTGGCGCAATGTATGCTCCGACAGCCGCAACGAAAGTAACCAATTATATGTTGGGCAAGGCAGGTCTGTCGTATGTCCCTCAGATTCCTTCATTGGCACATCAATATCTTGATGGAACAATCACTCCTGCCAATCAGGCTACTCTGGAATCCTTGCAGGCTGCGCAAAACTTTACCGGTGACATTGCTACTTTCTGTACTACTTATATCGATAAGCTCTCCGAAGCTTACAACTATGGATTTGGTGTGGCATGTGTGTCCTTGATTATTTCAATGCTTATTTATGTAGCTTTCCGTTCTACATTTAAACATGCGGACTATAACTCTAAACAGGCTAAGCCGGCCAACGTGGTAGAAGAGAAGTTGACTCCGGAACAGACTAAACAACGTATCGTAGCTCTGTTGCTTGTGTTTGCCGTAGTTATTTTCTTCTGGATGGCTTTCCACCAGAACGGGCTGACTTTGACATTCTTCGCTCGTGACTATACGGCACAAGAGGTGACCGGTCTCGACCGTCTGGGCTTTAATATCGTGAACCTGACCTTCTTGCTGGTCGTTATCTATGGCCTGTTTTCACTGTTCCAGGGTAAAACCGGAAAGTCGAAAACGATTGCCGGTGTAGTAGTTATGGTGGCACTCCTCTGCCTGGGATGGAGTTATACTTCTATGGATCCTACAATCAACATCCTGCCACAGATCTTCCAGCAGTTTAATCCGTTCTTTGTGATCGCTTTGACTCCGGTTTCGCTGGCAGTATTCGGCTATCTGGCCAGAAAAGGAAAAGAACCTTCTGCACCGCGTAAAATCGGTATCGGTATGATGATTGCCGTATGCGGTTTCTTGATTATGGCTATCGGTTCTATCGGTCTGCCTACTCCGGACGCTTTGGCTGCCAGTGGTATTGAGAAGGATGCGTTAGTTTCTCCGAACTGGTTGATCTCCACTTATCTGGTTCTTACTTTTGCCGAGCTTTTCTTATCGCCGATGGGTATCTCTTTCGTTTCGAAAGTAGCTCCTCCCAAGTACAAAGGTATGATGATGGGTGGTTGGTTTGCTGCAACTGCCATTGGTAACTACCTGGTTGCCATCATCGGTTATCTGTGGGGAGGCATGCAATTGTGGATGGTATGGAGTGTGCTTATCGTATGTTGTTTGCTGGCCGCTCTGTTTATCTTCTCTATCATGAAGAAACTTGAAAAGGTAGCATAAGACCTTCGGGTTACTGACTATACACCAAACGCCCCGTTACATTACTTGTTATTTCGATAACAATATATGTAACGGGGCGTTTCTCCTATTGGCCTTTTCTTTACAGATAGATCAAAGTTCCAATCCCATAATATAGTCATTCATATAATATCCGTTTCCGATAGGGAAGTCTCCTTCCCGCAATTTCTTCATCCCTTTATGTTCGTAAAAGTGCAGCGCTTTGTTGTTTCGGTTTACATTTAGTTCCATCAGGCAGGGAGACGGGTGTATCCCTTTGATATATTGCACTGCGTGATCAAATAGTTTGCTGCCTAAATGTGCCCCCTGAAAGCCGGGGAGAACATATATTTTCTGGAGATGAAACACATCGGCATCCTGGGGCTGGACAGAGACGTAGCCGCAAGGTTCGTCTCCCTGATAGGCGATAAAGTATACGTGCCCTTCTTCTTCCATTTGTTTACGGATGTTTTCGGGTGCATACATCCACTCCATCATGTAGTCAAGTTGCTCGGTCGAAAGTATTTCTTTGTAAGTGGTGGGAAATACCTGGTTTGCCAGTTCGTTAATCAGTTTGCAATCATCTGAGGTTGCTTTTCGGATAGTAAACATGTTTGTTGTATTTTTCAATTTATACGGCAAATATAGTGATAATTTGCATTTATAATAAGGTGAAAGGGTCTTAATGCGTTAATTAGTATAAAAATAAAGTACTTTGTATTGCATAGTACCATGGCAATGCATATATTTGCTGCATCTAAAAGATAGAACTTATGAATGTAGATAATGTAAAGTCGCAAATGCGAAAGGGTATGCTGGAGTATTGCATCATGTTATTGTTGCATAAAGAGCCGGCTTATGCTTCGGATATCATTCAGAAACTGAAAGAGGCGAGGCTGATTGTAGTGGAGGGGACTTTGTATCCATTGCTGACCCGACTGAAAAATGATGATTTGCTCAGTTACGAGTGGGTTGAGTCAACACAAGGGCCGCCACGCAAATATTACAAACTAACCGGGAAAGGAGAGTCTTTTCTTGGTGAACTGGAGGCTTCCTGGAAAGAACTGAATGAAACCGTGAATCATATAGCTAATAGAGAATCCATTTAAAAAGAAATAAAGATGAAAAAAACATTAACCGTAAATTTAGGCGGAACCGTTTTTCATATTGACGAAGATGCCTATCGGTTGCTTGATAATTATCTGTGCAACCTGAGACTTCACTTTCGCAAACAAGAAGGAGCAGAGGAGATTGTAAATGATATAGAGAACCGCATTTCCGAGCTTTTTGCCGAAAAGCTGTCAGCCGGTTCGCAGGTCATTACGATTGCGGATGTGGAAGAGGTGATTGCACGTATGGGTAAACCGGAAGACTTCGGCGAGGATACCGAAGAAGAGGAGCCCAAAAAGACAACCGGACAAACGGGGGCACAGCAAGGTGCGACCATTCGGCGCAGATTATATCGTAATCCTGACGATAAGATACTGGGTGGTGTAATCAGCGGGTTGGCAGCTTATCTTAATTGGGATGTCACGGTGCTCCGGCTTATCATGTTTGTGGTACTTATCTGCGGATATGGCGTGTTGATTCCTATCTATATTATTTGTTGGTTAGTTATTCCCGAAGCTCGTACGGCAGCCGAGAAACTGAACATGCGGGGAGAGGATATCACTATCGAGAACATTGGCAGGACGGTGACCGATGGCTTTGAAAGGATGGCCAACGGTGTAAACAACTACGTAAACTCAGGTAAGCCCCGTAGCTTTCTGCAGAAAGTAGGAGACGCATTGGTGTCCATTGCCGGATTCTTCCTGAAAGCTTGCCTGGTGGTTCTTGCCATCATTTGCAGTCCTGTTCTTTTTGTTCTTGCCATCGTTTTCGTTGCTCTGGTGATTGCTGCCATTGCAGTAGCCATCGGAGGTGGAGCCGCTCTTTATCAGATGTTGCCTTCGGTCGACTGGTCACCATTGATCTCTACTTCTCCGATGATGACTATCGCCGGGAGCATTGCAGGAGTTGTCTTGGCAGGTATTCCTTTAGCCGCCATCATTTTCGTGATTCTCCGGCAAATCTTCAATTGGTCTCCTATGTCATCCGGACTGAAATGGTCACTGTTGATTATATGGATACTGGCTGTCGTTATTTTTGTCATCAACCTCTCTTACCTGGGATGGCCTTATCCTTTCCTTTGGGTCGGATGACGTGAAATGCCAATTAGTTGATGATCATAGAAATGCTTCCCGTAGTGTGTCCGGGAGGCATTTTTTTTGTAAGAAAAATACGGTTTTGTGCAACGAACCGCAAATCTTTTGTTATTTTTGTTTGTTACTCATCGAAAAGAATACGTATCATATGGGCGAGCATATATGTTTCAGAAGAAATGAAAGACTGGCAACGGTCAATCCTCATTGGCGGGGCAATCCTGTAGTAAGAGGAAAGTTTGTCAATCGCCAGCATCGTTTTCGTCCCGGAATGGGGAGTGTGTTGAAGTGGCGTCTTTCGCCCAATCCGCAGCGGAAAGAGAAAAAGAGTGTGAAGTGGAGTCCCAAGTTGAATTATCTGCGTTCGCTGGATGGCGTGGTAGGCAATTCACTGATTTGGCTCGGGCATAATTCTTTCTTCCTGCAGTTGGGTAGGAAGCGGATCATGTTCGACCCCGTTTTCGGTGATATTCCTTTCGTTAAGCGGCAAAGTGATTTTCCGGCCAATCCCGATATATTTACCGATATCGATTATCTGCTGATCAGCCACGATCATTTTGATCACCTCGATAAGCAAAGTGTGGCACGGTTGGTCAAAAATAATCCGGGGATGAAACTCTTTTGTGGCCTGGGCACCGGAGAACTGATCAAAGGATGGTTTCCTGAGCTTGAGGTGACAGAAGCAGGCTGGTATCAGCAGATAGAAGATGACGGGCTGAAAATAACGTTTCTTCCCGCACAACATTGGAGCAAACGTTCCGTTCGCGATGGAGGGCGCAGGCTGTGGGGGGCATTTATGGTGCAGGCCGATGGCATTTCCCTCTACTACAGCGGTGATACCGGTTATTCCAGGCATTTCCATGAAATACCCGATCTTTTTGGAACTCCCGATTATGCCTTGGTGGGTATCGGGGCCTATAAACCGCGCTGGTTTATGCAACCCAATCATATATCGCCCTACGACGCTCTGACTGCATCGACCGATATGAAGGCTGCTCTCACAATTCCGATGCATTACGGAACTTTCGATTTGTCCGATGAACCTCTGCATGACCCTCCTCTGGTTTTTGCTGCCGAAGCCAAGAAGCGAAAGATAGATGTATATATCCCCGTACTGGGAGAGGTGGTGAAGTTGAAGCGGATGTAGACTTTGGGTACTTCTTACCTTCCAAATAGAGCTTCTGTTGTCAACAAATAAAGGCTCTGTCCGGCAGGGACAGAGCCTTTATTTCTTAGAAACACAGCCTTTATTTCTGTGCCGTTTCGTTTGGTTTCAACCATTGATCCAGCCATTCGAAGAAAGTCCGTTGCCACAGTACACCGTTCTGTGGTTTCAGTACCCAGTGGTTTTCATCCGGATAAATCAGTAATTCGGCAGGTACACCACGCATCACGGCAGCATCGAATGCAGCCATTGCCTGGTTGGCAAGGATGCGGTAGTCTTTCTCACCGTGAATACAGAGAATTGGAGTATCCCATTTTTCGACAAACAAATGGGGAGAATTGGCAAATGTACGTTGGGCTGTCGGGTTCTGTTTTTCCCAGTAAGCGCCGCCCATATCCCAGTTGGCAAACCATTTTTCTTCTGTCTCCAGATATTGCATTTCCATATTGAAGATACCGTCGTGGGCAATGAATGCCTTGAAGCGCTTGTCGTGATGTCCGGCCAACCAATACACAGAAAATCCTCCGAAGCTGGCACCTACACAACCCAGACGATCACTATCCACAAACGGCTCTTTGGCCATTTCGTCGATAGCCGTGAAATAATCCTTCATACATTGACCACCGTAATCACCGCTGATGGCCTCGTTCCATTCCAATCCGAAGCCCGGAAGACCGCGACGATTCGGAGCTACGACAATATAACCGTTGGCGGCCATAATCTGCATGTTCCAACGATAACTCCAGAACTGGCTTACAGGACTCTGAGGACCACCTTCGCAGAAGAGCAGTGTCGGGTACTTCTTATTTGGATCGAATTGAGGCGGATAAATGACCCATGTCAGCATCTCTTTGCCGTCAGTTGTTTTCATCCAGCGGCCTTCTACTTTACCCATTTCGATCTGGTCATAGATTTGCTTGTTCTCTTGGGTCAGCTGTGTGGTTTGTCCGTCCAAAGCTATTGCGTAAATTTCGTCACCCATGCTCATTGAATGGCGTTTGGCAATCAGTTTGTCTCCGAAGAGGGCGACGCCTTCGTAGTCGTACATACCCGAAGTGATGGGGCGTACGGAATCGTTAGCCAGATCGAGTGAGTAAATCTGTGTCTCGCCATGCCATACACCGGTGAAGTAGATCGTCTTGGCATCCTGGCTCCATACGAATGCATCTACATTTGAATCGAAAGCTTTACTTACAAAACGTTTCTCACCCGTTTCCAGGTTCATGACGAAGAGGCGGTTTTGGTCAGCCTCGTAACCGTCGCGCTCCATGCTTTGCCAGGCAATGCTTTTTCCATCCGGAGAATATTGCGGGTTTGTATCATAGCCCATCATACCTTCGGTGATGTTTACTGTTTTCTTGGTATTCAGGTCATATACGTAGATATCCGAGTTGGTAGATATGGCGTAAGCCAGTCCCGTTTTTTTGCGGCAGGTATAGGCTACCTTGTCCGAAGTCGTATTCCAAGCCAGTTGTTCGATGCCTCCCCAAGGTTTCATCGGGCTTTCGTAAGGTTCTCCTTCCAGCGCATCTATGATGTTGGAGATTGATTTGCCATCAAAGTCGGCGATGAAAGGATGTGGAGCGGTGGTCACCCATTCGTCCCAATGTTTATACATCAGGTCGGTGATGATGATTCCGGTCGCTTTATCCAGGTCGGGGTATTTATCAGCCGTGCTCTTTACTGTTTTCACTTGAGCGATGAAGAGTATCTTTTTACCGTCCGGTGAGATGGAATATCCTTCGATGTCTCCGTCATACTTGGAGATCTGTTTGCGTCCGCTACCGTCCGGATTCATTTCATACAGTTGGCTGCTGCCGTTGTCATTGCTCAGGAAGAGCAGCTTGCTTCCGTCTGCCGCCCAAGTCACTTCATTTTCCTGATAAGGAGTGTGGGTAATCTGTCGATTATCCGTTCCATCCGCGTTCATCACAAAAACTTCTCGGTTGCTCTTGTTCTCGGGGACACTGTAATAAGCCACAGTATAGGCTATTTGCTTTCCGTCAGGCGATACGGCCAGTCCGCCGATACGTCCCATCGCCCAAAGCGCTTCGGGAGTCATCCGCTTTCCTTCGATCTTGATATCGGATTTACCGATCAGCGCCTGATCTGTTTTGCCTGCATCTTTGGTTCCACCACAAGATGCTAACATCATTGCTGCCGACATAATAAATAGGTTTACTTGTCTCATAGTTATTTTAATAATTAGTAATTTACTTGTGTTCTCTTCCATAATAGTGCTGCGAAGATAAGCAAAAATCAGGTCAAATCTGCTTTTTCTGCCAGTTTCCTTTCTTTATATAAAGGTATGAAAGGAACAGGATACAGATTCCGTACAGATGTTCCGTAGTCCAGCAGACAGCTACATCTACTCTCAGATAGAGAATCATATAGGTGATATAGATCAGATAAATGGCCAGTACACAGAGTTCCAATCCCAACGCCGTACGTGTGTTGCCCGTTCCGGATACTGCCTGAAAATAGACGTTGGCAGGTACGAGTATCAGATAAGCGGAGCATAGTACCCATAAAGAAGGAATGGAGGCCTCCCGCAAATCGGGAATATCCGTATAGATACTCAATATCAGGTTAGGAAACAGTGCGAAGAGTATAACCAGCGGCAGCACGAAAATATAACCGATACGGATGTGCTGGCGGATCGTTCCGGGAACACACTTGATTTCGCCCGCACCGATCAGGTTACTCACCAGGGAGCCGCAAGTAGCTGCAAATGCCATGGTGACCATAAACGGGATGCCCGATACGTTACGGATGATATTGGTTATGGCCAGTGCACGTTCGCCTAAGTGTTCGACGAATAGGAAGAACATGAACCAAGTGGACAGTGAGAAAAAGTTCTGAATCATTGTCCAAAAGGATACGTTCAGGATTCGTTTCAGCATCTCCGGCCGGAATCCGGGCAGATGATTCAAGGCATACTTTTTACAGTCTATCCGTTTCCAGGTGTAGATGACGAAGAAGATGACCGAAACCATTTCGGCCAGTGACGAACCGATGGCGGCTCCGGCGATGCCTAACTGTGGAGCACCGAACTTACCGAAAATCAGTATGTAGTTGAACACCACATTGGACAATACCATGACTATAGAGTTCAGTGTCAGGGTTTTGGTTTGAGTTGTACCCACGAAGAAAGCACGAAACATTACTCCGATAAAGGAGAAGAAAAAGCCGAAGACCCTCCAGTTGATGTAGCTGATGGACGCATCGTATATATGTTCCGAGCTAATGACCTTTTTCAGTATGTGCGGTGAGAAGCACAGCGAAAGAGTGAATGCTACCACTGCGAGTGAAAGCAGAAAGTAGACACCCTGATAAAAGATGGACCCGATAGCTTGATATTGCTGTTCACCGTTACGACGGGCGATCAGGATTTGTGCGCCTATACTGAATCCGAATGCCATCATAAAAATAGCCAGATAGTATACACCGGCAATGGCCGAGGCTCCCAGTTCGACTTCGCCCACACGTCCCAGAAAAGCAGTGTCGGTCATGCCTATCAGCTGTTCCATGATCAGGCTGATCAGGATGGGGTAGGCGATAATCCATATTTCTTTGTATGTGTATTTAGTAGTCATGTTGTAATTTGTTCAATAAAGGAAAAGAAAGCCGGACAAACATACACTGCTTGTCCGGCTCTTCGGTATTTAAGCTGATTTCTATCTCTTATTTCTTATTCTGCTTATTAGCCCGTTCTTTTGCCAATTGTTCCTGTTGTTTTTGCATAGCTTCCAGGCGTGCGGCAAATCCGGTCTTTTTCATCTGTTTCGGATCTTTCTTCTTAGCTTCCAGTTCGGTAAGCAATTTGTTTTCGTCAGTTGTCCGGCGCAATATGATCATGGTTACTACACTGATCAGAGTCGAAATGAAGTAGTAATAGTTCAATCCCGAAGGATAGTCGTTCAAGACGAAGAGGAACATGATCGGCATCAGGTACATCATCCACTTCATCGCAGCCATTTGCGGCTGGGCACCCGTATCCTGCTGTTGCATTGTGTACTTCGTATTCAGGATGTTGGTAACAGTCATCAGCAAGCAGAACAAACTGAGGTGATTACCCAAGAATGGAATATGGAACGGGAAAGTGATGAATGCGTCATAAGTCGACAAGTCATCCGCCCAAAGGAAACTCTGCTGACGAAGTTCGATAGCACTCGGTACGAACATGAACAATGCCATCAGGATAGGGAATTGCAACAACATCGGCAGACAGCCACCCATCGGGCTTACACCGTACTGGCTGTACAGTCCCATCACCTCCTGTTGTTTCTTCATCGCATCTTCCTGTTTGGGGTATTTCTTGTTGATCTCATCGATTTTCGGTTTCAGCACTCGCATTTTGGCTGATGACATATAGGTCTTCCATGTTGCCGGAAAAACGACAATTTTCACCATGATGGTGAGTAGCAACAGAACGATACCCATACTTAATCCCCAGCCAGACAACCAGTCGAACACGTTGATGGTGATCCATTTGTTGATCCAACGAATCAGCGGCCAGCCGAGATATACCAGGTTGTTAAGTTCCCATTTCTCTTCACGTCCCTTGTCCAATGCGGTCAGTGTTTTATAGTGGTTTGGGCCGAAGTAGAAATACATGTCGGTCGGTTGTTTGCCGGTAGGATCGAAGAACGTACTCATTTCAGCCGAGTAGTCTTTGATGTAGCCACTTCCCTGTTTCTCCATTTTCGATCTGACCGTAGTCTTTTCGAAATCCTGTTCTGCAATGAATACAGAAGAGAAGAACTGGTTTTTGAAAGCAATCCAGTCCAGACGCTCCGGTACTGACTTTTCATCGTCTTTACTTGCCGAAAGGTTGTCTACATCATCACCTGTATATTTGTAGGTGAGGTCTGCCAAACGGTTCTCGTAAGTATATCCTTTCTCGATCTGGCGGGCACGTTGTGACCACGAGATGTCCACATAGTTTGTAGTAGCAGCCAGTTTGCCTTCCATACCTGTTGCTTTAATCACAAAGCTCATCAGATAATTATCCGGTTTCAGTGTATAAATAAAGTCGATATAGCTGGCACTGTCGGCGGCCAGACGCATCGTAACACTGCTGTCTGTTTTATTGACTGCTTCGAAATAGAAGTCTTTTGTCTGGAGGGCACCCTTCTTATTGTAGAAGTTGAAGTTCATGGAAGCATCGCTGCCGTTGAACAACACAACCGGTTTCTTATCTTGTCCCATGTAGTTTTTCAACAGGGCAGAGTAAACGCGGCCGCCTTTGTTATCCAGAGTGATTTCTACCAAATTGTTCTGGATAGTAGTAAACGCCTCTTTACCTTGGGTGGCATTGAAGAAGAGAGATGCCGAATCAGCGGCTGTTTCCTCTTTTTCGTTAGCCAGTGCAGCTTCGGTTTTGGCTTTCAGTGCTTCTTCTTGCTGCTGTACCACGGCTATAGAGTCATAATACCGCTTCTGGGCGGCAATTTGCTCCTCGCTGGGACGGCTCAGAAAACTGAATCCTACCAGTAATATACCTATTAAAACGAGGCCTGTGATGGTGTTTTTATCCATTCTCTTGTTTTAGTGATTAATGATTAATAATCTATACGATAGTGATTTTACTTATCGATTGCAGCCTTAATGAACGATACGAACAACGGATGCGGGTGTAGCACTGTACTGCTGTATTCCGGATGGAACTGCGTTCCGATGTACCATTTCAATGTAGGGATCTCTACAATCTCTACCAAGTCCGATTCCGGATTGATACCTACACATTTCATGCCGGCCTCTTCGAATTGCCTGCGATAGTCGTTGTTGAATTCGTAACGGTGGCGATGACGCTCCTGAATGTGTTCTTGTTTATAAGCTTCGTATACTTTAGAGTCTTTTTTCAAGACGCATTCGTAAGCACCCAGACGCATGGTACCTCCCATATTGGTGATGGCTTTCTGCTCTTCCATGATGTCGATCACGTTATGTTTGGTCTTTTCGTCCATTTCAATAGAATTGGCATCGGCATAACCCAGTACGTTGCGGGCGAATTCGATGGCCATGCATTGCATACCCAGGCAGATACCAAAAGTCGGAATGTTGTGCTCGCGGGTGTACTTGGCAGCTACGAACTTACCTTCGATACCACGTGAACCGAATCCCGGACAGATAACTACTCCGTCTACATGTCCCAACTGTTCGTCCACATTGTCCGGAGTGAGGTGTTCGGATGATACATATTCTATTTTAACTTTACGGTCATTGTAAGTGGCAGCCTGTGACAATGATTCCAGGATAGACTTATACGCGTCCTGCAGTTCAACGTATTTACCTACCATTGCAATAGTCACCGTTTCGGTAGCATTGGCACGACGGTTCAGGAAGTCTTTCCAAGGTCCCAACGGCGGACGTTCGCCCACAGGTAAGCCCATTTTCTGAAGTATGGTTTCGTCCAAGCCTTGTTCCTGCATCAACAGGGGTACTTCATATATAGTTGAAGCATCGATTGACTGAACGACCGCATTCTCGGCAACATTACAGAACAATGCCACTTTCTTACGCAGGTTGGCGTTCAGGTCATGTTCGGTACGAAGCACCAGAATATCCGGTTGCACTCCGAGTGACTGCAATTCTTTTACAGAGTGTTGGGTCGGTTTGGTTTTCAGTTCTTGAGCGGCAGACAGGAAAGGTACATAAGTTAAATGCACGCACAACGCATTCTGTCCCAACTCCCATTTCAACTGACGGATACTTTCCAGATAAGGTAAGGATTCGATGTCACCTACTGTACCTCCGATTTCTGTAATTACAAAGTCGAACTTATACTTGTTGCCCAGCAACTTGACGTTACGCTTGATTTCATCCGTGATGTGAGGAATGACTTGAATGGTTTTTCCCAGATAGTCTCCACGGCGTTCTTTATCAATGACGCTCTTATAGATACGGCCTGTCGTGATATTGTTGGCCTTTGTAGTCTGGATGCCCAGGAAACGTTCGTAGTGTCCTAAGTCAAGGTCGGCTTCATGGCCGTCTACAGTCACGTAGCATTCTCCGTGTTCATAAGGGTTCAATGTTCCCGGGTCAATGTTGATGTACGGGTCAAACTTTTGGATAGTTACTTTATAACCTCTTGCTTGCAGCAATTTACCGATGGAAGATGAAATGATACCTTTTCCTAAAGAAGAGGCAACACCACCGGTTACGAAAATATACTTTGTTTCTCCCACAGCTATAACTGTTTTAATAATTTGTTTCTAAATCGTTTGATTTGAATCTTAAAAACCGCAAAATTACAAAAAAATGGGGAAGAACGGATGCTTTCTACAAAACAAATTTATTAAAAAATGCAATTCCGGGTTCCGAAATGTTTGGACGACAAAAGGCTGTATGGCTGTAACGGATGAATGGGGCTTTATCCGTCTGGTGGCATAAGTAGCATAAACCTGTCTACAGGATAAATTCGCATAGCTCTGTATGCCATACAAATTCCGGTAAAACAGATCGGTTGTTTCATCGATCCGTTTGATCGGTTATTCCTATTAAAAATGAGCGAATTTTATGTAATCTAAACTATTTAATGTAAATTTGCCCTCAAATTTGTTATAAAAATGAAGACTAGTCACATCTCAACATTAGCATTTGCAATCCTGTTTTCTTCGTCAGTGATGGCGCAGAAGACGATAAAACCGGTTTCCGAGACAGTGCAAAATGAAGTGAAAGCTGATACACTTTCCGAGGTGCTTCAGCAGTACCTTCTCCTGAAACTGAATCTGGATGGTCCGAAGCCCAAGATGGATACAGTGTCCATCTTATATAATAACTATATAGGAGAATTGGAATACCTCAATGATCCTTCAGTACCTATGCGTTATGTGAAAACAGATCCGGATTACTACCGCCTGTTTGTTCCGCTAACTTATTATTATTCGCCTATTGCGGAATATTCTACTATGCGCTGGAAATTTAAAGAGCCTTTTACTGCACCTTCCCTTAATGAGCAGTTATCACCGTATGACACTTTGCAGTTTACCAAGATCAAGAGATCGGCCCGGCTGGTAGATGCCGCTTTGATGGATTTATACCTGAACCATCCCAATTTGGTTGTTACTACCGAAGATCATATAATGAGCCGTAAATTGTATCATGGCGATAAAAAGATTGAAATTCCGAAGACGGAAGTGAAAAGCCTGTTCCGTGCAGATAAGGTAGAAGAGAATGTAGGTGAAGCAGAAATGGTAATTTCGAAACCTAACTGGTGGGTGACGGGAGGTAACGGTTCGCTTCAGATTACTCAGAACTATATATCGGACAACTGGTATAAAGGTGGTGAGAGTAACAATGCTGTAATGGCTAATTTACAGTTGTTTGCCAATTACAATGACCGTGAGAAAGTACAGTTTGAGAATCTGTTGGAGGCTAAATTGGGATTTAACTCTTCTCCATCGGATGAATATCATAAGTATCTGGTCAATACCGACCAATTGCGCTTGTATTCCAAATTAGGTATCCAGGCTGCACATAATTGGTACTATACTATCACCGGTGAGTTTAAGACTCAGTTTGCCAAAGGTTATAAGGCTAACAGTGAAGAATTGGTTGCTGCTTTCCTTGCTCCTGCTGATGTGATTGTCAGTGTCGGTATGGATTATAAGCTGAAAAAGAAAAAGTTCAACCTTTCTGTATTCATGTCTCCATTGACCTATAACCTTCGTTATATTGGTAACAAAAATGTGGACGAAACCAAGTTCGGACTGGATAAAGGCAAATGTTCAAAGAATGACTTTGGTGCACAGGTACAACCTACCATTTCATGGACCATTATTCCGTCCATTGTAGTCGATTCCCGCCTGAACTATCTGACTAACTATAAATGGGTACGCATTGAGTGGGAAAATACTTTCAATTTTGTATTGAACCGTTATCTTTCTACTAAGCTTTTTGTGCATGCACGCTTTGATGACAGTGCAAAGCCGACCACCGGTAGCAGTTATTTCCAGTTGAAAGAGTTGCTCAGTTTTGGTCTGAACTATAAATGGTAAAGGAATAGTTGACACAAAGATAAATATGGAGCCGGCGGGAGTTTTCAGTCGGCTCTGTTGTTTCCGTTAGTGCAATTTCATCGTTGTAATCAAAATGTTATACTTAAAGAAAGTGTCTTATGATTAAACAAGATTATCTGATACGAATGATTCAGGAAATCATTTCGTTAATTGTTAATATGATTTTGAATAAAAAGAAGTTTCGTAAGGATGAATGGACAGAATATGACTGTCTTACGCGACAGATTTTAGGACTTCCCCAAGAGCAGTTGCAGAGCATGAGTCCGGATGAACTGATTGACCATTATGAAGGAGATCCTAACCGGATGGGAAAGATAGAACTGGCTGCCATGACCCTGCTGAAGATCTCGGATGAAATGGAATCTAACATTTTGCAAAAGTCTAAACTGCGTCAGGATGGTCTTGTTTTACTGAAGTATGTTCAGAAAGAAAGCAGCACTTTTTCTATTCAACGGACAGATTTGATTCAGATGATTGAGATCAATGAATGTTTGAAGATGTAAAAGGGAAAATGAACAGAAAGTGATAAAAGAATCGGTTTCTGTTTCTAATTTATTTTAAAATATCGGAGGATGATAACAATTTAGCAGTAAAGCAGGCAAAAAGCCTGCTTTTTCTGTTTCTACTCCTGATTAATGGAGTAAAAAAATACTTCAAAAAGAACTCTTATTACGCTATAAAAAACATTCAAATACTTCGTAGTTCTCAAACTTATGCTTAAATTTGCCGCAATTTGTAATGTGCAGTTTGCAAAATGACTAATATAATAACTCATCAAGGTATTGTGGAAAACATAAGTGGTTCTCAGGTTTCTGTGAGGATCATCCAAACATCGGCCTGCTCAACTTGCAGTGTCAAGGGACATTGCTCTTCGACAGATAGCAAAGAGAAGGTAATTGAGATTACCGACACTTCATCTGTATGGAAGGTAGGTGACGAGGTGACAATTATTGGTGCTACTTCCATGGGTATGCAGGCTGTATTTCTGGCCTTTGTTATTCCTCTCTTTCTTTTAATTCTCGGCCTTTTCGTTTTCAAGACAGTTCTTCATAGTGAACTATATGGAGCGCTTGCTGCTTTAGCGGTGCTTGTTCCTTATTATTATATAATATGGCTGAACAGAACTCGGTTGAAACAAAAATTTTCTTTTACTATAAAACCAATAAATAACTAAAAATTATGAATTTGATTCTGATTGCAGTGATTTCTTTGGGAGCTATTGCGCTTGTACTGGCTGCGATATTGTATGTTGCTTCCAAGAAATTTGCCGTGTACGAAGACCCACGAATAGCCCAGGTATCCGAAGTGTTGCCTCAGGCTAACTGCGGTGGATGTGGTTATCCGGGTTGCAGCGGATTTGCTGATGCTTGCGTCAAAGCCGGTTCGCTGGAAGGTAAGTTTTGTCCGGTAGGCGGACAACCTGTGATGTCGCAGGTTGCTTCGATCCTCGGGCTGGACGCCGGAACTGCAGAACCGATGGTGGCAGTGGTTAGATGTAACGGAACCTGCACGAACCGTCCGCGTACAAATATGTATGACGGTGCAAAGAGTTGTGCTATTGCCGCTTCGCTTTATGGTGGAGAAACCGGTTGTAGCTATGGGTGTCTGGGATGTGGCGATTGTGTGGCTGCTTGTCAGTTCGATGCTATTCACATGAATCCCGAAACAGGACTTCCTGAAGTGGATGAAGAAAAGTGTACAGCCTGTGGCGCTTGCGTCAAAGCTTGTCCGAAAGCGATAATCGAACTTCGTGCTAAGGGCAAAAAATCGCGCCGCGTATATGTATCTTGTGTCAATAAAGACAAGGGGGCTGTTGCGCGTAAAGCTTGTACGGTAAGTTGCATCGGTTGCGGTAAGTGTGTCAAGACTTGTCCGTTTGAAGCAATCACTCTTGAGAACAATCTTGCTTACATTGACTACAACAAATGTAAGTCTTGTCGTAAGTGCGTTGAAGTTTGCCCGCAGCACACTATCATCGAGTTGAATTTCCCTCCGCGCAAACCCAAAGAGGAAGCACCTGTTGCCGAAGCTGCTAAAACAGCTGAAGCTTAAGAAAACGAGTAATAAACAGATAAAATACAGAATTGTATGTTGAAGACATTTTCAATTGGTGGTGTTCATCCACACGAAAATAAACTCTCAGCACATCAACCTATTATTACGGCGGAAGTTCCGGCAAAAGCTGTAATACTTTTGGGGCAGCATATCGGTGCACCTGCTAAGCCTATTGTGGCAAAAGGTGATGTGGTGAAGGTGGGCACTAAAATAGCCGAAGCCAATGGCTTTGTTTCGGCAGCCATTCACTCTTCTGTCAGTGGCAAAGTCGCTAAGGTTGATTCGATCGTCGATGCGAGTGGTTATGCCAAACCTGCTATTTTTATAGATGTAGACGGGGACGAATGGGAAGAATCTATCGATCGCAGCCCTGAACTGGTGAAAGAGTGCGAATTGACTTCGGAAGAGATTGTGAAGAAGATAGCCGATGCCGGTATTGTTGGTTTGGGAGGAGCTTGTTTCCCCACTCAGGTTAAACTCTGTCCGCCTCCTTCATTTAAAGCAGAATGTGTTATTATAAACGCTGTAGAGTGTGAGCCTTATTTAACCGCCGATCATCAGTTAATGTTGGAGCATGCCGAAGAGGTAATGGTAGGAGTTTCCATTCTGATGAAAGCCGTAAAGGTAAATAAAGCATTTATCGGTATTGAAAACAATAAACCCGATGCTATTGAGTTGATGACAAAAGTTGCATCCAGTTATGCCGGTATCGAGGTTGTACCTTTGAAGGTGAAATATCCGCAAGGAGGTGAGAAGCAGCTGATCGATGCTATAACCAAACGTCAGGTTGCGAGTGGTGCACTACCCATCTCTACAGGAGCGGTTGTTCAGAATGTAGGTACAGCATTTGCGGTATACCAGGCTGTGCAGAAAAATAAGCCTTTGTTTGAACGTGTGATTACGGTGACCGGTAAATCGGTTGCTAAACCTTCCAACTTCCTGGCACGTATCGGAACTTCGATGCAACAACTGATTGATGCTTGTGGCGGTTTGCCCGAAGACACCGGAAAGGTAATTGGCGGCGGCCCGATGATGGGTAAAGCATTGGTTAATACCGATGTTCCTACTGCCAAGGGAAGTTCCGGAATTTTGATTATGAACCGGAAAGAGGCTAAACGCGGAGAAATACAAAATTGCATCCGTTGTGCGAAGTGTGTAAGTGCTTGTCCGATGGGACTGGAGCCGTATCTGCTTTCCGCTTTGGCCGAGAACACAGAATTTGAAAGAATGGAATCAGAAAGAATCATGGATTGTATCGAATGCGGCTCTTGCCAGTTCACTTGTCCTGCCAATCGTCCGTTACTCGACTATTGTCGTTTGGGTAAAGGGAAAGTCGGTGCCATGATTCGTGCACGTCAAGCTAAAAAATAATAAGTATGGAAAATAAATTAATCGTATCATTATCGCCTCACGTTCATGGTGGAGACAGTGTACAGAAAAACATGTACGGTGTGTTGATCGCACTGATTCCTGCCTTTATCGTTTCGCTCGTATATTTCGGACTGGGTGCGTTGATTGTCACAGCGACTTCTGTAATAGCCTGTCTGTTTTTTGAATGGGCAATCGGTAAGTTCTTGCTGAAGAAAGAAACCACTACTATTTGTGATGGGTCTGCTATCATCACGGGGGTGTTGCTGGCATTCAATCTTCCGTCGAACCTGCCTATTTGGATCATTATTTTAGGTGCTTTATTCGCTATTGGCGTCGGTAAGATGTCATTTGGAGGATTGGGAAATAATCCGTTTAACCCGGCATTGGCAGGACGTGTGTTTCTGTTGTTATCATTCCCTGTACAAATGACTTCGTGGCCGGTGGTTGGTCAGTTGACTGCCTATACTGATGCTACTACCGCTGCTACTCCGTTAGCCTTAATGAAACAAGCCGTTCATGGTGATGCCTCAGCTTTTAGCCAACTTCCTGATGCCTGGAATTTGTTCATTGGCAATAATGGCGGATGTTTGGGCGAGGTGAGTGCAGCTGCTTTGATTTTGGGCCTCCTCTATATGTTATGGAAGAGAATCATTACATGGCATATTCCGGTATCTATTCTGGCCACTGTATTTGTATTCTCAGGCATTATGTACCTGGCCAATCCGGAAGCTTATGCTTCTCCGGTAATCCAGTTGCTTTCGGGAGGTCTGATGCTGGGTGCCATTTTTATGGCGACTGATTATGTGACTTCTCCGATGAGTAAAAAAGGTATGCTGATTTATGGTGTTTGCATCGGTTTGCTGACAGTTGTTATCCGTTTATTCGGTGCATATCCGGAAGGTATGTCATTTGCTATTCTGATTATGAATGCATTCACTCCGCTAATCAATACATATTGTAAACCAAAACGCTTTGGGGAGGTAGCGAAGAAGAAATGAAAAAGTTAGAATCATCATTGAAAAATATGTTGCTGGTACTCACGGGAGTAACAGCTATTTCGGTAGCTCTGCTGGCTTATGTGAATGAGTTGACCAAAGGGCCTATTGCAGAAGCAAATGCAAAAACACTGAATGAGGCTTTAAAAGAAGTCTTACCCGAATTCACGAATAATCCGGTTGCAGAGTGTGATACTATGTTTAGTGAGAAAGACGGTAAGAAGATTGTTGACTTTATTATTTATCCGGCTAAAAACGGAGATCAATGGGTCGGGACGGCGGTTGAAGCTAAATCGATGGGATTTGGCGGAGAACTGAAAGTACTGGTTGGTTTTGATGCCGAAGGCAAAATCTATAACTATTCATTGTTGTCACATGCCGAGACTCCCGGGCTTGGTTCAAAAGCGGCCGATTGGTTTAAGGAAGGCAATAAAGGTAGTATTAAAGGAATGAATCCGGGTGAGCAACCGTTAACGGTAAGTAAGGATGGGGGACAGGTAGATGCTATTACCGCTTCTACAATCACTTCACGCGCTTTCTTGAATGCCGTGAACGCTGCGTATGGTGCTTATAAAGGCAATGGCGATACTAACGGGACAACCGGTGCTTCTCAGAAAGCCGCTCCGGTACAGGAGTCTGAAACTGCGATTGTCGATTCAGTAGTTATTAAATAAGAAAGGAGTATAAAGATATGAATAACTTTAAAGTATTGATGAATGGGATTGTTAAAGAGAATCCGACATTTGTGCTCCTGCTTGGTATGTGTCCTACATTGGGTACGACTTCTTCGGCCATTAACGGTATGGGTATGGGACTTGCCACTATGTTTGTTTTGATTTGCTCTAATGTGGTGATCTCGTTGATAAAGAACTTGATTCCGGACATGATACGCATTCCGTCATTCATTGTGGTAATCGCGTCTTTTGTGACTTTGCTTCAGATGGTGATGCAGGCTTATGTCCCTGGATTGTATGCTACATTAGGGCTTTTTATTCCGTTGATTGTTGTGAACTGTATTGTATTGGGACGTGCAGAAGCATTTGCAGCTAAGAATAATGCTCTTTCGTCCATGTTCGACGGAATTGGTATGGGACTGGGCTTTACGATTGCTCTTACATTGTTGGGAGCTGTCCGCGAGTTTCTGGGTACAGGTAAGATATTCAACTTGTCAATCATCCCCGAAGAATATGGTATGCTTGTCTTTGTTCTTGCTCCGGGTGCGTTTATTGCATTAGGATATCTGATTGCGCTGATTAACAGCCTTAAGAAAGCAAATTAAAATAAACGATTATGGAATATATATTGATATTTATCTCGGCAATCTTTGTTAATAACATTGTGTTGTCGCAATTTCTGGGAATCTGTCCGTTTCTGGGTGTTTCCAAGAAAGTGGATACAGCGTTGGGTATGAGTGCAGCGGTGGCTTTTGTGCTTACCATTGCCACAATCGTAACGTTCCTGATCCAGAAGTTTGTGCTCGATGCTTTCGGATTGCAGTACTTGCAGACTATTACGTTTATTTTGGTCATTGCGGCACTGGTCCAGATGGTGGAAATTATTCTAAAAAAGGTTTCCCCTGCACTTTATCAGGCACTGGGCGTATTCCTTCCCTTAATTACGACAAACTGTTGTATTTTGGGGGTGGCTATTCTTGTTATCCAAAAAGATTATGATTTATTGACGGGAGTTGTCTATGCATTCTCTACTGCTATCGGTTTTGGCTTGGCCTTGGTGCTTTTTGCCGGACTGCGTGAGCAAATGAGCCTTGTGAAAATTCCCGAAGGTATGAAAGGAACTCCGATTGCTTTAATTACAGCCGGATTGCTGGCTATGGCATTTATGGGATTCTCCGGAGTGGTATAAATCCTGACGACAAACAACTGAAGGATGAGCGGCGGACAGGCTATCGTTAAGGTAGTTCTTCCGTCGCTTTTTCTGTTATTTTGTCTTAATCCACATTAGCATCATGAAATAATATTCGTTTTTTGTGCATTTATCTAAATTTATTTTGTTACATTTGCAAACACTTTACAAGAAAACCGAAAAAACTAACCATTATACACGTTATGAAAGAAAGAATTTTAGTAACAGGCGGAACCGGATATATCGGCTCTCATACTGTTGTAGAGCTGCAAAACAGTGGATACGAAGTAATCATCATTGATAATTTATCTAATTCAAATGCTGATGTCGTAGATAATATCGAAAAGGTATCAGGTATTCGTCCTGTTTTCGAGAAACTGGATTGCTTGGATTTTGACGGTTTAGATGCCGTGTTCAATAAATATAAAGGTATTAAAGCGATTATCCACTTTGCGGCCAGTAAGGCAGTAGGTGAGTCAGTAGAAAAACCATTGCTTTATTATCGTAACAACCTCGTTTCTTTAATAAACTTGCTTGAATTAATGCCCAAACATGGCATTGAGGGCATTGTATTCTCTTCTTCATGTACTGTATATGGTGAACCGGATGAATTGCCTGTAACAGAGAATGCTCTGATAAAGAAAGCTACTTCTCCTTATGGAAATACCAAACAGATTAATGAGGAGATTGTAAGAGATACAGTAGCTTCCGGTGCTCCGATTAATGCAATTTTACTGCGTTATTTTAATCCGATTGGTGCTCATCCGACAGCATTGTTGGGAGAACTTCCTAATGGTGTACCTCAAAATCTTATTCCGTATTTGACTCAGACTGCTATTGGAATTCGCGAAAAATTGAGTGTCTTCGGTGATGATTATGATACACCTGACGGTTCATGTATCCGTGACTTTATCAATGTAGTCGACCTTGCTAAAGCACACGTAATTGCTATTGCACGTATTCTTGAAAAGAAACAAAAAGATAAAGTTGAAACTTTCAATATCGGTACAGGACGTGGAGTTTCAGTTCTTGAACTGATCAACGGATTTGAGAAAGCTACCGGCGTAAAACTGAACTATCAGATTGTTGGACGTCGTGCCGGTGATATTGAAAAGGTATGGGCTAACCCTGATTATGCGAACAATGAATTGGGTTGGAAAGCTCAGGAAACTCTGGAAGATACACTGCGTTCTGCTTGGGCATGGCAGTTGAAACTTCGTGAAAGAGGTATCCAATAAATAAGAATATTGTTTTAATTAACATATAAGACATGAACAAATGTTTTTATACATTTGTTTATAGGATGCAAATCGGCCTGAAGCTGTTTATGTGTATGTGAATATCCATAATTAGTACTTATGCCTCCCCGGCATAGACAGGTAAGATTGCATAGTAGTTTTGTCGTGTTTTATTTTGTGTTTGTGTTGTGACAGTACTACGACGTGAGTCGTGGTACTGTTTTTTTATTATAAACTTTATTTTATCTATGAGATTTTATTTTGTCTGACTATTGGATAGAAAAAACTCTCCTCTTTGAACTCCTTCAAAGAGGAGAGTCGTTATTATTTTACCAATACTACTACCGGGTTTGATTCTTCATTCAAATTCTTCAGGACGCTTAGTTCTTTTTCTATTTTGACTTCCGGATGTTCCTCTAGCCAAGTAAGAATGTCAGCAGCTTGAACCAAAGAGGCACATTCACCTTTTTCATTAAGAAAGCTGGGATTAAAAGGCATAAAATGGGTCAAGTCATCAACGAAGTTATTTTCAGCTAAAGCTATATTAGTCACTTTTGTATTTTTGTCATAAATTCCATTGTACAAGATGTGTTTGTCTGTGTAAAGCCCTCTGATGAACTGGAAATAGAGTAACTTGTCATTCTCGATTGCATAGCTGATCATAATTCGGTCACTGTTATTGTCTGTAAGCGTACGTTCGGAAGCCGGCCAGTAATATTTACCGGTATTGAATATTATGTACTTTTCCAGCTGATTGTGTCTCAATGTGTAGATGGTGTCGGTAAATAATTCTTTGAATCGGATTTCGTCATTACACTTCCATAGTGCCGTATATCCGGGTACACAGATGCTTTGTTTTCCATTGTTATACTGTATTTGAATAATGCCTTCTAACAGTCCGAATCCCTTGCGTACCGAAATGTTGTTGATATCTCCAACCTGTCCTGTTCCTAATTCGGGAATGATATTCGGGATAGTATCTATGTAATTACCCTTATCGGAGAAATATAATACCGAACTGGGACATCTTTGCCCTAATCCTCCTACATAATGCCCTATAATAATGGAATCAGAGAATACAAATCCATTCATTCCGGGACGGTTTATTTGTATATTGCCCGTTGAAGTTTCTGGCGAAGGGATGGTGATGACTCCTGCGAAATTTCCTTTTTGGTCATATTTTACCAATTGGTTGGGATCGCGATTAAAATACAATAACTGGTTTTTAGGATTCAGATATCCGCAAGTACTGCTATAAGCTTCAGGATCGTCTCCTTTGTGCCCTACAGAACAAATAAACTTTCCGGTTTCTTTGTCAAACAGCAAACACTGTTTGCCGTTATAGACCATAATTTTGTCATCCAGAAGTTTGATATTAGGAAAATCTCCGATCAGGCAGGAGTCCGTTGTTTCTAAAGGAATGTATCGGATTGTTTTCCCGAGATCAGATACTTTTAGTTCTGTCAGTTTTTCCATTCCTCCGGCAATATCTATCAGATCGACTTCAGAGGTTTGCTGCGCTCCATTGCAGGAGGCTAACAATAGCATAGCAAAAATGCCGCATGATACAATTTGTCTCTTCATGTTTTTATCATTTAATCAGGTCGTAAAATACCTGTTGTTTGTTATGAAGGACAAATAAACTAAATATTTTAGTGATTAAACTATTGTATGTAGTTAAATAACCAAAATATTTAGTTTGTTATTGTTTTATGATCTATTTCATTAAGATAACGACCGGGTTGGATTCTTCATTTATTCCTTTGATGAAAGAGAACTTGCCGTCTGGATTTACTTCCGGATGTTCTTCCATCCATTCCAGTATAGTGTTTGCCTGAACGAGATCTACATATTCATTGTCAGTATTACAATTCCGGGGATTTAATGGCATAAAATGATCGATATCGTTTACAAAATTTTGTCCTTTGGCTATTTGAGTTATTTGAGTATCTTTATTGTATATGCCGGTATACACTTCTCCTCGTTGTCTGAACTGGAAGATGACCAAAGTGGTACTTTCCATCACATAGTCGATCTTGACTCTTTCGTCATTTTCTTTTTGCTGATATCTTTCTTCTGCCGGATAATGATACTTGCCTGTATTGAAAATCAGATAAGGAGATAATTTATTTTCGGATAAAGTATAGATTGTATCCAGATATGCCTCTTTAAATCGTACTTTTCCGTTATGTTTCCATAGTGTTGAAAGTACTCGCGGTGATTCAATTGCGTCATCATTATTAAAGTATGCTGTCATCATACCATGAACTCCTATATTACCGTAAAGCTCCCGTGCTTTTTCACTTTTTAATATGTTTAATCGTACTACATTAGTGGTGACAGGTATAACCGGGAGTAAAGAAGGGATACTATCTATCACATTTCCTTGTTTGTCAAGAAGTAGGAAAGGAGATTTCTTTTCATTTCCTTGTATTGGCAGGAGACTCAATTGATGACTGACAATTAATGAATCTGTGAAAACAAAACAAGCGGGATTTCTTACTCCCAGGTTTGGGGCAACCTTGACGTCACCCAAGTAGTTGCCTTGCAGGTCGTATCGCATAAGAGTACCGTTCCATCCTATGAAATACAGTTCTCCTGTTATATCGTCAATCCAGAAGGTTGCTTCGCTGTACCCTCCCGGGTCATTGCCTATATGACCGATAGAACGCAGGAATTTTCCACTGTCTTTATCGAAAACCAAACATTGTTTGTTTGTATTTACAATAATGTTATTTTTGAAAACCTGTATATTAGGATTCTCGTTTACTAAACAACTGTCTGTAGTCTCCAATGCCACATAGTTGATCTCTTTAATAAAATCAGATGCTTTAAGTTCTGTCAGGCTCTCTATTTTTCCGGCAATATCTATCTGTCCCGGTGCTTTGGTCTGTTGGGATGGAGATCCGCAAGAGGCTAATAGAAACATGGCACAGCCATACGTTATTAAGTAGTTTTTCATGGTATTATATTTTATGATCAGATTATTTCAATTCGGCTTGGAAACAGAATGCTGCTTCAAAATCCATCTTCGTTATTTTTTCTTCGGGAGAGAATAAACCGAAAACAGATGAACCAGAACCCGACATGGCGGCATATATGGCTCCTTTGCTGTACAATTCTTTTTTTATTTCTTCAATGACAGGGTATTGTGGAAAGACGCTTTCCTCAAAGTCATTGAACATGCAGTTTTTCCATTCGCTTACCGGACGTTTTATAATTTCTTTCAATGAATGATCCGGGTAGTGAGGTTTTATTTGTGAAAAGGCATCTCGGGTCGAGACAAAGACATCCGGTTTTACAAGTACCAACTGATATCCTTTCAATGATAAATCGACTGGGGAAAAAATGTTGCCGATACCCTCTGCAAAGATTGGTTTGTTTTTAATAAAAAAAGCGCAGTCAGCTCCTAATATGGCAGCATACTCTTCCAATTTTTCATCTGCCAGATGTAAATTGAATTTTTCGTTCAACAATTTTAGCATGAAAGCAGCATCTGCCGAGCCACCTCCCAAACCGGCACCCGAAGGAATATGTTTATATAGATAAATGTCTACCGGAGGTAATTGAAATTCCTGTTCCAGCAGCAGGTATGCCTTTACTACCAGGTTGGTTTCCGGCTCCCCGCTGATTTCCAGGCCGGATTGGTGCAGGACAAATTTTTGTTTCGAGTCATTTAATATTGTGATTTCAAGGGCATCCTCCAGAGGTATGGGATAAAATACAGTTTCCAGATTGTGGTATCCGTCCGGACGTTTCTCGGTAATGTTCAGTCCCAGATTTATTTTGGCATTCGGAAATGTAATCATGTCTTTGGGCTATTAGTGATTCGTGATTAATGATTAATGCTGTCTAATGGACGCAAAGTTAAATAAATAATTCAGATTTGATAATGGAAAATTGATAATAGAGAATTATCTTTGCCTACATTTTGTGGATGTGCGCAGCCATCCACTATTCATTTTCTATATTTCAATAAAATACAGATGGCCGAACAAAGAAGAAATACCCGCAGTACTGCTAAGTCTAAGGTGCAACCCGTAAATGATTACGGGCGGATCCAACCGCAAGCGCCGGAACTGGAAGAAGCCGTGCTCGGGGCCTTGATGATTGAAAAAGATGCCTATTCGCTGGTGAGTGAGATTCTCCGTCCGGAATCGTTTTACGAACATAGGCATCAATTGATTTATGCAGCTATTACCGATCTTGCCGTTAATCAAAAACCGGTAGATATTCTTACTGTGAAGGAGCAGCTCAGTAAGCGTGGTGAGCTGGAAGAAGTCGGAGGACCGTTTTATATTACTCAATTGAGCAGTAAAGTGGCATCTTCCGCCCATATTGAATATCATGCCCGTATTATTGCACAAAAATATTTGGCAAGAGAACTCATTACTTTTACAAGTAACATACAGAGTAAGGCTTTTGACGAAACTCTCGATGTAGACGATCTTATGCAAGAGGCCGAAGGAAAACTCTTTGAGATTTCACAGCGGAACATGAAGAAGGACTATACGCAGATCAATCCGATTATTGCCGAGGCTTATGAACAGATTCAGAAAGCCGCCGCACGTACCGATGGTCTGAGCGGATTGGAGAGTGGATATACCAAACTGGATAAGATGACTTCCGGATGGCAGAAATCCGACTTGATAATTATTGCTGCCCGTCCGGCCATGGGTAAAACGGCTTTTGTACTTTCAATGGCTAAGAATATTGCCGTGAATTTCAGGAATCCGGTAGCCTTGTTTTCTCTTGAAATGAGTAACGTTCAGTTGGTCAATCGTCTGATCTCGAACGTTTGTGAAATTCCGAGTGAAAAAATCAAGAGCGGACAATTGGCAGCTTATGAATGGCAACAGCTCGATTATAAATTGAAGGATTTGCTGGATGCACCGCTTTATGTTGATGATACTCCCTCTCTGTCCGTATTTGAGCTTCGAACTAAGGCACGTCGATTGGTTCGTGAGCATGGAGTAAGAATTATTATCATTGACTACTTGCAGTTGATGAACGCCAGCGGTATGGCATTTGGCAGCCGTCAGGAAGAGGTTAGTACTATTTCACGTTCGTTGAAGGGGCTTGCCAAAGAGTTGAATATTCCGATTATTGCTCTGTCTCAGTTGAATCGTGGTGTCGAGAGTCGTGAAGGACTTGAAGGAAAACGTCCTCAGTTGAGTGACCTTCGTGAATCCGGTGCCATTGAGCAGGATGCCGATATGGTGTGTTTCATTCATCGCCCCGAATATTACAAGATATTTCAGGATGATAAAGGAAACGATCTCCGTGGAATGGCCGAAATTATTATCGCTAAGCATCGTAATGGTGCGGTTGGCGATGTTCTGCTACGATTTAAAGGTGAGTATACCCGTTTCCAGAATCCGGATGACGATATGGTAATTCCGTTGCCTGATGCCGGGGCCATGCTTGGATCACGAATGAATAATACCGGAACAGTACCTCCGCCTCCTGCTGAATTTGCCCCTCAGAATAGTAATCCGTTCGGAGGTGGAAATGACGGACCTCTGCCTTTTTAAAAGAGATATTTATTTAATTTTATAATACCATGAAAAGATATTGCCAAACACTCGAATTGTATAATGATTCGGAATTGATTCGTGCTTATGTCGCAGAACATCAGCATGTGTGGCCGGAAATTAAAGCCGGTATCCGTGAAGTCGGGATACTCGATATGCAGATTTATATCCACGAACATACACTCTTTATGATTGTCGATACGGTAGATGAATTCGATTGGATAAAAGATAACGAGCGCTTGGCTAAACTTCCCCGGCAGGCAGAATGGGAGGCTTATATGTCTCGCTTTCAGCGTTCATTGCCCGGACAAGCGTCACATGAGAAGTGGAAAATGATGGAACGTATATTTAAACTCTGACAATATGCAAAAACTACTATCTTTACCGCCCAATCTGGTTCAGTCTTTTCATGAACTGGAGAGGGTGAACCGTACCGATTGGTTTTGTACTTCCGACCCGGTAGGTAAGAAACTTGGTTCCGGTGGTGGAACATCCTGGCTGCTTGAAGAATGTTATAATGAATATTCAGATGGCGCTACTTTTGGAGAGTGGCTTGAAAAAGAAAAAAGAATTCTTCTTCATGCGGGTGGGCAAAGCCGCCGTTTACCCGGCTATGCACCTTCTGGAAAGATTCTCACTCCGGTTCCTGTGTTCCGGTGGGAGAGAGGGCAACATCTGGGACAAAATCTGCTTTCTCTGCAACTTCCCTTATATGAAAAAATCATGTCTTTGGCTCCGGATAAACTCCATACACTGATTGCGAGTGGTGATGTCTATATTCGTTCGGAGAAACCTTTGCAGAGTATTCCCGAAGCGGATGTAGTTTGTTATGGACTGTGGGTCGATCCGTCTCTGGCTACCCATCATGGCGTGTTTGCTTCCGATCGCAAACATCCCGAACAACTCGACTTTATGCTTCAGAAGCCTTCGTTGGCAGAATTGGAATCTTTATCGAAGACCCATTTGTTCCTGATGGACATCGGTATATGGCTTTTGAGTGACCGTGCCGTAGAAATCTTGATGAAACGTTCTCATAAAGAAAGCTCTGAAGAACTAAAGTATTATGATCTTTATTCCGATTTTGGATTAGCTTTGGGAACTCATCCCCGTATTGAAGACGAAGAGGTCAATACGCTATCCGTTGCTATTCTGCCTTTGCCGGGAGGAGAGTTCTATCATTACGGGACCAGTAAAGAACTGATTTCTTCAACTCTTTCCGTACAGAATAAGGTTTACGATCAGCGTCGTATCATGCACCGTAAAGTAAAACCCAATCCGGCTATGTTTGTCCAAAATGCTGTAGTGCGGATACCTCTTTGTGCCGAGAATGCTGATTTATGGATCGAGAACAGTCATATCGGACCAAAGTGGAAGATTGCTTCACGACATATTATTACCGGGGTTCCGGAAAATGACTGGTCATTGGCTGTGCCTGCCGGAGTGTGTGTAGATGTGGTTCCGATGGGTGATAAGGGCTTTGTTGCCCGTCCATACGGTCTGGACGATGTTTTCAAAGGAGATTTGAGAGATTCCAAAACAACCCTGACGGGTATTCCTTTTGGTGAATGGATGTCCAAACGCGGTTTGTCATATACAGATTTGAAAGGACGTACGGACGATTTACAGGCAGCTTCCGTATTCCCTATGGTTAATTCTGTAGAAGAGTTGGGATTGGTGTTGAGGTGGATGTTGTCCGAACCCGAACTGGAGGAAGGAAAGAATATCTGGTTACGTTCCGAACGTTTTTCTGCGGACGAAATTTCGGCAGGTGCCAATCTGAAGCGTTTGTATGCACAACGTGAAGAGTTCAGAAAAGGAAACTGGAAAGCATTGGCCGTTAATCATGAAAAAAGTGTTTTCTATCAACTTGATTTGGCCGATGCGGCTGAAGATTTTGTACGTCTTGGTTTGGATATGCCTGAATTATTGCCTGAGGATGCTCTGCAGATGTCACGCATCCATAACCGGATGTTGCGTGCGCGTATTTTGAAATTAGACGGGAAAGATTATCGTCCGGAAGAACAGGCTGCTTTTGATTTGCTTCGTGACGGCTTGCTGGACGGGATCAGTAATCGTAAGAGTACCCCAAAATTGGATGTATATTCCGATCAGATTGTTTGGGGACGTAGCCCCGTGCGCATCGATATGGCAGGTGGATGGACCGATACTCCTCCTTATTCACTTTATTCGGGAGGAAATGTGGTGAATCTGGCCATTGAGTTGAACGGACAACCTCCCTTACAGGTCTATGTGAAGCCGTGTAAAGACTTCCATATCGTCCTGCGTTCTATCGATATGGGTGCTATGGAAATAGTATCTACGTTTGATGAATTGCAAGATTATAAGAAGATCGGTTCACCTTTCTCTATTCCGAAAGCCGCTCTGTCATTGGCAGGCTTTGCACCTGCGTTTTCTGCTGTATCTTATGCTTCATTGGAGGAACAGCTTAAAGATTTCGGTGCAGGTATTGAAGTGACTTTATTGGCTGCTATTCCTGCCGGTTCCGGTTTGGGCACCAGTTCCATTCTGGCTTCTACCGTACTTGGTGCCATTAACGATTTCTGTGGTTTAGCCTGGGATAAAAATGAGATTTGTCAACGTACTCTTGTCCTTGAACAATTGCTGACTACTGGTGGCGGATGGCAGGATCAGTATGGAGGTGTGTTGCAGGGTGTGAAGCTTCTTCAGACTGAGGCCGGCTTTGCTCAAAGTCCATTGGTGCGTTGGCTGCCCGATCATTTATTTACGCATCCTGAATATAAAGACTGTCACTTGCTTTATTATACCGGTATAACTCGTACGGCAAAAGGGATCTTGGCAGAAATAGTCAGTTCCATGTTCCTCAATTCATCGTTGCATCTCAATTTACTCTCGGAAATGAAGGCGCATGCATTGGATATGAATGAAGCTATACAGCGTGGAAGTTTTGTTGAGTTTGGCCGTTTGGTAGGAAAAACCTGGGAACAAAACAAAGCATTGGATAGCGGAACAAATCCTCCGGCTGTGGAGGCAATTATCGATCTGATAAAAGATTATACCTTGGGATATAAATTGCCGGGAGCCGGTGGTGGCGGGTACCTATATATGGTAGCGAAAGATCCGCAAGCTGCTGTTCGTATTCGTAAGATACTGACTGAGAATGCTCCTAATCCTCGTGCACGCTTCGTTGAAATGACGCTGTCGGATAAGGGGTTCCAAGTATCACGATCATAAAATCATTATTAGTCGACGGGAGGTAAATACTTTATCTCTCGTCGACTTCTTTTTCCATTCCTCATTAAGTTTGCCTCTTCTGTTATTCTGATAGTAAAATAGAGATTCTGATATCTTTAAGTCTGCTTTTTTCTTGTTTTAAAAACTCTGTTGTCTTGAGAAAGTGATGAAATAGCAAGTGATGGAGCATTAACTTGCCTTTAATTCGTTTCTTCATACGTGTACTCTTCATACGATGTTAACTTCGTCTTTGCAAAACATTAACTTCTTGTGAAGAAAAAGTTAGTTATAAGAAAATACGAAGTTAACTTCGTATAGTTACGAAGTTCATTTTCATTGAAAATCCTCCTACTTTTTGCCTGGCGGTTTCATTTATTGAACAAAAACTATAGAATTCTTTTCTGTAGCATAGGTCAATATGAATCATTTCTGAATGTTATTCTGGAGGTATAGGATGCCTTTGCCGTTGCTTACTGATTGAAATTAGTGCATGTTTATCGATCTTTTGACAGGTGATCTGATTTATTTGGTGGAGATATGATATTGGTGAAAATAGAATCCCGGTGTTTTTTATAACAACTTAGTCAGTGGTCCGTAAATAAGGGATTCCTGAGGCTACTCAAAATACAATGTGACAGAATGCTTTTGGGAGTATATAGTTTCTAAACCTTTATAGATGGAATAATGAAGATTTTATCTTATTGTGTAATTTGTTTATAATCAGTATGTTATGTGGTAAATACGAAAAGGATAAAAAGAGTGAATTCTTTTGTAATTAACTGATAGTCAGTGGTGAATGTGTTTCAAAAGACGTTCGTTTAATAGCACAAAGGTATAAACTAAATTTTGATGTGCAAAATATTTTTAGATGAAAAAGTAAATAGACTTCTTTATGTACTGATTATCAGATAATAATCTGGTAATAAAAACAGCTTTTTACTTATTTTGTATGTGGTCTTTTATCTCCATAATTGATGTTTCAAAAGACGAACGTTTTTTGAAACATCAATTGATCGAATTCGTTCGTTTCCACCTAAAATAAGTCATAAAAAATCTTGCAGTTTGGCTGAGAAAAAGAGTCTCACCCAACTGCGAAGCATACCCGGACTTAAGTAAATCACTCAGGAATATTCCTTCTAAATGTCTCAACAACAAGAATATTGGTTCGCTGCCCGTACCCGTAAGGATCAGGAGCTTACTACTCGTGACGCATTAGAGAAAATAGGTGTCGAGTATTTTTTGCCGACCCAATTTGTCATTCGTCAATTGAAATATCGCCGGCATCGTGTAGAAGTTCCTGTCATTCGTAATCTTATTTTTGTACATGCTACCAAAGAGTTTGCTTGTGCTATTGCCAACGAATACGGGGTGCGTCTTTTCTATATGCGTGATTTTGACACTAAGAGTATGCTTATTGTTCCCGATAAGCAGATGAAAGATTTTATGTTTGTCATGAATCTCGATCCTGTTGCTGTTATCCTCAACGATGATTGTTTCGCAGTTGGCACCAAAGTACAAGTCATCAAGGGAGATTTTTGTGGAGTTGAAGGTGAACTGGCCAGTCTTTCTAATCGTACTTATGTCACTATCCGAATTCGTGGCGTTTTATCTGCCAGTGTCAAGGTTCCTAAAAGCTACCTTCGCATTCTCGCACCGTAATCAGTAATATTTTATCATATAAAATGAATACTCTTATGACCCAGATTCATGAGCTGCAACATGTGGCTCACGAATTATTGTATTTGGGTGCTGACGGTTCTCCTATCTATGCCGACAGTTTCCGTCAATTAAACACTGAAGTGCTTCAAAAATCTGATGCTTTGTTTGCTTTGAAAGGAGAAAATCCGGAAGAAGAAGCACGACTTTGCCTGGCTCTCTTGATGGGCTACAATGCAACAATCTATGATTATGGCGACAAGGAGTCTAAGAAACAGGTTATTCTGGATCGTTCCTTGCTTGTGTTAGAGTCTCTCCCGTCTTCTTTGCTCAAGTGTCAGCTTTTGACATATTGTTATGGAGAAGTTTTTGAAGAAGAGTTGGCAAAGGAAGCTCATGCAATTATAGATTACTGGGATAATAAAACTTTATCGATAGATGAACAGGAGACTGTAGATATGCTGAAGATGATAGAGGAAAATCAGTATCCAAATAATTACATAGATTAATTTTTAACCTATAATTTATTGTCATGAAAGGTATTGTCTTGGCCGGTGGTTCGGGCACTCGCTTATATCCGATCACCAAAGGAGTCAGTAAGCAGTTGCTTCCGATATTTGATAAGCCGATGATCTATTATCCTATCTCTGTACTTATGTTGGCAGGGATTCGTGAAATATTGATTATCTCCACTCCATACGATTTACCCGGCTTTCAACGTTTGCTGGGTGACGGTTCTGACTTTGGAGTACGATTTGAGTACGCCGAGCAACCTTCTCCTGACGGCTTGGCACAGGCATTTATTATTGGTGAGAAGTTTATAGGTGGTGATTCTGTATGCCTGGTTCTTGGCGATAATATCTTTTATGGGCAAAGTTTTACCCGTATGCTGCGTGAAGCAGTCCATACAGCCGAATCAGAGAACAAAGCCACTGTTTTTGGTTATTGGGTAAGCGATCCCGAACGCTATGGTGTAGCTGAGTTTGACAAGGCTGGGAATGTTCTCAGTATCGAAGAGAAACCTGCTGTTCCTAAGTCCAATTATGCCGTTGTGGGTCTTTATTTTTATCCTAATAAAGTGGTGGAAGTAGCCAAGAGTATTCAGCCTTCCCCTCGTGGAGAATTGGAAATCACGACGGTCAATCAACGGTTCCTGTCCGATCGAGAACTGAAGGTCCAGCTTTTGGGGCGCGGCTTTGCCTGGTTGGATACAGGTACTCATGATTCTTTGTCCGAAGCAAGTACATTTATCGAGGTTATTGAAAAACGTCAGGGTTTGAAAGTGGCCTGTTTGGAAGGCATAGCCCTGAGGCAAGGCTGGATTTCTCCTGAAGAGATGAAAGCATTGGCAGGTCCGATGCTGAAGAATCAATATGGACAATATCTGTTGAAAGTTATCGATGAATTATCCATAAAGTAGAATTTTTATTCCAATGAATATAATAACAACATCAATCGAAGGTCTTGTTATCCTTGAGCCCCGTCTGTTTCAGGATGACCGTGGTTACTTTTTCGAATCCTTCAATCAGGGGGAGTTCGAATCAAAGGTATGTCAAACGACTTTTGTCCAGGACAATGAATCCAAATCGAGCTACGGTGTCATTCGCGGTCTCCATTTTCAGAAACCTCCTTTTGCCCAAAGCAAACTGGTACGAGTGATTAAGGGTGCAGTTCTTGATGTGGCTGTCGATATCCGCAAGGGTTCTCCCACATTTGGAAAACATGTTTCGGTTGAATTGACAGAAGACAATCACCGTCAGTTTTTTATTCCGCGTGGCTTCGCACATGGTTTTAGTGTGCTGAGCGAAGAGGTCATCTTCCAATACAAGTGTGATAGTTTCTATCATCCGGAAGCTGAAGGGGCGATTGCCTGGAATGATCCGGATTTGAATATCGACTGGAAGATACCACAAGACCGGGTTATATTGAGTGGTAAAGACTACACACATCCTCTGTTACATAACATAGAACTACAGTTTGATATAAACAATACATTATATGAGTAAGAAAGAAACACTCAAGCAACAAATTCTCGATTTAACCCGGGAATACTACAAAGAGGTTCACGGTTCCTCCCCCTCCTTCGAACCCGGTAAGAGTTTTGTCAACTACGGTGGTCGCTATTTCGATGACCGCGAACTGGTGAACCTGGTTGACTCGTCCCTTGACTTCTGGCTGACCGCCGGTCCCTGGGCCCGGAAGTTTGAAATCCGTTTTGCCGCATGGCTGGGTGTGAAGTATTGCTCCCTGACTAACTCGGGCTCTTCGGCCAACCTTCTCGCCTTTATGGCCCTGACCTCGCCGCAGTTGGGTGAGCGCAGGATCAGGCGGGGCGATGAAGTGATCACGGTAGCCTGCGGCTTTCCCACAACGGTGACCCCCTGCATCCAGTATGGTGCTATTCCCGTTTTCGTGGATGTCACTATCCCTGAATATAATATTGACGTGACTCAACTGGAAGCCGCATTATCTCCCAAAACTAAAGCGGTAATGATTGCCCACTCTTTGGGTAACCCGTTTGATTTGCAGGCTGTCAAAGATTTCTGTGATAAACATAACCTCTGGTTGGTAGAGGATAATTGCGATGCCCTTGGCTCTACTTATACAATCGACGGTGTAGAAAAGAAAACAGGTACGATCGGCCATATCGGCACAAGTAGCTTTTATCCTCCACACCACATGACGATGGGAGAGGGCGGTGCTGTCTATACCGATGATCCTCTGCTGCACAAACTGGTCAACTCTTTCCGTGACTGGGGCCGTGACTGCTGGTGCATCGGGGGTGTTGACAACACGTGCAAATACCGTTTCAGCAAACAGTTCGGCGACCTCCCGGTAGGTTACGACCATAAATATGTCTATTCCCATTTCGGGTATAACCTGAAAGTGACCGATATGCAGGCCGCCATCGGCTGTGCCCAGCTTGAGAAGCTGGACTCCATTGTCGAAGCCCGGCGGTCGAACTTCGCCTACCTGAAAAAAGGCCTTGCGGGTACATCTGGCCTTATCCTTCCCGAAGCGCAGAAGAACTCCGACCCGAGCTGGTTCGGCTTCCTTATTTCGGTGAAGGAAGATGCGGGCTTCACCCGTAACGACCTTTCCCAACACCTGGAGAGCAGGAAGATCCAGACACGCAACCTGTTTGCGGGCAACCTACTGAAGCATCCCGCCTTTGATGAAATGCGCTCCACGGGTGAGGGCTACCGCGTAATCGGCAATCTGGAAGGTACTGATTACGTTATGAATCATACCCTCTGGATCGGTGTCTATCCGGGTATGACCCGTGCCATGCTCGACCACATGATCGGTACGATCCGTGACTTTGTCTCTTCCCATAAGTAATTTCCGGTTATTAACCTTCAGTAATCTGTCAAGCATAATGAAAGCTGTCATTTTAGCCGGTGGCTTCGGCACCCGCCTGAGCGAAGCCACTAACCTGATCCCCAAACCTATGGTGGAGATCGGTGGTAAACCCATCCTCTGGCATATCATGAAAACCTACAGCCATTACGGCATCAACGATTTCGTGATCTGCTGCGGTTATAAACAATATATCATCAAGGAGTATTTCGCCAACTATTTCCGCCATAACAGCGATATGACCGTGGACCTTTCCAACAATACGACCACCATTCTGGATAACCATTCCGAGAACTGGAAAGTCACGATGGTCGATACCGGGCTGAACACCCAAACGGGCGGGCGTATCCGGCGTGTACAGAAATATCTCGGGAACGAACGTTTCCTGCTGACCTATGGTGACGGTGTCACCGACCTGAACATCGGTGATACCCTGAAGGCTCACGAGTCTTCGGGCTGCCTCCTTTCCCTTACGGCCTACAAACCCGGTGGTAAGTTCGGCGCCCTGCAGCTCGATCTCGATACGGACAAGGTCCTCTCTTTCCAGGAGAAGCCCGACGGGGACCGTAACTGGATCAATGCGGGCTATTTTGTGTGTGAACCCGAAGTGTTCGATTATATCCCTGAGGGTGACTCCACCATCTTTGAGCGGCAACCCCTCGAGTCTATAGCCAAGGCGGGCCGGATGCACGCTTTCCGCCATACGGGTTTCTGGAAACCGATGGATACTCTGAGAGACAATACAGAATTGAATGAAATGTGGGATCAGGGAGTCGCTCCCTGGAAAGTGTGGTAAGCCGTATGGGAATTGATATATTTGATAATTTTTATCGGGGCAAACGTGTCCTTGTCACCGGTCATACGGGTTTTAAAGGTAGCTGGCTCTCCATCTGGTTGCATGAATTGGGGGCCGAGGTGATTGGTGTGGCTCAAGACCCTTTTACGGCTCGAGACAATTTCGTACTTTCCGGTATCGGCGAGAAAATTAAGGCCGACCTTCGTGCCGATATCCGCGATGGTGAGCGTATAAAGGCTATCTTTCAGGAATATCAACCTGAGATTGTTTTTCATCTTGCTGCCCAACCTCTGGTTCGCTTGAGTTATGACATCCCTGTTGAAACCTACGAAACCAATGTAATGGGAACAATCCATGTTCTTGAGGCAGTCCGTTCTACGGATAGCGTGAAGGTAGGTGTGATGATTACCACAGATAAATGTTACGAGAATAAAGAGCAAATCTGGGGCTATCGTGAAAACGAGCCTATGGGCGGTTATGACCCTTATTCCAGTAGCAAGGGAGCCGCTGAGATTGCTATTGCTTCATGGCGTCGCTCTTTCTTTCACCCCGAGCAATACGATAAACACGGAAAATCCATCGCCAGTGTAAGAGCTGGTAACGTTATCGGTGGTGGAGACTGGGCCTTGGACCGTATCATTCCGGACTGCATCAAGGCTTTGGAATCTGGAGCGGCTATCGATATCCGAAGTCCGAAAGCTATCCGTCCCTGGCAGCATGTACTTGAACCGTTGAGCGGTTATATGCTGCTCGCGCAGAAGATGTGGAGTGATCCTACGAGATACTGTGAAGGCTGGAACTTCGGTCCGAGAGCCGAGTCAATCTCTACTGTATGGGATGTGGCTACGAAAGTAGTGAATAATTACGGTTCCGGTGAACTTCGTGACCTTTCTGATCCGCATGCGTTGCATGAAGCGAAGTTGTTAATGCTGGATATTTCGAAGGCAAAATTCCGTTTAGGTTGGGAACCGAAGATGAATATTGAGCAGACGGTTGAGTTGACGGTGGACTGGTATAAAAGATACCGGAAAGAAGAGGTATATGATGTTTGTGTTGACCAGATAAAAAATATTTATTAAAATGAAGATATTATTGACGGGGGCGACTGGTTTTTTAGGATCGCATATTGCAGAAGCCTTGCTGGCAAACGGTGTTAATCTGATGATAACTAAACGGTCAATGTCTTCGTTGAACAATTGCACCTCTTTCATTGATCATGTACAAGTCATAAACTCGGATAACCCTATCTGGATATCCCAAGCTTGTTCTTTTAGCCCTGATATTATTATTCATTCAGCCTGGACGGGGGTTCTGTCTGGCAATAGAGACGATTGGCCGGTCCAACTGTCTAACATTGACTTTATGAATTCTTTGCTTTATATAGCAGAGAAAAGTAACGTTTCTAAATTTATAGCTTTGGGTAGTCAGGCCGAATATGGGGATTTTGATGGGATAGTCTCTGAAAATGCCGGCTTGTTTCCTGTCAATAGCTATGGATACGTGAAGTCCATGGTTTCTCGGATGGTTGGTTCTTTCTGTGATTTACGTGGGATTGATTGGTACTGGTTAAGAGTTTTTTCCGTATACGGAGAGCGGGAGTCAAACCAATGGCTGATCCCCGGTCTTTTGACTAATATGCTTGACAATATGGCTGGTATGGATCTGACTTTAGGGCAACAACGCTACGCTTATTTATATGTGAAGGACTTTGCCAATGCCGTAATGAAAGTATGTTCAGGGAAAGCTCCCTGCGGTGTCTATAATTTATCATCTTCTACTGCGATCGAATTAAGAGTACTTCTTGAACATTTGAGAGATAGATTAAATCCGGCTTTTGAGTTGCGTTTTGGTGCGTTGCCCTATCGTGCCGGTCAACCAATGTTGGTGCAAGGTGATGTGTCGAAATTTGTAAAGTCGTTTGGGCACTTTGAGAATACACCGTTAAATGCCGGTTTGGAGTATACTATCACTTATTATAAAAAACAACATGAAAGTATCTGACTATATAATATCGTATATCGAGTCCCGGGGAGTACATGTCATATTCGGATATATAGGTGGAATGATCACCCATCTGGTCGATTCTGTTTCTCAGAATCCGAATATGCAATTTATTCAAACTTACCACGAACAGACCGCTGCTATCGCTGCAGAAGGCTTTGCGAAAGAATCCGGACTTTTTGGAGTTGCTATTTCGACCAGTGGTCCTGGAGCTACTAATATGATGACGGGTATTGCTGACGCATATTTTGACTCTATTCCGGTTCTTTATATAACGGGCCAGGTAAATACATATGAATACAAATATGATAAGCCTGTCCGTCAGCTAGGTTTTCAGGAGACGGATATTGTAAGTATGGTTAAGCCGGTCACTAAATATGCCAAATTGATAGATAAGGCTGAAGATATTAAATATGAACTGGATAAAGCCTTATATATTGCTTTGTCGGGTAGAAAAGGGCCTGTACTGCTGGATCTGCCAATGGATATCCAACGGGAGGAAATTAATCCGGAAACATTGATCGGATATTCCGGTGAGAGTATTTTAAATAATCCTTTGATAGCCTGGGAGGAAATCAGGTTATTAATGGAGTCGTCCCATCGTCCCATGTTGCTTTTAGGGGCAGGATGTTGCAATTCGGATATGGTTTTGCTGAATGATTTCATAAGACGGCACCATTTCCCGGTTATTACTTCTTTAATGGGTAGAGGGGCTATTGATGAAACATACGATAATTATATTGGGATGATAGGCAGTTATGGCAACCGTTGTGCTAACATGGGCGTTGCCAATGCCGATTTGCTGATTGCATTAGGAACCAGATTGGATACTCGACAAACCGGTGCCCGGTTGGATCAATTTTTATCAAATGGGCACATCATTCATGTTGATATTGATGACAACGAACTGGAATATCATCGTTTATTGAATCGTAAAAAAGTGAATTGTACCATTGATTGTTTTCTACAGAAGGAAAAAGAAATGCCGGTTTCTTTAGGGGACATTTCAGAGTGGAATTTTTTCCTGCATGGGCTCAAGAAACGATATGGTCAGGATGAAGAAATAGAGCGTTTTGTTGAAAACAAATCTCCATATCGCTTCATGCAATATTTTGATTCGCTGACCCAAACCGACGATGTTATATGTGCGGATATAGGTCAGAATCAAATGTGGGCGGCTCAAACCTTACGGTTAAAATCCGGGCAAAAATTTGTAACAAGTGGCGGACTTGCTCCAATGGGCTTTTCATTACCGGTAGCCATCGGGTGTTCGTTTGCCAATCCAAATAAGAAAGTTTTTTCCATAAATGGTGATGGAGGTTTTCATATGGCTATCCAGTCTTTGATGCTTATTTCTCAATATGATCTTCCTATTAAGGTAATAATATTGAATAATGCTTCTTTAGGTATGATTACTCAATTTCAACATTTGTATTTTGGTGATCGAATGTGTGGAACTACTTTGAATGGAGGCTACAGAGTGCCGGATATTAAATCTCTCTCTACGGCTTATGGCTTACCTTATTTTAGATTGACTGTTGATCGGTTGGATGATCCTGATTTGCGGGAAGAGATGCAGGCAGCCCACAACTGTATTATTGAATGTGTGGTAGAAGGCTTGACTAGTGTTTCTCCGAAATTGGAATATGATAAGCCTATTTCCAAGCCTTTACCTTTATTGCCAGAAGAAGAATATAAAGAGAATATGCTATTTTAGATTTGATTATATATCTAGGAGTTGTATAGTCTTAAATATATATATAGTCAATAAATTGAGTATTTGTTTATAAGGACAATGCAGAGCTATCTGGAGTAATAACAAAATAATTCTTTATGTTTTGTAGCTAAGCGCTTAGTGGAGTTATTTTTCTCTTCTCTTTATTATAAGACATTTGATTGGTATAGAATAGAGGCTTTATATACATTTAGCAGTCGAACTACTATTTGGATTATTTTTTGATATAGGAATGATTTATTGTAAATAATTGAAAATCATCTGGGGCTAAATGCTCAGTAGTGATTTATAATAGATAATATATGATTATCCCTTTGATAAATTCAAGGAGGAAATCTGCTATGATAAATTCAAGTATCGGATTTATTACGCAGATGGTGCTATTGATCCTTCAATTTTTTTGTCGTCAGATTTTCTTGCATTATTTAAGTATTGAATATTTGGGAATTAGTGGGACATTTACCTCTTTGTTGGATACTTTGTCATTAACTGAGTTAGGGTTTCAAACAGCTATTGTTTACGGTCTCTATAAGCCACTAAAAGAAGGAAGTATACAACAAATCAATAGCATTATTAATATATTAAGAGTTATTTATAAATATATTGGACTATTTTTTCTTTTGATCACAATTTTTGTAACACCTTTTGTTGGCTATTTTTTGTCAGGAATAGAGGTCACAACAAGTATATATGTTTTCTTTGCTATTCAATCAGTTAGTGTTGCCATATCATATTTTGGTGCTTATAGAAGAGCTTTATTATTTGCAGATCAGAAAGACTATATAGCAAAAATTTCTGATACAGTTTGTTCTACAGTATTTATAGCTATTCAGATCCTAGTGATAGTTGCTTATCGTGATTTTGCTTTATTTTTGATTGTAAATGTTTTTAAAATTTTCTCTTCGAATTTGATTGTACACCTTTTATCTAAGAGGCTTTATCCTTTTTTGCATAAAGAGAAAATAAATATTGAAAAATTCAGAGAAATATGGGGAAATACAAAGAATGTATTTGTTGGTAAAATGGCTGCATATGTCTATTCTTCAACAGATAATTTAATTATATCTGTATGTATTAATACTGTTTCTGTTGGGCTGATTGGAAACTACAAGTTATTAATTCAAGGATTAATGAGATTGGCTAATGGTGTGTTTAGCCCGATAGGACCTATTATTGGGAATTTATTATTAGAAGAAAATAATAGTAGGAAGGAAGAGATATTTAGGACCTATAATTTTATACGTTTTTTGATAACCGCATCTATACTTTCACCAACTATGATTCTTATTAATAGTTTTATCGCTGTATGGATTGGAGAACAATATGTAATGACGGAAGGAGTTGTTGCATTACTAATAATTGATGTATATATTAGTCTTGTTTACTCTTCTTGTTGTGACTTCCTTTCAGCCGCAGGACTCTTTAAACAAGATAGAAAGATAGCCTTGTTAGGAGCTTCTATAAATTTTATTACTTCTATTATTTTAGCTTATATTTGTGGAATTGAAGGTGTTTTATTGGGGACAATAATTAGTCAGTTTTGGTTTTGGGGTGCTAGAAGCTATTTGGTATATTCATCTTGTTTCGGGGTATTTGATAAAAAAAAATATAAGAAATATTGGAAGATGAATATAGTTTATATACTTATTGCTGTTATGTCTTTTTGTCTATCTAATTTTATTTGTCATTTCTATAATTTTGATTGGTTTGTACATTTTCTTTTAAGTGGAATTACAAGTATGTTTGTAACTTGTATATTAATATTGATTCTTTTATGTAGAACCCAGGAATCAGCTGAATGCATTGCTGTTTTTTTTCGTCTCTTACGTAAAATTTATAAGATAAATTCTTAATATGAGTAATCTATGATGATAGTTAGTTTTTTTGGAGGATTAGCCAGCCAGATGGATCAATATGCTTTTTATCAAGCATTAAAGTTTCATTATCCCGATGTGAGTATAAAGATGGATATTTTTAATTTGTTTCCTATAGAACATAATGGATTTGAATTAGATACAGTGTTTAATATCGAAAGAAATGAATGTAGGTGGATTGATGTAGTAACACTTGCTGATATTTTCCCTCTTAAAAAACGCTATTTTCTGCCACGCTACTTAAATAAAGTGCGACAGATCTTTTTAGGAGTAAAAGAATCTTGGATAACGCCTGATGATCCTACAGCTTTTTATAAAGATGTTTTTGAATTAAATCCCTTAAGGCCTTATCTTTTTTTTGGTAATTGGAGTCATGAGAATTATAAGAAAGGAATTGAGGCAAGATTACGTTCAGATTTTAAATTTAAAGAAGAATTGACTGGATTTAACTTGGATTTTGCCCAAAAAATTCAAGAATCGGAATCGGTAAGTATTCATGTTAGGCGTGGAGATTATAAAAAATGTAATTTTCCAATGTTGGATTTGAACTATTATAAAGCAGCCGTGGATATAATAAGTCATAATGTGAATAATCCATTGTTTTTTATTTTTTCTGATGATATCGAATATGTGAGATCTCATTTTTCCTTTTTAAGTAATTATGTGATAATTCAAGGTAATTGTAGGGAAAAAAGCTATATTGATATGCAATTAATGAGTCTTTGTAGACATAATATAATAGCTAATAGTGGGTTTAGTTATTGGGGGGCATGGCTTAATACCAATCCGCAAAAAATTGTAATAGCTCCTAAGAATCATGTAAAATGGTGTAAATATCCTATCGCATGTCATGATTGGACTCTTATAGACAATTGTATTTAAATAAGGTGAAGCAAGCGCCTATATTGTTATGTCTGTTTTGATTTGTTTGGAAAATAATATACTGATCATTAATTTGTGATATTAAATTATGAATAAAAAGATAAGTTACCATCCAATAACATTTGTTGTGTTTACTTATAATGAAGAAAAACGAATAGAGAATGTTATCAGGAATTTTATAAATTTTGGTAAAGTACTGATTGCTGATGATGGAAGTACTGATGGGACTTTGGAAATTGCTAGAAAATATGGCTGTGATATATATATAAGAGAAAATTTTGGCTATGGATACGTTGAAAATCAACCTTTAGTAGATCGACTATATGAATTAGTTGATACGGAATGGATTTATTGGGCTTTTGCTGACGAAATGTTAGCTTTGGATACTATTCAGGAAATTATGAAGATAGTGAAAGAAGATAAATATGAGATAATTAATATAGATAGGAAAAATTATTTTATGGGCCGCTTCTGTTATAACATGTTTCATTCGAGAACTAATAAATGTTTTAAGAAAAGAGCTATTGATTTCTCTAATAACGAGATTCATGGCTTTGGAAAAGCTGTTGTTGCTACAGATAAGATATATACATTGCCTGATAAATACTATGTACATCATTTTATTTCTAACAATGTATCTTCATATATTAATGTTATTAATAGGTATACAGAGGAAGAAAACGGACGAGGATATAAGTCTTCATTTGTATTTCTCATATCTTGTATTTTGTTATTATTTCGCTTTTTAATAAAACACTATCTTTTGGGTAAAGGATATAAGGCCGGAATAGTGGGTGTTTCCTTCCTTTTTTTAATGTATATATACCATATTGTTAAATTGATGAAGTCTGTTGAAGGTCTTAATTTGTTGAATGTAGATGATCGAATAATGAAACGTTATAAAATATATCAGCATGATTTATTATCAAAGATTGTGGAGTAAAAGTAAGTATGCTTTTAATGCTATAATCTCATATGTCAGATATTCAGTTGTGTGCAAAAGATATGGTTTTAAAACAATAATTCTTTCTCCATTAGCTATTGTAGGTACAAAATATATGTCTATAGGAAAGTGTTGTTTTATTCATAAGAATGCTCGAATAGAGGCTGTCTCTTTTTATGAAAATGTCGTATATACACCAAATTTGATAATGGAAGATGGAGTCTTCATTCAGCAAAATTTTCATTGTACTTGTGCACATTTAGTTAAAATAGGCAGAGGTACATCTATAACTGCAAACGTTGGAATATTCGATATTATTCATCCGTATGAAAATATTGATATAAATCCACGTAATCAGTCTATATTGACAAAGGATGTTATAATAGGAGAGAACTGTATGGTTGGGATGAATAGTGTAATATTACCAGGAACTATATTAGGAAAGCATTGTGTGGTTGGTGCCAATAGTGTCGTTTCTGGAGTTTTCGATGATTATTCTGTAATTGTTGGCTCTCCAGCCAGAGTTGTGAAGAAATATAATAAAGAGACAAGGGAGTGGATACATATAAAATTATAGCTTTTGTTAAAAGAAAAACAATAATGGAGGTAACCCGCATATATTATAAACTATTCTTTAGACATATGGGGAAGAAAACATATATAATATCTCCATTGCATGTTGATAATCCGCGTTATATTTCTTTGGGAAATAATGTTATAGTTCGTGAATTTACTTGGTTGGCTTCTGTCCCTTTAACGGGAGAAAATGAAAGCTTACTTGTAATAAATGATGGTTCCGTCATAGGACATTTTAATCATATCTATGCAACTCATAAGGTTATTATTGAGAAGAATGTATTAACTGCTGATAAAGTTTATATATCAGATAATTTACATGGATATAGGGATATTACTATTCCCATAAAATGTCAATCTATAGTTCAAAACGGAGAAGTTGTTATCGGAGAGGGAACATGGATTGGAGAAAATGCTTGTATTTTGGGGGTTACAATTGGTAGACATTGTGTCGTTGCGGCAAATTCTGTTGTAAATCGAAATATTCCAGACTATTGCGTTGTAGCGGGAGTGCCTGCAAAAATAGTGAAAAGATATTGTGTTGAGACTAAAAAGTGGTATCGGACAACTCCTAAAGGTGATTTTATATACTAAATATTGAAATAATGAAGAATATACTTATTAGTGGAGGAGCTGGTTTTATTGGCTCTAAATTGGCTTTACGGCTTGTTGAGAAGGGGTATGATGTAACAGTTCTTGATAATCTATCTCCACAGATTCATGGTGATAATCCAGATTTAACATCACCACTTTATAATTCTATTAAAGGTAAAGTCCGCTTTATTAAAGGATCTGTTAATTTAAAAGCAGATTGGTTACAAGCAATTGAAGGCCAGGACTGTATTGTACATTTGGCTGCGGAGACAGGAACAGGGCAATCGATGTATGAAATATATAAATATGTCAATGTTAATATTGGGGGTACTGCCCTGTTGCTGGATATTCTTGCTAATGAAAAACATTCCGTGAAAAAGGTTATAGTGGCTGAATCCAGAGCTATTTATGGAGAAGGTCGTTATTTTTGTGAAGAATTAAATCAATATGTTTATCCCACAGAACGCTTAGAGGAAGATATGCGTAATGGTTTTTTTGAAGTGCAATATCCTGGATGTACAAAACCATTAACTTTAGTTGCTACAACGGAAGATTCATTAGTTCATCCAACTTCTGTTTATGGTATTACTAAACAAGTGCAGGGACAATTAGTACACTTAGTTTGCGGTTCAATTGGTATTGCTTCTGTTTCATATCGTTATCAGAATGTGTATGGTCCTGGTCAATCTTTATCAAATCCTTACACTGGAATACTTTCAATCTTTTCAACTCGTATAAAAAATAAGAATAGTATCAATATTTTTGAGGATGGTAGAGAAGCCCGTGATTTTGTGTATATTGATGATGTTGTTGAAGCTACTATTCTTGGAATAGAGAAAAAAGAAGCTAATGGCCACGTTTTTAATGTAGGGACAGGTGTTGCTACTAGTGTATTGACAGTTGCAAAGACTTTGATGAAGAAGTATGGTATAGATGTACCTTTATTGATTTCTGGTAATTACCGTTTAGGAGATATTCGTTCTAATTATGCTGATATATCTGCTGCAAGAAACATTTTGGGCTTTGAGCCTAAATGGAGTTTTGATGGTGGTATTACTGAGTTTGTGAAGTGGGTAAACACTCAGGAGGTTTATACTGATAAATATGAGAAATCTATTGAGGAAATGAAAATAAAAGGTTTGTATAAATGAAAAAGGCTAAAATTGGGTTAGTAACTGTTTTATATAAATCAGAGAGTGTTTTACCAGGATTTGCAGAAAGCTTACAAAAACAGGATTATGATAATTGGATATTATATTTGGTAGATAATTCTCCTTCAGATGATAACTTAGCTTTGATAGATAGATGTTTCCGATTTTGTCGAGGTAAATATGTATATATAAAAAATGAAGATAATGTCGGGGTAGCTAAAGGAAATAATATTGGAATTAAGCAAGCTTTAATTAATAATGTTGATTACATACTTTTATTGAATAATGATATTGAATTCTATCAAAGAGAATTGCTATCAGAGATGTTGAGATTAGCGAATGATAATGATGAAAAAATTATAGTTCCTAAGATTTTTTATTATGGTTCTCGTAAAATATGGATGGCAGGAGGATATTTTCAGCCATTGTTGGCGCGTACTCCACATATTGGAAATGGTAAAGAAGATTCAGAGCAATATAATATTCCTAAATATGTGAATTATGCGCCTACTTGTTTTATGTTTCTTTCGTCATCTGTGTTTTCTGAAATTGGGTTTATGGATGAAAAGTTTTTTGTTTATTATGATGATTCTGACTTTGTCTTTAGGGCATATAAAAAAGGGTATTATATATATTATATGCCATCATTAGAAATTTTTCATAAAGTCAGTTCGTCTACTGGTGGAGGTGTGTCGTTATTTACAATCTATTATACAAATAGAAATCGAGTTTATTATATAAGAAAACATTATTCGTTATTTCATTTCTCTTTTTTTTATTCTTTATTATCTACTATATTTTTTTATTTATTTAAATATAATTCAGAACAGAGAAGAGCTCTTTTAAAAGGATTTGTTGATGGAATAAGACTCTGATATGGAAGTTGTATTTTATGTATTTAATATATTATTATGCGTATGGCTCATACTGTACTATCCATTTTTCTTGTCTCGGAAGTTGAATGTTGGATTATTTAATCCAATAACGATTCCTGCTCTTTGTAATTTTCCTGTAGTTATAGCTCAAGTGTTAATTGGACCTGCGTACTTTTTAGAAGAAGGACTACTTAATCCATATTATAATTTTGCGTTATTTACAACAAATGTAGATTATATATCTCGCTATATTTTGACGATTGTAGGTTTTATGCTTTTTAGGAAAAATGAAAGTAAAATCACGATGATAGTGAATAAATATAATCCTAAATGGAAAGTGAAAAAAAATAAAATGATTTTAGTGTCATTGTTTTTTTTCTTCTTAGCTATTTTTTCGTTTTTATTACTTTCTTCACATTCTTTTGGGGTTTGGAATTGGATTAATGACCCGCGTACAGGTTATCAATATCACCGTGTTGGTGGAGGACAGTATTATGCTTTTTTTCTTCTTTTTCTATCTACTTCTTATTCGATATTATTATTATATATTAAGCGAAATTCTATAGTGCTATTTTCTTATTTTTCTTTTATGTTTGTTGTGTGGTTGTTGGGGTCAAAAGGACATTTGCTTACATTTTCTATTTATACTTTTATTATATTATGGTTTAGACAGTATAGATATATTGATAAGGTCATTAAGTTCTTTCTACCTCTTATCTTTGGATTGATGATTCTTAATTTAGGGGAAATTTCGTTTGTTGAAATAGTGTCATATTTTGATGATTTTTATGTAAATAGTGCGAAGTTTTTTGAAGAATATTTTAACGATCGAATTGAATTGTTTTATGGAAAAGTATGGTTTAGTCAATTTTGGGACTTGGTACCTCGTGCTTTGTATAGAGATAAGCCATACGTATATGGTATTATATTGATAAATGAATACTTCTTTCCAGGGGCAGCTGAAGCATCTCATACCCCAGTGTTTAGTGGCCCTATAATGGCATTTGCCGATTTTGGTTTATTAGGTGTCTTTTTAAATGGTATATTCAATTTTAGTGTTTTAGTGAAAATATTAGCATATAAAATAATATTAAATAAGTTTTCGTTTGATGATATTCGTAGCCGTCCTATTCTAGTTTATATTTTTATTTTACTTTTTGCTCCAGGATTTTTAACTTTCTTCTCCTTTCCTTGGTCATTGCTTGTTTTTATATTTCTTGTAAAAAATATAAGTTTTATAAATAGAGCTGTATGTAAAATGTCTTATTGATTATCACATTATTATTAATGTCCGATTATCATTTTTTTGTTGGGGTTTTAGTGGATAATTTAGTTGTCAAATAGTATAATTTGAATTTTAAAAATGTTGATTTTAGATAATATAATTTTTTATTTGCAAAAATCCGGAGGGGTTTCTGTCGTATGGAATGAATTAATTAGTAGATTAAATAAAGAAGAATGTTTGGATATTTTGTTCCTTCAGTATAATACTTGTCCTGATAATATTTATTGTGGTAAAATGAACATTTCTTCAAGGAAAATCCTTATTTCAAGATTGCTCTATTTACCAGTTCAACGATATATTCCAGTACGGTTATCATCTATTAAGGAACCTTTTATTTTTCATTCTTCTTATTATAGATTTTCAATAAATCCTTTTGCAATTAATATAACAACTGTTCATGATTTTATATATGAATATTATATAAAGGGTATAAGAGGAAGAATACATTTATGGCAAAAATATTATTCTATTCGTAATTCAGATTATATAATATGTGTTTCAGAAAATACAAAAAAAGATTTATTGAAGTTTGTCCCTGAAGTAGATCCAGCAAAGGTAAGAGTGGTTTATAATGGGGTTTCAGATGATTATTTTGTTTTATCAGGTAATAATAGTTTGACTAAAGTCCCGTTTAATATCAAGCAATATATTGTTTTTGTTGGTTCTAGAGCGGAATATAAAAACTTTATGTTTACAATTGATGCTGTGATGCAATCACACTATAATTTGGTCATAGTTGGGGCTTCTTTATCTCTGGGAGAAAGAAAAATATTGAATATTAAATTAGGTGAAGAACGTTACCGTCATGTTGGTAGAGTTTCTAATGAAGAGCTAAATACATTGTATAATAATGCTTTTGCATTGCTTTATCCCTCTTCATATGAAGGTTTTGGCATTCCTATTTTAGAAGCGCAAAAAGCAGGGTGTCCTGTTATTGCATATAATTCATCTTCAATACCTGAGATAATAGGGGATACTCCGTTACTACTTCAAAGCTTGACAATAGCAGAAGTTAATAGATGTATCTTATTATTAGAAGATTTAGAGCATAGAAATAATATAATTCTAAATGGCCTTAAGAATGCAAAAAGATTTTCTTGGGATAGAATGTATGCTCAAATATTAGCTATATATAAAGAGGCGTTATTATCTAAACTGTGACAAGATGTGTATTATTATGAGTTTTATTTTTACATGTTTGTTTTGTTTGTGTTAAAAAATAAATGTATATAAATGTGAAAGATGTGTATTTATGAAAGTATCTTTAATTACTGTGACTTTTAATAGTGAACAAACACTACTTTATACATTAGATTCTGTTCTATATCAAACATATATGGATATAGAATATATTCTTATAGATGGTTTTTCTCAAGACAATACAATTGGTTTAATGAAAATGTATGAACCTTTATTTAATGGGCGTATGTTTTGGATCTCTGAAAAAGATGATGGACTCTATGATGCTATGAATAAGGGATTTTCTATGGCAACTGGAGATATAATTGGAATTATAAATTCAGATGATGTGTTGGCTGATCCTGCGGCGATAGAGAAAGTGGTAAGATGCTTTGAGACTGATGAAACAATTGATGCTGTTTATGCTGATTTGTATTATGTTGCTCAAAACGATATATCAAAGATAGTACGTCATTGGGTTTCTGGGAAACAGAGGAGCTTTGCCAAAGGTTGGCATCCTGCACATCCCACGTTTTATGTGAAAAAAGAGGTGTATCATAAGTATGGAGCTTTTGATTTGGATTTTAAGTTTGCCGCAGATTTTGAATTAATGCTTCGCTTAATAGAAAAGTATCATATTAAGTTACACTATCTTCCGGAACCTTTGGTTAGGATGCGTTTAGGAGGGACAACTAGTAAAAATTTATCCAATATAAGTAAGGGTAATATAGAATGTATCAATGCTTTTAGAAAGAATAATATACCTGTTAGTTGCTTATATCCATTGTTTCGTTTATTACCTAAATTGAAACAATATTTCCAATAATTTTTTGTTTATGAAACTTTTATTTACAGGAGGTTCCGGCTTTTTGGGAAATAACATATACCCGTTGTTGAAGAAAAAATATGTTATTGAAACTGTTGGGCTCACTTTAGAGGATAATTATAATGTAAATCTTGCTTGGGAAATACCTAATTTAACAGGTACATTTGATGTCGTATTTCATGCTGCAGGTAAAGCGCATTCTACTCCTAAAAGCGAATTGGAAAAACAAGCTTTTTTTGATGTTAACTTACAAGGTACTAAGAACTTATGTGCTGCTTTGGAACAAAGTGGTATTCCTAAAGCTTTCATTTTTATTAGTACCGTTGCCGTTTATGGTTGTGATTCGGGTGAGAATATTACGGAAGAGCATCCTTTAAATGGAACTACTCCTTATGCTTTGAGTAAGATTAAGGCCGAGAAATACTTGGAAGGGTGGTGTGCTATGCATAATGTAAAGTTAAGTATACTTCGTCCTTCATTGATTGCCGGACCTAATCCTCCTGGAAATTTAGGAGCGATGATTCGTGGGATTAGAAATGATAAGTACTTAAGTATTGCCGGGGGAAAAGCCCGGAAAAGTGTTCTGATGGTTCAGGATATTGCAAATCTTCTTCCTATGTTAATAGAAAAGGGTGGAATATATAATGTTTGTGACAGTTACCAGCCGAGTTTTCGTGAATTAGAGATGGTGGTATGTAAGCAATTGAATAAAAAAAGACCAATATCTATTCCTTATTGGTTGGCTAAAAGTATGGCTGTCATTGGAGATTGCTTGGGTGAAAAAGCTCCGATCAATTCATTGAAACTTCGTAAAATCACAAGCTCTTTGACCTTTAGTAATGAAAAGGCTGTACGAGAACTCAAGTGGAAGCCCATGAATGTACTGGAGACTTTTCTTATAGAATAGAAGAAAGTGTGGATGGAAACTTTTCTTTGGATTATGGGCATTTTGACCGGATTGGCAGCTTTAGTCTTTTTAGGGCTTCAGTTTTGGTTTCATTTAATAGACAAGAATGAATAACTTATGTATTATCTGATAATCTTAGTTCTGCTATTCTTAGTAGAACTTTTTTATTTCCGTATTGCTGATAAATGCAATATCATCGATAAACCGAACGAACGGAGTTCGCATACCCGGATCACGCTACGGGGTGGAGGTATTATTTTCTACTTTGGTACGTTGGCTTATTTTCTGACAAATCAGTTTGAGTATCCTTGGTTTATGCTGGCTCTGACTTTGATAACCTTTATTAGTTTTGTGGACGACATTCGCTCTACCTCTCAGGGATTGCGTTTAGTTTTTCATTTTACTGCAATGGCCTTGATGTTTTATCAATGGGGATTATTCAGTCTGCCTTGGTGGACTATCCTTGTTGCCTTGATTGTATGTACAGGCATTATCAATGCTTATAACTTTATGGATGGGATTAATGGCATTACGGGAGGGTATTCTTGGGTTGTATTACTTGCTTTAGCTTTTATCAATGTGCAAATTGTCCGTTTTGTGGAGGAGGATCTGATATACACTATGCTTTGTGCTGTGTTGGTATTTAATTTTTTCAATTTTCGCAAGAAGGCCAAATGCTTTGCCGGGGATGTGGGATCGGTCAGTATTGCCTTTGTGATTCTTTTCCTGATAGGTAAACTAATAATTCGAACAGAGAATTTCAGTTGGATTGTTTTGCTTGTGGTTTATGGGGTAGATAGTGTGCTGACTATTATCCATCGGCTTATGCTACATGAAAATATTGGTTTGCCACATCGGAAACACTTATATCAGTTGATGGCAAATGAACTGAAGATCCCGCATGTGGTGGTTTCACTGATTTACATGACATCACAAACCATAATTATTGTTGGTTATCTGTTAACTCCCGGTTGGGGCTATTGTTATTTATTGGGCACAATTGTCATACTAAGTATGGTGTATATCTTATTTATGAAGAAATATTTCCATTTGCATCCGGCTATGAAATGATATCATGATATCGACTCTGATAGAAAATGCCTCCCGGCCATCTTTTTTAAAGCTGACCGGGAGTTTTTTTATAACCATTCATTCCCCATCAACCAAAAAATCTTATTAACTTTGCGGGTCACTTTTGAAAACATAAAAAACTTAATGATATGAATATCTCTTATAATTGGCTGAAAGAGTATGTCAATTTCGATCTGACGCCCGATGAAGTGGCGGCTGCGCTGACTTCTATCGGACTGGAAACAGGTGGAGTAGAAGAAGTTCAAACGATTAAAGGCGGGTTGGAAGGCCTCGTGATTGGCGAGGTGCTGACTTGCGTGGAACATCCCAATTCAGACCATTTACACATCACAACCGTAAATTTGGGTAACGGCGAACCTACTCAGATTGTGTGCGGAGCTCCAAACGTAGCTGCCGGACAGAAAGTCGTTGTTGCCACTTTGGGCACGAAGCTCTATGACGGTGACGAATGTTTTACTATTAAGAAATCAAAGATTCGCGGCGTGGAGTCGATCGGTATGATATGTGCTGAAGATGAAATCGGGATCGGAACTTCACATGACGGCATCATCGTATTGCCGGAAGATGCCGTACCGGGTACTCTTGCGAAAGATTATTATAATGTAAAGAGCGACTATGTACTTGAAGTAGATATTACTCCGAACCGTGCTGACGCTTGTTCACACTATGGGGTGGCACGCGACTTGTACGCTTATCTGGTACAGAATGGCAAACAGGCTGCACTGACCAGACCGTCTGTCGATGCTTTTGCTGTCGAAAATCATGATCTGGACATCAAGGTAACTGTAGAAAACAGTGAGGCATGCCCACGTTATGCGGGCGTTACTGTGAAAGGGGTTACTGTTAAAGAGAGTCCGGAATGGTTGCAAAATAAACTTCGCATCATCGGTTTGCGTCCTATTAATAATGTAGTGGATATCACAAATTACATTGTGCATGCTTTCGGGCAACCGCTTCATTGCTTTGATGCAAACAAAATAAAAGGGGGCGAGGTGATTGTGAAAACAATGCCGGAAGGCACAACGTTTGTCACGCTGGATGGCGTTGAACGTAAGTTGAATGAACGCGATCTGATGATCTGTAACAAAGAAGACGCTATGTGTATTGCCGGTGTTTTCGGAGGTCTTGATTCCGGTTCTACAGAGGCCACAACGGATGTGTTTATCGAAAGTGCATATTTCCATCCGACGTGGGTGCGTAAGACGGCCCGTCGTCATGGCTTGAATACAGATGCTTCTTTCCGTTTTGAGAGAGGTATTGATCCTAATATCACGATCTACTGCCTGAAATTGGCGGCCATGATGGTAAAGGAACTTGCCGGAGGTACCATTTCTTCGGAGATTAAAGATGTCTGTGCTGCTCCTGCACAGGATTTTATTGTCGAGTTGACTTACGAGAAGGTACACAGCCTGATTGGTAAAGTGATTCCGGTAGAGACGATAAAGAGCATTGTTACCAGTCTTGAAATGAAAATCATGGACGAGACGGCCGAAGGGCTGACATTGGCCGTACCTCCATACCGTGTGGATGTACAGCGTGACTGCGACGTGATTGAAGATATCCTGCGTATTTACGGATATAATAATGTGGAAATTCCATCGACACTGAAGTCGAGCCTGACTACAAAAGGAGATTGTGACAAGTCGAATAAGTTGCAGAACCTGGTGGCTGAACAGTTGGTAGGTTGTGGTTTCAACGAGATCCTGAATAACTCTTTGACTCGTGCCGCTTATTACGACGGTTTGGAAAGCTATCCTTCCAAGAATCTGGTTATGTTGCTGAATCCGCTAAGTGCAGATTTGAATTGTATGCGACAGACACTGTTGTTCGGTGGATTGGAAAGCATTGCCCATAATGCTAACCGTAAGAACGCGGATTTGAAATTCTTTGAATTCGGTAACTGTTATCACTTTGACGCGGAGAAGAAGAATCCGGAGAAAGTTTTGGCTCCTTACTCAGAGGATTATCATTTGGGACTGTGGGTGACCGGTAAAATGGTATCAAATTCATGGGCACATGCAGATGAAAACACTTCTGTCTACGAATTGAAGGCTTATGTGGAGAATATTTTCAAACGTTTAGGATTGGATTTGCACTCTCTGGTAGTGGGCAACCTGAGTGATGATATTTATTCTACGGCCTTGACGGTAAATACTAAAGGTGGCAAGAGGCTGGCTACATTCGGTGTCGTTACCAAGAAGATGCTGAAAGCTTTTGATGTTGATAATGAAGTCTATTACGCTGACTTAAACTGGAAAGAGCTGATGAAAGCGATTCGTTCAGTAAAAGTAAGCTATAAAGAGATTTCTAAGTTCCCGGCTGTGAAACGTGACTTGGCTCTGTTGCTGGATAAGAAGGTACAGTTTGCCGAGATTGAAAAGATCGCTTATGAAACAGAGAAGAAACTCTTGAAAGAGGTTTCTTTGTTTGATGTTTACGAAGGCAAGAATCTTGAAGCCGGAAAGAAATCTTATGCTGTCAGCTTCTTGCTTCAGGATGAAAACCAGACTCTAAACGATAAGATGATTGATAAGATCATGTCGAAACTGGTGAAGAACCTGGAAGACAAACTGGGAGCCAAACTCAGATAAATATATAATATAGAAACAACAATTAAATAATTAATAAAACTCATGCCCGCTTCTTCTCTGAATTAGAAGCGGGGTGAGGCAAATATTTTAAACCAATGGGAAGAGCGTTCGAATATAGAAAAGCTACCAAGCTGAAAAGATGGGGCAACATGGCCCGTACATTTACGAGAATCGGTAAACAAATTGCTATCGCTGTAAAAGCCGGCGGTCCTGATCCCGAAAACAACCCGCATCTGCGTGCGGTTGTTGCTACTGCAAAACGTGAGAACATGCCGAAGGATAACGTGGAACGCGCTATCAAGAATGCCATGGGTAAAGACCAGAAGGACTATAAGGAAATGAATTATGAAGGTTACGGTCCTTTCGGTATTGCGGTATTTGTAGAAACAGCTACAGATAACACAACCCGTACTGTTGCCAACGTTCGTAGCGTTTTCAATAAGTTTGGCGGAACATTGGGTACTTCAGGCAGTCTTGATTTTATGTTCAGCTGGAAGTCAATGTTCACCATTACAAAGAAAGAAGGCGTGGATATGGACGATCTGATTCTGGAACTGATCGATTACGGGGTAGAGGAAGAGTATGATGAAGACGAAGATGAAATCACGCTTTACGGTGATCCGAAGTCGTTTGCCCAGATTCAGAAATATCTTGAAGAGAATGGCTTCGAGGTGAAAGGTGCTGAGTTTACCCGTATTCCGAATGACGAAAAAGATCTGACACCGGAACAACGTGCCACCATTGATAAGATGGTAGAGCGCCTGGAAGAAGACGAGGATGTACAGAATGTGTACACCAACATGAAGCCTGCAGATAACGAAGGCGAAGAGTAATGAAATACGTTTATAAAACTCAGGGTACTTGCAGCACAAACATCGAATTGGAGGTGGAGAATAATATTGTGAAGGAAGTGGCTTTCTGGGGTGGATGTAACGGTAATCTGCAAGGAATTTCACGTCTGGTGACCGGAATGCCTGTGTCGGATGTCATTACGAAACTTGAAGGGATTCGGTGCGGGGCTCGCTCTACTTCATGTCCCGATCAACTATGCCGTGCTTTGCACGAGATGGGTTTCTAAGAAAAATAAAGGCTGTATTTGATGTCAACGCAGACTCTGTTACGGAGTAACAAAGCTTCTGTAAACATCATTTAGAGGCTGTATATAAAAATAAGAGAGGCGGCAACTCAAAGTTGACCGCCTCTCTTATTTTTATATAAACCGATTTCTTATTTATACATATCGGGAGTAACTGTTACTTGAATCAGCTCTTCCTTTGTTTTGCCTGACAGATAGATGTATTTAATGGTCACATCCGATTCTCTGTACACTTTCATCTCTTCAGTGTTCTTTATTGTTTCCGGCAGGGTTTCTTCCAATGATTTCTTCAGTTGTTCTGACATGGTAGGGTCGTCAGCCTGGCCGCTTAAGGTATAGAAATAGGTAAATGTATTGTCTTTACCTGAATAAGTGGTGCTGTCCATTCTTGTCATTTCATCGACAGTGATGGGGCATTGTTTGTTTACTTGTTCGGCAGCCAGTTCGAAAACTTTTTGTTTGGCCTGTTGGCAAGAAGCAAGCGTGAAAAGAACAGCGCATGCTCCGAGAATAATTTTTTTCATTTGCTTAATCTTTTTAATGTGTGAATATTGGGCAAAGATAGTTGTTAAAAGTGAACCGAACAAGGTTCTCGCTTGTTATTAATAACTATCTTTGTAGATAGATTTTATGAATTAGAAGAAAAACAAGAGACATGACATCCTTATGAAAAATATTTTTAAAGATTTAAAAAGTAAAGACCACAAACGCTATCTGGGAGGTTTGGACGTCTTCAGATATATTGGTCCCGGTTTATTGGTTACTGTAGGTTTTATTGATCCGGGCAATTGGGCTTCTAATTTTGCGGCAGGTTCAGAATTTGGTTACTCACTGTTATGGGTGGTTACGCTGTCCACCATCATGCTGATCATATTGCAACACAATGTTGCTCACTTGGGAATCGTGACAGGGCTTTGCCTTTCGGAGGCGGCAACGCAGTATACGCCCAAGTGGGTATCGCGTCCCATACTGGGGACGGCCGTACTTGCTTCCATCTCTACATCACTGGCCGAGATTCTGGGAGGGGCCATAGCACTGGAAATGTTGCTCGACATTCCTATTGTCTGGGGGGCCGTTCTGACTACCGTTTTTGTTTCCATCATGCTTTTTACAAATTCATATAAGAAAATAGAGCGCTCCATCATTGCTTTTGTGTCGGTGATCGGCTTGTCGTTCATCTATGAACTCTTTTTGGTGGATATTGACTGGCCTATGGCAGTAGAAGGGTGGGTGACGCCGGCTATACCTAAGGGGAGCATGCTCATTATTATGAGTGTGCTGGGTGCTGTGGTGATGCCTCACAATCTTTTCCTGCATTCGGAGGTGATTCAGAGCCACGAATACAATAAGCAGGATACAGCGTCCATAAAGAAAGTGTTGAAGTACGAATTGTTTGATACGCTCTTTTCAATGATTATAGGATGGGCCATCAACAGTGCCATGATTCTGTTGGCAGCCGCTACCTTCTTTAAAAGTGGCATTCAGGTTGAAGAGCTGCAGCAGGCGAAATCATTGCTCGAACCCCTGTTGGGAAGTAATGCGGCTATTGTTTTTGCTTTAGCCCTGCTTATGGCGGGTATCTCATCTACGATTACCAGCGGGATGGCGGCCGGATCTATTTTCGCCGGTATCTTTGGCGAATCATACCACATTAAGGATAGTCACTCTCAGGTAGGGGTTATTCTGTCGTTGGGCATTGCGTTGCTGCTGATTTTCTTTATCGGTGATCCGTTTAAGGGTCTGATCATCTCTCAGATGGTGCTGAGTATCCAGTTGCCGTTTACGGTTTTTTTGCAGGTCGGTCTGACCTCTTCGCGTAAGGTGATGGGCGATTATGTCAATAGTAAATGGAGCACGTTCGTGCTTTATACCATTGCCGTGATAGTGACAGTGTTGAATATAATGTTGTTGTTCTCGTAAAATATAAAAGATGAAAATTATAACTTATAATGTGAACGGACTTCGTGCCGCAGTAAACAAGGGGCTGCCCGAATGGTTGGCCGAGGAAAATCCCGATGTGCTTTGTCTGCAGGAAACCAAACTGCAACCCGAACAATATCCGGCAGAGGCTTTTGAGGCACTTGGATATAAAGCATATCTCTATTCGGCACAGAAAAAAGGATATAGCGGAGTAGCCATCTTGACCAAAGTAAAGCCCGATCACATAGAATATGGCATGGGAATTGAAGAATATGATAACGAAGGGCGTTTTATTCGTGCGGATTTTGGTGATTTGTCTGTGGTGAGCGTTTACCATCCTTCGGGCACAAGCGGAGACGAACGCCAGGCTTTTAAGATGGTCTGGCTGGAAGCATTCCAGAAGTATGTGACGGAATTGCGTAAATCACGTCCCAATCTGATTCTTTGTGGGGATTATAACATTTGCCATGAACCGATCGATATTCACGATCCGGTTCGTAATGCTACCAATAGTGGTTTCTTGCCCGAAGAACGGGAATGGATGACCCGTTTCCTGTCGGCGGGCTTCATTGATTCTTTCCGTACGCTTTATCCTCAAAAGCAAGAGTATACTTGGTGGAGTTACCGTTTCAATTCGCGTGCCAAGAACAAAGGGTGGAGAATCGATTATTGTATGGTCAGCGAGCCGGTACGCTCTTTGCTGAAAGAAGCCGTTATTCTGAACAACGCCGTTCACTCCGATCATTGTCCGATGGCGTTGGAGATCGGCTGATTTACTCCAAAATGGTAATACTCAGTTTGCGTTTGTCGCCCCCGTTCCGGAATTCACACAGGTAGATCCCTTGCCAGGTTCCGAGGTTCAGACGGTGATTCCGGATGGGGATACTGACTGAGGTTCCGATTAGTGAAGCCTTAATGTGTGCGCTCATATCGTCCGGGCCTTCAAGGGTGTGGACGAAATAAGGGCCACCGTCGGGTACGAGTTTGTTGAAAAACGTATTGAAGTCATGACGCACGTCCGGATCGGCATTTTCGTTGATAGTGATGCCTGCTGAGGTATGCTTGATGAACACAACCAGCAATCCGTTTTCCGGCAGGTCCGGAAGGATAGAAAGGATGTCACGGGTGATCAGATGGAAGCCACGTGGATAGTGTGGCAATTGTATGTCAAAGGTTGTTGCCATAAAAATCATTGATTAGTTGCCGACAAAGATACTTTTTTAATAATTTTGCAAGAAATAAAAAAATATAAAATGACAAAGGAAGAAAGGATAAGCCGTGCTACTGAGCTTTTCAAGAGCGGCTATAATTGTTCGCAGTCTGTAGTAGCTGCATTTGCCGATATGTATGGATTTACTGAAGAGCAGGCGCTGCGTATGGCAGCTTCGTTTGGCGGAGGTATCGGGCGCATGCGTGAAACGTGTGGCGCTGCCTGTGGCATGTTTCTGCTTGCCGGACTGGAGAAGGGGGCAATTGACGGAGCCGATCGTGAGGGAAAGGCTGCCAATTATGCTTTGGTGCAAGAGCTTGCGGCCGAATTCAAGAAACGAAATGGTTCGTTGAATTGTGGCGAACTGCTTGGTTTAAAGAAGAAAGCACCGGTGTTGTCCGAGCCGGAAGCCCGGACAGAACAGTATTATGCCAAAAGACCTTGTTCGAAAATGGTAGAGGAGGCAGCCAGAATTTGGGCAGAATATCTCGAAAAAGAGAAGAAATAGTCTTCAAATTGATGTTTTCATTACAAAAAAGAGAAAAAAGTTACTAATAATCTGTTATATAACATAATTATAACTATATTTGCAGTCGAAATAAAACCTGAATTGTTCGGGTTTTAACTCATGTCTAACTAAAATTTCTAAAGCAAATGTTGAAAGAAAAAGCAGGTGAAATTGCAGGTAAAATCTGGAATGCACTGAATGGAACAGAAGGACTGACTGCCAAGCAGATTAAGAAAGCAACTAAATTGGTGGATAAAGATTTGTTCCTTGGCCTCGGATGGCTGTTGAGAGAAGATAAGATCTCTACTCAGGAAATCGAAGGTGAACTCTTCGTTACATTGAACTAAGGAGTGAATTACTTCCCCAATAAAAAAATGCGTTGATACATTATGATATGTTATCAGCGCATTTTTTTATGTTCTGGCATTTGTGTATATTTGCGCACCAAATTAAATTAAGATAATAGTATCAGATGGATAAAATCAGAAATTTTTGCATCATAGCTCATATCGACCATGGTAAATCAACATTAGCGGACCGCTTGTTGGAGTTCACTAATACCATTCAAGTGACAGAAGGGCAGATGCTTGATGATATGGACCTGGAGAAGGAGAGGGGGATTACAATTAAAAGTCACGCCATACAGATGGAGTATACATACAGGGGGGAAAAGTATATTTTGAACCTGATTGATACTCCGGGGCATGTTGACTTTTCGTATGAAGTGTCCCGCTCGATAGCTGCCTGTGAAGGTGCGTTGCTTATTGTAGATGCATCACAAGGGGTCCAGGCACAGACCATCTCAAATCTTTATATGGCTATTGAGCACGATCTTGAAATCATTCCGATCATTAACAAGTGCGACATGGCAAGTGCCATGCCCGAAGAGGTGGAAGACGAGATCGTAGAGCTGCTGGGATGTAAGCGGGATGAAATTATCCGTGCGTCCGGTAAGACCGGTATGGGTGTGGAAGAGATACTGGCAGCGGTCATCGAGCGTATACCTCATCCTCAAGGTGATGAAAGTGCGCCGTTGCAAGCTTTGATATTCGACTCCGTATTCAACTCATTCCGTGGAATCATCGCTTATTTTAAGATAACGAACGGAGTCATCCGTGCGGGGGACAAAGTGAAGTTCTTCAATACCGGAAAAGAGTATGTTGCAGACGAAATCGGAGTGTTGAAAATGGAAATGGTTCCACGCAAGGAACTTCGGACGGGAGATGTAGGCTATATTATTTCGGGAATTAAGACTTCGAAAGAGGTGAAAGTGGGAGATACGATCACTCACGTAGCCCGCCCTTGCGATAAAGCGATTGCGGGATTCGAAGAGGTGAAACCGATGGTGTTTGCCGGAGTTTATCCTATCGAAGCCGAAGAATTTGAAGATCTGCGAGCTTCACTTGAGAAGTTGCAGCTGAATGATGCCTCACTGACATTCCAACCGGAATCATCTTTGGCCTTAGGCTTCGGTTTCCGTTGTGGTTTCCTGGGGTTGCTTCACATGGAAATAGTACAGGAGCGTCTGGATCGTGAGTTCGATATGAATGTCATTACTACGGTTCCTAACGTATCTTATCATATCTACGATAAGCAAGGCAATATGACGGAAGTTCATAATCCCGGCGGTATGCCCGATCCGACTATGATCGACCATATAGAAGAGCCTTATATCAAAGCTTCTATTATTACAACGACCGATTATATCGGACCTATCATGACGCTTTGTCTTGGTAAGCGGGGAGAACTGTTGAAGCAGGAATATATCTCGGGAAACCGCGTCGAGCTGTTTTACAATATGCCTTTGGGCGAGATTGTGATCGACTTCTATGATAGATTGAAGAGTATCTCGAAAGGTTATGCTTCGTTTGATTATCATCCGGATGGTTTCCGTCCGTCTAAGTTGGTGAAACTGGATATTCTGTTGAATGGCGAATCGGTTGACGCGCTTTCCACCTTGACTCATTTCGATAATGCCTACGATATGGGACGCCGGATGTGTGAAAAATTGAAAGAACTGATTCCGAGACAGCAGTTTGAGATTGCCATCCAAGCTGCCATCGGTGCCAAAATCATAGCACGTGAGACGATCAAGGCTGTGCGTAAAGATGTTACGGCGAAATGTTACGGAGGTGATATCAGCCGTAAACGTAAATTGCTTGAGAAGCAGAAAAAAGGAAAAAAACGTATGAAGCAGATCGGTAATGTGGAAGTGCCGCAGAAGGCATTCCTTGCCGTGCTTAAACTGGATTAGGAAATAAAGGCTGCAACGTAATAAAAAACAGGAATCTTTCTGAACAAATTTTGTTGCAGCCAGTTTCTAATATACCAGGCAATTGTCATCTGTCCGCAGAGCTTTCCCTGGCAATTGCCTTTAAAACAACGATAAACAATAAAAATGAGAAAAGTTCTGTCTTTTTCGGCCTTTTTGATTATTGGCCTTTTGCTATCACAATACTTGCCGTTATTGGCAGGTGAAGGATATGCTACCGTAAAAATTGTATCTAACATTCTTCTTTACATCTGCCTGAGTTTTATTATGATTAACGTAGGGCGTGAGTTTGAAGTTGATAAGACCCGTTGGCGAAGTTATGCCGGAGACTACTTCATTGCGATGGCTACTGCCGCCATGCCTTGGTTCCTGATTGCTATCTATTATGTATTTGTGCTTTTGCCGCCAGAATTCTGGAACAGTTGGGAGGCTTGGAAAGAGAATCTGCTGTTAAGCCGTTTCGCTGCTCCTACATCGGCCGGTATTCTTTTCACGATGCTCGCCGCTATCGGACTTAAATCAAGTTGGATTTATAAAAAGATTCAGGTCCTGGCAATTTTTGATGACCTCGATACCATTTTGTTAATGATTCCCCTGCAGATAATGATGATTGGTTTGCGCTGGCAGCTGATCGTGGTCGTCTTTATTGTCTTCTTATTGCTTTCATTGGGTTGGAAACAGTTGGGAAGGTATAACTGGCGTCAGGACTGGAAAGCGATAATGGGCTATTCGGTGCTTGTGTTTGTTGCTACCCAAGCCGTTTACTATTTTAGTAAGCAGCTCTATGGCGAAGAGGGGAGTATTCACATCGAGGTGTTGTTGCCGGCTTTTGTGCTGGGTATGATCATGAAACACAAAGAAATAGATACTCCTGTCGAGCATAAAGTTTCAACAGGGGTTTCGTTCCTGTTTATGTTCTTGGTAGGTATGAGCATGCCGCATTTCATTGGGGTGAACTTTGCCGAGACACATGCCGGAACCCATTCGGTGACAGGTTCGCAGGAAATGATGTCGTGGGGAATGATAGCACTTCACGTATTGATTGTTTCACTGCTTTCAAATATCGGTAAGCTGTTTCCTGTGTTCTTTTACCGGGAGAGGAAGTTCAGCGAACGCTTGGCGCTTTCTATCGGTATGTTTACCCGTGGTGAAGTAGGAGCCGGAGTCATCTTTATTGCCCTCGGATACAACTTGGGTGGTCCTGCATTGGTTATTTCAGTGCTGACCATTGTATTGAATTTGATTTTGACCGGTATCTTTGTACTATGGGTGAAGAAGTTGGCATTGCGAAGCTATACAACTTAGCCGTGTCATAGAATTGCTTAAATCTAATATTATATATACCTATTATGACAGTTTTACGTTCGATGAAGGATTTCTCGTCGATGAATATTACGGCGAGTATTCTATTGTTTGTCACAGCGATTGCCGCTGCGGTAATCGCTAACTCTCCGGCAGCATCGGTGTATCAGGAGTTTTTGTCGCATGAACTTCATTTTCGTATCGGAGGCTTTAATTTACTTTCGCATGCGGGACACAATCTGACGATGATTGAGTTCATTAATGACGGACTGATGACGATTTTCTTCTTGATGGTCGGACTGGAGATTAAGCGAGAGTTACTGGTAGGCGAGCTTTCCTCGTTCCGTAAAGCTGCACTGCCATTCATTGCCGCATGTGGCGGAATGGTAGTGCCTGTTGTCATCTATTCCATGGTTTGTGCTCCGGGCACTGAAGGCGGGCAAGGACTGGCTATCCCTATGGCAACCGATATTGCCTTTTCTTTGGGAGTACTCAGTCTGTTGGGCAAGCGTGTGCCGCTAAGTTTGAAAATCTTCCTTACAGCTTTTGCGGTAGTCGATGATATAGGCGGCATTTTGGTGATTGCTATCTTTTACAGTTCACATGTGGCTTATGAGTATTTGTTATGGGCGGCGTTACTTTACGTACTGTTATATTTTATAGGTAAGAAGGGAGCCACTAATAAGATTTTCTTTTTAGTTGTCGGTGTGGTTATCTGGTATCTTTTCCTGCAATCAGGTATCCATAGTACGATTTCCGGTGTCATTCTGGCTTTTGTTATTCCCGCCAAACCTCAGTTGAATGTTGGTACTTATATTGAGCGTATCCGGCGTATTATCAGTACATTCCCCGAAATGGGAGCAAACAATATTGTATTGACTAACCAGCAGATAGCTAAGCTGAAGGAGGTTGAGTCGGCTTCCGACAGAGTCATCAGTCCGCTTCAGTCGCTTGAGGATAACTTGCATGGTGCGGTGAATTACCTTGTTCTTCCATTATTCGCTTTTGTCAATGCCGGTGTTATGTTCAGTGGTGAAGGCGAGGTCATTGGCGGAGTTACCTATGCGGTTGCTCTGGGGCTATTGGCAGGCAAGTTTCTGGGGATTTATTCTTTTACCTGGCTGGCTGTCAAAAGCGGTCTTACTCCGATGCCTTTGGGGATGAACTGGAAGAATATATCCGGAGTGGCATTACTGGGTGGAATAGGCTTTACGGTATCGCTTTTCATTGCCAATCTTTCGTTCGGTTCCGCCCATCCTGTATTATTGAACCAGGCCAAACTCGGTGTTTTGTCCGGTACGGTAATAGCAGGTATATTGGGATATCTGGTTTTGCATTGGGTCTTGCCTCGGAAAAGATAATTTTCTTATATAATAAGGTAGTCTTCTAATCTCCTGCTAAGATTAGTTAAATAACTTATGTTGTTAGTTTAATAACTAATAATATTAGTTGTTTGTTCTGAATGATTTATTATCTTTGCGGTATACGAACCTTTTAATGTTTAATTACGATGAAAAGACTTACTGCCAAAGAAGAAGAGATCATGCGCATATTCTGGAAAGAAGGTGCAATGTTTGTCCGTGAACTTCTGAAGTATTATGACGAGCCCAAACCCCATTATAATACAGTATCTACTATCGTACGTGGGCTTGAAGAAAAAGGGTTTGTCGGATATAAAGCTTACGGCAATACCTATCAGTATTTTGCCTTGATCTCAGAGAAACAGTATAAGCGCTCCGCTCTTCATGAAGTTGTTTCTCAATATTATGATAATTCCTACACCAATGTTGTATCGGCATTTATTGAGGAAGAAGGGTTATCTGTTGAAGACCTGAAAGCTTTGATTTGCCAGATCGAACAAGGACGTAAAAAATAATCTTATGGGAACTTTCTTGTTTTACCTGCTCAAGTCAGCTTTCTGCCTGATATTATTTTATGTGTTTTATCGGGCGTTGCTGAGCCGCAGCACTTTCTTTCGCTTCAACCGATTGACATTGCTGGTGGGGATGTCGGTATGTGTCGTCCTCCCTTTGATGGAGTTTACTACTGGGGAAGAACATTTGTTGCATACTCCTTTTCAGGTGATGCATCGGGTATTGGTGGAAGAGGGGTATTCTGATTCTTTATTGGGGATGAATCTCGACGGAGAGGAGGGGCTGTTGGCAAACTTGTCTGAAACACTACAACAGCCTACTTCTGACACTACTCTCCGGCACGAATTGGTAAAGGCGGGAGGAGTCATTTATATAGTAGGGAGCAGCGTAGTGTTCTTGGGTTTTGTTCTTTCTACGATTCGTATGTGGCTCCTAATATCGCATGCCGGAAAGAGTAAATATGGAAAATACACATTGGCCCTTACCTCTCAGGCAGTCGGTTCTTTTAGCTGGGGGAGAGTGATCGTTATGTCCGAGACAGATTACAATCATTCACAAGAAATTCTACTACACGAGGTGATGCATCTGCGTAACTGGCATACACTGGATTTATTGTGGATTCAACTTCTTCTTGTTTTATTCTGGTTTAATCCGGCTGTGTGGTTGTTGAAAAGTGAATTGCGGGAGGTTCACGAGTTTGAAGCAGATAATGGGGTTATTAATAATGGCATCGATGCAACGAGATATCAACTTTTATTAGTGAAGAAGGCTGTTGGTACAAGGCTCTACTCTATGACCAGCGGTTTCAATCACAGTAAACTTAAAAACCGAATCACCATGATGTTGAAAGAAAGAACCAATGGGTGGGCACGTTTGAAGCTGTTGCTTTTTGTGCCCGTGATGGCCGGAACGCTTTATGCGTTCGCCCGGCCCGAAGTGAAGGAGACATTTGTACAGGCAGTACCCGGCCTGCATCAGAAACAAATGATGAGTTATCAGACTCTGTCTAAACTGCTGAAAAATGAAGAAGAGGCTTACAACCTTCGGAAATTTGGAAAGAGAGCAACTCCGGATATTCCTGAGAGTCAAATGAATCGATTGCTTATGAATGCCAAGAATGTACTGATGTTCGATGGAGATTATGTTACAAAAGAGAATCTGAAGGATAAAGTTAAGGAGAGACTCTTGTATAAGCAACGGAAGGAGAAAGAAAAGTATGGTCGCAAAGACGAACAGATTGTTGGATTCTGGTGTGATAGAGGAGCCAATGTGAATGAAGCAAGCCAGGTATTGCAAGCGGTTTACGATGCATACACCGAGATACGCGATAGCATCGCTGCTGTTTCGGGCAATAATGGCAAAGACTTTCTTGATAAGGAGTTTCCCATCGTTGTTTTGCAGTCTGAAAATCTGAAAACATTTGGTCCGCAAGTCGGAGAACGTCTGAGTGGAATCGAGCTGAATTTTATGTCCGGTGAGGAGTCGTATAAAGTATTGAAAAATCCTACGGTGGAGGAGTTAGAGCAGACGGTGACCGATTATCGGGAGAAATTGAAAATAGGCGGGGAACTTAGTGTGAAGGTCAAGGCCGATCGTGATTGTAATATGGGGACCATGCTAAAGATGAAACAAATACTCAAGGAGAACTGGTAAGAAAAGCCGGTCCGGCGTATTAGGGTAAGGAGGGTGTGTTATATTCGCCACACAGATAGATGACATTAGTTATCAATATATTAAGCTTGCTCAGTGAAACTCTGTGTTACTCTGTGGTGAATATGAGTTTCGACACACCCTGCTTTATTTAAAGTTGATCGGACCTGTCTATTCTCTTTTTGATTATGTCCCACGTTGCTGTCTTTAGGAAACTTTCTTCCATTTGTGATACTATGCTTTTGAACTTGTTAAACGGAATGGCAAAAGATAAGAGATCGGATTTCATACATTTGCGTGCAGAAGGGTCGAATGATCCCAATACCGCCCGATTGGTTCCGTCCAGTTGTTCCCGGTACGGATGATAGATAATAGAAGCACAGCCTGCACCAAAAGGAGCGATCACTGCATCAGGAGCTACATTGTCAAAATAAGCCAATGTGAACAAACCGGAGAGGATATCGGCAGATACAAAAAAGATAACAACTTCCGGCATGTCTTCCGCTTCCAGCTTATCCCAACGTTTGAAGATCAGGTTTTCTCCCTTGACAGGAAGTGCAGGCAACTGTGCCAGAGCGGCAGCTGCCAACTCCGGAGTCTGCTTGTATCGTTCTCCTTCGCCCTGTTCATTGTGTGAAAGGAAGCATTCGAATCCGGGAAACATCTTGTCCGTAAAGTTTGTGTACCGTTTTCCACCCCGGCATCCCACGGAATCCGCCTGCATACAGAGAGTTTTTCCACGCTGTACTTGGGCCAACTGTGCAATGATGCACCGATGTTCTTTCGGAGCTTCCACTATCGGGAGATTTTGTGCATTTGCCGAGTATTGGAATGTTATCGGAAGTCCGGCTTGTGGAAAATAAGTATTCCACAAAGTAATGAACTGATTTTTAAGTGTTATTTCCATGGCTGTATACTTCTTTGTTTTTTAGTGGTCAGTCATCTTCTCCGCCATCGTCTATCGGTAATATTCTCCGGCTTTCCTCGTGGGGGAGTTCTTCGACCTGACGGAGCTTGCGTTCGATGGCGCGTGTACGTTTTCCCATCACTTCTTCCAACTGGTCACCTGCGCTTTGTAGATTCTTCTGTACCTTTTCAAGCAGTCCTCCGAATTTTCCGAATTCGGTTTTTACAGCTCCCAGTACGGTCCATACCTCGCCTGTGCGTTTCTGTATGGCGAGTGTCCGGAATCCCATTTGCAAACTGTTCAGGATAGCTCCCAAAGTAGTCGGTCCGGTTACTACAATCTTGTAATCCTTTTGTAGCGTTTCAACTAAGCTTGTCCGGCGGATCACTTCTGCATAGATGCTTTCGAAGGGGAGAAACAAGATGGCGAAGTCCGTTGTAAACGGAGGATCGACATACTTGTCGTGGATATCCTTCGCCATTTTTTTGATGGTTGTCTCCAGTTGTCGTCCGCACGATTCCATCAATGCGGCATCTCCGGCTTCGAAAGCATCGTAGTATTGTTCGTAAACATCTTTGGGGAATTTTGCGTCGATCGGCAGATAAACAGTGCTGTTGGCATCATCTTTTCCCGGAAGTTTGATGGCGAACTCCACAAATTCGGTTCCGCTTTTCTTGGTCTTGACATTCGCTTCATACTGTTCCGGACTCATCATCTGTTCCAGAAGTGCGCCTAACTGGACCTCACCGAACGTTCCGCGCATTTTCACGTTACTCAGAACTTTCTTGAGACCGCCTACGTCTTGTGCGAGCGACTTCATTTCGCCCAGGCCCTTTTGCACATTTTCAAGTTGCGAACGGACTATCTCGAAAGATTGTCCGATGCGTTCGTTGAGAGTCTTTTGTAATTTCTCTTCAACCATCACGCGCATGTCGTCCAGACGCTTCTCGGTGGACTGTATCAGCGTTTCCTGCTGGCGTGCCATTGCGTCGAACTTCTGGCGTTGCAGTTCTCCGGTGGTCATCATGTTCTTATGCATGGCATCCTGCAGCTGTTGCAAACCCTGATTCAGGGTTTGCGTCATTTCCATGCGTAACTCGCGAATACTGCGATTCAACTCTTCCCGGTTTTCCTGCATTTGTTGGCGCAATGCCCGTTGCATCTCTTCGCTTTGTGCGTGATTGTTGCGGGTTAGTGTCAATGCGAGCAGGGCAACCAGTAAGGCTGCAATAATCAAGAGGAGAGTCAGTTCCATTTAATAAGTCAATATTTCGTTTCCGGTTTCAGTAATCAGAATCATATTTTCCCATTGTGCAGACGGCAATCCGTCGTCTGTACAGACAGTCCAGTCGTCAGCAGAGTCGACAAAGACCTCATACGTTCCCATGTTGATCATCGGTTCGATGGTAAAAGTCATTCCCGGAAGAATCAACATACCGGTACCGCGGCGTCCGAAGTGCTCTACGTCGGGTTCTTCATGGAATTTGATTCCCACTCCATGTCCGCATAAGTCGCGTACCACACTATAACCGTTCTTTTCGGCATGTTCCTGAATAGCCGCACCTACGTCACCTAAACGGGCCCAAGGCTGTGCGGCAGCTATGCCGATTTCCATACATTCTTTAGTGACCTGTACCAATCTTTGTTTTTCAGGGCTGACTTCGCCGATCATAAACATGCGTGATGCGTCAGAGAAATAACCATTGTAAATGGTAGAAACATCTACGTTGATAATATCTCCGCTTTTTAGAATTTCGGTTGAACTGGGGATTCCGTGGCACACTACATCGTTGATGCTGGTGCAGACGCTTTTGGGAAATCCTTCATAGTTTAGAGGAGCCGGAATAGCCCCATGGGACGTGGTGAAATCGTAGACCAAGCGATCGATCTCTTCGGTGGACATTCCTTCACGAATATTTTCTGCAATGTGGTTCAGCAGAGCTGTGTTGATCTTTGCACTTTCACGGATACCTTCAATTTGTTCCGGTGTGCGCAATACCTTGCGTGGAGGAAGTTTGTAACCTTGTTTTCTGTATTTCTGTATTTTATCTTCTATTTCATCCGGATAATTGGAAGGAGTAAACCGGACTCCTTTGATAAATTTTTTCATTTTACTATCTTGATTTTTTATTCGTAGTACAAATGTAGGGAATAAAAAGGGGAATGCGGTATTTTAGGAAAGATAATTTCGGGGAATCAGGGGTGAAGAAAAGTAATAAAGGCTAATTAGTCATTTTGTCATTTTGTATTTTAATGCTGCTCAGATTTGATTCTTTAAGCTCCATATCCACTCTTGCGGAAAAAAACGCTAAATAGGAGCATTAGGACGATTCAAGATGATGCTGATTATACGGTTTTCTTGTGATATGGATCGTTTATTGTTTCTGTTTATATTATTGTGCTGTCTGTTTTAACGATTTTGTATGTATCTGCCATCTTCTTTCGGTTGCTTCTCTCAGTGCTAATAAATGGAAAAAGTGCTTTTATGCAGCCATATATCTCTTTTCTTGTCATGGAGTTAACAAAAGACTTGGACGAAGTTTACAAAAGACTTGAATGAAGTTAATAAAAGACTTGGAGGAAGTTAACAAAAGACCTAAACGATATTAATAAACGTCCGAGTGTTTTTGCATATTTATCTTAAGACAGCACTGAAACTGCATGTTATTTCTCTTTTTATTCATTTTGCTTTAAATAAAAGTTCTATCCGATAACTTTTATATCTCAATAGAGTTAGCAATTTATCTGTAAATAAAGCAATCTGTAGCCAATTTGTTTTTTTAAGTTACTTTTTGAAATTTACAGTAAGCCACATGGAATACTTTCGATGCACACCGTATGGTTTTTGTTTGTCTGAAATGTTTTTATTTATCCTATTTCCTTTTTATTAGAAAACAATCCTTATATTTGTCCGTGTATTATTAATTTAATGACAAATGACACTTATGAAGACATTGAATTTTATGAAAACGCTATTCTTATTGGTAGCTATAGTAGGCCTAAGCTCTTGTGGTGACAAGTATTATTCAGATGATTATCTACGAAATAGCAATGCAAAGCTCTGTGGCAAAACCTGGGTGAATGATTCGGAGAAGAATGATGTAGACGAGTGGGTTCGGCATACATTGAAGTTTGATGATAACGGCCGGCTGGCAGAGACTTATGCCTATTATCATGTAAATGAAAGTCAGCCTTACCGTACGGAGACCAATAATCTGACCTGGTCGTGGATAGACGATACGATGGAAGGTATTGTTTTTGACTATGGAGTGAACGGGGTGACTTATTTCGATAACGTGTGGGTACGTGAGCATAATCTGTCCGGGAAGCTGAACGGAAAGGTAGTTGTATTTGTCGATTCAAAATATAACAGAAACTAATTAGAGAAGGAGATAGGAAGAAATGAAAGGCTATTGGAAGATTTTACTGATACTGATGCTCGCTGTCGGATTCGCGTCTTGCGAGGACGATCAGGGAGAGATTGAATATGTCATTACCGGGCGGGCATGGACCGGCGATGTAGGGATGAATGCCCATAATGGTGAACCCCTGTTCAGTACCTTTGAGTTCGGGAACGACGGTTTTGGAGTGGAGACCCAGTTCTATGCTTCAGACGGTCTTTTGTATGATCAGTTTCGCTTTCAGTGGTATTGGGAAGATTCTTATAATCGTAATTTAGTATTGAATTACGGTAAGAACGGTATCTCTTATATGGACGACGTAAGGATATACGGAGATCGGATAACCGGTGCCTTTTATCTTTCGGACGATGCCCGGGGATTTAACTTTGAATTAAGAATGGAATAAACTTATATCCGGCAAATATTAAATGAAAGTGTTTCATAACTCACCACAGATTACACAGATTTACACAACGATTTTTAATTTACTGATAACAATAATATTTATCTGTGTAAATCTGTGTAATCTGTGGTAAATACGAGTTTTGATACATCCCTATTTATATTATCTCTTCAGAAATAGCTTCTTGAATGTAGGAGGGTAAGGGGTTTCAAACTCCATTAGCTGATCTGTCACCGGATGATAGAAACAAAGTTTGAAAGCATGCAAAGCCAGGCGCCCGAGAGGATTGGGTCCACCGTCTATCCCATAACGTCCGTCTCCGATCAGAGGATGCCCCAGATCCTGCATGTGTACACGTATCTGATTCTTACGTCCGGTTTCCAATCGCAATTCTACCAGTGAGTAGCCATTGGCACGTTTGATGGTGCGATAGTGGGTGATCGATTTGGAACCGCCATCATCATAGCTGCTTGAGCTAACGTACAAGGTACGGTCTGTCAGCCAGGACACTACCGTGTCGCTGTCTTTCTCCATCTCGCCGGTAACCACTGCTACATAGCGACGGTCCGTCACGATGTCGTGCCAATGGTCACGCAACGTATATTGTGTTTTTTCGTCTTTGGCAAACATCATTAACCCCGAAGTATCCCGGTCCAGGCGATGAACCACGTAGATGCGGTTTCCGCGTCCCGAACGACCTACGTATTCACTTAAAATATGCTGGGCAGTACGTTCTTTCTGCCGCTCTGTGCCAACGGAAAGCAATCCTTCCTTTTTCTCCACTACGATGATATAGGCGTCCTCGTAGACTATCTTCAGTAGCGGATGGCGGAATTCTTTCTTGTTCTTATCCTTGCTGATAAGCACCTTCATGCCCGGTTGCAGAGGAAAGTTGAATTGTGTCGTGATCACATTGTCAACCAGCACGATTCGTTTGCTCAACAGAGACTTTAGCTTGGTGCGGCTGGCATCGGGCATTTTGGCCGCAAGGAAATCCATTAATTCCATCGGCTCTTTCACCAGATAGCCGGTATATTGTGCACGGGCCTTCTCGGCCGGAGTTCGTTTTATTCTCTTCATATTCATTTTTTTATTTAAGTTCAAGCAGCACTACGTTTTCCACGTGATGGGTGTGGGGGAACATATCTACCGGTTGCACTGCTTTTACACGATATTTGACATCCAGCAACTGGAGGTCACGTGCTTGTGTAGCCGGATTACAACTAACATATACGATCCGTTTGGGTTCGGCAAATAAGATTACGTCTACCACATCCTGATGCATTCCCGCCCGGGGAGGGTCGGTGATGATTACATCCGGACGCCCGTACTGATTGATGAAATCCTGTGTCAGAATATCCTTCATGTCTCCGGCAAAGAACAGGGTGTTCTCTATTCCATTGATCTCGGCATTCACTTTTGCATCTTCTATGGCTTCGGGAACATATTCGATGCCGATCACTTTTCGTGCCTGGCGTGACACAAAATTGGCGATGGTTCCGGTACCCGTATAGAGGTCATATACCAGTTCGTCACCTGTCAGCCCGGCAAAGTCGCGTGCCACCTTATAAAGATTGTACGCCTGTTCCGAGTTGGTCTGATAGAACGATTTCGGTCCCACCTTGAAACGAAGTCCCTCCATCTCCTCAAAGATGTGATCGTTGCCACGGAATACGTGTACATCGAGATCATTGATGGTGTCGTTGCATTTATTATTAATAATGTATAGGAGAGAAGTTATTTCCGGAAATTGGTCGGCCACATACTGCAATAACTGCTTGAAGAGATCCATTTCATGCTCTTCGGTAATTTTACAAATCAGAATTACCATCAGTTCGCCGGTACTTGAAGTACGCACAATCATGTTGCGGAGCATTCCTTCCTGCGAACGAAGATTGATGAAAGAGTAGTTGTGTTCGTAAGCATAATCACGGATTGTGTTTCGGATGCGATTGGAAATATCGTCTTGTAACCAACACTTTTCGATAGCCAGCACTTTGTCGAATGCTCCCGGGATATGGAATCCCACTGCATTCATCTGGTCGTACTTTACGTCCTGTTTCACTTCTTCCGCTGTCAGCCAGCGTTTGTTTGAGAAGGTGAACTCCAATTTATTCCGGTAAAACTCTGTTTTAGCAGATCCCAGGATGGGAGAGATTTCCGGCAATTCAATCTTTCCGATACGGCGGAGGTTGTCTTCCACTTGTTTCTGTTTGTGTTTGATTTGTTCTGCGTAAGGCAATACCTGCCATTTACACCCGCCACATACGCCATAGTGCTGGCAAAAAGGAACGGCACGTATCGGCGAGAGTTCGTGAAACTTCACCGCTTCGGCCTCGGCATATTTATTCTTTTTTCTTTTGACTTGCAGATCCACCACATCGCCCGGTACTACATAAGGCACAAAAACTACCAGGTCATCTACTTTTGCGATGGCTTTTCCTTCGGCAGCCACATCCGTTATTGTCACCTTCTCCAGCAGGGGAAGTTCTTTTTTCTTTCTAGCCACAATACTCCTTGAATTATATTAAAATGATTTCTTTATGTATAAAGCGTGAATATATAAAATCACCATTCTACGCCATATTAATAAAATCTTTCGCAAAAGTAGGTATTTTTTTTCGTATTTCTCTATATGAAGTGAAATAATGCAGATTGCAATGTCGAAATTGCATTTTGATAGAAAGTTTTTCATATAAAAGTTTTCTGGTTTGCGAAATATCCTTAGATTTGCGAACAGAAAAGAATCACAACTAATAACTTTAAAATCGTATTATGGACAAAAAAAGAGTTTATACCTTTGGTAATGGACTGGCAGAAGGAAAAGCCGGTATGCGAAACTTACTTGGGGGCAAAGGTGCGAACCTTGCCGAAATGAATCTGATCGGTGTCCCCGTACCTCCGGGCTTCACAATTACAACTGACGTTTGTACCGAATATTACGAGATGGGACAGGAAAAGGTCGTATCTCTCCTGAAAGAAGAAGTAGAAAAAGCCATTGCAAATATAGAGAACCTGATGCGTTCAAAATTTGGTGACGTAGAGAATCCGTTGCTGGTTTCTGTGCGTTCGGGTGCACGTGCATCCATGCCGGGTATGATGGATACGATCCTGAACCTGGGTTTGAATGATGAAGTGGTTGAAGGTCTGACCCGTAAGACCGGAAACGCTCGTTTTGCATGGGATTCTTACCGTCGTTTCGTACAGATGTATGGTGATGTAGTATTGGGTATGAAGCCTGTTAACAAAGAAGACCAGGATCCGTTTGAAGCCATCATCGAAGAGGTGAAACATGCCAAAGGCGTGAAACTGGATAACGAGCTTGAGGTGGAAGATCTCAAGGAACTCGTGAAGAAATTTAAAGCTGCCGTAAAGGCACAAACAGGTAAGGACTTCCCGACTTGTGCATACGAACAGCTTTGGGGAGCAATTTGCGCCGTATTTAATTCATGGATGAATGAACGTGCCATCCTGTACCGTAAGATGGAGGGAATTCCTGACGAATGGGGTACTGCCGTAAGTGTTCAGGCAATGGTATTCGGTAATATGGGCGATGGTTCTGCTACAGGTGTTTGCTTCTCACGCGATGCTGCCACAGGTGAGGACCTTTTTAATGGTGAATACCTGATCAATGCACAGGGCGAGGACGTTGTTGCCGGAATCCGTACTCCGCAACAGATCACGAAGATCGGTTCTCAGCGTTGGGCTCAGTTGGCCGGTGTGAGCGAAGAAGAGCGTGCTTCGAAATACCCTTCTATGGAAGAAGCAATGCCGGAAATATATAAACAACTGGACGAATTGCAGACTAAGCTCGAAAATCACTATAAAGATATGCAGGACATGGAGTTCACCGTTCAGGAAGGCAAACTTTGGTTCCTTCAGACACGTAACGGTAAACGTACCGGTGCTGCCATGGTAAAGATCGCAATGGATCTGTTCCGTCAGGGAATGATTGATGAAAAGACTGCCCTGATGCGTGTAGAACCCAATAAGCTGGATGAATTACTCCACCCGGTATTCGATAAGTCTGCTTTGAAACAGGCTAAAGTGTTGACTCGCGGTTTGCCGGCTTCTCCGGGTGCTGCTACCGGTCAGATCGTATTCTTTGCTGACGACGCTGCCGAATGGCATGCTGCCGGAAAACGTGTCGTAATGGTTCGTATTGAAACATCACCGGAAGATTTGGCCGGTATGGCAGTTGCTGAAGGTATTTTGACCGCACGTGGAGGTATGACTTCACATGCAGCCGTGGTTGCCCGCGGTATGGGTAAATGTTGTGTTTCGGGAGCCGGTGCACTGAACATCGACTACAAGGCCCGTACAGTAGAGGTGGACGGCGTGTTGCTGAAAGAGGGTGATTTTATCTCTTTGAACGGTAGTACGGGTGAAGTTTACCAAGGTAAAGTAGAAACGAAGGCTGCTGAGTTATCGGGTGATTTTTCCGATTTGATGAAGTTGGCCGATAAATATACCCGCCTGCAAGTACGTACTAATGCCGACACTCCGCATGATGCTGAGGTTGCCCGTAACTTCGGTGCGGTAGGTATAGGCCTTTGCCGTACGGAACACATGTTCTTTGAAGGTGAAAAAATTAAGGCTATGCGTGAAATGATCCTGGCAGAAAATGCTGAAGGGCGCCGCAAAGCACTGGCTAAGATCCTTCCATATCAGCAAGCCGACTTCAAAGGTATCTTTAAGGCTATGGCCGGTTGTCCGGTAACCGTACGCCTGCTCGATCCTCCTTTGCATGAATTCGTTCCTCACGATCTGAAAGGACAGCAAGAAATGGCCGATACGATGGGGGTAAGCCTGCAATATATCCAGCAGCGTGTAGAATCACTTTGCGAACACAACCCGATGTTGGGTCACCGTGGTTGCCGTTTGGGAAATACGTATCCCGAAATCACACAGATGCAGACTCGTGCCATTCTGGGTGCCGCTCTTGAACTGAAGAAAGAAGGAATAGAAACACATCCCGAAATCATGGTGCCGCTGACAGGTATTCTTTACGAGTTCCAACAGCAGGAAAGTGTGATTCGTGCCGAAGCAGACAAGCTCTTTGAAGAGGTGGGAGACCGCATCGACTTCAAGGTCGGAACCATGATCGAAATTCCTCGTGCAGCTCTGACTGCCGACCGTATCGCTTCGTCTGCCGAGTTCTTCTCGTTCGGAACCAACGACTTGACTCAGATGACTTTCGGTTACTCTCGTGACGATATAGCTTCTTTCCTTCCGGTTTATCTGGAGAAGAAAATTCTGAAAGTAGACCCATTCCAGGTACTCGACCAAAATGGTGTAGGCCAGTTGGTACGTATGGCAACCGAAAAAGGCCGTGCCATCCGTCCGGACCTGAAGTGCGGTATCTGTGGTGAACATGGCGGTGAGCCTTCATCTGTTAAGTTCTGCCATAAAGTAGGTTTGAATTACGTTAGCTGTTCTCCGTTCCGTGTGCCTATTGCACGTCTGGCAGCGGCTCAGGCAGCCATCGAAGAATAACTTTAGATTAACAACTGGTTTGTGCGAGGCTACTCCAAGAGGGTAGCTTCGCCTTTTTGTATATATCTGTATGATGCTGACAGAGCCGACAGGAGAGAAGAGCCGGCGGAAACCTAAAATGTAGAGTAAATATTTGTATAATTCAAATAAAAATATTTCCTTTATCTTATGAAACCTTACTTATCATATTTTTAACAAACTAAAATTACAGAATTATGAAAAGAAATCTTGTGTTTGTATTGTTTGCCCTCGTTTCGGTTGTGGGCTTTTCTCAAGTGAGCTGGAATGCCAAGGTGGGAATGAATATCAGTAACTTTACCGGTGATTTTGATATGAATGCCAAAGTAGGATTCAAGATAGGCGGTGGCATGGAGTATGGATTTAATGAAATCTGGTCGTTGCAACCCTCTTTGTTTGTATCTTCCAAAGGTGCCAAGAAGGACGAATTGAGTGTGAATGCTGTTTATCTGGAACTGCCGGTTATGGCTGCTGCGCGTTTCAAAGTAGCCAGTAATACCAATATCGTGTTGAGTGCGGGTCCTTATTTTGCTTGCGGTATCGCGGGTAATTCTAAAGTAGATTTGGGTAAAAGGCGCTTGGAAGTCGATACCTTTGGTGACGACGGTCTGCTGAAACGTGGCGATGTAGGTCTTGGTATCGGTGTTGCCGCGGAGTTTGGCAAGATTATCGCAGGACTTGACGGTCAGTTCGGGTTTGTCGATGTCATGGACAACGTAAATGGTAAGAATCTGAATCTTTCTATTAGCGTAGGCTATAAGTTCTGAGGGAAACCGATAAATATTTAAATATAAAAGCCGCTGTAAATCAATTACAAGCGGCTTTTTTCATTTTGCTCTCCGGTGAATAATGATCAAAATAGTTGTTTAATTAATGAATATGCTATACTTTTGCGACCCGAAACAAAAGTGAAATTATTCTTTTGTTTGTTTTCAAAATAGGTATATTTAATTAAAACTACTAAGAAGATGAAAAAGATTGTATTGTTTTTATTTGTTGCTATTGCAACTTTATCTGTTAAGGCACAAGACCTTTACATGGGAGGTACCGTAGGTTTGTGGCGTAATGATGATGCCAATACCACTTCCTTTAAACTGGCTCCGGAGATCGGATACAACCTGAGCGAACAGTGGGCATTGGGCGTTGAGCTTCAGTTCAACCATGAATACAAGGAGCATATCTCAACAAACACATTTGCCATTGCTCCTTACGCACGTTTTTCTTATTATGAAAACAAGATCGTACGTCTGTTTGTCGATGGCGGATTTGGTTTTGCTACCACTAAGGTGAAAGATGGCGGTGATGCTGTAAACGGTTTCGAGATCGGTTTGAAACCGGGTATCGCTATCAAGTTGAACCAGCATTTCAGCCTGGTTGCCAAATGTGGCTTCCTGGGATATAAGGACGACTACATGGGCAACGGTTTTGGCTTTAGCGCAAGCAGTGAAGACCTTACATTCGGATTCCATTACGAATTTTAATCAAATAGGTTTCAACGAAATAGGGTGACCTCCGCAAGGAGAGTCACCCTATTTTATTTTGTCTGTTGTCGTTTTGTTCAGTCGGCCATTTTTTTCAGCTTCTTGAAGTGTTCTATCACTGCCAGGTAATCCTGGTCGGAGCAAGCGTCGAATTTGCCCCACAAATCTCCTAAAACCACTGCACCCCCGAATCCGAAATCTTTCACTTCCAGTATGTTATCCGGTGTAATACCTCCTAAAGCCATCACCTTGCTATCAATGATCTTGTCTTTGGCTGCCAGGCGCAGTTCTTCGGCTGTATAGGGTGAGTTATATCCCTCTTTCGAGATACTGTCATAAACCGGGCTCATGAATACATAATCATAAAAGTGCTTTTTATTCTTCACTTCCTCCACCGAGTGACACGAACAACTGATATGCCCCGAATAGTCATGCGGTTCTTTGGGATTTCGTGCATTCAGATGAATTCCCATCAGGTTGAATTCTTCTTTCAGATAGAAGTGTTCGTGCGTGACAATCCGTTTGTGGTATTTCTCCGGAATCAGTGTCAATAGGCGCTCTGAATACATAGCCGGTGTTTCCGGTTTTCTGAGATGCAGAATATCCAGTCCCTCTTCAAAAAGAGCAGTGATAATCTTATCTTCTTCTACAAAGAAAGTAGGCGTCGTTACTACGATAAGTTTCATTTCTTTTGTTAAACTGTTAAGTTTAGCAAAGTTACTAATTAACTTAATCAGAAACCAACCTTTATAGTGAAAATATGTTAGATTGCAATGTCCGCAAGTCAATTGTCCATAGTTTGCCTGCCAGGATCTCTCCGAATCCACAAATGATTTTGAGAACTTCGCATGCTTCCACACTGCCCGTTACTGCCGGTGTCACTCCGACCACCCCTTTGGGAGGAGGAGGCATGTGTAACATTCTTTCTTCGTCCGGGTACAGGTCGCGATAAGTTTTCCGTTGAGTTCCTTCTCCGTAGTTGAAGACGGATACCTGTCCTTCAAATCCGCAGATAGCACCGTATACATACGGTTTCCCGAGCTCCGAACAGACATCGCTGAGCAGATACCGGGTTGCAAAGTTATCGCAACCGTCCACGACGATGTCATACTGGCCTATCAGATCGCGTGCATTTTCTTTACTCAGCCTTCCCGGACAGGCGTTCACTTTTATCTCCCTGTTGAGGGCGCTGATCCGCATGGAGGCACAGATAGCCTTCAGGTCGCCCACTTCTTCCTCCGTGTAGAGTATCTGCCTCTGCAGATTGCTGAGGCTCACTTCGTCGTCATCTGCCAACCCGATGGTACCCACTCCTGCACCGGCCAGATAGAGGGCGATGGGAGAACCGAGTCCTCCCACGCCTACAATCAGTACTTTGGCAGCTTTTAGCTTTAGCTGTCCTGCTTCTCCTATTTCCGGAAGCATGGTTTGTCTGCTGTATCTTTCCATAAATTCCCTTTTATTTCAGTTATCAGCATTGGGGTAGCGTCAGCGCCGTGTCCCAGTCTTTGTATACCGGTATCCGTCCCAGCGACCGTAGTGCTGCATCCACCTCCACGGCTTTCCGTTCGTCGCTTACGTGAAACTGTTCCAGTGCTTGCGGATAGGTAAAGTATCCTCCCGGTTCCGTTTTGCTTTCTGCACTCATGGTGGTCACTCCGAGCGTAGCCATGTGGTTACGGAAGGCTGCGCTTTCGCGGGTAGAGTAGGAGATGTCTACATCATGGTCGAAGATGCGCATCGCAAAAGTCACTTGTGCCAGCTCACGGTCGTTCATCACCACATTGGGCTGGAAGCCTCCGTTTTCCGACGGGCGCATGCGGGGGAAGTTGACACTATATTTCGTTTTCCAATAATGCTTCTGCAAGTAGCGGAGATGATAGGCCATCATGGTGATATCCGTTCTCCATTCCTCCAGTCCGATCAGTACGCCCATTCCTATCTTGTGTACTCCGGCCTGTCCCATGCGGTCGAATCCGTTGACCCTCCATTCGAATTTAGACTTCATGCCGCGAGGGTGGTAGATGTTGTAATTGGCTTTGTTATACGTCTCCTGAAAGCAGATGACCCCGTTCAGTCCTGCATGTGTAAGTCGTTCATATTCTTCTGCTTTAAGTGGCATTACTTCAATCTGAAGGTTAGCAAAGTAGGGCTTTGCCAGCAAGAGGGCACGTTCGATGTAATCCACTCCGGCTTTGGCAGGATTCTCGCCTGTTACCAGCAACAGATTCTCAAAGGGGGCCAGCTTCTTGATCGCCTTGTACTCGTTCACCATCTCTTCTTCCGTAAGGATGGTGCGCTTCATCGGGTTGTTGTGGTTAAAGCCGCAGTATACACACGAGTTTGTACAAGAATTTGTAATATAGAGAGGCACGAACATCGAGATTGTTTTTCCGAAGCGTTCCATCGTATACTGCCGGCTGAGACGTGCCATCGTCTCCAGATATGGAGCGGCAGCCGGCGAAATCAATGCCATAAAATCATTTACATCGCAGTGTTCCTTCGACAATGCGCGGCGCACATCAGCGTCAGTTTTGGAATAGATGGCTTTAGTCGTCTCTTCCCAGGAAATCTTTTCTAATTCATCTGAAAACATTTTATTTTTTCTTTTTATTCTTCTGGTTAATCTTCTTCAATGTGTTCCGTACAGCCGATTTTACGGCGGTCGAATACATTTCCGTTTCTATACTCTCCAGTATGGTACGCAGCTCATACAGCAACTCCGGCTCGGGCTCGCACAGGCGGTAAGCCATTCGGATGGCGAGCGATTGCACGCCGATGCTCTCTTGGGGCGACAGCATGGCGTCCAGGCAGAAGTTGAGCAGAGCCACGGATGGCACCTTCGTTGCGGGTGTATGGTAGAGTATGGAAAGAAGCAGTCGTTTTGAACCATCGTGCCCGCAGGACATCAACCTTCCGGTCAGCTCTTCCCTAAAAGGAATTAGCCACTCCGGTTTCTGCCTGCACAGTTTGTCGCATATCCATAAGGCCCGCCAGGACACCAATAATTTATCGTCCGACGTCAGCCGGTAAATGTTGTCGAAGTTCTCCGGTCGATCCAGGATTTCTTTTACAATCCGGTCTGTCTCCAGTTGGGAGATAGGCACATCGAGTACTTTCCGGTATTCCGCTGTCCTTTTCGTTACAGTCATCCTATTTTTGTTTTTGAGTTTTCTTCAGATCGCGGCTCAGTCGCATCGCGCAGAAATTCGGTCCGCACATGGTGCAATACTCTCCGTCGGTATGTCGTCCGGCATGGAAGTAAGAGAATGCACGTTCCGGATCGAGTGATAGGTCGAACTGGTCTTTCCACCGGAATTCGTACCGTGCTTTGCTCAGTGCGTTGTCGCGTACCTGTGCCCCCGGATGTCCCTTGGCCAGATCGGCCGCATGGGCGGCTATTTTATAAGTGATTACTCCCACGCGTACATCTTCTTTATCGGGTAGGGCGAGGTGCTCTTTAGGGGTCACATAGCATAGCATAGCTGTTCCCAGCCATCCTATTTGTGCTGCTCCGATAGCCGAAGTGATGTGGTCGTATCCCGGAGCGATGTCCGTCACCAGCGGGCCGAGCGTATAGAACGGGGCATTGTGGCATTTTTCAATCTGGCGTTCCATGTTTTCGCGTATCTTGTGCATCGGCACATGTCCCGGCCCTTCGATAAATGCCTGTACGTTTTTCTCCCAGGCGCGCACCACCAGTTCGCCCATTGTGTCGAGTTCGGCAAATTGCGCTTCGTCATTGGCATCGTGGGTCGATCCGGGCCGTAAGCCGTCGCCGAGTGATATTGCGACATCGTATTGTGCCAGGATGTCGCAGATGTCATCGAAGTGTTCGTAAAGGAAGCTTTCCCGATCGTGTACCAGGCACCATTTGCTCATGATACTTCCACCGCGGGATACGATGCCGCAGAGGCGCTTTTCCGCCAGGTGCACATTATGCCGGCGGATGCCCGCATGGATGGTGAAGTAGTCTACTCCCTGCTCACACTGCTCGATCAGCGTGTCGCGATACAGTTCCCAGGTCAGGTCTTCTACCTTTCCGTTTACTTTCTCCAGAGCTTGGTAGATAGGTACGGTCCCCACCGGAACGGGACAGTTCCGGATGATCCATTCCCGCGTTTCGTGTATGTTCTCTCCGGTCGAAAGATCCATCAGTGTGTCTCCTCCCCATTTACAGCTCCACATCGCTTTCTCCACCTCTTCGTCTATGCTCGAGGTAGTGGCGGAGTTGCCGATGTTGGTATTAATTTTCACCAGGAAGTTGCGGCCTATAATCATAGGTTCGGCTTCGGGGTGGTTAATGTTGGCAGGCAGCACCGCCCGTCCTTCGGCTATTTCCTGACGTACGAATTCGGGGGTGATGTGGGTCTCGATGCCCAACTCTTCGCAGTTCATATTCTCACGGATAGCCACATATTCCATTTCGGGAGTGACAATGCCCTGTTTGGCATACGCCATCTGGGTGATATGCCGGCTGGCCTTGGCCCGGTAGGGCAGTGCGATATGTTCAAAACGGAGGTGGTCGAGGCTCCCGTCATCCCGCCGCATGCGTCCGTATTCCGAACTGATCTCGGGCAATTGTTCCACGTCTCCTCTGTTCAGTATCCATTCTTCACGCAGGCGCGGGAGGCCTTTTTTCAGGTCGATTTCTATGTCGGGGTCACTGAAAGGACCGCTGGTATCGTAGATGTACACATGCGGATTGGGAGTGATCACCTTCTTTTCTCCTTCGAAAGTAGTGCTGGGCACTTGCTCTACTTTTCGCATACCTACACGGATTTCGGGGAATAGCTTGCCGGACAGATATACCTTCTCAGAGCGGGGAAATTTTATTCTTTGTTCCATAAATTCGTTATTAGGATCTCTCAGCCCCGTATTCTTTTCCCGAAGAGTGATCGACAGGAGAGGGGCCGGAGGCGAGGTTATTGTTTTATTCGTTTAAAAATGCCGTCAGTGGTGAACTTGCTTCAGCCACAAACCCTACGGCCTGCATACCCAGTCCGGCCTCATATGCCGTCCGTCCGGCTTCTACTGCCTGCTTGAAGGCTTTTGCCATTTCTATCGGGTTGCCGGCTACGGCGATGGCTGTGTTTACCAGGCATGCCGACGCGCCCATTTCCATAGCTTCCGCCGCATGGCTCGGTGCTCCGATTCCGGCGTCCACCACTACCGGAATGCCGGCCTGTTCGATAATGATTTGCAGAAACTCCTTGGTTTGCAGTCCTTTATTGGTCCCGATAGGCGCTCCGAGCGGCATTACCGTGGCGGCTCCCGCTTCTTCCAGTTGTTTGCAGAGCACCGGATCTGCCTGGCAATAGGGTAGCACGACGAATCCGAGTTTCACCAGTTCTTCGGTCGCTTTCAGGGTCTCCACCGAGTCGGGCAGCAGATAGCGCGGGTCAGGATGAATCTCCAGTTTCAGCCAGTTGGTTCCGAAAGCCTCGCGTGCCATTTGTGCGGCAAATACCGCTTCCTCTGCGTTGCGTACGCCCGATGTGTTGGGAAGCAACTGAATGTGCGGATGTACAATATGTTTCAGCATGTCGTCTTCTGTGTTCTCCATGTCGACACGCTTCATGGCCACTGTCACCATTTCGGTGCCCGATGCCAGTATCGACTGTTTCATCCATTCATTTGAGCTGAATTTACCTGTTCCCAGGAAGAGGCGGGAGTTGAATTCGCGTCCCGCAATGATTAACTTTTCCATTTCTGATCTTGTTTTGAGTTCATTTCACCACAGATTACACGGATTTTCACAGATTGATAATTTATTTCATTGGAAATTAGATTAAGACATCTGTGTTAATCTGTGTAATCTGTGGTGAATTCAGTTCATTTCCTTATATGTTTAGAATTCTTTTTGTTTCTTCTACCGGGTCCGGTGCTTGCAGGATCGCTCCGGAGAGGGCGATGCCGTTCACCCCCGTTTCCATAATGGCCGGAATGTCTTCCGCCACGATCCCTCCGATGGCTACTACCGGTATCCGGATACCGGCCTCGTTCATCTGTGCCAGTATGGAGGTGTAGCCTTCGAGTCCCAGTACCGGGCTCAGATTTTTCTTGGTAGTGGTAAACCGGAAAGGACCTATGCCCAGATAGTCGGCTCCGGCGGCATGATGCAGCTTTACGTCTTCAAAGGTGTTGGCCGTTCCGCCAATGATGAATGCTTCGCCCAGTATTTGCCGGGCTTCGCTGATGGGCATGTCTTTTTTGCCCAGATGCACTCCGTCCACTTCCAGCTTTTTGGCCAGCTCTACGTGGTCGTCGAGAATCAGGATCGCTTCTTTAGCTTTACAGAGAGGTTTCAGTTGCAGTGCCACTGCCTCCACCTCTTCCGGCGATGCCTCTTTCATGCGCAGTTGGATCCATTTACAGCCCCCTTCGAGGGCCATGCGCGCCGATTCCAGATAGGAGTAATTTTCTGTTTGATGGGTGATAAATTGTAGGCTTAACATAGGCTATCCTCCGCAGGCTGCTTTAATCACAATCAGGTTATCATTCTCTTGCAGCCCGAATCCGTCCCATTGCGGACGCGGTATCATGCGGTTGTTGACGGCGATGGCTACGCCGTTTTCGGGAAGTTGCAGTTGGGTGGCAAGCTGGGCCAGTGTGCTTGCAGCTGTTTCCACTTCTTTGTTGTTCACTTGTACTTTCATATTCGTATAGGTGTGTTTTGGGATAAATGAAAGTAAATACAAAGAGGGTGCGTGCGGAAGAAGAAAAAACGGAAGAAATACACAATCCCTTCGGCAGTACTAACTGCATCAGGTTCTTAGGGTATAATCTCAGCCACCGGGTGGCACCCCTTTGTCTTTACGGAGGCAAAGTAAGTGAAAAAGAAAATAAGAAGAAAGTAAATCGGGGATTATTTCACCACAGAGTAGGCAGAGGGTGCGGAGGAAACAAAAAGATGCAGAGGACATCAGAGCCAAATTCGTTCTTTTCCCGAATTTGAAACTCTGTGTCCTCTGCGTCCTCTGTGGTGAATACTTTTGAATTACAGTCGTTTTTCTACGACATCCCAGTCGATGATCTCCCACAGTTTGTTTACATGGTCGGCACGACGGTTCTGATAGTCGAGATAATAAGCATGTTCCCATACGTCAAATCCCAGTAACGGCTTCAGTCCCGCACGTACCGGATTGCTTCCGTTGGGTTCTTTGGTGATGTGCAGCTTTCCGTCTTTGTCAACAGACAGCCAGGCCCATCCCGAACCGAACAATCCTACAGAGGCTGCATTGAACTCTTTCTTGAAGTTTTCAAAGCTGCCGAAGTCACGTTTGATGGCTTCTCCCAACTTGCCCGTTGGTTCGTTCTTTGCCGGTTTCGGCGCAAATTGCAGGAAGTACAGAGTATGGTTCAGCACCTGTCCGGCATTGTTGAAGATGGCTCCGTCGGGAGCTGAAGCTACGATGGCTTCTACTGTTTTCCCTTCAAATTCGGTGCCCGGAACGAGGCTATTGAGATTGTTTACATATGTTTGAAGATGTTTACCATAATGGTAATCAATGGTCTGCTGACTGATTACAGGTTCCAGCGCATTGTTTGCGTACGGAAGTTTAGGCATTTCGTAAGTCATGGTTGTAAATATTAAAGACATTAATAATGTATTCATAAATTCAAATCTTTTATTTCGTTTCTATAAATATATAACGGGATATAGGGCCTAAATGTTCGGAGTTGTCCAAACTTTCCTCTATCTTTGCCAGTGAATAGAGATTTAACAGATAAATTTTATGCCCGACTATATCGAAGAACTTAATGAAAGCCAGCGTGCAGCGGTGCTCTACGGTGAGGGTCCTTCACTGGTCATTGCCGGTGCCGGTTCCGGAAAGACACGCGTACTTACTTATAAGATAGCCTATCTGCTCGAGAACGGTTACAATCCCTGGAACATCCTGGCACTGACTTTTACCAACAAAGCCGCCCGTGAGATGAAAGAGCGCATTGCCCGGCAGGTGGGCGAACAGCGTGCACGGTATCTCTGGATGGGTACATTCCATTCGGTGTTCTCCCGTATTCTTCGTGCCGAGGCATCCCACATCGGGTTTACGTCACAGTTCACCATCTACGACTCGGCGGACAGCAAGAGCCTGCTCCGTTCCATCATCAAGGAGATGGGGCTTGACGAAAAGACCTATAAACCCGGCAGTGTGCAGGCTCGCATTTCCAATGCCAAGAACCATTTGGTGTCTCCTTCGGGCTATGCTGCCAACAAGGAGGCTTACGAGGCAGATGCTGCGGCCAAGATGCCTGCCATACGCGACATTTACAGCCGTTACTGGGAGCGTTGCCGACAAGCCGGAGCAATGGATTTCGATGATTTGCTGGTCTATACCTATATTCTTTTCCGCGATTTTCCCGAAGTGCTGGCGCGCTATCGTGAGCAGTTCCGTTATGTGCTTGTCGACGAGTATCAGGACACCAACTATGCGCAGCACAGCATTGTGTTGCAGCTCACTAAGGAGAATCAGCGTGTTTGTGTGGTGGGTGACGATGCTCAGAGCATCTACTCTTTCCGGGGAGCCGACATCGACAATATTTTGTATTTCACCAAGATATATCCCGACACAAAAGTCTTCAAGCTGGAGCAGAATTATCGTTCTACCCAGACCATCGTCCGTGCAGCCAACAGCCTGATCGAAAAGAACGAGCGGCAGATCCCCAAAGAGGTTTTCTCCGAGAAAGAACGGGGGGAAGCCATCGGTGTATTTCAAGCCTACAGTGATGTGGAAGAGGGCGATATCGTGACCAATAAAATCGCCCAGCTGCGTCGCGAACACGATTATGGCTATTCTGATTTTGCGATCCTTTACCGCACCAATGCCCAAAGCCGTGTCTTCGAGGAGGCCTTGCGTAAGCGGAGCATGCCTTATAAGATTTACGGCGGCCTCTCTTTCTATCAGCGTAAGGAAATAAAAGACATTATAGCTTATTTCCGTCTGGTGGTCAATCCCAACGATGAAGAGGCGTTCAAGCGGATTATCAATTATCCGGCACGCGGCATCGGTGATACTACGGTGGGGAAGATTATCAAAGCCGCCACCGACAACAATGTCAGCCTGTGGACTGTGCTGTGCGAACCTATCACTTACGGACTTACTATTAATAAAAATACACACACCAAGTTGCAAGGCTTTCGTGAACTGATCGAACAGTTCATGACCGAGGTGGCGGAGAAGAATGCCTATGAAATAGGTACGGCAATCATCCGCCAGTCCGGCATTATCAATGACGTCTGTCAGGACAATTCGCCCGAAAACCTGAGCCGCAAAGAGAACATCGAGGAACTGGTGAACGGTATGAATGATTTCTGTGCCATGCGTCAGGAAGAGGGGAACACAAATGTTTCACTGATCGACTTTCTCTCCGAAGTATCCCTGCTCACCGATCAGGATTCCGATAAGGAGGGAGATGGTGAGAAGGTGACTTTGATGACGGTGCATTCTGCCAAAGGGCTGGAGTTCCGCAATGTATTTGTGGTAGGGTTGGAAGAGAATCTCTTCCCCAGTGGCATGGCGGGCGATTCACCGCGCGCGATGGAAGAAGAACGTCGCCTGTTCTACGTCGCCATCACCCGTGCCGAGGAACACTGTTTCCTCTCGTTTGCCAAAACCCGTTTCCGTTACGGAAAGATGGAGTTCGGCAGTCCCAGTCGGTTCCTGAGGGATATCGACACCCGCTTCCTGCAACTTCCGCAGGAGGCAGCTTTAGGCCGTAGCGTTGACGAAGGAGCCGGCCGTTTCCGCCGCGAAATGGAGGAGGGATACTCCCGCCGTCCGTCTGCCGAGCGTTTTTCTGCCCGTCCGTCTGCCGACCGTCCGCAGCGTGAACGTCCGAAGGAGCAGATCATTGCCCCGACCGTCCCCCGTAACTTGAAGAGGGTGAGCGGTACCACGGTATCCCCATCGGCAGCTCCCGGAGCCGGCATTACAGGTGTACAACCCGGGCAGACCATTGAACACGAGCGTTTCGGCATAGGCCAGGTGATTCGTGTCGAAGGTTCGGGCGACAATGCCAAAGCGACGATCCATTTCCGTAATGCGGGCGATAAACAGTTGCTGCTGCGTTTTGCGAGATTTAAAGTAATAGAATAATTATTCACCACAGAGTAACACAGAGTTCACAGAGGAAGAATTTAAGATCTTTCTATAAACCTGGAAAATAAAAACTCCGTGTCCTCTGTGTCCTCTGTGGTGAACCTTGTAGTTGACTATGATAGATTTTACCCAATTTCCCTCTCCGTGCTATATCATGGAGGAAGAATTGCTGAGAAAGAACCTCAGTCTGATAAAGAGTGTGGCCGACCGGGCCGGAGTTGAAATCATCCTTGCTTTCAAGTCTTTTGCCATGTGGCGTTCATTCCCTATTTTCAGGGAATACATCGGACATTCCACGGCAAGCTCCGTCTACGAGGCGCGCCTGGCACTCGAAGAGTTCGGCAGTAAGGCACACACTTATTCTCCGGCTTATACCGAAGCCGACTTTCCGGAAATCATGCGTTGCAGCAGTCATATCACGTTCAATTCCATGGCGCAGTTCCACCGGTTCTACCCGATGACCGTGGCCGGAGGCAGTGACATTTCTTGCGGCATTCGCATCAATCCCGAATATTCCGAAGTGGAGACCGAACTCTATAATCCGTGCGCTCCCGGCACCCGTTTCGGCATCACTGCCGATCTGCTGCCCGAAAGGTTGCCGCAGGGGATCGAGGGTTTTCATTGCCATTGCCATTGTGAATCATCTTCGTTTGAACTCGAGCGTACTTTGCAACATCTTGAAGAGAAGTTCTCCCCGTGGTTCTCTCAGATAAAGTGGCTCAACCTGGGAGGCGGACATCTGATGACCCGTAAAGATTATGATACCGGGCACCTGATAGGCTTGTTGCAGGGCTTAAAGAAACGTTATCCGCATTTGCGCATCATCCTTGAGCCCGGTTCGGCTTTCACCTGGCAAACCGGGGTACTGACTTCCGAGGTGGTAGATATTGTCGAGAGCCGTGGTATCCGTACCGCCATTCTTAACGTCAGCTTTACCTGTCACATGCCCGACTGTCTGGAAATGCCTTATCAACCGGCCGTTCGCGGGGCGGTGATGGGAGAGGAGGGACCGTTTGTCTATCGGCTCGGAGGTAATTCCTGCCTGAGCGGAGACTATATGGGTTCCTGGAGTTTCGATCATGAATTGCAGATCGGCGAACGTATTGTTTTTGAAGATATGATACATTATACGATGGTAAAAACAAATATGTTCAACGGGATCCACCATCCTGCCATTGCTTTGTGGACGGCGAGTGGAAATGCTGAAATCTTCAAGCAATTTTCCTATGAAGATTATCGCAATAGAATGAGTTGATAATCAAAACATTTGTCGTTTGGCAAAAACAAAATGCACATTTTCCTGAGAAAAAAGTATCCCGAATGCTTGCAGATATCAAGAAAATGCCTACCTTTGCAACCGCAATCGAGAAACAACGGTTGCAAATGCGGAAATAGCTCAGTTGGTAGAGCATAACCTTGCCAAGGTTAGGGTCGCGAGTTCGAGTCTCGTTTTCCGCTCTCTTTGAAATGTTGGAAACCTTTTGCCCAGGTGGCGGAATTGGTAGACGCGCACGTTTCAGGTGCGTGTGTCGAGAGGCATGCAGGTTCGAGTCCTGTTCTGGGCACAAAAGGTGAGAATAGTTCAAAGCTTTAATTGAGATTGGAGAGGTGGCGGAATTGGTAGACGCGCTACTTTGAGGGGGTAGTGACATTACTGTCGTGGGAGTTCGAGTCTCCTTCTCTTCACATTCTTTATTAAAGTTGTTTTGCGGAAATAGCTCAGTTGGTAGAGCATAACCTTGCCAAGGTTAGGGTCGCGAGTTCGAGTCTCGTTTTCCGCTCAACAAGAACGTCGGTTATCTGTTCCTCTCCATTTAAACAGCAGATTCCTGATTAGTCAATGCCCAGGTGGCGGAATTGGTAGACGCGCACGTTTCAGGTGCGTGTGTCGAGAGGCATGCAGGTTCGAGTCCTGTTCTGGGCACTACATTGCGGAAATAGCTCAGTTGGTAGAGCATAACCTTGCCAAGGTTAGGGTCGCGAGTTCGAGTCTCGTTTTCCGCTCAAAGAAAAAGGAAGTTGAATCATTTGATTCAGCTTCCTTTTTTTGTTTACCGTTTACCGGGGTCAGTGCCATGCTGATTCCACAAACTTCACCACAGATTACACAGATTAACACAGATTTATCTATTTCTCAATCTGTGATAATCCGTGTAATCTGTGGTGAGCTCCGTTCATTAGCAATAAAACTCTGTGTACTCCGTGTACTCTGTGGTGAGGTTTGTGGTGAATTTAAAAGCTTTCCTCTTTCACCTCAAAGCACGGGCATGCCTTGATCCACTCTTCGGGTTCTATCTCTCCGTTTCCGTTCAGGTCCGGACTCAGATCCCTGTGTCCGCATACCCTGCTTCCGGGATACTCCTTCAGCAATACTCTCACCAGTACCCGCATTGAATGTTTTTGCCATTCTGTCCGGGTGTCTTTGGGTCGTCCGTTGCAGTCCAGCCCTCCTTCGTAGCAGATGCCTATGGAGTGTGCGTTGAATCCCTTGGCATGTGCCCCGGCCCGTTCCACCGGTCGGGTAGTGATGATCTTCCCATCCTTGCGTATGTAGAAGTGATAGCCCGCTCCTTCGAATCCCCGTCTTCGGTGACACTCCTCCAGGTCATGCTCCGTGAAGCAGCGGTCTTCTCTGGTTGCGGAGCAGTGAATAACGATCAGATTGATTTCTCTCATAGTTCCGGTTCTATTTTTCGGTGTTCCCCCCGCGGAGAAACATCAGGAATGCCAGTAGACATTCCAGTATTTTTTGTATTTTCTTCATTGTTTTTGCTGTATTAAGTTTCGTTGTTTCACCACAGATTTCACAGATTATCACAGATAAAGATTTATTTTCTCTGCAATCGAACTTAAAATTTAAATCTGTGTAAATCTGAGTAATCTGTGGTGCGGATTTATGCCGTCGGGTCGTCCACAATGCCCCCGTCTCCGCTTCCTCCGCCTTCCGGAGCGCCTGCCGAAGCCATGGCAAACGTCACGTTGTTCGGGCTTCGGGTCATGCTCCGGCTGGCGTTCACCAGCTTCATTGCCTTATCGGGTATGAACCGCACGTTCACCCGCTTGATATTCTTCACCGTGCACTCCTTCTCGGTTTCGCCCGGCAGGCAGGTCAGCGTCATGTGGAAGGTTCCCAGTCCTTCTATTTTCACTTTGTTTCCCTGCGTCAGCACCTTTCGCAGCTGTTCCACCAGCGCCTCTATGGTGTGTTTCACATCGCCCGTTGTCAGGGCACAATTGGTCTGGATATCTTCCGCCAGTGCGTCGATATCTACGATTTTGGCTGTTCCGGCCTTTTGACGAATGTAATACAGTAGGGGAGAGCTCTCCTGGCTCACATACTTCTTGCGCTGATAGCGCTCTACAGATACTTCCATAAATAAAAAGTTAAGGTTTAGGTTAATAAATTTCTTGTCTCAATCACTACGTAAAGATACGAAATCAAACAGGTAAAGTCAAGTAAAATGATGAAAATAACGATGTGTCGGTTAAGAAAACGGAGCCTCTATCTGGCATTCTTTTTTATCCATTCCATGGGCGGAACGTAGTCGCCGATTTTTGTCATGCTCTTGTTGTGTCCGAAGTATACGTTTCCCGTTTCCCCGTTGCGGTGTTTGGCGATGATGGCTACTCCCAGTCCCTCCGTCGGATATCCGCTTTGTTTGTCTGTTGCCAGATGTGCCAGTGCCGGACGATAGAGGAGGAGCACCAGGTCGGAATCCTGTTCTATGGCTCCACTCTCACGCAGGTCGGCTAATTCCAGACGTCCGTACGCCCTGTTTTCGGAGCCACGGTTGAGTTGGCTTAGCAAGATGACCGGGATGTGCAGCTCTTTGGCCAGCAGTTTTGCTTTACGGCTTGCCTGTGCCACCTCTTGTTCCCGGTTCCGGTTGGTTTGTTCGGTGCGCATGTCACACAGTTGCAGGTAGTCGATAATGATAAAGTCACACTTCCCTTTGCTTTGCAGCAACCGGGCGCTCGAGCGTACACGGTCCATGCTCATATCCGGGTTATCGTCTACGCAGATGGGGAGCCTTGCCAGTTCTCCGGCCGTTTGCCGGGCCTGTAGCCATGTTTCCTGTGATAGCTTTCCGCTTCGCCAGAGGTATGGGTCCATTTCTCCTGCCGACAGGAGCCAGCGGTCGCCCAACCGCTCGGCTTGCATCTCGAGGCTGTACACCACCGTGTGGTGTCCGGCCGTTGCCGCAGCTTTTGCCAGATGGAGTGCAAAGGCGGTTTTCCCCACTGCCGGACGGGCAGCGATGGTGATCAGATCGCTGTTTTGCCATCCTCCTGTCATCTTGTCCAGTTCGGCCAGTCCGGTGGGGATTCCGGTCACTCCGTCCTTATTTTTCTGCATGCGTCCTTCCGCTTCGGTCAGGGTTGCCTGCATCAGCGTGTCCATATCGCGCAACTGCCTGTTGTGCCCACATGCCCCTTCCAGCCTGTCCAGCAGGTTGTGTCCATCCACTAACGTGTCTGTCAGGTCGATGGTTTCGTCACCGGAGAGTGTCAGCAGTTTGCTGAATCCCACGATCATTTCCCTTCGGATGTACTTTTGGTGAACGATGCGTGCGTGATATTCCAGGTGTGCCGAACTTGCCACCCGGCTGCTCAGTTGGGTGATGTAGAACGGCCCTCCGGCATCGTCCAGCTTTCCACGTTTGCGAAGCTCCTCGGTGACGGTGAGGATGTCGATGTTCGTACCGGTGTGGAACATTGCCTGCAATGTGGCGTAAATCAGTTGATGACGGGTGACATAGAACATTTCCGGTTTCAGCAGTTCGTCAATCAGTGCCATGCCTTCTTTTTCAATCAGGCAGGCTCCGAGGATGGTTTCCTCGAGTTCGGGTGCTTGGGGTTGTAGCATAATGTTTAGATGGTATATGGTTTGGGGTATAGTTCACCACAGATTACACGGATTTTCACAGATTTTTAAATTTTAAATATCAACAGAATAACTTTGTAATCTGTGTTAATCCGTGTAATCCGTGGTGACTTCTAAAATTCGTATTCGTTCAGAAACGCCTTATCTTCCAGATATGTGGCTGCCTGTTTACAGAAGCGTATGTCCTTTTGGTGGGTGTAATACTCCTCGATGTTTTCCAGTGCCAGTTTCTTTTCCGTTACTGTCAGTTTTTTCCATTCTTTCCGGGCACGGGCTATGTTTATCTTATCTTTTTGGGTGACTCGGTGATAAAGATCCCAGAAGTCGGCAAAGCCTTCCATCGCATTGCTGTCCCGGGTGGTGGTGGCTTTTTTATGTCCGGTCCAGAGGTCATAGTCTGTTACCCGGAGCAGGGTGATTCCGGCGGGATTCTCTACCGCCTCCATGATTCCGGATTTGAACAACGTTTCGAAGAAGTGTCGGGTACGGTATCGGCTCCATCCCAGTGTTTTTTCCCACTGTTTGTAGGTATATACGGTTTCACCCCGCCGGCAAACGATCCGGTTGCCTTGTACACAAACCTCCGTATCGGAGTAGTTGACCCGCGTCAATACCTGTATCCATGCTTCCAGGTAGCCCTCGGTTTGCGATCCGGTTTTGAAGAAATCTTCGATCATGGATTTGGGAATCAGGATATATCCTTTTTTCAGAATTGTTTCGGTCGGTGCGTTCATGGAATTTCGTTTTAAAGGTTATTGAATGTGCCGTCCTTTCCCGAACGGCATGACAAAGCTACGCATAGAAGGGCAAGGATGCAAAAGATTGGTGCAGATTGGTGCAGATTGGTGCAAAAGTGTACGGCGATCCCTATTGCTGTCCTACGCACACTCTACCGGGGTGAAACCGAGCCTTGTTTTCACCCTTTCAGACCCTCTGTTGCCGTCATTCAGAGCCTCTAAATCACCAACACGGATACCAACATGCTTTCAGACTTGTAGTCCGTTGTCCGTCAGCTGTTTACGGAGGCTGTTCCGGAAGCCGCCAACATGCAGACCTGCACATAAATAAATAATAAGCAAAAAGATATATTAACATATATCAGTCGAATTTGCGATCGGCGAACAGTTTTTGGACCCGATCCTCCGGATGTTCGCGTAGCCATTGGTACACCGTGTCGGGCATTCCCCAATGCTGTATCACGATACAGATTTGCCGGGGTGTCAGCAGTGTATTGGAGCGTTTGTATCCTGCTTCCAGTAGTTCGGCATGCAAGTCCGGATATCGTTCTATCTGCTCACGCATCTGTCTGCCCGCCGAGCGGGGATAAACACAAGTTGTAAAATACGCCATCGCCACGTCCGACAGCAGGCAGCTTCCACTCAGCAGCCAGTCAAAATTTAAGTCTTTCATTCTTGTTGTTTTTGTTTACGTGGCAAAGTAGCATATTCTCTGCTTATCGAGAAAGACTTTTTTACTATGTAACGGAACTGAATGCTTGCATGGGTTTTGTTCTGTTCTTTCACCACAGAGGACACAGAGGACACAGAGGAAGATTTTTTAAGATCTTTCTGTAAATCTGAAAATTAAAAACTCTGTGTCCTCTGTGTCCTCTGTGGTGAAATCGTTTTTATCCCGGTTTTGAGCAAAAATCCTCCTCAGTTGTTATTTACAGAAATAAAGATCATCCATACATAAAACCAACACCATGGAAAAGAATATTTTCAAACTGGACAACGAACAACTCAAAGGAATTGCCTATGCATTCCGGGAGAAAGTGGAAGAAGGATTAAGTAAAAAAAATGCAGAGATACAATGTATTCCTACCTTTATTCTGCCCAAGGCGGCCGACGTCAAAGGGAAAGCCTTAGTCCTCGATCTGGGAGGTACCAACTACCGGGTGGCGATTGTCGATTTCACCCAAGAAAAGCCGGTCATCTATCCCAACAATGGCTGGAAGAAAGACATGTCCGTCATGAAGTCGCCCGGCTATACGCGCGAAGAACTGTTCAAAGAACTGGCCGATCTGATTGTGGAGATAAAACGGGAAGAGGAAATGCCTATTGGCTATTGTTTTTCTTATCCCGCCGAATCAGTGCCCGGAGGAGATGCAAAGCTGCTTCGTTGGACCAAAGGAGTGGATATCCGGAAAATGGTCGGGCAGTTTGTGGGGAAACCTTTACTCGACTATCTGAATGAAAAGAATAAAATAAAGTTTACAGGCATCAAAGTTCTGAATGACACGATCGCCAGTTTGTTTGCCGGGCTTACCGACAAGAGTTACGACGCCTATATCGGCCTGATTGTCGGGACCGGTACGAATATGGCCACTTTTATTCCCGCTGACAAGATAAAGAAACTGGATCCGGCATACAGCGTAGAGGGTTTGATTCCTGTCAATCTGGAGTCGGGCAACTTTCATCCGCCATTCTTGACAGCGGTGGATGATACGGTGGATGCAATGTCCGACAGCATGGGCAAACAGCGTTTTGAGAAAGCGGTGTCCGGCATGTATTTAGGGGATATCTTGAAAGCGGCCTTTCCGTTGGATGAATTTGAAGAAAAGTTCGATGCCCGGAAGCTGACTGCCATCATGAACTATCCGGATATCCATAAAGATATTTATGTGCAGGTGGCTCGTTGGATCTATAGCAGATCGGCCCAACTGGTTGCCGCGTCCCTTGCCGGACTGATCGCATTGCTGAAATCATACAACAAAGATATTCATCGGATTTGTCTGATAGCCGAAGGAAGCCTCTTCTGGAGTGAGAGCCGGAAAGATAAAAGTTACAATATTCTTGTGATGGAGAAATTGCAGGAACTTCTTCGCGAACTCCAACTGGAAGATGTGGAAGTTCATATCAATAACATGAGCAATGCCAACCTGATAGGAACCGGTATTGCAGCACTGACTTGATTGTATTTGGGGCTCACCACAGATTACACAGATTAACACAGATATTTTAATTTAACTCTCAGTAAAATAAATTATTAATCTGTGAGAATCTGTGTAATCTGTGGTGAATTAAACTCAAAATCATTCTTTTAAGACACAATACGTAAAATACAAAAGAAAATGTTATCTTTGTATTCATGGGTATAAGGATAATAAAGAAGGGACAATTGTGGCATCCCTTACATTTTTGTAACCACGTGTGAGAATCTAAAAAATAATTGTGTACATTTTCAAAAGACTAACTTCAATGCCCCATGGATACACCGATCAATGCCCCGCTTAGAAAACTCCCGATAGGGATACAGAGTTTTGAGAAACTGCGCTCCGAAAATTTCCTTTATGTAGATAAGACTGCATTGATTTACCGACTGGCTCAAGCGGGCAATCCCTGTTTCCTGAACCGTCCCCGCCGCTTTGGCAAGAGCCTGTTGCTTTCTTCTTTCGAGGCGTACTTTCAAGGTAAGAAGGAACTCTTCCGCGGATTGGCTATCGAGAAATTGGAAAAAGAGTGGCTGCAATATCCCGTGCTGCATCTCAGCCTCAATGCGGAGAAGTATGACAGTCGTGAGGGGCTGGTCGATATACTTGAGCGGCAGTTGCGGCAGTGGGAAGAGTTATACCGGACGGGAGGAGAAGGCATTACGCACTCCGGACGTTTCATGACCGTCATCCGGCGCGCCTGCGAACAGACGGGGCACCGCGTGGTGGTGCTTATCGACGAATATGACAAACCCTTGCTGCGTTCGTTCGACAATCCGGAGTTGCAACACGATTTCAGGGAGACGCTGACCGCTTTCTATACTGTGCTCAAAGATGCCGACCCTTGGTTGCAGTTCGTCTTCATCACCGGAGTGACCAAGTTCGCGCAAATGGGCATTTTCAGTAATCTGAACCAACTGAACGATATCAGTTTCGACCTCGACTATAACACCCTCTGCGGCATGACCCGTGCGGAGATAGAAGCTACCTTCTCTCCCGAATTGGAAGCCCTGGCAGTGAAAAGTAATGCGACCTGCCGGCAGGTGATGGACCGGCTGACTCGCCAATATGACGGATACCGGTTCACCAAAGACGAGGAATTCACCTCCATGTATAATCCCTTCAGCGTGTTGAGTGCCTTGCAGAAGCGTTCGTATGGCAATTACTGGTTTGCGACCGCACGGAGCGGCATTATCAGACGGTGTTCTACCTCGTCTTCCAGCTTATGGGGCAGTTTACGGAGACGGAGGTCCGGAGTGCCCGGGGGCGTGCCGATGCGGTGGTGAAGACACCGGACTACATCTACGTGTTTGAGTTCAAGCTGAACGACAGCGCCGGGGCCGCTTTGAGGCAGATTGATGAAAAGGGATATCTGCTGCCCTATCAGGCGGACGGGCGGAAAGTAGTGAAGGTGGGTGTAGCCTTCGAGAAGGAAGAACGGAATATTGGGGAGTGGGTGATAGGAGGATAACTCACCACAGATTACACGGATTCTCACAGAAGTGCACGGGTGATACGAAATTAAAGAGCAGAGGCTACTTCCCCTTCATCCACCCCTTTCTCTTTTAAAATATCCCAGTACCGTGCAAGGCGACAGCTTGTGGCGGTCGCGATAGCGTGACTCAAACTCGTAGCGGGTGCAGAGCCAGCGGCAGAAGCAGCGGTAAGTGATGCGGAGGTTCAGGCGTCGTTGCAGGTCTTCATAAAATAGGGCGATCCGGCTGAAAAAGCTGCCTACCTGTTTTCGGGTGATTTTTCGTTTCCGGGAGGCTTGTGGTGAGGCGGCTTGTTCCTCCCTAACTATCAGATAGCGCAGCACACGGATGTCTTTTTCTATCGATTCTTCTTTTTCACGCAGTCGCTGTTGTTTCTCTTCCTTCTTTCTTAATGACTCTTTCAGGTCTTGGATGCTCTTTTTCATTTTACTTTGAGGTTTGTATGGGATGGCGGATGCCAATGTTTGTTAAAACGACGTTAGGATCGGCAAAGATATACAAAAAGAGTATAGCATATCGTCCCGGGGATTGTTCTGCAAAGTCTCTTTAGATGTTTTTTGTAAAGATATAGATTCTGTTATCCGGCTATTTACACAATTTATATCTAAAGGAAATTTGTAAACTAAAAACAATGAATAAGATGAATGAAACATTAACAGTATTTATGATTTCGGAGATTGAAAGGCTCAAAGAAGAGGGGCGTGAACCGGCCCGGCGTATCTACCATAATATGCTGCGTACACTTAGGGAGAGTGCAGGAAAAGAGGAGATCGGATTCGAAGAGGTGAGTCCGGTGTTTCTGGACAAGTATGAACATTGGCTGCTGGGAAAGCGGTTGAGTTGGAACACGGTATCGACTTACATGCGTGCCTTGCGTGCGGGCTACAACAGAGGGATGAAAGGCCGCCCGGGATATGTGACCGGGCTTTTCGATAAGGTATACACCGGTACGCGCTCCGACGTGAAACGTGCTGTCAGTCCGGGGACAGTGGGGCGGATGATCCGGATGGCAGGACATCCGGACGGAGACGCTTCAGGGGAAGCCGTCGACTGGTTTGTGCTGATGTTTATGCTCCGAGGGATCCCGTTTGTCGATCTGGCTCACTTGCGCAGGAATAATCTCGATAAAGGAGTGCTGACCTACTGCCGCCACAAGACGGGGCAGGAGGTGATTATCACCGTACCGCATGAGGCGATGGAAATTATCAACAGGAGGATGGCTGAGAACTGCCATCCGAGCTATCTGCTGCCTATCCTGGGGCAACCCCGTACCCGAAAGCGGCATACAAAGAAAAATCCCACTCCTTATCAGGAATATCAATGTGCCCTGCGTAACCTGAACCGGCAGTTGGAACGGGTTTCGGTGGAGTTGAAACTGGGAGGCAGGCTCAGTTCATATACCGCCCGCCATACGTGGGCTACGGTCGCTTTTCATCAGGAGACTCCCGTAGGAGTTATCAGCCGTGCGTTGGGACACTCCTCGGTGAAGGTGACGGAAACTTACCTGAAGCCTTTTGGGGATAGGGAAGTAGATCGGACAAACAGGAAGATAATCCGGTATGTGCTGAATGCGGTTTGAAAAACGAAAAATAGAGTGTATTATGCTTGTAATCAGAGAAGTGTATAGACCGTTACTTTGTAGGTAACGGCAATGAATTATTGCTGCAAAATTGGATATTATTTTTCACACAAACAAATAAAAAGACAAGTTTTTTATAAAAAAGGCAATTAATTTTAAAAAAGATGCATGCTTTGCATTAGTTTTCCCTATTTTCTCCTAAAAAAACTATAAGAGGGGTTGGCCACGTTTACTGTTATTTAACGCGGATGATTATTCTATTGCCATCATCAGATGTTTTTTATTATTTAAATCTCAGTGTTCTGTCAGGAACGCTATCCGAATCTATTTTATGTTAATTGCCGTTACCTACAAAGTAACGGACGATCACAAAACAAAATAGCTTATGCTTACGCCGTTAACTTTGACAGCCATATCTGTCTTGCGTCATATTTCCCTTCAGGAAACAGTAAACTTCCAGGAATTAGAATGTAGTTGTAAGCCTCTTGATGAACTTCTGGGGCAATTGGAATCCGCAGGGCTGATACGTGTCAAGGCGGATCATGCCGGTGATGTCACTCCGGAAATCTATGAGCTGACCCGTCCTCTTTTCCGAATTTCCCTGCTTGACGTAATGGTAGCCACGAACCAATATCTGAATTGTAATCAATCGGATTGTGAGAAAATGTACGCACGCTATCATCGTGCCGCCCATAAGTTAGGGATCATCAACCAGATGACCCGCGTCTATCTGTCGGAGATACCTTTGACCGATTTATGAACGGATTGCCGGTTTGTTTCAGATAAACTAACAGAATGAAAAAACAACTATTCATATTGCTTTTGCTCGTTTCGGGCTCTGCGCTGGCACAGCAAGTAGCGGTGAAAACCAACCTACTGTACGATGTCACGACCGCTCCTTCGCTTGCCGCCGAGTGGGCGTTGGCCTCCCGATGGACACTCGATGTTTCGGGAAGCGCCTGTCCGTGGAGCTTTGAGAACAACCGGAAGTGGAAATTCTGGATGGCACAGGGGGAGGCGCGCTATTGGCTTTGCCAATCGTTCTACGGGCATTTTCTGGGCGTGCATGCCGGAGGGGGAGAGTACAACCTGAGCCGGGTGCGTCTGCCTTTTGTTTCCCATTCGGCCTCTTCCCGCTACGAGGGGTGGGCGGTGATGGCAGGGCTTTCATACGGCTACTCGTGGGTGCTGGGCAAACGCTGGAATCTGGAGGCTACCGTAGGCGCGGGATGGGTACATGCCGAGTACAAACGTTTTAATTGCCCTGCCTGTGGCGAATATCGGGGAGCGGATAAGAAAAACTTCCTGGCACCGACCCGTGTGGGCATCAGCTTGATTTATATGCTAAAATGAAAAGTTTTATGAAAGAGAAGATACGATCGACCCGTTTAAGAATATGCTTTCAGAAGGCTTTGGCGTCAGCCTGTTGCCTGGCGGCCTTTGCCCTGTGTTCCGGCATGCCGTTTGCCCGTGCGGCGGGGCCGTCCGGAGGAGTGGCCCTTACTGCTGTCCGAATGCAGCGTGCGGGTGGACAGGTATATGTCTCGTTTGCCATAAAGATAGCCCCCCGTGCAGTGCGTGCCCGTCACCGCTGGGTGATTACCCCTTGCCTGGGCAACGCTTCGGATAGTGTATTGCTCAGCCCGTTTGTGGTGACGGGGCGCATCATGGCACGCAGGGAGAGGCAGGAACGTCTCTTGAAAGGCAGTGCCGGTGAGGCGGACCATCGGCTGACTGCCCGCAATGGAGATACCTTCTTGTATACCGATACGCTGCGCTATGCTCCGTGGATGGAGAGTGGTTTGAACTTGCGGCTCGACATCGACCGGGAGGGTTGCTGCCGGGTACAGACGGTGGGGAGCGTCGTTTCCTCCGGTGCTTTTCCGGTGGCTTTGCCCTATCGTCCCTCGGTTTGTGAGGTTGCTCCGCAGGTGAGCCGGTCGGTAGCGGAACATGCGGCTGACTATCCGTTCTTGTGTGAGGCGGGCAGCCGTCCCCTGCGTGAAAGCGGCATCGGTATTCGTTTCCGTGCGGCGTCGGCAGTGGTGGATACACTATACTCGGCCAATGCCGGAAACCTGCGCCGGATAACGGAAGCCATCGGATTGCTGCGTGCGGACAGTTGCGCATTCCTGCAAGGTATCTCGATCACCGGATATGCTTCGCCCGAAGGAGCGACGGAGCTGAACCGGAAGTTGTCGGCGAAACGTGCCGAGGCTTTGCGACATGCTCTCTCGGTCCGTATGAACCTGTCTGTATCGTTGTTTGAACTGAATGCCGGGGGAGTAGACTGGGGCAGACTGGCCGAATTGGTAAATGAAAGCGACATGACGTATAAAGAGGAGGTGCTTGCCATTCTCCGCAGCCATCCGGAGGAAGAACGGAACGATAGGCTGAAAGCTCTGGCGGGAGGGCGTCCGTATCGTTCGGTGCTGGATGTGCTCTATCCGCAGTTGCGCGATGCCTGCTACATCCGTGTGGAGTATGCCAACCGTCCTGACAGTGTGGCGGATACGGTGAACCGTGCGATAGCTGCCATTCGGGTGCGGAATTATGAAGAAGCATTCCGGCTGCTGAAAACAGTAGAGGCGGACGAACGTTCGTGGAACGTACGGGGAGTATGCCATCTGTTGTGCGGAGACGACAAAGAGGCCGGGATATGGCTGCACAGAGCGGCGAAAGCCGGAAACCGGGAGGCGGAAGAAAACCTTAAAAAGATGAATGCGGAACAACGGGCCGCGACAACCGGTATAACGCAATAAGTGTATCACATAATATAAAAAGAAATGAAAAGACTAAAGTACATGAGTATGATGGGGTTGGCTGCTTTGCTGCTGACAACCTGGTCCGCCTGTTCCGACGATACGGACATCCCGGGCGGAGAGAATCCGGAAGAAGCGAGAGCTTATACCACAGTGACCATTGCCGTGCCGAACGGCGTGGCGGAAACAAGGGCCGGTACGACAGCAGATACTGACGATAACACTACTGAAGTCGGTTCGGAGGATGAATACAAAGTGAAGACCGCCAACCTGTATTTGTTTCCGGGAGGAACGGGTAGTAGCTTTGGTAGCGCTAAGTTGAAAGAGATTATTTCCATCAACCAGTTTACACAAATGACAGCCAGCACTGCCGACGCTAAAACGATTGTATGGACCAGTAAGAAAACAGCCTTGACACCGGGAGACTATCGTATTTACATTGTGGTGAACGGTACGGTCAATGGAGTGACTGACGGCAGCAAGAATAGCTTGACCGAAGCCGATTTCCTTGCAAAGACAACGGCTGACGCTACGGGCGTGATAGCCGCTGTGCCGGAGGCCGGACTGGTGATGGCGAGCCGTTCTCCCAAAAGTGATAATATGAATACTCTTCCTTATATTGCCCAGACGATCACTAAAGATCCGGAACAAACCATTGCGGCAACGGTAGAGCGTATGATGGGAAAGATTACGGTGACGACAGGAGGAACCAGTGTAAATTCTGCTGCTACTGCTAATAAATACACTTCGTTTTCTACCACAGTGACTGCTATCGGAAATATTACGGATATTACCCTGAAAGGCTATTATGTAGTCAATGTACGGAAAGAGGGCTATTATTTCCGTCATGTGGATAAAGAAAGCACTGCAACGAGTCCTTTGACTGAGGCAAATTATGGTAACTCAAGCACTTCATTGCCGTATGTGGTAGATCCGCAAACGTATAGTAAAACTTTTGCTGCCACCCCTGCTTTAGCCGGTAGCTATGCCGACTGGTATCTGCAAGGATCAGGTGCATTCGGTTTGTCGTCTTTCGGCTCTTTTGGGGGAACTTATACGGCTATGCCGGGTTATTCTTCCAGTGCAGCAGAAACCAAAGTCGCCGCTTACTGCTATGAAAACACGATGCTGAAGGAAAAACAGAAGAACGGATATACAACCGGTATCGTATTTAAAGCGGAAATTACTCCGAGTAAAATGATGAAGGCTTCCGCCGGCAGTGGTGTGGAAGAAGAGACTACTATTGGCTCTATTACTGAAATCTTCTATCATTCCGGCATCTTTTACAAGGATATTGCAGCGCTGAAAGCAGCCGGCGTATTGCTGGAGGCGGGAACTACTTCCAGCTCTGCCGCTACTGACCTGAAGAAGAACGACGTCCAGTGCTTCAAAAAAGGGAGTGTCGATGGCAAGTTCATTTGTTATTATCCGTATTGGATCAAGCACATCCCTTCGGACGATGTGGCAGAAGACGTGATGGAGTTCGGCATTGTCCGCAACAATGTCTATAAAGTAACCGTCACCGGTATTCAAGGTGTGGGCAAAGACGGTGTAACCGAAGATATCATCACCGATACCGAAACCGATGATCCGACCACCGTATTGCTGAATGTGAAGTTAAGTATCAAACCCTGGACAGTACGTGCGAATAGTACCGTATTGGGACGTTAACCCACTGTTTTAACGCTTTAAAGTAATTGCTTTGAGATGGTTTTTCACCACAGAGTACACAGAGGGCACAGAGAACATATTTTTCTCTTCAATACCCTATAAACAAGAGCTTAAAACTCTGTGTCCTCTGTGGTGAACCCCCTGTTCAATCATAAAATTTTCCCAACCATGTCCGATAACTTTCAGACCTCCTGTTTATCCCATTCCGGCAGTCGGCTTCTGCCGTTCTTATGGTTTTGCCTGTTGGCGGGCTTATCCGCCTGCTCGTGGACCAAGGACGATCGCGGCGACTGTCCCAGTGGTTTTCGTATTCGTCTTCAGCCTGCATTGCATGCACAGATACAGCCCGGTAGCGGGATAGGCATCATCACCGACGAGATTGACACATTGTCCCTCTACGTGTTCGACGCACAGGGACAGTTTGTCTGCCTGCACACTGAAAACAGGCAATCGCTGACTGAAAACGGATCTATCATTACCCTGCCACTGGAATATAAAGACGGAGATGCTTACGAACTGGTGTTCTGGGCGGGAGGGGACAACCGGCATTACCGGATACCGCAGCTCACACCGGGCAGTTCGACCCGTGACGAGTTGGTCCTCTGGCTGGAACGTGACGGGGACGGACGTCAGGATGACGAACTGGGACACCTGTGGTATGGGCATGTCCGGCTGAGCCGGATACAGCCTTCGGAACTGACATCGGTCAGTGTGCCGATGCTGAAGGATAGCAACCGGTTCATCATCACCCTGCACGACACTTCGAGCGAGGGGCTGGATGCCGATGATTATGACTTTACCCTGTTGGCGGATAACGGTCACCTGAATGCCGACAACGAGATAATAACGGGCAACCGGGTGACTTATGCCGCCTACCATACGGAGTCCGCGTCCGAAACGGAACCGGCGGCCACCCGTACGGGAGAAGTCAGCCTGGCACGTGCCCGCTTGAATACATTGCGCCTACTGGCAGGGCAGGAGGCCCGTCTGGTGGTGACTGACCGCACCTCGGGACAGAAAGTAGTGGACGTCGACCTGACGCATTATCTGCTGATGACGCGTCCCCTGTTTGAAGAGAGCAGCGGTGTGGAGCTCAGCGATCAGGATTACCTTGATTACGAAGATCAGTTCAACGTGATTTTCTACCTTACCCCGATGGGAAGGCTGGAGGCGCTGAACATTAACGGATGGATTATCAGACTGAATGATGCACAACTGTAAAGGCAGCATATTTATCTTGTTTTTTCGGTTTCTGCTCTGCCTGCTGGCATGCGGATGCTCCGACGATACCGATATGCCGGGCACTCCGGCAGGGACAGACCGGGTGACGGCGTGTGTCCGTTTCTCGGTGCGGGTGGCGGGAGCAAGTACCCGGGTGGTCGTATCGGCGGGCGAAGCGGTTGAGGAAAAGATCTCTTCTGTCGCCGTTTTTCTGGTATCGGTCGACGGGAGCGGAAACGAAGATTGGAATGATGTGCAGTACGAAGTGGTTTACGGCGCGACAAGTGGTGCGACGGACGTGTATCAGGCCCGCATACCGACCGCTCCCGGACGGAAGAAGGTCTATGTGGGTGCCAATCTGTTGCCTGGTCAGGTGCATGCCATTTGCGGGCAGGCGGGAGGCCTGGGACTGTATACCGCTGCCGGAGACGGATATGACGAAGTGATCGGACAGTTTGCCCGTCAGGCGGAGGGCATTGCCATGACCGGAAAAGCCGCCGATGCCGTAACGGTCAGTGCGGGTACCGATGTGAATATAGATCTTACGGCCTCGCCTGTCGAGCTCGAAAGGGTGGTGGCTAAAGTAATGCTGGTGTGCGATACCTATACGGACGACGGAGGGGCGTATGTACGGATGTCCGACAATGCGGCTCGTCCGGCGGATGATCCGGGCTGGATCCGTTTGTCGGAAGTGCGGTATGCCCTCAATACGGTGAACCGGAAGGTGTATCTGAATGCGCCTTCGGATGGGAAAGATCCTAACTATGAAGTAGACCCGTATGTGGTAAAAGATGGTGGCGGCAATTATGTGTCGGCACCCGATGTGTCTGAACAGCAATTCGCTTACCGTACCTTGGGCAGTGTCTGGGCAGAAGGTAGCGCTCCGGAAGCGTATGACGCCACCCGATACAATGCTACGACCACTGTCCCCTCGACAAGCGGCGCTTATACCGGTGGACTGTATTGTCCGGAGAACACGACTGCCACTTCTACCACCTCTCTTGAAGGTGGGCTGGATCTGACAGGAACGCTCAGTTCAACCCAAGCGGAGATTCCCCGCCTGGTGGCTACCCATCTGCTGGTAGCGGCGAAGTTTGTCCCCAAACAGATTATTACCGGGGCCGGAACCACGCAAACCCTGACATCTCCCGCCGATGCCGCTACTTACTTGCCCGCAACGACGACACCTGCCGAGGCGGAAGCACATGCGGCAGGCACTTACTTTACCAACGGGAGTGACTATTACAGCTATGCGGGCATGAAGGCCGCCATCGGTGCGGGTACCTTGAAACGTACTGATTTTACCGCTTACGAAGGCGGGATCGGCTATTATTACACTTATATAGACGGTACAATTGCTACCGACGGCACAATTGCTTTCAGTGCGGCTTCCGGCATTTTGCGCAACCGTTATTATCTGCTGCGTATTACCCGGTTCAGCCTGCCTTCGGCCGCTTTGCCGCAGCCGATGCGTGCCACGATGAAAGTAGCGGACTGGGTGACGAGTTCGGGTAATACAATCATAGTCAGGCCGACGTAGAAAGGAGAATGTGGTGAAAAAGAAAGCATACAACTATGAATAAAGAAGAAAAAAAGAGTGGATTCTGCCGGGCATGCCTGCTGCTTTGCCTGTGTCTGTTGTCTGCCTCGTGTGCATCCGGAGAAGGAGAGTATGAACAGGAGGTACCCATGGAGGTAGCTCTCACCCGTACGGATGGGGTGGCAGGCAGCGAAAGCACTCCGTTACTGCTGTTCTGGAAAGAGACGGATTTCAGTACGGGGACATTGGGCTCTCCTTATAACATCTCCACTCCGGCAGGGGGGATCGGTGATTACGCCGATGCACCCTATAATACGGAAGCGGACTATCCGGCTGATAACTCCCGGGTGGTGGTGATGGGACTTTGCCCTTCGTCCATGACTATGGCAGATGGTCACGGCACCTATTCGTTACCGTCTTCGGGAGCAGGACTGACCGATGTGCTGGTTACTCCGAATGGAGTTACGGGCAGCAGGAAGCAACCTTTCGGACGGGCGTTGGAGTTCGCGCATGCCGCCGTACGCATCGTGCTCAAGGCAAGGCGTACGGACAACACGGTCGGTAAGCTGTATGTCAAGAACCTTAAGTTGACAGTACCCTCACGCTTAGTGTGCGGAGGGGTGAAATGGGATACGGGGGTGAAACACTATGTAGGGGCTCCGGCTTCCGCCGATTTGGTTATCGATCATCCCGGTCAGATATTGAGTACGGAGGATACGCAGATTGCGGTATTCTATCTGATACCCTGTGCGACGAACGACTTGCTGACCGATATTTCCTCTTTGGGTACACCGGGGCTTACGTTGACAGCGGATGTGGCCAAGGATGTAAATTTTACGACCGGAGCGCGAAAGGCAAGCTTTCCTGTTTTGGATGGCAACCTGAATTTCATGGATCAATCCGGCGTCCCGGTAACTCAGTTGCAAGCCGGAGAGTCGTATGGAACCACTCTCAATTTTGATATCGACTCTTTTACGCTGGAAGGCGAAGAGAAAGAGTGGGGGGATGGAGGAAAAATGACCATTCCCGTGGTAGTTCCTGAACCGGTTCCAAGTACATAGATGAACGGTGAACAGGGAACGATGAACAGAGGAGGGACTGTAAACTTAAATACTCCAACTCTGTGCTCTCTGTGTCCTTTGTGATGAATCTAAATAAAAAGAGCTGAATATATGAAAACAATAATACGATTCTTTCTTTCAACCTTAGCGGTACTGGTTACCGGCTGCACTCCCGAAGAGGAACACATACCTGCGCAGGGTGGTGACAGCTTTACACTCTCCTCGAGTGAAGAGCAGGCCATCACCCGTGCGGGAGATGTGTCGGTGAATCATTTTACAGCCGGCACTAAATATCGGCTATACGGACTTATAGGGAGTTCGTGGAGCAGCAGACTCTCTACGATGGATGGGCGGGAAGGCACGGAGGCCGTGGATGCGGACGGCACACATCAGATAGAATATCTGAGTGCAGATACTGACGAAGACCGTTTTGAAGGCCGAACCCTCGACTTTTATGCACTGACATACGGTAATACGACTCTGCCGGCATGCAGTTCCGAAGCAGATGGCGTACCTGTTTGCAACGTCACTTCCTCTGCCGGAGGAGCACTGCCCGACTTGCGCCGTGCTGTGCTGACAGGACAATCGGGTATCAACTCGGGAGTGATTACCTTACCCTTCAAGCATACTTTGTCTAAGTTGAAGTTTGAGGTGGTGAAGCAAAAACCGGAAAGCGGTTCAACGGGTACGGATGTATTGCAAAATATCCGGTTGCAAGGTATCTCTGTCAGTGATTATAGCGAAGGAGCGCTCTTGCTTTCGACCGGAGAATACAGCCATACGGGAGGGAAAAGTGACCGTACGGTTCTGGGCAGCGGATTCTCTCAAGCTGTGACGGAAAGTGTGCAGTCTGTAACTATAGACGGGCAATCGGGCAGTGCGGCTGCCGAATGCCTGATATTCCCGACTTTAACCACGGCTACGGAGGGAGTTAAAATAAATGTGGCTACGACGGGAACGAACAGTGGAGATCGAACGGATACGTATGAGATTCGTGTTCCGGTTATGGGAGATGACGGGACCGTTCAGAAAGATGAAAGCGGTCAAACCGTGACGGAGCCTTTCCGCTTCCTGCCCAATTACGAGTATACACTCACCATTACGATCACTAACAGTGATGTACAGATTATTACTATTATTCCCCGCCGATACGATTGGATTGAACATGATGATGATTCGCAATATCTGGGGCAACCCTTGACTTTTAACGGTCTGATGTGGATGGACCGGAATCTTGGGGCTACCAGTGCGGATATGACAACCGCTGAGGGATGGGAAGGAGCCAGAGGATATGTGTATCAGATGGGAAGAAGTATTCCGTATTATCTGCCTAAAACAGTAAACTATAGGGGAAGTGACGGAGTGATGCGTCAAAGGCCTAAAAGTATGATTGATGTAAACGGAGGTGCAAGCCCTTACCCACAGATAGTGAAACATGAGAGCGATGCTCCTATCGGGCGGCCTGCGGTGGCGACCTTAGCGCTTAATCCGGGAGATGCCGGTAAGGCATTTAGTTACGTTAGGGTCAGTGGTGATTGGGATAATACTACTGCTACCAGTTCTACTTATTGGAAGAACACAAAGAATGACCCTTGTCCGACGGGCTGGCGCGTGCCTACTAAAGCGGATTTTGATGGAATTATGCCTACGGCAGAGAGATATGGCGACTTGACATTTGTAAACCATAGCGGAACGTCCTGGAGAGAGGTTGCTTCAAATGACCCGGAGGCAGGTGCCCGAACAGTTTATGTATGTCAACGGGCAAGTGGTGCATCGTATGGAGTCATTTATGCAATTAAGTATCAGGGAACTCCACAAGCATACCGCCTAATGTGGACACTGGGGATGGTTGGAGACAACCAGTCTGTAACGGATAATGGAACACGCTATCGCGCCTATGTTACAATCTCGAGGTTTCCATGTGATAAAAATGCCGACCTGAATATAAGTACTTGTAATACGGATTATGATTGGGCGCATCCCAGTGATTTTATCAATCTTCCTGTTTCCGGTTATATTTATCCCGATCAAGCGGTACTGTATAATGCCGGTGCTGAGGTAGTATACGCGACATCGACCCCTACCGGTGCTTATATGTATGGCGCTTCGTTTAAATATGTAGGTAATACCAGCCATCGCTATTTTGCGTTATACTCTATGAATAGGGCTGCCGGTGTTTCCGTTCGTTGTGTGCGGGATGTCACTTCACAATAAAATGGTAAGTATGAAAAGAATGATTGTCTTTAAAAGTTGGTTGTATGTAATCATGGTTCTACTCTGTACGGCATGTGTCTCTGCCTCTCCCGAAGAAGAGAATACGGAGGAACTGATACAGGTGAATCCCATTGTCGGCGGATATTACGCTTCTATGCTTCCTTCGGTCCGTACCCGTGCAACGGCACAGGATAGTGAAACATTGCAGGATAAACCGATTTATCTGCTGGAAGACGGGAGTACGATACGACTGGTGGTATATGATAATACCAAGAACTTAATGGAAGAGTATTCCAAAGCCTATCTGGTACGTAACGCCGGTACGTCAGGCAGCAGTTTGCTTTATCCCTGCGAGGTAGACGACAACGGGGCGGTAATATCTTCAAGCAGCACTCCTCTTTATATGAAGGCGGGTACTTATTACTTCAGAATCCTGTCACCTGCCAAGGCCTTAAACTCAAAGGGTTTTGTCAATATCGGTAACGGAGAATATCTGCTTGCTACCGACGACCGGTATACACAAACAGCCATGACAGCGGTGACCATTACGAAAATTGATGAAGGGGGTACATTGAACAATGTTCAGACCCTGTATCTGCCCCCCATCATCAACCAGACGGCACGGATGCAGTTTACTGTCAAAGCGGGTGAGGGTGTACACTCCTTGGAGATGCTTGCCGAAGGAATTGAAATCAGTGGCATACAGCAACCACTGGACAATACAACCAGTTTTGACTGGGTGAATGGAGAGGTGCTGCCCGTGAAAGTGGGCGACCAAAGTGCATCGGTACGTATCACACAAGCCACTCAAAATGCCGATAACAGCCTGATGGCACATACCGGCATATTGCCCACAGATGCACGTTCCCACTCTATCAGCGTGTTGCTGAATCTGAAAGTGAATGGTAACCCCACTCAATATCAGATGTTGCTGACCGGTTTGTATCTGACAGCAGGGCATTCGTATAACTATACCGTTACGGTGAAGATCAGTAACGGGGTGACTGTACTGACCTGGCAAAACCGTTCGTGGACGGAAAATGTGGAAATGGATACATAAGAGCTCACCACAGATTAAACAGATTTACACAGAACTTTTAATCGTAGATATCAACGAGATAAATTATAAATCTGTGTTAATCTGTGTAATCTGTGGTGAAATGAACAAATTAGAGTAATACTTAATAATAGTCCCATGAAAAGATTCGGATATATCGTTTTTAGTGTTTGTCTGCTTACGTTGGGTGCCTGCATATCCCATGAACCGATGGATCAGGAAGAGGACGTGGTAAAAGTGTCGATTGGGCTTACTGCCGCTTCTTTTACCAATGATGCGGTTACCCGTGCGGAGCAGCCGATGGCACCCGATTATGAAAACCTGATTGGTAATTTGTGGATTCTGCAGTTTGACCGTGAAGGTATCCTGATCGGCAGTGAACAGATAGTGCTGACCACGCCGGTGCTCAATACAACGCTTGAAGGAGTCACACTGAGGACCGGGCGCAGCACCCTTTGTATAGTAGGCAATCTGACAGATGAGGAGACTCCCGCGTGGCCAGATAACCTGAATGGTTTCAAAAGTCTGGTGGTAGATATGGGCTGGATGAAAGAACGGAGTGCTGACCGGAATGTATGTCTTTTCGGCTATTATGAGGGAGAGATTACTACCGGAACCACTGCTGTGAATGTGGTATTGGGACGTCTGGTATGCAGGCTCAACATAGCTGTTTCGGCCAAGACGGCAGGAGTATTCAGCAACGTGAAAATTCAATTGAAGCGGGCACAGACCAAAGGTTATTTATTCCCTTCGGATACGTATCTGGCACCGGAAAGCGGTGATTATACGGAAGAGGTGATCACTGCCGGAACATTGGGAACAACTTCTTCTTATCGTTATTATTATATGGCGGAGAATGTAACCACAGGAACAAACCGGAATGAACGCACGCAACTCCAAATAAAAGCAACGAAAGGGGGGACTGAGTATACAAAAAACATTGATCTGGGCAGGAGTGATATCAATGACTATTCCCTCCGCCGAAACAATAACTATACATTCAATATCATTTTAGAATAATCATATATCTTAATAGTGTGGAAGCTATCTGCGACAGACGCTTCCCCTTGCTTGTTTTGTTTGTTGCAGGTCCATGCTTTTCCGGTGGGGAAAGGTGGACTTGCTCGGTTTATATCGGTTATCATTCATATTAAAAAATTAATGGGGTAGTCAGAAGAAATAGCAATTCAATAAGAGAAAATAGTTGTTTGTCGTCAGTAAAGCTTCTACTTTTGAGGTGTAAGCTTATAAGGAAGAATCCGAAAATCCTGATAGTAAATAGAGTAGGAGACTATAATTATATTTTATATGGGACTGACACAGTTAAGAACAAATCCGCAAACAGTATTGAGTAGCGAACATTTTTTTGTTGATACACGTAATTTAGTTCAAACTCCTTTAGGATGTACTGTACAGATAAATGAACAGTTGAAGAATGGAGTGTTTTATTGGGACATTGCTAATCATCACTCAACAGATTTTTATTTTCCATATGTGCAGGGCAATGCCGGATATGTGGGGATACAAACTCCTATTCAGGATGGAACGGTTGTAGTGACAGGAGGAATGAATGGATGTGCTTTGGAAGTTTGCTACCTGAATGATAACTATTATTTTTATCATGATGCAAACGGGAGCAATATGCATAAACAACTCAATGTGGGAACACAGGTATGCAGAATTGAGGCTGGGAACTATTGGAATAATAATATAGCAGGGCAATCAACGTTTTATATACCTACCATTCAGTTTGTTTGTGTTTATAAGGCAGGTTTCTGGCATGTAGGAGCTTCTGGCATTTATTATACTGGTAATGACTTTGCTTCTAAAGAAATAAAAGGCGTATTTGTGCCTGAGGGAGGAAAGTATAGAGGTTACTTTAATGATACAATTCATCTGATTCAAAGGTGATGATTGCTAATAACTGATAAAAACGTGCTTGTTTTCATTGTCACTACGAAGGATTCGACAGATTACAAAAAGAAAGGAGGGCTACTATAAGGTCCAAGAGTGTAAATGGGAGTATACTGGTAGGATTAGTCTGATTGCTATGTTTGTGGTGACAAGAGAGGGAAGAATTTGGTCTGCTCGTAAACAAAATCTCGTTTCGGATGTTGTTGTTTGTAAAATTAAATCCTATTATTGCAGATGATGTACCTTACTATTATAGTCAAAATTGTGGTAGGCATGCTGGGCGTGCTCTTCTTTCTTCGTATCTCCGGTAAAACACAGATGGCGCAACTGACTCCTCTTGATTCAGTCAATGCTTTTGTGCTGGGTGCGCTCGTCGGAGGTGTTATCTATAGTCCCGATGTATCGGCATGGCAACTCGTTTTCTCTTTGGGGGTGTGGACCTGTTTCAACATGGGTATTCGCTATCTGCTTCGTTTCAAAACGTTGCGTCGCCTTATAAAGGGAGATACGGTGATGATTGTCCGCAATGGTCAGATTAATCTGAAAGAATTTAAACGAAACGGGCTGGAAATGGAACAGTTCCGTACCCTTTTGCGTGAGAATGGCATCTTCTCGATGATGGATGTGGATGATGTGCGCTTTGAAACAAACGGGCAACTTACGGTATCGACCCGCAATTCCAAATCGGAATCGTATCTTTTCGTAAACAGTGGCTCAGTGCTGGATTCTTCATTGGAGAGTGCCGGTAAAACGGAAGAGTGGCTGAAGGATAATCTTGCCCGGCAGGGGTATCCGGACGTCAGTGAATTGTTTTGTGTGGAGTGGACGCCCGGACGTGGTTTCTATGTTGCAAAGAAAAACTCGGATAATGGTATCATAGGCAAAGAAGAGAATGATGTGTGTAATTAAAATCAGTTAACGAATCACTTTCCCTTCTTCCGTTATCAGCAGAATAGTCAGTTCTCCGTCGGGCAACAGGGGGTCGCAATGGCGATGGCATTGTTCGATCAGTAATGAACAAAACGCCTGAAGTTCCGCTTCGGGCAGGAGTTCCCAAAGTTCCCGTGCCAACGTGATGCCTTCGATGGCTGTTACAGTGGCAGTGTTGCACCCGGACTGACGGGCTATCTCTTTCAGGAATTCCTTATTCATCGTTACTTTTTTACTATGCGTGTCGAGATGTCCTTCTGCCAGCTTTACGGCTTTACCGATCATAACCCCCAACGTGAGTTGCCGGATGCCGAGTTCGGCAGCGATCCGAATGGTTTCACCAATGAAGTTACCATAATGGACGAAAGCCTGTGAGGGTAATTCAGGGTAGAGGCTGCGGATGTATTTCTCGCTCTTGGCACCCGAATTGATGACGATGCGGGGAGAACCTGTAGCCCGGGCTACCGACATTTCTTTACGGATGGAATTGACAAATGCTTCGGAAGAAAATGGCTTCACAATACCGCTGGTGCCGATAATGGAAATGCCACCTACAACACCGAGGCGGGGATTGAAGGTGCGAGCGGCAACCTCTTCGCCTCCGGGGACAGAGATGGTGACATGTATGGGGGCAGTGGGCACGGGGGTGTGTCTGTCAAGGATGTGCAGCAGATTTTCTGTAATCATTTGCCGGGGAGTGGTGTTGATGGCCGGTCCGCCTACTTCCAGTCCCAATCCGGGCAGGGTGACGGTACCTACACCTTGTCCGCCGTGGATTTGTATAACCTGTTGCCGCTCACCTCCGGTGTGCAGCTTTTCTTCAGAAATATCGATGGATACGGTAGCTACAATGGGTAGCCCGTTCGTGACATCGGGATCATCACCTCCGTCTTTGATCACAGTGCAGGAGACTTCCATTCGCCGGTCAGTGAACGAGCCGGTAACGGAATGGACAGGGACGGCAATCTTTTCTCCGTTGGGGAGCAAAACGGAAACGTCTTCTATTCTATTTCCGGGTATGGGCGACAGGAGTTTCCGCAGAGCTGCGCTGGCGGCTGCGGTTGCGCATGTCCCGGTGGTAAGTCCGCTGCGCAGGGGCAGGAAGTCGGGCAGAAAGTGCTCGATGGCACGGCGCATTCCATTCACTCCATTCACTGTCTGGTCATACGGGGGCAGAGAAGGGCGAAGAAGGATATAAAGACGGATTCCCTGTTCGGTAATGATGTTCACTTTCTCGGAGAATCCTCCGGACACGCCGCTTTCTTTCAGAAGAACGACTTCCGGAGAGAGTTGCCGGAGGAGTTCGGGCAGGTTCTCTTTGCCGGGAGTATAATAGACCAGGCGGTCTTCGGGAAAGCCTGCCTTCCGGACTATCTCGCGGGAGCTTTCGCGGTCGAGAATGCGGAAGTAACACTCACTTTCCTTTTTCTTCCAGAAGGGTTTTAGTTTGGGGATGGACTGGACCCCGGTCAGGGCAAGTACCCGATGTATACCTTCTTCGTTGAGTAACTCTGACAGTTCTTCGTACTTTTCCCTCAGTTTGAACGGATATTCATCGTACATCTCTTCATTAAACAGCTTGAACAGGTCATCATACATGCGTTCGTACCGAATGCAAGGGATGTCGAGCGCCTGTGAAACGGCGGTGACCGTTGCGTGCAGTTGTTCTGCAAAGGGATGGGCGGCATCCACCAGCAGGCGGATACCGTTCTCTCGGCAAAAGGCTTTCATGGTGGTCTGGGTTAGCGCACCTGTGAGCCGTATTCCGTGTTGCAGGCTGATTTCCTGTTCGTCTCCTTTGGTTGAATAGTAATAAGGTTTTCCGGCTTCTTCGGCAATGCCGACGACCTTCCTTCCTTCGGTTGTTCCTCCTAATATCAGTATCATTTTACTTACGGAATAGATGTTTGAATTGGTGTGAGTACAGGCGTGATAATCCTTCACGGTTGTCGATGGCGTCGCCTACGACAATCATGGTGGTCAGTGTCAGGTTGTTCTCCTTTACGATTTGTGCCAGATCCTTCAGCTCGCCACGATAGATGCGTTCGTCTTTCCACGTCAGATGATAACAGGCGGCAACGGGGGTAGTAGGAGGATAATGTTCAAGTAATTCCTGCTGAACCTGATCGACCACACCCGCACTGAGGAAGATGCACATGGTGCTTTGCGAACGTGCCAGCAGGCTGAGTTTCTCTTTCTCGGGCATGGGCGTGCGTCCTTCGCCTCGGGTGAGGATGATAGTTTGTACTTTCTCGGGGATGGTGAACTGTGATTGCAAGGCAGCGGCCGCGGCCTGGAATGACGAGATGCCCGGAGTGATGTGATAACGCATGCCGTATCGGTCGAAAAAGTTCATCTGTTCCTGGATGGCACCATAGATGCAGGGATCGCCCGTATGCAGGCGGACTACCAGCTGTCCGCGGTCGTAAAACTCTTTCATCAGGGCAAACTGTTCTTCAAGAGTCATGGATGCCGAACTGCGTATGGTGGCTCCGGCTTTGGCACATTCGGTCAGTTCGCGCGGGACGAGGCTACCGGCATAAAGAATCAGGTCGGCTTCTTCAAGGAAACGGCATCCGCGTACCGAAATCAGTTCGGGATCGCCGGGACCGGCTCCCACAATTTCGATGTGTCCTTGGCGTACGGCTGCGTTATCCATGGCGATGGCAACGGTAAAGTTCTCACATTTCTGCTTCGGCAGAATCAGCGGGCCGCCTCCGGCTGTCAGCAAGGCTGAGGCTTCGGATACGCTGGGCGTACCCATGTATTTGTCGACTACCTCGCTCGGGGTAGGTACATCTACCCGGCTGAGTTGGCTGGCTGTGTACAAGTGCAATTCATAAGCATCAGCAAGCAGTTTCAGCACTTCTTCATGCTTTTTCTCTTCGATGGAGGAGATGGTCCGAATGGCGGCAGGTACGATGTTTGCTTCCAGTAAGGTGTTCATCAGGCGGGTGATGACGGCATTCTTCGGGCCGGCGTTGCGTGCCAGTCCCATACCCATGTGCAGCACTTTGGGTACATAATAGAGTGCTTGCATGCCGGAAGTTTCATACAAATAAGGAGTGACGAGCAGCAACAGGCGGTATCTGCCGGTATCTATGTCCTTGAAGTTATAGAACACATCTACGTGTGACGGCAAGGTGTGTTCCAGTTGGGCAGTGCCTTCGTCACGAATATCGAGTAACAGGGCGGTCGGTGCACAGTCGACGAAAAGGGATATCAGGTGGTTCATGTCGCAGTTTTCGCCGGGGATTGCCTGCCAGTCGTATTTCTTTCCGAGGGTGTCGAGTGCCCAGAGTCCGGTGCGGTCGCTACGGGTGGTGATGACAGGTTCGGCACCCAGAATGCCTGCCACATATTGGGTGAGTCCGTTGGCACCGCCGACGTGTCCGGAGAGTACGGAAATGACGTAGCGTCCCGTACTGTCTACGCATAGCACGGCGGGATCTGTCTTCTTATCTTCAATGCAGGGAGCGATGGCACGCACACAAATGCCCATCGCCCCGATAAAGATAAGTGCGTCGGAGTCGCGGAACAGTTGTGGAACTGCTTCCTGAAGGGCCGGGATATGCCGGCAGTCGGCATTTGCGATGGTAGAGAAAATTTCAGACTCAGGTAGTTCCTGCTTGAGGGTTTTCGCCATGGATATGCTGGCTTCTGATATTACGATAATAGCTGTTTTCATTGTTGTTCGGCTTTGAGTATTTCAATGGGGTTGTATTCATTGACGGCAATTCTTGTTCCGCTGAGGAGCCGGAGTCCGGCTTCTCTTATCCCTTCGATAAAGAGCGACTTGCTTTCTTCGGATACGGAGTTGAAGACAATGCATCCTCCCGGAAGGAGGTAATGGGAGATGCGTGCAACCATCTCCTTCAGATGTCCGCCATGCCCGCCGATAAAGACGGCATCGGGGCGGGAAATGGTGTCGAGGTCGGCTTCAAGGAAATCACCAATGAGGATGGTGATGCCCGGAGTGCCGAAACGCCGGCTGTTGACCTCCATCAGTCTTTGTCCTTCGGGACGGATCTCAAAGGAGGTAACGTGCAGGTGTGGGAATTGCAGTTTGGCTTCGATGGATACGGAGCCGGTACAGAAACCGACATCCCAGAAAGAGACGCGGCGATTCAGTTCCAGCGCACTGAGTGTAAGCAGACGGATGGGAGCTTTGGTGATCATCCTGGTGCGCCCGTCCAGCAGTTCGAATTCTTCATCGGGGATTCCGAGTGGAGGAAGATTTATACGCGCCCTGGGGTGGGTGGGAGTATAGGTGTCGGGGTACTGATGGACAATCAGGCAGTTGGGATATTCAAAGGTCAGTTCTGCCGCCTCTTGAAGTTCCAGCCGGCGGATACGTTCCCGTTCCGGGTTGCCCAGATGTTCGCCGACGTATATCGTATAATGAGTGTAGCCATAGTCCAACATACGTCGGGCTATAGAGGCAGGGGTGTGTTCCCTGTCGGTGAGAATGCCCATTTTCGGTGTGCGTTCTATCAGCGCCCGGTCAAATTCATGCCAGGGACGCCCTGTGAGGGATACGGTGCGCATGTCGTCATAAGGCATGACTAATCGGTGAGCCAGTGTTTGCAGGGAGTTGAAGGTAGGATAAAGTTGTATCCCCGCCTCGGGCATACGCCGGCGGATGGTATTGGCGAATCCGAAAAAGAGCGGGTCGCCCGAAGCGAAGACAACAATGTGGTCGTAGGCCTCGTAACGGGCAAATACCGCATCGAGAGGGACAGTAATATCGATCCATTCCGCCCCTTCGGGAAGGAAGGCGGAGATGATGTCATGGTGACGCAAGCCCCCTGAAAAGACTTTACCCTCGTGTATCAGTGCCTGTATCGAGGGTGGGAGATAAGGAGTAGGGCTGTCGTCCAGACCGATGACAATGAATTGGGTGGGATGATGGTGATCTGTCATGTCTTTAAGTTTCTAATGGGTTTTCTCTCCTTTTAAACGTCTCTTCCCGGTCTTAATTGTTCGGCATCCGGATAACAGAGGATGGCGTTGACCAGTGTGGCTGCCAGGTTACTGCCTCCTTTACGGCCTTCTACAATCAGTTTGGGGATGTGAACGAAGGGTTTGGTCATGTGCTTGGACTCCTGTACGTGGACAAAACCTACGGGAGCGGCAACGATGCCGGACGGCTGTGCTCTCTCTTTGCGGATCAGGTCGCACAGTTCCATGAGTGCCGTGGGAGCATTGCCAAATACGAATAGAGCGTCCGGGTGTTCTTCTACGGCCAGGCGGATGCCGGCTTGTGTACGGGTGATGCCTTTAGAGGCAGCCATTTCTGCTACCCTTTCATCATTCAGGTAACATTTTACCTCGACACCCAGACGTTGCAAAGCACCTTTGCGAATGCCGGATGCAGCCATGGTCACATCTGTGACAATCGTTTTCAATTTTCCCTCACCGATGGCATGATAAAGTGAAGCCACTGCACCGGGATCGGTGTAGAGTAGTTTTTCCATATCAAAGTCCGCCGTTGTGTGGATGGCATGCAGCAAAGCCCATTTATGGTCGAGCGGGATGTTTTTGTTTTTCAATTCTCGATCGATGGTACGGAAACTGCGTATCATAATATCCTGTCCTATGCCGGTTGCGTCTTCTTTTGTCTCACGATAATACCCGCGGGGAGTAATCATCGTTTCACCGAAAGAGTAGGTTTGCGAATTACCAATGATGATGACCGTGAACATGTCTACTTCTTCCGGATCGAATGCGGAAAGAGTCGTTACGTGTATTTCCTGTTCATCTCTGCCCGCCTGGCGGACATATCCCACCGGAGTCTCCGGCGAGCGCCCTTCCTGCAGAAACAATCCCCGGAGGCGGTATAGCTGCCAGTAGCGTCCTTCGCTTTTGGGGTTGTAGACGGCGGTTACAAAATCGGCTTGTGCGGCGGCGATGATACGGCGTTCGATGCGTTCCCACGGAGTCATCAGGTCGGAGAGGGAGATGACGCAGAAATCGTGTCCTACCGGAGCACCCAGCAGGGAGGCAGCTTTTTGGAAAGCACTGATTCCGGGCAAGGCGATGATTTCCACATCGCTCTGTCGTTCGCGTTTCATTTCATATATCAAGGGAGTCATGCCATAGATACCTGCATCGCCCGAACTGATGACGCAGACTGTTTTGCCTTGTTCGGCGTATTCGAAAGCTTGTTCGGCACGAACCCGTTCGCGCTTCATTCCGGTGTCGATACATTCGGCATCCGGACGGACAAAGTCACGGATAAAACGAAAATAATACTTGTATCCCACCACTACATCTGCTTCACTTACGGCAGCGAGCACCGCAGGGGTAATATCTTGTTCACTTCCCGGCCCGATGCCGGCTACGATTATCTTGGGTTGTTTCATAATTTATCGGTTTTGAGTATTATTCACCACAGAGGACACAGAGAATATCTTTCTCTTAAACATCCATATAAACAAGAGATTAAAACTCTGTGCCCTCTGTGTCCTCTGTGGTGAACCTGATTCATTTCCTATTCCTGATTTAGAGAAACTATGTAGCAAAGATACGGATTAATCCGTTTTTAGCCTTTTATTCGGGAACATAAAGATGGGTGCACCCTTTCATTTTATCTTTTTATTTTCTTTCTGCATTTACGTTCGATGTACCTCACTCCGAGCACTACACCACTCAGCGAACAGACAGTACCGCCCAGCAATAGTACCCAAAGAACGGTTTTACGGAGTGTAGGCGAAGAGTTCAGTCCCTGTATGCGTAAGCGGTGCAGGGCGGTGTACATCCAGTATTTCCAACGGGCCGTATCGTTCACATATCGTACGGTGGCCGTTTCCGGATGGATGTAGTAACAACTCTTGTCTGCGTCGCCGACAGTGACTTTCCAGACGGGCAACAGACTGCGGTCACGGTACATCCGGCTCATATCCCTGTAGTAGGTTTCAAATTCGTTGATCAGTGCTGCATGTAGCCGGGCACTGTCACCATGTATGACTCTCACGGCATCCGTTATCTGCTTTTCGTCCAGTTTCAGCGGGCGCGACAGGGAGTCCGATGCATCGATATATAGATCTCCTTCACTTCGTTTTACTATATAGTAAGGCTGCGAGCGGAAATTATTCCATTCTATCTGGCGTACGTCGGGATATTCGGTTAATATCCGGCGGTAATCCAGCACATACCGCTCTAACCTCGGTGCTCCTTTCTTTATTTCGCGTGTGGGATTTTTATCCAATACCGGTTTGCTGATCCAGGACGGAACTTCTGCCAGTGACATCATTCCGCTGAAACAGAATGTCAGCACGAAGAGACCGAAAACGATTCCCGTCACATAATGCCAGTGATACCACTTTTTGCGATAGGGCGAGAAACCTTTTCCCTGTTTGCGTGAACGGCGCCAGATGTCGATACCTACCCAAAGTCCTGCAATCGTCATCAGGCAGCCAATGCCCGACAGCCAGATCACCGTGACGCTCCATAAAGCGGCATCTTGCCGGAGCCAGGTGAAGTAAACCCAATGTGGAATAGCCCCCAGCCATGCCCAGAAACGTTCGTTACGGGTGGTGAACTGCAATACTTCTCCACTTTGCGAGCCGATGTATAACTGGTGTCTCTCTGCATCGGCAAAGTGGAACTTATAAATGGGAAACTCCTTCTTCAGGCTACCGAACGGAATCCATTGATCGAGCCGGTTCAGCGTATCTATCCGCTCCACCGGCGCACTGCACCATAGGGACGCTGTCCGGCGGATACGGGATCCGTCTACAGATGGTAGTGCCTGAGCAGAGTCAGCGGGCAGGTTATGTTCACCTTTGTCCGTGCGGATGTGGAAGACGGTCTGTCCGAGGTATCGGTCTATCCGGATTCCTTTCACTTTTTCACCTTCGGGCAGTCGGGAAGTGATTTCGCCGACAGAAGGCAGTGAAGGAGACAGGGGTTCCAGTTTCTCTAATTTTTCAGCTTGAGATGCACGTGGAAATCCGTGGTACATCATGACAAAAGCTGACAGGAACCAAACTAAAAACAGGATACTGAGCAGTGTGCCCAGTACCCTGTGAATGGTGTACATCAATTTCGTGATCATCATTATAAAGTATAAGACGCAGAAAGCATGAAATTACGTGGCATGCTTGGTATCAATTGATTGCCAAGTGCCTGGTTGCAGTATTCCTTGTTGAACAGATTGTTGAGATTGACTCCCAGACGCACATTGCTCTTTAATGTATAAGAGAGACCGAGGTCGGTCAGCCAGTAAGCATCGAACGAACTTGTATTGTCCGAGTTACGGTACACTTTGTCCTGGAAACTGGTAGAGAGATTCACTCCCAAACCTTTCAGCATACCTTTTGAAACCGTATAGGCACCGAAAGCGTAGAAAGTATTTTTAGGGATATAAGCATACTGCTTGCCTTCGCTTGCGTTCGTCTGCATATAAGGGTTGTTGGCCAGGTCACGCACTTTGGCATCGGTGTATCCGTATCCGGCGCTCATAGACAGGTTGTAAACAGGACTCCAGGTAATATCAATATCGAATCCTTTGGAATCCATTCTACCCACTTGCCCTACAACTTTTTTGTCCAGTTCTACACCATTGGCAATGTCTCCTTTGTTTGCAAGAGTCTGGCGGATATTATCTTTATTAATATAGAATAAGCTTACGTTAGCCTGCAACGTACGTGTGATCTCGTATCGTGCTCCCACTTCTACCTGGAAACCTTTCTCCGGCTTGAATACCTCTTTGCCATTTACCGGAATAAACTCTTTACCATCCTTATCAATGTAAATGGTATTAGCGTCATAAAATGCGCGGATAGGTTTGAAGTAAGTACCGTATGAACCGTAAATGGACACTTTGTCAATAGGTAGATACACCAATCCCGCACGGAACGTGAAGGCACCGTTGGTGATTTTGTTATATGCATCGTCATCCGGTTTGTCATAATGGCGTCCTCCGTCGCTGGTGTTCAGGTTGGCGGTCTTGTACATGAACAGGTCATAACGTCCTGCCAGCATCATTTTCAGTTTATCACTGAACTCCACCAGGTCTTGCAGGTAAAATCCGTGGGTGAATGTTTTCTGTGCGGTGACAAATCTGAAAGGCGCTTCCATCCAGCCAATGCTGTGTGGATTATATACCGAACCGTGTCTTGTGGTTCCGGGGCCGGTGGCTCCAGTGCTTTTATTACGATAAGCCATGTAAGAGTCACGCATCAGGGATACAAAAGAGTAACCGCCCAGATAGTTGTGCACAACGTCTCCGGTATAGAACTTACCGCTTGCTTCCAGTTGGTTGTTCACAGTTTTAGCGATATGTGAGAAGCGTAGCGGATAACTGTAATAGATGGAATCCAGACAGATATACTTTTTGGTGTCGTTACCTTGCTCGTCTTTGGTCATGTAATAATGATCATAGATAGGGCTGTCACTTGTCAGATAGTCCAATGACTCGGTACCGAAATAATCAATATCGTCATACGTATAAGAGAGCTTGTCCATCAGCTTGAACGCTTCGCTGAAGGTGTGTTTATACAGGACGGATGCGTTGAAACCACGATTGTACATAAAGTCCGATTCACTGTTGTAGCGGGCTTTTTTGTTCAGTCCGGGCAGGGCATCTCCTTTGCTCAGGTATTTGCTGCCGTCTGTGGCTGAGAGTATATCATAAGACATCGTGGGAGGTAAACCGATCTCAGTCGGATAGAAATCGCGGTTGGCGCCGATACGGATGTCCAGTTCGTCGCTTTCAGTCAGATGGCCGCCAAGGGCCAGGTATCCGGAAAGACGTTTGGTAGCATTGCTTCTCCATCCTTCCTGATCTTGCCAGTTGACGCTTGCACGATAGTTTAGGGGACCTATCAGTTTGCCGCCTAACGCCATTGTAGCCTGTTTGTTATAATAACTGCCATAAGCGAGACGTGCGTATACGCTTTGTTTGCTTATGGGAGCTTTACGGACAATGTTGAGGACGCCACCTACGGCGGACTGTCCGTAGAGTACCGAAGCCGGACCTTTCAGCAATTCGATACTTTCAACGGAAGACAGGTCCATAAACGGATAGGAATTGTCGATGGATGAACGTTCGTCACGCACTCCGTCCACCATAATCACGGAATTATCGAACCCGCGGATAGAGAACTGCGTAAAGGCTCCGTAGGAGGTGCGGAAGCGTACACCTGGGAGGAAACGGGCAGCTTCCTGTATGTCCCGGATGTTTCGTTTCTCAAGCATTCCGGAAGTGATTGAATTGGTTGAAATGGGAATGAACTTGGCGGGAACATCCAGTTTCAGGGCATCGGTCTTTCGTCTGTAGTTGGTTGACACTACTACTTCGTTGATTGAGAATATAGAATCATTGAAGTTGGTATATTTTTTGTTTTGCAGCTGTGCTTGCGAGGGGAGCAATAGTACACTGCCTATTGCCATTAATATCACTCTTTTCATTCGTCTTTTTCTTTTGCATATTTGGCTTTTTTCTTCATAATGTCCACCATTTTGTGCTTCAGCATAAACCGGGCATGGTCGATAAACAGTTGTTGGATAGCGGGTATTTCACCCAATCCCTGCATACGTACATCTATTTTCAAGCCTTCCTTTTCAAGAGCTTCTTTCCAGTCGACGGCAATGTCGTTGTTGGCATGGTCACCTGCTACAAACATAAAGGGAACCAACGTCACTTGCTTGGTTTTGTTATCCTTCAGTTGCTGAAGCATGGTGTCGAATGTAGGGTAACCTTCGATGGTACCTACATGAAAGTTTTTTAATCCTTTGGCTTTCAGCATATAGTCGATCATGGCATAAGTAGCTGTACTTGGGGTATAAGTGCCATGTCCGACGAGGACCACACTGCCTTTTTCCGGCTTGCTGTTGCCCAGGATATCCACCACAGCCTCAGCGTCTTCTACCGAATAAAGAAGCGGGTTACCTACCCGGATCTCTTTAAAGAATGGCGCTACTGAGGCTACGTCACGTCTCAACGACTCCATCTCAACACCTTCTATAATGTTAGTGCTCTGCACAATGACATGTGTATAGCCGTCTCCGAGAAGTTTCAACAGTGCTTCCAGTGGACTGGGTTTCTCAATGCCGCGAGCTTTGAGGCGGCGCATGACAATACGTGAAGTATAAGCCTCGCGCATTTCCAGTTGCGGGAATGCTTCTTTGGCTTTGGCATTGATGGCATCGATGGTTTTGGTACGGGTGTCATCGTATGTAGTACCGAAGTGTACCATAAGAAGGGCGGCTTTATCGCCCGGTTGCATGGTGGCCAGCATATCGGAGGCCACGAAGTTTCCCCCTTCGTGCGCGGAGCAGAAGAGGGAAACTAACAAGAGTAAAGAGAGAATAGATGTTTTCATTGGTTATTTCTTGAATCGGAGAGTTAAACTTACATATGCCATACGTCCCGGAGAAAGAAGTGCGTAGTTAACGCCATTGGGACGGGTATCACGTTTGTTGAAAATGTTGTCGATCCCCATGCCGAAGTCCAGTCCCAGGTGTTCGAATCCTGTCAGTGAATGTTTTACGTTCAGGTTCCACACCCCATAACCCGGAGCGTCACCATAGCTGTGTCCCGGATGGAAGCGTTTGCTCTGGAAACGTCCGTTGATGTTGATGTTCAGCAGATAGTCATCCCAAGAATGGCTGTAATTCCCCGCTACGGTTCCTGTATGGCGTACCGAGCGTTCGATGTTACCCCACACACCGTCCACACTTTTACCACGTGCATAAGCGAAAGCATAGTTTCCATTCAGGCTGAAGCCTGCACCGAGGTTGCTTGCTGCATTTATTTCAAAGCCACGGATAACACCCTTGTCGAGATTGCCGTAGAGTTTGTAATTGGAGAGCTTTTTGGCTTCGGCATCTGTCAGGTTGAAGTCTTTCTGAGCTTTTGCACGAAGTTCTTCACCATTGGGTAAGTCTTTGAGGGGAGTGGTGGTTGCGTTAATCATACCATTAATGTAATTCAGATAGCCCGTAACAGATACATTCAGACGGTTCGTGTTATATTCCAGATTGATGGAGTAGTAGTTACTGTGTTCTGCTTTCAGGTCTTTGTTACCTTGGGTAATGGTACTCCCCCCTGGCTTTACGAGATAATAATATAATTCATCCAAACCCGGAGCACGGTAACCGGTAGAGTATGTACCACGGATATTGAAAGCCCCCACGGAATACATCAGAGCTACTTTGGGAGTGAAACGTCCCCCGGCAAGTTCGTGATAATCGTAACGCACACCGGCAATACCTTTGAGGCAGTTCCATAATTTAATTTCGTGTTGTGCATAAGCAGAGGCCGTATAGATTGCTTTATCAACATTAGCACTGGGGCGGTCCAGGCTTTCCGAACGGTAGTCTACTCCGAATACCGTCATGTTGTCTTTCGCAAAGTTGAAGATACCTTTCAGTTCGGCATCATAGAAGTGCTGCCGTTTTGTTTTTGTATAATCACCAATTGCAATATTTTTTTTAGTGTCATCAACCAGGTACTTATAGTTCTGCATATAATTGTCGTTTATCAGGTCGAGTTGGATAGAAGACCGTTTATTGATTTTATAGCGTCCGCCTACACCGAAGTTATACGATTCGTAATGCAGGTCATATTTTGAACCTCCATCAATCTCTTTGTCGTATACCGGGCGGTCAGTCAGCTTCCAGTAATAACCGCCGTTGGCATAAAATGAAAGTTTTTCTGTTGGTTCGAAAGTGAACTTCTGATTTACTAAATTGGAGTGGAAACCATTGGACGTAGGCGATACCGTAGGTACTGTCGATACATTGCCTTTTTTATCAGTCACGTATGCTAAGTCACTGTTTCTCCACCCTGCGCTTTGTTCATGTTTGTAGGAGGTGTACGAACCGAACTTTTCAGTAGCGATGTCCGCATTTACCATTTGTGTCAGTTGGCGATGATCTTCATATCGGGTGGTGGAAGTTACCTGCATCAGTTCTTTCGGTTCATTGGTGATGATGTTGATTACACCTGCAATGGCATCAGAACCATAAAGTGATGAACCTGCGCCGTCAAGCACCTCGATGCGTTTCACGCGGCTCATGTCGATGCGTGAGAGGTCGATATTGTTCGCAGTGTCCCCTATCAGTTTTCGGCCATTAATCAAGATGAGTACATATTTGTTGGAGAGGCCGTTCATCATCAGGTAAGAACCCATTGAGTTGGTAGAGAATGAAAGGGAAGGAACGAGCATGGTCATTGCCTGCTGAAAGTCTGTGATACCGGCTTTCTTTATTTCGTTGGCAGTTACTACTTCCACCGGAGCCGGTGTGTTTTTCAGTCTTTGGTGTGTACCGGTACCTGTCACAACTACAGGGTTCAGGTCCACAGTCATCTCTTTGTCTTTGCCTGTTGCGTGTTGCTGTGCAAACGCACCCACCGCTGCACATCCTCCCAAGAGAATGGTCAGTAAGCATCTTTTGTCCATTGATGTTTTTGAATAATGTGTTAATAAACGGCCTTCCTGACCCCGGGACGGCACTGTTATCTATGTCTGCTCGGCAGGTTTCCTGACTATCCCTTTTTTAGAAAGCAACCTTCCCGCCTTGCCTTCCGGCATCGACAGTGGTATGTGTAGAAATGCTTTCCTTTCCTCCTTTGAACAGAATGCGGAGTATATGGGCATCACAGTAGCGGGCACTGTTCCGGATTCTCACCGGATTCCCTTTTATGCATCGAACGGAATGCTTCGACTGCATCACCTAAGCGGGGGCAAAGATATACATTTATTAGTTTATATAGAAATAAATTAAAGAATATACTTATTTATAGGTATATCGGAAAAGTGAAGTCTTTTATATTGGGAAAGGCGGATGTCTTTCAGTCAAAAGGACGCGGTTTACTGCTTATTTGTAGCAGAAAGAAGGAATTTGCTCCATTTTTAAAACAAGGGAAGAATTCTATATGTGTGAAATAGAAAAGTCCTCTGCATAAATATGGCATTAGTATACGATATTCGGATTGTATTGTGATTAAATATGCTTTGAATGATCAGAAATGATCGATTTCTTGCCTTTAGGAAGTTAATATTGTCTTTATATGAAGTTAACATCGTATTCGGAGGAAGTTAACATTGCGTTCAGAGGAAGTTAACATTGTATCCGGGTGAGATTAACACTCTAAAAAGAGGCACTAAAAGCTCTGTTTCTTACGCTGGTTGACTCCGTCTCGATGCTCGGCCGGATTAATCGTTTGGATTGTAATATCAGTTATTTATATGCTTTATGCTACAAAATGCAGTGGATATATTTTAATTTGCTTGGAAGATATGTTCACGAATGTTCTTTTGTTTTTGGAGAATTGTAAATACGGCGCTTTTTCCGGAGAGGCCTGGGACAGACTCCGAAAAATGCGCTATAAGCCATATAGAAAATACAAAATGGCAGAATGTCAAAATGTCAATGATGGAAGATGCTGAATGGAAGCAGGAAAGCGGTGCGAAACAAGATTTGGATAAAATGAAAGGTTGCATCATGTCTCTCTTTCCTATCTTTTTTGTACTTTTGCGCCCGATTTAAAAAAGTGAGCATTATGACTACAAATGAATCTTTGATTTCCATATCCAAGTTCATTGCCGGATATTCGGCCCATCTGATGGGAGCAGGTGTGCACACCTCACGTGTCATCCGTAACTCGAAGCGTATCGGAGAAGCCTATGGGGTGGATGTGAAGTTGAGTGTTTTTCATAAAAACATTATCCTGACCATTATTGATAACGAAACGCGTGAGGCTTGTAACGAAGTAATTGATATTCCTGCTCATCCGATCAGTTTTGAACACAACTCTGAATTGAGTGCTTTGAGTTGGGAGGTTTATGACAAACATCTGCCTTTACACGAGTTGGCGGACAAGTTCAATAAAATTATATCGGCACCGAAAATAGATCCGTTGTTTGTGCTTCTGCTGGTCGGATTCGCCAATGCTTCGTTCTGTAAGTTGTTTGGTGGTGATATCATTTCTATGAGCATTGTCTTTTCGGCTACTATCACGGGGCTTTTCCTGAAGCAACAGATGCAGAAGAAGAAAATAAATCATTATATCATTTTTATTGTTTCCGCTTTTGTTGCGTCATTATGTGCGTCGACGGCACTTATTTTTGACACTACCTCTGAGATAGCCCTTGCAACCAGCGTGCTTTATCTGGTACCGGGCGTGCCGCTGATCAATGGTGTGATCGATATTGTAGAAGGATATATCCTCACGGGATTTGCCCGGTTGACGGAGGCTGCCCTGCTGATTGTCAGCATTGCGATAGGTCTTTCGTTTACATTGTTAATGGTTAAAAACAGTTTGATATGATAACTTTAGATATTCTTTCCGATGGATTTTTTGCCGCAATTGCGGGTATTGGCTTTGGGGCTATATCCGATCCGCCGTTGCGGGCTTTCAAGATGATTGCGTTACTTGCGGCTGCCGGACATGCCTGCCGTTATTGCCTGATGACTTTTCTGGGGGTGGATATTGCTACGGCTTCTTTGTTCGGAGCATTGATTATCGGTTTCGGCAGCTTGTGGCTCGGGCAGAAAGTATATTGCCCGATGACCGTACTCTATATACCGGCATTGCTTCCGATGATTCCGGGTAAGTTTGCTTATAACATGGTGTTTTCACTGATTATGAGTCTGCAAACAATGAACGAGCCGGAGCGGCTGGGTAAATACATGGAGACATTCTTTGCCAACGGACTGGTGACCTGTACCGTTATCTTTATGTTGGCAGTGGGAGCCACTTTCCCCATGTTCCTGTTTCCTCACAAAGCATTTTCCCTGACGCGGCATTAATAAATTAATCTGTTTAATAAGAACCTATATTTTATGGAGATATTCTGGAAAACTATTGCGTATTATAATTCTGCTACCTGGATCTATCAGTTGCTGATCATTGTTGCCGGCTTGCTGCTGACAGTGATGCTAATAAAGAATCCCCGTCCATGGGTAAAGATGGGCATGAAACTGTATATGGTTTTTCTGTATTCGTGGATTGCCATCGCATACTATGCCATCTGTTGTGACGAGCGCAGCTATAACGGGTCGCTGGCTATGTTTTGGGTGGTTATGGCTACGATATGGGTGTGGGATGCCATCACCGGATATACCACTTTTGAGCGTACGCATAAATACGATATGCTTTCGTATGTGCTGTTGGCTTTGCCATTCGTATATCCTTTGGTGTCTGTCGCAAGGGGACTTGCTTTTCCCGGCATTACATCGCCGGTGATGCCTTGCTCGGTAACCGTTTTTACCATCGGTCTGCTTCTGTTATTCTCGCGCAAAGTGAATATGTTTCTGGTATTGTTCCTGTGCCATTGGTCTCTTATCGGTTTGTCGAAAACTTACTTCTTTAATATTCCGGAAGATTTTCTGCTGGCCAGTGCAACGATTCCCGCATTATACCTCTTTTTCCGGGAGTATTTCCTCAACAATCTGCATGCCGATACCAAGCCTAAAGCAAAATATATTAATTGGTTACTTGTTCTTGTCTGCGTATCTATCGGGATTTTACTGACCACGACCATGTTTCTGGAACTGGTGCCGACCCAGCAGCCATAGCGCATTTTTACAGATAAAGATATACCCTTAGAGAGAAATATCCGTATCTTTGCAGGATAAAAACTGACAATATGGAGTGTAGGATGATTTCTCAGTTTCTGATAGCAGCCCCTTCTTCGGGCAGCGGAAAGACAACGGTCAGTCGCGGATTAATGGCACTATTGATAAAGAAAGGGTTGAAAGTACAACCTTTCAAGTGCGGGCCCGACTATATCGATACCAAATATCATACGGCAGTTTGCGGGCGTCCTTCCATTAACCTGGATACCTTTATGGCTTCGGCAGAGCATGTGGGGGAACTTTATGCCCGTTATGCCACGGGGGCCGATGCCTGTATTGTGGAGGGAATGATGGGCATGTATGACGGATATGACCGTGACCGGGGTTCTTCGGCCGAAATAGCCCGCTTGCTGAATTTACCCGTCGTATTGGTAGTCGATGCCAAGTCGACGGCCTACTCGATGGCTCCTTTGCTTTCGGGCTTCCTTCATTTCCGTCCTGAGATAAGAATAGCGGGAGTTATCTTTAACCGTGTAGGGTCTCCCCGTCATTACGAAATGCTACAGGAAGTATGTAGCGAACTGGGTATTTCCTGTTTAGGATATTTGCCTAAGCGGGAGAATCTGGTGCAGGAATCCCGCTACTTGGGGTTGGACTTCAGCCGTTCGGGAGGGACGGATGCACTTGAGGAGTTGACCACCTTAATGGAAACACACATCGACTATACCCGCCTGCTTGAAGAGACAATGTTTCCTGCCCCCATACCTTCTACTCCGGATACTTTCCGACAAGGAGATTTAAAAATATCCGTGGCATGCAGTGCAGAGTCTTTTTCTTTCATCTATCAGGAACATCTGGATATACTTCGCCGTTTGGGAACCGTTACCTTTTTCAATCCTGAACACAATCGTCCGTTGCCGAAAGGAACCGATCTGCTCTATCTTCCCGGAGGCTATCCGGAGAAATGTCATACCCGGCTGAGTCGGGCTTGGCGAAGAATGCAGTCTGTCCGTAACTATGCTGAGTCGGGCGGGCGCGTGCTTGCCGAATGCGGAGGGATGATTTACCTTTCTAAAGGTATTCTCTTCGACCGGTCGGAACATCCGGGGATTGCGACCGGACCGCAAACATGGGTATTTCCTTTCTATATTTCAAGCCGTAAAGCCGACAGGCGTTTGACGTTGGGGTATCGGTCTTTCGATTATAACGGACAGCATCTTCGCGGCCACGAGTTCCACTATACGCAATTCGAACCGAAGCCGGAAGAACTGCCGGAGTCTGTCACTCAGGTATACAATGCCAAGGGAATACCTGTCGGTACACCTGTGTTCCGATACAAAAACGTGATAGCCAGTTACACGCATCTATACTGGGGAGAGATTGATTTACTTAAATTATTTGAATAATGAAACGAATCTATACACGGACCGGCGACCGGGGAACAACCGGTATTCATGGTGGAGAACGGGTAGAAAAAGACGATATCCGGATTGAAGCAAACGGAACCATCGATGAATTGAATGCGGTGATCGGCATAATCCGTTCATTGCTTCCACGAACACATGATTGGCAAAGGTTGCTGCATACCCTCCAGCGGGAGTTGATGGTGGTTATGAGTCATGTAGCGACTCCGTCGGCCATTCGCGACAAGAACCCGAACAGTCTATCACCCCATCTGGCAACCTTCTGTGAGCAGGAAATGGATGCGATGACGGCCGAGCTGAAAGAGAATGGTTACTTCTTGCTGCCCGGAGGCACACCGGTTTCTGCCCAATTGCAGTTTGCCCGCACAGTTGCCCGAAGAGCAGAACGCCGTCTTTGGACTTTGAACCGGCAAGATGCCGTCCCGGAAGAAATCCTGAGCTTTATCAACCGCTTGTCCGACCTGTTTTTTGTTATGGCACGCTATGACATGCAACAACAGGACTGGCCGGAAGAGCGCTGGCAGTCGTTCGCATATAAGACAAAGAAAAAATAAGGGGCTCGTACCTCTAAAAACTTTTCTCGGTAGATAATAAATATCTATCAGTTCTGTTTAATGTTTTGTCAAGAGCAAGCTATAATTTTCGTGTTTCCTGATATAGTACTTTTGTCTATCATGTATTAACCAATAAATATGGTTGTATTATTTTGAATAGTAAAAAAGTAATAGTAATAACAAGAAGTCCTTTAACTCTAATCGTAATAGTTTTAGTGCTTGCTGAATACGGTAAGCTACAGTTTGGTAAGAGACTCCCAAAGTTTCAGCAATTTTTTTATAATTCATGTGCTGAAAGCGGTGCATAATGAATGCCTCTCTATAAGCGTCAGGCAACGCAGCAACTGCTTCGTCAATTTTGTTCATCAACTCTTGTATCTGATAAAAGTCCACATCGTGTAGCACCTCTTGTATGTCTTCATGGAATTGGGTGAGAACACGTTGGGTTGTTTGATTATGTTCAATGCGGTTTAAAGCTTTACGATAGACCATCGTAAAGAGGAAAGAACTAAGTGATACGTTAATGATAAGAACTTCCCGGTTTTCCCAAACCCACAGCAAAGAGTCCTGCACAATTTCTTCTGCATCTTCTAAATCTACAAATCGGTTACCATAGTTACAAAGCAATTGATAATATCTATGGAATAATATATTAAAAGCTATATTGTCTCCTTTCTGGATGGCCTCCAGTAAAGAACTATCTTTTGGGTGGGTGTTTACTCTCATGGTACTGCAAATATAGCTTTTTTCTGCAAATAATAAGGTCGTGGTGCTAAAAATAATTTATCTAAAATTATTCTCTTTTTCCTATAAAGTGGCACATGCACTTTTGGGGTTTTGAATATCACCTTTTACATGTAATATCAGCTCTTTACGCGCACTTCCGTATTATTTATATAGGGAGTATGGCTTCATTAAAGAAAGTTTTCCAGGCATACTCATCTATAAGTATTGAATGATGTGATGGGGTACTTTTATGAGCGACAATGCTCATGATGCATGTCAACTAAGACAGACAAGTTAAAAATAAGTATTGTTTCATCTTGATAACCTATTGATTTTCTATAAAATTAGTCATGTTATTTTTCAAAAAGTCGTAAATCGGCTATTGTGAAAGTATGTGCATTCGACGTAGTTCCGAGAACTTCAAACTTAAGATAATGCACTTTGTCTGCATTTAGCGTAATAACCTGTTCTACCGGGTTATTTGTTATATTGCCGAAACGTCCTGATTTGGCAGGCTTTCCCCAGTTTATTCCATCGCCGCTAATATACATGGCGTAATTTTCAATATATCCCATACCGGTTTCTATCGGTAGATAAGAAAAACCTGATAAATTGCGAGGATTTTTCAATTTAAAGATAAATGCGGCAGGTAGTTTTTGAGCTTTGCCTTCCCAATGGGTGTCTGCGTTTCCATCAACCAGTGCTTTGTAATCATTGTTTGAAAGTGATGTAATTCCACTTAAGCTGATTTGTATATCGGAAGGAGGGATTACTTTCTGTTTCTTCCCTTGTCCTGTTTCGTCGGGTACTTGTTCCAGATAGTACATTGATAAATTGCCCCAAGAAACGGAGATGCGAGCATCTGTGAAACGTATCCGGAATTTGTCAGCGGTAATAGGCTCGGATAAACGGAGCATTTTCCGGAATCCGATGGTAGTACTTTGTGCTATCTCTTTCCAACCATTACCGGTCCAGACATCAATGGCAAAGCGTTCGACCCGCTGACCGAAATCGCGAACATTCTCCTGCAATTTTATGACATTGATCATAGCCGGTCGCTTTAATTGTATTTCTGCTACAGCAGCAGTTGTTCCGTCCGGTGTGTGCCAGGAGGTGAAAGGAGTATCGTCGGTTATAACGTCTGACGGTGTGTTACCCTCCCAACCGGAAACAGCTTTTACGGTAGCTCCCTTGGCATAGTCTGAATGCTTCATCCGGGAGATGATTTCTCCAAACTGAATCAATCGATTCGCATCTCTCTCCGGAATACATCCTGTAGGGTCGGGAGATAGGTTGGGGAGCAGGTTTGCATTCTGCCCAATAGTCTCGAAATAACTATCTACCAGATACTTCAGGGATTTTATGTTATCATCGTCCCGTTTGTTATAAAACCAACCTTTACGCAAGGGTAGCCCACCACGGGAAGGATACCAAACCAGCCTTTTTTTCTTCATCAGGTCGTCTATACTGCCCAGATTATGTAAGGTCGGGTTATATCCGGTCAATGACCCAAACAATGTTTCTGTATTGTTAATGCCTTGTACACACCATTCCGTTTCCCGGCCTTTTCCTTTTTCATTACCTACCCAACGTATGTCAGGGGCGTTGCCGGAAAGAAGTACGTCGGGTTGCAGCTCACGGGCTTTTCTGAATATCCGCTCCCAGTCAAATGGCATCTCAACACCGCTTACGTCATTTGTAGTTCCAGCTCCATCAAACCAGAGCAGATAAACCGGACCGTAGCCGGTTAATAATTCCTCCAATTGGTGGATGTAATAGTCATTGTAGGCTTCTGTTCCGTAGGTTTTTTCATGCATATCCCAAGGAGAGAGGTAGAGGCATAGTTTCATGTCGTATTTTCGACAGGCATCTGCGACTTCTTTCACCAAGTCTCCTTTACCGTTTCGCCAGGGAGAATTGGCTACCGTGTGCGAAGTATATTTACTGGGCCACACGCAAAAACCATCGTGATGCTTCGCTACTAAGATAACGCCACTAATTCCCGCATCTTTAAAGGTTTTGACCCACTTGTCGGCATCCAGTTGCGAAGGATTGAACAGGGAAGGATTTTCCTTCCCTGTTCCCCATTCCGCACCGGTGAATGTATTCATACCGATGTGTATAAAACCCAGCATTTCCCGCTGCTGATAATCCAGTTGCCGATAGGAGGGACGCACTTTTGTTGCCAATCTTACCACTTCTTCCCTCAATGGATTGTCCGGAAGAGTAACTGGAACACCTTCTTGTGCTATTAATCCACTCGACAGCAACGAAATAATCACAGCCAATGTAAGTTTTCTCTTCATTTTTAAATAATCTAATTTGGATTGTCTAATTTGTAATATATTTTATGCTTGCAAGTTAATTTCCTATTCCCACCCGGGATTGTTAGGTTTCAGTTCAGGGTTCAATGCAATTTGATTGGTTGGGATCTGGTAAAGATAATATTTATCCAACCATCCTTTACCTGATTTCTCAGGGCTATTGTACATGTAAATGAACCCTTCAGTCTTTCCAGTTGCATCGGCATAACCATTTTTCAAGTCAACAATCTGTCCCTTTGCACCAATCTGTTCTTTAGTTGCCCACTGTCCATATTGTATATGATTGATGAACCAAGGCGCTTTTTTCCATCGACGTACATCATAAAATCCGAAACCTTCACACATCAACTCAATAATACGTTCACGTCGTATTTCCCATAACACGGGATCTACACTCGGGTCTCTTTGGGGATCGAAAGCAGCATTTATCTCATTAACTTTCATGTCTGCTACATATGCGCGTTTGCGCAATTTGTTGATAGTGGCATCGGCCACCTCTTGAGTGAAGCCATCGGTTCCTGTTCCTGCTTTTTCAAACTTGGCTTCGGCATAGTTTAACATCACTTCGTCGATCTTAAATAATGGTACATCAGAAGTTCCTTCATTCTCTTTTGAATTGTCCCATACGTTATAATATCTATATACATAGTTTCCGCTACGAGCCACAATAAATCCTTGTCCTCCGTTGTTTGTAAAGAAGTGAGGTATTGTTTTCAATACTTTTCCTCCCCAATTCATCAACGGAAACACTTTGTGTTTTCCAGCTTCACCGTTTCCGCCGCCATAGCCGGTATAGTGAGTTATTCCCATTATATCCATAAATTCACGGTCTTTGGGATCATTTGTAAAGTCAAAGCTATCGTTGGAGTTTTTGGGAACGACACGGTAAGGAGGAACCACAGTCTCCAGCAGACGGCGGTCACGATTGCTAAACGTTGCATGCATACTTTTGTCGCCATCTTGTTTCCATTGATACAACGGACTGTTTGAAATCGTTTTACCATCACTGCAAAGATACATATCAATGATATGTTGGGGCATTTCCACGTTATGAGTAGACGTTCGTTCTACATGTGTAAGTACATAGTTGGTCATCTCTTTTGCAATATACTCTTTGTATAAAATGATTCCCGGCATACCTTGCAGATCGGATGTTAGCATTTCTCCCCAGTCACTATTCAAATCTGAATAGGTGTCCATTAACTTTTTTGAATAGTTGATACATTCATCAAGATACTTGTTTTCGTCTCCCAATCCGTGATATTTACGCCAAGTACCTTCGAACAGGCAAAAGCGAGAAAGGAGAGCACGTACTACATGTACATTGATCGTATTAGCACCGTCACCGGCTTCTCCGATGTTTTCTTCGGCATATTTCAGATCACTCAATACATGATCGGCTACTTCCTTTCGCGGAGTCCGAGGACCATAGGTTACTTCCGTATCGCTATCTCCCAATACATGGTCAATCCAAGGTACATCTCCGAAACGGGCTATTAATTCCATATAGTAATAAGCGCGGAAAAAATATCCAACCGAACGCCAATGAGCCTTCTCGGCATCTGTCATTTCTGATTTATCAATATTGGTCAGCATGACATTGACCCTGTAAACGTAAGAGAAATCCCAACCGTTACCCGAAGCCACGCTGGAGATGTTCTGAAAGGCATATGGATTGCCACCATCCTGACGGCGCATCAGGTAACCGGCATATATGTCACTTTGATAAGATAGGGCACTGGCATAACTACCGCCTGTGCCCGGTCTTCGTAAAATATTTCCGTTCTCAAATACACTGTATAATCCCCAAGAATAAGTCTTGAAGGTATTGTAGTTGCTGAACACCGTTTTTTCTGTCAGCGAAGTATCCGGATAGAGTTCCATAAAGTTGTCATTGCATGAAGTGAATCCAATCGCAATTGCTGACAACATTAAATATATTATTTTTTTCATAATCACATCTGAATTTAAAGAGTAACATTAATGCCAAAAGAAATTGTACGATAGAAAGGATAGTTCCATGACAGGCGCTCTGGATCATATCCTTTCATCAATTTAGTGAATGTGTGAAGGTTTTCACAACTTACGAATGCTTTCAACCCTGTCAATGTAACAGGGATCAGCCATTCTCTTGGGAAACTGTAACTGAAGGTCACATTTTTGACGCGTAAGTAGGATCCGTCCATCAAAAACTTTGTTTGTGGACGTTTATTGGAATTGAGATTTTGAACTTGTCCGTAAATCCGGAAGTAATCTGCATTGGGATTTACTGCAGTATAATCTCCATTGGCAATATCTACCGGTTTCCAATAATTCAGCTGATCCTTAAAGATAGAACCGAATTGTCCTCTGTCAAATGGCCAGCGGCGCTCATCACTAATCCATACGTCACGTTTGCCCACGCCCTGTAACATTACACTCAAGTCGAATCCTTTATAGCTTACTCCCAAATTGATACCATATTGAAAACGCAAAGTGTTGTTACCTATGATTTTGCGATCACCCGGATTTTCCAGTGTTCCATCTCCTTCATCTATGCGGTTCACACTTTGTTTATCATCGCGCAAATTTTTGAATTTAATATCACCAGGACGTGGGTTGACTCCATCTATAGTGACTACCCCTTCTTTCAGTTTCCAAGTATTCGTATCTTCAAAATCATCTACCGAATAGAATCCATCTGTTTCAAATCCCCAAATAGACCCGATTTCATATCCTTCGTAATATTGGTTATTATCATCGCTCTTTTTTATAATTTTTGATTCGTTCTTGTACTTGGTAACTATGGTTTTAGAGTCATAAATGTTGAATCCTATATTATACCCCCATGGTCCGATTTTGTCTCTCCAGTTAAAAGAAATTTCCCATCCTTTTGTTCTCAAATTAGCTGTATTTTGCAAGGGTGCAGCAGCTCCTACTACGGCTGGTAACTCTATTCCCGGAGCCAGCATGTCTTTCGTATCACGGCGATACCAGTCCAGGACTCCTTGAAAGCGTCCATTAAAAGCAGTGATATCAAGGCCGAATCCGAGTGTTTCCACTGTTTCCCATGTGAAGTTACTTCTTACCAAGCCCGGAGCCTTCAGAGTTACCGGTTTAGCTCCATTTACCAACCACTTTACATCTCCTTTGGCCTCTGTTCCCATAACCGGGACAAATTGATAGGGGCTAATAGATTGGTTACCAATCTGCCCCCAGCTGGCACGGACTTTGAGATCGGACAGCCAATTGGCTGCTATTGACTTTAGGAAACCTTCGTGGGCAATATTCCATCCTACGGATGCGGAAGGGAAAAATCCAAAACGACTATTTTTGGGAAACTTGGACGAACCATCATAGCGACCGCTGGTTTCGAACAAATACTTGCCTTTATAATCATAGTTCAGGCGATAGAAAGCACCGCGTACGGCATAGGCTGTGTGTCCTTCAGTGATTACCCTGTTTTCCCCGGTAGCTGTATTGTGTGACGGATACTTGTCGTTAATCATGTCATAAGAATAGGCATAGAGATTTCTATAGTTGCTTGACTCTTGGTTAAAACCTGCCATCGCCGTAAAGTTATGACTATCATTCCATAGATGGTGGTAAGTGCCATATAAGTTAAAAGCATTATAGTCGGTAGTTTCATTCTTAGATTCCAAAGAGGAAGTTGGTGCTGTCTGCTGCACGGCCAATTGTACTGTAGTATAGTCAATAACGGCCTTATTCTTTCTCTGGTTGGCTAAAGACTTGTTAAATGTATATTCAAAAGCTATTTCAAGTCCTTTTAAAGGCTTTAGCACGGTCCTTGACAAAATACGGGCATTATCTCTGATTGTATTGTCGTCTGTTGCTATCCTTAGCATGTTTGAAGGGGTATTTGTCAACAGACTTCTTCCGTCGGATAGTGTCAATGACCCTTCAGGATATATGGTCGGCAACCTCAGGTCATACAAATGAGTTTTATCCGAAATAACAGGCATATTCTTTTCACTTTGGGCATAGCGTATATCGATCGACTGAGATAACCATGGTGTAATCTCGGCAGAAATGTAAGCACTGCCGGATAGACGTTTGTAACGGTCTTTGTCTGTAATCAGAATACCTTGTTCATTGTTATAACCCAAAGACATACGATAGGCTAATTTCTCTGTCCCTCCGCTGACCGATATATTGTGGGCCTGGAGGAATCCGAATTTGTCAAGCATCAGAGCATATGCGTCGTTTTCTTTCAGATAGTATTCCATTCCGGTATCCGGCTCTGTGTATATACCATTTTCCGTAGTCTGAAACTGACTCCGATTTTTACGGTATTCCGTCAAATACCCCATCCATGTCTTGATGTCTTGCCCCGTATAGTATTTACCGGCATTAAATTCTGCATCCAGATAACCTTGCATCCATTCCAATCCATTCGCTTGTTTCGGTCGGTCTACAGAACTCTGGAAACCAAAATTGTTATTGTAATTAACATGGAAAGCTTCTCCTTTCTTGGCTTTCTTGGTAGTGACCAGGATGACCCCGAAAGCAGCACGTGCTCCGTAGATGGCAGAAGAAGCGGCATCTTTCAAAACCGAGACACTTTCTATATCTTCAGGATTCAGCATATCAAGACTTCCGGGGACATTATCTATCAACACCAATGGGCTGCCACCATTGATAGATGTTGTTCCTCGGATATTGAAATTTTTGCTTTCTCCCGGTCCGGGAGCATCATTATTGGCGGTAATTTGAAGTCCGGGCATAGCTCCCTGCAGAGCGGCCATGGCATTTACAACCGGTCGATCTCCCAAAACATCATCCATCTTTACTTGAGAAACAGCACCTGTCAGGTTAATCTTTTTTTGCACACCAAAGCCCACTACGACTACTTCTTGCAATGCCTGAGCATCTTCTATTAGTATAATGTTTAAAGGTTTACCTAAAACGGTCTTCAATTCCTGTGACTGATATCCGACATAAGATATCTTGATCACTGCATTATCAGAACTTACCAAAAAAGAAAAACAACCGTTCAAATCTGTTATAGTTCCGTTTGATGTATTTTTTTCCTTTATACTGGCACCAATAATCGGTTCTCCTTTTGCATCTACCACTTTACCGTTGATCCTGTTCTTGTTATCACTTTGGACCGGAGTTTTTGTGGTAAGTATAATGCTTTTATCAAGAATTGAATATTGGATATTAGTCGTTGCGAAGATTTGTTTTAAAACGTTGAAAATACTGCTATTACTTATTGTAATGGATATTCGTCTGTTTAAATCTAACTGATCATTGTCATAGAAGAAGTTAAACTCGGACTGCTTCTCTATTCCTTTCAAGACTTCTTTCACTGTCTGATTGTGTACGTTGATACTGATCGTTGCTTTTTGGGCGTAACTGTTATTGGCTTGTACCATATTGATAAGGCAAATCGAAAGAAGAATCAATAGTCGCATAGCCAGTGGGATTTTTTTTGAGGTTAGCCAAAGTGACTTTGCTACCCTCGAAAGTTGGGTACTAAAATAATTTTGCATAACTTTGTACGGATTTAAGGTAAAAAACTATTTGTCAGGAATTGTCGTCAAACAGATTGCCTGATTAATTTTGTTTTTTCGTATGGGGAGACACGTCAATGTCTTTCCATACGTTTTTTTGTTTTCTTAAGGTGGTTCTCTATTCATAAGTATTAATAATATTAAGGTTAATCAATAAATCTCTATTCTCTCCTTCTCGTTTTTGTATTCTTTATCCTGAATATATTTCCATCGTATTGTTGAAGATCTCTTAAAATGCTCCAATACTCTTTCCAGAGGCTGATTGTTAAAGCATCCGGTAAATTTTCTTTTTTTAAGGTTTTTGTTTTTGATGATAAATTCTACATTATACGTTTTCCCTACTATGTGTAAAATCTCCTCTAAAGGGGTATTATCAAAAATGATTTTATTTTCTTTCCATGCTGTTTCTGATATGCCTGTAGTTTTGCAAAGCTTAACTTTATTAGTTTCCGGTGTATAGATCAGTTTTTGACTGGGGGACAAAGCTATCTGTCTTGTGGAATCATTTTGATTATAGAGAAAATTCACCTTTCCTTTAATTAAGGTGGTGGTAATTTCATTGTCTTGTTCATAAGCTTCGATATTGAAGCATGTTCCCAATACCTCTATTCGTGATTGGTGAGGAGTGGATACTATGAATTTCTTGTTCGGATTCGGAGTCACTTGAAAATAAGCTTCTCCGCTCAATGCCACTTCACGTTTTTTTCCACTGAAAAAGGATGGATAGGATAAGGAAGATCCTGAGTTTAAATGTACAATGGTGCTGTCAGGCAAAGTCAATGATGCCGTCATACCCGGTTTTACATTCACTTTCCATATTTGTGGGGATATAGATTCCTCACCATTTTGATAATATACCAACAGGGTTGCTGCAGCTACAACAGGGATAAATAAAACGGCAGCTATGCGCTGTATCCATTGCAACCAAGTAGTTCTTTTGTGTGGAGACATATGCTGTTTTACCTTACATAACGCTTTTTCTACATTAACTCTCTTTTGGCCTGAGGTTAAATATAGCACAAAGTGCTCTCGTACTATACGACGATTTTCCTCAGATTCATTCATCCAGTTTTTTACTTGCTGTCTTTCTATGTCAGTTACTTGCCCTGTACAATAGCGAGGTAAAAGCGTTTCTACTATGTTTGAATTATCTTGTTTCATAATCTGTTTTTATTCCTTGTATATAAGACAGGCATGATATGATATGCTTCTAAATGGTTGAATGAATATTTGAATATTATAACTTATGTTAGCATTCTAAGCTCTTTTCTAAGTTCTCTGTAAGAGGTTATACTTTTCTTTTGAGCACGATTATATTTTCACTTTAAAGGTATAGGGAGAGATTGGCAGGCGGCTCTTTTTAATAGAGGTTAAAAAAAACTTGTAAGAATAATCTGCCGAACAAAATATTTCTATAACTTTGGTATTAACAAACATGGTAGTAGAACTGTAAATTGGCTATTTGTCAATGAATCAAAGAGATGAATTTTATATACCCACGTTAAATCAAAACAAACATAATGATTAGCAAAACTCCTTTAGATGATATAACCAGACTGAATAAAATTTGTGCGTCTGCACAAATCGGATGGTGGGAAGTGAATTTTACTACAGAGCAGTGTTTAATTTCAGAAACCCTGCTTAAGGCACTGGGAGCCAAAAGTGAATTGCTGAGTATAGATGAGTTGATGTCCACCATACGCCAAGACTATCGCAAACGCATTACGGACGAATTCATGTCCATTCCCCAAAAAGGAGTATTCGAACAGACCTTTCCCGTATCTTCCAGCCATGGTAACATCTTCTGGATGCATTGTGCACTGAGCATGGAAGAGGAAAATGAAGAAGGACAGCTGATTGCTACCGGATATAGCCAACGGATAGAAAACCCGGAGACAGAAGGCTATCAGTGCGTATGGAGCCAACGTAGCGATAAGTTGTTTCACGATATATTCAATCATATTCCGGTCGGTCTCGAGCTATATAATAAAGAAGGGGTGCTGCTGGACTGCAATAACCGGAATCTTGAGATATTCGGCGTTACAGACAAGAACCGGATCATCGGTCTGAGTCTGTTTGAGAGTCCCAATGTGACTAAAGATATGCATGAAAGTCTTCAGGCGGGCCGCCCCGGTAGTTTCCATTTGCATTATAACTTCGATGAAGAATGTAAATTTTTCCAGTCAGAGCGGAGGGGGATGGCCGATTTGGACGTACAGACACTGATGCTTTATGATGCGGAAGGGAATCTGTCGAACTATCTGCTAATGAATATAGATAATACCGAACGCAATCATGCACTGAGCAAAGTGCATGATTTTGAGAACTTCTTCTCTATTATTTCCGACTATTCCAAGGTGGGATATGCGAAAATCAATCTGCTGGATCACACCGGATACGCCATCCGCCAGTGGTACAGGAATCTGGGAGAAAGCCATGATACACCTTTGGCAGATATTATCGGTATATTCTCACATATGCATCCCGATGACCGGAAGTTGGTACTGGATTTCTATGAAAAGGCCAAAGCGGGTACGGAACGTTTCTTTGATGGTGATCTGCGTATTCGCCGGACAGAGGGTTCAGATCAATGGAACTGGATACATAAATCTTCCATGGTGACTTCCTACCAGTCGCCCGATCCGAGACTGGAATTAGTAGAGGTGAACTATGACATAACGGTCCAGAAAGAAACGGAGGCAGAACTTAGGGCAGCCCGCGATAAAGCGGAAGAGTCCAACCGGTTGAAGTCCGCTTTTCTGGCAAATATCAGCCATGAAATACGTACACCGCTCAATGCCATTGTCGGTTTTTCCGATCTTCTGATGACAATTGACGATCCGGCGGAGCAGGAAGAGTTCCGTCAGACCATACAGAAAAACAACGTATTGCTCCTGCAACTGTTCTCCGATATCATCGACCTTTCTAAGATCGATGCAGGTTCGTTTGAGTATATGCCAAAGCCTGTTTATCTTTATCAGTTCTGTGCCATGATGCTACAGAAGATGAAGGACAGAGTACCTGAAGGAGTTGAGTTACGGATCGATGAAGATTCCCCGCTCGATGCCTGGTTCTACGCCGACAGCGGATACTTGAACCAGGTGATTACCAATTTCGTGAGCAATGCGATTAAGTTTACGCACCGGGGTACTATCACCGTCGGTTATCAGATCGATTCCGCCCGGCAGCTTGAAATGTTTGTAGAAGATACCGGCATCGGCATCTCTGCTGAAAATCAGGTGGCAGTTTTCGACCGTTTTATGAAAGTAGACAGTTTCGTACAGGGTACGGGCCTCGGCCTCCCTTTGTGCAAGAGTATTATCGAAAAGATGGGCGGGTGTATCGGTGTCACTTCCGAATTGGGGAAGGGCTCACGCTTCTGGTTCACACTTCCAGCTTCTTCTTGTATACCCACACACTAAGTCCGAAATAGACAACAACCTGTATCCAAAGAGTGATGTATTCCGGCTGTATATCTGCCATACTGGCTCCCATTGAGTTTAGTTTGACGAAGGCCAGCGTGGCAGGTGCAGCTGGGAGGATGTAATGTGCCATGCGCCAATACCATGGCATCAGCTCCAACGGATAGGAGACTCCGGACAGGAAAATCAAGCCTACCGAGAAGAAAGCGATCATCAGCAACGGAGCTTCCGAATCGGTGAAGTAACGCGAGGCTGCCAGCCCGAAGAAAGAGGTTGCCATCAGGTAAGGCACCATCATGGCGATGATGTACAGCCCGTTTCCGATATTGGGAATGCTGAAGAAGTGGGGTAATAATCCCAACAAGAACATGGAAAAGATCGCATAAAGTCCGCAGTACACAAAAGTTTTTCCGGCAACGAGACGCATTGCCCCTCCCCAGAGTCCGCTTTTATCTACTGTCCTGAATCCCGGAAGCAACGGTTCTGTAGCGCGGTGCTGATACTCGTCACCTGTCAGCATACCGATGACCATCAATAAAGTCTGGAAGATAATGACCATCATGACGGCCGGAATCAGATAAGAACCATACCCCTCGGTGTGGTTATAGAGTGCGGTGCCGGCCACGTTTACGGGCTTGGCCATGGCGACAGCAAGCAGTCCCTGCGGGGGGAGGAATACGGCACCGTCCATGCGATGGGCATCGTTGATGGCAAGGTATACACGTGAAGTGGCTTCTTGCAGCGCTTCAAAATAGAGAAAGGCGTCTGTGGTGGCGTATAGCGAGAACACAGCCTCGCGTCCCTGGAAGACACGGGTCTCAAAATCATGCGGAATGTACAGAATGCCTTGTACCTTGCCCTCTTTCATCCATTCGCGGGCTTCCCGATAGTCCATGGCTTGTGCATAGACGGCTACTTGCGGCGTGGCGTCGAGCCAACGGATGTATTGCCGGCTAAGGCTGCTGTGCGAGTTGTCGACCACTGCCACCGGAGCGTCGGTCACGATGTTGGGAGCATACATATAATTATAGAGCAGCCCATAAACAAAGATACCTCCCATCAACACCAACAGTACGGCATAGCTGGTGCTGATGGCACGAAACTCACGTGCGATGATGAAGGAAATTTGCGAAAGTTTACCGGATGTTTTCATATTTACGACTGATTATGGCTCGTCTGAGGTGCGGAAGCATCGCCAACGCCAATAACGGGAAGATACAGAGTATCACTGCCGAAGGCCATAGGTGGATAAATCCGCCGCCATAGTAGAGCATGGTTTGTGTAATTTCGGTGTAATGGCGCACCGGAAACAGATAAGAGGCGTCGCGCACCAACGGATACATGTTGAGTACCGGAAAGGTGACACCGGATAAAGTAGCTCCTAACGAGCCGACCATGGATACGATACTGATGATGATTGCCACGGCAGGGAACAGAGAGAAGATGAACAATGCCAGTGCCTGAGTGGCAATGATAAAGAGCACTGTCATGACGTTGAGCAGCAGCCAGCTCCCCTGAAAAGGTATATGCAGGATGCCAAACATGACAAAGTTGCCTAATATACCGATCAGGCTGAAGATAAGCGTGTAAGGCAACAGCTTGCCCGTAACGGCAACCGTGATGTCGCCGTCCGCCGCCTGCAACCATTGACCGGCTGTACCGAACTTTATTTCGCTTCCTACGGCATATACCGTGATAAGCAGTACCAACACCTGAAAGAGTACAAAAAAGAAAGGCTGGCTCAGGTAGACCGAGTAATCCAGCGACGGGTTATAAATGGGATGATTGTTGGCCTGCACGGGGAGCAGAAAGGTTTCTATCTGCTGTTCGTTCACTCCCAGTGCCACAGCTTTCATCACGATGGGGGAGAGAGCTACGGGTGCGAGCGAGCTTTCGAAGGCGGCCATCAATTCACCTCCCACCGAGAGCAGGGCATAGTGATAATAATAGTTCAGAGTGGCGTCCTGCCCCGATATCATATCCTGTTCAAAGCGGGGAGGGATCGAGAGATAACCATATATTTCTTTCTGCTGTACCGCTTTGCGTGCCTCGGCTTCGTCAACGAAGTGGCGGGTTACCCGGAAGGTGGGTACGGCAGACATCCGCCGGGTAATATCTCTCGAAGTGGCCGTGTTGTCTTGGTCGACAATACCGATGGGGATATTTTCCATCTGGCCGTTGCCGAATATGGTAGCCATGAAAAAGAGCGTGAACAACGGAAGTACCAGGCAGACACCGAAGTAGAGGCGTCGAGAGGTCATCCGTTGCCACTCACGTTGTATGACACGGGTTATAGGGGAGTGTTGCATAATTAGATTGTCTTTGAGTTTTGATTTACCACAGAGTAACACAGAGTCCCACAGAAAATATCTTTTCTCTTAAACATCCTATAAACAAGAGATTAAAACCCTGTGAGCCTCTGTGTCCTCTGTGGTGAATCGTATTCATTTCTCTATTTGATTTCTACCAGTACCGACATTCCCGGACGCAGCCCCTCCACTTTCTTGGTGGGACGAGCGTGGATTTCGAATGTCTGTAAATCATAGCTGCCCGTTTGCTTGGTCGACTTCCAGGTAGCAAAACTACCCAGCGGACTGATATAATATATCTTGAACCCGATTCCTTTTTGGGCCAGGGCGGGCACATCCCCAATGAATGTACCTCCCATGCGGAAGTCCGGCATCAGGTCTTCCCTTACGTTCAGTACCACGTGTATATCATCCATCACCACCAGGTTCATGATCGGAGTGCCCGGTGCGACAAGTTCGCCCCGTTTAGGAAAGATGGTTGCTATTTGTCCATCTTCCGGTGCGATCAGGCGGGCATCTACCAGGAGTGATGAAACTTCATCAACCGTGCTGTTGGCCGCATTGACCATCGAGCGGGCCGAGGCTTTATCTTCACTTTGCGCTCCGTCTACAGCCATTTGATATTGCTCGTAAGCAGCCCGTTCGGCCGCTTGTGCGGCTTTGTACATGGCTTCCACTTCATCTTTACGTTGAGAAGTGACTACACTGTCCTTATATAAAGTGAGAATACGGTTGTACGTTGTCCGTGCCAATGTCAGGTCGCTTTGAGTTTTGTTCCATAATTGCTGCGCCGTAGCTATGATCTGCTTGCGGGTTCCGGCATCAATCTTCTTGTTCTGTTCTACGGCTACTTGTTTCAATGCGTCCACCTGGCGATACTTGGCCTCTACAGTCGGACTGTTGATGACTACCAGCGTATCTCCTTGTTTCACCCACTGGCCTTCTTCAACCAGGAAGGTGTCGATGCGTCCCGGCAGTTTGCCGCTGATGCGAATCTCGGTAGCTTCGGCCTGCCCTTGCAAGACGAGAGGCTGGTGGCGCATGGCAATCATTCCGATGACGGTGAAGAGTGCTACTGCCACAAGTACAACGATGAATGCGATACTTAAGGTTCTGCCTTTTTTAGATTCTGAATTCTCCATCTCTTATTATTGTTTTATTGGTTACTCCGTTCATTCGATTTCTATTTCATTTCTTCTGTTCTCCGTAATGGGAAGAGAGGTGACATCCTTCATGTTTCCGAACTGTTCCGGTATTCCGCACAGTGCCAGCAGATTCATCAGCGTCACGTCATATTCGTAGTAGGCCGCCAGTCTGGCTACTTTTGTTTTCGAAAGTAAGGTTTCTGCGTCTACTACCTCTGTCGAAGTGGCCATTCCTTCGGCGAAGGCTTTTTTCCGCATCCGTACCAGTTCTTCACTCAGTTCGATGGTGGTGTTCAGCGCCCGTACGTTGTCGAGTGCCTTTTGCAGGCCGGTGTATAGTTTGTCTACCCCGACGGACAGGTCGTCACGCGCTTTCTCCTGTCCCAGTGCAAGGGTTTGTTGTGTCAGGCGTGATTGCCGGATTCGCTTTTCCCGTTCCAGTCCGTCGAAAAGGTTCCAGGTGAAGCCTACCCCGATCATGGTGCGGGGCAACAGGTTGCTCTGTATGCCATGTGAATAAAGAGTTTGTTTGCCGAAAAGAGCGATATTGGGCAGATAGCCACTCTGGTCGATGCGGACCTGCTGCTTGGCCATGTGTTCTTGAAGACTCAGTTGGTTGAGCAGATAGTTGCTGATGCCCACTACCTGCATAAACTCCATCTTCGGAGGAAGAGTATCGTTGATAAACAAGGGAGAGGAAGGTGAGATGTCTCCGCTCGTCTCCAGATTCAGCAAGGTCTTGAGGGTGCGTTGCACCACGGCCTCTTCCTTGCGGGCGGCCTCCAGTTCACGCAGTGCCTCGTCCATGTTGACTTGGGCAAAGAGGCGTGCCGCTTTATCTATCATACCGGTGGACTCCAGTTTCAATGCGTTCTCGTAATGCAGCTTCAGTGCTTTGTACGATTCCAGGCGGACACCGACAATTTCTTGTGCCAGGCGCAATCCGTAGTAGCTTTCGGCAAGCAGTGTTCGTTGGGTGGCATCGGTCTGTGCCCGGTTCTCACGGGCAAGGTCTATCATCGTATTGCCTATCTTAGTGGCATGAATACGTTTGCCTCCGGCGAACAATACCCATTCGGCGGTCAGGTCGACAGTGGTCAGGTTGCGCGGTGCCAACGGAAAGATAAGTGTGTTCGTCCCGATTTGATCGAGTATGGACGATATGATTTTATCGTCCGGCAAGATGGAATGTACGAAGTCTTTGGCCGGATCGGTGAATTGAGAAAGCGGTTGCTTCACTTCTATCTTCTCCGAAAGGTGTACAAATGCTCCGGTCGATTGCAGGCTGGGCATCCAGAAAGCATTCAGCTTCCCACGTTCGGCACGGGCTATGTCGATGCCTTTGTCGGCTATCTTCAGGCTTTGGTTGCCTTTGTGCAGCAGTTGCAGCGCCTCGTTAAAGCTAAGCTGATGTTGCGAAGTTTCCTGTGTGGGAGGGAGGCTCTGCGCCGCGACGGTGTTGTTGTATAAGAGCATTCCTGCCGCTATCATCAGTGCGACGGGTATTTTCTTTTTTTCCATACGTCTGTTACGGTTTAGGTTTATGAGTCCTTGTAACAGACGAGGGGGGAGGTTTGTTCAGAAGATAAAAGGAATGCCGTCTTTATAATCCGACTTCTCTGTTCAACTTAGAAGGATGTTGGTGTGTATGAAACAAAGTTACGATGAATATGGTTTCTTCCTTTTCGTCTACATAATATATAATTTTATAAGGATTTACGAGTAAATATCGGCAGCTAATCTGTTTTTCTTTGGCAAGTATCAGTTCTACAGGTCCTCGGAATGGGTTATTGATTAATTGCAACGTTTTTTGCTCAATGGTTCTTGCCAGGCGATCGGCTGCTTTGTTGCCAAACTCTTGTTGGCTGTATTCTAGAATTTCAATAACTCTTTTTTGTGCTCGAATTGTCCATGCTATCTTCATCATAATAGATAGTGTTTAAAAGTAGTGTGCATTTCTTGGCTACTGATTGTTTGTCCTTGTTGTATTTCATCTATTGCTTGTTCTATTTCTTCTTTAATTTCATCTTCTGTGAGTTGGCAAGGGACTGTTTTTTTAACAACAGTTTTTTCTTTCAAACCGAGTACATCGTGAAGTTTCTGTTTCACTTTATCGATGATTTCTTTACTGTCTATATTAGCAATAGTCCGGATCAGTTCTGCTTTCTCTGCTTCTAATTCGAGATAAGCCATACTATTGTAAGCTACTGTCGGCTCGGACAGTCGGGTGGTTTCCTCCTCTGGTTGCTTGTATTTTTCAGGCTCTTTCATAATACATCTTGTTTCTTTTAGTACAAATACAAAGATAATAAATTAATTGATAGCGAATGATATTTATCTGTGTAAATCAGCGTAATCTGTGGTGAAGTTCATTATAACATATTCGTTTGTCAAATTGGTACCTTATAAAATGTTTTCTAGATCAAAAAGACAGGCAATGGCATTTTCTGCTAACTATCCCTTTTTGTTTTCTTACCCATATAGGGGAGAATGTCCCGGAACTTTCTGCTTCTTTGCCCCGAAAACCGGGCTTGGGAAGGGAAAGAGCCGGTGTTTTCACCTCGAAGAGCCGGCATTTCGACCAAAAGAAGTAAGCATTTGCTCCGAAAGATGGTTGTGTTTTTCAAAAATGAATAAGAGTTTTGCCCAATATCTCTATATGTTTTCTTCCATTACATATATTGTTCTTGTTTGGGAGTGAAAACAGTGATCCTATTTCTTTGGTTGCTCTCGTAGAGTGATAGGTTGATGATTGATAAAAATGTGATATTTTATTGGTTTTTGTTTCTGTTGTTAAACGATAATGCAAAGTAGGTATCCTTTTGTTCTCGTAATTGATGTATTGGTTTCTAACGGTATTTTCTTGGTGCGAAAATACGGCGATTTTAGCCCATCCTTGGTACTTTGTACGGGAAAAAGCGAATCTGAAGCGTTTGGATTATCATTTTGATAAAAGGGTATTTTGTATCTGTTTCAATTCCCTTCGGGATACTCGGTTCTATCTTTTTTATATTACCAGTGCAGCGATCTCTGGTGACAGCTCGATGTTTCCGTCTTTGCGGACAATGATGAAGTTGGCATCCCTTAGTGCGTTCATCACATTCTTATACGTAACCAGTCCCATACCCTTGAAGCGTCTCAGGCTTTGCCATCCGTTTTGGGTGGTGTATCGCAGAAGGTCATGCACTGTTCTGAATCCCATTTCTCCATATAAAACATTATTGGCATGTCCGCGGATAAGACTCGATAAGGGAGTATTGATACGTGTGGCCATATTGCATTTATCGAATATCAGTTCCATTGTCGGACTATGAAACGTGGCGATCCTTTCTGTGTTCTCACTCAATCTTCCGAGGATAGAGCTGTAGGAAACCGAGACTTGGGCATAAGTCATCTTATTGCGTTTAGCCACCCGTGCGATGGGTTCGCCACCGGAAACGGAAAGGAATATTTCCCGTTCGTGATCATCGGTAATCAACTGCCCAAGTTCTTGAATGAGGATATGAAAAAGCGGTTGGTGCAGTTTCTGGGTTTTCAATAGGAAGAGTTCGTCGTCACATTGTGAGAGGAGTACTTCACGTTCCAGTTCCTTTTCTTTGATAATCTTTTCCAGATAGTTCTCACCTAAATCTTGGGTTTGGTGAACATCCAGATATTGAATCAGGCTTTCGTCATCAATCATTAGGACGTTCTCTATCCTCGATGAAGCGATATATCCCAAGTTTGCCCATGTGCGGAGATCGGATTCGGCGATGCCGCGTTTCTCCGACAGTTGTTTGAGGGTTATCCAGTTAGCCATGCCTGCCCCTCCTTGTTACTTCTTTGATTGGTCTGTTCATACCTTTCTGATTATTATGAACGTCCACATCCTTATGTATACCTTATATATAAGAAGTCGGGCGCTGAGTTCATATTTATCCAGACGAAAGGTAGTACCAATACCCCTGTATATAATAAATATGTTCACACGCCCGACCCTACGTCGTACGCATGAAACAGATTTATTGATATACAGTTTTTGCATTAAATTAATTTGGTACTTTCTTCGTCTGCAAAATTGTTTCAATATGCCGCATTTCTCTTCGGCTTTCAAGTGACAAAGATAAAGAATCTTGTGGGAATAGCAAAGAATGTGACAAGAAAGTTGAGACTGTTATGACTTCCGCATGGAAACACTCTGCATGGATTGGGGATGTGTCATTATTCACCACAGAGTAACACAGAGTTCCATAGAGCTAACTTAATCTGTTGATAACTAATGATACTTATCTGTATAAATTTGTTGTGAATACGAGTTTCGACACACCCCCTCTCTGTGTTATTCTGTGTTCTCTGTGGTGAGTTTTTGATACCCCCACTTGTCCCCCCCGAATATTTTCACTAAGTTTGTCGCCCATTAACGTGACAAACACGATATGAATAAGAATTTACACCCTTTAATGTTGGCCGGAACCGGTAGTGATGTGGGTAAAAGCATCATTGCCGCAGCTTTTTGCCGCATATTCCTGCAAGACGGTTATCATCCGGCGCCATTCAAGGCACAGAACATGGCATTAAATTCATATGCCACTCCCGAGGGACTTGAAATAGGAAGGGCACAAGCTGTGCAGGCCGAGGCCGCAGGTGTGCCTTGCCATACGGATATGAACCCGTTGCTACTGAAACCATCGTCCGATCATACTTCACAGGTAGTGCTCAACGGACGTCCCATCGGTAACCGGAATGCTTACGAATATTTCCGCCGTGAAGGGCGGGAGGAATTGCGAAAAGAGGTTCATGCCGCGTTCGACCGTTTGGCTGCCCGATATAATCCGGTAGTGATGGAGGGAGCGGGGAGTATCTCCGAGATCAATCTTCGTGACAGCGATCTGGTGAACCTGCCCATGGCCATGCATGCCGGGGCAGATGTGATTCTCGTGGCCGATATAGACCGTGGAGGAGTGTTTGCCAGTGTTTACGGTTCGGTGATGCTGCTTCGGCCGGAAGAGCGGAAGCATATCAAGGGGATATTGATTAATAAATTCCGTGGAGATATCCGCCTTTTCGAGTCGGGAGTAAAGATGCTGGAAGATCTTTGTGGTGTTCCGGTGGTTGGGGTGGTGCCCTACTATAAAGATATCTATATTGAGGAAGAAGACTCGGTGATGCTTCAGACCAAGAATATCCGTGCCGGACAAGGCAAAGTGAATGTGGCTGTCGTGTTGCTTCGTCATTTAAGCAATTTCACCGACTTCAATGTCTTGGAGCGCGATCCGCGTGTACACCTGTTCTACACCAACAATACGGACGAGTTGATGAAAGCGGATATCATCCTGTTGCCCGGTTCGAAAAGCACTTTGTCCGATCTGTATGAGTTGCGCCGCAACGGAGTGGCGCAGGCCATCGTCCGTGCCCACCGCGAAGGTGCCACGGTAATGGGCATTTGTGGAGGTTATCAACTGATGGGTAGGGAGGTTTGCGATCCCGATCATGTGGAAGGCGAGATAGAACGCTTGCCGGGATTGGGGTTACTGCCTGTCAGCACCCGCATGCAGGGAGAGAAGGTTACCCGCCAGGTACGGTTCTGTTTTCTTGAAGACAGCGCTGTCTGCGAAGGATACGAAATACACATGGGAACGACCACGCCCCTTGCGGATGTTCCAGTTTCTCCACTCAACCATCTGGCGGACGGAAGGGAGGATGGGTATTTTGTAGACCGCACCTGCATGGGAACATACGTACATGGCATTCTCGACAATCCTTCAGTTATCGATTACCTGCTGGAGCCTTTCGCCGATAAACTGAAAGAGACGGCTTTTGATTACAAAGCATTTAAAGAAGAACAATACGATAAACTGGCAGCCCATGTCCGTAAGCACGTCGACTTGCCGCTTATCTATCAAATATTGACAGACAATGATTGAAGGACACGGAGACGATTCTTATAAATACCGCCACCCGATACGGAGCAATTTCAGTTCCAACGTATATAATAAGGTGAACCTCGACGGACTGCGTGCACATTTGTGCGGGCGCATCTCTGCCATATCCGCTTATCCCGAACCGGAACCTTATACGCTGGAGGCCCGTCTGGCGGACCGCCACGCTCTGTCTGCCGCCTCGGTTTGCGTGACGAATGGCGCTACGGAAGCCATTTATCTGATAGCGCAGACCTTTCGGGGAACGAACACGGCCATTCTGATGCCTACGTTTAGTGAGTATGCCGATGCCTGCCGCATGCATGGGCACAAGGTCACATCGCTGTACACACTCGATGCAGTGCCGGAGGACGTGCGTATGGTCTGGCTTTGCAATCCGAACAACCCGACCGGAGAGGTGCGTGATAAGAAGTATCTGACGGAACTGATCGCAAAGCATCCCCGGGTCTGTTTCGTGATCGATCAGTCATACGAGTATTTCACGCTGAAAGAGCTTTTTACGGCGCAGGAAGCTGCCGGATTTCCCAATGTGATCCTTCTACATTCGATGACCAAACGCTATGCCATTCCGGGACTTCGGTTGGGGTATGTCACTGCGCATCCCGGACTGATAGGGCGTCTGCGTACGAACCGGATGCCTTGGTCGGTCAATCAGCTTGCCATCGAAGCAGGACTCTACCTGCTTTCCGAAGGCATCCCGGCCGGTCTCTCCATGAAAGATTATCTGGCGGAATGTGCCCGCCTGAAAAGTTCGCTTGAGGCGATAGGCGGGTTAGAGGTCTGGCCTACCGATACTCACTTTATGCTGGTGTGCCTGCGTTTCGGAAAAGCTGCTGCTCTAAAGGAATATCTGGCCCGTGAAGAAGGGATTCTGATTCGGGATGCTTCCAACTTCGAAGGGCTGGACGAACGTTTCTTCCGCATTGCCACCCAGACACCGGAAGAGAATGACGAACTGGTGGGAGCGATTGCGAAGTGGATGGCGGAGTAATGACTGATTGATAGGATAGAGAAAGTATGGATGGAATGTTCTTTTGGTATATTAGCCTTGTGTATTTTTGCAGGTTGTTTCCGTTACCGTTAGCCTGGTTGTTCGATCGCTGGCAAGGCGATCCGTCCTGGTTGCCGCATCCTGTGGTAGGATTCGGTAAACTGATAGCTTGGGGAGAGAAGTGTCTGAATGCGGGGAGGGCCCGCGTTTGGAAAGGGGGAATGATGTCGGTAGCATTGATTGCGGGAGTCTACTTTTTTACCTTCCTCTTTTTTAAAGTGATCGGAGAGTATTCCATCATACTGACAGCGCTGATACAAACACTGCTGATCTTTTGTTGCCTGGCAGGTACAACCCTGATACGTGAGGTCCGGATGGTCTTCGAAGCCGTAGACCGTTCATTGGACGAGGGGCGTAAACAAGTGGCCCGTATTGTGGGACGGGATACCTCTGCACTATCTGCACAAGAGGTGCGTACCGCAGCTTTGGAGACTTTAGCCGAAAATCTGAGTGATGGGGTAATTGCACCACTTTTTTGGTATGCAGTGTTGGGAGTGCCCGGCATGATGGCGTACAAGATGGTGAATACACTTGACTCTATGATCGGTTACCGCAACGAGCGTTACCGTCAATTCGGCTGTATAGCGGCCCGGATCGATGATGTTGCCAATTATATTCCTGCCCGCCTGACGGCTTTGTTGATGATCCTTGTCAGCGGACGGTTTTCTTTGCTCAGGTTCGTGGGTAAATATGGCAGCCGGCACGCCAGCCCAAACTCCGGTTATCCCGAAGCTGCTTTGGCCGGTATTCTGAATTGCCGTTTCGGCGGGCCCCACTATTATTTCGGCGAAGAGGTGTGGAAGCCTTTTATAGGCAACAACGAACGGGCATTGACAACCGAGGATATGAAGAAAGCCGTCTGTGTTAATCGGCGGGCAGAGGTACTGATGGTTGTGTTAGTGTGGCTGACTATTCTTCTGTCTTTGAGTTAAGTTGCAGCCGGACCACTCCGCCGTAAGGTGTCAGTGCGTCAAAAGCGTCTTCCATTCTCAGTATCCCTGCATAGATTTGCGCACAAATCAGTACCCCTCCATGTGCAAAGACGGCTATGCGTTTATACTCTTTTCCACTCACTTCATTCAGGAACTCCGATACCCGTTGAAGCTGCATCATAAAAGACTCTCCGCCTGTAGCCGCTACATGGAAGTAGTCGTTATACCACTCCTCCAGTCGCGGATCACATATTTTATCAAACTCCTGCATCTCCCATTCACCGAAATTCAACTCTTTCAGCCGGGCATCACGAATGGCATCCGGATAGCCGCAGTGGTCTGCAAGGCGGGTGCAACGACTCAGCGGGCTTGTGAATACGGCATCAAATACGTCGTTCTGTAGTTGTTGAGCCGTAATTGAGGCTTCTTCTTCAAAACTATCTCGCAAAGGTACATCAGTCTGGCCATAACAGACTCCTTTAGGAACATCGACAGAGGTATGGCGGATTAATATGACTTCCATGACTATATAAACATTAGTATAACTATTCCCAGGTAGAAAGACAGTTCGCTTAGAAGAAACAGTGCCCCGCAACAGTCGCCGGTATAACCTTGCAATTTCCGTTTCATCAGTGTGCAAAGCAGATACAGCATGACCAGCGGAAGTACGATAGCCATCCAGTATCGGTACGGTAGCAGGAGTGCTGAAGGAAGTATACCGCATAACAGACCGAAAGCAAATTCTCCGCCTGACATTCTGTTATATACTACTTTGGCCTTGCTTTCTTCTTCTTTCCGTGCGTAAGGCAGGAAGTTGATGATTTGTGATGAGGTCAGCTTGCTTATCGTGTCGCCTGCAATCAATGTAATACATGCGAAGGAGAGGGGGAGCGACATCAAAAGACTCCATAGAAGAAGGAAGTAGAAAATCAACCCGATGACACCGTAGCTACCGATATGCGAATCTTTCATGATGGAAAGAATCCGCTCCCGGTTCGTACCTCCTCCGAATCCATCGAAGAAATCCGCCAACCCGTCTTCGTGTAGGGCACCGGTGATCAATAACCGGGCGGCAAGTGCCAACAATACGGCAACGGAGAAGGGGAGGATCTGTGCGCTCAACCAAAGTACCCCTGCCATGATGCCGCCCGTGAGCCATCCGGACAAAGGCCAGTAAGGCACAACGTGTTTAAAACATTCTGCCGGAACTTCGCGGATACGCCAGAAGGGGAGGCGGGTAAAAAAGATAAATGCTGCTAATATATTCATCGGCAAATCTTATTAGAAATATTTGGTGATGGCTGCATGTGCAAAGTTGTCCATCTCGTTGATCATCCGTACAGCAGAGTCAATGATAGGATAGGAGCAGATGGCTCCGGTTCCTTCTCCGAGACGTAAACCCAGATTCAGTAATGGCTTGGCTCCCATGGCATCGAGTACCAGCTTATGTCCGGCTTCATCTCCCTGATGACCGAAGATCGCATAATGCAATACCTCAGGGTAAAGTTGGGAGGCTGCAAGGATGCAGTTTGTCATGATGAATCCGTCTACCAGGATAATCATCTTTAACTCGGCTGCCTGAAGCATGGCGCCTATTGCCATTACCATTTCCAGTCCGCCGAAATAGCGGATCAGGTCGTGTGCACTTCCGTCTCCCTGATAATGGTCCAGTGCCTGCTGCAATACATTATATTTATGACGGACGCCTGCATTGTCGAGTCCGCTGCCTGCTCCGACACACAGTTCGAGAGGGATATGGGTGAAACACGTCATCCACATGGAAGACGAAGAAGTGTTGCCGATACCCATTTCGCCCAAAGAAAGCACATTGCACCCTTCGGCATGACACTGACGGACTACTTCCGCTCCGCGCTCGATGCACAAATTCATTTCTTCTTCTGTCATGGCTGCCTCGTACAGATAGTTACGCGAGCTTTTGCGCACCTTCATGTTGATGATTCCTTTCTCGTATGGGAGGTCGTAATCCACTCCGGCATCTACAATCTTCAACTCGAATCCGTGCTGGCGGCAAAGGAAGTTGACACCCGCCCCTCCGTGAAGAAAATTGCTGATTTGTTGCCAGGTGATCTCTTTGGGAGAGAGGCTGACTCCCTCGCCGACAATGCCATGATCGGCTGCGAATATGATATTTTGAGGATGTCTCAGCTCGGGAGTAAGTGTTTGCTGGATAAGCCCGATCTGCAAGGCCAGTTCTTCAAGTGTTCCCAGAGAGCCTTTGGGCTTGGTCAGATTATTTATTTTGTCGGTCAGTGCTTCCCGGATGGTTTCGTCCGGTCTGGCGATTTGAAATGTTTTCATTTTATAAGGGTTATTCTATCATTTACTTTTCGTCTTTTACTTTCACAGGAATCCCCGATACCATTAGTATTACCCGATTGGCCCGGGAGGCTATATACTGGTTCATCCATCCTTGCATGTCAGTGAACTTTCGTTGTATCAGGTTTTCTGAAGTTCCTCCCATACCGATTTCGTTGGTGACAAAAATAAAGGTCGCGTCCTGTTGTGTCAGTCGGTCAAACTCGGCTTTAACAGCAGTCAGTGCCTTGTCGGTGTCTGCTTCGAGATCAAAGAAATAATTGGTGCACCAGAGGGTTACACAATCGATCAGCACTACACGCCCCTCCAAAGAGTGGCGGCTCAATTCTTTTTCTTCTTCTATATTGGTCCATTCCGGTCCGCGGTTGGCTTGATGGCGCAATACCCTTTGACGAAATTCTTCGTCCCAGATACGTGAGGTGGCCAGGTAAACCGGATTAGGAGAGAGGGATAGCGCCAGGCGTTCGGCATGGCTGCTTTTGCCCGAACGGGCTCCTCCGGTGATGAGTATGATCTGTTTCATGAATCTATCTGTGTATTTTCGGTTAGCAAATGTACGGTAATATTTTATATTTTCATTCCCGGATGCAAAATATTGTGCCATTGCTATGGGTATTTCGGAAACAATATTTATCTTTGCATGGCTTTACAAAATAAAAGCAACACATGCGGTAGTAGCTCAGTTGGCAGAGCGGCGGCTTCCCAAGCCGCAGGTCACGAGTTCGACCCTCGCCTACCGCTCAAAAGTTTATCTCCTCAATTAAAATAGAATATCGCAGATTTCTCCAGTCTTTTTGTAGGAAAAGAATGATGGATCTGCGGTTTTTTTATGTATTTCTTCTGTCACTCTTTGTTCTTTTCTTACCTTTGTGAATCAATTTAATAGATAATCACATGAACAAGAAACTAATCCTATCTATTTTCGTTCTGGCAGGTGCTCCTGTGCTGCTGTCGGCTGCAGGAGAAGCACGGTTGTTGCGTTTCCCCGCTACGAACGGAAATGAGATCGTATTTTCGTATGCGGGCGATTTGTATAAAGTGCCTGCTTCGGGAGGTGAAGCACAACGCCTGACTTCCCATGTGGGATACGAAATGTTTCCCCGGTTTTCTCCGGACGGCAAAACGATTGCATTCACCGGGCAGTACGATGGAAATACAGAAGTGTATACCATGCCTGCAACGGGTGGCGAACCACTACGGATAACCTACACGGCTACCAATAGCCGTGACGACTTGGGTGACCGTATGGGACCTAACAACATTGTTATGACATGGACTCCGGACGGACAACGTATCGTGTATCGTAATCGCATCAGCGACGGATTCTCCGGTAAACTCTTTACAGTAGACAAAGAAGGCGGATTGTCAGAAGTCATTCCTCTTCCCGAGGGGGGCTTTTGCAGCTATTCACCGGACGGAAAACAATTGGCATACAACCGGGTGATGCGCGAATTTCGTACCTGGAAGTATTATAAAGGCGGTATGGCCGATGACATCTGGGTGTATAATCCGGGAAACAAAACAGTGGAGAATGTTACCAATAATGTAGCTCAGGACATTTTTCCGATGTGGATTGGCGATGAAATCTTTTTCCTTTCCGACCGTGACCGTATCATGAATATCTTCGCATACAATACGAAGACCAAACAGACTGTAAAGGTGACGAATTTCACTGAGTATGATGTGAAATTCCCAAGCGTCCATGGCAATACCATCGTTTTTGAAAACGGCGGATATATTTATAAGATGGATGCTGCGGCCCGGAAAGCTGAAAAGGTAAACATTACACTGGCTTCTGATAATATCTATGCCCGCACCGATTTGAAAGAGGGAGCGAATTATGTGACTGCGGCCAGCCTTTCACCGGATGGAGCACGGATGGTAGTGACAAGCCGGGGTGAAGTATTCAATCTGCCGGTAGAGAAAGGGGTTACAAAAAATATAACTCGTTCGCCGGGAGCTCACGACCGTGACGCACAGTGGTCACCGGACGGAACGCAGATTGCTTATATCTCTGATGCCACAGGGGAAACCGAACTTTATCTGCAGAATGCGGCAGGTGGCGAACCGATGCAGTTAACTCATAAGAACGATACGTATATCCGTGACTTTAAATGGAGTCCGGATTCTAAGAAGATAGTGTATATGGATCGTAAGAACCGAGTTAATCTGCTGGATGTGGCTTCCGAGAAAGTTTCTTTATTATTGCAAGATCCGGTGGGAGTGCCGGGTGGAGTTACTTTCTCTCCGGACAGTGAGTGGTTGACTTATACACGGATGGGTAAAAATGAAATCAATGTCGTATATGTCTACAACATTGCGGAAAAGAAAGAATATCCGGTGACCGACAAATGGTATAACTCTTCTTCTCCGGTGTTCAGTACCGACGGAAAGTATCTGATATTCTCTTCTGCCCGTGATTTTAACCCGACTTACGGATCATTGGAATGGAACCATGTATATAATAATATGTATGGTGTGTACATCGCTTTGCTGTCTAAGGATACATCATCTCCTTTCATGCAGAAAGATGCGGAAGTGGCTGTATCTAATGCTACCCCTAAAAGCGGGGATAAGAAACCGGCAGATAAGAAGGAAGTGGCCGATGCTTCGTTGGTGAAGTTCGATCCGGATGGCATTACCGATCGCATCGTTCGTTTGCCCTTGTCTCCGTCTTATTATGGTAACTTCTATTCGGATGGCAACAAGGTGTACTACTGGGGACGCGGTGGTACGAAAATGTATGACTTGACAAGTCAGAAAGAGGAATCGATTGCCGATGGAGCTTCGATGGATGTTACTTACGATGGTAAGAAGGCACTTTTCTTTAAAGGCCGTCAGATTTATGTGACCAATCTTCCTTCGGGTAAGACAGAACTGACCGCTCCGGTCGATTTAAGCAATATGAAGATTACTGTGGATTATCCGAAAGAGTGGGCACAAATCTTTGATGAAGCTTGGCGTGCCTATCGTGACGGATTCTATCAGGAGAGCATGCACGGTGTAGATTGGAAAGCAATTAAAGAAAAATATGCGGTCTTGCTGCCTTACGTTAAAACTCGTTTAGACCTGAATTACATTATCGGTGAGATGATAGGTGAATTGAACTGTGGGCATGCTTATGTCAATCCGGGAGAAACGGAACAGCCCAAACGGATCAATACCGGTTTGCTTGGTGCGGAGATTACCCGCGACAAGAGTGGCTTTTTCCGTCTGGAGAAGATATTCCCCGGAGCATCTTGGAGCAAAGAACTGCGCTCTCCGCTTACGGAACCGGGGGTTGATGTGAAAGCAGGAGAGTACATCGTAGCTATTGACGGTGTGCCGACCAATACAGTTAAAGATATGTATTCTTTACTGGTGGGTAAAGCAGAGATACCTACTGAAATTTCGTTGAATGTCAAACCTCAGCTTTCCGGAGCACGTAAGGTTGTGGTCAGTCCGCTTGCCAATGAATATCCTTTGATACATTACAATTGGGTACAGGATAATATAAAGAAAGTGGACCAGGCTTCCAACGGACGTATCGGATATATTTATATTCCGGATATGGGACCGGAAGGCTTGAACGAGTTTGCCCGCTATTTCTATCCGCAACTTGATAAAGAAGGGTTGATTATTGATGATCGTGCCAATGGTGGAGGTAATGTTTCACCAATGATCCTGGAACGTCTTTCCCGTGAACCTTATCGCCTGACTATGGGTAGAGGTACCAGCCATGTGGGAACAGTGCCTGATGCTGTACAGGTGGGACCGAAGGTTTGTTTGATTAATAAATACTCCGCTTCTGACGGCGACCTGTTCCCATGGGGCTTCCGCGCACTTGGATTGGGCAAGTTGATAGGTACGCGTACCTGGGGAGGTATTGTTGGCATTAGTGGTTCATTGCCATATATGGATGGAACAGACATACGTGTTCCGTTCTTTACCAGTTATGACCCGAAGACGGGACAATGGATTATCGAAAACCATGGTGTGGACCCGGATATCCTGATCGATAATGATCCGGTGAAAGAGTGGAATGGAGAGGATCAACAGCTGAACAGAGCCATCGAAGAGGTTATGAAACAGCTTCAAGACCGTAAACCATTGGCTCCGGTACCTGCTCCGAGAGATTTTAGCAAATAAAAAACTTACTGAGATTGCAGTAAGAGGTTTTCACCACAGATTCCACGTACTTTTACAGACTCATTATCAGTGTTATGTATAGAATCGCGTAATCTGTGGTGTTTCTTTTTGATACATACCTTCTAACGTTTATGAAACAGGAACTAAAGAATAAACTTGCATTTTTGGCAGATAAATACGAGGTAGCCGAATTTATTATGGATGACCCTGTACAGTTTCCACATCGCTATACCGGCAAGGCCGATATTGAGATCTCTGCCCTGGTAGCCTCTTGGATTGCTACTGGAAACCGGAAGGCTATTATCAAAAGCGGCGACCGGATTGACCGTGAACTGTTCTCGAATGCTCCTTACCGGTATATACTTAGTGAGGAGTGGAAGAAATATCGAGGAGTAAAAACCAGCTTTTATCGTTATTATTCCTGGAATGATTTCTATTTACTTTGTCAGGCTTTGTATGCGGCCTATCAGGAACATGAAGACCTGGAGTCGCATTTGTGCCATTCGCTTTCTTCGGGTACTCCGTTGGAAAGACTGCAATCCGTGTTCGGACATATCAATGGGATGCCTGCTTTGGCAAGTGCTTCCGAAGCGAAAAAGATGTGTATGTTCCTGCGCTGGATGATTCGTCGGGATTCTCCTGTGGATCTGGGTATCTGGCGGAGTTTTGATCCTTCGGATCTGATTATTCCTCTCGACACGCATGTGCATCGCATTTCAGTCGATCTTGGACTGACCGATGCACGTAAATGTCTGAAGACTGCGCGTTGTATTACCGATGCATTGCGGGAGGTATGGCCGGATGATCCGGTGAAAGGAGACTTTGCACTTTTCGGGTTTGGTATCAACGAATCCGTAAGAAGTTAGACGGTGTTATAAGAAACTTTTTAGCTTGACTATCTGTTCTTTAAGCGATAAAGGATATGTTAAACCTCCTTATGGCGTAAAATTATGACTAAGAAAGAAGAAGTTTTAGTAGAAGAGGGCAGCCGGCAAGCACCCGAGAAGTATTATATCAAAATAACTCCTGACGGCCCTTATCTTGTTTATGGTAATCCTCCCATTGACCAGGAAATTATTCTTCCCAATGAAGAAGGTTCTTCGTGGGTGTATCAACGCGGGCTGAGTTTCGACAGTTCGGCCACTCCGGTGGCTCTGTGCCGTTGCGGGCATTCCCGCCATAAACCCTTCTGTGACGGTTCTCATAAGCGTGCCACCGATTGGGACTCTAATGAAACCAATAACAAACGTCCGTTACTTGAAGAAGCCGAGGAATTGGAAGGCCCCGCCATGGTGCTTGCCGATAACGAAAAGTATTGTGCTTTTGCCCGTTTCTGCGATGCACGCGGCCGAATCTGGAATCTGGTACAACTCGCTGAAACGGAAGAAGAGCGTGAACTTGTCCGTCGCGAGGCCGGCCATTGTCCTGCCGGGCGGCTCGTCGTTTGGGACAAAGAGACGCAAAAAGTCTTCGAACCGCCTTTTGAGCCCTCTATCGGTATTATTGAGGATCCTGGAATCAGAGTGAGCGGACCTATTTGGGTAAAAGGCGGTATCCGCATAGAGAGTGCGGATGGCAAAAGCTATACAGTCAGGAACAGGGTGACTTTGTGCCGTTGCGGACAGTCGTCCAATAAACCGTTTTGCGACGGTACACATGCTTCCATGGGATTCAGCGACGGACTTCCGTTGGAAGAAAAAGGCAAGAAGTGGTGATTCTGCTTTCTGAAAAATCATAAATAAGCCGGTTGTCAATCGATAAACCGGCTTGTTTATGAACTGCCCTGCCGGGTTCCCTCTTAAAATTATAGATAAAGAATGATCACAGTTCACCCATTTTTAGTATTTTTGCATCCTGTTTTGAAGATAGAAAACTTTAAAAGAAGAAAAATATAATGGCAAAAGAACTGAAAGACCTGACCAAACGCAGCGAAAACTATTCGCAGTGGTATAATGATTTGGTAGTGAAAGCCGATTTGGCAGAGCAATCGGCTGTACGCGGATGTATGGTGATTAAGCCTTACGGATACGCTATTTGGGAGAAAATGCAACGTCAGCTGGATGATATGTTTAAGGAAACCGGACATGTGAATGCTTATTTCCCGTTGCTGATTCCAAAATCATTCTTGAGTCGTGAAGCTGAGCATGTGGAAGGCTTTGCCAAAGAGTGTGCCGTAGTTACTCACTACCGCCTGAAGAATGCCGAAGATGGTTCGGGTGTGGTGGTTGACCCTGCTGCAAAGTTGGAAGAAGAACTGATTATCCGTCCGACTTCCGAAACAATCATCTGGAATACTTATAAAAACTGGATTCAGTCTTATCGTGACCTGCCTATCTTATGCAACCAGTGGGCAAACGTTTTCCGTTGGGAGATGCGTACACGACTGTTTCTCCGTACAGCAGAATTCCTGTGGCAGGAAGGCCATACGGCACATGCAACACGTGAGGAGGCAGAAGAAGAAGCAATCCGCATGCTGAATGTATATGCTGACTTTGCAGAGAAATATATGGCGGTTCCGGTGGTGAAAGGGGTGAAGTCGGCCAATGAACGTTTTGCCGGTGCGCTTGACACCTATACCATTGAAGCGATGATGCAGGACGGCAAGGCGTTGCAGAGTGGTACGTCTCACTTCCTGGGACAGAACTTTGCGAAAGCATTTGATGTGCAGTTTGTTAATAAAGAAAATAAGCTTGAGTACGTATGGGCTACTTCATGGGGTGTTTCTACCCGTCTGATGGGTGCATTGATCATGACCCACTCGGATGACAACGGTCTGGTATTACCTCCGCATCTGGCTCCGATTCAGGTAGTGATCGTTCCTATATATAAGAATGACGAGCAGCTGAAACTGATTGATGCCAAGGTAGAAGGTATTGTAGCGAAGCTGAAGGCATTGGGCATTTCGGTCAAATATGATAACGCCGATAACAAACGACCGGGCTTCAAATTTGCCGATTATGAACTGAAGGGTGTACCGGTTCGTTTGGTAATGGGCGGACGCGATCTGGAAAACAATACGATGGAGGTGATGCGTCGCGATACATTGGAGAAAGAGACCGTTACTTGCGATGGTATCGAGACATATGTTCAAAATCTGTTGGAAGAGATTCAGACCAACATCTACAAGAAAGCACGTACTTATCGCGATTCACGTATCACTAAGGTAGACAGCTACGATGAATTCAAGGAAAAAATCGAAGAGGGCGGTTTCATTCTGGCTCATTGGGACGGAACTACGGAAACAGAAGAGAAGATCAAGGAAGAGACAAAAGCTACTATTCGTTGTATCCCGTTCGATTCGTTTGTTGAAGGTGACAAAGAGCCCGGTAAGTGTATGGTAACCGGCAAACCTTCTGCTTGCCGTGTGATATTTGCTCGTTCTTATTAATAATTAATATAAGGTATAAGGAAAAAAGGTTGGAGGTACCGAAATGAACTTCCGACCTTTTTCTTTACTACCGTTATTCTAATAGCCTATGAATCCATTCTTGAATCTTATCTGGCTGCTGTGTGGCGGCATTTTTACTGCGATAGAGTATCTTATTGCAAGTCTCTTGATGATGGTTACCATTATTGGTATTCCATTTGGCTTTCAGACACTGAAACTGGCCGGGCTTGCTTTATGGCCGTTCGGCAAAGAGGTGAGGAGCACCCCCGATTCGGGAGGTTGCCTCAGTATAATAATGAATATAGTCTGGCTGTTTCTCGGTGGAATTTGGATCAGCCTTTCTCACCTGGGATGGGGGATTCTGCTTTGTATTACAATCATTGGTATACCATTCGGAAGACAACACTTCAAGCTTGCCGGACTGGCTCTGACTCCCTTCGGAAAGGTTATTGTCGATAAAGGCTTTTAATCGTTTTATCTTCTTCACATCCCTTTATCGGTATTCATACACTTTCCGTTTTTGTATTTTTTGCAAGAGAGACATAAGAAAATAAAGACTGAAGAAAAGAGAGCGTCACATCGGATGCTCTCTTTTCATTTCCGATTTAGCTTTGGTGATGTCTTTTACCGTGTCATTCGGGATGCTATCCCGTGCGGCAGCCTGTTTCTTTCTCAGGTTTCTCAGCTTCCATTTATTCCAGAAGAGAAGTTCACTCCATTTATTAAAATCTTTTTTGTACATGATACCGATTCCTTGGGTAGTCAGGTTGGTCCGTGTATAATAACGGTCGTTCGTTTCATTATACGCCTTCAGACGTATGTCTCCTGAGCGGTTGAGCAGCCATTCCGCTTCAAAGTCTCCGATGAAATTGGTATTAGCTAACGGATTATCCCGGTAGCCGAAATTACCATTAATAATCAGACGGTTGTTCAATAACTGTCCGGACAGGATACCTTCTATTTCCATGTCCGTCCAGCCTTTGTCACCGGTACTGAGGTTCGTTCCGATGTTCCAGTTGTTGTTATCGAATACTTGTGACAACAGATTGTTTAACTGCCCGGATAGGGTAGAGAACAGGGCCGATGATGTCATATTGGAGTTTTGGGTACCTCCCGTACTTTCTTGCGGATAGAACTTGCCAATACCCAACAGGTAGAGAATCTGCATGTTCATCTGTTCATCCGTACTGATGTAATTGCGTACCAGTGTCTGTATCTCGTCCCGTTCATTGGGGAGCTCAATTCCCAACTTGATGTTAGGACGCCAGAGAATTCCTGTCAGATTCATGATGCAATTCACTTTCACATTAGGTTGTTGGGTAATCGTTTTCGAAGCGTCGGGGATCAGGTCATTCAGTGAAGCTGAATTTACCGTGTAACTGGCCTGAATGTCAAGCGTTGCATCCAATGGGGGACCGTTGAAAGTGATGCTGCTTCCGTCTTTAATGATAAAATCTTTGCGGATGACCTCTTGCAAACTGAATTTGTAAATACCTTGGTTGATGCGGTAATTACCGAACATTTTCACATCTCCTTTATTAAAGAACTCTGTACGTATATTACCGGAGCCTTTGCCGCTGATGTAATCTCCGGCAATAGGGTCCATGATAATTTTCATTGTAGCATCCGGGGTAGCATCTATCAACAGGTTCAATCGAATATCCGTTTTGGATTCTTCCTCTTCCATCTCTTGCTGTAACCGATCGTATTCTGACATTACATTAATGGAATCTTGAACAAACCTGCGGGGCGTTTTGTCGACAAACTTAATAAACTGGTTGCTGGCTGCTGAAGCTGTTGCATTGGTTATGTAGACAAAATTGGTGTTACGGTTGGTAGTGACAGCTGCAGTGACTTGTAATTCCTGTGGATTTCCAACCAACATTGCATTGCCGGTTCCATATACTTTTCCATAAAAGTTAATATCCGATTTTTCTTTCGTATTCATAAGTAACATGTTGTTCACGTTGAATTCGAAATGATAACTTAGGTCTTTGAAATGCCTGAAATTCAGTTTGCCATTCATTGTACCCTGATGACCTTCCATATCTGCTATGCGTATATTATCGAAGCTAATACCACTGGTGGACAAACGGATGGTGTCTGTTACGGCGAACGAAGTATTCAGTATTCCTATTTTTAAGGATGCGTCCGTCATCAGGTTTCCTTCGATATTGAGTGCCTTGAACTTTCCGTAGAAATGGGCTTTACCACTGGTACGTCCATGCAGGTCTTCAACAATGGAGCGCATGAAGTATTGGAGAAATTGAATATTCGTATGCTCTGTCTCTATATTCAGGTCCAGTTTGCTTTCCGGTTTTAGCGGATAGACATGCCCGATGACATGCGTCTTCGACACTCCTTTTTCTTCCATGTGTGCATCAAGAAAGATAGCGCGCATATCGTTCTTCCAGGCACCGTAAATATCCATTGCTCCCAATGAGGCATCATTAAAGGTGAAGTTCTTAAAATGCAGGCGGGTGTTCATGACCGGTTCTTTTAAAATACCACTGGCATATGCTGTTCCCGTAGCGTCTCCTTTGAAATCGACATCGTCAAAGTTTACCACATCGAACACGTAGCCTACATTGATGTCCTTTAGTTCTACTTTTAATGTATCTTCGGCTTGTTCTGAAATGCGTCCATTGATACGGATATGACGGTCCTGATGTGAAAAATAGAAATCATCCACATCTATTTTTCCTGAATCGACGACAACTTGTGACGGATGAACCTGCCATAGGGTATCATTCAGGATGATGTCTGTCTGTTTAATATCTACGATAGTTTTCAGTGGAGACCTTTCTTCGGCTGCGCGGAAGAAACTGGCGGCGGCAGATAGTCGTCCGCTATAAGTACTGATGGCATTGTTACCCCAGTTGATATTGGCATTTATAGTGTCATTCTTGGCTTGTGCGTCCAGAGAGATGCTTACAGCACTTTCTTTTTTTAGGTTATTGAACCGGACCTTTGCTTTGAACTGATCGGTAGGATTCTCGCAAAGTACCAAACCTGACTCGATAAACGTGTTTTGATATTGTAAACGTGGAAAATAGCCTTCTATACGCAAGCGTTGTGCCTGATCGTTGAAGTAACCTTTCACAGTCGAGTGTGAATATATTTTCAATGGGATGTCAAATACTGTCGACAACAATTCTGTATTAAATATGTGAATATCGAAACTAAAGTTATTATTGGTTTTAATAGGCTTTTTCTCCGGTTGAATCAGTGAAGGAATATATCGCCGCATAATATTCATAACACTTGCCGGAAGCGTATGATACAGATAATTGCCTTCGATACTTGCTTTTAAGAAACTGGAGGTTAGTCTCAATTGGTTCTGTTTATCTTGGCGGGTTGCGGTGATGTTGATATTATCCAGCAAATAATTCTTTTCGGGTGCAGTGAACTGTAGACTGTCTATGTTGATTTCACCTATCATTTCATCAATGGCACCGCCGCGGAAGTTAGCTTTCAGTTTCAGAGAAAATTCTGCATCCGGATAATTCTTGGTCAGGTTCAAGTCGTGTGGACGTACTTTATCTATTGTAGCATTGAAGTTGAAAGTTGGGATTTTCTCGACCACATTGATATTACCATTTAAATGTACCGAACCGTTTTCGTCATCCAGTGCCACCTTTCCGTCGAAACCGCCACGTTCGAACTCTCCGTCGAGTGTGATATTCTCATATTTATAATTACTGTATTCGACGGCGGCTATCAGGCCTTTTAGTGTGATAGTGGGGTATTGGTTGCGGTAGTGGCTGCCTTGGACATCCAGATTAAAGGTGATTTTGCCCAGTTGCTTGTTATCCAGCAACTGTCCCAGTTCGAAGTCGGTAGTCTTCACGCCTCCCGAATAGGAGAACAGGGCTTTGGCTTTATCAGAACTGAGCTTTAAGTCGGTTTGGACAGAACCAATGTTGGTACGAAACAGACCGTACATGACCAAATCTGTGAAATACCCTGATATTTCACCGTGGAAGGAAGCATTCCCTAAATGTTGCAGAATAGGAGGAACCCCATTGTAATGCGGACTTAGGTTGCGTACCAAGAATCCGATTCCTTCGTTATTAGCGGATAGATTGGCGAGATGTCCGTAGACATAAGCATCTTGCGGGCGTGATAGATCCTGCAAAGAGACATCTCCCTTCAGTCGGAATTTATCGCCTGCATTGATTTCTATCGTTTTACAGTTCAACTGGTTGAGTGTACCTTCTACATCAATGCTCAGATCCAATTTTTCTTTAAAGTTGGATAGTGCCGGAACAAAAGCTGAAATATCATTTAGGGTTACGTATGATGGTAGAGTACGGAAAGAGAAACGGACTTCATCGGCAAAATGCATGAGTGCTCCCAAGCTATCATATTCCATCCGAATGGTATCCATTTTCATTTCGGTACTTGGCATTTCTATAGCAAAATTCTCTATTTTCATGCCTCTGTCATTAGCTATGACTTTCAGGCTCAACTTTCTCAGTTCAAAGCCCGATTGTTCGTCTACGCTCAGCCGTTTGATAGCCGCATTGATCGAATCCCCCTGAAGTGCTTTGAGCGAGATGTTGGCAATGATATTATGCAATTTGACATGTTGGGGGTTAAACTTTCCGGGAGTGTCTTCTTCTGACAGTACATCGTAAGCTAATTTACCACGGCGTATCAATATAGAGTTGATCCGCAGATCAAGGTTCTTGCTTGTTTTTACTGTGTCTTTAGATGCAAATGCGTCAAGGACAAATTTGAAATTAGGATCTGCATTCGGAGTAGGTTTGTTCAGGTTGATGTTAAAGCCAAACAATTGTACACTACTGATTGCGATTTTTCCGTTGAATAGAGGAATAATATCAAATTTGGCGGAGAGACGGGTGATTTTAAGCATTTCTTTGCCCGATCGATCATCGAGCAATACGTCATCTATAATGATACGGTTTAATAATCCAATGTCTATCTTACCGATAGTCAGTTCAGTACCCAAAGTCCGGGATAGTTCTTTTGTGACAAACGTAGTCATATTTCGCTGAATAAAAGGAATATTCAGCAAAATAATACTTCCGATATATATACCTAATATGATACCGATAACCCAACGTACAGTCTTCTTCAGCGTTCTGATAGGCGGTTGTTTTGATTTTGAGAACAAAAATATAAAATAGTTCGTTATGAATCCTACTTTTATCATTACTTTTGCATCGTTTAAATATCAAAAAGCGTATGAGTACAATTATATTAGGAATTGAATCTTCCTGTGACGATACATCAGCTGCAGTTATTAAAGATGGTTATTTGTTATCGAATGTGGTATCTAGCCAGGCTGTACACGAAGCTTATGGTGGAGTAGTACCGGAATTGGCATCGCGTGCTCACCAACAGAATATAGTACCTGTGGTGCATGAAGCGTTGAAGCGTGCAGGAGTGACCAAGGAAGAGCTGAGTGCGGTAGCCTTTACAAGGGGGCCTGGGTTGATGGGGTCATTGCTGGTTGGAGTATCTTTTGCAAAGGGTTTTGCACGTTCATTAAATATCCCGATGATTGATGTTAATCATCTGACAGGACACGTGTTAGCGCATTTTATTAAAGAGGAAGGAGAAGCAAATGAACAGCCCGATTTTCCATTCCTTTGTTTGCTGGTATCCGGAGGTAATTCTCAAATTATATTGGTGAAAGCATATAATGATATGGAGATTCTGGGGCAGACTATTGATGATGCTGCCGGAGAAGCAATTGATAAATGTTCGAAAGTAATGGGACTCGGTTATCCGGGGGGGCCTATAATTGACCGTTTGGCACGTCAGGGCAATCCGAAGGCTTATACTTTTAGTAAACCTCATATTTCTGGTTTGGATTATAGTTTTAGCGGACTGAAAACGTCGTTTCTTTACTCTTTACGTGATTGGATGAAAGAAGATCCCGATTTTATCGAACACCATAAGAATGATTTGGCAGCTTCGCTTGAAGCAACGGTAGTAGACATTTTGATGGATAAACTCCGTAAAGCATCCAAACAATATAAAATTAATGAGGTGGCTGTAGCGGGCGGTGTTTCTGCTAATAACGGTTTGCGTAATGCCTTTCGTGAGCATGCAGAGAAATATGGTTGGAAAATTTTTATTCCCAAGTTCAGCTATACTACAGATAATGCCGCAATGATCGCTATCACCGGATATTTTAAATATCAGGATAAAGATTTCTGCTCTATAGAATTGCCTGCTTATTCACGTGTAACTTTGTAAGAGTCCTATGTTTGCGGAGATAATAACTATTGGTGATGAACTGTTGATAGGACAAGTGACTGATACCAATTCGGCATGGATGGGGCGCGAATTAAATAGGGTAGGTATAGAGGTGATTCGTGTCGTGTCTGTACGAGATCGGGCAGAGGAGATTATTGAGGCTGTAGATGCTTCGATGAAAAGGGCAAATATTGTACTAGTGACAGGGGGCTTGGGACCCACTAAAGATGATATTACCAAACAGACTCTTTGCAAATACTTCGGTACCAGACTGATCTTTAGTGAGGCTGTTTTTGAAAACGTAAAACGGGTATTGGCGGGACAAATACCGATGAATGCGTTGAATAAAAGTCAGGCAATGGTACCTGAGGATTGTATCGTTATTAATAATCGGGTAGGAAGTGCTTCTGTCAGTTGGTTTGAGAAAGATGGTAAGGTACTTGTTTCTATGCCGGGAGTTCCTCAGGAAATGACCACTGTGATGAGTGAAGAGGTTATTCCACGTTTGTGTGCAAAGTTTCGTACGGATGCAATTGTTCATCGGACATTTACTGTACAAAACTATCCCGAATCGGTATTGGCTGAGAAATTGGAATCTTGGGAAATGGCATTGCCTGCTTGTCTAAAATTGGCTTATTTACCAAAACCGGGTTTGATTCGTTTAAGATTGACGGGACGTGGGCAGAATCGTAGCGAGGTAGAAGCTTGTGTAAATACTGAGAGTGCCAAACTTGAGGCAATTTTAGGAGAAGATATTTTGGATGAGGAAGATACTCCGATTGAAGTTTTGATAGGCGAACTTTTAAAGAAGAAGAATTTGACTTTTTCTACCGCAGAAAGTTGTACTGGTGGAAGCATTGCAGCCCGCATCACTTCGGTTGCCGGAAGTTCGGAGTATTTTAAAGGAAGCATAGTAGCGTATGCCAATGGAGTAAAGGTGGAGTTGCTGGGTGTATCGATGGAAACGCTTGAAAAAAGAGGTGCGGTAAGTGAGGAAACGGTCATTGAAATGGTAAAAGGTGCGATGAAAGCGCTAAAAACTGACTGTGCTGTAGCTACGTCTGGAATTGCAGGTCCCGGTGGGGGGACTGAAGAGAAGCCTGTTGGTACGGTTTGGATTGCTGCTGCCTATAAAAGTGAAATTTGCACTATGAAGCAGGAAACTAATCGTGGAAGAGAGATGAATGTGGAGAGAGCAAGCAATAATGCCCTCCTATTGCTTCGAAAATTGATTAAATGAAGAAAAATTACTGTTGAATAGTGAATTTATTTAGGAAATGCTTGTTTTATATACATAAAAGTGCTTACTTTGCGCTCTGTTTGAAAGAAGTATAGATTAAAACTATAAAAATAAGATAGAAATGTCGAAGATTTGTCAAATTACCGGAAAGAAAGCCATGATTGGCAACAATGTTTCACACTCAAAGAGAAGAACTAAAAGAACCTTTGATTTGAACTTGTTTAACAAAAAGTTCTACTATGTAGAACAGGACTGCTGGATCAGCTTGAGCCTCTGTGCTGCTGGTTTGCGTATTATTAATAAAAAAGGTTTGGATGCTGCTTTGAATGATGCGGTTGCCAAAGGGTATTGTGATTGGAAAACCATTAAAGTTGTTGGCTAAAACGTTAAAAAGAGGAGAAACTGATTATGGCAAAGAAAGCAAAAGGTAATAGAGTTCAGGTGATTCTGGAATGCACAGAACACAAAGATAGCGGTATGCCGGGAACATCTCGTTATATCACAACTAAGAACAGAAAGAATACTACTGAAAGACTTGAGTTGAAGAAATACAACCCAATTCTGAAAAGAGTAACAGTACACAAAGAAATTAAATAATAAAGAAAGAGTATAACCCATGGCAAAGAAAACAGTAGCAAGTTTGCACGAAGGATCTAAAGAAGGTCGTGCTTATACTAAGGTTATCAAAATGGTTAAATCTCCGAAAACTGGAGCTTACATTTTTGATGAACAAATGGTTTCTAACGAAAAAGTACAAGACTTTTTTAAGAAATAAGCCGGTTGCATAAATAGCAATCCGAAAAATCCTCTCACTGATATTCATTGAGGGGATTTTTTTTGCCAATTTTATTCGCTTCATTTTTTACTTTACGCCAGTTTTATTATATCTTTGTAGCATAATGTATTATACAAATAATTGTAATCATGGGATTTTTTAGTTTTTTCTCAAAGGAAAAGAAGGAAACTTTAGATAAAGGATTATCTAAAACCAAAGAAAGTGTATTCAGCAAGATTGCCCGTGCGGTGGCCGGAAAATCGAAGGTGGATGATGAAGTGCTGGATAATCTGGAAGAGGTACTTATCACATCGGACGTAGGGGTAGAGACTACTCTTAATATCATCAAGCGTATCGAAAAACGTGCAGCAGAAGATAAATATGTAAATACACAAGAGTTGAATTCGATTCTTCGTGAAGAAATAGCTGCATTGCTGACTGAAAATAATTCGGATGATGTTGCCGATTTCGATGTTCCGGTAGAGAAAAAGCCTTATGTTATTATGGTGGTGGGTGTAAACGGAGTTGGTAAAACAACCACTATTGGTAAACTGGCTTATCAATTTAAGAAAGCCAGTAAATCTGTATATTTGGGGGCAGCCGATACTTTTCGTGCAGCAGCTGTGGAGCAATTGGTGATATGGGGTGAAAGAGTGGGTGTTCCAGTCATTAAACAAAAGATGGGGGCCGATCCGGCTTCTGTTGCGTTTGATACATTAAGTTCTGCAGTAGCTAATAACGCTGATGTTGTGATCATTGATACGGCAGGACGTTTGCACAATAAAGTTGGCTTGATGAACGAACTGACGAAAATTAAAAATGTAATGAAGAAAGTAGTGCCTGATGCTCCGAACGAGGTGCTGTTGGTGCTTGATGGCTCGACCGGACAAAATGCCTTTGAGCAGGCAAAACAATTCACACTTGCAACAGAAGTAACTGCTATGGCTATAACCAAGTTGGATGGGACAGCAAAAGGTGGCGTTGTTATCGGAATTTCAGATCAGTTTAAGATTCCGGTGAAATATATCGGATTGGGTGAGGGTATGGAAGACCTACAGGTGTTCCGCAAGAAAGAATTTGTAGACTCCTTATTTGGAGAGAATGCATGAAAAGAAAAACTATAGATATCATAACATTAGGGTGCTCAAAGAACCTGGTGGATTCAGAACAGTTGATGCGTCAATTGGAAGAAGCCGGATATGATGTAACCCATGACTCGGAAAAGCCGACAGGAGAGATAGCTGTTATTAATACCTGTGGTTTTATCGGTGATGCAAAAGAAGAATCGATTAATATGATTCTGGAGTTTGCACAAGAAAAAGAAGAAGGCAATTTGGAGAAACTTTTTGTAATGGGCTGTCTTTCGGAACGTTATTTAAAGGAATTAGCGATTGAGATTCCTCAGGTTGATAAGTTTTATGGAAAATTCAATTGGAAGGGGTTGTTACAGGATTTGGGTAAAGCTTACCATGAGGAGCTTCATATTGAGCGTACTCTTACCACTCCTAATCATTATGCTTATCTGAAAATATCAGAGGGTTGTGATCGTAAATGCTCTTATTGTGCTATACCGATTATTACAGGACGACATGTATCTCGTTCTATAGAAGAAATCCTGGAAGAGGTGAGATATTTGGTTTCCAATGGTGTAAAGGAGTTTCAGGTAATTGCTCAGGAACTAACTTACTATGGAGTGGATTTATATAAGAAGCAAATGCTTCCGGAGTTGATCGAACGTATTTCTGAAATTCCGGGTGTAGAATGGATACGTTTACATTATGCATATCCGGCACATTTCCCTGAAGAGTTGTTCCGGGTGATGCGTGAACGAGATAATGTATGTAAATACATGGATATTGCATTACAGCATATCAGTGATAATATGCTGCAACGTATGCGTCGTCATGTGACGAAAAAGGAGACTTATCGGTTGATTGAACAGTTTCGTAAGGAAGTTCCCGGAATCCATTTGCGTACGACGTTGATGGTGGGTCATCCAGGAGAGACAGAAGAAGATTTTGAGGAATTGAAAGAGTTTGTACGTAAAGCGCGCTTTGATAGGATGGGGGCTTTTACTTATTCAGAAGAAGAAGGAACATATGCTGCGGCTAATTATGAAGACTCTATTCCTCAGGAGCTAAAACAGGCACGATTGGATGAGTTAATGACTATTCAGCAGGGAATTTCTACTGAATTAAGTGCATCAAAAGTTGGACAAAAAATGAGAGTCATTATTGATCGTATAGAGGGTGGATATTACATTGGGCGTACAGAGTTTGATTCTCCGGAAGTAGATCCTGAAGTTTTGATAAAACGTGAAGGGGTTAATTTGATGATTGGTAACTTTTATCAAGTACAAGTGATTGATTCCGATGAATTCGATCTTTTTGGTGAAATAATTTAAATATATTTCCTGAAGAATTTGTTTTTTGATCTGGATTGATTAATATAGCAACATATTTTTTTTAAATTGTAGGATCTTGAATAATAAAGAATTTACTTCTGAACTTTCTCGCAGGTTGGGGTATAATACAAAATATACTTCTGAGCTGATAACATCTCTGCTATCTGATATTACTCAGGAATTGCAGGAAAGCAATGCTATAGGAATACAGGGGTTTGGTACTTTTGAGGTAAAAAAGAAAGCAGAACGTATTGTCATCAATCCCGTCACTAAGTTGCGACTGTTGGTTCCACCCAAGTTAGTACTGGCGTTTAAGCCGAGTCCTATATTAAAAGATAAGTTTAAAGAAACATTTCCGTATGAATGAAAAGTTGACTATACAAGATCTTGTTGAACTACTGGTTAACAGACATGAGGTTTCTCAAGAAGATGCTGATGTTTTCGTCCGGGAGTTTTTCTTGTTGATAGAACAAGCTCTGGACACTGATCAATATGTGAAAATCAAAGGATTGGGTACATTCAAATTGATAGGGGTCAATAGTCGGGAAAGTGTAAATGTCAATACAGGTGAACGTATTAAAATAGAGGGGCATACTAAGATTTCTTTTACTCCTGACCCTTCTTTAAGAGATATCATAAATAGACCTTTTTCACATTTCGAAACGGTAGTGCTGAATGAGAATACAGTCTTGGAAGATACGCCAATAGAGGAACTGGAGGAAGAATCAGGGAATGTATCCGAAACAACTGAGCCTCCGTTAATAACAGAGATTGTAGAGAGAGAGGAAGCGAAAGCAGAGGAAAAAACAATTGAAACAGAGGCGAATGAGAAAATTGAACCGGAAACCTTAGACGAGCAGAATGTTGTGTTGTCAGATGTGGAAGTTGCAGAAGACGTTCCGGAAGTTATGAAGGGATCCGAAAGGACAGAGGTTGTAGATGATATTGACATACTTGAAACAGTTGAAGATGTTAGTATACATAAAGGTAGTGAAGCTGTAGTAGAAGGTTCATCCATTGCTGAGGTTCGAGAAGAGGGTGGATTGGATAAAGTAGTAGAAAATTCTGAAGAGCCAATCCAGTTCACTGGAGATACAGGGCAAGAAATTACAGATAATTTTAAAAAGGTGATAGAAGACGAAGGTTCTCTTAAATTGACTGCCGAAGAAATTATAGCACGGGAGATTCAAAAAGCAGAAGTATCGACTATCCCTGTAAAAAAGGAAAAGCGCCCAAAGAAGGAAGTTAAACCGGAAAACCAAAAATCTCCTGTTCCTTATTTAATAATGATTATAGTAGTTGTTATGTCGCTTTGCGGTGCAGCATTAGCTTTTGTTTATTATCCGGATTTGTTTTCTAAAAAAGAATCGGAACAGTCAATAACCACAGAGGCAGTAGAGAAAAAAGAACCGATACGGGAAATTCCATTGGATACTATTGCAAAAGCGGATACTATTGTTGAGGTGGTAGCAAAGACTCCGAATCAACAGGAGGTAAAATCGATGTCTGAGCATGTCAATGTATCGGAGAAAGTAGATAAAACTTCAGAAAGTAAATCGGTATCCCGGGAAAAGAATACTAAAACAGTGTCAATCCCAGTTAAGCCGGATTCAGTGAATTATACAATTACCGGTACTAAGGCGACTTATACAATTAAAGAAGGTGAAACTCTGACCAGGGTATCTCTACGGTTTTATGGTACAAAAGATTTATGGCCCTATATCGTTAAACATAATCGGGGAGTGATTAAGAATCCGAATAATGTACCGTATGGTACTGTACTTAAAATACCGGAATTGGTTAAAAAATGACAGTCTAATGTGATCACCCGGGTGTATACAAGTTTATACATTCGGGTATTGTGTTTATGTTATACAAATACAAAAGCGTATGAAAGTACCTTAATCTAAAGACTTCGCATTGTTTTTTAATAAAAATTAGTTGGAATGGTTAAAGATATAGTGTACTTTTGGAATCGAAATTAAAAAGCCTTACAACATAGGCTTTACTCATATTATTAAAAAGAAAATTAAACAATAAAATAATTAGTATTTATGGCTGAATCAATTGACATCCGCGAATTGAACGAGCGGATTGAAAGACAGAGTGCTTTCGTTACCAATCTTACAACAGGCATGGACCAAATCATTGTAGGTCAGAAACATTTGGTAGAGTCACTGTTAATCGGATTACTTTCTGATGGACACGTGTTGCTTGAAGGTGTACCGGGTTTGGCAAAAACTTTGGCCATTAAGACATTGGCCTCGTTGATCGATGCAAAATACAGCCGCATACAGTTTACGCCTGACTTATTGCCAGCTGACGTTGTCGGTACGATGGTTTACAGTCAGAAGGATGAAAGTTTCCAAGTGAAGAAAGGTCCGATTTTTGCTAATTTTGTATTGGCTGATGAAATAAACCGTGCTCCCGCTAAAGTTCAAAGTGCTTTGCTTGAAGCAATGCAGGAACGTCAAGTAACTATTGGTAAAGAAACATTTTTGTTACCCGAACCGTTCCTCGTTTTGGCTACTCAGAACCCGATAGAACAGGAAGGTACATATCCGCTTCCGGAAGCTCAGGTAGACCGTTTTATGTTAAAGGTGATTATTGATTATCCGAAACAGGAAGAGGAGAAATTAATTATTCGCCAAAATATCAATGGAGAGAAGTTTAATGTGAAGCCTATCTTGAAGGCTGAAGAGATTATCGAGGCACGTAAAGTGGTTCGTCAAGTTTATTTAGACGAGAAGATTGAACGTTATATTGTAGATATCGTGTTTGCTACACGTTATCCGGAAAAATACGATTTGAAAGAATTGAAAGATATGATTGGATTCGGTGGGTCACCTCGTGCCTCTATTAATTTAGCTTTGGCTGCACGTACATATGCGTTTATTAAACGTCGTGGCTATGTGATTCCAGAAGATGTACGTGCTGTTGCGCATGACGTACTTCGTCATCGTATCGGATTGACATATGAAGCGGAGGCCAGCAATGTGACTTCTGATGAAATTGTCAGCAAAATTTTGAATAAGATAGAAGTGCCTTAATTTTAGTTGAGAATGAACAATCCTCAATTATCAATTTTCAATTCTCAATTAAATAGATGGAAACAAGTGAAATTCTAAAAAAAGTTCGTCGGATTGAAATAAAGACGCGTGGACTGTCTAACAATATCTTTGCAGGCCAGTATCATTCAGCCTTTAAAGGTAGGGGTATGGCTTTTTCCGAGGTGCGCGAATATCAGTTTGGCGATGATATCCGTGACATTGACTGGAATGTGACAGCGCGTTTCAATAAACCTTTTGTGAAGGTGTTTGAAGAAGAACGCGAGTTGACGGTAATGTTGATGGTAGATGTTTCCGGCAGTTTGGAATTTGGCACTGTAAAACAGCTGAAGAAGGATATGGTGACAGAAATTGCGGCCACTCTTGCATTTTCTGCTATCCAGAACAATGATAAAATCGGAGTTATTTTCTTCTCAGACAGAATAGAAAAGTTTATTCCTCCTAAAAAAGGACGTAAGCATATTCTATATATCATTCGTGAATTGATTGATTTTAAGCCTGATAGTCGTCGGACCAACATACGTCTTGCTTTGGAATATTTGACGAATGTAATGAAAAGACGTTGTACCGCTTTTATTCTGTCTGACTTTATCGATCAGGAAAGTTTTAAGAATGCAATGACCATAGCGAATAGGAAACATGATGTAGTTGCCATTCAAGTATATGACAGGCGAGTGGCCGAGTTGCCGGCAGTAGGTCTGATGCGGATTAAAGATGCGGAAACCGGACATGAACAATGGATCGACACATCTTCGGCAGGAGTACGTAGGGCACATCATGAATGGTGGGTGAATAAACAAACTGAGTTAGATGAAACGTTTACCAAAAGTAATGTCGATTCTGTTTCGGTACGTACTGATCAGGATTATGTCAAAGCATTACTGAATTTGTTTGCTAAACGAAATTAACGGGAAAGATGAATAAATATATATTGCTGATAGTATTGTTATTTCTGGTTTCTGGCAGAATTGCTGCACAGTCAGTGACTGTGGATGCTAAAATAGACTCTTTGCAAATTCTGATAGGAGAGCAGGCGAAAGTGCAATTACAAGTAGCGATGGATGCGAAGCAGAGGGCTATTTTTCCGTCATTTACGGATACATTGGTACGTGGTGTGGAGATTGTGGATATTGCTAAACCTGATACACAATATTTGAATGATCGCCAGAGAATGCTGATTACTCAAGAATATACGGTAACTTCTTTTGATTCGGCATTATATTATATTCCTCCTATGGGAGTAAAGATTGATAATAAAGAGTATAAATCAAAGGCGTTGGCATTGAAGGTATATTCAATACCTGTAGATACGTTACATCCTGATCAATTTTTTGGTCAGAAGACTGTTATGAAAGCTCCCTTTGCCTGGGAGGATTGGTATGGTTTGATTGCTTGCTCTTTTCTGGCATTACCATTGCTCGGATTGCTTATTTATCTGATTATCCGTATCCGTGATAATAAGCCTATTATTCGTAAAGTGAAAGTTGAACCTAAGTTGCCTCCGCATCAATTGGCGATGAAAGAGATTGAGCGAATAAAGACTGAGAAAATTTGGCAAAAAGGACAATCGAAGGAGTATTATACCGAACTGACGGATGCTCTTCGTACGTATATTAAAAATAGATTTGGCTTTAATGCATTGGAGATGACTTCATCCGAAATAATAGATAAACTGCTGGAATTTAATGATAAAGAAGCTATATCAGATTTGAAATATTTATTCCAGACAGCCGATTTAGTAAAGTTTGCCAAGCATGATCCGCAGATGAATGAGAATGATGCGAATTTGATCAATGCAATTGACTTTATAAATGAAACAAAACAATTGGAAGAAGAGAATCAGAAGCCGCAACCTAATGAAATCACGATAATAGAGAAACGATCTTTACGTACGAAGATATTGCTGATCTGTGGTATCGTATTCCTGTCGGTAGCTCTTATTGCGACCTTCGTCTATATTGGGTTGCAACTTTATAATCTATTTGGGTAATAGATTTTGATTTTTATTGTTTTAAAATAAGAAATAGTAAATTATAAATAGAATGGTTTTTGCCAATATTGAATATTTGTTTTTGCTGCTGTTGCTTGTGCCATATATTGTATGGTACATAATGAAGCGGAAAAAGACTGAGCCGACTCTTCAGATCTCTGATGCACGAGTATATGCACATGCCCCTAAAAGTTACAAGAATTATCTGCTTCATGTACCGTTTGGTCTGCGTGTCATCACTCTAATATTGATTATTTTGGTTTTGGCACGCCCCCAAACAACAAACAGCTGGCAGAACAGCGAAATTGAAGGTATTGATATTATGTTGGCTATTGATGTATCGACCAGTATGTTGGCAGAAGATTTGAAACCCAACAGGTTGGAGGCTGCCAAAGATGTGGCTGCGGAATTCATCAACGGTCGCCCGAATGATAACATAGGAATTACACTGTTTGCCGGTGAAAGTTTTACTCAGTGTCCTTTGACAGTAGATCATGCTGTATTACTTAACTTATTTCAGGGGATACAGTGCGATATTATTGAGGATGGAACAGCAGTTGGTATGGGAATTGCCAATGCAGTAACCAGGCTGAAAGATAGTAAAGCAAAATCAAAAGTGATTATTTTGTTGACGGATGGTACCAATAATAAAGGAGATATTTCTCCATTGACCGCTGCTGAAATTGCAAAGAGTTTTGGTATACGCGTTTATACTATTGGTGTGGGAACAAACGGTATGGCTCCATATCCGGTACGAGTTGGTGGTACAACACAGTATATTAATACACCGGTTGAGATTGATGAGAAGACTCTTACTCAAATAGCAGGTACTACGGATGGGAACTATTTTCGTGCTACCAGTAATTCGAAGCTGAAAGAGGTTTATGAAGAGATTGATAAATTGGAAAAAACAAAACTGAATGTGAAAGAGTACAGTAAACGTCAGGAAGAATATCGTTGGTTTGCGTTGGCTGCATTCTTATGTATATTGCTTGAGGTACTGTTACGGAACTCAATATTGAAGAAGATACCATAAAATTGATAAAAAGATGTTTCGATTTGAAGAACCTGCATATTTATATTTGTTGCTGCTGCTACCATTGCTGGCAGCCTTCTACCTTTATTCTAATTATAGAAAGAGGAAGGCTATTCGTAAATTCGGAGATCCGGTGTTGATGGCACAATTGATGCCTGATGTATCTAAATATCGTCCGGATGTAAAATTCTGGTTGTTATTTACTGCCATAGGTCTATTTGCTGTACTATTGGCTCGTCCGCAATTCGGCTCTAAATTGGAGACAGTAAAGCGCAAAGGGGTGGAGGTTATGATTGCATTGGATATTTCGAATTCTATGCTTGCCCAAGATGTCCAGCCTAGTCGTTTAGAAAAAGCTAAACGGCTTATATCTAAATTGGTAGATGGTATGGAGAATGATAAGGTAGGAATGATTGTCTTTGCAGGAGATGCCTTTACTCAATTACCTATAACAAGCGATTATATTTCTGCTAAAATGTTTTTGGAATCAATCAGTCCTTCGTTGATATCTAAACAGGGTACAGCTATCGGTGCTGCTATCAATCTTGCTGCCCGTAGTTTTACTCCGCAAGAAGGAGTGGGACGTGCTATTGTGGTGATTACCGATGGTGAGAATCATGAAGGGGGAGCTGTTGAAGCTGCTAAAGAGGCTGCTAAAAAGGGAATTCAGGTGAATGTTTTGGGAGTGGGCTTACCCGACGGAGCTCCCATTCCGATTGAGGGTAGTAACGATTTTCGTCGTGACCGTGAAGGCAATGTAATTGTGACTCGTCTGAATGAGGCAATGTGCCAAGAGATAGCAAAGGAAGGAAATGGTATTTATGTTCGTGTAGATAACTCTAATTCTGCTCAGAAAGCTATTAATCAAGAGATTAATAAAATGGCTAAATCGGATGTTGAATCTAAGGTTTATACAGATTATAATGAACAGTTCCAAGTGATTGCCTGGATGATATTGCTCTTGTTATTGGTAGAAATGTTGATTCTGGACCGCAAAAATCCATTGTTTAAGAACATTAGGTTGTTTTCTAATAAGTAGTAATGTATATGTCAAGAAATAAATATATATTGTTTGCTCTGTTGCTATCGCTTTCTGCGGGTGCATTTGCACAAAAAGCCGAGCGTGATTATATCCGTAAAGGCAATCGTCTGTTTAAAGACAGTGTTTTCGTGGATGCTGAAGTTAATTACCGTAAAGCATTAGAGGCAAATCCTAAGTCTACTATTTCCATGTACAACTTGGGTAATACGTTGTCGCAGCAGCAAAAGTTCAAAGATGCGATGGAACAATATGTGGCGGCAACCAGTATAGAAAAAGATAAAGCTAAACTGGGACAAATTTATCATAATATGGGAGTGTTATTCCAGTCTGGTAAAGATTATCAAAAAGCGGTTGAAGCTTATAAGATGTCTTTGAGAAATAATCCGAAAGACGATGAAACCCGTTATAACCTGGCATTAGCTCAAAAGTTGCTGAAGGATCAACAGCAAAATCAGCAGAATCAAGATCAGAATCAGGATCAGAATAAAGATGATCAACAAAAGCAACAAGATAAAAAAGATCAGAATAAGCAGAATGATCAAAATAAAGATAAACAACAGCAACAACCTCCTAAATCAGAGAAAAATGATAATGAAATGTCTAAGGAGAATGCGGAACAGCTGCTCAATTCTGTGATGCAAGATGAAAAAGGGGTTCAGGATAAAGTGAAAAAGCAACAGACTCTTCAAGGAAGACGTCTGGAAAAAGACTGGTAATAATAAAATAATTGATGATAAAAACTTCAGATGAAATGAGAAAATTGATTTTCTTATTGATTGCACTGGTAGCCATGACTACGCAAGCGCAGGCTGACGGAAAGGTAGTGTTTACTGCATCTGCCCCTGATGCTGTAGTAGTAGGTGATCAGTTCAGGTTATCGTATACGGTAAATACGATAAAAGTACGAGATTTTCGTGTGCCTTCTATTAAGGGATTTGAGGTGTTAATGGGGCCTAACCGTTCCCAACGTATGCAATCGATTAATGGGGTTACTAATAATAGTATTACCTTTACTTATATCTTAATGGCTACGGCTGAAGGAGAGTATTCTATTCCAGGTGCAACGATTACGGCTGACGGGAATCAGATGGTTTCTAATTCGGTAAAAATTAAAGTTCTTCCTCCGGATAAAGCCGGGAATACGGCAGATGGCAAAGGAACTGCATCGTCTGGCAGCCAAAGTGGAACGCCTTCCTCTGTTTCTAACCAAGACTTACTTATAACTGCGACAGTCAATAAAACGAATGTATATGAGCAGGAAGCCTTTCTGTTAACTTTTAAGATTTACACAAGAGAGTCTCAACTTCGTTTTGAGAATGTGAAACTTCCTGATTTTAAGGGATTTCATTCACAAGAAATAGAGATGCCTGCTAATGCAAAATGGTCACAGGAACATTATAAAGGAAAAAACTATTTTACGACAGTGTATCGTCAATTTGTGCTGTTCCCACAACAGTCTGGAAAATTGACTATTGAGCCTGCACGTTTTGATGCTACCATTGCTAAAGCTGTACAATCTGATGATCCGTTTGATGCCTTCTTTAATGGTGGAAGCAATTATGTGAATGTAAGTAAGGTAATTGTAACTCCTAAGATTACGATTAATGTGAATCCGTTACCAACAGGTAAACCTGCCAATTTCTCCGGAGGAGTAGGAGAGTTTAGTATCACTTCTTCCATTAATTCTAAAGAAGTGAAAACGAATGATGCTATCACGATAAAGCTAGTGATTTCGGGAACCGGCAATTTAAAATTAATTGCAAATCCGGAAATAAAATTCCCGGAAGATTTTGATGTATATGATCCGAAGGTGGATAGCAAAGTTCGTTTGACTCAAGAAGGACTTTCCGGTAATAAAGTTATTGAATATCTTGCAATTCCAAGACATGCAGGAGTTTATAAAATACCAGGAGTATCCTTCAGTTATTTTGATATCAAGTCGAAGGCCTATAAAACACTGAATACCGAAGATTATGAGGTTAAGGTGGAAAAAGGAGCAGGAAATGCAGATCAGGTTATTGCCAACTTTACTAATAAAGAAGATCTGAAAGTATTGGGTGAAGATATTCGCTATATAAAACTGAATGATGTGAAGCTTCAGCCAAAAGATAATCTTTTGTTTGGTTCTTTACTTTATTGGCTATTCTACATCATTCCTGCTGTGGTGTTTATTGTTTTCTTTATAGTTTATCGCAAACAGGCTGCCGAGAATGCCAATGTAGCTAAGATGCGTACAAAGAAAGCCAATAAAGTGGCTACTAAACGAATGAAGTTAGCTGGTAAATTGCTTGCGGAGAATAGCAAGGAGGCATTTTATGATGAAGTACTTAAAGCTCTATGGGGATATATCAGTGATAAACTTAATATTCCGGTTTCTCGTTTGTCTAAAGATAATGTAGAAGAAAAACTTAGAAATTATGGAGTCAGTGACGAACTAATAAAAGATTTCCTGAATGCTCTGAATGAATGTGAGTTTGCACGTTTTGCTCCAGGAGATGAGAGCCAGGCTATGGATAAAGTTTATTCATCGTCATTGGAAGTTATGAGTAAAATGGAAAATTCAATAAAACGCTAATTTAGAGAAGAATAAGTCATGAAAAAAATATTGTTTTTTGCTTTGGGTTTGTTAATGGCTGTAACTTCTTTCGGGCAGGATTCGTTAACAACAGATTCTACTCAGATGATACAGGGAGATACTGTCAGTATCCATAATGCAGAGTTTTCCGGTTCCAAATTAGAAGATGCCACAAAAGCTGAGGGAGATAGTGCATATATCAGAAATGATTTTGCGTCTGCAATCCAGATTTATGAATCACTTTTGCGTAAAGGCGAGTCGGCCGATGTATACTATAATCTTGGTAATAGCTATTATAAAATAAATGAGATAGCAAAAGCCATTTTAAACTATGAAAAGGCCTTGCTGCTTCAGCCCGGTAACGGAGATATTCGTGCCAATTTGGAGATAGTTCGTGGTAAGACTGTAGATAAAGTAGAAGTTGCTCCTGAGATATTCTTTGTTACATGGACAAAGGCATTAATTAATAGTATGAGCGTAGATTCATGGGCTATATGGGGGATTGTAAGTTTTCTACTGCTAATCGTCTCTCTATATTTCTTTATTTTCTCGAAGCAAGTGGTGTTGAAGAAAGTCGGTTTTATTACAGGCATTATCTTTTTGATAGTTGTTGTGATGGCCAATGTTTTTGCCTCTAAACAAAAAGAAGAGCTGTTGAACAGAGATACTGCGATAATAATGAGTCCGAGTGTAACGGTTAGAAGTACGCCTAGTGAAAATGGTACCAGCTTATTTATTCTTCATGAAGGGCATAAGGTTAACATTAAAGATGATTCAATGAAAGATTGGAAAGAAATCCGCCTTGAAGATGGAAAAGTGGGATGGGTACCGGTTGGTTCAATTGAAATTATTTAAGAATAGAATCTATATATATTTCATCAAAGTCCGCCCTCAATAATCTAAGATTATTGAGGGCGGACTTTATTATATTATAACAAGTTATCGTTGATTTATATTGTTTTAGCGAAAAAAGAGAAGCTTTTGTTTTGTTTTATCTTTTTTTTTCCTTAAGTTTATAGCGTGATAATAAAGTCACATAGTATTAACCATTAAATTTATGAGACATGAGAACAATAACATTTAATGAACTTCGTAAAATTAAAGATTCATTGCCTAGCGGTAGCATGCATAGAATAGCAGACGAACTCAATTTAAACGTCGATACAGTGAGAAATTTCTTTGGTGGTCATAATTTCAAGGAAGGGAAAAGTGTCGGAATACATCTTGAGCCTGGTCCGGATGGTGGATTGGTTATGATTGATGATACCACTGTGCTCGATCGGGCATTAAGAATATTGGATGAATTAAATATGAGTAAAGAAGAAGCTACCGAATCTATGCAGGTTTAAATAAGAGATAAAGTCAGAATCCCAATTGGCAAAACAATTGGGATTTCTTATTTGTTGAATTCAATAAATAAACGAATTATGGAAGAGAAATTAGTAACTTTAGCTATTCTGACTTATACAAAAGCTCAGATATTGAAGAATGTTCTTGAGAATGAGGGTATAGAGACGTATATTCACAATGTAAACCAGATACAGCCAGTTGTTTCATCCGGTGTGCGTTTACGTATTAAAGAAAGTGATTTGCCGCGTGCATTGAAGATTACCGAGAGTTCTGCCTGGCTTGCTGAAAGTATAGTGGGAGAGAAGGTCCCTAAAGTGGAGCATCGCACTAAAAAGGTTCTTATTCCGGTTGATTTCTCTAATTATTCAATGAAAGCTTGTGAATTTGGTTTTAATTTTGCCAAATCTTTCGATGCGGAGGTTATCTTGCTGCATGTCTACTTTACGCCAATTTATGCTTCATCATTGCCATATGGCGATGTGTTTAACTATCAGATTAGTGATGAAGAGACTGTGAAGAATGTATTGCATAAAGTACATGATGATCTGAATGCTCTGTCAGAGAAGGTTAAGCAAAAAGTTGCATCCGGAGAGTTTCCTGATGTCAAATATACGTGTGTCTTGCGTGAAGGTATCCCGGAAGAAGAAATACTCAGATATAATAAAGAACATCGTCCCAGAATCATTATAATGGGTACTCGAGGTAAGAATCAGAAAGATATTGATCTTATTGGTAGTGTAACTGCCGAGATAATTGAACGTAGTCATACTACAGTGCTGGCTATTCCCGAAAATACTCCTTTCAATCGTTTCGATGAAGTGAAGCGGATTGCCTTTATGACGAACTTTGATCAACGTGATTTGATTGCTTTCGATTCATTTATCAATGGACTTAGCCCATTTCATTTTTCTGTTTCTCTTATTCATTTATCAGACGTAAAAGATACATGGAATGAAATAAAATTAGCTGGTATTAAGGATTATTTCCAAAAGCAATATCCGGATCTTGAGATTCATTATGATGTGGTGATGAGTAATGATTTTCTGAATAGTTTGGATAATTACATTAAAACAAATCAGATTGATATTATCACATTAACTTCTTATAAACGGAATATATTTTCCCGTTTGTTCAATCCCGGTATTGCTCGTAAGATGATATTCCATTCAGATACACCGTTATTAGTTATTAACGGATGATCAGTCACCTGAAAAAAGAGTTTTAAATTAATGGAATAATCAACATTATGTTTAATAAGAAAGAGGCAATTTACTTATATATAGTAAATTGCCTCTTTTATTTAATCCCTATTTCCATCTTGCTAATTTTGCCTTCTTTAGCTCTTAAAAAATAAGAACCTGTATCCTGATTTAAGCAAAAAAAGAGGCTGCCCAATTTCTCGAATCAGGCAACCCCTTTCACAAAAATCTTTGCGAAAAAATATCTATTTAATCATTACATCATTTTCTCGATTTCTTCGAATTCCGGTCCCATATTCAAGTTGTAATATACCCGGTAAAGACCTTGTAACCACAAATCTTTCTGATCAGGTTTCAACTCTCTTGCTTTTTCGTAATACGGTTTAGCAGCTTCGTAGAATTTCTTGATCTCAGCTTGTGCTGCTGCATAATTCGGGTCATTAATATCTGCCGGTGCTTTGTCAGCATACTCTTGTGCTTGTAACAGATATACCAAACCTAAATTTGAGCATGCTTCTGCATATGTAGGATCTATGTCAAGAGTCTTTTTATAGAACTCAATTGCTTTCTCATAATCTTTCATATTATGATACAGATATGCCTTCACATACAGATATAATTTGTTATTCGGATCTTTAGCCAACATATCATCAGCAAACTGCATTGCTTTGTCATTTTGGTTAGAGCTGCTATAGTAGTCAACCAGATTTGCGAAGAAATATTGATTTTCAGGGAACTTAACAATACCTTCCTGCAATTTTTCTACCCATTTAGCAGTATCACCTTTAGCTTTGTAAGCATCTGTCAACAATTGCATTGCAAATTGGCCATTTTCTTTATCTTTCAAAGCATATTGAGCATATTTCATGACAGCATCTTTGTCACCTACTCTATCTGCAGCCAAAGTGGCATAATATGCTACCTGCGGCAAAATGGTATCTTTTTCCAGCAAATTTTCTTTCTCCATCATAGGTAGCGTAGCTGCATCTACATAAGCTGCAAAATACTTTAATGCGTCTTCGTTCTTATTTAAATTGAAGTACTGAATACCACCGTTAATCAAGTTAGGACGCTCTGCCAGAATTGTTTTTGAGTTAGCGCTTCTGTATTTGTTTTTGATTTTACCTTTTTCATTAGGAATCTGTGCCAGTTCGTCACATTTAACGTAATAGTTGTACATATTCAGTACGCTATTGTATACTTTCAATGTATCATAAGGTTTTCTCAGATAAGCATTTTCCATCTCCTTTTCGTTGATTCTTTTCTGAATATAACCTGCCACGTCCCAAGTTGCCGCATTATCCTTTGTTTCAGGGTTAGTTAATGCTTCGTTAATCAGTTGTTCAGCTTTTGCGAAGTCAGGTTTTACTTCTCCGGCAATGCTTTTCGCTTCTTTTACATTTTTCTCCTGAGCGAATGCAAAACTTACTGCCATCAGTAAAACCATTGAAAATAATACTCTTTTCATGATTGTTGTTTGATTAATTATTAATATTATGTCTATTCTTCTGTTTCATTTACCGGTGTATTCGTTTCCGGATCGCTTGGAATATTTCCTTCTCTTTCTTCTTCCGGAACTTCATCTTCCAGGCTTTCGGATGTAACTTTACATACAGAACCGATCTGGTCGTTACGTTTTTCAAGATTGATCAGACGGACTCCTTGAGTTGCACGGCCCATGATGCGGACATCAGCTACTTTCAGACGAATTGTAATACCCGATTTATTAATAATCATCAGGTCGTTATCGTCTGTTACAGACTTGATTGTAACCAGCTTACCCGTTTTTTCGGTAATATTCATGGTCTTCACACCTTTGCCGCCACGGTTTGTTTTACGATAATCTTCAATATCAGAACGTTTACCATAGCCTTGTTCGGAGACAACCATTACGGACTCTGTCTCAAGATCCTTAATGCAAATCATGCCTATTACTTCATCCTGTCCGTCGTCATCCAGTGTGATACCACGAACTCCGGTAGCTGTACGGCCCATTACGCGAACTGCTGCTTCATGGAAACGTATTGCGCGTCCGTTGCGGTTGGCTATGATGATTTCGTTGTTTCCGTTGGTCATACGCACTTCTATTACTCGGTCGTCTTCACGGATAGTAATTGCATTGACACCATTCTGGCGCGGGCGTGAGTATTGTTCCAAAGATGTTTTCTTTATAACGCCATTCTTGGTACAGAACAGTACATAATGACTGTTAATATATTCCTGGTCATTCAAACTCTTCACACGCAAATATGCATTAACAGCATCGTCCGAGTCAATGTTCAGCAAGTTCTGGATAGCACGGCCCTTAGAGTTCTTTGTTCCTTCAGGTATTTCGTATACCTTCAGCCAGTAACATTTACCCTTTTGAGTAAAGAACATCATCGTGTTGTGCATTGTTGCCGGGTAGATGTGCTCAACAAAGTCTTCATCACGGGTTTCAGTACCCTTCGAGCCTACTCCCCCGCGGTTTTGAGCACGGAATTCTGTCAATGGCGTACGTTTGATATATCCCATGTGTGAGATGGTGATAATCATCTGATCATCCGCATAAAAGTCTTCCGGATTGAATTCTTCTGATGAATAAACGATTTCAGAGCGGCGTTCGTCACCATATTTAGCTCTTACTTCCAGCAATTCGTCTTTAATTACTTTACGGCATATTTCATCATCGGCCAGGATACTTTCCAAATATGCTATCTGCTTCATAACCTCCTCGTATTCAGCATGGAGCTGATCTTGCATCAGACCTGTTAATTGGCGCAGGCGCATTTCGACGATGGCGCGTGCCTGAATTTCGCTCAGGTTGAAGCGTTCCATCAGTCCGGAGATTGCTTCGTTGGGTGTTTTGGCGGCGCGGATGATACGAATTACTTCGTCGATATTATCCGAAGCGATAATCAAGCCTTCCAAGATGTGTGCACGTTCTTTGGCCTTACGCAGGTCAAATTGAGTACGACGAATTACCACATCGTGTCTATGCTCTACGAAGTAGACAATCAAGTCGCGTAAGTTCAGCATTTTAGGGCGTCCGTTGACCAGTGCAACGTTATTTACACCGAATGATGTCTGCAAGGCTGTCATTTTATAGAGCTTGTTCAGCACTACACTTGCATTTGCATCTCGTTTGATATCAATAACGATGCGCATACCTTCACGGTCGGACTCGTCGTTGGCATTTGATATACCTTCTATTCTTTTTTCATTGACAAGATCGGCAATTGCTTTAATCAATTCTGCCTTATTCACGTTGTAGGGAATCTCTGTAACGACGATCTTATCATGTGTCTGTCCGGACTCGATTTCTGCTTTCGCGCGCATAACCACGCGTCCGCGTCCCGTAAGATAGGCTTCACGTACGCCGCTTATGCCATATATATATCCTCCTGTAGGGAAGTCGGGCGCTTTTACATATTCCATCAGTTCCTCTACGGTCACATCTTTATTGTCAAGATATGCTTCGCAGGCATCGATGACTTCAGACAGATTATGGGGCGGCATGTTGGTTGCCATACCTACAGCAATACCGGAAGCACCGTTGACCAGCAAATTCGGAATACGTGTCGGCATCACTTTGGGTTCCATCAGCGTATTATCGAAGTTAGGTTCGAAATCTACAGTCTCTTTGTAGAGGTCCTGCATCATTTCTTCACCTAATTTGTTCAGACGTGCTTCAGTGTAACGCATGGCAGCAGGACTGTCGCCGTCTACAGAACCGAAGTTACCTTGCCCGTCTACCAGCGGATAGCGCATTGCCCATTCCTGAGCCATACGTACCATCGCAAAATATACAGAAGAGTCTCCGTGCGGGTGATATTTACCAAGTACTTCACCTACGATTCTGGCTGATTTCTTATAGGGTTTGTCTGACGTATTTCCCAGTTCCATCATTCCGTAGAGAATTCTGCGGTGAACGGGCTTAAATCCATCTCTAACATCGGGAAGGGCACGTGAAACGATGACCGACATGGAGTAGTCAATGTACGATGACTTCATTTCCTCCTCGATGTTAATCTTTATAATTCTGTCTTGTTCAAGCATTTAAAAAGATTATTAATTATACATTTGCGGTTTATCAAAAACCACGCTAAAGTACTACTTTTCCTTGATATACGAAAACTTTAACGAAGAAAGTTTTTTGCTTTTTGTAAGAGTGCCCTACCCTTATTCTTTAGGTCTGTGACACCCGGGTCTCGTACCCTCCGACACCCGGGTGTCAGGCATCACGACATCCGGGTGTCGGAGGTGCTTTTATCATTATCTAATGTTTTTTTCTATACTTAATTGTTTTATTATATTATAATGTATAAGAACAAAGGAAATAATGGCACGACATTTGTTATATAATAAATAAAGCAAATGAAGCGCATGCAAACAATATGAAATGCGTATATTTGCCAGTGAATAACCTCTTAGAAGAAGGAAGATAAGTATGAATAATCAATTCTCACAAAAAGTTTCCGATATTATCGTATATAGCAAAGAAGAGGCAAATCGCCTGAAAAGTAGCTATATAGGGCCTGAGCACTTGTTGCTTGGTATGCTTCGCGATGGTGAGGGAAAAGCAATCGAGATATTGTCTAAACTCAAAACAAACCTGACCGACATAAAGAAGCAGATTGAGGCCATACTGAAAGAGCATGCAGACGACATGCTGTTGCCTGATGCCGATGTTCCATTGTCAAATGGAGCTGCAAAGATATTGAAACTATGTATTTTAGAAGCACGAGTGATGAAAAGTCAAGTTGCAGATACGGAACATGTACTGCTGGCCATCCTTAAAGATAAGGATAATCTGGCAGCAACGGTTCTTGAAGCGAATCATGTGAATTACCAGCAGGTATTCGAACAATTGTCCTTACAGCCGGATATCAGTGCCGGCATGGGATTTACAGAAGATGATGACGACGAAGAAGAGATGAATCAATCCCGTTCGTCCCATGGATCCGGTGAACGTCAGCAACAGGCGCAGACTGCCTCCAGGAAGCCGGCTAATGATACTCCGGTGCTTGATAATTTTGGTACTGATATGACTAAGGCCGCCGAGGAAGGCCGTCTTGACCCTGTGGTGGGACGTGAGCGGGAAATCGAGCGCCTGGCACAGATATTAAGTCGCCGTAAGAAGAATAACCCCATTTTGATCGGTGAACCGGGAGTCGGAAAATCGGCCATAGTGGAAGGTCTGGCACTTCGTATTATACAGAAAAAGGTGTCCCGTATTCTGTTTGACAAGCGTGTGGTTGCACTCGATATGACTGCGGTTGTTGCCGGTACCAAGTACCGCGGACAGTTTGAGGAACGCATTCGTTCCATCTTGAACGAATTGCAGAAGAATCCGAATGTGATTCTGTTCATTGACGAGATACATACCATTGTAGGTGCCGGATCGGCAGCCGGATCGATGGATGCTGCCAACATGTTGAAGCCGGCATTGGCGCGTGGAGAGATTCAGTGTATCGGTGCCACTACCCTTGACGAATATCGGAAGAATATCGAAAAAGACGGGGCGTTGGAGCGTCGTTTCCAGAAGGTAATGGTAGAACCTACTACAGCTGACGAAACGTTGCAGATTCTTCGTAATATTAAGGATAAATATGAAGATCATCACAACGTAAATTATACGGATGCGGCATTGGAAGCTTGTGTCAAGTTGACAGACCGTTATATAACCGACCGTAACTTCCCGGATAAAGCTATTGATGCACTCGATGAAGCCGGTTCGCGTGTACATCTTACCAATGTGAGTGTACCCAAGGAAATAGAAGATCAGGAGAAGTTGATCGAAGAAGCTAAAAATAACAAGAACGAGGCTGTCAAATCACAGAATTTCGAACTTGCTGCCAGTTTTCGCGATAAGGAAAAAGAACTTGCTGTCCAGTTGGATGTGATGAAGAAAGACTGGGAGGAACGTTTGAAGGATAATCGTGAAACGGTGGATGAGGAAGAAATCGCAAATGTCGTATCAATGATGTCCGGCATTCCGGTACAGCGTATGGCACAGGCGGAAGGCATCAAGTTGGCAGGCATGAAAGAAGACCTGCAATCGAAGGTGATAGCTCAGGACGACGCTATCAAAAAGCTGGTCAAGGCCATTCTGCGCAGCCGTGTCGGACTGAAAGATCCGAATAAACCGATTGGTACATTTATGTTCCTAGGCCCTACCGGCGTTGGTAAAACTCATTTGGCCAAGGAATTGGCTAAATATATGTTTGGTTCTTCGGATGCATTGATCCGTATCGATATGAGTGAGTTTATGGAGAAATTCACAGTCTCACGCTTGGTTGGAGCGCCTCCGGGATACGTAGGATACGAGGAAGGCGGACAATTGACAGAGAAAGTACGCCGTAAACCCTATTCTATCGTATTGCTTGACGAAATAGAAAAGGCGCATCCCGATGTGTTCAATCTGCTTCTCCAGGTGATGGACGAAGGTCGGCTGACTGACAGTTATGGCAGAATGGTTGACTTTAAGAATACTGTTATTATCATGACGTCGAATATCGGAACCCGCCAGTTGAAAGAGTTTGGGCGTGGAGTCGGTTTTGCCACTCAAAGTCGTCTTGACGATAAAGAATTCTCTCGCAGCGTGATTCAGAAAGCTCTGAATAAATCGTTTGCACCCGAATTTATAAATCGTGTTGACGAAATCATCACCTTTGACCAGTTGTCATTAGAAGCTATAACGAAGATTATCGATATTGAGTTGAAAGGATTGTATAACAGAATCGAATCTATCGGCTATAAACTGGTCATTGAAGACAAGGCTAAACAGTTTGTCGCTTCAAAAGGCTATGATGTCCAGTACGGTGCACGTCCGCTGAAGCGTGCCATCCAGACCTATCTGGAAGACGGCTTATCGGAACTTATCATTTCGGCTGATCTGAATGAAGGAGATACGATCACTGTCTCTTTAAATGAAGAAAAGGGTGAGTTGGAAATGAAAAATAAAGCCAAAACGGCTGAATAATCCGACTGTTTCTTTCAAACATACGTCAAAATGTCAGACCAGCATGGTCTGGCATTTTTTTTGTCTCTATTCAGGCAATAAAGAAATTCAATTATTAATAACCAAGATCATTTAAAAAATATACGTTATTATGCAAAAAGGTAATATTGGGGTTACAACAGAGAACATTTTCCCTATCATCAAAAAGTTTTTGTACAGTGACCATGAAATCTTCCTGCGGGAATTAGTATCCAATGCCGTTGATGCCACTCAGAAGTTGAATACATTGGCTTCTATCAGTGAATTTAAGGGCGAACTGGGTGATTTGACCGTTCACGTTTCATTAGGCAAAGACACCATTACCATCTCCGATCGTGGTATCGGTTTGACTGCTGAAGAGATTGATAAATACATCAACCAGATTGCCTTTTCGGGAGCTAACGATTTCCTTGAAAAATATAAAAACGATGCGAATGCCATCATTGGACACTTCGGACTTGGGTTCTACTCTGCATTCATGGTTTCCAAGAAGGTTGAAATTATCACCAAATCATATAAAGAAGGTGCACAGGCCGTAAAATGGACTTGCGACGGCAGTCCGGAGTTTACACTTGAAGAGGTGGAGAAAGCGGATCGTGGTACAGATATCGTATTATATATTGATGATGATTGCAAGGAGTTTCTCGAAGAGTCACGCATCTCTGCCCTCCTGAAGAAATATTGCAGCTTCCTGCCCGTTCCCATCGCTTTTGGTAAAAAGAAAGAGTGGAAAGACGGCAAACAAGTGGAGACGGCAGAAGATAATGTAATCAATGACACCATTCCTTTGTGGACAAAGAAACCGAGTGAATTGTCGGATGAAGATTATAAGAAATTCTATCGTGAGCTTTATCCGATGTCAGATGAACCTTTGTTCTGGATTCATTTGAATGTAGACTATCCGTTCCATCTGACCGGTATCCTCTACTTCCCGAAGGTAAAGAGCAATATTGATTTGAATAAGAATAAGATTCAGTTGTATTGTAATCAGGTTTATGTTACGGATTCTGTAGAAGGTATTGTTCCGGATTTCCTTACTCTGCTCCATGGTGTGCTCGATTCACCGGATATTCCTTTGAATGTATCCCGTTCTTACCTGCAAAGTGATTCGAACGTGAAGAAGATCTCTACCTATATTTCGAAAAAGGTATCAGACCGTCTGCAATCTATCTTTAAGAATGATCGCGCTCAGTTCGAAGAGAAGTGGAATGATTTAAAAATCTTTATTAATTATGGAATGCTCACTCAAGAGGATTTCTATGATAAAGCACAAAAATTTGCCCTTTTCACCGATACGGATGGCAAACATTATACCTTTGAGGAATATCAGAATTTGATTAAAGATAATCAGACAGATAAAGATAAAAACCTGATCTATCTGTATGCCAATAATAAGGACGAACAGTTTGCCTATATCGAAGCTGCCAAAAATAAAGGTTACAATGTGCTGTTGATGGACGGACAACTGGATGTGGCCATGGTAAGCATGCTCGAACAGAAACTGGAGAAATCTCGCTTCACTCGTGTAGACAGTGATGTTGTCGACAACCTGATTGTGAAAGAAGATAAGAAGAGCGATGTGCTTGAGGCTTCAAAACAAGAAGCTCTGTCAGCAGCCTTCAAGAGTCAGTTGCCGAAAATGGAAAAGGTTGAATTTAATGTCATGACTCAGGCTTTAGGCGAAAATGGCTCTCCCGTGATGATAACCCAGAGCGAATATATGCGCCGTATGAAGGAAATGGCCAATATTCAGGCCGGTATGAGCTTCTATGGTGAAATGCCCGATATGTTTAATCTGGTGTTGAATTCAGACCATAAATTAGTGAAAGAGGTATTGGCTGATGAAGAAAAGGAATGCAGTACTGCCATTGCTCCTATACAGGCGGAACTGGAGGATGTGACAAAACGTCGTGATGCACTCAAGAAAAAACAAGAAGGCAAGAAAGACGAAGATATCCCTACTGCGGAGAAAGATGAACTCAATGATCTGGATAAGAAATGGGATGAGTTGAAGCAGCAGAAAGATTCTATTTTTGCCGGATATGCAGGCAAAAACAAAGTGGTACGTCAGTTGATCGATCTGGCATTGTTGCAAAACAATATGCTGAAAGGTGAAGCATTAAATAACTTTGTAAAAAGAAGCATTGAGCTGATTTAAGCAGCCGCTTTTTAATTTCATAATATCATTCAAAGAGCATTACGTGCATGAAAATGTATCGTAATGCTCTTTTTTCATTAGAAATGTATGTCAGCTGTCGATAAATTGGAAACTATTGTATATATTTGAACGATGATTTAACCCTCTATATAGTGTTTTGCTGGACCTTATGAAGAAAAATCTTTTATTGTTATTTCTTTTTTTACTGTTTTTGCCAATGCTTGTCCAGGCACAGAAAGTCGGACTGGTATTGAGTGGTGGCGGTGCTAAAGGACTGACGCATATTGGAATTATTCGTGCTCTAGAAGAGAATAATATCCCGATAGATTATATAACCGGTACTTCTATGGGAGCCATTGTTGGTTCTCTTTATGCCATGGGATATTCGCCTGACGACATGGAAACCTTACTGAAATCGGAAGATTTCAAGCGATGGTATTCCGGTGAGGTGGAAGAAAAATACATGTACTATTTTAAGAAGAATCTTCCCACGCCGGAGTTTTTCAATATACGTTTTTCCTTTAAGGACTCGTTGAGCCTGAAGCCGCAGTTTCTGCCGACCAGTGTTGTTAATCCTATTCAGATGAACCTTGTCTTTATTGATCTGTATGCGCGTGCTACGGCTGCATGTGACGGTGATTTTGATAAACTTTTTGTACCATTTCGTTGTATCGCATCGGATGTGTATAACAAGAAGCAGCTGATTCTGAAGCGTGGTGATCTGGGTGACGCCGTACGGGCTTCTATGAGTTTTCCCTTTATGTTCAAGCCTATCGAGATAGACAGCATGTTGGCCTACGACGGTGGAATCTATAATAATTTTCCGACCGACGTGATGCGTGAGGATTTTCATCCGGACATCATTATCGGTAGCGTTGTATCTACTAATCCGGGGAAGCCGAAAGAGAATGATTTGATGAGCCAGATAGAAAATATGGTTATGCAGAAGACAGATTATTCTCTTCCTGATTCTGCCGGTATTTTGATGACTTTCAAATATAATGATGTAAGTCTGATGGACTTCCAACGAATCGATGAGCTTGAGAAAATAGGATATGACCGTACAATGAGCCTGATGGACTCCATCAAAAGCCGTATTCACCGTAGGGTTAATATGGATAATATTCGTTTAAGGCGGTTGGTGTATAAGAGTAATTACCCTGAACTCAGATTTAAGAACATCTATATCGACGGAGCTAATACCCATCAGCAAGTATACATAAAGAAGGAATTTCATACCTCGGACGATAAAGAATTTACGTATGAGGATCTGAAACGGGGATATTTCCGTTTACTTTCGGATAACATGATTTCGGAGATTATTCCCCATGCCGTTTTCAATCCGGAAGATGATACGTACGATTTGCATCTGAAAATAAAGATGGAGAATGAATTTTCGGTTCGTGTGGGAGGTAATGTGTCTACGACCAGCTCCAATCAGATTTATCTGGGTCTTGCGTACCAGAACTTGAACTATTATTCGAAAGAGTTTACGCTTGACGGACAGTTGGGCAAAATATATAATAATGTCCAGTTCATGGCCAAAGTAGATTTTGCCACTACTATTCCGACATCCTATCGTTTTATCGCTTCCATCAGTACTTTCGATTATTTTAAAAAAGATAAGCTTTTCTCTAAGAACGATAAACCGGCTTTCAATCAGAAGGATGAACGATTCCTGAAATTGAAGGTCGCTCTTCCTTTTTTATCCAGTAAAAGAGTGGAGCTTGGTTTGGGAATTGCACAAATAGAGGATCGCTATTTCCAAAATAATGTGATTGATTTTGATAAAGATAAATATGACAAGAGTGGATATCGCCTATTGGGTGGTTCCGTTAGTTTTAATGGCAGTACACTGAACTTCAGGCAATTCCCTACTCAAGGTGCAAGAGAGGCTCTGGTCGCTCAGATATTTACGGGAAATGAAAGTTTCCGTCCGGGGGTTAATTCGGAGAATAAAAAGCCTGTAAAAGAAAAGCATTCGTGGTTGCAGTTGTCATATATGAAAGAGAAATATCACAAGATGGGTGCTAATTGGATATTAGGATGGTATCTGGATGCGGTTTATGCTTCTAAGAACTTCTCAGAGAACTATACGGCCACTATGATGCAAGCCAGTGAGTTTGCACCTACTGCGCATAGTAAATTGACGTATAACGAAGCTTTTCGTGCCAATCAATATGTTGCTGCCGGAATACGTCCCATTTATCGTTTGAACCAGATGTTTCATGTCCGGGGAGAATTTTATGGCTTTTTGCCTATTTTCCCAATTGAACGGAACTCAATTAATAAGGCTTATTATGGAAAAGCATTTTCCCGATTCGAATATTTAGGAGAAATTTCAGTGGTATGCCAATTGCCATTTGGAGCCATCTCTGCATATGTAAATCATTATAGCTCACCAAGAAGGGAGTGGAATGTAGGGCTGACACTCGGCTGGCAACTGTTTAATTACCGGTTCATCGAATAATTTATTTGCAAAAAAAGTTCCCTAAAAGCTTGCAAATTCAATAAAAGGCCGTATCTTTGCACCCGTTAAACAAAAACAATGGTCGCGTAGCTCAACTGAATAGAGTAGCTGACTACGGATCAGCCGGTTACAGGTTTGAATCCTGTCGCGATCACTCTAAGGTTTAACAAATGGCCGCGTAGCTCAACTGAATAGAGTAGCTGACTACGGATCAGCCGGTTACAGGTTTGAATCCTGTCGCGGTCACTCTAAGAAAATAATGACAAACGGTCGCGTAGCTCAACTGAATAGAGTAGCTGACTACGGATCAGCCGGTTACAGGTTTGAATCCTGTCGCGATCACAAGAGCCTTCATAATCAAATTATGGAGGTTTTTTGTTTTCCTTGCATTATCTCTTTTATTGGATCATACAGATTATATCTAAATTCTGAGGAATGGTGGTGCTATCCACTCTATACACTTAACAAAGAAATAAATACCATATAAATATACTAAATGGGCCGTTTCAGCTGAATTAGGGATATTCCTAAAATAAGAAAATTTAAGGCAACTAATTCATTGCGAGTTAGTTGCCTTTTTTGTATCTTTAAGCATTCCCCCTAAAAAACGGTTTGACGGCCAAAACGGGGGTAATCTAAAATAAAAACACATGGTAAAGATACAAAAAATATCAGAAATCGAACCTTGTTTAGGTTTTAGTGAGTTCGATATGCTTAAAAAATATCGTCAAAGTTTTGCAACGAGTGAATTAGGTCGCCTCCATTCTTTATTCCCTTTCTCGGAACTGGCCCGACAAATGCATTTGAAGTCCTCTGCTTTGGGGCGTAAAAGTTATTTTTCTCCCGAAGGTAAAATAGCCTTGATGGTCTTGAAGTCTTATACCAACTTTTCCGATTCACAACTGATTGACCATTTAAACGGTAATATTCATTACCAGTTATTTTGTGGTGTTCAGATCGATCCGCTTCATCCGCTAACCAATCCTAAAATCGTTAGTGCGATTCGTCAGGAACTAGCGGCTCGCCTTGATATTGAGTCCCTCCAGCTTATTTTGGCAGAGCATTGGAAACCTTATCTTGAGAACCTTCATGTCTGTATGACCGATGCCACCTGTTATGAAAGTCATCTGCGCTTTCCTACTGATGTCAAACTCTTATGGGAAGGTATTGTATGGCTTCATCGTCATCTGTGCAAACATTGCCGGACATTGCACATGCAACGTCCCCGTAACAAGTATCTTGATGTAAGCCGTGCCTACCTTGCTTCTAGCAAACTGCGTAAACGCAGGAAATCACAGACCCGTATGATTAAACGCAGACTACTTCAGTTATTGGAAAAGTTACTGGACCAGCTGGAGCAGCTTCATTTATCCTACAGGCACAGGCTTACACTATCCTCTGATTACCAAAGACGTTTCTCGGTCATACGGACGGTCCTTGAGCAAGGGAAGAATTTATTTGCAGGCAAAAAAGTGCCCAACCGTATTGTGAGTATCGACCGGCATTACCTTCGCCCCATTATCAGAGGCAAGGAAACCAAATCCGTTGAATTCGGAGCCAAAGTCAACAATATACAGATAGATGGAATCTCCTTTATTGAACATATCTCCTTTAAGGCTTTTAACGAAGGAGTACATTTGAAAGACTGTATTCATCTGCAACAACAACTGACCGGGGTTAGGGTTAAGGCGCTTGCAGCGGATTCAATCTATGCTAATAATGCCAACCGGAAATTTTGTACTAAATATCATATAAGTACTTCCTTTAAGCGTAAGGGCAGAGCGTCCAAAGATGAGCCACTTCGGAAGATCTTACGGTCGGAACTCAGCCGTGAAAGAGCGACCCGCCTGGAAGGAAGTTTTGGAACGCAGAAACAACATTACTCACTGGCCAGAATTAAAGCTAGAAACAGGAAAACGGAAATGCTTTGGATTTTCTTTGGAATACATACGGCCAATGCAGTATGCATGATAGAAAAGGTTGAAAAGAAAAAAAGAGCGGCTGCATAATCAGACTAAAATAACAAAAGGAAAACAGGAGAGGTTTTTAACTTCCCCTAAAAAGACATATACATAATGTACCGTTGGGGAGAAAATATAAGAATATGTAAATAATATTCTATAAAAAAGATAGAAGACTGGAGACTTTACAGGAAAAAATTAAGAGAAAAGCTCACGTAAAGTAAAACTGTTCTCTTAATTTATAAGAAATACGGACATTTACTGAATATCCCTAAATACCATATAAATATACTAAATGGGCCGTTTCAGCTGAATTATAAAAAATAAAGGAGGATGTGTCAAAATTCTGTGGTAAGTTATGACGCACCCTCCTTTATTCCGTAAGTTGATGAAAATATTATTGATACCTCGGGATTACTTTGGTCGTTAACATTTTATATTCAGTTCATTGAGCACTTTACGAATCGCTTCAAATGTGGTGATACGTGTCGGTACTAATGGTAAACGGAGTTTATTCTCGATCATTCCCATAGCGTTCAGCATGGATTTTACTCCGGCTGGGTTTCCGTCTACAAATAAGAGGTTAAACAGTTCCGTAAATTTATGGTGTATGGTCAGTGCATTGGCAAAGTCGCCCTGCAGCGCCAAACGGGTCATTCTGCTGAATTCACGTGGAAAGGCGTTTCCAATAACCGAAATGACTCCTACGGCTCCCAATGTAATCAGCGGGAAAGTAATGCCGTCATCTCCGGAAATAACGTCAAAATTAGCCGGTTTGTTTTTAATGATATCATCCATCTGGGTGATATTACCAGAAGCCTCTTTAATGGCTATAACATTCTGAAAGTCCTTAGCAATGCGCAAAGTGGTCTCTGCGGTCATATTAACTCCTGTACGTCCCGGAACATTATATAGTACGATGGGAAGCTCTGTAGCGCTTGCAATTGCTTTATAGTGCTGATAAATTCCTTCTTGTGAGGGTTTATTGTAGTAAGGGACAACGGATAAGATAGCATCTACTCCGGTGAAATCGTCGTTTTTGAGTGTCTCTACAACTGCGCGTGTATTGTTACTTCCGACTCCCAGCAGGATGGGGATTCTTCCGTTGACACGGTCGATTACCATCTTTTTGATTTTCTTTTTTTCTTCTTCACTCAAGGTCGGAGTTTCGGCTGTAGTTCCCAGCACACACAGAAAATCTGCATTATTTTGCAGCAGATAGTCTACCAGTCGCATTAATGCATCGTAATCAACGCTTTCATCCTCTTTGAAAGGAGTAATCAGCGCTACCCCCATTCCTTTCAATCTAGTCTGTATCATGAGTATTAATAATAATCTCTAAATATTTTGCTCGCAAAAGTACGAATATTTTCTTTTTTTACAGCAATAATAATATATAAAATAAGATTATTGCAGAAAAATGTTACGATATAAGCTTTAAAAATTCCTCTTCGCTCATAATTTTAATTCCCAGTTTACTTGCTTTTTCTAATTTCGCAGGTCCCATATTGTCTCCGGCCAGAATAAAACTGGTTTTAGAAGAGATGCTTCCCACGTTCTTGCCACCGTGTTTTTCGATAAGATCTTTGTATTCATCTCTTGAATGGTGGGTGAATACTCCACTGATGACAATGGATTGTCCGGCCAATTTATCGGTATGTCCGCTCAAGTCTTCTTCAGGTCTGTATAGTTGCAATCCTGCTGTTTTTAATCGGCCTACCAATTTACGATTTGATTCATTCGCAAAGTAGTTAAGGATACTCCGAGCTATTTTTTCACCGATTTCATCGATATTGATCAGAGTTTCCAGATCTGCATTTTCCAACTTTTCTATGTCTTTAAAAGATTTGGCTATTTTTTTAGCTACCGTTTCGCCTACAAAACGGATACCTAATGCAAAAATTACTCTTTCAAAAGGTACCTCTTTGCTCTGCATGATTCCTTTAATGATGTTTTCCGCAGATTTGTCTCCCATGCGGTCCAAGCCTCTGATGTCATCTGTCGTCAGTTGATAGAGGTCGGCCGTGTCATGAATCAGTCCTAAACGATAGAACATGTCGACGGTTTCAGGTCCTAATCCGTCTATATTCATCGCTTTCCGGCTGATGAAGTGTTCTATTTTTCCTTTGATTTGTGGTGGACAGGCGGTCTCATTCGGACAATAATGGGCGGCTTCTCCTTCGTATCTTATCAGTTTACTGCCACATTCCGGACAGTGAGTGATGAATTTTACCTTTTCACCGATCATGAAGCGGGCCGACGTATCCACACCGGTTATTTTGGGGATGATTTCTCCTCCCTTTTCTACATAGACCATATCGCCTATATGCAGATCGAGTCCTTCAATGATATCCGCATTATGCAAAGATGCGCGCTTCACTACTGTGCCCGAAAGTTGTACCGGGTCGAGATTGGCTACCGGTGTTACGGCGCCGGTTCTCCCTACCTGATAGGTTACCATGTTCAAGCGGGTCAGTGCGCGTTCAGCCTGAAATTTATAGGCAATGGCCCAGCGCGGAGACTTGGCTGTGAACCCAAGATTCCTTTGCTGTTTGAGGCTGTTTACTTTCAGTACGATTCCGTCTGTAGCAACGTTCAAGTTTTTGCGCTCTACGTCCCAATAGTTGATAAAGTCGAAGACTTCTTGTAATGTCTGGCACTTACGCATCAACGGAGAAATTTTAAATCCCCATTTGGCTGCTTCCTGCAGATTCTCATAATGTCCGTCAGTCGGCAGATTATCACCAAGCAGGTAATAGAGGTAGGCATCCAGCTTACGGGAAGCCACGATGGCAGAATTTTGTAATTTCAATGTTCCCGATGCGGCATTCCTCGGATTTGCGAAGAGAGGTTCTTCGCGGGCCTCTTTTTCTCGGTTTAATTCTTCGAAAACTTCCCATGGCATCAAGATTTCTCCACGAATTTCGAAAACTTCCGGATAATTATCTCCATGTAGGACCAGAGGAATACTCCGAATGGTCTTTACGTTGTCTGTTACATCGTCCCCTTTTTCACCGTCACCGCGGGTTACCGCGCGGATTAGTTTACCATTTTCGTAAGTTAAGGAGATAGAGGTACCATCATACTTCATCTCGCAACAAATCTCAAAATCTTCATTCAAAGCTTTACGCACTCTGTCATAGAAGTCGGTTACTTCATTCTCCGAATATGTATTCGACAATGAAAGCATCGGATATTTGTGTGCTACCTGGGTAAAATTCTTATTGATATCGCTACCTACCCGCATAGTAGGTGAATTTTCGTCTTTATATTCCGGATGTTCCTGTTCCAGGTCCTGAAGTTCCCTCATTAAATCGTCGAATTCTTTATCTGAGATTTCCGGGGCATTCAGCACATAATAATTGTAATTATGCTGATGGAGTTGGAGGCGGAGTTGCTCTATTTTTTCTTTTACAGTCATATATTCTTAGGATTGTTTTAGGCAAAAATACGGGTTTCTCTTCAAATATTTGTACTTTTGCGAAAAATTAAAGATTATGCGTATCGATATTATAACGGTTTTGCCCGAAATGATTGAGGGCTTTTTCAATTGTTCTATTATGAAACGGGCCCAAGACAAAGGACTCGCTGAAATTCATATTCACAATTTACGTGATTATACCGAAGATAAGTATCACCGGGTGGATGACTATCCATTTGGAGGTTTTGCCGGTATGGTGATGAAGATAGAACCTATTGAACGGTGTATTAATGCCTTGAAAACAGAGCGTGATTATGATGAAGTGATATTTACCACACCTGATGGAGAGCAGTTTGATCAGAAGATGGCTAATAGTTTGTCTTTATCCGGTAATCTTATCATTTTATGCGGGCATTTTAAAGGTATCGATTATCGTATCCGGGAGCATTTGATCACAAAAGAAATCAGTATTGGAGATTATGTTTTGACCGGTGGTGAATTGGCTGCCGCCGTTATGGCGGATGCTATCGTTCGAATTATTCCGGGTGTGATTTCTGATGAACAGTCTGCCCTTTCTGATTCTTTCCAGGATAATTTGTTGGCGGCACCTGTTTATACCCGTCCGGCAGAATACAAGGGGTGGAAAGTACCCGAGATTCTGCTTTCAGGGCACGAAGCGAAGATTAAGGAATGGGAACTTCAACAGTCGTTGGAACGTACTAAGAGACTGCGTCCGGATCTGTTGGAAGATTAACTTATATTGTATACAAAAAAGAATGCCTTTCTAATGGAGAAAGGCATTCTTTTTTTATGAAATATATTATAAATAAAAGGAATAGTCTTTGAATAAACTCATACTTTCCGGTCCGGAGTTCTTCGATTTGTTCCGCGAGCAGACTGAGATAAGCGTATCCCCATTTGGATAACATTTTAAAGTCAAACTGCAGCGAAGGGGTATGATCTGTTTTTGACTATACCTCAAGTGCACCTATAATTTCAGAAACAGACTTGCATCCGTGTCTTTCCAGGTAATCGTTTATACCATCTATAACTTTGATGGTGACAGCCGGATCTATGAAATTTGCCGTACCAATCTGTATGGCTGAAGCACCTGCAAGCATGAACTCGACAGCATCTTTCCAATTCATAATGCCGCCTAACCCTATGACCGGAATATTTACTGCTTTAGCAACTTGCCAAACCATTCTTAGTGCGATGGGTTTTACTGCTGCTCCGGACATTCCGCCTGTCACTGTTGAAAGGATGGGGCGTTTGCGCTCAGCGTCGATGGCCATTCCTAACAATGTATTGATTAATGATACGCTATCGGCGCCATTGGCCTCGGCTACCCGTGCCATTTCTGCTATATCGGTAACGTTGGGTGATAGCTTGACGATAAGTGTCTTTTTGTAAGCAGAACGCACTGCTTGTACAACTTCTGATACTCCTTTAGTTGTTACCCCAAATGCCATACCTCCTTGTTTTACATTAGGACAAGAGATGTTTAATTCGATAGCAGGAATTTTGTCAAGTTCATTAATGATCTCTGCAGTCTTTACATAGTCTTCAATGGCTGATCCGGAAACATTCACAATCATATGGGTCTGAATGTCTTTGATACGGGGATAAATGTGATTTGAGAAATATTCTACACCCTTATTTTGCAGTCCTACAGCGTTTAACATACCGGAAGGGGTCTCTGCCATGCGAGGATATGGGTTGCCTTCACGTTTGTGAAGAGTAGTACCCTTTACAATGATACCGCCTATTCGCGTTATATCAATAAAATCCGCAAATTCCTCACCATATCCAAATGTACCCGAAGCTGTCATTACCGGGTTCTTCATTTGTAGTTTACCAATGTTTACACTTAAATCTGCCATAATAGTTTATTTATATTGAAAACAGGACCTTCTTTACAAACGCACAAATGCCCCTCTGTGGTGTTTTCAACGCAACAGAGGCAGGCTCCTATGCCACATGCCATTGTATTTTCCAATGATACTTCGCAATTGATATCGTTACCTTTGGCATATTTGGCTACTGCCATCATCATGGGTTTCGGACCACATGTATAAATCTGCTCGAATTTTATTTTATTCAGTATGGAATGTTGGGTCACATATCCCTTTTCTCCATGGCTGCCGTCTTCGGTTGTAGTATAGACCTCTCCGTAAGCGGCAAAATCTTCTAATTGGAGCAGATCTTTGTTGCTGCGTGCCCCCAAAAGGAATGTTGGTTTACTGCCGTTTTTAGCAAGTTGTTCACCCAAGTAGAGCATAGGGGCAGTCCCTACACCTCCGCCCACTAATAATAGCTTATCAGAAGGCTTTTCGGGCATTGTGAAGCTATTTCCGAGTGGGAGTACTACATTGATAATCTCTCCTCGATTTACTTGCGCAAGACGTTTTGTTCCATCACCTACAAGTTGGATCAGAAACCATACTTCGTTGCGTTGTCTGTCTACATAATTAATAGAAATGGGGCGACGCAGGAAAGTGGTGGGTGAACCATCTATCCGAATTTCCGCAAACTGTCCCGGTAGCATTTCCGGGAGGACGGTCTGAGAGGTCAATTTCAGCAGCACATAGTTGGTATGCAATCTGAGATTCTCAGTTACTGTCAGGTCTAAAATAAATTTTTTCATGTATTGTTGAAAGTAAATTCGTATTCGTCCTGCAAAGATACGGGAAATTGTGCAAACAGTGATTTATCTGTCTTATTTTTCTCCTCTGAATGTCTCATACGTATTATCATCGAAGAAAATTCTTATTTCAGTTATTTTTCTGGAAGGCTTTTCTATGTATCTAATTTCTTGTTTTACAATCTCTTTCTGGGTGTTTTGAGAGCTTTCTAACGGCATTTCCCTGCGATTTTCCGGAGTAACTGTCCCGTTGGGCGGAATTATGGCATTCTCAGCAAATAAGGAAGGTTGAAAATCAGAAGCTGATTGGATGCTTTCTTCGGATATATTGCCTTGCCCATACAACAGCCATTCCAATTTTACATAGTTATATTTCTGATGTACTTTCATAATAACATCCAAACTGGGGTTATTCCGCCCATTCAAAATATGAGAGAGAGTGGATTGCTGAATACCTATGCTTTCGGCGAAAGCACCGGAAGCCATATTCTCTTTTTCCATGATAATTTTAATCCTATCTTTTATTTCCATATCCTTTGAAGATTTACAAATGTATGACTTGTTAGCTGTTTCACAAAAGTAAAGCGTTTATTTAGCCTTGCACAAAAGTAAAAAATAAAAATCACAAAAGCAAATTACAAATACAATATTAATATTTTAGATTTGTAAAGAGAGTGTGATATATTGCTCTTAATATTTTGGGTATCGATGTGTATGATTGTAATATTCGTTAAACCTTTAGTTTATATTAGTTCTGTATATATCTGAAAAACAATGTCTTTTGTGTGTTTTCGTATGCCTTAATGCTCTTTATATCACAAATGTTTCTGTATCTTGGGCTATTACCTGAATATTAGATTGATATATTATTTTTTTCTTATTGAGTATTTAATCATTAGCTGGTATTAAAGTAAGTGTTAACCACTCTCCTATTACATCCACAATTGTAAATGTATATATGTAATGAAGCTGTGATCACAAATGTAATTCATGATTTTATTGTCTAAAAAGAAAGATATTACTTCTGTGAATGTATATTGTGCTACATACATACTTCACAACTGTCATATCCTATCGTTAAATATGCAACAAATAGTAGATATTTATCTATTTTTTCTTGTCACTGGAGAACTCTTCAAGTAAAATTTGTCACTCTTAGTTTTACATACAGGCTATAATGCCAAAATATTGCATTATTTCCATATAAATGCCCGTTTAAATGAAATTATTCAATTCTGAGAGGCTTTAATTCATTATAAATAATTGATATGCAGCATTGTATGTACGTTTTTTTAGGCTGATTTTTTTCTATTCCAGAAAATATAGATACTTTACGTATGAAAATGACATTATGATATAGGTTATGATATTCTGTTAGCATCATGATAAGGCTATGAATATTCATTGGTATCTTAAATAAGGGTTAGCTTCATTGTGTTTCTATTATATAGTATGTGTTGTATTCTTTTTATCCTTTTCTGCCTTTGGGATAAGGAATGTATCATACTGCTTTTACTGAAAAATCTATTTTATGGGAAAATAGACTCTTATTTTGATTAGGTTCGGTATTAAGGAGGCGGAATGACAGAAGGCCAAATGAGGATGTAAAAAAATAGGTTAGTTACCACCAGAGAAGAAGGTATTTGATTACGGAGGATATATTTACTCCCCATACCACACTTCGATATTGGTAAAAGTATGATATAGGGAGCAGATAGTGAAATAAATTGGTTTTTAATGAAGAATCTTGAATACTAATTCACGAAGAATATCTCCATCGCTTATCGAGGTATTGCCTACACCTTTCGATTTTGCGTCTGCATATCGTATTTCTCCTACAATTTGCATTGTCTTCACTCCAGTATATTTCCGCATTGCCGTCAGGTAATCGCGGGCCTGCCACGGAGTTTTAAGCCCTAACATAGTAGCTACTCCCTGTTCTGATTTATCCGGTGCATAGTAGGCTAACATTAGGTTTGAGTAAAAGTTGAATAGTAAAGAAAGCGTCATTTGTATCGGATTTGTTTTGGGATTTTCCTCAAAGTATTTTATTATTTTATTGGCCTTGAGTACATCCTTTTCGACCAGTGCGCTACGCAATTCAAAATTATTATAGTCTTTACTAATCCCTATGTTTTTCTCTATTTGTTCAGGAGTTACGCGTTTCTGACCGCTGGGTAATGTGATGATCAGTTTTTCCAGTTCACCCGTCAAACGGCTAAGATCCGTACCCACAAAATCAGCTAACATCGCGGTAGCTTTAGGCTCCATGTCTATCCCCTTACGTTTCATATATGAACTGATAAATGCAGGCAACTGTGCTTCTTTTATCTTTTTGGATTCGAAAAGAATGCCTGTTTTTTCAATTTCTGCAGCTAATTTCTTCCTGCGGTCCAGAGCGCCATGTTTATGACAAACCACTAATATTGTTGAGTTTAACGGTTTTTGCAGGTAATAAGACAGTTCTTCTATATTGCGGATGGCTTGTGCCTCTTTTACTACCACTACCTGATGTTCTGACATCATCGGGTAACGCTTAGCGGCATTAATCACAGTCGCCACATCCACATCTGCACCATATACTATAGTCAGATTAAACTCTTTCTCAGTATCCGTCAGTACGTTGTCGGTAATGTAATCGGCTATTAAGTCGATATAATACGATTCTTCTCCCATCAAATAGTAGATGGGACGATATTGCTTGGCCCTCAGTTCTTTGAGGATGTCATCGCAAGTCAGTTCTTGTTTGGCCATATAAATATAAGTGTGGCGTTACCAGTCGAATTTCAGGTGTTTTACAGTCTTTTTTTCATCAATGATCATTCGTAGCGAGGCGATGCCTATCTCTACATGCTCCTCTACATAGTTTTTGGTAACGATGTTGTCGCTTTTATCAGTTTTCACTCCTTCTGGAATCATAGGTTGATCGGATACGAGTAGTAAAGCTCCGGTCGGGATATGATTGGCAAAACCGCAACTGAACAGAGTTGCCGTTTCCATATCAACTGCCATTGCACGAGTTCTTCTCAGATACTCTTTAAAGGTGTCATCATGCTCCCAAATACGGCGGTTGGTTGTATAGACTGTTCCTGTCCAATAATCGCGAGCATAGTCGCGGATAGCCGATGATACGGCACGCTGCAGCATAAATGCCGGCAGGGACGGAACCTCCGGCGGGAAATAGTCGTTTGAGGTACCTTCACCGCGGATAGCGGCAATTGGCAGAATCAGGTCACCTATTTTGTTTTTTTTATCGATTCCGCCACATTTCCCCAGAAACAGGCAGGCCTTTGGAGAGATGGCACTCAGCAGATCCATGATAATGGCGGCATTGGGACTTCCCATACCAAAGTTGATGATTGTGATTCCTTCTGCACTGGCAGAGATCATATTAGCGTCTCTACCCAATATGGGAACATTAAATTTCTCTGCAAATATTTCTACATACTTGTTGAAGTTAGTCAACAGGATATACTCTCCAAAGTCTTCCAGGTTACGTTTGGTGTAACGGGGTAGCCAATTAGCTACGATTTCTTGCTTTGTTTTCATAAGATTCCATTAAATTTGCGCTTCCAATAGCAGGAAGCCATTATTTAACTTACAAAAATAGTAAATGTTATCGTTAAACCTACCAGTATTTGACACTAAAATCGCCACTCGAAATGGAAAAAATGTTATTTTCGATGTGATTCGCCGTCGTTATGTCGCATTGACCCCTGAAGAATGGGTTCGTCAGCACTTTGTACACTTTCTTATTGTTCATAAGGGGTATCCGTTGTCTTTGATGGCAAATGAAGTGCTGCTGAACCTGAACGGGACTAAAAAACGATGTGACACAGTGCTATACAAACGCGATCTTAGTGCCAGGATGATTGTTGAATATAAAGCTCCCCATATTGAGATTACGCAGGCTGTTTTTGATCAGATCACCCGCTATAATATGGTTTTGAAAGTTGATTATCTGGTTGTCAGCAATGGGATGCAACACTATTGTTGCCGGATGGATTATGATACTCAAAGTTATTCGTTTCTGTCGGATATTCCGGATTATGACGCTTTATAAAATTAACAATGTTAATGACTCTTTCCGGCATCTATTATCCTCTTTCCAGGAAGTTAATATCGTAAGTGCAAGAAGTTAATTGTTTATCATTACGAAGTTAACTTTAATAGTGTGTTAAAGTTAACTTCGTAATGATGGATTGTTCGTATAATAAACGGCTTGTAATCAATATTTTTGTTTCAAAAGCTAATTTTCATTGTATCGGTATGGCGTTAAGATGAAAATGCTTGGTTGACTTTTTGACAACTATAAAAAAGCCTATTGACACCGGAAACTCTGTTCGGTGACAATAGGCTGTGAAATGAAAAAGACGTTTTTTACAATAGAGAACTTGAAATAGAAGACTATTTCTTTTTCTTGCGATCCAATATGTTTTCCTGGAACTTTTGCATCAACTCGTAGAAATTCGGGATATATACCGTTGCCAGTAACGTGTTCAGGGCCATACCGAAAACAACAGCTGCACCGAGTGCGATACGGCTTTGCGCCCCGGCACCTGTGGCGAACAGAAGAGGCATCACTCCCAATACGAATGCAAAAGAGGTCATCAGGATCGGACGCAGCCGGACATGCCCGGCTTCATAAGCGGCATCGCGAATAGAGTTACCTTCGGCACGGAAGTCGCGTGCAAATTCAACAATCAGGATTCCGTTTTTCGCAGAAAGGGCAATCAGTAAAATGATACCGATCTGAGTATAAATGCTCACAGGTGTTCCCATGACAGAACAACCTATCATTGCTCCCAATAAAGCCATTGGCAATCCCATAATTGCTGATAAGGGGCTTGTCCAGCTTTCGTATTGGGCTGCCAGTACCAGGAATGCCACCAATAATGCCATGATGAATACGATGGTGGTTGTGTTGCCTGCTTGTGTCTCCTGATAGGCTACCGAAGTCCATTCGTAACCAAACTCGTTACCCAGTTGCTCCTTAATCAGGTCTTCCATTTGCTGTATTCCCTCACCCGAACTGCTTCCCGAAGCCACGTTGCAGGTGATAGATGCTGTCGAGTACATGTTGTAACGGCTGATCTGGTCCATCCCCAAGCGCTCTTCGACTTTGGTAAAGGATGAAAATGGGACCATATCTCCTTTAGCGTTGGGGACGCTGAGTTTCAGCACGTCGTCAATTACTTTTTGAGCTTGTTCTCCAGCCTCTATCTTTACCTGATAGATACGTCCGAATTGAACAAAGTCATTGACATAGGCTGCTCCCATATAATAACTCAGTGTAGAGAATACGTTATCCAACTGAATGCCCATAAACTGTACTTTATCGCGGTCGATATTCAGGAAATACTGTGGTACATTGGCCTGGTACATACTGGATATGGATGCGAGAGCAGGTTGAGTGTGATAAGTAGCCATCAGGGTTTCGACAGCCCGTTGCATTTCGGTCGGCCCCAGGTTGTTGCGATCTTCCAATTGCAGCTGTAACCCTCCTGAAGCTCCTAATCCGGGAATGGCCGGAGGTACCATTGCGAATATCTGTGCTTCCTGAATGCCATAAGCCATCTCGTTGAAACGTTCGACCACAGCCGCAGCAGTATGCTCTTTTCCTTTCCGTTGGTCCCAGTTTTTCAAGACAACGAAATAAGTACCTGTATTGGACTGTTCGCCACCTCCCATAATAGAAAATCCGCTGATACCGATATAGTCTTTTACCTCAGGATAACTGTCCAGAATCTGATTGACTTTCCGACCCACAGCCTGTGTGCGTTCCAGACTTGAAGCCGGTGGCAACTGGATGACAGCTATGAAGTAGCCGTCATCTTCATCAGGGACGAAGGTTGAAGGCCATTTCATGAACAGGATAACAGCCACTGCCGTAATAATACCATAAGAGATCAACGCAAGACCGGGACGGACGAGTAATCCCTTCACGATACGGTCATATAGATTCTGTGTCTTATCATATACTTTATTGAATCCCTTGTATATGAAGAAATTGGATGGCTTGTTATGCTCCAGAAACAGTGCGCATAATGCCGGGGTCAGTGTCAACGAATTAATACCGCTTAATACGGTAGATGCAGCAATGGTCAGGGCAAATTGCTTATAAAGTTGTCCGGAGATGCCGCTGATTAATGTGGTAGGGATAAAAACTGCCAGTAATACCAGTACCACTCCGACAATTGGTCCTGTGATTTCTCCCATTGCTTTGGTGACGGCTTCTTTGGGAGAATACTGTCCTGTCTCCAGCAAACGTGAAGCATTTTCTACTACCACAATTGCATCATCCACCACTATTGCTACGGCAAGTATCAATCCGAATAGAGTTAAAGTATTGATTGAAAATCCAAGTGCCGCCATGACTGCCAGTGTACCGATCAGTGATACCGGAATGGTGATACATGGAATGATGACAGCTCGCCAGTTCTGTAGAAACAAGAAGATAACGAGTATCACCAATAAGGTTGTTTCCAGGAAAGTAACGAGCACTTCATCAATGGATGCATTGATGACATCGGTCGTATCCAAGGTCACGTTATAGCTGACTCCGGCCGGGAAGTTTTGTGCAAGCTCCTGCATTTTTGCCTTGACTCCTTTAGAGACATCGAGCGAGTTCGAACCCGGTTGCTGATAGATAGCGATGGCAGCAGTAGGGTGTCCCTTTAGTTTGGACACTACGTTGTACGAAGAACTGCCGAGGTCGATACGTGCCACATCTTTTAGCCGGAGCATTTTTCCTCCTTCTTCAGTTCGGATAATAATGTTGCCGAACTCTTCGGGAGACGTCAGGCGACCCTGTACATTCAAGGTATACTGATAGGCATTATTGTTGTTTTTGCCAATAGGCTGTCCGATATAACCGGCACTGACCTCTATGTTTTGTGACTGGATGGCCTGATAGATTTGTTCCGGCGAGAGGTTACGGATGCGCATTGCTTCCGGATCGAGCCAGACGCGCATACTGTAATTGCCTGCTCCCATTACATTGACAGCCCCTACGCCGGGTACACGTGTCAATTGGTCTACCAGATTCAACTGAGCGTAATTTGTAAGGTAAAGCCCGTCGTATACAGAGTCTTGTGCCTGCATTGTGAGAAACATCACAATATTGGACGATTGCTTCTGTACCGTTACTCCCTGAACGATGACAGGTTCCGGTAACGAAGATTGTGCTACGCTTACCCGGTTTTGAACTTGTACAGTGGCCATATCTATGTCTGTACCGACAGCAAAAGTAATGGTCAACGAATAAGCACCCGAGCTGGACGCTGTAGAGCTCATATACAGCATACCGTCTACGCCATTTACTTGCTGTTCTATGGGAATGCCGACAGTCTGGGCTACGGTCTCAGCATTTGCCCCCGGATAGAAGGCAGATACCTGTACTGTAGGCGGAGTTATCTCCGGAAACTGTGCGACAGGCAATATATTTAATGTTACCAATCCGGCCACCACGATGATCAATGCCAGTACCGTGGCGAATATAGGTCGATTGATAAAGAACTTTGAAAACATGCAGTTAACGATTAGAGGTTGATGACTCGTGATTGACTGATACGGGCTTGACTTTCATGCCATCACGTACTTTCATCAGCGCTGTGGTGACATATTGTTCTTTGGGTGAAAGTCCGCTCTTTATCTGGCGCAATGTGTCATTGACCAGTTGTCCCGGTTCGATATGCCTGTAGCGTACTATATTCGAATCGTTTACGATGTATAGGTATTTCCCTAACTGATCTGTACCGATGGAAGCTTCCGGAACAAGCACTGCTTGTTTTGCCTCGGCATAAGGCAACGTGATACTGACGTATAGTCCGCTTTTCAGAATACCTTTCGGATTATCCAGATTGGCGCGCACGTTGAGTGTTCCTGTACTCAAGTCGACGTTGGGCGATAAATAATCCAATGTGGCCGGATAGTTTTGTGTGCCGTTCTCACCCAGGCGCACGATGACATTTTTGGGGAGTTCCTTTTCTTTACCATTTTGAGAGAGTAGCATTGAAAGCCATTGGTTGTCGGCAACATTAAAATAGGTGTACATGCGGTCGTCTTTATAGATCGTAGCCAAAGTGACAGGTTGTGCAGCTCCGCTGATATAACTGCCCACATCGTAAAGCGAGCGACTGACAGTTCCGTTGAAAGGGGCACGGATATAACAATAGCCCAGATTGGTGTGTGCAGTATTCAGAGTGGCTTCGGCATTGCTGACTGCTGCAGTGGCTTCGGCTACATTCGATTCAGCTTGTAATACTTGTATACGGCTGACCGCATCACTTTTTAGAGCCTCTTTCATGCGGCTATAGTTGTTACGGGCATACTCCAACTGTGCAAGTGCGGTTTTCAGTTGCGCTTCGGCTTGAGTTACATTATCTTTGTAGATCGTTGGTTCGATTACGAATAAGAGTTGCCCCTGCTTCACACGAGTTCCCGGTGTGAAAGAGGCCGACTGCAAGGCACCGTTGACTCTGGCTACCAGATTTACTGTTTGTTCGGTAGTCAGATATCCCGGATAATCTTTTGTTAGGGTAATGTTTTGTACGAGTGGATATGCCACACTGATTTCCGGAGTAGGCATCCCTCCTCTTTCGGCTTCTTTTTTCCCTTTACATCCGCTCATTATTAAAGGAAGGATGAGAAAAATATACATTAGTTTTTTCATTATGACAAGTCTTTATAGTTAATTATTCAGGTTTCCGGACCATCCGCCTCCCAATGCCTGGTACATAGCTATCAGTTGGAGCAGAGAATATCCTCTGGCTTGAACCAGCTGGTTTTCATAACTGAGCAGTGAGCGTTGGGCATCCAGTACGTTCTGGAATGGGGTCAATCCTTGTTTATAAAGTTCCAGCGAGAGAGTCAGGGTCTCTTGTCCCTGATTGCGCACTTCGCGCAAAGCTACTATTTGCTTGATGGAATTCCGGTAAGCGTTCATAGCGTTGTCTGTCTCTTGTACGGCGGTCAATACTGTCTGATTGAACTGGTTGATAGCCTCGTCCAATTGTGCTTTGGCCAATTTGGTAGCATTCACTAGTTGAGTTCCTTTAAAAAGCGTCCAACTCAGTGCCGGAGCAATTTCATAGGTCATACTTTTATGATGGGTCAGGTCTTTCAGGTCCTTTGCTGCATAACCAACCGATCCTTTTAGAAAGACCTGAGGTAACCAGTCCGATTTAGACGCTCCCACTAAAGCGGCTTGTGCATTGACGCTTCGTTCGGCACTGCGTATGTCCGGGCGGCGAAGTAACAAATCGGCCGGAAGCCCCACTCCGATAGGTTCCATATAATCCGGTAATGTTCCGGGAGCGGTTAAAGCTGGCCGTATTTCCTGGGGATAAGTACCCAATAGTATGGCAAGGGCCGTAATGTATTGATTAATGCCTGATTCGATTTGAGGAATCGATGCTTTGGTACTGAATAACACCGACTTAGCCTGTGCCACATCCAGTTTGGATACGAGCCCGGTGTTGTATCTCACTTCTGTAATTTTTAACACCGCCTCTTGTGATGCACAGTTCTTTTGCACTACGGCCAATTCTTGTTGCAACTCCCGCAGGTTGATGTACGCTGAGGCTACCTGGGCACAAAGTGATATCATTGTGCCGGTATATTCTTCTTTACTGGCCGCAAAGTTTTCTTTCTGGGCTTTTACGCGATTGCGTATGCTTCCAAAGAGGTCTAACTCCCAACTCATATTGAGCGAGGCATCATAATAATGTTGAGTCGATTGTGGCAAGTCACTGGTGTTGCCACTGCTTTGCTGGCGGGTCCATCCGGCATTCAACCCGATTGTTGGGAAAAAATTTCCACGTTCCATTCTTAAGTTGGCTTTTGCCATATTGATACGATCAATCGCAGTCAGTACCGAATAATTCTGCTTGACTGCAACGGAGATGAGTGAGTCGAGAACGGGGTCCTGAAATGCTTTCCACCATTGGTCGTCCACTGGCAATACTTGCTGAAATATTTGTGTATCTTCTTCCCATCCTTGTGGTAATGGTCTGTCCAGATAGCGGCTCGTGGCCTGTGGAAAGGCAACGGATGAAAGAAACAGCAAGAACGTGATACTTCCTATTCGTAGTTTCATAAGCTTAGGTTATTTAGAAATGAAAACATAACAACGAAAAGAAGTATTTGTTTATCCGCTCTGCAAGAGAATGGTTACGCTCAAAAGGGAATCTGTTTTCTTTAAAAAGTAAATGGGTATTTCATAAACAAAAACCCATAACTTTACTAAAATTCAATAGGAATTATAGTAAAATTATGGGTTTAAATAGTATTATAATATGTCTCACTAGTCCTCCGGAATCGGACTATCGAGTTTTATTCAGCTTTTCTTCTGATAGCTCTTTTGGTGGTAACCGGTGCCTCTTCTACTTTGTGTTCTATTTCTACACCTGCCAGTTCCGGGTCAATCATGATACGTCCACAGTATTCGCAAACGATAATTTTTTTACGTGAACGGATATCCAGTTGTCTCTGAGGCGGAATTTTATTAAAACAACCACCACATGCATCACGCTGTACGTATACAATACCTAAACCGTTGCGTGAATTTTTACGGATGCGTTTGAAAGATTGAAGCAGGCGGGGCTCTATCTTTGTTTCAAGATCTTTTGCTTTGTCTCTCAACTTTTCTTCTTCCTGTTTGGTCTCCTCAATGATTTCATCCAGTTCATTCTTCTTCTGGTCGAGGTCTTTCTGGCGTTCTTCCAGCGCTTTGGTATTTTTCTCTATTTCTTCAGATTTCTCCTGCTCTTCTGCAGTAAATTCTTTAATTCTCTTTTCGCAAAGTTCCATTTCCAAAGACTGGAATTCGATCTCTTTTGTCAAAAAGTCATATTCGCGGTTATTACGAACATTGTCCTGCTGTGATTTATATTTCTCAACCGAAGCTTTGGCTGCTTCAATTTCCACTCTCTTACCGGCGATAGCTGATTTGAGTTCGTCTACTTCCGACTTAATTTTGTCGATACGTGTACTCAGACCGGCAATTTCGTCTTCAAGGTCTTGTACTTCCAATGGAAGTTCACCTCTCAACGTTTTAATCTCGTCAATCTTAGATAATGTTGTTTGCAGCTGGTACAAAGCTTTCAACTTCTGTTCCACTGTCAACTCTTTCGGTTCATTTTTAGCTTCTCTTGCCATTTTACTTATAAATATTTAATGGGATTCGTGTTTACCTTACTAAATTGGAGTGCAAAATTAGGAAATAAATCCCGTATTATAGAATAAAAAATTTCTTTTGTATATTGTTCGCTTTCGTAATGTCCTATTTCAGCAAGCAAAATGTCAGCTTCACGACCGAAATAGTCGTGATATTTAATTTCACCCGTGATAAAGACATCAGCTCCGTTACGAACTGCCTGCGGAATAAGGAAAGCTCCTGCCCCTCCGCAAAGGGATACTTTCTGAATCAGGCGGCCTGTAAGTTTGTTGTGCTTCAAACATCCGACTTCGAATATTTTCTTTATTCGCTTCAGGAATTCGAGTTCGGATTCCGGTTCTTCCAATTCACCGACAATTCCTGATCCGACTTGGGCCCAGCTATTGTGGAGAGGATATAAGTCATAAGCCGGTTCTTCATATGGATGTTTGGAAAGCAATGCACGGATAACTTCTCCTTTCTTATATTCAGGCAGGATGGTTTCAATCCGCACTTCTGTCTCGTGATGAAGTTCTCCCACTGTTCCGCAGAAAGGATGGCTCCCTTCCTGTGCACGGAAAGTTCCCTCTCCTTCTGTATTATAACTACACGAATCATAATTGCCTATACATCCACATCCTGCTGTGAACAAAGCATTACGGACTTCTTCGGCCTGGGCAGACGGAACAAATGTGACTAATTTTATCAGACTGCTCTCTTTAGGGTCGAGTATACGTACATTTTTTAATCCTATCTTTTCGGCTATTTTGAAGTTGACTCCGCCCGGAGCATTATCCAGATTGGTATGGGCCGAATAAATAACGATGTCGTTTTTGATTGCTTTCAGAATGCATCGCTCAACATAATCTTTACCGGTGATTGATTTATAACCTTTAAAAATAAGAGGATGATGGGATATAATGAGATTACATCCGGACGCGATAGCTTCATCCAACACAGCTTCGGTAACGTCAAGACACAACAAAGCCCCTGTTGTTTCCGCATCTGTCAATCCGATTTGCAGGCCGGCATTATCAAATCCGTCTTGCAATGGCAGAGGCGCGAACCGTTCAAGGGCGCTTACTATTTCTTTAATTTTCATTTTTAGCAGAAAATTTGCCTGCAAATATAAGAAAAAGATAGCACCTTGCCTTGCTTTTATTGATTTTTTAATATATTTACCTCCCAATTTATAAAGACTCAAACCAATGAAGGCATTTTTACCGTTATTTCTCTCTTTTTTCTTTATTATTTCATGCCAGCAACACAAAGAAACTACTATATCTCCTATCGATGAAGAAGATGAATTGCAAGAAGAGGCCGATAGCCTTCCCCGTGCGACAGCCATTTTTTGGCTTGATAAATATCATATGAAAGAGCTGAAAAAGGACGATGCGCTTACTTTCCGTACGGCTAAGGCTAAAGTTATCATTCGGAATGATGGGACGATCGAACTTCTGTCGTTTGTGGAAAAACAGACCGGAAATGCACAACGGTACATCCGTTATCGACTGAAAGACTTCAAGGTTAAGAAAATCTTGATGGATAACGGCTATATCAATCCGGGTGAACAATACGTCCAACTCCGTTATATACCTGCACTTGCAAGGCGCGTCAAATAGTGATTTCTACTATGTTTCCTTCGGGATCAAGAATAGCGCTTTCAAAATAACCGTCTCCGGTGGTTCGTGGCTCACTCTCGATAACAAAACCATCCTTACGGAGTTGCTCTGTGAGTTCCAATACAGCTTCTTTGTTACCGACAGAAAAGGAAAAATGAGCTAACCCGAGGCAGTCTTTTAATGCAGGTGTTGTGATATCTTGTCTTTGCATAATTTCCAGAGAAGCAAATCCTTGATCAAAGCTGATGAAATAAGATTCAAATCCTTTTTTAGGATTAATATATTTTTCATTACTTGTTCCGTTGAAATAAGTGATATAGAAATTTCTAAGTTCCTCTAAACGGGTAGTCCAGATGGCAATGTGGCTGATGTGCATATTTCTGATAGTATCGATTAATTATTAATATTTGCACAAATATAGTAAATATTGATAGTTATGCTTTGATTTATATCAATAATCATGCAATTATCGTTTCTTTATCATTTTGTTCTTCATTGCATATTTCTCGTCGACTACCCGGTCGGTAGGATAGAATGTAAATGCCATGCGCCAACCTGATTCTTGATAAATAAATTTTCTTCCGCTGGCACCATGAGATATTTTATCGTACTTTTCTTTTAAAAAGCCGCTTATTCCTTGAGGAATAGCCTCTCCGATTTGCAGGAAGTCTACGGTAATAAAAAATCCCGGGATATGTATTTCACTTATTAATTGTAAAATGGAGTCGGTTGATGTCATAGTACGGCTACTTTTGAGATTCTTTGGTTACTTGCAAAATACGTCCGTATTCATCGAACGATTTACGGGATGCCAGCGAGATGGTGATCATTAATGATAACATAGAGGCTGTGAAAGTAATGACCATAATCATCATTTGATATTTTATGGCAACGTTCGGACTGCTGCCTCCCAAAATTTGCCCGATCATCGTGCCTGGAAGTGCTACTAATCCCATAACCGCGATATTGGCAATCAGTGGGCTGAAAGATTTGATAATCGCCTCCCGTATGAATGGTGCCTGTGCTTCCTGACGAGTGGCACCATTGCCCAACAAGTAACAGTACAATTGCTGTTCACGTTTCAATCCACTATAATAAGTGTTCAAGGCGATCACATTGCTTGATAACATATTTCCCATTAAGATTCCGAAAATGGGAATAAAATACTGGGCGCTGAATACATTATCCAGTTGTAATACAATGCCAATAAAGTACATGCCCACCAGCACAACGCTACAGAGAAAACCTACTGATATAGGGATCAGGAGTATTTCACGTTTAAGTCCTGTACGTACCAAAGCTGTTTGTCCGGCTACAAAAATCATGATGATAACCCACAGGAAGTTAATCCATGGGTTATTCCACAGGAAAAGGTATTTCAGGTACATACCTATCAGGAAGAGTTGCACAATCATGCGTGCTGTTCCTATCAGGGTGGCTTTCAGTAATCCGGTTTTGAATTTCCAAAGATAAAAAAGTGGGATTACCAATAACAGTAGCCCTATAAGCAGATTAAAGTAAGATATATCAATAGTTCCCATATACTACAGTGTGATTAGCTGGTTACATCCGTAAGCGAATGTCCGGTCATGAGAAACGGCGAGTATAGCCGTTCCCTTTTCTGCCTGATTACGGAAGAAAGCTAAAACTTTGTCTGTGGAACCGGCATCGAGTGCAGATGTCGGTTCATCTACAATAATCAAAGGTTTTTCCAGCATGGCTGCAACGGCTATCATAATGCGCTGACGCTGACCACCCGATATTTCGCCTACCCGTTTCTGATAGAGCTCTTTGTCCAGTCCTAATTCATCAAAACAAGTGAAAAGCTTTTCTTCGGAAAAAGAGATGTGTCGATTGGCTTTCAATGCAAAAGGAAGCGATATCATTTCTTTTACCCATTCGGAGGGCAGGGCTAACTCCTGTGGAATCCAAGCTATATGTCTGCGTATGGCATCGATATTAGTAGGTTCAAGCAAGATACCTCCTACTTTGATTTTGCCTTTTCTTAATGGGACAAATCCCATGATTGCATTGAGTAGAGAGGTTTTTCCACGTCCTGATTGACCTGCTATGCAAGCTGTCTCGCCTTTATTTAGTCGCATACAAAATTCCGAGAAGAGTATATCCTCGCCGAAAGCAATGCATGCATTGTCTATTTGTAACATCGTGTATCTTTAAATCTATCTTGCAAAGTTAGTCAAAATTCATAATATGTGCGGGATTTCTTTTATCTTTGTGTCACTAATTAATGAACGAGATATGATACTGAACGAACGAGACAGTCGCCACGAACATGTATTAAATGTGGCACGGCAGATGATGACTGCTGCCCGTACGGCTCCTAAGGGAAAAGGAATTGACATCATAGAAACTGCAATTGTTACCGGTGAAGAAATACAGCAACTTTCGGATACGTTGAAAGCCATGTTCGAAGAGTTTGGTATGAAATTCTTTTTGCGGGATGCAGATAATATTCTCCAGGCTGAGTGTATCTTGTTAATAGGTACGCGTGAGCAAGCTCAGGGATTGAATTGCGGTCATTGTGGATATGCTACATGTTCCGGACGTTCTGAAGGTGTCCCCTGTGCGCTGAATAGCATTGATGTAGGCATTGCAATTGGTTCGGCATGCGCTACAGCGGCTGATTTGCGCGTAGATACCCGTGTCATGTTCTCAGCCGGATTGGCTGCGCAACGTCTTGAGTGGTTGAAAGGATGTCGTCAGGTAATGGCTATCCCGGTTAGTGCTTCTTCCAAGAATCCTTTTTTCGATCGTAAACCTAAGTAATATAGGTAGCGAGTGGCATTTATTACTATTGGTGTAGTGTCCGTTCGCTATTTATGATTTATTCTTTAAAAACTAAAAAAAATGGGAATAATGGTTGGTCTTCCTACTTCAGGAGGCACAGAGAAAGATTTGCAATTGAACTTTGGTTTAACTGTCAATGATCAAGTAGAGATGTTAGCCCCCTTCTTGCCTGCAGAGTGGTTTCTGCAAAGTGGTATACAACTAACTTGGCCGCATGCCGGGACAGACTGGGCATATATGTTGGCTGAAGTTCAGGAATGTTTTATAAATATAGCCCGTGAGATTGCGAAACGTGAACTTTTGCTTATTGTCACCCCCTATCCTGAGGAGGTGCGTAAGCAGATCATTGGTACGGTGAATATGGATAATGTACGTTTCCTGAAGTGCGACACGAATGATACTTGGGCGCGCGATCATGGAGCAATTACTTTGATGGATACAGGTGGAGCAAGTTTGCTGGATTTTACTTTCAATGGTTGGGGAGAAAAGTTTGAGGCTCGTTTAGATAATCAGATAACTCGCCGGGCAGTAGAAGCCGGTGCACTGAAAGGGCAATATAAAGATTGTCTGAATTTTGTACTCGAAGGTGGTTCCATCGAAAGTGACGGAGCCGGTACTTTGCTCACTACTTCCGAATGTTTATTGTCTCCACATCGTAATTCGCCAATGAATCGTGTCGATATAGAAAAATATCTTTGCAGAGTATTCCATTTACAGCGGGTTTTATGGTTGGATCATGGATACTTATCGGGAGACGATACAGATAGCCATATAGATACATTGGCCCGCTTTTGTTCTCCGGATACTATTGCGTATGTAAAGTGTACCGACTCTGAAGATGAACATTACGAGGCGCTTTGCAAAATGGAAGAGCAATTGAAAACGTTCCGCACTACATCAGGTGCTCCTTATCGCTTATTGGCATTGCCTATGGCAGACAAAATAGAAGTAGAGGGAGAGAGATTGCCTGCAACGTATGCCAATTTTTTGATAATGAATGATGTTGTGCTTTATCCGACTTATAATCAACCGGAAAATGATAAATTGGCGAAAGAGGTGCTGTGTGAGGCTTTTCCGACATACGAAGTGGTAGGCATTGATTGCCGTGCACTTATTAAGCAACATGGATCTTTGCATTGTGTGACGATGCAATATCCAACAGGAGTGATTAAATAATAAATTAAAGTATGAGAAAAATAAAAGTAGGAATCATTCAACAGGCTAACACATCAGATATTAGGATAAACCTGATGAACCTGGCTAAAAGTATTGAAGCATGTGCCGCTCATGGCGCTCAACTTGTTGTTCTGCAAGAACTTCATAATTCTTTGTATTTCTGCCAGACAGAGAATACGGATTTATTTGAACTGGCAGAACCTATTCCTGGTCCTTCTACCGGATTTTATTCCGAACTGGCGGCAGCCAATCGGATAGTACTGGTTACTTCTTTATTTGAGAAACGCGCTCCGGGACTATATCATAATACAGCTGTTGTCTTTGACCGGGATGGAAGTATTGCCGGAAAATATCGTAAGATGCATATTCCTGATGATCCGGCTTATTACGAAAAATTCTATTTTACTCCGGGAGATATTGGCTTTGAACCGATTGAGACCTCTTTAGGCAAGTTGGGTGTGTTGGTTTGCTGGGATCAATGGTATCCGGAAGCTGCTCGTCTGATGGCGTTGAAAGGAGCTGAAATTTTGATTTATCCTACTGCTATCGGTTGGGAGAGCACAGATACGGATGACGAAAAGAAACGTCAGCTTAATGCTTGGATTATTTCTCAGCGTGCGCATGCGGTAGCCAATGGGCTTCCGGTGATTTCAGTCAATCGTGTCGGTCACGAACCTGATCCGTCAGGGCAGACCAACGGGATATTATTTTGGGGAAATAGTTTTGTTGCCGGACCACAGGGTGAATACCTGGCTCAGGCGGGAAATGACCGTTCTGAAAATATGATTGTTGAAGTGGATCTTGAACGTTCGGAGAATGTGCGTCGTTGGTGGCCATTTCTTCGTGATCGGAGGATAGATGAATATGGGAATTTAACAAAACGTTTTATTGATTGAAATGATTTCTCTCTGATAAAAAAATCCCGCAGAGAGTTTTTACACTTTGCGGGATTTTTCATTATCTTAAGCACTATTTTATCTGAATGTAAGCTTTTTATTAACGATGAAGTTTACTGTTCCGTAGATAAACAGCCCCAGGAATTGTGCCAGATACTCGTTTACATCTCCACACTCTACCAGTGTGACTAAAAACAGGAACTGGGCACTATATGCCAATCCGAAAGCAGAACAGAAGAACAACACCTGCTTCCAAATGTTGTTCTTTTTATTTTCAATCGGAAAGATCCAATATTTACTCCAAATAAAGTTATGAATTTGGGCTACTACGTACGCTGTAATATTGGCCGGAATGTAATCGTATGACAATTCATCCATCATCAACCAAATAACAAAAGCTGTGATTAATGCATTGAGCGTACCAATTACGGCAAATCGAAAAATGCGTACCGACTCTTTCACTTACTCCTTAATATCTACAATCAGGTTCAGTTCTTCCAGTTGTGACGGATCGAGTGCTGCGGGAGCATCCAACATAACGTCACGACCGGAGTTGTTTTTCGGGAATGCAATGCAATCACGGATTGAGTCCAGTCCGGCAAAAAGAGATACCCAACGGTCCAATCCGTAAGCCAGTCCGCCATGAGGAGGCGCACCAAACTTGAAGGCATTCATCAAGAAGCCGAACTGCTCTTGCGCACGCTCCGGAGTAAATCCGAGTAATTCGAACATTTTGTTCTGCAACTGGCTATCGTGGATACGGATTGATCCCCCTCCTACTTCTACACCATTGATTACCATATCGTAAGCATTAGCGCGTACAGCAGCAGGATTTGTGTCCAGCAGATGGATATCTTCCGGTTTTGGTGAGGTAAACGGATGGTGCATAGCCATTAATCTGCCTTCTTCTTCGCTCCATTCAAATAGAGGGAAGTCTACAACCCACAAACATGCAAATGTGTTTTTATCCCGTAATCCCAATTGATTTCCCATTTCTAAACGTAATTCACAAAGCTGCTTACGAGTTTTCATGGCATCATCTCCCGATAAAATCAAGATTAGGTCACCGGGTTTAGCACTGAACGCTTCTTTCAACTGTTGCAAAACTTCTTGCGTGTAGAACTTGTCAACGCTTGATTTCACAGTACCGTCAGCTTCGATACGGGCATAGACCATACCTTTTGCACCAATTTGTGGCTTTTTCACAAATTCGGTCAAGGCGTCCAGTTGCTTACGGGTATAGCCGGCTGCACCCTCGGCACAGATACCGCCAATATATGTGGCATTATCGAATACTGAGAAACCGTGTCCTTTTAGGATATCCATTAATTCGACGAATTGCATGCCAAAGCGAATGTCCGGTTTATCGCTACCGTACAATCTCATTGCTTCGCTCCAAGGCATACGTGGGAATGGTTCGGTCAGTTCGATATTACGGATCACCTTAAACAGGTGTTTGGCCATTCCTTCAAATGTGGTAATCACATCTTCCTGCTCTACGAAGCTCATTTCACAGTCAATCTGAGTGAACTCAGGCTGGCGGTCGGCACGCAGATCTTCGTCACGGAAACATTTGGCTATCTGGAAATAACGATCGAAACCGGAGACCATCAATAGCTGTTTCAGTGTCTGCGGAGATTGCGGTAATGCGTAGAATTGTCCCGGATTCATGCGGGAAGGAACTACGAAGTCGCGTGCTCCTTCAGGAGTTGAACCGATCAATACCGGAGTTTCCACTTCCAAGAAACCCAATTTATCGAGATAACTGCGAACCTCGATCGTCATTTTGTGGCGTAATTCCAAATTTGAACGAACAGCACTACGGCGTAAGTCCAGATAACGGTATTTCATGCGGATATCATCACCACCATCGGTGTTGTCCTCAATAGTAAAAGGAGGAGTAATGGCTGAGTTCAGGATATTCAGTTCCGAGACGATGATTTCAATGTCGCCGGTCGGGATATGACTGTTTTTGCTGAAACGTTCGTTTACGGTTCCGACAATCTGTATGACGAATTCGCGCCCCAATTTATTGGCACGTTCGCAAAGCTCAGCGTCTATTTCTTCATTAAATACTAATTGAGTGATACCGTAGCGATCACGAAGGTCAACAAAAGTCATACCTCCCATTTTACGGCTGCGCTGTACCCATCCCGACAGCTTGACTTGTTTATTAACATCGGAGATTCTTAACTCTCCGCACGTGTGCGTTCTGAACATTTTAATATATTATTTATATTTTTGTTAAAGTAGTCTGCAAAAGTACATATTAATTCGGATTCCGTGTTATTTCCAAAGGTCTATTTTTTAGTAAGTTTTTGTATCAGCTGCTTATTCTTCTTCAGAATAACTTTATTTTTATGTGCTATATCTTCTACTATAGCTTCGTTTATCAATTTAATACCGTTTACGTATTCTTGTGCTTTTTGTAATACGTTGGGATTATCTTTTTTTTTATCACCGGGTACAACTACCCGCAGTCCTTTCTGAATCAGTTCTATTTTGATATCTTCGTCAGCCTGCATCGGATCGCCGTCAAAATGGACAACACCCGGGGAACCGCGATGAATACATAACTTTTTGCAACGGAAAGTTTTAATGCGACTGTTTTGGTCGATTGTTTTGTTGAAGAGCTGAAAGGCCAGTGCCGGAACATCTAATACCGTAAACGGTTCGAGAATGGTTACATCTAACAAACCATCTGTCAGAGTGGCCTGTGGGGCTATATAAGCATTGTTCCCGTATTGAGAAGCGTTGCCGCAAGCAATGAGAAAGGCTTTGTATTTGGAAGTACCGTCTTCCGTTTCCAATTCATAAGTTTCGGGTTGATACTTTAGGCTTTCCTGCAAGGTTTTCTCCAGATAGGTCAGAAGTCCACGTTTGCCGGCATTAGCAAATTTCAGACTTACAAAAGCGTCAAACCCTACTCCGCAGGTGCAAAAAAAGTCTGTGCCATTTATTTTTCCGTAATCTATGATATCGATTATCCCATCATTCAAAATTTCAAGTGCTTTACGCGGATCCATTGAAATTTGAAGATGCCGTGCTAATCCGTTTCCAGAGCCGCAAGGGATAATTCCCAATGCTGTATTGGTGTGTACCAATGAACGGGCAATTTCATTAATTGTTCCGTCTCCTCCTACAGCAACTACTATATCTGCATTTCTATCTGCCGCATTTGCTGCTATTTCGATTGCATGTCCGGCTCTTTCGGTATACACAACTTCCCAAGTATACATTTCCTTATCTATCTTTTCATCCAGTAGACTCAGAACAAGTTCCTTACTTTGTGTACCCGAAATTGGATTAACGATGAATATTATTTTTCTCTTGTTTTCGCTCATGCAAGTTGATTCCATCATTTATATCTTGTGATCGGCAAAAGTAATATAAATATCTTAATTTTTGCCCTTTCACAGCTTTCTAAAACTATAAAGAGTATATTTTTTCATAGAAAAAGAACAGCTAAAAACATATTTTGTTATCTTTGCCCCCTGTTTTAAACACTTGTTAAGGAAAAAGGATTTAGACTATTATATAAAAGATAGTCAATAAGCGAATTATATAAATAACTATTCATGGGATTATTACAAGAGAAGTTAGCTAAATACGACCTCCCTCAGCAGATAAAGGCTAAAGGCGTATATCCATACTTTCGTTGTATCGAAAGTGAACAGAACACAGAGGTGATAATGAGTGGCAGAAAGGTGTTAATGTTTGGCTCAAACTCATACTTAGGCCTGACTAATCATCCGAAAGTAATTGAAGCTGCTGTTGAAGCTACCCGCAAATATGGTACAGGTTGCGCCGGATCGCGTTTTCTGAACGGTACACTTGACCTCCATCTTCAATTGGAGAAAGAATTGGCCGAATTTGTTGGTAAAGAAGATGCTATCATCTATTCTACCGGATTTCAGGTAAATCTGGGTGTGGTTTCGTGTGTGACAGGTCGTGAAGATTATGTGATCTGCGATGAACTTGACCACGCTTCTATTGTTGAAGGACGCCGCCTTTCTTTTTCTACCATTCTTAAGTTCAAGCATAACGACATGGAATCTCTTGAGAAAGAGTTGCAGAAATGTCGTCCTGATGCAGTGAAACTGATTGTAGTAGATGGAGTATTCAGTATGGAGGGTGATATTGCCAATTTGCCTGAGATCGTTCGCTTGTCTAAGAAATATGATGCCAATATCATGGTAGATGAAGCGCATGGTCTGGGAGTTTTGGGTAATCACGGACGCGGTACTTGTGATCATTTCGGATTGACTAAAGAGGTGGATCTTATTATGGGCACATTCAGTAAGTCATTGGCCGCTATCGGTGGCTTTATTGCAGCAGACGAGTCCATTATTAATTATTTGCGTCACAATTCACGTTCGTATATCTTCAGTGCAAGTAATACGCCTGCTGCCACTGCCGCCGCTCGTGCCGCACTCCAGATTATGAAAAACGAACCGGAACGCATCGAGCATTTATGGGACATTACCAATTATTCTTTAAAGTGTTTCCGTGAACTTGGTTTTGAGATCGGACATACCTCTACTCCTATCATTCCTCTATATGTACGTGATATGGAGAAGACGTTTATGGTAACTAAGATGTTATTTGACGAAGGTGTGTTTGTGAATCCGGTTGTGCCTCCCGCATGTTCTCCGAACGATACGCTGATTCGTTTCTCGTTGATGGCTACACACTCCAAAGAACAGATTGATTTTGCTATTGGTAAGTTGGTGAAATGTTTCAAGGCACTTGATCTTTTATAATCCATTATAGAGATAAATAAAGTCAGAGTTTATATCTATGGGTATTAGTTTTGACTTTATTCTTTTAAGCATTGGAATGCTTGAAGAAGAGGTGGTAAAGTGAAAGGCTTTATTACCTCTTTCTTTTTTTAACAAATTACTCTCTTGTATTTCTACTACTACTGAAGTCTGCATTTGTTTATTGCAGGTGAAACCTGAAAAGTGTTGGAAATGGAAGATTATATTTTTACCCTAAAAATCAGTGTCTTATTTTCCCCTTGTTTCAGTCTCTCAGAGAGGCTATCTTTATTATATCCGTACCAAATATCAGAAATTCTTCCATCAGGCGTTACAAGTACATAAAAGGGAATGCCATTTGCTTTGTAACGGATATACAATCCGAATGCTTCTTTGGGATCATTTAGATTGATCCATTTGATATTTTTTTGAGAGAATTTTTTCCATGATTTCTCATCATCAATATTTATACCGATAAAAGTAATTTTTTCTTTCCACATATCGGATAAGATTTCCATCTCGGGAAGTGATTCAATGCAGTGTTCACAAACTCTGCTCCAAATATCGAGTAAAAGGTAATATGGAAGTCATTTGCATGAATATAGCACTCAATTATGCAAATGTATCAAGAAGTAAAATGAATCAAGAATTACTCAGATGTACCGGGTACATTTCTCTCAGCTTGCGTATCCGTGTTAATCTGAGTAATTCTGTTTGAGGAGTGTTAAATAGTAACTTCCGTCACAACTTGACCATCGAATAAATTAATTACCCGGTCTGCGAAACCTGCATCATGCTGGGAGTGGGTTACCATAACGATGGTAGTGCCTTCCTTATTCAATTCGCTCAATAGTCCCATAACCTCTTTACCATTTTTAGAGTCAAGATTACCGGTAGGTTCATCGGCAAGAATCAGTTTAGGGTTGGCTACTACGGCGCGGGCAATGGCAACACGTTGTTGCTGACCTCCGGAAAGCTGTTGTGGAAAATGCTTGCTTCTATGGGTAATGGCCATGCGCTTCATTGCTTTTTCCACTCGTTGTTTACGTTCAGAGGCCGGAATACCCATGTAGAGTAAAGGCAATTCAATATTTTCATATACATTCAGTTCATCAATCAGATTGAAACTTTGGAATACAAAGCCAATAACTCCTTTGCGGAGATTGGTGCGCTGCGATTCTGTATATTTGGATACTTCTTTTCCATTCAGATAATACTCTCCTCCTGTAGGATTATCCAGTAAACCGAGAATATTGAGAAGAGTAGATTTTCCACAACCGGAAGGACCCATGATGGCGACAAATTCGCCCTCTTTTACCTCTACGCTGACATTATTTAATGCCCATGTTTCAACTTCTTCGGTCTTGAAGATTTTTTGCAAATTGATTGTCTTAATCATAATCGTAATTTTTTAAGAGTTTATATTATTATTCGTTTTTTATTATTTCTGCCGGATTGAGATGCATGATTCTGTAGATTTTATAGGCAGTTGTTACAAAGATAAGTAAACCTATCAGAATGAAGAGGTAAATCCCCCATGTAAATCCGGTAATACTGCTGATCGGGCTATCCTTGGTTATGTCTATCACAAGCAACCTTAATAATGGATAAGTGATGGTATAGGCCAGTATGAATTGGATTATATATGCTTTTCCGAACATCAAAGCAATTACTTTCGGAGTTGCGCCGTTTATTTTGCGAATAGCAACTTCTTTCTGCCGGCTGACAGTGTCCATAGAGATAGCTGAGTATATGCTCAGTATAACCAGAAGAGCACTGATGATGCCTAATAGCAGTGAGGCATCGCCCATCAGGTCTCTGATACCTTGTGTTGTACTTCTTCTTATATCCAGTCGTTGTATATCGAGTGGCAATGACTCTGGGACGTAATTACGGCATACCTTTTCTATTTCTGATTTGGCTTTACCAAAACTGCTATCGTCACGAAAACGGATATAAATTACGGATGCCTCTTTAGTCGGGAAGAAAACAGAAATATTGTATTGATTGTGTTCTGAGATGTTCTCCCCGTAACAAGCCTTGTATGTACCTGCTATCCGATAGTTCTCTTTACCTAATTTTACATTTCCGCTTACAGAATCATTTTCCAACTGCTTTTGAAAGGCTTCGCTGATGTAAACCACGTTACTTGTATGAGGTTCGACGATCTCTCCCCGGAAAGGAATCCGGAAGAACTGGAAGTAGCTGGGATCTCCTTGTCTGACTCTGACAGTGAGAGTACGGTGATCGGCAGACTCATAGTCACTGGTCAGAAACGAATTATAGTTGCCGCTCATTAAAGCTGAACTGATATTTTCCACTCCCGGCAACATCTTTATTTGTGATAAAATCGCATCTTTATTTTTGCCAAGAGTAACACTGTTCATTTCAAGGCAAAGCGTAGAATTTGTTTCTTTGTCTGATAGAGGAAGGTACAAAACGCTTCCTACACTATTGAATAAATGTATAGCGATACTCATACCTAGGAAAAAGATACATACACATAGCTGTACGCACATCATGATGTTGCGAAAGAGGTGCCGATGGCTGTTAGTCTTCATGTGTCCGGCAAGACCGGATCGTTGCAAACGCCGGATGGGATATAGCATTACAAGCGTGCAGATCAGTAACAGCCCTATATAAAGTTTAACTTGAATGCCATATAGAGTTTGGATATCTATTGGAATCATTTCTTTGGGCGGAATATAGGTTGTCAGTAGTAAACAGGTACATTCGGATAAGACCAGCGAGAGCAATAAAGAAAATGTCAGCATCCAGAAAGCTTCGGTGAACAGAAGGGTAAATAAACTTTTGGGGCTGGCACCCAGACTTTTCCGCAGGGCCAGTTCACGATTACGGTTGTAGAATGATTGTATGATGAACTTTAGAAAGTTTATCATACCCGATAACAGAATCAGAGAGGATAAGAAGGTAATGAATGCTATGCCTATCATTCGCTGCGGATCGTGATACGAGTCAGCTTCTTTGTTCGCAATGAAATATGCCATTTCATTATTATGAAGAGTTGTTATCCCCTTTAGGCTTTCATTGGCTTTATTCAATCCGTCTGCTGTTTCCAGTGTACCTTCTGTGATGTATCCTTGTTGTTCGTTCCCCTCTCTCAAATGAGAGAAATAGATATCTGTTTCAACATTTAGTGTTTTGGGAAGATTCCTGATAACATTGACAACTTTATAGTATGTGTTTTTATCTTTTTCGCTTTCCTTCAACTTGACTATTTTCAGTAATGTGCCTATCGGGTTGCTCTTTCCGTATACTTTACGGGCACAACTTTCGGACAACACAACTTCTTCCGGAGTTGTGGGAAGAGCATTGCCATATAAGAAGGATGCATTATAATGTGAAAAGAAATTAGGATCAGTATCCATATATGAAATGATGTAAGGCTTTTCTTCCTGCTCCCTATTGATGAATACAACTTCGGCTTCTCTTTGAAAAGAGTGGAAGCAGATTTGCTTAATACCCGGTATGGGATGTTCTGTCAGGGTCCGGATCTCAGAAGAATTGAGACTCCACCCCCATCCTCCTACTTCATGGTTGGAATTGATCATCCGGATTGAAATCCTTTGTTCGAAATTGGGCATATTACGCGATGCTCCATCTATTTCATTGATAAAAAAGTGGATGATGCTGAAACAAGTCATACCAACGGAAAGACAAATGGCAGAAATAATGCTGTGTGTCTTATACTTCAGCAGGTTGCGTATTGCTGTTTTGAGATAATGCTGTATCATATAGTTCATTTTCTCTGATTTATTCGTTTTTAATTACTTCTGCCGGATTAGTCCGTGCAATATAATATATTTGCCAGCTGATTGTAGCTGTTATTATGCCTATTAATAGCATGAGGGGACCCATCCAAAGCCATGGATCGGCATAATCAAACAATATAACTTGATGCTGGCTGCCAATGACCATGACAAAGAGGCTAATTAAACCTCCTACTACCGAAGCTATTAAGAATAAAATCAGGTAATTTTTAGCAAACAACCAATAGATATCCGGTAAACGTGCACCATTAATTTTACGGATGGCAACTTCTTTTTGTTTACGGATAGTGTCAATGCTGATAGCTCCATAAACGCCAAGTACCGTAATCACTAAACAAATGGAAGAGCAGACAACGAACAGCCACATCACCGAGATAGCTCCTAATCCGGTTTGTTCCTCATATAAACTGATGAACTCGAAAGGTTCGTTCTGTGGCAGATATTGATTCATCTCCTTACTCATTTCTGCTTTTACTTCCTTGCGAGAAGCATCAGGAACCAATCGTATATATATTTTCCCGATTTTGTCATTCATGGCAGAAAGCGGTAAAAGAGCCAATTGCTTTGCACTTGGAGAATCGGGACCTATATGAACTAAACCTTTAACCGGATATACTTGGTTTTGAAAGCGAAAAGACTCGGAGGTAGAATCAGCTTGCAAAGTTTGGTATAATTGTTCGTTTACGTAACAAAAAGGTTCTCCCGGTTTGTGATGGCATTTGATGTTCATCAAATTAAAATAATCATCCGAAACGAAGCAGAGTTCGGTAAATCCATACTCTTGGCTGTAATCCCTGTAAGTGTAGGCTGTTTCGGCATTCCAACGGCGTGAGCGCAGGAAGTTTATCAGTTCCGGTTGATTCTCCCGAATGCGATCGTAGCCTCTTATATTTACTACCATAATTTCTTTTTTTGTCTCTGTGCTCAGATTGGGATTGGCTGAAAGATCGTATTCTTTCATTTGCATACGGATGCCGACTGTACCTACGATGAATAGAAAAGAGAAAAGTAGCTGGACGCTCAGTAACGTGTTACGGATGATGTGACGTTGTCCGGTAGTTGTCCCTCCCCTCAATCCTTGCGCTATTGTCTTGCGGGCAATGTGCCAGGAAGAGATGAATGAGATCAGTAAGCTGATAAGCAACAAGCCTCCTATATATTGGCATTCATAAACCCACAATCGATGTGTATCTATGTATAAGTTTCTTTGTATTTCATTAGAAAATGTACTTATAAACCAAGGTAGAAAGCTTTCAGTAATGGACAGGGTAATTATTCCGCAGATCAGGATGATGACAGCCTGTTCAAGGAATAGCAATATGAAAAGTCCCCAGTAAGTAGAACCCAGCGTATTACGTAGACTGATCTCTTTGTAACGGTTGGTAAATGCTCCTATACTGAATGAAAAATAGTTGATCATGCCTACCAATAAAACCAATAGCCCCAAAATAGCAACCCATAATTCAGCGCCTGCCTTATGTTCTGTCTGGCTATCCAGTACTACTTGTGGTATCCATTCCGGATGGTTGGGAAAAAGTCCCAATTTAGGCAGTAATTGTGAAACGTGTTCGGCATCTTCCGGGCGTTTGAGCAGTAGCTTGTGTATCCCAAATGAAGCATTTTCAGGTAATGGAAGAAAAATATCGTAACTGCTGTGATAATTATTCATCCCTGCCGGATAAGGTTTGATAACGGCAATGATGGTATGAATTTTGCCTCTCTGGTTAAGGATCGTTTTTCCCAGCGGTGGGATGCCCCCACAGAATTGTTTGACAAACTCAGTCGTTACTACAGCTTCGTTACCCGAAATACCAAACTGTTTTAAGGAGCCGTCTATACATTCTGTAGGAAATACTTTGAAATAATCAGCATTACATTCTGTTTTGTCCACTTTACAATATACCGTTTCATCTAATGTGATTGTAGATGAAGAATTCACATAAAAAGCAACTGCTTCAAATTTGTCTTTTCCTATTTTCTTTTCAAAATCCTCTATCGGAATATTTACTTGGTAAGATCTTTCTTTTATGTATATTTCTGCCTGATTTTCGTAAGTTGCCAAATCCTTGTTACCTGTGCTGAAAATACGATTATAATAGTTGCATACACTGAAACAGAGCAAACCGGCAGTGATTCCCAATATAGATATAGCAGTTTGTGCTTTGCGTTTAGCCATCTGCCTGAAAACAATCTTTAAATAATGTAGTATCATAGATATATTGATTTCTTCGTTTTAATTATTGTTGTGTAAATACCATGTGTTTTACCGTTAAACTTCTCTTTTATAGTTTCAATAAATATGCCAAACTGCTAAATGATTGTATCTTTGATTGTTAGGTCCTCTTTGCTATCTCTGTTTCTGTGTGATATTGCACGATTGCAGTGCGTATTCGCACTGCAATCATTTATTCACTTTTCACCGACTCCGCCGGATTGATTTTGGCAGCTACTACCACCTGTCGCATGACCGAGAGAATAACGATGATGCAGGTGAAGAGGAATACACATACAAACAGCCATCCGTGAATATCAGTATGGTACGCATAGGTTTCCAACCACCTTTTGATAAATAAATATCCTAAAGGCAGGGCAATTGCGTTACTAACCAGAGTCAGCCATAAATATTCTTTCAGAAATAAGTATAGGATATCTGAAAATTGTGCTCCGTTTACCTTTCGGATGGCTATTTCTTTTTTACGCTGTTCGGTAGAGAGCGATACCAGGAAGAAAACGCCGAAAGAAGAAATCAGGATACAGAGTACTGCCAACAGCAGGAAGATGCGGAACATCGTCTTTTCCGGACGGTTGAACAGTTCCATTAAGGTGGAAAGTTGAATGATCTGCATATCCTCGGAGATTTCTTTTTTACTGTATTGAGAATAGATTTTCCGGGCATATTGCAGTGCTTGTTTTTCATTATCCGGATGTACCTTTATATAGAAATACCTGAATCCATTGTACCCCCTTGCTGCATCAGCATTGTTTTGATACATAAAGAAGACCTTCGACAACGGGTACTGCATCGGACAGTAGTAGAAATCACGTAAAATACCGCTGATTCTGGTGGGTACTGTCTGATTCTCCGAATCTCCGTCATCATTGAGTATAAGACGTCCTGTCAGTGAAGGAATGTTGAGTTCGCGGGCACCGGTTTCGTTGATAACTATATCTCTTGTCCCCTGATCCTGTATCCATTCTCCTTCTTTCATCTTCATTCCGAAAAAGGAAAGGAAATTCTTTTGCACAACGATGCAATTATCTTCTGTTGTTTCATCTGCATTACGTCCCTCGATGGGAAATTGAGTGATAAAACTGCAATACCACTCTCCTCTTAAAACGAGGAGAGGCTGTGTCAGGGCCGTTACATCATCGATGGCTGAGTTTTGTTTTAGGGCTTCTATAAAAGGAGTACAATCAGTGTTGTAGGTTGCATCGAATCCGAGGTCGATCTGCCAGATATGATCGGTGATCAATCCTTTGTCTGTACGGCTCATGAACCGATACTGACTGTAGAACATGCAAGAAGTCAGGAGGAATAAAGAGCCGATGAAGATCTGTCCGATGATCAATCCGTTTCTAAGTGTCAGCGAAGTTCCCCGGCTGTTTCGTTTTAACAGACCGACGATGGGGACCGTACTTAAACCCAGAAATATCAGGCAACATAACGGATAAACCCAATAGGATGCTTTCAGTACTTCTTGCCGGGTGATACTCTGAATGACTCCATTATAATAGCTACTGCTCTCTGCTACCAAACTGGTGTAATCCTTATAAAACGGAAACAAAAATTCGATAAATGCCATTGAAAGCAAAAATGCTATGAACAGGGGGAGGGTCAACTCAAGTAAGTTTTTCCCTATCAAACTGTAGATGGAAGCACCAAGAGTGGAAAAAGTGGCATTATAGCGCGCTTTTCGTTGTTGCTGGCCAATGAATAGCACAAGCAGATTCATTAATGCACTGGCAAATGCCAATATTCCCGCCGTAGCCAAAATCCGGATATGTTGGAGCCTGCCTTTCAGCTCAGGAGAGCAGCGGGTATGAATTTCGGGCAACGGACGCAAATGAAAGCGCCATTCAGAATATTTACTCCATTTGGTATCGGGCTCTTTGACTCTGTAGGCTGCTATCTTTTTACTTAAATGTGCAGCATCAGCCGAAGGGTGTAACCACACATAAGTCGTACTTCTTTTTACTTGATTTGGAGATGGAGTAGCCAGAATCAGGTATTCAAATTTGAAATCACTGTTTTGGGGATAATTTTCCATTACTCCCGCAATGGTATATGATACTTTATCGTTGATTTTCAACTCTTTTCCTACGCAACTACTGTCACCAAAGTAGAAGTTGGCCATTTTTTGAGTCAGAATCACATGATTTACGTTGAATGGAATCTTATAATAGCTTCCTTCGATCAGTTTACATTGAAAGATATCAAAGAAAGTGGAGTCTATTTTCATTCCGATCCAATTTTTTTTATCTTTCTCAAATTCGTATTTTACTTCGCTGACATGGCAAACTTTAGCTATTTCAGGGAAAGTAACCAGATCTTTTTCCACCATCTGATGTATCTGGTTTAATTCTCCTACAGATCCGTCGGCTGTTTTAAATATACCGGTGGTAGTCAAGGCATAAGTCCTTGAACTTTGAGGGTGGAAACTATCAAAATGATATTCCCAGTGATGCCAATACCCGCCTAACAAGAAAGCTGTAAAACCGATAGACAAGCCTATAATGCTTAGGATATTCTGTACCTTATATTTTAAAAGGTTTCTACATGCAATTTTAAAATAATGTTGTATCATATTATTGGATTTTTTATTCTGTTTTTACTACTTCCGCCGGGTTTTCACGGGCGGCTTTCCATACTCTCCAGCCGATGCAGGCGGTTATGATGATACCGATTCCCGTAAAGATAGTGACATACATCGAAACGCCTATGCTGATTTGTTCGACATAATTCTCCAGCCACGCTTTCATGATCACGTAGCTGACCGGAAAAGCAAGGAACGAGGCGCAGAGTAACAATATCAGGTACTCTTTTATAAATATCGAGAGGATGTTGCCAAGTGTTGCACCATTTACTTTCCTGATAGCGATCTCTTTACGCCGTTGTTCGCATGCCAATGTCACTAAAGAGAACACTCCGAATACAGCAATCAGAATACAGACAACAGCTACACAACTTAGTAGTTTCAAAAGGGTCTGCTCCGATTTGAGATAGCTGTCATAGGTCTCCTCCATATTGGATAATCTGATTTTATTTTCCGGATATTCTTTCTGGCATAGCTGTTCAATGTCTTTTTTAAGTTTGGGCCATTCGCTTTCTCTATACTTTATCAATATATCACCTTTGCCCAGGTCGAATCCGGAAAAGCCTTTGGCTATAAATGCGATAGGTTTTATGGGAGTGGTAGGCGATGTCGTATGGAAGTCTTTTACCAAACCGATAACGGTTGTGGCCGTTCCGTTCGGTCTGATTAGTTTTTTTCCAATCGGATCGCTCCAACCAAGTGCTTTGGCAGCTGTCTCATTGATTACAATAGTACTGGCATCTCTCTCTCCTTCTTTCAGCATCTTTCCTTTTAAAAGGCGAATGCCGTAGAACTGTGCTAACTCTTCACTTTCCATCAGTACTTCCATGTCGATCTCTGCATCTCCGGGTTGCTTTCCGTCCCAATCCTTGAAGCACAGACCCATGGATGCTGTTTTGGGTAGTAACGAGAAGTGTCCTTTCAGAACCTGAGTGACATAAGGAAACTGCTCTATTTTATCAGCGGCAGGCAATAGATTGTTTTGCGGATACATGCTTAAAGTCGCAATATTTTTGCGTTCTATACCAATGTCCGTAGTGCTGAGATAATAGAGTTGCTTCATGATGACACTGATGCAGAAGATAAAACAGATACTGATAGAAAGTTGAATAACAATGCTTATTTTGCGTCCCAGATATCCGTACCTGTTTACGGTCTTTTGCTGTATGTTACTTTGTAGTGTTCGTTTGTTAAAATAGAAAGTTACAGGCAGGAATGTGGCAAGAGAACATCCGATGACGAGGGCGAAATATAAAAAAGATTCCCAGTAGATATCGCCTTCTTTTACTCCCGACAATTCTTTGAACGGAGATAATACCAATTCTATCAGGGCCATTCCCATAAGTCCTGCGGCCAACAAGATCAGCAGATATTCTGTAACAAGCAGGATGAACAGATGGAGGTCCGATGAACCGCATACTTTGCGTAATGCCAGTTCTTTGCTTCGCATCCGTAAACGGCTGACAAACAAAGACAGGTAGTTGATCAGCGAACAAAGAATAACTAATCCGCCTACAATTGAGAAGAATAGGATATAGCTGAACTGGATGGCATTTTGGTCAGCCAGTACAGTATAGTGGCACTTACTGATAGGCATAACCATCAGATTCTGTATGCCGCCCTTGCCGTCTGCTTCAAGTTTCGTTTGTTCCAGTTTTTTCTGAAAAGCCTCGGGATTTGCTTCTTTGTGCAATTTTATAAATACATGGAATCCTCCGTTATACCATGAATTATGCCATTGGCGTATTCCTCCTGTTAAAATAGAAAAAGGTAAATTGGTATGCCGGTTCCATCCGTTGACGATCGCACATACGGTTTTAGGGGCACCATACAGCTTGATCTCCTTTCCGATCGGATTTTCCGTACCGAACAGGTCCTTGGCCGCATTCTCTGTCAGTGCTATCCGCTCTTCCGATTCCAAGAAATCAAGACTGCCAGAAAGTACTTGTATCCCGAACATATGCATGAAGCAAGAGTCGGCATTGATTTCATACAGTTGCCGGATAACGCCATCGTCTACTGTCACTTCCTGTTCATAAAAAAGAAAACCGCAGGCATCTTCCACTTCCGGAAACTGCTTTTCTAAAGAGGTGGATACCGGATATGGAATTGTTGTTGTGATGCCTGTGTCACTTAATGCCGATTTCTGATACACCAAATGAATACGGTCGAAATCTTCATGGAAGGTGTCGTATGTCATTTCGTAACGTATCCATAAGACAGCAAGCGCAAAACAGGTAAATCCGATAGCTAATCCCAGGATGCTGATGATACTCTGAGTCTTGTATTTCAGCAAATTTCTACATGCAATTTTCAAATAATGTCGTATCATATTATTAGATCCTTTTTTATTCTGTTTTTACTACTTCTGCCGGATTTTGTTTGGCTGCATTCCACACTCTCCAGAAGATGCTGATGACGATGATGATACCGATACCTGCAAACAGGACGATATATATCCAAAATGGGATGGAAGTTTGTTTGACGTAACTTTCTATCCACACTCTCATCATCCCATAGCTTGCCGGGAATGCTATAAGAGCCGCGACAAGCAAAAGGACGAAATATTCTTTGATGAACATCTGCAGGATACTTCCTATGGTGGCTCCATTCACTTTGCGGATAGCGATCTCTTTGCGTCTTTGTTCGCACGACAAAGTTACTTGCGAAAAGATGCCGAAAACAGAGATAATGACACATACGATAGAAACGATCCCCAACAGGGTCATCAACGCATTTTCGGAACGCAGATATTTATTATACTCCTCTTCCTCGTTATAAAGTCTCAAGAATGAAGAGGAAAAATCTTCTTCTTTCATTTTCCGGATCGTATCTTTGCAGGCTTCCCAGCTCCCTTCCGTAAACTTAAAAAGAATACTGGCACGAGACCATAGATATTTCTGCTCTTCAGTGCGGACAAAGGCGAGGGGGCGTGGAGCGATAGTGGGTGGCAGGTAGCTGAAGTCCTTCACCACTCCTACTACTGTATAATATGTCCGGTTGTATTCGTATTCTGAGTAGAACTGTTTTCCTACTGGATTTCTCCATCCGAACATCAGTGCTGCCGTTTCATTAATGATGACATCTCCGGGAGAATTCTTTTCGGATAGCCACTCCCCTTCTGTCAACTGCAATCCATAAAAGTCGAAGAACTCTTTGCCCGAGGGTATCAGGCCGACGGAATATGTTTCATCAGTGGTTTCATTGAATCCGTCCCAGCCATTAATATCTGTATACATCATAGGTCCTGTAGGGACTATCGGGAAGTAGTGGGGAGGCAGAGCTTCAGTCACCATAGGCAAATTGGCGATCTTAGAACTCCATTCATTAATATCTCCTTTCATCCAGACAGCAACATTGCCTATATTGTGGCGTTCTATTCCCAGATCTGTGTTTTTCAGATAATAGAGTTGTTTCATCATGATAGTGGTGCAGAAGATGAATCCCAGACTGATGATCAACTGTGCTATCAGTCCGAGTCGGCGGAATATTCCGCGCTGGGGACTTCCTTTTTTATTGCGAATACTACTCTGTAACGTACGGCTTCTGAAGTAATATAGAGGAATTTGTGAAATACCGAAAGATAAAATGATGACTGCTAATATGTAAATGATGACTTCTGTATACAGCGAGGTAGCTTCTGATATCTGAGCCAGTTCTATGAAATGGGGTAAGCAGGCCTCAATGAAAGCCATGCCCAGCAGCGAACCGGTTAGCAAGACGATCAGATATTCGACAGATAGCAATGCGAACAGCGAACGGTTGGTAGATCCACAAACCTTTCGGAGTCCCAGTTCACGACCGCGCATTCGAAGACGGCTGACAAACAGGGTCAGATAATTGAATAATGAACATACAATGACCAATACTCCTGCCATCGCAAAATAGCGAATGTAGTTGAATGAAATAACGATCTCGTCTTTTTGCAGATAATCAGAATAGCGGAGCGAAGTAATCGGGGTAAAATTCAATTTACCTAATGTACTCTCTTTCTCCTGTGAGGAAGCATCGAGGCTGCTTATCCTTTTTTGAAGAGCTGATTTGTCGGTATCCGGCAAGATGCGGACAAATATCTGTTCTGAATTGCTTTGCCAGCTTGGATGGTGGCGTGCCGGAAGCAAGGCCCCGTATGAAAGATTTGAATGTTGCGACCATCCGCTGACAACGGCACACACTTTACATGGCCGGCTTCCCAACTCAATCTCTTTTCCAAGAGGACTTTCGTTGCCGAAGCATTCTTTCGCTACCGCTTCGGTTATGGCTATCTCGTTGCTCTTTTTCTTTAGAAAATTGACATTGCCTTGCAGGATACGCACATCGAACATGTGCATAAACGCAGAGTCCACCTCAATGGCCAATAAATCCCCGCCCCTGTCTTTGAATCGAAGATTGGTTTTGAACGGAGATATGCCACATATATCTTCAATCTCAGATATGTTCTTCCGTAGATACTCTATAGCCGGATAGGGCATTGAGTTGCTGAGCGTACCGTCCGTGATTGTGAGTTGCGCCCTTACCATGTAGATGTCATCGGCCCTCCTATGAAAGGTGTCGTATGTCATCTCGTAGCGTATCCATAATGTGGCAAGGGCAAAGCAGGTGATTCCTACAGCCAGTCCGATAATGCTGATAATGCTTTGTGTTTTATATTTCAGCAGATTGCGGAAAGCGATTTTAAAATAATGTCGTATCATTCGGAGTCTTGTTTTTACAAATAGTGTCTCAAGAAGTATGCCAAAGAGGCAATTCGTTGAAACACTATTATTTATGTGCTTGTGATGTTAAAATACACCGTGTGAATTAGCACGATCGTAGTGCGCATGCGCACAAAAATACAAATTTACTACTCTCCTTTCAATACTTTGGCCGGATTGATATTGGCAGCCTTCCGTATTTGCCATATCAGAGTGCCCAGCGATATGAAAGCAGTCACTATGGTGGCAACCGCAAACAGCCACCAGGATATAGGAGCTTTGTTGGCGAATCCTTCCAGATATTTCGAGATGATATACCAGGACAGAGGTGCCGAAATGACGAATGCCACTCCCAGAATAATCGAGTATTTCTTTAACAGAAGCGGATAGATCTCTTTCAGGGTGGCTCCGTTCACTTTACGCAGTGCTATTTCACGATATCGCTGACGGATGTCGAACATGGACAATCCGAACAGTCCCAGGCAAGATATAAGAATGGCAATGACACTGAACAAGGAGTATATCTCGGCAGTTCGCTTATCTTCTTGATACATGGTCGCTATCTCGTCTTCTAAAAAGCTGTATTCAAACTCACCTTCGCCCAGTATTTCATCGTGCAGCTTTTTCAGGAAGGCAATGGCTTCTTGCTTTTTTCCGGGAATGATTTGTGCCATCAGCCGATCTCTATAACTGCCCCGCGGATCTTCGTAAACAATGAAGAGCGGAGGAGTCGTTTTCGATAAATGGCCGATCTTGAAGTCCTTGATCACTCCGATAACCTGATATGGAGGATTCTTCTCCATTTCTTCGGATTTTGAAGAAGACCACCACAATCTTCTTTCGGGTTGAATCAGGGCTGTTTCTATATTGTTTATTTCTAAGAGTGATTTGGCCGATTCATTGATGATCATTTTATAATCAGTCCATTGGTCAACAGAGTCATTCCACAGGCGGCCTTCTTTTAGCTGAAAACCGAACAGTTCAATATATTTATTGCTCAGGCTGCTGTAAATAACTTGCTTGAACTCGTCCCGCTGTGCATTCCGCACATTATTATAGTTGCCGTCCAGTTGATTCGGGTTCTCTCCGTATTCCCAACGGATAAAGAGCGGGGAATGGTCCATCTCTTCTTTGATGTAGGCCAGATTACTTTTCTCTCTCTGCTCCCGTCTCTCCCACTCTTCGTCTGATATATTTATATCATACGAAGAGCGTTCGGCGTATAACTGACATTGAATGATGTCCTTGGTGGTATAGTTCAGATCGGCAGACAGCATGAAGCGGACTTGCTTCGTGAAAAAGAGGGAAACAATAATAAGTACAAAGGTGATGATGTATTGAACGAATAAAAACAGCACACGGGATACGATGGAATGTCCTCCCGCATTTACCGAACGGATAGATACGGAAGGTGAAACGTAGTTGTATCTGATGAATGGATAAATAGAAGTCAATAATGGCAACAGAATCAGGATTCCTACGGATAATGTGGCACTAAATTCCGTATTGGAGGTTTGCGGTATCCGGAGCACATGTTCCATCATGCCACCGGTTATTTCGATAATGCACCAGGATATGCATAGAGCCATGCCTGTCAGGATAAAGTTTTCAGTGAAAATCTGTGCGAATACATCCTTTGCGCCGGCACCATATACTTTTTTGACCCCAAATTCTCTGGCACGCTTGAGCATCATCACTGTATAGATGTTGATGAAATTGAACAAGCCGATTATCAACAAAGCAATGGTGACAACGGCAAGTACTAAGATATTATTGTAGTTGCCTTTCCGGATATTGTTATTATAAACGCGGACAGTCTTATCGAAATAGAAATCTTTTAATGGAAAGAACTGCAGGCGGGTCGGTGCATCCATATGGCACCTTAACTTCATAAACTTCTCGTTCTTGACGTTCAGTTTCTTAAAGTCCGTTCCGGGTATCAGTTGTACCAGACTATTGCTTAAACGCGACCATGAATGTTGCAATCGTTCGGAGATAATCAGGTCAAAATCTAAAAAACTTTTCGTCGTCGGCTCCCCCTATTACCCCCGCAATTGTGATGATGTCCCCTGTGCTGTAAGTCATTGTTTTCCCAATCGGGTTCTCTTCTCCGAACAATCTTTCAGCCAATCGCCGGGTGATGATGGCATCATTTGGAGACTTCAGAGATGAAATGCCGGACACGGACGGATAGGGTAATATCTGCAGAAACGCACTGTCGGTCACTACGGTTTTTACATTATATATCTGTTTCCCGACTGTAATCCTGTCTTCCGGAAAGTTAATCCATCGGGTACTTTTCAGGACAGACGGGTCGTTCAGCGGATCGATAAAGTTGGGGTCGTTATTCCTATCTTCATTACTGCTTATTGTCCGCCTTCCATCTTTGTACTCGATATATAGCAGATAGGTGTTTTCAAGGTCTTTGCAGAAATGATTTACGGTAACCTCCTGATGGATATATCGGAGGATGATAAGTACACAAGCCAGACTCATGGCCAAGCCCAGTATATTGATGAATGTGTATGTTCTGAAACGTGCCAGGGCCTTCCAGGCCAGCCTTATGGTTTTCATGTTTATAATGGTTTTGAGTTTGATTCACCACGGAGTAACACAGAGTCTCACAGAGTTTTAATCTCTTGCTTATTAAAATATTAAGAGAGAACCATCTCTGTGTAACTCTGTGGTGAGTTCGATTCATTTTTATATTACTTAAGTATTAATTCTTCCGCCTCGCCAAAGGTATCATATCCTGTTGTAATGACATAATCTCCGGGCTCTAATCCTCCGGTAATTTCATATTGTTGCGGATTCTGGCGTCCGATGGTGATGGGTGTACGTACGGCTTTGGTTTTAGATGCATTGGTTTTGTAAATCCACTGTCCGCCGGTGGCCTGATAGAAGTTGCCGCGCGGGATGACGATGGCTTGTTCCGGCTGTCCCAATTCAATTTGGACACGGAAACTCTTACCTACACGTACGTTATCGGGCATCTCGCCGGTGAAGACCAGATCGACGTCGAACATGCGGTCTTTTACCTCGGGCACAACTTTGGTGATGCGAAGCGGGTACTTTTTGCCCTGATAGTTGACAGTAGCAGGCAGTCCGGTGGTAATGCGGTCGATGTAGTATTCGCTCAGTGAAGTATGAATCTTATATTGATCGAGTACTTTGATTTCGGCTATACTTTCGCTGGAGCCCACCTGCTGTCCCGGGGTCACTTTCACGAAGCTCAGCTGTCCGCTGATGGGTGCTTTCACTACCAGATTGCCCAGCCGTTCCGTGGCCCGTTCATACTTCTTACGCTCCCGCTCCATATCGGTCCGTATCAGATCTTTGCGGATGATGGTCACGGCCGAATCGTGACGAAGGCTTTCGCGTTGCAGTTCGGCATTTTTAACCTTGTAGTTGTATTCGTCTTCCGACACTTCGAGTTGCGCTTTACTCTTGATACCCATGCGGAATTCTTCTTTGTCCAACGCGAAACTTTTCTTCAGGCGTGCCAGTTCGTAATTGGTTTCCAGCGTCTGTTGTTTCAGGCTCAGGCTTTTCTGTTCCATTTCGATCTCTTTCTCCTGATAAGTGATGCGTTGCTTCTCCCAGTCGTCCCGCTGGTCTTCGATGCTGCGCAGCAAGTCCGGATTCGAGAGGGTCAGAATCGTATCTCCTTTCTGGAGCAGACTGCCTTCCTCGGCTATGATACGCTCTACGCTTCCCGCTTCACGGGTGTTTACTTTAATGGTGAGAATAGGCTGTATCAATCCTTCCACATCGACGTATTCCATAAACTTGTCATCTTTGACTTCGGCCACCTGTATGTTTTCCGACTCGATGCGGAGCTTGCGCGGCCCGGCCGACAAAATGATGACGTAAACAAGGAAAGCGACAAATGCAATTCCTCCGGCTATGTAGAATTTATAGCGGATGTACCAGGGTTTCTTTTCAATTTTAATATCCATATTATTTTGTTTTTTCGATTTGCAGTTTATAATTCCGGTCAGTCTATCAGCAGGTCATAATTCTCGGTAAGCGGTGTTTTACCTTCAAAGTCGAAGAGAGTAAGGCTGCGTAACGTGTAATACAGACTCCAGTAGTTGTAAAGAGCCGTTATGTAGTTGCGGCGTGCCTGGTCCTTCTCGGTGATGGAAGCGTTCAGATCGAGAATGGTCGACTTGCCCAGCAGATAAAGTTTGCGGGCCACGTCGCTGCGTCGTTGAGCTGTTTCATCGGTCCGTGCGGCTATTCTGACCCGCTGGGCCTGAAGATTAAATTGCTTCACCAGTTTGCGTACGTTTAGTTCGAAATCGGTCTTGTCTTGTTCCACCTGTGTGTACACAAGGTCGCGGTTGGAGCGTGCCACGCGCACTTTGCCCTTGCCCCGTCCCCAGTCGAGGATGGGTAGTGCTACACTCAGGCTGACGTACTGCTGGTCCAATGGCCTCTTGTAGGCGCTTCCCAGCTTGTCGGCAGTTTGTGTCAGGCCGAAACGCAGATAAATATCCGCTTTCAGTCCGGCATTGGCACGGGCGTACGACACGTTGCTTTCGCTCTCCAGTTTCCGGCGTATCATGTTTTGTATTTCCGGACTGTTTTCGTTGGCCAGTAATAAGGCTTCGTGCAGTTCTACACTGAAGTCGGGTACGTGGTCGTTGATTTTCACCTTGAGTTCCTCGTCACTCTGAATGCCCAGATACGAGCGTAACTCCTGCATGCAGTTGTCCATCTCGATACGGGCATTCATTCGGTTGGTTTCTTCGGTCAGTTTGTTCAGTTCCAGTTGCAGCATTTCGTTTTCGGTGATGGTACCGATGTTGTAGCGTCCCTGGGCATATTGATAGAGTGTGTCTGCGTTAGCGTAGTTGGTATTGGCGGTTTCGTAATTGCTTTGTGCGGTGGCAAGGTTAAAGAATTTTTGAGTAGCACGTGTGGCTACTAGTTCCAGTGTTTCTACATACGATTTCTTTGCTTCCCGGTAGCGGACCGGTTCGATGCGGCGATCCCACTTCAGGCTGTTATATCCGAAGAGCGACTGACGGTAGCCTATATTAATAGGTGAAGTCTGCCAGGCTGTCGTGTGGTCGCTGAAGATATCCATTCTTTGTGCTGCCGTCTCCACAAATAGTGAACCGCCGGTCCATGGAATGTTCTGTGTTAAATTCAGAGTAAGGTCGGTGCTGAGCATGTTTTGTTCTACAAATTTCACGGTTCCGTCTCCCAGTGTTACCTTATTGATAGCCCGGTTCAGGTTCGGGTCCGAGGTCAGGCTCAAGGCAGGCAGATAGTTCGCCCTGTAATATTTATAGTTCCAGTAGGCTGAGCGGAAACTGTGGCGTGCGGTTTGTGCGTCGGGTGACTGAAGCTTGGCAAGCTTTACGGTTTCGTCCAGCGAGAGCTCCATCGTGCGTTCCTGTGCAGTTGCCGGAAAGATATAACTGCATCCGGCAATGATAAGTATCGTTTTCAAGTTCATTGTGCATTTCTTTTTCTATAAACCATTCAAAAGCCGTGCCATACGTGTAATATTTTGTTTATTAGTAGTTTGCATCTTTATTCCTTACTGCTTTCGTGTGCATATACGCACAAAAATAGTGCGAATTAGCACACACAACACATGGATATAATATGTACCTTTGCCCTCAGGCTAAAGGTAAGTGAATATATCTGGCTTACTTTAGCATCATTACATGGTAAGATAAGATGTACGAGATGTATAACCGGTACACGACGAGTTGTACAACTGGTATATCCTATCCTTTAAAGGAAAGTAAATTAGCTCGTAATATAACATGGGACAGCTTGGAAAGATATTAATTGTAGACGATAACGAGGATGTATTGTTCGCCCTCAATCTATTGCTCGAACCTTATACTGAAAAGATTAAGGTGGCTACTACTCCCGATCGTATCGAACACTTCATGACTACGTTCGGTCCGGACATCATCTTGCTCGATATGAACTTCAGTCGTGATGCCATCAGTGGCCAAGAAGGATTTGAGAGTCTGGAACAGATTTTGAAAATCGATCCGCAGGCCATTGTGATCTTTATGACGGCTTATGCCGATACGGACAAGGCCGTGCGTGCCATCAAAGCAGGTGCAACGGACTTTATCCCCAAACCATGGGAAAAAGAAAAACTGCTGGCTACACTTTCTTCGGGCATGAAACTCCGGCAGTCACGCCATGAAGTGAATATGCTGAAGGAACAGGTAGAAGTGCTGAGCGGACAGGGTGGACCCGAAAATGAGATTATCGGTGAATCGGCGGCTATGCAAGAGGTGTTTTCAACCATCAACAAGTTAAGCGAGACGGATGCCAATATCCTGATTTTAGGTGAAAACGGTACCGGAAAAGATGTGATTGCCCGCTTGCTGTACCATTGTTCTCCCCGATACGGCAAACCGTTTGTAACGATCGACCTGGGGAGTATTCCCGAACAGTTGTTCGAAAGCGAATTATTCGGATACGAGAAAGGTGCTTTCACCGACGCACGCAAAGCAAAGGCGGGACGCATGGAAGTGGCGACAGGGGGTACTCTGTTTTTGGATGAAATAGGTAACCTTTCGCTCCCTATGCAATCAAAACTGCTCACTGCGATAGAGAAAAGGCAGATCAGCCGGTTAGGCTCTACTCAGTCGGTACCTATCGATGTCCGCCTGATCTGTGCGACTAATGCCGATATCAGGGCAATGGTGGATGAAGGTAACTTCCGTCAGGATCTGCTCTATCGCATCAATACGATAGAAATTCATATTCCTCCTCTACGGGAGCGTGGCAACGATGTCATTCTGCTGGCTGAGTTCTTTTTAGAGCGCTATGCCCGCAAATATAAGAAGGAGATGCACGGGCTGACGCGCGAGGCAAAGAATAAGTTGCTGAAGTATAATTGGCCGGGCAATGTACGCGAGTTGCAGCATACCATAGAGCGTGCCGTGATTTTGGGTGACGGCTCCCTGCTGAAGCCTGAGAACTTTCTTTTCCACTCTTCTGTCCGGCAAAAGAAAGAGGAAGAGGTACTCAATCTGGAATTGCTGGAACGGCAAGCAGTAGAGAAAGCCATGCGTCTGAGCGAGGGGAACATCACCCGGGCAGCCGAGTATCTTGGTATCACCCGTTTCGCTCTTTATCGCAAACTTGAAAAACTGGGCTTATGAAACGTTATTCCATCAGTGTGGTGCTGCACATTCTATTGTTGGTGGTGCTCTCCATTGGAGGATACTTGCTGTTCTGTTACGAATTATGGTTCAGCACTCTGATTGTGGGCATCCTGCTGATCGCTACAGGCGTTCATCTCTATTCCATCCAGATGAAATTGGCAGGCATGATGAGACGGCTGACAGACTGCATCCGCTTCAATGACATGACGCAGAACTTTCAGCCGCCGTTTAAAAGCAAGATGATGGTTGAACTGGCGGACGAACTCTCTCAGACGCTTAGGTTGTTCCGCGGACGCCTGCTCGAGGAAGAAATCAAGCATCAGTATTACGAGAACCTTTTAAATAAGGTAGATACGGCTGTGGTGGTGACCGACCGTTCGGGCCGGGTGGAATGGATGAACCGTGCGGCCGTGGTACTGGTCGGACAAGAATCCCGGTTGCCTCAGGAGTGGCTGACCACTTCCTGGAACGAGACGCAGGTGGTACGCATCCGGCAGCAAGGAACTTCGGTAGAGATGGCGGTATCCTGTACTTTGTTTGCCGCACAAAATAAGGAAAGACTGTTGGTCAGCTTGAAAAACATCCATTCGGTATTGGAACGTAACGAGATGGAAGCCTGGCAGAAGTTGATACGGGTATTGACTCATGAAATAATGAACTCTATCACTCCTATCATTTCATTATCCGAAACATTGAGTGAGCGCGGAATACCCGAACGGCTCAGTGAGAAAGAATACAGAGTGATGTTGCAAGCCATGCAGACCATCCATCGGAGAAGTAAAGGTCTGCTCGATTTTGTGGAAAACTACCGTCGGTTGACTCGTATCCCCACTCCTGCCTGCACATCGGTAGCGGTGGATGAGCTCTTTTCCGACCTCAGGAAACTCTTCCCTGATTCGTTCATTCATTTTGCAGCAACACACAGGGGGGCCACTCTGTACATTGATCGTGCCCAGATAGAGCAGGTGCTGATCAATCTGATTAAAAATGCCAAAGAGTCCTGCGGACAAAATACTGCACCGCATATAGAAGTAGAGTTGGAACAGGTCCCCGGAAAAGTTTGCAGTCTTATGGTGCGTGACAACGGTGAGGGCATTCTTCCGGAAGTGATAGACAAAGTATTTGTTCCGTTCTTTACGACCAAGCCGTCGGGGTCCGGCATCGGGCTCAGTTTATGTAAGCAGATCATGAATCTGCATGGCGGTACCATTACAGTCTCCTCAGAAATAGGGAAAGGAAGTTGCTTTACATTGATGTTTCCGGGAAGATAGGGGCTGTTAACCCCTATCCAATCCGCTCATGTCCGGATTAAGTTCTTTTACTGCATCGCGCACTTCTTTCTTGGTGGCTTCGCTGTAGCTTCCGGTTTGCTGTACGGGAACTTTGTCTTTAAGCACTTTTTCAGCCTTTTTTTGTTCTTCTGATGAAGCTTTTTCTTTTTCGGTATTCATAAGTCCGATCTCCTTTCTTTTATTAATAATGATATAAACGCCATTACAGATGGTTGGTTCACTATGTTTTAGTTATTTTCTGTTTCCAATTCTTTAATTTCTTTGTTGAGAAACACCGATAATATGGTTCTTACAACGACAATACCTCCCAGAATAATCAGTTCGTTCATTGTAGGTTCCAATACCGTTTTCAAAATGTCCGAAGCGATTAGGAACTCCAGTCCCAACAGTAGGTAAGTGCCGAACACGGCTCTCAACTTCCGGATATTGGTCGGAGTGTAGGTTCCGGTTATTCTCTTCAGTTCATTGATAATGAAAGAGATAATGGCAACAAGCGCACCATAAGTCACGATCAGTAAACTGATGACACTGATGATAGTAGCAAGCAGATTTAAAAATTGTGTAAGCATAAGAGTTGTTATTTTTGTAATGGATAAAGTGGGTTACCTGTTTCGTCTACTTCGGTCCAGTCCTTTACGCTGACGGAGGGAATGGAAACAGAACTGCCGTTGATCACCGCACTGAATAAGTAAGAATCTCCGGCTTTCAACTCTCCGCTTGGGACAGGGATCTGAACGCTATAAGTTTTCGAATTGTTGTTTCCATCTGTTTCCACTTCAAGCGTAAGTGTCATCGGATCATTGGTTTGCAATGGAAGCATGATATATTGCGCCAGAAATCCATTAATGCCCATTTTATCGGGTTTGTCATATGATGTTGCGGGAGGAATAACTCCGGTGGAGAGTGTCATGTTCGCTCCTGGAACCGGCGGAGTGATAGTAGCTGATAGTAGCCTGCTTAATTGAATACCATCTCCGGCAGAGACTTCAACAACAACTTGTGTACAGGCATGCTGGAATACAATGGGAATATTGATCTGTGCACTGCTTACATCCTGGTCGGTACTGCCCCACCAAAGATAATCGATGCCATTGAATAAAGGTTCTGACTCTTGTCCGGTAAAAGAAGGTGGTATGGTTGAGAAGTTGTCGGATACAGCGTAAAAATTATAGATACCGTTCGCAAGATACATTTTATACCCGTCTTTTCCGGATAATACCCCCGGAGAGGAAGTGATGTACAATCCTTCGGCAAACAGAGTTTCCTGACTGGTGGTACTCTGTGTCTTTTGATAGGCGTACAAAGTGCTTTTGATTCCTTTTTTCATAGGAGACATGGCACGGGTCAGGTTTCGGCTTTCGACAGAAGCATTGAAAGTGACGAGTGTCGTCTCCTTTTGTGGAGTTTCGGGAAGGTTATCTTCTCCGTTGCCATAAATAATAGTGGTATTTTTGGCACAGCCGCCTATAAACAAAGCCATACCGGCAAAAGCAATGAAATACATAGGTTTAGGAATTCTAAGTCTCATGATATTTGTTTTTATAGTGATGTTTCTGTATTATACGTTTGAAACGGGATTTAGTTCACAGCTTTCGGAAATATTGCCGGAAAGTACCGTTTAAAATCTATCTAATAGTATCAAACTTCATTAACAGAGAGAACTTTTTCTATGTTTTATTGTCATTATAGCATAACAATAAAATGTAGAACATATGGCTAAAGTAATTAATAGGGATGTACCTATCGCAGAAGAAAATACCACCCTGACCGGTCAGCCGGCATCGAACATGTATGATGACTGGAGTGAAGAGATGGTGGATCGTGCAGACAATGTGTATGATGATACCAAAAAGAAGCCTGCCCAAAGCAAAAAGATAAGAGAAAAGAAGATCAAGGAAATAGATGAAGTTATCAAAGAGGATCTTGAATAACTTGTCTCTGTCGTGTGTTTAGCATAAAAGTCCTGATTCTGACGGAATCGGGACTTTTTAGGTTAATAGCTTCTATTTTTCTTATATATCCAAATATGTGACTGATAGGATGTTAAAAAATAAATATGAAAAAATACTTCTTTCACTATTGCATATTTAAAAATAGTCCCTATCTTTGCACCGCTTTTGAAAGGAACTTCCCTGTAAGAACGGGGTGTAGCGCAGTCCGGTTAGCGCACCTGCTTTGGGAGCAGGGGGTCGTGGGTTCGAATCCCGCTACCCCGACGAAGAAAAGAGAGGTTCTTGAAAGAAGCGTATCGGGGTGTAGCGCAGTCCGGTTAGCGCACCAGTTTTGGGAACTGGGGGTCACAGGTTCGAATCCTGTTACCCCGACAAGGAAATAACGCTGATAATTAAGTTTTAAAACTTGGCTATCGGCTTTTTCTTTTGTCCGATAGCCATCTTAAAAAAAAGGGTGTTTTTGCACATTTTTGATTGTTCGAGATTGAAAACGCTGCAAAATCCCTGCAAATTTAATTATGGCATCTATAAAATTCTACTTCGACCAGCGTGCGAAACGGAAAGATAATAAGTTTCCGTTGAAGGTCAGCATTTCGCACAAGCAGCAATTCGCATTGATAAGCCTTGAAGTGTTCTTGTTTCCCGAACAATGGGATGCAGGGAAAGAAAAAGTCATAGGCCATCCCAACAGATTGTTTCTGAATAACTATATAGCCCGGCAAAGGCTTAATGTTGAAACGGAGTTATTGAACTTGAAAGCATCCGGTTCCTTGGATGCACTAACCGGGAAACAAATAAAGGACAGAATACAGCAAGTTTTGAACGGCCATACGGAAGAAGTCAAAAACACTCCCCCTCTGTTCGTAGAACGTTGCAGGAAATTTGCAGGGGAAAAGACGAACCCAAGAACAAAAGAGAGCTATTTATATACTCTTAGCAAAGTCATGGCCTTCTGCGATAAGCCGGAAGAACTGACATTTGAAGATATATCGTTTACATGGCTCAAAGACTTCGATTTCTACTTGTCTGAAACGTCTGCCGTTAATTCTATCAGCATACACATGAGAAATGTTCGTGCGGTCTTTAATGACGCTCTAAATTCGGAAGTAATCACTTGCTATCCTTTCCGCAAATATAAGATAAAAAGCGAGGCCACTGTAAAAAGGTCACTGTTACCCCAGCAACTCGTTACTTTCAGAGATTACCCATGCGAAGAACATCAAAGGCAGTATTTGGATGCGTTTATGCTCACCTTTTACCTTATTGGGATAAATACCATTGACTTATGTAATTTAAAGGAAATACGCAACGGGCGCATTGAATATCGCCGGGCGAAAACAAAGAAACTGTATTCAATAAAAGTAGAGCCGGAAGCAATGGCGATTATTGAGCGATACAGAGGAAAAGGGCAACTTTTGGATATTCTTGACCGATATACTAACTACAAGGATTACGCCCATAGACTTAACGAGAACTTGCAGGAGATTGGAGAAGTTAAACTTGTAGAGAAGGTCATCAAAGGGAAAAGAAGGCAAGTAAAGGAACGCAAACCATTATTCCCGGATATTACGACGTATTGGGCGCGCCACACGTGGGCTACGATAGCCCATAAAATAGGCATACCGAAAGATACAATATCAATGGCTCTTGGGCATGAGTTCGGATGCAAGACTACCGGCATTTATATTGATTACGATATGGAAAAAGTGGATGAAGCAAACCGGAAGGTGATTGACTATATTAATAACTTCGGAAAATAGAGTTATTTTTATCAAATCTTTGCGTAGTGAGACTTTCTTGCGTCCGCTTGATAACTTATCAGCAAGGGAAAGAAAATCAATTTAAGGCAAGAAAAAGCCCGGACTTTGGAAGAAGTTACCGGGCTTTTAAGCGGAATAAGCACTTAGTGCTATAATCCACAACAACGATGCAAATATAATCATTTATTTGTAACCACCTTCCGTTTTTTTAATTTTCTTCACTATATAGAAGATAATTAATGCAAGAAAGGATAATGCAAAGGCACACCAGCCTATTTGTTTGAATTGGGTGCTTTCTTCCCTTTCATCTTCTGTCTCACTATTTGAAGCCTGCTGTTCGTTTCGGTTGGTATCTTCTGAAACTCCTTTATTAATGTTTGTTTCGGATGATGTTTCCGTTCTTTTTGCGGTTTCTTTTTTCGTGGTGGTAGTTTCCTCACTCTTAATTGGAGGTTTCCCGGTTTCCGGGTCAACTGGCTTTTCAGTATCATATTCGGTTTTTGTTGTGGTGGTTACTTCGGTGATTTCTTCTTCTCCTTTTGACTGTTTAACCTGCTTTACAGACGTTGTATCAGTCATTTGCGTTTGCTCGCAACTTTGCGCAAAAGAATTGCTTTTCGTCGCTGATTTATGCGTTCCACAAGAAGCGAAAAGAACCAGGACAAACAAAAGCTGCAACGGACATCTTAAAATGCACGATGCAATCAATTTCAAAAACTTATCCAACATATTGCAAGCTATTAATACGGTTCAACCACCCTTTCTTAAACTTGTTATTCGCCGGACGTTTACGGCAAATATCTTCAATGAATTGTATGCGAGCCTCACTGATTTCCTCAAACAGTTCTTTGGGGTTTCGAGCGTTCAAGGCTGCAAGTGTTTTGGCTCCCACAATTCCGTCAGCGGTCACACCAAGAACTTTTTGAGGTATCTTGATTCCATTAACCCCCGAAGCCCAAACCCAATCAACAAGGATATTAGCAACTGACTGCGATTTAATGTTATCGGCCTTCCATCTATCCCAATACAGTGTTTTAAGAATTTCCGTCCAATCTTTGTCCGATAGGTTTTTCAATCTTTCAACTGTTGGTGCTGGATAACCTTTCTTTTTGCAATAAGTCGCATAGGTTCCAATAGTTACACCTCGATTAGTAGCCCCGCCCAAATCGTCCGGGTCATCCACAAAGCCGCCTTCCCATCGTAGGATGAACGGCGCAAGTTTCGTTACATCAGCCATTTTTGACCTCCTTTTCTGAATTTAAGTATTCGGCAATAGCCTTCGCAAGTTCTTCCGGCTCTGCCTTGTTTTTGGCAATTTCAGCCGCTAAAGCTGCTACTTGTTTCATTTCCCTACGTTCCTTGTCGTTTGCTGGCTCCATGATACTTTTCACTTCAATAGCACCTACGAAGATTGCCCCAGCAAAGACGATAAACGGGAAAAGCGGCGCACTCCAACCGCTAAAATTGTTTAGATACCAAAAGCCCATAACCTGCATTGCATCAAGCACAAGCAAGGCCAATAGCATATTGTAATACCGGGCAATTTTAGCGGTTGTTCTTTTCCATCCATTGCTTGTAATAGGTTCCCCCCTCAATTTCGCTTTTCTTGTACCTGCCCAAAAGTCAAATCCAATGAAAAAAAGCGGAGTAATCAGTATTACAAGCGTAATGAAAAGGACAATGATTAATTGATTGTAATTTTCCATTTCTGTACTTTTTTCCTCAAAACTACCAAATAACGCTTACAATGGAAGCGTTATTAAGATACAATTAACCCTCTTTATTTAATTAAGTATTAGAAAGGACTTTTGTATCATTCGATACTCTGAACCATTTTTTAAGAAACGCACTGTATCTCATAACACAAAATGCGGAACCGCCTTTATAGCACGCTATTTGAAAATCTTCCACTTTAATGGCAAACCATTTCCACTTATCATCTTTGCCTTGATTGGCATATAGGCCGTTGACTATAACAGTCAGTTCCATACCGTCCTCAATAGCACCCTGCAAATGTATTCTTCTTGCATTTTTTGTAATATTAGGATAATTCAATATCAAATTATTGTAACCCAAATTACAATAGTAATGACCGACATTACCACCCGCTGCCTCCCAACTTGGCCCCGGATTAACGAAATCAAAATTATCAAATGGGTCTTCAGGAACATCTAATGTGCTATCTGTTGGCATATTTATTGTTATGAATGGTGTTTTTATTCGTCCATTTACCATCAAGTTACCCACTTTATCCCATGAAATATTTTCATTTGCTAAATAACCGCTTCCGTTCTTGTTTAAACAGATGCTTTTATTCCCCACTATAAGCCCGTTGGTGTTAATTATATTGCTAATAAGCTGGGAAGTAACTATTGCAGTAGCTTCAATCAACATAGTATTAATCTTTCCCCCACTGATAATGGTTTTCCCTTCTGTTGCAGCCTTTTCCAAAGCTGCAAAATTGGCATACCCAAGGTTTTTAGCAACATTGTCTTTGACGGTCAACGAAATGCCATCAGCATGATTATAGGCTTCATCCGAATACCCTTTCAGCGTGTCTTGTATCGCTTTGTAGGCAGCTTCTACGGCAGTATTAAAGCTGGCGTAGGCAGAATTGAAGGCTGCAAACTTACTGTCAACGTCCTTCTTTTCCGCCGCTGTCGTTTTACCGTCGGAAATGGCGGTGTTTATTGAAGAAATAAGGTTGCTAATGGCACCGAAAAGCGTCACCTTTGCATTGAGCAAGTTCGTTTTGGGTGTCCCGGACAAATAAGCATTTGTATATAGCTTGTTATACGTGGCTTCAACAGCCGATTTCGTTGCATTTACAGTATTGATATATTTTTCAATAGCTTTTGCCTCCGAGTCTTCAATAATTCCATCAGCGAACGCACCATCTACATAGCCATTCAAATCGACAACGGCCTTATTTGCTTCGCCTGCACTATTGGCGGCGTCTGCGGCAGCTTTCGCAGCATCCTTGGCAGCTTGTAGGGCTTCATCCGAATACCCTTTCAGCGTGTCTTGTATCGCTTTGTAGGCAGCTTCTATCGCTTGGGACATAGAAGAATACGCGGCGTTGAAAGCTGCGTATTTGGCATCCACATTTTGCTTTTCCGCTTCGGTAGTTTTTTTGTCTGCAATCGCGTCACTAATGGCTTTCAACAAATCGTCAACAGCACCCATAAATGTAATTTTCGCATTGAGCAAATTTGTTTTAGGTGTACCTATGAGATAGATGTTTGAATACAATTTTGTGTATGTAGCTTCCACGTCAGCCTTGGCCGATTTAACTACATTTATGTACTTTTCAATGGCCTTCGCTTCGGCCTCTGTGATGATACCATCCGCAAAGGCTCCGTCAACATATTTATTGAGGTCTGAAACTGCATCGTTCGCTTTATTGGCTGCATCGTTCGCGTTGGTAATATCCTTGCTTACTTCTTCCCATTCGTCAAGGTTCTCCAATCCGGATGAACCGGAAGCAAACTTAATTTTGCCTCCAATTTCTTCTTTTATGAGGTCAAAGTAAGTTGTTCCGCTTGGGGAAACAATGCGTTCAGTTGTCACCCTTCCCGGAAGAATTTCGGTAAACCCGTAAAGCTCAACAAAACTTCTTGTACCGTCATACTCGCTGTTTAATACCCCAACAAGTAAATGATAATAGCCACTTATTTGCTCCATTTTGATTGCGGTTTCACTCAAAAGAAATGTGCCTGTTTCCTCCGTCTTGCTCACCTTGGCATATAGGTAATACTTGGCATCTTCGTCAACCAACGACGCTGAATTGTATTCGGCCATCTGCCAAAACTTGTATTCATTCGTCTTATGAGAAGAAGAAAGGATTTTAATATCAAGCGTCATGTGTTGAATGAGACCGGAAGGAACGTGCAAAACTCTGGCTACTTCATCATAAGTTATGTTATGAGAAACTTGTACCGGGTTCGCCTTCGACATAACAAAACGAAACTGCAAACTTTCATCGCCAACCAATAACTGCATTGTCTGAATAGCTATCGGATTGATAGCCCCCGAAAAGTTCAACAGCGCATCTTCGAGCATCCGCATGGTTTCCTTTGCATCCCGGAACCTGCGTTTGGTAAACTTCAATGCGTCCTTATACTTGTCATCAATAATAACTTCATTCTGTCCCGGCTTGTTTAAGTCGCTGGATATGGAAGAACCCGCCGTTGTGTTTGATAGTTCTATTTCCGGCATATACGGCTTGTTTACATATCGTTTCACTCCGGTAATACGAATTAAGGAGCCTTCCTTCATGAATTGTTCATCGGAGAACAGAACATAACCGCCCAAGATTATCTTTCCGCCTATCTGTAACCAGCGTTTCTTTGCCCAAATCCCGTCAAGGATTCCGGTGAAAATGAATGTTTTATCTTCATGCTCATAAAGATACTTCGCGGCCTCTCTGAACATATCCCAGCTTGCACCCGTTCTTGTGGTATTATCGCAAATGTAAGCATCAGGCAATTGGATGCCAAACACCGCATAGGTATCGCCCGGCTGGGGTGTAAATGTTGAGCCGTCGGGCATGGTAATTCCGTCTATCTCTTGCGGAATAATCTCAAAGCGTTTTCCGGCCTTTTCCTTTCCCGCAACGGTCTTAGGCTCATGGAAGTATTTTACTTCAAATTCGCCACGTCCTGCAAGCATACCTGTTTGGAAGATGATAGTCATGTTTTCACCTTCAATCAAGTAATCATTAAAGTTTAAATCATCCGGTATCGAGTTGTCAATGAAATCATAAAAGTTCTTTTCTGCATCAACCTCAATAACGCTTCCAACTGTACCTTCCCGGCTGGGGTAAATCTCCGAACAATCCAAGCTATCTTCATGTGCGGTTGTTAATGCCCTATTCGCGTTCATTACAGAAAGCCCGTCAGCGGAAGTTATGTATGTTCGGCCTCCGTAGTTCAATGTTTGAGACTTCGGCAGAAGGAGTTCTTTGTTTCCGTATCTGCTGAAATCAATATTTCTGTCTGTACCCTGTACCAAGAGAATTTCAACCGGGACATCGCCCGTTTCACGTCCAACGCCTGTCTTAAATCCGTTTCCCTTCCCGTATGAGAGAACAAGCGGATTATTCTTGTTGTACTCAACTTTGCGTAGATGAACCGTTTTGTTTGTTATCTGCCATTCCGTACCCAATTGGCTTGCAAAGTCATTAAGACCGTCAAAAATGTAGGTATGATTGTATTCAAAGGTAACTTCTTTCCCTTCAATACATTCGCCCACACTCCAACCGCTACTACGGCGATTGGCATTTGAAACTAATAGTTCCAAGTGCTCGCGAGGCGTTGCGGTATATGAAAACTTTATTCGATTATCAACCGGATTGCGGATTTTCCATAGCTTCAAATCCGCTTGGTCTGTTTCCAAAATCAGCGTATATTCAAAGTTACGGGTTCCATGCTTCGTGAAATTACTATCTTTTTTCAAAGAATAATATTCCCCGCCAAAGGAACAATAAGAACCTACCGGGATTTCAATATATTCAGAGGATGAAAAGTAAAGCGTTAAGCTGTTTTCACCCATTATAGCGTTGTATGAATAGCTGTCATCCGTTACCGGAAGAACTATTTCTTTATTTCCATTGTACAGTGTAATCATAGTTGTTACCTTTTATTCCGGCGCGCTTTCTCAAACATCTTTTCAAGTTCTTTCTCGTTTGGCTCAAAAGCATCGCCCGGAGCGTCAATCAAATAATAAGCTCTATCATCGCCAACAGAAAACATACAGCTTTCGATTGGGAATACAATTTCTCCGGTGTCCTGCTGGTGTTCGCGACAATCTTCAAGGAAATGTGTCAGCACTTCCGAAGAATGCCAGGTAACGCATAAAACACCCGATATGCGCAATTGCATACGGCAATAAAATTCGCAATTCCTCACGTTGCTCTTTTCTTCTTTTTTGAAGTCGATAACGTCGAGTTTAACCCGCTTATCAATAAGCTGGGTTATATCAATATAGGAGCCGCGAAAGCCGCCCCTATATTTTACGGCAATAGAACTAATCTTTGGCATTACTCACCTGCAAGAATTACGTCAATTTGTTCATCAGTAAATCCATTCTCAGATAAAACAGTTCTCCATTCTTCCTCTGTGGGTTCATGGTCTGCTTGTACGGCAACGAAATCAGCACAAGGGACGGCCACGATAGCGCGTTGCTCGTTGTCCTCTGCTGTTTCTTCCTGCTCTATTTCGCGGTGATTGTAAAACCGTCTGTATTCGTCTATTCCCGGTTGAGGTACTGACAACTTCATTGTCTTTACTTCTACTTCCCTTGGCATATCTGTCGATGCGCCGAAAAACTTCACTGTGCTCATTTTTTAATTGTTTTAAAAGGTTATAACTATCACAATACTTCAACATTCCTAAATAGCTGCAAATGCTGTTTCTTTCATACATTCCGTTGATGGCCGGACGTTTATCAAACTCATTTAATTTGCTGGCAAAGCGCATTGATGTTGCTTTACGTAGCCGAATATTGTCCTTATTCACTGCATATCCGCAAAAGTCAATTCGCCGGGCGTTTATCGGAAATACTTCTACCTTTCCGAAGGTGATACCAAATTGAGCCGCATATTTTTTCATTTGAGGTATCCATTCTGCCGCCTTTTCTTTGCTTTCGCAAATAATAACCATATCATCCACATAGCGGGCGAAGTATTTCACGCCAAGCATCTGCAGAACGAAATAGTCAAAAGGTGTCAAGTAAAAGTTGCCATTATTCTGCGAGGTCAAAGCCCCGATAGACACGCCAACTTCACTTTCCGGCTGATAGCTCCTTATTACTTTCTCAAATAATCGTAGAGCCGCCTCACCTTTATATTTCCAGCGTATAAGCTCAATCAACTTCTGTTTGTTGATGTTGGGATAATACTTTTTGGCATCCAGCTTGATTACATACTCAAAGCCGCTTCGGTGCAAGTCTTTACGCACTTGCTTGTTGGCTTTTAGCGTTCCCCTGCCTTTAATGCTTCCAAACGTCCGGTTTATAAATTTCCGATGAAGGGAAAAGTGATAAACCAATGCTTGGTGTACAATCCTATCTTCAATTCCAACAGTATGAATTTGCCGCCATTTACCCTCTGTAAATAGCCAAAAGGTACGGCCAGCATCCGGTTCCCAAGTTTCATTAAGCAACCGCCTTTGTAGGCTCTTTAGGTTTGCTGTTAAATTGTTTCCAAAATCAATAACATCTCTGCGTTTGTCCTTCCCATCGCCCGTACTGCACAAACGCCAACCATTGTACAGGCTGTTAAAACTCGCTATCTCCTTTAAATCGACAAATGTTCTTTTACTCATAACATTTCATTTAGTTTTATAGAAGGTTGCTTCCTTCTATGCGGGTGGCTTTCATACCTGCGTACAACTGCATCGCTACTAACCAACCGTCCGTGTAGCATATTTCACTCGCCCTTCGTTTTTTGAATCCTGTCCGGGCGGCAGGGAATTTCCCTGCAATTAGTGAGGCCACTTGCTCTCCGAGAAAATTGTTTTTTTAATATCTTTACTTCGCTGCTACAAAGCATTTAGGAGTTAGGGCACCCCCGTAGTTCGCGTTCGAGTTCGAGGCAACGTTGTTCGAGTTCAAAACCGACACACCAAGTTCGGCACCGTTGTTCGCACTACCAACACCAGCGGGAGTTGAGAGCAAAGCCCACGGGACGGACAAGCCGCCCCGATTTCGATTTCAATTCATTCGGTTTTCCGATTTCCAAGACCGATTTTGCTTCACTTCGTTACGCCACTACCGAGCCATCGGGTGTCGTGTCGGTCGGATCATCGGAAGCAAGGGCACCCCCGCAGTTCGCGTACGAGTGCGAGGCAACGATGGTCGAGTACAAAACCGACACACCAAGTGCGGCACCGTTGTGCGCACTACCAACACCAGCGGGAATATAAACCGTACCAGCACCGGGAGAAGCAACACGCCAAAACCTATCGCAATGTCCGGTTGTACTTGAACCGCCCAACATGGTAGGTATCAAGGTGTCTTCAAAATCTTCGAGAATATAACCACCATCTGAATACCCTGATTGTACAGCGGGTTCCGTACAGATAGCTTCATAGTCTGCGGTAACAGTGAAGGCAATCTTTGAAAGGTCTTTGCAGCGATACCAAGTGCCGTCCTTCTTCAAATATCCGGTTTCCCAAATCCAATATGGCCCGGAAAGCATATTTTCACGCCATAACCATTTACAAGGTTTTACCGTTACTTGCGAAGCGGCGGAGTTGGTGACACTGATGCTCTTTTCACCTTTGTGCCCGGTAATACTCATAGTTTCTCCGGTCTTATGGAATTGGGCGTATGATGATTGCCCGCCGTTATCCGCCTGCGTGAATTTACCCCACCAATCCCAGCTAACAGTTGAAATACCGGCATAAAGACTTTGGGAATTGAACGTTTTTTCAAGCAACCAAAAATACATTCTGTACACTTCCCGGTCTTGGGTTGCTATATCACGGAAGTTTTCACCAAGGTTCTTGGCAAACTGATGATACTGTGTCAAGTTGTAGCTTTGAGTAGTCCATTTCCCGGCATTGGATAAAAGAACTTGCTTTCCGCCTTGCGTTTCTACGGTTCCGCCGAAAAGGTTGAGAAAACGGCGGCGAACATACTTGTAGCCTCGTACCTTCTTAGTTGAGAACTTGAAAATCTTCTCGTTTGTCACGGCATTGTATTCATACTTCTTGTAAAAACCGCCACACCGTAACATGGCCTGCAACGTCCAATCGTCAAGCGTAGCCGGAAGTCCGTCAACGGTCTTTGCAATGTCATTCCCATTAAGATAGGCTACAATATTGCTATTGCGGTCAATCAGTACCGGATATGCCGTTGCTGCAATGGCATCAATCATACCTACATTGTCAACGATAACGGGCGTTGTACTTGTCTGTCCGCTGTATCGTTTCAGAGTGACGCGGTTCAAGGGAACATCTGGGTAAACTCCGTTGCTATCCGGCTGGGCGGACGCAATCTGTTCGAGCGTACAACGCTTTGATGTACCGTCTTGAACTATTTCAATACTTTCCGCACCTGTCAAGGTGGTTACTAATTGCATTTCTGAAATCTTCATATTACATTGATATTTAAAAGTTTAACATTCTATTGCTGTCCCGTCCTCTGCTGTTCGGGCTGTTCCGTTCTCTGTTGTTCGGGCTTGAAGTGCTCTAAACTTCACTGTTACTTGTTTCCAAAGGGCTGATGATATTGTGGAAATAACATTGATAACCACATTTCCGGCCTCTGTGGGCGATGATACAACCCCATCGGGAGTAACTGAACCTTTCCCGTTTAAAAGCTGGAAAATGACGCTCTGATTGGCTGTTTTGGGAAACAAATCTTTTCTTATGATAGGCGAAGAACCTACAACGGCGTTAATCGTTTCCTCAACTACAAGGGTGGCTGGTATTCCGGCGAATACATCAACGCCGCTAATCTTTGAAACAAGGTCATAAGCATCTTGCGCGGTTTTTGTAGCGGTTCTTACTTCGGAAAGAAGGCCGCGAAGGGTGGCAAGTTCCGTTTCTGTGCCAGCAATAAGGCCGTTTACAACTTCGGCAGCGGCATTGGCACTACTTGCGGCTGAACCTGCATTTGCGGCCTGTTGTGTGGCTTGAACAACGGCAGCTTCGGCCTTCTTGACAGCTTCCAACGCCTTGTTGGTTGCGTCCAATGCTTTTACGGCGGCTTCGGTTGCTTGCGAACCTTTCGCGATACAACGCCACCAAGCCGTTTCAGTTATGGCGTGCCCGGTGTTTTCGTCCTTCAATGATAGGTAGCAACTATCATCTGTTACGATGAAGTCAAGGCGAGCGTATTTGACTGTGCTCGAATAACTTCCCTTGTCTGTAAAGGCAACTTTGCCCAATGGAATTTTTGTCATAATCGTATTTTTTAATTATCCAACATTCAAAACCAGCATCCCGGTAGCTTCGTCAAACTTGAAAAGTTGCGGGCTGACTTCATCTTCAAAGCTCATATAGAGCACCAAATCGTCCTCTATGGCGAAGGTGGGATAAATGACACCGCCTTTCGCAAGTACACCCGTATCAACGTAGGCTTTCTTGGTTTCATCCCATTTCCACCAATTACCATTGTCGCCCATCTTCGGCGGATTATCCGCCTGTTCCTTCGCCCGGCCAGCCTGTGTATTAGCGTTCCCGGTAGCTGTCTCTGCGTTTTTCTTGATAGTGGCAAATTCAGTCACGCGGTTCTTCTCAACATCAACACGAGAAGTTTCCGCCGTAACACGGGCGGTTTCAGCGGTCACGCGGGCTTTCTCCGCATTAGCGCGGTTTGTTTCGGCAGAAGCGCGGGCGGTTTCAGCATTGGCACGGGCAGTTTCAGCCGTAGCTCGCGAAGTTTCGGCGGTCACGCGGTTCTTCTCAACAGTCACGCGGGCAGCTTCGGCGGAAGCACGGTTCTTTTCTGCATTAACACGGGCGGTTTCATTGCTTTGCCGGGTGCTTTCGTTCGCCTCAATTTGCTTCCGGGAATTATCCGCCGCCGTTGCTGCATCATTGGCCTTCTTCGTTGCCGCAACTACGTCATCATAAGCCTTCTTGATAAATTCAAGGCTCACCTTGACGCTTGTCTGTACACCGTTCACCATCTTAACGCCAATGGTGTACAATCCTACCATGCTATCAGCAAGCGTTAATTCGCTGATTTTCTTCTTTTTAATTGGCATAATCTTTCAAGTCTATATAATATTCACCGTCCTCTGTTACAATCAATTCGCCAGCCTCCGTAGCAAGAAGGTATTCAACACCATTTACCCGAAAAGAAGTAAAAGTCAATGTCAAGGTAAATTCAAGCCAAACCCGGTCACCGGATAATAGCTGAAACTTAGAAGCTGATAAGCCATTGAAATAGCAGGGATATTCTTCGCCAAGGCTTTCAACGTACAAATAGCGTTCTGAATCCTTGTATTCGTAACCTTCGTTGTCGTACTTCGTCGTGAGCTTTGTTAAGTCATATACAAGCGCATTAAGGTTCCGCCACATGGTTGTTACATTTCGGCAGCGCATCCAGCATTTCAAAGCAACATTCTTCTTTTCAAACACTACTTCTTTACCGTCATAGGTTACACCTGATTGGCTGGGAACATCAATCAAAAGGTTCTTCTTCACAGAAGGCATTTTGATTATCTCTGCATCGGAACCGTCCAAGATGAAAACGCCATAATCAGAGAACATTTTCCCGTCAATGTCGTAATCTTCCTGCGCTGGTATTCCGCCATCAAATAAAGGCTCCAGGTAGTTGTACCCTTTCATCGGAAAATCATCGGAGAAAGACAAGGAAAACGTTTCTATATTCCGGTGTATTTTCTTGCTGGGATTGGAAACTAAACGTAAATGCCGGGCGCATCCCGCTTCGATAAAATTATATTCATGGTAGGAACCATCGGAAACAAGGGCTATAAAGTCCATCGTCTTGAAGTAATCGCAGCAATAGAAATTAATGCTAAACTCCAAGGCGTTGAGGACGGGCGATGATAGGTCAACTTCTTCGCCATCATCTTCCGGCCAAACATTCTTGTCAAGCTCTTTAAAGCGGGGAAAGGCTATCAATCCATTGTAGCCGTTATTGGCAACAAATAAGCCATACGCCAAATAAGCGTCCTTTCCGTCAATGTAAAACTTCCCTTTCATGATGTTACTTCTTTATGGTTACGCCTCTTGTATTGATACTTTCTACCCCCTTTTTTATTGAGTCGTTTTGCTCTATGACCTTATCAGTCTTATCGCATAACTCCTTGGTGTTCCGGTCAATACTTGTCAGCTTTTCAAGTGCTTGTGAACTTACAGCAACAAGAACTTTCACGTTCTCGTTAATCGTGTATGTATGTCCCTGTATAGTGGTTACACGCCCACTCATTTCATCAACGCTATCCTGTGACGCTGTAATCCCGGTTTTTGAACTTGCTTTCCGTTCTTCTTCGTCCGGCTGGAAAATATTAATGCCTTTATTAGCGGCCATTTCTTGATACTTTTGCAGAAGAGCGTTAAACGTTTCTTGTTGGGAAAGAACCCCGCTTGTAAGCCCGTCAAGGATTGACACGTAACTATTGAATTTTTGTTCGTCGGTTAAACTGTCATCTTTCATAACTCCAAGCATTTGTTCCTGTGCCTGCTCGATATACGGTGCAATGGTAACGGTGTAAATCATTTCCTTTGCAAGTTTTTCAAGCATCCCGGAAACGCTTTTAGTAAATGCTTCGGCAGCATCCGTCCCGTTCTTAAAAGCATCTACAAGGGCATCGCTCATTGTATTACCCAATTCGCCGAAGATGTCAGTCAAGTAATCCTTTACAGCCTGCAATGCTTCTTCGGCCTGCTTTGAGAGGTCAATCATGTTCTGCAACGCCGCCTTATCTTCGTCGGACATCGTGCGGGTGCTTATGATTGTTTCGGCAAGCGAAGCATTGAACTTTCCGTTTTGGTCTATCAGTTTTGGGTAAACGCTAAGAATAGATGAATAAATGTCTTTTCCCTTTCCCCAGCCAAACAGACCTGTTTTCTTGTGTCCGGTCTTTATCTCAATATCAGCAAGACCGGCATACGCTTGTTTTAAAGCTGCATTTGCATCCTTTACACCGAAATACCTTTGCATGAAAGTCGCTTTCCTCTGCTCTGCTTTCTGTGCATAGGTTCCGGCAAGTTCTTTGTTAAGGTCTGCAATGGCTTGCTTCATGACCTTTATTGCGTTCGTTGCCTTTCCGTATGCGTCTGTCCCGAATATGGTTGTTGCTCTTTCATATTCTAAGTTTTGTTGCATCAGGAGAAGGTTGTATGCGCGTTGCTGGGAAATGGTTTCTTTCATTATCTCCTTCAACGCGGCTTGGTGTCGAGCTTCTGCAGCAAACGCCTTCCCGATGAAATTTGCGGCTTCACCAACAGCGGCGGCGATACCGCCAACAATACCACCTTTGGCGAACCCTTCGCCGATGTTTGAAACAGCACTCATGACATCTTGCACTGTGTCCATAGCTTCGGCGGCTCCATTGTTCCCCATCGCTTCAAACATATCAGAAAGACTTCCGGCCATATTGCCCACCATGTTAGCGGCTTCGGCGGCAGCTTCGCCAATTTTCGCAAGTTTGGCCTCCGTTGATTTGTTCCCGCTATCTTCGCCGGATTTAAACAAGTCCTTGATACCTTTTATCAAAGCGGAAAACGGGTTCTTCTTCACCCCAGCCGAATACAGTTGCTCAACCGCGTCTTGTATGGCCTTTATATCTTTCGGGGACGCTTTCAAGGCTTTTAGCTGTTCAGCGGTGAACCCGAAATTGGGTGTAATATCTTCGGCCTTCGTCTTGGAAAGGTAGGAAAGCATTTGTTCTGTTTGAGACATAATTTTATTTATCTCTGAAACAGATTTATTAGATGCGCCCTCAAACAGTTTAACAAGCAAATCTGATGATTTCTGCATTGTGGCAATCTCTTCATCATTTACGCTTTTAATTGCCTCCTTGCGCTTAATTTCAAGCTCTACAAGTGCAGCATCCTTCACGTCTTGGGCAATATCTTTTCCGTCAACCGTTTTCCCGTTCTCAATGGCTTTCCGTTCAGCGTCATACTGTTTGTTGATTTCAGTACGGCGTTGTTCGTAGTTCTTGTATTTATCAAACAAATCCTTCAACAGCTTATCATTGGCCGTTTTTTGGTATTCGTTGGCAACATCGGTGTATTCCTTCAACTGCTTTTGCTGGGATGCAGACAAATCGGCAACGGTAGAAGAAGGAGTGAAAATTTTGCCTTCTTTTTTGTAGTTGGGATTTTCGTTAATCCATTCCTCACGCTGCTTGTCTTGAAGCTCTTTAACCCATTGTTCTTGGCGAAGTCTGTTTGCTTCAATCAGCCTATCATAATTGAGGTCAATTTGTTCTTTCTCCTTCTCAAAACCTTCTTTCAAACCGTCAATACGAGATTGGCGAATTTCAAACGCTGACTGCTTTTCTTGGTTAGCAAGCTCTTTGTCATATTCCGCAATTTTTTGCAGGCGTTCGGCTTGTTCAACTTTCAATTCGTTGGCTTCTTCCTGCGCTTTCTTGGCGGCATTTTCTTTTTTAGAGCTTGTTTCACCGCCCATATTCTCATACTTCTTCTTGGCGGCGGCTTCTTCCTGCCTGGCTTTTTCCAAAGCGGCTTGATAGGCAGCTTCATCCGGGTATTTTGTGCGGTCATTCCGCCCGGCAATTATGTCTTTCGTGGCCTTCTTCGCGCTTTCCCATGCTGCTTTGGAGTCTTTCAAAAAGTCTTTAGCTGCATTTTCCTGCAATGATTTGGCACGTTCGTTAAGCATTTTAATGCGCTGGGCAAGTACATCGGTACTCACGGGAACGGCTTCCCCTTGTATCTTCGCCCACTTCTTCCCGGTATCTTTAGCAAGTTTGAGAAGGCTGGAATAATTTTCAGCCATTTTCTTTGCTGTATCAGCGTTCATGCTGCTTACAGTAGTTTCCCATTTATTTTGCGCGTCGGCTCGAATTGCTTCTGTGTCCTTGTTTATAGTACCTTCCATTGATTTTATCATTTCTTCAATGGCAGAGTTGTATAGCTGGAAGGTGCCGCGACTTTTCTGCACTTCCGGCTTGTATTTCTTATCGAGGTCGGAATACTTCTTGAAATCGTCATCGGACATTCTCATGCGGCCATATTTAGTGTATTCCTTGCGCAATCTCAAATATTCCTTTAAGTCAGAAAGACGCTTCTTGTCATCGGTCAAGTTCTCGACACCTTTCAAGGTTTTTTCTTCGCGGAGTTCATTGTTATAAGCCTTGCGCGCTTCCGTAAGGTGCTCAATCAGTTCTTTTTCAGTTTTATATTGCTTGAAAATAGAAGGCATTAAGACCTTTAACTCATTGAACTTTTCGTGCTTTTCTTCCTCCGTTGTATTTTCGTCCTGAATAGCTGTAATAAGTTCCTCAATCTTGGCCTTGCGCTGTTTTAATAAATCGGCCTGCGTTTTCTCTCTATCGTTCACCCGTTCCAATTCATCGGCCAATACGGTGCTGCTCTTTGAATAGGCCAAAGTTGCTGTTATCAATGCACCCAAAGCGACAGCCGCAAGAACATAAGGATTGGCAAGCATTGTTTTATTGAGTAACTTTTGCGCCTTCTCTGCGAGCATAAGAACTTTGATATTCAATGTTTGGGAAATGGTGTAACCCTTTTCGGCTTCGGTTGCTAAGATAACAGCAACTTTGTACATTCCATAAGTAGCAATCATTCCCATTAAAATACCGCCCAGCTTTTCGTAGTTCTTAACGGCAGTAGTCGCAAGCGAAATTCCTTCTGTAATAACGGTTTGGCCTTTCTCGCCCATGTCGTTAAGTGCATCTTGTATCGCACCTTCCAAGTTGGAAATACTACCACGAATACCCTTGCTTTGCTTTTCAAGCATACCGTTGAACTTGCCGCCTTCGGCAGTGGCATCCGCAAAGGCTTTGGCAACCATATCGGCAGAGATAGCCCCCTTTGACATTTCATCTTTGAGTGTCGCAACTGATTTCCCGGTAGTCTGCGCCATTACGGTAAGCGGGTTGAAACCGGCATTAATCATCTGCAAAAGGTCTTGCCCCATCAGTTTGCCCGTTGCGGACATTTGAGCGAAAGCAAGCGTCAATGAATTAAAGCGGTCTGCATTACCCATTGAAATATCGCCTATCTGTTTTAAGGTTGGCATAACCTTATCCAAGTCAAGGCCAAAGCCAAGAAGTAGTTGACCGCCTTTTGCAAGGTCATTCAACAGCAACGGAGTATTGACCGCAAAATCTTTCAGTTCGGAGAAGAAGGCGTTGGCCTTATCTTTACTTCCTATAAGGGTTTCAAAGGATATTTGAAAGCTCTCAATTTCACTTCGTGCGTCAATGATGGCTTTCCCGAAATCTTTCAAGGCTCCCACAGTGAAATATCCCGCAATCCCGGCACCTATGGTACGGAAAGTTTTGTCAATCTTCGCACCTTCGGACACAGCTTTGTTCCCGATAGACTGAAAAGCATTTTCAGCCCGTCTTGCATCCCGGAGCATTTGATTTATATCCAGCCCAAGGGAATAACTTTCTCTACCGTTGTCAGTGTTCATCTTACTTCTTCTTCTTCGTCAAAATCATTGAAATTATCCGGGTTGTTAGCGTCAATACTATCGTCCCATTCTTCCTGTTCACTTGCTCCGTCGTAGCTGGGCAATGAATAACCGTACATGATTAAGTTTTCGTAGCTTATTTCATTCAGAATGTAATCCGGCGTTAATCCAAGGTTTTTAGACATTCCGAGAATGACAGCCCAAATACTATCGTTTAGCTCGCCTTTTCCTTTGTTCTTCGCAGTATGTTCGCTTCGTTTAGGGAAGTTATAACACTGAAAAAAAAAGCGATATGCTGCATTTCAAGGGTTTGTGAAATCAGCGTCAAAAGTTCCTCGTTGGTGCAGTTATCCAACAGTTCTTGGGCAATCTCCTTTTGCTGGTTTACCTCAAATGTTTCAACCTTCTTGTAAAGGCCGAAGAAATGTTTGGTAACACGTTGCCGTGTGGCAATAAGACCTTTTCTGCCAAGAATAAGGATTGCGGCAATATCTCCGATAGCTTCGCAATCTTTGGCGTAGGCAAGCACATACGACAATACTTCATTCTCGCTTTCTATGAAGGGAGCAATGGGCAAAGTAGCAATGTACTTCGATACCTCGATAATCGTACCAGCAGAAGGACGGGCAACGGTGTAAACCTTATCGCCCAGAGTTATTTTTGTAGGTTCCTGCAAGACTGCATCAGAAACTTGCTTTTCAATTGTATTCTTCATAAAAATGGAGTTTTAAATTTAGTGAGCTTCCGGGAGTTGAACCCGGCTTTCACCCGTGCGGGTGCGTCCTTGCCGATGAACGAAAGCCCAACCTTTTACGCTCCGGCCTGTGTTGCCGGAACAATGGTTTCTTTATCGTCTGCCGAAATGGTAATTTCCGCAGCACGCTCAACACCTGCATTTGCAGTCACTTTGGCCGTTATAACCTTTGCGGAAACCGTAACCGTACACCAACTTGCAGAGGACTTGGCCGTAACAGCACCCGTTGATGTTGCGGTTATGGTTTTCCCGGTTGTATCAGCCGCCTTCGTAAAGTCTAATGAAGTAGGCGTAACCGTCAGCTTATTTTTTTTTTTGAACCTTGAATACCACACATCCGTTGCGCCTTTCAAGATTTCAAATTCAATGTCTGCATAGTTTCCTTCTTCTTCACTCCAACCGGGCTTGTAGCTGATGTTGGTCTTGGGAGCCTTTATACCGATAGCCCCCACATTCTTGGGGGTTACTCGCACAGAGAAATCACCATCTACAACGTGAGTTTTGACGTTGAAATCTTCGCCGGAAACGGCACCAAGTCCAAGAGTTGTCAAAAGGTCATCGTCTGGTTCAATTACACGGGTTTTGAGGACAAAACCGCCTTCAAGCTGTTCCTTCGCTACGGTCTTGCCGCCGCTGGCCTTCGCTTCGAGCGTATCACCGTCGGAAGGCTCCAAAGAGGACGATTTATCTTTAATCGTACCAATGCTGGAAAAACTTGCCGCAATAGCATCATCCGCGCCCGTCTTACCAATTTCAATGACGCATTCAGACCACGCCATTATTTTCTTTTTATTAGCCATAATCTTTGTTTTAAAAGGTTATTCTTTCAAATTCTAAATTCACATTAGCAAAGTGCTGGTTTATACCTGATTCCGCGAAGGTGTCTGTCATCTGATAAAGGCGAAAGGAATATTCCTCAAAAAGAGCATTGTTTAGGAGTTCTACAATGGTTTCGTCATAGTCGGATAATTCAGTCAAACGGGCTTTATCTTCAACCAAGTTGCCGCTACCATTATCAATGTCCGGGACATAGATATTGATATGAGCGCGCCCGGTTTGAACCTGTTCAGCATCACCACCGGAAACGATAATTACAGCATCTTCGGCTGTAGCATCAATCGGCCTTGTACCTTCTTTGTAGAGGGTTCCGCTGATACCGGGAAAGACATCTACAAGGGCGTTGTAAATATCATCCTCAATCTTCAATGCGTTCTTCTTCTTTCCCATTACTTAAATCCCAATCGTTTTAATGTTTTGCGTACCAACTTTTTAGCCATTATTTCGGAAGTATCAAGGACATTCAGCCCCTTGGCTTCCACATAGGCCGCATAGTCCATACCTGCAACCACTATCAAGACAATACCCGTTGAGTTTTTAGCAATCAATCTGTTCATGAGTTCTCTGCCGGAAGATGCGCCTTTTGTTGCAGTTGGCTTGACAGCTTCAAAGCCGCCCTGATGCACAACAACACCGTTGTAAAGAACACAATATCCGGTTGAGCTTCGCAAGTTTCCTGTTTGGTCGGTGTACCTTCGTTTGGTTCTCGCTTCCCGGACGCATTCAAGTCCAACGTAATTGAACATCTGTACCAAAGCGGCTATTTTGAAGCGTATGCGTTCTTCAACAAAGCGGCCAAATTGCCCTTCCGGTGAGTTCCTTTGTATCGGCATAACCTACTCAACTGTTATCTTTACGTTCTCAACGACATCAAGAAACTGTTTATCCTGCACACGAAACTTGCCAACCGTTACACCGCGAATAGTATTCAGTACGACATATTCGGCGTTGAAATCCTGCATATCAATCAGAATTACAAACTTGGCGCGGGTAAACGTGCCGCCTTCGTATCGGCCTAAATGGTCATTCGTGTTCGTAGTGAAGTTGCAGGGAATGGGTTCGCCAAGTGCCTCCTGGACTTTTACCGGGTTGCCGTTTTTAAGCCCGCCGCCTGTTGTTCCTACAATTTGCAATGTTCCGTTAGCGATAATCATAAATCTTCTCCTTGATAGCCGTAAACATCTTGATTGTTATAGTCCAATTCATTACGAATTAAATCAGCCTTTGCCTTAAATCGTTTTCTTTCACCATCGGAAAAGCTATATGAAATGCCCGCTTGCGATATATTCGGAGCTTCGGAAAGGAAATCATAAATACCAGCTTTCGCCAATTTATAATTGTTGCTATTCCGAATACTGGGTGTAATATCATCGGACGGGTTCAGCCCCAATGCTTCGGCTACTTCTTCAATGGTAGCCGAAGGAATTGGATAGCTGGATAGACTTTTCAATGATTTAGAAATCGTTCCCATAGCTCACTTTTTAGGCGGCATCGCCGTCATTCCAAGTTGTAGCCATTGTATTGATGAATACTAATGACTTTCTTCCGGTCAAAGCGGGCTGCACATAAGCCTCTGACATGGTAACTTCAAGCATTGGGTTTACGTCGGAGTAAACCGTCATCTTGTAGTAAGAACCTTGCGTTTGCAAAGCATCCGTTGCTTTCAGCATCGGAACGGGCTTGAAGTAGGTGTAACCCAAGCGCGGTTCGGCAGAAAGGGTACATACGTTCTCATTCCAAGGCTTGATAGTTTCTTGATTACCATCTTTATGCTCGATAGTGGCATAGGTGTCGATGATAAGAATTTGGGGAGCCTTTTTCTTGCGCATATAGCGGTTGATTGTATCAACGTCTACATCGTCAATGCTTTCGAGGCCGACAGCCTTCATGACTACACCAGCAACGCGCTTGATAGTCTTTTTCTGCGCACAGAGCAAGTCAAAAGCGGCCTGTTCCATGATTGCATACTGCGGCTTTCTACCACCTTTCTTGGCAACGATTTTCTGACCTCTCATGATGTCAGCCAAACCGTCGGCAGTTTCGGCGTTGTCCCATTTCGTTGTTGCGCCGATGAAGTTTTCTTCCGGCACATTGAAATTGATTTCGTCCTGTTCTGCCATATCGCCGTCAATCTTGGCAGTGAGAACCTGCTTACCACGTGAGCCGATACGCATTGCGTCGATTTCAACGCGGTAGTCCATACCGTCAGCGCAGAACTTAATGTCATCATAAGCGAGGTCAACCAAATGCTGGGCAGTTGCTGGGTCATCGCTGGCGGCAGCAATAGCCTGCAAGTCGTTGTAGTTATTGATTTCAATTTCATCTTTATCGCGTGAAATCTCAATCTTGCCCAACGTTCCACTCCAAGAACCAACCTTTTTGCGGGTTTTCTTCGGAGCCTTCGTATTGAAGGCAACACGGTCGGCTGATACTGGAATACCTTCGTCACCTTCAATGCCTTTGAGGTCGAATTTGGGCGTATATTTCAGCGGGAAAAGCTGCGGCCACGCAAGCCCTAAGCCGGGCACGTATGAATTGACTTCCAGCGTCAAGCCGGGCTGGTCAATCTCAAACAAAGGAGCGTTCATTTGTCCCATAGTTATACACGTTTAATAGTTGGTAACAAGGCTTCAATATCCTTTCCGATACAAGCCGTTTCTTTTCTCACATTTGCGCCGTTGATTAAGCGCACGGGCTGTTCACCCTTGCCTTTGAAAATCTTGTTTCCAAGAATGTACTCCGGCGTGTAGATGGGTGCAGCCGCAGAAGCGGAAGCCGCCTTTGCTTGATACAGACTTTCACCAGCTTTAATGGCAATACCCATTTCAACCGTTACTACGTCCTTATCTTTGGCGGATGTGTCTACCGCAGTGCAGGCAACGGCCTTCTTGCCATAGCCCAAAGCATCGCCAACGACAATACCACTACCTTTGGCAATGTTGATTGTTGTGTCGGCAGAAGCAACAGCGGACAGCAAACGATACGACTTGATGACAGCGAACTTGTCGTTTGCATCTAAGCCTACCGCAGTAGTTTCAGGTGCATCAAAACCCGGCTCAACGACAATTCCGCCGCCCGGTTTTTCGGCAAAGACCTGTTCAATACGAATAGGGTCAGCCGTTTCAGCACCGTTGTAAGAAAATCTATCTTTCATTACTACTCACTTGTTTTTGGTAGCCCAATGATGGCCGGGGCAACCGTTTCGGCCTTTCTTGCGTTTACGCGGGCTTGAACATAGGAGTTGGCTTGGCCTTCTTTCCCGGTTGAAGCACCGCTTTTCGGTCTGCCTACAACGCCGTCACTTGCAGCTTGGCTGGTTGTTGCTTCTTCAACGTCGGGAGTGATTTCCTCAATCCATTCCTCGAAGTCTGCATCATCCTTAAACTGCATACGATTAAAGTTCTTCATGAAGGTGTTGCGCGTCTTTTCGGGAGCATCTTTCAAAAGAGCTTCCAATGTAGACTTGCGGGTGTCAGCTACTTTCCCTGCTTTCAAGGTTGTAACCTCGTTAGTCAGTGCGTCAATTTTGCCGAACAATGATTTTACATAGTCGGGAACCTTTTCGCCGCCTTTTCCTTCACCGCCATTTTTACCGTCATCAGTAGCACCGCCGTTTCCGCCTTCGCCCCCTTCACCTCCGGGTTCTTCCGTCGCATCGGCTTTCTTGCCATCTTTCAGACCGAATTTTTCTTCATAGCTTTTTACAGCCTTCTCCTGTGCGTCAGTTGCCCGGCTGTCGGCGTAGCTATCAATAACCTGTTGTAGAGTAGTTTCCTCAACGAATGTTTTGGCCTCCTCTTCACTTTTTACAGTCTTCACGGCAATGGCCGCTATCCTGTTCAATACTTTTTCGTCTATCCCAGCAAATTTGGTTTTCAACGAATCCAAGATAAAACGTTTTATACTCATAGTTTATCAACTAATTGGTTTATACAAAACTAATGGTTAATTGGCGTTTAGCTTACATTATACGCTTTGTTTTAGTACAAATTACTTAATTAAGACTTTAACACGCAAAAGTAAACGAAAGTAAATAACCTGAAAAGGTTATAAAAATACTTGACAAAAGTATTGCTATTTTAAAATAACTTCCTATATTCGCCATGTACTTAGAAATGAAGCAGTTATAAACCATAATTCACAACAACAATGAAAAAAGGTATATTAAACTACACGAAAACATTCATCAACAGTAACTTTCGTATGAAAGTGTACGGAGTAGATGAAAACGGGGACCGGATAAACAAGCTGGTAGGCGTTGCCGGTTTAATCGCTCTTATCGGGATAGAGCTTTTCAATAAGTTCGTTGACCGCGCTGTAAATGCCGGACTTGACAAGGTTGTTTGTAAGCTCCGCAGAGGACTTCAAATCAGTTTTTACACTAAATAACCAGCAGGGTTTCCACCCTGCATAAATCATACGATTATGACAAAAGAAACATTCAGATTGATTGATGCAGTACAAAGCGAATGCATCGAGGCCTGGGGTGTAGTGGAAAACGTTAACACCCGTGAATATTTTGGCACAGAGGAAAGTATTGAGCTTATTGGGCAGCACTTGTATGTGTACCAAAAGAGAGATTCAGTATTCAGCTTTATAGAGCAGTTCAAGCCAACTTATAAATTGGCTGTGGCAGATGATGAAGATATCAAGATTTACAAGATTGATTAGTTTAATCGTTGGGCGAAAGCCCTGCACAACATATATAATTATGAAAGTAACAAAATTCAAAGGTACTTATCTTCAAAATAATGAGAGAGCAACAAATAGAGTACTTATCATAAAGTCTGAAAAATACTGTACAATCTTACACAAAAAGGTGTTATGTGGCATATCAATTATCAATGGCAGATTGAATGAAGATTTTGAAATGGTGATACCTCGATTGAAACGAGGCCTCAAATCAGGCGAGATAGTAAAGATAGCATAATATTAATCCGTAGCCCGAAGGCTACCATAATGTAACAACAATATGGGAACAATCAACGACAAATACGGATGTAGCGTTTGCGAGGCTGGAAAAGAGAATTACACAACGTTTTCAACACAGTTAGGCCGGAAGCGGATAAAACGGATGCAATACGATTATCGAACGCCGGAAGGCGAGCTATTCAGTTGCATAGGAATAGACTTGGCAGACTGTCGCCGGAAGCGTGATGAATGGTTAGCGAAGAAGTAACAAGGAAACGCCCCGCCCAACCAACGGGGCATAATCCACAACAACGATATGGAAATAAATGAAGCAATGCTAATTGTAGCGGAAGAAGTTGCCCGCGAATTGGATTACATCGAAGTGAGTAAAAATGTAATCAAGGGATTTCAAGACGATTTTTGGGGCAATCGAGCGATAGCCGCAGATAAGCAAGTGAAATCCTGCTTGTACATTCTTCCTCAATGGGATGGCGAAAAGGATGAACGCAAGCGCAGCCCGAAGATTAAAATTGATATGTATTGGGGAAAACCGCGCTTGGGTATTGATTATCCGGACGGTTCTTTTTGCTGCCTCACGTACAAGGATGGGAAGGTATCAGAGGCGCAAGCCTTCGGTGAGAACGGCCTTTCGCGGGCTGTCGAAATCCAACAGAGAATTGACAAACTAATTAATCAATAACATTTAATCCACAACAACAATGGAAAATCAAGTAGTTTTAAGTACAAAGAACTGCCATCGGGCAGCGGTAGTAAAGCAAATAGAACATCCCGAATTAGGGGAATGGGCTTTTGCTTGGAGAGGACAAGAACTTGGAGGGAATTTAATGCATAGAGATTATGCACACACTGCAACAAGTTCTAAATGGAATCGTTCAATTATTGTATATGATAGCAAAAAGTATCTTTCAGAATGGGAAGTTATATCATGGAAGTATGAAGTAAATCTTGAAGAACTATGGGAAGCGGCTTACAATGCCTTCTATTCCACAAGTTTCGTACCGGAAGAACGCGCCGCGCAGTATATTCGCGATTACGAGCAGGAATTGAACGCTGACCTTGCAAATATGCCGGAAAACGAAAAGGAACACTACATAACGAAGTATAAAGATTGGGTTCGTACTCTGTTCAACAAACATTCCCGTATCATGAGCGCGATGATTACCGGGCCAACGCGTTTTCCTACTCGCAGAAACGAGAAGGCCAACAATTCCTACGATGCAGCATACAAGGAGTTCAGAGAATGGCGGGAAAAGGCTCTCAAAGCGATTGCCCGTCGGATTGAAGAAGCTAAACCAGCCGAACAAAGAGAAAACGAAGAATGGATGCGGCTCAAACGTTCAATCTATTCTTCCGCTTGTACAATTAAAGGTATTAATGATGGCATTGAAAGAGGGTACAACAAGTCTCTGTTCGTTTCCAGCATCTACGGGAAGGTTGAAACCTATGCAAAGCGCGGCGATGTTGCTATGGTGGAAAAGGCCATTGCCTACGTTCGTGAACTCAACAAGCAATCATCAATCATCACGGAACGTCACAAGTTCTTTAAACTTGCAGAAATGGCGAAAGCTGCGTGCGAGGCGCAAGAAGTAAAGGCGGACAAAGAAGATGTTGAGATTGAATTTGAAGGCGGAAAAGTCATAAAAAACTTCTCCGAAGACAGGTTGCAAATAATCTTTCCCGGTAAGCCGGATTCAGACACCATTTCCAAGTTGAAAAGTAACGGGTTCCGGTGGTCACCTCGTTTTGTTGCATGGCAAAGACAGCTTACAATAAATGCTTATTATGCGTGTGCACGTGTTGTTCCAGTTACTGTTGAACAATTAAAGCCAGCACAATGAGAAAGAAAGCATTCAAGGCGGCTCGCAAGGAATTACTTGCAGTCGCCAACTGCTATGAACCTATTCGCCGGAAAGTCCTCAAAGGCGTATTCTTTGATAGTACAACCGATTGTTTCCGTTGGGTAGGTCGTGCGCATAATTATAGCATTCATCATTCTAAATTACATTGATTATGAAAACATATAAGCATACAAAATTCCAATACGGAACAAAATTACCTATTGTCGTTTTTGAAATGTTCCAGCAGCGCGTAATGGATTACCATTTTCGCGGTTTGGGCGATGTCATGAACTACTTGTTGGAGGCGTATTGCCGGATGCACAACAAAGAAAAAGTTTCCAAAACGATTAAAAGAGTATTCAGCCATCAGGACACGGGTTGGTTCAGACTTTTCCGTTACGATGAAAAAACCCTTTTCTGTTTTGAGACAAGCCGGGAGCTTTCCGATAGAGTTAAGAGATTGGCAGACCTGCAGGGATATTCAACGCGCAATCAATTAACAAACTTCATCATTGGCGCGTTCATCGCCAGCGCACACGAAACGCTTCGCAATCTTAGCAAAGAAATGAGCGAGCAGGAAGTGGTTGCGGAGATTAAAGGGACAATGATTGCTACCTATGTCAGCGACTATCAATTCATGTTTTTAAAGCAGACGGCGGAGGAACAACGCACAAGTTTAATGAGCCTTCTTGGTTCTACAACCGATATGTTTCTACAATTGGATGAAGATAATACAGACCGCTACGTGCCAAAGGTTCTTCGGGAAATAGCGGAAAGCGTTTTGAACATTGAAGGCTATACAACGAAGGAATTTAGACGCGGGAAGGCCGTTGCAATAACCGTTAATGATGATAAGGCCACGCGAATAATGAAAGCTATGCAGAAGCACAATATCAGAACGCCTCGTGAATTTCTCCGTCGGGTTATTCTCTTTTTCTTCAACGCTCGTTATCTGATTTTTAAAGATAACATTTCCGCTGGGGATGATATGCCGATATGCGAAGAAGTTGACTATGACGATTACTTTAATGAGCAATGCGCCAAAAAAGCCTTCGCCCGTTCTCTGTATGCAAGTTGAACTAAAAATCGTACTGACATGAAAAGAACAACGGTCAAAGTCTATCTGAAAGATAAGGACGGGAAGAAGAACTCATTTGTAACGCCAATCAACCTGCCGGAAGATGAAGCGCACCAATATTACATTGGCAAGTGGTGGAATATGGGAATTGAAGGCGATTACATGATGAAGTGCTACATGGTAGAAACTATCGGCGTTGAAGATGTTCCATGATGCTGTTTTCCCTTGCTCTATCGCAAAATTATACCCGTTCTTGATAAGTTACCAAGGCGGTGAACAAAAGTATCAGAAATCAAAAAAATGGAGAAAATAACTAAGTCATACGTCATCAAAGTAAGGTTCCCGGCTCCGGTAGAAGGAAAGCGGGAACACTTCTTTGGTTCCCTTGCTGCCATTTACGAGAAGTTCACGCCCTATCAGATAGGCTGCAAACTTCCTACATTGTGGAAAGCTGGGATTGAACCGGGAAACCCGAAGAAAACAAGAAAATGCACCATTTCAAAACATGAGGTAGTGCGCAAAGAACAACAAAAAAGGAAAGAAATATTATGGGAGAAATAGCAGAAAGTTTAATAAATGGGGAATTTGATTACATAACAGGCGAATACTTGGGCGAAGCTGTCGGCTATCCAAGAACCCATACCAATAGCAGAAGTGAGTATCTTTCCCCTATACAGAAAAAGCCTATCAGCAAAGCAAATATTTGCATCACGAATATGTGTAAAGATAGAGGGTTCAATAATCAAGAAAAGGTTGAATTGGTTGCAAAGTTCCTTCATAGTAAAGGGTACAAGCAATTGCCTAATTTATCAAAGCAGTATAAAATAATTCATAGTCAGTATAAGAACAATTTTAGAAAGTTCTTAATGAAACAAATGGAGTTGAAAAAAGAAAATACAAATGGCTGAAATCAAAAGAATAACCATTGTCACCGCGCAAGGCGTGAGTGATTATACAGTAGGGAGCAAACATAACTCCGAAGATGAAAAAACCGTCGCAAAGATTGAACGGACATACGGGTACACCGATTTTTACGGTAAATATGTAGGTGGGCATTACTCCGTATTGAGCGAAAGCGGAAAGCTGATTGCGACAATAACGGAATCGTGCCCAATGGTAGTTGATTACTTTTAAATAAGAAAGAGTATGAGTAAAGACGTTTTAATAGCATATGCGTATGACGGAATGAGACATACATATGAAAAAGAAGTAACTTCTATATCTGTATGGATAAACGGAAAATGCGGACACCAAGTTAATGATGAAAGCGTTTCCGCTTTACTTAAGGAGGCAAACAAGTCCGGCAAGATGCAAATATACATTTGTGATAGTAAGAAATTGGACGGAAAAATAGATGCGTTTGGTGATACTCCACTGTACACAAACGGGCAATTAAGTGTAAATAAATTGGTATATAACGGAACTCTTGTTTGGTCAAGGTTTAAACAACAATCGCAAGGAGGTAAATTATGAGCGTAGCTTGTATACAAGACATCTACAGATGCGATACTTGTAAATCTGCATCAGACGAATATGGAAGGGGTTGTAAGCATGGAATGTTATTCCCGCTACTTCTCGTTATGGCAAACAGCCGTAAATGTGAAAACTATGAGTTTGACCCGGAAAAGGTTAAGCTACAATTGAAACGAAAGGAGGAACGGAAAAATGAATCTTGACGAATTTATAGAATATCTTGAAGAAATAAGAGAGGAACACGGAGGGAATCTTGATGTAGCCGCACAAGTTCCGCCTGGTACAAAATGCTGGGAAAGCTCGTGGACGCAGTTTGAAGTAAGGGTTGTCAGCACTGACGGCGGGTCAATTTATTTGCAATGTTCAAATTTAATCAGAAAGGAATATGACTTATAGGGAGAAATATGCTGAAAGAATTTCCAGCTTCACAAAAAATCAGCTTATACAAGAGGAAATAGAGCTAAAAGCCCTTATCGCATTGTATAAAGAGAGGTTGGAGATATGTACAAATGATAAGAAGGTACATGATGCACAAGTAGGGCTTAAACGTACCAATATTCGCTTAGATGAAATAAGAAAACGTAAAACAATTTAAAAATGAAGAATATCACTAATTATGAATTGCTGAATGCTTTAGTTGATACTACAAATATCATGAATAGCTGGATAACAAACTGTAGAACGCGTGAAGAATGTGAAAAATGTGCCCTATTCCCATGTGTCGCTATCAAACAGACGGATAAAAATAAAGTAATTATCAACAGTTGGATAATGAACTGCAGAAAGGGTGAAGAATGCAAAAGATGTGCATTATTTCCATGCGCTTCTGTCAAACCAACAAATAACAACAATAAATATGAGTGAAAAAGAGGAAAGAATAAATGCTATAACAGCAGAAATTCAAAAGGGGATTAATGAAGCAAGAGAAGCTATTAAGCGCTATGGAGCAACCATTCCTAAATCGGATATCGTTGTGATTATCAAAGATGGAAAAGGAATGCTCCAAGCTATTAAAACAATTAACGTATAACAAGATAGAAAGGAATATTATGGCAGTATTTGAAGAAATAGCATACGGAGTACAGTGCGATGTATGTGGTAAGGTATATATGAACAAACATTCCGGCTTTACACTTTTTGTTGATGCAAATTCAGCAAAGGAAGATGCACAGGACTATCATTGGTTAATCGAAGATGGGAAATGTTATTGCCCGGATTGCTTCGAGATTGACGAGGATGATAAAGTGACTATAAAGGAGAAGAAAGAATAATTCAAATCAAGATAGATATGAATAAGAAAGAAGTAATTAAAATGGCGGAGAAATATTCAGGTAGAACTATTTCTCAAGTAGATTATATGGCAGGGTTCCAAGCAGCTTGCAATATTGTAAGACAGAAACTTGAAACTTGCCATAACGAAGATTTTTGCAATGAAATGGAAGAACTTGCGCAGGTTGCATATATGGATTTATCTTTCGATGATTAACGTAAAACAGAACAGAAATGGATGAAATTGAATTTCAAAACAAATCAAGAATATACGCAAGTTTAAGAATAAATTTCACTGTGTGGAATATAGTAGGCGGTGTTTACGGATACAAAGAATTAATAAGAATCCCAAGAAAGAAAAAGAAAGCATTAAAGACAAGCATTCTTCGGGATATTATTAAATTAGATAGAACCTACATAAAAGAATGCCCAAAGCCTAATAAAATGCCAGCATTTAGTTATAAACAGTTAAAATAGCAAGAAAGGAAGGAGCCAACCGCCAGCCGGAAGGCTCCTTTATTTTTCTGCAGCCACCTTATAGAATTGTTCGTTGTCCTTCAAGAAATACGGCAATGTTCCTTTCGCAGTCATCTTCTTTATTCGCTCTTGATTCTCCTTACACCATACTTTGAACTTCTGCGGTGCCTTCTTAATCCTTCCCTTGAATTGATAATTGGAAACATCTTCGCCCGCAAGTATGGCTTCTTCGTACTTGATGAAGTCCTCGAACTTCGGCGTGATAGGAATAGCCACACAACGACATTGCGGATGCCAACCCGTGAACTTGAAAGTTTTCGGATATTTCCCGGCCAATTCATCGCAGATGTCCTGTATCGGGTGATTGTTTGAAAGGATGATTTCAAAGCCTAAAACAAGGTCATTGCTTTTCCAATTCTCGTGGTCTGCCGTATGGTAGGCAATGTTCACTTCGCTACGTGATAGGCGCATGGCGTTCTTGTAAGAAGAACGGTACACACCTTGGCCGGGATGATAATTCTTTGCTCGCTGGGACAAAACAAGGTTCCCGTGCTTGTCGCGTACCCGGCGGAATAACTTCTTGGGTTCCTTTAAGTAGGTTCGCACGTCCCGGCTCAACGTTGCCGCACTTCGCCCGTCCCCCAAAGCAATATCCAAAGCAAGTTCAAATTCGGATTTACTACTTTCTACAATGTTCCAAACACGGGCTGATAATCCCATTCCGTTAATTTTCCGTGATTGAAACGCTTTCAAAGCCTCCAAATTTCGTGGTTTAAATTGCGAAATTTGCTCTTTTGACAGGCGGCTTGATAAAGTTATTGCATCAACCCAAGAATTGTTCTTAGCGCAGCTTAAATCCCACGCGTCTGCATTTCCTTTCGTGATAGCCTCGTAAATACCTTTGTGCAGCTTCTCAAACAACTTCTCAACGCGCAACTTCAATCCCGGAAAATCATCAAATGAAAACGGCTTATTACCGGCAAACCCAGATTGCTCGCCAAGCCGGGAAATTTCACTGATGATTTCCGAGAAAAGAGCATCTATTTCACGTGCCAATCTGTTGAGGTTGGCAATGTGCTTTTTATCAAATTTGCTTGCTTCTGCCATGACTTTGTATTAGATTGTGGGTTCTTCTATGTCTGCCATACTTTCCGCAGCTTCTTCGGCCTCTATCAAGGCCAGTTCTTCGTCTACATCTTCAACCTCGCCAAGTTTTCTTATCGCGGTCTTGCGTGCCATGATAGCCTTTCCGCCCGTTGCGTTGGTGTAGTTGGTAATCTGTTCGGCATCGTCCTTGATATTATAGGGCGTGATGACTACTTCAACATTAAGGCTGTCGATAGCACCAACCAATGACGGGTACATCTTCTTCATGAAGGCTTTCACTACATTGATTTCCCGGTAGAATACATCAAGCCAAATGCCACTTTCATCCGTGACCTTCAACTGACCGTCTATGAACATCATCTTGCGAGCTTCGCCGGACATCGGGCTTGCCTTCATACTTTCCATAGACATATCGGGTAACTGCAATTGAACAAAGAAGTTCTTGCGGATAGTCTCAACATGAAATTTCAGACTATCAATAGCTTGTTCCCATGTCTGATATCCGGCCTTCGCATTGGAAGGATAACGGAGAACGTTTCTTGCCGTCGTATCATCGTCTGATTCATTCCCGAACTTCGCAACATCGTCCTTATCCATAAATACAACCCAATTGGGTTTACTATTCTTTCGCAGGTAGTTCCCATTTCGGGAAAGCGACCATTCAGCCTCGAAAACATTCTTACTTTCATCTTCCCAAATAGGCTCTTCACGACTGCCATAAACGCCTGCAATCTTCCCAATCTTTATGTCCTCGTTCAGTTCTTCAACCCATTCACTACCGCGCCCTGATTGCGCCCAGCGAATATGCTTCTTGTCTGTGTAGGTTTCAAAGTAGGTTGTTCTTTCTTTCCTCACTTCACGGGTGTATTGGATAGAAAGCGCAATCATGTCATCGTATTCATCGAACAACGGGAAAAGGATATCACCTTTCATCGGCGAATAGGTCTTGCAGCGAAGTTTCAAGCGGGTTTTCTCGCCTCCATAGATGGCTTCTTGCTCTTGGCTGTACCAAATTGTAGCAAACTCACACGAGGCGTATAACGCCCGCCCGCGCTCGATATTCATGCTGTCAACCTTGTTTTTCTTGAAGATACCTTCCATTATCTTGGCAACCTTCTTTTCGTTGTCGTTTTCAGCGGTATACACACGCTTGACCGGGATGCCAAAGGCAAGTTCTGTCATACGCTTTACTGAGAGCTTTTGCAATCCCAGCGTGATACGGCACATGCGAATTAAATCACCCTTTTTGTTCACCTTATCGCGGTAGGTCTTATCAGTCATTACCGGATGATATTTGGGTTCGTACTCCTTTTCAAGTTTACTCCAAGGCGGAACGGTGACCGTTTTCAACTTTAAATCGTCTATCTTTTGGGCGGGTGTCCGTTCTTCATTCAAAATTTCATCAATCGTTTTCATAAGCTATCTGTTTTTAATAAAGTTCATCTTCCAAATCTTCGTCATGCCTATCGTAGTCATCTTCACGCACAAGTTGCACTGGGTAGAAGGTGTTGGCAAGCGCGTCAAATTCATCGGTAGAGAAGCCCAAGCGGTCTTTTATGTCCTCTTTGGGTTCAATGATTATTTTCCCGTTTGACAAGAAGCTCCACTTGATTTCCGTTGCTTCTTCGGCGAAGGTTCCGCCGGGCGGCAACATGGCGTTCATTCCATTGTCCGGGTTGAGCCAATCGCGGACGCACCAAAAGAGAAAAGCGCGCATATTGGCGAAGGTGTATTGTCCGGTTATGTCTGTCAAGTCCTTGCCGCTTTTGGTTTTGGCTCCTTCGCTGTATTTACAACTATGGATGTTGAGCTTTGCAACCCTCCAATCTCGCTCGTCGCAAACTTCCAAGCACCGGGAATATACGCCTGCGCCTTCTCCGATGGTATCAATAAATACCATTGTTCCGGTTGAATACTCAACTTTGTGTATGATGCTTCCTGCAACCTTCATGTGGTCGGCCTTGCCGCCGGAATTGTGCTTGTCGAACTTGGCAACGTAGTTGTTGTATCGGAAACAATAAACAGAGCAGTCGCGCCCCATTCCCGCAACGTCCACGCCCAAACGACAATAGTTGTGGTTCCCAAGGCTGTATTGCTTCCAGCGTTCCTGTGCAAGCTCAACCCACTGCATCGGAATTAAAACATCTTCGTCAACCTTCGGGAATTGCCCCAATACCTTCTTGCGGAAAAGGTCTGACGGGCGAAGCCATTGCCCTTCAAATTCAAAATCATCTTCTTTCGCTGTCGCTTCTTCCGAGCGAATTGGAGTACACCAGTTTTCAACTTTATCTTTCACCCATTCATAGTCTACTTGGCCGGGAATGACTGTCTTTTTCAACTTTACATTGGGAGCCGTGAGGCTGTTTAGGCAGAACTTCTTCCAGCGTTTGGCCTTCTGACTGCGGGCAGCATATCCAACAACGGTGTTAGGGTTGAACACAAGCAAAAGGCAGGAGTCACCCTGCAAGTTACCTTCGATGGCCTCGAACGTATCGTCAACAATACCCGTTGCCTCCGTTACGATGAAAAATGTGTGTACGGCATGGAACCCCGACCACGCCTCATGGTTATTTTCGTCGGCCTTGAACCCGGTCAAGAACCATTCTTCATTGTCGGTTCTGATGTCGTAGGCGTTCAGTTTTCCGGGAAGAAGAAAGCCACGACGCTTGGCACGGTTGTAAAGGCGGGAAACTTCCGGCATCATGATATTTTTCACCTGTCGGTCGGTCGGAGCCGTCAAAGCTACTTTGGCATTCTCAATCAATTCTCCCTTGGTGTTCCAGCGCGGTTTTAGATAGAGCCAACAGACCGCACAACAAGCGGCAACGAAGTCTTTCCCGCGCGCTGTCCCGGAACGAACAGATACAAGTTTGTTATGTTGCACGGCGGTAACAATGGCCTGTTGTTCTTCGTCAAGGTTAACGCCAAGAGCCTCTTTGATGAACTTATTCCAATCCGCCCGCCATGATGCAAACAAGGCCGCAGCACGCTTCTTTATTTCAGCCTCATTCCTTCTCATCTTCGACAAGCCCTGTTTCCATTAAGAGAGCAGCGAAGGACATACCACCGGAAATATCTTTCTTTTCCGGTGCATACAGTCCAAGCAGCTTTCTACGCTCAATCAATGCCTTATGAATAATATCGAGGTAGCGCGGGTCACCGTAGCAAATGATTTCTTCTTTCTGTTGTTCGAGTTTTACGGTAACAATGCCGTTATCTTCTTCATTGCCCGGAATACCTTGTTGTTTGGCCTTCTTGCGTTCATAGTCCGTTTTAGACTTTTCCCAAGCCGCCCAAGCCTCCTTTACAATAGCATCCAGCCTTTCAAGTTCTAATTGCAAGGCCAAATCTGTGTTGTCAATACGGGTTTCCCGCCATTCCTCCAACAGTTTGTTGACATCCTTGCTAACGGTGCGCAGAGAATAAGAAACCAAGCCAAGCCGGGCCATAACTTCTTCGCGAATATCCCGGTAGGAATACCCGCGTTTGTACAGCTCAGAAATAATATCCAGCCGGACAATCTGTGCTTGCCGGTAGTCTTTCATTTTGACCTTTTGTTTTCCCTCTGTCCCTGCCATATCAATCGTGACCGTTATACTGATAGATTAAATCCTCGTTTTCATCCTTCCCAACCGGAAGCAAGATGCCTTCAAATAGCTTGTACGGGCTTTGCCCGGCCTGCGGGTTGTTCCAAAGCCAGCGCATATAATCGGCCATTGTCATGGTATCAAACTTCGCCTTCTTCTCCGAACTGTTAGTGTTGAAGCCGATGGCACGAATCCATTCAAAGCTACCAACGAGCTTTTCGATGTCATCTTTGATGTCCGGCCAATGAACAAAACCTTTCGCTTTGGCTATCTGCAACGCCTCGCACCATTGGCCGCGCGAATAGTTCCAGGAAGAAGGAAGGCCGCAGCATGAGCCATTGCAGCACAATTCTTTGAAATGGGCATCAGAAACGTAGAAGCGCATCCCGACTTCTTCGCACAGTGCTTTCATGTTGCGGAAGAAGGGTTCTTTTACTTTCCGGTTCAAACGGAGATAGCCGGATGAAATGCTATATTTGCGGTAGAACTCCATCACGTCAAACCCGCATAGCTCGTTGAAGGTAGGCATAAAGGCTTTCAGCGTCGGGCTTCGTTGCTCCACGCAAAAGAACTCTGTGCTCATGGCCGTTGCGCCTCTGTTGGCAGCTTCGCGAATGAGGTCAAGATATGTCGGCGTTGATACTCCGATGATGAAAGGCCGAAGCCGTAGAGTTGCGCCGCCTGCATCCGCTTTCGCAATCCTTTCCAGCGCGTCAAGACGTTCCTTGGGCGATGGTACGCCCTTCTCGATGATATGCGCCTTCTGTTCGTTCAGCGTGATAATGGAAAACTTGAAATTCCAATTCCTTTGGCCGCGTATCAGTTCCATGTAGCGGTCATCCTTAGTGAACCAAGTGGCCTTTGTTGAGAAGCACAACGGATAATTGATTTCTTTGAAGAAATGGAGCAATTCAAGGGTAACTCCACGGGTGCGCTCAAAACCATCGAATTGGTCGGATAAACCGCCCCATTGCATAACTTTCCGTTGCTTGATGTATTCGGCGAACTGCCCGCCGTATTTGTCCGGGTCAGTAAACATCTTCTTCACCCGGTCTACGGAAACGCCACGGACATCTTTATGCAGATACGTTTCTTTCGGGTTGCCTATTCCTCGCTGGAATTGGGAGAAGCAATACAAGCAACCAAATGAACAGTTGCTATATGTGTCAAATGTCATCGGCATGGAGCAATCCGCAATTTCGTTGCTCCAACGCGGTGATTGATAATACTTTTGTGGCATGATATTCAATCTTTAGGTTAATACTCATTAGGATGCCAAGAGGCTCAAAACTTTGTTGTAGACCGTTTCAATTTCTTCATCCAAAGAAATCTTTCCTGTATCGAAGCACATCACCGGAACACCAATTTCAGCCCATTTCCTTGCCGCCTTACAAGCGTTCTTTTGCTTCGGCATAGTCATGTCTGAAAGTCCTACCTTTCCACGTCCGAGAAGCCGGGAATGAAGCACCGCGCCATCGGCGTAGAGGAATACAACCAAATGTTTTTGAGCCTTGAACATTGCATCGGTAAGGTTCATCCCGAAGGTATCGAGATACGAGCCTTCACAGAAAACGACTTCACAACTTTCAAGACCTTTCGCAACAACATCAGGAAGAACGCGGGTGCAGTTGAATGTATCAACACCGCCGTAGCGGGTTTCATCCTTGTAACGTCCGGCGAAACAAACGCGGCTATCGTTGCAGAAAGTCAGTTCCTTTGTTGTTTCTTTGATACCGCCAAACCGTTGTATCAGAGCTTTGGAAAGCGTTGTCTTTCCAACACTATTTGTCCCGGTTATAAATACGCAAGTTTTCATAAGAGCTTGATAATTAAGTTTTCCCATTGGCACCCCTTAACATCGTCCAAAAGACGCTCTGTGTAGAAGCCATTCCAGCGCGTGCCTTTCTGCAATTTAGCAACAGCGCATAGGCTCGTTTCCAGCGCAAATACATTGTCGTTTGCATCAACTTTCGCCCGTTCTATGAAGGCAGTTAATTTCTCGCGATTTTGCGTTTCCGCAATTATCTCCGCGCCCTTTGTATAGTTCTCATCCGGCTCGAATTTAAGCGCAAGGTCATCAACTATTTGCTTCCCACTTAACTTCGCCCAGACTTCGAGGAAAAGAAACGCGGCGTATCGCCCGAAGTAATACCAGCCGCTAACAACCTTGTATTGCTCTGTCGTAGTCGTGGCCTTGTCAAGTTCTTCAAGAAGGCTTGGGGAAAGTTCGCGCATTATCCGGTCGAAGGTATCGCCAATTCTCACGTATCGTCTGTCAGTACGGAATTTGAGTTCATACTTCGGTGTCCGGTGGTTTTGAAGGAGCATTAAAGCACTTGGAATGTGGTAGGTGGTTGCGTAGTAATACGCCAGCCGAAAGCTGTCCCACCTTGATAGGCCGAAGTGCTTTGCGAGTGAAGCAATCATCTTTTCCTCAACCCCTGCATCCCCGCCGTTGTGGTACTGTATGTATTCTTCGTAGGTCATGGCGTTAATCTTCGGGAATGATTTCGTCAATGCGATACACAACTTTGTCGATGGATGACATACCAAGAAGCGCAAGAAGCTCCGGCAAGCGGTCTTTTGGGTAGGTTATGATAATACGCTCCATAGGTGTATTGTCATCGCCTTGTAGCTTCGGAAGCTCTGCGGGGGTCAAGTCAAGTCCTTGCAGTTCCGGCGGAAGGTTCCCTGCGGGTATCGTGGTTCCTTTTCCGTCATCTTCGCTTTCGTCCGGCTGAGAAGGTGCAGGAGAAGAATTTGAGGCGGCTGGCTGCATCGGAGTAAAGGCAACAGGCGCGGCCTGCCAAACGTCCATTCCCCAATCTTCGAGTTTCTTGTTGTCGAAAGTATTTGCCAACAAATCGTAATCCCATTGACCGTATGAAACATTGTCTTTCACGATGAACTGTTTCTTTTCATCTTCCGTCAATTCGTTCGCCTTAATGATGAAAGCAAAAGGAGCTTCCAGCCATTTCCCCCAATACTCAACAAGCTTGTCACGTTCGGGCTTGCTTTTGCTCTGAAAGTCTGCAAGGGAGGATAGCCGTGTTGCAACTTCTTCCGGTGTCATCTTTGCGATAGCTTTTAAGGCGTTTCCTCTCATGTTACCGCCAAGGGAAAGCATCTTGTTATCAACGACAATTGGACGCAATTCAAGCATCTTTGGGAACACCAAAATAGAGTTTACCAACTTCGTGAATTTATCCGAAGTGATGGTGCGCGGGTTGGCTTTGTTAGCTTTAACCTGCGATAGTTTAACCTGTTCTGTTTTCATAAATTGCTGTTTTTGAACAAAAATAGCCCAAAACGTTTACATTAGAAGCGTTTACGGGCTATGTTTAATAGTAATTATTTAATTAAAGTTTTATCGAAAAACCAGCGTAAACCCATGCGAGTAATGCAGCGTCACGGCCTTCTTGATTTGTGTGTCCTGTTATTCCGGTAAACTTAGCAAGTTCTTCATGGGTAATCTTTTTGTCCTTTCCTTTCCAGTATTTGGTTAACGGCTTAACTTCATCGACGTCTATTTGCCAGTGCCGGCACATTTCAACAATCTTGTGGGCTGTCTCGTGGTTTCTTCCGGTGTGGTTTCCTTTAGCGGCGGCAACAGCTTTTGTGTCTTTCGGATTTAGATGCCAATTCCCCTTGTTCATGTACCCAGCTTCTACGACAACAAGAAGGTTCTTTCCTGTGGTTTCTGCGCGTCTTTTGCTGTAACGCAAGTAATCTAACAGGTCGGGGAAAGAAAGGGCGGAAATCTCCAATATTTTGCTTCCACATTCGAGGTAGGCAACCCCGTTCTTTTCAACGTCCGGGTCAATGCCTATTATGGCATCAATCTTTTTCTTTGGTCTTATCATAATTATCTGAATATTAATGTTTTATGTATAATTTATGCACATTTTAGGCGTTTAATTGGTCAGGTACATCTTTTCAGAAGTGGAAAAGGAGTTTTTGACCTCGCACGCACATGCGCATATACACACACGTATGTACGCCCACTTTATCACCCCCTATAGTCCCCCTCTTTTCCTCCCAAAAGTCAGCGCGGGTTGCTTCGTATTCTTTGCCAATAGGGTTTAGGCTTAAAACAACGCCTTTTATCCGGCTTATGCAGATTAGGCTTGTAGGAGCAATAAACACGCTTTTTTCGGGTGTTGACGAACTCGTAGTTTAATTCCTCAATCCATGCGGCGGCTATCTTTGCAAGTTCTCCGAGTTTTTCAAGTTCCTCAAGTTCCTGCGACATTTGTTGCCTTTGCAGTAGCCTTTGAATTTCTTCTTTGAGTTTTTCAACAGACATATTGAAGGCCGCGGCTGCACGTGAAAGGGCTTCTTTGCTTTCCGGGTCAAACTCTATCGCCTGCCCATGCCCAACAATTGCTATGCGCATCATTCTTGCCCCCTTTCGTATTCTTCCGGTAATTCGTATTCCCAAAAGCTCAATTTCCCTTTTACCCCTTCAATCGGTTTGTCAAAAAATATCGGGTTAGCCAGCACCCAGTTATAAACGCCTTTTTCTGCCCAAATGGAAGGATGGTTCTGAACACAACATACAATTTCCACACTTCCAATAATGGCCGATGTCGGCAACTTTTTAATCGGTATTTCAACCGGAAGGAAAAGGCGTTGTTTGTGGGTTAAAGCGTCCCAACCTTCTCTAACAGGCGTCGCTCCGGCATGAATCAATATTCGTTTTCCGATATACTTGTTAGGGCATTTCCAAGTTCGGTTTTCAATAGGTTTTAAGCCTTGAACAATGAGACTTGCCCACGGTTGTTTTACTGTTATAACCTTATGTATCATAATCAATCTTTTTTGTCGTTCTTATTTCCTAAATAGACATCAAATAAGCGAGCGGATGCAAGAACGGCAACCAATATTACCGTCCCAATCCAATGCCAAAAATCAGTGAATATAAATTTCAGAATTTCAAGCATATCATTCCCCTTTCTCTCCAATAATTTGTAATCTTAAAAAGTTGCACCTTGCCCACTTGATAATTTCCTCTTGAATCGCTTCGTCATCGAGATTGTTAAGAATATCCCGGAAGGAATAAGAAGCACTGCACACCTCTTGGAAATGGGCAACTATGCTTTCCTTTAGCTTCTCTGTTTGTTCGATTTCCCCTTCGTTGATAATCGCTTGGAGCTTTTCAAGGTTATCTTCTCCGTGAGCCTCTTTCAAAATCCAAGCAATTTCTTCATCTTTAGTCATGTTCTTAGGCATTGGGTTGTTCTTGACATCTTCTTTCAGTTCGGCCAGCAGCTTTTCAATTCCTTCCGTCTTGGGTTCCCAGTCCTTCTTGAAACTGGGGAAATTAGCGTAGAAAACTTCGCGTAAACGGTCGGCGTGTTGTGCCCATAGCATGTTTGTATTGGCTCCTTTGCTCGTTTCGGTCATTAGCTTGGAAAAGGCATTGAAGTAGTCGTCATTGCCTCGCTGGGCCTTATTGAACAACATTTTCATCTGTCCCATTTTCAAGCCGTACTTTTCAAGAAGGTAGTCCGCTTCTTCAAAGAATGTAGCGGCGAAGGATTGAAGGAGATAACCGGCAGAAAGCAACTCATTGATTCTTTCCATACCTCCGGTTTCAATCATTATTTTGCGCAAGGCAGCTTCCTTTATGGAAACAGCCTTTTGCGCTTGGGCGGCATTCTTCTGCACGCCCATACGTGGGATAAAAGGTTTCTTTGTCATCTAACTATTTTTTGAGGGTGAACACTAAAATTCCAATCTATAATTTCATCCGGGAGCGTTGTATGAATATCGCCTCCGAGAACCAGCCCGCAGTGCTTTTCTACATATTCGCGGGCTTGTACCTTATCGTGAGCCTTTACGGTGAAGGTTCCTTCAAACACGAACTTTGCTTTAACGGAATACTCCTTTGCAGGTGGTTCCGGGCAATCTTTCAGAAGGCGTTTAATGTTTCGGATAGCCTTCTTGTAGCTATTTATTGCGCCCGGTTCTTTTGCTTTATAAAGAGCTTTTTCCAACTCCGCAAGGCGTTCTTCCAATGCAGAGCGTTTCAACGTCACTTCCATGGTAAATACTTTAAAATATGTTTTATTACTTCTACCGTCCATCCATTACCCAGCATTTTGTAAATTTGGGTGTCCGAACATTTCCATCGGTACCAAGAAGGAACGGTTTGCAACCGTGAACATTCGACGGGACTTAAGCGCCTGATACGTTCGTTTTTTGTACTCAGCAAATTGTTTTGAGATGCAACACAAACATAATCGCCGCCCCAATTTGCATACTGCCTTGCCAAAGCGGGAAGTGCCTTTTCTCCGTTTATTTGAGTATATTTCTTGGCAAGTCTCCATTCGGACTGAATCCAATTAAGCATCGGCCCGTTTATATAATACTTTTCGTCCACTTCGCTTTCAAGTATATCACGAAGGAATATGCCTTTATCTTCCGGCTGTGGGATGTCGGTATGGATTTCACCGAATAATCCTATCTGTTTTGTCCGTATGTTAGTCCAATACCAACGGTCACGATTCTGCGCACTCACCAGATTAGAATTAATATTAACCGGAAATACTCCGCAATACTCTGAAATAATACGCATGTGTGATTTCTTCATTTTCACGTTCTCAAGAAGAAAAAGCACATTCGGATTAAACTTTTTGATGTGATTCAGGATATCAACGAACACAAAGAACAACTTACTTCGCGGGTCATTGAAAGCCAATTGTTTACCCGCAAAACTGAATCCTTGACACGGTGAACCGGCCAACAATAAGTTTATTGAACCCCAGTAAATTTTCCATTCTTTCCATTTCGTCACGTCTCCAAGTTGAATTGTGTCAGGGAAGTTCAACTGTGTTTGCTTGATGGCGTGCTTGTCTATTTCGGATGCATAATACTTCTCCGAAACAATGCCTAACTCCTTTAACGCAATTTGACCGCAACTCATTCCATCGAATAAGCTTAAAACATTCATTTTGCGCCTCCTTTCTTTGCCGGATGATTAACACCGTACCCGAACATTGCGAAATCGCCACGAACGGGGTCGTTTCTGAACACTTCTGACATCGCCTTGGTAATCTCTACAGCCGCGACAAAATCGTTGCTTTTACGTGAGATAATTCCAAGTTCCAAAGCTACGCGGTGAACATGGGTATCTATTGGCATAATTAGCTTCTTCGGGGTGAAGTTCAGCCAAAGACCTAAATCAACCGGGCTATCAGTGCGTATCATCCAGCGAAGAAACATACAGAGGCGTTTGCAGGATGACATAAGGGTGCAGGGTATTCCGTAACATTCTCCAAAGAAGTCTATCAACGGGCGCAGGAATGTTTCACTGTCGCTTGTTTTACGGGTAATCAGCATAGTAGTCATATACATATACATCGAATTGTAGGCCGTATAAAGGTCATGTAGGCGGTCACAAAGGCAGTAGAAATCATGCCATGAATAGAAGCGATAAAGTGTCAAGGCATCGCAATCCATGAAGTCATTGTACTGCTTTTCCATGATGTACTTGTACGGGCTTTCTCCCATGTACTCATGCACTTGTTCAGCGGCTTCAATAATCGCTTCGCGCCTTCCAAACGAAAGCCAAGCGGTAATAAACGCGCTGACTTCAATGTCCTGCAGCAATTTGAAACGGCGCGGAAACTGCACCGGGTCACTCTTTACAAAATCGGGCGTTTCGTACTGATTTGCCCATTCGGTTAATTGTTTTTTTAAGTTTTCTTCCATTGTTGTTGTGGATTAAAGTTTTTATTTTCTTCGGCTTTCGCCATCCATGTGAATTATGTTATAAAATTTTAGCCTATCAACCAGTCGCCCGTATTCGTCGTTGCTGAAATAGTCTTTTATTTCAGATGGTGACATATTTGTTGTTACATGGGTCTTTACCCGATATTGATTGTACACTTCCGTCCGAGCGTGAAAGAAGTCCATTATCAATTGCTTTGTGTCCTGACCGAAATGCTGGGCAGTTTGCAGCCCTACATCATTGAGACAAAGGTTTTCGGGCTGGCATCCGTCAAATCCCTTCCGGTTCGCCTCGTTGTAGGTGTACAAGTCAAGATGTTCATGTTGCTTGAAGTAGTTTATCATCTGCGTAACTGATACGTTATGAAAGGCGTTCGGGTTCCCGGTCATTTTCAGATATTCGGAAAATGCCTGCATGATAAGCGTCTTTCCAACGCCTACATCACCGCAAATTATAAGGCTCTTGTGCAACTTGTATTCTCTATCAGGGAAAACGCTTTCCGCTTCTTTTTGCCCGTTGAAATAAAGCAGGAGAAAACGCAAAAGCGTCCGGTTATTATTGTCAATGACGAAGGTCTTGTTTTCATTCGCAAGTTGAACATTCCCGGCTCCAATCACCAAGTCAGCGTGCTGTTTGAAAACAGCTTCATTGGCAAGGTTGTCAAACGTTCCCTTCGTTCGCTTTTCCCACTGCTTTTTTAGCGAACTGTAATAGGCATCAAACTTCTGCGGCTCCATAATCAGAAAATCTTTTCGTCATAGTTGCGTTTCTTCGGTTCTTCCGGTGCTGGGGAACCGTCTTTCTTTTCGTCATAGTTGCCTTCCCAAACCTTCACCCAATTCTTGGCATTCTCAAAAACCCAATCAAAAGAAGCCTTCCAGCCTCGTTTGCTTTCACCTTTGAGAAACTTGCTTTCCTGCATTTTCTTGAAGATGGTTTGCATTATGGGCATGGCCTTCTCAATTCCGCCCATTTCTTCAACCCGGATGCGAATTTTGTTTTTACGGGCTTCGGATAGCGTGAATATTTTCGGATAGCTCGTGCAAGTGGTATTCCACATATCCGCGATTTTTTTAGCAGGCAAAGGCTTTTTCTTTTGGGCGGGTTCCGGCTGTATAAGTTCTTCATCTTCCGTTTTAGGGTCAGCCTCCTTGCTCGCGGGCGCGGGCATTAAGGCTTCTTCCCCTTTAGGGGGAGAAGAAATATTATCGAGTTTACGAGATAATATATTATTCTTCTTAACATTCTTGTTTACGTCCGTCTGTTGACCTATCTGTTGTCCTTTCTGTTGTACCGTCTGTGGTTCGTCTGTTGTACTATCTGATGTATTATTTGTTGTACCGTTTGATGTACTTTCTGTTGTACTACCACATTGGTAAAGCTCGTAATTAACTATTGATATTAAAGTAATTAGCTTGCTTTTCTGTTGTACTATCTGCCCGCTTTTTTGAAGTTCATCTAAGAAGCGTAAAACTTTCCCGCGCGACCACTTCCAACGTTCCGCCAAAGTGTCTTGCGTCTTGGCAATTTGACCGCGCTTAATTTCAACCTTATTTCCGCGAATATAGATGTAACTCTCATCATGGTTAGCGATAATAAGCAAGTCAATCCAAGCCTGTAAACGGGTGAACGCCTCCGAAAAGTAAAGAGGGTTTTCCGTAATCTTTCTGTATAATTTTATCCAACCGTCCATAGCCTATTTTTTAAAGTAAACATTAGTAAGTTGCCTGCTACCACTAAACACAGCCCATATACCGGGAGAAGTTTCTACCAGGTTCAAGTCATCAACCCGCCCGAAGCGGTCATAATTCCGACACAAATCGACAATCCAGCCTTGCTTGTTTGGGCAAGGACGTATTGCGCGGCCTACCATTTGATAATAAAGAGCAAGTGACATTGTAGGGCGTGCAAGTACGATAGTGTCAAGCTCCGGGTAATCAAAACCCGTCGTTAAGACACCCACATTTGCCACTACATTGATTTTCCCGGCCTTGAATGAAGAAAGTATCATCCTTCGTTTTTCCTTTGGCATTTTGCTGCTAACTACAGCCGAACAACCGCCAATCATTCGTACAAGGTATTCAGCTTCTTCTACAAACCGGGTGAACACGAGAATAGAAGTGCGTCCCGCAACGAGTAATCGCCGGACGATATTTTCAAGATGCGCAGCAAATCCAATCTCCTTATAATGGCGGCGAACGCTGGCATCTGTATAGTCTGCACCTGTGCTGTTAATCCTTAATTTTGAAGTATCTACCACACTAAGACGGTAATAGTTCAAATGAGCCAAATATCCGGCCTCTAACAGCGTTTTTATCTGTATATGATAAATTAGTTGGGAAAAGACGCGCGGTTTGGTACGGGTGAGGAAACGCAGCATAGAGCCATAAAATTGATTTGAATATAGACGGTAAGGCGTTGCCGTTAATCCAAGAACCTTGCATTGAATTGTATTGATGAAGTCAGCGTACATTCCTTCTTCGGAATTAACATAGTGACATTCGTCGATAATGGCATAGCGGAACCGGGCAAAAAGATGTTTGTTGTTCTTCACGCTTCCGATGGTGGCAAACGTAATCCGGCTGATTTTTTTTGAATTGAAAGAGGCTGAAAAGATTGAGCAATCCCACACGCCATAGCTTTGCAGCTTTCCGAAGTTCTGTTCAAGTATTTCGGCGGAAGGCTGGAATATAACAACGGGTTCACCCAAACGGTAGGCAATATCAGCAATTACAAGACTTTTCCCGCTTCCCGTTGGCAACACCATTATGGCGTTGTTCTTGATAGGCGAAGAAAAGAAGCGTATTGCCGCATCGCTGGCGTTCTTCTGATAATCTCTTAATTCATACATTTGCATCAAGTTTAAAATTTCTGCAGGATAAAGCTAAATATCTTGTACCAAGCGGGTATCTTTTGCCTCTCATGTAAGAACGGCGTTTACAGCAACTATTTTCATGGGCGCAATACCCGCAACCAATTCTTCTATCCCATGACTTGTTTCTTCTTCTTTTTCTGCTATTCATAATTTGTTGTTGTGGATTATGCCCCGCTGACCGGGAAAGGAAAGCGGGGCATGGTTAAACTTATTGTTCGATGATTACAATGTCCGGGCAAACTTCCCTGATGCGGGAAAGAACTGCATCCATTTGGCTGTCGCGCATATCTTCGAGCAAGTCGTTTGCATCAGCAGAGACAAGAGTACAAGAGAAGTCCGACGGGTTGATGTAGACTTCTACGTTGACAGTCTGTTTTGGGGTTCCCTTGAAGATAGGAATGTGCAAGTTGAAAGCCTCCGGCAAATTAGACTGAACGACTTGATTTATCAGCAAGCGTTTGTCACCTCTGTTGTTATCTGACTTCTCGATTTCCTTGTCAACCTTCGCACGGAAATTCTGCAATTCAGTAACCAGCTTCATGGCAACGGCTTTTGTTTCGAAGTGCGAACGGTTCATCTTGAATAACTCTGCCATTTCAAAGTTGGTAATGTATTCGCCTTCATTGATACCGAAGCGTCTAAACTCTGGGGAAACAATCAGAGAACCGGAAATTTTGCTACCGTAGTGATTGTTTTCGTTGCACTGCAATGTAATAGTAAGGTGCTCGCGGTCTACAAGCACGTGGTTCGCTCCTTGATTAACCAACCCAAGACGCATACGAGTTTCCAACCAACGGGCGGGAGCATCGAGCGTGCCGGAAATACCAACTTTAACGGGTTCACGAACTTCCATTGCTTTTCCTTCGCGAATAACGATTTCACCACATTGGGAAGGAAGGCCATTTGCCAACATTTCTGCAACTTGTTTCTTAATCTCTGATTTGATTTCTTTAGTTTCCATAAAATTAATTGATTAAAAGTGAATAACTTGATTTCTTTAGCCTTCTGTCCCGGTACGGCGAATTTCCATTTGAATTGTTCCTTGACGTTCGTCCGGGCGCAATGGGCGGCTGTAGCGTAGTATTCCTTCACCGTCGTAATAGCCAACTGACTTGGTTTTTTCGTCAATGAACTTGAAGCAATTTTCTCTCACAAATTCGGCCTTCTCTTTGAGAGTTTTCGCTATTTCCCCGTTTTCTTCTTCCAGGTGCTTGATTTGGTTTTTGTAAGCCTTGTCTTGCTCCTTGTAGATTTCATCAGCCGCACGTTTATCCGCACGAACGTCGCGCAACTGAATGTTCTTGTCAACAAGGGTTTCCTTCAATTCATCGCGTCTTTCCTTGCTTAATTCCTTGGTGTAATCCAATTCCTCCATGCAATCGCAGTTGTCGCGAAGGTAGTTGTACCGTTCATCTTTGTCAGTGTATTCCTGACCCAAAACTTTATCTAACATATTGATTGAATTTATGGGTGCAGGAATAGCCCGCACCCGGTTAATAATGAGTTATCTTGTAGGCAAAAGGTAATCTTGCCAAATTTCGGCAAACTGCTTGCCGAAATAGATTGCGATTTCTCGACTTTCGGAAGCAAGGGCACCCCCGTAGGTCGCGCTCGAGTTCGAGGCAACGTCGTCCGAGTCCAAAACCGACACACCAAGTCCGGCACCGTTGCTCGCACTACCAACACCAGCGGGAGCTTCTTTCTTTTCAAGGTCAAACCAAGGGTAATACTTGTATTCGTCGAAGTTTGCCCAATTAGGACGCCAGCCAAGGTTAAGAGCCTTTGCGATGGTAGCTAACTTCTTGTAAGCGATTTCGTGTGCAGAAAGCGGCTCAAAACCGTTGCTTTCCAATGTGTCGTTCAGTTCCTCAAAGTCAACGGGTTCTTCCCCGATAACGGCGCAAGCGCGCTCGTAGGAATTTACGTCTTTATAGTTGAAGTTGAACGCTTCTTCTCCGAAAAGGTCTTTCAATAACTGCTTGCCGTTTTCGTCAGCCTTATTGTATGCGTTAATCGCGTTTGCTCTCTGAATTTCCAATTTTTCTTTCATCTTGAATACATTTTAATTGTTCGTTACTAATTTGCTGGGCTTTAGCCAGCTTTTTTATTGTTATACCAGCCCGGCGTTGAAGATTGAACATTCTGTTATCTTGCGCCGGGATGCTTTTAAAGGCAGCGAGAAACGTTTGAATGTCCTCTAACTGCTTGTTGCTGATAACGTACATACTACTTCATCAGGAAGCGGCGGGAACCCGGTTTGCTGACTAAATACTTTGCGTATAAATCGGGGTTTTCGTCGGCGAAACGGTTTGCGTCAAATTTCTCGCTATCCTTGGCAGCTTTCCAAGTTGCAAGAACTTTGCAGGCACCGCCTTTCTTCCCGTAATCCTTCACGTTGATGGCAAGTGCTTCGGCATCGCCCATGAACATCTTGATATTGCTTTCAAGTTCTTCTTTCTTCGCGGTGAGGTCATTAAGTTCGTCCTTGATGATTTTGAGTTCGGAACAATCCTTTGCAAGCTGTTCGTCAGCCTCTATCACTTTACCGATGACATGGCGCGGGTTCTTCAAAAGAATATCATCAACGTTAATCAGTGCGGGTTCCTGGTTCCCTTGGATATTATCAACCCAAAACTTGTCTACCTGCTCAACCGTCCAATCAAAGTATTCTTTATCAAAAGCGATGTCGGCAAAGTCAAACTGTCGCCCGGAAACTAACCATGCAAGCGCGCCTTCTTCGAGTTCGGCAACACCAAGCTGATATTGAAGCTGGGTAAACCAATGCATCGGCAAGTTTTCCTTCTCTACGTCCATCTGTGTAGTCTTACATTCCAAGATGCCTTTATTACGGTCACTTTTAGGCCGTCCGGGTATCCAAAACGTGCGGTCGGGAGAAACGCGAAGGTGTTGCTTTTCCTTGTTTACTATCAGCCAATCACCGGCAGACGCTTTAATGATTTGCTTTCCGGTTTCGTCTGCATAGAAAAGGGAAACTGCATCTTCAAGATAATGCCCGGCCTTCATTGCGAAGTTTTCAACCTTCGGAGCGTCAAGCCCCTTCTTTCTTCTCCAAAGCTGATAAGGAGTTTCAAACGGGTTCAACCCAAGTATCGTACCAACTTCTGATGAACCAATGCCCGCTTCGCGGTGCTTCAACCACTCTTGGCGGTCTTTCGGTTTTACGATGATGTAACTCATATTAGTTTCCTCCAATAGCCATTAGTTTATCAATAGCAACTTCCAAATTGGCGTGGCTTATGATTGTTCTAAGCGCATTCCCTTCGCTTCTGTCGGTTATGATAGCCTTCATCGCCTCTTTACATAAGCGGGCTTGGCCGCTGACGTAGGACATTGTTTCAGCTTTACATTGTTCCTCATTCACTTCGGTTGTCTCAATGGCAATAACCATGATTGCTCTACTTTCTTTGCTTTCTTCCTGCCAAGCATCGGCAAGTTGTTTAACTTCTTCTATTTTCATTGTTGTTGTTGGATTATGCCGCTTAAAAGCGGGCGGTTACTTTTTTTTATTTTCATTGTTAAAGATTTCCCCTGTAGCGGGGTCAACATTGGCCGGAGCCGTAGCAGTCTTGGCGGCTGTCGAACGTTTTGCGGCGTCGGCGGCTTTGGCTTTCGCTTCTTCGGCTTTCTTCTGTGCTTCGGCAGCGGCATTCTTCTCCTGCTGGGGCTTGACGAAGGTTTCGTCAACAGTTGTAGTTCCCTCACGTATGGCCGTCCAAAGCGCCTTCAATTCAAACAGCTTTTCTTTGTCGATTTCCTCGCGTTTGGAGATACCCAAGTATTCGCACAGCATTTGTTCTGAAACGCCAGCCTTTGCGAAATTAGCTATGGCGTTCTGACGCCCGGTTTCCAAGTCGATGGCTTGACCTAAAGCAACCTGCTTTACATTGGCTATGATTTTCTTTGTAACGGCCTTCGGAACAACGGCAAGTACAGCGTTGCGGAAGGCTATTGAAGCTGCCGCGTTCCCAGTTACTACTTGCATATCGTCAGAGAAGGTCTTGCCGTACTTGTTGGTTATACGGCGTTTTACTTCTTTCGACACCGCAACGTTAGTTTCCAAGTCGTGGCAGACACCTTGTGCAGTGATAAAACGGCCGTCATTCCCGATTATACGGGTCTGTACACGAAGGTTTCCCCACGCGCTGGCAATTATTTCGGCCATTCTGACAGATAGCCCGTCAATTACTTGCATTCCGCCGTCAGCACCTTGGCGACGAAGCGCGTAGAAACAATCCTCTGCGGTTTCCGTATCCATAGTGGCATACGTTTCAATCTTGTTTAATACGGTTGGCAAATCACGAGGATATTGCTTTGCTGTGGCAATCTGCATATCAACCTCACTTCGGTTAATCGCCTGTAGCATTTCTGCTTGTTTTACTTCAATAATGTCTTCCATTTTACTGTTCTATTATTCGCCTTCTTACAGCTTCCGGCTTTGCTTTGTTCCCGCCCCGGTAAGTTCAACCGGGTTTGAAGGCTTATCTTCACGGGATTTGCTTAACTTTGCGGTGTCAAATCAAAAAATTGAGAATAATGAGAAATTTTATAATGTTCCGCAGCTTGCTTCTTCCATGTGATATTTAAAGCTACGTATTACTCTCAATAGTTCTTTTGCTTCGGGAGTATCGGCCTGCTCCATAAATTCATCAATATTGTACCAATAGATACAATTAATATCCCATGCCTTTTTAATTAGTTCCTGGTCATTCTCTGTCATAGTTGTGCCCTCCAAAATCTTACTATTTCCCGGCCTTCATAGAACTTCCTGCCGTTACCTCTGCGAAAACCGCACTTGATTAGACCTTGCTCTGTATAATTACGAAGAGTATTTCTGTGTATTCCAAGGGCTTCTGATGCTTGCATTACAGAATATCGTCCGCCCTCATTAACCTTTGGTTCAATAACTGTTATCATACTGCATTAAGTGATTTTTGTTGATAAATAGCTGTTTCTTAATTACGCAAATGTTGTTATTTATTCATTTCCCTTTTAACTCTTTAATCATATCCTTAAAAGTAAACCTTACAAGTACAATAGTCAGAGCGAAGATGATTGAAAACACGATTATCGCAAACTCTTTCATAGATGAAGGAGTGATAAAAACATTTACAAGCATAATAGCGGCGCAAATCGACACCAATACAGATAGTATAAATTCAATCTTACTCATGTTGTTGTGGATTATAGATGATTACTAACTTATTCGTCTGATTTTAAACGAGGTTCCAAGCGGGTCAGAGCTAATCGTGAAAACACGATGCTTGCCGCTTTTCAACTGTGAAGCTACCACCCTTGCGCGGGCAAGGGGAAAATCAATGCAGGAAAATTCTCTTTCCTCTCCAATCGAAATACTTAACAAAGTCTGTCTTACGGAGACTTTTTGTATTACTTGCGATTTTTTTTCTTGTTTCTCCTTTGAGTTAATCATAATAAGTATTATCGCCAAAGGGTTTTTTGAGTTTTAAAAATGAAAATCATAGTTAAATTTTTCATTCCAAGAAACCCAATTTATAAACCCGTAGTGGCTAATATCGCAAGGGAATACAACATCTAAAGCAGGAGGGTTGTATGCTTCTTTAACGTCATAATATTTCGCTGCATATTTAGTTGAATACAGCCATAGATAACCGTTTTTGGCTCCTTTGTAAATTGTGGCAACAAAATAGCGACCTATCGGAAGGAATATACTTTTATATTTAGTGTCAGAAGATGATACATACGCTGAATAAGATGCTTCTATTATTTCCCCATTATTGAGCTTTATTTGTCCCTTATTCAATAAATCGAAAGTTTCATCTTTAAGTGATTGATACTCCGAAACTGTGCCGTTGAATGTTTTGCTTTCAGTGATAAATTCCTCACCGTTATTGGCTGAAAAAAAATAGAACTCCGCGCTGGTCTGTTCATAATCAGATTGGGGAGTAAAAGCCGTGTAGCTATTAAGCCAAATTTCTTGTATGCCTTTATCTTTTTCATCATCATCACTACCGCATGAAGTCAGAAAGGCCAATGCCAATGCAAACAATGTAAACTTTTTCATATTATTATTTCTTCTCTAATAAGGTTAATAATCTATCAATCTGTTCGTCCTTCTTCCGAAGTAGTTCATGGCATTCTTTAATAGTATCGAGAAGTTTTTCAATATCAGTCTTTTGCTCGACTTTTACGGAATGACCGTTGATATTATTCCCGTTCTCGTTATTTTGAATTACGGAAGGAGTTGTCATTTCTCCTTCCCCACCCAAAAGCCAAGATATGTTTATATTCAAGTATTTTGCTTTAATTCTTTCCGCTAAATCCTTGGATATACCATGCTTCCCGCTTTTTATATCATAAAAAGTCTGCGGTGATTTTATACCAATAACAGCAGCGAGTTTATTCAAACTCAACCCTGTATACTCTTCAAGTCTCCTAATACGCTCACTATCTGACATATATAAATTATTTAAAGTTTTATACTAAAAAATACTTGAATAAATTTTGTAGTTCAAGTATAATACTTTATTTTTGTACCGTGATTAATTAAAGTCTTAATTAAATCTTTAATTTAAAAAATTAATTGACAAATATAATACTTATTATGTTTAATATTTTGTACAAAAAGAATTAAGGATATTGTACTACTTTTTTGATTAAAGACGATGAATGAAAGATTGCTACAATTTATTCAATATAAGACCAATGGGAACCAAGCTGACTTTGCCCTTCTCCTTGGTTGGCTTCCGCAATACCTGAATAAGTTAACAAAGGGTGAAAGTTTTGGTATTCGTCCGGTTATTGCTATATTGCAGGCGTTTCCAGAGCTTAATGCACGCTGGTTACTCCTTGGGGAAGGTGAAATGTTGTCTTTCAATCCGGCCACGTCCGCGATTAAAAGCAGACTTCAACGCCTTCTTGAACTTGAAAAATATATGCCGGTTATGAACCCGGAAGAACTGCGGCAGGTGACCGAAGGCGAAAACTTGGATTTCCCGCCCGAAACTTTTGAGAAATGGAAGAAGTTACTTGATGATAAACAAAAGGAGTGGCAGGAGCGTAAAGCTGCTGCAATGGAAAAACAAAAGGAGTTATGCAAACAGAAGATAGCCAAAAAGTAATTGGAAGGTTCTTTGATGCATTGGCACAACTCAAATCCGATAAAAGGATTGGAGGCCCAACGCCTTTTGCTGAGAAGTATAATATAAATAGGAGAAACTTATATAAACTTGAAAAGAATAATGAAAAAGATATTTTTGAGGTTGCATGGTTATCCTATTTAGTGAGAGATTATAATGTGTCGGCGGTGTGGTTATTGACAGGAGAAGGCTCTTTTTATAGCGAACCCTGCAAAATCCCTGCGTCCAAAGAATAAGAGTTCTATAATTTAATGATTATCAGGGTTATATACCTTAATCCCTCTTGCTTTGGGAGCAGGGGGTCGTGGGTTCGAATCCCGCTACCCCGACAATAAAAAACACTGGTAATTAAGTTTGCAACTTAACTATCAGTGTTTTTTATTTATCAGATGGGTATTAAAAGGATTTAGGTTCTTCTTCAAATTTGGTGGTAAGTTTTCTTTTACTCATGGAATCTAATTCCGTTTTCGGAAGTGTAAGCCCTCGTTTATAGTTGACAAAAAAGCAAGTATCCTGGCTTTCCACCGAAGAGTCCATCCATAAAGTGAAGAAGCGAATTTTAGAATAAACCATCTGAAAATCAATATCTTTAAAAAGTAAGATTTCTATCCTCAAAAGCTTTGTTTTAACACAGAGTTAAAGCTTGTTCTTTGGATGTGAATAACAAGTTTTTTAAATGCAAAAGCCTTATTATTTGCGCATAAGAACCTGACAAACTGCAAAAGGCGTTAACAATGTTAATTGAAGAAAGGTATAAGGATGAAGATACCGGTTCAGACGGCGCAAATTCACTTCCGAAACTCGAGTTATCTTATTCAGCCGGTGTCTATTTTTTCTTATTAAAGCAAGCAAAAAGGACAATTATCAACTTGAAAATAAAGAAATAAAGAATTTACCACCAAATTTGAAGAAGAACCAGGATTTATGATTCTTCAAGAATGAAAATACTGCAAAAAAACGCAAATTTTAAAATGTTATCCATATAATTCTACTTATGCCAACCTGTGAAACAGAAAGATGAGAAGCTCCCATTGAAAATTAGCATATCGTACATGCAGCAATTTACACTAATAAACTTAAATGCTTTCTTTCTCTTCTAAAATGGGATACAAGAAGGGAATAATTTGTAGAATTATTGCCAAACTCCGTAATAGTACTCTTGTTGATTGTTTCTTGCGGTTTAAAGGTGAATTGGTTATGTAATTGTTGATGCACATCGTATAATACCAAGAATACTACCTGTGACAGAACGCTTGCACGGCTTTATAGATGGAACTTGTATTAGCTTTTTCACATTTTCAGATAAAAATCCCGGGTGAGTTCTATATACTTTTCACTATATTGATGTCGGGAGGTTTCGGTCAATAAATCTTCTGTTTCGCATACCTGCATGGTGAATCTAAATGAAATTAAAGTTCGTTTAGGCGTTCCGCCGGGCTTGGTTATGACGAAGAGTTGACGTGAAGGATATAGCCCATATTTATGAGCAAGTGTTTTAATTTTCTCACCGGCATCCATCGGTATCACTATCGTAAATGTTCCTTCTCGCGAAAGTAGTTCGGATACACCTGCTAACAATTCTTCATAAGTCAGACTGTCGTTGTGGCGGGCTTTATTGCGCTGTTCGTCGGGACACTTTAATGAATCGTTAAAGTAAGGAGGATTAGAAACTATTGTATCAAACTTAGAAATATCATTTTTTTTGCTATAATGTTTAAAATCTTGTTGGATTACCTCTATTCTACTTTTCCAGGGCGAGCGGTTTATGTTTTCTGTTGCTTGAGCAGCAGCGGCTTCATCGATTTCGAGGGCTGTAATGGAGGCCGTACTGCGTTGGGCTAACATAAGTGCCACCAGTCCTGTGCCGGTGCCAATGTCGAGAATGCGGACCGAGGATTTTACGGGAGTCCATGCCCCAAGCAGGACACCGTCTGTACCTACCTTCATGGCACATTTATCGTGCCAAACGGTAAACTGTTTAAACTGAAAAAAAGATTGGCTCATTTAGCTAAGAAATAATTAAGTTCGCCAAAAATAGGTAAATATTGTGATATGACATTCCGTCTACATTATTATTTGGCATTGTTTTTGTGTTTTTATCGAATAGATGTTTTATTCTTAATGAAGAATCAATTAACTTTGCGAACGTTTTATGTTCGCTGATATGACATAAACTAATTTATACGAAATGAAGAAAGAAAGATATTTAAGAGAGATGGATGACCAGAATGATAACGCATTTTCATTAATTGCCGATTTTGAAGGAAACGAAGATCAAGTGTTTGACATAAAGGTTGGTGAAACTCTTCCGGTACTCCCCCTCCGTAATATGGTATTGTTTCCCGGAGTATTTATGCCTGTTTCCGTTGGCAGAAAATCATCTTTGAGATTAGTGAGGGAAGCTGATAAGAAAAAATCCTATATTGCAGTAGTTTGCCAGAAAATGGCAGAAACGGACGAGCCGGCATTCGAAGACTTACATCCGATCGGAACCATAGGTAAGATCGTACGTGTACTTGAAATGCCTGACCAGACAACAACGGTTATTATTCAGGGAATGAAACGCCTGGAACTGAAGAATATTACGGAAACACATCCGTACCTGAAAGGTGAAGTGACCATTATTGAAGAAGAGATCCCTTCGAAAGATGATAAGGAGTTTCAGGCATTGGTGGAAACCTGCAAGGATTTGACAATACGATATATTAAATCATCGGACACTTTGCATCAGGAATCGGCGTTTGCCATCAAAAACCTGACGAACCACATGTTCTTAGTGGATTTTATCTGTACGAACCTTCCGTTGAAGAAGGACGAGAAAATCGAATTGTTGCGCATTGATTCGTTGCGTGAACGTACTTATCGATTGCTTGAAATTCTGAATCGTGAAGTACAATTGGCCGAAATAAAAGCATCTATCCAGATGCGTGCCCGTGAGGATATTGACCAACAGCAACGTGAGTATTTCCTGCAGCAGCAGATTAAAACGATCCAGGACGAACTGGGTGGTGGCGGCCAGGAACAGGAAATAGAAGAAATGCGCCAAAAGGCAGAACACATGAAGTGGAGTACCGAAGTGCGGGAAACTTTCCTGAAAGAGCTTGCCAAGCTGGAACGTACCCATCCTCAATCGCCGGATTACAGTGTGCAGCTGAATTATCTGCAGACAATGCTCAATCTGCCGTGGGGAGTTTATACTACTGACAATTTAAACCTAAAGAATGCCGAGAAAACGCTGAATAAGGATCATTACGGTCTGGAGAAAGTAAAGGAACGCATTCTGGAACATTTAGCCGTACTTAAATTGAAGGGGGATATGAAGTCTCCTATTATTTGTTTATATGGTCCTCCGGGAGTTGGTAAGACCTCATTGGGAAAATCGATTGCCGCAGCCTTGAAACGGAAATATATCCGTATGTCATTGGGAGGTGTACACGATGAAGCGGAAATTCGCGGACACCGTAAAACTTATATCGGTGCAATGCCGGGACGTATTATTAAAAACCTGATAAAAGCAGGCTCTTCGAATCCGGTATTTATTCTGGATGAAATAGATAAAGTGAGTGCCGACCGTCAGGGAGATCCTTCATCGGCTTTGCTTGAAGTGCTTGACCCGGAACAAAATACGGCTTTTCATGATAATTTCCTAGATGTGGATTACGACTTGTCCAAAGTGATGTTTATTGCTACAGCAAACAACTTGAATACCATTCCCGGACCATTGCTCGATCGAATGGAGTTGATTGAAGTGAGTGGTTATATCACGGAAGAAAAAGTGGAAATAGCGCGAAAGCATTTAGTTCCAAAGGAGTTGGAAGCAAACGGAATGAAGAAGACCGACATTAAAATTCCAAAAGATACGCTCGAAGCTATTATCGAATCGTATACGCGTGAAAGCGGTGTGCGTGAATTAGAAAAGAAGATCGGTAAGATTCTTCGTAAATCGGCCCGCCAATACGCAACAGACGGTTTCTTCTTAAAAACAGAAATTAAACCGGCTGATTTGTATGACTTCCTGGGTGCTCCCGAATATACTCGCGATAAATATCAGGGCAATGATTATGCCGGTGTGGTGACAGGATTGGCATGGACAGCCGTTGGAGGTGAAATTTTATTTGTTGAGACCAGTCTGAGCCGCGGCAAGGGCGGACGTCTCACATTAACCGGAAATTTGGGTGAAGTGATGAAAGAGTCTGCTATGCTCGCACTTGAGTATATCAAAGCACATGCTTCACTCTTAAATCTGGATGAAGAGATCTTTGATAACTGGAACATCCATGTCCATGTACCCGAAGGAGCTATTCCGAAAGATGGTCCGTCGGCAGGTATCACAATGGCTACTTCGTTGGCTTCTGCTTTGACACAACGTAAGGTGAAGGCTAATCTGGCTATGACCGGGGAAATCACGTTGCGTGGCAAGGTACTTCCGGTAGGTGGTATTAAGGAGAAGATTCTGGCAGCTAAACGTGCCGGCATCAAAGAAATCATTATGAGTGCCGAGAACAAAAAGAATATTGACGAAATACAGGATATATATCTGAAAGGACTGACTTTCCATTATGTGCATGATATAAAAGAGGTCTTTGCCATTGCACTGACTCAAGAGAAGGTTGCCGATGCCATTGATTTATCCGTAAAGAAAGCCAGCCAGGAATGACATTCGAATTACAATATACAGACGCAAAAAGTAATGCCCGTGCCGGTCTGATTACAACAGATCACGGGCAAATACAAACCCCTATATTTATGCCGGTAGGTACAATCGGCAGTGTGAAAGGAGTACATCAGACTGAATTGAAAGAGGATATTCAGGCACAGATCATTCTGGGAAATACATATCATCTTTATTTGCGGCCGGGACTGGATGTACTTGAAAAAGCCGGTGGATTGCATAAGTTCAATGGATTCGACCGTCCGATGCTGACCGATAGTGGTGGCTTTCAGGTATTTTCTTTGTCCGGTATCCGTAAATTGCGTGAAGAAGGGGCCGAATTCCGTTCGCATATTGATGGCAGCAAGCATATCTTTACTCCTGAAAAGGTTATGGATATCGAACGTATCATAGGTGCCGACATCATGATGGCATTTGATGAATGTCCACCGGGTGATTCGGATTATGCATATGCCAAAAAGTCATTGGGATTGACACACCGCTGGCTCGACAGATGCATTCAACGATTCAATGAAACGGAACCTAAATATGGTTACAGCCAGTCTCTTTTTCCTATCGTGCAAGGATGTGTATACCCTGACCTACGTAAGCAATCTGCAGAGTACATAGCCTCGAAAGGTGCAGACGGTAATGCCATTGGCGGACTTGCCGTAGGCGAACCGGTGGATAAGATGTACGAGATGATAGAATTAGTGAATGAAATACTTCCGAAGGACAAACCTCGTTATCTGATGGGTGTGGGCACGCCGGTTAATATTCTTGAGGGTATTGAACGTGGAGTAGATATGTTCGACTGTGTGATGCCTACCCGTAACGGACGAAACGGAATGTTGTTTACGAAAGACGGTATCATGAACATGCGTAATAAAAAATGGGAAGCAGACTTCTCTCCTATTGAAGCTGACGGTGCTTCGTATGTAGACACGTTGTACAGCAAAGCATATTTGCGCCATTTATTCCATGCGCAGGAACTGCTGGCCATGCAGATAGCGTCTATCCACAATCTGGCATTTTATCTATGGCTGGTAGGAGAAGCACGCAAGCACATTGCCGCAGGAGACTTTTCAACCTGGAAACCAATGATGGTGAAGAGAGTGTCAACAAGACTATAAATTTATGAGAAGCAATCGGTTTATTAAACGCCTGGACTTATATATCATCAAGAAATTCTTGGGGACGTACGTATTTGCTATTGCATTGATTATCTCTATCGCAGTAGTATTCGACTTCAACGAGAAGATGGATAAGTTTATGGAACGGAGTGCGCCGTGGTCGGCAATCATCTTCGATTACTACATGAACTTTATTCCTTATTTCGCGAATCTGTTCAGTCCGTTGTTTGTATTTATTGCTGTCATATTCTTCACCTCTAAACTGGCTGAGAACTCCGAGATTATTGCGATGTTTTCTACCGGTATGAGTTTCAAACGGATGTTGCGTCCCTACATGATATCGGCCGGTATCATTGCGATTTCTACCTTTATATTAGGATCGTATGTGATTCCGAGAGGCAGTGTGACTCGTCTGGACTTTGAAGATAAATACGTGAAAAAGAAGAAGACTACTTATGTACACAATATACAGTTGGAGATAGACACAGGCGTGATTGCTTATATTGATAACTATCAAGATTACAATAAGACAGGAAACCGCTTTTCGCTGGATAAATTCGTAGATAAGAAACTGGTATCCCATTTGACTGCTCGCAGTATTACTTATGATACTACAGCGGTTAATAAATGGACCATCAAGGATTATATGATCCGTAATCTCGACGGATTGAAGGAAACTATTGTCCGTGGAGATAAGATGGATTCCATTATACCGATGGAACCCGCCGATTTTATGATCATGCGTAATCAGCAGGAAATGTTGACCAGTCCCCAGCTTAGTGCATATATAGATAAGCAGAGACAAAGGGGTATTGCCAATATCAAAGAGTTTGAAATAGAGTATCATAAACGAATTGCCATGTCATTTGCATCGTTTATTCTGACTGTAATCGGAGTATCTCTTTCTTCAAGAAAAACAAAGGGGGGAATGGGATTGCATTTAGGAATCGGACTTGGGCTGAGTTTTTCATACATCCTGTTCCAAACCGTGGCATCTACTTTTGCGGTAAATGGAAATATGCCTCCGGTAATCGCTATGTGGATTCCTAATTTACTGTATGCGCTGATTGCATTTTACCTATATAGGAAAGCTCCCAAATGATGGATTGCATTTGAATTCAAAAGGTCTAAAAATAAGAATTTCCGCCTGCTCCTGTGAAATCACAAGTGCGGGCGGAATTTTTTGTTGTATTCATTTCCTCTTTTGTCTCGTTCCCAAGATCGAAATCCTATTGGGAACCCCCACTCTCTTCTTATTACACTTTAAAATCAACCTTTGATTTTGTTTGCATAAGCAGAAAGTTCTGCAGCAGAGATGTTTTTGGCTATAATCACACCATTTCCATCCAATAAATAGTTAGTGAAACCCCGGTTTAATCGGTATTTCTTAAATAAGCCGGAGCTTTCGCCTTTAGTTTCCGCGAAACAAGTGGGCGTAACTATTTGGTCCTTACGAATGGTTTCCTGAAATACCGACTGGTATTCGTCAAATGAAACGGAAACCATTTCCACATTTTGAGAAGTTGATCGAAGCGCATTGCTCAAACTTGCGTTTTGCATCCGGGACTGTGCATCGTAACTTGCCCAAAAACTAAGCAGCACGTATTTGCCTTTTAAGTCGGTCAAATCAAAATTGTGCTGTGCATCTGACATAGATTCGATTGTGAAATCAGGGGCTACGTCACCCACATTCAAACCTCCGGTGGGTTTGTCTTTTTCTACGAAAGAAGTCAAGGAACTAATTAGTAATACAACAAAAATCCATTTTACATGCCTCATGTAATTCGGTTTTAGTTAATACTATCCGGGACTGTCCTCTAAAACAGTGGTCTCTCCCCGAAACATCGTCTTTTTAGGCACAACAGAGAGGAATCTGTTGACTGTCAAGGCCTTTAATTCAGAAACCGGGTGCAAAGGTAAGTAAATATTATTCCAACTTCCAAATAAACAAGTAATTTTCTCTCTTTTTAAGTGCAGTTTTTTATGTTATTTAGCATAAATACTGGGAATTTTCCCCTACTTTTGCAGGATACTTAATGAACATTCAGCTATGCAACCATCAAAAACAGAATTAATCCTGATCCGTATTACCGGTGAAGATCGTCCGGGACTTACAGCCTCCGTAACAGAGATATTGGCAAAATACGATGCCACTATCTTGGATATTGGTCAGGCAGATATTCATAACACCCTTTCACTAGGCATTCTCTGTATGACTGAGGAACAACTCTCGGGATTTATGATGAAAGAGTTGCTTTTTAAGGCATCTTCCTTGGGAGTAACCATTCGCTTCTATCCGATTACTGAAGAAGAGTATGAAAGCTGGGTAAATATGCAAGGTAAGAACCGCTATATCCTTACATTGCTGGGACGTAAACTTACGGCTCGCCAGATTGCGGCGGTTACCCGTATTTTAGCTGAGCAGGACATGAATATTGATGCCATCAAACGTCTGACCGGACGTATTCCATTGGATGAGCGTAAAACGCATACCCGAGCCTGTATTGAATTCTCGGTTCGCGGTACTCCCCGGGATAAAGAAGCTATGCAGGGACAGTTGATGAAATTGGCCAGCGAACTTGAAATGGACTTCTCTTTCCAGCTGGATAATATGTATCGCCGTATGCGTCGCCTGATCTGTTTCGATATGGACTCTACATTAATAGAAACCGAAGTGATTGACGAGTTGGCTATACGTGCCGGTGTAGGTGCTGAAGTAAAAGCAATTACGGAACGTGCCATGCGGGGAGAAATTGACTTTACGGAAAGTTTTCGTGAGCGGGTTGCACTGCTGAAAGGACTGGACGAATCTGTAATGCAGGAAATTGCCGAGAGTCTGCCAATAACTGAAGGGGTGGATCGTTTGATGTATGTTTTGAAGAAGTATGGTTATAAGATTGCTATCCTTTCGGGAGGTTTCACCTATTTTGGACAGTATTTGCAGAAGAAATACGGTGTTGATTATGTATATGCTAATGAACTTGAGATTGTAGATGGCAAGCTGACAGGGCGTTATTTGGGAGATGTGGTAGATGGAAAGCGTAAAGCGGAACTGTTGCGATTGATCGCTCAGGTAGAAAAAGTAGATATCGCTCAAACCATTGCTGTTGGGGATGGAGCTAATGATCTACCTATGTTGGGAGTTGCCGGTCTTGGCATTGCCTTTCATGCAAAACCCAAAGTTGTAGCCAATGCCAAACAATCTATTAATACGATTGGGCTTGATGGCGTACTTTACTTCCTGGGATTTAAGGACTCTTATTTGAATATGTAAGAGTGGAAAGAATAAAAGAACCCGAAAAATTTGTACTACGTAGTGAATTTTCTATCTTTGCGAGCAAATAAAATAAACGATGAAGTTTTCCGAATTACAATTAAATGACAATGTACTTGAAGCACTCGACGCTATGCGTTTTGAGGAATGTACTCCTATACAAGAACAAGCGATCCCGGTAATACTCGAAGGTAGAGATTTAATCGCTGTAGCGCAGACAGGAACCGGTAAGACGGCTGCCTTTTTGTTGCCTATATTGAATAAGTTGTCGGAAGGTGGACATCCGGAAGATGCCATCAACTGTGTGATTATGTCACCTACCCGTGAACTGGCCCAACAAATAGATCAACAAATGGAGGGCTTCTCTTATTTTATGCCTGTTTCAAGTGTGGCTGTTTACGGAGGAAATGACGGAATACTTTTTGAGCAGCAGAAAAAAGGCTTGATGCTTGGTGTCGATGTGGTTATAGCTACACCGGGACGTCTGATTGCACATCTGAGTCTGGGATACGTTGATTTATCCCGGGTTTCTTATTTTATTCTTGATGAAGCAGACCGTATGCTTGATATGGGTTTCTACGAGGATATTATGCAGATCGTAAAATATTTGCCAAAAGAACGCCAGACGATTATGTTTTCCGCTACCATGCCGGCTAAGATTCAGCAATTGGCCAATACTATCCTGAATAACCCTGCTGAAGTCAAACTGGCCGTATCGAAACCTGCTGAAAAAATTGTTCAGGCTGCTTATGTCTGTTACGAAAATCAGAAATTGGGTATTGTGAGAAGCTTGTTTGCGGAAGAGGTGCCCGAAAGAGTTATCATCTTTGCATCTTCAAAGATAAAAGTAAAAGAAGTGGCAAAGGCGCTGAAAATGATGAAGTTGAATGTCGGAGAGATGCATTCTGATCTTGAGCAGGTACAGCGTGAATTTATTATGCATGAATTCAAATCGGGACGTATTAACATTTTGGTTGCTACAGACATCGTATCCAGAGGGATAGATATTGATGATATCCGGTTGGTGATTAATTTCGACGTTCCACATGACAGTGAAGATTATGTTCACCGCATCGGACGTACTGCACGTGCGAACAATGATGGAGTTGCCCTCACGTTTGTGAATGAGAAAGAACAAACTAATTTTAAGAATATCGAGAATTTCCTCGAGAAAGAGATTTATAAGATACCGGTACCGGCTGAATTGGGGGAAGCTCCTCAATATAATCCTCGTTCGTATACTAACGCTGGAAGAGGAGGAAGAAACTTCCGGAACGGAAATAGAAAAAATAATAACGGTGGACGTTCTACGGCACCCAGATCGGGCAGAAGATAAGCGTAAAGCTTTTCTGCCCCCCCCTCTTACACCCTTTTTCTCTTATTGTAATTCCTCAGTCAGGCCGGCTTATTTGTATTTTGCAGCCGTTATATTTAGTTTTCCGTCGAAACTGATGGTAAGATTCACAAGATTGCATACCGGACTTTCCGGAATACAGACGAGTGCCTGATAATGATAGCCTTTGCGGTCAATTCCTGTAAAATTCATATCAGATAGAATGGCCTGTTGCAGAAAATCTGCCGGAATTACATCTACAAACATTTGCTTGGTAATGTCCTTGGCATATAAATTTTTTTTGCCTTCATACACACATATATGCATTACATTGTCATAGTAAATATTGTCCATACTGATACCATCTTCCGAATAAGTTGTTTTCACTACTTTCATTTGTGAGGGGTTGATGTATACATAGGCTCTGTAGCGGATGCCATCGAACATTACCACACTGTCCTTCTTAGTGACTTCTGTATAGGTCGGAATAATTGCAACCGACTTAAAGGAGAATGCCAATGTATCATTAGGATCTTCCGACTTATGGAGCTTGATAATATTATCAGCCAGAGAATGGAACCAAAAAGAATATTCACTCTGCTTGTCAATTTGATAATGGGTTACGTCTTTGCCATAGGTATAGAGCGTATCTTTTAGGATTTTGAAATAAACCGGAGCACTTTGAGCATCGGAATAATAAATCGTATCTCCTATTATACGCATCAAGGGAGTTTCAGTTTCATCATCAAGCCAAATGCCTTGGAGAATCTCTTTGGCCTTGGGGTCTTCATTTTCTTCAGAGGGCTGTTGTCCTTTGCCATTATTGCATGCTACGAATAAGACCGTCAGTAACAATGTTGCAATGTACTTTATCATCTGTTTAATTTTGTGCAAAATTACTCATTTATATCGATAAAGATATAAAAAAAGAGCTGAAAAGTAAGTCGGGAGTTAAAAAAAACTCTTAACTTTTCAGCTCTGTTATCAGGTTTGTGAGGATGCGGTGGTATAAGGTATTATTTGCCGATACAATGGTAAATAAAGCCCTGTTCTTCCATTTCTTTTTTATCATAAATGTTACGTCCGTCCATGACTACCTGTTGTGACATCGTTTTTTTCACAACGGCCCACGAAGGCAGACGAAATTCTTTCCATTCGGTTACCAGCATCAAAGCATCGGCATCCAAAACCGCATCATACATGTCGCGTGCATAATATATGGTTTCACCGATTCGTCTTTTACATTCATTTGCCGCTGCGGGATCGTAGGCGCGTACTTTGCAGCCGGCTTTCAGCAGTTTGCCAATTAGGACCAATGCAGGTGCTTCGCGCATGTCATCTGTTTCCGGTTTGAATGCCAATCCCCACAATGCAACTGTTTTACCTTCCAGATTCCCATTATATTGTTTTACCAGTTTGTCGAATAACAGGCTTTTCTGATTTTCGTTCACTTCTTCTACTGCCTGCAACACACGCATCTGATATCCATTCTGTTCTGCTGTCTTTATCAAAGCTTTTACGTCTTTAGGGAAACATGATCCACCATAACCGATGCCTGGATAAAGGAATTTACGTCCGATACGGGTATCCGACCCGATACCGCTACGCACCATATTTACATCAGCTCCTACTAACTCACACAGATTAGCGATGTCGTTCATGAAACTAATACGGGTAGCCAACATTGAGTTTGCGGCATATTTGGTCATTTCGGCAGAGGGAATATCCATGAATATCACGCGGAAATTATTTAGCATGAATGGCTTATAAAGCTTAGTCATTAATTTTTCTGCACGTTCCGATTCCACACCGATCACAACACGGTCAGGACTCATAAAGTCATTGACTGCATTACCTTCTTTCAGAAACTCAGGATTGGAAGCTACATCAAATTCTATTTTGGCACCCCGCTTATCTAATTCTTCCTGAATAGCATTACGAACTTTGCAAGCTGTACCTACAGGTACGGTACTTTTGGTGACTACAAGTTTGTATTTCTTCATGTTTTGTCCAATGGTACGTGCCACTGCGAGTACATAACTCAAATCAGCACTTCCGTCTTCATCAGGTGGGGTTCCAACAGCAGAGAACACTACTTCTACATCATCCAGGCAACTTTCCAGTGAAGTCGTAAACTTTAGTCGACCGGCTTTGGTATTGCGGATGACCATTTCTTCCAATCCATTTTCATAAATGGGGATAATCCCCTTTTTAAGCGCCTCTATTTTTTCGCCGTTGGTGTCAACACAAGTAACATCCACGCCAATTTCCGCAAAACAGGTTCCTGTGACCAAACCTACGTATCCGGTTCCGACAATTGCAATTTTCATGTTCTTTTATTTATTGAGGGTTTCTATTCAAAATATTCAGCTTCCCGAAAGGCTTCTGCCTGCTTGTCTTTCTCTGACATGACAAGTTGCGAATCGGCAATAGGCCAGTCGATAGCCAATGCCGGATCATTGTATAGGATAGAAGCCTCAGATTGGGGGGCATATATATTATCTACCTTATAAGTAAAGATAGCTATTTCGCTTTTCACTAAAAATCCATGGGCAAATCCACGGGGAATAAAAAGCTGGCGTTTATTTTCATCGCTTAACAATACGCTGATATGCTTTCCAAATGTAGGTGATGACTGTCTTAAATCGACAGCTACATCAAGCACTTCACCTTTAATGACACGTACCAGTTTGGCTTGGCTATAGTCTCCTTTTTGATAATGGAGTCCGCGTAGCGTGCCGAATGAAGATTGAGATTCATTATCTTGTATAAAGTTTATCTGTCCGATAGTAGCATCAAATTCCTGTTGCTTGAATGCTTCCATGAAATATCCGCGCGGATCGAAAAAAATCTTCGGTTCAATGATCCACACACCATCTATTTCTGTTTGTATATAATTCATTCGTTTCTGATGATATTATTAAGTAGCGCAAAAGTAGGCATTTTTTCTAATATGACAGTTATAGATGACTAAGAAAGGAAGCCTGCGTTTAGCATTTGTTAATAATAAAATGTGCGGTTTTATGGCATATCTTGAATTAATCAGTTAATTTTGCACACATGATTGAATTGGCACAGCATATTGAAGTATTATTATTAGAGAATGATTGTGTGATCGTTCCCGGTTTTGGTGGATTTATAACCCACTACGCCCCTGCTATGAGAGTGGCTGAAGAGAATTTATTCCTCCCTCCTACCCGTACTATTGGCTTCAATCCTCAATTGACGTTGAATGATGGTGTTTTAGTACAATCTTATATGGCTGTGTACGATACTAATTTCTCGGATGCTACGAAAATGGTAGAAAAAGAGGTGGCAGAACTTATCTCCGCTCTGCATGAGGATGGAAAAACTGATCTTCCTAATATTGGAGAAATCCGCTATACCATTCATAATACTTACGAGTTTGTTCCTTATGACAATAAAATTACCACTCCTTACCTCTATGGGCTCGACTCGTTTGAGATGAAGGAGCTGTCGGCTTTGCGATGTCCGGAGAAAGAACAAATTCTTCCGACTGTTCTTAAGAAAAAGACAAGTTATGAATTCAGAGCGAACTGGGCCTTTTTGAGAAATGCCGTAGCTATGATTGCAGCGGTTGCATTGTTTTTCTTTATGTCAACACCGGTAGAGAATACATATATTGAAAAAGGAAATTATGCCCGGCTACTTCCAACTGATTTGTTTGAAAAGATAGAGAAACAATCGGTGGCAATGACTCCGGTTATGCTAAAATCAGTTGATGCCATCCCACAAACCAAACCGGCAACCGCGAAGAAAAAGTCGTCTACTGTTCGTAAAGAGTCTGTAGTAAAGCCGGTTGCGGTAAAAGAAGTGAAAGTTAACCAACCGGAAAAGACAATGAAAGCAACCGAAACTAAGGTTGTGGAAAAAACTTTTCCATATCATATAATTATTGCCAGCGTAGCTAATACGAAAGATGCGGAGGCGATGGCAGGTGAACTTAAAGCCAAGGGATATGCAGGTGCCAAAGTATTGATGGGTGACGGCAAGATTCGCGTGAGTATTATGTCATGTGCCGATCGTGAAGATGCCAACCGTCAACTGTTGAAATTAAGAGAGAACGAGGCTTATAAGAACGCCTGGATGTTAGCTAAATAAATATTTTATAATGAAAAGAATTCTTTGTCCTAAATGTGAGAACTATCTTTCTTTTGATGAAACTAAATATAGCGAAGGCCAGTCATTGGTTTTTGTATGTGAACACTGTGGTAAGCAATTCAGTATTCGTCTGGGGAAGAGTAAGATGAAGGCTCCTCGTAAGGAAGAGAAATTGGATGAAGATGTATATAAAGAAGAGTTTGGCTGTATCGTTGTCATTGAAAATGTCTTCGGTTTCAAGCAAGTGTTACCTCTGCAAGAAGGTGATAATATCATTGGTCGCCGTTGCGTAGGTACAGATATTAATACTCCGATTGAAACCGGTGATATGAGTATGGACAGACGCCACTGTATTATTAATGTGAAGCGTAACAGACAAGGAGAATTGGTTTATACTCTTCGTGATGCCCCAAGCCTGACCGGAACTTTCTTGATGAACGAGATCTTGGGGGATAAAGACCGTATTCGCATTGATGACGGAGCCATTATTACTATTGGAGCCACTACTCTTATCCTTCGTGCTGCAAAAAAAGAAGAAATTTGACCTCCTATTAGAAGGTATAGGCAGTAGTATGCGGTGCACACCAAACATTTGGGATATCCGTATTTTAAGAAGTTAACATCTTAAGAATACGATATTAACATCCTATATGTAGGAAGTTAACTTCTTGGAAATAGGAAGTTAACTTCATTGGAGGTAGGAAGTTAACACCTTGTAACCTTCATTCTGATAAAACGTTTTTCCTTTCTTATTTTAAGATCAGAATCCTATAAATATCCGGTTTATTTTTGTATCTCTAAGTAATTTTTTTAATTTTGTGTTCGATAACGATTGATGAAATCAAAATATAAATAGAAGGTATTTTGCTTATAATCAATAGTGTAATCTTAATTATATCTTAGATAATTATTCTATACAATAAAAGCACAAAAGAATGAAAAATTTTATGGATAAAAATTTCCTGCTTCAAACCGAAACGGCTCAGGAATTATATCATAATCATGCGGCTAAGATGCCAATTATTGATTATCATTGTCATTTAAATCCCCAAATGGTAGCGGATGATTATCGGTTTAAGTCCTTAACTGAAATATGGTTAGGCGGTGATCATTATAAATGGCGTGCCATGCGTTCCAATGGTGTGGATGAATGCTTTTGTACCGGTAAAGAAACGTCAGATTGGGAGAAATTTGAGAAATGGGCAGAAACGGTCCCATATACTTTCCGTAATCCACTGTACCACTGGACGCATTTGGAACTGAAAACTGCATTTGGTATTGATAAAGTACTAAATCCGAAAACAGCACGTGAAATTTATGATGAATGTAATGAGAAACTTTCTTCTCAGGAATATTCTGCTCGCGGAATGATGCGGCGTTATCATGTGGAAACCGTATGTACAACGGATGATCCTATCGATTCATTGGAATATCATATTAGAACTCGCGAAAGTGGATTTGAAATCAAGATGCTCCCCACATGGCGACCGGATAAAGTTATGGCTGTGGAAGTTCCTTCAGATTTTCGCACTTATATAGAAAAATTGTCAGAAATAAGTGAGATTACTATTTCTGACTATAATGATATGATCTTAGCTTTGCGTAAACGTCACGACTATTTTGCAGAGCAAGGGTGTAAGCTGTCTGATCACGGGATCGAAGAATTTTATGCTGAGGACTATACGGAAGGTGAGATTAAAACTATTTTCAATAAAATATACGGCGGTTCGGAATTGACAAAAGAAGAAGTTTTGAAGTTTAAATCAGCAATGTTAGTTGTGCTCGGTGAAATGGACTGGGAAAAAGGATGGACACAACAATTTCATTACGGTGCTATTCGGAACAATAACAGCCGAATGTTCAAGCAGTTGGGACCCGATACGGGATTCGATTCAATAGGTGAGTTTGCTACAGCTAAAGCCATGAGTAAATTCCTGGATCGGCTGAATTCAAAAGGTAAGTTGACTAAAACAATTCTGTATAACCTGAATCCTTGTGCAAACGAAGTAATTGCCACCATGATAGGTAATTTTCAAGACGGGAGTATACCTGGTAAGATTCAGTTCGGGTCGGGATGGTGGTTCCTTGATCAGAAGGATGGAATGGAAAGGCAATTGAATGCTCTTTCTCTTCTCGGATTATTGAGCCGTTTCGTGGGAATGTTGACGGATTCTCGCTCCTTCCTCTCCTATCCTCGTCATGAATATTTTCGTCGTACTTTATGTAATTTATTGGGGTGTGATGTGGAAAACGGTGAGATACCTTTGTCGGAAATGGAGCGTGTCTGTCAGATGGTTGAAGATATAAGTTATTTTAATGCCAAAAACTTTTTTCATTTTTAATTAGTGTCATCTTATCTGTTACAATAAACTGAGTCGGAAATTCGCTTTTCAAGCCTTTTCCGGCTTTTATTTTAGATGTGGGGGTGTCGCATTGGCAGAAAATCTTATCTTTGCGTCCTATTATCAATTTTAAAAAAGAAAAACATAAATGAACAATTCCCCTCAGCCTGCTGCCAAAGGGTTCACAAGAGCCTTTTATGTCAGCAACACAGTCGAACTGTTTGAACGCATGGCTTACTATGCTGTGTTTATCGTTCTCACTATTTACTTATCTACTATTTTAGGTTTTAATGATTTCGAAGCAAGTATGATTTCCGGTCTTTTTTCCGGTGGATTATACTTGCTTCCTATTTTTACCGGAGCATATGCCGATAAGATTGGTTTTCGTAAATCAATGCTTGTTGCCTTTTCGTTATTAACTGCCGGATACTTTGGTTTAGGAGTATTGCCTACATTGCTTGAAAGTACCGGGCTGGTGAGCTATGGGGCAAGTACCCATTTTAGTGGATTGACGGATAGCGTTTTCCGTTGGTTGATAGTGCCGGTTTTATTTATAATCATGATAGGCGGCTCATTTATTAAGTCTGTTATTTCGGCTTCTGTTGCCAAGGAAACAACCGAGGCTACCCGTGCACGTGGATATTCTATTTTCTACATGATGGTTAACATCGGTGCTTTTACCGGAAAAACAGTTATCGATCCTCTCCGAAATATGATTGGTGATCAGGCATATATTTACATAAACTATTTCTCCGGATTTATGACTCTTATTGCTTTGTTGGCTGTTTTCTTTTTGTATAAATCAACCCACACCGTAGGAGAAGGAAAAAGTATGCGTGAGATCGGGCAAGGTTTCTTGCGTATTGTCACCAATTGGCGTTTATTGATTCTAATACTTATTATCACGGGATTTTGGATGGTGCAGCACCAACTTTATGCTACGATGCCAAAGTATGTAATTCGTATGGCAGGTGAAACAGCCAAACCGGGATGGATTGCTAATGTAAATCCTTTTGTTGTAGTATGTTGTGTTAGTTTTGTAACTCGTTGGATGGCAAAACGCAGTGCCATTACCTCAATGAATATTGGTATGTTTCTGATTCCGGTCTCTGCTCTATTGATGGCATGCGGCAATCTTTTGGATAATGAAGTTGTTTCTGGAATAAGCAATATTACATTGATGATGATTGCCGGTATCGTAGTTCAAGGTTTAGCAGAATGTTTTATATCTCCCCGTTATTTGGAATATTTTTCTCTACAGGCTCCCAAAGGTGAGGAAGGTATGTATTTAGGGTTTAGTCATCTTCATTCTTTTTTATCTTCAATTTTCGGATTTGGTCTTGCCGGCGTTCTTCTGACCAAGTATTGCCCGGATCCAATTTTGTTTGAATCCAAAGAGGCTTGGGAAGTTGCCAGTGTGAATGCACATTACATCTGGTATTACTTTGCGGCAATCGGTTTGGTTGCAGCAATTGCTTTGCTTATTTTTGCAAAAATCACTGATTTCATCGATAAAAAGAAGAAAACTAACGTCTGATTGTTTCCTTTTTTATGTATATTTGCCGGCAATTTGCCATAAAAGTTGCCGGCAATTTGCATTAAAAAGAAGAGAATAATGAAGATTAGATTTATAAGCCTGGCCAGTGGCAGTAGTGGAAACTGCTATTATATAGGTACCGAAAAATACGGCATACTCATTGATGCGGGTATTGGAATTCGTACAATTAAAAAATCACTGAAAGACATAAATGTGACGATGGACTCGATACGTGCAGTATTTATTACTCACGATCATGCCGATCATATTAAAGCTGTAGGACATTTAGGTGAGAAATTGAATATTCCGGTATATACTACGGCACGTGTACATGCAGGAATCAATAAAAGCTATTGTATGACAGAAAAGTTGCATGGTTCTGTACGCTATTTGGAGAAAGAAGAACCGATGCAATTGGAAGATTTTCGTATCGAGTCTTTTGAAGTTCCGCATGATGGAACAGATAATGTAGGCTATTGTATAGAAATTGACGGAAAGGTTTTTTCATTCCTTACCGACTTGGGAGAGATTACTCCGACTGCTGCCCGATATATTTGCAAAGCCCACTATCTGATTATTGAGGCTAATTATGATGAAGAAATGCTTCGTATGGGACCTTATCCGACATATCTGAAAGAGCGTATCTCAAGCAAAACAGGTCATATGAGTAATATAGATACTGCTAACTTTCTTGCGGAAAACATAATGGAGCATCTTCGTTATATTTGGCTTTGTCATCTGAGTAAAGATAATAATCATCCGGAGTTAGCATATAAGACAGTTGAGTGGAAATTGAAGAGTAAAGGTATTATTGTCGGGAAAGATGTGCAACTACTTGCTTTAAAGAGAAATACGCCTTCGGAGCTCTATGAGTTTGAATAAATGTGAGAAAAAAAGAGTAAAAAACAGGCCTATTTATTTGGCAGTATAAAATAAAAGCCATACTTTTGCAACCGCAAACGAGAAACAAGCACTCTTAGCTCAGCTGGTAGAGCAATTGACTCTTAATCAATGGGTCCAGGGTTCGAGTCCCTGAGGGTGTACAAAAGGAGATTATTTATAATCTCCTTTTTGTTTTTGGTGACATTTTGAAATATTGTTTTATCTTTGCCACCGCAAAAATTAATTTGATGAAAACAACTTATCAGTTTAACATACTCGTCAATCATTTGGAGCTGGCTTAGCTACAGTTTCATCCCGTTTTAGATATATCTTAGGTTTTCCAGGGGTGTATCCTATTCTTTTTTTCTTCTGCATAGATGCAACAGGGAAATAATTTCATTCTTTATCAAACTTATTATGAATAATTGGAAGAAAAAGTTTATCATTATATGGACAGGGCAACTATTCTCCATACTAAGTAGTTCTATTGCCCAGTTTTCTATTGTTTTGTGGATTAGTCTTAAAACGGGATCTGCGGAGGTATTGTCATTTGCAACTATCGCTGCTTTATTACCACAAGCTTTATTAGGTCCTTTTGCCGGTGTCTTTGTCGATCGTTGGAATCGTAAATGGACTATGATTGGTGCTGACAGTTTTGTTGCTCTCTGTTCCGGAGTGATCGCTTTGCTGTTCTATTTGGATATAATCGAATTATGGCATATATATCTTTTACTTATGTTGCGTTCGGTTGGCGGTGCATTTCATACGCCTGCCATGAAATCCTCTGTACCATTGTTGGCACCGGAAAAAGAGCTTATGCGCATTGCGGGTATCAATCAAGCTATCCAGTCGATTTGTAACATTGGTGGTCCGGCTCTTGGAGCCATATTGCTCCTTGCGTTTGACATGAGTCTTGTCATGCTTCTGGACGTATTGGGAGCTATAATAGCTTGTACAGCTTTACTTTTTGTGTATATTCCCAATCCTAAACAAGAAAATACCTCAGCTAAAAATGTACTTTATGATATGCGAGATGGATTTAATGTAATTATGCGTAATAAAGGAGTCAGTTGGGTAATGGTAACTGAAGTTCTGGTTACATTTTTTGTTATGCCAATGGTGGCATTGATGCCGTTGATGACTTTGAAAAATTTCTCGGGAACAGCATATCAAGTAAGTTTGATAGAAACTCTTTTCGGTGCTGGCATGTTGGCCGGTGGTGCCTTATTGGGTGTATGGAATCCAAAGATACGTAAAACTTTGTTGATTTCCATTTCCTATTTTTTGCTTGGTGCGGCATTGGCATTTTGTGGAATACTTCCGGCTGATGGATTTGTACTTTTTGCAGCATTAACAGTGGCACAAGGTATAGTTGTTCCATTTTTTTCCGGACCTTTTACTTCATTACTGCAAACTCAGTTTAAACCGGCATATTTAGGACGTGTGTTTTCCCTTTTTGACAGCGTGAGCTTATTGCCTTCTATCATTGGGTTGTTCATTACCGGATTTATTGCTGATAGTTTAGGAATAGCCAATATTTTTATCTGTTGTGGGATAGCAATTGTATTTACCTCAATTTTGATGATGTGCATTCCGGCTGTCAGAGATCTGGAAAAGCAAAGTAAATAGATATGGGATTGGTTATCCTCTGATCATTTATTAGGGAAAAAGCTGATCACCGTTCGTACTTCTTTACTTAGGGATATTCCTAAAATAAGAAAATTTAAGGCAACTAATTCATTGCGAGTTAGTTGCCTTTTTTGTATCTTTAAGCATTCCCCCTAAAAAACGGTTTGACGGCCAAAACGGGGGTAATCTAAAATAAAAACACATGGTAAAGATACAAAAAATATCAGAAATCGAACCTTGTTTAGGTTTTAGTGAGTTCGATATGCTTAAAAAATATCGTCAAAGTTTTGCAACGAGTGAATTAGGTCGCCTCCATTCTTTATTCCCTTTCTCGGAACTGGCCCGACAAATGCATTTGAAGTCCTCTGCTTTGGGGCGTAAAAGTTATTTTTCTCCCGAAGGTAAAATAGCCTTGATGGTCTTGAAGTCTTATACCAACTTTTCCGATTCACAACTGATTGACCATTTAAACGGTAATATTCATTACCAGTTATTTTGTGGTGTTCAGATCGATCCGCTTCATCCGCTAACCAATCCTAAAATCGTTAGTGCGATTCGTCAGGAACTAGCGGCTCGCCTTGATATTGAGTCCCTCCAGCTTATTTTGGCAGAGCATTGGAAACCTTATCTTGAGAACCTTCATGTCTGTATGACCGATGCCACCTGTTATGAAAGTCATCTGCGCTTTCCTACTGATGTCAAACTCTTATGGGAAGGTATTGTATGGCTTCATCGTCATCTGTGCAAACATTGCCGGACATTGCACATGCAACGTCCCCGTAACAAGTATCTTGATGTAAGCCGTGCCTACCTTGCTTCTAGCAAACTGCGTAAACGCAGGAAATCACAGACCCGTATGATTAAACGCAGACTACTTCAGTTATTGGAAAAGTTACTGGACCAGCTGGAGCAGCTTCATTTATCCTACAGGCACAGGCTTACACTATCCTCTGATTACCAAAGACGTTTCTCGGTCATACGGACGGTCCTTGAGCAAGGGAAGAATTTATTTGCAGGCAAAAAAGTGCCCAACCGTATTGTGAGTATCGACCGGCATTACCTTCGCCCCATTATCAGAGGCAAGGAAACCAAATCCGTTGAATTCGGAGCCAAAGTCAACAATATACAGATAGATGGAATCTCCTTTATTGAACATATCTCCTTTAAGGCTTTTAACGAAGGAGTACATTTGAAAGACTGTATTCATCTGCAACAACAACTGACCGGGGTTAGGGTTAAGGCGCTTGCAGCGGATTCAATCTATGCTAATAATGCCAACCGGAAATTTTGTACTAAATATCATATAAGTACTTCCTTTAAGCGTAAGGGCAGAGCGTCCAAAGATGAGCCACTTCGGAAGATCTTACGGTCGGAACTCAGCCGTGAAAGAGCGACCCGCCTGGAAGGAAGTTTTGGAACGCAGAAACAACATTACTCACTGGCCAGAATTAAAGCTAGAAACAGGAAAACGGAAATGCTTTGGATTTTCTTTGGAATACATACGGCCAATGCAGTATGCATGATAGAAAAGGTTGAAAAGAAAAAAAGAGCGGCTGCATAATCAGACTAAAATAACAAAAGGAAAACAGGAGAGGTTTTTAACTTCCCCTAAAAAGACATATACATAATGTACCGTTGGGGAGAAAATATAAGAATATGTAAATAATATTCTATAAAAAAGATAGAAGACTGGAGACTTTACAGGAAAAAATTAAGAGAAAAGCTCACGTAAAGTAAAACTGTTCTCTTAATTTATAAGAAATACGGACATTTACTGAATATCCCGAATTATCATCGGTAAAGAAGCGCAAATGGTGATCCAGCCTCTATAGGATTACAATAGGAAATATGATCAGAGGATAGAAGCAATAGCCAATTAAAAAATGAATTGAAATCGTCCTTGAAAAACACTAAAGTTTTTGCGGCTGATCTCTTTTATACTGGCTCCGGGCATCAGATAGCTATAGTTTAATTTTATACCTATATATTTATTAATATAATAGTTGAGTCCGATGGAGATATCTTTTTGTTCTCCTCCCCAAATGGCGGCATCCTCATCATTGAGTGTCAAATAGTTAAATCGTGAACAAACCTCCAGACTTTTTCCTTCCGGACGACCGGCACATGCAACAGATTCATCGTACAGATAAGTTTCTCCGGATAAAAGCCAAGAGCACTGAAGGTAGGCTCCTTGTGCCACATAGTTCTTAAAAGCATTGTCTCGTTCCACATGAGCACATATATATTCACTTTGCAGGCAGAAACGGTGATAATAAACCAGTAGTTCTGTGCCAAATTTTATCTGATACGCTGCATGATCAATAGTAGCCATTGCAATATTTCGGTTATCAATCGTACTCACACCAGGAGATTTATAGATAAATATGTTTTTATCTTCTTCATTTAAGGATTCGTTAGGGGTGCGGTAATTGGCCGCAAAACCTATATGAATAAGTTTCTTGCTATCAAAAACCGGACGATATACTACCCTGCCATCCAAAGCATATCCATGTGACGCTTTTTTTAGGTTGTTGACTTCATTATCCATGAATGCCCCTCCTGACATATAATGACGTTTGTTTCGATAACTATAAGTGATTCCCATTCGTCTGCCGTTTGTTAATGCAAGAACAGCTCCTGGAGATTGATTAAAGCGAATGTCGAAAGTGCTGCACATCATTTCTAAACTAAACGGTTCGTAGAATTGTCCGACTTGTATAGAGTGGTTCTTGTATGTGTACTTTGCAAAAGCATCTTTTATTGTCGCTTTATTGCCGGTATAGCCTATTTCAAGTTTCATATCCCAATTTTGATATGCGACTTTTGCACCTATCCGAAGATCACTGAATTCAACTCCATTACCAAAATTATTATCATTCTTGAGATAAACACCGCCATCCAGAAGCATGCGTCCTGTCACTTTACATTGTAGTTTATCCGGATTAGACTGTGCTGAAGATATCAAAGCGTAAGATATACCTAATAGATAAAATAAGGTGTGTTTTAAATATAAATTCATTCGTTATTAGATTTTTAGTTTTGCTGTTTATTTCGACTACAAAAATACATCAAAAGAAATATAGATGAAATGGATATTATAAATTATTGATATAATGGTATGCCCAACCGCTTGAAATATTATAATATTAATGTAATAAAATTGATGTGGAAAATTATCAGCATAGTGGATCTTATAAAATATTATATCCATATCTTTTGAATTATAATAGTTTACGTGAATTATTCGATAGAGATCATTATAAAGCTTATCTAAAAAACTCCTTAGAATATTTTTCTTTATTCAAAGTATAATTTGTTTTTTACTAAATATTGATCTGAAAATTTCTCTTTTGCTATACATTATTGTGAATGAGCTCGTTTGTTTTGTGTGATTATTTGCAACTTGATACTTAAAAACAACAGTTTATTCTTTATACGGAATAAAAGACATTATTCCGTATAAAAAAGTCTCTTGAAAATTTGCTATTTAAAAATAAAGGTTTACCTTTGCACCCGAAATCAAGAACGCTTGATAACAATGCACTCTTAGCTCAGCTGGTAGAGCAATTGACTCTTAATCAATGGGTCCAGGGTTCGAGTCCCTGAGGGTGTACAAATAAAAAAGTAAATCAAATAAAAGCTCTGAAAATCACTCATATTCAGAGCTTTTTCTTTTTAACTATTCTAATAATAGTGGATCCATACCTAAATTCTGAAGGATAGTTTTATCAATATATAAATTTCGAGGTTCTGAATAGAAAGGATACAGCGTCCCTTATTACCCCTAAGTTGGTTGTGCTTAAAGGCTTTAATCTTTGTGTTGAAGGCCTTGTTTGCTGCGCTTGTGGTCAAGTATAGAATAATCAGAAAGCCAACAATTGCATTGTACTCATACTAAACCGGAATCAGACATACTGATGCCATCGTCAGTTAGCAAGTGAAGAAAGATTGGCGCAAATTGGTTTTCTTGTATTGAAATCAGTTCCTCTTTCATAATAATTCCTTTTGTATTGAAAATCATATGTGGAATTGATAGGATATTGATTTTTAGGTATTTGATAGTAAATAGATAGATAATTATGGCAAAAAGACTGGAAAAAAATGAATTTTATTTTGTTTTTGTTATCGAAACTTACTATCTTTAGAAAGTAGATATAATTGGGGGTAATTAATAAGTCCTGGCCCACAGGCGAATGATATGAGAATACAATTTGAAATTAAGGAAAAGTTACCTGAAATTATCGGGGAAATTCTGAATTCCGAAAGATGGACGACCCTTATCAAGGAAGATATTTCAGGTAGGAAATTAGTCGTAATCCGTGATCGGGCATTCGATTCGGAGGCAACTGTGGAGATTTACTCTCGTGAGGTTACTATTAAAACAGCTTGGTCAAGATATACTTATCGGCTGTTTTTATTGGGAGATTGTGTGTGGTGTGAGTACAATGGTGCTTATCGTGGGTTATTAGAACAAAACTTGTTGCCGTCTATAACTCCTAAAGAGAGTTTATTGGATTCGGAAGTTTTGGATAGTTCATTGTATGGGCATGAAAAGAAAAAACTCAGGGAATATGCTGAGGATAATCTTAAGCTGAAAAAATTCAGACGTGAAAATTTCAATGAAAATCGTACTGGTGTAGCTCCGTTTGATCATCCGAAAAAGGTGTATGACGAATTCATTAAAGAAGATTACATTGCTCCTTCTTCGGAAAGTAATAGTAAATAAAAAAATGAAGGAGGATTTATACTATATAAAGTATTAATCCTCTTTCATTTAGAGGATTATTCTGTATCCTCCATTTCCGGCGCATCATGTATACTTTTCATGATAAATGCCCACGTGATAAGCAAAAAAGCTATATAAATAATTATATATTCCATAATCCCTATATTTTAATGCTAATATAACAGGTTGGATTTCGAAAAGATGTTCATATTACATTTTTTTGCATATTCAGATGAAAATAAATGTATTGTTCTTGAGAATACGATCTATTTCCCCAATAATAACATCTGTAAGAGATTTATTTGTCATCAGAGTAACCATATTCTTTAAGAATATTTCTGCCAATCTCTTCCAGACAGCCTTTCAAAAACTTACTTATTTTTTTCATGATCACATTCCTTTCATTTTAGTTGTCATTCACCGATATAACAAAAATGATAATTCATGAGTTGTATTTTGATGTTGCTTTTTAGGAGGGATTTGGCTATTATTTGATCTGTATCAAGTAAACAATACAAAACGGATAGTTGTTTTTATTATAAAATCTAAAAATATAAACTTATGATTTACAAATTTTTATTCCCTCTTAAACCAGACAGTATGGGAGCGTCTGCATTCCTGCTGATTCTAAGAATCTCGTTTGGATTATTGTTAATGAATCATGGCATACAAAAATGGAGTAATTTTCAGGAACTTTCCACATCTTTTCCTGATCCGTTGGGATTAGGTTCTCCCCTCTCCTTGGGGTTGGCCATTTTTGCAGAGTTAGTATGTTCGATGGCCTTTATTATAGGTTTTCTTTACAGGTTGGCCATGATTCCAATGATCTTTACTATGGGAATTGCATTCTTTGTTATTCATGCAAATGATGCATTTGCAATGAAAGAATTGGCATTAGTATATTTGATTGTTTTTATTTTGATGTATATAAGCGGACCGGGGAAATATTCTGTCGATTATATGATAGGCCGGCAACTCCGAAACAAAAGGAAAATGTAAGCAGAAAAGTAACCTAAATTTGTTCTCTTTAGCTAAAAAGAGTATATTTGCAGACTATAATAGGATCGTTTTTATATAAATGATCCATAATATTAACCTAATAACAAATAAAAAAATTAGTATGAAAAAGAACAGATTAACTTTGGTTGCTGCCATTTTTCTCAGTGGTACTATCCTGTTTAGTTCATGTGTAGGATCATTCGGATTGTTCAATCGTATTTCGTCATGGAATCAGTCCATTGGTACAAAATTTGTAAATGAACTTGTTTTCCTTGCTTTAAATATCGTTCCGGTATATGGTGTCGCTTATCTGGCAGATGCATTGGTCATTAACTCAATCGAATTCTGGAGTGGTACCAATCCTATGGCTAATGTAGGTGATGTGAAGAAAGTAAAGGGTGAGAACGGAGATTATCTGGTAAAGACCCTTGAGAATGGTTATTCTATCACTAAAGAAGGTGAAAATTCAGCTATGGAGTTGATTTATAACAAAGAAGCAAACACTTGGAATGTTGTAGCTGACGGAGTAAGCACGGAATTGTTGAAAATGAACAATGACGGTACTGCTGAAATGAATTTACCGAATGGAGAAAAGATGAACGTAACTCTTGATGCACAAGGTATGATGGCTGCACGTCAGGCTACAATGGGCGGATTGCTTTTTGCAGCACGTTGATTATCGAAATAACTATAAAGATAAAGATGAAACCACTCTTAGAGTCAGTTTCATCTTTTTTTATTCCCATTCCTAATAGAATCAGAATGGATAGCCTACAGCAAAATGAAATGCAAAATCACGGCTAAATTTGGGATGAATAATAGGATAACGTTCTTTTGTTTTCTTATATTTAGGATTTACAGCTTTCATACCTCCGTCAAAACGAAGCACAAAAAAGTCAAGGTCCAGTCTGAGCCCTAATCCATAAGCCACTGCGATTTGCTTATAGAACTTGTCGAATTCAAAAGCTCCTCCCGGCTGGTTTTCATATTCACGGATAGTCCATATATTGCCTGCATCGATAAATGCCGCTCCGCGGAACTTCCAAAACAGACGTGTCCGGTATTCAATGCTTGCATCCAATTTGATATCTCCGGACTGATTCATGAAATTTCCATCGCCGGCAAAAGAGCCCGGTCCTAAATTACGTACAGACCATCCTCTTACACTGTTGGCGCCTCCTGAGAAGTAACGTTTCTCAAAAGGAACTACCTTGGCATTTCCATAAGGTACAGCAACTCCTATCCGCGCATGAAACGCAAGCGAATTGCGATGATCGATTATAATATTCTTGGCAAAATCAAAGTCACCTTTCAGATATTGTGCATAAGGTATACCTAAAATAGCATATTCCCCATCTTTATTCTTTCTCATATTAATCATTTTAGAGACTCCGTAAAGAATGTTGCCTGCAGATTCGAAGCCTGCCCGTATGGAATAAGAATTAGAAGTTATCGTATTATTGACAAGGGTTCCTCCTGCACTATTATAGTTATAAGTATATCCCATACGTACAATAAGACGATTTTCATAATTATATCTGAGGATATAGTTGTCTTTGTCCTTATCAATATAGTCTTCCTGGAATTGAGGAGAAATCCAGGGAAGGTAAAGGTAGCTGATATCCAATAAATCGATGCGGTGTTGAATCTTTTGTTTTTGCATCCATTTGTAGCTCCATGAAGCTGAAGCAATGGTACGGGAGAATTCGGGGCGTAATTGATAATTGTATTGTAGTCCGAACTCTGTCGTTGCTTTTATTCGCCGTTTAAAGTCAGAAGTCAGAAAGGGAAATAAGAAACTGGGGAAATTGATACTTGTTTCAACTCCGTATTCAGTATAATTATGGTTTTTATATCCCGGCTGTAATCCGGATATGGCCTCATAAGCTCCTCGGAATTTTACCATGAAAGTTTCTGAACCGCGAAATAAATTTCTATGTTGGAAAGAAACGGATGCGGCAGCTCCCAAATCACCTGCCGAATTAGTACCTTCCAACTCAAAAGAAACGGATTTATGCTTGCTTTTGGTTAACATTACATAGCAATTCAGTCTGGTACTATCGTCATTTTGTGTCTCAAAAAAACGAATGTTAGTATACTTGAGAGCTGAAAGCCTCCCAAAAGAAGTATAGGTCTTTTGTACGTTACGTTCATCATATAAATCTCCGGAGGTGAATCTTAGGTTATCTACCAGCATTTTAGGACGCAAATACAGTTGGTCTTTATAATAGATCGGAAATCCGTTATAATGCAGAGAGTCATTAATTTCAATACTGCTCAGAGCTGATGATTGCAAGACATCATAATCAGTAATAAAATTGATTTTGTTGATCTTGTACTGAGGATGTTCTTTAGGAACGTCACCAACATAAGCTTTATAGGGCAACAGATGTAAAGTCAAATCTACTTGATAGGTATTGCGGGCAGTATCTGCCGTATAAGTAATATAATCCTTATTAAATTTATAATAACCGTTGCACAATAAGTAGTCTGTAATACGTTGCCGTTCCGCATCAAGTGTGTTTACATCGAAAAGCATTCCTTCTTTCAACATTGATTTTGTAGAATCATTTTGAAGATATTCGGCTATTTTCTTATCAGAAATATCATACTTCAGTGTGCGTACAGTATAAGGTTTGCCTGAATTGATTTCATAAAACAATTTTAGCTTTTTCTTTTTAGTTTTTGTGGTTCTTTTTACGGTAGCTCCCATATAGCCGAGATTCTGCACTGCTTTTGCAATTTCTTCTTGCGAACGGATAGCATCGGCTTCATTATAGATAACCGGAGCATCTCCTATCTTGCGCAAGAATTTATTGAGCCATTTCGTAGAATCCCTTCCGGACCAATTATACACATACAGTTGAGTCTTGACTGCGCTGAACCATTTCGAGTTAGGATTCTGTCGTACATAAAGTCGCATGTCCGACGGTTTTATATCTTTATTATCAGTATGTATTTTTACTTCATCCAACAAATAAGAACCCTCCGGCACAAACTTAGTGGCAGAACACGAAGCCAGTGACAAAACAAAATAAAGAAGAATCGTGTAAAGAACCCCTTTCTTCATATACGGTTTTTAATAGATTACGCCAAATAGGTTACAAATATAAACCATATTTTTTGTTTGGGGAAATAAAAATGCCGGAAGAGCATTTCTACTTTTCCAGCATTTTTATAGATGATTACATCATTTAAGTCTAAATCTGACCGGAAGTGTAAATCGTGAGTTTACATTTTCACCTTTGTGTTTTCCCGGAATCCAATCGGGCATTGAGTTTACCACTCTGATAGCTTCGGCATCAAGTAGCGGAGATATGCTTTTTACAACAATCGGGTTAAGCAGTTTACCATTTTTAGAAACAATAAACTGAACTACTACCTGACCTTCTTCCTTGTTTTCAATGGCTTGGGCCGGATATTTGATGTTCTTTGCAATAAACTGTAAGCATGCCTTCATTCCATCCGGAAATGTAGGAGCAGTATCAACGACATCATACACTACGTCTTTTAGTATAGCTACAGAGTCCGGTACAGCTTCTTCTTTGAGAGATTGTGTGGCACTTACAGAGTCTTTCATCTCGGTAGTAGCCTGCTCGTTACTTGTTTTATTTCCGCAATTGCTAAACAATAGCAACATGGCTACTACCGGCAGAAATATCAGAAATTTGCTCTTCATAATTTTTTGAGTTCTTTTTTCGTTCAACATTTTAATTCGTTTTTAAAGGTTATACATTAGGATTAATATCTGAATTTGCTGCAGCCAATCAGATCTTATTTATTTTTAAAAGAAGATACTATTCTTCTTTCTTTATTGTGTTTTATCTGTCTGGGCATATCTTCTTCGTTCTGGATATCAATATAATGATATATTACAAATCTACTAAATTTAAGTAGATAGTTTATATTTATCAATATAAAGTTTGTTAATGATAAGAAAATAAAACCACAAAAAGGATTAGAAGTATAATAGTTAATTGGGAATATCTTTATAGCTTTGCCGTAAAATTAGAGTTAGATGGGAACATTAAGTAAAAATAGAGTTAAATATATCCGATCGCTGGAATTAAAAAAAAATAGGAAAGAAGAAAGAGTCTTTCTGGCAGAAGGTCCCAAATTGGTAGATGATTTACTGGGACATTTCCCCTGTAAGTTTCTGGCGGCCACTTCGGAATGGTTTAGAGAACATTCTACAGTCAAGGCTATGGAGGTAATTGAAGTAAGTCCTGAGGATTTGTCTCGTGCCAGTTTGTTGAAGAGCCCTCAACAAGTATTGGCATTGTTTGAACAACCGAAGTATGAGATCGATACAGAAGTTATTCGTAACTCTTTATGCTTAGCTTTGGATGATATTCAAGACCCCGGCAATCTTGGGACAATCATTCGTCTTGCGGACTGGTTTGGTATTGAACACATTTTCTGTTCGCCAAACACTGTTGATGTTTTTAACCCTAAAGCTATACAAGCTACCATGGGAGGCATTGCCAGAGTAAAAGTACATTATATCGCATTGCCAGAGTTGATTCATGTGCTGGGAAATATACCGGTATATGGCACCTTTCTGGATGGAAAGAATATGTATGAGCAGCCTTTGTCAAAGAATGGAATAATAGTAATGGGCAATGAAGGAAATGGTATTGGAACTGAAGTGGAAAAGCTGGTAAACCGTAAGTTATACATTCCAAATTATCCTCAAGAACGGGAGACCTCAGAATCATTGAATGTAGCCATTGCTACCGCAATTGTCTGCGCTGAGTTTCGGCGACAGGCCGCATTGTAGCAAAGTCAAAGGGAAATAACAAATAAGCCTGCCATTTCATGCATGAGGTAATTTCCGGAATAGTAATACTTTGTTCATCGGTATCGGTTAAGTTGAACAAAGTATTATTTATATCCAGTTTTTTTTGTGAGGTCAATAAAATGACACCGGGAAACCATTCTACAGATTCAATTTCTTCATTACAGGGAAAAATACGATAGACATACTCTCCCTCCATTTCTATAGCATACAGTTTTAAAAATCCACTTTCCGGAATAAATATATAATGTGCAGCAAAACGTTTCATCTCATCTTCTAATTATTCTGACGACGCAATGGTCTCCTCGGATTAGTTCGTTGCTGTCTTTCTAATTGCTGTTTTTCTTTTTCTATTTGTTGCTCTTTCTCTCGTTGTTCCGGTTTAACGGGACGGACATCGTTATTGGGGCGGTTCAAATCCTTTGGATTAGTCCGTTGATGTACCGGCGTCGTTTGAATAGTATCTTGGGGAGCTTTCTTCCGGATAGAATCTACTTTGTTTTTTTCTGTTATTGAGTCGGCATTTAAAGAGTCTTTTCCCATTTGTGTTAATGAGTCATTTACATGATAACGGGTCAACGAAATGTCACTAACCAAAAGTGTTGTTGACTTTTGGGATTGCGGATAGAAAATGAATCCTTTTATTTCCTTGATAGTCATCGTATCTGATTGAAGACGAATGTCCTGAATTCCTGATTCAAATATATGTTTCGTGCAACTATTGGTCACACTGTCGTTCTTATAAACAATCTGCATGGCCATTACCGGAGCCATTGTTGAGTCCGGCATTCCATCCAGGAAGTTATATTGTATTTTCCAGAGCAATACATCACGTTTCTTGAAATTTGTATCAGAAGGTAATGTGAACGTGAACTTATTATTCAATGGAGATTCCGTTAACTGGGCAACCCGCTGCCATGCCCAGACATTGATACTGTCGCCTGGAGCAGACATCTTAGGCTTATTATCACGCAATGCTATTAAGTGGTTGATGGCATCCTGTTGGGCTTTCAGCCTTTTATTTACCTTTTCATAGATTTCCGATAGTATTTTTGTGTTGCGTGTATACCACACCATAGACGAGTCAAAAACTTCTTCTGTTGTACCATATTTCTTAAATACAGCTTCTACATACAATGCTTTTTTGTAATTCTCGCCACCAGGCATGTTCTCACCCATCGCTTTGGCAATGTGGTAATCGTATAGCAGATTTTCCATCTGTGATTCTGATATAACGCTATCAGGTCTTTTCACCTTACAAGCAGATGTTATCAGTACCAAAAGACAGATACAACATAATTGAAACCGGAAATACTTTTTCATTACCTCTTTTTTACTTTTTGGTCACAGAATGATGGTATGAATCATTCAGATATTTGCTATAGAACAGTAATAAGGCAATAATTCCGCAGCTAATGGCGGCATCTGCGAAATTGAAGATCGGACTAAAGAAAATGAAATGTTCTCCACCTACAAAAGGCATCCATGTCGGCCAGTTCGTATCAATTATCGGGAAATAAAACATATCAACTACTTTACCATAGAACCAAGTGGAGTAACCACCTCCTTCGGGCATAAAACTGGCTATCTGTGAATGGGTGCTTTCGTTGAAAAAGACTCCATAGAAAACACTGTCAATAATGTTACCCAGTGCACCGGTCAAGATTAACGATACACAAATGATATATCCGGTTTTTAATCCCCTTTTTACTATTTTATATAAGTACCACCCTATCAGGCCTACTGCGACGATTCGGAATGTAGTCAGAAAGAGTTTTCCAAATATCTCCATTCCAAATGCCATACCATTATTTTCGGTGAAATAAATATAAAACCAATCTGTAATACGGATACTCTCATGCCAATACATATGAGTCTTGATCCAGATTTTAATCACTTGATCAATGATCAGCACAGAAAAAATGACGAGCAGAGCGATTTGTCCTTTCGTGAGTAGTTTTTTCATTTTGTTACGCTATCAGTTATATAAGTTACGAGCTACCCATTACAAGCTAAAGAGAAACACGATATTGCGTGTATACACTTGTCTCTTGCAATAGGTAGCTCGTAGCCTACTATTTATTTCTTTCCACTGTTCTTTGCTTCAATGCTCAGTGTAGCATGAGGCACAGCACGCAGACGTTCTGCCGGAATTAATTTTCCTGTTTCGCGGCAAATACCATACGTTTTATTCTCGATACGTACAAGAGCAGCCTGTAAACCCTGAATAAACTTCAGTTGGCGCTGAGCCAGACGTGTAGTCTCTTCTTTCGACAATGTATTTGCTCCTTCTTCCAAGACTTTATATGTGGGGGACGTGTCATCTGTGTCATTCCCGTCCAGTCCCATTAAGCTCAGTTTTAACTGTTCATAGTCACGTTGTGCTAATTCCAGTTTTTCATTGATGATGGCACGGAATTCTTCTAACTCCGCATCCGAATATCTTGTCTTTTCTGCCATAACTTTTACTGTTTAATAGGTTATTAGTATTAGAATTATTCTTTCACTACATTCACGAACAAAGAGAAGTCGTCAAAATTTAATTCTGTGCCGTCTTTTACTTCGTCTGCCAAAGTAAGGGATGTACCCAAAACTTGGTTACAAATATAACCATTATATTCATTTACCGCATCATCTGTCTGCGGATTTTTAGATAATGTTATTTTTATTTTGTCTGTAATCTCGAAACCACTTGATTTACGGATATTTTGAATGCGGTTTACCAATTCACGTGCAATTCCTTCACGGCGAAGTTCTTCCGTTACAGTAACTTCCAGCGCAACAGTCAATTTCCCTTCATTGGCAACCAACCATCCCGGAATGTCCTCGCTGAAGATCTCTACATCTGCCGCTTCTATAACAGCTTCTGCCCCATCTAAAACAAGGGTATAACGGCCGTTCTTCTCAAGTTCGGCAATAGCTTCCTGTGACATTTCTGCTACAGCTGCCGCAACAGCCTTCATTTGCTTGCCGAATTTTGGTCCCAGTTTTTTGAAGTCACATTTAACCTTTTTCACCAGAACGCCAGCTGCACCATCAACGAATTTAATCTCTTTTACGTTGACTTCACTCATGATAAGTGCTTTTACAGCCTCGATATGCGCCTTTTGTGTTTCATCCACTACGGGAATCATGATACACTGCAACGGCTGACGAACTTTAATATTCACTTTACGACGCAATGCCAATACCATGGAAGTAACGTCTTGTGCCATCTGCATTTGTGCTTCCAGTTCCTTATCTACCATTTTTTCATTGTATTCCGGGAATTTCGCCAGATGGACAGAAACAACATTATCGCGTCCTGTTGCACTGATTAGGTCGCCATACAGACGGTCTGCATAGAAAGGAGCGATAGGTGCCATTAATTTGGCTACCGTTTCCAGGCATGTATACAAAGTCTGATATGCAGATAGTTTATCCTGAGTGAATCCACCACCCCAGAAACGCTTACGGTTCAGGCGGACGTACCAGTTAGACAGATTATCGTTTACGAAATCAGAAATTAAACGTCCTGCTTTAGTCGGTTCATATTCGTTATAACAGGTATCTACTTCCTTTATTAATGTGTTCAGTACGGAGAGAATCCATCGGTCAATTTCCGGACGATCGCTCATCGGAACATCAGCCTCTTTGTATTCAAACCCGTCTACATTAGCATACAAAGCAAAGAAAGAATAGGTGTTGTATAAAGTACCAAAGAATTTACGCCGCACTTCTTCGATACCTTCTACATCAAACTTCAGGTTATCCCATGGAGAAGAATTGGTAATCATATACCAACGCAAGGGGTCGGATCCATATTTCTCGATAGTAGAGAACGGATCAACCGCATTTCCTAAGCGTTTAGACATTTTATTGCCATTCTTGTCTAACACCAATCCGTTTGAAATGACTGCTTTGTATGAAACACTGTCAAATACCATGGTTGCAATGGCATGCAATGTGAAGAACCATCCACGTGTCTGATCCACACCTTCTGCAATGAAGTCTGCCGGGTATACCTGATGGCTATCCAACAACTCTTTATTTTCAAATGGATAGTGGATCTGTGCATAAGGCATCGCACCCGAATCAAACCATACGTCAATCAGGTCCGTTTCGCGTTTCATAGGCTTACCATCCTTTGAAACAAGGATAATATCGTCTACATACGGGCGATGGAGATCTATCTTATTATAATTTTCTTCATTATACTCACCCGGTATGAAACCTCTATCTTTATAGGGATTCGATTGCATATACCCTGCGGCAACCGATTTTTCGATTTCATTATATAACTCCTCAACCGACTCTATACATTTCTCGTCGCTGTTGTCTTCTGTTCGCCAAATAGGCAACGGAGTACCCCAGTAACGGGAACGGCTCAGATTCCAATCATTCAGGTTTTCCAGCCATTTGCCAAAACGTCCGGTTCCGGTAGATTCCGGTTTCCAGTTAATGGTTTTGTTTAACTCTATCATGCGCTCTTTGCATGCAGTAGAACGAATAAACCAACTATCCAGCGGATAATAAAGCACCGGTTTGTCTGTACGCCAGCAGTGCGGGTAATTATGCACATGCTTTTCTATTTTGAAAGCCTGATTATTAACTTTCATCATCATACAGATACTTACATCCAATGATTCATCCTGATCGGACAGATTCGGATCATAAGCATTCTTCACGAAACGACCTGCATATTCTTTGTATAAATCTACGTTAACACGCTGTTTTACAAATTCTTCATCCAACTCATCTAAAGTATAGAATTTACCGGTCAGATCTACCATCGGACGAAGTTCACCTTTTTTATTAATCAACTGTAATGGAGGCACACCGGCAGCTTTTGCCACTTGAGCATCATCCGCACCAAATGTCGGAGCGATGTGTACAATACCCGTACCGTCCTCTGTTGTTACATAATCGCCCGGTATTACACGGAAAGCACCTTCTCCCGGATTTACCCATGGAATTAATTGCTCATATTCCATGTCTACCAAATCAATACCTTTATATTCAGCAATTACTTTGAAAGGAACCAACTTATCACCTGGTTTATAATCTTCCAGTTTCAGTTCGGCTGCTTTCGGGCTGAAATGTGCATTCAACAATGCCTTTGCCAATACTACCGTGATTGGCTGTCCTGTATATGCGTTATACGATTGAACTGCAACGTAGTCAATTTTAGGACCTACACAAAGTGCTGTATTCGAAGGTAGTGTCCATGGAGTAGTAGTCCATGCTATAAAATAAGGAGTACCCCACTCTGCCATTTCGGGTTTAGGGTTCTTCATCTTAAATTGCGCCACTACCGTTGTGTCTTTCACGTCACGGTAGCATCCCGGCTGATTCAGTTCATGTGAACTTAATCCTGTCCCGGCTGCCGGAGAATATGGCTGGATAGTATATCCTTTATAAAGTAATCCTTTTTTATACAATTGTTTCAATAACCACCACAGTGTTTCAATGTAACGGTTGTCATATGTGATGTACGGGTGCTTCATATCCACCCAATACCCCATTTGATGAGTCAGGTCTTCCCATTCTTTTGTGAATTTCATTACATCCTGACGGCAATGAGCATTGTATTCTGCTACAGAAATTGTTTTTCCAATATCCTCTTTGGTGATCCCTAAAGACTTTTCTACACCTAATTCTACAGGGAGTCCGTGTGTATCCCAACCTGCCTTACGTTTCACCTGATATCCTTTCATCGTTTTGTAACGACAGAAAATATCTTTTATAGAACGAGCCATTACATGGTGAATACCCGGCATACCGTTAGCTGATGGAGGCCCTTCGAAGAAAACAAACGAAGGACAGCCTTCACGTTCTGTCATACTCTTGGCGAAAACCTGGTTTTCGTCCCATTTTTTCAACACGTCCTTATTCACCTGCGAGAGGTCGAACTGCGAATATTCGGCAAATTTCTTGCTCATGGCTATATTTACAATTTTACTATTTACAATTTAAGATCGGGATACCCTCCCTATTTTAAGGGTGCAAATGTACAAAAACATTCGTTTTCATACAAGAAAAGCCTTTTTAATTTCAGTCTGACAGGAGGGGTCACCTTGTGAAAAGAGTGTAAAAAGTAGTAAGGGGGGCAAAACAAAAAACTATATGCCTTGTTTATCAGGGAAATTTTAAAACCCTATATGTTATGAATTACGGTATTAGTATATTGTTCAGAGCAATTCCTTTGGCGATGGCTCTGTTTTGTTTCGGCTACGGAGCGTTTATCAGTGTATATGGAGATGATCCTAACCGATTGGTGGCAGGTCCTGTAGTCTTTTCATTAGGTATGATTTGTATTGCATTGTTTGCAACAGCTGCTACTATAATCCGGCAAATCATTCATACTTATGGGCGCGGTTCTCTGTACGCACTGCCTATTATCGGTTATTTAGCTGCTGCCGTTACTATTATTGGTGGAATTTGTATGTTTACCGGATCTACCTCCGCCTCTTCCTTTGTGGCTGGACATGTGGTTGCCGGAGTAGGACTGATAACTACTTGTGTAGCAACCGCTGCAACATCTTCTACCCGCTTTTCACTGATTCCTGCCAACTCAAAAATGATTGGTAATGGTATTCCCAAAGGAGCGTTTACTAAAGGTCAAGAACTTGTATTAAAAACAATAGCTATTATTGTATCGTTGATTGCTTGGATATGGGCTTTTGTTTTATTGGCCAAAAGCGATGTAGATCCTGCTTATTTCGTAGCAGGGCATGTGATGGCAGGTCTGGCTTGCATTTGCACAAGCCTGATTGCTTTGGTCGCTACTATTGCCCGTCAAATCAGAAATGTGTATACCGATAGAGAACGTAAAAGATGGCCAAAACTCGTATTGTTGATGGGAACCGTATCGCTTCTTTGGGGGCTGTCTGTTATTTTTGCCGATTCAAGCACTACTAATGGGGTAATCGGATATATCATGATTGGGCTTGGTCTTGTTTGTTACAGTATTTCAAGTAAAGTAATTTTGCTGGCTAAAATCTGGGGGCGAGAATTTGCTTTGGCCAACCGTATCCCTCTGATTCCGGTATTGACAGCATTAGCTTGTCTGTTTCTGGCCTCTTTCGTCTTCGAATTAGGTACGACGCACGATGATTATTTTATCCCTGCACGCGTATTAGCCGGTTTAGGGGCTATTTGCTTCACCCTCTTTTCAATTGTCAGTATTCTTGAGAGTGGAACATCTTCAAAATAAATGCAATAGGACAATCCTAAAACGAAAGCGGAGTTCACAATTCCGCTTTCATTTTAGAGAGTTCATTTATTCATAGAATTTATTAAGTGAGACATAATATTCTAATCGGGAATTGGGTAATGTGAATGACATATAATTGCCAAAATATACATTTGGGCAGCCGGTTTCACCAAGAATTTTTCCTGCATGAGATTTTTTAATAGCAGATGCAAATGTCGACGCTCCGGAATAAGTGGTTTCATTTACCAATACTGTAACTATTCCTTTATAAATATCTGCTTTATCCCGGTTTCCCGCTACAGAAGAATCTTGAATAGCAAATAAAGATCCGTCAGGCAAATTTTTGATTTCTTCATAAGTTTCCGGATGTTTTTGCTTATTATACAGTTTTGAGTATGAACTGATTTTTAAATCAGTTTTAGTATATAATGTATAAGCATCATGCGATAAGTATGATAGAAGCATGTCAACTCCGGCACTTGACCCTCCTTTGTTATTTCTGATATCTATAACCAAATTGCGTACATGTTCTCTGTTAATCACCGAAAAGACAGAGTCACAAAATTGTTTTAGTTGTGGTAATTGATATAAGTTCATTATTTGCAGAGTAGCAGTCTGTCTATCGGGGCTTAGAGTATAACTAAATTGCGGCAGGCTTTTTCCAAGTTTTGCTTTTAAAACAGGGAGGGCATCTATTTGTCCGATGCCATTCAATGATTCTTTCCAGATCTTATTTCCCCTTTTAATTGTAAAATCATATTTGTCACCCCAATTATATTTATACCATAGCAAAGTAGAAAGATAAAGGGTCAATTGATTTTCCTTAATAGCATTCCCTTTTTCAGCTCCCAGTAAGAGATACAATTGACTTAATATAGTTTGACTATTTATATTATTCATACATGTTATTTCATCATTTTCCTGTATCGAACAGGATATTAAGGGGAAATCAACCACTATCTTATCGTCTACTATTTTTAAGCGTAAAGGCAGAGTCAGTCCTCCATGATTCAAATAGTCTATTCTGTCTGGAGTAGCAGGAATTGCGAAATTAGTATGACCATCTTTTACAGATGCAACAAATGGAGAGACTATAAAGTAGAAATCAGAAACGTTTCGTTCTTTATTTAACAAGCGATATATTGAATCATGCTTTTCTTCGAATTCTTTTTGTGTTTGATACATAAATAAATCCGGATGTACTTGACATAATAAGCTATATAAGGTGTCAAAATCTTCTTTTTGCTGGCGGGAGGTTAGTACTTGAGCATTTATTGGGATGCTGAGATTACATAAAATGATTATCATCAGAATTAAAGATGGAGTTTTCATGTTTTGCCGTTTTTAAGATTAGACATTTAATGATTAAAGCTATTTTGTGAATGCTAATATAGATAATCTCCTGGAAAGCTACTTTATTCTAAGTACTAATTTATATTTTCTTTTATTTTGTATCCCGGTCATCCCCAACCAATATTATAAATAGCAACGTTCCTTTTCAATTTAAATCTACTTCAAAATTGTATTTAATACAAATTAATAGCCCTTTTATACGTTTATTGGCATATTTTTACTTACTTTGCACCATATAAAGGCACAACTATGCACAAAAAACTATTAGTGACTGCATATTTTGTAATAGCAGCATTATTGCAAACTATGACAGGCAATTTCCCCTTATCTTTTTTTGCATTCCCTCTGAATGTGATTGTAGCAGTTATATGGGTCTATTTATTATGGCGTCTCTATAGAGAAGGTAATAAGTTGCCGTTAACCCGTTTTCTGCTGTCTTCCCGGACAAGTATTTTATCAATTTTATTATTAATAGGTGGCAGCTTGGTTATCGGGTTGTTTCCCCAATTATCGGAAGCAGAAGCTGCCTCCATATCAGGAGTCCCAGCCTCACTGGGATGCTATAACTTTATGACTTCCTGGGTATTCATTGCCATTCTTTTTCTTTTATTGAGCAATCTGACAATGGTGGTTATCCATGCTTTCTATCATCGTGTACCGGCGAAGAAGCGTTTTCTCCTGAACCATTTGGGGGTATGGTTCGCTTTATTTGCCGGATTCTTCGGCAGCAGCGATGTGCAGACATTACGGATTCCGCTTTATGCCGGACAACCGGGACGCGAAGCCTATAGTATGGATGGGAAAGCCTATTATCTGGATTATGAATTGGAACTCTACTCTTTCAATACAGAGTATTATCCGAACGGGATGCCTTCGCGTTTTGCGGCAGATGTACGTATTGGAGAGCAGAGAACTACGCTTGAAGTAAATCATCCTCACAGTTACCGTTTGGGAGAAGATATTTATCTGACCGGATATGATACGCATAATGTGGGAAATACCCGATATTGCATTCTTCAGATTGTACGTCAACCTTGGAAATATGTAATGGTGACTGGTATTTTAATGATGCTGGCAGGAGCTGTTCTGCTATTTATTAATGGTCCTAAAAAAGCTAAATCATGATAACCTGGGATAACTTCTATCTGTTTGCAACCGTCTCCGTCTGCCTTTGGCTTATTGGGGCCATATCGGCACTTCGTTCATCGGGACAAAGCAAAATAGCTATTGTACTGACTGTAGCAGGAATTACTTGTCTGGGGATATTCATTGCCGGGCTATGGATATCTCTGCAACGCCCTCCTCTTCGCACTATGGGTGAAACCCGTTTGTGGTATTCCTTTTTTATGGGGATTGCCGGGCTGTTGACGTATATTCGCTGGAAATATCGATGGATACTTTCTTTCTCCACTCTGCTGTCCACTGTCTTTGTTATCATCAATTTGCTGAAGCCCGAGATACATGACCAATCACTTATGCCGGCTTTGCAAAGTGTCTGGTTTATTCCCCATGTCACAGTTTATATGTTCTCCTACTCTGTATTGGGATGTGCTTTCATTATTGCTATTTGCGGGCTTGTACACCACAAAGAAGAATATTTGGTGACAGCAGATAATCTGGTCTATTCTGGTGTGGCTTTTTTATCGATCGGCATGCTTCTTGGATCTTTATGGGCAAAGGAGGCCTGGGGAAATTATTGGAGTTGGGATCCCAAAGAGACCTGGGCAGTGGTTACCTGGATGGGATACCTATTATATATGCACCTGCGTTTACGGGACAGGCTTCGTAAAAAGATGCTGTATGTCATACTTATTTTCTCCTTTTTGGCTTTGCAGATGTGTTGGTATGGAGTAAATTATTTGCCTTCGGCTCAACAAAGTGTACATTTATATAATCGTAATAATTAACTAAAAGAATGCACAATGAAGAAAAGTACAAAATTTATCATCGCATTACTGGTGACGGTCGGAGCTTTGGCTATCACTTACCGCGTCGTAAATCAGGCTCCGTCAAAAGAGCTTGCCGCTGACGCTCAGATGCAAGAGATCATTACTTCCGGTGGCTGCCTGCAATGCCATTCGGGTAGTCCGGATCTTCCTTTTTATGCAAGCTGGCCTGTTGCCGGCGGAATGGTTCAGAAGGACGTGGAACAAGGTTATCGCGCTTTTGACATAACCGAAATGGCTGAAGCCTTAAAAGCCGGTAAGCCTGTAGGAAAAGTGGCTTTAGCCAAAGTAGAGAAAGTGATCATGGACGGAACAATGCCCAAACATGCCTACTATATGGTACACTGGGGAGCCAGTGTGACAGATGCTAAAAAGGAAATGGCTATGGCGTGGGCGAAACAACACCGTCTGGCACATTATGCTAACGGGCTGGCTTCATCCGAATTTGCTAACGAACCGGTGCGTCCCATCGCTGATTCCATTCCGGTAGATATGCGTAAAGTGATTTTGGGAGATATGCTTTATCACGATACTCGCCTTTCGGCCGACAACACCGTTTCATGTGCATCATGCCATGGATTGAATACGGGAGGGGTAGACAACAAGCAATATTCAGAAGGTGTAGGTGGACAATTCGGAGGTGTGAATGCTCCGACGGTATACAATGCTGCCTACAACTTCGTGCAGTTCTGGGACGGACGTGCCGGAACACTTGCCGAGCAGGCTGCCGGTCCTCCGTTGAATCCGGTCGAGATGGCTTGCCAGTCTTTTGACGAAATCATTGCAAAACTCGAACAGGACGCTAATTTCACCAAAGCCTTTTTAGCTGTATATCCCGACGGATATTCGGAAAAGAATATCACTGACGCTATCGAAGAGTTCGAAAAGACATTGCTCACTCCCAATTCTCGTTTCGACCTTTATCTGAAAGGTGAAAAGACTGCTATTAACGATATGGAACTTGCCGGATACGAATTGTTTAAGAAATACGATTGTGCTACTTGCCATGTAGGTGAAACTTTGGGTGGTCAGTCTTACGAGTTAATGGGTGTGAAAAGAGATTATTTTGCAGATCGTGGCATTGAATTGACAGAAGAAGATAACGGACGCTTCAAACAGACCCAAAATGATCGTGATAAACATCGTTTCAAAGTTCCCGGTTTAAGAAACATTGCCCTGACGGCTCCCTACTTTCATGACGGTAGCATGAAAACAATGAAGGAGGCCGTGGATTATATGGCCAAATATCAGGTAGACAAGAATCTGCCGGAAGATGAACTGAATAAAATAGTAGCTTTCCTGGAAACACTGACCGGAGAGTATAAAGGTAAACCACTGACCAATGATAATCAGAGCAAGGCATTGTAATGTCTGCCGGATAAAAACAAGAAAAGGATACTCTTTGCAGAGTATCCTTTTTAGTTTTATGCTATAAATGGATTAGTTACGAGGCAGGGCTTCTTTAACAACCATCTGACGGCCTTCGTATTCAGCACCGTTCAACTCAGCGATAACATTTTTTGCTTCGTCGTCGTTCGGCATTTCAACGAATGCGAATCCTTTAGATTTACGAGTCTCGCGGTCGGTGATCAGTTTTACTGAATCAACTGTTCCGTACTCTTCCATTACTTGTCTCAAATCTGCTTCCTTAACACGATAGCTAAGGTTTCCAATGTACATGTTCATAAAATAAAAAAAATAAAAATTGATAAATAAATTTAGAAACAACAGAAGTTTGAGATTAGATCCGGATTCGACTGATTCAGTAGAAAATAGAGTAAAATAAAACGATCAATTGTTTTCGGCAGCAAAGAACGCCATAATATTTGGATTATCAACTATAAAAGGGCATTTATTTTTCAATAAACGCCCTTTTTTCTTACAGATGTGTCTCTATTAATGTTTACTCAGATAGCTGGCCACTCCGTCTTCGGTTGCTTTCATGGCATCTTTACCTTTCGACCAATTGGCCGGACAAACCTCGCCATACTCTTCAAAATGTTGCAAGGCATCCACCATACGCAGTACTTCATCTACGTTACGTCCCAATGGTAAGTCGTTGATGACACAATGTCTCACTACACCTTCTTTGTCAATCAGGAACAGACCGCGGAAAGCCACCGGTGCCCCTTCGCATACCCAATTGCCATTTTCATCGGGAGCATAGCTTCCGGCCAGTACTCCGTAACTTTCAGAGATTGATTTAGAAAAGTCGGACACAATAGGATACTTCACGCCTTGGATACCTCCCTTGCTCTTGGGCATCTGCAACCAGGAGAAGTGAGAATATTCAGAGTCGACCGAGCAACCTACCACAGCTACGTTCCGTTTTTCAAACTCGTCGAGCTTTTCCTGAAATGCGTGCAGTTCGGTGGGGCATACAAAAGTAAAGTCCATCGGATAGAAGAAGAATACTACATACTTTTTCCCTTTATACTGATCCAACGAGAAGTCCTGAACGATTTCATGCCCATTGATTACGGCCGTGGCATCAAATTTCGGCGCTTGTTTTCCAATTAATGATCTCATAATTTTCTTATTTTAGAAGTTATTAAACGATTCATTTCGGAAACAAAGCTATCAGAATCTTTGTTTGCTACCAAAGTTTAACGATTTATAATATCTATCGGATAATAGACAAAATCTATTGCGGCTTCTTAAATCTCACTTCGTATACATCGTTCCGGCGATCTTTCAGGTTACGTACACTGCCATAAGTATGCAATTCGTTCAGCAAGTCGAGATCTACGTCCGAAACCAGGATCATTTCCGTATTCGGAGTGGCTTCGGCGCGCTTTCCGTCCGTCGGGAAGGCAAAGTCGCAAGGTGTAAATACCCCAGACTGGGCATACTGAATGTCCATGTTATGTACACGGGGAAGATTGCCTACGCTGCCGGCTATTACAACAAAACATTCGTTCTCAATGGCACGTGCCTGTGCGCAGACCCGTACACGTGAATAAGCATTTTGAGTATCGGTGAGGAACGGCACAAACAGAATCTGCATTCCCTGGTCGGCCATCAGGCGGGAAAGTTCGGGAAACTCTACATCATAACAAATCAATATGCCGATCTTGGCACAGTCTGTTTCGAATGTTTTCAACTGTTTGCCCCCGCTCAGTCCCCAGCTCTTTATCTCGTCCGGAGTGACATGAAGCTTTTCATACATTTCGTAAGTTCCGTCACGCCGGCAGAGGAAACCGGCGTTGTACAACAGTCCGTCCTCTTTTATTAGCGGCATGCTGCCCGTAATGATATTGATATTGTAGCTGATTGCCAGATTGATAAATCGGTCACGGATTTCCTCGGTATATTGGGCCAGTCCGCGGATAGCTTGTGATTCGCCTTTATCATTGTACTTTGACATCAGTGGCGCATTAAAGTATTCGGGGAAAAGCACAAAGTCGCTTTTATAGTCGGATACGGCATCAACGAAAAATTCTACTTGTTCGAAAAGGTCGTCCAAAGTTTTGTAACTGCGCATCTGCCATTGCACCAATCCTACGCGAACCGTCGTTTTGGGAGCGAGGTATTCCTGTGTAGGGGGCTGGTAGTAAATGTTGTCCCACTGCAACAGGCAAGCATAATGTTTGGATTCTTCATCATTCGGCAGATAATTGGTCATCACCTTCCGAACGTGGAAATCATTGGAAAGTTGAAAAGTGAGCACCGGGTCGTAGATTTCCCGCTGGCGTACACGGTCAATATACTCTTTGGGACGCATCTTGTCAGCATATTTATGGTAATTCGGAATACGTCCGCCAAACATGATCGCTTTCAGGTTAAGCGTTTCGCAAAGTTCTTTGCGATATTCGTACATGCGCCGTGCCAACCGTAATCCGCGATATTCGGGATGAATAAAGACCTCGATGCCATATAGGATATTTCCTTGGGCTGTGTGGGTATTGAAAGTCTCCTTTCCTGTGACTTGGGCATAAGTGTGGTCGTTCTTCACTTTATCGTAATCTACAATGATAGAGAGTGCACAGCCAACGATCTTCTCGTCGACTACGGTTACAATCTGCCCTTCGGGGAAAATCTTGATTAGTTTCTCAATCTGTCCGTGTGTCCAGAAGACATCGCTTCCGTCCGAATATACACGTGTAAACGATTGGGATAATTGAGCGTAATCTTCAATCTGGAGGTTACGGATCTGTACCTTATTGATTTTATGAGGATAATCCATAGTAACTTGTATTAAAAAAACATTGCAAAGGTAAGCTTTATCTTTATAACCGGACAGCTTTCATATAATTTTATACCTTTGCATTTCATAACAACTATCAAGAGTATGCGTAAATTTATTATTTCTTTCTGCTGCTATGTCTTCTTTATTTTTACTTTAGCAGCGCAGGACAAGGCTCCGCATTACACCGTAATTGTTTCATTGGATGCCTTCCGCTGGGATTATCCGGCAATGTATGATACCCCTAACCTGAACCAGATGGCCCGCGAAGGGGTTAAAGCAACTATGCTCCCCTCCTATCCTGCATCTACTTTCCCCAACCATTATACATTGGCTACGGGATTGGTGCCTGACCACAACGGTATTATCAACAACACTTTCTGGGATGTAAAACGGCATCGGCAATACTCCATGGGAGATCCTGCCACACGAAACAATCCCGACTATTATCTGGGTGAACCGATCTGGATTACGGCTCAAAAACAGGGAGTGAAGACAGGAAATATTTATTGGGTTGGTTCGGATATTGCCATCAAAGGCGGTTATCCTACTTACTACCGGGAATATGCCGAAAAACCCCGTCTTACTTTTGAACAGCGGGTGGATTCGACCGTCGCTCTTCTGAAAAAGCCGGAAGCGGAACGTCCCCGTCTCGTTATGCTTTACTTTGAAGAGCCGGATGGAGTCACCCATCATCATGGTACCCGTAGTGTAGAAGCTGCTGCCATTGTACACCGTATGGATAGTTTGATCGGAATGTTACGGCAGGGAATTGCATCGCTTCCTTTCGGTAAGGATGTTAACCTGATTGTCACCGCCGATCATGGAATGACCGAGATCAGTGATGACCGCGTGGTAGACATGAATAAGTATCTGCGTCCGGAATGGTGTGAGGCTGTGGATGGACGGACTCCGACCTCTATCTTCACAAAACCGGAATACCGTGACTCGGTATACCATGCCTTGAAAGATGTGCCCCATATTCATGTGTGGAAAAAGGAGGAGATTCCTGCCGAATTAAACTATGGAAGCAGTGACCGTATCGGTGATATTGTAGTGGCTCCCGAGTTAGGATGGCAATTTACCGATGTACCGCGTGCCTTGAAAGGTGCTCATGGATATTTTCCGCAAAGTCCGGATATGCAGGTAATGTTTCGTGCCTGTGGTCCCGACTTCAAGGCAGGGTATGAATCGAAGGGATTTGTCAATGTGGATATCTACCCGCTGTTGGCCCATTTATTGAAAATTACTCCGGAGAAGACAGATGGACAGTTCGAAAGAATAAAAGACATTCTGAAAGATGTGTCTTTTTGATAATTTATTGCGTGTAAAATCGCATCTTTCCGTCCATCGGGCAAGATGACTAAAAAAATCGTCTGCAATTTGAATCAGTGTTTTTAAAAAGGAAATCCATCTATATGTATTTACTGAAATATATATAGGTGGATTCTTTTTTTTAATATCTCTATGATAAGTAAATAGAGTAAACAGTAATCATTCTTCTATTTTATTTCTATCGTACGGATATAACCAAATAGAGAAATATCGTCCTCGTTTTTGCTCCCATTCGATATCATTAGACCATACGGAGCATATGTAGTAACCATCCGGACCGGATGGTTACGCCTTAATGAGTGGATGAAGTAAGCTTTTTGCCCGTTTGCTTACTTTAATTCATCTAAAAGTCGGTAGCTCCACCCCTTTCAGCTTGCTTCTGAAAGGGGTGAAACTACCGACTATGGTTTGCTACGCTTCCGGTTTACCGGATTCTGAAGAAGTGCATGTTAGCCAAAAGGATGTATATGCTGCATTCGGTCGGCATTTACTTCGATTTGCTTTCAATGTGGAATGACGTAAGATTTACTCCGGTTAACGCTTCTTCCAAAGTTTGCTCATATCCTCCAATGTTTTTCCTTTGGTCTCCGGCACCCAACGCCATACGAAGAGGGCGGCAAGCACACAAATGATACCGTAAAGACTGTAGGCAAACATCGGACTGAAATCATAGAGCGCGGGGAACGTAGATGAAACAATGTAGTTGAATATCCATTGAAATGCCACAGCAATGGCCACCGCTTTGCCACGGATGGTGTTGGGAAAGATTTCGGATATCAGTACCCAACAGATGGGCCCCCATGACATCATGAAGAAAGCTGCATATACAATGACCGACAGTACGGGAAGTATCCCCTTGATGCCCATACTGTCACACAAGGCGACTGCAAAGGCTCCGACAGCCATACCGACGGAACCGATGATAAGCAACGGTTTCCGTCCGAAACGGTCGACGGTGAAGATAGCTATCAGTGTAAAGACTATATTGATAATGCCCATGATGACGGTTTGCATCATTCCTCCGCCTTCGGCACCGGCATTTTCGAATATTCGCGGCGCATAATAGAGCACGGCGTTGATGCCGATGGCTTGCTGGAAGACAGAAAGCAGAATACCGATAACAATCACCGCCGCACCGTAGGTGAACAGCTTCTCTGTCTTTTCCTGCGAAGTGGCTTTTATTTCGGCAAGAATCTCTTGTGCTTTTGTGGCTCCGTTCACTTTTTTGAGAATGGAATAAGCCTTCTGATCCTGATCAATCATCACCAGATAACGGGGAGTTTTGGGTACGAAGAAGAGTAACATGCCGAAGAAAGCTGCCGGAAAGGCTTCGGAACCGAACATATAGCGCCATCCTTCGGTAACAGTCCACATATCCGACTCGCTACTTACAGAAAGTGTGCCGGCAGCATCTTTCAGGATAACAGGATTCTGGTGGTCGCCCAAGATCAGGTAGTTTACAAAGTAAACCACAAGCATGCCGAAGATTATGGCAAACTGATTGCACGACACCAGCGTACCGCGAATGTTAGAGGGAGCTATCTCGGCAATATACATGGGACAAACAGCGGACGCCAGTCCCACTCCGATGCCTCCCAGAATGCGGTAGAGATTAAAGGTGATAAGCAGGTTCATATTAGCCTCCCCATATTCAAAGAACAGGAATTCAGGATAATAAGACCCCAGTGCCGAAAGGAAGAAAAGTACGGCGGCCAGCCGTAGTGAGTTGCGGCGTCCCAGCCGTGAAGCGAAGATGCCGGACAATGCACCACCCAAGACGCAACCGATCAGTGCACTCGAGGAGGTGATGCCGTGCATCACTTTGTCGTATTGAAAATCTGTGGCTGTGAGGAAGAAGGCTTCGAGCCCTTTCTCAGCTCCTGAAATTACAGCGGTATCATAGCCGAACAGCAATCCGCCCAGGATGGCTACCGATGTAATGGAATACAGGTAGAGCTTGCTACCCTCGTTGGTATGATTCATGGCATTAGCTTTTTTTGAATTACGGTCTGCAGGCAACAAGAGCCTGCAGACCGTGAAATACGGACTTATAATGAGTAGATATTAACGAGTGCTTCATACAGTTCCTGTTGGCCGCTGGTCTGCTTCGGTTCTCCGTTGGCTTTGGCATAAGCAACCAGTTCCTCCAGGCTGAGTTTTCCTTCTTCGAACTCCTTGCCTTTGCCCGCATCGAACGAGGCATAACGGTCGGACAACATTTTCTGGTAAGGTGACTCGTTGAGCAGATTGGCTGCGCTTTCCAAGGCACGTGCCATGGCATCCATTCCGGCAATATGTGCGATAAAGATATCTTCCGGGTCAGTAGAGTTCCGGCGAGTTTTGGCATCGAAGTTTGTACCGCCGTTACCCAATCCGTCGTTACGGATAATCTGCATCATGGCTTGTGTCAGTTCGAAGTTGTCAATCGGAAATTGATCCGTATCCCATCCGTTCTGATAATCGCCGCGGTTTGCGTCGATAGATCCCAACATTCCGTTGTCTACGGCCACCGCCAGTTCATGTTCGAACGTATGTCCCGCAAGGGTGGCATGATTCACTTCGATATTCACCTTGAAGTCTTGATCCAGTCCGTGAGCCTTCAGGAAGCCAATAACTGTCTCTGTATCGACATCATACTGATGCTTTGTCGGTTCCATGGGTTTCGGTTCAATCAGGAAAGTGCCCTTGAAACCACGTGCACGCCCATAATCACGGGCGATGGTCAGCATCTGTGCCAGATGTTCTTTTTCGCGTTTCTGATCAGTATTCAGCAACGACATATACCCTTCGCGTCCACCCCAAAAGACATAGTTCGTACCTCCCAGTTCAATGGTGGCATCAATCGCATTCTTTATCTGGACAGCGGCGCGGGCCACAACATCAAAATCGGGATTGGTGGCTGCGCCGTTCATGTAACGTGCGTGGCTGAATACATTGGCCGTTCCCCACAACAGTTTGATGCCTGTCTCGGACTGTTTCTGCTTAGCATAAGCAACCAGTTCTTTCAGGTTGGCCTCATAGGCTTCGATGCTGTCGGCTTCCGTAACCAGATCGACATCATGGAAGCAATAGTACCCGATGCCCATTTTCTGCATAAACTCGAAACCGGCATCCATTTTATTCTTAGCTGCCTGCACGGGATCAGGGTCACCGTTCCATGGGAACTGTTTGGTTCCGCCCCCAAACTGGTCACCGCCTTCGGCACAAAGTGTATGCCACCACGCCATTGCAAACTTTAACCAATCTTTCATACTACGCCCGTTGATCATTTTCTCGGCATCATAATAGCGAAATGCCATCGGGTTCTTACTGTCTTTACCTTCAAATTTAATTTTCCCTATACCCGGGAAGTACTCTTTTGTTGCCATCTTATTTAAAATTTTAAGGGCTTTGCCCTTTCTTCTTCCTTTGGGAAGAAGAAAGAAAGCCGGAATGATTAATATTCTATTCTTAATGATTACTTATTCTCTGTTTCTGTCTGCATGGACTGAGTCAGACATTGTTTCCACCGTGCGTATGCATCAGTGTATTCCTGTTGTTTGCCGGCATCCGGTTCTACGACTGTCAGCTTATCGAGAGTGGCGAATGCTTCTTCATGGTCTTTATATATGCCCGCTCCCATTCCTGCTCCTTTGGCTGCACCAACGGAACCGTCTGTGTCATAGAGTTCGATGGTGGCTCCCGTCGTACCGGCCAGTGTCTCGCGAAAAACGGAACTCAGAAACATATTGGCGTGTCCGGCATGGATCTTTTTAATGGGGATGCCCATCTCTTCCATAATGTCGATGCCATATTTAAATGAAAAGACGATTCCTTCCTGTGCCGCCCGGATCAGATGTGACTTGTCATGCCTGTTGAAGTCTACGCCGTGTATACCGCAGCCGGTTGCCCGATTATCGAGCATTCGTTCTGCTCCGTTGCCGAAAGGAAGGATGCTGATACCTGCACTGCCGATGGGAACGGATGAAGCAAAACGGTTCATCTCGGCGTACGAAATACCTTCGGGGGCAACATTGCGCCTGATCCACGAGTTGAGAATCCCCGTTCCATTAATACAGAGCAATACGCCGAGGCGGGGATCGGCAGCAGTATGGTTGACATGGGCAAAGGTGTTGACACGTGACTGCGGATCATAATTGATTTCACCGTTTACTCCGTATACGACTCCCGATGTTCCGGCTGTGGAAGCTATCTCACCCGGATTGAACACATTCAGGGAAAGAGCGTTGTTGGGCTGGTCTCCTGCACGGTAAGTGATCGGAGTGCCTTCTTGCAACCCGAGTTTCCGGGCAGCCGCACCTGTCAGTCGTCCCTGTTCGGCGAAAGTAGGCCGGATGTCGGCGATCAGCGAAGGATCGATTCCGTAATATTGCATCAGGAAGTCGGCCGGACGGTTGTTTCGGAAGTCCCAAAGCATTCCTTCGGAGAGTCCCTCTATTGTCGTACATACTTCACCGCTCAGTTTCATGGCAATGTAATCTCCTGGCAACATGATTTTATCGATCTGTTCATAGATATCCGGTTCGTTTTCTTTCACCCATGCCAGTTTTGAAGCAGTAAAGTTTCCGGGAGAGTTAAGCAAATGTGCCAGACAGAACTTCTCACCGATTGCCTCGAATGCCCTCTGCCCGTAGGAGACCGCACGTGAATCGCACCAGATAATAGCCGGACGCAATGCGCGCTGCCATTTGTCCACACACACCAGACCGTGCATCTGATAAGAGATGCCGATGGCTTTGATGTCTTTGGCATCTACCCGTGATTCCGAGAGAATGGATCGGGTGGAGAGTTTCAAGTTCTCCCACCAACTTTCCGGTTCTTGCTCTGCCCATCCCGGACGTACGGCAATGATGCCCGCCTCTGTTTTCGGAAAGAACGCAGAAGCGACACATTTACCTGTTTCTGCATCTACCAGGCTCGCCTTAACCGAAGAGCTGCCTATATCATAACCTAATAAAAACATGATACTGTTTATTAATTTATTTGTAGTTTAATATTAAATCCCGATTGGGGGTTATCGTCTTGTCTTATTATATATCTTCCTGTCGAACTTATAATAACGGGCTGCCCGATGGGCTACTCCGGTTTGTTTCTCTTCCAGCGGTACAACGTAGTCCATCAGAGCTATCTTTTTATGGAAGTTACGCACATCCACTGCTTTGTCATATACCAGTTCGAACAGGATTCGTAACTGAGATGCGGTGAACTTACGCGGCAACAAGTCGAATAGCATCGAAGGATTAAACTCTACGAATTGCCGGATATAAGTCAGCGCCTCTCTGATTATCAAGTTATGGTCGAAAGCCAATGTCTTTATGTCTTTCAACGCTACCCAACAGGCTTGAAATTCATCCAGATTCTTGTCCAGTGCCCGGTCTATCTTTACCATCGACAGATAAGCTATGGTGACTATGCGTTCCACTTTCGATTGCATAGCCCGTTCCAACCAATGTACATCTTTGGGATTGCTCGTCCGGTTTTTGGAACCGAATGCCTTAAATTGCATCAGGTTGACGTTTCGGATACCGGTCAGTTCGAATAAGACCCGCTGGGCTGCTTCGTCCAGGTCTTCATCCATATAGATCAGGCTTCCGGGAAGTTTCATGTCACGATAAATTTTTCCGTTTTCCTCTCCTATCCGATTAATCAGCAGAACTTTGAGTTGTTCTCCGTCAAAACCGATCACTACACAGTCCACTGAGATGTGATTGTTTGCCAATGGGATTTGTTTGGGTATGTCATGCATAATATTGAGTCTTTGATTGCTGCAAATATAGAGATATTATCACACGGTAAACAAATAAATAATATGCTATAAAGCATTGTTTTTCATATATATACATATCGTAAATTTTACACTAAGAAGTATTCATCTTATTGTATCGATAACAATATGTATTTCTACCCTCGGTGAACGATAGTAATTGTAGAAAGTACAGAAAGCCGGGGAGTCTTTATAATCAGTTCCTTCGGTAGTCGCATACCCTCGAGCGATACGAGGGACTTATTGTATTTTATAGGGTATGTCATTTTGTATCTTCTTTGTTTTTATCCTATCTTTGCCTCCAAACTATTAAAAAAACTAAAATGAAAACTTATCCGGTCGTTCTTTCCATTGCCGGCTCCGACTGTTCGGGCGGGGCAGGCATTCAGGCAGATATAAAAACGATTTCTGCCTTGGGAGCATATGCGGCATCGGTAATTACTGCTGTTACCGTGCAGAATACAAAAGGAGTAAAAGCTGTGCATACAGTTCCCGCTGAGATAGTGCAGGGACAGATTGAAGCGGTTATGGAAGATTTGCGTCCGGATGCCCTGAAAATAGGTATGGTGAGTGAACCGGTGCTTGTGAAGATTATTGCCGGATGCCTGCTAAAGTATCCTCATTGTCCGATAGTTTATGATCCCGTCATGGTTTCAACCAGTGGACGGAAGTTGATGGTAGAAGATGCAATACAGTTGATCAAAGAAGAACTTTTTCCACTTACAAGCCTGATCACTCCCAATCTGGATGAAACGGAGGTACTGACCGGAAAGAAAATCACAACAGCAGAAGAGATGAAGGAAGCTGTCCGGCAACTTTCAGAAGAGTATCATACAGCGGTATTGGTGAAAGGAGGACATCTGGAGGGAAACGAAATGCAGGATGTGTTGTTTACCGATGGGAACACCTATATATATAAGGAGAAAAAGATAGAGAGCCGGAATTTGCATGGGACGGGATGCACCCTTTCTTCTTCGATCGCCACTTATCTGGCATTAGGACTTCCTATGGACCAGGCAGTTGGCAAGGCAAAGAGTTATGTAAGCAAAGCTATTGATGCCGGCAAGGAAATAATTATCGGACATGGCAACGGACCGTTATGTCACTTCTGGGGCCCTGAGAAAGCCCGGATATGGGACGATAATAAGGTAGAATAGGCTGAAAAACATATTGTCCATTGCACAATTTCACCAAATCTGTGCTATGATATTGCAAAAATATATAACTTTGCACCCGCAAATTAAATTAAAAAACAAAAATATGAAAGCATTTGTATTCCCCGGTCAAGGTGCCCAGTTCGTAGGTATGGGTAAGGACCTGTATGAAACTTCAGCTTTAGCAAAAGAATTGTTTGAAAAAGCAAATGATATCCTGGGATATCGCATTACAGATATTATGTTCAACGGTACGGACGAAGATCTTCGTCAGACCAAGGTTACTCAGCCTGCTGTATTCCTCCACTCTGTTATTTCTGCACTTTGCATGGGTGACGACTTCAAACCTGAAATGACTGCCGGACACTCACTGGGTGAGTTTTCTGCATTGGTCGCTGCCGGCGCTCTGTCTTTTGAAGACGGCTTAAAATTGGTTTATGCACGTGCCATGGCTATGCAGAAAGCTTGTGAGGCAACTCCTTCTACAATGGCTGCTATTATAGCTTTACCGGATGAGAAAGTAGAAGAAATCTGTGCTTCTGTTACCGCTGAAGGAGAAGTTTGTGTACCTGCCAATTACAACTGTCCGGGACAGATTGTAATTTCCGGATCTGTACCGGGTATCGAAAAAGCTTGTGAACTGATGAAAGCAGCCGGAGCTAAGCGTGCGCTTCCGTTGAAAGTAGGCGGTGCATTCCATTCTCCTCTGATGGATCCTGCCAAAGTAGAATTGGAAGCTGCCATTAACGCGACTGAGTTCCACACACCGAAATGTCCGGTTTATCAGAATGTAGATGCCCTGCCCCATACAGACCCGCAGGAAATCAAGAAGAATCTGGTTGCTCAGCTGACTGCTTCTGTACGTTGGACACAGACCGTAAAAAATATGGTTGCCGATGGTGCTACCGACTTCACAGAATGTGGACCGGGTGCCGTATTGCAGGGATTGATCAAGAAGATCGACTCTACAGTTTCGGCTCACGGAATAGCATAAGTCTATTGATAGACCACTCTTAACACACAGCATCGGAATCTTTATGTAGGATTCCGGTGCTGTGTGTTTTTGTTTTAAGGTCATAAGTTACTCTCATCGTTCTATCTGTAAAGATCGCTCTGGGCTGCAATGAAGGGACGCGGACAGTTTACAACTTTTTTGCCAACACTTTTGTTATAATTGGATAATAAACCTATTTTATCCAATGAAAGTACACGAATATCAGGCAAAGGAGATTTTCTCCACTTACGGAATACCTGTCGAGAGGCATGCTTTATGCCATACGGCAGATGGGGCTGTGGCTGCTTATCACCGAATGGGGGTAAACCGGGTAGCCATAAAAGCCCAAGTGCTGACCGGCGGGCGGGGAAAAGCCGGCGGAGTAAAGTTGGCCAATAATGATAGAGATGTCTACCAATACGCTCAAACTATTTTGGAGATGACTATAAAAGGTTATCCCGTCACCAAGATTCTTCTTAGTGAGGCTGTCAACATTGCAGCCGAATATTACATCAGTTTTACGATAGACCGTAATACGCGCTCTGTCACGCTGATTATGAGTGCGGCCGGTGGTATGGACATCGAGGAAGTAGCCCGCCAATCTCCGGAAAAGATAATACGTTGCAGCATTGATCCTCTAATCGGAGTTCCCGATTATCTGGCACATAAGTTTGCTTTCTCTCTCTTTGAACAAGCTGAGCAAGCTAACCGGATGGCAACTATTATTCAGGATCTTTACAAAGCATTTATTGAAAAAGATGCTTCACTTGCTGAAATTAATCCATTGGTACTTACCCCTGTTGGGACATTATTGGCTATTGATGCCAAAATGGTTTTTGATGATAATGCACTTTATCGTCATCCGGACTTACAGAAGTTATCAGAGCCCACAGAAGATGAGAAGTTGGAAGCGATTGCCAAAGAAAGAGGATTCAGCTATGTGCGTATGGACGGCGAGATAGGCTGTATGGTTAATGGAGCCGGTCTGGCTATGACAACTATGGATATGATCAAGCTTTATGGAGGAAATCCGGCTAATTTCCTTGATATTGGCGGTAGTTCAAATCCTGTCAAGGTGATAGAAGCTATGAGATTATTGCTGGATGACAAAAAAGTCAAAGTAGTCTTTATCAATATTTTCGGAGGTATCACCCGATGTGACGATGTAGCCATCGGACTATTGCAGGCGTTTGAGCAGATACAAACGGATATTCCTATTATTGTGCGGCTTACAGGTACCAATGGAAATATGGGACGTGAATTATTGCGCAAAAATAACCGTTTTCAAGTGGCCCAAACAATGGAAGAAGCCACTAAAATGGCTATAGAATCATTAAAGAAAGAATCGATATGAGCATACTTATTGATAAATCTACCCGACTTTTGGTGCAGGGTATCACAGGCAGGGACGGACTCTTTCATGCCAAAAAGATGGCTGAATACGGAACAAATGTGGTGGGCGGTACATCGCCCGGCAAAGGAGGAACAATGATAGATGATACCTTTCCGGTATTCAATACCATGTATGAGGCTGTTCGCCGAACGCAAGCCAATACATCTGTCATTTTCGTACCGGCACGCTTTGCTGCCGATGCTATAATGGAGGCTGCCGATGCCGGTATCCGGCTGATAATTTGTATCACAGAAGGAATTCCTACATTGGATATAATAAAGGCCTACCGATTTGTCGAACTGAAAGGAGCTAAACTCATTGGGCCGAATTGCCCCGGTCTGATCTCTCCTGGGAAAAGTCTGGTAGGTATTCTTCCTGGGCAAGTGTTCACTCCGGGCAATATAGGAGTGATCAGCCGTAGCGGGACATTGACCTATGAAATCGTATCGCATTTGACTGCTAAAGGTATGGGACAGTCCACTGCCATTGGTATGGGAGGTGATCCGGTTGTCGGACTTTATTTTCGTGATCTTTTGGGAATGTTGCAAAATGATCCGCAAACTGATGCCATTGTGATGATTGGTGAGATTGGGGGCAACGCAGAAGAGGTGGCCGCAACATACATTCGTGAACATGTGACTAAACCTGTGGTGGCATTTATTGCAGGAAAATCTGCTCCGCCAGGCAAACAGATGGGACATGCCGGAGCTATTATATCCGGAAGTTCAGGTTCTGCAGCCGAAAAGATTTCAGCATTGGAAGCTGCAGGAATCAGAGTTGCCGGTGAACCTTCGAAAATACCGGATTTACTAAAAGGCAGTTTCTAAACAATTCTTTTTTAATTTATCAAACTACAAATTAAAAGTTATGAGTAGACGTAGACAATTAGAGCATGAAGTATCTCTTGCTCAGGAAAGAATTAAGAAAGCTCCCAAAGATACCCCCAGAGAGATACTGAAGATATGGGAGCAAGAGTTGGTTGATCTGGAAGTGGAACTTAATAATTTGGTCGACGACGAGGAAGATAATAACGATTGAATCACTTTTCTGCATAATAAAAGGGGGTTGTGTCAAAATGTTGGCACAACCTTTTTTTATAGTTTACAGTTCTGCTATATTTTCTTTTGCCTATGCTGCTTTTTTTCATCCATTTGGCAACAAGTTGCTATATTCCAATTATACCGGGTTATAAATAGTCTGATAAACATATATTTGACAACTGTAATGAGCCCCTTCCCTGCTTTTAGCAGTTTAGCACACATTTTTTTGATATTAAAGGCTATAGCAAAGAAAGCAAAGTCCATTGTAACCTTGTCTTCTCCAACATGCCGGAAGCGTCGGTATGCCATGTTGTATTTCATTTGTCCAAACACAGCCTCCGGTTCTACACACCTCCTGCCTCTATGCTTGATACCTTCTTCTGAGAGCAGCCTTTCCCGCGCCTGCCGTTTGTATTGATTTAACCGGTGGTTGACTTCTATAATACGGTTCCCCCGGGCTTTAAAACAACTGCCACGCAAAGGGCAACCTTCGCATCTTTTTGCTTTATACCGGGCACTTTCGGTGATGTATCCGCCCGCTGTTTTGTCACATTTGGTTCCTATACGGTTCATGTGCTGTCCCATAGGGCAAACGTAATAATCCTCTTCCGCATTGTAATGGAGACTTTCCGCCTGGAATGGATTGGGAGTATAATGGGGACGCTGTTCTTTATGAAAGTAGTTGTACTTGACAAAGGCTTCTATCCCATTCTCCTGCATGAACCGGTAATTTTCTTCCGAGCCGTAACCGGAGTCTGCCACACCGATACTGGGTAAGCGGTTATAGCGGTGCCGGAAGGAGTGGAAAAAAGGTATGAGGGTCAGTGTATCGGTAGGGTTGGGAAACAGCCGGAAGTCTATGATGAATTGGTTCTGGGTACCTGTTTGCAGATTATATCCGGGCTTGGTCTGCCCGTTCCTCATGGCGTCTTCTTTCATGCGCATGAATGTGGCATCAGGATCGGTTTTAGAATAGGAATTACGTTCCCCCAGGGTATCAAGGTGATTATCGTATTCTAGCAGCTTATCACGGTACCCCTCGAGTTCCCTGATCTGTTTCTTCTTTTCGCGCAGGGCTTTCTTTTGTTCCTTATCCTTTGTTATCGGGTGGTGTTCCAGGGCTTCTTTAAGTTCATCCACTATGTCTGAGAGCATGGAGGGAGTGAATTGAACGGGCGTGTCTTGTACGGAGTTCTCCTGTGCAATGGCCTCATTCACCTGCTCCAGAAGGATGCGAATCTTATCCATCAGCTTTGGACGGTTCCTTTCGACAGTCTTGCGCCAGACAAAAGTATATTTGTTGGCTTTGGACTCAATCTTGGTGCCATCGATATACTCCACGTTAAGACTGATGAAACCTTTATCGGCAAGGACAAGAACCAATTGCGTGAATACGGTATTTATTTCCTCTTTTACACGATTACGGAAACGGTTGATGGTAATAAAATCCGGATGCTCGTTGCCGGAAAGCCAGATATAATGAATATCACGCAAAAGAAGACTCTCTATTTTACGGCACGAATAGATATTGTTCATATAGGCGTAGATAATCACCTTAAGCATCATTTTAGGATGATAAGGACAACGACCGGTTGCCTTATAAAGCTTCTTGAAATTATCAAGATTGAGATTATCTACAATAGCATTGACAATGCGCACCGGGGCGTTCGCAGCTATGTTTTCATCAATTCTTTGTGGAAAAAGAACGGTTTGGTTGGGAATGTAAGGACGAAAATGTAACTTTGCCATAACGAAAACTTTATGCCTAAAGTTACAAAAACTTTGGGTAATAACAAAGCCCGGGCTTGAGAAAGTCTGGGCTTTGTGCAGAAAAAAGGTTGTGCCAACGTTTTGACACAACCTCTTTTTCAAAGGAAATAGAATACTCCCGGCTACCTTCGGGAATGGCTACGCATAAAGGGTGTACGGCTCCCTCACTTTATCAGTTGTATAACATTTATAATAAGACGGTATTTTATCTACTTTGTTCCGTTTTCATCCATCTTTTAACTATTTATTTTCACATTTACTCTTTGTCGGGTTATTCTTTGATAAGATGTAACAGGATTATCCTGCAATCATTGACATACATCAAAAACAAACAGTTTAAAACAGCCTTTTTATCCTACGTCAATTCAATCGTCATATTTCTCCCTTACATTTGTAATGTTTTCAAGGTATAACATAAAAATTTGAGATTATGAAATGGGTAAAAAGATTGTTTGATAGAATCGGTAATTCCGATTCTATGATTTGGGGCTATGTAATGCTCCATGAATAAAGGATTATAAAACAGAGTTTGATTGAAAAAAACGTTTGAAAAAGGAGGCCGGGATTATCGGAGGGCACTGAAAAAGTGATCTTTTTTTAGCTTCCAATCCTTTTTAGAAATTACCGGAAAAAGTTGTATGTTGAATGCTGCATTTCATTCACATGCAACTTTTTCTTATATTAAGGAGAATAACTCAACTCTTTGGTTTATACAAGCCGTATTTGTCGTCCACGGACATGGATTACATTTACTTTAACTCAGTTTGAGTATTCTCTTGAGATTTGCTGCAAAAATAGCCATTGCTCCTTGCATTTTCATACATGACAATCCGTAGGACTGCGCCCTGTCATATCCATATACCTGTTTCAGTTCCGCATTTTTAGCTTCAATCTTATAACGTTCGGCAGCCTTCTCTTTGAACCGTTCGGTTTGTTGGAACTCTACCTGTTGTTGCTGCTCATCGGTTTTTATGGGAACAGAATAGGTTTTAGATTTAGCTCCCGGCTTATAACACCCCTCTCGTCTTGAGCAGCATTGACACTTATGCACATCAAAATAATAAGTATACGCCTGATTCCATGCTCCATTTTTTCTCCCCTGTTTTGCCCTCCGTATAGCTATGTGACCGGCAGGGCAAACAAACATGCCGGCATCCTTATTGTAATCAAACTTGTCTTCTTCCTTTCTGAAACCCTGGCTGATACCGGGATTCAATTTAGCTACCAACTCAAAGTGTTCATCACGAGCTTTCTCCAGATTATCCTTTCCCGAATAAGCTGAATCACCAATCACTGTTTGTACATCGATACCATTCTTTCGGCTTTGTTCAATCAATGCGGGTAGCTGGGGGCCGTCTCCCTTCTCACCGGAAGTTATGACAGCCGCTGCTATGATGCGCTCCTCGGTCATTCCGATATGCGTCTTATACCCAAAGAAAGAACTATCTTCCGATTTGTGCCCGATACGTGCATCCTCATCTTCAGAGACAGTGTAATGGTCGCTGATATCATCCAATGTCTCTTTTAAGAGGTTCAATTTTTCCTTTATTTTGGGAATACAGACGAAGGGGGCCTGTTCTTTTAATGTATCAATCAGTGTTTGCGTATAAGTCAGCTCATGTTCCAGAACGTCATCAGAATTCTTCTCGGGTAATAGTTCCTTTATCTTTTCATCCACTTCATAGAGACATTTACGTAACTGTTTGGAACGCAACTTCAGTATCTCAATAGGAGAATGGGGATTTGAACGCGAACCGGTATGTGTGGCATCAACGATTACAGAAGTGGATTTTATAATGCCTTTCTCTATTGCCAAAGTTACCGTCTTGTTGATAAGCAGGTTCAACAAGTCCATATCTTTCAGACGGAGCTTACGAAATTTGCATAAAGAGCTGGCGTCTATCACATCCTCTTCCGGTACCATTCCTAAAAAGTATTTAAAGGACATATCATAGCGTGAACGTTCAACCACATCAATATCAGACAAATCATAAATTGTTTTTAAAAGAAGGTACTTGAACATACGAATAGGGCTCTCGGCGGTACGACCATTGTTCGGACAATATTTGGAAACAAGCTCATTATAAACAAAGGAAAAGTCTATCAGCGAGTTGATACGTCGAAGTAGGTTATCCTGAGGGATGATCAAATCATAAAGACTTGAATAATCACTAAAAGTCAAACGTTCTTGAGATGCTAGCATTGCGGTATTCTTTTGGTGACTCTAAGATACAAAAAAACGGTATAAAGCCGTATTATTTTGGATTTATACCGTCATTTTTTAAGTAGAAGAGATACAGCAGGACTTTTTCAGTGCCCTCGATTATCGTGGGCTCCTTTTTTAGTTAATCCCCCTTATTATTTGCACAAATATGGTTTATTTTACTCTTCTTGTTCCAAAGCCGGATTATCCGGTAAAGAGTATTTGAGATTTACACTAAAAAATGCAAAACCAGAATAAAAACATGACTTAAAAATTCTGTATTTGAATGTTTTTCTGTATATTAGGAACATAACCAAATAATGTAAAATGGAATTAGAAACAATTGGAGAAAACGCCGGCAAAGTATGGCGCACCCTGAATGAAATGAGGGGAAAAATATCTATTCAGGAACTTAGTCGGAAAATTAACCTCAGCGCTGAAGATGTTGCACTTGCAGTAGGTTGGTTAGCCAGAGAAAATAATATTTTTATTCAGAGACACAACTACCTGCTATATGTCAGTCATGATGCTTTCTGATTTTACTTTAAGAGAATTGACTGTCAGAGTCTAAGAAATATAATAGGGATTATTCGTCACCGGATAATCCCTATTATATTTCTTACGATTTAGGACAAGTATGCGTGTCACTCTCTTTCCTAAAAATTAAATTTGTCAGAAAATAAGCTAACTCTACCATCATGATGCCAATGGTAGCACCGGCCAATACGTCACTTAGCCAATGACGATTGTTTAATTGGCGTGTGAAGCCGGTAACAACAGCCGGCAGGAAAGTGGCAATGGTGGCTAAAGGAGTCTTGAAGCCATATTCTTTATATAAAAGAGTAGCAGCCGTAAAAGCAGTAGCCGTATGGCCTGAAGGGAAGGAAAGAAAATCCGAACCGTCTGGACGGAGAACACCCGCCAATGATTTCATGGAGATGACTACTGCTCCCATCAAGACATACGCAAATGCAGTTGAAACGAGCATACGTTTCCAGTTACTACGACTTTTTACTCCTGCAAGTTTCAATATAAACATGACAACAATCGGTAGATAGGGTAGAAAATCATCATACCGATATGCAAAAGTCGAAGCATGCATATTCCGCAGATGATAGATATATTGATCTGCACTTGTCAATAACCCGGCCCGCAGGGCACATACTATAAGGGTACAGGCAAATAGCCAAAGTATTAATTTACGTGGACTCATTTCGTTCTATTATAGGTTTATAGTATATGCCTACAAAGATAATTCTTTTGATGCAGAAGACATTAGGAACAATTAATATGAAAATATTATTTGTCTTATTATAACATTCATATTAATAAATATTCCGGGAGCTGCAAAGATCGAACGAAAGTAGATAACTCAATCTGTCAAATGTCAGAAAAACCGGAGCCCTACTTCTGCTGTCACATTTTACAATAAATAGAAGCAGGCATTATTCTCAAAAGCATTGCTACATATCTCCATCTTCTTGAGATGTATACAACTTTTCTTTTCCGAAAGATCGCCCGGTATATCTGTTGTACGGCTTTCTGTAGTGGAGTGACCCAAAACAACCCCTCTCCTTTAGCCATCGCTGTATCTACGAATCCTGGACGTATGTCCGTAATGTGAATGGGGTAAGATAGCTTGGCTGCTTTCTTCCTCAAGCCTTCCGTATAATTGATTTGATAGGCTTTCGAAGCATTGTATGCCGGTGCTATTCCTTCACCACGCATCCCGCCTACAGAGGAAATTGTAACCAGATGCCCCGATTCTTGTCTCTGGAAAAAATAAAATGCCCAGTCTGCCACATTGGTGAATCCGATAACATTGGTCAAAAGAGCCGGTCTCTCTAAATTATAATCGAGCTCAGGGTTTAGTTCCCCTACCCCCGAACAGAACACGAGTATATCCATACCTCCCATTCTGTCCACAAGATTATTGAGTTGCCGGATTGTATCAGTTTCCTTTGTAACATCTGATATGGTATAAAAACAGTTTTTATTTTGTGAACAAAGCTCTTGCAGTTTATTTTCCCTTCGTCCCGTTATGCCAACCATATTCCCTTCCTGAATAAACCGTTCTGCCAATCCTCTGCCGATCCCGGATGTAGCTCCTATTATGATAACCTTTTTCATTTTTATTCTTTTTAATGCTTACACAAAGGTATTGGGATCGGAACAAATGAATCTTGACTGAAATCAAGATTTTATTTTTGTACTAACTTTCTTCGAAGACGGCTGAGTGTTTCCGGACATATCATCAGATAGGATGCCAGTTCCTTCAATGAAATCAAATTCAACAGTCCGGGACAACGTTCAAGTATCTCCCTATATCGTTCTTCGGGCGTCATGCTGTACATCAATATCATCCGTTCATATACTTCCCATAACAATATTTCAGCTATATGTCTGGCCAATTTCAGATTCGTGTCGTCCCGGTCATAGAATTCCTCTAACTGTCTGTTGTTTACTATATAAACAGTGCAGTTACAAATGGCTTGTATATCTACATTTGAATTATCTCCTAAACGGAAAGCCGGATAATTACCCACAAACGAGTGGTCAAATGTATAGCCTACAATTTTATTTTCTCCCCGACCGTTGGTACAGCAATAGCGGAAAGAACCTTCTGCCACATATCCCATCAATTTGCAGGATTCATTTTGCCGGCAAAAGAAGTCCCCTTTTTGATATCGGGTAAGTTGCCCATTTTGAAGTACAAAATCTGTAATAGGGGCAAAGTTAACCTTCGATGTATACTTATTGAAATCTTTTGCTTCTTCCATGATATAATTTCATTTTGAAGTGCGAATATAAATAATGCGGACTGAACTATGATACTCAATCCGCATTAAAATAATCTTTGGGGAACTTTATCCGCAATGGAAGTACTTGCTTACTAATGCCAGCATCTCTTCCGGTTTGCCCTGTATCTCTATACGCAGGGTAGCATCATTATAGCTTCGTAATCTACTGATAATGCCATCAATCATAGCAGGGCTGAATACATTATACTGTTCAAATACAGTTCGTTGTTTCTGTAAGCAATCTGCTGATGCCACACAGCTATCTGGTAATTGTGCTAAGTTTTTCAGTTTATCAGCATTTTCTTTCTGATGGATATTTACGTTAACGTATGTATTTTCTGCAATGGTTAAGGCGTTGTCTATTTCAAAACCATGACGACAGGCCACTGCAAGTCCTGCCAGTAATTGATAGAGATCGGCTGATCCGTCCGGTGAACGCATTTCCACTGTCTGTTTTTGCGTCGTGTCATAGTGGCTGTCCGATTCCAATGGATTGGCCAATGCACACATATCCGTCTTAGCAGACCATCCTAATGGAACTCGTACCAATACAGAACGGTTTCGATCGCCCCAACAAACATTAGTCGGTGCCTCTTGATGTGGTACAAGCCGGAAATATGAAGTAGGATTTGTATTTCCGAAAGCCGTGATGGATGGGGCAAGCAGCATCATGCCCGCAATGGCTCTACGAGCTGTATCAGAAAGAATCCCGTCTTTTAGCATTTGGTTCCGTCCGTCTTTCATCATGCGCATATGGATATGTAATCCGGATCCAGCTTTACCCACTGTAATTTTCGGAGCAAATGTAATATCATAACCATATTGGTAAGCTAAGTTGCGGATAACCCATTTGGCTATTATCAATTGGTCGGCAGCATCTTCAGCACGGACTGGCAGAAATTCTATTTCATTTTGCTCGTAGACTTTATCGTCAAGCATAAAATTACCGACTTCAGAATGTCCGTATTTTATTTGTCCTCCCGTTTGAGCTATGTAAGACATACATTGTGTACGGAAATCATTGAATTTAGCATAAGGTCCTGATTCATGATAACCGCGCTGATCGGTTGCCGGAAACATTCCGTCGTCCTCGGCAATCACATAATACTCCAATTCTCCCATAGCCTGAAACTCCATGCCTGTTACTTCCGTGAACGCTTTACAAGCTTTGTGTAAGGTATATTCGGGAGAACTTTCCAGAGGTTCTCCATCTTTATTAAAAAAAGAGCAAAGCATCACGAGTGTAGGTAATTCTGCAAATGGATCAACGAATGCGGTACGGAAGCGTGGAATTACATACAAATCACTGCTCCCTGCCTCTATAAAAGGAAACAGGCTTGATCCATCCACTCGTTCACCACAAGTCAGGATAGCATCCAGATAGGCAGCGTTGTTTATTACAAAATTCAATGTTTTAAGTCGTCCGTCCGCAGCAGGATACATAAAGTTGACCATGCGGATTTCATTTTGTTGGATATAGGAAATAATATCTGCTTTTGTAAATTCAGCAGCAGGCTTTTGCAAAAATGTCACCAGATGATTGGGACTCATTAATAATTCTTGATTCATCATACGTTGATTGTTGTTTCATTAATTGTTTGGGTTAACAGATTATTTTATGAACCAAAGATACACAAAAAGTTAGCAAATCAAGATTTATTCCCATGAAAAATAATAGTTCCCTTTCATCCGCTGACGATTCGGCTATTCTTTAATTTAGACTCACTCCTATGCTACTTACTTCTTTGTTTTTTATACCTTTGCATCCGATTTTAATAAGGTATAGAATATATGGTACAAAATCAGGTCCAACCGGTTCGTAGGATTGCATTTCCTATATTGATCGCATTAAGTATTTCTCACTGTTTAAATGATCTTTTGCAGGCTGTCATTTCGGCTGTATATCCTCTCTTTAAAGAAGATCTCTCGTTAAGTTTTGCTCAGATTGGATTGATAACTCTTGTTTACCAGATGTCCGCTTCCGTGTTTCAACCACTGACCGGTCTTATTTTTGACAAACGTCCTATAGCATGGTCACTTCCCATCGGAATGAGTTTCACACTGGTAGGTATGTTGAATCTGGCTTTTGCATCCAATTTACACTGGTTGCTTGCATCCGTTTTTATTATTGGAATCGGTTCTTCTGTCCTTCATCCCGAAGCATCACGTATAACCTTTTTAGCTTCAGGAGGAAAACGGGGATTAGCGCAATCACTCTTTCAGGTGGGCGGCAATTTGGGCGGATCATTAGGCCCTTTGTTAGTGGCGTTGTTAGTGGCTCCTTACGGCAGGCATTATATTGCTTTGTTTGCAATTCTTGCTTTAGCGGCTATCTGTGCAATGTTCCCTATTTGTCGTTGGTACCAGGCCTATCTGAACCATCTTAAAAAACGTCCCATACTTGCAAGAACCTATATTGAACGCCCGCTCTCTCCAGGCAAAACAGTATTTGCCATTACGATACTGATGATCTTGATCTTTTCTAAATATATTTATATGGCGAGTCTGAACAGCTATTATACTTTCTATCTGATACATAAGTTTAATGTAAGTATTCAGCAATCACAACTCTTCTTATTTGTATTTCTGGTAGCTACTGCCATCGGTACATTAATGGGAGGCCCTATCGGTGATAAGGTCGGGCGCAAATATGTAATTTGGGGATCAATCCTTGGCACAGCACCGTTTAGTTTGTTGATGCCACATGCCGGACTTGTATGGACTGTACTTCTTAGTTTTTGCGTCGGACTGATGTTATCGTCCGCTTTTCCCGCTATTTTGCTTTATGCGCAGGAACTGCTTCCTAATAAATTAGGGCTGATTTCGGGACTCTTTTTTGGATTTGCATTTGGTGTTGCCGGTATCGCCTCTGCTGTCCTTGGCAATATGGCCGATAAATTTGGAATCGATGCGGTATACAATGTTTGTGCATTCATGCCGTTATTAGGATTGGTAACTTGGTTTTTACCGGATTTAAAAAAAACGAAAAAAGAAAAATAAGAATAATTGAAAAGTAGTCTGTATCTGCTTTTTATATTTGAATAAATAAAATCCGGAAGCACTTTTCCGGATTTTATCCTTTTTAATGCTATTTTCTACCAGTTTTTTTCTTATATCAATTCTCCCTCTTAATTATTTTACTAATTTCGTGGCGTACATATATGAATCAAGTAAATGAAAATGGAGAATAACGCATTAACCGGAAAACCTTATAACATTGGATATGCCTTAAGCGGAGGCTTTATTAAAGGATTTGCCCATTTGGGAGTTATCCAGGCCTTATTGGAGCATGATATTAAACCGGATATCATTTCAGGAGTAAGTGCCGGAGCTTTGGCCGGAGTTTTTTACGCCGACGGTAACGAACCCTATAGAGTGTTGGACTACTTTTCCGGACATAAATTTCAGGACTTGACCAAACTTGTGATTCCCAAAGTCGGTTTATTTGCACTGGGAGAATTTATAGACTTTCTGAAGTCGAATCTTAAAGCACAGAAACTGGAAGACTTAAAACTTCCACTTATCATCACCGCCACTGATCTGGATCATGGGCGCAGTATGCATTTTCATAAAGGGAATATAGCCGAACGAGTGGCAGCTTCATGCTGTATGCCGGTATTGTTTACGCCTGTAAAAATAGGAAATACACACTATGTGGACGGAGGGCTTTTGATGAATCTACCGGTTTCTACCATCCGAAATGAATGTGAAAAAGTAGTGGCAGTAAATGTCAGTCCGCTGATGGCAGAGAAATATAAAATGAATATTGTCAGTATTGCCATGCGCTCTTATCATTTTATGTTTCGCGCCAATACGTTTCCGGAGCGCGATAATTGTGATTTACTAATAGAACCTTATAATCTGGAGGGTTACAGCAATACTGAGCTTGAAAAAGCTGAAGAGATTTTTGAGCAAGGCTATAACACAGCTTCCGAAGTTTTGGATCAACTGATTGAGGAGAAAGGAAAGATATGGAGATAATAAAAACCGGATTGGCAGCTTTTGGTATGTCGGGACAGGTATTTCATGCCCCGTTTATCAGTACGAATCCGCATTTCAAACTTTGTAAAATAGTAGAGCGTACCAAGGAACTCTCTAAAGCACGTTATCCGCAAGCAACGATTGTACGTAGTTTTAATGAGTTGACAGAGGATCCCGAAATAGATCTGATTGTGGTTAATACCCCAGACAGCACACATTATGAATATACCCGAATGGCTCTTGAAGCCGGAAAAAACGTGGTAGTTGAGAAACCTTTTACTTCTACTACAGAACAAGGAAAAGAATTAATAGCTTTGTCTGAACAAAAAGGACTAATGCTTAGTGTGTATCAAAACCGCAGGTGGGATGCAGACTTTCTGACAGTACGTGATATTCTTGATAAGTCGTTGTTAGGTCGCTTAGTGGAATATGAATCAACTTTCGCCCGTTACCGAAACTTCATCAAGCCTAATACATGGAAAGAAACCGGAGTATCGGGAGGTGGACTGACATATAATCTGGGATCACATCTGATTGATCAGGCAGTTCAGCTTTTCGGAATGCCTGAAGCTGTTTTTGCCGATTTGGGTGTACTTCGTAATGGAGGAAAAGTAGATGATTATTTTATAATTCATTTGTTACGTCCTTCCTTGGCACCTGATGTGAAGATCACCCTGAAAGCAAGCTATTTGATGCGGGAAGCCGAACCACGTTTCATGTTGCATGGGACGTTAGGATCGTATGTCAAATATGGAGTCGACAAACAAGAAGCTGCCTTATTGGCTGGTGAAATGCCTGGCAGCCCTAATTGGGGAGAGGAATCGGAACAAGAATGGGGATTACTGCATACAGAAATGAATGGAAAGGAAATCTGCCGGAAATATCCGGGTATATCCGGTAATTATGGTGGTTTCTATCAGAATATATATGAACACTTGTGTTTAGGAAAAACGTTGAAAACGCATGCACAAGACATCTTGAATGTAATACGAATAATCGAAGCGGCTTATCAGAGCCATCGGGAAACTAAAATAGTTAATCTTAAATAGCTTTTATAAAAATGAAGAACGAAGAAAAAATGATTATTTATCAAGTGTTTACACGCTTGTTTGGAAATAATAATAACCACTGCATCAATAACGGAGACATCTTACAAAACGGTTGTGGAAAAATGGCTGATTTTACAGCCAAAGCTTTGGGTGAGATCAGAAAGCTCGGAGCGACTCATATTTGGTATACCGGTATTATCGAACACGCTACTCAGACTGATTACAGAAGATATAATATCCGACCGGATCATCCGGCTATTGTAAAAGGCAAAGCGGGTTCTCCTTATGCCATTAAGGATTATTATGATGTAGATCCGGATTTGGCTACTGATGTTCCCGGACGAATGAAAGAGTTTGAGAATCTGGTAAACCGCACACACAGGGCAGGACTAAAAGTGATTATCGACTTTGTGCCGAATCATGTAGCGCGCCAATATCATTCGGATGCACAGCCGGATGGTACCAGCCAACTCGGAGCCAACGATGATCCTAATTACTCTTTTAGCCCATATAATAATTTCTACTATATTCCGCAATCGGAATTGCATGGACAGTTTGATATGACAGGAAATGCCTTGGAACCCTATCATGAATTTCCTGCCAAAGCAACCGGAAATAACCGTTTTGATGCTTACCCTAATATTAATGACTGGTATGAAACCGTAAAGTTAAATTATGGTGTGGATTATCAGAACGGCGGAACTTGCCATTTCTCCCCTACTCCGGATACTTGGATTAAAATGTTGGATATCCTTTTTTTCTGGGCTTCCAAGAACATTGATGGATTCCGTTGTGATATGGCTGAAATGGTTCCGGTAGAATTCTGGGAATGGGCTATTCCACAAGTGAAACAAACCTATTCCAATATTTTGTTTATTGCTGAAGTATACAATCCTCACGAATATAAAAATTATTTGTTTCGTGGTAAGTTCGATTATCTCTATGATAAAGTAGGACTGTATGATGCCTTGCGTAACGTGGCTTGTGGTTACGATTCAGCAACTGCCATCACCCGTAGTTGGCAGTCTTTGGGGGGGATTGAAAAGCGGATGCTTAACTTCCTTGAGAATCATGACGAACAGCGCATTGCATCTGATTTCTTTGCCGGAGACCCACGCAAGGGCATTCCCGCACTAATCGTATCAGCTTGCATGAATACGAATCCGATGATGATTTATTTTGGTCAGGAGTTCGGAGAAATGGGAATGGATAGTGAAGGTTTCAGTGGACGTGATGGACGTACTACTATTTTCGATTATTGGAGTGTAGATACAATTCGGCGCTGGCGAAATGAAGGAAAGTTTGACGGGAAGATGCTAACTGAAGAGCAAAAACATTTATATGCAATTTATCAGAGAGTTTTGACGTTGTGCAATAAAGAGCAGGCAATATCAAACGGTGTATTCTTTGATTTGATGTATGCTAATGAAAATGGATGGAGATTTAATGAGCACAAGCAATATACATTTATGCGTAAGTACAAGAATGAATTGTTATTTATTGTCACAAACTTTGATAATCAGCCAGTGAATGTTGCGATTAATGTGCCTTCTCATGCCTTTGACTTTTTACAGATTCCTCAATTTGATTCTTATAAAGCGGTTGATTTACTAACAGATAAAGTAGAAGAAATCAGTTTACTGCCATATAAGGCAACAGAAATCGCTTTAGGAGCTTATACGGGTAAAATATTGAAGATTAAATTTTAATATTCTGAATATAAAATAGCCCTTGCAATCAAAATAATCGATGCAAGGGCTATTCTTTTATTTATTTACTTTTTCTTATTTGGTTCTTCTCAATACCATTGCTGTACGTGCAGGAATATAGAGTTTCAACCATTCCTTCTTTTCCTTCTTATACAAGGGATCGGGTAATGTGAAATGTTTCACACTATCATCTGACAAGCCATTTCCTCCATAAATTATGTTATCCGTATTCAATATCACCTCATAAGTTCCGGGCGTTACTAAAAAGCCATAATCGGTGAATGATTGACTTGGATTAAAATTGAATACAAAAATAAGATCTTTACGTTGGTACGCCAACACTTGGTCGCCATCGTTGTGCCATATTTCTTGTATAGGGGTTTGCTGGATGTTTTTTACGCTCTTAATTACTTTCAACATATCTGCATCAAAATCGCCCAGATAATGATAAGTCAAGTTTTTATTATCAACTAAATCCCATTGGCGGCGAGCATATTTACATGACCATCCATTGCCTTCCCGCGGAAAATCAATCCACTCCGGATGTCCGAATTCATTTCCCATAAAGTTCAGATATCCACCGTTAATGGTACTTGCAGTTAGTAAACGAATCATTTTGTGGAGAGCAATGCCTCGATGAACCATATAGTTTTCATCACCTTTCTGCATATGCCAATACATATCTGCATCAATCAGGCGGAAAATAATCGTTTTATCTCCTACCAATGCCTGATCATGACTTTCAGCGTATGAAATTGTTTTTTCGTCTTGCCGACGGTTAGTTACTTCCCAAAACATGCTGGATGGTTTCCAATCTTCGTCTATCTTCTCTTTAATTGTCTTGATCCAATAATCGGGGATATTCATAGCCATACGATAATCAAATCCATATCCTCCATCTTCCACCCTGGCGGCAAGTCCCGGCATACCCGAAACCTCTTCTGCAATGGTAATAGCCTTAGGATTTACTTCATGAATCAATTCGTTTGCCAATGTCAGATAGCAGATGGCATTATCATCTTGATGTCCATTAAAATAGTCGCCGTAATTGCAAAATGCTTCTCCCAATCCGTGGCTATAATAAAGCATGGACGTCACCCCGTCAAAACGGAAGCCATCAAAATGATATTCTTCCAGCCAATATTTACAATTGGAAAGTAAAAAATGCATCACTTCATTTTTACCATAGTCAAAACAAAGTGAATCCCATGCCGGATGTTCCCTTCGTCCTCCTGGATAGAAATATTGGTTTGGATCACCTGCAAAGTTTCCTAATCCTTCTACTTCATTCTTCACTGCATGTGAATGGACGATATCCATAATGACAGCAATACCCAATCCGTGTGCGGTATCAATCAACTGCTTAAGTTCTTCTGGAGTTCCAAAACGAGACGATGCTGCAAAAAAACTCGATACATGATAGCCAAAACTACCATAATATGGGTGCTCCTGTATAGCCATAATCTGAATGCAATTGTATCCCTCTCCGGCAATACGCGGCAGAATTCTTTCACGAAACTCATTATAAGTTCCGACTTTTTCTTCCTGTTGTGCCATACCGATGTGACATTCGTAGATCAACAGTGGATCTATACTAGGCTTGAAAGTTTTCTTTTTAAATTTAAATGGCTTTTCCGGTGCCCATACCTGAGCACTGAATATTTTTGTATTGTCATCTTGTACTACCCGATTAGCCCAAGCAGGGATTCGTTCTCCCTGTCCACCTTCCCAGTAGACGTGTAATTTATATAAGTCGCCATGTTGTATAGCGTCGGTCGGTAATTTGATTTCCCAACTACCATTTTTCAGGCGTTTTAGTTTATAAGCAGGCTTTTCTTCCCAATTACTGAACGTACCCACCATGTAAATGTGTGATGCATTCGGTGCCCACTCACGGAATATCCATCCTTTATCAGTGCGGTGCAAACCGAAATAAAGATATCCGGAAGCGAAGTCCGATAACGTAGATTTTCCCCCATTGGTCAATTCGGCCTTCTTATCCATAGCATGCTCAAAACGTCCAACGATAGCGTCTTTGTAAGGTTCCAGCCAAGGATCATTTTTAATAAGATTAAGAGTCTTTTCCATAAAAAGGATGTATTATTGTGTTTCAGAATTAATTTTTTATAGTCACTCAAGAAATGTCTACCCGATTATTATTCAAAAATCATCGATAGTGAAATTCGTAAAGTCTGCAAAACGTTTAAATTGCCGGAACACTTCTTCTGTCTTGTCCAGAATATCCGGAGTCAAAAAGAAACTGTCCGGGACGGAATAAGCACAAGTGAATTCTTTAGGTTTCAAATAATCAATGTATTTAAAATCTTTCGGGAATCCTTTGGGAGCTGTTTTTAGGAAATCTTCACCTACAATGGGGAAGAATTGCTGAAATTCAGGATCTTCCACTATCGAACGATATTCATCAATGTTATCATAGATAGACTGGCGAAGTGCTTTCAAAATATTAGAAGGCAAGCATAAACTTCCTCCGGCCAGCATGCAACCCTCAGGTTGTATATGTATATAGTACCCACTGTGATAGGATTTTTTCCCTTTTGCGTTAATATATCCCCCAAAATGATTCTTATAGGGAGTTTTATCGGAAGAAAAGCGGGTATCCCGGTAAATGCGATAAGTGCATTCTTTAGGTTGAATACCACGAATACTTTCATCAAAAAGTGAAATACGGGCAATTACTGTGGAAAGGAAATTTTCAAATTCTAAACGGGCTATTTCATACTCTTCCCGATGTTCATTAAACCACTCGCGATTGTTGTTCGCAGTAAGGTCCTTTAAAAAACGAAAGATAACAGGTATATTACTCATTGTGTCATTCTTTTCTGTTTATATCCTACAAATATATAAGAATTATTTGTAACTATCCATAAAACGAAAGAAAAACAGGTATAAAAAAAGCGTCGGCTGCAAAGAGCCGACACTTTAACACATTTATCAATAAAACAGACGCCTCTGTTTCTGACGTACTTACTTATCACAAGCTGGTACAATCTCTTTAATTAATCTTATATCTAATACTATGAAAAACACATCTATATAACATGCCTAAAATGGGTTTTGTTCAAACAGATCGAAAATAAACTTGTTAATAATCGTTATATCCGTATTCGCTCTCTATTGACATCAATCTTTATCTTACCAAAATCAATCATTGCATTGAATAAACAAATCTGGGAATAGTTAAACAATTGGTCTACGGTTATTTCTTTTTCTCTGATTAGATGTTTGTCAATCAATGCCGCTCTTTGGACACCTTTGAGGAGAGGTTGTTTGGGAGTGTGCCACTCTTTTCCGTTAAAGAGAGCAATATTAGCTATAGATGTATCTGTCAACAGTCCATTTCTAACAATTAATATTTCATCTTGCCCCCGTTTATGCGCATACAGTTCGTTGATTGCACTCCGATCTGTACTTTTGTAAGTGTAATCGATATTATCCGAATGAATAATCTGTAAAGAATGTACTGGACGTATTTGATAAGGTGTGTATAGGATCTCTTCTATCCATCGACTGTAGACTACTCTACACTTTATCATTTCTACATTCATTATTGGTTGCAGGTTTTCCGATAGATTTAATGGCGGTTCGTCTGGCCAAAAAACAGCACGCGTCTGGTTCATTCGCTCTGTGTGATAATCCAAATTATACACTACTCCTCTCTCTATACGTATCGTTTCAATAAATTGGCACATAAACTTTCTGCTTCATTTCGTTATATTCATTTTCCAAATCGCTTTTGCAGGTGATCCCTCCCCCACTTTTAAAAAAGATTTGCCCATTCTGCTCCTCAATAAAGCGGATCATAACGGCACTATCCAGTTTTCTCCCGTCAAAGTATCCGGTGATGCCTGTATAGAATCCTCTCTCATATTCTTCTGCTTGCTCTATTATTTCCATTGTCTTGTGCTTAGGAGCTCCTGTAATAGAACCGGCTGGAAGAAGTCTGAAAAGAATTTCTCCCAGATGATCAACATAGTTTTTCGGTAAAACTCCACTTATTTCAGAGCTGGTCTGCAATATGGGACCATGATTGGTATAGAGTGTATCTACATATCGATAGCGGGTTACAGATACATTATCTGCCACTATACTTAAATCATTTCGTATCAGATCAACGATTGTGGCATGCTCTGCTGCTTCTTTTTCATCCTCCATCAGTAAGCTTGTGGCAGAAGGTAAAGTTGCATCTATTGTTCCTTTCATTGGATAAGAACTGATTCTTCCATTTTCTATACGAATAAATATTTCCGGGGAAAAAACGACAAAAGTCTCTTTCAACCAAAGTTTGTATAAGGCCCGAGAATGATAAAATATATCTTTTAACCCTAGATTAGTGTTGACGAAGGTCATACAAGTGAGATTCGTTAAGAAGCTATTTCCACTCAAGATATTTTTCCGTATAATATCAAACGATCTTTTATATTGGCTTAAAGAAATAGGTTGGGGCTGCCATATTATTGGGTATATTAAAGGCGTAACAACAGACGTGCAGTTTGTAAAACCGTTCAGATTGTAAAGAAGCTCCGATGGATCAATATCATCCACTTTCTCTATAAAAGAACATTCTTGTTTATAATCTATAATAAACAGAAATGCTTTTCCTGCTCCAGCCAGTTTGTTTATACGGTTAATAGCTTCATTTCTACTATAGAATTGCATTATTCTTTGTTTTACTGTTTATTCGGGTGACAAACTTACAATAAAAACAGATGCATACAAAAAAATAGGGTTGCTGATTTGAGAGGGCACTGAAAAAGTGATCTTTTTTTAGCTTCCAATCCTTTTTAGAAATTACCGGAAAAAGTTGTATGTTGAATGCTGCATTTCATTCACATGCAACTTTTTCTTATATTAAGGAGAATAACTCAACTCTTTGGTTTATACAAGCCGTATTTGTCGTCCACGGACATGGATTACATTTACTTTAACTCAGTTTGAGTATTCTCTTGAGATTTGCTGCAAAAATAGCCATTGCTCCTTGCATTTTCATACATGACAATCCGTAGGACTGCGCCCTGTCATATCCATATACCTGTTTCAGTTCCGCATTTTTAGCTTCAATCTTATAACGTTCGGCAGCCTTCTCTTTGAACCGTTCGGTTTGTTGGAACTCTACCTGTTGTTGCTGCTCATCGGTTTTTATGGGAACAGAATAGGTTTTAGATTTAGCTCCCGGCTTATAACACCCCTCTCGTCTTGAGCAGCATTGACACTTATGCACATCAAAATAATAAGTATACGCCTGATTCCATGCTCCATTTTTTCTCCCCTGTTTTGCCCTCCGTATAGCTATGTGACCGGCAGGGCAAACAAACATGCCGGCATCCTTATTGTAATCAAACTTGTCTTCTTCCTTTCTGAAACCCTGGCTGATACCGGGATTCAATTTAGCTACCAACTCAAAGTGTTCATCACGAGCTTTCTCCAGATTATCCTTTCCCGAATAAGCTGAATCACCAATCACTGTTTGTACATCGATACCATTCTTTCGGCTTTGTTCAATCAATGCGGGTAGCTGGGGGCCGTCTCCCTTCTCACCGGAAGTTATGACAGCCGCTGCTATGATGCGCTCCTCGGTCATTCCGATATGCGTCTTATACCCAAAGAAAGAACTATCTTCCGATTTGTGCCCGATACGTGCATCCTCATCTTCAGAGACAGTGTAATGGTCGCTGATATCATCCAATGTCTCTTTTAAGAGGTTCAATTTTTCCTTTATTTTGGGAATACAGACGAAGGGGGCCTGTTCTTTTAATGTATCAATCAGTGTTTGCGTATAAGTCAGCTCATGTTCCAGAACGTCATCAGAATTCTTCTCGGGTAATAGTTCCTTTATCTTTTCATCCACTTCATAGAGACATTTACGTAACTGTTTGGAACGCAACTTCAGTATCTCAATAGGAGAATGGGGATTTGAACGCGAACCGGTATGTGTGGCATCAACGATTACAGAAGTGGATTTTATAATGCCTTTCTCTATTGCCAAAGTTACCGTCTTGTTGATAAGCAGGTTCAACAAGTCCATATCTTTCAGACGGAGCTTACGAAATTTGCATAAAGAGCTGGCGTCTATCACATCCTCTTCCGGTACCATTCCTAAAAAGTATTTAAAGGACATATCATAGCGTGAACGTTCAACCACATCAATATCAGACAAATCATAAATTGTTTTTAAAAGAAGGTACTTGAACATACGAATAGGGCTCTCGGCGGTACGACCATTGTTCGGACAATATTTGGAAACAAGCTCATTATAAACAAAGGAAAAGTCTATCAGCGAGTTGATACGTCGAAGTAGGTTATCCTGAGGGATGATCAAATCATAAAGACTTGAATAATCACTAAAAGTCAAACGTTCTTGAGATGCTAGCATTGCGGTATTCTTTTGGTGACTCTAAGATACAAAAAAACGGTATAAAGCCGTATTATTTTGGATTTATACCGTCATTTTTTAAGTAGAAGAGATACAGCAGGACTTTTTCAGTGCCCTCTGATTTGAGCAACCCTATTTTCTTCATCATCTGAATATTCTTCTTACTTAATCATCGCTTTTACTTGATCTTGCATCTGTTTGATTTCAGTTCTATTAGGCGATAAAGTAACTGCCTCTCCCAAATAGTCAACAGCTTTCTTGAAAGCTGCATCCGCCTTTGCTTTTTCAGAAGCATATTTTTCTTTGTTCGAACTAGCTAAAGGAGTTGCTTTCCGTAGAACATCGGCTCCATTATTATAGAACAATACTCCAAGGCTATATAAAGCGTCAGTCTTCCACTTCTTACTAGTCACATCAGTGGCATGTTTATAGTTCTCTTCTGCTTTCTCGATATTGCCAGCCTGTTGGAATTTCTGTCCTTCTTTCAAATAATAAATAGCATATAGTTTTTCAATAGTAGCATTGCCCGGAACAGCTTTGATACCTTCTGTCAATGTAGCAATATACTCTTGATTATTTTTCATATCGCGATAGGCAGCAGACTTACCTATATATGCATTTGCAAGATTATAATTTTTTTTAATCGCAATATCAAAGTAATCGGCGGCTTCTTTATATTTCTTTATGTTATCTGCACATACACCACAATTATAGGCTGTGACAGAATCCTGATTATTAGTCAGTTTCAGATATTCGCTGTATTTTTCAAAAGCAACGGCATAATTTTTTGCATTCAAAGCATCATTACCTTCATTCTTCAACTGATTCGGATCTGTGGTTTGCGCAAAGAAATTATTTGCAGTAAAACATAAAGCAAGTAATAAAATAATTTTTTTCATGGTTATTGTGTTTTTTAATTGTTTATCGTTCAAATGTAATACGAATCTGATGTAAACACAATATATTTTTCATCTTTTGACTTTTTTGAAAAGTCAGTAACGATAGTTATTTTTACGTTAAAGAATGCAACTAAAAGCCAATTGACCGGTATTCTTTTGTGATAAAGGTATCGTACCCGTATTTTTCGATTGCGTTGTACTACAGGGATAGTTTGGTATGTGCTACATCTTTATCTGTATAATCTATGAAAATCCTTCCTAACCTTAATGCGTAATGACATATCTCCTTTAAATTCGAAAATTGTTCAAATAGAATCTCTGTTCTTTGCTTTTGCCCGCCAGTCCACTTATGAGGTGCTTTAACAACAAATACCGACTCTTGTCCAGCAACAATCTGAGCATATTCCCGTTACAAAATACCTCCAGTTCATAGTATTTTCGTTTAGCTTTGACCTCTCTCTTTTTTATTCTCTTTTTATTATTTGCCATCGGTAGGCCGTGTGTAGGTCTTGCACCGCTTCGTATACCAGTTTGAATACATGAATCCTATCCACTATCTGCAATGCCCTAGAGAAACATTTCCGAGCAATCTTTTACATGCTGTTTGCCATGTCAGGTGTAAACTCTTTCACCATATTGCACAGTTTTATGCCAATGAGCATCAGTACTTTTATTACATCTTCAGCCTTAGTTCCCCGATGACGATTAGAATAGAGCCTGTACCCCCCTTTTTTATCCCTATTAATCAAGTATAGTGTAAAGTTCTCCTTTGCCAGTGCCATCTCGTCCATACAGAATGGTATCCTATGTTTTTAAGGCAAAGAAGGCATCATTAAATTGATCCTAATCATTATAATCACACAGATGTTGTTTATACTGATTCTGTAACTGCTTTCTATCTAAGCCATAATTGCTCTGTAACAATTTGACAGCTAATTGCATGATTGCCTAAGTAATACTTTTAACATACCTCTATTCTGAATGTTGTTGCCATAGTATATGATTTTAGTTATGTCGAAACAATGTTGAAACAACAGCAAGCAAAAGTAGCATCTTAGATCAAAAGTAACAAGAATGATGATTGAAAAGAAATAGCTGTAAATCACTCCTCCAAAGGGCTTTATAGACAGTAAAATGCTGATATTCAGCATAAACCACAAAAAGACAGCCCAAATAGACTGCCTTTACGTTGTGATTCCGAAGCGATTCGAACGCTTGACCCACGCCTTAGAAGGGCGTTGCTCTATCCAGCTGAGCTACGGAACCATCCTTTATTGCGAGTGCAAAGGTAGTGCTTTTTCTGAAATCTCCAAAAAAATCTGTGTCTTTTTTTACTTATATTTTCACATATATATTCTATAATCCTAAAGGTAAGCCAGTTAAGTACCAAATAAAAAGTAACATTGTCCAGCCTATCAGTATATATACCGAATATCGCCAAGTGTATTTTAAGAGTGAACCATAAGTGGCTTGCTTATCATATTGTTGCATGTAGGTCAACACCAAAGGCATATAGAACATGAATGGAGTAATAGCATTAGTTGCGCTGTCACCTATCCGGAAAGCACATTGCGTCATATCCGGTTCAATTCCCATTCGTGCAAATACCGGTACGAAGATAAATGCCATAAATGCCCACTTAGCAGTAGCAGAGACCATAATCAGATTAATGGTTGCAGTGAACAATATAAATAAAATCAAAGTCCATAAAGGACCTGCCTGCACAGAAGAAAGTAAATTAGCACCTATGATAGCCACACATTTATCTAAATGTGAATATTCCAGGCAAGCAAACATCTGGGCCGCAAAAAAGGCAATAACAAGATAGCCACCCAATAATTTCATGGGGTGTGCCAATCCTTCTATCACATCGTTATCCGAACGGTAACGTCCGGAACTAAACCCATAGACCATTCCCATAATAGCAGCCCCCAGAGACAATAAGAACAAAATCCCCATAATGAATGGTGAACGTATCAACCCTCCATTTACTCCACGCAAAATACCCCAGGAAGAAAAAGTGGCCCATAAAATGATTGCAGCATAAAGCATTCCCACAACGATCGCCATTGTCATGGCCCGGCGTTCTTTGCGTGACAACTGTTTATAGCCTTCAAATATCTGTTTTCCTTCATATTGTCCCAGAGAAGGAATCAGTCGTTTGCAGGTTATCCTGTAAATTATGGCTCCGATAACGAATGTAGAAACAGACATAAAATAATAATTGCACAATGGTCCCGTATTTCCCTGATATACTCCGGAGTCAATGGCTGCTTCCTGTGTCGTACGGGCAATTAATGGATCCATGGTGCTCAGCACTACATTGGCACTGTAGCCACAAGAAACCGAAACATATGCGGTAATAATTCCCGCTACCGGATTTAATCCTACCGAATAAAACAAAGTGGCTGCTATCGGAAGCAATATTATATAACCCGCATCTCCTACTATATTCGATAGTAATCCAAGAATAATCACCCACAGGATGATCCTCCTGGTGTTTTTTCGTTTTTTCACCCCTTGCCGGACACAAGCGTCAATAAAGCCGGAATGTTGAGCTACCCCGATACCAAACATTGCTATCAACACCATTCCCAATGGTGCAAATCCTGTGAAATTAGTAATTGCATTTCGCAACATCCAGCGAATACCCTCCGGACTCAGCAGACTTTGTACACGAATCTCTGCTCCTGTCTGCGGTAGTTGCACCCTTAATCCATAAATATCGAATATCCAGGATAGAAAGATGACTGCCAGCGTAAACAGGAAGAACATCGTTGCCGGATGCGGCATACGCCATTTACTCTTCATCTGCATCCAGATTGTCCAGATCGATTATACGAAGTTCTAATGCACGGACCACCAGTCTGGTTGCATTTACTCCTACCCGTTCACCCTGTGGAAATAACCTTCCGATCAGATCATTCTGCCGTTTCTCTAACGATTTCACTCCGAAAGGCATACCCTTTAGGTTAGCTATCATTTCTTTGGTATACCCCAACGCCAGATGGCGGAGGAAGCGTTCGTCATATTCATCAATATCATAACTGATGACAGCCTCTTGACGCTTAGCATCGTTAGCTACTGATTTTTTAAACCGCTCCACTATTTTTTCCAGAATCGGATAATTGAATACCAACTTCTTCCCATCCATTACGGCCTGTACATCCGTCTTGGTGAGTAATTCACCTGTTTTCAATATAATTCCGTCTGCTCCGGCGTTCAGCACATCTACCCATAGCTTCTCATTCAAAATTTCTCCGGTGAATATCAATACTCTCACTCCCGGATAACGTTTAAAGATATTCCGGCATATATCGACACCGATTGTTGTAGAGCCTCCCAATCCCAAATCCAGTAACACCATATCAGGTAATTGCGTTTCCATCAAAGGCCAGAATTCATTTTCAGTCATTGCCGTACCTATTACCTCAGCATTAGGTATTTCATGGCGAAATATTTCTTCTGTTCCTTTCAGTTCCAGTTTTACATCTTCTACAATAATTACTTTAAATTTCTTATCTTCCATACTATTTTATCTGTGTATATTTAATTTTTTATCTTTTGGGTACTGTAAAATAGACTGTGAATCCTCCTCCCTGTGCCGGCTCTGCATTAATGCGACAACCGCGCCTTCCGGCAAATTCATCATGGTCACGAATAATTTGTTTGCAGATCAGATATTCAGTTCCTCGTAATTCACCTTTCTCTCCCGAAGTCATACGTGCCAGATTCGGATAAAATAATTGATTCAATTCCTCTACTTGCTTCTCACGCCTTCTGTCTGTGAACAAAAAACGAACATATTCTCCATCCATAATGGCTTTTAAAACCAATTCTCCATCCTCATGGAAGGAAAGGGCTTCATCAATCAGGTTCTCTATAAGAAAACGCAACTGATTGATATCTCCAATGACTTTGCCTTCAAGAGGCTCTACAGTCAACGTTATCTTATTATCAACCCCTCTACTTATTCTTTTGAAGTATTTGCCGGCATATACCATTATATCCGTAACAGGTATCGTAGCTCTTCGGAATGTTACTTCTTCCAGTTGCCGGGAAGCACAGGAACTCAATATCCTAAAGATTCCTTTATAATATTCTATCAATTCACTGATAGTCTCCACACATTCCTTTTCCTCCTCTCCAGATAGGGAGTGTGTATTCAGCCTGCCGATAATCTGTTTGATTTTGTTTGGATAATAAATTGTTTCATGCTTGATGGTCGAGAGACAGTTGTCCAACACCATATTCTGTACATGCAACATACTGTCTTCCCACGAAGCTCTCCTGGTCTCCTCGTGTGCCGCCTCAATGTCACGGTATTTTGTGGCAAGTCTGACAACCGCATTGAATACCACAATGCCTACATACCTGGAGATTAACTGAAACAACAAACGATCCGCTTCTTGCATACTGTCCTCTTGTCTTTCCAGATACAATACACCGACACACTGATGTTCTCCTCCGGCATCAACCAGCAAAGGTAATACCTGCATATCTCCGTCCGAAAGATAAGTCTGATTATCAAAACACTGTTGTATGATTTCCGGAGGTTCATCCATACGGGGACTGGAAGCAAATTCAAGCCGATGTCCCATTTCATTATAAACAGCAATCCCCAAACATTCTATAGTCAACAGCTCATTCATCGAGTCGAATGATTCGTTTACGATTCGTTGTGGTATCTCTTTCAATGTATCTTCTTCGCGTTGTAAAGCTTCTGCCGACTCCTGTGTGCGCACCAATGAAGAAGCGAATACCTTTTTATTAATTTCCAAGACCTGTTCCAAATTTAATCGGTTCAAAAGTCTCTTACGAACATACAAAAGATAGTAACCGCAAAGGGATGCCACCAATAAGAGGATACATAAGATAATTCCTACCGTCTTATTGGTTGTTGAACGTTCCAATTGTCGGCAATAACCTTCTAAAGACTGATCTTCCCCTGTCAATTTATACAATGCTGTATAGGCAACATTATTATATGTATAGGCATCTAACTTTTTAAGTCCCAAAAAGGCAACAGATGCTTCATTACGCACATCAAGTATCACATGAAAATCCGTATTATAAGGTTCTACCCACCATTCCAGTTCGGCCGGAATCCCACTTCCCACCAATTTCATAAATCGTTGGGGATGGCGAGCATATTTTTTATAATGTGCATTGAGCCGGTTTAATGCTGAATCGGCATACTGCAACGCAAGCTCAAAGTTTTCTATAACATTGCAATAATAAACTGTATCAGCAAATCTGGATGCTTCGTCCAACAGGTGTTCATATTCAGCTTCAGCTGCTAAGGTTACGGAATCTACCGGAATATCTTTCAACTTTTCAGGCATCGGTTCGCCTTGACAGGAGAATGAGCTGAACAATCCGACCAGACATAAACAAATCCCAATTATTTTACGGACTCCGGAAGGTAATCGGAAGTAAAAACGACTGCCTTTGCCCGGTGTACTTTCTATGTTAAATGTACATATTCGGAACAGATCATTGGTCTTTTTATATTTTTCAATAATTCCCTTACAGTTCATCAGCCCGAAGCCACTGCCCTTACTCCGTTTCAGTTCCTCTTTATCCGGATTGTTTTTCATTCCTATCGATTGGGAATCATAAACCTTCTCACCGATAATCTTGGCTATATCTTCAGTCGAAAGTCCACGTCCATTATCCTCTACGGAAATCTCAACATATTCATCAGTCCGCTTAGCATATATCTTCACTATACCCCCTTTCGGAGTATATTTCCGGGCATTCTCGGCTAATGTATTAATCATAAACAAAGTCAACGCTTTATCAGCCTTCACCAATGCTTTTGTCGGTTCTATTTCAAGCCTTTGTTTCTTCATTTCAAAGGCTTTGCGTCCTTTGCTTATCAATTCAAAGAGTTCGTTCAATTCAAAATTCTCTATATTCAGACTAAGCGAACCTTGTTTCATCTTAATCCACAAAGCCAATATATCATTATATTCATTGATTGTAGTTACCAACTCGTCGATATATTGATACTTTTCTTTCTTTATCCGATTGTTGTTTATAAAGCCCTTTTCCGTCAATTTATGAACTTCATTGATAATCCGGTCTATATACGGATTGATTCCATCCACAATGGCCAAGCAAGATTTTTTTATAAGGTTCTGGCGTTTGTTCCCGGCAATATGCTGTTCGTAGACATACCTTTGTTTTTCCAACTTATTCCGTTCATCCCCCAATGAAATAAATGTCATTCCATTGTCCAGTGCCCAAGCAATATAGGGAGTGATAACTTTCACCAATGCCTGTTCATCCTTATTCAAGCGATGGCGGGTAAATAGTTTTAGAATCCCGATCGGTTCCGTTTTATCAGGTACATACAGATCAAACACTGCCCCAATAGCAACCTCTCCAATCGACTTGGATTCATCCGTCTGTCCACTCTTACACTCTTCATTAAATTCGATGTCTCCCGTTTCTTCATTTCTTATTCCGATACGGATTTCTGTAGCACCAAACAATTGCTCCATATCCGGCTGAATGGATTCTGAGATAGCGTGTACAATTTCGCTTTCATCTGTTACATCTACCGGTATGGAAGCAGTGATTTTTTGACAAACATCTAAAGTCTGTCGTAGACGTGCAATATGTATCCGGTTCCGTACTTTTGATCTCTTATTGAATAACCAAAACATAACGGTCACCAGTATAAGTCCTATAATCACGAAAAACAATACCACGTTCAATTGTCTGGACTCTTGCTCTAATGAAAGATAACGGCTTTCCAATTCCTTATCCTGGCGGGTATACCGTAAAATATCCAAATAAACATTTCTGTTATAATCCGATGCCGGTTTCATTCCCAGGCAAGCATACGATACACTCAACTGTTCGCGTATTCTGGAAATCCATTCCGGCACGGTTTTCACCTTTTCTTTTCCAAGCCAAGTTACTTCTGTATATGCCACATCTTTATTAGGAACAAACACCTGTAACTTGTCGAGCGTATCCGCCACAGAATGATAGTATGACATATGATGTTGGTTCACACAGTCCAAAGCTTTTGCCAATGTATCCAATGCTTCTGTATACCGTCCGTGAGCATTCAAATATTTACCGATCGACACATACGCACCCGCTATCTGATAAAGGTCATTATATTTGCGAAAACGCTCCAATGCCATCTGCCCCAAACGCAACGGTAACAATGAATCCACTGGTATGCCGAACCTTGTCAGAGCGTGTGAACGCCTGTTCAGAAATAGCTCATAACTCTCCTGAGAGGCCATTAAATTGGTGAGTCCTTGCAAACCATTTCCTTCAAAATACAAATATCCTTGCTCCGAGGCCATTTTCCAGGTTGTATATAACTCATCGAATTCTTCAAGTTTTCGTTCATCCGGTGTTTTACCCTCACACAGTCCGGCCGAACCTTTTATATAATGGAAATAAAGAATTTGATTTGTATCAGTCGCCAACTCCTCATTTAATTGTATTTCATTCAGCGAAGCCATAGCCTCGGCACGTTGTTGCAGATAATAGTAATAAACTGCCGAAACGATAAAAAACTCTGTAAAGGCATAATCCAACCGGGCACTCTCATGACGGTCGACAAACAGATTATTTTCTTCATCAATCCGCTTCATCCTCCTGATTGCACTGTTCCGGTAGTCATAAAACTCCTTGTTCATGGCCGTCCGCTGATAAATCTTCATCAACCCGATGTCAGCAATCAAAAGTTCCAATTCATTTTTCGTCAGGTTATATACCCCTTTATGCAGACGTTCAGCTGTATCAAAATCCATCCGCATAAAAGCGCAAAAAGCAAGATTATTGGAGGCTTCCGCTTTCCCCTGACTGTACATGCTAACTTCTTTGTACGCTTGCGATGCAGCCCTGCAGGAAGAATCCAGATCTTTATACCGGTATACATAAGCCCGTGAGTTCAGCGAATCAATGTGCTGTACCTCCTTAGTCGGAGCTGTATCGACACAAGAGAAAAATGTCGTCAACAACAACATACAGAAGAGTGGTATAAGCAAACGCGGATTCATTTCTTTCAGATACAATTAGTGTTCAGGTAGCAAAACTACAATTTTTTCTACAATAAGTCTTTTAAAATGCCTAGATAATTCATACCTTTGCGCGCAAATTATAACCAATAGGTAACAACTATTACACACAATGAGCGAAAAAGCACCCTTTATGGTATTCTCGGGAACTAATTCGAGATACCTGGCAGAAAAAATCTGCGCAAGCCTCAATTGTCCTCTGGGAAACATGAACATCACCCACTTTGCCGATGGTGAGTTTGCCGTTTCTTACGAAGAGTCAATTCGTGGCGCACATGTATTCCTGGTTCAGTCCACTTTCCCTAATTCCGACAATCTGATGGAACTCCTTCTGATGATTGATGCAGCTAAGAGAGCGTCAGCAAAGAGCGTTGTTGCAGTTGTCCCTTATTTCGGATGGGCGCGTCAGGACAGAAAGGATAAACCACGTGTTTCTATCGGCGCCAAGCTGGTAGCAGACCTGCTTTCAGTAGCAGGCATTGACCGTCTGATCACAATGGATTTGCACGCGGACCAGATTCAGGGCTTCTTCAATATTCCGGTGGATCACTTATATGCTTCGGCTGTGTTCCTCCCCTATATTCAGTCATTGAAGCTGGATGAACTCGTGATTGCGACTCCTGACGTTGGTGGTTCAAAGAGGGCAAGTACATTCTCCAAATATTTGGGTGTACCTCTGGTACTCTGTAACAAATCACGTGAAAAAGCAAACGAAGTAGCTTCTATGCAGATCATTGGTGATGTAAAAGGCAAAAATGTAGTATTAATCGATGACATTGTTGATACAGCCGGTACCATTACCAAAGCTGCCAACATCATGCTTGAAGCCGGTGCCAACTCAGTACGTGCCATTGCCAGTCACTGTGTAATGTCCGATCCTGCTTCATTCCGTGTTCAGGAATCAGGATTGACCGAGATGGTATTCACCGACAGTATTCCTTACTCTAAGAAGTGTGCCAAAGTAAAGCAGTTGAGCATTGCCGATATGTTTGCCGAAACAATCAAACGTGTGATGAACAACGAATCCATCAGTTCACAATACATTATCTAAAAAGATAGAAGAATCAAGGACAATAAAAAAACGTAGAACTTTTCAGTTCTACGTTTTTTTATTTATTAATTTCTGTTTTAATTATTCCAACCGTCCGAATTTATAGGTGCCTTTACGAATCACTTTTCCATTTTTATCTGTTTCTACAAACGGACCATTCTTTTTACCTTGTTTGAAAAAGCCCTCATAGCGATTCCCGTTTTTATCTTCCTCCACACCATTACCTTCCTGCATTCCATTTACAAAACCACCTTTATATTTGGTTCCGTTCGTTAAAGTAAGAGTGCCTTTGCCGTTTGGCTGGTTATTCTTCCACTCGCCTTCGTACACGTCTCCATTACTCCATTTGTAAACCCCGTGTCCGTTACGTTTATTATCTTTCCATTCACCTTCATATACAGCACCGTTAGCCCAGGTAAATGTACCTTCACCGTCTTGCATGCCGTCTTTAAAGTTTCCTACATATTTATCCCCATTGGCATGATAATAGATACCCGGACCGGTTCGTTCTCCTTGTAGATATGAACCTTCATAGCGGTCACCCCCTAGAAAGAAAATACCTTTTCCGTGTTGCAAATCATCTTTCCAGTCTCCTACGTATTTCTCACCGTTGGTATATTCAAAGGTCCCTTTGCCCTCACGAACGTCATTCTTCCAGTCGCCGTCATATTTACACCCGTCGTTCCATACCAATACGCCTTTGCCATCTTTCTTATCATTTTTCCAGTCACCGACGTATTTGGAACCGTCTCTCCAAGTATAGGTACCTTTACCTTCACGTTTATCGTTTACCCAATCACCCACATAGATATCTCCATTATGGTAATACATCGTACCCGGACCATGCTGATAATCCTGAAACCACATACCGTCGTAACGGTTATTATTCATAAAATAGTAGATTCCATTACCATGCTGCTGGTCTTGATACCATTGTCCTTCATATCGTTCGCCGTCCGGGAAGGTGTAAACTCCGAATCCTTCTCGTTTACCTTTTACGTATTCCCCTTCGTAAACGTCCCCATTCTTAAAAACAGTTTTCCCTTTACCGTTTGGCTTACGCCCTTTCATTTCTCCAGTATATACGGAACCATCTTTAAACGTGTAATTTCCTATCTTGATTTCTGTAGAGAAGGTGTCCCGCACTTTGCTGAAGAATCCACCTTTATTTTGTGCGACAGCATTCCCTTGCGAAAGAGCCGCTAAAATGAGTGCTGTATAGATGTATCTTGTTGTTTTCATTTGGCAAATATACAATTTATACACTAAAGCTACTTTCTTTTGACAGATTTTTATGCTAACTTTTTACCTGCAATGACCTCTTTTAAACTCTCTTTACACAAATAGCGGCCTGCCAACTCCCGTATTTCTTCCGGAGTAACCTCCTTCACAGCTTGTAGCGAACGGGCAAAATAATCATCGTCCAGACCTGATGTCAGAATAAACATCCAGGCATCTGCCAGTGAGAAAGGCGACTCATAATTACGGCACATTTCTCCAAGCATATAGTTGCGCACCATGGCCAGTTCTTCCGGAGTTACTTTGTCATTCTGCAACTTATCAATCTCTTTGTAGACTTCCTGTATCAGAGGTTCTACATATTCATTAGCTGTTTCTGTACTGATACCCAGCAACCCGCTGCCCGGATAAAACATGATTCCGGCAGAAATTCCATACGTGTATCCTTTCTCTTCCCGGATATTAGACATCAGTCTGCTTCCAAAATATCCGCCGAACAGAGTGATCAGTACCCGGAGTTTCAGATAGTCCGGATGTGTCCTCATAATAGTAGTGGTACCCAGCTTTACTGCGCTCTGCATCGCATCTTCTCTTTCTATGAAAAGGCGTTTCTCGGGTATGCTAACAAATGGAATATCTTTCTTAACCGCCACTTGCTGATGATTTCCAAAGTGTGCCGTGCCGAAAGCGGCTTCTATATGGTGGGTAATCTCGTCCGTCACTTTACCGGAAAGGTAAACATAACAATTTCCCGAATGATAATATGCATCATAAAATTCACGTAATAAAGCCGGAGTTATATGATGATAGTCCGTTTCCTCCACATAGCGTCCACACGGATGCTCCTCTCCGTAAAGTGCTCTCAATAAACTTCTATGTGCCAGAAAATCTACTTTTGATACATTTACCTGATACTGCTGAATATTGGCATCTATTACCGTACCCAGTTCTTTTTCCGGAAAGAGAGGTTCTTTTATGATCGATTCGAGTACATCAAGCGTTTCGGCAAAATACTTATTTAACGAATACAGTGTGATATATGCATATTCCGCCGAACTGGACAGTTCAAGCCATGCGCCATAATAATCCAACTTTTCGGCTATCTCCGCCGCGGTATATTTTCGGGATCCTTCACGCAACATGCGATTGGCAAATAATGCCTGCAATTTTTGTGATTGTTGCCATCGTCCGCCTCCAAACAAAATATCGACACGTACCACATCCTGTTCACCTGCGTTGATAATTGTCAATGGTACTCCGTTCGGCATGACAGTGCGCACCGGAGGAAGAATATTAAATTGGACCAGTTCCTGAATTTCGGGTTGAAGTGTCCGGTTCATAATAAACTATTTTTCTGTAAAAAACTCATATATTCTTATATTTAGTTGTGAGCCCGAGAGGGCTATTTCAATTCTTCAAGTCCTTTGCGAACATATTCTCTTTGCAGATCTTCCGGCCTCAAGATCCGGTCATCAAAAACAAGCAGATCAATATCCAAGCATACCTTTTCTTTCTTTTTATCTTCCTGCTCCCTGCCGGCCTCTCTTTCGATTGTTTTCAACTCCTTCACTACCCGTTCAGCATCTGCATCGGTATAGAAACGGGCCATTTGGTTGGAGAATAGTGCCGGGTTACGAAAGAATAACGGCCTTGTCTCCTGCTCACCCGTAAAACGGATAGAGGGGAACAGAGCCGTCAGTCTCCTGCGAGCCAGAAGGAGATTCTCCTTCCGGTTATAATTGCTTCCTATACAAATCAGACAGGAGTGCATCGCCCACATTCATTAATTAAACAGATCGTCCAACCCTGATTCCGGTTCATCTATGATGCTGTCTCCCGAAATATTGAAATCTTTGCATGGATCAAATCCGTCAGGCAGTTTAAAAGTCTCTTTCGGATCATATCCCAATGTCTGGTCTGCAAACACCTTATGCATGTATTTTGTCCAAATAGGTAATGCCAGCGCAGCCCCTTGCCCATCTCTCATAAAGTCGAAATGGATATCACGTTCTTCACCGCCTACCCAGCATCCGGATACCAGCGAAGGAGTGAATCCCATAAACCATCCGTCCGAGTTGCGGTTAGTCGTTCCGGTCTTACCACCCATATCGGCTGTTATTCCATACCTGCGGACACGTCCTCCTGTACCTTCATTGATTACGGCACGCAACATTACCAGCATCTTATAAGCACTCGATGCACTGATAACCTCTTCCATCTGTGGCGAGAAGGTGGCCAATATATTACCTTCGCTATCCTCTATTTTAGTCACAAACAATGGAGCCATCCGGATTCCTTTATTGGCAAATGCCGTATATGCACTTACCATCTCTCCCACCGAAATTTCACACGGACCGAGGCAGAGAGATACTGTAGGTTGAATGTCTTTATTGCGTACACCGAAAGTGTGGATCAAACGTGCCAGAGCATACGGATTCAGCTTACTCATCAGGTATGCCGAAATCCAGTTATTTGAGTTTGCAAGTCCCCATTTCAAAGTCACCATTTCACCATAATGTCCTTTTGAAGTGTTTTTGGGTGACCAAGGTTTTCCATTTTCATCAATTAGAGTGATTTCTACATTACGTGTCTCATCACAAGGTGAGAATCCGTTTTCCATAGCCAATGCATACAGATACGGTTTAATGGTAGATCCCACTTGACGACGTCCCACCATTGCCATGTCATATTGAAAATAAGTATAGTTCGGACCACCTACATACGCCTTCACTTGTCCGTTTATCGGGTCCATCGACATAAATCCGACACGCAGGAAGTGTTTATAATAACGGATGGAATCCATTGGAGTCATAATGGTATCTTTTTCACCATGCCATGTAAAGACTGACATCGGCTCCGGTTTGTCGAATGCCTTCTTGATCTCCGATTCCGAAGCTCCGGCTGCTTTCATACTCTGATAACGACTGGTCTGTTTTACAGCTCTGTCCAGGATGCGGTCAATCTCCTCTTGAGTCAGTTGATTACTGTATGGTGCCTTTTTGCGTCCTTTTTTCTCTTTAAAGAACAGAGGTTGCAAATGCTCCCCAATATGTTCTTCTACTGCTTCCTCGGCATAGCGCTGCATGTGTGAGTTGATAGTTGTATAAATTTTCAGTCCATCCGTATAAATGTTATAGTTTGAACCGTCCTTTTTCTTATTCTTCTCACACCAACCATACAACGGATTCATTTCCCAGTCGATCGAATCTTCATAAAACTTCTGCATTTGCCAGCCACGATAATTACTGCGGACCGGTTTAGGAGAAGTCATCACACCACGTAGATATTCGCGGAAATAAGTTGCCAATCCTTCTTTGTGATCCACCCGGTGATATACCAACTCCAACGGCAGATTCTGCAATGAATCACACTCTTCCGCTGTGATATATCCGGCCTTTCTCATTTGATCCAGCACCGTATTCCGTCGTCCGCGCGAACGCTCGTTGAAGCGCACCGGATTGTAAAGCGAAGGATTTTTACACATACCAATCAGCGTAGCAGCCTGTTCTATTTTCAGATCTTTGGGCTCGCATCCGAAATAGGTATATGAAGCCGTTTTAATTCCCACTGCATTATTCAGGAAGTCAAACTTATTGAGATACATACTCAAAATTTCTTCCTTTGTATAATAACGTTCCAGTTTTACGGCAATCACCCATTCTATCGGTTTCTGAAACAGGCGCTGCAGCGTATTTCTGGCAACTTCATCTGTGAACAGCTGCTTGGCAAGCTGCTGCGAGAGCGTACTGCCTCCACCTGCATTTTTCTGCATCAGCAACCCACGCTTTACCACAGCACGTATCAGCGCTTTGGCATCGATACCCGAATGTTCCGTAAAGCGAACGTCCTCCGTAGCGATCAATGCATTGACAATGTTGGGTGAAAGTTCATTATAAGAGGTGTATACACGATTTTCCTTACTAAGCGACCACGTACCCAAAACCTTGCCGTCCTCCGAAAGAATTTCGGTGGCAAATTTGTAATTCGGATTTTCCAGTTCTTCTACAGGAGGCATATATCCAATCCATCCGTAAGCGATAGAGGCAAACACTGCAATTCCTGCCAGCACCATCAGTGCAAAGAAAGCCCAAAGGCCTTTTACTATCTTTTTAATCATTTTATTCCGTAGTTTTATTCGAAGTTGCAAAGATAATCATTCCCGTCCATCTGACAAGTGTTCTTTTCCATGTTTGCACACAAAAAAGTCTAAGCGAAGCAAAAAAAGGCTCCCGGTTGTCCCCGTTTATTGGGGAACCAACCGGAAGCCATACACTCATGCCCTTTATCCGTCCGTTGGCTGCGGTGCCGCAGCCAGCCTATCGATTGATTTAGGCTGTGGGATCATCCACGATATCTCCGTTTCCTCCATCGGCCGCCCCTTTCAGATAATCATCCAGACTGATCAGGTCCAGCTTCTCACCTGCACGGGTAGCTGTTTTAGTAATTTTCAGTTCTTTATTAGCCTGAAAATAGATACGCACACTATCCACGCTTTTAGCAGTGATGTCCTCTTGTTTTTCGGAGCCTTTCGATTTGGCAGCCAACATAAATACACCCAATCCCTCGATATTTACCGCTTTGCCTTCCAGCAACTGCTCTTTCAGTTTCTCCACAAAATTCTGAATCGTACTCTTGATATCACCTACCGAAAGTGACGAACGGTCCTGAATCTTTTGTGCAATAAACTTTAAGTCAACCGACCTTCCCAGTGTGATAAGTTGCGGATAATACCTTTTGGGAGAATTCTCAACGCGCGGATCTGACGGGCGCTTTACTGTTTTAAAAATTACACTCATACTACGTTTCTTTTTAAAGATTTAAATTTCATTTTTTACTCTCGTTTTGTTGATCAACAATGCAAATGTCCGCTTTTACGCAGAGACTGCCAAACAAAAAGGGCCTTCCGGAGCATGTTTTTCCAAAAAAATCATAAACGACTGACCATAAGATATATACAGAATGTGTGTTTCGAAGCATTCCTGTTTCCCACAAACTTATACAAAATAGACAAACATCTTGCCACGCGAAAGTTCTGTTAAGGGAGCACAATATCTATTCCTATCATCTTAATATCTGTTATGGATGTGAACTTGACTATATATCTTGTATGGGTGTAGCTATCCGGAGCAAAGGGTGTAACCATAATGACCGGATAGCTATACCTAAGTAATGGTAGGGCTACACCCCTACTACTTCTAAAAGAATTCACAATTCAGCTTATCAATCCCTCATGCCGGGAATTTGGCTTCCACCCAATAGATGCATTTAAATATAGGACGAAAAGAATGTTTTTGCTCACATTCTTTGTCATCTGAAAGATTTTCCATAACTTGCCGCTTTTATCGGTCAAGCTTATACGATGTCCCATTATGTTAATCTTTCAATAGTATTGAGCCATCATACTTAATGATAGAAAAAAGGCAATATTGTCAACTAATAAACACTTTTGTTAAATCAAAATAGTTTTTTAATATCATAAATAATTATAGCATGGAGAAAAGTAAGATTTTAATTATTATACCTTCAAGGTTTGCGTCAACCCGTTTGCCGGAGAAGCCCTTAGTGAAAATAGCGGGAAAAGAAATGGTTTTGCGTGTTGCAGAGATTGCCGACTATGTTTGTAATAAGGTAGAAGGATGCAATTATATCGTCGCGACAGACCACGAAAAAATCGTTAATTTCTGCAAGGAGAATAATATAGCCGTAATGATGACTTCCGAGAACTGCAAAAGTGGAACAGAAAGATGCTGGGATGTCACAACCAAAATCGCTGAAAAACCGGATTTTATAGTCAATCTGCAAGGTGACAATCCATTATGCCCACCTTGGTTTATAGAACAGTTGATTGAAGCTTGGAAAAATGATAAGGAAGGACAGGTTTTCACTCCCAGCCTCCATTTATCTTGGGAAGAGTATGACCGGATGAAAGAATCAAAGAAAATCACGCCATATAGCGGGACGACGGTTGAAGTCGATAAATTTGGATACGCACTTGCATTCAGCAAAGCTATAATTCCCGTGATAAGAAATGAAGAAAAGGTCAGAAAAATTCTTGACAAATCTCCTGTCAGACGTCATATCGGCCTTTATTCGTATACTTACGACGCACTCAAAAAATATTTTGAAGTAGAAGCTTCTCCTTATGAGCTTCCTGAAGGATTAGAGCAAATGAGATTTTTACATAACAGGATACCTGTAAAAATGATAGATGTAGACTATAGAAACCGTAAATCCATGTCCGGAGTTGATTCACCGGAAGATATCGAAAGAGCAGAGAAAATAATCGCCGAATTTGGAGAATTCAATCTTTCACCGGAATGAAAAACGGAAGATATCGAATTTGTACCACTTTTAAACAAATAAAACCAATGAGAACCAGACTTATCATAGCCCGTCACGGGAATACGTTTCGTCCGGAAGAAACTCCGACAAGAGTCGGAGCAAAAACCGATCTACCATTAGTCGAAGAATTTAAGGGAAGAAGTATCGGAAGATATTTAAAAGAACATGATATGATCCCTGACGTAATCTATGCGGCTCCACTTTTGCGCACTATGCAGACAGCCCGGTTAGCTGTTCAGACCATCGGTCTGGATTCAAATGTTTCTCCATTAAACGCTTTTGTCGAGATCGACTATGGTGTTGACGAGAATAAAACGGAAGAAGAAGTGAGGCTACGTTTAGGAAATGGAAATATCGAAAAAGGGAAAAAAATAATTGAAGATTGGGATAAAAATGCAGTTGTACCTGATGGATGGAAGGTAGATCCGGACCAAATCATTCATACTTGGCTGGATTTCGCAGAGAAGACTGTGATACCTCACCGGACAACTTTACTTGTCACGTCTAATGGGATTATACGCTTTGCTCCCTATTTGACGGGAGATTTTGAGAAGTTCGCCCAAGAGCATAAAATAAAGGTGGCTCCGGGAGGACTTTGCATATTTGATAAAAACGATGGCGACTCATTCTGGACTTGCTCTGCCTGGAATGTCAAGCCTTATGAATTATATGCAGATAGCCGCTACTGAAAATACAATTTACACCTCTCCTGACGCATCAAAGATTTTTTGTTATACGCTTTCCATTATTGTCACACCAACGGGCGTTTTAATAATTTCTTTCGATTTAGAAGGAGAAGGTGTAAAAAGTATAGATGATCAAAAAATCAACATAGATATAATAGTATCTTTCCCGACATCATCTCTACAAACTTTGCCTAAAACAATCCCGGGTAAATCTCTCCTCCGGTATCGCTCACGTTAAGGGTCTGCAACAGTTTGCCGTCCGGAGCATAAAACAACTGAAACTCAGAATCTGTATTATACTCTTCCACTTCTATCACAATTACTGTCGGCTGCTTAGGAAAAGTGATGATTCTTACATCTTCCAACTGCATAGATGCCATCGTACTTTGCATAAAGGCCTTTGCCACAGCAGCAGGAACAGCCTCCAGAGTTTCGACATCGACCTCCGTCATTAACCACTTACCTTTATCACTAAACCAGACGTTTAATTCCCGTCCGTCTACCCTGATATCTGCAATATGATAGTCTCCCTTTCGTTGCCAATCAACCGTAGTAACTTTGGGATACATTTTTTGAAAGGTTTCCTGTACCTTATCGGGAGGTGGAAAGCCGGCTGCAAAAACAGAGACGGAAATCAGCAACAGCAATCCTGTCAATAAATTGAATTTAAGCTTTTTCATAATGAGGTTCTTTTTAATTTCAACTTTGATAAGTAACAATGAGAGGAGTATTTTGTTTGTGGAATAATTCCACAAATATGTGGTAAATTCCACATGCTTATCCCCCAATTATACTTCATTAGCGGCTCATACGATTCTTTCACAGCTGGCATAATCTTTGTCAATTTCATCAATTGGTTTCTTTTCAGAGAAACCCAATAATTGTATCACTTAAAAGAAAAATTATGAAAAAGTAGAAAAAGCAAAAACTAACTATACTCCGATTCGGAAGCAAGAACGGAGTAGTAAAAGAAGTAGAAAACTGAAAAACATGTTTAACTCAAACCTATTTTATTTATGACAAAAAAAAGTAACCTATCCTTAAGGTTTACAAGAGTATGGGAAAAACACTGCCTGAAAACAGCAGCCGCAACTTTATTACTGTGCTGCGTGCTGCCCGTACAAGCAGAAGCCGATACTTACAAAACACAAGAGACTGCAAGTATACAACAACAAACAGTGAAAGCCACCGGTGTCATCATCGACAACACGGGGGAACCTCTTATTGGAGTTTCCGTAAAAGTGCAGGGCACCAATACCGGAACCATCACCGACCTGGATGGAAAATTCTCAATTGACACTCCCAAAGGAGCTGTCCTTGAATTTTCATTTATCGGTTACAAAACCATTACCATGGAAGTGACCGGAAAGGAACTCCATATCACCATGCAGGAAGATTCAAAGCAACTGGATGAAGTGGTAGTTGTGGGCTATGGTTCACAAAAGAAAGTAAACGTTACCGGATCCGTAAGCATGGTCAATGCAGACGTTCTGGAATCACGTCCCGTACAAAATGTGTCACAAGCATTACAAGGGGTTATTCCCGGACTAAATATGTCTGTAGGCAATAGCGGTGGCACGTTGGATGGCAAACTCAACGTAAATATCCGCGGAGCGGGTACGATAAGTGACGGATCGAGTAGTAGTCCGCTGGTATTGATCGACGGAATCGAAGGAGACATGAACACTGTTAACCCGAACGATATTGAATCGGTATCTGTACTGAAGGATGCAGCCTCTTCATCGATCTATGGTGCGCGTGCGGCATTCGGGGTCATCTTGATCACTACGAAGAGTGGTAAAAGTGGCAAAACGCGTGTAAACTATTCAGGTAATGTACGTTTCTCAGATGCTATTCAATTGCCCGATATGGTGGATTCTTATACCTTTGCGCAGTATTTTAACCGGGCTTCGACCAATGGTGGAGAATCTCCTACCTTTGACGAAAAAGCATTGCAAAATATTCTGGACTTCCAAAACGGAAAATTTACCGACCCTTCTACTCCCGAATATTATGGGGTGGAAGCCGGACCGGACGGAAAATGGAAAAGCTATGCAGGATCTTTTGCCAATACAGACTGGTTCAAAGAGTTCTATAAAAGCTGGACACCTTCTACGGAACACAATCTGAGTATCAGTGGAGGAACAGAGAAACTGACCTACATGATCAGCGGCAGTTTCCTGAATCAGAATGGCCTTATCAAGCACGGCGAAGATAACTTCAACCGTTATACGATGAATGCTAAAATCTCGGCAAAACCTGCGGAGTGGGTCACGTTAAACTACACGAGCAAATGGACACGTGAAGACTATGACCGTCCTACCTACATGACAGGCGCATTTTTTCATAACATTGCCCGCCGTTGGCCGACCTGTGCTCCAATGGATCCAAACGGCCATTACATGCCCAATATGGAAATCATCCAGTTGGAAGAGGGTGGTGTGCAAACCAGCCAGAAAAACTGGTATACCAATCAGTTGCAAGCCATCTTCGAGCCCCTCAAAGACTGGCGAATCGTAGTAGAGGGAAGTATGCGTACGTATACGCGAAAACAACATTGGGCCGTATTACCGATCTATGGATATGACGTAAATAATAAACCCTATTTATTGTCATGGAATGGTGGAGCAGCAGGATATTCGGAGGTTCAGGACGAGCGTGAAGATGAAGACTACTTCTCCGGTAACATTTACAGTGACTATGCAAAAACAATCGGTGATCATTATTTTAAAGTGATGGGCGGTTTCAATGCCGAACTCTTCCGGCCAAGTGGAATGACCGGGTTTGGGACGGATCTGATCAGCTCGAATGTTCCCTCCTTAGGACTGACACAGGACAATCAGAAAGCAAATGCATGGGCACGCGAAAGAGCGATTGCCGGTTTCTTCGGACGTGTGAACTATAACTATAAAGAACGATATATGTTAGAAGCCAATCTGCGTTATGACGGTTCTTCACGGTTTGTTGGCGATAAGCGCTGGGGGTTGTTTCCTTCATTCTCCGCCGGATGGAATATCGCACGCGAAGATTTCTTCCGCCCGCTGGCCGGTCTTATCGGTACGCTGAAGTTGAGAGGTTCTTGGGGACAACTTGGTAACAACAATACGGATAAGGCCAATGCTTGGTACCCGTTTTACCAGAATATGATTACAGGAGCCTCCAATTCGGGATGGCTGATTGACGGTAAAAAACAAAACACTGCTCAACTTCCGGGTATCGTCAATTCACTGATGACATGGGAAACCATTGAATCGTGGGATCTCGGTCTGGATTTTGGTTTACTCAATAATCGCCTGACAGGATCGATCGGTTATTATAACCGTTATACATACGATATGATTGGCCCTGCTCCTATATTACCCCCTGTACTGGGAGCTCTGCCTCCTCAAGTGAACAACTGCGACATGAAGTCATACGGTTGGGAGTTGGAACTCTCTTGGAGAGATCGCATCAGCGAATTTGATTATAGTGCGCGATTCGTTTTATCTGACGGGAAGCGTAAGATATTGAAATATCCGAATCCTACGAACTCACTCTCTTCGGATGTATACTATAATGGACAAATATTGGGTGACATCTGGGGATATAAAACGATCGGTATTGCACAAACCCAAGAAGAAATGAATGCACATTTGGCCAATGGAGGTACCCCAAACTGGGGAACGAACTGGGGAGCCGGCGATGTTATGTATGCCAATCTTGATGGAAAGGAAGGGGTTAACAATGGTTCGAATACTCTGGAAGATCATGGTGACCTGACAATTATAGGTAACAACACTCCAAGATATAATTTCGGCTTGACACTGACCGGAGCATGGAAAGGATTCGATTTCTCAGTATTCCTGCAGGGGGTGATGAAAAGGGATTACTGGTTGGACGGTCCGTACTTCTGGGGAGCAAATGGCGGATTATGGCAATCAACCGCATTTAAAGAGCACATGGACTATTGGCGTCCGGAAGGTGATCCTCTCGGTGCAAATACCAATGCTTACTACCCTAAACCCTATTTTAATACGGATAAAAACCAGAAAGTACAAAGCGGATATCTACAGAATGCCGCATATTGCCGTCTGAAGAATGCCCAGATTGGCTACACTCTGCCCAAAACATGGACCCGGAAAGCAGCAATGGAATCGGTACGTATTTATGTGTCCGGAGACAATCTGCTGACCTTCTCGGGAATCAGCGGAGTATTTGATCCGGAATTATTGGGTAGCGACTGGGGAGACGGTAAGCTCTATCCTTTGCAGAGAACGATTTCTATCGGCTTAAATGTTAACTTCTAATTTTACCAGACAAATGATGAAACTAAAACTGAAACATATCTGTTTCTGCTCGTTAATCGGAATGGGCGGACTGGCACTGACTTCATGCAACGATTTCCTGGACCGTTCGCCAATCAGTGATATCACTCCGGAAGATTACTTCAACACAGTAGATCAGGTGGGAAGCTATGTTATCAATTACTATGATGACTACCTTGAAAATTCGAATACAACCAAGATGTATCACCAAAGGGCATGGAACTCCGGAGTGGTAAGAAATGATGCTAACACCGACAATTTATTGAGTGATGATGGAAACCTTGATTATTTTGCGGGAAACAAACAGGTGCCCGAAGGGAAAAACATTCAGGAACCTCTGAACCGTATTCGTGTGTGGAATTATCTCTTTGAACAAGTACTGCCGAAAGAGAAAGAGGGTACGATTCCCGGAGATGCAGAATTGTTGAAGCAGTATATCGGAGAGGCTTATTTCTTCCGTGCCCTGGCTTATTATAACGCATTGGTACGTTTTGGCGATTATCCCATCATTACCGAAGTATTGCCGGACGACTCCGAAACACTGATCAAAAAAAGTCAGCGCGCACCACGCAATGAAGTGGCACGCTTCATTCTAAAAGATCTTGACGAAGCTATCAGCCGCCTGAAAGAACGTGGTTTCCAGAATAACCAGCGTATTAACAAACAGGCTGCATTGGTGCTGAAATCAAGAGTTGCACTGTTCGAAGCAACCTTTGAGAAATATCATCAAGGAACGGGGCGCATACCGGGTGATCCAACATGGCCCGGAGCCGTAATGAGCTATAACAGTGGAAAAACATTCGATATAGCAGGAGAAATAAACTTCTTCCTGACGGAAGCGATGCAAGCAGCGGCAGCAGTTGCCGATCATGTTCAACTGACAGAAAACTCGCATGTCATGAATCCTCCATACAATACACTTTATGGGTGGAATCCTTATTTCGAAATGTTCAGCCAGCCGGATCTTTCGAACGTGGAAGAAGTACTGCTGTGGAAACAATATAACCTGTCACTTACCGTATCACATTGTGTAGGTGCACGCCTTAAAAACGGAGACCGCACCGGACTGACACGTTCACTGATCAAAACATTTCTGATGAAAGACGGTATGCCTATCTATGCAAGCAACAATGCTATTGATGACAGAACGGTTTCTGATGAAAAGAAAGACCGCGACGAGCGCTTGCAACTGTTTGTGTGGGGAGAAAAAGATGCGTGGATGACAGACGAAAGGGCAGATACAGTGAAGAATTACAATAAGGACCAGGCGGGAAACATGGTGACGAATCCGGTACCTGTACCTTGGGTAAAATCTACCGTAATCAGTGATCAGGAACAGACACGTGATATCACCGGTTATCGTTCCCGTAAGTTCTATCCGTATGATGACGAACAAAGCAGATCGGACGAATTGCTGGGGACCAATGCCTGTCCTATTTTACGTGCTTCCGAAGCATATCTTAACTACATAGAGGCTTGTTATGAGAAGAATGGTTCGTTAGACAGTAAGGCACAGGACTACTGGAAAGCCATTCGCAGACGTGCCGGTGTCGATGAAGACTATCAGAAGACGATCAATAGTACGGATCTGAGCCGCGAAGACGACCTCGGAGTCTACTCGGGAGACCGAATGGTAGATGCAACGCTTTACAACATTCGCCGTGAACGCCGCTGCGAATTTATCGCCGAGGGCATGCGCTGGGACGACCTGAAGAGATGGCGCTCTTGGGACCGGTTATTTACACAGCCGTATATTGTAGAAGGTATCAACTTTTGGGATGAAGCCTATAAACTCTACACAACCACGGATAAAGACGGAAATGAAAAGTCTGTTGTAGTAGCCGATGGCAGCACATCTGCTAACATGTCGCCGAAATCGGACGGAAAATACGTACGACCACTGCGAAGGACACAAACGAATAATCAACTTTATGACGGATATACCTGGAAAAAAGCTTATTATCTGGAACCACTCGGATTACAGGACTTGCAATTGTCGGCCACCAATCCGGAAGATATCAATACATCCATGATGTATCAGAATCCATATTGGCCTGCCGGTACAGGAAAAGCGCTTGAGTAGTGTCGCCAAATACGTAAAACCGTAATATAACAAAGTTCACCACAGAGTTTATACAAGGTATGTTTTGCCGATGTATCCTGTGGTGAACAAAATCAAATCTCCGAATGAACCTAAGCCACGTCTTTTAAGTTATATGATATATAGAAAAGAATAAAATCTGATTTGATCAGATCAGACCGACTACAATAAACAACAACTTAAAAATATAGGAAAGTATGAATGCGCATGAAGAATTATTCGGTGGAAATATACCACAAGATGTAACTGAGAAACAAGGCGAAAACGCTATTTTTATTGTTTATGGACTGAAGCAATCGGACGATGCAATCAAGCAAGTAAAAGATGTATGTGCTAACTTCTCCGCCCTGATACGCAGTATGCGTAACCGTTTTCCTGATATGCAATTTAGCTGCACGATGGGGTTTGGTGCCGATGCCTGGAGCAGACTTTTTCCGGAATTGGACAAACCTAAAGAGTTAAGTACCTTTGAAGAGATAAAAGGAGATAAATATGTAGCTGTATCTACCCCGGGCGACCTGTTACTGCACATCCGGGCTAAACAGATGGGTCTCTGTTTTGAATTTGCTTCTATAATTGACGAAAAACTCAAAGGTGTGGCAGAATCTATCGATGAAACACACGGGTTCAGATATATGGACGGAAAAGCGATCATCGGTTTCGTAGACGGTACGGAGAATCCAGCCGTAGATGAAAAACCTTATCATTTTGCGGTTGTCGGTGACGAAGACCCGCAATTCGCAGGAGGCAGTTACGTTTTTGTGCAGAAATATATCCATGACATGGTAGCGTGGAACTCGCTTCCGGTCGAAGCACAAGAAAAGGTGATTGGCCGCCGCAAATATAATGATGTGGAATTGTCGGACGAAGAGAAGCCGCAAAATGCCCACAATGCTGTAACCAATATCGGTGACGATTTGAAAATCGTACGTGCCAATATGCCGTTTGCCAACACTTCGAAAGGAGAATATGGAACATACTTTATCGGCTATGCCAGCACCTTCAGTACTACCCGCAAAATGTTGGAGAACATGTTTATTGGTGATCCTGTGGGGAACACCGATCGTTTGTTGGACTTCAGTACTCCGGTAACAGGCACATTGTTTTTTGTACCTTCGTACGATTTGCTGGCTAAACTAGGAGAATAGTAATCACTCTCCATACAGTACAGTCTCCGCTATCCAGGCGAAAACATTGGCTATCAGTTTGGAAGCATTATTATTAATGGTCCCGGAATTATTGTTTATACGGTTATCGGTAGTAGACGTTGAACTGGATGCCGAACTACCAATATCCGTATCTCCCCAATAAACGATTCTCCTTGAATAGTCAACGCCCAAAACAATACCTCCTGCAGGCCCCATCAATATAGGAGTAATACCTTTGGATGCATCTGTATTGAGTTGTATCTCGCCATGATAAGCATCATAATTGCGTAAAGAGAAGTCAGTATTGACAGGAGTATATGGAGCAATGGTAAAAGGCCCGTTAGTAGTAAAGTAGCTATTACCATCCTCAAGAGTTGCCAAAGGATAGGAACCGGTATTACTCGTTAAAAAAGAAATGCCACTATTTCCACCCAATATCTCTTTTAATAAATTCTGGCTGACATCACTGGCATCATAAGAAACAATCAAGACACGGTTCCTTTTAGCTTTCACCCAATTGTACGCTTTCTGGGCATCCGAGATCCCGAATAAAGAATTGCTCATATAATGGACATAAACGACATCAAAAGCCGCGAAAAGAGCATCTGTCAGATTATTATTGCTCGCACTCACGCCAATCAGATTATATCCTCCGCATTCAACTGTTCCGGCCGGACCGAAATTATTTTGATTATTGAGTATTCCGCGAAGACCGGTTGCGCGCGCCTCTGCATTGCCAGAGCCAATGATATTCGTTCCCAGATATCCCAAACCGGCATTGAATGTTAAAAGATCAATTGTTTTGTAGGCAGCTACATCATATCTCTGCTGTATATTCACTAAAATACGCCAGCGATGGGCTGTAATCACAAAGTTTTGAGTACGACGGATATTGCTTGCCGAATTGTTCTGCAGAGCTGTAATCACCAGTTGACTCCCATTCTGTGTTTTTTCTACTTTAAAGAATTCATTTGCCAATGACTGGTCGGCGGTTCCTTGGGGAGTTCCTGAGGCATCGGCCCATTGTAAAGTATAATCCGGAAGATCGGTATTCACACTAATGATTCCTGCCGAACCGGCTTTGTTCTTGAGGATGATCTCTCGCGAAGACACCCCAAAATGATGTTCTCCATCGAAACTCATGTCAATGGTATAATCATCCCATGCCTGTACTTCGGCTACGATATGGGCGGAACGATTATTCGCCGCTTCGTCCGGACTACCCCACCCCGGACCTGAAACCTTCTTTATATTGAATATGTACTTATGATTACGAAGTACTTGCCCGAAAGCATTTTCAACATTATCGGGATCAAAATCCATACGGTAGTAACCCGGTTGATCACTCCCTTCATAATAACCCTCCACAACAATACAGGTTGCCTGGCTTACCCGGTTGTCCGGGGTTGGTGAATCGGCTTCAGGCAAGTAAAGTTGGGCTGAAAATTCATTCAGGTTCTCAGCAGGTACAGGATACAGGACACTGTTTACATTTCCGGTAGTTCCGACAGGTACGCTCGGAAGCGTAACCCTGACGACTCCGGTTTCATCGGGTATTATCTGCAAGTGGTCATTGGCACGATATGCTTTTACCCCTGACAACTTAAAGTTTGCCACTTCCGTAGCTTTCACATCTACCCGTGCAATGGAACGTAACATCTTTATCCCGGTAATATTATTTATAACCGTTGCTTTTAATCCGCCGGGCAATTCATACTCCCCATACATTGGAAAATCGGAAGTGATATTGTTGAACCGGAGATTGATGTTCTTTTTCACCAAATCTTCGCTATCATCCACCAAAGGCTCATTGGCTATTACCGCATCGGTAGCATTGGCCAATATGAGTAATTTTAAAGGCAAACTGCTTGATTTTAATAAAGCTTTAAAAGAAGCAGCGGATGAAGTGTTGTTGATGGATATGCCTGGTACACGGTACTTATATTTACCTTCTTCAAACACTAACACTTGAATCTCACTGATTTTAGACTCATGATCGGTCGTCGCAAATGTTCCTCGCGTCCGGGCATATGTAGTGGAGGCCGGTATGGTTATCACTAACCTTACCGATACATCCTCTGTATTATTTCTATCTGCATCTCCGGACACTTCCATACTGTCGGTACACGACATATATAAAAGGCCGGTTATCAGAATTACCATTAATTTTTTCATTAGGGTTTAGGTTTATTTTCTCAGATACAAAGATGGACTTTTTCAGGAAGGAATCCGTGGCGTTTAATGAATGGTGTAAACAAAGATTTTTCTATTATCACATCTCACATGAATTTATTGTCCAATTATGCAACAATCGGAAATGTGTGTAAAGACGTGTATCCATTTTCGAAACTTCATTATAAACTTTTCACCAGTTCTTGTTGCCGGTTAAAGAAATGGATTCGCTGAACCTCGCCACTCTGCGAAATCAAAGTTGAATACTTCTTTAATGACTGTATCCATAGCTTCAAATGCTGAAATAGAAAATCATCTTTCGAAGTTATGGAATTAATGGAAAAGACCCCTATCAGGCATTGATGGTAAATATCTGTTTCTACATAACTATATGTAGACTCAAAATTGATATCGGATATATATATTTTCACATCTTTTCCGGATGAATATTTTCCCTGAGCTGAAATTTTCTCCAATTCATTCAGCAATATCAATAATTCCTTCTTTATTCTTTTTACACTGTCTTCTGATATCAGATTGATATTTAAGAAAAACTTGACCTCATTGACCAATCTGATAAATATCTCTTTATCCCATACATAATTGGTTGACTGGAATAGCTGAGACAGATTTACAAATTCTTTTTGCTTGTCAATCAATTTTTCCGGAATCTCCAAATCTTCATAATGTCTGCCTGCATATGTACTTTCATGCTGGTAAATCCATTTGAAAAGCTGGAATTTGGATAAGGCTTCATACTTTAAATACAGGGTTTGCGGAACGGTATTTGAGGAGGTGCTTCTTTCCGAACTTTCCCGTTCAATCAATTGACCGAACAACTTTATATACGAATCGATAATAGAATAATAGGTCTCCGCAGGGCGTTGGCATTGCAACATATTCAGATTAACGATAGCGTTGTCATTCAAATCGGCCCCTACTATTTTATCAAGAGAGATGCCCATGTGTTGAGATATGGTGGCAACTTCGGCAAAAGTGAACGGTACTTCACCCCGCAACCGCCTGTAAGTAGCTTCTTTGCCAAGGTAAAGAATATCCATCAGCGCATTTGCAAGATTGTTCCCCTTGGGTAAGTATATTTTCATTGCATCTATTAAATCTGTATTTATATTACGCATAATCATTGTTTTTATATTTTTATCTGTAAACAAGTAGTCTGTAACTTTTGTTTCGCCTATCGAAACGAACAATTTCTTTGATGACGGTGCGTTGCATTATCAGAGCTTTCTTTTTCAGGGGTTGCTTCAATAGACACTTTTTGTTTATAAATACATTTTTAAAGTCACAAATCGTTGCTGTCTGGAAGGTATATTTGTTATCTGAAAAAAAACGTAGTATATCCACCTAAATAAAAAGATAATGAAAACAAGTAAAATCTTTATGACTACACTGGTTGCATTGACTATGACTGCATGCAGCAATGACAATGATTGGGTTGACCAGCCCAGCAATCCGGACGTAATTGCCCCGGATGCATATGCCTCTTTTTCCATCAGCATTCCCCACGCATCGAAGACACGTGCAGTATCTACAGATCCGGGAATTGCAGCGGAAAGCACAGTGAAATCCCTACATGTGTTTATTTATGACGCAGAATCTCCCAATACACCTACTGTAGCTGAATTTACGGTCGCAGGAGGTACGCTCACACAGAAACCAGCCGGGAGTTCTACCTGGGTAACCAGCCAACCGGTCAGCACCAAAAAGACGGATAAATATATTTTTGCGGGAGTAAACCTTAATGCAGAAATAGTGAACTATATTACTTCTAACGGATTGGGTGCATTCAGCTATAAAGATTTCACACAAGAAATAACAAAATTGGCGGATCAAACAAATGGATTTGTCATGTTCAATAGTGCTTATCCGACCCTTACGCCCGCTGCTGATTTATATGAGAAGAAAAGTGAAGCCGAAAACAATCACATAACCATTTCTGTGAATCGCGTCACTGCAAAAGCGGCGGTGTTCCAATCACAGAGCTTTGTGGTGAACGGAGGCGGAACGATGACAGATCTGAAGTTCGGCTGGAGAAACCTGAATAAAAAATTCTACTTTATTCAGGATAACAGGGACGCTCTCATCAAAGACTATAACTGGGCTAATTATACCGCAGAAGATTTTACGAGGGGAACAGATGCCATCAACGTTTATGCTTCGGCTGATGTGCCTACCTCTTTTTCCTATGCTACGGAAAATGCATTCCAGTATATTTCGGGTACATCCAATGTGGATGCAGCAACTTTTATCAGTGTCAGTGGGGTATTTACACCCAATAACATCATATCTGCCAAAATAAATCCCCCCGTAGTTGCGGCTGATTTTGAAATCATCGTCAATCCGAAACCGGCGGATAAAACATTCTTTGTCGTGCGGACTGCAGATGGTGTTGCCAATTACTTTATAGATGGACCTACGGCAGAAAAGTTTGCGGAGCTATGTGCCGCAAATACTCCGCAAATGCCATCTATCAATGGGAACTACCTATTATCGGAGAATACGTATAGCAACGGATTGTGTTACTATCATATTTTTGTTAACGGTGACGCAGTCACACCACAGGCTCCTTATAATATCTACAGAAACCAATATTTCAAGATCAACATCAATTCTATACAAGCACCGGGAAATCCTTCGGACAACTTTGACAGAGGAGAACCAATCAAGCCTAATTCATGGATTGGGGTCGACATCCAGATTATCCCTTGGGAGGTGATTGAAGAAGATCACGATTTATAACCAGCTAATTAATGCCCCACAGAATGTTTACTTGCAAGATAGAAGCCGGATTCAGAGTATTCATATTCATTATATTGCCTTTCGTACTCACGAATTGCATCCGGGAAGATATGTCCGGATGTCCCCAAGATGATGGAGGGCTGGCCCTCAAATTCAGCTATGACACAAATGCAGACTCAAGGCAGAGCACTGCGCAAGGTGTCGATCGATTGGCTGTTTTCATATTCGATGAAAAAGGACTTTTTATCTCTCAGGTAAACGATTCTATGACTTCAATCAATGACAATTATGTCATGGAGCTGCCTTACAAACAGGGCAGTTACCAATTTGTAGTATGGGATGGCTATGATAAAAGCACTTATCAAACTTCTGAATGTGTGCCGGGGAAAACTTATATCGATGATTTCTTTCTATCTGTAAAACGTCAGGAGGACAACCGGGTAACCAATCAGCCCAAACTGCTCTATCACGGTATGCACGATATAGTGGAGCTTAACAGTAAAGAAAAAACAATCGTATTGATAAACTTGAAACAAATGACGAATCATATCCGGGTCATTGCCCATAATTTGAATCAAGACAGAAGTGACAACATTTATATAGAGGATAATAACGGTAAGTATGGATATGATTCACAATTCTCCGATGATGACCGGATAACCTATATTCCCATTTATGAAGCATCATCGGGACAATCAGATCCGCTGATTGCCGACTTCAATGTAATGAGGCTGGAAAAAGATAGAGAACCCCGGCTGCGAATTGCCGACAAAACAGGTACAATCCGCTATGATGAGAATCTTATTGGTAAACTTATAGGCGGAAATCCCAATATTGATTTTGAGCATAACCATGATTTCACCATTGAAATATCCTTCGATAACTACATCCCGGTCATTATCAAGATTAATGGCTGGGAGATAGTTAATGAAGAAATATGACTATAAACTGCAGAACAATGAAACAAAGAAAGGTACACTCATATCAATGAGGATTCCGTGAAAGATGGCAACAGGTATCATGTCCTTCCCCGAATAGTGAGTAATGGACGGCAACAATACATCCATTGAATTTACACCGGCAGCAGAAATAGGGGCCAGTTTCCCAAAATATTTCCTGATCAGTGGTGCGCCCAGCAATGCCATCATTTCGCGGAAAATATTGGCCAGCAAAGCAATTGTACCAAGTTCCGTTGCCAACTGTAATCCTACGGAAGCCTCCTTGAACTGAGTAATCAAGATGGATGAAAGGGAATAATATGCAAATCCGCTTCCCACTGCCATACAATCGAATACACTCCACTGACTCAGTAATAAACTGGCAAAAGCTGAAAAAAGAAGGGTTCCGACAATGGTAGCTATCGGCACTAAAAGCATATTGGGGCGTAGGCTTTTGATCAGAAATTTCAGATTCTTATTGCTTCCGATACTGATGCCAACCTGCAACATCAATGCATAAAGTATGTACATAGAAAGATTGTGCATGTCAAACTGGAAATCATTGAAAATTCCGACCAGACAACCTATACAGAAAAATGCGACAACAATCAGACTGCCTTTCATGATTTTCCTCCTTTCTTGAAAAACAGGCGTAATACGAGAAAAGAAGCCAACATGCTGCCCAAGATACTTGAAGTAGCCAACACAATGGCTTGCCATCCGAATTTACCCAGATTGTTTACGATTAAACTATTGGAGCCTATCGAAAGGCCCAGCACGAAAAGTAGCAGGAATATCGTAAGCGAAGTACTCTTTTCTACTTTCTCCAGAAATTTCAGGTTACGCAGCAAATAACCGATGCCAATACCTAAAAACATGATAGATATAATGGAAAACATACTCGTATATTTTAAAAAGTTACACAATGCACTTCCTGGCAACTTTTATGTATAAGCTGCCGGACATATCCTCCCTTTCACCTTATATTAATAAGGGAACGAAAAGAGATAAATCAAACTACAAAACAGGGAGTAATTCAGATAAATCCGCTAAACCAATGTACATGCACAATGCAGTGTCCGTACAGAATCTTATTTTCTTGCACGGCATTATGTATGCTATATGTAGTAAACAATCGGTTCATATTATTCATTAATTACAGTGCAAAGGTAATACTATTGCGCATATTTTCCAAATAATTATGCAAAATATAAATAATCATAGTAGTGGAATTACTCATAAAAAGACGATGAAAATCTTGCAGAACCTGTATTTTTCTTCGTATCTTTACAAACCGAAATAAAGGATATATCAATAAACATATAACGATATGGAAAACAGAAGTTTAGTAACCATAGCGGAGCATTCGAAAGAAAAAATCCTCTATATGCTCGAAATGGCGAAACAATTTGAGAAGAATCCCAACCGCCGGTTATTGGAAGGTAAAGTAGTGGCTACCCTATTTTTTGAACCTTCTACCCGCACCCGGCTAAGTTTCGAAACTGCTGCCAATCGCCTGGGCGCACGGGTTATCGGATTCTCGGATCCTAAAGCTACCAGCTCATCCAAAGGGGAAACTCTGAAAGATACAATTATGATGGTTAGTAACTACGCTGACGTGATTGTAATGCGGCATTTTCTGGAAGGAGCAGCACGCTATGCAAGTGAAGTGGCTCCGGTGCCTATCGTAAACGCCGGGGACGGAGCCAATCAGCACCCTTCACAAACAATGCTCGATCTCTACTCCATTTATAAAACACAAGGTACACTGGAGAATCTGAACATCTATCTGGTAGGTGACCTGAAATACGGACGTACAGTACACTCTTTGTTGATGGCAATGCGGCATTTTAATCCGACTTTCCACTTCATTGCTCCCGAAGAGCTGAAGATGCCGGAAGAATATAAGATTTATTGCAAAGAACATAACATAAAATATGTGGAGCACACAGACTTCAACGAAGAGGTAATTAAGGATGCGGATATTCTTTACATGACCCGCGTACAACGTGAGCGTTTCACTGACCTAATGGAATATGAACGGGTGAAGAATGTATATATCCTAAAAGCGAAAATGCTCGAAAACACTCGTCCTAACCTCCGCATCCTGCATCCATTGCCACGTGTTAACGAAATAGCTTATGACGTGGACGATAGTCCGAAAGCTTACTACTTTCAGCAGGCACAGAACGGTCTCTATGCCCGTCAAGCTATACTTTGCGATGTATTAGGAATCACTTTACAAGATATTTTATAAAATCATGAGCGAGAATAAACAAGAACTACAGGTGGCCGCACTGAAAAACGGCACTGTTATCGACCATATCCCTTCGGAGAAACTCTTTACTGTAGTTTCACTGCTTGGGTTGGAACACATGACGACCAATATTACTATCGGATTCAATCTGGACAGCAAGAAACTGGGTAAGAAAGGAATCATCAAGATTGCCGACAAGTTCTTCTGTGACGAAGAAATCAACCGTATTTCCGTAGTAGCACCTCATGTAAAACTAAACATTATCCGTGACTACGAAGTGGTAGAGAAGAAAGAGGTACGTATGCCGGACGAGTTGAAAGGTATAGTGAAATGTGCCAACCCGAAATGTATTACGAACAATGAACCGATGGCCACGTTATTCCATGTGATTGACAAGGATAATTGCGTTATAAAATGCCATTATTGCGAAAAAGAACAGAAAAGAGAAGATATCACAATCATTTAGTTACGTGACATAGCGCTACGAGTTTTAAAATACTGTGCTATGGCGTAATAGCACTTGTAGCGCATATAGCACGCTGTTAATAAAAAAGATGAAGCAAGACTGGAAACCCGGAACCCTGATTTATCCGTTACCTGCCGTACTGGTAAGTTGCGGAAACAATGAAAGTGAATACAATATACTTACGGTGGCTTGGACCGGAACCATTTGTACCAATCCACCGATGTGTTATATTTCTGTCCGTCCCGAACGCTACTCCTATCCTATTATAAAAAAGAATATGGAGTTTGTGATCAACCTGACAACCCGGGATATGGCTTTTGCAACAGACTGGTGTGGGGTACGATCGGGTAAGGATTATCACAAATTTGAAGAAATGAAACTGACACCGGGTAAATGCACAGTGGTGAGTGCGCCTCTCATTGAGGAATCTCCCCTTTGTATCGAATGCCGGGTGAAAGAAATTGTATCTTTAGGATCACATGATATGTTTATTGCCGATGTGGTAAACATCCGGGCGGATGACCGTCACTTAAACCGGGAAACCGGAAAACTGGAACTGGCAGAAGCTAATCCGCTTGTATATGTACATGGGGGATATTATAATCTGGGAGAAAAGATCGGTAAATTCGGTTGGTCAGTAGAAAAAAAAACAAAGTGAAGCTATGAAACGAGTGATTCTCCTTTTTATATATATGTGGATTACTTTTGCCGCTTATGGTGAAGGTGATCATAAAAAGGAAAAACGCCCGGATGACCGCAAAATAAATATAGGAATCAGGGGCGGTTTTAACTCTTCGATGTTTTTGGTTTCCAATCTGAAAATCAAGGATGTAACCATTGACGAGATTCAGAATAATTATAAAATCGGTTATTTCGGTGCCCTCTTCATGCGCTTCAACATGAAGAGACACTTTATACAGCCCGAGATATCGTATAATATCAGCAGATGCGAAATCACTTTCGACAAACTGGGTTCACAACATCCCGATATCGAACCTGACTATGCATCGGTTAATTCAACTATTCACAGTGTTGATTTTCCGTTGCTTTACGGCTATCACGTAGTAAGACAAGGGCCTTACAGCATGTCTCTTTTTGCCGGACCGAAACTAAGATATCTGTGGAATCAAAAAAATAAAATCACCTTTGAGAACTTCGACCAGCAAGGCATCCATGAGAGCTTACATCCCTTCAATGCCAGTGCAGTAATCGGAGTAAGCGTCAGCATTTCACGTATCTTTTTCGATTTTCGTTATGAACAAGGACTTCACAACTTGTCGAAGTCTGTTACTTACGATAATATAGACGTCGAGGGTAAGCCGGAAGTAAGTAATATCACTTTTCGACGCCGTGATAATGTACTTAGTTTTTCACTCGGAGTTATATTTTAAATAACTTTTTTAGCTAAAAGGTTGCACACTCTTTAAATATTACCTAAATTTGTGCGATTATAATAATAAAGGTTTCAAGATATACTTTAATCTTATTATAACAAATAATGAAAAGAGACGATTTAATTTTCGAGATTATCGAAAAAGAACATCAACGTCAGTTGAAAGGCATTGAGCTGATCGCATCAGAGAATTTCGTGAGTGATCAGGTGATGGAGGCAATGGGATCTTGTCTTACCAATAAATATGCGGAAGGATATCCGGGCAAACGCTATTATGGCGGCTGTGAGGTGGTAGACCAGAGTGAACAAATTGCCATCGACCGCTTGAAAGAGATTTTCGGTGCAGAATGGGCCAATGTACAACCTCACTCAGGAGCACAGGCTAATGCTGCTGTATTTCTTGCTGTGTTGAACCCGGGCGACAAGTTCATGGGACTGAATCTGGCACACGGAGGTCACCTTTCACATGGTTCATTAGTAAATACTTCGGGAATCATTTACACTCCCTGCGAATATAATTTAAAACAGGAAACCGGTCGCGTGGATTACGACCAGATGGAAGAAGTGGCATTACGTGAGAAACCCAAAATGATAATTGGAGGAGGTTCAGCCTACTCTCGTGAATGGGATTACAAACGTATGCGCGAAATTGCCGACAAGGTGGGTGCAATCCTTATGATTGACATGGCACATCCTGCCGGATTAATTGCAGCAGGGCTGTTGGACAATCCTGTGAAATATGCTCATATCGTAACTTCAACTACCCACAAGACCTTGCGGGGACCTCGTGGCGGTGTAATCATGATGGGTAAAGATTTCCCCAATCCATGGGGAAAGAAAACTCCAAAAGGAGAAATTAAAATGATGTCTCAGTTGCTCGACTCAGCTGTATTCCCCGGAATACAGGGTGGCCCGCTGGAACATGTAATTGCAGCTAAAGCCGTAGCTTTCGGTGAGTGTTTGCAACCGGAATATAAGGAATATCAGAAACAAGTGCAAAAGAATGCTGCCGTATTGGCACAAGCCTTAATTGACCGTGGCTTTACCATCGTTTCCGGCGGTACGGATAATCATTCGATGCTGGTGGATCTACGCAGTAAATATCCTGACTTGACAGGTAAAGTTGCCGAAAAAGCACTTGTATCTGCTGATATAACAGTCAATAAAAACATGGTTCCGTTCGATAGTCGTTCTGCATTCCAGACTTCAGGTATCCGTTTGGGTACTCCCGCTATCACAACTCGTGGTGCAAAAGAAGATCTGATGCTGGAAATTGCAGAAATGATCGAAACCGTTCTATCGAATGTAGAGAACGAAGAAGTGATAGCACAAGTACGTGCACGTGTCAATAAGACAATGGAAAAATATCCGATCTTCGCTTATTAAATAGCACATTTTAGTATTAAACAATAACATACGTGGGCTCGCAATTCTCTGTGAAGAAAGTTGCGGGCATTTTTTTGCTCTTTTAACATGGCATTAACAGCCTACCCTAAAACCTTTCCTTCCTAAGAACCGTTGTTAAGTAGTTAAAAAAAAGAAGATATTCACTTAATACCTAAACTGATATGAAAATAAGAAATTTAATGGTTGCAACTACATTATTTGTTGCTGCAGGAGCTATGGCTCAAAATCAGGATTGCGCCTTCTTCTTTCCTAACCAAGAAGGTGAGCAAATCACTCGTAATTGTTATACCGCTGATGGTAAACTCACCAACATCCTTGTTTACAGAGTAGACCAAGCCTACGATTACCCTTCAGGAATGGAAGTAGTAGCCAACTATACATTTACTGATGCTTCCGGAAAAACACTCAATTCCGGGCAAATGGTGGCTCGCTGCAATGACGGTAACTTCTCTATGAGTATGGGAGATGTGGCCACATTCCCCACTGCACTTAATATGATGAATGCCGATGTATATATGATGGGAGATTTAATGAATTACCCGAATGCATTTTCCGATCCAATGAGTCCGGGAGACGATGATGAGTTTGATGACGGCACTCTGCGTCTTTATCAAAAAGGCAATAAAAATAACCGCGCCGAAATTTCTATCTTCGACCGGGAATTTGTTGCTACCGAAACGGTAAACACTCCAGCAGGAGCATTCTATTGTACCAAAGTAAAGTACGAAATGAATATCTGGACTCCTCAGGAAACAATAAAAGGTTATGGATATGAATGGTATGCACCCAATATTGGAATTGTCCGCTCCGAACAATACAACAATAAGAAGGAACTACAATCGTACAGTGTGTTAGAAAGAATCAAAAAGTAGCACACTGGACTCTATATATCCGTCATCCCCGCCATTCTTTCAAGAAGAATAGCGGGGATTTATTTATTACTTTATATCGGACTTTTTTTAACTCAATCCTTCAATATTACCATCCACGATGTCAATATGCAGAGCTTGTGGTTCTTTAGGTAAACCCGGCATACGCATTATTTCGCCCGCAATCGCTACGATCATCTCGGCACCGTTATTTATAACGATATCTTTAATATGAAGTTCGAAATTATCTACCACACCATATACTTTCGGATCGGCAGAGAAAGAATATTGGGTTTTAGCAATACATACAGGATAATGACCAATACCCATTTCTTCAATCAATTTAATCTTGTTACGGGTCAGTGTACTATAAGTCACGATACTTGCACCATATAGATTGATTGCGATTTTCTCTATTTTCTGCTGTACGCTGTCCTCATCATTATATGTAAACCGTAAAGGTTCAGACGGCTTATTCTCAATTGTTTCAGCCACAAGGTTCGCCAGTTCGGCAGCACCCTCACCTCCTTCCGTAAAGGCATTATTGATAGCATAGCCTACTCCTAACTGCTCACAGTGCTCACGAAGCAACTCCATTTCTTCATCCGTATCACTCGCAAATTTATTGAAAGCAACGATAACCGTCTGACCGAACGAACGAAGATTACGAACATGCTTGTCCAAATTGCGCAAACCTTCTTTCAATCCTTCAAGATTCGGTTCTTTAATTCGGTCCAGACTTACTCCTCCGTGCATTTTTAGCCCTTGTGCTGTGGCAACAATCACTGTCAGACGTGGTTGAAGCCCGCTCTTACGACATTTAATATTATAAAATTTCTCTGCTCCCAGATCGGCACCGAAGCCGGCTTCAGTGATAACATAATCTCCAAAAGTCATCGCCATTTTTGTTGCCAAAATAGAGTTACAGCCATGAGCAATGTTTGCAAATGGACCACCATGTACAAATGCAGCGGTACCTTCGGTAGTCTGTACCAGATTAGGATGTATAGCATCTTTCAGCAAGACAGTAATAGCCCCTGCCACGCCCAGATCTTTTACAGTAAACGGTTTGTTATCATAGGTGTAGCCTAAAAGAATATTCTCGATACGACGGCGGAGATCATCTACATCCTTTGAAAGACAAAGAATAGCCATAATTTCCGAAGCCGGTGTAATGTCAAATCCGGATTCCTGTGTAATACCATTTGTTTTCGGACCAAGACCAACTACGATATTGCGTAATGAACGATCGTTGACATCGAGTACGCGACGCCAGAGAATCTCTTTCAGACCAAAACCTTTAGATTGATTCTGGTATAAATAATTGTCCAGTAATGCAGAGATCATGTTGTGAGCCGAAGTGATGGCATGGAAATCACCGGTAAAATGCAAATTAATCTTTTCCATCGGAAGTACCTGGGCATAACCTCCTCCAGCTGCCCCTCCTTTCATACCGAAACATGGTCCTAAAGAAGGTTCACGCAAAGCAACAATTGCCTTTTTACCTATCTTGTTTAATCCTAATGCAAGACCTATGGATACAGTCGTTTTACCAATCCCTGCTTTCGTTGCGGTAATGGCAGTGACCAAAATCAGATTGCTCTGTTTCACCTTTTCTTCATCAATCAGATATTCAGGGATTTTTGCGATATACCGGCCATAATTTTCTACTTCATCGCGAGGTATGCCGATGCTTTCAGCCACTTGTTTTACTTTCTTCAGTTCAACACCACGTGCTATTTCTATGTCTGATTTCATATTGAGAGTTATTAAGTTTGTAAATGGAGTTGCAAAATTAACAATTAACTCCATATCAAAGTTGTCTTTATTACCTTTTTTTAGTAGAGATAAAAAGATGCCACATGATTGCTGGATTTTTCACCAGAGAAGACCAATATTTACTACTTAATAGACAAGCAATATGGTACGATGTATTATCTTCGTGTCTCTGTGTCAACTAATCATCTGCAGATTATTCGAAAATATAGATCCAACACATCAGAATAACAATAACTTTATCTGTCCAATAGCCCCCTAAACCTCAAGAGCAAATCTACTTGAAACGTGAAATATCCACACCCTCACGTTTTTTCTCTTTATATCCTCCAAATTTATAGGTAAATGAAATACCAAATTCACGGAAAGCAGAATAATGGTTTGTTACGTTTTGGGTAGCATAACGAATGCGTGGAGAAATTTGAGCCGTTTCAAACAAGTCGTTGCACCGAAGGGTCAGTAACGCTTTCTCACCGGCAAAGGCATACCTGAGTGCTACATCTAAATTGCCGGATACCGGCAAATCATAAATGCCCTGTATTGCCCTACTGCGTATCATTCCATTCACAATCAACCTGAGATCCGGATGGGAAGAAAGGGTCAGCGTATGATTCATATTCAATATGGCATAATATACTTTCCTGTCAAAAGGAATATTCCAGAAGTCATTGTCTTTCTGACGATCGTAAACACCCGTCAACGTAAAACGTGAACTTAACCAGCGACCTACAGTAAGTGGAACAACAGCTTGTATACCTGCTTGTTGCTCAAAATCAAAATTAAAGTATTCATAGATCTCAACCAATCGGTCAGGGGACTGATAAAGAGTTTGTGTTGCATTATCTTTAGTATAGCTATACCAGGTATTGAACATATATTTACTCTTCAGAATATAAGTCAATTGTAGCTGATAATTGATTTCCGGTTTCAGATAAGGATTTCCATGAATTTCTGAGTATCCACCTCCCATATAGGACACAGCATCTTGAGTAGCCCAATAGTCGGGATAACTTTTATCACTACTGAGCGACAATTGCCATACGTTTCCCGGTATCGGAGCATAATTGATATTAAAAGCCGGATATAGACTCCATTCATTCCATACAGTCGTATGGAACTGTTCGGCAGCTAACGAAACATCCAAAGACAATTTATCGCCAAAACTCTTGTTAAATCCCGCATAGAAATTCAATGTTTGTTCTCGCCTACGAGACTTCATGTTGTTGCTTTCCAACATCATTTTGTCATTCTCTGAATTATAATAGTATTGATAGCTGTTGTCTAAACTTGTAGTATAGACAGCTCCATAGTTTACTCCCCATCCATCGGTCAATTCATGCTTTTGATAAAGGAAAAGTCTCCAACGGTTGATACGTTGAGAATCGTTGCTACGAAAATTCAATTCATCGCTTTCTAACCGGCTATGCAGTAATTGTGAAGAAGGCGAAAGATAATAAGTATATTCCACTCCTGCTTTCATTCCGAACGGGGCTTGATAATCGATCCGCCCGTTATGTAGTTGATCGGCCATCCGGGTACGAGCATTTGATGTTTGTGTACCATTCACTGTACTTAAATTAAAGCCATTCATATACTGAGCATTGTATGTAAAACTGAGTTGATGATCGTCAGTAAAAAGATAATCACCGCCCAAACGTAAATTGTGCCTGTTAAAACGGCTTTTCTGAGATTCATAGGTGTTCATGGGATGTATCGTACCGTCCGACAAAGTGTGCAAGGCCTTCTTATCCGTCAAGAAATAGTTCCGTCCATGACCGTAAGAGTAAAGAAAATCCACAGAAAATTTATGTCCGGAATACAGAAGGCTTGCACGCTCAGTCAGACTCTCATAATGCTTTTGCCGATAATCACTGAAAAATTCTCCTTGCAAGGAGGATTCTTCTAAACCACTTTGCTTCAAACAAATGTTTATCATGGCCCCACGCACTTGATAACGTGCAGGAGCCGAATACATTACTTCAGCTTTTTCAATACGACTGACAGGTATACTTTTTAATAAAGTGTTCAATTGTTCGGGTGTCATTGTAGTCACCTTGCCATCCAATACAACAGTGACGCTCTTTCCACCTAAAGTCAGATTGTCGTTCATTTCCGTGACACCAGGAAGTTCCTTCACTGCATCATAAGCATTATCCACCGCCACATTTTTGAGAAGCCGTGGTAAATCATATACAAGTTTGCCCTGCATAGCTTTTACTACCGGACGTTCACCTACCACCATCACTTCGGGTAAGGATCTGTATAAACTGTCTAAACATCCATCCATTGTTATCAGGCTATCCGCAGAAAGTATCTGGTCTCCATTTTGCGCCGTCATCTGACAACAGACAACAGCAACAAACACTAAAGTTACGTAAATTCGTTTCATCTTTTCGTTCTTTGTTTGAGTTACAGCCACAAAGTACGGAAGAAAAGACAAAACAATGAGTTATCACTGGCTTATGTAGTGTTATCTAATGTTATTGATATTAATGAGAAAATTGAAGCGAAACAAAGACGATAAAGAGTTGACAGCTTAATAATATCCCCATGAATCCTGGGGTTAAAGTTCATTTATTCAAATAGTTTCTATTATCAAGAATTCGGTTACAAGTTAGGTAGAGATAAAGTTTTCAGCTCTTGCAGACCATATATGGTTATTCCCTTTTTTCATTAATGATCCCCTGACACAAAATTAGGAAAAACACTTTAATTAAATGATGCAAGAAAAATAAATAACGCTGATTTATAGTTAAGAGCATCTTTAAATTATCAAATAGAATTCTAACAGAAAAAATAGGGTTACTCGTCAAATTTGGTGGTAAATTTTCTTTTACTCATGGAATCTAATTCAGTTTTCGGAAGTGTAAGCCCTCGTTTATAGTTGACAAAAAAGCAAGTATCCCGGCTTCGCCCAAAGAGTCCATCCGTGAGGTGAAGAAGCGAATTTCAGGCAAAACTATCTGAAAATCAATACATTTAAAAAGTAAAATTTCTGTCCTCAAAAGCTTTGTTTTAACACAGAGTTAAAGTTTGTTCTTTGAATGTGAATAATAAGTTCTTTAAATGCAAAAGACTTGTTATTTGCGCACAAGAACCTGACAACCGAAAAAGGCGTTAACAATGTTAATTGAAGAAAGGTATAAGGATGAAGATACCGGTTCAGACGGCATATAAATTCACTTCCGAAACTTGAGTTATCTGATTCAGCCGGTGTCTATTTTTTCTTATTGAAGCAAGCAAAAAGGACAATTGTCAACTTGAAAATAAAGGAATAAAGAATTTACCACCAAATTTGAAGAAGAACCCAAAATTGCACTAATGAAAACATAATCACCTATTATTATATGTGAAGTATTGAATCTATAATTATTAAGGCATTCACTATTTCCTTTCAAAAGAAGGCTATTAATGGTAACCTTTAGCACAATCTATTGATTAACTTTGCACCCAAAGAACAGGAAATATATGAAAATCAATACTGAAACAAAATATTGCCAAACGTGTGGAATACCTTTAGACATAGATTATACCAATCTTAAGGCAAACCAAAATGTGGAATATTGCGACTATTGCTTGCACAACGGGGTTAAACTCTATGATTTCTCAATGGATTATCTTATTTACCTTTGGGGGCTTTTCCCCGAAGAATATTATAAAGAGACGGGAGTCAATCTCACGTCGGAAGAGTTGAGAGCGGAAATGTCCAAACGACTTCCAAATATCAAGAGGTGGAAACAAAAAATCAATACGGCTCATGTGCAATATGGTCTGATTATAAAAGTTCAGGAATATATCAACCGCCATTTGTTTGACGACCTTGATTCCGACAAGCTATCTCATGTTGCAGGTATCTCCAAATATTATTTTCGCAGGCTTTTCAAGGCTGTTTGTGGCGAAAATATGGGAATGTACATTCAACGACTGAGATTAGAGTACATTGCATTTAAGCTAATAACAACTGACGTAAGTGTTCCGAAGCTTCTCGATCAAATCAATTATCAGAACAAACACACACTTTCGAGGGCATTCAAGAGTTATTTCAATTCTTCCATTCCGGAATTTCGCAAAAAGCATTCAAACGTCAATCCCGAAAGGAAGAATCCGATACGAATTGAACCAAATATTGAAAAAGTACCAGGTATCCGAATCGCATACTTGAAATTGGAAAGAACAAATAATGTCATTCATAGCTTCTCGGTTTTGTGGAAGCAGTTGCTACAATTTTCAGAAAAATACGAATTGTCTTCAAAAGGATGTAAATACGTGAGCTTGACTCTCGATTATCCGTATATCACGCCTGAAGAACAAAGTCGTTTTATGATTGGGATAACATTACCGGAATCATTTGAAACGCCGAAGGGCTTTGGCGTTTATGAAATTCATGCGGGAGAATATGCAATCTTTCGTTTCAAAGGATTTTATCATGAACTGAATAAGGTATACCGCCATATTTACCTTGACTGGTTGCCGACAAGCGATTATACCTTGCGGGAACAGTTCACCTTTGAAACTTACATCAACACTCCCGAAAAAACCCCGGCTTCGGAGCTAATAACAGATATTTATATTCCCATTACAAAAAAAGAAGCATGAAATATTTAAACCAAGAAATAGAAAACGAATTAAGAAATCAAGGAGCAAAATTGATACGTTTTGTCGATATATCGCATTTAGACGAAAAGCAAAACAGACAACTCCCGATCGCCATTGTTTTTGCGCTTCCGCTAACCGCAGAATATGTTAAAATGGTATTTAATATTCCCGACTACGTACAAGCACGGATAGCGGATAATTACAATTTTGACGATGATGAATATTCGCAAACCGAACATAAGGCAGGAGAAATAGCAGACGAATTAGCCAAGTTCATTACCGGGAAGGGCTATAAAGCCATATCACAATCCGATACAGGATTAGTGGCTGATGGCGTATTCGATAATGAAACAAAAGAATCAGTATTGCCCCACAAAACCGTCGCACTACTTGGCGGATTAGGATGGATTGGGAAAAATAACCTGTTAATTACTCCTGAATATGGCGCAGCGCAATGTCTCGGCACGGTTTTAACTGGCGCTCCACTGAAAACGCTATTGCATGAACCCCTATCTCCAAAATGCGGAAATTGCATTACTTGCGTCAATATCTGTGAGGAAAAAGTCCTTAAAGGCAAAGTTTGGAGTAGATCTGTTTCAAGAGATGAAATCGTTAACATACATAGATGCAGCACCTGTTTGAAATGCCTTGTGCATTGTCCCAGAACACAAACATATATAAAGAGAAATATTGTCTGATTTCCACAAGTAACAAACGAAGAATAACAAATAGAAGAAGCCCAAACGAGGGTTCACAAAAATAAAAGAGGATGTGTCAAAATCAACCACAGAGGACACAGAGTAACATAGAGGTGATTTTAAGTTGTTGATTATTAGTAAAAAGACTCTGTGATACTCTGTGCTACTCCGTGGTAAAAAGAGTTATGACATCCCCTTTTTATTCTTATATTTTCCACAACCAATAATCGAAAAATCTAAATCCTCCGAATTACCATAGCAGGATTACCTGCCACAATCGTGTTCGGTTCTACATCCTTAGTCACAACACTGCCCGCTCCTACAACACTATTCTCACCGATTGTAACTCCCGAAAGGATCGTAGCCCCTGCTCCTATCCATGCCCTGTTACAAATATACACCAGCTTACAAGTAATAATCGAGCGATTGTCAAGATCATGATTATTCGATATAAGTTGCACGTTGGCTGCTATCTGAACATCATCGTCAATTGTAATCTTATTTCTTTCATATATAATGCTACTCCTTATTTCAATCTCTTTCCATCCGAAAAGGCATTACCTACCTTTTTACCCACTTCCAGGTAATCGTTATTGAATGGGTCGAATATAATAGGAGACACTTTGGATATATCCACTTTACCGTTTTCGTCAAGAACACGTTCATCTACACTTACGTTTATTATTTCACCACGTAAAATACAGGTTTCTGGATTATAATCCTTCAACTTACACTCCAGCACTACGGATAATTCGTCGATCAACGGTGCATCTACAAACTCCGAACGAGTAGCATGGAAACCTGCACGAGTAAATTTATCCGAAACCTTATTACCGGAAACAATACCTACGTAATCACAGGCAACCACCTGTCCGACCTCTGCCATACTCACGGTAAAAGCCTTACGCTTCAGTATATTTGCAGTCGTTTTATGTCCCTCACTAATACAAATACTAATTTCATGCATCTCGCTGATACCTCCCCAAGCTGCATTCATAGCATTGGGAATACCATTTTCATCATAAGCAGCGATAATAAACACCGGCTGCGGATAAGTAAAGGGCTTTGCCCCAAAATTCTTTCTCATAACAATTTATTTTTTAGTCCATTTCTTAATATCTTCCTTCGTCGCACCATTCAAAAGGCAGCCCTTTTGCCATTTCATATCAGGATAGGCTTCCTGCAACTCTTTTTCCGCATTAAAAATACTGCTGCTACCCGATGTAGCAAACGGAATAATCATTTTACCTGCAAAATCATCGCTTTCAATAAAAGTATTGATAATTCTCGGAGCTGAATTCCACCAAATAGGGAAACCTATATAAATGATATCGTAATCTGCAAGATTCTCCGGTTTAGATTTTAATGCAGGGCGTGATTTAGCATTTGACATCTCAACACTGCTACGTGAGGATTTGTCATGCCAATCCAAATCAGCAGCAACATATCCCTTTTCAGGTTGTATCTCGTAGAGCGTACCACCTGTAACTTCTACAATCAACTTCGCTGCTTTTTCCGTCGTTCCTGTTGCCGAGAAATAAGCTACCAATGTCTTATTACTCTGTTCCTGTGCATTTATAGTGATACATAACATCATGATCACTACCATAATCATACTTTTAATCTTCATTGCCCTTTATAGTTTTAATTTCTATTATCATGGTACAAAATTACAGAATAATATCTATCATAAAGGTATATAAATCACTGATTATCTAACCAAAATCACTGATAAAAGAAAAAACGAAGGACGAGCTTAAATCTATATCTGGGTTGCCGGTAACTTCAATGATGCGAAAAGTCTTTTAGTTGAGAAATACCCGATCATATTATACTAATTTAATATCTTATTAAGGACAGCAGATCCATTATAAGATCTGTAACTTCAGTATAGATGAAGCATGGAAATAACAGCCGTCGTTAAAAGGAACCTAAATTTAGTGGTGCAATTTATACATATAATCTAATATTGATATTCTTGGAAAAATTAAAGCCAAAACGTTTCCAACGCATTTGGAGGTTATACATTTGCTAATTTGATACCATCCATTTCACGAAACATTTTCAGAGCTTCCACCACGGTATCCATCATCTGGAAATGTTGTGAAAGTACTGCAGGAGGTGAGTCCAACCATCAGTATCAACATCCCTCCCAAGAATGATTATATCATATTTCATTCCCATATCCTTCTTTATTATTTCAAATATGTCTCAAAGAAACTCTCCAGTTTGTCGAACGGAATAAGATTCACTTGGTCGTAAAGATCCACATGACCCGCACCAGGCACAATATACAATTCTTTTGGTTCGGCGGCAAGTCGGTAGGCATCTTCACTGAATTCACGCGAATGTGCATTCTCTCCGGTAACAAAAAGCATCGGACGTGGTGAAATGGTTTCAATATCGGCAAACGGATAAAAATTCATAAACTTGATATTGCTGCTGAGTGTGGGATGTGTAGTGGTCAATGGAGTTGCTCCTTCAGGAGTATATTCTCCCCGCGAAGTACGGTAGAACTCATAGAACTCACGTGCTACCGAGTCGGAGTTTTCTGTTATTTCATGAGGAGTTCCACCGGTATATCGGGTTTCTCCGCCCAAGAACTCTATATAGCGTTGTTCGGCGGCTTCGAGCATGATTTGCTTCCGTTGCTCCAAAGTCAAGGCATGCTTCAGACCATTACGACTGGCTGTCCCCATGTTGTACATACTCATGGTTGCAATGGCCTTCAGACGAGGATCTATTTTTGCCGCACTGATGGCAAAGCTCCCACTACCACAAATCCCAATCACACCGATATGCTCACGTTCGACAAATGAACGTGTTCCCAGGTAATCGACCGCAGCACTGAATGCTTCCGCATAAAGCTCCGGAAGGACTGCATTGCGAGGTTCTCCTTCGCTGCTTCCCCAGAAAGATAAGTCGATGGATAAAGTTACAAAACCGCGTTCGGCCATTTTCGTAGCATAAAGATTAGCACTCTGCTCTTTGACGGCTCCCATAGGATGTCCTACAATAATTGCCGGACGTTTCTCGTCCGCTTTCATCTCTTTAGACAAAAAGAGATTACCTGCCACTTTCATTTTGTACTGATTGGGAAAAGATACCTTCTCCATATTTACCACATTGCTTTTATAGAAATTATCTGTATAGGTTTGAGCAAAAGAAGGATTTACACTGAGCATCGTAAACGATGTTGCTGCCAATAATAAATTTCGTTTCATATCTTCTTTGATTTTAGTAATTCATATAATTGATTATCTATTCTGCGCTAATCTATAATTATTAAATCTGTTTCCCCATTTCATATGCTTCTGCCGATGCCGGATTACCTTTTATTTCACCCACATGCCAAACACCGGTAGCAAGCACTTTACCTTTCACTACCGGATTTTCCAGACAATCGATAAATCCCATGAGGTTATCGAATACATGTTCTAAATAAGGAAGTCCTTCTTTACCCTCGGCAGCAGAAACGAGAAAATAAAACTCCTTATTAATCATTTCGGCATAAGGACCGCAACAGCGGTCAAGTAACGTTTTCAACTGTGCGCTCATTGCATAAAAATAAACGGGTGTCGCCAAAACGATAACATCGGCTGTTAACATTTTCTCAATAATTTCCGCCGCATCATCTTTCTGAGGGCACGGCTTCTTATATTGGCTGCATACACCGCATCCCGTACAATAGTGGATGGTCTTGTCCCGTAGAAAAACCTTTTTCACTTCGTTCCCTGCCTCTGTGGCTCCACGCATAAACTCATCACAAAGTGTATCAGAATTTCCCCCGCGTCGCGGACTGGATGATAAAATCAATACTTTCTTGCTCATAATTATCTATTGTTTAAATTGTTGTTTTTCATGTTACAAAGGTATGTGGTTAAGAGAATATACTTAGTAGATAAATTACGGGGAATATAACCCGAATTACAGATTCTTGTAAATAAATGCAGATAGAACCTGACAAACTCAAAATCGTTATGGAAAAGCTAAATTATTTATAATAACTTTGCTGTACATTTTTACGTCCCAATTTTAGTGTTATTTAGTCTTATCAGATGTGCTAATTCAAAAAGTTTACTATTATCTTTGTTTGCATGAAACTCCCCATAAAACATATTGCCATACTCGTAATAGCCTCTTTGATAGCTATTTTTGCCTACCAGACCTATTGGTTGGTCAGCATGTACCATACCATGAAAACAGACATGGAGCATTCCATTACCGAGGCTATGCGCACATGTGATTATAAAGAAATGATGCTACGCATAGAATGCATGCGTCGTGATGACAACGATCATGGTGAGATCTCTGTCTCTGCCGGGTACAATGATGAAGGTGGAACACTGGTTCGCAGCAGTACTACAGTTCATAAAGAGAAGGTTCCCAAAGGTATGGATATACAACAGGACACCATTCTTAGAACCGAAAAAAAACGGGACACCCTGATCGTAGTCCGTAATGATCAGAGGGAAATAAAAGTAATCCCCAAGGACTCTACTTCGCAGGAGGTGAAAGCTGCCATGCTACAAACGAAAGGGGGGCTGGACCTATTATTGAAAGATCAGAGTAGCATGCTCGAACTGGCTACTTATTTTCAAAGGGGATTACATTCGGGACTTGACATAATCATGGATCCCAATTTTCAGTCCTACGACAGCCTGCTGACACTAAGCCTGCAAGAAAAGGGAATAACACTTCCATATCGGATAGAATATCTGCGTTTCAGCCACACTCTCGATTCTACTCAGTTTTTTACCGATACCTTGGGAGTTGCCGGTACAGCGGACTACATCCCCGGACCGGATGCACATACTTACGACTATACTTTCGACATCCATTCACACTCGCTCTACCGCCTCCGGATGGATTCTGTAGCCGGAGTTATTGTCCGGCAGATGGCCGGTATACTTATTACTTCATTTATTATTTTGTTAATATTAGGATTCTCCTTCTGGTACTTGATCCGTACATTGCTGAAACAGAAAACACTGGAAGAAATGAAAAGTGATTTCACCAACAACATCACGCATGAATTAAAGACCCCTATAGCTGTGGCATATGCCGCCAACGACGCATTACTAAACTTCGGACAAGCTGATGAGAAAGAAAAGCGAGACAGATATCTAAATATCAGCCAGGAGCAGCTGCAAAGACTCAGTGGGCTGGTCGAACAGATACTAACGATGAGTATGGAACAGCGTAAGGCTTTCCGACTCCGACCGGAAGAGATAACTCTTATCCCTTTGCTCGAAACATTAGCAGAGCAACACCGACTCAAAGCAAAGAAACCCGTCAGCATTGACTATAAAACAGAACCGGAAGATCTTACGGTATTCGCCGACCGGACTCATTTCAGCAATATTCTGAGTAACCTGATAGACAATGCCGTGAAATACTCACCGGAGAAAGCCGTTATCCATATCCTCTGTCGTGAAACAGAAGTTAACGGAAAAGTAGAAATTTCAGTCACCGATGAGGGAATAGGTATCGCACAAGAGAAACAAAAACATATATTCGACAAATTTTACCGTGTACCGACCGGAAACCTCCATAACGTAAAAGGATACGGTCTGGGACTCTACTATGTGAAAACAATGATTGAGAAGCATGGAGGAACAGTTTGTGTAGAAAGCGAACCAGGACACGGTAGTACATTCACCATTATGCTATGAAACAGAAAATTAAAGTATTATTAGTGGAAGACGAACTGACCCTCGCCATGATTATCAAGGATACACTTGAAGAGAATGACTTCACCCTCACCATTGCTGCCAACGGTGAAGAGGGATTGCGTATGTTTTTCGATATACGTCCGGATGTACTGGTAGCCGACGTGATGATGCCGCGTATGGATGGCTTTGAGATGGTAAGACGTATCCGCCAGACCGATAAACAGACCCCGGTACTTTTCCTGACAGCCCGTTCGGCCATCAACGACGTAGTAGAAGGTTTTAAATTGGGTGCCAATGATTACCTGAAAAAGCCATTCGGAATGCAGGAACTGATCATCCGTATAAAAGCATTGGTAGGTAAGGCATTCAGTTTTGCAGAAGAAAAGAAAACAACCACACGGTTTGAGATAGGCAACTATTTGTTCAATACTCTTGCACAAACACTGACACATGCCGGATTGAAACAAGAGCTCTCCCATCGGGAAACAGAAATTCTAAAACGACTTTGCGAAAATCAGAATCAGGTAGTCAACACACAGAATGTACTACTCGACCTTTGGGGAGACGATAGCTTCTTCAATTCACGGAGCTTACATGTTTTCATCACTAAACTCCGACATAAATTATCGGCTGACGAACGTATACGCATCGTAAATGTCAGAGGAATCGGATATAAATTGATATTAAACTAAAAAAACACAATATGATAACTCAAAAGATATACAGCACATTTGTACTGGCAATCATGTCTACGATAGCCTTTGCACAAACGGAACAACCGCAAGACAGCGTCACAGGTCATCGCAGGACTGTGCCCGAAATCCGTCAGGAATTACATCACAGCGACAGAAAGATTCAATCAGACAATAATCTCCCCGAAGAAACTCTGCACTTTGCAACCGGTAACAGTATGACTTTCCGTATGCCACACATAGAGAATATTCTATCCGGATGGATTATTCCCCAACTGGGTACTTCTTTCAATCCTTTCATCTGGGACTACAACCGCTATAATGAGTTCGACCTTTCCGGAAACAGCTATCTCAGTACTTTCAGCAACCACAACACTTATCTCAGTATAGGAACCATAATAAAAGCAGGTGCTGTCTATTCCTTCACCCCCAACGACCGCTGGACTTTCTCGGGAGGAATATATGTAGCCCAATATACAATGCCAAGCTTGCGTATCCCCACTGCTCCAATGGCAGGTTCACGCTTCGATGCCGGCATCAACGGGAACATCACTTACCGACTTACAGACCATCTATACTTGAACGTATTCGGACAATATTCACTTAATGGCCAACGTAACTCTAAAATGGGGTATATGGTTCCCGATCTCTATATGCAAAGCCATTTCGGAGGTACACTCGACTACATGTTCAATGATAAATTCGGTATTACCGGGGGAGCTGTCCATGAATTTAATCCAATAAAAGGGCACTGGGAAACCACCCCTGTTTTCGGTCCCGTAATTCATCTAAAAAAGAAATAAAGGATTCACGGCAAGCTGATTATTTTCATATCTTTGCGACACTAAAGATAAACCCAACGGATATGAAGAAGCTGATATTCTTTTTGCTGCTGTTACTGAGTACGGCCTCACTTTCTGCACAGTCGGAATCACCGTCCGACAGCATCCGGCATTTGCCCTCTACCGTCAAACAATACGGAGACTTCCTGATCGACATGGGACTGTTTATGGCAGCTCCTCCCAAACTACCGGAATATAAATTCGAGCTGCCCGATGCGAGCAAAGATTATAGCCGAATATTCAGTCTAAATCCCGACATTATAATGACACAAGGGTTATCCAATGTATTCACGCCCTCTCTTTCATACGGATTTGGTGGTTTCTTCTCGTCTCCACAACAACTCCAGATGGGATCGTTTAAACTGAAAAACGGCATGCGCATGAATACATACGGAGAATATAATGCCAAAGGCCAGAAGGTGCCTAACCATGGTGCCATGCCATGGGAAAAGAATAACTTCAAAGGTGCTTTTGAAATGAAATCTTCCGATGGTAATTTCGGTATCCGCATCGAGGTTCAACAAGGACGCTACTATCCATATTAAAAAAGAAAGAAATGAAAAACATACTGATTATCGGTGCAAACGGATTTACGGGTCGCCGGATACTGAACGATTTGTCGGCTAAACCTATCTACAATGTCACCGGATGTTCTTTAAGAGATGATATCTGCCCCGGAAAGGGTTACCGTTTTGTACGTACAGATATTCGGGACACAGATGCCGTACAAAGGTTATTCAATGAATCCCAACCGGACATTGTAATCAATACTTCTGCCCTTTCGGTGCCGGATTATTGTGAAACCCACCATGCAGAAGCCGAAGCCACGAATGTAACGGCTGTTGAAACCATTTCACATGCCTGTGAACAGTATGGCAGCCGTTTCATCCATCTGTCAACTGATTTTGTATTTGATGGTAAAAGCAATCAACTCTACAAAGAAGAAGATGAAGCCTCTCCGGTCAATTATTACGGAGTTACGAAACTGAAAGCTGAAAAAGTGGTGGCTGATTGCTGCAGCAATTATGCAATAGTGCGTGTAGTTGTTGTTTATGGAAAGGCCCTCACGGGGCAGCATGGCAACATTCTTCAGTTAGTTGCCAACCGGTTGAGAAAAGGGGAACCAATTCGCGTTGTGTCCGACCAATGGCGTACACCGACTTTTGTAGGAGATATTTCGGAAGGAGTAAAAAAACTGATGTTTCACCCCTCCAACGGAATCTATCACATTTGCGGGAATGAATGTCTCACGATTGCCGAAATCGCCTACCGGGTAGCCGATTTTCTGAAACTGGACCGTTCTTTGATTGAGCCCGTCACTACCGAAGAAATGCAAGAGGCTACTCCCCGTCCCCGCTTTAGCGGATTGAGCATTGAAAAAGCTAAAACTGAAATCGGATACAACCCACACACGTTGGAAGAAGGTATGGCAGCCTCCCTGTTTTAACCCTCTACTGACTTATTCACCACAAAGGACACAGAGTTTAACTTTTTGTTTTGGCGAGTACCCCCTCCCTAATATATCCTCTCCGTGCCCTCTGTGGTGAAAAGGAACTGATTTAGCCTAACTTCTCCAACAATTCTTCAATGCTCCCCACCGTCACCACTTCTCCTTCCTGCAGATGCATAATGAATCCATTACCCTTTTTCAAATCACCGGTTTCGATATAAATATCAGACTCGATATTACGATTTGCCAGAATTCCATTACGCTGCAAGGCTTTACGTACCATGGCATATTTCTGTCCGTGCCCTACCAGACGTATTCGTGATGTATATTCATTATCTACTCGGAACAAACCAGTCTCCAGATCGAATACAATACCTTTACGAGCGAAGAAACTACTCAATTTACCACTTAAGGAAAGATCCTCGGGAGTGCCGATAGTCACTCCATTCATCTTATCCATCAGCCATATTTTATCGGCAATCTGTAAAGCCAACTCTAAGTCGTGGGTAGAAAGGAAAATCGTTTTGTTGGTCTGCCGGCTCAGTTGGTGGAGCAATTGCATCATCTCCACTTTACTGGGAAAGTCGAGAAAGGCTGTCGGTTCATCCAGAAAAATCACCGGGGTTTCTTGTGCCAGTGCTTTGGAAATCATTGCTTTCTGGCGCTCACCATCACTCAGGGTATGTACCATGCGGTGCGCCAGATTCTCAATCTTTACCAGAGCGATGGAACGTTCAACCACCTCTTTGTCTTCTCCACGGAGTGTCCCCCAAAAACCGGTATACGGACTCCGGCCTAAACCTACAAGCTCGTGTACCGTCATATTGCGTATGTCACATTTCTCGGTGAGCACCACACTAATCACAGTCGACAACTCTTTGTCGGTATACGCATCGATTTCCTTACCCACAATCTCTATCTTGCCTCCCAGTTTAGGCTGAAAAGCCGAAAGTGTACGCAACAGGGTGGACTTCCCCACTCCATTAGCTCCCAACAGGCAAGTCAGTTCGCCACAGTTAATGCCGGCATTGATACGATCGGCCACAACTTTAACATCGGTCTTACCCAGGTAGCCTATCGAAAGATTCTCTATATGAATGGTTTTTTGCTTCATGATTCTTTATTCACTTAATTCACTTTTACGCTTACGGAACAACACTGATGCCACGACCGGCGCGCCTACGAGCGCAGTCACGGAGTTGACCGGAAGAGCTCCCTCAAAGCCCGGCATGCGGGCAACCAGATTGCATACCAAAGCCAACGAAGCACCTGCCAGCAAAGTGGCCGGCATCAGGATGCGGTGATCCGAGGTATGAAAGATGGCACGGCAAAGATGAGGAACCGCCAAACCAATGAACATAATCGGTCCGCAATAAGCGGTCACAATGGCTACAAGCACTCCCGAACATGAAATGACCAACAGGCGGGCGCGCTTGATGTTCAATCCCAAGTTACGTGCATACCCATCGCCAAGCAGCATCAGGTTCATGGTTTTAATCAACAGGAAAGAGAGCGGAATCAGCACAACCATGATACAGACAAACAAAGTCATCTGATCACCGGAGACGCGGGCAAAGCTACCCAACCCCCAAATGACGTAAGCGCGGATGTCTTCTTCTACACTAAAATATTTGAGTACACCGATAACGGCACTCGCCACATAGCCAATCATCACACCGATAATCAACAAAGTTACATTTCCTTTCACTTTTTGGGATACATACACAATAAGCGCCATCACCGACAGGGCACCGATAACGGCCGCCAACGAAAGAGCCACCTCGCCCATATATCCCAGTTTGCTAAGTGCCACGCCTCCAAATGATCCGGACAACAATACCACGAAAGCCACTCCCAAGCTGGCACCGGAACTGATACCAAGTACAGAAGGTCCTGCCAGCGGATTACGAAATACGGTCTGCATCTGCAAGCCACTGATAGAAAGTCCGGCACCCGCCACCAAAGCGGTCAAAGCCTGCGGTACCCGTGACTTCCAGATGATATTTTGCCAGATAACGGATTCATCCGTTCCGCCCCAAAGTATGTTCCATACCGAACCGATAGGGATGGAAACCGAACCCAAAAGAAGGTTCAACAGGAAAAAGACAAAAATAGATGCGGCTATAAGCAGCATAAGAGGTATTATCGGTCGTTTCATCGGACAGATTAATTGAGTCGTTCGTAATAGACAGGCGCATAATCGGGCAACAAGTCCGGATGAAAAGCCTTAATCAAATCCTCCAGTACCACTTCCGGCTGGGTAGGCATACTTTCATAAAACGGCTTTTCACGCATGTTGCAATATATCACCCCTTTCTCACGGAAAGCATGAAAATCGGCATATCTCGGATCTTCACTCTTCAATACATCATAAGAGAAAGTCCCGTCGAAACTATTGACAATACGCCAATAGTCGGCACTTTCCGCCTGGCTGTACACTGTTTCGAAGTCGAGTGTGACACCTCCCGACCGGGGATCGTCTTTCAGAAAATAATCGGCACCCGCATCACGGAAGAGCTGTGCCAGAAAACTTTTACCGCCCACGGCATACCAGTTGCCCCCGCGGATCTCTCCACTGAACACCACCGGACGCTTCTTTACATGGGCAACCCTTTCTTTCAATTCATTATAATGCTTTTCTATGGCTGCAAATTTCCGGTTGGCAGTCTCTTCCTCTCCGATGAAAAGTCCGATAAACTTAATCCATTCGGCCTGTCCCAACGGAGTCATCTCTTTGTATCCCAAATGCGGCACCAGCGGAATGCCCACTTCACGCATGGCATCGTATCCGCCGCGCTTGAAAGGAGAAATGAAGATGACATCGGGATTCACACTCATGATCACTTCATTATCAAAGTTCCCCTCGATACCTATCTTAGCCGTTTTACCCTGCTTCAAGCGTTCGTTCATTTCTTTGTTGAAGAGATGGCGAGTACTCGTGATACCCACTACATGATTTAAAGCATCCAGTTTAATAAAGTTGGATAACTGCAAGGAAGTCATACAGATAACACTCTTCACGGGAGTCTCTATCACTGTATAGCCAGTAGGAATATTTTCAGGTTTCTTCCCTCTGGGCACAAGAGCGTAATGAAAAGATTCACCTCCTTCTTTCTGCGGATCGCTGATATCGACCAAGCGGCATGTAGGAGTATAGGTCACTTTAAAACCTTTGGCATAAACTGGTGTGATACGGACAGAAGATGTATCGGACACCTCACCGGTTACTATCGTTGCATTCTGGTTGTTCTTCGGACGACAACCGGCTAAAGAGATACAGGCCAGCAGTGCGCATCCGATCAGGAATTGTTTCATCGGTATTTGTCTTTTAATTCAGATTACAGCGGTCAAAGATACTTAATAATTCTTGTTTCATAGAGATATTTTCCTCACTTTTGCAGAACATTAAGATGATAAACCGATAACAAATGATAACTACACATCCCATACGTTTCGTATCTTTAGGCCCCGGCGAACCGGATCTGATTACATTGAAAGGACTCAAAGCACTGCAAGGAGCCGACTGCATCTTCTGTCCGGCCACCATGACTCAAGACGGCAAGTCCTCTTCCCGGGCACTCTCCATCCTGAACACTCTCGGATTCTCGGACACCGTACAGTGTTTCCGGCTCCCTATGGACAAGGACAGGACACTGGCATTAAGATCTTATGAAGCTGTATATGAAAGCAGCAAAATACTCCGTGCAGAGGGACAAAACGTTGTAATTGTAGCCGAAGGAGATGCGGGTCTTTACTCTTCCATCCACTACATCTACGACAAGCTGCAACAAGACGACATCTCCGTTGAACAGATTGCCGGTATTCCTGCTTTTATTGCTTCCGGAGCGATGGCGGGCCTGCACATTGTCAGTCAGGAAGAGCGGCTGATCGTGATACCGGGTCACGTCACCGCCAAGGAACTGGACGACTACCTGAAGCATCAGACGGTAGTAGTCATAATGAAGCTATCGCAATGTATAGACGAGGTACACCAATGTATAATTAACCATCCGGAATACCAATACCACTACTTTGAAAATGTAGGGACCGAGAAGGAATACTACTCTTGCTCCACCGAAGAACTTCGGGAAAAAAGCTACCCTTATTTCTCGGTAATGATTATCAGATTCGGATAAGGTTACACCTCGTTAAAGTCCCCGACCAATCACGTACCAGCTATACATCCCGGCACATACGAGTTGTACAACTCGTCTACGGTTGCATCGGATGATCGCATATTCAAGATAGAATGATTACATTTATATCCCCTAATACTCAATGATCATGAAAACTACCAGACTCCAATTTTCCCTTTTAGCCCTTTTTCTGGGGTGCGCTTCTCTACAGGCACAATACAAATGGGCAGACCCACTCAAACAAGACTTTCATACAGTACGCGGACAAGCATGGCAGAACGAACTGAAAGATTCTTATGCCCGCCTCCCGCAAAGGGCAGAAGATAAAGTACGCAAGCCTTTATGGGATTTGTCGCGGCAAAGCGCAGGGCTGTCTGTCGCCTTCCGTTCCAACGCATCCGAAATAAAGGTCCGCTACGTAGTAAAGGGCGGGCTCTCTATGCCCCATATGCCGGCTACGGGAGTTTCGGGCATCGATCTGTATGCTACAGACAATAACGGGCAAGAACGCTGGTGTGCCGGAAATTATTCCATGGGAGACACCATTGTCTACAATTTCAGGGGACTTTCATACGCGGCTAAATCCGGCAACGGATTTGAATACCAACTATTCCTGCCACTATACAACAGTGTATCATGGATGGAGATAGGTGTTCCTGCCGACGCTTCTTTCCGTTTCCTTCCGGTTTCACAAGAAAAGCCTCTGGTCATATACGGCACTTCCATTGCGCAAGGAGCCTGTGCTTCGCGTCCCGGCATGGCATGGGGCAATATACTGAACCGGAAGTTGGGACATCCGGTCATCAATCTGGGGTTCTCCGGCAACGGAAAACTGGAAGAAGCACTCTTCGATCTTCTGTCAGAGATCGATGCACGGCTATATATCATTGACTGCATGCCCAATCTGGCAGGAAAAGAAGCATCGGCCGTAGTGTACCAACGCACTTTGGAGGGAGTGAAAAAACTTCGTGAAAAGAGCCGGGCCCCCATCCTGTTGGTAGAACACGACGGATATAGCAATGAATTCAGTTCCGAAAGCGCGGAGGAATCCTATCGTGTGGCCAATGCAGAACTACGCAAGGCATACGAGACGCTGCAAAAAGAGCAGGTTCCTGCTGTCTATTATCTGACCAAGGAAGAAATCGGTATGCCGATGGATGCCATGGTAGACGGTGTTCATTCCACCGACCTGGGTATGCAGCAATATGCGGACAGTTACCGGAAGAAGATAGGTGAGATCTTACACGAAGAGAGTGAAGGGCCTACTTCATGTATCCCCTGCAAGCAGCAAAGAGATCCATACGACTGGTACGGACGCCACGAAGAGATCTTGAAACTAAATAAGCAAAGTGCTCCCGAAGTGGTGATGATCGGCAACTCGATCACGCATTTCTGGGGAGGCGAACCTATTGCACACAATCAGTTTGGAACAGAATCCTGGGATAAACTTTTCAAAGGAAAGCGGGTCCGTAACCTCGGATTTGGCTGGGACAAAACAGAAAATGTACTGTGGCGTATCTACCACGGTGAGCTGGACGGTTTTCAGGCACAGAACATTTTCCTGCTGATAGGCACCAACAATCTCTTGTTCAACACCGACGACGAAGTCATAGAGGGAATCTGCCGGGTCGTAAAAGCGATTCGCGAGCGTCAGCCCCGTGCAAAACTCTGCGTGATGGGCATCCTGCCGAGAAAAGAGATGGAAACCCGCATTGCCCAAATAGATGCGGCATTGCAAGAGCGACTGAACGGCAAAGATTGTACTTTCATTAATCTTGCTCCGCAACTGACGCATAAAGACGGAACAATAGACCATTCACTGTTCCGTGACGGGCTTCACCCGAATGCCGAAGGATACAAACGCATCGCAAAAGTGCTGAAAGGCTACTTATAAACAAAGGACTCAATCCTTAATAATTATGCATCCTCCCCCTTAAAGTGCCACTGCATTTTTCCAGAGTCTGACAATGGTATATATTCGTTTTCATCATGAACCGTATGTTGCTCATACTGATCCGGACAAACGGATAGAAACGGGTAAATATCATTGCCGGCTGCCGGACACTTCATACAAGCCTGTTCTTCCGCTCCCCTATTATACGAGGTTACTGCCGCAGCCGCTCTGTAACGGCTGTAATCATAAGATACTCAAATGAAATATCTGAGATATACCTGTCACGGAAATCTGTATGCCGATGCAGAATGTAAAAAAGGCAACGAGCTTGTTAATGATCTGATTCCCCACCGGCCCGAGTTTCTGAATAATTCTTTGCCCTTGGGAAAGAAAGATATAAAGTATGGCTGCCATACAAACTATAACAAGTGCGATCACAAAATAATTGATTCCGGTTTGCAACAATTTACCTTTGACGCTGGCAGAAGCCATCAGAGTAAATATAACGGATATACTGCCCGGACCGATGCTGATGGGAAACGTGATGGGATAAAATATCTTCTGTTCTATATTCTTCCATTTGAGGCTATCCATGTTCCGGCTCGATTCTTCCTGATCCGGAGAGTTAGAATCGCCGAGCAACTCCATGGCCGTCTTACAGATAAGTATCCCACCGCCCAACTGAATGACAGGGATGGCCAGACCGAACATTAACAAAAACAGGTGGCCTATGACCAAAGTACCCACACCGATTATTATAAAGTTAAGAATCAGTTTCCGGATGGCGGTTTTCCGCTGCTTGGGATCCAGGTCGGTAAAAAAGCCATTCACCACAAAACCGTTTCCCAAAGGATTCACCACGGGAAACAAAGCCATAAAAGAGGAAGAGAATATAATTAGCAAATTACTCAGTGACATAGTTCTTGCATTTTTTAAAATACTCCATTAAGAATACAATACCTATGTAAAAACACAGATGGACTCTTATTGATGCTGCAATTGCAAGAAACATTTTCTTATTGTGATATTTTAACGGACTAACACTAATGGGAAACATACATACGTGTGTATCCACACTTCCCCGGAAAAGTAAATCGTATATTATGCGAAGACAACTCTCACTTCCGTCCCCTTCCCTTCTTCGGAACGAATGCTGACCTTCCCCCTGTAGACAGAAAAGATTTTCATGGAAAGACTTAACCCGATCCCTTGACCGGTGTATTCTCTCGTATTACTTCCCCGGTAGAATGACTGGAAGATAAGTTCCATTTCATCCGCCGGGATGCCGATTCCGGAATCTTTGACAGCTATCCCCCATCGCTCATCTTCTTTGTAAAGCCGGATAAGCACCTCGCCTTGCGAATACTTGCAGGCATTGTCTATCACGTTTTGCAAGGCTATTTTAAACAAGTAAGGGCTGGCACTGACCACAGCGTACCTTGCGGCATCTTCCGAATATTGCAGCCGGATGCGCGGGTTAGCAGCCCCTGCCTCTTCCAACAGGTCTGCCAGACGAATCTCTTCTACGTTATTCTTCCGGATGTCCTCTTCTTGTCTCGACAGAAACAGCAGATGCCTGATCAGATTGGACAGGCGTTTACTTTCCCCGGCTATCCGCCGGAGTGCTTCGATGTACTCATCGGTACTCCGTTCTTTCAGGAGACTTATTTCACATTCACCCTGAATGGCGGTAATAGGATTATTCAGTTCGTGAGAAGCATGGCTGACAAATGATTTTTCTGCTCTAAATGCCGTATCGATACGGTCGAGCATACTATTTAAGGTTTCTATCAGATGGTCCAGTTCATCTTTATTGCCGGTGGTCTTCAATCTGCGGTTCAGACTGTTGCCGCGGATCTGTTTCAACTGTAACAGGACGTGCTGCAAGGGAATCAATATTCTCGTAGAATAGAGTTGTCCGATGAAAAAGATCAATACCGAGCTGCATAATACCAGAAATGCGGACAAGAGCAGCAAGTGTTCCTGTATCTTGACCCCATAACTGTTATGCGACATGATAATTACGATAAAATTGCCTTCATTATCGGGATAGTATAGTGCGGCTCCCAGCATATCCTGATATACGAAAGAGACCGATGACATCTCTTTCGACTCAAGAAGCTGCTTCTGCTGGCCGGCGGAAAGATATTTATTCAGCGTATCACGCACCACGGCATCACTATCCATATCCAATAAAATCTCTTTGGCCTCTGGTAGCAGCTCATCATATTTCCGTTGAATGGTCTGATAGCTTTGCTCATCCACTTCATCTCGCTCCCAGTGTTTCTGAGCGGTCAGAAAAGCTTTTTCCCGAAGGTATGACCTGTACAATCCATCGATATACCTTGAACTGAACAGGTAGAACACTCCGATAACTGCCATGGTGGTCAGTACCGTTACCAACGTATAAAAGAGTGCGATTTTACGTCCTATTTTCATAGTCTGGCTTGTTAAAGTTAAGCATACATGATATATCCCGAACCTACCACCGTATGAATCAATTTCTTGTCATGCTCCTTATCTATTTTACCACGAAGATAGTTCACATAAACATCTACCACATTAGTATTCGTATCGAAATTCTTATCCCATACATCTTTCAATAATGTCAGGCGCGAAAGCACCATGCCTTGATGGGTCATGAAATACTCCAGCAAGCGGTACTCCTTAACAGTGAGTTCTATCTCCACCTCCTTACGTCTGGCACGGCGGGTGTTGCAGTTAAGCACCAGATCATCACATACCAGCTGCTGGACAGAGTCTTCCCGCCCTCTGCGCAGGATGGCCTTGATGCGCGCCTCCAGTTCCTGAAAGCTGAATGGTTTCACCAAATAGTCATCCGCCCCCGAATCAAGCCCTTTCACGATATCCTCCGTGGTGCCCAATGCAGTCAACATTATAACCGGGGTGAGATAACCGTATTGCTGCCGATAAAGCCGGCATAGCTCCAGACCGTTCATCTTAGGCATGATAATATCCAGGATCAACAGGTCGAATGCTTCTTGCCGGATGAATTCCCATCCGGCATCACCGTCATTAGCCACCGACACAGAATGTCCAAACTCCTTCAAACCCCGTTCTATAAACGAAGCTATATTCACTTCATCTTCTACCAATAATATCTTAGCCATCCTTCTTTAGTTTTTAAAGTGGCAAATATACTGTTTACACTCGTCTTTGCCGCAATTTACCTTCTTTATCATACAACGTTTTACCATAAATAACTTCTACAATCAACGGAAAAATGAATAGAGTAAAGAAAGTATCGCACAATACGCCCCCGATAATGACAATGGCAAGCGGGCGTTGTGACTCAGAACCGATGCCATGACTCAAGGCGGCCGGCATTAATCCGATGGCAGCCATAGCAGCCGTCATCACGACCGGACGAACACGCGAACGGACGGTATTCTTTACAGCTTCCGATAAAGGTATGTGCGAACGTACGTTCGATTTAATGCCCGAGATCATAATCACTCCATTCTGGATGCAGATACCGAACAGGGCAATGAAACCGATCCCCGCAGAAATCGAAAAGTTGAAATGGGTAATCAACAAAGCAATAATTCCCCCGGCAGCTGCAAACGGCACATTCAGTAGCACCAGGCCTGCATCTCTCGCATTCGAAAAAAGGATGAAGAGAATGACGAAAATAATGGCAATGCTGACAGGAACCACCTGGGCAAGCCGCTTACTGGCACGTTGCTGATTTTCAAAATCTCCGGTCCATTTCAGCGTATATCCGTCCGGCAGATGCACAGAAGCCGCCACTTTCTTTTGTGCTTCGGCGACAGCAGACCCCATAGCACGTCCGCGTACGGAGAACTTAACGGCACAAAAACGGGCATGACTGTCACGGAATATAAGTAGAGGTCCCGTAATAGTCCGGATATCCGCCAGCTCTTTGATCGGTATCATCGTACCATCCATCGCGGGTACCAGAATCTTACCTATTTGCTCTTCGTTCCGGCGAAACTCTTCATTGTAACGCACCATGATATTGAATTTACGCTCGTCTTCATAAAGCAGGGAGGCCGATTTACCTCCTATAGCCATCTCGATAATAGACTGCACGTTCTCTTTAGACACACCGTAACGCGCCAGTTGCTTTTCATTCAACTCGATGCGAAGTTCCGGCTGGCCAATGTTGCGGATCACTCCCAAATCCTCGATACCTTGTACGGTTCCCAATACTTTGTCGATCTGCACAGCCAGTTTCTCCGCTTCATATAAGTCTTTGCCGAAAACTTTGACGGCAATAGATCCTTTTACACCCGAAGCCGCTTCCTCTACATTATCAGTGATCGGCTGCGAGAAATTAAAATCGGTGCCGGGATAAAGAGCAAGGGCAGATTGCATTTTCTCAATCAGTTGTCCTTTGCTAAGTCCGCTTTCCCACTCCTTCTCCGGGAAAATATCGACATGAAACTCCACATTATAAAAACCGGTGGCATCGGTTCCGTCATTTGGACGCCCGGTTTGCGAAAGCACCTGTCTTACCTCGGGAAATGCCAGTAATTCTCTGCGCATTCTATTGGCAAGGGATACTGACTCATCCAAAGAAATGCTCTGCGGAAGGGTAGCGCGAATATAAATAGCCCCTTCATTCAACTGCGGCAAAAATTCCATTCCCAGAAACGAATAGAGAAACAGACCGACTCCTCCTGCCAAAGAAGCCAATCCGATAGACAATTTACGATGGGCATGAAAAATCGCAAACAAAGCAGCACTCTTCTCTCTGATAAAGTGCACCAAAAAATTACTTCTCTCACGCACATTCTTCTTCAAAAGAATAGACGACATGACCGGAACCAGCGTCAATGTGAAAATCAATGCTCCCAGTAAAGCAAATCCCAGAGTATAAGCCAAAGGAGAAAACATTTTTCCTTCTACTTTTTGAAACGAAAAGATGGGAATCAGCGCTGTAATGATAATCAGCTTAGAAAAAAAGACAGCTTTGGCCTTTTCTTTGGCTGTACTTCGGATCAGGCCCATTTTTGACATCCTGTTGAATACGGGCATTCCCACCTCTTTCGCTTTTCGGTCGAGGGCAACGAATATTCCCTCCACCATCACTACCGCTCCGTCTATAATGATCCCAAAATCAATAGCTCCCATTGAAAGCAGGTTGGCAGACATCCCCATTATGTGCAAGCAGATAAAAGCAAATAACAGGGCTAACGGTATAATGACCGCAACTACTGCCGTCGTCCGCCAGTCTGCCATAAAAATAAATACAATGAAAGTTACCAGCAATATGCCCTCTACCAAATTGTGTGTCACCGTATGAACTGCAAGATCCACCAGATCTTCCCGGTCATAGAAAGGTACGATCTCCACATCCGACGGCAGGATATTCTCATTCAGTTCGTCTATTTTCGCTTTCAACCCGGATATGACTTCTCCCGGATTCTCTCCTTTGCGCATCACCACAATGCCTTCCACTACATCATCTTCATCCATACGCCCCACCTGGCCCAAACGGGGTAAACATGATTCGCGTACATCGGCCAGATTTTTCACCAGTATGGGAGTCCCATTAATGTTTTTTACTACAATGTTCCGCAGTTCTTCCAAGTCATTAATCAATCCGATACCTCTCACAACATAGGCCTGCGAACTTTTGGTAATCACATCTCCCCCGACATTGATATTGCTTTTCGCTATGGCATCATAAAGTTCAAGCGAAGTGATGCCATAATTGATTAACTGATTCGGATTGACACTGACTTCAAAAGTCTTCACTTCCCCGCCGAAACTGACAATATCCGCCACTCCCGATACGGCACGCAAGTTACGGTCGATCACCCAATCCTGAATCGTTTTCAGTTCGCGTACACTCCGTTTGTCACTTCGCAAAGTATAACGGTAAATCTCACCCGTAGGTCCGTAAAGAGGTTGTACTTCCGGAGTCACCCCATCCGGAAGATCTGCGTCATTCAATAAATTGTATACCTGCTGACGGGCAACAAAATCATCCACATGATCTTCAAACAACACATTGATGACCGACAGTCCGAATAGGGTTGTCGAACGGATGTCCGTCTTCTTCTGTACCGAGTTCATGGCTATCTCCACCGGAATCGTAATGAACTTCTCCACCTCTTCCGCACTGCGTCCCGCCCATTGGGTAATGATGGTCACTTTCGTATTCGTCACATCGGGAAATGCATCTATCGGTGTATGCTTGAACGAAACCACACCGGCAATGACGGCAATCGCCGTACAAAAAAAGATGAAGAACTTATTTTTCAACGAAAATGCCACAATATTGTCTATAAACTTATGCATAGTATTCTTCCGTTTTTAGTCTGCATTTAAACTATTGTAGACCAATAATACATTCTGATTCAGCACTCTGTCACCCTCGGAAAGCCCGGAACGGACATAGCATTCCTGATTCTGCCGTTTGTATACATCGACTTCTTTCACTTTCAGGCGGTTGTCGGGGGTGACGGTTACGACGTAATTCTTACCTCCTTCAAATATCAAGGCATGTGCATTGATCCGAGGCATCTGTTTCCCGGAAGATTTGCACTCAACATTGACCGTGGTGAACATACCCGGCTTCAGCAGATAGTCTTCGTTACACAGCTTTACCCGTACGTTCATTGTCTTACTTTCAGTATTCAACATGTGGTATACTTTATCTATATTTCCGGAGAACACCTTACCCGGATATGCCAGCGTAGTGATATGTACCGATGCTCCTTCTGCTACTTTACTGATGTCGCTTTCATAAACATCTGCCATCACCCATACATGCTCCAAACCGGAGACAGTAAATATCTCCTCACCCTGATCGGGACGAAGCTGCATACTTCTGCTCACACTCTTTTCCACAATAAAACCGCTAACGGGAGATTTGACTTCATAGAATGACCGGCCCCTGAAGTTATTTATGGAAAAAATTTCTTTGATGCGATCCTCTTCCGCTTCAGCATTGATCAATTCCTGACGCGCCTGCAATACATCTTTATCGGATGCCAACCCGGAATCGAACATATCCCGGGTAGCATTTACATTTCTGCGGGCAATAATCACCTGTTGCTCCGCCTCTTTCATCTGTCTTTCGTAATCGGCCACTTCACCGCTACGCAATATGGCAAGTATGTCTCCTTTTCGTACATAATCCCCTACTTCAGCGCGAAGCTCCGTCACTGTTCCGCCAAACATCGGATAGACGTGTGCCACCTGTTCCTGATTAAAAGTAACACGTCCGTTCAATGTCAATTCATCTGCCACATCATGCAGATGCACCGTATCGACGGAAACTATTTTCAGTAAACTGTCTGTCAGACACAGATCTTGATTTTCTCCGGGGTGCTTCACTTCTGATGAGCAACCACTCCCCATACCCAAAATCAATAGGCATGGAAGGTATTTTGTCCAATTCATAAATTATATGGATTTAGTAGTTAAAAATAGGTTGTCCGGCCACCGCATTCAGGTTCTCTATACCGAGCAGTACGTTTTTCTTGATTTCGTAAAGCCGGATGCAAGTCTCTTTGTAGCTATCATAAAAGTCGATGAACTCTAAAAGACTGATGTTACGTTTGATAAAGTTCTCGTTGGCTCCGGCTATCAGTTTCTCAAAATTCTGTTCCAGTCCCATATCAGTCGACTGATACAACTGACATGCTTTCTCTAAAGCAGTATAAGCTGCGTACAGTTCGGCCTCGGCTTTATTTCGGGAATACTCTTGCTCCCGATCCGCCTTCAGAAGATTGAAACGGGCCATTTTAATATTCCCTTGGTTACGGTTAAAGATAGGCACCGACATACTGAATCCGATTGCAAAGTAGTTATTAATAAAATTACCTTGCCGATCATAACTACCTTTTACTGCAAATTCCGGAAAAGCCAACGCTTTCTGCAATTTCAGATCGGCTTGCGAAGCAGTGACACAGCTGCGTGCCAACTTCTGGTCAGGTCTCCCGTGTACCCTCTCTTGTAAATCGGCATAAGACAACCGGTCCATGTTTAATTGTCGAAGATCTCCTTCATCTATTACAGGTTCTGTCCGAAAGTCGGTAGGCAGATTCAGTAACAGATTCAATTCTCCTCGCCGGGACAAATAGTTGCTTTCGCATTCGTTCTTGTCTTTCTTCAGAGAAAGCAGCATAGACTCGAGTCTCGCCATCTCCATTAAAGAGATATTTCCCTTTGCGTGCTGCTCTTTTATACCTGTCAGCAAATGTTCCAGCGAATTGATTTCTTTATCATAAACGGACAATGACTTTGAGAGATAGAAAACTTCTGTAAATGCCTCGCCAAGTTCCTGGCGTAAAGTCCTCATCACTTCTTCGAACTGATAACCGGCAATTTCCCTGTTTATCTTTTCCAACCGTATCTGCTTATTCCGTTGTCCGGCAAGGCGTATCACCTGCTCTATTTCGACTACCGACTCACCTTTTTTGCCGAAGTCAAAGTACTTTCCATTCAATCGGTTATACACATTTTGTTCGAATGAAATTACCGGATTATCGAACAGTCCGGCCTGAAGCAACCTGGCTTGTGCGATGTCTACATTGTAGCGCTCGGCCAATAGGGATAAATTACATTTCAGGAAACGTTGCTCTGCCTCCTTCAGAGTCAAGCCGACGGACGGCTGTTGGGCTTCGGCAAATCCGAAAAAGCCAAGAAAAAAGAGAATAAAAAACTTTCTGATCATAGTCCTTGTTATTTTGGAAGCAAAAGTACAACTCCCCCATGAAACAAACCGTTTGAAAGCAATTATAAGATACTCAGATAAGATTAGAAAGTTATTAGAAAGCAGAAAAAACGGGACAAGGAAGAATTGCTAATATAATAGGAGAAATAGCTATCTGACAATGAGATCTATCTTCCTATCTTTGCAACATCAAAGAAATAAATAAGTAATCACTAAAAAAGTAAAAATATGAAAGTCATTGATTTAACAAAAGAAAGCTTCGTAGAGAAAGTGGCCGAATTCCAAGAATACCCGAATAAATGGGATTTTAAAGGTGATAAACCTTGCCTGGTAGATTTTCATGCTCCCTGGTGTGTATATTGCAAAGCCCTGTCACCTATACTCGACCAACTGGCTGTAGAATATGATGGGAAAATAGATATTTATAAAGTGGATGTAGATCAGGAACCGGAACTGGAGGCTGCTTTTGCCATTCGTACAATCCCTAACCTGTTGCTTTGTCCGATGGAAGGAAAACCAAGTATGAAATTAGGAACTATGAATAAAACCCAGTTAAAAGCATTGATAGAAGAAGTTTTGTTATAATTTACCGGATCAATCATTTAATGAAGAGGAGTCGCCCCCTATTCACCACAGGATTACACGGATTCACACAGATAAATAGATATAGATTAAACTTACTCAGTGTGACCCTATGTAACCCTGTGGTGAGTTATGAAACACTCTCTTGAAATTAATATGACTATTTTATTCCGGTAGCAAGCACCAACCTTATATCTGCGTATGAGACATCATCCCCCAAAGCTGCTTTAATAACCGTCAGTCCTTTATCACTTCCATGAGCCTGTACGTAACGGATGATTTTCGTGATTTTCTCTCTTGCCACCAACTGCTCTATTTTAACTTCACCGGAGCGTACATAGTGTTCCAGATGTCCTGCTATGGTTCCGGAAACCAGCTCGCGTTCTTTAGCTATTTCTTCAATACTCTTCCCCTGCCTGAAAAGACGATACGTTACCTCTTTCGTATCAGGCTTCGGTTCTTTCACCGATTTAGCCTCTTTTAAAGGTTTGGGCTCTTTCGACGTTTTAATCCCATTATTGACAGTCAACATCGCTGTTGGTATTTGCGGACGTTCTATGCCATGCTCCTCTACGTATCGGTTCACCATTTCAAGCAAGGCATCACCGTATTTTTCGGCACTGCGTTTTCCGAAATACGGAATACGTATCAGTGAAGCCGCATCATTCGGCAAAAGGTTTACAATACCCAGAATTGCTTTCTGCTGTATGATGGTATATACAGGCAAACCAGCTTTTGCAGCTTCAGAATTTCTCCAGGCAATCAATTGCTTATACAATTCCGGATGAAGAATATCAGTCGGTACTTCTATTTTCTCGGCTGTCCGGGATTTACGCTCCGATCTTCCGGAAGAGGACGCAGCTTCTCCTCCCGAAACAGACAACGTAAGAACAGCCTTCTGTTTTAGAAAAGCGGAAACAGAAAAACCTTCCTTCTCAGTATAACACAAGGTTCCCAACTTTACGTGCAATGCTGTCTTCATTGCATCTGCCGCTTCGGAGAATTTCTTTTTCAGTTCTTTATTATCCGTTTCTACTTTTGTAGAAGTAATCAGCGGAGTTAACAAATCTTCCAGATGTTGACGGAAATAGTGGGCACCGGCCATAACCCGTTCATTCAATTTCGGGTTGGCGGCATAATCTTCAGCCTCCATCAATAAGGCGGAATATTGCAGTTTAAATGTATCGGCGACTTTCATTATCTGCGTTTTATACAGATCGGCAGTTGCCTTATATCGTTCCAGCAACTTAGGATAGAGACGATATAAATGCTCGTCAAGCAAGCGAAGCAAACGTAAAAAATGCTGTTCAATCGAATGAAAATCAAACTGTTCGCACAACAATTCATAGAAGTAATGTTGACGCAATAGAGCCAATTTATGCTTGTCGGGAGTCATCTCTCCGGCATTACGGGTAAATTCATCAATCGTATCGTCACTGATAATGGACTCTCTCCTTAAAGGAGAACTAAGCACCAATCCCTGAAGCGACTTACAACGACTCAGAGCTACATAAACCTGTCCATGGGCAAAAGAGGCATTTGCATCAATGATTGCACGTTCGAAAGTTAACCCCTGGCTTTTATGGATGGTTATTGCCCATGCCAGACGAATGGGATATTGCCGGAAAGTACCTTCCACCTCTTCGGTAATCTCTTTCGTCTGCGGATTCAGGCTGTATTTACTATTTGTCCATTCTTCGGTTTCAAGCAGAAAGTCCTGTGATTCTCCGTTCCCTTTCACCCGAATGCCATCTTTACTGACAGCCGTAACCAAACCGATCATTCCATTATAATATCGATGTTCACCGGAAGAATCGTTTTTAATAAACATTATCTGAGCCCCTTCCTTGACGGTAAGCATTTCATCAGCCGGGTATGCCGATTCCGGAAAAGTGCCTTCCACCTTCGCATGGAAACTGAAAGCTCTTCCTGAAAGAGAAAGCAGTTGTCGGTCGTTATATTGCTGAGCCTGATAGTTATGTGTAGTCAGTCGGATATATCCTTCTTCCTCTCTCGGACGGAATCCCGGAAGATAACGTTTGTTCAATTCTTCCAGAACAGCGTCGTCTGCCTCTTTCTCTCTGATTTTATTCAATAATCCGACAAATTCCGTATCACTTTGTCGATAGACTTTCTTTAACTCTATCGTGATATATTCCGTCTCTTTCAGTGAATGGCTACCAAAGAAAAATGCTGTATCATAGTAAGAGCTCAACAGGCTCCAGTCCTCTTCTTTCACCACGGGAGCCAATTGCTGCAAGTCACCTATCATCAGGAGCTGAACACCACCGAAAGGTTTCGAGCGATCACGATACCGACGCAGTACAGCATCAATTGCATCCAGTTGATCGGCACGTACCATACTGATTTCATCGATCACCAACAAGTCCATACTACGGATAATGTTGATTTTCTCTTTTCCGAATTTATGAAAACCTTGTTGAGCTGAATTAAATGTGCTTTCCGGAATGTAAGGTGCGAAGTTCAACTGAAAAAAGGAGTGTATAGTGACACCTCCGGCATTAATGGCAGCAATCCCCGTAGGTGCAACCACTACCATACGCTTTGGGGTAAGTTCTTTTAACCGACGGAGAAAAGTTGTTTTTCCGGTTCCGGCCTTTCCTGTCAGAAAAAGATGCGTACCGGTATTTTCAATGACTTGCCAGGCTAATTCTATTTCGTGGTTCTCTTCCATGCAATAATACTTTGCGACAAAGTTAAAGCAAAAGAAAGAAGAAAGCAATATAATAATAAGTTATTTCACAGTAGAAACCACAAAGGTCACGGAATGAAGGTTATTAACTTTTCATTAATAACCATTCCGTAACCTTTGCATACTTTGGTGTGGAAATCTATGCCATACTGCCACCTACAATATCGAGCAATTCATTTGTAATGGCCTGCTGGCGGGTTTTATTATACTGCTTTGTCAACTCCTGAATCAGTTCGTTGGCATTGTCCGTCGCTATCTGCATAGCCAAAGTACGTGCAGCATGTTCGGATGCATTAGAATCGAGAGCAGCTGTAAATATCTTCTGACTCAACACCTGCGGAATCAAGTCTGCTATCAATTGAGCTGCAGAAGGTTCTATGATATAGTCATTCACTACTCCACCTCTCTCTTCGTCATTTTGAACGGCAGAAAAGTCAATCGGCAAATATCTTTCACGCAACAGTTCTTGTACCCCCATTGACTTGAAATGGTGATAAATCAACTCCACACGGTCGATATTTTTTTCCAGAAAAAGTTCCATCAACAATTTGGCCAATGCAGCGGCTTCATTATACGACGGTTTATCTGCCAACTTCTGATAACTGCCTTGAGGAAAGAATCCTAACTTCTTGACAGCCTCCTCTATTTTTTTGCCCACCGGATAGATCAGGATATTATCTTGTCCCAACTCGCGATATTCTCCCACCGTCTGCAAAAACATTTTCAGTACATTCGCATTGAAAGCACCGCATAAAGAACTGTTGGAAGAAAAAGCCACAATAGCGACCCGCTTGACGGGACGTTCCACACAGAACGGAGACTCTACCGGAAGATCAGCACTCAGAAAGTTAGTCAGAATCTTATTCAACTTCCTCTGATAAGGCAGCATATTCTCAATGGCTCCCTGCGCCTTGTGTAACTTGGCAGAAGCCACCATCTTCATTGCTGAAGTGATTTTTCGGGTACTTTGTACCGAATTTATTCTGGTTTTTACTTCTTTTAGTGAAGCCATAATCTTCTAAATGATTTATAATTAACTATACTGTTTGGCAACCATTGCCGCCGTTTCTTCAATGGCCTTCGTTACCTCGTCATTGATCACTCCGGTTTTCAATACATCCAACACATCTGCCTGATGATCGAGAGCGAGTGTATTGAGGAACGCTACTTCAAAATCTTCTACCTTATCCAACGGAACATTTCGCAATAATCCGTGGATACCGCAATAGAGAATGGCAATCTGCTTCTCTACCGGCATTGGAGAGTATTGAGGCTGAACCAGCAAACGGGCGTTTTTTTGCCCTTTGTCAATGGTCAGTGCGGTAACCGGATCCATATCTCCACTAAATTTGGAGAATGCTTCCAATTCGCGATATTGTGCCTGATCGATTTTCAATGTACCGGCCACTTTCTTCATAGCCTTAATCTGCGCATTACCTCCCACACGGGAAACCGATATACCTACATTAATAGCCGGACGATTACCTTGATTGAATAAATCCGTATCAAGGAATATCTGACCGTCTGTAATAGAGATCACATTAGTCGGAATATAGGCAGAAACATCTCCGGCCTGAGTTTCAATAATAGGCAATGCTGTTAGCGACCCCCCGCCTTTCACTTTACCTTTCAGGCTTTCGGGCAAATCGTTCATCTCACGGGCCACTTCTTCCTGATTAATAATCTTGGCTGCACGCTCCAGCAAACGGGAGTGTAAATAGAAAATATCACCCGGATAGGCTTCACGTCCCGAGGGGCGACGGAGAATCAAAGACACTTCACGGTAAGATACTGCTTGTTTCGACAAATCATCATAAACAACCAGTGCATGTCGGCCGGTATCACGAAAATACTCACCGATGGCGGCCCCCGCAAACGGAGCAAAATATTGCAATGCAGCCGGGTCGCCAGCTGTAGCCGCCACCACAATAGTATAATCCATCGCACCATATTGGCGTAAGGTGTTTACGATAGAAGCTACCGTGGAACCTTTTTGTCCGATAGCTACATAAATGCAATATACAGGATCACCAGCTTCATAATTACTTCGCTGATTGATGATCGTATCAATGGCTATCGATGTCTTACCCGTCTGTCGGTCACCGATTATCAGCTCACGCTGTCCACGGCCGATAGGGATCATTGCATCAACAGCCTTCAGACCCGTTTGCAAAGGTTGATTCACCGGCTGACGATAGATGACCCCGGGAGCTTTACGCTCCAGCGGCATTTCATAAAGTTCACCGCCTATCAGACCTTTTCCGTCCAATGGTTCACCCAACGGATCAATAACGCGTCCCAACATACTTTCTCCCACACGGATAGAAGCAATTCGCTTGGTACGTTTCACCGTAAATCCCTCCTTGATTTTATCCGTCGGTCCCAGCAACACGGCACCTACATTATCTTCTTCCAGGTTCATCACAATGGCCTTGATACCATTGTCAAATTCAAGTAGTTCGTTGGCCTCGGCATTGCGCAGACCATAAATACGCACTACACCATCGCTTACCTGTAGCACCGTACCTATTTCGTCAAGCTGCACTTTGGTCTCGATCCCTTCAAGCTGCTGACGCAGAATGTCGGATACTTCGCTTACTCTTATATTTTCAGACATAATTTTTCACTAATTATACAATTCTTCGATTCTTATCAATGAATTGTTGTTTCACTTTCTTCAACTGTGTAGCGATACTGGCATCCAGTCGGTAATCGTTAATATCGAAAACGAAGCCGCCTTCTATAGAAGGATCAACCACTGTTTCCAACTCCATATATGCATGCAAAATATGTGCAGCAGTTTGTCGGATACGCTCTTCAGTAGCTTTGTCTACCGGAACAGCAGTGATCAGTTTCCCTACACCGATGTGTTTCTTCTTCCGATAAAGATCCAGATACATCAGACTCATAAATTGCAGATAAGTCTCCCTTCTCTCCTTGAGTACCAACCGAATGAAACGAATAAACTCTTCACTCGGTTTATGGTTCCCATCGGCTGCCGTACAGATCAGATTAAACTTTTCATTAACAGAAACAATAGGATTGTCAAGCACGGCACAAAATCCCTTCACAGTACGGAAACTGTGCGCCAGTGTGACAAGCTCATGATAAAGCCTCTCCTCCGCTCCTCTCTCTTCGGCATAAGCCATCAGAGCTTTCGCATACCGCATTGAAATTATTCCGACTTCCATCTTCTTCTGTTAGTTCTTCGTTAATACTTCATCAAGCATACGGTCAATCATTCCCATCTGCTCTTGCTTATCATCCAGATTTTTGCGAATGACCTTCTCGGCTATATCCACAGAAAGCAGAGCTACCTGCCGACGGATATCACGTATGGCCTCGTCTTTTTCAATCTGAATCTGTCGTTTTACTTCATCCAGTTCTTTCTGAGCAGCTATTTCAGCTTGTTTGCGGGCCTCGTAAATAATCTTTTCACGTTCCTGCATAGCCTCTTTCATGATACGTCCCTGTTCCTTGTTAGCGGCAGCCACAATAGCTTCGCCCTCCTCTTTCAGTCGTGACAACTGGGCGTTTGCTTCTCTGGCTACCTCCAATGATTCGTCAATGTAGGTTTTACGGCCTTCCACCATCTTAATAATGACGGGGAAGCCGTATTTTGCCAATACTGCGAATACAATTCCAAAAGAAAGGAGCATCCAGAATATCAGGCCACTATCGGGTAGTAACAATGACATAATCTTCTTTGTTTATTATAAGAAAAGTACCAATAGACAAACAACTAATGCCAACAACGCTACACCTTCAACCAAGGCAGCGGCAATAATCATATTCATACGGATATCTCCCGATGCCTCCGGTTGACGCGCAATACCTTCCATGGCCGAGCCACCGATCTTACCAATACCGATACCTGCTCCGATAACAGCTAAACCAGCTCCGAGAGCTGCTCCCAATTTACTTAATCCTACTCCTGCAGCAGCAGCTTGCAATAATACTGATAGTAACATAATTTTCAGTTTTAAAATGGTTTATATTATTCTTTTACTTCTTCTTTTTTACCGCCTTCCTGAGCCAGTCCGATGAATACAGCAGATAGCATCGTGAACACATAAGCCTGAATAAAGGCAACCAACACTTCCAGTAAATTCATAAAGATGTTGAATAATACGGAAGCCACCGTAAGCGACCCATTGATAGCCGGTCCCATGCTTGCCGATATAAATATCAGGCAGGTAAGCACCAACATGGCCATGTGTCCGGACAACATGTTGGCAAACAGACGGATCATCAAGGCAAACGGTTTAGTAAATACACCGAAAAATTCGATAAACGGCATCATGGGTATAGGCACCTTCAGCCACCAGGGAACATCAGGCCAGAAAATATCTTTCCAATAGTGTTTTGTTCCGAATATATTAACGATGACAAATGTAAATAAGGCCAATACCAGCGTTATAGCGATATTCCCAGTCACATTCGCTCCTCCCGGGAAAATCGGTATCAGTCCCATAATGTTATTGATGAAAATAAAGAAAAAGGCTGTCAACAAATAAGGAGCGAACTTTTTATAGTTAGGCCCTACACAACTCTTAATCACATCATCATGGATCATCATAATAAACATCTCCATAAAACCGACAAATCCTCCCGGAGCATAAGCTCCCTGTTCACGCTTACGATACCAATGCGCTACACTCAGAATGATCGCCAGTAAAATAGCGCTATTGATAAAGAGAGACAAAGTTACCTTTGTAATGGAAATATCCCACGGACGTACTTCCTCTCCCGTCGCATTACGTTCTACAATTTTCCCCTCATACTTACTCCCGGCAGGAGCTATATAAAATCCCTCGTATTTGCCGCCATTCTCTTCAAGGCGCGAAGACAGAAAAGCATGCCAACCAGAAGTTTCGCTATACACGATAATTGGCAACGGAATGCAAATCGAAGTTTTTCCTATATTCGTGATATGCCACTCGTAAGAATCTCCAATATGGCCGAACACAATGCCTTTTACATCTACCTGATTAGCTTCCTGATTGATTGTGTCTTTCCCTACAATAATCTCCTTCTGCAAAGTAGCGGCGGTATCACCCGGTACAGGCTCCTGTGCAAAGGTTGTAGCAGGCAACATTCCTCCTATCAAGACAAGCATTCCGGCAACTATGTTACGCAACTGTTTCATATTTTTTTGATTTCTTTTTAAGTTTCTGATTCCACTCGAAAACGAAGAAAAACCAGCTTTCATATATAAGATAGCCCAGATAGAACGCCAGGAACGTCAGCAGAAATTCAATAGCGGAATCGGGCACAGCCACACAATAGATTATCAACAGAAAGACTGATATAATCATCTTCAGAACCTTTGCCACCAAAAAAAGCATCACCATCTTGTCTGGTGCATGACACCTGCAGGCATCAAACATATAAATGTAAAATACACCAAATATATAAAAGTATACCGGTATCAACGGATAACCTCTGAAATAGTGTCCGGGCTCAAGATAATGCAAAACCAAAGCTCCCAACCCACCTCCGACAAGAGTCAAAATGGTAAGATAACTCAGGAAATTGCGTTTTGTAATGCTCATATTCATAGTAAAAACAGGTTCTTGTGTGAATCAAGGTCAGGATACACAAACGGAGGCTTCTCCGTTACTTAGCTCCACAAAACCGCTGTGAATATCCAACGTATGCTCTTCGCCATCCGTTGTCGTGTAACTAACTGTTCCTTCTTGCAGGGAAGAGACAATCGGTGCATGCTGCGGCAGAATAGAAAAGACTCCACTGGTGCCCGGAAGGGTAACACTCTTCACTTCACCATTAAAGACCTCTTTTTCCGGCGATACAATATTCAAATGCAGTTCTTTCATGATTTCTTATTTTATTTGTTAGCCTGTTCAAGCAGTTTCTTACCTTTTTCGATAGCTTCTTCAATGGTTCCCACATTCAGAAACGCCGGTTCAGGCAGATAATCCACTTCACCATCCAAAATCATCTTAAACCCTTTGATGGTGTCTTCAATAGAGACCATTGCTCCCGGCACACCGGTAAACTGTTCGGCTACAGTAAACGGCTGAGACAGGAAACGTTGTACCCTGCGCGCACGGTTTACAACCAAACGATCGGCATCGGACAGCTCCTCCATACCCAAGATGGAAATGATATCCTGCAATTCCTTGTTTCGTTGCAGAATCTGCTTCACACGCTGAGCTACATCATAATGCTCTTGCCCCACAATATGTGGGTCAAGGATACGAGAAGTAGATTCCAACGGGTCTACAGCCGGATAAATTCCGAGTTCAGTGATTTTTCGACTCAATACAGTTGTTGCATCCAAGTGAGTAAAGGTGGTTGCCGGTGCAGGGTCGGTCAAGTCGTCAGCCGGCACATATACAGCCTGCACCGAAGTGATAGAACCCGTTTTTGTCGAAGTGATACGTTCTTGCATAGCACCCATTTCGGTAGCCAACGTAGGTTGATAACCTACCGCAGAAGGCATACGCCCCAACAAAGCCGAAACCTCGGAACCTGCTTGAGTAAAACGGAAAATATTATCGATAAAAAACAATATATCTCTCGCTCCCGACTTTGCCCCCATATCCCGGAAAGATTCAGCGACAGTCAATCCTGACAAAGCAACTGAAGCACGTGCTCCGGGAGGTTCGTTCATCTGTCCGAACACCAATGTAGCCTGTGACTTTTCTACCTCATTATAATCTACTTTCGAGAGGTCCCAATGTCCTTTTTCCATACTTTCTTTGAATGCTTCTCCATAACGGATTACACCCGATTCAATCATCTCACGAAGCAAGTCATTACCTTCACGGGTACGCTCTCCCACTCCGGCAAATACGGAAAAACCATTATGTTTCTTGGCAATGTTATTGATGAGCTCCATAATAAGTACAGTTTTACCCACTCCGGCCCCACCAAACAAACCGATCTTACCTCCTTTTGAATAAGGCTCAAGCAGGTCTATCACCTTAATTCCGGTAAACAGAACTTCCTGTACAGTGGTTAAATCTTCAAATTTGGGAGGATCACGGTGAATAGAATATGCACCGTCGCGATTGAGTTCTTTCATTCCATCAATGGAGTCACCGACTACGTTCATCAAACGTCCTTTGATTTGTTCGCCTACCGGCATTGTGATAGGGCCTCCCGTCGGAAATACCTTCATCCCGCGCTGCAAGCCGTCGGTACTATCCATGGCAACCGTACGTACGGTATTTTCACCAATGTGTTGTTGAACTTCTACAATCAGCTTTTTGCCGTTGTGCCTTTTTATCTCTAATGCGTCGTGGATACTTGGCAATATCAAGTCCGATTCTGTACCTTCAAAATACACATCGACCACAGGGCCAATTACCTGAGAGATATGTCCGATAATCTGTGACATAAGCAATCTTTTTATATATTATTCTTCTAATACTCTAAAGCGTTATAGCGTGGTAAGTCGCGTTTTTACCAGTTTCACTATTAACATAACGTTCGATATTCGGTTTTGTTCACACAGATAGTTAAACAAACAACTTCGCAAATGTAGAAACTTTTTTTTCCCGTTGTGCCATTTTTCTATATTTTCTCTTTAGATAACATTCATTAAACTTACAGCAGCGTGAAAATGAACATTATTAGTACCCTTTTTACTATTACAGAAAGCATGTTCAGGCAATTATACTCTGTCCCCAATCTAATAAACCGACAGATTGAGTTTTCAAGTAGCTATAGTGTTTTCAGTCAATTAGTCAAATGTTAGATAGTATAATATGCAACGAGTTTTATATTAATAAAAGAGAGTTGAGTTTGGAGGTCATTGTTCGGCCTCTGCATACTTAACCGGACAGAGTATTAACAATTGCAAAAGAAGAGAAAAGACAAAGACAGAGACAAAAAAACAGGTCTCTGCCACCTCTTAAGCGACAAGGACCTGCTATTGAGTTTTCAGAAAGAAATATCCGTATTTAATATACTTCTACTTTATCGGCTATCCGTTTTGCCTTATCACGCAAAGCATCCAGATCAGAACCGTTCGGAGCATAACAAAGCACTACTCCCATACGACGATTCACACGCGTATACGGCTTACCAAATATACGCAGATAAGTATCCTCTTCTCCGGTAACTTCCTCCATACCTCTATACTGCGGACGTTCCTGACTGGCAATCGGTGACAGAATAACGGCACTCGCTCCTATTCTTTCTTGTTTTATTCCCGGAATGGGCAACCCCAATACAGCACGTAGGTGAAGTTCAAATTCATTCAGATTTTGTGTTCCGGCCAATGTTACCATTCCCGTATCATGTGGACGCGGCGACAGTTCCGAGAAGTAAACTCCATTTTCATGGCTCAGGAAAAATTCTACTCCCCACAATCCTGCACCGGTCAATGCACGAGTTACTTTTTCAGCCATATCTTCTGCTTCCTTCAAGTGTGCAGGATCAATGTGTGCAGGTTGGAAACTTTCCCGATAATCCCCACCCTTTTGTACATGCCCGATAGGTGGACAAAACAGGGTCGGACCATTCTTCTGTGTCACTGTAAGCAAAGTTATCTCACTATCGAATTTGATAAATTCTTCAATGATTAGTTCACGAATATCTCCACGGCTGCCATTGCACCCATATTCCCAAGCATGTTCCAACTCAGCAGCACTCTTGACCAATGACTGCCCTTTACCCGATGATGACATTAAAGGCTTCACGACACAAGGAAAACCGATTTTCTCAGCAGCTTCCTTCAGTTCTTCCAATGACTTGGCATAATAGTATTTCGCAGTTTTCAGTCCCAGTTCCTTAGCGGCCAAATCACGGATAGCCTTACGATTCATTGTGTAATTAACGGCACGTGCACTCGGCACTACCTGAATCCCTTCCTTTTCGAAATCGTATAAACGTTCCGTACGAATGGCTTCAATCTCGGGGACGATAATGTCCGGCCGATGCTTTTTTACAATACGCTCCAGTTCTTCACCGTTCAGCATATCGAATACTTCGCATTCATCAGCAACCTGCATGGCAGGTGCTCCGGCATATGAATCACAAGCAATGATGTGTTGACCTTTACGTTGAGCAGAAATTACAAATTCCTTTCCCAATTCGCCCGATCCGAGTAAAAGTATTTTCTTCATGATTGAATATTTTAAGATATAATGACGCAAAAATACTACTTTTCTTCCAATAAACCCCGAACGAGCTACTAAATGATTACGATAAAAGAGAGAAAAAGACAATTATATAGAAAAAGATTAACAGGTCACAGAACTGCAATCTGTTTTTCAAGAACAAAGCCCTCCTTTAAAAGAGAACGGGAACATTATCTAATAGCATTTTAATTCTAATTATCAGGTACTTACGCCGATAGTAAAAAAGGGATTTTACGAAGTTAATATCGTAGTTCCAAGAAGCTAACTTCTTGCAGATACGATATTAACTTCGTATAAATACATTGTTAACATCATACATGACAGGATGTTAACAACGTAAATGTCATAATATAATTTCCAATATTATAACAAATAAGACACATATAGCCAAAGAGAAATGTTAATTTTTGGTCTAATTATACAATAAAGAATATTTAAAAGGATAAAAAGAAGCGGATATGGTGTATTATCCGGAATTAATGCCTTACTTTGCAACATCAAACAATAAGAGGTTTTTATTGGTTTAACTCTCACATGTATTTCCTCAATGTTCGCATTGAGAACTTTCATCTCTGATTTACACTTCCTAAAGCTTTATTGTTATTTTATTAATTTTTTATTTTTGTATATTTATGAATATGTACGTTGGAAATCTTAGCTACAATGTTAAGGAGTCAGATTTGAGACAAGTTATGGAAGAGTATGGAGTAGTAGAATCAGTAAAACTGATCACAGACCGCGAAACAAGAAGATCTAAAGGATTTGCGTTTGTCGAAATGCCGGAATCTTCAGATGCGAGCAATGCCATTAAAGAATTGAACGGCGCAGAATATGCCGGTCGTCCGATGGTAGTAAAAGAAGCTTTGCCAAGAAATTGATCTGAAAAGCAATAAATAATAAAAAGGGGATATTCACAAAAAATATCCCCTTTTTTATTTTCCTTTGATTACTGATGCTGTTCACGCAACAGGTCGTTCACTGTCTTCACCGGATTGAAAGTGGAAAGTGGAACCTCCACAAATACCGTACTCCAATCGCTCATAGCACCATTCCACAAACCGGGGAGTTCAAGAGCTTTCAGCTCCTTACCGCTCTTCGACTTATAAGAGATAAAGCCGGTAGCTTTATCCACATATTTCGCTAAATCAAATTTATGACCCTTATAATCACGTACGGCGCAAACCAAATCGACCGGATTGAAATGCGTACCCTTTTCAAACATTTCCTTTGCTTCCGGATTATTCATATCGATCTGTGAACTTTCAAGGATTTGCAATGAAATCGTTCCGTCACTGTTATAAGCAAGGAACGGACCGCCACCCGGTTCACCCACATTCTTCACCATACCACAAACACGCATCGGGCGGTTCAATTTATTCTTCAGGTAAATGACCAGTTCAGCATCTTCCAGATCCTTCGTTTCTGGATTCTTGCAGAAAAGTTTCTTCTGCACAAATTGCAAAATATCCATTATCTGTTCGTGTGTGTAACGACCGCTATCCAAAAGCTCCAGATATTCAAAAGCCTGCTTCTGGAGGGATACCAGTACACCGGCAATCAATTTCTTATAAAGCACCGTATCACCTTTTAATCTGTCCGGAACGACATTGTCTATATTCTTAATAAAAATCACATCCGCATCCAAATCGTTCAGGTTCTCAATCAGCGCTCCATGACCACCGGGGCGGAACAAAAGCTTGCCATTATCGCGGAAAGGCTGGTTTTCCATATCAGCGGCAATCGTATCGGTACTTGGTTTCTGCTCGGAGAAACTAATATTATAATCTACTCCATAACGTTTGGCAAAGGCATCGGCTTTCTCGGCTACCAATGATTTAAAGAGTTCACAATGTTCGGTTGAAACAGTAAAGTGGACATTCACCTTTCCGCTTTTACCGGCAGCGTACATAGCACCCTCCGCCAAATGTTCTTCAAGCGGAGTACGCGAGCCTTCTTCGTATTTATGGAACTTGAGCAAACCTTTCGGAAGTGCACCATAGTTTAACCCCGCTACGTTCAGCAACCCTGAAACAACCGCCTTGTAGTTGCCGTCTGCAATCAAACCGGGAATGTCTTTACCTTCTATCCTCATACAGGCAGTATTCAGATCATCATAGAAAGCAAATTTCTCAATTGAGGCAAAGAACGTTTGTTCGAACTTTGTAGTCGGCTCAGAATAGTCAGCATCCAGAAATTCAAAAAGATTTTTGAACATACGGCTGGCGGCACCCGAAGCGGGTACAAACTTTACAATCGTTTTGTCAGAATTGGTATAAGCATCCCAAGCTGCGAGATAAGCTTTCTGTTCTTCGGCATCGGGAGCCAGAATACCTTTTTCTACAGATGCGGCAGCATCTAACTTCAAATAAGGAAAGCCTTTTTGGAAACAAGTCAACTGTTCAGCGATTTGTACTTCCGAAATGCCTTTTTGGGCAAGCAATTCTTTGTCTTCAGGTGTTATCATACTATCTAATTTTATTAATTCATGCCCAAAAATACAAAAAAAGGAAGAGGACACCCTACAAAACCCGGAAAAAAACTATCTTTACCGACGATAAATTTGAGATGATTATGGAAAGAGATGAATTCTTTACGAAAGAAGAGAGAGAATTATTGTTCTCACTATACAAAAAACTACTGCGACTCACCGGAGAAACCTTACAAAAAGGAGACTGCAGAAAGCTGAAAAAGCATCTTATCAACTCCACACAGAACAATGCGATGCAAAGGGACAGTTTCGGTCTGAATCCTGTCATTAAAGATATGCAGACTGCTGTAATCGTGGCCGAAGAAATCGGTATGAAACGGGCATCTATTCTGGGCATCATGTTACACACACCGGTGCGTTGTCACTCGTATACAATAGAATATATTCAACAGGAGTATGGTGAAGATGTAGCCGGAATTATCCGGGGACTCATTAAGATTAATGACCTTTACGATAAGAGCCCGACTATCGAATCAGAAAATTTCCGTAACCTGTTGTTGTCTTTTGCCGAAGACATGCGTGTGATCCTGATCATGATCGCCGACCGTGTAAACGTGATGCGACAAATAAAGGATGCCGAGAATGACGAGGCCCGCAGACGAGTGGCTAATGAAGCCGCTTATCTGTACGCTCCGTTGGCTCACAAACTGGGATTGTATAAACTGAAATCGGAACTGGAAGATTTATCATTGAAGTACACCGAACATGACATTTATTACCACATCAAAGAAAAACTGAACGAAACGAAAAAGTCGCGTGACCGTTATATTGCTAACTTCATCGCTCCGATACAACGGAAGCTGGAGGAAGCGGGACTGCATTTTCACATGAAGGGGCGCACCAAATCCATTCATTCCATCTATCAGAAAATGAAGAAACAGAAATGTCAGTTCGAAAACGTGTATGACTTGTTTGCCATACGTATCATTCTGGAATCCCAGTTCGAAAAAGAAAAGCAGGAATGCTGGCAAGCTTACTCCATTGTGACGGATATGTATCAACCTAATCCGAAACGTCTGCGTGACTGGCTGTCGGTTCCCAAAAGCAATGGTTACGAATCATTGCACATCACTGTAATGGGGCCGGAAGGAAAATGGGTCGAAGTGCAAATCCGTACGGAACGTATGGACGAGATAGCCGAGCGCGGACTGGCCGCACATTGGAGATACAAAGGCGTGAAAGGTGAAAGCGGGCTGGACGAATGGCTAACTTCAATACGCGAAGCATTGGAAAATACAGAAAACGACCTGGAAATGATGGATCAGTTTAAACTGGATCTGTATGAAGACGAGGTATTTGTATTTACGCCGAAAGGAGACCTCTTCAAACTGGCAAAAGGAGCTACGGTACTTGATTTCGCTTTCCACATTCACAGCAAATTGGGGTGTAAGTGCATCGGTGCAAAGGTAAACGGTAAAAATGTACAACTGAGACAAAAGTTGAATAGCGGAGACCAGGTAGAGATTATGACATCGAACACACAGACTCCAAAACAGGACTGGCTGAACATTGTCACTACCTCAAAAGCCCGTACGAAGATCCGCCAGGCCCTGAAGGAAATGGTGGCACGCCAACACGATTTCGCCAAAGAAACATTGGAACGGAAATTCAAAAACCGGAAGATGGAATATGACGAAGCAGTAATGATGCGTCTGATCAAACGCCTGGGATTCAAGAATGTGACAGAGTTTTATCAGAATATTGCCGACGAAGTGCTTGACGTGAACGACATTCTGGATAAATACATCGAACAACAGAAACGGGACAGTGAACGTGATGAAGTGATCTACCGGAGTGCCGAAGAATACAACCTGCAAAACCAAATAGACGAAACCACTGTCACTAAAGAGGATGTACTCGTCATTGACCAAAACCTGAAAGGACTGGACTTCAAATTGGCCAAATGTTGTAACCCCATATATGGAGACGACGTATTCGGATTTGTCACTGTATCCGGGGGGATCAAGATTCACCGCAGCGACTGTCCCAATGCGGGACAGATGCGCGAACGCTTCGGATACCGTATTGTCAAAGCACGCTGGGCCGGAAAATCGGAAGGTACTCAATATCCGATCACACTCCGTGTAGTGGGTCATGATGACATTGGTATTGTGACCAATATCACCTCTATCATATCAAAAGAGAATGGCATCTCACTACGTTCCATTGGAATTGATTCGAACGACGGACTCTTCTCGGGCACACTGACCATTATGGTGAGTGACACCGGACGACTGGAGGCACTGATTAAAAAGCTACGCACAGTGAAAGGTGTTAAACAGGTTAGCAGAAACTGAGAATGGAAAAATTCTGTATAAAAAAAAGGATACAGAGCTTCGGATATGCCTGGAAGGGCATTCGGAGTTTTGTAAGCAAAGAGCATAATGCCTGGATACACTGTGTAGCAATCATCACAGTAACAATCGCCGGATTTTACTTTGGTATCACCCGGAACGAATGGATAGCCATCATACTTTGTTTCGGAATGGTACTGGCAGCGGAAGGATTCAATACAGCTATAGAAAGATTAGTCAACCTCGTATCCCCGGAACACAATCCGATCGCAGGTGATGTGAAAGATATTGCGGCAGGTGCAGTGCTGATATGTGCCATAGTTGCCGCCATCATAGGAGTCATTATCTTCACGCCTTATGTGCTTGCGTTTTTATTGTGCAACATGGGATAGACAATAAAAACGAACTCCATAGTTTTGCGACAATTCATCACAAAACTACGGAGTCTGTTTTTCAGATATACATATATCGTTTATCTCACCTTCTTCCTTTTAAAATAAGGATATGTAATCAGGACAAAGAAAGCCAGAGCCACGATTGCCGCCAACAATCCTACCCGAAAAACCACATGCTCATTAGCTGTGAGATGTAAGTGACAGGCAGATGCAATACCTAAGCCGACTCCAAGTTCCCATGCAAGTAAATGGGTTGTATTGGCTGTACCACGCTGGCAATGTTGCGACAACTTGACAAACATCATCAAGAACTCCGGAGTAACCAATCCAAGTCCCAATCCCATCAATATTGCTGCCAGAGCATTCCAATCGGTTTCAGGAGAGAATAACAAAGCCATCGCTCCGATCATTGTTATCAATCCGGTAACTATCTGCAACCATATCTTGTTATCATAACGGAAAAACAGTCTCACCACCATTACTGATAAAAGAAAACCAACTCCGGCCAAAGCAAAGAAGGGTATCAGTTCACCTCCCACGGGCACGTCACTTGGCGCACCGGCAAGTACAGGAAGCAATAATCCGGGCACAAAAGCGATCAACATCAAGTTAAATGCCGGAATAAATCCGCGGGGAAGCAGAAAGCGGTCCATCGAACATACCTTCATCCCGATTGGTGCACGGAAAGGTACATATACCCTTGATACAAACAGCATTCCCAAGGCTCCCGATGCAACAGAAACATACAGCAAGGTTTCAAAACCATGTGTCCGATATAAAAACACTCCCAATGCCGTTCCGAGAATCATCCCCAGACGTGCTGCCCAGGAGAAGACCACGTTGCCGGCACTGCGGAAAGTGGAATTGGTGACATCAATAGCCAATGTGACACCTGCCGTAGCAGCCATTCCAAAGGAGATTCCCTGCACCATGCAAAGCAACAACAAGTGTGTGGTATTTTGCACAAGCGTGTAACCGGCAGTCGCCGCTACCATTATCCCAAACGAAAGCATACATATATATTTTCGCTTGTAGACATCGACCAGATATGCATGAAACGGGCCGATAAAAAACATGGCAAGCGTAAAAAGTATATATATTCCCCCTGTCTGACTGACTGGCACGCCCAAACGTGAAGCCATCACTACCGGAAGCACAGGGTACAACAGGTACAGGGATATGAACAACAATAAATTAGCAAGGCATATCCGCATAAAATGCAATGTCCATAATTTAGTTGCCATACGACAATTAATATTGTTCTTTCTCGTTCGGGAAGTCGCAGTTCTTTACGTCCGAAACATAGTGGCTGATTGCATCAGTCATCACCGTATAAAGGTCGGCATAACGGCGAAGGAAACGGGGACGAAAACCATTGTTCATACCCAACATATCTTGAATTACCAATACCTGTCCGTCCACATCGCCACCGGCACCAATACCGATCACCGGAATAGTCAGTTCACTTGCGACACGTGATGCCAATGCTGCAGGAATCTTTTCAAGGACAAGCCCGAAACATCCGGCTTCCTCAAGCAGATGTGCATCACGAATCAATTTCTCAGCTTCAGCATCATCCTTAGCACGAACCGTGTATGTACCATATTTATTAATAGATTGCGGCATCAGTCCGAGATGCCCCATCACCGGAATACCGGCACTCAGGATACGCTTCACTGTGTCGATAATCTCTTCACCGCCTTCCAGCTTCAAAGCATCGGCATGGCTTTCTTTCATAATACGGATAGCCGAAGCAAGTCCTTCCATCTCATTTCCCTGATAAGAGCCAAAAGGCATGTCGACTACTACCATTGCACGCTTCACACCGCGCACAACCGATTTTCCATGATAAATCATCTGATCCAGGGTAATAGGAAGTGTAGTTACATTACCTGCCATCACATTTGATGCAGAGTCTCCTACAAGGATAACATCGATACCGGCACCATCTACAATCTGCGCCATAGTATAATCATACGAAGTAAGCATAGATATTTTTTCGCCTCTTTGCTTCATCTCGATCAGGCGATGAGTCGTCACTTTTCTTGTGTCATCTGATATATAACCAGCCATATCCAATCTTTTTAAATTAAAAATCGGGCGCAAAGGTATAACTTTTAATTCATACCATACAAGTAAAAGCAAATAAATTAGTGCGTCCGCATCAAAAGGTCAGCAACCATTTTTGCAGTTCATCAGTCCATATCTTTTTATATATAAAGCTATCGCGAAATCCGAAGCTATGTCCGCCTTCCGGATAAATATGCAGTCCGGCAGAAACTCCATGTTTCAATAATGCTGTATAATAGACAATACTGTTGAGAGGAGATACGGCCTGATCATCCTCAGCTAAAACAATAAATGTACGAGGGGTATCGGCTGTGACATGAAGCTCAAGAGATAATGTCTCTTTCAAACTTTCCGGAATAGTTTCTCCCAACATACGTCCGCGTGAAGGCAAATGGGTCAGCCGGTCGTTCATGCTGATGACAGGATAAAGCAATACCTGAAAGTCGGGCCGGTCTGTCCCGGTATAAAGAGTAGCGGCAGTAGCAGCAATATAGCCTCCGATAGAAGCTCCCATAACACCCAGTTGATGGATTCCCCACTCTGCCGACTGATGCCGGATCAGGCGAATCGCTTCACGAATATCCTCACGAATCACTTCAACATCACCGTGAGGCATGCGATAATTCAATACGGCGTATATGATGCCCTGATTATTAAACCACGCAGCAAAATCACGTCCTTCATGATCTGAAGCTACTTGATTGAATCCGCCACCGGGACACATAATAATGGCCTTACCTACTGGCCTGCAAGCCGGATAAATCCAAAGAGTAGCCGAAGAAGCATTTTTTCCTAATGAATATTCAATAAAACTCTGTTCCATAACTTTATTCCTTATTATTTAATTTCCTGAATCATCTTTTTCACTATGCCCGGCCCTTCGTAAATAAACGAAGAATAGATTTGTATCAGATTAGCCCCTGCATCCAACATTCGACGAGCATCGGGGGGAGTAATAATTCCGCCAGCTCCTACTATCAAAAGGCTTTTTCCGGCATGGGCACGCAAATAGCTGACTGCTTTTAATGACTTCTCTCCTATCCCACGTCCACTGATTCCACCGGTTCCAATCTTCTGCAACTGTACAGGTGAATAACCTTTTAAACAGGTACGCTCCATGGTAGGTCCGGTAGCTATTACTCCATCTACCCGGTACTGACGAGTGCAGTCGATCACATCATCCATTCCTTTTTCAGTTATATCGGCAGGAAGTTTGAGTAGCAATGGAACATGTATGTTCTGCTCCACACGAAAAGCTGCCAACACCTGGAGTACCTGTTTCATCAGAGCAACATCCACAGATCCCCAATTAAGAGTGAAATAACCTACATAAGGATGTAACTCCTTGTACAGACGCAAAAAGTCCGCCACAGCTTGTTCTCCTTCCGAAGAGGGATTCTTATTGATATTTACACCTAAAACATACGAACTGCGTTTCTGTTCAAGACGACGTTTAATAACATCCAACCCTGGATTATTGAAACCTGTACGGGAAATTAAGGACTCACACTTAGGTAAGCGAAAAATACGGGGACGGGGATTTCCGTCCTGAGCATCAGGAGTGACAGTACCTACTTCAATAAATCCGAAACCATAATCGGCCAATTCATCAAAAACCTCGGCACCTTTATCAAAACCAGCCGACAGACCGATACGGTTTCGGAAAGTAAGATGGTTCCATATCAACTGTTTGTCGGAACAAGTATAGAGATGACGTATCCAGCATTTGCACCATGGCAAATGCCGGTAACATTTGAGGAAGGAAACCAACAAGGTGTGTACCTTTTCGGGTTCCATCAGAAATAAAACAGGGCGAATCGTTTGCTTATACATGATTTTCTCTCTTTTTAAATACCATGCAAAGCTAAGGGATTCTTCCCTGAGATACTATTCAATCTTTCTTATCAGATATAACGTGAAGTTATAGTCAGCAGCTTTTCGTAAGTCATTCCTTTAAAATCGTCTATCACATAGTCTGTCTTATCAGCAATAGCTTCGCGTGGATTTGTAGTTGCCAATCCGACAACAGTGGCACCGGATGCTCTGCCGGCCTGTAAACCATGAAATGAATCTTCGAACACATAGGAATCTTTTGAATCGGAACCGAAAATCGTCATTCCCAATAAGAAACATTCCGGATCGGGCTTAGAACGTTTAAAACGCTCAGCAGTCAATATTTCATCAAAAAGGGATTTAAACTCGGGATGTGCACGATAAACATTCTCCATTTTAGCTGTATTGGAACTGGTGACCAAGGCTATTTTTACACCATGCTGACGCAGATCTGCTATAAACTCAACTATTCCGGGAACATAGTCATAACTCATTTCTATTTCAAAACGATTCAATGCCTCGGTTATATCCCTTTGTTTTTCCGGTTCTCCCGTAAAGTACTTATCATAAATCTGTACCAGCGTCTGACCTTTAACCTTGGAACTGAAGTTTTCATCGTTTACGTACTTTTCTCCCATTTCATTCCAGAAAACAGTATATTGCCCTTCTGTATCGATAATTACACCATCACAATCGAATAATGCCGTAGCCTTCTTTGTTGTATCCATAAACATTCTTTTACCTGTTTGTTAAACTCTATGGGCAAAGTTCAGAATAATCATCGAATCAGGCAAATTATTTGTACCTTTGCTGCACTTAAAAATATGTAACGCTTCACTATATGGCACAACAAACCGATCCTCGTATACTGGGTACAGAACCTATTGGCAAACTTCTGTTACAATACTCCATCCCGGCCATTATCGGAATGACTATTACGTCACTTTATAATATCATCGACAGTATTTTCATCGGGCACGGTGTCGGTCCCATGGCTATCTCTGGACTGGCCATTACTTTTCCGCTAATGAATCTGGTCGTGGCTTTCTGTGTGCTGATTTCGGCAGGAGGCTCCACTATCTCATCCATACGCCTGGGGCAAAAAGACATCAAAGGAGCAACCGATGTCCTGGGAAATACATTAATGCTTTGCCTGACGAATGCAGTCCTGTTCGGCGGACTGGCTTATCTGTTTCTGGACCCGATATTGTTTTTCTTCGGTGCCAGTACCGGTACACTTCCCTATGCCCGCGATTTTATGCAGGTAATTCTTTTGGGAACTCCCATCACTTATACCATGATCGGACTTAACAACGTGATGCGTGCCACCGGATATCCGAGAAAGGCAATGCTGACATCATTGGTAACGGTTATAGCGAATGTTATCATCGCCCCTGTTTTCATTTTCCATTTCGGTTGGGGAATTCGGGGAGCTGCCATGGCTACAGTCCTGTCACAGTTTATCGGAATGGTATGGGTAGTAAACCACTTCCGTAACAAAGAGAGTTTCGTCCATTTTATGCCGGGCTTCTGGAAGATGAAGAAACGCATCATCGGCAGCATTTTCTCTATAGGAATGTCTCCCTTCGCCATGAATGTCACGGCATGTATCATCGTCATCCTCATTAATAATAGTTTGCAAAAATACGGTGGTGATATGGCCATCGGTGCCTACGGTATCATTAACCGCCTGCTGATGCTGTATGTGATGGTAGTTATGGGATTAACAATGGGAATGCAACCCATCGTCGGATACAATTATGGTGCACAGAAGATTGACCGCGTGAAACATACGCTTCGTCTGGGTATCATCGTCGGTGTATTGATTACGAGTAGCGGCTTCGTTATCTGTGAACTTTTTCCGCATACAGTTTCGGCTATCTTTACCGACAGCGATGAACTGATTGACATGGCATCGTCCGGACTACGCATTTGCACGCTGATGTTCCCGTTCGTAGGTGCACAAATCGTTATATCAAACTTCTTCCAAAGTATAGGGATGGCTAAGATCAGTATCTTCCTGTCACTCTCACGCCAGTTAGTATACCTGCTTCCGGGATTACTTTTGCTTCCCCCTTTATACGGTGTAAAGGGAGTATGGATCAGTATGCCTGTCTCTGACGGATTGGCTTTCATAACAGCGGTAGTGATTTTGATGGTATATATTAAAAAGGTAAAAGAGAAAGCATCCGGACAGAGCCTCTAACCCTATGAAACAGAGGCTTGGTATAGATACGACAGAGGCTCAGTTTCAGTGAAATCGAGCCTCTGTCCTATAGTCTTGAAACATTACTCAGATTTAATGCTGTTCACCGGATTTTCGTTGGCCACTTTCCATGCCCGCAGCATTACGCTGACAACAATCAACAGCAACACAACCAATGCTATGCTGAGGTATAACCAGGCACTGGGAACAATGGCATCACTAAACTGCTCAAGCCATTTGCCACCGACAAACCAGGCTACTGCTGCACCCAATAGTACAGCAGGCAAGGCTGTCCAGAAAATATCTCTTGAAAGAAGTTGCAAAACATCTCCGGCCTCAGCCCCATTCACTTTACGGATCGCAATCTCTTTACTACGACGACTGACTTCATCGTTAGTATAGCCGAAAAGTCCCATCAAGGTAATCAGCAGGATGGAAATAGAAGCAATGATTACCGAATCGCGGAAACGACGAATCGCTTCGTATTGCTGATCGATTATTTCCTGCAAAGGGATAAACACAATATCCTTCGTAGTAAACAGTTCTCCCATCTTTTGATTGAGAGCTTTCAAATTTTGATCGAATGGTTCTTTCAAACGTACATGGGGAGCTCCGGAAGCAAAGGGACTGCTGATATACATCACTATATCCTGAGGAGTATATGCACTTCGTATCGGAAAATCCTTTGCGACTCCCACAACAGGAAGAGAAGTCCCAATATTGACCTGTTTACCTACCGCACTGTCTTCCCAATGCATCTTCCGCACAAATTCTTCATTTACAATAGCCTGTTTGGGAGAATCAAAATTTTTACCATCAATAAGCTGAACTCCCATCATTGACAAAAAGTGGTAATCGCACATTGAAGTATGTGCATCGAAAAGCAACTTTCCTGTACTGTTGTAGACACTGAAACCACTATAGTAATCGGAAATAGGAAACCAGGCAAAAGCAACATCTTCTACCATCGGCAAACGACGTATATCAGAACGGGCATTATCAACTTCGTCATCGCTGAAGTAACACCTCGCAACAGCTATCCGTTCAGGATTATAATTCAACTCACGATTCATCACACTATAGTATTGAAGCAATACGACTGCCAATAAACCAAAGACAAAAGGTACTCCGGCAAACTGAACAAAAAGTAACGGGCGCTTCCAGGTTGTCTTCCGTTCGGTATAACGACGAAAAACCTGACTCACCGGAATAGACGAAAACATATATCCGGGTATCACTCCTGCCACGAAGAAAACAACTGCTATCACAAGCAAAGGCACCCATAAGGTCTCCCAAGTGAAAAGTGCACCGACCGAGGCGTTCAGCGTATCCTGAATCAGTTCTCTAAGATTCAGAATCAACAGGCCGACCAATACGAGTGCAGACAATATAATAAACATGGTTTCCCATAAAAACATACCGAATATGTTACCATCACTGGCCCCACTGCATTTATGGACTCCCACTGCTTTTGCACGACGTGCCAAGGACGATACGGAAATCAATACATAGTTCAAAGCAGCTATCAATAAAATGGCAAAAGCAAGAACCGACATGATAAGCACCATTTTTCGAACCTCCGGCTGACTACTGTGGTACTCAGATATAGGTTGAAAAGAATACTCTTCAGAAAAACCATCCTTCCCCTGCGGAAGATACTTTTTCTGCATTTCCGGTAACCGTCCGGCAACCCTTTCAGGAGCTTCCGTATCATTATGGAAACGAACCACCCCCATGTAACTGATATCATATCCCCAACCGGCACGATCCTCTCCCATCCGCTTATATAAAGTGGCGAACGATACGATTACATCATATTTTAGATCTGTATTCTCCGGCTGATCGGCAAATACTCCCCGTACAGTGACTGGATAGTTCTTTTCCCATAACATGGTTTGCCCGATAGGGTCTGCATCACCAAAAACACGTCGTGCCAATGATTCATTAATGAAAATAGCGTCGGGAGCCACTAAATCAGCTTTGTTCCCTTTCAACACTTCTACCCCCATAGTTGGGAGGAAGTGATCGTCTGCATAAATAGTCTGCTGTTGATCAAAACGTTCGTTTCCTTTAAAAAATATTTGCTGACCAACATTACGCAGCACAGTAGCCTCTTCCACCTCATCAGGAAAGTTCTCCCGGATAGCAGCAGGCATTGCACCATAAATATAAGGACTTGGCTTCTCCTGCTTTCCTTCATAGGAGTAAGAAGCCTGTATCAGAAACAGGTTTCTTGACTCCGGATAAAAATGGTCATAACTCAGTTCAAACGCGACCCGGGCAAACAGTAGAAGTCCGACAAACAGTCCCAAAGTTAACGAAATAATCTTAATGACATTTGAACTGCGTCCACGGACTAAGGTCCGAATGGTATAATATATGTGTCTTAGCATATTGATCTTTATTAAGCCTTTACACTTGCCACCACGCTACCGTCAAACAGATGCACCGTGCGATGGGCAAATGAAGCATCATGTTGGGAGTGGGTCACCATAATAATTGTTGTTCCCTCTTTATTCAATTCGGTCAACAGATTCATTACCTCCGCACCATTCTTGGAATCAAGGTTACCCGTCGGTTCGTCAGCAAGAATCAATTTCGGGTTAGTCACAACTGCACGGGCTATAGCCACGCGTTGTTGTTGTCCACCGGAGAGTTGCTGTGGGAAATGCTTGGCACGATGACTAATATTCATCCGGCGCAGCATATCTTCTACCATCTGACGCCGTTCAGAAGATTTTATACCCAAATAAGTGAGAGGAAGTTCCACATTTTCGTAAACATTCAGTTCATCTATCAAATTGAAACTCTGGAAAACAAAGCCCAGTTTACCCTTACGTACCCGTGTACGCTCCTTCTCCTGAAGACCGGCTACCTCCTGGCCCATCAGCTGATAAGAACCTTCTGTCGGGTTATCAAGTAATCCCAAAATATTGAGCAACGTAGACTTGCCGCAACCGGAAGGTCCCATAATGGCAACAAACTCGCCCTCCTCTATATCCAGGCTCACATGGTTTAACGCTACGGTTTCTACTTCAGAAGTACAAAAGACTTTACTAATGTCATTAATCTGTATCATAATTTATTTTATTTGTTATTCACTCTTAATACTATTCACCGGATTTTCATTGGCGATATGCCAGGATTTCCAAATAATGCATATAATGATAAAAGCCAATAGGCAAATAGCTATTGCTACATACCAGCCTATACTTATACATACCGTATCCCGAAATTGGCTTATCCATATTTGACTCACCAAGTAAGCTCCATATGTACCGATAGCAATTGAAGGAATAGCTACCCAGAAGATATCTTTAGATAACAAAAGCAAAACAGAACTTACTTCGGCGCCATTTATCTTACGAATAGCTATCTCTTTACCACGTCTGCGAACTTCATCATTCGTATACCCGATCAATCCCATCAAAGTGATAAACAGAATCGTTATAAATGCCAATATAGTAGTATCACGGAATATCATTGTGGGACGATATCCCCTTTCCAAATCCCGCTCCAAAGAGGTGAACTCTATTTCTTCTTGTGGATATATCTTTTTCATTTCATTATTCAACATACGCAGATTATCAGCAAAAGGTTCTTTAAGACGCACATGCATATTCACTAAATTAGTCCCCCATTCAATTTCTATGGGTTCATAGTCAGGTGGGAGCGTACCAAAACAGAAAGGAGCGAGTACTCCTACCACCGTTCCTCGATTAGGAATTATTTCACCAACGCCACTACTCGTCCAACCCATCTTTTCTACATAGGGTTGATTGACCAGAAACTGCCTTTCACCAGTGAGGTTTTGTCCGGCCTTAAGCCGAAGCCCCATAAGCGGGACAAAATCCCTGTCAAATATACCGCAACGGGGAGTAAAAAGAGCATTCCCGTTCTCATCAGTCACCTGTCGGTTCCCAAGCCACATCATACCTCCCTCAGCAGTGGCTACCCCTTCTACATAAGGCAACGATTTCAAATTATTACGTGCATTATCCGGCTCAGCAAACTTATGCCAACAAGATGCTATACGTTCCGGTCGATACCCCATATCTCTATTTGTAATATAATGGAACTGAAAAAAAGTCACACACATCAATCCAAAAATAAAAGCTACTCCTGCAAATTCTATAAATAGAAGTGTCCGCTTCCAACCCATATTCCCTTTAGTGTAATGATGGAAAACCTGCGTTACCGGAATTGAAGAGAAAACTTTTCCCGGCAATACACCTCCAATAATAAACAAAAAGGCAACTACCGACAATGGAGCCCATAGATTGTGCCAAGTGAAAAGGGATGATAACGACACTCCCGCCAATTCTTCAATTTTTTCCTGGAACTGGAATAAAAGTACTACCATGAAAAGCAGAGAGATCCCTATAATCAAAGCTGTTTCATATATAAACATCGAAAGTATAGCACTATCAGACGCACCATTACACTTGTGAACGCCGATCCCTTTTGCCCGGCGAGAAAGTGAAGAAATAGAAATAAGTACATAGTTCATAGTGGCGGCAAAAAGGATGGCAAAACCCAATAAAGACATTATTAAAATTGTCTTCCGCACATTAGATTGCTCCAAATGAATAGTACGTAAAGGTACTACAAACATATGTAAATGCAGATTCATTTCAGGAGGAATGTGCTTTGCAATCACCTTATCAATACCGGCATTGATAACATCAGCGCTTCTTTCTCCGTCTTTTAAGCGGATAAAAGCATTATAATTACCACCACTCGTCCAACCCGAACGTCCCCAACCATATTTATTATGGCTGGCAAAAGAAAGAACCATTTCGTGACGTTCCAGCGATACATTATCCGGAAGATCGGCATAAACTCCTCTCACCAAAGCTTCAACTTGAGTGCCCCAAATCATCAGATGTAAGGTTTTTCCTATAGGATCCTCTTCACCAAATACTTCTCGTGCAACAGACTGTGACAGAAAAACCACATCTGGGTTGGTCAAATCATTCGGATTGCCATTAATAACTTCTATCCCCATGGTACGAAAATAAAGAGAGTCAGATAAAATGAAAGACCTATTCAACTTTCGGTTACCTATCTTTAAAGTAGTTCCGAAAGACAAACTCGAAAAAGCTGCACTTTCTACCTCTTCCGGAAATTCCTCAGCAATGGTAGAGGCTACCGGAATCAATGTATATACTCCGGCATTCCCTTTAATCACTCCATTCTCAACCCACTCCGTTTTTACGATGTAAAGATCATCCACATCCTGAAAAAAGTTATCATAACTAAGCTCAAAAGCAACTCGAGAGAATAAAATAATAGACACTAATAACCCCAACGTCAGAGATATTACTTTAATGACATTACTTCCACGTCCGCGAATCAATGTCAAAATGGTATAATAGAATTGTTTCATCGTATGATCCTTTTTATTAAACAGTTACACTCGCCACAATACTGCCATCGAACAGATGTACCGTGCGATGGGCGAACGAGGCATCATGTTGGGAGTGGGTCACCATAATAATTGTTGTTCCCTCTTTATTTAATTCGGTCAACAAATTCATTACCTCCGCACCATTCTTAGAATCGAGATTTCCCGTAGGTTCGTCAGCAAGGATCAATTTCGGATTAGTTACTACCGCACGGGCTATAGCCACACGTTGTTGTTGTCCACCGGAGAGTTGCTGTGGGAAATGCTTGGCACGATGACTAATATTCATCCGGCGCAGCATATTCTCTACCATTTTTCTCCGGTCGGAAGCCTTATACCCCAGATAAGTGAGAGGAAGTTCCACATTCTCGTAAACATTCAGTTCATCTATCAAATTGAAACTCTGGAAAACAAAGCCCAGTTTACCCTTACGTACCCGCGTACGCTCCTTCTCCTGAAGACCGGCTACCTCCTGGCCCATCAGCTGATAAGAACCTTCTGTCGGGTTATCAAGTAATCCCAAAATATTGAGCAACGTAGACTTGCCGCAACCGGAAGGTCCCATAATGGCAACAAACTCACCTTCCTCTATATCCAGGCTCACATGGTTTAACGCTACGGTTTCTACTTCAGAAGTACGAAAAACTTTACTAAGATCATTAATTTGTATCATAATTCTTTTTATTTTAATCGGTTTATTTTTGTTTATTCATTCTTTATACTCTTTACAGGATTCTCGTTGGCTATGTGCCAGGATTTTATCATCACACTAATCACAATTACAGCCATTATAGCCAAAGCAATCAGTACAAACCAATATACCTTCAAATGAATCTGTTCGGTAAATTGTCCCAACCAATGAATACCCATAAAATAGGCTCCTGTAGCACCTAACAATACGGCTGGCAGAGCTACCCAAACGACCTCCTTGGAAAGTAATTTTAATATATGGGAAGCTTCGGCACCATTCACCTTACGAATAGCTATTTCTTTGCTATGACGACGTACTTCATCATTAGTATATCCTATCAGTCCCATCAGTGAAATCAGCAAGATAACAATAAAAGCCAATATCACGGCATTGCGAAAGCGAAGTACGCTTAAATATTGGTTATCAATGGTTTTCTGTAATGATATAAATACAATATCTTCAGTAGGATACATTTCTCTTATTGTTTTATTAAGCAGACGAAGATTTTCCTCGTAAGGTGCATTGAGCCGGACGTGATAACAATCATTCACATCCTGTTGCCCCATAAATACCACCGGTTTTAATTCATCATAATAACTGCTTACCGGAAAGTCTTCCATCACTCCCACAACTGTAAAATCCTCATATCTCATGCCCACAGCCCCATCAGTCCAATGGACAGATTTTACAAACTTTTCATTTACCAGAACTTGATTGGGACCATCCAAATTCTTCCCTTCTTTAATACGAATCCCCATAAACGGAGCATAATTATATGAACAAACATTCAGACGTGCTGTGAATACAACCGCTCCGTTATCATCAGCAACAGGCTGACCGCTATAACCGGAAGTTATGTTTGACCAACAGACAGCAACATCTTTTACCATTGATAAACGACGGAGATTATCCAAAGCAGATTCCGGATCATCAAAGCTGTGATAAGTGAAAGCCACTCCGTCAGCATTATACCCTAAAGGTTTGGTTGTAATCCGATTGTACTGTATTAGAACCACACACAATACACCAAGAATAAAAGTCATCCCGGTAAACTGTACAAAAAGCAGAGACCGTTTCCAACCTTTCCTCCCTTCAGTATAACGTCGGAACACCTGAGTGACAGGAATAGAGGAAAATAGATAACCGGGAATGATACCGGCAAATAAAAACAGAACCAGAATGACACAAACAGGTACCCAGAGAGTTCTCCATGCAAAAAGAGAACTTAAAGAAGCGGAAGCAATATCCTCTATTTGCTCATCAAAATTTAAAACCAAGATGCCGACCAATATCAAAGATACCAAAATGATAATGCTTGTCTCCCAAAGAAACATCGAAAAGATGTTTTCGCCACTGGCTCCACTGCATTTATGTACACCTATCGCTTTGGCACGACTTGCAAGTGACGAAACAGAAATCAAAACATAATTCATTGCAGCTATAAAAAGGATAACAAATCCCAATAAGGACATAATCATTATCATTTTATGTACAACGGGAGTCTCTGCGTAAACTTCACGGATCGGTTGAAGTGAATAGCGCATTCCAAAGCCGTCATTTTCAAGATCGAACGGCAAGTACTTTTCAATCACCTTATCTATCCGAGAGTTCACTTTCTCCAAACTGCCGGCCTCTTTCAGGCGAATATATCCTTCGAAGCTATCGCCACAAGTCCAGCTGACACATTCCCACTCATGCTTTATGATGGTAGCAAAAGATATTACCACATCATGACGTAAAGAACTATTCTCCGGAATATCCGCATAGACACCTTTAACAGTCATGGGAAGGGAACGTTTATAAAGTAGTACTTTCCCTATCGGATCTTCATTGCCAAATGCTTTTCGGGCAAAACTCTCGGAAATGAACATGGTTTCCGGATTACCCAGTTCATGCGGGTTACCTTTTAGGATCTCAATACCCATCGTCCGAAAAAAAAGAGAATCGGCAAGAATGACCTTAGGCTCCAAACGAGTACTTCCATTGAACAAAGCATTACTACGACTTTGCACACGCACCACTGTAGCCGATTCAATATCTTCGGGAAAGTTTTCACTAATAGCAGCCGGAACAGGAGCCATCACTGTCGGGTAAGGACCTTTCTTTTCACCATCCTTATAATGCACTGTAACATTGACGGCACATAATTTATCAGCCTCGTAATAATGGTTGTCAAAACTCAATTCAAAAGTAACCCGTGCAAAAAGCAGTATCCCCATAAATAATCCCAAGGTCAACGAAATAATTTTAGCCAAATTTAAACCCCGCCTATTAAGAAGAGTCCGGAAAGTGTAGTAAAGTTGTCTCATATCTCTGTCTGTATATTATTATTTTAGAAAAACAGAAGTAACCCAATAATTATAAAGTTATTTATCTATTATAAAGCAGAAAGCGTGCCAAGAGAATTTATCTATTGACAATCAAACCGTTACATTTCACCATATTCATTCTACCTGTCTAATTCTTAGACACTGCTGTCTATTTATTAGACAACAATATTTGCTTATCGAGAAGAAAACTCTAACTTTGCATCGAGTTTTCAATTCAAAAGAATAGTTTATGGATAAGAAAAAAGGAATGATCGGAATCTTTCTCTCTTGCTTGTTACTTACCGGTTGCGACATGATAGACTACCATCCCTACGATGTCAAAATCAAAGGCGAAAGAGATATTAATAACAAAAACATTGAGAAAATAGAAGCCAAATGTCTGAATAAGACCACTATCCGCTTTATAGCTATGGGTGACTCGCAACGATGGTATGACGAGACAGTAGACTTTGTAAATGCCGTAAATAAACGAAACGACATCGACTTTGTAGTGCATGGAGGAGATCTGAGCGATTTCGGACTAACAGACGAATTTCTATGGCAAAGAGATATCATGAACAAACTAAATGTGCCGTATGTCGCTTTGATTGGTAATCATGACTGTTTGGGAACAGGAGAAGAAGCATTCAGGAAGATATTTGGAGATACTAATTTTTCATTTATCGCAGGAAGAGTAAAGTTTGTATGCCTCAATACGAATGCAATGGAATATGATTACTCGGATCCGATTCCGGATTTCAATTTTATCGAAGCGGAATTGACAGAACGTTCGGACGAGTTTGACAAGACGGTATTTTGCATGCATGCCCGCCCTTTGTGCGACCAGTTTAATAACAATGTAGCCAAGATCTTTCAAATGTATATACGTCAATTTCCAGCCCTGCAATTCTGTACTGTAGCCCATGAGCATCGTATCAGTGCTTCGGATGTATTTGAGGACGGAGTAATGTATTACGGCAGCAATTGTATGAAAAACCGCAGTTATTTAGTATTCACCATAAAACCTGAAGGATATGATTATGAAGTGGTTGAATTTTAAATACACTCTTTACACTGTATTGGCACTATTCTTGTCTTGTCCGGAAGACGCTTTGGCACAGGCAGACAAAAGTGATGAAGAAGAAACCAAAGATACTGTTCTGGTCTCCAAATCGGAGCCCAGCAAATATGATAAACGCATCCACCGTTTCCGGAAAGGATGGAACTCTTTGATACCGACTCACAATAAAATACAGTTTGCCGGAAATATGGGCATGTTCTCTTTCGGAACCGGATGGGATTACGGACGGAGGGATCAGTGGGAAACCGACCTTTTTCTGGGATTTATTCCCAAACATGACTCACATCGCACGAAACTGACTATGACCCTCAAGCAAAACTATATGCCTTGGAGTCTTGAGTTGGGGAAAGGCTTTTCTACGGAACCTCTGTCATGCGGGCTCTACTTTAATACGGTATTCGGACACGAGTTCTGGGTAAAAGAACCCAGCCGCTATCCGGAAGGGTACTATGGCTTCTCTTCCAAAATCCGTACCCACATCTTTTTGGGACAACGGTTAACCTATAACATAGATAAAGACCGTCGTTTCTTTACCAAGTCTGTCACACTCTTTTATGAATTGAGTACTTGCGACTTGCTGCTGATAAGCCGTGCCACAAACCGTTACTTACGGGCACGTGACTATTTAAGCCTATCTTTCGGATTAAAATTCCAGTGGCTATAATGACATAAACAAAAGATAAAATTTTATCTCCCCTCTTTCTCCTGTCAGGAGGGGAGATAATAAGATATTTCCCGGATTTAGATTCATTTTGATCCTCTGTAATAGAGAATTGTTATTAACTTTGCCGCTAACAATTAAATTTCAATCTTCTAAATGGGAACCATTATCATTGTCGACGATAACAAAGGAGTACTGACAGCAGTGCAGCTATTACTGAAAAATCATTTTTCGAAAGCCATCACCCTCTCTTCACCAGTCAGCTTGTCATCTGTTCTGAGAGAAGAAAATCCGGAAGTCGTCTTATTGGACATGAATTTCACTTCCGGCATCAACAACGGCAACGAGGGCCTATTCTGGTTGCACGAAATCAAACGCCAATACCCCAATCTTCCGGTAGTACTTTTCACCGCATACGCCGATATTGATTTAGCTGTACGAGGTATCAAAGAAGGCGCTACCGACTTTATCGTAAAGCCATGGGATAACCAAAAGTTAGTCGAGACTCTGCTAAACGCTGCTTCACAGGCCAAAGAAGGCAAAAAGAAGAACCGAAAGAAAGAAAATCCTTCTATAGCTGCCATGTACTGGGGTGAAAGCAGTGCTATGCAACAACTTCGCATGCTGGTAGAAAAAGTAGCTACAACCAATGCCAACATATTGATTACGGGAGAAAACGGCACCGGAAAAGAAATGCTCGCCCGGGAGATTCACGCCCTGTCATCCCGTTATAAAGAAACGATGGTCTCCGTAGACATGGGGGCAATTACCGAGTCTTTATTCGAAAGCGAGCTTTTCGGACATGTGAAAGGTTCTTTTACCGATGCACATGCCGACCGCACGGGTAAATTTGAAGCAGCCAACCATAGTTCTCTCTTTCTTGACGAAATCGGGAACCTCCCCTACCACCTGCAAGCCAAACTGTTGACAGCCATCCAACAAAGAAGTATCGTACGGGTAGGTAGTAACGAACCTGTTCCTGTAGATATCCGGCTGATTTGTGCTACCAACCGGAATCTACAGGGAATGGTTGATAAAGGAGAGTTCCGCGAAGACTTACTTTACCGTATCAACACCATTCATGTAGAGATTCCGCCTTTGCGTAATCGCAGGGAAGATATTGTCCCACTGGCCGAACGCTTCATTACACGTTTCTGTAAACAATACGGCAAAGCTCCCATCAGCCTGACTGCATCTGCTTGTGAAAAGCTGACCGCACACTCCTGGTACGGTAACATCCGGGAACTGGAACATGCCATCGAAAAAGCAGTCATCATCTGTGACGGCAATTCGATACCTGCTGAAATGTTTCAATTGGTACAAAAAACAGAAATACAGCAAACCGAAGCTTCCACACTTGAGGAGATGGAAAAAGCCATGATCCGGAAGGCATTGGATAAATGCGGAGGCAACCTTTCGGCAGTAGCTTCCCAATTGGGAATCACCCGCCAGACACTATACAATAAGATGAAAAAGTTCGGCTTATGAAGACTCACATCAGACTACTTACCGAACGATATTGGTTCCGCCTCGGAGTGAGCCTCTGTTTTGCCATAACAGCGGCTCTGTTTTACTCAAACAGAGACTTCGTTTGGATGATATTGAGCCTCTGTTTTTTAATCTTCAGCATCTGGTGGCAATTATCTCTATACCGCATCCATACCAAGCGGGTTCTTTTCATGATCGATGCGCTTGAGAACAACGACAATGCCATTCACTTCCCGGAAGAAAAAACCACACCCGAAACCCGGGACATCAATCGTGCACTGAACCGGGTGGGACACATATTATATAATGTAAAATCGGAAACGGCACAACAAGAGAAGTACTATGAACTTATTCTTGACTGTATAAACACAGGAGTATTAGTGCTCAACGATAATGGAGCCATCTATCAAAAAAATAACGAAGCACTCCGTCTGTTAGGATTGAATGTACTCACTCACATCCGCCAACTGAGTAAAGTAGATGTGACATTGATGCAAAAGGTGGAATTCTGCCGTACCGGAGAAAAACTACAGATTACTTTTAATAATGAACGGGGCACAGTCAATCTTTCCATTCGCGTATCGGATATTACAATACGCAAAGAACATTTACGCATCCTCGCCCTCAGCGACATCAACAGCGAATTGGACGAAAAGGAAATTGATTCGTGGATACGCCTGACGCGTGTATTGACTCACGAAATAATGAATTCGGTAACTCCCATCACTTCACTGAGCGATACCCTGCTCTCACTTTCCGATGCCCATGACGAAGAAATACGCAGTGGTCTCCAGACCATCAGCACTACAGGGAAAGGGTTATTAGCTTTTGTAGAGTCTTATCGACGTTTTACCCGTATCCCCACTCCCGAACCATCTTTGTTTTATGTAAAAGCCTTCATCGATCGCATGGTAGAACTGGCACGGCATCAGAACACTTGCAAAAACATCACGTTTCATACAGATATTTCTCCTGCCGACTTAATTGTTTATGCCGATGAAAATCTAATCTCACAGGTTGTCATCAATCTGCTCAAAAATGCAATTCAAGCTATTGGTACACAAGCTGACGGAAAAATAGAAATCAGTGCCCGCTGTAACGATTCGGAAGAGGTACTGATAGAAATCAAGAACAATGGTCCCGTCATTCCCCCGGAAATAGCAGACCATATCTTCATCCCATTCTTTACGACCAAAGAGGGAGGTAGCGGCATCGGACTTAGTATCTCTCGCCAGATCATGCGTCTGTCCGGAGGAAGCATCACCTTATTACCGGGTAAAGAAACTAAATTTGTGCTGAAATTTAAGTAAAACCATTGTTTCCAAAATGCCATATCAGTATTATTAGCAACGCAATAGCAACAGTTGCCGGCAAACAATGAGAAAAGATTCCTGTTATTAATAATATATCAATTCAATCTTTAAAGCCATGACCTATCTTGCTAACAACCCTTTATTCCATGGAATTTCGCCCGAAACGCTATCCCGTGACTTTGACGGAATCGTTTCTCACCTCCGTATGTTCCGCAAAGGTGACATTCTTGCCAGACAAGGTGACGTATGCAACCGACTGATGATATTGCTAAAGGGCAGTGTCCGGGGAGAAATGATCGATTATTCGGGCAGGCTGATTAAAGTGGAAGATATTATCGCCCCTCGTGCGATAGCCCCACTTTTCTTGTTTGGTGCCGACAATCGTTACCCGGTAGAGGTCACAGCAAACGAAGCTACTGAGATTTTTGAAATTCCTAAAGAAAGTGTACTGAAGCTATTCCGGAGAAATGAGAGATTCTTAGAAAACTATATGAACCTTTCGGCCAATTATGCCCGGACACTTGCCGACAAACTATTTTTTATGTCTTTCAAGACGATCCGGCAAAAACTGGCCTCGTACCTACTCCGGATTTCAAAACAGCAGGAGGGAAATCCTATACTACTCGATCGCTCACAGCAAGAATTGGCCGATTATTTCGGAGTGTCACGCCCCTCACTGGCACGCGAACTGGCACACATGCAGGATGATGGCCTGATCAGAACAGACCGGAAATTAGTGTATATCCTGAGAAAAGAAGATTTAATGCAGTTGATACAATAAAATCTCCAATCTTTTTTCTATTGTTTGTAACATTGGTTACAGAACTACCTCAAATCCTACACCTATCTTTGCCTTCAATTAAGAAACCAATTAATACGTAAGAATTATGAGTATGTTCTGTTATCAGTGTCAGGAAACCGCAAAAGGTACAGGCTGTATCCTTAGCGGAGTATGCGGGAAAACTCCCGAAGTAGCCAATATGCAAGACCTCTTGCTTTTTGTTGTACGCGGAATCGCAGTCTACAACGAGGCATTACGCAAAGAAGGACGTTCTTCTGCCCAGGCAGATAAGTTCATCTTCGATGCCTTGTTTGTCACTATTACAAACGCCAATTTTGACAAACGGGCCATTATTGAAAAAATAAAGAAGGGCCTCGAACTCAAAAAAGATTTAGGTAGTCAGGTTACTATCGAGTCCGTCCCCGATGAATGTACCTGGTATGGCGATGAATCAGAGTTTGAAGAAAAAGCCCAAACTGTAGGCGTACTTCGCACTCCGAACGAAGACATCCGTTCACTGAAAGAACTGGTTCACTATGGCATTAAAGGTATGGCGGCATATGTAGAACATGCCTATAACTTAGGATACGAAAACCCGGAAATATTTGCTTTTATGCAACATGCACTGGCAGAACTGACCCGCGAAGATATTACGGTAGCTGAACTGATAACCCTCACACTCACTACCGGAAATTATGGGGTACAGGCAATGGCCCAGCTTGATACTGCCAACACCAATCATTACGGAAATCCGGAAATATCTGAAGTGAATATTGGCGTCCGGAGCAATCCGGGTATCCTTATCAGCGGGCATGACCTGAAAGATATAGAAGAATTGCTACAGCAAACAGAAGGTACCGGTATAGACATTTATACCCACAGTGAAATGTTGCCGGCACATTATTATCCCCGGCTGAAGCAATACAAGCATTTAGTAGGAAATTACGGCAATGCCTGGTGGAAGCAAAAAGAGGAATTTGAGAGTTTCAACGGTCCCATCCTCTTCACTACCAATTGCATCGTTCCACCACGCCCGAATGCCACTTATAAAGATCGGATTTACACAACGGGAGCTACCGGTTTGGAAGGTGCTATCCACATCCCCGAACGTAAAGACGGAAAGCCCAAAGACTTCTCCATCATCATTGAACATGCACGACGTTGCCAACCACCGGTAGCAATAGAAAACGGTACGATTGTAGGCGGATTCGCCCATGCCCAAGTAATCGCATTGGCCGATAAGGTGGTAGAAGCAGTAAAAAGCGGTGCTATCCGCAAGTTCTTCGTCATGGCCGGATGTGACGGCCGAATGAAAAGTCGCAGTTATTACACAGAGTTTGCAGAGAAACTTCCCGCAGATACAGTGATCCTGACAGCAGGATGTGCCAAGTATCGATATAATAAGTTGCCTTTAGGAGACATCAACGGCATTCCCCGAGTACTGGATGCCGGACAGTGTAATGACAGTTATTCGCTCGCTATCATCGCTATGAAATTGCAGGAAGTATTCGGACTAAAAGATATCAATGATCTGCCAATCGTTTATAACATTGCGTGGTATGAACAAAAAGCCGTTATTGTTCTGCTGGCTTTGTTAGCACTTGGGGTGAAAAAGATTCATTTGGGACCGACACTTCCTGCATTCTTATCACCTAACGTAAAACAGGTACTGATCGATAACTTCGGAATCGGAGGTATCAGCACAGCGGACGAAGATATTGCAAGGTTCCTGGCATGATATGAACGGTAAATGATGAACAGTAAACGATAAACGGAGGACTCTTGCCCATGGCACACAACCGGTTTATCGTTTACCCTTCATCGTTTATCACTCTTCTCTCGGGAGCACCAGGTTCAACCCTACTCCTACCAATGCGGCGAGACCGATTCCTGACAATGAAAACTCTCCCCATGTCAACACGGCTCCGCCTATACCTATTGTCAAGGTCAGAGAAACAATTATGATATTGCGCGTCCGGCTCAAGTCAATGCAATTATTGACAAGATTGGCAATTCCCGCACAAGCGATCGTACCGAAAAGAAGCAGCATGATTCCTCCCAATACAGCCGAAGGGATAGACTTTAGCAAAGCACTGACTTTGCCGATCACTGAAAACAGAATTGCCGTGACCGCAGCAATTCGTATAACCTGAGGGTTTGTCACCTTGGTAAGTGACATCGCTCCGGTTACTTCCGAATATGTAGTCACAGGAGGACCTCCCAACAAGCCTGCACAAAGACAGGCCAAACCATCTCCCAAGAGCGTTCGATGCAATCCGGGATCTTTCACATAGTCCTTTCCGGTTACAGTATTTACTACATACACATCACCGATATGTTCTATCACCGGAGCAATCGCTACCGGCATCATAAACAAAATAGGCTCCCAGGAGAACTTAGGAAATACAAACTGCGGAAAGCCCAACCATGCTGCATCTCTCACTCCCGACAGGTCGACATCATAAAAGACCAATGCGGCAACATACCCCACGATAATTCCGCAAAAGATAGGTATTAGCTTCAATAATCCTTTAGCACGGATAGATACAACCACGGCAGTCAGTAATGAAAGTAATGCAAGAGTCCAGTTTTCTTTTGCCATATTGACTCCGGTTCCGGCAAGTGAAAGCCCGATCAAGATAATTACCGGACCAATAACCACCGGAGGGAACAGGCGTTCAATCAGTCTGATTCCCTGCCATTTGACCAAAGCACTCATGACAAAGTATACCAATGCAACCCCCACCATTCCGGAAAGCGTGCCGGCGAGTCCGTATAATTCGGTTGCTTTAATAATGGGAGCAATAAACGCAAAGCTACTGCCCAGGAAGATAGGAACTTTCCCCTTTGTTACCAAATGAAAAAGAAGTGTACCGATACCGGCCGTAAATAAGGCTGTAGAGGGGTCAAGTCCGACCAATAAAGGTACGAGAACAGTAGCGCCAAAAGCCACAAAAAGAAACTGTACTCCTACCACGCCCTTACGTAAAGGAGAAAGATGATTTGAATCCATATAGATATAGAATGATATTATTTTGGCTGCAAAAATAACATTTTTAAACTATTTTACGGCAATTTGGGACATAAATACATCCAAAGAGGATTTCTATTTGTTACATAATTTAAGTAACTTCGCACAGTGAAATGTAAAATAACAAATTAATAACCTTCAGCACTCATTGCTTATGATATTTACCGCAGAAAACATTCTACTCATTGGTTCTATCTTACTATTCGTTAGCATTGTTGTCGGAAAAACCGGCTATCGTTTCGGAGTACCCGCTTTATTATTATTTCTTCTCGTAGGCATGTTTTTCGGAAGCGACGGTCTGGGACTACAGTTCCACAACGCCAAAGTCGCTCAATTTATAGGTATGGTAGCTCTTAGCGTCATCTTGTTTTCCGGTGGTATGGATACTAAGTTCAAAGAAATCCGTCCCATCCTGTCACCGGGAATTGTACTTTCTACTGTAGGAGTATTCCTCACAGCTCTTTTTACAGGTCTGTTCATTTGGTACCTTTCCGGAATGGGTTGGACGAATATCCATTTCCCGCTGATTACTTCCCTACTGCTTGCATCTACCATGTCGTCCACCGATTCCGCCTCTGTATTCGCTATCCTCCGTTCACAGAAGATGAATCTGAAACATAACCTGCGTCCCATGCTTGAACTGGAAAGCGGAAGCAACGACCCGATGGCTTATATGCTGACCATTGTCCTGATACAGTTCATCCAATCGGATGGTATGGGTACAGGCACCATTATCGGCTCATTCATCATCCAGTTTCTGGTAGGCGCAGCCGCCGGATATATACTGGGAAAGCTGGCAATACTGATTCTTAATAAAATAAATATCGATAACCAGTCACTTTATCCCATTCTGTTATTGTCATTTGTATTCTTTACTTTTGCCATAACCGACCTGCTCCGCGGCAACGGATATTTGGCTGTATACATTGCCGGTATGATGGTAGGTAACCATAAAATAACCTTTCGGAAAGAAATTGCAACGTTTATGGACGGACTCACATGGTTATTCCAAATCATCATGTTCCTCATGCTGGGACTACTTGTCAATCCGCACGAAATGCTTGAAGTTGCTGTTGTAGCATTACTTATCGGAGTATTCATGATCGTTATCGGACGACCATTAAGCGTATTCCTTTGTCTGTTACCTTTCCGAAAAATCACTTTGAAATCGCGTTTATTCGTTTCGTGGGTAGGTCTGCGGGGAGCTGTGCCCATCATTTTTGCAACTTATCCGGTCGTGGCAAACGTGGAAGGATCGAATATGATTTTCAATATCGTATTCTTCATTACAATCGTTTCATTAATTGTGCAAGGAACAAGTGTCTCGTTTGTAGCCCGCTTGTTACATCTGTCCACTCCACTCGAAAAGACCGGAAATGACTTTGGTGTAGAACTTCCGGAAGAAATAGATACTGATCTTTCGGATATGACCATCACTACGGAAATGTTGAATGAGGCGGACACTCTGAAAGATATGAATTTGCCCAAAGGTACTTTAGTAATGATCGTAAAACGTGGTGATGAATTTCTTATCCCCAACGGCACACTAAAATTACACGTAGGAGACAAACTGTTGCTGATCTCAGAAAAAAATAAGAAAGAAGCGGTTGAAAATGAATAGAAAGTTATGACACGAAACACAGAGAACGTAAAATCCACATATCATTTTCGATATTGGTAGAACGTATCTCTGTGTTCCTCCTATTTTAGATAATCAATAAATATAGTTATCTATCCCTCCGTTAATTTAACGTAAAACTTTACGAAAGAATTCGGTTTCCGTTAATAGAATATTAATTTTGCGCAGTTTTTAACTGAATGTGCAAAATTACAAAATGGAACAAGAACAACGGTTCATTGGTTATATTGAACAAAGCATCATAAAAAACTGGGATGCAAACGCCCTGACAGACTACAAAGGAATCACCCTTCAATATAAGGATGTAGCCCGTAAAATAGCCAAATTTCACATCATATTAGAAATGGCCGGTATTCAGCCTGGAGATAAAATTGCCGTCTGCGGGCGCAACAGCGCTCATTGGGCCGTAACCTTTTTGGCTACTGTGACTTATGGTGCAGTTATTGTTCCCATTTTGCACGAATTCAAGGCTGATAATATCCATAACATTGTCAATCATTCCGAAGCAAAGTTACTTTTTGTAGGTGATCAGGTATGGGAAAACCTTAATGAAGACCGGATGCCGCTACTTGAAGGTATATCTTCTTTAACAGATTTTGCCCCACTTGTGTCACGCAACAATAAACTGACGTACGCACATGAGCACCGCAACAAAATATACGGACAACGATATCCCAAGAATTTTCGTCCGGAACACATCTCTTATCGTAAAGATATGCCGGAAGAATTGGCCGTTATCAATTACACATCAGGAACAACAGGCTATTCTAAAGGGGTGATGTTACCCTATCGTAGTCTTTGGTCAAACATTGCCTATTGCCACGAAATGCTCCCTGTGAAACCAGGTGATCATATTGTTTCGATGCTTCCCATGGGACACGTATTCGGTATGGTCTACGATTTTCTTTACGGATTCTCTGCGGGGGCACATCTTTACTTCCTGACGCGTATGCCGTCTCCTAAGATCATCGCACAATCATTTGCCGAAATCAAACCGAAAGTGATTGCTTGTGTACCTTTGATTGTGGAGAAGATTATTAAAAAAGATATTCTCCCCAAACTGGATAATAAAATAGGTAAGTTGCTGCTGAGAGTACCTATTGTTAATGATAAAATTAAAGCTGCTGCCCGACAGGCCGCCATGGAAATCTTCGGAGGAAATTTTGATGAGATTATTATCGGAGGAGCTCCGTTCAATGCAGAAGTGGAAGCCTTCCTTAAACAAATAGGATTTCCATACACCATTGCTTATGGCATGACAGAATGTGGGCCCATTATCTGCTCAAGTCGCTGGGAAACTTTGAAACAGGCTTCGTGCGGAAAAGCAACCAGCCGTATGGAAGTGAGAATCGACTCCCCTGATCCGAAAAGCATTGCCGGAGAGATCATTTGTAAGGGTATGAACCTAATGTTGGGGTACTACAAAAATCCGGAAGCGACTTCACAAATCATCGATGTAAACGGATGGCTCCATACCGGAGACTTGGCCACAATGGATTCGGAGGGATATGTCACAGTACGTGGACGAAGTAAAAATATGTTACTAACTTCAAGCGGACAGAACATTTATCCGGAAGAAATAGAAAGTAAATTCAACAACATGCCTTATGTATCCGAATCATTAGTCCTGCTTCAGAAAGATAAACTTGTGGCATTAATCTACCCTGATTTCGATGATGCCTTTGCACATGGACTGTCACAAACAGATATTGAAAGGATGATGGAAACCAACCGGATTGAACTCAATCAGCAATTACCCTCTTATTGCCAGATTACTAAAATAAAGATTCACTTCGAAGAATTTGAGAAAACTGCGAAGAAGAGCATCAAACGATTTATGTATCAGGAGGCAAAAGGATAAAAGCATTAAAGTACCAATTCCCGGAACAATCGCTCCAATGTCTCCTCCAGATCACCGGAATAACCCACATGAGGTCTTGAAGTTTGAATACACGAACTCCGGTGTGCAGTCAACCATCGAAAACGTTCCGGGATTTCCAATTGGGCAATAGCTCCTCCTGTACGGCAACCGGCACAAATTTTGCTAAAAGCTTCCAGATGTTCACGGAAAGAATCAATATCAAGTTCCGGTGCAAATAGCCTCAGTCTTTTTTCATTGATATCATAACGCATCTTGATAAAGCATGCTTGTTTGGAAAACAGGATAACTCCAACATTGATAAACTCCTCACGTTCCACTTTCGGAACAATCCGGATAACGGCGTATTCATAAATATGCTTCTCTGGCATGTTTTGCTTCTTTTACAAATGTTTCAGAATGTTCTATCCTTTCTATAAGAAATTGGTAATAGATATCACGGATATCTTGGGGAGTTTCATTTTTGTCACGCCACTCCACCCAGTCATCCGGAATCAAATTTACGATCTCACGAATCTTCTCCGATGTCAGTAATACCCGAAATTCGGCATCCACCTCCTCCAACTTATCGGCTTGCGGCAATAGAGCATGATCTTTAATCTGAGTAAAAGGACTCATTGCATGTTTGTGCCAATTGACCCACGAATGCTGAAAAAAGAGAGAGGCACCATGATCTATCAGCCACAACTCTTTATGCCACATAAGCATATTGGTATTTTTCGTGGTACGGTCCACATTAGTCAATAACGCATCCAGCCATACAACCTGTGACGCCAGTTTGCCGTCGATCTCAGTAACAACCGGATCGAATGGTAAAGCGCCTGAAAGAAAATGCAAACCCAGATTCAATCCCCGGCTTCCCTGCAATAAGTCCTGTATCTCTTCGTCGCCTTCCGAACGTCCAAAAGCTTCATCTAAATTCAAAAAGACCAACTCCGGCAGACGAAAGCCCAACATCCGTGCAATCTCACCACCAATCAATTCTGCTATCAGTGCTTTAGTTCCGTGCCCTGCACCCCGAAACTTAACAACATATTTAAAACCATCATCAGCTTCGGCCAGCGCCGGTAGAGAACCACCCTCACGCAGCGGCATAATGTAACGAGTGACATCGACTGTACGCAACTCCATAATTCAAACTCCTTCCTGTATACTGTTACAGGTGATAAAGATACAATAATGTTTCCATTTCACCAACTTCTGTTTATAACACTCCGTACGAATATATGTTTATACAAGCCGTTGACATACAAAAATACAACTATGCCTCAATTTGGCAGAAAAATCCCTTATTTTTGCACAAAATTCAGAAGTACATGAAAACAGTAAAATCACATATTACCCAATTATTTTATGCCATGAACGAGGGAATCTTTGAGAAAGAACATCCCATCGCATTATCACTTTTATCAGCAAGCGCATAACTGACATCGAATTACAATATTGCAAGGAACATTTATTTATGGACGACAAACAACGCAGTATGATTAAACGAGTATTAAACAGCCGGAAGAAATGCTGAACATCTGCCAGAATGAAAATCCGGGAAATAGCGTATACACATGGATTGGAAAATAAGGAATATTAGGCTGCAAGAACTTAGAGACATCTATCTGGAAAAGTTGGAATAGGTAACTTACCCAATATACGGGTCACATCTCCGTAAAGAAAATAAAGCAAAACAATACCTACCTATATGCTCTTTCTGTACGAAAACAATGTGAAAAAACTTATTTAGATAGCTGCGATAGATTCTGATTTGTTTAAATTATGTTATAAAGCATGTTTTTTTTCTTGGATAGTTTGCAGATTAATTTATCGTGTGTATATTTGCATTGTGTTTTTCATAGTATTAGATTTTAAGGTTAACAAAGGTTGGAGTACGGCGGTACTCCTTTTTTATTTATATGCCTTAAATAAGTTATATAAAGCTGACTTTAATAGTGATTTTTTCACATCAACATTTATACTATAAAAATAGAATAACGTGATTCCTAATTTCGGAAAGATTCCCAATTAACAATGTTAATACCATTCTTAAAGAATTCTATTCTTTAATACAAAGAATAAATCTTTTGCACTTAAAAGACTTCTTCTTTATCATCAAAAGCCTTGCTTTAACACTGTGTTAAAACAAAGCTTTGACCGACAAGCAACAAAGCATTCTAATCATCTAATTTGCAGATATATAAATAAAATAATCAATTTGTATCCCCTGAATTCCGTTCATACATTCTGAAAGGAGATAATTACTTTTCTGACAAGTAAAGTTTCATTCTAAATCAATACTAACGTAAGCTACGTTATTAGGGCACAGCGATAAATTACAAATAAAAAAAGCCGCAAAGTCTTTTTATAGACTCTGCGGCTTGGGTTGTGTGTGCTTTTTTAGATCTTCATGTGTATTAGTTGGCTAATCCCGGATTGGCAGCAATAGCATCTTTCGGAATAGGAATCGTATAGCGTGGATCATCCTGTTCCAGTATATAGGTTTCGCCTTGGAGGACTTTCACAATCCGTGGACGCGTAGTACGACGAAGGTCAAACCAGCGATGTCCCTCAAAAGCAAGTTCACGGGCACGTTCATTCAATATTTCACCAATCAAAGCATCTTTATCCATTGTATTCACAGCATTTTTTTTCTCAACATAAGCTACGGGAGTGTAACGTTTCTGCATCAGTTCCAAAAGACGTGTACGTGCCTGCGGCAATTTGTCCAGACGCGCAGCAGCCTCGGCTGCATTAAGATAAAGTTCACCTACACGGAAAGTACAGGAGTAATCTCTTTTCCCTCCTTTAGAACTCTTTCTATTTCCATTTTCATCGGGAGCAGCAAAATAGGCAGCCAATCTCCTGTCACCTTCCTGATAAATAGTAAGAAAAGAGGCAGGAGCCCATGCGGCGTTATTGACCACTGAACTCATAACTTGCTCCAATGCCGTTATGGTTTCAACTGATTCAAAATGATTAGGCAGAACAAAGGAGTCTTCGTTCATATCAACAAGAACAGATTTTTTTGCTAATACTGCTTCGGCAGATTCAAGACATTTCTGCCACTCACCCATATATAGGCTGACACGAGCCTGCAATGCATCTACTGCCAAAACGCTGAACCGATAAGAGAAAACCGTTTCCCATTCTTCTTTGTTTATCAGTTCACGAGCCCGTTCGATATCTGACAAAATAGAAATATAAACTTCTTCTACAGTATTGCGTCCTAATGTCTTTTCAATATCCGTATCCAACTTCAAAGGTACTGACTTTGAACTTAAGGCTCCGGGCTTAGTATATGGCTGACCATGTAAGTTTACCAAAACAAAATGCATATAAGCACGAAGCAGATAAGCCTCCCCCACCAGCTGGTTCACTACTTCAGGAGTACCCTCTGTAATTTCTTTTTCATTCTCGATCAATTGGTTAGCTATAAAAAGTACATTATAGAAATTGGACCAGGTAAACTGACTCGTTCCCGGAAACGGAGAAACATCATTCCAACGTTCGATGTCTCCGAATGAATTCCGGTCGTATTCATTATCATTCACCATCATCTCGTCCGAACGGAAACAAGCTTGTCCGCGGTCCTTCGGTACATTCAGATAAGCACGCGCCAATAAAGCGCGATACTCTTCAGCAGTTTGGGGGATCACGCTTCCCACCGGTTTTATGTCCAGATAACTATCACAGGCAGATAGCATCAACAGACAACTCAACAAAGTCAAAACATATATTTTTTTCATCTTCTTTTTTCTGCTTAATGATTAAAAATTCAAATTCAAGCTAAACGTTACTGATTTAGGAATGGGCGGTGCATACGGATTGTACATTGATTCCGGATCGAGGAAATTCTTGTAGCTTGAACCAAATACAAGTAGATTACGTCCTTCAATAGCTACCGAAGCTGATCCCATTCCCAAAGCTTTGGTCATTTTCTCCGGTAAACGATAACCTAAACGCAGATTTTGCAAACGGAAATAGTTCAGCTTCTTCACCCAAATATCCAGATGCCGATATATATCACTCTTTTGATCATACCAATAATACTCATCAGCACGTTTTTCACTGGTAATCAATGCCGGTAAATATCCGTCGGTGTTTTCCGGAGTCCAACGATCCAAAATGTCACGATTCACATTCTGTCCCCGATCAAAATTGATAGAGTTATAAGAAGGGGTCGTACGTACATATCCTCCTAAATTAAAGGATAAATTCGCTGTCAATTCCCAGTTTTTATAACTGAATGTATTAATCAGACCACCGGTATAAGGAGTATCTCCCGAGCCCATATATGAATAAAATCCACGTTCTTCTGCCGGAGTTACATCCGAACTAACCGTAAAACCTAATCCATAAGGATCCTGTAAGCGATACAGTTCTTTCAAAGTAACCTTCTTCCCTTCTTTATCATAGAACAGAGGATAACCATCCGCATCCAATCCGGCAGTCTTTATCGCAAAAATAGCACTGACCGGATATCCTTCACGCCCCGGAGTAGTCTGAGCCTCCGGAATAGCTTCCTGCAATACCTTGTTGTTATTGTAGGCAAAGTTGAAGTTCGTATACCATGAGAAATTTTTGGTAGCAACGTTTCGTGTGGAAAGAGATACTTCCACACCTTTATTGGTCATACTCGCCCAATTGACACTGGTCGAAACAAAACCGGTTTCAAGAGGCAACATTTGTCTTCCGATCAGATCTGTACCTTTACGATAGTAATAATCCACACTCAGGTTAATTGCCTGATTGAGTACCGAGAAATCAAACCCAACATTCACGGATTGAGTTTTCTCCCAACGAAGCTTCTTGTTCGGAGCCGAGTTTATATCGATCATATGTTCGGATCCACCCGGTAAAATATTGTCTACCACATATTTGCCCAACAAGAAAGGAGAAGTGTTTTTATCTATATTTCCCTGAATACCATATGAAGCACGGAATGCAAGATTATCCATCCACTTTCTGGCTCCCTGCATAAAAGGTTCATTCGATAACCGCCATAATCCACTTATTGAATACAGAGGGAGATAACGGTACTTCTTATCGACACCAAATAAATCCGAACCGTCAAAACGGATGCTTCCTCCGAATGTATAACGGTTCATCAACGAATAGGAAGCTGTGGAGAAGAAAGAAACATAAGCATTCTCTTTATACGTTTTCTTATGGAGTGGAAATTGTTTGGCACGATCTTCGTCCGGAAAGATAACCGGCTTCGTAGTCAACGTCTGTCTGTCGAAGCCATATCCCGCGGAAAAGAGTGTCTCATACCAGGTTTTACGCAATTCAGTACCCACCATTATTTCCAGTTCATGAATATCATTGAAGCTATCCCGATATTCTCCCATTGCCTTCCAGGTAATCTGAGAATTCGTGTTTTCATATGCTTTGTGCACGCCTCCGTCCGGTATGAAGTATTTGTTGCTTTGAGAAGCAGAATCCCAATATTTACTGTTCTTACGGGTTAAACGCATTGAGAAACTTTCCTGGTCGGCAATCTGTTCTTTTGAGGCCTTATCTAATTGCAACCCAAGCTGGGTAGTAAACTTCAGCTTATCATTGAATCTCAGTTCAGCATCGAAAATAGATGAAATCGCATTGATCGTCTCTTCGTTCGATGTATTTTTACGTTCCTCAAAAATATTAAAACCTAAATCTGTATCAGAAGTATTTTGTACATCGAAATCGTACACGTAATTTCCATTTGCGTCGAAAGGCTGATAATATGGATTAGCCTTGCGTGAATAGTAAACCGGATTCACTAATCCGTACGTATCTGTCAGGTAAGTTTTGTTATTACGACGGTTGGCAAACAAAGAAGCACCGAACTTTAACATGCGGTTGACTTTATACGAAGTCTTCGCTACAATATTCAAACGATCCAACCCAACACCTTTTACGTTACCGTTTTCTTTATAATATCCGATAGAGGTATAATAGGTTACACGTTCGTTACCTCCCGAAAGGCTCAAACTATACTCCTGATTAAAAGCATCACGAAAGAGAATATCATTCCAATCGGTTTCAGTATCCCGTAACCGGTTGATATCGGCTTGCGCTTCAGAAGTCAATGCTCCCCAGCCCCCGTTTTTGTATGCATCGGTCAGACCGTAGCCGGAAATGATTTTAGAGACTCCACCCTTATTATTCCCATAGGCAAAATTAGAACGGAGCAGTTCAAGTTCCAGATCTACTTTCTCCTGAGAGTTCAACAGATTCAAACGCTTGGAACTCAGTGTAGGCATATAAGTAAACTTTGAAGAAAAGTTAATCACCGGCTTCCCTACTTTTCCTTTTTTAGTAGTTATCACAATCACACCATTTGCAGCACGAGCCCCGTAAATGGCAGTAGCAGCCGCATCCTTCAGTACGGTAATATTTTCAATATCCGCAGGATTCAATCCGGCAATAGACGACTGTTGTATATTAGAAATATCATTCAAGATCTCCGACTGAGGTACATCCGTACCTTCCAATGGAATACCATCCAGAACCCACAACGGATCCTGAGTTCCATTTAATGACGAAGTTCCACGAATACGTATTTTTGCCGGTGCACCGGGTGCACCGGAAGTAGAGGTTACGGAAAGTCCGGCAATTTGTCCGGCCAATGCCTGGTCGATACTTTTTACAGCACCAATAGTTTCATCCGAAATGTTCAGCTTCCCAACGGCAGCTGTCAGTTTACGACGTTCTACAGTTTGATAACCGGTCACTACTACTGCATCAAGCATTTGTGCCGATGGAGAAAGAGTTATTTCATATTGATTCTTCCCGGGAACAAGCTTAATTTCCTGCACATCATATCCTACATAGCTACAGAATAGACGAGTTACTCCCTCGGGTACTGAAATATTGAATTTACCATTTATGTCGGTAATCACTCCTGTCATTGTCGGAGAGTTGCCGTCTTTTGACAGATCCTCTGCCTTTATATAGACAGAAGCACCTATCAACGGCATATTATCTTCCGATGAGATCACCACTCCTTGAACTTGCCTGTCGGCGGCAAATGCAGAAGTCAATGCTCCGACAAAAGACAATAAAAGAATAAAAACGTGTCTTTTCATTTGTTACATCCTATAAAATTAATACTCATTTTGAAAACTGTCTTTTATTTATATAAATACACAAAGCCCCTCGCTCAGCAAATAAAATCGTTGAGTGTTTGTCAGAGGGAACTTTGTGTTTTTGGTGTATTTACTTAGAAATGCCTAACGCAGTGTTGATACGCAAAATCAAATCTTTATAATGATATTTGGTGGCTACATCCGATGTACCCAGACGGCTCTGGAGCAAATCTTTAATGCGGAGCAGCTCTCCCCGTTTCACTGAAATGGCATCGGAAATACGATTTATCTGAGAACCATAAAAATTCAGTTCACGGCGTGCCCCCATACGGTCGGCGTATGCCGAACGATGTGCATGATCGTCACAACTGCAAAGCGGTGCCTGATGATCGAACAAGAAATGGTTATCGGTCAACTTTTTGTTCACCTTCACTCCTTCGCTTTCGGCAGCAGCAGTAATCAATGCATCTACAAAGCCTTTTTGCAAATTGCGGGTCATCACATCGGGCAATCCACCACGCTCTGTTACAGCAAAAATACTTTTATGCAAACCATCCATCAATTCAACAGCCGTGAACGCTTTTTTCCCGTTTACTGATTCATTTTCAAGCATACGCATCAGGCGATTATTCGACAGTAAATCCCAGAAAACATAAGCCTGTGCATTTTTCAGCACTTGTGTCGGGGCATTCTCTACTACTCCCAAAGGAGTATTTTTAAGCAGATAAGTATATTGAGCTATTTCAGGGTCAAACAACCATTTCGGATAGCATAGCACCTCATCAAGCAAAAACTTCAAGGCGGCCTGCTGCTTCTCCTTTTCCACAAACGTATAAGTTTTCTCACCATCACCCACCGTTGTATTCTCAATATAAATACCTCCGATATTCGCCATTACATGATAGAGATAATTATTCCATTGATTAATAACGGCATAATACAAACGAGAAGCCTCTTCGTACGTCTGTCCTTTCTCTCCGGTAGTTGTCCATTGAATAATTTGAGGGACAATACATTTCAAATTAGCAATGCCGTACTGTGAAGAACGGATCGGATCATCGCCAAGATCTTCGTTCTGTGCACGAGGATCAACGGCATCCCGCGGATCTTGTGCTTCACTATATTTATAAAGCCTATCGGTATGTTTCGCTAAAAAGTCCTGTAACAGTTCTTTTTCTTCCTCCGGTGTTTGCTTGCCATACCAACGATAACCATATTCTATGGCAAAAATATCATACGCCCCGATGTGAGGAGAAAGCGCCTTTATACCATCACCCGGCTGTGCCACATAGTTGAAGCGGGCATAATCCATGATAGACGATGAAGTCGAATTCATTCGGTCGGTAAATGTTTTCGAACGAAGAGAATCTGTAGGAAAAGCCCATGAACCCATCATGTTATGGCGCAGTCCGAGCGAATGTCCAACTTCATGGCAGGCAACAAAACGCATGGCATCCCCCATCAGGCTATCCGGTAAAGCAACACCACGAGCTTCGGGACGTACTACGCCTGTTTGTACTGTAATCCATTCCTGAAGCATTGAAAGTACATTGTGCCACCACATGATATCAGCCTCAAGGATTTCTCCCGAACGCGGATCAAGAATAGAAGGTCCCATTGCATTGGCTTTGGTAGATGCAGCATAAGTCAGCACCGAATAGTTCACATCGTCCATATCCACCTCCATATCTTCGGTAATATCTTTAGCGATAATGGCATTTTTAAATCCGGCACGCTCAAAGGCTACTTGCCAGTCCTCAATCCCTTGTTTAATATACTTCCTCCAACGACAAGGTGTCGAGTTCTCTATATAAAAAACAATCGGTTTCCGGGGTTCTACCAACTCTCCACGTAAATACGCCTCCCGGTCTTCAGGCTTAGGTTCAAGACGCCATCGAGTGATAAATTGTTTTTTATTCACCCGTTGCTGTCCGTCACTGAAGTTAGTCAAAGGATTAGTGAAGTATCCCACACGCGGATTATCCAGACGTCCGGTCATCGGCACTTCAGGAAGCAACAAAATCGAGGAACTAACCTCCACCGTCACATATATAGTAGTAGTGCCTTCGGTCACACGAGTAGTTAGTTCCGAGGTTGCTACCACATTATTATCAAAGGATTTAATAGATAAAATTCTTGATAAGTTCTTAATGGCTGATGTGCCAAGATTAATATTGGTAAATACATTATTTATGCTTGTCTCTGTACCATCATATATATCGTTCACCTTAATCAATACGCTGGTAGAATCATTATTATATGCTTCTACCTTAAACCCGGCTATCAACGGAGAAATATAATTATCCTTCACCGATTGGCTAATGGCATCTTCAGATGGTGAAATAGGTAACGGACGACTTTGACGGATTAATAATTTATTAGCTGATTTATCCAGTTCAAAGCGAATCATCTGATTCTCATAATTAGTTCCACGATTCACTCCGGCCTCATTCAGCTCTGCTGGTACCCGTTGCAGTTTATTCACCACCAGCATATCACGCCCAAACAAGGCGGAAGGAACCTCAAAATAGTAATCGTTCTTCTTTTGGTATATATTGAACATACCACGACGAACGACACTATCGCTTCCCGTTAATTTCTCATACTCATTCTTAACCTCAACACTGTCTTGGGGATTACTCCTTTTTCTCTTTTTCAAAAACCATCCCATTTCAGAAGTTGCGGGAGGCTCAATACACATAGCAGCAACAGGCTCGCACAAAAATGAACCGGTGGCCATAGTGGTCAGTAGGATTGTTTTTAGTCTCATGTTAAATCTAATTAGCACTTAACCTTATTCTACGCTATGGAATAAGGGGGCGCAAAGGTAACAAAATAGCTCATATTACCTAATAGGAATGATACATTTTTGTTTTTTTTCTCTATTCCTCGAATAAATCTCACATTTTTATGCAAAAATCTAATCGAAAAGAAAGTGCCGGCATACTCTCTTTCTGTGCTGAAGTGTCCGTTTTCTCGTACAAAAGCAGTATATTTGCCACGAAACTAATTAATAAATTAAACCCATGAAAAACTATTTAGGACTGATTTTACTCTTGTTTGCTTTTACAGCAACCGCACAAAACAATCGTTCAGCCCTGTTGCCTATGCCCAATCACATAGAGCAAGTCCAAAGTAAGCCTTTCAGCTTAACAGGTAAGAACATCACGATTCACCCCGGACAACCCGAATTAAAATTTGCAGCTACTACCCTGCAAAGTATACTGAAAGACCGCATGCAAGTAGACATTCCCCTTTCCGGCTCTCGCCAATCCCCCATCCGGTTAATTATTGATCCACAATTGGAAGGAAAAGAACATTATCAACTCAAAGTTGACCAGAAAGGAATGACCATTAGCGGAGCCAGTGCAGCAGCCGTTTTCTATGGTGTAATGACTGTCGATCAAGTTCTCTTGGGAGATGTATGCGCCACCAATCGGAAAGAAATGACTCCTATCAGTATTGATGATGCCCCTCGCTTTGGCTATCGAGCTTTAATGTTAGACCCTGCCCGGCATTTTTTACCAATAGAAGATGTAAAGTTCTACATCGATCAGATGGTACGCTACAAATATAATGTGCTTCAACTCCACCTGACAGATGATCAAGGGTGGAGAATCGAAATTAAAAAGCATCCGAAACTTACCGCAGGACAATCTTTTTATACTCAAGAAGAGTTGACCGACCTGATTCGTTATGCAGCCGAACGCCATGTTGAAATAGTGCCGGAATTGGATATTCCGGGACATACTGTCGCTGTATTAGCTGCTTATCCAGAACTGGGATGTACACACACCGATACCATTGCAAAGAACGTAGGTGAGACTGTAAACTTGATGCTTTGTGCCAATAATGAAAAAGTATACGAAGTGTACAAAGATATTATTGATGAAGTAAGTGCTCTCTTTCCTTCACGTTATATCCACCTGGGTGGTGACGAAGCAGTTATAGAAAAGAACTGGACCAAATGTGAACGCTGCCAAAAGATGATGAAGGAACTGAAATACGAAAAGGCTTCCCAATTAATGATTCCTTTTTTCAGCCGTATGCTCAGTTTCGTAGAGGCTGATGGAAAAGACCCTATTCTCTGGTGTGAATTAGATAACATTCGCATGCCGGCCAACGATTATCTGTTCCCTTACCCTAAAAATGTAACACTTGTGAGCTGGCGACACGGATTGACACCGATTTGCCAAAAACTGACCCAACAACATGGAAACTCTCTAATTATGGCTCCGGGAGAATTTGCATATCTGGATTATCCGCAGTTCAAAGGAGATCTTCCGGAATTTAATAACTGGGGAATGCCAGTAACTACACTCGAAACATGTTATCAGTTTGATCCGGGATACGGAAAACCCTCAGCAGAACAGGCACACATTCTGGGAGTAATGGGAACACTCTGGGGAGAAGCAATAAAGGACATTAACCGAGTGACATATATGACCTATCCCCGCGGTCTGGCACTGGCAGAAGCAGGATGGACCCAAATGGAGCATCGCAATTGGGATTCTTTTAAAGAGCGTTTATATCCCAATCTGACTAACTTAATGAAAAAAGGCGTTTCAATACGTGCACCATTCGAAGTAGTAAAAAGAAAATAATCATTATCCAATACAAACTGTGAATGAGCGAACTCATTGTCTATAAAGCCTCCGCCGGGTCCGGAAAAACCTTCACCCTGGCTGTTGAATATATCAAGTTACTAATCCGGAATCCGCGCGCCTATCGCCAGATTTTAGCAGTAACCTTTACTAATAAAGCTACTGCTGAAATGAAGGAGCGTATTCTTAGTCAATTATATGGAATACAGATAGGCGATCCGGATTCGGATGCCTATCTAAAACGCATAATTGCCGAGACAGGACATTCGGAAGACGAGATACGAACAACGGCAGGCATAGCTTTGGGTTATATGCTTCATGACTACAGTCGGTTCCGTGTCGAAACCATTGATTCTTTTTTTCAATCGGTCATGCGTAATCTGGCTCGTGAACTTGAATTGAGTCCCAATCTGAATATCGAACTGAACAACGTAGAAGTATTGAGCGATGCTGTGGACAGTATGATTGAAAAGTTGGGACCCAATTCACCTGTACTGGTATGGCTGCTCGATTATATAGATGAACGTATCGCTGACGATAAACGCTGGAATGTTTCGGATGAGATCAAAAATTTCGGACGGAATATTTTTGATGAAGGATACATTGAGAAAGGTGATGGTCTCCGCCGACGCCTCCGTGACCCGAATGTAATCCATAATTATCGTAAGACATTAAAAGAGATGGAAACAGCCGCTCTTGAACAGATGAAAGAGTTCGCTCAACAGTTTGAAAATGTACTTTCCAGTCAATCACTGAAACCAACTGATTTAAAGAACGGAGCCAAAGGAATAGGAAGTTATTTCAATAAACTAAAAAACGGTATACTGGGAGACGAGATAGTCAATGCTACTGTAATCAAATGCCTCGATGACGAGACTAATTGGGCTGCAAAAACATCAAAACAATATACGGATATTATATTGTTGACTTCTTCCATCTTAATGCCGCTTCTACAAAATGCCGAACAATATCGCTCACGCAACAATCGAATAGTGAACAGCTGCCGACTGTCGACACAGCACCTGAACAAAGTCCGGCTTTTAGCCAATATTGATGAAGAAGTACGTCAACTGAATCGTGAAAACAATCGTTTCCTCCTTTCGGATACCAACGCTTTGCTCCACCAATTAGTGAAAGACGGTGATTCCTCTTTTGTTTTCGAAAAAATCGGAACTAACATCTGCAATGTGATGATAGACGAATTTCAAGACACCAGTCGAATGCAATGGGATAATTTTAAACTCCTGCTACTTGAAGGATTGTCTCAAGGAGCCGACAGCTTGATTGTAGGTGATGTCAAGCAATCTATTTATCGTTGGCGAAACGGCGATTGGGGAATTCTGAACGGATTGAACAAGCAACTTGGATATTTTTCTATCCGTACAGAAACGTTAAAAACCAACCGCCGAAGTGAAACCAATATCATACGATTCAACAATAGTATATTCTCCGCGGCTGTGGACTATCTCAACGAAATGTATAATAAGCAGTTGGGAAGCATTTGTGAGCCTCTGATCAATGCATATGCCGACGTGGAACAGGAATCCCCCCGAAACAAACAACAAGGATACGTTAAGGTAGAGTTTCTCGAACCGGACGAAGAACACGATTATACAGAACAAACCCTTATCAGCCTGGGAATGGAAGTAGAACATCTGTTACAATCCGGCGTTAAACTGAACGATATAGCTATTCTCGTAAGAAAGAATAAAAGTATTCCGCGTATTGCCGATTACTTCGATAAACAACTAAATTATAAGATCGTGTCTGACGAAGCCTTCCGTCTGGATGCCTCGCTCGCCATCTGTATGATGTTGGATGCCTTGCGCTATCTTTCCGATCCGGAGAATCGGATCGTGAAAGCACAGTTGGCCACTAATTACCAATTACAAATACTTCATTCGGAGTATGATCTCAATTCGCTGCTCCTCCATAAAGCCGAAAAATTATTTCCACCGGCTTTTCTGGAACGAATGGCAGAACTACGGTTGATGCCTCTGTATGAACTATTAGAGGAACTTTTCAGTTTATTTGAACTGCACCGTATTGAACAACAGGACGCTTACCTATTTGCTTTCTTTGATGCAGTAACTGATTATCTGCAAAGCCACTCTTCTGATCCGGACAGCTTTATACGATATTGGAACGAGACGTTATCCGGGAAAACAATTCCGAGTGGCGAAGTGGAGGGTATACGTATCTTTTCAATACATAAATCCAAAGGACTGGAATTTCATACGGTACTCCTACCCTTCTGCGACTGGAAACTGGAAAATGAAACAAACAACCAACTCGTCTGGTGCGTACCTCAAGAAGCCCCTTTCAACGAGTTGGATATTGTGCCGGTAAATTACTCTTCCGCCATGGCAGAATCAGTATACCGCACAGATTATTTACACGAACGCCTGCAACTATGGGTAGACAATCTGAATCTGCTTTACGTAGCATTTACACGTGCCGGCAAAAATTTGATTATCTGGAGTCGGAAAGGACAAAGAAATACAATGGCCGAATTGCTAACCGGAGCACTACCACAGGCTGCCAACAGATTAGATAAGGAATGGGATGAAGAACAGGTATATGAATTAGGTGACCTTTGCCCATCCGAAAGTGAGAAAAAAATCGATTCAGGTAACAAACTGACTCGCAAACCGGAGAAACTTCCGGTCAATATGGAATCTATGCATCCGGATATAGAATTCCGACAGTCCAACCGATCCGCAGATTTTATCAAGGGGCTTTCTGAAGAAGAATCCGATGACCGCTTCATAAACCACGGACAATTGTTGCATACTTTATTTTCTGCCATCGAGACCAGAGATGACATAGAACCGGCCATTCAGCGCTTGATATTCGAAGGAATTATCGGCAGCAAAGAAGCGGAAGAACGAATACGTTCTCTGACCGTAAAGGCCTTCTCCCTGCCTGAAGTACAAGAGTGGTACTCCGGTGAATGGAGATTGTTCAACGAGTGCGCAATCATTTACAAAGACAAAGGTGTATTACAAACCCGTCGCCCTGATCGTGTAATGATGAAAAACGAGCAAGTAGTTGTGGTAGACTTCAAATTTGGTAAAGCAAACAAAAAATACAACAAACAGGTAAAAGGATACATGCAGCTCCTCTCCCGAATGGGATACAAAAACATCACAGGTTATTTGTGGTATGTAGAAGAAGAAACAATCGAAAAAGTATGAAAACATTTCTCCAATTGGTCGCGCAGGACCTTTACTCTAAAATAGGAAATGATCTGTCACGCACAGCTATCATATTCCCTAACAAGCGTGCCAGTCTATTCTTTAATGAACATTTAGCAAATCAGTCCGATCAGCCTCTTTGGTCACCGGCATATTTAAGTATCAGCGAATTATTTCAGCATTTATCGGTATTAAAATTAGGAGATCCGATTCGGTTAGTATGCGAGCTTTATAAAATATTCCGTGAAGAAACAAATAGTGACGAATCACTGGACGACTTCTACTTCTGGGGTGAGTTATTAATCAGTGATTTTGATGATGTAGACAAAAATCTGGTTAATGCAGATAAATTATTTACTAATCTGCAGGACTTAAAGAATGTCATGGATGATTATGAATTTCTCGACCAAGAGCAAGAACAGGCTATCCAGCAATTTTTCCAAAATTTTTCTATCGAAAAGAGAACACTGTTAAAAGAAAAGTTTATTTCTCTTTGGGATAAATTGGGTGATATTTATCGCCGATATCATAAAAAGCTGGAAGAATTAGGATTTGCCTACGAAGGTATGCTCTACCGAAACGTTATTGAACAACTTGAACCGGCTTCATTGAAATATGACTGCTATGTATTTGTCGGCTTCAACGTACTGAACAAGGTGGAAACCCACTTCTTCCAACAATTGCAGAATGCGGGTAAAGCTCTTTTTTATTGGGATTATGACGTATTTTACACTCAGCTTCCTTCCCGGCAAAAACAACGCCATGAGGCCGGAGAATTTATCAACCGCAATCTCAAGCTCTTCCCCAATGAGCTTCCTGCCGAATTGTTCAATGAATTGATAAAGCCCAAAAAAGTTCGTTTTATCTCTTCCCCTACCGAGAACGCACAAGCTCGTTATCTGCCTCAATGGATACATGAGAATCTGAGTAACGAAGAAAAAGAAAATGCCGTTGTACTGTGCAATGAAGCCTTACTTCTCCCTGTTTTGCACTCCATACCGGAGAAAGTAAAAAATGTCAATATCACCATGGGATTTCCGTTAGCGCAGACTCCGGTATATAGTTTTATCAACGCCATACTCGAACTGCAAACCAGCGGATACCAGACAGATTCGGGACGATATATCTATGACGCTGTACAGACGGTATTGAAACATCCGTATACCCGCCGCCTCTCAGATAAGGCTGAACCGCTGCAACGGGAACTTACAAAAACCAACCGTTTTTATCCTTTTCCATCCGAATTAAAGAAAGACAAATTTCTGGACATATTGTTTACGCCCCGCAATGGCATCCGGGAACTCTGTGTCTACATCACGGAACTGCTGAAAGAAGTATCTGTTTTATATCGTCAGGAACAGGAAAGCGATGACATTTTCAATCAGCTGTATCGTGAATCTCTCTTCAAAAGTTTCACATTAGTCAACAGGTTGCTCAATCTGGTTGACAACAACGAATTGCAGGTACGCATAGAAACTCTGAAACGTTTATTAAATAAAATACTGAATGCAGCCAACATTCCTTTTCATGGCGAACCGGCTATAGGAATGCAGATCATGGGAGTATTGGAAACACGTAACCTCGACTTCCGTAACTTGCTCCTTCTATCGCTTAATGAAGGTCAATTGCCCAAATCGGGAGGTGAGTCATCATTCATCCCCTATAATTTACGCAAAGCTTTCGGCATGACTACTATCGAACATAAGAATGCAGTTTATGCCTATTATTTCTATCGCCTGATTCAACGTGCAGAAAATATAACCTTAATGTATAACACCTCTTCAGATGGGTTAAACAGAGGAGAATGGTCGCGCTTCATGTTACAGTTTCTGATTGAATGGCCACATGAAATCAGCCGTGAATATCTCGAATCCGGACAATCGCCACAAAACAGCAAGGAAATTCGCATTACAAAAACTCCGGAAATCATTGACCGTTTATACCGGACTTATGACTTCTCACGCAACCCGGATGCCCTAACACTTTCGCCTTCAGCATTGAACACCTATCTTGATTGTCGGCTGAAGTTTTATTTCCGTTATGTGGCACGCCTTAAAGCTCCAGATGAAGTCAGTGCTGAAATTGACTCCGCCCTGTTCGGAACCATCTTCCACCGTTCTGCTCAATTGGTTTATTTAGATCTGACAGCCAACAAACGAGATATTCATAAAGAAGATCTTGAACGCCTATTACGCGATAATATCCGTCTTCAAAACTACGTTGATATAGCTTTTAAAGAAATATTTTTTCATGTTCCTATCGACGAGAAGCCCGAGTATAACGGAATCCAACTAATAAACTCAAAGGTTATCACTTCGTATCTCCGCCAACTGCTGCGTAATGACCTGCAATACGCCCCTTTCCGAATGATGGGTATGGAACAGGAAGTAGTGGAGGATATCCAGATAGAAGGGCCTGTGGGAAAGTTATCACTAAAAATCGGAGGTACCATCGACCGCATGGATAGCAAAGAAGGTACACTCCGAATTGTGGACTATAAGACCGGAGGTAGCCCCAAAGTACCGGCAAATATAGAACAATTATTCACACCTGCCGAAGGACGTCCCAACTATATCTTCCAAACTTTCCTATACGCTGCCATCATGACACGGCAACAGGCACTAAAAGTAGCTCCCTCACTACTCTATATTCATCGGGCAGCTTCCGATAGTTACTCTCCTGTAATTGAAATAGGAGAAGCCCGCAAGCCTAAACTGCCAGTCGATGATTTTTCGGTTTATGAAGATGAATTCCGTGAGCGTCTCCTGAAATTACTTGAAGAGATATACGATGACAAAGAGGAATTCACTCAAACTGAGGATACAAAAAAATGTGAATATTGCGATTTTAAAGCAATGTGCAAACGATAATCCCCCTATCCATATAATCCCAAAGATAACGCCGGAATCTGGCAATAGAAAAAATAGAGCTGTGTCGAAATGAAGTAAACCCCGAAAGTTGGACAAAAAACTTTCGGGGTTTACTTATTATGTTAAGACATCACAGATATCACAGATAAGGTTTACTCTGTGGTGAATGAGAGTACATCTCCATTTTTATTAGAATAATCTATATTCGAGACGATTCTTCTATCGCTATCGAATCCTTATTTTTTCAGTGGAATCGAGAAATAGAAAGTTGAACCTTCATCTTTAACAGAAGTAAACCACAACTTTCCTCCATTTTTCACAACAAAATCCTGGCACAAAAGTAACCCGAGTCCCGAACCTTCTTCATTATTAGTACCGAATGTACTGAAATGTGTATCGGTATGCAACAGTTTTTTCTGGCTTTCTTCGTCAATACCACATCCGCTATCTTTAACACTAACTACCGACATTCCATCCGACTCTTCAACTTTTATAAGAACTTCGGAACCTTCATTACTGAATTTAATGGCATTGCTTATTAAATTGCGTATTACCGTCTTTATCATATCAATATCGGCGTGTACCGCCTGACATTCCGGCGATTCAATTCGCAAACGAATATTCTTCAGGCCGGCAACCATTGCGAAGATTTCTCCGACTCCTTCTACAACTTCCACCATGTCGATATCCTGATATACGACTTTAAGCTTACCTATCTGGCTTTTTGTCCATTTCAGCAAGTTATCTAACAACGAAAACACATCTTCGGTAGTCTGATTGGCCATAGTCAGCAACTCATACATATCTTCACCGATTTTTTCTTTGGGCAAACTAAGAATCAGCATATTAAGCACCATCTTAATAGATCCCATAGGCGAACGGAGGTCATGGGCAATCACAGAATAAAGCTTATCACGCCCGATAATAGTCTTTTTAAGTTCCTCCGTTTTGGCTTCAATAATACGTTTGGCCGCTACTAAAGAAATCTGATGACTGACCCGAATAATCAGTTCTTCTTTATTAAAAGGTTTAGAGATAAAGTCGTTGCCGCCTACCTGAAATCCTTTGACTATATCGGCGGTACTATTCAGTGCGGTCAAAAAGATGATCGGAATATGGGCCGCTTCGGGATCCGCCTTCAACTTTTGAGAAACTTCAAAACCACTCATATCCGGCATCATCACATCCAGCAATATCAGGTCGGGATTCTCTTTCTTTACTTGGTCCAATGCCTGATTCCCATTGCTAGCTGTCACTATGTTAAACTTCTCATTGGTCAGCAATACCTTCAATAAAAGGACATTGGACATAACATCGTCTACAATGAGAATTTTATATTCCGAGGGATTAATTTCCATATTCATCTTTATGTAGCTTTAATCTTGAGTTCTTATTTTATTATAACTTATACTTCATCTTGAAATAGTCAATCATACGATCCAAACCTTCATCCAGCAAAATAGTCGGTTGCCAACCCAATTTCTCCTGTGCCAGTCTGATATCAGGTTTACGTTGTTGGGGATCGTCGTGCGGCAGGGGCTTAAAAGTAATCTTCGACTTTGATCCGGTCTTCCGGATGATCTTCTCCGCTAACTGAAGCATGGAAAATTCATTCGGATTGCCAAGATTTACCGGTCCGATAAAATCATCACCCGTATTCATCATCCGGATCATACCCTCGACCAAATCATCAATATACTGGAAACTACGGGTTTGCTCACCTGTCCCATAGATAGTAATATCGTCGTTCTTCAGTGCCTGGATAAGAAAATTAGAAACCACTCTCCCGTCGTTCGGCAACATCCGAGGACCGTATGTATTGAAAATACGGACAATTTTAATGCGTACGTTATTCTGCCGATGATAATCCATAAAGAGAGTTTCAGAACAACGTTTCCCTTCATCATAACAAGAACGGATGCCAATCGGATTGACATTTCCCCAATAAGATTCAGGTTGCGGATGAACCTCCGGATCTCCGTAAACCTCACTGGTTGAAGCTTGCAGTATTTTAGCGTTGAGCCTACGGGCCAAACCTAACATATTGATAGCTCCCATTACGGATGTTTTAATGGTTTGAATCGCATCGTACTGATAATGTATGGGAGAAGCCGGGCAGGCAAGGTTGTATATTTCGTCTACTTCAGCACTATATGGAAATGTTATATCATGACGTACCACTTCGAAATGGTGATTATCCATCAAATGGATAATATTTTCTTTTGATCCGGTAAAAAAATTATCCAGACAAATAACGTCGTGTCCCTCGTTGATTAGCCGAGTACAAAGATGCGAACCAATAAAGCCCGCACCTCCGCTAACTAAGATTCTTTTCATGTAATTATTTTATAATGACAAAGGTTCAATACACGTCCTTTTCTCATCTATATCCGGACAAATGTAGACGATTTGATTAAAATATGCAAGTTTTTCGAACATATATTTTTAGTAAAAAGAAACCAAATCTAAAAATTCTTTTATAACCCGGACATACTACGCCAGCTTTGAAATTCTGCTCTTTTTTCTTTTGGAATGCAGATTTCAATTTCATCCTCTTTACCCATTTTCACCAATCTATGTTCGATAAACTTCTCAATCATAGCATTGCTCAGCATAACGCACTTTAATACAATCTCATACGACTGATAAATGCGATCATACGCATGAACCGCGAATATAAAAAGCAGAGATGCCTTGCGGAATTATCGTGTGCACTCCAGCAATCTCCCTCTTTATACAGAAAAATACGACTATCATTGTTTATCTCTCTAATTAATACCTTTTCTAAATCCATCATAATCACTTTAGGGGGTTGACATAAAAAACAAGCTTTCCGGCTTATGTCACAAAACTACATCGGGATTGGAGGATATTTGTGACCGACAGAATGTTTCTGTCCCTCCGACCCTTTCTCTATATGTAGATTGATCGTGGCAGACTTCCTCTTTTTGCAAGTAAGGGCATCAAAATAAAAAATAGTTGCGAATTGCGAAACAAGCCGGGGGATAAAAGTGTTAAACAGAGAAACAGTACAAACTGAAAATTATGATAACAAACGAATTAAATATAGGCTTAATAGAATCCGCAAAAGAAAAGATTCCGACCGGAACCAACTTGGCAAACACTCTCATGGACATTTTATATATAGGTAAGGAGGCCATCTATCGCCGACTGCGGGGAGAAGTACCGTTTACTTTGGCAGAAGCAGCCGTCATCTCGAGAAAATTGGGAATATCGCTCGACAAGATGATCGGTGTGAGTTTCAGCAACAATGCGGTATTCGACCTGAACGTCGTACACCATACCAATACATTCGAAACCTATCACGATATTCTCACGAAATATATCGATGCATTCGATAACATCCGGGAAGATCCCACTACAGAAATGGCAACCTCTTCAAACATATTGCCTCAAGCATTATATCTCAAACATGATGTACTTTCAAAGTTTCGTCTGTTTAAATGGATGTACCAGAATGAAAATATCAAATGCAAGCATTTTGATGAACTGGAGATTCCCCACAAAATATATAACATCCAGAAAGACTTTGTCAATATGACGCAGCAGATGAAGACGACTGATTATATCTGGGACAATACCGTATTCGAACATGTAGTGAGAGATATACAGTTCTTTTCGGAAATCCACCTGGTTTCGGAAGAAGACAAAGAGTTGATAAAAGACGATTTATTGCTTCTGACGGATGAATTGGAAGAGTTGGCCGGAAAAGGTAAGTATGAAACCGGTAACGATGTACGTATCTATATCTCAAATATCAAGTTCGATGCCACCTATAGCTATGTGGCAACCAGCAACAGCCATATCAGTATGATACGCATATACTCTATCAATGCCATTACAACGCAGGATGACGGCATGTTCCGCAGCCTGAAAGAGTGGGTACAATCACTCAAAAAATTCTCAACTCAAATATCCGAAAGCGGAGAGATGCAACGTATACGTTTCTTTAATGAACAGCGTGAAATAATAAATACCTTATAACTTTATTAAAAACGAAAAACGAAACAATGTAGGAGAACAGTGACAATTATCGGAAACAGATGGCAATGCCATCTGTTTTTTTTCATTCTCCAGCCATCCCTCCGACAATAATTCTCCAATCAGAAAATCCCTCTTTTTTCTACACATGATATACCATACAAAAGTTCGGTCTACTTACTCTATATTTGCATATGTCACAAACCATTGTGATTCTCGCAATATTATTAATCAATAACCCAAACGGCAGTTATGAAAAATTATATCGTTAATGAACTCATTGCAGCAATGAAAGAACGGATTCCTCGTGGAATAAATCTGGCCAACTACCTGACAGATACCTTATGTATGGGAAAAGAGGCTGTATACCGAAGATTACGGGGCGAAGTGGCCTTTACCTTTGACGAAGTTGCCATGATTTCATGCAAACTGGGAATATCAATTGATCAGATTATTGGAAATCACCAGTCGAACCGTGTGACTTTCGATTTGAACCTGCTTCACTCACCCGATCCTCTGGAAAGTTATTATGAGATTATAGAACGCTATCTGCGCATATTCAACTACGTAAAAGATGATATCAGCACGAAGATATATACCGCTTCGAACGTAATTCCTTTCACCCTCTATTCTTCGTACGAATACTTATCAAAGTTTCGCCTGTGCAGATGGATTTATCAAAATGGGAAAATACGTACCCCAAACAGCTTATCGGGAATGCAAATACCAGAGAAAGCGATTCATGCCCATAAACTGTTGAGCGAAGCTGTCAAAGCGTGCAGGAAGACCTGTTTTATATGGGACAGCAGCGTATTCTACTCGTTTGTGAAAGAGATGAAGTATTTTGCCGGCCTCAATCTGATTTCGGAAACAGACCTGATACATTTAAAAAACGAACTGGAGCTGTTGCTGCATGAATTGGAACAGATATCCGCAAAAGGTGAATTCAGTAACGGAAACAAAGTAGCCATTTACTTATCCAATATCGATTTTGAGGCAACCTACAGCTATATAGAAAAGAAAGATTTCCAAATCAGTCTCCTCCGGGTATATTCTATTAACTCAATGGACTCTCAAAGCCCACGAATTTGTGGCATACAAAAAGATTGGATACAATCATTGAAAAGACACTCCACACTGATTTCAGAAAGCGGAGAGTCCCAAAGAATTACTTTCCTGGAACAGCAGAAGAGTTTCATCGACACCCTGTAACCCCCCGACCGACCAATACCTGTATAAAAATATGGCTACACCCTACAGAAGAAAGGGTGTAGCCATATCGGCATTAGGGTGTAGCCATCCGGAACGGATAGCTACACCCTGATACTTAAACTCCATCGACCTCTTGCTTCCGGATCAGCCAACCGTTGATCTGTACATCCACACTTATATAATTTCCGTTGCCATCCATACCTTTAAAGAATAGAATAATACCGTGTTTATCGGCACGGTCCAGATATTCCTGCAAGGGTATATCAGCATATTGCTGAAGCCTCAGCGCATTAAGATATTTATTCAAGGGGATGTCAAGAATCACATTACCCGATGACTTATACGTGATAACCAATCTGTTTTCGGTATCAGTCATCAGACGCAACGTATTCAGTTCGGCTATAGCTCCGGTCTCAGGATCGTCTTCGGTATGATAAGCAGTATATTCTACTTTCTCGTCCGTTTCGTCTCCCAAAAGCCCATTTTCATGGTTGTACCTCCCATTGGGCGAAATAATTCGAAAATCATAATCATCCACGTGAATACTGCTGTCGTCGAGCATCTGCATGATGATACGGAATTTCTTCGTATTCTTCAGCAAAGAGACAGTGGTGATATCATTATTATACTGTGGAGATACCTCCGTCTGTTTGCCATGCCACAGTAAATGGAGTTCTCTGTCGACCACCCCTCCTCCAATCCGGGTTTTCAGATTGTTGACACTGACCTCCAGATCTTCCAACGTAGATACCCCGGGAGTCAGGGTAACTTTGTCATACGACTCGTCATACAACCCCGACCAAGCCACAAAAATATATCTTCTGCCTGCCATGGCTCCGGGTAAAGTCATCAGGTAATCCGGTGCAAAAGCACCGGATTCTTCTTTCAATTCTGTCACAAATACACCTTTTTCATCGAATACATACAGGTTCATCTTGGTTGCCTGCTTATGAAACAAGTCTATGTATTCCAGGTTGTAGTCGTATACAAAGCGGACATAAGAGTTGCAATCTTCATCCATCCCGTCTCTGACGCAGGAAGCACATAGCAGAAGGCAGCAACATGCAACCTGTATGTATCCGATAAATCTGTTCATAGTTACTTCAGTTTAGTTTATAAGAAAGAATTTATAAAAGTTCCTCTACATTCTGATTACGGATATACCACCGCATAATGTTGACGTCAGCCGAGATCCAGGAAGTGTCTTCGTCATCCGGATCTGTTCCGGGAGGATTGATCACCGGCTGTCCCGGACCGATAATCTTATTGATACTAAGCTGATATACATTATTCCGTACCACGCCATAGCGTCCGTATCCCATCAATACAGGTACCATGTTATTGGAGAAATGACGAATCAGAACCGTATAATAGCACACTCCCTGATAGTAGAAATTAATGCCACCCTCCGAAAAAGAAGCCGTAGGTGAATTAAATGCATTCGGGTTCCAGGCCAGTACGTTCTCTATAGCCTGCTCCAAACCTGCATCACGTAATTCCTGAGGAATCTGCCCCCTGTCATTTACCATATCCCGCATGGCTTCCACTCTGATAGCATTGCCTTTGAAATAGTAGAAACTGATGCCCCCTCCGTTACGAGTCGCAACCGATCCGAAGCCATTCGGCGTGTAAGTTCCGCTAATCACTACACGGGTAGTTACGTCATGCCGCTGGTCGGCAGCGTCCATCGTATTTTCCAGCGTATAATCATAGTCATCAAAATTTTTGCTCAACTCCGGAGTTCCTGACAAATATTCAAACTGTCCGACAGGGTTTCCTCCATTCCAGGAACTGAATCTCCTAAAGTTAGGATCTTCGGCATAACGTTCCTCGCGGTATCCGGCATTGAGTTGTTCCATTTCATTCGGAACACCACCCGAGTTAGCTATAAAAGTCATCTTACGCATCCAGTAGGTATACATATTGGTCACATCCAGTCCCCATTTCAGATTGTCAATCCGATCACCGTGCGGTACTACCTCAGGCACTCCGCTGACAACAACTTTAGCTACCGCACGTTCCACTTCGACCCTTACCGGATTTTCTTCGGCCATACGTTGATTATCCTTCAACTCCACCTCAGGAACAAAAATAAGGTCCTGATGATTAGTCATATAAAAGTTATTATCGGCGGCAATACCATAAGGTTGTATCAACGACTCTTTTGTCATGTTGGCCGCACGCGATAAATAACTTTTGGGATTTCCCTGCTCGGTAATCTCCAGCAATTCACCGGGAGGATTGATCAATATCAATAACTCATAATCCTGTTTCACCACTTCACGACCTACTGTAACAAAACGACTCACGGTCGGCGTAGCCGATGGCACATCTTCTCCTCTCACTACATCTCCTCCGGTAAATTCATTCATTCCGTCAGTAGATACATTCAGGTCCCAAGAGTAACGCACGGTATTATTCTTGGTTTCATACAGCACCATGCGTACATGATTCACGACTTGCTCTTCAGTACGTCCCGAAGTTGTCGGGTCGACTGCCACCCGGGTACCGGCCAACGAACCGGTAGACAGGCGCATGGAAAGAAATCCTTTCTCGGTCGGTTCCGGAGTTTCCTTACCGGTACTTCCACCAGGGTCAAAATTCTCTTCATCGCTACAAGATGCCATCATCATCATTCCGGCTCCGATTGCGAGGCCGAACATTAGTTTTTTCCATTCTACTTTCATAGTTCTACAATTGTTTAATTAAAAAAATACATTTATAAGTCACTCCTGGGTCTTTAGCCAAGCTGCTAATTGCCCCATATTATATGCTGCCGCTTGAATGCCGGCATCAATCGCTTTTTCCAGATACTCTCCTCCTTTCTTATAATCTTGTTTCAAGATGTATGCGATTCCTAAATTATTCCATGCTTCAGGCATATCCGACTTCTGAAGTCGGACTATGGCAGCATCTATGGCGCCATTCTCCAGTTCAAGTGCCGCAGTGTTGAGCCGCGCTACAGGGTCATTGGGATAAATGCGGGTAGCAATGTCAAACACCTCTTTAAATTCACCGCTGTCCTTGGGGTAAGTATTCGCCACGAGAAACATTTCATTTAGACTGAGATACTGAGGTTTGGTTTTAATCAGTTGCTTCGCCTCGTCTACATTGAAAGCACGCGCCACATAAGAAATGGTATATTCATTACGACGTAAAGGCGGATAATAGTCCCTCAGTAACATCCGGTAGGTAGTTCCTCCATTCAGCGCCCGCAACCGATTTTTTCGTATGGCGAAATCCGTATGTCCGTCGATAACGGCAAGTATAGCTCCCTTATCAATCAGACTCGAAGCCGCAACTTCACGACGCAGGCCGGACCAGTCTTCTCCTTTCCAATCGACTGTCAGCAGAGATTCGTCAACTCCTCCGTGATTCTGCAGATAACCGACAAGTGCCAGTGCACGGTTTTCGGACAACTTCATGTTGCGACTATAGTTACCTTCAGGAGACGCATAGCCTGTCACCCGAAATTCCGTTACGGTCAGGTTGGAATCGTTTTGTATCTCATTGACAATCCGGTCGACATCAGCAAGCACGTTGGCATTATTCTTATAATTGCGCAGCAATACATATTTGTCCACCTCAAAATTCAGATAGGCTGTATGTGTCTCGCTACGCTGCTTCAACGGTTCTACCGGCGGAGTCACATAACTCAGCTCATAACGAGGTGTAAATTGTTCGTCGAATACCGATGTTATAACGGTATGGTCACCCTGACTGACAGGACAATCGGCACAACCGGTCACCTCTTCACGGAAAATCAGCTCTGCCCGGCGCATCCATTCATGATAGGGTAATCCGAAGTGGAGATTCACAGTCTGGGGAGTACCACTCTTTCGTTTCTCGACAAGCATAGGAGACATTTCAAAATTGTCAGTGCCGAAAGCTAAAGATCGTTTCAGCACCCGATAGCGACGGGATCCGGCTATCACTACCGGAGCTAATTGCTGTTGTTCTTCTCCTTCTGTAGATCGCAAGACCGGTGTAAGCACAATCATTTGCTGTGCAGCCAGCTTTACAGCCCCTAAATCAAGGGATACCTCCACGTTCAACTCCCCTCCTTTCCGGACCACATGGTGTTGTCCGAAGCCGATATGACCTTCGTATGAATTTTGCGCCTGCGTAACCATGCCGCAGAGGACGATGCCCAATATCAGAAAATAAAACCTTTTCATATCTTTCATTTCTTATCAAATTCAACTTAGCGAATAAAGTAGACCAATGAAACAGCCGCTTTGGTAGGACCGACATAGTTTTTATGCCCACTCTTTATTTTAGGACTGCAATTCACACAACGATACTTATCGTATACCCAATGAGCATATCCCACTCCGACCGAGGCCTCCAAGCTCCAATGTTTACTCAGCAGCCATTGATGTCCCACACTGACACCTCCTCCATAGAAGTATCCTTCATAGCGATGATCTTTAAGCGAAGGGAATATTTTGAAAGGTAAACGGATACCGGCTACGCTAAACTCACCTCCATGTAGATGTACCCCCCAGAAGGTTCCATTGAAACGCTCACAGGTCCAGTAGCGAAATTCCGGCTGTGCCAGCCAATGCTTGAAACGCTTGTGATTTCCGAACGTAAACGGATTATAGCCGCCATACAGGTCAAGTGTGGTCTTCTTCCCCAATCCTATCTCCAATGCCAGATTAGGTGTGACGGTAGCATCGTACAGGAGATTATTTTTCAGAGCGACGTGCTGTGCACTTACGACTACTGAAATCAATATTACGATGCCAAACAGAATTAGCTTTTTCATACTCGTTTCTTCTATTATACATAGTGACTAAAACTTGCTCAAAATGAACATGACAAATATCGCGGAATTGTATCATTCCGGAAATTGTATCTATTTCTCTTATAGAAGAAAAAAGATTGATAAAACTTCTAATAATGAGGCTTCAGTGAAGTGAAGTTGCTAAATATAAAAAAAGAAGGAGAAAACCAAGTGTCGTTTCATTTTCCGCAAATAAGACAACGGAATGTTGCGATTCGGACAAACAGAAGAGGCAAAAAAACAGGCATAGATTCTATACCGCATATATCCACTGATGATAGTATATGCATTTATAAAATCTACACCTGGAAGGCAAACCTAACGAGCAGGTTTCTTATCTACATTTCCCGGCTGGTCTTCTTCGGGAATACTGAAATCACGGTTGGCAAACAGATCAGCCAAACCCGATATTTGCTTTAAGCGTAACAACTCGTCCCGATCCATACCGATATTCTTCATTATCCATTGATCGGACATGCCTGCCTTATCAAGTTCGGCAACGATGTGACACATCAATTCTATATTATGCGTACCCCGGGCACGATTATGACGGATAGTGGAACTCATGCGGTTCGAAAGATCTTTTTCGATCACCACAACAGGCAACATTCCGTTTTCTCTCTGAAAGATACGTTTCGAAGTCTTCAGCACAGAATAACGATGAAAACCGTCGACGAGGATATAAACATCCTTCTCTTTATCATAATAGCAGACGCAGGGCATCGTGAAACCGTCTTCCCAAATAGAAAGTTCAAGAAGTCTCATCTCCGGAGGAGCTACCACATTCGGATTGTAATCGTTGGCCTGTACTTTTTCTACGGGAACTGCTATTACATTATATACCGGACTTTTCTTTATACTCATTGCAATATATTTTTATATTGTTCAATTACTTGATTTCGTTTACTCATTTCCTCTTTTGTCGGAGAGAATCCCATATACTTGCAAGCATGATCATTTTTCAGAATACAGATGCACATACGCTTGTAGGTGGGAATTTCCCTGAACTCCGGAATATCAATATCATCCTGATATTCCATGCGAACCGGCTTCTTGGTTGTTTTATAATTGGAGTTGTCCATTACAATAATAGGTACCTTGGCTTCATTCAGCCTACGAATAGTTTCGTCACTCAGACACCCTCCCTTATTACGCCAGAATTGTACACTGACCTGTAACTTCCGGAGGTATCCGTTCCGGGCACGGTCAGGCAAAGTGGAAAGCAGAAAATACATGAATTCCCGCCAGGTATATCCTTCCGGAAGCTTAATGGACTGCCATCCCATCGCATGGGTTCCTCCGTACATACTCGTGAAATTCACTCCATTGACACGGCCTATCATTTTCCCCCACGTATTCGGATCGATGGCTCGGTAAAGTGCCAAACTCTCTTGTGCCTCACCTATGAACGGGCTGGCAACGCGCTGACGTTCCAGATTGACTCCCGCCCAATAATAATAGTCGTATAGTTTATTGTAATCCCACTTAAACTTTCCGTTAGCAGTCCATACATCCGTAGTTTTCCAGTCGTATATAGGATATGCATTAAAGATATCGTTTCCTACCTTCGAAGTCCACCGATAACGATGATACATCTGATACTTGCGATTGAGGTAAATACAGCGCCAACGGTTGAAACTCTCCTGCGTACGAATACCGATCAGACAGCAGGTGCGCACGGCATCCTTTTTCTCATGAAGCCAACTGGCAAAACGCATTTGGAACTCATAATCCCACATTTGTGTATTATAAAAAGGAAAGTCTTCTTTAGTCATGGCGTTCTCTGGTAACGGACGCACCCAGAGGTCTTTTTTACTATCTTCCCACGGACGCCAAAAAGACTGGTACATGGAAGTACAGGTGGCTACCCTGAAAGGTACACAAACCCGGTATACTTCAAGAATATCCTTATTGTCTTCCAACATACGGGCTATATAGTCAATCGTCATCTTATATTGTATCTCATAATCCATATGGAAAACCCCGAGTTTTATTTTCAGGTTATTTCGACGGATATAGTCAATACATAAACTTAACAGCACTCCACTATCTTTTCCTCCCGAAAAGGAAAGATATACATTATCGAACTCGTTGAAGACGATGCGCAAACGTTCTTGCGCCAGTTCATACACATTTTTAGGTACAGTTGTAGTTTTAGTCATTATTCATCTTTTTGCATTTTTACATAACGTTTCCATGCTTTCTCCATTATGAATCCATGTTTTTCAAACACGGCCTGATGGTCGGTCATAACAACGGCAAACAAACGTACTTCTTTTCCGACCGCTTTTAAAACACTGGAGATTAACACTGAGAGTGTTTCACGGTTGTCACCGCTAACATAATAGTTGTTGATTACACATCCGCTCCTTCTCTGCTCTACTGGCATAAAACCGACAACTGATTTTTTATCAATAGCAATGAACCACACGTATTGTTCTGTCGTTTTAAAAGGATAATTATTATTTGCACTTAAAACATCCGGATTCATCACCAACGGAGCAATAAGTTGGTATAAGCGTTTTTCTGTTCCTTGTACTTGTATTGTCTGTATCATGATATTAATTCCCTTTGGGTATATAATCTATGAAAAAGACAAAAATAGATAAAAAAAATGAAAGCAAAAGGCAGATATAACCATAAAAAAACAAAAAGGGAAAAGATGGCACGATTATAGAACATTGTGTCTTTTTAATATAAAACTTCCCGCTCTGTTTTTTTGTTTTTCGTATAATTATTAAACAAGAAATAGTTTAACTATGAAATTATTACATATAGAACGACACACCACTTGCCTCAATTATGTATCTGATTACAATATATGCTTTATTCATCAAAGACTCTTCTCCGGAGGCGATTTTAAGATAGATAACCATCACCACTCGTGCATCTTATTCCTTTTAAAAGGAGAAATACTGATATCTTGCAGTGAGTTTCACAATCAGCACCTTGCTGAAGGGCATATGGTTCTCTTTCCCCAAAACGATCCGAATGCAAGCAAAAGCATGACAGAAACAGAATTTATACTACTGTTCTTCGACAATCTGGTCAATTTTCATAATAAAACATCGATCGAATTGTCTGCCATTCATCCTGAGCCTGAAAAAAGTTGTTTTTATTCTTTATCTATATGTCCCCCGTTGCGTCATGTGCTGGATAGTATTTGCTTCTACCTCAAACAGAAAGTTCAGTGTAGTCATATGCATGAACTGAAACAGAAAGAGATATTCATGGTATTCGGTACATTCTACAATCGGACAGATATGGCTCATTTCTTGATGCCCATCACAGGGAGAGACCTGAATTTTAAAAGTTTCGTATTGGAGAATTATCTGCAAATACGAAACATCAAACAGTTTGCACAATTATATCATTGTTCCGAGCGTTCTTTCAATCGCAAATTCAAAAGCTGCTTTCACGATACTCCTTACAATTGGATTCTTAACCAGAAAACACGCCATATTAAAGGACAATTAGCCAATCGCAATATACCTATCAGTGAAATAGCCAGAACCTTTCATTTTGCTTCACCCTCACATTTCACTACTTATTGTAAAAAAAAACTTGGAATCACTCCAAGTGAGTTCAGAGAAAAAATTGCAAAATAAGAAGTTCCTACCCCAAAACATGGAAAAAATAGAGATTGTATTACGCCGGGAACAAAATAACAGAAATGGCATTTATTTAAATTACATCAACGGATATTGGTATACTTACGAATGGTCAGCCTTTTTGCTATGTATGCTTCATCCGGAAGTAGAAGTCAGAAAATTTATTGGAGAACAACCTGATGAAAACTATGCCGTCGCCCGCATAAATAAACAAGTTATAAAAAAACTAGAAAGAAAGTATCAGACATCCATGATGGATGACTCTATTAAAATCTTACTTCCGCCCTTTAACGAAGATGAAAAGATTTTCCTAAATTGGAAGGCGCTACTCCCTCCATAATTTCTTTATTGCAGCTGTCCATTACCCATCTGAGCATAAGCTCATCGGTCTATGTTCAAAACCGCCGTATGTTTAATCTCACTAAGAACAAACGGACTCTGCATCTTAACTATACCGTAAACTTTAGTCAGTTTCTCAAATACAAACTGGTTATAGGCATCCAGATCTTTCAAGACATTTCTATCTTCCATCCATTGATTTAAAAGTACATCAGCAAATAAAGTACTGATTTACAAAAAAAATAAGTGTGCCTCTTAACTCAACACATCGTTTAGAATATCTTACTTTTCTTTATTATTCAGTCGAAAATGATATCTTCTTTATCTCACCCCTGCTATCTGGGCTGAGATAAAAAGTACATACTAAAATAAAGCATTAATATTCAAACAATTATAAATAAATTCCAATACGGCTCGGCTGTTTAGTTCGTTATTTGGACCCATACAATAAATCCTATAAAATACGGAATATAAAATACAGTTTCTTTGAGGAACTGCGTTGCTTCGGACAGGAGCACCTCTTTTTATCCATCCGGCACAGTCCAGATGTGAAGTCCGTACTTCATCTTATGGGTTCCAATAATCCATTATAAAGTCCATCCCGATGTACTTTCTTGAATGTTCCAAAGTTTCCAATATAGACCATTCTGCCGTATCAACTCCGAATGCGTACCTTGTTCCTCCACCCTTCCGTCAGATAAGACAATGATGTGATCAGCCCCCATTATTGTCTTGAGACGATGGGCGATAACGATAACCATACGTCCTTTAATCAGCCTATCGATAGCTTTCTGTATCTCTATCTCGTTCTCGGGATCAAGCGAAGCGGTTGCCTCGTCCAGCAGAACGATCTGTGCGTCTTTCAGCATGGCACGCGCAATGGAAAGCCGTTGTTTTTCACCACCTGATAACGTACAGCCTCCCTCTCCCACCATTGTATCATAACCATGTGGCAAGTGCATGATAAAGTCGTGACAGCAGGCTTTTTTTGCCGCTGCTACAATCTCTTCATCTGTGGCATCACTTTTACCAAACCGAATGTTGTTGCGTATGCTATCCTGAAATAAATAAATATCCTGGAACACCATCGAAATACGACTCATTAATTTTTCAGGTTCAATCTCCCGCACCGGTACTCCACCAAACAGTATACGCCCCTTTGTCGGATCATAAAAACGGGCACAAAGTTTCATTACCGTGCTCTTTCCACTTCCTGACGGACCAACAAGAGCTGTCAGTGAATTTCGCGATAAAATGACAGAAATATCATGTAAGACTTCTTTCTCCTGATAGCCGAACGACACGTTTTCAAAGATGATATTACCGTCTTCCGGAACTTCTTTTGTCCCTTTCATTTCGGGTTCGTTCATAAGAGAAAGGATACGTCCTCCCGAAATGGAAAAATGACGGAACTCTGTAAAATTGGTAAGAGCGGAAGTCAGCGGGTCGAATACACGGGAACCGACAACAAGGAACATGACAAACGTGAGAATCGACAACTCGCCACCTAAAAGCAGGTATGTTCCGCACAGCACCATCAATGTCAATCCTGCACGCACGAGTGTAATGGTTAATAGAACAAAAGGTCCCAATAGAGCCTCCAATCGAATGCAGGCACGACGTAATTCAGCAAAAGCATCGCGCAACCAAACAAAACGATCCCCCAGCAGATTGTAGGCTTTCATCACCCGGATGCCTTGCAGGTACTCTTCCAGGCGGTTTCCGGCATTGACTTTTGCCTTGATCTGCCTGCCACTCAACCTCTGCTGTACGCTCGTGCTCAACCACAGAATGCCCATCGCAAACGGAAGAGCCACGAACATGGCGACCGCCATACGCCAATCGATCCAAAGAAGCGAAACAAAAGCCAGTACAGGCATCACCAATGCTCCCATCAGTTGAGGCAAATAATGCGAGATGCCTGTTTCCGTCATTGTAAAATCGGTAATAAGCATGGATGATAAATCACCCGGATCCCGTTTACCCAGAAAACCTAACGAAAGTTTGCGTAAATGTTCTGCCAAAGAGATGCGTCCCGATGCACTCATTTCGTAAGCACCACGGAAATTGGCACGATAAGCAGCCCTTTCCGCCAGTACCATAACAGCTATATAACCTGTCATACAGCCAAATATACACCACAACCGAGTGGTATCGAGCGATTGCCCGCCTCCGTTGAAAGCACGGAATATAATACGAATCGCCTCGATAGAAAGGCAAAAAGGAACAATGTTCACCAAATTGGCAAGCATAGTGTAACCTACAGGTTTATAAAGCCTTTCTGTACGGCCTATTGTAATATTTCTTATTGCACTCATTCTCTATTCTTTTTCTTATTTCACATTCAATTGCCAGCGGAACGCACTCGTATAAGCATTCCACATCTTTTTATATACCCCTTCTTGAGAGGAAAGTTCTTCATGCCGTCCGCATTGTACTGCCCTTCCATCTTTCAGTACGATGATCCGATCGGACGATACAATGGAAGAAAGGCGGTGGGCTATGATGATGACCGTCTTATCCTTAATAAGTGATTTCAAAGCCTGCTGCATCTTGTACTCGTTCTCGGGATCGGCAAAAGCCGTTGCTTCATCCAGTACAAGTATAGGAGCATTCTTCAAAATAGCCCGTGCCACACAGACTCGTTGTGCTTCACCACCGGAAAGGAAAACACCTTTATCTCCGATGCGTGTTTCGTATCCGTTCGGCAACTTCTCGATAAACTCATGGCATTGCGCAGCACGAGCGGCAGCAATGACCGTATCTCTCGTTGCCTTGGACGAACCTACGGCAATATTTTCATAGAGTGTATCGTAAAAAAGGAACGTATCCTGAAAGACGAACGAAACGAGATCCATTAACTGCTCCGTTGCAATATCCTTCACATTCACATTGCCGATAAGGATTTCTCCCTGCTCCACATCCCAAAACCGGGGAATCAGATTGGCGACGGTAGATTTACCACTTCCCGACGGACCGACAAAAGCGGTAATTTTACCTTGAGGGGCCGTGAAACAGAGATCGTGCAACGCTTCGGTACGAGTAGCCTGCTCCTTGTTTTCATAGGAAAACGAGACATGACGAAACTCTATATCATACGTCGCAGGAATTTTCGGACAAGCAGGTTCCGGGACCGGCTGATTTTCAAGAATACGATCGATACGCGATACACCTTCATTGATTTCCCGCGTACTGCTGCCCAGATACATCAACTTATAGACGGGTGAAGCCACGCCCGGACCGAGTATGATAAAGAAAAGCCATACAGCTGCCAGCGTAAGACTCCGGGAGTCATTTTGCATTAGTAAAATGCCGACAGGGAGAATGAAGGTGACAATCGAATTGAACAGTACGGTAAAATATGTCATACCCGATTCGTAAGTGTCGCAAACTTTCAATGCATAGGTTTTGTAAGCTTCGATTTCGGCATTGAACTGACGGAATGAGCGGACACTCTGTCCGAAGATTTTCACCACAGGCATTCCGCGCACATATTGCACGGCAGAAGCACTCATCTGCTCTTGCGCGTTGTAATAGATGCGTGTAAATTCCCGTGCCTTTTTTCCCATGAAATTGGAAAATTGCAAGAATATACTTAGTACGATCACTGCCAAACAGACACCTGCCAGCCATCCATCGAGCGAAAAGAAAATGAGGAACATCACCACTACTGTTGCCATAACGTTCACCAAATCGGGAATTGTGTGGGCTATGAAGTTCTCTATCTTTTCTACATTCTGCTCCATCGTCTTCTTGATGGCTCCCGTCGATGTCCCGTTCAGATAACCCAGCGGCAATCTCCCGATATGTTCCGTCAACCGGATACGCAGTCCGTAGAGAATACGGTATGCTGCCACATGAGATGACATCAGGGAAGCATACAGCAACAATAATCCGCCGATCAGCCCGCCAAAGGCTATCCAACCCCAACGAATCATATTGGTCTCATTGATGGACGACAGCTCCCGGCTATGGTTCAACAATTCATAGAGTATCCGGTAGATCGCCCAATAAGGTATGAGCATACACACCGCACTCCCAGCCGATAACAAGCCTGCCAACAGAAGCAGACTTTTTTTCTGTCCTGCAATCTCAAACAGACGGGACAGCCCTTCTTTCTTCTTATTTACCATGATCAACCGATTTATTTATCCTATTTTATACCCAAGCATGGAACTGAACTTGTAGCACAACCTCGTCATCCTGCCCAATATCTGCCCGAAAAAAAATCCCCAACGGAAACGGAAGAATTTCATATAATTGGCCTGCTCCAACAAATGCAATCCGGGTTCCCACAACTCCACCATATGCCCGTCATCTATCCCCGAACGTATCTGCGCCTTATGTTCCCTCAAGGAATCGGGCTTCACACCACGTCGGCTCATCATCGTTCCGCATACATCGAACCACAACTCGCCGCCTTCGAAGCGCATGGTTATGTTATGTAGAAATGTCCGTACCTGTTCCTCACAAAAATACAATAGAATCGGACTTTCCCGACGGCTCTCCTTGGCTCTCATGTAAAGCGGAATCAATAATGTTTCCGCCACGATGTTTTCAAATTCATGTTTTTGTTTCATTCTATACTTTTATGATGTTAGTGTCAAAGTAGCGCTGAAAAATGAACGGTATTCAAAATCGTTCACAAAAAAAGAAGAGAACCTTCGTAAAGATTCTCTTCTCAATTTTAATCCGGTAAACGGCGATTTATATTTTTGTCTTCTATTGCTCATACTCTCAGCAAAGCCCTCCAACCTTGAATTTCAAACAATATATACTCATGCACGATATACTCCATTTCCTTGCTATCGATAGCATGCTTCAACATTTCTTCAAAAAGGGTGAACATCCAGACTGCTTGCAGATGGATCATAAAATCCGATACCACCACATTGATTTCCGGATGCTTCTCTTTCATTTCGGCAAACCATGTTTTAACAATCTCCGTCGAACGGTTTGTATAGTCTTCCCTGAATTTTTCCAATGAAGAGCCTTGTGAATGGAACAATAGAATCTTCATCAGCTCACCATGCTTGTTTATCAAGGATATATATTCATCGACAGCAGACTTGAGATACTCTTCGGAACATATAAGCATGATATCTGCTCCTTTGGCTCCATGATGTTCCTGCAGCATTCGCTCCAAAGCATCCGATACAGGACGAAGTATCACACAAAACAACTCATCTTTATTCTCAAAATAGTTATAGAGATTTCCTACGCCTACATCTACAGCATCGGCTATTTCGCGCATAGAGGTCTTCAAATATCCTCTCTGCACAAATTGCTCTTTTGCGGCGGACAGAATCCGGTTGCGTATATCCGATTTGAGTGTTTGCATATAACGAACAATATCTTGTTTCCGGACGTAAAATTACGGCATTTCACTTTGATGCACAATACCTATAAATAATGGTTTTGGAACGATGTCTTCAAACATTCGGACGACAGCAATACTCACCCTTTATATTATTTTCCCCAATACTGTGTTCCCCAATTCTACACTATTCCACATAATTTATTTCACACCACCATTATTTCAAGCAACCAACACATTAATTTTCAATGATTTATATTTCAAATATTTTTTGGGCATCCCGTTTGCAATACTATTTGTACAAGAGATAACAGGTTAGAATTTTAATAATCATTTAAAAAATTACGATCATGAAAAAGGTATTAGTAGCAGTAGCATTGGTAATGGGATTAGGTAGTTCTGTAGCATTTGCACAGGAAGTTGAAAACTCTACGGCAGTAGAAACGCAGGCACAAGCTCCACAAGATGAGTTTACGAAAATTGATGCCAAAAAACTTCCGGATGCAGTTATGAATACCTTGGCTAAATCTTATGAAGGTGCCTCAATCAAAGAAGTTTATTCGGCTGACAAAGAAACCGGTAAAGTTTATAAGGTGATTCTTACAACCAAAGATTCTCAGGAAGTTATCGTACTTCTGGACGAAAAGGGCGAAGAGATAAAAGAGGCATAACGAAAATTTTGAATACAAAAAATCAATGAAAAAATCCGGTTCGTTATGAACCGGATTTTTTCATTGGTGTATAAATATAAAAGCATAACCCTGAATATAAGAAGTTTCATTTATTCTTTAAAACTAATAGGTTATTATATACAAGACAACACCCTGTAAAAATGATGGAAGCCGCTATAAGAAGCAGTTCCTGCTTATGTTCACCCGGATTTTTCCACAGACCGGGGAACAAATGAATGCGATCAAATACTTCTACCGCTATCAAAAAAATAATGACGGTGGCAAAGCCGAACCGTAAACTCATATCCCACGAGGCATGACGCAGCAGTCTGGCAAACATAAAAATCGAACCGATAAGTCCCAACATTCCCACCAACAGTGTCACCGGATGATGTTCGCCGAGAAATAGTAGTAGTAGCTAAATCGTCCAACAGTAAGTTACCCTGTTCATTAAAAAGGATTTACCTCGATCATCGTATTCCAGCCCCGGAATCTTTTTCACTAATTCACCCAAGTTTGAGCCTTTTGGAGTCCGATAGACATAGGCATTAATAACAGTCGTATCTCCTATCATGTCTATTTCTTTGATGGAAGCAGTCACCAGCACTTCTGTCAGTTCAATATCCCCTTCCATCAGAATACATCCACAATCAGTTTCTAACATATACGGATCAAGTTTCCGAAATATGGTTGGCATACCGGTGTAGCGTATCCGCAACAAATATTCCATTTGATTTTGTGGTATAAACTGCAACTTGAAGTTCCCATTTGTATCGCAAGCCATGCCCTTTACGAAAGTGGAATCCTTTCCTCCCAAAACAACCACACTCGCATAAGGCAAACTTTTCTCCACCAAACCTTCGGAAAAAACGCAGACATATCCTTTAACTGTTTTCACCTGCTGAGCGGACACAGTGACTGAAAACAGCCATAAAAAGCATAAAAGTATATGGTTCATCCGTATGTTCATTCCGAAGAAAACTAAACAGACGCAAAATTAAACAGTTTTCATTGACTGCTCAATACCATAAAATAGGTAATATGCTGATTATACTTTACCACCATTTATAAAGAAAACTAATGTTTTTTAGGAATACCTCAAAGCTGGATAACTAATGAAATACAAATATTACTTATCAAAAAATGCAAAAACTTGTAGTCCTGCGAAAAACTTATCGTTTGTACAGGACTACCTAAACTATATCACGTATCAGACATCATCCCCCATATAAAAATATATAGAAACGCTCCTATTACACCACCAATGAACATTTCAGGCAATGGATCATAATTGAAAAAACAGTCCTCATTTCCACAACGTGAAATAAAAATCCAAAAACAAGCTCCTGATGTAATCCCCAAACCGGTAAATAGAATAAACATCCATTTGACAGATAGACCTCTCCACTTTTTAGAGTATGGTCTCTTTAGCTTCTTCATAAGCCGTTTCTCAGAGTTCTACAGCAGACAAATCCGCCAAAATCTTTTCAAAATCACGTTCGGTAGCCAACGTCTGATTAACCGTGTCATAATACAGGCCAATCTCGACGATATAGTTTAACAAAGATATCTCACCTACATCCAGCGCTTTCATTAGTAGCGTGGTATTATTGAGTGTCTTGAGTGACTTGCGGTAGCCGATAGCCGTTTGCTGGAGACCACTGGCACGCATATATAAATTCTGGAGCCTGTCATAAAACTGTTGTTTACTATCCTGCTCCCTGGCCTGTGCCGCCAAAACACCGGCTTTAGCCTGCTTCACCCGATTCTTATTTTCCCATAAAGGGATGGAAATTCCCACACTCACCCCTTGGTATTTTTGTCCAAGGGTCCTTTCCAGCGAATAACCAGCTGAAAACTTCGGAAGCATCATGGCCTTACTGAGCTTAACCTGCTCCTTACCGACCTCTATCTGTTGCTTTACATATTGCAGTAACGGATTCTTTTGTTGAGCCGACAGATACCAGTCTTCAAAATTAGCAGGCAGCGAAGCCGGAGAATAGTTGCTTGCCTCAAAAATCACATCTATACCACCATTCAATCGTTTGAGTTCGGAAAGAAGAGCGTTCCTCTCCACTTCTATTCTCGACATCTCCCCTTGCACGGTGGAAAGATTCAACTGAACCTTATTGTACTCCAGAATACTGGCGTCTCCACGATCCAGTCGTTGTCGATAAGCATCGGCTATGGCTTGTGCATGTCGTAACCGGACTTCAAGTTCTTTTTTCAAACCGTTATAATAAACCAGATCGATGCAATATTGCTTCGCCTCCAAAAGCAGGTTAATTCTTTCAGAAGCATACTGAAGTTCTACCAGCTTATTCTGGTTGCCGGCCAAGCGACTTCGCATCCCGGTAAGGGTCGGAATGTCAAAAGTCTGTTTGATACTGAAATCCTGACGATTACCGGTCTTTCCGGGATTTCCCCAAAGATAACCAAACTCTACATCAGGGTCGGACAAGTATATACCTGTTTTATTCCCCAATTTCTGAGCGTTTGTTTCTTCTCTCAATGCTTTCAGGGTTGAATTATTCTCCTCAATGGAGAAAAGTATGCTGTTTATGTTTTCTTGGGCGACAAGTGACACACTTGCCAGCAACGCCATTATTAATATAATTGTTCTCATTTTAGTCTTCAGTTAGTTCAATTGTTTCAATTTTCTTTTCTTGTTTACGACTGATATACAGGTACATAACAGGAATAATAAATCCATTGAGGATGGTTGAACTCAAAAGCCCTCCCAAGATAACTTTGGCCATAGGACTTTGAATTTCATTACCGGGCAGTTCACCTCCCAATGCCAGTGGTATCAACGCCAATCCAGAAGACAAAGCCGTCATCAGAATCGGATTCAAACGGTCCAGAGAACCGTGCAGGATACTGTCGTTCACAGACATCCCTGAAGCTCGCAAATTGTTATACCTGTCTATCAACAGCATGCCGTTACGGGTCGCAATACCAAAAAGAGAAATGAACCCGATAATGGCCGGAATACTCAATATACCGGATGTAAAATAGATACTGAATACGCCTCCAATCAGTGCAAGTGGCAGATTCAGCAGGATTACCAATGACTGAGTCGCACTCTTGAACTCTTTGAACAAGAGCAGGAAAATAACCAGGATAGAGAAAATGGAAGTGATAGTGATAATACGCGAAGCAGCCTGCTCACTTTCAAACTGTCCGCCATATTCAATATGATATCCTTCGGGTAATTGTATCTCACTGTCAACTTTCGACTGAATATCATTTACTACTCCCCGTAAATCACGACCGGCAACATTGGCTGAAATAACAATCTTACGAGCCACATTCTCACGGCTAATTGTATTAGGCCCCATCGATGATGTCACATTGGCAATATTTTCCAACGGCACTTTACGACCATTGGCGTCCACGATCAGCTTGCGTATTCTCTCGGCACTCGCACGACTGGCATCATTCACCTTCAGCGTCAAATCAAAAGACCTATTTTCCTCATATACCTGAGACACTGCCTCACCTCCCAGCATGACATTTACAATATCACCAAACTGAGGAAGTGTAACGCCGTATTTAGCCAACATCTCCCGTTTGGGCTCGATCTTTAACTGTGGACGTTCTACCTGCTGCTCCACATTCAGGTCGGCTACACCTTCAATATCCTGAATCGAATTTTTTATCTGATTTCCGATTTCATACATCCTGTTCAAGTCCGTACCAAACAGCTTTATGGCGATATTAGCTCTCGATCCGGATAACATAGCATTGATACGGTGTGTAATAGGTGCACCAATCTCAATATTCACACCCGGAATAACCTTTATTTTCTCCCGGATTTCTGTCAGAACTTCATCCTTTGAACGCTTGTCGAGTATAAACGGCGCCTCTATTTCGGAAGTGTTCACACCCAAGGCATGCTCATCCAGTTCAGCACGTCCGGTCTTTCGTCCTACAGTCTGTACCTCCGGTACCGAGAGAAGTATATCTTCGGCCATCCGGCCTATCTTATCAGACTCTTCCAGAGAAATACCAGGCAAAGTACTGATGCTCACGGTGAACGAGCCTTCATTGAAAGGCGGAAGAAAACTACGTCCAAAGGAAGCCATCATCACCAACGAAACAATCAAAATGGCTCCGATAGCTCCCAAAACCACTTTCTTATGGCATAACGTCCACTGCAAAGCCATCCCATAACCGGATTTCAACTTACGAACCAGATAAGGGTCACGCTCCTCACCATTGTTCTTTGGTTTATTCAGCAAGTAACTGCATAAAACCGGTGTAAGGGTCAGAGCAACTACAGTGGAAGCAAAAAGTGAAATAACGAAAGTAATGCCCAACGGTGCCAACATCCTGCCTTCCATTCCGGAAAGGAAGAAAAGAGGAACAAAACTGGCTACAATAATCAGAGTAGAGTTTAAGATAGGCATACGTACTTCCTTAGAAGCCTCAAAGACAACTGTCAGAACGTTTTTTTGTTCCTCTTTAGGTTTTTGCCTGTTCTCCCGCAAGCGTTTGAATACATTCTCCACATCCACAATTGCATCATCTACTAAAGAACCGATAGCAATGGCAATACCTCCCAAACTCATCGTATTGATGGTAAGCCCCAAAGCCTTCAGAGTAAGAATAGCTACAATAACCGAAAGCGGTATAGTAATCAATGAAATAACAGTAGTACGTATATTCATCAGGAATAGGAGCAATACAATAATTACGAAGACACCGCCTTCATATAAAGACTTCTGAACATTATCAATCGAATTATTAATAAAACGGGATTGGCGGAAAATATCGGTAGTAACCTTCACATCTTTAGGCAGTACCTTTTGCAAATCCTCCAAAGACTTATCCAACTTACCGGTCAGATCAAGGGTACTTGTGTTGGGTTGCTTGGTAACAGTCAACAATATACCGGCTTTACCGCGTTCGGAAGCCAGTCCCATCTTGGGAGCCTTAGCACCGATTTTAACCTCAGCAATATTCTCCAGTGTAATGGGCACTTCATCAACATTCTTAATTACAGCCTTACGAAGGGTTTCCACCTTATTAGTGGATAATACGCCACGAACAATAAATTCATTTCCAAATTCATACAAAACACCACCGGCGGCATTCTGATTCATATCTTTCACTACGTCTATGACCTCGTTCAAGCCGATTCCATAATGTTTCATCTTACCCGGATCAAGTAATATCTGGTACTCTTTAATATCCCCCCCCTAAAACTGTTACCTGGGCTACACCGCCAGTAGACAACAAACGAGGACGGATAGTCCAGTCTGCCATCGTTCGCAAATCCTGTAGGGATACACTATCGGAGGTCAAACCGATAATAAGCAACTCCCCCAGAATGGAGGACTGGGGCCCCAAGGTTGGCTTACCCACATTGGAAGGCAAGGCATCACCCAACACAGCCAACTTCTCGGAGACTATCTGACGGGCACGATAAATATCCGTACCCCAATTAAATTCGACCCATACAATAGAAAAACCTGTAGTAGAAGAAGAACGCACACGACGTACGTCAGTGGCACCATTTACAGCGGTTTCTACCGGAAAGTCACCAGGCGCTCCACCTCTTCGGGAGCCATCCCTTTGGCCTCCGTCATCACAACAACAGTAGGGGCGTTCAGATCCGGGAAAACATCCACTTCCATATTCACGGCAGTATAAGTTCCCGCAATAATCAACAATAGAGCCCCTATTAGAACAACAATACGGTTGTTCAGAGAGAATTTTATAATTTTATTCAACATGATTTCTTCCTTTTATAATTAATGACTATGGCCTTCGGGGAGCGCCGATGAATTGGAAGCCATCTTTACCTGATAAGCACCTTTAACGACCACTCTCTCCCCCTCTTTCAAGCCGGAAAGTATTCTCACGTTTTTACCGTCACTCTCTCCGATACCGACTTCACGCTTCACGAACTCCTCCTCTGCTATTTGCAGGTAGACAAAATAGATACCCTGTTCTTCCGTCAATGCAGTAACAGGAATGGAAAATACGTTATTTTGGGGAGTGGTGAGCAGGTATACCTCTACATAAGAACCGGGAATGAAATCACCGATATTATCGAATTCAAAAGTAATCGGGATATAGAAAGAAGATTCAGCAGCGGCTTTGCCAAAGGATAATAAACGCCCGTGAAGATCTTCCAACCTATAAACCTTGTTATTGTAGGATACCATGAAGTTGGCTCCCCTGATTTTTTTAAGTTCATTGAAATAGTTTTCTGAAACATCGGCTCGCAGTTGCAATCTCCGGTTCTTGGAAATTGTAGCAACAGGCTGTCCGACAGTCACGTATTCCCCCTGACTCACCAGCCTGTTTTTGACATATCCACTGATGGGAGAAGTAACTTTTACCCCGGAAACAGTTACATTGGCAGCTTGGGCTTCATAAGCAGTTCTGGCATTTTCATATTTCATACGAGTCTGTTCGAACTCTTTAGCGGAAATAATCTTATCCTTTACCAGACCTTCTGCACGCTGATACTCTTTCAAGGCAGTTTCATAGGCAATCTTGGCTTTTGCCACCGGATCTCCTTCATAAAGATTTTTAGCTGAAATGGTTACAATAGTACTTCCCACGCCAACAGTTGCTCCTTCGATGATGTTTTGTCCGGGAAAAGATACGACACCATTGGTCGTGGCGACAATAGTTTCTTCATCTCCTTGGGCTGCCTGTATCTGTCCGCTGGTTCTGATTACCTGTGCAAAAGATCCGGGTACCACATTATATATCTCCAACCCGATAGCTTCCGCCTGTTGCCGAGTGAAAATGATTTCGTCCTCATGTCCCTTGCCGGAGTTCTCTATTTCACTATGGTTGTCTCCATCACTTTCCCGATGATCATGACCGTCGTCATTCCGGTGAACCTCTGAGGAAGAGGCCGAGCGGGTGTCACTCTGTTTCGAATCGCAAGATATCAGGGAGATTGAAGTGGCCGCAGCCAGTATAATAAATATATATATTTTCATTTTTGTTATATTTTAAAGTTGAATTGAAAAGGAAGGACAACCTTGCCAACCATTGTAAAACAACGCAAAGACAAGGCTACTCCCCCATTTTTTTTGTTTGAGAGTTTCCTCTGTAATACAGAATAGTGCCAATAAACAACACGAATACTGAGAATACCCATTCCGGCATCTGCAAGCATATCACCGAACTAATAATCGTTGCCCCCAAGAAGCCCTGTTCAGGCAGCAATGGTCTATCTGAAAGGGAAAATATCGTCTATCCAAAATTTCGATTTCACATTGATTGACAACCTCATATTTTGTTCCATAATTGATTAGCCAAGAAAGTTTTAACCGTGTCATAAACAGTCAGAGCACATATCCCTGTCATTACCGATTCTGGTTCGTTTGGGCTTTCTCCCAAAGTGGTGAAATCTAATTATCAAAAGATAAATATTGGAGGTAACTGATTACAGTTACCGGAAAGAATAGCAGATATTACAGTATTATAAACCCTGCAATAAATACTTAAGAGAAAAAATAGGGAGGAGCACGCAATCCGCTGCTCTCACCCAGCACTACGGACGTATAAGAGACAACATACCTATCGTATGTGTTTTCAGAGATTGGTATATCGAAATGAATAGTCAGAATGTCAGCAAACAGATATAGAACCGGCAAGTGGATATTCATCAGGCTTCCATCATGCAGATTACTTTTATCAACGCTGGAAGGAAAAATATAACCAGCTTGTGATACACAGGTGTTTTCATTATGTGCATCTTGCCCCGCCTCATGATCCGTATGCCCATCATTGTAGATATCGTCTTGTTCACATAATTCCATCACCGTACACATCATCTCTTTATGATGGTGATGCGGAATAGCGGAAAGCACTATTAAGAATAGTGTCGCTATGGCAAGTGGATATACGAAAAAGATACGCTTCATCTGTTTGGTTTTTACTTTCGGGACAAAAATAGAGTATATTTCTTGCAACCAAGTTGCAAACATGTTACAATGTTATTTTTCTCAATTTTTTGTTCTAAACCCCGTTTGTTATAGAACCTATTATTTTAACTTCACAAACAGATTTATATTAATATATCAGTTATTCAAAGCCCAATTGGTACAAATCACAGGAATATCCATTCGAACAAACCTTTTTTGGCTTATATATTTAAGATTTAATCAAACTTATAAATTCATTTAGCCAAGTTACTTCGACATTCCTTCCTTCAATAACTTGTTTTTTGAAGAAATAAAAAAATCCTTATGAAACAATTCAGAAGTAAATAATTATATTGAAAACTTGAAAAATCAAGGTATTACCCCCCCAAAAAAATACCCTAATATAAAAATCCATATAACCTAATTAATGAATACATGAATTTACACATAAAGTGGTCGCAAAGATCACAAATAGCCGGTCGCACATTTTGCATACTTTTTTAAAAAAGGGGTGGAAAAGGTAGAGAATAAAAAAGCACTAATACCTTGAATATCAGTGCTAAATATTTGTTCTTAATTTGCTTTCGCGGTGCGTACGGGACTCGAACCCGTGACCCCATGCGTGACAGGCATGTATTCTAACCAACTGAACTAACGCACCAAAATTTCATTTCTTAATTGCTATCTCTCTCGATTGCGGTTGCAAAGGTAGCTGTTTTTTTTATACCTGCAATAGCTGAGAAAGATTTTTTTCATCTTTCTTATTCATTTGTTGATTATAAGTAGATTATATCTATCTTTGTGATACAATTTATAAAGCAACAAAAAGAAACATGAAAGATACACCTATCAAACGGCATCTTATTGATGAAACTATCGAAGAATTCCAAATTACAGATTTCTCAAAAGCAACCATTCGTGAAGTAAAAGCCATAGCAGCTAAAGCAGAAACAGCATCCGGAGTCGAATTTATAAAAATGGAAATGGGCGTACCGGGTCTCCCCCCTTCTACTATAGGAGTAAAAGCTGAGATAGAAGCATTGCAAAATGGAATAGCCAGTTTGTATCCCGATATTAATGGACTACCAGAACTAAAATCGGAAGCTTCTAAATTTATAAAAGCATTTATTGATGTAGATCTCAAGCCGGAAGGTTGCGTACCTGTCACGGGATCCATGCAAGGTACTTTCGCATCTTTCCTTACTTGCAGTCAATGCGACGAGAAAAAAGATACTATACTGTTCATAGATCCCGGCTTTCCGGTCCAAAAGCAGCAATTGGTGGTCATGGGGCAGAAGTACGAGACATTTGATGTATACGATTATCGGGGAGACAAATTAAAAGAGAAACTCGAGAGCTACCTGAAAAAAGGAAATATTTCAGCTGTTATATACTCAAACCCGAATAACCCCAGCTGGATCTGTTTAAAAGATGAAGAACTGAAGATCATCGGTGAACTAACCACCCAGTATGATGTAATCGTCCTTGAAGATTTAGCATATTTTGCCATGGACTTCCGCCAAGATCTGAGTACTCCGTATCATGCACCTTATCAACCTTCGGTGGCACATTATACAGATAATTATATTTTACTTATATCCGGTTCCAAAGCCTTCAGTTATGCAGGCCAACGTATTGGTGTCAGCTGTATTTCTGATAAATTATACCATCGCCATTATTCCGGATTCGATAAACGCTACGGAGGCGGTACTTTTGGCACTGTATTTATCCATCGTGTGCTTTATGCCCTCTCTTCAGGGACGAGCCATTCGGCACAATTCGCCATGGCAGCTATGTTGAAAGCAGCCAACGAAGGTAAATACAATTTCCTGAACGAAGTGAGGATATATGGTGAACGCGCCCGTAAATTGAAAGAAATATTCTTGCGTTACGGATTCCATCTGGTATACGATAAAGATCTTGAAGATCCTGTTGCCGACGGTTTCTATTTCACCATAGGCTATCCGGGAATGACAAGTGGAGAGCTCGCAAAAGAGTTGATGTATTATGGGGTTAGTGCAATTTCCTTGGTTACTACAGGCAGCCAACAACAGGGACTACGTGCATGCACTTCCTTTATTAAAGAACACCAATATACTCAACTGGATGAAAGAATGAAGTTATTTGCCGAAAATCATCCTATATCTTAAAAAGAGCACACTAAATCGAAAAAAAGAGGAATATTGTTTGTTCGTGTAAAATAAATCTTTAAATTAGGGGCATGAACATCAATACTGACATATTTAAGATCCAATCGAATAATGTAATGCCGTCGAGAGGAAAGATTCTGATATCAGAGCCTTTCCTCCATGACGTAACTTTCGGAAGGTCAGTAGTATTGCTTGTTGATCATACTGAAGAAGGAAGTATGGGATTGATTATAAATAAACCACTCCCATTGATGCTCAATGATATCATTAAAGAATTTAAATATATAGAAGATATTCCGTTACACAAAGGAGGTCCTATCGGAACTGACACTTTGTTTTATCTGCATACCTTACACGAAATCCCCGGAGCCCTTCCGATCAATAATGGATTATATCTCAACGGAGATTTCGATGCTATCAAGAAATACATTTTACAAGGAAACCCTATAAAAGGAAAGATACGCTTTTTCCTCGGATATTCCGGCTGGGAATGCGAACAACTGATTCAGGAAATAAAGGAGAATACCTGGATTATTTCAAAAGAAGAAAATACCTATTTAATGAATGAAGATATAAAAGGTATGTGGAAAGAAGCCTTAGGGAAATTGGGTAGCAAGTATGAAACCTGGTCCCGCTTTCCGCAAGTTCCTTCTTTAAACTAAGATCATCGTTTGGGATTCATACATTGCACAAGCACTGCATCTTTATAACCTTCGTGTGTTAACAACCATTCTTTCAATACTCCACATTGGGTAAATCCACAAGAATTGAACAATCGCAAACTGGGTTCATTATCCACAGCTATATGGGCATACAATTGTTTTATAAATAAAAAGTTAAAAGCATATTCACAAAGCAGTTTCAATGCATCGGAAGCATACCCCTCCTGTCTATAATTACTATGAACCGCAATTCCGACTGCTCCTCTTGAATGTAAAGGTACAAAATCAGTTATATCGACCGTACCCAAAGTACAATTATCTTTCCGACGCATAATCATCAGCCGCAACTGCTTATCGGCAAACATGTCACTTTGCGATCCTTCAATATACTGTTTAAGTACAAAACGAGAATAGGGAACTGTAAAACTACTGATATCCCACATAAAAGGATCATTTTCCATTTCATACATGATATCCAAATCCTCCGGTTCCACTGCACGGAGATATATTCGCTCGTTGGCTAAGAAAGATTGCTTCATCATTTATTCTTTATCGATATGCAGTTCGGCACGCAATCTTTTTTCTCCCGGAAGACAGAAAAAAGAGGCTGTCAGTCCTATAAGTGCACATAACGCACCTGTACTACTAAGTGTAAAGTAGTAACCGGCCAGATTAAACACCACTACAAATTCCAGTAAAGCCAGCCGAACAGCCCCCCAAAGCATATAACGGCTCAAGGCCACCGGAAACGTCAGCTGATCTATTTTCTTTGTCAGAACAAAACTAAATAGTTTAAGAGAAAGAGGTATACAGACGGCAGTCATCAAAATACCTACTGTTTCGAAAACATAAACAGCCCGTACATTGTCTGCTTTTATTCCTACAGGCAACACGCCGGCTTCTCCCAATAGCACCAACAATAACGGAATAATCCAAAAAGAAATATACTGTACCTTCTGGCTTTTCACAATGCGTTTTATTTGCTCTTCCATTTATATATAATGATTATCAGTTAATGGTAAGTTTCCTTTTAAACGGTTCCGGTAAAAGTCGTACGGTTCACAATACTTCTACCCAACGTTATCTCGTCTGTGTATTCCAGCTCGTCACCAATGGATACCCCACGGGCAAGTACGCTCAATTTGACACCCATTTTCTCAAGTTTACGGTAAATATAAAAATTCGTGGTATCCCCTTCCATGGTTGTGCTTAGAGCAAGAATCACTTCATTTATTCCCCCTTCGGCTACCCGGCGCACCAGACTTTCTATCTGCAGATCGCCCGGTCCTACCCCATCCATCGGTGAAATCACCCCCCCCAAAACATGGTACAACCCACGATATTGTTGAGTGGCCTCTACGGCCATCACATCCCGTATATTCTCCACTACACAGACCATAGACGCATCCCGCTGCGGATTTGCACAAATCTGACAAGTTTCCGTATCAGATATATTATGACACACCTTGCAATATTTCACCTCATGCTTTAAAGTTATAATAGAACTTCCGAAAGCTTCCACCACAGAGGTATCCTGACGCAACAGGTGAAGCACCAGTCTCATAGCTGTTTTCCGTCCGATACCCGGCAATTTAGAAAACTCTCCGACGGCCTTTTCAAGTAACGTCGATGGATATTGTTGATTCATGTACAAACAAGTATATCTATTTAATTATCAATAAAGTATATACCAGTATAAAAAGTTGTAAACCTATTATAGAAAGGACTCCAACCCCATAAAGCCACTGTATACTTTATGGAGTACAAAGATACGCATATTTTATAAATGGCAAATCAGCTGTTAATAAAATAGGCTATTTATCGGTCATCTTGTTCATTGCTCCTGCTACAACAATACAGTCGTCTCCTGATTGTTGAACAATCAAGTCTACATTTTTGTTATTATAGCTAAAAAACTAAATTTATGGACTTAAAAAAGACAACTTTCTACTTATTTACGCTCTTTAGTTTGATGTTAATTTCCTGTAGCAACGATGATGAAAACAAAAATGATGCGCAGGTAACAGTTACTGTAGTCAGTGCTGATGGCAAACCTCTGCCCAACGAAATTGTGCAAATGTTCGATGAAAAGACTTATGAAGAGTTCAAAAAAGACAATCGAACAACTCCTACGGCATATGCATTAACTAACTCCACCGGAGTTGCCACTTTCATTTTTACTTATGATAAGTGGTTCGAATCAAACAAAGACCGATTTTTCACTTTCGCTGTCCAATATGGCAGTGGTACAGAAAATTATGAAATATGGTCTGCAGGACGTACCGTACGCTCAGGTTCAGTTACACAAATCGAGTTGAAACTAAAGCCTTTATAAACGGAAAGCAGTTTTATAAGCAAATCGCGGGTCATGCCCCCACAGAGTGACTTATAAAACCGCCTTTTTGATTATATGTTCAGTTGATTTCCTTTTCTACAGGTATCGCACAACTCAGAGTAGAAACTATATTTCTTAACCAGTTCTTGAAACCTATTATGCTCTTCTGATTTATAATTATTCCGAAATGAACTGAGTTCCGGTTCAATTGCCCTCTTGGGTATTCCTTCATAAGTTCTAAGAAAAAAATAAAATATATTTTATCCCTCAAAAAATAAAAACGATGCAAAATATCATTATTACATTTATTGCCTTTTTTGTACTCAGATTACTTTCCTTATCCTATTCCATTCGTAACGAGAAACGTCTTCTGAAAAGTGGAGCGGTACAATATGGTAAAATTAATTCGCTATTACTGACATTAGCACATATCGTCTACTATTTTTCGGCCCTTTATGAAGCATACACTTCGGGAGCTACTTTCAACTATTTCTCTGTTTGTGGTGTTTTTATAATGGGCTTTGCTTATGCTATGCTATTCTATGTGATCTATAAACTCCATGATGTATGGACAGTAAAACTTTATATCATTCCCGATCATCGCATTGAAAAAAGCTTCCTTTTCAGAACAGTGAGACACCCCAATTACTATCTGAATATCATACCTGAACTAATTGGAGTTGCTTTACTCTGCAATGCCTGGTACACATTACTCATTGGACTCCCTATTTATGCTTGTTTGCTCGCTGTACGTATCCGACAAGAGGAAAGGGCCATGAAAGAACTATTGGAGAATTAAGTTTCTACATTTGTATTTGGAGGAAGCATTTTCATCATGGAATAGGACTGAATAGGTTATCCTTTATCCATTATTATTGTTTAAATTTGCCGTACTAATTATAAAGCGCTCAACTATCATGAAAACAATATCAAGATTTGTCACTATTCTTGCACTATTAGCCAGCATTGTCCCTGTCTATGCCGTCATGAACATCGTATTCGATCCTAACGGCGATGGAAATCTGTTAATAACACTTGGCACTCTGACGCCTATATTGGGTGGCCTTTTGATGGGTATTGTGAAACTTGTGAAGAAATCGCCCAAAGCTGCTACTATTTACTCTGCGATAAGCCTGTCAGTTTCGGCACTTATTTATACCGTCATGTTGACATGGATATAAATGATTATCAGACAGCTATATGGATTCGTCTATAAATAAAGTTGATTCATATATAAAATTCAACCATATACCTTCAAAGATAAATATCAAATTTAAATAAGCAATCATCATTTGCAAAATAAGTGTTACCTTTGCGCTCGTTATGATGATACTTGCCACTATTGTATGCTACTTTGCCATTCTCTTGCTGATAGCCCGTATCACCGGACGGAAAGGAGGTTCGAATGCAGCGTTTTTTAAAGGAGAAAATCGGTCTCCATGGTACGTCGTTGCTTTCGGAATGATTGGCGCATCTATTTCGGGAGTAACCTTTGTATCCGTACCGGGCATGGTAAAGGCGATGGATATGACGTATATGCAAACCGTATTCGGCTTTTTCTTCGGTTATCTGGCTGTCGCCCATATACTCCTCCCACTCTACTATAAACTCAACCTGACCAGTATATACACTTATCTGGATACCCGTATCGGAAAGCGTGCCTACCGTACAGGAGCCTCTTTTTTCCTTCTTTCGCGTATGCTGGGCACAGCTGCAAAACTATACCTTGTCTGTCTGATTCTATATACCTACGTATTTCGTGATATGGGTATCCCATTCTGGAGTATTGCTGCCGGATCGGTAGCTTTAGTATGGATATACACTCACAAAAGTGGCATTAAAACAATTGTCTGGACGGATACTTTACAGACTTTCTGCCTGATCGCCGCACTGATCAGCATCCTTGTTTTTGTCACCGCAAAGTTAAATCTTGACTTCAGCGGAGTTATACAAACAATCAGCAGCAATGAACACAGTCGCATCTTTGTATTTGATGACTGGATGTCGCGCCAGAATTTCTTCAAACAGTTTCTAAGTGGGATTTTTATTGTTATTGTCATGACCGGACTCGATCAGGATATGATGCAGAAAAACCTTTCCTGCCGTAGTCTGCGTGATGCGCAGAAGAATATGTATTGCTATGGCTTTGCATTCGCTCCGCTCAACCTGCTGTTTCTGGGCCTTGGCATTTTATTACTGGTCCTTGCTCAAGAGATGCAGTTGGAACTTCCGGCTGCCGGTGATGACATCCTGCCACTGTTTGCTACCCAGGGTTATCTGGGCGAAGGAGTACTTATCCTATTTACAATCGGTATCATTGCCGCCGCTTTCAGCAATTCGGATTCAGCCTTAACCGCCATGACAACGAGTTTTTGCATCGACTTGCTCGACACAGGCAAAGACACAGAAGAAGAAGCCCGTAGAAAACGAAACCGGGTACATATAGGACTATCCATCCTACTTATTTTCTTTATCTGCCTTGTCGATGCATTGAATAACCAAAGCGTCATCGATGCCATTTACATCATAGCCTCCTATACGTACGGACCTCTTCTGGGAATGTTTGCTTTCGGATTATTTACCCAACGAAAAACAAACGACCGATGGGTACCGTTTATTGCGATAGCTTCACCACTGATTTGTTACGCAGCCGATAGATTTGCCCGGCAGGAAACCGGCTATCAGTTCGGATACGAATTATTGATGCTGAACGGCATCCTTACTTTTGCAGGAATGTGGATCGTATCAAAGAAACAACTAAAAAATGAATTTTAAAACCAACAAGAAATATGGAAATAACCAATGCTGAATTTGTAATTAGTAATACGGACGTGAAGAAATGTCCGGCAGGCACTTTCCCCGAATATGCCTTTATCGGCCGATCCAATGTAGGAAAATCCAGCCTCATCAATATGCTGACCGGGCGAAAGGGACTGGCCATGACTTCCGCGACTCCCGGTAAGACCATGCTTATCAATCATTTTCTGATCAACAACAGCTGGTACCTGGTTGACTTACCCGGATACGGATATGCCAGGCGAGGTCAGAAAGGCCAGGAACAGATACGCACCATCATCGAAGATTACATCCTCGAACGCGAACAGATGACCAATCTATTCGTATTGATAGACAGCCGTCTGGAACCCCAGAAAATAGATCTTGAATTCATGGAATGGCTGGGTGAGAACGGCATTCCTTTTGCCATTATCTTCACCAAAGCAGACAAACTGAAAGGGGGACGACTCAAAATAAATATCAGCGCTTACTTGAGAGAATTACGGAAACAATGGGAAGAACTCCCCCCCTATTTCATCACTTCATCAGAAGAGCGCCTTGGCAGGACAGAGGTGTTAAACTACATCGAGTCAATCAATAAAGAACTTAATTCAAAATAAAAACAAGGATATCAAATGAAAAGAAAACTATTATCATTCGCAGTTCTTATCACACTACTGCTTATACCGACCGTAAACCGTGCACAATCTATCAAGGACTTATTCAATAAGGACAATATCTCCAAAGTTGTCAACGCTGTCACAGGACATACCGAAACTGTGGATATAACCGGAACCTGGCGTTATACCGGCTCGGCCATTGAGTTCGAGTCTGAAAACCTGCTGAAGAAAGCCGGAGGAACCGTCGCTGCTTCCGCTGCCGAACAAAAGCTGGACGAACAGCTGGCCAAAGTCGGTATTAGAGAAGGGCAACTGAGTTTTACATTCAATGCGGACAGTACTTTCGTAAGCACTTTAGGCAAACGCAAGCTGAACGGAACCTACTCTTACGATGCCAGCACCCAGATGCTCCACCTGAAGTATATGAAATTAATCCCCATGAATGCAAAAGTCAATTATACCACTCAACAGATGGATCTTCTGTTCGAAGCAGACAAATTGCTGAAGCTAATCACTTTCTTATCCAGTAAGAGCAGCAGTGCCACCCTCAAAGCCATCAGTTCATTGGCAGATAGCTATGACGGCATGATGCTGGGATATGAATTGAAACGATGAATGGTTTTGAACGATCAACGATAACCGTTGATCGTTCAAAACCATTCATCGTTTGCTCTCCGTCAGGATACAACCATCCATCATCCGCACAATACGGCCTGCCTCCCGGGCATTTTCTTCAGAGTGGGTTACCATCACGACTGTAGCTCCATCTTTATTTAACTCCTTCAATAAAAGCATCACTTCGTTGCCATTGGTAGAATCGAGGTTACCCGTCGGTTCGTCAGCCAATATAATTTTCGGGTTCGTCACAATGGCCCGGGCAATAGCCACACGCTGTTGTTGGCCTCCGGAAAGTTGTTGAGGATAATGCTCCGTACGATGGCCTATCTGCATCCTTTCCAACGCCTTATTCACTCGATCTACACGTTCACGAACCGGCACACCGGCATATAGCAACGGCAATTCTACATTCTCAAACACGGTTAGTTCGTCTATCAGGTTAAAACTCTGAAATACAAAGCCGATATTGCCGTTCCGCATGTCTGTACGGTCATTTTCCGAATAGCGGGAAACCTCTTTATCGATGAACCACAACTCACCGGAAGTTGGATTGTCCAATAACCCCAACATATTCAGCAAGGTCGATTTGCCACATCCGGAAGGTCCCATAATGGCTACAAATTCTCCTTCCGATATCTCGATACTGATTTCATTCAATGCGATAGTTTGTACACTCTCTGTACGGAATATCTTAGTCAATCCAATTGCTTTTATCATAATCTCTAACTATTTATTATTCATATCTCAATGATTTCACCGGATTCTGTGAAGCGGTCCGCCAAGTCTGACCGATAACAGTCAATAGCGTAATCCCCGCAATAATCAATCCGCCCCCCAAAAACAGCCACCAGCTTATAGAAGTCCGGTAAGCAAATTCGCTCAACCAGTAATACATAAAAAGATAACCCAACGGACAAGCCAGCACGAAAGCAATGCCCACCCATTTCAGATATTCCAGGCAGAACAATTTTACGATTCCATCGGAATGTGCTCCATTCACTTTTCGAATCCCTATTTCCTTCGTTCGTTGCCGGGTAGACAGCGTTACCAATCCGAAAACTCCCATCATGGCAATCACAACGGCAAGGATCGTAAACGCAAGTAACATCCGGCTCTGTTGTCTCTCTTTTTCATAGTTCCGGTTTAAAGCATCTGAGAAAAACTTATATTTAAACTCCTTTATGAACAAGGGAGCCATTTCCTCAAACTTCTTTTGTATAAAGTCTAAGGTTTCCTGTTTATGCTCTGGAGCTATCTTGATATGCATATTTACCAGACATTCGGGGCTATACATCAAATATGCCGGTTTTATCTTCTGCCGCAACGACTGGAAATTGAAATCCTGCACTACTCCCACAATCCGTTTTTTATTTGTGCCCACTCCAAACCCTCCGCTTATCTCCATACCTATCGGATCTGCTACCTTCATAGCCTTCCGGGCCGTTTCATTAATAATCACCGGAAAATCGTACGTACCACTGAAATAGGCTCCTCCATCCTCCTTCAAGACCTCTCCCTTCAGGAGTTGTAATCCGAATGTATTCACAAAATCACCATCCGCCCAAATACACATCATTCGTAAAGAATCAGTCTCTCCTCTCTCATTAGTCCACCTCAATACATCCCCCTGAGTTTTGTTTTCTTCCAGATAATCAGTGATTTCAGCCCCCATCGAGACACTGCGTACATTCGGATTCTTTAATATTTCCTGCTTGAACCCGTCCACATTATACCACAGACTGGTATAAATGGAAACAACATTCTCTTTTTCCAATCCCAAATCTTTATTCTGCAAATAGTTCAATTGTTTAAATACAATACCGGTACACAGCAACAACGTGATCGCTATGACAAACTGCACACAGAGCAGCCCCCGTATCAAGTCCCCCTTTTTCCCGTTTTTCTGTCCTCCTTTAAAAGCAATCAAAGGGTTAACCCCCGAAAGATAGAATGCCGGATAACTGCCCGAAAGGCATCCCACACCGATAATGCCCAAAACAACGTAAATTAATACACTCCAACTTGCCTGCAACGTGATGTCCTTATCCATTATCCGATTAAAGACCGGCAGCAGCAGTTCGGTCAAGGCCAACGCCAATATCAACGAAATGAATGCTTGCACCAAACTTTCAGAAAGGAACTGTACAATTAGCGTTTTCCGTTTGGCCCCTGTCACCTTGCGCACTCCGATCTCTTTATATCGTAATGCGGCACGGGCAGTCGACAAAGTGGTGAAATTGAACGCTCCCATAAAGATAATCAATATGGCCAAGGCTATAAACAGATAGATGGAGGCCATGTTACCATGATTCTTAACAGAAATATCAGCAAAATCGGTCTTTAAATGAATGTCTCTGAGCGGTTGGAAACGAAGCAGACGTTCGGTATGTGTGTATTTACTCAGTATACGACTCATTCGGACTCGGGTGGAATCGGATACAGATGCCCCGGGACGCATTTTCACATACACCATCGCATCCCGAACATCCCAAGGAGAAGACATCCGCATGATGTTGACATCTATCTTATCAAAGAAAGACTGTCCTACAATCGCATCAAACTGAATATGGCTTTTACGGGGTACTTTCACCACCCCTACGACCATCAGTGCCGATTCGCCATCCATTACCTTATCATACATCACTTCTTTTCCGACCGCCGGTTCATCTCCAAAGAACTTTTTAGCCAGCGTCTCAGACAAAACGATATGATTGAATCCCGATTTCAGCCTGCCGGGATCTCCCTCTACCACAGGAAAATGGAAAACATCAAAAAAGGCTGTATCCACACGCACCCAATTGAGTGACAAAAATTTATCGCCCGACCTTAGAGAAGTCATATCGACATTCCCAAGATAAGTGGCTTCTTCCACCTGCGGAAACTCTTTGCGGAAAGCATCTGCCAGAAGTTTCGAAGTATAAGGATTTTCAGTTACCTCTCCACTTTCGGAGCAATTCGCTTCAATCACCCTGAAAATTCTACCCGCATCCGGATTGTGATCTTCAAAAGTAAACTCATCTATCACCCACAAGTAGATAAGGAAAGCCGCTGCCATCCCCCATACAAATCCAAGTATATGAATGCTTGAAAACAGAAAGCTCCGTTTGATCAAACGAAGAGCAACTTTAAAATAATGATTTATCATCATAGCGGTCAACTTATTTAATGGTCATCAAAATCAGATCAGTTTCATTCAACTCTCCAAGCTTATCATTTCCCCGCAGCTGTATCGGATAGTATTTTTCCAAAACAGCTTTTCCGACAACAAAAGCAGGATTCCCATTCAGGTTCAAGTTAGGCCAGAAGGGTAAGTCTCCTTGCGAACCGGCCGCTATCAGCGGTTGTTCCGGACGAACCCCACCGGTAACTTCCGGCAAAGAAAAAAACTCTCCGTTGCGCTTGTCATAGACCAAAGAATAAAGTTGCACTTCCCCCTTCCTACGGGCATTTTCACTATCGTACCCTTTATCGACATTCAAAAAGAGGAAATGATCCGTCTCCATACACGAAGTTACAAAATATGAACTCCGCACATTGCCCCCTCTGGCCACGTCGGCCCCTGTAATGCGGGATAATGAACCGAAATCAAGTTTATAAACGACCTCCAGTGTCGAGGCATCCTTCACTTTGTAGATCTTATTGCCGTATGCATGATAAAACAGTGTTCTTCCTCCCACATAATACACAATGTCCCGTTCAGCTTCAAAAAGACGAGGTTCATAATGTTCGGAATTTCCCAAAACAAAGTGACAAAGAGTATCCCCCTTCATCCCGAATGTATAAAGTTCATCCGAATGTCTGATCGCCATTCCGTATCCTCCGGGCATCGAAAACAGATAGCTGTTTCCTATAGGCAGTCTGTTTCGGAATGTTTTAAGCTCCGCCGGCTGAGAAGAAGCCATCAGTCCGGCCAAAGAGGAGACTGCCAGATAAGACCTCTGTTTATCTGTGTTATAGCACGTAAAGCGCAATTGTTTCCTTTCAGAATCATAATAAAAGTTCTGCATCAAGTGTCCCCCTCCTACTCTGATACCACCGCCCGGTGTATGTGTGACCCGTAAATCCGAGCGAATAAGCAACCGTTCCTTCTTCAGGTCCTTATCCAACAGCCACACACCTTCTTCTTGATTAAGTATCAGAAAATCATCACCGGCAGCAATCAGGGAGTTCCAATCTTCATTGGCATCCATGACTTTATATTGTACCTGCTGCCCGAGATCAGTCAGTTTCATCGGGCGAACGTTTCTCAATGCAGATTCCACATTCAAAACAATCACTCCATATTCTGTGATGTGAGAATCATATTTAATTCCGGAAGGGACGCGATAGTCTTCCGGAAATACCTGTAGAGAATCGTTATCTCCCCATCCGGCAAGCGAGTCCTCCACACCGACCGCCGGAGTTACACTTTTAGCAAACTCCCTCCGCAGCTCCTCCTTACTCACCCCCGGATTTTTATTACCACAAGCCGACAGGCACCATCCTCCCATCAAAAATAAACTCCCCCAATAATAATATCTTTTAATCATTACCTTTCACTCCCTTTTTTAAAGATTATCCACATTCCGTTTTATAAGCCGTAAGGTTACCGGAAGTAGTATTTCAGCATCATGTATCGTTTATTTTAGAGTGACTATAAGTGACGTAGTCTCTTTCTCGGTACCCTGTAAAGCCGGTATCCGCCTGAATACTTCAGGAGAAGATTTACTTAATTTCCACCCGGTTGTGAATGTAGCAAGCTGCTCCTCACAAAAACCTTTCCGAGGCCAAAACGGAATGCCGTCAGGAAGATCAGGCTCCGGACAGGGATGAACCGTTTCTTCAGCCTGCGGTAAGGAGAAAAACGCTTTAGACCGTTTGTCATATATCAGCGAGTAAAGCGTCACTTGCTTCTTATCGCGTGCATTAGGAGAGTCATACCCTTTTTCTACATGCATGAATACGTAGCTGTCGGTCTCCACCCAATCCGACAGGAAATAGGCATTGTCCACATCGGCACCGCCAACCACCTCTTCTCCCGTAGCCCGATGTAACGTGCCGAAATCAAGTTCATAAACCGGTTCCAGGGTAGAAGCGTCTTTCATACGATAAACCGTATTCCCATAAGGCATAATGATCATGGGACAGCCTTTATAATAATAAGCAGTCGCTTGTTCTCCCGAACGATACGAACCGTTACCGCGTGGAGGATAGTTTACTTCCTCTCCGATAGTAAAATGACAAAGTGTATCTCCCCGCAAATTGAAGGTATAAACATCGTTCGTAAACCGGGTCCAGGTAGCATACCCGTCTGCCATTCCCAAAAGATAACTTCCGGAAATGCCTGCACGTTTATGGATATCGTCCGGTGTCAGAGGCTGGGATACGCTTAACAAATCTTTCAGAGAAAGCCTGACAAAGGATTTGGGATTCTTTTTATCCCTCTGATCATACAGCACGCCGATCAACGTCCGGGAAGACTTTTCATAATAATCCGGATTGATGTAACGTTTCGTCTGAAAGTGGGTAAATCCATTTTCTTCTGTAATATCCACATCATTGCGAAACAACATCCGAATCATTTTCAGGTTCCCATCCAACAACCAGATGCCACCAATCCCCACTCCCAAACAACCCTCTTCAATCGGGATCAGGCGGAAGATGCCTCCTTTTACATCTTTATATACCATGAAATCAAGCTGACTGCCCAATTGACTCAACTTCAGCGGACGGACATTCCCCAATGCAGCCTTTACATCAAGACGCTCCGGACTTCCGGTAAGATAGTTCGCCTGATACCGAATACCCGGAACAGGAACATACCCTTCCGGATATTCATCCGAGGTCGACAATGCATTCTCTTGCCCCTGCCGGACACTCAAACAATCCGACTCTCCTTTCATCTCCACCCGGCCGCTTGCCGGCCCTTTCTGCTGACAGCTTCCCAAGAGCAGCAGCAGTCCCAACATCCAAGTGTTTTTCATTTTACTTCCGATCATCTTTACAAATTTTATTTATTAAATAAAAGCAAGAAGTATACCAAACATCCATTCTATTATTTATCAACCGATTACCCAAAACGAACGATCTGTAATTCGTACGAAAGCGTGCAGTTTTTGTACGATATCGTACACAGATTACCCAAACTTTTTCTCTATCTTTGTCCTGCCAATCAACATACTATACTATGACACTGAAACGAGGCAAAATACTGATAGCCGATGACAATGAAGACATCCTTTTCACACTGAAAATGCTGTTACGCCCCATTGCAGAATCAATTAGCACCACGACCGATCCGAGAGAACTGCTACCCATCCTGTCGCGCACGCACTATGATGTCATCCTGCTGGACATGAATTTCAGGAACGATGCTGTCAGCGGACGGGAAGGATTCCACTGGTTGGAAGAGATCCTGAAATTGGATTCGGGGGCAGTGGTAATCTTCATCACAGCTTATGCCGATACCGAAAAGGCTGTACGGGCCATCAAGCTCGGCGCTACCGACTTCATCGCCAAGCCCTGGCAAAACGATAAGATGATTGCAACCGTATCTGCGGCATTACAACTCAGCTTCAGCCGTACGGAAGTAGAATCACTGAAGGAGCAGAAAGAAGCTCTGACCGCCCCCTCACCGGAACCAGCCCGAATCATCGGTGAATCGGCCACCATGCAGGCTATTTTCCAGACCATCCGGAAATTTGCCGATACGGACGCTAACCTGTTACTTTTAGGTGAAAACGGTACAGGAAAAGATCTGATAGCCCGCTATGTATACGAGCAGTCGCCCCGGAAAGGAGAAATATACGTCCCGATCGATTTGGGAAGCATCCCCGAAACACTGTTTGAGAGCGAACTCTTCGGATTCGAAAAAGGCGCTTTTACAGATGCGCGGAAAAAGAAACCCGGAAGGCTGGAGGTAGCCTCGGGAGGTACTCTGTTCCTAAATGAAATTGGCAACCTGAGCCTGCCTTTACAGGCCAAGCTGCTTTCGGTCATCGAACAACGCAAAAGTTCGCGACTGGGCTCCACCACTTCTTATCCGGTAGACGTGAGACTGATATGCGCAACGAATGCCGACCTGTATACAGCCATTGATAACGGGCTGTTCCGGCAAGATCTTCTCTACCGCATCAATACGATTGAAATACGTATCCCTCCCTTACGCGAACGGGGCAACGACCTTTTCCTGCTTGCCGATCACTTTTTGCAACGCTACCGGAAAAAATATAAAAAAGAGGTCCGGGGCATTTCAAAAGAAGCGCGCAGATTGATGCAGCTCTATCGTTGGCCGGGGAATGTACGCGAGCTGGAACATGCCATCGAACGGGCGGTCATCCTCTCAGGCAATCCAATATTGATGCCGGACGACTTCATGCTTCGCACACCGCCTCAAGCACAAGTTTCGGAGAAAGAGAAATACAACCTTGAACGCCAGGAGCGCGAAACCATCAGCGAAGTACTCCGGCTTTGTGCCGGCAACATTACGTTAGCCTCAGAAATGCTGGGAATCACCCGGACATCACTATACAGGCGGATCGAGAAACACGGATTATAACCTCAAACAGTTACACGACATGAAACAAAAATGGGCGAGGCAACCCCTTATATTGACAGTAGCCCTTTTGATCTGCTGTTACACCACCGTGTGGTTAGGCATGCACGGTTTCTATATCAGCCTGCCGGTATCCGTATGCCTCTTGCTATACACAACCTACAGAATCTATCGCTACATCCTCCGCTCCACACGTGCCATGGCACAGTTCATCTGGTCTGTCCGCTATTCCGAGTTCCTCTCCTCCCCCGTGCAAAGCGAAGAAAGCCTCCGTTCACTACCGGTAGAACTTCTGAACGAAATGAACCAAGCCTTGGATTTCTACAAACAGAACCTTCAGAAGAAAGAAAGCAAACTGCAATATTTTCAGGCTCTGGCCAATCACATCGATATGTCCGTATTGGTATATAGCCCTTCCGGACAGATCGAGTGGATGAATGAAGCCGCCAAAAGACTGCTCGACAACCACAATCTGAAAAGTATCGATGAACTGAAATACTTTCACAGCGAGCTGCCCGGCCGCCTTTACTCCTTAAAAGCGGGTGACATCTCCGTTCTTCAGGCAAAAAAAGAGGAAGAAACCATCCAGCTGGCACTTTCCGGAATGGAGTTTGTGATACAGGGACGGCCGCTCACAGTAGCCAGCATGAAAAACATCCATTCGGTATTAGACAGCCAGGAAACCGAAGCCTGGCAGAAACTGATCCGTGTGCTGACGCACGAAATCATGAATTCCATCACTCCGGTCACGTCTTTGTCCGAATTGCTGGAACATCAGATCGAAGACTTTGACGGCAATGAAGAAGAGCGGGCCGAAATACGCCGGATGTTACAAACCATCCGCCGGCGGGGCGACGGGTTAATTCGGTTTGTCAACAGTTACCGGGAAGTGTCTCACCTGCCACAACCCCTGCTGAAGATATATACATCACAAGAATTACTGACAGGCGTGGTACGGTTGATGCACAGAGAACCGAATGATCTGCACCTGATGCTTCCACCCAAAGCCCAACGCCTGGTGGCGGACAAGGATCTGATAGAACAAGTGCTGATCAACCTGATTAAAAACGCCCGTGAGAACGATGCGACCGACATCCGGATCTCAGCCGGATTAAGTTCCGGAGAACGCCCCTATATAAGGATAGAAGACAACGGAACAGGAATCGAGCAAGAGGTGCTCGACCGCATCTTTATCCCGTTCTTCACGACTAAACCCACCGGATCGGGCATCGGTCTGACCATCTCACGACAGATCATGCATCTGCACCGCGGCACCGTCACCGTTTCATCCGAACCGGAAAAAGGCAGTATCTTCACCCTCTTGTTTCCGGCCGTATTCTAAAGAGGTGTAGCCATCCGGTGCACAGGGTGTAGCCCTAAGCCTCGTATGGCTACACCCTATATACCGGACAGCTACACCCTCTCCGTCAGATGCCTTTTTAATACAATTTCACCGTCATACGACACCATTTATCAAAAAAAGCCTTACCTTTGCCACTCACAAAACCATAAAAAGAAATAGAAAATGAAGAAAATACTATTTTTTATCACTATGATGGTGCTGAGCATCGGACTTGCCCAAGCTCAAGGAAAAGCAGAAATAAAGTTTGATAAGACAACCCACGACTTCGGAACATTCTCGGAAAACAATCCTGTTGTGAGTTGCACTTTCAAGTTCACAAATATCGGCGATGCCCCATTAGTCATTCATCAGGCTGTAGCATCATGCGGATGTACGGTACCCGAATATACCCAGGAACCTATCATGCCGGGAAAAACAGGTACAGTCAAGGTGACTTACAACGGAACAGATAAATATCCGGGACACTTCAAAAAGTCCATAACCCTGCGTACAAACGCCAAGACGGAGATGATACGTCTTTTCGTGGAAGGCGACATGACAGCCAAGGACGCGAAATAAGCCAAAATTAATAACAACAATGAGGAGAATCTTTCGGGATTCTCCTTTTTTTTTGCTTACTTTGAAGCTGTTTTGAGAAACCGACCGTTTGGAAATCTGATAAACTATACATAAACTACAAAAAACAATTATGAGACAAGAAGAAGACAAGTTTACGGGCTTACCCGAGAACGCATTCCGGGAACTGAAACCGGGAGAAGTGTACAACCCGCTGATGAGTCCAAAGAAAACGTATCCGGAGGTAAACCTCTGGTCTGTAGCATGGGGCATCGCCATGGCCATCCTCTTCTCGGCTGCCGCAGCCTATCTGGGACTAAAAGTAGGACAAGTATTCGAAGCTGCCATCCCCATCGCCATTATAGCAGTCGGAGTATCCGGCGCAGCCAAACGCAAAAACGCACTCGGCGAAAACGTCATTATCCAATCCATCGGCGCCTGCTCAGGCGTCATCGTGGCAGGAGCCATCTTCACACTGCCTGCCCTCTACATCCTGCAAGCCAAATATCCGGATATGTCGGTCACCTTTATGCAAGTGTTCATCAGTTCACTGCTGGGCGGTGTACTGGGCATCTTGTTCCTGATCCCTTTCCGCAAATACTTTGTAAGCGACATGCATGGCAAGTATCCTTTTCCCGAAGCGACAGCCACCACACAAGTGCTGGTATCGGGTGAAAAAGGAGGCAGCCAGGCCAAGCCATTGCTGATGGCAGGATTAATCGGCGGGCTGTACGATTTCATCGTGGCTACCTTCGGCTGGTGGAACGAAAACTTCACCACCCGCGTATGCGGAGTAGGCGAAATGCTGGCCGACAAAGCCAAACTGGTTTTCAAGGTAAACACCGGCGCAGCCGTACTCGGCCTGGGATATATCGTCGGACTGAAATATGCTTCCATTATCTGCTTCGGCTCCCTGGCCGTGTGGTGGATCATCGTACCGGGCATGTCACTCTTCTTCGGTGATTCGGTACTGAATCAGTGGAATCCGGACATAACCGCCACGGTAGGCTCTATGAGTCCCGAACAGATATTCAGCTACTATGCCAAAAGCATCGGTATCGGCGGCATTGCCATGGCAGGTGTCATCGGCATCATCAAATCATGGAGCATCATCCGCAGTGCGGTGGGACTGGCAGCCAAAGAAATGGGCGGGAAGAGTGATGCCGAAAAGAACATTATCCGCACCCAACGCGACCTCTCAATGAAAATCATTGCCATCGGTTCCATTATCACGCTGATTCTGGTGGTGCTTTTCTTCTATTTCGATGTGATGCAAGGCAACCTGGTGCATACACTGGTAGCCATCCTGCTGGTGGCCGGAATTTCATTCCTGTTCACAACGGTAGCTGCCAATGCAATCGCTATCGTGGGCACTAATCCCGTATCGGGCATGACTCTGATGACATTGATTCTGGCATCGGTCGTTATGGTGGCTGTCGGGTTGAAAGGCCCTTCAGGCATGGTGGCTTCATTGGTAATGGGTGGTGTGGTCTGTACCGCACTTTCCATGGCAGGAGGTTTTATCACAGACTTGAAAATCGGATACTGGCTCGGCAGCACACCGGCCAAGCAGGAAGCATGGAAGTTCCTCGGAACCATCGTTTCGGCTGCTACCGTAGGCGGTGTAATGATTATCCTGAACAAAACTTACGGATTCACAAGCGGTCAGCTGGCTGCCCCGCAGGCTAACGCAATGGCTGCCGTCATCGAGCCGTTAATGAGTGGTGTGGGCGCTCCGTGGATGCTCTATGGCATCGGTGCCGTACTGGCCATCGTATTGACGCTCCTGAAAGTTCCCGCACTGGCATTTGCACTCGGTATGTTTATTCCTCTCGAACTGAATATACCGCTGGTGGTGGGCGGTGCGATCAACTGGTATGTGACTACCCGCAGCAAAGACGCTTCACTCAACACGGAACGGGGAGAGAAAGGTACGTTGCTGGCATCCGGATTCATCGCCGGAGGTGCCCTGATGGGTGTAGTCAGTGCGGCAATGCGCTTCGGAGGCATCAATCTGGTAAATGACGCATGGCTGAACAACACCCTGTCTCAACTTGCGGCCCTGATAGCCTATGCCCTGTTAATTCTCTATTTCATCAAAGCATCCATGAAAGTAAAATGAAAACATTAATCACATCCATTCTTCTGTTCATGGCTACCGGCTTGTCAGCACAAAAGCCCGTTGAGCTGCCTTTATGGCCCAACGGTGCTCCCAATGATAACGGGCTGAAAGGCGAAGAAGTGATGTCGGCTCCATACCGGCTCACTAACGTCACACGGCCCACCATCACCGTCTATCGTCCGGCGACACCCAACGGCATGACCATCATCATGTGTCCCGGTGGTGCTTATGCTCTTTTGGCCATGGATCATGAAGGACACGATATGGCACAATGGTTCAATTCATTGGGCATCACCTATGTGGTACTAAAATACCGGATGCCTAACGGACACAGCGAGGTGCCTTTGTCGGATGCTGAGCAAGCGATACGAATAGTGCGGAAGCATGCCAAAGACTGGAATATTCGTACAGACCGGGTAGGCATTATGGGAGCTTCGGCCGGCGGCCATCTCGCCTCCACCCTTGCTACGCATTACAGCAGTGAGGACACGCGACCCGACTTCCAGATATTACTCTATCCGGTAATCACGATGGAGTCCGGCGACACCCACGGAGGATCACGCCACAATCTGCTCGGGCCGGACGCAACGCCGGAGTTAACCAGAAAGTTCTCCAACGAACAGCAAGTGACGGATCACACTCCGCAAGCTTTCATCACCCTCTCTTCGGACGATGAAGGCGTGTCTCCCGCCAATGGCGTGAATTACTATCTGGCCCTGCAAAAGCATAAGGTGCCTGCCGCCCTCCACATTTATCCCACGGGCGGACACGGATGGGGGTTCTATGACAGTTTTGCCTATAAACGCCAATGGACGGAAGAGTTAGAAAAATGGTTGCGGGACGGAGTCAGGTTCCAATAGATACAACGAAGGTATTACAAAAACAATCTTTATAAAAATGAAAACAATTCGCACACTTTTATTATGTACCAGCCTATTGGCCGGAACAGTTGCAGCACAGGAGAACAGCCTGGTGCTGAGTAACGGACTCGGGTTTGTCGACACCCCCTATAAGGCAGGCACCCTGGAAGTAGATGACACAGAAGACCTTATTATCAATTGTGACGAAGTGGATTGTACCACTTTCGTTGAATATGCATTGGCAATGGCCCTCTGCCCGCAGCAAGGAGACGAAATGCAGGAAGGCGATTTCGCCCGCAATTTGCAACGCATCCGCTATCGTGACGGAAAAATAGACGGATACACCTCCCGCCTGCACTATATATCCGACTGGATCAACAATGCAGTCCGCCAAGGCCTGCTCGAAGATGTAACGGCTGCCTACAGCCCCTTCAAACAAAAACTGTCGCTCTCGTACATGAGTACGCATCCGGAACTCTACAAATCGTTGAAAAATTCTCCGGAGAACGTAGCCCAAATGGCAAAGTATGAAAAAGCCTTGAGCGGCAAAGAGGTACACTATCTGCCCAAAGACAAACTGGAACCGGACGGACTGCCTTGGATCAAGAACGGAGACATCATCGCCCTGACCACCAATACTCCGGGACTGGACGTAAGCCACATGGGCATTGCCATTTACATCAAGGGGCAGTTGCACCTGCTGCATGCTTCATCCAAAGAGGGTAAAGTAGTAGTGGGCAAAACCGCACTGAGCCAAATGTTGAAAGACAGAAAATCGCTGACCGGCATCAGAGTGCTGAGAATGAAAAAATAAATCGAGAAAGGGAGCACAACGGACTCTCCCCGATCCCCGAAACCATTTTGATATATTTCGGGGATTTTTCTTGTCAATATGAAAGGATATTAGCGGATTTCATGACAATGCCTTCTGCTTTTAGACAGCAACCGGAAGTGAGGAAGGCGGAAAACGGGACTTTTCTTCCCGGAAAACCGGACTTTTGTAGCCGGAAAGCCGGGGTCCGACCCGAAAAGTGCCGGGATTTCTCCGAAAAGAAGTAAGCATTCGGTCCGAAAGACGTAAGCATTTACAGAATATGCTTACGTCTTTTCAAATTATCTCTATATGTTTTCCTACTTTACATCTATTGTTAGGGTTTCGGAGGTTAAAAGAGAAAGATTATTCTCTGGTTGTACTCCCGAAGCAGACAAGTTCGAACTAACAGAAAGAGAGCTACATGTTCTTATTACGCACCTTTTCATTCCGATGGCTTCACGACATCGCCATTATGACAGCCTGCAAAGATATCTGATATCAAAAATAAAATCGCCAACCCGCAAGGAAGGCGATTTTATCCGTTCAGTGTATCATTGGGCGGAAACAGAGCAATCTGAAGAGGTTTGATTATCATTTTGACAAAAGGACAGCAAGCAACTCCCGGCCCAACCGTTCTTTCACCTGCGCCATATCGATGCTGCGGCCAAGTTCTTGCTGAAGCGAGGTCACACCCTTATCAATGAAACCACAAGGATGGATGTAGCTGAAATAACGTAAATCGGTATTGACATTCAATGCCAATCCGTGCATTGTCACATAATGGCTGCTCCTGACTCCTATCGCACATATCTTGCGGGCCCGGGACGTATCTCCCTCCAGCCAGACACCGGTCGCCTTCTCCAACCGTCCCGCCACAACGCCGTAAGACGCGCAGACACGGATGACGGCTTCTTCCAATAAATGCACATACTCCTTCAATCCCAATCCGAACTCTTCAAGATTGAGAATCGGATAGCACACCAGCTGCCCGGGACCGTGATAAGTGATGTCTCCCCCACGGTCGATATGATAGAGAGTGGCACCGATAGTCTTCAGTTGCTCCTCTCCCAGCAACATATTATTTTCTTTCCCGCTACGCCCCAGCGTGTAAACGTGCGGATGTTCACAAAAAATTATACGGTTCTCGTAACTCTCCCCGTTCTGCTTCGCATGGACAAGGGCATCGAACCATTCCGTCTGGCGGCTCCATGCCTCAGAATATGGAATGAGTTCCCAATCGGTTGTAATTGTTTTCATAAGGACAAAGATAAAAAAATAAAAGAAAATGTGTATATTTGCGTGATTCAAAAAAAGAAAGTAATATGAAGTTTGACTTTCCACAAGTAGATCTTCCGTGCGAGATTTTGGCATGGAATGATGTAACCGAGGATATATTAAATATCTACAAACAATCATGCAGGCTGAAAGCCGGCATCTTTGCTATTTGTACGGAAGGCAAGATGACCGCAACCATTAATCTGATTGACTACGAGATAAAACCGAACGACTTGATCACACTGTTACCGGGTACCATTATCCAATTCCGCGAACGCACGGAAAAAGTACGTTTATGCTTTGCGGGATTCTCATCGGAATGCGTAGAGCGCATCAATCTGATAAAATCAATGGTCAGTTCCTTCTCCAAAATAACCGAATGTCCGATTGTAGAATTGCAGGAGGATATAGCCAGCTATCTGATAGATTATTTTTCTTTGCTGGCACGCGTGACGTGTGACGAAAAATTATCTCTCCCCTCCGAAATGACAGAGGTGTCTTTAAGATCGATCCTGACTGCCGTCGGATTAATCTATCAGAGATACTCCTCGAAAAACCACAATACGAACCGTAAAGAAGAAATCTGCCGCGAACTGGTAGGACTGGTCACGGAACATTACACCGAGGAGCGTCGTGCCCAGTTCTATGCGGACAAGTTGGGAATATCGCTGCAACACCTCAGTACCACGGTCAAGCAGGTGACCGGACGTAACGTACTGGACGTCATAGCCTACGTGGTCATCATCGACGCAAAAGCCAAACTCAAATCGAGCAACATGACTATCCAGGAAATCGCTTATTCACTGAACTTCCCCAGTGCTTCGTTCTTTGGAAAATATTTCAGGAGATATGTAGGCATGAGTCCGCTGGAGTTCAGAAACAGCTGACGACTTTCTCCGGGAAAGACATTCAAAACCCTTTTTTACCACAGAGGGCACAGAGTAACACAGAGCGTTCATGTGTTGATTATTCATGACTTAAAATTTGCTCTGTGTCACTCTGTGCCCTCTCTGTGGCAACTTCTGAAAGGAATTGTTATTTTCTGGCCAGGCTCAGTGAATTCAGCACGACACTTACACTTGAAAATGCCATCGCTGCACTGGCAAGCATCGGATTGAGCAGCAACCCGTTGATAGGGAACAAGATTCCGGCTGCAATGGGAATACCTATCAGATTATAGATAAACGCCCAAAACAGATTCTGGTGAATCAGTTTTACTGTTTGCTTGGAGAGTTCGAATGCACGGGGGAGCAACAGCAGATCGGATGTCATCAACGTAACCATCGCCACATCCATGGCTATATCGGTGCCTTTCCCCATCGCTATGCTGACATCAGCCAAAGCCAGCGCCTGTGAGTCATTGATTCCGTCACCCACCATAGCAACCGTTTTGCCCTGCATCTGGAGCTCACGCACAAACTCTTCTTTATCATCCGGCAAAGCATCTGCCACAAAGCGGTCGATGCCCAATTTGCCCGATACGGCAAGTGCAGTCCGCTGTCCGTCACCGGTCAGCATGCAAATGTCGATGCCCTGACGTTTCAGTTCCTTCACCGCCTCGGCAGAAGTCGGCTTTATCTGGTCGGCAATGGCGACAACGGCAAGTACCTCTGTTCCACGGCCAAAGTAAACGATACTGTTCCCGTCCGATTCGTATTGCACCATCATCTCGGCAAGTACGTCAGAAAGAGAAGCACTGAAATCTTTCAGCAATTTGTGGCTGCCCACCCAATAAGTGTCACCCTGATATACCACCTTGATACCTTTTCCGGTGATACTCTCAAAACTCTCCAACTGGGCAGGAACTATCTTCTCCACCTCTTGCAGAGAAGAGACAATGGCTCCGGCAAGCGGATGTTCGGATTTAAGCTCGGCTGCCAGCAGAACATTCTTGAAATGCTCTTCCTGTACTTGGGCCCAAAGCCATCCGGAGACAGTGGGGTGTCCCTCGGTCAATGTCCCGGTTTTATCGAGTACCACTACATTGACTTTACGCATCTGCTCGAGGGCAACAGCATCCTTTATCAGAATATGGTTGCCGGCAGCTTTGCCGATGCCCACCATCAGAGCGGTAGGAGTAGCAAGTCCCAAAGCACACGGGCAAGCAATGACCAGTACGGATACAGCCGAAAGCAAGGCATGTGAAAAATAATCGGTTCCTCCCACCAACAGCCAGATGACAAATGTCAGCACGGCAATGCACAGCACCACCGGTACGAAGATACCCGTCACTCGGTCTACGATACGCTGTACGGGAGCTTTACTTCCCTGCGCTTCCTGAACCATGCGGATGATGCGTGCCAGCACCGTCTCACTTCCCACACCGGAAGCTTTGATTACAAAAGCTCCTTTCTGGTTGATAGTTCCCGCCAGTACCCGGTCACCTACCTTCTTCTCTACAGGAATAGGCTCTCCGCTAATCATGCTTTCGTCTACATAAGACTCTCCTTCAGACAGACGTCCGTCCACGGGAATCTGTTCGCCCGGACGTACGACCACCAGATCGCCGGTTTGCAACTGGTCTATCAATATGTCTTCTTCGATCCCTTCGCGAAGCACTCGGGCCACACGGGGCTGAAGTCCCATCAATTTACGAATGGCGGTAGAGGTGTTTCCCTTAGCACGCTCTTCCATTAACTTTCCGGTCAGTACAAAGGCAATGATGACTACTGCGGCTTCGTAATAGACGTGCGGTTCAAGTCCGCGGCTATACCAGAACTCAGGGAAAAATGTATTGAAGACACTGAACAGGAATGCGATGGAGGTACTCAGTGCCACCAGTGTATCCATATTACTCCTCCCCAGACGTGCCTGCCGCCAGGCGTTGACGTAGAAAGATCCACCAAAAAAGATCATTACAGGGAGAGCCAGTATCAACTGGATCTCGTTAGAGAAAGGTACATGCATCAGAACCATAGAAAACAGTAACATAGGAACAACAAAGATCCATGCACCGATAACCTGCCGCTTCAGCAGCCGGTAGTGTTTCTCCTGTGCCTCCTCCTGACGTTCCTCTTTCAGGGCCTCTTCCACTATCAGGTCATAACCTGCGGCAAGTACAGCCGCACGGATCTCTCCGGGGGTCAGCTTGTCGGCCTCGTACGAAACGGACAGTGTGTTTGTGGCGAAGTTGACCGATGCGTCTACCACACCGGCCAGTTTCTTCACTGTTTTTTCCACATTATTAGCGCACCCTGCACAGTGCATGTTCAGTACAGGAAACGCCTTCTTTGTTATATTACTCATAATCTATTATTATATATACTGTCTAATAAACAATGAGGTAAAGAACAATGTTCACTTCTTGTCCGTTTCCTTTGCCTCCTTTATGACTACAGCTTCGTATTTAAATTTCCGAAAGCCTTCTTTCAGCTTTTCAACATTTGTCTTTTCGGCATCATAGGTAATGGTAACGGTTCGTTCCTTGAGATCGGTTGTAAAGTTTTTAAGCCCTTTCTCGAACTTGATATTATTCTTCACCTTTCGTTCGCAGTTGGCACATTCCATCTGTGCCACTTTGAAAACGACAGTACGGAAGTCTTTTGCCATAACGGCCGTCACCGAGAGCAAAGCCACCACCAGGGTAGCAATCATTTTTTTAGTCTTCATAAATGTAAGTATTAGTATTGATAAATTCTGTGATCTGTCACTTTTTATTCTTAATCTCTCGCCAGATTGAACCTGACTCCGATATATCCTTTCGCTCCATGAACCGGCCCCCATATCATGGTTGAGTCAAAACGATCGCCCCAAGGATCGGCAGCGTCGATAATCGGATTCTTCTGTTTAAAATTAGTCAGGTTTTCGCCCCCGATGTATATCGACCAGCGGCGGAAGTAGCGTGTCACTTGGGCGCTGAGTTGGCTGAAGCCTTTGTAGCGTGCATCCCACGAAGGGGTTCCGTCGGCAAGTGTGTACGGATTGGGCATACGTCCTCCCCCGTTCATCTGCCATGTGGCGTCAAACTGCCACAAACCCAGCGGAGTCTGATAAGAGGCAGTGACGAGGCCTTTATATTTTCCCGTCAGGGGCTTCTCCATCAATTGATGATTATAGGTAGTCTTGGCATCTGTCCAGCGATATGCGGCAGTCAGCGAGAATCCCTGAAAGAAGGGATAAGTGGCCTCCACCTGAAATACCTGCGAGTACGAGCGTCCGTCGAGATTGTAAAAGGCCACTTCGTGCGGATTCGTATCCATATCGACAACGACCTGTTTCAGAAAGTCGGTGTAATAGTATTCCAGGTTCAGGTTCAGCGTCTTCCCGAAAAGCGGGATATATCCCGATATGCTTGCTCCATAATTCCAAGCCTCTTCCTGATCAAGATGATCGGCGATGCTCACCTTGCGGCTGCTTGCCATCAGATAATTATTCTCGGCAAGCACATGGTTGGTGCGATATCCCTTTCCGGCGGAAAGACGGAAATGAACAAAGTCATTGGGGTTGTACTTAATGTGCGCACGCGGAGTCACAAAGAATCCGTACTCACTGCTATGGTCGCCACGAAGTCCGGCCATCAACACGAACTTATTATCCAGGTTGAAGGTATACTGTGCGTAGGCCCCGCCCACCGATTCACGTGCAAAAACTTTCGTCAACGGTGTTTCAGCGTTATTGGTCAGTCGGTAATGCTGGTCGTATCCGTCATAATTATAGCTGAAGCCTGCAGATAGATTGTGCTCTTTCGTAAATTCGGTTTCGAACATAAGCGAAGCATAGGCGTTGGATTGGTCGACGTTATAGATCTTCCGTCCATAAAGTGCATCCTGATTGTGCAACGTACCGGACAGAATCAATGCAAGATTCGTATTCTTCTCCTTATTAAATATATAGGCATTCTTAGTAAAGGCCTCGTAGCGCCGGGTGTCGATGTCTATTTCATACCGATCGGCTGCCGGCACGCCGCTATGGCTCACCTGACCACCTTTTCTGCTTTCGTCCAATGCCTTGATACCGGCCTGAAACACATAATGATCCCCCATATATGCCCAGCGATTCCAGAAGTTATACTGCTCTATCCGGGGAATATCGGCAAAGCCGTCATCATTGCCGTCGTGTGCCTTTGTTTCATTCTCGTAATGCGCCAGCAATGAAGTACTCCACCGCTTGGACAGTTTCACGGTGGCGTCTGCATTCGCTTCATAACGATTGGTAGTACTGGCAAAGAGGTTGGCCGAAACCCAATCGGCCTCAGGCAACTGCGGCTTCTTAAACTCAACATTGATCTGTCCCGTAAGAGCCTCGTAACCGTTTTTTACTGACGAGATTCCCTTTGAAACCTGTATACTATGCATCCAGGGACCGGGCACATAACCCAATCCATAAGGAGAAGCAGCACCACGATAGTTCGGGATATTCTCGGTCAGCATCTGCACATAGGTTCCGGAAAGCCCGAGCAACTTGATCTGTTTCGCTCCCGTTGCAGCATCCGAATAGCTGACATCTACCGACGGATTGGTAACAAAACTTTCACCGAGATTGCAACATGCCGCACGGCAGAGCTCGTCGCTGGTAATGATCTCTTCGTTCATCACACTGCTGCGCAACTTCAGCGTACTCAACTTACGGCTGACAATCTGCACTTCACTCAGTTCCATTCCTTCGCGCAGCACCACGTCCAGAACGGCTTTCTTATCGTTCACTTGTATGGTGTCGTTTTCGTAACCTATAAAACTTACGATCAGATGATTGGACTTGTCGGGTTTAGATATGGAAAAAGTACCGTCCTCACGAGTGGCTACCCCACCGGGAATGTTTTTCCAGAAAACGTTGGCACCTATAATCGGTTCGCCTGCCTGATCTTTCACCGTACCGCTCACTTGCGCCTGTACGGTCAGACTGCCGAGAAGCAGTCCGGTCAATAACATGTATTTCATTAAATTTCTTCGTTTGTCTTTTTTATTCGGTTTATATTCAATAAGAAACAGATAGGATTCACCGCAGACTGCACAGGGTGACACAAGTTACCCGGCTCCAACAATCTACGGAATCAATCCTTAAACGGTGAAAGCCAGTGCAATCTGCGATGCAATCCGAACAATAAAAATCGAAGAAACTAAATAAGCAAAGTAGAATAAAGAGCCAGGTAATGCCGGGAGCTTGTCTTAGGTGGTGGTATCACATAAGGGGGATCCAACACCTCATCGCGGAAAAGAGCACATAGCAAGTCCGATACCTGGTCACAAAGTAACAAGCTGACAGGAGCAGGAACAGAGGATTCGAATGCCTGCTTTACCAGATCAAGCTTATAGATGGTCGCCGTGCATCCCTCTCCCCGGCATGATTTATGGAACTCAAAGTCAAACTTACCACAGAAGCCGCATTTGTCAGCACAGCAACAATTTGCTGTTTCACAACCGCTGCAACAATATTGGGCAACAGAGACTCCCGCTCCTACATATACTATAAGGAGAGAAAGCATAACGGCAAGTATATAGCGGAATCTCTTCATAACGGTTGCAAAGATAAGCAGATTTAACCAGCCCGCCGCATTCTTTTTTCTTTTTTTATGCTGTCGATTCACTAATATGAACTATATTTGTCGATAGTGAACGATTATATAAATGTTGAATTTAAAGAAGAACCCCTTATGAAAAAACAATATGTCAGCCTACTTGCGATAATACTTGCTACAAGTGGCTTTTTATTTTCTTGCGGTGACAAGATGAACAAGAATACCGGTGCGCTGGAATTCGACAGTATACAGGTGAACGAAACGGCCCATCTCTTCGGAGATACCGCAAAACCGGCATGTAATCTGACCATCAATTTCGCCTATCCGGTGAAGTCGACAGACAATAAACTGAAGGACAGCCTGAACAGCTACTTTATAGCCGCTTGCTTCGGTGAAGGATATATCGGAGAGAAACCGGCGCAGGTGGTAAAGGAGTACACCGAATATTACGTAAAAGAATATCGCACAGACCTCGAACCGATGTATGCCGAAGACGAAAAGAACAAAGAGAGTGAAGGCTCCATCGGTGCATGGTACTCATACTATAAAGGGATAGAAAGCCACGTGCAACTTTATTATAAGAATCTGTTGGTCTATCGCATAAACTACAATGAATATACCGGAGGCGCACATGGCATTTACATGACAACTTTCCTGAATATGGACCTGATAAACCTGCGTCCGCTGAAGCTGGACGACATTTTCACTGGTGATTATAAGGAAGCACTGACCGACCTGCTGTGGAACCAGTTGATGGCGGATAAGAAAGTAACAACGCATGAAGCACTCGAGGATATGGGTTACGGCTCTACCGGAGATATTGCTCCGACGGAAAACTTCTATCTGGACAAAGACGGCATCACCTTTTATTATAATGTATATGATATCACCCCGTATGCCATGGGACCGGTAGAAATTAAGATTCCATACGAAATGATGGAACACATGCTGGGCAGCAACCCGATCATCGGAGAGATGAAATCAAAATAATCTAACTTTATTATTAAAATACAGATATATTACAACCTTATGAATACAACAGAACAAACTTCCTCCCTCCCCTCTGCCGGAGGGGAAAACGGAGTGAAGCTTCTTCTTAAATACTTTCCCGACTTGACGGAAGAGCAACGCAAACAATTCGCGGCGCTTTACGAACTTTACATTGACTGGAATTCTAAAATCAACGTAATCTCACGCAAGGATATCGAGAATCTGTACGAACACCATGTGCTTCATTCGCTGGGTATCGCCCGCATCATCCGTTTCCGGGCCGGCAGCAGCGTCATGGACCTCGGCACCGGAGGGGGATTCCCCGGAATACCGTTGGCCATTCTTTTTCCGGACACGAAATTCCACCTGGTGGACAGCATCGGCAAGAAAGTACGTGTAGCAACCGAGGTAGCCAATGCTATCGGACTTAAAAATGTCACTTTCCGCCATGCACGGGCCGAAGAAGAGAAACAAACATTCGACTTCGTTGTCAGCCGTGCCGTGATGCCCCTGGCCGACCTGATAAAGATTATCCGGAAAAACATCTCGTTCAAACAGCAAAATGCTCTCCCCAACGGACTTATCTGCCTGAAAGGAGGCGAACTGGAACACGAGGCGATGCCGTTTAAGCATAAGACAAGTATGCATAACCTGAATGAAGATTTCGACGAGGAATTCTTTCAAACCAAGAAAGTGGTATATGTAACGATTTAAACGATCAAACAACATAGTCATGAAAATTAAGAGATTTGAGTTCAATATGTTTCCCGTAAACTGCTACGTTTTATGGGACGAAACGAACGAGGCAGTCGTGATAGATCCGGGCTGCTTTTATGACGAAGAGAAACAAACTTTAAAGAACTTCATCGTCACCAACAATCTGAACATAAAACATCTGCTGAACACTCACCTGCATCTGGATCACATTTTCGGAAATCCATTCATGCTTCGCGAGTTTGGGCTGTCTGCCGAGGCCAATCAGGCCGACGAGTACTGGATAGACGAAGCCCCCAAACAGAGTCGCATGTTCGGTTTCCAACTGAATGAAGCACCCGTCCCACTGGGAAAATATCTCCATGACGGAGACATCATCACCTTCGGAAACACAACACTGGAAGCAATCCATGTACCGGGGCACTCTCCCGGAAGCCTTGTCTATTACTGCCGGGCTGACAACTGTATGTTTTCGGGCGATGTGCTGTTTCAGGGAAGCATCGGACGGGCCGACCTGGCCGGAGGCAACTTTGATGAACTGAAAGAGCATATCTGCAGCCGCCTGTTCGTCCTCCCCAACGAAACAATCGTATATCCGGGGCACGGAGCACCGACCACCATCGGAATAGAGAAGGCGGAAAATCCGTTCTTCAGGTAAGAGATTATCAACAAACCTTATTATAAATAAATCATTAATAACATGAAAACCGATTTATTAGCCTGCCGCCACATCGGCGTCAACAAAGCGGATGCCGAAGTAATGCTCCGGAAAATTGGAGTTGGTTCGCTTGACGAACTGATCGATAAAACCATTCCGGCCAACATTCGGCTCAAAGCACCTCTGGCACTACCCGCGCCGATGACCGAATACGAGTTTGCCCGCCACATCGCCGAACTGGCAGGCAAAAACAAACTGTTCACCACTTATATCGGTATGGGATGGTACAACACGATCACCCCGGCAGTCATCCAGCGAAATGTCTTCGAGAATCCGGTCTGGTATACTTCTTATACTCCTTACCAGACAGAAGTTTCGCAAGGAAGACTGGAAGCCCTGATGAATTTCCAGACTGCCGTATGTGACCTGACCGCCATGCCCTTGGCCAACTGCTCACTACTGGACGAAGCCACCGCTGCCGCCGAAGCTGTGACGATGATGTATGGCTTGCGTTCACGCAACCAGCAGAAGGCGGGAGCCAACGTGGTGTTTATCGACGAAAATATCTTCCCGCAGACCTTGGCGGTCATCACCACCCGCGCCATCCCGCAAGGCATTGAAATCCGTACCGGAAAGTTCCGGGATCTTGAATTTACGGACGACCTCTTTGCTTGCGTCCTGCAATATCCCAATGCAAACGGTAATGCGGAAGACTACCGCGAATTTACCGAAAAAGCACATGCAGCCAACTGTAAAGTAGCTGTAGCTGCCGACATCCTGAGCCTTGCACTACTCACCCCTCCGGGCGAATGGGGAGCGGACATTGTATTCGGTACCACACAACGCCTGGGTACTCCCATGTTCTACGGTGGTCCTTCGGCCGGTTATTTCGCTACCCGCGACGAATACAAACGCAACATGCCGGGACGTATTATCGGATGGTCGAAAGATAAATATGGCAAACTCTGTTACCGCATGGCACTCCAGACACGCGAACAGCATATCAAACGAGAAAAAGCGACTTCCAATATCTGTACCGCTCAGGCACTGCTCGCCACCATGGCAGGATTCTATACCGTCTATCACGGACAGGAAGGCATCCGCAACATCGCTTCACGCATCCACAGCATTACCGTTTTCCTGGAAAAGAGCATCGGTAAACTGGGATTCAAGCAGGTGAACAGACAGTATTTCGATACCCTGCGGTTCATTTTGCCCGACAGCGTATCGGCACAGCAGATTCGCACCATCGCTTTGAGCAAAGAGGTGAACCTGCGCTATTTTGATAATGGAGACGTAGGACTGAGCATTGACGAAACAACCGACGTAGCAGCTGCCAACATTCTGCTCTCTATCTTTGCCATCGCTGCCGGAAAAGACTTCCAGAAAGTGGATGACATCCCCGAAGCAACTATCATCGGCGAGGAATTGAAGCGCCAAAGCCCTTACCTCACACACGAGGTATTCTCTAAATATCATACCGAAACGGAAATGATGCGCTACATCAAGCGTCTCGACCGGAAAGATATTTCATTGGCACAATCAATGATCTCACTCGGTTCCTGCACCATGAAACTGAATGCAGCCGCCGAAATGTTACCTCTGAGCTGCGCCGAATTTATGTGCATGCACCCGCTTGTGCCGGAAGACCAGGCAGCCGGATACCGCGAACTGATTCACAACCTGAGTGAAGAACTGAAAGTCATCACCGGATTTGCCGGAGTAAGCCTGCAACCCAATTCCGGTGCTGCCGGCGAGTATGCCGGTCTACGCACTATCCGTGCCTATCTCGAAAGTATCGGACAAGGACACCGCAACAAGGTATTGATCCCCGCATCTGCACACGGCACCAATCCCGCATCAGCCATCCAGGCCGGATTCACGACTGTAACTTGTGCATGTGACGAACATGGAAACGTAGATATGGATGACCTCCGTGCCAAAGCTGAAGAAAATAAGGACGACCTGGCCGCACTGATGATCACCTATCCCTCGACACACGGTATCTTTGAAACGGAAATCGTAGAGATCTGCCAAATCATTCACGCCTGTGGAGCTCAGGTATATATGGATGGAGCCAACATGAATGCACAGGTAGGACTGACGAATCCGGGATTTATCGGAGCGGACGTCTGTCACCTGAATCTGCATAAAACCTTTGCATCTCCCCACGGAGGAGGCGGCCCCGGTGTAGGCCCGATCTGCGTAGCGGAACATCTGGTACCGTTCCTTCCGGGACACGGACTGTTTGGCAACTCACAAAACGAAGTATCCGCCGCACCGTTTGGCAGTGCCGGTATTCTGCCTATCACCTACGGCTATATTCGCATGATGGGTGCCGAAGGACTGACAATGGCAACCAAGACAGCCATTCTCAATGCAAACTATCTGGCTGCCTGCCTGAAAGATACGTATGGCATCGTATACCGGGGAGCCAACGGCTTCGTGGGACACGAGATGATTCTGGAATGCCGGAAGGTATACGAAGAAACCGGTATCAGCGAAAATGATATTGCCAAGCGCCTGATGGACTACGGTTATCATGCTCCTACCCTCTCCTTCCCCGTCCACGGCACACTAATGATAGAGCCCACTGAGAGCGAAAGCCTCTCCGAACTGGATAACTTCGTCCTTACGATGTTGACCATCTGGAATGAAATTCAGGAAGTGAAAAACGGTGAAGCCGATAAGGAAGACAATGTACTGATAAATGCCCCGCACCCTGAATATGAAGTAGTAAGCGATCGGTGGGAACACTGCTATACGCGTGAAAAAGCCGCATATCCGATAGAGAGTGTGCGTGAGAATAAGTTCTGGGTAAATGTAGCCCGTGTAGATAATACGCTGGGCGACCGTAAACTGTTGCCCACATGCTACGGCTGCTTCGACTGAAATTAATTTGATTCACCACAGAGTAACACAGAGTACACGGAATAGAAATTACAAGAGATAAACTCCGTGATACTCTGTGAACTCTGTGGTGAATTTAAACTTGAATCCGATACTCTATTCCACAATGGTTATTGTACCGGCTTTAACTGTCTTTTCTTTCAACAATGCGCCTTCCGCTTTATATCCCAAAGCTACGCAACCATAAACTTTATGATTTTCGGGCACTCCGAGAGAAGTCAGATAGGCCCGTACCTCCGGATCATCACAGGTCGTACCGAGCTGATTGATCCAACAGGAAGCGATACCCAGTGAAGTGGCTGCCAAAAACATATTCTCGATAGCACAGGCACAATCCATCCCGGCCCACCATTGCTTGGGTTCATTGGACACGATGACCAAGGTTGGGGCATGATAGTAACAGCAATACGTCTCACTGTGCCCCCGTTCCCGAAGATGCTTGTCATCACTTTTGGCAAATGCCCCTTTGATCCGTTCATTCAGTTCCTCCAGTTTCACCGTATTACGGACGGCAGTAAAATGCCACGTTTCGTAATGCATGCCGCTCGGCGCGTAAGCACCCGCTTCCAGGATGGCGTTCAAGTCATCCGCCGGAATCTGCTTTCGATCATACGCACGTACACTACGCCGTGCCTTAATGGTCTCTAAAACTTCATTTGTCTTCATTATCTATTCTCCTGCCAATCGGATTTATCTTTTAATCAACCCAATCTTTACATTCAGTTTGAAATAATACACTCCGTTCTCTCTCTCGAGGAAGCCATACTTGTCTTTATCAACCGATCCTTTTTCAAGACGCGAATTCAGATAAAGAAAGTCCTCAAATGCTTTCCTTTCCGATTTATGATAGCACAGTACCTCACCTTTGCCATCGACCAGCAATATACCTTCAACTGCCGAGTCGGTCCCATTGTATATTTTGGCCGGACGCATACCCAAGGCAAGTGCCAGCAGAAACTGCTTCATTTTAAACTCGTAAAAGCCATGCTTGCTGATCAGCTCCTCTTTTATCTTGAGAGGATTTACGATCTTCATCTGTTCGGTCAGTTCACTAACGCGTGTGATACCGTCCAAATGCATCATACGCACCATCTCTGCCAGCACACGGGGGAAGTGCAGATCGATCATCAGCAGATTGCAACGAAACACACGGTCCGCTACGTCCGAATACTTCAGTACGCCTCCCAGACGCTCAATCATCATCATACGCTCGGCCACCTCCGTGGGTGATTCAGGGAGGGCATTAATCTTATTGACGGTCGGAGTAGCAAACTTTACACCGGATTGCTCCAATTTCAGGTTTGCAGCACGTCCCCCATCCAGCAACGGATTCATTGCACTCAGACGCGAACGGACATTGAAACCGGCTAACGGAGCTTCGGGATGCCAAAAGGCGATTGAGAAATCAGTACGATCTTCCGTCCGTGCTTCAAGATCAAAGATCCCGGCTTCATCCAAAAACTCCTCCACCTCATCGGGAGAAGTGACTTCATCCGTAGACGAACCTTTTATCGCATTCAGAATCAGGTCAGCCACCGTTGCAAAATCTTCGCGGGGCAAGCTTTTTCCGACTTTCTCACCTTCCATCCGGATATCTTCTCCTTCGATATAGTAACGCCGGGTGCCATCATGCTCTTCACGTTGAATCATTGCAATGGGCCAGCACTTTTCGTCTTCTTTCTTTGCTTGTGGAGTTCCGAGAGAAACTTTTCCGTCCGCCAGCAGACGAAAAAAAACATATAGCTCACTCCACTCTCTTTTTGTTGCTTCAAATGCCATTCTATCTATTTTTTATTATGTGTGGGAAGAAAACCTCCCCCCTGTCTTATTTCTTTCTCTTATCCATTTCCTTTTTCTTCATCTAAAATACGTGCAGTCTCCACCTTTTCCAACCGAGACCTTAAGCGAGGCATCGCCGACTGTCGGATGCGAAGCGTCATGCTGCAATCCATATCATACGACTGGGAGAGAATTTCCGGTTCCTCCTCTTTCACAATCCGCATCACATCGTTCATAAACGGATATTCAAAAAGCACGGTTACTTCTTCATCCACCGTTTTCTCTACAACAGTGGCAGCGGCAATAGCCTCGGCGGCGGCAGCTTTATAAGCCACAATCAATCCACTGGTTCCCAACTTGATTCCCCCGAAATAACGGACCACAATAATCAGTATATCCGTCAGTTCGTTCGAGTTGATCTGTCCCAGAATCGGTTTGCCGGCCGTACCGGAAGGTTCTCCGTTGTCGTTTGCACGAAAGTTTTTACGTTCGTGCCCCAACATATAGGCATAACAGATGTGACGGGCATCGTAATATTTCTTCTGATACGTCTCCAGATGACTCTTAATCTCTTCTAATGTACGCACCGGAAGAGCGATGGCAATGAACTTACTACGCTTCTCGGTATAGGTACCTTCTGAAGCTTCAGTAATGGTTTTGTATGTATCTTCTGACATGATATCCGGAATCATTTTTAATGGTTCAGGCTATACCCAACAACTGTACTTCAAAAACCAGGGTAGAAAAAGCCGGAATGGGACCGCTGGTACGTGTCCCATACCCCATGGTATACGGGATGTAAATCATCCAACGATCTCCCACCCGCATTTTTTGCAAAGCGATCTGCCATCCCTCAATGACCTCACTCAAACGGAAAGCTTCGGGGCAGTTCCGTTTCCAGGAATTATCAAATTCCCGTCCATTGATCAGCGTCCCCTTGTAATGGACAGACACCACACTGCCAGGCCGGGGGGTAGCGGTACCACTACCTTCCTCCAAAACCTTATATAATATGCCACAAGGCAATTCACATACATCCGCTTCGGCACGTAATGCCTGCATGAATTGCTCATTCTGCAACTTGTATTCTTCTTTTCGTCCCATAGATCTATTCAGATAATAATTACTTCGGTTACAAAGATACGGAAAAACGTACATATTTGGATAGCCCGGAATGCAAAACGAGAATGTTCCCCTGTTTTAGAGTAACATCCTCGTTCTTTTTCTACATCGATACGCTCTTTATTCCAACTCGTGTATCACCAGCCCGGAACGCAGTTTCGGCTCGAACCAAGTGGTTTTCGGAGGCATAATGTTTCCCGTATCGGCAATATCCATCAGTTGCTTCATTGAAACGGGATAAAGAGCCAGTGCCACTTTCATCTCTCCACTATCCACCCGTCTGCTCAGCTCACCCAAGCCACGGATACCTCCCACAAAATCAATCCGTTTGTCCGAACGCAAATCTTTGATACCCAAAATTTCATCCAGAATCAGATTGGAAGAGATCGTCACGTCCAATACCCCAATGGGATCATTGTCGTCATAAGTTCCCGGTTTGGCTGTCAGGCTATACCATTTACCTTCCAGATAAAGGGCAAAATTATGCAATGCAGCGGGTTTATAAATCTCTTTCCCCTTCTCCTCTACCACAAAATTCTTCTCAAGAGCAGCCAGGAATTCGGCAGGTGTCAGACCATTGAGATCTTTCACCACCCGGTTGTAATCAATAATAGTCAACTGGTTCGCCGGAAAACATACAGCCATGAAGTAATTATATTCTTCGTCTCCGCGATGACCGGGATTCTGTTTCGCCTTCTCGGCTCCAACCAGAGCGGCAGCGGCCGAACGATGGTGTCCGTCGGCAATATAAAGTGCCGGCATAGCAGCAAACTCTTTTGTGATCACAGCAATGTCATCGTTATCATCAATCACCCAGAAAGTATGCCCGAATCCGTCACCGGGAGCAATAAAGTCGTATACCGGTTTTTGAGCCGTATACTTCCGGATGATAGTGTCGAGCACTGCATTGTCGGGATAAGCAAAGAATACCGGTTCGATATTGGCATTGTTCACACGAACATGCTTCATACGGTCTTCTTCCTTATCACGCCGGGTCAGTTCATGCTTTTTGATAACGCCGTTCATGTAATCGGGCACATAAGCACCTACCACCAGTCCGTACTGCGTCTTGCCGTTCATGGTCTGGGCATAGATGTAATAATTCTCTTTATCATCCTGCACCAACCAACCTTTATCGCGAAACAGACGGAAGTTTTCTGCCGCCTTGGTATAGACTTTCTCGTCGTGTTCGTCTGTTCCGACCGGAAAATCTATTTCAGGTTTAATAATATGATACAGTGATTTCTCGTTTCCGGCAGCTTCTGCACGAGCCTCTTCTGAGTTCAACACATCATACGGACGTGATGCGACCTGTTCTACCAAGTCCTGTGGAGGGCGGATGCCTTTAAATGGTTTTATTGTTGCCATAAAACTGGGGATTATTTGTTCACTCTAAATTTTTCGCAACCCTCTTTCAGGAAGCCTACAATCTGTTTCGCCGCAGCAATACCTGCATTGATATTTGCCTCGGCAGTCTGAGCACCCATCTTCTTTGGTGTCGAGAAATAACGTCCGGCAAAGAGTTCGGCGAACTTCGCATTGGCAGCAGGCATAATATCGGTGATGTATTTAAAGTCCGGACGTTCTTCCATCAGCTGAATCAGTTCGTCCTCATTGATCACTTCTTTGCGAGCCGTATTAACCAGAATAGCCCCTTTCGGCATATTGGCCAGCAGATTATGATTGATGGAATTTTTCGTTTCGGCTGTAGCGGGGATGTGCAGTGAGACGATGTTACAGGTCTTATAAAGCTCTTCGGCAGAGTCGACAGCTTTCACCCCATCTTTCTCTATCACGTCTTTCGGACAGAAAGGGTCATAAGCATAGAGTTCCATACCGAACCCCTTGGCAACACGCGCCACATTGCGTCCTACATTACCGTATGCGTGGATACCCAGCTTCTTTCCCATCAACTCCGTACCCGATGTTCCGTTATAGAAGTTACGGACAGCATAAACGAGCAAGCCAAATACCAACTCGGCTACGGCATTCGAGTTCTGTCCCGGAGTGTTCATCACACATACACCGTGTGCAGTAGCTGCATTCAGGTCTACATTATCGTATCCGGCACCGGCACGAACCACTATTTTCAATTCTTTCGCTGCATCGAGCACCTCGGCGTCGATGATGTCACTACGGATAATAATGGCATTTGCATCTTTCACTGCGCCAAGCAGTTGGACTTTATCTGTATATTTCTCAAGCAGAACCAATTCAAATCCGGCTCCTTCTATTTCTTTCTTGATGCCATCCACCGCAATCTTGGCAAATGGCTTTTCGGTTGCAACAAGTACTTTCATTTCTCTTTTCTGTTTTGGGAGAATTCACCACAGAGGATACTGCGGACACAAAATGCCGTCATTCAAGAGAGCCCTGTACCCTTTCCGTATGCTCTGTGGTAAAATCACATTATTAATGAAGTTTCTCAAATTCCTGCATGCAGTCAATCAGTGCCTGTACGCTCTCTTTCGGCATTGCATTGTAGCAAGATGCACGAAAGCCACCCACCGAACGGTGTCCTTTAATGCCGGACATTCCTTTATCCGTAGCGAACTTCAGGAAGTCGGCTTCCAGATCCTTATATTCCGGTGCCATTACGAAACAGATATTCATGCGTGAGCGGTCCTCTTTAGCAGCCGTTCCCACGAACATCTTGTTGCGGTCTATCTCGGCATACAGCATGTCTGCCTTCTCGGTAGCCCGGCGATCCATCTCTTTGACACTACCCTGAGCCTTAATCCAGCGCAAAGTCTGCATGGCGGAATAGATAGGCAATACGGGAGGTGTGTTGAACATGGAACCGCCGTCGATATGGGTCTTATAATTCAGCATGCTCGGGATGTAACGTGACACCTTGCCCACTGCATCGTCTTTCACAATGACGAATGTAACGCCGGACGGAGCCAGATTCTTCTGAGCACCACCATAGATACAGATGTACTTCGAAACATCTACCGGACGAGAGAAAATATCAGATGACATATCGGCAACCATCGGAATCGGTGAATCGAGATCTCCCTTCAACTCTGTACCATAAATCGTATTGTTGGTGGTCACATGGAAATAGTCTGCATCAGCAGGTATGGTAAAGTCTTTAGGGATAAACGTATAGTTTGCGTCAGCCGAAGAAGCTACCTCAACCACTTCGCCAAACCCTTTCGCTTCTTTCATCGCTTTCTTCGCCCAAACACCGGTGTTCAGGTAAGCAGCTTTCTTTTCAAGGAAGTTGTAAGGTACCATGCAGAACTGCATACTGGCACCACCGCCCAAGAAAAGTACCGAATACCCTTCGGGGATGCTAAGTATTTCCTTAAACAAAGCTACGGCTTCGTCCATAACTGCCTGAAAATCCTTGCCTCGGTGGCTGACTTCCAAAACAGAAAGACCTGAACCGTTGAAATCGAGAATAGCTTTCGCTGTTTCTTCTATTACTTCGCGAGGGAGAATGGAAGGGCCTGCACTGAAATTATGCTTTTTCATTTGATGAGTGTTTTTGGTTATACAATTTCGTTATTTTATGTCTACTGACATGGCGAATTTACGAATTTATTTCCTCTCAACAAACGTTTCTCTATAAAATTACAATCTCAGAGGGTATTTATCTTACTTTTTAATGGTTTATGCAGGAATTATACACCATTTTGTTATCTATACATGCCAAGATGGTAGAAAAAAGTTCAAACTGATATTATTACAAGGCTATCTATTTTGAAATGAAAGAGAGAGTGACTAAAAAGTGAATATTTATAAGAAGAAGAGGCAAAGACCGTAAAGAACCGGGGCGGACGACCGGAGCGCCGGGGTACAATGTTCGGAGCGCCGGGGTACAGTGCCAGGAGCACCGGGATGTAGGGAAGGAAGAGCCGGGATCCGAAAAGCTGTTTCACCACAGATTTCACAGATTAACACAGATTGATGATTTATCTTATCAGCAATAAAACTAAAAGTAATCGGTGTAATCTGCGGTGAATGTTTCTTGCGATCTCACCACTGAATTCACGGATTAACACAGATTGATGATTTACCTTATCAGCAATAAAACTAAAAGTAATCGGTGAAATCGGTGGTGGCGTGCCCCCTCTATCAAATAAATCCGTTTTAATCTGCCTCTTCAATCACCGTCTTCATCCCTTTGATCTTCTCACCGCGTATAAGCGTCAGCAATTGCTTGACCTTAGACCTCCGCACGGCTACAAAAGCATAATGATCCTTCACATCGATTGCCCCAACATCTTCACGCGCCAGATTTCCTTTTTTATAGAGGAATCCGGCAATATCGATCTTACTCAATTTGTCCTTCTTCCCTTTACCTATATAAATAGTTATCCACTGAGGTTTAGACGGACGGGACGCGTTCTCCGGTAAGTCAAAGATATCGAGTTCCGAAGGTATATAATCCGGTACACGTTCCTCCGGATTCAATATCAGATAAGAAGTACCCGTCGCATCCCAGCGGGCAGTACGTCCATTACGATGAGTAAAAGCTTCTTCATTCACCGGGATATGATAATGGATGATATGCTCCACCTCCGGTATATCAAGTCCGCGGGCAGCCAGGTCTGTAGACACCAGCACCGGACAACTGCCATTACGGAACTTATACAGTGCCCGTTCCCGATCCGGTTGCTCCATACCTCCATGAAAGCGTTCATTGGAAACTCCTTTTTCCGTTAGTAAGGCACTCACACGGTCCACCGCATCCCTGTGGTTACAGAAAACAATACTCGAACTGCTTCCCAACGTACAAAGCAACTTATAGAGGGTTTCTATCTTATCTTTAGCAGGCGAAACCACCTTCATCAACCGCAAACGTGATTCCTCCACACCGTTTGTCAGGAAATCAAGCTTTATCGTACGGTTCAGTCCTGTAAATTGCGGAATCTCTTCCGCATCTGTTGCCGAAGTCAGAAAACGCCGTTTCAAGTCGGGCAACTGTCCGATAACCGTTGCCATCTCTTCCTGAAAACCAAACTCCAGGCATTTATCAAATTCATCGATCACCAAGAGGCTCACTGTGCTTGCATCGAAGTTCTGCTTGGAGAGATGGTCGTTCATACGTCCGGGCGTACCAATGATAACCGCCGGCTGCATTCCTTTCATCGTCCGATGTTCTTCCATTGCCGGACGTCCGCCATAACAGCTCATTGCCTTGAACTCTGTTCCCATCGCCTTGAACACCTGCTCTATCTGCAACGCCAACTCGCGCGAAGGCACCAGCACCACAGCTTGTACTTCTTTCACATCAGCCCTCAGACTACCGACCAACGGCAACAAGAAAGCAAGGGTCTTGCCCGAACCTGTGGGCGAAAGCAATATCAGGTCTTCACCACCTTTATTAAATGCCTCAATAGACGCTTCCTGCATCGGATTGAGTTGTTCTATTTTCAACCTTTCGAGTATATCCTTCAAACCATTCATTGTTTTTTCCACATTTTTGAATAATGACACAAAGATAAAAAAAAACTGCTTCCGGACAGCCGAAAGCAGTTTCTTTATTATAATTCCCGAAGGATTATCCACCGAAGTTATCAAACATCAGGTTCTTAGCCGGAACACCAAGATCGTCGAGCATCTTCTCAACAGCCTTGCTCATCGGGCCAGGACCACACATGTAATATTCAATGTCTTCCGGAGCTTCATGGTTCTTCAGATAAGTCTCGTAAATCACGTTGTGTACGAAACCTGCTGTATACTTCACGCCGGCTGCGTCTGCTGCAGGGTCCGGACGGTCAAGTGCCAAGTGGAACTTGAAGTTCGGGAAATCTTTTTCAATCTGCAGGAAGTCTTCCAGATAGAACACCTCGTTCAGTGCACGGGCACCATAGAAGTAGTTCATCGTACGGTCGGTGATGTGCAGTGTCTTCGTCAGGTGCATAATCTGAGCACGCAACGGAGCCATACCTGCACCACCACCAATCCACATCATTTCGTTCTTCGAGTCGAGGATCGGGTGGAAGTCACCGTAAGGGCCACTCATGGTCACCTTATCACCCGGCTTCAGCGTGAAGATGTAAGAAGAAGCGATACCCGGCATCACATCCATAAAGCCCGGTCCCTGGTCTTTCGGTTTAAAAGGAGGAGTAGCGATACGTACAGTCAACATGATGCGATCACCCTCAGCCGGATAGTTGGCCATAGAGTAAGCACGGATAGTCGGTTCGTCGTTGCGGCACTTCAAACCCAGCAGACCGAATTTCTCCCATGCCGGAAGATATTCGTCACCGATCAGGCTCTTATCGATATCCTTATCATAATCCATCGAGAAGGCAGGAATCTTGATCTGAGCATACGAACCCGGCACGAAGTCCATGTGTTCGCCCGGAGGCAGAGCCACGATAAACTCTTTGATAAACGTAGCCACGTTCTTGTTCGAGATCACCTCACACTCCCACTCTTTCACACCCAGGATAGACTCGTCGATCTTGATAGACATATCCTGTTTCACCTTTACCTGGCAACCGAGGCGCCAGTGATCGGCCTGTTCTTTACGAGAGAAGAAACCGGTTTCGGTAGGCAAAATCTCGCCACCGCCTTCGAGCACCTGGCAACGGCACTGTCCGCACGAACCCTTACCACCACAAGCCGATGAAAGGAACACATTGTTGGCAGACAACGTACCCAGCAGTGTACCACCCTGAGATGTTTTCAGTTGTTGCTCTCCATTCATCGTAATCGTAACCTCGCCCGAAGGAGAAAGATAGCTCTTCGCAACGAGCAGTATAATGACAAGCAGGATGATCACCACAAGGAAGACTCCGATACTTGCTAATATTAAAGACGTCATTGTTTTATTCTTTTTACTTTAGTTATAACTTCAATCCAGAGAAACACATAAAGGCCATAGCCATCAGTCCTACTGTAATAAACGTAATGCCCAGACCTTTCAGCGGAGCGGGAACATCAGAGTAGGCCATCTTTTCGCGGATAGCAGCCAGACCAACAATAGCCAGTAACCAACCGATACCCGAACCGAGCGCGTATACCACAGCACTACCTACACCGGTGATGGCCTGCGGGTTCGACGGATCCATCGTGATTCTCTGCTGCATGAACAGTGAAGCACCCATGATGGCACAGTTAACGGCGATCAGCGGCAGGAAGATACCTAATGAAGCGTAGAGCGAAGGGCTGAATCGTTCCACTACCATTTCTACCAACTGCACGATACCGGCAATAACGGCAATAAAGAGAATAAAACTCAGGAAGCTGAGGTCAACACCTTCAATGATAGCATTGGCAGCCAGCACCTTTGTCTGAAGCAAGTAGTTGACCGGCAACGTAACGATCAAAACAAAAGTTACGGCGATACCCAGTCCTACAGCAGTTTTCACATTCTTCGACACAGCCAGATATGAACACATACCCAGGAAGAAGGCGAATATCATGTTGTCCACAAAGATGGAGCGGACGAATAAACTTAATAATTGTTCCATAATTTTTCTTTTACTTTCTTAGGTTGTATTACTTTTCCTGGAGTTCTTTGCAACGGCTGCGCTGATACCAGATGATACAAGCACAGATGATCAGTGCCATCGGCGGCATCAACATCAAACCATTGTTGATATAGCCCATCTTGTAGAATGACTCAGGGATAATACGGAAGTTGAGCAACGTGCCCGATCCGAGCAACTCGCGGAAGAAAGCCACGATAATCAGAATCTTGGCATATCCCAGACCATTACCCACACCGTCGAGGAATGACTCCCACGGGCCGTTTGCCATGGCAAATGCTTCCAGACGTCCCATCAGGATACAGTTTGTAATGATCAGACCTACGTATACCGAAAGCTGCACGCTTACGTCATATGCAAATGCCTTCAGCACCTCACTTACTATAGTTACCAACGCGGCTACTACCACCAACTGTACGATGATACGGATACGGTTAGGAATCGTCTTACGCAGCAAAGAGATAACGACGTTTGCAAAGGCCGTAATCACAGTTACCGAAAGCCCCATCACGATAGCCGGTTCCAGTTTGGCCGTTACAGCCAGCGCCGAACAGATACCGAGCACCTGCACGGTTACCGGGTTATTCAATCCCAGCGGAGTAGCGAATACTTCTTTATTCTTTTTAGAAAATAATTGGCTCATATTCTATCGTTCCTCCTTAATTATTAGTTAAAAATTTATCGTACTGGCTCAGACATGCTTTGATCATGGCATCCACACCTTTCGAAGTGATTGTACCACCCGAAATACCGTCCACCTGATAAGCAGGGTCTGTCACCTTTCCGTTTTTCTCTACAGCCAGTGCTACCTGTCCATCCTTCATCACTTTCTTACCTGAGAATTCACTTTGGAAAGCAACTGTCGCAATCTCGGCACCCAAACCCGGAGTTTCGCTGGCATGCGAGAAATAAACGCCATAAACAGTGTCTTTATCAGCATTTAAAGCCACATATCCCCAGATAGCGCCCCAAAGGCCGGCACCATAAACCGGTACTACATACTTGGTCTCTCCGTCTACCTCACATACGAAAACGTGCAAGCGATTGTTTTCTTTCGCTTCTTTTTCATAGCTGATAGAGAAACCATCCGTATTTTCTGTCAGAGTGCCATCTACGTTCATCAACATGTCACCCTTTACATATTTATTATATTCAGCATCGGCGTCCTTCACATCTCTGATGTTCAAAGCAGCCAGAATTTGCTTCTTCGTATCCAGCTCCTGATTCTTGTTCTGAATCGCTTTCAGTGAAGAGCTGACGAATGCGAGCAGGAATGCCACGATAACAACCATTACCGAAGCATAAATGATAGTATAAGAATTACTATTTGTATTCATCTTTCTTGTTCGGTTTAATTGTTAGACTTAATAGCGCGTTTTTCACGCAGTTTGATGTTGCTCTGAACCACACAGTAGTCGATCAGCGGAGCGAAGATATTCATCAGCAGGATAGCGAGCATCATACCTTCGGGATAACCCGGATTCAGCACGCGGATGATGATGGCCATCGCACCGATCAGGAATCCGAAGATATACTTACCGGTCTCCGTACGTGCAGAAGTCACAGGGTCGGTAGCCATAAATACGGCACCGAAGCAGAAACCACCCAGCACGAGGTGTTCGTACCAAGGCATGTGAGCCATGGCAGTGTCCGGACCTACAGCATTAAAAATCCAGCCCATGAAAGCACCACCTACGAATACGGAAAGCATCGTTTTCCAACTTGCGATACCTGTCCACAACAGGATAGCAGCACCAATCAGAATAGCAATCACACTGGTTTCACCGATAGAACCCGGAATCAGACCGGTCACCATGTCCCAGGAGAAAGCCGGGAACCCGTTCGGATCGGTAGCAGTAGATGCTACACCCAACGAAGTGGCCGCTGTCAGTCCGTCTACCGTATTGCCCAGTCCGAAGATACTGTCTTGCGCCACCCAAACGGCATCACCCGACATCTTGGTAGGATATGCGAAGAATAGGAAAGCACGGGTAACGAGCGCAACATTGAACACGTTCATACCTGTACCGCCGAATACTTCTTTGGCGAAGATAACAGCAAATGCAGTAGCTACCGCCAGAATCCACAACGGACAGTCCACCGGTACGATCATCGGAATCAGGATACCCGAAACGAGGAAACCTTCCTGAATTTCTTCCTTCTTCCACTGTGCTACGACAAACTCAATGCCCAGACCCACTACATAAGATACGATAATCTTAGGCAGTATGGCCAGGAAACCGTAAATGAACATTTCGATGAAGCCACCCTGAGCTCCGGTGTGAGTGAAATGCTGGTAACCTACGTTGTACATACCGAACAGTAAAGCCGGTATCAACGAAATAACCACAATCGACATGATACGTTTGCTATCAATCGAGTCGTGGATGTGCGCTCCCGATTTCGAAGTGGTGTTTGGCACGAACAAGAATGTTTCGAAACCGTCGAACACCGAACGAAACGCGTGGAGTTTGCCGCCCTCTTCAAAGTTCGGCTTTATCTTATCGAGATAATTTCTTAACGCTTTCATTAATTATGAATTATATAAATTATGTGTTATGAATTACATCATTTCAGCACGAAGCATATCGAGTCCGGCACGAACGATGCGTTGCAATTCCAGTTTCGAAGAGTCGACAAACTCACACAAAGCAAAGTCTTCGGGCGCTACTTCGTAGATACCCAGAGCTTCCATGCGGTCAATGTCTCCGGCAATGATTGCTTTGATCAGGAATTCAGGCAAAATGTCCATCGGGAACACTTTGTCGTATTCGCCGGACATGATCATATGGCGTTCGCCTCCCTTGATACGGGCATCGAGCACATACTCCTTCTTATTCCCCATCAACCAGCTGAAATACGAGCGGTTGACACTGAACTGATTGAAACGGGGCATGATCCATCCCAACATTTCGTGGATGTCATCGCCTTCGGGAATCACGGTCAACTGACTGTCGAAAGCACCGAGGAATCCGTTTGGTTTCACCTGCTTGCCTGTCAGCACATTACCGCTGATGTAACGCAACTCCTTATCTTTTGTCACGTTTCCGGCAAACACATTGGTCAACAACGCACCTACTTTCAGTTTGTAATAAGCCGGTTTCAGGACTTCAGAGCCTGTAACGGCTACAGTGCGTGTCAGATCCACCCGTCCGGAATTGAACAGACGTCCGATGAAGATCACAGCTTCTGCGCCGATGGTCCACACGGTTTCACCTTTCACCACAGGAGCTACATGATTGATTTGCACCCCTACATTTCCGGCAGGGTTCGGTCCGTCAAATACGGTTACCGTGACATTTTTAGCCTGTGTCAAGGCTGTCGTTTTTTGTTTGCTGCTAATACCGAGATACGTCTTGGCGATCTTAGCCAGGGCATCCAGTCCAGTCTGGAAATTAGCTTCTTCCCCTTTCAGAGCGAACTCAAAATCGGGTGCCAGCGGGTTGCTGTCGAAAGCAGAAATGAAAATAGCCCGCGGAGCGACTGTCGGATCGGCAATCACGTCATACGGACGCTGTCTCATAAATGCAAACATACCAGCTTCCAAGAGTGCAGCTTTCACAGCCTCACCGTCGAGTTTGGATACGTCCTTCTTGCCGAATTCTTCGTAATCCTGCTCAGCAGCGGCTTCAACCACGATGTTCAGCACCTTACGGCGTGCACCGCGCTCCACGCTTGTTACAACGCCGCTAACGGGCGAAACAAATTTAACTTCAGGATGGTTCTTGTCGATAAACAAGGGTCCCCCGGCCATCACATATTCCTGTTCTTTCACCACCACCTTCGGAGTCACTCCTGGGAAATCATCGGGTACGAGTGCGTAGAATCCCGGTTCTTTCACCGTTGAGAGCTCTTCAGCAGCTTTTCCTTTCAGGTTGATGTCAAGGCCTTTACGTAACTTTATTACATTTGCCATGTGATTATATAAAATAATGGTTTCATAATTTGCCCGCAAAAGTAATAAATAATAATGTGAATAAAGAGGAAATGTGAAAGGAATTAAGGAGATATTTCTTTAATTAGCATCGTTAACGATCACAAAGATACTAAAAAGGCTAAAATTATCACTGATGAACGGTCAACAAAGAACGAGGAACAGGCTATACTGAATGAATTATTGACGGCGAACAGGGGATGCCGGAAAGTATAAATTATGGGGGGGACATAGCCATCCGGAAAGAAGGGTGTAGCCTTAGTTGTAAAAGGGTGTAGCCCTATGGATGAAAGGGCGGAGCCCCAACAGCAAAAGGGTGTAGCCATCCGCGGAGGACAGCTACACCCTTTTTTATTTAGCGTCGATCGTTTTGAACCCTTCAATCGATATATAAAGATATGTATTCAATCTCCTCTCCCCCCAAAGGACGCTCCCCTTATAAACCGGGGGAGAATGAAGGCAATACCTACCTTATGGCACAAACCTGTTGACCGTTTATCATTCAGAGTTCATCGGTCAGCGTTCATTTCACTCTTCCGGAGCAAACATCGGGTCCCAGGCAGGCAAACGAACAGGTTTCTGCTTCAGAACTTCCAACACTTTGGAAGTTGCGAATTTCTTTTCTACCACCAGGCGGAACATATATTCGTTGAACCACTGATCCGTCATAATCAAGTGTCCCTGATAGCCATTGGCAGCTCCCCAACTGTTTTCCACCATCCATTTCACCGGTTTGCCATCCTTAATGTCTACCGCCATCAGAGTCATGGCATGGCTCGATCCACTGGCAAATGTCTGCACACGCTGTTTCTTATCCATACCGAAAGTGGTACCCATCAACGAAGCATAGTCATAGTTGTTCACATCCAGCAACCCGCGTTCCGAGTTCAAGAATTTACCTACATCACACGAAAAATACATCATCGTACTATCCTTCAGCGAAGCGATGGCCATCTCCTTGATTTCATCGGCCGGCAGGTTAACATACGTCCAGTTGCGTCCGTCATAACGGTGACGGTCAAAGTCGATTTCATAACACTTATAATATTCACGGCTCGGATCGTTCATCAGCATCACGTAATTGTCCAGCAGATTCTTGTCGCCGTATTTTTCGAGGAACGACATCGGTGTGTATTGTGCAGTCTCCACCGGATTTCCTTTTTCATCTTTACGCGTCCAGGTAAACTCCGTAGGCGGAACCCCCAGATTCAGCACCAGCATGCGGTATACGGTGCCCAGCATTTCCGTTTTACTGTTCTCAAGCGCAGGCAGTTTGTCTCCATTTGCAGCCTGATCACGCAGTTGCAGACCAAATTCACGCAATTTTTCAGCAATCAGCCCAGCCATGCGTGATGTATTCTCGCTGCTGTTCGTCTCAGGCATCACCTCTTTGGGCACCAGACCATATTTAGAAACGATGTCGGCTACACCTGTAAACGTACCTCCGTCACTCAGCGGATTACGGAACAGCCACTCCACCATTTTGTCGTCCATCGGCTTCTCACGGGTGTCGATGACACCTTGCAGGAAAAGATTCGCTTTCTCCAGTTGATCCCAGAAGAAGTTGTAATTCTGAGAAAACTCAAACGATCCGAGTCCGTACCGGGCGATGGCTTTGGCGCGCATCACATTCAGGCCGGTGAACAGCCAGCAACGACCGGACGATTTTTGGTCTGTAATTCCTTTTGAGTCTACTTTAATAGAAAAATGGGTATCCATTCCCTTCAGGTTGTCCTGATTCAGAGCAAGCTTACGGATATCGTTGTTACCGATCGCGTTACGGATGGCCTTGTCGGTTGTCGTGCCCTGGTAGTTTTGTTTAATCCGGTTCAGCATTTCGGGGCTGATACCTCCCTTGTCCTGCTGTGCATACACACTTAAGAATGCGGCACTCAGAACAAAAACAGATAATATTCGTTTATTCATGTGGTAAAGTAATTTGGTTAATAAAGGAGCCTTCTCCTTTTTCTTTGCAAAAATAGCATCCTTTTCCGGATTTTTTGTCACAGTATTTAGATTTATTATCTATTCGAATGAAAACTAATCCAAATAAAATAGTTTCCTTTGCACCCATATTCGTACATAGCAATGAAAAAACATATAATAGGTATATTGATGGCGATCATGCCCGCCACCTTCACTGTGGCTCAAGAAGAAGGCACTACGCTCAGCACTGACACGACAAATCAAGACAGCATTCCCGCCCTATCCAAGCGCGAACTACGACGTCAGCGGGTGGCCCGCCGTAACCTTCACTACAATATTCTCGGAGGGCCCAGCTACACTCCCGATTTCGGTCTGCTGATTGGCGGCAGCGGGTTGATGACCTTCCGGATGAATCCCAGCGACACCACCCAGCAGCGCTCTGTAGTGCCCGTAGCCATTGCCCTGATGTTCAATGGCGGACTCAACCTGTTCTCCAAGCCGCAACTTTTCTTTAAGGGCGACCGTTTCCGTATTTTCGGACAGTTCAGTTATAAAAACACACAGGAAAACTTTTACGGCATCGGTTACAGCACCAATAAGGATTATGTGCGCAGCGACACCACCAGCCAGTACCGCTACAGCGGATTACAGATCAACCCCTGGTTCCTGTTCCGCCTGGGCGAAAGCAACTTCTTTGCCGGTCCGCAAGTCGACCTCAATTATGACCACATGTACGATCCGGCCAAATACCTTGTCGACCAACCCTCTTATAAAGCGGCCGGCGGCACAGAGAAAGGCTACAAGAACTTCAGTTCAGGTGTCGGTTTCCTGCTGACTTATGATACACGCGACGTACCCGCCAATGCCTATCGCGGCATGTATCTCGACTTCCGAGGCATGATGTACCAAAAATTCCTGGGAAGCGACAACAACTTCTACCGTTTGGAGATAGACTACCGCCAGTACAAAACGCTGCGCAAACGCGGTGTGCTTGCATGGACCGCCCAAAGTAAAAACGTATTTGGCGACGTTCCACTCAATAAATACGCGCTAAGCGGCACTCCGTTCGACCTTCGGGGATATTATATGGGGCAATACCGCGATAAATCGTCACACGTCGTCATGGCCGAATATCGCCAGATGATCAATACGGACAAGGGCAACTGGGTGAAACGCATGCTCAGCCATGTAGGCTATGTGGCTTGGGCCGGATGCGGGTTTATGGGTCCCAATCCGGGAAAAATAGAGGGTGTTCTGCCCAACATGGGCGTGGGTCTCCGCATAGAAGTACAACCCCGTATGAACGTCCGTCTCGACTTGGGACGCAACATGGTGAACAAACAAAACCTGTTCTATTTCAACATGACCGAAGCATTTTAAATAAATTATATTCAAATTCAATGCTATATTTATAAAAAAAGGGGTATATTTAGGGCATTAGTTGCAGATTTGTCTTATCTTTGCACAGATTTCACAAGCATACAGACAATATATACAAATAAATATACCCGTTTATGAAAAGAACCCTATTCATATTCATTAGTATACCCCTACTCTTATTTGGCGCAGTTTCTTTTGTATATGCGCAGGAAACCAGCGATTATTCTAAACTGGATACGGAAGACTATACTAATATTTCTCTCCCCCCACTTGACCTTCTGTTCGAAAATGCCAAAGGAGGACCGATCTATGAACTGGCCGGTGTAAAAGAGCAGATTGAGCGCAAACTGCTGGCCAAGGAAAGACGCGCGTTCCTGAAGTTTTTCAGTGCCCGGGGTAGTTATCAGTGGGGAAAAGTCGGAGTAGATAATACGTTTACCGACGTTTCCACCCCCATTATGTACAACTACAATACATCCAAACAAACCATGTATACAATAGGCGGTGCAGTCAGTATCCCCTTTGACGAATTATTCGATCTGTCTCCTCGCGTTAAACGCCAAAAACTGAATGTAAAAGCTGCTGCCTTGGAACGGGAAGTAAAGTTTGAAGAGATGAAGCGGGAAATCATCGAGATGTACGCAACTGCAACCTCTCAGCTCAATGTATTAAAACTTCGTGCCGAAGCCTTGGAGTTAGCAACTATGCAATATGATGTGGCCGAAAAAAATTTCGTAAATAACATCATTGACACAGGAAATTTATCTGTCGAGAAGCAAAGACAATCCGCTGCATTAGAAGCTTTCGAAAAAAGTAAGTTTGAAGTAACCAAGAGTCTGATGATTCTGGAAGTCATCACCCGTACACCTATTTTAAGAAAATAAACAATCATACATTATGGACTATGTATTTTATCTACTCCGTTCCCTCTATCGCGTGAAATGGTGGATCCTGTTGGGTACTGCCCTTATTACCGCTTTTGTATATTTCCGTATAGGACGCATGCAAGGAGGCTACAATGTGGAATCCACCCTTTATACAGGGGTTGTATCGGGCTATGGCATCGAAGAAACGACTAAAGTAGACTGGGCGTTGGCTCAAAACTCAATGGACAACCTGATCAATATCCTGCAATCGGAAAGTACCCTGAAGCGTGTCTCCCTGCGTCTCTTCTCACGCGTCCTGGTAAAAGGAAGGCCGGATAAAGACAACGAAGGAATCACCGCCTCCAGCTATAATTATACTTACAATCACATGAAGAACAGTAAGGATGGTAAAGCGCTGGTTGCCTTGATCGATCGGAGCAGCGAAGACAAGACCATGGAGAACTTCATGAAATATGAACGTCCGGACAAAGAAAATTATATCTACGGATTGTTTTATTTTCAGCATGTATTTTACAGTTTTCAAGCCCTGAAGAAGATCAAAGTAGAACGCAAGGGGAACAGTGATTTAATCAAGACCAGCTACCAGTCCGGTGATCCGGGCATTGCCTATAATACGATCGACATCCTGATGAAAGAATTTGTCAACGAATATCAAGCACTCCGTTACGGAGGCACCGATAAAGTGATTGAGTACTTTGAAGCAGAACTGAAACGTATCGGAAAGGAACTTGCCGGACAGGAAGACAATCTGACCCAATATAATGTGGACAACCGGATTATCAATTATTATGACGAGACCAAAGAGATAGCTGCCATCAATAAAGAATTTGAATTGCGCGAACAAGATGTCGAGTTTGCTTACAACAGTTCGAAAGCGATGCTTATGGAACTCGAGAGACAGATGGACGCAAACTCCAAGCAACTGATCCATAACGTACAGTTAGTGGATAAACTAAAGCAGACAAGCAATTTAACCGGAAAAATCACTGAGATGGAAACGATTTCATCACCAAGTGACAGCACCGGAACCAAGCTCCAAGCCTACAAAGACCGCTTAGCGCAGAATCGGAAAGAATTATCAGACATTGCCAGCCGATACGTGAACGGACAACATTCCAAAGAAGGAGTTGCCCGAAACACCATCGTGGAACAGTGGCTCGACCAACTGCTGCTTTTTGAAAAAGCGAAAGCCGAACTGAAAATCGTACAAAAAAGCCGTAAAGACCTGAACGCGAAATACACTCACTTTGCTCCGGTGGGCACCACCATCAAGCGCAAAGAACGCATCATCAACTTTACCGAACAGAGCTACCTGACCAATTTAAAGAGCTATAACGATGCCCTATTGCGCAAAAAGAACCTGGAGATGACAGCCGCCATCCTGAAAGTGCTCAATCCGCCTGCCTATCCGATCAATCAGGAATCTGTAGGACGCCGGAAAATTGTAGCGATGGCATGTGCCGGTACCTTCATCTTTTTAGTAGCAGTATTCCTGTTGATAGAACTGATTGACCGCACCCTGCGTGACACGACTCGTACGCGCAAGCTGACAGGCGGCATTGTACTGGGCTCCTATCCTGCTCCCATGAAGCCCGGCCCCGTCAATAAACAATGTGAGGATGCGGCCACCCGTTATATGGCCACCGCTATTCAACGTTTCTTCACCGGACGAGCAGAAGGGCTTCCTTTTATTCTCAATCTTCTCAGTACCGAAGAAGGCAGTGGCAAGTCCTATTTGGCAGAGCGCCTTAAGAACTATTGGGAATCGCTTGGCCTGAAAGTACGACTGCTGACCGACGGAATTGATTTCGATTCCGGTTCGCCCGGTTTCATATTATCCCAAAGTCTGAAAGACATCTATACGCCTCAGTCCGAAGAAATCGTGATTGTGGAATACCGCAATCTGAAGCAAATAAACATACCGACACCCTTGTTGCAAGAAGCTCAATTGAACTTATTGGTTGCTTCGGCTATCCTTGGTTGGAAAGCGACTGACAAGGTATTACTCCAAAAGCTCAGGTTACAGATAGGAAAGCCTCCTTATTTCTACCTCAACCGCGCGCCGAAGTACGAAGTAGAGACTTATACTGGTATGCTTCCGCCTTATACCTGGATGCGCAAACAGATGTATCGGATCTCTCAACTCGCATTGACAGAAAGGTCTCTATACCGCCTCCGCAGCAAGAAAACCTCCAAAGACAATCTCCAGGATGACGATGATGAAGAATGATGAAGAAATCTATAAAGAACGGGATCCGGATACATCCGAACCCGTTTTTTATCTTTTGTTCGCCTCTCAGTTGATACTGATGTTGATGGGGATGTTCATATCCGTCAAGATGGGACTGGTCACTCTTCCGATAGTGACCGTATTGGGTGTGATCGCTCTGGGCAGATGCGGTAGCCGGAGTACAGACTGGAAACGGGGAAGAAACTTAATGGCAGGGCTTATCCTGTTATGGGGGCTCTATTGCCTGTTCGAAATAGGCAATCCTAACCACGTGCAGGAAGCCTGGAACATAGCCATCACCCAATACTTTTTCTACCCGTTGCTTTGCGCATTCTTAGTGCCCCTGACCATCCGTAATTATAAGGGAATAGAAATTCTGCTGCTGATTTGGTCCGTTTTCGTTTTAATAGCCACCCTGAAAGGTTACTGGCAAAAAAATCACGGCTTCAACGAACGGGAGTTCTATTTTCTTTATGTACTGGGCGGATACCGCACCCATATCATCTGGTCCGGCATCCGCTATTTTTCATGCTTTTCCGACGCGGCCAACTATGGAGTCCACGCAGCCATGGCCGCCACCACTTTCGGTCTGTCCGCCTTCTTCGTCCGTAAAAAGTGGATGAAGATATACTTCGGTGTCATCACTCTTTGCGCTCTTTATTGTATTGGCATCTCGGGTACCCGGGCAGCCGTAGGCGTACCGTTGGGAGGAATCCTACTGTATGTTTTAATCTCTAAAAACTGGAAAGGATTGGTGTTTGGAGCCGTTTCACTGGTTGCTATTTTCTCATTCTTTTATTTCACCAACATCGGAGACAGCAACCAGTATGTCCGCAAGATGCGCTCTGCCTTCCGTCCCAGCAAAGATGCATCCTATCAAGTAAGGGTTGAGAATAAGAACAACATGAAAGCATTGATGGCAGTAAGACCCATCGGTTACGGGCTCGGCCTGTCGAAAGGAGCACGTTTTCAGCCCCGGGAGCTGATGCACTACCCGCCCGACTCGTGGTTGGTGAGCGTATGGGTAGAAACGGGAATCATAGGACTGGTGCTCTATCTGCTTGTTCATGGAGTACTCTTTGCCTGGTGTTCCTGGCTATTGATGTTTAAAGTGATGAACAAGCGCTTGAGAGGCTTGTTGGCCGCCTGGCTTTGTATGGCTGCCGGTTTTTTCGTTGCCGCCTATGTAAATGATGTGATGCAATATCCCAACTCCATTATCGTTTATACCGGTTTCGCCCTTTGCATAGCGGGTCCATCTATCGATCCCGTGATGCAGAAAGAAGAAGAGGAACTGAAAAAGAAGAAAAATAAGACAGAACAAGAAGAATTTTATTAATAATTAAAATAGAAATGAATACGATTCACCACAGAGTACACAGAGGACACAGAGTTTTAATCTCTTATTTATTAAGATGTTTAAGAGAAGGATATTCTCTGTGTTCTCTGTGTCTTCTGTGGTGAATAATACTCAAAACCGTTACATAAATGAAACAAACATCTCCTGTCATCTCTTTTATCACCATCTGCTACAACGGCTTGAATGACACTTGTGAGCTGATAGAGTCGCTACGCGCTACCGTACATTCCGTCAGTTACGAAATCATTGTGGTGGACAACGCATCCCGGGAAGACGAAGCCCGGATGATACAGGAACGATACCCCTTTGTGCGTACCCTCCGCAGCGAGAAGAACCTAGGATTCGCGGGAGGCAACAACCTCGGGATACAGATAGCGCAAGGACAATACCTGTTCCTGATCAACAATGACACTTACCTGACCGAAGACGGGCTGCCGGCCTTGATTGAACGGTTGGAAAGCAGCCCCCGCATCGGAGCTGTTTCGCCCAAGATCCGCTTTGCTTTCCCGCCGCAAAACATCCAGTTTGCCGGATACACCAAGTTGAGCCCCTATACGATGCGCAACAAGGCTTTGGGTATGGGATGTCCGGACGATGATACTTTCACGCCTCGCCCCAGCGCTTACCTTCATGGAGCCGCGCTGATGCTGAAACGGGAGGTCATCTGGAAAGCCGGGCTGATGCCGGAGATTTATTTCCTCTATTATGAAGAGTTGGACTGGTGTACCAGCATGACGCGCGCCGGCTATCAGCTTTGGTACGAACCGCGCTGCACCGTTTTCCATAAAGAGAGCCAAAGCACCGGCAGGCAGAGCCCCCTTCGCGCTTTTTACATGATGCGAAACCGAATGCTTTACGCCTGGCGCAACCTGTCAGGAATGGAACGCTGCCTGTCCATCGTTTACCAGATGCTGGTAGTAGCTCCCAAAGACAGCCTGCGCTTCGCCCTGAAAGGACAGCCCAAGTTAGCAGGGGCCGTCTGGCGCGGAGTGAAGGATTTCTGGGCGCTGTGCTGAATCGTCTGCATAAATGTTTAAACAATAACCCAATATCAGACTTATGATACTAACCTTGATCGACTGGATTTTATTCATTCCGCTGGCGCTCTGCGTCAGCTATCTGCTGGTGTATGCCATCGCTTCCAAATTCTATCGTTCCCCCATCTATCCGGAAGCGGACAAGTTGCACCGCATCGCCGTATTCTTCCCTGCTTACAAGGAAGACAAAGTCATCATCGACTCCGTACGCTCTTTCCTTGAGCAGGACTACCCCAAAGAGATGTACGATGTATACGTCATCTCCGACCACATGCAGGACTCCACCAACGAAGCCCTTCGGCAGCTCCCCATCCGTCTGCTGACAGCCACCTACGAAGACAGTTCCAAGGCCAAAGCTCTCCTGCTGGCCATCCGTGCCATCCAGGAGGACGGAAAGGCAAGCGGGCTAAGCGACTACCGGCTGGCTTACATGTATGACATCGCCGTGGTAATGGATGCCGACAACGTAACCGTCCCCGGTTTCCTTTCCGAAGTAAACCGTGCCTACTCTGCCGGAGTAAAGTCGATGCAAGCCCACCGCGTAGGCAAAAACCTGAATACGGACATCGCCCTGCTGGACGGGGTGAGCGAGGAAATCAACAACGGATTTTTCAGGAAAGGGCACAATGTCCTCGGATTGTCCGCCGGCTTGGCGGGTTCGGGTATGGCTTTCCAGTATTCCTGGTATTACGAGGCTGTGGATCAACTCAAAACGGCAGGCGAAGATAAGGAACTGGAGCTTCTGCTGATTGAGTACGAAATGCATACCGTCTACTTGGATCACCTGCCCGTCTACGACGAGAAGACGCAAAAGAAAGAGAACATCAAGAATCAGCGCCGGCGCTGGATGGCAGCACAATTCAGCATTCTGCTCAGGGCGTTGCGCTTCGTAAGAGACGTCAAGGAGGATGCGGGATGGTGGCGATGGTGGCCGGAACCGGATTTGACCAATAAAATTGTCCAATGGATGCTCCCCCCACGTCTGGTGCAACTGACGGCCGTTTTCGGGCTGACACTGCTCGCCACATTAGTGAACTGGCAGGCGGCACCCAAATGGTGGGTATTGTCGGCAGCACAGGTGGCAGCCATGTTCATTCCCGTCCCCGCCCGTCTGCTCAACGGTAGACTGCTGAAGGCACTGATGCAAGTACCCTCGCTGGCACTGGGAACCATCGCTAACCTGTTCCGGCTCAAAGGAGCTAACAAGAAATTCATACATACCGAGCACGGTGAATGACATAAGTTCACCACAGATTACACGGAATTTCCGTTTCTCGTTTACGGGTATCCGGAGAAAATAAATCCTCTATGGGACACGGCTCTTTCATCAGGGCGGACGCTCAATAAGTATAACATCTTATTAGGGTTGTATTATTTCCTAAATATGTAGTCCCTTCCTTGTGTTTTTCAATATTTCCTGCTCCTTTTGTCTGTGTGTAATATAATTCATTACATTTGCTTTTTACTATATTAATCCATATCGCAATATGACCATTCAAGCCTTTTCAGCTATTATTCCTGATGTAAGAGATGATAAGAATAAAATATATCAGTCTAACGAAATAGTGTTCATCGCCCTAGTCGCTGTTATCTGCGGTGCTGATACGTGGAACGAAATAGAAACATTCGGAAAAACACATGAATCATATTTCAAGGCTCGTCTTCCGGGCTTGGTTTCCATTCCTTCTCATGATACCTTGAGCCGTTTCTTCTCCATATTGGATATCGATTGGTTTGAAGAATGTTTCAGGTTGTGGGTTGATGACATCTGCCGTAGAATTCCCGGAGTGGTATCTATTGATGGAAAAGCCATTTGTGATAATCCCGATAAAAGTAGTAACTCAGAAAATGGAGTGAGAAGTAAACTCTACATGGTCAGTGCCTGGTCTGTATCTAACGGTATTTGCCTTGGCCAAAGAAAAATAGAAGAAAAATCGAATGAAATAAAAGCTATCCCCGAGCTGATAAAGACACTGGATCTTGAGAATTGTATCATAACCATTGACGCTATCGGCTGTCAGAAATCAATCACTAAACTAATAATAGAGAACAAGGCTGACTATATTTTATGTGCCAAAGATAATCATGAAGCACTCAGGGATATAATAGAGTTTAATCTTAGTGAGGAATCGAGATACTATTTATGTCACGCAAAAAGGTACTTTGAGGAAAACAAAGGGCATGGAAGAAGTGAATACAGAGAATGTGTATGCATAAGCGCTAAAAATCTTCAGTATTTTCTCAAAGGCTGGACGGGAATCAAGACATTGGCAATGATAAATTCTATTAGAAAAATGGGGGATAAAGAAGCTGTCATGGAAACAAGGTATTATATATCATCATTGGAACCTGACCCGATTATCATACTCAAATCGATTAGATCACACTGGGAGGTTGAAAATAACCTACATTGGGTACTTGATATAGGATTCAGAGAAGATGATGACAGGAAAACAGGAAATGCAGCTATCAACTTTTCTGCCATATCAAAGTTAGCACTCATGCTATTGAAACAGAGTAACATCAAACTGGGAATGGCAGGAAAGAGGAAAGCCTGTGGATGGGATGAGAAAATAAGAGATAAAGTCATTGGTATTGAAGAAATATAGAAAATGATAAGATGTTATACTTATTGAGCGTCCGCCCTGAACTTTCATTTACTCCGCCTCCCTCTCATACGAAAAACGCGTTTCGATCTTCCATCTTCTACCTTTTTGAATGCATATCATTGATTGTGAGATGCATAGATTAGTGGAAGATGCGGTTTTTATGCCATTTATCTTCCCCCCCATCTTCCACCCACCGTTTTAAAGGGCATTTAAGTCGTAACAATTTGGAAAACAAATGGATATACCCAATCTCTTATCCGTTTATCTCTCTAAAAGCATTTCATTTCCCTTACTATCTTTAGTCCAAATGATTGGATCTTTATCTCGGCCCGGGTATGCGGGCTCATCAGCCCAGGTATGCGGGCTGGGATAAAGAGTTATATGACAATGATTAATCTGTTGTACTTCTTCGGTAATAGTCGGCCAAATCCTTTCTTAAAAAAGAAACAACGAAGCGCTGCTTCCACATCACAGTGTGCGAATGGAAGGCTTTTTTTATGACACATCCTTATACAAAAAAACACGTCTAATCTTTGCAGAATAAATAACCATAACACTCTTAACAGTCATGACGAACAAGAAACAGAAAACACCGGAAAAACTTCCAATAGAGCCCGAAGAAGCAAACATCAAGAGAGCCAATAACATACTACAGAAATCCATCGGATTTTTTTAATGAACCTGCGAAAAAAGCGGATATCTCTACCACTCAGACCTATGAGATGATGGAAATAGACCGCAGCCTGCTTAGCAAGCTGGAACACGGCAAAAACATGTCGACACAGAAACTGACGGCAATCACGGCCTACTATCTCGCCTTCATAGAGGGCAACTCGACGATCAAAGTGGACTATGAGGAAGTTCTGAGGAAAACCATCGCGCAAACTTCATCTTTTTTCTGAGAGCGAAAAAGATGAAGTTATCCTTTTTTTTCATTACTTTTGCAAAACTAAGACCAAACAAACATCATGAACGCATTAATCGTTTTCAATGAAAAAGATACGGATAACCTCTTTGTGCGCACGCTACACGAGGCGATCCGCCGCCAGGGAATTGACGTCGAACGATCCACACGGGCCTTCTGGGAGTCCAACATCCGGTATGACATTATCCACTTTCAATGGCCCGAAGAAGTGGTGGGATGGAACTGCACCGACCCTTCAATCATAGAAAAACTGAAACAGCGCATCGACCATTTCCGTGCCGGAGGCAGCCGCTTCGTGTATACACGCCACAACATCCGTCCGCACTATTGCAGCAATCCCATCATCGGGCAAGCGTATGACATCATTGAAACGAACAGCGACCTGACCGTACACATGGGACAGTTCAGCCTCGACGAATTCCGCAGCCGCTACCCCAAGAGCCGCAACACACTGATTCCGCACCATTTGTACGAACACACTTATAATGAAGCGATCTCACGACAAGAGGCCCGAAGGCAACTGGGCATCCCGGCGGACCGCTACGTGATCACTTCATTCGGCAAATTTCGCGACTGGGAGGAGATACGCATGGTACTCGGCGCATATACACACCTCCAGACAAAGAAAAAGTATCTGCTGGCCCCGCGCATGTTCCCGTTCTCAAAACATCCCGGAAACAGTAATCCTCTGAAACGGCTCCTCTCCCGCATCGGATATCACCTGGCGATGCCCTTACTCAACAAAACGCTACGCATAAAGGCGGGAGCCAGCGAGGAACTGATCAGCAACGAAAGCCTTCCACTATACATCGCCGCCGCGGATGTGATATTCGTACAACGCAAACAGATTCTGAACTCGGGCAACGTGCCGTTGGCTTTTCTCTTCCATAAAGTAGCTATAGGGCCGCAAACGGGAAACGTGGGAGAACTGCTGCGCGAAACCGGTAATCCGGCATTTGACGCCGCCCGTCCGGAAAGCATCGTCCGCGCTCTGGAAGAAGCCGCCTCACTGGCCCGGGAAGGACAAGGAGAGAGGAACCACGAATACGCCATCGCACGCTTTGGGACGGAACACATAGGCAGCATGTACGCCGAAGCCTACCGTCTGTTGCAAAACGCAGATCATTGATCGCCCATCGCTAATCGTTCACCGTTAATCGTTAAAAAGAAATGACTTCCATTAAACATCAACTCTTCTCCGGAGTATTCTACACCGCCCTGGCCAAATACAGCGGCATCGTCGTGTCCCTTGTCGTCGCGGGCGTACTGGCACGCCTGATCTCGCCGGACGACTTCGGCGTGATGGCCATAGCCACGGTGATCATCGCCTTTTTCAACCTGTTCACCGACGTAGGTCTGTCACCCGCCATCATCCAGCACAAAGGATTGACCCAGGAGAACCTGTCCGGACTCTTTTCTTTCACCATCTGGACAGGTATCGGCCTGGCACTGCTTTTCGCCGCTGCCTCGTGGCCCATTGCCGCCTACTACGACCGGGAAATACTGCGGACGCTGTGCCAGCTGCTGGCCGTCAACCTGTTTTTCGCCTCTGCCACCATCGTTCCCAACGCACTGTTCTACCGCAACAAAGAATTCAAATTCATCGCCCTGCGAAGCTTCGTCATACAGATTGCCACCGGTGCGGCAGCCGTCGTGGCGGCTCTGTGCGGAGCCGGATTGTATGCGCTGGTCATCGGGCCCATCCTGTCGGGCATCCTGATTTTCGTGGTCTCCATACGACGCTATCCGCAGCGCCTGAGGCTTACGTTGGGGCTGGACGTGTTGCGCCGGATATTCTCCTACTCTGCCTACCAGTTCCTGTTCAACATCATCAACTACTTCAGCCGGAACCTCGACAAACTACTGATCGGCAAGTACATGGGAATGTCTCCCCTGGGTTATTATGAAAAATCGTACCGTCTGATGATGCTGCCGTTACAAAACATCACACAGGTGATCACCCCGGTGATGCACCCCATCTTCAGCGAATACCAGAACGACCTTGAACGCCTGGCATCGGGTTACGAACGCATTGTCCGCTTTCTGGCCTTCATCGGACTGCCACTGAGCGTGCTGCTGTACTTCACGGCCGGCGAGGTGACCCTGATCCTGTTCGGCGACCAATGGATGCCCTCCATCCCTATATTCCGGATACTCACGCTGTCGGTAGGCATACAGATCGTCCTCTCCTCCTCCGGGTCCATCTTTCAGGCGGCAGGCGATACGAAAAGCCTGTTTGTGTGCGGCCTGTTTTCATCGGTACTCAACGTGGCGGGCATCCTGTTGGGCATTTTCCGGATAGGCACACTCCAAGCCGTAGCCACGTGCATCACACTGACGTTCACCGTCAACTTTGTGCAATGCTACTGGATGATGTACCGGGTGACTCTGCACCGCAGCCTGCGACATTTCGCGGTTCAGCTTGTATCACCATTAGCGGTCAGTGTACTGCTGATAGCCGTACTCTATCCGCTCAGCCTGCTGACAGAAGGAGGCAACATTTTTCTGACCCTGATTGTAAAAAGCATTATATTTTTCTGTATATTTGGGTGCTATATACAGTTGACCGGTGAATATGACATCATCGGCAAGGTAAAAAGCATCATAACCAAAAACAAACGATGAAAGCACTGTTTCTTATATTCCACGGATTCGAAGAGGCAAACGGAATCAGCAAAAAAATCCGCTATCAGGTGAAAGCACTGAAAGAGTGCGGAATAGATGTACGCACATGCTGGCTGGATGATGATCACAATCATAAACGACGAATGGTGGATAATCAGGTACTTCAGGATTACGGTAACGGAATCCGTGGAAAGATACTGAAACGGACAGGCCTGAAGTGTATTGTCGATTATGTAAAATCGAACAACATACAGATAGTGTACGCAAGAAGCGATCACAACACCACCCCTTTTCTAATCTACATGTTTTGGCAACTGAAACGAACTGGAGTGAAAACGGTCATGGAAATACCAACCTATCCATACGATCAGGAATATAAAGGACTTCCGTGGGGATACCAACGCGTATTGCTGGCCGACAAATGCTTGCGCAGGTTGCTGGCCAAGCAAATCCACAAAATTGTCACCTTCTCTGATCATAAAACCATTTTCGGACGCCCGACAATACGAATATCCAACGGAATAGACTTTGACGCCATCCCAATCAAACAGGCTACCACTCCCTCACCCAAGGAATTGAACTTGATCGCTGTTGCCACCATACACCCTTGGCACGGCTTCGACCGAGCCATTCGGGGAATGATACAGTATATCCAAAATGAACATAAACAAGAAGTCAGACTACACATCGTGGGGCAAGGTGTGCCATCAGTCATGGACGAATATCAAGAATTAGTAAAGAATAACGCATTAGAGCCATATGTCATTTTCCATGGCCCCCTGTTCGGAGAGTCCCTCGATAAAGTATTTAACGAATGTCAAATAGGAATAGGCAGCCTGGCACGTCATCGAAGCGGAATCACTTACCTACGGTCACTAAAAAATCGTGAATACGCCGCCCGGGGCATCCCTTTCATCTATTCGGAAATAGATGAAGATTTTGAATCAATGCCTTATATCATGAAAATACCAGCAGACGAATCGTTCTTAGACATCCATCGGATTATCAAGTTTTACGATTCAATAAAAGAAATGCAACCATCTGACATACGAGCATCTATCAGCAACAAATTGTCGTGGAAAGTACAAATGAAACACGTAATTGAAGAGCTATGAAACAACCCATCAAAATAGCCTATTGTATACCTGGTCTCTACGCTACAGGCGGCATGGAAAGGGTGCTTACCTTAAAAATAAACTACCTTGCAGACGTGTTAGAATATGACATATACATTATCCTGACCGAAGAAAAGGAACTGCCCCCTGCCTATACATTATCGGACAAAGTGCACCTGATCAATTTTAACCTTAATTTTGATCGCATGCACTCAACAGCCCCGCATCTATGGCAGCGGCTATGGAAATACAGACAATTGCAAACAGCCTATAAGAAGCGGCTGACGGAGACATTAATGCAAATTCGTCCGGATATTACCATCTCTGTCCTTCGACGAGAAATTAATTTTCTTACTTCTATTAAAGACGGAAGCAAAAAAATCGGTGAATTCCACTTCAGTCGGCAAAACTATCGCAGCTTGGAACATCTAACGTTCCTTCCAGCCTTTATCCGCCGGAAATTATCGGAATTATGGATCAAGCAACTTGTTCAGAAATTACGCGAGTTAGATCAGTTCGTCGTGTTGACCCATGAAGATGAAAAAATGTGGCCCGAACTGAATAATGTGATTTGCATTCACAACCCTGCCTCTTTCAAAACCGAACATACCGCTGATGGAACTGCACACCGGGCAATCGCTGTAGGACGATATACGTACCAAAAAGGATTTGACCTGTTACTACCTGCATGGCAGATCGTCAGCCAGCAACATCCGGATTGGGAACTGGAAATATTTGGTGCTGGCGACCGAACTGATTATCAAGTGCAAGCCAAGGAACTGGCAATAGAGCAAACATGCCATCTGAACGGAATAAGTAACGATATAGCAACAGAAATGAGTAAAAGTTCAATTTTCATACTTTCCTCGCGTTATGAGGGAATGCCTATGGTAATTGGTGAAGCAATGGCGTGCAGAGTGCCCCCAATTTCCTTTGCTTGCCCCTGCGGTCCACGTGACATCATTACCGACGGAACAGATGGACTACTGGCAGAAAATGGAAATATTGTGGCATTAGCAGAAAAGATCATTTACATGATAGAGCATGAAGATCTGCGAAAACAAATGGGAAAACAAGCACAGCAAAACATCCGGAAGTTCTATATAGACAATATTATGAAACAATGGGATGAACTCTTTAAAAAACAAAGATCATGAATAAAGCAACACAAATTATCACCAAAATTCGCTATAAATTAAAATATGGAAGTACCGTAGAATGGTATAATTTTTGGTATATAGTCTTACGAAGACGCCAAAAGATCATTCCTCAAATAGCATCTATCAGTGAAACAATCCAAAAGATAGTAGAGGACCGTTGCTCTGTCAGCCGCTTCGGAGATGGAGAAATGCTGCTGACCCATCCTGATAAAAAAATTGGCTTTCAAGAAGGGACTCCTCTCTTATCAAAAAGGCTTAAGGAAATATTGACCAGTAAAAATGAAAAACATCTCGTATGTATATCTGATGTATTTCAACATTTGGAACGATACAACCGAAAAGCACGAAGATTCTGGCGGACCCATTTCTTTATATATGGATCATGGTGGGATCAGTTATTGACATCAGAGCGAAAATATTATAATACATTTGTCACCCGCCCTTATATGGATTTTAAATCCAAAGAAGCATGTGGACAATGGTTTCATGAAATGAAAGCCATTTGGGAAGGTAGAGATATTGTATTTATTGAAGGCGAGAAAAGCCGTTTGGGAGTTGGCAATGACCTATTTGATAATGCACAAAGTATCCGTCGGATTTTGTGCCCACCTTGCAACGCTTTCAACCGCATAGAAGATATTAAAGCCGAAGCATGCAAACAAGATAATAAAGTGCTGTTTCTGATCGCACTTGGTCCCACAGCCACAGTATTAGCTTATGATCTATTTAAAATCGGATATCAAGCCATCGACATCGGGCATGTGGACATAGAATATGAATGGTGGCGCATGGACGCACAACGTAAAGTAAAGCTTGAACGCAAATACGTTAACGAAGCTCCTAACGGAAGTCAAGTGGCTGATGCAGGTGAGGAATACAACAAACAAATTATCGCGAAAATAAATTGAAGTTATGAAAATTGTATATTACTTGCCGTCACTATATGCCCCGGGGGGACTTGAACGTATCATTACGTTTAAAGCCAACTATTTTGCAGAACATCTCGAAGGCTATGAAATCTACATTCTCACTTCTGAACAAGTGGGACAAAAGCCTTATTATACGCTATCTCCAAAAGTAAAGCATATTGATCTGGATGTACCATTTGACTGGCCCTTTAATCAGTCGCGCATCAGCAAACTTTTGAAATACCCATACCGCTACTGGCTATTCAAACGGCGATTCAGCCGGACACTAACTCAAATACACGCCGATATCACAATCTCAACACTGAGAAGAGAGTTGAATTTCATATCTTCGGTGCAAGATGGAAGTGCCAAGATCGGAGAGTTTCATGTAACTCGCCATTCGTATGGAGTGGGAAGTAGAGAATATGGAAAGTCAATTGTCGGGAAACTTAGGAACTACTGGACAAAGGCCTTTATGAAAAATCTCCAGTCACTTGCCAAAGTAGTACTATTGACCAATGAAGAAGCAGAAAATTGGCCGGAACTTTCCAACCTCTGCATCATCCCCAACCCGGTCATCATCACTCCTGACCGACAGTCGGACTGTACAACCAAACAAGTAATAGCTGCCGGAAGATATGCTTCCCAAAAAGGATTTGACCTTTTAATACAAAGTTGGGCTCTCGTCTCCAAGCAGCATCCAGATTGGACCTTACGCATTTATGGCGAAGGCACTCTGCGAGGTGAACTACAAAAAGAAATAGAAAGATTGAAAATAGATAAAACTTGCATACTTGAACCTACAGTATCCGACATCGTAAATAAATATTATGAAAGTTCTATTTTTGTCTTGTCTTCACGCTTCGAAGGATTCGGCATGGTCATTACAGAAGCAATGTCATGTGGAGTTCCTCCGGTTGCATTCGCCTGCCCTTGTGGCCCCAAAGATATCATTGAAAATGGTAAAAACGGAATCTTGGTTCAGCCAGAGAACATTGATGAAATGGCACTGCAAATAACTAAATTAATAGAGAATGAAAAGGCACGAAAAGAGATGGGACAACAAGCAAACATACGTTCGCATCGTTTCCAGATGGAAACAATAGTAGAAGAGTGGAAAGAATTATTCAAAACATTGACTAACAAACAATGAACTGGTATACAGAATATTTATCCTTGTTTGACAAGCCGCTATCACAGTTAGCCCCAAAGGACATAGATAATGTCAAACAATTGCTGGAAAAGCAACAATCAGAGAATCCCCTTGTGTCTGTGGTTCTGATAGCTCACAATGAAGAATGCCATTTGATGAGTTGTTTATGGTCATTGTCAGCAAACCATCATAACTTCCCAATCGAAATATTGGCAGTCAACAATCTTTCAACAGACCGCACTGAAGAAGTATTACAAAAAATTGGAGTCCCCTATTTCAATGAAATGCAAAAAGGACCTGGATATGCACGTCAATGTGGCCTAAACCACGCCAAGGGTAAATATCATCTCTGCATTGATGCAGATACAATCTACCCTCCCTTCTATATTGAAACGCATACCAAAGAATTAATAAAGCCCAATGTGGCGGGTACATATAGTTTATGGAGTTTTATCCCCGATAGAAATCATTCTCGCCTGGGATTATGGGCATATGAATCTCTACGAGATATACATTTGCGCATACAAGCCATCAAACGTCCCGAACTGTGCGTACGTGGAATGGTTTTTGGATTTAAAACAGATTTAGGGCGACGTTTCGGGTTCCGTACAGATATCCGACGAGGAGAAGATGGTTCATTAGCATTAGCTATGAAACCACATGGAAAACTTGTTTTCATAACAAGCCGCAAGGCACGTGCTCTGACAAGTAATACTACGCTCAGTGCTGACGGATCACTTTTTAATAGCTTTCAGATCAGAATAACCAAAGTTATCAAGGAATTTGCGGGTCTATTTACCCAAAAAAAGAAATATGATGATCAAGATTCAAATCTTCTTAAGTAATGAAACTAAAAATATATATAAATAAAGGATTATTATTTCAGGTTCTTATCATGTGCCTTTCATATATAGTATTACTATATATGCATTATTCTGTCGTAGCGGATAAAAGTGATATCAGTACTTTTGCCTATATAGAGAATCTATGCTTTAGTGCAGCAGATATCTGCCTAATCTCTATTATCCCGACTTTATGTATAAAAAGAAGACACTACTTTTTCCTACTTCTTTTTTCAGTAATATGTCTGTTTGCTCTTGCAAATATCTGGTACAGCCGATATTTTTCGTCCTATCTGCCACTGTCATTGTATACCGAATTTAATAACCTAGATGGACTATCCGAAAACATAACAGACGCAGTCAAAACTACCGATTTTTTTGTCTTAACAGCTTTCCTTGCAGGAATAGTGTGCTATTGCATTTTTTGCAAAAAACTGACGTATATCACATTTAAGATCAGAGCAAGGCGAGCATCCTTTATCGGGCTGACCAGTATTCTACTGGTTGGCATCTTGGTAGGAAACTCTGCATTGCGCTGGAAAGATTTAACTTGGAAATACGTAACTCCTTATAATTATACTCCTGTAGAAAGTACTTTCCAATTTGGGATGATATATAGTTATCTGATAGAGTCGTTAAAAAAAGTAAATAAAGATTATTCTGTTGAAGAACTTAAAAAATTGAGCCCTTATTTCTATGTTTCCGATTATGTACAGGAAGAGTGTAAACCTACAAACCTGATATTAATAATTGTAGAGTCATTGCTCTCCTACCCCACAGAATTAGTAATCGATTCAATAGAAATTACTCCGAACCTAAATCAGTTGGTAAAAGAAGGAGCCTATTATAATAAACACATGATTCCACAAGTCAAACTAGGAGAATCAAGTAATGGGCAATTTATCTATCTAACAGGATTATTACCTAAAAAACAAGGGATTACAATCAATGATTATTTAGATAATACATTCATATCAATACCTTCACTACTGAAAAAAGAAAATATAAACAGTAGAATGGTCATACCAACTTCACCCACTATGTGGAGACAAAACAGAGTTTGTGAACGTTATCAGATAGATCAACTCTTCTCTCGGAACAGCTATCCCGATCAAAAACAAGTAAAAAAATGGCTAACAGACCAACAAATATTTAATTATGCAGCATGCATAGATGCCCAAAGCAACAAGCCCTTCATGTCTATTATTTTAACATCATCCACACATTCACCATACGTTCATAGTGTTAAAAAGTATCCAATTAAATATCCAGATAATTTTTCATCTGAGTTAAAAAATTATCTATCTAATGTACACTATATGGATGAATGTCTAGGTAACTATTTGAATTCACTAAAGCGTAATAACCTGTACAATAGTAGTATTATCGTTATAGTGAGTGATCATCAGGCACACGACTTTTTACTCAATGCAGAAACACAACAGATTACCTCTTTAATTCCCTTATATATTGTTAATTCCCCTGTGAAAATTAATAAAAAAATGATTACCCAATCACTCAATCAGATGTATATCCCACTATATTAGATATTATGGGTATTAAAAGTCAATGGAGAGGCATAGGAACCAGCCTACTTACTCCGGACTCTGTTATAAACAGCCAAATGAGAATTGACAGAAAAGAGAAAGAGCAACAAATATCAAACATTATATTAGATAGTAACTTTTTTTCCAAATCAAACCACTAAAATAGACATAATATGAAAAAGCCTACATCAATAAGCCTCATGCTTCTGAGTACATTCATATCTATATCATGTATTCATGACAAGGATCTTTATATCACCCCATCAAAGGTATCATATGTATATCCATTCCAAAATGAAAAAGATAATTATTCGGCAGAAATATCAATAGAACTGGCAAACAGCACTCTACTTAATAATACTCTCAAACAAGATATTGAAATTCCAGCTCTTAAATACAATAAGACACTTTTATTCATGTTGACACAAGATGATTGTAAACACTCAACATATTGTCGAACTTGGGCTGCAATTAATGGAAAACCAATATCAAACTCTACTCCATTTAAGACTTCTTCATCAGATACTCATCAGTTATTTTATGATGCTTTACAATTACTAAATGGAGATCTACCACCTAATACGATTACCCCCTTAAAGACATTAGGTAGTACAGATGGGAGTGGAAATGAAATCAGATTTGCCATCACTTCAACACTCTGGCCTGAAGAGGAATCCATGAACGTACAATCACGAATTATGTTTACACCAAATGGCAATTATTCGCGTTTTTATATGAAATCCGAACTTTCTTGGTATGACATCATTGATATGTTAAACTATGGAACAGGCATCGCTTTTCATGATGTAAAAGCTGCCGATGTAAATGCAGCAGAAAACATCCGGGAACATTTCATCATAGCTCAAGACAGCATATTGAAACATTTAGCAGGAAGAGGGTGCAAGATGCTTGCAGAACCCAATGGAAATAAAACATATCTGGAAGCCGCACAAGCCTACGAACCTATTCGAACCCTTACCGCACAGACCGGAACAATCAGGCTCAACCCCTTCAGCGTGAACGGGGACCTATCGAAAAAAGTGCTGCACAGAGTATTTTATAATTCACCCGCCGAAGTGAAAAATGCGATAGAAACCCAGATGAAAGTACCAGTGGAAATGAGAGAAGCAGTCCATATAGGTGTACACAACACAGACAACGGATGGACCAACTTCCTCCTTTGGCTGAACGACACTTATGGCAAAGATGGCGAAGATTGTGTATGGATGCCCAGTCAGGAAGAGTATTACGAATACAATTATTACCGCACACACGGAAAAATTGGAAAGAGCGTAGACGGGCAAACACTTAAATTGACCGTTAGCCTGCCGGGTCAGGAATATTTTTATTACCCTTCGGTCACCGTCAACCTGAAAGGACTGAAGAAAGAAGACATCCAGTCGATAGGAAGTAATAGTGTCGTCACCGGACTGTCTTACGGAAACTATCATGACGGGGTTATGGTAAATATCGACTGCCGAAAATTTTTGGTGGAACATGCCACGCACTTTGTAGAGCAATATGAAAAAGACAAAACAAACCAATCGAACAAAGCGGACGCACTCTACTTTGTGAATATGCTAAAAGAATCGAGCAAAAAAACAGAATTACTGAACCGGATTAAATAAAAAATACTATGATCACCGTACAAATCCTTTTCTGGCTTGCCCTCCTCCTCGTATTCTATACCCACTTGGGATACGGAATACTGCTTTACACACTGGTCAAGCTCAAAGAACTCACTGTGAAACCCGTCAAGCGGCAACTCCCGCCCGACAAGCTGCTGCCGGACGTGACACTCTTTATCACTGCCTTTAACGAAGAAGACGTTGTGGACGAAAAAATGCGCAACTGCCTGAAACTGGACTATCCCGAGGACAAATTGCACATTGTGTGGACCACCGACGGAAGCAACGACTCTACCAACGAACGACTGAAGGCATGGCCGCAAGCCACCGTCCACTTCCAACCCCTGCGGCAAGGAAAAACCGCTGCCATGACACGGGGGATGACATTGGTGGACACGCCACTTGTGGTATTCACCGATGCCAACACAATGCTGAACCGGGAAGCGATACGCGAAATCGTGTTGGCTTTTGAGGACCCGGGGGTGGGATGCGTGGCCGGAGAAAAACGCATTGCCGTGCAAGAAAAGGATGGAGCCGCAGCCGGTGGTGAGGGCATATACTGGAAATATGAATCGACACTGAAAGCACTGGACGCACGTCTCTATTCGGCTGTAGGAGCCGCAGGCGAGCTGTTTGCCATACGCCGGGAGCTGTTCACAGTGATGGAACCGGACACACTGCTGGATGACTTCATCCTGTCGCTGCGCATCGCCATGCAGGGATACAAGATAGCCTATTGCACCCGGGCATATGCCATCGAAAGCGGATCGGCAGACATGGGCGAAGAGCAGAAAAGAAAGGTGCGCATTGCCGCCGGCGGACTGCAATCTATCTGGCGGCTGAGGGAACTGCTCAATCCCTTCCGTTACGGAGTGCTGAGTTTCCAGTATATATCACACAGGGTGCTGCGGTGGTCGGTGGCCCCGGTGCTGCTGTTCGCCTTGCTCCCGCTCAACGTTGCCATACTGCTGATGGGGGGCTCTCCTATCTGGTACGGCACCATTCTGGCACTTCAGGTATTGTTCTACATCTTAGCGATGGGAGGCTATTACCTGTCTGCCCGGCAAATAAAAAACAAGCTGTTATTCATCCCATATTATTTCCTGTTTATGAACATTAACGTGATGAAAGGTGTTAACTACCTTCGTAAAATGAAAGGAACAGGAGCATGGGAAAAAGCCCAAAGAACGAAAACAGAATCCTTAAACCAATAAACCGAACGAAGCATGGATAGAATACTGCATGACGTAAACAATGCCCATAAGATATTGCAACTGACAGCTGACACACTGATCTTGGTGGACAAAAACGGCACGTGTCTGGACATCGACCCGCACAGCGATTTGTGGTTTCTGCAAGAAGACAGGCTCTTGGGAAAAAATCTGTTCAATCTGCTTCCCGACCATACCTTCCAGAAACTGCTGCCGGACTTCCGCCGGGTGACCCAACAGGGGATAACGGTGGACCGCAACTACAGGCTGCCGCTGGAAGGAGGCGAAACGTACTACTTCAAATGCATCATGCAGCCGTATGACGGCGACAAGGTGTTGTGCCAATATCGAGACATCACGGCACGGAGCAACGTAAAGCTGCAACTGGAACGTACGAATTACGAACTGAAAGAGATACAAAAAGCGGCACAGATAGGGCAATGGAAATATTCATCGCGCGAAAAGACATTCTATTATCGGGGATACAACGGAATAGTATGTACGGAAGAAGAGCGGAGCATCAACTTTCAGGATTATTACGAGACCATTCTGAGCGAAGATCTGCCTGCCGTGAACACATGGATGGAGGCAAACCGCCGTAAACTGGTAAAGGAGTACATCGAATACCGCATTCTGCTGGAAGGACAGGTATACTATATGCGCCAGCAATGCTACCTGAGGGGTGAAGAAGAAGACGGTAACATCATTCTGGAAGGATATATACAGAACATTACGGACATCCAGCGGAAGAGGAATGACATCAACACGCTGACGCATGCCATCAACAATGCCAAAGAAAGTATTTATGCGGCACGGAAAGACGGCACGCTGATATTTGCCAACAGACAGTTCAGGCTCAACCACCGGATCGCGGAACAGGCGGACCTATCGCAAATACGGATTTTCGACATTGTAGGCGACATGGACGGTCCGAAGGATTGGGAAGAACGTTACCACAGCATACGGGAAGGACAGAATTTCAACTTCCTGGCCTACCACCCGCTGAAGCATGATAAAAGCACATTGGCGTTTGAGGGTACGATGTACAGCGTGACAACGGATGACGGAGAGGAAACCTTTTGGTCGTTTACACACGACATATCGGAACGTATACGGTACGAATCGCAGATAAAACGGCTCAACCGCATCATGGATACCACGATGGAAAACCTCCCGGCGGGGATCGTTGTGAAGGATATAGAGAATGATTTCCGGTATATCTACCGAAACCGGGAATCGTATAACCGGGATATCAGCGCGGAAAACGCCATCGGTATGAACGATTTCGATTATTATCCGCTGGAAATGGCACAGCAGAAACGGAAAGAGGACATGGAAATTGCCAATACCGGAAAAGGGATGCACTGGATCATGGAAGGTAAAGACAAAAATGGCAATCTGCTGATTCTGGACAAACAAAAAATCATAGTAGAAAGTGAAGACTTCTCGCCCATCATTGTCAGCATCGAGTGGGACATTACTCAGCTGGAACTGATGCGTCGCGAACTGATGGAATCGAAAGAGAAAGCAGAGACGTCGGATAAACTGAAGTCGGCCTTTCTTGCCAATATGAGCCACGAAATACGGACACCGCTCAACGCCATCGTAGGATTCTCACGCATCATCTCGGAGAGCGAAAACCCGGAAGAGCGAAAAGAATATTATGAAATAGTGGATGCCAACAACGAACGGTTGCTGCAACTGATCAATGAAATACTGGATCTGTCGAAAATAGAATCGGGCATCGTGGAGTTCACTTACGGACCGGTAAAGCTGCACACGCTTTGCAAAGAGATTCATGATGCACATGTGTTCCGCTGCCCGCAAGGAGTGGAACTGAAATTCGACTCGCCGGACGAAGCTTTGAGCATTCACTCGGACAAGAACCGGATTTTCCAGGTATTCTCTAACCTGATAGGAAATGCATTTAAGTTCACGACACAAGGCAGCGTGAGCTACGGCTACAGGCAAGAAGCCGAAAAAGTGGTATTTTACGTAAAAGACACCGGACTGGGCATCGAACCGGAGAAGTTGGGACGGGTGTTTCAGCGCTTTGCCAAGCTCAATAACTTCGCTCAGGGCACGGGGTTGGGACTGTCGATATGCAAGACTATCATCGAACGTCTGGGAGGAGAAATATCCGTTTCTTCGGAAGTGGGGACAGGTACTACATTTACCTTCTGGCTACCTCTGGAAAGCGCAATGCAAGATGTGAAGGCCGATAAGGAAGAACATCGGGACGGAGAAACCGACAACCGGCAATATCCGGAAGCCGACGACCGGACAAAAGAGCCGGCGGGAAGCAAGGAGGAACGTAAATCCATGGAAGTAACGGAGGCGGAAACCGATAAGGCTACCATCCTGATAGCAGAAGATACCGACAGCAATTATGACTTGCTAAATGCGATTCTGGGCAGGAAATACCACCTGGTACGTGCCAGAGATGGCATGGAAGCTGTAACCATGTACGATGAAGCGGAACCGGACCTGATATTAATGGATATAAAAATGCCCAATCTGGATGGGCTGGAGGCTACCAGGATCATCCGGCAATTGTCCGCAGATGTACCTATCATCGCACAGAGTGCTTATGCTTATGAATATGACCGGAAAGCTGCCGAAGAGGCAGGATGCAACGATTTCATCTCGAAACCGATTGCTCAGGAAAAGCTGAAGGAGATGATAAAGAAATGGTTGAGATAAAGAACCTCACCACAAGTTCACCACAGAGGACACGGAGTTCACAGAGGAAGAATTTAAGATCTTTCTATAAACCTGGAAAATAAAAACTCCGTGTCCTCTGTGTCCTCTGTGGTGAACTTATGGTGGACTAAAATGCAGAATTTAAAACAATGGGAAAGAAAGCCGTATCCAAATTATTTTATTATACCTCTGTCGCACTGACTTTTGCTTTGGCTGGTGTCACCATCATCGGAGCATTTGCCGGGCATGTTCCCCCGGAAAGTTCGACTTTAATACCTTTTATCGGGCTCTTGCTGTCGGGGCTCTTGCTGATCAACCTCGCTGCGGCCATCTATTGGGGCATACGCCGCCGGTTCTGGATAGTCATTCCGCTGATAGCCATAGCTGCCAACTGGCAATATCTGGGACGGATATTCCAACCACCCTTTCCGGCGGAAAAAGGAAATGGAAGAACTTTGAAAATAGCGACGTATAACGTAGACAGTTTCGGTAACGAGCAATCGGGGTACTCGTGCAAAGAAATCGCGAAATACATGGAAGAGCATCAAGTGGACATCGTCTGTCTTCAAGAGTTTGCCGCTAACCGATATTTCACCGCAGACAGCATACGAAACACATTTGCAAATTGGCAATACGTCATTATCCCGCAAGCTCCGGACAGCATCTCCATCCTGCAGATAGCTTTATTCAGCAAATATCCGGTGAAGGACAGCAAACTGATCACTTATCCGGACTCAAGGAATTGCAGTATGTGGTGCGACCTGGACGTAGACGGACAAACGGTTCGTGTTTTCAATAACCACCTGCAAACAACGGAGGTCAGCCAAAATAAGCGCAGGCTGGAAAGGGAACTGGCTAAAAACGAACTGACAGGCAGAGAGGAAGCAGTGGCCAGGCAATTGTTGGAGGGACTCAACGAGAACTTCAGGAAACGTGCGGCACAGGCAAAGACTTTGGAACAATTAATCCGCACCACCCCCTACCCTATACTGGTTTGCGGTGACTTTAACTCTCTCCCATCGTCCTACACATACAGTACCGTGAAAGGTGACAATCTTCAAGACGGATTCCAGACTTGCGGACATGGGTACATGTATACGTTCCGGTACTTTAAACGCCTGCTGAGAATCGACTATATTTTCCATTCCAAAGAATTTAAAGGGGTAGACTACTATTCGCCTGACCTCGATTTGTGCAGTGATCATAATCCGGTAGTGATGGAGGTGAAGATGTAAACGGGAGTGTATCAAAACGCCTTTTCACCACAGATCACACAGATTATCACAGATACCATAGATTAAAATATTAATAATCAACGAATTAATCTCACTCTATGTTACTCTGCGTCCTCTGTGGTGCGTTTCACCCCCATAACTCTCTCGTTATAATATAAAAGAAGGCCGTCCTGATTACTCAGAGCGGCCTTTCTTATTATAAATGAATTAGTTTCCTTATTCTACTTTCTTCAAAGAGTCTGCAACATATTCAAACTGTCCTTTACCTGTCACTTTATATTTAATGGTATATTGTGTGGTAGAAGAGCCATCGTAGATGGCGAAGTTAATTGTATAGAACACATCTACACCTTCCACAACATCCGCACTACCATAGATTGCTTTCAATCCCGGAAGGAATGCTTCTGGCAAACGTTCGAACATCAACTTAGTAAGATCGGCATCTGACATGTTGCCATAAGCGGCAGCATTTTGTTCTCTCCACTTCGCCGGGCGGAAATCAAAATTGTTCTGATAAGCAGAGCTACCATAATAATATTCGTTATTACTCTTACCATTAAATATAGGTGCATATTCTTGTCCCTTATTGGCAATCACCCAATCGGTAATGGTCTGATAGAATGCAGCAGTTTCTGCATCGCCCTTTTCTGCCTTCAAAGTAACCACAGTGCTCGGGTCAAAGTTCCACTTACCGTCAGACAGTACAAACTGCTCTGTCTTATCAACAATACGTGTATTCAGTGACCACCTTGTAGTTTCAGCCGAGTATGTGTATTCATCGCTATAAATCTTCAAAGCAGTACCATTGTAATATCTGTAAATCACTACACGTGCATCGCCATCAACAGGATATGCTACCATCTTAGACAAATAAGCAGGCAAATAGTTAACAGCCGGAACTTCTGAAGTAAAGTAACGTTTGCTCTGCCCCATATCTCCATAATCAGCGTATGTCGGAACATATACGTCACCACTCTTATCTTTCCAGCTCTTACCATCGTACACTTTCACTGCGTAAGCAGGAGTAGAAAGACTGTTAGCCGGGATAGAAGTACCTACCATGATGTTATCAATCTGATAAGTAGTAGTCTTTTTATTGGCACCATCACCTACATATTTAAAGGCTACATAAACCTTCTTGCCCGCATAAGCTGATAAAGACATCTTACCGGCAGAAGCGAATGTACCGTAACCGCTTGTCGGCTTGGTAGGGATGTTGAAATCCGAAGTTACGTCAGTCCAGTGAGCAGCTTTAACATCTTTACCATCAAAATCTTCTGAGATAAGCACTGACAGACAGTTGGCATTGTAATAACCCACAGTTACATCAAAACCAAGATAATCACCGGCAACAACAGAAACAGCAGGGGTAACCATCCAAGCTATACATTCACCTTCCATCTTATTGGCCGAGTATTGCACATACTGATTATCATCATAAGAAGTCACTTTCCACTCGGTTCCACCAACAGAACTGAGAAACCAGCCTTTCAGCTCAGTTAAGTCTCCGGTAGGAAGTGCTTCAAAATCCTGCCACATCAACGGATTCTCCAACTGTCCCTCGCCCAACTTATAGTCAACGAAAACAGCTGTTCCTTTTTCAGCATCTTTAAACTTCTCGTTCAATATCTTATACATTTGGCCTTCAGTCTTTTCATTCAGATAAGGCGCAAACGCATCCTCACCATAAACCAACTTGTATTCGGCATCCGTCGGTTTCAGATATTTCACCGAAGCATACTCAGACAACAAAGAAGACATCGCTTCTTTGTACTTATAAGTAATCTTTGCACTCGAGCCCTTATCGGCGGTGTAATACTTATCAAGCAAGAAAGCAGGTATGTAGGTAGCTCCTGTAATCTTCTCTGTCAGATACATGTTAGTCTTCACATTCGCGAGGTCCTTAGACAAATCGTCAGGTTTATGATTCGCTGCAGAATCTTTATTTACAGAATTTGTACTGATAGCCGCATAATCAGCATCAGTCAGCGTATATTCTATCTTCATCAAATTCGTCGGTTGGGTCATCTCGTCCAATCCTTCGAAGTTGTCATCGTTATATTTACAGCCGGACAGCAGAATCAACGATACCGCTACAGGCATTAATAGATTTCTATTCATAATTTAAACTTCCTGTTTTAGATTAGAAATTAACTTTTAATCTCAAGCTATAAGTGCGGCCGAATCCGTAGAACACATTATAAGCGGTCTTCCAGTCGTGATTGCCACCATCTGTAGCGTCAGAAATATAAGTCTGATCGAATAAGTTGTTCACGTTACCTGACAGCACTGCATTCAACTTACCAAAATTGAATTTATAACTTGCGTTCAAGTCGAATGTGCTTGCTGACGGAATACGCCAGGGAGTAGAAAAGTCCTTTTCACTGTTCATCACCAGGTCGTTTGAGGTTAATGCCCAGTCAGCATAGTTACGTGCGTATAAATTCCAGTCGATACCCAGACGAATGGCCTTATCAATCTTGAAAGTAGCACCCAAAGCAGCAGTAGTCTGTGCCGATCCTCCCACTTTCACATCTTTCAGGTTCAGTTTCATTGTACCCGGTTCCAACCCATTGGCTGCGGCATTAACAAGAACTGTTATATCCTTACCATCATTTCCCTTAATAGATGCACTGTTTACAAATTGACCTTCAACAGTGAAACTTCCTGATGCATTGCTATCCCAGCGCCAGTTACCGATAGAGAACATACCGCTCAAATCCAGCCATTGGAAAGGTCTTGCAACAAAATCAAGTTCAACACCCTGGTGTAAGGCGTTTACACCTTGCATATTGATAACAGATTTGGTAGAAACCAGCTTACTTGCATCATAAGGCTCGCTAAGACTACCTTCGTAGTAATTATTAATATCTTGCGAACGAGTAGTAGTCTTATCCATCCAGCGAGTGTGGTAAGCATTGACATTCACCGTCAAATACGTTGAACGGTAACCATATCCGATTTCGAAAGAGAAAACTTTTTCGTTTACTGCATCCGGATTAGTCGCATTGCTGGTAGTTGAATTCAGAAAAGCACCGCCCGAGAAGAAAGGAGCACGGCTGATATAACCGATATTAGCAAAAACGTTATGATTTTCGGTAAGGTTATAATTCAAACCTCCTTTTGCATTCCATCCGATAAAGTTGGTGGTTTTTGATTTAGCGTGTGCCTTGTCATAATAGAAGCGGTCATAACGCCAGTAACCGGTATTAGAAACCGAACCGGAAATGAAAGCACTCAGCTTATCTCTGTTGTATTCACCCTGGGCAAACACACCTTCAGACATTACATAACCATCGTAGTCACGATAAACCACATCACCCACTTTCAACTTCTGATTTACGAATGCCGAACCGGCAGCAGCAGCGGCATTGTTGGAAGTAAGCACATTGGTTCTTGAACTGGAATCTACATAAAAGTCACCACCATAGAGGTCAACCAATTCATTCGTATGCGTACCTTTATAATAACGGTAGTCTATACCACCATAAAAATCAAAATAGTCACCAATCTTGGTTGTATAAGTAGAGAGCAGACCATACCAGTTATGGAAGTTCTTAGACTTCGACATAGCCATAACCGAACCGTTCTCGCTGGCTTCGTTCAAAGCATAGATTTCATCATAAGCAAATGTACCGTCAGCTTTACGGAAAGTCATATTCAGCTTTCCACTGTTACTACCATACCAGTTGCTACGATCAGCACCGGTCAATCCTTGACCGGAATAACCATATCCACGACCGATAGAAGCATACAAGGCTGTACTTAAGCTTGATTTATCATTAATCTGCCATAAGTGGTTCAACGACAACTGAGGTTTATTATATACATTATATGCAGATGATTTTCTTTGTCCATTCAATCCAAAACCGTAAGTAGGATTATAACGATAAGGCTTTTCACCATTCATATAGTTTTTAGCAACTTCTTGCCATCCCTCGATAGTAAGTCCGTCTTTATTTCCACGCTGATTGTGCCACTGAGGAGCAGCAAAAGCAGTAAATGACAATTGATGATTGTCGTTGAAACGTTTTGTGATATTCACAAACCAGTTATAAGCCTCATAGTCGGTTCCCTGAATATAACCATCTGCCCAGGTCTTACCTCCCAAAAGGGTCATAGCCCAACCTGACTTTGTCAATCCGGTAGATACCTTGAACAGGATCTTGTTTAATCCGTCATTACCCATACCGTAAGATATGAAACCGCCCTTATTGGCATCAACTGTATTTGTCACGATGTTGATAGAACCACCCACAGAAGGAGCTGCTACCTTTGACGCACCCAAACCACGCTGTACCTGCATGCTACGAGTCACATCACTCAAACCGGCCCAGTTAGACCAGTAGATACCACCCCACTCCATATCATTCATCGGAACACCATTAATCATCATAGCAGAGTTCTCAGTCTTGAAACCACGTATGTTCACTTTGGAGTCACCAAAACCACCACCTTGCTTAGTTGCATAGATACCCGGAGTTGACTTCAGAACTTCAGGAAACTCCTGCGTTCCGAGCTTTTCTTCGATAAAGACAGGGTCAACTGTTGATACAGCTACCGGTGTTTTACGGGAAACAGCAACGGAAGATGTAATGATAACGTCATTCAATACCATTGCATCAGCTGCCATTTTAATCACGCCCAAATCTTCAGTACCACCTTTGTGAGTAATCTTCTTGCTGAAGTCTTTGTAGCCAAGGTACTTGATGAGCAGTGTCGAACCGGAGGCAGCTTTCTGTGTAAACTCACCATCCAAATTAGTCACACTGCCTTGGGTAGTACCGACAATCATTACGGCTGCACCAATCAATGGCTCACCTGTTTCCGCATCCACAACTTGACCTTTCACTGTTACCTGGGCAATAGCCGTAGCGGCAGAACATACCGTCAGTACTGCAACCAGCAGGAAATGAATTAGATGTCTTCTCATAATTCTCTTTGTTAGTTAATAGAACTTGTTAATTAATAAATTGTAAATAAACGTTTTGGAGTACAAAGGTAATTAATATTCTTTATATATACATTACAAAGATGCTACAATTTTTTAAGAGAGATAAACATATTATAGCTCTATGAAACAAAAAAGCCCCGCAAATCAATTGCGGGGCTTACATATTGTTAAGTATTAGTCAGCTATCAGCTTTCTATATCTCACACGCTTAGGTTCTTCGTTACCAAGTCGTTTCAATTTATTCTCTTCATACTCCGAATAAGAGCCTTCAAAGTAGAACACGTTCGAATCGCCTTCGAAAGCAAGAATATGAGTACAGATTCGATCGAGGAACCAACGGTCATGCGAAATGACAACAGCACAACCGGCGAAATCTTCCAGACCTTCTTCAAGTGCACGCAGAGTATTGACATCAATATCATTGGTCGGCTCGTCGAGCAATAATACATTTCCTTCTTCCTTCAATGCCATGGCAAGGTGCAAGCGATTACGCTCACCACCGGAAAGTACTCCACAAAGCTTTTCCTGATCAGCACCCGAAAAGTTGAAGCGTGAAAGATAGGCGCGTGCGTTAATGTCACGCCCTCCCATGCGGATCAAATCATTTCCGCCGGAAATTACCTGATAAACACTCTTATTCGGATCAATATCTTTATGTTGCTGGTCTACGTAAGCCACCTTCACGGTCTCCCCTACTTCAAATTCACCCTTATCAACTGTTTCCAGTCCCATAATCAAACGGAAAAGAGTTGTTTTTCCGGCACCATTCGGTCCGATAACTCCCACAATACCATTGGGAGGAAGCATAAAGTTGAGATCGTCAAACAACAGTTTATCACCGTAAGCTTTAGCCACATGTTTAGCCTCGATCACCTTATTACCCAAACGAGGACCGTTCGGTATGAAGATTTCCAGTTTCTCTTCTTTTTCTTTCACGTCTTCGTTCAGCAATTTATCGTACGAGTTCAAACGAGCTTTGCCCTTAGCTTGACGTGCCTTGGGTGCCATACGTACCCATTCGAGTTCACGTTCCAGAGTTTTGCGACGCTTGCTGGCAGTCTTCTCTTCCATTTCCATCCGCTTGGTTTTCTGCTCCAGCCAGCTGGAATAATTACCCTTCCAAGGGATGCCTTCGCCACGGTCAAGTTCAAGAATCCATCCGGCCACATGGTCAAGGAAATAACGGTCGTGTGTCACAGCAATTACCGTACCTTCGTATTGCTGCAAATGCTGTTCCAACCAGTCGATAGACTCAGCATCCAAATGGTTGGTCGGCTCGTCGAGCAATAAAATATCAGGTTTTTGCAATAACAAGCGGCAAAGTGCCACACGACGACGTTCACCACCCGAAAGATTAGCCACAGACTGATCTTCGGGCGGGCAACGAAGAGCATCCATTGCACGTTCCAGTTTACTATCCAGATTCCAGGCATCCGTCGCATCAATAATATCCTGCAACTCCCCTTGCCGTGCAAAAAGCTGATCCATCTTGTCCTGATCTTCATAATATTCAGGCAAACCGAACTTCTGATTAATTTCTTCGTATTCGTTCAGTGCATCAACAATGGGTTGCACACCTTCCATTACGATTTCTTTCACTGTTTTAGTGTTATCCAGATAAGGCTCCTGTGCCAGATAGCCTACTGAATATCCGGGAGAAAAGACCACCTCTCCCTGATAAGACTTCTCCAGACCGGCAATAATCTTCAGCAAAGTAGATTTACCCGAACCGTTGAGACCGATAATACCAATCTTAGCTCCATAGAAGAAAGAAAGATAAATGTCTTTTAGCACATTTTTGTTAGGTTGGAAAGCTTTGCTTACTCCCACCATCGAGAAAATTATTTTTTTATCGTCAGCCATATATAAATAATGTATATTGATATTTATGGTACAAAGATAACAAAAATGTTCAGAATTTATTTGCAATTATAAAAAATAGCTCTATCTTTGCACCCGCTTAACAGCAATAAAGGATTGATTCGCTAGCTCAGCAGGTAGAGCACAACACTTTTAATGTTGGGGTCCTGGGTTCGAGCCCCAGGCGGATCACTGAAAACAAAAGAAAAATCAAGCAAATCCCTGATAATCAAGCATTATCGGGGATTTCTTTTTTCTAGCAGGTAGCAGAAAATAGCCGTTTCAAGCATATTATCGGTGGATAAATCGTGGGACTAAAATTTAATCGAAAAAAGTCCCACGAATTTGCATCTTTCTCACTGATACATAGTATTTTGCATAGACTTACTTTGGAAGAGAATACATAGTTTTGTAACTTTAAAAACGATGTAAAAATGGCTCGAAAATCATTTTCTGTATTGTTCTTCATCAAGAAAGGCAAATTATTAAAGAACGGAGAAGCACCCGTGTGCATGAGAATCACCGTAAACGGCTGTATGGTAGATATTTCTATCAAAAGAAGCTGTCCCGTAAACCTATGGAATCAGGCTAAAGAGAATTCAAAAGGCAAAGACCGTATGTCAGTGGAACTGAACCACTACTTAGAAATCACCCGTTCCCACATACACCAAATTTATAGAGAACTAGAAACTTCCGACAAGGTTATCACTGTTGATCTTGTTAGAAAACTGTTTTATGGTGTGGACGAAGATAATAAAACACTATTGCAGGTATTCAGGGAGCATAACGAACAAAGCCGTAAGCTGATTGGCAAAGACTTTGTAAGTAAGACCGTTCAACGGTATGAAACCACTACCCGATATTTGGAAGAATTCATTAAGAAAGAATATCAGCTATCGGATATTGCTCTGAACAACTTGGAAGCCAACTTCATTTCTAAGTTCGATGCTTTTTTGAAGATTGAAAAGGGTTGTGCACAGAACTCTGCTATCACCCGACTAAAGAACTTGAAGAAGATTATCCGCATTGCTTTAGAAAACGACTGGATAAAGAAAGATCCGTTTGCTTACTACCGTTTCAAACTGGAAGAAACCGATCCTGAATTTCTGACAATGGACGAGATTAAGATCATTCTTGCCAAAGAGTTCACCATTAAGCGAGTAGAACAGGTACGAGACGTTTTTGTCTTTTGCATTTTTACCGGTTTGGCGTTCAGCGATGTGAAAGATTTATCACCCGAACACTTGGTAAAAGACAACAAAGGGGAACTTTGGATAAGGAAGAACCGCCAAAAGACAAAAATCATGTGTAACATTCCTGTGTTACCTGTGGCAGCTTCTATACTTGAAAAGTATAAAAATGTGGCAGAATGTACCGGAAAGCTATTGCCTGTATTGAGCAATCAGCGCATGAACAGTTATTTGAAAGAGATTGCCGATGTATGCGGGTTACAGAAAAATCTGTGCACACATTCAGCTCGGCATTCCTATGCCACAAGCATTTGCCTTGCAAATGGCGTGAGCATGGAGAATGTAGCTAAGATGTTGGGACACGCAGATACAAGCGTAACAAAACACTATGCACGGGTACTGGATCAGAATATTCTAAAGGATATGCAAAAAGTTAATAGTTGTCTGTCGGAATTGGCTATATAATAAAGGCAGTAGCCAAAGCCAATATAGAAAAAGGATTGGGAAGAATAAATTTCATTTTCTCAATCCTTTTTTTATTGTAAGTTTTCCAGAACTCAATATGAAACATTGACAAAGGTAAGTTCCGTATTCAGTCCGTTCAAGTCCGAGCCTTCGGTTTAGATGAAAATCTTCCTCTCATTACATTTCGAGCGTATTTTCATCTAAAGACTTGCACAGACTAAATACTTCACTGGAAAAGTCAATGATTCAAATTAAATTCCGAAAAACAATGTTTTCGGGGCTGGCATGAGGAAAGCACCTTCCACTTGATTAGAGTTTAAACAAGTTTCTCATACAAATTGAACCAATCCAGCCCATAGTTGCCAAAGCCTAAATCTACGGTATCAATGTATTCAAAACCGCATTTCTCATAGAGGGAGATTGCCGGAAGATTATTTTCATACACATCCAAACGGATGGATTTTATACCTGATTGTTGAGCCAGTTCAAACGAATAATCCATCAAAACACGACCGATACCCATTTTTAAGAATGAGGGATGCACCACAAAAGTACGTATCACAAAAATACGACTGTAGTCAGCTTCTATTTTCCACCTTACATTATTATAGGCTTCATCGGGATGATGGTCTAAGATAATAGAGCCAGCTATCTTTCCATCATGCCTGACAACAAAAAGAGTATTATTTTCTATGCCAGCAACTGCATCTTCACGGATAGGATAAATGCCTTTTATCCATCCGGGATAATTGGTGGTAGCTGATAGATAATCATTCAGATCATCATATAACTTTTCTAATTCGTCAATATCGGCAGTCGTACCGGATTCTATTACAAACTTCATAATTTCAACTGTTTTGGGATGCAAAGGTATAATTTCCACCTTAATAAAAGAGGTTTCATTTTAAGATAGTGGAAATCATACTCTTTTAGATAGTTATTCTTTCCAGCTTTCAAAGTAGTGCTTTTGGAGCAGCTTATCAATATCGCTCTGGCGATAGATGATTTTACCTTTTATCTGGATAAAAGGGATTAGCCCTGTATCTCGCCACTCTTGCAGGGTTCGCAGACTGACATTCAGTTTTTTGGAAACCTCATTATTAGAAAGAAAGCGTTCCCCGTTCAGGTGGGGCTTGTAATGCTTGACTATAGATTCAATGCCGTCCAGCATCGAATCGAGCGAAGAAATAAATTCTTTGACTTGCGGAGTATCTTTATTTATTAGTTCCATGATTGAAAGATTGTTTTATTGAAATATTGATTTCAAGATTGCTAGATAGCTGGTTAGTTACGCAGATAGTCACCCAGCGATGAAATGCTAAGTACATCTTTTGCCGGATCATAATCTACATAGAGCCGTTTGGATGCAGTGACAATAAAATACTGGCTACCATCTTGCTGTATCTCATAAGTAGCTGGTGAAGCCTGTTTGGTAGTTTCCGATACATATATAATAGAAAGAAGATAGTCTTTATCATTTCGGTAGATGATAACCGTAGGATTCAGATTAATGCTTTCCCATGTACCGACAATGGAAAACAGGTTGAAGGACGGATAATCTTCTTTAGTTCTTTTCATAAGACGTGGTTTGTTTGGGTGATTGATTCTGTGTTTCACTGTCTGCAATAATTCTTTCAATATCGGAAGACTTATAATAAATCTTGCTGCCAATTTGAGAATAAGCCAGCCGTCCACTACTTCGGTAATATTGCAGCGTTCGCTTACTAAAGCCTAACAACAGGCACACTTCCTGACTATCCAGCCAGTTTTCTACTTTCTGGGTATGAGTGCTACACAAACTTTCTATTCGTTTGGCAAACTCGGTGAACCGTTCGCAGACATACGAAAAGGTTCTCTTTTCAATGGTTACTACTTCCATACTTCTAATTTTAAATGGTTTATAAAACGTGTTGATTCTATTTTCTTCGGCAAATGAAAGAAGAATCAAGAGCCGTTTTCAAAACTGTCTGAAAGTGGTATACCCTGTCTACCTCTGGCTCAATCCATTTGGAATATACTCATAGGATATTCTTTTTTTGAATGCATTTACATAGAAAGTCAAATGGAAATAGAGATACGAAAAGATTTATCGCTTATCTTTGCCACATGACTACCAATAAGATAACTCCCGAAGAATTATGGGCAAGACAGCAGATAAGCCCGCTGGATGTGGACTATGATTTGTGGAATGAACGCAGGGCATCCATACAGACATTCTCACAAATGAGCCACAGTTGCATCTTTACGGTAGATGTTTTCAAAGAACGATACGATTTTGCATCCGATAATTTTGCTACTATCTTCGGATATAATCCTACATGGATAAAGACGATTCGGAAGCAGGGTGATTTATTGGAGGAACGAATTCACCCGGACGACCGGGCACAACTCATCGAACACCAGATTGAACACGGACAGTTCATCTATTCACTTCCGCAAGAACAAAGAAATAATTATCAGCAGATATTCCAAATTCGTATGCTGAATGCCCGGCAGGAATATGTGAATGTAATCAGTCGTCACCAAGTGATTCAGAAAGACAAGAACGGAAAGGCATGGATGATTATGGGAGTGATGGATATTTCACCTGACCAAACACCTATGGAGCGAATCAAGCGGACGGTTCTAAATCGGAAAACGGGTGAGATACTTGCATCGGCAGTTGTTCCGACAGACCAACAATTAACCAAGCGGGAAAAGGAAATACTCTTATTAATCCGACAGGGCTTTTTGAGCAAGGAAATTGCTTATAAACTGAACCTTAGTATTTACACGGTGAACAATCACCGCAAGAATATATTGGCAAAACTGAATGTCGATAATGTGATCGAAGCCATCAACCGGGCAGAAAGTTTCGGTATTCTCTATTAACTAAGCACTGGCGTTTTATCTTAATGTACATCATTATTCAATCACTTCAATATAAAAACTAACAGGACGAAAACCATCGTTACACGAAATCATTGCTGAGTGCGGATTTTTCATCCAGCCATCATAGAAGTTACCGCCTCCATTGGCTAATTCCGTAACAAAATAGCTCATTGAACCCCATGCGCTTTCACACAGTTCTTCCGGTTTCTGCCCATCAACTGAAATAAAGGTCGTACCTTGTTCAATATCACAAGTGTGTTCAATCGGATTTTCGTACATAGCCGACAAATCACTATGCTGCACCCTTCTTATAGCTATTATTCTAATCTTTTTCATTTTCAATTTTTGTTACATACGATATATTTGTAGGGTACTTTAAACGTATTTTCCATTACGGCAACCAATCCAAGCTATTTGTCAGCGGATTGGTTTTTCTCCATTGTTCCAGTTCTTTGTAACTACGAACTCCACCCACGAAAACAGCATGATAGATTTCTATGCCGGGAATCTGCACACCGTCCGGCACATCGAATTTAATTTGAAGAATAGTTTGCTTGATTTCCGGGGTAAGTCGGTTCGTTATGGCAGCAGTTACTTTTTCAACCACACCATCATATTTTGAGCCTTTACGAATATGAATCATGTCAAACTTCCACGTGTTCATGTCTTCATCTTCGTAGATGGCGTGCCATTCGATGCATTCTTCTTCTATCTGAATCAGATTCTTATAGTGGACTTCCTTTAAAGAGAGCCGTTCGGCAAGTTCCTGCATCACTGAAAAGCTGGCTGCAATATCCAATGTATCAGTATATATATGCAGGTCTATATCCCTACTCTTTGCCAGCAGACCGGATTTGAGCGAACCTACCAGATGGACAGTTGCCCCAATACGTTCCCATGCTGGGATAATACCGGTATGTTCCAGTATCTTCCAAGCAGTTTGCTGATTATGTAGGGCAAGTTTAAGAATATCCATGTCGTTCATTTTGAGCGTACAAAGATACAAAACTTATGGATATATAGCTATAAATAGCCATTTCCTATCCTATTGGATTGCAGTAATTTTGCGCACCGTTTTGACTCTATTTTCATCCTTTAGCAATAAATTACTATGGTATTCAATCAAACAGAGAAGCAAGAAAGAAGCTATTTGCAGCAAATAATCAATCGGCTGAAGCAGATAATCAGCCATACCGATGTGTCCGTGAAAGACCATGTAGATACATTGGCGGAGTACAAAGACTACCTTTGGAATAATAAAGATATTGATCCACATGAGATACGCTCCATGCGTGAAAGCATCCTGAATCATTTTGCCATAGGCGAAAGTGTAATTGACAAACGCCGACGGCTTGCCAAAATAGTGGATATTCCCTACTTCGGACGAATCGACTTTCAAGAGAAGAGCGAGAGCCATCCGATAATCCCTGTTTATATCGGTATCCACACCTTTCACGATACTGAAAGCCGAACAACTGTAATTTATGATTGGCGAGCACCTATTTCAAGTATGTTCTACGATCATGAACTGGGCGAAGCATCTTATCAATCCCCATCGGGAGAAATTAATGGAGAAATTTCCCTGAAACGCCAATACCGAATCCGAGCTGGAAAGATGGAATTCATGATCGAAAGTGCGCTGACCGTCCACGATGATATACTGCAAAAGGAACTAAGTTCTAATGCAGATGATAAGATGAAGAACATCGTTGCCACGATCCAGCGAGAACAAAACCGGATTATCCGTAATGAGGAAGCCCGAACGCTCATTATTCAGGGTGTGGCAGGTTCGGGCAAAACTTCTATTGCCCTACACCGCATCGCCTACTTGCTATATGCTTTTCAGGGCAGTATCTCTTCAAAAGACATATTGATTGTTTCTCCGAATAAGGTGTTTGCCGATTATATCTCTAACGTCCTGCCCGAACTGGGGGAAGAAACCGTACCCGAAACCAGCATGGAGCAGATACTTTCCGAAGTACTGAATCACAAATACAAATACCTTAGTTTTTTAGAGCAAGTGAATGAATTGCTGACAAAACCAACACCGGACTTTATTGAGCGAATCGAATATAAATCATCTTTCGACTTCATCGCCAGTCTGGATCGCTTTATTTTGCACATCGAAAACCACTACTTTAGAGCAGAGGATGTGAAGCTAACCAAGCATATCACCGTCCCGGCTGAATTTATCGAAGAGCAATTCCACCGTTTCAACCGCTACCCCATGCGCCAGCGGTTTGAGGCAATGACGGATTATATTCTCGATATGATGAAAGTACAATACGCTTTCACTGTGACGACTGCCGAACGGAATTTCCTTAAGAAAGAGATTAAGCGAATGTTTGCCGGAAACAATGATCTGCAAGTCTATAAAGATTTCTTCGCATGGATGGATAAGTCGGAACTGTTTAAAATGCGGAAGAACCGCACACTTGAATATGCCGACTTAGCACCATTGGCGTATCTGCATATCGCTTTGGAAGGTGGTACAAAGAACTATGTTAAACATTTGCTGGTAGATGAAATGCAAGATTATTCTCCAATCCAGTATAAGGTAATACAAAAGCTATTCCCTTGTCGGAAAACGGTATTGGGTGATACCAGCCAGTCGGTCAATCCTTATGGTTCGTCTACTGCGGATATGATTCAGAAAGCTCTTGTCACAGGCGAGGTGATGAAGCTGTGCAAGAGCTACCGCTCTACTTGCGAGATCACTGATTTTGCACAGAAAATACGGACAAATACCGATATTGAACCAGTCGCACGGCATGGAGAGAAACCGAAAGTATTACAATTTAATAATGAGAAAGAAGAACTATCTGCTATTAAAGATTTAATAGTTACCTTTCAGGCATCCGCCTATAAATCACTGGGGATTGTTTGCAAAACCGAATCGCAAGCCTGTGAGATGGCAGATAAATTACAAATTCCTGATATTCATTTCCTATCGAACCAAAGTTCGGCTTTTGTGCAGGGTATTGTTATCACCTCTGCACACATGGCAAAGGGTTTGGAATTTGATGAGGTAATTATTCCACAAACAGACGATAGGAATTATCATTCAGAAATCGACCGGAGTATGCTATATGTGGCGGTCACGAGGGCAATGCACCGTTTAACACTGACATATAGTCGGAACAAAACACCATTATTCTATTAATTTGAAGAATGAAAACGACACGGAGAGAAATGATACAAGCTTTTTTGTTTATAGCCAAAAAGAAAATTATATATTTAGTAGTCGAATTTCCTAGTTTTTCATACTTTCGTATTGTATCAACTAACAAATAGTATTCACTTCTTATGAAACTCTGTATATAGCTACGCTCCTGCGAATAGCCCCTTCAAGAAAGCTATTCGGGTATGACCAAACTCATCTCATAAAAGAGTTTAAATTATTTTATGGTAAAACGCCTTCAAAGATCACTGCTGAATAAAAAGTCCGATTTTTCCTATTTTTGGAAAACTCTATGTTGTAACTTCGCGGCATGGAATTACATAGCATAAAGCAACTGTCAATACTTTATGAATGCTAGTAAAGATGAAGTTAAATATAAACAGTGATTTAAGAAATCGCTAAAAATATAAAAGCAACTATTGAAAATAACTTAATGACAAGATAATGAAACATTTAGATAAATATATTGTTGTGTGCAAATGGGTTGAAAGCTATGAAAGTCCTATTACATTAAAGAAAGATGAAAAAGTTGTAGTCAATTTAGCTATAAAAGAAACTGATCCGGAATGGGTAAATTGGGTTTGGTGTATAGCGGGGAATGGAATGACAGGTTGGGTACCTATACAAATTTTGAACGTATGTGAGACCTTACCGAATGAGCAACAAATAGCTATTGCATTAGAAGACTATTCTGCTTATGAGTTACCAGTAAACCAAAACGAGATAGTAATCGGTTCAAGATGCCTAAATGGTTGGTTATGGTGTCGAAAGGAAAATTCAACCAAAGAAGGTTGGGTACCGATTAGATGTTTAAAGCGATCTATTGAATCATTGTAGAATAAGCATTGCCGAAATGATAAAATAATACCGAATTTGTAGAAAGAAGACTATATATTACGTAATCCATAGTAAAAATGAAATCAAAAATAGACAACAATTTAAGAAATGCGAAGAACATAGGTGCAACTATCGAGAAATACCTTAATGAAATTGGTATATTCACTTTAGCCGATCTTGCAGAAGCAACCTCTGTCAAAGCTTTTATAAAGATACGTGAACAACATCCTGAAAAGACTATACCTGTGTGCTATTATCTATATTCTTTAGAAGGAGCTCTATTAAACTTACACTGGAATGATATTCCATCAGAGTTAAAAAAAGAACTAAAAGATAAAATTCAGGATTAACTATTAGAACAATTTGATTAATGATTAGGCTATTAAAAAAGAATTAGCAGATTGATTCATTTTTACACTCATTAATATAACATATGAGACTACCTTTGCAAAAAACAATAAGTACATTAAAATGATACGATTACAAAATAAAAACAGGTTTTGAAAAGGAAGACATTATTGAGTCCTCAGTTATAAAAGAGGGAGAAATAGTTGATGAACATTTATATAGTATTAGGAAAAAATGAAAATAGATATAGGCGATCACATTATTAGTAAATTATATTTACATGATATAGTTAAAGTGTTGTCCGATGAATTAAGCGGGTCGGAACTGAACACTGTTTTACTGGACGTTTTTAACAAGCGTGTTCAGCAGGAAACTCCCTCGTCTTTACTAAGTAAATATGAGGGCAACAAGCTTGTTAAGCCCGCCTTATTAGAAGATGTTTTAAAATATAAAGAAAATGAATTACGGTGCTATAAATTAACATCGAAGTCCTGAAAACAGTGAATCGCCGTCCTTCCTTAGTAGCGATGGAAGATATCTTTGCTCTGCTACGTGAAAGGGGGGTAAGCATCAACCTTGACTTTCTTTATGGCTTGCCCAAGCAAACAGTAGAGAGCTTTGCCCGTAGTATAGAGCAAGCCATTTCCTTATCACCCGACAGACTGGTCACATTCAGTTACGCCCACGTGCCTTGGATCAATAAACGACAGTTGATTCTGGAGAAATCAGGTCTACCCGATAATCGTGAAAAACGGAATATGTTTGACACTGCTGCCAAGCTATTGCTTGAATCCGGTTATCAATCTATCGGAATGGATCACTTTGTACGCCCAAACGATGAACTGAGTATCGCCATGCAAACCAAAAAATTACACCGCAACTTTCAGGGTTATTGTACCCGACGCACTACTGCACAAGTATATGGCTTGGGCGTAACTGCTATCAGCCAACTCGAATCGGCCTATGCTCAAAACACGAAAGATATTCTCCACTACATCAAGACTATCGGCAAAGGCGAACTATGTATTACCAAAGGCTACGCCCTTTCTCCAACCGAGCAATTAACCAGAGAAGTGATTGAAACCTTAATGTGCAATGGATGCATCGATTGGAAAGCTCTGTCAAACCGTTTGCACGTATCAGTACCGACTCTAAAAGCCGCTACAGCCTATGATGAACAGAAACTGTCGGTCTTTGCCAATGACGGGCTGATTTACTATACTGATGACTATCTTGAGATGACAACCGAAGGTTCGGCATTTGTACGCAACGTAGCCGCTTCACTTGACAAGCTTATGCTCCATACCCCACATTCATATTCAAAACCTTTGTAAAAATGAACCAAGCAGAAACAAAAAATTATCGTTTGCGAGACACGATTATCATTGGTGCAGGTCTCACCGGACTGACTATCGCCTATTACCTCACTCGCAAGGGATGTGATGTCGAAGTAATCGAACAGCAATCCCGCACGGGCGGTCAGATATGTACCTACCACGAAAGTGACTTTACTTTCGAAAGCGGACCGAATACCGGTATAATCTCTCACCCTGAAGTAGCCGAGCTTCTGGAAGCACTCTCTCCAATCTGCCGTTTAGAAACAGCCCGCGAAGCTTCTAAACAACGTCTTATATGGAAAGGTAATCGTTTTCACCCTCTCCCCTCGGGACTGTTCAGTGCAATTGCCACACCATTGTTCAGTACAAAAGATAAATTAAATATCCTATGCGAACCTTTTCGTTCAAGAGGCAACAATCCTGACGAGACCATCGGCGAACTGGTCCAACGTCGCTTGGGCACGTCCTATCTGCATTATGCGGTAGACCCATTCATTTCGGGTGTATATGCCGGTGACCCCATGCGGTTGGTCACCCGTCACGCCCTGCCAAAACTTTATCAGCTTGAACAGACCTATGGCAGCTTCATCCGCGGTGGCATTGCAAAACCGTTTTCATCCCGAAACCAACGCGACCGGCTGGCCACACGAAAAGTTTTCTCTACCCATGGAGGTCTTAGTAATCTGACAGGAGCATTGGAACAGGCCATTGGGAACAAACGATTCTCATTGGGAGCTACTTCAACGTCCCTGATACCTTGTGAGCGTGGTTGGTTGGTTTGCTTTACAGATGCCAACGGGAAGGTTAATCAAATTCGTTGCCGGAAAGTGATAACCACCACACCTGCCTATGCCCTGCCTTCACTTCTTCCTTTTATCCCCACCGAACAAATGAACCGGATCAGCAATCTTACCTACGCTCCTGTTATGCAAGTCTGTGTGGGACTGCATAATACTTATGGAAAAGAGTTCCGCGCCTTTGGGGGATTGGTTCCTTCCTGTGAACAAAAGCCTGTTTTAGGTATTCTGTTTCCATCGGCTTGCTTCGATAATCGTTCCCCCGAAGGTGGTGCATTATATTCATACTTCCTAGGCGGAACAAGACACCCCGAATTTCTGACGAAAAGCAATGACGAAATTACCGAATTAATTGGTACCACCTTGCACGAGATGCTGAATTATCCTGCTGGAATAGCACCCGATCTGATACGCATCTTCCGGCATGAAAAAGCCATTCCCCAATACGAAAGCAGCAGTGGCGACAGGTTTGCTACAATTAACGAACTACAAAAGCAATATCCCGGATTGGTGTTGGCAGGAAATCTCAAAGGAGGAATCGGTATGGCCGACCGAATCAAACAAGCTGTAGAGATCGCCTGCGAAAGATAAGCCTTTAATTTTTAACGTTCTCCTATATTTACAACAGTTTTAGAGAAAACCATCTCTCTTTTTGTATTAAGAACAAAATAAGGATATCTTCTATCAAAATATACCACCGGATTTGAACGTCCATTCGCAAAACTTAGATATTCTACCAAACCTTGCGTTACTATGTCTTTTGAAATATCATTGAGACCAGTTGCTTTATATTATTTAGTTATTCATATTCGATTAACAATTATTTATTTTTTTATCAAGAATTCGCCTTTATTTTCGTTATATTCCATGATGCCGGTGACGCAGAGAAGTAAAGTGATGATTCATTTCAGCTATTTAAATATTTGTCCTTTCAGCATAGTATTTTAGAAAAAGAAAGCGATATCCTAAAATTGCTATCAGAAAATCGTAAAAAGTCCATTCTGACTAACTATTCATTTTCCCAAAAGCAGCGAAACAGAAATGGATTAGTAAGTAATATGCAAATATTCCACATATTTATAGGATGAAAGCAAGAAGCCGTTAACAAGAAGTTAATATCGTAAAAACAAAGAACGAACTTTTCATCAAGAGAAAATTAATATCCCGAAAACAGGAAGTTAACTTCCTGTTTTCGGGATATTAATTTCAGAAAGCAAAACAAGATCAAGCCGTAATAAAAATGATAAACCGAACGAAAAGAAAGGCTGTTTTCTTCCAGAATACAATTATAAATAAACATCGGGAGGATAGCATTTGGGAACCGTTCCGCTATTTTAGCATTCAATTTAATTACAATATTCGTCAATAGCCCTTCATCGTGAGCACGATATTCCCCAAATACAAAACGCATGAATTATGCTATCGCAAAATCCACGCGTTTTTATTCTATTCGTCATCGTCAGCCTGCAAAGAAACGTTTCTCCGCATTTCTAAAATACAAAATGACAGATTACTTTTCAGTTACTCCACTCATTGTTTTCAATGCTACATTCAGCAATGTCTCATTCGTATTGCCAAAAGGCAGATAAGTGCTTAAATAAGAATCCTCGTTATATTCGTATGCAGGTTTGAACCCGTTGGCATAATCTGATTTTTCTTGTACGTTGAATACATTACATACAACCAGATTCAGGATGAACCGGTCCGTCGGATGAACAAACGGCTCTGTAGCAACATATTCTCCCGCAGTTTGAGTTCCTATCAATATCACTTTCATATAAGGGTTAAGGCAATTGATAACCATTTCCGCAGCTCCTCTCGTAGCGTTGGTAGTCAATACATAAACAGTGGACAAATTGAGATTCGCACCCGACTGGATAAGTGCCGGGTTAAACGTCAGATCCTGATTCGATTCTACACGTTTATCACTATACCTCAATAAAGCAAGCAATTGATTCATTTTATCAGCCGGTGCGAGCATTGTACAGAGCAACTGTACACAATCTAAACTGCCGCCGGTGTTATATCGAAGATCTAACACAAACTCATTTACACCATCTGTCTGGAATTCCCGGAAAACTTTCCGTAAATCGTCGTTATAGGCTTGACTATCCGCTGTCGGTCCTGCTTTAAACTTATTGTACATCAGATACCCAACCGTTTTTCCATCCCAAGGAATAACATTGAAATAATGGACAGGTTTATCGATCAAAGAACGTGAAGCAGGTATCGTTGTGTCTCCTATCGATACGACACTACCTGTTGTTTTGCCATCTTCCCCAACTACCTCTTTATATGCACCTATTTGAAGTGTCCGGACACCTCCTTGTTGCAATTCCGGCTCTACCTTTTTTGTGATATAATCTCCATCTAACATCATAATCCAATGCCCACGCTTCAATCCGGCTTCTTCGGCCGGCGAACCTGGAACAACATAAGAAATCAGAGCATTATAAGCCGTATCGTTATCAAGCACTTTATATAGGCTATAGTTGAAACCATAGCTTGGGATAGGCTCGTCAAGCAAAGAGTCGATCTTGCTGAAGCCTTTATCCATGGAAGCGACAGCTTTCTTCAGAAACGCTTCCGGTTTCTGGAAATAGTCCGGAGCAGCAGGTGATGGCATATCTCTATACCACAGATACTCCTGACGCATCACACTGTCTATCCAAATATCGCGTCCCGTCTCTGGATAATATTCCGGCCAGCGGTCTACACCACAGGAAAAAAGACTTGTCAGTATAAGAGTTCCCAGTAAGGGAAGTATCAATCGTTTTCCTCTTTTCATAATTTATAGGCAATCTTAATCTGCGCAAATGTAGTGAATACTTAGCTTTCATACCACAATTACGATATAAAAAAGATAATGGTGAAGTGAGTTAAAACGGAAAAATGGTATGAGAATCTGTAATTCGGATACAGCACTTTCTCTGATACCCGGTACTTTTGCATATAGTATCAACGTAAAAATAGAAAAGAAAGAAATATGACGATCAGAGAATTTAAAGAGCATGTAAAAACAAGGAAACTCCTTGATACAGAAGGAATCCATCAATTCATGGATGTCATGAGTAACGAAGCAAGACGTGTCACATTTCAACTCAACACGGCATATCATACGCCCAACGAGGTACGAGAACTGCTTTCTGAACTGTTCGGTTATCGTGTTCCCTCTTCATTTCGTGTATTTCCTCCGTTTTACACGGATTTCGGTAAGAACATTACTATTGGCGAAAATGTGTTTATCAATGCCTGCTGCCATTTTCAAGATCATGGTGGGATTACAATCGGTGACGGTTGTCAGATCGGGCATAATGTGGTTTTCGCCACACTCAACCACGGACTGCTACCCGAAGAGCGCAAGTCCACCCAACCCGCCCCAATCGTACTCGGCAAGAACGTGTGGGTAGGCTCCAATGCAACCATTCTTCAAGGAGTAAGCATCGGAGACAATGCCATTGTCGCAGCGGGAGCAGTAGTAACCAAAGATGTCCCGTCTGATGCCGTCGTCGGTGGAGTGCCGGCAAAGTTTATCAAAACAATCCGATAAAACAATTACTTCATTATAACATATATCATTATGAACAAAGTTTTTTTATTTTTATTATTCAACTTTTTGACAATAACAAGTATGGCACAAGAAAAAATCAAACAGACAGCCGGGCGCGATCAACTTGGTGACTTTGCCCCTAAATTTGCGGAACTCAACGACGATGTCCTTTTCGGCGAAATCTGGAGCCGCACTGACAAACTCAGTCTGCGTGACCGTAGTTTGGTTACGATCACTTCACTCATTAGCCAAGGTATAACGGATAACTCACTGACGTTCCATCTCCAGTCGGCCAAGAATAACGGTATCAGTCGCACGGAGATATCCGAAATCATCACACATATAGGCTTTTATGCAGGATGGCCGAAAGCATGGGCCGCTTTTCGGCTTGCTAAGGAGGTATGGGCAAAAGATACAACCGGTGTAGATGCAAAGGCCGCTTTCCAGCGTGAAATGATATTCCCGATAGGAGAACCTAACACAGCCTATGCGCAGTATTTCACCGGTAATAGCTACCTTGCACCCATATCGCGTGAACAGGTTAATATCTCCAATGTCACATTCGAACCCGGTTGCCGAAATAATTGGCACGTTCATCATGCGAAGAAAGGTGGCGGACAGATGCTGATCGGTATAGCAGGCCGCGGCTGGTATCAGGAAGAGGGTAAACCGGCGGTAGAAATTCTTCCCGGTACAGTCATACATATCCCTGCCAACGTGAAACACTGGCACGGTGCAACAGCCGAAAGTTGGTTCGCGCACCTTGCATTCGAAATTCCCGGGGAAGACTCCTCTAACGAATGGCTGGAACCTGTGCCTAATAAAGAATACAATAAACTCCCCCAATAATGACAGATCAGTTATGTACAAAATTATATTCGTATTTCTGGCAATAATGGGCATAGCCACTGCATCATGTGCCCAACAAAAACAAGGCGCAAACAGAAAGCAGCCCAATAACAAAGTGCTTATAGCCTACTTCTCGGCGACAGGAACTACAGCAAGTGCTGCTGAAAAATTGTCTAAGGTTACAGGTGGAGAACTTTATGAAATTACTCCAACCCAACCCTATACAAATACTGACCTCAATTGGAATAACAAACAATCGCGCAGTTCGTTGGAAATGAATGATCCGAAATCACGTCCGGCCATCCGGAAATCTTCCAAAGATATCGCCGATTATGACGTGATTTTCCTCGGCTATCCTATCTGGTGGAATCTTGCTCCACGTATTATCAATACATTCATCGAAAGCTATCATTTGAAAAACAAGACAATCATCTTGTTCGCCACATCGGGAAGCAGTAGCATCACTAACAGTATGGCAACTCTGAAGAAAAGTTATCCCGACCTGATCTGGAAAGAGGGAAAACTGCTGAATGGAATGAACGAAAAGGATATCCGCGAATGGATCAGTATAAACCACTCTTCCTATTTTGCATTTCAGAATTTTTGCGTATCTTTGTTTGCAGGGAGTTGTTTGATAGCGCAATACTTCAAAGCCTCTTGAGAATCTATTTTTCGAACCGGTATCCTTCCTGCTGATTTATTAAAAAATAAAACACCTTATTACTATGATCGTACAGGATTTAAATTTTGATCAAACAGTAGCCATGGCAAAAGTCAAAGCGGAAAGCATGATACAAAACGGACTTTATTCACGTTTCGGGTTATCCGAAAAAGAGAGACTGGACAAAGCCCTGTTAGGCTGTATCGGAGAGTTGGCTTTCCAAAAACATCTGAAAAATCTGGGAATCCCATTCGAATTGGACCAGACAGATTTCCAATCCCATCACTCCGATGAATTTGATGTAAAAGTAAACGGTGCCAAAATTGATATCAAAGTAGCAAAGAAAACAACTGCCAACCCTCCAACCGACAATTGGACCTATGGTTATCCACAAGAGCAGCATCCCGAAACAAAAGATTACGTCGTTGTAGGTTGGGTAGACTTCAACAGAAAAGAAGTTGGCTTTTATGGTTGGATCAGAGGAGAGCAAATAGTGGGATTTAAAGTTGTCACCTGCAATTCTTATGCCAAGTATCCTTATCTGACACCTAACCATGAATTCAAATGGGGATGTCTCACCAAGGATTTGAATGAGATTTTGAAGTAAAACGATTAGATTATCCCCCGAAAAACACTCTTCATTGAGTTTTTTCTCATTTTTCTTCAGAAATTCATAGGGTATTCTCCGTTTGAACGATCTTATATACAGAAAGCAAACTATTATTCACCCTTTAAACTCTGAAAAAGATGAAAACGCAATGGATAAGATCAATCGGATGTATACTGGCAGTTTTGATTCTGTCGGGCATCATGCCGCTGGCTGCACAGGACAATGCGGAAAGATACACCACTATCAGTGGAGTAGTCAAAGACAAACTCAACAAAAAGAAACTGGAGTATGTCAATGTATCGATACCAGGAAGCAGTGTCGGTACCGTCACCAACGCAGACGGTGAGTTTACTCTAAAGATTCCCGAGTCGGTTCAGGCCAAAGACATTGAAGCCTCACATGTAGGTTATCTCAATTCCCGTATCCCTTTAAAAGAAGAAAATCCCACAGAACGGATTGTCTGGCTCACTCCTTATGCCAACCTGCTTAGTGAAATCCTGGTAAGAGCCAGAGATCCACGCAGCATTGTGGAAGAAGCACTTCGCAAGATCCCGGCCAATTATAGTCCCCAAAGCAACATGCTCACAGGATTCTACAGAGAATTGGCTCAAAAAGGGCGTCGCTATATCAATATTTCAGAGGCTGTAATCGATATTTATAAAACGCCCTACAATGAAACTGCCGAACACGATCGGGTTCAGATTTACAGAGGACGCAGACTGTTGAGCCAAAAACAGAGTGACACACTGGCTGTAAAATTACTCGGAGGCCCCAATATGGCCATTTATATGGATATAGTAAAGAACCCGGACTGCCTGTTGGCCAAAGAAGACCTATTGTTCTACGAATTTCGAATGGAAGACCCGACCTGCATTGACGACCGATCCCAGTATGTCATCAGCTTCCGTCCAAGAGTAAAATTATCCTATCCCTTATGCTATGGTACACTCTACATCGATAAAGAGCGACTGTCATTCACACGCGCTGAGTTTAACCTCAGTATGGATGATAAGAATAAAGCCACTCAAGCTATCTTAAGAAAAAAACCTTTTGGACTGCGTTTCAAACCCGTAGAAGTATCATACCTGATATCATACAAAAACCTGGGAGGGATCACTTACCTAAGTTATATCCGGAACAATATCCGCTTTAAGTGTGACTGGAAGCGTAAACTGTTTTCTACCAACTATACCATCTTATCGGAAATGGTGGTTACGGACAGGAAAGAAAACAATATTACAGCTATTCCATATAAAGCAGCATTCAAACAAAATCATGTATTCTCAGACAAAGTGGATAACTTTACCAGTGACAACTTTTGGGGAGGCTATAATATCATAGAGCCTACAGAGTCATTGGAGCATGCAGTAAACAAATTAAAAAAGCAGCAGAAGCAGTAATCACTTTTTATAGTATCTTTGACGAACTCTAACTCCCGATATATCCCCAATATGCTGAACGACGTATTTATACTTACTCAAATAAAAGAAGGCAATATAAAGGCGTTTGAAACATTATTCCGCCAATATTATACTCCGCTTCGCCTATACGCCGCCAGCATAACGGGTGAACCGGACGTAGCCGAAGAAATCGTCGAAGAATTGTTCTATGTATTCTGGAAAGATCGGGAAAAACTTGAGATTTTTCATTCTGTCAAGAACTATCTCTATCGGTCTATACGTAACCGCTCTATCCAGTATTGTGAACATCAGGATGTCAAAAAGCGCTATCAGGATGCGATTTTATCCGTTCCGGTAAATATAGCTTCACCCGATCCGCAAGAGCAGATTGAGTACAAAGAACTGCAACAAATTATAAACCGAACCCTTGAGAAACTACCGGAACGCCGTTTGCATATCTTCCGACTACACCACACAGAAGGAAAAAAGTATTCGGAAATAGCCTCTCTCCTCTCACTATCGGTAAAAACAGTAGAGAAAGAAATGACCCGGGCACTCCGGACTTTACGAAAAGAAATTGAGAATTATATCCAGATATCATGAATCGAATCGAAAAAAACAAGACCCAAACCGATCAGGCGTGGAATAAATTACACAATCGCCTGGAGACAGACGGACTGTTACCAACGGTGACAGAACGTCGTTTTGCCATACGTCCGACCGCATGGATCGGCATAGCAGCCATTGCAGCTATTATAAGCCTATGTGTTTACCTGCCTACGGTGTTACGGACCGACCACCAGCTTTCCGGCGGTGAACTATTGGTCAAAGCAAACAAAGAAGAGAGCATACTGGTCACCACGCTTGAGGATGGTTCCGTTGTCTATCTGTCAGAGCAGACTTCACTGGAATACCCCAAACATTTTTCTAAAAAAAGAAGAGAAGTGAGTTTGAAAGGAAACGCCCTTTTTGACATAGCGGGCAATCGTGCACGTCCTTTCTTCATCGAAACCGAGAAAGTACAGATCGAAGTGATAGGTACCGCCTTTCATGTGAAAAACAGTAGCAACTCTCCATTCGAATTAGCAGTTCAGAGAGGTGAGGTAAAAGTTACTCAAAAGCACAATGGCCAGGAAATACATGTCAAAGCCGGGGAAACCGCTACTTTATTGGATGATGAATGGCAGCTGACTATGACCGAGAATTCCGAACAGTTTGCCCGATACATGCAAAACATGCGTTTCAAAGACGAACAGTTGGACAATATCCTGCATGCCATCAACCTTCGCCAGACGGAAATATATCTGCAGAGTTCCCCGGAACTGGGGAAACATGTACTGACGGTTTCTTTCTCAGATGATTCTCCTGAGAAAATGGCCGAGCTAATCGGCCTTGCACTGAACCTGAAGTGCACACGCAATCAAAACATAATCACCCTCTCCGAGTAATCCCGGAATCAAAACCCACAAACAATGAAAGCCTCGAAAAGTCTCTGCCTGCAATGCCTGTTCACCTGTCTGCTATTATTCATAGCAGCCCGGGTAAAGGCGGATGACTCCGGTATACTCGATCGTATCATCCGGTTACCGAAAAGTGAAATGACCGTTTATAAACTACTTTCTAAAATAACGGAAGAGACAGGATACCTGTTCATCTACGACAGCAAACTGGTTGACAATGAACGTACGGTAAAGTTGAAAGGTGGAAAACAGACCGTACGCCAAGCCATTTACAGTATAATTGGTAATGACAACCTTAAACTACGTTCGGTAGACAAACACATCATCATTTATCGACCGGAAACGGCATTAAGCACAAGTAAGGAAGAAAGTTTATGCAGAGACAGCACACTCTCGTTCACTCTTGAAGGAACATTAATAGACCAGCTATCCAGGGAACCGATCCCCTATGCTACCGTAGGTGCCGAGGGTTCCTCAATCGGTAGTGTCACCAATCAAAACGGGAGTTTCAGGCTTCATCTGCCCGATTCCCTCCGAAACGGCCGGATTCGCTTTTCACATCTGGGCTACGTACCGCAAACCACAGATGCATCCCTACTTGCCGGACGAAACGGAACTTTTGCTTTAGAGCCTAAGGTAATTCCCCTACAAGAGGTTATTGTACGCATTGTCAATCCGGTGCGTCTATTGAGAGAGATGCTGCAATTCCGAAAAAAGAATTATTCCAAAGTCCCTGTCTATCTGACCTCTTTCTATAGGGAAGGTATCGAACAAAAGAACCGGTTTGTCAGCCTGACAGAAGGCATCTTCAAAATATATAAGGCTCCGTCGGATGCTCCGGAAAAGACCGACCAAGTAAAGCTACTGAAAATGCGCCGTATCACTAACCAAGCTGTAAAGGATACCTTAATTGCTAAAATGAAATCGGGTATTCATGCCTGCATTGAGTTAGACCTAATCAAAAGTTTACCGGAATTCCTGCTTCCGGACTCCAAAGAATGTGTTTACGTTTACACTTCCAGTGATCTTACTGTAATCGACAACCGGCTTGCCCACGTAATCTATTTCGAACAACGCTCAAGTATCAAGTCTCCCAATTATTGCGGTGAGCTCTATATCGACACGGAAAACAATGCCCTGCTACGGGCACGATTTGAGTTGATTCCTCGGTATATACATAAAGCAGCCAACATACTGGTTGAGAAAAGAAGCCGAAATATCCGGATTATTCCCCAAAAAGTGGTTTATACCGTATCCTATAAACTTTGGGAACATACATATTACATCAACCACGTACGCGGTGACTTACATTTTAAGATAAAACAAAGAAATAAATGGCTTGGTAGCACCAGTCTACATACATGGTTTGAGATGGCCACCTGCAAGATAGAAACGGACAATGTCAGCCGTTTCGGCCACAACGAACGGTTATCTGTAAATACCATCTTCGCGGAAACTCCATTTGCATACGACAAAAACTTCTGGGAAGATTTCAATGTAATTCCCCCTGAAAAAGAGTTGAGTGAAGCCATAGAAAAGATTTCATCGAAAATCGAAGAGACAGGAAATTAAAGCAATTGCCGACACTGTTTATTTCTTCAAGTTCACTCCCCTTTCGGCAATATACACTCCGCTCAGAATCAGTGCCGATCCCAATAAAGCAACTATTGTGATGGTTTCGTCGATCACAATGGCAGAGGTTAGCAAAGTAACAAGGGGAACTACATAAATATAACTGGTGGCACAAACCACTCCCAATTGTTTCACTGCCGTATTCCACATAATATAACACAGCATCGAAGCAATCACCCCCAGAAAAAGCAGATTTAGAGCGACAACGGGCCGGAACAGGATATGTATATCCGTCTGTAAAGGATACACTAAGAACAGGGGCAAAAGAGTCACCAAACCATAAAAGAAAACTTTCCGTGTAATAAACAATGTCGGATAATGAGTATTCATCCTCCTGAGAAGCAAGCAATAAAAAGCCCACATTAATGCAGCTATCAGGGTCAGAATATCACCGGCCGGACTAAGCTGCAAAATGAAACTGCCATTAAACACAACCAATCCCACCCCAATAAGCGCCATCAGAGAACCGCCTATCAGACGTGCTTTTAATTTATCGCCTTTATAGAAAAAGGGTGCCAACAGTGCAGTCAGAATAGGAGTCGTACAGATAATCAGCGACACATTGGAAGCAAGCGTCATACCCAATGCCGTATTCTCGGCTACAAAATAGAGCGAACCTCCACATAGTCCGAGTCCCACAAACCGAAGTTCATCCTGCCAACTCTTAGCCCGCAACACTCGGGGAGAGAAAAACCAGATGCAAATATATGCCAATAAAAAACGGTAGAATAAAATATCGACAGGTGACAGGCCATATTTTATTAAAACTTTAGTAGCAACGAAAGTCGTTCCCCATATCATTACTGTCACCGCTGCCATCACATGATACCATCCGGCCGTTTTCTGAGTTGTTTTCATATTCTTCTATAAATTTTCTCTGCAAAGATAAGGATTGCAGCCGGAAGAAAGTCGTATCTTTGCCACTCATTTCTTATTAAATAGTATCATGCAAGGAATCAAGAATCTGACTCAAGGTCCTATCAATAAACAATTGTTTAACTTGGCGATGCCCATTATGGCTACCTCGTTTATCCAAATGGCATATAGCCTGACAGATATGGCTTGGGTAGGGCGTTTGGGGAGTGAAGCCGTCGCCGCTGTCGGTTCGGTAGGTATCCTGACCTGGATGTCCGGTTCCATTTCCTTACTGAACAAAGTAGGTTCCGAGGTCAGTGTAGGTCAGTCCATCGGAGCACAAAATCATGAAGATGCCCGTAATTTCGCGTCACACAACATTACTATCGCCCTTATTATTTCACTTTGCTGGGGCGGGCTGCTTTTCCTGCTTGCACGTCCCATCATCGGTATCTACGAACTGGAAGCGCACATCACCGAAAATGCAATCGCTTATCTGCGCATTATCTCTACCGGGCTACCTTTCATTTTTCTTTCGGCAGCCTTTACCGGTATTTATAATGCCGCCGGAAGAAGTAAGATACCATTCTACATCAGTGGTACCGGATTGGTATTGAACATCCTCCTCGATCCCCTCTTCATCTTCGGTTTCGGGCTGGGTACCAACGGAGCAGCCTATGCCACCTGGATTTCGCAAGCAGCAGTATTCGGCATTTTTATCTATCAATTACGTTGCAGAGACGCTTTATTGGGACGATTCTCTTTCTTTACCCGGTTAAAGAAAAAATATACCCATCGTATCCTTAAATTAGGTTTACCGGTAGCTACCCTTAACACCTTGTTTGCTTTCGTCAATATGTTCCTTTGCCGTACAGCATCCGAACAAGGAGGGCATATCGGATTGATGACCTTTACCACCGGAGGACAAATTGAGGCTATCACCTGGAATACATCACAAGGATTCTCCACTGCCTTAAGCGCATTCATTGCTCAAAACTATGCAGCCGGACGAACAGACCGTGTGATAAAATCATGGCATACGACTTTGTTGATGACCTCAATCTTCGGTACGCTCTGCACCCTGCTTTTTGTATTTTTCGGAAACGAAATCTTTGCTCTCTTTGTTCCCGAACAGGCCGCTTATGAAGCAGGAGGCGTGTTTCTCCGCATCGACGGTTATTCACAACTCTTTATGATGCTTGAGATCACGACACAAGGTGTATTCTACGGTATCGGACGCACCATTCCACCTGCCGTTATCAGCATCACCTGCAACTACATGCGTATTCCGCTCGCCATTCTGTTTGTCCGCATGGGCATGGGAGTAGAAGGTATCTGGTGGGCTGTTTGTGTCACTACTGTTGCCAAAGGGGTTATTCTGGCCGGTTGGTTTGCATTGATTAAACGGAAAGTGTTGTCGCGCCCGATACTCTGAAAAGAAAAAGCACAGCTTAGACAACAAAAGCACATATCTTCTTGTTTTTTTTACAAGGTAAATGACAGGCAAAACAAATAATCTGTATATTTGCCACGTTTTTATAAAATGGAAGTATCCATTTAATTATTAACTATATAAAAAGAGCTTAATTATGAAGAAAATTAAATTTATGGCTTTGTTTCTAAGCATGGCGCTTGTTTTCGGAAGTTGTGGAAGCATGAATAATACAGCTAAGGGTGGTGTCATCGGCGGTGGTTCGGGAGCGGCCCTGGGAGCTATTATCGGTGGTATTGCCGGTAAAGGAAAAGGTGCTGCTATCGGTGCTGCAGTAGGTACTGCCGTAGGTGCCGGAGCAGGTGTTCTCATTGGTCGTAAGATGGACAAGAAAGCTGCTGAGGCTGCAAAAATCAAAGACGCACAAGTAGAACAAGTTACTGATAACAATGGTCTGGCTGCCGTAAAAGTAACTTTCCCCTCAGGTATACTTTTTGCATTCAACTCTTCTGCACTAAGTGCAGCATCTAAACAATCATTAGCTGAATTTGCCAATATCCTGAAAGAAGATCCGACAGTCGATGTAGCCATTATCGGTCATACCGATAAAGTAGGCAGCTACGAAGCTAACCAGAAAGTATCGGCCAACCGTGCATACGCCGTTGAAAACTATCTTCAGGCATGTGGCGTTAAACCTTACCAATTCAAAAAGGTGGAAGGAGTAGGCTACTCACAATACAACGAGTCGGAAACACCGGAACAAAACCGTCGTGTAGAAATATTTATGTACGCCAGTGAACAGATGATTAAAAACGCTGAAGCCGGTAAATAACGATTTCATAATACACCCACAGGTGTTTTATGCCATGTGCCAATATACTGTTTGCTCCTCCATATAAAAAAGGATGGTAAGTCAGTATATTGGCACATTCGTATAACAAACCAACAAGATCACACACAATGAAACTCCGGAAACCCTTTCGCATTCTGCGCAATCTGATCCTTTTTTTCTTTATCTCCTCGATCGGTGCCGTCATTTTCTATCGATTCGTGCCGGTATATGTCACTCCACTTATGATTATCCGCTCTGTCCAGCAACTCGTTTCGGAAGAAAAAGTGATATGCAAGCATACGTGGGTACCATTTGATAAAATCTCTCCCAGCCTGCCCATGGCGGTGATTGCTTCGGAGGATAACCGCTTTGCCTCTCACAACGGATTCGACATGATAGAAATTAAAAAAGCGATGAAAGAAAACGAAACCCGGAAAAAGAAACGGGGTGCCAGTACCATCAGCCAGCAGACAGCGAAAAACGTCTTCCTTTGGCCACAGTCTTCGTGGGTACGAAAAGGGTTTGAGGTCTACTTTACATTTCTGATTGAAACCTGCTGGCCGAAAGAACGGATTATGGAAGTATATCTAAACTCCATCGAGATGGGCAAAGGTATTTACGGTGCTCAGGCAACCGCTAAATATAAATTTAAAACGACAGCCGCCAAACTGACCCGGGGACAGTGTGCCCTGATCGCAGCAACTTTACCAAATCCAATACGATTCGACTCGGCACACCCCTCACCTTATATCAAACGACGCCAAGGACAAATTCTGCGACTGATGAATCTGGTTCCGAAGTTCCCTCCTGTTGATAAGGAAAAAGCGAAAGAAAAAGATACAAAAAAACAGAAGAAGAAAAAGAAGAAATAGCAACTTCGCCAAACCGCCCCCGATGATGTAAGGATAATATAGAAAAGAGGCCACTTCTGCAAAAAGCAGAAGCAGCCCCGGAGATTTATGTAAAACAGAAAATTACTGTTGAGGACCTGTACCAAAAGCCGGTGCCTCTTTATCATACCAGACACGTTCTTTGCTTAACGTCACAGGTGAATTACTCATCTCACCTTCATACGTATAGCCCTGTGCCTGATAGGCTGCAATTGTAATGTCACGGAGCAAATCAGAATCAAGAGGTTTGCTTACCGGGAAACGTCGCGGAATGACGTACTGGTCACCCAATAACGGATCAAAATCCTGATATGGCAACAAGGTACTGTTCTTCATTGGCACTCCCGAACGACGGGCGGTAACAAACATGTCCATCGGAAGCATCAGATAATGAATATATTGCTGAATATAAACTTTCTCAAGGTCTTTACTCAAATCACCTGTCAGATGGTATGCATCATGTGACAGCATTTCATCAATCATGCCTTCTTTCAGGCTGATTGTCTTATCGTGTACATCGCCTGTGTAGGTTTTATCATAATAAGGAATATGATTCTTAGAGGAAACAAAATCATAACCACGAACAGACATCTCGACACCTGCACTCAAATACTGTTGTGCGGTCATCGGCAGATTGGCACCCAACAATTTGAATTCCGCCAGCAGGAGGTTGGTTTCACCTGCAGAGAAGTACAGTCCGTACCAGCCGTATTCTTCCTTATCTTGTACGGGAGCTACATCGGGAACATCGGGGAATGTGTAAATCAACAGACCTTTAATATTTTCGGTATTCCGGTAGGCAATCGGAGTATAGGTCTTTTTCGCACCGTCTTTGCTCAGCAAATAGAACAACTCGTTGTTGGGGTCGAAATAGTCTTTGTACTCTTCCTTTTTATTGATATCTACCTGACAAGGAACTCCATAATAGCGTACCCAAGGCTCTCCGGGAGCTTTCCAACTCTCAAAGTGTTTCTTTCCGTCCGCATCGACCGTATAGTTCACATTGGCTTCTACATAAGACGGTAAAGCTCTTTTTTGATCAAAGAAACCTTGAACTACATTAGAGTTGTAATCGTTCTTCTGGAAAAAGTAAAACAAACGAGGGTCACGATTGCTCACCATAAAATCGATTAACTGCTTAGTTCCCGCACCAACGGAAATATCATTGTTCCAGTTATTGTCTCTTTTACCTTTATTGAAAACAAAATCATCGTCGAGAGTTAAAATAAGACCGGCCGGATTCTGGGCAGCCTCATTCACGATGGCAATCGCACGAGCCTTGTCTTTATTAACCAGGCGTGCAGCAATTCTGAGTTTCAATGAGTTTGCCAATTTAGCCCATTTATCAAGTTTTCCTCTATAAATAAAATCCTGCGCACCAAGCACGTCTTGCGGATTATTCTCCTTCAGATAGTTAATTGTCTCGTCAAGCTGTTTCAGCCAGAGTTCGAACAACTCTTCCTGTGTATCGTATTTCGGAGTCAGAGTCCCACCATAACGGGCCATTTCTGCCTCTGAATATTGACGGGATCCATACATATCCGAGTCTTCAAGTCCCAAGTACACCAGCATCGGATTACATAAATAAGCAATATATTGGTATTTTGCTTTTTCATCATCCGACATCAGACTGATCTGATGCTTTATTTCATTCGTATAACGAAGCACCTCGTTGACCTGATAGCCACAGCCGGTCTGAGTTACCATATTCAATTTGCTGGAGTTTCCACCTCCTGAGGCAGTTGCCTGCACCCAGGTAGACATTGCATCGAAACCGGCAAACCACTGAAGATAATCGGCCGGCTGAAAACTCATGGCGCATTGAGTAAATAAATAGCGTACGTTCGGTTTTGAGACTGTGGAGGGATTGGTATTCTGTCCGGCAAATTCGTCTTTACAAGACGACATCAGGAATCCTGTACCTACAACAGCCACAGCTGCCATATATAGATATTTTTTCATCATTTGTTTCATACTAAATATCACATTAAAGGTTTAGAAATCTACATTAATAGTCATCATATAATTAGCCGTGTAAGGTTCATAGCCACGGATACGGAACTCAGAAGCCGTATTACCACGAACACTTTCAGGATTCAGATGGTTAGGCAACGAGTTGTACAGATATCCCAGATTACGCGCAGAGAAGCTCAATCCCAATCCCTGGGCACCAAACTTACTTGCCACTGATTTCGGGAAGCGATACGATAAGGTGATCTCGCGCAAAGCAATATAGTTCAACTCGTGTACCCAAGTGTCGAATATCGTATTCTGTCCCCAGGCCGCACGGTTTACATGATAAGTTCCGGCATGTGTGGGTTCCAGTTTCCCTTCTGCCACCAACTGTTTGTAGGACATACCGCTTACATCCATTTTCGTTCCGTCTACAAGTGTTGCGAACGTACCATTCTTAAATACTCCGTCGGGGATAACACCATCGCCATAAGAGATTCCTTTACTGTCACCGTACTGGCTGGTCCAAGACAAACCACCATGTTCAGGATCACGCCATTTTAAAGAACTCTTGATCCACCCGGCCTGTGTACCATACAAGTTAGAGTAAGAAGCTACCAATCCTCCAAAACGCATGTCAGTAGCAATATGCAGGCTCAAATTTTTCCAGGACAGAGTAGTAGATAAAGAGCCTAAAAAGTCGGGAGTCATTTTACCCACTTCCTGTACTTTTCCGCTACGTGCTTCGTAAGCTCCCCGCCAACTGTCGTCCCACTCCAACAATGTTTCTCCTTTTTCATTTTTAGCCGGAAGAATGTCGGACATCAATAATCCGTAGTCGCCGCCTACTTTGGCAACCGAACCGATATGGTAATCGTAATCATTAGCATAGCCGCTCAATGCAATGTAGTCTGCCACATTTTCATGTAATGAGATAATAGTATTTTTATTCTTTGTATATGTCATTGCGACATCCCACTGCCAGTCTTTATTTTTATACGGAGTGGCGTTTACAGCAATTTCAATACCTTTATTCTGAATATTACCAGCATTTATCAACTGAGTGTTCACACCCGAAATAGCAGGAACTTCAATCGACATGATCTGGTCTCTCGTATTTTCCTTATAATAAGTAAAGTCAAAGTTCAAACGGCTGTCAAACAAACGTAAATCCAAACCAACTTCCCAGGCATTCTTACGCTCCGGCTTCAGCTTCAAACTCTTCATTGTCTTATCGAGAGTGTTCACATAGATATTGCCATCATACATTTCTTTGGTTTCAAAGCCATATACCGAGTTCACATAATAGGGATCGGTATCGTTACCGACCTGTGCCCACGATCCGCGTACTTTGGCAAATGTAATCCAATGCGGCAAATCGAATGTTTCATTGAGCAGCCATGAACCGGATACTGACGGGTAGAAGTAAGAATATGTGCCCGTCCCGTTTTGATATACCAAAGAAGACGACCAGTCATTACGCCCTGTTACATCTAAATAAACCTGATTTTTCCATCCCAGATTCAAGGCAAAGACAGCAGACATCATTCTCTTAGTATTTGAAATGCTCGCTTCCGACTTTTTAGGATTCTTTGAGTTGTCGACAAACCATTGTCCCGGTACTACCATACCGCCATCTGTATATACTTTATATGCTTCCGAACGACTTGTATAGTATTCATATCGCGCGAAACCACCTACGCTGAAATCTTGTATCTGCTTATTGACAGTAAATGTTCCGCCAAAGGTAGCCTGCTCTTTTGTGGTTTGCCCCATTGTATACTTACCGCCTTCATTTGCATATCCACTACCCAGTTGTTTTTCTTCAAACTTAGTGTAATAGTAATTCATATTGGCATCGGCTTTAAATCTCAGCCAATCCAGAATCTGCACATTCACTTCCATTTGGGGACGAACCACAGTCTCTTTCTGGGAATAATCGTATTTGTCGATCATAAAAAACAAATCACGTCCCGGAACTGAACCATACTTGTCACCATAACTTGTAGATGCCAGTCCACCATGCTCACCCAGATATTTATCGCGGAAATAATTCACATCCAGCATCGGAGTCATAATGGTTCCGTTCGGATTGACAAAACGCTCTCCTACTGTTCGCGGAGAATTCTTCGGATTTGAGTTGGTGAAACTCATAGCAGCCGAAACTTCCACCCGATCACTGATTTTATGCGAACCTTTCAATAAAAACGAATAACGCTCAAATGTATTCTTTTCGCTGGTAGATCTTGCTTTCTTATAAGAAAGAGAAGTGTAATACGATGTTTTATCATTGCCACCGCGAATAGCCACATTCGTATTGGAGTTCAGCCCCAATTGATACAAATCCAGCATGTTGTTTTTATGGGGCGAATAATTGGTCCAGGTACCATCATAGTTGCGGATCGGCTGACCATCGTATTTAGGTCCCCATCCATAACTGTCTGCGCCTATTAGTGTCCGGTCTCCTTTATCATCGAGTTTGAACTGAAAAGGATCCCATACGGAACCATTGTTGTCCGTGTCTTTCCAACCAGGCATCAACCCCACTCCATATTCAGTCTGGATATCCGGTGTCCGGTAAGCATGATCGATACCAAATGTTTGTGATACAGAAACCCCGAAGCCTTTGAAACCTTTTCCCGATTTGGTGGTAATCACCACAGCTCCGTTCAGACCACGTGAACCGTAAAGAGCAGTCGCAGCAGCACCTTTCAGGACCGAAACTGTCTCAAAGTCATCCGGATTAAGGTTCTTCAGTTCATTACCATAGTCATTGGCATTATTGTTTCCGGCATCCCAGTCCATTGTGGTATTTCCTGAAGTCGAGTTATCGAGAATAACTCCATCGATCACATAAATCGGCTGATTGTTTCCTTTCAAAGTAGAAGCACCGCGAATCTGAATCTTCGTCGCTCCGAACATACCTCCGTCTGACTGACGAATCTCGACACCTGCAACTTTTCCTTGTAAGGCGGCTACCGGAGAAATCGTATTGGCAGCTTTCAGGTCATCGCCTTTGACCTCGGTCACTGCATACCCTAAAGCTTTCTGTTCACGCTTCAACCCTAAAGCCGTCACCACAACTTCATCCAGTATCTGGGTATCTTCTTGAAGCACAACATTAATAACTGTTTTACCGCTTACTTTTACATCCTGTTTCTTCATGCCGATGTAAGAAAACTCCAGGACTCCGTCTGCAGGAACATTAGATAAAGTGTAATTGCCATCAATGTCAGTCACTGTACCGATCGATGAGCCTTTGACAAGTACACTCCCTCCGATAATAGGTTCACCGGTTCCATCTTTTACAATTCCTTTCACTGTTATATTCTGCGCAAAAGCAGTAACAGACAAAAAAGATAGAACAAGTACTAACACCTTTTTTATCAATTTTACATTGATAATTTTCGAGTTATTCATTCATTTTTCTTTTTTAGTTAAACAATATGTGTTAATTTAGGTTATAATAATAGTTATAGTTCTCTTAGAACTTGGTTATTCTTGAAAAATGTAAATTATATACAATATTAAATACTTTATTACGCTGTAATTTTACATTTGTCAATCAGATTTAGTTGTATATTTTAAAATAAGGAGTTGCCAATCTTATTTTGCGGAGTAAAGATAGATATAAAGTATCAAAATACAATAAATATACTATAATATTTTTAAATGCTAATTTCTACTTTTTTTTCTTCGCCATTCACCACCTTTCAGAATCCCTTTAAAAGTTACTGTAGCGTTTTTTAAGACTGAGTTCTAAGAGAACTTAGTTGATCCGTTTATATATCCATTCCAAAGGGATTTGAAAGATATGTGTCATTTCTCAAATTAACTATATATACGAAGTTTGATCACTATTTACAAGTAAAAGTTCCATCCAGATTTAGAAAATCGAAAACTAATTCTTATCTTTTTCTGAATATAAACCCAATATTTATTTACTATCTACGAAAAAGAACCGGTAGATTTCTACCGAAACAAGATATTACAAATGTCATATACAACCCAAGCCTTATATAATAACTACGGTAGTAGTCGAAATAAAAAGAAAAGCAAATAAGACGGGAAACGAATCACCTAAAGATCGGACGGCCGGGACCGACCTTCCGGACAGCCGGGATTCAGCTAACGGAGTGCCGGGCTCCGGACATCGAAGCGTCGGGATAAGAACACCGGACAGCCGGGCTTCAGGAAGAAGAGAGGCTGGGTTTGGGAATGGCACTAAAAAAACAAAGACCGCTCCGGTTTACACCGGAAACGGCCTTTATCCACTCTATAACAATACAACTTTTAAAACGTTATGCCGGTTCTTCACATCTTTCTACATAAGCCAAAGCATCACCTTTATTGACCAAAGCACCTTGCTTGGCACATACCTCGATGATACGTCCACTAAAATTAGCCAATACTCTATCATAAGTGTTCCATGGAGTAGCAATATAGCAAAATACATCATCCGGTTCATATTTATGCCCCACTTCAGGAGGCATGGAAGGCGATTCAACATCTATTTCCCAGATAATCCTACCCTTTTCCATCGCAGTGATTGGCTCTGCCTTGGCACGCTTCATCCTTTTCACATCTTCTTCGGAGAAACCTTGTTTGGCCAATGCCGCATCCTTGGCACGTTGCAGGTCTTCCTCAAACCTCTTCTTGGCTACTCCCGATTTATAATCACGATACTGCCTGTCATGCATGGCCAGTTCAAACAGTTCTTCATCATCGGGCCCGAACTCCCAACCATTCTCCTGCATCTCTTTACGATATTCATCAAGCTGGTCGGGATAGTTCTTCTGCGGATCTTCATCTGTAAATTCGTACCCCTTCTCTTTGGCCAATGCTACAATTTCCGGATCCAACGGGCCAGGTAAACGGCCGCTTTTACCCAGAATCATCCCCCAGGTATTATTGTCTATCATGCTCCAGCGTTCCTCACCTTTCACACGTGCCATTACATTCATTAATGCCACATTTTTCACATACTGGCTGAATGGAGTTACCAGTGGAGGATAGCCTAACTTAGGCCATACGTATTCCACTTCGTCGAACAACATCACAAGCAGATCGTCAATGCTGAGCTCAGGCTGATTATTACTCTTTAATATCATATTGATACCGGCATGCACACCCTTCAAATCGGCCATCATAGACCCCATCATTCCTCCTGGCAAGCCACATTTCAACAATAGGGAAGACATATGTTTGTTGGTCGGATCCATAAAGTAACCAAGGAAATCATCAATGAACTCCTGTGTCATGGCACGCGCCTTCATATAGGCTTTCATATTAATTTCAGGTACACGAAAACCGGCATCTTTCAGCATGGCCTGTACAGAAATCACATCCGGATGAACTTTTCCCCAAGACATGGGTTCCATAGCTACATCAATGATGTCGGCGCCATTCTCACAAACTTTAAGAATGGAGGCCATCGACAGCCCTGGTCCGCTATGACCGTGATATTGAATCAGCACTTCGGGATGGCGTTCCTTAATGGCTTTAGTCAATTGTCCTAACATGGCCGGACGCCCGACGCCCGCCATATCCTTCAGACAGATTTCGGGAGCACCGGCCTCAATCAGCTTATCAGCAATAGCCGTATAATATTCCACCGTATGAACCGGTGAAAAGGTGATACATAAAGTTGCTTGCGGAATCATCCCTCCCTCAAGCGCATAGTGTATGGAAGGAATAATATTCCCCACTTCATTTAATCCACAAAAAATACGGGTTATATCTACCCCTTGAGCATGCTTGACTTTATACATCAACCGACGAACATCGGCAGGAACAGGATACATTCGTAAACCATTCAGCCCTCGATCAAGCATATGGGTCTGTATTCCGGCATCATTGAAGGGTTTGGTGAAAGCCCGTACTGCTTTGTTCGGATTTTCACCATAGAGCAGATTGACCTGTTCGAAAGCTCCGCCATTGGTTTCCACACGAGCAAAACATCCCATCTCAATAATCAAAGGGGCAATTCGCACTAACTGGTCTACACGGGGTTGGTATTTACCGGACGACTGCCACATGTCCCGATATACGAGACTGAATTTAATTTCCTTTTTCATTGCCGTAAGTTATAAGTGATTTCACATTCATTAGGTTAACTTGTTATATTACAAATATACTGAGATATTTGACATAAAGACAAATTACACTCCCAAAAAGTTCTTATAAAAGACATGTTATATATCATATTGTCACAAAAACAAAGGAGCAAGGAGGGGGTCCCTCACTTACTCCTTCTTTTAAACAACTAAAAATCTACACTAAATCACTACCTAAAATCAATCTTTTTATTTCATAAATAATACCTAATTAAACAAAGTCCTTCAATTCCTGTTGCAGTCTCTGCCGGGTAAAAAAGATCCGGCTCTTAACCGTACCGAGTGGCAATTCTAATTTTTCAGCTATTTCACGATATTTAAATCCGGAAACATGCATTGAAAACGGTACTTTATATTCTTTAGGCAACGCATTTACTACACGGTGCATTTCTTTCAAGTCATAGGCTCCTTCGGTACTTTCAAATCCGGAGTCTTGCGGGAGATTCAGATGGAAGAGGTTGTCGGTTTGGTCTACATAAGTTTGGTCACGCACAACTTTACGATAGTTATTAATAAAGATGTTGCGCATGATTGTATACATCCAGCCTTTAAAATTAGTATCCGGCATAAATTTATCTTCATTATCTAATGCTTTCAATGAAGTTTCTTGTAACAGGTCATTGGCTTCTTCGCGATTGGCTGTGAGTTTATAAGCAAAACGGAGTAACTCTTCTTGTACTCCTATCAGGTCTTTTCTAAAACTTAAACTTTTCATACGTTGCGGTTTTTAAGCGGTTAATATTTCGTTTCTTTCTCGATGATGCAAGTTTAAGGCTTATTTTAGATTTCAGTAGGGTAAATTTCACCAATCTTTGGGGTAAAAACTATCAAATGATAGTTTTTGGGTGCTATTTGACAGTTTTTGGGTGTTACTTTAAGAAAGTTTCAATACACTTTGAGAGGTTTGTTTGATAATTAATGTTTTTTATTATGCGCTTTTTGTAAATAGAGACTGAATAACATACCTTTGGATCAAGTTTAACAACGTTAAGAATCAAAAGAATTATGAACTTACTTATCATTTTGGGGATTGTAATCATCCTCGCGATTGTCATTGCTTCCATGTACAACTCGTTGGTAAAACTGAGAAACAACCGCGAAAATGCATTTGCCGACATCGATGTACAGTTGAAGCAACGCCACGACCTTATCCCACAATTGGTGGATACAGTAAAAGGATATGCAGCTCACGAAAAGGACACACTCGAACGTGTCATCCAAGCCCGTAACGGAGCTATCAGTGCCCGAACAATCGATGAAAAGATTACAGCAGAGAATCAACTGAGTTCCGCCCTTGCGGGATTGAAAATCACCTTGGAAGCTTACCCGGACTTAAAGGCCAATCAAAACTTCCTCCAGTTACAGGAAGAGATTTCGGATGTAGAAAATAAACTGGCTGCTGTACGCCGCTACTTTAACTCAGCCACCAAAGAACTGAACAATGCAGTACAGACATTCCCTTCCAACCTGATAGCCAACATGTTCGGCTTTCATAAAGAAATGATGTTCGATTTGGGTACTGAACAACGTGCCAATCTGGAAGAAGCCCCGAAAATCAAATTCTAATCCCCCAGGAGAGCAATGCACATGCAATACGTCGGAATACAGACACAACAGAGCCGGAACAACCTACGTTCCGGCATTTTACTGTTCCTTTTCCCTTGCCTGGTGGCAGTACTGACCTATTTGTTCAGCTACCTGCTCATCACTTTTACCGTGACAGATGATTACGAGCAATATGACACATTGGCCATGACCAATCAAATGTTTATTAACCTGATTCCTTATATTATAGGAGGCGTTCTGGTCTGGTTTATTATTGCCTACTTTGCCAATTCCAGTATTATCAAAGCCGCTACAGGGGCAAGACCATTGGAACGTAAAGAGAATAAACGCATCTACAATTTAGTGGAGAATCTCTGTATGTCGCAAGGGATGAAAATGCCTAAAATCAACATAATCGATGACAATTCACTCAATGCATATGCCAGCGGAATTAACGAACGTACTTATACGGTCACCTTATCAAAAGGAATCATCGATAAACTCAACGACGAGGAACTTGAAGGGGTCATTGCACACGAATTGACACATATCCGTAATCACGATGTCCGACTGCTGATTATCTCCATTGTATTCGTAGGCATCTTTTCGATGTTGGCACAAATAGCACTGCGCTCCGTTTATTACTCTTCGTGGACACGCAGCCGGAATGATAAAAACAATGGTGCTATCCTCATCTTGGTTTTAGCCATGATTGTAGCCGCCATCGGCTATTTCTTTGCCACGCTGATGCGCTTTGCCATCTCCCGCAAACGTGAATACATGGCCGATGCAGGAGCAGCAGAAATGACAAAGAACCCATTGGCTTTGGCCAATGCTTTAAGAAAGATATCTGCAGATCCCGATATAGAAGCTGTGGAGCGCGAAGATGTAGCGCAGCTATTCATACAACATCCTGGCAAACAGGCTAAAAGCGCATTGAGCGGGCTAAGCGGGCTCTTCGCCACCCATCCGCCAATCGAAAAACGAATTGCCATTCTGGAACAGTTCTAACAGAAATATCCTCCCCCAATAGACTCAAAAGTCTTCTTCGCCACAGGTTATACAGATTAAGCATTATGTAAACGACGATTTAAAATTCATTCTGTGTTAATCAGTGCAATCTGTGGTAAGTTTTGACATACCTCCCTTTTTTATTCTTTGTGAAATCCCATCCGGTAAACACGAAATAATATTAAATCATTTGTCTGCTTTATACATTTTATCTCTTCCGACCGTTATCTTTATGTAAACATCCGAAAAAGAACCATTGATATGAAAACAAACAAGTGTATCATCCTTCTGATGTTGCTCATCATCGGAACAGGAGTTTGCCCGCTTCAGGCCCAAAACCGGAAAGAAAAGAAAGAGCAAAAAGAACAAGCAGTAAAAGAGCTAATCGAATCGGAAAACTACCGGATTGACGTATCTACAGCATACCCACGCCGAGGGCATATGATTCCACTGACCTCAGTTTATTCCGTTATAGTTCGAAACGATTCGGTCTTTTCACAACTACCCTATTTCGGGCGTGCTTATTCCATTCCTTATGGAGGAGGGCAAGGACTGATGTTCAAGGCTCCGATTGACAAATATAATATGGTCATGGGCAAACGCGGAGCAGCGAAGATAAACTTCACCGCCAGAAACTCCGAAGATCAGTTCAAGTTTAGAATCACTATCTACTCTAATGGTTCGTCCAGCATAGATGTCGATATGCAGAATCGTGAATCGATCAGCTTCTCCGGTGATCTGATACTGCCGGAATAAAATTAGTATAAGTCTACTCCCCTTTCAGGATAGGCAAACAGATTTGATATTTCACGGCCAATGCGCGTACCACAAAAATGCAACAGCCACTGATGACCTGTGTTAAAGCAGCATCAACACCCAGACGGTCGAGTCCCCAATAAATGACTCCGCCAATAACGCATGCCATGGCATAAATCTCTTTACGGAAAATCAACGGAATCTCGTTGATAAACACATCGCGGATTACGCCACCGGCCGCTCCGGTCATTGTGCCCATAATGATGGCCACCCAAAAGGCATAGCCCAAATCGATCGTTTTGCTGATACCAACTACCGTAAATAATGCAAGCCCAATGCTATCGAAGATAAAAAACGTGTTGTGCATATGAATCAGATGCTTCCGGAAAAAAATAACCCACAGAAGGGCCAGCGCCGAACAGATAAGATAAATGGGATTCGTCATCCAGAACGGAGTAACGTCCAGCAATACGTCACGTATAGTACCACCGCCAATGGCAACAGCCACACCGGCTACATAAGCACCAAACCAGTCAAACTGTTTGGCAGATGCAAGACGAATGCCACTAATGGCAAAAGCAAATGTCCCGATAAACTCCAGAATCTGGATAAAGGTCGGAATCTGAAAGATTGTTGGCATATATCAAGTTTTTTGTGTGCAAAGAAACAAATAATTCCGCAAGAAAGTGTACATTTGTTCCTTGAAAATTGTAAGAATACGAAGATGAAGATAACGATTGTTGCCGGGGCTCGCCCTAACTTTATGAAAATCGCCCCTATCACCCGGGCTATCGATGCCGCTAAGGCACAAGGTAAACGCATTTCTTATCGCCTGGTTTACACAGGGATAGAGAATGACACCAGTCTGGATGCATCCTTATTTGCAGATCTGCATATGAAAGCTCCCGATGCCTATCTGGGCGTAAACGGCAATAACCCCACAGAACTTACTGCGGGAATAATGATCGCCTTCGAACGTGAATTGACGGAAAACCCTACGCACGTAGTTCTGGTAGTCGATGACCTCACTGCAACTATGAGCTGTGCGATCGTAGCCAAAAAACAAAATATAAAAGTGGCACATCTCGTAGCCGGCACCCGTTCGTTCGATATGTCCATGCCCAAAGAAGTCAACCGTATGATAACAGACGGACTTTCCGACTATCTGTTCACAGCCGGCATGGTGGCCAATCGTAACCTGAATCAGACAGGAACAGAAAATGAAACAGTCTACTATGTAGGCAACATCCTGATCGATACAATACGGTATAACCGCAACCGCCTGATAAAGCCAATATGGTTCTCTGTCCTGGGACTGAAAGAGCATGAGTACATCCTGCTGACCCTCAACCGCCATGTGCTGCTGAACAACAAAGAAAATCTGCGGAAATTGATAGAGACCTTACTTGAAAAGGCAAACGGCATGCCGATTGTGGCACCACTGCACACTTATGTACGCAATGCGATCAAAACTCTCGATATCACAGCTCCTAACCTGCACATCATGCCCACACAAAGCTACCTCTCTTTCGGATATCTGATGAACCAGGCAAAAGCCATTATAACAGATTCAGGCAATGTGGCGGAAGAAGCGACCTTCCTGGGAATTCCCTGCATCACCCTCAACACCTATGCCGAGCATCCGGAAACCTGGCGCACAGGCACCAATGAACTGGTTGGGGAAGATCCGGCAGCATTGGCTGCCAGTATGGATAAACTGATGAACGGAGAATGGAAACAAGGTACCTTGCCCGAACGCTGGGACGGACGAACCGCAGAACGAATTGTACAAATATTATTGGGGGAATAATGCCGGATTCCCCCTCCTTACAGGACTCAAAAGATACACAAAAAAGGTTATATAGTCCTTTCAATCAAAAGGAATTTATTACCTTTGCAGTCTCACGATGAGATGAAGTGTGTATGAAACAACAATATTCTAAACTATTAATAGTAGTCTTCCTTATACTCTCTGCGCCACAGGCTTTTGCACAGTTGAAAGGAGTAATCACCGATTCTATTTCACATGAGCCGCTAATGTACATTTCCGTTTTCTATGAAGGAAAAGGAGTTGGCGGTATATCCAATGCTAACGGAGAATATCAGGTAGAAACCCGCAAAGGATGGAACGAGTTGACCTTCTCTGCGGTGGGTTATATCACCAAGAAAGTGAAAATTCCGGCGGGCGCCAAAGAACTCAATGTAGTACTCTCACCGGATGATGTCATGCTGGAGGAGGTGGTTGTAAAACCTAAAAAGGAAAAGTATTCCCGGAAGAATAATCCCGCTGTGGAATTCATGCGAAAGGTTATCGATCACAAGAAAGCTCAGAAGCTGGAAACCAACGACTATTATCAGTACAACAAGTATCAGAAGATGAAGATGTCACTCAATGACGTGACACCCGAAAGCCTTGAAAAAGGAATCTATAAAAAGTTTTCTTTCCTCAAAGACCAGGTTGAGGTTTCGCCTGAAACCAACAAACTGATTCTGCCTATCTCGGTGCAGGAAACGTCTTCCAAAACCATTTACCGGAAGGACCCGGAAAGTAAAAAGACCATAATCGAAGGTATGAACTCCAATGGCGTGGAAGAATTCTTCTCAACAGGTGATATGCTGGGTACCATCCTCAATGATGTATTTGCCGATATCAATATCTATGATGATGATATCCGCCTGTTGCAACGCCGTTTCGTAAGCCCAATCGGAAGCGGAGCCATCTCTTTCTATAAATTCTACCTGATGGATACTGTGATGGTGGATAAAGATAAATGTGTGCATCTTACCTTCGTCCCACAGAACCCTCAGGACTTCGGATTCACCGGACACCTGTATGTGCTGGACGACTCTACCTATGCAGTGAAGAAGTGCACCATGAATCTGCCTAAAAAAACAGGGGTAAACTTTGTAGAAAATCTGGATGTCGTACAGCAATATGAACAGCTTCCCAATGGCAACTGGGTGCTGACAGACGACGATATGACTGTGGATCTTTTAGTCATGAAAGCTATTCAGGGCATCCAGGTAAAACGAACAACCAAATATAGCAATTATGTCTTCGACCCCATCGAGCCACGACTTTTCCGTTTGAAAGGCAGTGTGATCAAAGAGGCGGACATGCTGACCAAAAGTGACGAGTATTGGGCCGGAGTACGCCAGGTGCCTCTAACAAAGACCGAGAGCAGCATGGATCTTTTCATGAACCGGCTGGAACAAATACCCGGATTCAAATATGTGATATTCGGAGCAAAAGCGTTGATAGAAAACTATGTGGAAACCGGAACCAAAGAACATCCGAGTAAGTTTGACTTCGGACCGATCAACACCATGATATCGAGCAATTATGTAGATGGTACCCGTTTCCGTCTCAGCGGCATGACTACTGCCAAGCTGAATCCCCACTGGTTCTTCAACGGATACGGAGCGTACGGACTCAAAGATAAAAAATGGAAATACGAAGGCAATGTGACCTACTCTTTCCGCAAATGCGAATTCTTCCCCTGGGAATTCCCGAAGCATTACATCTCGGCCTCCTACCGTTACGATGTCATGTCGCCAATGGATAAGTTCCTCGACACGGATAAAGACAACGTATTCGTAGCGTGGAAAACCACAACCGTCGACCAAATGTCATACGTACGGGACGCCACACTGAGATATGAAATGGAAACTTTATCGGGTTTCTCGGTTGCGGCCATGGCACGACACCGGGAAGATACTCCGGCAGGCAAGTTGCAATACATCCGCAATGATGCTGCCAAAACCATCGTACCCGATATAACTACCGCCGAATTGGGGCTGACTTTACGTTATGCGCCGGGCGAGACCTTCGTCAATACAAAGCAACGCCGTCGTCCGGTATCGCTGGATGCTCCCATCTTCACCCTCTCCCACACTACCGGATTTAAAGGTGTTTTAGGAGGAGAATATAATTTCAACCTGACGGAGGCAAGTATCTGGAAGCGCTTCTGGCTCTCGTCCTGGGGTAAAGTAGATGTTACCTTAAAAGGAGGTGCACAATGGAATACCGTTCCGTTCCCATTACTTATTTTGCCAGCCGCCAACCTATCGTATATCACACAGAAAGAAACGTTCAACCTGATCAATAATATGGAGTTCCTCAACGACCGTTATGCATCGCTGGCACTCACATATGACATGAATGGTAAACTTTTCAACCGCATCCCGCTGATTAAGAAACTAAAGTGGAGAGAGGTATTCCGTTTCCGAGCTCTATACGGCAACCTGACGGATAAGAATAACCCGTTTAAGAGCAATAATCCGGAACTGTTTGATTTCCCGCAACGGGACGGCAGCTACACCAGCTATGTGATGGATCCGAAAGTACCTTACCTGGAAGCCAGTGTGGGCATTTACAACATCTTTAAATTGTTGCATATCGAATACGTACGCCGTCTGACTTACCTGAACCACCCGGGAATCAACAAACAAGGTATCCGGTTTATGATTCAGGTAGTATTCTGATCCGCCTATCTATCATTCACACTATAAAACCTCAATACGATGAATTTCACAGTACACACCTGCAATGGCATGAAGCTATGGTTGGTTTTTCTTATGTTAAGCAGTGCAATCCATGTTTGCCGGGCGGATTCTCCACGACAAACCATCAACTTCAACCGAGAATGGAAATATTGCCGGGGAGACTTCAAGAGTGCTTCCCGACCGGATTTTGACGATTCCGACTGGGAAAGGACGGGACTTCCCCACTCTTTCAGTACTCCATACTTCATGTCGAAAGATTTTTATGTAGGTTACGGATGGTACCGCAAAGCCTTTCCGATAAAGAAAGAAGTGCTTGGCAAAAGGAGCTTTCTTGAATTCGACGGTGTATTTCAGGAAGCAGAAGTTTTTGTGAACGGACATCGGGCAGGAACCCACCAAGGAGGATATACCGGATTTTCCATTGATATATCGAACTATCTGAAAGAAGGAAAAAACCAGATAGCGGTTCGGGTTAACAACTGCTGGCGACCTGACCTCGCTCCACGTGCAGGCGAACATGTATTCAGCGGAGGCATTTACAGGAACGTACGCTTAGTGATCAAAGAACCGACCTATATCGATTGGTATGGCACATTGGTCACCACACCGGACTTAGGAGAAAAAAAGGGAAAGTCAGGGAGCGTCCACATACGGACAGATGTATGCAATCGTTCCGGAAAAACAGAAACTTACCGACTTCTGACCACTGTTATCGATCCCCGAGGCAAAGAAGCGGCTTCTGTTTCTACATCACAATCATTGCCGGACAACGCAACCTACACATTTGAGCAGCAAACCCGCGAGATTCAGGCACCGGAACTGTGGCATCCCGATCATCCTGCACTTTACAAAGTGGTCAGCTCGCTTTACCACGGAGAAAAATTGATAGACCGCTATGAAACGTCTTTCGGATTCCGCTGGTTTGAATGGACACCGGACCGGGGATTCTTCCTGAACGGGGAACATTATTATTTTAAGGGAGCCAATGTTCATCAGGATCATGCCGGATGGGGAGATGCCGTGACCGAAACCGGTATGCGAAGAGATATCCGTCTGGTAAAAGAAGCCGGCTTCAACCTGATACGAGGTTCGCATTACCCCCATTCACCGACTTTCTCACAAGCATGCGATGAAATAGGTATGCTATTCTGGGCAGAGAATGCATTTTGGGGAATCGGAGGTCACAAAGGAGATGGCTACTGGAACGCAAGTGCATATCCCGTAAATGAAGCAGACAGGGCAGGATTTGAGAGCAGTGTAAAAGCCCAACTGAAAGAATTGATCCGCATCCACCGCAACCATCCTTCTATTGTTGTATGGAGTATGAGTAACGAACCGTTCTTTACCGCACCCGAAACGATCGACCCGATGCGCAAGTTACTGTCAGAAACCGTCAAACTCTCCAAGCAACTCGATCCAACCCGTCCGGCGGCCATTGGCGGTGCTCAACGTCCGTTGGGAGAGAAACGAATTGACAAGTTGGGTGATATAGCCGGATATAACGGTGACGGTAGCTACATCCCCGAGTTTCAGCAACCGGGCATACCGACGGTAGTTTCAGAGTATGGCAGCACGACAGCCGACCGTCCGGGAGAGTACGATCCGGGCTGGGGAGACTTGGCAAAGAATAATGCGCAAAATGGCTTTGCCTGGCGTAGCGGACAAGCCATCTGGTGCGCATTCGACCACGGGAGTATAGCCGGAAGTGCTCTTGGGAAAATGGGAATTATCGATTATTTCCGGATTCCCAAACGTGCCTGGTATTGGTACCGCAATGCCTACAAAGGGATTGCTCCGCCGAAGTGGCCAGAGGCAGGAACACCTGCACGCATTGCCCTGACAGCCGATCAAACGAACCAGATAAAGACAGACGGGACAGATGACGTTATGTTGTCGGTAACCATTCTGGATGCAGACGGTAAACCGGTCAACAATTCTCCGGCAGTCAGCCTCAACATCATATCCGGTCCGGGAGAGTTTCCTACCGGTACCTCGATCCTATTTGAAAAAGAGAGTGATATCCGTATTCTCGATGGAAAAGCCGCGATTGAATTCCGGTCATACTATGCCGGAGAAACCGTGATACGGGCTACCTCGCCGGGGCTCGAGCCTGCCGAGATCACACTCCGGTTCATCGGAAGCACTCCTTATACCGAAGCCTGCAAAGTGAAAGACCGACCTTATACACGTTTTGAGGTTCAGGATAAAACAGATAACCTGCAAACCTTCGGGCCCAATAATCCGACCTTCTGCAGTTCATCGGCCGACGGACACTCGTCCGCATTTGCTGCCGATGGAGATGGAGCCACCTATTGGCAAGCTGCCGGCAACGACCCGGAACGCTCCTGGACATTGGACACAGAGAAAGGCTTGTCCATACGCCACATCCGAATCGCATTTCCGGATACGGACCATTACCAATACAAAGTGGAGGCATCGATGGACAGAGAACACTGGACACTTATTCCGGATCAGACCAACTATAAACAAAACGAGAACATTCGGATGATCCAGGTTGTTCCGGGTATACAGGGACGTTTCATACGTATCAGTTTCATCGGAGAAAAAGCCGCTATCACAGATGTACAGGTGATGGGGACGGTGATCGACTAATAAACAGATTCATTACAAATAGATATGCAACCATTAGCGGAAAGGCTACGGCCAAAGACATTAGATGATTATATCGGTCAGAAACACCTTGTGGGACCGGGTGCTATCTTGCGCAAGATGATTGATGCAGGACGTATCTCTTCATTCATCCTGTGGGGGCCTCCGGGGGTCGGTAAAACAACACTGGCCCAGATAATAGCCAACAAGCTGGAAACCCCTTTTTATACACTGAGTGCCGTAACATCGGGCGTAAAAGACGTACGCGAAGTGATAGATCGCGCCAAAAGCAACAAATTCTTCACTCAGTCCAGCCCCATCTTGTTTATCGACGAAATACACCGATTCAGCAAATCTCAGCAGGACTCGTTGCTGGGAGCTGTCGAGCACGGAACAGTTACTCTGATAGGTGCCACCACGGAAAACCCGTCTTTTGAGGTAATCCGCCCACTCCTCTCCCGTTGCCAGCTCTATACACTGAAGTCTCTGGAGAAAGAGGACCTGCTGGAATTGCTTCAACGTGCCATCACTACCGATACCGTACTGAAAGAACGTAAAATAGAACTGAAAGAAACCAGTGCCATGCTTCGTTTTTCGGGAGGCGATGCCCGCAAGCTGCTGAATATACTGGAACTCGTAGTAGAGTCGGAAACGGAAGAGACCGTAGTTATCACTGACGATCTGGTAACCGAACGCTTACAGCAGAATCCGCTGGCTTATGATAAAGACGGCGAAATGCATTACGATATTATTTCGGCATTTATTAAATCGATCCGGGGCAGCGATCCCGACGGTGCCATTTACTGGTTGGCACGTATGGTAGAAGGAGGAGAAGACCCGGCATTCATTGCCAGACGTCTGGTCATCTCGGCTTCGGAAGACATTGGCCTGGCCAATCCGAATGCACTGCTATTGGCTAATGCCTGTTTTGACACGTTGATGAAAATAGGCTGGCCGGAAGGAAGAATCCCATTGGCGGAAACCACCATTTATCTGGCAACCAGCCCTAAAAGCAACTCAGCCTACAATGCTATCAACGATGCACTGGCATTGGTGCGCGAAACCGGCAACCTGCCGGTACCTCTGCACCTGCGCAATGCTCCCACCAAACTGATGAAGCAGTTAGGATATGGCCAGGAATATAAATATGCCCATAATTATGAAGGTAATTTCGTAAAACAACAATTCCTGCCGGACGAAATCAAGAATAAGCAAATATGGCAGCCCCAACACAACCCGGCTGAACAGAAACATGCCGAACGAATGAAACAACTCTGGGGAAATGAAAAGAACTATTAAACATCTGTAATTGTTTTATTAGATAAAGAGTTATTAATTCAGTATTCAAGTACACAAACTTAATACTTAACACCTAATAATTTATGAAGATAGTAGTTTTAGACGGCTATGCCGCCAACCCCGGAGATCTGAACTGGGATGAATTGAGAACTTTAGGTGAGTGTGAAATCTATGATCGCACAGCCCCCGAAGAGGTGCTTACACATGCGAAGGATGCCGAGGCCATCCTTACCAACAAAGCCGTGATCACCGCAGAGCACATGGCCTCTTTGCCTAACCTGAAGTATATCGGCGTAATAGCCACCGGATATAACATTATTGATATTGCGGCAGCCAAAGAACGCGGTATTGTGGTTACCAACATCCCGGCTTACAGCACTCCATCCGTCGGACAGATGGTTTTTGCCCATATCCTGAATATCACTCAGCGAGTGCAACACTATGCAGACGAAGTGCGTGGAGGGCAGTGGACCCGGAATCAGGATTTTTGTTACTGGGATACCCCGCTTATAGAGCTGTTAGGAAAGAAAATCGGTCTTATCGGACTGGGACAGACCGGATATAATACAGCCCGTATCGCAATCGGGTTCGGAATGAAAGTGTGGGCCTATACCTCCAAGTCACGGCTTCAGTTGCCTCCCGAAATCAGAAAAGCGGAACTCGACCAGATTTTCCGTGAATGCGACATCGTCAGTCTGCATTGTCCGTTAACGGAATCAACCCGTGATCTGGTTAATGCCCGTCGCCTTGAACTGATGAAACCAAACGCCATCTTAATCAACACCAGTCGCGGCCCTTTGATCAATGAACAAGACCTGGCAGACGCCCTGAATAATTATAAGATTTATGCCGCCGGATTGGATGTACTCTCCACCGAGCCTCCACGTGCGGACAACCCATTGCTGACTGCCAGAAATTGCTATATCACCCCGCATATAGCCTGGGCTACTTCCGCCGCCCGTGAACGTCTGATGACCATTCTGGTTGACAACCTGAAAGCATACATCGGTGGAAAACCCATAAACAACGTAGCCAAATAAAATCAGATATCAAAAAAGACAGGAATACTATCGGGATTCAGAATATATCCCGATAGTTTCTTCAACTCTTCTTCCGCATCCATCACTGCACAAGAATAACCGGCAACAGACATCATCGGCCAATCGTGCATCGTATTACCTACCACCAGAATCTCCCGCAAAGAGATTCCCAATCTCGAACATAGAGTCATCAGTCCATTCTTCTTTCCCGCCCTGCTGTCCACCACTGTCAGCAACCGGCCTTCCTGATACAGTTGATATACCTCCCCCTCCAATCCGGCCGACAACCGAGTAGCTTCCCGGACAGTAGGCGCAAGCACGGCACACTTAAAGATTTCTCCTTTCCAAGTATAACGAGTGATCCGGCAACCGGGGAAATCAAGAGTCACAGGATGTTCAACCGGAACACATTCAACGGTATCTTCATAACACAGAAAGCCCCCATCGGCAAAAACCCCTCCCGAAAACAAGTCGAACACATCACCAAGCCGCTTCTTGGCGTGTGCCATCGGCAAGGCAGTACTCAGGTACAGAGGTAAGCGGCCGGACATATATTTTAGTGCAGAAACGGTACGCCCGGGAATCCTCCCCTGCGCATCTGTCAATGTACCGTCAATATCAAAGAATACAGCCCTGACCTTTTTCCTCTCTGGTATACGCCACAATGCCCCTTCTCCCATCATTCTTCTCAGAGGCGTATCCCGCAGATTGCTGAAAGCAATATAGCAATCGCATACTTTACGGAGACAAGAAGGCTGAAGGAGAGAAGTAGAATCATCGTAGAAATTCCCTGTCCGCACCCCACTTCTCGGGCAGGCATACATCCCCCCTTCCCGATCAACAAACAGACTCTCTCTGCCTCCGGAACAATTATTCAAACATGCCTTTGCGTTCCGCCGATCATAATCGAACAAATTATCCATCTCGTTAAAAAAACGGACATCTTCCTCCGAAAGCGGTTTTCGTAAACCTTGCATTGCGTTCACAAACAAGTAGACCGACGGATCCAGCAGCAGCCTCAACCTCCGGATCTGTTCCTTTGCCGAAGGATCACCAACCACTCCCGCACAGACCTCAATACCAGCCGCATGCAGTTTTTCTATTTTAGACGCAAACTCTGTGACATCCGCCATCTCAGGATGGTAGCTCGCCCAGAATTTGATTTTGGTGACATCTGCCCGAGCCTCTTCAACTTCATCCAGAAAACGGGAAACTGAAAAGGACAGGTTGGTCTGACAAGAAACCCCGGCCACATGGGGCATGGCAGCCAGACGAATGATACCTTCTCTGTAATACCGATGTATCATCGCTTCTCCATAAGGAATAATCAGAATACGCAACGCCCCATGCTTCCACTGACTGATACGTGAAATAAAACGGTGCAGCGCTTCCCGGTCACTATCCGTATCGGCAGATGCGGATTTCCTGCCAAACGGACAATACGAACATGTATAGTTGCAATATTCCAGACTGCCCCTATAATAGATATTCCGGATAGTACTCAAAGCCCCCATTGTGCAAAGTTGATCAAGGATATATATACTCGGACATCAGTCTCCTTACGGCAGGTGAAACAAAAGACTGGCCGATGTAATCGGAGTAAGCCATTCCTTCCTCCGTAAGAAGCAGAACCCGGTTTTTCTCTTCAATCCACCCCCGGTCTGTAAATTCCCGGAAGAGCGTTCTGTCCGGCTCCTTACCAAAACGTTGTTCATACTCCACCGTGTCCAGCCCCCGATAATACATCAGGTTCTTTATAATAAACCTTATTTGTACCTCTTCCGCGGAAAGCAAATAACCATTGGTTACCGTCAAAAAATCAGTAGTCCGGATATAACGGTCTATCTCTCCAGCTATGGCTTCCTGCCGCACAGCGTATGGAGTGGCATAATGTAAATTTCCCAGATAGCTCCGTCCCCCGGAACCACAGGACAGCATGGTTTCATCGCCACAGGAGAACTCCAGTTCCACTGTTTTCCGTTTAACAAAGCGACGCATGGAAGTCTGCACAAATCCCTGCTCCACCAACAGTTCACGAGCTGACCTGTAAATAGCATAGCACATGTCATCCGTTGAACGTACATCGATACGTGTACCCGGCCGGACATAAAGAGGATAAATAAATAATTCGTCGGGGCGATAAGTAAGCGCAGTGGTAAGCGAGTGAATAAAGCTATCCACCGTCTGTCCCTCAATGCCATAAATCAGGTCGAGGTTCAACTGCGGGAAGTCCGCTTCCCGAATATTTTGAAGTGCATCGATCACGGTAGCAAGCACAGGCCTCCTTTTCAGTTTTTTCAACTCCGCATCATTGAAACTCTGTACACCCATGCTCAACCGTTCCACCCCCCTCGTCCGCAATTGCCGCAAAACTTTCTTGTCGGCATACTCCGGTGAAGTTTCGATGGAAGTGAATACCTCCGAAGGACGTACGCCGAACAGCTCGGCTATGCAAAACAGTTCATCCAACTGCTTTTCGTTCAGAATAAGCGGAGTACCTCCCCCAACTGCAAACGAAGTAAATTTCAGATCTTGTGCCGCCACGGACAACTGTTCTGCCTGACGGCGCATCGTACGGAGATATGCCGAGATACGCCCTCCATCACAGCTCTGCTGTGAAAACAGATTGCAATAACCGCACTTATGGGCACAGAAAGGGATATGAAAATATAGACTTGCCTGCCCCCCTGCCAACCGTTCAAAATAAGGGGCAAGAGAGACCGGAGGATTAAAAGTACGGTAAGCCGTCTTATGCGGATAACTGTACATATAGCTGATATATCGTGAAATCTGCTGCTGATCGTTCATTTTCTGAGAATAAAATGTTTATAAGGCACCGTATATACCTTCTCGTGGGAAATGCAGTGATACTCGTAACCGTCCTCACCATAACAGGTGCCATGATCGGACAAAGCAATGACCAATGTATCCGAACGTCTTCTGAAAGCCTCGAACAAGCGGGGCAATTGACTGTCAACGTATCGTAAAGCCGCAGCATGCGACTCTTTGTCGTCTTTCTTCTTACCCTCTACATAATGGCAGTTGGGATAATGGATGGCCGAGAAATTGATATACATGAATACTCTCCGGTCCGCCGGATACTTTTCCAGTTTACCGACAGCAAAATCCACCTGATTGGCGGCACTGTTCTTATCCGTGCAGCCAAAAGCAGGCAGCCAGTAACTTTTATTGAAATAACCGGGAAATACCCTTCCGATGTCATTCCGTTTACTGAAAAAGCTGACTCCGCCGATACAGATGGTTTCATAACCGATATTGGACAGGCTCTGTACGAATGTAGCTTCTTTAAAAGCATAACTGCCCTCCGGAGGTATGCGCCCCGTGCCGGCCTGAAAAGGGAAAAAAAGCCACTTCCGGCTGCGCAACACATGGGGTTCGGCAGGTGAAGGCAAGAATCCGGCAAAAATGGCGAAATGCGAGGGATAGGTAAAATTGCCGGGAGCATGCCTCTTCTCCCAGCCACTGCCATAGCTATTCAGTACGGGAGTTCCCCCGGAAGCCTCTTCGGCCACACTGACGTCATAGCGCAAGGTGTCGAAACAGAGCATCAGTATGTCATGCGTGCCCACAATTCCATTCATATCTATATCCGGTTTCCGGTCTTGCTTACCGGATGGCAGTTCATCTATTTCCATTGAAAAGTGATTCTATCGTTCTTATCTGATTGGTGTATATCTTATTCTCCGTAAACATATCCTGATAGATATGATCTCCCTGTCCGTTCACCTCTATAATATAAGGTGTATCCGTGTTCCGTGCAATCAGCACATCTATGCCTGCATACCGCAGTCCCAGAGCCCGCGTGGCGGCAATGCTCCGGCAAAAAAGCTCCTCACGGACGGAAGGTGCAAGCGAAAGCTCTCCGAACAGCCTTGCTTTGTTGTTCAGATGAAGATTGGTTATGGCACCTTTGCTACAACGTATCACGACATAGTCGACTTCATCTTCCCTACAGACAACACGCAAGTCATAATTCTCCCCTTCCAGTTTTTCTTTTACCATCCACTCTTCAAGGACAGCTCCGCATCGCATGACTTCTTCTGCCAGCACAGCAATCTCTTTCCGGTTTGTCAACCGGCAGATACGTTTTTCATTACAAGCATGATCTCCCGCCCAACGCATGGTCGTATAAGCCACCCATTCGTCCCGGCGATGATTGTATCTGACAGCCATTACCCCTCCGGCTCCGGAGCCATAGCGAGGTTTAAGAAACCCTCCCCTCTTCTGTCGGTAAAGCAGTTCGGCCAGTTCATCAAAAGTGCGTAGTGCCGCCGAGAACAACGGGGTTGTTTTCAAGCCTGCCCCGGCCAGTTTCTGCTGAGTGCGGACCTTATCCAAAGCACAGAGAATTGCACTCGGCTCGTTCAGAAAATGCACGCCCTCCGGTCTATCCACAGCGGCTAAGCGCCTCAACATCTCCCTGTAATCCCGGCAAAGCGAATTGTATTTCCGGAAGTCCGTTTCCTGAAACACCGGAGGTTCCAGCTTCACAACCGTATCACGATACTCCGGAAGAGTAGCCATCAACTCATCGTATGTGACAAAGCAGGTATCCGCCCCGAGGCTTCTACCCGCTTTGATAAAGTAGTCCGTACGTTTTGAAGTCGAATTACTGACAACACATATCTTCATTCATTTACTCCGTAATCATTGGGAAACTGTAATCATCATCATACTCTTGTGAGTCGGAAACGTCGATCTTCACCGGCAGTGCCTTCTGCAACTCCTTTTTCATCTCGTCACTCAGGTAATTGTATTTCATATTGATAAACTTCAAGTGGCTGATCTTGTCCACATGATCCAGCAACAGTTGTGCTCCCTTGTCTGTCAATACTCCGGCAGAGATATCCATCGTCTCCAGTTGGGGAAGAATATCCGATTCGAGGAACATCTCCACAACAGCATCTTGTTCTTCCGCATCGACAATGCCCAGCCATTTCAGTTTAGGAAAACGGTCTTTGGAGAAGAGAGGCTTGAATACAGCCAGATCACCCTCAAATCCGTAGTCTTCCACTCCTACATAAAGGACCAGCTTTTCAAGGTTAGAGAGGTCGGATCCCAGAATGTCCTCCACCACCGAATCGGGCAGGCCACCACTGATAATCTCAAGTGACTTCAGGTTGGGACGAGGTTTCTTGCCAATGCTCAGATTATTGGTGCCTTTAATCTTGAGATTGTTCAGCAAGGGCATCACGTCCAACACCGGACCTAAATCCACCTGCTCAATCCAGGAGATCTCCTGTTCTTCAGAATCCATGTCTCCCCAGAACAGGCCCTCAAGATGGGCAAACTTTTCCTTATTCGCCACAATGCCGTCGGCAATAGCCGAGCAGTCCTCTCCGTCGTACCCCCAACAGCCGATCGTGATCTGCCTGAGCGACGGCAGCTTTTTATCCTTCAATATCCTATCCATCAAGTTCACGCCCTCTTCTGCCTCGTCATAGCTCAGCGCATACTTTTTAGCTTCCACCTTCATTTCCTTGGCAACCTCTTCCCGGGTTTCCACATATCCTTTCTTCGTCTTCTCCGCCACTAATTTGGCAGCGGCCTTTTCGGCCTCTTCGACCGACGAGAAATTCTTTACTTGTGTTTGTCCGTCTGTTCCCAACTTGCCATAGTTCACAACAACATCGGTTCCCCGAACATCGATGCTCCAGAACTTCTGAGACTTAAAGTCTTGAAATACAAATACTCGTTTCATAGTATGTCTGTTTAATTACTGATAAAAACAATGCTTATCCGCCTTCGTTTGTCAAGAGCAGATAAGCATCGCTACAAAAGTAATAAAATTCCGATATCCTGTACTTCTATCTGATAAAAATCTTAGTAGGCATGTCCGCCTTCGTCCATTTCCTTTGCATCGATCTTACGATTGTCGATGCTGCGCCAGGCGTAGAAGATGTAGGCGATGACAAACGGAACCAAGATAGAAACGTAAGCCATGGTTTTCAGCGTAAACTGGCTGGAACAACTGTTGGCAAGGGTGAGAGAGCTTTGTATATCCGTGTAAGACGGATAATAAGCTGTATTGTTATATCCGGCAGTAAGCAACAGTGCCAGGACGGTGAGTACCGTACCAATGCCGGCAAACCAGATCCCTTTATCGAATGTCTTCTTCAACATTGTTTTGCCAATGCCGAACAGCACCAGCACAACCCCTGCAAGGAATATAATCAGCACTACCGGCATTTCGATAAAGTTATTGAAATACTTATAAGGTTCCATATAGATCTCCTTTGTTTCCGGATTGACAGCATATCCGTCGGCCAGCAAAGTGCGGATCACAAAAGTTAGGAAGAACACCAGAAACAGAGCTGTATTCGCAATCAACGAACGACGGCACTTGCCGACGAGTTCCTTATCGGCTATGTTATTGATGAAATAGAGAGATCCCAGGATGCGTGCCAGAAAAAACACGGCCAGTCCCAGAATCACATTCCAGATATTGGTCAGCGCATCGAGCCCATGCCAGCCGTTGCCCCAATGGCTGATGACAGGCATAATCTCGTTCACCATATTGCCCTTATTGATATAAAAATCGGACCCTGTGAAGAAGGTAGCTACCGCACCTCCCAAGAGCAGAGGGCCGACCACACCGTTGATCACCAGAAAAGTACGGTAAGTCTTCTTCCCGAGCAGGTTGCCCGCTTTGCTCTGAAATTCGTAGCTGACAGCCTGCAATACGAAGCTGAAAAGAATGATCATCCAAAGCCAATAGGCGCCGCCGAAACTGGTACTGTAGAACAGAGGAAATGAAGCAAAAAACGCGCCACCGAAAGTGACCAGTGTGGTAAACGTAAATTCCCACTTACGTCCGGTGGAATTTACCATCATCTTGCGATGCTCCTCCGTTTTACCCAAACAAAACAGCAGAGAGTTGCCACCCTGCACAAACAGCAAGAATACGAGTATAGCCCCGAGCAGTGAGACTACCAGCCACCAATATTGTTGTAGAAAAATGTATGTACCCATAGTTTAAATGATTAATGGTTCGTGATTAATGATTAGCCGCCGGTCCCTTCTTGATCTCCCGGACCATGATGCCGATTTCCGCAATCAGCATTACCGTAAACAGAATAAGGAATATGAAGAATGTGGCCTGTACAGAGCCTACATCCAACTTTGAGATGGCTGCCGACGTGGGCAGCATGTCCCGTATCGCCCAAGGCTGGCGACCACATTCGGCCACTACCCATCCTGCCTGTCCGGCAATGTAAGCAAACGGAATGGTCCATAGTCCGATGTATTGCATCCATCGCATTTGCGACAGGTCTTTCTTATAGACAAAGAAGAGAATCGCAATGAAGAACAGGATAAAGTATCCACCCAAGATCACCATCACGCGGAAGGCATAAAAGTTGAGCGGCACATTGGGAACCAATTGGTTCACATCCTTAATATAACCATAACCAAAATAGGCAACATTCTCTTTCAGCGTGGCGGATGCCTGCTGCATAGCAGCCTCGTCACCGTCTTTTTTAGCCGCACGATAGGTGCCCAATGCAGTAATCGCTTTTTTACCCCGTTCTATTTTCTCGGCAGCCGAAAGCGCTTTCGTGCCGTCTTTCAGTTCGTATCCCCCCTCAATGATATTTTTGATGCCCGGCACAAAAGCATCTGCTTTACGCTCGGCCAGGAAGGAGAGCATCTTTGGAATCTCTATACGGAACAAAAACGGATTCTGACCGTCGTCATAAGTCTTCTTATCAGGATTCAGCACCCCGACAGCTACCAGCCCGGCTCCGTTCTGTCCTTCGTAATATCCTTCTACCGCTGCCAGTTTCATCGGCTGTGTTTGCGCAACGGCATAACCGGAACCGTCGCCGGTCCACACCGTCAGCACCGAAGCTACCAACCCGAAAATGGCACCAATCTTAATGCTGGCTATGGCAAACTCCTTGTCTCTCTTCTTCAGCAAGAACCAGCAACTGATGCCTATCACGAAAACAGCTCCCAGCACCCAACTCGAGAGCACCGTGTGGCAAAATTTATTAACGGCGACAGGCGAAAAGGCAACTGCCATGAAATCGACCATCTCGTTGCGCACTGTATCGGGATTGAACTCCATACCTACCGGATGCTGCATCCAGGCATTGGCTACCAGAATCCACCAGGCGGAGATCGTAGCTCCCAGTCCTGTGAGCCAGGTAGAAGTCAGGTGGAAACCTTTGCTGACCTTATCCCACCCGAAAAACATGACGGCAATAAACGTGGCCTCCATAAAGAAAGCCAAAATGCCCTCGATGGCAAGCGGCGCGCCAAAAATATCACCTACAAACCAGGAATAGTTACTCCAGTTGGTTCCGAACTCAAACTCAAGGATCAGTCCCGTGGCTACACCTACGGCAAAGTTGATACCGAAAATCTTCATCCAAAACTTGGCTGTCCGTTTCCAGAACTCATTGCCTGTTTTATAATAAAGGGTTTCCATGATACCCATAACGACTGCCAAGCCGAGAGTGAGCGGCACAAAAATCCAATGGTACATGGCTGTCAGAGCAAATTGGGCTCTCGACCAGTCAATAAGTGAAGTGTCAATACTTTCAATCATATCATTAGTAGTTAGAGTTAAACTTCAGCCGTTTATTGCCCGCGTTGTATCAGTTCGCCTGCAACGTATTCTTCCTTGTCCTTGTCGGTAGGCTGGCTGCTCAGAAAGTTAGGAAAGAAAAAGAGGCGGAGAATGAAGAACATGATGAAGAGTTTCACCAGTATAATCAGCCACAGGGTGCGGCCCAGAGTCATGCTTCGAAAACCTTCGACATAGAAGTTCCAGATATGGAGCAGTGTATTCTTCATAATACAGGGTAATTTTATAACATATCAAAATTAGTGTCTATACAAATAATAACAAAGATAATCTTAAAAATGTTGATGAAACAAGCAAAATAAACGGTTCTTACTCACCACAGAGGACACAGAACGACACAGAATCGAATCTAAGTTTCTGATTATTATAAAGATAGTCAGACAGCCCGAAGTTGAGCAGCACATCTCTGAACAACTCAACGGTACCGTTATTGCAACGCGCCAACTGGCTCAATAAGGAAGGTCTGTAACACGTCGTATAGGCAGGCTGATGACGCAAGTAGATCAGAATTGCCATATAGGCTCCCACTCCTCCCGGTCCGAGAGCTTCTATCAAGTCTCCCACTTCCCGTGTGTTCAGGAAATCTTTCTCAAGAATAAAAAATTGTTTTCTTTCCATTTGTTTTTGAGTTTAATTCACCACGGAGGACACAGAGAACACAGAGAGTATCTTTCTCTTAAACATCTTAATAAACAAGAGATTAAAACTCTGTGTCCTCCGTGTACTCTGTGGTGAATCGTATTCATTTCTATACAGTTCATCGTTCTAAACGTTCCGGCTTACAAAAGTAAATATTTACCTTTTAAGAAGTGTGACCTGACAGGTCACACTTCTATCAAAGTTCCTGAAACACACCTCCTTTTTACCTGTGAGGGCAGTTACCGGTCACCGGGACATTTCCCACTCAGGAAATCTTAAAAAAGATTCTCTGTGGAACTCTGTGTCACTCCGTGGTAAACTTCATTCATCGATTATAGTTCATCTTTTATCGTTAAAACCTCCGCTCCCGTCTATCGCTTTTGCGCCTCTTTCTTATACGCTGTACCTTTGTTTCAGTAAAATCAAAGAACCAAGCGTATGACAAACGTAAAAAGAATCACCCTGATAGCCCTCTGCCTGGCAGCCACCCTGCCCGAAGGCGGATTGTGGGCGCAACAAACCGGAACCTCCGGGCAAATGCAGGCCAGCGACTCGGTGGCAATACCTGCCCGGTGGGACCTGCAAAGCTGCATCGATTATGCTTTGCAGCAAAACATCAGCATCCGTCGCAACAGAATCAACGCACAAAGCACACAGGTGGACGTGAAGACAGCCAAAGCGGCCCTCTTCCCCAGCCTTTCATTCTCCAGCAGCCAGAATCTGGTGAACCGCCCCTATCAAGAGTCGAGCAGCATCATCAGCGGATCGGAAGTGCTGAAGAGCAGCAACAAGACAACCTACAACGGAAACTACGGGCTGAATGCACAATGGACCGTATACAACGGCAGCAAACGCCTGAAGACCATCGAGCAGGAAAAACTCAACAACCGGGTGGCGGACCTCGACGTGGCTACTTCGGAGAATGACATCCGGCAGTCCATCGCCCAGACCTACATACAAATACTGTATGCGGCCGAGTCGGTGAAGGTGAACGAAAACACCCTGCAAGTATCCGAAGCCCAGCGGGACCGCGGCAAGCAACTGCTGGATGCGGGAAGCATCGCCCGGAGCGACTATGCCCAACTGGAAGCACAAGTCAGCACCGACCGCTATCAACTGGTCACGGCACAGGCCACGCTTCAGGATTATAAACTGCAACTGAAACAACTGCTCGAACTGGACGGCGAACAAGAGATGCAGATATATCTGCCTGTGCTGGGTGACGAAAATGTACTGTCGCCCCTGCCCACCAAGGCGGACGTGTTTCAGGCTGCCGTGGCCCTACGGCCGGAGATCGAGGCAAGCAAACTCAGTGTGGAGGCTTCGGAACTGGGCATCGGAATAGCCCGGTCGGGATATCTGCCCAGCGTCAGCCTGACAGCCGGAATAGGGACAAACCATACGAGCGGAAGCGACTTCACCTTCGGGGAACAGGTGAAAAACGGATGGAACAACTCCATCGGACTCAGCATCAGCGTACCTATCTTCAACAACCGGCAGACGAAAAGCGCCGTAGAAAAGGCCAAACTTCAGTATCAGACCAGCCAACTGACGCTGCTCGATGAACAGAAAACGCTGTATAAGACCATCGAAGGGTTGTGGCTCGATGCCAACAGCGCACAACAACGCTATGCGGCAGCTGTAGAAAAGTTGCGCAGCACGCAGACCAGCTATGAACTGATCAGCGAACAGTTTAATGCCGGCATGAAGAATACGGTAGAACTGCTTACGGAGAAGAACAATCTGCTGCAAGCACAGCAGGAGTTGCTACAGTCCAAGTATATAGCCATTCTAAACACTCAACTGCTGAAGTTCTATCAGGGAGACGAGTTGACAGGACTCACCGCAGAGAACAAAAACATTTAATACGTATAAACGATATGAATAAGAAAAAGATCATCCTTATCGCCGCAGGCATCGTCGTACTGGCAGGCGGAGGGCTTTGGCTCTTCGGAAGCCCGACGGCCAAGCACAAAGTGACCTATACCACGGCGACCGTGAGCAAAGGCGAGATATCCGAATCGGTGACCGCCACAGGAACCATCGAACCGGTAACGGAAGTGGAAGTCGGTACACAGGTATCCGGAATCATCGACAAAATCTATGTGGACTATAATGCGGCAGTGACCAAAGGACAGTTGATTGCCGAGATGGACCGCGTGACGTTGCAGAGTGAACTCGCTTCACAACGCGCCACTTACAATGGAGCGAAAGCGGAATACGAATATCAGAAGAAGAACTATGAACGCAGCCGGGGACTGCACGAAAAGGCGCTGATCAGCGATACCGATTACGAGCAGTCGCTCTACAACTATGAAAAGGCAAAAAGCTCGTTCGAGAGCAGCCAGGCTTCGTTGGCCAAAGCGGAACGCAACCTGTCGTATGCCACCATCACTTCACCGATCGACGGCGTGGTCATCAGCCGCGATGTGGAAGAAGGACAGACCGTAGCTTCGGGATTTGAAACACCGACCCTATTCACCATTGCCGCCGACCTGACTCAGATGCAGGTTGTGGCCGATGTGGATGAAGCCGACATAGGCGGTGTGGAAGAAGGACAACGGGCTACATTCACCGTAGATGCCTACCCGAACGACGTATTCGAAGGAACGGTCACGCAAATCCGACTGGGAGACGCAAGCAGCACCAGCACGAGCAGTACGTCGACCACCGTAGTCACTTACGAAGTAGTGATCTCCGCCCACAATCCGGACTTGAAGTTGAAACCCCGCCTGACAGCCAATGTCACCATTTATACCCTGGACCGCAAAGACGTGCTCTCCGTGCCCGCACGCGCACTGCGCTTCACCCCGGAAAAGCCGCTGATAAGCGACAAGGATGTGGTAAAAGACTGTGAGGGCGAACATAAACTGTGGACACGTGAAGGAAATACATTCACGGCACATCCCGTACAGACAGGTATCACCAACGGTATCAATACCGAAATCACCGGAGGAGCCTCCGAAGGAATGGTAGTAGTGACCGAAGCAACCATCGGAAGCATGCCCGGTGGGAACGTAGCACCCGAAGCCGGACCGGACGGTGGCGGAGAGCAAAGCCCGTTCATGCCAAGCCACCCGGGCAGTAAGAAGAAAGGAAAATAAGTATGAGCAAAACAGTCATCGAACTTCAGAACATCAAACGCAACTTCCGGGTGGGAGACGAAACGGTACATGCGCTGCGCGGAGTTTCGTTCACCATCACCGAAGGGGAGTTTGTCACCATCATGGGTACTTCCGGTTCGGGAAAGTCGACGTTGCTGAACACGTTGGGTTGCCTCGACACACCCACCAGTGGAGAATATCTGCTGGACGGTATCTCGGTGCGTACCATGAGCAAGCCGCAACGCGCCGTATTGCGCAACCGCAAGATAGGCTTTGTCTTTCAGAGCTACAACCTGCTGCCGAAGACGACCGCCGTGGAGAATGTGGAGCTCCCACTGATGTACAACTCGGGAGTCAGCGCCTCCGAACGGCGCCGGCGGGCCATCGAAGCCCTCCGCGCGGTAGGGTTGGGCGACCGGTTGGAACATAAATCCAACCAAATGTCCGGCGGACAAATGCAGCGTGTAGCCATCGCCCGCGCGTTGGTCAACAATCCGGCAGTCATCCTCGCGGATGAAGCGACGGGTAACCTCGATACACGCACCTCTTTTGAAATTCTGGTGCTGTTTCAGAAACTGCATGCCGAGGGGCGTACCATCATCTTTGTGACGCACAACCCGGAAATAGCCCAATACAGCAGCCGCAACATTGTGCTGCGCGATGGGCAGGTCAAGGATGATAGTGTCAACCCGAACATTCTTTCGGCAGCCGAGGCACTGGCCGCACTGCCTGTGCAGGAAGAATAATACTGTGTAGAAACGAATACGATTCACCACAGATTACACGGATTCTCACAGATTAGTAATTTATTTTACTGAGAGTTAAACTAAAATATCTGTGTTAATCTGTGTAATCTGTGGTGAACTCAAAACCATTACCATTATGAATGGAACCAATTTATTTAAAATAGCCCTGCGTGCCCTGAACAACAACAAGCTGCGCGCATTCCTTACGATGCTTGGAATCATTATCGGTGTGGCATCTGTCATCACCATGCTCGCCATCGGACAGGGATCAAAGAAAAGCATTCAGGCACAAATCTCCGAAATGGGCTCCAATATGATCATGATCCATCCGGGAGCAGATATGCGCGGAGGAGTCCGTCAGGACCCCAGTGCCATGCAGACACTGAAACTGACCGACTACGAATCATTGCGGGACGAAACCAGTTTTTTAGCTGCCGTCAGCCCGAATGTTTCCAGCTCCGGGCAACTGATAGCCGGTAACAATAACTATCCGTCATCCGTCAGTGGCGTGGGTACGGACTATCTGGAGATACGCCAGCTCTCGGTCGACAACGGCGAGATGTTCAGCGAAGCCGATATCCAGTCCAGCGCCAAGGTGTGCGTGATAGGAAAAACCATTGTAGACAATCTTTTCCCCGGTGGAGAAGACCCCGTGGGACGCATTGTCCGGTTCAATAAAATCCCGTTCCGCGTAGTGGGCGTACTGAAGTCCAAAGGCTACAACTCCATGGGTATGGACCAGGATGACATCGTACTGGCCCCCTACACCACCGTGATGAAGCGCCTGCTGGCACAGACCTATCTGCAAGGCATTTACGCCTCTGCCCTCACCGAGGATATGACGGACAATGCTACTGAAGAAATCACAAAACTCCTCCGCCGCAATCATAAACTCAAGGAAGGGGACGATGATGACTTCACCATCCGCAGCCAGCAGGAACTGAGCAGCATGCTCAACTCCACCACCGACCTGATGACCACCCTGCTTGCCTGCATCGCCGGCATCTCGCTTGTGGTAGGCGGAATCGGAATCATGAACATCATGTACGTCAGCGTCACCGAACGTACCCGGGAAATCGGCCTGCGCATGTCAGTCGGTGCACGGGGAATCGACATCCTGAGCCAATTCCTGATAGAAGCCATCCTGATCAGTATCACCGGCGGCCTTATCGGAGTAATCATCGGCTGTGGTGCCAGCTGGCTTGTGAAAAGCGTTGCCCATTGGCCCATCTTCATCCAGCCCTGGAGTGTATTCCTGTCGTTTGCTGTGTGCACCGTCACCGGGGTCTTCTTCGGATGGTATCCGGCCAAGAAAGCAGCCGACCTCGACCCGATCGAGGCAATCCGATACGAGTAATCTATCACAGAGGACACTGAGAACGTAAAGTAAAAAAAAGTATAAAGAACGACGAAAGCCCGATATTCTATCAGTAAAGCCTATGATGCTGATTGCTTTCATTGCCTATTATATATTCTTTATACATTATATATAATAAACTCTGTGTCCTCTGTGGTGATCCCCCTTTATCGTTCATCGTTCAAAACCTCCCAAACGTAAACTAAAATTAGTATCTTTGTCCCCATGAAACAGTCTCTGACATCAGCCCGCCGCCCTCTGGAAATACTGATACATATTATCAGCTGGGGGATCGTGTTCGGTTTCCCTTTCTTCTTTATCGATCGTGCGGGAAACAGTATCAATTGGAGTGCCTATCTGCGCCACTCTGTCGTACCCATCTCCTTTGTCACCGTATTCTATCTGAACTACTTCCTGCTGGTCCCCTTCCTCTTGTTCCGGGAACAGAAGAATAAGTACATCATCTATAACATCCTGCTGGTCTGCATAATCGGCCTCCTGCTGCACATCTGGCAAAGCCTGAATGCCCCGGTCCCTCCCATAAAGAAACCTCACATGCCTCCCGGATGGATCTTCTTTGTACGGGACATCCTAAGCCTTATCTTCACCATCGGCCTGAGTGCCGCCATCCGCATGAGCGCCCGCTGGGGAGAAGCCGAAGCCGCCCGCCGCGAAGCGGAAAAAAGCCGCACCGAAGCCGAACTGAAAAACCTGCGCAATCAGCTCAACCCGCACTTCCTGCTCAATACGCTGAACAACATCTACGCACTGATTGCCTTCGACAGCGACAAAGCGCAGCAGGCTGTACAGGAACTCAGCAAGTTGCTCCGCTATGTGCTTTATGACAACCAGCAGAACTACGTCCCCCTCTGCAAAGAGGTCGACTTTATCCGCAACTACATCGAACTAATGCGTATCCGCCTCTCCGGAAACGTAGAGGTCATTACGCAACTCGACATACAACCGGACAGCCAGACGAAGATCGCCCCGCTGATCTTCATCTCCCTTATTGAGAACGCCTTTAAACACGGCATCTCCCCTACCGAACTGAGCTTCATCCATATCCTTATCTCCGAGAATAAAGAAGAGATCCGGTGTGAAATACGCAACAGCTGCCATCCCAAAACCAATATGGATAAAAGCGGATCGGGCATCGGCCTCGAACAGGTGAGCAAGCGCCTCGAACTGTCTTACCCCGGACGCTACCGATGGGACAAAGCCATCTCTGAAGATGGCAAAGAATATATATCGAAATTATTAATATTTAATCATCCACAGCCGTGAAACTACATTGCGCCATAGTAGACGACGAGCCTCTGGCACTCAGCCTGCTGGAGAGTTACGTCAACAAAACCCCTTTCCTTGAACTGGCAGGAAAGTATTCCAGCGCTGTACAAGCCATGAAAGAACTTCCGGGACATCAGATTGACCTGCTGTTTTTGGATATCCAGATGCCGGAGCTTAACGGCCTGGAATTCTCTAAAATGGTAGATGCCCGTACCCGTATTGTCTTTACCACCGCCTTCGGTCAATACGCCATCGACGGATACCGGGTCAACGCACTGGACTACCTGCTCAAGCCCATCTCGTATGTCGACTTCCTGCAGGCGGCCAACAAGGCATTGCAGTGGTTCGAACTCGTTCAGAAACCCGAGGAAATAGACAGTATTTTCGTGAAGAGCGACTACAAACTGGTACAGGTAGAGCTCAAAAAGATATTGTACATAGAAGGTCTGAAGGACTATATCAAAATCTATACCGAAGATGCTCCCAAGCCCATCCTATCACTTATGAGTATGAAGTCCATGGAAGAGCTGCTTCCCCCCACCCGCTTTATACGTGTACACCGCTCTTTCATTGTCCAAAAGGACAAAATACGCATCATCGACCGCGGCCGCATCGTATTCGATAAGACCTACATCCCCGTCAGCGATAGCTACAAACAAGCTTTCCAAGCTTTCCTTGACGAACGAAGTTGAAAGGATTTGCAGCTGATTTATCGGTAAAATGTGAGCATTTGTCGATTATTATTTATATATAAACAAAAAAATCTCTATCTTTGTAACAAACAGAACGGAAGTTGTGAAACTTCCAAGAATAGAATAGTTTAGTTAAGTCTAGTTTAGTTTTTGTGTTGAGTCGGAAGCCTGCAAGCGAGCATGAGCTTCCGGCTTTCTTTTTGCTGTAATTCAGTAAGTTACATTCACAATCGAACTTTTTTTATATCTATTAGTAGCCCATATTAGAGAATTAAAACAAATCATAATGTCACTTTTGACGCTATATAATGGTCGAAAAATGGTCGGATTATGGTCGGATTATGGTCGGAAAACATGATACGATCGAAAACAGAATAAAGTATGGCTACATTTTCATTGGTAATTGTCCCAGCTAAAAAACTATCAGACGGGACACATAAAATAAGAATCAGAGTAGCACATAACTCTGATACAAGATTCATCACAACAGAAATTGTCGTTCGTGAAAACGAACTAAAAAACGGAAGGTTACAGACCTTTATATACAGAAAGATTTCTCTCTAATTAATGAAGCAAACTTCAAGCTTATTGAATACATCTTCAGGAAAGAAAGTAAGTATAAAGGCAGCTTATTCGGCTGCCTTTAAAAATAGCACCAACTTAAATAACAGTCTTTGACCAGGTAGCTATTGACGGATTCTGGTTAAATCTATCCCAAACCTCAATAATCACCTTACGATTCAAAAGAAGAACTCTATTGGCAAGAATAATTTTATCAGCAGCAGCTTGATAGGAAGCTGTTTCCTCGACAGCTTGCCGTACTATTAAAACCGCGTTTGTAGCGGTATCTCTTATTTCTACATAAAATGTTTGCCACATAATCATAATTTTTTTCCTACTCTCTTAAAGGCTTTTCGGAACCCGCCTATAAATTAACTATCTCCGTAAGCTTACATTGCAAAGATATAGGGATAGAGAGCCAAGAACAATTATAAATTTTAGATAGGTTGATTGATCTTTCAGAAACGAAAAAATTTCTCTTAAATATCTTACCCTAAAAATTTAACGAATCAAATAACCAAGCCTAAAAATAATTTATGAAGAAAATACCCAAAAAATCTAACCGAACGAATCAAATGCCGCAACGCTTTGTTAAGGTACAACTCAAATGAAATAGAATGATGAAAAGAAAATTTGAAATACATAAGATAGACGTATCCAGCAGCCTTCCTTTGCAATACGCCAATGAACGCATACAAGCCGCTTTCCCTTCTCCTACACAGTTATCATAAGCTTATGATAACTGTGCATAAAAAATATTCTACCACTATTAAGTAACAAAATCTTATTAGCCTTTTTTCTCTTCCGAATATATTCCTTCATTTTCATCGTTAGAGTCTATTAAATTTGTACATTTGCTCACACTCTAAAAAATGATTATGGAAAATCATCGCATTTCTTTCATTCATGATAATATAGAATATTCATTCATTAAAGCCATAGGCGGGTATTTAGAAGGTTATGAACTAATGGTAGCTTGTCGTGCAGAAGTCCGAGCCTATATGAAAAAACATAATTTAAAAGGCAAATACATACTAACTGGCATGGCTAAATTTTAGCTATGCATTCATTGACAAAATGCACATTAACCATAATCCATAACACAAGATTTGATTATTTTCCCCAAAAGTAAGGCTCCGAGCCTTTCAACCCGGAGCCTTACACATTCTGTTAAATAACAATGTTAGCTTCTACGTGACAAAGATGGTATTTCTTTCCGGTATACCTCGAATCAGAAAGGCGGGGTATATAAAAAATTGCCAACTCCAAAGAGAAGGAAACCGGGAACAATTATAAATCTTAAATAAGCAGACTAACCTTCTGGAAGCGGGGAGATTTCTCTTAAATGAGAAAGCCCCGATTCCTAAGAACCAGGGCCATAAAAGTAGAAATTAAGTTGAAAAGCTCACTATTCCTTCACAATCTCACCTTTCTCATTCAAAAGAACAGTGACATCTTCTGTAGATTGATCTTCCTTGGTTACAGTCACAATCACTTTATATACCTTACCAGTTTCTCTTTCCGAAACGAAAGCCTCTTTTATAGAAGCACCTTCATAATCTTTGGCCAATGCATTGATGACAGGAGTAGGAAGTTCCTTTGCGGCAACTTTTGTAAATTCGTCCTGAGGAGTTTGCAGAGTTCGTTCTACTGCTAAAGTGTCACCCGATACGCCGGCAAATGCTACTGAAGTGCCTAATCCCATAATCATTGCTAATGCTACTAATACCTTTTTCATAATCGTAATTTTTTAGTGTGAATAATTAAAACTAACTCTTATGCTAAATAAAAGACAAAGGACATGCCAGAATACTAACAGGCCACAAAGCAACTATAAAACAGCAAGTTACATTCAATATAATAAAAAAAAGATTGGGAAATAAATGGGGAATAGACACACACTTTGGGGAATAAATACACAATAAGCTCCGAATCTTTCGATCCGGAGCCTTACACGATTATAAGAGAAACAACGAGAAGAATCGCGTAGTTTTCCGTTTACACAATATTGGAGATAGTTACTTTAGGTGCCAGGGTTACCGATTTACTACTCAAGCAATATATTTCCATACTACCTCGGATATTTCTTCCTACCCTGTGATCACTTTTCAGAACCCGCCCATAACATTTAAAGCACATCAACTAAAGTACCGGACAAATAAAGAACTCCTTGGTTTTGCTGCTTTGTGCAAGTATATAACATGCTTGATTCTCTTTGAACGAAGTAACCGTATCATAAAACGAATCAAGATTTCCATTATTTAAATCTTTGTCTGTTTTTCTATCTGTAGAAAGTTCCCACATAAACCAACGTCTATCTTTCTCGCTGTGGAAATATGCAATAGGTTTGCCCAAATGCACAAATGCAGTCACACTTGGGTAATAGCGTGCCCAATTGCCACATCTCAATTCTGATTGACCGTTCCATTTTGTAGATAACTCAGAAACAAACCATCGATTGTCTTGTGCACTATGCGCAAACAAATAACTACGCCCATTTTCGACAAAAGGTATCAAAACCTTGTAAAAACGTGCCCAACGCCCTTCTTTAATCCTGTTCTTTCCATCCCAATTAGTGGACAACTCAGTCATAAACCAACTCTTATCCGAACTGCTATGAGCAAAAATATAATTTTTACCGTTTTCATTAAAGGGGATCATAACATCATAGTCTTTGCCGAATCCCTGGCCATTTTTTATTTCTTTCTGTCCATCCCATTTAGTAGATAACTCAGAAATAAACCACCGATTTCCTCTGTTACTATAACAGAATATGTAATTTTTTCCATTCTCAACAAACGGAACCTGAGAATTATAATACCAATGCCATTTATCATCGATAAAAACCTGACCTTCTCCCTCTGACGTCAGAGATGACAACTTAATCTTATTTCCATCAGCACTATGAGAAAAAAGAAAATTCTGACCATTCTCCTCAAATCTCACCATTGGTGAAAAGAAATAACTCCAATTTCCTCTCTTCATACCTTTCACATTAAGCAGGTTGCCCGCTTTTCCGTTACCCGCAATATTTCCTATGTTGAAACCTGCTGTGTCCATCTTTTCATTCATAACCCTAAAAATATTGTTCTACTCTATCAAAGGCTTTTCGAAACCCACCTATACGTTTTAACTATTTCTGCAAGCTTACGATACAAAAATATGGGATAAAAAGGGCGGGAACAATTATGAATTTCTGATGAGCATATTGGCCTTCCGAAAACCGGGAGATTTCTTTTAAATCGAAGAGAAAAAAACGAAATAGCATCAGTCAGATGGATGCCGAAAAGGTAATATTACCAATATCATCTAACATATTTGTGGTATTTTTCATATAAATTTTAAAAAAAAGCAATGAAATGTGTTTGTTTTCCAGCATAGAATAATAGTTTTGTAAAATATAGAAGTACCTATTTTAATCAAAACCTGAATATATATGAAGAAATTTAAAGTTTATAGAGATAATCAGATGTAGGCGGATTCTTTCCACAAGAAGAATTCGCCAAGTGATATTTCAATCATAAGATACCTGAATATGATTGAGCATGCTATGGATCTGAATAGCATAAAATCCCATTGATGATACAGTTCCGTTGCACGTTTCTCGTGACAACATTAATACACAGTCTATACCTGTTCGTATTATACCTAATTTAATCCACTATAATTTGCTTATTCGAACCACAACATCCGTTTGGTTCTTTGTTTAATTTAAACATTAATTTTATGAAAAAACAAGTAGCAATTTTCATTCTGTTAGGAATTATAACAATTCCTTCATCTGTAAAAGCACAGAAATTAAAAGTTAGTTTGGATGTCGGTATCTCCAGGAGTATTTTAAGTAGCGACGTTTCCAATCTGGTCAATACACGTTACAATACCCAAACAGGGGTTGCAACCGGTGTAAATCTTGAATATAACTTTTTTAAAGACTTTATTGTGGGAACAGGTCTGGGATTCATACAAAGAAACTATGAATATAAAAAGACGGATAATATTACGGGAACGCATACACTGTATAAAAACAACTTTATAAATGTACCGCTGAATGTAGGGTTATATATTTTCAATAACCCTTATAAAGAGAATGGTGTATGGCTCAAAATTCAAGGCGGTGTTTACTATGAATACTTTACAAGAATGCACCGGAAAGGAGAATACCCGATCTTTGCACAATTACAGAAAGACGGTTCCTATATCAGAGCTCAAGTGAATGAAACGTATGATTTCAAGCGAAATGAAAATAACTTGAAAAGAAACCTGTTCGGGATAGAGGGCACAGGAGAAATCGGTTATTCTTTTAAAAAGATCGATGTTTTTGCTTCATACACCTATCAGTATGGTCTAACCGACATATACAAAGCAAAAACTTCTTCGAATCGTAAATCAAGAAGAATCTCAAACATAATATCATTGGGCGTCGCCTATAAATTCTAAAACTATAGATTATGAAAACTAAAAAATATAATTGGACATTACGTCACTTCTTTCTTTTATTTCTTGTGCTCTTTATTTCTGGAAGTTGCGTTGAAGACGTTACAGAATCAACCAAAGAACCAACACGGTATACAGCAAGTGATATAAAATCGTATTCTGACCTGTTCAATGTGTTTTGGAATACAATGAACCAGAAATACAATTATTTTTACGAACAAAGTAGTTTGAACTGGGAAGCGATATATAAAGAATATACTCCAAAGTTCAAAGAATTAAAAACGTTTAACAGGGATAAACAGTATACCAAAGCTGAAATATCAGATGATTGTAACAAAGCAATAGAATACTTTACAGAAATCATTGATCCTATCATAGACCGACATTTCTATGTAAAAATATCACTTCCCGTGTCACATAGTTATTTCAAAAGCGCCATTTTTTATGGTGGAATGAAGAGTAAAGACAAGATATATGCTTATCCTTTTGATCTAAAGTATGAATATATGAAATCTAAGATACAACCTGACACAGGAGTATTCGGACATAAAAATGATATGTTAGGTGGCTTCTTATCAGACAATCCCGACATATACTATTTCGGTTTTAAGTCGTTTACAATAAGTAATGATTATATAGTTTCTTTTGGTGATGAATACTTGGTTATAGATGATAAAAGCCCGTATTATTTAACAGGAAAAGAGATAAGAGATACCATTGAAGCGAAAATAAAAGACCCTGCTGTAAAAAGTGTCCTGATTGAGAAGTCTATAGAATATATAGATAAGTTTAACTCTTTCATGATGTCCGAGATCGCGCAAGATGCAATAAAAAAAATAGAGAACTTTAAGCAATCCGAAACTATAGATGATGGTTTTATCAAGGCATTATCCAAAGCCCAACAGAATGCCCCTAATATAAATATAGAACTATCACAGCTAAGTGGTCTGAAAGAGTTTAAACAAAATCCGAATTATACCAAGTGGTTTAAACAACGCTCGACCGAGCATTTACAATTAGCGTGTGAGTATACAATTTTTCTCTCGGATATAGACAATGTTATCAATAACCGATATAAGATAGATTTCTATAAGAATTTCCTGGTACCCCTCAAAAACGGGGATATAAAAAAGATAATACTGGATCTTAGAGGAAACGGTGGTGGTATGGTTCTTGATGCAAGAACATTTACAGATCGCTTTATCACCAAAGACGCCATCTTTGGCTACCAGAGGTTCAAAGAAGACAATAATCCATTCAGTTATACCCCATGGACACCCTGCATGACAAAGCCAACAGACATTGGGATAAAAAAAGAAATACCGGTAGTTATTCTCTTAGACAAGAACAGTGCAAGTATGTCTGAAATCAGTACCCTAATGCTAAAAAGCCAGGGGAAACATGTCACTGTCGTAGGACATTATAGTGCCGGTGCAACTGCCGGATTAGGAGATTCGGATCAGTTTAACGGAGGGCTGAGAGGTAAAGTCGGTGATTACTTAGAGTTTTATATGCCTTTACTTGCAATGCAGGATGCAACTCATACTGTAATAGAAGGAATCGGAATTAAACCGGACTTCCTAATGGAACCACTAACCGAAGAAGAAATTTATGAAATGGCCCTTTCACCTTATACCCATATTGATCGCACGTTAAAACAGGCTGTAGAAATATTAACCAACAATTAACAGCCCTTTTACGATTAAGACCGGAGAGAGCCGGGAATCAACTAAAAATTAATTGCCGCATTGATGTTCCGGTCATGATGTGCCCTGTATTCAGTGTACAATCATTGACGGGATATCAAGCGGCATCCCTCCCGGCATAGCAAATTTGAGAATGTAAATCGAAGCCAGTTGATTTCATCCTTCTCTTTTTAAACTATATTTGTGACCCAATAATAAAAAAATGAATATATGCTTATATTAAGAACTATTTTAGTCTTCATACTTGCCGGCATTTGTGAAATTGGTGGCGGATATCTGGTATGGTTATCGGTTAAAGAGGGTAAGTCGGTATGGAGATCCATCTTTGATCCAAACCAAACATAAATTCAATTTATTTGTTAATTATATAATCATAATAACGAAAACAGATATGACGCAACTAATCAAGAAATTCTCGGTAATTATTATTTTATCCCTCCTGCCCTTCTCTATCTATGCCCAAACAGAAAGCCATCAGCTAAGTACACACATACTTGATATTAGTAAAGGAGAACCGGCACAAGGAGTTGACATCACCCTCTATAAATTAAATCCTTCCACTCCAAGCCAATGGAAACAGATTGCAACCGGCAAGACTGATGTAAATGGAAGAATCTCCAATTTTTTACCAGACATAGAGGATAATACAGGTATATATATGCTTAAATTTTATACAGAGCCTTATTTCCTGAAACAAGGCTTAAAATCAATCTATCCGTTTGTCGAGGTTATATTTAGAATTGAAGGCAAAAAGCATTATCATATTCCCATTACTATGTCAGCCAACGGGTATTCTACATACAGAGGGAATTAATATATTCCTTATTACAATTTATAAAGTAAGGCAGCCGCTTGCGGCTGCCTTACTTGTTAACTTTCGTTTTTGTTCTTCTACATTACTCTTTGTATTCATCAATATTCTTTCTCAACACGAAGTTGCCAGAAAGCGATGGCAGACGCAGCAGCCACATTGAGCGAATCAACCCCATGTGACATGGGGATGCGAACGACATAGTCCGCTTCGGCAATCCTCTCATGCGAGAGCCCGTCTCCCTCGGTACCCATCACGATAGCCAACTTGGGTTCGGTTGTCAGCACAGGATCATCGATGGAAATAGAATTATCCGTAAGTGCCATGGCAACGGTACGGAAGCCCCACCGAGCCAGATCACTGAGAGGACCATCCAGCCAAGTCCATGGTACAAGGAAGACCGCCCCCATAGACACCCGGATCGCACGTCGGTTTAATGGACTACAAGAGTTGCGCGTAAGCAATACCGCATCTATTCCGAGAGCGGCCGCCGAACGGAAGATGGCACCGATATTGGTAGTATCCACCACCCCGTCTATGATCACGATGCGCCTGGCTCTCCGGCATACTTCCTCCATACTTCGCGGAACCGGAAGACGCATGGCACAAAGTACACCACGTGTCAAAACGTATCCGGTCAGCGTAGCAAGCAGTTCTCTGTCACCTGTATAGACGGGTATATCACCACAGCGTTCAATGATATTCGCAGCATCCCCCGTGATATGTTTTTGCTCACACAAAATAGCTAAAGGTTCATAGCCTGCATCCAAAGCCACTTTAATGACTTTGGGACTTTCCGCTATAAACACCCCCTTTTCAGGCTCGAGGCGATTACGCAACTGAGCTTCGGTAAGGGTACTGAATATCTCTACTCCGGGATGGGACAAGGATGATATTTCGATAATAGGCATATTGTTATCCTTTATAACATTTGATTAAAGCATTCATATTTCACAGGCTTTATTCCGTTTTAAATCCCTTCTTATCCAGATAGGCTTTAAATTTATGAAGATATTCGTCCGATGGTCCGTCAAAGAAAGAGACACCGGACGCACCATTATCAAACGCCTCATCCAATGCTTTCTCAAAATCATTTTTTATATCAGGAAACATCAATCCTGCATACACTTTCGCACGTCCGTCAACCGTCTTCACACTCTCTTGAACCGAACGTCCGATCCACTCCGGCCCTTCGTAATAAAAGCCGTTATAGATCATCGGGAAATAAGCATCCAGTGTCCAATTTCCCCAATCCTGACGTACCATCTTCTTGGCCATAGAAGGTCCCGGGAATACTGCGGCAGAAATTGCTTTTCCGTCAGCTTTCACCGCTTCAGTAATCCGGTCTACAACACGGGTAATGGCATCCAAACGAAAATTGATCCATGACTGATCTTCCATCGGATACTTCAATTCTAACGGATCACGTCCCGTCTGCGCCTTAAACTTGGCACGACAAACCTCACAATAGCAATAATCATATTCAGGATGTTCACTCGTCTGCTCTATGCCATAATTTTTCCACAAACTGACAGGCAGAACCACATCCGGAAAACGAACATAATCCAGATGTACCCCATCTACATAAGGCAAATGAGCTATTTTCACATAATCATCCGCCAGGTATTGCGCCACTCCTTCATGGTTAGGACAGAGAAAACGGTAATAATCCACATAAGCAGGTTTATCATGCGTAGATTCCCCCTTGCGGTTCACCGCAAACCAATCGGGATGCACGTTCAGCAGTTCCGCACGATTCATTGTCCATTTCCAGAAATGGGCCTCAAGACCGGCTTCTTTACACATGCGATATAGATTTTCATCATACCCTTCAAACATCACCCCACTGATTCCGCACTCCTTAAGCAAAGCAAACCACTGACGGTAATCTGCTTCACTTTTATTCTTATTTATACGTGTCCATACCCAGTTCTTCACCTGACGCGGAGCAATCTTCTCTGTCCAGAAACGTCCTTCATTATTAATAACGTAACGCTTGTTTTCACCCGGAACAGTAATAGCTATCTGGTATGTATTCCGGGTAGCCTCAACTGAGATTTGCGCACCCTGCGGGAGTCCTTTCAACTCCGCGTCCGTCAGGAAAAAATCTTTTTCCGTACGTAAATAGTTTTTCTCTTTTGCATATCTCTCCTGCTGTGCATAGAACATAGCCCAAAGCAGTTTATACACAGCAGTATTATACGGTAGCGCAACAGTACGTTCGGGCGCTCCTACTGCCTCGTCAGCGAAAAACAAATATCCCCAACGATCCGGCATGTGCATATCCACCTTTCCCGTAGGTGTCCAAACCCAATTTTCTTCAGGCCCTCCGGCTTTCAACCACTGTACCCGTGAGAAGTTAATTCGCCAGCAATTGCCTGCTTTCAACGGGTTGTTAAAATTCATAGTCAATGCCTTATGAGGAATAGCCATCTCCACACTCCAATATTTATCTTTGTCTTTCGATTTATTCAACGTACCTTCACGATGAATAGCCAACTTTAATCCCGGACAATCCCATTGCACCATAAAGTTGCCTCCCGACCGATAAGGTTTGTCCAGCATCAAATCGAATATAACACCTCGGGCATTGGTCTCTATTTCAAAATAGTTGTGTCCATCCCAATCAGGATCTATAAAAACCTCAAAATCATTATCATAGTAAATAATGGTATCCCGCTGAGTAAGACGTGCCTTGATGTCGTCTTCCTGTAAAATTGCCCCGACATACAAATATTCATCATCCCACAACATCTTAGCTGTAGTTTCATATTTAGGCGTAGGGAATCCTTCGCCACTGATATCTACAAACGGAGCTGTCGATTTTGCCTTCTGCCATGAAACTTCATCCAGTTTACCATCTATTTTCAGTTTACCGTCCACACGATAACACACGTATGAACGAGGTTCCGTCAGGAAACGATCGTATTTCTGAAAAATGCTCTGTGCCCCGGACGGCAAACTAAAAAGAGAAAAAAAGAGAAACAGCTTCACTGCCAGGCAATCTAAATGTATTTGCTTCATTACTGATTAGTTTTAGTTACAGCTTCAAAGATATGAATTATTCTGAAACCCGTAAATAATACCACCCATAATTATAACTTCCATAAAGTAGATATGACTTTTTTATTTACTTTTTTGATAAATCCGAAAAAACGGGCAGTGAACAAATGCCGCCATTTATTCACTGCCTATATAACCCGTGCCTTATCCACTGTCTTCCTTATTTCAGGCCAGGCATTTTAGATAAGTTCTTAGTCATTTCTGTCTGCAAATCTCCTGTCCCTGCAAGCCTACAGTACAAAAGTATGGCAGGGGAAAAGCGGAAACAAATATAAATTTCAAACCATTCTATTTACCTCTCAAATACAGAATCATTTCTCCTGAACAAAAAAATAGCCCCGGTTCTTTCGAACCGAGGCTTAACATAAATTCAGTTGTGTGCTTTCTTCAAAGATTGGGAAATTATCTATTCAGTATATTCCCTCTTTCATTCAAGAACACTGCCTGTTCATGAAAATCGCTCGATAATATAATCACTTTGTAGAGTTTGCCCTCCGAACGACTATAGACTATAAAAGCTTCTTTAATCAGTGCTCCTTCACAGGATAACTCATCAATCACCGCTTCGGGAAGATTATTAACTTCAATTGGCGTAAAATCTTCCCGTGAATCTCTCTGTTCCACTTTCGTAGATTTTTTCTTTAGAGGTTCATCTGCTTTTGCTACTGAAAATCCCAATCCCATTACTATTACCAATGCTACTAATACCTTTTTCATAATTCTTGAAAACTTAATTGTTTTAGATCTACTAACTATAACTAAACATCTGAATATTATAATGCAATACACATGCCAGACATATACCAATCCAGATCGACAACTCATTTTCAGGTAATTATATAAAAACAGCTTCCATTGGAATAGTGGAATATGAAGGAGTATTCCACATTTATTGTGGAAAAATTCCACAGAATCGCAAATTGATTACATACTTTTAAGTCACTTCTCCTCCAGCTTCTCCCTGATACGATACAGGCGAGTAATAGCAGGATTGTAGAAAGCATCCGGATAATGGGCCCTGATGCAGGATAAATCAGATTCCACACAAAGTTTCACATCGAAAATGCGCTCCGCTTTACTCAGTTCAAGTTCCTGAGGCAACTGTGCAGTCTGTGCCCATTCCATTAATTCTTTCACACTTTGTTCGTCAAATTTATATTCCATCTTACTCTTGTTTTTCCGCAAATTTACAACTTAAAGAGCATAAAACAAAACACACTCCCCTTTTCCCTGCGGTCCGATCCCTACTTATAGTGATTGACCTCTTCACAATACCTAAATCAAGTGATTGCTCCACAACACCAAACCAGCTATCTTTGCCAATACATTAATTAGTCATAATTATTACGTAAGTCACATTTAAGTGAGATAAGCCAATCCGGCCGAAGTGATTCTCCCGGATTCCATTTTGTTGAGTTGTTATTTTAATTATCATACTGTTTAATTGTTGTATGTAAATAACGTATTCAAATAGAGCGAAAAACGTCCGGTCTGTGAAGATCGGACGTTTTTTTATTTCTTATCTGCTGACAACCTTTTCGGCAGCCGCATTATCCATAAACAACTCCACGTTATCGGCGTGATGCGCTATATAAGCGGCCGGCCCGGTATCCCCCGAATAGAAGATATCTTCTACAACCGGACTTTTTACCTTTCCCGTTATCAGAAAAATGATCCTGCGGGCATTCAAAATCGGAAGTCCTGTCAAAGCTATTCTCTTTTGGCCGTTATTCGGATTAAAATTTGCCTCATATATATGATCAGTTGAAAGCAGTTCCTCCTGTCCGGGAAAGATAGACGACGTATGTCCGTCATTACCCGCTCCTAACAACACTACGTCAAACACCGGAAAATCATTCTCCATCGGTACCTCTTTCATCACCAGTTTTGAATAGCGGGCGGCTTCCTTTTTCGGATTCTTCTCCCCTTGTATTCTAAATACATTTTCGTATGGAATAGGTACAACGCTCAGCAATAACGACCGCATCATGCCATAATTACTATCCGAGTTCTCAGGAGGCACACAGCGCTCATCCACCCAAAACACTTTCAGTCGTTCCCAAGGAGTGATATCCGTATATTCATTCGCCCATAAGTCAAACATCAGTGCCGGAGTGCTTCCACCACTAAATGCAATGCAGAAAGTCTTGTCCGGTTCATCTAACATCAGTTTTACCAGATGTAATATCAGTGCGCGTGCCGTCTCTATGGACGAAGGAAAAATATAGGGTTTCATAGTTCGCAATATTGATCTGTGTTTGTTAAATTCTTACATGGATTGGTCCAGTCAGCACCATGTTCATGCATCATAGCTTCACTCTCCAAAGGTCCCCAAGTTCCAGCAGGATAACCATACAACGGCACCTCGGGATGTTCATTCCAATAACGCAGAATCGGATCGAAGAAATGCCAGGATGCTTCTACTGCATCACTCCGTGTAAAGAGAGTCTGGTCACCCAGGATACAGTCTTCTATCAGACGGGCATAAGCATCTCCGCTGGGAACACCTCCCAACTGATCATAGCTGAAATCCATCATTACCTGTTTGACCTCAAATCCGGGTCCGGGTACTTTCATGCCAAATTTCAATACAATACCTTCATTGGGCTGTAAACGCAGAATCAGCTTATTTGCTCTCGGACAATTACCACCCGCACAATGGAACATCTGGTGCGGAGTTTCACGGAAATGCACCACTATCTCGGTCACTTTTGTCGGCATCTGTTTTCCGGTCCTGATATAAAAAGGTACTCCACTCCACCGCCAATTACTAATACCCAGTTTCATTGCGATGTAAGTCTCTGTACGTGAATCCGTCGAAATATTCTTCTCTTCCCGATATCCCCTTTTACTTCCTCCGGCCGTATATTGCCCGCGAACAATATGCTCACTCAAATCCGTTTCGGTCAAAGGAGTCAGAGATTCGTATACCTTCACCACTTCATTACGGAAATTATCCGCGTTAAATACAGCAGGCGGCTCCATAGCAGTCAATGCCACCAGTTGGATCAGATGATTCTGTACCATATCCCGCAGTGCACCCGTCGTATCATAAAAACCGCCGCGTTGCTCGATTCCGAGATTCTCCACGGCAGTCACTTCCACATAATCTATATAATTACGGTTCCATAGAGGCTCGAAAATACCATTGGCAAAACGAAAAGCTAACAAATTCTGAGCTGTTTCTTTACCTAAGAAATGATCGATTCGGTAAATCTGATGTTCGTCGAATACAGAAGCATAAATCTTATTCAGTTTCTCAGCTGATTCCAGATCATACCCGAATGGCTTTTCAACGATAATTCGCGCACGGCCTTTATTCAGATGCACCGACTTCAGGTGCAACGGAATCACTCCATACAATGATGGAGGCGTAGCAAGGTAAAACAGCAAGTCATCCGGTCGGCTGTCTCCACTCAGTTCTTCAATTCGCAGGCGGAGTTGTGCGTATCCGTTTTCCACTGCCGGGTCTATTGCCAGATAGTGAAGATGTGCAACAAAAGCTTCCATCTTCTCCTTGCTTTGCTCTTCCGGCTTCACAAACTTTTCCATCTCACTATAAATGTAAGCCCGATAGTCCGCATCTTCATAAACCGTACGTCCCACCCCGAGAATTTCAAATTCTTCCGGAAGACGCTTGGCTACATACAACGAATACAATGCCGGCATCAACTTACGCTTCGTCAAGTCACCCGAAGCACCAAAGATAGTCATTACAAATTTACTCATATTTCTTTTTCTGCTTATACATTATACGTACCCGACTTTGTATCTCCTCCGTGCCCAGTCCAGTTTTCATGGAAAAAGACTCCTCGTAACTCATCTTTTCGCTCGAATGTATGAGCACCGAAATAATCGCGCTGTGCCTGCACCAGATTAGCCGGAAGATCAGCAGACACCAACGAATAGAAATAATTCAAAGCCGAAGAGAAAGCCGGAACAGGCAGTTCCTCACGCATGGCCTGTGCCACCAGATTCTTCCACCCGGACAACAGCCCTTTGATCTCTTCTTCAAAATAAGGAGCCAGCAGCAGATGTTTAGGCTTTTCTTTTGCCTCAAATGCCGCAGCAATATCATTCAGGAAAACACTGCGAATAATACAACCACCTCTCCACATCCGTGCAATCGAAGCCAGATCGAGGCTCCATCCAAACGCATCGGAAGCGCGCTGCAATACAGCAAACCCTTGAGCATACGAAACCAGTTTCGAAGCATACAATGCCGCGAAAATCTCTTTTTCCGTATCTTGTTTATTATATACAGCCATCGAATGTTTAGATTGATACTGTCGGGCGGCGGTTTCACGCAGTTCCTTCTGAGCCGACAAGCTACGTTCAAAAACGGCCGTAGCTATCAATCCTAATGGCATACCTAATTCCATGGCGTTGATCACCGACCATTTACCTGTCCCCTTCTGACCGGCAGCATCCAGAATCTTATCAATCAGATAGGTCCCTGTCTTATCTTTATGACGAAGTATATTGCCTGTGATTTCTATCAGATAACTCCGCAACTTACCTTCATTCCAACGGGTGAACACAGATGCCATCTCTTCATTAGTCATATCCAGCAGTTCTTTCATCACCCAATAAGCTTCAGCAATCAACTGCATATCACCATACTCTATCCCGTTATGGATCATCTTCACAAAGTGTCCCGATCCGGCAGGCCCCACCCACTGACAGCACGGACTGCCATCGGGAGCTTTGGCTGCAATGCTCTGCAAGATGGGCTTTACCTCCTCCCATGCTTTTTCCGAACCGCCCGGCATGATAGAAGCTCCATTCAAGGCTCCCTCTTCTCCACCCGACACACCGGCACCGACGAACAGAAAGCCTTTCGACTCTGCCAGTTTCACTCTGCGGTTTGTATCTTCATAATTTGAGTTACCACCGTCAATCAATATATCACCCGGAGAAAGATACGGGAAAAGTTGCTCCATCAGCTCATCTACGGGGCTACCGGCGCGCACCATCATCATTATCTTACGAGGCAAAGCGATCGATTCTACAAAAGCCTCTATATCCGTGAAGCCCTCTATATGCTTGCCTTTAGCCCTTCCATTGATGAAACGTTCCACCACTCCTTCTTCCACACCCGGCACCGTACGATTATACACCGATACGCTCCAACCTCTGCTTTCCATGTTCAGAGCTAAATTTTCTCCCATCACAGCTAAACCAATCAGGCCTATATCTGTTTTATTCTGAGTTGCCATAATTGTAATATGTATCTAAATTAGTTGATATTTTGTTCTATTTCTTATTATTTATAACACATATCGAAAATATTTGTTCGGATAGTTTCAGAATAAAATATTACTTTTGCAACAAACTTCTAAAACCTCGTAATGAAGAAAATACACATAGGACTTTTGCCACGTATCATCATAGCTATTATACTTGGTATTGCTATCGGAAATTTCCTGCCGACACCTTTGGTACGGCTGTTCGTGACCTTCAACTCCATCTTTGGGGAGTTTCTAAATTTCTCCATACCACTTATCATCCTCGGACTGGTCACCATTGCCATAGCCGATATTGGTAAAGGGGCCGGACGAATGCTACTCGTGACGGCACTCATTGCATATGGTGCCACTCTTTTCTCCGGATTTCTGTCCTACTTTACCGGAGCCGCCATTTTTCCTTCGCTCATTACTCCCGGAGCACCTCTCGACGAAGTGAGCGAAGCACAAGGAATCCTCCCTTATTTTTCTGTTGCCATTCCACCCTTGATGAATGTCATGACGGCACTGGTCCTTGCCTTTACCCTCGGCCTGGGGTTGGCAAGCCTGCATAGTGACGCCTTGAAAAACGTAGCACGAGACTTTCAAGAGATTATCGTACGTATGATAAGCGCAGTCATCCTCCCGTTACTGCCCATTTACATCTTTGGCATTTTCCTTAACATGACACACTCCGGACAAGTATTCTCCATCCTTATGGTATTTATCAAGATTATCGGCGTTATTTTTATACTGCATATTTTCTTGCTGGTTTTTCAATATTGCATTGCGGCATTGTTCGTCCGTAAAAACCCGTTCCGCCTGTTGGGACGGATGCTACCGGCTTATTTCACCGCTTTAGGTACTCAGTCGTCAGCCGCCACCATCCCTGTCACACTCGAGCAGACCAAGAAGAACGGCGTATCAGCTGATATAGCCGGATTTGTCATCCCGCTTTGCGCTACCATTCATCTATCCGGAAGTACCCTGAAGATTGTAGCCTGCGCTTTAGCCTTAATGATGATGCAGGGCATGCCTTTCGATTTTTCCCTGTTTGCGGGTTTCATTTTCATGCTCGGCATTACGATGATTGCTGCTCCCGGCGTTCCCGGAGGCGCTATTATGGCTTCTTTAGGTATCCTCCAGTCCATGCTCGGTTTCGACGAATCAGCTCAGGCATTGATGATCGCCCTTTATATCGCTATGGACAGTTTCGGTACAGCTTGTAACGTAACCGGTGATGGAGCCATCGCTCTGATTATAGACAAGATCATGGGGAAAAGAAAAACTCCCGAAAGCCTCTAATGGCGATCGGGAGTTCACCCTGTTTAGTTATTAATTCCGTTTTATAATGTCATAGCCTGCCCACCGATTACACCGGCTACAGCACTTGCCACAGCAATAATCAACTTCAATATAATATTCCATCCCGTTTTCTTCATATTCTTCATACCTCCTTTCATTTCCAATAATTATTATATCTGCAATAAACTTTATCAAGCTGTCGGATCATCTACAATATCTCCATCTCCACTACCCGATCCACCATTAATTGCTCCCCCTATCGCACTGGCTTTCTGGAATTCCACTCCCTGAAGCAAAGCACGGGTAGTACCGATAGCTGCCGGACGAGTATATTCCGCGGTAAACAGGCAGCGAAGAGCCTTCACCTGATTCGGATTCACCTCCTCCTCTTGATCTACCCCATTCCCTTGTGTACAAGCCTTCATCGTGAAAGTGCCTAATCCCTCCAGACGTACCGAACGGCTATTCAACAATTCTTTACGCATGGCAGTCATCAGGTTACGAATCACATTATGAACATCACCCGGTGTCAACGATGATTTTTCAGCTATTACTTCAGCCAACTGTTGTGAAGTTACCATTTTTCCAACTTTCACCAGAGTCAGGTGCCACTGTTTCTTTCCCTCTTTCGTTTTCAACTGCGATTGTCTCGCTCTATAAAATAAAGGCATAATTTTTCTCCTTCTTTACTAATGTTACTACTACGTTTCATTCATATTTCGTTGATCAACACTGCAAAGATGAAGATTTACAAATTATCGGCAAAGGAAAAAACGGTCCGGAAAGCAGTTTTCTCAGAAAAAGTTGTAACACCCTTATTATCTGCACAATAATTTTAGGAGCCTCATTCAAAGAAACGCAAAGCAATTCGCCCGTAGTTGCCACACGATAGTGTTCACTTTTGTTTTGGGAGACAAATCAAACCTTTTGGTAATAAAATATTAGCTGCAAAAACCTCTCATAGGCATCTTGAAGATTCCCCGCATTCACTCGAAATAGTTTTTTTCTAAATTCTTTTGCGAAAAGAAGAAAAAACTTAGTCATCTGATAATATGAAGATTATTCTATATTAAGAAAAAATAAGTGTAAAAAGAGATGCGCAAATAATAGCTTTTACGTATATTAGTAAATCATTTGCGAAAAAAGGATAGATATGTTATGCGCTCTTTGAAATATTGTTCTATATATCAGCAACTTACGCAACATAGTTTTAAGGTTGTTTTCGAAACTCGCCCACCCCTAAATATCCAACGATTATTTGCGAAAAATGAAGTTTACACAGTATTCTAATTATCAATCATTTAGGTCAAAATATCACTATTTACACATCAGAATTACAGAAAAAAAGACCTACTTTTGCGAAAAAAGACTTAGATTCGCATCTACTATTCTGGTTTACAACCTATTATGATCACAAACAAATACATTTAAGAATATATAATAGTCTAATAATCAGAGTATGTAGATCTATTCCAGTATAATAAGGATTAAGACACCGTGAGAAGCAGCAATTCTCTGGGCGTGCTTGTCATGTAGATCTATTCCAGTATAATAAGGATTAAGACAATTAAAGCAAAAGGCTCATTTGAATGCCTTAAATGTAGATCTATTCCAGTATAATAAGGATTAAGACAAACAGTAATGTTTAATGCTTTTTTGTTGGTATTTTAAATGTAGATCTATTCCAGTATAATAAGGATTAAGACATCAATCGCTTCAGCCAATACCATTTCCTTACGATGTAGATCTATTCCAGTATAATAAGACTAACGGTTGGTTCTTCTTCAAATTTGGTGGTAAGCTTTCTTCTACTCATGAATCTAATTCAGTTTTCGGAAGTGTAAGCTCTCGTTTATAGTTGACAAGAAAGCAAGTATCCCAGCTTTCGCCCGAAAAGCCCATTCGTGAGGCGGAGAAGCGAATTTTAGACTAAACCATCTGAAAATCAACATCTTTAAAAAGTAAGATTTCTATCCTCAAGCTTTGTTTTAACACAGAGTTAAAGCTTATTCTTTGGATGTAAATAACAAGTTCTTTAAATGCAAAAGACTTGTTATTTGCGCACAAGAACCTGACAACCTGAAAAAGCGTTAACAATGTTAATTGAAGAAAGGTATAAGGATGAAGATACCGGTTCAGACGGTGTAGATTCACTTCCGAAACTTGAGTTATCTGATTCAGCCAGTGTCTGTTTTTTCTTATTAAAGCGTAAGCATTCGGCCTCGTGCGTGTTTCTCTCCAAGTTATAATAAAGTCAAAAGCCAGACGTATTTCGTCTGGCTTTTGACTTTATCAATTTATCTTGTTTTACAATCTGACAAAAAATGCCTTCCCTTGCATACAGATAAAAAAACTCCCGATCGCCTTATGAGCAATCGGGAGTTAACTCTATATAATATTGTTTTGTAACCCTATTATTTATCCGACTATAACTTATCTTATTTTTTGGAATATATTAGACCTATGGCAGAAAGCATAATATTGCCAATATCACTTCGCTTGATACAAGCAAAAGAAACGCTTCATAAATAGAATATAGACCAAACTCAGCGCAATAATGGTACCCGACAAATACCCATATTCATTCCCCGGAAATAGAAGATACCCGGCTATAACTACTGCCTGCACCGACATATACACCAATGAAACCACCACGTGAGGAATTTTCAACTCATTTGCCATAATCTGGTACAAATGTTTTCGATGTGGCAAACCAATATTCTCATGCAACATCAACCGATGAATTATTGTCAGCACACTATCCACCCCATAAACTGCCAACAAGACAATCCAGCTGAAATTTTCCGTACGGATTATCAGCATACCGATCAGGAAGAGGATCACGAAAGCAATGCTAACCGAACCTACATCCCCCGCAAAACACTTTGCCTGTTTCCGGAAATTGAAGAAGTTAAAGACCAACACAGCACAAAGCATGGTATAAATCAAAGCCGGCTCTACAAATGGAACATATACCCCATTTATAAATGCTAACGCCGCCAGCACCACCAACGAGTATCCACCTGTAATGCCATTAATACCATCCATAAAATTATAGGCATTGATAATCCCTGTGCAAACAATCAAAGCAACCACAATGGTCCACCAAGGCAGGCTGAACAACCCCCATTGATAGAACATCAAAGCCATCGCCGTAAAATGAAACACCAAACGTAACCCCTGAGAAGTAGAACGAATGTCGTCTACAAAACTGATAAAAGTAATCAATGTCAGAGCCAGCATAAACCAAGGATACTCAAACTGATTCGTCAGAAAGTAAGCTAACGCGCCAAAGAAGAAAATGATTCCTCCCCCTCTCAAAGTGATCCGGGTGTGCGAACTCCGCTCGTTCGGTTTATCGATGATATTGCATTTATCAGCAATACGGAAATAAAAAAGTTCTGCCAGAAATAGCAGAACTAAGATTATTAAATAGTACATAACTTATTTAGTTTCTTCAAATGAACGAATGGTTTTAATCAACCCCTCTTTAGCTGTCACAGGCATTTTATCAATCCCGAGAGCAGCTTTGATCTTAGCATTACTTACCACATAATTCTCTGTCAGTTTACGAAGCCTTTCCGTATTCAGTGGCAAATGGAGTAAAGTTCCCAGTCCGGCACATCCTTCCATAAAGCCCTTATTCATCTTCCAGATATGAGGCTGTTTTCCCATTGCCTCACACATGATGGCAATCAGCTCATTTGTTGATAAAGCTTCATCATCCCCCATGTGATAAATGCCCGTAGGTACCTCTTTAGTCAATAATCCCTCAATCACATAGCATAGGTTATCAATTGAAGTAAACGAACGACGATTTTCGAAGTCACCCAATGGCCAGGGAATTCCTTTCTTCACCACATTATACAATAGATTCAGATTTCCTTTATTCCCCGGACCATGAATCATACAAGGTCTTAATATATAAACCTGTTTTTCTGTAACCGAAGTCATCTCCCGAAAAGGAGAACACTCGCAGGAGGAGACAGTGGGAAATGCAAAATGTTCCTTTATATACTCTTCAGCTCTTATTTTACTTTCCCCATAAGGACCAATAGGAGCCGGAATAACATCCTCAGTAAGCATATCTCCCACTACACTATCCGCCGCAGCTTTTACTGAACTAAAGAATATGAATTTCTTCGCAGAAGACTCCAAAAAGAAATCAAATATCTTTTGAGTCAGACCGGTATTAATATCAAAATAAGACTGAGCAGCTGATTGGTTTTTCGTATCATGAGCCTTTCCGGCAAGATGAATGATTGCATCAAATTGGGGGAGAGTTTGTAATGGGAAAGATGTGGGTACGATCTCTCTCCAAGAAAAAGTTGTTACGACTTCCTCTTTAGCAGGAGAAACAATATCAAGCCCATACAAAGTATGTTTATCTTTCAAAGCCCTAATAAAATTAGAGCCTACAAAACCATGAATTCCAGAAATAAGTATATTCATTTTTTTATAAAAATCAGTTCAAATACTTTTACTAAATATTTTAATAGAAGCAAAGGATAACAAGTCCATATTCCATTCTCCTTACAGGCTCTGACTATCTCTTTATTCAATAAGATATTACTCCTAATAGAAGCCGTACTCGTACCTCCTGTCCTCATTTTCATAAAATCCAAAGGCAAATATTTACTCTTTAATCGATGCACATATAAAAAACGAAGAAGCAATTCATAATCAGCAGCTATTTTATAATTTGTTTTATAATAACCCAACTGATCAAAATATTTTCGATAAGTAAAAAAAGTTGGATGAGCAGGCATAAAGCCAAATCGAAACAAGGATGGAACAAACCTTTTAGAAGAATAATAGCGAACTGTCCTATCCAAGTTATTAGGGTTTACAAAGCGTACATCACCATAAATAGCCTGTACATTATTATCATTAAAAGCCTCTACTATTTTCGTAATGACATCATTTCTGAAGTAAAAATCATCTGAATTAATTATACCAACTATCTCTCCAGTAGCCATATTTATTCCTTTATTCATAGCATCATAAAGTCCATCATCCATTTCACTAATCCATTTGAGATTACCATGAAACAAAGGTTCATATTCTTTAATAATTTCAATAGTTTCATCCTGAGATAAACCATCTATTATTATATATTCTATATTAGAGAATGATTGTGATAATACAGATTTAATCGTATCACGAAGAGTTGTACTACTATTAAAAGTCACAGTAACTATAGATATTTTCAATGAGTGCATATCACTCCCCCTTTCTTTCTTTCTCACATATTTCCAAGTATAAATGAGCCCGTTCACATGGCAATGGGAATTCTCGAAGTTTCAATTCGCTAAACAGCAACAAATTACGAACACAGTCATCATCGTGATAAATTAACAATATCTTATCAACTGCATCCATAACATTTAAAGGAGTGAAATAAAGAGCAGCATTTCCACACACAGTTCGTGCAAAAGGCAAATCAGAAGTTAATATTGGTTTCTTCATAATCATCGCTTCAGGATAATTAGCAGAAAAACATTCAAGTAGACTTGGTAAAAAGACAGCATCACAATCATTATATAATGATGGACATTCACTTGCAATAACCGGACCCACATTTTTAACCTCTTCCACATAATCAATTCCAAAAATTTTTTCATAATCAGAGGGTGAGATAGTCAACACAAATTGAATATCTTTAATATCGTTCTCCCTTAATTTATCTACAATCAATCTTATTATCTCTAAATTTTTGTGTGGATAATAACGGGAAACCGTTAAGAATCTAAATTTTGAAGTATCTTTCAATTCTATAAAATCCCGACACAAAACCTTTTTCTCAAAAAAGGAACTGTATGTATTTGAAACCTTATAACATTTCTTTTCCGGAAATAACAAAGCTAACCTAGTCTGCACATCATCTGTTTCACAAATAAAAGCCGAAGCATCCCTTTTCAAGAAATACATATGAAAGAATTCTTTTATCTTCATTTTCAGCCTTTCTTTAATAGAGATTATATCCCAATAGGGGGAATCCTTATAAATATAATGAGGAATTGCATACCCCATTATATGAGGGACAGATGGCTTCCAATATACAGGTCCAAAAATAGAAAAAACAACGTCCGGCAATATCTTCTTTTCTAGTTGAGACAAATAAAAGTTATACTGATAAAATTTCAAAGGTGGAATGTCATAAAAGATAAAATTATCAGGAAATATTGACTTATCCAACTGAGATACAACATTTCTACTTGCGAAAACATAATATTGATTACCTCTAATATAAAGACATTCATTAATAAAAGATAATGCAACTTGTAACCCGCCTCCTCCATAAGCTAAAGACGCATTTATTATCAACTTCATAAGGTTAAGCTCTATTATTATTTAATTACTCGTTCTTTTATCTTATTCCCTGGTACCCCTTGATATATTGAGTAAGCATCTACATCACCACTCACAACAGTTCCCACAGACAAGACAGAATATTCTCTCATATTCGTACCTGGACAAACAATTGATTTTGCTCCAATCCAACAACCATCATTTATATGTATAGGCTTTATTATTAAATCAAACCCCCTCTTTTTATAATTATGATTACCACATAATAGCATAGCTCCTTGACTTATACACACATTGTTTCCGAGTATAACATAATCTAAATTATCTATCCAAACTTTCTCACCAATCCAAACATAATCACCAACCCAAAGTCTCCACGGGTATTTTATATTTACAGAAGGTTTTATATACACTCCCTTACCAATTTTAGCTCCAAATAATCGCAAAATATACACTTTGAAGCTTGAAATAGGAAACATAGGATTTATGAAAACAAGAATATTTACAATATACCATAGCGCTCTTTTTGAAAAAGAAGCACCTGTATTATACCAAGAATTATCATATTCCTTTAATCTCATAACAATAAACCGTAAGTCTTTATACTATCCTTTTATCTGTTATATCTCAATGATAAGAATAGGTTATTCCATTGTTCCATAATAGATTCCATATCAAATAACGTCGATTTATTTTTACCCATCATTCCCATTTTTTTTCTTAATGTAATGTCCTCAATCAATAATAGGATATATCTAGCTAAACTATCAGTATCACCACTTGGAACTAAAAAACCATTCACTCCATTATCTATAATTTCATTAGGACCGCTTTCACAATCAAAAGAGACAATCGGCAAACCAAACGACATCGCCTCAAGTAGAACCATAGGAAAACCTTCATAACGAGATGACATTATATATCCCGAACTATTTAAATATTCAAACTTAACATCATTAGTCAGCCCTAATAATAAAACCGAGTTTTCAAGATGAAAAGTTCTTATCATATTAGAAAGCTTCTCTTTCCATTCTCCTTGACCAAAAATACATAATGTCCAATTTGGATATTTTGTCGCAACTAACTTCCACGCTGAAATCAAATAATCAAAACCTTTTTGTGCATCCAATTTCCCAATAGCTAAAAATTTTTGTTTTTCCAAAGAAGAAGTAAGTCCTTCTCCAGAATAAATACATGGATTATAAATCTGGTAAACATTTGAATGACTTACTTGCCATATTCTTAAATCCGCTTTTGTCAATACAACAAAAGCATCTAACTTTTGTGTTGTTTTTTTTAGTTGCCAAGTTCGGATATTACCAAGCAATTCCCAAAATTTTCCATGCTTACGTGCTAGCAAAAACTGTTTTCTAAAATTACGAGCAAAATGGAGTTCAGCTACTTTTTTACTGCCATCCTTTAAATCTGCTAAAAAATCAATTTCCTTACCACATAAAGACACACATATATCAACAGAATTATCTTTCAAATAATTATAAAGAAGAGTTTTATACAAACACAATCTTCTATTATGAAGAATAATTTTACTTATCAAAGGGGCAGAAAAAAAAGAATTGAAGTTAATATTAAAATTAACAATACTAATTTTCTTATCCAATAAAAAATAGGGTTTATAACTTCCTTCAGTCGTAATTATAGCTATATCATAGCCATAATTACGAGAAAGAAAATTAACTTTTTCTGTCAACACTCTTTCCATTCCACCTGGGTTTTGAAGAGAAGGAATACAATATACAATCTTCATAAACAAAAGAATAAGTAAAACATTTTCCTATATCAAATAAACATTAATATAAACCTTATATTTTTAGAAGCAACTTCAATATTTTCTTTATAATATCTCTCATGAAATAGATACAAGCATAATAGGTACCTACATAATCTTTCCAAATAAAAAACGCATCTGTACACCTAATTGTATTCTTACTACTAACTCCTCCAAGAGTAAAATGTGCTAACACTTTATCAACACAATAAAACGTATAATTATGTACAAATGCCCAAAGAAGAAAATCATAATCAGCAGCAACGCTATAAAGTAATGAAAACATTTTTTTATTATATAGTGATGATTTGACAAAACAGGTTGGATGATTTATAGACATTCTTTTTTTAAGTTCATTAGAGTTAGAATGTAATAAATATTCATCCCCAGACAAGCTATGAACAATCATATCCCCACAAAAAATATCAACCAAATTATTTTCTAGCACATAATTAGAAATAATTTCTAAGGTATCATCTGAATACCAATCATCACTATTTATTATACCAATAAAGTCTCCTTTACTTTGCAAAATACCCTTATTCATCGCATCATAAATGCCATCATCAGGTTCACTAATCCAAAAAGCCAATTTATCATCATATTTTTTTATTATATCCACAGTTCCATCAGTACTTCCTCCATCAATAATAATATATTCATAATTTTTATAGGTTTGATTTAAAACACTCTGAATAGTTCTTTCTATTGACATTGCAGCATTATATGAAACTGTAATAATTGAGATCAAAGGTCTGCGCTTTCTTTTTTCACACATATATATTTACACTTAAGTTTTTTATTTGTATTTACTTCGTTAATCAATGAACAAAAAATTAAAGAAATTATTGCAGGCGAAAAATCCGGACGATGAAATATATTTATAAAGATTAGTAATATAATCTTTCCATAAAATAGTAAATCATTTCTTCCACTAACAGATCTTAATATACATAAGATATAGAACAAGTAAAAAGAATAATGGAACACAGCTCCAATTAATCCAAACTGGGCTAGAACGCTACAATAATTAGAGTGCATTATGTGCTCTTTAATATTACCAGAACCTAACATAGGATATTTAAAAAAAACCCTTTTATCATTCTCAACTCTATCACTTCTATTATCAGCATTAAATTTTCCCGTTGACTCATCAAATGAAAATCTTTCAATAGTTTGTGTTCGAAGCAGCGTGACCCTTTCATCCTTAGAATACTGAATATAAGTTACGGCTAATGTAAGTAGAAAAATTATTCCTAAAGATATTTTTAGATTAGCTCTATTGAAATAGAATAAAACAAAATACAAAATTAGAAAGGCATAAAAGGCTGTTGAAAAAACAAAAACACCTGTTATTATCAGTATCTTATCATAACGAGAATTATAATTATATACACGGTTCAGAATTATAGCAAATATCGAAAAAAGTGCATATTGTCCAGGCTCATCAAAAAAGCCTGAATAACGAATAAACCGAGCTCCACTATCCAAATTATAATAGACATTAGTAGTTGTTAACCATAAAAAATAAGAAGTTCCACTATCCGAATAATCTACTGAAAAGAGAGGAGGAACTCCTATAATTAAATGAAGAATAAAAATAAAAGTACCCCCACATCCCATGATCATAATAACATAAATATACGACTTCACAAAAAAAGAGAATCCGATAGTCTTATAAATATAAGTTGATATTATGATGAAAGCACACAACTGTATAATATAATTTATATAAGATTTATCTTCATGATAAAAAATCAATAATATGTAAAAAAAAGACAATTGAAATACAATAAATAAATAGTTGCGGTTGATCTTGAGAATTTGTTCTTTCAACATTTCATAAGACATTGCTAAAAGACAAAATAGTGTCAAAATTTTATAAGGATGAAAAGGCCATGTATAAAAGATAAATGGCGCAGTGCTTGTAAGGCAAAGCCATATTAAAATAGTCGAATATATTAAACTTCTTCTGTTCGGCATAATCTCATCTTTAGAATGACAAAGAAATAATACACTAAGCATCCGATACCAATATCTTTTTTCACAAAAGTCAAATATTTTCTTACATCTTTCCACGAATGTGATTTATAGTAATATATAAAAGAAGAAAAAAAGATACGTGCTAAAGAAATCTTAGGCAATAAATCTCGAAAGGCCTCATACCGAATTTGAAAATTATCATTCCTCAATTCGATATCTATAACATTGCTACTAACTCCCGTTTCATTATTATATAAACACACAACAAAAGGAAAATAAACAACTTGGTCAAACATAGTAGTGAAAACACGAATATTAAAAACATGATCCGCATTAATCTTATATTTCAAATCATACATCCCATATCTATCAAAGATCTCTCTTTTATAAAAGATTGCTTGATGACAAATCGCATGATTACAAAATTTTGACAAAGAATACTCCCCATCATACCGCAAATTTGACGAAGTAAAAATTACATCTCCATAACAAACATTTGCAGATGGAGTATTTGTAATAAAAGATGCTACAAAAGACAAAACCTGATCATTATACAAACAATCATCTGCACCAAGAAAATAACACCATTCACCCTTAGATAACCGTATTCCTTTATTCATCGCATCATATATTCCATGATCAGTCTCAGATATATATCTAATTCTACTATCCAACAGTGAGTAATACCTCAATAAACCCACAGTTCCATCAGTCGATTTTCCATCTATTATTAAATATTCAAAATCTGAATAAATCTGGTTTATAACACTGTCTATCGTAGCTCGAATTGTTTTCTCAGCATTTCGAACAACTGTTATTATTGAGAATTTCATCTATATTTACTTGACAATTTTTATTACTTACAATAAGATCATCTATGGGGTTATATTCTTCATCAACTTGATTCAGATTATTCGGATACTCACAACCTATTTGGCATAAGAATCTCTTAAAGGAATCATGGGAAGTAGAAGGTTTAAACTGATTAAAGATCTCTACCAAAAACACTGGGATAATTCCTTGCTTAATATGATTTAAAGTACAAGTTGAAGTATAGGAAATAGAATATTTAACCGGATATTTATTTATTATTAATTCTGCTGGTTCTTTATCCTCTATAATTTTTACTGATGAAAAATTCTTTTCTATTAATTGCCGAATTTTATTCTCCATAAAATTGGTATCTTGAGGATGAAATTTAAAATAAAAAACAGTAAATCGAGTGTGCAAACTTAATATTTGTGAGATAAAATGTAAATACTCGTCTTCTGTACAAAAAAACAAATACATTGGTTGATTAAAAAAAATAGCCCCTGAATTAGCTGCTTGATGAGAAATAATACCCATACCAATATTTAAAACAGGAATATTACGTAATGTTTTATTCCCCCATGACACAACAATTTTGTTAAATAGAGCATCCTTAACTCTCAAATGTTTATCATCTCCAAAATCCACGACGTAAGTGTTCTTAAGACCACAAACATACTTTATCAAATAAGTTCTCAAACGCTCAACCCAACCTAGATTATTTGGAATTCTATTGAAATCGCACATTGTCGCCGTCCCATCTTCTAACAAAAAAATTTTTGCATGATATTTAGCAAAAAGTTCTATAACTACTGCATTTATAATATTAATATCAGTATGAATAAAAAGAGCGTCTTGCGATGAGATGGTAAACTGCGACGAAATAGCTTTTACTATATGTCTTATCTGCTGAAAGTTCAACAGTAGCCTTTTCAAAGAAATTGATCTATTAAAATCCAAACGGACTACATTGGAATAACCATCAGTATCATTCAAATTTAAAGAATAAGGTACTTGTATCAATGTTTTATCTCCAATCAAATCACGGATTATCCGCCTATCAAAATGTAAATGATAATTATTATTTACACAAAAATAATACATAGTTATTTATTTAATCTACAAAATTTTCGATGATAAAAATAGACAAATATAGCTATCAGAAAATTTGTCAATAAGTTAATATAAGCAGTTAACAAAATCGAATATTTTGTTAACCATACAGAGAGTATTACATGTAACACAGAGATAGATAAAGTAATATACATTAATTGCTTCGTGCGTCTATAAAAAAACAGATAGTTAACATACAACAGATAATAACACTGAAACATAGCTCCAAAACATAATGGAAAGAGGAAAACTATAGAATCTGAATACTGAGGAAGTACGATTGGAATAAAAATAGCACATCCTCCACATATACAGACAGTAAGACCTAAAAAAAATAGTAACATCAATCGCTCCTGCTTTCTCAACATCTTTCTTGTTGTTTCAGAGTCCGATGATAAACTCCTAAATAAAAAGACTGAATTACTTGCATTAAATGCTGTACCCACAATCTGAATCACGTTAGCAAAATTGAAAGAGAAGCTAAACATTCCCACGATCGCCTGCGAATAAACATAATTAATGATATACCTATCTAGTCCTTGACGAGCCCAAAAAGAAAGTCCATGTGGAATTAATGGAATTCCAAAACTTAGAGTATCTTTGATCCTTTTCGCAGAAGGCACCGTAAACGTCAAATAATTTCCTTTGCTAAGAAAAACAATACTTACACTAGAAAATAATATGCATGTAACCAATTGAGCATATAGCCGCCCCTGCCAATCCAAACTTATTGATATCACAAAAAATAGAGTAAGAATGCAATTACATAGAGACATTAACACAGAGAATATTCCATATTTCGAAATTTTTTCTTCTAATCGCCATAAATCTAAATTAAGATTAAGCACGACATTGAAAAGACAAATTACTAATGCAATAATCTGATATTTAGTATCTAATCCTGTATAAATAACTAGTACATGTGAAAAATAGATCAGAATAAATAATAATATACTAAAAGTAACTAATGTAATTAGTAAAACAGAATTAAACGATTGTCTAAACTCCGCTCTAGATGAAGAAAAATAGTTTACAGATAATACACCCACTGAATTTAAAGATATTAGTATGCCAAATAAATAAACTAAAGTATTAAATAGATTAAGCTCTCCATACGCTGATGGAGATATATATTTAGCTAATACTATTAATAACAAAAAACTAACTCCATTATTAAAAAATGAAAACACGGAAAACAATATCCCATTTTTAACATTAGGATTGCCTAGTATTTTATTAATTATTTTTCGAAACATCTATAATAAGGCATAATACCATTAAATGAATAGAGATACCTTTATTCTAATAATACCCACTTATTCAACATATTCTTCTTAAATAACTCTCTATTGTATTGTTTGTCTACAATATCCCAAAATTCCTTTTCCGTATATCCCAGGAATTCACAAAAATCTCTCACACAAAGAGGATCCAATGCATGGTCATGTTCCTTTACCAATTTAAAAGCTTCGTCTCTTGTTATCATACCGTAGCGTACCATACGGGCAGCATAATCTGTAGCAGAGGCATGACCGAATTTGGGATACTTCATCCAGGAATGTACCAAATAAGCACGACTGTCCACTTGGTCCATCTGCTCCACATGATGCGTTCTATTCCATTCGTGAGTTAAGTCATGAAAACCGTATCGCTTAGCTATTTCATAATTCTTAAAACTATTCCACTCCACAAAATAACTCATATAGATCGGGTCAAGACTATTGATATCTTCAAGCGCAGGAGGTTCGAAAAAATTTAAATCTTTCAGAGTAACGCCATCACCTAATAAATCTCCAGTAGGTATACCGGCTCCTACTCCATTAGATATCTGATCCTTGGCGGAATAAGTTTCCACAGCACCATTACCACCATATTCATAGCTGACATTCTCTCCGTAAACTAATAAAGGAGTATTAAATTTCAATGCCATGTGCAAAGGATAAGTATAGATATATCTATCTATAAAATAAGTGGGCTTACCATATCGTTCAAAAGTTTTCTTCATTATTATCTTTTGAGCGCGGATATTGGGTTTCATACTTATAATATCACACCCGAAAGCTTCTGAAATATTTTTTAAGTTATGAATGCCGGCCTTAGTCATCGGAAGATTATCCTCCACAGAAACAAGCAACGGGTTCATATGAAGCACTTCTTTCATCATATAAACTTGAAAATGGCTATCTTTTCCCCCACTTACAGCAACCATACAATCATAGCCATTAGGTCCATTCATACCACGATACTTATCGCAAAGAGCCTTAAACTCCTCAAAACGAACTTTATAATTCACTTTCTTACGATTTTCGTAAGACTGGCAAGCTGAACACACGCCTTCTTCATTAAAAGTAATACCCGGCCTCGTATCCGGCATCACACATTTTGTACAATATTTCATAATCAAATAATTTACTTATTTTTATTTTTTACAAGATAAGACTCTACTAAATGGCCGTCCAGCCACCATCAACTATTAAATTCTGTCCCGTTACATATCGGGCACCATCTGAAAGCATAAACGAAACAGCTGGAGCAATGTCCGCAGGAGTACCCATTCGACGCATTGGCACCTTAGCACAGTAACGCTCAACAAAAGAGGGAGGTTGATGATCAAAAATGCCACCGGGAGAAACACAATTAATCCGAATATTATTCTTACCATAATAAGAAGCCAAATAGCGGGAAAAATTAATGATACCTCCTTTTATGGCGCAGTAAGCGGCCGGCGAAGTTCCCCCATATTCTTCATAAAGAGTAAAATCATTACCCACAACTCCATAAATAGAGGCGATATTGACAATAGAACCATATCCTTGCCCGGACATAACCGACAATACAGACTGGCAAATGACAAAACAACTATTCATTTGCAGATCTACATTCTTCCTCCAGGAAGCGGGAGCAATATTTTCGAAAAAAGCTCCCCAGTCTGGAGTACGCGGATACGCACTATTTACCAGTCCGTCTATCCGGCCAAACGTTTCTTTGACCATAGATACCAGGCTGTGAATTGATAAATCATCTGAGATATCCAAATGATAGGTACCTTTTTCAAGGCAAGTATCGACATTGATATCTGCGTTTATTGCAATTCCACCTTGACGACGGATGTCCGAGACTATTTCACGTCCGATAAGGCCACTGCCTCCCGTTACTAATATTATTTTATCTTTTAATATCATGATTCCAAACAAATTTGAAGTACATTATATGCATCTGTTATTGTATTGAATGTAGGTTTTCCCACACGTAAGCAATCCAAAAAATAAGCAAGTTGGAGTTGATAAGTATCCGCTATTCTTTGGCTGGAGCGAAAAGCTATTTCCCCGTCTATAGACACACAATTCTCCAACAAGTCAACATAAATCGTCTCACCCTCACAAACGATCTCTAAAGAACGCCGGGCATCACGACGATAATAATTAAGAATAATACTCACATGATAATCATCATAGCACAGACAGTAATTGGCATAATCATACGATTTTATTCCCAAGGAAGAAGAACTGGAAAATATTCTTTGAGTGCATGATGGAGTACCACACAACCAATAAATATAATCGATTTCGTGTATCAAGTCTATATGGACGCCACCACCAAGTTCAGGAATAGCACTATAATTCATTGTATAATCAACCCCTTCCCCCCTCCAGGAAGGCAAATAAGAGCCACAATAAACATTGATCTCATTGATTCGTAAGCCGGATCCGGCAATATATTGCTTAGTAAAAAGAAGAGCATCCAAAAAACGAAGGTTACATGCGACATAAGTTAGAATGTTTTTTCGTTCAATCTCTGCAACTGTTTCCTTGACGTCCAGTTGATGAGAAAGAGGTTTCTCGATAAAAAGCGGAATATTTAATACTCCCATTTGTTGAATTGTCTTCTGATGTTCTGACGTTGGATTAGAAATAATTGCAAAATCAAAAGAATATTCTTCTACCTCTTTCATGGAAAACAAGTCTGTTACTCCATCGACAGAATTAGAAAACCTGGTTGAGCGTAAAGCATAAATTCGCACTTCAGGATCAAGACTCCTCAAAGCAGCGATATGTTTCCGGGCAATTGAACCTAATCCGACAATCAAAACATTCATAATAAGAAATCCAGTTTATTATTCGACATTAAATAAGAAATTATCTCAAAATCGATCGGATGGTCCAAGTCAAAACAAATGTGGGGTACCTTATAAACCAAAGAACGGTCTGTGATCGCCCCTTTATAACCCATGTCAAAAAAAGATCTTTTATAGAAATAAAAAGAAGCATTCAAGTCGTAAACCTGAGGAGCAGATTGTCTGGTAAAAACATTATTATCAGGCATTTTCACTTGGGCATAATATCCATTTTCTTTTTGTTCTACCATATTGAAATAAGGACTTCTGCCGGCCTCACTTACTGAAAATAAGTTTATTGCATTTTCATCAGAACGGAGAATATCAAAAGCAATCTTTAAATCTTGTAAATTCCTTAATGGAGAAGTCACATCCAAATCTAAAATATAATCATATATTTGCCCTTGTTTACTCTCCGAATATAAAACAAGATCTTTTATAGCATCAATCTTACCAACCGTATCATTAGCCAAATATTCCGGACGTTTATAATCTGATTTAAGCCCGTATACTCCAGCCACTCGAATAATTTCTTCCGAATCGGTAGAAAGCATAATGTCAGTACCTTCAAATACTGACTGAAACTCTTTTGCCACGGCAATCGAATATCCTATTAAAGGCTGCCCGTTCAACGGCTTAATATTCTTACCGGGAATTCCCTTAGAACCGCCACGAGCGCATATAGTGATCAAAATTTTCATATATCATAAATGTTTAACTAAATCTTGTGCCTTTTTATAATCTTCATGTTTACCTATATCAATCCAATAGCCGGTTATAGGATAACGGACTACTTTCAGGTTATTATGAATCAACAGTTCCATAAAGTCCGTGGCATTATAAAAACAATTATCAGGCATCATATCCAACAAACTCTTTTTTATCAGATAAATTCCGGCATTCGCATAATAGTTATAGGTCGGCTTTTCTTTGACCCCATGAATGTTACGCCCTTCTAATTCAAAAATTCCATAGGGTACAGAGATAGAATAAGGAACGGCAGCCACGGACATATCAGCATCGTGTTCTTTAAAATGGAGATAGAAATCTTCATAATCTATATTGGTAAACAAGTCTGAGTTCATGACTAAAACCGTGTCATGACAAAAAGGATATACAAATTTGATTGAACCGATAGTGCCCAAATAGCGAGGTTCACGGACACATTTGACCCGTATACCATCACGCGGTTCCTTGAAATGATCCTCCAATTGCTCTCCCAGGTAATTCACAGTAACCGAAATATGTTCCACTCCATAAGAAATCAGACGGTCTACGTTATAATCAATAATGGCTTTATCACCGACATGGAGTAACGGCTTAGGAATTGTCTCTGTTAACGGACGAAGTCGCTCTCCTTTTCCACCCGCCATTAACACGGCATCTATAGGAAGAATGGATTTCCGTTTCTTCAGGTTAATAACCTTCAGTATTCTCTTCTTCCCATCCAGGCAAGGAACCAAAGATATACCACGATCTTTGTACTCTTTTATTGTTGAGAAAGGGGAATCTTCCGTCATAAACAAGAAAGACCTGGTCATTGCGCCACAAACACAGTCTTTTATCTCACCTCCGCCAATCAGATAGCGGCGAATATCACCATCAGTCAATGTCCCGACCATCTGGTCAAATTCATTCATAACAAAAAGGACAAGTACATCGTGAGATAAATCATTCAAAGCAACCAACGCTTCGCGGATAGTTGCCGTATGAGGAATTAAATATTTGGAATAATCAGACATTGTAATTAAAGGTCATAAAAGGATTTTGATGTCAGGCCATCCAAAGAGACGGTCTTCAAAATAGTGCATATGGCATCCGCCGTGCCCTCCTTATCATAAGGATTCCGTTTCTGTTTGGCGATTCTGGCAACCGGATCCGACAATACCGTTTGTATACCCAGACAGATATCTTCTTTCGAAGTTCCACAATGGACAACACTGCGGGAGCTTATCCGTCCTTTTTGTCTATCGCCGATATTCAATGTCGGAATACCGAAGCTGGGAACTTCAATGATACCGCTGGAAGAATTACCGACAACGGCCGATACATATTGTAAAGTGGAAAGATAACGGACCTTACCCAACGAAACGAAAGCGACTGACTCACTACGGTGTCTTTCCACAAATCGCTTGATTAAATCAATTATTATACGACCATCCGTATCCGAATTGGGAAAAGTAAAAATTATCCGATAATCAGGAAAGGACTCCAAAGACTCCAAAAGATTCATGCATTGCTGTTCGGCCGTAGAGTTTTCCAAGGTGACAGGATGGAATGTGACCAGCAAAGACTTATCTCCCAACTGAAAATTAAGGCTCTTTTCCAGCTCCTCTTTGGACAGTAAAGGCACATGTTTGATATTCTCCACTCCAAGAGCGCCGACATTAAAAACCCTATCAGGACTCTCGCCCAATTGAATGACCCGTCTGCGATAAGGCTCTGCCGATGTAAAATGAAGATGGCTCATCTTCGTAATGGCATGCCGTATATTATCGTCATAAGCGCCTTCCGTTATCTCTCCTCCATGTATATGCGCAACAGGGATCTTATAGAAAAGGGCGGCACTCACAGCAGCCAGTATCTCAAAACGGTCTCCCAAGACCAATATCAGATCAGGAGACAGGTCTTCAAACGCATCGGCAAAACCTATGGTAGCCAATCCGACTGATTTGGCGGTCCCATTGGCAGTATCAGAAGAGAGAAGCATCTCCACTTTCTTATCAATGCGGAAACCATCTGTTTCAATCTCTTTATAAGTCAGGCCAAACTCCGGAGAAAGGTGCATATTAGTAGCTATGATTTGCAGCTGCAAATCCCTGTCAAATTGAATCTTGGCCATCAGACTACTGAGTAGGCCATATTCCGCACGGCCGCCCGTTATAACACATATCTTCCTCATTGGAGTACTATCAAATCATCCTTTTTAAATGAACGGCATGCCTCAGTACCAATGACGGACTCCCATTGCATGGGTGAAATACCGGTACCGGGACGTTTGACAGTCAGGTTCTCTTCAGTCAACGGTTCCCCCTTTCGAATATCCCTCGCGGCAACAATACTCTTGCGGGCGACAATACGATTCCCGGATTCTGATAAAGATACAACTTTCTCTTCCCGGCCCAAGGCCTCTTCCACATTACGAATAGCCGAAACCATTTGTTTTAATTCGGAAGGCTCCAAAGAGGCCTTATGGTCGGGACCTTCCATGCAGCGATCAAGGGTAAAATGTTTTTCTATCACTGTAGCACCAAGAGCGACAGCGGCCAACGGGATCTCTATACCGAGCGTATGATCCGAATATCCTGTACGTACTCCAAACTCTTCATGGAGCTTGCACATAGCCTTCAAATTTACATCACACATGGGAGTAGGATACTCCGTATTACAATGAAGAATAGTTATTTGATCTGTTTTTACACCAAACCGGTTCAATAACGAGATGGCAGATTGGATTTCCTCCACTGTACTCATTCCGGTAGAAAGGATAACGGGCTCTTTCTGTTCCGCTATAAATTTGATATATGGATAATTGGTTATTTCACCTGAAGGTATTTTCCATAATCCAAGGTGAAGACCGGATAGGAAACGGAGGCTATCCATATCAAAAGCTGTAGATAAAAAGCGTACGCCTTTCAATTTACAATATTCTATTAATTCAAAATGCTGGTCCACAGACAATTCTAATTTCTTAAGCATAGAATACTGTGAACAATCAGTATCCGGCATGTTCCTTTGCTGATATTCCGCTTTGGGAGCGGAAAGAGAAACTAAATTCTCTGTCTTAAAGGTTTGAAATTTTACATAGTCCACACCGGCCTCCGAAGCAACATCTATTAACTTTTTAGCAAGGGCAATAGAACCGTTATGGTTTACCCCGGCTTCGGCTATAATCAAAGTATGCATTAAATCTTTATTTTCAAAGTTGCGGGATTACCCGAATAAATTCCCTTTTCCAGAATATCCTTACGTACTACCGAACCCGCACCGATGATACAACCGGAAATGATGGATGTACCATTCACCATTACCGACTGGCTGCCCAAAAAAGAACATTCGCCCACCTTGCAATCTCCATTAACCATAGTACCGGTTGATATATGACAATTGTCACCGATCAGGGCATCATGCTCCACATTTACAAAAGTATTGATGATACAACCACTGCCAATCCGTGCACCGGCATTCACAAAGGCATGATGCATGACCACAGTACCCGCACCGATCTGAGCATGTCTGGAAACATAAGCGGTGGAAGCAATCAGGGTACCAAAATGTCCGCCGGAAGTTCGTATTTTATCATGAATCTTCAATCGTAGAGAAGATTCCTTTATAAATCCGACAGTAACAATAAAATCAGCCTGATCCACAAATAAGGGGATATCATCATCAGTACCGAGAACAGGATAGCCTAAGATGGAATGGCCGACATTTTCCGGAAGATCCAATATACCCAGGATGGAATGCCCCATACTCTCAGCGACATCAATCACCGACTTGCAATGTCCGCCGCCACCGACTAAAATTAAAGGCTTCATACTCCCAAACGAACACTACTTGGTATATTCACAACTCTTTCTTCCAACCACACAGTATTCTCCAAACCATCCGTCTCGCATCCCCGAAACATCTCAAGTCTGTTCATCAATTCCCAAACGGGGCGGGTCATTACACCATGGTCATTCGTATATTCAAGGAAAGACTGTTGGGCCCGGCGGTCTTTCAGAAGTACAGCGTTCAACCAATAGTTAGAACGGCTGTTCGCAGGCTCAACAACAAACTCAACATCAGGAATACGAGAGAAAAACTCACGGTACCGTTCCGCTGTCTCACGTTTATTGACAACATACCTGTCAAGATTCTCCATTTGGGCACAACCCAATGCGGCATTGATATTAGGCATACGGTAATTGTAACCGATATGGTCATGAACAAATGCCCAACGGTGCGGAACTTTGGCCTGGGTCGTCAAATGTTTGGCAAACTTGCCCAGCTCTTCGTCCTGGAAAAGCAACATACCCCCACCACCGGTGGTGATCGTTTTATTACCATTAAAACTGATGGCTCCCACTCTTCCGAAAGTACCCGTATGACGGCCTTTATAGAAACTGCCGATACTTTCGGCCGCATCCTCGACAAGTTCTATATGATATTCGTTGCACACTGCCGACAATTCGTCAATCTTCATAGGATGCCCGAACGTATGCATAGGAACACAAGCCTTGATACGGCGTCCCGTCTTCTTATTATAACACTGCCCATTCCTTACTTCCGCATGCGTAGACAACCACCTTTTTACAGCAAGAGGAGAAAGACCCAAAGTATCTCTATCCACATCAAGAAATACAGGATGTGCGCCAATATAACTGATGGCGTTACAGGTAGCGATAAAAGTAAGAGCCTGAGTTAAAACTTCATCATCACGCTCAACACCGACAAGAAGCATACCCATGTGTAATGCATTAGTACCACTTACACAGACAACAGCTCTTTTTGAACCCGTATAGCAAGCAACCTGCTCCTCAAAGCGATCAACAAATTTGCCCACACTCGAGACAAAAGTAGTATCAATGCATTCTGCAAGGTATTTTTTTTCGTTACCGATAAATAAAGGAGCGTGCAACGGAACAAATTCATCCGTACCAAACAAGTTATGGATGAAAGTAGTTATATTATTATACATACTTGTAAACATTACATTTTCTGATCCAGATTCTTTCCTTTCTCCACGTGTTCAAAATTGGGAAGGAATCTTTTAAGTGCAGTCACGATATCAGACTTATGGCAATCCGGAAGGGCAAAGAGGGACTCCAGCTCATCAAAGAAGGAATCCAATTCAGACAAAGGACGTTTACTGACATCCTCAATCACACCCAAAGAAGAAAAACGTTCTAAATTTAACTTTTCACCGGGCACATAGAATTCTTCGTAGTCCTTTTCACCCGTAGTATCACTTTTAAAATAAACAACAGGGTATATCTTACTGTCATCCGCCATTTCGGCAGCATATCTTCTGGCTTCTTCATCTGTAGCACACTCTTTCTTTTCATAGCCCAGAGTACGGAGGAAACGGTCACAGATAGAAGAAAAAGTGATCATCTTTTCCTCACCCAGCTTTGGAAAGAAAATCTCTCCGTTATTTCCAAGAACACAGGCAAGCATACAGATCTGGCCGCTTTCCTCAGGCGAAACGAAATAGCGTTTCACGTCATTGGGGGCAGCCAGAGGCTGTTTCTTCATGATACGGTCAATAAAACCGGCCAATAGGGAGCCATTGGAAAAGGCGACGTTGGCAAAACGGGCAGTAGTGACCTTAAATTTAGATGAATATGCCATTATCATATCTTCCATGATACGCTTGCTGGCACCCATTATATTCACAGGATTGGCTGCTTTATCCGTAGAAACACAAAAGAAATGACGGGGAGGAAATTCCGATAATAGATCAAGCAGTTTCTTGGCTTTTATTACATTATTTTCAATCAGAGCCTGTACCGAATATTCATCTTTCTCACTCCGTACATGCTTGTGTGCCGAAAAATTGGCTACAATATCAAAACCCTGCTCCTTACGGAACATCCGCTCGAAGATGGGATCTGCAAAGTTCAATGTATAAGTACGATACTCGTCCGGAATATACAGACCGTAAGTGGAACGCAAATCGCGGGTGAGTTCGGCCAATCCATTCTCGTTTAAATCGATCACAACAAGTTTGGAAGGCTTAAAAGGAAGAATGGCTTTTATATAGGAAGAACCGATGGAACCCGCACCACCAATCACCAATAAACTCTTACCTTCAACCTCCTGACGAAGACGATCACTGTTTGCTGCAATATCGGGAGCAAACATGCTGGAACGACGAAAAGTGATATGATCGCCGATAAAATTATCTACATTAAGCATAGGAACTATATCTCAGTAATTATTTAAGTGTATTCACCTGATAATCAATCAATGAATTCAACGACCGTTCAAAAGCCGGACGATTCATATAGTACTGCCACAATAACTTCAACGTATTTCTGGCATGAAGTTTCATCTCACCCTGATCGAGAATTAATTGATAATCAAAAACATCTCCTATTGAACGACTATCCTTGCAATTATAAGGAGTTTGCAACACCACTTCGCGAGTCGGAGATTCCAAATAAACATCTTTTTTTAGTTTATCATCTATATAAAAATGGCTTTGATCCCCATTCAATGCTAATTTTGAAATACCAGCAAAGACAAAATAGCTAAAACGAATATTGTAAGGATTATATTCTATCAACAGATCTGAAACTAAGATATTTGTGTACGGAACAGCAAGCTGTGGATCACTTTTAATAATATGGACAATTGCAGCACTTTTTATCCAGCCTTTTTGGAATTGAATTTGCGTATGTATGTTACATAAAATACCCAAACTAACCAATAATCCCAATACAATCTTTCGTTGTTTAATTGTTTTAAATTGTAAAACCATCCAAAAAAGCAGTAGAGCAACAGGAATCAACAGCAAGGATTGATAACGTGATAAATAAGAATTAAACACTGCGGGTCCCATAGATGATGTAGCCAGAATTGCTGGAACATAAAACCATAGCCCCGCCCATAACAATCCTTTTTCATTCTGCGATTCATTATCCAAAGAATTCCTCCGCAGTATTCGATAAATAGCACAACTCATTCCTCCAACAATTACTACGAATAAAACGATATAGCTAAATCCATCTAAAGGCGCATTAAAACATTGCCCTAAATAACCGAAAGTACTATCAATAAAACTTTGGAGTATAACTAGCGGCAAACTAATTATTTTTTTTAGGCTTAATGCATAAGCATCCTCATAAACCTCCGTCGGAGCCAACCACAGAAGACGCATTATCCATGCAATTATAGGCAACAATAAAAACTCTGTCCACCCGATCAGTCGTTTAAAGGTTCGAAGCAAATAGACTTTCTTACCACTAATTGATTCCGGGTCTAAATAAACTGTCATCATTATTAGAAAAGCCGGAATCATAGCGATAGCTACCAACCATACAGCCAAACTAGATAGAAAAAACAAAAACGAACATATACGATAAGCAATTAGTGATTTCCGTACATAACACAAGAAAAAAACAACTCCTAATAAAAACAACGGAACAGATATGTAATACTGAATACAAGCCATTGTTATTCTAGCGGAGAACAGCGGAGAACTAGCTATTAACAATAAAAGACCAACAATCCATGACTTATCAATTTTAAACCATTTTAGAATAGCCCATGTCATCCATAAACATAACCCTCCGCTAACAAAAGAAAGCAAATGATACAATTGAGGTACATATTCGATAGATACATGTTCAGCAATCCATATATGCAAGACGGCCATATGAGGTAAACCGCCACTTACAAACTGATGTCTAAGCACCTCAATATCAGGATTATAAATAGTCCAATCATCCCACCAAACTCCGGGACTAAGCACCATCAGTCCATTTGACAAAACATAAACTAGAAAAACTAAAAAAAATACGATTTTCCCACTTTGCATTTTCATATATCATTTATTTTTTATTATATATCCCGGCCTATCTTTAACCTCATCATAAATGCGCCATAAGTATTCAGCAACGATTCCCAAGCTCAAAAGGATAATACCTCCCAATAATAAAAGAAACAGAATAATGGAAATCCATCCCGGAACAATTACTCCCCAAAATATGCGATTACCCCAAACTGCTATATAAAAATATAGAGCAAAAGCACATAAAGAAATCAGAAAGGACCCAAGCCCAATATAACTTATTAAACGAATAGGAAAAGTAGAAGCGGCAAAAAATGAATCCAAAGCTAAACGAACTTTTTTACGAAATGTCCATCGCGATTTTCCTTTATTTAGTCCTATAGGCCTATGATAAGGTAGAAAACAAGGTGAAAAGCCCAATCTCAAAATTTCCGCTATAAACATTGTATTTCTGGGGTGGACCGAATGATTTACTATATCAATGATCTCCCGATCAATAAACGCTAAATCCGCACCTCCTTTAGGATAAGTTATATCCGATAAAGAATTCATCAATTTATAGTATGAATTTGAAAAAAAGACAGACAATGCACCATCATCCCTATTTACTCGATAAGGTATAATTATCTTCTGTCCCGCTTCCCACAATCGATACATCTCTACTACAGTATCGTATGGCTGTTGCTCATCATCAACCAATGGCAAAGCACAAGCCCCTTTACACAAGGATAAACCAGCAAAGCAGGAATACATGCTACCATAATTACGGCTCAACTGAAATGCTCGTACATTATCATATTGTTTTTCTAAAGAACAAGCAAGATCATAAGAGTTATCTTTTGAACCATCATCCATAATAATAAATTCAAAAGGAATATTATTCTTCCCCAATACAGCCTTAAGATCTGTATAAACCTTTGATATTCGATTATTAGAGTAATAACTTAATAGTATTATTGAAAGAAGTTTATCATTCATAAAAATGGATTTACTTTGATAATATTATATTCACAAAAATATAGTTCCATAGCATAGTAAATGGAATCGTTAAAAAACTGATTAACGTATGATTCCACTCAACTAAAAATGATTCCAAAGCATAAAGAACCCCGAGACCTATCAACATACTCAATAAATAAATTACGAAATACTTAACAATAGCACCCAATGAAGGACAAACTTTCCAAACCAAACAAGCATTTAAGAAATATGAAAGTAATATTGATAAAAAATAGGATATAAAATAAGCTAAATACAAATTAAAAGACAGAAGTTCATTACATATATACAATAGCAATAATGAAACTAAAGTAACAACGATACCAACTAATGAGAAACCCGTAAGTTTCTTAATATGATTCTTTAAGAAAATCATTAAAACTGATTGAGAACAGAAATAATATATTCAAGTTCTTCAGAACGAATTACCTGACTCATCGGCAAACTCAACTCCTCTGCATGAATTTGTTCTGTAATTGGAAGACTTAAATGATTCCATTCTTTATAGCATTCTTGTTTATGAGGAGGAATGGGATAATGGATGATAGTCTGTACTCCATTGGCAGCTAAATATTTCTGCAATTCATCGCGTTGTTCGCAACGGATGGGAAATATATGAAAAGCATGGCTATCCCAATCATTTACTATTGGAACAACTATTTTAGGATTCCTGATATTATCAATATAATATTTCGCTACTTCTTTTCGAATAGCTAAGTCTTCATCTAAATATTTCAATTTTACATTCAATACGGCTGCCTGTATTTCATCCAAACGGCTATTACGGCCTATATATTTAAATACATATTTCTCCGTTGAACCATAGTTAGCAATGGCACGTATTACCTTTGCCAATTCTTGATCATTAGTAGTTACAGCTCCGGCATCACCAAATGCACCAAGATTCTTACCAGGATAAAAGCTATGACCGGCAGCATCACCTAACGAACCCGTTTTTTTCCCATTATACAAACAGCCATGCGCTTGCGCATTATCCTCAATCAACTTTAAATTATACCTTTTACAAATATCCCCAATCTTATCAGTATAGGCACACTGACCATATAAGTGCACAATCAATATTGCCCGTGTTTTAGAAGTAATTGCAGCTTCTATCAAGTTATCATTGATTTGATAAGTCTCAATAGAAGGTTCTACTAGTACAGGTTTTAAACCATTTTCTGAAATGGCCAGAATAGAAGCAATATAGGTATTAGCCGGTACAATCACTTCATCACCTACCTGCATAATTCCCAATTCAATATAAGCCCGAAAAATCCAAATCAAAGCGTCTAAGCCATTAGCACATCCCACTGTATATTTCGTCCCTATGTACTTGGAGTAATTCGTTTCGAATTCTTCATTTTCTTTGCCTTGAAGATACCAGCCACTGTCAACAACCCGGTTAACAGCCTCATGAATTTCCTGCGAGTATTTCTGTGTTATTTTTTGTAAATCTAAAAATTTTATCATTACTTTATATTATATGTTTCAATCCATTTTTATCTTTTCTTTCTAAATCTAATAATACCCCCTCATTAGTAATATATCCATGATGAACAGCCGGGTTACCATACCAAACAGTATTGGCCGGAATGTCTTTGGTTACGACACTACCTGCACCCACAAACGCATATTCACCAATTGTATGTCCTGCTACAATTGTTGAGTTAGCGCCTATTGATGCACCTTTTTTAATTAAAGTCTTTAAAAATAAATCTGGATACATTTTAGAACGAGGTACTTTATCATTAGTGAAAGTTACATTAGGACCGATGAAGACATTATCTTCCAAGGTTACTCCGTCCCACAACTGAACACCGGATTTTACCGTAACATTATTGCCCAATTTAACATCATTCTCAATTAGCACATTGGCGCAAATATTACAGTTCGAACCGATTTCTGCACCGGGTAAAATTATACAATACTGCCAAATATAGGTATCATTCCCTATCTGTTGAGATAAAACTTCGGAAGATGGATGTATTCTAATCATTTTTGTATTCTATAAAATCTTGATAATCTCTTAAATAATCACCCTCTTCGTATCCGTGAGACGCTAATACTAAACAAACTGAACCGGAAGAAAACCCCTGTTCAGAAGCCCAAATACCCGGAGGAATATGTAAACCGTAAAAAGGGCGATTCAACAATATCGTACGTTTATTAACTCCATCATCCAGTACGACCTCAAATGATCCACTTGCCGCTATCAGAAATTGATGACACTCCTTATGGGCATGAGCCCCACGTGCTTCACCTCCGGGGATATCATAAGAATAAAAGACTCTTTTTATAATAAAGGGGATATTTAAATTCCCATGAACAGGAGTTATATTTCCTGAGCGATTCTCTATTTTAGGGAGTTCTATTACAGAACAGTCATAAACAGTGTAATTTTTCATTGTTTCGAATTAACAAACTCTTTATAATCATATATATAATCTTGAGGATTATATGAAGTAGAAGAAAGAACCAAAGCCAATGAATTCGTAGAAAAGTTATTCATTTCACGCCATAATCCTTTAGGTACATAAAGCCCATAATAGGAACGATTTAAAGAAAAAACTTTCTTATTGTTACCATCATCCAAAACCACATCAAAGCTCCCGGATAAAGCCACAATAAATTCTTCATTTTCTCTATATGCATGTCCCCCACGTGACTCTCCTCCTGGAACATCATAAATCCAGTAAGTTCGTTCTATTTTGAAAGGAATATTCTTGAATTCTTCGATAATGGATAAATTACCTCGTTTATCCAAGATTTTAGGAAGCTTTATGATTTGAGCTGATTCAGTTTTCATTTTTAGAAAGTTCTTCTATTACTTTAAGCAAATACTGCCCGTACTGATTCTTTATCATAGGTTGTGCCATTATTTTCATTTTCTCTGTAGAAATCCAACCTTGCCTCAGAGCAATACCTTCTAAACAGGCTATTTTCAATCCCTGGCGTTTCTCTATTACCTCAACAAACGTACTTGCTTCCGACAATGAATCATGTGTACCTGTATCCAACCAGGCAAAACCACGACCCAGTAATTGAACCTGTAAGCCTCCCTTATTCAAATACATTTGATTAACTGTTGTGATTTCTAATTCTCCGCGAGAAGAAGGACTTATATTCTTAGCTATATCTACCACGCTATTTGGATAAAAGTATAATCCTACGACTGCATAATGAGATTTAGAGACAGTAGGTTTCTCCTCAATACTAACCGCCTTGCCTTCTTTATCAAAATCCACTACTCCGTAACGTTTGGGATCATTCACCCAATAGCCAAAAACAGTGGCTTTTTCTGCTCGCTCAGCCGCATCAACTGCCTCTTGTAATTTAGGAGTAAAACCTTGCCCATAAAAAATATTATCTCCTAAAACTAAACAAACAGAATCACTGCCAATAAACTTCTCTCCAATAATAAATGCTTGTGCTAAACCATCAGGAGAAGGCTGCTCTGCATACTCAAAATGTACTCCAAAATCAGAACCATCGCCCAGTAAACGTTGAAAACCCGGTAAGTCATGAGGAGTAGAAATAATTAGTATTTCTCGTATCCCAGCTAACATAAGTACAGAGATGGGATAATAAATCATGGGTTTATCGAAAATTGGAAGAAGTTGTTTGCTTACTCCTTTAGTAATAGGATATAAACGTGTACCAGATCCCCCAGCTAAAACAATGCCTTTCATAAGTCAAATAAATAAAAAAAATAGAATTATTCTATTCCATTTCACTATAAGGATATGGATTCTCTTCCAAATTTCTCAAATTATTGATTGCCTCTTTTTTATCTTCAGAAAGTTCTTTATCTTTCCAACTTTCTATGATAGTATGCGCCTCTTTCGCCAACTCCTCTTCAAACACCTCACCATAACAATAAGTCAACAACTGGCATTTCAATAAAGTAGCAGGAAGTTGGTCAAGCACGTCCCAACAACGATTGAGAACAACTTGCTTTTTCTCCTCCTTGTCACCCTGATTATAGATGGTTGCATTGTAACCCATCAATAATGCCAGACAGATGTTTGCTTCCTCTTCGGGAGTAGCACCACGCTGAGGATACAACGCATCGGATTGTTCTAAAACTTCTTTGTTCAACTGACGGAAATGATCGGTATAAATAGGAGCACCATCCACACCTAAATAGAGTAACTCGTGCGCGAGACTCTGTAATTGTTCAATTTGAGAAGTGAGTGTATTCATAACTTAAATGACACGTAAATAACTTTTAGGAACTTTGACGCTGGCGCTCAATACACCGGCAATACGAATAACAACATAAGTTTTATTGGCCTCGCTGGCAAGTTCGCCCTCGACACCACAGAAATCACCTTTAACTACCTGAACCCTGCTACCGACAGATAAATGGTCATTATCGAAACTGACGCCATTCGGATCTAAATCCATGACAAATATGAAGTCCTGCATCTGTTTATCAGGAACTATCAGCATAGCCCTGGTAAGCAGGTCTTTCATATAAAAAAGCTGGATATTGTATTTATTAGAAATATCACAAGCATCTTGCTTGGTAGCTTGTATGAAGATAAGATTCTTAATAACAGGGACTTCCACCCGTTTTCGACGATACTTCAACTGTCGGATGACAAATTGAGTGGGAAGATAGTAATTGAGATCAAGTTCAGTCTTCAATTTTTCAAGAGAATCACGAATAGCAAACTCTTGTTTATCTCGGGTACGGGCGGCAAACCAATACTTCTGTTGTTCAGACATTTACGATTTATACTTGGGGAAATTTTCCTTTGTTTCGGGTGCGCTTCGCGGTTTGAACGAGACATCTTTTCTCTTTCAAACCGTCAAATTTTACGAAACATTTTTAGAAGTTGAGAACGAACGAATGTGTTTCAAAAAACGTTCGTCTTTTGAAACGGCATTTTTGAGTTTTTTTTCGATGAAAAAATGAATATTGTAAAGTAGCTGAGCAGAGAACTTTTTTTGCTCTATATATGTTTGAAAATCAATAATATAAAATCTTTGATAAAATTTTATCCACTAAATATTTTGTACATTAAAACAGACTCCTTACCTTTGTTCAATCAAACGAACGTTTTTTGAAACAACACCTATATCTTAAGATAAATAACTAATAACAAGATCCTTACACTTTAAGATTCTCCCTTTAAGCTAAAAAAACTCCGGTATTCTTTTATATTTATATTTTTTTATACAAACTTTGCCTTTTCATAAATTCATTTAATAACTAACATTATGGAAGAAAAAAAGTAGTTATCTCATTGAATGATAACTTAGTAACCATCGAAGTAAATGGAAAAGTAATCTTTGCGGGTAAAGCCGACTTGCAATTCAGCCTCAATCAAAAGGTTAGAGAACCACTACACATCACAAAAGGCAAAGGAAAGCTAATGGAGGCACTTACCGAAAGCTTTATCAAAGGCGGAATCAACAGTATGGAAAACAGACCCATTGAAGAACTACAGGAAATAATAAAAGAATATCTCACCTTTGAATATCAGCGCAAAGGTATTGCTACAGAGCCTAATAAACGTTCTTTTCTATCAGAGCTGAAAAAATATGCCAGAGCATTCCGGAAAAAGCGAGATGAAGGCAAATAACCGATTGTTAAAATCCTGTAAAAGTCCCTTTCTAAAGTACTTTTACAGGATTAGTCTATTCAAAACTTATTACCGTACTTTGCCATGGGTAAAAATAAAAGCCCGACAATAACTCATTAATAAACTTAAAAAAATCAATTATGAAAAAGAACAGGAAAGCAGTATCGAAAAACGAAATGATGAAAGGAAAATGGAAAAGACAAATCATGCTCGAAAAGGACTACACAGAACAGTGCTCCGAATGGATGGCAGAACGACTGGAAGCCCTCATAGAATATATGCAATATGGACATGCAGCCGTAGCTTATATGAAACAGGACGGAACATTCAAACTGGTGAAAGGAACATTGGTGGGATACGAAAAAGATTTCGGAAAGCAGTATGATCCGATGGAAATAAAAAACACAGTGGTCTACCGGGATGTGGAACAACAAAGGTGGATGACCTTCAAAATAGAGAATTTCATGGAATGGAGAGCGATCGTATAGGAGAATCTTTCAGTGACCAATTAATCAGCAACATAACAACTTAACAATTATGGCAACAACATACGATGGAATAAATTACTTTCCAATAGCTGTAAATTTTATGGAAGAGAACGCAATGGAGGTAATAGAAGCAAAATATGGCATGAAAGGACTCGCGATTGTACTGAAACTCCTATGCAAGATATATAAAGAAGGATATTATATTCCGTGGGGTGAGGAACAATGCCTTATTTTCGCCAACAAGACGGGAAAAGAGGCAGACGCAGAAGAGGTGCAGGGAATTATCGAGATAATGATCGAGAAAGGAATGATGGACAGGGGAAGTTATGCGGAACATAAAGTACTGACCTCTGAAGCAATACAAAAAGTATGGATAGAGGCAACCAAGCGAAGAAAGAGGAACTGGACAGCCATGCCTTATCTACTGATAAAGCCGAAAGAGACATGTAATGAAGAAAAGACCGTCTGCACGCAAAATGTAGAGCAGGATGCAGGCTCTGATGCAAGAAATGCATGCAATACCGAACAAAGTAAAGTAAAGCAAAGTAAAGAATTTCCCCCCTCAGCTCCCCCAAGGGGGAAGGAAGAGGAAGTCAATGCTACGCCGGTCAGTATGCCCGGATACGCATTTAATACGATGACACACAACTACGTGGGATTAATGGGAAACCTGGAACGATTCGGAATAACAGACGAAAAAGAGATCGAAGCAATCCTGAGACTGTCGGATTACGGGAGAAAAGGAACCCCTGTATGGAAACTGATTTGCAGCACGAACTGGAGTAACATCGGAGCAAAAGGAAAATACATGATCGCAGCATTGAACCGGGCAAAGAAAAGAAGCGGAACCTAAAAAAGAACTTTTCTGACAAACAGTACGTTTTTATATTCTGGAAAATGCTGTTTGCTTGCAATCAATTAAAGAATGTAGCTGTTTTCCTCCGGAAACGAGCACTGATTCTCAAGGGGTTGAAAAGCGATCACAAAAGCACTAATACGAAGTTAAAATCGTGACTTCAGGAAGTTAACTTCCCAGAGATACGATTTTAACTTCATAATGTTATGATATTAACTTCGTAAACGACAAGATGTTAACTTCGTAAACGGCATCATCCGGACATCAAAGCTATCAAAAAAGATTGTCAGACTATAGTATTTCAGGCAGTTGCCAGACTTGTATGTGACGAATCCCTTCTTTGGAGGGCAATGTGGTATCGTCCATAGAAACGACCCACTTTTCATAATTGTCTTGTATCATCTCCAGCGTGTTGTACATTTGCTCTACTTGAAAATCATCATTGAGCAGAGGTGCACATTGCAAATATACAATGCGGTCTTTCTTCCTGCCAACAAAATCGACCAGTTTACCCCCACGAAGCACACCTACAAAAACGGTATATCCGGCACGCCGCAGTTCCAGATAAACCTGGTTCTCAAAGCAGGATTTTCGGGAACCGGCAAAAAAAGGATACAGATGGCGCATGAATGCCCAATCGTTAATATAGTATTTGCAGCTACCCAGAAGAATCTCTTTGCTGCGGATCTGATAACGTTCCACGCGATGAATCAGAGAGGTGTCTTCCAGATAGCAGATATAATTGGCGACCGTATCATAACTCGTCTTCCGGTTCTGGGTAGCAAAGTGACTGACCAGCTGACCGATGGTAATCAACTCAGCGAGATGGGTGCACAAATAGACGAACACATCTTCGAGCAGGCGGGCATCCTTAATCCGATATCGACGGATGATATCACGAAACAGAATCGTATCGCGAAGAGCGGAAATGGCTTTCCATCCGGCCTCCGCATCCGGAAGATTGAAAAGAATGGGTAGTGCCCCCTTACCCATATATTCCGCGTAATTTTTGCCGGTAGCCTCTACCCTCTCCAATATCCTGTGCTCGGAAAAGCTAAAGGGAAATATCTCAAAACTGACGTAATGTCTGGCCAAAAGCTTCTCGGCTTCACCCGAAAGCATATCCTGGTTGGAACCACTGATAAACAACTCGCAAGTATCTACAAAGTCCTGTGAATGGGAATGGACAAAATGTTCCCAGCCCTCCACTTTTTGTATTTCTTCAATAAAAATATAGACTTTACCTACCGGATGGATTTTCTCACGATAGATAAAAAGCAAGTCGTCCAGATCACGATAGCCGGAAAGTACGCCCGAATCTGTGAACTTCTTACTTATATATAGAATGTTCCGTGATGAAACACCATCGGCAATCAACTGATAGATGATCTGCCGCAACAGGCATCCTTTACCTACCCCTCTCTGTCCGGTCAGGACCTTTACAAGGCGGTTACCTACATACCCGAATATACGGTTTGTGTAACTTTTACGGGCAAATTCCACTTTCGGCAGTTTTCCATTCCAGTAGTTGGATGATACCAATTCATCAAATATATCATTCATATATGAATTTATTTAAAATAAAATCCATTATATAAAATAGAATAGATATTTCAATATTAAAAAGCATAATATTCATTTCTATTTTAATAAATTACAGCAAAGATAAGTTTTTTCCGTTGAAAAAAGAAAATAATTCAGCAGATAGATTGCCCGTTCTTATGAAAATACCGAATATTGCATCGTCAAAAAGATTATAAACTCAAAACAATAGACATGAAAAAAGCTCTTATTTCAGGTATTACCGGACAGGATGGTTCATTCCTCGCCGAGTTTCTTCTTCAGAAAGGTTACGAAGTACACGGCATCCTGCGCCGTTCATCTTCTTTCAATACAGGCCGGATCGAACACTTGTACTTTGATGAATGGGTGCGCGATATGAAACAGAAACGTACAGTCAACCTGCACTACGGAGATATGACCGACTCAAGTTCACTGATCCGCATCATCCAGCAAGTACAACCCGACGAGATATACAACCTGGCGGCACAAAGCCACGTAAAAGTATCGTTCGACGTACCGGAATATACCGCCGAGGCGGATGCACTCGGTACATTGCGTATGCTTGAAGCTGTCCGCATCCTGGGACTGGAAAAACAGACACGCATCTACCAGGCTTCCACTTCCGAACTCTACGGAAAAGTACAGGAAGTGCCGCAAAGCGAAACGACTCCGTTCTATCCGCGTTCTCCGTATGGAGTAGCCAAGCAATACGGTTTCTGGATCACTAAGAACTATCGTGAAAGTTACGGAATGTTTGCCGTAAACGGTATCTTATTCAATCACGAGAGTGAACGCCGTGGCGAGACTTTCGTAACCCGTAAGATCACGCTGGCAGCAGCACGCATCGCACAAGGCGAACAGGATAAATTATATTTGGGTAACCTGGATGCCAAGCGTGACTGGGGCTATGCCAAAGATTACGTAGAATGTATGTGGCTGATCCTGCAACATGACGTACCCGAAGATTTCGTAATCGCTACCGGCGAAATGCATACCGTCCGCGAATTCTGTACACTGGCATTTGCCGAAATAGGCATCAACCTGCGTTGGGAAGGCGAAGGCGTAAATGAAAAAGGAATTGACGCAGCCACCGGTAAAGTACTGGTAGAAGTCGACCCGAGATATTTCCGCCCTGCCGAAGTGGAACAATTGCTCGGTAACCCGACCAAAGCCAGAACCGTATTGGGATGGAATCCATGCAAAACACCATTCCCGGAACTGGTAAAAATCATGGTACGCCATGATATGGCCAAAGTGAAAAGAATGATTGCGACTAAACATGATTGACAGAATGGATAAAAACGCAAAAATTTATGTAGCCGGACACCACGGACTGGTGGGTTCGGCTATATGGAAAAACCTGCAGGAAAAGGGATATACGAATCTGGTGGGACGCACACATAAGGAACTGGACTTATTGGACGGTGCGGCCGTAAAGCAGTTTTTTGATGAGGAAATGCCGGAGTACGTATTTCTGGCTGCCGCTTTTGTAGGAGGGATCATGGCCAATAGTATTTACCGTGCAGATTTTATCTACAAGAACTTACAGATACAGCAGAACGTGATCGGAGAAAGTTTCCGCCATCAAGTGAAAAAGCTGCTTTTTCTGGGAAGTACCTGCATCTATCCACGGGATGCCGAACAGCCGATGAAAGAGGACGTGTTGCTCACTTCTCCGCTGGAATATACCAACGAACCTTATGCCATAGCCAAAATAGCCGGACTGAAAATGTGCGAAAGCTTCAACCTGCAATATGGAACGAATTACATCGCCGTGATGCCGACCAACCTGTATGGGCCGAACGATAACTTTGACTTGGAACGCAGTCATGTGCTGCCTGCCATGATCCGTAAAATTCACTTGGCACATTGCCTGAAAAAAGGAGATTGGGAAGCTGTGCGTAAAGACATGAACCTGCGTCCGGTGGAAGGCATCAGTGGTGCCAACTCTAACGAAGAGATCCTGCAAATCCTCCGGAAATATGGTATTACTGAAAAAGAAGTGACACTCTGGGGAACCGGGACACCGCTACGCGAGTTCCTTTGGAGTGAAGAAATGGCCGATGCCAGCGTATTCGTAATGGAACATGTAGACTTCAAGGATACCTACAAAGCCGGAACAAAAGATATCCGCAACTGCCACATCAATATAGGTACCGGAAAAGAAATAACGATCCGCGAACTGGCAGAACTAATTGTAAGCACAGTCGGCTATCAGGGTAAACTGACTTTTGACAGCAGTAAACCGGACGGAACCATGCGAAAACTTACCGACCCGTCGAAATTGCACAACCTCGGATGGCATCATAAGATCGATATTGAAGAGGGAGTACAGAGAATGTACGAGTGGTATCTAAGATAATTATTCACCACACAGAGAGCACAGAGGACACAGAGTTTTAAAATAGGAAAGAAAATAGAACTTTATGTCCTCCGTGTTATCCCGTGATGAATACAATGAAAGCTGCAAAAGAAAAATTTAAATAGCCTCTAAGTTTTCAAATCTCAATTAAATAGCTATATTTGCACAATTTATCATTAAATGTGCAAAAAACAATGGAACAAAGTTTTATAGCTTACATTGAAAATAGTATTAAGAATAATTGGGATTTGGACGCCCTGACAGATTATAAAGGTGCCACCCTACAGTATAAAGACGTAGCCCGCAAAATAGAAAAGCTCCACATCATCTTTGAAGAAAGCGGAATCCGCAAAGGAGACAAAATAGCCGTTTGCGGGAGAAATAGTTCCCACTGGGGAGTTACTTTCCTCGCGACTCTCACTTATGGAGCGGTTATCGTCCCCATCTTACACGAATTCAAAGCTGATAACGTACACAACATCGTCAATCACTCGGAAGCCAAACTCCTGTTTGTAGGAGACGTGGTCTGGGAAAACCTCAATGAGTCTGCCATGCCGTTGCTCGAGGGTATCCTGATGATGAACGATTTTACGTTACTGGTATCACGTAGCGAACGACTGACTCACGCACGTGAACACCTCAACGAAATGTTCGGGAAGAAATTCCCCAAAAATTTCCGTAAGGAACATATCGAATATCATAAGGATCAGCCTGAAGAACTGGCTGTTATCAACTATACCTCGGGAACCACCAGCTATTCAAAAGGTGTAATGCTCCCCTATCGTAGCTTATGGTCGAATACGACTTTCGCTTTCGAGGTACTTCCACTGAAAGCAGGTGATAAGATCGTATCCATGCTGCCGATGGCACACATGTACGGACTGGCCTTCGAGTTCCTGTATGAATTTGCGGTAGGGTGTCAGATCTACTTCCTCACCCGTATGCCAAGCCCAAAGATTATCTTCCAGGCGTTTGCCGAGGTAAAACCCAACCTGATTGTGGCTGTTCCGCTGATTATCGAAAAAATCATCAAGAAGAGCGTACTTCCGAAGTTGGAGACTCCTACCATGAAGCTGCTGCTTAAAGTGCCGATTATCAATGATAAGATTAAAGCAACGGTACGCGAAGAGATGATAAAAGGCTTTGGCGGCAATTTTGAAGCTGTCATTGTAGGTGGAGCCGCCTTCAACCAGGAGGTGGAACAATTCCTAAGAATGATTGACTTCCCTTATACAGTGGGCTATGGTATGACCGAGTGTGGTCCTATTATTTGTTACGAAGACTGGAAACGCTTCAAACCGGGTTCATGTGGAAAAGCTGCACTCAACATGGAAGTGAAAGTCCTTTCGCCCGACCCGGAGAATGTGGTAGGCGAAATTGTCTGCAAAGGTCCGAACGTAATGTTAGGCTACTATAAGAATGAAGAGGCTACCGCCCAGGTGATCGATAAAGACGGATGGTTGCATACCGGTGACCTTGCTTTAGAAGATGCTGAAGGCAACATCACAATTAAGGGACGCAGCAAGAATATGTTATTGAGTGCCAGCGGACAGAATATCTATCCGGAAGAAATAGAAGATAAGCTGAACAATTTGCCGTACGTCGCCGAAAGTATTATCGTACAACAAAATGACAAACTGGTAGGACTGGTTTATCCGGATTTTGACGAAGCCTTTGCGCATGGGTTGAAAAATGAAGACATGGAACGGGTGATGGAAGAAAACCGGGTTACCTTGAACGAAATGCTTCCTGCCTACAGCCAGATCTCGAAAATGAAAATCTATCCGGAAGAGTTTGAAAAGACTCCGAAAAAGAGTATCAAACGCTTCTTATATCAAGAGGCAAAAGGATAAAAGCAGTCTCTATTTTTCATAAAAAGACATCGATTACGCAGATTTGCATAGATTTTAATAGGATAATCCGTGCAAATCTGCGTAATTTGCGTTCTAAAAACTTAGCTTATGAAGAAAATAATTCTTGTAGCAGCTCTTCTTTCGGCTGCAGTCTGTCTGCCTGCACAGAATAAAGGCGGAAACAAAAGTGGGGGAATCAATCTTTCTTTATGGAAAAAAGCATGTACGCAGCCACTTGACAGTACACAGACTACGTATGTCAACCTGGGACTTTTCTCGGCAATGCATAAGTTGCACGGTGTGGGCTTCAATGCCTTCGGAAGTATGGTGCAAAGCGATATGAACGGTGTGCAGATCTCCGGATTGGCTAATCTTGCGGGAGGAAGCATGCATGGAGTGCAGATTGGAGGTATCAGTAACGTAAATGGTAACAACCTGGCAGGATTGTCCGTTTCGGGACTCGTAAATATTACGGGAAATAAAGCAAAAGGTGTACTGATTACGGGGTTAAGCAACATTGCCGGAGACAATATGCGCGGACTGATGATGAGTGGTATCATGAATATCACAGGCGATAAAGCCGCAGGTGTACAATTGGCAGGTCTTGCCAACGTAACCGGTGAGGAATATGACGGACTTATGATGTCGGGATTGCTCAACGTGGTAGGAGAAGAGATGAACGGACTGCAATTTTCCGGACTTGCCAATGTAACCGGAGGACAAATGAACGGAGTGCAATTGGGACTGTTCAATTTTGCCTCTAAGGCAAAAGGTTTGCAGATCGGACTGTTCAACTATCACAAGGAAGATATGAAAGGGCTTCAGCTGGGACTGGTCAATGCCAACCCTCAAACCAAGGTACAGTTAATGGTATTCGGAGGAAACAGAACCAAAATCAATGTAGGTGCACGTTTCAAGAATAAACTCTTCTACACTATCCTCGGTGGAGGTACACACTATCTTGATTTTGACGATAAATTCTCTGCAGCATTATTCTATCGGGCGGGTCTTGAACTTCCACTCTACAAAAACTTGTTTGTAAGCGGTGATTTAGGCTATCAGCACATCGAAACATTCCGGAATAAAAAGGTGGAAGGCATTCCGGCACGTCTTTATGCCTTGCAGGCACGCCTCAACCTGGAGTATCGGTTTACGGATAAATTCGGTTTGTTCGTCACAGGCGGATACGGTGGCAGCCGTTACTATAACAAAGCCAAGACCTATGACAAGGGACTGATCGCTGAAGCGGGAGTGGTTCTGTTCTAATTGATTCACAGCCAAACGACACAGCGTCTCACAGAGGAATAATTTTAATATAAACTCTGTGAGACGCTGTGTTATTCTGTGGTGAACCTGATCAGACCTTCTCCTTTATCAAACCGATCCGGTATGCTACCAACAACTTCTTTAAATCCAGAATTTGCGTTACGAGTTCTTTTCCCTTATCGGTATCTTTCACCATCATTCGTTGTGAATTGAACTCGATGACAAAGGTAGTCGACTTAATGTCCTGTCCCTCTTCAATGGCTTTCTGTGTGGACTGAAAAGGATCATGCTGCACCAGCTGCAAGCCATGTGAATGATATACCAGCGTATATCCGGCAATACCGGTCTCCGGCTGGTAAGCTTTCGAAAAACCACCGTCGATGACCAGCAATTTTCCACCGGCTTTCATCGGCTGCTCGCCTTTAATGGTCTTTACCGGCACATGACCGTTGATGATATGAGTATGCTGCCCTGTCACTCCGAATTCTTCAAGAATCCGGTCACAGATTTCTTCTTTGTTACGCAAAGCATAATAATATCCTTTCGTCTCTTTATGCAGGCTCTTATCCGCAATGAAATAACGTTCGAACGTAGCCATCTTGTCTTTGTCGAACGAAGGGGCATCCGGTCCGCACCACAGATACCAGATGTAATCCATGGCAAAGCGTTTCTCTTCTTCATCATCTTCATCAAAATAAGCCGTACGAATCAATTGGTCTATCTTGTCCAACAAGTTCTTCCCCCAATACTCTTTACCGCAGATATTCACGTGCTTGAAACTTCCATCCTCGTTGAGAGGCACAGAGGCATGATAAAGCAAATTGGAATTGCACACCAGATACATACCTCCATAGGTAAAGAGGCAACGCATGTGTTTTTTGAGTTTCTCGCTGTTCATAAACGAGTAATGTATCTTTTCTATCAATTCCTGCTCTTCATCAGTCAGACGATAAGGATCTGCAGGATCTACCGTAGGGAAGTTGGTATCGCGCAACGGATATTCTTTGCCTTCATAGACAAATACTCCCCGTTCAAAGTCGATTTTCTCAAGCAACTTGCGACCACCCATTCCAAACTCCGGACGACGATTAATAATGTTTGCCTCCAGCTTAAACTGAATGATGGTAATAGCTTTATGCATCTGGGTTATCAGCCTCAAGGTCTTCTCGTTATAAGTAGAGTCGGCAAAGTTGGTCTTAGGTGCAAAGATGGTACAGGGATCATCCGCATAAGTATCCATCGCAAAAGTGGCAAGGGGCAAAAGATTGATGCCATACCCATCTTCCAATGTCCCCAGATTGCCGTAACGCATCGAGAGACGGATCACGTTGGCCATACAGGCTTCATTACCCGATGCTGCACCCATCCATAGGATATCGTGATTTCCCCATTGGATATCGAAATTGTGATAATCACACAAAGTATCCATTATGATATGGGCACCCGGACCACGATCGTAGATATCGCCCACGATATGGAGTGAATCGATCGTAAGACGCTGTATCAGATTACACATGGCAATGATAAAGTCGTCAGCGCGGCGAGTGGAAATAATGGTACTGATAATCACATTGATATAAGCATGTTTATTGGGCTCGATGGTCGATTCGTGAAGTAACTCCTGGATGATATAGGAGAACTCGGCCGGCAATGATTTGCGAACCTTCGAACGGGTATATTTGGATGATACGTTCTGGCAGACCTTTACCAGCTGATTGAGAGTGATCAGGTACCAATCGTCGATATCGGTTTCGGTTGCTTTAATCAATTGGAGTTTCTCTTCCGGATAATAAATAAGCGTACAGAGCTCTTTCTTCTCGATCTCACGGAGAGTATGACCGAATATTTCGTTCACTTTCCGCTTTACCGCTCCCGAAGCATTTTTCAGTACATGCTGAAAAGCTTCATACTCGCCATGTATATCGGTCAGAAAGTGTTCGGTCCCTTTCGGAAGATTCAGGATGGCTTCAAGATTGATGATCTCTGTACTGGCGGCGGCAATGGTAGGGAAACTACGTGAAAGCAGTTGCAGATAACGCAGATCGGCAACGATACTTTCGGGGGTTATATTACTTTGAGCAGTCATATAATTTACGATTTTACGATTTACAATTTATAAATTTCGCCTGAATGGCTATAGAAGAAACATGAGCAGCACCTGGGCTATAATGACGCGAAGGAACATACTCAACGGATAGACCGTAGCATAAGCTACTGACGGATTATCTCCGGGGATGGTATCATTGGCGTAATTCAATGCCATCGGATTGGCCATACTGCCACACAACATACCGGAAACGCTGCCGAAATCGATCTTCATAATCTTAAAAGCAAAGAAACCCACAAGTACAGTAGGCACAACGGTCAGACCGAAGCCAAGGCCGATCCACAAAAGACCTTCGGGACGAAATACCGTATCGAAGAAATGGGCACCTGCATCTAAACCAAGGCAGGCAAGATAAAGGGACAGCCCCAAGGCACGGAGCATCAGATTGGCACTGCGAGTGGTATAGGTAATCATGTGCAAACGGGGGCCGAAAGTTCCGATCAGGATACCTACAATGATAGGGCCGCCTGCAAGTCCGAGCCGGACAGGAGTACTGATACCGGGAATTGAAAAAGGTACGGCTCCCAGAGCCAATCCCAGGATAATACCTACAAACACAGCCACAAGATTGGGTTCTTTCAAGCTTTTGATGGCATTTCCAAGTACCTTCTCCACATTCTGGATGGCAGCCGCTTCGCCGACCACTGTCAGACGGTCACCCAACTGCAAGGTAAGTTCGGGAGTAGCCAACAATTGTACCCCGGAACGATAGACACGACTAATATTGATTCCGTAATGATTGCGCAGACGAAGAGCTCCCAACTTCTTCCCGTTCAACTCCGGACGAGTGACAACGATGCGTTGTGAAATCAACTGGCTATCGATAGCATTCCAGTCGATATCTTCTTTATTCCAGTCCGTATTCTCTTGCTCGCCAAACAACACGGTAAGGGCCAATGCATCTTTTTCGGATGTAACAACCAATAAGCGGTCACCTTCTTTTATAATCTTTTCGGAAGTGGGAATACTGACATTGCCGTCTCTCCACAAACGGGAAATGACGAATTTAGGATAGCTCATATGAGCGATATCCTTAATACTTTTATTAAAAATAGCAGGGTTGTGTACCTGAAAAGCGGCAATATAGGTTTTGTTGGCATCGTCTTTCTCCTTTACTTCGAGATCTTCCCGACGTACCAGCAATTTACGGATAAACAGAACCGCCAGAATCACCCCGATCACTCCGAGAGGATAGGCCACGGCACATCCCAAAGCAGGTGTACTGCTTTCGAGCCCCATCTGTTTCAATGTCTGCTGGGCTGCTCCCAAAGCCGGAGTGTTGGTGGTGGCACCACATAGAATACCTACCATATTGGGTAAGGAAACCCCTGTCGTGTAGCTGCAAACAACGGTAAGAAATGTGCCCAGGATCACCACTGCAATGGCAAGCATATTCAACGTAACTCCTCCCTTACGAAATGAACTGAAAAAGCCCGGACCAACCTGTAGCCCCAAAGCATATACAAAGATAATAAGTCCGAAACTCTCGGCGTAATTCAGCATCTGCGGATCAATGGACAATCCGAAATGCCCGGCCAGAATGCCGGCAAAAAAGACAAAGGTAACACCAAGCGAAATGCCACAAACATGAATTTTGCCCAATCCGAGCCCAATGGCGGAAATCAGGGAAAGAACGACAACTGCCTGCAAAGCAGAATGTTCGATAAAGAGACTATATAACCACTCCATGTGAATAATTTACCAATGTATCCATAAGCCAATGTATCCGTAAAACGCATAAGGATGCATTAGCGTCGGCAAAGATAGCAACTATTTACGACCTCACAAAGCTTTTATTCACCCACTTCATCCCATACCAACGACGAACAAAGATAATTCCGCGAATGTTTTCATCGAGAGCAAAGGCAACCCACATACCGCAAATGCCCCAAGCCCAATAAATTCCAAATAAATAACCTATACCGACAGCCACACTCCACATCACAACCAACCCTACATAGAAAGGATAATTCACGTCGCCTGCCGCACGAAGGGCATTCGTCGCAAAAATATTAATGGGACGTCCTATCTCAAGTACCACATCAATCAGCAATACAATCACTCCCATACGGATGATTTCAGGATTGGAGGTCAGCCAGCCCAGTATAGCGTGTCCGGAAGCGGCAATAATACCGGAAAGAATCAGTGTAATCATTACAGACTTCTTCATGACGTACTTACCGAGCAGAAAGGCTGCATGAGGTTTCTTCTCCCCTATTAAATGCCCGATACAGATAGCTCCTCCCTGAGCCATGGAGATACTGAATAAATAGACGAACATGATGATGTTGACACAATAAGTACGGGTAGCCAGTGCCTCGACTCCAAGCATATTGATAAAAAAAGTAATGACCACCTGCGATGAACTGTACGAAAGCTGCTCTCCGGCAGAAGGCAGACCGACCCGCATCAGATTCTTCAATTCGATAAAAGGAAACGGACGGAAGTAGGCTAACGGGAAACGATGAATGTGTTTGCGGAACAGAATGATAAACAAAATCACCATAGATACTCCACGACTGAAAGCTGTAGAAATAGCCGCCCCTTCCACCCCGAGTTCGGGAAAGCCGAACTTACCGAAAATCAGCGAATAATTACCGATAATATTAAGAATATTGACTACTACCGTCACCAACATCGGATATACGGCTTTATTGGCACTGCGCAATGAAGCGGAAAGAGTGAGAGAAATAGCCTGAAAAAAAGCGAATGCACCCACGATACGCATGTAATCCATACCGTCGGCCATTAGTTCCGGCCCCAAGCCCATCCATTGCAGGATAGTCCGGGCCATTGTAAACAGAAAAAGACTGATTATCCCGCCGACCAACAAATTGACAAGCAACGACACCACCACTACCTGTACCACCTTCTTTTCAAGCCTTGCCCCGAGGTATTGCGAGCAAAGTACGGATGTCCCCAGATTGATCACCTCAAACACCAAAAAAGTCAGCATAATAATCTGGTTGACAACTCCGACAGCGGCTACACTATTGTCAGAGTGACGGCTCAACATAATGGTGTCCACCGCTCCCAGCATCATAATCAGTAATGTCTCAATAAAAATAGGAGCAGCCAGTTTTGCCAGACGTCTCTTTATGCTTTCCTGTTGAATTCTGTGTGTCATTTTACCTTATCCGTTTCGGGCTGCAAAGGTATCTAAAAACACTGAAAAAGCGGATTGACATATATCAAGAATATATCAATCCGCCTGCAATTATCTATATAAAAGTTTAGGTTATCTCACTCCGGTAAAGTCAACATAATTATCGTGTCCATCCAAGTACCCGCTTAGCACATTACCCCGAATCCAGACATCGTCGAGATAAGAGACATCGCCGGGACCATAGACCATCCGAAGGGAGTATTGTGAACGATCCTCCCAATTCCAGGTAAAGGAGTACACCGATTCGGAATAACGTCCGTTGGGATATTCCACCCGGATATAATCTTCTCCATGACGATCGAGATAAAAATTCAGCTCCTGATAGCAATAGTTCCCATCGACATCATAAAACGTATCCGCCCAGGCACGACTGCAAAGATCAAGGGATTTATTATAATACGAACCTCCGATGTTGTCATCATCATAAAAGTCATCTATCTCAACCTCACACGAAGTAAGATTTATCATTGCCACTGCCAGCAGAAACAATTTTAAGTACTTAAAAGCTAAAGTCTTCATATCGTATAGTTTTTTAGTTATATCAGTTTGATATGAACAAAAGTAGGGAAAGAAATGATTCGCATGAAAAGAAAAAACCTACATCTGCGGAGGGAATCACCTAAATAAAAGAGGGAAACAGGAAAAAGAAGGCAGAAAGTTCTAAAAAGGACATAGCAAATGTTAACAGAAAACAACAATTCGCTAAATAACGTTACAAAACGGAGATTTATATCCGAATAATTTGCAGATATAATCCAAATTCGTACATTTGCAATGTGTTTTTCATAGTATTAGATTTAAGGTTAACAAAGATTGGTTGCTCGTGAGAGTAGCCTTTTTTTATATCCGATAATCTGCACTCCCATCCTTTATATATAATTCCGGTTACATACATTGAGAACTATGACTCATAAATCTGATTATTATACCTAATAAAAGGTATTGAACGCAAACCTGAAACTCGCTAATTTTGCAACCATTCATACTAAACATACGAAATGGACGTGCGTAAAACCTGTATCTTATTGCTTTTAATTTCCGGAATGGCTATTGAGCTATATGCCCAACAGCCCCAAAGAGTCAGCGGACAAATATGGAGCATGGCAGCAGACGCAAAAGAAAAAGAGTCCTTACCTTACGCCAGCGTTCTCGTCATCAACGAAAAAGATTCTACGCTTGTTAAAGGCACGACAAGCAACGCAAATGGGAAGTTTGACCTCCGGTATCCTGCGTACAAAGGTAAACGCTATTTATTGAAAGTTTCTTATACAGGAATGCAACCAGTATTCCATAAGTTAACAGAAAATGTTCCTGACATTCATCTGGAAAACATTGTACTGAAAGAGGGTATCGAACTGGATGAAGTAACAGTTACCGCACAAGTACGTGAAATAGAGCAGATAGGCGATACTACCATAATCAATGCGTCTGCTTATAAAACACCGGAAGGTAGTTATCTGGAAGATCTCGTAAAACGTATTCCCGGGTTGGAATACAACAGCAAAGATAAAACTCTGGTCTATAATGGTCTGCCCATTACTGAAATCAACGTTAACGGTGAAGCCTTTTTTTCCGGAAATAACAGTCTGGCATTGGAAAATTTACCGGTAGAACTGATCAATAAAATAAAGGTATACGATAAAAAAAATGATCTGGAAAAAACGACAGGAGTCAGTAGCGGAAAAGAAAATTATGTCTTAGACCTGCAAACCAAAAAAGAATTCAACAGCACTTTGCTGGCATCGGGTAAAGCCGGACTGGGCAACTATAATAAGAAGGACCTTGAATTATTAGGTAACTACTTTAAAAAAGGCGGCGAGAACCTTTCACTGATCGTCCGTTCGGGTAACCGTAACATGACAACCAGTTACAAGGACAATATACAGGATAACATAGCACTTAACTTTGTGAAAAGATTCGGCAAAAATTTGACCATTAATGGTAATACGACTTATAATCATAACAATAACGGTAATAAATCGGCCGGATATTATGAACAATACCTGAGTACAGGAAATAAATACCAATATTCTGCCGGTGAAAGTACAAACCGAAACCATACCATAAACTCTATGCTTGCCCTGCGTTGGCAAATAAACGAAAAGACCTTTGTGAGCTTCTCCGGCAATCTGAACTCAGGCAGAGGGAACAACACCAATAACAACCGGCAAGCCGCATTCGACGAGAATCCCAATCTCGAAACGTCAGACCCTTTCGGCAATATCGGTAATATCCCCGATGATATGCGACTCAACGATATAACAATGAATTCATTATCTACAGACAAGCGCCTCCAATATACTTTCAATGCCAACATCACGCGCCAAATAAACCGAAAAGGAAGCAGCCTCAGCCTGATGGCACAATATAGTGACAGCAAAGGTAAAAATGAAAGTTTCACTATTTCGTCAACCACCTATTACCAATTGGAAAATAGCTTAGGGAATGACTCGGTTCTCTATCGGAATCAATATCAGCGAAGCCCTAACGGAAACCGGAATCAGAATATCGGACTGATATTCACTCACCCTTTTACAAAAAAAATTCAAATGCAGCTCTCTTACAATTTGAACTATAGCAAACAGCAGAGCGACCGTAACACTTATAACCTATCCGGTGTGACGGATGAAACAACAGATCCTCCCGGCTATCTGCCTCCGCAGTATGAAACCGGGTATACCGACAGCCTTAGTAACCGAAGCCACAGTCGCACACTCGGACACGAAGTCTCTTTCCATATAAACTACTCCACCCGGGTATGGAACATTGTTACCGGACTATCGATTCAGCCTGAGCAACGCAGTCTGGATCAGAAGACAGGGCTGAGACAAGCTGATACTACCATGTATTCAGTCGGATTCCGACCGACATTCACCATTCTGTGGAAAAAAGGGAAAAGTCTGATACGCTTGAACTATCGGGGAGATACCCGACAACCTTCCCTACCCGACTTGCTTTCACTGACCGACAATAGCGATCCGCTAAATATCACACGCGGCAATCCTGACCTGAAGCCCTCATATAGCCAATCAGTCCGTTTGGAAGCACAAAACATCCGAAAAGGTATATTCGCTACATTGAACTGGCAAAACGAAATAAACAGCCAGACCCGTACCATTACTTATAACCGGCAAACGGGAGGGCGAGAGAGTTATCCGGTAAACATAAATGGTAACTGGAACATCCATGGAACACTACGTTACCAGAAACGCATCCGTAGTTTTAATATTTCGGCCGTCGGAGGAGGATCTTTTATCCAAAATGTCGGTCTCATCAATGAAGGGGAAAGTGAACAACCAGACCACAGTACTACCCATAACACCGGACTGAACGCAAATTTACGACTGGGATACTTCCCTAAATGGGGAAGTATCGACCTGAATGGGAACTGGCGCTTTCAACACTCTTCCAATTCATTACGGCAGACAAATACGTACACCCGTAACTATTCTCTGGGATTCAATGCCTATGCCGATTTACCCGGCAACATACAATTAAAAACCGACGCGACCTATACTTTTCGTAATGGTACAAATATCCGGCAGGGAGAAGACGACCAGATAGTATGGAGTACAGGTATCACCTGGCGCTTCCTGAAAAAAAAGCAGGCCGAATTATCAGTCTATTGGGCAGACATGCTGAATCAAAAGAAAAACTACAGCCGAAGTACGACATCGAGTGGTTTTTCCGAACACCACACCCAACAAATAGGAAGTTATTTTATAATCTCGATGAAATACCGCTTTAACCGTCCTCTACACAAGCAGTAATAGCACGATTCTTTTTAACATAAATATCTTATATAAAAAGTCATCTTATAAAATACAAACTACAACAACCGATAAAATATATTTATATTAAAAAGTTTACTATTAAACTTCAACAGCAGAATACCCATAAATGGGTATTGTACATATTTTAAACCGCATATAACTTTGTAACCGGATTAAAACAAATATTAATTATCAAAAAACCCATCATTAAACAATGAACAAAATTCGAATGTATATTAGCACGTTTATAGCAGTTTCCGGTATATGTTTCACTTCATGTACTAACGATAACAACATTGATTGGAATGGAGTGGAAGTGACAAATACTGAACTAAGAACTGTCTTGCAACAAAAAGGATATACCTTTAATGCAGAAGGCAAACTGGTACAGGATGATAAAGTAAAAAGTACAACTTCGCTTGATCTATCGGGTACCCAAATTGCTAATCTATCGGGACTGGAAGTATTGCCTAACCTTGCTGAAATTAATCTATCGAACAATGAGTATGGCCCCGTTTTCGACTTCTCCGCATTGCCCAAAAACATTACTGCGATTGATTTATCAGGTAATAAAATATATGATTTTAAAGGTTTGGTAGATGTAAAAATGGTAAATGATGAAATGAGCACTACTGTCTTACATCCACTCACCAAATTTTATTTACCGGAAACGGCCAAATACAATATAGAGGATCTGGTTCCATTCCATGCGGCCAGTGCAGCCACCGACATGCAGATGCAAAATGCAAACGGAATCCTGCAAGCCTATACCACCTTGCGTGATATTCCCGATGAATACTTCCGCACTTATCTGAAATCGAAGTTTGCAAGCCTGTTTACAAAAGATGGAAACCAGATTGACATTAGTAAGCCAATGGCCCTGACCGAACAAGGCAGCGGCATTAACATAGATGCCTGGTATGCGGATAATGAAAATATACATTCAATTGAAGGATTAGAATATTTTATCAATAATCCTTTCTACAAACCATTCTATGTGCAAGTTGAGTGCATGAATCATTGTTCGGTTGCCTATCTTATGCCTCGTGACAACCTTAAAGCCCTTTTCATTCTGAATGCAGATACCCCTGAGGGCATTGATCTTTCACAATCTGCCAAGTTGGCAAGTTTCGGTTCAAGCAACAACAAATATTTGACAGAACTGGATCTATCAAAAACACTTGTCACCAATCAGAAAGCAACCGACTTTGATAAAACAATCTCTAATGTACTACATGTATTCGATTGTGAGAATTTAAAAGAAATCAAATTTCCGGAACAGAGCAAAGGGCTTGTCTCTCAATTAGAACTGGCCAGCCTGCCTTCATTGAAAAAAATGGATTTAAGCTTTCTCCGCGGTTTTCAGGCTGTCATATTATTGCAACTCGAGAATTGTACCATCACTTATCCCAATTTCCAGTATGTCTATAGTGCAGCGTACGAAACACTAAAGCCACTGGCTGACGCACAGAAAGCCACAATCCTTATTTCAGAAAATGAATTTAAGCAAGAGGCATGTAAAACATTCCTTAGTACTTACAAAAAAAATCTAAATGACTCCGGATACAGAGACTACAGTGATTATGGTGCTTTCCGTTGGACAAAGAAGATTTAACAGCTAACAAGCATATATATATGTGTTATTTTTTATTTTAATTTTAAAACCAATCTTATGTTGAAAAAAGTTTTTATCTGGGGAATAGCTTTATTCGGAATGACAGCTATTTCAAGTAATGTTTCTGCAAGTGCAGCAAGTGACGTATATTCAGTAGCAACTGTTGCCGAAAGTCTGGAAGGTAACTATCAGGGTAACCTGATCCGAGTTTACATGAATGGAGAAAAAAATCCGGTTTATGGAAAGGTTGCCAATGTAACCGATAATGGGGACGGAACGGTCAATATTCATATTGATTCATTCAAAATAGGTTCGATGCCGGGATCGATTACGGTCGACGCGATGGACATCACTGTCCCTGCATCCGGAGGAAACTTCAGCCAGACCTGTGAAAGTGCCGTAAAACTCAAGATCGGTATACTCCCCCTATCCTATGATGCTTTAGTGGAAGGAGAAATTACCGGAAACTACCTGAAGTTTACAGTTACCGTAAATACTCAATATTCAGGTTCACTATTCGAAGCAATTGTTACATTTGAAGGAACAAAGTGAATTTTAGTGGAGCATAGAGTTTTTTATAATATTCTCCACAAAATGAACTAATGTACCATAGGTTGTTTTCTTGTTGTTGTGACAAGAAAACAACCTTTCATTCATATAAAAAAACAATAACCGAATATTCATTATATAAACCATAAAAAACTATTTTTCAAGATGAAAACAATAAAATTATCCTATATCATTCTTTGCAGTATCTGTTTATTTTTGGCATCCTGTTCATCCGACGAAGAAATAACCAAAGGAGGAGCTTCGGAAGAGCTCGTAAAGAAAGCAAAAGATTTTCTGACCGGAGAAATCGTATTGAATACCCATGCCACCCTGAATGGTGTCAATAAAACATTGCTTGAAAAAGGATGCCCCACCAAATTTAAGTTTGACTGGAGCAATACAGATACAAATACTTTCAGTGTGTCTCTTCTTAATTTCACCGTAGGCAAAATGGGGATGATCATCAACTTTAAATGTGACGTACAAACCATGCAACTCAACACATGGGAAAAAGACGAATATCCGGGTGCAGGCTGGATCAAATTCTATGGTGAGGACGGCTCTACTTGGGGAGAAGAAAAAGATGGCACTCCGGCCAATGCTAAAGGAAGTAGTGTAAAAGGCTATTATAATACCGACACTCACCAGATTAATTTTATTGTGGACTACAACATGATGAACGTTCGCTCGGAGTGTTTCCTGCAAACAATAGACAAGACGCGCATCAACAACTATGAAAAGGAGTTCGCACAATTTGAAAAAGACTTGGAAGAGTATAAGAAGAAACATGGGTTATCATAAACTGTGAATCACACACCCTTTTAGAAAAATGAAAAAAAGAGAATTTGTAACGATCACATGCCTGCTTCTGTTTATATGTACCGCCTCTATGGCCCAAACAAAAGTGCAACTCACAATACTGGAAGCAAAGACCGAGCAACCGATAATAGCGGCAAATATAGAATTTGCAGAAAATGATAATCCGGAAAAGACGTTGTATGCCATCACTGACCTGAATGGCAATGCCATCTTGAAGCTCCCTCGTCCCGGTACATACCATTACCACATCACTTCGGTAGGCTACATACCCCTGAAAGGAAAAATAACACAAGCAACCCGAAACCTGACCCTTCACATGACGGAAGATGTAATGGGACTGAACGAAGTAGTGATAACGGGTTCACGCACGGCACGTCCCATCAAACTTTCTCCGGTGACCACGCAGGTGTTGGGAGGAAAAGCACTGGTAGACGCCGGATATGGAAACTTGCAGCAGGCTCTGCAACAGGAAACACCGGGATTGAACATACAGAAAGTAGGCTTTGGCAATGAAATAAGCATGCAGGGACTGGATGCACGCCATGTGTTATTCCTGATGGATGGAGAACGACTGACCGGAGACATGGCGGGAAACCTGGATTACGAACGTTTCAATCTGCATGCCATAGACCGCATCGAGATTGTGAAAGGTGCCAGTAGTACTCTGTATGGTTCGCGTGCGGCAGGAGCCGTTATCAATCTGATAACTAAAAAGACGAACAAACCTCTTAGTATCGATGCCGGAGTGCGTTACGGGCAAATGAACGAACGTAATTATAAAAATCCATCAAAGAGTGACTTCCTCTACATGTTCGAAAAGAATGCTGACCGGCCAAATCTGCAAAGTTGGGTCTCCGCAGGTTTTAAGCAGGGAGCATTTACCTCGCAAACAGATGTATGGTACAGCGAAAGTGATGCTTTCTATCTTTATCAAGCGGAAAATGACAAGAAGATATATACACAGGAAGCCAATCCCTTCCTACCTCACGATATCATTGTAACCAGCGCTACAGCGCGTCCTCCTATGGGAATCGAAGGTACCGAGCATATTTCAGCTTCACAAAAGGTTTATTACGATCCGAACAAAGATTTATCGGTTTTGCTCTATGGCAGCGCATTCTTCATGAATACATACGACCTGATACAAGATCTGACTTTTAGCCAGGCACGTGACTGGACGGGAGGAGTCAAAGCCACTTACCATGTGAAGGACTGGTTTTCTGTAACCGGAAGTTTACATAGCGATTTTTATGACCGCTTTAAACGACACGAACGCCGGAATGAACGGCAGAAGGTATATGAAAGCCGAATCTTGCAACCACGACTGACCATCACCAGCAATTACTTTAAAGCCCACCATCTGATCTTTGGAGTGGAACATATTTCGGATGACCTGACAAGTGACCGTTTTGTGAATCGCAAAATGACTACACGGTCACTGAAAGAAACGGAATATTTTCTGCAGGACGAATGGGAAGTGTCTAAACAATGGATGATTTCCGCCGGGTTGCGTACCAACTTTTCCCATGCTTTCGGATTCATGGGAATGCCCAAAATCGCAGCCAAGTTTTCACCCAACGACCAATGGAGTTTCCGTGCCAACTATTCAATGGGTTACCGCTCACCCAGTATCAAAGAGCTTTTCTTCAACTGGGACCATCTGGGCATGTTTCAGATAAAAGGCAACGAATACCTGCAACCGGAGAAAAACAACTACATGTCAGTTGGAGCCGAATACACCAACGACCGACTATTCTTGTCCGGTACGGTTTACGGAAACTACTTTAAAGATAAAATAGAAGGAGTCTGGAGAATCTATGACATGCAATACAATTTTGAATACACTAATCTCAGCAAACAGCGCTTACTGGGCCTGGAGGCACTGGGACGTTGGCGCATGTTTGACTTCCTGACGCTGAATGCCACCTACAGTTTTGTCAATGTGAGCAAACTTAAAGGTGTACAGGTTAACACCACCTCTCCTCACGCAGCTACAGCCAGTTTGGACTATAAGTACAATCGCAAAAACTATCGGTTGGGTGCCATATTCAGCACATCATTTATGGGTAACAAGAAATTCGATGTGCAGGATCGTGTATGGATTGAGGAGGAGAATACCAGCAAGGATGCCTACTTCCGTTGCGATCTTCCGGCATATGTGCTGTGTAATCTGTCCGTTTCACAAACCTTCTACAATAAAGTAAAAGTGACACTGGGCGTAGACAACCTTTTAAACTATAAGCCCAAAACATTGGGTTCGGGAGTGACCATGTTCAATGTACCCGCCACCCCCGGTGCCCGCGGACACGTACAGATTGAGTTTATGATAGACGACGTAATAAATGCATTAAAGAAAAAGAAATGAGAGAAATGAATGTTTTTAAAGCTTTATGCTTGTCATTCTGCTGCATTATAATAACTTCGTGTGTAAAATATGATGCCGAACCGTTTACCGGTAAGACACTGTCCCGCACATGCGGTTATTCCACCGGTGTTACGAACGATTGGATTTATTTCAACTTACGTACCGGAGAGCGGTTTAATACCCTTTCACCCAATCAGGATATTACTGAAGGAGAACAGAAAGAGCGCACAGATTGGGATCTCGCATTCTGCGGATATCGCCTGCGCACCAACAGTGGTACCAGTGGCATCGGTCAGGGTGCTGCCGCTGATCTGGGATATGGGAGCTATGACAAATGGAAAACTGTTTCGCAACTACCCGCTGATTTGAAATGGACGGTAGACAATGATACTGAAGTATACGTCACAATGTCGCAAAACGACTGGAACAAATATCTGATAGAGCATGGGCTGGATTTTAATGAGAATCCGTGGTTCGACCCCAATACCGGTCCGGCTAAAACATTGACCAGCGCCAATCCGATATTGGCTGAAGCCATGAGTTTTGCCGGCCCCCCTCCGGTTTACACGCCCTCTTATCACACCTACGTGATACGTACCGCCGATGGTAAACGATATTTCAAGATACAAATCATCAGTTGGTATAATGCCGATTCGGAGATAGGCGACAGTGGCGGACAAATCAGTTACTATTGTGATGAATTAAATTAAGTATAACCCAAAATGAGACAAACAACAATGAAAAATCAAACCAGATATTGGTGGAAAACAATTGCTTCTTTTCTTTTAGTTCTATTTACCATGCCTTTGGGACATGCCCTAATGATTATGATGGAGCATCTGATCATTCCTACTGCACTCCATTATACGGCATTTGCCATGGGAGGAGTAGGATTGCTTATGGTTATCATCGGTGTCTTCGCACGAAACGACACGAAACAAACGCTTTGGGGACTGTTCGGTGGCCTGCTTTTTTGGACAGGCTGGGTAGAGTTTTTATTTATGTACTATGCCAACCGATACGGAGTACAGCCCGAAATGCTAAATGGAGAAGTAGTAACACGACCGGAATATCTGATTATGCCGACCTCATTCGGATTCTGGGCTATGTTCATGGTGCTCTATCTATTTAGTGTAAAAACAGGCTGTAACTTTATCAATTGGTGTCAGGCGGCATTGTTCCGAAGTAAGAAAAGTGAAATCGTGGCACGCCCCATGACCCGTCATACATCTATCGTTACCTTCATGGAACTTAACATGATGTTATGGAGTTGCTACCTATTACTAATGTTCTGTTACGACAGTAACTTCCTTGGGGACCATCATCCGGTGACTATGTTGATAGGTATGGGTTGCCTGGTCGGTTCAGTGTTCATGTTTCGCCGACAGTTACGACTTGCCTCTTGGGGAGCAAACATCCGCATGGCAATAGCCACGGTAATCGTATTCTGGACACCGGTGGAAATATTGGGACGAATGGATTTCTTCAGCGAAATATGGGTTGATCCGTTAGGGCATCCAACAGAGATGATCACGATTCTGGCTGTTTTTGTCATATTGGCTATCTATTTATGGTATATAGCCTCTAAGAAAAAACAAAAAGCGGCACATCAACCCTCTCGGTAATCAACGCATCGCCAATTTATTCATAATCTTCGGGAACTGAACAGCGAAGATGGCTGTGCAACAAATAGCTGCCGTAGCATCCGATATGCCTTCGGCAGCATAAACTCCTACCACGCCCATCAGATGCGGAAGTATCAGAGCCAACGGAACCAACAAAATCACCTTACGGAGCAATGCTATGAAAATGGAAACTTTTGCCTGCCCCAGTGCGACAAACATATTCTGGCATGCCCGCTGCAATCCGAAAATCGTCATTCCTGCCAGAAATACGGGCATCACCCGCACTACGGTTTCTATCAGTTTTTCATCGGACGTAAAGGCTGAAGCAATGACAGACGGAAACAGGATCATCAACAGAATCAAAATAAAATTGAACAAGAACATAAAGGTCATCACTATCTTAAAGCATTCTTTAACCCTCTCCCGGTTTCCATGCCCGTAATTATAACTCACAATAGGTACAAATCCCAATGCAAATCCGGAAAGCGGAACGCTGACAAAAAGCATGGCACTCTGCATGATCGTCAATGCGCTCACGTAGATATCACCAAATGTTTTCAGAGACCCGTTCAAGACAAAGCCAACCAGACTTTCGGTACTCGCCATAATAAACGGTGAAGCGCCCAGTGCCAGTATAGCACCCACTACTTTCCTATCCAATTTCATATATCGGGATTCAAGTCGCAAAGAAGCACGGCCGGATGTCAGAAAAACCAATACCCAAGCAGCACTGCAAGCTTGCGAAATGATAGTAGCAAGTGCCGCCCCTTTCACTCCCCATCCAAAAACAAAAATAAACAGAGGATCGAGTAGGATATTGAGTAGCGCTCCGATAACGATCGACAACATAGCGATACCGGGACGGCCCTGAGTATTAATAAAGGTATTCAACCCTACAGAAACCTCTACAAACAGAGTACCGATCAAGTAGATCGAAAGATAATCCGTAGCATATCCGAGAGTCTGATTGGACGCACCTGTAAACAAAAGTATCGGCTCCATAAAAAAATAAGATAAGGCAGATGTCAGGAGCGTAAAAAGTAATAATAGCACAAAACCATTCCCCAATATTTTTCCTGCATGTGAGCGATTGCCCTGCCCTAAAGCTATGGCTGCAAGGGGTGCACCTCCCCCCGCCACAATAGCAGAGAAGGCGGAAATCAAAATAATTAGAGAACCTGCCACACCGATACCAGCAAGCGCCTGTGTACCAATTCCGGGAATGTGTCCGATATAGACTCGGTCTACAATATTGTAGAGTAGATTTACAATTTGTGCAATTACTGCAGGAAGTGCCATCCTGAATACAAGCGGCAACATACGGTCAGTACCAAGCCTCTCTTCATATTTATCATTCATAACCCAAAAGCAATAAAAAAGCCCTTTACGTTATCGTAAAAGGCTGATTATAATTTGTAGTGGGTACGAGAATCGAACTCGTATTACATGCGTGAGAGGCATGTGTCCTAACCGTTAGACGAACCCACCGACTGAAAATTAGATTCAAAAAGAGCCAAGCAATAAACTCGGCTCTTCCCTTGTCATCTTAAAGTTGAGATTTGGTGCGGAAGCTGGGGGATTCGAACCCCCGGTACGGTTACCCGTACGTCAGTTTAGCAAACTGGTGGTTTCAGCCACTCACCCAAACTTCCTTTTTAACCGCATTTCCTCTCAAATGCGATGCAAAGATAGAGGGAACTTTTGAACTACGCAAATCTTTCTACAACATTTTTTTCAAGGATTTTATGCGAAATAAGTTAACCGGCTAAGTTTCAAATGTTAAAGGAGAGAACTTTTTTTTCATACACTTCTTCCTCCAGCCGGACATCGGAGTAAAACGAATCTTTTTACTTTGAAAAATTGATTTATATCAACCGATTTTCGTACTTTTGCCCCGCAATCTATAATAACTTATCAATATAATAACATAATGGAAAACCTGAAAGAGACAGTGGATATTGTTGTAAACTCCAGATATCCGGAGATGAACAGAGAGGGACGAGAACTACTGGCACAGGTCTTGATACGCAAAGAGCTGGAAAAGGGTGAAATGTTGTTGAACGAAGGACAAATAAGCCGCCACATGGTTTTCGTCGGTAAAGGGATGTTGCGGCAATTTTATTATAAAAACGGAAAAGATGTCACCGAGCACTTCTCATACGAAGGATGTATCCTGATGTGCATCGAAAGCCTGTTAAAACAAGAACCTACCCACCTCATGGCTGAAGCATTGGAACCGGCGGTAGTATATATGCTCCCTTATGACGTCCTGCAAAAGTTGCTGGAACAATCCAAAGAAATCAATGCTTTCTATCGTAAGGTACTGGAATACTCACTCATCGTATCGCAAATAAAGGCCGATTCATGGCGTTTCGAAACAGCACGCGAACGCTACAACCTGCTCTTGCACCATCATCCGGAGATCATCAAACGAGCTCCGTTATCACATATTGCATCCTACCTGCTGATGACCCCGGAAACACTCAGTCGTGTTCGTTCGGGAGTACTGTAAAAAACATTTTTTGATTTATATCAAAACGTAATTCAACTACATGCTGTATTTTTGCAGCAGTTAATAAATAGGTTGTTGTTTATAGGAATAAAGATTAGTTTTTAGGTAACAATTAAAAAAACAGGCAGCGTCAAATAGTTGACGCTGCCTGTTTTTTATCAGACACTTTCCATCATTCATATAGATCATGCTGTGCCATTTCTTCAAAAAGTCCGGCGAGTTTCTCTACGATCGGTTTCACATAACGCTCTCCTTTTTCCGCTGTTGCTTTTTTCGGGTTTCCTACTCCACTGTCTACCGTTGCTTTGTCCCAATGGCGAGGTACCCAAGCTACTTTTTCGTTCAGCGAAGCAATGGCAAACGGTTTCGATTCACCATCACCGGCCTCAGCCAGATTCACCAGTTCCGGATGATAGTGCATCATCACGGAAGTTTCCGATTCTCCCGCATGGTCGTCAATCTCCGCTTCAAAATAGCCTTTGGACGACACCACTTCAAACCAGTTTGCGGCAGCAATCAGAAAGTCGGGATATTCAAAAGCAAGGTCACGAATCATCCCTTTGAAATTATTTCCTCCGTGTCCACTCAAAATCAACAGCTTACGAAATCCTTGTACATGAAGGGACGATACGATGTCTTCCAGAATAGCCTGCTGGGTGGCATATCGGGTATGGATACAGAACGGCAATTCACGCTGCCCGGGATTATGCGCTCCGAAAGGTACCGGCGGCATCACCATGCAACGGACACCCGAACGGCTAAGTGCCAGTTCGGCTGCCTCCACGGCAATATCATGGGGAAGAATGCAATCGGTAAGATACGGCAAATGTAAATTATGGGGTTCCGTAGCTCCCCACGGCAAAATAATAACATCATATTTCAGCCCTTTCACCTTACCAAGGCAGGATACTGAAAGATCTACTTCTTTATTCATGGTCTTCTGTTTTTAGAATTCAAATGTGATATCACAAAGATATGAATAAAATCAGAAACTTAATTCATAATCTTTATCCCCACAAAATAAGTCCTCGGCTGAGTCGGTCCGTAGAAGTAACCTGCATCCCGGAATTCTCCCTTATCCAGATCCTTCTGGAAGCTATTAAATATATTCTGTACTCCTCCGTTTACCTGCATTTTGATATGATCTTTCAGCACAAAAGTATAATTCAGTTTCAGGTTGAGATCCATGAATTGCGGGGTGTGCTCCATGCGTGACTTCTCGATGTATCCGGCCATGTGCGGCACAATCATCTTACCGGTATAAGTACCCGAAAGCGAGAAATCAAAATTCTTCAGCGGCGCCGAAGTAAAAGTGAAGTAACCGTAGTAGTCCGGCGTACGGGGCATGCGTTTCGTTGTCTGTTCTTCTTCTCCTTCACTGGTCCATATCTCTGCCCGGTTGTATCTGCTGCGTTGCACTGTAAATCCCAATTGCAACTGTGCCTCACGCCCGTGAGCTACCTTCGCATCCAGATTGACACCATATACTTTCGCCCCGCTACCATTCCGGCGCTCCTTTATCTTATCTCCATTCTCGTCCAGACCGATATCCTCGAGCACAAATACATGATGCAGATCAGTATAAAAACCTTCCAGAAGAATATTAGACTGCCAGTGTCCCATTGGGAACGACCAATCCACCGAACCACTAAAGCTGTTGGAACGTTCTTCACGTAACCCCTCAGCCAGTCGGATCTGCACCCCTTCACCTCCCACAGCTGTCACATGCAGGTCTTCATCGTAAGCCTGCGGGGCCCGGAAGCCGGTAGAGTATGTCAGACGTGCCTGCAAATTATCGCTCGGCTTATATAGAAAATTCACACGCGGGCTAAAGATCGGATGATCGATCAGGTTATGCTTGTCCAGACGTGCTCCCACGAGCATGGTCCAGCGGTTCAAGCGCCATTCGTTCTGTACAAATCCTCCGGCAATACGGACATCCTGCTGCATGTCACGATGATACCCGGTCATCACATCGTGCAGAGAGTTATTCTGATACTCTACACCACCTGTAAATGTAGCAGGGGCAAAAAGACAACGGTCCATATTTCCCACATACATACCTCCCACTACCCAAGTCAGATCGTTTGTTTTACCATACGCATTCATATCCTGTTGAGCACCGTAATAGCTGTTGCGATCCGTATGCTGGATAGATCCATATACAGACATCTTATGCTTCTCTCCCCAATAACGGTCATAACTTAATCCTCCGCTATTGATAATATGTTTTGTTTGTTCGGTAATATCCGATTCGTGAGGTTGTAAATTGAATTTATTGCCACCCCGGCGAAATTCATTTGTTGTGTGATACTCCACATTGATGCGGCTGAAATAGTTGGGACGATAGTATGCACGCATCCCGAAAGTATTCATATTCAATTTGCCCAGTTCCGAAAAACCATCCCCGTCCGCATCATAAGGATTACGATTTCGGTATGTCTCATACAAAGCGATACCGTACGAATTATCTTTCGCAACCAGAGAAACGTTTCCTCCCATATATTGCTCCCACGACTTACCATTCATATTAGACATCGTGCTTGCCACCTGAAAAGAATTGTTTATCGGATCTTTTGTAATAATATTGATTGTACCTCCCACAGCATTGGCCCCAAACAGAGCCGATCCACCTCCGCGCACCACTTCCACACGTTCGATCATATTTACCGGAATCTGTTCCAGCCCATACACTCCCGACAATGCGCTGATGATAGGACGGCTATTAATCAGAATTTGCGAGTAAGGACCTTCCAATCCATTGATACGTACTTGCGGAAAACCGCAGTTCTGACAATTGTTCTCTACCCGCAGCCCTGATTGAAAATTAAGCGACTTCGCCAGGTCGGTAGAATTCACCGTTTCAAAAAGCTTGGCGCTCATCACGTTCACCACCACCGGCGCCGCCTTCCGGCTCACCTCATTCCGGTTGGCCGAGACAACCACTTCATCTGTCGTAAAACTTACTTCTTCCATCTGGAAATGAACCACGGACGTAGCCTCTGCACTGACCGTAATTGTTTTTTCCTGTGTTTTATATCCCATCACCTGTACACGAAGCGTATATTTACCGGCAGCCAGTTTACGAAACTCAAATTGTCCTTCCTCATTGGATACCGCACCACGGTTGGTTCCCAAAATCATCACTGTTGCAAACGGAATACTCTCTTCAGTGCCTTTCACAATAACGTGTCCGGCAATCATATTACCTTCTTTAATCGGATTGACCGCATACGAACTCATGCCTACACAAGCAAGCACAAGCATAACTATATAATGTTTCATTATTTTTTGTTAGCCATAAAAGACGGATCAGCAGTACCACATGTAACACACTTACATGCAGCACCTGTTCTTTGGAAAGCATGACGTTCATACCCAAAGACTGATTCGCATTAATATATTAATATGTAAATGAGTAATAGAAAAAAGGGGGATTCCCCATTTTTAAGCTAACTCTGCCGGAGGAGCCCGCAGAGAAATCACCTGTAGATGTGTCCCGGCTGTCACCGGTATACTCTCCGGTATCTCCACAGTGAACAGAATCGGCCGTTCGGGTGTAAAATCATATTGCACATGGGCTTCCAGCGAATGGAATGTAGCAAAATGGGCAATAACAACAATATTAGATGTAGAATGTGAGTGAGTACCTTTATAGGGGTGAGAGTGCGCAATCATTACACCGTTTACGTAATGCACATGGGTAAACATCGTAATGCTCACCTGGTACGTCACGAACAGCGTCAACAACAGAAACGATAATAGAACTCTTTTGATGTATCCCACCTACTATACTCTTATTTTAAGGCGGCAAAGATAGTCATTATTTCGATAAATAGCCGCACATTTCTTCCAGATATTTCCGGTCGGTTTCATCAAAGAAATTCAGGAGATCACTGTCTATGTCTAACACTCCCCATACCCTACCTTCCTTTATCAGTGGAACCACAATTTCCGATCTGGAAAGCGAGCTGCAAGCAATATGTCCCGGGAAAGCTTCCACATCCGGAACCAATTGGGTTTTAGCTTCCTCCCAGGCCGTGCCGCAAACTCCTTTACCTTTTCGAATGCGCGTACAGGCCACCGGTCCCTGAAATGGTCCCAGTACCAGCCGGTCCTGCTTCACCAGATAAAAACCTACCCAGAAAAAGTCAAAAGCCTCCTTCAGGACAGCAGCTACATTAGCCAAATTGGCAACCAGGTCCTCTTCCCCCTCTATCAGAGCCTTTACCTGAGGCAACAAAGAGAGATATTGTTCCTCTTTGCTGCCCGATATAAATGTAAGTTCTTCAGCCATATTCTATTATTTAGTTCCAAACAGATATTCATAATCCCTCTCTGCAGCGGGCTTCACCCACTCTTCGGGAATAAATTTCCACTGGTTCAGCGCACGGGGATTCAGTGTGCCTTTCTTTTCGATATACTGCATTAGATAAAAACGGAGATCTTTATCCGTTGAGAATATGATACGCTCTTTCAGCTTTTCTTGTGGAATTCCCGATCCCTTTGTCAGTAGTTCTCCACCGCCGTTGCCACGGTAAGAGTTCAGTGCTACCTTATATATATGATCCATTCGGAACGGAGCACCGTCTGCCATGCTGACGATGGTCACTTTCTCTCCTTTCGGTTTAGTCACATCCACTGTATAAATGATTCCGGCAGCCGAATCGAAGTTAAAGCTGAAATTCTGGAACGAGGCCCGGTCTTCGGCACCCGCCGTACGTTTCTCCTTCAACCACAGCAAATGATCTTCCGGCGACTTCATCTGATTCGTCCACATATAATAGGATTCCTCCAGAAAATCTTTAATCTCTTTTCCCGATAGCTTCATTACATAAAGCATATTTTCATATTTATACAGGTTGAACATATCGCTCACGCAGATATCTCCTTTCTTTATCTGAGCATCAAACGATAGCGGAGCGGCAAACGAAATGTCTGCCCCCGAGATGTCGAGTTGCAGCGAATGGATAAAATCGATAAACGCCGACGAACCGAAATAGGCCGGACGAGTAGACAGGTCTTCCGTAAACACACCGATTTTCTTCGAAACAAACTTCTCTACCGCACCATATTGCACTGCAAAATGTCTCATAAAGGATTCACTTACACCATATTCTTTTGTATCCGTCAATACCCCGTCTATCTGTTTGCTCACCACTCTACCGTCTTTCAGTTTCAGTGTCACATCAATGTCCGACACTACGATCCCGTTGCTTGCCGGATCAATCACCAGCACGGAGTCACCCGCAACGTTCACTATCTTTTTGCACTCCTTGGCATGGTCATGCCCCATCAGTACCATATCGAATCCCGGCACATTCTTCGCCACATTCAACGATGCATTCTCGTTATACTTACCCGACATCACAAAAGCATCCTGCCCTGCATGAAACAGCCCGATCACCAAATCCGGTTTTTCCTTCTCACGGATCACTTTCATCCACTTCCGTGCTGTCTCCTCCATATCGTCAAATCGCAACCCCTGCCACAGGTTCTCCGACAACCAAGCGGGAATAGCCGGCGTAATCATGCCCAATATCACAATTTTCACCCCGTCACGTTCCAACACTTGATAGGGAGGAAGATGGGTCTTGCCCGTAGCCGTTTCGATAATATTAGCCCCCAGCACCGGAAAGTTACACTCACCGATCCAACGGTCGAATACAGGGCGTCCCGTTTCTACATCATGATTTCCCATGTTTCCGGCATCGTATCCCATAAAGTTCATCATTTCGGCACAGACATGTGGTGTCACTGTATCTATATAATTATAGTAGTAAGCCGAAGGCTGTCCTTGCAGAATATCTCCGTTATCCAGCAAAATAAGGTTCTCTTTATAAACTTCCCTATTCTTCTGCACCAACGCATACACGCGTGCAAGGCTTCCGCCCCACTCTTGCTGAGTGATAAAATTATAAGGGAAGTAATTACCATGTACATCGCTGGTCTGCACAATCTTGAGTTTCACCTCTCTCTCTTGTGCCGGCAATACACATACCAGGCAAAGCAAGAAAGCATAAATACAAATCAATCTTTTCATCATAATAATGTTTTAAATTTGATTCACCACAGAGTCACACAGAGTCTCACTGAGAGGATTTAAATAGAGAATAAACTCTGTGTGACCCTGTGACAGTCTCTTTTTCTTACAACGGATGCGAAACTACAAACCTCGCCCCTCTTTCATAGTCAGGATCAATCCAGATACTGCCACCCCACTTATCTACTGTCAGCTTACAGATAGAGAGTCCCAGTCCGGTACCTTGTGCATACTCGTTCAGCTTCTCAAACCGTTCGAACACCTGTTTCTGTTTCTCCTTCGGAATGCCGCATCCGGTATCCGCCACCGCAAACAACACCCGGTTCTTCTCCTTCTCCACCTCAAACTGCAATGTAATCGTACCATTTTTGGTAAACTTCGCTGCATTCGTCAGCAGATTGATAAGTACCTGCTGCAAACGCTGGATATCCACCTGTAAAACAAAAGATTCGGTTTGGGTTTCAAAAACAAACCGATTACCCGATTCCCGACGCGACATCTCTACCGATGACAACGCCTGCCTGCACAGTTGAACCACGTCACAGTCTTCCGGAGTCAATGTCACTTTGTCCGCCTCAAGCCTCGAAAGGTCAAGTATATCATTAATCAGCCGTAACAACAAATCGGAGTTCGACTGGATAATTCTGAAATAATTCCGCTGATCCTCTTCTGAACTTCCGCCCGAAGCCAGTACATCCGAAAAGCCCACAATCGCGTTCAGTGGTGTCCGTATCTCATGACTCATATTAGCGAGGAAAGCACTTTTCAACCGATTCGATTCTTCCGCCCGATCCTTCGCCTCATACAAATCCGCCTGCGAACGCTCCAGATCGTCTTTCAACCGCTTTGTCCGCAGATAGAAATAGATAGAAACCAGCAATCCCATAACCAAAAGGCACAGAACACCCACTCCACCCCAAATCTGATACCGATATTGCTGATAAAAAGAAGGTGATTCATTGACCAATTTCACTTTCATCGGCAAAGCAGCCACATCAATCTTCTGCTCCTTCACTTTTTTACTATCCAGAAGTGCTTCCGTGCCTACCAACTCCACCTGTAGCGTCGTATCTCCGGGGTTTTCCAAAAACTTGACCGTTTCCCCTGCCAGTTCTTTCCCAAATGTCCGGAAAGCAGGAACTACCCCTCCGACAGCCCAATAGCCCAAACCGATCGAACTTGCTGTAAATGCCGGTATGTCCGGAACTGCTTCCATCATCGAGTACGTGGCATTCCGCATAAAATAACCTTCGTTCTTATCCACCCTCCACGTACCTATCAGTACAACTGTGTGTTTAGGCAGTTTCCGAAGTTCGTCCACAATGGTATAAATAGTGTGTTCGCGTCCATCCAGTAGAATCAGATTTATATCAGGAAACTTTTTCATCTCCCTCCGCACATGCGCCTGCAAAGTGACGCCTCCATAAGTATTGTCCGATATAAAAGCGATATTCTTTGTGTCCGGATAAATGGCCCGGATCATGCGGATATTCGACGCGATATCATAATCATACATAAATCCACCACGAACCTGCCGTTTCAGGTTATCTTCATAAAAATCGGATGATTCCGGCATCCAGTGCACCAGATCTTTTTCATCATCCGGCAGTAACACCACATTCCGGCTGGTCAGTGCGCACATAACGGGTGCCTCTCCTGTTACCGAGTCGTTCAGAGACAAATAAGATGCCCATGCCTCTTGTCCGAACAGAATAATTAGCGCCGGTTCCTGATCTCCCCGATATTTATTTAAAATATCCTTCATCACTCCCTTCCAACGAGGAAAATCGGAGAAGCTTTTACAGTTCATATTTTCAATGACCACTCCCCTTTTACCCCCCAGCCTATCATATTCATCCATAAAGTCGGAAACATTGGCCGAAGTTGGATACGCTCCCGGATTGTATGAACAGATCATAAGGATTGGTTTCTCTCCGGTAGCGGCATATCCCGTCAAGGGACGGCAACAGCTAATAACTATCAGGAGCAAAAAAAGAGTATATTTAAATGATACCGGCATATTCATCTGTTTTAGAGTGTGTGTATCCGTTTTTTATGCCTGCAAAGATACTAAAAGTTGATGGTTATAGTAGATTTATTGCGTACATTTGTCGCTCAATGTCCTAAAAATAGTTTATGGAAATCTTTCACAAAATGATTTCGGCAGCACTCAACCTGCCGGAAAAGCAAATCAGCAATACCCTCAGGTTATTGACCGAGGGGGCTACAATCCCTTTCATCAGCCGCTACCGTAAGGAAATCACCGGCGGACTGGACGAAGTGCAGATAGAAGCCATCAAAACACAGTATGATAAACTCTCCGATCTCGCCAAGCGTAAAGAAACCATTCTTGGCACCATCGGCGAACAGGGCAAACTGACACCCGAATTACAGCAACGCATCGATGCGACCTGGGATGCCACCGCCCTTGAAGACATCTATCTGCCCTACAAGCCTAAACGCAAGACCCGTGCGGAAGCTGCCCGTCAGAAGGGGCTCGAACCCCTTGCCCTACTGATAATGATGCAGCGGGAGAACAACCTCAATACCCGGGTTTCCGCCTTCGTGAAAGGCGATGTCAAAGATGCCGATGATGCCCTGAAAGGCGCCCGCGACATCATTGCCGAGCAGGTTAGCGAAGACGAACGTGCCCGCAATACCGTGCGTAACCTCTTTGCCCGCCAGGCAGTTATCACCGCCAAAGTAGTAAAGGGAAAAGACGAAGAGGCTGCCAAATACCGCGACTATTTCGACTTCTCTTCTCTCTTGAAACGCTGTACTTCACATCGCCTGCTTGCCATCCGCCGTGCCGAAGCCGAAGGACTACTGAAGGTCAGCATTACTCCCGATGACGATGAATGCCTCGAACGGCTTGAACGTCAGTTTGTCCGCAACGCCAACGAATGCGGACGCCATGTATCCGAAGCCGTGCAGGATGCCTACCGCCGCCTGCTGAAACCTTCTATAGAAACCGAGTTTGCCGGTATCAGCAAAGAGCGGGCAGACGATGAGGCCATCCGTGTCTTTGCCGAAAACCTGCGCCAACTGCTTCTTGCTCCACCCTTGGGACAAAAGCGTGTCATGGGTATCGACCCCGGATTCCGTACCGGCTGCAAAGTGGTCTGCCTCGATGCGCAAGGTAATCTGGTACACAACGAAAATATCTACCCGCATCCCCCGGTAGACAAAAAAGCCGAAGCCGCATCCAAACTCCGGAAAATGATAGAAGCCTACAAGATAGAAGCTATCGCCATCGGCAATGGGACTGCCAGCCGTGAGACAGAAGCCTTTGTCACCCACCAGCAGTTCGACCGCCCCGTACAGGTATTTGTTGTCAGCGAGCAGGGTGCTTCCATCTACTCCGCTTCCAAGATAGCCCGCGACGAGTTCCCCGATTATGATGTCACCGTCCGCGGCGCCGTATCCATTGCCCGCCGCCTGATGGACCCGTTGGCAGAATTGGTCAAAATCGATCCCAAATCCATCGGTGTAGGTCAGTACCAACACGACGTAGACCAGACGAAACTAAAGAAATCGCTCGACCAGACTGTGGAGAACTGTGTCAACCAGGTAGGTGTCAACCTCAATACCGCCAGTAGCCATCTGCTCACTTACATCTCCGGACTGGGTCCGCAACTGGCACAAAACATCGTCTCCTACCGTGCCGCCAACGGCGCTTTCTCTTCTCGCAAAGAGCTGATGAAAGTACCCCGGATGGGAGCCAAAGCCTTTGAACAGTGTGCAGGATTTCTTCGCATCGCCGGTGGCGAGAACCCACTGGACAACACTGCGGTACACCCCGAAAGTTATGGTATTGTCAATCAGATGGCAAAGGATCTATCATGTACCGTACCCCAATTAATTGCCGACAAAGCCCTGCGCAACCGTATCGAAATAGAAAAGTATATCACCCCCACCGTAGGGCTCCCCACTCTGAAAGATATTCTCCAAGAGCTCGATAAACCGGGACGTGACCCGCGTGACACAATACAGGTTTTTGAATTCGACCGGAATGTCCGCACCATCAATGACCTCCGCGAAGGCATGGTGCTTCCCGGTATCGTCAGCAATATCACCAATTTCGGCGCTTTCGTGGACATAGGTATCAAGGAAAACGGGCTTGTCCATCTCTCCCAGCTTGCCGACCGATTCATCACCGATCCCACCGAAGTGGTCTCCATCCATCAACATGTCACGGTGAAAGTACTGAGCATTGACTTCGAGCGGAAACGGATACAGTTGACGATGAATATCGAATAATGGCTTCAAATAAAGATTTCACCACAGAGATCACAGAGGACACGGAGTAAATTTAATTCTAACTCTGTGAACACTTTGTCCTCTGTGATGAATAAAACCCCGGTACCTCCTCCAATTAGTTCCTAACAAGAATAAACGACAACCACTGTTGTACATGCCCCTATAGGAAGAGGTAACCGGGGTCAGACAAATTTTCAATATCCTTATTTCTTCTTTTCGTCCCGTGTTGCCAGATAACCGACCAACTGGTCCATCGATGCATCTTTCAGAATCACCCGCTTCCGATGATCCAGCAGATAAAGGCTCGGTGTGGCACGAATATCATAGAGCTGCCGATTACGAATATCCCCCACCTTGTTCCAGCCCACAATCCATCCTTGCGGCATGTGCGATGCCCCAACCAGCCACTCTTCCTCGTTCTCGTCCGGATAAACAGCCAGCACGCACAGCGTACCCTGCTTTACCATTTCCACAAAAGCGGGCATCTCTGCGAGGAGCTTCTCATACTCCTGACAGTTCGAACAGTCCGGATCATAGAAGAATAGTAATGTATACTCCGCCTTCAATCCACTCATCCGCCCGCCCTTGCCCTTCGGGGTAACGTATGCAAAGTCCGCCGCCTTCATCCCCGGACGGTTTTTGTGCGCCTGTTTCAATCGGTCCGCCGGGCGAGCTTTCTCTAACTCGGTCAATTGTCCGGACCCCACCATCTGCTTCAGCACAGCAATGTAATAATCTTCATTGCGCATCGGCGAGTTCGGCTCATAGAGGTACTTCTCACCCAGCAAGCAGAAACGCCGGTACGCTGTGCTATCGGCCTCCATCCTCACCATCATGGCATGCAACGCTCCCAAACTCGCCTCCGGCGCAGCATACTTCAGCGCATCGATGAAGTCGACATATAGTTGCTCCGTATCCTCGCTGTTCACCCATGTCGTGTCACCCGTCAGGTAGCTGTCCCAATAATGCTTCACGTAATAAGCCGCCCGATCCGCCGGCTCAGTCATCATCTGCGGTATCTCCGGTCGCGTGTAATGTATCGTATGCACTGAGTCCTTCACCGCAGATCCGATTACAGACTCTATTCTCGCCTCTTCCTGTTCTTCCGTCTCCGAGCAAGCTTTCACCAACACCACGCCAAGACAAACCACCACCAGCGCCATCAGCACCACCGTCGAGACAAACGCCGCCAGATTCTTCCTTATATTCATTTTGCTTATGTTTATCGTTCTTCATTTTTTCCATCTTCCCCTCACCATCCACAGCGCAGGCAGCACATACACCTCTCCTTTGCCCTCCTTCAGCCGCACCGCAGGCCGATACTTCCCCGGCTTTAGTTCCGGGATGGCCACAATCACCTTCTTATCCGAATATGTATACACAAGTTTGATTTCGATCACCTCCACCGGTTTCTTCTGCGCCACCAGGCACAATCTGCAATCCTCCTGATAGCGACTGAAATTAGATCCCAAAACCACCACCGGTGCCATCGGTGTGATCGTTCCGTCTCTCTTCCCGCTCAGCGGATCATATATCGCTGTAATCTCCGGAATATCCACGCCCCTCCGTATCTCTTCAATCTTCCTTATTTCTATCATACTCTTCAAAGTTTATCATTAATCATTCATCGTTCATCATTGAAAATGCTTCTCACCGGAAACCCATACTTCTTCATATCGTGCATCAAGTACATCTGCCGGCTGGGTTCTACGCAAAGCGAATAGCCATATACCGGACTTTGACTACTCCCCGTCCAGTAACGATGACCGTGCGGAACCACAATCCGGCAGCCGTTGATATGGCTCCGGTGTCCGCACAGCGGCAGGTATACTGGTACTCCGTCGTCACTTAGAAGGCAGATATTCGTCCGGTCCTCCTCCCGTTGAAGCTCCATCGGAGCAGCGGGACTGTTCATCAGTGCCTCCATTTCAATACGCGATGGTAGCCTCCACCCCTCAGGTGAAGGGTCCAACTCATTAATCCGTGCAGGACTCTCTGCCGTGCCATCGTACCAACTGCCGCGACAGGGCATAAAATTCTCATCCCATCGATCGGTAGGACAGCCAAACTGAAAATACGTACCCTGATTAAGTGTGGTATCCACTTCCAACCCCAACGGGATGGCTACCTGTGCTAATTTCCCGCCTGCCGCCAGATTACGGTCCAGCCAATATTTACCCCGAATACGTACGTATCCACCTTGATAAATAAGGATATCGCGTACCACGCCCGTATCATTCACCAACGAGAGCACCGTGTGACGCGCTGCCGGAAATCCACCACGTACCCGGTATCCTGCATTAGAATGTACCTTCACCGTGAACCGTCCGTCATAATGTCCCTGCAACAGTTCAGGTTCGCTCACCTCCACCCAGGCCGCCGCCTCATCGCTCACGATACGCCACGACTGGTTACTGTCCACACACACACTATATGTCCTCACCTCCTCCCTGTAACCCGGTGGCATCTCTATCACCCCGCTATGTCGTGCACAAGGATCTTCCGGCGGATACTCTATATAATAATCAAAGCAGACACCCTGCATCAATAACAGATCTGTCGTCTGGCTGAAAGGATATGTCCCCGTCTCGAGTGTCAGTACCAGCGAGCGCGAACGCACACTGGCAGGTTTCGCTTCAAGGTGCACTTTCAAGTTCTGGCTTCCTTTCTGTTGCAGGCCTACGGGCGGATAGACCGAATACCAACATCCACCGTCGTTAGCGTTAACACTCTTCACGCACCAGCATGCCTGTTCGTTGTCAGGGATAACGGTTAGTGTCACCGCCTCGTTCTTCCGCCCGGTACTGACGTAGAGCCGGCGGCTGACCGTCAACGTGGGATGAATGCCCATCACTTGCTGACGCACCTTGAGCAAATGTACTCTCTCATCGTTCCCTATCTCAATGGCTGCCTCCCGTTCCACGGCAGAAAAGTTTGTACGAAACTGCATCAACAGCCGGTCCCCCTCACGGCGCACGGCAAGCCAGTTGTCCGGTTCACCTTCTGCATAATGCACGCTTCCCGTATGCCATGGTTCGCTACACCCCTTCAACTCCACCGGGAGATCCTTTGCCATTGCGTCCGTAATCACTTCTGCCGGAAGCAATGCATTCAGTGTGGCAGAATCGACCTTTTCATTTTCCTCGTCTGTTTCCGTACCGGCAACTATCAACTCCAACGATGCGCCATGAATAATCTCCTGCAGTCCCGTTTCAGCAATACAGATGCCGGCATGACCGGCAAACAGGCGGGACACATCATCACGATGATGTATTCCGCTCAGACAGAGCGCATGGGGTGTAAACAGCACACAGAAGTTCAGCATTCCTTCCTGTACAGTGCAACGCAGCCGCCATCTTTTTCTCCGTTTCAGTACATCCGCCTCAGGATACTTGCGCACCAGATATCCTCGTCGGTCAAAGACCAACAAGACCGCTCTCCGAGACTCTTCCGACAAATAATCCATTCGCTTCAGAATCAGATTCACCGGCCATTCACGAGCGAGATGCACTTTTCGGTTCACCCGCCAATACTTCACGGCATTGTATGTCATCCCCGAAGCGATAAACGCCATTGTTGCTATTTCCGCTATATCCATAACTTTCGTCAGTTTGTGTTTTCCATTTTTCTTTTCACCACAGATTACACAGATTTTCATAGATTCTTTATTCATACTTTACTAAACGAAACCACACGAAGAGAAAAAAACGACTCCGTGTGAATCTGTATATTCTGTGGTGAGCCTTTACTTACTTTGCACGAAGCGCAGTGCCCTCCCTGCCGACACGCTTCCTCCTGCCTGTGCCAGGCTCAGGTAAACTTCCGCCTTTCCCCGGTCACCTTCAAGCAGACAAAGAATACCCATGTTACACCCGGCTTCAGGCAGGGTGGCAAAGCGTTGCAGATATCTCCGGGCACGCTCCGTATCGCGACGCAACAAGGCTACTCCGGCAGCGTTGATGCACGCCACCGGACTGTCCGGATAAAGACGTCCCGCCAAGTCCATCAAGTCATTGAATTCAGCCGAACCTACGGCATGTGCTTCTGCCAAGCGGCAGAAGTCCGCCACCGAGAATGCTTCCGGTTTGCCCGAAGTAACAACCGACACCCCTTCTGTCATGCCTATCAATGGCTGTGCCGCCAAACTTCTGTCTACGTAGCTTACCTCGTAGTCGATGCGACGTAACTTCCCGAAGAAAGCTGACGACAAATAGTGATAGGCAGTCCCACCCGCCAAATCCATCAGCATTCGTTCGCGCCCGTCCACCACATCCACTGTACGGATAATGTCGAGTACAGACTCTTTGAATGCCATCTCCGACCCAACTATCAGATCGGTCAGTCCTTTCCAATCCTCCGCTATCCAGTTCACCTCAAAAGGCACTGTTCCGAAGCTTTTCTCCCGCCGTATATAATCTTTCAATGCCAGTGCGCGTTGTAAGCCCAGACGTTCGTTTGCCCGATAGTCACCGTCCGGAGCCGTATAACCTGTCAAACGAATACCTTCCAGACTCACACCCGGTGTTTCTTTAAGCGGACGTGTCACAGCCAAAAGTTTGTAAACAGCTTCTACAAAGTTACGCTCATCATACTTCGTCTTCTGCCCACGACTGTAATCCAGCACGATGCTGCCACGCACTGTCTGCCGTACCTCCTCAACCTTCGGTGCCTCCGTAGCCGAAGGCGACAAAAAGCCTACCCACGAGAGCAGCATGCTGTCCGTAGGCAGATCAACCTTCACCTCGCATACGGACAAAGGGCGTACCGAGGTGGACTTTCGAGTACCTACCGGGGTTATTTTCTGTCGTACCTTTTGTTTGTTATTCACTGCCGACACCGTTTTTTTTTCCGGCGAGTCGGCACCGGCCTTCGCTCCTGCCATTCCCGGAAGCAACAGCAGACACAAGACCATGCTCAGTTCTCTTTTCATCTTATCTATCTAAAATCAATTTATTAAAAGGTGTGGATAGCCCGTATAAACCTCACACTTAGCGAGCCTCTCCCATCATTTATTATCAGTCATTTTAAACCACACTTGGAGTATTATTCTGAATGGTAGTATTATCCGTCGCATACCCATTGTCGATTACATTCGCACTCGGAACAATCTGCACATCATTGATTGTCAATGTAACATGATAGTATCCTCCTGCATTCAATGCACTGCCAAACGCAGTAACCGTAACCGTACGGACTTCACCATCTACCGTTACCGAAATGGTCAATTTACTATCGGTCAAAGGTTGCGGAGGAAGTAAATATTCATAAACCCGGTTCCCGGATGCAATTTCTACATTCGGATTGTATACATATCCCCCCACCACAGGAGTCCCTCCGGTAATCGCGCCGGTAGTTATATCGACTTGCCGCTGAAGATAAAAATTGGTTGAATTATTCTTCAACACTATGTTTTCGATTTTACATTTACGGCCTGACATCACATTCGTCCCTCGGACAAACGTAAGTTTCAACCGGGCATACGCATGTTTCATATTAATAAATTGCACTGCTTTATGATCATTATTTATCACCGATGATCCATCAATAGCCGCAGCGGTACCGTAACACACATCTTTAGCTACGTCATAAATCTGGGTAACCAAAGTCGCAGTCGTCGTGTTATCGACAAATGATACAGACTGATAAGGATAATATGCGTACAGCCCCACCGGACGGTGATCCACCAGTATCTCTGTGAATGCGGTCCAACCAGCCGCACTGTAAGTATAGGGGGCATCATACTGAGGTGGATATCCGTTAGCGTTCGTACGGAAAAGACCCAATTTATAAGTAGCAGTACTGATGACTCCGCGTGTGGACACTCTCGTACTCAAAGAAGCTTCCGTGACCCCGATAGGCACTTGTCTATCGGTTGGGATAGGTCCTTCTTCCTCCTTCCCGCAGGAGAAAAAGAGAAATAGACTCAATGAAAGCAAACAACATTCTAATACTTGTTTCATAGAACATACAATTTATCGTTTAACACATCTTACACACAATCCGCACATGGCAATAAAAAACATATTATTAATTTTCATGACCAAAAACAGTTTAAAACAGAATTTGTATGTATAGTAGCCTCACCTATCAAGTCTCCCGAAGCAGTGGTTGGCGCAGCAGGCCAGTCAACAGTAGAAACTCCATTCGCCCCAATGACGATTCCATGCGCCCCCTGTACGGTGATCTCAATCGAGTATTTTTTCCCGGCTTCCAATCGAGACAAATTAGTAAGCGGAATCCCCAATGTATATACGTCACCATCTACTGTAAGGTCTACTTTCATGCCACAGTCAGCTACTCCCAGAATGGTTCCGATCGATTTTAATGTGCAAGGCGCGATAAGAAAGCCCACCTCTACATAATTAGTTTCCAGTTCCGGAATCGTTTCGTTCACCTTCTCAGCGATTCCCGGCTCCGGAGTGGCTTCAGAGGCGGCATAAGTTCCGTTTGTAATATTCAGAGTAGTGTATGTCAACACATTGGATACTTTTATTTTAGACAGCTTAGCATCTTTGGTGTACTTATGTCTGTTGACCCGAAAAACGACCCAACTATAAGCATGCTCCATATTTAAAAAAGAAATATCTACAGGAGTTTTACTTCCTACAGGCTGTGCAAAACTGGTCTCATTGATTGTCCCGGTTCCCCGCCCATAGCACAAATCTTTCTCAGCCGAATACAGTTTTGACTTTAGAGGGATGGCTGTCCGATCCGTATAGTCCAATCCGTTTTCCTTATCGGCATGATAAGGATAGATTGCCCAAAGATTTGCATATACTCCTTCAGCCAGTGACACTGTGTTTTCATCGTCAATCGGGGTCCACGTTCCTGATCGCTTGGTATATTTACAATTATTCCTATCCGAATATTTCCGGCTGTTACCTGCATTCTTCACCACATCATCGGTCAGAAAAACCCCGATGGAGTCTCCGTCACTTAATGCGGCACGAGTATTGACCTTATGCGGTTCGACTACACTCACGCTATTGATAGTGCAAGATACGGTGGCATCATCGGGTATACCATCCATACTGTCATCCTGGCTGCAGGCGACCAAAACCAGTAGCAAACACCAAATCCTGATCAGATCATTTAAATTATCCATTATTCTTTTTTTTACAACATTACACTTCAGCATTTTCTAAATTTTCATCTTTTGACGCATCTTATCGGGAACGCATCCCAATACCAATAATAGTTATTCTTAACAGCATAGCTCTGATTAAACTCCAGATAATAGCAACGCTGATTATTGGCACCCGTACTGCTTCTGTAATACCCCGTTTCAGTCCAATAGTTTACATTATTTTTACCTCTGTTTCCCATTGCAGGCAGAAAAACCTTATCACCGCCAAAAAATCCTCCCTTCTTACCATCCATATTTCCAGACCTATATCCACTATTTCCCAGATTCTGTAACTGGTTGGCAGTCGGAGTACACCATGTTCCTCGGGGAGCTACCTGATAGCAAGGATCATTATTGGAAGAAAAAGAGCTTCCTCCATACGTATTATTACTGGAAGAGAGAGTATTCCAGCCAAAAAAAGATCCACCTTCTGTACCACCGTGATAACCACTTTGTGAAGACTCAAAATAAAAATTACTCCCACTCCTGTAAACATTCCCTTTCGCCCACGTAGCTCCTCCCACAGTAATACCGTTACCGGTTATCCTAACAGTTATCTTATAATTACCTCCTGCCGCAAATTGACGCCCGGAGACATTAACCGTCACTCGGTTGTTGTATTGTATATTACCAATTCTCAAAGTCGTGAGCTTAATGGTTAACGTACGGCTGCTCTGAGGCAGCACCTTATATACATTGCTATGAACCGTAGCCGCATTCAAGCTGCTCCACGAAAAGTTTACAGCCCCCCCTGTACCGCCTGTTGAAAGGGCTGTCTGACCGGCATTCCAGGTTATGTTATTGCTATTCAGGTTGGATACAGTAGCTGCACATTGTTGAACCGTATTATTAGAAAAGTCATTGGCCGTGACAGCCAGTTGGAGCAAAGCGCACTGACGCGTAAAGTTGATTCCTCCCAATGTAAACTCTCCTTTATTATCGGGAGCTACTACAACTCCTTCTTTCCGCCAAAGCATAAAATCCTGATTGTGCGAAACGGTTGTAGACCAATTACCGGACAGCATCGCCGGTGCACTATTCAGTCCATAAGAATAGCACACAAAAGTATATGTGCCCGGCCCCAATATCCATTGTCCGGCACTATTGACAGGAGTAGCTGTCTTGGCTACAATAGCCGCGACTCCCGAACCATTTGTCTTGTAAACAGCTGTCCCCGCATAATTAGCGGCAGACGAAGCATTTGTTCTGTAAGCCACTACACGAAACTGTACATTACCCAAGTTGGCACGGGTCGACACAATATTCTCTAATGGAATTGATTCCACTGTTGTCTCCACATCATATCCGGTATCATAAGTAGAATCCAAAGGCTGTACCAAGCGAGCAACAGTTTCTCCTGAACGCGTCACCACCCCTCCGTAAAATTGATCAACCCCGTCCACACTCAACTGTATCGGAATCATCCGGCTTTCATCCACAGCGGGTTGTTCTTCATCCGGAACCGATGGATAAAACGTATCACTATCCTGGCTGCACCCCATTGCGAAAATAGAAAGCGACAGGCTCAAACAAACCGTTTCCATGTACCGTCTTGTTCCGCCATTTACTTTTAGTTTATCTTTCAGTTGTATCATCTTTATTCTCCGTTTATGTTATAATTCCGTATCTACCTCAGTATTTCCTTGTCCGCCAAAATCATTGACAGTAACAGCCGCCGATGACAAGATGATTCCCACATCCGTAAATGTCAGTGATACTCCATAATATTTCCCCGAATCCAAAGAACTGCCTAACGTTGAAATGTCACAACTCCGAGTCACCCCGTCGACAGTGACAAGAATAGTCAATTTACTACCGGCAAGTGGTTGCGGAGGAAACATATACTCGTATGTCACGCTTTTACCGGCGGCAATATTAACGTTAGGATCATAAACATATCCGGCAGCCACAGCGCTTCCTCCGGTAGCTCCGGCAGCTGAAGCAATATCGAGGCTACGTGTCAGGTAAAAATTAGCATTATTCGATTTGAAAGTAATATTCCGTATATTACATTTCTTAGTCTTATCAAATTTTTCCCCGCGGGTCAGTGTCAACCTCAATCTGGCATACGCATGTTTCATATTCAGAAACTCAACAAACGGATTGTATACACTAACCGGACCTCCCTTCAAGGCTTCACCCGCTCCATAGCAAATATCCTCTCCGGCATTGAACAGCTGCGCTTGCAGGGTCAAGGTAGTGCCACTTGCCAGTCCGGCATAATTTCCGGTTGCTGTATGATAAGGATAATAGGCAAAAAAAGAGGCATTCCGATAATCTACCTTGATTACATTATCAGATCCCCACTCTCCTCCTGAATAAATATGCTTCACATTGAATAAAGGCGTATAAGTACCGGCAGTGGTCCGAAAAACCCCTAAAGCGTATGTATCATCGTTTATAATTCCGCGTGTTGAGGGCCTATCGTCAGAAGAAGCGGACACTACAGCCAGTGCCTTTTCTCCGGATACCTTGTCTTCTTGTTCACAAGAGACTAATGCAAATAGGATGCAAATAAAAAATAATAGGTTTGTCTTCATACGTTTAATATTAAATTACAGTGCCCCTGATCCATTTTGTGTAGGATCCGATGCCCAATCTTCTGTTCCCACTTTACCACCATCAATAATGATCTCTGTTTCATCTTTAATAGTAGTGGCATCACCACCGTCAAAGCTTATTGGTTGCCAGTCTTTCGTGGTAACCTCCACTATATTAATCGGTATTCCCCCTCTGATATCCAACCGGACTACGTGGCGCTTTCCTGCTACCAGTCCGGCAAGATCCGCCTGTGGCACAATCACACTGAAATCACGTTCATCGATGGTCAAAGTCAGTTTCAAGTCAGACGCAAAAGTCTGCGGAACAAACAGATAGTTACAAGTGGTATCTCTCGCCGCTTCTCCTACCCCCAATCCCGTGTCATGCATAGGTCCGGAGGTTGGATATGAATAAGAAGCAACATTTGTTGTGTTTTGCAGACTCCCGTCTTTTATATCGAACGTCCCGGTGTCAACCATCGGGTCTCCGTTGTCCAATTCTATACGTACATTGGTTATTTTACACTGCAACGGATACCTTCCGTTACGAATCATCTCCAAAGAGAGTTGAGAATAAGGTTTCTCCAATAAAAAATTGATCTGTGGTGACAGATTATTGACTGTGACATCCGCATTGTCTTTGGCATACCACCAATCCGCATCCTCCGTGTAAGCCTGGGTCTTTAATGTGGTCTGTGTAACTGCAGAAAAAGCAACTTTTCCATATGGATAATAAGCACACAGACCGGCTCTTGCCCCGCCCACCCAAACAGAGGTCTCTGACGTCCATTCGTCATCAGGCTGGTAAGTGTATTTCACATTACTCTGAGGGGTAACATAGTTAGCATCCGCTATCAAAAAAACTCCGATACTGCTCCCTTCAGGCAACGGTTGAGCGGTAGCTCTTGTAGTCACATCCGCCTTGAACGAAGTGAATACGCTTAAAGGCACACTGTCCGTTTTTTCTGTCGGAAATAAATTCCTTTCCTGCGAACAGGCAACCAATAATAACATCATTGCATATATGGCAGCCACAGAAGTATTTATATTCATATTGAGTTTCATAATCATGCTGTTCATTTTTGTATAATCATTAAGGTTGGGGAAGCGGTTCGTAATCTATACCTTCATTCAGTATTTTCTCATCCCAGTCAGTAGTGGTTACGGTCACCGATTTAATTGCGATCCCTCTCAATTTCAAAGAGACAACGTATTTTTTACCACTCTCGAAATCAGAGAGATCGCTTATCGGAATGATCACCGTTGCCGGAAATCCGCTTACATTCACTATAATGCTAAGCCCTTTAGTCGGTTCAAAAGGGTCAGGCAATAATTTTGTAGGAATCATAAGCAGATCAGCCTGGTATTTTTTAGTAGGACCGTCCAAAACATAAGGAAGGTCTTTTGTGATGTTATATCCTCCTCTGAATTGTTTCTGCGTATCATCCGGATGGATGCCAACAGTACCACTCGTAATATCTATCACCGCTTTTCGAAACAATGAGTCGTTTGCCAAAGCCACCGAATTAATACTACATGTAGCCGGATAAGCATCTTCGACCCCTATATTCAATACTAAACGTGAATAAGCATGCTTAAAACGCATATTTACAAAATATTCCTTAGCATCAACTACCTGGTTAGTCACATAATACAGTTCTTTTAAAACGTCATAGTTTTGTGTCTCCATAGGAATTTTAGTACGGTCCTTATAAAGCTTATCCACTGTTTCTTCCGTATAGGGATAATACCCGCACACATCCGCCTTCTCGCTACCTAAATAAATGGTACTCGCCTCCGACTCGGCTGTCCATTGACTCTCACCGGCATTTAGCGTATATTTTCTGTTATTCACAGGCGTATAACTCGTTTCGGCAGCCTGCCCATGACAAAACAAAGCAATGGAACTTCCGGGCGTAAAAACTGCATCGGCACGGGTCTGTAGATTGCCTTCCACAATGGAAGCAGACGCTATTTCCAACTCAGTACGGGCTGTTTTGTCTTTTTCCCAATCCGGTAAGCTATCACCATCGCTGCACCCCAGTAACATGCAAACTAAAAAACTTATGTATAGTACTCCTTTCATAGTAGCTCATTTTTTAATATGATTTTATTCAACAGGATATTTATTCCCGCCATTAACCTTATCATCTTCCCATTCCAATGCGCTAACGGTAGGCACGATTTCTGTTCCTTTGATCTTTAATCCGATAACATACTTCTCTCCCTGCCTGAACTCTCCAAGTTCGGAATACGGGATCTCCACGAGCATCTGTTGTCCATCTACCACAAGGCTGACAGACAGCCCGAATTGTCCTCCTTCCGCATCTGTCCGCTCAATGTTAAGCGGAACCGGAATCATCAGTACACGGCGTACATAAGATTCGCCAACAGCCAATGTATGAGGTGAAGTCGCAGTTACTGTTGTCAAATCATAATTCCCTGTTTCCAAGTCCTGTATACTTCCGTCAACGGCAATGTTAATAGTGCCTTTTTTTATTAAAGCAGAATTCATCAAGGTTATTTGACTAATTTTACAAGGCATAAAGTAGTTCTCACGACTGATCTTTAACTCCACTAAAGAATAAGCATGCACCATACTAAAAGTAATCGCAGGAGTAAAACCATTTATCATTGTATTCAATGCATAATAGATATCTTCAGTTTCCACATAATCCTGTGATTGCAATGGAATGACCGTCTTGTCCGTATACGCATCTTTATAAGGATAGTAAGCGCAGACATCAGCATCGTTACCCACTAAATAAATTGTATCATTAGCCGTCGGAGGCCCCCAATCACTGCCGTTATAAACATATTTACGATTGTCAATAACTTTATATCCGCTTCCAGCTTCTGTACCCGACAGAAAAATCCCTATGGCCCCTTTCGTCAAAGCTACCGGATCGGGAGCTAGACGTGTAACCACCTCCTGCTTAATGACTGCCGAAGATACCTCGAGCGGTACTCGAAATGCAGATGCTTTCCATCTCCCGTCATCCATCTCACGGTCATCAGAACAGCTACTCAATAAAATACCTCCCACCAAGATCCATAATAAATGTTTCATAATCTTCATACGCTAATTAAAACTGGTATCATAATCATCGCCACTGCCTCCGGTTCCTGTCTGCACCTCTGCCCAATCCTTGTCAATCAGGATTTTATCACTCATCAAAGTTAACTTTCCACCTTTGACAGCCAATGACACAATATATTTAGTACCTCTTACAAATGTACTCAGTTTATCGGCCGGAATGGTGACGGAATAATCCATGCCGTCTACCGTAAGTGTCAAGACTACGCCTCCGGAAAAAGTTTGTTGGGGCAGCAGCCAGTCAAAACTCGTATCATCTGGAACCCCTATTGCAAATCCGTCTTTTAAACCGGTCGTCACAGTATGAATATATTGAGGTGTTTGTGTTCCGCTTCCTTCGGTTCCGGTACTGATGTCAACCGTATTGGCTGTGATTATATTTCCGGTAGAGGCCTCTATTTTTGCTTTCGTTATCTTACACGTGTTCGGATACGTGGCATCCCGTACCACAGACAATACCAAACGGGCATAAGCACGCTTCAACTCAAAATTCGCAGTAGGAGTCTTTTTCCAGACCTCATCCCCTCCACTGACAGCAAAACGCATATCTTTCTCCTCCGCATAGGTCTGCATTGTCAGGCCGGCTTCTGTTTTCAACGAACTATTTTTAAATTCTACAGAGTTATAGGGAGCATAAGCACATAGCCTGGCGTAAGTGCCGCCTACATATATCACAGTAGAAGCCGGCTTCCAGTTTTCTCCCGCAACACGGTTATAACGAATATTTTCCAATGCCGTATAATCCGTCTCGGGTAAACGGAAAATTCCTAATGTTCCTTCAGTCATTTCTACAGCAGTAACAGCACGAGTGTCGACCTCTGCACCGGTTGTAGCCCGGATTTCAAGAGGTATCTCTCCGTTCTCACCCCCTACAGAGTCTGCAACCTCTACTTGTGAACAAGAGCTCCAGCCTACTATTAAAAGCCACATCAGCCACAAGCGTCTTGCCAAGTGAGAATCCAGATTATGCGTATAAGTTCGTTTCATGATTCATCCTTCCTTTTTATGGTTCCGGATTATATTCACCATCTACCTGTTGATTATCCCACGGAGTATCTTTCACACTCAGTTCAAGTGCAGTACCTTTCAGTTTCAGGCTGACCTGATGAATAACACCTTTGGTCAACGCACCCAGTTTGGCATACGTAATCGGAACTGTCATCAGTTTACCGTCCACTGTCAGTTCCAGTGTCACTCCCGTACTGCCACTGTTGGCCAATGTACAGGGAATCATCAACACATTACTTTTCACAGTCCCCGATTTAGGAACCACAATACCATCCGCCTGCTTTGTCGCATTTGTCCAGTAACTGAAAGCAGCATTGATCTTAGTTGATGTATAAACTGCCGTTGCCAGGTTCAGTGTAGCATTCTCAATTATATTTGCGTTCTTTATGGCGATTTTAGTTACTCTACATGTATTAGGATAATCCTCCTGGCTAAAGACAAATTCGATTTGCGAATAAGCATGTCCCATGATAAACTCAACGCTCTTACCGGCAGAAGTACCATTCACTATTTTCTTACCTGCATATACCAGATCAAGTTCGGTGTCAAAAATCTGAGAAGTCAAAGGGACAGCCTCTTTAGTTGACAGATTTAATTTCGTTGTTTTCTTATAAGCACACACACCGGCATTCTCTCCACCCAGATAGATTGTTTCCGTGTTGGGTTTCCAGCCGGAGCTATAGTCATACTGTATATTGTCTTTTTTTACATAACTGGTTCCGGATTCGCCTTCCAGAAAAACTCCGATCGAACCAGATGTGAGCAATTGTGGCGTGACGGCACGTGTCTGCACGTCACCTGTTACAAACGCAGAAGCAATCTCTAAAGGAACTTTTTGTTCTTCTTCCGGAAAATCATCATTACCACAGCCCGCCAGTAAAATCAGCGATAAAGTGGCTATTATAAATGGTTTCATATCAGACTTGGTTTTCATTACTATCCTTTCTGTTACAATCAGTTATTAATCTAAAGTCGCATCGTTATCACCGGGTACAACAGAGGTATCCCATGGATATACTTTCACTCCCGAAATATCTACTCCCGTACCCTTGACCTCCAGGAAAATGGTAGATAAATACCCGGCTTTCAGAGCTTTCAAAGTCCCATACGGAATCGTTACCGAATACTCACTTCCATCAATTGTCAATATCAGTTGGGTATCGTCCTCAAAATCCTGCGGAGGAAACAATTTGCTGATACTTACATCCGTACTCCCCTTGGCTATCCCTGTTGTCCCCATAACAAGCGCAGATGTATCCAGCGTCCAACCGGAAGCTGTGCTCCCTCCCAACTGCCCCGCATCCCCGGCGGATTTACTGATATCCATGCTACGTTCCACATAAAACGTCTTTCCGCTCGTTGCGGGTTTCATCACAATCTTGGTTAACTTGCACTTCAACGGATAAGTCGAATGACAAGCAATGCTGAACTTCACACCGGCATAAGCATGCTTCAGCAAAAAGGAAGCAACCGGATTGCAATTATTGACTGCCGCAATAGGAGCATCGGCATAACAAAAATCATTATCCGCCGTATTATCTTTCACTGTCAAAACAGTAACCGTACTATTATCACCATTAAAAGTGACCTTACCATACGGATAATAGACATGCAAAGAGGCATTCGTACCGCCAACATATAATTTATCTGCCAAACTCCATCCGGTTCCGTCGTGAGTGCACCGCACATTATACTGCTGCGGAAACGTAGCAGTGTAAGGTGCCGTGCGAAATATTCCTATGCTGGCATTTGACAAAGTAACCGCACGTGTTTCAACGCCATTGTCCGCAACAGTTTCCACTCTGACAGGAACATACTCGTCTTCCCCGCCGGCATCCACCGGATCCATCCCTCCGTTGCTACAGGCAATCAATACTATTGCCATCCCGGTATTTGCCAGAATGTGTTTCATCTTTCTCTGCTTTCTTAAAAACATATTTATTCCTTTCTGTCTCTTTATTGCGGCACAAACGGATTACCGGAGTCTTTGACTGCCTCATCTACCCATTCTTCCACATCCACAGTTCCTATCTCTACTTCAGTGGGACGAATAATGACATCTATCTCATACTTTGTCCCTTCCACCATTTTCTTGTTCGTACCACAAAGCTCGGCAGCGCCAATCTTACCTTTCATCTCCTTTCCATCTATCATTAGTGTAAAAGAAAGATCCCCGGTAAAGTCAGCAGGCACTACCATATAATCCAGAACGGCAGGAACAGCAGCGGTTCCGATAGTAATCGGAGCGGAATAGCTGAACATTACCCCCTGCACTCCTCCTTCAACGATCCCGGTAAACAGATCCAAAGTTCCGGTAATCCGTAATGTCGCAGAAAATGTAAATAAACTGATCTCACCGTTCCCGGTATACTCTCCTTTGTTCAGAGCCCCATCCGTTATTCCTCTGATAAAGTTGAATCTCAGGAGCGAATATGCTCTACGCAAATTCAGCGTTACGGCACCTGTTGTATTCGAAGCCTCAAAAGGACAATAATAGATCTCTTTTGAAGCCTCATAGAGCTCACTGTTCATCAGTACACTACTTGTCCGATCCTCTTTATAAGGATAGTAAGCCGTCAGTTTCGCCGGTCCATCGATCAATACCAATTCCTCCCCATCCGTCTTCCAGTATGGAGTTCCATATGTATATTTTCTGTTATGAATGGCCTCGTAGCCATTCGTGATATCTTTTTTCTGAAAAACCCCGATGGCATCGGTCGCTGTAGTAAGCTCAGCAGCCGAACGCGTAAGTACCTCTAACCGTCCTGTTGAAACTCCGCCTATGCATAAAGAAGTGCGCTCTCCTTCTCCTGTCTTTCCGTCACCCGGAACAACGCAGTCATACTGCGAACAGGAGAAGAGCGCAACACACAGAAGAATGCAGGACTTCTGAAAACAATCTATTTTACACTTCCTTATTATCATCGTTCTTATTATATTTTATGAAATCATTCAATTCACTTCTACATCCGGTGGAGTTATCCCATCGGGGACTTTCCAATCGGTAGGTATAGTGACCGTTTTTATACCAAAACTACCCGCTCCGTATGCCTCATCGGGAGTATCGGCTCCCTGGCTCAAAACATCTTTAATAACCACTGTATAAGCATTATTGCGTCGTAAATACTGCACATCATTTTTATCGATATTGATATTCACCCGATACCATCCCTTATAAGGAGACTTTTCACATTGCAACAGCAGACACACCGCCTGCGTTTGTAGCAGATAGGGAGTATGGAGAGTACGCAACACCTCAGTGGCATACAAACCGCCTATGATACTGAATTGCTCCGGCGCATTTTTTTCATTTGCATAAGTCAACGGCAGGAAAGCCATATCCTGCGGATCATTAAATACAGGTATTACCGGTGAAACATTACGAAGCATAGCCGATTTCAAGAGAACCGTTCCTCTTTTATCCTCAACCACCCGAACATCTATGCGTACGGCGGCACGCAGTAGCTGTACACTCATATCTTTCCCTGCTTCCTTGAATGTTGTTCCGCTCATAAGTAAACTGTTATCCGTAACGGTATATGTTCTGTCCGTTATTGACTGCAACGGCATATCTCCCCGAAGTTGCACCCGCACCGCGTTTTCAGTCTGTCCGGAACAATAAGCATCAAAATCCATTCCGGGAAAATAAGCAGAAGCATTGGCAAGCACCAATACATTATAATCCGTATGATTGTCGATGCTTCCGCCTTCCGGTATAATTACCGATATTTTCCCTGTCTTAGCCAGATGATTGCCATCGACGGTTCCCTGCAGGGAACCGGCATACAACCCGTTGCCATGTTCATCGTAAATGAAAAATAAGAGCTTTACATCATTTATCACACTTTCCTCCGGACGGGCCACAGGTATTTTCCCTCCTGTATCGGATGCCCTTGTTTCCGGATTATCAGCATCGGGGATGGTATAGTTCAGCGTGAAAGCGACAGGCTTGACAGGTTGCACATCACGTCCCTCTTCACCCGAACAGGCTGTAACCCCCATCAAGCAAAATACGCTTAGAAGCATACATCCTTGCCGTATATTTCTTTTAAATCGTTTCATAAGCCAACTAATCTATGTTTAATTATGCAGTTCATCTTCCTGGCTTCCTCCGTTTCCCCAGTCATCGGGAGAACGGTCTACCTGAGTCAGTTTATAATGCACTGTCAAATTCTTTACTTTTATATAAAAGTCATCGTCATAAGCCTCACCGGCGGCAAGGTCCCCATAAGACTTTTTGGCCTTTACGGTAAGCGTACCAGCAGTAACGGTTATCTCATAGCGTTCATTAGAGATTACGGCCGACACTGCACCGTCAGATACCTTTACAGGTGCAACCGTCGCATTACCGTTAACCGGGCTCGACGCATCAAAACTCAACTGCCAGAAAGGACCGAACGCAACATCACTTTCTATGGGAATGGATTTCAGCGAACCTGCGTAGCCGGATAAAACGAGCTTCTTTGTACCCGAAGAGAACCAGTTCTCACGGTCAAAATCAATTTCCGTATTCACGTCTATCCAGTCAATCACTTTCACATAGATATTCATCGGTACCCCCGTAGCCGCATCGTCAGGATTGTCATACCCCGAACCCGAGACATTCATTATTTGAAAAGTGTACTTATGATTCCGCAATAGTTCAACCAGTTTTTTCGGATCGTCCGGATCCGTCAGATCAATCCGGTAATAAGTGACATCCGCGTCGTCTCCATAAATTCCGCCTACCACCAAACGAGTGGTAGCCACTTTGTCATTGCCGGCAATATATCCGGGCTGATCAAAGCCGTTATCCGAGTAATAAGTGTTTTCGTATAGATAGAGCGGTCCGACAAGGGGCAAAGAAGACTCACTCTTCTGAAAAAGCTTGTCACCTATCGGGCGAACCCCTAATTTGGCGGGTAAAGTCGTTTTAACCACATTACGGGTCTTTTTCTCGTCTTCTGAACCTGCGGTAACCACTTCATAGGCCTCCTTCACCGGAGCCAACCTACCGCTATCCGCCGGGAAATAAGCATAAAACTCACGCAACTTAAAAATCACCTTACCGTCGCTATCTAACAACTCACCCGGATTTCCCGTATGCGCGTCATCCACTTTTGCCTGTACAGCGGCTACCGAACGCAGCACCGGTACACTAAGCGTTTGTCCTACCGACTCTTTCGAGACAGTCACTCCTGACAAAAAACCATGCATAGGCAAACAATCTATCCCGGACGGATTATTCTCCACCTTGGATACCATTTTTTCCAATAATGCATTCATCTCCATCCCTAAACCTTTATAGGCACCGCTACGCACCAACTCTGCATGGCAATTCGTAAATACATGCACTTCCAATCCTTCTCCCACAGGCATAGTCACCTGAAACGTATTTTTACCGGCAACCGGAGTTCCTTCGGATGCTGATTTCAGATACAGCCGGTTCCGGTCGGACACTCCCGGAGCAAATACCAATACGTCAATGCCATTGATCACCGTCTCTTTGTTATCCGTCCCATCGGCTCCGGAAGCATACGTGCGGGGAACATTCACACGGAGGTACATGTCTTTATCCGGGTTCTGAGGGATACTTTCGGAAGTATCATCCGAACACGAAACCAAGACCACGGCCAGAAATACCATCAGTTGACATATCAGAATTCTTTTCATGCTATACTCTCCTTTTATCAGCTTACTTACATATTACTTTCTATTGCCGCCACTTTCCATCCATTGACACGAACTTGCATAACGGGCTTCACATAATGTCCGTCAATCACCAAGTCAATATAGTTGCCCGGAACAGAAGTCAACTCAATAGGAGCACAATCAAACGAAGCGACCTTTTCATCACGAATAAACACATCTACCTTCAGGAACTTTCCTTCCGATGAAAAAGAACCGAACCAGGGAGTCAGTACATTTCCGGTACTTTCTTCGTAATAACATTCAGGTTCAAGTATCACTTCGTCCGCATTTGCTTTATTATTATAATCGACACCGCTACGCGTACCGTAAAGGTGGAATTTAAAATCTTCGGGGGAAGGAATAATACTGCTCGCGGCACGTGTTGTTCCTCCTTCTTCAACGACCTTATCCTCTACTGTCTGAGGAATCATTGTTATACGCGTACGGCATACGGCACGAACAAACGGAATGGTCACAATATTGCGGTTTTCACGCAGACCGGCATCTATGGCAATGCGTCCGTACAACAGATCGTCTACAGGCCGGCAGATTCCGCTGCCGTCGGTAATTTCTTTTAATTTCACATACCCCTCTCCTATGGGAGTATCAGGAGTATCTACATAATCAATTGCCTCATCATGTGTCCAGGCTATCAGTTCCAGACTGTCTATATCATCAAAGGTTTTCAAGAATCGATAAGGTTCGGTCAATCCTACTTCATCCAAACCGATTTCCAGTTCCCGATATTTATGCTTCTGTTTATAAAAATGAAGTTGCGTAGGAGTAGAAACCGTTTCAAAAAAACGATTGGCTCCACCATAAATATAGCTGAAATAGATGTGCATATATCCGGCACAAGCATCCATATCATCTTTAATACATGAATTCAGCAATAGGGCAACACCCAGAAGTATCGGTAGCAGTTTCTTCATTTTAGTTTTGTATTCTTCTCTTTCCGAAAAAGAAAGGGATATAAACCGGAGCGGATTTTCTGCCCGCCCCGGATCATATAAAAAAGAGATTCTGATTACATATTTATATTGTTAACAACATATTTCCATGGCTTAACAACTACCTGTACAAGCATGTCAATATTATCCGAATTGATAGCATCTTCAATAGTCTTGGCACCCAAAGTGGTAATAGTACCCGTTATATGATAGAATGTGTTGCGTTCGGTAATCTTCATTGAGGTTGTTTCGTCATCGCTATAGTTGGCAACATCAGCACGATAGTAACGTTTGTCGTTAGGTTTAATCGTAATAGCAGCTTCTTTCTTAGCTGGGTCTGTTTCACCTCTCAACGCAAGTTTATATGTATCATTATTTTCCAGGAACGTAACCAATGCTGTTACATTCGTAGGAGTATTCCAAAAATCAGCAGCCAATTTATCATAGGTGGTACCTGCAGGAACAGAAGTAGCAGTTTTGAAATCGGTATCTTCCAAAGCCTTTTTCAGCATTTCTTCCGTAATAGTCGGTTCAAGCAGGGTATTTGCACCGATATAAGTAGCCTGAGTAACTACGACAGTAGCACAACCGGCATTATTAGCATAGTTAGGAGTTACATAAAAATAAGGAGAATATAACTTGTCACTCTTAACGTATACCATCGTACCAGATGTAGGAGTCTGTCCATCAGTCAGCGCCTTCTCACCAACAACCCATGTCAGACGATATTCTTTCGCGTCCGCATTGTATTCTCCCTTATTCAATGCAGGAGTCGTTCCAACAACTTCTGCAGTACCGGGTGCAGATTCTTTCTCACCTGCAAATGCTTTCAACCAGCCTTCCACATCCCAGTCTTTAGCAGTTGCATCCGCACTCTGCGGGAAATACCAGTCACGAGTCTGTGCTGTGAACGGAGAAACACGTCTCGGGATACGTACTACGACAATACCATCGGGGTCTTTAGTACTTACCGGATTTTCCCACTCTGAATCTTTGATTGCCATCTTACCACAAGCCTCGTATACGGGATTGGTAGTAACGGAAGCATTAAAGAACACTTTCGCTAATTCACGATTCAGAGGAATCGAAACTTTAACGGTAGATCCGTTCGGGATATTCGGGTTGGTAGGAATAGCCGATACACCTGCCATGATATACTTCTTACTCTGCGCTCCGTCTTTAGCAACGATCAGATCATTCAGATAGCTCTTAGACAGATTAGAAATATAGGCACGGATAGCGGCTTCCGATTTATCGGCCTGGTGTGCCAGTGTCTGAGCGGTAGCAAGGGTCATCTGAGGATCATTCACAATGACATAAACGCTATCTCCCTGACGTACGCCGTTAAACGTACACATATTTTTCTTCGTTCCGGGAGTCGCAACATCGCCCTCACCGATTGGGGTTGCCACATTAGCGTCTTCCGCCTGACTCTCACCTGCCACACGCTTCACAGTCCAGTCACCTACTTTCGCGCCTTCATGCTGCGGATCATTTTCTTTGGCAAACAGATAGGCCACATACACGCTATTTTCAGTGCCTACTCCTTCTATTTCACCTTTATCCGCACGGGTAGCAGGAGCTGTAGAATTGGTAAAAGCAATGTTGATGGCATCAATAATCTCACCTTTTTGGCCGCCACCGCCAATTCCCGGTTCATCATCATTACTACATGCAGCCATTGCAAGGGCCGCCAATGTAAATGTAAATAATTTGTTTAATTTCATGTTACTAAAAAATTTAATTATAAATATGAGTTTGAAATATTTAATGTGCTCATCCGCTTTGGTTATTCCTTTCTCCCTTCCAGGCTGCGAAGGGTGAAAGGCAGAGAGAAAAATACGGATACTCCCTGTTCCATCGTTCTGTTAACTGTCACTGTCTGTTTCGTTAATCAAAGATTCCTTTCCATCACTTTTTTAATTCTATTATTGCCATTCACTAATTAATTTGAACTATGTATATTATTGCATTAACTTCAATTTCTTTCTTTCGGTCAGCAATGCGGGAGCGGTGGCATCAGGTATATACAGCGTCATACCACAATGATCGCTAATCGAAAATCCGCCCCGGCTCTGTGACATAAAGTTCTCCGTAGCCGCTTTATAGATTATCGCTTTCTCCAAAGCCTCATCAAAAGCGGCAGATTCTTCAACGCTCCCAATCCTTTCTACATAGGCCGAAGCGTCATAAAAGAGATGTTGTCCATCCGGCAAACGATCAAAACTCTGTAAGCCGCTACGGTCTATCCACTCCCAACGTTCCACCCGACTCTCGGCTGCACGAAGTTGCGACTTCAACATTTCCAAACCGTTAGTCCGGATCACACTGATGGTAGCCGAACGATAATCCCCTTCCAGATCGTTATAATAATCATAATAGGCGGCAGCCACTGCCGACAGATCCGCTTCCTTTTTATAAAGCAACGGAAACATTTGTTTGTATACCGGAGTGAAGCCCGGTGAAAGCATCTCGGCCGATGACCCGACCACATATTGTGTTTTATCTTTCAGTTCGTATGCTACCTCAAGTCCGGCCATGAAACAACCTTCGAAAAGGATGAAATTGAACTGGCCGTCCGGGATGGCTGATGCAAAATCCTGTAAAGTCATTTCAGAATGATTATCCTTGACAACCGAACGGGTCGTACCGGCCGGAACCACTGTCGTACCTACCGGCAGCCATCCGCTGGTATGAGAGAACACGATCAATCCCGGATCAACGGAAGGATACCGGGCCATAGCCTCATTGACAACCCGTGCAAATACGGAGGCACTGGCTGAATTCTCCTGTTTATACTTAGCCAATATTTTTGTTACCTTTTCTCCCTGTTCATCAAAACAAACCTCTAACAAGCGGGTACTATCCGCTCCTTTTTTATCCTGATAAATCAATAAATGCCCCGGAAACCTGTCCCACGCCTCTGTTAACGCTGACAATTTTTCGTCGGTCTCGTCGGCTAAATCATTATCCCCTCCCATATAAACCAAAAGGGTACGATCAGACAGACGTTGCTCCAACAGGCCGTCCGCTTTCTCACCGACTACACAACCGGCAAGCAACAAGCAGAGCATATATCCTATGTAATACATTCTTTTCATATTCTTATTTTACGTATCTAATACGACATGACACTCGCCGGAGCTTCGGAAAATATTCCCGCAGCAAGACTTCGAATGTTTTCCCTTTATTCAGCGTTTTCAAAGATTTTTTCCGCTGATTGTTATCTTTCACGGTACGCAGGATTGAAAGAATTTCATCACGCTCCGGAAGGTCGGAAAGTTCTATATCTTTCTCAAACTGTTCCCAATCTTCGCCTACCCACTCAACCGCGATCTCCATGCGTTCGCCATATTTATTTTCAAGAAACTCCTGAAGAGCTTTGGCACGCTTCTCGGCCAGACGTTCGTTATTCAAGGCATATCCTTCGGGAGAAGAGTAGCCGGTAACAGTAACTCCTGATATGGAATTCCGGTTATCCCGCTCAATAGAATCCACCTGATTAACGAAATGCATCCAAGAGGCACGGTTCAACTCATGATCGGGAAGAATGCGCATTTCGTTAGTAGGAAAATAAATATCAGCTTCATAGCCCGCCTGAATAGGGACCGCCTTCCTATAGGAAGAGGCATCCGCAACCACAGGTAGCCGCTCAGATACATCCGGAACTACCCGGACGGTGTCACGAATCACAATAGTATCCACCCGTTCTACAATCAATGGCGGTATCTGCTCTGTCTGCATGGCAAAAGGTACCAGGCGGGCATCGCAATTGCAATTGGTATCCCGCATCCACACTTTCACATCTTCCATCCATGCCGCATAAGGAACTTCGATTCGATAATGAATGTGGGGCAAGGCATGATCTCCCTCACGAAGCACAGTATAAGGAGGAATCTTCTCCAATCCAGAAGTAGTGCCCAAGGCCCGGCGACGGCGATACATCAAATCGCTTTGAGGACCATTGAGCACAATGGGAGGCAGCGACAATGAATCGACGGCATTGCCCGAAGAGAGTAGCGGAAACAGATAGACCGTGCAGTCCGGCGCCAGACGGACGCTGGTCAGGTCGACAGCCAGATCGACCAACAAGACAGAGTCCCGGCGTTCCAAACGATACACCTCTGTACGGACAGGCTGCGTAGATCTATCTGCCGCTAACACTGATAGAGAGATGAAAAATGAGAAACTTATGAAAAAAACTTGCCTGATATTCATGTTTTATCCCTCCCCTACTTTAAAAGATAGATAATGGACACACCAACCTTGGTAGGGCCTACGTAACCGGTCCGGTAATGATCGACACGCTCACCGCAGGTAGGACAATAAAACTTATCATAATCAACTTGAAGGTATCCCAAACCGATATCGACTCCAATATTCACCCGGTTGCTGATAATCCACTGATAACCATAAGTAAGCCCCCCACCGTACAACTGGCCTTCAAGCCGATAGTCCTTCAGAATGCCAAAAGGAAGGTTACCGAAGTTGAAGATACCTCCCGTGGCATGCACACCCAGATAATGACCTTTGAAAACATCACTCAGCCAGTAACGGTATTCTACCTGCCCGACCAAATGTTTCATTTTCCGGTTTTTAGCGTACGTAAAAGGATTATATTGAATAAGACCGGCTACACTCATCTTTGAACTAAAAGCATATTCGACTCCTACATTCGGAGTAGCCGTGGCCCAGTAAAGACCATTGGCAGTCAAGCCCCACTGCTGAGCGCTCCCCATACAAGGAAACGATAAAAGTAAAGCAACAATCACCCCCAATGTGCATAGTACCTTTTTCATATTTATGGTTTGTTTGATAATTAGGGACTCTTTCTTATAATGAAAGGGGAAGCCTCAGAATTACCAACATAACCACCTGTAAGACAGAAAAATAAAAGAGTACCGATCCGGAAATGTTTCTGATTTTTTTTATTTTCAGAAACAATTGCAGGAAGTATGAAAGTAAAACACTGATTCATAGAATATTGCTTGATGTTGACTCAGAAACGATTTCAGAAACATGGACGGAATGGGCCGTAAAAGAGCGACACAAAGGATGGCATACGACCTGCATACATCTGATTATAAACAGATTAATCATCCTTGTGAATAGATAACGGCATGTGCCTGAAGCAGTGGGGACGGGCAGATGAAAACCGTTGGAAAAGAAATAGCGAGAAACCGGTGTATGCTTTCTTAGAAGAGTCTGTAGACAAAAAGAAGGTGTATAGGAGGATGTTTTTTTCTATATGGAAAGAGAAAATAAATAATTGACAGCAAAAACAAAAAAAACTAAAAAAAGATTTGCTTTATTAATAATTTAATATGTATCTTTGCAAAAGTTATTTGAGATCAGAGAGTATCTCACGGTTGGCTCTTTCATTATAAGAAAGAGTTTTTTTTGCCCTTTTCCCCCCTCTTTACCGAAGACAGTTTATCACTAACCGATTGGCCTTGTCGAGCCGTGTAGTATCTATACGATCCAAATAGATGCGCGTGGTCTTCTCCGATGTGTGTCCCATGCAGTCACTGATGACCGAGACAGGCACATCATTCGCATGAGCAAGGGTCGCCCAGGAGTGACGAGCCACATAAAACGTGAGCGGCACCTCCAACCGAAGCCTGTCACCCAATTCGCGGATCTGTTTATTAAGTTTGCGTTGCTGTCGCCGGTAATCCTGATAGCTGTCACCACGGCGGAGCATCGGGAGCAGATAATCCGATGAAGAATCGGCATAGCGGTCAATCAACTCACTCAAACCGTTTTCAATTCGTATCCGCAACTCTTGTCCCGTCTTCTGCCGTTTGTAGCAAAGGTAGTCTCCTTGCAGATTTTCCTTATTTATATAGCACATATCTACAAAAGACATTCCACGCGTATAGAAACTGAACAGGAACAGATCACGAGCCAACTGCATATCGGCACGGGAAGCAGTCAAATCGACTTGCTCGATCCGTGCAATCTTCTCGCGGGAAATGGCACGCTTGGCAGTCACCTCTTCTTTAAGGTTCAGCCTCCGGAAAGGTTTCTGATCAGTATAAACCACGTGGTCGACACAGGCACGATTGTAGATGGCACGCCACTGGCGGAGGTAAAAAGAAATGGTGTTTGGCTGATTGCCCCGGTTGCGGAGGAAATCGGCAAAGCGGTCGATCACTTCGGGGGTCAGTTCTTCGAACGAGAAAGGACGGTCACCTACAAACAACTCGAACGCCCGGCGGGCACTACGGTAATTGGCGGCGGTACCCTGGCGCCCTTTGTTTTCTAGACCGGCTATCACGGAGTCGGCGTAGACCAGCACCTGGGTCAAATCATTGTGATAGTTGTAGACGCGTACAATGTCGTCCACCGTATAAGCACTCCCCTTCTCCGCCTCCAGCGATTCGCAAATAGCCGTCAACTCTTTCCTTATATATATAAGGTATTCGTTGGCTTCGCGAACAGTGAGCAGGCGACGGCGATTGCCACCGGTATTCTCTACCATTTCTAAACGGGTGTTGAACTCTGCCTCCCAAAATCGGTAAGGCGTATAAATCTCTCTTTTCTTTCGATGGCGTATGATCTGTATCACGAGTGGATAGCTGCCATCACGACCCTCGCGCGAGCGATTGAGCCGTGGAGTGATGGAGGTCATCTTCTTTTTTACTTTTGAAAATTTTGCAAAAGTATAACAACGTCCACTATCAATATGTTGGCAGCTTTTTGACTTCACTATCTTAAAAAATCTTATACATTTTGTTTGTACCCCCTCCATAAAGAGAGGAGCAAATGTAGCCCACCCCCCGGAAACGACCTAAAAATAGCCGTTGCATTTTTGCAACACCTCTCTTTTTCAAGGTGTCGCAAATATGCAACACCGGATTTCCATCGATGAAATGGGCTATTTTTGAACTACCATCCCCTCTTTCTTTTCTCTCGTCAAAGGCAAAAACGCCCTATTCGGCCCCCTCAAGGAGGCATGGATACCATTGAATATCGTATAACCAAGTCTCTGAATAGCCCGAACAGTATGAAAAACGCCCCTATGCCTCACGTGACATCTAAAAAAAATATATACATATCAGGGAAACATGAAAAGAACGCGGACTTATGCTTTCTCAAGAATATAAGAGTACACAATCAAAAAGGGATTGATTTGTGCTTTCGATAAACGAACGTCCGGAGCAAGAATCCGACAATTGTCAAATTGTATATCTTACGTGCGATAGAATTTGTTTTTTCCGTCCGACCGGCAAGAGAGTGGAAAAAAGACCCGTAAATCAGCGTTAGGAAAATACAGAAAGAAATAAAAACAAAGCATATACCACAACAAAGACAGTAAAAAAATGTACAACAAAGACAACACGAAAGAAATTAGCACAAAAAACAAACATTTTCACAGATTTACAACAATCAAAATCGAGAAGTAATCAGAGAAAATCCGGTACTTTCAGCCGCTTTTTCGAGAGAAAAAAGACTGTTACCGATCATCTGCCGCCTTGGCTTTGGCAAGAAGTTAACTTCGTATAAACAAAGAATTAACTTTCTGCCAACAAAGAACGAACTCTTTGTAACTACGTTATTAACTTCCTATAGACAGAAAAGTGAATAACGTATCACTCGGACCCTCGAAAACATTTTTCTTTTGCATATATATACAATAAGTAGCTTCTATTACAAAAGAAAAAAACAGGGTATGCGTCACGAAAAAGAAAGTTTTGTGAGCAAATAGAAAGCAATATCAAGTAGAGACTATCCATCCTGATCAGACACACTTATCATCAACAGAAAGGCATATTGTTATTTAATCTTAATTTCGATGGTTATAGTACTACGTCGATGATACCAAGACGTTTGAAAACAGGGGCTATTACTTTGTTGCGTGCATCGCTCTGACGGCTTTCCATTGCAGCATAGTCGATTGATGGTGGTAGAAGTCCCGGACTGGTTATCTCTACCATATCATCATAGATCGCAATCTTAACGTCTTTTCCTGTGAGAGAATAATCCCGATGAACCACCGCATTACGAATCGCCTCACGAATTTCCTTAACAGGATACTCCCAACGAGAGACTGTATACACTCCCTCAACCGAAGCACCTTTATTGATATGGCGTAACACAAAGTTGTATGCTTCCTCTGCTTGTGTGGCAATATTGGTCGTAATACTCTTTTGGTCTATGAAATCATCGATACTAACACCTTTAAAACGAGCACACTCCACCTTCGCATAGTGAAACAACGAGTTTCGCAACGGGTCGTCCGAGAATAGAATCAACGCATTGGTCGGATATTCTGCTCCTTGCATATCTTTAACCAAGTCTAATTTCCTTAATGCTTGGTCGGATAATTCTTCCCCCGTTTTCTCCTTGAATATAGCCTTAAAACCATCTATGCTCAAATCATTTACAGGCTTATCTGGTATAACTTCGCTATCAAAAGAGATGTTTCGTCTCCGACGTTCCAATTCCGAGATGATAGCTTCATCCGCAAGTCGATTGGTCGAGCCTACACGAATAAATGTCCCTTGTAACTTACCTTTCTCTTTGAGATAATAAGGTGGCGTGCTACCTCTGAAAACAGTCACCTGAATCAAGTGTTTGTTTTCTTCGCTTATAAATTTTATCTCCGGCAATATCGCAGGATAGCAACGGTCAAAAATAATATTACTTATTTTCTCCTCGATAGTCATCAACTTGTCCTCATCCAATCCTACCACTTCACGAGGATCATCTGCCACACCAATATACAGGTCTCCACCTGCATCATTGGCAAATGCCACAACCGTCTTAGCCAAATCGGAATGCTCCGGCAACTCTGCCTTAAATTCCAATCTACGCCCTTCGGGTTGGTTTAAATACTGCCTTAAAATACTGTATTCCAAGTCCGAGTACAGTTCTTTCATGGAAGAGATTATATGATATTTCTGGCAGTGCCGGACTATACAGTAATCATAAAATGTGGAGTGAAACTATGTAAACAATTAAAACCAAGCAAAAAAATGAAAAACAAAAAGAGGCATCGTCTGTGCAAAATAAGAGTCTTCAGAAGGAGATCGAATACCTTAGAGCCTGTTTAAATTTTATTCACTAACATCCTAATAGATGCGATTTTTACCATTTCCTCTGCCGAATCGAATGTCAATTCATAGTTTCGGCAGAGTCTTCTATAATTATCAAACCACGCAAATGTCCTTTCTACACCCCATCTTTTTCCAATTGGTTTAAAGCCATTTACCTTATCTTTACTGACCACAACTTCAAGAATATATCCAAAAGCGTTTTTTATCTTGTCCGCTATTTCCCCACGATAACCAGCGTCAGCTAATATGATTTTGATGTTGCAACAAAGTTCCCTAAGGTGCCTTGTTAATAAATAAGCCGCTTTACTATCGTGTACGCAAGCAATTGTTACCATCACAGCCAGTAGGAAACCATTCTTATCAACTACCACATGACGCTTAACTCCTTTTACTTTCTTATTCCCATCAATGCCATTGAGAGAACGATTATTACCCCAACGTACACTTTGACTATCCATAATCCCCAGGCCAGCTTCTGATTTTTGTCCCATTTTGACACGTACTTTTTCTCGTAAGTTATTCAATAACAAATCAAATTCACCCAAAGAGCACCATTTGCGATAATAATAGTAGACCAACTCCCAAGGAGCAAAATTGGAAGGAAGCATACGCTACTGGCACCCTGTTCTCACCAGGTAGAAGATAGCATTCCATATTTCACGCAAATCATATTTTCGTTTCCTTTCTTGCAAGTTCAAGATTTTCTTGATAACTTGCCACTGTGTTTCTTCTAAATCCGTACAATACATAATTATTTGAAGCTGGGTAACTAAAAATAATCGTTTTGTAGGAAAGAGGAAACACTCTTTTTATTTCAAGCTACAAAATTTAAACAGGCTCTAAAATAAATTTCGATTTGATTGATAGAAATAATGGTTTCGAATTAATAAGTGAACAGGACGAATCATTGTTTGCAGATGCTTTTAGAATTTTTGCAGAATTGTCGTGGGCTGATATTTATAATTCTGAAGGATTAGACTATAAGGAATATACTAATAAACAGAAAGATTCATTCGCCATCTTTCGGTCTAAAAAGATATTTAAGTTCAGGATTACTCAGAAATATCGTTGTTTTGGAGAAGTTGTAAATGGAGTATTTCATGTCTTGATGTTTGATTTAACGCATAAGTTAAGTGATTGATCATCCGATAAAGCAGGTATATGATGAGCCTTGATGACACGTATGACGAACTCAGTACATTTTTTCAAGATCTTCACCCTCCCTCCGTTATATTTTCATTCATATTTATATTTATTATGGGATAAAAAAGCCGTTTCGAAAGTCTTTCCGTCAGAGTATATACCCCCTACATGGGTTCGTTTTATAAATATTACATATTAAAACCTAAAAGAAATATGAATTCAAAACACCTGTCTTTGCCAAGAATCAAAAAGTACATCCAAAAGAAATATCTACAGTTCAAAGAAATAAGAAGTCCGAAGCGACAAACAATTTATTTCGTCTATTACGGCACAGTGGGCTGCTTTAGTATCGGAATCATCGCAGACCTTTGCGTCTACCTCATCAGAAAAAATCTGTTACTGGCTTTATGTAACATATTATCCCTGGGATTATTCTTACTGTTCACTTACCTGCTGATTCGAAAAAAGAAACAGATAACTTTCTTGTTGAAATGCACTTTTTATACCATACAAAGCAATATCCTAATATCAATGTACAGCCGTATCTATTTCCCACCGGAAGAGACCGGCTTCTTTTTGTCACAAGATTTGATGATCGGTATGGTTACTTGTGGTCTGGCTTCTATCTCTGTGAGTCGACACACCGTAGTGATATTATCTTTCGCCCCGATTCTTTTGTATATGTTCATCGGGGTCTATACATCATCCGAACTTTATTTGATGAGTCTGCCCAGCTTGGCAGTGGCATATATCTTTCCTCCCATAATGCTTGCAAGATTGCAGGAAATACTACGAACCATGCAACGACAAAAGGCAAAAATGACATCCGAACTAAAACTATGGGCAGCTTTCAATGCTTTGCACCTGCAAGCCAGCTGCAAGGAGATACAATTCTGCTGCCTGATATTGGAAAACAAAACAACCGAAGAGATAGCAGAACTTCAATACATAGCCCCTTCGACCGTGAGAAGCAACCGGAGCCGGCTCCGACAAAAATTACAGATAGGGCAAGAGACTGATTTACAGGAATATTTATTGGAACTTATAAAAAAAGATTTCGATTAGTTGAAAAATGTAAATTAAAACCTCTATATTTGCAACCAACAAGAATAAACGACAGCACGCTTTAGACAGAAGTGAGCGCGTTTATGAATACATTTAATTTAAAACTAAATTTCCCCAACTTGTTGTGGGAGATAGCCGGATATAATTTCCCGTCTCTATTCGGGAAACGGGCTATACTTTTTATTTTCATAGCAATATCTTTTCAAGTATCCGCCCAACGTATGGCCATCAAGACTAATACGCTGGAATGGTTAGCGGCATCTCCCAATCTGGGAGTGGAATTCCCGCTAAACGATTGGATGACAGCCGAAATTTCGGCATCGGCTAATCCCTGGAAGATTACAGATAAACTTTTCTACCGTCATGGGCGCGTACAAGCTGAAGCTAAATATTGGCTTCGGAACCTGCTGGCGCGCCATTACATCGGTATCACAGGATTCTATTCCATGTTCGACGTAGGAATAACCCCCAGAGCATATTATGGAGATGCCGTAGCTGCAGGTGTCACGTATGGATACAACTGGATTCTGTCACGCCGCTGGAACCTTGAGGTTTCAGGCGGTGTGGGTGTGGCACGCTACAGGTTGGTGCGCTACCAACCTGGAAGCACTCACGGTGAACCGAATGAATCGGGATGGGCCCCCATACCGGTTAAACTAAGTGTATCTTTTATCTATATAGCCAAATAAAATAACCCTAATGAATATCAAAAGATTTTTGCTATTGGGGATAGTGGCCCTATACGCCATTATTCCGGCATGGGGACAAGCCCAGAAAGTAGAAATACGCGGAAGCGTAATCGATGATGAGGGAGAACCTGCCATCTCTATCGTAATCAGAGACCAGAATGAAAAGGGAGATGTATACGGCATCACAGACCTGGACGGAAAGTTCAAGATCATGGCAGATCCCAGTACGACCCTTCATTTCTCGGGCTTTGCCTACGCATCAAAAACAGTAAAACTTAAAGGAAAGACAACGATAAACGTAGTGATCTCGTACGAAGCATCGATGATTGACGAAGTGGTGATCACCGCCAAAAAAGTGGTGGACAAACTGCTACCTGAACCAACCGACATCGAGATCGTCGGAAATCAATACATCATCCACCCTAAAGTAAAAATTCCCAAAGAAATGTATAAGCCGAATACACGTATCGTAGTGCAACCGATGTTGGTGAATATTACCCGTAAAACACAGAGCCTGTTCCGCCCGGCAGTGGTGACCGGAAAGGAGTATGCCATCACATTGGAACGAATGATGGAATTCGACCTGAGTAGAGACCCGTTAGCACCTTTTCAGGAGAAAACGCAAAAGATTGATAAAAATGAAGTGATTGCCTACGTAGACTCCCTCTATATGGATAACCCGGACGATGAATGCCGGTGTGACATCTACATGTATCTGGTAGAATATAAAAAACTGGCATACAAAGATACAGTAGTGATAGCCAAAGGTACGGTAAATCCGATGCGTTTCTTTACGTACCAGGCGGATGGCATGAAAATCAGAGATGAAAAATACATCCCTAAACCTCAAAAACAACAAAGAGGCGACAGAGGAGAAGTGAAGCTGAACTTCCTGATCAACTCGGCAACGATAGACGAAAAGGATCCGAACAACCAAAGAGAACTGGAGAAAATGCGCTTGCGCCTGCAGGAAATAGAAAACGATCCGAACTCGGAATTCCTGTCGTTTTCGGTCAAAGGAGTATCGTCGCCAGAAGGTCCGTATCAATCGAATCTGAAACTGGCACAAAAACGCACGGACAGTACGCTGAAACGTATCTTTGGTTTTCTGAACGGAGGCACTATAAACGCAATAAAAGACAGTACATATACAGAAGGAGTGGTAGCCTCTTGGGAAGAGGTAGCAGAATTGATGGAACACGACTCACTGCCTACAGACAAGTTACGGGAAATCATCAATTGCTATCCGGACAACATGGCCTCGCAATACAGCCGGATCCTACGACTACCGGAATACCGGAATGTCATTCTAACGACTTACTTACCACGGCTGCGCCGGGTGGAATATAGTTTCAACTATTCGGTGATGAGATTGCTGAACGATGAAGAAATACGCATAATGTATAAACAGGACTATAAAAAATTGGTACCCTATGAATTTTGGCGGATATACCTGAATGCCGATAATGACTCTACACGCGAAGTGATCTGCCGACAGGCACTGGAACAATATCCTAAATTTATGATTATGGCCAACGAATTGGCTGCGTTGCTGATAGAACAAAAGAAAGCGGACAGCAAATTGCTGGAACCGTTTGTCAGCAGATCGGCTCCTACAGAACTACTCTGTAATCAGGTAATCGCCTTAATGGACGAAAGAGCTTATAACCGGGCGGACTCGATTATAGACTTTTTGCCGGACAACGACATGACACAAGACGTAAGAGCCATCGTTGGAGCTTATAACGGGCATTTTGAGGATGCTTATGAACGGTTCGGAACGCAAGGCGGTATAAATGAAGTGGTATTATTAATGGCCATGAAGCAGAATGAAGAAGCGTGGGAAAAGGCACAAGAACTACCGGATGAACCACTCAGCTATTATCTAAGGGCGGCATGTGCCAACAGGTTGGACAAAGTGAGCGAAGCATACGCTTTCATTAAACGGGCCCTGAACGAAGATCCGTCACTGAAAGAGATCGCGCAGATAGACGGAGACGTAACCGACCTGCTGCAACAGTTGGAAGAGGAAAAGAAAGAACTGAAGGAAAAAGCGGAGAAAACAAAAGAAAAAACCGAAACAGAAGAAACTGCAACGGAAGACACCGAAACGGAAGAGAGCGGCTTGAATGAAGAAAGAACGATAAAGCAATGAAGAATATGAGAAAGAGTTATAAAAGAATCCTGCTGTTAGGAGTCGGTTTCGGCTTATGCGGAACTCTGACAGCACAAGAGCAAAAGCAAGATTCAACAGCAGGAAAAAACAATATAAAGGCCTCAGAATATTTGATACCCCAAAGAAAGGGAGCGGAAAAGTTCCATTCGAAGAGAGGATCGGAACATCTGTTTTTCTCTGTCGGATCGGGTATCGGTTATCTGTTTAACGTAGGAGGCGGACAAACCGCTCACGGACCACGGGCATCATTCATGGCAGGCAATTGGCTGACCCCCGTCATAGGATTACGGGCCGGAGGGGAATATACACAATGGAAACAGGGAAATACGGATATGCACCTGGCAGGAGCCAATGTAGACTACCTGATCAATATCAGTGCATTTGCCGCCAGATACAATCCGAAGCGGGTATTTGAGGTGATCGGTGTCCTCGGACTCAGCTATCAGGCCACTATCGTAAAAGATCAAAAAGCGATCCATTCATACGGATTGAGGGCAGGATTACAAGGAAAACTGAATGTATCGTCTGCTTTTAACCTGTTTATCGAGCCGCAACTGGCACTTTATCCGGACCGGGTGGACAACCAGCCATCGTGGAAAAGATATAACCTGGCAGGATCACTAATGGCAGGTATTACTTACAAACCGGCAGGATACACTACCCTGACCTTCCTTAAAGGAGGTTTTGCCTCGCTGGCAGCCGGTACCGGAAATACCGGAAATGTATTGTTCGACACGGAATTCGCTTTAGGTAAATGGTTCGACAAATTTAACGGGATGCGGATCAGTGCCGGTAGTAGTACCGCCTTTTTGGATAATGAAGATAGCGGTAGCAACCGCGATTTTAATATCAGCCTCAACATTGACTATCTGTGCAGCCTCACAAGGCTTTTTTCCGATCGGGACAGCCACGTGTTCAACCTGATCGTGGCAGGTGGCATCGGGAGCTATTTTCCCGGAGCGGAATCATCGTCTTCAATCATTTTGAACGGACGCATCGGACTACAGGGAGAAATCAGGCTGTCAGCCCATACCGGGCTTTGGCTGGAACCCCGGATCAATATATTTAAAGACAGAAGTTATCGGGCTGACCTTCAGGAACCCATACGGGGAACAGTGGGGTTAATGGTGGGAACGACGTATAAATTTTAGAATAAGATTCACCCCCACATACTTTATGCCCCTTGTTATGGAAAAATCAATATAAACATACATTGATGCAAGTGTTATAATGGCTGTTGTACAGCTTTTATTTTGTTTTGTTTGTGTTTAAATAGTGCGCAACGAACTTACTGCGAAGTAAATGCGTTCTTGCTTTTCCACTCTAACTTACTGTGAAGTAAATGTGGTGTTTGTTTTATCAATGTCCCAGAGTTCAGCGGAACATGGGACATTTTTGTGTTATTCGAACCACCAGATAATGAACAGTGTAAAGAGCGTTGCCAATACGGTACAAACCAGCGAACCTTCAAACCCAAATGCCCCTCCATTAATCAGATTATTTGCAGGCAGGCGAAGTGAAAACAAAGTTTCACAGAAGCGATTGCCACTGACTTCATAGCCAAGCACGGGCCCTTGAATCCAGTTCCAAAAGAAATGAAGCGAAATAGGAAACCAAAGATTACGGGTGTAAAGATAGGAAGCTCCCAGTAATAACCCTCCTAACACCAGATTGAGCATGGGTAAAAAAGCCACATTGGGATTCATCAGATGGAGCAACGCAAACAAAAGGGAAGAGATGAAAAGAGAAATAAATTTATTGAGTCGCGTACGCAACAAACGTCCCAAAACATATCCGCGCATCATAGTTTCTTCGACAATGGCAACCATGGCGAAAAACAACCCGCTTAAGAGCAAATCGCTCCAATGCAAATGGACACCGACAACCTCAATCTGCCCGGTCAGCAGGCAAACACCAAAACCAATGGCATAAATGAGCACTGCCATCAAGAAACCGTAGAGAATATCTTTGCCACGCCCTTTCAGGCTGAATCCTAAATCGGAGAAGGGACGGCGATCCAGAAATCGCATCATCAGAAAGGTTACAATAAATACGCTCAACAACATAATCCCCTCTCCAATAAAGAAATAACCCATTCCGTACCCTCTTACTTCCGAAAAAAGATTCAGAACGGAACGGAATAGGGACATGACGATAAAGAAGCTTACCAAAAAGATAATAATACTTGCAAATGCCGGAATCCCTTTCGGAGAAAAGAATGATTCGTGATCCTGTTGTTCCATTTTGTTAATTTATTGGTTGAAGGACAAAAATAACTATATTTTTCTAAAACTCTGGACGAGATAAAGTATGATTCGCTATATTTGTCTAAACATTTATCATAAATATGAAAATAAAACATCTGTTTATAGGAATAGCCCTTACTGCCAATCTATTTGCAGCTACGGCACAAGAAGTTAAGAAAACGTATTTCGTCAGCAAACCGGGAACATTGATTTCGATGATGACGGAAGAGGAAGCGAACCAGGTCACCCACTTGACCCTGACCGGAAAGATCAATGCAGTGGACTTCAGACATCTGCGCGATGAATTTAAAAACTTACAAGTGCTCGACATAGCTAATGCGAGCATCAGCATGTACTCGGGTAAAGAAGGTACCTATCCGGATAAGTTCTATATTTATATGCCGAATTTTGTTCCGGCATACGCTTTCTGTAAGAAGGAAAACGGCACTGCCAAAGGAAAATCCACTCTGAAAAAGATCATTCTTTCGGAAAAGATCAAAAACATTGAAGATGCGGCTTTTATGGGCTGCGAAAATCTGAATATATGCCAGATTAAAAAGAAAACTCCTCCTAACCTACTGCCGGAAGCATTGGCAGACAGCATCACTGCTATCTTTGTACCACTGGGAGCAAGTGATGAATACCGGCTGAAAAACCGTTGGGATAACTTTGCATTCATCGAAGGCGAACCACTGGAAGCTAAAATAGAGGTAGGAGCACTGAGCACGCTGGAAAGTGAAATACAAAAAGCAGGGCTACAACCGAAAGAGATCAACTTCCTGACCATCGAAGGCAAACTGGATGCGGCCGATTTTAAACTGATACGGGATTATATGCCGAATCTGGTTGCCGTAGACATCGAAAAGACCAATGCGACAGCTATTCCGGACTTTACTTTCTCACAAAAAAAATACCTGCTCCGCATTCGTTTACCTCATGGACTGAAAAGCATCGGACAGCGGGCTTTCAGCAATTGCGGACGTCTGTGTGGAACCGTAGAATTGCCGGAAAGCATTACAGCCATCGAATATGGTGCTTTCATGGGATGTGACAGGCTGCGCTACGTAGTTGCCAAAGGAGATAAAATCACAACCATAGGAGACAATTTATTCGGGGAAGGGAAAAATAAGTTGATTTATAAACGATAAAAAACGGGAGCATATCAAAAAACTCACCACAGAGGGCACAGAGGAACACAGAAGGAATTTTAACGACACGAATAATCTGTGGAAATCAGCGCAATCTGTGGTGAGAGGCCCTTTGACACAACTTCACTCCTTCTTGCTCATCGCTTTTTTATCCAATAACCTATACCCAAAAGAATTAGCAAGCCGGTGAGGATAAAGGCCCAGATGTTGGGTATGCGCGACTCGGCAGTCAAAAGATATTCGCCTGCCAAAAGACGATAGGCATCTACTTTCCAGACCCAATGATCATCCTCCCTAAAGGTTGTATTTGCCGAAAGCATTTGTCCGGGCATATTGAGCTCATATTGAATCACCACTCCAAATAACTCAACGGAACGTGTTTCCTCATCAAATTTTTTATCCACTTCCTGCTGTTTTTCTTTATAGAGAAGCGAAAAACAATCAGTATGAAAGTGAGTATCGAGTAATTGACAAACGAGTGCCGGAGAGAAGTCCGGATCATCATTCTGAGGCCTATATGCCTGATACAATGAATCCTTAGCCGCATTCAGGCGTGAAAGATAGTCGCCCTGCTTCAGGTCAGCTATAAAAGGCCGCATCACTTCAATACTTAATTCATAGAGACTCCGGTTGTACCATTGAACAAATTGTCCTTCCAAACGATCGAGCACTTCTTTCATCTCCAATCCGTTCATTCCCCGATACGCAGTGTCGTCGCCCTGAAACCAAAGTTTCTGTTCCGACTCGTTCAGATAGTTTTTCAGAGGTACAGGTCCTTTTTCTGTCAGTTCGGGATAAACACCGTTATAGGTATAATACGTATAGAACCAACGGAAATGTTTGGTCAGTGTTTCCCGCGGAGTCACCAAAGGACGAAACATCGGATCTTTAGGCCGGACCTGCTCCGAAAATAATTCGACAGAAGCCTGCTCCCTGCTGGCACACACGTTTATCTTTTCCTTCTCTCCAAAATAATTATGCATCCGGACAGAATCAAAACGCGTCACCGTCCAACCGGAATCCAATGAGAACATAAAAGGATTTTGTGCCCGATTTCCGGCCATGAATGCAGAATCGCCAAAGGCATAAACTTCCCTACGAGCCGATCCATCAGGAAAAATCTGGGTTTTCACTTGATAATAGGTGGTGCAGGACACCATTGAAACGGCCAGCAACAATATCGGTAAAAGATTTTTTGTTTTCATACGCATCTATTTTTTAAAGATCACTCACTCTTCATTATCTGTTTATACTGAGTATAAAGCCGTTCTCGTTTAAGCATTTCCCTTTTCCGATTACGGGATGCGGTAAAGAAAAGTTCCTGCTTCTCTCCTATCGTCAAACCTCTATGCTCCCGACTGTCTGTGAAAGTATTCGATTGATAGGGCTCCGGTATGATGATTACTTCAGACAAGGGAGACGAATCGACAGACATCGTTTCCGCTATCCATATCGCCAAGAGCAAAGTTGCAGCAATGCCCGAACACCAGGCAACACGATTCGGTCTGCGCTTGGCCGGACTTCTGAAAGAAGCCGCCTTGACAGCACGCATAATATCTTCGGTCAATGCCTCCGGATTTTCCAGAATGGGGGGTGTCTTTTTTAACTGTCCCAACCACCTTTCATAATTAATTTCTTCCTTTTTCATCTTTCTTTATTTATTTCATTCAACTTCTTACGGATACTCTTCCGGGCGAGATAGAGGTTTGTTTTGATCTGGATCGATGTGAGTCCGGTAATAATCTCGATCTCTTTGATTTCCAACTCTTCTATATCGCGCAATGTAAATACCAGCTTCTGCTTAGGAGTCAGTTGTTGCATAAAGTACAGGATATGTGCTTTCAACTCCCGGTTGACTAACACTGCTTCGACGTTATCATCGGAAAGAATGGGCAACTCGGAAAACGCAATATCGGAAAGCGCTCCGGCCGGCGAGTGTTGTAAAACCCGCAAACGATCATAACAGATATTACACGCAACCCTGTAAAGCCAGGTCGCAAAGCGAAATTCAGGACGGTATTTGTCCAACGAAAGCCAGACACGCAGGAAAGTCTCCTGTACCATATCCCGCGCTTCCTCTTCATTACACAACAAACGGAATGCCAGGCGAAAAACAAAAGTCTGATACTCTGCCACAAGCAAAGCAAATGCACTTGCATCTTGCTTTCTGCTCTTTTCTACTAATGCCTGTATTTCCTTTTGTTCCATAAGCCACGGTATATGTTGTTTATATATGATACGTAATAAATGGAGAAAGGTAAAATAACGATGAATGATAAACTATGAACGATGAACAACAGTAAACGATAAATAAAGTGAATGCGAACAAAAAAAACGATGAACAGGTTGCGCATGAATGGGCACCTGTTCATCGTTAATCGTTAATCGTTCATCGTCCAAAACCGTACATCATTACTTGTACATCTTGGCTCTCAGCTCTTTGATGTGATCGGAAGTAATGTATTCATCGTATTCCATCATCTTATCTATAATACCGTTCGGAGTCAGCTCAATCACGCGATTGGCAACGGTCTGAATAAATTCGTGGTCATGTGAAGAGAAAAGGATATTGCCTTTATAGGTTTTCAAGTTGTTGTTGAATGCCTGAATAGACTCCAAGTCGAGATGATTGGTCGGAGTATCGAGAATCAGACAGTTGGCATTGCGCAACTGCATACGGGCAATCATACAACGCATTTTCTCACCTCCCGAAAGTACACTCACTTTCTTCAGTACTTCTTCACCAGAGAAAAGCATACGTCCCAGAAAACCTTTCATATAAACTTCATTGCCCTCGCCATATTGGCTCAACCAGTCGACCAGATTTAAATCAGTATTGAAATATTCGGTATTATCCAAAGGAAGATAAGCAGTTGTAATTGTTACCCCCCAGTTGAAATGTCCTGCATCAGGCTTCATATGACCGTTGATGATCTCAAAGAAAGCAGTCATCGCACGCGGATTACGGGAAATGAACACAATCTTGTCACCTTTCTCCACATTGAAGTTCACGTCGTTGAACAATACAACCCCTTCTTCGGTCTTCTTGCTCAAACCGGAAACTTCCAATATCTGATTGCCCGGCTCACGCTCCGGAGTAAAGATGATACCCGGATATTTACGGGAAGACGGTTTGATTTCTTCAACATTCAACTTTTCGAGCATTTTCTTACGACTGGTAGTCTGCTTACTCTTGGCAACATTGGCACTGAAACGGCGGATAAATTCTTCCAGTTCTTTCTTTTTCTCCTCAGCTTTGGCCTTCTGGTTCTGTTGCTGACGGAGGGCCAATTGACTGGATTCATACCAGAAACTGTAGTTACCGGCAAAAAGATTGATTTTTCCGTAATCGATATCGACCGTATGTGTACAGACAGAATCGAGGAAGTGACGGTCGTGACTTACAACCAACACGGTATGTTCGAAATTAGAGAGATACTCTTCCAACCAGGTAACAGTCTCCATATCCAGGTCATTGGTAGGCTCGTCAAGCAACAGGTTATCCGGATTTCCGTATAATGCCTGTGCCAGCATCACACGCACTTTTTCCTTACCGCTCAATTCACCCATCAATGTATAATGTTTATCTTCTTTCACACCTAAACCGCTCAGCAACATAGCTGCGTCACTTTCAGCATTCCATCCGTCAAGTTCGGCAAACTTCTCTTCCAGTTCGGAAACCTTCAGACCGTCTTCATCGGTAAAATCTTCTTTGGCATAAAGGGCTTCGCGCTGCTTCATAATGTCCCACAACACGGTGTGCCCCATCATTACGGTATCCATTACCGTATAAGCGTCCCACTTAAAGTGGTCCTGGCTCAATACCGAAAGGCGTTCGCCCGGACCTAACGTAATGTTTCCGGTAGTCGGGTCGAGGTCACCGTATATCGTACGGAGAAAAGTTGACTTGCCGGCGCCATTGGCACCGATAATACCATAACAATTTCCACTTGTAAACTTCAGATTTACATCATTAAACAATACCCTTTTACCAAACTGTACCGAAACGTTTGAAACTGTAATCATTCTATTATTATTCCTTAATTTATTTATTATCAAATAATGCGGTGACAAAGGTAGACATTTTTAGTGAATAACGAACTATCAGTAATGTGTCAATCTGACATAAAAGTATTACCTTTGCTGCGTTTTTTGGCAAAACGAACAAACTGGCAAAGTTTTTGCTGCAAAGCCAATACATTAAAATGCCGTATTGACATGAAACTAAATCCGTTTAACAAGAATAAAAACAGAATAGATATGGACCCAAAAGAAAAAAAAACCAAGAAAGAAGAAGAGTTGACAGTAGACGATATTCAAGATACCGTTGAAGGACAGTCGCAAAACGAAGAAGCCACTGAGGAAAGTACACCGCTGACCGCAGAGGAGAAATTGGAAAAAGAACTGGAAGAAGCCCATAGCCAGATCGAAGATCAGAAGGACAAATACCTCCGTCTTTCGGCTGAATTCGATAACTACCGTAAACGGACCATCAAAGAAAAAGCAGAGTTGATTCTGAACGGTGGTGAGAAGAGCATCAAAAGTATTCTGCCGGTAATCGACGACATGGAACGTGCACTGACAACTATGGAAACGGCTACAGACGTAGCTGCCGTAAAAGAGGGTGTTGAGTTGATATATAATAAGTTCCTGTCTATTCTGTCGCAGGATGGAGTGAAGGTTATCGAAACCAAAGACCAACCGCTGGATACGGATTATCACGAAGCCATCGCTGTGATCCCTGCTCCGACAGAAGAACAGAAAGGTAAAATACTGGATTGTGTACAAACCGGATATACCCTTAACGGCAAAGTAATCCGCCATGCAAAAGTTGTTGTGGGTGAATAACCGGAACACGACAAACTTGCTAACATAATTAAAATCAACGAAACTAAAATATGGCAGAAAAAAGAGATTATTACGAAGTGCTGGAAGTCACGAAAGAGGCAACAGTCGAAGAAATAAAGAAAGCATACCGGAAAAAAGCCATCCAATATCACCCGGACAAAAATCCGGGTGATAAGGAAGCAGAAGAAAAGTTTAAAGAAGCAGCCGAAGCGTATGACGTACTGAGTAATCCGGATAAACGTGCCCGCTACGACCAGTTTGGTCATGCAGGAATGAGTGGAGCAGCCGGAAACGGCGGACCGTTCGGAGGATTCGGTGGCGGAATGTCCATGGACGACATCTTCTCTATGTTCGGTGATATTTTCGGCGGCCATAGCGGCGGCGGATTCGGTGGTGGTTTCGGAGGCTTCGGCGGATTTGGAGGCGGAGGTTCTCAACAGAGAAAATTCCGTGGCTCAGACCTCCGGGTGAAGGTGAAGCTGAATTTGAAAGAGATCTCTACAGGAGTTGAAAAGAAATTCAAACTAAAAAAATATGTACCTTGTTCGCACTGTCACGGAACAGGGGCAGAAGGTAATGGCGGTTCTGAAACTTGTCCGACCTGTAAAGGCAGTGGTTCGGTAATCCGTAACCAGCAAACCATCTTAGGAACCATGCAGACACGTACTACGTGTCCTACTTGTAATGGCGAGGGAAAAATCATTAAAGACAAGTGTAAGGTTTGTGGTGGAGAAGGTATCGAATACGGTGAGGAAGTAGTAACAGTAAAAATTCCCGCCGGAGTAGCAGAAGGCATGCAACTCTCTATGGGCGGCAAAGGAAATGCCGGAAAACATAACGGTATCCCGGGCGACCTATTGATTTTGGTGGAAGAAGAGCCACATCCGGAGCTGATTCGTGATGAAAACGATCTGGTATACAACTTATTGCTGAGTTTCCCTACAGCAGCTATCGGAGGTGCGGTAGAAATTCCAACCATCGACGGAAAAGTGAAGGTAAAAATCGAAGCAGGTACACAACCGGGAAAAGTGCTCCGACTCCGCGGTAAAGGGTTGCCAAGCGTAAACGGTTACGGCACAGGGGATCTGCTGGTCAACGTAAGCGTATATGTGCCGGAGACACTGAGTAAAGACGAAAAAAGTACTTTGGAAAAACTGGAAGAATCGAAGAACTTCAAACCAAGTACTTCAATTAAAGAAAAGATATTCAAGAAGTTCAGAAGTCTTTTCGACTAAGAAGTTTCACCACCGATCACACTGATCTACACAGAGAATATTTCATAAAATTTGCCCGGGTATACGTCGAAAGATGTAAACCCGGGCAAATTTATATAAAACAGAATATTCTATTTATCAGAGACTAATTGCTGCACTTGCTCTGCCTGTACAGATACGACCGGAGAGAAAGCCGGACTTGCCATATACTTTTTCAAGCTATACAATAATTGGCGTGCCTCGACACGCTTATCCATGTTTTGCCAGAAATCAACGCCCGATACCAACAATTTTCCATTACCTACTTTTATCTCAAATAGCAAGGCGAGAGGACGATTTGTAAACCAATCGTCGATGACACGCACTATCGGAGCTATTTCAGGGGAAAGTTCGGCCACTTTAATGGCACCGGAATGGCTCATGGCATCCCACCATTGATAATCACTGTAATATTCTGTGGGGAATTGACTCAAAGCCGGATGTTTCGGATTACACAAAATACCCAATGTATGAGGAGCTTGTCCTCCTGTCCAAGCAGTATTCCAGAAAATACTGGAAAATCCGACCTGAATATCACCTCCCATTTGACGGGTCAGTGTCCCTTTCTTTAAAGATAACAATACAGAAGCACCTCCTTCAAGAGCCTTTAGGGTAGTGGCATCCAAACAGTCAACCATCCGGATACTCTCTTCTCCCTCTACTTTGAGTGGCAAAGCGGGATAAACCCAAACATTCCAACTGTTCTTCCACTCACCGACTGCCACCTCCAACACCAAACGCCGGGGAGTTTCCATCTGAGCTAAAGAAGCGGAAATATCTCCTAATGGAAAGTTATTGCCTATGGGAAGTAAATCTATTTTCCACTGTCCGGACTGCAGTACATTCCCTGCCGTATCGGACAAAGTCCATCCGGCTGCCACATTCTTTAGTGGAGTTTCGCCATAATGAGCCACTTCTACCCGGGCGTTCAACAGTTCGTCATTTTTATAAATAAGTTTAGGCAAACGTGCCAAAGGGACGGTTGGAGCACAGAAACGGCGGTACTCTTCGGGAGAAATATAACCTTTTTCTTCCCAGAAAGCATCCAGTACACCGACCAATGCTGTACCTTGTCCCGGAAAGTCATTGAGTCCCAGTAACTGGAATCCACCGAAATTCCTGGTACGTAAAGCAGCCTCAACATCTGCTTTATAGCAGAGTGCCTGTAATTTGCCGGACGCAAGCAAGAAACTGTCTGCAAGATGTATCATACCATTATTTTGCAGAATATCCCTGAAAATTTCCATATTTGCAGGACGCATGACACCGTCATATTTGCTGATCTCTTTAAAATTAGGATAAACACACCATTGCCCGATTTCGTGACTTACAACAGGTTGGCTGAAGCGACTGACATATTCCGACCAATCATAATCGGTACGGGGAGGTTCTGCGTTGATAATACTCCGAAGTCCCTGTCCCCATCCCTGAATGCGGGGAGCAGGATCACTTAAAAAATCATTGACCGCCAACATGGGCCATCCTGCACCGCTACAATACAAGCGGCGATTATCCCGATCCTTCCATGTTGTGACAAAGTTGGCCAGATAAGTACTACTCCCCACACCTGCCGGTTCATTGCCATACATCATCATACAAAACGAAGGATGATTGCCAAACGTGTTGACAATCCGTTCACTTTCGTCCCAAATGAACCGATCGAGCGGACGACCGTCACCAATCGTCGTAGACTGATTGGCCCAAGAGGAACATTCTATTTCCAGATAAAGTCCCATTTCATCAGCCGCACAAAATGCAGCCTCAGGAGGACACCATGAATGAAAACGAACATGGTTCAGCCCATGTGCCTGAAAAGCTGTGAATATCCTTCTCCAAGTTTCTTTGTCAGTGGGCGGATAGCCTGTTTTAGGAAAAGCGGCACAATCCAACGCACCACGCAAAAAGACAGGACGGTTGTTAATCGTGATACAACCATTGATTACTTTAAAATCACGCATACCAAAAGACTCTTCACTAAAATCAGTGGTCTTTTGCTGCTTATCAGTCAGACTTACTTTCAATCGATATAAATTCGGATGAAATTCATCCCACAAACGGATATCATCTCCCAAAGCCAGAACAGCCTCCACTTCATTAGTCCCCGGCTGAAGATTGACCTCCTTTTGCAAAAGTTTGCCATCAGCCTCCAAAGCGAGCAAAGCTGTCACTTCATTCTTCTTACGGTTACGGAGGAATGTTTTCACACGAATGCTTTTAGCTGATATATCCGGGAAAATAGTCGTACGTGCAATGTTCACCTGAGGACGCACCTGAAGAAACATATCCCCGATAACCCCGTTCCAATTGCCCTGGGTATGATCGGAAATACTGTGGGAATTTTCACCCGGATCGATATCCTTTACACGATTATCGATACGTAAAGTTAATGTGTGTTTTCCGGGAGTCAGGACATCCGATAAGTCGTACTGATGTGGAGCACCCAATGCATTCTGCATACCGACCTCTTTATCATCTACCCACAAACGAGTTTCCCAATGACAACGTTCCAGAAATAAACTGATATCCTGTTGCCACCAGCCTTCCGGAACAGTCACCTCTTTTTTATACCAGGCTGCCCCCTTGTAATACTTCACAGGCTGCAACCAAAAGGGGATTTTAACATGACCCGGTTCACGATAACGGGCATAGGCATCACTCCGGAAATAGGCTGAATCAACGATACCTCCGGTCCACGGAGTATTGGCAGTAATGTCTTCTCCCAAGCCATTGGAAGCCATGGATCCGGGTAACAGGACCGTACTGTCCCAAAGAGTAGAATCGGTCGTAAACTGCCAACTACCCGACAAGTCGATCTTAGTAACCTGCTGCGAACAGGAAGCCAATAAAAACGAGAAAAGTGTTAGTGTTTTGATCTTCATTATTTCATATTATCTATAAGGTTGAAAACAATGTTACTTCACTGATTTTGTATCAATACGCAAAAGTAGCAAGAACGATTTACCTTATAAATAGATATTTCTAATATAATGATGGATTATTTTATGATTTACAATAATCATCTCCACATAATATTTTGCAATTTCAATATCCCGGATTCTGTGTCAGGTTGGGATTCATCAAACGGATTTTCTCCGGAATAGGAAATACTGTGGTATAGCCACTTTCCTCACCCGGAAGCCGGGGCCTGCTTGTATAAGCACGGGTATATTGGCGAAAACGAACCAAATCTTGCCTGCGCCAACCCTCCCAGGCAAACTCTAATTGACGTTCCGAAAGTAAGCTTTCTAATGTGGCTGTCCGGAAAGGAGCATTCACACGGGCACGAACAAGATTCAGTTCTACATCTCCATTTTCTCCGTTACGGACTTTCGCCTCACTCTTCATTAATAAAACATCGGCATAACGATAGAGTACAATATCATTTTCCATCAGTTTACCATCTTTTGTGGCGGTTTCATCAATCTCATACTTTTTCATCCGTGCGCCTGCGGTCTTTTCATAGGAGGTATTAGAGATATCGACATCCACCTTCCAAGGAAAATACTCCAGCAAAGTACCGTCATCGAGTGTGATGACCTTTCCCTTCAAATCGTAAACAACACCTGCAAAATAACATTTATCAAAACGGGGATCGACAGTTTGGGTATCATACCCAAAGGTTCGAAGTACTTCCACAGTAGCGCTTGAACCATTCTCTCCTCCCAATCCGTAGGCCTTGGCATGATTATAGTGACGGGAACGGAAAAGATATTGCATCTGGTTAGTATATAAAGTCTTACTCATTGGAATGGTAAAAATATTCTCGGCAGAAGATTCATTGTAAACAGCAAAGTTTGCTTCATAGTTATCTTCCAGACGATATCCCGCCGCAGTAATGGAATCGCAATATGCCTCCACCGTTTGCCAGGCATTGAGCCGGTTGCCATCTACTTCAAAATAGATGTCTCTTCCATCGGGATATTGTGTATCGGTCCAGTTATCATCCGCATATATCTCAGCATTCAAGGCAAGTTTGGCAAGCAAGAAATGGACCACGGGACGGGTAATTCGCCCATAATAACTGCCGGAACGATTGCTATATGTTTGCGCCAATAAAGGGGCAGACTCCTGTAACTCCTTTACAATAAAATCAAAAACTTCTTTACGACTGTTTTGTTTCACCTCTTTCAAAGGTATAGCAGATGAGAGAATTAGAGGAACACGTCCGAACAAATCCATTAAATGATAGTAATACAAAGCACGGAAAGCACGAACTTCTGCCCGGTAAGCAGGAAGTTCCGTGTCGTGATGAGTCTCCTGATAAGTATCGATTCGTTCAAGTGACTGATTGCAAAGACCTATAACCTTATATAAATACTCCCACGTAGCCTGAATAGCATCATTATCGACTCCCCAACGATGAAGAAAAAGTCCCTGCCAGAATCCTCCATCATACCAGTCACCTCCACGGGTAGGCATAATAGCCTCATCGGTGGTAAAGGTATTCAGATCGTAAATTCCCCTGCCGGTGCCCTGCAACCCCTGACTATCACTATAACCTCCTATGTTATTGTATAAGGAAGCCACTGCATTATAATACAAATCGGTGAGACTCTTGTAAGCATCCTCTTCGGGAATCTTGTCTTTAGGATTTTCATTCAGAAAGTCATCACATGAAAACAGCAGACTAAACATCAGGATACAGATAAAGGAATATATATAGTGCCTTTTCATAATTAATCCTCCAAATTAAAAGTTAATACTCAAACCAAGCGTATAGGTACGTGCTAAAGGATATCCCCGTTTGTCATCCACTCCCAAAGTAGAATTAACGGTAGAACTGTTGATCATAGGTGACAGACCGGAATATCCGGTAATAGTAGCCAGATTATTGACAGTCAATGCGAGACGGAGGGACTGGACGTATTTTTTCCACTTCGACACCGGAACATTCCAGCCTATCGTAACATAATCGAAGTTTACATAATCGCCTTTCTCCAGCCAATAGTCCGTAGCGGTCTGGTCTTTGATATTACGTCCGGGAGCTTTCTTCATTACATTGTAATCAGGAAAAATATTCATATTCATGTAGGTCAGTGAAGTACCGTTATAGATTTTATGACCGAACGCCCCGTTTATCTGTACTGAGAGATCGAAACGCTTATAGCGAAAGCTGATATTGGAGCCAAGCAAAGTCTTGGGCACCGCCTGACCTGCCACATAGCGGTCTTCTCCATCTTCAAGGCTCACCCCTCCTCCGTTCAAATCGGCAATGTCATACGTATACCCACCATTGCCATCGGAAATAAGCCCTTTGCAATGAGGCAGGTAGAATACCCCTAAGGGTTGTCCTATCATCTGATACACAATATGATTATATCCGCCATGAAATCCGGCTCCGTCCAGACTTGCCAGGCTTTTATACTCAGGTGCCGAAATATTCTCTCCACCATACATTCCACTTAATGAAAGCAATTTATTTTGCTGGAAAGTGACATTAACATTAATGTTCAATTCCATGTCACGGGTCTTCAAAGGAGTGATGCCGACAGCAATCTCCGTACCGCTGTTACGCATGGAACCTATATTTGCCAAAAGAGTGTTATAGGTAAAAGGCGGTACACTGACATTATAAAGATAAAGCATATCAGAGGTCTTGGAATTATAGTAGTTCAAAGAAAAGAGTAACCGGTTGCCAAACATACCAAGATCCGCACCTGCATTAAAAGTACGCTTTACTTCCCATTTCAAATCGGGATTGGTATTACGCATATTACCCAAAGTAACCACCTGTGAACTCCCAACAGGAACAACTCCGTTAGGCTTTACCAGATTAAGCGTTGTATAAGAGTCGATGCCACTCTGATTGCCGGCCAGCCCGTAACCGATACGGAATTTCAGATTATCCACCAATGAAATACGCTTCATAAACTTCTCTTCACTGACAACCCAGGCAGCCGACACGGATGGAAAAAAGCCCCATTTATGATTGGCACCAAACTTGGAAGAAGCATCGGTACGGGCATTCACCGTAAGGATATACCTATCGTCAAATGTATAATTGAAGCGACCGAGAAAAGATGCCAACCGCGGCTGTTCAAAATAAGAGTTCGTTCCTTCCCAAAGGCGAATGGCACCTGCCTGAAGGTTGTTATAACCAAACTGATCGGAATTGAAATTGGTCACAGTGGTGTAAAAACCGCTATAAGTCTCTTTTTGAAGTTCCGCCAAGGCCAGCACATCAAAATAATGTTTATTCCGGTTCTTTTTATAGGTCAACATCAGATTGCCAAGCAGTGATTCCATTTTCCGGATACCTTTATATGCTTGTCCGTGTGCCCATACAGATGTAGGCAGATACTGGGAATTTTCAACAATATTATAAGTATAAGAACCAAAAAGAATCAGTTTAAGCTCGCGCAGTAAGTTAAAGGTCAGCCGGGCATGAGTACTGATATGTGAAGTCGCATCATGATCTTTCACTTCCATCCAGGCCAAAGGGTTAGTGATCTGGCTGGCATTGGTAATCTGATCCCAGGAACTGGTTTCCGGATTACGGTGATCGGGATATGTAGGATTAAAAGTTGCAGCCGAATAGAATGTTTTTTGAAGGTCAAACAAATTATGGTTCTTTTGGATAGAGCCAAACATACCTAACTCGCACACCAGAAAATCATCAAAAACATGCTGGGTCATGTTCATATTCGAAGTGAAATTCTTCATATCCTCGTTCAATATAATGCCCTGACGATCCATAAAACCCAACGAAACACGATAGCTTGAAGCATCCGTCCCACCATAAAATGCAACATGATGATTCTGTTGCAGACCTGTTTGCTCTATCTCTTTCAAAAAATTGGTTTCATTCCCTTTATCAAGTATTGAAATGCCCTGTTGCTGCGCCAGATTGCGAAACTCACTGCCGGAAAGCATCTCCAGATTTTTGTATACGGAAGATATGCCGAAACTACCGTTATAGCTGACTCTGGTTTTGCCCCGAATTCCTTTCTTGGTAGTGATCTCGATAACACCTGAAGCACCACGGGAACCATATTGTGCTGTCTCCGAAGCATCTTTCAAGATAGTAAAGCTTTCTATATCGGTAGGATATATAGAAGTCAACATACTGAGATCACCAAACACACCGTCAACAATAATCAGAGGGTCGTTACCACTGGTCAGTGAAGTGGTTCCCCGCAAACGTACGGCATCCAAAGCAGCCGGACCATTGGTTCCTTTTTCTATAGTGAGTCCGGGAACACGTCCACGGATAGCCTCCAAGGGATTGGTAATCTGATCTTTATTCATTCCTAACTCCGTGATTTTTTCCACCGAACCGGAAATATTCTTTTTATTCCCGGTAGCGTATCCCACAGTAATAAGAGAATCTGCCGGCCAAACAGGCTTATCCTGTGCTCGCAAAACAGAGGTGGTAAACATCAAAAACAAAGCTAAGACGAATGTTGGTATGTGAATGATCCGGTGTTGTTTCATACTATCATCATTTAAGGTTTGCATATAAAATATAACAAAAAAAGAGGGTATCTGGTTGCCCGGATCCCCTCTTTTCTTATCTTTATCTGAACGGATTATTTACTCTCGATCACCAATGTACGTTTTTTCAGGCCCTTCCCGGTAGCCTCGAGTGTAATCTTTCCTGCTTTCTCTGTAGACTGCACAATGGCTGTCATCATGCCACTGAACACTTTCATCTTCGGAGTCTGGAATGACTCGAGTGAAGCCGGATTACCATTGGCTCCTGCGCGATAGGTACCTGCCCCTTTCACCTTGAAGCTGATTTCATTGTCGGCCAACGGGCAAAGATTACCATCTTTATCAACCACCTTCACCGTTACAAACGAGAGGTCCTTACCATTAGCATCGATCACACTGCGGTCTGCCACCAACTCAATATGATCGGGTTTGCCGGCAGTATGAATTTCTTTTTCCGCAACGGCTTTACCATCCTTGTCATAAGCGACTACTTTCACGGTACCCGGTTCATACTTCGTATCCATCCACATCAAACGATAACGTTGCTGACGTTTGAAATTGGCAATAGAAGCAGAATCACCACTATTATGTACTGTAACCGAAAGGTCTTTTGTGCGTTTACCCTGGCTCTTACCGTTGATAAACAGCTCGGCCGAAGGATAATTGGTATATACAAATACAGGGGTCACTTCACCTTCACGTCCTTCCCAATTCCAGTGAGGCAGGATGTGCAAGGTTTCCGCATCTTTATTCCAGTGGCTGCGGTAGAGGTAATAACGGTCTTTCGGAAGTCCGGCAAGGTCGATAATTCCAAACAATGAAGAGTGACTGGGCCAATCGGTATAATACGGAGTAGGCTCACCTAAATAATCGAATCCGGTCCATACAAATTCACCAATGCAATAAGGCAGATCTTCATGCTGGATAAAATCGTCTTCAGGAAGATTGGACCAACCACAGTGTTCTACATCATACGATGAAGACTGGTGGTCGTCATATTTCTGCATGGCACGACGTACCACCGGGAACTTGTAAACCCCACGTGAACTGACAGTAGAAGCAGTTTCGCTACCCAAAATAATCTGTTGCGGAAGTTTCTTGTAATTTTCCTGATATTTGTGAGGGCGGTAATTGAAACCGGCTACATCCATTACGGCAGCCATGTTGTTATTAACCACAGCATCAGGCGCATCCATACCCTGAGTAACGGGACGTGTAGGATCTTCACGATGGCAGATGTCTTGCAGGAAACGTGAAAGTTTCGGTCCACGATCGCCGTTCCACTGATCCGGTACTTCATTACCGATACACCACATAACCACACTTGGATTATTGCGATACTGATGAATCAGATTCACCAGATCTTTTTCTGCCCATTCATCAAAAACTTTATGATAACCGTTCTGCACTTTGGCCGCTTTCCATTCATCGAATGATTCCGCCATAATCATCATACCCATCTCATCACAAGCCTTAATCAACTCAGGAGCGGGCATATTGTGTGAAGTGCGGATGGCGTTACACCCCATATCCTTCAAGATACGGATCTGACGACGAATACCGGCTTCGTTGGCGATACCTCCCAACGGACCAAGATCGTGATGATTGCAGACACCCTTGAACATGGTTTTCTTTCCATTGAGGAAAAAGCCTTTGTTCGGAATGATCTCAATGGAACGGATACCGAACGGGGTAGTATATTCATCCTTCAAAGTGTTGCCTTCGTACACTTTCGAAACCGCATTGTAAAGGTTAGGAGTATCGGGAGTCCACAAAGCCGGAGCAGTAACAACAAAATCCTGCTCAAAAACATTGCCGTCGAACTTACTGCCCTGCTTCTCATTAGTTGCCACAACCTTACCATTCTTATCCTTCAATTCGGTGACAATACGGTATCCTTCAAATGTTTTGCCTGCAGGTATATCGAGCTTTGTCTTCAGATTGACCTTAGCAAAGTCGTCCTTCACTACCGGAGTGGTCAACTGAGTACCCCAAGTAGGAATATGAGCATCTTCATTCACTACCAGATGTACATTGCGATACAATCCCGCACCGGGATACCAACGTGAAGATTCGTTTTCGTTTTCAAGACGAACAGCCAGTGTATTCTTTTCACCCGGCTTCAAATAAGGGGTGGCATCCACATAAAAACTATTGTAACCGTAAGGCCAGTAACCGGCCTCTTGTCCGTTGATATAGACATGAGCATGGCTCATAGCACCATCAAAAACCAAAGTAGCCTTCTTACCTTTACTGAATGAAGGGGCCTCAAAATCGAGACGATACCACCCTACACCTACAAAAGGAAGCCCACCGGTACGTCCGGCATGCTCCATCGCCTCTTTTTGTCCATCTTGCGAAATAGCCACATTCTGCTTATCGTTATTGATACTGAATGGACCATAAATAGCCCAATCATGGGGTACCGTTACCGATTGCCACTTTGCATCATCATAAGTGGAGTTACTGAAGTCTTTATTGTCTTCACGGGTAAACTTCCACCCTTTTTCAAAGGTTTGTTCCGTACGGACCTGTGCACATACCAACAGCGGCACAGCGAGCATCGAAGCAAATGCAATTTTGATTTTCTTGTTCATGATTGATTTGTTTTTATTTTAATATAAATTCCATTGTTCCGGCATGCACCAACTCCTCATGGCTGATACGATAGCCTGCATGTTTCTTTCCGTTCAACCTCACCTCTTTGATCAGATCGGCATCATTTCCGGGACGAACAGCCGTAATAACCAATTCTTTTTCTTTGTAATACTTCGGATCAAGCCGAATAGTCACTTTGTCGAAAGTAGGTGTAGTCAGTGTATAGTCGGGCATTCCCGGACAATCGGGATAGAGACCTATCATACTGAAAATGGCCCATGCCGACATGGTTCCGGTATCATCATTACCGGGAATACCATTAGGCTGGTCGGTGAAATATTCGGCAAGCAAACGTTTTACCTGTTTCTGAGTACGCCACTCTTCTCCTTTGAAGTAGCTGAACAAATAAGGATAGGCAATATCCGGTTCATTAGCCGGATCATACAGCCCCTCATCAAAAACTTTCTGCAATTTATCCACAAACTTCTTTTTACCTCCCATCAGACGGGTTAAACCTGCAATGTCATGGGGAACATAAAAAGTGTAGTTCCAGGAATTGCCTTCATGAAAACCGGGACTGGGAGCAAAATTGGCACCCTCCATCGGGTCGAACGGAGAGTAAAATGTTCCATCGGGTAAAATAGGACGCAATGTACCAAATTCTTTGCTGTAATAATGTTTATAACCCAATGAACGGTCATAGAACAATTTTGCATCTTCTTTCTTTCCTAAAGCCTGAGCAAAACGAGACAAGGCATAATCGGCAATATAATATTCAAGTGCATGCGAAACAGAATTGTCATACTGCTCTGTCAAAGGCACATATCCTTTAGCAATGTAATCATCGATATCGGGACGCATCAGATTATCTTTACCCGGAGTCGTAGCGGACTTATACATGGCTTCATAAGCTGCCTGTACATCAAAGTCACGTAAGCCTTTCATCCAGGTATCTACGATAACGGGAATACTCGGATCACCCTCCATAGTAAGCGTTTCACGGCCGTAAAGTTCCCATTTGGGCAGCCAGCCATGTTCTTTATACATATCGACCATCGTGCGAACCATGTCCAGTTGGCGATCAGGGAAAAGCAGGGTCATCAGCTGATGTACGTTACGATAGGTATCCCAGAGAGAAAACACGGTATAGCGATTTCCCTTCGTTGTAAGGATCTCACTGCCTTCCATAGCCGGATATTGTCCGTTCACATCCTGCAAAATATTCGGATGGATCAGCAAGTGATACATAGCGGTATAGAACACTGTCTTCTGCTCTTTCGTGCCACCTTCAACGAGGATACGCGAAAGATCGTCCTCCCACATGGAACGTGCTTCGGCACGAATCTGATCAAATCCTTTACCAGCCTGTTCCTTATCCAGATTAAGACGGGCATTGGCTATGCTGACAAAGGACACTCCCATGCTTACCTCGATGGTTTCGCCTTCTTCGGTATCGAAAGTAAACCATGTACCAATGTCATCGCCACTCATCTCCTTGGTATAAGCAGTATACAATTTATTCTTGCCGGACGTATTGTCCCATTGGGCTTCTACTGTCATCGGACGCATCTTTTTCCAGTAGCCACGGGCACGAGGGACTTTATTGATACGCATTACAAAATAAATGGGAAACACAGCTTGCGGATTATAGCAAAAAGTACCCAGCAGTTTAGTCCCCTCTATCTCACGCTCATTGACAAAACGAACGGTAGCTCCCGTTTCATTAGTCAACCCTTCACCAAGATTCAGCAAAATATTACTTTCCCCTTTAGGAAAAGTGAAACGAGTGATTCCGGTACGTAAGGTGGCCGAAACCTCATTCTTAATTCCGTATTTAGTCAGGATATTCGAGTAATAACCGGGCGTGGCCTTTTCGTCTTTATAAGCACTTCCGTACTGTAAATAATCGACGTTCAACTTTCCGGTTGTAGGCATCAACAGTAGAGAGCCTAACTCCGGACATCCTACTCCACTCAGATTGACGTGTGAAAATCCAGTAAAATAAGCATTGGTATGTTCATAAGGAGTAGACCACCATTGGCTGTCTTTATCTATTTTATTACCAACGGACTTTCCTCCCATCACATTGAAAGGGACAACTGACATCATGCCTTGCGGACAGATGGCTCCGGGATTCGTTGTTCCGTAATTCGTTGTTCCGATAAACGGATTCACATAATCCACTGGACTCTCTTGTGCAGAAGCTACTGCTATGGACAGCCAAACGGCTGCAAGTGATACTAAATAAGGTAGTTTCTTCATTCTTTCAATACTCTATATTTATCTAATTTATACGTTTGGTTTTACCGGATCTGCGGAAAGAGTTACTTTACAACGATTTCGTCTGTAAACACCCATCCCCCGAATTCCTCTCCGGCACGAGCCTGGTAACGGACATAACGTCCTTTGGCATTTCCGTTCCATGCATAATTCTTAAATACTACAGCGTCCGATTTAACCACTTCATGCGTCTGACGGCTCAATTCAGTGAAGTTTTCTCCATCTTCCGAGACAGAAATTATCACTTCGACAGGCAGAAATACTTCAGGACCCACTACCTGCATAAAGTCAGCACCAATCGAATGTAAATCAGTCGATTTGCCCATATCAATAGTTACGTCCAAACGATCACGGGAAATAAAGCCCTGCCACGCCCCGTCACTATAGGTCCAACTCCCACGGATTCCATCAGTCAGGGTTTTATCACCTTGTGCCGGATAAGACGAGTTGTAGGGAGCATTGTATTTTACGGTCTTGCCCAATGCAAGATGCTGAACCGGTTGCGCTGCTTCCGGCCGATTGCCGATCTCCTTTTTCAAATCAAACGGGTGATATCCCTTGAACTGTAGATATGCTACGGCTTTCAAGGCACGAGGGCGAAAATCAGTCCATGATTTTCGTTCGGGTGCCGACCACGCAACTTCTGCCAGAGCAAGGATACGGGGATAAATCATATATTCACAATGTTCGTCAGTCTCGATATATTCGGTCCAAAGATTGGCTTGGACGCCATAAATCAATTTCGCTTCATCAGAAGTAAGTGAAGCAGGAACCGGATTATAAGAATATACCTTCTCCAAAGGCAGATATCCACCGATAGCTTCGGGCTGAGAATAGGGAGCATCCTGATAACTATCTATATAGCAGTATGAACCGGGAGTCATAATAGCCTGATGCCCTGATTTTACAGCATCAATCCCTCCTTGTTCACCACGCCATGACATTACAGTGGCATTAGGTGCCAATCCACCTTGCAGAATTTCATCCCACCCCAGCAATTTACGGCCATGAGCATTAAGAAATACTTCCACACGATGAATCAAGTAACTCTGCAGCTCATCTACATTATTCAAATGCTCATCCTTCATGCGTTTTTGGCATTTAGGACAGGTTTTCCAAGCAGCTTTTCCAGCCTCATCACCTCCAACATGAATGTATTGGGAAGGAAAAAGCTCCATAACTTCCGTCAGCACATCTTCAAGGAAAGTAAAGGTTTTCTCGTTTCCGACACAAAAATCGGCATTCTTATAAGGCTCTCCTGAACAAGACAGTTCCGGATATGCAGTCAGGACCTCTTCTGAATGTGCAGGCATTTCGATCTCAGGAATAATGGTAACATGACGCTCGCGTGCATAGTCGACCAATTCACGAATATCATCCTGAGTATAATAGCCACCGGAAGCACCTGGAGCATCGAAACGACAATATTTCCGGCCACCTTCATTCCACCATCTTTTCCAGTTGGCTTCCGGACGCCAGGCAGCAAGTTCTGTTAATAAAGGATATTTCTTAATCTCGATACGCCAACCGGCAGCATCGGTAAGATGCAAATGCAGGCGATTGAGTTTATAATAGGCTAAAGCGTCTATCTGCTTTTTCACAAACTCCTTAGAGCGAAAATGCCGTGAAACATCGAGCATCAGCCCACGATATTCGAAGCGTGGCGAATCCTGAATCGCTGTAGCCTGAACTGACCAGGCACCCTCCATTGCGGGTTGAGCCATTTGCAAAAGAGTCTGGACACCATAGAATAATCCGGCACCGGAAGTAGCCTGCACTGTTATTTTATGCGGAGTTACCTCCAGCGTATAGCTCTCGGGAGAAGATAACTGAGGATTAGCCTTCGTTATCATAAGAGAGACCACGTTCTCTTTCGTTTGCTTTTTACCGTTTTTGAAATGGATAGGTAATGTCTCCAGATAATCCATCAACATTTTCTTCTCTTCACCTTTCAGGTTGGTATACAGCTTAGTGTCACCGGTAAATAGAAAAGTACCGCTACCTTGCTCCATCCGGAGAGGAATAGGAATGACAGACTGCGCTTTCACACCAGCTGTTGCTATCATCAAACCGGCTGCAAGCAAGAAAGTACAAATTTTCATTGTAGGTTTTATCATGATATGATTGGTTTTAGTTTTTTGTTTTCAATGTACAAATATAAGTAAAATGTCAGATTATCTGCAATCAGTCAATCATTATCTTAACTATTTCCGGAGTACGGATTCCCGGCTTCAGCTCACCATTGATATTAAAGAAGGTCTGTCCCTGCCCTGTCAATGTAGCACCGGCACGGGCAACATCTTCACTCCGAACAGCCTCTTCCCACTTATCCCGACGTGTATTATAAATCAAAATCCGGTCATTAAAACGATACCATCCTGCCGGATGCAACATATACTTTTTTGCTTCCAACTTCAGACTGTCTACAACAGTTTGTTTGCCATTGGCCACGGCTGTCTTCATCATTTCCTCGCGCTGAAGAGCAGAAAAGAAAATATCTTTGTTGACTCCACCGGTACAAAGTATCAGACTGTCCGTCAGTGCTATACCGGCTCCACCACCCAAAGCGACAGGCACAGAATCATTGCCAACCGGAACAGATACCGACTGCCATTGTTGCAAAGATGGAGAATAGCAATATCCGTCAGTAGAAAGGCTTGCAGACCGTCCATCGGATGCACCGGCAAAACCTCCCCATAAATATAGAAGGGTTTCCCCCTCTTTACGTTGTCCTACACATACCGGTTGTACACGGGGAGAACCCGGAAAATCGGGAAGCCTCTGCCATCCGGTCTCCGGGCTACTCAGACTGAGGCAATAAAGTGCATTCGAAGGTTTACCATCCACATTGCCTCCGGCTACGAAAAGTGTATAATCCACTACTGAACCGCTCATATTATCCATTGTACAAGGTAAAGAAGGGAGTGTATCTACAATCACAGTCTGTTTATCGTCAGTCAAAAAAAGGCGGTAAACAGCAGATAAAGATCCATTTTCGTTCGATCCACCCACACAAACGACCCCTTGAGGAGTCGAAACCGAAACTCCATAAGCAGCAGCAACAGGTAACTGACCGACCTGTCTCCATATGAAAACTGAATCTGCAGAAGCGTCAGCAGCATAAATACCTTGGTAGAATTTCTTCTTCCCTCCTTCGGCTGCCGGAGTTTCCGGAAAATTACATCCGCCGGCAATCAATAACTCTCCCTGATAGATGCCGGCATAACATGCCGATACACCCAAAGAAAAACCGGGTTCTCCTTCGGGGAATCCGGTCATTTTCTGCACGCTAATCCCTTCTTCATTAGGCGCAACTTGCCGGGAGTCGCACGAAGCAACCATCCCGGCAAGTAAACATCCAATGATAGAAAGAAAACGAATCGTTTTAGTTTCTGTCATTTCTATTTTTTCAATTCAACGTAATTTCATCTACAAATAAGAAGCCCGGATTACCTTTACCACCATGCCATGCCGGAATGGAGTGTTCCGACGTTGCAACCACTTTCACATAACGGGTTTTCACCGGATCAAAAGTCAATTTGTGCTCATAAAGCCCATTGCGATCTGTCTCTTTCATCTCGGGATATGCTTCAGAAGCAACTTTAGTAAAAGTCTTATCATCATCTGAAACCTCAATTGAAAAAGAACGTGCATCGAATACCCAGTCCCCCTTTTCAACACAAGTAGTGATAGCTACACTTGAAATTTCGGTAGGTTGCTGCAAGTCAATTGTTACATCCATATCATTCTTATAGAATGCGATCCAACGGCCGGTTTTATAATTGCCATTTCCTTTCAGTCCGTCTACTAATGTAGAAACACCACCAAATTCATATTGCTTGTTTACAGGCTGATTAGCTTTAATAGGCTTTGAAGTAGATTTACTGAAAGCAATCTTTTCAGTCAGCATTTTGCTGTTTCCGGTAGGACGAACAGCAACCGCCTTTAAAGTACAACTTTCCTTAATCGTAAGAATACTGTCACATATGGGAGAAGCTGCCGTAGGCTCAGTTCCATCTAATGTATAATGGATGGGAGCACCGTCAATAGTAGTCATCACTACATCTACTGCTCCTGTGGCCGAATTAGCAACAAACTCGGATTTCACATCAAATACATGTTTGGCATAATTATATCCTTCAGCTTCATATATATTAATCAATTGTGGCAAACGGGTCAGGAAGTTTTCATAATTCTTCTTTTCAGGATTAGACCATTGCACCTCTGCTAAAGCAGCCCAACGCGGCAACACCATATACTGAGCCTGAGAGAAAGTAGGAATGTATTCCGTCCAAAGATTAGCTTGCACACCAATAATATATTTTTGCTCTTCCGGAGTCAATGAAGAGGGCATTGGCTCATAACTATACACTCTCTCCAAAGGTAAATAACCACCAATAGCCAAAGGTTCATTCTCAGTATCTTTGGTCTGATAGTAGTCAAAGTAAAGATAAGTGTTCGGAGTCATGATAACATCATGTTTCTGCTTGGCAGCCTCGATACCGCCACCTTCACCACGCCATGACATCACGGTTGCATTCGGAGCGAGTCCACCTTCCAAAATTTCATCCCAGCCGATAATCTGACGTCCGTGCTCGTTCAGGAATTTTTCTGCATGGTTGATAACAAAACTTTGCAAATACTCTTCTTTTGAATGCTTGGCATCACTCTTGATTCCCAAAGCTTTGATACGAGCCTGACACTTCGGACATTTCGCCCATTCACTCTTCGGACATTCATCACCACCAACATGAATATATTCAGATGGGAAGATATCCATAACTTCTGTCAGTACATCATCGATAAAGGTCAGCACACTGTCGTTACCGGCACATAATACCTGATCAGATACTCCCCATATCTTCCAAACTTCATACGGACCACCGGTACATCCCAAATGGGGATAAGCAGCCAATGCTCCCTGCATATGTCCCGGAAGGTCAATTTCCGGAATAACAGTGATATAACGATCGGCAGCATAAGCTACGATTTCTTTTGCTTCTTCCTGAGTGTAGAAACCACCATAAGGTTTTCCATCATATTCTCCTGAATTACGTCCGATTACAGTTTCCGATCTCTTTGAACCGATTTCTGTCAACTTAGGGTATTTCTTGATCTCAAGTCTCCAACCCTGGTCCTCTGTCAAATGCCAATGCAAACGATTCATGTTATGCAAAGCCATCATATCGATATATGTCTTTACTTCATCTACCGTGAAGAAATGACGTCCCACATCAAAATGGGCACCACGATAGCTGAAACGAGGATAGTCGTTGATTTCTACAGCCGGCAATGAAGGAGTTGTACCAATGGCAACCGGAATAGACTTGCGTAACGTCTGGATACCATAGAATACACCGGCTTCAGTGGGAGCAGCAATGGTTACACCATCTGCATTCACACTCAACTGATAAGCTTCAGGGTTCTCTGATTCCATACCCAATTTAAGCAGAATAGCACCTTTACCTTCAGTTCCAGCTTCAACTGCATAATCCTTACCTGTAGCTTTCTTCAGATAATTCGCCAGGAATTGGGCATTACGTTGCATCTTTTCATTTCCTTCCGGATAGATGATTTTCACACTACCATTCAATGTAAATGGTTGGCTTTGAGCAGTAGTAATTTCCTGAGGTAAAGGAATTACCTGGTAATTAGCTGTAGTCTCTTTGTCGTTACACGAAGAAATAAATCCCGTGAGCGCCAGTAAACCGGCAATTTTAAAAAGATTTCTCATACAAATTATTTAATAGGTGTTAGTTATAGGTATCTCGTACATGTTTCACTGTAATATTTTGCTGTTCTCCTTTCTTAATATCCGGAGACGTAATCGTTATCTTCTTGTTTTCCCCCGGCAACAGATCAAAGAAATTATCACTGAAACGGGCGCCCTGAACAGGAATCTGGATAAATACATCTTTAGCCAGCTTAGAAGACGATAAGGTCACTTCACACTTACCATCGGATTGCTTTACTTTCATAGAAACATTTGTTCGGGGCAACTCCAGATCCTTAGTCTTATTAAAGAAATAAACCTCTTCAGCTATTTTCTTACCGGTTTTATCTCTCAAAGCAAGTAGTAAGAAACTGTTTTTACGCTGTTCCGGTGACACCCACTCACTCAACGGTTTACGAAAGACACAAGAAGAAACATTCGCCGGAATCTCGACTGCCCTGACAACTTCCTTATCTAATGTCTTGCCATTAAAGTCAGTCACTTTCATTTCAAGTGTAAGCTGACTCTGTTCTTCCAGCAAATCAGATATCAGATAAACACTCAAACTATCACCTTCTTGTATTGCGTTGACCAGCAGTGGTGCAAAAGCACGCTTTGCCTGATAGTGCAATGCCTTCCAGTTGCCATAATAGTCTATACTTGACCAGGAAACGACAGGCCAACTATCATTAAGCTGCCAATACAGTGTCCCCATACAATAAGGCCGGTTGCGACGATGTGCTTCCATACCATGGCGCATACCATGCCCCTGAAGTACAAGTCCGATATATACAAAGTCTTCAAACTTCTCAGGAACGATATAATCACGCTCCATATAAGTTCGTATCAAATCGTTACCGATACTGCTTTTCTGGTGTCCGTTCATTACCTCCGATTCAATCTGATAGTCTTTCGGAGACGCAAAAGTAGCAATCGTCTTCATTTCAGGAAACGACTGAAAACCGAATTCGCTCATGAAACGCGGCAAATCGGTATCTAATGACTCAAAAGGCTTCTTGCCATACCACACCCCCCAGTTATGACTATCGCCTATCCCCCAAGACTCCGGACGTCCCCAATTTGCGAAATAAGGAGAAGAATGTTTGTAGAAACGCCCTTCATCAAGTTCTTTCACCTTTGCAGGCAGCAATCCCCGGAATAACTTATCATATCCCCGGAACATGTTTTCATATACTTCCGGAGTATAATTCTTTTGCCATCCCCAGTATTTTAATCCTTCCAGAATTTCATTATTCCCACACCACATGGCGAGTGAAGCGTGGTTTCGCAGACGTTTGATATTATATTCCGCCTCCTCTTCCACTCGCTTCAAGAAAGTAGGATCACTCGGATAGGAAGTACATGCAAACATAAAATCCTGCCAGACAAGAATACCATTTTCATCTGCCAGATCATAGAAACAATCGTCTTCATAAGTTCCCCCACCCCATATACGAACCATATTCATATTAGCCTCTTTCATATCCCGGAACAGAGTTTTATAACGTTCGGTAGTTATATTGGGGAGCAACGCATCATCAGGAATATAGTTTGCTCCTTTTGCGAACATCGGGATGCCATTCACCTCAAAATAAAAAGATTCTCCATCTTTGTCTTTTTCGTTCACTACGCGTATCGTGCGAAGTCCGATTCGATGCTGCCGTGCGGCGACCGTTTTGCCATCACACACCACCTGCACTGAGAAATCATACAAATGAGGTTTCCCCCACCCATTGGGCATCCAACGCACGGGGTTCTGAATATCCAATGGAATTTGGACTTGATTTAAACCCGGTTTTAATGTTATATTTTTCTTTACCGTCACTTCCTCTCCTCCTTCCAATGAATAAGAGATCCAAACCTCAGCAGGCTTTTCTTTCTCAGAAATACTATTAATTTCCAATTCATTAGAGAGTTTTGCAACCTGATCTGTCAGACTGAGCTGCTTCACATGAAAATCTGCAATAGTAGCAACATCATAAAAACGAAGAGTAACAGGACGCCAGATACCGCTTGTAACCATACGGATTCCCCAATCCCATCCATAACTATAAGGAGCTTTCCTGGTAAATACGCTAAGACGTTTTTCGTGGTGATCATTATCTGCCGGATAATTAAATCCATTGGAGGACCACTGTGGAAGAGTTTGTTTTATCGGAGAATGAAAATAAACATGCAGTAGATTCTCCCCTTTACGTAATACTTGTTTTACAGGAACTGCATAACCCACAAACATATTATCTGATTTCAGAATCAGAGAGCCGTTCAAATAAACATCCGCATAGGTATCCAGTCCCTCAAAGGAAAGCTGGGCGGCCTCTCTCTTCAATTGCTCTTCTGTAACGACAAAACAGGTTTTATATTCCCAATCCTCGTTTTCCACCCACTGAATCTTCTTTTCATTGGTGCCATAAAACGGATCGGGTAACAGTTTATGATGAATCAAATCCTGATGGACAGTGCCCGGGACAGTAGCCGGTAGCCATTTTTCTGTCCCCACTTGTGAGAATGACCAATCGTCATTCAACATTAACACATCTGAAGTGTCTCTGTTTTGCCCATAAGCTAAACCACAACAACATACAAGTCCATACAATAATTTTTTCATCATAAACTGCTCTCCTTTTCAGGTTTATCTTCCCCAGTCCGTACGGAACGTAGATGCCGGTAAGCCATCACCATTGACCAGATTGGCCCGAGTGAAAGGTTGCCAACCGTAACGTACATGAAGAGGATTCTTCACTTCTTTACTATATACTTTTATTTGATTTCCTACAACTTCGGCTGTAGCCGGATAATAAATATCTTCTGTTTCAGCCACTTCGAATGTGCGCAACGGTTTCCCATCCGATGAATGCATACCTTCAGCACAATCAAATGACACGTAAGCCGCACCATCACGGAACTCTACATTGCGGAACATTGGCCCTGAAGGCGTTACATCCTTCTTTCCATAAGTCTGATTCAAAGCCCAATGTGCCAAACGCTCCCCAACCGGCTGTTTGTGTTTGGGGTGCACATCAAGCGAATCACCCAGGTCACTCGATACCGCCATACCCGTATTAGGAATCTCATACATCATTCTGCGCTGGCTATCACGGAACCATGGCCATGACGGACGGTCGATACTTGACAACTGTACATAATAAAAAGGTAAATTCTCATTTTCCCAATTTTTACGCCAGCTCTCAACCAAGAGCTTAAACAATTTCTCGTGTGCCTCACGATTATGTGCATTCGATTCACCTTGATACCAAATAATACCTTTAATAGGATACTGTTCTAAAGGGCGGATACCGGCTTCATACAAATAACAAGGTTCGTAAGGATGGCGTTGCTGTTTACTAGCCGCCTTTTTAACATTAAGGGCGGCACGACCGCGTACCCAGTCTTGGATAAAGTCATTTTGAGTCCAGTTACGTAATATAGCCGGAAATTTATATTCCAATGTATTACGGTCTACCCATGCTTCGGTAGGCGAACCACCGATCGCATTACAAATCAATCCTACAGGCACTTTCAGGCTATCCTGCAACATTTTGCCAAAATAATAGGCCACAGCAGAAAAAGAACCTGCTGTGGCAGGTGAACAAACTGTCCATTCGGTATCTTTATAATACTGCAAATGATTCAACGAATCCAATACGGATGCATCCCACTTCACTGCGTCTGTACGCCAGCGTGCCTTCATATCGAACAAACGAATCTGATCATTAGTAGCCTGCGGAATATCTCTTTTGGCCGTTTTACTCCAACTCAAATAAAATTCCATGTTAGATTGTCCGGAACAAAGCCACACTTCTCCGGCCAAAACATTATTGAATGTTTGTTTCTGTTTTCCAGCAGAGACAGTCAGTGTATATGGGCCACCGGCCTTTAATGGTCGAATGGTGACAGCCCAGTCCCCATTGGAGGCAGCCTTTGTAATCAACTTCTGTTTAGCTATTGAAACAGTCACTTTTTCACCCGCATTTGCTTTACCACGAATAGTCAGAGGCTGCCCATGTTGAAGCACCATGTTGTCAGTGTACAACTCAGATAAATGTAACCCTCCAAAATCTCCTGTAATCGCAGAATATACTGTTTCTGCAAGAATACCTGCTCCCTCTACGTTAGGATGTACGGCATCCGGAAGAAGATATGGGTAAGGATAAAGCGGTTCATGGAAATCCATTAACTGGACTCCCGCATATTTAGCTATCGTCTCAATACTTTGTTGAATTTCTCCATGCCAATCACGGGTACCTGACTCAAAACGAGGATGACGGTCAGCAATCGGTGTCAAACGAGCAATAATAATATGACATTTAGGATTGGCAACTCTGAAAGAATCAATCAACGCCAGATAATCTTTCACGAAACTGTCACGATAGTTCGGCCAGTCACGAGGATCCGTATCATTGATTCCCAAATGAATAACAACAATATCGCCAGCAAAAGCAAGCGCTTTTTTAAATTCTTCCTGCTGCATGTAAGGGCGATGTCCTTTATTTAATAAAGTGGCCCCTGATTTTCCGAAATTTCCAACTTCATAAGTATCGCCCAAAAGTTGTTGCAACTGTGAAGGATAAGAATCCGTTGCCGGATTTGGAAGAGTATACCCATACGTAATACTATTCCCTACGCAAGCAACTTTTATCCGCTTCTGTGCGGATAAAACTGCGCAAATCATCAAAAATAGAGATAAGAATAGTATCTTTTTCATTTCTTGTTTATATAAGGTTTAACAATATTCACCCATTTAAGGTAGCCTTTACCCAGTAAGTGTAAACCATCATTTGTATACTCAACATTCATCTTACCGGTCTTCCCGTCAACAAAATGAGAATAGAGATCAATATAGGTCACGTGTTCTCTGTCAGCCAGCCGAAGCAGCCCTTCATTAATCTTTTTCACCTCTTGCCAACGTGATGTATGTCCACCAAACATCTTATAATGATCGGTTACCGGAAGTACACTTTGCAAATATAGCTTTGTTTTTGGAGATTCTTGTTTAATTTTTTGAGTAATCATACCAATATGGTTAACAATTGTATCCGCAGAAGTACCCCGGCTTACATCATTTATGCCGATCAACAAGAATATTTTAGCCGGTTTTCCTTTCAGAATCGCATCCAGACGATCATAAACTCCCATACAGATGTCTCCACTGATTCCCCGGTTCTTGACATGCTTGTTTTCAAATAACTCACTCCATTCTCCCCCATTAGTAATACTATTACCAAGGAAGATGATATCTTTTGGAGTCACAGGCAACTCCTCAAACAGAGTTGCACGTTGATAATAGAACGTAGAATATTTGCGTTCCTGCGCATTGCCCGCCATTGAGGCGAGCAATAACATCATTAATAAAATTTTCTTCATTCGTTTTTATTTTTCTCGATCACTTCGTTTTGTCAGGCGAGTAAATAAGTCCGTCAACTGCATTTTCTCCATCAGGAGTCACAAAAACCGCAGTAAACATCCATTTAAGTAAACGCACTTCAGGTATACTAAATTTGCCAACCGGTAATTTCAGGAAAACCTTATTCCAGCCTTTATTCAAATGTACAAGGATAGGTGGGCGTGCCACACAGTTTTCATTGCCAAGCGCAACCTCATTGCTTTTCGTACGATGGGTGGCCGACCATACGGGAGGTTGTATTTCTTCATCATTAATCCAGATGCGGCTTCCTTTATAATCCCATTTTCCCTGTAATGGGGCCAAATCCATTTCCGAACGGCTATAGTTCTGAAATTCAGCCCACAGCCCTACTTCCTGATCTTTAGGAGAATAAACCCACGTATAAGCATAAGCCGTATGGTTTTCCTGTGGGGTCTTATAAAAGGTAGGTACCATACTTCCCCATACATGACGAAGATAAATACCTGCACCAATTGCAGGACGTACTCCATACTCTTTGCCTTCATAAGAATAGGAGTTCTTCAATTCCTGTTCCGGAGGGAAGACCTTATTCAAATCTCCACCATTAGGGAATGCGTCAGTTATATTCCATTTTATATTCGTCTGTTTTACATAAGCGAACGGATAATCCTTAAATGTATGCTCTTTATACCAAAGCATACGATTCTCAAAATCAGCAAATTCTTTAAATTCCGGAGAATCTTCGGAAGGCAAGATAGTACCATTCTTATCAAAATACTCTGTACCTCCTCCTCTCCATGCACGTTCAGCTATAGCCAGCATATTAGGATAGAAGTTATTTTCAAGTATAATATTACGTTCGTCAGCTATGTAACGGTCATTCCAGATAGCAAGAATCGTACCCGCAATATCCTCGCTTCCTTGTTCAACATTATAAATGCGGCTATTATACAATGCAATTATATCACCGAAAGTATCAAAATGATTGAGATAGTGAAACTTAGAATCAATTGCCGGAATGCCTTTCTGAGCTTTCCCACGATAGCTCCACAAATGTGTCATATCTATTTCACCCGGTTTATAATGCCATCCGGGATTCCAAGAGATTACCTTCTTCCCTTTAGCACGGACATGCGCAACCATTTCAGGAACAAACTCCGGATTGGTAAACCGAACTTCATCCGTACCAATATGAAGATAAGGTACATCAAAAGTCTCACAAACTTCATCGACCAATAGTTTAAGAATTTTCATTCCTTCCGGGCTCTGCATATCATGACGGAATGTACGGACAAAAGCCTCACTATGCCCCGGCATATCAAATTCCGGGATTAAAAGTATATTATGCGCTTTACAAAAAGTGACTAAATCTTTCGCTTCTTCCAATGTATAGTATTTACCCGGCATACGAGTCGTATTCACACTGTCATTCAGCATCGGAAAAATTTTACTTTCCAGCCTCCACGATTGATTTTCAGTCAGGTGCCAATGAAAGACATTAATTTTAAAACGTGAAAGAATAGCAATTTCACGTTTCAATTCTTCAATCGACATATACGTACGCCCTACATCCTGCATAAAGCCACGTATTCGGAAAGCAGGCCAGTCAACAATTGAACAACCGTTGAATGTTGCCTTTTTCTTTCGCACATCCTGTAGCTGGGCCAAAGTTTGCATAGCCCAATACACACCATGCTCCGTCACAGCCTCAACCGTAACTTTACCATTATTTACCACCAGGCGATAAGCTTCGTCTGCGTTCAAAGGTACCTCTTCTAATGAAGGTACCAGTTTCACTTCAATACTTGCACGAGCTTTGTCATCAATGACTCCACCCCTATCGACAACAAAAGCTTCCCACTCTTGCCGAAGCACCGGAGTAGAAAGCTTTGTTCTGCCCAGTACAAAACTGGAACTTAAAGGAGTAAACTTTTGCGGCTCCGGAAGCAGGTGATATTCACCTGCCCGAACCGTAGAAATTGTGCATAAGTAAATAATGAAACTGATTAAGAAAATTTGTTTATTTCTCATCGGTGTTTATTTAGTTTATAGGGGAAAATTTCTCATTTAATAATGTCTTTCAACTTCACTGCCTGGAATGTCATATGTGCCACACTGCTTTCATAAAGAATACCAACCGTTTCTTTATCAATCATAGTAAGACAAGAATAACCCCAGTTATTGCCTTCATCCAATAAAAGCTGGTGTTCGGGTGACCAAGTCACACCACCATCCAGACTGATTTTAATAGTAGTATTATAACGTCCTTTCGTCGTATTAGGATTAGAGAATATCAATAAATCCTTGCCCAAAACATTATCTTTGGCTTTCACACTTATCAAACTAGCCATGCAAACCGATTCCGGCAATGCCTTGCGAGAAGATTCATGTTCTGTCCATGTTTTACCCAAGTCTTTTGTAATAGCTACAGCACGACTTCCACCACGATTATCACGCATATTCAACATCAAAACTCCGGGCTCGACCTCGGCAACCTGAGCCTCTGTAGTATTCGTGCGTGCATAATTGTGCATTTTCCAGTTTTTACCACCATCTTTGCTATACATGATACCTGCATTGGGTACACGTGTCGAATCAATAAACTGAGTAGGGAATACCAAAGTACCGTCATTCATAGTGATGCCTCGACCCGGACCTTGCAACAGAAAATACCAAGACGGATCTTTTACCTGTTCTGTGATATTAATAGGTGCAGACCACGTTTTACCGTCATCCGTACTTTTGGCAAGAACAAGTTGCGCAGTATGATTCATATCCATACCCGGATGTGAACTCCACCATGCACGTTGGTTACCCATACCATGTGTCCAGGCAGCAACCACCCAAACATTATTTGTTTTTGTATCAACAAGGATAGAAGGGTCTCCTACTCCATTCTGACCGGCAGGCAGACCACCGAACTCCCCAAATGCCAAAGGCAAACGCATTTTTTCCCAGGTTTTTCCGCCATCTGTACTGCGGCTTAAACCAACATCAACATGCTCTTGCAAGTCAACACTACTGTTATAACGTACATCATAAACTCCCAGTAATGTACCTTTATTAGTAGTCACCAATCCCGGAATACGGAATGCGGCAGAATTATCATCTCCGGCATGGCGCACTCCTACTCCCATACGGTGCTCTATTCCATTTTCTGAAACAACATCCAATAGGGCTTTTTTACCATCCAAAGTAATTGAAGCAATATCTGCAGTCACCTTGCTGGTAAGCGAAGTACCAGGCTTCATTTGCAGGCTAATCCAGAAATAGTTGATTCCCGGAAACAGTTCTTGATCTCCTTTCAAAACCACCTGATTGCGAGGATTGCTCACCTCCGACTTTTTAATTGAATAAGACGGATTGGCGGCAAGCGTCTTTCCCGGGGTATTACTGGAGATGTATCCCACGGGAGCAAAACGTTTCTTATCTCTGTCCTGCAATGCCTCTGTACCGCCATAATAAAGTTTTATAGACTGAATTTCAGACAGGTCCACTCCTTTACCAAGATTTAACACTACATCATTAAGGGTCTGGCTCTCTTTAGCATCCAAACGAAGATAGAACAAGACATTATCTTGCCTTTCTATCAAAATAGGAATACGGGTCTCACGAACAAAAATTGTATCTGCGGCTCGAACTACCGGTATAGCACACAGAAAACAGAAAAGCGAAAATAGAATTACGGCTTTTTTCATGGTATCGACTAATTAATATTTATGTTATCGGGAGCAAAGATAGTATTTTTTATTATACAACGCTTATGTTAATTAAATATTTTATTATATATAGTCGAATTAATAAACAACACACTACTCGGTACAAAACACTAAAGTATCGGAAATAAACTTCTCTCAAGCGGTCATTAAAGATTATCTTTTCAATTAGGGTTATATCTAAAAATAAAGAGAGGGGTGTTATTGTTTGTAACACCCCTCCACTTTATCTTATTTCGGTAACCTATTGAAAACTCAATTATTCTTCAGCCACTTCTCCAATCTTAGTTGACCAATAAGGATTCTGATACAATACAGATGTCTCTGCTTTTTCATCCGGAGACAGCAATTCCATCTCGCGAACCGGCACAGGGTTGAGATAATGGGCCTTCTGCCAAGTATACCCATCGTATACGTCATTATTGGTTTTCAAAATAGCATACGGACGCAGATATTTAAAGGAACGTGAAGATATATTGGAACCTTCTTCACCAGAATCTTTAAATGTGACCTCAGCACCATTTTCATCTTTATTAGCCGACTTATACATTTCATCCCAGAAATTACATCCTTCAGGAATATAATTTTTCGTCAGCAGATGATCCATCGAACGCCAGCGAATCAAATCATCCCAACGCATGCCTTCACCAATAAATTCACAACGGCGTTCGCGGCGAATATTCAATAAAGTAGCATCTACGACTTGCCCACCTGAATATTTACCCCAATCTGTTTCCAGACTCAAATCAGTAGCATTGATAGTCTTTGTAAAATCGGGATCTACACCAGCACGTTCACGAACGGCTCTCCAATATTGAGCTGCCTTACCTGTAACGTTACCATTCTTCATATAATAAGCTTCCAAATAGTTCAGATAAGCCTCTACACCACGGTAAATAATACATCCGGTAGTTGACTCAGCTTTTCCCCATACATTCTGTGCCATATCAAAGCTGGCGTATTTACGAACACGATATCCTGTCTGGTCTCTCATCTCTTCACGGTTAGATACAGGATGCGGAGCAAACATTTTCACCGTACCCGCTTCTTCGGTTGAATATACAGGCACAAAATTACTTTCACCAAACATAAACAACTGAAGACGGTTATCACGATTTGCTTTCACATTATCCAATGTAGCATCACCTTTATAAGGAGCCGCACTGCTTGCCGCATACCAAGGTAAACCATCCTGCATCAAGAAACTTTCAACATAGCTTTTCAACAAGCCATGATTAGAACCGGACGCAATCCATGCCGGAGTACCATGCATGATAGAGAAACTACCGGTTTTTGCATACTGACGCCAGAACAACACTTCGTCATAGCCGCTTAAATCAACATTGGCATACATTTCAAAATAAGGATTCCATCCGGATGTAATAGAAGGACTGGCAGGATCTTCAACCTTTGTATTAGGGGTCAAAGTAATTTTATCTGCCACTTCTTCCGCTGCTTTCATGGCTTCTGTCAAGAAGAAATCTACTTCTGCTTCCACATCCAACGAAAAATTAGGATGCACTTTCTTTCCCGGCCAGTTATCATCTCCCGGTACACGTCCTGTACCCTTATGGTATCTTTCAAAAGAGGCTTCATACAGTGCCACCCGGGATTTAATCAGCAAAGCTGTCTCACGATTCAAACGGGTATTATTTTTAAATCCCTTACTGTACATCATATTGGCAGCATCATCCAAATCTTTCAGGATAAAGCGGGCAACCAGATTACGAGGTTGGCGGACACCTTTTTCCATCAGCACCGTTTTGTCATCGGGCAAAACCTCTGTTACGATCGGAAAGTCACCATAAGTACGCAATAAATTATAGTACACAAGAGCACGCATCAGATGCATTTCTCCAATATAATGACGAATATCGGCATCTGCTCCGGCAACCTCACCCGCTTCATACTTAGGCACAGCATTCTCAAAGAAATAGTTACAATAACGGATATTACTAAAACTCCAGTTACCATCACTCGAAGGAACCTTCCAAAGCCCCTTCACATAGCGGCTACTACGTCCTCCGGCCACCATATTATCTGTCCCGCCATCGTTATTCGCTATCCCTGCTCCATAACCACCATGCGAAGGAAAATAGTTTTGATACCTCGCTATAGAATAAGCAGCGAAATGGTCTACTGTCTGAAAATAGACTTCCGGTGTGACAGAAGAAAGCGGTTCTCTGTCAAGAAAGTCATTACAGGATGTGAGTGTCAATGCCCCTCCTGCAATAAAACATGCTTGTATAAACAGATCTTTTATCTTAAGTTTCATAATGCTTCAATTTAAAAATTAATGTTAACACCCACAGATATTACTCTTTGCAAAGGATACAATTTACCGGATCCTGTTCCAGCCAAACTTCCGGTAGCCTCCGGATCGAAAATTTTAGAAAGGCTGGTGATTGTCGCCAGGTTATCTCCTGAAAGATATACACGTACAGAAGATATTCCGGCTTTTCCTGTCCATACTTTAGGTAATGTATAACCTACCTGAACATTTTTCAAGCGCAGATATGCACCATTCTGCAAGTAGCGAGTCTGAGTCTGAGTATTACGCCCACCACTAAAGTTAACACGTGGATAATATGCATTTAAATTAGCGCCCAATGGATCACCCTCAGGACGGAAGAAATCCCAATGTTCAGTAAAACCAGTAGATTGCCACTCATTTCCTTGTCCGTTAGCTCCCCAGAAATAACATCCGTCCAGCCATAGGTCACGTTTTCCGATTCCTTGCATGAAAATGCTGAAATCGAATCCTTTCCACGCAGCATCCAATGTAATACCATATTTAAGTCGAGGGGTCGAATTACCAATAATGCGATAGTCGCCGGTATCTCCTAACTTATTAGTACCATTACTTATTTTTCCATCACCATCCAGATCCGCATACATGATATCACCAGCTCCCCAATTAGTTCCTACAGAAGACTGATCAACTTTTGCCAAATGGGCATCCATCTCTTCTTGTGATTTCGCAATGCCAATTGTTGTCAATCCCCAAATATCATTCAAGTGTCTGCCTTTATAGTACGAACCTACATCATATGAGTCATTCGGATAACGCAAAATCTTCTGTTGGTCATCAGAAAGCACTAATTTAGCCCCATAAGAAACTTCACCAATCCGGTCTCTCCAATTCAACTCCAGCTCAAAACCATATGATTTCATATCCGAGTTGTTGATTTTAGGAACTGAAGTTCCCAACAGGCTTGAAAGTTCAGGAGCCGGCCCAATCATATCATAAGTATAACGTACGAAATAGTCGAATGAACCTGACAAACGGTTATTAAAGAAAGACCAATCCAAACCGACATCCCAAGTTTCTACTGTCTCCCAAGTTTTTTTAGAGCTGACAATGCCCGGATTTGTAGCATAGTTAGGACGTTCGCCATTTACTAACCAACCATAATTAGACCCCACAGGCATAGTCTGATAAAATGGATACCAAGCATCATTGGTATTCGTATTACCCAACTGCCCCCATGAAGCTCTCAATTTTAAACTCCCCATATTGATCTTCTCAGCAAAACTTTCCATGAATGGTTCGCGAGCAATATTCCAACCGGCAGAGAAAGATGGGAAGAATCCCCAACGTTCTTTTCCGACAAAACGGGAAGAGCCATCATATCGGCCATTGGCCTCAAACATATAGCGATCTTTATAACTCCAGTTGACACGTGCAAAGAAACCGGCTACAGAATTGTCAGCATAACCACCATAAGCCTGTGGGTCATCAGTTGCCGTATTAATAGTCGGTACCCCCGGAGTAATCAATGTATTTTTCTCAGCTGTAATGTTTCTGGTTTTATATAATTCTGCATTAAAACCAGCCATCACTTTAAAATAATGTCCGTTATCAAACTGCTTGAAATAGTCTGAATAAATATTTGTAGTATAGTAATTTTCCTTCCAGCTATATTCATTCACACGAGAAGAACCTGCTGCATAAGAACCGTATCCCATATCCCACACTGTATAATAGGGATCTCCATCTACATTGTAGGCATAAACAGGCAATACTTCCCAATGCTGGTATTGAGTCGTAGTACGTATACTACCTTCAAGATTGATTTTCCAGTTTTTAATAGGCTCGAAAACCAGTTGCAACTGATTCGTATAAAAATCTTTCTGGCTATTTTGCTTTCCGCCATTTTCCATCTGTTCCACTTCACCTTCGTCCATAGGGAATCCGTTAGGATCATAAGCCGGATGCACAGGCCATTTACGAGCTAAGTTATGGAAAAAGCTTCCTGTCAAGTAAGTAGGACGTTCAAAATCCTCACGGGTCCATTTAGTAGAATACGTCACCTTGAACCAATCAGTGACAGCCGTTGTGATTTTACCATTCAGTGTGTAACGTTGAAACTTATCTGATCCATGACGCATTAAACCTTTCTGATCCAGAAAACTTCCACTAATCAAGTACTGGGTTTTGTCCGTACCACCATTAATACTAAGGTTATGTTCCTGAGATGGCGCCCAATGATCATAGAATTCTTCAAACCAATCCGTGTTTCCATTCGCATTAGCCCATTTTTGCCAAATACCTGCTCCATTATCAACAGTAGTAGCTTTCAGCGTTCCTTCTTGATAGGCTTTGATACGCTCCATTACGGCAGGTGCAAAAATATCACCGCCACCTTTATTAGCAGAAGCACGATTGAAGTACTGAGCAAAAGTGTAAGAATCCATAATGTCCGGAATGCCAATAGCATCAGAAAAACGTGCGCTACCGCTATATGACACATTGGTCTTACCGCTCTTACCACTCTTTGTAGTTACAAGAATCACACCGAACGAAGCTCTTGCACCATAGATAGAAGCCGATGCAGCATCTTTTAATACCGAAACAGATTCGATATCGTTAGGATTGACAGTATTCAGATCACCCTCAATGCCATCAATCAAAACCAATGGAGAAGAACCCGATCCATCACCGATCGTTCCGGCTCCACGAATATTCATGTTCAATGTTCCATCCAGAGAACCACCGTTATTGCCAACAGTAAGATTCAAACCGGGAACAACCCCCTGTAACGCTTGTGAAGCATTTGCTACCGGCCGTGCTTCCAATGCTTCAGCACTAACCATACCTACAGCTCCCGTAACGTTCACCTTCTTTTGTGAACCATAACCTACCACAACAACCTCATCCAGAACTTCCGAATCTTCTTTCAGCACAATATTATAAGTGCTTTCAGAACCAACTTTAATTGTTTGAGGTTTGTAACCAATATAACTCACCAAGAACTGTGAATCAGGTGCCACTTTTAACGAGAATTTACCATTCAAGTCAGTAATTACTCCATTAGTGGTTCCCACTTCAACAACACTTGCCCCAATAACGGGTTCTCCGGTAACATCCGTTACCACCCCCGAAATCGCCTTCACCTGTGCCATCACATTAAACGATAGCAAACAGCCCAACAAAATAAAAAGGACTTTTTTCATAAATTGATTTTTAGTTAATAAAAAGGAAAATTATCTCTTCTAAATCTCTTAAATATAAATACCTGAAAATGAGTACAGTCCTATCGGTACTTAGCTATATGGCATAACAAAGCAGAAATGGTGTAAATATAATAATGTAAAGGCCAGCACCTTAGCACACAAATACAAACTCAAAAAAGAAAGTAATTTGATATAGAGACTTACAATCAAATTTATTATGGTGAAAAGGAGTGAATCATCAGAGTATAGTTTTCATTTTCTCTTGTGCTCGGAACCCACATTTTATATAAGTAAAATGAAGTTGTCTATTTCAACACAAAGAAACATCTCATAACATATAATAAGGTTCATAGCTATAATCATTGGGACATTTCGGGCTAATAAGATAGTGTTGAGAAATAATAATTTGTTACATATACTCATTCTCGCTACAATGGTCTCATATATAATATAAGAAATCAATATTATATATATACCACTCTTCCATAAACAATCTTTTATGAGAAGTTGGAGCCGATTATCTTAGTTTTTCAATATTATTTCGGTTATATAAAAAATATATTTAAAATATGCTTGTGAGTTTTTAATATAATATATATATTTGCAACGGTTTGATAATATATAAATGAAAAGAAATAATAAATTTAACCTTTTTCGTTTATTATTTAAGTAGTAAAAATACCAAGTACCGATAGAACTTAGTAAAAGCAATTATAATTATCTTTATTATTAACTAAAAAGCAATACTTATGAAGAAAACCATCTTCTTGATTTTGTGCTTATTATGCTCTATAGGGGCTATAGCTCAAACAAAA
>NZ_SZUU01000040.1 GCF_019583405.1 Bacteroides fragilis | reverse complement strand
AACTGATAAGAAATGAACGAAGAGGATAAAATGGTAGAATGTGCTGAGTGTGGATATATTCATGCTTGGTCGGAACGAGTTAAGAAGTATGATCCTGAATACTGTTGGACATCTCATTTCTGCCCTAAATGTGGGGAAGAAAGCTATTATCCCGTAAAACAGGATGAAGAATAATTCAAATCAAATCAGAAAGAATATTATGGAAGTATTCAATGAACTTACCCAACAATGGGAAGAAGTGACCTCATTAAAGGTTAGACAGTCGAATTTGGAATTATCTATAAAGTCTGAACGTGGTGGAATAAGCATAAACAAAATATCATGGTCTAAAACAGACGATGGCTCTATGGTTATTGTGCCGACAAGTAATAATAAGATAGTAGTCAAATAGAGTAAAACAAATACAGAAATGAAGCAAATTACTATAGGGGATAAGGGATTAATGAGTATAGCAGAAGAAGATGTTTTGAAAATAATTGAAATTGAAGGCTGCTGTCCAAGTTTAGATTATTGGAATCCTCCAATTACTAAGGACTTTTGCAATACAATGTTTTCGGATACTGTATTTCTTATACATTATTCGAGGAGAAAAGAAGATAATGTAAAAAGTAGGGAACTTGTTTTTTTCTTAAACTGCAAAGAGTTTATGTTTCATTATCATGAAGAAGGTGTTGATAGCAGGTATCATTCGAGTAGAGAACTAAGTATGAAATCTATAAGATACCTTATTCAGCAAGGATATGATTTGCCGATTTATTAATTCAAACTTAATAAGAGAGGAATTAAATCATGGAGAAACCGGAACTGACCAAAGAGGAATTTCTTGAAATATCCTGGGTACTCTCACTGTGTGAGACCCTGGTAGAACAACGTGTTTTAGAGGCTGACAAGCGAGGTTGGGAAGCAAAACTTCCCCGGGAATGGCTATTGAAAGTAAAAAGGGCTATCCTCTTATTTCATGGAGATAAACAATAATCAAAACTAAATATATGAATACCCAACGTCAAACCGGTACACGCCGCTCTCTTTCCAGGAATGCGCAGCGGCAGGGGTGCGAAGCCCGTCCCTCTTATGAGATCAGAACTTCGCAATATTCTGATATGAAAGTCAGGACACTTACCCGTAATTACGGATTCGGTGGATACAGCATCTACCGGTACCTGGTGAGTGAGGCACTCTACAAAGGAGAGTATTTTCTTCCCTGGTGCGAGGAGACTGCGCAGGCGGTGGCCTCTTACTGGAATGCCTCTTTGGAAGACATTACCCGAATCGTGAACGGCTGCATACAAGTGGGCCTGTTCAATGACGAACTGTACAGGAAGCACGGGGTGCTGACCTCAGCGGACATCCAGCAGGACTACCTCAAATTATGCGGCATGGCCTACATCCAGGAGGAGTTTGCACTTTCGGCCAGTTGATTCATAAGGTTATTATCCACTATTAAATACATAAGTTTATGCCAAGAACTGCTAAAAAAGGTTTCACCTATTTCGGGTTCGATACCGATCATTTTTATGACCCTAAAGTCAAGAGACTCAAAAATAAATTCGGAATGGAAGGATGGGGAGTATACCATTTCATCGTGAACGAGATTTTCCGCGTGGAAGGATATTACATGGTTATGGACACCAACGGGCTGTGCGATGTCTCGGACTATTCCCGCATGGACGAGCAACGGATTGCGGACATTATCGACTTTTGTGCGGAACTGTGCCTTTTCGATAAGGAGCTTTGGCAAACCCGGCAGATCCTCACCAGTGAGGATATACAGAATAGGTATGTGGGTATTTGCAAGGCCATCCACCGCAAGCCATCCATTCTGGATGACTTCCTGCTTTTAAGTGCGGCCGCCGTTCCCTGCCCTGTCCCCCAAGCGGAGTCCGCCCCGGAACCGCACCGGATGCGCGTTTCTACGCAGACCAACGAAAAAGACAGGGATGCGGAACTCACGCAAGCCATTGCGGATTTAAAACGCAGGCTGCAAGAGCCGGAAAGCCCCGCCGGGGTAGTTCGCGAAGAATCGGGGATAATTCGCGAAAATAGACCACAAAATAAAATAAAAGAAAATATATCCTCCCCAAACCCCTCCGGCCATCCCGGGGGCAGGCCGGAGAAGGAGGAGGATAGAGACTCTCTTTCAGGGAAGCTCAAAGATCTGGGGATAGACTCCAATGCCATCCAATGGGTGCATATCCTAAAAAGCCATTATCCGGATTTCCCTGTCGAGAAAGCAATCTGTGATATCGAGCAGAGCAAATTCCGATTAACCCCGAGGGGTTACCTGTACCCCCTGATCAATAACTACATCGCCAAGTATAACGCCGAATACGGGCAGGCGGACCTTGAAAGGAAACAGGCGGAGACCCTGCGTACACGGCGTAAAACCCTCGAGCTCTTAGGTATCCCGATGAAAGACCAGCAGGAGATCCTCCAGCTTGCCTCCATTGCACCCTTGGTGTTGGATACAGCCCTGAAGGAGACCTGGGGAAACAAAAAGATCAAAAGCCCTACCATGTTCCTCCTGAGCCGGATGCGGAAGGCCGTATCAGCATAAATATCAAAAGCTTAATCATATGGAATTCAAAGAAATACAAGTCGAAATACTCAGGGGAAGTTGCAACTTTCCTTCCGGAAGCATCCATCTGTCGGATGGAAGTTTGGAGAAGGTATGGCACTCCGTGACCTGTCAGCCGGATTTTCCGGAATTCTTCACAAGGAACATCCGGGAGGCCGGGGGTAACGAAAGACTTGCCAGGGTATACGCCATTCTGCGGGTGGATGCAAGGAATACCGGGGAACCGATAGTCAGTATCAGTTTCTACCGGTACAAGAGCTTTCCTCCGGGTTTTCTTTGCCGGTATGAACACTGTGCCCTTCCCGGGACGGAATTCAGAAATTATCTGGAGGAACTCTCCAGAAAGGCGCAGGAATCCGTCTCCTGTGCCATGGAAAAAGCGAGGTACTTCATGTTGGCAGCGATTCTGCTTTTTCTGCTTGCCAGATTTGCTGTTGTCCCGCTTTTCGGGCTCAATCCGACAATATTCTGGTTGTATGTGCCTGCCATAATGACATTTTTTACGGCAATATTTTTATCGGTACAGCGGGTTTCTTCCTGAAGCCCCCGAAGAGTGAATTCTTAAAGAACTATAACAATTATATGATTATGACATCACAGGAAGCCAATTCAATCCCGTTGGGAGATATTCTTTCCCGCTACGGTTACGAACCGTCCAGACGGTACGGGGGATACGACATGTACCGCTCCCCTTTCCGCCGTGACAGCTCTCCGAGTTTCAAGGTTTTCAGGAATGAGAACCGGTGGTATGATTTCGGGGACGGCAGTCACGGCAGGGTCGTGGATCTGGTCATGCGCATCCAGAACTGCTCTTTCCCGCAGGCCATGAAAGAGATCGGGGAATTAGGCTTCGGTGGCATAGTCCCGGTACAAAGGCCGGCAGCGGCAGAGGAAGCGGTACAGCGGGCTTCTTCAATGACCATTCTGAAAGTCATTCCTTTGGAGAACAGGCACCTGCTTGACTATGCCGCTTCACGGGGAATCGATGCGGATATCGTCCGTGGGCACTGCGTGGAGGTGCATTACTGCTTCGAGAAGAATCCCCGCGAGAAATACGCGTTAGGGTTCGCCAATGATCACGGAGGTTTCGAATTGCGTAACAGCATGTTCAAGGGATGTGCCACTGCCAAGGACATTACCGGCCTTGCTGCGGGTAACAAGTCCTGTGCCGTTTTTGAAGGGTTCTTCGACCTGCTGAGTTTCAAGCAATACGCGAAGGATCATCCTGAGATGCCGGCACTGGGAAAGTTGGACCTGTGCGTACTGAACTCCACAGCAATCGTTGACAGGTCAAAGGATTTCCTTTCAGGGTATAAAAAGGTGCACGCTTTCCTGGACAATGACGCTCCGGGGCGTGAGGCCCTGAGAAAGATGCAGCACTTCCTTCCCAAGGGCACGGTACTGGTGAACGAGGCGGAACGCCTGTATCCGTCATGCAATGACTTCAACGAGTTTTTGCAGAAAATCAAGTGTCCGGTAAGCGGGCGGGAAATGTGAAGAGCCGGTAAACGGGACATTTAACCGGCAGGATTTACGAATCGATAACAAAATAGAATAATGAAACAGGAAAATGACATACCGGACAAGATCCTGGAACGTATCCGGAAACTGATACGCCTGAAGGAATCAACCACATCGGAAGGCGAAGCCAAAGCCGCCGCCACGCACGTGAACCGGCTTCTGAAAGAATATAACCTTTCCCTGCTTGACGTGAACGAAAAGCGGCCGGAAGCGGTGTTTGAAATCAGGGAGTCCGGGGCGATCAGCTATAAGGACGCATTCGGCAACTACTGGAAGCGTGACCTGTTGCGCGTACTGTGTGAGTACAACTACTGCCGGATGCTCCGTTACCAGGGAAGCACCAACATGCTGATTGTGGGTACGCAGGAGAATATTGCCGCTGTAACCGTACTTTATGATTACCTGCGTACGGCTTTCCGCCGCCTGGCAGATAAAAGGCACATGGAGTATGTATCGACCAAACGGGGATATTACCGTACTGAGAAGTACAGGAAAAAGTATATACGTTCGTACCTCGAAGGCGTGACACCCGGACTAAGAGGGCAGTTTGAAGCGATGCGAAGCACTTCGGCGGAAGAAGTGCGTGAGACCGCCCTGGTACATTGTCATAATGCCCTTATCGAGAGATACCTGGAAACAATCGGGACAAGTCCTTCCAAAGTGCAGCCAAGAAAGGCAAAAACCGATTATTCGGCTTATAGCTCCGGAATGGGTGACGGACGTAACATCAGCCTGAACAGGCAAATAAGCGGAGGAGACAGGTAATGACAGCATGGATACCGCTTATCACCCTGTATATCCTGGACATGTTATGGTTCGGATACCAAATCAAACATGCCCCTACTGATGTAGAGTTATGGGGCGAAGAAATAGAATAATGCATAAAATGACAGAAATGGAAATTACATATAACATACAGACAGTTTACACATACCACGAGAAAGACATGCCCGCCGGTAAAACGAAAGTGCACATTTTCTCCCGGAAAGTAAGCCGGAATATTTGGGAGTACGCACTGTCAACCCCCGACTTCCGCTCTTTTCTGGAAGCAAAAAGCCGGGAGTGCTCCGATACAATCTCCCAAATGAACCAGGCGCTACGGAACGTAGTCGTCACATTTCATGTCTCCTTTAATGGTGATACCCCTTTTGTGGGGAGTGTAGTCTGCTTTTTCAAGACAGTCTCAGGAGGCGAACTGCGATGCAGGTACAACCAGTCCATCCAATTTGAGGAAATGCTGCCTGCCGGAAAGTATCTTCGGAACGGGTTTATAGAGGGAATGATCCAAAAGGAAAGGCCCGAGAATTCCATCTTTTGGCCACTTCTGTTTGTAGTTTCTATCTTTTTGGCTATCGGAATACTTGTGACACCCTTCGCGTTTAATCTGGAATTCTCCCCCCTTGTGCCGGTCGGAATTATGGTAATTATAGCTCTGATGTTACTAATGATCTATCTGGAAAATAGAAAGTGTACACGTATCACGCGGAGAATGGAGATACAGGATAAAAAACAGGAACCCATTAAATAACAGCCATATGTATTTCATACATTACATACAGACATACGCATCGGTGAACCGTAAGGGAAGCGAGCTCCAGGAATACATCCTGAAGTTCAAGGACAGCCTGATAGAGAACCGGGAGGTTTTAGAAAACCTGAAAGAGGAGATCCACTGCCGGATTGAGGAACTTGACGCCAAGTATCCACGTACCCAACCTTTACATTTTGATGCGGTGGGCAGCCGGGAGATCCGGTGGAATATCCATGTGAAAGGAAAGCCGGACAACACGGTATGTATCATCTCTATTACCCAAGTGAGAAACGTGCTGGGAAAAGGCACTGTTTTCTTTCCCGGGAAACAGGCAGGCCGGGATAAGGGATGAAGGGTACATACTGGTATGCCGTGGACTATGCCGGCACGGGACATCTTTTTATCTACAAGCCCGAAAGGGATACCGGAATGTGGAACGGTGAGGAAGCCCTGCAGATTTCCCAAGGGACACTCCAGGAGGTGTTTCCTAAAATCACCTGGCAGGACCCGCCCGTAGTGGTAACACTGGAGGTGCTCCCCTGTGAGGAAACCTTCCGCTTACGTTTGTCAAAGAGCTGCAATTATATCCTGAGAAAATATCTCCGTTTCTCCCGGAAAGAAAAAACAAACGATTGAAAAAATGAAGGAACAAAATTATGACAAAAGAAAAGAACATACCTCAGGAAAAGAAACACAGTATCTTTTATAAGATGATTATGAGCCGTAGAGCCTTCGGAATAACTTATTTAGTATATGGGGCAACAGTCCTTGGTGTCGTTGCCGAAAGAGCGGACATCCTGTGCTCCACCCCTTCCGTTGGGAGCCGGATATTCCTCTTACTGAGTATATGTTTTCCTTTCGCTTATGGTACATACCTGCTTTGTACCAGAGATAAAAACAGAAACGACAATGAATAAAAGGAAAGAACTACTAATAGAAGCTTTGGATAAGGACAAAAAATCTTATCTATCAGGAGAACTTCGTCCTATACTTAGATATAGAAGAAGCAATTATGATAGCGTAAAGGGGTATTCATGGATTGATTTTTATTTGAATGATTCCCCGGTTCCACTGTTTTGTACTAAAACTTATAAAGAAGATTGGCACGCATTTTCAGAAGGGATACTTGATGAAATGCAGAAAGTGGCAATGAAATGGAAAACAATGAATAGCTAATAACAAGTACAAATATGAGTAAAACGATTGAAGGTAAAGAATATCTTTCATTTGGAGAAGGTTTATACCAAATGAGCAAAAGGGGTATCATTGGCAGAAGAATAAGACTAACCAAAAAACGTGCATGGATACTTCGGGATATGATTAAAAGACTGGAAGATTATGTACCGGAAGAAAATTCACCTCGATTTAATGATTATTGTGCCACCCTTGAATGGATGCGCCAAGAAATAAACAAGAGATATTCAGAGTTTGATTTAGGAACGATTTAACGTAA